>CAWHOS010000013.1:0-33670 GCA_963831105.1 uncultured Solirubrobacteraceae bacterium | reverse complement strand
GGGATCTGCGGCTCGGTCTGCGGCAGGACGTCGACCGTCCCGCGGGTGGCCGCGCAGTTGTTGCCCTCGCGGCGCTCCCGGACCGTGTCGAGCGCGTCCGCGCAGGCGATCACGTGCCACGAGCCGACCTTGAGGCCCGCGGGCACGCGCAGCTCGGCGGTGCCCGTGCGGGTACGGCCGGCGCGGACCGCGGCCACGCGCGCCGTGGCGAGCCGGACGTCGCCGCCCTTCGTGCGGTCGAGCGAGAGGAAGTAGCGCGTGCGGGAGGCGCCCGCGCGGCGGTCGCCGGCGTTGCGGACGGTCGTCGGGACGCGCAGCTGGCCAGGCGAGGCGGCGCGGTCCTGCGCCTCCAGGTCCGACACCCGCAGGTCGGGCCCGTGGGCCGCGACGGCGAGCGCGGTGGTCAGCAGCGTGGCGGCGAGCACGCCGTCACTGTAGCCCTGGGAGCGCGAGCTCCAGCAGGGCGGCCGGATCGCGCCGCACGCGGTCGGCGAGCGCTCCCGCCGGCTTGGGCTCGAAGCCGATCGCGCCGGCGTCCTCGAGCAGCTTCAGGCGTCCCTCGCGCACGAGCAGCTCGTCGACGCCGCCCAGCGGCCCCTCGAACATCGACCACACCGGCGTGCCGAGCACGGCCGCCTCGCGGTTCATCGTGCCGCCCGCGGAGACCAGCACGTCGGCGAGCGCGACGAGGCTGCGGCCGTCGACGGTGCGGTCGGGCACGACCACACGGTCCAGACCGAGCGCGCGCACGTCGGCGCGCTGCGCGTCCGTGCGGGCGAGCACGACGGTGTGCACGCGCTCGTCGGCGGAGGCGCGCTGCAGCACCCGCGCCAGCATCGGGGTCTCCGAGCCGCCGAGGTAGAGCGCGTAGGACGGGGCGGTGCGCACGACGCACAGCACGGGCGCCCCCTCGACGCCGAGCTCCGCGAGCACGCCGCGGTCGGGCTCGAAGTCCGACAGGTAGTACTCCTCCTTGAGGCCCGGGTAGCGGATCAGCTTGGCGCCGCGGGCGCCGTAGCGCGCGAGCCGCTCCGGCGGGATCGCCTCCGGCACGAGCACCCGATTCGCCAGCCGGCAGTTGACGTGGTGCTGGGTCGCGGCCCACTCGTAGTCGAACATCGTGCTGTTGGGGATCCGCAGCAGGCGCGAGACGACCGGCAGGTCGGTCGAGCCGTGGGCGAGCGCGCGGTCGAAGCGCTGGGCGCGCGCCCAGCGCAGCAGGCGCCGCACGCGGTCGCCGGCGGCGAGCGCCTTGTCGCGCCGGTGGACGCCGCCGTGGCGGCCGACCACGAGGTGCGGCCTTCCCCAGTCTTCGAGCAGCTCGACGGTGTGCGACAGCGGCCGCGCCGTGAGCGCGACCTCGTGCCCGGCCGCCTCGAGCCGCTCGACGAGCGGGCGCAGCACGATCACGTGGGCCGTGTTGGTGAAGTCCACCCAGATCCGCATCGCCGGCCACGTCTAGCATGCCGTCCCCATGAAGGCCCTCGTCACCGGCGGCGCCGGGTTCATCGGATCCAACCTCGTCGACGCCCTGGTCGACCGCGGCGACGAGGTCGTGGTGCTCGACGACCTCTCGACAGGGAGCGAGGCCAACCTCGAGGACGCGCTCGCCCGCGGCGCCGTGCTCCACCAGGCCGACATCCGCGACGCGGAGCGGCTGGCCGGGCTTCTCGAGGCCGCCGCGCCGGACGTCGTCTTCCACCTCGCCGCCCAGATCGACGTCCGCCGCGCCGTCGCCGACCCGGCCTTCGACGCCCAGGTCAACGTGGGCGGCACGATCAACGTGCTCGAGGCCGCGCGGCGCGCCGGCGTGCGACGGGTCGTGAACTCCTCCACGGGCGGCGCGATCTACGGCGACGCGGGCACGATCCCGACGCCGGAGGACCACGCGGCGGCGCCGATGGCGCCCTACGGCCAGAGCAAGCTGGCCGCGGAGGGCTACCTCGGCCTCTACCGGCGCCTCTACGGCCAGTCGTCGGTCTCGCTGCGCTACGCGAACGTCTACGGCCCGCGCCAGGACCCGCACGGCGAGGGCGGGGTCGTGGCGATCTTCTGCGGCAGGCTGGCGGAGGGCGGCGCGCCCGTCGCGTTCGGAGACGGGCGCCAGACGCGCGACTACGTCTACGTCGGCGACGTCGTCGCCGCCAACCTCGCCGCTGCGGACACCGACTGGGCGGGCGCTTGCAACATCGGCACGGGCACCGAGACCTCGGTGATCGAGCTCGCCGCCGCCCTGCGGGCACACGGCGACGGCGCGCCGTTCGAGCTGGAGTTCGCCCCGGCGCGCACGGGCGAGATCGTCCGCAGCGCGGTGGACCCGGCGCTGGCGCGCGAGGTCCTCTCCTGGGAGGCCCGCGTCGGCCTCGCCGACGGGCTCGGGCGCACGCTGGCCGTCGTGCGGGCCTGATCTCGGCAGGTGTCGCGGCGCGCGCGCCGAACCAGGGGATTGCGAAGACCGATTCGCGGGGAACTGAGCCGCGAGGCCGTCTGATGCGTGACACCGCAACCATCACCCTCCCGGACCACCACCGCATGGCGCGCGCCTTCCTGGCGCTCACCGACGATCCCGAGCTCGAGGCCGTCCAGCGCTCGCTCGTGAAGGCGCTGGCCGCCTTCGCCGCGGTGCTCGTGCTCGCGCTCGCCGCGCCGCTGACCTGGATCGCGCCCACGCCGCACGTGGCGCCGAGCAAGGTCGGCGACCAGCCCGCCGCGACGCTGGCCAACTCGAAGGCCGCCCTGGCCGCGGCCGACGACGAGGACGCCGGCGGAGACTGACATGGCTCCCCGGCCTGGTCGCGAGACCGTGGGCGGGCAGTCGACGGTGGCCGAGCCGCCGCCGTGGGAGCGCGCGGGCCGCCCGCGCCCGACCTGGGGCCTCGTCGAGGGCGACGCGATCGCCCCCGGGCGCACGGTGCTGCGCCGGATCGGCGGCGGGCGCCGCTACGAGGTCTTCCTCGTCTGGGACGAGCACCGCCTCGCCGTGCTCGTGGCGAAGGTCCTGCGGCCCGACCAGGCCGACGATCCGGCCGCCATGCGCGACCTCGTGCGCGAGGGCGGCCTGCTGGCGCGGATCGACCACCCGGTGGTCGTCCGGGCGTTCGGCACCGCCGCAGCGGGCGGCCCGTTCCCGCACCTGCTGCTCGAACACCTCGAGGGCCCGACGCTGCAGGTGCTGCTGGACGAGCACGGCCCCGTCGGCCTCGAGCAGCTCCTGCCGCTGGGGATGCACGTCGCCTCGGCGCTGCACTACCTGTCGCGCGAGGACGTGGTGCACCTCGACGTCAAGCCGGACAACCTCGTCATGGGCGCCCCGCCGCGGCTGATCGACTTCAGCGTCTCCCGCAGCCTGGCGGCCGCCGCCCGCCTGACCAAGCCCGTCGGCACGGACCAGTACATGGCCCCGGAGCAGTGCGACCGCGCGCGCGGGCCGCTCGGGCCCCCCGTCGACGTGTTCGGGCTCGGTGCGACGATGTACCGCGCTATGACCGGGCAGCGGGCGTTCCCGCGCCCCGACGGGGCGGCCCGCTCGGAGGACCCGAAGGTGCGCTTCCCGCAGCTCGTGCGCGCGCCGGCCCCGCTGCCGCGCCGCACCCCCGCCCCGCTGGCCGAGCTGCTGCGGGCGATGCTCGCCCCGCAGCCCGGCGAGCGCCCGACCGCAGCCCAGGTCGTGGCCGCGCTGGAGCCGGTGGTGGCCGAGCTGCCACGGCGGCTCGTGCTCGGCCGTCGCGGCTGGCGGGCGCGCCACTAGCCGCCTTCGCGAGCGCCGCCGTGCGCGCTACCGTCGGCCGCCGTGCTGACGTTCCTCGGCCTCTCGGTGCTGCTGATCCTCACGCCCGGGCCCAACCAGGCGCTGCTGACGAGCCGCGTGCTGAGCGGCGGGCGCCGCGCGGGCTTCGCGGCGGTGCGCGGGCTGGCGGCGGGGATGGCCGTGCACGTGGCGGCGGCCACGGCGGGCCTGTCGGCCCTGCTCGCGTCCTCGGCGCAGGTCTTCGGCGTGGTGAAGGTGCTCGGCGGGCTCTACCTGCTGTGGCTCGGGATCGCCGCGATCCGCCGCGCCCGCCGGCCGGCTGAGCACCAGTCGCCCCCCGCCCGCGGCGGCTCGCCGTTCCGCGACGGCCTGCTGAGCATGACGTTGAACCCGAAGGTCGGCGTCTACTTCGTCGCGGTCGTGCCGCAGTTCGTCGCGCCCGGCCCCGGGGCGTCGCTGCGCGTCGCACTGCTGCTGGTCGTCTACGGGGCGCTGTGCCTCGTGTTCTGGACCGCGTTCGTGGTCGGCCTGCACCACGCCCGCGAGCTCGTCCGGCGCCCGCGGGTGCGGGCCTGGACCGAGCGGGTCACGGGCGCCGCGCTGATCGGGCTCGGCGCCCGCCTGGCCGCCTAGCCCCTGAGGGGGGAGCGGCTCCTCCCTACGTGGGAAAGGGTCACCCCTGGGCCCCGTGGGCGTGCGGGCCGCCGCGCCGGAGGCTCGGGTGGTGGCCGTCGCGACGCCGATCCCGCCGCTCGCCCCTCCCACGCCGGCCGCCGGCGCGGGCCGGACCGCGCGGGCGTGCGACGCGCTGCTGGTGTTCTGCATGCTGGCGTTCGCGCTCTGGACCCTGGCCTACCACGCGTGCTTGGTGCTGGGCCTCGGCTCGGCCTGGGCGCTGGCCGCGCTCGCCGCCGGCCTCGTCCCGTGCGGGCTGCTCGCCGCGCGCGACGAGGCGGGCGGCGCGCCCGCCCGCGGCGCGGTCGCGCGCTCCCCTGAGGCGCCGGCCGCACCGCCCACCGGCGGGCGCGCGCCCACCACCACCGCGTACGCGGCGTGCGCCCTGGCGGTCGTGGCGGCGGCCGGGCTCGCGTTCGCCGAGGTGCCGTGGGCGGTCGTGTGGGCGCCATGGCCCGCCGCGGCGGCCGCGGTGCTGCTGGCGGGGGCGCGGGCCCCGCTCGCGGCCTCCGGGCCGGTGCGCCCGGGCGCAGCCGTCGCGCTCGCGTGGGCGGCGGCGATGGCCGTGCTCGCGCTGCTGTTGGTCAAGCCCAACTCCGACGACGCGTACTACCTGCGCCAGGCGGCGTGGATCGGCGAGCACGGGCGCTTCCCGCTCGGCGACACGCTGCACTCCCACGACGTGCTGCCGGCCGCGTTCTCCCCGCCGCTCCCGTCCTACGAGGCGCTGGTGGGCTCGCTCGCCGGCGCCGCGGGCGTCAGGCCCCCGCGCTCGCGCACCTCGTCGTGGCGCCGCTGGCGTCCGCGCTCGCGGTGCTCGCGCTGTGGCGGCTGCTGCGCAGCTGGGAGGTCCGGATGGTCGCGCCCGCGCTGAGCGTCGCGCTGGTGTTCCTGCTGTTCGCCGTCGAGCCGGCCGG
This sequence comes from uncultured Solirubrobacteraceae bacterium, assembly GCA_963831105.1. GTDB lineage: Bacteria > Actinomycetota > Thermoleophilia > Solirubrobacterales > Solirubrobacteraceae > DATFQI01. The sequence continues at coordinate 28,330 of CAWHOS010000013.1, read as the reverse complement.
CCACCCCGACGCGGACGTCGGGCACCTGCCGGGAGACTTCTTCGTCGCGCGCGCCTGGCAGGGCAAGGTGATCCTCGTCGCGGCGCTCGTGCCGCTGCTGTTCGCGCTGCTGCACCGGCACGCCGCACAGCCGCGGCGCGGCGGCGCTGTGCTGCTTGCGGCGGCCGGCGTCGCCGCCGTCGGCCTCTCCACGACGGCGACGTTCCTCGTCCCGGTCATCGCGCTCGCCTGCCTCGCTCCCGTCGCCCTCCGAGCGCCGCGACACGCCGCGCTGGGCGTGGCCGCGGCGTCGGCCTACCCGGCTGCGGCGATGGCGGCGGCGCTGCTCTCGGACGGCCGCCAGCCGGCCCGGTGGCGGCCGCGGGACCTCGCCCCGGAAGCGCTCGTGCTGCCGGCCATCGGCAGCGGATGGCTCGCCTTCGCGGCCGTCACCGCCGCCCTCGCCGGCCCGCTGCTGCTCACGCCGCGCCACGCGCGCCTGGGAACGGCCGCCGCCGGGCTCTGCGCCGCGCTCGCGTTCGCGCCCGGCGTGCCGCAAACCCTCTACGAGCTGACCGGGCTCGGGCGCCCGCTGTGGCGGCTGATGTGGGCGATGCCGGTCGCCGCGCTCGTCGGCGTCCTGGCGGCCCAGCCGGCCGCGGCGCACCGCAGCGCCGCGGTCCGGCTGCTCCCCGCCGTCGCTGTCGGCGCCCTGGTGGCGCTCGCCGGCTCGCCGGTGTGGCAGGGGCGCAACACCGAGCTCGCCGGCCGGCTCGCGCCCAAGCGCGATCCTGCGCAGCTCGCGGTCGCCTCGCGGCTGTCTCGTGCCGCGCGCGGGGGCGAGCTCGTGCTGGCACCCGAGGGGCTCGCCTCGACGCTGGGGATGCTCGACGGGCGCCTGGCCGCCGTGGCGCCGCGGATCCTCTACACGCGGGCGCTGCCCGCCACGCCGCAGGCGCAGCGCGAGCAGCGGCTGCTGCTGTGGTCGTTCGTGGAGGCCGGCCTCACGCCCGACGTCCGGGAGGACGCAGTCGAACGCGCCCTGCGCGATCTCGGCGTGGACATAGCGTGCGTGCGCGATCGCGCCGAGCGCGGGGAGCGCCTGCTCGCCCGCGCGGGCTTCCGGCCGCTGCTGCATGCTCGGGGCTTCTGGTGCGGCTCAGTGGGCGACCGCGCCGCACTCGATCGCGCGGCGGGCGAGCTCGGCCCGCTTGCGGTTCTGCGGCAGCTCGCCGATCCCGAAGCGGTCGAACAAGACCTGGAGGTGGCTCTTGACGGTGTCGACGCTCAGGAACAGCGCATCGGCGATCTCGCGGTTCGACGCGGGGCCGGCGAAGGGGTCGGCGAGCAGCGGGCGGCACAGCGCGGCCAGGACGCGCTGCTGGGCGCCTGAGAGCTGCGGCCGCTCGTGCTCGGAGGTGGTCTCGGTCGACGCGAGCGCCGGCTCGCCGCCTGACACGAAGAGCAGCCGCGTCCGCCCGACGGAGAGCTCGTCACCGGGCTCGAGGCGCCTGCGCCCGCGCACCCGATGTCCGTTCACGAACGATCCGTTGCGCGAGAGCCCGTCGTCGACCAGCGTCCAGTGGCCGCCGGCGCGCTCGAGGATCGCGTGCACGCGGGAGACCTCCGTGTCCCACGGCAGGGCGATCTCGCACGCCGGGCCGCGGCCGATGTGCACGAGCGGCGGCTCGTCCTGGAGCACCAGGATCCGCTGCCGGCGATCGCCGTCGCGGAACAGCACGTACGGCGCGCCGGTGCGCTGGGCCGCGAGTCGATCGACCACCTCGCGGGCGGACTCGGCACGGAGCGCCGGGGACTGGCCATCCACGGCGCAACTCTAATTGTTGGTCGGGCTACGCGATAGCGGCGGGCGCACCGAGCTGCGCGTACAGCGGGTAGCGGTCGGCGATCGCGCTCACGCGGTCGCCCAGCTCGCCCTTGGCCTCGTCGAACCCTGGCTGCAACGCGCGGGCGATGATGTCCCCGATCTCCGCGAAGTCCTCGGCCTGGACGCCGCGGGTGGCCAGCGCCGACGTGCCGACGCGCAGGCCGGACGAGACCGCCGGCGGGCGCGGGTCGAACGGCACGGCGTTGCGGTTGACCGTGATCCCGATGTCGTGCAGGCGGTCCTCGGCCATCTGGCCGTCCAGCTCGGACTCGCGCAGGTCCACGAGCACGAGGTGCACGTCGGTGCCGCCCGTGAGCACGTTGACCCCCGAGCCCGCGCCGAGCAGCTTCTCCGCGACCGCCTTCGCGCCCTCCACGGTGCGCTGCTGGCGCTCGCGGAACAGCTCGGTGGCGGCGATCTTCAGCGCGACCGCCTTGCCGGCGATCACGTGCTCGAGCGGCCCGCCCTGCTGGCCGGGGAAGACCGCGGAGTTGATCTTCTTCGCGAACTCCTCGCGGCACAGGATCATGCCGCCGCGCGCGCCGCCGAGCGTCTTGTGGATCGTCGTCGTGACGACGTCGGAGTACGGCACGGGGTTCGGGTGCAGCCCCGCCGCGACCAGGCCGGCGAAGTGCGCCATGTCGGTCATCAGCAGCGCGCCGACGTCGTCGGCGATCGCGCGGAAGCGCTCGAAGTCCAGGAAGCGCGGGTACGCGGACCAGCCGGCGAGGATCAGCTTCGGCTTGCGCTCGTGCGCGATCCGCTCGACCTCGTCCATGTCGATCAGGCACGTCTCGCGGTCCACCTCGTACGGCGCGATGTCGTACAGGCGCCCGGAGACGTTGATCTTCATGCCGTGCGAGAGGTGGCCGCCGTGCGGCAGCGCGAGCCCCAGGATCGTGTCGCCGGGCTGCAGCAGCGCGTGGTAGACGGACGTGTTGGCCTGCGCGCCCGCGTGCGGCTGCACGTTGGCGTGCTCGGCGCCGAACAGCGCCTTCGCGCGGTCGATCGCGAGCTGCTCGATCACGTCCACGTGCTCGCAGCCGCCGTAGTAGCGCTTGCCCGGGTAGCCCTCCGCGTACTTGTTGGTCAGCACGCTGCCCTGGCACTCGAGGATCGCCTGCGGCACGAAGTTCTCCGACGCGATCATCTCCAGCGTGCGCTGCTGGCGCACCAGCTCCCGGTCCAGGGCCTCCGCGACCTCGGGGTCGACGTCGGAGAGGGGACGCTCGAAGTAGTCGGGCTGCAGGTCGGTCATCGGCGAGCTCCAGGTTCGAGTGGGGCTCCTGACCGTACCACCGGGTCAGGGCGGAACCGGCTACGCCTCGGCGGCGGCGAGCTCGATCTCGCGCTCGGGCACCGCGCCCTGGCGCAGCACCGCCCACATCCCGTCGAGCTCGAAGCGGCGCAGGTCCACGACGGTCGACGGCGTGCCCTCCAGCGCGCCCCCGTCGAGCACCAGGTCGGCGCCCTCGCGGATCTCCTCCGGGACCTCCTCGAGGCAGGTGCGCGTCGATCCCGCCGGCGCGGTTCGCGGAGCTCTGCATGACGGGCCAGCGCATCCCGGAAAGGGCCTCGATGCCGGCGGGCAGCGCCGGCACGCGCAGGCCGAGCGTGTGCGGGTCCGGACCGCATGCGAGCGGGTAGCGGCGCAGCGGGTTCGGCAGCAGCGCGGTGATGCCGCCGGGGAGCAGCCGCTCGAGCAGCGAGCGCGTGCGCGGCTCGAGCTCGGGCAGCGCGGCGAACGCGAGCTCGGGGTCGAAGAACATCACGGCGGCGGGCTTGTCGGGCCGCCGCCCCTTGAGCGCGTACAGCCGCTCGACGGCCTCGCGCGTGTCGGGCTCGCACGCGAGCCCGTAGACCGTGTCGGCCGGGAACACGGCGACGCCGCCCACGGCGATGCAGCGGCCGAACGTCTCGGCGTCGGCGCTCGTGAGCATCAGCGCTGCCCCACCACGACGCGCTCGATCCCGGCGAGGTCCGCGATCGCGCGCGTCTCGCCGAAGCCCGCCTCGCGCACGATCCCGGCCACCACGCCCGCCTGGCCGAAGCCGACCTCCAGCGCCAGCAGCGACGCGCCCGCGGCGGCCGCCTGCGGCGCCAGCCTGCGGATCAGCGAGAGCCCGTCCTCCCCCGCGTAGAGCGCGATCTCCGGCTCGTGGCGGGTGATGTCGGGGGCCAGCGTGCCGCGATCGGCGTCGGCCACGTAGGGCGGGTTGGAGAGCACGGCGTCGAGCGGGCCCTCGACCGGCTCGAGCAGGTCGCCCTCGAGCAGCCGCACGTCGAGCCCGAGCCGCTCCGCGTTGGCGCGCGCGACGGCCAGCGCGTCGGCGCTGGTATCCGTGGCGATCACCTCGAGGTCGGGCCGCTCCGCCTTCAGCGCGAGCGCGACGGCGCCCGAGCCCGTGCCGACGTCGGCCACGCGCGCGCCCGGCGGGAGCGCGAGCGCCGCCTCGACGAGGTGCTCGGTCTCCGGGCGCGGGATCAGCACGCGCGGGTCCACGAGCAGGTCGATCGTGCGGAAGCCCTTGGTGCCGAGGATGTAGGCGACGGGCTCGCGCTGCGTGCGCCGCATCGCGTAGGTCTGGAAGCGCCGCGCCTGCTCCGGCGTCAGGCCACGGCCGGGGTCGGAGACGATCACCGCGCGGTCGACGCCCATCGCATCGGCGAGCAGCAGCTCGGCGTCGAGGCGGGGCGTGTCGCAGCCGGCCGCCGTGAGCGCGATCAGCGCACTGTCGAGGGCGTCGCGGACCGAGGTCTGGGCGAGCGGTGTCCGAGCCACCCGCCCCAGTGTGGCAGCCGCCGAATCCGCACTTTCTCGGCCTCAGGCCGAGGAACTGCGGGCTCGGCGCGCCGGGAGGGCGAGCTGCGCCACCAGCGCCACCGCGAGCAGGGCGAGGCCGATGCCGATCCACAGCGGCTCGAGGTAGAGCAGGATCACCGAGCCGGCGCCGGCCAGCAGCCGCAGCGGCGCCGGGACGTGGCCGCGCAGCCAGCCGCCGAGCGCGACGCCGAGGCCGAGCACGGCGATCGCGGAGACGGCGACCGCGATCACGATCGTCTCGAGGCCGCCCTGCAGCAGCAGGCCCTGGCCGTTCTCGGTCAGCACGAACGCGAACGGCACCAGGAACGCGGGCGCCGTGTAGCGCATCAGCAGCATCATCGTCCGGAAGCCGTCGCCGCCCGTGATCGCCGCCGCGGCGAACGCCGACAGCGCCGTCGGCGGGCTCACCTCGCTCAGCACGGCGTAGTAGAAGATGAACATGTAGGCCGCGTAGTCCTCGACGCCGAGCGCCACGAGCGCCGGCGCGATGATCACCGCGGCGATGATGAACGAGGCCGTGACGGGCACGGCCAAGCCGACGATCAGCACGGCGACCGCGGAGAAGATCGCCGTCAGCGCCAGCGAGCCGCCGGCGGCGTCGACGATCAGCGAGGACAGCTCCAGGCCGAGGCCGGTGAGCGAGACGACCGCGACGATGATGCCCGCCGCGGCGGTCGTGGCGGCGATCGGCAGCACGCCGCGCGCGCCGGCCACGAGCGCGTCCCAGACCTTGCGCGGGCCCATCCGGTCGCGCTTGTCCAGGAACGAGAGCAGGAACGCGAGCACGGTCGCGAACACCACGGCGCGGAACGGCGAGAAGTTCAGCGCCAGCAGCAGCACGATCAGCAGCAGCGACGAGAAGTGGTAGCCCCAGCGCGCGAGCAGCTTCCAGAAGCCCGGCGTCTCGAGGTCCAGCCCCTCGACCTCGAAGCGGCGCGTGTCGGCCTCGATCGCGAGCAGGATCCCGAGGTAGTAGAGGAACGTCGGGACGAGCGCGTAGACGAGCACCTGCAGGTAGGAGATCTCCAGGAACTCGGCGATGATGAAGGCGGCCGCGCCGAGCGTCGGCGGCGACAGGATCGCGCCGATGCCGGCCGCCGCGAGCACGGCGCCGCCCTCGTTCTTCGGGTAGCCGGAGCGGCGCAGCAGCGGCCACGTGACCGAGCCGAGCGTGACCGTCGTGGCGACGCCCGAGCCCGAGACGGTGCCGAGCAGGAAGCCGGCGAGCGTGGTCGTGCGGCCGGGGCCGGTGCGGCTGCGCCCGAACGCCGCGTAGGAGAGCTCCACGAAGAAGCGCGCGGCGCCCGAGTACTCGAGCACGGCGCCGTAGATCGTGAACAGCACGATGTAGGTCGCGGCGACGTCGAGCGGGATGCCGAACACCCCCTCGAGGCCCATGTAGCCCTGGCCGACGATGCGGTCGACGCCGTAGCCCTTGTGGGCGAGGCCGAGCGAGTCGGGGATCAGGCCGCCGAGGTAGGCGTAGGCGACGAACGCGAGCACGATCGCCGGCAGCACCCAGCCGACCGTGCGGCGCGTCGCCTCCAGGATCAGCAGCATCGCCGCGATGCCGAAGACGACGTCGAGCGTCTCGGGCGCGGCGGCGCGGCGGAACAGCTCGTCGGCCGTGAGCGCGGCGTAGCCCGCCGTGACGAGCGCGGCGATCCCGAGGATCCAGTCCAGCGGGGTCGGGTTCTCCTCCGGGTGGTCGGCGCGGTTGCGGCGCTGGCCGCCGCGGAAGACCATGAACGTCAGCAGCAGCGCGACCGCGAGGAAGACCGGCCGGTACTGCTGCGCCGACAGGGGCTGGAAGACCCAGTAGAGCGCGAACAGCGACAGGCCGCCGCCGAGGACGGACAGCACGGTCGCCGGGAACCCGTGCAACTGGCGGCCCGGGCGCTCGCCCTCGAACTCGTCGAGCAGGTGCTCCTCGGTGTGCGGCTCGAGCTCGCCGCGCCCGAAGCGGCGCCCACCCGGGCCGGCCTCGCGCTCGGAGGCCGCGACGGAACCTGGCCGGTCCTCGTGCTCGGTCGTCACGTCAGCCTCCCTCGACCGCGATCGTCAGGTGCACCGCTCTGCCGTCGTCGCGGAACAGCGACTCGCGCGCGCCGCCGGCCACGAGCGTGCGCCGGCCGAGCGCCGTCGCAGCCAGCGCCATCCGCGTGAAGCGCACCGGCCGGTCCAGCTCGACGGTCCACCAGCCGCGCTCGCGGCGGCGCTCGCCCGCCACCTCGTAGTACTCGAGCACGGCCTCGCTCGGCGAGGCGATCTCGACGAGCCGGAACGATCCGTCTCCGGTCGCGGTGAAGCGCTCGACCGCCGGGCGGCGGTAGTAGGAGTGGCGGTAGGCCAGCTCGAAGGCGCCCGAGCGCGGGAGCTCCAGCTCCGCCACGGTGCCGCCGTCGCGATCGCTCGCGACGACGCGCGCGGGCCCGTCGCCGTCCGCGCGGACGGCGGCGCCGCCCGCGAGCGCGACGGCGACGGCTGCGAGCGCCGGCACGGCCCGCCTCACCCGCCGGCCTCGTCGTAGAAGCGCTGCGCGCCCGGGTGCATCTCGACCGGCGAGATCAGCTCCTTGCCCGTCTTGGGGTCGAGCTTCTCCGCCGACGGCACGATCTCCGCCAGCTTCTTCTTGTTGTCGTAGAGCGCCTTGGTGATGTCGAACGCGAGGTCGTCGTCCATCGAGGCGTTGACCATCAGCAGGTTCGGCACGCCGACCGTCTTGACGGGATCGTCGACGCCCGCGTACTCGCCGCCCTCGATCTCGGCCTCCTGATAGGCCTCGCCGTACTTGTCCCGCAGGCCCTGGAGGTACTCGTCCGTCGGCAGCAGGCGGATGTCGTCGGTCGTCGCGAGGTCGGTGACGCCCGCCGTCGGGACGCCGCCCGACCAGAAGAACGCGTCGATCGAGCCGTCGCGGATCGCCTGCGCGGACTCGCCGACGCCGAGGCCGCGCTTGTGGATGTCCTTGTCGGGATCGAGCCCGGCGACCTCCATCATCCGCAGGGCGATGATCTCCGTGCCGGAGTTCGGCGCGCCGATCGAGACGGTCTTGTCCTTGAGGTCCTCGATCGACTCGATGCCCGAGTCGGCCTTCACGACGACCTGCGTGATGTTCGGGTACAGCGTCCCGAGCGCGCGCAACGGCTCCTTGCGCGGGAACGCCTCGTCGCCGCGCACGGCGTCGATCGCGGTGTCGCCGAGCGTGAAGGCGATGTCGCTCTCCCCGTCGGCGACGAGCAGCAGGTTGTCGACGGACGCCGAGGTCGTCTCGGCGGTCGTCGGCGAGTCGGGCAACTCCTCGCTCAGGACGTCGGCGAGCCCGCCGCCGTAGACCTGGTAGACGCCGCCGGAGCCGCCCGTGGCGATCGAGAGCCGGCCCTCGCCGCCGGGCGGGTCGTTGGGCGAGCATGCAGCGATCGCGGCCGCGGCGGCTGCGGCCGCGACGATCCCCGCTCCCGCTCGAGCGGCACCTCCCATGCGGGGCTCATCCCCCGGTGCCAGGGACCTGAAACTAGGCGGTGGAGGCCTGCTCGAGCCGCGAGCGCTTCTCGGCGTCCTGCAGCGCGGAGGTCATCTCGTCCAGCTCGCCGGCCAGCAGCGCGTCGAGGTTGTGGACGGTGAGCTTGACGCGGTGGTCGGTGACGCGCCGCTCGGGGAAGTTGTAGGTGCGGATCTTCTCGGCGCGCTCGCCCGTGCCGACCTGCGAGCGGCGGTCGGCGGCCAGCTCGGCCTGCTGCTCGGCGACCTTGGCCTCGTAGAGGCGGGCGCGCAGCACCTTGAACGCGCGCTCGCGGTTCTGCAGCTGGGACTTCTCGTCCTGCATCGAGACGACGATGCCGGTCGGCTTGTGCGTGATCCGCACGGCGGAGTCCGTCGTGTTGACGGACTGGCCGCCCGGGCCGGAGGAGCGGTAGACGTCGATCTGGAGGTCGTTGGGGTCGACCTCGACGTCGACCTCCTCGGCCTCCGGGAGCACCGCGACCGTCGCCGTCGAGGTGTGGATGCGCCCCTGGGACTCCGTCTCGGGGACGCGCTGCACGCGGTGCGTGCCGCCCTCGAACTTGAACACGGAGTACGCGCCGTCGCCCTTGACCTCGAACGTGTAGGAGCCGTCGGAGGCGTCCATCGTGTCGGTCGAGAACCCGCGCCGCTCCGCGTAGCGCGTGAACATGCGGTACAGGTCGCCCGCCCACAGGCCGGCCTCCTCCCCGCCCGCGCCGCCGCGGATCTCGACGATCACGTTCTTGTCGTCGTTGGGGTCGCGCTCGACCATCGCGAGGCGGATCTCCTCCTCGAGGCGCTCGATCCGCTCGCGCGCGTCGTTGAGCTCCGCGCGCATCTCGGCGTCCTCGCCGCCCTCGTCGAGCATCTCCTGCGCACCCTCGGCGTCCGAGCGGGCCAGCCGCCACTCCTCCGCGAGCTTGGCGGCGGGGGCGAGATGGTTGAACAGCCGCCCGGCGTCGGCGTAGCGCTTGCGGTCCGAGATCACCTCGGGATCCGACATCTGCGCCTGAGCGTCGGCGAACCGCGCCTCGATCTGTTCGACGAGCCCCTCGATCACGGCGCCAAGGTTACGACGCACCGGGCGGCGCACCGGCGCCCGCCGCCCGCGCGACCCGCGGCAGCCGGCCCCCGAGCCACGGGCCCAGGGTGGCGGCGAAGCTCGCGGTGAGGTGGCCGCTGTTGCGGTAGACGAGCACGTCCCCGATGACGCTCGGGCACAGCTCCGCGAGGCAGAGCTGCTCCGAGAGGTCGAGCGCCCTGACGCCGTCGACCGTGCGCACGACGGCGCTCACCGCCTCCGCGCGGACGGCCGCGGGGCGGCGGGCGAAGGCACAGCGGCGCAGCTCCTTCAGGTGATCGGAGACGCAGGCCGGGACGTCGAGCGGCGCGCGCGGCGGGTCGCTCGTCACGACGACGTGGCCGGCCGCGGCGCGCAGCCGTCGCAGCACGGGCGGCCAGCCGTCCGCCAGGGGTCGCGTCGCCGCCTCGCCCTTCAGGCGGCGCCCGTCCTCGATCACCTGGTGGTGCGCGGAGCCAGCCGCGAGCACGAGCACCGGACCCTCGCGCTCGATCCTGCGCAGCGCGTACGCGCGCCACGCGTCGCACTCGGGGTAGCTCCGGCGCGACAGCGGCGAGACGACGGAGACGTTCGAGGGCGGGCAGCCCGCCTTGGTCAGGACCAACAGCCGCCAGCGGCGGCGCAGCGCGACGTGCTCGAGCGCCGGGAACAGCTGCATCGCGTGCGAGTCCCCGAACAGCACGACGGTGGCGAGGGGGCGGCGCGCGCCGTAGGAGCAGCGCGGCGAGCTGGTCGCCCGCTCGGGGACGAGGCAGTCGTCGCGATACGGCTTGCCGCGGTCCTCGGCCGCGTCGACCGGGCGCGGGCGCAGCGCCGTGGCCGACTCCTGGATGCGCCCGGTGCGCTGGAGCTGTCCCGCCCCCTCCACCTCGCCGGCCGACAGCGCCGCGGGCGAGGCCAGGCTGGCCGACAGCGCGACGCCCGACGCGACCGCGACGGCGGGTCCGGCGATCGCGCCGACCAGGATCGCCCGCGGGCGCCGCAGGTGCGCCTTGGACCGCCGCAAGGGCTCCTCGATCCAGCGGTGCGTGATCAGCGCGGGCACGAGCGAGGCCAGTGTGACGGCGAGGCCCTCGCCGGTGCTCAGGGGCCCGCCGGCGGCGGCGAACACCAGCACCGGCCAGTGCCACACGTACCACGCGTAGGAGATCCGCCCGACGAAGCGCGCGGGGCGTGTGGCCAGCGCGCGCGTGGGCAGCGCCCGCGCCGTGCTCGTCCCGGCCGCCAGCAGCGCGGCGGCGCCGAGCACGGGCAGCAGCGCCGGGGCGCCCGGCATCGGCGTGCCGGCGTCGAACAGCAGCGTGGCGGCGAGGATCGCCCCGGCGCCCGCCCAGCCCGCCACGCCGGCGGCCCCGCGGCCGAGCCGCCGCCGCAGCAGCACGACGGCCAGCAGCCCGCCGACCGCCAGCTCCCACGCCCGCCCCGCGAGCGAGAAGTACGCCTGCTCGGGGGCGACGGCCGACTGGTGGACGGCCCAGGCGAACGACGCCGCCGCGATGGCGCACAGGAGCGCCGCCAGCGGGCCGTGCGCTCCGGCCGCGCGGCGGCGTGTCGCCGCTGCGAGCAGGAGCAGCATCAGCGGCCAGGCGAGGTAGAACTGCTCCTCGACGGCCAGCGACCAGAAGTGGTCCAGCGGCCGATCGGCGTCCCCCGCGGCGAAGTAGTCGACCGCGCTCTCCGACAGACGCCAGTTCATCGCGTAGACGCCGGCGGCCATCACGTCGGAGGCGACGGCGTCGGCGCGGACCGGGGACAGCAGCAGGGACGACGCCGCGACCACGGCCGCGATCGCGACCAGCACCTGCGGCATCAGCCGCTTGACGCGGCCCGCGAAGAAGCGCGTGAGCGAGATCGCGCCCGTCGCCTCGAGCTCTCTCACGAGCACCTGGGTGATCAGGTAGCCGGAGATGACGAAGAAGACGTCGACGCCGGCGAAGCCGCCCCGCGCCGGCCCGACGCCGGCGTGGGCGAGCAGCACGGCGACGATCGCGACGGCGCGCAGCCCTTCGATGTCGGGGCGGTGGGCGGGCCGGGGCATGGCCCCACCCTCGGGCCGCGCCGGCGCCCGGTCATCACACGAAGGTGGGAATCAGCTCCCGGCCGCCTTCGCCAGGCGGATCCGCCCGCCCGGCGGGGCGTCCACCAGCGAGGCCACGCCCTCCAGCGTCCTCGTGCGCGTCTCCGTCGGCGAGAACACCCCCGGCGTGCTCCTCACCCACATCACCCGCGCGTCCTCGGAGTCCTGGCCGCGCGCGGCGAGCGCCACATCCGGACGGTCGTCGTTCGACAGCCGCAGCACCGCGATCGTGGAGCCGAACTCCCGATCGGGCCCCGCACGCCCCGGCACGTTCGGCGAGTCCTGGTCGAAGTCGACGTTGGCGACGCGCGCGATGCCTTCGCGATGGCCGCGGATCACCGTCACCTGACCGGCGCCGCCGTCCTCGCGGGTGGCACCGACGATGATGTCCGCGAAGCCGTCCGAGTCCACGTCGCCGGCCTCCACGACGGCGCCGAACTCGTCGCCGGGCTCGTTGACGTCGGGGATGCGAGGGCTGTCCTGCGTGATCTCGAGCGGGTCCGGACGCGGCCCGTCGCGGGAACCGAACCACACGCGCACCAGGCCGGCCCCGACCGGCGGCCCCATCTCGGGATCCACGTGCTGCGAGTCGCCCTGGATGATGTCGGCGCGGTCGTCGCCGTTGACGTCCCCGATCGCCAGCGAGGAGGTGCCCCCGGCGGACGGCAGCAGCCGGCAGCGCAGGGGCCCGCTTCGAGCGCCACGGCAATAGCTCGCGTGCCCCGGGTCCCCGCCGCGCGCGGCGCCGCCCTCCACCAGATCGGGCCGCCCGTCGCCGTCGACGTCGCCCGACCGCAGGCGGTGCCCGAAGCCGGACACGCCGGCCGGCCGCCGGATGACGCGCGTGCGATCCGGACGGAGGCCCTCCGGGCCGCCGTAGACGACGTGAAGTGCTCCGGTGGACGGCTGCCCGCCGAGGTTGCCCGGGGCCGCGACCACGAGGTCGCCGAAGCCGTCCTCGTCGAGATCGCGGGCCACCAGCGTGTAGCCGTAGCGCTCGCTGCCGCTCGGGAGCCGCGCGCGCCGCGCCGTGAGCTGCCCGGTGCGCTTGCCGTCGAGCCCGCCGGGACCCCCGTAGAGCACGGAGACGCGCTCGCGGCCGGGCGTTCCGATCGCCAGGTCGGCGTGCCCGTCGCGATCGAAGTCCGCGCTGGCGAGCCCCGAGCCGAAGTCGTCGTTGATCCTCGGGCGCCCCGGCACCCCGGCGCGCGCCTCGGTGATGGTGCTCCAAGGCCGCTTCCCCTTGCGGGTCTGGACGAGCACCACGCCGCTGTGGGCCCGCCGCTCGCGAGGGGCGCCGCGGAGCATGGCGATCACGAGCTCCTGCCGGCCGTCGGAGTCGAAGTCGTACGGCGTCGCGGCCTTCGTAGGGGGCGCCGTCGGCTCTGGCTTGGGGGCGCGCCGCGCCGGATCGCGCTCGTCGGGGATGGCGAACGCCGCCCCCGCCGCCCCGGCCGCCAGCAGGGTGGCCGTCGCGATCCACGCCCCGCGCCGGCGCGCATGCGCGGGCCCGAGGCTGGCCGGCGGCGCGATCGGCGTTGGCGTCGGCAGCTTGCGCGTCGGGTCCTCGCTCGCCTCCTCGGTCGTCGCGGGCTCCGGCCCCGGCTCCGGCGCCTGCGCGGGATCGGGCGCGGTGATCGCCGCGTGCCGGCGCCAGTACGGACCCATCTCCGCGACCGCGAGCTCCTCGAGCGCGTCCCACGCCTCGGCCGCCGACTGCGGACGGCCGGCGGGGTCCTTGGCGAGCAGCCATTCGACCCAGCCGCAGAGCGCCCGCTGCTCGGGCTCGACGAGCGCCGTGAGCGGCGGTGGCGGCGTATGGACGTGGGCGTAGAGCAGCCCGACCGGCGTGTCCGAGACGAACGGCGGCCGGCCCGAGAGCAGCTCGTAGGCGATCACGCCGAGCGAGTAGAGGTCCGTCGTGGGCCCGAGCGGGTCGTTGGTGGCCTGCTCGGGAGCCATGTAGGCCGGCGTGCCGATCGCCATCCCGGTGGCCGTGAGCCGCGGGGTCAGCGCGTTGTACGCGCGGGCGATCCCGAAGTCGGCGATCTTGACGGTGCCGCGCCGCGTGAGCAGGAGGTTCTCCGGCTTGAGGTCGCGGTGGGCGATGCCCTGGCGCTCCGCGTGGCCGAGCCCGGCGAGCACGCCCTCGACCACCCCGCAGACCTGCGGCAGCTCGAGCCGGCCGACCAGCTCGCGCAGCGAGCCGCCCGCGACGTACTCCATCGCGATGTAGGGCACGCCGTCGTGCTCGAAGAAGTCGAACAGCGTGACGACGTTCGGGTGGTCCAGCGTCGCCGCGAGCCGCGCCTCGCGCACGAAGCGCTGGGCCAGCGCGGGGTCGCCGCCCTCGAGGTCCAGTCGCTTGAGCACCACGTCGCGGTCGAGCGCCGGCTGGCGCACGAGGTACACGACGGCCATCCCGCCGCGGGCGAGCATCCGGACGATCTCGTAGTTGCCGATGCGATCCGCGCTCAACCGATCTCAGCGCGACACTACGTTCACCACACCGCGCCTGCAAGGCGCCGGGGCCCTGCGGTCCGTTAGGCGACGACCTCCATGCCCACCTTGTCCTCGGCGGACGCGGCGCGGGGGTCCTCGACGGCGAGCACGGCCTCCATCGCCGCGCAGGCGACCGCGAGCTGATCGAGGTCGGGCTCGCGGGTGGTCAGGCGCTGGAGCTGCATGCCCGGCCACATCAGCGTCTGGACCCAGCCCTTGCCGCGGTTGCGGCCGGCCCACTTGATGACCTCGAACGAGAGCCCGGCGATCAGCGGCACGCCGAGCACGCGGGTCGCCAGCAGCACGTACCAGGCCGGCAGGCCGACCGGGGCGAAGACGAAGATGGCCACGATCATCACGATCAGCAGGAAGCTCGTGCCGCAGCGCGGGTGCAGGCGTGAGAAGCGCTGGGCGCGCTCGGGCTCGAGCGGCTCGCCGGCCTCGAAGCAGGAGATGACCTTGTGCTCGGCGCCGTGGTACTCGAAGACGCGCCGCAGGTCGCGCATGCGCGACAGCAGCGACAGGTAGCCGAGGAAGATCGCGGTGCGCAGGACGCCCTCGACGAGCCAGAACAGGACGGCCGAGCCGAGCTGATCCTTGAACAGGCTGGTCAGCGCGACGGGGACGACGAAGAAGAGCCCGACGGCGAGCGCCAGGCCGCCGACGATCGCGCCCGCCCACATGAGGTTGGAGATCTCCTCCTCGTCCTCGGGCAGCTGCGCGTTGGCGGAGATGTTGAGCGCCTTGAAGCCGATGCGCAGCGACTCGGCGAGCGCGACCACGCCGCGGATCACGGGCCAGCGCAGCACGCGGTGGCGCTTCACCCAGGAGACGAGCGGGAACGACTGCACCTCGATCTCGCCCGCTGCGGCCTCGCCCACCCCGAGCTCGCGGCCGTCCGCGATCTGCTCGGGCAGCGGCTTGCGGACGGCGACGGCCCACGTGGAGACGCCGCGCATCATCACCCCTTCGAGGACAGCCTGGCCGCCCACCGGGGCGTCACGCTGGGCCTCGAGGGATGAGGATCGGTCCGGCACGCCTATGGAATCGGCAGAACCGGACCGGAACTTCACTGCCCGCGCTGGCGCTTGGCGGCGCGGCGCTGGAAGCGCTCGACGCGACCGCCCGTGTCGACGAGCTTCTGCTTGCCCGTGTAGAACGGGTGGCAGTTGGAGCAGATCTCCACGTGCAGGTCGCCCTTGGTCGAGCGCGTGGTGAACTGGTTCCCGCACGTGCAGGTCACAGTCGCCTCGACGTAGGAGGGATGGATGTCGGTCTTCATGGTCCTTCCAGTGTAGATGGGCCTTCCAGTCTTCAAGAGCGCCGGCGACCCCGCGGATCCCGCCGTGCTGCTCGTCCACGGCTATCCGGCCTCCTCGCACATGTGGGGACCCGCGCTGCGGGCGCTCGCCGCGCACGGCCTGTACGCCGTCGCGCCCGACCTGCCGGGCTACGGCGATTCCGCGCCAGACCCGCCGGGGACGTGGACCCGGCACGTCGAGGCGCTCGAGGCGTTGCGGCAGGCCGAGGGGCTGGAGCGCGTGGCGCTGGTGGGCCACGACTGGGGCGGGCTGATCGGCCTGCGCTGGGCCTGCGATCACCCCGACGCGGTGTGGGCGGTGGTCGCCAGCGACACCGGCTTCTTCCCGGACGGGCGCTGGCACGGGATGGCCGACGCGCTGCGGACGCCGGGCCAGGGCGAGGAGCTCGTCGACGGGATGACGCTGGAGGCGTTCACCGGCATGCTCGGCTCGGTCTCGAAGGGGATCGGTCCGGAGCACGCCCGCGAGTACTTCAAGGCGTTCGCCGACGAGCCGCGCCGCCGCGGCCAGCTCGAGCTCTACCGCAGCGGCGAGTTCTCCGAGCTCGAGGCCTACGAGGGCAAGCTCGCCGCGCTGGGCGTGCCGTTCCTCGCCCTGTGGGGTGAGGACGACCCGTTCGCGCCCGTCGCCGGGGCGCAGCGCTTCGCGCGCGAGGTGCAGGGCGCGCGCGTGCAGGTCATCCCCGGCACGGGCCACTTCGTCTACGAGGACGCGCCCGAGACGGCCGCCGCGGCGCTCGCCACGTTCCTGGCCGAGTCCGCGCCGCGATGATGCACGTCCGCGAGCTGGGCGACGGGCCGCCCGTCCTGCTCCTGCACCCCGGGCCGGGCCTGGACGGCACGGTCTTCCGGCCCGGGGTCGAGCTGCTCGCCCGCAGCCACCGCGTGCTGCTCGCCGACCTGCCCGGCAACGGCCACTCGCCGGAGGGCGACCGCAACGAGTGGACGCTGGCGGGCTACGCGCGCGCCGTCGAGCGGCTCGCGCAGGACCTCGAGCTGCGCGACTGGACGCTGCTCGGGCACTCGTTCGGCGGCTTCGTCGCGCTGCAGCACCTCGTCGACTTCCCCGGCAGCGCGGCCCGGATCGTCGCCTCCTGCACCGACGCGAGCGAGACGCCGCCGCCCGGGGCGCCGGAGGACCCGCTGGCCGGCCTCACCGGCGAGCAGCGCGAGCGGGTGGCGGAGGGCGAGGCGCGCGAGCAGGTCGCGGGCTCGCCGCAGCAGCTCAAGGACGCGTGGCTCGAGCAGGCGCCGCGGCTGACCGTCAGCGAGGCGGCGCTGATGCGGATGCTGCGCGACGTGCTCTTCCGGCCCGAGATGGGCCGCCCGCGCGACTGGGGCGAGCTCGAGGCGCTGACCGCGCTCGCCTTCGCCGACGTGCCCGTGCTCGCGATCGGAGCCGAGCTGGACCTCGCGATCCCGCCCGAGGCGGCGCGCCGGATCGCGATCACCGCGCCCGAGGGCGAGCTGCTGATGCTCGAGGGCTGCGGCCACTTCCCGTTCGCCGAGGCGCCCGAGCGCTACTGGCCGGCGGTGGAGTCCTGGCTGCTCAGGACGGCGGTGGGCACAAGCGCGTGAAGCGGTTGTCCGCCTCGTCGCTCTCGTCGATCGCCTCGCCGGCGTCGGCGTTCGCGTCGACCGGCGCGCCCTCGCTGCACGCGGGGCCCTCGAGCGTCACCTCGACGCCCTCGCCGGGCTCGAGCGCCAGCACCGGCGACTGCGGCAGCGCCGCGCCGCCGAACGCCACCTGCAGCGAGTTCGCCTCCGCGGCCGAGCGCCCCGTGTTGCGGACGAAGGCGACGTAGCGGTAGCGGCCGGGCTTGGCCGTGCGCTGCACGGTGAGCGAGCTGACGACGAGGTTCGGGCGCGGGTCGGGCTGGCGGCACGCGCGCGAGTTGCGGCGCGCCGTCGCGAGCGTGCGGCCGCGGTCGGAGAGCCAGCGGTAGCGCAGCTGCACCCGGTAGGTGGCCGGCGCCAGCAGGCCCTCGACGCGCTTGGTGTAGACGTAGCGCGACGTGCCGGGAGCCGGGCCGACCCACGTGCCGAATCCGGGGGCGGTCACCGGGCTCCAGCGCGTCGTGTCGGGCGTGCGGGCCTGCAGCGTGAAGCGCATCTGCATGCGGGCGGCGCCGCGGACGCTGCGCATCTGGCCCTCGAACACGGCTGCGCGCTCCGTCTCGTCGGCGCCGCGCTCGCAGTCGGCGAGCACGGCCTTGGCCGCCCAGCGCGGTACGGCGGCGCTGGCCGCCGGTGCGGCGAGGGCGAGCGCGAGCAGCGCGAGGACGGTGACGCGAAGCATCTCGCAGGAGAACGCGTGAGCGGCCGCCGAGTTGCGGCGGCCGCCCGATGTCTGTCAGGTGATCTGGTACAGCGGCCCGTCGCCGCCCTCGGGCGGGGTCAGGCGCCCGCCCTTGGCGGTGATCGCGCCGCACTGGACGCAGTTGGAGGGGTTGACGATCAGGTCGACCGGCCCGCTCTCCGGGGCGTCCTCGGGGACCTCGTAGACCCCCGCGGGGCACATCCACTGCCACGCCTCCGCGACCTCGCGAGGCACCCGCTTCTCGATCCGGATGTGGCTCGGCGCGTCGTCGCGCGTGGCGTTGCCGGTGAGGAAGACGCCCGACAGCTTGTCGAAGGTGTACTTGCCGTCGGGCTTGGGATAGCGCTTGTGGCGGTCGGTCATCAGCAGCGGCGCCTCGGCGTCGCGATGCGTCGGCCAGTGGCCCGCCGGGAAGCGGCCCTTGGTCACCGTCATCGCGTTGACGATCGCCCCGCCGACGATCAGCCCCTTGGCGAAGGGCTGCTTCATGTTGCGCGACTCGTAGAGGTCCTTGCCGATGTCGCCCTCGTGCACGGCGGCCTCGTACTCCGAGAAGTCCGAGGAGCCGGCCTTGAGCTGCTTGTAGATCGTCTCCGCGGCGAGCCGCCCGGACTCGATCGCGTAGTGGATCCCCTTCAGCTTGGGCACGTTGACCATGCCGCCCGCGTCGCCGCAGATGACCATGCCGGGGTGCGACAGGCGCGGAAGCGCCCAGTAGCCGCCCTCGGGGATCGCCTTCGCGCCCCAGGCGACGCGCTTGCCGCCTTCGAGGATCTTCTTGACGAGCGGGTGGAGCTTGAACTCCTGCAGCAGGTCGTGGACCGAGATGCGCGCGTCGGCGTTGTCGAGCCCGCACACGAACCCGATCGAGACCTTCGGCTTCTCGCCCTCGCGGTTCATGCCGTAGATCCACGAGCCGCCGAACTCCTGGTACTTGGCCTGCGGGCGCAGCGGCCAGCCGAGCGTGTGGATCACCTTCTCCAGCGGCTGCTCGACCTCCCAGACCTCCTTGACGCCGAGCGCCCACACCTGCGGGTCGTTGCCCGCCAGGCCGAGCCCCTTCTGCGCGGCGCCCGTCAGGTGGCCCCAGCAGCCCTCCGCGAGCACGGTCGCCTTGGCGATCACGTCCGAGCCGGGCTCGAAGTTGCCCTTCTGCCCGCCCTCCTTGTCGCGGCCCTTGTCCCCGGTGCGCACGCCGACGACCTTGTCGTCCTCGACCAGGAGCTTGTTGCCCGTGGTCTCCGTGAGGATGTACGCGCCGGCCTCCTCGGCCTTCTCGGCCAGCCAGCGGTTGAGCTCGGCGACCGAGACCACGTAGTTGCCGTGGTTGCGGAACGGCGGCGGCACCGGCCACAGGCGGATCGCGCGCTTCTTGTTGAGCATGAAGTGCACGGACTCGCCCTCGACCTCGCCGTAGTGCGGCCAGGAGTCGTCGTCCGGGAGCAGCTGCCGGATCGACTTCGGGTTCATCACGCCGCCCGAGAGCTGGTGGGCGCCGGCGACCTTGCCCTTCTCGATCACGGCGACCGGGACCTCCCCGAGCTTCTCGGTCAGCTCCGGGTCGTCCTCGAGCAGCTGCAGCAGCCGGATCGCGCACGCCAGGCCCGCCTGGCCGCCGCCGACGATGGCGACGCCGACCTCGATGCGCTCGTCCTCGGCATCGGTCGGGGGGCCGATGAACTCCTTGGCGGAGTCCACCGGCGGCGGGAACTGGCTCGGGGCGACCCGGCCGTTGCTCTGCGACATCGGCTGCTCAGCCGCCCTTCTTGGCCTTCACGGCCTCGGTGAGCTTGGGCACGATCTTGTTGAGGTCGCCGACGATCCCGAGGTCGGAGAACTCGAAGATCGGGGCGTTGGCGTCCTTGTTGATCGCGACGATGTTCTCCGAGGACTGCATGCCGACCTTGTGCTGGATCGCGCCGGAGATGCCGGCCGCCAGGTACAGCTTCGGGGCAACCGTCTTGCCCGTCTGGCCGATCTGCGCGGAGTAGGAGTACCAGCCCGCATCGACCACCGCGCGGGTGGCCGCCACGGCGCCGCCCATCGCGCCGGCCAGCTCCTCGAGGGCCTCGAAGCCCTCGGCCTTGCCGAGGCCGCGGCCGCCGGCCACGAGGATGTCGGCGTCCTCGATGTTCACGTCGGCGCCGCGCTGCTCGCCGCGCTGGACCATCGAGGCCTTGAGGCTGTGCGGGGCGAAGTCGACCTGCACGTCCTCGACCGCGGCGGCGCCGGAGCCGTTCTCCGAGGCCTCGAACGCGTTCAGGCGGCCGATGATCACGCCGACCCCGGCGTCGTAGTGCACGTCGGAGACCTGCGAGTCGCCCAGGATCGGGCGCTCCGCCACGAGCTTGCCTTCCTCGACGCGGACGTTGGTGACCTCCATGCAGACGCCGGCGTCCAGGCGCGCGGTCAGGCCGGCGCCGATCTCGAAGCCGAGCAGGCCGCCGCCGAACAGCGCGTAGCCGAGGTCGTTGTCGGCGATGACCTTCGCCATCGCGTCGACGACCGGCTGCGCGAGGCCCTCAGGACCCTCGACGCGGTGGACCTTGTTGGCGCCGTAGCCGCCCAGCGAGGCGCACAGATCGTCGGACAGGCCGGCCTTCTCGCCGACCACGATCGCGTGACACTCCGTGCCCAGCTCGGAGGCGAGACGAGCCCCCTCGGACACGGCGCCGAGCGAGTTCTTGTTGAAGGCGCCCTCGTAGTGGAGCGCGTAGACCAGGATCCCGCTCATGCCAGCAGCTTCCTCTCGTCCAGCCACGCGACGATCTTCTCGACCGTCTCGTTCGTGTCCTCGTCCTCGATGATCTGGCCCGCGGACTTGGCCGGCGGGGCCTTGAAGTCGGTGCAGCGGGCGCGGGCGTTGTCGTAGCCGACGCGGTCGCCCTCGATGCCGACGTCGCCGGCGGCCTTGGTCTCGAGCGGCTTCTTCTTGGCGCCCATGATCGCCTTCAGCGACGGGTAGCGCGGCTCGTTGATCGCGTCGCCGACGGAGATCACGGCCGGGAGCTCCACGAGCACCGTGTCGTAGCCGTACTCCGCCTGGCGCTCGCAGCGCAGCTTGCCGTCCTCGACGTCGATCTTGATGACCTGCGTGAGCGAGGGCATCTGGAGGTGGTCGGCCACGACGGCGCCGATCGTGTAGCACTCGCCGTCGTCGGACTGCTGGCCCAGCAGGACCAGGTCGGGCTGCTCTGCCTCGAGCACCTTGGCGAGCGCGTAGCCCGTGCCGTTGACGTCCGAGCCCGCCAGGGCCTCGTCGGTCAGGTGGGTCGAGCGGTCGGCGCCCAGGGAGACGGCCTTGTGCAGGGCACGCACGGCGGTCTCGGGACCCATGGTCACGGCCACGACCTCGTCGACCTCGACGGCGCCGCCCTCCTTGAGCTGCATCGCCGCCTCGATGGCGTGCGTGTCGAACGGGTTGAGGTTCTTCTCACCGCTCCGGTCCATCCGCCCCGTCGAAGGATTGATGCGCTTCTCGACGGCGGCGTCCGGCACCTCTTTGACCAGGACGCAGATCTTCACTTGGTTCACGCTCCTCGCTGAATGGCGCGCAGCATCCTACTGCGATCCGTCCCCGATTGATCCGTCAGTCAATCCTGCGTCGCGAGCTGGAGCATGCGCGCCATCACGCGCTCGCGCAGCTCCCCCGCGGGCGGGGCGAGGCCGAGCAGGTCGTTCAGCCACAGGCCGTCGGCGGCGAGCCGCGCGACGGTGGCCTCGACGGGGTCGGCGGCCTCGTCGGCGAGCTGCTCCTGCCAGGCGGCGTAGCGGGCGCGCACGCGCTCCAACGTGGCCGGCTGGTCGACCATCGCGGCCAGCAGCCCGAACTCCGTGGCGCGGTCGGCCGCCGCCCAGCCGCTGATGTCGGAGGCCTTGACGTAGCCGTGGGCGAACGGGCGCCCCTCGCGTGCGGCGTCGATCTCCGCGGCGAACTCCTCCAGCCAGCCCTCGAGCATCGCGTCGAGGAGCTCGCGCTTGGCCTTGAAGTGGTAGAGCAGCCCGCCCTTGGAGACGCCGGCCTCCGCGGCCACGGCGTCGAGGGTGAGCGCCTGGGCGCCGTCGCGGCGCACGACGACGGCGGCGGCGTCGAGCAACCGCTTCCTCGTGTCCCCGCGCGGCACTAGTGGCTGCCCGCGAGGTTGAGGCCGACGACGCCCGCGATGATCAGCCCGAGGCTGAGCATCTTCAGCGTGGTGGCGGGCTCGCCGAAGGCGACGATCCCGATGGCGGCGATCAGCGCGGTGCCGACGGCCGCCCAGACGGCATAGGTGAGGCCGATCGGCATGTCCCGCAGCACGAGCGCGAGCATCCAGAACGAGAGGCCGTAGCCGGCGACCACGAGCACGCTCGGGCCGGGGTTCGTGAAGCCGTCGGTGTACTTGAGCGCGACCGTGCCGGCGACCTCCGCGACGATGGCGATGGCGAGGAAGAGGGCTGGCATGTCGATTACTATACCGTCTGGACGGTTCAGTTACGCGGTGCCGGGTCGAACGTCAACTGCGGCGGGGTGGGGGAGCGAGGGAGCCGCCCGCGCGGCTGCTCCCGAGGCGAGCGGTCGAAGGAGTTCCGGGCGCTCCCCACCTTCCCTACCCAGCGCCGTTGACGTCCGTCGCGGGCGACGCCCCCGGCCGGTAGCGTCACCCGCAGCCGTGGCAGCGCGCCTGCAGAGAGCCCTCCTCCTCGCCGCGATGGCCGTGACGGCGGTGAACATCTGGACCGGGAGCCCGCTGCTGGCGCTGTGGGTCGGGCAGCCGGCTGCAGGGGACCTCCGGCTTGAGCATGGGCGCGGTGTTCGCCGTGATCGCGGTGATGGGCGTGACGAGCTTCGCGCTGATCAAGCTGCTGGGCGCGCTCGGCGCGCGCCACGACCGGCTGCTCGGGATCCCGCCGCCGCCGCGGCGCCAGCAGCCGTGGCTGCGGAGCCTGTCCGGCGAGCGCGTGCGCGACCAGCGTCGCCGGCAGCGGATCTCCGCGCTCGACGTCGTGCTCGTCGGCACGGTGCTGATCGCGGCGCTCGCGTTCGAGGTCTGGTTCTTCTTCTTCTCGGGATCGTCGATCTGAAGGCGGACGTGCTCGTGGTGGGCGGCGGGTTGGGCGGTGTGGCGGCCGCGCTGGCCGCGGCCGAGCGCGGCGCCCGCGTCGTGCTCAGCGAGGAGACCGGCTGGCTGGGCGGCCAGCTCACGAGCCAGGCCGTGCCGCTCGACGAGCACCCCTGGATCGAGGACTTCGGCTGCACCGCGCGCTACCGCGCGCTGCGGGAGGGGATCCGAGCCCACTACCGCGAGCACACGCCGTTGACCGCGGCCGCCCGCGCGCGCCGCGACCTCAACCCCGGCTCGGCGACGGTGAGCCGGCTCTCGTGCGAGCCGCACGCGGCGCTCGCGGTGATCGAAGCGCTCGTGGACCGGCCCGGGATCGAGGTCCTGCGCGAGCACGCGCCCGTCGCCGCGCACACCGACCGCGACCGGATCACCGCCGTGACGCTGCGCGGCCCCGAGGCGGAGCGCGTCGTCGAGGCGGCCTGGTTCGTGGACGCCACGGAGACCGGCGAGCTGCTCCCGCTGGCGGGGGTCGAGCACGTGACCGGCGCCGAGTCGCGCGAGCAGACCGGCGAGCCGCACGCCGCGGCGGTCGCCGACCCGCTGAACATGCAGCCCGTCTCGGCCTGCTTCGCGGTCGACCACCTCGCCGGCGAGGACCACACGATCCCGCGCCCGCCGGGCTACGACCCGGGCCGCTACTCGCTGCTGGCGCCGGACCCGCGCACGAACGAGCTCGTGCCGCGCACGCTCACGCCGAACCCGCCGGGCGACCCCGGGCTGATCGGCCCGGACCTGGCCGACCCCTCGCTCGACAAGGAGCTGTGGCTGTTCCGGCGGATCGCGGCGCGCGGGAACTTCGCCCCTGGCCATCTGCGCAGCGACATCACGCTCGTCAACTGGCCGCAGATCGACTACACGGGCGGCCCGGTGTACGGGGTGCCCGACGCGGCGGCCCACGCGGCCGCGGCGCGGGAGTGGAGCATGGGTTTCCTGCACTGGCTGCAGACCGAGGCCGGCTTCCCCGGGCTACGCCTGCGCTGGACGGCGAAGGCGCTCTACATCCGCGAGTCGCGCCGCATCGCCGGCGAGCACCGCATCGTCGAGCAGGAGCTCGGCCGCCCCTACGCGGACAGCGTCGGGATCGGCCAGTACCGGATCGACCTGCACCCCTCGACCGGCGGCGACCCGTACATCGACGTCGCCTGCCCGCCGTTCCAGATCCCCCTCGGCGCGCTCATCCCGGTCCGGGTCGACAACCTGCTCGCGGGCGCCAAGAACATCGCCACGACGCACGTCACCAACGGCGCCTACCGGCTGCACCCGGTCGAGTGGGGCGCGGGCGAGGCTGCCGGGCACCTCGCGGCGTTCTGCGGCGCGAGGGGCGCGATCCCGCGGGCCGTGCGCGCCGATCCGGCGCTGCTGCGCGAGTTCCAGGACGAGCTCACGGCGGCCGGCGTGGAGCTGGCCTGGCCGCCGGGCGTCGCGGCCTACTAAGGCGTGACGGCGCCCTGGATGAAGTCGATGATCGCCTGCGTCGGCGCGCCCGGCGTGAAGACCTCGGCCACCCCGAGCTCCTTGAGCTCCTCGATGTCCTGCGCCGGGATCGTCCCGCCGACCGTCACGACGACGTCGGAGGCGTCCTGCTCGGAGAGCAGCTCGATCACCTTCGGCACGAGCGTCATGTGCGCGCCCGAGAGGATGCTCAGCCCGACGGCGTCGGCATCCTCCTGCAGCACGGTCTCGACGATCTGCTCCGGCGTCTGATGCAGGCCGGTGTAGATGACCTCCATCCCCGCGTCGCGCAGCGCGCGGGCGATGATCTTCGCCCCGCGGTCGTGCCCGTCGAGGCCGGGCTTGGCGACGACGACGCGGATCTTCTTCGTGGTGGAGGGAGCGGCCATGCGCTCGATTCTATGGCGCTAGCGGGTGACCCGGAGCTTCATCGCCATGTCCGGCTGGTGGATCGTGCAGACGATGGTGTAGGTGCCGGTGCGCGTCACGCGCTTGGAGTAGGAGCCCTTCGTCTTGAACGAGGAGCGGAACTTGACCGGGCCCTTGGTGACGGCGACGTTGTGCATCTCCTTGCCCGCCCAGCGCCACGTGACCGTCGTGCCCTTCTTGACCGAGACCGTCGGGACGGAGCCCTTGCGGACGAAGTAGTCGTCGGCGACCTTCACCGACCGCGTCGCGGCCAGCGCGGGGACGGCGAGCACGGCGGACACGGCGGCGATCAGCATCGCGATCAGCAGCTTGCGCATGGAGAGTGAGACCTTTCGGGACGGCTAGAAGACTGGCGACTCGGTGTAGGTGCCGAACACGGTTTGGAGGGCTTCGACGATCTCGCCCTCGGTGGCGTGTACGCGCGCGCACTCGAGGAGGTTCGGCATGAGGTTGTGGTCGTCCTGCGCGGCGGCCGACTTGAGCTCGGCGAGCGCCGCCTCGACCTTCTCGGAGTCGCGCCGGGCGCGGACGCCCTGGACGCGGTCGATCTGCTTCTGCTCGAGCGCCGGGTCGATCCGCAGGATCTCGATCTCGCCCTCGCCGCCCTCCTTGTAGGAGTTCACGCCGACGAGCTTGCGCTCCCCGGAGTCGTACTCCCGCTGGAGCTCGAACGCCGCGTCGGCGATCTCGCGCTGCGGATAGCCGCGCTTGACCGCCTCGACCATGCCGCCGAGCTCGTCGATCTTGGCGAAGTACTCGTAGGCGAGCTGCTCCATCCGGTCGGTCAGCGACTCGACGAAGTAGGAGCCGCCGAGCGGGTCGATCGTGTTCGTCACGCCGGTCTCGTGGGCGATCACCTGCTGCGTGCGCAGCGCGACGCGCACGGCGTCCTCGGAGGGCAGCGCGAGCGCCTCGTCGTGGGAGTTGGTGTGCAGCGACTGCGTGCCGCCCAGCACGCCCGCGAGCGCCTCGATCGCCGTGCGGGCGATGTTGTTGAGCGGCTGCTGCGCGGTCAGCGAGACCCCGGCCGTCTGGGTGTGGAAGCGCATCAGCCACGACTTGGGGTTCTTGGCCCCGAACGTCTCCTTGAGCTCGCGCGCCCAGATCCGGCGCGCGGCGCGGTACTTGGCGATCTCCTCGAAGAAGTCGATGTGCGCGTTGAAGAAGAAGCTCAGGCGCGGCGCGAAGTCGTCGACGTCCATCCCGCGGGCGACCTGCTCCTCGACGTAGGTCAGGCCGTCCTTGAGCGTGAAGGCGAGCTCCTGGGCGGCCGTCGAGCCCGCCTCGCGGATGTGGTAGCCGCTGATCGAGACCGGGTGCCAGCGCGGCATGTGCCCGGTGCACCACTGCATCATGTCGCCGAGCAGGCGCATCGCCGGATCGACCGGGAAGCACCACTCCTTCTGGGCGATGTACTCCTTGAGGATGTCGGCCTGGATCGTGCCGCTGAGGCGGTCGGCGGGGATGCCTTTGTCCTCGGCGGCGACGACGTAGTAGGCCATCATGATCGCCGCCGGCGCGTTGATCGTCATCGAGACGGAGACCTCGCCGAGGTCGATCCCCTGGAACAGCGTCTCCATGTCGTCGAGCGTGTCGATCGCGACGCCCTCGCGCCCGACCTCGCCGAGCGAGCGCGGATGGTCGGAGTCGTGGCCCATCAGCGACGGCATGTCGAACGCCGTGCTGAGCCCCGTCTGGCCGTGGTCGAGGAGGTAGCGGAAGCGCTTGTTGGTGTCCTCCGCGGTGCCGAAGCCCGCGAACTGGCGCATCGTCCACAGCCGCCCGCGGTACATGCTCGGGTACACGCCGCGCGTGAACGGGAACTCGCCCGGCAGCCCGATCGCGGCGTCCGGATCCGACGGCAGGTCGGCCTCCGTGTACAGCGCCCGGATCGGCTCGCCCGAGAGCGTGGTGAACGGGACGTCGCGCTCGGTGCGCTGCCTCTCCTCAGTGGCCATGGACCCCAGTCTAGGCGCCGGGATGGGTGCGGAGGATGCGCGCGATGCGATCGAACCCCCGCTCCTCGGCGTGCTCGAGCGCCGTCACCCCGTCACCGTCGGGCACCGCCACGTCCACCCCGCCACGCACCAGCGCGCGCACGGTGGCGACGTGGTCGGCCCCGCCGTCGCCGAGCACGATCGCCTCGTGCAGCGCGGTCCAGCCGAGCCGGTTGACGTGGTCGCGGTCGATGCCCGCCTCCAGCAGGCGCCGCACGATCCGCGGGTGCCCGCGCTCGGCCGCGCGGATCAGGCCGGTGCCGTCGTAGGAGTCCTTGTCGTCGACGCGCGCGCCGCCGGCGAGCGTCAGCTCGAGCAGCCGCGGGTCGTCCCCGACCTCGCTCGTCGCGATCAGGTACGCGCTCTGCTGCGTGACGTCCTTCGCGTTGACGTCCGCGCCCTGCGCGACCAGCCGCCGCGCCGCCTCGACGTCGTTGGCGAACGCGGCCTCGATCAGGCGCCGGTCGAGATCGCCGCGCTCGCGCGCGGGCTCGTCGCTCCCGCCGCCGCAACCCGCCAGGACCACAAGCGCGATGGCGGCGAGCGCCCTCATGTGGCGGAACGGTAGCCTCGCCGGGGCGATGGCGGAGCTCCGTCAACGGGTCATCGAGGCGATCGACGCCAACTGGGAGCGGGAGGTCGCCTTCCTGCGCGGGCTGGTCGAGCGGCGCAGCACGCTCGGCGAAGAGGCGCCCGTACAGGCCTTCATCGCCGCCGAGCTCCGTGGCATGGGACTCGACGTCGACACCTGGGACGTCGATCACGCCGCGATCGCGCGGCTGCCGGGCTACGGACCCGTCGAGTGGTCCTACGAGGGCCGGCCGAACGTCGCCGCACGCTGGCCGGCCGCGGCCGAGGGCGGACGGTCGCTCGTGCTGCAGTCGCACGTCGACGTCGTCCCCGCGACCCCCGAGGGGCGCTGGACGCACCCGCCGTGGGGTGGCGAGATCGCCGACGGCCGCATGTGGGGCCGCGGCGCCGCGGACATGAAGAGCGGGATCGCGGCGATGGTCTACGCCGTCCGCGCGCTGCGCGACGCCGGCGCGGAGCTGGGCGGCGACCTGAGCCTCGTGACCGTGATCGAGGAGGAGTGCACGGGCAACGGCGCGCTGGCGGCGCTCGACCGCGGCTACACCGCCGACGCGGCGATCATCCCCGAGCCGCTCGGCCGGACCGCGCTGGAGGCCCAGGTGGGCGTCACCTGGGTCCGGATCGCCGTCCACGGGCAGGGCGCGCACGCCGAGCGCGCCTCTGCGGCGCAGAACGCCGTGGTCAAGGCCGCGCGCGTGATCGAGGCGGTGCGCGAGCTCGAGGCCCGCGCCAACCGCGAGCGCGAGCGGCCGCCGCAGTTCGCCGACCACGAGCACCCGCTCAACTACAACGTCGGCGTCATCCGCGGCGGCGACTGGACCTCGTCGGTTCCGGAGGAGTGCGTGCTGGAGGTCCGGCTCGGCCTCTTCCCGGGCGAGGACATGCGCGCGATCCAGGACGCATTCCGCGACGAGCTGCTCGCCGAGCTGGCCGACGATCCCTGGCTCGCCGGGCATCCACCCGACGTGACGTTCTACGCGTTCCAGGCCGACGGCTGCGTCGTCGCCCGCGACACGCCGATCGTCGGAGCGCTCGCCCGCACCCACCGCGAGCTGACGGGGGCGGAGCTCGAGCTGCTCTCGTTCACGGGCACCACGGACGCGCGCTTCTTCAACCTCTTCTACGACACGCCCTGCACCTGTTACGGCGCGGTCGGCGGGAACCTGCACGCGCCCGACGAGTGGGTCGATCTCGAGAGCGTCCGCGAGGTCACGAAGGTGCTGGCGCTGACGGCGATCGACTGGTGCGGTTGAGGCTCAG
>CAWHOS010000012.1:0-311340 GCA_963831105.1 uncultured Solirubrobacteraceae bacterium | reverse complement strand
CTGCGACCCCGACGGGCGCTTCTACTGCGGCTCGATGGCTTACGACCAGCAACCGATGGAGCGGCGTCCCTGTACCGCCTTGACCCGACGGCGAGCGTCCACGTCGTCCTCGACGGGCCTGACCGTCTCCAACGGCCTCGAGTGGAGCCCGGACGGCACGCTCGCTTACCACAACGACACGGCGACCTACCGATCTCCGTCTACGACTACGAACGCAACGCCGGCTTTACCGGCCGGCGCGTCCTCGCGGCCCTCGAGCACCGACCCGACGGCCTGACCGTCGACGCGGAGGACGGAGTCTGGATGGCGCTCTCCGACGGTGGGGCGGTGCGCCGCTACCCGCCAGACGGCGACCTGGACGCGGTGATCGAGCTGCCGGCCAGGAAGGTGACCGCCTGCACGTTCGGCGGCGCCGACCTCGACGAGCTGTTCATCACGACTTCGCGCGAGGGGCTCGAGCCGGGCGACGACCCGCTCGCCGGAGCGCTGTTCCGCGCGGTGCCCGGGGTCCGCGGCCTGCCCGCCCGTGAGTTCGCCGGGATGATCGCCGAGCCTCGCCTGTCCTCGGAGCCATCGGGCGATCTCGCGGGGCGGTACCTGCTCCCCGCGCTGGCGGCACTGCGCGCGGCGGACCGGCTCCCGCGCGCTTCGGCGTCGTCGCACCGCTCGGCGACCCCTGGGATGACGAGGCGTTCCGCCGCCTCGCCGCTCGAGCGACCTGGCCGAGCACGCCGACGGCGTGCCGGAGGAACAGCGCGCCGAGCTGGCCCGGTCCCTGCGCTACGCTACCAGCCGACCTGCGCGACGCGGACGCCGTCGCCGCGGCGTTGTGCGCCGCCGGCGACGGCCCGATCGCGGCGTACCTTGCCCTGCCGCCCGTCCCTGTTCTCGCTACGACTGCGGCAGCGCTCGGGGAGGCCGGCCTGCCCCCGGGAAGCCGGATCGCGCTCGAGAAGCCGTTCGGCGAGAGCCTCGACGGCGCCGTGGAGCTCAACAGGCTCTTGGCCGCGGCTCGGTCGACGAAGCAGGCCGTGTTCCGGGTCGACCACGCCCTCGGCATGCCGACGATGCACAACCTCCTCGGACTGCGCCGCCACGACCCGCGTGCTCGAAGCGGTGTGGGACGCCGAGCATGTCGAGCAGGTCGAGGTGCTCTGGGAGGAGACGCTCGCCCTCGAGGGTCGCGCCGGCTACTACGACGACGCCGGGGCGCTCAAGGACGTGATGCAGAACCACATGCTGCAGGTGCTTCTGGTCGTGGCCATGGAGCCGCCGGCGGCCCGGGCGAGCGGGAACTGCACGACGCGCAAGGTCGCCGTCCTGCGCTCGACGCACGCTCACCGACCGACGAGGCGCGGCCGCTACACCGCCGGCGCGTCGGCGACCGCGCCGTCCCGGCCTACGTCGACGAGGAGGGGGTCGATCCGCGCGCGCGGCACCGAGACCTTCGCCGAGGTCGCGCTCGAGCTCGACACCCCGCGCTGGGCGCGAACCGATGCTTCGTGCTGCGTGCCGGCAAGGCGCTCGGCGCCCGCCGGAAGGAGGCCCCTCGTCCGCTTCCGGGAGTCCGGCGCGAGCTGCGCATCGGCATCGATGGCCCGCTCGACGTTGCGTGCGGCTCGCCGGCTCGGCCCCGCTGCGCTGACCGGATCGCCCCCCGCCTCGGAGCTGCCGGCCTACGGCCATGTCCTGCTGGACCTGCTCGAGGGCCGCAGCACGCTCTCGGTGCGTGGCGACGAGGCCGAGGAGGCGTGGCGAGTGGTGGAGCCGGTGCTCGCCACCTGGCGCGACGGACTGGTGCCGCTCGAGGAGTACCCCGCCGGTCGGACGGACCCCCCAACGTGCGGGAGCGGACATGAGCTGGCAGTGATGCCCGGTGTGCTACGAGCACTGCGGCGGCTGCCGCCGGACACATGGCTGGTGCTCCAGAGCACGCTCGCGGCAACGGTGGCCTGGGTGATCGCCAACCGTGTCGTCGGCAACCCCGAGCCGTTCTTCGCCCCGATCGCCGCCGTCGTCGCGCTCAACGCCTCGCTTGGGGAGCGCGGGCTCAACGCAGTGCGGTTGCTGCTCGGTGTCGTGATCGGCATCGTCGCGGGAGAGCTCACGGTCGCGGCGCTGGGCGGTGGGTACGCAAGCCTGGCGCTGGCCGTCTTCGCCGCCACCGGCGTGGCTCGTGCGCTCGGCGGCGTCCGGATCGTGATCGCCCAGGCTGCCGCCGGAGCGATCCTCACCGTCGCCGTGGCCAACGGCGAAGCAGGAACGGAGCGGCTGGTCGACGCGCTGATCGGCGTCGGGGTGGCACTCCTGTTCACCCAGGTGCTGTTCTCCCCGAGCCCCTCGCGCTGCTGCGCCGCGCCGAAGCATCGGCGCTGGAAGACATGGCGGAAGGCCTCCGGCCGACGGCGCGAGCCCTCGAGTGCGATGACGACGACGTGGCCGAGCGGGCGATGAGTCACCTGCGCACGCTGCGTGACGGCCTGAGCGAGCTCGGCCGCACCAGGACGGCGAGCTCCCGGGCCGCTCGCCGGTCCGCAGTCTGGCGCTCGCAGATCGCCCCCGTGGTGCGCGAGACCGAGGACGCCGGCCGGCTCGATCTACTCGGCGGCAGCTGCCTTACGCTCACGCGCACCGCCATGGCGACGGACGAAACGTTTCGCCGGCGGCTCGCGCCGCGCGTGGCTGAGCTCGCCGACGCGCTGGCCGAGGTCGCAGGCACACCGGGCGAACGCTCCTCCCGGCAGAACGCGGCCGATAAAGCGCTCGACGTCGCGCGCCGCCTCAATACTGGCGACATGCCAACCGACGCGGAGCCTATCGCCGCGATCGTCGCGCTGCGAACCACTGCGACCGACCTCATGGTCTTCGCCGGCGTGGAGGCCGAGCAGGCCGATGCCGCGGTACGCGAGGGAACCGGCGAGTTCCGGGTTGCTGCCCCGCCGGTCGCCGCGGGCGCCGTTCGGGCTGGGTCGCTGAACGGCTACGTCGCCGGAGCTGCGAGCGCGTAACGGAGGACTCCTGCTCGCCGAGGATCGCCGTGCCCGCCGCATCGGAAGCAGCATGGTCCGCTCGCGTCAATCGGTGTGGATCTCCCCTGAGAGATAGACCTGCCACGCCATCGCCACATCGTACGCACGGGCCGGCACGCTAACGTCACGGCATCAGCCGGAGCGTCGAGGACAACCCAGGCAAGAGCCGGTTCGAGCTGCGCGACGACGGCGAGCTGGTCGGCTGGGCGGAGTATCGGCCTGCGGGCGAGAACGTGATCGTCGCGCACACGGAGATCGACGAGCGACGGGAGGGCGAGGGACTTGGGAGCGTGCTGGTCCGCGGAATGCTCGATCACATCCGGGCGAGCGGGAAGACGGTGATCCCGCTTGCCCGTTCACCGCCGCCTACATCCAGCGCCACCCGGAGTACGTCGACCTCGTCGACCCGAGCCTGCGCGGCCGGTTCTCCCGTCGACCTGACGAGCTGGTCCGCCACAGCGCATCAGGCGTCGCCGAGTTCGAGCGCCCTGCCCCTCGGGACGATGACCACGGGGCACCCAGCTCCGTGCATGAGCTCGCGGGTCGTGCTGCCGAGTAGCACCGCGCCGAGCGGCCCGTAGCCGCGAGAACCCGCCACCAGGACGTCCAGCTGCTGGCTCTGCTGAGCAGCACGTCGGCCGGCTCGCCCCGCACGAGAACGCTCTGGGTCTCGACCAGGTCCCGGCTTTCACCGACGGCCGTGTCGTGGACGGCCTGATCTCGTCCTCGAGGAGGCGGCCCGCGGAGGCGGCAGGCTCCATCGTCGAGACGGGGCGGCGCCGAAGGCCAGCGGCTCCACGGCGGTGATGATGTGCAGCGTGGCGCCCGCGCGGCCGGCGAGTTGGCGCGCGCCGTCCAGCGCCTGCTGCGCTTCGTCCGAACCGTCGTACGCGACGCCTACGGTGGCGAGCGGACGCGCGCCCTGCTCCGCGTAGCCGTGCGGCGCGATGGCGACCGGGCACGCCGCCCCGCTGAGAAGCTCGTGCGCGATGTTGCCGGGTAGCACGCGCCGGATCGCGCCACGCGTCGTCGACCCGACGACGACCAACACCGTCGACGGGTCCGTGCTCCGCTCGTGAAGCGCGCGAGCCGGCGAACTGCTGGCGAGGACCAAGGCATCGTCGACCACGACGCCATCCAGCGTCCGGCCGAGCTCGAGCAGATCGCTGCTGCGCTGCGGCTCGCGCCTCACGCTGCCCTTCCGTCTCAGGGCCGATGAGCAACGGGTGGTGGACGAACACGGTGATCAGAAGGGCGGGCAACTCGAGCCGGCGGGCAAGCTCGCCGCCGAACCGCAGCGGGTCCAGCGGGCTCTTGGACGGATCCAGCGCGACGATGATCCGCTTGGCTCCTGGCTCGCTCATGGCCTCGACCTTATCCGTCGCTCGGGCCAGGCGCGCCCTCGCGCCTATCGCACGACAAGGACGTCGCAGGGCGCGCCGGACACGACCCTGGAGCTCACGGATCCGAGGACGAGGCTCTGAAGTCGACTCAGGTTGCGGCTGCCGACGACGAGGAGGTCGGCGTCCTTCGCGGCGTCGATCAGAGCATCGGCTGGATCGCCGTGCAGCAGCCTGGTCGAGGCTTCTACGCCGTGACTCTCGAGCCATGCCCGGGCTTCGACGAGGTCGTCCTGGCGGCGACGGACCTCGGCCTCAGTCTCGTTGACCGGAATCGTCACGCCGCTCCCGGGATACGGCTCGACAACAGCGACGGCAACGACTTGCGTCTGCGGGCCGGCGAACGCCGCGGCGCGCTCGAGTGCGCGGCGCGCCGAGTTAGAGCCGTCATAGCCGACAACTACCTTCGGCGGCCGACTCGCCGATGGCTGTCCGGACGGCGTAGGCGACGAATCGCGGCTGGACATAGGAGAACCATCCCGCCCTCACGTCGACGGTGCAATGAGCCCCCGGATGCAGCTTCGCGCAGACGAGGCGCCAGCTCGTGTCAGCGCCGAGCGGCGATCTGTATGGGGTGCAGTGATCGCGGGTCGAAGATGCACCGGCGACCCCATGGCCTCGGCGGCCGTCGAACGCGATCCTGGGATGGGAGCTACCCAAAGGAGCCCCCCATGCCCGCCACCTCGGCAGTCAACGAACATGTAATTCGCGATACAGGCGCCCAGTCCATCGTCGTCGGCGTGGACTGGTCCTCCGGTGCGCAACTCGCGATCGATCACGCGGCCCGCCGTCTTGCCGCGGGTGGTCGATTGATCGTCGCCCACGTCATGACCCCTGAGCCAATGGTCGCCACGAACGTGTTGGCCGAGTTCACGCCGCAGCGTCATGCCAGTGCTCTCGAGCTGGTCGACCGATTGGCCGGACGGGTGGACGTGGACGCGGACACGGTGGTGCTCGAAGGCTTGCCCGCCGAGCGCCTCGCATTGCTGGCCCGCCATCACGATGCTGACGAGATCGTCGTCGGCTCCCGACGGCTCAGCCGGATCGGCGCCGCCATCGGCAGCGTCTCGCACGCTCTGCTCGAGCGGACGGACCGGCCGGTCGTCGTCGTGCCTCCCCCCGGCTTGAAGCGGCGGACCCAGCGGCCTGGATCTGATGAAAAGACGATCATCGTGGGCTACGACGGTTCGGAAGCCGCGCGAGCCGCAGTCGCTTACGCCGCACGGCAGGCCTCGGATGCAGGGCGGGTCGTCGCCGTGCATGCGTTCCAGCGGGTTCCCGACCGGCTGGGGTTCCCCAGCTACCAACACGTGCTCGACGCGTCCCAGGCCGATGGCCGGCGCCATCTTGAAGCGCTCGAAGACGAGTGGTCTGCGGAGGCGCAGCTCGAGACCTCCCTGCTCGAAGGACCGGCGGCGCGTGCCGTCCTCAGCGCGGCCGATGCGCGCGGAGCCGACGAGATCGTGGTCGGGTCGCGGGGATTCGGGCCTATCCGGGGTGCCCTCGGAAGCGTTTCGCACGCGCTGCTGCGCGACGCGGATCGCGTCGTCGTCGTGATCCCCGCCGCCGCGGTCACGAGCGGCCGGAAGTAACCAGGACCGAGCAGCTACTGCGCCGAGCACGCAGGTGCGCGGCGTCGGCTGCCCGGTATCGCCGGGGGCCGGGCGGCTGGCATCGCCGCCGCCGGGATGGTGCTCGCGTTCATCCCCTCCCTCGGCACGCCGGGTCGGCTCCGCACTCGGCCTGGCCACCATGACCGCCCTCGCCACCGCCGGGCGGCGACCAAGTCGGCGACGTCCCGTCGCTGACCGACGGCTACCTCGGCCGGTTTCCTCGGCGCCGCCGGTATCGCCGTCGCCGGCGCCGCGCTCGCCGCCGCGGCGAGAAATGTCGCCGAGAATGGCGACCGAACGCATACAGCCGACCCGTCGGGAGTTTCTCGGAGATGGAGCGACGAGACTCGAATCCCGTGGCCGCCGGGCACACCCGCAACCCGCTCAACCTGCGACCACCCGGTTCTAGGCCGGGTGCTGCGCGCCGTCAAGACCTTCGGACGACGCGTTAGAGCCAAGCGGAGCGCCTCGACGACGCCGAATCTCGTCGAAGATTTCCCCCGTTTGTTCCCCGTCCTGATGTCGTCACGGCTCGACAAAACAGGCCAATCATCGCCCTCACGGCCACGATCTTCGTGAGCTCAGCGCCATCTGCCTTCTCTCGTCCGGCGAGCTCCTAGCCGAGATGCCACAGGTGCAAGACGACAGTTCGTTGGCAAGCCGGCATTGGCCAAGGTGCCGCCGGCCGATCTGGCCGCCGCGACGCACGCGGCTCGGAACCGCTGGCGCCCGGCTGTGAATCGCAGGTATGGTCGAGCGACCGCCGGAGGCGGGCATGGCGATCACCCCGACCCTCGAGATAGGCAGCGAAGTCGGGCCGTACCGCATCGAGCAGCTCATCGGTCGGGGTGGCATGGGCGTGGTGTACCGGGCCGACGGACACGCGGCTCGGCCGGCCGGTCGCCCTCAAGCTGCTCCCGCCCGAGTACTCCGGTGACCGTCGGTTTCGGGCGCGTTTCGAGCGCGAATCGCGCCTGGCCGCGCGATCGACCATCCGAGGGATCGTCCCGATTTACGACGCCGGTGAAGCGGACGGGTTGCTCTACATCGCCATGCGCTTCGTCGACGGCAGCGATCTCGCGCAGCTGCTCCGGCGCGACGGTCCGCTCGAGTCCGGAGGGCGCTCGGCCTCGTCGGACATCGGCGGAGGCGCTCGATGCCGCGCACGCAGCGCGGGCTGATCCACCGCGACGTCAAGCCGAGCAACGCGCTCGTCGCGCCACGAGCGAACCGCGAGCACGTCTATCTCGCCGACTTCGGCGCTGACCAGACGAGCGTACCCGAGACCGCGACCGCGAGCGGGCAGGTGATGGGCACCGTCGCGTATACGCGCCGGAGGTCATCCGCAGCGAGCCGCGAGGTCCGCCGCTCCGACCTTTACTCGCTCGGTCGCGTGCTGTTCGAATGCCTCACGGGCGAGGTCCCGTTCACCTTCCCCAACGAGGCGGCGGTCACTGACGCACACCTCGAGTCGCCGCCGCCGCGCCCGCGTGACCGTGCGCCTGGATTGCCGGCGGGGTCGACGCCGCCCTCGCGCGCTCGATGGCCAAGGAGCCGGACGAGCGCTTCGAGTCAGGTGCCGCGATGGTGGAGGCGGCAGACGTCGCCCTCGGTCACGCGACCGCACGCCGCACGCGCGGCCGCCGGCGCGCGCGGCCGAGGCGGAGGGCGTCGTCGCCGCCGTGGGCGTGGCCGCGGTCGCCGCAACCGTGGCGGCAGTTTGGCCGGAAGGCAACGGGAAGATCGCGGCCATCGAAGCCGACGCCGTGGCCGTGATCGACCCCGGCGAGCGCTCGCTGAGGGCGAAGGTCGAGCTGGACGGTCCGCCGTCGGCCGTCGCCGCCGCGCCGAACGCGGTCTGGGTGGCAGGCGATCGCGACGGCACCGTCTCGCGGATCGACCCCGAGACGCACACCATCCGCCAGACCATCCCCGTCGGGCACGGACAGAGCGCGCTGGCCGCCGACCGCCGCGGCGTCTGGGTCGCCAACCGCCAAGACGGCACGATCAAGCTCGTCTCCGCCGACACCAACGCTGTGGCCGACACGTTCACGCGCGGGAGCCCGACCGACGCGTGTCTGCTCGACGGTGACGTCTGGGTCGCGGGTGCCGGCGCCGGCGCCGTCACACGGCTGGACCCCGACGCTCACCGGTCACGCGACGTGCCGATCGACGGAAACCCGGTGGCGGTGGCCTGCGGCGCGGGTGGGGTATGGGCGGTCAGCGACAGCGGCCGCCTCAACCGGATCGATCCGGCGACCAACGCCGTGAGGAGCGGGGTCGATGTCGGCGCCGGCGCGTCGGCGCTCAGCATCGGCGGCAAGGACGTGTGGGTCGCGAATCCGATCGCCGGCATGGTCTCGCGGGTCAACGCGGAGCGCGCTGCGGTGACGGCCGTGGTCCCGCTCGCTCCGACAGACCAGCCCGTAGCGGTGGCCGTTGGCGCGGGCGGCGTCTGGGTCGCCAACCGCCGCGGGCAGACGCTGGCGCGGATCGACCCCGAGCGGCCCGCCGTTGCGGAGCGGTTCCGCCTCGGGAACGAGCCGCGCGCGCTGACGATCGTGGAGGACCGCCTCTGGGTGGCCGTCGCCGCCACGCGCCGCCGGCCATCGCGGCGGCACACTGCGAGTACGGGTCCAGGGACCGCCGCTCGGAGAGAGCAACTCGACCCGGCGATGAGCCATTTTGGTCCAGGGCTGGCAAGATGCTGAGCATGACGAACAGCGGGCTGACCGCCTTTCGGCGGGTCGGCGGATCGGCTGGTACGACGCTCGTGCCCGACCTCGCCGGACGGTGCCCACGCCATCCGACGGCGGTCGCACGTACCGGTTCACCGTGCGCCGCGGCATCCGGTTCTCGGCCGGAAGGCCGGTGCGCCCGAGCGACGTGAGAGCGCGGCATCGAGCGATCCCTGGCGCCAAGGAGAAGGCCTTCGGCTATCTGGACGGCATCGCCTCGGTGGCGGCCGACGACGCGCAACAGCACGATCGAGATCCGTCTGCGCCCGGGCGGATCCCGACTTCCTCTACCGACTGGCGCTGCCCTACGCCTTCGCCGTGCCCCCCGGCACCGGGCCGCCGCCGCGCATCGTCGCGGCGACAGGGCCGTACCGAATCACGCGGTGGGCCGGAGGGAGTGCAAGCGCGTCTCGAACGCAACCGCTTCTACCGGACGTGGTCCGCCCTCGCGAAACCGGACGGCTACCCGGACGTCATCGACGCCCAGCTCGGCATCAGCAAGCGCAAGGCCCTCGATGCGATCCGCACAGGGCGCGCAGACTGCGACGAGGTTCTACTCGGCGCCAGAGGAGCTCGCCAGGCTGCGACGGACCGACCCGGCCTCGTCCGCGAAACGGTCCCGCCCGCGACGTTCTGGCTGTTCCTCAACACCCGGGTCCCCCCGTTCGACCAACCCGAGGCCCGCCGCGCCGTGAGCCTGGCGATCGACCGCCGAGCCGTGATCACGCGCGTAGGCGGACCGCACGCCGCACGGGCCACGTGCCACCTCCTGCCGCCGAGCTTCCCGGGCTACCGACCAGGATGCCCCACCGGCGCGTCGCGACCGGATCTTCCGGCGGCGCGCCGCCTCGTCGCGCGCTCGGGCACCCGCGGCGCCCGCGTGGTCCTCTGGACCGGCGAAGCTGCGTTCGATCCGCTGACCCCGCCCTTGGCACGCGCCCTGCGATCGCTCGGCTACCGGGTCACCCTGCGC
The DNA here is from genome assembly GCA_963831105.1 of uncultured Solirubrobacteraceae bacterium. Lineage (GTDB taxonomy): Bacteria > Actinomycetota > Thermoleophilia > Solirubrobacterales > Solirubrobacteraceae > DATFQI01. The sequence continues at coordinate 301,587 of CAWHOS010000012.1, read as the reverse complement.
GACGCCGGCGAGAAGTACTTCGAACGGATCGGCGACCCCTCGACGCACGCGCAGGCCGGTGTGGACGGGTGGAACGCCGACTATCCGTCGCCGTCCACATTCCTGGACCTCTTCTCGTGCCGCACGCAGAACCAGAGCCCGCCGCGGTTCTGCGACCCGGCGGCGGACTCGCTGTCACGCCGGGCGGGTGTATTGCAGGCGAGCGACCCGCGCACCGCAGACGCCATGTGGGCGCGAGCGGAGCGCCGGATGCTCGGGACGGCCCCAGTGGTGCCGCTGTACAACCCGGTCGACAGCAACGTCGTATCCACGCGCCTCCGCAACGATCAGTACCACCCGCAGTACACCCTCCTGCCCGACCAGGCGTGGGTGCGCTGATCAGGTCCCGCGCGACCAGGTGAAGCGGGTCAGGGCCTGGGGCGGCGCGAGACCGCCGGGGCGCACGCCGCGCCGGACGAGCAGGACCGGGCACGGCGCCTCGCGCACGAGTTGCACGCGCGCCTTCCCGAGTCCCTCTTTCAACCACCGCTCCGACAACCCCACCACGAGCGCTGCTGCCCCCGCGGCGGCCTCGAGCACCCCGGCGGCACCATCGCCGGTGAGAAGGGTCTCCGCGCGGACGCCGGCACCGCGCTGCAGCGCGAGCGACGCGCTGGCGAGCAGCCGGCTGGCGTCGCGCCGGTCTCCGGGCCGACCGCGCACACCGAGCAGGGTGACGGTGCCTCCGCCGAGCCAGGCGCCGAGCTCCGCCGCCGCCCAGTCGTGGGAGTGACCGGCGAACGGCACAAGCACCGGTCCCGGCCGCTCGGCCGGTCGCCGGCCAGCAACGCCACATCGGAGGCCGCCCGCGCGAGCACGGCCGCCGTCTGCGCGTCGAGCTCAGGCGGGTCCGGTAGCGAGAGCAGCAGGATCGCCGCGTCCTGCTCGGCGGCCAGGCGCACAGTGTCGGCGCCAGGCTCGTCCGATGTGAAGGCCGCGACCCTCGCGCTCGGCGCCGCCGCCCGCAGGCCCGCCGTCGCAGCCGGAGCGCCTCGGCACCGCGAACGAGCGCAACCGCCACGGCATCCGCGCCGAGCCGCCGCCCAGCCGCTCGCCATGGCGGCGGGCGCGGTCCCGTCGATGCAGACCGCCAGCGCCGCGCGAGCCGGCCGTACCGTCGGCTCCGTCTGCGCAGACAGGTCGACGTCCTGCGCCAGGATGCGAGCCTCGAGCGACTTGAGCTCCGGCCCGGGCTCGATGCCGATCTCCTCGATCAGTGTCGCCCGAGCGCGGTGATACGCCGCGAGCGCGTCAGCCTGACGCCCGTCCCGGTACAGCGCGGTCATGAGCTGGGCCCAGAGTCGCTCGCGCAACGGGTGCTCTCGCGTGAGCGCTTGCAGCTCCCCGACCAACCGAGCATGGTGCCCGAGCAGCAGATCGGCCTCGATCCGCAGCTCGAGCGCCGAAACGCGCAGTTCGTCGAGGCGCACGATCGCAGCCTGCGCGAACGGTGCGTAGGCGATGTCAGCCATCGGCGGCCCGCGCCACTCCGAGAGCGCGTGCGCGAGCACGTCGACCGCTCGCTGCGGATCGGTCGCCAGCGCGCGTTCGCCTTCGTCCAGCCCGCGCTCGAAGCGCCAGAGGTCGAGGCCGTCGCGCGGGACCAGCAACGCATAGCCCGGCGGACGTGTCACCAGCACGTCGCCGCCGACCTGCAGCGCCTTGCGCAGCTGCGACACACGCACGCGAAGCGCCGTCCCGCCCGCTGCCGGCTGCGCTCGAGCCCCACAGCTCCTCCATCAGGCGGTCGCTCGAAACGACGCGGCCCGCCTCGAGCAACAACAGCGCCAGCAGCTCCCGCCGACGAGACCCGACCACCGCGACGGGCCGTCCATCGTGGGAAACCTCCAGGGGTCCGAGGATGCGGAACTCCAAGCTGCCGCGACGGTACCAGCGGCCGTTACGCCGGCGTTACGGGCGTGGAACGCGCGAGGAAGACGCTGCACCCCATGAAGACCTCACACCTCATCGCCCTCACCGCCACGATCGTCGCCTTGGCCGCGCCGACCGCCTCAGCTCGTCCGCTGAGCGACCCGCCCGGGAGCCACACCTCCGAGCCGACGGTCTCCACCTCGGCTTCGATCGCCGCCCACCGCGACCAGCTCAGCACGGAGCAGTGGCAGCGCACCCAGGTCGCGTCCCCGGTCACCCCGCTCGAAGACCGCACCGTCGACGGTGGCTTCCCCGTCGCCTACGTCCTGATCGGCCTCACCGTTCTGCTGGGCTTCGGGCTGCTGCGGTTCGCCCGCAAGCCGGCCCTGGCCCACAACCGGCGACGCCGCGCCCCGACCCGAATCGCCTGACCCGGCATCCGCGCCCGGCCCCCGGGGTCGATAGACCCCGGGCTTCGGCGGTTCAGCGCACCCATGCCTGGCGAGCAGCATCCCCTCGGCGAACAGGTCGTACTGGTAGTTGCCAAGACGCTCTGAGACCAGATCGGTCTTGTGCTGCTGTACGCGCCCACCACGGCGCCTGGTCGACGATGCGCCGCTCTGCGCGGGCCCACAGTGGACCTGGACCGCGGGCGGTCCTCAGCGGACCCAGAACTGGTCGAGCAGGCCCTGCCCCCGGGCCCAGTTGAACTGGTAGTTGCCGATCCGCTCGGCCACGAGATCGACGCGGGAGGAGTTGTAGGCGGCCACGAGCGGCGCCTGGTCGACGAGCCGTCGCTCGGCGCGCGCCCACAGGTCCTGCGCCCGGATCGGATCGGTGACCTGGAGCTGCTTCGCCTCGGCAGTGAGCCGATCCATCGTGGGGTCGCAGAACTGCGACGGGTTGATGTTGAGTGGGCGTGCCGCGGCGGATCGACGCACAGGCGAATGCGTCGAAGAAGGTCGTCGGGGACGGGTAGTCGGCGATGAAGCCGACCTCGCTGATCTGGACGCGCGCGTCGGTGTCGGCCAGCGTCTCGAAGTAGCGCGCGTCCGGGAGGACACGCAGGGACGCGTCGTAGCCGATCCGGCGCAGCGCGCGGACCATGACCCCTGGCTCGGCGCGGTTCCACGACGCGGGCCCCTGGACGACCACGCGTGCCCCGCGCGTCCCCGACCGCTTCACGAGCCTTCGTGCCATCGCGAGGTCGGGACGGCCTGAGGCGGTCCCCGAGGTCGTGTACGGGCAGTACTGGCGGTATCCCGCGAAGCCGGGCGGCAGGAGCTGGCAGGTCGGGCGCGGGACGTCGCCGCCGCCTTCCTCGCGGGCCACCGCCCGGCGATCGAGCGCGAACGCCACCGCCCTGCGGGCGTCCAGCTCGTCGAACGGGGCGACCTTCGTGTTGAGGCTGAACCAGACGGTGGTCGGCCAGGGCGAGGTGCGCAGCAGCTCGGGGGTGCGGTCGGCGGATCCCGGCGAGCAGCGCCAGATCTGCCCGCCGGCGTTGGGAAATATGTCGAGCTCGCCCGAGCCGACCCGCTCTGCCGCCTTGCGCGCGCGGACCGGCCAGCGCGTGACCACGGCGTCGGGATAGCCGTCGGGCCGCACCGCCGGCGACCACGACTCGAACCGCGGATTGCGCTCCATCCGGACCTCGTGCCTCTTGTCGAAGCGCACGATCCGGTAGGGGCCGGTCGCGGGCAGCAGCCGGTTGGCCGGGACCTTCATCCCGACGCTCTGCGGGAGCAGGAACGCGAACGGCAGCGCGAGCTTGTAGAGGAGGTCGCCGTCGGGCTCGGTCAGATGGAAGACGACGGTGCCCGCCTCGTCGTCGGCCACGATCCCGCGGGACAGGTCGCACGCGCGCGGGCGGCAGGAGCGCGCCCCGCGGATCGCGCTGAAGACCTGGACCGGCGAATCCTCCGCTGCGCATCCCCCGCTCGATGACGAAGCGGACGTCGCTGGGCCGGACCGGCTCGCCGGTCGAGTAGCGGATCCCGGGCCGCAGCCGGAAGGCGTACGTGCGGCCGCCGTCGGACGGCACTCGGCAGGGCCTCGGCCAGGTCGGCCGCCAGCGTCGGGATGCCGCCCTGGCGGACGTACCCGACCAGCCCGTCGTTGGTGAGGTCGCCCCCGACCCCGTAGGAGATCGCGAAGTCCAAGTCCTTCCGGAGGAACCCTGTGCTGAGCCCGAGGCTCACGGTCCCGCCGCGCCGGCTCGCGCCGGAGTCGGCCACGCCGAGCCAGAGCGTGCCGTCCACGGCGGTCACGGCCTGCGGCCGGCCGCCGACGCTGCGCCGCTCGGCGACCACGGGCCCGCTCCGGGTCGATGCGCACCAGCGTCCCGGCGAACTCGTTCGCCACCCAGACCGCGCCGGGCGTCGTCGCGATGCTCGCGGGGCCGTCGTCGCGGCCGACCGCGACCGTGGCGGTCACGACGCGGCGCTCGCGGTCGATCCGCGACACCGTCCCCTCGAGCGGGTTGGCGACCCAGACGGCGTCGTCGCCGACCGCCAGGGCCGCGACGCCACGGCTCATCTCCACCGGCTGGGTCGCCGTGGAAGTGGCCGCGTCGATCGGAGTCACCGTCCCGGTCGACGGGCTGCTGGCCCACACGACCCCGTCGCCGCACGCCAGCTTGCCGGGCTGGCTGTCCAGCGTCACCTTTTTCGTGCGGCGCCTGCTGACGGGGTCCAGGCGGACCACGGCATACTCGAGCGGAGCGGCGACCCAGATCGCGCCGCCCTCGGCGCAGAGCCCGTCGACCTGGCTTCCGACCGGGATCCGCCGCGCGATCTGGTTCGTGCGCGGCGAGATCACGCGACACCTTGCCGTCGAGGCTGTCGGCGACCCACACCCCGTGCGGTTCCACCGCGATCGCCGACGGCGCGTGCCCGACCGGGATGGTCTGGCGAATGGTGCGTGTCTCGGGGTCGACGCGGGAGACGAGGTTGCGGTCGCGATCGGTGACCCAGACCGCGCCGGCACCCGACGCGATGCCCTCGGGCGCGCCCTCGAGCGCGATCGTTGCCCGTGAGGGCGCCCTGCTCCGGGTCGATCGCGGCGACCGCGTCGCCCTCGATCGGCTCGGCGCTCGGGGTGTCGCCGGATCCGGCGAGAAGCGCCACCGCGCCGGCGGCCGCGGCCGCGAGCGCAACCACGCCCGCGACCACGCGGCGCCTGCGTCCGCGAGCCGGGGCCCGGCCGGCCAGCGCCGCGCGGGCGGCCGCCACGAGCTCGGCGCCGCTCGCGTAGCGATGACCGGGATCCTTGTCGAGCGCCCGCGCGAGCACCGCATCGAGCGCATGCGGCAGGCCCGCCCGCCGTTCGCTGACGCGCGGCGGCGGCTCCTCGAGATGGCCGAAGATCACCGACGCCTGCGTCGGGCCCGTGAACGGCGGCTCGCCGGTGAGGCACTCGAACAGGACGCAGCCGAGCGAGTAGAGGTCCGAGCGCGCGTCGGCGAACCCGGTGCGCAGCGTCTCCGGCGCCATGTACAGCGCGGTCCCGGCGACCTCGCCGGTGGCGGTGAGCCGATCGTCCGCGGCGGCCCGCGTGAGGCCGAAGTCGCACAGGTAGACGTGATCGCCCTTCGCCACGAGGGCATTGGACGGCTTGACGTCGCGGTGGACGAGGCCGTGCTCGTGGGCGGCGTCCAGCGCGGCGGCGAGCTGCGCCACCAGCGCGAGCGCGCGCTCGGGCGCGAGCAGCCCGTCGGCCCTGAGCAGCCGCTCGAGGTCGACGCCGTCGACGTAGCGCATCGCGATGAAGAGCTGGCCGCCGGCCTCGCCCGCCTCGTAGACCGGGATGACGCTGGGGTGGTCGATCGCGGCCGCCGCGCGCGACTCCCGCAGGAGGCGGGCGCGGAACGTCTCGTCGTCGCCGAGCTCCGGCGGCAGCACCTTCAGCGCGACCTTGCGATCGAGCCGCACGTCAGTCGCGAGGTACACGACCCCCATGCCACCGCGACCGAGGACCTCCTCGACGCGATACCGCCCGAGGTCCCCTCCGATGGCTACGGTGGGTGGCTGGCTCACGTTGGGTCAGAAACGACCCTACCCCGCTGCGGAGCCACCACCAACAAGAAACCGCATCGTGTAGGGCGGTTTTCGAAGAGTCCGCCACTGCAACCGCGAGGCGTACTACCACCTCGGCGCCGCCGCGGCCTTGTCAGCCGACGGCGGCAGCGCGCTGACTCGGCAGCCCCGGATCGATCCACAACATGCGGGGCGCAGTATGGGAGTTCGCTGCGTCGTCGGGCGCACCTACTCCAGTCCTTCCCACGCCTACGCCACCGCAAGACGGCCGCTTCAGTGGTCCCGATCCCCATCCCGGCCGGCGCAGGGCCGTCCTTTACCGCGCCCGGACCGCAGTCCCGGTCCCGGATGGGCCGGCCGCCGACCAAGTGACGTTCACTCCCGCGCGCACTGGACATCGGCTGACGGACCGGACCTGGCGCCCGACTTGAACTTGCGGGCGCACCCGACGGCCGGTTCATTCGCAGCCGTCCATAGACGGCCGCGGGCCTGACCATTTCAACCTGCGACCACACGGTTCTGGACCGGGTGCAACGCACTGTCGACGCCCCTCGCCCGCGCGTCGGAGCCGTCGGACTACGCCGTCAAGCCAAATTCTTCGCCTGATGCGCAACCGAGTTCCGTCGAAGATTGGACCCCAGATTGGACCCCTCGCCCAGCCGCCGTCAGGCGGCAGAATGGGACTTTTAGCAGGGCTTTTCTGCAATCGGGGAGACAGGATTTGAACCTGCGACCGCCCGGCCCCCAGCCGGAGCGATCCAGGCGTGTGCGGTGCGCTTCGATGCTCTACGGCGGTCTGAGCTGCGGTGAGTTGTCGTGAGTTGCTCTCAGTTTGGACCCCGGATTGGACCCCTGCCAGTGCCGAGAGACGCGTACGCGTCGTCTGTCAGGAAGGTGGCTGTCACGAGCGTCATGGCGCGCTGAAGAGCACGCGAGCTGTGAAGTGTTACCCGCCGGCCGTTCGCGAACGGGAGCACGTGGTCGAAGTCTGCCTCGATCAGCTTCATGCGGACGCCCAACGGATGCGCGAGCCGCGCGTCCCCCCACGAGCCGTTCGAGGCTGCTGCCGACCCCGACGACCTCCGCGACGCCCGCCTCGGCGAATGCCAGCGTCAGCCGCGCTCCCGCAGCCGGCGTCGCCGCACCGGCCCCGCAGTCGACATGGCGGCAACGCCTGCGGGACGCCGAACGGCGCCACGTTTCGGAGGTGAGAGCTCAACACTAGGCGCTCGCGATTCTCCGGGGTTGGGCCCTGACTCGCCGCGGCTTCCGGCTGCAACTAGCTCGTGCAAGCTCACCGCGTCCGGGCCGGGGCGTCGTGATCGTCATCGAGTGCTCTGCGAAGCGCTTCCATGAAGGGCATCGGATGTACGTCGAAGAGCTCCGCCCCTGACCCGTCGGTGACGGTGGTGGGCGTCGAGAGGCCCTCGACGAGCGGGCGGGCCACTCCCGCGTCCACCGGGGTGACGAGTCCGATCCAGTGCGAGGACAGCCACGGCGTGATGACCGGCACCGGGACCCGGGGGCGCCGCCGCACGCCGAGCGCGTCCGCCATGAGATCGAGCATCTCGCCGTAGGAGAGCACGCCGGGACCCGCGATCTGGACCTCGCGGCCCGCCGAGGCGGGGACGTCGGGCGCCGCCACCAGGTAGGCGATCACGTCGTCGATCGCGATCGCCTGCGTGGGCGTCTTGAGCCACGCGGGGCCGATCATCGCGGGAAGCCGCTGCACGAGGTAGCGCAGCGTGCGGTAGGACTCGCTCCCCTCCCCGACGATCATCCCCGCCCGGAAGTAGGTGAGCGACGGCCCTAGCTCGGCGAGGAGCTCGGCGGTCCGGTGGCGGCTACGCAGGTGCGCCGACCCCGGGCGGTCACCCAACCCGCCCAGGTAGGCGACTCGGGCAACGCCCTCTCGCTTCGCCATCTCGGCGAAGTTGCGCGCGCTCTGCCGCTCGCGTTCCTCGAACCCGCCGCGGCTGGTCCCGCGCCCCATCGCGTGGATCAGGAAGTAGGCGATCTCGACACCCTCTCCGGCTCCGCGCAGCGCCTCCGCATCGAGCACGTCGGCCTCGTGGAGCTCGAAGCCGCGGTCTGCCAGCCCCTGCGCCCGCGACCGGTCGCGCACGAGGCAGCGCACCGCCCACCCGCGATCGGCGAGCGCGGCGGCCAGCCGCCCGCCCACGAACCCGGTGGCGCCGGTCACAAGCGCGCGCCGCACCTTGTCACGGTCCTCTCAGCTCCGGGGCCACCGGAGCATTATGCGGCCGCCGGTCTCATGAGTCGGCGAGCGCCCCCTCGCAGGAGCAGCGGCACGTTCGCGACCAGGAACGGTCCGAGCCCGTTCGTCGCAAGCGTGATCGTCTGGAAACGGGACGTCAGCTTCTCCCGCGCGCGTACCTTTGAGACGTGCCCGACACCGCGCCAGCCCGGCTCGACCGCGCTGCGGCATCCCGACTGCGCCGTCTGAATCTCGTCGTGGGCTCGCTGCATGCGCTGCAGGCGGTCGTCCTGCTCGCGATCGCGACGGCCGCCTCGCTCCCGATCACGGCATCCTTCCTGACCGGTCCGCCCGGCGCCGGCGACTACGGCTCGGCCGATCTCGGCAGCCTGCGGGTCGACTGGCTGGTCGCCGCGTTCCTGTTGCTCGCCGCGGTCGACCACCTCACGCTGAACGCCGGACGCCCACGCCGCTGGTACGAGGCGAACGTCGCGCGCGGAGTCAATCCGGCGCGCTGGTGGGAGTACTCGGTCAGCGCGTCGCTGATGATCGTGCTGATCGCGATGCTCGCGGGGGTCAGTGAGCTCGTCGCCCTGATCGCGCTGTTCGGGGCCAACGCGGCGATGATCCTCTTCGGGCTCGTGCAGGAGCAGGTGAACGCCGGCCGCGACGGGGTGGACTGGCGGCCGTTCATCTACGGGTGCGTCATCGGCGCCGTGCCGTGGATCGCGATCACCGCCCAGCTCGTCGTCTCGACCACCGACGGCGACGGCGTCCCTGGGTTCGTGGTCGCGATCTTCATCACGCTGTTCCTGCTGTTCAACACGTTCGCGGTCAACATGTGGCTGCAGTACCGCGGGCGCGGCAGCTGGGCGGACCCGGCGTTCGCCGAGCGCGTCTACCTGATCCTCAGCCTCGCCGCCAAGAGCGCGCTCGCCTGGCAGGTCTACGCCGGCGCGCTCGCCGGCAGCTGAGCGCACCCGCGCGGCCAAGGCCGGAGCGTCGAGCCCGCCCGAGGGCGCTCCGCGCGGGCGACGTCCTGCGTGGCGATCCCGGAGCCGGTCTGCACCGTACGAATGTCGACTTCAACGATCGGGGCAGACATGGCGGAAGTGTGCGCAAACGACGGGTGGCCATCCATCCGTGATCCAAAGGCCGGGACGTCATGACGAGACAGGACCTGGGCGTGAGGTTGTTCCTGGTCGCCGCCCTCGCGTCGTTCCTGCTCTCGATCGCGCTGTGGTTCACCGACAATCGCGACGAGGGCCTATTCGTCGGACTGTGGGTGCCGTCAATCCTCGCGGCCGGCGGCTTCTGGATGGCCGCAGTCAGGACACGATGACCGATCTTGACGTCCTGCTCGCCGTCGCAGGCCTCATCGTGACCGTCCTCGTCGTGGCTGGAATGATCCTCATCACGCCGCGTGGCACGGTCGATGCCGTCGGTGCGGTGACCGATCCGCACGGAGCAGTACCGAGCCGAGCCGGTGCGACCGGCCCTGGCCACACGGCCGCGCGCCGTCGGAGAGTGCGGCCGAGCGGGTGAACGCCACCGAGAAGATGAAGGACAGCTGGCGTCGCGGACAACGCGGCTGGCCCGCCAGGTTCCCGGTCGCTCAGTTGCCCAACGCGCCGCTGTGGGTCGCGCTCGGTGGCTGGGTGATCGCCGTGGTGACCGACGGCTCGGTGCACACGTACGCACGCGCGACGTTCTACGCCGGGCTCGCCGCATGGGCATGGGAGGAACTGGTCAGCGGCGTGAACTGGGTGCGTCGCACACTCGGGGCCGGCGGGCTCATCTACGTCGTGGACAAGGTCGCCGCGGCACTCCGAACGTGAGCGGCTCACGCGCGGAAGGTGTCTGGGACTACCCCCGCCCCCCGGCTGTGATGCCCACGACGCATCCGCTTGGACCTGGCCGGCGAGGTGCTAGCCGACAGCACTCAATGCGACTTGCAGGCGGTTCGATCGGGGACAGGATTTGAACCGGCGACGCGCCCGGCCCCCATTCAGAGTGAACCAGGCGTAACCGGCGGAAATTCGGTGTTCTACAGCGGTCTGAGCTTGCTCTGAGTTGGGCTGGGTTGCGCTCAGCTTGCTCCCCGGATTGCACCCCATGGCCAGCGGAGGACGGCGACCACGCGGGCCAGACTGCCGACACCGCCGACTGGGGAGAACCTTCGTGTGCGGGTTCCTGGTCAGCGCGAGGCAATGCCGTTCGTCCGATCGGTCGTCTCCTCCGTACGGTCGGCATGAAGCATCCCGGAGCGACGCCCGCGCAGCGCAAGGCGGACCATCTGCGCATCGCCGCCGCGGAGGATGTCCAGCACCGCGAGGGGACCGGGCTCGACCGCGTCAGGCTGCGCCACCGGGCGCTCCCGGGCCGCGACCTGGCCGAGGTCGACCTCAGCGCCACGGTGCTCGGCCGGGCGCTCCGGGCGCCGCTGCTGGTCTCCGCGATGACGGGCGGCACCAACGAGGCGGAGGTCATCAACGGCCGCCTGATCCGGGCGGCCGCCGACCACGGGATTGGGCTCGTACTCGGCTCCGGGCGGCGCCTGCTCGACGAGCCGGCGCTCCTTCGCACGTATCGGCCGGCGCCCGCGGAGCGCCCTCCGCTGCTGCTCGCGAACCTCGGCGCGGTCCAGACGAGCGGCCGCGGTGGCGCCGACCGCGCCGAGCGGCTCGTGTCGATCCTGGACGCGGACGGCCTCTCGATCCACCTCAACCCGCTGCAGGAGGCGATCCAGCCCGAGGGCGAGCCGCGCTTCGGCCGCGCGCTCGATGGCATCGCCGAGGCGGTCGAGCGCCTGCGGCCGCTGCCGGTGGTGGTCAAGGAGGTCGGCTTCGGGCTCGCGGAGGCCGACGTTGCGGAGCTCGCGCGGACCGGTGTGGCGGCCGTCGACGTCGCGGGTGCCGGCGGGACGAACTGGGCGATCATCGAGGGCCGCCGCGATGCGGCGGCGGGTCGCGTCGCGACGCCGTTCGCCACCTGGGGCACGCCGACCGTCGAGTCGCTCGCCCAGGCGCTACGCGCCGCGCCCCGGCTGCCCGTGGTCGCGTCGGGCGGCCTGCGCGACGGCGTCGACGCCGCCAAGTGCCTCGCCCTCGGCGCGGTCGCCTGCGGCCTCGCGCATCCACTGCTCGTCGCCGCACAGGGCGACCGCGCGGGCGACGCGCTGGCGACGGTGATCGCGCAGCTGCGGATCGCCACCTGGCTCACGGGCGCTCCCGCGTCGACCGCCCTCGGCCCGGAGCACCTGACGTGAGCCGCGTCGTCGTCATCGGCGCGGGACTCGGCGGCCTCGGCGCGGCCCTGCGACTGCAGGGCCAGGGCCACGACGTCGTGGTCGTCGAGCAGCGCGCGCGCCCCGGCGGCCGCGCCTACCGGCTCGCGGACGCGGGCTACACGTGGGACATGGGTCCGTCGCTGATCACGATGCCCTGGGTGCTTGAGGAGACGTTCGCCGCGGGCGGGCTGGACATGCACGCGGAGCTGACGATGCGCCGCCTCGACCCGATGTACCGGATCCACTGGGCCGGCGAGCAGGACCACTTTGACTTCTCGGGAGATCGCGAGGAGCTTGCGCGCCAGGCGGGGAAGTTCTCCAGCCACGACGCGCGGGCGGTCGGCGGCTTCCTCGACGCGCTCGAGCCGATCTACCAGGAGGGCATCCTGGCCGCGGGGCGGCGCGCCTTCGGCTCCCCGGCGGCGTTCGCGGCGCTGATGCCCGCGATGCTCCGGCTCGGCGCGATCGTGCCGCTGCACCGCTTCGTCGCCCGCCACTTCGAGCACCCGCGGGTGCGCGAGGCGTTCTCGTTCCATTCGCTGTTCATCGGCGGCGACCCGCACCGCGTGCCGGCGATCTACGGGGCGTTGATCTCGCTCCAGGTGGCAGACGGCGGCTGGTACGCCGACGGCGGCGTCTACTCCGTGGTGGAGGCGATGGCGCGCCCGCTCGACCTGCGCTGCGGCGAGCCCGTGGAGGCGATCGAGCACGCCGGCGGTCGCGTGACGGGCGTGCGCATGGCCGGCGGCGGGCGGATCGCCGCGGACGCCGTGATCTCCAACGCCGACGTGCTGCGCACGCACGAGCTCGTGGGCCGCCGCGCACCGCTGCGCCCGCTGCGCCCGACGATGTCGTGCTTCCTGCTCTACCTGGGCACCGATCGCGTCTTCGAGAAGCTGCGCCACCACACGCTGCTCGTCGGGCACGCCTATCGCGACTTCATCCGCGGCGTCACCCGCGGCACGGAGCTGCCGGGCACCTATTCGACCTACGTGCACGCGCCCGCGCGCACCGAACCGGCGATGGCGCGGCCGGGCGGCGACTCGATCGCCGTGCTGCTGCCCGTCCCGAACCTGCGCGCCGGCATCGACTGGGAGCGCGAGGCCGAGGGGCTGCGCGACGCGCTCGTCGCCGACTTGGAGCGCACGTTCGGGCTGGAAGGACTCGACGCCTCGATCGCGGTGGAGCACCGGATGGCGCCGCCGGACTTCGCCTCGGAGCTGGGCGCGGTCGACGGCAACGCGTTCGCGATCGAGCCCACGCTCCACCAGTCGGCCTACTTCCGCGTCCCCAACCGCGACCGCGGCCTCGCCGGCCTGTACCACGTGGGCGGCGGCACGCATCCCGGGGCCGGCATCCCCGGCGTGCTGATGGGGGCCGAGGTCACGGCCGGCCTGGCCGCCGCTGACCTTTTCCCGAGACGCTCCCGGCGCCGGCAAGCGGTGCAGCGATGAGCGTCATCGCGCGCGAGACCGTGCTCGACGAGGCGCGCGCGACCACGGAGCGCGTCGCTCGCACGTTCTCCCTCGCCTGCCGGCTGCTCCCGCCCGAGGTCCGCGACGACGTCTACCTCCTCTATCTGGTGTTCCGCCTGCTCGACGACGCGGTCGACGAGGGTCAGGCCGGAGCCGAGCGCCGCGTGGCCGCGGTCGAGGCGTGGGCCGAGGAGAAGCCCGCCGAGGTCACGCGCGAGGTCGAGATCCTCGGCAAGCTCGCCAAGCGACACCCGATCCCGCGCGACGCATTGACGGACTTCTGCGCCGGGATGCGCTCGGATCTCGCCGGCGAGCGCTATCGCACCGAGGCCGACGTCGATCGCTACTGCTATCGCGTGGCCGGTACCGTCGGCGTCGTGATGGCGAGCATCCTCGGGATGCGGGATCCCGTGCGCGCGCGCCCGGCGGCGGCCGCGCTCGGCATGGCGATGCAGCGGACGAATATCCTGCGCGACATCGACGAGGACCTCGCCGCGGGGCGGGTGTATCTGGCCCAGGAGACGCTCGACCGCCTCGGCGGCCCGCAGCCCGGCGCCCGGCGGGACCTGTTGCGCGACCAGATCGCCCGCGCCGAGGCGCTCTACGAGCAGGGCGGCGCGGGCATCCCCGAGCTGGTGCGTGGCCGCCGCGCGGTCGCTGCCGCGGCCGGCATGTATCGCGAGATCCTTCGCCAGATCGAGCGCGAGGGCTACGGCGCCCGGCCGGGGCGCGCCGTGGTGTCCAAGCCGCGCAAGGTCGTGGCCGCGGCGCGCCAGGCGCTGCGAATCCGATGAGGCGCCGCCGCCTGCGGGTCACGCCCGCTCGCGCCCTGCTCGCCGCGCTCGTGCCCGCCCAGATCGTCTACGGCCGGCTCCCCGGCCGGCGCTCGCCGGCAGCCACTAGGGGACTGGTCTGGCTGCTGCTGAGCGCGTCGGCGGCGGAGGCGGTCGAGTCGCGCGGTCTGCGGCGCGGCGGCGTGCCGGTCGCGGTCGCCGGCGCGCTGGGGTTCGTCATCGAGCTCGCGGGCGTCGCGACGGGCCGCCCGTTCGGCCACTACAGCTACTCGGATCAGCTCGGGCGGCGCGTGGCCGGCGTACCGATGCTGGCAGCCGCGGCGTGGGCGCTGATGGCGCGACCCGCCTGGGTGGCGGCCGGGCACGCGACCCGTCGCGCGCCGTGGCTGCGGGTCCCCGCCGCGGCGGCCGCGCTGACCGCCTGGGACGTGTTCCTCGATCCGCGGATGGCCCGGGAGGGCTACTGGAGCTGGCCGGCGGGCGGGCGCTACGAGGGCATTCCGGCCAGCAACTTCGCGGGCTGGCTGGCCACGGGCGCGATCGTTTACGCCGCCTGGCTCTTGCTCGGCGCCGACGGCGAGCCCGACGCCCGTGACGACGGGGCGCTGGTGCTGTACGTCTGGACCTGGATCGGCGAGACGTTCGCGAACGTCGCGCTGTGGAAGCGGCCGGTCACCGCGGCGGCGGGCGGCGTAGCGATGGGCGCGTTCGCGGTGCCCGCGCTGCTCGAGCGGATCGGGACCTCGAGGCCATGAGGGTCGCGGTCGTCGGCGCCGGCGTCGGCGGCCTGGCCTGCGCGATCCGGCTCGCGCACGCCGGGCATCGCGTCACGGTGCTCGAGCAGGGGGCGGCGCCGGGCGGCAAGTGCTCGCTGGTGCGGCGCGATTCGTTCGCTTGGGACACGGGGCCATCGCTCCTGACCCTGCCGGCGGTCTTCGAGGGCCTCTTCGGGGAGACGGGCGCCCCGCTCGCCGACGAGCTCGAGCTCTTGCGCGTGGAGCCCGTGACGCACTACGCCTTCGCCGACGGCAGCAGCGTCGAGCTCTCCGCCGACCTGCCGCGTGCGATCGCCGCGCTGGAGGCGTGGTCACCCGGCTCGGGGGAGGACTGGCTCGCGTTCATGGGCACCTGCGCGGCGATGTGGCGCGCGTCGGTGCCGTTCCTGACGGGTCCGCCGCCGTGGCCGCCGCGCCGGCCGGAGCCAGGGGCGCCGGCGCTGAGCCCGGTGGATCTGGTGCGAGTGAGGCCGTGGTGGACGCTGCGTGACCTCGCCGCCGCCCATGCCCGCGATCCGCGACTGCGCATGGTGATCGAGCGCTTCGCCACCTATGCGGGCGCCGATCCCCGCAGGGCGCCGGCCGCGCTGGCCGTCGCGGGATTCGTCGAGCACGCCTTCGGCGCGTGGTATCCGCGCGGCGGACTCGCCGCCCTGGTCGACGCGCTCGTCCGCCGCCTATCGGCGCTCGGCGGTGAGCTGCGCCTCGGGACGCGCGTCGAGCGCGTCGTCGTCGCGGACAGGCGCGCCACGGGCGTGCTCGCCGGCGGGGAGCTCCTGACTGCCGACGCCGTCGTCGCCGACGTCGACGCGGACGTGCTGCACGGGCACCCTGCTCGGCCGGCCCGTCCGCTCCCGGCGCGGGCTTCCTCGATCCTCCTCGGGGCTCGCGCTCATGCTCGGCCTGTCCGGCCGCACGCCCGGTGTCGCGCACCACGCGATCAGCTTCCCGCGCGACTACGACGCGGAGTTCGACGATCTCTTCGTGCACCGCCGGCCGGTGCGCGACCCGACGCTCTACGTCAACGTCCCCTCCGTCACGGACCCGGCCGCCTCGCCCCCGGACGGCGAGGCGTGCTTCGTGCTCGTCAACGCGCCCGCGATCGGCGACGGCGCCGATTGGGACGCCGCCTCCGAGCGGATCGTGGATCGCCTCGGCGTCCGCGACCGGCTCGTGGCGCGGGTCCTGCGCACGCCCGGCGATCTCGAGCGCGAGACGGGCGCGCCGGGCGGAGCGATCTACGGCCGCGCCCCACACGGCCGGCTCGGCACGTTGCGGCGCCCCGGGAACGCGGTCCGCGGGGTGCGCGGGCTGTGGGCGGTCGGCGGCAGTGTGCACCCGGGGGGCGGCCTGCCGCTGGTGGCGCTCGGCGCCGGCGTCGTCGCGGACGAGATCGGCCCGGCCTAGCGGCTCGCCGCGGCCTTCGCGACCGCCGCCAGGAACGGCGTCTTCGGCAGCGCCGCGATCACGCGCGCCTCGTCCGCGGGAGTGCTCGCGTCCCCCATGAATCGCGCGAACGCGCCGGCGGGCGTGCGGCGCAGCAGCAGCTCGAAGTAGCGCGGGAACGCGGCCGGCCGCTCGCGGAGGGCGCGCAGGAACACCGCGTCGAGCAGCGTCCGCCGGGCCGGCGCGAGCGCCTGCGGGAGCGGCTGGCCGCGGACGACCGCCCGTGCCAGCGCCCGGCAGTGCGCTTGCGTGCGTACGAAGGCGTAACCGCTCGAGGGGCGCACCGCCCCCGCGGCGGTGCCGACCGCATGCACGCGCGGGCCGTGGTGCAGCGTGAAGCGGTGGGTGGTCATCGGGATCCGGCCGTGCTCCTCGTGGTGGACCGTCCATTCACGCGCCGGCGTCCGCTCCAGCCAAGCGGCCACGGCCTCGCGGCGAGCGGCGCGCGAGTGCGCCGGGCCGCCGAGCGACGTGTCCTCCACGAGCGCGCAGGTCGGGGAGAACGGCAGGACGTAGGTGAAGCGCACCTCGTCCGCGGCGGCGGGACCGAAGTCCATGAGCGTCGCCACCCCGGGGTCGAACACCGGGCGGTCCGTCTCCACCTCCAGGCCGAGGAACACCTGCGCGAGCTCCACGCTTCCGCGCGGGCGACCGCGCAGCAGCGGCGAGCCGGCCGCCAGCGCGTCGTACACGCGATCCGCCTCCAAGCGCCCGCGGCTCGTCGCGACGACCGGGAAGGCTTCCGCCCGCTCGACCGCGAGCACGGACTCGCCGAGGCGGAGCTCCACCTGCGGGGCGGCGGCCAGCGCCGTCAGCACGAGCTCGTAGAACCGGCCCGCGTCGAGGTGGAGATACCGGTGGGCGGCGCTGGTCTGGACCGCCTCGCGGCCCTCGCGCGCGACGCGCCACGAATCCCAGCGCCGCGAGGCGAGCGCGGTGTAGGGCGTTGGCGCGACGTCCCACCAGCACCATGTGCGGTCGCGGACGTGCTCGCGGCGGCGGTCGACGACGACGATCGGCGCCTGCAGGCCCTCCCGGACGAGCGCGTGCGCGAGTGTGAGCCCGGCCAGCCCCGCGCCGAGCACCACGTGCGGGCGCGGTTCACGCACCGAGGCCGGCCAGCGGGTCGCGCCCGTTCCAGGTGCCCTCGGAGCCGAACGGCCGGAAGCGGGCGAACAGCTCCTCCGAGTACCAGCCCTCGGCGCGGGTGCGGCGGACCACGTCGCGGTGCGCCGGGCGGCCGTACGCGTAGGCGCGCGCCGCCTCCAGCGACTCCCAGAGCGAGAACGTCGCCTGCCGCGCGAGCGGCCATTCGCCCATGCCGACGGAGGCCAGCGGGCCCGCCTCGCCGAGCTCGCGGGCGGGCGGCTCGATGGCGCGGTAGAAGCGCACGATCCGTGCGGGGCGGATCCTCGCGCGGGTGAGGATCGCGACCGGCGCTCCGCGGGACTCCTCGCGCGGCCGGCCAGCCGCGATCGGGTCGCTCCCGCCCCACGCGCCGGCGGAGCGCAGCGGGTCCAGGCGGACCGTGTAGCTCTCGGCGCCGAGCGAGCGCCAGCGGGCCGTGACGGGCGAGTCCGCGAGGAAAGCGTCGAGTGCCGCCTCGTCCTCCCAGACGGCGAACAGCGCCCAGCGCTTGAGGTCGGCGCTGAGCGTCATCGTCTCCCCCCGGCCCGTGCCGAGCAGCCGCCAGAAGCGCAGGCCGCGGGTGCGCCCGAGGTGCGGGCGGTCCAGGCCCATCCGCGACAATGCCTCGGGCGCGGCGTCGCGCGGGTAGCGCGTGAGATGGAAGGAAGCGAGCGGCACGGGTGGAGTACGTCGGAGCGGTCATCATGGGCTATCTCCTCGGATCCCTGCCAGTCGCGCTGCTCGTCGCGCGCCGCCACGGCGTCGACCTCCGCCGCACGGGCGATGGCAATCCGGGCGCCTGGAACGCGCTCGAGCAGCTCGGCTGGCGGCGCGCCTGGCCCGTCTTCGTCGGCGACGCGGCGAAGGCGGCGCTCGCGGCGGTGATCGGGCTCGCGCTCGGGGGCTGGTGGGTCGGCTGGGCCGGTGTCGCCGCGGCGATGGTGGGCCACGCGTTCCCCGTGTTCGCGCACTTCCGCGGCGGCAAGTCGGTGATGTGCTTCGTCGGCGGGGGCATCGCGCTCTCCCCGCTCGCCGGGGCCGCTGCGCTCGTCCTGTGCGCGACGGTCAGCGCCGCGACGTCGTTCAAGTGGGGCGCGAGGGCGGGCGTCTTCGCCTACCCGGTGCTGCAGCTCGCCGTCGACCCGGTGACGCACGTGATGGCCACCGGCGTGCTGATGACGATGATCGGGGCGCTGTTCGGGCTGGACCGGCTCCGGCGGCGGGCGCCTCAGGTCGCGTAGCTGCGCCCGCGCCAGCGGCGCTCGGGCCGCAGGACCGAGAGCGTGTAGCGGACGGCGACCGCGGGGTCCGCGAGCGGCGAGAGCCAGAACGGAGCGCCGCGGATCGTGTACGCGCGCGCGAGGCCGCCGAGCAGGGCGGCCCGGACGGCGAGCAGCGCGAGGTCGAGCGGTCCGGCTCTGCGGGCGAGGAGCTGCAGCGGCGGCAGCGCGAGGGTCAGCCACACGACCGCGAGGTCCTCGGCCTGACGGCGCGCGGGCGTGACGTCCGGCAGGGCGAGGGAGCGGCCCCATTCCCGCCAGACCTCGGCGGCCGAGTCGTGCATGTCGACCTCGACCAGGTCGCCGCCGTCGCGGAAGGCGATCGTCCATCCCTCGGCTGCGAGCGCCCGGGCCAGCGCCGCGTCGTCGGTCATGTGACCGGCCGCCGCCCGGTAGCCGCCCGCGGCGAGCAGCCGCCGGCGCTCGGCCGCCGTGCACTGGCCGTTGGAGACCACGCGGTCGGGCGCGGGGACGTAGCCCTTGGCGTCCGACGGGCCGAAGCGGTAGACGAGCGTCGCGAGCATCGCCGGGTGCAGGAGCCGCTCCCCGAAGCGCTCGCAGACGAACCGGGTTCCGGCGGTGGCGAAGGTCGGGGTCGTCCCGTCGAGCAGGGCCGCCATCGCGCGCGCCAGTCCCGGTCGCGGCCGCGTGTCGGCGTCCAGTGACACGACCACGTCGCCCGTCGCCGCCTCGAGCCCCTGTTGCAGCGCCCATGGCTTGCCAACCCAGCCGGGCGGCGGCTCGGCGCCCGCGATCACCCGCGCGCCGTGCGCGCGGGCCGTCGCAGCGGTGGCGTCCGTGGAGCAGTCGTCCACCACGAGGACCTCGTGGAGGTCCGGATCGCTCGCGAGCGCCTGCAGGCACGGACCGATCCGCTCTGCCTCGTCGCGCGCCGGGACGACCACGGAGATCGTCCGCCGCGGGCACGGTTCGGGAACGCTCAACGGAGCGTGCCGGGTGCGGCCCCGGCCCAGGCGGCGGAGGACCGCAGCCGCCGCGGCGGCCTGCACGATGGTCAGGGCTCGCATCGCTTCATCTCATCAGGCGAGCGCCGAAGGGCGGTTGCACCCGCATCGCCGGCCTCGGGAGCGACCGTCTGAGACTCGCGGTCAGCTGTGCTGTGGCTCGACGCGACGGATCGCGACGATCGCGATGTCGTCGCGCGGCCTCCGGTCGCCGATCAGCTCGTGGAGCACCCGCTGGCAGACAGCGCGAGGCGCGTCCGGGCGGACCGCGGCGCGCAACCGCTCGAAGCCCAAATCGATCGACTCCCCACGCCGTTCGATGAGGCCGTCGGTGTAGAAGACCATGACCGCTCCCTGGGGCAGCACCGCGGCCCCGTCGTGGCGCTTGCCGCTCGCTGTCGCACCGAGCGGGGCGCCGACCGGCGGGTCGAGCAGCCGCGGTGGGGCGCCGGGCGCTGCGATCAAGGGCGGAGGATGGCCTGCCGTGGCGACCTCCCAGTGCTCGTAGGGCGGCTCGCTGGTCGCGCAGACGGCGGTGACCATCGTTCCGATCTCGAAGTACTGGACCTTCTGGTCGGTGAGCTCGAGGACTGTCGCCGGCGAGCCGCCGAGGAGCGCGTAGGCGCGGAGCGCGCTGCGGATCCGTCCCATCACCACCGCCGCGGGGAGGCCGTGGCCCGCGACGTCTCCGGCCACCATCCACAGCCTGCCCGAGGGCACGCGGAAGAAGTCGTACCAGTCGCCTCCCACCGTGCGGTCGTCGGGCGTGATGTAGCGAGCGGCCAGCTCGAGCCCGTCGAACTGCGGCAGCCGCTCGGGAAGCAGGCTGCGCTCCAGCAGCCTCGCGGCCGCCTGCTCGAGCGCCAACTGGCGTGTCTGCGTGGCGCCCACCACCCGCTCGGCGACGACCTCGAGCAAGTCCGCGTCCTGCGCCGTGAACGGCTCGTCGCGCAGGCGTCCGACGTGCAGCACGCCGACCGCGTCGACGCCGGCCAGCAGTGGCACGCCGAGCATCTTGCGGATGCCCTTCTCCCAGAGGATCGGGTTGGTGACGGTCGTGGCGTCGATGCGCTCCAGCGCGATCGGGTGCTTGCCGGCGGCGACGCGGCCGGCGAAGCCTTGGCCGAGCGGGACGTGCACGGCCTGGTGGACCTCCTCCTCGAGCCCGCACGCCGCAGTGGCCACCAGCTCGCCGGTCCCCTCGTCGAGGAGCAGGATCGCGGCGGTGTCCGCGTCCACGATCGTGCGAACCCGGCGCAGGAGCTCGTACAGGAACTCCTGCAGGTCGAGCCGCCCGAGGCCCGTGTCCGTGACCGCCTCGAGTTCCCGCAGCCGCCCGAAACGGCTGCCGGCGCCGGCTCCCGAGACATCTCGACCAGTGCCAGCCACGGCGGCGCCGACCATATCGCGTGGCGCAAAGAGCGGCGCCGCTTCCCGCCTCGCGCGAGAGGACCTGAGGCGCCCAGGCGATCCGAGGTGCTCTCAGCTGCTTCGAGTCGGGCTCACGATCTTCCCCGCCGTATGCCCCAAGCTTCTGTTCGCTTCGGTCACGAGGGTGAACGCATCGAGCGGCGGGTGCGCCTCGGGCGGCGGGCACACGCGGTTGCGCCCGGCGCGCTTCGCCTGGTACAGCGCAGCGTCGGCCTCGGCGAACACCGCCTCGAACTCGAAGACGGATCCGCTGGTCGACGCGGCGACACCGAAGCTCATCGTCACGTGCAAGCCGCCGGCCAGCGCGTCCTCGGATACCGCGAGGCGGAGGGCATCCGCGATGACGGCGCCTCCCGCCGCGTCGGCCCCAGGGAGGAGCACGAGGAACTCCTCGCCTCCGATCCGGTAGGCCAGGTCGAACGCACGGAGCCGCTTTCGCAGGAGGTACGCGAGGTCCTTGAGCACGGCGTCTCCGCGCGCGTGGCCGTGATCGTCGTTGATCGCCTTGAAGTGGTCGACGTCGCAGACGATCACGCAGACCGGGTGTCCCGTGATCTTCGACTGCTCGGTGAGCTCGTTCACGCGAGAGCTCAGCGCGGTGCGGTTGAGCATGCCCGTCAGCGGGTCGACGACGGATTCGCTGCGGTGCTGCACGTCGGACTTCATCAGTGCGGTGGAGAGCAGCGCGACCGCGATGATCAGCGAGGTGGGAGCGCCCAGAAGCGTGGGATCGTCGATCACCGCGGCGGAGTCGACGCCGAAGCCGACGGCCAGCAGCAGGGTGAGCGCGAGGCTCGTCCCGAGCACGATGCCCCGGCCCGAGAACCGCGCGCTCAGGGTGACGATCGGGATCGCCAGCCACGACATCGCGGGTGAGGCCGGGCCCCCGACCAACGCAACGCTCGCCGCGATGAGGATCTCGGATGCAGTCCATGCGGCGAAGAGCGCGTATTCCGGGCGCTCGCTGCGGGCGGTCAGCGCATCGGCGGCGCGAAAGAACCCCGCGGCGCAAGCCAGTGGAGCGATCGTCCACCAGCCGGTCCACGGCGCCGACAGGATGAGCGACAGCGCGAGGACCCCGAACGCCGCACGACGCACCGGGCGCAACCGCTTGTCCATGTCGAGCATGCGGCTGCGATCGGCGCCGTGGGGAATCAGCCAGGATCGCGCGCTCATCGTAATGATGATCGGCACGTGTGCCCCGGGGCTGAACAACCGGGCCGCGGCCTGGCGTTGATCAGAACGCGCCCGGCGCTAAGGCTCAGTACGCCCGCACGACGACCGCCATCAAGCCGTCTCCGTCGCGGTCGCTGGTCAGCGTGCCGTCGGGCTGGTGCAGGCAGCGAACGGTGAGGCCATGCCGGCCGAGCTCGAGGTCGGTGCCGATCGCACTCCAGGGCAGCGAGGCCAGGCCCTTACCACCCTGCACGATCGCACTAGCGAGCGACTCGACGGCGACGACGGTCGTCCATTGCCTCGCGCTCGATCTACCGCCACAAAGAAGATCGTCCGTTGCAAGGCGAAGAGGGTGAGCGACGGGACTCGAACCCGCGGCCGCCGGGACCACAACCCGGAGATATTCAACCTGCGACCACACGGTTCCGGACCGGGTGCAAAGCCCTGTCGAAGCCCCTTATCCGCGCGTCGGAGCCGGCGGATTACGCCGTCAAGCCAAATTCTTCGCGTGATCCGCACCGAGTCCCGTCGAAATTGGACCCCAGATTGGACCCCGTGCCCAGCCGCCATCAGGCGGCAGAATGCCGCTTTTGCAGGACTTTTTCGTGATCGGGGAGACAGGATTTGAACCTGCGACCGCCCGGCCCCCAGCCGGAGCGATCCAGGCGTACCCAGTGCTCCTCGGCTCTCTAGCGCGGTCTGAGTTGGTCTCAGTTGCGCTCAGTTTGTTCCCCGGATTGATCCCCGGACGCGCGGCGGAACCCGTCCTAGGTCGCAGGGCGCGCGGCGGGCGCGCCCTGCCGCACGACGCCGCGGCCGAGCACCTCGACGGACTGGCCGGGCGCGCAGGCGGCGATGTCGTGCGCCTCGTCGCGCAGCCGGCGGCGCAGGACGGCGAGCGCCGGCAGACCGAGCAGCGCCGGGATGGCCAGCAGCAACCCGCGATAGGCGATCACGGCGACGGCGGCGGCGGTCGCGTCCACGCCGTAGAGCACGAGCGTGCCGATCAGGCCTGCGTCGACGCCGCCGATCCCGCCCGGGATCGGGATCAGGCTCCCGAGCTGGCCGATGATGTAGGCGACGAGCAACACTCCGACCGGCGGAACGTCGTTGCCAAACGCGGCGAAGCAGACCCCGAGCATCGCGACGTCGAAGAGCATGTAGCCCGAAGCGCCCACCAGGATCGCCAGGTCGCCCGTCCGCAGCAGCCGCACCGCCTCGTCCAGGCCGTCGCCGAGCGCGCTCGCGCCCGCGGCAAGCCGCGCGCGCATCGAGCGCCGGGAGAACGCCCCCGCCAGCCGGCGCGCCCCGAGGGCGAGCGCCACCGCCAGCGCGGCGGCCACGGCCGGAATGACCCCCAGCAGAAGCCCCGGCGAACCGCTCAACAGCCCGGTGGCCAGCGCCACCCCGCCGAGCCCGAGGAAGGTCGACGTTCGCGAGGCTCGTCAGCAAGAAGAACGCCACGGTGCGCCGGGCAATGAAGGCAGCGGGCAGGCCGCCGCGGCGCAGGATCCACGCGCCGAGCGCGAGCCCGCCCGCACCGCCGATCGAGAAGACCGAGTTCGCGGCCAGCTCGGAAAGCCCGATCTCCGTGCTCGTGCGCCAGCTCATGCGCCGGCAGAACACGCCCCGGAACACGAGCACGTAGCACGCGCACGACCCGAGCTGCAGCACGACCGCCAGCGCGAGCCAGCCCGGCTGGGCGCCCATGAACTTCTCCCGCAGCGAGCCCGAGCCCGGGGACGAGCACCAGCACGGCGACGACCGCGAGCACGACCGCGGCCAGCAGCACCAGCGAGCGCCGCAACCGAGACGGCGAGAACTCGTCGGGGAGCGGCTCCGCCTCGACCTCGACCGCAGCGCGAGGTACTCGACGGTGAAGCTCGGTCGCGCGCTCATCCAGACAGGTCTATCAGCGCCGGGAAGCCGCGCGCGATCGCAATGCGTTCAGAGCGCCGTTAGGCGGCGGCTCTCGCGGTGTGGCAGCTTCCAGCCCGGCCGCGGGAAGTGGCAGTTGTAGCCGGCCGGGTAGCGCTGCAGGTAGTCCTGGTGCTCGGCCTCGGCCACCCAGAACGGGCACGGCCTCGCTGACCTCGGTCACCACCTTGCCGGGCCACAGGCCTGAGGCGTCGACGTCGGCGATCGTGTCCTCGGCGACCCGGCGCTGCTCGTCGCTCGTGATAGAAGATCTCCGAGCGGTAGCTCGGAGCCGAAGTCGTTGCCCTGGCGGTCCTTGGTCGTCGGGTCGTGGATCTGGAAGAAGAACTCGAGGATGTCCCGGTAGGAGATGCGCTCGGGGTCGAAGACGATCTCGACCGCCTCGGCGTGACCGGGATGGTTGCCGTAGGTCGGGTTGTCGTTCTCCCCGCCGGTGTATCCGACCCGGGTCGAGATGACCCCGTCGCGGCGGCGCAGCAGCTCCTGGACGCCCCAGAAGCAGCCTCCCGCGAGGATCGCGGTCTCGGTGTTGTCGCTCATGTGCGTCTCCTTGATTCCGATGGTCTGTGTCAGTCGCGCTGGCCGCCGCCGAACAGGCTGAGCGCGAGCAGGAAGATGTTGAAGATGTCGAGGAAGATCGCGGCGGCGATCGGCACGGCGGCATCGGGGGTGCTGCGGCGCAGGCGGTTGAAGTCGAAGATCGTGAACGCGCCGAAGATCCCGAGTCCGGCGACGGCGTAGATGAGGTTGCTGTTGGGGATCGAGACGAAGATCGCGACGATGCCGAAGGCGATCAGGCCGAGCAAGGCCCAGAACAGGGTGCGCGCCCACGAGGAGAGATCTCTGCGCGTCGCGTAGCCGTAGGCGCCGCACCCCGCGACGAACGCCGCGGTGGCTCCGGACGCCTGCCACAGAGCGGACGGGTCGGCGTTGGCGTAGTCGGCGATGACGGGCGCGACCGCCAGGCCGAGCAGCAGGCCCAGCCCGAACAGCAGTCCGATCGCGAGTTGCTCGCGGCCCTTGGCCGCGGCGACGTTGAGGCCGATGATGCAGGCGAACGCGGCGATGAACAGCACCAGCCCGGTCGCGCCGCTCAGATCGCGGCCGAGGTAGGCGCCGAGCGCGGTGAATCCGACCGTGACGGCGACGAAGCCCATGACCTGGCCGAGCAGCGCCCGGGCCTGGTCGTGCGCGATCGGTTGTCGCCCGGAGAGCCGGCTCGTCGGCGGTGGTCTTGAGCGCGCTCATGTCACCACCACGGCCACGGAGAGACCGCGAAGACGATCAGGAGGAGGCCATCCCAGCACCATCCACCAGGTGGAGTTGAAGCCCCAGAGGTCGGTGCGGCGGCGGGGCTTGGGCCGGAGGTGGTACCAGCGCCGTCGCTGGCCCTCGGTGGGGTCGATCTCGTCTTCACCATCCGGACCGGCTAGGTCGTGGGCCTCGATGATCGGAGCTTCCCCGGCTCGGGCGTCAGGGTGTCGCGTGGGAAACATGAGTGTTCTCCTGGTTGGGATCGGCATCGCGCTATCCGAACGTGAACGAGTGCGCCTTGGCGCCGGGCTGGAGGAAGGTGATCTCCAGCGTTCGGTCGCGGACGACGTCGTGCTGGCGCACGAGCTGGTACATGCGGTCGTCTCGGAGCACGCCGTTGCCGTCCGCGTCGACGTCCACGCCGTGCCGACGGGCCGGGAGCCTCGCCGTCGAGGAACACGCGGAAGGGGATCGGCTCGCGGTGCTCCTCGAGACAGCACGAGGTGCGCGTCACGCGCGTGGAACCGGAAGGCGATGCTCCCGCCGGCCTGGTCGAGCACGACGTTCTCGGGCCCGATCGTCCACTCGCCGGCGAGGGCCCAATGGTTCGAGGCGCAGGCCCTCCGGGAGCGTGTAGACGCGGTGATCGTCGAGCCGCGCCGTCGGAGACGCGAACTGGCCGCTGCGCGAGTAGCCGAGATAGGTCTCGGGCGTGCGCAGGTGGTCCCAGTCGGCCGCCGCCTCCACGCCGACGCCCTTCGACGGAGACGAGCTCGCGCTCGACGCCGAGCAGCTTCTGGATGACGCGCTCGGATTCTCGTAGCGTCCTTCGCCGAAGTGCTGGTCGCGGATGACGCCGTCGCGGTCGGCGAAGTACAGCGCCGGCCAGTAGTGGTTGGCGAAGGCGCTCCAGACCTCGTAGTCGTTGTCGACCGCGACCGGGTAGTCGATCGCTCGCTCCTCGTCGCGCGCCGCACGCCGTCGATGTCGTGCTCGAAGGCGAACTCGGGCGTGTGGACGCCGATGACGATCAGCCCGTCGTCGCGGTAGGCCTGCGACCACGCGCGGACGTAGGGCTCCTGGCGCAGCCAGTTGATGCACGTCCACGTCCAGAAGTTCACGAGGACGACGTGGCCTCGCAGCTCGGCGGGGCCGAGTGGCTCAGAGTTGAGCCACTCGGTCGCGCCGGCGAACGAGGGCAGATGCACACGTTCGAACAGGGTCATGGTCAGCGGAGCGATCGAAGGCCCGTGCGGACCTCTTCCACGAACAGCTGCGGCTGCTCCCAGGCGGCGAAGTGCCCGCCCTTGTCGAGCTTGTTGTAGTGGATCAGCTTGGGATAGGCCTCCTCTGCCCAGCTCCGCGGCACCTGGTAGAGCTCGTCGGGGAAGACGCTCACGGCTACCGGGATGTCCACGCCCTTCGGGTCGAAGAAGCCGAGCTTGTTCTCCCAGTAGAGACGTCCCGAGGAGATCCCCGTGTTCGTCAGCCAGTAGTGGGTGATGTTGTCGAGGACGTCGTCTCGGGTCAGGCCTTCCTGGGCTCCGTCGACGAAGACGCGAGAGATCAGCGCCAAGCTGGTCGAGTCGTGGTCGAGCATCCAGGCGGCCAGGCCGACGGGGGAGTCCGCGATTCCGTACAGCGTCTGCGGGTGGGTCCCCAGCTCGAGTGCGTAGGCCACGTCCGTCGCGAAGAAGTCCCTCAGCTTCTCGTAGAGGCGGGTTCCCTCGTCATCGAGACCGGACGGCGCCGGGCCGCCGGACGTGACCGCCGCTGCGACGTCGGGTCGAACCGCCCCAGGGAAGTTGGTGTGGATGCCGATCAGCCCCGGAGGTGCCTGTGCGCCCATCAGGTCGACGATCTGCCCGCCCCAATCGCCGCCGGAGGCGACGTAGCGGTCGTATCCCAGGCGCTTCATCAGCTCCGCCCAGGCACGCGCGATGTGCACCGGGCCCCAGCCGGTGGTGGCCGGCTTGCCTGAGAATCCGTAGCCCGGCATCGACGGGATCACGAGATGGAACGCGTCCGCTGCGCTCGCGCCATGCGCGGTCGGATTGGTCAGTGGCTCGATGATCTTCAGCTGCTCGATGACCGAGCCGGGCCATCCGTGCGCGACGAGGAGCGGCAGCGCGTCCTCGTGCTTGGAGCGGACGTGGACGAAGTGGATGTCCAGCCCGTCGATCTCGGTGATGAAGTGCGGTAGGGCCTTCAGCTTCGTCCTCGCACTTGCGCCAGTCGTACTCGGTCGCCCAGTAGCGCGCGAGTGCCTGCATCGTCGCCAGCTGCACGCCCTGCGACGGATCGTCGACCGGCTCCTTCTCCGGGAAGCGCGTGGCGGCGATGCGCGCACGCAGATCCTCGAGCTCCGCCTCGGGCGTCTCGATCGTGAACGGGCGGATCGTGGTGTCGTCCGCTGACCTCTCGGTCATGACTGCCATGTGGTCCTCCTTGTGGGGACGGTGGTTCGGTGGCGACACGGACCCTGATCGCTTCGTCGGCCCGTCGTACACGTGGAGGACCCTGGGTTGCTCACTGGGGTTTGAGCTTGACCCCGGAGCTGAGAGCGGCGAGCATCGGCTTCGACCTTGGAGATGCGATGCAGCCGAGTCTGCGCGGACGGCGACGAGAGGGCAAGGTCCTCGACGATCTGCTCTTGAGCGTTCGGACGGGGGAGAGTCGTGTACTCGTCGTTCGTGGCGAGGCGGGGATCGGCAAGACAGCGCTGCTCGAGCGTCTCGCCGGCAGCGCGTCGGAGTTCCAGGTTCATCGGGCCGCGGGTGTCGAGTCCGAGATGGAGCTCGCCCACGCGGGACTGCACCAGCTGTGCGCGCCGTTCGCGGATCGGATCGATAGCTTGCCCGGCCCGCAGCGCGACGCGCTCAACACCGCGTTCGGGCGGCGCGACGGCGACGCGCCGAACCGGTTCCTCGTCGGCCTCGCCGTCCTCGGCCTGCTCTCCGACGTCGCAGAGCAGAAGCCACTTTTGTGGATCATCGACGATGCTCAGTGGCTTGACGAGGCCTCGTCGCAGACGCTCGCCTTCGTGGCCCGCCGCCTCGGCGCGGAGTCGGTCGCCATGGTGGTCGGGATCCGCGATGGCGCCCGCAAGGACGACTTCGTCGGTCTCGACGAGCTCGTCGTCCGCGGGCTGGGAGAGCGCGACTCGCGGTCCCTGTTGGACACCGTCCTGACGGGCCCGCTCGACGACCACCTCCGCGAACGCCTCATTTCCGAGTCGCGTGGCAATCCGCTGGCGCTGCTCGAGCTGCCGCGCGGGCTAACGCCCGCGGAGGTGGCCGGCGGCTTCGGGCTCCCGTACGCGTCGTCGCTCGAGAGTCGCATCGAAGAGAGCTTCCGCCGTCGGCTGGCGCCGCTCCCCCCCGCGACACGTGTGCTGTTGCTCATCGCTTCCGCCGAGCCGATCGGCGACCCGGGGCCGGTATGGCGCGCGGCGGGCACGCTCGGGGTCGAACCGGCGGCGCGGCACCCAGCGGCGGAGCTCGTCGAGTTCGGCGGACAAGTGCGTTTCCGGCACCCGCTCGTGCGATCGGCGGTATATCGGGCGGCGTCGCCGGAGGAGCGCGTGCGCACGCACCGCGCGCTGGCCGACGCGACGGACCCCGAGGTCGACCCCGACCGCCGCGCCTGGCACCGTGCGCACGCGACCACGGCATCCGACGAGAACGTGGCCGCCGAGCTCGAGCGATCGGCCGGCCGCGCACAGGGCCGCGGTGGCTTGGCCGCGGCCGCGGCCTTCCTCGAACGCGCGGCGGAGCTAACCCCCGAGCCCACGCGTCGCGCCCGCCGCGCCCTCGCCGCGGCGCAGAGCAAACAGCGCGCAGGAGCGCCGGATGCCGCCCTGCAACTCCTCGCCTTCGCCGAGACCGGACGGCTGGGCGAGCTCGATCAGACGCGAGCGCAGCTGCTTCGCGCCCAGATCACTTTCACGGTCACTCGGGGCGGCGACGCGCCCCAGCTTCTGCTCGAGGCCGCGAGGCGGCTCGAGCCGCTTGACGGCGCGCTCGCGCGCGAAACGTACCTGGACGCCTTCGCGGCAGCGCTGTTCGCCGACCAACTCGCGCGCGGCAGCGGCTTGCACGACATCGCCGAGGCGGTACTGGCGGCAGACTGGGGGGAGTCGTCGCGGCGCTCGCCGCGTGCGTGCGACCTCCTGCTCGAAGGGATCGCCGTAGTCACGATCGATGGCTACGCTGCCGGTGCGCCGACGCTCAAGAGCGCGCTCCGTGCTTTCCAGGATGAGCCGATGTCCGACGAGCAGGCCCTGCGCTGGCTCTGGCTCGCATGCCGCGCCGCCCGCGCGCTCGGTGACGAGGCACGCATGGATGAGCTCACCGCGCGGCAGGTGCGCCTCGCGCGTGAGGCCGGCGATCTGTCGATGCTGCCGATCGCGCTGGCGGAGCGCTTCAGCGTGCAGCTCTTCATCGGCGACCTGATGGCGGCAGAAGGCTTGGTCGCAGAGGCCGAGGCCGTTGCGGAGGCGACCGGCAGCCGCCTCGCGCCGCAGAGCGCGCTCTTGGCCGGCTTGCGCGGGGACGAGGCGAAGGCCATTGCGCTGATCGAAGCCGGACGGCGCGAGGTGGTCCAACGCGGGGAAGGACTCTGGCTTCTCCACACCGAGTGGGCGAGCGCCGTGCTCTTCAACAGCCTTGGCCGCTACGACGAGGCGTTCATCGCCGCTGAGAAGGCCGTCGCCCACCCGCACGAGCTGGGCGTCTCGACGTGGGTACAGCCTGAGTTCATCGAGGCGGCCGCGCGCAGTGGCCGTGCCGAGCACGCCGTCGGCCCGATGCGACGGCTCCGGGAGATCAGCAGCGCCGCCGGCACGAACTGGGCGCTCGGTGTCGAGGCGCGTTCACGCGCGTTGCTCAACGACGGTGATGTCGCCGAGGGCCTCTACCGCGAGGCGATCGCGCTCCTGAGCCGCACGCGGGTTCGTACCGCGCATGCGCGCGCACACCTGGTCTACGGCGAGTGGCTACGACGTGAACGCCGCCGCGTGGAGGCGCGCAAGCATCTTCGGATCGCCTACGACATGTACGTCGAAATCGGCATGAAGGGGTTCGCCGAACGCGCCCGCCGCGAGCGCCTGGCCACCGGCGAAACCGTGCGCAAGCGCAGCCCCGAGACCCGTGACAACCTCACCGCCCAGGAAGCACAGATCGCACGACTCGTCATCGACGGCTGTACGAACCCCGAGGTCGGTGCGCAGCTGTTCATCAGCCCGCGCACCGTCGAGTGGCACCTGCGCGGCGTGTACGCGAAGCTCGGGATCAAATCGCGCAAAGAGCTCAGCGCGGCCAGCCTTCGGCTCGGAACGCCGCCGGACAGCGCCGGCCCGGCACGTCGGAACGCCCTCGGGCGCCTAGCACTCAGCGGCATGTACGAGCAGGTGCACGACCCGGTCGGTGGCTCGCTCGCGGTGAGTACGCTGTTCGCGATCCTGCCGCTGGTGACGCTGTTCGTGCTGCTGGCGGGCCTGCGGCTGCGGGCGTACCGCGCCTGCCTGATCGCGCTGGCCGTGGCAGTAACTGTCGCGATCGCCGTATACGGGATGCCGGCAGGACAGGCGTTCGACAGCGCCGCCGCAGGCGCCGCGTTCGGGCTCTTCCCGATCGTGTGGATCGTGGTGAACGCCGTGTGGATCTACACGATGACCGTCGCCACCGGCCACTTCCAGACGCTGCGCCGCGGCGTCGGTGCGGTCTCCGACGACCGACGCATCCAGGCGTTGATAATCGGGTTCTCGTTCGGCGCGCTGCTAGAGGCGCTCACCGGCTTCGGCACACCCGTTGCCATCACGGTCGGGATGCTCATCGCGCTCGGCTTCGAGCCGCTGAAGGCGGCCGGCGTCGCGCTCATCGGCAATACAGCGCCCGCGGCGTTCGGCGGCATCGGCACGCCGATCATCACGCTCGCGGGCGTGACCGGGCTCAGCGAGGACGACCTGGGCGCGATGGTCGGACGCCAGCTCCCCTTCCTCGCCCTGGTCGTGCCGCTGGTGATCGTCTACATCGTCGACGGCCGCCGCGGCCTGCGCGAGACATGGGGAGTCGCGCTGTTGGCCGGCGGCACATTCGCAGTCGCGCAGTTCGTCACGTCGAACTACGTCTCCTTCCAGCTGACCGATGTCGTCGCGTCCCTCGCTTCTCTGGGCGCCATCGCCGGCTACCTGCGATGGCGGCGGCCGAACGCCGCACGTCGCGGCATCCGGCGCGAAACAGTCGTGGCGCTCGCGCCCTACCTGATCCTGGTCGTGGTCCTCACGCTCGCGCAGTTCGACCCGCTCAAAGGCTTCCTCGCCGATCGAACCGAGTCGTTCCACTGGCCTGGTCTCGAAGTGACGAGTGCGGGTGGCGGCGAGCCAGCGGCGAGCACCTTCACGCTCAACTGGCTCGCCACGACGGGGACGCAGCTCCTGCTGTGTGGGCTGCTCACGATGCTCGCCCTGCGTATCCGGCCTCGCGTTGCGCTGCGCGCATACGGCGCGACGCTCGTCCGCTTACGCTCAACGATCATCACGATCACCACGGTGCTCGCATTGGCGTACGTCATGAATCTTTCGGGGCAGACGGTGACGATCGGGCTGTGGGCCGCAGGTGCCGGCAGTGCTTTCGCGCTGATCTCGCCGTTGATCGGCTGGCTCGGCGTCGCGATCACCGGCTCGGTCACGGCGTCGAACTCGCTGTTCGGCGGACTGCAGGTGGCGGCGGCGCACGATGCCGGACTTTCCCCCACACTGCTCGCCGCTGGGAACAGCACGGGCGGCGTGCTCGCCAAGATGCTCTCGCCGCAACACCTCGCGATCGCGGCCGCCGCCGCCGCCATAGCCGGTCGAGAGGGCGACGTGATGCGCTCGTTACTCAAGTGGAGCATCGGGCTCGTGGCGATCATGTGCGTGATCGTCTACCTCCAGTCGACCGCGGTACTGAGCTGGATGGTGCCGTGAGCGCCGGGCCGGCGGTGTACCCGCGAGGCCCAGCAGCTTCTGGATGACGCGCGGAGCTTTCTCGAGCGTGCTCCCTCTGAAGTGGTGGTCGCGGATGACTCCGTCCGCGTTGGCGAAGTAGAGCGCTGGTCAGTAACGGGACGAAGCCTGAGCGTCTCAACCGGCTACGCGCGAGCGCATTGCGCCGGTCTGCGCCGCTCGTCCCAAACTCGCCGACCCGGGGCACACGACCGGTCGATCCCGTGGGCAACCCAGGGTCTGACACGGGTGCGATGTCGCGGGCTGCAAGCGCACAATCGACGCATGTTCGTAGAACTCGACACACGCCACGATGCTCGTTACACGGTCTCGCTCGAATGGGACCACGACTCGGACGAGACGCAGATCGTCGTCGCTGACAACGGAACCTCGAGCCTGCTCGTGTTCCCCGTGCCCCGCGAGAGCGCCGGCGAGGCGTTCCGCCATCCCTTCCGGTACGCGCCGTGAGTGCCAACGATCACGGCATCGCGACCCGCGCCTTCCGGCCGGACGGAGCAGCGGCCGCTCTGGCTCCGGGGTCAGGACCCGCAGCCACGTTCGCTACCACGGAGCACTTCAATCTGCAGGTGTCCCGCGCAATTACCGTGTCTGAGGCGAACGGGCGCGCCAGCATCTATCTCGCCGCCCTGTCGAGCAACCTGATCGCACTGGCCTTCATCGGGCAGATGTCGCGACTCGGCGTGGCGTTCTATGCATTCGCGCTCATCCTGCTGCCGGTGTTGGCGTTTGTAGGGACGGTGACGTTCCTGCGTCTGGTCCAGTCCTCTATCGAGGACATCGCCTACGCGCACCGGATCGCGCTCGTGCGCAGCTATTACCTGCGGGTCTCGCCGGAGCTCGAGCCGTTCCTCGTTGTTCTCCGTGGGCGACGCGGGGCTCCGTTGCACGGAGCACCAGGCGCGTGGCAACTGGCGCTCACGGCCGCCGGGATGATCGCGGTGGTCAACAGCGTCGTGGTGGCGGCCTGCGCCGGCCTGGTACTCGTCGCCGTAGGCGTCCACTCGCTTGCCATTCCGGTTGCCGCCGGGTCGCTCGTCGGAGCCGGGGCCTTCGCGCTGCACCACCGCCACCACCGCCGCGCGCGCGACAGCTACAGCCCTGACGCTGTCGATCGGGCCGCGATCCTCATTCCGCCTCCGCAACCGGCCGACGCGGCCTGAGAGACGAATCGCCATGTCGCCGATCTCACGTGGTTTCCGGGGCCATCGCCCGGCGTCGACAGCGCGCGCGTCCCACCGGGCCAGCACGTCGTCGAGGAGTTCCCCGTCCTGTCGGTCGGATCGACGCCGCACACGCCGCTCGACGCGTGGACGTTCCAGCTCAGCGGCGCGGTCGATCAACCGGTCTCGTGGACGTGGGAGGAGCTGCTCGCGCTTCCCGCGGAGACGCCGACCGTCGACATCCACTGCGTGACCGCCTGGTCGAAGCTCGCCACGACTTGGAGGGGCGTCTCGGTCGACACGCTGCTCGAGGGTGTGGAGACCGAGGCCGAGTACGTGAGCGCGTGGTGCGACGACGGCTATCGGACCAACCTGCCGCTCGAAGACGTGACCGCCGGACAGGCATGGATCGCCTACGAGTTCGGCAGGCGATCCGCTGGAGCCCGAGCACGGCGGGCCGGCCCGACTGCTGGTCCCGCATCTGTACTTCTGGAAGAGCGCGAAGTGGGTGCGCGGCCTGGAGCTCCTCATCGAGGACCGACCGGGGTTCTGGGAGGCCGCCGGCTACCACAACTACGGCGACCCGTGGAAGGAGCAGCGCTATGAGGGCGACTGAACAGCCCTCGAGCAGCCCGCGGGCCAAGGAGACACCATGACGCACGACCAGATCGTCGCCGCGCTCCAGCGCGGCTACCAGCTCGACGACGCGCGCGAATCACGACGGGGCTGCTACCCGATCCGCAAGCCCACGCCTCGCCCGAAGCTCAGGCAGACGGAGAACGCTCCGCTGTCTCCCGGCAAGCCGGACCCGACCGGGTTCGGCGACGGATGCGTCATCTGAGGCGGTGGAACCGTGAGCCTCCAGGAGCTCCTGGCACGACTGGCCGACGATCTGCCCGCGCCCGTGCGCACTGAGCCGTTCGCGTTCCTCGAGGACGAGCTCCTGCCTCTGAGGATCACTCTCGTCGAGCCGTCTGCCTTCGTGCTCGCGTGTGTCCAGGCCGCCTGGGGTCCCTGCGGGCCCCAGAACTGAGCGACGGCGCCCCGCACGCCGCCCGAACTCATCGAGGCCAGGGCACTTCCGCGCGGCCTTGACAGCCGCGGTCTTCGTCGGAGCGTGCTGCAGATCGCGGCGGTGCTCGTCATCGTCGGCGTCGTCGCTGCCCTCGCCCGGGGCTCGGCGCCGTTCGGCAGCGGCTCGAAGGCGCGCACCCGGGCTGGCTCGGAATCGCGCTCGTCCTCGAACTGCTCTCGTGCCTGTCCTACGTCCTCATGTTCCGGCCGATCTTCTGCGCGCAGATGTCACTGCGCACGAGCTACCGACTGGGCATGTCCGAGTTGGCGGTCGGCTCGCTGGTGCCAGCGAGCGGTGCGGCCGGCCTCGCCTTCGATGCCTGGGCGCTGCGCAGGGGTGGCATGCAGGTGCGGGACATCGCTCGCCGCACGGTGGCGTACTCCGAGCTCAAGAGCGCGGTGAACTACGAAGGCAGGCTTTGCGTCCGCTGCGCGATCCCCGAGTGCCCCAACCTGCGACCGCCCGGTTTCGGACCGGGCGCAACGCGTTGTCAGAGCCTTTCTGCCGCCCGTCAGAGCCTTCGGACCGCGCGCCAGAGCCAAGTTGTGCGCCTGGACGACACCGAAGCGCGACGAAATTGTTCCCCGTTTGTTCCCCGTCGGGATACAGTCCCAGAGCGACAGAACATGCCCATTAGCAGGGATTTCCCCTGATCGGGGAGACAGGATTTGAACCTGCGACCGCCCGGCCCCCAGCCGGGTGCGCTACCAGACTGCGCCACTCCCCGTGACGGGCTCCAGTCTACGCGGTCGCGTTAGCTGCGATCAGACCGGTGCTCCAAGCGGGCGACGAGGATCGAACTCGTGACTCGAGCTTGGAAGGCTCACGTGTTACCGCTACACCACGCCCGCGTGAGCCCCGATGATAGGGCGCGTCAGGAGCGCGGTTCGCGGTGCTCGGTTGGCACCGTGCCCTCGTCCTCCACGAGCGACGGTGGAGGCCAGGGCCCGAACCAGTTGTCCCGGGCGCCATCGAGTGTGATCACGGACCCGGTCAGGGAGCGGCCCAGCGGTGAGGCGGCCAGGGCTACGAGCCACGCGTGCTCCTGCTCGCGGCCGAGTCGCTGCAGAGGCACCGAGCGGGCGGCGCCCTTCCAGACGACGTCGGGGTACTTGCGCAGGGACGCGGTGTCGAAGTGGCCGGCGGCCAGCGCGAGCACGGCGATCCCGTCGGACGCCCACTCGCGGGCGAGCGCGCGCGTGTAGCCCTCGATCGCGGCTCGGGCGGCGCTCGAGTGGGTCATGCCGGTCAGGCCGTGGTGGGGCGAGAGGGTGATGTTGATGATCGTCCCTCCCCCGGCCGGGCGCATCGCGAGGTCGGCGGCGAGCCGGGTCATGCGCTCGGTTCCGCCGACGTTGAGCCCCGTGACCGCCCGCCAGCCTTTCGGCTCGATCGCCTCGGCGGGGACGAAGTACTGGCCGCCCGCGTTGTTGACGAGGATGTCAAGGCGCCCGTGGCGGGAAAGGCACTCCCGGACGATGCGCGAGGCGTCCTCTTCGCGGCGGATGTCTCCGGCCACGAAACTCGCGGACGGGCCGATCCGCGGGCACGCCTCCGCGAGCACTTCGGCTCTACGACCGGCGATGACGACGGTCGCGCCGCATGCGGCGAGCTCTGTCGCTGCCGCGAGGCCGAGGTTGGAGCCGCCCCCGGTGACCAGGGCAACCTGGCCAGCGAAAAGATCTGCGTTGAAGATTTCCGACGGTACGGACGATGACATTTTGGGAATCACCACTTCATCATGCAGATCCCTGGCGTCCACATCGAGACCCTCTACAACCCGGTGCGATACACGTATTCGCAGATCGAGAAGGCTTGCGCGATCGCGCAGCTGCTCAACCGGGGGAAGCTGGTTCTCGTGGAGCCGCCCCGCCGCTGATCTCCGCGCCGCCCGGGCGGGGGCGAGCGTACACGCGGGAGGCCCCCATCATCGGTCCTTCGTCGAACGGGCCGCGGTCTCCGCGGCCCGTTCGCGTTCCACGGGGGCGTAGCGGGCGCTGAAGCTCGCCGTCCTGGCGCGGCTCGCTCGCAGGACCTGCACCGCCAGGGTCGGCCCGGCCAGCGGGGCGGAGCTCTGCGCTCGCGGGTGCAGCAGGTGCACGGTCGCGCCGCGGGGGCGCCGCCACGGGAGCACGACGTAGCTCCCGTTCCGGCTGCGCACCCGCAGCTCCGCTACCCGAGCGAGCGGGATCCGCACGTTCCCGACCCGCCGGGTCGACCCGTCGCGCATCACGGCGGCGACCTCGGCCTCGGCCCCCCAGCTCGGGAACAGGACGTCGGCGCTGGCACGCCCGCCGGCGCCGGTCCGCCGCAGCGACCAGGTCGTCTGGACGAAGAACGAGGTGAAGCGGTGGGTCGTCCTCCCCGTCCAGCCGCCGCCGCGCGAGATGCCCGCCGCCCGCAGGTCCTGGAACGGCCCGGCGTAGGACCGGCCGGTCCACGCCGACGCCCGCGCGCCGACGCCGTGCGGCGCCATCGTCAGCCGCAGCCGGCCGCGGTCTGGGAGCTGCGTCGCAAAGGCGCGGCGGCCGGAGATGTCGCGCACGAGCATCCCGAACGAGGCCGGCGGCCGCCCGCCGATCCCGGCCGCGACCTCCTGGCGCCCGCTGAAGAGCCGGGCCAGGTCGATGCCGCCGTACGGGTAGGCGCCGCGGCTGCTCGGCACGATGGCCGTGTTGTAGTCGGGCGTCGTCACCGCCAGCCGTCCGGTGTCGGGGTCGAACGCATACAGCGGCGGCGGCTCCTTTTCGCGCATCGAGCCGAGCCCGCCGGCGATCGCGCGCGCCGCGTTGGAGCTCATGCGCGCCAGCGCGAGCTGCGCGCTCTCGGTCGGCTGCGGCAGCACGTGCACGCCGAAGAACAGCCCCGGCGGCACGTCGCCGTTGCGTGCGAGCTCGCGCTCGTAGAACTCGAAGCCGCGGTCGAGCATCCACTTCGCCCATGCGGGCGCGCTCGGGTGCGGCGCCAGCGCCGGAGCGGTGGCGATCCCGATCAGCGCCTGCTGGCTGAGCCCGAGCTTCTTGGACTGGTGCCAGCGGCGGAAGCCGAAGCCCGTGTCCCAGTTCACGTAGCCGCCGTGGGTCCAGTAGCCGGCGAGCACGCGCATCAGCCACTCGCGCAGCAGCCGGCGGGCGGCCGGCGACGGGGCGCGCATCCCCGCTCGGCGCGCCTGCGCGTACTCGCGCGTGAACGACGCGACGATGTTCGCGTACTCGGCCGAGTCGGTGTTCATCGGCGCGCTCGGCCGGATGTGTGGGAGGTAGTTGAAGCGCAGGCCGGGCCCGAGGTTGCCGGCGGCGCCGGCGCTCCCCCGCGCCCGCGCGACGAAGCGCGCGATCTGCAGCCGCAGGTCGCGGCGCAGCAGCCGCGGGCTGCCGGTCACGGTCGCGTTCGCCGCGTACACCAGCGCGTACCAGTTGATCTGGTTGAGGCGGATCGTCGGCCAGCGCCAGTAGGAGCCCATCGCCGTGCGGTGGATGCGGTCGGCGATCGCGGACGCCTGCGCCGTCGACAGGCCGAGCTCGCGGCGCGCGAGCCACGCGTAGCGGAGCCCGTCGATGACCTCGCTGTCGACTACGAGGTGCTGGTTGGACTTGATCGTGTGCATCGAGGAGACGAACCCGGGCGCGTGCGTCTGCGCGTCCTTCCAGCGTGGCGGCGCCTTCGCGACGAACGGCGGGGAGTCGACGAGCGCGTCCACGATCCGGCGCGCGCGCCGGTCGTTGCGAGCGGGGCCCTGGTGGTCGCGCTGCGCGGCGACGGCGAGCGTCAGCAGCACGTCGGAGTGCGCGCCGGCGTTGAGGCCGGTGTAGAGGCCCTGGCGGTCGTCCCAGTAGCGGTCGATCCGGGTCTGCATCCGGTCGGCGAACGCCCAGTAGCCCTGCTCGTCCAGGGCGGACGCGGTGGCGGGGGCCGCCGCCAGCGCGGCGACGGCGAGAGCGATGGGGAGAGCGGCTCGGGGCATGCTCCGACCCTCCGCGGAACCGGCTCCCGCGCCCATCGGCCACAGGGTGGGAGCGACCGCACCAGAGGTGGAGGTCGCCCCCACCCAAGGGTCACGCACCCTTGACGAGTCGGTCCACGCGGCGGTCCAGGTAGGGCCAGAGCGAGCGCGCGAAGACCGTCGTCATGTGGTGCTCGTCCTTGTAGACGAGCGCGCCGCCGACGACCGGGAAGCAGCGGCGGGTGTCGCACACGAAGCGGGTGAGGTCGGCGAGCCGGACGCGGTCGGTGCGGTAGCGCCGGGCGGCCGCGGCGAGGGGATCGGCGACCAGCGCGCGCGACCGCGCCAGCGCGCACGCGACCGCCGCGCGGCGGCGCGCCTCGATCGCACGCTGCACGCAGCCGGCCGTCTGGCGCTGCGCCTTCGGGAGGTCGCGCAGGACGACCACCGTCCGCACCGAGGACGGCAGCGCGCGGAACGCCCGCAGGAACCCGTCGACCGCGGTCTCCCACTCGCCGCGCGAACCCGCGATCCAGTCCGAGCCTGAGATGGCCGAGACGAACACGGTCCGGACCTCGCGGTGGCGGCGCAGCCAGGCGAGCGTCTGCCGGTTCCACTCGAGGCAGTCCGAGCGGTCGGGCTCGCGCAGGTCCTTGACGGCGAGCGTGAACGGGCAGCCGGAGTGCGTGATCGACAGGCCGCGCCAGCGGCGGCGCTCGGCCAGCGGATCGACGGCGGCGCGCCAGTGCGAGGCGTGGCTGTCGCCCACGAGCGCGATCGTCTCCGTAGCCTGCGCCTTGCGCGCGCCAAACGCGCACACGAACAACAGGCCGCGCCGCTCGGCGAGCGTGCAGGGTGCGTTGCGCCGGTCGCGGGCCTGCAGCGGCGTCGGGACGACGGCGAGCCGCAGCCGCGGGTTCTCGCACGGGTGGCGCGGGTCGCGCGCCTCGGCACCGAAGCAGCGCGGGTGCGAGGCGAGCACCGCCTCGGAGGCGCGCGCCGCGCCGGCGATCTGCCGCTCCAGGTGCGCCGTCGCGCCGGAGCACGCGGTGAGCACCATGACGGTCGCCGCCGCCGTGATCGCGAGCGCCGGCCGCGGGCCGCGCCGGAAGCGCATCGGGTCCTCGACGACGTGCTTCGTGAGCCAGGCGGCCAGCAGGGTCAGCATCAGGATCACCACCGGGGACGAGGGACGGGACCCGTCGCCGGCGGCGAACGGGACGAGGACGATCAGCGGCCAGTGCCACAGGTAGACCGCGTAGGAGACGTCGCCGAGCCACTGCGAGGGCGCGGAGGCCAGGACCCGGTCGGGCGCGCGCGCCGCGATCACGGCCAGCGCGCCGCCGACCGGCAGCAGCGCGGCGACGCCCGGGAACGGCGTGGCGGGCGAGAAGAGCACCGCGGCCGCGCCGATCGCGGCCAACCCGAGCCAGGAGCACGCCGCCGGAGCGCGCGCACCCGTGAAGGCCAGCAGCGCGCCGAGCCCGAACTCCCACGCCCGCGTGGGGGTCACGAAGTACGCGGACGCCGGCTCGGACGCCGTCAGGTGGATCGACCACGCGAGGCTCGCGAGCGTGCAGGCCCCGATCGCGACGCCGAGCACGGACCGCTTCCGCGCCAGCGCGGCGAGCGCCAGCAGGACGGGCCAGACGAGGTAGAACTGCTCCTCGGCCGAGAGCGACCAGTAGTGGCGCACGGGTGACGGGCCGTCCTCGGCGGCGAAGTAGTCCACGGCCGCCGATGCCAGGTGCCAGTTCTGGCCGTAGAGGGTGCTCGCGCGGACCTCGGCGATGTACTGCGGCCAGTAGGTGGCCGGCACCAGCACGACCGTGGCCGCCAGCGCGCAGCCGAGCACGAGCAGCGCGGCCGGGAGGATCCTGCGCGCCCGCCGCACCCAGAAGGCGCCGAGCCGGACGCGGCCGTCGCGGGCGATCCCGCGCAGGAGGTGCGCCGTGATCAGGTAGCCCGAGATCGCGAAGAAGACGTCGACGCCGACGAAGCCGCCCGGGAGGGTCTCGGGCCACAGGTGATGGACGACGACGATGGCGACCGCGACGGCGCGGAGCCCCTGGATCTCGGGCCGCAGCTCGCGGCGCGACGGGCTGGTCTCGGGCATACCGTGACCGTCGCCCCGGGTCGCGCCCGCGGACAGCGGGCAAGGGGTGGAGCGTCTCCCACCCGAGGGGGAGGCGAATCCACACCTTTGGTGACCCGCCGGCCGTTTACGCTCATCACAGGTGACCGACTCCCCCCTGCACTCCCACACCTCCACCCCGCGCGAGCTCGGCGAGCGGATCGCCGCCGAGCGCGGCGGCGGCGCCTTCCTGCTCTACCGCGACGGCGAGGGAGGTCAGGTGATCGTGCCGCTGGACGAGCACGAG
This sequence comes from uncultured Solirubrobacteraceae bacterium, assembly GCA_963831105.1. Classification (GTDB taxonomy): domain Bacteria; phylum Actinomycetota; class Thermoleophilia; order Solirubrobacterales; family Solirubrobacteraceae; genus DATFQI01. Next base: position 260,904 of record CAWHOS010000012.1, on the reverse strand, counting down.
GACCGGCTCACGATCGGCCGCCGCCCGTCGAACGAGGTCGCGCTCGACTGGGACTCGGAGGTCTCGCGCGTGCATGCCGCGCTCGAGCGCACCGGCGAGGAGTGGACCGTCGTCGACGACGGGCTCTCCCACAACGGCACGTTCGTCGCCGGCGAGCGGGTGACCGCGCGGCGGCGGCTGCGCGACGGCGACGTGATCGCGATCGGCACCACGACGATCGCGTTCTGCGCGCCCTCGCAGAGCTCGACCTCGATGGCGACCGTCACCTCCGTCGGCCCGCACGTGGTGGAGCTGCTCACGCCGGCGCAGCGGCGCGTGCTGGTCGCGCTCTGCCGCCCGTTCCGGGACTCGACCTACTCGACGCCGGCGACCAACCAGCAGATCGCCGACGAGCTCGTCGTGAGCGTCGACGCGGTCAAGAGCAACCTGCGCGCGCTGTTCAGCGCCTTCGGCGTCGACGACCTGCCGCAGAACCAGAAGCGCGCGAGCCTCGCCCTGCGCGCGCTGCGCACCGGCGTCGTCAGCCGTCGAGACCTGTGACGCGGGCGATCCGCCCGTCGGCCAGGCAGGTGATCCAGAGCGCGTCGTCGTAGGCGGCGATCTCGTACGGGTTGATCGGCACGTCGATCTCGCCCCGGACCCGGCCGCTGCGGATGTCGAGCCGGGTGAGCGTGCTCGAGGCCCGGTTCACGATCCACGCCGTGCCCTTGCGGACGACGATGCCGGACGGTTCGGGGCCCGTCGCGAAGGTCGCCACCGCGCCCGTGCGCGGGTCGACGCGGGCCACACGGTCGGCGTCGACGAGCGTCGCCCACAGGAAGCCGGAGCCCACGGTCAGGTCGCCGGAGTTGTCGGTTTCGAGGTTCACGTGCAGCCGGCGGCTCGGGTCGCGCACGTCGATGCCGACAAGCTCCGCGTAGCTGCTGGCGAGCAGCCACAGGCGCCCGCGGTACAGCTCCAGGCGGCGGACGCCGTCGCGCACGTCGAGCGTGCGGCGGGTGAGGCCGGTCTGCTTGTCGATCTCGAGGATCTGGTCGCCCGGGTCGAGCTGCGGCTGGCTGACCGCCACGTAGACGGCATCGTCGGCGACGGCGAGCGCGTTGCCGGCGCTCGGCAGTGGCACGGGCGCCCCGAGCTGCTTCCCCGTTCGAGCGTCCAGGTGCACGACCTGCCGGTCACGGGCGACGATCGCCCAGAGCGTGTCGCCGTCCGGCACGAGGGCGGTGAGCCCGACGCCGATGTCGGGTCGCGGGCCGGGACGCTGCTCGCCGGTGGCCGGGTCGAGCGTGAGCAGGCGGCGGCTGAGGAAGCGCCCGGCCCAGATCCGCCCATGCGCGCCGAGCACGTTGTTGGGACGGCCACCGATCCGGGTCGACGACACGGCGAGCTTGGTCCGCTTCTGCGTGCGTCGCCGCCGGCTGCTGCGGGCCGTTCGCCTTGCCGTCGTCGCCCTCCCCGCGCATGGCGAGCGCGCCGACCGCGACGGCGGCGACGAGGGTGACGGCCACGGCCGCGATCGCGAACAGCCGCGACGGCTTCCGTTCGGGCGCGGCGGGCTGGGCGAGCGGCAGGAGCGGCGGCGCGATCGCGGTGCCGGCGGTGCGCGTGTCGATCTCGATCGGCGCGGCGGCGCCCGTGGCGACGACCGTGTCGCGCCCGGCCAGCGGCCCGCCGGCGGCCGCGGCGGCCGCGGCGCGCCCGAGGTCGCCCGCCGACTGGAAGCGCTGTGCCGGCTCCTTGGCGAGCGCGCGGGCGATCACCTCGTCGAAGCCCTCCGGTACACCTGGCGCGGCCTCGGAGACCAGCGGCGGCTGCTCCGTCAGGTGGGCCCACATCTTCGCCTCGTCGCCGTCGGGCGTGAACGGCGGCCGGCCGGCCAGCATGTAGTACAGGACGCAGCCGAGCGCGTAGACGTCGGCCCGCGCGTCGACCCGCTCGCCGCGGATCTGCTCGGGCGCGATGAAGTCGAGCGTGCCGACCCAGTGCCCGGGCTTCGTCGCCCCGGCCTCCGAGAGGACGTGCTTGGTCAGCCCGAAGTCGGTCAGGTAGGCGTGGTCGCCCTGGCCGAGCAGGACGTTCGCCGGCTTGACGTCGCGGTGTACGAGTCCGGACGCGTGCGCCGCGTCGAGCGCTGCCGCGACCTGACGCACGATCCGGGCGGCCCGCGCCGGGTCGAGCGGGCCCGTGCGCCGCACGAGCGTCCGCAGGTCGTCGCCGGCGACGTGGCGCATCGCGATGTACGCGATCCCGCCCTCCTCGCCCGTGTAGTAGATCGGGATCACGTGCGGGTGGTCGATCGAGGCCGCCACGCGCGACTCGCGCAGGAAGCGCCGCCGGATCGCCTCGTCGGCGATCAGGGTCGGCGCGATCACCTTCAGGGCGACGACGCGATCGAGCGACAGCTGCCGGGCGCGATAGACGACGCCCATCCCGCCGCGTCCCGCGACCGCCTCGATCTTGTGCCCCGCGAACACGCTGCCAGGCGGCATATCGCCCATGACTGCGGTGTATATCGGCCGCGGGGGATCGAGGAGCACTTGACGTCCTTGAACGGACGCGCCCCGCCGGTGTTGCGCGGCTCCTCAGGTGCTGCCGGGAGCGGGGGACCAGGGAATCGAACCCCGACCTATGGTTTTGGAGACCATCATCCTAGCCGTTGGACCAGTCCCCCAACGTACCGCGCGGAGCGGACGGAACCGCGATTCTAGAGGGCGGCGCGACGGAAGACCGTCCGGTGCGGTTGCGAACATGTGTTCGTGCCATATCGCCCGCCGGATCGCCGCTCGTACAGCTACCTGCTCGGTCTGTACCTCGGCGACGGTTACGTAGATTTCGGCCGCGGCCGGAGCACACAGCTCATCATTGCGTGCGACGCGGGTTACCCAGAGCTCATCGAGGACTGCTGGGCGGCGATGCAGCTGGCAGCGCCCGGGTGCCACATCGGGCGATACAAGACGCGTTCGAGTGCATCCGCGTCGTCGGCGGGAGCCGGCTGTGGCCCGAGGCGTTTCCGCAGCACGGGCCGGGCCGAAAGCACGAACGCCCGATCGTGCTCGAGCTGTGGCAGCGCGAGATCGTGGACGCGTTTCCGCGGGAGTTCCTGCGCGGGTTGATCCATTCGGACGGCTGCCGCACGGTGAACCGCTTCAAGACCAAGCTTCCGAGCGGCCGGGTCGCCGAGTACGCGTATCCGCGCTACTTCTTCTCGAACCTGTCGGCAGACATCCGCGGGCTGTTCTGCGAGTACTGCGAACGGCTCGGCATCCGCTGGACGCAGTCCAGCCACCGCAACATCTCGGTGTCGCATCGCCACAGCGTCGCAGCACTCGATGAGTTCATCGGGCCGAAGAAGTGACCGGCAGGCCGGCGTCCCGCCAGGCCTGGAAGCCGCCAGTGAGGTCGGCGGCGCGGTGCAGTCCCAGCTCGCGAAGGTTGGCGGCGGCGAGCGACGACTGGTAGCCGCCGTCGCACATCACGATCACGCGCGCGGCGGGGTCGCTGAGGCGCGGGTCGCGGTGGTCGCCGTCGGGGGCGCAGCGCCATCGAGGACGTTGCGGGCGACGAGGATCGCCCCCGGGACGGTGCCCGTCGCGGGCGATCTGCGACTCCACGCGGACGTCGACGAGGATCGCGCCGTCGCGCATCTCGGCCAGCGCCTCGGCCGGCTCGAGCCGGTCGATGCGCTCGCGCAGCCCGCGCGAGCAGGTCGTCGATCGCGGTCACTCGGCGGCGGCGCGCTCGAAGGCCTCGTAAGCGGCGTCGCCGAACAGCCAGAAGCGCGCCTCCTGCACCTCGGGGTGGCGCTCCATGGCCCCGCGTGTCGCGTCGATCGCGACGCGGGCGGCCTTGTCGATCGGGTAGCCGTAGACGCCCGCGGAGATCGCCGGGAACGCGACGCGGGCGTCGCCGTGCTCGGCCGCGAGCTCGATCGCCCGGCGGTAGCAGGACGCCAGCAGCTCCGGCTCGCCGTCGCCTCCCCCGTGCCAGACCGGGCCGACGGCGTGGATGACGTGCCGCGCCGGCAGGCTGCCGGCGCCGGTGATCTTCGCGTCGCCCGTCTCGCAGCCGCCGAGCGTCCGGCACTCCTCCAGCAGCTCCGGCCCCGCGGCGCGGTGGATCGCCCCGTCGACCCCTCCGCCGCCGAGCAGGCTCGAGTTGGCGGCGTTGACGATCGCGTCCGTTTCGGCGTCCGTGGTGATGTCGCCTCGATGCAGGGTAATCAGGGCCATGTGAACGTCACTACCCATGCGGGCGGAGGGACTCGAACCCCCACGGCTTGCGGCCACGAGGACCTAAACCTCGCGCGTCTACCAATTCCGCCACGCCCGCATGCGCCGATCGGCGCGCATCCAGCCCCGAGATTGTAAGGTCGCGAACGCCATGGCCGACGACACGCAAGACGACGTCCGGATCGAGCACCCCAACCGCAAGAAGGGCTCCTCGAAGGTCACGAGGCTGATCGTCGTCGTGCTGCTGCTGGCCTCGGCGGCTCTGCTGGCGATCATCACCTGGGGCGGCTGGGACACGCTCGAGGGCGCGAAGCCGCTGCAGATCGCCTACATCCTCCTCTACCTGCTGATGGCGTTCCTCGTGCTGCGCTGGAGCCGGGGCATCCTTCCCGTCGCCAGCGCGCTGGCGATCATCATGCTGATCTTCGCCGCCGTCTCGACGCCGGAGTGGTTCGACCGCGACCAGTCCGGCTTCACGAACCCGACGCTCGACGAGGGCCTCCTCGGTCTGCTGACCGCGCTGATGGTGCCGCTGCAGATCCTGCTGATCGCGTTCGCGATGAGCGGCTTCCGCCAGGCGTGGAACGTCGAGGTCGAGCACCACCCGGACGAGGACCCGCCGCCGGACCAGGACGACCGCGACGCCGAGCGGCGCCCCGAGCGCGGCGACGCCTCACCCGCCCCCGCCTAGCCGGCTGCCCCGATGAGCGCGACGCCGGCTCACGGCGAGGGCCACGCCGAGCACTTGGAGCCCGCTGAGCTTCTCGTCGAGGAAGGCCACCGAGAGCACCGCCACGACGGCGGGATAGAAGCCGATCACCGGGACGGCGAGGCTCGCGCTGCCGCGGTCGAGCGCCAGATAGAACGTCAGCAGCCCGAGCGCGCCGCACAGCGCGCTCAGCACGCCGACCCAGAGCACGCTCACCGACCACCCCGCCGTGCGCTGGCCGAAGCCGATCGGCGACGACGGCGACCAGCGCCGCGGCGACGCCGTAGAGGATCGTCGTCTGTACGGGCGTCGCGGTGCGCAACGCGACCTTGCCGAGCACGCTCCAGAGCGCGAACAGCACCACAGTCGTCAGCGAGTAGAAGAGCCAGCCCATCCACGAGCGGCATTCGCACCGGAGGGGCGATCTCCTCGCGCGCCTACGATGTAGCCGCCCGGCCCGGGTGGTGGAACTGGTAGACGCGATGGACTCAAAATCCATTGTCCTTAGGGGCGTGCGGGTTCGAGTCCCGCCCCGGGCATCGAGGCGCCGGTACCCTCTGAGCAGGAGAGGAGTGCCCCAGTCGGTGGGGCCCGATGCGCCCTGATCGACCACGTCAACAACCTCAAGCTGCAGTACCTCGTCGAGCTCTCCAAGCTCGGTGACAGCTGCGCGGGCCTCGAGTCCAAGCTCGAGACCTGGCTCGACGAGCACGACGTGATCTTCGCCGGCCAGACGATCCCGTTCGTGCTGATGCCGCACTTCATCTCCCCCGGCCAGCTGCGGCGGGTCAAGCACGCGGTCGGCGCGCTGTCGGCCGTGCTGGACCGCTTCTGCGACGCGTATCCGGAGGACGAGGCGCTGCGCGACGAGCTCGCGGTCTCGCCCGTGGAGGACTCGCTGATCCGGATCGACCCGGGCTTCCCGCGGCCGATGCGGATCTGCCGGCTCGACGCGTTCCTGACGGGCTACGACGTCAAGTTCCTCGAGTTCAACGCGGACTCCCCCGCCGGCACGGGCTACACGGACATCCTGCACGCCGGGCTGAGCTCGACGATCGACCTCCCGCGCGTGCGGCAGGAGTTCGACATGGCCTACACGCCGATCCTGCCCGAGCTGATCGGCACGCTGACCGATGCGTACGGTCACGTCCGCGCCCGCCATCCGGACCTTCCGGAGAGCCCGACGCTGGCGCTCGTGGACGTCGACGGCTCGCCGAGCGTGCCGGAGTTCCGGATCATCTGCGCCGCCGCGCGGGCGACCGGGATCGAGGCGCTGCACTGCACCCTCGACGAGCTGCGCTACGACGGCTCGACGCTCACCGCCGGCGGCGAGGCCGTGCAGCTCGTCTACCGCCGGGCGCTGCTGGAGGACCTCGACCAGAGCGACCTGGTCGCCGCCGCGCGCGACGGCCGCGTGTGCGTCGTGAACCCGTTCCGCAGCCGCGTGGCCAACAACAAGAAGCTGTTCGCGCTCTTCTGCGACCCGCGCTTCCGCCACCTGATCCAGGGCGACGAGCAGGAGGTCATCGACGCCACGATCCCGTGGACGCGGATCCTGCGCGACGGCCGCACGAACTACGGCGACTGGAAGATCGACCTGCTGCCGTTCGTCGCCGACAACCGCGAGCGCCTCGTGCTCAAGCCGGCCTCCGACTACGGCGGCCACAACGTGGCGCTCGGCATGGAGACACCGCAGGCCAAGTGGGACGCGATCCTCGACGCGCACGCCGCGCGCGAGGACTTCATCGTCCAGGAGTACCTCCCCGTACCCGAGGAGATGTTCCCGACGATCGAGGCCGGCCACGTCCACATGCGCCTCAAGCACTTCAACATCAACCCCTTCGGCATCGGAGGCCGTTATGCCGGCTCGATCACCCGTATCTCGGACCGGGCCGTCATCAACGTGAGCGCGGGCGGCGGACTGCTGCCCAGCGTGATCGGGCGCCACAAGCGCCGGCTCCTCGCCGAGGACGAAGAACAGGAGGTCCTGCATGGCCACGAGCCTTGAGCCCCTCAAGGGCGGCTATGACGTCGACGAGAACGCGATCCGGTTCTCGAACTACTTCCACGTGCTGCGCGAGCTCGTGCACCTCTCCTGCGGCTGGCTGCCGCTCGAGCCGCGCCTGGAGGTCAAGTACGCCCTCGGCGACCACCTCCACGACGACGCCCGCGCCGTCACCAAGATCAAGCGCCGCCTCTACGAGCTGCGCACGCCGAGCGACTATCCGGGCGCCCCGGCCGAGGAGCTCGCCGCGCTGCTGGACCGCGCCAACGGCGCGACCACGAGCGCCGAGTACCTCGCGATCGCCTACGGCGAGCTGAAGCCGACGCTCGTCGCGGCCATCCGCATCCACCTGGACACGCTCGACCCGATCGTGGACGAGCCGTCGCTGCGCCTGCTCACCCAGATCCTGCACCGGCAGGAGCGCCACATGGTCGAGTTGCCGGCATCGGCGCGGCCCGCGTTCGAGGACCTCGGCGCGCTGCCGATCCGCCTGCGCGAGGTGCGCGACCTGAAGGTCATGCCGCCGCTCGACGAGCCCGCCCGCGACGACTACGTCGAGGTCACCGAGGAGGGCGACACCTACCTCACCGACGACCTCTACATCAACGGCGACGAGAACCACGTACCGACGGACCCCGAGGAGCAGAAGCACTTCTTCCACGGGCTGATGGACGCTGAGCTGTGCGCGGCCGAGCTGATGGCGCGCAACTCGCACGAGCACCCCGAGATGCCCTGGGACTTCCACGTCGACATGGCCCGCCAGACGTGGGACGAGATCCGCCACGCCGAGGTCCACGACCGCCTGATGGCGACGGAGCTCGACTGCCGCTGGGGCGACTTCCCGATCGGGTTCGCCTACTTCAAGTCGATCTACCGGCTCGACCTGCTGAGCCGCCTCGTGCTGTTCAACGGCACGAGCGAGCAGAAGGCGATGTGGCGGCACTCGCACCGCCGCAAGGTGCTGGTCGAGCTCGGGCAGACCACGGTCGCGCGCGTGTTCGACTACCTGCTCGCGGACGAGGTCCCGCACGTCCACAACGGCGTGCGCTGGGGCTCGCACCTCCTCGGCGGCGACGAGAAGGCCTACCGCGAGAAGGTGCGCGAGCTGCGCGCCGGGCTCGACGCCACGGGCACGCCCGTGGCGTCATAGAGGCGCCGCGCGCGCGGCGCTACAGCGGCATCTTGGACCGGCCCTTGCGGCCGGTCTGCCCGCTCTTCGACACGGCCTTCTGGGACGAGTCGAAGGGCTTGCGGGCGAGGCGCCCGGCCTTGCCGGGGGCCTTGCCCGCGGCGCGGCCGCCAGTGCCGAGGATCTTCTGCCCGCCCCGCTCCGGATGCCGCGACAGCCGCGGGACGAGGAAGGCCAGGATGAGGATGAGTACGCAGAAGCCTGCGACGCCGGCGATGAGCATGTGGTCCGCGTACCCGCCCGGGACGGGAATCAGGCGACGCGCCGACGCAGCGCGTCGATGAGGCCGGGCGGGGCGACGAGCAATCCCGCCGCCTGCGGCGGCGCCTCGGCCAGCGGCTCGACCACCAGGCCGGCGCACTCGCACAGGAGGCTGCCCGCGGCGACGTCCCAGTGCTTGACGCCGCGCTCGTAGTAGCCGTCGAACCGCCCCGCGGCGCACCAGGCGAGGTCCAGCGCGGCCGCGCCGAAGCGGCGGACGTCGCGCACCTCGGGCAGCAGCGCCGCGACGGTCGCCGCCTGCGCGCGGCGCACCTCGGCGTCGTAGCCGAAGCCGGTCGCGACGAGCGCGGTCGCCAGCTCGGCGCGCTCCGAGCCGCGGACCGGGACGCCGTCGAGCGTCGCCTCGCCGCCGCGCTCGGCCGCCCACAGCTCTCCGCGCGGCGGGTCGAAGATCACGCCGGCGACGACGCCGTCGGCGTCCTCGACCGCGACCGAGACCGCCCACTGCGGAAGGCCGAAGAGGAAGTTGGCGGTGCCGTCGAGCGGGTCGACGACCCAGCGCAGGCCCGAGCTCCCGTGCTCGTCGGCGCCCTCCTCCCCGAGGAAGCCGTCGTCCGGCCGCTCGGCGCCGATCCGCGTGAGGATGAGCTCCTCGGCCGCCTTGTCGGCCGCCGAGACGAGGTCGGTGGGCGTGCTCTTGGCCTCGACCGCGACCGCCGGCCCGCCGAAGGCCTCGAGCAGCTGGGCGCCCGCCTCGCGCGCGACCCGCTCGGCGAGCACCCGCAGCTCTGCGGGGCTCACGGCGTCGTGGGCGGGCGGTGGGCGGGCCAGTCGCGCTCGCGCTCGAGCTGCGCGGCCAGCGACATCAGCAGGGCCTCGCCGTCGGGCGGCGCGACGAGCTGCACCGACAGCGGGAATCCGTCGCCGGTGAAGCCGGCCGGCACGGCGGCCGCCGGCTGGCCCGTGTGGTTGAACACGGGCGGGTAGGGCACGAAGCGCCCATTGGAGTTCAGGGTCCAGAACGCCGAGCGGCCGTCGTGGTACATGACCTTCGGCGGGCGGCGGGCGAACATCGGCATCACGACCAGGTCGAACCCGTCGGCGAAGATCCGGTTGCAGCGCTCGAGGTCCTTGGCCTCCTCCGAGCGCGCGCGGGCGAGCACGGCGTCCGGGATCAGGCCGCCGAGGCGCATGTAGCCGCGCGTGCGCCGCGAGAACCGCTCCGGGAACGGCATCCGCGCCGCCTCGTCGTGGACGCCGCGCAGGTAGCGCGTGAGGAAGTTGCCGAACACGGGGCCCCACGGGAAGCCGCGCTCGACGACCTCGTGCCCGAGCGAGCGCAGCAGGTCGGCGGTCCCTTGGAGCCCGCCGAGCTGCTCGGCGTCCGGGCGCGTCGCGATCACCGGCGGGACGTTGCTGGTGACGGCGATCCGCAGCTTGCCGGGCTCGCGCCCGACTGCCTCGCCGAGCGGCGGGGCGCCGGCGTCCGCGATCGCGTCGTAGAACAGGGCGCTGTCGGCGACCCGGCGCGTGATCGCCCCCCAGGTCGAGAGGTCGTGCCACGGCTCGACCATCGGCGCCGTCGGCACGCGGCCACGCTGGGGCTTGAGCCCGAACAGCCCGCAGCAGGCGGCCGGGATGCGGATCGAGCCGCCGCCGTCGGAGCCGAGCGCCGCCGAGCACAGGCCCGGCCGCGACCGCGGCGGCCGAGCCGCCGCTGGAGCCGCCCGGCGTGCGCTGCAGGTCCCACGGGTTGCGGGTGATGCCGAACGTCGGCGACTCGGTGAACGGCACGATCATCATCTCGGGCACGTGCGTCTTGCCGAGGATCACGGCGCCCGCGCTGCGCAGCCGCCGCACGACCTCGGAGTCCGCGCTCGCCGGCTCCTCCACCGCGCAGGAGCCCCTCGCGGTGACGTGCCCGGCGATGTCCGTGTCGTCCTTGATCGCGAGCGGGATGCCCAGCAGCGGCCGCCGGTCGCCGCTGCGCCGGCGGGCGTCGGCCTGGGCGGCTTCCGCGCGCGCCATCTCGTCGAAGACGACCCGGAACGCGTTGAGCACCGGATCGTGGCGCTCGATCCGGGCGAGGAAGAGGTCGGTGAGCTCCTGGGAGGTGGTCTCCCCGCGTTCGAGCATGGCGGCGTGCTCGGCGAGTCCGGCGAATGCGACATCGGTCATGTGGGTCGTGGAGGCTATTGCCATGCTGCACGGGGTGCCCACCGGGGAGACCATCGAGCGCCTGACGGCGATCCCCGGCCGCGGCGCCGGGACGGACGCCGAGCGGCGCGCCGCGCTGGCGCTCGAGCGCGAACTCGCCGAGCGCGGCCACCGGGCGTGGATCGACACCTACTGGCTGCGGCCGGGGTGGGCCTGGCCCGTGGTGCTGGCGGCCGTGCTCGCCGCGGGCGGGAGCCTCGCCGCGGTGGCCTGGCCGCTGGCCGGGTTGATCGCGGCCGCGGTCGCCGCGCTGTCGCTCGCCATCGAGGGCGCCGGGTTCACGAGCCCGCTGCGGCTGCTCACCCGCCGCCGGGCGACGCAGAACGTGGTGGCGTTGCCGGCGCCGCGCGAGGGGGTGGCGTCCGAAGGGGACGAGCGCGGCGTGACGCTGCTCGTCTGCGCGCCATACGACGCGCCGCGCCGCGGCCTCGTGCTCAACGACCGCTGGCGCGCCCCGGCCGCCCGGCTCGGGGACGTGCGGCTCTGGCTGGCGGGCTGCGCGCTCGTCGTCGCGGGCGCCGCCGCCGCCCGGCTCGAAGGCGTGGACGAGACGTGGCTCGGGGCGATCCAGCTCGTGCCCACCGTCGTGCTGATCGCCGCGCTCGCCGCGGCCGTCGACATCGCGCTCTCGGAGTTCTCGCCCGGCGCCGGGCCGGCCTCCGCGGCGGCCGTCGCGCTCGCCGTCCATGAGGAGCTCGCCGCCGACCCGGACGCCCTGCCGGTGGGGCTCATCCTCTACGGCGCGGGCGCCTCCGGCCCCCAAGCGCTGCGCGCCCAGCTACGCCGCGAGCGGGCCGGCAAGCGCAGCACCGTCGTGCTCGAGATCGGCCCCTGCGCCGAGGGCGAGCCCGCCTGGCGCGCCCGGCACCAGCAGCTGCGCCGCGCGGCCGCGCTGGCGGCGGAGGCGCTCGACATCCCCGCCCCTGCCCGCCGGCCCCGCCCCGCGCGCGGCGTCCGCGGGCTGCCGGCGATCCGCATCGCGTGTCTCGACGCCCGCGGCATCGCCGCGCGCTCGCACCAGCCCGACGACACCGCGGACGCCGTCGATCTCGACGCCACGGACCGCGCCATCGACTTCGCGCTGGGCGTCGCCGACGCGCTGGCAGCGGATCTCGCCACCCGGCACGGCGCCGTCCGCTGAGGGATCTCAGGAGCCGCGCGTGATGCGCACGCTGCGCGTGGCCACGCTCGTGCGGCCGTCGCGGCCGTGGGCGACGACGGTCACGCGGGCCGGCGTGGAGCGGCGGGTCCGCAGCCGCTGCGCCCCGGCTCGGCCCAGGCGCAGGTGCACGGTCATCCGCGCGCGCCCCTTGCGGCGGGCGCGGGCCAGCGTGACGGTGCGCGGGCGCGCGGTCGAGCCGCGCTTGCCGGGAACCCGCGCGAGCTCGTCGGAGCGCAGCGCCACCACCACGGACTCCGCGTCGTGCAGCTCGAGCTCGACGGCCAGGCCGCGGCCCGTGAGCGTGGCGAGCCGCACGCGGGCGGGCATGCGCATGCGCAGTCCCGGGCGGTCCCGGCCGGCCCGCGTCGGGCCCCACGTTCCCCCAGGCGCGGCCGCGCCGGCGCCGTGGAACGGGCCGCGCACCTCGTACGTCGCTCCCGCGCCGTACGCGCGCTGGGCGGAGAAGTACAGCCGCGAGTGCGACGGGTCGAAGATCGCGCCGGCGAGCTCGTTGCCGCGGTCCGCGAGCCCGGCGGCGGCCTCACCGGTCAGCTGCAGGAACGGCGCGACGGTCCCGCCCGGCTCGATCACGCAGATCTGCATGTCGTCGCCGTCCTCGCAGACGAACACCTCGCCGGCCGGGTTGACCGTGAGGTTGTCGACGCCGCTCAGCGGCGCGCCCGGGCCCGCGGCGGCCTTGTCGTAGATCGTGCCGAGCGCCCCCGTAGCCGTCTCGTAGGCCCAGACGCGGTTGTCGCCCTTGGTCGAGAAGTAGACGGTGCCGCCGTCGTACCAGATGCCCTCGCCGCCGCTGAAGTGCCGCGTCCCCGCCACCTGCTGGCGCGTGGGCGTGAAGACCGCGCCCGGATCGGGCACGGGCGTGAAGGCCAGCCGGCCCGCGCCGGCGTCGACCGCGATCTCCAGCCGCCCGGAGCGGAGGTCGCCCCGTGCGTCCGGGGTGAAGCGGTAGAGGCCGCCGTCCGGGCGGTCCTCGGTCATGTAGAGCGCGCCGGTGACCGTGTCGACCGCGACGGCCTCGTGGTTGAAGGTGCCGAGCGCCGGGCGGATGACGCCCTGGCCGGAGCGGAGCGGATCGCACTCCCAGACGTGGCCGTGGTCGTGCTCCTCGCACGACAGCCAGCGCCCCCACGGCGTCCCGCCGCCGGCGCAGTTCGCGTTCGTGCCGGCGAGGATGCGGTATGCGTCGGCGATCGCTCCGTCCTCGCGGAAGCGGATCGCGGATGAGCCGGCGCCGCTCGCGGCGACGGACTCCGAGTTGGACACGAGCACCCAGCCGCCGTCGCTCGTCGGGAACGTCGCCTGGCCGTCCGGGAAGATGTGCCACGGGTAGGCGGTGCCGGGCACGGGCTGGTTGGAGCGCGCGATCAGCCGCGACGTGAAGCCCGGCGGCAGCCGCAGCCCGTTGGCGTCGGCCGCGCCCAGCGCGCCGTAGGACGAGGCGGCGGCGCGCGCCCGCGCGCGCAGCGCCTGCTCCCAGAACGCCGATCCCAGGGCCAGTCCCGCCGCCCCCGCCAGGAACTCCCGCCGCCGCATCAGAGGATCCGCAACCCCCTCAGGTCCTCGACCGGCTCGGAGAACGAGCAGCTCCCGTAGCCGGTGAACAGCTGCTCACGCGCGGCGGCGACCGCCTCCGTCCCGAACGCGCGGCCGTGGACGGTGAACGCCTCGTCGGTCACCTCGAATGCCCCGGCGTCCTCCTCGAGCAGCACGGCGACGAGTTCCTGCGGCGCGGCGCCGCCGGCGTGCGCGAGCACGGCCGCGCCGAGCAGGTTCAGGAACCCGTGGACGATCCCGTCGCGGATCGGGTGGTGCAGGCCGGCGGTGGCCTTGAAGACGACCCCGCGGTCACGGCAGCCGCAGATGAAGGCCGCGAGCTCCGCGGGCGACGGGAACATGTCCGGCGTCGGGCCACCGCAGCGCACCTTGGCGCCGGCGCCGCGCGCCGCGACCGCGTCGAGCTTCGCGTCGTCGCCCGGCCAGACCTCCAGGAACACCGGGACGTCGACCCCCTCGATCGCCGGCGCCCGCTCCAGCCGCGCCTCCACGATGTCCACCTGCTCAGCCAGCGGCCCCAGCTCGTCGACGTCGACGATCACGCCCAGCGGCGGGTCGAAGCCGGCCGGCAGCTCCGCCAGCCGGGAGGCCGGCACGAGGAAGCGGTGGAGCATCCACGCGTGCGGCGTCGCGCGCGCCGCGCGGTCGACCTCGAGCGCCGCGTCCATCGGCAGGCTGGCGGGCGGGAACAGAGCCGCGTGGTCGATCAGGCGCGAGAGCAGGGCGTGGCGTGCGCCGGTGGTGTCGCGGGTGGCCACGCTTGATGTTGTACCCGTCCGGCTGGCGCCTTGCGCCGTGCTCTGAGTGCGGGGCGTTCGAACGGCGGGCTTGTAGGGAGTGGGGCTCGGGCCTCGCTGCTTCGAGCGGTGGAATCTTCAGGCTCAGGCTGAAGATTCCACCGCTCGAAGCACTGTCGTCAACTCCGGTTGACAGATGGGACGCGTCAATGTAGGTTGACGGTCATGACGCAGGCCACGGAACTGGCGGACGCGACGGCGAGCAAGGACCCGGCGGTCGGGCTGGCGGCGGTCGCGTCGCTGCGCGCGCTGCTCGAGTCGCTCGAGTCGCTGCAGGTCGACAACGCCCGGGCCCACGGGTGGTCCTGGCAGCAGATCGCCGAGGCGCTCGGCGTGAGCAAGCAGGCGGTCCACAAGAAGCACGGCGGCGGGCGCAGGCTGCTTGCCCGGAGGGAGCGGTGATGTTCGAGCGGTTCACGAGAGGAGCGCGCGAGGCGGTCGAGCGGGCGCAGGAGGAGGCGCGCGCGATCGGCAGTCCGGAGATCGGCACGGCGGAGATGCTGCTCGGCGTGGCGGGCGGCTCCGGCCCCGGCGCGCGGGTGCTCGCCGCCCATGGCGCCGGCTACGACGCGCTACGCGCGCGGGTCGTGTCCGGTGGGCTCGACGGCGAGGCGCTGGCGGCCATCGGCATCGACCTCGACGAGATCCGGCGGCGCGCCGAGGCGAACTTCGGCCCAGGGGCGCTGGAGCGCAAGCGACGCCCGCGCGGCGGCCACGTCCCGTTCAGCGCGCAGGGCAAGAAGGCGCTCGAGCTCGGGCTGCGCGAGGCGATCGCGGCCGGCGACAAGCGGATCGGCGACGAGCACGTGCTGCTCGGCCTCCTGCGCGAGGGCGGCGCCGCGGCCGTGCTGCGTGCGGTCGGGGCCGAGCCCGCCGCGCTGCGCGCGGCGCTCACCCCGGCGGCGAGTCGTCGCGGACGCGGAGCGTGATCTCCTCGTCCGCGCGGGCGGCGAGCGGCTGCTCGCCCGGCGCGGTAGGGGTCGGGCTCGGGCGGCAGCGGCGCGCGCGGCCGGAGCCCGGCGAGCATCGCGCCCGCGCCGATCAGGATCAGGTAGAGCGGCCACCACAGCAACGTCTCGTCGGGCGAGATCGCCACGACCGCGATGAACGCCGCGAGGTTGGCGACGCCGAGGTAGGCGGCGCCCGGCGCGCGGTCGACGGCGCCGTAGGCGACGAGCCCGCAGCCCGCCGCGAACACGACGAGCTCCCAGAAGTCCGGCAGCAGGCTGTCGGGCGCGCCCCCGAACAGGCTCAGGAGCTGCAGCGCCCCGGCGGCGAGCGCGACGAGCGGGATCACCAGGATCGCGATGCCGGCCGCGTTGACGAGCTGCTCGGCGTGGCGCGGGGCGCTCCCCCGCAGGACGAGCGAGCCGAGCGCGAGCGCGGTGGCGATCACGAGCAGCAGGAAGCGGTACGGGCCCTGGGAGTCGGCGTCGAAGATCCAGGCGATCGCGGCCAACAGCGCGAGCCCGGCGGCGAGCGCCGCGATCAGCAACGCGACGGCCGAGCGGCGCGCGAAGGCCGCCCAGCCGGCCACGGCGGCCAGCACGAGCGAGGTCCAGACGGCCGCGCCCGGCGGCAGCATGCTCCACGCGAGCGTGTCGCGCGCGCCAGAGCCGCCCTCGTCGAAGTCCGCCCCCAGCGCGTCGGCCAGGCGCAGCAGGAAGACCTCCAGCAGGAGCAGCCCCGTCACGATCAGCACCGACTGGTAGGCCGGCGGGCGGCCGCCCTGGCCGACGGCCTGCAGGCCGATGCCGAGGATCAGCGCTGTGGCGGCGCCGGTGATCAGCACGTGCACCGCCACGCCGACGGCGTCGCCCAGGCGCAGCTCCGCGAGCACGACGCCGACCGCGAGCACGACGGCGCCGGCCGCGATCAGCGGCCCGCGGTGCGCCGGCGGGCGGAGGAGGTCAGCGTGTTCACGAGCGCGCCATCCGTCTGCGGGTCGCGGAGCCTATAGGCTCCGGCGCCGATGACGGACCTCGTTCGTCAGACCGAGGACCGCGGCGCCGTCCGCCACGTCGTCCTGAACCGCCCGGAGAAGCGCAACGCGTTCAACGAGGAGCTCGTGCTCGCCACCGGCGAGGCGCTGCGCGCCGCCGCCGACGACCCGGGCGTGCACTGCGTCGTGCTGCGCGGCGAGGGCGCGATGTTCTCGTCGGGCATGGACCTCGGCTCGCTCGCGAACCTGGCCGGGCAGCCCGACATGCTGCGCCCGTTCCGGCGCGCCTGCATCGAGGCCTTCAACATCGCCGAGGAGATGGCCAAGCCCATCGGTCTGCCAGATCCAGGGCGCCTGCATCGGCGGCGCGATGGAGCTCGCGCTCGCCTGCGACCTGCGGGTGATCGCGGCCGACGCGCTCGTCGGCCTGCCCGAGACCCGGGTCGGGCTGATCCCCGACGTCGGCGGCTCCTCGCGGCTGCCGCAGGTCGTCGGCGTCGGCCGGGCCAAGGAGCTGATCATGACCGGCAAGCTGATCGACGGCACCGAGGCCGAGCGGATCGGGCTCGCCAACCGCGTCGCGCCCGCGGAGGAGCTCGAGGCGGCGACGCAGACGCTCGTCGACGAGCTGCTCGCGTGCGCGCCGGTCGCGGTCGGGCTGGCCAAGCGCGTCATCGACGCCTCCGCCCGCCCGGCGATCGCCGCCACGCTCGAGCTCGAGGTCGCGATGCAGGAGCGCTGCGCGCGCTCGGCGGACTACGCGGAGGGCGCGACCGCCTTCCGCGAGAAGCGCCCGCCGCAGTTCACCGGCCGCTGAGCGCGCCAGCCGCTACCAGTCGTGGCCCACGAGCACCGGCTCGGGGGCCAGGGCACGCCGAAGCGCTCGCGCACGCCGCCGGCGATCTCGCGCGCCAGCGCCATCAGCTCCGCCGTCGTCGCGCCGCCGCGGTTGACGAGCGCGAGCGTGTGCTTGGTCGAGATCCCGACGCGGCCGTCGCCGTAGCCGCGCGGGAAGCCGGCGCGCTCGATCAGCCAGGCCGCCGACGTCTTGATCCGCCCGTCGGGCTCCGGGAACGCGGGCGGGCTGCCGGCGTCGCCCGTGCGGGTCTGCAGGCGCGCGAAGTCGCCGGGGTCGAGGATCGGGTTGGTGAAGAACGAGCCGGCGCTGACCGAGTCGGGGTCGGCGGGGTCGATCACCATCCCCTTGCCGCGCCGCAGGGCGAGCACCGCCTCGCGCACGTCGGCCAGCGGCGCGCTGCCGCCGACGGCACGCCCAGCGTGCGCGCCAGCTCCGCGTAGCGCAGCGGGCCTGAGACGGCCGACTCGCGCAGCCGGAACGTGACCGCGAGCACGACGTGGCGGTCGCGGTACTTGAAGATGCTGCCGCGGTAGCGGAAGCCGCAGCTCGGCGGCCGGCAGCTCGACGATCTGGCCGCTGGCGCGGTCGAGCACGCGCACGGACTCGACCGTCTCGGCGACCTCCTGGCCGTAGGCGCCGACGTTCTGGATCGGCGTGGCGCCCGTCGAGCCGGGGATGCCGGACAGGCACTCGAAGCCCTGCAGCCCGCGCGTCGACGCAGTCGCCACGAGCTCGTCCCACGGCTCGCCCGCCTGGACCTCGAGGCGCTCCCCGTCGCGCGCGCACGCCGCGCGTGAGCACGCGCACGACGGTGCCGGGGAAGCCCTGGTCGGCGACCACGACGTTCGAGCCGCCCGCGAGCACGAGCAGCGGCTCGTAGGCGGAGCGCACGAGCTCGGCCAGCTCGCCCTCGGCGCGCGCCTCGACCATCCGCGCGGCGGCCCGCCGAGCCGCAGCGTCGTGAGGTCGCGAGGGAGCTCAGCCGTTCCACACCACGGGGCCCGCGGTGAGCAGGTGCGAGCCGAGCGGCCGGCCCAGCACCTCCTGCGCCGCGCGCGACGCCTCGAGCAGCGCCCCCAGCGAGATGCCGGTCTCGATGCCCATCTCGTGCAGCATCGAGAGCACGTCCTCCGTGGCCACGTTGCCCGTCGCGCCCTTGGGCACCGGGCAGCCGCCGAGCTCGCCGAAGCTCGACTCGAACGAGCTCACGCCCGCGTCGAGCGCGGCGAGCACGTTCGCCAGCCCCTGCCCGCGGGTGTTGTGGAAGTGCGCGGTCAGCTCCACGTCCTCCCCCAGCGCGTCGTGCGCGGACGGGAAGAACGAGCGCACCTGGGCCGGGTTGGCCATCCCGGTCGTGTCGCCGAAGCCGATCTCCTGGGCGCCCGCCTCGACGAGCCGCCTGGCGATCTCGAACACCCGCTCGGGCGCGACGTGGCCCTCGTAGGGGCAGCCGAAGGCGACCGAGATCACGGCCTCGCAGCGCAGGCCCGCCTCGCGGGCGCGGCCGAGCACGGCCTCCAGGCCGGCCAGCGACTCCTCGACGGAGCGGTTGACGTTGGCCATGTTGTGGCTCTCCGTCGCCGACATGAAGACGTTGACCTCGTGGAAGCGGTCGCGCAGCTCGAGCGCGTTCTCCAGGCCGCGCTCGTTCGGGATCAGCACCGACAGCGCGACGTCCTCGGGGACGTCGATCGCCTCGAGCACCTCGCGCGCGTCGGCGAGCTGCGGGATCACGTCGGCGCGCACGAAGCTCGTGACCTCGAGCCGCCGCAGGCCGGTGCGGGCGAGCAGCTCGATCAGGCGCACCTTGTCGGCGGTGGCGATCACCTCGGGCTCGTTCTGGAAGCCGTCGCGCGGGCCGACCTCGCGGATGCGGACGTGCTGGACCGAGGTGCTCACGTCGGCTCAGTCTAGGTGTTCGCCGGGACCTCGCTCTCGGCCACGACGAGCTGCAGCTTGCCCGCGGGCGGGCGCTCGAGGGCGGGGCAGGGCTCGACCTCGACGCGCGGGTCGCGCACGCCGAGCGCCGCCAGCCGGTCGCCTACGCGCTCCGCGCAGGCGCTCGGCCACGACGCCGGCCGGCTCACCCTCGCGCAGCGACGACGCGCACGCCGCACGCCGTCGCCGCGCTGGAGCACCTGGAACTCGCGCACGCCGCGGTCGGCGGTGATCACCCCGAACTGCAGCGGGTGCACGGGATGCGCTCGCCGGCCGGCCGGGCAGCTTCAGCACGGCGTCTGCGCGCCCCTCGACCGAGCTCATGCGGCGCAGCGTGCGCCCGCACGGGCACGGCTCCGGGTCGATCGTGACGACGTCGGAGACCTCGAAGCGGATCAGCGGTTGCACGAAGTTGGCGAGGTTCGTGACCAGCACGCGCGCGCCGCGCTCGCCGTCGGGCACGGCGCGGCCGTCCTCGTCGACGTTCTCGGCGATCGCGAGGTCCTCGAACAGGTGGTGGCCCCTGCCCTCGCTCGCACTCCGCGCCCCACAGGCCCTCGGTCGAGGCGTAGAGGTCGAGCGGGCGAACGCCGAACGCGTCCTCGATCGCGCGCGGCCATCTCCGGCGTGCAGCAGCTCGCTCGAGGTGGTGACGACCGCGGGCGCCGCGCGCAGGCGGCCCGGCGCGCTTCTCGTCGGCCAGCAGGACGGCCATCGACGGGTACGCGTGCAGGCAGTCGGGCCCGAACGCGTTGAGCGCCTCGACCATCCTCGGGACCGGCATCGTGACGGGCAGCGCGAGCATCCGGTGCACGCCGATCGACAGCATGCGCCGAGCCGCGCGGCTCATGTGGGTCGGCGACGCCGCCGCCGATCATACGCCATCCGGCGGCGCGGGATCTTCGGCCGCGTGCCCGCCCACGCGCTGAAGCGCATGAACTGCCGCGCCGATCGCGACCCAGCCCGGGCGGTCGTAGACGTACAGGCCCTTGCGGCCGGACGAGCCGCTGGTCGTCATCGCGCGGTAGCGGCCGAAGTAGGAGCTCGTCGTCCTCGAGCCCGTCGAGGTGCGCGAGCAGCTCGTCGCGGCGCAGGCGGCGGTCGGTCACGATGTCGTCGAAGCGCTCCATCAGCGCGGTCTTGTCGAGCACGGGCAGCGCGGCGAGCTCGACCGCACCGCCGCCGATGCGCTCGCGGTAGTACGGCGAGTGGTCGCGCGCGTGGCGCCACGAGCGCCTGCAGGCGCTCCTGCTGGAAGCGGGCGAGCTGCTCGCGCGGCCAGCGCTCGCGCTCCGCGGAGCGGGCGGCGAGCTGCATGCTGCGCGTGATGTCGATCAGGCGGGTTGCCTCATAGCGCGGGATCCATCTCCGTCTCCTCTGCGGCGGCGCCTCCCGAGGCCCTGCCCAATGCGTCGGAGAACAGCTCGTTGACCTTCACGGCCAGCTCGGGCCCGACCACGTCCGGCCGCGTCAGGCGCTCGAGCCCGAGCGCCGTGCTCACGCCCATCATGCGCGGTCGCCAGCTCGCGCGAGTCGAGGCCCGGCAGCTCGGCCCGCGCTCGGCCGCGAGCCGCGTCCAGCGCGGCGACGAGCGGCTCCATCGCCGCGCCCGTGCAGCTCCGCGAACCGCGCCCGGTGCTCGGGGTGGCGCAGCACGTGCGCCCAGAACTCGAAGAACACCGCCAGCCAGCCGTCGCTCGTCCGTCGCGCCGGGCGGCCGCCGCGGCGACGCTGCTCGCGCACCTCGGCGTCCACGGTCGGCGGCCTCCGGCAGGCGCCTCGGCGCCTGCGGCGAAGCGCGTCGACCCTCCGCTCGTAGACGGCGAAGAACAGGTCCTCCTTGGAGGCGAAGTTCGAGTAGACCGCGCCCTTCGTGAAGCCGGCCTCGTCGGCGACGACGTCGAGCGAGGTGGCGTGGTAGCCGTCGGCGCTGAAGCGGCGCTCGGCGACCGCGATCAGCTCGGCCCGCGTCCGGTTGCCGGCGGTCCTCTCGGGTCGGGGCAGTTCGCATACCGTTAGTATCCACATACTCTAGGTATCTGTCAAGCCCGGCCGGCTGTCCCGGGCGGCCGCCCCCTAGGGTTGGGCGCTGATGACCGACTCCGTCACCGTGATCGGCGCCTCGGGCGCCCTGGGCTACGGGCTCGCGCTGCGCCTCGGCATCGCGGGGACCCCGATCGTGATCGGCTCGCGCGACGCGGGCCGTGCCGAGGAGACCGCGGCCAAGCTCGCCGGCGAGGTGCCGGACGGCTCCTTCGAGGGCTTCGCGAACGGCGAGGCGGCGGAGCGCTCGGAGGTCGTCTTCCTGTGCGTGCCGTTCCGCAACCAGTCCGAGACGCTGACGAACCTCAAGGAGCACCTGCGCGAGGGCCAGCTGGTGGTCGACGCGACCGTGCCGCTGGCCGCCGCGGTGTCGGGGCGCGCGACGCGGATGCTCGGCGTCTGGCAGGGCTCGGCCGCGCAGCAGGCGGAGGAGATGGTCCCCGACGGGGTGCGGGTCGTCTCGGCGCTGCACACGGTCTCGGCGGCGGTGCTGCGCGACCCGGCGCAGACGCCCGACGAGGACGTGCTCGTGTGCGGCGACAAGAAGGCCGACAAGCGCCGCGTGGCCGAGATCGTCGAGCGCATCCCGGGCCTGCGCTGCGTCGACTGCGGGCGGCTCGAGCAGTCGCGCACCACGGAGTCGCTGACCGCGCTGCTGATCGGGATCAACTCCCGCTACAAGACCCACGCGGGCATCCGCGTGACGGGCCTGCCGGACGCGCTGTGGCAGCCCCCGTCGTAGTCCTCACGGGCGGCACGGGCGGCGCGAAGCTCGCCCGCGGCCTGCTCGACGAGGTCGAGGAGCTGGTCGTGATCGCCAACACGGGCGACGACGTCGAGATCCACGGCGGCCACGTCTCCCCCGACCCGGACCTCGTGACCTTCTGGCTCGCCGACCGCATCGACGAGCGCGGCTGGGGCCTGCGCGAGGACACCTTCCACGTGATGGACGGGCTGCGCGAGCTCGGCGAGGACGTGTGGTTCAACCTCGGCGACCGCGACCTGGCGCTGTGCGTGCGGCGCGCGCGGCGGCTGGCGGAGGGCGCGCGGCTGACGGAGGCGATCGACGAGGCGCGGCGCGCCTACGGCGTCGGCGCGCGGGTGCTGCCCGCCAGCGACGACCCGGTGCGCACGCACGTGAAGGCGGACGGCCGCTGGTGGCCGTTCCAGGAGTTCATGATCCGCCACCGCGCGCAGGGCCCGGTCGAGGACGTCGAGTTCCGCGGGGCGGCGGACGCCGCGGCGACGCCCGAGGTGCTCGACGCGCTGGCGGGCGCCCGCGCGATCGTGATCGGGCCGTCGAACCCGGTGATCTCGATCGGCCCGATGCTCGCCGTGCCCGGGTTGCGCGAGGCGCTCGCCGCGGCGGAGGCGCCCGTCGTGGCCGTCTCCCCGCTCGTCGCCGGCGAGGTGCTCAAGGGGCCGACGGCCGCCTTCATGGAGCACGCCGGCGAGCCGCTGACCGCGGACGGGATCGCGGCGCTCTATGAGGGGCTGATCGACGGGCTCGTGGCCGACGAGCGCGCGGACGGCGTCCCGACGCTGGAGACCGACGTGCGGATGGACGGCGCCGACGGCAGGCGGCGGCTCGCGCGCGAGACGCTGGCGTTCGCCGACGCCCTCAGTACTCGGCGATGACGAGCCGGTAGCCGAGGTCCATCGAGTCGCGCTCGAGGATCTCGGCGTTGCGCCGCGCCCACTCGCCCGACTCGAGGTCCGCGCGCAGCCGCGCGACCGCGACCTCGACGTCCTGCGGCGGCAGCAGCCGGAAGACCGAGATCCCGTCGCGCACGCGCTGGTCGAGGTAGGCCTGCGGGCGTCGCCAGTAGGCGGCGAGGAAGCCGTCGCGGCAGTCGTGCGGGATCGGCACGGGCTCGATCCGCCGCGCGCCGACGTGGCCCGCGAGCTCCGTCGATCGTCATCGAGTCGACCCGGAAGGTCGTGAGGTAGTCGCGCACGAGCCAGAAGTCCGCGAGCTGGGCGTCGAGGTCGCACTGGAAGACCACGGCCCGCCGGCGGGCGACGCGGCGCAGCTCGCGCAGCCCGGCGGCGCGGTCGGGCCAGTGGTGGTCGCTGAGGATCGCCATCGCGGCGTCGAACGCGCCGTCGGCGAACGGCAGCGCCTCGGCGCTCGCCTGCACGGCGGGCGCGGCGCCGACCGGGCGCTGCGCGAGCATCACGGGCGACGGCTCGACGGCGATGACGTCGCGATCGCGCGGCTCGTAGCTGCCGGCGCCGGCGCCGACGTTGACGATCGTCCGGGCGTCGCCGAGCGCGGCGTGGACCGCAGCGGCGATCCTCGGCTCCGTCCCTCCTGACCGCCGTGTACCCCTGGCCTATGCGGTCGTAGAGATGACTCAACCGATGGGTCCTTCCTGAACCCGGATACGATCCTCGACGCAGATGGTGACGGCGGCCGTGCTCCCGATCAAGACGTACGCCCGGGCGAAGCACCGTCTATCGGAGGCCGTCGAGCGTCCCCGACCGCCGCGCGCTGGCCGAGGCGATGGTGGGCGACGTCCTCGACGTATTGCCCGCCGTGCCGGGGCTGGATCGCGTCATCGCCGTGACCGCGGAGCCGCGCGCGGCCGCCGCGGCCCGCGAGGCCGGCGCCGACATCGTCCACGACCCCGACGAGGCCGGCCAGTCGGCCGCGGCGCTGCTCGGCATCCGGGCGGCGCTGGACGCCGGCGCCGAGCGCGTGCTGCTCGTCCCGGGCGACTGCCCGGCGCTCGACCCCGCGCGAGGTGGGCGACCTGCTCGCGCGCCCCGGCCGCGCCGGCGTCGTGATCGTGCCCGACCGCCACGGCGCGGGCACCAACGCCCTGCTGCTGTCGCCGCCCGACGTGATCGAGCCGTCGTTCGGCCCGGGCTCGTTCGCCCGCCACGCGGCCCGCGCGCACGCCGCGGCGACCGTCGTGCGCGTGGCCGAGGTGCGCTCGCTCGGCCTCGACGTCGACACGCCCGACGACCTCGAGGCACTGCGCGCGGCGCTCGGCAGCCCGCCCCGGCGCCGCGCCCGCGCACCCGCGAGCTGCTGGCGCGGATGCTGCCCGCGGTCGCGGCCGCCGGCCGCACGTGACCGCGTGATCTCGCTCGAGCCGCTCCGCGGGATCCCCGAGGTGCGCCCGGGCGACGACCTCGCGGCGCTGCTCGCGGCCGCCGGCGAGCTGCGCCCCACCGACGTGCTCGCGGTCGCCCACAAGGTCGTCTCCAAGGCCGAGGGCCGCGTCGTGCGGCTCGCCGACGTCCAGCCGGGCCCGCGCGCCAGCGAGCTCGCGGCCGAGCACGGCAAGGACCCGCGGCTGGTCGAGGTCATCCTCTCCGAGGCGACCGAGCTCGTGCGCGCCGACGCCGGCCGGCTGATCTGCCGCACGCGCCACGGCTTCGTCTGCGCCAACGCCGGCGTCGACGGCTCCAACGCCGGCGGCCCGGACGCGCTCGTGCTGCTCCCGCTCGACCCCGACGCCTCCGCCCGCGCGCTGCGAGCCCGCCTCGGCTGCGCCGTCGTCATCACCGACTCCTTCGGCCGAGCCTGGCGCAAGGGCCAGTGCGAGGTCGCGATCGGCTGCGCCGGCCTGGCCCCGGCCCGCGACTACCGGGGCGAGCCCGACGCCGACGGCCGCGAGCTCCACGCGACGGTCATCGCGATCGCCGACGAGGCCGCAGCGGCAGCCGACCTCGTGCGCGGCAAGACGTCGCGCGAGCCGGCCGTGCGCATCCGAGGCCTCGAGGCCTACGTGACCCGCGACGACGGCCCAGGAGCCGCCGCGCTCGTCCGGGCGTGGGCGGACGACCTGTTCCGCTAGGCGACCCTGGCCGACGTCAACGGCGGCTGGGTAGGGAGGTGAGGGAGCCGCCCGCAGCGCATCGACGAGACGATTCATCGGGCTCAGGCCGATCAATCGTCTCCTCGAACATCGAGCGGTGGAATCTTCAGGCTCAGCCTGAAGATTCCACCGCTCGAAGCAGCGCGGCCGGAAACCCACCCCCTCGGTGCCCGCCGTTCAAACGCACCGCACCGCCAAAGCGGCGCAAGGCGCCAGCCAGCCGAAGCTCAGGCAGCGCGCTTCGCCCGCGCCGCGCGGGCGTCGAACCGGTCCCGCGCCTCCTCGACCTGCCGGCCATGGGCGACCGACCAGGAGCCGAGCGCCTTCAGCGGCGGCGCCATCGAGGCGCCCAGCGACGTCAGCGCGTACTCCACCCGCGGCGGCACCTCGGCATGGACGCGGCGGGCGACGAGCCCGTCGCGCTCCATCGCGCGCAGGGTCTGGGTGAGCACCTTCTCGGAGATCGGGGAGAGGTCCTCGAGCAGCTCGTGGTAGCGGCGGGTGCCGTCGCCGAGGGCGAGCAGGACGTCGACGGCCCACTTGGAGCTGAGCAGGCAGATGGAGTCGCGGATGAGGCGCCCGCTCCGTGCGCGCTCTGCGAGCCGCTTCTCGCGCGCGCGGACCGGCAGGGACGGGGTACTCATGCCTCAGCTCCTCTGATTGACAGCGTGAGCGCCCTGAGACCTCGTGACACACGCAGCCGCGCGGCGTTCTGGCTGCAGCCGAGCCGCCCGGCGACCTCCTCGTAGTCGAGCTGCTCGATCACCCGCAGCTCGAGCGCGCTTGCGCTGCTCGGACGGCAGCGCCCGCATCGCCAGCTTCAGCGCCGGGCCCATCGCGTGCGCGGTGATGCGCTCGTCGACGCGCTCGTAGTCCTCGCACTCGGCGAAGGCGAGCGGGAGACCGAGCCGCTCACGGGCGGCGGTCTCGATCCGGTTGTGCTTGTGGTATTGGCGCACGAGGTTCCTCGCGATGCCGAACAACCAGGGCGCTCCCGAGCCGTCGGCCATGTCCTTGAACCGCCTGGATGCGTGCCAGGCCTGGGCGAAGGTCTCCGCGGTGAGGTCCAGCGCCGCCGACTCCGAACCGGTCTGCCTGAGCAGCCACGCGCGCATCCAGACCGCATAGCGGTCGTAGAACTCACGGAAGGCCGTCGGGTCCTGCCTGGCCGCCAGCAGCAGCTCGGCGTCGGTTCGGGTCAAGCGGTGCGTCGCCTTTCCAGAAGGTTCGCTCTTGTTCCGATCATGCCGCCTGAGGCCGAAGCATGTCTTAAGTTCCCGAGAAGCCGGGGTTAGCTCAGCGGGTGTTCGAAGACCGTCTCGAGCTTCAATCGCCCGTCAGGGCCGGGCGGTGGCTCCGACTTCGCGAGCGTGAACGTCGCCTTGCGGCCCTCGAGGATCAGCGTCCCCACCTGGTTGTCGAACCACGGCTCGTCGTGCACGTACCGCCAGCGCACCGACGGCGGCGCGACCCGCGCCGAGCGTGCCAGCAGCCGCCCGACGGCGGTGCCCGCGCGCGAGGCGCCGGTGCGCATCATGCGCCGCTCCTTCTGGTCGAGCGGGTTGCGGAACGGCGAGCAGACCGCCTGCCAGACCTGCGAGCGCATGCCCGTCCCGCTGCCGGTAGGCGACCTCGGCGAGGTAGGCGTGGTGCACGTCGCCCGAGAGCGCGACGATCGTCGCCGGCGGCTCGCCGTGCCGGCCCGTGCCGACCTCGCGGATGTGCCGGCACATCGTCTCGAAGGAGTCGTGGAACGCCGCCCAGTGCTCGAGGTCGGCGCCCTGGCGGATCTTCTCCCCCACCCACGCGGCGAAGCGGCCCCAGGCGCCGTCGCAGACCGCCTCGTTCCACGCCTCGACGTGGTGCAGCGCCGGCGTGAGGAACAGCGGCAGCGAGGTGCCCGAGCAGCAGGTGGTCGACGTCGCCCGTGGCGTGCTCCTCGACCCAGCGCATCTCGCGCGGGTCGATCATGCTGCGCACGCCCGGCTCGAGCACGCGGCCCGCGCGGGAGTCGAGCATCACCAGCCGCGCCGACCCGATGTCGCGGTGGTAGCTCCAGCGCGTGCCCTCGACCTCGCGGTCGGCGCGGTAGGCGAAGTCCTTCAGCTGCTCCGTGAGGTCGACGTCCTCCTGGTCCTCGGCGAGCTGGAACATCTCGTCCTCGGCCAGATCGTCGCGGCGAGAGGTTGCCCCAGTGCTGGTAGATCAGGTACGAGATGAAGCCGCCCTCGATGCGGCGGTCCCACCAGCCCGTGCCCCGCATCATCTGCACCCAGTCGATCGACGTGTTCCAGTCGTCGTGGACGTCGTGGTCGTCGAAGATCATCGCCGAGGGGACCGTGGAGAGCAGCCAGCGCATCGTCGGCTCGCCCCACGACTCGCGGTAGAGCCGCGTGTACTCCTCGAAGTCCGCGACCGTCTCGTAGGGCGGGACCTCCGGGTCCCGGCGCTCGCGGATGAACTCCTTGACGGCGGGCGAGACCTCGTCCGCGTAGACCTGGTCGCCGAGCAGCAGCAGCGCGTGCGGCCAGTCGTCCGGGTCCTGCTCGGCCATCCGCTGCGCGATCGCCATCAGCGAGTCGACCTCGCGGCCGTCCGGGTGCTCGTCCTTGCGCAGCGAGTGCGGCGGCTCGTGCGGCGCCGCCACGCGGCAGGAGCCGAACAGGATCCGGGTCTGCGCGCCGTCCTTGCCGCTGTGGGTGCGGATGACGCTCGGCGGGAAGCGGCTGTCGGGCTCGGGCCAGACGGTCTCGCCGTCGAGCCGGACCTCGTAGGGCGCGGCGCCGTCGGGCTGCAGGC
Organism: uncultured Solirubrobacteraceae bacterium; assembly: GCA_963831105.1. Taxonomy (GTDB): domain Bacteria; phylum Actinomycetota; class Thermoleophilia; order Solirubrobacterales; family Solirubrobacteraceae; genus DATFQI01. Next base: position 233,388 of record CAWHOS010000012.1, on the reverse strand, counting down.
CCGTGCAGTGCAGCAGGGCGTAGTGATGGCCCTGGACCGCGAACGTGCGGCGGCTGCACTCGTTCGCGCCCTCGATGTCGACCTCGACGCGGCAGGGCCCGTCCGTCTCGACCCAGATCGTCGCGTCTTCGGTGCCCGCGTAGCGCAGCAGCGGGCCGAGGATGAGCTCCGCCACTAGGCGGCCACCCCGGTCGGCAGCTCGTGGCGGCGGCAGGATCTCGTAGAGCGTCGTGCGCTCTGCCGCCGGGCGGCCGGCGCGGTGCGCGGCGCCGACGAGGTCCGCCGGGTCGAGCCGGACGCCGTGCTGGGAGCCGGCCATGCGCGAGATCGACTCCTCCATCAGCGTGCCGCCGAGGTCGTTGACGCCCCAGCGCAGCGCCTCCGTGGCGGCGTCGAGGCCCATCTTGACCCAGCTCGCCTGCAGCGACGGGATCGTGCGGCCGAGCGCGAGCCGGAACGCCGCCGTGTGGCGCAGGTTGTCCTCGCGCGAGATCTCGCGCACGCCCTGCGTGCGCCCGAGCAGCGTCTGGAACGGGATGAACGACAGCGGCACGAACTCCGTGAAGCCGCCCGTGCGCTCCTGCAGCGCGCGCACCACGCGCATGTGCTCGGCCAGCTCGTGCGGCTGCTCGATGTGGCCGAACATCACGGTCACGGTCGAGCGCAGCCCGGCCCGGTGCGAGGCCTCGATGATCTCCACCCAGCGCGAGACGGGCAGCTTGTTCGGGCTGATCCGCTCGCGCACGCCGTCGTGGAGCACCTCGGCGGCGGTGCCGGGCGTGGAGTCCAGGCCGGCGTCGCGCAGACGCGCGAAGACCTCCGACGGCGGCAGCCCCGAGATGTCGCACATGTGCGCGATCTCCATCGGGCTGTAGGCGTGCATGTGGATCTGCGGCGCGGTCTCCTTGGCGAGCCGCAGCCAGCCCAGGTAGTCCTCGAGCCCCCAGTCGGGGTGGATGCCCGACTGCATGCAGATCTCCGTCGCGCCGTAGTCGACGGCCTCGTGCACGCGGCGCACGAACTCGCCGCGGTCGTGCTCGTAGGCGTCGGGGGAGCGCTTGGAGACGCCGAAGCCGCAGAACGAGCAGCCGACCGTGCAGACGTTGGAGACGTTGATGTTGCGGTTGACGACGAAGGTCACGAGCTCGCCGGCCAGCTCATCGCGCAGCGCGTCGGCGGCCTGGCGCATGTCCTCGACGACCTCGGGGCGAGTGTCGGAGAAGAGCGCGGTCAGCTCCTCGGCGGCTGAGCGCCTGTCCGTCGCGGGCGCGCTCGATCGTGCCGGGCGCGACGGCGCCGTCGCGGCGGCGCGGCACGAACGACGGGTGCTGCGAGCGGATGACCTCGAGCACGCGCGGCGCCTGCCAGGTCTCGTCGATGTACTGCGGGTAGACGCACAGGCGCTCGGACAGCGCGTAGCCGCCGGCGCTGAGCCGCGTGCGGACCTGCGCGGGCGACGGGAACGGGTGCTCGGGCGAGATGTGGTCGCCGTTGGCGCTCAGGCCGCCGAGGTCGGTCGCGCCCGCGCGCACGAGCTCGGGCCACCAGTCGGCGAGGTTCGGCGGGACCTGGATGCCGACCTCGGGCATCAGCCGCCGCGCCTCGGCGATCAGCCGCTTCATGTCGGCGATCGTGACCTCGTTCGCCCACGCCGGACGCTCGTGCTCGGGTGCCTCGCCGATCCCGGTGCGCCAGTAGTCCTCGGCCGCCTCCGTGGCGATCTCGGCCGGCTCCTCGCCGTAGTAGCGGCGGTGCGGGACGAAGTTCTGGAGGATGACCTCCTGGATGTGGTCGAAGCCGGCGAGCGCCTCCAGCGATGCCATCCGGTCCTGCTCGGACTCGCCGATGCCGACGAGGATGCCGCTCGTGAACGGGATCCGCAGCTCGCCGGCGGCGCGGATCGTCGCCAGCCGCTGCTCCGGGTGCTTCGTCGGCGAGCCCTGGTGGGCGACCAGGTCCGGGTTGACCGACTCGAGCATCAGGCCCTGTGACGCGGTCACCTCGCGCAGGCGCGCGAGCTCCTCGCGGCTGAGCACGCCGAGGTTGGTGTGCGGCAGCAGGCCGCGCTCGAGCGCGCGCTCGCACGCCCAGGCGGCGTAGGCCGTGAAGTCCTCGAAGCCCAGCTCCAGCAGGCGCTTGCGGACGCCGGGGTGGTGGTCGGGCGCCTCGCCCGTGAGCACGAGCAGCTCCTTCGCGCGGTGGCGGCGGGCGCCGTCGAGGATGCGCTCGACCTCGTCGGGCTCGTGCAGGTGCGCCTGGTGCGTCGCGAACGCGCAGTACTTGCAGTAGCAGCGGCAGGTCCGGGACAGCGACAGCGTCAGGTTGCGCGAGAAGGTGACGCGGCGAGCCATCGGGTCGCCACCATACCGGGGTGCTCCGCCTTGCTCACATCGCCCTTCTGGGGGTTCTCATCAGCGGCTGCGGCGGCACCTCGGGCGGCGACCGGCCGAACGAGGACGCGACGCTGCTGCTGGACTCCTCGCCCAGCGCGGTGCACGCCGGGATCTACCTGGCGACGGAGCGCGGCTACGACGAGGCGGAGGGCGTGACGCTCGAGGTCCGGCGCCCAGGCGCCGCCGTGGCGAAGCTGCGCGACGGCCGCGCCGACTTCGCGATCCTCGACGTCCGCGACCTCGCCCGCGCCCGGGAGCGCGGCGCCGACATCGTCGGGCGTCTACGCGGTCCTGCAGCGGCCGCGGGGCCCGGTGCTGTGCGTGACCCGGACGACGCTCGAGGACCGCCGGCCGCTGGTCCGCGCCGCGATCCGCGCCCTGCAGCGGGGGTACGCGCAGGCGCAGGTGGAGCCCGACAGCGCGGTGGCGGCGCTGCTCGAGCCGGCCCGCGCCGACCGGGCGGAGCTGGCGGCGCAGCTCGACGCCGTCTCCCCCTCGTTCACCTCCGGGGCACGCGCGCCGGGCGAGCTGCGGCGGGAGGTGCTGTCCGCGGGCGGGCGTCGACGTCGACCAGGCGTTCGACTTCGACCAGGTGGGGCCGGTCCGCAATCCCTGACGGCGGGCGCGGCGGTCAGCCGAGCAGGCGCTCGACGAGCGCGGCGCCCTCGCGCGCCATCCGCGAGCGCGGGACCACGAGGTCGAAGCCGGCCGCCTCGGCGCGGCGCTTGGTGTCCGCGTCGACGTGCGAGTACACGCCGAGCGTGCGCGTTTCCTCGAGCTCGCCCGCGGCGCGCAGCCGCTCCACCAGCGCGACGCCGTCGAAGCCGGTCGAGGCGAGGTCGACGATCAGCGCGGCGGCTCCGTCGGGGTGGGCGTCGGCGCCGCTCAAGCTGGCCTCGTAGCCGCCCGCGCGGAGCATGCCGAGCACGTTGGACCCCAGCAGGAGGTCGTCGAAGACGGCGACGACGCGGGCCATCTACTGCGCGCGGATGCGCCGGAACTCCTGGCGCACCGACTCGGGACGGCCCCACATCTGGGTCGTCTCGACGCGGCCCGTGCGCCACTCGCGCAGCACGAGCTCGCCCGCGATGCCGGCGTCGTCGAGCAGCTTCAGCGTGCCGTGCACGGCCGGCGCCGCGGCGGCGTGGCCGAACTGGTGGGCGACGAGGATCTTCCAGTGCCAGTCGTAGTGCGAGTACGGGAGCGCGTTGCACGTGACGACGAGCGTCGCGGCGTCGACGTAGCGGTCCTCCTGCACGCGCAGGTCGAGCTCGAGGTCCGTCCAGTCGGACGGCAGCGAGTCGACGATCTCCTGGAAGTGGTCGGCGAGCGCCATGATTGCGCCCGAAGCCTAGTGCAACCGCCCGCCGATCCCGACGACCCCCTCGCGCCCGCCCGCGGCCAGAGCCTGGACGGCCTGCTGGCCCTGCTGGAGCGGCTCGAGGGCGCGGAGGAGGCTGCCGTCACGCGCTCCGCGCTGGCCGCCGGGGTGCCCGTCGAGCTCGTGTACGAAGAGCTCCAGCGCGAGGTCGAGCGGCGGCTGCTGCGCTCCCGGCAGTTCTACGATGAGACGCAGTGGTGAGCACGCTCGACATCCTGGCCTCCGAGTACCGCACGCTCACCGAGGGCTGCGGGCTCGTCGACCGCGCCGGTCGCGGCCGGCTCGCCCTCACGGGCGCGGACCGCCGCGAGTTCCTGCACGGGCAGATCACCCAGGACATCGAGTCGCTCGAGCCCGGGCGCGGCGGCTACGCCGCGCTGCTCACGCACAAGGGCAAGATGCTCACCGACCTGCGCGTGCTCGACCTCGGCGACGAGCTGCTGCTCTCGTGCGAGCGGGCGGGTCTGCAGGAGCTCTTCAACATGATCCGCCGCTACAAGCTCGGCTCCGACGTCGAGCTGCACAAGCGCACGGTCGAGATGGGCGAGCTGTCGCTGATCGGCCCCGAGGCGCGCCGCATCGCCGGCGCCGGCGAGCTCGGCCCGGACGAGCACGACAACGTGCGGGCGCGGATCGGCGAGCACGACGTCGTGCTGGTCGCCACCGACCTCGGCGTCGACGTCTTCTGCGCGGCCTCCTCGACGGAGGGCGTGCGCGGCACCCTGCTGGCCGCCGGCGCCACCGAGGTCACCGAGGCCGCGGCGGAGCTGGTGCGCGTCGAGTCCGGCCGCCCCCGCTACGGCGTCGACCTCGACGAGAACGTGATCCCGCAGGAGGCCGGCCTCAACGAGCGCGCGGTCTCGTTCACCAAGGGCTGCTACGTCGGCCAGGAGACGGTCGCGCGGCTCTTCTACCGCGGCAAGCCCAACCGCCACCTGCGCGGGCTGCGGCTCAGCGCGCCGGTCGAGCCGGGCACGCCGCTGCACCTCGGCGAGAAGGAGGTCGGGCGGCTCACCAGCGTCGCCGTCTCCCCCGCCCACGGCCCGATCGGCCTCGCCCTCGTGCGCCGCCAGGCCGAGCCCGGGAGCACGATCGCCGCCGGCGAGAACGCCACGGCCGAGGTCGTGGAACTGCCGTTCCGGCTAGCTCTCATTGCACTCTCCTGCAACGGGAGTACAGTCGGCTTCGATCCCGTTTTGCGAAGGAGCCGCCGATGGCTGCCGGAGTGCTCGTCCTCGCCAACGTCACCGCCCCTTCAGGTGACCTGATCGACGCGATCAAGCAGCGCGCCGAGAAAGGCCCGATCGACGTGACGCTGCTCATGCCGGGCCAGGGTCCCGGGCTCTCCGGGAAAGAGGCCGTGCGCGGGCGACTCGACGCGGCGCTCGCCGCTTGGCGGGAGGCCGGCATCGAGGCCGAGGGCATCTGCGGCGACGCCAACCCGCTCGATGCCCTCGCCGAGACGTGGGACCCGCGCCGGCACGACGAGGTGATCGTCTCGACGCTGCCCGGCCAGAGCTCGCGCTGGATCGCCGGCGACCTGCCGGCCCGCGTCGGGCGGTTCACCGGTGCGCCGGTCACGCACGTGGTGGCCTACGACATGCGGCCCGAGCCGCACGTCGGGCCGCCGCCCGAGCACGAGACGCTCACCGCTCGGGCCGCTCGGCGTCCTCGGCTGGGCGGGCGCTCGCAAGTAGCTCGAGCCGGTTGCCGAAAGGGTCCGCGGTGTAGAAGCGGCGGACCCCGGGCAACCGCTCGTCCCACTCCACCGGGCGCCCGCGGCCTCGAGCCGCGCGGCCAGCGCGTCGAGCTCGGCGTCCGTGACCGACAGCCCCGGGTGCGCCTTGGTCGCCGGCGCGAAGTCGCCGGCCACGCCGACGTGCAGCTGCTGGGCGCCGAGCGCGAACCACGCGCCGCCGGACGGGCGCATCGGCTCGGGCTTGTCGACCTCCGGGAGGCCGAGCAGCGCGCCGTAGAACGCGCGGGCCGCCTCCTCGCAGCCGGGCGGCGCCGCGACCTGGACGTGGTCGAGCCTCATGCCGCCGAGGCTAGCGGCGAGGCGGGATCGAGCTCGACGACGCTCGCCTCCTCGTGGCCCGCCAGCCAGGCGCCGACGATCCGCGCCTCGACGAGCTCCTCCGCCGGGAGCCAGCCGCCGAGCGAGCCCGGCGCCGGCGCGTCGCGCAGCGCGGCGTGCGTGCGCGCCTCGAGCTCCTCGGGCGCGGGCTTTGGCCCCCAATCGACCACGCGGCCGCCGACGATCCAGAACGCGTCCGCGCGCCCGGGGTCGCTCGGGTGCGGGGCGAGCACGAGCCGGGCGCCCGCGTGCGCGGCGCGCAGCGCGCCGCCGAGGCGCCCGAGCAGCGACTCGAGCCGCCGCCGGCGCCGCTGCAGCCACGCCGCGCGCTCGTAGGCCCGCTCGGCCGAGGCCGCGCGGATCTGGCGCTCGACGTGCGCGAGCAGCGCGCTCGAGCCGTCGTGCTCGAACAGCCGCAGCGCCGACTCGAGCCGCTCCCGGTAGAGGTTCGGGTCCAGGTCGCCCAGGCACGGCGACAGGCACCGGCCCATCTGCCCGTACGCGGAGGGCCACTGCCGGTTCGGCATCCCGCGCCCGCAGTGGCGCAGGCCGAACAGCGAGTTGATCTGCTCCACCAGCTCGGCCGCGGCCGCCCGCCCGCGCACCGGGCCGACGCAGACGGCGTTGCCGGCGGCCGGCTCGTGCGCGACCTCGAGGATCGGGAACGGGATGTCCAGCCGGCAGCGCAGGTAGACGTAGCCGTCGGCGCGCTTCTTGAGGTTCACGTTGCCGGGTGGCATCAGCCGCTTGATCAGCCGGTTCTCGAGCAGCAGCGCGCCGAGCTCGGACTCCGTCGGCTGGTAGTCGACGTGCTCGGCCTGGCCCGTCCACGCGACCGGCGTCGTGAAGTGCGCGCGGGCGCGCGTGCGCAGGCAGACCGACTTGCCCACGTAGAGCGGGTGCCCGTCCGCGTCGCGGAAGATGTAGACCCCCGGGTCGTCCGGGAGCTTCGTGAGGTCCGGCCGCTCGTCGCGCGAGCGCTTGGCCCCGGGCGCCCGGCGCCGGCGGCCCGCGCCGTGCTTGGGGCGCACCGCGGTCAGCGCCTCGCCGATCGTGAAGGCGGCCGCGTGCAGGCGCGGCAGCAGCGCGCACAGCACGCGCGCGCACGTCTCCGCGTCGGGCAGCGCGCGGTGGGTCTCCCCGACGTCGATCCCGAGCGCGTCGGCCAGCGAGGCGAGCCCGCGGCGGCGCTGCAGCGGAGCGAAGCGGCGCGCGAGCGCGACCGTGCACAGGACGGGCGGATCGGGCCAGTCGAGCGCCGCGCGCGCGAACGCCTGCTTGAGCACGCGCGTGTCGAAGGCCGCGTTGTGGGCGACGAGCACCCGCCCCTGGAGCAGCTTGGCCAGCTGCGGGAGCACGGCTTCGGGCGGCGGCGCCTCGTCGACCATCTGCTGCGTGATGCCGGTGAAGCGCTGGATGCCGCGCCCGAGCGGCTCGCCGATGCCGACCAGCGAGCTCCAGCGGTCGTGCAGCTCGCCGCCGCCGACCAGCACCGCCCCGACCTCGGTCAGCTCGCAGCGCTCGCGCGCGAGCCCGTTCGTCTCAGTGTCGAGCGCGATGAACTCGGCGGTGGCGAGCGGTTGGGCGAGCAGGGCGGCGGGCGGCATGCGAACCACGGGTCATACGCCTCGGGCCGGACGGCCTGCAGGTGCGGTTGCAGTCGCGTGGCGCACGACCACCGCCGTGCGGGTACATTCCGCAGCGTGCGGAGGATTCCGGGGAGAGTGATGGCGGCCGTGTCGGCCGCCGGTGTGGTGGGCGCGCTGGCCGGCTGCGGCGGCGAGGCCGACTACGCGAACAAGCCGCGCCCCGCGACGCCGATCAACGTGACGGCGGCGATCTCGGACAAGAAGATCTCGCTCTCGCCGAAGGAGTTCGGCGCGGGCCCGGTCGTGATCATCGTCTCCAACCAGACCGGCAAGGAGAAGACGCTCACCCTCCAGACCGACGAGCTCGGCGGCGACAAGCCGGGCATCAAGCAGTCGACCGACCCGATCGCCCCGCGCGGCACCGGCACGCTGAAGGCCGACGTCCGCGAGGGCTCCTACGCGATCAGCGTCGGCGGCGGCCTCTCGCCGGCCACGGTCGAGGTCGGGCCGGCACGCAAGTCGGCACAGGACGAGCTGCTCGCACCGTGATGCGCCGGCAGGGAACCCTCGCCCTGGCCGCCGCCGGTCTCGCCCTCGCCGCCGCGGCGCCCGCCCATGCGGAGCAGACGGCGACGCAGCGCTTCTTCTCCGAGCGCCTGCAGGCCGACAAGGGCACCAGCCGCGAGGTCAAGGACCTGCTGCGCACCCGCCAGGGCTTCGTCGACCGCACGCCGACGTTCCGCGACCTCACCGGCGACAAGCGCCCGGACGCCGTCGTGCGCGTGCAGTCCGGCGGCGCCGACGGGGCGGTCGCGCTCTACGTCTTCTCGACCGACACCGGCGTCAAGGACAGCGGCCTGAAGGTCGTCTTCCGCTCCCAGGAGCTGCGCCGCGCCCAGACCCGCGTGCGCGACGGCGTGCTGCGCTACCGCTCGGCGCGCCCGCAGCCGGGCGACGAGCTGTGCTGCCCGAGCGCCGTCGCCGAGACGCGCCTGCGCTGGCGCGAGCGCCTGCACAAGCTCACGGTCGCCGAGCGCCGCCAGATCGCCCCGAGCGATCCCTGGGGCGACCAGATCCAGCCCTGAGCGCCCGCGACCGCGCTAGCGCGCCGCGAGCTCGCGCGGCGTCAGGAGCAGCTCGCGCTCGGCCCCGTCTCGGGCGATCGCGAGCGTGCACGGGCGGCCGATGTGATCGCCGTCGAGCAGCCGGTGCAGGTCGTCGACGCCCGAGACCGGGGCGCCGTCGACGGCGAGGATGAGGTCCTCCGCGTGCAGGCCGGCGCGCTCGGCCGGCGAGCCCGCCATCACCTCGACGACCTCGACCGCGCGCTCGCGCCCGACCCGCGCGCGCAGCCTCGGCGGCAGCGGGCGGGTGCCGGCGGCGACGCCGATCCACGCCCTGCGCACGCGGCCGTTGCGCATCAGCTCGCTCACGACGCGGCGGGTCGTGGCGTTGACGGGCACGGCCAGGCCGAGCCCGACGCCCGCGACCGCGGTGTTGATCCCGACGACCCGGCCGCGGCCGTCGGCCAGCGCGCCGCCGGAGTTGCCGGGGTTCAGGGCCGCGTCGGTCTGGATCACGTCGTCGATCATGCGGCGCGTGTCGCCGTCGCCGACCGGGAGCGAGCGGCCGAGGGCCGAGACCACGCCCGCGGTGACCGAGCCCGCGAAGCCGTGCGGGTTGCCGATCGCCACCACGAGCTGGCCCACGCGCAGCGCCGCGGCGTCCCCGAGCTTGGCGGGTTCGAAAGCCGCCCGCTCGGTGCGCAGCAGCGCGAGGTCCGTCAACGGATCCGAGCCGACGAGCTCGGCCGCCAGCTCGCGCCCGTCCGTGAACGACGCGATCACGCGCGGCGCCCGCCGCTCCCCCACGACGTGCGCGTTGGTGAGCACGAAGCCGTCGGGGGTGATGACGACGCCCGATCCGCCGCCGCGCCGGCCGACCCGCAGGTTGGCGACCGACGGCGCCAGCGACTCCGCGACGAACGTGACCACCCTCGAGTAGCTGTCGAGGGCCTCGCGGTCGTCGGGGAGCGCGCCGGGCGCAGTCACTTGCTGGATGATAGTTACTTCGCGGCGACCTTCCGGTAGCGCGCGACGGCGAGAGGCGCGAAGATCGCCGTGAGCACGGCGCACCAGACGAACGACATCCACACGTCGCTGTTCGCCGGCGTGCCGAGCCACAGTGAGCGGACCGCGTCCGAGATCGTGGTGAACGGATTGGCCTCGGCGAACTGCCGCAGCCCGTCGGGCATCGTCTCCGCCGGCACGAACACCGAGGAAGCGAACGTCAGCGGGAAGATCAGCGTGAAGCCGATCGAGTTCGCCGTCTCCGGCGTCGACGAGTACAGCCCCACGAGGGCGAAGATCCACGAGAACGCGTAGCCGAGGAACAGCAGCAGGAAGATCCCCAGGACGACCTGGCCGGCCGTCGTGTCCTGGAAGTTGAACCCGGCCAGGAAGCCGACGGCGAGCAGCACGATGAGCGACAGGCAGTTGAGCGGGATGTCCGACGTCGTCCGCCCGAGCAGCACCGCCGCCCGTGACATCGGCAACGAGCGGAAGCGGTCGATCAGCCCCTTCTGCACGTCCTCGGAGAGCCCGAGCGCGGTCACGAACCCGCCGAACGCGATCGACTGGACGATGATGCCCGGCATCAGGAAGTCGACGTAGTCGAAGCCGGGCGTCGAGATCGCGCCGCCGAACACGTAGACGAAGAGCAGCACGAACATCACGGGCTGGACCGTGTAGGCGACCAGCAGGTCGGGCTGGCGCGGGATCCGCATCAGGTTGCGGCGCGCGAGCACCCGCGTGTCGGACCAGGTGGCGGCGAGCCCGCTCATGCGGCCACCTCCTCCTGCTCGGCCTGGTCCTGCTGCTCGGCCTCCTCCGCCGTGTGCCCGGTCAGCGCCAGGAACACGTCGTCGAGCGTCGGCCGCCGCAGGGCGATGTCGTCGATCCCGACCTCCACCGTGTCGAGCCGCCGCACGGCCGCGGCGATCACGCCCGAGTGCCGGCGCACCGGCACGCGGACCACGCCGTCCTCGAACACGGGCGGCTCCTCGCACATCTCGGCGAGGGCCGAGATCGCACGCTCCGCGTCCGCCGGGTCCTCGAGGCGCACCTCCAGCCGCTCGCCGCCGATGCGGTCCTTGAGCTCGTCCGACGTGCCCTCCGCGATCACGTTGCCGTGGTCGATGACCACGATCCGGTCGGCGAGGCGGTCGGCCTCGTCGAGGTACTGCGTGGTCAGCAGCACGGTCGTGCCCGCGGCGGTGCGCGCCTCGATCGTCTCCCACATGCTCAGGCGCGAGCGCGGGTCCAGCCCGGTGGTCGGCTCGTCGAGGAACAGCACCGGCGGCCGGAACACGAGCGCGGCGGCGAGGTCGAGCCGCCGGCGCATGCCGCCGGAGTACGTCTTGGCCGGTCGCTTGGCGGCGTCCGTGAGCTCGAAGCGCTCCAGCAGCTCGTCCGCGCGCAGCCGTGCCTCCTTGCGGGGCATGTGGTAGAGCTGCCCGACCATCTCGAGGTTCTCGAAGCCGGTCAGGTTCTCGTCGACGGCCGCGTACTGGCCGGCGAGCCCGATCTTCGCCCTCAGGGCGGCCGCGTCGCGGACCACGTCGAGTCCCGCGACGCGCGCGCTGCCCCCGTCAGGTTGCAGCAGGGTGGTGAGTATCCGCACCGCGGTGGTCTTGCCCGCCCCGTTGGGGCCGAGCAGGCCGAGGACGCTGCCGGTACGGGCCGTGAAGTCCACGCCACAGAGCGCGCGGACCGACCCGTAGGACTTCTGCAGCCCCTCGACGATGATCGCATCGTCGTTCATTGCCACCGAACCTACGACAGAGCGGCTGAGATTTCGGTTCGGCTGAGCACACCTTCCGCCGGGTAGGTTCCCATGCCGACATGGAGGTGCTGACCGAGGTCGACGAGGCCCGCATCGGGTCGCTGCTGGAGCGGGACGAGTTCTTCTGGCTCGACCTGCACGCGTCCGAGCGCGGATGCGTTCGCGCGGGTCGGCGACATGCTCGGACTGCATGCGATGGCGATGGAGGACACGCGCGAGTTCGGCCAGCGGCCGAAGGTCGACGTGTACGAGTCGCACGTCCTCGTGGTCTTCTACACCGCCCGGCGTACGGGCTCCGAACGAGCCCGTCGCCACCCCGATCGAGGTCCACGTCTACGTGTCGGGCGACTTCATCGTCACGGTGCGCCAGGAGGAGTGCGACCTCCTCGACGACCTCCACAGCACGATCGTGCCGCAGGAGAAGCGAGGCGGAGGACTACCTCGTCTACCGCATCTTCGACTCGCTGACCGACGCTTGGTATCCCGTGATCACCGCGATCGAGACCCGCGTCGACGGGCTCGAGGCCGAGGTCTTCGAGCGCGCGCGGCGCGAGCAGCTCTCGCGGATCTACCGGCTGCGCCAGGAGGTCCGCGAGCACCACCGGCTCGTCACCGATCAGCGCGACCAGTTCCAGCCGGCCGCCGACGCGATCCGCAACCTCGCAGGGCTGACCCGAGGCTCGAAGGAGTACCTGCGGGACGTCGGCGACCACCTCTCGCAGGTCAGCGGCGAGTTCCACCGCCAGTACGAGGACCTGGCGTCGCTCGCCCAGACCTACTTCAACGCGAACGCCGACCGGCTCACGCAGACCGCCACGCGCCTGACCGTGGTCGGCACGATCTTCGTGACGTGGACGCTCGTCACGGGCTTCTTCGGCCAGAACTTCGAATGGCTCGTCACCCATGTGGAGAGCGGCTGGGACTTCCTGATCCTCGGCATCGGCGGGCTCGTCGTGCCCACCGTGGTGCTCGGCGCGCTGTTCTGGAGGAAGCGCCGCGACTGGTTCTGACGCGCCGCCGGTAGCATCCTGCAACCCCCATTGACTGACCAGTCAACCGAGAGGATGCGTGCGAGCCGAGATGGCCGTTGACACCAGCCAGGTCTCCAAGATCGACGCCGAGCCGGGCGATCTGCCGCCCACGATGGCCGCGTGGGTCATCCGCCAGGAGCGCGAGGGCGAGCCGCTCGACGCGTTCCAGCTCGAGGAGATCGAGACGCCGGAGCCCGGTGCCTTCGAGGTAACGGTGCGGGTGATGGCCGCGGGCGTGAACTTCAACAACGTGTGGGCCGCGCTCGGCCAGCCCGTCTCCGTGTTCAACTCCCACCCGGAGTTCGACCACCACATCGGCGGCTCGGACGCCTCGGGCATCGTCTGGAAGGTCGGCGAGGGCGTGACCCGCTGGAAGCCCGGCGACGAGGTCATCATCCACTGCAACCAGGCCTCCTACGAGGACCCCGAGGTCCACGGCCTCGACCCGCTCGCGGCCCCGTCGCAGAGGATCTGGGGCTACGAGACCACCTGGGGCTCGTTCGCGCAGTTCTGCAAGGTCCAGGCCCAGCAGCTGCTGCCCAAGCCGCAGTCGCTGAGCTGGGACGAGGCCGCCTCCTACGGCCTGACGTACTTCACCGCCTACCGCATGCTCGTCACGCAGTGCCAGCTGCAGGCCGGCCACCGCGTGCTGGTCTGGGGCGCCGCGGGCGGCCTCGGCGTGTTCGCGCTGCAGCTCTGCAGGCTCGCGGGCGCCGACGCCGTCGGCGTCGTCTCCTCCCCCGAGAAGGGCGAGCTGGTCGAGCAGCTCGGCGGCAAGGCCTTCATCGACCGCAACGAGTTCGCGGGGATGATGCGCAAGGGCGGCGAGACGCCCGAGGAGGAGAAGGCGCGCGTGAAGGAGATGAAGCGCTTCTCGCGCGCGCTCTCCGAGAAGCTCGGCGACCGGCCGGACATCGTCTTCGAGCACGTCGGCAAGGCCACCTTCCCCACCTCGGTGTTCTGCGTGAAGCCCTTCGGCCAGGTCGTGATCTGCGCCGGCACGTCGGGCTACAACCTCGACTTCGACGTGCGCCACCTGTGGATGCGCCAGAAGCGCATCATCGGGTCGCACTTCGCCAACGCCTACGAGTGCATGAAGGCCAACGAGCTGATCGAGGCGAACAAGATCCGCCCCGTCCTGTGGCGTACCCTTCCGTTCGACGGTGTCGCGGAAGCGCACCAGCTGATGCGAGACAACAAGCACCTCGGCAAGATCGCGATCCTGGTGGGCGCGGAGGCCGAGGGTGAGGGCAAGACGGCTGACGGCCCGGGCGCGATCCGGGCGGAGGTGGGTGCGTAGATGGCAGGTGTCGTGAACATCCCGTGGTACGCGACGGTCTTCCGGGCCGACAAGCTCGAGGCCGCGATCGAGCTGATCGCGCCGCTCGCGCTGCGCTACGGCGCGACGGACTACCGCGTCTACCGCAACCGCGACGACCGCTACAAGTTCATGCAGATGGCGACCTTCGAGGACAAGCTGGACTTCGAGCGCTACTGGTACGGCGCGGAGTTCGTCGACTGGCGCCGCGACTACTCGAGCTACTACCAGGTGCCCGTGGTCTACTCCTGGAACGACATGGTCTTCCAGGGCAGCCTCGAGCACGCCGCGAACGGCGGAAGCATCTAGCTCGGTGGCGCTCTCCTACGACGAGGTCTACGCCCCGTCGGGAGAGCCGCGCCCGCACACGGAGGCGCTCGCCGGCGCGCTGTCGGAGCTCGGGCGCGAGGATCTCGCCGACGCCGGCCGCCGGCGCGACGCGATCTTCATGCAGCAGGGGATCACGTTCGACGCCGGCGGACCCGACGTCGACGGACCGGTGCGCGACCGGCCGTTCCCGCTGGACCTCGTCCCGCGGGTGATCCCGGCCGCCGAGTGGACGCAGATCAAGCGCGGCCTGGCGCAGCGCATCCGCGCGCTCGACCGCTTCGTCGACGACGTCTACCACGGGCGCGAGATCGTCCACGACGGCGTCGTGCCGTGGGAGCTGATCGTCTCCCGCCCCGCGTTCGCGCGCGAGGCGCACGGCATCCGCCCGCCCGGCGGGGTCTACTGCCACGTCTCGGGCTGCGACCTCGTGCGCGACGCCGACGGCACCTGGAAGGTGCTCGAGGACAACGTGCGCACGCCGAGCGGCATCTCCTACGTGCTCGAGAACCGCGTCGCGATGCTGCGCCTGCTGCCGCGGCTGTTCGACGCCTACCGCGTGCGGCCGGTCGACCACTACCCGGCGCTGCTGGCCAACGCGCTGCGCCAGGTCGCGCCGACCGAGGGCGAGGAGGAGGCCACCGTCGTCGTGTGGACGCCGGGGCCGTTCAACTCCGCCTACTTCGAGCACACCTTCCTCGCCCGCCAGATGGGCGTCGAGCTCGTCGAGGCCTCCGACCTCGTGGTCCGCGACGCCGCCTGTTACATCCGCACCACCAACGGCCTCCAGCGCGTCCACGCGATCTACCGGCGGATCGACGACGACTTCATGGACCCGCTCGAGTTCCGGCCGGACTCGCTGCTCGGCGTCCCCGGCCTGATGCGCGCCTACCGCGCGGGCACGGTCGCGATCGTCAACGCGGTCGGCACCGGCGTGGCCGACGACAAGGCGATCTACCACTACGTGCCGGACATGATCCGCTACTACCTCTCCGAGGAGCCGATCCTGGCCAACGTCACGACCTACCTGATGGCGGACGCGGACCAGCGCCGCTACGTGCTCGAGCGGCTCGAGAAGATGGTGGTCAAGCCGACGAGCGAGTCGGGCGGCAAGGGCGTGTTCATCGGCCCGGCGGCCGGCGAGGAGGAGCTCGCCCGCCAGGCCGACGTCGTGCGCCGCGAGCCCGAGCGCTGGATCGCCCAGGAGCTCGTGCAGCTCTCGACCTGCCCGACCGCCTCGCCCGACGGCTCGCTCGCGCCGCGCCACGTCGACCTGCGCCCGTTCGCCGTCTTCGGCGAGGACATCCACATCGTGCCCGGCGGCCTGACGCGCGTCGCGCTGCGCGAGGGCTCGATGATCGTCAACTCCTCGCAGGGCGGCGGCTCGAAGGACACCTGGGTGCTCGAGGACGACGGCGACGGCCACGCCGACGGGCCGCCGCACGCCGACCGAGCTGGGCGCGCCCGCGGATGCCGGACCTGCGCACGGGCGCCTGGACCGACCAGCAGCAGCAACAGCAGCAGTAGCCGGATGCTCGCGAGGATCGCGCACGAGCTGTACTGGGTCGGCCGCAGCCTCTCGCGCGCCGAGCACACCGCGCGGCTGCTCGACGGCGTCTTCCACGCCGACCTGCAGGGCCCCGCGACCGACGCGGGCTCCACGCGCCTGTCGTGGGAGGCGCTGCTGGCGATCATGGGCGCCGACCGCGAGCAGGCCTCCGGCCGCGACGACGTGATCTCGCTGCTCACGCTCGATCCCGACGATCCCGCCTCCGTGCTGTTCTGCGTGAGCGGGGCGCGCGAGGGCGCGCGCCGGGTGCGCGACGTCTTCTCGGCCGAGATGTGGGAGGCGATCAACACCTTCCACCTCGGCCTCCTGCGCCGGGACATGTCCGCGGCGCTGCGCAGCGGGCCGTACTCGCTCTACGCCTACGTGCGCGAGCGCTGCGCGCTGTTCTGGGGCGTCACGGACCGCACGATGCTGCGCGACGAGGCGCGCGCGTTCCTCGAGGCGGGCGCGGCGATCGAGGCCGGCGACATGGTGCTGCGGATGCTGCGCGTCGCGCTGCCGACCGACGAGGCCGAGCCGGCGGAGGCTGACCCGCGCGACGGGCAGGCGGTGGCGCTGCTGCAGGCGATGGGCGGCTTCCAGGCGTTC
Organism: uncultured Solirubrobacteraceae bacterium; assembly: GCA_963831105.1. Taxonomy (GTDB): domain Bacteria; phylum Actinomycetota; class Thermoleophilia; order Solirubrobacterales; family Solirubrobacteraceae; genus DATFQI01. The sequence goes on along the minus strand of CAWHOS010000012.1, from coordinate 217,271 downwards.
CGGCGCACGATCCCGGCGCCGCCGAAGGCGAGCCTCGTCGGCTCGTTCCTGCTCTACGAGCGCGCCTACCCGGACTCGGTGGCGCACTCCGTCTCCGCCCTGCACGACGCGCTGACCGCGGCCGACTCGAGCTACCGCTCGTCCGCGCCGGTCCTGCGGCTGAGCCGCCTGATGGCCGACCTGGACTTCCGCTCGCGCTCGGTCGAGGGGGCCGGGCCGCTGGCGCAGACGCTCGGCCCCGTCCAGCGCGAGCTGGAGCTCGTCGACGGCGACATCGCCCAGCGCTACTTCGGCGGCGCGTCCGCGCCCGTCGCCAGACTCGCGACCGCCTGACACTCATGCACTTCGCGATCCGCTACCTGACCGAGTACCGCTACGACGGCCCCGTCACCGACAACCTCAACGCGCTGCGGGTGACGCCGGCCACCACGGCGATCCAGCGGGTCGACGACTTCGGGGTCCGGGTCGAGCCGCAGACGCGGCTGCACCAGCACCTCGACTACTACGGCACGACCGTGATCGAGTTCGGGATCGCCAAGCCGCACACGTCGCTGTCGGTCGACGTGCGCGCTCGCGTGGCCACCACCAGGCCGCCCGATCCGCCGGAGGGCGGCTGGGCCGCGGCGGAGGGCGCCGGATATCGCGGCCGCGCGATCGAGTTCCTGCTCCCCTACGGCGACGAGCCGGACGACCTGCGCGTCGACGAGCTCGTCGGGCTCGTGCGCGCGGACACCCCGCTCGGCACGCTCGAGCGCGTGGTGCAGGTGATCCCCGACCGCTTCGAATACCGCGCCGGCGTGACCTACGTCGGGTCGAAGATCGAGGACCTGCTCGACGCGGGGGCGGGCGTCTGCCAGGACTTCGCGCACCTCGCGCTCGTGCTGCTGCGCCGCAACGGCATCGCGGCGCGCTACGTCTCCGGCTACCTGTTCGCGCCGCCCGAGGGCCGCGAGGACGCCGACTCGGCCGAGGTCGAGACGCACGCCTGGCTGGAGGCGCTCGTGCCGCCCGCCGGCGAGGGCGGCGAGCCGCAGTGGGTCGGCATCGACCCGACGAACCGCTGCCTGGCCGGCGAGCGCTACGTCAAGATCGGCCACGGCCGCCACTACCGCGACGTGCCGCCGATCAAGGGCGTCTACCGCGGCACCGCCACGGCGAAGCTGGACGCCTCGGTGCGCATGCACCGCACCGACGCGGCCGGCGCGCGCGTCTAGGCCCTACGGCCCGCTGTAGCGGATCGGCGGGTGCAGCGGCTCGCGCGGCGACCTCGCCCGCACGACGGTGACGGGGATGCCGAGCCGCTCGATCCTCGTCGGCAGGTCGCGCTTGAGCCACTGCGAGACGCGCTCGGGGAGCGTCGAGACGATCACCTCGTCGAAGTGCTCGTGGACGAGCACGCGCTCGACGGCGAGCATCGCGTCGGAGGTCCCGATGATCGCCGGCACCTCGTCCTCGGCGGCCTCCTCGAGCAGCGGGGTGGCGAGCTCGATCGTCTTGCGCGCCTCCTCGTCGCCGAACGCCTCCTCGGCGATCAGCTGCGGCACCAGCAGCGTGAACGAGCACGGGCCGCGGCCGGCCCGCTCGCGCACCGCGGCCAGCAGCGCGGGCGTCGCGGCAGTGCGGTTGGCGACGATGAGGATGCTGGCCGCATCCGGCATGAGCCGATGTTCCCACTCTCGCGCCGGGCCGGCAACGGCGTATCTTCCGCTCCATGGACGACGCACAGATCCAAGCTCGCATCGAGGAGCTCGAGCAGGACGAGCAGCGCCTGCGCAAGGACGAGGCGGCCCAGGCCGAGGCCGGCCACACCGACGCCGTCGGCGTGGACGCCGGGCGCCTGGCGGCGATCAAGGTCGAGCTCGACCAGCTCTGGGACCTGCTGCGCCAGCGGCGGGCGCTGCGCGCGGCGGGGCGCAACCCCGACGACGCGCAGTTGCGCGACTCCGAGACGGTCGAGCGCTACCTCGGATAAGGGGACAGGCCCCTTAGCTGGTCTTCAGCAGCCGTCTGGGCCGCAGACGTCGCCCTCGGCGACGACGGCCAGCGGCGCCTGGGCCTCCCAGGCGCGGCGCAGGCCCTCGCCGAGCACCTCCGGCGGCTGCGCGCCGGCGAGCCCGAAGCGGCGGTCGATCACGAAGTACGGCACGGCGTTGATCCCGAGGCCGCGGGCGGTCGCCTCGTCCTCGCGCACCGCGTCGGCGAAGCGGTCCGTCGCGAGCGTGTCGCGGACCTCGTCCTCCGGCAGCCCGGCCTCGAGCGCGAGCCGCGTCAGCGCGGCGTGGTCGCTCATCAGCTCGCCCTCGCCCAGATAGGCGCGCATGAGGCGCTCCTTGAGCTCGTGCTGGCGCCCGTGCGCGGCCGCGAGCTGCAGCAGCCGGTGAGCGTCGAACGTGCTGCCGCCGCGCGCGATGTCGAAGCGGAACTCGAGCCCGTCCTGCGCGGCCGTCTGCGTCATCCGCTCGTTCATGGCGAGCGCCTGCTCGAGGCTCGTGCCGTACTTGGAGGCGAGGTGCTCGGCCGTCGAGCCCTCGCGCGCGGCGGGCGCCTCGGGGTCCAGCTCGAACGAGCGGAAGGTGACGGTGACGTCGTCGCGCGTGCTCGAACGTCTCGAGCGCCTTCTCGAAGCGGCGCTTGCCGACGGCGCACCAAGGGCAGGCGATGTCCGACCAGATCTCGACGTTCACGACGGTCCTTCCAATTGCTCGATCAACTACCCCACAGGGTAGCCTCCCGCCCGTGCCGACGGTCAGCGCAGCGGTGGTCCAGGCCGCACCGGTCGCCTTCGACGTCGAGGCGACGCTCGAGAAGGTCGAGCGGCTGACGGCCGAGGCCGCAGGCTCGGACCTCGTGGTCTTCCCGGAGGCGTTCGTGTCCGCCTACCCGCGCGGGATGGCGTTCGGCGCGGTGGTCGGCTCCCGCACCGACGAGGGACGCGCGTGGTTCCGGCGCTACTGGGAGTCCTCGATCGACGTCCCCGGCCCGGCCGTCGACCGGCTCGGCGCGATCGCCCGCGAGCACGGCGTGCACCTGGTCATCGGCGTCATCGAGCGCGACGGCGGCACGCTGTACTGCACCGCCCTGTTCCTGTCGCCCGCCGGCGAGCTGCTCGGCAAGCACCGCAAGCTGATGCCCACCGGCGCCGAGCGGCTCGTCTGGGGCACCGGCGACGGGTCGACGATGCCCGTGTTCGACACGCCGATCGGCCGGCTGGGGGCCGTCATCTGCTGGGAGAACTACATGCCGCTGATGCGGATGGGCATGTACGCGAAGGGGATCCAGCTGTACTGCGCGCCGACCGCGGATGCGCGCGAGACGTGGGTGGCGAGCATGCGCCACATCGCCTGCGAGGGCCGCTGCTTCGTGCTGTCGGCGAACCAGTTCGCACGGCGCGGCGACTATCCCGCGGACTACCCGATCGACGTCGACGACCCCGGCGAGGTGCTCTGCACGGGCGGCTCGGTGATCGTGTCGCCGCTCGGCGAGCTCCTGGCCGGGCCCGAGACCGGCGGCGAGGCGATCCTGCGCGCCGAGCTCGACCTCGGCCGGATCGCCGAGGGCAAGTACGACTTCGACGTCAGCGGCCATTACGCGCGGCCCGACGTGTTCTCCCTCGCCATCGACGAGCGCCCGAAGCGCCCGGTCGTCTAGCTCCGGTACGCTCCGCGCGGCGGCCGTCCGCGCCCAACCTCCATCGGTCCCGCCCCAGCCGGGCCCGCGCCGGAGGCAAAGGGAGGTCCACCTCTCGGACGGAGACACGTGTTCGTCGACCGCACCCGCCGCCGGTCGCTGGGGGTCCCGCAGGTCGGGTCGCAGGAGACGAGCGATGACCAAGCAGCCGGAGCTCAAGCGGCGCATCCGCGCCCGGATGGCCAAGACGGGCGAGTCCTACACCGCCGCCCGCGCCCATGTGGTCGCCGAGCGGCCGGCGCATGCCGGCGCGGCGCTCCACGTCACCAACGGCGACTCGACGGTGCCCGGCATCCTGGGCACCGGCCTCGCCGACGCGGTCCTCCCGTGGCGCGACGTGCTCCACGAGGGCCCCGTGCCCGCCGTGCCCGACGCCGAGCTGCGCCGGATCCGCGCGCGCTTCCTCGCGGGGGAGAACGCCGCCGACGTCGGCACGCTGGCGGAGCTCGAGCAGCGCGATCGCACGATCGCGGAGCACCGCGCGGGCGACTTCGTGCTGTGGTTCGAGGCCGACCTCTACGACCAGCTGCAGATCGTCCAGATCCTCGCGATGCTCGGCGCCCTGGGCGTACCGGCGGACCGCGTCACGCTGATCTGCATCGGCGAGCACGTGGGCTCCGCGCACTTCGGCGGGCTCGGCGAGCTGAGCTCGGAGCAGCTCGCCCGGCTGCCCGGGACCGCGGCCAGCGGTGCTCTCACCCGCGGCGCTGGATCACGCCGCGAGCGCCTGGGCGGCGCTGCGAGCGCCCGACCCCGCGGGGCTGCCCGCCATCGCGGCGACGCCCTCGGCCGAGCTGCGGTTCCTCGCCGAGGCGTTCGACCGCCTGAGCCGCGAGTACCCCTCGACCCGCGACGGGCTGTCGCTGACCGAGCGGCGCATCCTCGCCGCCGTGGCCGAGGGCGCGCCCGACGCGGGCGCCGCCTTCGTGCGCGCCGCGGCCAGGGAGGCACGCCCGTTCCTCGGCGACACGTGGTGCTTCGACCGCATGGCCCGGATGGCCACCGGCCCCGAGCCGCTGCTGGCGGCGGACCCCGCGCCCATCACGCGCCACAGCCGGCTGGCGCTCACCGACACCGGGCGCCGAGTCCTGGACGGCGGCGCCGACCACGTCGCCCTCAACGGGGTCGACCGCTGGATCGGCGGCGTCCACCTTCAGGGCCGCGCGGTCCCTTGGCGCTGGGACGAGGGGACCGAGGCTGCGGTCGCCACGGGCTCGGGGTAGCCGTCACCGCTCGCGAGCCGAGCGAGTTCCGGCTCAGCGCGCGAGGTCGGCCAGCATCGTGACCGAACCGCCGCTGCGCCCGGCGGGCTCGAAGCCGGCGCGCTCGTAGATGCGCAGCGCATGGTTGTCGGGCTCGACGCTGAGGCTGAGCGCGCGCAGGCCCTCGGCGGCGGCCGCCGCCTTCAGGCGCTCGAGCAACTCCGCCGCGACGCCGCGGCCGCGGTGGGCGGCGGCGACGCCGATCGTGACCTCGGGAATGTCATCGGCGACGTAGCCGTACCCGGCGTCCGCCGCCGGCAGCAGCCGATACCACGCGGCGCCCGCGGGCTCGCCGCCGGCCTCAGCGATCACGCCGCCGTCGCCGGCCCGGCCGAAGCCCTCCACGTAGCGGCGCGGGCCGTCGGGATCGGGCCAGTGGTCCTTTGCCACTGACTGGTCGCGCCAGTTGTACGCGAGCCAGAGCATCTCACGCAGGAACGGCTCGTCGGCCGGGGTCGCGGCCCGGTAGACCACTCAGCCCTGCTCGAGCGGGGCCATCGTCAGGCCCGCGTCGCGCAGCTGCTCCCAGTAGAGCTCCGCGGTCTCCTTCTGGCCGGTCCAGACGATCGCCTGGCCGGTGTTGTGGATCGTGTCCGCGATCGCGTAGCCCTGCGAGAGCGAGATGCCGGGGATGTACTGGCTCAGCGCGCGGGCGACGCCGTCGAAGGTGTTGTGGTCGTCGTTGCGCACGATGACCCGCCAGTTGCCGCCCAGATCCGAGCCGGGGCCGGACGTGCGTGGCCTCTCGATCGTCTCACTCACGCCGATCAGGGTACCCGGCAACGCGCCATCCGCTCACCACCAGCGTGGGCTCTGGTCGGGCCGCCGTCGTGCGTCACGCTGACCGCGCAGCTGACGCACCGTGGGAATAGGCGCCGTCTCCCGGCGTTCGGGTGATCAGGCCGGTCGACCGACCGGCACACCCCCACGGAAGGACGGTCGTCATGTTCGGGCGCCAACCGCTCAGCTATGCCAACGTGGTCGCGAGCCTCGCCTTGTTCGTCGCCCTGGGCGGCACGGCCGCCGCTGCCGCCACGCTCGACCGCGACAGCGTCGGATCGCGCGAGATCCGTGACGGCGCCGTCCGCTCCGCCGAGCTGCGCGACGAGGGCGTCAGGATCGCGGACATCTCCCCGGGTGCCCGGAACGCGCTCCTCGGCGACGTGCGTTTCGTGGAGACCGGCCGGCTGGTGGACTTCCTCGACACGTGCGCCGGCGTCAACGTCACCGAGTGCCCGAATCAGGTCGAGCTCGACCTGGAGGCCGACTCCGGCGCCCCGACCGGTGAAGACCTGCGCGAGGACGCTGAGCCGGGACGCAACTGGCTGGTCCAGGCCAAGCTGGAGGTCGGCGGCACCAAGGGCGAGAGCAGCACGATGAACCGGTGCGGGCTCGTCGACGTCCGCTCCCCCGCGCACGCGTTGCTGCTCGACGAGGCGCAGTTCGACGTCGGGGCTGAGACGATCGCGCTGAGCGCCGTGGTGAAGAAGCGCGCCGGGGACCCGACCGTCGCGATCCGCTGCACCGAGCAGCCGGGCATCGACGGCGTGCCCGGATCGGCGGACGTCCTGCACACGACCTTCGTGAAGATGACGGCGCTCGAGGTCGGAGCGGTGGACGAATCGGAGTGACGCCGTCGCATCTGCCTCGACGCGGGAGCGATTGGCGAGCCGCCCACTTCCCGGCCAGTGTCGCGGGGCGGCCCCTTACCGCCGGGCCCGGCCAACCGACTCGTGTCGAGCATGCACCAGCCTACGCTCCGGCGGTCGAGACCTCGCCGCCATCGCCGACGATGAACAGCGCGCGCGGGAGGTCGCCGAGGATCTAGCAGCCGTCGGCGGTGACGACGACGTCGTCCTCGATGTTGACCGCGCCGAAGTCCGGGGAGATCAGCTTGGGCTCGACCGTCAGGATCATGCCCTCCTGCAGCGGCGTCTCGACCCCGGGGCCGAGCACGGGCGGCTCGTCGAGCTCGAGGCCGATGCCGTGGCCGATGTAGGGGCCGCCGCCCTGGAAGCTGTCCTCGACCCCGAGGCGACTGGCGGCGGCCAGCGTCGCGTCGTAGACCGAGCCCGCGGTGACGCCGGGGCGGATCGCCTCGAGAGCGACGTCCTCGAGCTCGCGACAGATCCCCGCGAGCCGGCGCATCTCGTCCGAGAGCTCGCCGACCGCGTAACAGCGCGCCATGTCGCCGTGATAGCCGGCCTTGTTGAGGCCGAGGTCCACGAGCACGACGTCGCCGTGGCGGATCTCGCGGCGTGAGGCGCCCATCGGGAACGCCTCGGCCAGCCCGACGCCGGTGACCGTGATCGGGCCGCGCGACATCGTCGAGAGATGCTCGCCGGAGACCACGTGGCCCTCCATCGCCAGCTTCGCGTCCCAGCGGTGCTGCCACACGACGCCGTCGTGGCCGGCCCGGCGCAACGCCCGCGCGAGCTCGGCCGACAGCTCGAGCTCGGTGATGCCCGGCCGGAGGTGCTCGCACATCGCCTCGTGAAGCGCGTCGAAGAGCGCCACGGACTCGCGCATCGCCTCGATCTCGCCGGCGTCCTTGACCATCCGCACCGCCCAGAGCGCATCGGAGCAGTCGGCGACCTCGCCGAGACGGCGTTGCGCGCTCGCGACCAGGGAGGCCGGGAGCACGTCGAGCTCCATCCCGAGCGGACCAGCGAGATCGGGCAGATCGATCGCCGAGAACCCCGCGCCCTCGCGCACGTCGGCGACCCGCGACGAGCGCCGCGCCAGATCGACGTAGCGCCGTGCGTACAGCACGGGCTCCTCGCCGGGGACGACGAGCAGGTTGGCCGGCTGCCCGGTGCCCGCCAGGTGGTAGACGGACACCGGGTGCATCACGAGCGCGCCGGCCAGGCCGGCCTCCCCCAGGGCGGCCTCGAACCGCTCGATGCGGCTCAAAACACCGGCGTCTCGACGTAGCGCCCGAAGACGCCCTCCAGCGCGTGGACGATCTCGCCCATCGTGCAGCGCGCCTTCACCGCGTCGATCGTGGCCGGCATCAGGTTCGCCCCGGCGTCGCGCGAGACCTCGGTCAGCGCCGCGAGCGCCTTCTGCGCGGCGTCCTCGTCGCGCGCGGCCTTGACGTCGCGCAGCATCCCGATCTTGCGCTGCTCGGTCTCCGGGTCGATCTTGTGGACCTCGACCTTGTGGTCCTCACCCTCGTCGACGTAGCTGTTGACGCCGATCACGGGCAGCTCGCCGGAGGCCTTGCGCTTGGCGATGTCGTAGGCGAAGTCGGCGATCTCGCGCTGGAAGAAGCTCAGCTCGATCGCGCGCAGCGTGCCGCCCAGATCCTCGACCTTCTCGAGGTAGCCGTTGATGTCGGCCTCCATCCGGTCCGTCAGCGACTCGACGTACCAGGAGCCGCCGAGCGGGTCGATCGTGTTGGTCACGAGCGTCTCGCCGGCGATGATCTGCTGCGTCCGCAGCGCGGTCTTCATCGCGAACTCGCTCGGGATCGCGTAGGCCTCGTCGAGCCCGTTGGTGTGCAGCGACTGCGTGCCGCCGAGCACGGCCGACATCGCCTGGAAGGCGGTCCGCACGACGTTGTTGACGGGCTGGGCCTTGGTCAGGGTCGCCGCAGCGGTCTGCGTGTGGAAGCGCAGGCGCATCGACTCCGCCCGCTGGGCGCCGAACTCGTCGCGCATCATCTTCGCGTAGACGCGGCGCAGCGCCCGGAACTTCGCGATCTCCTCGAAGAAGTCCGACTGGGAGACGAAGAAGAACGAAAGCCGCGGAGCGAACGTGTCCACGTCGACTCCCGCCTCGGTCACCTCGCGCACGTACGCGCGCGTGACCGCCATCGTGAACGCCGCCTCCTGCACGGCGCTCGCCCCCGCCTCGGAGATGTGGTAGCCCGAGATGTTGATCGGGTTGTACCGGGGAAGGTGCTCGGCGGCGTAGGTGATCGTGTCGCGCACGATCCGCATCGACTCGCGCGGCGGGTAGATCCACTCCTTCTGCGCGATGTACTCCTTGAGGATGTCGTTCTGGATCGTGCCGGCGAGCTTGGCGAAGTCCAGCCCGCGCTCCTCCGCGACCGCGACGTACATCGCGAGCAGGATCCAGGCGCTCGGGTTGATCGTCATCGACACCGAGATCTCCTCGAGGTCGATCCCGTCGAAGAGCGCCTCCATGTCGTCGAGCACGTCGATCGCGACGCCCTCGCGGCCGACCTCGCCGATCGACTTCGGGTCGTCGGAGTCGTAGCCCATCAGGGTCGGCATGTCGAAGTCGACCGAGATGCCGGTCTGGCCCTGGGCGATCAGGTACTGGAAGCGCTGGTTGGTCTCCTGCGGCGTGCCGAAGCCCGCGATCTGGCGCATCGTCCACGGGCGCGAGCGGTACATCGTCGGGTACGGGCCGCGCGTGTAGGGGAAGCGGCCCGGCAGGCCGACGTCCTCCCAGTTGGTGTCGGCGACGTGCTCGGGGCCGTAGACCCGGTCGACCGGGTTGCGCGCGCCGGTGAGGAACTGCTCCTTGGCCTCGCCGCGGCGCTCCAGGAACGCCGCCAGCTCCTCGGCCTCCCACGATTCGAGCTCCTCCGCGACGCGGCGGCGGAGCTCCTCGGGGGCCAGTGGCGTCGTGGGGACGGTGCTCATGTGGTGGCTCCTTCGGTCTGGCCGGCCGCGACGCGGATCAGCTCGCGCGCGGCGGTGCGGGGGTCGGTGCGGCGGCACTGGACGTCCTCGACGGCGCGCTCGAACGCGTCGCCGCTGGACGGCGACTCCAGCTCCTCCAGCAGCAGGTCCTGCGCGACGGCGGCCACGCGGGCGGCGGCGCTGCGGCGCTCGCGGCGGGCGAGCTCGCCCGTGTCCTGCAGCCAGGCGCGGTGGGCCTCGAACGCGTCGGCGAGCTCGGCGACGCCCGTGCCGTCGCGGGCGACGGTCGGCAGGATCGGCGGGTCCCAGTCGGACGCCGGCACGAGGCTGAGCATGTTGCGCAGCTCGGAGATCGTGCGGTCGGTGTCGGGCCGGTCGGCCTTGTTGACGACGTGCAGGTCGGCGACCTCGAGCAGGCCGGCCTTGATCGCCTGGATGTCGTCGCCCATGCCGGGCACGGAGACGACGGCGACCGTGTGGGCGGCCTGCACGACGTCGACCTCGTCCTGGCCGACGCCGACGGTCTCGATGATCACGACGTCGCGGCCGGCGGCGTCGAGCACGGTGACGGCGTCGACGGTCGCGCGGCTGAGGCCGCCGAGCGAGCCGCGCGTGGACATCGAGCGCACGAACACGCCCGGATCGAGCGCGTGCTCCTGCATGCGGATGCGGTCGCCGAGGATCGAGCCGCCCGAGATCGAGCTCGACGGGTCGACCGCGACGATGCCGACGGTCTTCTCGCGCTTGCGCAGCTCGCGCGCGAACGCGGTCACGAGCGTGCTCTTGCCGCTGCCGGCGGCGCCGGTGATGCCGATCACGTGCGCCTCGCCGCCCTCGGCGTGCAGGCGCTGCAGGATCGCGTCGCCGTCGCGCCCGCGCGTCTCGAGCCGGCTGATGAGGCGCGAGATCGACGGGACGTGGCCGTCGATGGCGCGCTCGACGAGCTCCTCGTCGGAGCGCATCAGGCGTCCACCGTCTCGTGGAAGAGCGCCCGTTCGTCGACCACGCGGCGCGCCTTGAACTCGGTCCGCTCGAACGTGTTCGGCGGCACCGCGACCACGGCGGTGGAGACGCCGAGCGTGGTGCGCAGCGCCTCCTGGGCGCGTGCCTGGAACGCGGTGACGTCGGCGTCGGGCTTGTGCTCGGCGCGCACGGCGAGCTTGTCCATCGTCTCGTCGCGGCTGACGAAGATCCGATGCTCGCCGCCGTAGTCCGGCAGCCCCGTGAGCACCTCGTCGATCGCCGCCGGGTACACGTTCTCGCCGCGGATCGTGAACATGTCGTCGATCCGGCCGTAGATGCCCTTCGGCAGGACGGGGTAGGTGCGCCCGCACGGGCTCGGCCCGGCCTCCCAGCGCGTCAGGTCGCCCGACTGCAGGCGGATCATCGGCTGGCTCGTGCGCTCCAGGTGCGTGTACACCGGCGTGCCCTCCGAGCCGAACGGCAGCCGCCGGTTCGTCTCGGGGTCGCAGACCTCGGTGTAGACGACGTCCTGCCAGCACAGCATCCCGGCCTGGGCGCTGGACTCGCCGAGGTTCATCCACGGCGTCATCTCGGCCATCGAGCCGCAGTCGAAGACCTTGCCGCCGTAGAGCTCCTCGATCCGGGAGCGGATGCTCGGGATCGACGCCCCGGGCTCGCCCGAGAAGAACAGGATCCGGATCCCGAAGTCGCGCGGGTCCAGGCCCTCCTCCGCGGCGATCTCGGCCAGCCGCAGCGCGTAGGACGGCGTGCCGTAGAACGCGGCCGGCTTCATCTGGGCCATCCAGTTGACGGCGCGCTGGCTCTGGCCGGCGACGCCCGCGCCGAACGGGAAGGCGGCGGCGCCGAGGCGCTCGGCGCCCGACAGCGTCGCCCACGAGCCCATGTAGAGGCTGAAGACGGAGCCGATGAAGACCGTGTCGGACGGGCGGATGCCCATCGCCCACATGATCCGGGCGTGGGCGTTGGCGATCGCGCGCCAGTCGCCGTCGCCGATGCCGAACGCCGTCGGGCGCCCGGTCGTGCCGCTGGTGCCGTGCACGCGCACGACGTCCTCGGGCTCGATGCACGTGTAGGAGCCGAACGGCGGGTGCTCGGCCTGGTCGGCGCGCAGCTCGTTCTTCGTGATCACCGGCAGGCGCTCGAAGTCCGCGAGGCTCTCGAGGTCCGTGCGAGGGTCGAAGTCGCCCCACTTGCGGCGGTAGAACGGCGAGCGCTCGAGCGCGTAGGCGCACACCTCGCGCAGGCGCTCGAGGATCTTCTCGTCGCGCGCGGCCGGGTCCATCGTCTCGCGCTCCGGGAACCAGTGCTCCTGGCCGGCCGGCGGCCGGTAGGTCTCGTCGTAGCGCGGAGGGAAGCTCCAGCACTCCACTAGCGGTCACCCCGCTCCGCGACCATGCTGCGGACGAGCTCGACGATCGCGTCGGGCGGCGTGTCCTGGCCCATGATCTCGTCGACGCCGAGCTTCTTGAGCTCCTCGACGTCCTCGTCGGGGATCACCCCGCCGCCGAGCAGCAGGTGCTCGCCGAAGATCTCCTGCTCCTTCATCAGGTCGATGATGCGCGGGAACAGCGCCATGTGGGCGCCTGAGAGCAGGCTCACGCCGATCACGTCGACGTCCTCCTGGGAGGCGGTCGCGACGACCTCCTCGGGGCTGCGGTGCAGGCCCGTGTAGACGACCTCCATGCCCGCGTCGCGCAGCGCGCGGGCGACGACCTTGACGCCGCGGTCGTGGCCGTCGAGCCCGACCTTGGCCAGCAGCACCCTGATGGGCTCCTCGGACATCGGTTGGTTCCTCCCTCTGGTGGTTCGCTCTACTCGCCCGGGGCGTGCAGCAGCTCGTAGAAGCCCCGGATGTGCTCCGTCACGGTGCGCGCCGCCCGCTCGGCGTCACCGGCGGCGATCGCCTCGGCGAGCGCCTGGTGGTCGGCCGCGATCCGCGCGCGGGTGGCGGCCCAGTCGTGGACCTCGCGGAACGCGACCCGCATCTTGCTCGGCGATCGTCTCGCGCAGCGCCTCCATCAGCAGCGGCGCGAGCGCGTTGCCCGACGCGCGGGCGAGCTCGACGTGGAAGCCCGTGTCGAGCTCCAGGAAGCGGTCGCGGTCCTCGACGTCGGCCATCGCCGCGGCCAGCTCGGCGAGCCGCTCGCCCGCCCGGCGCTCCGCGGCGGCGGCGGCGGTCATCGACTCGATCGCGATGCGCAGGTCGACGAGGTCCGACAGCGGGACCTTCATCAGCAGCGTGTAGATGCGCAGCAGCCCCGCGAGGCCGTTCTGGTCGCCGGCGGTCACGATCGAGCCGGCGTCGGCGCCGCGCCCCTGGCGCGAGGTCGACCACGCCGAACGCCTCGAGCACCCGCAGCGCCTCCCGCACGGACGCCGCGGCTCACGTGCAGCTGGCCGGCGAGCTCGCGCTCGGGCGGCAGCCGGTCGCCGGGGCCGATGCGGCCGTCGGCGATGGCCTCCTCGACCTGCACGATCACGTCCTCGAACGCGCGGCGGCGGGGGACCGGCTTGAAGGGGCTGTCAGCGATCAGCGACACGACCTTTCTATGGTCAGACCATACCATCCTTGCGAAGCTCGCGCTGAGCGGGCCGTGACACGGGTGCGCCGGCGTTGCTGTTGGCGGCTCGCCGTCGTATCGCATTCACGCGAAGGCAACAGACCTCATCCACGTTCGCGCGCGACTTCTCGTCGACCGTTCGACGCTCTGACAAGAAGGTCACTCGTCGGCGATACCGATGGCCGCCAGCGAGGTTCTGCATATTGCGTGCCAGCGATCGTCGGGATCCGTGCCAGCTGAGTGCCCCTTCGAGAGCTGGCGGTTGCGATGTCGGGTTCTCGCTTCCACCCTGGAGGGCGCCCGCAGGTTGGCGAATGGGCATGGATATGCGTCGCCGATCGTCTTGCGCCCATCGCCCCGATCAGCAAGGGTTGGCGGAACAGCCCTACCCTCCCGGAGGAGGCGCGAGATGCGCACGAAGCTGACGACCGCCGCGGTGCTCGCGGGAGCACTCGCGTGCACGACGCCCGCCGCGGCCCAGCCACCGACACAACCGTCCGGCGGCTGCCAGGCGTTCGGTCAGAACGTGGCCGGCCTAGCGCAAGGACTGGGCGGCGCCTTCGGCGCAGCCGCATCCGGCGCAGCACGCAGCGAACCGGGCGGCATCGTGACCTTCGTAGTCGCACCCGAGCAGTCCGCTCTCTGTGCCTGACGCCCGGTGAGTCTCGTGTGACTCCCAGCCCCACACCAGACACCGCACGGCCAGTACATCCGCGGATCTCGATCGAGCACACCACCTCGCGTATTCGCGACACGCGTCGTGCCAATCGAGCCACCACAGCCGCGTGATCGGACGTCCTGATCGGAGTGCAGCTTTGCGCGAGAAGCGCAAGCCGGCGTTGCTCTCAAGGCGCCCATTGCTTCTCGTGCAACTGAGCAGCGAGTGAACGCTCGAACCTGCACGCAATGACTGCTCCTTTGCCGAGAAGCAGGTGTCTCGCCCTGCCTGCTGTTCTTCGTCCAGCTCGAGAGCGTTGGATCAAACATCGAGGCGGTCGCTTCCGCGGCAATCCGACAGCTCTCTCATGGGAACATGGGCGGCGATGGTTGTGGGGAGGTCTGACGAGCTCCTGCGCCTCGGCCGCGAGGCGCTTGGCGTGGCGGACTGGGAGCGCGCCCGGGCCCTATTCGAGCAGGCTGCGAAGTTCGGCGAGACCGCGGAGATTCTGGATGGCCTCGGAGAGGCGCTGCAATTCGGGGGCGAGCATGCGCGGGCGGTCGAGCTAAAGGAGCGCGCGTTTGCCGAGTACGTGCGTCGTGGCCTGCGGGCGGAGGCCGCCGAACTGGCGCGCTGGCTGGCGTTCCTGCACGTGTCGGTCCACGGCAATGCGGCGGCCGCCAATGGGTGGATGGCGCGGGCGGAGAGTCTGCTGCAGGGAGTCAAAGAGTCTGCAGCGCACGGATGGCTGATGCTCGACCGAGCGCCGTGGTCATCCGATGCATCCGAACGCGAGCAGCTGGCGACGGCGGCGATCGCGATTGCCAGGCGCTACGGCGACAGAGACCTCGAGTTCGATGCCATGGCGCTGCTCGGTGAGGCGTACGTCGCCTCGGGGCGCGTCACCGAAGGGATGAGGCTACTCGACCAAGCGATGGCCGCAGTCGCCTCGGGAGAGGTCGTGCGTGTGGGCCCGACCGGCGAGATCTATTGCAGGTTGTTGAGCGCCTGCGAACGGGCGGCCGACGTCAGACGCGCCGAGCTGTGGCTCGCCGCCGCGACTCGCTTCGAGGCCTGGGGTGACTTCGTGCCGCCGACCTGCCGCACGCACTACGGCGGGATTCTGATTGCGCTCGGCCGCTGGCAAGAGGCGGAGCGCGAGCTGCTCGCCGCGATCCGAACCTTCGAGTCGGGCTATTGGGCGTCCCAACTCTTCGCGCTGCTTCGGCTCGCGGACCTGCGTGTTCGACAGGCACGATTCGAGGAGGCCGAACGTCTGCTCGAAGGCATCGACTGGCACGCGAGCGCCAAGCGGTCACTCGCGAGGATCGCGTTGGCACGCGGCGACCTCGCTCTGGCAGGGGACCTCAGCCGCTTGTGCCTCGAGAGCACGCCGCCGACCGATCCGGATTGCGTGCCCGTGCTCGCGCTACTCGTCGAGGTGCAGGTCGCACGCGGCGACCTCACCGCTGCGGAAGAGACGCTTGACCAGTTGGCCGTTCTTGCGGTCGACCGCAACGACGACCGGACGCGCGCCGTCGCCAAGCTCGTCGGGGGCACAGTCCGAGCCGCTCGAGGAGATCAGCAAGCGCGCACAGACTTCCAGGCAGCTCTGGAGCTGTTCTCCGAGCTCGGTCTTGCCCTTGAGGGTGCGCAGGCCCGGGTAGCGCTCGCGGGCGCACTCGCCTCGCACGCGCCGGCAGCAGCGGTCCAAGAGGCACAGCACGCGCTCAAGACGTTCGAGCGGCTTGGCGCAACCCGGGACGCCGATGCGGCAGCGGCCGTACTCCGCGAGCTCGGAGCCCCGGCTCGGACGTTCCCAAAGGGGCACGGATCGCTCACGAAGCGTGAGACCGAAGTCTTGACGCTCCTGGCCGAAGGATGCTCGAACGCCGAGATCGCACGACGGCTCTACATCAGCCGGCGAACGGCCGAGCACCACGTGGCGAGCATCCTGGGGAAGCTCGGCTTACGGAACCGCGCCGAGGTGGCCGCGTACGCGCTGCGCGAGCCGCCCCGCAAATCCGTACCCGGATAGGTACTCGCACCGATGCTGCGTGCCTCGTGCGCAGCGATCCTCACCTGTGTGGAGACGAAGCTGGACCGAGAGCTCGAGAACGCGCAGGCCGGGCTGCTCGCCCGGTTCGCACCTGACACGCACATCCGCCGGATTCGCTGGTCGCAGGGCGAAACCCAGCTCTTCGAGCTCGGCAGCGGGCCGCCGCTTCTGTACGTCCACGGCGGGTTGGGCGGCGCGTACGAGGTGGTCCCGATCCTCGCGGCGCTCGCGGAGGCCCACCGCGTGCTCGCAGTCGACCGGCCGGGCCACGGGCTGGCCGATCCGTTCGACTACCGCGGCGTCGACCTGCTCGCCCACGGTCGGACGTTCCTGCGCGACGTCGTCGACGTGCTCGACCTCGCGGCCGTCGATGTGGTCGCCAACTCGCTGGGCGCGTTCTTGTCCGTCGCCTTCGCGCTCGACGCTCCCAGCCGCGTGTCGCGCCTTACGCTCGTCGGCGCACCGTTCGGGATCGTGCGAAGACCGCCGCTCCCGATGCTTCCGCTCGGACTCCCGCTCATCGGCGCGAGGCTTGGCAGGCACTTCTTTTCGAATGCGACGCGGGACGGGATGCGGAAGTTCTGGGGCCAGGTCATCGTCGAGCATCCCGAGCGAGTCGATGACCTCGTGCTCGACGTCGACGTCGCCAACCAGCGAAGAAACGTCGAGAGCATGCTCAGTTTGATTGCGTGTATCGCCGATTGGCGCCGCCTCGGGTACCGACGCGAGCTGATCCTCGGCGGGCGCTGGCGAGCGCTGACGATGCCGACACTTCTCGTCTGGCCCGAACACGACGCGTTCGGATCGCCCGAGGAGGCTGAGGCTCTCGTCGCGACGAATCCGAACCTTCGCCTCGTTCGAGTTCCCGGGGCAGGCCACAACGCGTGGTTCGACGAACCAGTCACCGTCGTCGCCGAGATCGAGCGCTTCCTCATTGCTGAGCGACGAAGCGACATGGAAGCCCGGACTTAGCCTCCACCGCGATCCGAGCCGGTCCCGCGGCTGCATTCGTGAAAGCAGCGGCGACGCGCTGACTGCTCGAATCCATGCAACGCGTCAGCGCGAGTCGGTGTTAGGGCGAGCGTCGCTTCGCGCGAGAAGCAGGTGCTTCGGGAGTCGGTCGGTCGAGATAGCGTTGCTCACGGGGTCCAATACGGTGACGACGACTGCGTCCTCGCTGGTGGTTGGTGGGTGTCGTGCGGGTCTGACCAATGGCCGGCTGGTTCTGCCGTGCGCGAGCAGCGATCGTTGAGCCGGGCCCGCCCGCCGCGCCGGCGGCAGACCGCCGCGGATCCTCGGGACCCGAAAGGCGAAGATCGCGACCCCACACAGAGCAGACGGCCCAGACGCCTGCCGGTAGCTGTCTCCACCGGGGCAGATCAACGAGGGTGGTGTACGTGACGGGCAGCTGCCCGAGGGTCCGATGGCGGGCCCTCAACCCCGCTGGTGCAAAGGGCTCAGGCCGGGTGGCGGTCGTTGCCGAGCTTGCGCCAGTAGCGCGACAAACCGGCGTACTCGAGGCGGGGGTCGCTGGCCTGGGTGATCGCGGCGAGCACCTGCTCGTCGTCGATCCGCTCGGCGAGGTCGGCGTGGAATCGCCGCTCGAACTCCTCCTCGTCCGTCCC
Source organism: uncultured Solirubrobacteraceae bacterium (assembly GCA_963831105.1). Taxonomy (GTDB): domain Bacteria; phylum Actinomycetota; class Thermoleophilia; order Solirubrobacterales; family Solirubrobacteraceae; genus DATFQI01. The sequence continues at coordinate 199,819 of CAWHOS010000012.1, read as the reverse complement.
GCGGGCGACTTCGGCCCAGCGGCGCAGCTCCGTGCGCGCTTCGTCGAGCGTGTCGCCGACGTCTTCGTGCGCGCCGAAGTGGGTGACCGCGATCGTCTGCGGCGACCAAGACTCGACGAGGGCGAGAGAGTCCAGCCAGGCCTCGACGTCGATGTCGGGCGGCGGCGTCGGCATCAGCGTGTGGTTGATCGGCGGCACGCGGACGCCCGCGACGTCGCCGACGAACGCCCAGCCGCTCGCCTCGTGCAGGTAGGAGACGTGGTGGGAGGCGTGGCCGGGCGTGTAGGCCACGCGCATGCCGAACACCGTGTCGCCGTCTCCGACGAGCGTGATGTTGTCCTCCGGGACGGGCACGGTCTCGCCCCAGCGCTCGTCCATGTCGTCCCACAGCTGCCCGGCGCTCGCCCACAGCTTCGACGGGTCGATCAGGTGCGGCGCCCCGTTCTCGTGCACGTAGACCGGCGTGTCGGGCCAGCGGCGCACGAGCGAGCCCGTGGCGCCCGCGTGGTCGAGGTGGATGTGGGTGAGCACGATCGCCCGCGGGGCCTCGCCCCCGAGCGCCTCGATCAGCGTCCCCTCGGACGACTGGGGGCCGGGGTCGATCAGCACGCCGTCGAGCTCCCAGCAGCAGATCACCCGCTCCCGCCCCATGTGCTGCACGTCGATCGCCCGCACGGCCGCGCAGCCTATATGGATGGCGGCGCGGGCCCTACCCCCGCGCCGCCGTCCCCCCGAGGTCTACGAGGCGATGATCGCCGCCGCGACGATCATGTTGATGATCGCCCCCACGACGGCGACGATGCCGAGCACGAAGCCGGCCTGGGCCTGGCCGCGGCCCGACTTGCGGCCGCTCGCGGTATCGGCCTTCGCCTGGCGGCCGAAGACGATCGCGATCACGCCGAGGATGAGGCCGACGATCGGGATCAGGAACGCTCCGAGCACCCCGATGACGCCCAGCACCATGGCCGCGGTGGCCTTGCCGGAGCTCTGCCTGGTCTCGGCGACGGGCGAGCTGTGGGCGTCCACGGGCGACGCGCTCGGTGCGCTCTCTGCGCTCGGGGCCGGAGTGGTCTTGGGCTCTGCTGCGGCGCTCATGGTGCCTCCCGTCAGTGAGTGAGCGGTTGGGTCAGCGAAGGATCAGGTGCGCGCTCGCGCGCGAACGGCAGGACGAGCAGGACCGACAGCGCGACGGCGCCGATCACGACGAGCGGGATCTGCCAGTCCCAGCCCGCGAGCGAGCCCATCGCGATCGCGTTGTTGAACGCGTGCACCGCGATGCACGGCAGCAGCGAGCCGGTGAACCAGAACAGCAGGCACGCCGCGACGCCGAAGAAGGCCAGGGCCGGCAGCAGCTCGGGCGGGTACACGGCGACGTGCGCGGCGCCGAACAACAGGCCGGTGACGATCGCGGCCGGCCACGGCCCGCGCCAGGTCGTGAGCGAGGCGAACAGGTAGCCGCGGAAGGCGATCTCCTCCGCGATCGGCGCCATGACCGCGACGCCGAACACGACGAGCGCGACCACGATCGCGGGCGGCGGGCCGCCCGTGGCGCCGCCCCCGGAGGCGTCCTCCGGGCTCGCGCCGACGAGCATCGTCCACAGGGCCTCGAGCGCCAGCGTGGCGATGAAGAACGCGCAGGCCCAGCCGACCGCGGGCCAGAGCCGCGTGCGCCGGATCCCGAGCGTGCCGGCCGACAGCCGCGCGCCCTTGCGCGCGAACGCGACGATCACGGCGATCAGGAACGCGTCGCCGAGCAGCAGGCCGATCCCGTCCCAGATGCTCGCCTCGTCGCCGCCGAACGCGGCCACGACGCCGAGCGACAGCGCCTGCCCGCCGACGAGCCCGAGCACCACCGCCGCGAGCGCGACAGGCGGCCTCCAGCGGGCGATCCGGCGACGCGAGGCTGGAGGAGCGCTGTCAGTGGTCGAGGACACCCGCGCGGCGGAGGCGGCCATGGCGCCCGGATACCCGGATGACCCGCGGATGAGTCGCACCGTTGAGGCTTCCTGACCGTGGGCTCACGGGACCCGCCGCCGGGGTTTCGCCCCCTCGGCCATACTTCCCCCACATGAGTCACCGCCTGGAGCAGCCCGACCGCCCCTGGATGATGCGCACGTACGCGGGCCATTCCACCGCCCGCAAGAGCAACGAGCTGTACCGCCGCAACCTGGCCAAGGGCCAGACCGGCCTGAGCATCGCGTTCGACCTGCCCACGCAGACGGGCTACGACGCCGATCACGAGCTCGCGCGCGGCGAGGTCGGCAAGGTCGGGGTGCCCGTGGCGCACAAGGGCGACATGCACGCGCTGCTCGACGGGATCCCGCTCGACCAGATGAACACCTCGATGACGATCAACGCCACGGCGGCCTGGCTGCTGGCGCTCTACATCGTCACCGCGGAGGAGAACGGGATCGGCCCGGACGTGCTCCAGGGCACGACCCAGAACGACATCATCAAGGAGTACCTCAGCCGCGGGACCTATGCCTTCCCGCCGGCGCCGAGCCTGCGGCTGATCGCGGACATGGTCGCCTACACGGTCGAGCACGTCCCGAAGTGGAACCCGATCAACATCTGCTCCTACCACCTGCAGGAGGCCGGGGCGACCCCGGTGCAGGAGATCGCCTACGCGCTCTCGACCGCGATCGCGGTGCTCGACGAGGTGCAGGCACGGGTCCCGCAGGAACGCATGGGCGCGGTCTTCGGCCGGATCTCCTTCTTCGTCAACGCCGGCGTGCGCTTCGTCGAGGAGCACGCGAAGCTGCGCGCGATGGGCGAGCTGTGGGACGAGCTCGGCCGCGAGCGCTACGCCGTCGAGGATCCCAAGCACCGCCGCTTCCGCTACGGCGTGCAGGTCAACAGCCTCGGCCTGACGGAGTCCCAGCCCGAGAACAACGTCCAGCGGATCGTGCTCGAGGCGCTCGCCGTCACGCTCGGCCGCGACGCCCGCGCCCGCGCGATCCAGCTCCCGGCCTGGAACGAGGCGCTCGGCCTGCCGCGCCCGTGGGACCAGCAGTGGTCGCTGCGCATCCAGCAGGTGCTCGCCTATGAGACCGACCTGCTCGAGTACCCCGACATCTTCGAGGGCTCCAAGGTGATGGAGGGCCTCGTCGCCGAGCTCAAGGAGGGCGCCCGCGAGGAGATGGCGCGCGTCGCCGAGCACGGCGGCGCCGTCGACGCGGTCGCCTACATGAAGGCCGCGCTGGTCGACTCCCACCGCGAGCGGCTGGGCCGGATCGAGTCCGGCGAGCAGGTGCTGGTCGGCGTCAACCGCTACCAGGAGACCGAGCCGTCCCCGCTGACGGCCGACGCCGAGGGCGGCATCCTCGTGGTCGACGCCGCCGTCGAGCAGGAGGCGCTGGACGCGCTCGGCGAGTGGCGCGCGCGGCGCGACGGGGCCGCGGTCACCGCCGCGCTGGAGGAGCTCGCCCGCGTGGCCGCCTCCGACGAGAACGTGATGGAGGCGACGATCGCCGCCGCCCGCGCCGGCGCGACGACCGGCGAGTGGTCCCAGGCGCTGCGCGACGTGTTCGGCTCCTACCGCGCTCCGACCGGCGTCGGCGAGGCCGCCGCGCCGGTCCCCGACCGAGGACGTCGCCGAGCTGCGCGACGAGGTCGGCCGCGTCGGCGAGGCGATCGGCCGCACGCCGAAGATCCTCGTCGGCAAGCCCGGCCTGGACGGGCACTCCAACGGCGCCGAGCAGATCGCCGTCCGCGCGCGCGACATCGGCATGGACGTGGTCTACGAGGGCATCCGCCTCACCCCGGCGCAGATCGCCCGCTCCGCGGTCGACGAGGGCGTGCACGTGATCGGGCTCTCGATCCTGTCGGGCTCGCACCGCTCGCTGATCCCCGACGTGATCGAGGCGCTGCGCGAGGCCGGCGGCGAGGAGATCCCGGTCGTCGTCGGCGGGATCATCCCCGAGGCCGACGTCGAGCCGCTGAAGGCCGCCGGCGTCGCCGCGGTCTACACACCGAAGGACTTCGAGCTGACGCGCATCATGCGCGACGTCGTCGGCCTCGTCGCCGAGCGCAACGGGGTCACGGAAGCCGGCGTGACGGCGCTCGCCGGCATGGTGGTGGCGCTCGCCGCCGCGGCCGGAGGCGGAGACCTCACCGCGGGCCCGGTGATGGCCGGCGACGGCGCCGCCTGGGCGGAGCGGACGCGGTCGGGCGCCGTCCGCGTGCTCACGCGGCAGCCCGGCGGCAAGCGCGTCGTCCGGCGCCGCTGGACCGCGCCGCGCGATGCGAAGAGCGCCCGCTCGATCCGGGACGTCGCCGCCGACGGGCGCCGCTTGGCCGCCATCGTCTCCACCTGCACGCCCCACCGCGACTTCGGCCCCGTCGTTCCGTGCGTGGACCGCGCGTTCTCCGGGCCGTTAGCGCGCGTGCGCGGCCCGCGGCTGCCCGAGCGCGTCCCGTGGCCGTGCCCGGACGGTGGCCGCCACGAGAGCGAGGTCGGTGACGGGCGGCCGCTGGACCGCCATGATCGTCCAGAACTTCTGCCCGGTCGGCGGGGGCGTGTCGGCGATGCGGCGCGAGATCGAGGTGCGCGGCCCGCGGACGCTGAGGATCCCGCTGCGCGGGGGCGACGGGCTGCGGCTGGCGGGTGACTACCTGACCTGGTCGCAGCTCGGCGGCGGCGTCGTGCTGTACGACCTGCGCAAGGGCGAGCGCGTGCTCCGGCTCGGCGACAACCGCGGCTCGATCGGCGCGCACGACGTCCAGGCCGACGGGACGCTCGCGCTCTCGCGCTACGCGCCCATGAGCCAGATCTGCGTCTCCACGGTCACCCCGGCGGGGGTCGAGCAGCGGATCGCCTGCCGCTACGAGGAGGCCAGCGGCGGGGACGGCGACGCGCCGGGCGCGCGGACGCCGGCCGTCGCGATCTCCGCGGGCCGCGTCCTCTACCTGCGCGACGGCACCGACCTGATCCTCCAGCGCCCGGGCGGTGAGCCGCGGCTGATCACCCGCTTCACCTTCAAGCGCCTGCGGGCGGGCGAGTTCGGCCTGGGACCCCGGAGCGTCGTGTGGGCCGAGCAACGCGGCGACGGCGCGGGGCGGTACGTCGGCGTCCCGCGAGTCGTGCTCAAGCGCCTGTGAACGGGGCGGAGCTCGGCGCCCGCCTGCGCGAGCGCGACCTGAGCGCCGCCCCGGCGGCGCTGAACCTGATCGAGAACCGCACGCCCGCCGCCCGCGAGCAGGTCGCGGCGCTGCTGGCCGAGGTCTCCCCCGCCCGGCTCGGCGGCGAGGCGCCGGCGCACGTCGTGGGCGTGACCGGGCCGCCCGGCGCGGGGAAGTCGACGCTGCTGAGCGCGCTCGCGCGCGCCTGGCGCGAGGACGGGCGGACGGTGGCGGTGCTCGCCGTGGACCCGACCTCCAAGCGCTCGGGCGGCTCGCTGCTCGGCGATCGCGCCCGGATCGAGGCCGACCCCGCCGACCGCGGGCTGTTCATCCGCTCGACGGCGGCGGGCGAGCGCCTCGGCGGGCTCGCGCCCGCCACCCGCGCCGCCGCGCAGGCGCTGGCCGCCGCCTTCGACGTCGTCGTGATCGAGACCGTCGGCGTCGGCCAGTCCGAGACGGAGGTGGCGGAGGCCGCCGACACGACCGCGGTCGTCGTCCAGCCGGGGTCCGGCGACGCCCTGCAGTTCCTCAAGGCGGGGATCATGGAGGTCCCCGACGTGCTCGTGGTGACCAAGGCCGACCTCGGGCAGGTGGCGCTGCGCGCGCGGCGCGATCTCAGCGCCGCGCTGCGTTCGCTGGGCGAGCGCGAGACGGCGGTGGTGGCGGTGTCCTCGCTGCCGCCCGCCTCGGGGATCGAGGAGCTCGTGGCCGCGCTCGACGCGCACCGCGACGGCCTCGACGTGGCCGCCGCCCGCACCCGCGCGCGGCGGCTCGGCGCGCTCGCGGACTTCGTGGCCGAGCACGGCGAGCGCGGCCTGCGCGCGCTCGGCGGCCGCCGCGCCGCCGTGAAGGCGCTCGCCGAGCAGGACCCGGCGCTCGAGCAGCCCGCGCTGCTGGCCCTGCTCGAGGCGCGCTCCGGATAGGTTCCGCGAAATGCGTCCGCTGCCGCTGCTCCTCGCCGCCCTGCTCCTGCTCCCGGCGAGCGCCGCCGCCGCGCCGCTGAAGGTCAAGCGCGGCGCGCTCGTCGACGGCCGCGGGCGGACGGTGGTGCTGCACGGCGTCAACGTCGCCTACAAGGTCGCGCCCTACCACCCCAACGGCACCGCCGAGCGGACCAGCTTCGACCGCGAGGACGTCGCGCGGCTGCGCTCGTGGGGCATGAACTCGATCCGGCTCGGCGTGACGTGGAAGGCGCTCGAGCCGGCGCCGGGGCAGCTGGACGAGGCCTACGTGGCCGAGATCGTGCGGTTGACGCGGCTCGCCGCGCGGCGCGGGCTCTACGTGCTCGTCGACATGCACCAGGACGAGTGGTCCGAGCGCTACCGCGGCAACGGCGCGCCCGAGTGGGCGACGCTCGACGACGGGATCCCGTTCCCGCCGACCTCCGCGGGCCACCCCTACGACTACACGCAGCCCGCGGTCGGGCGCGCGTTCACGAGCTTCTGGGAGAACCGCGACGGCATCCGCTCGCGCTTCGTCGCCGCCTTCGCCCGGCTCGCGCGCGAGCTGCGGCGGGAGGACGGCGTGGTCGGCTACGACGCGTTCAACGAGCCCTCGTGCGAGATCCAGCGCGCGCCGTGCGGGCTGCCGCCCGACCCCGCGGCGGGCGATCAGTGGCTGAGGCCGTTCTACGAGGAGCTCGTCCCCGCGATGCGCGCCGCGGACCCGCGCCACCCCGTCTTCTACGAGGACTTCCTGACGACCGCCTTCGGCTACCCCTACACGATCGCCGGAACGCTGCGGCGCGGGCAGGGCCTCTCCTACCACGTCTACTGCCCGCACCCGCTGCGCTCCGAGCGCTCCTGCGACGACCTCGAGCGCGAGGCCCTCGAGCGCTCCGTCGCGGTCGCTCGCGCCGCCGGGGTGGCGCCGCTGCTGACGGAGTTCGGCGCCACGGACGACCTCGCCGTCGTCGGCCGGATCGCCGCGCTCGCCGATCAGGCGGGCCAGAGCTGGCACTACTGGCAGTACAAGACCTACTTCGACCCGACGACCTCGGCCCGCACGAGCCCGGGCGCGAGCGCCGACGCCGAGTCGATCGTCGACGAGGGCGGGACCGTCAAGGCGGACAAGCTGCGCGTGCTCGCCCGCGCCTTCCCCGAGCGGATCGCCGGCCGCGGCGCGCGCTGGAGCTTCGATCCCGCGACGGGCGCCTTCGACCTGCGCTACACGGCCCGCCGCCGCGGGCGCAGCGCGATCTCGCTCCCGGTCGCCGTCCACTACGGCCGGGGCTACCGGGTGCGCGTGAACGGCGGCCGCCGCGTGTCGCGCCGCAACGCGAGGCGGCTGGTGGTCAGGGCGACCACCAGCCGCGTCCGCGTGCGGGTCTCGCCGCGCTAGCGCTTGAGCGTCAGCGCGCGGCTGATGCTGCGCGAGGCGCCGTTCTGCTTGACGGTGACCTTGACCGTCACCTTGGCCGACTTGAGCCGCTTGAGCTTGCGGGCGACCTTCTTGGCGACCTTGATCGTCACCGTGGCGGTGCCGGCCTTGGTGGCCTTGCCCTTGCCCGAGCCGATCTTCTTGGCGCCGAGCTTGCGCGCGGTCGCCTTGTCGGCGGTCATCGTGCCCGTGGCGGTGCAGGCGGCCGACGCAGGCGACCTTGACCTTCAGGCCCTTGGCGGCGACCGCGGCCAGCTTCGCGGAGCCGAGGGAGAGCTTCAGCGCTCCGACCGCGCCGTCGGGCGCCGGACCGCCGTTGGAGCCGCCGCCCTCGACGGTCTCGCAGTTGGTCACCGTGTCGATCGCGTCGACGGTCGCCTTGTCCTGGCCGATGCCGCAGTCGACGTTGTCGGCCTCGCCGTCGCGGGCGTTGATGACGTCGTTGCCGAACGGGATCTTGCACGAGTAGTACGTGCAGCGGGACGCGGTCGCGTCGCCGTAGATCGTGTCGCGCCCGGGGCCGCCGGTGACGGTGTCGTTGCCGAGGCCGCCCTCGACGTGGTCGTTGCCCGTGCCGCCGTCGACGGAGTCGTCGAAGTCGTGGCCGACGAGCTCGTCGTCGCCGCCGCGGCCGACGAGGGTCGACGGGCCGGTGTTGCCCGGGTTGGCGATGATGAACTTCTCCGGGCCGTCGGAGCCGGTGAAGGAGCCGACGACGTACATCTGGAAGTCCTCGACGTTGGTGACATTGTCGTTCTCGCCCGGGCGGCCGTCGTTGGCGGCCCCGTCGAGCGTGAGCGTGACCGTCGGCTGGCGCTGCAGCTGCTCCGGCTGGCCCCAGCCCTCGAAGTAGTCGTAGCCCGCGCCGCCGTCGATCACGTCCGCGCCGGGATCCTCGTAGCCGTCGCCGTCGACCGCGTCGTCGCCGTTGCCGCCGAGCACCTTGTCGTTGCCCTGGCCGCCGTCGAGCTTGTCGTTGCCGTCGCCGCCGTCGAGGGTGTCGGAGCCCGCGTAGCCCGTGAGCTCGTCGTTGCCGGCGCCGCCGGTGATCGCGCGGCCGGCCGCGCTGTCGTAGGCGTCCTTGATGCGGTCGTCGCCGCCGTTGCCGTTCATCGCCACCGGGATCGAGTCCGGCACGGCCTCGGAGCTGTAGATGCTGATGTCGTCCTTGGCCTCGGAGCCCTCGATCTTGATCGGGCGGTTGAGGTCGCGGTCGCAGATGATGCCGCCGTACTGGTGGTTCTGGCAGATGCCGGTGTTGATCTGGACCCGGTCGGCGCCGCTGTCGGAGAAGCGCAGGTAGGTCTTGCCGGTGTCCCAGTCGTCGTAGCTGGAGAGCAGCAGGCTGATGCCCTCGCTGCCCTCGCCTCGGTAGACGAGCGTGTTGCCTTCCATGCCGAGCGTGGCGGCCTGCGATGCCGCGGGCGCGATCAGCGCCACGGCACACGCCGCCAGCAAGGTCGTCTTGATTCGCATTCGTGCTCCTGGGGAGGAATTGGAGTCGCAATGGTCTCCGGAGCACTCCTTTGAGACCGGCCGGTCGTCACCCCAACCGTGGTGCGGCCGCCACGCCGGAAGCTGGTGCGGATACCCGGCCGGTCAGCCCAGCGAGGAGACGCGCCAGCCGTCGTCCTTGACGGGCACGAGCGTGACCGTGTCCTGCGAGGGCGTCTGCCCCGAGGCGGCCGTGCGCACCTCGGCCTTGGCGCTCTTCTCGTCCTTGGCGACGGTGATCTTCCCGATCGTCAGCCGCGGGTTCTCGACGTCCTCGAAGCTGCGCTGCATGGCGACCTCGCACGGGAGGCCGACCTGGGTGAGCTTGCCGATGAGCTGGGGCGCGAACACGCGGTCGCAGAGCGCCTGGTAGTCCTTGGCGGCGGTCGCGCGGCCGAACTCGTCGAGCGTCTCGCGGACCTGCGCCTGGGGGCTCGGGTCGCTGCCGCAGCCGGCCAGCAGCGCGGCGGCGACCGCCGCGGTGCCCAGGGCGCGCCTCACCGGCGCTCCTGGCCGTAGTCGCCGAACGGCGCGTCGCGCTCGGCCACGGCCGTGCGGACGTCGGCCATCGCGGCCTTCGTGAACTGGAGGCCCTCGGGCGTGTGGCGCGCGGCGCCGTCGAGCAGCGTGCCCACGAGCTGGGTCGTCGCGAGCCCCATCTGCTCGTAGGCCTGGTTGACGAGCAGCTTCATCATCTGGAGCTGGTTCGCCGGCAGCAGCGCCACGCGCCGCGCGAGGGCGAGACCTGCTTCTTCTAGCTCATCCTGAGGGTGAGACTCCGACGCCAGACCCCAGGCGACGGCCGTCTTCCCGTCGAGCGGGTCGCCGGTCAGCAACAGGCGCTTGGCGCGCTCCAGGCCGACGCGGTAGATCCACATCGAGGTGGTCGGCGAGCCCCAGACGCGCGCCGGCGGGTACCCGATCCGGCAGTCGTCGGCGCATACGATCAGGTCCGAGCAGAGCGCGAAGTCGGTCCCGCCGCCGACGCAGTGGCCGTGGACCTGCGCGATCACCGGCTTCGGCGAGCGCCAGAGGCGCATGTAGGCGCCGACGAAGCGCGACATCATGCGGTAGTCGGCCATCGGGTCCCATGCGCGCCCGCCCTCGGCGGCCTCCATCGCGTCGGCGCCCCACTCGATGTCGTAGCCGGCGCAGAAGGCGCGGCCCGCCCCGCGGAGCCGGATCGCGCGCACGAGATCGTCGGCCTCGGCGCGGTCCAGCGCGGCCTCGAGGTCCTCGATCAGCGCCGGCACGATCGCGTTCAGGCGCTGCGGGCGGTTCAGGGTGAGCGTCGCGACGGCACCGTCGAGCTCGTAACCAACGGTGTCGCCCACGGGCCGGAGCATAGAATGACCGGCATGGAGGGGTCGAACTCAGCGCCGATCGGTTCCTGGCTGCGCTGCTACCGGTGTTGGTCGCAGGAGCTGGAGGTCCAGGTCCACTACGAGGGCATCCACCGCATCGACTCGGTGACGGGCGAGCGCGCGGAGGTCGTCGACGAGATCCAGGAGGCCGTCGTGCAGTGCCTGGACTGCATGCACGACCAGCCGCACCTCGCGTTCCACAACGGCCGCATCGAGCCGATCGAGGACCGCTGGGAGCGGATGGTGGTCGGCACGCCGTGGGTCGCCTCCTGCACCGTGACCGTCGATTCGGACTCCGTCGAGACCTGCTCGGGCCCCGAGGCGGCCGACTCGCTCGCCTACGCGGCCTTCGGCGACCACGGCACGCGCGAGTTCTTCACCCACGTGCGCTTCCACAAGCACGACGACGACCAGATCGTCGTCCACCTGCTCGTCGAGCTCTACGCCCGCTCGGGCGAAGAGGCGTCCTCCGTGCTCGAGGACGCCTCCCGCGGCACCCTCACCATCACCTCGCTCGCCGAGGAGTCCCGCCCGCCCGCCGCCACCGGCGGCGAGCACCCGCATTAACCGTGCAACCCGATCGGGATTGATACGTTTGAGCCTCCCACCGATGTGAGGAGCGCCATGAGCACCACCGACGAACTGCTGCGCAACGCCGAGGCGTATGCGGCGAGCTTCGACAAGGGCGAGCTGCCGCTGCCGCCCGCCAAGGGGGTCGCCGTCGTCGCCTGCATGGACGCCCGCCTCATCCCCACCCGGGTGCTCGGGCTCGAGGAGGGCGACGCGCACGTGATCCGCAACGCCGGCGGCGTCGTGACCGACGACGAGATCCGCTCGCTGGCGATCTCCCAGCGCCTGCTGGGGACCACGGAGATCATCCTCATCCACCACACGGACTGCGGGATGCTCACGTTCACCGACGACGAGTTCAAGCGCTCGGTCCAGGACGACACCGGCATCAAGCCCGAGTGGGCCGCCGAGGCGTTCTCCGATCTCGACGAGGACGTGCGTCAGTCGATCGCCCGCATCCAGGCGAGCCCGTTCATCCCGCACAAGGACTCGGTACGCGGATTCGTGTACGAGGTCGAGACGGGGCGGCTGCGCGAGGTCGACGCCGGGCCCGCGCAATCGCGCTTCCGTCGCGAGCCCGCCGAGGACCGCGTGACGAGCTGAGCGCCGCGGGGCGGCGCCGGGCGCCGCCCCGCCGGGCGGCACGTCAGTCGGGCAGGAGCGGCATCGACACCCCCTGGTCGCGGTCCAGCAGCACGGCGCGCGTGATCGCCTCCTTGCCGAAGCGCTCGCGCACGCCGTCGACCGCCGTGTCCAGGGCTGCGGGCCGGCGCCGGTCCAGCGGAAGCGCGAGCTGGACGGCGTCGGCGTCGCACAGATTGGTGAGCGAGATGCCCAGCAGCGTGATCCCGCGCTCGCGGATCAGCGGCATCGCGGCCGCCAGCACGCCGCGCAGCGCCGCCAGGATCACGGGGGTGACGGTGGTCGCCTCGGCCATCGTGTGCGAGCGCGTGGCGCGGGTCGCGTAGTCGGAGAAGCGCAGCCGCAGCACGACGGTGCGGCAGGCGCGGCGTGCCGTGCGCAGCCGCGCCGTGACGCGGTCGACGAGCCCGACGAGGATCGCGTCGAGCTCCGCGTCGGAGCGCTGGCGGCGGCCGAGCGCGCGCTGGGAGCCGATCGAGCGCCGCCGCGCGCGCCCCTTGACCGGCCGCGGGTCGCGGTTGTGCGCGAGCGCGTGCAGGTGCCGCCCCGCCGCGCGGCCGGCGATCGCCATCAGCGTCCCCTCGGGCACCGCGGCCACCTGGCCGACGGTCATCAGCCCGCGCGCGTGCAGGCGCCCCGCGGTCTTCGGCCCGACGCCCCAGATCGCCTCGACGGGCAGCGGGTGCAGGAACGCGAGCTCCTCCCCCGCCGGCACGACGAGCAGCCCGTCCGGCTTGGCGGCGGCGCTCGCGACCTTGGCGAGGTGCTTCGTGGTCGCGACGCCGACGGTGATCGGCAGCCCGACCTCGTCGCGCACGCGCGCCCGCAGCCGCTCGGCGATCCGCCGCGGGGTGCCCGCGAAGTGCTCCATCCCGCGCACGTCGAGGAACGCCTCGTCGATCGAGATGCCCTCGACCACCGGCGACATGTCCTCGAAGACCGCGAAGACGGCCTTGCTCGCCTCCGAGTACGCCTCCATCCGGGCCGGGACCACGATCGCGTGCGGGCACAGCCGCAGCGCCTTCCCGCCGCCCATCGCGCCGGCGACGCCGTAGGCCTTCGCCTCGTAGCTGGCGGCGAGCACGACCCCGCCGCCGACGATCACCGGCTTGCCGCGAAGCCGCGGGTCGTCGCGCTGCTCGACCGACGCGAAGAACGAGTCGAGGTCGGCGTGCAGGATCGAGGCTTCACGTGACACGAACATATGTTCGCATGACGGGCGGACGCACCGCCGCCGCCACGCGCGCCAGGGCCATGCCGGGCGCGGCGCGGAGCGGAGCGGCGCGGGCCGCGCGGAGCGGCGCGGGGCGCGAAGCCGCTATGCGCGGTAGCGGAGGCCGTCGAGCACGAGCCGGAGGATCCGCATCGCCTGCTCGGCGAAGTCGTCGCCGTCGGCGACGAGCCAGATCGCGCCCATCGCGCGCAGGACGTCCTCGGGCTCGACGTCGGAGCGCAGCGTGCCCGCCTCGGCGCCCGCCCGCAGCAGCACCGCGACGGCCTCGGTGACCTGGCCGCGCGTGTCCGCGAACAGGTCCGAGCCGGCGCCCGCGATCGACTGCAGCGCGTCGCGCATCCCGCGCTTGGCCGTGCCGTACTCGACGAAGCGGCGCGCCCAGGCCTCGAGTGCCGCGTCGGGCGGCAGCTCGGCGAGCAGCTCGTCGGCCGCCGCGCGAAGCTGGGCGACCTCGTTCCGGTACGCCGCCTCGACGAGCGCGTCGCGCGTCGGGAAGTGGCGGTAGAGCGTGCCGATCCCGACGCCGGCCCGCTTGGCGACCTCCTCGAGCGACCCCTCCGTCCCGCGCTCGGCGAACAGCTCCACGGCCGCCGCGAGCAGCTTCTCGCGGTTGCGCTGGGCGTCTTTGCGGAGCGGTTTGTCGTGGGTCGGCGCGGTCATAACCGGAGGCACCCTCCGATTCGTGATAGTCTTCCGAACCGGAGGCTTCCTCCGATTCAGTGTAGGACGACAGGGAAGGACGCACAACCATCTCCGCCACGATCCACCGCAGCACCGTCTCGACTCCCGCCCGCTCCCGCCGCCCGGGCGCGACCCGCTCCACCTCACGCCCGCGCCCGAGCGCCCGCCGGGACGCCGACCGCCGCGCGCACCTGCTCGAGCAGGAGGTCACGCTCGCGTACATCCGCGAGCTCGCCTCGTTCGACCGGCCTCGCACGCGCTAGCCGCGCCGCTCGTTCGCGTCAACCCTTCGCCGGCGCCGCGGCCGTGGTGGCGCCAGCGCGCGTGACCGTCCGTCGAGCACCGGAGGGTCTGACGTTGACGGCATATAGACCCCACTTGCGCCCGGCCGGCGGTGTCGCCGAGTGACGGTGCACGAACGTCGATCGGGAGCACCGCGAGGGGCCGCGGATCGACGTTGGGGGTCGTATAGCCCGGACGTCGATCCAGCCGGCCGGTCGTGCCGCGATCGACGTTCGTACAGAACCACTCCCCCACCCAGAGCAGTTGACGTCCGCCACGCACGAGGCCCCCGGCGGTGACTACTGCGCGCCACATGGAGATCCTCGTCGCGATCGACGCGCTCGACGACCTTGTGAGCACAGCGCGCCGTCCCGCTCAGGACCAGGTGCGGCTCGACCCGAAGCTCAACCAGGCAGTGGAGCGGAGGAGTAGGGAGTTCGGGTGTCCCCGGCAACGAGCTCGAAGGCGTCACCGCGATCGAGGCGCTCGCCGCCGCGGCCAAGCCGGTTCCGCTCGCGTCCGCCGTGCGCATCGATCGCGAGGCCGTCCTCAAGGAGCTCGACGAGCTCCGCCTCGAGCTCCGGAAGGCGATCGCGGCAAACGCGGCGTGCCCTACGAGGCACCGCCGTGGGCCGAGACGCTCGTGACCATCGACGAGCTCGACGACCTCATCCTCAATGCCCGCGTGGTCCCACTCACCGACCAGGTCCGGCTCGAGCGCGCCGACCTCGAGGCCTGCGTCGCAACGCTGCGCGAGCAGGTCGCGGGCAACCGACGCGCCGCGGCCGTCGTCGAGCGGGTCGGAGCGGTCGTCGCCGCCGCCAAGCCCGTGCCGCTGACCGACCAGATCCGCGTGCACAAGTTCCGCTTCTACGAACTGCTCGACGAGCTGCGCGTCGTGATCGTCGATGATTCTCCGAGCGGCGGCACCGGCTAGCCCTTCACCGATGCCACGAAGCCGCGGACATCGGCCGCCGGCTGCGAGTACGCGTCGCCGAGCGCGTCCTCGATCCTGGTCATGTACTCCTCCGCCCAGCCGGGGAACGGGTAGTCGATCGCCCGCAGGAACTCGAGCGTCGCGGCGAAGCGCATGTCCGCGATCGACGGCTGCCCGCCGCCGATGAAGTCGCGCCCGTCCAGGAAGAACGCGCGGTAGACGTCGAGCGGCTCCTCGAGCGCCGCCTCGGCATCGCGCCGCGCCTGGTCCTTGAGCTCGTCGCTCGCGTTGGAGGTGGCGACCTCGCCCGGGTACTGCGGGAAGCCGAGCACGGGGTAGGTCGCCCGGGCGACGAGCGGATAGAGCGTGCCGATCAGGTAGAAGTTCGCGCTGTCGACCATCGCCCGCTCGCCGGGATCGGCCGGGTAGAAGCGGTCGAGCCCGTGCTTGTTGCACAGGTAGGCCATGATCGCGCAGCTCTCCCACAGCGCGCCGCGCGGGAGGCCCTCCTCCTCGAGCATCGGCGTGAGGTGCGCGGGGTCCTTGGCCAGGAACTCGGGCTCCTGGGTCTTGCCCCAGACGTCGCGCTCCTCGAAGTCGAGCCCCGCCGCGCGTACGAAGATCCGCGCGGTGAGGTTGTTCACGCTCGGCTGCAGGATGTTCAGCGTGTTCTCGGCCATGCCGTTCTCCTCCTCAGGAGTAGGGATCCTTTGGTCCGCGGTCTTCGGAGAGCGTCTCGCGCGACTCCGTCGTGAGCTGCTCGATCGCGTCGGCCAGGTGCTCGCGGTCGATGTGGTGGTCGCCGCGCTCCACGCGCAGGTGGTGGGCGCGGAAGAGCACGTCGACGTGCGTGAGCCCGGCCGGCGGCTCGAAGCGATACGACGCCAGCTCGATCAGCAGGCCGAGCGGGTCGGTGAAGTAGATCGAGTCCATGAACCCGCGGTCCTTGACGCCCGAGTGCTCGATGCCGCGCTCGTCCAGCCGCTCGACCGTCTGGGCGAACGTGACCTGGGAGACCGCGAACGCGAGGTGGTGCACGCAGCCGGGGTCGGTCGGGGTCCGCGCCGGGTCGCGCTCGCGGCTCTCGTCCGTGAAGACGGTGATCAGCCGCCCGTCGCCCGGGTCGAAGTACAGATGGCTCTCGGACTCGCGGTCCAGGTTGGGCTGCTCGAACACGAACGGCATGCCGAGCACGCCCTCCCAGAAGTCGATCGACGTCTGCCGGCCGGCGCCGACGATCGTGATGTGGTGGACACCTTGGGTCTGCAGCTTGCGCATCAGTCCTCGATCAGCTTCGACTTGTACTCGCTCCGCCGCAGGCTGCCCCACGGCACCAGCTCAACGTCGGCCTGCACCATCAGAGCCTCTCGCACCCGCGCCCCGATCGCCTTCGCCAGCGCGGGATCGCCGCCCCCGCCGGCCGAGAGCTCGACGCGCACGGGCAGCGGCGGGTCCTGCTTGACGCCCGGGGAGCGGCGGCGGATCGCGATGTTCCCGCTCACCTCGGGCGCGAACTCGGCGGCGATCTCCCGCACCGCCGACGGGAAGACGTTGACGCCGCGCACGATCAGCATGTCGTCGGTGCGCCCGATGCAGCGCACCCGCGCGCCGGTGCGCCCGCACGGGCACGGCGTCGCGCGCACCTCGACGTGGTCGCGCGTGCGGAAGCGCAGCAGCGGCGCCGCCTGGTGGCGCAGGTGGGTGAGCACGAGCTCGCCCGTGGCGCCGTCCTCGATCGGGATCGCCTCGCCGCTGCCGGGGTCGATCAGCTCCGGGTGCACGAAGCCCGCGGCGCCGAGGTGCATCCCGTCCTGGTGCTCGCACTCGCCCCAGAGCGAGACGCCGATGTCCCCGATGCCCATCGCCTCGGTGACCGTGGCGCCCCAGCCGTCCTGGAGCCGCTCGCGGAACGCGGGCTCGCCGCCGCCCGGCTCGCCCGCCAGCAGCAGCCGCCGCACGCTCGAGCCGGCGAGGTCGATGCCGCGCTCCCCGGTCCATTCGAGCGCGTAGGCGGCGTAGGAAGGGGTCATCACGACCGCCTGCGGGTGCAGCAGCTCGATCGCGCGGACCAGGCGCTCGGTGTTGCCGGTGCCGACCGGGATGTGGCTGAGGCCGAGGCGCTCGAACGCCGCCAGCGCAGCGCCGGCCGCGAACGGCCCGGCGTTGTAGGTGGTGACGATCCGCTCGCCGGACTGCACGCCCGAGGCCGCGTAGGAGCGTGCGGAGGTCTCGACCCAGTTCTCGAGGTCGGAGGCCGTCAGCGGGATGTAGCTCGGCGTTCCGGTCGTGCCGCTGGTGGAGTAGATCCGGACGATCTCGTCCGGCCCCACGCACAGGTGCGCGCCGATCGGGTTCTCCGGGGTGACGGTCTCGCGCAGCTGTTGCTTGGTGGTCAGCGGCAGCGCGGCGATGGCGGCCAGCCCGCCGTCGGTGTCGTGACCCGCGAGCTTCGCGCGGTAGAACGCCGAGCGCTCGAGCAGGTAGGCGAGCTGCGCCTCGTAGGCCTCGGCGTCGGTCACGGTTCCTCGTAGCGGATGGCCTCCTCGGCCGCCCCCGCCATCAGGAAGCCGAGCGGCTGCTCGCGCTCCTCGGCGAGGTGGGCGAGCAGGCTCGCCGTGCGGGCGAGGATCGGCACCGACTTGACCGTCGCGACCCCGAAGCCGAGATCGAGCATCACGGCCGCGATCGGCATCGAGACGTTCATCGTCAGCGGCCTCCCCCACGCCTCGGCGGCCGCGTCGCGGAAGGCGCGCGCGAGGACGACGTGCTGCCCGGAGACGCCGTGCTCGTCGGCCAGCTCGAGGATCCGCTCCGCCCGCGGGTCGAGCGGCTTGTGCACCGGGTGCCCGAACCCCGGCAGCTTCCCGCCCGCGGCGCGGATCTCGCGCGCCAGCTCGCCGGGATCGCGCTCGCGCGCCCGCTCGAGCAGCCGCGCGCATGCGTCGGCGGTGCCCAGGATCACCGGCCCGCAGCCGAGGATCCCCGCCGCGACCGCGCCCTGCAGCGAGTCCGGATCGGCGGCGAGCGTCATCCGCGCGGCGACGTTGGTCGGCATCATCCCGTGCTCGGCGATCGCCACCAGCAGCAGGTCGAGGAAGTAGCGCTGCTCCTCCGTGGGCTCCTCGCCGGTGAGCAGCAGGTGGAAGTACTCCGTGAAGGTCAGCCGCCCCATCAGATCGCCCGTGAGGTCGCGGCCGCGGACCTCGACGCGGTCGGGATGGGCCTGGCTGATGTGGCTGACGGGCTCTCCGGAGCGGCCGATCATGGGGCGGCGACGCTATGGGAGACTGGTTGCGCGGTCAAGTGATCGGCGGCATGGTGAGCGCGAGCTTGCGCAGCAGGCCCGCGAGCCGCTCCCGCTCCGCGGCGCTGAGGCCCGCGAGCAGGCGCGCCTCGTTGGCCAGATGGGCCTCCGTGACGCGGTCGATCAGCTCGTGGCCGGCCCCGGTGAGCGTGATGGTCACGCCGCGGCGGTCGTCGGGGTCGGGCGCGCGCTCGATCAGGCCGGCTCGCTCGAGGCGGTCCAGGCGCTTCGTCGTCCCCGACGAGGTGAGCATCAGCGAGCCCGTGAAGTCGGACGGCCGCAGCCGGTACGGGGGGCCGGTGCGGCGCAGGGTCGCCAGGACGTCGTGCCAGCCCGGCTCCAAGCCGTGCTCGCGATAGACGACCTCCAGCCGCGCCTCGAGCTCGCGCGCGAGCCGCGAGACCCGGCCCACCACGCCGACCGGCGAGTGGTCGAGCTCAGGCCGTTCGCGCTGCCACTGCTCGATGATCGCGTCGACGCCGTCGTTCTCGGGCACGGGCGGAACCCTACCGAGAGAAGATTCGTCGTGAGAAGTTGCGTCCTAGGAAGATATGTACTAGGATGCGATCCATGATCAAGCAGCTCTTCTCACACCGCCGTCGCCAAGCCCCGCGCCATCCCGCAGGCCTCGACGAGCCCCGCACGCGGCCGATGCCGCGGATGCGCTGGTACTAGCGGCCGACGCCGGAGGGGTCCGGGTCGCCGATGTCGGTCGGCGGTTCGCGCGGCTCGGCCGGCGGAGTCGACTCGTCGGGACCCTCGAGCCGGCGGGCCTCCTTGCGGGCGGCCTTCCGGATGCGCTTGTCGCGCAGTGCGCTCTCCCGGTTCAGCTTGGCCATCGTGGTCCGCTTCTTGGAGCTGGACGCCATGGGCATCCCTTCTGTCGTGGGAGATCCGGACACACGACCGCCGGCCCGGTGACGGGCCGGCGGTGTGGTGGTTCGCGAGCTGGCGCTTAGAGCGGCTGGACGTTCGCCGCGTTCGGGCCCTTGGGGCCGACCTCGGCGTCGTAGCTGACCTTGGCGCCCTCGGCGAGCGACTTGAAGCCGCTGCCGGCGATGCCGGTGTGGTGGACGAACAGGTCCTTGCCGGGCTCATCGGGGGTGATGAAGCCAAAGCCCTTCTCGTCGCTGAACCACTTCACGGTTCCGGTTGCCATTTCGATGTTCCTCCCGGGAGGTTTGTGCGTGCGAAGCGTGGGAGGTGCGAAGAGCAACAACTACGAAACGCTGGCACTGCTTGCGCCGGGCACGATTGCCCGGCCGGTCAGAGACCATTGTAGACGGATCACGCCGGGGAAGGCGTTGCGCCACCGACGTTGGCCTCCGAGGGGACGAGCGCCATCATCGCGATGTAGGCGACAAGGCCCACGCCGGTGGTGAGCGCGGTGGCGACGAAGGCGATGCGGATCAGCAGCGGATCGACGCCGAGGTAGGACGCGAGGCCGCCGGAGACACCGGAGATCTTGCGGTCGGTGGCGGAGCGGGTGAGTGTGCGAGGGGAGGAGTTCATGTCGAGCATGATCCCGCCGCGCGGGCCTTCGCGCCATTGGGGATGACCCCGAGACGACCCTCGCCGGACCCTGGTCTCAGCCGGAGAGCGCGCGCAGCTGGCGCACCGCGAGCGTGAGGCCGGCGAGGTCCGGCTCGCCCTCGCGCGACAGCGCGCGCAGGAACGCCGCGAGCCGGCGGGTGGCCGCGTCGCGGGTGTGCAGGAAGCGCTCGACGGCCTCGGCCGGCGAGCGGCCCGGCGACTCGTCGAGCGCCGTCTGGGCCAGCTCGCGGCGCGCCTGGGTCGCGTCCTCGCGGACGGCGAGCAGCGCCCAGCGCTGCATCCGCGAGGTCGCGCGCAGGTCGGCCAGCTGGGTCTCGAGCCAGTCGAGCCGCAGCTCGGCGCCGACCGCGAAGAAGACCTTCGCGACGTCGTCGAGGTCCCGCCCGGTGGCGGCGGCAACGGCGACCATGTCGGGCGCGTGCCCGAGCTCGGCGCCGAGCGCGTGCGCCGTGGCGATCTCGGCCGGCACGCCGGCGGCGGTCAGCCGGTCCACGTTCGCCTGCCGGCGCGTCCTGCGCTCCTCCGTGCCGAGCTCCGGCAGCGCCTCCGAGAGCCGCTCGACGCCCGCCGCGCCCCGCCGCGATCACGGTCGCGAGGTCGCCCTCGGGCGACCACGAGAGGTACCAGCGGGTCGCGCTGTCGACGAGGGCGTCGACGCCGGCCATCAGCTCGGCCTGGATCTCGGGCTCGACGCCCTCGAGCTTCTCGATCGCGTCCCAGCGCGCCGCGGCGCCGGTGACCGCGCGGGCGATCCGGTAGGCGCGCACGACGTCGGCCGCCTCGCAGCCGCGCTCGGCCACCACCTGCGAGACGAACGTCGGCCCGAGCGCGTTGACGACCGAGTTCGAGCTGGCCATGCAGAGCAGCTGCCGGCGCAGCGGGTGCTCTGCCAGCAGGTGCGAGCAGCGCTCGATCACGGCGGGCGGGAAGTAGCCGTGCAGGTCGCGCTCCAGCCACGGGTCGTCGATGAACTTCGAGGCCTCCAGCGAGCGCGCGACCCAGCGCTTGGCGTAGGCCACCAGCACCGCCAGCTCGGGCCGCTCCATCCCGCGCCCGTTGCGGCGGCGGTCGGCGATCTCCTCGGCGTCCGGGAGGTTCTCGGAGGCGCGGTTGAGCAGCAGCCGACCTCCTCCAGCAGCCCCATCAGGTCGTCGTAGGCGTACAGCCGCGCCGCCGAGCGCTCGACCTCCTGGGAGATGATCTGCGCCTGCAGGAACGAGTCGTAGAGCACGTGCGCGACGACGTCCTCGGTGACCGCCTCCAGCAGCTCGTCGCGCTGCTCGCGCGTCATCTCGCCCGCGTGCTCGGCCAGCCCGAGCAGGATCTTGAGGTTGACCTCGTGGTCGGAGCAGTCGACCCCGGCCGAGTTGTCGATGAAGTCGGCGTTGATGCGGCCGCCGTGCGAGGAGTACTCGACCCGCGCGCGGCGCGTGAAGCCGAGGTTGCCGCCCTCCCCCACGACCCGCGCCCGCAGCTCGCGCGCGTCGACGCGGATCGCGTCCGAGGAGCGGTCGGCCGCGTCGGCGTCGGTCTCGTCGGTGGCCTTGACGACCGTGCCGATGCCGCCGTTCCAGAGCAGGTCGACCGGCGCGCGCAGGATGTGCGCGGATCACGTCGGTGGGCATGGCGCGCGCCTCGTCGGTGCCGAGCGCCTCGCGCGCCTGCGCGGAGAGCTCGATCGCCTTCGCCGTGCGCGGGAACACCCCGCCGCCCTCGGAGATCTTCGAGCGGTCGTAGTCGTCCCAGGAGGAGCCCGGCAGCTCGAACAGCCGCGTGCGCTCGGCGAACGAGGCCGCCGCGTCCGGCGAGGGGTCGATGAAGACGTGCCGGTGGTCGTAGGCCGCGACGAGCCGGATCTTGTCGCTGAGCAGCATCCCGTTGCCGAACACGTCGCCGGACATGTCGCCGATCCCGACCGCCGTGAACTCGTCCACCGCCGGGTCCATGTCGAGCTCGCGGAAGTGGCGCTTGACCGACTCCCAGGCGCCGCGGGCGGTGATGCCGAGCTTCTTGTGGTCGTAGCCGGCCGAGCCGCCGGAGGCGAACGCGTCGTCGAGCCAGAAGCCGTACTCGCGCGAGATCGCGTTGGCGGTGTCCGAGAACGTCGCCGTGCCCTTGTCGGCGGCGACGACGAGGTAGGTGTCGTCGCCGTCGAGCGCGCGCACCTGCGGCGGGTGCACGACCTCGCCGTCGACGAGGTTGTCGGTGACGTCCAGCAGCGCGCGGACGTAGGTCTTGTACTGGCGCTCGACCTCGGCCTTGAGCTCCTCGCGGTCCGCGGGGACGCGCTTGATGATGAAGCCGCCCTTGGCGCCGGCGGGCACGATCACGGCGTTCTTGGTCAGCTGCGCCCGCATCAGGCCGTAGACCTCGGTGCGGTAGTCCATCCGGTCGCTCCAGCGGATCCCGCCGCGGGCGATCCGGCCGCCGCGCAGGTGGATGCCCTCCATCTCGGGCGAGTAGACGAAGATCTCGAACTCCGGGGACGGCTGCGGCATCGCCGGCACGTCGGCCGAGAGCAGCTTGAACGCCGTCGCCTCGCGCCCGTCGCGGAACGCGCTCGTGCGCAGCGTCGCGTCGATCAGCTGCAGCTGGTTGCGCAGGATCCGGTCGTGGTCGAGCGAGGCGACCGCGTCGAGGTCCTCGAGGATCTCGTCGCGCAGCGCGCGCTCGGCCTCCTCGTCGCGCTCCCGCGACGGGTCGAAGCGGGCCTCGAAGTAGCGCACGAGCTTGGCCGTCAGGACCGAGTTCGCCACCAGCACGTCGTTCTGGTAGCCCTCCGTGAAGCGCGAGCCCACCCGCTGGCGGTACTTGCGGTAGGCGCGCAGGACCGCGAGCTGGCGGCGGTCGAGGCCCGCGGTGACGACGAGCCGGTTCAGCGGGTCGCTCTCCGCGTCGCCGCGCCAGACGGCCGCGATCACCTCGGCCACGCCCGGGCCGCGCAGCTCGACGTCCAGCGGCGCGCCGTCGGGGCCGAGCACGCGGTACTCCTGCACCCAGACCTCGTCCTCCTCGCCCGTCAGGCGGGTGGAGAGCTCCTCGAGCACGCGCAGCCCGAGGTCCTCGAGCATCGGCATCGCCTCGGAGAGCTCGACCTTCTCGCCCTCCTTGTAGAGGCACAGCCGGCTCTGCTCGCCGAGCGGCTGCAGTGAGACGACGTGCCCCTCGCCGCTCGCCAGCCGGCCGAAGCAGGCGATGTCGTGCGCGGCCGAGTCGACCGAGGTGTAGCCCTTGTAGTGGCTCGGGAAGCGATCCAGCCACGCCACCGCCAGCCGCCGGCCGGCGACGGGGCCGTGCCGGGCCACGAGCAGGTCGCGCAGCTCGTCGTCCCACGTGCGCGAGAGCGCGATGACCTCGGCCTCGAGCGCGCGCAGCGCCAGCTCCGGCAGCTCGCCGGGCGCGTGGACGAGGAAGTGCACGCGCGAGCGCTCGCTGTCGTCGAGCACGTGGTGCGTCTCGACCTTCGTGGTGCCGAAGCGGCGCCGGAACAGGCCGCGCACGCGCTCCACCAGCGCGGCGTCGTAGCGCCCGCGCGGGAGCGTGAGGATCAGCGACGCGTTGCGCCCGTCGACGTCGCGCCGGCCGAGCAGGCGCACCCGCCGGGTGCCCTCGAGCGCGAGCAGCGACTTGACGGCGCCGCGCAGGTCGTCGACCGGGGCGGCGAACAGCTCGTCCTTCGGGAAGGTGTCGAACAGCGCGACGGCGGCCTTGTAGTCGTGCGAGCCCTCGATCAGCCCGAGGCTCTCGAGGCACTGGCGCAGCTTGCGGCCGAGCAGCGGCGTCTCGGAGGCGGGCTCGGCGTAGGCCTTGGTCGTGAACAGGCCGATCACGCGCGACATGCCGATGATCTCGCCGTGCTCGTCGACGCGGCGGACGCCGATGTAGTCCATCCGCTCGCGCCGGTGCACGGGCGCCGGCGCGTTGGCCTTGTCGACGAGCAGCAGGTCGCCGTCGAGCGCGGAGCGGCGGATGTAGGCGGGCAGGTCGTCGAAGGAGACGCCGCCGGGCTTCGAGAAGGCCGACTTCTCCTCCTCGGCGAGGATGCCGAGCCCCGAGCCCGGCACGAGCGCGATGCCCTCCTGGCTGAAGTCGTACTCGCGGGCGCCGAGGTAGACGAAGTTGCCGCGCTGCAGCCAGGCGAGGAAGTCGATGACCTCGTCGACCTCGTCGGGCTCGTAGCGCGCCGCGCCGGCGCGGGCGAGCTTCGTCATCGAGTTGGTCCGCTCGAGCATCGCCGGGAAGTCGCGCACGACCGCGCGGACGTTGGTGAGCGTCGCGCGGACGGCGTCCTCGAGCTCGGCCAGCTCGTCGTCGCTGAGGCGGCGGTCGAGGTCGAAGTGCATGACCGACTCGCGGTGGACGGCGCCGCGCGGGTCGCGGACGGCGCGGATCGCGCCGCTGCCCGCGCGCTCGGTGGCGACGATCGGGTGCAGCAGCCGCGGGACCGACAGCCCGCGGGAGGCGAGCTCGCCCGACACGGAGTCGACCAGGAACGGCAGGTCGTCCGTGTTGGTCTCCAGCACGGAGCCGACCGGCTCGTAGCCGTGCTCCTCGCGCGTGGGGTTGAACGCCCGCACCGCCATCGCGTCGCCGTCGCGCGCGCACGCGAACTCGAACAGCGACCGCACCTCGCCGAGCAGGGCCTCCGGCGCGATGCCCTCGGTCGCGTCCCCGCCGCCGAGCCGCCTCAGGTAGGCACGGGCGAACGCCCGGAGCGCGGGGGCGCGTTCCGGTTCGACCTCCTCATCGATCAGCTCCAGCAGCCGGTCCTCCGGCCGAGAGCTCGCGATTGGGCGCGCGGAGCTCACGAGTTCCCATCATGCCGCCCCGGCGGGCGGAATGCACGCCGCCGCGACCGGGATCGCGGCGGCGCCAGGCTCAGCCGAGCCGCGCCTCGAGCTTGTCGAGCTGCGCGGAGACCTCCCGCGGGAGGTCGTCGCCGAACTTCGCGAGGTGCTCCTTGACCTGCGAGATCTCGGCCTTGAGCTTGGTCTCGTCGACGGTCAGCAGCTCCTGGACGTCCTCGTCGGAGAGCTCCAGGCCGGTCGTGTCGAGCTCGCCGGGGGCGGGCACGAGGCCGATCGGCGTCTCGACGGTCTCGCCCTCGTCGTCGCAGCGGCGGAACACGTAGGCCAGCACGCGCGAGTTCTCGCCGAAGCCCGGCCAGAGGAAGTTGCCGTCCTCGTCCTTGCGGAACCAGTTGACGTAGAAGACCTTCGGCAGCTTCGCGCCCTCGCGACGGCCGATCTTGAGCCAGTGGCCGAAGTAGTCGGCCATGTTGTAGCCGCAGAACGGCAGCATCGCGAACGGGTCGAAGCGCAGCGCGCCGACCGCGCCGGCGGCGGCCGCCGTGGTCTCCGAGCTCATCGTCGCGCCCATGAAGACCGCGTGCTCCCAGTCGAACGCCTCGCGCACGAGCGGCACGACGGAGGAGCGGCGGCCGCCGAACAGGAACGCGTCGATCGGCACGCCCTTCGGGTCCTCCCACTCGTCCGCGATCGAAGGGCACTGGTCCGCCGGCGTGGTGAAGCGGGCGTTCGGGTGCGCGGCGGGCTCGTCGGACTCCGGCGACCAGTCGTTGCCGTGCCAGTCGATCGCGTGCGCGGGCGGCTCGTCGGTCATGCCCTCCCACCACACGTCGCCGTCGTCGGTCTTCGCGCAGTTGGTGAAGATCGAGTTGGCCCGCACGGTCGCCATCGCGTTCGGGTTGGTCGACTCGCCGGTGCCCGGCGCGACGCCGAAGAAGCCGGCCTCGGGGTTGACGGCGTAGAGCCGGCCGTCGTCGCCGAACTTCATCCAGGCGATGTCGTCGCCGACCGTCTCGACGGTCCAGCCCTCGAGCGCGGGGATCAGCATCGCGAGGTTGGTCTTGCCGCAGGCGCTCGGGAACGCGCCCGTGACGTACTTGACGTCGCCGTCGGGCGAGGTGAGCTTGAGGATCAGCATGTGCTCGGCCAGCCAGCCCTCGTCGCGGGCCATCACCGAGGCGATCCGCAGCGCGAAGCACTTCTTGCCCAGCAGCGCGTTGCCGCCGTAGCCCGAGCCGTAGGACCAGATCTCGCGCGTCTCGGGGTAGTGGACGATGTACTTCTCCTGGTCACAGGGCCAGGACGAGGCGCTGCCCGGATTCCCGACCGAGTGCACGCAGGGCACGAACTCGCCGTCGTCGCTGAGGCAGTCCAGCGCCGGCTTGCCCATGCGGGTCATGATCCGCATCGAGACGGCCGCGTAGGCCGAGTCCGTCAGCTGCACGCCGATCTCGGCGATCGGGGAGCCGAGCGGGCCCATCGAGAACGGCACGACGTACATCGTGCGGCCCTTCATGACGCCCTTGAACTTCTTCTGGAGGATCTCCCGCATCTCCTCGGGGTCCTGCCAGTTGTTCGTCGGGCCGGCGTCCTCGACCCGCTCGGAGCAGATGAACGTGCGGTCCTCCACGCGCGCGACGTCGCCTGGATCCGAGAGCGCCAGGTAGGAGTTCGGCCGCTTGGCGTCGCTCAGGCGCTCGAACGTCCCGGCGTCCACGAGCTCCTGGCACATCCGGTCGTACTCCTCGGCGGACCCGTCGCACCAGTGGACCGAGTCCGGCCGGGTGAGCTCTGCCACCTCCTCGACCCAGTCCAGCAGCTTCTTGTTCGTGGTCGGGGCGCTCGTGGTCTCGATCGTCATCGCGGTGGTTTCAACCTCGCTCATGTCTCAGAGTCGGGAAAGGAGGGCACTTTGTCATACCCGGACGAACCCCGGGCGTAGAACTGGTCTATTCGACGTCGCCCTCGGCGGGCGTCGCCCCGTGCTCGCGGCGCGGCACCAGCACGAGCCGCTTGAACTCGGCCACCAGGACGCCCTCCTGGTTGTACACCCTCGTGTGGACCTTGACGGTGCCGCGATCGGGCTTGGACCGGGATTCGCGCTTCTCCAGGACCTCGGACTCCACGAACAGCGTGTCGCCGTGGAACACGGGCGCGGGGTGCTTGAGCTCCTCCGTGGCGAGGTTGGCGATCGCCTTTCCTGAGACATCGCTCACGCTCATCCCGAGGGCGAGGCTGTAGACGAGCGGGCCGACGACGACGTTGCGCCCCTGCTGGGAGGACTGCGCGTAGACGTCGTTGATGTGCAGGGGGTGGTGGTTCATCGTGATCAGGCAGAACAGGTGGTCGTCCGCCTCGGTCACCGTCTTGGCGGGCCAGTGCTTGTAGACCGCGCCGACCTCGAACTCCTCGAGGTAGCGGCCGTAGGGGTGCGCGCCCGAGGCCTCCCGGGCGGCCTGCTCGGTTTCGATGCTGCCGGTTTCGGTGCTCATGGGCCGGGAACCTACAGCCGCCGCGCGACCAGCACGGCGGTCACGCGGCGCGAGCCGGCCACGGCACGCAACCGCACGCGGTGGTCGCCGCGGCGGAGGTTCGCGGCGCCGATCCGCAGCCGCACGCCCTGATCGGCGCGGTACGTGCGGGCGGCGAAGCGGCGCACCACGCGGCGCCCGCGCAGGACCGTCACCTGCACGCGAGCGCGCTGCCCGAGCCGGAAGGCGATGCCCAGCGCCTGGGTCCCGCGGCCGCCGAAGGCGGCGCTCGAGAGCTTGTAGGAGGTGAGCAGACCGCAGCTCGCCCGCCGGTAGAAGTCCGGGCGGGAGGCGAAGTGGCTGCCACGGCGCCGGAGCGCCGTGCGCCGGAAGTCCGTGCGCCCGGCCGCCGTGCGCACGCGGAAGCGGGCGAAGTACAGGCCCTCCCCCAGCCCGCGGCCGCCGCGCCAGGTGAACGACCGGCTGCGGCCGCGGAAGCGCTTGACGAGGCGGTTGTCGAGCACCCGGCGGCCGCTGGACTGGCGGAACACGTCGATCGTGACCGGGTTGTCCACCCGGCGGGTGAACGCGAAGCGCAGGCCGCGGCCCCGCGGGACAGCGCGGGCGGAGACGAAGCCGGCGGTGGACGCGCAGACCTCGGGCGTGCCGCCGCCCGGCCCGCTCGTGCCGGTGCCCGTGCCCGGCGTGGCCGTGCCGCTGCCCGTCCCGGAGCCGCCCGCCGCGCCCGCGTCGCGGGAGAAGACCTGCAGCTCCGCGGCCCGCACCGCGTCGTGAGTGGGCGCCACGAGCGGCGGGTTGCCCTCGCGGCAGTCCGAGCTCGACGTGGGGTCGTTCTCGAGCGCCGGGTCGGTGAAGATCGCCGAGCCGGTGCACTGGTTGCTCTCGACGACGAGCCGCACGTGGGTGGCTGCGGTGTCGGGGACGTCGAAGGAGCGCAGGATCATGTCCGGCGCCAGGGGGCGTGGCACGCCGCCCGGGAAGGCGTCGGCGGGGCTCGTGTAGAACGTCGTGAATCCGGCGTCGGAGCCGCAGTTCGCGGTGCAGGCCTGCAGGGAGAACTGCCGCAGCGCCGTGAAGCGGTTCTGGCCGCCCGGGTCCTCCTGATCGTCGCTGTCGTCGGCGGCCCGGAGCAGCGCGCTCACGTTGACGCGCTCGACGACCTGGCGGCCGCCGGCCAGGGCGACGGTCACCTTGGTGCCCTTGACGTCGGGGTCGCGGTCGAGCGCCGCCCAGTTCGTCTCCTCCGTGTCGTCGATCAGCGCGCCGAGGTTCACTCCGTCGCCGGCGATCGTGGCGCCGTTGGCGGCCGAGGCGCGGTTGAGCCGCATCGCGTCGCCGATCGTCACGCTCGCGCCCGCCGCCAGGGTGCGGGTCAGGCGGAGAGCGCCGCGGCCCGCGCCCCGGGCGACGAACTTGTAGTCGCCCGGCATCATCGGCAGCGTGGCATCCAGCGGCGTGTCCGGGTCCGTGTCGGCCACGGGCGTGACGTTGGCCTCGTAGTCGCCCACGAACAGCTCGGCGACGACGGGCTTGCCGGCCTCGTCCACGGGCGCGAAGGTCACCGTCGCCTCCTCCGTGCTGAGCGGCGAGGCGAAGCTCGGGACGGGATCGGGGTTGTCCGTGTCGGCGGTCTCCCCGGCCGCCGGCGACGCGGCGCCCTCGCCGAGGCCGCGGCGCGCGAAGGCTGCCCAGGCGAGTGCCTGGTTCTCGTTGCCGTAGCGCGCGAAGTCGGCGGCCAGGTAGGCGTCGCGCGCCTCCACCATCGTGACCTCGCCGTCGGCCATCAGCAGGTAGGAGTCGAAGATGTTCTGCATCCAGCGGCGGTTGCCGGGACAGCTCGCGACCGGGGTCTGCCCGCGTGCGCACGAGAGCTGCTGGGCGGCCGTTCCGGCGCCGTGGGCGTCGATCATGGCCTGCCGGACGTCGAAGTGGGTCGCGCTCCAGATCTCCCCGTCGTCGTGCGGGCTCTCGTTGCCCGAGCCGTCGTAGCCCCTGACGTCGGAGTAGTTGAGCGGGCTCGCGTTCATGCCGTAGTTGCGGATGCCCTTCTGCTTGGAGCCCGTGACGTAGGCGCCGACCGCGAACGGGTTCTCGTCGTCGGAGGGGGCGTACCCGTGCTCGTGCAGGTACTCGACGGCGGTCAGGTCCGAGAAGGACTCGCCCATGGCGCGGGCCTGGCCGTCGCTCTCGCTCGTCAGGCCGTCGTCGGGCCCGCCGACCATGCGATTGGAGATCGCGTGGGTGTACTCGTGGCCGATGACCGACATGTCGAAGTCGCCGTCCACGCAGGGCGGGTAGAAGGCGCTCGCCACGGGCTGCCAGAGGTACATGTTGGTGATCGGCGCCACGCCGTCCTGGAGCGTGATCTGGTTGGCGTTGTCGCGCCCGGTGTAGGACGGGAAGCCGCCCGCGAGCGCGCCGCCCTGGGCGTCGCCCAGCTCGGGATCGTTCCCGGCGCCGCCCTTGCCGAAGTTGTCGACCTGCATGTTGTACGCCGACTCGGTGAAGCCCAGGTCGTACGCCCAGTCGTGCATGTTGTTGTGGTTGGCGAACAGCGAGATGACCGCGGCGTTGACGTCGTTGGCGTTCGTGCCGCCGAAGGTGTCGGGGCCGGTGGCGGGGACGATCCCGCCCGCGAAGTTGGAGGGGTTGCAGCGGCTCGTCTGCCAGGCGTTCGTGAACGGCGCGAAGTAGTCGCGCGTGGGGCTCGACGGCCGCACGGTGCGGTCGGGGCCCGGCGTGAGCGGGCTGAAGGCCGACAGCGCGGTGTCGGCGTTGTTGCCGTTCGTGGTGCTCGTCGGCAGCGGCGCGCCGCCGACGACGTCCCACGGCTGCGGGGTGGCGGCGTTGGTCTGGCGCTCGTCGAACGTGCAGGGAGCCGCGGGCGTCGCGCCGGCCGGGAAGCAGCCGACGATCCGGCGGTCCGTGCCCGCGCCGCTCTGGGGCGGGTTGTTGGTGAAGTAGCGCCAGTTGGGCTGGTCGGCGGCGCTGTCGAGGCGGTCCACGCGGCGCAGCACCGCACCCGTCTCGGCGTCGACGAGCACGGTCCAGGCGAGCGGGACGCGGCCGTTGTCGACCACGTTGGCCTCGAACGCCCGGCGGGCGCCGCCGCCCGGCAGCGGCACGGCGACCTCGCGGACCTGCTGGAGCTCGGTGAGCCCGCGCACGCCCAGTTGGCCGAAGCCGGCGCGGGAGCCGCGCACGGAGATGCCGCCGGCGCTCGCGCGCACGCCGGCCGCGTCGGCGGCGCGCAGCCAGGCCTCCTGCGCGGTGAGCCGCCGCTCGCCGGCCAGCGCGCCGCCGCCGCCGAGGCTGGCCGACGCGTACGCGACGCGGCCGTCGCGGACGGTGACCGCGAGCAGCCCGCCCGCCACGGTTGGCAGCCCGCCGAAGCGCTGGCGGAACGTGACGACGTGGACGTCGCTGCCGGGCAGCCGGTGGTCCGCCACGACCTCGAGCGAGGCGACGCCGGCCGGGTCGAGCCGGTACAGCGCGGCGTTGCGGCGCACGAACTCGCGGGCGGCCTCCCGCGGGGCGCCGGGCAGGCCCTCGGCGAGCCAGCCCGTGCGGTTGATCAGGCTGCGCGGCGCTCCGAGGCGGTTCCAGCTCGCGCGAGCGTCCAGGCGCGCCACGGCGGAGCGCTGGGCGGCGGTCGGTCCGGCGGCGGCGCCGCGGCGGTCCAGCCGGTCGCGTCCGCTCTGATCGCCGTGCACGTCGCCCGCCGCCTGCGCGCCCGCCGGCGCGGCCAGCGCGAGCGCCAGCCCGATCAGGATGCCTCGCCGCATGATGCCCTCCCAGGCTCGATGCCCCACTAAACGAAGCGTCTCAGCGGAACTTGCGGGGCGCGCCGGTTAGGCTCAGCCGCCCATGCGCAATCCCCGTGACTTCTTCAAGCCCCTCGCCATCGGGGCGCCCGAACCGCTCGCCGAGATCCCGTTCAAGCCGTCCCGGATGATCCACTTCCTCGACTTCTCGAACGAGAAGATGGTCGCCAAGGCGCCCGACATCGCGACGAAGACCGACATCCTGCTCGGCAACCTCGAGGACGCCGTTCCCGTAGATCGCAAGGAGGCCGCTCGCGAGGGCCTCATCCGGGTCGGTCGTGACATGGACCTCGGCCAGACGGCGCTCTGGACCCGCGTGAACGCCCTGGAGTCGCCGTGGGTGCTCGACGACCTGACGCAGGTGGTCGGCGAGATCGGCGACAAGCTCGAGGTCGTCATGGTCCCGAAGGTCGAGGGCGCCTGGGACATCCACTACGTCGACCGGCTCCTCGCGCAGCTCGAGGCGCGGGCCGGGTTGTCGCGGCCGATCCTCATCCACGCGATCCTCGAGACCGCCCAGGGCGTGGCGAACCTCGAGGAGATCGCCGCCGCCTCCCCGCGGATGCAGGGCATGTCCTTCGGCCCGGCCGACCTCGCCGCGTCCCGCCGCATGAAGACCACCCGCGTCGGCGGCGGCCACCCCGGCTACCGCGTGATCTCCGATCCGGTCGAGAACGGCGGCCGGCGCGAGAGCGCCCAGCAGGACCTCTGGCACTACTCGATCGGCCGCATGGTCGACGCCTGCGCCGCGGTCGGGATCCTGCCCTTCTACGGCCCGTTCGGCGACATCAAGGACGTCGAGGGCTGCGAGGCCCAGTTCCGCGCCGCCTTCCTGATGGGTTGCGTCGGCGCCTGGTCGCTGCACCCCGTCCAGATCGACATCGCCAAGAAGGTCTTCTCCCCGGACCCGGACGAGGTCGCCTTCGCTCGCAAGGTGATCGAGGCGATCCCCGACGGCCGCGGCGTCCACATGATCGACGGCAAGATGCAGGACGACGCCACTTGGAAGCAGTGCCGCGTGATGGTCGACCTCGCCGAGCTGCTGGCTGAGAAGGACCCGGAGCTCGCCGAGGCCTACGGAATGTGACGCCTCCCAGGGCCGAACTGCAACGGCTCATTCAAGAAAGAGTCAAAAGGGCGTGACAGCGCGCAGGGGGCGGGGTTGCCCATGGTTCGCTTGACCCATGCCCCCTCCCCAGCAGATCCGCGCACTAGCGCACCCCTCCAGATCGACTGTGCGGAAACCGTACGGCTACCCGTACGCTTTCCGCACAGTCGATTTGGGGACGGGGCGCTACTGGACGGAAAGCCGCGACCTGGCGCTGATGGCCGAGGCGGCCCGAACGGTGGAGTCGTCACCACCTCCACACTCCGTACATGCGGGTTTTCCGAGCCCGCGATCACGGGCGGCGCTCCGACGAGGGCTCCTCACACGCTGGGGCCGCGGCGTCTACCTCGTCGGCCCGCTCACCGACGACCTGACGGAGCGCGCGCCGCCGCGCGGCGGTGCCGCACGGGACGCTCGGCTTCGCGGTGGCCGCGCAGCTGGCGCGAACTTCGGGCCGATCGCGGTGCCGCCGTTGGAGCGTGATCGTGCGCGCCGGGGCGGCGGGCGGACCGCGAAGGGCTGCGTGATGCACCGGATCGACCTGCGCCGCCGGGATGTCATGCAACACCAGGGCCTGCGCTGCACGACACCCGCCGTGACGATCGTCCACCTGGCCCGCGTACTCCCCCAACTCCCGCTGGAACGGGCGGTCCAGGAGGCCTTCGCGAAGCGCCTGACGAGCACCAGACAGCTCGAGCAGGCGCTCGACCGCCACCGCGGTGGCCGTGGCACGCGGCGCCTGAAGCGGATGCTCGAGCTCGGAGTCGACGACCTGCGCTCCAAAGCCGAGCACGCCCTACGCCACTGGCTCCGGCAGGCCGGCCTGCCCCTCCCTCTCTTCAATGCCGAAGTCGGCCCGTGGCGAGTCGACGCCCTGTGGCAACACCAAAGACTCGCCGTCGAGGTCAACGGCTTCGCCGCCCACAGCTCACCGTGGGCGCACGACCGCGACCACCGCAAGGAGCAGGCCCTGCTTTCCGCGGGCTACGCCACGCGCCGCTTCACCGCGCTGCAGGCGATCGACGAGCCGGTGCTCGTGATCGCCGGGATCGCGGCGGCACTCGCTCAGAACCGGTAGCGCTTCGGGCAGCGGGCGGCAGGGGCGCCCATGCCGCTGCCCTCGGAGTACCGGAAGCAGCTGCCGTAGCGGAAGGCGCCCTTCCAGGCGCGCGGCAGCTTCACGGTCGCGGTCGCCTTGAAGCGGCCGCGGCCGATCTTCTTGGGCTTGGCGCGGGCCACCGGGTCGGCCGCCTTGGCGTTGCGCGGGCCGAGGTAGAAGGTCGTGCGGGCCGTCAAGCGGACGTTCGGCGCCGTGCGCAGGAACTGCGTGATCCGCAGGCGGTTGTTCGCGAGCGCCTTGAAGGTCGAGCGCGGGCGCGGGTAGACGTAGGCCCGCTCATCGCTGCCGAGCGCGTTCTGGGCCGGGGCGAAGGCCCGCAGGTCCATGTTGCGGTCGAGCTTCCGCTTGAAGGCGAACGTGCCGTCGACCCGGGTGGTCGCCTTCGCGATCGTCTTGAACTCCCCGTCGTACGGATAGGCGCGGCCCTGCAGCTCGACGGGCTGGCCCGCGAGCGGGGCCGTTCCCTCCTTGAGGGTCCCCGTCAGCTCGTGCGGGGTCCCGTATTGGACGCCGTCTTCGGTCAGCAACGCGGTGCGGACCTCGGCCGCGCTAGCGGTGGCCGGAAGGAGGAGCAGTACCAGAAAACAGGTGATGGCGAGACGCATGCGGCCCCAGGATAGGCTGCCGCCCCCCATGAGGTTCTTCGAATACGAATCCCGGAAGATCGTCGCCAAGGCGGGCATCCCCACGTCTCCGCACGGTTTCGCCACCTCCGCGGAGGACGCCAGGCGGATCGCGCAGGACATCGGGGCGCCCACCGTGATCAAGTCGCAGGTGCTCACCGGCGGCCGCATGAAGGCCGGCGGCGTGAAGTTCGCCGACACCCCCGACGAGGCCGCCTCGCACGCCGAGGAGATCCTCGAGCTCGAGATCAACGGCCACGTACCGCGAGGTGTCCTGGTCGACTCCCGCGTGGCCGTCAAGCAGGAGTACTACGCGGGTGTGACGTGGGACGGGACGCGCAAGCGGCCGGTGATGATCTTCTCGCCGATGGGCGGGATCGACATCGAGGAGGTGGCCGAGACCCATCCCGACAAGGTCGGCCGCAAGCACCTCTCCAACCTGCGCGAGCCGGCGGACTTCGAGGCCAAGGAGGTCATCGCCTCCACCGGCGTGACCGGCAAGGCGCTCCAGCGGCTGACGCCGATCATGGCCCGGCTGGCGCGCCTGTTCTCCGAGTACGACATGACGCTGGCCGAGATCAACCCGCTGGCCGAGCTCGAGGACGGCACCTTCGTCGCCGTCGACGCCCACATGGACATGGAGAACGAGGCCCGGCCGCGCCAGAAGGCGCTGCTGGCCGAGCTCGGCGTGGGCGACGAGGAGACCCGTCAGGCCCGCGAGGCGACCGAGTTCGAGCTCGCCGGCGAGGCCGTCGACTCCCAGGACCACCGCGGCGTGGCCGGCAACGTGACCGAGTTCGACGGCGACCTCGGCCTGGTCATCGGCGCCGGCGGCGGCTCGCTGACGCTCTTCGACGCCGTCCGCGCGCACGGCGGCAAGCCCGCCAACTACTGCGAGATCGGCGGCAACCCGTCGGTCGCGAAGGCCTGCGGCCTGGCCAAGCTCGTGCTGCAGAAGCCGGGCGTGGACAAGATCGCGGTGATGATGTCGATCGTCTCCAACACCCGGGTGGACATCGTCGCCCGCGGTGTGATCAAGGCCTGCGTGGAGCTGGGCCACGACCCGGCGGAGAAGATCGCGATCTTCCGCATCCCCGGGGCCTGGGAGGAGGAGGGCTTCAAGATCCTCGAGGCCTACGACGTGCCCTACGCGGACCGCTCCGTGTCCCTCAACGAGGCCGCCAGGAGGGCCGCGACCGCATGAGCATCCTCATCGACGCCTCGACGACCTTCATCGTCCAGGGCATCACGGGCCGCGAGGCGGTCAACCTCACCAGGGAGTGCCTCGACTACGGCGCCGGCGCGCAGGTCGTCGGCGGCGTGACGCCGGGCCGGCTCGGCCGCGACGTACACGGCGTGCCGGTCTTCGACACCGTCGCCCAGGCCGTCGAGGCCCACGGCGGCCCGATCGACGGCTCCGTCGTGACCGTCCCGCCCGCGTTCACCAAGGACGCGGTGCTCGAGGCGATCGCCAACGGCATCAAGCTGGTCGTGATCGTCACGGAGCGCATCCCGCGCCGCGACGTGGCCCAGATGGTCGAGTTCGCGGACGCCCACGGCGCCCGCATCATCGGCCCCAACTGCCTCGGGATCATCGTCCCCGACGTGATCAAGATGGGCGGGATCGGCGGCCCGGCGAAGAACGCGGCGCAGGCCTACACGCCCGGTCCGGTCGGCGTGATCTCGCGCTCGGGCGGCATGACGACCGAGATGTCCTCGACGCTGAGCGCCGCGGGCCTCGGCCAGTCGACCGCCGTCTCGATCGGCGGTGACGCGATCATCGGCACCACCTACGCGGAGCTGATGCCGCTGTTCGAGGCCGACTCCCAGACGGAGGCGATCGTCATCTACACCGAGCCGGGCGGCCGCATGGAGGCCCAGCTCGCCGCCTGGAAGACCGAGAACGACTCCCGCCTGCCGATCGTCGCCTTCATGGCCGGCCGGTTCATGGACGAGATGCCGGGCATGTCCTTCGGGCACGCCGGCACGATCGTCGAGGGCAAGGAGGACACGGCGACGGAGAAGATCGCGCGGCTCGGCGCCGCCGGGATCACCGTCGCCGAGAAGATCGAGGACATCCCCGATCTGGTCAAGCAGGGCATCGCCGAGCGCAAGGGGGCCGCGGTATGAGCACGTCGACGAACCTGTTCATCGACGTCGAGGTCGCGCCCGAGGCGGCGAACGACCCCGCCGTGGCCGCCAAGCTCGCCGAGGTCTGCCCCGTCGACATCTTCGCCGTCGGCGAGGGCGGCGAGCTGCGGATCGTCGAGGAGAACCTCGACGAGTGCGTGCTCTGCCGCCTGTGCATCGACGCCGCGCCCCAGGGCACGGTGACGGTGCGCAAGCTCTACGACGGGGGCGCTCCGCTGTAGATCCGCGTCCGAAATGAGACTCGGGGCGAACAGCCGCCCCCGCCCCGGGTGTAGCGTCGCGCAAACGACCGCGTCATCGCCACGAGGCCGTGTTCTCCCCCTCGCAGGCGATGGCGTGTTGCGCAAGGAGGTCGCTGATGCTGAATGCAGCAGCGAGGCGGACACGCCGCCTGCTCGGAGCCGGGCTCGCCGTCCTGGCTCTCTGGTTTCCGTCCGTTGCGGCAGCCGCGCCGCCGAACGACTCCTTCGCGAATGCGCAGGAACTCACCGGCGCATCCGTGACGACCGCCGGATCGAATGAAGCGGCCACGGGGGAGGCCGGCGAGCCGGATCATGCGTTCTCGTCGCTGCCGCTTGCCTCCGCCTGGTATCGCTGGACGGCGACGGCGAGCGGGCTCGTCAGGGCGAGCACCTGCGAGGCCGACTTCGACACCACACTCGGCGTATACACGGGCGCCGCCGTCGATGCGCTCGGCGCGGTCACGAGCAGCGACGACGGGCTGGCGTGTGGCAATCGCGGCAGCAGCGCCGTCTTCGACGCCGTCGCGGGCGAGACGTACCGGATCGCCGTCGATGGCTTCGAGGACGCGGAAGGGTCGTTCACGCTGAGGGTCGGCCCAGTCACACCGCCCGCCAACGATGCATTTGCGAGCGCGACGACGTTGACGGGCCGAGAGGCGTTCGCAGGCGGCTCGACGCTGGCCGCCACTGCCGAGCCGGGTGAGCCGGACCACGCGGGCGTGTCCTCGCCGGTGCACTCCGCCTGGTATCGCTGGACGGCGCCCGAGAGCGCGACCGTCTTCATCGACACGTGCTTCGCGGACTTTGACACGACGCTGGCGGTCTACACGGGCGCGCCCGTGAGCGCGCTGACGCAGGTCGCCGCGAACGACGACGGCGACTTCTGCGAGGACGTGACCAGCGACCTGAGCTTCGCGGCAGTGACAGGCGTCACCTACTCGATCGCGGTGGCCGGCTTCGAGGGCGAGCAGGGCGACTTCGCGATCGCGCTGTTCCAGGACGATCCGGCGCCACCTCCACCCCCACCACCTCCTCCACCCACCACCACCTCCTCCGCCCCCGCCGCCGCCTCCGCCGCCACCGGCCCGCGATACGACGCCGCCGGCGGTCGGCATCCGCAGCAGTGCGCTGAATGCGACGAGGACCGGTCGCGTGAGCGTCAGGCTGTCCTGCCCGGCAGTCGAGTCTCCGCGCTGCCGCGGCACTCTCGAGCTGCGCACCGCGCGCAAGGTGAAGGTCGGCGCCAAGCGCCGGCTCCTCACGCTCGGCAGGGCGGACTTCACGATCGCGGCGGGACGAACGACGGCGGTCCGGGTGCGGCTGAGCGGCACGGGCCGGCGACTGCTGCGGCGGCTCGGGAGCCTCCAGACCCGGATCGGGGTCAGCGCCCGCGACACGGCCGGGAACGTGGGCCGGAGGTCGCGGATCGTCCGCCTGAGACGCTAGCCCGCACGGCAGCCCGCCTCATCCGAGGCGGGCTGCCGGTCGTACATTGATCCAGCCGATGCCCGAGCTTCCCGAGGCCGAGCGCGCCCGCCAGCAGATCGAGCGCGCCCTAGAGCGCGAGATCGTCGCGGTCGACGACACGGACACGTACGTGTGCCGCCCGCACGCGCCGGGTGAGATCTCGGCCGCGCTGGTCGGGCGGCGGCTGACGGCGGCGCACCGGCGCGGGAAGTTCCTCTGGGCCGAGAGCGACGACGGCGGGCCGGATCTCGGGCTGCACCTCGGCATGGCGGGGCGGATCTCGGTCGACGAGGCGCCCGCGCCGAACCGCTGGGACCGGTTCGTGCTCGAGTTCGCCGACGGCGGGCGGCTCGCGCTGCGCGACAAGCGCCGGCTCGGGCGGGCCGTGATCGAGCCCGACTTCTCGCACGTCGGGCCCGATGCGGCCGAGGTGAGCAGGGACATGTTCCGCGCGCGCGTCGGCAAGGGCACCGTCGCCCTGAAGGCGAAGTTGCTCGACCAGAGCGCGATCGCCGGCGTCGGCAACCTGCTCGCCGACGAGACGCTGTGGCGCGCCCGGCTCTCGCCGCGCCGGGTGGCCGGCGAGCTGTCGGCCGAGGAGCTCGACCACCTGCGCCGCCAGCTGCGGGCCGCGACCCGCGACGCGATCCGCGAGGGCGGCGTCCACACGGGCCGCTTCGTCCGCGCCCGCGGGCGCGGCGGCAGCTGCCCGCGCTGCCGCTCGGAGCTCGAGCGCGCGACGATCGGCGGGCGCACCACGTACTGGTGCCCGGTCTGCCAGACGTGAATACTTGACTCTGACTATTTGATCCTGAATACTCGGTGGCGATGCCACCCCGCCGAGTCCGCAACCTGCTCGCCCTCGCGGTCCTGTCGTACCTGTCCCGCGAGCCGATGCACCCGTACGAACTCGGCCGGACCCTGCGCCAGAACGGCGACGAGCGCAGCATCAAGTTCAACCTCGGCTCTCTGTACATGGTCGTCGGGCAGCTCGAGAAGGCGGACTTCGTGGCCGCGCAGGGCACCGCGCGCGCGGGCCAGCGGCCCGAGCGCACGACCTATGCGATCACGAGCGCCGGCCGCGCCGAGCTGCACGACTGGCTGCGCGAGCTGGTCGAGGAGCCGCAGCACGAGTACCCCAGCTTCGTCGCCGCGCTGTCGCTGATCGCCGCGCTGGAGCCGGAGGAGGCCGTCTCCCTGCTGCGACGCCGGCTCGACCGGCTCAGCGCGCAGCGCGCCGAGATCCGCGACCTGATCGACCGCACGGTGGAGGGAGGCGTCCATCCGCTGTTCCTGGTCGAGGAGGAGTACCGGATCGCGCTCCTGGACGCCGACGCCGTGTTCACCACCGGGCTGATCGAGCGCGTCACCGATCCCCAGGACGGGTGGGGGCCGCTCTGGGCGCAGTTCCACCACAAGGAGAGCCCATGACCCCTCCCCGCACCGCGCTCGTCGCCGGGGGCGGCATCGCCGGCGCGGCGACCGCGCTGGCGCTGCAGAAGGCCGGTATCGAGCCCGTGATCGTGGAGGCCCGCACCGGGCCGGCCGACGGCGAGGGCGCCTTCCTCACGCTCGGCTCCAACGGGCTCGAGGCCCTGCGCCAGCTCGACGCGGACGGCCCAGCGCTCGCCGCGGGCTTCCCGACCCCGGCGATGACGCTGCGCAGCTCGACGGGCAAGCGCCTCGGCGACGTCCCGGCGAGCACCGCTCGCCCGGGCGGCGCGACGAGCCGGACGCTGATGCGGGGAGAGCTGGCCGAGCTGCTCCGCGCCGAGGCGGTGCGGCGCGGCATCCCCGTCCTGCCGGGGCGCCGGCTGGTCGGTGCCGAGGAGCGGGACGGGCAGGTGGTCGTGCGGCTGGCCGACGGCGAGGAGCTCGCGGCCGAGCTGCTGGTCGGCGCCGACGGGATCCATTCGGCGGTGCGCACGGTGATCGACCCGGACGCACCGCGCCCGGCCTACGGCGGCCTGCTCAACACGGGCGGCCGCGCGCCGGGCGCGATGGCGGACGCGCGGCCGGGCCACTACGAGATGATCTTCGGGCGCCGCGCGTTCTTCGGGCACGTGAGGGCCCCGAACGGCGAGGTCTGGTGGTTCGCGAACGTGCCCTGGGCCTCGGAGCCGTCGCGGGAGGAGCTGCTCGAGCTCCACCAGGACGACCTCCGGGCCCGGCTGCTGCATCTGTTCGCCGGCGACGCGGGGCCCGCGACCGAGCTGATCGAGGCGAGCGGCGACCCGATGCCCCTCAGCCCGATCCACTCGCTCCCGCACCTCCCGCACTGGCACCGCGGCCGCATGCTCGTGGTCGGCGACGCCGCCCATGCGCCGTCGCCGTCCTCCGGGCAGGGCGCCTCGCTGGCGATCGAGGACGCGGTCGTGCTCGCGAGCTGCCTGCGCGAGCTCTCAGACGTCGAGGCGGCGTTCGCCCGCTTCGAGCAGCTCCGGCGCCCGCGCGTGGAGAAGATCATCCGCTGGGCGGCCCGCATGAACTCGAGCAAGGCCGCCGGACCCGTGGGGCGCGTCGTGCGCGACGCCCTGCTCCCGCTCGGGCTGCGGCTCGGCAACCGCAGCGGGGCGCACGAGCAGACCTACGGACATCGGGTCGAGTGGGGTGCCAGTGTGGCTTGAGGTTTCGGCCATGGGAGTAGGTGGGCCGGCCGGGGTTGCGTCCCTGAGTCCACTCGCAACGCGGGGAGGATGAGGCCCGCCTGGCGGGCCTGAGGGTCCCGGCGTTTCCGGCCGCAGAACCCTGGGACGATGAAGCCCGCCTGGCGCGCCTCAGGCTCCCGGCGTTGCGGGGCGGGCGGGGGCGCGACCGACCGCGCCCCGCTCCCCCACTCCCTACCCGGCGCAGTTGAACGCCAGCTCGCCGCCCAGGTAGGCCGCCAGCCGCGCCGCCTCGTCCTCGGCGGCCGCGCGCCGAGCCCGCGACAGCCTCCCGAACGGCTCCACCTCGACGACCAACCGCCGCCCCGCCCGCTCGTGGCGCCAGACGCCGGCCATCTCGCCGTCGACCAGCAGCACGGGCGAGATCCAGCCCTGCGGGCGGTAGATCCGGTCTCGGAAGTCGCCCGGGAGGAAGTGCTCGGCCTGCTTGGTGGCGGCGATCACGTACTGGTCGAACGCCGGGAGGAGGCGCACGCCGTCCGCGGGGCCGGCCGAGGCCGCCTCGCGGGCGTCGGCCGCGAGCATCCACATCGGCTCGCCGTCGACCTCGATCTCCTCGGCGTCCTCGAGCGAGCGCAGGAGCTTGCCCGCGGCGGCCGGGGTGGTCGCCCACCAGCGGCGCAGGTCCTCGCGGGTGGCCGGGCCGTGGGCGGCGAGGTAGCGGCGCGCGATCTCGCGCAGCGCCTCCTCCGGCTCCGGGCGCTCGATCTCGCGGGCGAGCCACACGTCCGGCCGCGTGAAGCGCACGCGCTGGCCCTCGCCCGGGCCGAAGCAGAGCCGGCCGCGGAACGCGGCCGGCTTCAGGTACGCGCCGAAGCCCTGGCCGAGCTTCTCGCGCAGCGACTCGTCGCCCGTCCGCCCGACGACCGCCTCGGCGAGCTCGACTCGCGTCAGGGGCCCGCCCGCCAGCGCGTCCGCGACCACGTCGATCAGCTCGAGCAGCCTCTCCTCGGTCATGTCGAAGGCGCGCAGCCACGCGGGCTTGAGGTAGTGGCGGTAGGTGCCCAGCCCGGCGTGCCAGAGGCCGAGCTCGTCCGCGGGCAGCAGATGCAGGGTGCCGCGCATCGCCCACGTCTTCACGAGCGTGCGCTCCTCCCACAGCGCCGTGGCGACGGCCTCGGGGTGGAGGCCGTCCAGCCGCGCCCACAGCGTCAGCTCGGCCGAGCCCATCAGCTGCGCGTGCACGCCGCACAGCCGCGAAGCGACCTCGAGCAGCGAGCCGGCGGGCGCCCGCGTGTCGAGGCCGTGCCGCCGGACCCGCCAGGCGCGCGCCTGCTCCCAGCCCAGCGCCGTCACACCGAGTCCTCGGCCTCCCTGACCGCCTCGCGCACCGCGCCGGCGGCATTCTCGAACCCCATGCCGGTGGCCGCGAGCAGGTCTGCGGCGGTCGAGCGGATCTGGCCGACGATCACGCTGACCGACATGTTGCCCGTGCTCTCGAGCACCTTCGTCGCCTCCGCGGCGGCGCGGACGGCCGGCTCGCGCACCGCCTCGACCGCGTCGGGGTCGTCGAGCGCTTCGGGGAGCGCCCGCACCGCGGCGGCGAGGTCGCGCAGCGCGCCCGCGATCTCGGGCGGCACGTTCTCGTCGAGCGAGAGCGCGCGGATCGTGCCGCGCGCGAGCACGCGGACGTTGCGGACGGCGAGGTCGATCCTCCCTGCGGCGCCGCCGTAGCTCTCCACGAGGCCGCGCGAGCGCCTGCGCGGCGGGGCGTAGCGGGTCGTCTCGCGGCTCACGTCGACGGCCTCCTCGAACCGGGCCGCGAGCTCGTCGATCCCCCGCGCGCGCTCCAGCGAGGCGACCGCGCGCTCCTTGTCGCGCTGCTCGACGGCCACCGCGACGTCGTCGAGCACCGCCGCCAGCTCGGCCAGGAGCGGCTCGGACGCGCGCCGCATCAGGTCCAGCGGGCGCGCGGGGAGCACGAGCGCGTTGATGACGAGGGCCACGCCGCCGCCGATCAGCGCGTCGATGAAGCGCTCGAACGAGACGCCGTCCGTCGGCGGCTGCAGCGTGGCGACGAGCGCGGCGGAGACCGCGGCCTGCGTGGCCAGCATCTGGCCGCTGCCGAGGAAGATCGCGGCCGAGGTGGCCAGCAGCACGACGAGCGCGAGCTGCGCGGTGCCCGTGCCGATCTGGAGCACCAGCAGATCGGCGACCGCGATCCCCAGCGCCACGCCGAGTGCGACCTCGGCGGCCCGCTGGCCGCGCTGCCCGACGGTGATGCCGAGCGTGATGATCGCCGAGACCGGGGCGAAGAACGGCTGCGAGTGGCCGAAGCACCTCCGTCGCGATCAGCCAGGCCACCGCGGCGGACACCGAGGCCTGGAAGATCGAGCGCCATGCGAACCGCAGCCGCTCGACGCGCGTGCGCCAGGAGACCCGCGAGCGCTCCGCGGCCTCCTCGATCAGCGGCGCGGCGCGGTCGGACAGCGTCGGTGCGTCAGCGGGCCGGCGGCGGAGCACGGAATCTGATCCTCACAGATCGCGCCGGTATTCCATGAGGTCGATGCCCAGCAGCGGCTCCGGGATCGCGAC
Organism: uncultured Solirubrobacteraceae bacterium; assembly: GCA_963831105.1. GTDB lineage: Bacteria > Actinomycetota > Thermoleophilia > Solirubrobacterales > Solirubrobacteraceae > DATFQI01. The sequence continues at coordinate 157,221 of CAWHOS010000012.1, read as the reverse complement.
CCCGTCCGTGCTCCAGCCCTCGCGCTCGTAGAAGGCGCGCGCCCGGGCGTTGCCCACGGGCGTATGGAGCCGCATCCGCTCATAGCCCCGCCCGGCGGCCTCGGCGACGGCGAGCTGGTTGAGCCTCCTCGCCAGCCCGCTCCCCCACCACGGCGGGCGCACGAACAGCGTCCACAGGTGGGCGAGGCCCAGGATGTCCGGCCGCGGGTCCTCGCGCTCGCGCGCCTGGGTCACCGCCACGTGGCCCGCCGGCTCGTCGCCCGAGAACGCGAGCAGCGCCCAGGTGGAGGGTCGCTGGAGGCCCTCCCGGATCCGCGGCAGCTCGAGCGCCGCCGACGGGGGGTCGAACGACGGGCCGGCCCACGCCCGGAAGGAGGCGAAGCCGATCTGCATCGTCTCCAACATGATCTCGGCGTCGTCGAGGGTCGCGCGGCGCAGCTCGAACACGTCGCGAATGGTACATAACGCGATATCTCAACCTCAAGCACAGGTTGAGCTTGACCGGAATGGGGTCTGAACCCCACCGCCAGAAGCCTGCGACGACTCAAGAACGACCCCCCGGATGCCGACCCTGAGGGGGAGTCCGGCGGCGATCGAGTCGTATCAGACCCGCCTCTCCCCCTTCCACGTGCACGCGAAGAGCCCCCTTTCCTCCGACCTCCAGGCGCCGGCGATCCGATGATGCGCCGCATCGTCGTCATCGCGCTGGCCGCCGCGGCGGTCTTCGCCGCCATCCTCGGCGCGGCCTCGCCCGCGCAGGACCCGGAGGCCACGAGCTCGCCCGACAGCACGCCCACGGTGATCGCCACCGCGCCCGCGGAGACCGCTGCGCCCGAGGTCACCGCCACGATCCCGGCCGAGACGCCCACGGAGACCGCCACCCAGGCGCCGACCGAGACCGCCACGCAGGCCCCCACGGCCGACGCTCCCACGCCTGAGGCCACCGCGGAGCAGACCGCGACCTCCTCGCCGGCCCCCGAGGCCACGGGCACGGCCACGCCGGGGCACTCGCCCGAGGGCGCCGCCCCCTCCAAGGGCGTCACGCGCAAGTCGCCGACCAAGAAGCCGAACTCCGAGCAGAAGATCGTCAAGGTCGAGAAGAAGAAGTGCTCGATCTCAACTTCAGGTCGAGAGTGTGGCAGCCGGGAGGTCGTTCGTGACGATCAGCACGAGGTCACGGTCCCGGCCCCTCAGCTGACCACCTCGACCGGCTCGCCCGCCCCGACCAACCCGAGCTACTCGCTCGCCACACCCGGGCCGGCTCCGATCGGCGTCCCGAACTTCTTCATCGACAAGTTCCGGATCCCTCCGTTCCTCCTGTCGATCTACCAGGCCGCCGGCATGCAGTACGGCGTGCGCTGGGAGGTCCTGGCCGCGATCAACGAGATCGAGACCGACTACGGCCGCAACCTCAACGTCTCCTACGCGGGCGCCCTCGGGTGGATGCAGTTCATGCCCGCCACCTGGAAGATGTACGGCGTCGACGCCAACCGCGACGGCGCCAAGGACCCGTACAACCCGGTCGACGCGATCTTCGCGGCCGCCCGCTACCTGCGCGCCGCCGGCGCCGACACCGACCTGCGCCAGGCGATCTTCGCCTACAACCACGCCGACTGGTACGTCGACTCCGTGCTGCTGCGCGCTCGCGTGATCGGCGGCCTGCCCAGCGACCTCGTCGGCTCGCTGACGGGCCTGACGCAGGGCCGCTTCCCGGTCCACGCGAAGGCCACCTACGCCGGCAAGCTCGAGAAGGCCGACCAGACGCGCCAGATCCGGCGTGGCGCCAACGCCGCCGTGGTCGTCGAGTCCGACGGCCGCCGCCGCGGGATCGACATCTTCGCCAAGAAGGGCGCACGCGTGGTCGCCGTCAACGACGGCAAGGTCGTGAAGATCGGCCGCAACGACCGCCTCGGCCGCTTCGTGAAGCTGCTCGACGTCTACGGCAACACCTACACCTACGGGCACCTCGGCGACGTCGCCAAGACCTACCCGGCGCCCAAGAAGCGCACCGCCAAGCGCTCGGAGATCCGCCGCGAGCTCAGGCTCGACAAGGCGCCGAAGTCCGCGGCCTCCGCGACCAAGGCGCCCGCCGGCAAGCGCAAGAAGGCGGCGGCGAAGGAGAAGCCCGTCAAGCAGCGCCTGGCGGCCTCGGGCGCGAAGGTCGCGACCGTGGCCAAGGAGCGCCTGTTCGCCAACCCGGAGCGCCCGAACGCCAAGGCCGCCGGCGGCGCCGAGCAGCTCGGCCTCTCCCCGGCGCTGACGCCGGCGAGCACCGCCCCGGTCGGCTTCGACAAGAAGGACTTCGTCACCAAGAAGATGCGCCAGGGCGCCCGCGTGATCGGCGGCACGGTCCTCGGCCGCATCGGCAAGGGCACGCAGCGCAAGTCCTCGCACATGCTCTTCGAGATCCGCCCGGCGGGCCGCGGCGCCCCGCGCGTCGATCCGAAGCCGATCCTCGACGGCTGGAAGCTGCTCGAGTCGACCGCGATCTACCGCGCCGCCAAGAAGAACCCGTTCGTCGGCGACGACGCCAAGACGCCCACGATCGGCCAGATCCTGCTGATGAGCAAGGACACGCTGATCCAGCGCGTCATCAACAACCCGCGCATCAGCGTCTACGGCTGCGGCGAGGCGGACATCCGCTCGGGCCAGATCGACCGGCGCGTGCTCGCCACCCTCGAGTACCTCGCCTCCTCGGGCCTGAAGCCGACCGTCTCCTCCCTGCGCTGCGGCCACGGCTACCTGACGGCCTCGGGCAACGTCTCCGAGCACTCGACGGGCACCGCGGTGGACATCGCCGCGATCAACGGCGTGCCGATCATCGGCCACCAGGGCTCGGGCTCGATCACGGACATCACGATCCAGCGCCTGCTGACCCTCCAGGGCACGATGAAGCCGCACCAGATCATCTCCCTGATGACCTACGACAACGCGGACAACACCTTCGCGATGGGCGACCACGCCGACCACATCCACGTGGGCTGGCGGCCGCTCTACGGCCAGAGCAAGAAGGCCGCGCGCCGGATCGACGCGATCCTCAAGCCCGAGCAGTGGATCAAGCTGATCGACCGCATCGGCGAGATCGACAACCCCGAGGTGCGCGAGGCGCCCTCGAAGTTCTCGCTGAAGGTCACCAAGAACGCCTCGCCCGCCCACAAGGGCGAGTAGCGCGCAGCTCATACGGCGTGGCCGGGGGCCGGACGGGTATCGTGCGCGCCCGTGCGGGCGGCGTTCCTCGACCACATCGTCGTGATGGTCCGCGACCTCGCCGCCTCGCAGGCCTTCTACGAGGCCGCGCTGGCCCCGTTCGGCGCGCGGGTGGTCGACTACGGCGAGATCGGCATCGGGGTCGGCCCCGAGGGCAGCGAGGATCTCGGGCTCAGGGAGGGCGAGCCCCGCGCCCCGATGCACATCGCCTTCGCCGCGGCCGATCCCGCCACGGTGAACGCCTTCCACGCCGCCGCGGTGAAGGCCGGCGGCACCGACAACGGGCCTCCCGGGCGCCGGCCCCAGTACCACGAGCGCTACTACGCCGCCTTCGTCCTCGACCCGGACGGCAACAACGTCGAGGCGGTCTGCCACACGGGGCCGACGGCGTCCGAGCAGGCCGCGGCGCCGCCCCCGCGCTAGTCGCGGATCGCGAGCGCGCGGCCGACCGCATCGCCGAGCTCGAGCCTGCCGCCCTCCCCCACCGCCTCGGCATACGCCCGCTCGCCGAGCGCGCGCCGCAGCGCGATCTCCGTGTCCAGCACCCACGCGTCCTCGTCGGGCTGGCGGGTCGCCCCCGCGGTCGCGCGCGCGGCCTCCGCGGCGCCGATCAGCAGCGCGCCGGTGCCGGGTTCGCCGCGGCGGCCGGCGACGGCGGCGAGCGTCTCCAGCGTCTCGACGATCCCGGGCCGCTCGGCGAGGTCGCGTGAGAGCCGCAGGCTCTCGTGGAGCAGCTCGAGCACCGTGGGGTCGTCGCCGTCGTGCTGCAGCAGCATCCGGCCGAGCGTCCTCAGCGCCGAGGCGGTGTGCGAGGGGTCGCCCGCCCGCCGGGCCATGTCCACGCTCTCGCGCAGCAGCGCGACGGCGCGCTCGAGACCTCCGGCGCGCACGTGCGCGATGCCGAGGTTCTGCAGCACCAGGCTCAGCCCGCGATCGTCGCCGAGCACGCGCCACTGCTCGGCCGATCGCTCGTAGAGGGCCACGGCGCCGTCGATGTCGTCCTCGTAGATGGCGAGGTTGCCGAGATTGCCGTAGATCCGGGCGAGCAGCCCGGTGTCCGCGAGCTCGCGGCCGAGCGCGAGCCCCTCCTCGAAGTGCGCGCGGGCGCCGGCGAAGTCGCCCTGCTCGGCGGCCAGCACCCCGGCGCCGTTGAGGGCCTGCAGCCGCAGCCCCGGAGGCGCGCCGGGAAGGGAGAGCGCGGCCGCGTTCAGCGCCCGCCCGTCGCTCACGCTGCCCCGTAGGACCCAGTAGCGCCAGACGCCGGCGCAGATCCGCAGCGCCGTGGCCGCGTCGCGCTCGGAGACCGCGCAGGCGATCGCCGCCCGGATGTTCTCGTGGTCGGCGTCGAGCCGGTCCAGCCACGCGCCGACGTCAGGGCCGTAGAGCCCGCCCCAGGCGCGCTCGGCGAGGGTGGCGTAGGTCCGGGCATGCGCCGCGCGGGCGCTCGTGACGCCGCCGCGCTCGGCCAGGCGCTCGAGGGCGTACTCGCGCACCGTCTCGAGCATCGTGAAGCGCTCGTCCGCGCGCACCACGAGCCCCTGGTCGACGAGCGCCGCGATGCCGTCCAGCGCCTGCGACCCGAAGGCCGCCTCCGCCGCGTCGAGCGTCCAGCCGCCGACGAAGACGCCGAGGCGGCAGAACAGCTCCTGCGCGGCGTCGTCGAGCAGCTCGTAGCTCCAGCCGATCGCGGCACGCAGGGTGCGCTGGCGCTCCGGGGCGTCGCGCGGGCCGGCGCTCAGGAGGTCGAGCCGGCGCTCGAGCCGCTCGAGGATCCCGGCCGGCGAGAGGAGGTTGCTGCGGGCGGCGGCCAGCTCGATCGCGAGCGGCAGGCGGTCGAGGCGCGCGCAGATCGTGGCGATCCGCTCGCTGTCGCCCTCCCCGAGGGCGAGCCGCGGGTCGGCGGCGCCCGCCCGGCGCAGGAACAGCTCCACGGCGGGCTCGGGCGCGAGCGGCGGGAGCGGCAGCTCGCGCTCGCCGCTGAGGTGCAGCGCGCCGCGACTCGTCACGAGCACCTTCGAGCCCGGCGCCGCGGCGAGCACGCGGCTCAGCTCCGGGGCGGCTTCGAGCACGTGCTCGAAGTTGTCGATCACGAGCAGCAGGTCCGAGGCGGCGAGCACCGCCGCGACCGCGTCGACGGCGCTGCGGTGGTCGTCCTCGACCGCGCCGAGCGCCTCGGCGAGCGCCGGCACGACCCGCGACGCCTCCGGGACGGCCGCGAGCGGGACGAAGCGCGCCCCGTGCTCGAACCGCGGCGCCAGCCGGTGGGCGAGCTCGAGCGCGAGCCGTGACTTGCCGATGCCGCCCGGCCCGGTCAGGGTGAGCAGGCGCGCGTCGTCGTCGGCGAGCAACTCCGCCGCCGCCGCGAGGTCGTCCTCGCGCCCGAGCAGCGGGGTCGGCGGCACCGGCAGCGCCTGCGGCCGGGCAGGGCCGGGCCCGGGGGCGGCGCGCTCGAGCTCCAGGTCGGCGTCCTGGCGCAGGATCGCCGCCTCGAGGCGGTACAGCTCGCGACCCGGCTCGAGGCCGAGGTCGTCGACCAGCGACCTGCGCACGCGCCGGAACGCCTCGAGCGCGTCCGCCTGCCGGTCCGACCGGTAGAGCGCGAGCATCAGCTGCGCGTGCAGCCGCTCGCGGTAGGGGTGCTCGGCGGCGAGCGCCTCGAGCTCGGCGACGAGGGCGCCGTGGCGGCCGAGGTGCAGGTCGGCCTCCACGCGCTCCTCCAGCGCGGTCAGGCGCAGGTCGGCGAGCCGGTCGGGCTCGAGCGCGACCGGGCCGCGCAGCGGCACGTCCGCCAGCGGCGGGCCGCGGAAGAGGGCGAGCGCCTCGCGCAGCAGCCGCGCCGCCTCGGCGGGCGGCTCCCGGCGTGCCTGGGCCGCGAGCGCCTCGAACCGCTCCAGGTCGAGCTCCCCGTGCTCGCGCTCGAGCGCGTAGCCGCCGGGCCGCGTCGTGATCGGCTGCCCGGGCCCGAGTGCGCGCCGCAGCTTCGAGACGTGCACCTGGAGCGCCTTCGCCGACGTGGGGGGCGGGTCCTCGCCCCACAGCACGTCGATCAGCCGGTCCGCCGAGACGGCCCGGCCGGGGCCTGCGAGCAGCAGCGTCGCGAGCACGGCGCGCTGCTTGGGCGCGTCGAGCTCGATCGCGCCCTCCGGGCCGACCGCCCGCAAGGGGCCGAGGATCGCGAACTTCATCGCGTTACCGCGGGGTTACCGCCAGGTAACCGCCGCGCCGAAGGATGCCGCCCATGCCAACGCCGACCAGCGATCCGCATGCGTAGCGTCCTCGAGCTGTGGCGTCATGAGCGGGGGGCACGGTGGTTCTTCCTCGCCCACCTCCAGGGTGGCCTCGGAACAGGCGCAGGATACGTCGCGCTGCTGCTGCTCGCGTACGACCGGATCGGCTCGGCCTGGGCGGCCACCGCGGTCCTGCTCGCCGACCTGCTTCCCGCGATGCTGCTGGGGCCGCTGCTCGGGGGGCTGATCGACCGGATCAGCCGGCTCCGCTGCGCCGTCGTCGCGGACGTGCTGCGGGCGGTCGCCTTCGCGGCCATCCTGCTGACGGGCAGCGTCGTGGCGATGATCGCGCTGGCGCTGCTCGCCGGCGTCGGCAGCGCGCTCTTCCGGCCCGCGACCTCCGCGCTGCTGCCATCGCTGGTGCCCGACACGCGGCTTCCGGCGGCCAACGCGCTCTACTCCGTCATGCGCGACTGCGGGCAGCTGCTCGGCCCGGCCTGCGCCGGCGGCATCCTGCTCGTCTCGGGCCCGGAGACCGTGATCGCCCTCAACGCGGTCACGTTCGCCGCCTCCGCGCTGCTGCTGAGCCGGCTCGCCGGGCATCTGCGCCCGCTCGGCGCGGGTGCCGCCCCCGGGGAGCCGGTCCCGGCGACGGTCGCGGCGGGCGTCGCGGCGATCGTCCGCGAGCCGGTCACCCGGACGCTGATGCTGACCTCGGGCGCGGTGATCCTCGCCGCGGGGACGATGAACATCGCCGAGCTCGTCCTCGCCGAGCGCGAGCTGGGCGCCGGTGGCACGGGGTTCGCGCTGCTCGTGAGCGCCTACGGCTTCGGTCTGGTCGGCGGCTCGCTGTTCGGCGCGCGTGACGCCGGCTGGACCGGGCTCCGCCGCCGCTACCTGTCCGGCCTCGGGCTGATGTCGCTCGGTCTCGCGGGCTCCGCCGTCGCGCCCGCGCTCGGCCTCGCCATGCTCACCTTCGCCGTCACCGGCGCCGGCAACGGGCTGTTCCTGGTCTCCGACCGGGTGATGCTCCAGCGGCTCGTCCCCGAACGCCTCCAGGGCCGCGCGTTCGGGCTGCTGGACTCGATCGACTCCTGGGGCTTCGGCGCCGCGCTGCTCGTCGGCGGCCTGATCGCCACGACCGCCGGCAGCCGCGCGGTGTTCGCCATCGCGGGTGCCGGAACGCTGCTCGTCACCCTCGCCGCCGCGCACGCGCTGCGCACCCCGGCGCCCCGGATCACCCCCGTCCTCGCCCCCGCATGAGCCTCGAAAGGAGCACCCCGTGCCGTTCCGCACCCGCTGAATCGCCCCGTCCGTCCCACCGCGACCCGAGGAGCACGCCATGCCGTACCGCAGCCGCTGAAGCACGCCGTCCGACCACCCGCGACCGAGGAGCGAGCAAATGCCGGTCCGAATGCGCTGACCCCACCGTCCCGATCCACACGCCATCGAGGAGCACCCATGCCGATGCGCACGCGCTGAGCACCACCGCCACGACCACGACCGAGAGAGGAGCACTCCATGCCCTTCCGCAGCCGATGAGCCCCTCCGTCCCCGCCCACCGCGACCGAGGAGCAGACCGTGCCGTACCGGATGCGCTAGCCCACCTGCCCCGTCCCACCCTTCCGAACCGAGGAGCACACCATGCCGATGCGACCGCCCCTTCTTCCCACCCCCGTAGGCACGATCGTGAGGATCAGCACATGCCGATGAGCCGTCGCTGACCCGTCAAAACCAACGCACTAGCCTCTTGCGGCCGCCCCACCCGGGGCGGCCTTTCGGCTTGAGGGCTAGGCGGCCTGGTTGGGTGCGGGGAGCGCGGCAGGCGCCGCAGGGTCGCCCTCAGGCGCCACGGTGAGCTCCCAGTCGGGCCCGGAGGCCTCGGCCTCGAGCACGAGGCTCACGAGCGCGTCGACGACGGCCGGGCAGAACTGGGTGCCCCTGTGCTTGCGCAGCTCGCCGACCGCGACCGAGAGCGGCAGGGCCTTGCGGTAGGAGCGGTCGGTGGTCATCGCGTTGAAGGCGTCGCAGGCGGAGACGATGCAGGCGGCGAGCGGGATGTCATCGCCGGCCAGGCCGTCGGGGTAGCCGCCGCCGTCCCAGCGCTCGTGCGAGGCGCGCACGACGAGGCCGACGTCGGCGAGCAGGCCGCCGACCTGGGCCAGCATGCGCTCGCCCTCGACGGTGTGGGTCTTCATGATCGCCCACTCTTCGTCGTTCAGCGGGCCCGGCTTGTTGATGATCTCGTCGGGCACGGCGATCTTGCCGATGTCGTGCAGGAGCGCGCCGAGCTCGGCGGAGCGGCGCAGGTCCTCGTCGAGGCCCATCCGCTCGGCGACGGCGACCGTGAGGCCCACCACGTCCTCCGTGTGGCGGCCGGTGTACTCGTCGTCCTCCTCGAGCAGATCGCGCAGCAGCAGCGCCGTGCCGCGGTACGCGCGGCCGAGCTCGAGCGACTGGCGCATCCGGCTCTCGCGCTCGCGCGCGAAGACCATGAGCAGGTAGGCGAGCGGCAGTACGAGCAGCGCCAGCATGGGGTGGTCGGCGGCTGCAAGCGCGGCGAGCAGCCCGATCGGCGCCAGCAGCAGGTCGACGCGGTAGATCATCCGCAGGTCGTGCAGCATCGCCCTCGGCGCCACGCCCTGGCAGAACCCGACCCACGCGATCGACGTCGACGCGTCCGCGACCACCTGTGCGGCGAGCGCGAGCACGTAGACGGGCCAATGCTCCAGGGCCGGTTCCTGAACGCCGAAGGCGAGCAGCACCAGCACCGGGCCGAGCGCGAACCACGCGTCGACGGCCAGCAGGCTGCGCGCGATCGCCACGCGGCCGCGCACGGCCTCGCTCGCGCGTGCGAGTACGAGGCCGGCGGCCACGAGCAGCGGCACGAGCGGCGTCGGCAGCAGCAGCAGCATCGGGACGAACACGAGCTGCAACGGCGCGCCGTAGCCGGCGTCGCCCCAGAGCTCGATCCGCGCCACCACGGCGAGCGCGACGACGAAGGCGAGCGCGACGAGCGGCGAGAACGCGCGGTCGGCGTCCGCGAGCACCGCCGTCAGCGCCGCGGCGATCACGAAGCCGCCCGCGGACACGGCGTTGCCGATCTGCTCGCGGCGGTCGAGCGCGCGTTGGGTCCGGTCCAGCGACTCCTCCAGGATTCGCTGCGACCCGGCGTCCATGTGGGGGTTCAGATCGGACATCCGTGTAGATGCGCCGGGTTTCGACGCATGTCCTATCTACTCGGCTTCTCGGCACACCGACTTGAGGAGCACAACGAGTCGTCACGGACGAAGGGACTCACCCCAGATGCACCTCAACTTGCGCCGCACGGCTGCGGCCTTCTTCACCGCCACGATCGCCGCCGCGGCGTTCGCCTCGCCGGCCAATGCCGGGCTGCTGACCGCCTCGGCGGAGAGCTGCGACGACGGGCCTCTCACCCAGCCGTTCCAGCGCTTCGGCGACCAGCACAACTACAAGCTGCTCGGCTCGTTCGAGAGCCGGCACCGCCGCCTGGCAGCTCAGCGGCGGGGCCAAGATCGTGACCGGCAACGAGACCTACAAGGTCGGCGGCTCGACCCACAGCCGCTCGCTGTCGCTGCCCCAGGGCAGCGCCGCGATCTCGCCGTTCACCTGCGTCGGGCTCTCGGAGCCGACCCTGCGCCTGTTCGCCAAGCGCAACAGCGCGCTGCTCGGGCTGGTGTCGACGCTCAACGTGCAGATCCAGGTGAAGACCAGCCTCGGCCTCTCGCTCTGGCTCCCGGTGCTGCCGGGCGACCTCGGCGGCAGCTCATGGCACCCGACGGCGCAGATGCCGCTGATCGCGAACATCCTGCCGCTGTCGCACAGCGACAAGACGCCCGTCCGCTTCCGCTTCTCGCCGCTGCTCGGCTCCTGGCAGATCGACGACGTCTACGTCGATCCGTTCATGAAGCGCTAGGCCGGCTCGACCGATTCCAGCAGCGCGGCGTACGTCTCAGGACGCCGCGTCTGCAGGAACGGGAACAGCGCCAGCCAGTCGCGGCGCTGATCCAGGTCGAGGTCGGCGACCAGCACCGCGGGCTCGTCCCGCGGTGCCTGGACGAGGACCCGGCCGTAGGGATCGGAGATGAAGGACGAGCCGTAGAAGCGCAGCGGCGGCTCGTCCCCGATCCGGTTGACAGCGACCATGAAGGTGCCGTTGGCGATGCCGTTGCCGGTGATCACCCGCTCCCACAGTGGCTCCGTGTCGAAATCGGGGTGGTCGGGCTCCGAGCCGATCGCGGTCGGATAGACGATCACCTCCGCGCCGCCCAGCGAGTACGCGCGGGCGAGCTCCGGGAACCACTGGTCCCAGCAGGTCGGGAAGCCGAAGCGCCCCTCCCCCAGCTCGACGACCGGATAGCCCTTCTCGTCGTCGCCCGGCCGGAAGTACTTGTCCTCGTAGTAGCCCGCGGTGACCGGGATGTGCAGCTTGCGCGTGCGCGCGACCACCGAGCCGTCGGGCCCGACGACGATCGCGGTGTTGTAGCCGAGGCCGCCGTCCTCGGCGCGCTCGTAGAGCGAGGCGTGCACGTGGATCCCGTGCTCGGTGGCGCAGCGGGCGGCGAACTGCGTCGTGGGTCCCTCGGGGATCGGCTCGGCCATCGCCGCCGCCTCGTCGAGCGCGTCGGGCGTGACCGCGAAGTACCGGGAGAGCGTGAGCTCCTGCAGGCAGACGAGTCGCGCCCCTTCGCCGGCCGCGAGCGCGATCCCCTCGGCCAGCGCGGCCTCGTGCTCGGCCGGGTCCTGGTGCCAGCGGTGCTGGACGAGACCGACCCGGAACGGCGGGCGGCTGGGCTCCTCCACGCGCGCGAGCGACGGGGGAACGGAGCCGGTGGAGGTGATCAATCTGGGGGCCATCGCCGGCGAGTCTAACCCCGCCCGGGAGGACCAGCCGTCGCGGAACCGCCGATGTACCAATAGAATGCGCGGGGTGGCTGCGGACTTCCCGATTCCTGAGGCATTCACGGTCCGCACCGAGCAGCACGGCGACGCGGCGGTGGTCATCCCGACCGGCGAGCTCGATCTCGCCACGGCTCCCGCCCTCGAGGACGCGCTGCAAGGCGCGTTCGAGAACCGCTCCGGCCGTGTCGTGCTCGACCTGCGCGAGCTGGAGTTCATCGACTCCAGCGGCCTGAGGACCCTGCTCACCGCGCGCCGGCGGGCCGAGCAGTCCAGCGCGCAGGTTCTCGCTCGTCGCCGGCCACCGCAGCCTCGAGCGCACGCTCGAGATCGCGGGCGTGCACAAGGTCTTCGACTGGACGCCCGCCGAAGAGCTGGCCTAGGCGGCCGGGACCTGCTGGGTGATGCAGTGCACCCCGCCGCCGCCGAGGGCGAGCGTGGTGCCTGACACCGGGACCGCCTCGCGGCCCGGGTAGAGCCGCTCGAGCAGCGCGAGCGCGTCGGCGTCGGTCTCGGCGCCCGTGACGGGGACGATCAGCGCGCCGTTGGCGACGTAGTAGTTGACGTACGGCACGACCGTCGGAGTGCCGTGGTCGTCGAGCCGCGGCAGCACATCGAGCTCGACGACGTCGATCCCCGCCGCCCCGAGCCGGCGCGCGTTCTCGCGGCAGTGCTCGTAGTTGGGGTCGGCCTCGTCGGCGACGGTCTGCAAGAGCACGCGGCCGGGCTCGATCCAGGCGCAGATGTTGTCCACGTGCCCGTCGGTGTCGGCGTCCTCGACCAGCCCGAGCCCGAGCCAGACGACGCGCTCGGCGCCGAGCGTCTCGCTCAGCCGCGCCTCGATCTGCTCGCGCGACAGGTCCGGGTTGCGGCTCGGGTGCAGCAGGCACTGCTCGGTCGTGATCAGCGTGCCCTCGCCGTCGACCGCGATCGAGCCGCCCTCGAGGATCAGGTCGCGCGCATCGACGCGCTCCTCCCGCAGGTGCTCGAGCACGCGCGCGCCGAACGCCGCGTCGTCGTCGTAGGGCCGGAACTTCTCGCCCCAGGCGTTGAAGCCGAAGTGCACGCCCGCGCGGGAGCCGTCGCGCGTGACGAAGATCGGGCCCGAGTCGCGCGCCCACGAGTCGTCGAGCGGGATCGCGACGACGTCGACGTCGCCGCGCACCGCCGCCCGGGCCTCGGCCTCCTGCGCGGGGTCGACCGCGAGCGTGACTGGCTCGAAGGCCGCGATCGCGTTGACGACCGCGGCGTGCTCGGCCTTGGCGGCCTCGAAGCGCTCCTGCCACATCGCCTCGCGCGCGGGCCAGCAGACGATGGTGCGCTCGTGCGGCGCCCACTCCGCCGGCATCCGCGGCGTGGCGCTCACTTCGTGCGCAGCTTGCGCGTGCGCGAGCGCTCTTCCTGGCGCTCGATCACGCTCTGGATCAGCTTCAGGATCTCCGCGGGGCCCGTCGCCTTCACGTGCCCGGACTCGAACGCCTCGCGCCAGTGGCGGATCTTGCCCTCCTTGGCGAGCTCGTTGAAGTGCGAGCGCGGGACGGACAGGCGGACCTTCGCGTCGGAGGCGATGTCGCGCGTGATCTTCGGCCCGGGGACCTGCACGCGGAAGAGCTGGATGTCCCCGCGGCCGCGCAGCTCGAGCTCGATCACGAGCTTGAGCTTCTGGAGGGCCGGGACCTCCTTCTGGATCGAGGCGACGGCCTCCTCGATCAGGGCCTTGGTGTCCGCGGTCGACATACGGCGAGCGATCTTATCCGCAGCCCTTCCGGCAGCCCTTAGAGTTCGGCGCGTGCACGCGGCGACCACTGCCGTCGCGGCGGTCTTCGAACCCGTCCAGGCCGTCACGACCTTCGAGGAGACCGTCGAGCGGCTCGGCACGGCGATCCGCCTCGGCCTGCTCGGACCCGGCGCGCAGCTCCCGCCGGAGCGCGATCTCGCCGAGCAGCTCGGCATCTCGCGCTCGACGCTGCGGCAGGCGCTGACCGCGCTGACGCAGAGCGGGCACCTGGTCGCGGTGCGCGGCCGCGGCGGCGGCTGGTTCGTCGCCGATCCGCTGCCCCGACCGGAGGCCGAGCCCGTCGAGCTGGCCGCGTGGCGCGAGCTGCTCGACTATCGCGTCGCGGTCGAGGTCGGCGCGGTGGTGCTCGCTGCCGAGCGCGCGGGCGCGGGCGACCTGGCCCGCCTCGGCCGCCAGGTCGAGGCGATGCACAGCGTCGAGGACTTCGCGACCTACCGGCAGGCCGACGTGTTCTTCCACCTCGGGCTCGCGGAGGCGTCGGGCTCCGCCCGCCTCGTGGCGGCGATGACCGAGGTCCAGGGCGCGATGAGCGAGCTGATCGGCCACATCGCGCACCCTCCCGAGGTGCTCGAGCGCTCCAACGCGCAGCACGCGAAGCTGATCGCGCTGCTCGAGCGCGGCGACGCGGAGCGCGCGACCCGGCTCGTCCGGGAGCACCTGCAGGGCACCGAGCGCGTTCTCGCTGGACTCATGCCCTGAACGTCCTACCCTCGGAGGCGTGTCCCCTTCGAAGCGCATGCGCGCCTGGGGCGCCGCGATCTCCTCGGGCCACGTCTGCCTCGGCCTCGCGGGCTGGCTGCTGCTGGGCATCCCGCCCTGGTTCTTCGGCGGCTGCGCGCTGCTGACGCTCGCGATCTTCCTGCTCGCCGCGCCGTTGATGCGCCCCCGTCGCGGCGGCGACGACGGCGGTGACGACCGCGGGTCCGACGGCCCCGGCCCGGACGATCCGGAGCCGCCGTGGTGGCCGGAGTTCGAGCGCGAGTTCCGGGACTATGCGAACGGCCACTTGACGGCGCGCTGAGCGCCGCATAGCTTCCCCGCCCAAAGGCCGGAAGGCCATACCTTTACTCGGGGGAGAGAGGGACGACTGATGGCCGAGCGCCGCGGCGTGGACTACGAGCAGGTCGGCTCCGACTACATGGAGAAGCGCCAGCTGCGCAGCGGAGCTGCAGGCTGGGTGCTGCTCGCCGGGCTCGGCGTCGCGTACGTCATCTCGGGCGACTTCGCGGGCTGGAACTTCGGCCTCGCCGAAGGCGGCTGGGGCGGCCTGCTGATCGCCACGATCCTGATGGCGACGATGTACACCTGCATGGTCTTCGGCCTCGCCGAGCTGTCCTCGACGATCTCCACGGCAGGCGGCGGCTACGGCTTCGCGCGCCGCGCGCTCGGGCCGTGGGGCGGCTTCCTCACCGGCACGGCGATCCTGATCGAGTACGCGATCGCGCCGGCCGCGATCGTCTGCTTCATCGGCGGCTACGTCGAGTCGCTGGACATCTTCGGGATCACCGCCGGCTGGCCGGTCTACCTCGCCTTCTACCTCGCCTTCGTCGGCATCCACCTCGTCGGCGTCGGCGAGGCGCTGAAGGTCACGTTCGTCATCACCGCGATCGCCGTCGTCGGCCTGCTCGCGTTCGTGTTCGGCATGATCGGCGACTTCGACTCCTCGAACCTGACCAACATCCCGGCCGACGAGGGTGCCGCCGGCTCGAGCGACTTCCTGCCGTTCGGCTACGCGGGCATCTGGGCCGCGTTCCCGTTCGCGATCTGGTTCTTCCTGGCGATCGAGGGCGTCCCGCTCGCCGCCGAGGAGACCGACAACCCCAAGCGCGACATGCCGAGAGGCCTGATCGCCGGCATGGCCGTGCTGCTCGTGTTCGCCGCGCTGATGCTCACGATCGCGCCGGGCTCCGGCGGCGCGGACACGATCATGGACTCCGACAACCCGCTGCCGGCGGCGATCGACAACGCCAAGGGCGACGGCGCCTTCCTCGGCGACTTCGTCAACTACATCGGGCTCGCCGGCCTGATCGCCAGCTTCTTCTCGATCATCTACGGCTACTCGCGCCAGCTGTTCGCGCTCTCGCGCGCCGGCTACCTGCCCAAGGCGCTGTCGGTGACGAGCTCCCGCAAGGTGCCGTGGCTGGCGCTGCTCGTCCCCGCCGCGGTCGGCTTCCTGCTCGCCGCGTTCACCGAGGACGGCGCGACGATGCTCAACATCGCCGTGTTCGGCGCCGCGGTCTCCTACGTGCTGATGATGCTCTCGCACATCGTCCTGCGCTCGCGCGAGCCCGACCTCGAGCGGCCGTACCGCACGCCGGGCGGCACGCTCACCACCGGCGTCGCGCTCGTGCTGGCCGTCGCCGCGGTGGTCGCGACCTTCCTGGTCGACACCACGGCCGCGTTCATCACGCTCGGCGTCTATGTGGCCGCCGCGCTGTACTTCGGGCTCTACTCGCGCCACCACCTCGTCGCCTCGGCGCCCGAGGAGGAGTTCGAGTCGATCAGCAAGGCCGAAGCCGAGCTCGCGCACTAGATGGACCTCAAGGAGCTGGAGAAGGCCGTCAAGGACGGGTCGATCGACACCGTCCTGCTCGGCTTCGCCGACATGCAGGGCCGCTTCCAGGGCAAGCGGCTCGTCGCGGACCACTTCCTCGAGGAGGTGGTCTCCCACGGCGCGGAGGCGTGCAACTACCTGCTCGCCGTCGACGTCGACATGAACACCGTCGAGGGCTACACGATGGCCTCGTGGGAGACGGGCTACGGCGACTTCGAGATGAAGCCGGACTTCGACACGCTGCGGCTCGTGCCGTGGCACGAGGGCACGGCGATGTGCATGGCCGACCTGCAGTGGCACGGCGACAAGCCGGTGACGGCCTCGCCGCGGCAGATCCTGCGCCGCCAGCTCGACCGGCTGGCGGAGCGCGGCTGGACGGCGTTCGCGGCCACCGAGCTCGAGTTCATCGTCTTCCGCGACACCTACGAGCAGGCGTTCCACAAGCGCTACCAGGGCCTGGAGCCCGGCAACCTCTACAACGTCGACTACTCCATGCTCGGGACGTCGCGGCTCGAGCCGCTGCTCGGCCGCATCCGGCGCGAGATGGCCAGGGCCGGGCTGCGGGTGGAGAACTCCAAGGGCGAGTGCAACTTCGGCCAGCACGAGATCAACTTCACCTACGAGACCGCGCTGCACGCCGCCGACACGCACACGATCTACAAGAACGGCGCCAAGGAGATCGCCTCCCAGGAGGGGATGGCGATCACCTTCATGGCCAAGTACGACGAGCGCGAGGGCAACTCGTGCCATGTCCACCTCTCCGTGCGCGGCGAGGACGGCACGCCGGTGTTCGCCGAGCAGCCCGAGCTGTTCGAGCGCTTCCTCGCCGGCCAGCTCGCGTGCCTGCGCGAGCTGACGCTGTTCAAGGCGCCCAACGTCAACTCCTACAAGCGCTTCGCCGAGGGCTCGTTCGCCCCGACCGCGGTGGCGTGGGGGCGCGACAACCGCACGTGCTCGATGCGCGTGATCGGCGAGGGCCAGTCGCTGCGGATCGAGAGCCGCCTGGCGGGCGGCGACGTGAACCCGTACCTGGCGATCGCGGCGATGATCGCCGCCGGCCTGCACGGCATCGACAACGAGCTCGAGCTCGAGCCGGCGCTGGAGGGCAACGCGTACACCTCCGACAAGCCGCACGTGCCGAGCACGCTGCAGGCCGCCCGCGACCTGTTCGCCGAGAGCGCGGTCGCGCGCGAGGCGTTCGGGCAGGACGTCGTCGACCACTACCTCAACAACGCCGACGTGGAGCTGCGCGCCTTCGAGGCGGCCGTCACCGACTGGGAGCGCTTCCGGGGCTTCGAGCGCCTGTGAGCCGGAGGCCGGTGATCGGGATCTGCGCCTCCGTCGAGCGCGCGCGCTGGACCTACTGGGACGAGGAGGCCGCGGTCCTCTCGATGAACTACGTGCGCCAGGTCCAGGAGGCGGGCGGCGTCGCGGTCCTGCTGGCGCCCGACCCGCACCCGGAGGAGCTGCTGCGGCTGCTCGACGGGCTGCTGCTCACCGGCGGCGCGGACATCGGCGACGTGCCCGAGCGCGACACGTTCGAGCTGGCGATCGCGGCGGCGGCGCTCGAGGCCGACGTGCCGGTGCTCGGCGTCTGCCGTGGCATGCAGGTCATGAACGTCGCGCGCGGCGGCACGCTGATCGAGCACCTGCCCGACAAGGTCGGCCACGAGGACCACCGGCTCACTCCCGGCGCCTTCGGCGACCACGACGTGCGCCTGCGCGAGGGCTCGCTCGCGCAGCGGGTCGCGCGCGAGGCCGTGCACCCGACTAAGTCGCACCACCACCAGGGCGTCGACGCCGTCGGCGATGGCCTCGAGGTCACGGGCTGGGCCACGGTGGACGACCTGCCGGAGGCGATCGAGGACCCGTCGAAGCGGTTCGCGCTCGGCGTCCAGTGGCACCCGGAGGCCGACGCGGCCTCACCGGTGATCGCGGCGCTCGTAGAGGCCGCGAAGTGACGCCCGCCGCAAGCCGGCGGCGCGCCGGAGGCCGCTTGTGAGCACGCTCACGGTGCTCGAACCCGCGACCGAGGATGTCCTCGCGGAGATCCCGCGCGCCGGGGTCGAGGACGCCGACGCGGCGGTCGCGCGCGCGAAGGCGGCACTGCCGGGCTGGCGGGCGCTCGCCCCGGCCGACCGCGCGAAGCTGCTCTACGGGCTCGCGAACGCGCTCGAGGCCGCGCAGGAGGAGCTCGCGCAGCTCGAGGCGCGCAACGCCGGCAAGCCGATCGGCGACGCGCGCGGCGAGATGGGCATGGTGGTCGACACCTTCCGCTACTACGCGGGCGCGCCGGAGCGCGCGCTCGGGGACACCATCCCCGTCGCAGGCGGCGTGGCGATGACGTTCCGCGAGCCGCTCGGGGTGGTCGCGCTGATCACCCCGTGGAACTTCCCGCTGGCGATCGCCTCGTGGAAGCTGGCGCCCGCGCTGGCCGGCGGCAACACCGTCGTGCTCAAGCCGGCGGAGCTGACGCCGCTGACGGCGCTGCGGTTCGAGCAGATCGCGCTCGAGGCGGGCATCCCCGAGGGCGTGGTCAACGTCGTCGCCGGGCCGGGCTCGAGCGCCGGCGCGCGGCTGGTCGAGCACCCCGACGTGGCGAAGGTCGCCTTCACCGGCTCGACCGAGGTCGGCCGCCGGATCGCCGCAACGGCCGCGCAGACGATCAAGCGCGTCACGCTCGAGCTCGGCGGCAAGTCGGCCAACGTCGTGTTCGCGGACGCCGACCTGGCGGCGGCGGCCGCCGCGGCCGGGCCGGCCGTGTTCGGCAACGCGGGACAGGACTGCTGCGCGCGCTCGCGGATCCTGGTCGAGCGCCCGGCGCTCGACGCCTTCATGGAGGCGCTCGAGGAGCACGTCGAGGCGATCCGCGTCGGCGACCCGCTCGACGAGGCGACCGAGATGGGCCCGCTGATCTCGGCCGGCCAGCGCGAGACCGTCAGCTCGTTCGTGCCCGACGGGGCGCCCGTCGCGATCCAGGGCACCGTGCCCGACGGGCCCGGGTTCTGGTTCCCGCCGACCGTGCTCTGCCCGGTCGACCCGGACGACCGCGCCGTGCGCGAGGAGATCTTCGGGCCGGTCGCCGTCGTCGTGCCGTTCCGGACGGAGGCCGAGGCGATCGAGCTGGCCAACGACACGATCTACGGCCTCTCCGGCTCGATCTGGACGCGCGACGGCGGCAAGGCGCTGCGGGTCGCCCGCGCCGTCGAGACGGGCGTGCTGTCGATCAACTCCAACACCTCGGTGCGCGTGTCGACGCCGTTCGGCGGCTTCAAGCAGTCGGGCTACGGCCGCGAGCTGGGGCCGCACGCGCTCGACGCCTACACCGAGCCCAAGACGGTCTACTACGCGACGGGAGGCTGATGGGGCGCCTGGACGGGAAGGTCTGCATCGTCACCGGCTCCGCGAGCGGGATCGGCGCGGAGACGGTGCGGCGGTTCAAGGAGGAGGGCGCGAAGGTCGTCGGCGTCGACCTCGCCGAGGACTCGCCCGGCGCCGACCTCTCGCTCGCCTGCGACGTCTCCGACGAGGCGGCCGTGCAGGGCATGTTCGCGACCGTCCGCGCCGAGTACGGCACGATCGACGTCCTGTTCAACAACGCCGGCATCTCGCCGCCCGAGGACGCCTCGGTCCTGGAGACGGAGACCGACGTCTGGGACCGGGTGCAGGACATCAACGTCAAGTCCGTCTTCTTCTGCTGCAAGCACGGCATCCCGCACCTGCTCGAGACCGGCGGCGGCTCGGTGATCAACACCGCGTCGTTCGTGGCGGTGATGGGCGCCGCCACCTCGCAGATCGCCTACACCGCGTCCAAGGGCGCGGTGCTGTCGCTCTCGCGCGAGCTCGGGGTGGAGTTCGCGCGCCGCGGCGTGCGCGTGAACGCCCTCTGCCCCGGGCCGGTCTAGACGCCGCTGCTCAACGAGCTGTTCGCCGCGGACCCCGCGAAGGCGGCGCGGCGGCTCGTGCACCTGCCGATGGGCCGCTTCGCCGAGGCGGTCGAGATCGCCAACGCGGCGCTCTTCCTCGCCTCCGACGAGTCGTCCTACATCACCGCCTCCACGTTCCTCGTCGACGGCGGGCTCTCGGGCGCCTACACGACGCCCGTCACGCGGGAGTAGCCCCGCCGCCGTCGTACTGGGCGGCCAGCAGGTCGCCCGTGCGGCGCAGGTGGTAGCGCATCGCGGCGCCGGCGCGGTCGGCGTCGCCGGCCTGCAGCGCGCCGAGGATCGCCGCGTGCTCGGCCTGGATCTCCTCCAGGCTGCGCGAGCGCCCGACGGTCGAGGCGCCGCGCCCGCGCACCGCGTCGCGCAGGCCGGCCACCGTCGCGACGAGCCGGCGGTTGCCGCCCGAGCCGAGGATCAGCGCGTGGAAGCGCTCGTCGTGGTCCATGAACGCGCCCTCGTCCCCGTCCGCGGCGGCGGCCTGCATCGCCTCGAGCTCGGCCGCGAGCGCGTCGAGGTCCACCCGCCCGACGGCCGCCGAGGCGGACGGCACCTCGAGCAGCACGCGGAGCTCGAAGACCTCGGCGATGTCGTGCGCCGTCGGCGCCAGGATCCGCACGCCGCGGTTGCGCTCGAAGCGCACGCGGCCCTCGCGCTCGAGCATCAGCAGCGCCTCGCGCACCGGCGTGCGGGAGACGCCGAGCTGCTCGGCGAGCTGCGCGACCGAGTGCAGCGCTCCCGGCTCGAGCCGGCCGTTGCCGATCGCCGCGAGAACCGCGGTGCGCGCGTGGCTGGCGAGGGTCTGCGGCGCGGCGATCGGGTCGAGCGAGCTCACATCGACGCCCGCAGGATCCGCGCCAGGTCCTCGACGCCGGCCTCCTTGGGCGCGACCACCAGCAGCCGCTGCTGCTTCATCGCCCCCTCGGCGAGCGCCTCGACGTCGTCCTCCGTGTAGCCGAGCTCGGCGATCCCGCTCGGCGCGCCGACGTCGCGCATCAGCGTCCTGAGCACCTCCGGCAGCGTGTCGGGCCCGGGTCGTCGATCGGCTCGCCGTGCAGCAGCTCGGCGACGCGGTGGTGGCGCTCGGGGTCGGCGTCGTAGGTGAAGCGGAAGGCGGCGGGGGCGGTGACGATCACCGAGTGCCCGTGCGGCACGAACGGGTGGTCGTCGGGGTAGCCGGGCGGCTGGTAGGAGTGCTTGAGCCCCGCGATCGGATACGCGCAGGCGTGCGGGATGTGCACGCCGGCCGAGCCGAAGCCGACGCCCGCCATCGAGGCCGCGAGCATCATCCGCCCGCGCGCCTCGACGTCCTCGGGGTCGCGCACGGCGCGCCGCAGGTAGGCGCCGCCGTACTCGAGCGCCTTCGCCGACCACACGTCGGCGACCGGGTTGGAGCCCTGGTAGGGCGGCCGGTCGTCCGGGCTCTCCGGGCGCGGCCGGCTGTCGAACGGCTTGGAGATGTAGGACTCGGCCGCGTGGCAGACGACGTCGAGGCCGGCGCTCGCGGTCACCTCGGGCGGCAGCGTGCGGGTCAGCTCCGGGTCGACGATCGCCTGGTGCGGGCGCATGTAGCGGTGGCTGATCCCCGTCTTGACCTTCATGTCGGGGATGTCGAGCACGGCGACGGTCGTCGCCTCGCTGCCGGTGCCGGAGGTCGTCGGGATCGCCAGGTGCGGCTTGAGCGGGCCCGGCGGCTTGCGGCCCTCGCCGATCGGCGGGTTGACGTACTCCATGACCGGCGCCGGGTGCGTGACGATCAGGTCGGCGACCTTCGCGGTGTCGATCGCCGAGCCGCCGCCGACGGAGACGAACCCGTCGACCTTCGCGTCGAGCGCGGCGTCCGCGGCGTGCTGGAGCGAGTCGATCGTCGGCTCGACGCGGGCCTGGTCGTAGACGACGACCTCGATGCCCTCGGCCTCGATCGCCTGCTTGACGCGCTCGGGGTGGCCGGTCGCGGCGACGCCGGGATCCGTGACGAGCAGGGCCCGCTCGACCCCCAGCCGCTTGAGCTCCCAGCCCGCGTCCGCGGCCGCCCCGGGCCCGAACTTGATCGGCGTGGCCTCGAGCGTGAAGACGGTCTCGTTGCTCATGGCCGGTAGCGTGCCACATGTGACCCGGGATCTGGTGCACTGGCTCCGCGACGCCGTGGGCGACGCCCACGTGCTCGTCGACGACGACGTCCGCGCGCCGTACGAGGTCGACTGGATCCGCCGCTGGACGGGCCGCGCCGCCGCGGTCGTGCGCCCGGGGACGACCGAGGAGGTCGCCGCGGTGCTGCGCGCCTGCGGGGAGCACGGCGCCGCGGTGGTCCCGCAGGGCGGCAACACGGGCATGGTCGGCGCGGGGGTGCCGCGTGGCGGCGAGGTCGTGCTCTCGCTGGCGCGGCTCACCGGGCTCGGCGAGGTGGACGCCGCGTCGATGCAGGTCAGCGCCGGGGCGGGGGTGACGCTCGGCGCGCTGCAGGCGCACGCGCGCGCCGCCGGGCTCGACGCGGGCGTGGACTTCGGCGCCCGCGACAGCGCGACGCTCGGCGGGCTCGTGGCCTGCGACGCGGGCGGCATCCGGGCGCTGCGCCACGGCACCGTGCGGGCGCGCGTGGCGGGGCTCGAGGCCGTGCTGGCCGACGGCTCGGTCGTGCGGCGGATGTCCGGGCTGCTCAAGGACAACGCGGGCTACGACCTGCCGGCGCTGCTGATCGGCTCCGAGGGGACGCTCGGGGTCGTCACCGGCGTGCGCTGGCGGCTCGTGCCGCGGCGCGACGCCCGGGCGCTGGCGCTCGTGCCGCTCAGCTCCCTCGCCGCCGCGGCGCCGCTGCTGCGCGCGGTGCGGCCGCGGCTGCCTTCGCTGGACGCGTGCGAGTTCCTCACTGCGGAGGGCCTGTCGCTGGTGCTCGAGCACTTGGACGTCCCGCCGCCGGTAGAGCCGGGCTCGCCCGCCTACGTGCTGCTGGAGGCCGCCGCCGACGCCGATCCGCTGCCCGAGCTGGCCGCGGCGCTCGAGGCCGGCGGGATCGAGGACGCCGTGATCGCCGACGACACCGCGAGCCGCGAGCGGCTGTGGCGCCTGCGCGAGGCGCACACCGAGGCGATCTCGGCGGCGGGCATCCCGCACAAGCTCGATGTCGGCGTGCCGCTCGACGCGCTGGCGCCGTTCTGCGACGCGGTCCGCGCCGCGATGCCCGCGGGAGCGCGGACGATCGTGTTCGGCCACCTCGGCGACGGCAACGTGCACGTCAACGTGCTCGGGCCCGACCCGGCCGACGAGACCGTCGACGAGACCGTCCTGCGACTCGTCGCCGCACACGGCGGGACGATCAGCGCCGAGCACGGCGTCGGCGTCGCCAAGGCGCGGTTCCTGCGGGCTCACGCGCTCGGCCGCGGAGATCGCCGCGATGCGGGCGATCAAGGCCGCGCTGGACCCGCGGGGCTGCTGAACCCGGGCGCCGTGCTGGTGCCGAGCGTCAACTGCGGCTGGGTAGGGAGGTGAGGGTGCCGCCCGCGGCGTCGAGCCGCGAGTTGTTCAGCCTCAGGCTGAACAACTCCGGGTTCGGCGCTGCGGAGCGTCCGCCGGGGCAACGCCCCCGGCCGGCGGTCAGATCTTGTGGCGCTGGAGGAGCTTGCGGCCGATGACCATCCGCTGGATCTCCGAGGTGCCCTCGCCGATCAGCAGCAGCGGCGCGTCGCGGTAGAGGCGCTCGATCTCGTACTCCTTGGAGTAGCCGTAGCCGCCGTGGATGCGGAAGGAGTCCTCGACGACCTCCTTGCCGGTCTCGGAGGCGAAGAGCTTCGCCATGCCGGCCTCGAGGTCCGAGCGCTCGCCCGCGTCCTTCATGCGGGCGGCCTTGAGCGTGAGCAGGCGCGCGGCCTCGACCTTGGTCGCCATGTCGGCGAGCTTGAACTGGATCGCCTGGTGCTGGGCGATCGGCTTGCCGAAGGTCTTGCGCTCCTGGCTGTAGCGCAGGCCGAGCTCGAGCGCGCGCTGGGCGATGCCGACGCCGCGGGCGGCGACGTTGACCCGGCCGACCTCGAGCGCGTCCATCATCTGCGTGAAGCCCTTGCCGAGGCCGCCGTCCTCGCCTCCGAGGATCATGTCGGCGGGGCACTTGTAGCCGTCGAAGACGAGCTCGGTCGACTCGACGCCCTTGTAGCCCATCTTCTTGATCTTGGGCGGCACGACGAGGCCCGCGTAGTCGCCGGTGTTCTCCGACGCGCCCGGCTCCTTCTCGCAGATGAAGCAGGTCATGCCCTTGTAGGGCGGGTCGGCCTCGCGGTCGGTCTTGGCGAGCACGAACACGACGCCGGACAGCAGGCCGTTGGTGACCCACATCTTCTGGCCGTTGATCTCGTAGTGCTCGCCGCTCTTGACCGCGGAGGTCTTGATCGCCTGCACGTCGGAGCCGAGCTCGGGCTCCGAGAGGCTGAACGCGGCCCGGATCTCGCCCGTGGCCATGCGCGGGAGCAGCCGCTCCTTCTGCTCGTCGGTGCCGAACTTCATCAGCAGGTAGGAGCCGATGAAGTGCGTGTTGACGACGCCGGAGATCGAGATCCAGCCGCGCGAGAGCTCCTCGACGATCATCGTGTAGGTCGTCAGGTCGAGGCCCATCCCGCCGTACTCCTCGGGGATCGTGACCCCGAAGAGGCCGAGCTCCTTCATCTGCTCGACGATCGGCTCCGGGAACTCGTCGGCCGAGTCGTAGTGCTCGGCCTGCGGGAGGATCTGCTCGTCGACGAACTGGCGGACCATCTCGATGATGGCCTTCTGCTCGTCGGTCTTCTCGTAGAACGGCTGCGCGGCTACGGCCATGGGTTCTCGGTACCTCGAGTGCGTTCGGTTTGAGGACCGCCCACGATACCGGCGCGGGGCTCGCTAGCCGCCGTGCTTGTCGTGGCCCTTGCCGTGCCCGCCGTCGTGGCCGTTGCCGTTCCCGTTGCCGTGGTCGTCGTGGCCGCGGCCCTTGCCCTTGCCGTTGCCGGGCGCGGACGGAGCCGGGGCCGGAGCCGCGGCGGGCGGCGCCGGAGCGGGGACGCTGCGCTGCTTCTTGGGCTTGACCGGCTTGGCGGCCTTGGGCGCCTTACCCGGCCTCGCGGCCTTGGGCGACTTGCCCGGCCTGGCGGCCTTGGGCGCCTTGCCGGGCTTCGCGGGCTTGGCCGGCTTCGCCTTGCCGTTGCCGCCGGTGCGGCTGTTGCCGCCGCCACCGCTGTTGCCGTTGCCGTTGCCGCCGGGATTGGCGGTCGGCACGAGCGCCGCGGTGTCGTTGCCGCTCGCGGGCGGCGAGGTGTTCACGGGCGTGGTGGGCCGGTTTCCGCCGAGCCCGGAGCGGCCCCGGCGCGAGCTGCCGCGCCGCGAGGCCGTGCGCTGCGAGCGGTTGCGCGTGGCGTTGCGGCGAGGCGTCGGCCCGGCGGCTGCCGCCGCTCACGCGGCGCGCGCCGGCGCGGCGGCCGCGACCGTTCGCCCGCGCGGCGCGGGCCCGCTGTGCGGCCCTGCGGGCGGCGCGCTGGGCGCTGTCGGCGCGCTGACCGGCGCGGAGGCGCTCGACCTCCGAGGAGGCCTGGCGGCCCTTGACCGCCCCGCGCGCCTCGCTGAGGCGCATGATCGCGTCGCTCTCAGGCGGGGACTGGTACTGGCCCGGCTCGCTGCCCCCCGTCTCCAATACGAGCAGCGCAAGGAGCGCAGCGACGACGACCACTGCGGACAGGGACAGCCCGGGAAGGGAGACACGGCTCATCGATATGGAGGATCCTCGGCCAGGGACGGCCGCTCCGCATCATGCGGAGTGACACGCGATGGTATGGCGTGCCGGCGGCGGATCGCTCCGGTACAGTCCGGTTTCCGGTCTGCAAGTACGTCGCCGAAGGTGCTCGCGCAAGCCGGTCGTCTGCGCCGCGCGCGAGCGCCTGGCAGGCGAAACCGTACTCTCCCCGTGGCACCGAGAACCCAGTACGCACGCGCCCGCGACGGCGTCTCGCTCGCCTACCAGACGGTCGGCGAGGGCGAGCGCGACATCGTCTTCGTGCCGCAGACGTTCTCCGCCATCGAGGCGCTGTGGGAGCACCCGACGGTCGCGCGCTTCTTCCAGCGCCTCGGCGGGCTCGGCCGGGTGATCCTCTACGACCGCCGCGGCACGGGGATGTCGGACCGCACCGACGGCACGGCGACGCTCGAGGAGCAGGTCGACGACGTGCGCACGGTGATGGACGCCGCCGGCACCGCGCGCGCCGACCTGATCGCGATCATGGAGGGCGGCCCGATGGCGATGCTGTTCGCGGCCTCGGCCCCCGAGCGCGTGCGCTCGCTCACGCTCTACGCCGCCTTCGCGCGCAGCACGCGCGCCGACGACTACCCCGCCGCCTGGAGCGCCGAGGAGCGCGCCGCAGCGATGGGCGAGATGGTCGCGCACTGGGGCGAGGGCGGCTTCGCCGCGCGCTTCGCCCCCTCCCACGCCGACGACGCCGGCCTGCGCGAGTGGCTCGGGCGGCTGCAGCGGATGTCGCTCGGACCCGGGCGAGGCGGCGCGCGCGATGGAGCTCAACGGCCACCTCGACGTCCGCCACGTGCTCGGCTCGATCCGCGTGCCGACGCTGCTGCTGCACCGCACGCACGACGCGGGCATCGGCGTCGAGCACTCGCGCTACCTCGCGGAGCACATCCCGGGCGCGCGGCTGGTCGAGCTCGAGGGCGCCGACACGTTCCCGTTCCTGGGCGACTCGGCGGCCGTGATCGGCGAGGTCGACGAGTTCCTCACGGGCGACCGCCGCCCGCCCGACCACGACCGCGTGCTCGCGACCGTCCTGTTCACCGACATCGTCGGCTCCACCGTGCGCGCGGCGGCGCTCGGCGACGAGCTGCTGGCGCGACCTGCTCGAGGAGCACGACCGGATCGTCCGCGCCTGCCTGGGCCGCCACCGCGGCCGCGAGGTCAAGTCGGTCGGCGACGGCTTCCTCGCCGCTGTTCGACGGCCCGGCCCGCGCGGTCCGCGCCGCGCGCTCGATCGTCGCCGACGTGACGGCGCTCGGGCTCGAGCTGCGCGCCGGGCTGCACACGGGCGAGGTCGAGCTGGTCGGCGACGACGTCGCGGGGCTGGCCGTGCACATCGCGGCCCGCGTCATGGGCGAGGCGCCCGCGGGCGGCGTCTTCACCTCGAGCACGGTGCACGACCTCGTCGTCGGCTCCGGGCTGCGCTTCGAGGACCGCGGCCGGCGCGTGCTGCGCGGCGTCCCCGGCGAGTGGGGCCTGTGGGAGGTGACGGGCTGAACTTCGCGCGCGACGTCGTCGACGCGGCGCCGCCGGAGCAGCTCGCGATCGTCGAGCTGGCCCGCGACGGCGCGCGCCGCGAGTGGCGCTTCGGCGAGGTCGCCGAGCAGGCCGGCGCTGCTGCACGCGCAGCTCGCCGAGCACGGGCGTCCGGCGCGGCGACGTCGTGCTGACGCTGCTCGGCAACCGGCCCGAGTGGGTGCTGGCGATGGTCGCCTGCTTCCGCGCGGGCTACGCCGTGCTGCCCTGCACGGAGCAGCTGCGCGCCGAAGGACCTGCGGCTGCGGCTGACGTGACCGCCGCCGGCGCTCGTGATCGCCGACGAGCGCAACCGCGACGCGCTCGAGGCCGCGGGCTGGGACGGCCCGACGCTGTGGGCGCCGTGGGGCGCGCTGCCGGCGCGCGACGTGCCGCCGCCCGCCGAGCTCGAGCCCGACGACCCGTGCCTGCGTCACGTTCACCTCCGGCACCTCGGGCGAGCCGAAGGCGGTCGCTGCACGGCCAGCGCTACCTCCCCGGCCAGCGGCTGCAGGCCGAGCACTGGCTGGCCGCCGGAGCCGGGCGACCTCGTCTGGTGCACGGCCGCCTCGGGCTGGTCGAAGTCGGCCCGCAACGCCTTCATCGCGCCGTGGCTGCGCGGCGCCGCCGCGCTGCTGCACGACGCCCGCTTCGACCCCGCCGAGCGGCTCGACATCGCCGAGCGCGAGGGCGTGAACGTGCTCTGCATGGCGCCGACGGAGTACCGCGTGATCGCCAACCGCGCGCAGCCGCGGCCGGTCGCCTCGCTGCGCGGGCTGGTCGCCGCCGGCGAGGCGCTCGACCCCGACGTGCTCGGCGCCTGGCACGAGGCGACCGGCCTGTGGATCCGCGACGGCTACGGGCAGACGGAGACCGGCCAGCTCACCGGCCACCCGCCGGGCGAGGCGCCGCGGCCCGGCTCGATGGGCCGCCCGCTCCCCGGCGTCGGCGCTGACCGTCGAGGACGGCGAGCTCATGCTCGACCCCGCCACCGACCCGACCTTCTTCCTGCACTACCTCGGCGAGGAGCCGCACGCCGGGCCGTGGCGCACCGGCGACCTCGTGCGCGAGGACGAGGACGGCTTCCTGTACTTCGAGGGGCGCGCCGACGACGTGATCGTCTCCGCCGGCTACCGGATCGGCCCGTTCGAGGTCGAGTCCGCGCTCGTCGCGCCACCCCGCGGTCGCCGACGCCGCGGCGGTCTCCGCGCCCGACCACGAGCGCGGCGCCGTCGTGCGCGCGATCGTCGTGCTCCACGACGGCCACGAGCCCTGCGACGCGCTCGCGCGCGAGCTGCAGGACCACGTCAAGGCCGAGACGGCGCCGTACAAGTACCCGCGCATCGTCGAGTTCGCCGACGCGCTGCCGCGCACGAGCTCCGGCAAGGTGCAGCCGCGCCCAGCTGCGCGAACGGTGACCCTCGCAGGGCGGGTTAACCGCACCTGTCAAGGGGGCTGGCACGAGTAGCCTCGCTCCCCATGAGCGCCACCGCCCCCATCCCCGCCTCGATCGACCGCGACCGCGTCATCGCCCTCACGGAGCAGCATGCGCACGCGTGTATCGAGAGCGGACCGCCCGCTCGGGCGAGAACTTCGAGCGGGCGAGCGGCGTCATGCCCGGCGGCGTACCGAGCCAGTTCCAGAAGAACGACCCGTGGCCCGTCTACATCGAGCGCGGCACGGGCGCCCAGGTCTGGGACGTCGACGGCAACGAGTACCTGGACTTCCACAACGGCTTCGGCGTCATGTGCGTCGGCCACGCCAACCCGGTCGATCGCCGCCGCCGTCAAGGCGCGCATGGACGAGGGCACGCACTTCGCCGCCCCGACCGAGGGCTCGATCACCGTCGCCGAGGAGCTGCGCCGCCGCTGGGGCCTGCCGCAGTGGCGCTTCACGAACTCCGGCACGGAGTCCACGATGGACGCCATCCACCTCGCCCGCGGCTTCACCGGCCGCGAGCTGATCGTCAAGATCGAGGGCACCTACCACGGCCACCACGACGCCGTGATGGTCTCCGTCAAGCCGCCCGCCGCCGCTGATGGGCCCGCGCGAGCGGCCGACCTCGATCCCCTACGGGCTCGGCTACCCGGCCAACACGCCGGACCTGACGCGCGTCGTCCCGTTCAACGACGCCGAGGCGCTGGCCGTCGCTGCTCGAGGAGCTCCGCGGCCAGGTGGCCGGCGTGATCCTCGAGCCGGCGATGATGAACATCAACATCGTCCCGCCCGTCGCCGGCTACCTCGAGCGCGTGCGCGAGCTCACGCGCGACCACGGCGCGGTGCTGATCTTCGACGAGGTCAAGACCGGCGCGGCCGTCGCCCCCGGCGGCGCGACCGAGCTGTTCGGCGTCACGCCCGACGTCGTGTGCCTCGCCAAGGCGATCTGCGGCGGCCTGCCCGGCGGCGCGGTCGGCATGACCGACGAGCTCGGCGCGCTGGTCGCCTCGGGCCAGGTCCGCCAGCAGGGCACGTTCAACGGCAACCCGCTCGTGATGGCGGCCGCCGAGGCGACGCTCTGCGAGGTCCTCACCGACGAGGGCTACGCCAAGCTGCACAAGCTCAACGAGGACCTGATGGCCGGCTGCGAGCGGATCATCGCCGAGTACGGCCTCCCCGCCCACACGGTCGGCATGGGCTCCAAGGGCTGCGTGGTCTTCTCGAGCGAGCCGATCCGCGAGTACCGCGACTACCTCACGAAGATCCACCACGACCTGACGAACCTCGCGTGGCTCTACCACATGAACAACGGCATCTTCATGACGCCGGGCGAGGACGAGGAGTGGACGCTGTCCGTGCTGCACACGGACGCCGACCTCAAGCGCTACCTCGAGGTGTTCGAGACCTTCGCGCGGGACGTCACGTCCGCGGGCTGAACGTGCGACACGTGGCCATCGCGTGCTCGGCCAGCGCGCGTGATGGTCAGGCTCGGGTTCACGCCGACGTTGGCGGGGATCGCCGAGCCGTCGCAGACGAGCAGGTTCTCGTAGCCGAACACGCGCTGGCGGGCGTCGACGACGCCGCGTGACGGGTCGGCGCCGATCACGGCGCCGCCGAGGATGTGGGCGGTGGTGGGCGTGTTGAGCACGGCCTCCATGAGCGAGCTCTGCGCGATCCCGCCCGTGCGCTTCGCCAGCCAGGCGGCGAAGTGGTTGGCGACCGGGATGAAGGTCGGGTTCGGGCGCTCGGGGTCCTGCTCGGTCTGCAGCCGCATGCCGCCGCGCGACCGCGCTTGGGCACGAGCGAGATCGCGTTGTCGAGCGTCTGCATCACGAGCACGATGATCGTGCGCCGCGACCAGCCCCG
The DNA here is from genome assembly GCA_963831105.1 of uncultured Solirubrobacteraceae bacterium. Taxonomy (GTDB): domain Bacteria; phylum Actinomycetota; class Thermoleophilia; order Solirubrobacterales; family Solirubrobacteraceae; genus DATFQI01. The sequence continues at coordinate 127,001 of CAWHOS010000012.1, read as the reverse complement.
CGGGGAGATCGATCCGCAGCAGCCGCAGCGGGTGGCGGGCGATCGTGGCCGAGCAGCTTCAGCGGCCGCGTGACGCGCGTGCCGTCGCCGACCATCAGCGTGTAGAGCAGGCTCATCGAGTCGCCCGCGTCGCCGTAGGTGACGGTCTCGATGTGCGTGTCGGGGTCGGGGTAGACGCTCGAGGTGATCGCGACGCGCTTGATCAGCTCGGCGGCGTCCTTGGGCAGCGTGACGGCGAGGATCGCCTCCGAGTTGGTGCGCACGCAGCGCGCCGAGGCGGTCGGAGACGCCGCGGCAGCGAGCCGGCGAGCTTGGCAGCGGGCGAGCAGCTTGTTGGTGCCGAGCGCGCCCGCCGCGATCACGACGCCGCGCGCGCGTGAACGTCCGGCGGTCCTTGCGCAGCCACGCGCCGGGGCGCTCGCGTGGTGACCTCGTAGCCCTCGGAGCCGTCGGGCGCGCCGAGCGGGCGCGACGTCGACGACCTCGCGCTCCGGCATGATCTCCGCGCCGCGCGCGCTCGGCGAACCACAGGTAGTTCTTGGGCAGCGTGTTCTTGGCGTTGTGCGGGCAGCCGACCATGCAGCGCCCGCACAGCGACGCAGCCCGCGCGGTCGGGCCCGGCGCCGCCGAAGTACGGGTCGGCGACCGTCACGCCCGGCTCGCCGAAGAACACGCCGACGCGCGTCTTGGCGTAGGTGTCCGTCGGCGCCGATCTCGCGCCCGTACTCGCGCAGCAGCTCGTCGGCGGGGTCGTCGGCCGTCGACCTCGGTGACGCCGAGCATCCGCTCCGCCTCGTCGTAGTGCGGCGCCAGCGCGCTCTCCCAGTCGTCGAGCTCGGCCCACTGGCCGTCCTCGTAGAAGCGCCGCGGCGCGCGGTAGAGCGTGTTCGCGTAGCCGAGCGAGCCGCCGCCCACGCCCGCGCCGGAGACGACGGCGACGTCGCGGAACGTCGAGAGCCGGAAGATGCCGCGCAGCCCCAGCCGCGGCGCGTAGAAGTAGCGGCGCAGGTCCCAGGTCGAGCGCGGCAGGTCGTCGTCGCCGAAGCGCCGGCCGCACTCGAGCACCGCCGACCCGGTAGCCCTTCTCGCTCAGCCGCAGCGCGGCGACGCTGCCGCCGAAGCCCGAGCCGACGACCAGCCAGTCGAAGTCGTGCTCGCTGACGCACCGGCGGAAGCGTAGAGCGAAGGTGACGGGGGCGTCAGGTTTCTCGGCGCGCGCGCGAAGGCGACCCCGGTCGCATGAGCGCCGCCGCGCCAACCATCCAAGTACCTCCCGATCTACCTCAACGACCACCTGGGGGATCGACGACCGGGGTCGAGCTGGTGTCCCGGATCGCCAAGCAGCACAAGGGCGACGAGATCGGCGCGCTGGCCGAGCGGCTGAGCGGCGAGATCCGAGCAGGACCGCGACACGCTGCTCGAGTTCATGGAGACGCTCGGCGCCTCGACGCGACCAGGCGAAGGTCGCGATGGGCTGGATCACGCGAGAAGGTCGGCCGGCTCAAGCTCAACGGCGAGCTGCGCGAGCCCTCGCCGCTGAGCCCGCTCGATCGAGCTCGAGGGCCTCTCCATGGGCATCGAGGGCAAGCGCTCGCTGTGGCTCGCGCTCGCGAGGTCGAGCGCCGTCGGCCGGCGATCGGCCGCGCCCGCCTGGCGGCCGCAGCGACGAGGCGCCGAGGACCAGCGCGCGCGGGCTCGAGCGCCACGGCGGGCTGCCGCCCGGCGACCAGGAGCGGCACGTGGCGGGCCGTCGCCGAGGAGCGCGCCCTGGCCGCCGACGAGCCCGCGCGCGGCCTCGACGGCAGCGCCGCAGCCGCGCCAGCGGACATAGACGTCGTCGAGCTCTTCGCCGCGACGGCGCGCCGAGGACGCTCGCCGGCGAGCACGAGCTAGACGAGCGTCAGCGCGCGGCCGCCGGTTCCGGCGGCGCGCACGGCGACCGTCGCCGCCGATGCCGACGCCGCGCGGCTTCAGCAGCAGCGGGCGCGCGGGTTCTCGTCGCGCATCCGCATCCGCCGGCGCTCGTAGTCGCGCCGCGACATCACCGGCTGGTCCGGGTGGTCGCGCCGCATGTGCTCGACGTAGCGGTCGTAGGCGCTCTCGCCGGACACCTCGCGCAGGTACCAGCGGACGCCGCGAGACGGCCTCGCGCAGGCGTCATGGCGATCCCGTCCCCGCCTCCTCGCGCTCGCGCTCGAAGCGGCCGCCGCTGCCCGCCGTTCGGCGCCGGCCCCGGCGAGCAGCGCCCGCTCCTCGGCGGTCCAGAACAGCCCGGCCGGGGCGACGATCCGCGACTCGACGCCGCGGCGCCTCGGTGGTCGGCAGCGGCTCGCGCGCCCGGATCGCCTTCACCCACACGCGCGACGGCGTCGAGGATCACGATGATGATCAGCACCGCGAACAGCGCGGCGAGGATGCCGTCGACGGTCGAGTTGGTGACGACCGCCTGCATCGTCGTCCGGCGTTCTTGGCCGGCGGCAGCACCTCGCCGGCGTCGAGCGCGTCCTGGAACGTGTCGCGCTGCGCGAAGAAGCCGAGCTTCGGGTTGTCGCGAGAACACCTTCTGGTAGCTCGCGGTCAGCGTCACGGCGGCGTCCCAGGCCAGCGGGATGCCCGTCACCCACGCCCACTTCAGCCGCCCGGACTTGATCAGCAGCGTCGTGGCGACCGTCAGCGCGACGGCCGCCAGCAGCTGGTTGGCGATGCCGAACAGCGGGAACAGCTGGTTGATCCCGCCGAGCGGGTCGGTCACGCCGGCGTAGAGGAAGTAGCCCCAGGCGCCGACGACGATCGCGCTCGTCGACCCACAGGCCCGGCTTCCAGCTCACGCGCCCGATCGGCTTCCAGACGTTGCCGAGCGTGTCCTGGAGCATGAAGCGCCCGACCCGCGTGCCCGCGTCCACCGTGGTGAGGATGAACAGGGCCTCGAACATGATCGCGAAGTGGTACCAGAAGGCCCTGAGCCCCTCACCGGTCGCGCCGGAGAAGATCTGCGACATGCCGATGGCGAGCGTCGGCGCGCCGCCCGTGCGCGCGATCAGCGACTCCTCCTCGACCGCGGTGGCCGCCGCCTGCAGCTCGCCGGCGAGATCGCGAAGCCGAGCCCGTTGACCGCCTGCGACGCCGACTGGACGCGTGTCGCCGACCACCGCGGCGGGCGCGTTCATCGCGTAGTAGAGGCCCGGGTCGATGATCGAGGCGGCGATGATCGCCATCACGGCGACGAAGGACTCCATCAGCATCGCGCCGTAGCCGATGAAGCGCACCTGCGGCTCGGACTCGATCATCTTCGGCGTCGTGCCGGAGGCGATCAGCGAGTGGAAGCCCGACAGCGCGCCGCAGGCGATGGTGATGAACACGAACGGGAACAGCGCGCCCGCGAACACCGGGCCCTCGCCGTTGGAGGCGAACTTCGTGACCGCCTCGTTCTGCATCACCGGCAGCGTCACGAGGATGCCGATCGCCAGCAGGATGATCGTGCCGATCTTCATGAACGTCGACAGGTAGTCGCGCGGCGCCAGCAGCATCCACACCGGCAGCACGGAGGCGAGGAAGCCGTAGCCGATCAGGCACCAGACGATCGTCGTCGGCGTCCATCGTGAAGAAGTCCGCCAGCGCGCCGCCGGACTCCTGCGACCCAGCCGCCGGCGGCGATCGCGAGCAGCAGCAGCGCGACGCCGATCGCGGTCGTCTCGAGCACGCGGCCCGGGCGCAGCACGCGCATGTAGAAGCCCATGAAGAACGCGATCGGGATCGTCATCGCGATCGAGAACATGCCCCACGGCGACTGCGGCCAGCGCGTTGACGACGACCAGCGCGAGGACCGCGAGCAGGATGATCATGATCGAGAAGACCGCGATCAGCGCGGCGACGCCGCCGACCGGCCCGATCTCGTCGCGCGCCATCTGCCCGAGCGACTTGCCGTCGCGGCGCATCGAGAAGAACAGCGTGACCATGTCCTGCACGGCGCCGGCGAAGATGACGCCGACGACGATCCAGATCGTGCCCGGCAGGTAGCCCATCTGGGCGGCGAGCACGGGGCCGACGAGCGGGCCGGCGCCGGCGATCGCGGCGAAGTGGTGGCCGAACAGCACGCGCCGGTCCGTCGGCTGGTAGTCGACGTCGTTCTCGAGCCGCTCGGCGGGCGTCGCCCGCTTGCGGTCGACGCCGAGCACCTTCTTCGGCGATGAAGCGCGCGTAGAAGCGGTAGGCGATCGCGTACGAGCCGACCGCCGCGGCGATCAGCCACGCGGCGGAGATCTGCTCCCCGCGGACGAGGGCGACGACGCCCCAGGACGACCGCGCCGACCAGCGCGACGGCGGTCCAGATGACGATGCTGCGCGTGCGGGACTTCGTCCTCACGGCGCTCTCCTCCCCTGATGGGTCTCCCTGACCGACCGAGCGCGGATCCCCGCCGCGCGTAGCGCAGCGCGAACGCCTGCAGCTACGTGCACGACGCGCGTGTCGTAGCCGGCGCCGTCGAGCGCGGCGACGACGGCGTCCGCGTGCTCCTGCCCGCGGGTCTCGATCACGAGCTCGACGGCGGTCTCGCGCACGTGCAGGTCGACGCCCTCGCGCACGTGCGAGACGTCGACGATGTTCGCCCCCTCGCGCCGCCACGCAGTCGAGCAGCCGGGCGAGGTTGCCGGGGCGGTCGGGCACGCGGCGTGAACAGCACGAGCGCGGCGGCCGGCCTCGGTCTCGTGGCGGCGCGCGATCGAGGCGAGCAGGCCCGGCGTCGACGTTGCCGCCGGAGAGCACCGCGACCGTCGTGCCCGACGGCGCGGCGCGCACCTGCGCCGCCGAGCAGCGCGGCGACGCCGACCGCGCCGGCGCCCTCGACGACGAGCTTGGCCCGCTCCATCAGCACGACCATCGCCTCGGCGGTCTCGTCCTCGCCGACGACCACGACGTCGTCGGCCCACTCGCGTCGAGCAGCCGCGAGCGTGAGCTCGCCCGGCCGCTTGACCGCGATCCCGTCGGCGATCGTCAGCGCCGAGGTGGCGGGGACCGGCTCGCCGCGCCGCAGCGACTCCGGGTAGGGCGCGCAGGCCGCGACCTGCACGCCGACGACCTCGACCTCCGGCCGCGCCGACTTGACGGCGATCGCCACGCCGGCGCACAGCCCGCCGCCGCCGACCGGCACGACGACCTTGGCGAGGTCGGGCACGTCCTCGAGCAGCTCGAGCCCGAGCGAGCCCTGCCCGGCCACGACGTCCGGGTCGTCGAACGGGTGCACGAACGCCAGCCCGCCCTCGTCGGCGCGCTCGAGCGCGGCGTTCAGGCACTCGTCGACGGACTCGCCGCCGACGTGGATCGTCGCCCCCTGCCCGCGCGCGGCCTCGACCTTGGCGAGCGGCGCGTCGCGAGGGCACGAACACCTCGCAGTGGACCCCGCGCTGGCGCGCGGCGGCGGCGAGCGCCTGCGCGTGGTTGCCGGCCGACGCGGCGACGACGCCGTTGCGGCAGCCCTCCTCCCCCAGCGCGGCGAGCTTGGCCGCCACGCCGCGCACCTTGAAGGAGCCCGTGCGCTGGAGGTTCTCGGCCTTCAGCGCGACGATCGCCGCCGGCGCGCTCGGAGATCGTGCGCGACGAGAGCATCGGCGTGCGCCGCGCGAGCTGCTCGACGGCGGGCCGCGCCGCCTCGAGTCGGCGGCGGTGACGTCGGCCTCAGTCGGGGAGGGCGAGGATCGGCGTCGATCTCGACCTGGCGCCGAGCGGGAGCGCGGCCACGCCGATCGTCGAGCGCGCCGGCGGGTCGGACTCGAAGTACGAGCCGTAGGCCTCGTTGACCTCCTTGAAGGTGCTCATGTCCGTGACGTAGATGCCCATCCGCACCGCGTCGGAGAGCTGACGCGCCCGCGGCCTCGGCGACGATCGACGAGGTTGTCGAGGCAGCGCCGCGTCTGGTCGCCGATCGAGCCCTCGACGAGCTTGCCGGTCTCCGGGTCGAGCGGCACCTGGCCGCTGCAGAAGACGAGGCCGTTGGAGACGACGGCGTGCGAGTAGGGGCCGACGGCCGTCTGGCGCGCCGTCCGCCGTCACGGTCTTCCTATGGTGGGACATAGCCAGCCACTATGCCGAACCGACTCGCGCAACGAGACCTCCCCCTATCTGCTCCAGCACGCGGAGAACCCCGTCGACTGGTTCCCGTGGGGCGACGAGGCGCTCGCGCTGGCGCGCGACGACCGACCAGCCGCTGCTCGTCTCGATCGGCTACTCGGCCTGCCACTGGTGCCACGTGATGGAGCGCGAGTCCTTCGAGGACCCCGCAGGTCGCCGCGGCTGATGAACGAGCGCTACGTGTGCGTGAAGGTCGACCGCGAGGAGCGCCCGGACGTCGACGCGATCTACATGGACGCGCTGCAGGCGATGACCGGCCACGGCGGCTGGCCGCTGAACGCGTTCCTGCGCCCCGACGGCGTGCCGTTCTACGCCGGCACCTACTACCCGCCGCAGCCACGCGCAGGGCATGCCGAGCTGGATCGCAGGTGCTCGAGGGCGTCGCGCACGCGTGGCGCGAGCAGCGCGAGGAGATCGAGCAGGCGTCGCAGACGATCCTGCCGCGCCTGCAGGGCGCGGCCGCGCTCGAGCCGCCCGGCGGCGAGGCCTCCGACGCGGCGCGCTCGAGGAGGCCGTCACCACGCTGCGCCGCAGCTACGACGCCGAGCACGGCGGCTGGGGCGGCGCGCCGAAGTTCCCGCAGGCGTCGGTGATCGAGTTCCTGCTGCGCCGCGGCGAGCGCGAGATGGCGCTGCACACGCTGCGCCGGATGGCGTCGGGCGGCATGTACGACCAGGTCGGCGGCGGCTTCTCCCGCTACAGCGTCGACGCCCGCTGGATCGTCCCGCACTTCGAGAAGATGCTCTACGACAACGCGCTGCTCGCCCGCGCGTACCTGCACGCCTGGCAGCTCACGGGCGAGGCGCTGTTCCTGCGCGTGGTCGACGGAGACGCTCGACTGGGCGCTGCGCGAGCTGCGCCAGGAGGAGGGCGGCTTCGCCTCCGCGCTGGACGCCGACTCCGAGGGCGTCGAGGGCAAGTTCTACGTCTGGACGCCCGACGAGGTCCGCGACGCGCTGCCCGAGGACCTCGCGCCGCGCCGCGCTGCAGCACTTCGGCGATCGTGCCCGGCGGCAACTTCGAGGGCGCGAGCATCCCGGTGCGCGCCACGCCGGACCCTGAGCGCCTCGACGAGATCAAGGCGGGCCTGCTCGCCGCGCGCGAGCAGCGCGTGCGGCCGGGCCTCGACGACAAGCGGCTGACGGCCTGGAACGCCCTGATGATCTCCGCGCTCGCCGAGGCCGGCGCCGTGCTCGAGCGCGCCGACTACCTGGACGCCGCGGTCGCGGCCGCGGAGTTCATCGCGCGCGACATGCGCGACTCCGACGGCCGCCTCCTGCGCACCTACAACCGCGGCCGCGCGAAGCTCCCCGCCTACCTCGAGGACCACGCGTTCCTGCTCGAGGCGTCGCTCACGCTCTACGAGGCGACCTTCGACGACCGCTGGTTCGCGCAGGCGCGCGCGCTCGCCGACGAGATCCTCGACCGCTTCGCCGACCCCGAGCGCGGCGGCTTCTTCGCCGTCGGCGCCGACCACGAGCTGATCGCGCGCCGCAAGGAGCTCGAGGACGCTCCGATCCCCTCCGGCGGGTCGTCGGCCACGTTCGGGCTGCTGCGGCTCGCCGCGCTGACCGGCGAGGCGCGCTACGCCAAGGCGGCCGAGTCCACGATCGCGCTGCTGCACGCGATCGCGCCGCAGCACCCGACCGCGTTCGGCCACCTGCTGCAGGCGATCGACTTCCACCTCGCCTCCGTCAAGGAGGTCGCCCTCGCCGGCCCGGACACCGCGGTGCTGGAGCGCGCCGTCCGCGCGGAGTTCCGCCCGCACGTGGTGCTGGCCGGCGGTGACGGGGACGTGCCGCTGCTCGAGGGCCGCGGCGCCGTCGACGGCCGCGCGGCCGCCTACGTCTGCGAGCACTTCGCCTGTCAACGTCCGGTGACCGATCCGGACGAGCTGCGCGCCCTGCTGGAAGCCTGATCCCGGGAGTACGGTCACCCGTACCTCACCGGAATCTCAGTTCCGGTTGACTTCTCGGCACCTACTCGACGGGAAAGGCCCCATGTCGAAGCTCCTCACCATCGCGTCCGGCCGGCGCGCGAAGTGGATCGTCCTCGCCGTCTGGCTGTGCGTGATGGCCGTCGTCATCGGCGCGAACCTCCCGACCAAGTACGCCGACGCCGAGCAGAACGAGTCGACCTCGTTCCTCCCGGGCGACGCGGAGTCCACCAAGGCGCTTGAATGCCGTCGAGGACCTCCAGGGCGGCGAGACGGCCGCGGCCGTCGTCGTCTATCGCCGGGACGGCGGGCTCACGGCCGCCGACCGCGAGGTGATGGCCGAGGACCGGCGCAACTTCAACGCCGACCTGCCGCGTGACACGACGCCGCTGTCGGAGCCGATCCCCTCCGAGGACGGCACGTCGGCGATCATGAGCGCGGTCATCACCGGCGACGGGGAGAGCGACACGATCCTCGACCCGGTCGACCAACTGCGCGAGGAGGCGTCGGACCCGGGCGGTGGGCTGCAGGCCAAGGTGACCGGCCCTGCCGGCTATGCCGCCGACGCGATCAAGGTCTTCGAGGGCATCAACGGCACGCTCGCCGCGGCCGCGTTCAGCCTCGTGATCCTGCTGCTGATCCTGATCTACCGCAGCCCGATCTTCTGGCTGATCCCGCTGTTCGCGGTCGCGTTCGCCGAGCTGACGGTGCGCGGCCTCGGCTACGGCCTCTCCGAGCTGGGCGTCACGATCAACGGCCAGTCCTCGTCGATCCTCTCCGTGCTCGTGCTCGGCGCAGGAACCGACTACGCGCTGCTGCTCGTGTCGCGCTACCGGGAGGAGCTGCGCAAGCACGAGGACAAGCACGTCGCGTTGCGGCGTGCGCTCCAGACGGCCGGCCCGGCCATCTTCGCGTCCGGCCTGACCGTCGTCGCGGCCCTGCTGACGCTGTCCATCGCGGAGGTCAACGCGACCTCGGGCATGGGCCCGATCGGCGCGATGGGCATCGCCGTCGCGATGCTCGCCATGCTGACGCTGCTGCCGGCTCTGCTGGTCATCACCGGCCGCTGGGCGTTCTGGCGCCCGCCCATGATGGGCTGGGGCAACGGCGTCCCGCACGTCGGCGACGAGGGCGCGGACGAGACCCACGGCGCCTGGCGGCGTGTCGGCGAGCGGGTCGCCCGCTCCCCGCGCCGGATCTGGATCACCACGAGCGCGATCCTGATCGTCTGCTGCTTCGGGATCCTGAACTTCTCGACCGGGCTCAACGGCGGCAACCAGTACGTCGGCGAGGTCGAGTCCGTCGACGGCCAGGCCCTGCTGGCCAAGGCCTACCCGAGCGGCAACGCCATCCCGACCGACATCGTGGTGCCCGACGCCTCCAAGGCCGAGGCGGTCGCGGCGGCCGTGGGCCAGGTGGACCGGGTGTCGGCCGTGCGGCCCGCCGAGCAGGGCGAGGGAGGAGCGCTGCTCGCGGCCACGCTCGACGTCGACCCGTACTCCAAGCAGGCCGAGGAGGCGATCGACCCGATCCGGGCGGCGGCCCGCAAGGCGGGCGGCGATGACGTGCTGGTCGGCGGTCAGACCGCGATCCAGCTCGACGGCCGCGAGGCCGCCACGCGCGACACGCTGCTGATCGTCCCGATCGCGCTGGCGATCGTGTTCCTGATCCTGATGGTGCTGCTGCGGGCCGTGCTCGCCCCGCTGCTGCTGATCGCGACGGTGATCCTGTCCTTCGGCGCGGCGCTCGGCGTGAGCGTCGTGGTCTACGACGTGATCTTCGGGTTCCCGGGCTCGGACGCGTCGCTGCCGCTGTACGCCTTCGTGTTCCTCGTGGCGCTCGGCATCGACTACAACATCTTCCTGATGGCCAGGGTCCGCGAGGAGACCCAGCGCCACGGGACGCGGGCGGGCATGATCCGCGGCCTCGCCGTCACCGGCGGCGTGATCACCTCGGCGGGCATCGTGCTCGCCGGCACGTTCTCCGTGCTCGGCGTGCTGCCGCTGGTGTTCCTCACGCAGATCGGCTTCGTGGTCGCGTTCGGGGTGCTGCTCGACACGTTCCTGGTGCGGTCGGTGCTGGTCCCCGCGCTGGTGCTCGACATCGGCCAGCGGGTCTGGTGGCCGTCGAAGCTGGCCCGCACCGACGGCGAGCACCGGCCCGAGGCGGATCTGGAGCGCCGCCCCGCTGCCGTCTGAACGTTCCCGTTTGGCTGACTGAAGCGGGGGAACTCTCATGAGAACGGGCGCGCTGCGGGAGCGCGCCTCATCTCATTCCGAGGGAGGAACCAGATGCGCTTCAGACCAGGGGTCGTGCTCGCGCTCGCGTGCGCGTTCGTGATGGCCACCGCGGGCGTGGCCGCCGCGAGCGGGCCGACGCGGGCGCCCGCCAAGTTCATGAAGTCCAACATGGAGAAGAAGCTCGCCAAGAAGGGCGCGAAGGGCGCGAGCATCCCACTGGCGGCGCTCAACACGGAGTGCCCCGGCGTGCAGAGCCCCGGCGTCTCGGCCGGCGGCTGCATCGTCGCGCCGGCCGGCTGCACGGCGAACTTCATCTTCACCGACGGCTCCTCGCGGTACGTCGGCACCGCCCGCCACTGCGTCGAGCGCATCGGCCAGACGGTCACGATGCAGGTCGACACGACGACGATCGCCGACGTCGGCACCGTGTCGCACATGACCTCGGGTGAGGGCGAGCCCGGCAACGACTGGGCGCTCGTGAGGATCGACCCGGCCGTGGCGGCCGAGTGGGGCGTCAACCCGGCGATGCCGGTCATCGGCGGCCCCCAGGGCATCTACACGGGCTGCGGCCCGACGCCGGTCTTCCACTACGGGCACGGCTACGGCGTCGCCGTCGGCCAGGGCAAGGTCGAGGGCGGCCTCGCCACCAACGTCTTCGACGACGGCTACGGCTGGACGGGCGCGGGAGCGCCCGGCGACTCCGGCAGCGGCGTGTTGACGGCGCCCGGCGGCCCGGCGATCGGCAACTTCACGCACCTGATCGTCGACCTCGGCGCCTACCCCGGCTCCGACCTCGCCGGCATGCGCATCACCAAGGCGATGAGCCAGTTCGGCGTGTCGCTGGTCAACGCCGACGGCTCGACCACGGGCCCGGCGTCCACCAGCTGCGGGAACGCCCCGAGCTAGCCCTCCCCTCCCGGAGCTCGATCGCTACAGGATGCTCAGGTAGCGGTCGAGCTCCCAGGGGGTGACCTGGACGCGGTAGTCCTCCCACTCCTGGCGCTTGATCTCGACGTAGCGGTTGAAGATGTGCTCGCCGAGCGTGCGCAGCACCAGCTCGGACTCCGCGGTCAGCTCGATCGCCTCGCCCAGCGTCTCCGGCAGCTGCTCGATCCCGAGCCGCTTCCGCTCGTCGGGCGAGAGGTGGTAGAGGTTCTTCTCCATCGGCTCGGGCAGCTCGTAGCCGCGCTCGATGCCCTCCAGCCCCGCCTGCAGCAGCGCCGCGAACGTCAGGTACGGGTTGCACGCCGGGTCCGGGCAGCGCAGCTCCATCCGGGTCGACTCCTCCTTGCCCGGGTGATAGAGCGGCACGCGCACGAGCGCCGAGCGGTTGCGCCGCGACCACGCGACGTACGTCGGCGCCTCGTAGCCCGGCACGAGCCGCTTGTAGGAGTTCACCCACTGGGCGAAGATCGAGCTGAGCTCGCGCGCGTGGCGCAGCTGGCCGGCGATGAACGCCTTGCCGACGTCGGAGAGGAAGTAGCGGTCGTCGGCGTCGTAGAAGGCGTTGGAGCCGTCCTTGAACAGCGACTGGTGGGTGTGCATGCCCGAGCCGTTCTCAGCGAACAGGGGCTTGGGCATGAAGGTCGCGTGCCAGCCGTACTTGAGCGCGATCTCCTTGACCGTGATGCGGTAGGTCATGCAGTCGTCGGCCATCTTCAGCGCGTCGGCGTAGCGCATGTCGATCTCGTGCTGGCTCGGGCCGACCTCGTGGTGGGAGTACTCCACCTGGATCCCGAACTTCTCGAGCGCGAGCACCGTGTCGCGGCGCACGTCGGAGCCGGCGTCGAGCGTCGTGAGGTCGAAGTAGCCGCCCTCGTCGAGCACCTCGGTGCCCTTGTTGTCGCGGAACAGGAAGTACTCGAGCTCCGGGCCGACGTAGAAGTGGTCGAAGCCCATCGACTCCGCACGCTCGACGGCGCGCCGCAGCACGTGGCGCGGGTCGCCCTCGTAGGGCTCGCGCTCGGGCGTCTGGATGTCGGCGAACATCCGCGCCACGCCGCCGCCCTCGTCCTCCGGGCGCCACGGCAGGATCGCGAACGTGCTCGGGTCCGGCAGCGCGATCATGTCCGACTCCTCGATCGCGTTGAAGCCGGTGATCGAGGACCCGTCGAAGCCCATCCCGCCCTCGAAGGCGTCGTCGAGCTGCTCCGAATGGATCGCGAACGACTTCAGCTGCCCCAGGATGTCCGTGAACCAGAGGCGGATGAAGCGGACGCCGCGCTCCTGGACGAGTGCCTTGACGTCGGCCGGCGTCGAGGGACGGTCGTGATCCATCCGGAGAGCCTACGGGCTCTCGATCCAGCGGTGCGCCCAGGCTTCGAGCTCCGCCAGCGCCGGCGCGAGGTCGCGCCCCATCTCCGTCAGCTCGTACTCGACGCGCGCCGGAGAGGCGCCGCCGACGCGGCGCTCGACGATGCCGCGGGCCTCCAGCTCCTTCATCCGCTCCGACAGCAGCCGGTCCGACAGCGCGGGCACGGCCTGCGCGATCTCGGAGAAGCGCATCGTGCCGCCCTGCAGCATCACGGCGAGGATCGCGCCGGTCCAGCGCTTGCCCACGAGCTCGACGGCCGCGTGGTAGCGCGGGCAGCACGACGGCCGGCAGTCGCCCTCCTCGGGCGGGGGCTCGGCCGTCGCGACCCGGGTGCGCGGGCGCGTCAGCGGCCCATCGAACTCCGCGGCCGGGCCCGCCGCCATGACCTCCGGCCGGCTTCTTCGTCTCGGGCTCACGTGCTCAGGCCGCGCGGAGCAGACGGGTCTCCTCCACGGAGCCGTCCACCGGGATCTCGCCGGCGAGGTTGATCATCGCCGTGAAGCATTCCATGGAGACCAGCGCGATCGCCTCCAGGAGCTGCTCGTCGGTCCAGCCGGCCTCGCGCGCCTCCTCGTGCAGGTGCACCGGATGGCTGCCGTGCTGCTCGGCGAGCGGGCGCAGATAGCGCAGGATCGCCACCTCGCGCGGGTCCGCGGAGGCCCATTCGCGCGCCGCCGTGATCTCGTCGACGCCGAGGCCCGCCGCGCGGGCGGTGCGCTCGTGCTGCGCCAGGCTGGGCGCCGAGCCCAGCGAGGACGCCACGGCCAGCCCGATCCGCTCGCGCGTGGCGGCGGGGAGGGCGCCGCGGCGCAGCTCGGCGCGGAAGCGCACGTAGGCGCGCAGGGCGGCGGCGGAGCCGGCGAGCACGCCGAGGAAGTTCGGGAGCTGCCCGGCCGAGGACTGCAGGCCCTTGAGGATCGGGAGCGACTCCTCGGGCGCCGTCAGGTCGTCGTGGATGTTGAAGCGGCTCATCGGCGTCTTGTTCGGCATGGCTGGCCCACCGGGTCGGAACTTCTTACGTTCCGTAAGTGTAGGCCCTGGGGCCGCGCCCCACAAGGCGCCGCGGCGCGCAGGCGCGGCCGGCGCCCTTGCGCGGCGCGGTGAGGCGGCGCCGCCACACGGCGCGGCCGCCGCCACGCCCTAGAGCGCGGTGAGGACCGCGATCAGGATCAGCAGCAGGCCGAGCGCGAACGCCCACATGGCGATCCGGTCGGGCCGGTGCCCGACCCGCTCGTGCGCCGTCCGCTTCGGCCGCCGGGCGCGGTCGCGCTGGTAGCGCGCGGCCTCGAGCGAACCCTCGGGGCGGCCGCCGATCTTCACGGTGCGGCGGTCGGGCACGCCGGCGCCCTTCTCGGGCACCGGGACGGCGACCTCGTCGGCGTTGATGTCGCGGTCCGCGGCGATCGCGGCGATCTCGCTCGGGAGGTCCTCGTCCTTGCCGATGCGCAGCGTGCGGCGGCCGTCGTCGACGCCGCCGCGCGGGACCTCCGGAGCGGGCTCGGGCTCGCGCTCCGCCGCCGGCTCGCCGTCCTCGACGGCGCGCAGCGGGCGCTCGCCGTCCTCGCGGGCGAAGCGCCGCTCGCGTGCCGGCGCGTCAGCGGCCCGCGAGAAGCGGTTGCGCGGCATCTGCTCGAAGACGTCCTCGCCGACGCCCCAGTCGGCCACGGGCCTGCGCCGCCGGCCGGACCGGGGCTCCTCGTGCTCGTGGTCGTAGACGTCGTCCCGCGCGGAGCGTGCGTGGTGGTCTGACATCCCGCGGCATCGTAACACCGGAAGAAAAGCCTGCTTAAGCAGAACTTTGCCGTGTTTGCGACAAAGTCCGGCGGTTTGTGTGCGGTTACTGACCCTGCCCGGTTTGGCCGACGGCCTTGGCCACGTAGGCGGCCACGTCCTCGGCGTCCTCGCCCTGGTAGAGCCCGGCCGCCATCTGCCCCGAGCCGCGCGAGCGGCCCTTCTCGATCGCGTCCAGCACGAGCTCCTCCGGCGGGCGCAGCGTGTCCAGGTTCGGCCCGACCTGCGCGACGGCCTTGGAGGCGGCGAGGGTGTGGCACTGGGCGCAGCGCTGGCCGAACAGCTCGCGTCCGTGCTCCTCCGCCGCCGTGAGGTTGCTCACGTTCGCCTCGGGGATGTCGTCGCGCGCCTCGACGGAGCTGATGACCGCGAGCGGTATGCCGACTCCGAGGACCAGCAGCGCGATCACGAACATCACGGTCCACGCCTTGCGGCTGCCGCGGCTCTGCGACTGCATCCGCTGGAGCGCCCCGCTCGGACCGCCGCTGAGGGCGATCAGGAGCAGGCCGAGGCCCAGGACGACCCAGGCCAGGACGAAGACGAGCGTCAGCATGCGCGCGGCAGATTACTTGTTCGCGCGGCGCGCGAGCGCACCGCCTACCTCCGCCTGCCGGCCGCGAAGCTCTGCACCGCGGGGGCGACGCCGCGGAAGTCGGCCAGGATGGCGCTCGGGTCCGCCGCGGCCGCGGAGCGGTCCGCCGGCGCCTCGGCCGCGGCTGCCGCGGCACGCCGCTCGGCGAGCTCGACGACCCCCGCGACATCCGCGTCCGGGGTGACCAGCGGCTCGAGGCTCTTGACGAAGACGTTGATCGCGCCGCCGGCCATCGCGAGCTTCTCCAGCCGGCCGCGGGCGAGGATCAGCGGCTCCGTGCGCACCGTCAGGCGGTGGCGCTCGTAGACGTCGGGCGGGACGATCAGGTTGATCGTCCCGAACTCGTCCTCGAGCAGCAGGAACACGATCCCCTTCGCCGTCCCGGGCCGCTGGCGCGCCACCACCAGGCCGCCGATCGTCACCGGCGCCTCGTGGCGCATCCGCTCCAGGTCGCGGCAGGAGACGGTCCCCTCAGGCAGCTGCCCGCGCAGCAGCGCCAGCGGGTGCTCGCCGAGCGTCAGCCCGGTCGCCGCGTAGTCGGCGACCATCGACTCCCAGGGCGCCAGCTCGCGCAGCTCCGGCGGCGCGGGGGTCTCCAGCGGGAGCGCGAGCTGCGTGCCCTCGCGCCCGGGCTCGCCGGGCGCGGCCACGCCGAGCTGCCACAGCGCGGAGCGGCGCGCGCGGTTCGCTCCGTCGGCGGAGGCGTCGATCCCGGCCAGCGCGTCGCACGCGCCCGCCCACGCGAGCTTCTCCAGCGACGGCCGCCCCGCCCCCGCGCGCGACGCCAGGTCGGCCAGCGAGCGGAAGCGCCCGCCCTCCTCGCGCGCGGCCACGAGCGCGGCCACCTCGTCGCCGCGCACGCCGCTGACGTAGCCGAGCCCGATCCGCACGGAGCCGTCGGCGGCGACCGTGCACTCCGCGGCGCTCTCGTTGACGTCGGCTCCGAGCATCGGGATCCCGCGCCGCTGGGCCTCGTGGGCCAGCGTGTCGGAGGCGTAGAAGCCCATCGGCTGCTCGTTGAGCAGCGCGCACAGGAACTCCGGGCCGTAGTGGACCCGCAGCCAGGTCGACTGGTAGGCGAGCAGCCCGAAGGCGGCGCCGTGGGCCTTGGGGAAGCCGAAGCCCGAGAAGCCGACGATCATCGAGTACACGCGCTCCGCCGTCTCCGCGTCGACGCCGTGGGTGCGCGCCGCTCCCTCCACGAAGCGCTGGTGGTAGCCCTCGATCGCCGCCGCGGAGCGCTTGCGGCTCATCGCGCGCCGCAGCCCCTCGGACTCGCCCGGCGAGAAGCCCGCGAACGCCATCGCGCACTCGATCACCTGGTCCTGGAAGATGATCGTGCCGAGCGTGTCGCGCAGCACGGGCTCCAGCGACGGGTGCTCGTAGGGCACGACGTAGTCCGGGTCCTCGCGCATCGCCTGCAGGCGCGCGATGTAGGGGTTGACCGCGCCGCCGAGGATCGGGCCCGGGCGCACGATCGCGACCTGGATCGTGAGGTCGTCCAGCGACTGCGGCCGCGTGCGGTACAGCGACTGCATCTGCGCGCGGCTCTCGATCTGGAAGACGCCCATCGTGTCGGCCGCCTGGATCGCCGTGTAGGTGTCGGCGTCGTCGAACGGGATCCGCGAGAGGTCCACGCGCTCGCCGCGCGTGCGCGCGATCGACTCCACGCAGCGCTCGACCGCCGAGAGCATCCCGAGCCCCAGCAGGTCGATCTTCAGGAAGCCCGCGTCCGCGCAGGAGTCCTTGTCCCACTGGCACAGCTGGCGGCCCTCCATCGCCGCGGGGAGCACGGGGCAGCAGTCGACCAGCGGGCGGGTGGAGACGATCATCCCGCCCGAGTGCTGGGACAGGTGGCGCGGCAGCCCGTAGGCCTCGTCGCACAGCCGCGCCAGCCACTCCCAGCGGCCGGGCAGCGCGGCGTAGCGCGCCTCCGCGACCGTCGAGCGGTCGCCCTCCTTGGCCGGGTCGCGCCCGTTGACCATCGCCTGCCACTCGGCCGTGCTCATCGCGAACGGCGCGGCCATCCGCGGGTCGGGGTCGTAGACCGCGGCCGGCGGCCCGCCCGCGGGCAGCCCGAGCGCCGACTCCACGTCGCCCGTCACGCCGCGCACCGCCCACGGCTCCGCCCCGCGCGCCGCGCGCTCGAGCTCGCCCGGCGGCAGGCCGAGCACCTTGCCCAGCTCGCGGATCGCCCCGCGCGAGCGGAAGGTCGGGAACGCGGCCACGAGCGCCGAGCGCTCCGCCCCGTAGCGGTCGTGGATGCGCGGGATCAGCACCTCGCGCACGTCGCGCGGGAAGTCCAGGTCGATGTCGGGCAGCGAGGTGAGCTCCTCGTTGAGGAAGCGCCCGAGGAAGAGCTGGTTCTCGACCGGGTCGATGTGCGAGAGGCCGGTGAGGTAGCAGACGATCGAGGACACGGAGGAGCCGCGCCCGCGCCCCGGCGGCAGCAGCGCCCGCGCCGTGTCCGGCCCGCGCACCTCCACCGCCACCTCGCGCGCGAGCTCCAGCAGGTCGCGGTGCAGGATGAAGAAGCCGGGCAGCCCGAGCGCCTCGATCACCCGCAGCTCCTCGGTGAGGCGCGCGTGCGCGTCGGCGTGGCACGGGTGATCCGCCGGATAGCGCTCGTCCATCTTCGACCAGCACAGCTCGGCGAGCTCGCGGCCGGCGTCGGCGTCCTCCGAGCCCGGGTAGCGGTAGCCGAGGTCCGAGCCGAGGTCGAAGCGCAGCCGGTCGGCGAGCGCGAGCGTCTCCGCGACCGCCTCCGGATGGTCCTCGAAGCGCGCCGCCATCGCGGCCGGCGAGGCGAGCACGTGCGCGAAGTTGCCGCGCCGCACGGGCTCGGAGGCGTCCAGCGTCGTGTGGTGGCGCAGCGCCACGAACGCGTCCTGCAGCGGCGCGCGCGAGCGCGCGTGCGTGTGGACGTTGCCCGTCGCCACGCACGGGATCCCGAGCCGTGCGGCCAGCGAGGACAGCCCGCGGTTGAGCGTGCGGTCGTGGCGCTGGAACGGGCGCTGGAGCTCCACGCGCAGGCGGTCGGCGCCGAAGGCGGCCAGCAGGCGGCGCATCGTCGGCTCGTCGCGCACGCCCTGGCGGGCGCAGCCGCTCAGGCACACGAGCCCTTGCGGCGTGCTCCTCCACCGTCTCCAGCGGCACCTGTCGGCGGCGGCTCGTGCTTGTCCCTCGTGTGCGCGTGCGCCCGGGTGAGGATCCGGCACAGGTTGCGCCAGCCCGTCGCGTCCTCGACCAGCAGCGTGATGTGGCGGCCGTCGTCGAGGTCGATCTCCGCGCCGTGGATCGCGCGCAGCCCGAGCGCGCCGGCCGCCTGGGCGAACTCCATCGAGCCCGAGACCGAGTTGTGGTCCGTGAGCGCCATCGCCCCGTAGCCGAGCTCGGCCGCCGCGCCGGCCAGCTCGTCGGGCAGCGAGGCGCCGTCCAGGAACGAGAAGGCGGAGTGGGCGTGGAGCTCGGCGTACATCGAACACATGTTCGCATCCGGTATGCCCCGGCACAACCCGCTGCAATCGCCTGGCGCCGGAGCGCGCCTGCCGCCCTCGGGGCTGCCACACTGGCGCCGATGCGCGAGCTGCGGCTCCTCAGCGTGGTCGCCCCGATGCTCGACGAGGAGGACCTCGCGCGCGAGTTCCACTCGCCGGTCGTCGCGACCCTCGAAGGCGTCCCGTACGAGCTGATCGTCGTCGACGACGGCTCGACCGACGGCACCGCGGAGATCCTCGACGAGCTCGCTGCCGCCGACGAGCGCGTGCGCGTGCTGCACCTCTCGCGCCCGTTCGGGCACCAGATGGCGATCACCGCCGGCCTCGACCACGCGCTCGGCGACGCCGTCGTGATGCTCGACGGCGACCTGCAGGACCCGCCCGAGCTGATCCCCGACCTGGTCGAGCGCTGGCGCGACGGCGCCGACATCGTCGTCGCCAAGCGCCGCGTGCGCGAGGGCGAGACGCGCATGAAGCTCGCCACCGCGCGCTGGTTCTACGCGATCATGGGCCGCCTCGCCCAGGTCGAGCTCGAGCCCAACGCGGGCGACTTCCGGCTGTTCGACCGCGCGCCGCTGGACGCCCTGCTGGGCATGCGCGAGCGCTCCCGCTTCCTGCGCGGGATGAGCTCGTGGGTCGGCTTCCGGCGCGACGTCGTCGAGTACGACCGCGCCGCCCGCAGCGCCGGGCAGACGAAGTTCCCGCTCGGGCGGATGATCCGCTTCGCGCTCGACGGGGTGACCTCGTTCTCGAACTTCCCGCTGCAGATCGCGGCGGTCGCCGGCTTCGCCTGCGCGGCGTTCGCGCTGCTGCTGCTGCCGCTGACGATCGTCGCCCGCTACACCGGCATCTACGAGCGCGGCGTCCCCTCGCTGCTGTTCGTCGATCCTGCTGATCGGCGGCATCCAGCTGCTCGCGCTCGGCATGATCGGCGAGTACCTCGGGCGCATCTACGACGAGGTCAAGCAGCGGCCGCTGTACGTGGTCGCCGCGCGCGCGCAACCTCGATCGCGACGGCGGCGCCACCGCCGTGACGGCCACCCTCGACCGGGCACCCGGCCCGCGGACCGCGCCGAGCGCTGATGCGGGTCGCGGTGATCGGCGCCGGCGTCGCCGGGCTGGTGTGCGCGCACCGGCTCACGCAGGCCGGCCACGTCTGCGACGTCTACGAGCGCTGGCCCGGCCTCGGCGGGCAGGCGGCGACGATCGACGTCGGCAGGGCCACCTGCTCGAGCGCTACTACCACCACCTGTTCACCAGCGACCGCCACATCGCCGCGCTCTACGAGGAGCTCGGGATGCCCGACGAGCTCGAGTGGCTGCCGTCCTCGGTCGCGTTCTTCCTCGAGGGCCGCTCGTGGCCGTTCACCAGCCCGCTGCACCTGCTGCGCTTCTCGCCGCTGTCGCTGCGCTCGCGCATCCGGATGGGGCTCGCGGTGCTGCGCCTGCAGCGCGGCGGCGGCGACGTCGCGCCGTTCGAGCGGATGACCGCGCGCGCGTGGATCGGCGAGGCGATGGGCGCGGAGGCCTACGCGAAGGTCTGGGGGCCGCTGCTGCGCGGCAAGTTCGGCGACCGCGCCGACGACATCTCGATGGCCTGGCTGTGGGGCAAGCTGACGATGCGCCGCAAGCTGCAGGGCAAGGAGTCGCGCCAGGAGCTGCTCGGCTACCCGCGCCGCTCGTGGGAGCCGCTGTTCGCCGCGCTGCGGGAGCGCATCGAGGCCGGCGGCGGCCGCGTGCTGATCGACCGGCCCGTGAAGCGGCTCGCGGCGGCGCCCGCCGACGCGAACCCCCGCTTCGAGATCGTCGCGGGCGCGCCCGGCTCGTTCCGCTCCGGCCACGACCCGCGCGCGTTCGAGGCCGCGCCCGGCAGCCCGAGCGCTACGACGCGGTCGTCGCCACGGTGCCCAACGACGTCTTCCGCGGCATGCTCGACCTCGAGCTCGCGGACGACTACCTGCGGCGGCTCGACGGCATCGAGTACCACACCGCGCTCTGCCTGCTGCTCGAGCTCGACCGCAGCTTCACCCCTTTCTACTGGACCAACATCGCCGACCCCGAGCTGCCGTTCGTCGGCGTGATCGAGCACACGAACCTGGTCGCGCCCGAGCGCTACGGCGGGCGGCGCTTCCTGTACGTCGCGAACTACCTCGCGCCGGGCCACGAGCTGCTCGGGCTCGACGCGGACGCGCTCCTGGAGCGCTACGAGCCGGGGCTGCGCGAGGATCAACCCCGGCTTCGACCGCTCGTGGGTGCGCGAGCGCTGGCTGCACCGCGAGCCCGCGGCGCAGCCGATCGTCACGGTCGGCTACGGCGAGCGGATCCCGCCGCTGCAGACCGGCGTGCCGGGGCTCGTGCTCGCCAACACGACGCAGATCTACCCCGAGGACCGGGGCACCAACTACGCCGTGCGGCTCGGGACGGACGCCGCGGCGGAACTGCTCTCGAAGGCGTAGCTCACGCCGGTCAGCCGCTCCGACAGCGCCCACAGCCCGCGCGCCGTGGCGTCGTCGCGCGCCGCGGAGCTGCGTGACGCCGGCGCCGGGCTGCCGCGCATCTCGCCCGGCCCGCCGGGGCCGATGTAGGCGCCGCCGGGCAGCTCCTGCGTGGACGCGAACAGCGTCGGCCAGGCGCCCTGCTCGCCGCTCTGGGCGATCAGCTTGTTGGCGACGGCCATCGCGGCGTTCTGGAGCACGTTGCCGGTGCGCGACTGCAGCTCGGTCGCGGCGTAGCCGGGGTGGGCGGCGACCGCGCGGACCGGCGAGCCGGCCGCGGCCAGGCGGCGCTGGAGCTCGTGCACGAACAGCAGATTGGCGAGCTTGGACTGCCCGTAGGCGGGCCAGCGGCGGTAGGTGCGCCGCTCCCAGTTGAGGTCCTCGAGGTCGATCTTCCCGATCCGGTGCGCGCCCGAGGCGACCTGCACCACGCGGTCGCGGACGTGGCCGAGCAGCAGCCCGGTGAGCGCGAAGTGGCCGAGGTGGTTGGTGCCGATCTGCGTCTCGAAGCCGTCCTTGGTGCGGCCCTCGGGGACCGCCATCACGCCGGCGTTGTTGATCAGCACGTCGATCGGCCCTTCCCAGCCCTCCGCGAACGCGCGCACCGAGCCGAGGTCGGTGAGGTCCAGCGGGCGCGCCTCGGCGCCGCCGGGCAGCGCGGCCGCGATCTGCTCGCCGCGCTCCGCGTTGCGCACGGCCAGCACGACGCGCGCGCCCGCGCGGGCCAGCTCGGTCGCGGCGGCCTTGCCGATGCCGCTGGTCGCGCCCGTGATCACGACGGTGCGCCCGGCCTGGCTGGGGAGGTCCTTCGCCGTCCATCCGCTCATGGGGTCTCGCCTTCCCGCATCAGCGCTGCGCGAACCAGCCGCCCTCGACGAGGTCGCGATAGACGACGAGGTTGCGGCCGTCGGCGGTGACCACCTCCCAGTAGCGCCGGCGCACGGGCGCCGGCGTCCACCAGCGGTCCTCGACCAGCCAGGACTCGCGCACGGCCTCGACCGCCCGGCCGTCGACCGCCTCCGGGCGGCCCTGGGCGCCCTCGCGCACCCGCGCACGGCGCGGCTTGGCGAGCCGCTTCACCGCGCGGCGCCTCCGGCGCGCCCCCGCGCGGCGCGCCCCATCACGGCTCCCAGGGCGTCAGCGCGAGCCGCCGCTCGGGCACGCGCGACTCGGGGTCAACGGGCAGGATCCGCAGCGCGGCCTCCGGCCCGGCGATCGCGCGCGCCTGGCGGACCGCCTCCCGCAGCCGGGC
Source organism: uncultured Solirubrobacteraceae bacterium (assembly GCA_963831105.1). GTDB lineage: Bacteria > Actinomycetota > Thermoleophilia > Solirubrobacterales > Solirubrobacteraceae > DATFQI01. The sequence continues at coordinate 104,761 of CAWHOS010000012.1, read as the reverse complement.
CGCGCGCACCGCGGCGGGCTCGGAGAGCAGGGAGCGCTGGTCGGCCGCCGGCGGGCCCAGGCCCTCGGCGCGCAGGCGCAGCGCCTCGGCGGGCGCGGGCATGTCCGCCAGCCGCGGCGCGAGCACGAGCCGCATCCGCCGCGGGTCGGCCAGCGCCTCCCGGAACGTCACGCGCACGCGCCAGGTGCCGCCCTCCACCAGCTGCGCCGAAAGCACGGCGGCGCGCATCGTGCGGCCGCGGCGCTCGCGGCGCGCGAGCAGCCGGTCGATCAGCAGGCCGAGCGCGCGCTCGAGCTGCGTGCCCGACGCCGACTCGGGCAGCTCCAGGCGCTCCTCCAGCCGCTCGGACGCCGTGCGCGGGCGCAGCGGCGTGTCGCGCCCGCGCGCGAGCGCCCGCGCCCGCACGCCCGCCTCCCCGAAGCGGTCGGCCAGCGCGGCGCGCGGCATCGCGGCCAGCTCGCCGAGCGTGCGCACGCCGAAGCGCTCGAGCACCGGGGGCAGCGCCGCGGTCTCCTCGCGCACGCCCAGCAGCGCCACCGGCAGCGGGGCGAGGTAGGCGCGCAGCGCGGCGGCGCCGGACGGGGCGACCTCGGCCCGGCGGGCGCGGGCCGCGCTCGAGGCGGCCAGCGCCGCGAAGCGCGACGGCGCCGCCCCGATCCGCGCCGGGGTGGCGAGCGCGCGCCGCGCGGCGGCGATCACGCCCTCCAGGCTGCCGCCGTGCAGCGTGCGCAGGCCCTGCGCGTCGAACCACGCGAGCCCGGGGCGGCCGGGCTCGACCGCCGCGCCGACGCCCTCGAGCAGCGCGAGCAGCCGCTCCCACTCGTCGGCCACCCCGGCGGGATCCGGCGGGACGAGCCGCAGCGCCGGGCAGCGGGCCAGCGCCTCCCCGAGCCGCAGCCCGGCGCGCACGCCGTAGGCCTCCGCGGCCGCCGAGGCCTGCCCGATCAGCTGCTCGCGCCCCGCCTCGGGCGCCAGCGCGACCGGCCCGGCGGCCAGCGCCTCGCGGCCGCCGGCGGCGATCGCGAGCTCGAAGCGGGGGATCTGGACGCAGACGATCAAGGCGAACACATGTTCGCACATCGGACGGATGTCCAAGCGCCTCTTCAGCCGCACCGGATTTCGGCCGAGAACAACTCCGATGTCTCGGCTGCCCCTGCTCCGCCCTGCCCTCGGAGCCGCATTCGCGCTGATCCTGCTCCCCGCAGCCGCGAGTGCGCACACGCGATACGCCTCGCCGACGGCGACCGCGACGTCCGGCGACTGCCCCGCGGCCATGCCCTGCAAGATCGGCTACGCGGTCAACGGGGCGAGCCCAGGCGACGAGGTGGTCGTCACCCCCGGCAGCTACGCCGTCCAGGTCGCGCTGGCGCCGACGGGGATCGACGTCCACGGCGTCGCGGGCCAGGCGCCGCCGCTGCTGACCGGGCCCGGCAACCTCACGGGCGAGTTCGTCTCGCTCGACGGCGGCACGCTGCGCCATCTCTCGCTGCGCGGCACGACGCCGGCCCAGGACACCCTGGTCGTGGAGAGCGGCCTCGCCGAGGACCTCGAGATCGTCTCGGTCGCCGGCGACGGCGCCAAGGTGCGGACCTCGGAGGACACGACGGTGCTGCGCGACAGCGTCGTGATCGCCGAGGACTCCGGCTCCGGATCCGCCGCTCTGAAGCTGCGCGAGGGGAGCGGGGGCGGCAACAGCGGCGCGCTCGCCGTTCGCAACGTCACCGCCATGGCCCCGCACGCGAACGCGATCCGCTGCGAGGTCGGAGGAGGCGGCATGGCCACGCTCGTCAACGTCATCGCGCGCGGCGCCGTCACCGACGTGGACGCGCGCAACGGCGGCGGGGGCTGCAGCGCGAGCCACTCCAACCTGCGCCCGGAGGCGTCCCCGCAGCTGTCCCTCGGCGCGGGCATCGTCTCGACGGAGCCGCGCCTGGTCGACCCCGCCGCCGGCGACTACCGGCCGCTGCACGACTCCCCCACCGTCGACGCCGGCGTCGCGGACGGCTTCACGGCCGCCGTGGATCCCGACGGCCGCGCGCGGACGGTGCCCGACGTCGGCGCCTACGAGTGCTGCGGCGGGGACCCGTGGCCCGGCGCGCCGCTCACGAGCCCGCCCGTCGGCGGCGAGGACGTCGCCCCCACGCAGGTGGATCCGCCCGTCCGCGGGATCCCGGCGCCGGTGCTCGGCGAGACCGTGATCGTGGCTCCCGGCCGGGGCAACGTGCTCGTGCGCCGGCCCGGCACCCGCCGCTTCCGCAAGCTGGCCGGCGCCAAGCTGCTCCCGAGCGGCACCGTGGTCGACGCCCGCCGCGGCTCGATCCGGCTCACCACCGCCCTCGACGAGCAGGGCGAGTTCCAGACCGGCCGCTTCGGCGGGTCGCGCTTCCAGATCCGCCAGGGCCACAAGGCCGCCGGCATGACCTCGCTGATGCTGCGCGGCGGCGACTTCGGGCGCTGCCCCGCCCGCTCGAGCGCGCTCGCGCACTCGAGCGTCGTCCCGCGCGAGAACCCCACGACGCGCCGGGTGGTGCGCCGCCTGTGGGCGCGTGACCGCGGCGGGCGGTTCCGCACCTACGGCAACAACAGCGTCGCCACCGCGCGCGGCACCGCGTGGACCACCGAGGACCGCTGCGACGGCACCGTCATCCGCGTGCGCGAGGGCGCCGTCGCGGTCAAGGACCGCCACACGGGCCGGACCGTGATCGTGCGCGCCGGCCGCGCGTACCTCGCGAAGCGATGAAGGCGCGCTCCGGCGTGCCGCGGCTGCGGATGCTGCTGACCGCGGGCGTGCTCGCGGCGGCCGTCGCGTGCGCCGGGACGTTCACGGGCGCGCTGGACCCGATCGAGAACGCCGCGCTGGACCGCGCTCTTCCAGGAGCGCGAGGCGCAGGTCCCCGACGACGTCGCGGTCGTCGCGATCGACGACGTGACCTTCGACGAGCTCGAGCGCCAGTGGCCGTTCCCGCGGTCGATGATGGGCCGGGCCGTCGACCGGCTCGCCGAGCTCGGCGCGCGCGAGATCGTCATCGACATCCAGTACACGGAGCCGACCACCGAGCGCGAGGACGGCGCGCTGTATGACGCGATCGCCGGCGCGGGCGGCGCCGTGCTCGCCACCAGCGAGACGGACGGCAACGGTCACACGCGCGTGCTCGGCGGCGACGAGAACCTCGAGCGGATCGGCGCCCGCGCCGCCGCCAGCAACCTGCCCGACGAGGCCGGCGGCGTGATCCGGCGCTTCGAGGCCGAGGTGGCCGGCCTGCCGACGCTGGCGTGGGTGGTCGCCGAGCGGCTCGGGCGCCCGCTGTCGAAGGGCGACTTCGCCGGCGACGGCGCGCTGATCGACTATCGCGGCCGGCCCGGCACGATCCCCACGGTCTCGTTCTCGACGCTGCTGGCGGGCAAGGCCGACCCGGCGCTGCTGCGCGGCCGCGTGGTCGTGATCGGGGCGTCGGCGCCGACCCTGCACGACCAGCACGCGACGCCGCAGGGCCATGAGCTGATGTCGGGGCCGGAGGTGCAGGCCAACGCGATCTGGACGGCGCTGCACGGTCTCCCGCTCGCCTCCGCCCCGGCCTGGCTCGACCTCTTCCTGATCCTGCTCGCCGCCGCGTCGGTGCCGCTGCTGGCGCTGCGCGTGCGCGGCACGGTGGCCGCGCTCGCCGCGCCGGCCTTCGGCGTCGTCTACGTCGCGGTCGCCCAGACCGCCTTCGAGCACGGCACCGTGCTCGCCCAGGCCGGCCCGCTCGCCGCGCTCGCGCTCTCCTCCGTGGCGACGGTCGCGGTCAGCAGCCTGCTCGAGAGCGTCGAGCGCCAGCGCATCGCGGAGGTCAACGACCTGCTCGAGGAGCAGGTCCGCGAGCGCACGAGCGAGCTCCGCGCCACCGAGCTGGAGATCATCAAGCGGCTCGGGCAGGCGGTCGAGTCGCGCGACGAGGAGACCGGCGAGCACATCGAGCGGATCGCCCACCTGTGCCACCAGCTGGCGCTCGCCGCCGGGCTCGGCGCCAACGAGGCCGAGCTGCTGCGCCGCGCGAGCGCGATGCACGACGTCGGCAAGATCGCCATCCCCGACGACATCCTGCGCAAGCCCGACCCGCTGACCCCCGAGGAGCGGGAGGTCATGCAGCGCCACACCGACGTGGGCGGCGACTTGCTTGCGGGCTCGCGCTCGCCGGTCGTGCGGCTCGGCGAGGTCATCGCGCGCACGCATCACGAGCACTGGGACGGCTCGGGCTACCCGGCCGGGCTCGTCGGCGACGAGATCCCGCTCGCCGGGCGCATCACCGCGATCTGCGACGTCTTCGACGCGCTCGTGACCGCGCGTCCCTACAAGCCCGCCTGGGCCGTCGAGGACGCGCTCGACGAGATCCGTGCGCTCAGCGGCTCCCAGTTCGACCCGGGGCTGGTCGAGCTGTTCCTCGGGCTGGTCGCGAGCGAGTCGGCCCCGGAAATGGTCCAACGAGCACACCTATAGGTCCGTCCCCCGGGACAAGGGGGGCGAAGCGGGTAATCGAGCACCTATAGGAAGGGCCCCCGTCGCCGGGGGCCCGTCCGTTAGCAGACCTGTAAGCCGGATTCTGTCTTGAGCAGCCATCCATCTAAGCGGCCGACCTGGACCTCGGCGGGCAACCTACGAACGGTCCTGCTTGGCCTTGCATCGAGTGGGGTTTGCCTGGCCGCCGCGTCACCGCGACGCCGGTGCGCTCTTACCGCACCTTTTCAACCTTGCCGTCCCGCGGCCTCACGTGCGGGCCGCGGTCTTGGGCGGTGTGTTTTCTGTGGCACTTTCCCGCGGGTTTCCCCGGGTCGGCGTTACCGACCACCCTGCCCTTTGATGTCCGGACTTTCCTCGAAGGGCAAACCTCCGCGCACTGCTCGGTCTGCCTCTAGAACGGTACAGGCTGGAAAGGTATGTTCAACCGACCAAGGACGACGTCCGATAACCCGGACAGACTGATCCCATGTATGACGTGATCTACATCGACGCGCACGGAAGCGAGACGCCGGTAGCGCAGCACCTGGACGACCGCGGGGACGCGGCCAACGTCGCGCGGCAGGCCGCCGCGGATCGCGGCGTCGGCAGGATGTTCCTCCCTGGTTCTTCCAAGCTGCCGAACTGCGTCTGCGTCGTGCCGGTCTCCAGCCCCGTCAAAGCCGCCTAGACACGCGGCGGCGCTCAGCCGCTAGCGTGCCCGCCATGCGAATCGGCGTGGTGGGCGGAGGACTCATGGGCTCGGGGATCGCGGAGGTGTGCGCGCGATCCGGCGTCGACGTGACCGTCGTCGAGGCCGACGAGGAGCGGGCCGAGCGCTCCCGCGCGGCGATCGAGAAGTCGCTCGACCGGGCCGTGCGCGGCGGCAAGCTCGAGCAGCCCGACCGCGAGGCGGCGGCCGACCGGCTCGCCTTCAGCGCCTCGCTCGAGGACCTCGAGGGCGCCGACGCCGCGATCGAGGCGATCGTCGAGGACGAGCACGCCAAGCGCGAGATGTTCAAGCGGCTCGACGAGATCCTCCCGGAGGCGGAGTTCCTCGCCTCCAACACCTCGTCGGTGCCGATCATGAAGCTCGGCGCGGGCACCCGGCAGCCGGACCGCGTGCTCGGCCTGCACTTCTTCAACCCCGTCCCGGTGCTGCCGCTGGTCGAGATCGTCACCTCGATCATGACCACGCCCGAGACCGTCGAGCGCGCGCGCGCGTTCGCCGAGGGCACGCTCGGCAAGCAGGCGATCAACTCCCAGGACCGCGCCGGCTTCGTCGTCAACGCGCTGCTGATCCCGTACCTGCTCTCGGCGATCCGCATGTACGAGTCCGGCTTCGCCTCCAAGGAGGACATCGACCAGGGCATGGTGCTCGGCTGCGCGCACCCGATGGGCCCGCTGCGGCTGAGCGACCTGATCGGCCTCGACACCCTGCTCGCGGTCAGCGAGTCGCTCTACGAGGAGTTCCGCGACCCGAGCTCAGTCGCTCCCGCGCTGCTGAACCGGATGGTCGAGGCGGGCCTGCTCGGCCGCAAGGCCGGCCGCGGGTTCTACGACTACTCGAAGAACTAGGCCTCAGGCCCGAGGATCGAGGAGTGGCGCGCCATCACGCGCCAGGTCCCGTCCGCGCGGGTCCAGACGTCGGTGAGCCGGAACACGTTCGACAGGCTCACGTGCTGGTAGCTGGCGACCTGCGAGTAGCGCGCGTGCACGATCCCGGTGTCGCCCGACACCTCGACGTCCATCGCCTCGAACGCGAACGACACGATCGTGTAGCCCTCGCGCGCGGCGTCCATCCACTGGTCGCGCGTCATCGGCTCGGGATACAGATGGATCGCCATGAAGCGGAACTCGGGCGCGACCAGCCGCTCGAGCGTCTCCATGTCCCGGTCCTCGACCGCCTGCATCCACGCCTCCTCGAGGCGGGCGAGCTCGGCGCGATCCTCCTCGACGCTCATGGCGCCGGAGGCTAACGCCCCGCGCGAGCGAGGCGCTAGCTGACCGTGGTGCCGCAGCCGCCGCAGCGGCCGCCCACGATCCCGGCGCCGGCCGAGTGGCGCGGCGCGAGCGGCGTGCCGCAGACGAGGCAGTCGGCGGGCGCGCCCGCCAGCAGGCCCTCCCAAGCGCCGGCGACCAGGTCGTCCAGCGTCGGCCCGTGGCGGTGCGCGCGCGCAGTGGTGGCAGTGTCGGGAGCCGCGACCGTGGTGCGGCTCGGCGACCGGCGCCGGAGCGGTGCGCTCGGGCGGGGGCGGCCGCGACGGGCGCCGAGCCGGCGCCGAACAGCGCGGGCTGGCCGCCCGGGGCGGGCGCAGGTCGCGTGCGGCGGCCGCGCCGGGCGGGCCGCGGGGTCATCAGGGCGCTCATGCGACCCTCCGCAGCACGCCGACCACGCGGCCGAGCACCCGCGCCTCGCGCGTGCGGATCGGCTCGTGTTCGTCGTTCTCGGGCTGCAGGCGCACGTGGTCCTCCTCGCGGAAGAACCGCTTGACCGTCGCCTCCTCCCCCACGAGCGCGACCACGATCTCGCCGTCGGCGGCCGTGTCCTGCGGGCGGACGACCACGAAGTCGTCGGGCAGGATGCCGGCGTTGATCATCGAGTCGCCGCGGATCCGCAGCAGGTACTCGCCATCGTCGCCGCCCGCGATCTCCGGCACCGAGACGTACTCCTCGATGTTCTCCTCCGCGAGGATCGGCGAGCCGGCGGCGACGTGGCCGACGAGCGGCAGCCCCTGCGGCGTCACCACGTCCTTGACCGCGCCGACCGCACGGTCCAGCAGCTCGATCGCCCGCGGCTTCGTCGGGTCGCGACGCAGCAGCCCGACCTTCTCGAGGTTCGCGAGATGCGCGTGCACCGTCGACGACGACGCCAGGCCGACCGCCTTGCCGATGTCACGCACCGTCGGCGGATAGCCGTACTTCGCCGAGTACTTCTTGATGAAGTCGAAGATCTCCTGTTGGCGCTTCGTCAGGTCCTTGCCGATGTCCACGGAAGAGGCCTCCTCAGATCGCCGTCACGGCGGGTTGATCGACTTGAGCGAACATGTGTTCGTAAATGTATCGCCCCCTCTGGACGGACTCAAACGCGAACCACCGCAGGGCTATACTCGCCACCGCCCTCGCGCCGATGGCGGAATTGGTAGACGCGCCAGGTTGAGGGCCTGGTCCGGGATAACCGGGTGGAGGTTCGAGTCCTCTTCGGCGCACTCCGAAAAGCCCCGCACGGCGGGGCTTTTCGCGTTCAGGGCCGTGTCGTCGGATCGGACCCGCCCAGCGGCTGATTGCGCGAGCGCGCCGACTCGGGAGGGCGTGCACCACTTCCAGCCGGGGTGTGTGGGGCCTTGACGATGCCCCGACGGCGCGCCTAGCGTCTCCATCATGAGGATCCGGGTCGCGGTCACGGCCGCGGGGATGCTCGCCGCACTCGCGGTCGCGAGCTCAGCCGGGGCGCAGACACCGCAGGTGCGGCTCGCTGCCTCGAACCCGTTGAGACGTCGCAGGGTGATGTCCGAAGGAACGAGGGTTCGTGAGCGGGGTTGAGACGTATCCAGAGCGGTTCGGGGGTCTCACGTCCCGGGAGCGCCCGGTGTTCGGCGTCCGGCCGGTGGTGCGGTTCGTCGCGGCGGTGACGCTGACCTTGACCTATCTGGTCTTCGCGGTGCTGGTCTCGCAGCCGTGGCGCTCGGACCTCGAGGCGGCGATCGGTCCTGTGGCCTCGTGGGTGATCCCGGTGATGCTCGCGTACATCCCGGCCCTGGTGATCGGCTTCATGTGCTTCACGCTGCTCCTCACGCGCTACCGGCCGCCGCCGCTGCTAGCCCCGACGGGCGCGTGGCCGGGCGGCAGGTGGCCGCCGGTGACGGTGGTTGTGGCGGCTTACAACGAGGAGTCGGCGATCGAGGCGACGTTGGAGCACATCGCGGCCTCCGCCTATCCGGGGCCTATCGCCGTCGTGCTGGCCGACAACAACTCTTCAGACCGCACCGCCGAGCTCGGCGAGGCCGCGGCCGCGCGGCTGGGCCTCGACTATCGGCGATGCTTCGAGCCCGTCGCCGGCAAGCATCACGCGCTCAACACGGCGCTCGCGGACGTGATGACGCAGATCGTGGTCACCGTCGACGCGGACACGCTGATGCATCCGGAGGCGTTGACGTATCTGATCGCTCGCGCGGCCAGCAGGCCGCAGGATCAGCATGTGTGCGCGTGCGCCGGGGCGCTGATCGCCGACAACCCCAACGACAACTTCCTCACGCGCATGCAGGGATGGGACTACCGGCTGGGGATCAACGGCGTCAAGCGCACGCAGGCCGCCTACAACAGCGCTCTCGTCGCACAGGGCGCGTTCTCGGCCTATTGGACGGAGGACATTCGCGCGGTCGGCGGCTGGCCGGACGCGATCGGCGAGGACATCGTGTTGACGTGGTCGCTCATGGCCTCGCGCGGCCTGGTGCAGTACGAGCCCGCCGCGCTGGCCCGGACGGTCGTGCCGGAGCGCCTGAGCCACTTCATGCGCCAACGCTCGCGCTGGGCGCGCGGCATGTTCGAGGGCATCCGGATCAACCCGCCGCACCGTCAGCCGCGCGTCCTCGCCAAGTTCGTCGCCGGGATCGACTACCTCGTGCCCCTGCTCGACATCGGCTACGTGTTCTTCTGGGTGCCGGGAGTCATCCTGTTCATCTTCGGCTACCCGCTGCTGTTCTCCTGGTGGTCGATGCTCCTCATCCCGCTGACGCTGGTCATCTACGGCCTGCTGCGACGCTGGCAGGACCGCAACGTGTTCCGTGTCCTGGGCATCCGGCCGGAGCCCGACCGACGCGGCTTCTTCGGCTATCTCCTCGGCTACCAAGCACTCACCTCGGCGGCGTCGCTGGCGGGCTACGCACAACAGCTCGCGGGAGCCGGCCGGCGCTGGAAGTAGACGCACGTCCGAGCCGCGGACCCGTCACGTCGTATCCCGGGTGCGGTTGGCCGATCCCGAGTGGATGGCCCTCGCCGTGCGGACCCTCCTCGTCGTGCCGGCGTTGGCGCTCGTCATCCTCATCTGCGTGACGGGCGCCGCGCAGACCGCTCCGTCGAAGGCGACGACGAGTGCCCGCGGACAGGCGCTCTTCGGCATGAACGTGCCTTCGCTGGCCGCACTCGACGAGTCGGAGTCCGCGATCGGCGCCCGCGCCGCGATCGTCGGCACGTTCGCCGACTGGGCGCACGAACCCGACTTCCCGCGCGAGCTCGCCGACGCGATCAACCAGCGCGGCGCCGTCCCCCTGATCTCCTGGGAGCCCTGGGACTCGTGGCAGGGCGGCCCCGGCCAGCCGGAGTACGCGCTCGCCCGGATCGCTTCGGGGGACCATGACGCGCTGATCGACCGCTGGGCCGCCCAGGTCGCCGATTACCGGCGGCCGGTCATGCTGCGCTTCGCCGCGGAGATGAACGGCGACTGGCTGCCGTGGTCCACGGGGGTCAACGGGAACAGCTCGGGTGACTACGTCGCCGCCTGGCGGCACGTTCGCGCGAGGTTCCGGCGCGCCGGCGCCGGCAACGCCGCCTGGGTCTGGAACCCGATCGCGTCCTACGGCGGCTCGACGCCGCTGAAGGATCTCTTCCCGGGCCCGCGGCAGGTCGACTGGATGGCGGTCGACGGCTACAACTGGGGCGCGACGCGCGACTGGGGCTGGCAGACCTACGCCGACATCTTCGCCGCCACCGTCCGCGACCTCGGCAAGCTCGCGCCTCGACGTCCAGTGATGATCGCCGAGACCGGCAGCGCGCCGGATCCGCGCAAGCCCCGATGGGTGAGCGACATGCTGCGCGACGCACGCGCTGACGGGGTCGCCGCCGTCATCTGGTTCGAGTTCGCCAAGGAGACCGATTGGCGCTTGTCCGATAGCCCGGCCACGGCCGCCGCCGCCCGCGCCGCGCTCGCTGCTCGTGATTGGCGACAGGGCGGCGACCTCGCCGTCATCGAACGCGCCATATCGCGTCGGCACCGCTGACGACATCCGCGCAGCTCGGGCGCCCGGTCCAACCGCGAGCCGCGACCGGGATGTTCGGCTCGGCTGGGTGCACGCGACCTCGGGGCCGGGGTGCATGCACGATTGTGGATGGCGGAGCACTGCAGGATGCTCAGTGGAGCAGGGCCTGGTTCCGACGACGCGTCGAGGAGGAAGAATGGCGGCAACCGCAGCAGGATCGTCCCGCCCCGGCTTCGCTGTCGGCCCGACGAGCGAGTTCAGCTTGTTCTTCAGGGTCAAGCCCGGCGGGGCCGAGTCGTTGCGGGCCGCGCTGCATGACCTGCAGGAGACCCCCGGGTACCGGCCCGGGGACTACGGCGTGGCGATCAGCACGATCCACGAGGCGAGGTTCGTGCTCTTCGACGACGACACGCGGCTCGCGTTCATGACGAGCTTCGACGGCCCGTGGGACGCCTACATGGAGGACTTCTTCACATCGGGGCCGACGCTCGCGCTCTTCGACGTGATCTTCCGCCACGTGGAGGGCTACGACGGTCTTCCTGACCTGCCCGCCGTACAGGCGTTCGTGCTCGGGGCGCAGCAGACGGCCGCCGCTTACGCGCGGAACTACGGCGGCACGGTGAAGGAGATCCGAAAGGCTCAGCGCGTCAACGCGGCCTTCCAGCAGGTGCTCGACCACCCGGAGGCGGCGGAGGCGCTACAGCACCCTGCGCTGAAGCCGCTGCTGGCCGAGGCCGCCGACTAGGCCACCGATGTCCGATCACATCTCAGGGCCGCGCGCGCTGGCCGACCCGATCGCCGACATCACCGACGTGTACGCCTTCCCGAGCCCGGAGCGGCCGGGCAATCTCGTCCTCGTGATGAACACGCTGCCGTTCGCGAAGCCCTCTGACCGGCTCTCGGACGGGCTCCTCTACCGGTTCCGGCTGCGTCCGCTCACCCAGAAGGAGCCGGGAGCGCACGCGCCGTTCGCCCCCCAGGACGAGGAGTTCGTGTTCGACTGCGTCTTCTCGCCGCCGCCGGACGACGACGACCGGGAGCACGCCGAGCAGGAGGGCACCTGCACCACGCCCGCGGGCGACACGGTCGCGTTCCGGGTCGATGACGAACAGGGCGGCGCCGGGCATGGCGTTCGCGTCTTCGCCGGTCCGCGCTGGGACCCGTTCATCATGGACGCCCCCGCGGCGTTGAAGACGATCGCCACGGGAAAGCTGGCGTTCACCGATCCAGGGTCGATCTACCTCGACGGCAAGAACGTCCTCAGCCTCGTGGTCGAGTTCGACACCGCCGCCCTGGGCGGCGCGTCGCTGGTCGGCGTCGTCGCCGAGACCCTCACGCGCGGCAAGTTCAACGTCCGCATCGAACGGGTCGGGCGCCCCGAAGTGAAGAACATGATGCTGGCGCCGAAGCAGTTCGATCAGCTGAACCGCGACCTCGAGATCCGCGACCTCTACAACATGGAGGACGCGTTCCACCTCGCTGACGGCTACCTCGCCGCCTACCGGGCGCGGCTGAATGCGAACCTCGCCTTCTGGGATGGCCTCGACGGGAAGTCCGACTGGTCCTCGGGCAACGGCAACCACCCCTTGACCGACCTGGTGCTCGCCGACTTTTTGGTCGTCGACGCCTCGAAGCCCTACGTCGAGCAAGGCTCGTTCCTCGAGCTGGAGATCGCCGCGCGCCTGGGCGAGCCACACGAGACCTGCGGAGGCAGGACCCTCAACGACGACGTGATCGACACGCTCTTCACGCAGCTCGTCAACGCCGGCAACGGGCCCGTGATCCGTGACGGGGTCGACCGGTCGTCGAGACCTGCCGGCCGTACCTTCCCTTACCTCTCGTCGCCCAATCCGGACCCACCGGAGCCCCCCGAGCACCACTGAGGCACCGTGACCGCGACGGACGAGATAGGCCTGGAGCTCGATGACATCCAGAGCGGTGCGCTGCACGAGCGGCCCTCGCCGTACGTCGGCACCTACCTGCTGCTCCGCATCGACGACCGCGCCGCCGGACGCGAGCTCGTCCGCCGACTGCAGCACATCGTCGACAGCGGGCGCCCGTCAGCCGATCCCGCCCACGACGCCTGGATCACGGTCGCCTTCACCTACCACGGACTGAAGGCGCTCGGGGTCCCGCAGAGCTCGCTCGACAGCTTCGCTCCGGAGTTCCGGGAGGGCATGGCCGCCCGCGCCGCGCTGCTCGGAGACGTCGGCGACAGCAGCCCGGAGCACTGGGAGAAGCCGCTCGGCACCAGCGACGTCCACGTCGCCCTGGCGGCGCTCTCCCCCGACCGCGACCGGCTGCAGGCCGTGGTCGACAGGGCGCTCCGCGCGCACGCGGAGCTTGCGGGCGTCGAGCTGGTCTGGCGCCAGGACTGCTACCAGCTTCCGAGCGGGCGGACCTCCTTCGGTTTCAAGGACGGGATCGGCCAGCCGGCGGTCGAGGGCAGCGGCCGGCTCCCCTCGAACCCGGGCGAACGGCCGCTCAAGGCGGGCGAGATCATCCTCGGCTATCCCGACGAGACGGGCGCGCTGCCGCCGATGCCGACCCCGGACGCGCTCGGTCGAAACGGCACCTACGTCGTGTTCCGGAAGCTGCACACGAGGGTGGCGGCATACCGGCAGTACCTCCGGGCGAAGGCAGCCAGCCGCGAGGAGGAGGCGCGGCTCGGCGCGAAGATGGTCGGGCGCTGGCAGAGCGGCGCGCCCCTCGCCCTCTCCCCGGACGTCGACGACCCGGACCTCGGTGGCGACGCTCAACGCCACAACGCCTTCCTGTATGGCGACGATCCGCGCGGGCTCAAGTGCCCGCTCGGCGCACACGCGAGACGCGCGAATCCGCGCGATGCGCTGGACGGCGACGGCGCCGTCGACGTCCGCCTCCACCGCATGATCAGGCGGGGCACGAGCTACGGGCCGATGCTGCCCGACGGTGTGCTCGAGGACGACGGTGCCGACCGGGGCATCATCTTCGTCTTCGCGGGCGCGCACCTCAAGCGCCAGTTCGAGTTCGTCAAGACCCAATGGCTGAACGACGGCATCTTCATCGGCGCCCCGCTCGAGAGGGACCCGCTCGTCGGACCGAACGACGGGTCCGGCAGCTTCACCGTTCCCATGCGGCCGATTCGACGGCGGCTGCTGAACCTGCCGCCGTTCGTCGTCACCCGCGGCGGCGAGTACTGCTTCGCCCCCGGGCTGCGGGCGATGCGCTGGCTGGCGGAGCTCGACTCGTGACCGATCGCTGGAAGGCACTCGACTTCGGCCCACCTCCGTCCGGTGGCGATGAGCCGGAGTCCCCGGTCCTCGTCGAGTACCTCGCCGGCGGTCGGGTGGCGCTGATCACCCTCAACCGGCCGCACGCGGACAATGCCATCACGACCGAGATGGGTGCCCGCCTCACCGAGATCGTCGAGACGATCGCGGTTCGGCCAGCCATCCGTGTCGTCGTCCTCACCGGAGCGGGTGAGAGAGCCTTCTCCGTCGGCAGCGACCTGCGCCAGCGGAAAGGCATGACGAAGGAGGACTGGCTGCGGCAGCGCCAGGACTTCGATCGCACGCTCTATACGGTGCGGCAGCTGCGCAAGCCGATCCTCGCCGCCGTCAACGGGACCGCGTACGGCGGCGGCAGCGAGCTCGCCCAGAGCACCGACTTCATCATCGCCTCGGAGAACGCCACGTTCGGCCAACCCGAAGCGATGCTCGGGCTGGCGGCCGGCGGCGGCTCGCCGGCGCTGCTTCCGCGTCTGCTCCCCCCTGGAAGAGCCCTCCAGATGCTCATGACAGGCGACCCGATCACGGCGCAGGAGGCACACCGGCTGGGCATGGTCAACGAGATCCACGCCCAAGCAGAGCTGATGGACGCGGCGATGCGGATCGCCGAGAAGATCGCGAGCAACTCGCCGACGGCGGTGCAGGCGGTCAAACGGGCGGTTCGCCTCGGCGAGGGCCAGCCGATCGAGCAGGCGATCGCGATCATGATGGACTCGCACTGGCGCTCGGCCGTCCATCCGGACCGTGTCGAGGGCATCGGCGCGTTCAACGAAGGCCGCGAGCCGACCTTCCAGGACTCCGACTACTGATGCGCGACCGCGGGTCGACCACCCCGCCGACGAGGAGGCTGAGACATGGCCGTTGCGGATGAGCTCGAGCGGGCGCGCGCCGCGCTCCAGATGATCAACCCCGCTCCGTACAACGCTGAGGCGCCGCCCGAGGCTCTGGCAGGAGAGATCACCCCCACCGAGCAGCACTACGTCCGCAGCAACTTCGCGCTGCCGGCACACGACGGCACGCTCGAGGTCGGCGGGGCGGTGGCGAACCCGATCACCTTGACGCTCGACGACCTGCGCGCCATGCCGGCGCACGTGCGGGCCGTCACGCTCGAATGCGCAGGCAACGGCCGACTCGCGACGAGACCGCTGCCGATCGGGGAACCATGGGGTGATTACGCGGTCTCCACCGCGCGCTGGACCGGCGCGCTCCTGCACGAGGTGCTGGAGCAGGCGCAGCCGACAGCAGACGGCGTCGACGTCCGGTTCGAAGGCGCCGACCACGGCGCATATCACCTCCAGCCGGTCCTCGCGGACACCGACAAGGACGATCTGACCTTCGTACGGGCGCTGCCCCTCACCCACGCAGCGGATCCGGCGGCAGAGATCCTGATCGCCTACGAGATGAACGGCTCGCCGCTGGGGGCCGACCACGGCGCCCCCTTCCGGCTCATCGTGCCCCACTGGTACGCCGTCGCGTCGGTGAAGTGGCTGAATCGCATCGACGTCTTGACCGAGAGCTTCGCCGGCGAGTTCCAGACGGGCCACTACATCTACGAGTGGCCCGACCGGCCACACGAGGCCGTCAGCCTCATGCGCGTGCGCGCGCGCATCACCGATCCCGCCCCTGGGTCGGTCCTCGGCCGCGGCACGCACACCGTGCGCGGCAAAGCCTGGTCGGGAACCGGGCCGGTGACCCGGGTCGACGTCAGCCTCACCGGCGAAGGCGACTGGCATGCGGCGCAGCTCCAGCCCGCCCGAGGCCCCTACCAATGGCAGGATTGGTCCTTCGACTGGGACGCGAACGACGTCGGAAGGCACACCCTCCGCGCCAGGGCGACCGACGCGGCCGGCAACGTGCAACCCGAGGTCCCACCCTGGAACCGGCTCGGCTACGGGAACAACGCGATCGAGGTCTCCTACATCGACGTGCGCTGACCTCTCCTTGACACAACATCCAAACCTACGTCGCGGGCGGCCATGGGCCACGTCATAGGCCCGCTGAGGCGCCTCCTGCGTCGCGTCGCGCTCGCGATCGTCGCCGCGCAGGCCACGGCTGCAGGCGCGCTGATCGCCGTCGACTCGTGGCGCAAGCGCATGCGCCCGCGCGAGGCGAAGTTCCCGCGGACCGAAGCTGCCGATCTCCCGGTCGGCGAGTCGACCCTCACCGTCTACACCTACGGCACCGTCCTCTACGAGGACATGCTCGCGGCCATCGAGGGCGCGCGCGAGCGAGTGCTGTTCGAGTCGTTCATCATCAAGGACGACGAGGTCGGGCAGCGCTTCAAGACGGCGTTGATCGCCGCCGCCGAGCGTGGAGTCGAGGTCTTCGTGATCTACGACGCGTTCGCGAACCTCGTCGTGAAGCGCGCCTTCTTCGATTTCCCGCGGTCGGTCAACGTCGTGCGCTACCCGGCCCTGAAACCCGGGATGCTGCTCCTGGACGTGCGCAAGTCCGGTCGCGACCACCGCAAGCTGTTGGTCGTCGACGGCGAGATCGGCTTCGTCGGCGGATACAACGTCGGCAGCGCGTACGCCACGCAGTGGCGCGACACTCATCTGCGTGTCAGCGGGCCCTCGGCGTGGGAGCTCGAGAACGCGTTCATCGACTTCTGGAACCAGCAGCGCGCACCGGGGCAGCCGGGCCTGCCCGAGCACGGCTCGACCCTATGGGAGTCGAGACTGCGCGTGCACCGCAACGTGCCCTCGCAGCTGATCTACCCGATCCGAGGCATGTACCTCGAGGCGATCGACCGCGCGACCGAGCACATCTCGATCACCCAGCCGTACTTCATCCCCGACCGGGCGATGGTGCATGCGCTGCTGGCCGCAGCCCGGCGCGGCGTCGACGTCCGCGTCCTCGTGCCCGCCGCCTCCAACCACGTGATCACGGACTGGCTCTCGCGTGGCTTCTACGCGGCGTTGCTCCAGGGTGGAGTGACCATCTGGAGGTTCGAGCGCGCGATGATCCACGCCAAGACGATGACCGTCGACGGACGGTGGAGCACGATCGGCACCGCGAACATCGATCGCCTGAGCCTGACCGGCAACTACGAGGTCAACGTCGAGATCTTCGATCGCGCAGTGGCGCAGCACCTCGAGCGGGTCTTCGCCACCGACCTCTCGAACGCGACCGAGCTCACCACGGCCGAATGGGAGCGGCGCGGCACGCTCGCGAAGCTGACCGAGCGGCTTCTCGCCCCCCTGCGCCCGCTGTTGTGACGATTTCTCCAAACGTGGCCAGGCGCGTGCGCGTGTACAGCGACCCGCTGCAGCACGCGGCGCTCGCCGCGCTGGTGGTCGCGCCGCTGGCCGCCCGGACGGACCGGCAGGTCCTGCGCACCGCGGTCGTCGCGGCGTGGGTGATCGACGTCGACCACGCGGTCGCGGCGCGGTCGGCCCGGCCGCGGTATACGACCGCCCTCCTGGCGCGCCCGCGCACGCACAGCCTGCTGACCGCCGCGGGCGCCGGGTGCCTGGTGTGGATCGCGGGCGGACCGTGGCACGGCTGGTCGGCGTTCGCCGCCCTGGGGTCGCACCTGCTGCACGACGCCGGCGACCGGGCGGCACCGACGCCCGTGTTGTGGCCGTTCAGGCCGGCGCGTCAGCTCGGGCGGCGGGTGCAAGTCGCCGGCACCGTGGCGCTCACCATGGCCTCAGCCGCGGCCGGGCGCTATGCAGCACGCGCCTGACCTCGCGGCGCTGCCGGTGCTGGTGCCTCCGGCGCAGCAGCCCGGTCGCGAACAGGGCCAGGCCGATGGTGGCCACCAGCTCCACCGCCCGCTTGCCATGGAACGAGGATTCGCCGTGCTCGCGCTGGCGCATGTGCACCGGCACCTCCAGCAGCCGCAGCTTGGCGTTGGTGATGCGCATCAGCGCCTCGACCTCGGGCGCCTCGCACAGGTAGTCGTCGGCGAGCAGCTCGAGTGCCTTCTTGTCGACCGCGTACAGGCCGCTGGTCCCGTCGGAGATCGGCTGCCCCAACCGCAGGCGCATCAGCAGCCGCAACAGCGAGGTGCCGATCACCCGCTCCGGGGCGGGCTTGTAGCGCTGGCCTTCGCTCCCGGAGTCGGGCAGGAACCGTGACCCGACCGCGACGTCGCACTTGTCCGAGGCCACCAGCTCGAGCATCCGCTTGAGCTCTGCAGCCAGGTGCTGACCGTCGGCATCCAGGCGGCCGCAATAGTCATAGCCGCGCCTGAGCGCCTGCCGGTAGCCCTCCGCGATCCCCTCGCGCAAGCCCCGGTTGCGGGGGAAGGAGACGACGTCCGCGCCGAGGTCGCGGGCGACCTGCGCGGTGGCGTCGGTGGAGCCGTCGTCGATCACCAGGACATCGGCGTCGGGGAGCTCGGAGCGGCAGTCGGCGATCACCCCCGGCAGCGACGCCTCCTCGTTCCAAGCGGGGATGAAGACCACGGTGCCGGGCATACCGCGAGGCTATCCCAGCGCCTTGTCGATGTTCAGGCGCTTGCCGGAGACGGTCTTGCCCGCGAGCTTGGCTTGCTGAGCATCGCTTCTGGCGGGCTCCGGAGTCATCAGACCAACTCTTCCCTGCAGGTCCCGCAGGGCGGCAGCGGCCGCGACGGTGACCGCCGTGCCGTGGCCGCGACCGCGATGTTCATGGTGGACGCCCATCGGCTCGAGCAGCCCAGGTCTTCCCGGGCCCGCCGACCACACCGTCGCGGCCGCGACCGCGATGCCTCGGCCGTCGTAGGCGACGAGACAGCGGCCGTCCGCGTACGGCAACCCGGCGGCCATCGCACGCCAGCTCGCCTCGGTGAACGTCGAGCCCGCGAACGCGGCTCGATGGACTGCGGCCCGCACGGAAGCCCGGTCGGGGCCGATCGCCTCGATGCGCAGGCCAGGCATTTCCACCGGCTGAGCGAGATCGCGCCGCAGCGGTGTCCACGGCTCGTCGGCTTCCCATCCTGCATCGAGCAAACAGCTTCGGAACCGGTCGCCGAACCGCGCTTCGACGCACACGTCGCCGTGCGGCAGGACACCCATGCGCCGGCCGGGTCACGTCGGCGGCCATCTGGGTGGCCAGCTCCTGGTCGTCTTGCGCCTCGGGCGCGATCGCCACTCGCAACAGCCGGGAACCGTCCAACAGCGCAACGGCGAGTATCTCTCCGTCGCGGCTCCAGGTCCGGGCCGCCGCCGCCGTCGCCTCCGCGCCGAAGCGCCAGTGCCAACCCAGATCGCCCGGGTGCAACTGGACACCGAGCCCGTCGTGCTGCATCTCCCGCAGCGCGAGCACAGCATCCCGCAGCCCGCCGACTCCGACCTCCCCCAACGCGATCACGGCGACATGGTCCAGCGGCCGGCGACTTCCGCCTGCCGCGACGCGAGAGCCGGCGTGAGACCCTCTCGGTGAGGAGCGTGACCGCGAGCGAGTACTCAAGGCGGGGAGAGGCGTTGATGGAGGCCGATCGCCTCGTCGACGCGACAGCCGTCCTGCGGACCGGGTTCGAAGACCTGGAGGCTGGTCTCGAGCTCTTCGTCCTGCTGCAGAACACCGGTGGAGAGGCCGAAGCCCGTCTTCAACTCGAATCGCTGCTGCGCCGCGCGCCCGAGGACGAGCATCTCTGGGAGCTGGAGCGTGCCACCCGGCCATCTGTCTGACTCGCGCACGTCGAGCGGCAAGGACTCGGCCGGACCGACCGGCAGGTTGCTCCTCGGCATCGCGCTCGCGTCGCTGGTCGTGCCGGTCTCCGCCTGGGCACACGGCCCGTGCAACTGCTCGTTCCCTCAGGTCGGCGATCCCGGCGCTCGGGTGAGGACCCGGTCCCCGGCCTACAAGATCGTCTTCAACCCGCGCCCGACCGACTACGGGACCGAGGCGAACAGCACCGGGTACGCGAGCGCCTACCAGCCCGCGGCGCCCACGACGACGGTCATGTCCCGCCCCGTCGACGATCCGGTCCGGCGAGCGTCGTTCCGGGTGCCCGCGGTGCCGCCGGGCGTGTACCTCGTGCTGATCTTCGATGGCAGCGAAGGGGGCACGCACAGCACCTGGGACTACTTCCACGTGCTCGGCGCCGCGCCGGCTCGCCGCTCCGCATCCGGCCGTGGCGAGCCGGCTTCGGCGACCGAGAGCGGCATCTCCCCCGCTCTGCTCGTGCTGGGAGTCCTCGGAGGGCTGATCCTCGGCGCCGGGACCGTCGCCGCGCTCAGGAAGCGCCCGTGAGGACCTCGATCAGGTCGCCCACCTCCTGGCCCCGCGCGAGCGGGTCCGGCTGTGCTGCCGGCCACGACCAGAGAATCATAATTCATGAATTGGATGTCATCTATAGTGACCCCTCATGAACGAGGGCATGCCCAACGTCGAGGCCGAGCGCCAGCTGGCGGCCGCCGCGGAGCGGCACCGCGAGATGCTCGCCTCGATGCAGGAGCTCGGCCGGCCCGAGGCCGGGCAGCACGTCGCCGTGAAAGCGGTCGACCGTGCCGTTCGGCTCGTCTGCTTCGCACTGCGGCGAGGAGCGGAGGCCGGCATCCCCGAGCCGCGGCTGGTCGAGCTGACCGGGTGGGATCCGGCGCTCGTCGCCCAAGGGATCGCGCAGGTCGACGAGCCGCGGTTCGTCGCCCGCCTCGTCCCGGCCGGGATCGATCGTGACGAGATCGAAGCGACGGCCGCCGGGGTCAAGGCCACGGCGCGGCTAGCGAGCTCACCCGCGAGATCCTCGACGACGTGCTCGGCGACGGCACGGGAGCCCCGGAGCCCCGCGATCTCGACGAGCTCCACCGGCGCCTCGACGCGACGTGGAACGACTTGGCGGGCGACGGTGCCCGCGGGAGAGCCGGCATGACCCCCGAGGCGAATCCCGCGACGGCGACGGATGCCGAGCGGACGATCCGGGCGGTGGTCAAGCGTCTGGCGCGACCGTCCCGCTCCGGCGAATCGGTCATCGAGTCCGCGGCGATCCGCGCGGCGGGAGCCGACTCGCGAGCGATCATCGGCTGGATCCTGGCCCACGGCGGCCAGCCCGAGGCGAGTGCACCGCCGGCGCCGGCGCGGGGTCTTCACGGCACTCGGCCGAGCGGTGAGCCGCCGCGGCGCTACGTGCTGCCGGCCGGCACCCTGACCTGAACCCCGGAAGACGGGACCGGCCCCGCAGTCGATCCCGTTGCTCGAGGGTGCGTTGCCTCGTCGCGCTGGCGCGTATCGGCGTAGAAACCGCTCTCGGGCCGGGAACTTGGCTGCAGGGCCAGCCTTGCCATCCACCTTACTCCGATTCGCCCTGCCGCGGTAGCCGCGACCGGACCCGAGGTCCGCCGAACGGGTCTGAGCGGCAGCGCTGAGAGGCCGCGGGGCGCTCCGGGGGGCTCCGCTACCGTGGTCGCACGCAGTGAGCCCCGCCTCGACCCGACGCCCGTGGCCTCGCCCCCACATCCGCCTGAGACCACCGGCGGCCCTGGACATCGACGTCCTCGACACGCCCGAGGCGGGCGGCGGCGTCATCCGCGGCGGCGCGCTGCTGTCGGTGACCTACGTCCTGGGGATGCTGCTCACGGCGGTGTCCGTGCCGTTCATGACGCGCGCGCTGGGGGTCGACGAGTTCGGCCTCTTCGTCACGGCGTCGTCGGCGGTGATGATCATCGCGGGCGTCACCGAGGCGGGGCTGAGCGGGATCGGGACGCGCGAGTACGTCGTCGTCGAGAGGGACGCGCCGCAGGCAGCATGCTGGCCAACCTGATCGGGCTCCGGGTGACGCTCACCACGACGGGGGTGCTCGTCGGCTGCGGCCTATGCTGCGCTCGGCTACGACGGCTGATCGTCGCCGGCGTGGCGATCACCGGGTTCGGCCTGTTGATGACGGTCGTGCAGGACAACTGGACGATCCCGCTCGCCGGGGGCCTGAAGTGGGGCTGGTTCTCCCTGCTCGGCTTCATCCGCACCGCGGTCGGGGCGATCCTCGTGATCGCCCTCGCGCTGCTCGGCGCCGGCCTGCTGTCGTACTTCTGGTCAGCGTGGTCGCCGCGGCCACCGTGTTCGCGCTGACCGGCCTGGAAGATGCGCCGGTGAGGTCAGACTGGCTGCCGGCGTTCGACCGCGCCGCCCTGGTGGCCCTGGTCCGGGACGCGCTGCCCTATGCCGCGGCGACGACCGTCGGCATCCTTACTTCCGCGTCGCGCTGATGATCCTCTCGCTCGACGAGACCAAGGACGAGACCTCCTACTACTCGGCGGCTTCAAGATCGTCGAGGTCTTCGGCGGCTTCTCCGGGTTATCGTCGTGTCGCCTTCCCGCTGCTGGCGCGTGCGGCGCGCGACGACCTCGAGCGCCTTCGCTACGGCGTTCCAAGGTGCTGCAGACGACGGTCATGGTGGGTCTGGTTCGCGCTCTCGCTGTTCGTCGGCGCCCCGCTCGCGATCAAGGTGGTCGCCGGCGAGAGTTCGAGCCGGCCGCCGACGTGCTGCGACTGCAGGCCGTGACGATGATCGCGGGCTTCGCGGTCGCGGCGCTCGGCTACGCGCTGCTCTCGCTCCGCGAGCACGCGGCGCTGGTGAAGGCCAGCCTCGTCGCGCTCGTCGTGCGGTCGTGCTGTCGCTGCGCTCTCCGAACACGGCGCGATCGGCGCGGCGATCGCCACCGTGGCCGCGGAGGCGACGCTGATGCTCGGCTACGCGTTGTATCTCGAGGGCGCGGAGCCCGAGCTGCGGCCGAGCCCGCTGATCTGGATCCGCGTCTTCGCGGCGATCGCGCCGGCGGCCGCGGTCGGCTTGCTGCTGCCCGTGCCGATGCTCGTCGGCTCACGCTCTCGAGCGCCGTCTACTTCGGGGTGCTCGCGCTCTCCGGGGCATCCCGGGGGAGCTGGACGCCTTCGTCGTCAGCCTGCGTCAGCGTCCGCGGAGGCGAGGCGGCCTAGCGTGGCGGCGCAAGGCGATCGGGCACGTCGCCGAGCTCGCGGCCACGGGGCTCGCGCACGGGCTGGCCGGCGACGACCGGCTCCGCGCCACCGTCTCGCGCCGGCACGAACCGCCCGGCGACCTCGGCGCGCCGGCCGAGTCGGTGCTCGCCGTCATCGCCCACTGGCGACCGGGCGACCCCCGACCGGCTCCCGTATGTCGAGGAGTGCGTGCGCGGCGTGCTCGCGCTCGCCGCCCGGCAGGTCGTCGCCGTCGTCCTCACGAACGAGCCGGGGCCCGCGGCGCGCGAGCTCGCGGAGCGTCTCGGGCCCGTGCCCGTGCGCGTGGCGGACGCGGCGGAGGTACCGGAGGCATCGCTCGAGCGCGAGGTGCTCGTGGTCGGATGGCGGCCGAGCCTGCGGCACCGGCACGGCTTCTACCTGACCTGGGGCCACGTCCCGATCCTCCGCGCCGCGGCCCGCGGCGAGCGCTTCTCGCACCTCGTCTACCTCGAGGACGACATGCGGCTCACGGACGCCCACCTGCGCTCTGGAGCCGCTACCGCCGGCCCGCTCGCCGAGCACGGCCTGCTGCCGGGGTTCGTCCGCTTCGAGCAGCGCGAGGGCGAGCGCTACCTCGTCGACGCGCTGCACCCGCTCGACCCGGCGCTGCGGCGCCGCGTGGTCGCGGTGGACGGCAGGCCGTCCCGTTCGTCAACCTGGCCAACCCCTACCAGGCGCTCTACATCCTCGACCGCGCGCTCGCGGCCACCCACTTCCGCTTCTCGCGCGGGCGGTCGCCTCTGCGCAGCCGCACGAGCGAGTGGAGGTGCGCGAGCGCGCCTCCAGCGGCCCGATCTTCGACGAGGTCCCCGAAGGGCTCGTCTCCCGCAACGTGGTCCCCGTGCGGATGGACGGCGGCGACCAGGAGCTCGATCCGGACTGCCTGATCGAGCACATGGCGCCGACCCATTCCTCCTCGACGGGCCCGTTCGGGAAGGTCCGCGTAGACGAGCTCTTCCAGCCGCGCTCCGGCGCGCCCGTCAGCTCGAGCTGACCGCGGCCGCGGCGCGGACGGCCGACGCCATGACGGCGACCGCGTCCGCGCGGGCGAGCCCGCGCTCGTGCAGCGTCTTCCACGCCGCGAAGTCCAGCGCCAGCCCGAGCGTCGCGCGCAGCCGCTCGGCCGCCTTCCCGCGCGCGCCCCAGCCCGGCGCCAGGCCGTCCTCGACCGCGGACAGGTACGCGAGGCGCCCCGCCTCCTGGATCTCCTTGACGACGGGCACCGCGTCGGCGTCGCGCAGCACGGCCGTGAGCATCGGCTCGACCCGCTCGTACCAGCCGTAGATCGCGGCGAGGGCCGCCTCGAGCCGCTCCGCCGGATCCGCGATCGGGGCCCACGCCGCGGGGTCGGGCGGCGGGTTGCGCTCCCGCCACGCGCCGGAGCAGCCGAGGAACAGCGCCCGCTCGTCGGGGAAGTGGCGGTAGACCGTCGCCCGGCGCACGCCCGCGTTCTCGGCGATCGCGGAGATCGTCGTCCGCGCCGGCCCGACCGTGCCGTGGAGGCCGATCGCCGCGTCGATGATCCGCAGCCGCGTCGCCTGCTCCTGCGCGGCGCGGGCCTTCTTCTCGTAGCGGCGCTTCGTCGATCCGGTTTCGATGGACATATGCGTTCGATCAATCTTGACACACGGGCCGGCGTCCATGTACCGTCTTCATCGAACACTACTGTCCACCCAATATCGAGGAGACCCCCACTCGATGAGCACCACCGCCGCTCCGACGATCATCGGCCCCACCGACGGCGAGTCCGTCACGCTGCAGACCATCGGCGTCCGCTTCATGATCCCCGCCGGCGACACCGGCTCCCGGCTGAGCCTCGTGGAGCACCCGATCCCGCCGCGCGCGCTCGCGGCGCCGCTGCACCGCCACAACCGCGAGGACGAGTACAGCTACGTCCTGGAGGGCCGGATGGGCGCGCTGCTCGGCGACGACGTCGTCGAGGCCGGCCCCGGCGACCTGGTCTACAAGCCGCGCGGGCAGTGGCACACGTTCTGGAACGCCGGCGACGAGCCCGCGCGGATCCTCGAGATCATCTCCCCGGCCGGCTTCGAGCGCTTCTTCGCCGAGCTCGGCGCCGGTGGCCGCCGGCGGCGCCCCCGACCCCGAGGCGATCGGCGAGCTCTGCACCCGCTACGCACTCGACATGGACCCCGACTCGCCGCCGGAGCTCTGCGCCCGCTTCGGCCTCTGGTTCCCCGGCGTCGAGTAGCGCGTCAGGCCGTGCCGGCGACCCGGACGCGGCGTTCGCCGCTCGCGGTCGCCGGCGCGAGGACCTTCATCAGCGCGCCGAGGTCGACGTCACGCTGGTTGGGCAGCTTGACCTGGAGGTCGAGGCGGACGGTGTAGCTGTTGCGCCGCCCAGCCCGCGCCCGGTCGAGGTAGCCCGCGCCGACCAGGTCGGAGACGATGCGCTGGGCGGCCCGCTCCGTGATCCCGACGGTCGCCGCGATGTCGCGCATGCGCGCCCGAGGGTCCTCGGCGATGCACAGCAGCGTGAGGCCGTGATTGGTCAAGAACGTGAACGGGGGCATTCCTGGCCCGAGCGTACCGGATGGACACGCATTTCGCGAAATCCTTATCGCGGCAACGTATTCAGGACTCAGATGTCGTATGTTGTCCCGTGGACCCCGAGCTCGAGCCGCCGTTCGCGCTGACCATCGCCCGCAACGGCTCACATACCGTCGTCTCGCTCCGGGGAGAGCTCGACATCGCCGCCGAAGGGGAGCTCGCCGCCGGGCTCGGGCTCGTGCTCGCCCCGCCCACGCAGGTGCTCACCGTGGACCTGCGGGAGCTCTCGTTCCTCGACTCCACCGGCCTGCGCGCTCTGGTCCAGCTCCGCACCAGGTGCGAGGCCCACGGCTGCCGCCTGCTGCTCATCCCCGGCGGGCCGACCGTCCGGCGCGCGTTCGACGTGAGCGGCCTGACCGCCCACTTCACGATCGTCGACCCCTCCGAGATCTCCTCCGCACTCCAGCCCGCGCGCTGACCCGGCCACCGCCGCGCTGCGACGCGCGGCGGCGGGCTCCCGCGGGGCGCTAGGGCGAGCGGGATGCTCGCGGGCGTCGACGACCTCGAAGTCCTTGCTCACGAGGACCTCGAGCTCCTTGCCGGCGCTCGTCGTGATGTGCGACTCGTACGGCGCGCGTCGCAGTCGCCGTTGGTCTCGGTGCGCACGATCGTCGCGCCGGCGTACTTGGCCAGGACGGCGGCCTCGACCTTCTCCTTCGTGTCGCCGGTCAGCGCGGTCTCGCCGCGGCCGCCGCCGGCCGCCGTGGCCGCCGCGCCGCCCGCGGCCGCCGCGGCCCTGGTCGGCCTGGACGGCCGTGGCCTCGAACGACGCGTTCACGAGCACGACCTTCAGCGTGCCGCCGGAGGTCTTGACGTGCGCGTGGTAGGGCGTGCCGTACGGGCCGCCGGCCTCCGTCCGCAGCACCGTCGCGCCCGGGACCTTCTCGAGCGCGGCGGCCTTGACCTTGGCGGCGACGTCGCTCGAGAGCGCCTCGCGCTGCGGGCGCGGTCGTGCGAGCGGCGTCCGAGGTCGAGCTGGCGGTCTTGTCGGCGGCGCCGGCGATCGCGGCGCCGCCGAGCCCGAGGGCGCCGAGCGCGGCGACGGCCACCGCGGTCTTGCGGATGGTGGTGGAGCATGGGTGCGTTCCTCCTGGGTGGTTGGGTGTGCACCCAGGCTCGGCGCGCCGCTCGCGAATCCGCCGAGAGCCGCCTGAGTATCCGCTGGGAGTCCGCGCGCGCGCCCCCACCGTCGTCCAGCCCTCCCGCCAGTCGGCACCGGCCCAGCGGCGCTCGTGCCGGCGCATCGCCCGCTCCCCGACCGCCGGCCGCGCGCGTGCTGGCCTGCGCGCGCCTGCGCTCCTGACGCGTCGACGACGAGGAGATGGACGACGCGATGGTGGCGACGGGCGCGGCGCAGAACGGCGCGGCGCAGCCAACCGGTGGTGAACGGTCGCACGACGACCACGCCGTCGGCCCGCCCGAGCGCGCGCCACAGCGCGAGCCAGTGCCAGGCGTGTGCCAGCGGCCGCCACAGCGGATAGGGGATCCCCGCCAAGCGCGGCGCCCACGTCCTGCGCACGGCGTCGCTGTCGAGCGCACGCGGCTCGGAGGCGGCCAGCGTCGTCTTGCCGGCGCCGGGGAGCCCGGCCACGATGACGACGTCGCGGGAAGCCGGCTCGAGCAGCATGCCCCGCACCATCGCCGCGCGGCCTGGGCAGATCCTACGCGGTCGCCGTGGAGCGCTTCGGCGCGCGCGGGGCGATCGTGGTCCTGACCGCCAGCCAGCCGAGCACGAAGCCGAGGAGCACGTCGCTGGGGAAGTGGGCGCCGTAGGCGAGGCGGGTGAAGG
The DNA here is from genome assembly GCA_963831105.1 of uncultured Solirubrobacteraceae bacterium. Classification (GTDB taxonomy): domain Bacteria; phylum Actinomycetota; class Thermoleophilia; order Solirubrobacterales; family Solirubrobacteraceae; genus DATFQI01. The sequence continues at coordinate 77,782 of CAWHOS010000012.1, read as the reverse complement.
CGATCGCCGCCGCGTAGGCCCACAGCACGTGGCGCAGCTTCGGGACGAGCGCCGCGGTGGCGAGCGCGAGTGCCGTCGTGACCGCCACGTGACCGCTGGGGAACGAGGGGAACGCCGCCCAGCTGTGGCCGTTGCCGGGGTCGATCCCGAGCACCTCCTCGGGCCGCGGGCGCTCCCACAGCGCCCAGCACGTGCGCACGCCGATGTAGGCGACGATCCCGGTGCCCGCGACGAGCAGCAGCGTCCGCCCGGGCGTCGTGCGGCCCCAGTAGCGGGCGCCGACGAGGCTCACGGCGATCACGATGATCACGTAGTTGCGGAGGCTCGGCTCGACGAGCAGCGTCTCGACCAGCCCGGGCGTGGCGCCGACTCCGTGCAGCGCCTCGAACGCCGCCTTGTCGGCCTCGAGCAGCACGGTCGCCTGGATCGCGGAGGCGACCCCGAGCAGCAGCGCCGTGCCCGCTGCGAACCGCGTCGCGCGCTGCCGCACGGTGCGGACGAGGGCCGGCGACGCCGTGCCGTCGACGCGCAGGAGCAGGACCGCCGCGGCGAGCGCCGCCGCGCCGCCGAGCGCGAACACCGCCCGGGCGTTGCCGGAGCCGGCCGCGAGCGCGAGCAGCGTCCCGGCGGCGGCCGCCGCCGCGGCGGCCGCCGGCGCCTGCCGCGCGGTCAGGAAGGCGGGCGCCGTCGCGAGCAGCAGCGCGGCGCCGGCGGCGACGGGCGCGATCGAGGTGAGCAGCCCGGGCGTGGTGACGCCGACGGTGGTCGAGAGCAGGCCGGCGCCGAGCGTCAGGGCACCGATCAGCAGGGCCGGCCGCCGCCGCTCGGGAGCGAGGCGCCGGGCCGCGACGACCGCGCCGGCGAGCGCCAGCAGCGCGGCGCAGCCGAGCGCCGGCGCGAGCGCGGACCGGCCGAGCCCGGTCTCCCGCTCGCCGTGCGGGACGAACACCGTCGCCCACGCCGCCAGCCCGGCCGCGGCGAGCGCAACGGCGACGAGGACGAGCCGGCGCTCGCGCCTGCCAGAATCGGAGGGACGGACGTTATGACCGACGCCCTGCAGATCCTCCTGCATCTCGACCAGCTCGCGATCCGCGCCACGGGTCAGCTCCACTGGGAGCCGGCCACCGCGGTGCTCGCCTTCGTGTCCGCGTGGTGGGTGAAGGGGCCGCTGATGATCGGCCTCGGCTGGTGCTCGGATCTCCGCTGCCGGCGCATGCTGCCGCTGGTCGCCGGCGCCGCGACCGCCAGCTTCTTCCTCGCCTCGGCGCTCAACGCCGTCCTGAAGGCGATCGTCGACCGCAGCCGCCCGCCCGAGGCGATCGGCTTCGACGCGCTCGTCGGCGTGCCGGCCTCGCCCTCCTTCCCCTCCGGCCACGCGATGACGGCCTTCGCCGTGGCCGGGGCGGTGGCGCTGCTGGCGCCGCGGCTGCGCTGGCCGGTGCTCGGGCTGGCGGCGGTGATCGCCTTCTCGCGCGTCTACCTCGGCGTGCACTTCTGGATCGACGTGCTCGCCGGGGCCGTGCTCGGAATCGCGGTCGGGCTCTGCGTGGCCTGGCCGCTGCACCGCTCAGGCCGCCGCCGTGCGCAGGCCGGCGGGGAGGTGCTCGCGGTCGGGCCCGGCGGCGGCGGGTAGCAGCCCCGCCGCCCGCGCCAGCGCGGCGGAGAAGAGCCCGACCTGGCTGCCGATCACGGCGCCGACCATGACGTCGAGCGGGAAGTGCGCGCCGAAGGTCATGCGCGTCACGGCGATCGCGGCGAGGTAGGCGAACAGGACGCCCCGCAGCGACGGCGCGATCGCGGCCGCGGCCGACACGAGCGCGGCGGTGACGACGAGGTGGCCCGACGGGAACGACGGGATGTGGCTCCAGTGGCGGCCGTGGCTGCGCAGCACCTCCGCCCCCAGCGCCTCCTCGGGGCGGGGCCGGTCGATGGCGAGCTGCACGACGTGCATGACCGCGTCGGCGAACACGCCGGCGAGCAGCATCGCGACCGTGGCGCCGGCGGCGAAGCGCAGGCTGCGGGAGCGGAAGAGCACGGCCAGCGAAGCGACCGCGGCGAGCAGCATGTAGTTGCGGCCGTGCGGATCGAGCGCCTGGTAGAGCCACTCGGGCCCGTCGCCGAGGCCGTTGACGGCCAGGAAGAGCTGCTCGTCGAGCCCGCCGAGCACCGGCAGCGCGGCCGCGACGGTCCAGGCGAGGAGCATCGTGAGCCCGATCCGGGGCATCCACTCGTGCAGCACGCCGCGCACCGAGGACTCGGAGCGCGGGACCGCCGGCGCGAGCACCGCGCCCAGGACGCGCAGCGTGTCCGCGACCGCTCGGAAGGAGCTGGACTCGCCCGCGTAGACCGCCGGCATCGGCACCCAGGCGATCTCGCGCCCGGAGCGGATCAGCGCCTTGAGGTGACGCGTCTCGGCCTCGTAGCGGCCGGGCGGCGGCGACGCGGCGCGCAGGGCGCTCGCGCGGAACAGGCGCATGCCGTTCTGGGAGTCGCGCAGCCGCCGGCGCACGGCGAGGCTGAGCGCCCACGTCGAGACGGCGTTGGCCAGCCGCCGCAGCGGCGGCATCATCTCGTCGCGCGGGCGGTCGCCGATGACGACCTCGTCCCGCTCCGCCGCCTCGAGGAAGCGGGGGATCAGCTCGGGCGGGTGCTGGCCGTCCGCGTCGAGCACGATCACCGCGTCGGCGCCGTCCGCGAGCGCGGCCTCGACGCCGGCGGCGACCGCCGTGCCCTTGCCCTGGTTCGAGCCCATGCGCACCAGCCGCACGCGCTCGTGGCGCGCGGCCGCCGCGAGCTCGGCGGCGAGCTCGGCCGGGGCCCCGTCGTCGACGACGATCACGGCCTCGGCATGGGGCAGCGCGCCGGCGACGACCTCGGCCGCGCGGTCGGAGCGATAGACGGGGATCACCGCGGCGAGCCGCTCGATCGGCGGCAGCGCGGGCGCCGTGGGCGCCACGGGCTCGCGGCGGCGCTCGGCGCGGGCCAGCGGCACCAGGCCGGCGAGCCCGACGGCGCCCATCGCCAGCAGCGCGCGGTAGGAGCCGGTGGTCGCGATCAGCAGCCCGGCCGCGGGCAGCGCCGCGGTCGTCGCGATGGCGCGCGCGGAGAAGAAGGCGCCGGCGTAGCGGCCCTCCTCCCCGTCGGGGATGAAGCGGGAGAAGTACGGGAAGCCGACGGCGCTCACGAGGCCGGCGCCGAGCGCGGCCGCCGCGAACGGGAGCGCCGCCTGGGCGACGTTCGAGGCCGCCATCGCGGTCAACAGGCCGCCGCCGAGCAGCGCGACGCCGGTGAGCAGCGTCCGGCGCAGGCGGTCGGCGTGCAGCCGGCCGCCCCAGACCATGCCCGCGCCCGTGACGATCCCGAAGCCCGCGAGCAGCAGCCCGGCGGCCGCGGCGCGGAGGTCGAGCACCTCCTCGGCGTAGAGGACCATGAACGGCGTCAGCGCGGTGTAGGAGGCGACCCAGAGGATCTGCGCGATGAGCACCTGGCGGGCGCCGTCGCGGTGGAGCACCTCGAGCAGCAGCTTCACGGCCGAGCCCTGCGGCGCGGCGGGCGCGGCGGCGCGGGCCGGCGCGGAGGTGCGCTGCCAGGCGAGGGTCGGCAGCGCGAGCAGCGGCAGCAGCAGCGCCCAGACGACGAACAGCGCGGCGGCGGACGAGTCGATCAGCGCGCCGCCGATGACGGTGCCGGCGAGCGCGCCGACGAGCATCGCGCCCTCCTGGGCGCTCGTGGCCGCGGCGCGCCGGTCCTCGCTGAAGCGCTCCGTGACGAGCGCGCGGTGCGCGGTGCTCGCGGCGTTGAGCCCGACGTACACCGTGGCGGCCGCGAGCGCGAGCACGAGGTAGGAGCTGGCCGTCCCGAGCGCGATCGCGACGAGCCCGCCCGCGGCCACGATCGAGCCGCCGAGGATGAACGGGCCGCGCGTGCCGCGCCGGTCGCTCCACAGGCCGGTCGCCAGCGGGACCGCGAAGCCCGCTGCGGCGTTGACGAGCATCACGGCGCCGATCAGGCCGGGCTTGTCGGCGATCCGCTCGAGCAGCACGGGCACGTAGGTCGTCGTCACGGCGCGGGCGGCGCCGAGCGCGATCGCCACGGTGGCGAAGACCCACAGGCCGGCGGCGAGCGCGCGCGGCTCCCGGCGCGCGGCCGTGAGGGCCACGGCGCTCACGCCCGCGGCTCCGGGGCGATCAGGCGCAGGCGGCCCGCGGCGACGGTCACCGTGGCGGTCGTGACGCCGAGCGGCTGCGCGTCGGCGACGAGCGGCAGCGGGGACTCGATCTGCACGCGCGCCGCGCGCGACCAGCGCACGCCGTCGCGCTCGAGGTGCGTCCCCTCCCGCGCCGCGGCGAGCAGCCGCACGACGTCGCGCCGGGTGCGCGCGTCCAGCACGATGGCCTCCAGCCGGCCGTCGGCGGGGTCGGCCATCGGGTCGACGCGGAAGCCGAAGCCGAACAGCGGGAGGTTGGAGAGGAACACCTGCGCGGCCGGGCCGTCGTAGGCCCGCGCGCCGTCGGCCCGCAGGGCGACGTGATGCGGCCGGAAGGCGGCCAGCTCGGCGACGAGCGCCCGCACCCCGGCCGCGAGGTCGGCGGAGTTCACGCCGTTGTAGCGGTGCCGCGCGGCGGCGTGGAAGCCGGCGCTCACGCCCTCGATCGCGAACAGCCGGCGCTCCGGCGTGACGACCTCGAGCGCGTCGACGGCCGCGGGGCGCCCGCGCACCGCGAGCTCGGCGGCGGCGGTCCAGTCGACGGGGATCCCGAGCGCCCGCGCGATGTTGTTGGCGCGGCCCGCGGGGAGCAGCGCCGCGGGCGGGAGGGCGCCGAGGCCGAGGTTCGCCAGCGCGTGGACGGTGCCGTCGCCGCCGACCAGCACGACCCTGCGGTCGCCGGCCTCGCGCACGGCGGCGGCGAGCTCACCCTCGTCGGCCGTCAGCAGCGCGTCGACGCGCGCGCCCGCGGCGTGCAGCGCGCCCGTCGCCCGGGCGAGGACCGCGTGGGCCTCGCCGGCGCCGCTGGCGTGTGCGTTGACGATCAGCCGGACCTCGCGCCCGACGACGACCGGCGCGGCCCGGCGCGGCCGCGGAGCGGGCTCCGTGAGCCGCTCGACCTGCTGTCCGGGTCTGGGATCGAAGTCGAGCGACATTGCTCGACCGAACCTAAGGTCCGGCGGGCGGCCGTCCTATGGAGCGGACTCCCCGGCGCTCGCACGTAGGACCGCACCCGCACGAGGGGGTTCCCCCGCCCGTACGGGTACGGCTGGCCCACGGCGGGCGCCGAAGATGAGAGCCCGGCGCCGATCCACGCAAGATCGCGGCCGGGCACGCGTTGGCGCTGGTATGAGGATCCTCCGCTCCGCCCTGCTCATGCTCGCGCTCTCGCTCGCCGCCGCCGCGCCGGCCGCGGCGCAGTCCGCCCCCGACGCGGTCATGTCCGACAACGTCGAGTACCTCGGCTCGATCCAGCAGGACGTCGGGCTGACGACGGGCGCGAAGGTGATCGGCGACCGGATGTTCGTCACCTCGGGCAAGAACATCTCGATCTACGACATCTCCGACCCGGCGAAGCCGAAGCCGCTGGGCGGGATGAAGGTCAACGTCGCCTGGGAGAACGAGGAGGTCCCGACCAACGGCAAGGTGCTGGCGGTCGCGAGCGACTTCTACTCGGTCGGCGTCCCCGAGTGCGTGGCGGCGGGCGCGGTCACGGGCTGCGTGCAGCTCTTCGACGTCCGCGACCCGGCGAACATCAAGCAGGTCGGCGTGATCCCGGTCGCCAACCACACGGCCGAGTGCGTCCTCGACTGCCAGTACATCTACGGGCGCGCGGGCACGATCATCGACGCGCGCGGTGTGCTCGACGGCCGCCCGCCGACCGTCGTCGGCAACTGGATCGACGAGCTCGCGAAGCAGGGCGTCAGCGAGGAGAGCTGCCACCACATCCGCGAGATCCGGCCGGGCGTGCTGCTGACCGCCTGCCAGCCGTTCGCGGCGATCTCCGTCAACGCGGAGGACGGCGGCTCGCCCGAGCACCCGAAGCTGCTCTACAAGGGCGAGGCGGCGAAGTTCGTCCACTCCGCGCGCTGGCCGCGCTCCGGCAGCGACAAGTTCGTCCTGATCGGCGGCGAGGAGAACTTCACCGGGCGCTGCGAGCGCAACAACTCCGAGTTCTCCGTCTACGACGCCTCCGACGTGCTGAAGGGCCGCTCGACGGAGTTCCGCGGCCCGGTCGACCAGGTGCCGCCGGCCGGCAACGGCGTGTACGCCGACGGCAAGCCCGTCGCGGGCGCGCTGGGCTGCTCCGTGCACTGGTTCCAGGAGCACGAGTCGTTCCGCAACGGCGGCCTCGTCGCGATCTCGGAGTACGAGGACGGCGTGCGCTTCCTGCAGGTGTCGAAGTCCGGCGAGATCACCGAGCAGGGCTACTTCCTCTCGCTCGGCAGCTCCTCGAGCTCGCCCAAGTGGGCGGGCAAGGACGACGTCCTGTACTCGATCGACTACGCCCGCGGCATCGACATCCTGCGCTGGAAGGGCAAGCACTACGTGCCCGACGGGACCGATCCCCTGGGCGCCCTCCCCGGCACCGGCGGCGTGACGCCGATCCCGGCGCCGACCATCGCGCAGGCCGCGCGGCGCGACGCGCTCGCCGCCGATCTGCGCGCCACGGGCTGGTCGCCGCTGGTCTGCAGCCTGGTCGCGCGCGACGGCTGACCGAGCGTCCAGGTCGGCTTGACCTGGGTCCTCGCTCCCGGTGGAGTCGGCATGGGGCGCCGGCTCCGACCGAGGAGGTGGACCGATGGGACGCAGACGGATCCATGTCGCGGCGGCCGCAGCGGTGGTGACGCTTGTCGGTGCTTCTGCCGCGCCGGCGACGGTCGTCGACGCCGGCCACTACAGCGACAGCTACTCGTTCGAATACAACGACTGCGGCTACCTCGTCGAGGTCGAGGGAACCTCGAGCGGGCACTTTCGCGTCCGGGCCGGAAAGGGCAAGACGGCCTCGGCGTTCTACGTCAACGACAACTACTCCTACACGGAGACGCACACCAACGCGGCGACGGGCGAGTTCGTGACGGTCACCGGCAACGCGGTGTTCAACGAGGTCAAGGCCACGCGCGTCTCGGGCAACGTGTTCCAGTTCGATGCGATCGAAGCCGGACAGCCGTTCCGCGTCTACGACTCCGCGGGCCGGCTGGTCGCGCGCGACCGCGGCGTGATCCGCCACCATGCCCTCTTCGATACGGGTGGTGACGACGTGATCGGCGCGGAGCTCGTCGAGGAGTTGGAGCCCGAGGTGCACGGTCCGCATCCGGGCTTCGAGGACTTCTGCGGGGTGATGGACCCGCTGATCGGCTCCTGAGCGGACGATTCGGGAACGGGCCGCCACACCCCGGCGGCCCGTCTCTCCCGGCTTGGCGCGGGCGCGGGGCGGGTACCCACTCAGCGTCATGCTCCCGCCACCCGATCCGTACGAGACCCCGGGGCCGCCACCCGACCTCGACCTGGCCTCCCCGTGGGCCGTCTTCCTCGCCGGCCCGCCGAGCGACGAGCAGCACGACCTCTCCGATGCCGTGCTGCGCTACCGGCCCGGGCTGCTGTTCGTCGCCAACGCCTGACCGCCCGCCGTGTCGGCGAGCGAATTCATCCCCGACCGCAAGAGCCTGAAAGCGCTCCGCGAGGCGGCGCAGGGGTGCCGCGGCTGCCACCTGCACGAGCACGCCACGCAGACCGTCTTCGGCGAGGGGCCGGCGCGCGCGTCGATCGTGCTCGTCGGTGAGATGGCCGGCGACCGCGAGGATCGCGAGGGGCGCCCGTTCGTCGGCCCGGCGGGCCGCGAGCTCGACCGCGCGCTCGAGGCGGCCGGCATCGACCGCGAGTCGGTCTACGTGACCAACGTGGTCAAGCACTTCAAGTTCGAGGAGCGCGGCAAGCGGCGCATCCACCAGACGCCGCGCAAGGGCGAGATCGACGCCTGCATGCCGTGGCTCGACACGGAGATCAAGCTGATCCGGCCGCGCGGGCTCGTGACGCTCGGCGCCACGGCCGCGAAGGCGCTGCTCGGGTCCGGCTTCCGCCTCACGCAGCACCGCGGCGAGCTGCTCGAGTCGGAGCTGGCGCCGGTCGTCGCGGCGACCATCCACCCGTCGGCGATCGTGCGCGACCGCGACGCGGAGTCGCGCGAGGCGGAGCGGCGCGCGCTCGCGAGCGACCTGCGCACGGTCGCGGAGGCCGTATGAGCGACCGTGCCCACGAGACGGACGGCGAGGAGGCCCGCAAGATCCGCGACCGCCAGGTGATGGAGGTCCTGCAGGAGCTGCGGGTCGCGATCACCGGCGGGCAGATCCTGTTCGGCTTCCTGCTCACCGTCCCGTTCGCCCAGCGCTGGACGGACACGGACGACTTCCAGCGGGCGCTGTTCCTGATCACGCTGCTGGCGATCGCCACGGCGACGGGCTGCTTCATCGCCCCGACCGCCGCCCACCGGGTGCGCTTCCACCAGCGCGACCGCTCCTTCCTGGTGTCCTACGCGAACGGCGCCGCCATCGCCGGCCTCGTCAGCCTGCTGGTGGCGATGGTCTGCGCGGTCCTGCTCGTCACCGACTTCGTCTTCTCGCGGACGACCGCGGTGATCGCGGCGGTCGCCATCGGATCGCTGCTGCTCACGCTCTGGTTCGCCGTGCCGCTGGCCCGTTACGGCCGAAGCTGACGCCGCCTCGAAGTAGCCAGCATGACCTCCCGGTGAGGCGGTGGTGAGAGGACCCGGTAGGGTTCTCTGAAAGGGGTACCACCGTCTCTCGGGAGGGGACGCACATGAGAAGAACTCGCTGGATCGCGGCCGCGGCCGTGCTCTCGGCCTTCGCGCTGGCCGCGCCCGCAGCTGCACACGACGGGGCGTTCGGCAGCGCCTGGTGGATGGGAGAGAACCATCCGGGCTGGTACGGGCCGAGCCCGGAGAGCCGGTCCAAGAACCTCAAGATCGTCGGGAGCATCTCGCGTACGAGGGACTCCTCGACCTACCGCAACTCCGACCTCGCGTTCTGGGGCGACCGGGCTTACGCCGGCCACTACGACGGGTTCCAGATCGTCGACACCTCGGATCCGGAGAACCCGGAGCAGGTCGTCGACTTCGCCTGCCCGGGCTCGCAGCACGACGTCTCGGTCTGGCGCAACCTGCTGTTCGTCTCGGTCGAGACGCCGCGCTCGAGCCCGGCCTGCAACTCCACGCAGATGGCCGGCGGCATGCCGGGCTTCGAGGGCATGCGGATCTTCGACGTGTCCGATCCGACCAAGCCCGTCCTCGTCAAGGGCGTGCCGACGGACTGCGGCTCGCACACCCACACGCTGGTGCCGGATGTCGAGAACGGCCGCGTGCTGCTCTATGTCGCGTCGTACACGGCCGCTGAGCTGACGGAGTCGCCCTACGGCAACGAGTGCCGGCGCCTCAACGCCGACGGCTCGCGCGCACACAAGAAGATCTCGGTAGTCGAGGTCCCGGTCGGCAACGCCGCGGCGGCGAAGGTCGTCTCCGAGCCGACGTTCCCGCAGAACGACCGCGGCGGCGTCCCCGGCTACAACGGCTGCCACGACATCACGGTGTTCACCGCGATCGAGCGGGCCGCCTCGGCCTGCATGGGCGAGGGCCAGATCTGGGACATCTCCGACAAGGAGAACCCGGAGACGATCGCCCGCGTCCACAACCCGAACGTCGAGTTCTTCCACTCGGCCGCGTTCTCGTGGGACGGCAAGACCGTCGTCTTCGGGGACGAGGCGGGCGGCGGCACCGGCGCGCGCTGCCGCTCGGTCGACCCCGCGACGGGCAAGCCGGATCCGGCGACGCTCGGGGCGCTGTGGTTCTACGACGTCGGCGGCCTGGACAACATGGACAACACGTCCGTGGAGCCTTGGCTGAGCTCGTGGAAGGTGCCCCGCTATCAGGACCCCGTCGAGCCCAACCAGACCCGGGTGCCGAACTGCACGATGCACAACTTCAACACGCTTCCGACGACGAAGCGCAACGTGCTCGTGTCCTCGGCCTACGCGGCCGGCACGACGGTGGTCGACTTCACCGACCGCCGCAACCCGAGGGAGGTCGGCCACCACGACCCGCACGGCGCCAACACCTGGTCGTCGTACTGGTACAACGGCCACATCTACACCAACGACGGCGGCCGCGGCGTGGACGTGATGAAGCTGTCGGCCCGCGAGGGCAGCGGCGCGCAGAAGCTGCCGCACTCCAACCCGCAGACGCAGGACGCCGTCCTGCGCTGATCCGCTGAGCCCCGGAGGCCCGGGCGTCGCGCCCGGGCCTCCGCTCAGCGTTGCAGCCCCGCCTCGAGGCGCTCCATCCGCTCGATCCGCCGGCGCGTCCGCGGATGCGTGGCCCACAACCGCGCGATCCACCGCGGCTCGCGCACCGGCACGAAGTGGAACGCGTCTCGCCCGTGCGCCCGCCGGAGGTCACGCGTGCGCTGGCCGGTGAGGCCGGCGTCGACCGCGGCAAGGGCGGCGGCCACCGCGGCCGGCGAGCCGACCAGCAGCGCCGCCGCCCGATCGGCCGCGAGCTCGCGATGGCGCGAGACGATCCGGGAGACCAGCATCAGCACGACGGCCGGCGGACCGAGCATCACGTACAGGTAGAGCGCGACGATCGGGGCCTTGCCGGAGCCGTGCAGCATCGACCGCAGGCCGGCCAGCACGGCGGCGGGCGGCCCGGCCAGGAGCGTCATCACCACCGCGTCGCGGTGGAGCAGGTGGGCGAGCTCGTGGGCGGCGACCGCCTCCAGCTCGCGGTCGGAGAGGCGGTCGAGCATGCCCGTGGTCACGTGCACCGTCTCCTCGCCGCCCGGCATCGCGAACGTCCAGCTGAGCGGGACGCGGTTCGCCACCACCACGCACCCCGGCGGGCGCACGTCCGCGACGACGGCGAGGCGCCCCACCGCCCGCGTGACCCGCTCGTCCTCGTCCGGCGCCTCTCTGGGGAGGGTGAGCGAGCCCAGCAGCGACATCGCGCCCGCGACGGTGGCGAGGACGACGGCCGCGACGAGCAGCCACCCGCTCGGGACCTCCAGGGACACCCACACCAGCGCCGCGATCGCGGCGAGCAGCAACGTGCCGGCGAGCACGAGCGCGGCGATCATCCGCGCCTGCAACCCGAGCTCCCGCGGTAGCCGCGCGGCCCTCACGGGCCGATCATCGCTCAGGCGGCGCGGCGTGTGCGCAGCGTCTTGATCGCGACGGCGATCGCCGCGAGCACCGCCAGCGCGAGCGCGACGTGCGTGAGCGCCCCGGCGGCGGACTCGAAGGACTCGTGGAAGGCGTAGCCCGCGAGCGTGAAGGCCGTCGCCCACAGGAACGTCCCGGCCAGGCTGTAGGGCAGGAACCGCCGGAGCGCGAGGCCCGAGGCGCCGGCCACGAACGGCGCGACCGCGCGCACGAGGCCGATGAAGCGGCCGATCAGGATCGCCTTGCCGCCGTGGCGGTCGAAGAACGTGTCGACGCGTGCGAGGCGCGGGGCGGTGACGCCGACGCGCGGTCCGTGCGCGATCAGGAAGCGCCGCCCGAGCCGGCGGCCGAGCACGAACGAGGCGAGGTCGCCGAGCGCGGCGGCCAGCCAGGCGGCGAGCAGGATCAGCGGCAGGCTCACCTCGCCTTGGGCGGCGACGACGCCGCCGAGCACGATCGCCGTCTCGCCCGGCGCGATCAGCCCGACGAAGGCGCCGGTCTCGAGGAACGCGAGGCCCGCGACGAGCGCGTAGGTCCACGCGCCGAGCGTGTCGGCGAGGCCGGTGAGCCAGCCCTGGACGTCGGGCGCCTGGACCGTTCCCGTCGCCAGCAGGACGAGCGCCGCCGCCGCGGCCGGCCCCGAGGCGAGCACCGCAGCGCGGGCCTTCGGGGAGGTGGGGGCGGCGACCATGCGTCCAGTCTCGTGCGCCGGGCGCGTTGGCACGAGAGGGCTGTCCTGTGGCCCGTGGTGCGGGTTACCCCAGCTCGTCGACCAGGTCCGCGACCGAGTCGACGATCCGCGAGGCGCGATAGGAGAAGCGCTCGGCGTCCTCGCGCCGGGTCACGCCCGTGAGCACGAGCACGGTGCTCAGGCCCGCCTCGAGTCCCGCGACGACGTCGGTGTCCATGCGGTCGCCGATCATCGCCGTGGTCTCGGAGTGCACGTCGAGCGCGTTGAGCGCGGAGCGCATCATCAGCGGGTTCGGCTTGCCGACGAAGTAGGGCTCGACGCCGGTCGCGCGGCTGATCAGCGCCGCCACGGAGCCCGTCGCCGGCAGCGGGCCCTCGCGGCTGGGGCCCGTCGCGTCGGGGTTCGTGGCGATGAAGCGCGCGCCCGAGGCGATCAGGCGGATCGCCCGCGTGATGCTCTCGAAGCTGTAGGTGCGCGTCTCGCCGAGCACGACGTAGTCGGGCTCGCGCTCCGTGAGCGTGTAGCCCGCCTCGTGCAGCGCGGTCGTGACGCCCGCCTCCCCGACGACGTACGCCGAGCCCGACGGCCGCTGGTCGGAGAGGAAGCGCGCGGTGGCCAGGGCGGAGGTCCAGATCGCCGACTCAGGCACGTCGAGCCCGCTCGCGCGCAGCCGCGCGGCGAGGTCGCGCTGCGTGTAGATCGAGTTGTTGGTGAGCAGCATGAACGGGCGGCCGAGCTCGCGCAGGCGCTCGAGGAAGCGGTCCGCGCCGGGGATCGCGTGCTCCTCGCGCACGAGCACGCCGTCCATGTCCATCAGCCACGCCTCGGGCTGCCGCCAGGTCACGCGACCCAGCGTATTGAGGCGCGATACTCGGCGGCATGCTCGAGGTCACCGAGCGCGGGGAGCCGTTGCGGTTCTCGTTCGAGGACGTCCTGCGTTACCACGGCGGCCACTCCCCCGGAGGGGCCGCGATCGCCTTCAAGGTGCTCGAGCGCGGCGCTGCCCGAGCTCGGGCCGTGCGAGCGGCGGGAGATCGAGGTCGAGACCGCCTTCGGCGGCCCGGGCGCGCGCGACGCGTTCGAGCTCGTCACGCGCGCGGTCACCGGCGGCCGCTATCGCGTGGGCGACGAACTGGCCCGGCCCGACCGCGGGCGCGTGCTGGAGCGCTTCGCGTGGCGGCTCTCGTGCCCGGGCCGCAGCGTGGGGCTGCTGCTCCGCGAGGGGTTGGTCGACGAGGAGTTCATCGACCTCGCCCGGGCGGAGCGCGACGCGGTGCAGGAGGCGCGCCTGACGGAGCTCAAGCGCGCGCTCGCCGACCGGGTCATGGCGCGCCCCGCCGTGGCCGTGGTCGAGCTCAGCCCGCGCTGACGACCGCGTCGATCGTCGCCGCGCCGCGCGCGAGCGCCACCGACACGCGGTGGTGGCCGTCGCGGACCGCGTAGCCGTCGCCCGCGGGGACGACGGCGATCGGCGGCAGCACGGCGCCGCGCGCCTCGGCGAGCCACACGCGCTGCCAGCGCTCGCGCGCGCTCGCGGCCGGCCGGAATGCCGGGTCGAAGTGCTCCGCGCGGTTGGGCTCGAGCGTGCAGGTGATCTGCTCGAGCGGGATCTCGCGCACGCCACGCAAAGCGCGGCGGCGGCCGGGCGCCTCAGCGACCGGCAGGCGCTCGCAGCAGTCGCAGCCGCGCCGGCGGATCCGGCACACGGCACGGGCGAGGCGCCGCGCGCGGGCCGCGCGGCCGAACGCCTTGTCGGCCTCTGCTTGCTGCCATGGGCTCATGCACGCAAGCCTCGCCGAGCCGGCCCGGCCCGGCGATGGGGACTGCCCGCGGACCGCGGTGAGGCAGACCGCCGGTCCTAGGACCGCGGGCTTAGACCGCTCTATGGGCTCACGTCAACGGCGGCTGGGTGGGGTGGTGAGGGAGCGGCCCGCGCCGGCGAGCCCCGACCGTTTCCGCGCATTACCGCTCACCCGAGGATCGACTGTGCGGAAAGTACGGGTTACTGGAACCTTCCGCACACTCGATTCGGCGGTGCCGCCAACTGAACGGAAACCGCCTCCCTACCCAGCCGCCGTTGACGTGAGCACGGCGACCGGCCTAGCCGCGCGTCACGTAGCGCTTCGAGCGCGCGACGTTGCCCGCGCGGTCCTCCGCGCGCACCGTGATCCGGTGCTTGCCCGCGCCGGGCAGCCGTACGCGCGGGCGCCACAGGCCGTCGCCGCGCTTGGTCGTGCGCACGCGCGCGCCGTCGACGTAGAGCGTGATCTTGCGCAGGCCGGCGGGCCCGCGGTCGGCCACATGGACGGCGAGCCTGAGGCTGGCTCCCGCGCGCCGCGGGGCCGAGCGCCAGCGCACGCGCGGTGCCGCGGAGTCGCCGAACGAGGAGGGCGTGACCTTGCGCACGGTGAAGCGCCGCGCCGTCACGTTGCGCGCCTGGTCGAGCGCGCGGATCTCGACCGCGTGCTCTCCGTAGCCGAGCGAGCGGAAGCCGAACCAGGAGCTGCGAACGGAGCCTCCGCCCCAGGTTCGGACCTGGCGCCCGTTGACGTGCAGCTCGACCCGGCGCATGCCGACGCCGCCGCGGTTGTCGCGCGCGGTCACGCGCACCGGCAGGTTCTCGCCGTCGGTGAGCACGGCGCCCTCGCTCGGCCGCGCGACGGCCAGGCGCGGTGCCGCGCGGTCGGAGGCGCCGCCGCAGCGGGCGGCGCGGACCTTGCCGTTGCGGACCTTGCGCATCGCCTTGAAGGCCGGCTTGCGCTTGCCGCTCTTGCGGATCAGCCCGAGGTGGTCGCCGTAGCCGGCCCCGTGGCCGACGTCCTGCAGCGAGAACCACAGCGCCACCCGCACGGCGGGGTCGGCGGCGAGGCAGCGGTAGGCGAGCCGCAGGAAGCGGGCCTGGGTCTTCTCGCTCACGCCCTCGGGGCGGGTCCCCGCGACCGCGCCGTTGCGGCACGACCGCGGCTTGCGCGAGCCGGTCCCCCAGCCGATCTCGGTCATCCACACGCCCTTGGCGCCGTCGCCGTTGGCGGTCATCACGTCGTGGACCTCGCGATACCCGGTGAACGAGTAGCGCCCGACGCGCCCGTTCGGGTCGCGGTAGTACTCGGCCGGCGAGGTGAGCAGGCACGCCGTGTCGGTGTGCACGCCGACCGCGTCGAAGTTGCCGCCGCCGCCCGCTGCGTAGATGCCCTGCAGGAAGTCGTAGTGGTTGCCGACCATGCCGCCGGTGACCACGGTGACGTCCGGCCGCGCAGCCTTGATGCGGGGGTAGGACGCGCGCAGCAGGGCCGCATAGCCGGCCGGGTCGGGAGCACCGCGCCAGAAGATCTCCGAGTCGGGCTCGTTCCAGATCTCGAGCGCGTCGGCCGCAGGGACCGAGCGCGCCAGCTCGGCGGCGAACTCGCCGTAGGTCGCCGGGTTCGCCGGCGGCGCCTCACCGGGCCCGCGCGGGCCGGCCGCCCAGCCCGGCGTGCTCTGGGCGACGAGCAGGACCTTGACGCCGCGGGCCCGGAACGAGGCGGCCTGGTCGGCGACGGCGCGCAGGTAGTTGCGGTCGAAGTCGCCGCGGCCCGGCTCTGCGATCGACCAACCGACGAAGATCCGCACCCAGCCCACGCGCAGGCGCTGCGCGTTCGCCGGGCCGTCCACGTTCTGGTTGAGCGCGAGGTTGACCCCGCTCTCGGCACCCTGCGCTGGCGCGGCCGCCACGGCCAGCGCCGCGACGACGAGCAGCACGCCGACGATCCCCCGCATCGCCCCCCAGGGTAGAGGGCGCCGCTAGCAGAAGTCGGGGTCGGTCACCACCGTGAGCGTCACGGCGTTGCTCGGGCCCGAGCTGTTGCCCGCGCGGTCGACCGCCACCACCGTCCAGGTCTGGGTGCCGGGCAGGGTGTAGATGCCGATGCTCGACGCGCCCGGTGGCGTCAGTTGTTGGGTGAAGCTGCCGTTCTTGTGGAGCTCGTACTCGATCTCCGACTGGGCGTCGTTGTTGTCGGTCGACGGCGTCCAGCTCAGGATCAGGCTGCCGCAATTGTCGTTGAGATCCTCGACGGTGAGGTTGCTCGGTGCGCTCGGCGGCGTGGCGTCGCCGTTCCCCGCCAGGTCGACCGTCTGCGAGTTGCTCAGGCCGGAGACGTTGCCGGCGGTGTCGCGCGCCCGGATCTGGAACACATGGCGCCCCGGCGTGATCTTGCGCAGCGTGATGGACGGCGTGCCGACGAACGGATGCGCCGCGGAGGCGAGCACCTGGCCGTCCATCAGCACCTCGTAGCTGAACGACCAGCGGTCCGACGAGCGGTCCCAGGCCAGCGACACGGTCGAGATCCCGGTGCCGGTCACCCGCAGGCCGGTCGGCGTGGTCGGCGCCGTGGTGTCGCGCGCCGTCGTGGCGGTCACCGGCGCGCTCAGCGGCGACAGGTTGCCCGACGGGTCCATCGCCTGCACGTAGTAGGTCCGCGTCGTATTCGGCACGAGCCCCGTGAACGTCTTGGTCGTGCTGTCCGGCGGGTGGTAGATGCCACCCGCGATGTAGGCGTGGAGCCTGCCGGAGTTGTCCGTCGACGCGTTCCACGAGATCGTGATCGAGTCCTCCGTGACGGCGACCACGCGGACGTTGCCGGGGGTGCTCGGCGGCGTGTTGTCGCGCTTGGGCCCCGCAGAGGCGGACGGCGCCAGGACGGCGAAGGCGAGCAGCACGGCACAGCAGGCGAGGCTGGGCTTCATGACACGGTCCCCCCGGGGCACGGGAATTTCGGGGGTATACGCGGTGTTACCTCCGGCGGTTCGAGCGCGCCGCTGACGTCGTCAGGCGGTCCGCTCGCGCGGCGGGAGCTGCACGACCGGCAGCTCGCGGTGCCAGTCGCACGGCGATTGCCGCGACGCATCCTCCGGCACGCCGACGAACTGGCCGCCGGGACAGCGCTCGGCGGCGACGACCCGGCGCGGGTTGCGGATGCCGGCGAAGCCGAGCACGCCCCCGAGCCCGACGAGCACGATGGCGACCCCGACGCCGAAGTGGAACGACTCGACCGACGCCTCCTCCTGCGCCCGTACCACCGCGTCGGCGGTCTCCGGATCGAGCCCGGGCGGGCGCTCGATCTCGAACGGGCGGTCGTCGAGCCGCGGGAGGGCGGACCGCACGGCGGGCTGGTCGGCGACCTCGCCGAGCGCCTCCTCGAGCCGCGAGCCGTACTGCGCCGCCACCAGCGCGCCGATCGCGGCGATCGCGATGAGGCCCGGCGACCCGGGCGATCGCGTTGTTGACCGCGGACGCGATCCCGGCGTTGTGCTCGTCGGCGTCGGAGAGCACGGTCGCCGTCAGCGGCGCCACGACGATCGCGAGCCCGAGCGAGAAGACCAGCAGCGCCGGCAGCAGCTCGGTCCAGTAGTCGACGTCGGCGTCGACGCGCAGCATCAGCACCAGCCCGGCCGCGCACACGAGCGGCCCGCTGCCCATGAACCAGCGCGGCCCGTGCCGGTCGGCGAGCCGGCCGAAGCGCGCGGCCAGCACGAACATCACGAGCGTGACGGGGACGCTCGCGGCGCCCGCCTCCAGCGCGGAGTAGCCCGCGACGCCCTGGAGGAACAGCACGAGCAGGAAGAACACGACGCTCAGCCCGCCGTACATCGCGAACGTCTCGATGTTGCCCGCCGCGAAGTTGCGCCGCTTGAACAGCCCCAGCGGCAGCATCGGGTGGCTCGCGTGGCGCTCGTAGACGACGAAGCCCGCCAGCAGCGCCGCGCCGCCGATCAGCGAGACCGACGATGAGCGGGTCCGACCAGCCGCGCACGGGCTGCTCGATCAGCCCGAACGTGAGCGCGGCCAGCCCGAGCGCGCACAGCGTCGCGCCGGTCAGGTCCAGCCGCGCGCCGGGCTCGCGCGGCGCGTCTGCGGGCACGGCGCGCGAGACGATGAACAGCGTCCCCAGGACGAGCGGCAGGTTGATCAGGAAGATCCAGCGCCACGACGCCGAGTCGACGAGCTGGCCGCCGATGACCGGGCCGAGCACGGTGCCGATGCCGCCCCACGCCGTCCACGCGCCGACGGCCTGCCCGCGCTCGGACTCCGAGAACGTCCGCACGATCACCGCCAGCGCCGCGGGCGTCAGCAGCGCGCCCGAGATCCCCTGCAGCGCCCGCGCGGCGACCAGCAGCTCGATCGTCGGCGCCAGCGCGCACAGCAGCGACGTGACCCCGAAGCCGAGCACGCCGGCGAAGAACACGCGGCGCTCCCCGATCAGGTCTCCGAGCGAGCCGCCGATCAGCAGGAACGAGCTGAGCGTGAGCAGATAGGCGTTCGCGGTCCACTGCTGCCCGGCCAGCCCGCCGCCGAGGTCCTCGGCGATCGCGGGCAGCGCGACGTTGATCGCCGTCGAGTCGACGGTCACGACCGTCGTGCCGAGGATGCAGGCGACGAGCACCATCCGCTTGGTCGCTGCGTCGAGCCCTGCGGTGCTCATGAGCCGATCATCGCATTCCGGCATTCCCCGTTTCCCGGTCGGTCGGCTGCGGGCACGGTCACCTCCAGGGTCATGCGCGAGGAGGAGAGCCGATGCGGCAGCTGACGAGCCTGGACGCACAGTTCCTGGCGGTGGAGTCCGCCCGGACGTACGGGCACGTGGGCGGCCTGGCCGTCTACGACCCGGCGACCGCCCCGGGCGGCGAGCTCCAGATCGAGGACATCTGCCGCCTCGTGGGCGAGCGCATCCACATGCTGCCGCCGTTCCGCTGGCGCCTGGTCGGCGTCCCGCTCGGCCTCGACCATCCGTACTGGGTCGAGGACCCCGACTTCGACCTCGACTTCCACATCCGCGACTCGGCCGTGCCGCCGCCGGGCGACGACCGCCGCCTCGCCGAGACCGTCGCCCGCATCTTCGCCCGCCCGCTCGACCGCACGCGCCCGCTGTGGGAGCTGTACCTGATCCACGGGCTCGAGAACGGGCGCGTGGCGCTGCTCACGAAGGTCCACCACTCCGTCGTCGACGGCGTGTCGGGCAACGAGATCCTGGCCGTGCTGCTCGACCCCAGCCCCGAGGGGCGCGAGATCCCGCCGCCCGAGGGCGACCGATCGGGCGATCGCGTGCCGGGCGAGCTGGAGATGCTCGGCCGCGGCCTGCTGGGGATGCCGATGCAGCCGCTGCGCGCCCTGCGCTCGGCCCCGACCGCGCTCCCGAACCTCACCGAGCTGCCGGGCGCGAACGCGTTCCCCGGCGTGCCGACGATCTCGCGCGGCGTGGCCGAGGTCCGCCGCCGCCTGGGCGTCGAGCACCGCGACCCGGCGATCCTCGAGGTGACCACCGCCCGCCCGCCGCGGACCTCGTTCAACGGCCGCATCTCCGGCCACCGGCGCTTCTCGTTCGGGCAGCTCTCGCTCGACACGGTCAAGGCGATCAAGAACGAGGCCGGCGTCACCGTCAACGACGTCGTCGTCTCGCTCTGCGCGGGCGCGCTGCGCGACTGGCTCAAGGAGCGCGACGAGCTCCCGAAGGAGCCGCTCGTCGCCATGGTGCCCGTGTCGGTGCGCACCGATGAGCAGATGGGCACGTTCGGCAACCGCGTCTCGATGATGATCGTCCCGATCGCCACCGACGAGGCCGACCCCAAGCGCCGGCTCAAGCGCACGCACGAGCTCCTGCGCGGCGCCAAGTCGCGCCACAAGGCCGTGCCCGCGAACCTGCTCACGGACGCGACGAGCTTCATCCCGCCCGCCGTGGCGTCGCTGGCCGCGCGCACGACGATGGAGGTGATGGGCCGCACCCGGCCGCCGGTGAACCTCGTGATCTCCAACGTCCCCGGCCCGCGCAGCCCGCTGTTCCTCGCGGGCGCCAAGCTCGAGGCCCACTACCCCGTCTCGGTGGTCGTCGACGGCGTCGGCCTGAACATCACGGTCATGAGCTACCTCGACCACCTGGACTTCGGGATCGTGGCCGACCGCGACCAGGTCGACGACGTGTGGACGCTGATGGACCGGCTCGCGCACTCGCTCACGGAGCTCACCGAGGCGGTGCTCGGCAAGGCCGGCAAGCGGCGCGCCAAGCGCGCCGCCGCCGAGAAGCCGAAGGTCCGCGCCTGACTCAGCCGACGAGCGTGAGGCGCGGGCGGCGCGTCGCGTAGTTCGCGGCGACGTCCTTCAGCACCTCGAGCATCGCCGCGGTCGCCGGCGTGCGGTAGCCGCCCGCGACGGCCGCGTAGATCTTGCGCACCGGCGTCTCGCGGCCGAGGTCGCGCACCACGATGTCGTCGCGGATCGTCGTGAGCCCGAGCTCGGCGATCAGCGAGACGCCGACGCCCGCGGCGACGAAGCCCTGGACGGCGGCGTAGTCGTCGGTCTCGAACGCGATCCGCGGGTCGTAGCCCGCCGCCGAGCAGGCGCCGTAGATCAGCCGGTTGCACTCGCAGTCCTGCGGGCCGCCGATCCACGCCTCGTCGGAGAGGTCGGCCAGGCGAAGGTTGCGCTTGTTCGCGAGCGGGTGCTCCTGCGGGAGCACGAGCAGCATCGGGTCCTCGCACAGGAAGTGGCGCTCCACGCCGTCCTCCTGCGCGTAGCGCGAGCCGAAGCCGAGCACGAGGTCGAGCTCGCCGCTCTTGAGCTGCGGCTCGGTCGACTCGGGCTCGCCGAGGCTCATCGTCAGCTCGATCGCGGGGTGCTTGGCGCGGAAGTCCGCGATCGCGAGCGGCATCAGCGTCGCGCCGGCGGACTCGAAGGCGGCCATCCGCAGGCGCCCGCCGCGCAGGCCGGCGATCGCCTCGAGCTCCGCCTCGGCCTCGGCGAGGCGCGCGAGCACGGCGTCGGCGTGGCGCACGAGCGCCTCGCCCGCCTCGGTGAGCCGGACGCCGCGCGCGCTGCGCTGTACGAGGATCGTCCCGGTCTCGCGCTCGAGCGCGGCGATCTGCTGCGACACGGCGGACTGCGTGAAGGAGAGGGCCTCCGCGGCGGCGGAGAAGGAGCCCTGGACGGCGACCTCGCGGAGGACGCGCATGCGGCGGACGTCGAGCATGAGCACAGCTTATAGGAGAGGCAGGGAAATGTCATTTGCGCTACTGGGTCGACTGGCCGATCATTCCTCTCACACCGCAACCGCCCCGCCCGTTGAAAGGTTCACCAGATGCCCGCCACCGCCACCATCACCGCTCCTTCTGTCCTGATCCGCGCCGCCCGCGGCTCCGACGGCGCCGAGCTCGAGCGTCTCGCCCAGCTGGACTCCGCGGCGATCCCCGCCGGCGCGCTGCTCGTGGCCGAGTCCGACGGGCGCCTCGTGGCCGCGATCGCGTCCTCGACCGGCGAGGCGATCGCCGACCCCTTCCTCCCCACCGCCGACGTCGTCGCGCTCCTGGAGCTCCGCGCGGCCGGCGCCCGCGCCCCTCGCTCGCGCCGCTCGCATCGCCCGCCGCCGCGGCACCGCCCGCCGCGTGCGCCTGGGCGGCCACGCCGCCCATCCCAGGATCGCGTGAGCGAACGCACCATCGCCCCACCCACGACCGAACCGGCCGGCGCAGCCTCCCCCAGGGCGCCGGCCGGCGGTCGTTCCCCGGCGCCGGGCTGGCAGATCTGGACGGCGCTGTGGATCGTCTACATCGTCTGGGGGTCGACGTACCTCGCGATCCGGATCCTCGTCGAGACGATCCCTCCGCTGCTCGGCGCCGGAGCGCGCTTCGGGCTCGCCGGCGCCGTGATGGTCGCGGTGCTCGCGGTCAAGCGCGGCGTGGCGGCGGTCAGGCCGACCCGCGCGCAGCTCGCGCGGCGCGGGCATCGTCGGGCTGCTGCTGCCGGGCGCCAACGCCGTCGTCTCGGTCGCCGAGCAGGAGGTGCCGTCGAGCATCGCCGCGCTGCTGATCGCCTCCGTGCCGCTGTGGGTGATCCTCCTGCGCGCGGGCACCGGCGACCGGGTCAGCGCGCGCGGCGCCGCCTCGGTGCTCGTCGGCTTCGTGGGCGTCGCGCTGCTCGTGCGGCCGGGCGAGCAGTCGGGCGACGCGACGGTCCTCGGGCTGCTCGCCTGCGTCGGCGCGGCGCTGATGTGGGCCTCGGGCTCGTTCGCCTCGCCGCGCCTGTCGCTCCCGCGCGACCCGCTGAGCTCCGTCGGCTGGCAGATGCTGCTCGGCGGGATCGCGATCGTGGCCGTCGGGCTCGCGATCGGCGAGGGCGGCGACGTCGACGTCGACGCGTTCTCGACCCGCTCGATCCTCGCGCTCGCCTACCTGATCGTGTTCGGCTCCTGGGTCGCCTACACCGCCTACGCGTGGCTGCTGCAGAACGCGCCGATCTCGAAGGTCTCGACGTACGCCTACGTGAACCCGGTCGTCGCGATCGCGCTCGGCTGGCTGGTCCTCGACGAGGTCGTCACGAGCACGACGATCGTCGGCGCGACGATCATCGTCGCCTCCGTCGCGCTCGTCGTGCGGACCGAGTCGGTGCGCCGCGCCGCCCGCGGCGCCCCGAGCGCGCACGCGCTAACGTCGGGCGCGTGTCGCTGACCGCCGGCAGCGGACCGCTGGGCGAGCGCCCCGCCGGGCGCTTCGATCAGCCCGTGCCGGAGCGGGTGCTGTTCATCGAGGGCGTGCCGGCGAGGATCCGCGCCACCGCCTCGGGCGAGACCGTCGTCGACAGCCCCAACGCGCTGCTCCTGCACGAGACGGGGCGCCTGCCCGTCTACCACTTCCCCGCGGCCGAGGTCCGGACCGACCTGCTCGCGGAGACCGGCGAGCGCGAGCCGAGCGCCCGCGGCGAGCTGGCCTGGCACGAGCTGCGGATCGGCGACCGCAGCGTCCCGCGCGCGGCCTGGAGCTACCCCGAGCCGGCGGCCGACTTCCTCGAGGGGCTGCTCGCGTTCCGCTGGGACGCGCTCGACGAGTGGTTCGCGGAGGCCGAGCAGCTCTTCGGCCACCCCAAGGACCCCTACTCGCGCATCGACGTCTGCCGCACCACGCGCCACGTCCGCGTGCTGCTCGACGGCGAGGTCCTCGCGGACTCGCGCCGGGCGCGCGTGCTCTACGAGGCGGCGCTGCCGCCGCGCTGGTACCTGCCGGCCGAGGACGTCGACACCGACCGCCTCGTCGCCGAGCGGCAACCTGACCCGCTGCGCGTACAAGGGCGTCGCGCACTACTGGCACGTCCGCGCCGGCGGCCGGCTGGCGGAGGACCTCGTCTGGAGCTACCCGGACCCCGAGCACGACGCCGAGCCCGTGCGCGACATGCTCTGCTTCTTCTCCGAGAAGGTCGACATCGAGCTCGACGGGGTGGTCAGAGGGGCGGCCGACGACCCAGTGGTCGCCGTCGGACGCCTCGGGCGCCGCCGCGTTGCGCGGGCTCATGGGCCGCCCCGACGCCTAGCGCCTGCTGGGCTCACGTCAACGGCGGCTGGGTAGGGGAGTGAGAAGTGCCGCCAGCGCCCCCGTTTCACTCGAGCGGTTAGTTCTTCAGGCTGAGCCTGAACAATCAACCGCTCGCGCACGGAGCAGGCGGTGCGGGCGGCTCCCTCACCTCCCTACCCAGCCGCAGTTTCGCGCCCTAGCGGGCGGCCAGGGCGACGAGCGCGTCCGCGGTCGCCCGCGCGTTCGCCGCGGCGAGCGACGGCGTCGACGTTGCCGATCCGGTCGCACGCCCGGTGGTAGCACCGGTCCAGGCCCGTGAAGATCCCGCCGACGGGGATGTCGAACGCGTCGAAGGAGGCGTGGTCCGAGGCCCCGCCGAGGCGCTCCTCGGGAGCGTCGGGCGGCAACGCGGCGCGCAACGCCGCCTCGATCGTCCCGGCCCGCCTCGCCGGAGCCCGCGTAGACGGCGGCCTTCTCGCCCGGGGAGCCGACCATGTCGAGGTTCACGTAGGCGCGGATCCGGCGCCGCTCGGCGCGGCTCAGGCGGGTCACGTAGCGGCGGGAGCCGACGAGGCCGATCTCCTCCGCGCCCCAGAAGCCGACGCGCAGCGCCGCGCCGTTCGGCAGCGGGCGCGGTGGCGAGCTGCTCGGCGACCTCGAGCACGGCGGCGACGCCGCTGCCGTTGTCGTTGAGGCCCGGGCCGGCGACGACGGAGTCGAGGTGGCCGCCGGCCATGTACACGCGCTCGGCGCCCTCGGGGCCGACCTCGCCGATCACGTTGCGGGTCGTGCGCCGCGCGGAGATCGCGTCGACGCGCACCCGCACGCGCCGGCGGCCGGAGAGCTCGCGGCCCGCGGCCGTGCTCACGGCCAGCACCGGGATCCGCACGCCGGGCGCGCCGAGCGAGCCGCTGAACGGCGCGCCGCGGTCGGAGACCACGAGCACCGCGCCGGCACCCGCGCGCTGCGCGCGCCGCGCCCGGCTCGAGAAGGTGCACGTCCCGCGCCGCGCCAATGCGATCTCCCCGCGGCGCAGGCCGTCGTAGTCGCCGCGCGTGCAGCCCAGCCCGACGCCGCGAACGCGCCCGGACGCGCGCCCGGAGCCCGAGAACGTCAGCGCCATCACCTGGGCGCGGCGCAGGCCCGACACCCGCGGCGGCGTGCGCTCCAGGAACAGCGGCACCTTGAACGCCTGCTCGGAGACGCGGTAGCCGGCCGCGCGCAGGCGGTCCGCGATGTAGCGCGCGGTGGCGGCGTCGCCCGGCGAGCCGGCGGCGCGCGTGCCGTCCTCCCCCGCGGCGTCGCGCAGCGCCTGCAGGTGCTCGCTGATCCCGGCGGGCTCGATCGACGCCTGCGGGGTCGGCGTCGGGCTCGGCGTGGGCGTCGCCTGCGCCTCGCGCTCGGACGCTTGCGGCCGCGGCGAGTCGCCGCCGCCGAGGACCAGCAGCACCGCGGCGACCGCCAGGGCTCCCACGACCATCGCTGCAAGCCACCGGCCCATGCCTCCATAGTGGCGCAGCCCGCGTTGCGGCGGTGCTAAGCCGTCACGCGGCGGGCGGCTCCTCGAACGGGCGCTCGAACAGCGTCGAGAGCACGATCTGCGTCTGCGTGCGCGTCACGCCCGGGTGGTCGCGGATCCGCTCCAGCGTCTCCTCGAGGTGCGCCGTGTCCCGCGCGCGCACCCGCAGCATCGCGCTCGCCTCGCCGGCGACCGTGTAGGCCGCCTCCACCTCCGGGTGGCGCTCGACGGCCTCGCGGACCTCCGCCGCGGCCATCCGCCCCTCGCAGGAGAGCGCCACGAACGCGTGCGTGGACCAGCCGAAGCGGCCCGGGTCCACGGACGCGGTGTAGCCGCGCACCACGCCCGCCGCCTCCAGCCGGTCGACGCGCCGCTTGACCGCCGGCGCCGACAGCGAGACGCGCATCCCGATGCTCTGGAAAGACCGTCGCGCGTCCTGCCGGAGGAGCGCAACGATCTGCCGGTCGATGTCGTCCATTCGAGGCATCATGCCAGCTTCTGCGCAACGAATCACCCTTGAGCGAGCGGGTTCGACAGCGCAATCATGAAGGGACGAACTTCGAGAGAGAGGTACCGACCGTGAGCACCGAGCCCGTCGTCGCACCAGCGCCCGAGAGCACCGTCGACTTCATGCCGCTGCACGGCATCGACCACGTCGAGCTCTACGTGGGCAACGCGGTGCAGTCCGCGTACTTCTACGTGCACGCGCTCGGGTTCGAGGAGGTCGCCTACGCGGGCCTGGAGACCGGCGTGCGCGACCGCACCTCGCACGTGCTCGAGCAGGGCCGCATCCGGCTCGTGCTCACGGGCGCGCTGACCCCTGACCACGAGATCGGCCGCCACCACGCCGATGCACGGCGACGGCGTGAAGGTGATCGCGCTCTCGGTGCCCGACGTCGAGCACGCCTACCGCGAGGCGACCTCGCGCGGCGCCACCGGCGTCCGCGAGCCCTGGGAGGAGACCGACGAGGGCGGCACGATCCGCTTCGCGCAGATCGCCACCTACGGCGAGACGCTGCACACGTTCGTCGACCGCAGCGAGTACAAGGGGTTCCGCCCCGGATACACGCCGCGCGAGCGCTCCTCCGGCGACGTCGGCCTGCTCGGGATCGACCACATCGTCGGCAACGTCGAGCTCGGCGCGATGGAGACCTGGGTGAAGTTCTACGAGGACGTCTTCGGCATGACGGAGATGCTCCACTTCACCGACGAGGCGATCTCGACGGAGTACTCCGCGCTGATGTCGAAGGTCGTCACGAACGGCAACGGCCGCGTGAAGTTCCCGATCAACGAGCCCGCCGAGGGCAAGCGCAAGTCGCAGATCGACGAGTACCTCGAGTTCTACGGCGGCGCCGGCGCGCAGCACATCGCGGTCGCCACGCGCGACATCGTCAAGACCGTCTCGGAGCTGCGCGAGCGCGGGATCCAGTTCCTGACCGTGCCCGAGACCTACTACGACGACGTCCCGGAGCGGATCGGCGAGATCGAGGAGAGCCTCGAGGACCTGCGGCGGCTCGGCATCCTCGTCGACCGCGACGACGAGGGCTACATGCTGCAGATCTTCACCAAGCCCGTCGGCGACCGCCCGACGATGTTCTTCGAGGTCATCGAGCGCCACGGCGCCCGCGGCTTCGGCGAGGGCAACTTCAAGGCGCTGTTCGAGGCGATCGAGCGCGAGCAGGAGCTGCGGGGCAACCTGTAGGCACGTGCCCGTCGCCACGTCCTCCGTCACCGGCTTCGGCCTGCGGCTGCTCGAGCAGCTCGGGCCGGGGCCCGTCGCCTTCTCCCCGCTGAGCGTGCACCGCGCGCTCGCCACCTTCCGGCAGGGGTGTGCGGGGGAGACGCGGGAGGCGCTGGACACGGTCCTCGGCGACGACGCGCGGGAGCTCGTCGTCGAGGACCCGGCGATCCGGCTGGCGCTGGCGCAGGCGCTGTGGCTGGACCCGGCCCATCGGCTCACGCCGGCGTTCGCCGCCGCGGCCGCCGAGCGCGGGGTCGAGCACGCGGAGCTGGACTTCGCCGACCCCGGCGCCCCCGCCGTCGTCAACGCGTGGGCGGCTCGGCACACCGACGGCATGATCGACCGGGTCGTCTCGTCCTTCGAGCCGGACGAGGTCATGGCGCTCGCCGACGCCGCCTACTTCGACGGCGCGTGGACGGCGCCGTTCGCGCCCGAGCGCACCGAGGCGCGCCCGTTCACCCGCCCCGACGGCAGCGCGGTCGAGGTGCCGACGATGCACCGGATGGGCGAGATGGCCTTCTACGAGGACGACGCCGTCCAAGCCGTCCGCCTGGACTACGGGAACGAGCTCGAGCTCGCGTTCGTCGCCGTGGTAGCCCGCGACGGGCTGGAGGCGCCCGCGCCCGACGTCACGGCCTGGGAGACGATCGCCGGCGGCCTGCGGGAGCGGCCGGGCCGGCTCGCGCTCCCGCGGTTGCGGCTCGCCTCCGAGCTGATGCTCGAGGCGCCGCTGACGGGCCTCGGCCTCGGCCCGATGTTCCGCGATGGGGGCGACCTCGACGGCATGTTCAGCGGCCCCGGCCCCGCCAAGGGCGCCGGGCGCGTGCTGCACACCGCCCGCGTCGACCTCGACGAGCAAGGCACCCGCGCCGCCGCGGTGACCGTCGTGACCGCGCGCGCGACCGGCGCCGTCGCCGACCCGCCCCCGCCCTTCGACCTGCGGCTCGACCGCCCGTTCCTGTGGGCCATCGAGCACCGCGACTCAGGCACACTGCTGTTCATGGGTCGCGTCACCGATCCGGGTAGCACCACCTGAGGAGAGAACCTGATGCGTTACCACAGCCTGGGCCAGATCCCGCAGAAGCGCCACGTGCAGTTCCGCGACCCGGAGGCCTCCTCGGCCAACGGGGACGCGCCGCTGCTGGTCGAGGAGGTGCTCGGCTTCGAGGGCTTCTCCGGCAACGAGTCGATCCTCTACCACCTGTGGTCGCCCTGCCGCGTCAAGGACGTCGGCGACTTCACGCCGATCGAGCTCGAGGAGTGGGTGCCCGACACGCACGTGCACCGGCTCACCAACACGATGGGCCTGGAGCCGATGGGCGACAGCGTGCTCGGCCGGCGGGTGCTCCAGTACAACGCCGACGTCGAGATCGGCATCTGCATCCCGGAGGCCGAGGCGGACTACTTCTACCGCGACGGCGAGGGCGACGAGGTCATCTTCGTCCACGAGGGCGAGGGCGTCGTGGAGACGATCTTCGGCACGCTGCCCTACCGCAAGCACGACTACGTCGTGATCCCGCGCGGGACCACCTACCGCTTCCGCTTCGACGGCCCGCAGCGCTGGCTGACCTTCTACACGCCGGGCGAGATCGAGACCCCGAAGCGCTACCGCAACCGCTACGGCCAGCTGCTCGAGCACGCGCCGTTCTCCCAGCGCGACTTCCGGCCGCCGTCGTCGCTCGACGACCCACCGCGAGCGCGGCGAGCACCTGGTCAAGGTGCGCGTCCGCAACGGCTACCAGGACTACGTCACGGACTACCACCCGCTCGACGTGGTCGGCTGGGACGGCTACGTGTACCCGTACACGTTCAACATCGCCGACTTCGAGCCCAAGGCGGGGCGCCTGCACCAGCCGCCGCCGGCGCACCAGAACTTCCAGGGCCCGAACTTCGTGATCTGCTCGTTCTGCCCGCGGATGCTCGACTGGGACCCGATGGCGATCGCGCTGCCCTACCACCACTCCAACGTGCAGTCGGAGGAGATGATCTATTACGTCGACGGCCAGTTCGGCTCGCGCAAGGGCGTCGACATCGGGGCGATCACGCTGCACCCCTCCGGCCTCCCGCACGGCCCGCAGCCGGGCCTCGTCGAGAAGTCGCTCGGCACGACCCGCACCGAGGAGCTCGCGGTGATGTGCGACACGTTCCGGCCGCTGAAGCTCTCGACGCTCTCACGCGACCTCGACGACCCCAGCTACGCCTTCTCCTGGTACGAGGAGGGCTCGGAGCTGTCCACCACCGGCTGATACGCACTGCGGCGTTACGCAGATCTGCGTTACGCTGCTCTGCGTGACCGACGACGTCAACCCGTTCCGCTTCGGCGCGCTCGCGCTCGACGACGCGTTCACCGACCGCAAGGAGGAGATCGCGGAGATCAAGGCCGACGTCCGCAACGGCCAGGACGTCGTGATCTTCGCCCCGCGCCGCTACGGCAAGACCTCGCTGGTCTGGCGGGCGTCGCAGGAGCTGGTGCGCGAGAAGGTCCTGGTGGCGAGCGTCGACCTGATGACGACGCCGTCGCCGGCCAAGCTCGCCGAGAAGCTCGCGCGCGCGATCCACGACGACGTCGCCTCGCCGCTGCTGCGCGCCAAGGAGCGCCTGCGGATCTTCTCCGACCTGCGCGTCTCCCCCACGATCACCGTCGAGCCGGAGACGGGCAACGTCGCGTTCCGCTTCGGCGTCACGGAGCGGGGCGAGGACCTGCACGCCACGATCGAGCGGCTGCTGGAGCTGCCCGGGGAGCTGGCGGCCGACCGCGGCCGCACCGTCGCGATCGTGCTCGACGAGTTCCAGGAGGTCGCCGACATCGACCCGAAGCTGCCGCGCCTGATGCGGGCGGTCTTCCAGGCCCAGCCCGAGGTCGCGCACGTCTACCTCGGCTCCAAGCGGCACATGATGCGCCGGATCTTCAGCGACGCGAACGAGCCGTTCTGGCGCAGCGCCAAGCAGATCGAGCTCGGCGTGATCGACCCGAAGCACTTCCGCGGCTACATCCGCCGCCGCTTCGACAAGACGGGCCGCGTGATCTCGCCCGACGGGCTGGACGCGATCATCGAGTCCACCGGCGGGCACCCCTACGCCACCCAGGAGCTGTGCTACTTCGCCTGGCAGGAGACGCCGCACGAGGAGCGCTGCGACGCCGGCCGCGTGGCGACGGCGCTGACCAAGGTGCTGCGCTCCGAGCACGCCCACTTCTCGCTGCTGTGGCAGCGCGCCTCGGGCGTCCAGCGGTCGCTGCTGGCCGAGCTGGCGCGCGAGCCGGGGCGCCCGCTGTCGGCGGACTACCGCGGCCGGCACAACCTCCCCGGCGCGTCGACCGTCCAGCGCGCGATCGAGGCGCTCGAGCGCGACGAGGTCGTGGTCCGCGACCGCGGCCTCGTGCGGATCGCCGAGCCGTTCCTGGCCGCGTGGCTGCGGCGGGCGGAGGCGTGATATCCGTCCGGGCGTGAATCAGCGGAGCTTCACCTGGCAGGACGGCGAGCGGACGATCCGCTTCGGCCGCGGGACGGCGGCCGAGGCCGTCGGCGTGCTCGGCGGGCCGGGCTACGCCCTGCTCACCACGGAGCGCGCCCGCGCCGGCGCCCCCGCGGTCGTCGAGGCGGCCTCCACCGTCACCGACGTGCCGCCCGGGCGCGTGGACGAGCTCGCCGGCGACCTGCTCGGCACGATCGCCGAGGACCGGATCGTGGCGCTCGGCGGCGGGCGCGTGGTGGACGTCGCGAAGGCGCTCGCGAGCGCCTCCGGCGGGAAGGCGCGCGCGATGGCGATCCCGACGACCCTCTCGGGCGCTGAGATGACCCGCGTGCACCGGCAGGCGGCTGGCGCGCCCGATGGCTCGAAGAACGTGCGCCCGGCCGTCGTGGTCAACGACCCTGGGCTGTCGGCCTCGCAGCCCGAGCCCGAGCTGGCCGCCAGCGCGCTCAACGCGCTCGGCCACGCGGCGGAGGGCCCGTGCACGCCGCGCGCGAACCCCGTGTCCACGCTGGCGGCGCTCGAGGCGGCGCGACTGATCGTCGGGGCGTGGCCGCGCTCCGGCGGCCCGGACCGCGACGGCCTCGCACTCGCCGCGCTGCTCGCCGGCTACACGATCGACTCGACCGTCTACGGCCTGCACCACGTGCTCGCGCAGACGCTCGTGCGGGTCGGCGGGATCGGCCACGGGCCCGCCAACGCGATCATGCTGCCGCACACGCTCGGCGCGCTCGGCTGGCGCTTCCCGGCCTGGATCGAGCGGCTCGGCGAGACCATGGGAGGCGACCCCTCGGAGGTCGCCGCGAAGCTCTGCGCCCGCACGGGCGCCACGCGGCTGTCGGAGCTGGGCGTGGACGGCGCGGCGCTCGACGCATGCGCGGACGCGGCGGCCGAGCGCCAGGAGCTCGACCTCACGCCCCCGCGCGCGGACCGCGCGGAGCTGCGCGCGCTCTACGGCGACGCGTTGTAGCCGCCGGCGCCGTCGCTGTATGGTCGCCCGGTGGAAGGCGAACGGCAATCCGCGCCCGAGCCCACGTCCGCGCCCGCGCAGGTCGCCGCCGCGCCGGCGGCCGCCGCGTTCGGCCCGGCGCTCGGCGCCGGCATGGGCCCGGCGATCGGCGGGCTGACCACGCCCGCGAGCGTGCTCGCGCTCCAGCGCTCGGCGGGCAACGCGGCCGTCACCCGCGCGCTCATCGCCCGCGACGAGCAGGAGAAGACGAAGGTCACGGGCGCCGGCGACTTCACCGCAACGGGCGGCGAGCCGAAGGGCGAGGGAGTCACGACCGTCAGCAAGGACCCCGGGGACGCCACGAAGGCGAAGGCCGTCGCGCCGAAGGTGACGATGCCCGCGACGGTCAAGCTCAACCCGGGCAAGACGCTCGGCGAGACGGGTCAGCTCGGCCACATCCAGAACCTCACGAGCTCCACCCGCGGCGGCACCTACCGCAAGGGCGGCGATCCGCAGGGCGAGGTCGTCAGCAACCAGCGCTCAGGGCGCTCCAACCGCCGCGACGCCGCCAGCGACCCCAGCGACGACACGAAGGTCCACCCGGGCGCCACGGCCCCGTTCTACTGGCCGCCGGTGACGATCGACGACAACGCGGAGAACCTCCCGGTCGACACGAAGGCGGACACCCACGACCAGCCCGAGTTCAAGCTGCCGATCGAGAGCGACGGCGGCCGGCTGACGAACTTCGCGGGCCAGGACGACTTCCTGCTCGCGGCGGCCGTGAAGGTCAGCTACGGCGTGTTCAAGTTCGACGCGTTCACGTGGTCCGCCAACTGGGACGTCGCGGTCGACAAGGAGATGAACGGCGCGGGCAAGGCGCTCGAGAAGGCCAAGGCCAAGCTCGGCGAGAGCCCCGACGAGACGCTCCAGGACTGGAGCCTGCGGCCCGACAGCAGCGACGTGTGGGAGGCGTTCGCGACCCCCGAGGAGGCGATGAAGCGCACCTCGGCCGAGCTGCTCCAGTGGGTCGGCCCCGCCCGCTCGCACGACCCGGTCAGCCACCGCAACATCGTCGCGGCGCTCAACGCCAAGAACCCGACGCTCACGACGACCTTCACCTGCACCTCCACGCACGACACCGTCGGGCGCGACACCGTCCACGTGAAGGCCACCGCAGGCGGCGACAGCTACAAGACCGACACCGTCAAGCTCAAGGAGGGCGAATCGCACGCGCTGACGTTCACCCTCAACGAGCTGTTCGGCTCGGCCGAGGCGATCGGCGTCGGCAGCGCGATCACGCTCGAGGTCACGCACGTCGACTCCGGGCAGGAGGCCTCGGCGGCGTTCAAGCTGTCGGGCACGAAGGAGCTCGCCGTCGGCAGCGGCAAGTACACCGCCTCCGTGGCGGTCGCCTAGACCTTCAGCAGCGCGATCGTGTTCGCGACGAACACGACGGCGAACAGGATCGTCCAGCGGTCCAGGTTGCGCTCCATCAGGGAGCCGCCCGAGGAGCCGCCGGCGGTGCCCACGCCGAAGGCGCCGGACATCCCCGCGTCCTTCCCCGAGTGGAGGAGGATCAGCAGGATCAGGATGACGGCGATGAAGACCTGCAGGACGGAAAGGACCGTTTCGAGCATTCGGGGCGCCAGTCTAGCTAGCGAGCTCGTCCAGCCGGCGCAGGATGTCGACCGCCTCGGCGCGCAGCTCCCGGTCCTGGGCGCGCCAGTCCGCGTCGGAGAGCTTGCCCGTGCGGTGGTCGAGCTCGGCGTCGCGGATCTGGCGGTACTTGGCCTCGCGCGCGGCCTCGAGCTCGGCCAGCTCGGCGCTCTCCTCCGCCTCGAGCGCGCCGCGTCGCCGCAGCGGCGCGCTGACGAGCAGGACGATCAGCGCGAGGACGACGAGGATGAGCAGCAGGTCCATGGCCTGGCCCTCAGGCCGGGATGCGGACCTCGCGGCCGACCCGCGCCGCGTAGCCCGCCCTCGCGCGGCTGCGGGCGCCGCGCGGCGGCGGCCACAGCGCGATCAGCCCGCCGAGGAAGGCGATCAGCGCGCCGATCCAGATCCACGTGACCATCGGCGAGACGATCAGCCGGAAGGTGGCGGGCGGCGGGTCGCTCGCGTAGGAGCGGGCGAGGCCGTTGAGCGCCTGGCCGAGGAACGCGTCGCGCTGCTCGGGGCTCAGGTTCGCGCCCGCGAAGACCTTGTCGCCCTCCTCGATGCGCGGGCGCAGCGCGCCGATGTCGGGCGCGATCGCGGTCCAGACGTCGCGCCGCCAGCCCGCGCGCAGGCCGACCTCGCTGGTCGCCTCGCCCTCGAAGAAGCGCGAGATCGGGCCCAGGGTCGGCGCCAGCGACGGGAAGTAGGACTTGACGGTGCGCATGTCGGCGACCTTCTCGCCGTCGCGCGTCACGCGCAGCAGCGCCCCGAAGTCGATCCGCTCGAGGCGGCCGTTGGGGGCGGCCTTCAGCTCCGCGCTCGGCTTGACGTAGGTGACCCGGTAGGCGCCGACGTCGGCGCTCTGGCCGGGCCGCAGCAGCACCTCGCGCTCGTCCTGGAAGCTCGAGGAGGCCGCGACGCCGACGAACAGCACGGCGACGCCCGCGTGGACGAGGTAGCCGCCGTAGCGGCGGCGGTTGCGGCGGACGAGCTGGACGAACGCCGCCGGGACGGCGTCGCCGGACATCGCGCGGCGGGCGCGCACGCCGCGGAAGAGCTCCTGGCCGACCGCGGCCAGCACGAACGCGCCGAGCCCGAACATGAGCAGGGCGCCCGGCTCGCTGCCGACCCCGAGCGCGGCGAGGACCACGAGCACTCCGACTCCGGCCAGCGCGGGCTTGAGCAGGTTCCGGCGCAGGTTCGACGCGGTCGCGCGGCGCCATGCGATCACGGGCCCGATGCCGGACAGCAGCACGAGGATCAGCGCCAGCGGGACCGTGTACTGGTCGAACCACGGCGGGCCGACGGAGGCCTCCTCGCCCGTGATCGCCTCGGAGATCAGCGGGAAGAAGGTGCCCCAGAAGATCACGAAGCACAGCGCGACCAGCACGAGGTTGTTGAGCAGGAAGACCGCCTCGCGCGAGAGCAGCGAGTCCAGGCGGTGCTCCGAGCGCAGGTCGGAGGCGCGCCAGGCCACGAGCGCGATCGAGCCGGCGATCATCGTCACGATCAGTGCCAGGAACGGGATGCCGAGCGTCGAGGCGCCGAAGGCGTGGATCGAGTCGAGGATCCCCGAGCGCACGAGGAAGGTGCCGAGGATCGCCAGCACGCCGGTCGCGAGCACCAGCGACACGTTCCAGATCTTCAGCATCCCGCGCCGCTCCTGGATCATCACGGAGTGCAGGAACGCGGTGCCGGTCAGCCACGGCATCAGCGAGGCGTTCTCGACCGGGTCCCAGGCCCAGTAGCCGCCCCAGCCCAGCTCGGAGTACGACCAGCGGGCGCCGAGCACGATGCCGACGAAGAGGAAGAACCAGGCCGCCAGCGTGAACGGGCGCGTGCCGCGGATCCAGTCCGCGTTGAGCCGCCGCGTGATCAGGGCCCCCACCGCGAACGCGAACGGGATCGCGAACAGCGTGTAGCCCGAGTAGAGCATCGGCGGGTGGATCATCATGCTCGGGTGCCGCAGCAGCGGGTTGAGCCCGACGCCCTCGCTCGGCGCCGGCGAGGCCTGCCCGAACGGGGTCTCGAGGAACACCAGCACGGCCGCGAAGAACGTCGCGAAGCCGAGCAGCACCGCGGTGGCGTAGGGCGCGATCTCGCGCAGCCGCCGGCGCGTGAGGAAGAGGATCAAGCTCGACCAGAGGCTTAGGAGCAGGAGCCAGAGCAGGAGCGAGCCCTCCTGCGAGGACCAGACCGCGGTCGCGCGGTAGAAGGCCGGCGTGGTCGTCGAGGAATGGGTCGCGACGAGCGTGAACGCGAAGTCCGAGCGCAGGAACGCCGCCTCGAGGATCACGAACGCGAGCGCAGTCGTGGCCCCGACCGCGTAGACGGCGCGGCGGCCGGAGTCGACCCACTCGCGCCTGTGCCTGCGGGCGCCGTACAGCGAGGCGCCGATGCCGTAGAGACTCGTGACGAGCACGAGGATCAGGCAGGCCTTGCCCGCGATCAGCACTCACTCCACCGCCATCAGGTCTTGTTCTGCTCGGCGGTGAACTTCGACGGGCACTTCGTGATCAGCGAGCCCTTCTCGCCGACGAAGCCCTCGCCCTGGCGGCGGACGCTGACGATCACCTCGCGTCCCTCGCGGAACGGGTCCGGGAGCGTGCCCTCGTAGGAGACGGGCACGGAGCCCTTGCCGGCGCGATCGCGCACCCGGAAGTACGTCGTCGTGCCCTTGCGCGTGTAGCCGGGCTCGACCTTGCCGGTGAGCTTGTAGACCTTGCCGCTCTCGGCGTTGGTCATCAGCTGGCTCGGCGTGCGCGCCTCGCTGGACGCGGAGAAGCTCGTGTAGACGAGGGCTCCGGCCAGCAGCACGGCGACGCTGAGCGCCACCACGAACCGGACCTTGCGCTTACGGCTGGGATCCATCGCCATCGATTATGGCGAGTCCCGGCCGCGTCACCGCTGCGCGAGGGCGCCGGGTATCAAACCCGACGTTCGTCCACTCCTTAACACGATCTAAAGGGTTGACGGTCACTTCCGAGAAACCTTGTAGGCAGTCCGGCGTTAGTCCCAATGGAAGCAGTTATGCAGCTCAAGACGAAAACCAAGACGTTCCGGCGCTCCGTGCGCCAGTCCCAGGCCCCGACCCGGCGGGCCAGCGAGCCTCGCGGCCGCGAGCACCTCCCGGTCTCCCAGGTCCGCGCGCGGCGCGGCAGCGGGATCGAGGACCGCGCTTTGTACTCCTGCGAGTGCGGCTTCGCCTGGACGGGCGAGGTCACCGCGTCGCCGTGCTGCGCGCACTGCGGCACGCCGCAGGCCTGGTAGCCGGCGACCGCCAAGAGCGGGCGAGGGGAATCGAACCCCCATTTGTGGCTTGGGAAGCCACCGTCTTAGCCATTGGACAACGCCCGCGGGGTTCGCTGGAGTCTAACCGCAGCGGGATACGCTGGACCACGTGAGGCTCGCGCTCGGACTGCTGCTCGCGCTCGTCCTGGCTCCCGCGGCGATCGCCGCCGAGCCGAAGACCACGCTGCCCGACGTGGAGGACGAGGTCATGTGCGTGGAGTGCGGCACGGCCCTGAACGTGTCCACCTCCCCCGTCGCCGATCGCGAGCGCGAGTTCATCCGGCGGCGGATCGCCGAGGGCAAGAGCAAGCCCGCGATCAAGGCCGCGCTGGTCGAGGAGTACGGGCCGAAGGTGCTCGCCGTGCCCGAGGGCGGCGGCTTCGACGTGGCGGCCTGGCTCGTCCCGGGGCTGCTGTCGCTGATCGCCCTGCTGGGCGTCGGCGTCGCGGCGCTGCGCTGGCGCGGCCGGCGCGACGAGGAGCCCGCCGCGGAGGGACCCGAGCTCGACCCCGAGGACCGCCGCCGGCTCGACGCCGACATGGCCTCCTACGACCGATGAGCGGCGGGGTCGACACCACGGTCATCGCGGCGTTCGCCGTCGGCTTCGTGTCCTTCATCTCGCCCTGCGTGCTGCCGCTCGTGCCCGGCTACCTGTCGGCCGTCTCGGGCGTCTCGCTGACCGAGATCAAGGACCGCGAGCGGTCGACGTCGCGGATCCTGCTGCCGGCGATCGTCTTCTGCGCCTCCTTCACCGTGGTGTTCGTGGTGCTCGGGATGACCGCCACGAGCCTCGGGTCCGTGCTGCGCGACAGCCGCGGAACGCTCGACAAGGTCGCCGGCGCGGTGATCATCGGGCTCGGGGTGTTCTTCCTGCTGACGCCGTTCGTGGACCGGTTCAACCGCGAGTGGCGCCCCGAGACGCTGATCTCGCGCGCCGGCTCGGGGGGCCCGCTCCTGGCCGGGGCGGCGTTCGCGGTCGCGTGGACGCCGTGCGTCGGGCCCACGCTCGGCTCGATCCTGACCGCCGCGTCGGTCTCCGACACGGTGGCGAAGGGCGGGATCCTGCTGCTCTTCTACTCGCTCGGCCTCGCCGTCCCGTTCCTCCTCACCGCGATCGCCTTCACCCGCGCCACGGCGGCGTTCCGCTGGCTCCGCGACCGCTACCTGATCATCACGGCCGTCTCCGGGGTCGTGCTGATCACGATGGGCGTGCTGCTGTTCACCGGCGAGCTGACCCAGCTCAACATCGAGGCCCAGCAGGCGCTGGACTCCGTCGGGCTGAACATCTTCGGCGAGCTCTGAGGGAGCCAACCGCGACGCCGAACCCGGAGTTACTCGGTCTGAGGCTGAACAACTCCGGGTTCAACGTCGAGGTGGGCTCATCCACCCCCTTACCCAGCCGCAGTTGTTGTTCCTGGCGCTCTAGTCCGCGGACGCCTCCCGCCGCAGGCGCCGGGTGGCCACGACGAGACCGGCCACGCCCCAGGCGGCGATGACGCCGAGGTCGCCCCAGGCGAAGCCCGCGTCCGGCGTGCCCGCCAGGAAGCAGCCCGTGAAGGCGTCGACGATGTGCTTGAGCGGGAAGACGTCGGCGGCGGTCGTGACCCAGCCCGGGGCCCCGTCGAGCGGGAACCAGATGCCCGAGATGAACGAGATCGGCAGGAACGTGAGCTGGGCGAGCGGCATCGCCTGCTCGCTGGTGCGCACGAGCGAGCCGGCCGCGAGCCCGAGCGCCGCCAGGCAGGCCGCACCCAGCGCCGCGGTGACGACGGCGGCGGGCAGCGACGCGAGCGGCACGTCGACGCCGAACGCCGGCACGGCGACCACGAACAGCATCAGCACCGAGCCGAGCCCGGTCAGCATCGCGCCGGCGCTCCAGGAGCCGAGGTAGACCGCGACGGGCAGCGGGGTGCCGCGGACGCGCTTGAGCAGGCCGGTCTCGCGCGCCGTGGCGAGGCCGACGACCAGGCTCGTGTAGCAGGCCGTGGTGAGGCCGAAGACCCCGATCGCGGGCGTGTAGTACTGCGTGAAGGGGACGTCCGACGCCCGCCAGCGTGACGTTCACGCCGTCGTTGATGGCGCCGAAGAGCGTCACGAGCACGAGCGGGAACGCGAACGTGAAGCCGAGCGCGCGCGGGGAGCGCAGCGTCATCCGCACGCGGGCGGCGATCCAGCGCCCGAGCAGGCGCGCGTCGGTGATCCGTGCCGGAGCGGCATTCAGGGCGGTCATGCGGGCTCCTCGGTGAGCTGGAGGTAGACGTCCTCGAGCGACGGCCGGGTCACGGTCAGCCCCTCGAGCTCCTCGCCGCGCGCCACCGCCGCGCTCAGCAGCGGGAGCAGGTCGGCGGTCGGCGTGGCGGTGCGGAAGCGCTCCGTGCGGCCCCCGGCGCGGTAGGAGACGATCGCCTCGCCGCCGGCGGCGGCCAGCGAGGAGGGCGTTCCCTCGGCGACCACCTGGCCGCCGGCGAGCACGACGACCCGGTCGGCGAGCGCCTGCGCCTCCTCCATGTAGTGGGTGGTGAGCAGGATCGTCTTGCCGAGCCCGCGCAGCCGCGCGATCAGGTCCCACGACCGGCGGCGCGCGCCGGGGTCGAACCCGGTCGTGGGCTCGTCGAGGAAGATCAGCTCGGGGTCGCCGGCGATCCCGAGCGCGAGGTCCAGCCGGCGGCGCTGGCCGCCGGAGAGCGACGCGGCGCGGGCGCCGGCGCGGTCGGCCAGGCCGACCAGCTCGAGCACCTCGTCCGGCGGGCGCGGCGCGGGGTAGGCGGCCCCGTAGAGCTCGACTGCCTCGCGCACGTTGAGGTTCGGGTCCAGGCCCTCCTCCTGGAGCACGATGCCGGTCCGCTCGCGCAGCGCGCGCTCGCGCAGCGCGGGGTCGTGGCCGAGCACGCTGACCTCGCCGGCGTCAGCGCGCCGGTGGCCCTCGAGGATCTCGAGCAGGGTGGTCTTGCCGGCGCCGTTGGGGCCGAGCAGGGCGAGCAGCTCGCCGCGGCGCAGCGTCAGGTCGACGCCGTCGAGCGCCTGGACGCCGCCGTAGGCCTTGCGCACGCCCGCGGCGTGGATCGCCGCCGGCGCGGCGGAGGCCGCGGTGCGGGCCACGGCGGCGGCTTCGAAGGAGTTCGTGAGCATGCAAGAGAGCATCGGGCCGCGGCGCGTCCTCGTCATCGGCGCACGGGCCGAACCTGCCGCTCCACCCGTGGGTGGAGGCGGATCCACCCCCGCGGCGATGACGGCGCGCGCCCGGCCGCTTACCGTGTGCTGCGTGGCACCGTCCCGCCCACCCGTCGCGCTGCGCGCCTTCGCGGTGATCTCGGTCCTCGCGATCCTCGCGTCCGTGCTGTTCAGCGAGCCGCACCCCGGCGTCTCGGACGAGGGGCTCGCGATCGCCGTGGCGCTCGTCGCGCTGGTCTGCGGCCTGATCGCGAGCCGCCCGTGGGGCCGGACCGACGACCGCACGCGCTTCGCGGGGATCGCGACCGTCGGCGCGGCGAGCATCGCGCTCACCGCGCTGCAGCCCGACGGGGCGGGCTACGCCGGCGTCTACTTCGTCGTCGTGGTCGCCGCCGCGCGCCTGCCGCGCACCCCGGCGCTGGTCGTCGGCGGGGCGACCCTGGTGGGCGAGGTCGTGGCGCTCGCGCTCACCCGCGACGTCGCCGCCGCGCACATCAGCGGCCTGCTGTTCTCCGTCCTGCCGTGGTTCTTCGTGATGCGGCTGCTGCGCGAGCTGCGGATCGGGCGCGACCGGGCCGAGGCGCTCGTCGAGGAGCTCGAGGCCTCGCGCGCCGCCCAGGTGCAGGCGGCGGCGCTGGCCGAGCGCGGCCGCCTGGCCCGCGACATGCACGACGTGCTCGCGCACTCGCTGTCGGCGCTCGCGCTCCAGCTCGAGGGCGCGCGGCTGCTGGCGCACGACCGCGACACCGACCCCGACGTGGTCGCCGCCGTCGAGCGGGCGCACCACCTCGCCGCCGACGGGCTCGGCGAGGCCCGCGCGGCGATCGGCGCGCTGCGCGGGGACGAGATGCCCGGTCCGGAGCGGCTGCGCGCGCTCGCCGAGGGCTTCGGCGACCGCGCCACGCTGACGGTCACGGGCGAGCCCCGCGAGCTCGCCTCCGAGGCGCGGCTGGCGATCTACCGCACCGCCCAGGAGGCGCTGACGAACGTCGTCCGCCACAGCGCGGCCGAGCGCGTCGCGCTGCGGCTCGCCTACGAGCCCGGCGGCACGCGGCTGACCGTCGAGGACTCGGGCGCGGGCGTCCCCGTGCCGGCGGGCGCCGAGCCCCGGCGGCGGCTACGGGATCACGGGCATGCGCGAGCGGGCCGAGCTGCTCGGCGGCCGCCTGGACGCCGGCCCGACGCCCGAGGGGTTCCGCGTGGAGCTGTGGCTGCCCGCATGACCGTCCGCGTCCTGCTCGCCGACGACCAGCGCGTCGTGCGCGAGGGCCTCGGCACCCTGCTCGGGCTGCTCGACGGGATCGAGCTCGTCGGCACGGCGGCCGACGGCGCCGAGGCGGTCGAGCTCGCCCGCCGCCACGACCCCGACGTCGTCCTGATGGACCTGCGGATGCCGCGCGTGGACGGGATCGAGGCGATCCGCCGGCTGGCGGCGCTCGGCGACCGCCCGCGCGCGATCGCGCTGACCACCTACGCCGACGACGCCTCCGTGCTCGGCGCGCTGCGCGCCGGGGCGCGCGGCTACCTGACCAAGGACGCCGGCGCGGAGGAGATCCGCGCCGCCGTCGAGGCCGTCGCGCGCGGCGAGGCCGCGCTCGACCCGAGCGTGCAGCACCACGTGGTCGCCGCCGCCGTGGCCGCGGAGCCCGAGCGCGAGCTCCCGGACGAGCTGACCCCGCGCGAGGCCGAGGTGCTCGCGCTGATCGCCGAGGGCCGCACGAACGCCGAGATCGCCGAGGCGCTCGTCGTCAGCGCCGCGACGGTCAAGAGCCACGTCAACCACATCTTCGCCAAGACCGGCGTGCGCGACCGCGCGCAGGCCGTCGTCTACGCCTACGAGAACGGCGTGGCTACATCGACTCGGGAGCGCTGACCCCGAGCAGGTCCAGCGCGCGGGCGAGCGTCCGCTTGGTGGAGACGCAGAGCCCGATCCGGAACGACTTCAGCGCCTCTGGCTCGGCGTCCTTGACCGGGCAGTCGCGGTAGAAGGCCGCGAACGCCTGGGCCAGCTCGAGCGCGTAGGTCGCGATGCGGTGCGGGGCGCGGCGGGAGGCCGCCTCGGCGACCTCGGCCGGGAAGGTGAGCAGCTTGCGCACGAGCTCGCGCTCGGCCGGGTGCAGCGCCAGCCCCGACGGCGTCTCGGCCGGCGCCTGCTCGACGCGCTCGGCGCCGATCCGCTCGAGGATGCTGGCGATCCGGGCGTGCGCGTACTGCACGTAATAGACCGGGTTCTCCGCCGACTGCTCGCGCGCGAGGTCGAGGTCGAGGTCGACCGTGGAGTCGTGCGAGCGCTGGAGCATGAAGAAGCGCGTGGCGTCGACGCCGATCTCGGCGATCAGCTCGTCGAGCGTGACGAAGTCGCCTCGGCGCTTGGACATCGACGCCTTCTCGCCGCGCTCGACGATGTGGACGAACTGCAGCAGCGGGATCTCGAGCTGGGCCGGGTCGCCACCCAGCGCCGCGACGGCGCCCTTCATGCGCGCGATGTAGCCGTGGTGGTCGGACCCGAGCACGATGAAGAAGTGGTCGAAGCCGCGATCGAGCTTGGACCGCAGGTAGGCGATGTCGGACGCGAAGTAGGTCGGCTCGCCCGTGCGACGCACCACCACGCGGTCCTCGTTGTCGCCGCCGAGCTCCTTCGTCCGCAGCCAGACGGCGTCGTCGGCGCGGTAGGTGCTTCCCTCCGGCAGGCTCGCCAGCGCGGCCTGGACCGGGGTCGGGTCGCTCTCGTGCAGCGAGCGCTCGAGGAACCAGCTGTCGAAGTGGACCCGGTAGTCGGCGAGCGTCTTGCGGATCCGGCCGATCATCAGCTCCACACCCGCCGCGGCGGCCGTGTCGGCGTCCATGTCGGCGGCGCCCGGGATCTGCCCGGCGAGCTCCACGACGTACTCGCCCTGATAGCCGTCCTCGGGGGGATCCTCCCCGCGCGCGCGGGCCACGATCGACGCGCCGAACCGGGTGATCTGCCCGCCCGCGTCGTTGAAGTAGTACTCGCCCTCGACCTCGTGGCCCTGGAAGCGGAACAGCCGCAGCAGGGCGTCGCCGTAGGCGGCGTGGCGCCCGGAGGCGGCCGTCAGCGGGCCGGTCGGGTTGGCGGAGACGAACTCGACCTGGATCTTCTCCGGCGGATCCGCCGTCCGGCCGCCGTAGTCGTCGCCGGCGGCGAGGATGACGCCCGCGGCCTCCGTGTACCAGTCGTCGGC
This sequence comes from uncultured Solirubrobacteraceae bacterium, assembly GCA_963831105.1. GTDB lineage: Bacteria > Actinomycetota > Thermoleophilia > Solirubrobacterales > Solirubrobacteraceae > DATFQI01. The sequence goes on along the minus strand of CAWHOS010000012.1, from coordinate 35,565 downwards.
GAGGAAGATGTTCAGGAAGCCGGGACCGGCCACCTCCACCCGCTCGAGCTGCGCGCCCAGCTTCTCCTGCAGCGCCGCGCCGAGCCGCTCGGCGATCTCGCGCGGCGGGGCCTTCAGCGCCGGGGCGAGGAGCATCGCCGCGTTGGTCGAGAAGTCGCCGAAGCCGGCCTTCTTCGGGCGCTCGAGGGTCGGGGCGCTGCTCGGCGCCGGGCCGCCGTTGCGCAGCTCGGCGGCGGCCGCCTCGACGGCGGAGCGGAGATCCTCGATGGGCGTCACATCAGTGATGGTAGGGCTCGCCCGCGAGGATCTTGTGGGCGCGGAAGAGCTGCTCGAGCAGGACCACCCGCGCGAGCTGATGCGGCAGCGTCATCGGGCCGAGCGAGAGCCGGTGGTCGCAGCGCTCGAGCTCCGTGCCGAACGGGCCGCCGACCACGAAGCAGACGTCGCGGCCTCCCTGCCTGCGCTCCTCCAGCCAGCGGGCGAAGGCCTCGGAGTCATAGGCGCGGCCGCGGTCGTCGAGCAGCGAGACGTAGGCGCGCTCGGGGACGCGCCGCGCGACGGCCGCGTCGTCGGCGACCTCGACCACGTCCACGCGGGCCTGCTTGGCCAGCAGCCGCTCGTAGTGCGCGACGTCGTCGGCATAGGGCGGCTTCACCTTCCCGACGGCCAGCACGGTGTAGCGCACCTGCGCGATACTAGGCGGACCGTGAACGACGATGGCCGCGACCGCCAGTTCAACCTCCACACCACACCGGAGACGATGGCGGGCCACTATGCGAACTTCGCCAACGTCGCGCACTCCGACTACGAGTTCTCGATCACCTTCGCGCGCGTCGACCACGAGGTCGAGGAGGGCGAGGTGCCGGGCGTCGTCGTCTCGCGCGTGAACCTCTCGCCCCGCTTCTTCCGCGAGCTGCTCGACGCCATGGAGGACAACTGGTCCAAGTGGCGCACGACCGAGGGAATCAAGAACCTCCCCGAGGTCCCGCCGCCGCGGCGCGACCAGCCCGGCTAGGGGCTGCCTTCCAATGCTGGGTCGATTCCTCCCGCTCAGCGGGAGCGAGTGACCCGACGTTTCGCGCGCGGAAACGCCGGGTCGATTCCTCCCGCTGAGCGGGAGCGAGTGACCCCGCGATGCGGACCGGCCGGCTCCCCCACCTCCCCACCCAGCCGCCGCTCAGCGGCCGGAGCCCGAACGCGCAAATCGCTCCGCCAGGCCGATCCGCTCGATCGTCGACGGGTGCGTGCCCAGCAGGAAGCGCGCCCACCCCGGCGGGTCGGGGTCGGAGACGTTGGTGACGGAGATCCGCTTCTGGAAGCCGATGAACGTCTCCGGCTCGCCGGCGAGCTCGAGCGAGAACTGGTCCGCGCGCTGCTCCACCCCGCGCGAGAGCTGGTTGGAGATGACGGTGATGGCGGGCGCCATCAGCCCGACGGCGAGCACGACGGCGGGCACGGCGGCCGCGGTCCCGAGCGACCGGTCCGGCGCCAACCGCTCACCCAGCCGGGCGGCGGCGAGCATCCCGAACGGCGCCACGATCAGCAGGTAGAGCAGCCCGTGCGGCACGTCGCGGTTGTGGACGTGGCCGAGCTCGTGCGCGACGACGAGCCGCACTTCCCCGGGCGAGAACTTCTCGAGCAGGTTGTCGTAGATCACCACGCGCTTGGTGCGGCCGATGCCGGTGACGTAGGCGTTGGCCGCCGTCGTGCGCCGGGAGGCGTCCATCACGTAGACCTGGCCGACGTCGACGCCGGCCTCGCGGGCCAGCGAGAGCACGGTCGAGCGCGTCGGGCCGTCGGGCAGCGGGGTGAACTTGTTGAACAGCGGGTCGAGCACGATCGGCGTGAAGTACGTCGTGGCGACGCCGAAGGCGACGACCACGGCGGCCGCCGGGGCCCACCAGCCGCGCCCGAAGCGGCGCATCCCCACGATCAGCAATGCGCCGCCCACGCCCGCCAGCACGGCCCCGATCGCCGTGCTCTTGGCGACGTCTCCGGCGTATCCGACCCAGTCCTGGGTCACCAGGCCGACATCCTTCGCCCGCTCGCGGGCGATCGCCCGGACGGGCAGCGTGGCCGCCGAGAGCGCCACGGAGAGCGCCGCCGCGGCCGCCGCCCCGGCCAGGACCTGGCGCCGGCGCGGCCGCAGCAGCGCGCGCGGCGGGCGCGCCACCACGAACACGAGCAGGCCCAGCTCGATCGCGGTGCGGGCGCCCAGCAGCCACAGCTGGCCGGACCGGAAGTCCTCCGCCTTCTCGATCTGCGCCGCGCTGAAGTAGGCTCGCGCCGCGACGTCGAGGGGCTCGACCAACCCGCGCGGGCGCATGATCACGACAGCGGCCTCTGCCACCACCAGCGCAGCCACGATGGCGATGGGAAGGCGGAGCCGCATCGGCACCGAATAGACGATACGCCGCCATGCGGGTCGCAATCGCAACCGACATCCACGGGAACCGCCACGCCTTCGAGGCCGTGATCGACGCCGCCGAGCGCGACGGCGCCGAGGAGCTCTGGTGCCTGGGCGACCTCGTCGGCTACGGCGGGGACCCCGACGCCTCCGTCGAGCTGGCGCGGCGCCACTGCAGCGTCTGCCTGGCCGGCAACCACGACCTGGCGGTCGTCGACGTGCTCTCGCTCGAGGAGTTCTCGCGCGGAGCGGCGCTCGCGGCGACCTGGACGCGCGACGTGATCGCGCCCGAGACGCGCGAGTTCCTGCTCTCGCTCAAGCCCGAGGGCAGCGCGCAGGGCGTCGGCCTCTTCCACGCGTCCCCGCGCGACCCGATCTGGGAGTACGTCCTCTCCGGGCTGACGGCCGAGCTGTGCTTCGACGTGACGGACTTCCGCGTGTCGCTGATCGGCCACTCGCACGTGGCGCTCTCGTTCGACCGCCAGGAGGGCTCGCCGGCCTCGGGGACGACGCGCAAGGAGGGCACCGAGCTCGACGTCGGCGCCGGCCAGTGGCTGATCAACCCCGGCTCCACGGGCCAGCCTCGCGACGGCGACCCGCGCGCCGCCTGGCTGCTGCTCGACACGGACCGCTGGACGGCGACCTACCGCCGGGCGGAGTACGACATCGCGGGGGCCCAGGCGGCGATCCGCGCCGCCAATCTCCCCGACTCGCTGGCCGAGCGCCTCCAGCACGGGCAATAAGGCCGGTTAAGCGGGGTTGGGCGACGTCACCGGCCGCTAGCCTGGGACGGCGCATGCCACGCCGCCCATCCCTCGCGCTCGGGCTGTTGCTGGTGGCCGTTCCCCTGGCCGGCTGCGGTAGCGAGGAGCCCGAGCTCATCCCCCAGACGCGCGCGAGCGCGCTCACGTCGACGATCGACGAGATCACGGCTGCCTGCGACGACAACGACACGGCCAAGGCCAAGGCCGCCGTCCAGGCCGCGAACCAGCAGGTGAGCGAGCTTCCGCGGCGCGTGGACGGCGAGCTCAGGCGCAACATCCGCGACTGGCTGACGCACATCGAGGATCGCATCGACCGGGACTGCAAGGCCGAGGAGACGCCCACGGCGACGCCGGAACCGACCGAGACGCCGACGCCCGAGCCGACCGAGACGCCCACGCCCGAGCCGACCGAGACCCCCACCCCGGAGCCCACGGAGACGGCCACCCCGACGCCCACGGTGGAACCGCCGGGCGACGGCGGTGTGATTGCTCCCGAGGACGAGCAGTGACCGACGATCTCTTCGCAGACCGCTACAAGCTCGACCGCCGGCTCGGTGTCGGCGGGATGGCGACCGTCCAGCTCGCGTTCGACACGCGCCTGGAGCGCTACGTCGCGGTCAAGCTGCTCGCCGAGCACCTGGCCGAGGACTCGAGCTTCGTCTCGCGCTTCCGGCGCGAGGCGCTCGCCGCCGCGCGGCTCGTGCACCCCAACATCGTCCAGGTCTTCGACTTCGGGCTCGACGAGGCGACGGCGCGCAACTACATCGTCATGGAGTTCGTCGACGGCGAGTCGTGCGCGGAGATCCTGCGCGACCACGGGCCGATGGGCACGCGCGACGCCGTCAACGTGCTCTCGCAGGCGTGCCGCGGGCTCGATTACGCGCACCGCAACGGCGTCGTCCACCGCGACGTGAAGCCCGGGAACCTGCTGCGCAGCCGCGACAACGCGGTCAAGCTGGCCGACTTCGGCATCGCCAAGGCCGCCGAGCAGTCCGACATCACCAAGGTCGGCTCCGTGCTGGGGACCGCCGCCTACCTCTCGCCCGAGCAGGCGCGCGGCGAGCCCGCGGGCCCGGCGAGCGACCTCTACGCGCTCGGCGTCGTCGCCTACCAGCTGCTGGCCGGCCGCCTGCCCTACGAGGCCGCGTCGCTGACCGACCTGGCCCGGCTGCAGGAGACCTCCCCGCCCCCGCGCCTGGACGAGCTCAACCCGGACGTGCCGGCCCCGCTGGCCGCGGCGATCATGGTCGCGCTGCACCGCGACCCGGAGCAGCGCTACGCCGACGCCGCCGACATGGAGCACGCCCTGGGAGAAGCGTTGCAGGGGAGGGCTCCCGCGCGCGACACGGAAAGCACATGGGCGATGGACGACACCGAGGCCACGCGGATGCTCTCGGGGACCCAGGCGACCACGGCGATGCCGCCGCGAGAGCGCCAGCGGCGCCGGCTCGAGCCGCTCAAGGAGGAGCCGCAGCGCCGCCGCCGGCCGGAGCCGGCCCGGCGGGAAGTGGCCGCTCGCCGCAGCTCGGCGCCGAGTGGGCGGGATCAGACTTCCAGACGCGGCTCAGGTATGAGAATGTGGCTGGTGCTGCTGCTCGTGCTCGCGTTGGTCGCCGGCGGGATCGCGGTCTACCAGGCCGCTCAGGACACCGTCCAGCAAGGCGTCCAGCTCAAGCGCGACGTGCAGGGCCAGGTGCAGGATGCCGTGGACGAGGTGAAGGGCCTGATCGAGGACAACACCCGATGACGACCGTCGCTCCCGAGCAGACCGGGTTCGAGCTCGATCGCTTCCAGTGGTCCGAGGACGACCGGCTCGAGGTCGAGGGCCGCTGGTTCGGCGTGCGCGGCCGCCGGTTCGTCCGGCCCGTGCTGACCGTCCGGGTCGCCGGGAACCGCCGCCGCCTGCTCGCCGTGCTCGAGCACAAGCCGTGGAACGCCGACGAGGGCGCCGCGTGGATGGCCGCCTTCCCGTGGGAGGGCTCCCACGAGGACGTCTCCGACGCCGAGCTCGAGGTCGGCGCGCTCACCGTCGACCTGCCGCCGCCCGGCGGCGCCGAGCGCGCCGGCAAGCGCCACAAGGCCGAGTCGACGCCGCGGATGTCCACCGCCGCCGCGCCCGCCAAGCCGGCGAGGGTCGTCACCCCGCCCGAGCCCGGCGGCGATCCCGTGCTGCACGCCGCGGGCGAGTCGCGGCAGCAGCTCGAGCGCGACCTCGCCGCGGCCCGGGCCGAGCTCGGGCGCGTGCGCGCCCGCCACGAGGAGGAGCTGCGCTCTGCCCGCGCGGAGGCCCGGCAGGCCACCGAGCGCGTCCACTCGCTCGAGACGCAGGCCGGCGAGTCGGGCCGGCGCGCCGAGCTGCTCGAGGACGAGGCCAGGAGGCTGCGCGAGGAGCTCGACACCGTCCGCGAGAGCCAAGGCGAGCAGCTGACCCGGATGGGCGCTTCGGAGGCCGAGGCGCGCGCCCAGCTCGAGCGCGAGCGCGAGCGGGCCGAGGCCGTCGGCGGCGAGGCCGACCGGCTGCGCGCCGCCGCGGCCGACGTGACCCGCCTGCAGGACGAGCGCGACGGCACCATCCAGGCGCTCGAGGAGCTGCGCGAGAAGCACGAGGAGGCGCTGGCCGAGATCTCCAAGCTGCGCCAGGCCGCCCGGCGCTCCGCCGCGGAGGCCGAGCGGCTGCGCGCCGCCAGCCGCCGTCCGGGCGCGCGCCTGTCGGCGGGCCCGGCCGACCCAGAGGGAGACCACGGCGCCGCGGCGCAGAAGCCCGTGCCGGCACCCTCCAAGCCCGGTCCTGCCGTTCGCCTGATCCCGCGCGAGAAGCCCGCGCCGCCGCAGCCGCCCGAGCCGCCGCGCGACGAGGCCCAGCCCGCGCCGGCGCAGCCGCCCTACCCGGTCGCGCCCGGCCCCGAGCCCGAGGTGCCGTCCGCCGCCGAGGTGCCGTCCGCCGCCGAGGCGCCGCCCGCCGGCGATGAGACGCAGGCCTTCGACGTGCTCGCGGAGACCGAGGAGCCGCAGGCCGTCGCGCCGCCGCGGCCGAAGCCGCCGCTCGCCCCGCGGGCGCAGGCCCCGGCGATCCGGCCCGAGCCGGGCTCCGGCGCCGCGCGCCTGCTCGGCGAGGACGCGATCGTGCCGCTCGAGCAGCGCACCACGCTCCAGGTCTGGGGCCCGCGAGCGGTCGGGATCGTGCTCGTCCTGCTGCTGCTGGTCGCGCTCGCGCTGATCGTGCGCGGGCTCCTCTAGCCGGCGGGCAGCTCCCAGGGCGCCGCGCCCGCGCGCACCGCCGCGGCCGCCTCCGGCAGGGTGCCGGCGTCGATCGCCGCGCGCAGCCCGGCCATCAGCCGCTGCAGGTAGGCGAGGTTGTGGATCGTGAGCAGCCGCTGGGCGGTCTGCTCGCGGGCGCGCAGCAGGTAGTGGATGTAGGCGCGGCTGTAGCCGTGCGCGCAGGCCGGGCACGGGCAGCCCTCCAGCAGCGGCTCGTCGGCGGTGCGCCAGCGCGCCTTCGCGAGGTCGACCCGCCAGCGCTTGGCCGGGTCCGGCACGACCGCCATCCCGTGGCGCCCGATCCGTGTGGGCATCGCGCAGTCGAAGGTGTCGATCCCCAGCTCGACGCCGCGCACGAGGTCGTCGACCTCGCCGATCCCGAGCAGGTGCCGCGGCAGCGCCTCCGGCAGCTCGTCGACCGCCCACTCGACCACCTCGAACATCTGGTCCTTGTCCTCGCCGAGCGTGCCGCCGATCGCGATCCCGCCGACGTCGCGCGCCGCGACCGCCTGCGCGGAGGCGCGCCGCAGGTCCTCCTCCACCCCGCCCTGCACGATCCCGTAGACGATCTGGCCCCCTGGCCCGTGCTCGGCGTGCCAGGCCAGGCAGCGGTCCAGCCAGCGGTGGGTGCGCTCGGTCGAGCGCGCCGTGTACTCGCGGTCCACGTTGAACGGCGTGCACTCGTCGAAGACGAGCGCGATGTCCGAGCCGAGCGCCGCCTGCACCTCCATCGAGGTCTCCGGCCCCATGAACTTCGGCGTCCCGTCGAGGTAGGAGCGGAACGTCACGCCCTCCTCCTCGATCGCGAGGATCGCCCCGGCGCGCTCGCTCGCGCCAGATTGCGCCGAGCGGCCCTTGATCTCGTCGGCGACCGCCCCGTGGCCCATCGAGAACACCTGGAAGCCGCCGGAGTCGGTGATGATCGGCTTCTCCCAGCGCTGGAAGCGGTGCAGGCCGCCGAGCTCGCGGATCAGCTCGTGCCCGGGCGTGAGGAACAGGTGGAACGTGTTGCCGAGCACCATGTCGTAGCCGAGCTCGGCCACCTCGCGAACCTCGAGCGTCTTGACGACGGCCTTGGTGGCGAGCGGGACGAACGCGGGCGTGCGGACCTCGCCGTGGGCGAGGTGAAGCGTGCCGGTGCGGGCGCGCGAATCAGCCGCGCGCGAGTGGATCTCCAGAGACGACAAGGGGCGGAGAGCCTAGTCGGCCCTCCGCCCCAGGCGGGGCTAGGAAGCCTTGCCCTCGATGGCGGCGGGCTCGGTGCCGCCGATCGAGATGCGGCGCGGCTTGCGCTCCGCCGGCTTGGGGATGCGCACCTCGAGCACGCCGCGGTCGAAGCGCGCGGTCACGGCCTCCGGGTCGACGCCCTTGGGGAGGGACAGCGAGCGCGAGAACGAGCCCGTCGAGCGCTCGACGCGGTAGTAGCCCTCGCCCTCGGCCTGGTGCTCGGCCTTGCGCTCGCCCGAGATCGTGAGCGTGGAGTCCTCGAGCTCGATCTGGACGTCCTCCTCGTTCACGCCGGGCAGGTCGGCCTTGAGCACGAAGTCCTCGCCCGACTCGAGCAGGTCCATCGCCGGCATCCAGCGGCGCATGGTGTTCCCGTTCGGCGCCGGACCGTCGAAGACGGTGTTGAACAGGCGGTTCATCTCGGACTGCAGCGTGCCCAGCTCGCGCAGCGGCTCCCAGCGAACGATGGTCATGGCGAAACCTCCGTCAGGAAGGGGTGGATCACTAACTGCGCAGCAGTATGAGATCTCAGTCCGCAGTTGTCAAGTATCTCAGTCTGGGCGACTGAGATCTGAGACATCGGCGGCACCGGGCAGGACCCGGCTCCACCAGGTCGCCATCTGGGCGTGCTCGTCCGGCTCGAAGTGGCGCAGGAACCGCTCGCGGACACCCTCGAGGTGCGTCGCGCGCGCCTTCGAGAGCACTTCCTCGCCGCGGTCGGTCAGGACCGCGAAGCAGCCACGCCCGTCCGAGTCGCAGGTGTCGCGCTCGAGCAGCCCGTCGCGCTCGAGGCGGTCGACCAGGCGGGTCGTGCCCGACCGGCTCAGCAGCACGCTGTCGGCGAGCTCCGCCATGCGGCGCCGGCGGCCGGGAGCCGCCTGAAGGTTGATCAGGACCTCGTAGGAGGTCAGCGGGAGCCCGTGCGTCGCGAGCAGTTCCGCGTCGAGCGCCTTCACGAGGGCGCTGTGCACGCGCAGGAGGCCGCGCCACGCGCCGAGCTCCGTCGGAGCGAGCTCGCGCAGGGGCACCTCGGCGGAGGTGGCGAGGGGCGTGTCAGGTGTGGTGCTGGTGCTCATCGGGATCTCAAAGACTATCCGGCGTCTCCAATGATAGTTGCACCAGCAAATAAGGGGACAGGCCCCTTAGGTTGGGGCGCGGCGCAGCGCCCGGCTCAGGCGAGCAGCGAGCGGCCGGTCATCTCGGGTGGCTGCTCGATCCCCAGCAGCGCGAGCGCGGTCGGGGCTACGTCGGCGAGGACCCCCTCCCCGTCGAGCGCGTCGGCGCCCGCCGTGATCACGAACGGCACCGGGTTGAGCGAGTGCGCGGTGTCGGGCGAGCCGTCCTCCTCGAGCATCTCGTCGGCGTTGCCGTGGTCGGCGGTGACGATGCACGCGCCGCCCGCGGCGTGGACGGTCTCGAGCACGCGCCCGAGGCACTCGTCGACGGCCTCGACAGCCTTCACGGCGGCCTCGATCACGCCCGTGTGGCCGACCATGTCGGCGTTGGCGAAGTTGATGATCGCGAACGCGGGCTCGTCGGCCTCGAAGCGCTCGACGAATGCGTCCGTGGCCTCGTAGGCGCTCATCTCGGGCTTGTGGTCGTAGGTGGGGACGTCGCGCGGCGAGGGCACGAGCTTGAACGTCTCGCCCTCGTGCTCGTCCTCCTCGCCCCCGTTGAAGAAGTACGTGACGTGCGGGTACTTCTCCGTCTCGGCGACGTGCAGCTGCTTCAGCCCGCGGTCGGCGATCACCTGCGCGAGCGTGATCGCCGGGCGCTCGGGCGGGAACACGACCGGGTAGTCCCAGTCCTCGTCGTACTCGGCGAGCGTCGCGTAGCGCTGGACCACCTCGCCGCCGCCCCGGTCGATCTCGTCGAAGCCGTCCTCGGCCAGCGCGCGCGTGATCTCGCGCATGCGGTCGGGCCGGAAGTTGAAGCCCAGCACCGCGTCGCCGGGGCGGATCTCCGTGTCGTCGCCGATCACCGTCGCGGTGATGAACTCGTCGGTCTCGTCGCGCTCGTAGGCGTCCTTCGCGGCCTGCTCGGCGCTGTCGGCGCGGTGCTCGCCCTTCCCGTGGACGAGCAGGTCGTAGGCCTTCTGGATCCGGTCCCAGCGGCCGTCGCGGTCCATCGCGAAGTAGCGCCCGATGACCGAGCCCACCCGCGCGCCGTCGAGCGCCTCGACCTCGGCGAGGAACTTCGCGCCGCCCTTGGGCGAGGTGTCGCGCCCGTCCGTGAACGCGTGCACGATCACCTCGGGCACGCCCTTGGCGGCGGCCAGCTCGACGAGCGCCTTCAGGTGGCGGTCGGAGGAGTGCACGCCGCCGTCGGAGACCAGCCCGATCAGGTGCAGGCGCTCGGCGCCCTCCATCAGCTCGGCCAGCACCTCGCTGTCGCCGAGCGTGCCGTCCTCGACCGCCTTGTCGATGCGCGCGAGGTCCTGCGGGACGATCGCGCCGGCGCCGAGGTTGAGGTGGCCGACCTCCGAGTTGCCCATCTGCCCGGCGGGCAGGCCGACGCTCTCGCCGCACGCGATGAGCGTCGTGTGCGGGTGCTCGGCCCAGATGCGGTCCATCACCGGCGTGTCCGCCAGCGCGACCGCGTTGCCAGGTCCCTCCGGCGCCAAGCCCCAGCCGTCGAGCACGACGAGGCAGACGCTCGGGACCGTCATGCCGCGGCGACCAGCTTGGCCGCGGTCTGCACGAGCGACGCGAAGTCGTCCGGCTCCAGGCTCGCCCCGCCGATCAGGCCGCCGTCGATGTCGGGGAGCGTGAGCAGCTCCTCGGCCCCCTCGGGCTTGAGCGAGCCGCCGTAGAGGATCCGGACCGCCTGGCCGGCCGCCTTGTCGAAGCCCTCCACGAGCGCGCGCACGAAGCCGCACGCGTCCTGCGCCTGCTCGGGGGTCGCGGTTAGCCCGGTGCCGATCGCCCAGACGGGCTCGTAGGCGATCACGACCTCCGGCAGCCGCTCGAGCGGGACCTTGTCCAGACCCTCCTGGACCTGGTGGCGCAGCTTGCGCTCGGTGTCGCCGCGCTCGCGCTCCTCCTCGGTCTCGCCGACGCACAGGATCGGCACGAGGCCGGCCTCGAGCGCCTTCGGCACCTTCTGCTGGAGCGCCCGGTCGGTCTCGTTGAAGTACTCGCGCCGCTCGGAGTGGCCGAGCACGACGCCGCCGACGTCGATCTCGGCCAGCATCGGCGCGGAGATCTCGCCCGTGTAGGCGCCGGAGTCCTTGAAGTGCATGTTCTGCGCGTACACGCCGACGCGCGAGCCCCGTGCGGAGTCGACCATCGCCTGCAACGCGAGGTGGGGCGGGCAGATCGCCACGTCCACGCCCTCGGTGTCGTAGACCTGCGGCAGCAGCGCGGCGATGAACGCCTCCGCCTCCGCGATGGTCTTGTTCATCTTCCAGTTCCCCGCGATGAACGGGGTACGGGTGCTCACTGAAGGACCTCCACGCCGGGCAGGGGCTTACCCTCGACGAGCTCCAGCGACGCACCGCCGCCGGTCGAGAGATGGTCGACATCGTCGGCGAGGCCGAACTGGGCGAGCGCGGCGGCCGAGTCGCCGCCGCCGACCACGGTCGTGCCGGGCGCCGCCGCGATCGCCTCGGCGACCCGCTTCGTGCCGGCCGCGAACGGCTCGAGCTCGAACGCGCCCATCGGGCCGTTCCAGAACACGGTGCCGGCCTCCGCGATCACGCCGGCGTAGCGCTCGGCCGTGTCGGCGCCGACGTCGAGCCCCATCCAGCCGTCCGGGACGTCGATCCCGTCGAGCTCGCGGCGCTCCGTGTCGGCCTTGAACTCGCGGCCGGCGACCAGGTCGTCGGGGAGCTTGATCTTGTCCTGCCCGGCGAGCTTGCGGGCGGGCTCGACGCCCTCCTCCTCGCACAGCGAGTCGCCGATGTCGTGGCCCTGCGCCTTGAAGAACGGGAAGCACATCGCGCCGCCGATGAGGATCGTGTCCGCGCGGTCCAGGAAGGCCTCGAGCACGCCGATCTTGTCCGTCACCTTGGCGCCGCCGACGACCGCCACGAGCGGGCGCTTCGGGTCGTCCAGGATCCCGCGCAGCGTCGAGACCTCGCGCTCGAGCAGCCGCCCGGCCGCGCTCGGCAGCAGGCGCGCGACGGCCTCGGTGGAGGCGTGCGCGCGATGGGCGGCGCCGAAGGCGTCGTTGACGTAGACGTCGGCGAGCGCCGCGTAGCGCTCGGCCAGCTCGGGGTCGTTCTTCGTCTCGCCCTTCTCGTAGCGGACGTTCTCGAGCATCACGACGTCGCCGTCCGGGACGCTGTCGAGGTCCGCCGCGAGCTGGACCTCCTCCCCCAGCAGCTCGCTCAGGCGCTCGGCCGCGGGCCGCAGCGACAGCTCCGGCTCGCGGTCCTTGGGGCGGCCGAGGTGCGCGGCCAGCACGAGCCGCGCCCCCTTCGAGCGCAGCTCCTCCAGCGTCGGGAGCGCCGCCCGGATGCGGGCGTCGTCGGTGATGTTCTGCTCCTCGTCCAGGGGGACGTTGAAGTCCACCCGGACGAGGACGCGCTTGCCGTCGACGTCCAGGTCGTCAAGCGTGCGCACGCACCAGCACCTTCTCGGCGAGCTCGACCACCCGGTTCGAGTAGCCCCACTCGTTGTCGTACCAGGCGACGACCTTCACGAGGCTGCCGTCGAGCACCGAGGTGAGCTGCGAGTCGAAGATCGACGAGAACGGCGACTTGACGATGTCCGAGGAGACGATCGGATCCTCGGTGTACTGGAGGATCCCGCTGAAGGCGCCGGTGTCGGCCTGCGAGCGGAACGCCTCGTTGATCTCCTCCACGCTCGTGTCGCGCGACACGTGGGCGGTGAGGTCGACGACGGAGCCCGTCGGGACGGGGGCGCGCACCGCGAAGCCGTGCAGCTTGCCCTGCAGCTCCGGGATCACGAGGCCGATCGCCTTCGCCGCGCCGGTCGAGGCGGGCACGAGGTTGACCGCGGCCGCGCGGGCGCGGCGCAGGTCCTTGTGCGGCGCGTCCTGGAGGCGCTGGTCGGCCGTGTAGGCGTGGATCGTCGTCATCAGGGCGCGCTCGATGCCGATCGTCTCGTGCAGCACCTTCGCGACCGGGCCGAGGCAGTTGGTCGTGCACGACGCGTTGGAGATGACGTGGTGGCTGTCGGCGTCGTAGACGTCGTCGAAGTTGACGCCGAGCGCGACGGTGACGTCCGGCTCGGTCGCCGGCGCGGAGATGATCACCTTCTGCGCGCCCGCGGCGAGGTGCTTGGCGGCGTCGTCGCGCTTGGTGAAGAAGCCCGTCGACTCGATCACGACGTCGGCGCCCAGGTCGCCCCACGGCAGCGCGGAGGGGTCGCGCTCGGAGAGCACCTTGACCTCGCGCCCGTCGACGGTCAGCGAGCCGTCCTGCTCGGTGACCTCGCCCGGGAACGGGCCGTACACCGAGTCGTACTTCAGGAGGTGCGCGAGCGTCTTGGAGTCGGTGATGTCGTTCACCGCGACGATCTCGATGTCCGCGCTCGACTCCTGCGCGGCGCGGAACACGTTGCGGCCGATCCGGCCGAAACCGTTGATCCCGACGCGTACGGACATGGGTTCAGACCTTTCTCCCGGGTTCAAGTGAAGCCGCGAGAACAGTACCCGGCGGAGGCTTCCGCTAGCGGACCGGCAGGCGGTCCACGTCGCGGTGCTGAACTTCCACGAAGTAGTCCGGCACGTCGCGGAAGCGCGCGGCGAGGTGCTCGGCGATCGCCACGGAGCGGTGGCGCCCGCCGGTGCAGCCGATCGCCACGAGCAGGTGGGCCTTGCCCTCGGCGACGTACTGCGGGAGCAGGTACTCGAGCAGCGGCAGGACCTTCTCGTAGAACTCCTCCAGCCGGCCGTCGCGCCCGACGTAGGCGACCACGCGCTCGTCGAAGCCGGTCAGCGGCCGCAGGTCCGCCTCGTAGTGCGGGTTGGGCAGGAAGCGCACGTCGAAGGCGAGGTCGGCGTCGCGCGGCGGGCCGTGCTTGTGCCCGAACGACGTGAACGTGACCGCGAGCTTGCCCGTGTGCGTCGGCTCGAGCAGCTCGGCGGCGACCTTGCGCCGCAGCCCGGCCGCGCTCAGCCCCGAGGTGTCGATGCAGATGTCCGCGCGCTCCTTGACCGGCGCGAGCAGCGCCATCTCGGAGTGGATGCCGTCCGCGACGTTGCCCTGCGGCGCCAGCGGGTGGCGGCGGCGCGTCTCCTTGTAGCGGTCGATCAGCGTCTGCTCGTCCGCCTCCAGGTACACCACGCGGAACGGCACGTCGGTCGCCGCGAGCTCGTCGATGACGCCCGCGAGCGCGGACAGGTAGTCGCCGCCGCGCGAGTCGCATACGACGGCCGCGCGCTCGACCTTCGAGCCGGGATGGCGGAACAGCTCGGCCAGCGAGCGGATCATCTCCGCCGGCAGGTTGTCGACGCAGAAGTAGCCCGAGTCCTCGAAGACCGCCATCGCCGACGACTTCCCCGCGCCGGAGAGGCCGGAGATGACCACCAGGTCCTCGAGGTGGGAGCGAGAGCCGTCCTGGCTCATCGCCGGAGTGTCGCGGAGGCTGCGGACGGTGTCGAGGAGGCGGCTCATCTACCCGTCTTGTTCAGGTGGGCGTAGAGGGCCCGCGCGACCTTCTGCGGGAAGCCCGGGACGCGCTCGAGCTCCTCGCGCGAGGCGCCCAGCACCGCCTCGGGCGAGCCGAAGTGCTTGAGCAGCGTGCGCTTGCGCGCGGGCCCGATGCCCGGCAGGTCGTCCATGATCGACTCGGTCATCGCCTTGTCGCGCCGGATCCGGTGGTGGGTGATCGCGAACCGGTGCGCCTCGTCGCGCACGCGCTGGAGCAGCTGCAGCTCGGGCGTGTCGTGCGGCAGCACGATCGGCTCGGCGACGCCGGGCACGAACACCTCCTCGATCCGCTTGGCCAGCGAGACCACCGTCACGCCGCGGTCGCGGAAGCCCTGCAGCGGCTCCAGGCCGGCCGCGAGCTGGCCCTTGCCGCCGTCGATCACGACGACGTTGGGCAGCGCCGCGAACGACGCGTCGCGGTCGGCGTCATACGGGGAGCGCTCGTTCTGCTTCTCCCACTGCGCGTACCTGCGTCCCAGCACCTCGGCCATGGCGCCGTAATCGTCGCCGGGCTCGACCTCGCGGATGTTGAACCTCCGATAATCCGACTTCTTCGCGGCGCCGCCCTCGAAGACGACCATCGACGAGGTCGTGTGCGTGCCGCCGAGGTGCGAGATGTCGAAGCACTCGATCCGCAGCGGCAGCGAGTCGAGCCCCAGCGCCTTCTGCAGCCCCTCGAGCGAGTCGACGCGCTGCTGACGGCGCCGCTCGGCCTTGAGCTTCTCCTGGTCGAGCGCGAGACGGGCGTTGCGCTCCGCCAGCTCGAGGATGCGGCGCTTGCCGCCGCGCTCGGAGGCGCGGATCTCGACCGGGCCGCCGCGGCGCTCGGACAGGATCTCGGCCAGGATCGGCAGGTCAGAGCCCTCCGCCAGGGCGCCCTGGACCACGATCAGCGACGGGATCGAGAGCGCGCTCGCGTAGTACTGCAGGATGAACTCCTCGCTCACCATCGCCGTGGCCTGCTCGGCCTGGTTGTCGAGGTAGAAGGACTGGCGGTCCGAGAGCACGCCGTCGCGGACCTGGAAGACCTGCGCGTTGGCCTCCGTGCCGTCGACGTCGACGGCGACCGCGTCGTAGGTGCCGGCGCCCTCGTTGGCGACCCGCTGGCGCTCGAGCAGCGCGCGCACCGACTGCAGCCGGTTGCGCTCGATCGTCGCCTGCTCGTAGTCCTGCTCGCCGGCGTGGAAGTACATCTTGCGCTCGAGGTCGCGCTCGATCTCCTTGAAGCGCCCGGACAGGAACGCCATCACGCCGTCGATGCCCTCGCGGTACTCCTCGCGCGAGACGTAGCCGACGCAGGGCGCCCCGCAGCGCTTGATGTAGTAGTCCAGGCAGGGCGAGCCGGAGTGGCGACCGGGCTCCGGCCCCTCGCAGGAGCGGAACAGGAAGATCTTGCCGAGCAGGTCGAGCGTCCCGCGCACGCGCTTGGCGCTCGAGTAGGGCCCGAAGTAGGCGCGGTTGCGCCGGTGCCGCTCGCGCGTGAAGTAGACGCGCGGGAAGTCCTCGTCGAGGCTGATCGCGATGTAGGGGTACGACTTGTCGTCGCGCAGCCGGATGTTGAAGCGCGGCTTGTACTGCTTGATGAAGGTCTGCTCGGTGAGCAGCGCCTCGGCCTCGGTGGAGACCGCGAGCGACTCGATGTGGTCGATCTCGTCGGTCAGCGCCCGCGTCCCATACTGCGCCGGGTTGGAGAAGTGGCTGGCGACCCGCTTGCGGATCGACTTCGCCTTGCCGACGTAGATGACGCGTCCCCGCTCGTCGCGGAACAGGTAGACGCCCGGCTGGTCGGGGAGGCCGCGACGCTGCTCCGTCAGCCGCGTTGCGCGGCGTCCTGCTTCTGATGCGGCGTCCACTGCCATCGGGCTCTGCATCTGATGCTAGGCCGCGCGCCGGAGGGTGCCTCTCATGGCGATCCCATGAGCATGCGCTGATCTCCCTGGCCGGTTCACATCGGCAAGGGAGGAACCGATGAGAGGCAGGGGCATCGCCGCCACGGCGGCAGTCTTCGCGATCGCGCTGCCGGGAGCGGCGCAGGCGGCGACAGGTACGGGCGCGGACGCGTCCGATCCGAGCGCCGCGCAGCTGGAGCGCGCCGCGCGCGGCGGGGCGCCGCCCGGGCAGGACTCGGTGCCGGGCGCCGCGGGCGTGAACGATCCGTACTTCCCGAACGAGGGCAACGGCGGCTACGACGTGCGCACGTACGACCTCGCGCTGGACGTCCGCGGTCTACCGCCGGGGCGCCATGACGCTGCAGGCGCTGCGGACGAAGATCGGCGACGGGCCGTTCTTCGAGATCCTCCGCACCTGGGCGGCCGAGCACCGTCACGGGCACGGCACCACGGAGCAGTTCATGGGGCTCTCCGAGCGGGTCTCCGGGCGGATCTGGATGCGTTCTTCCAGACCTGGCTCTACACCCCGCAGAAGCCCACGAGCTGGTAGTCCAGGGCCCGCCCGGCGGATCGCGTCCGGGCGGGCTCCGCTTCTTAAGTCTGCCTTTAAGCAACTACGGGCCGTTGCGCTTGTTCCGGGTGGCATGACATTCCGTCTAACCCTGATCGCTGCGCTGATGACCCTCCTGGTCGCCGCTCCCACCGCGGGCGCGAAGTACCGGGTCGGCCTCGGCGAGCAGAAGCCCGAGATGTTCGACAACGCCTCGTGGCAGTCACTGAAGCTCAAGCGCGTCCGTTATCTGGTCCCGTGGGACTACGCCAAGCGGTCGTGGCAGCGCGAAGCGGTGAACCACTACATGACCCAGGCGCGGCTCCACCGCCAGGACGTCCTGGTCACGTTCACCGCCAAGAGCGGCTGCTACTCGGCCAGCGGCCGCTACTCGAAGAAGAAGGCCTGCCGCGCCCCGAGCACCAAGGCGTACAAGAAGGCCTTCCTCGCCTTCGACAAGGCCCACCCGTGGGTGAAGACCTACTCGGCCTGGAACGAGATCAACCACAAGTCCCAGCCGACGTTCAAGAGCCCGAAGAAGGCCGCGGGCTACTACAACGTCCTGCGCAAGTACACGAAGAAGAAGAAGTTCCGCGCGATGGCGGCCGACATGCTCGACACGGGCAACATGGGCCGCTACCTGGCGTCGTTCAAGCGCTACGCCAAGGGCTCCCCGAAGCTGTGGGGCCTGCACAACTACGGCGACGTCAACCGCCGCCGCACGACCTACACGAAGCAGATGCTGCGCTCCGTGCCGGGTGAGGTGTGGCTGACCGAGACGGGCGGCATCGTGAAGCTGCTGCCGAGCTTCAAGCGCTCGACCAAGCGCGCCGCGTCGCGCACGAAGGGCATGTTCAAGCTCGTGAACCGCTACGACACGCGTCGTCGCGGCATGCGCTCGAAGATCACGCGCCTGTTCGTCTACACGTTCTACGGCGAGAACACGACCGCGCGTTTCGACGCCGGCCTCGTGAACCCGGACGGCTCGCCCCGCCCGGCGTTCAGCGTGTTCAAGAAGACCGCCGCGAAGCACCGCTAGACGCAGCGTCAGCGCGCCGGCCGGGACCCTATCCCGGCCGGCGCCGCTCTACGCTCTCCGGGTGGATCTCTGCCTGATGATCGAGGGCCAGGAGGGCGTGAGCTGGGAGGACTGGCTCGCGCTCGCGAAGGCCTGCGAGGCGCACGGCGTCCCGACGCTGTTCCGCTCGGACCACTACCTCAACCTGGACGGCGACCATCCCGAGCGCGGCTCGCTCGACGCGTGGGCGACGATCAGCGCGCTCGCGGCGGTCACCACGACGCTGCGGCTCGGCACGCTCGTCTCGCCCGCGACGTTCCGCCATCCGTCCGAGCTGGCGAAGGTCGTAGCGACCGCCGACCACGTGTCCGGCGGGCGCGTCGAGCTGGGGCTCGGCGCCGGCTGGCACGAGGGCGAGCACCGCGCCTTCGGCTTCCCGTTCCCGCCGGTGCGCGAGCGGATGGACCGGCTCGCCGAGCAGCTCGAGATCGTGCACGGCACGTGGACCGAGCCGTCGTTCTCGTTCTCCGGGCGCTTCTACGAGCTGGAGGCGCTCGACGCGCAGCCGCGGCCGGTCCAGGCGCCGCACCCGCCGCTGCTGATGGGCGGCAACGCCAAGCCGCGGAGCGCCGCGCTGGCCGCCCGCTGGGCGGACGAGTACAACACGCCGTTCGCGTCGCCCGAGGACGTGCGCAAGCGCAAGGCGGCGGTCGACGCGGCGTGCGAGCAGGCCGGCCGCGAGCCGATCCCGTTCTCGCTGATGACCGGGTGCCTGGTCGGGCTCGACCGCGAGGAGCTGCGCGAGAAGGCCGCCGCGCTGGCGTACGTGATGGGCGAGCCGGAGCGCGACGTCGACGCCTGGCTCGCCTCGCCGCCGGACGCGTGGATCGTCGGCACGCTCGACGAGGTGACCGAGCGCCTGGCCGCGCTGCGCGACGCCGGGCTGTCGCGCGTGATGCTCCAGCACCTGCTGCACACGGACCTCGAGACGGTCGAGCTGATCGGCCGCAAGCTCGCCCCGGCGGTGGTCGCATGATCGCGGTCAACCTCTACTCGGACACCCAGACGCGGCCGACGGCGGCGATGCGCGAGGCGATGGCCGCCGCCGAGGTCGGCGACGAGCAGTCGTTCGCCGATCCGACCGTCAACGCGCTGTGCGAGCGGGTGGCCGCGCTGCTCGGGTTCGAGGCGGCGGTCTTCCTGCCGAGCGGCACGATGTGCAACGCGATCGCGTTCCGGCTGCACATCGGGCCCGGCGGCGACGAGGCGTACCTGCACCGCCGCTCGCACCCGATCGTCGCCGAGGCGGGCGGGCCGGCCGCGCTCTCGGGCGCGGTGCTGTGCCCGCTCGACGGCGAGCGCGGGATGTTCACCGCCGACGCGCTGCGCGATGCGCTGCGCCCCGCCGGCGACCGCTACCTGCCGCGCTCCCGGCTCGTGTCGGTCGAGCAGACCACGAACCTCGCGGGCGGGCACGTGTGGCCGCGGGAGCAGCTCAGCGAGGTCGTGGAGGTCGCCCGCGATGCCGGCCTGCGGCTGCACATGGACGGCGCGCGGCTGATGAACGCTGTGGTCGCGAGCGGGCGGGACGCGGCGTCATGGGCGGCCGGCTTCGACACCGCGTGGATGGACTTCTCGAAGGGCCTGGGCGCGCCGGTCGGCGCATGCCTGGCGGGCTCGCGCCCGCTGATCGACGAGGCGTGGCGCTACAAGCAGATGTGGGGCGGCGCGATGCGCCAGGCGGGCATCGTCGCGGCGGGGGCGCTGTACGCGCTCGACCACCACGTCGAGCGGCTCGCCGACGACCACGCGCTGGCCGCTTCGCTCGCACGCGAGCTGGCCGGGGTGCCCGGCGTGAAGCTCGACCCGGCGGAGGTGACGACGAACATCGTCGTCTTCGAGGTCGCAGACGCCCCGGCGCTCGTCGCCGCGCTCGCGGACGCCGGCGTGAAGATGGGCGCGCTCGGCCCGCGCACGGTCCGGGCGGTCACCCACCTCGACGTCGACGCCGCCGGCGTCGCGCAGGCCGTCGAGGCCGTCCGCGGCGCGCTCGCCGCGCGAGCGGTGGCGAACTGAGCCTCAGGCACATCAATCCACCGCTCGGCGACGGCGCATCGCCTCCGCGACGCGCGTGGCGCTGAGCGGCGGCCGCTCCGCGGCGCGGCGGCGGCGCTCCTTCGCGGACGGGCCGACGAGCTCGAGCACCTCGGCGGCGAGGCCGGGCGGGGCCGCGAGGTAGCGCGGTGCCAGCTCGGGCTCGAGCGGCGCGAGGCGGTGGACACGCAGCCCGGCGCGCTGACAGATGAACAGCCCGGCGTCCACGTCCCACGGATGGATGCGCTGCTCGTGGTAGACGACGTCGATCCGCCCGGCGGCGGCCCAGGCGAGCTCGAGCGCGGCGGTGCCGAGCGCGCGGCGGGCGCCGACCCGGTTGAAGAGCCGCTTCTCGAGCTTGGCGGCGCGCTTGGCCTCCTCCTCGGTGGCGCAGGCGACGCCGCCGGCGATGACCGCGGCGGCGAGGTCGTCTGGGTCGCGATCGCGGGGGCTCGGCCCGTCGACCTGCACCGGGCCGCCGCGGACGGCGGCGAACGTGTGCCCGCGCAGCGGGTCGTGGACGACGCCCGCGAGCGTGCCGGCGGCGTCCTCGCAGGCGATGCTCACGCACCACAGCGGGATCCCGCACAGGTAGTTGACGGTGCCGTCGAGCGGGTCGACGACCCAGCGCAGGCCGGTCGTCCCCTCGCGGTTCGCGGTGCCCTCCTCGCCGAGGATGCCGTCGCCGGGGCGGCGGCGCGCGAGCACGGCCGCGATCGCGGCCTCCGCGGCGCGGTCGGCGTCCGACACGAGGTCGGTCGGGCCCTGCTTGGCGCCGAGCCCGCGCGGCGGGCGGCCGTAGCGCTCGGTCAGCTCGGCGCCCGCCAGCAGCGCCGCCTCCTTGGCGACGCTCAGGACGTCGCGGGGCACGACGTTCGTGCCGGGGATGATCCGTTCGTTGTGCACGCCGTCGACTTCACCACGGCTCACCCGCCCACCTGCCGGGCGTTCACCGGCCCGTAACGCGCACCGTTCCGGCCGTTCGCCGGCGAGAGGGTCAGGCGACCGCGGGGAGCGTGGCGGTGCGGAACGGCCTCATCCCGCGGGCGCGGTAGTTCGGCAGCGCGTATGGGCCGTCGAGCGTGCACGTCGTCAGCCACACGCGCGGGCGCACCTCGCGGGCGCGGGACAGCGCGGCGGTCAGCGCGTGCCCGCCGAGGCCGACGCCGTGGAACTCCTGCAGCAGCCCGAACAGCCCGATCTTGGCCGAGTCTGCAGAGTCCAGCTCCATCTCCCAGTAGCCGGCGGTCCGGCCGCCCAGCTCGACGAGGTAGGTCTCCACGCTCGCCGCATGCCCCGCCCAGCGATCGTCGCTCCAGCCCAGCCGGTCGACCCACTGGTAGTCGCCTCCGACCTGCCGGTACAGCTCGCGGTTGATCCCCGGGTCGTGCACCTCGCGGGTCGCGAATCCGTCCGGCGCCGGCCGCGAGGGAGGGATCACCGGTTCGCCCTCGGGCAGCTCCAGATACGTGATCACGACGGGCTCGCGCATGCCAGCCACACGATAGGCGGGCGCTCACTCCACGAGCCTCACCGCCAATCCGCCGCCGCCGAGCTCTCCCATCCCGCCGAGCAGCCCGAGGATGCGCGCGACGTACCCGCGCGTCTCGGGGAACGGCGGCACGCACCCGCACGCCGCGACCGGCCCGGGGCCGGCGTTGTACGCGGCGAGCGCGAGCGGGACCGCGGCGAAGCGCCGCAACAGGTCGCGCATCAGGCGCGCCTGCGCGTCGATCGCCGCCGCGGCGTCGAAGGGATCCGCGAGACCCAGCGCCCGCGCGGTCTCCGGCATGAACTGCGCGATCCCCTGCGCGCCCACCGGGCTCGTCGCGAACGGGTTGAAGTTGCTCTCCGCATAGAGCTGCGCGGCGAGCAGCGCCGCGGAGACGTTCCAGCGCTGCGCCGCCCGCGCCAGCGCCGGCGCGAACCGCGCGGGCACGAACCCCGGCAGCGCGCGCCCGGCCTGCCCATCCGGCGCACCGGCCCCACCGCCGTCGCCCGCGGCGCCACCGTCCGTTGCGCCTGCGGCACCCCCGCTCGCGGCTCCGCCCGCAGGCGCTCCGCGCGGTGCGGAGCGGGCGTTCAACGTGTAGCCGAAGTGCCAAGGCTCGTGCGGGTACCGCTTCAGGAAGTGGAACTCGCCCGCGTGGGCCGCGAGCCACGCGTACGCCGCCGGCGGCCCGAGGTCCAGCTCGGTGGCGTAGCGGTGCAGCGACTCGCCGGGCCGGGCGACCCAGCGCGGGTCCGGATGGCGGCGCCAGAGCACCGCCTGCTCGGCGTCTGACCGATAAGCGCTCGTTATCAACAGCGCAATCCCATCAGCACGAGCGGCCCGCTCCATCCGGTCGAACGCTCGCGCCACGTCCGGCCGCATCGGCTTGCCCTGGCGCTGCTCCAGCGGCCCGTCGTAGCCGCCGCCCGCCGGCAGCCCGCCCGGCCCCAGCGGCGACAGCTCGGCGGTGGCGCTCGCGCGCACGGCGGCCGACCGCCGCGCCCGGCCGCGCTCGACCACGAGCCGCTCGCGCACGACGACCCGGATCCGGACCGGCGCGAACGACGCGGCGTCCGGGAACGCGACCTCCCCCAGGCCCGCGCCGTTCTCCCGCGCGGTCGCCCGCGCCGCGGCGCGCCCGAGGGCGAGGTAGCCCGACCGGTCGAGGTGCAGCGGGTTGGGGCGGCCGTCCACCGTCGCGGGCTCGAACAACCGCGGGTACGCCTCCCGCATCGCCCGCGCGCCGGCGAGCGCCGCCAGGTCCGCCGCCCGCTGGGCCTCGCCCTCCCGCCCGAGCGCTTTAGTCACGGCGCCGAGCACCAGCGCACCGACCAGCACGCCCGCCAGGCCACCCACGAGCAGGATCGACGCCTGCCCGCGCGCGCTCGCGACGAGTCGCCGCAGGATCGACGCCTGCCCGCGCGCGCTCACCATGCGGCCTCCAGCGGCTCGGGCTCCGGCACGCGCGCGAGCTCGCCCACGAGCGAGCGCAGCGGAGCGGCGAGGCCGCGGGAGCCCGCGGCGCCCGAGCGCGCGACCCACCGCGCGACGCCCGGGGCGGGTGGCGCGCACGCGAGCGCTGCGACCGTGCACCCCGCGACGGCCAGCCGCGCGAGCGGCCCGTCCGGCTCCGCCGTCGCGACCACCACCAGGTCCTGCTCGGCGAGCACGCCCTCGACGACGTCGCAGCGCGGCCCCGCGAGCACGACGACGAACGGCACCTCGAGCGCCCCGGCCGCCCGCCGCGTCGCCGACCGCGGCAGCGACGGGATGGTCGTCGAGCGCCATCCACGCGAGCCGCCCCCGGCCCACGGCCGGCAGCCCGCGCGCCGCCAACCGGGCGGCCAGGCGCGAAGTCGCCGGCGTCGCCGGCCCGCCGCGAACCGCAGCGGACCCGGGCGCCCACACCGCCAGCGCCGCGGTCGACGCGCCGACCGCGGACCGCAGCGCGTTCGCGAGCAGCGCCCCGACCGGCACCGCCTCGCCGACGGAGCCGAGCACCGCCGCACGCAAGGGGAACCGCGTCGCCGCCACCCGGCCACGAAGCGCGGCAGGAGCCACCGGCGCGAGGTACTCGCCGCGCGTGCCAGCAGCGGAGCCGTCACGGCGCGGCGGCGCGGTGCGGGGCTCGACGAAGTGGTCGAGCGCGCGAGCACGCAGGCTCACGGCGCCGGCTCCGGCCCGGCGTGGGCGGCGACGCGCGTGCGGAGGAGGCCCGCGACGAGCGGCACGCGCGGGCGGACGGCTACGGCCACGCGGCGGCCCTCGACGCGTACGGTCGCCCGTGCGCCGTCGGGGAGCGCGTCGCGTGCGGCCGCGGCAGGGTCGCGGTCCTGGAGCAGCGCGATCGCGCCCGCCTCGGCTGCGACCCCGGCCTGCTCGCCGGCCGCGAGGCCCGCGAGCATCGCGTACGCGGCGAGGGCGACGACCGCGAGCAGCGGCAGGAGCGCCGCGAGCTCCACGGTGGACTGCCCGCGCTGGCCCGCGACGGTCACCGAGCCGCTCCGAGGTTCGCTTCGGCGCGCACGCGCCCGAGGTCGAGCGGCGCGGCGAGGGCACGCACGCGCACCGAGACCGACACGGAGCCCTCCGAGCCCACGCGGACGCGGAGTCCAGGGCGCAACCGCACCGGGAGCCGTTCCCGTGCGGCGAGGCGAGGGTCGGCCCCGACCGCGACGGCGCGGGCGGCCGCACGGGCCGCGACCGCCGCCGAGGCGCGAGCGTCACCGGCGATGACGAACTGCCAGGCGACGAGCAGCACCCCGGCCAGCAACGGCAGCAGCGCCGCCATCTCCGCCGCCGCCTGCCCTCGCTCGCCCGCCCGCATGGCCCACACCATCGCCGCGGCGGCGGAACGGAACTACACGCGAGCGTGCCGGATCAGCGCCGGAACTGCGACGAATCAGTACTCGCGGTACGCGCGCCAGACGCCGACGATGGCGTACACGCCGGCGCCGAGCATCATCAGCCAGACGATCGCGCCGATGCCGCCGGCCTCCCACATCCGCCGGGTGGCGATGAGCGTGATCGCGATCAGCGCCGCGCCCGCGTAGAGCACGCCGCGCTGGCGCTCCTCGAGCCCGAAGAGCGTCCCGCGGTTCTCCATGTAGAGCCGGAACCCGAGGAAGAGCAGGCCGCCGATGAAGATGAGCGACAGCACGTTGGCGACCGTCGTGGCGGCGCGGTCGCCGCCCGGGAGCTGCCAGACGGCCACCGCGAGCAGCACGAGGATCGCGATGTTGCGGAGGTGCGTGCGGCGGTCGGGGCCCACGACGCCGAGGATACCCCGGAGGCGCTACGCGTGGACGGGCTCGGACGCCGGCACGGCGGCGTCCGCGACCGGCGCGAGGGTCTCGACCGGCACGGTGCCGTCGGCGGGCTCGGCGTCGAACCGGTAGCCGATCCCGAAGTGCGTGTGGATGTAGCGCCAGTCCGGCGAGACCTTCTCGAGCTTCTGGCGCAGCTTGCGCACGAAGACGTCGACCGAGCGGTCGCCGTGGACCATCGCGTAGCCCCAGACGCGCTCGTAGATCTCCTCGCGCGGGATGACCTGGCCGCCGAGCTCGCTCAGCAGCACGATCAGCTCGAACTCGCGGCGGGTGAGGTCCACGTTGCGGCCGGCGGCGAAGGCCTGGAACTGGTCGCGCCGGATCTCGAGCTCGCCGGCGACGACGGGCTCCGCGTCGGCGCGCATCTCGGCCCGCCGGCGGCGCCGGATGACGGCCTCCGCGCGAGCGATGACCTCCTCCGGGTGGCACGGCTTGGTGACCCAGTCGTCGGCGCCGAGCCGCAGCCCGCGCACGCGCTGGGCGACGGTCGACTGCCCCGTGCAGACCACGACGCCGAGCTGCGGCAGCCGGGCGCACAGCTTCTCGAGGTAGCTCCAGGCGGCCGGGCCGAGCACGGCCGGGTCGACCACGAGGGCGTTGAGCCGCATCGAGAGCAGGACGTCGAGCGGGACCGGCGAGGCCAGCACGCGGTACTGCCAGCCGGCGGCCTCGAGCCGCTTGGTGAGGACCTGCACGAAGCCGGAATCGTTGTCGAGGACGGCGATCCGGGCCGGTGACGGCGTCGGGCTCATCTGCACCGGAGGATAGTGCCGGGCGACGACGCCCAGCGCCGAACCCCTTCACGCGTAACACGATGGTCACAACTCGCCCGCAAACCGCGGACGCCGGCGCAGCGCGCCGGGGTGGCGAGCGGGGCGCCGCTAGGCGCGCGAGGCGTCCGAGAACTCCCGGAACAGCCCCGTGACCACGAACGCGACCTGCTCGCCGATGTCGACGGCGTTGTCGCCGATCCGCTCCAGCGCGCGCGACACGAGCATCATCGTCATCGCCCACTCGCGGGCGTCCACGTCGCCGCCGGTCTCGACCGCGCGCTGGAAGCACTCGCGGTTGAGCTTGTTTATCGGACTCGTCCTGGCGCACCAGGTCCTGGGCGAGATCCACGTCGCGCAGCAGGAACGCCTGCTTGGCCTGCGCCACCTCCGAGCGCGCGAGCACGCCCATCTTGGCGATCTTCGCGCGCATCACCTCGTCGACCGGCGCCTCGTGGCCCACGATCGGCAGCAGCTTGGCGATGTTCACGCACTGGTCGCCCATCCGCTCGGCGCAGCGGATGACGTGCAGCAGCGCCGCCACCACCCGCAGGTCGCCGGCCACCGGCGCCTGCAGCGCGAGCAGCGAGAGCAGCCCCTGGTGGACCTCCAGGTAGCGCCCGTCGAGGCGGTCGTCGTCGGCCACGACGATCGAGGCCAGCTCGATGTCCTGGTGCTCGAGCGCCTCCAGCGTGCGGTCCATGCGCCGTCACGACCATGTCCAGCGCGCCCAGCGCCTGGTCCTCGAGCGTGCGCAGCTCGTCCTGGAAGCGGAGCCGGTGGGCCTCGCGCGCCATCAGCCGAACTTGCCCGTGACGTAGTCCTCCGTGCGCTTGTCCTCGGGGTTCGTGAAGATCTTGTCCGTCACGTCGTACTCGACCACGTGGCCCGTGCGGGCCTTCGCCGTCTCGTCGAGCTCGACCGTGAAGAACGCGGTCATGTCCGACACGCGCGCGGCCTGCTGCATGTTGTGGGTGACGATGACGATCGAGTAGTTCTCCTTGAGCTCCATCATCAGGTCCTCGATCCGCCCCGTGGAGATCGGGTCCAGCGCGGAGCACGGCTCGTCCATCAGCAGCACGTCGGGCTCCGTGGCGAGCGCGCGGGCGATGCACAGGCGCTGCTGCTGGCCGCCGGACATCCCGAAGGCGTTCGTCTTCAGCCGGTCCTTCGTCTCCTCCCACAGCGCGGCGCGGCGCAGGGCGGACTCGACGATCTCGTCCATGTCGCCCTTCATCCCGATCACGCGCGGGCCGAAGGCGATGTTGTCGTAGATCGACTTCGGGAACGGGTTCGGCTTCTGGAAGACCATGCCGATCCGCTTGCGCACCTGGACGGGGTCGATCCGCGTGTCGTAGAGGTCCTCGCCGTGGTAGACGACGGAGCCCTCGACGCGGGCGACCGGGATCAGGTCGTTCATCCGGTTCAGGCAGCGGATGAAGGTCGACTTGCCGCAGCCCGAGGGCCCGATCAGCGCGGTGATCTCGTTGCGGGCGATCCGCAGCGAGATGTCGCGGACCGCGCGATGCTCGCCGTAGAAGACGTGCACGTCGGAGACGTCGAAGATCGGCTCCGCGTCTGCCCTGGCGCCGTCGGCCGGTGCGTGCGACGGCTCGAAGCGGCGCAAGGGCGCCGCCTGCGGCTCGCTTGCGCCCGTCTCGGGCCGGGAGGTCACCTTGTCTGACATGGGGTCATCACCACTTCTGCTCATAGCGGTTCCTGAGGAAGATCGCGACGGAGTTCATGAGCACGAGCAGCAGCATCAGGACGAGGATCGCCCCGGCCGCCGCGCTCACGAACTCCCGGTCGGCGTCCGTCGTCCAGCTGAAGATCTGGATCGGGAGCGCCGTGAAGGAGTCGAACAGCCCGGACGGGTTGAAGCGCGGCGAGACGGCCGCGCCGATGATCAGCAACGGCGCCGTCTCGCCGATCGCTCGCGACAGGGCGAGGATCACGCCCGTCGCGATGCCGGCCACGGAGCCCGGCAGGACCTGCTTCCAGATCGTCTGCCACTGGGTCGCCCCGAGCGCCATCGAGCCCTCGCGGATCGACGGCGGGACGGCCCGGATCGCCTCGCGGGCGACGATGATCACCACGGGCAGGACCAGCAGCGAGAGCGTGATGCCGCCCGCCAGCAGGACCCGGCCCATCGACAGCGGGCCGCGCACGATGAACGCCAGCCCGAGGATGCCGTAGACGACAGAGGGCACCGCCGCGAGGTTCTGGATGTTGACCTCGATCAGGCGGTTGAACCACTTGCGGCGGTCGGCGTACTCCTCGAGGTAGACGGCCGTGGCGACGCCGAGCGGCACGACCAGCACCGCGCAGATCGCCATCAGGTACAGCGTCCCCACGAGCGCGGACTGGATGCCCGAGCGCTCCGGGATGATCCGCGACGGGAAGTTGGTGATGAAGTCCATCGACAGCCGCGGCAGCCCGTCGCGTGCGACGTCGAAGAGGATCGCGCCGAGCCCGATGAACCCGACGGCGATCGACAGGTACATGACCGCGCGGAACGCGAGGTCGGCGATCCGCGAGCCCGTCGAGGGACGGGGCAGGACGCTGCTGCGGGCGCGCGCCATCGATGCGATCTGCGCGCCGGTCACTCGTAGACCTGGCGATAGCGGTTGACGAGCCGGATCGAGATCGCGTTGAGCGCCAGCGTCATGACGAACAGCGCCATGCCGACGACGAAGATCGTCTCGTACTTGATCGAGCCCGTCGGGATGTCCCCGCGCGAGGTGGCCGCGATGAACGCCGCCATCGACTGGTAGCCGACCGTCGGGTCGAGCCCGAGCCGGGCGACCTGGCCGCCGGCGACGAGGATGATCACGGTCTCGCCGACGGCGCGCGAGGCGCCGAGGATGAGCGCCGCGACGACGCCCGACAGCGCGGCCGGGAAGACGACGCGCAGCGAGACCTGCAGCTTGCTCGCGCCGAGGCCGAACGCGCCCTCGCGCAGCGAGGCGGGGACGGCGGTCAGCGCGTCCTCGGCCACCGACGCGATCGTCGGCAGCACGAGCAGGCCGAGGATGACCCCGGCCGAGAGCGCGTTGAACTGGTTGACCTCGACCCCGAAGACGCCGCGCAGGACCTCGGGGGTGAAGAAGACGAGGGCGAAGTAGCCGAAGACGATCGTCGGGACGCCGGCCAGCAGCTCGAGCACGGGCTTGACGACCTTGCGCACCCGCGGCGGGGCGTACTCGGCCAGGTAGATCGCGGCCAGCAGGCCGAGCGGGATCGCGACGACGAGGCCGATCGCGGTCAGGTAGAGCGTGCCCGTCAACAGCGGGATCACGCCGAAGGACTGCTGGTCGCCGCCCAGCAGCGGCGTCCACTTGGTGCCGAAGAGGAAGTCCCCGATCGGCACGTCGCCGAAGAACGCGATCGTCTCCCGCAGCAGCGAGAGCACGATCAGCACGGTCGTGAGGATCGAGACCGCCGCGGCGGCGAACAGGCCGTACCTCACGGCCTGCTCGCCGACGCTGCGGCGCGTACGGGTGTACGCGAGCGAGGTCACGCTAGGAGCCCTGCTCCGCGGACTGGAGGTCCGACTTGGCCTTGCCGGCCTGCTCGTCCGTCAGCGGCACGATCTTGGCCGCCTCCGCGATGTCGGCCTGGTTGGCGATCACGAACTCCATGAACGCCTTGACCTCGGGGCGGGCGATCGCCTTCGAGCTCGGGTACATGAACAGCGGGCGCGAGAGCGGCTTGTAGGAGCCGTCCTGGATCGTCTCGGCGCTCGGCTTCACGCAGCCGTCGCCGGCGTCCACGCCGACCAGGTTGAGCTGGTCCTGCGCGCCCTCGTAGTAGGAGAAGCCGAAGTAGCCGAGGCCGCCGTCGTCACCCTCGACGCCCGTGACGAGCTGGTTGTCGTCCTCGGAGGGCTCGTAGTCCTCGCGGGTCACGCCCTCCTCGCCGTTGATCTCGTCGGTGAAGAAGTCGAACGTGCCGGAGTCGGTGCCCGGGCCGTAGAGCGAGAGCTCCGTGTCCGGCAGGTCGGGGTTGACCTCGGAGAGGCTCTTGACCTTCGAGCCCTTGTTCCAGACCTGCTTGAGCTCGTCGGTGGTGAGGCAGTCGACGGCGAGCGCCTTGTTGGTCACGACCGCGATGCCGTCGTTGGCGATCTGGACCTCGCCGTAGGAGACGCCGCCCTTCTCGCAGACCGGGACCTCCTCGTCGTCCTTGATCGGGCGCGAGGCGTCGGAGATGTCGGTCTCGCCGGCGCAGAACTTCTCGAAGCCGCCGCCGGTGCCGGAGGTGCCGACCGTGATCTGCACGTCGGGGTTCTCCTCGTTGAACAGCTCGGCGGCCGCCTGCGCGAACGGGGCGACCGTGGAGGAGCCGTCGATCGCGATCTTGCCCGACAGGTCCCCGCCGCCGCCACCGCCGCTGCTGCCGGAGGCCGTGCCCTCGTCATCGGAGCCGCCGCACGCGGCGACGCCGAGCGCCAGTGCCAGCGCGAGCGCCGGCAGGAGCGTCTTGGAAATTGTCATCGTTCCCTCTTCTTCCTGATTAGTCGAGAGCGAGGCTCGCAAGAGCGAGCCCCACTCCTGTTACCGACCTGTGGCCGTCTTGTGAAAGACGTGTGAACGCTCCGGCTGGAACCGGTAGCCGAACCCGAAGTGCGTGTGGATGAACGTCCACCCGGGGAGGGCCTCGGCGAGCTTGGAGCGCAGCTTGTGGACGTAGACGTCCACGGAGCGCTCGTCGGCCCGCATCGGGGCGCCCCACACCGTCTCGTAGAGCTCCTCCCTGCGGACGATCCGGCCCTCGCGGCGCGCCAGGGCGGCGAGCAGCTCGAGCTGCTTGAGCGAGAGCGTCAGCGCCCGGCCGCCGGCCAGCGCGAGGTACTCGGAGGGCCGGATCTCCAGCTCCCCCGCCCTGATCACCTCGCCGGTGCCGGTGCTCGTCTGCATCGCGGCGCAGCTTTCCGCCGGAGCCGCGCGAACCGGTTACGGACCCGTGAACCGCCTGTTCTGATGTTGTGAACGGCCATGCCGATCGTGATCGCCCACCGCGGCGCGTCCGCCCACCGCCCCGAGCACACGCTCGCCGCCTACGAGCTGGCGATCGAGCTCGGCGCCGACTTCATCGAGCCAGACGTGGTCGCGACGCGCGACGGGCGGCTCGTCGCCCGCCACGACAACGAGATCTCCGGCACCACCGACGTGGCGTCGCGGCCGGAGTTCGCCGGCCGCCGGACGGCGAAGCTCCTCGACGGGAAGCGCCTCGAGGGCTGGTTCACGGAGGACTTCACGCTCGAGGAGCTGCGCACCCTGCGGGCGCGCGAGCGGCTGCCCGAGCTGCGCGGGACCACGCACGACGGCCGCTTCGGGATCCCCACGCTCGAGGAGGTCGTGGCGCTGGCCGCGAGCGCGGGCGTCGGCGTCTACCCCGAGACGAAGCACCCGACCCACTTCGCCTCGCTCGGCCTGCCGCTCGAGCCCCCGCTGCTGGCGGCGCTCGAGGGCTTCGGCGGACCGGTCTTCATCCAGTCCTTCGAGGCCGCCAACCTGCGCGAGCTGCGCGGCACGCATCCGCTCGTGCGCCTCACGGCGGGGCCGCCCCCCGACATCGCCGAGATCGCGACCTACGCGGATGCGATCGGCCCGCACAAGGACCAGCTGATCCCACGAGACGGCGACGGCCGCCTGGGCGAGCCGACCACGCTCGTGGCGGAGGCTCACGCTGCCGGGCTGCTCGTGCACCCGTGGACCTTCCGGCCGGAGCCGGCGTTCACGCCGGCCGGCCTCGACGGCGACGCGGAGCTGGACACGTTCCTCGCGCTCGGCGTCGACGGGGTGTTCGCCGACGACCCCGGCGCGGCCGTGGCTGCCGTAGGCCGCGGGCGTCGCGCCTAGCGTCAGGTCAACGGCTCTCGGTGGGGGAGTAGGCGGGACCGACCGCGTCGAGATCCCTCTCAGGCCTCACTACGGGGCCTGAGCGGGACGTCGGTGCAGAACGGGCGACGAGAGCGCGATTGCGCGCGCTCCCCACGCTCCCTACCCAGCGCCGTTGCCGTCAGCGCGACGAGCGCCACCACGGCCGGGATGGCCACGTACACGCCACTGAACGCGAACACCACGGCGACCGCGACGAACGCAACCCCGGCGGCCAACCGCGCGGCACCGTCGAGCAACCGCACACCGGCGGCCGTAGCGGCCACATACACCGCCACGAACGCGGCACTGCACGCCCGCACGAGCCCGTCGACGCCCACGACGTCGAACCCGAGCGGCACGAGCAGCACGGCGCCGACGGCCGCGATCCCGGAGAGCGCCACCTTCGGGCGCCCCAGCGCGCGCGGCGCCGAGCCCTCCTCGGCCAGCGCGCCCGCGAGCTGGACCGCCGCCGCGACGTAGGCGTTCATCGCCCCCATCGTCAGCAGCACGGCCAAGCCGGCCGTCACGCTGCGGCCCACGGAGCCGAGTCCGGCGGCCATCAGGTCGGCGAGCGGGACGTCGCCCGGCGCGGAGGTGCCGAGCACGCCGATCGTGGCGACCGCGAGCCCGAGGTAGAGCACGACGACGATCGCGAGCGCGCCGAAGATCGCCCGCGGGAGCTGGCGCGCGGGGTCGCGCAGCTCGCCCGCGAGATGGGACACGGCCTCCCAGCCGATGAACGACAGCATCAGCAGGCTCGCGGCGGTGCCGACGGAGCCCCAGCCGTGCGGCGCGAACGGGGTCCAGTGCTCCGCGCGGCTCTCGGGCAGCGCGCTCACGACCGCGACGAGCAGCAGCGCCGCGAGCACCCCGGCGAGCCCGAGCTGGAGCCGCGCGGTCGCGTGGACGCCGCGGGCGTTGGCCGCGACGACCGCGGCGATCATCCCCGCGGCGGCGACCACGGCCGCCTCGCGGCCCGCGCCGAGCAGCTCGGCGACGTAGAACCCGCCGACCATCGCCACGGCGGGCGCGCCGAGGACGACGCCGGCGAGGAACCACCAGCCCGTGACCGTGCCCGCGCGGCGGCCGAAGGCGGCGCGCGAGTAGGCGGCGGTGCCGCCGGCCTCGGGGTGGCGGACGCCGAGCACGGCGAACGCGATCGCCAGCGGCACCGACAGGGCGAGCAGGCCGGCCCAGGCGAGCACGGACGCCGGCCCGGCGGCCTCGGCGGCGAGCGAGGGAAGGATCAGGACGCCGGGCCCGAGCACGGCGCCGACGTAGAGGGCGGTGGCTGAGCGGGTCGAGAGCATCCACGACATGGTCCCGCCGATCCGGGGGCACGTGGTGCTCTTTCCTGCCCCTGCAGACCATCGGTGCGCAATGATCTGCCCCATGGACGCCACTGACAGGAAGATGCTTGCCGTGCTCCAGGAGGAGGGGCGGATCTCCAACGCCGCGCTGGCCGAGCGGCTGCACCTCTCCCCCTCGCCGTGCCTGCGCCGCATGCGCGCGCTCGAGCAGGACGGCGTGATCGCCGGCTACCGCGCGGTGCTCGACCGCCAGAAGCTCGGGATCCCGATGACGGTGTTCGTCGAGCTCAAGGTCGACGGGCACTCCGACCGCAGCGCCGCCGCCATCAGCAAGGCGGTCAACGCGACGCCGGAGATCGTCGCCGCGCACATCGTCTCGGGCTCGGCCGACTTCCTGCTCGAGGTCGCCGTCGCCGACCTCGCCCACTACGAGCGGGTGATGTTCGAGACGCTGCTGAAGCTCCCCAACGTCGCCGACGTGCGCTCGAACTTCGCGCTGCGGACGGTGAAGGCGCCCGGGCCGCT
Organism: uncultured Solirubrobacteraceae bacterium; assembly: GCA_963831105.1. Lineage (GTDB taxonomy): Bacteria > Actinomycetota > Thermoleophilia > Solirubrobacterales > Solirubrobacteraceae > DATFQI01. Next base: position 2,428 of record CAWHOS010000012.1, on the reverse strand, counting down.
GCCGCTCTAGGAGGCCACGGCCTCCCACTCGGCGTAGAGCTCCTGCAGCTGCTTCTTCGCCTTCTCGTGGCGCTTGGTCGACTTCGCGGCGGTGCGCGGGTCGTTCCACGAGGAGGGATCCGCGAGCTCCTCCTCGAGCGCTGCGAGCGCGGCCTCGGCGGCCTCGATCTCCGCCTCGATCTTCTTGGCCTGGCGCTGCTGGTTCTTCGACGGCGCCGCCGCCTTCGCCGGCTCCGGCTTCGGCGCCGCGGCCTTGGCGGGCTTGGTGCGCTTGGCGGTGCGCTCGGCCTCCGCGCGCTCCTCGCGCACGCGCAGGTACTCGGGCCAGCCGCCGACGTAGGAGTGCAGCGTGCCGTCCTCGACCGCGATGGTGCGCGTGCCGACCGCGTCGAGCAGCGCGCGGTCGTGGGAGATCAGCAGCAGCGAGCCCGGGAACGACTGCAGCGCGGCCTCGAGCGCCTCGCGGCTCTCGAGGTCCAGGTGGTTGGTGGGCTCGTCGAGCACGAGCACGTTGGCGCCGGAGTGCACCAGGATCGCCAGCGACAGCCGCCGCCGCTCGCCGCCCGAGAGCCCGTCGAGCGGCTTCTCGGCCGCCTCGCCGGAGAACAGGAAGCGCCCGAGCAGCGACGCGCGCCTCGTTGGGCTTGAGGCCCGTCGAGCGCTGCGCGGCCTCCAGCACGGTGCGCGCGCCCTTGGCGCCGAGCTCGTCCGCATGCTGGGAGAGCAGGCCGAGCTTGACGTTGTGGCCCCGGCGCAGCTTGCCGGAGGCGAGCTCGTGCTCGCCGGTCAGCGTGTGGATCAGCGTCGTCTTGCCGGTCCCGTTGGGCCCGATCAGCGAGACGTGCTCGCCGCGCTCGAGCCACAGCTCGAAGTCGCTCGAGCAGCGTCCGCTCGCCGATCTTCAGCGTGCCGTCCTCGACCTCGAAGATCACGCGACCGGAGCGCTCGGGCGGCTTGAAGGCGAAGCCCGAGCCCCTTGCCGTCGCGCGGGTCGCGCTCGATCTTGTCCATCTTGTCGAGCCGCTTCTGGCGCGACTGCGCCTGCTCGGCGCGCGTGCCCGCGCGGAACCGGGTCGACGAAGCGCTCGAGCCGGGCGATCTCGGCCTCCTGCTTCTCGATCGCGCGGCCGAGCGCGAGCTCGCGCGCCGCCTGCTCCTTGCGCCACGCGTGCCAGGTGCCCTTGAAGAAGCGCGCGCGGCCGCCCTCGAGCTCGAGCACCGAGGTGCCGACCGCCTCGAGGAACCAGCGGTCGTGCGCCACGAGCACGACGGCGGCGTCGAGCGTCTGCAGGTGCGACTCCAGCCACTCCAGCGACTCGATGTCGAGATGGTTGGTCGGCTCGTCGAGCAGCAGCAGGTCGGGGTCGCCGGCCAGCGCGCGGGCCAGCGAGGCGCGCGTCAGCTCGCCGCCCGAGAACGTGCTCAGAGAGCGGTCGAGGTGCTCGTCGCGGAAGCCGAGGCCGTGCAGCGTCGCGTTGACGCCCTCGCGCCAGTTGTAGCCGCCGGCGTGCTCGAGCCGCGCCCTGCGCGGTCGAGTAGGCCTCGAGCGTGGCGGGCGAGGTGTCGCCCTCGGCCATCGCTGTGCTCGAGCTCGCCGAGGCGCTGCTCGAGCGCGAGCAGGTCCTTGCAGCCGCCGAGCACGTAGTCGCGCAGGCTGACAGGTCGCGCTCCCGCGGCGGCCGCTGGTCGTGCAGCGCCACGCGGACGTCCTTGGCGAGGTTGAGCTCGCCGCCGTCGACCGTGGTCTCGCCGGCGAGCATCCGCAGCAGCGTCGTCTTGCCCGAGCCGTTGCGCCCGGACAGGGTCAGCCGGTCCCGGCGCTCCAGCCGGAACGAGACGCCGCGCAGCAGCGGCACCCCCGCCATGTCCTTGGCGAGGTCGGAGGCGATGAGGACGGCCATTCGAGTCGAGGATAGGTATCCTCCGCGGCGATGCGGAGAACCCTGCAGACCGCCCTGCTCACGCTCACCCTGCTCGCCCTGACCGCGCCGGTCGCGCTGGCCTCGGAGGGTCACGACGGCGGCGAGGGGCTGTGGGGCGAGACCAACGACAAGGTCATCACCAACGCGGGCTTCATCCTGATCGCGTTCTTCCCGCTGTTCATCTTCACGATGAGCCTGCTCCAGTGCCACGCTGGACAAGCGGAAGGACCGCCGCAAGGCGGCCGCCAAGGCCCGCCAGGCCCGCGCCGACCAGCGCGGCGGCTGGTAGCGACTGGGTGGGTGCGGTCGGCGTTCTTACGAGCGCCGCGGGGCCGCGGCGCTGCTCACGATCGACCGCCCGGAGCGCCGCAACGCGGTCGACGGCGCGACGGCCGCGGCTCTGCTGGAGGGCTTCGAGGCGTTCTGCGCCGACGACGGCGCGCGCGTGCTCGTGCTCACCGGCGCCGGCGGGCAGGCGTTCTGCGCGGGCGCCGACCTCAAGGCGA
>CAWHOS010000011.1:0-17959 GCA_963831105.1 uncultured Solirubrobacteraceae bacterium | reverse complement strand
GCGAGGGCGAACACGATCGGCACGATGTGCGGCCCGTCCGGCCCCGTGGTGGCGAGCCGCGCCACCCGGGCGGAGGCGAACCGCTCGCGCGCGGTCATGTCTCGCCGTTGAGCTCCGCGAAGGCGGCCTCGAAGCGCTCGAGCGCCGCCTCGACCTGCGAGCGCCCGGCCGAGGGCACCCACCGGATCACCCGCTCCACGCCCGCGTGCTGGAGCTGCTCGAGCGCGTGGACGTCGGCGGGGACGCCCATCACCACGACCCGGATGCCGCGGTCGCGGGCCTCGGGGATGCGGTCGAGCACGTTGCCGCGGGCGAAGTTCGGGAACCACGCGTCGCCGAACGCCTCGGCGCGGTCGAGCACGGTCGGGCCGTTGCCGCCGACCAGTACGGGCGGATGCGGCCGCTGGGCGGGCTTGGGCCACGACCAGATCCGGTCGAAGTCCACGAAGCGCCCGTGGTAGCTGGCCTCGTCCTGGGTCCAGATCGCCTTCATCGCCTCCACGCGCTCGGCCAGCAGCGCCATCCGGGTCCGCGGGTCGGTGCCGTGGTTGGCCATCTCCTCGCGGTTCCAGCCCGCCCCGACGCCGAACTCCAGCCGCCCGCCCGAGAGGTGGTCGACGCTCGCGACCTCCTTGGCCGTGACGATCGGGTCGCGCTCGACGACGAGGCAGATGCCGCTCCCGACCCGCAGGTGCGAGGTCGCCGCCGCCGCGGCCGTCAGCGCGACGAATAGGTCGTAGGTGTGGGCGTACTTGCGCGGGAGCTCGCCGCCGCCGGCGTACGGCGTCTCCCGGCCGGCGGGGATGTGGGTGTGCTCGGCGAAGTAGATCGCCGCGTGGCCGTGCTCCTCGACGAGGCGGGCGACCTCGCCCGGACCGGGAGCGTCGTGGGTCGGGAAGTAGCCGATGCCGGTGTCCATGCCGTCCAGGCTAGGTCACCGGTACGGTGCGCCGCGTGATCGTCCTGCGGGTCCTCGGCGTGGTGCTCCTGCTGTTCGCCGCCTACGTGGTGGGCCGGGCCGTGGGCATCATGCTCGGCATCGGGCCGTACGCCACCGAGGCCATCGCGATCGCGATCGTCATCGCCGTGCTCGTCGTCCGCGCACGACGCCGAGGTCACATCGCCGTGCCTTGACGGCGCGGTGAGACTGGCGGGATGCCGACCTTCGTCTTCCGCCTCATCGCGCCGCGCCCGACCTTCGCCCTCGACATGAGCGACGAGGAGCGCGAGATCATGGGCCGCCATGCGGCGCACTGGCAGCCCCTGATCGAGCAGGGCCGGATGGTCCTCTTCGGCCCCGTCCTCGACGGCACGGGCTCATGGGGCCTGGGGGTCGTCGAGGCCGACGACGAGGAGGCGGTGCGGGCCCACGCGGCGAGCGATCCAGCGGTGACCACCGGCACCGGCACGATCGAGGTCGGCTCGCTGCTGATGGGCTTCGTCCGTCCGGTCCAGCCAGGCTAGGCCGCGCCCCGGATCTCGGCCTTGTGCTCCTGCACGTACCGATAGAGCAGGCCGGTCAGATCGTCCGGGTAGTCGTAGAAGGCCTCGTCGAGCCGGCTCCATTCGTCCGCAGCCTCGTCCTGGACGGCGTCGAGCATCGCCAGCCGCTCGTCGCGTGACGCCGGCGGGCCCTCCGTGCCGAACGGGGCGTTCGCCCGCTCGACGATTCCGGCCATGGCCTCGGCGCCGATCGCGCGCAGCGCTTCCGGTGCGAACCACGCGTGGTCGCCGCTCGAGTTGAGGAAGTACTGGTCGAAGCCGCCGTTGTTGACGTCCGCCTCGAGCGTCCAGATCGCGACGAACACCCGCTCGGGCTCGCTGAGCTCCGCGAACGGCTCCTCCCACGAGCGGGGGATGACGCGGTCGCTGAGGTCGATCAGCCAGCCGTTCTCGTCCATGGCCTGATGCTAAGCCAGGGTGATGCCGGCCGAGCCGGCATGGCAGACTCGCATCCATGGGCGCGATCGACGACCGCTTGGAGGAGCTCGGCATCCAGCTCCCGGCTCCGCCGGCACCCCCGCCGGGCGTGGTGCTGCCGTTCGAGCTCGTGCGCGTCCACGGCGACGTCGCCTACGTCTCCGGCCACGGGCCGCTCGACGGCGACCGCTTGCTCGTGAGCGGCAGCGTCGGCGCCGAGGTCACGGTCGAGCAGGCCTACGACGCCGCCCGCGCGACCGCGCTCTCGATGTTCGCGTCGCTGCGGCAGGAGCTCGGCGACCTCGACCGCGTGGCCGCGTGGCTGAAGCTGCTCGGCTTCGTCAAGTGCGCGGAGGGCTTCAATGCGACGCCGGCCGCCATCAACGGCTTCAGCGACCTGATCCTCGAGGTCTGGGGAGACGCCGGCCGCCACGCCCGCTCCGCGATCGGCGCCGGCGAGCTGCCCTTCGGCATGACGGTCGAGGTCGAGGCCGTCGTGGCGATCCGCTGACCCCACGACCCTGAGGCGGGCACCGGCACCCTTACCGGGCGGCTAGCTCCTCCGGGCACCGCAGCGCTCCGTAACCGCGCCCGCCGGGAGGCCCGATGGCGGGCGGGGTGCGCCGGCTCCATGCTCTCGGGACCATCCACCGCTCCCGCCCCCGCATCCTCTCGGCCAGCGCGCCGCTCATCGGAATCGTCACGCACGAGCTGCGCGGCCAGTCCGAGCCCGCCTGGGCGCCCGTCCCGGGTCGCGACGAGCGCGATCTGAACCCGCCGCGGCTGAGCCTGCGGCTGACGTACACGCAGGCCGTCCAGGAGGCCGGCGGCGTGGCCGTGGTCATCCCCGCGCACGGCTTCGCCGACGACACGGAGGCGCTCGCCGACCGGCTCGACGGCTTCATCTTCAGCGGCGGCCCGGACATCGACCCGGCCGTCTACGGCCAGACGCCGCACCCGCAGCTCGGCCCCGACGTCGAGCGCGTCTCGGACGAGTACGAGCTGGCGCTGCTCGCGGCCGTCAGCGAGCGCGGGCTGCCGGTGCTCGGCATCTGCCGCGGCGCGCAGGCGCTCAACGTCTCGCGCGGCGGGACGCTGCACCAGCACCTCCCGGACCGCAGCACGCTCGAGCACAACCAGGGGCACGCGTCCTTCGAGCCCGCGCACGATGTCGCGGTCGCGAGCGGCTCGCTGCTGCACCGGCTCACCGGCGACACGACGGTCGCGGTCAACTCCTACCACCACCAGGCCGTCGACCGGCTCGGCCGGGGGCTGGAGATCTGCGCGGTGGCGGCCGACGCGACCGTGGAGGCGATCTGGGACCCCTCCGCCCGGTTCTGCCTCGGCGTGCAGTGGCACCCCGAGGTGCTCACCCACCGGGCCGAGCAGGGTCCGCTGCTCCGGGCGCTCGTCGACGCGGCGCAGCCCGCGCCGGCGCTCGCGCTCGCGGCCTGACCGCGGGGGCGTCTGCCAGAGTCAGGCGCCGTGCTGACCGACTACCACGTGCACCTGCGCCCGGACGAGCCGGACGCGACGCCGGAGCGGTACTTCACCGCGGGCAACGCCGAGCGCTACCGGGCTGCCGCCGAGGAGCACGGGATCGCCGAGCTCGGCGTCGCGGAGCACATCTACCGCTTCCACGCGGCGCTGGAGGTCTGGGAGCACCCGTTCTGGCGCGAGTGGGCGAAGGACGACCTCGACGAGTACTGCGGCTTCGTGCGCGAGGAGACCGACCTGCGGCTGGGGATCGAGGCCGACTACGTGCCCGGCCGCGAGGACCGGATCGCGAACCTGCTCGAGCAGCGCGACTGGGACTACGTGGTCGGCTCGGTGCACTTCCTGCGCGACCGCTCGCTCGACACCGAGGACTACTCGATCTGGGGCACCGGCGAGTCCGCCGAGAAGGTCTGGCGGCGCTACTTCGAGACGGTTGCGGAGTCGGCGCTCTCCGGGCTCTACGACATCGTCGCCCACCCCGACCTGGTCAAGGTCTGGGGCGAGAAGGCCCCCAGGCCGGACAAGGATCTGCGCTACTTCTACGAGCCCGCCGTCGAGGCGTTCGCGGAGGCCGGCGTCGCGGTCGAGGTCAGCACGGCCGGCCTGCGCAAGCCCGTCGCGGAGCTCTATCCCGCCAGGCCGTACCTGGAGATGATCCTCGACGCGGGCTGCCCGATCGCGCTGTCCAGCGACGCGCACGTCCCCGACCAGCTCGGCTTCCGCTACGAGCAGGCGCTGGAGCTGCTCGAGGAGCTCGGGGTCGGGGAGCTGGCGGTGTTCGAGCGCCGCACGCGCCGGATGGAGCCGATCGGGTGAGCCGGACCGGGATCGGGATCGACTCGCACGCGTTCGCGCCCGGGCGCAGGCTGATCCTCGGCGGTGTCGAGATCCCGCACGACCAGGGGCTGCAGGGCCACTCCGACGCCGACGTGCTCGCCCACGCGATCACGGACGCGCTGCTGGGCGCGGCCGGCCTCGGCGACATCGGCCAGCACTTCCCCGACACCGACGAGCGCTGGCGCGACGCGGACTCGATGGAGCTGCTGCGCGTCGTGGTCGCCCGCGTCGGCGCGGTCGAGCACGTCGACTGCACGGTGATGATGGAGCGACCCAAGCTCTCGCCGCACCGCGACGCGATCCGCGCCTCGCTGGAGGCGGTGCTCGGCTGCACGGTCAACGTGAAGGCCACCACGGGCGAGGGGATGGGCTTCGTCGGCCGCGGCGAGGGCGTCGCGGCTCTGGCGGTGGCGACGCTGCGCGAGTAATGTCGCGCCATGAAGCGTCTGATCGCCCTGACCGCCGTCGCCCTCCTCGTCCCCGCCGCCGGCGCGGCAGCCCGCCCCGCCGCGGAGAAGCCCAAGCCGCTCGACGGCACCGCCGTGATCGGCTTCAACGGCGTGGGGCAGATCGAGCTCGGCATGACGATCGCCGAGGCGCGCAAGGCCGCGCGGCGCGGGATCGTGGGCGGGTCGGAGGTCACCACGGGCTGCCGGCACGACACGGTGCTGCCGCGCCGCTTCGGGCTGAGCACGCTGCGCTTCAAGGGCAAGATCCGGGTCCTCTACGTGACCCGCACGGCGATGCCCACGGCGAAGGGCATCCGCGTCAACGACAGCCTCGACCGGCTGCGCTCGAAGTACGGCTCGAAGCTGCAGGAGCGCGCGTCGGACGTCAGCCTCGAGACACGCATCTTCGAGCTGCACGGCAAGGGCACGCGCGAGATCCAGTTCTCGGTCAATGCGGCGAACAAGATCTTCCAGATCGCCACCGGGCTGCGGCCCGAGGTCGACTTCTCCGAGGGCTGCGCCTAGCCTGCGGCCTGAGCCGGGCTAGCCGGCGGCGCGAGCGGAGCGGCGGGCGGCCGCCTGCACGCGCAGCTGCTCGTGCTCGACCTGGCGCTTGAGCTGCTGCAGCGAGCGGCGCAGGTGACCGCGCACGGTGCGCGCGCCGAGGCTCTCGGCGATCCAGCCCCAGATCCCCGACCCCGCGACGCCGTACTGCAGCCGCAGCTCCACGCGCGAGGCGCCGCCGCGCTCGCGGATCCGCCAGCGCCCGCGCTGGTCGATCCCCGTCACGGAGTTCCAGGCGAGGTCGCGGGCCGGCTTGAACTCGACGATCTCGATCAGGCCGCCGACCTCGGCCGAGCCGACGCGCAGCAGCATCCGGTAGCGCGCGCCGAGGCCGGTCTTCTGCTCGCCCTCGACCGACCAGCGGGTGACGCCGGACATGAAGTGCAGGTAGCGGCTGGGGTCCGAGACGGCCTCCCAGACGAGCTCGGGCGGCGCCGTGACGGTGATCGACTCGGCGACGCGCATCAGCCCAGCACCGGCAGCCGCCGCTCGGCCGCGAGCGCGTCGAGCGTGTCCTGCATCAGCCGCACCACGTGGTCATAGACCTCGTCGACGTCCGGGTCGGGGCCGAACTCGTCGCGCAGGTGGATCGGCGGCAGCGCCTCGACCGTGATCTTGGCCGGGAGCGGGATGTGCCCGAGCATGTCGCCGACGTTGAGGCCCCACGGCAGCGCGAGCGACACCGGCAGCACCTTCAGCCGCAGCAGCCGGTCGAGCCCGAGCACCTGCGCCAGCGACTCGCCGCGCGAGAGGAACAGCGCGGTCTCCTGCCCGCCGACCGCCACCACCGGCACGATCGGCACGTCCTGGTCGAGCGCGAGCCGGATGAAGCCCTTGCGGCCGCCGAAGTCCACCCGGTGGCGGTGCCAGCTCGGCCGGTGGACCTCGTAGTCGCCGCCCGGGTAGACGAGCACCGCGGCCCCCGCCTCCAGCGCCGTGCGCGCGTTGGCGTGCGAGGCCGCCACCGTCCCGTACTTGCGCAGGTAGGACAGGCCCGGGAACGAGAGCACCAGGTTGTGGGCGAGCTGGTGGAACGCGCGCTCGACCCCGAAGTAGGTGGAGAAGGCGAGCGTGAAGACGATCGTGTCCGGCGTGAGGTTGCCGCCCGAGTGGTTGCCCACGAGCAGGACGCCGCCCTCCTCGGGGACGTTGCCGAGCCCGCGCACCTCGCCGCGGAAGTACAGCGAGCACAGCAGCCAGAGCCGCGGGAGGCTCTCGCGGATGTAGTCCGGGTCGCGCTCGTCCAGGTCGGCGGGCGGGATCCGGCCCGCCACGAAGCCCTTGACGGCGCCCAGCACGGAGCCGAGCAGCCCGCCGCCCTCCCCGGCCGCCTCGTCGTCGGCGTCCGGCCGGAGCCTGCCGCGCGCGGTGTCGGGCGAGCCGTGGCCGTTGGTCGTGGTCGTGGTCACGCGGCCTCCAACCGGCGCGCGCGGCCGAGCGCGTCGATGCGGGCGAAGAAGCGCTCCAGCAGCCCGTTCGTGCGCTCCGGGCGCTCGACCTGCGGCACGTGGCCGCAGCCCTCGAGCAGGATCTGCTCCGCGGAGGGCAGCCAGCGCTCGACGTGGCGCTGGAAGCCCGGCGGGATCAGCTTGTCGTGCGAGGACCAGACGAACATCGCGGGCGGCTCCAGCTGCGCCAGCCGCGGGTAGAAGCCGCCCTTGCCGAACGGCTTCTCGAGGTAGATGTTGCGCGCCGCCGTGAGGAACGCCAGCCGGGCGCCCGCGCTGCGGTAGATGCGCTCGAACTCGTCGACGGCGATGTCGGCCACCGTCGGGTCGACGAGGTCGCGGTCGGCGAACAGCGACCAGAACTGGGCCTCGATCCGGCCGCGCCCGAGCGAGTGCGGGAGCAGCCCGGCCTCGGGCCGCAGGACGCGCACGAGCAGCTGCCAGTCGCGCCGCACGAACGCCGTGGCGGGGCACAGCAGGGCCAGGCCGCCGACGCGCTCCGGGTACTCGAGCCCCAGCTCGATCGCGACCCGCCCGCCCATCGAGTTGCCGACGACGTGCGCGCGGTCGACGCCCAGCGCGTCCATCGCCCCGACGACCGTGCGGGCGAAGAAGCCGGCGTCGTAGCCGGCCAGCGGGGGCTTGCTGGAGCCGCCGAAGCCGGGGAAGTCGAGCGCGTGGACGCGGTAGCGGCGGCTGAGCGCGGCCGCCGTGTCGAAGAAGGAGGACTTGGTCCCGCCGAGGCCGTGCAGCAGCAGGACGTCCTCGGGGCCCTCGCCCATCGTCAGGGTCGACACCTTCAGGCGCCCGACGGGCACGTCGCGGATGCGCAGCAGCGGCGGCCGGCCGTCCGGGAGCCGGAACAGACCCTCGAAGCCGAGCGCCAGGTCCAGCTCGCCGCGGGCGTAGAGCAGCCGCTGCGAGAACGCCTCGATGCCCGAGAGCTCGCCCTGGCGCAGGCGGCACCACGTCTCGGCGTCGGTGCCGATCGTGACGTCGGGCCGGCGCAGCGTGGCGCCCATCCGCACGCGGGCGCCGTGGGTGGTACAGCGGATCTCCCAGGTGTGGCCCACGTCGCCGAGGCGCACGTGGTAGGTGGCGTCGAAGCCCGGCTCGGCGCCGAGATAACGGCTCGGGAGCGTGCGAAAGGCCTCTTGGACCTCCTTCGAGAGCGTCGCCACGGGCCGGACGCTACCCGGCGGCCGCGCGGAACGCGCCGGGCGGAGGTAGGCTCGCCGCTCCGTGCGAGAAATCCGCCTCTACGACACGAAGACCCGCGAGGTGCGCCCGCTGGAGCCGCGCGAGCCCGGCAAGGTGGGCATCTACGCCTGCGGGCCGACCGTCTACGCGCGCGTGCACGTCGGCAACGCCCGCCCGTACATCGTCTTCTCCCAGCTCAAGCGCTTCCTCGAGCACGAGGGCTTCGAGGCGACGCTGGTGGCGAACATCACCGACATCAACGACAAGATCTACGACGCGGCGCGCGCGGCCGGCCGCCCGTCGGCGGAGCTGGCGCGCGAGATGACCGTCCACTACGTGCACGACACGGGCCGGCTCGGCCTCGGGCGCCCAGACCACGAGCCGCTGGCCACGGAGAGCGTGGACGGGATCATCGACCTGATCGTCACCCTCGTGGACGGCGGTCACGCCTACCAGGCCGGCGGCGACGTGTACTTCCGCGTGCGCTCGCACGAGGGCTACGGCGAGCTGTCGGGCCGCGACGTCGACCAGATGGACCAGGGCGAGGGCGTCGAGGGCGCCGACCGCAAGGAGGACCCGCTCGACTTCGCGCTCTGGAAGTCGACCAAGGACGGCGAGGACACGAGCTGGGACTCGCCGTGGGGTCCGGGGCGGCCCGGCTGGCACATCGAGTGCTCGGCGATGGCCGAGCAGTACCTCGGCGTGGACTTCGACGTCCACGGCGGCGGGATCGACCTCGTCTTCCCGCACCACGAGAACGAGGCGGCGCAGACGCTCGCCGGGCGCGGCAAGCCGCTCGCGCGCGTGTGGATGCACAACGGGATGCTGCAGCTCGCCGACGAGAAGATGTCCAAGTCGGTCGGGAACATCCGCGGCCTCGGCGACGTGCTCGACCAGGTCGGCGGGGAGGTGCTCGTCCTGTACTTCTCGGGCGGCCACTACCGGCAGCCGATCGCCTTCTCGGACGAGCGCCTGGCGGACGCCGAGCGCGCCGCGGCGCGGATCCGCGAGGCGGGGCGGCGCCTGGACGCCGGGGACTCGCCCGAGGAGCTGGCGCCGCTGCGGGACGCGTTCTTCGACGCGCTGGCCGACGACTTCAACACGGCGCGCGCCCTGGCGGCGCTCTACGACTGGATCCGCGAGGCGAACCGCCGCGAGGGCCCCGTCGGCGGCTCGCACCTGCGCGAGATGCTCGACGTGCTCGGGCTGGCGTCGCTGCTCGACGCCGCGGCGGACGGGCCGCCGCCCGAGGCCGTGGAGCTGGCCGACCGGCGCGGCGCCGCGCGGGACGCGCGCGACTGGGCCGAGGCGGACCGTATCCGCGACGAGCTGCGCGCGATGGGCTGGGAGGTACGCGATGGCCCGCAGGGACCGGAGCTCGTCCAGACGGGCTGACGGCCCCGGCCGCGGCGGCAAGCCGCGCGGGGGCGGGGCGGGGCGCAAGCCGCCACGGGGCGGAGGCCGCGACGCGCCGCCGCGCGGTGCGGGGCGCGACGTACCGCCGCGGGGCGGGGGCCGCGACGCCGGCCCGCGCGGCGCGCCGCACGACACCGTCGAGCCGCCCGCGCCGCCGGCGAACGTCGTCTACGGGCGCAACGCCGTGCGCGAGGCGCTGCGCGGTCGGCGGCGGGTGCGCCGGACCTGGGTCACCGAGGCGGCCGCGAAGGAGGGCTTCAAGGGCACCGTGGTCGAAGCCGACGAGGTGACCGCCCGCGCCGGCACGGACTCCCACCAGGGCGTGTGCGCGGAGGTCGACCCGTACCCGTACTCGGACGCCGCCGAGCTGCTCGCGCGGCCCGACCCGTTCATCGTCGCGCTGGACGAGGTCACCGACCCGCAGAACCTCGGCGCGGTGATCCGGACGGCGGAGTGCGCGGGGGTCACCGGCGTGGTGATCCCCGAGCGGCGCTCCGCGGAGGTCACCGGGGCGGTCGCGAAGGCGTCGGCGGGCGCGGTGGAACACCTGCCAGTGGCGCGCGTGCGCAACCTCGCGGACTTCCTCGCCGAGGCCAAGGAGGCGGGCTGCTGGACCTACGGCGCCGCGGCAGGCGCGCCCGCCCGCTACGACGCCCCGGACTACACGGGCGGGGTGGTTCTGGTGCTGGGGGCCGAGGGGCGGGGCCTGCGCCCGCGCGTCGCCGGCGCGTGCGACGAGCTCGTCTCCCTGCCGCTGCTCGGGCGCATCGACTCGCTCAACGTCAGCGCCGCCGGAGCGGTCCTCATGTACGCGATCTTGCAGAAAAGGCTTGACGCGTCCACATAAGCGTGCCATGCTCGCGCCACATGAGGTTGAACTTGAGGGTTAGCGATGGCCCTCGAGTTCGATAAATAGGCGCCGGGGGAGGTGTGCGCCACGACCGAAAGAGCCCAATTTGCGGGTTCTGGAAGGGCATGTTCGTGGCCAGACTGTCTCCCACCAAGGCTCAAGCTCAAGTGCAGGTCGAGGACGGATACCTCCTCGCCCTCGCTCGGCAGGGCAATCACGACGCCTATGACCGGCTCGTGCGGCGCTACGCCTCGTTCGTGCGCCTGAAGGCGTCGTCGTACTTCCTCGTGGGCGGAGACAGCGAGGACCTGATCCAGGAAGGGCTCGTCGGGCTCTACAAGGCGATCCGCGACTTCCGGCCCGACCGCGAGTCGTCCTTCCGCAACTTCGCCGAGCTGTGCATCACGCGCCAGATCATCACCGCGGTCAAGACGGCGACGCGCAACAAGCACACGCCGCTCAACGGCTACGTCTCGTTCTCCGCCACCCCCGCCGGCGCCAGCGATTCAGAGCCCACGCTCGACGAGGTGCTGCCCGGATCGCCCGTGCACGACCCGGTCAACCAGGTGATCTCCTCCGAGGAGCTGCGCTCGCTGGTGGCGTGCCTGTCCACCGTGCTCTCCGACCTCGAGTCGCGCGTGCTGTCGCTGTACCTCGACGGCTACTCGTACACCGTGATCGGCGAGAAGCTCGACTGCGACTGCAAGACGGTCGACAACGCCCTCCAGCGGGTCAAGCGCAAGGTGGGCTCGCACCTGCAGTCGCGCGCCGTCCTGCTGTAATCAGGCTCTCATGCCGACCTGGCTGATCATCGTCCTGGTGGTCCTCGTCGTCCTCGCGGTCGGCGGGTACGTGGCGCGCTCGATGCTGACCCGGCGCACGGAGGCGCAGTTCCGGGCGAGGCTCGAGCAGGCCAACCACGACCTGGCCGAGGCGGCCGCCGCCGACAAGGGCTGGGACCGCCCGACGCTCGAGACCGCAGCACGGCAGCTCTACGCCTCCCAGCGCGGAGCCGAGCCGTCCGAGCTGCTCCTGACCGAGGTGATCGACCGCCCCGGCACCGACGAGGACTTCGCCGTCTTCCACGTCCAGGGCGACGGGCGCCACGAGACCCTCACGCTCGGCCGTCGCGACGGCGAGTGGATGCTCCAGACCCTGGCCTAGGCCGCTCTCCGCGCCCGGTTGCGCCTGCTCGCCGTTCGGCGAGAATGCACCCATGGCGCGCCGCGTCTCGAGCCCTGAGATGGTGGGCCGCTCGGAGACGCTCGCGGCACTGATGCTCGCGCTCGCCCGCGCACCGGGCGTCGTGCTCGTCGCGGGGGACGCCGGGATCGGCAAGACGCGGCTCCTGCGCGAGTTCGCCGCGGCTGCGGAGGCGACGGTGCTGTGGGGCGACTGCGTCCCGATGCAGGCCGGCGAGCTTCCCTACGCCCCCTTCGCGACGGCCCTGCGCGGCCTCCCCGTGCCGGCGCCGCCGAGCGCTGCCGAGCCCGGCGACGCCCGTGCGCAGCGCTTCGAGGCCGTGGTCTCCGCGTTGGGGCGCCTGGCGCGCGACGGGCCGGTGGTGCTCGTGATCGAGGATCTGCACTGGGCGGACGGCGCCACCCAGGACCTGCTGCGCTTCCTCGTCCGCAACCTCGGTGAGCCGGCCGTGCTCGTGGTGGCCACGGTGCGGACGGACGAGCCGCACGTCCCGGCGCCGCTGCAGCGCCTGATCGCCGAGCTCACGCGCTCCGCCGAGCGGTTCGACCTCGCGCCCCTCGACCGCGAGCAGACCGCGCGTCAGCTCGAGGGAATCCTCGGGAAGGCGCCCGACGAGGCAACGGTCAGGCGCATCCACGCGCGCGCCGAAGGGAACCCCTACTTCGCCGAGGAGCTGCTCGCCGCCGACGGGCACTCGGCGTCGCTGCGGGCGGTCCTGCTGGCACGCGTCGCGGACCTGGATGCCGGCGCCCGCCACGTGCTCGAGCTCGTCGCCACGGCGGGGCACGGCGTCGATCACGACCTGCTGATGCGCGCGACCGGAGGCGACGAGCAGACGGTCATCGGGCTCGCCGACCGCGGCGTGCTCGTCTGCGAGGGGGACCGCTACCGGTTCCGCCACGCGCTTGCGGGCGAGGCCGTCTACGCGGCGCTGCTGCCTCCGGCCCGGCGCGCGCGCCACGCCGCTCTCGCGAGAGCGATCGAGGCCGGTCCGCCGGACCCTGCCGCGCTCGCGCACCATCTGGACGCGGCCGGCGAGCACGCGCCCGCGCTGCGGGCCTCGATCGCGGCCGCCGACGCCGCGGACGCGATCACCGCGTTCGGGGCATGCCGTCGCGAGCTCGAGCGGGCGCGCCGGCTGTGGCCGCTCGTCGAGCCCGCCGAGCGGCCGGACGCGATCGACGAGGTCGAGCTCCTCAGGCGGCTCGCCCTGGCGACGCAGTTCGCCGGCGACTGGGAGGGAGCGCTTCCGATCGCCGAGACGGCGCTCGCGCTGGCGGACCGCGGTCGCGCCGCTGCCCTGCATCGCCTCGTCGCCGACCTGATCCACACGGACGATCCGGCGCTGGAGCACCTCGAGCGCGCGCTCGAGCTGCTCGGCGATCGCCCCAGCGCCGAGCGCGCCGCGACGTTGCTCGCCATCATCGATCACGACTTCTACGGCCAGCGGCCGACGGCGACCCTGGCGCGCTCCGATGCGGCGCTGGCCGTCGCGCGGGAGGCCGGCGCGCGCGCCGAGGAAGGACGGGCCCGCCGCCAGCTCGGCTGCGCGCTGGCCTACGGCGGCGACGCCGACGCGGGGCTCGCCCACCTCGATGCCGCCAAGCGGATCGCGATCGAGGTCGGCGACGGGCGGGAGCTGAGCCGCTCCGTGGGCCTGCTCGGAGACGCGCTGACGATGCTCGGCCGGGTCGAGGAGGGCCTGGCCGCGTTCGAGGCCGGCCTCGAAGACATCCGGCGCCTCGGCCTCGCGCTCTCGTACGGGCTCGCCGTCGACAGCGACATCGCGGACTGCGAGCTGCGGCTGGGACGGTGGGACGCCGCGCGCGAGCGGCTGGACCGCCTCCTGCGGCAGAGCGCGCACGACCACCACGTCCACGTCGTCGTGCTCGGCTACCTGATCTCGCTCGATGCCCGGCAGGGCCGCTTCGAGGTGGCGGGCGAGCTCGAGCGCGCGGCGGAGCGGCTCATGGAGTCCAACGTCGGGCCCCACGCCGTCGTCAAGACCAACAGCGGGCGCGCCGAGCTGGCCCTGCTGAGCTCCAGGCCGGACGCGGCGCGCGCGATCGTACGCCGGACGCGAGAGCGGATCCACACGGCCGACCTGCTGTGCGGGCCCGCGCTGCTCTCGCTCGGCCTGCGCGCCGAGGCCGACATCGCCGTCGCGCGGCCCCAGGAGCGCGCGGCGGCGCGCGCCGCGGCCGAGGAGCTCCGCGGCGCGCCCGACCGCCCGGGCACGCAGGAGTGGTACGCGTTCGAGATGCCCACGGGGGAATGGGCCCCGCCGGAGACGATCGCGAACGACTTCCTCGGAGAGGGTGAGCTGTCGCGCATCGCCGGCGAGCCGCGCCCGGAGTTGTGGACGGAGGCCGCGCGCCGCTTCGACCAGGTGCGCTCGCCCTACCAGGCCGCGTACGCGAGGCTGCGCGAGGCCGAGTCACGGCTCGCCGTCCGCGACCGCGCCGGGGCCGAGCCGCCCCTGCGGAGCGCGCACGAGGCGGCGGTGGCGCTGGGCGCCGCGCCGCTGCGCGACGACGTCGAGCGGCTGGCGCGCGGGGCGGGCATCGGCCTCGGCGACGGCGCCGGCCCGCGCCCGTTCGGTCTCACGAAGCGCGAGCTCGCCGTGCTGCGGCTGCTCGCGGTCGGCCGGACCAACCGCGCGATCGCGGACGACCTGGTCGTCAGCCCGCGCACGGTGGACATGCACGTGCGCAACATCCTCGAGAAGCTCGACGCCGCGAACCGCGTCGAGGCCGCGGCCCTCGCCCACCGAGCGGGGCTCGTCTCGAATACGGCAGAACCGCCGTAGCGGGGGCGGGGCGCCCGGCGTACGGTCGCGCCATGTACACGACAGCGGTGATCGTCTGGCTCGAGGTGCTGCTCTCGGTGGCCGCCGTGTTCGGCCTGCTGATCGGCTTCGCGGCCGGGATGATGTGGCTGATGGGCCGCTGATGGTCCGGAGGCTCCTCGAGCGGGTGCGGAGCTGGCGCGCCGAACGGCGCGCCTCGCGCCCGGAGCGCCTGCGACGCCGCGCCGAGGCCGACGCCCGCAGGGTCGCCGGCAAGCGCGACGCCTGGGACAACGTCGGCGGTGGCGGCGGCTAGGCGGCGCGCCGCGGGCGCCGGTGCTCGACGTCCTCGACGATCTCGATGACGCGGGTGGGGTCGTCGCAGACCGCGATCGCCTCGAGGTCATCCTCGGCGATGTAGCGGTCGGCCAGCATCGAGTCGCGCAGCCACGCCACGAGCCCGGCCCAGTAGTCCGAGCCGACGAGCACGATCGGGAAGTAGCGGATCTTCTCCGTCTGGCGCAGCGTCGCGGCCTCGAACATCTCGTCCATCGTCCCGAAGCCGCCCGGGAAGACCACGAACCCGCTCGCGTAGCGGACGAACATGACCTTGCGCGTGAAGAAGTAGTGGAAGTTGAGCGCCAGGTCGACGTGCTCGTTCATGCCCTGCTCGTGCGGGAGCTCGATGCCGAGCCCGACCGACGGCACGCCGGCCTCGCGCGCCCCGAGGTTGGCGGCCTCCATGATCCCCGGCCCGCCGCCGGTGATGATCGCGAAGCCCTCCTCGCCGAGCCGGCGCGCCAGCGCGCGCGCCTGCTCGTAGCGCGGGTCCCCGGGCGGGGTGCGGGCGGAGCCGAAGATCGACACGGCCTTGCCGATGCGGCCCAGCGCCTGGAAGCCGTTGCGCAGCTCGTCCTGGATGCGCAGCAGCCGCTGGGCGTCGGTCAGCTCGGCGAGGATCGCGCTGGTCTCGGCCTCGAGCAGCTCCTCGTCGGCCGAGCGCGCGTGGCGGGGCGGGTGGACGTCTTCGCTCACCTGTCCAGGGTAGGGGCCCCGGTAGGGTCGGCGCGGTGTCCGGGCCCGCCTACACGCGCCTCGACGTCGACGAGCGGCGCCGGCGCCTGCTCGTGCTGGGCGCGGAGCTGTTCGCGCGGTACGCCTACGACGAGCTCTCGATGGCGACGATCGCCCGCGAGGCCGGCATCTCCAAGGCCCTGCTCTACCACTACTTCCCGGGCAAGCAGGCGTACTTCGCCGCCACCCTGGAGGAGAAGGCCTCAGAGCTCGCGGCCCTGACCGAGCCCGACCCGTCGCTGCCGCCGCTCGAGCAGCTCACGCGGAGCCTCGCCGCGTTCCTGGACTGGGTCGGAGACAACCGCGAGGCCTACGGCAAGCTCGTGCGCAGCGCCGCCTCGATCCCCGAGGTGCGCGAGGTCGTCGACCGCGTCCGCGACGCGACCTCCGAGCGGATCCTGGCCGGGATCGCGCCGGGAGCGCCGCCGCCCGCGCTGCGCACCTCCGTGCGCGCGTGGCTGTGGTTCATGGACGGCGCGATCCTCGACTGGGTCGAGCACGGCGACCTCACCCGCGAGCAGCTGCAGGGGCTGCTGCTCGGCACCCTGCTGGGCGCCGTGAGCGCGGCCGGGGAGCCGGGCGCGCTTACTGGACGCTGAGCAGGTCGATCACGAACACCAGCGTCTCGTTCGGCCCGATCGACGGCGGCGAGCCCTCCGGGCCGTAGGCGAGATCGGGCGGGATGACGAGCTGCCGGCGGCCGCCGACCTTCATGCCCTCGACGCCCTGGTCCCAGCCCTGGATGACCCCGCCGGAGCCGAGCTGGAACGAGAACGGCTCGCCGCGGTCCCACGACGCGTCGAACTGGCGCCCGTTGAGGAACGAGATGCCGACGTACTGGACGGTGACCTGCTTGCCCGCCTCGGCCGTGGCCCCCGTGCCCTTCTCGATGTCCTTGATCACGAGCGTCTTGGGCGCCTTGCCCTTCGGCACGGTGATCTCCGGCTTGGTCTTGGCGGGCGTCGAGGTCGCCTCGGGCTTCGACGAGGCGGTGTCCTCGGAGTCCGAGCCACAGCCCGCGGCGACGAGCGCGGTGCAGGCGAGGACGAGCAGGAGTCTGGCGAGCGGCATGGCGCCGAGGGTAGCGGCGGCCGCTCAGCGGTCGGTGCCGAAGATGCGGTCGCCCGCGTCGCCCAACCCGGGGCGGATGTAGCCGTTGGTGTCGAGCTCGCGGTCGAGCGCCGCCGTGATGATCGAGACCTCGGGATGCGCTGCGCGCAGCGCTGCGACGCCCTCGGGCGCGGCCACCAGGCACACGAAGGTGAGCCGCCTCGCGCCCGCGCGCTTGAGCCGCGCGATCGCCTGCGTGGCGCTGCCGCCGGTGGCCAGCATCGGGTCGACCACGAAGACCTCGGCGTCCTCCACGCCCGGCGGGATGTTCTCGTAGTAGCCGACGGGGCGCAGGGCCTCCTCGTCGCGGTACATGCCGAGGTGGCCGACGCGCGCCTCGGGCACGAGGCGCAGGAAGCCGTCGACGAGCCCGAGCCCGGCGCGCAGGATCGCGACGATCACGACCTGGTCGGCGAGCCGCACGCCCGCGGCCGGCTCGAGCGGGGTCTGGACCTGGATCTCGTCCGGCCGCAGCCCGCGCATCGCCTCGTAGCCGAGGATCATCGCCGCGTCGTCGAGGGTCTGGCGGAAGCCGCCGTGCGGCGTCTCGCGGTCGCGCAGGATCGAGACCAGCCGCCGCAGGAGGACGTGGTCGACCACCGTGACGCCGTCGGGCACGCTCATCGCCGCGGGACGCTACCGGGTCGGGGCATCCACTAGGCTCGCCCCGGTGTCCTCGGCCCGCCGCAACGTGGAGCTCAAGGCGACCGACCCCGACCCCGAGCGCTCGCTCCGGATCGCCCTCGACCTCGGCGCCGAGGACCGCGGCGTGCTCGTCCAGCGCGACACCTACTTCCGCGTCCCCGAGGGGCGCCTGAAGCTGCGCGAGGAGACCCCGGGCGGCGCCGTGCTGATCCAGTACGCCCGCGACGACCGCCCCGAGGCGCGCGAGAGCCGCTACCGGATCACGCCCGTCGAGGACCCCGAGACGCTGCGCCGGTCGCTCGAGGAGGCGCTGGGCACGCTCGTCGTCGTGGACAAGGAGCGCCGGCTGCTGCTGTGGCAGGGGGTCCGGATCCACCTCGACACGGTGCGCGGGCTCGGCTCCTTCCTCGAGCTCGAGGGCGTCGCCCCCGAGGACTCGGACCTGTCGGGCGAGCACGACCGGGTCGCGCAGCTCAGCGAGGCGCTCGGGCTCGACGGCTCGCGGATCCTCGCCGACTCCTACTCGGACCGCGTGCTGGCGGCCGCGGGCAGCGAGCAGCTGATCGAGGCAGCCCGCGCGGCGCTCGAGCGCGCATACGCCCCGTACTCCAACTACCGCGTCGGCGTCGCCCTGCGCGCGCCCGACGGCTCCGTGCACGTCGGCGCGAACGTCGAGAACGCCGCCTACCCGCTCGGCAACTGCGCCGAGGCCTCGGCGATCGGCGCGATGATCGCCGCGGGGCGCGACAAGATCGTCGAGGCGGCCGTGATCGGCGACGGCGAGGAGCCGTGCGTCCCGTGCGGCGGCTGCCGCCAGCGCCTGCGCGAGTTCATGCCGCTCGACGCCACCGTCCACCTGATCGCGGAGAAGGGAGCCCGCGCGGAGATGACCCTGGAGGAGCTGCTGCCCCGCTCGTTCGGCCCGGAGTTCCTCCCATGAGGGCCCGGGCGCACGACC
>CAWHOS010000010.1:0-638360 GCA_963831105.1 uncultured Solirubrobacteraceae bacterium | reverse complement strand
CTCGAGCAGCGTCCGCTGGCCGATCTTCAGCGTGCCGTCCTCGACCTCGAAGATCACGCGACCGGAGCGCTCGGGCGGCTTGAAGGCGAAGCCCAGCCCCTTGCCGTCGCGCGGGTCGCGCTCGATCTTGTCCATCTTGTCGAGCCGCTTCTGGCGCGACTGGGCCTGCTTGGCCCGCGTGCCCGCGCGGAACCGGGTCACGAAGCGCTCGAGCCGGGCGATCTCGGCCTCCTGCTTCTCGATCGCGCGGCCGAGCGCGAGCTCGCGCGCCGCCTGCTCCTTGCGCCACGCGTGCCAGGTGCCCTTGAAGAAGCGCGCGCGGCCGCCCTCGAGCTCGAGCACCGAGGTGCCGACCGCCTCGAGGAACCAGCGGTCGTGCGCCACGAGCACGACGGCGGCGTCGAGCGTCTGCAGGTGCGACTCCAGCCACTCCAGCGACTCGATGTCGAGATGGTTGGTCGGCTCGTCGAGCAGCAGCAGGTCGGGGTCGCCGGCCAGCGCGCGGGCCAGCGAGGCGCGCGTCAGCTCGCCGCCCGAGAACGTGCTCAGAGAGCGGTCGAGGTGCTCGTCGCGGAAGCCGAGGCCGTGCAGCGTCGCGTTGACGCCCTCGCGCCAGTTGTAGCCGCCGGCGTGCTCGAGCCGGCCCTGCGCGGTCGAGTAGGCCTCGAGCGTGGCGGGCGAGGTGTCGCCCTCGGCCATCCTGTGCTCGAGCTCGCCGAGGCGCTGCTCGAGCGCCAGCAGGTCCTTGCAGCCGCCGAGCACGTAATCGCGCAGGCTGATGTCGCGCTCCCGCGGCGGCCGCTGGTCGTGCAGCGCCACGCGGACGTCCTTGGCGAGATTGAGCTCGCCGCCGTCGACCGTGGTCTCGCCGGCGAGCATCCGCAGCAGCGTCGTCTTGCCCGAGCCGTTGCGCCCGGACAGGGTCAGCCGGTCCCGGCGCTCCAGCCGGAACGAGACGCCGCGCAGCAGCGGCACCCCCGCCATGTCCTTGGCGAGGTCGGAGGCGATGAGGACGGCCATTCGAGTCGAGGATAGGTATCCTCCGCGGCGATGCGGAGAACCCTGCAGACCGCCCTGCTCACGCTCACCCTGCTCGCCCTGACCGCGCCGGTCGCGCTGGCCTCGGAGGGTCACGACGGCGGCGAGGGGCTGTGGGGCGAGACCAACGACAAGGTCATCACCAACGCGGGCTTCATCCTGATCGCGTTCTTCCCGCTGTTCATCTTCACGATGAGCCTCCTCCAGTCCACGCTGGACAAGCGGAAGGACCGCCGCAAGGCGGCCGCCAAGGCCCGCCAGGCCCGCGCCGACCAGCGCGGCGGCTGGTAGCGACTGGGTGGTGCGGTCGGCGTTCTTTACGAGCGCCGCGGGGCCGCGGCGCTGCTCTCGATCGACCGCCCGGAGCGCCGCAACGCGGTCGACGGCGCGACGGCCGCGGCTTTGCTGGAGGGCTTCGAGGCGTTCTGCGCCGACGACGGCGCGCGCGTGCTCGTGCTCACCGGCGCCGGCGGGCAGGCGTTCTGCGCGGGCGCGGACCTCAAGGCGATCGAGACGCTGGACCCAGACGCGCCCGGCGGCCCGCTGGGCTTCACCCGCCTGGCCTCCCCCAAGCCGACGATCGCGGCGGTCTCCGGCTGGTGCCTGGCCGGCGGCTTCGAGCTCGCGCTCTGGTGCGACCTGCGCGTGGCCGGCGAGGACGCGCGGTTCGGCTTCGCGGAGCGCCGCTGGGGCGTCCCGCTGATCGACGGCGGGACCCAGCGGCTCCCGCGGATCGTCGGCGAGGGCCGCGCGCTCGACCTGGTCCTCACCGGCCGCACGATCGACGCCGCCGAGGCGCACGCGATCGGGCTCGTGACCGAGGTCGTCCCGGCGGGCGCTGCGCCCGTGGCGCGCGCGCTGGAGATGGCGGAGGGGCTGGCCGCCTTCCCGCAGGAGACGATGCTCTCCGACCGCCGCGCGCTGCTGGAGGCGGCCGGTCTCGAGCGCGAGGCGGAGCTCGGCCGAGCGGTGCTGCGGACCGCGATCGAGGGCGCCGGGCGCTTCGCCGGCGGCGCCGGCCGATCCGGCACTGGAACAGGCGTCTAGGCGACGCGCAACTTCCCGGCATGCCGGGGTATAGAGCGAGCGGATGGGACGGAAGACGGGAGGGATCGCGGCGCTGGCGGGAACGCTGGCGGCCATCGCAGGGGCGGTGCCGGCACAGGCCGGGATCTACACGGTGAACGCCTGCAGCGCCGCCGGGCGCCAGTGGGACAACCGCTCGTGGGAGCTGGTCGATCCCGTCAACTCGATCACCGCCGACCAGGACTGCGCCGGCGACAACAACATCGGCCTCAACCAGCAGCCGGGTGGCCGGACCGCGGACGGCGCCCAGGCCTCGCTGCAGTTCATCACCCCGTCCGGGACCACGATCGCCGACTTCCGGCTGACCAAGCGGATCATCTTCCGCAACCCGACCCAGGACGGCACGCATCGCTACCACGTGATCACCGCGCTCGGCGGCACCGCGATCGAGGGCGCCGGCAACTACGCCAACGGCACGCGCGACCGCCTCAACGGCCAGGGCCGCTGGTACGGCTATCCGGAGGGCAACGCCGACACGGGCATCGTCACCGTCACCCGGGCCAGCTTCCCCGCGCTCGCCTCCTACCAGGGCGGCGCCCGCAGCCTGACCGTGCGGATCGGCTGCACGGAGCGCGGCACGCCCTGCAGCTCGACGGGCGCCGCGCACATCGCCAACAACATCCGCGGCGCGGAGATCTTCGTCAACGACCCCGCCGCCCCCGCGGACCTCACGGTCGACGCCTCGGGCCTGCTGCGCGGAGGCCAGGTCGCGGGCTCCGACCCCGTGCGCGTGAAGGTGAGCGACCCCTCGGGCATCCGCCGGGTCGAGATCGTGGACGTCACCGGCACGCCGACCGTCGTCGGCGCCGAGGACTACGACACGGACGCCGGCGGCGTGCAGACCGACCGCGGCGCGAGCTGCAACTTCCGCTACGCCTCGCCGTGCCCGCAGCTCTCCTACGGCGAGACGCTGCGCGCCACGTCGCTGCAGGCGGGCCGCCGCAAGCTGCTCGTGCGCGCCTACGACGCCGGCCGCAACGTGGTCGAGCGCGGGCCGTACGAGGCCGAGGTCGTGACCCCGTCCGACCGCGGCGCCTTCAACGGCGCCGACGCGACCGAGACCGGCACCATCACCGCCCGGTTCACCCGCGGCAACAGCCGCACCCGTCGCACGATCGGCTACCTCTCCAAGGCCGACGTCGCCGGGCAGCTGCTCAACGACGCCGGACGGCCGATCACCAACGCCCGCGTCGCCGTGCTCACGCGCGACATCGACGACGACGAGGCGAAGCTGCGCACGTACGTGACGACAGACGGCGAGGGCCGCTTCCGCTATCGCGCGACGGCGTACGCCTCGCGGCTGTACCAGTTCGCCTGGACCTCGCACGTCAACGACGTCCGCTTCGCCGCCAACGGCTACGTGACGCTGCTCGCCCGCGCGACCGCCACATTGACGCCGCGACCGCGAGCGGTCGGCGTCGGCGGCCTCGTCCGGCTGACCGGGCGGCTGAAGGGCAAGCGCCCGCGCCGCAGCGTCGACATCGTCGCCCAGGGCCGGCCGGGCAAGCGCGGCCGCTTCCGCACCTTCGCCGACGGGACGATCGGCCGCGACGGGCGCTTCCGCATCAGCTACCGCTTCCGCGACCCGGCCTCGCGCGGGCGCACGTTCCAGTTCCGGGTCAAGATCGAGCGCGACAGCGGCTTCGCCTACTGGGGCGGCTACTCGCGCATCGCGAAGGTGAGGGTGCGATGAAGCGGCTGCTGATCGCCGCCGCCCCGCTCGCCGCCGCGCTCGCGCTCGCCGCGCCCGCCCAGGCCGGCACCTACGACGTGCACTTCTGCGCGTCCTCCGGGACGGTGTTCGACAACCGCTCGTGGGCGGCGCTGGCCAGCCCGCCGATCGCCGTCGACACGACCTGCCCGGCGGCCGGCAACCCGATCGCGGTCGGGGCCTCCGCGGGCGCCCGCTCCGCCGCCGGGGCGGCCGCGGGCCTGACGTTCACCAGCCCGGCGGGGACCGCGATCACCGACTTCGCCCTGTCGCGCAGCCTCACCTACAACAACCCGGCCGTCTCCGGGGCGCGGCCGTTCTACACGCTCTACCAGCTCGGCACGATCGTCTTCGCCGGGGCCGGCGACTACGAGGACGCCACGCGCACCCGCCTCAACGCGCAGCGCAGCTGGTACGGCTACCCGGCGAACCCGGCCAGCCTGCCGCGCGCGGACGTCACGCGCCGGAACTTCCCGGCGCTCACCGCCTACCGCAACAACGCCCGCACGCTGCTCGTGCGCATCGGCTGCTACCGGCGCGACACCGCTCCCTGCCAGGTCGGCCCGGGCGGCCGCATCCTCAACTCGCTGTTCGGCGCCAGGGTCACGGTCTCGGACCCGACGCCGCCGGCGAACGCGTCCGTCGAGGCCTCGGGCCTGCTGGCGGGCGGCTTCCGCGACGGCTCCGACCCCGTGACCGTGTCCGCCACCGACAACGCCGGCATCGAGAAGATCGAGATCGTCGACTTCACCGACCCGGCCGCGCCGCGCGTGGTGGGGGCGGAGAACTACGACGTCGGCTTCACCTACGAGGCCGGCGAGCCGCGCACGGACCGCGGCACGACGTGCACCTTCCGGCTCGCCAAGCCGTGCCCCGACCTCAGCCGCGAGACCCTGCGCGCGAGCTCGCTGCAGGTCGGCCGCCGCACGCTCGTGATCCGCTTCACCGACGCCGGCGGCAACGTCGTCGACCGCGGCCCCTACACCGTCGACGTGAGCACGCCGTCCGACCGCGGCGCGCCGAACGGCATCGGCGTGAAGGAGCCCGCTCGCGTGATCCTGCGCTACTCGAACACCAAGCGCCCGCGCCAGACGGTCCGCTACTACCGCAAGGTCGGCATCCGCGGGCGGCTGATCAACGCCGACGGGAACCCGATCGCCGGCGCCGAGCTTCGCCTGCTCACGCGCGACTTGCGCCAGGGCGCGAGCGCGATCGACCGCCGCGGCGTCCGCACCCGCTCCGACGGGTCGTTCCGCGTGACCGTGCGGGCCAAGGCCTCGCGGCAGCTCCAGTTCGCCTGGCGCGCGCGGGCCAACGACGCGCGCTTCGCCGCCAACAGCTACCTGACGCTGCGGGCTCGCGCCGCCGGCACGCTGCGGGTGCGCCCGCGCGCGACCGGCGTCGGGCGCAGCGTCCGGCTGACGGGCCGGCTGAAGGGCGTGCGGCGCGCGGGCGTGCCGATCGTCCTGCAGGGCAAGCTGCGCGGCGCCCGCCGCTTCCAGACGTTCGCGGACACCACCTCGAGCCGCCGCGGCACCTTCAGCGGCCGCTACACGTTCCGCTCGGCCGGCTCGCGCGGGCGGGAGTTCGTGTTCCGCGCGCGCATCCGCCGCGCACCCGGCTTCCCGTACGAGACGGGCTCGACCCGGACCGTGCGCGTGCGGGTCCGCTAGCCGCCGAGCAGGCCGAGCAGCTCGGCGTGGTCGGGCTGGCGCTGCTCGTGCAGCCAGGCCTCGATCAGCGCCGCCTCCTCGAACCAGTCGAACAGCGACATGCCCGCCGACCCGGACTCCTCCCAGGGCGGCGTCCGCTCCCGGTGGATGAGGTCGGCGAAGACCTCGCGGGCACGCGTGGCGCGGTCTCCGTCGGCGTCGCGCCGGGCGATCGCGAGCACCTCCAGCGCCTCGGCGCGCGGGTACGGGCGGTCGTCGGGATCCTCGGACGCCTCGCGAGCGAGCGCGGCAGCCCGCTCGAAGTCCTCGGCGAGGTAGCCCAGCTCGGCGGCGACCGCGGGCCCCGGCCCCGCCTGGAGCGCGCGCTGCAGCCACGGCTGCGCCAGGTCGGCCTCCGACGCCCTCCACAGCAGCGAGCCGACCTGCGCGATCCGGCTCGCGTCCTCGCGGCCGTGCCGCTCCAGCACGCGCTCGACGTCGCCCGCCGCCTCGCGGAAGCGCCGCGCGGCCGCGTCTCGCTCGTCGAGCCAGCGGTGGGTGCGGGCCAGCGGCTCGAGCAGCCGCGCCTTCGGCCGCTCCGCTACCTGATGCTCCAGCTCCTCGCGAGCCCGCTCGAGGCCCTCGCGGGTGGGCGGCCACGCCATCGCTACGGCCGCTGCACGTCGATGACCTGCACGTCCTGGACCTGCCCGCCCGCCTTGATCTCGCCGACCGCGTCGTCCACGCGCGTACCGTAGCCGCCCTGCCCGTTGGGCCGGCTGCCGACGACCACCACGTCGTAGGGATCATCGTCGTCGATGATGTCCTCGAGCCGGCGCGCGGCTTGGCGGTCGCCGGCGTCGGGCGAGTTGCGCAGCGCCTTCAGGTAGCGCTCCGGGTTGTTGCGCAGCCAGTCGGGCGCGGTCTGCGTCACCCGCTGGCCGCCCGCGGTGGAGCGCAGGCGGGTGCGCGACAGCGGCTTGGCGCCGTCCGTGTTCTTGGCCTCGACCACGATCGTGCGACCCGTCGAGCGGTCGTAGGCGACGATGTCGGGGCCGTTGACCGGCTTGCCCGGCCCCGGGCGGCCCGTGTGGAGGATCTCGATGTTCGGGTTGCGGCGCAGCTCCGCGAGCGCCGTCTCGACGCCGTAGGCCTCCGAGCGCATCGCGGCGCTCGGCCAGTGCCTCGTGACCGCGTCGTCGATCGCCTTCGCCTCGGTCGAGCTCAGCGTGCGCGACCCCAGCCGGGCGTTGTCCGCGAGCCGGCGCAGGTCGTTGCCCTTCTCGGCCAGGCGCTTGATCGCATCGTCGCCGAGCCCCTGCGTCTTGAGCGCGCTGTAGCCGCCGTCGGTCGCCTCGTCGAGCGCGACGCGGCGCAGCTTCCCGTCGGGGAACAGCTTGAAGATGACCCCCATCGCCTCGGCGCGGCGGCCGGGGAACTTCTTGACGAGGTCGTGGACCTTCTTGCCGATCTTGGCCGCGTCCCCGACGGCCGGGACGATCCCCACCGCCGACCAGAACGCGTCGCCGAACTTGCCCTTCGCGAGCGCATCGATGCCGTCGCGGACGTCGCCCACGGCCAGCAGCCCGCTGGCGATCTGGCCGAAGATGTACTCCGTCGTGCCGCGCGAGCCCGCGTCCTCGTCGGGGCAGAACAGCGCGGACGAGTCGCCGCAGACCAGGCCCGCGACCGCGTCGTCGACGCCGCCGTCGTAGGTCAGCGGGTCGCCGTCGTCGCCGTCGGGGTGGCCGTCCCCGTCCGTGTCGGTGGCGAACGGATCCGAGTCGTTCTCGAGCTCGACGCCGTCGACCGCGCCGTCGCCGTCCGTGTCGACGGCGGTCGGGTTCGTGCCGAGCTCGAGCTCCTCGCGGTCGCTCAGCCCGTCGCCGTCGGAGTCGGCTTTCGCGGGGTCCGTGCCGGCCTCGCGCTCGGCGGCGTCCGGCACGCCGTCGCCGTCGGTGTCGGTCGCGGCGTCGCCCGTGGCCGCGCGGCCCTCGCCGCCCGCGCCGGCGCAGTCCGGCGGGTCCGCGTCGAGGATCTGGGCGACGGCGCGCTGCGCGGTGCAGGTGATGTCGTCGCCGAGCGGCGTGGCGAACAGCGCCACGAAGACGATCGCGATGACGGCGAGGATGCCGCCGTACTCGACCGCCGCCTGACCACGTTCTCCGCGCGCGCGCCGCACGGGCCGAAGGCTCGCACCGGCCGCCCGCGGCCACATGGGCACGAAGGCTCAACTTCGCGTCTGGGACCGTCCCGGGGCCCTTAGCCTGTCCGGTGATGCCACGCAGGCTGATCCTCGTGCTGGCCGCCGTCGCGCTCGCAGGCTGCGGCGACGACGGCTCGGACACGGAGGCGCGGCCGGCGGCGAGCGCGACGCCGACGGCCGGCTCCACCCGGGCCGCCACCGCCACGCCGACGACCGACCCCGCCACGAAGGGCCCCGAGGCCGCGGCCATCGCCGTCTCGCTGCGGCGCTACGCCGCAGCGGTGCGCGCCGGCGATGCGCGCACGATCTGCCGCGAGCTGCTCGCCAGGGAGGTGCTCGCGACGGTCGAGGCGGCCGGCGGCAACTGCGCGCGCAACCTCGTCGCGCCGCGGATCGAAGAAGGCGGTCCGGAGTACGGCATCGCGATCCGCTCGATCTCGGTGAGCGGCGATCGCGCGGTCGCGGAGATCACCGCGTCGGAGCGCGACGGCACGCGCGACTCGCGCCAGCCCCTCGTGCGCGAGGGCGGCGAATGGAGGCTCAGCGCCGGCTGACGCGGGCAGTTAGGCTCCCGGACCCATGCAGGGTCCGAGGAGGAGAACGCGGTGAGCTACTTCGTGACCGGCGCGACCGGTTTCATCGGCCGCCATCTGGTCGAGCGGTTGCTCGAGCGCGAGGGCGACATCCACGTGCTGGTCCGCGAGAGCTCGCGCGAGAAGCTCGACGAGCTGATCGCGCGCTGGGGCGCCTCGGATCGGGTCAAGCCAGTGGTGGGCGACCTCGGCGAGCCGCTGCTCGGCGTCTCCGATGAGGACCGCAAGGCGCTGGCGGGGGTGGAGCACTTCTTCCACCTGGCGGCGATCTACGACATGACCGCCGACGAGACGCAGAACGCGCTGCTCAACGTCGGCGGCACCCAGAACGCCGTCCAGCTCGCCAACGAGCTCGGCGCGGGGGTCTTCCACCACGTCTCCTCCGTCGCCGTCGCCGGCCGCTACAAGGGCCACTTCACCGAGGACATGTTCGACGAGGGCCAGGAGCTGCACACGCCCTACCACCGGACGAAGTTCGAGGCCGAGAAGCTCGTGCGCGCGAAGGTCCAGGGCGCCTGGCGCGTCTACCGCCCCGCGGTCGTGATCGGCGACTCCCAGACCGGCGAGATGGACAAGATCGACGGGCCCTACTACTTCTTCAAGGTCCTGCAGAAGCTGCGCAACGCGCTGCCCAAGTGGGCCCCGCTGGTGTCGATCGAGTGGGGTTGGACCAACCTCGTGCCGGTCGACTACGTCGCGGCGGCGATCGACCACATCGCCCATGAGGAGGGCTACGACGGGCAGGCGTTCCACATCGTCGACCCCAAGGGCATCCGCGCCGGCGAGGCGATGAACACGTTCGCCCGCGCCGGCCACGCGCCGCACGCGGTGATGCGGATCGACAAGAAGATGACGGACATGCTCCCGAAGGGCGTCCTGAGCTACGCGATGCAGATCCCCGCGCTCAAGGGCGTGCGCAAGTCCGTGCTCGCCGACCTCGGGATCCCCGACGAGATCCTCCAGGACATCGCCTTCACGGCCAAGTTCGACGCCCGCGACACCCAGCGCGCGCTGGCCGGCACCGGGATCGAGCTGCCGGCGCTGGACTCCTACGCCTACAAGCTGTGGGACTACTGGGAGCGCAACCTGGACCCGGACCTGTTCAAGGACCGCTCGTTCGAGGGCGCCGTCAACGGCCGCACCGTGGTCATCACGGGCGCCTCCAGCGGCATCGGCCGCGCCGCCGCGATCAAGATCGCCCTGGCGGGCGGCGTGCCGATCCTGGTCGCCCGCTCGCGCGACAAGCTCGAGGAGGTCAAGCAGGAGATCGAGTCGCGCGGCGGCACCGCCCACGTCTACACGGCGGACCTCTCCGACAACGACTCGATCGACGCCGCCGTCGAGGAGATCCTCTCCGACCACGCCGCCGTCGACATGCTCGTCAACAACGCGGGCCGCTCGATCCGCCGCTCCGTGATGCTCTCGATCGACCGCTTCCACGACTACGAGCGGACGGTCAAGCTCAACTACCTCGGCACGATCAAGCTGATCCTGGCGCTGCTGCCGCACATGAAGGAGCGCAGGTTCGGCCACATCGTCAACGTCTCCTCGATCGGGGTGCAGACGAACCCGCCGCGCTTCAGCGCCTACGTGGCGTCCAAGGCGGCGCTGGACGCGTTCACGCGCGTGGTCTCGTCGGAGACGATCGGCGACAACATCACCTTCACGACGATCCACATGCCGCTCGTGCGGACGCCGATGATCGCCCCGACGAAGATCTACGACTCGTTCCCGACGATCTCGCCCGACGAGGCGGCGGACCTGATCTGCGAGGCGATCCGCGCCAAGCCGAAGCAGATCAACACGCGGCTCGGCACGTTCGGCGAGGTGCTCTACGCGCTCGCGCCGAAGGCCGTCGACCAGATCCTGCACATGGCCTACAACGTCTTCCCGGAGTCGGCGGCGGCGAGCGGGAAGAAGGACGAGAACGAGCGCGCCTCGGGCGAGGCGGTGGCGCTGTCGCACCTCATGAAGGGCGTGCATTGGTAGTCCGTGTTGCTGCGGTTCGCCGATCCTGAGGAGCGCTACTCCGCCGTCAGGCTGCACTCCGACCTGGCGGCGCTCGAGTACGAGCGCTCGGGCACGGACTGGACGCTGGACCTCGGCGAGGCGCCCGTGACCCGGCTCGAGTACGAGCTCGAGCTCGTGCACGCCGACGGCGGCACCGAACGGGTCTGCGACCCGGAGAACCCGCTGCGCGCGCCCGGCGCGTTCGGAGAGAAGTCCGTCGTCCTGCTCGACGGCTACGCGCCGCCGGAGTGGCTCGAAGCGCCCAAGGTCGAGGGCGCCGAGCGCGAGCTCGTCGTCGGCGGCCGCGGGCTCGGAGCCGACGTCGCGGTGCGGCTGTGGAGCCCGGCCGGCGCGAAGGACCGCGCCGCGCTGCCGCTGCTCGTCGCCAACGACGGGCCCGAGTACGCCGAGCTCGCGGGGCTGACGGACTTCAGCGCCGCGATGATCGAGAGGGGCGCCCTGCCGCCCCACCGCATCGCGCTCGTCGCCCCCGGCGCGCGCGACGAGTGGTACTCGGCCTCGCCGCTGTACGCGGGCGCGCTGGTCCGCGGGGTCATCCCGGCCGTCGCCGCCGAGGTCGGCGTGCGCGGGGCGCCCGTGGCCGTCGGCGCCTCGCTCGGCGCGCTGGCCATGCTGCACGCCCAGCACCGGCACCCCGGCACGTTCGCCGGGCTGTTCCTGCAGTCCGGCAGCTTCTTCACGCCCGAGCACGACATCCAGGAGCGCAGGTTCTCGCGCTGGGCCCGCGTGACGGCGTTCGTGGCGGAGGTGCTGGGCGGGGGCCGCGGCACGGGCGCGGCGCCGGCGGTGCTGACCTGCGGCACCGGCGAGGAGAACATCCACAACAACCGCGAGATGGCCGCGGCGCTCGGCGAGCAGCTGCACGAGCTGGGCGACCTGCACAACTACACGGCCTGGCGCGACGCGCTCGATCCGCACCTGACCGGCCTGCTGGAGGGCCTGTGGTAGACGCCCGCCACGTCGAGCTGTACTCGCCGGCCATCGGCGCGCCCGGCAACGTCGTCGTCCACGGGCACTGGGGCCGGCCCTTCCTGGCGTTCCCGGCCGAGCGCGGCAACGCGTGGGAGTACGCGGACCGGGGCGTGATCGGGGAGCTGTCGGAGCTGATCGAAGGCGGCCGCGCGAAGCTCTACTGCGTCGACTCCTTCGACGGCGCCTCGTGGTCGAACAGCTCGCTCCCGCTCGAGGAGCGCGCCCGCGCCCACGAGCGCTACGAGTCCTGGATCCTCGACCAGGTCGTGCCGTGGATCCACGAGGACTGCGGCGGCTCGCAGGAGATCGCCACCTTCGGCGTGAGCCTCGGCGCCTTCCACGCGGTCAACATCGCGCTGCGGCGGGCGGACACGTTCCCGCTCGCGCTCGGCTTCTCGGGCAACTACGACCCGGCGTCCTGGGACGCCTGGGGCGACCGCGGCGACTCGGCGTTCTTCAACAACCCCTTCGACTCGCTCGCCCACGCCGGGGGCGACCACCTCGACTGGCTGCGCTCGCGGCTGAGCGTCCTGCTCGTGTGCGGGCAGGGCATGTGGGAGGACTCGACCGGAGCGCTGCCGAGCTCGCGGGCGCTCGCCGGCCTGCTGGGCGAGAAGGGGATCCGCTGCGAGCTGGATCTCTGGGGCCACGACGTGCCGCACGACTGGCCCTCCTGGCAGGCGCAGCTCGCCCATCATCTGCCACGGTTCTGCTGAGGAGGGATCTATGGAGGAGACCAATCACCTAGTCGGGCTGCTGCTCGGTACGGAAGAGGACTGGCCGACGGCCTTCGAGACGCTGATGTCGCGGCTCGGGCCCGTCGAGGACGCGAGCGGCGCCACCCACCGCGTCGCGACCGAGCGGATCACGATGGAGCCGTTCGACCTGCTCGACAAGCCGCGCTACGACCTCGTCGTCGACCGGCTCGCCTACTGGTACTTCCTGCCGCGCGAGTGGCTCAAGAAGGTCGCGCTGATGGACGACGTGTACCTGCTCAACTCGCCGTTCACCTTCCAGTCGATGGAGAAGCACGCGGCCTACTGCGCGATGCTGCGGCTCGGGCTCAAGGTGCCGCAGACGGTGCTCGTCCCGCACAAGAACCCGCCCGACAACGCGCGCTTCGCCTACACGGCGGCGAAGTACAACCGGCCGTTCGACCTCGACGCGATCGCCGAGGGGATCG
Organism: uncultured Solirubrobacteraceae bacterium; assembly: GCA_963831105.1. Taxonomy (GTDB): domain Bacteria; phylum Actinomycetota; class Thermoleophilia; order Solirubrobacterales; family Solirubrobacteraceae; genus DATFQI01. The sequence goes on along the minus strand of CAWHOS010000010.1, from coordinate 625,888 downwards.
GCTACCCGCTGTTCATGAAGCCCTACGACGGCGGCCAGTGGGTCGGCGTCAGCCACATCCGCGACTCGAACGAGCTCCACCGGGCCTACGACGAGTCCGGCCAGCGGCTGATGCACCTGCAGGCGGCGGTGGACGGCTTCGACGTGTTCGCCCGCTCGCTCTCGATCGGCGCCGAGACGATGGTCATGCACTTCCGGCCCGAGGAGCCGATGCACGACCGCTACGCGGTCAGCCACGACTTCCTCTCGCCCGAGGTCGGCGAGGAGGTCGTGACGATCTCGCGCCTGATCAACGCGTTCTTCCGCTGGGAGTTCAACTCCTGCGAGACGCTCGTGCGGGGCACGGAGGCGCACCCGATCGATTACGCGAACGCGTCGCCCGACGTGGCGCTGACGAGCCTGCACTACTACTTCCCGTGGGCGATGAGCGCGCTGCTGAAGTGGTGCGCCTTCTGCGTGATCACGGGCCGCGAGCCGCGGCTGGACCTCGACACCAAGCGCTACTTCGAGGTCGGCGACCGCGAGGACCTCTCCTACGAGGAGAAGCTCGCCGCCTACCGCGAGCTGGCCGACGAGTACTTCGAGGTCGACCGCTACCGCGACTTCTGCGACTCCCGGCTCGCCCATGTCGACGAGCTGGTGCTCGAGTGGATCACCTCGGCGGAGTTCGACCGCCTGCTGGTGCGGACGGTCCGCGAGACCTACCCGGCGCACGAGCACGAGCGCTTCATGGGTCACTTCCGCGGGCTGATCGGCCAGTGGGTCAAGGAGCGCGGGGCGACGGCGACGCTGTCCGAGTAAGCCGGGGCTACAGCCCCGTTCGCGGGTCGACGGCTGCGCCGCGGACGCGCAGCTCGAAGTGCAGGTGCGGCCCGGTCGAGTTGCCCGTCGAGCCGACCCGCCCGATCCGGTTGCCGGCGACGACGCAGCGACCGCGCGGGACCGAGATGCGGCTGAGATGCGCGTACCAGCTCGTCATGCCGAGCCGGTGGCGGATGACGACCACGCGCCCGTAGCCGTCCTGCCAGCCGACGGACTCCACGCAGCCGCGCCCGGCCGCCGCCACCGGCGTGCCGGTGGGCGCCGGGTAGTCCTGGCCCGTGTGGAACGTCGCGCCGCGCGGGCCGAAGCGGTCGGTCGGCGTCAGCGCGAGCGGCGCCAGGAAGCGCAGGATCGAGCGCGGCGGGGAGCGCCGCAGCGCGGCGAGCGTGGCCGGGCCGGCGACGCCGTCGGCGCCCAGCCCGGCCCACGCCTGGAAGCGCCGCAGCGCGGCGTCCGTGCGCGCGCCGAGCCCGCCGTCGACGGGCCCCGACGGGAACCCGTGGCGGGCGAGCAGGAACTGCAGCGCGGCCACGTCCCAGCCGCGTGCGGGCGCGCTCAGCGCCCGCGACCCGAGCCGCGGCCGCCCGCGGCGGCCGAGCGCCCGCCGCGTGCGCGGCCCGGCGATCCCGTCGACGGCGAGCCCGCGCCGCGCCTGCAGCGCGCGCACCGCCGCCCGCGTGCCCGGCCCGGCGACGCCGTCGACCGAGCCGCCGTAGAGGCCCTTCGCGCGCAGCGCCACCTGCAGCGCGGCGGTGTCGGCCGAGACCCGGGCGTGAGCCGGGGCGGTGCAGAGCAGCGCGAGCGCGAGCGCGAACGCGACTGCGGCGAGGGCGATCCGTGCCATCCACCCGATACGAACACGTCCGGGAGGCCCACGGAGCCGTTGGGCGCGATATTGCACCGGAAAGGCATAAATGAGGCAGGAAACCTCCCCACCCCACGCCCCGATCCTAAAGGGCCTGTCCCCTTATGTCACGTTCGAGCCTTGCGGTGCTCGCGCCACTGCTCGGCCGTGATCGCCCAGCGCTCGTGGTCGCGCCAGCGGCCGTTGATCTTCAGGTAGCGCGGCGAGAAGCCCTCGAGCTGGAACCCGTTGCGCTGCGCGAGCGCGATCGAGGCCCGGTTGCCGGGCTGGATGTTGGCCTCGATCCGGTGCAGCCGCAGCGGCCCGAACGCCTCGCGCAGCACGAGCTGCATCGCCTCGCTCATCAGGCCGCGGCCCTCGTGGCCGGCGATGGCGCCGTAGCCGAGGAACGCCTGGTCCAGCGAGCCGCGGATGATCTCGCCGAGGTTGAGGAAGCCGACGATGTCGCCGCCGTCGCGCAGGCGCGCGAGGAAGTACCGGCGCCGCTCGTCGGCCGCCTTGGCGAGGTAGACCGCGTACTCCTCGGGCGTCTCCGGCATGCGCGCCCAGCGGCCGTGCAGCCGCCGGCTCCGCCGGATCCCCTCGGTGAACGCGGCCTCGTCGGCCTCGGTCGGCGGGGAGATGACCACGCGCACGGCCGACAGGGTGTCAAAGGCCGAGCGCGCGGTCGAGGAACGCCATAGTGGGCTGCTCGTACTCCGCGCCGAGCTTGCGCAGACCGCCGGTGTGCCCGGCCGACGGCAACTCCAACAGCTCGGTCGTCGGGCCGCCGTGCTCCGCGTAGACCCGGTTGGTGGGGATCTCCTGCGGGGCGCCGCTCGCCACGAGCAGCACCGGCCGCGGCGCGATCCGCTCGATCAGGGGGTACAGCGACGGCGACGAGCGCATGCCGGAGATCCCCCGCACCACCGCGATCTGGAGGTCGCCGACGAGCGCCTCCAACGGCTCGAGGTCGTTCGCGGCCTGGGCGTCCTGGGGCCGGGCGCCGCCGTCGGCGACGACCGCCCGGAGCCGGGGATCGCTCGCGGCGGCCTGGATCAGCACCTCGGCCCCGAGCGAGAGCCCGAAGCCGCCGATGCGGTCGGGATCGACGTCCGGCCGGCGCGACAGGTAGTCCAGGCCGGCGTCGATCGCCGGCTGGGCGTTGTCGCCGAGCCCGTTCGAGTGCCCCTCGCTCTCGCCGTTGCCGGGCAGGTCGAGCGCCAGCACGCCGTACCCGTGGCGGGCCAGCATGCGGACGTGCGCCACCACGCGCTCGCGACTGCCGCCCGAGCCGTGGTCGACCAGGAGCGCCGCGCCGTTGCGCGACGGGACGTACCACGCCGACAGCGCGCGGCCGTCGGCGGTCGGCACCGTCACCTCCTCATGCGGGATGCCGAGCGAGGCCTCCTGGATCTCCCAGCGCGGGGCATGGGTGAGCAGCAGCCCGGATCCGAGCGGGATCGAGACGAGCATGACGAACGCGGCCGCGGCCGCGAGCCAGCCCGCACCATGGGCGGCGCGCCAACCGAGGCCCGTCCGGCGCGGCGGCCGGCGCGCGGCGGCCAGGGCAGTGACGCCGGAGACGACGAGGGCGATCCCGCCGAGTGCCATCCCGACGCCGGTCAGGTCGCGCCAGTCGGGGCCGGAGTTGACCACGTGAAGGCCGTGGGAGACGACGCCGAAGCCGAGCGCGAGCAGCCCGACGAAGAGCCCGAGCGCGAAGCGGGTGGGACGGATGAGGCGTGGCTGGGCGGCCATCCACGCGGCGGGTACCGCCACGATCGAGAGCACGCCGAGGATCGCCGTGTCGGGCCCCGAGATCGCCAGATCGAGCAGGTGAGCCGTCACGAGGAGGAGCCCGCCCGCCAGGAGCGGGCGCTCCAGGCGGGCGACGCGGGCCAGCCGCGCGCCGCGCCGGCGCCCCACGGGCGACGGCGCGGGCGAGCTCTGCACGGTGGCGCTCATTCGTACTGCAGGGCGTCGAGCACGTCGAGCCTGGCGGCCCGCCGTGCGGGGATGATCGCGGCGGCGATGCCGGCGAGCACCGCCACCAGCGTGAACGCCGCGAGCATGCCCGACCGGGATCGCCATCCCGACGTCGTACTGCGACAGCGCCTGCGTGACGAGCGCGGACAGCAGGATCCCCAGCGGGAGCCCGAGCGCGGCGCCGATCAGCGCCGTGATCACGCTCTCGTGGCGGATCATCCGCCGCGCCTGCCGGCGGGTCATGCCGATCGTGCGCAGCATGCCCAGCTCGCGGGTCCGCTCGAACACGGACAGCACGAGCGTGTTGACCATGCCGAACAGCGACACGATCACCGAGAACGCGAGCATCACGTACAGCAGGTTCAGGAAGTCCGCGAACCCGGACGTGTACTCACGCGGGAACTCCGCGCCGGTGTACAGCACGGCGTCGCTGAACGGCTCGGCGGCCGCCGTCACGGCGTTCGCCGCCCCCGGCTCGGCGTCGACGAACGTGAACCGGTTCTTGGCCTGCGGGAACGTCTTGTCGTAGGCCTGCTGCGTGATCGACACGGCCCCGAGCATCTGGTCGATCGCCGGCGGGTCGTAGATCCCGCTGACGGTCACCGTGCGCTTCTCGCCGGACGCGCTGAGGATGTTCAGCTCGCTCCCGACGCCGATGTCCTTGTCCTCCGCGTAGTCCTTGGCCACGATCGCGTCGCCGGCGCCCATCGAGGGCACCGTGCTGTCGTCGCCGCGCACCCACTCGAACGAGTAGAAGTGGTCGATCGTCTTCGGGTCGATGCCGGTGAGATCGGACTCCTCGCCGTCGACCAGCGCCGTGTCGGTGCGGACGTGCGACGCGACGGTCACGCCGTCGACCGCGGCGACCGCGTCGCCCTCGGGGGAGCCGAAGGACACGTCGTCGGGGTTGTTGAGGATGTAATCGGCCTTGACCTGGTCGGTGACCGCGCCCTCGACCGACGAGCGCAGGCCGGCGCCGAGCACCGCCACGACCGTGACGAGCGTCAGCCCGATCATCAGCGCGGCGGCCGTCGAGGCCGTGCGCGACGGGTTGCGGACGGCGTTGGCGCTCGCCAGCTCACCGGAGATGCCCCCGGTGCGCCGGCCCGGCCAGCCCACCAGCCGCGCGAGCGGCTTGACCAGCCGCGGAGCGGCCATCGCGACGCCGAAGAACAGCGACAGGATGCCGCCGCCGAGCAGCACCGCGACACCGAGCGCGCCCACGCCGGCGAAGACGCCGGCGCAGATCGCGGCAAGCGACGCGGCGATCAGGCCGACCGCCAGCTTGGCCGAGTGCGCCGCGACCCGCGACTGCGGGAGCTCGGCGCCCTCGCGGACCGCCGCGATCGGCGGCACACGGGTCGCGCGCCGGGCGGGCAGGATGCTCGCGAGCAGCGTCACGACCGTGCCGACGAGCAGCGACACGATGATCGTGCGCGTGGCCAGCACCGTGCCGGTCTTCGGCAGGTCGGCGCCGAGCGCGACGAACAGCGCGTCGAGGCCCTTGTAGATCCCGAAGCCGGCGATCAGGCCGATCACGGAGGCGAGCAGGCCGATCGCGATCCCCTCGAGGATCACCGAGCGCATGACCTGCTTGCGCGAGGCGCCGAGCGTGCGCAGGGTCGCGAACTCGCGGGTGCGCTGGGCGACCGTGATCGACAGGGTGTTGAAGATCACGAACGACCCGACGAACAGCGCGATGGCGCCGAAGCCGAGGAAGAAGTAGCGGATGAAGCCCATCCCCTCGCTCGTCTCCTTGGCGTCCTGCTCCGCCTGGGCCTGCGCGTCCACGACCTGCAGCGACTCGGGGACGAGCGGCTCGATCGCCTCGACCAGCTGGGCCGTCGACGTGCCGTCCTTCGCCTGTATCGAGATGCCGTCGTAGGCGTTCTCCTTGTGGAGCAGCTGTTGCGCCGTGGGGAGGTCGAAGATCGCCATCGTCGCCCCGCCGAGCGAGTCGACGTCGCCGAAGGTGGCGATGCCGGTGATCTCGTAGGACTTCTTGACGCCGAGCGTGTCGACCTCGACGCGCTGGCCGACCGCCAGGTCGCCCTTGTCGGCGCTGCCGGCGTCGATCACGACCTGCCCGGCGCCGGTCGCCCATTCACCGCTCTTGAGCTGGAACGGGCTGAACTCCGGGTTCTCCTCGTCGTGGGCGAGCCCGAACGTCGGCGCGCCGCCGGCTCCGCCGATCGCCTTGCCGTCGTGGCCGATGATCTGGGACTTGTTGGCCTCGTCGGCGGCGATCGTCCCGCCGGCCGCGCTGACCTCGTCGAGCCCGCGGACCTGCTTCAGCAGCGAGGCGGGCACCGTGGCGCTGCCGCTGGAGGCGCCCTCGATCAGCTCCTTGCCGGAGATGACCGCGTCGGTCTCCGCGTACGACGACTCGAAGACGCCGTCGAAGGCCTTCTGCATGGTGTCGGTGAGGATGTAGGTGCCGCTGATCATCGAGACGCCGATCACGACCGCGAGCGCGGTCAGCAGCGCACGCACCTTGCGGGCGGCGAGGCCCTTGAGCGCGACTCCGATCATCGGCGCGTCACGTCCTCGAGCGTCTCGAGGATCTTGTGGGCGCTGCACTGCGGCAGGTCGCGCACGATCTCGCCGTCGGCGAGGAAGAGGACGCGGTCGGCGATGGCGGCCGCGTGCGCGTCGTGGGTGACCATCACGGTGGTCTGGCCGAACGAGTCGACCGAGTCGCGCAGCAGGGCCAGGATCTCCCCGCTGGTGGTCGAGTCGAGATTGCCCGTCGGCTCGTCGGCGAACATCACGCTCGGCCGCGAGACGAGGGCGCGGGCGACGGCGACGCGCTGCTGCTGGCCGCCCGAGAGCTCCGACGGCCGGTGCGAGAGGCGATCGGCGAGGCCGACCTTGTCCGTGAGCTCGGACAGCCACGCCGGGTCGATCTTGGTGCCTGCCAGCTTCTGCGGCAGCACGATGTTCTCGGCCGCCGTCAGCATCGGCAGCAGGTTGAAGAACTGGAAGATGAACCCGATGTGGTCGCGGCGCAGCTTGGTGAGCGCCGTGTCGTCGAGCCGGGTGATGTCCTGGCCGGCGATCTCGACCTGCCCGTCCGTCGGCTGGTCGAGGCCGGCGAGGATGTGCATCAGGGTCGACTTGCCGGAGCCGGACGGCCCCATCACGGCGGTGAGCTTGCCGCGGGCGATGTCCAGCGACACGCCGCGCAGCGCGTCCACGGCGGTGTCGCCCTCGCCGTAGCGGCGGACGACGTGGCGGGCGGAGATGACGGCCTCGGGGGTGGTGCCCTGCGGGCTCTCGGCCTGCACGACGACGGCGTTCACAGGCGGCCTCGATCGGATGGTTTGACGCATGGCGACAGCGTCCCGATCGAGGTGGGGCGCGTGAACCGAGTCTGCACGTGTCCCGGGGGGCGGTGCCCCGGGGGTATGCGGGGCCGGTTCTCAGCCGGCGGGCACGGAGGCGGCGGAGATCGCCTCGTCGCGGTCCTGGAAGACCGCGAAGTGCTGCTTGAGGTTGGTCAGCTCGAGCAGCCGGCTGACCGGCCCCTCGGGCGCGACGATGAACAGGCGCTTGCCCGCGCCCGTCATCTGGTCGGCCGAGCGGATGACGACGCCGAGCGCCGTCGAGTCGATGAACGTCGCGCCGCCCATGTCGAGCACGACCACGGACTGCGAGCTCGCCGCCCCCATCGTGAGGATCGCCGACAGCTGCGGCGCGGCCGCCACGTCGAGCTCCCCCGACGCGGTCACCAGATGGGCGTTGGCGATCGGATCGTGGTCGATGCTGAAGTCCATGGCGCCATCCTACGGCAGCGTGGCGATGCTGAGCGCGACGCCGCCGACCGCCGCGAGCAGGATCGCGAGGTCGCGGCGCCCCTCCCATGCGAGCAGGAGGAGCCCGGCGACGTACACCACGATCGAGCTGACCACGAACACCGCCGACACGCCCTGCAGCCTAGCCGCGGGCGCTCAGCCGCCGGCCCGGCGCCGCCGGTAGTAGGCGCCCGCCTTCACACGGCCGCCGCATACCGCCATCGAGCACCACGTGGCGCTCGCGTTGCTCGAGCGGTCGTAGAACGCCCAGCCGCAGACGTCGCGGGGGCACGCCTTCAGCCGCGACCAGCTCCCGTCGAGCATCGCCGCGAACGTCGCGGCCACGACGCGCCCGAGCGCGCCGTCGACGCCGCCGCGCCCCGGGACGAGCTCCGGGCCCTCCGACGGGAAGGTCGGCCTCAGCTCCGCGCGCGCCGCCGCCGCGTCGAGCACGGCACGGGCACGGGGCTCCTCGGGCGCGCCGTTGTTGGCGTGCATCAGCGAACGCAGCGCCTCGCGCACCTCGCGCGCCGCCTCGAGCTCGCCCTCGGACACAGCCGCATCGCGCACGGCGCCCGGCTCGAGCAGGCCGCGGGCGGCGAGCCAGTCGGTGAGCCCCTCGGCGTCGGCGAGCAGGTCGGGGCCGTGCTCGCGATCGACCGTATTGACGAGCATCTGCACGAGCGCGAGGCGCCCCGGCGCGGGCGCGCGGTCGCCCGGGTGGACGGTCCCGCTCAGCAGCGCGTCGCGTTCCATGGGAATGTCAGCGTAACGGTGGAATATCCGGCGCCGTCCCGGCGTCTTAGTCTTCAGAACGGCACATGACCGCAGACGCACCCCTGTCCGAGCCCGACGAGGCGGCGCTCGCCGCCTACGTCGATGGGCGCCTCGACCCCGCCGAGCGCGGGGCGCTCGAGGCGCGGCTCGCGCGCGACCCGGTGCTGGCCGCCGCGCTCGAGCACCAGCGTGCCGGCCTCGCCGCGATCACCACGGCGGCCGAGTCGGTGTCGGCGCCGCTGGCGCTGCGCTCGCGGATCGAGGCGATGCACCGCGGCGATGCCGCCCCGCGCAAGCGTCGTGAGCGCCGCGGCTGGGGCTGGCTGCCGAGCGCCGGGCTCGCCGCGGCGGCGCTGGCGGCCGTGGCGATCGTGATCGCCTTCAGCGGCGGCCCGGCGACCGCCGAGGTGCTCGCCGCCGCCGTCCGCCCGCCGGTCGCCGCCGCACAGCTCGACCCGGGCCAGCCGCGGCTGCTCAAGGACCAGGTCGACGACGTCCGCTTCCCCAACTACGAGGGCAAGTTCGGCTGGGAGGCCGAGGGCGTCCGCACCGACGAGATCGGCGGCCGCGAGACCAAGACCGTCTTCTACCGCCGCGAGGGCCGGCGGATCGCGTACACGATCGTCGAGGGCGAGCAGCTCGCCTGGCCGCCCGGCTCCGACCGCGCGGAGCGCGAGGGCACCAAGCTGCGCGTCTTCGAGGAGGACGGCCGCACCGCCGTCACCTGGCGTCGCAACGGCCGCACCTGCATCCTGTCGGCGACCAACGTGCCGAGCGACGAACTGCTCGAGCTCGCGGCCTGGAAGGGCCAGGGCGCCGTCGACTTCTGAGCTTGGTCCCCTGGCCGGGGGCGCTGCGCGCGACGTACGTCAACGGCTCTGGGTGGGGGCATAGTTGGGCCGGCCGCGCTCGCGTCCCCGGGGCCGCGCCTCGATGCGGTCGACGAAAGGCCGCGTATGACGGCCTAACGCAAACTCCGCGACGCGCGGCGCATCGGGGTCGACGTTCGGCCGTGTATGGCGGCCTAACGCAGACCGCGTTGTCGAGCGGGCGGAGGGGCGACCGCGCGCGACCGCTCCCCCACCTCCCCTACCCAGCGTCGTTGACGTTCCTCGGCACTACGCCACGGCCGACGCCACGCGCGAGCGGCCGCGGTGCAGGCGGCTCATGATCGTGCCGGCCGGGACGCCGAGCGTCTCCGCGGCCTCCGCGTAGGAGAGGCCGGCCACGTCGACGGCCGCCACCACGTCGCGCTGGTCGTCGGGTAGCGCGGCGATCGCGGCGAACACGGCGCGCGCCTCGACGATCGCCTCGGGGGACCGCCCCGTGGGCGCGGCGAGGCGCATCTCCGCGGCGTCCTCGAGCGCCGACGTGCGCGGCCGGCGCGAGCGGGTCCGCAGCGAGGAGCGGAACGTGTTGCGCAACACGGTCAGCAGGTAGGGCAGCGCGTCCTCGTCGGAGGCGATGGTGCGCTTCTTGGCGAGCACGCGCGTGAAGGTCTCCTGGACGAGGTCCTCCGCGTCCTCACGGGAGCCGCACAACGCCCACGCCGCGCGGTAGAGCCGATCGAGATGATCCGCCAGGACTTCCGGGAGCAGTTCGGGCGTCACGACAAGACTTTCCCTGAACACCGGGGTGGAATACATGCGGCTAACCGGCGTCTTGGGGGGCTATGACCCCCACCCCACACCGGATCCGCACCACGACAGCGGTCGTCGCCCTGCTGGCGGCGGCGGCGCTCGCCGGACCCCCGACGGTCAGCGCGGCGACCACTCCCGAGGTCGACGGCACGACGCTCACCCTCACGGGCGACGACGCACCGGATCGCGTCGTGATCGGCGAGGACGCCGCCGGGCTGCTGACCATGGCGATCAACGGCGGCACCGCGACGACCGACTTCGGCGGCACCACGCTCCCCGCCAACAACACGATCGACCTCGTCGCCGACGCCGGCGGCGGCGACGACGAGATCACGATCACCACCGCCAACCTGAAGTCCGTGACCGCCGACGGCGGCGCCGGCGACGACGTCCTGACCGGCAACAACGACGCGGACGCGCTCTCGGGCGGGGACGGCGAGGACCGCATCGTCGGCGCTCGCGGCGGTGACGCGATGAGCGGCGGGGCCGGCAACGACGTGCTCGTCTGGAACAACGGCGACGGCTCCGACGTCATGAACGGCGACGGCAACGCCGACGAGATCGAGGTCAACGGGGCCCCGACTCAGGGCGACGACTTCACGATCAAGCCCAACCCGGCCGACGCGACCCGCGTGCGGTTCGACCGCATCAATCTGGGCACGTTCAACCTCGACATCTCCGCCGAGCGGATCACCGTCAACGCCCTCGGCGGCGACGACAAGCTGACGGCCGAGACCGGCCTCGCGCCGCTGATCACGGTCACGGCCAACGGCGCCGCGGGCGCCGACACGCTCACGGGCGGCGACGGCGCCGACCTCCTCAACGGCGGCGACGACAACGACACGCTCAGCGGCGGCGCGGGCAACGACCGCCTGGTGGGCGATCGCGGCGCCGACACCATGAACGGCGGCGACGGCGAGGACACCACGGTCTGGAACAACGGCGACGGCTCCGACGTCATGAACGGCGAGGCCGGCACCGACCGCGTCGAGGTCAACGGCGCGAACACGGCCGAGACGTTCACGCTCGCCCCGAACGGCGCCCGCGCGAAGTTCGACCGCACGAGCGCCGGAGCGTTCTCGCTCGACATCGGCTCGGCCGAGGCGCTGGACCTGCGCGCGCTCGCCGGCGACGACGCCTTCACCGTCTCCCCGGGCACGGGCGCGCTGCTGGCCGTGACCGCCGACGCCGGCGCGGGCAACGACACGCTGACCGGGGCCGAGGAGACCGACACGTTCTCGGGCGGCACGGGCAACGACACGCTCACGGGCGGCAACGGGCCCGACCTGCTCGACGGCCAGGAGGGCGACGACGTCCTGCGCGCCCGTGACGGCCAGGTGGACCTCGTGCGCGGCGGCGCCGGCACCGACTCCGCCCAGACCGACGCCGCGGGCACGGACGTCACGGACTCCGTCGAGGCCCTCGACGCCGTCGTGGTGACCCCGCCGCCGCCGGCCGACGCGAAGGCCACCGCCGCGCGCGTGCGCTCCCGCACCGCCGCCGTGAAGATCCGCCGCGGCCGCGCGACCACGCGCCTGTCGATCGAGTGCCCGGCCGCGGAGGCCGGTGGCTGCATCGGCACCGTGACGCTGACCACCGCCAAGACGGTGAAGATCGGCTCGCAGCGGGTGGTCGCCGTGCTCGGCAGCGCGCGCTACTCGCTGAAGGCCGGCCAGCGCAAGACCGTCACGGTCGCGCTCCCCAAGGGCGTGCGCAAGCTCGCCGTCAAGCGGGCGATCGCCGCCCGCGCGCAGACCGTGACCCGTGACGCGGCCGGCAACGTCGCCGTCGCCTCGCGCGCCGTGGGCCTGCGGCTCCCGAGGTAGTCAGGTCTGCTGCGCCTCAGCCGCGCGGGCCGCGTGACCGTCCATCAGCTCTCGCTGGGCGTTCCGCGGCTCGCGCGGGTCGGCGCTGCGCCGCTCCCACGAGCCGTCGTCGCGCAGCTCCCAGGCGTTGGTGTCGTCGGCCATGCAGCGGTCCAGCGCGTCGGTGAGGTCGTCGCGCAGCGCGGGGTCGCGCACGGGGGTGAGCAGCTCCACGCGTGTGTCGAGGTTGCGCGGCATCAGATCCGCGGAGCCGATGTAGACGGTGCACGCCCCATCGCGCTCGAAGGCGTAGATGCGGGAGTGCTCCAGGAAGCGCCCGACGACCGACGTGACGCGGATGTTCTCCGACACGCCGGGCACGCCCGGGCGCAGGCAGCAGATCCCGCGCACGTTGATCTCGACCTCCACCCCGGCCTGCGAGGCCCGGTAGAGCGCCTGGATGCAGCGCCGGTCCACGAGCGAGTTCATCTTCATCCGGATGCGGCCGCGGCGGCCCTCCTTCAGCGCGGTGATCGTGGCCTCGATCTCGCCGAGGATCGCGTCGCGCAGGTGCGCGGGCGCCACGAGCACCTGCCGGTAGTGGCGCGGGCGGGCGAACCCGGTCAGGAAGTTGAACATGTCCGCCACGTCGGCGCCGATCTGCTCGTCGCAGGTGAGCAGGCCGAAGTCCGTGTACAGGCGCGCGGTCTTCGGGTGGTAGTTGCCCGTGCCGACGTGCACGTAGTTGCGCACGCCGTCGCCCTCGCGGCGGATGATCAGCAGGCACTTGGCGTGCGTCTTGAGCGCCGGCAGGCCGTGCACCACGTGCACGCCGGACTGCTCGAGCGAGCGCGCCCACTGGATGTTGGCCCGCTCGTCGAAGCGCGCCTTGACCTCCACCACGCAGACCGCCTGCTTGCCGCGCTCGGTGGCGCGGATCAGCGCCGGGACGAGCGGGGAGTCGTCGCTCGTGCGGTACACGGTCTGCTTGATCGCGAGCACGTCGGGGTCGGCGACGGCCTGCTCGACGAACCGCTCGACCGACGTGGAGAACGAGTCATAGGGGTGGTGGAGCAGGATGTCGCCCTTGCGCATCGCGGCCATGACGTCGGGCTCTTCGTCCTCGTCGGGCTGCAGGCGCGGCTGGGTGACCGGCGTCCACGGCTTGTCGCGCAGGTCGGCGTGGCCCGTGACGCGGACGATGTCCCACAGGTCCTCGAGGTCCAGCAGCCCGGGCACCTCGAAGATGTCCTCGTCCTCGGCGGCGAGCGAGGAGACGATCTGCTCGCGCATGGGGGCGCTCATGGAGGTCGATACCTCGACCCGGACCACCTCGCCGAAGCGGCGCCGGCGCAGCTCGTCCTCGACCGCGCGCACGAGGTCGTCGGCCTCGTCGGAGACCGTGAAGTCGGCGTCCCGGGTGACCCGGAAGACCGCGTGGTCGACGATCTCCATCCCGGGGAACAGCGCGTCGAGGTTCTTGGCGATCAGGTCCTCGAGCGGGACGAACGTGCGCCCGTCGCCGACCGGGACGAAGCGCGGCAGCATCTCCTTCGGCACCTTCACGCGCGCGAACGCCTCCATCCCGCCGACGGGGTCGCGCACGACGACGCCGAGCGAGAGCGAGAGGTTGGAGATGTACGGGAAGGGGCGGCCGAGCCCGACCGCCAGCGGCGTCAGGACGGGGAAGATCTGGCGGCGGAAGCGCTCGTCGAGCGCCGTGCGCTCCTCCGGGCCGACGTCGCCGACGCCGACGATCCGGATGCCGTGCTCGGCCAGCTCGGGCCGCAGCTCGCGGTCGAGCACCTCGCCCTGGCGCTTGGCGTGCTCGCGCACCGTCGTGCGGATCTCGGAGATCGTCTCGCTCGGCGTGCGCCCGTCCTGCAGCGGCGTCTCGATGCCGGCGTCGATCTGGTCGTGCAGGCCGGCGACGCGGACCATGAAGAACTCGTCGAGGTTCGACGAGACGATCGCGCAGAACTTCACGCGCTCGAGCAGCGCGACGCTCGGGTCCTCGGCGAGCTCGAGCACGCGCGCGTTGAACTGCAGCCACGACAGCTCGCGGTTGAAGTACAGCGAGCGGTCGTCGAGATCGATCTCGGCGCTGTCGGGTGCGGCGGTCACGTCGGTCATGCGTCACCTCCGATCATGCCACCCGCGAGCTCGAGCAACACGCCTTCGCGCAGGCCGCCGTTGCCGATCGTCAACGTGCAGCCGAGGCATTGGGTGGCGGCGGCGAGGATCACCATGCCCGCGGGCATCAGCCGCACCCGCTCGGGATCGAGCGCGAGACGCTCGGCGACCTCGCTGACCGGCGCCTGCGCGAGCACGTCGAGCGCCCGCCGCAGCGTGCCCTCGTCGAGCGTCCTGCCTCCGACGAGACGCCGCAGCGAGGCGGCGCTGCCGCCGACCGCGACGGCCGCCCCCGGCCGCGGAACGGCGATCGTCTCGAAGACCTCGACCGCGTGCGCGCGCATCACGGCGAGCTCGGCAGCCGACGGCGGGTCCGAGCGCAGGTGCTCGTCCGCGAGGTGGCCCGAGCCGAGCCGGAAGGACGCCCACCACGAGACGCCGCCCTCGACCGTGCCGACCGCGATCTCCGTCGAGCCGCCGCCGACGTCGACGACGCCGACCCGGCCCTCCAGGCGGTGCCCGAGCGTCCGCGTGGCGCCGAGGAACGCGAGCCGGGCCTCCTCCTCGCCCTCGAGGATGGAGACCTCCACGCCGCCGCGCTCGCTGACGAGCTCGACGAACTCGTCGCGGTTGGCCGCGGAGCGGATCGCCGCCGTGGCGACCGTGCGGACAGGGTGCGCCCCGGCCTCCTCGGCGAGCGCGCGGTGCGAGGCGACGACGTCCGCCACCTCCTCGATCTTCGCGCGCGGGATCTCGGCGCCCGGCTTGAGGCCCTTGCCGATCCGCGTGAAGGCCCGCCGCTGCAGCACCTCGCGCAGCCGGCCGTCGCTGGCGTCGGCGACGAGCACGCGCGTCGTGTTGGAGCCGATGTCGATGCAGCCGCACACCATTGGAGTGGCGGGGAGGTTGCCATGATGGGAGCGTGACGGCGAACGCCGCGATCGTTGTGAACGACCTGTCAAAGGCCTACGGCGCCCACGAGGCGGTTCGTGGACTGACGTTCTCGGTCCGTCGCGGCGAGGTCTACGGCCTGCTCGGGCCCAACGGAGCGGGCAAGACGACGACCGTCGAGATCCTCGAGGGCCACCGCCGCCGCGACGGCGGCGAGGTGTCCGTGCTCGGTCACGACCCCGCCGAGCGGGCGTACGAGCTGCGGTCCCGCGTCGGGATCGTCCTGCAGAGCTGCGGCACCTACCCGCACCTGACCGTCCGCGAGACGCTCGAGCACTTCGCGCGCCTGTACCCGGCGCCGCGCGGCGTCGACGAGACGCTGGCGCTGACCGGCCTCCGGGAGGCGGCCGAGCGCCGCGCGCGCACGCTGTCGGGCGGGCAGCGGCGCCGGCTGGACCTGGCGCTCGCGCTCGTCGGCGACCCCGAGCTGATCTTCCTCGACGAGCCGACGACGGGCTTCGACCCCGCCGCGCGCCGGGCCGCGTGGGAGGTCGTGCGCGCACTACGCGACCTCGGCAAGACGGTCCTGCTGACCACGCACTACCTCGACGAGGCGCAGGCGCTGGCCGACCGCGTCGCGATCGTCAAGGACGGCCGCATCCTCGCCGAGGGCCCGCCCGGCGAGCTGATCGCCGGCGCCGCCCGCTACCGGGTGAGCTACCGGCTCGGCCACGAGCTCGTCGAGGTCGTCACCGAGGACCCGACGACGCTGCTGCACGAGGCCACCGCCGCCGCGCTGGCGCGCGGGGAGCGGCTCGAGGAGCTCTCGGTCAGCCGGCCGAGCCTCGAGGACGTCTACCTCGAGCTGACGGCGGAGGCGCGCGAGCCGGAGCCCGCCGCCGCATGATGACGCTCGCCTGGCACCAGTTCCGGCTCGAGCGCCGGATGTTCTGGCGCAACCCGACGGCCGCGTTCTTCAACTTCCTGCTGCCGCTGCTGCTGCTCGCGCTGTTCGGCGCCGTCTTCGCGGGGCGGCGCGAGGACCTCGACGTGATCGTGCCCGGGATAGCCGGCGTGAGCGTGATGTCGGCGACGTTCATCGCGCTCGCCTACAACCTGACGTTCCTGCGCGAGAGCGGCGTGCTCAAGCGCCTGCGCGGCACGCCGCTGCCCGCCCCCGCCTACCTCGCCGGCGTCGCCGCCAGCGCGGTGACCAACGTCGTGCTGCAGCTGGCGATCGTGATCTGCGCCGGGCACCTCGTGTTCGGCGTCTCGTGGCCGGGCGACTGGGTCGCGCTCGCGGTCTTCACGGCCCTCGGCGTGCTCTGCTTCGCTTCGCTCGGGGTCGCGCTCTCGCACGCGATCCCCAACTCGGAGTCGGCGCCCGCGTACGTCAACGCGGTCTTCCTGCCGATGCTGATGATCGCCGGGGTCTTCTACGACGAGCAGGACGCGCCGGCGGTCCTGCGCGACATCGCCGAGGTGCTCCCGCTCAAGCACCTCGTCGACGGCCTCTCGGGCGCGATCGTGCACGGCGACGGCGTGGCCGACCACGCCGTCGCGCTGCTCGTGCTGGCGCTCTGGACCGCGGTCGGGCTCACGCTCGCGATCCGCGGGTTCTCCTGGGACTCCCGGCGGGACTAGGACGCCTAGCCGGCGTCGAGCACGTAGGTCGCGCCGCGACCCCCGCACCCCACGGGCGGGCGCCCGCTGACGCCGACCCCCACGCGGCTGCGGCGCGACAGCAGGATCGCCCGGTGCGGCGGGCTGGCGAGCCATGAGCGCACGATCGACGCCGGGGTGCTCAGCGACCCGCAGCCGTAGGCGATCGCCTCGCCGACGTTGCGCCCGCGGAAGCCGGCTGCGCGCACGCGGCGGCCCAGCGACGGCCCGCCTGAGCGCTGGTGGGCGAAGTAGCCGCGGCGCGACATGTCGCGCGCGTGGCGGGTGGCGGCGCGGGCGAGCGTGGAGCTCCAGCGGAAGCCGCGCAGCCCGGCGCTGGTGCGCGCCTTGTTGACCAGGCAGCCGACGGCGGCCTGGCGGGAGCGCGTGCCCGAGCGGCGGCGGGCGCCGGGGCACGGCTGGGCCGCCGCGACGGTGAGCGGCAGCGAGATCGAGGGCGCCGACGGGATCGACGGAGCCTGTGGAAGCGGCGCCGGCAGCGGTGGCGTCTGGGCCGCCGCGGTGGCCGGTAGCGCGAACAGCAGGGTGAGTGCCACGCCGAGCGCGGCGCGCGTACTGGTGGTCCCCCTAGCGAGCAGGATCGAGCATCACGACCTCCCCAAGGTCGTCGTGGGCAGCGGTCCTCGCCCCGGGTCCTGGTCCCTAGGTCCGGAAGGCTCCCCAGCCTCTAATCTGTGTTTTGTTCCACCCCGCTACGGCGGAATGGTTGGCGTCATACCGACGGTGAATGCCGGCGGTGACGTCCCCTCGATGCCGACGTGTACCCGAGCGAGGTCAGATTTCAACCACCCGTTTCGCGTCATGCCGAACACGACCACGTCGTGGAGCGTGTCGCCGTGGCGGTGGAAGTCGCGCAGGACGCCCTCGCGCTTGAAGCCGACGCGCTCGAGCGCCACCTGCGAGCGGCCGTTGCGGGTGTTGGCCCACGCGGTCAGGCGATCCATCCCGAGCCGCTCGAACGCGAGCGCGGCGATCAGCGCCTTGGACTCGAGGTTGGCCCCGCTGCCCCACCAGCGGTGCCCGAACCACGACCCGACCGTGGCGTGCCGGTTGCGCACCGACAGCTCGGACAGCCCCGTGACGCCGATCGGCCCGTCCTCGCGGTGGTCGATCAGGAAGTCGAGCAGCTCGCCGCGCTCGCGCTTGCCGGGCAGCGAGGCGATGTAGGCCTCGGGCTGGGAGAGGTCCGTGTAGGGGCCCCAGGAGAAGAAGCGCGTGACAGCCGGGTCCGAGGCCAGGTCGAGCAGGCGCGGGGCGTCGGCGGCCGTGGCGTAGCGCAGCGTCAGCGTCGGGCCCGTGACGACGAGCGGGTCGGCCTCGTGCTGCGGGGTGGACGGCGGCGCGTCGCTCACCGCGCCGATGCTACAAACGGCGCGTGCTCGCGCTGGTCTATGACGTGCATGGCAACCTGCCGGCGCTCGAGGCGGTGATCGCCGACGCGGAGGCCGCCGGGGTCGAGGGCTGGGTGCTGGGCGGCGACTACGCGCTGTTCGGAGGCTGGCCCGCCGAGACGGTCGAGCGGCTGCGGGCGCTGGAGCGCGCGAGCTGGATCCGCGGCAACGGCGAGCGCTGGACCGCCGACCCCCGCGCCGCGCCCGACAACCCGGTCGTCCCGGGGGCGATCGCCGCGGCCCGGGCGGCGCTCGGGGACGACACGGTCGCCGACCTCGCCTCGCTGCCCTTCTCGCTGCCGATCGACGGCACGCTGATCTGCCACGGCTCGCCGGTCAGCGACGTGCGCTCGTTCGATCCCGAGGACGCCGGCGAGGACGAGGAGCTGCTCGACGGCACCGACGCGCCGCGCGTGGTCTTCGGGCACACCCACCTGCCGTTCGCCCGCACCTCGGCCGGCGGGGTCGCGCTCGTGAACCCGGGCTCGGTCGGGATGCCGTTCGACGGCGACGTGCGCGCCGCCTACGCCCTGCTCACCGGCGACGGCCGGATCGAGCACCGGCGGGTCGAGTACGACCACGGCGCCTCCGCCGAGCGCGTCCGGGCGATCGGAGAGGATTGGTCGGAGGTCGTCGCGCGGCGCATCGAACGCGCCGCGGTGGACGTATGAACCTCAGATGAAGGGTGAGGCTCGGGGTTCAGCTCTTGTGGGGCAGTCGCGCCCGCAGGCCTCGACGTCGCACAGCCGGCAGACCCGCCGGCGCTCCTGCTGACCCTCGGTCAAGGAGCGCAGCAGGCGCTCGTTGAGCCGGGCGAGGTCCGCCCGGTCGCGAGGGGTCAGAGGGGCAAGCACGGACTCGAGCGCCGCCTCCCGGCGGACGAGCACCCGGCGTGCCGCACGCCGGCCCTCGGGGGTGAGCTGGAGCGCCACCGCCCTCCCGTCGGCGCCGACCCGGCGCTCGACCAGGCCCGCCGCGGCGAGCCGGTCGACGAGCCGAACCGCCCCCGAGTGGGTGAGCCCGACCACGTGTCGCAGCGCGTCGATCGACTGCCCGCCCGTCAGCCCGTGCAGGGCCACCAGGGCGGCGGGAACCGATGCCCCATGCGGGCTCGCGGCCTCGCCGGCCTCCTGCACGCGGCGCGCGACCTCGACCGCGAGCGCACCGAGCGCGTTGACCTCATGTGCATGAGTCATACATAGATGTTACGAGGTGGTGCCACCTCCATAGGCGGCGGCCGGGCGCGGCCCTAGCCTGCCTGCGCCATGTCGACCGCCCGCCTCGCCGACGCGCTGCCCGCCCTGCGGATCCGTCAGCTGCGCCTGCTGCTCGCCGGGCAGGCGGTCTCCTTCGTCGGCGACGCGCTGCTGCCGGTGGCGCTCGCCTTCGCGGTGCTCGACGAGCTCGACGGGAGCGCCGGCGAGCTCGGTCTCGTGCTCGCCGCGCAGGCCCTCCCGCTCGCCCTGCTGATCCTCGTGGCAGGCGTCTGGGCCGATCGCCTTCCCCGCCGAACGCTCATGCTTGTGTCCGATTTCGGACGGATGGTCGTGCAGGCGGTGATCGCCGCGCTGCTGCTGACGGGCGCCGCCGAGCTGTGGATGCTGGTCGTGCTCGTCGCCTTCTACGGAACCTTCGAGGCGTTCTTCCGGCCGGCCGCCGGCGGGCTCATCCCCCAGGTCGCCGGACCCGAGCACCTGCAGCAGGCGAACGCGCTGATGGGGCTCGCGCAGAACGTCGGGACGGTGCTCGGCCCGACGCTCGGCGGGCTGCTCGTGGTCACGATCGGCCCGGGCGCGGCGATCGGCGTCGACGCGGTCACGTTCCTCGTCAGCGCGATCTTCCTGATCCGGATGGGCTCCGTGCCGGCGGCGCGCGCGGCCGACGCGGTGTCGGGGTTCTGGGAGGAGCTGCGCGGCGGCGTGGACGAGGTCCGCCGGCGGCGCTGGATGTGGACGTTCATGCCCGCGCTGACCACCTACCACCTGATCGCGCTGCCCTGCGTGCTCGCGCTCGGGCCCGTGATCGCCGACCGCGAGCTCGGCGGCGCCGGGAGCTGGGCCGTGATCGTGACCTGCTTCGGGGTCGGGACGATCATCGGCGCCGTGCTGTCGCTGCGCCTGCGGGTGGAGCGCCCGATGTTCGTCTGCGTCGTGTGCTTCCTGGCCGCGGCGTGCCAGCCGATCATCATCGGCTTCGCGGGGTCGACGGGGGCGATCGCGGCGTTCGAGCTGCTCGCCGGCATCGGCGTCAGCGCCGGCTTCACGCTCTGGGAGACCACGCTCGGGCGCGAGATCCCGCCGGGCTCGCTCTCGCGGGTGACCTCGCTGGACTGGTTCACGACCGCTGGCGCGATGCCGCTCGGGTTCGCGGCGGTCGCGGGCGTCGCCGCGACCCTGGGGACCCGCCCCACGATGCTCGCGTCGTCGCTGGTGGTGCTGGCGCTGCTCGTGGTCGCGCTGGCGGTTGGCGACGTGCGGCGGCTGCGGGTCCGCGCGGCGACGCCGGCCTAGCGGGCGATCGCGCGCACGTCGGCGCTCAGCAGCCGCACCAGGTCCGCGGGGGCGATCCCGATCTCCAGCCCGCGGCGGCCGCCGCTGACCCAGACGGTGTCGAGGATCTCGACCAGCTCGTCGACGAAGGTCGGCAGCTCGCGGCGCTGCCCGAACGGGCTGATGCCGCCGGTGACGTAGCCCGTGACCTTCTCCGCCCGGTCGGGCGGCGCGAGCGCGACGCGCTTGCCGAGCGCCCGCGTGTCGAGCTGGGCGGCCGCGGGGACGAGGCAGACGGTAAGGCTGCCGTCGCGGTCGACCACGAGGGTCTTGAAGACGGTGTCGGGGTCGAGGCCGAGCGCCTCGGCGGCCTCGAGCGCATACGCGCCCGCCGCCGGGTCGTGCTCGTACTCGCGCAGCTCGAACGCCACGCCGGCCTCGCGGAGCGCGCGCGTCGCGGGCGTCTCGCGGCCGGCCATCTACCCCCGTGGCAGCTCGATCGACCAGGAGCCGTGCACCTGCACGACGTCGCGGTCGGGGAGCCGGGCGATCAGGATCGCGACGCCGGCGCAGCCCGGGCAGCGCAGCACGGTCCCCGGGCCGAGGTACGCGCGGTGCGCGCCGACGGGCGCGGCCGTGCCGCAGCTCCCGCAGGTCCGCACGACGGTCGTCAGCTCGACGCCGAAGACCTCCGTGAGCAGCCCGGCCACGCCGTTGCCGTCGAGCCAGCACGCGTCGTCGCCGACCATCCCGACCGGGTCCCGGGGCTCGCTCATCCCGTCGGCCCGAAGCGCTCGGCGTGGATCGAGCCCGGGTCGTGCCCGAGCTCGACGAGCAGATCGGCGACGACCTCGACGAAGCCCGTGGGGCCGCAGACGAACACGCGCGGGCGCTCGGACGGCGCCGGGCCGACCTGCTCGAGCATCGCGCCGTCGACGCGCCGGTCGAAGCCCGTCCCAGCCCTCCGGGGCCCCGCGCGTGAGCGTGCGATGCACGGCCAGGCCGGGCCCTGACGCGAGGCCATCGAGCTCCTCCCGGTAGATCAGGTCCGCGAGCATGCGGGCGGAGACGAGCATGCGCGCGTCGACGTGGCTCCCCTGCGCGGCGCGGTGGCGCAGCATCGACATCAGCGGCGCGATCCCGGAGCCGCCGGCGACCAGCAGCAGCGGGCCGCCGTCCTCGACGCGCCAGGTGAAGTGCCCGCCGATCGGGCCGCGCAGCTCGATCTCGTCCCCCACCTCGAGCACCCCGGTCAGGTAGGGCGAGACCTCGCCGTCGTCGATCCGCTCCACGGTGATCGCCAGGCGGTCGTCCTCGGGACCCGAGGAGATCGAGTAGGAGCGCTGCGTCTGGTAGCCGTCGGGAGCGGTCAGGCGGATGTCGACGTGCTGGCCGGCGACGTGGCCCGGCCAGTCCGGCACGTCGAAGGCGATCGTGACCGCCTGCTCCGTCTCCGCCACGAGCTCGGCGACGGCGGCGAGCCGCCAGGTGACCGCGTGGGGAGCGAGCAGCGCGCTCACGGGGCGGGGCGCTCCTCCGCCTCCGGCCGCGGGACCTCGGCGAGCCGGGCGTGCAGCTTCGCGCGCAGCTCGTCCGGGTCGTACTCGTGCTGCGCGCGGCGGCGGCGGGCGACGACGACGCCCGTGGCGGTCACGCCCGCCAGCCCGGCGACGCCTAGCAGCTTCCAGGTCCGCGCCTGCATCGCCGCGTAGGTTACGGGTCGTGATCTTGCCGTTCGAGAAGGCGGTGGCGGAGTCCGCGACCGGCGACATCTGGCTCTTCCGCGGCCGCTCGTTCGCCGACCGCGCGATCCAGGCCGTCACCAACAGCCCCGTCAACCACGTCGGGATGGTGGTCGCGCTCGACGACCTGCCGCCGCTGCTGTGGCATGCCGAGCTCGGCCGCTCCCTTCCTGACGTCTGGACGGGCGAGCGTCAGCGCGGCGTCCAGCTGCACCTGCTCGCGGACGCGGTCCGGGTCTGGGGCGAGCGCTACGGCCAGCGGGCGTGGACGCGCCACCTCGAGGGCGAGCTCCAGCGCGAGCACGAGGACCGGCTGATGGAGGTCATCGAGCGCTTCGACGGGCGCTCGTTCCCGACCACGCCGGGCCTCGCGCGGCAGTGGCTGACCGGCCGCTGGCGCCGCCGCGAGTCCTCGCTGGAGACGATCTACTGCGCCGAGCTGGTCGCCACGACCTACCAGCACATGGGTCTGCTGCCCAAGCGCCGCCCGGCGAGCTGGTACGACCCGGGCCGCTTCTGGAGCGGCGACCGGATCGACATGGTCCCGCCGTTCGCGCTGGCGGGAGAGGTCGCGGTGGCTCAGCCGCCCGCGAGCACGACGTCGTAGCCGTCCTTGCGGAGGACCTCGACGACGGTGTCGCGGTGGTCGCCCTGGAGCTCGATCACGCCGTCCTTGGCCGAGCCGCCGACACCGCAGCGCTTCTTGAGCTTCCCGGCCAGCGCCTTCAGCTCGTCGTCCGAGACCGGCACGCCGGTGATCGTCGTGACGCCCTTGCCCTTGCGGCCGGCGGTCTCCCGCCGCACCTTCACCCGCCCGCCGGCGGCGGCGTGGTCGCGCTTCTGCTGCGGGCGCGCCTTGCGCAGGTCGCCGTCGTCGGTGGAGTACACGCGCCGGGCCATGCCCGGCACGCTAGCTCAGGCCGTCTGCGCGGGCGGCGTCGCGCACAGCAGCGCGGCGGGGCTCGGCGGCATGCCGTGGCGGTTGAAGACGGTCCCGCGGGTCACCGTGACGAGGGTCCCGACCGGGAAGGCCGCGCGCAGCACGGCGATCCGCGTGTCCAGGGCCTGCTCGTCGGCGGCCGACAGCGAGAGGCGGATGACGGAGGCGGAGTCGCTCATATGTCCTGCATGATCGGCAGATTCCGCGTGCTCCGCAGAAACTCTGGACAGGAGTCCAATCGGTGTGCGGCGAGCTTGTACCGGCGGGCCAGGCCTACACTTCATCGATGGCGTTCCACCGCCGCGTCGACCGCGAGCCCATCGGCACCACCGGCGGCTCCGAGGAGCTCCGTCCCGCCCGCGACAGCACCGAGCTGGCCACCGCCACGATGGCCTGCCCCGAGTGCGACGCGCCCGTGATGCCCGCCGGCCGCGTGCATCCCGCCGATCCGGCCCAGTGCCCGTTCTGCGGGGTCGCCGGCGCGGTGCGCGACTTCCTCACGCTCGAGGACCCGGCCCGCCCCGCCCGCGTCGTCGTGCGGGTCGTCGTGCGATGAGCTGGCTCCCCGACGACTTCGAGCACCCGCTCCGCGAAGACCTCCCGACGGGCCACCACCTGCGCCCGATCCGGGGCTCCGACGTCGACATCGACATGCCGGCCGTGATGGGCTCACGCGAACGCCTGTGGGCCAAGTACGGCGAGGCCTGGGGCTGGCCCGCCGAGACGATCACCCACGAGGCCGACCGAGCGGACCTCGAGCGCCACGCCGAGGAGATCGAGCGCCACGAGACCTTCAACTACGCGGTCCTGAACGAGGACGAGTCGGCCCTCCTCGGCTGCGTCTACATCGACCCGCCCGACGACCGCTCGGCCCCGGGAGCCGACGCCGTCGCCTCCTGGTGGGTCGTCGACTCCGAGGCCGGAGGCCCGCTCGAGACGGCCCTCGACGACTTCGTCCCGCGCTGGCTCTCGGAACGCTGGGGCTTCAGCTCCGTCGACTACTCGCCCTGCGCGTCTTTGTGATGCCTCGGTTTCTGTAGTGTCGCGAGACAACTACTAGGAGCACTCACCATGACCGTCACCCTCGACAGCGACATGTCGAAGATCGTGCTCGTGGTCCTGGTCGTCTTCCTCGGCGCCGTGGGCGGGTTCTGCGCCGAGCTCCTGAAGGTCCGCAAGATCGCGGGTGCCGACGAGGAGGGTGTCGTCGAGATGTCCAAGCGTCTCACGGGACGCTTCTACGACTACGGCACTTGGGCGAGCGTGATCCTCGGCATGGTGGCGGCGGCGATCGCGATGGGGGTGTTCGACCCGGTCACCACCCCGGCGCCCGCCGAGGGCGCTGCCGCGTCGGCGGAGGCACCCAAGGAGCAGTACGACATCTGGCGCCTCTGCCTGCTGTGCATCGTCGCCGGGTTCAGCGCCCCGAAGTTCCTCACGACGCTGCAGGAGCGGTTCCTCGCCCTGGTGACAGCCGAGAAGGTGCAGTCGAAGCTCGACTCGGCGGCGCAGGTGGCGAAGAACCCGGACAATCCCAACGCCGCGGTCGTCGCGATCCTCGAGGCCCCGCCCAGGTCGCCCGGGGCCTGATCCGTCGACGTCCCGCCCGTCGAGCACGCGAGATGCGGTTCGTGGCGTGCCTGCTCATGGTCGTGGCCTTCGCGCTCTCCGGGTGTGGCGGTGGCGGTAATGACAACGCGCCACCGAAGGAGACGGATGACCCCGGCGCCGCGGCGTTCGCGACGCTGGTCGAACGGACCGAGACCGCGCTGGAGGCGTACTGGGAGGAGGCGTTGCCGACGGTCACCGACCGTCCCTGGCGGGCACCGCGCCCGCTCGTGATCTACACCGACGAGGACACCCCCACCGGCTCGAGGTGCATCGCCGACGGCGAACCGCGATGGCGTCACAACTCGTTCTACTGCGCGCCTGATGGCCGCATGTACCTGAACCGCGACTGGCTGAGCTCGCTCAGCACGGCCTTCGGCGACCCCGACACCGGGGTCGTCGTCCTCCACGCGCACGAGTTCGGCCATCATCTGCAGGCGGTCGCAGCCTGGAATCCCCGGTTGGGGATCGGCCAAGAGCTCGGCGCCGACTGCTACGCGGGGATGTTCCTCGCCGCCAAGAGCGATGGCAACACCTCGCTCGACACCCCGGTCGACACGCGCACCGCGCTCGAGACCATGCGCAGCATCGCCGATACGGAGTTCTCGGACGACCGATGGTTCGCCCGGGGCGCCCACGGGGGCCCGATCGAGCGCGCGGCGGCGCTCGCGACCGGGTTCATCAGCGAGGACGCCGCGTTGTGCGCCGGGTACGAGAAGACGGATCGCATCGTCCCCGTCACCGTCAACGGCTACCAATTCCGGCCGCCGGCCGCCGCCGACGTTCGCAAGACCGGCGCGGGATATTCGCTCACCACGGCCACCCGCCCGCAGTTCACCTTGGAGCTCAGTGGCGCGAACGGGCTGACCGGGCAGAGCGCCGTCGAGTATCTGAGCGGCCACCGCGATGGCTACTTCCGAGGATCGCGCGTCTCCTATGTCGGCGACGTCGAGGACTTCGACCTCGCGATGGAGGGCTATGCCGCCGCGGTGCAGCGCTACGAGCAGGAACTGAACGGCAAGACCCTCCACGGCGCGCTGGTGCTGGTCACCCACTCCGACGGAACCGCGCTGGTCCTCGACGCCTACGCCGACGGGCCCGCCCCGGAAGACGACGACGACTGGAACGAGCTGGGCGACTACGTGTTCTCCGCGCTCTGGGGCGTCTCAGGATGAAGCGCGACCACTGGCAGCGACACGTCGAGCGGCTGGATCCGGAGGTCGACTTCGCCGAGATCTACCGCGTCATGGCCACGCACGAGTTCCCGTGGGACATGACGCAGTCGCTCGGGCTCGCGCTCTACCGGACCTACGCGGTGCCGAGCATCGGTGGCCTGCTGGCCGAGACCGGCGAGTTCGACCCGATGCGCTGGATGGACCGGTTCGGGTGGCGCCCGATGTGCGAGACGGAGCGCGTCGCGAGCGCGAACTACTACCGCGAGCTCGGCCGCCACATGAACATCAAGGACGCCCCGGCGACCCTACCGCTCCGCCCGCTGCTGCGCCGCAGCACGATCGCGCTGCTCGATCCGCCGCTACGCGATGCCTTCCGGTATCCCGACCCGGGCGCGGCGACGCGCGCGCTCACCGTCGCCGGCCTCCGCGCCCGCGCCGCGATCGAGCGCCGGATCGTGCGGTCGATCCAGGGCCGCAGCGATGAGACGCTCGGCCATCACCATCGGCAGGCGCGTCGTCGTCGCAGCGGCGGCGCTTGACCTCGGCGCCCCAGGAGACGACGCCGACCTGGACCCAGTCGCCGCCGTCGCGGACGGCGAGCGGCGAGCCGCTGTCACCGGGGCAGGCGTGCGCGCGGCGGGCGCCCGTGCGGTCGATGCTGCAGAGCATCGTCGCGTCGAGCGCGCCCCGGTAGCTGCGGGCGCACGCCCGGCGGGAGAGCAGCCGCAGGTCGGCCTGATGGAGGGAGCCCGGCGCGAAGCACGGCGGGAGCGAGCCGGGCGGGTTGCTGCAGGCGCCCGGGCGGCTGAAGATCGGCCCGTAGCCCCACAGCCGCGCGCCGCGCCCCGGCTGGGTGAGCCGGCGAGCGCGAGCGGGCGCGAGGCGGAGCAACGGCCCGTCGATCGGCGTGGCGAGTTGGATCAGCCCGACGTCCGAGGTCGCCGTCGACTCCTGGTGACCGCGCGCGAACGGATGCTCGAGCCGGTAGCGCGGATGCACGCGCACCGACGCGATCCGGGCAGAACGCCCGGCCGGCTGCCCGACGGCCTGACGCCCCGCGACCACCAGCGCGTCGTCCTCGAGCCCCTCCAGGCAGTGCGCCGCGGTGAGCACGACACGCGGGGCGATCAGCGAGCCGCCGCAGCGGCCGGCGACCGGCAGCCGCTCGTCCCTGTCGGACGTGATCGAGACCATCCAAGGCGTACGCGTCGCGTCAGCCTCCTCGCCGTTGGCGATCGCGTGAGCCGAGGGCGCGGCGGTCAGGAACGCGAAGACCACACCCGTCAGGAACCCGGCGAAGCCTCGACCTCCGAACACGCGAGCAGGCTAACGGCGGCCGACACCGCGCCACCGACGCTCGTGGCGCGCGTCATCGCGCGCGAGCGGTGGAATCTTCAGGCTCAGCCTGAAGATTCCACCGGTCGACGGCGCGAGTCCTCAGACCGGCCGGGACTCCGCGGCGAACTCCTCGGGCGTCGGGATCGTCACGGGCTGGGGCGCCGGCTGGGTGATCCGCAGCGGGTTGCCGAACGGGTCGCGGAGGCCGCAGTCGATGCCGTAGAAGTGCTCCGTCGGCTCCTGGGTGAACTCCACGCCCTTCTCGACGAGCTCCGCGTAGGTCTTGCGGCAGTCGTCGACGGTGAAGATCACCCCGTTGGCGCCGCCCTTGGGGACCAGCTCGCGGATCGCGGCGGCGGTCTCCTCGTCGTGGCCCATGTCGGGGGTGGAGAGCACGACCTGGGACTCGGGCCGGCCCGGGACGTGGACGGAGAGCCAGCGGAACGGGCCGAGGTCCGCGTCGGCCCCGATCTCGAGCCCGAGCTTGCCGACGTAGAAGTCGAGGGCCTGGTCGTGATCGAGCACGTAGATGAAGGAGTGCGAGAGGGAAGTGAGCATGCGCCGAACGCTACGGCGAGCGCTTCCGATCCGCTTCTCCGAAATTGCTGTCCTGCGCCGAGGTCCGGGGCCGCGTCCAGGACATCACCACGCATGTGGGCACGTAGCCGGCGGTGCCGGCGCCGGTCCGCCACGCCTGACGGTAGGCGGTCGGCGACATCCCGACGACCTGGGTGAACGTGCGGCTGAAGGTCCCGAGGCTCGTGAAGCCCACGTCGAGGCAGATCTCGGTCACAGGACGCTCGGTCTCGCGCAGCAGCGCCATCGCCCGCTCGAGCCGGCGCCGCTGGAGGTACCGGTGCGGCGTCTCGCCGAACGTCTTCTTGAACGTGCGGATGAAGTGCGCCTCGGAGGTCAGCGCGACCCGCGCGAGCGCCGGCACGTCGAGCGGCTTCGCGTAGGAGCGGTCCATCTTGTCGCGAGCACGCAACAGGCGGCGGCTGGCGGCGTCGACCCGGACCACTGCGCGATGCTACCGCCGTGCGCCCGGCGTTCGTGACCCCCATGAAGGCGGTGCTCACCGCCGAGCGGCCGTCCGGCCCGGAGTGGGTGTTCGAGCGCAAGCTCGACGGCATCCGCTGCCTGGCGGTCAAGGACGGCGGCCGCACGCGGCTGTACTCGCGCAACGAGCTGTCGCTGAACGACCGCTACCCCGCGATCGCCGCCGCGCTGGACGCGGACCCCGCCGACGGCTTCGTGATCGACGGCGAGGCGGTCGCCTTCGTCGGCGGCCGCGACCGCTTCGGCGGCGGCGACGGCAGCGAGCTCTTCTACTACGTCTTCGACGTGCTGGTCGCCGAGGGCCGCGACGTGCGCGAGCTCCCGCTCGAGGAGCGCCGCCAGGTGCTCGAGGACGTACTGCGCTGGAGCGACCCGCTGCGCACCACGGAGCAGGTCACCGGCGACGGCGCGGCGCTGCTCGCCGAGGCGTGCGGAGACGGCTGGGAGGGCCTGATCGCCAAGCGCTTGGGCACCCCGTACGTGTCCACGCGCTCGCGCGACTGGCTCAAGCTCAAGTGCACCCGCGCGCAGGAGCTCGTGATCGGCGGCTTCACCGCGCCGCGCGGCTCGCGCACCGACCTCGGCGCGCTGCTCGTCGGCCACTTCGAGGGCGACCGCCTGCGCTACGCGGGCAAGGTCGGGACCGGCTTCACCCACGCGACGCTGCGCGAGCTGGCCGGGAAGCTCGCCCCGCTCGCGCGCGACACGTCCCCGTTCGAGCCCGAGAAGGGCATCCCGCGCGCCGCGACCTGGGTCGAGCCCGAGCTCGTGGCCCAGATCGCGTTCATGGAGTGGACGCCGGACGGCCGCCTGCGCCATCCCTCCTTCCTCGGCCTGCGGATCGACAAGGCCGCGCGCGAGGTCGTGCGCGAGGAGCCCTAGACCAGTCCGAGCGCCCGCGCCCGCTCGCGCGCCGGCGCCGGGTCGTACGGGGCGCGGCGCCATGT
The DNA here is from genome assembly GCA_963831105.1 of uncultured Solirubrobacteraceae bacterium. GTDB lineage: Bacteria > Actinomycetota > Thermoleophilia > Solirubrobacterales > Solirubrobacteraceae > DATFQI01. The sequence continues at coordinate 596,822 of CAWHOS010000010.1, read as the reverse complement.
GGCGGTGCGCCGCCCGAGGTCGAGCTGCAGCCAGAACGCGCCCTCGGCGGCGTCCGCGTCGAGCCCGTCCCACCAGCCGCGCCGCGGCGGGACCGGTGCGCCCACGGCGCCAGGGTTGAGCAGCCACTTCCCGCCGGAGAGCTCGAGCGGCTCGCCGACCCGGACCGGCACGCGCTTGGCGCCCCGCGGGGTCTGCAGCCACGCCGCGGCGGCGTGGGTGTGGCCCACCAGGCCGACGCTCCCCCGCTGGAGGGCGAGGCAGGCGGCGGCGTTGGACGCGCCGACGTACTGGTGGACGGCGTTCTGCGGCCCGCCGTGCCAGCACTGCACGTCGCCGCGGCGCGCGGCGGGCTTGAGCGAGCGCAGCCACGCGAGCGCCTCGTCGTCGAGCCGCTCGCGGGCGAGCTCGATCGACCGCGCGGCGGGCGAGCCCGGCTCGCCGAAGCGGGCCGGCTCGGCGGAGCCCGTCGCGCCGTAGTCGTGGTTGCCCATCAGCGCCAGCGCGCAGCGCTCCCGGGTGCGGGCGACCACGACCTCGGGATCGGGGCCCGCGCCCACCATGTCGCCGAGCGACCACAGGGCCTCGGCGCCGCTCGCGTCGGCGGCGGCGATCACGGCCTCGAGCGCCTCCGCGTGCGCGTGGGCGTCCGCGAAGACGGCGATCCGCTCGGGCGTCATGCCCGGGATCGGTATCACTACCGGCGTGACGACCGCGACCCTGGCGCTCGATCCCTCACTGCGCCGGCGCGGGCAGGTCTACGTCGCGCTCGCCGCGATCGCGTGGTCGACGGCCGGCGTGCTCCAGCGCCAACTCACGCTGGACACGCCGACGCAGGTGTTCGGCCGGGCCGTGTTCGCCGCCGCCGCGCTGCTCGCCTACGTCGCGTTCGTCGAGCGCGGCCGCGTCGTCGAGTCGTTCCGGTCGATCGGGGTTGCCGGCCTCGCGGTCGCGTTCTGCGTGGCGACCGCGGCCGGCAGCTTCATCTCGGCGCTCAACTACTCGAGCGTCGCGCGCGTGCTGTTCATCCTCGCCGTCTCCCCCGTGCTCGCCGCGCTGCTCGCGCGGATCGCGCTCGGCGAGCCGATCACGCGGCGCACCGCGCAGGCGATGGCGCTCGCGCTGGTCGGCGTGACGGTGATGCTCGGCGCCCCGGGCGAGGGCAGCCTGGCCGGTGACAGCCTCGCGTTCCTCGCCGCGCTCGCGTTCGCGGTGATGGTCGTGATCACCCGCTGGCGCCACGACGTCTCGATGGCGCCCGCCACGTGCCTCTCGCAGGTCATCCTCGTCGTGGCGTTCCTGCCGTTCGCGACGCCCGGCGAGATCTCCGCCGACGACCTCGGCTGGCTGGCCGCGCTCGGCATCGGCCAGATCGGCCTCGGGTTCGCGCTGCTCACGGTGGGGGCGCGGCTGATCCCGGCAGCGCAGGTCGGCCTGATCACGCTGCTCGAGGTCGTCCTCGGCCCGCTCTGGGTCTGGCTCGCGCTCGACGAGCGCCCGAGCACGCTCACGCTCGTCGGCGGAGCGATCGTGATCGCCGCGATCGTGATGCAGACCCGAGAGGCGCCGCCCGAGCCCGACGAGGAGCCGGCCCTCCCGGCGCCGCACTAGCCAGCAGCATCGGCCTGATCGTCAGCTTCGGCCCGTGGGAGCCCGTCTCGATCGAGACGAAATGGTGAAGATACCGACGCAGCGCGTGAGCCGTTGACATTACGTAACGGTAACGTTATGGTTTGCGCATGGCCCGACCACTCGACCCCACCATCGACCGGGCCATCACGGAGGCGACGCTCACGCTCCTGCGGGAGCGCGGGTTCGCCCGGATGAGCATGGAGGCGGTGGCGAGCGTCGCGGGCGTCGGCAAGCCCGCGATCTACCGCCGCTTCCGCGACAAGGCCGCGCTCGTCGCCTCCGTGATCGACAGCCAGCTGCCGCAGCTCGAGCTGCCCGACCTCGGCGACACGCGCGCCGAGCTGTGGTCGGGCGTCGATCGCGGCTTCCCCACCGATGCGCCGGACTACGTCGGGCTGATCGGCGGCCTGATCGCCGAGCAGGAACGCCACCCCGAGCTGATCGAGGCGTTCCGGCGCAGCGTGCTGCTCCCGCGCCGCGCGGCCGTGCAGGCCGCGATCGAGCGCGGCCAGGCTCGCGGTGACATCCGCGCCGACATCTCCTCCATGGCGGCGCTGGACCTGCTGGCCGGCCCCCTGCTCGCCCGCGCGTTCGCGGGCGAGGACACCGGCCCGCAGTGGCGGCAGCAGGCCTTCGACACCTGGTGGTCCCTCGTCCGAACCCCCCAAAGGAACTCCCCATGATCGATTTCACCGTCGAGACGCAGATCGCCCGTCCCGTCCACGAGGTCTTCGCCTACGCGATCGACCCGGACCGGCTCTCCAGCTGGCAGACCAACACCGTCTCCGCCACGCGCGAGGACGCCGGCCCCTACGGCGTCGGCAGCCGCCTGCGCGAGGTCCACCGCGCGCCCGGCGGCAAGGAGCTCGAGTCCGTCGTCGAGGTCGTCGAGTACGTGCCCGACCGCGTCTTCGCGCTCGAGGTCAAGGAGGGCACGCCGATCCACGGCCACATGACCTTCGAGCCCGCCGACGGCGGCACCCGCCTGAGCTTCCGCGCCCACGGCAAGCTCAGCGGGCCGACCCGGCTGATGGAGCCGCTGCTCGCTCGCGTGCTGCGCAAGCAGTTCGCGCAGAACGTCGCGACGCTCAAGCAGGTGCTCGAGGGCGCCCCGCTCGCCGCCTAGGCCAGCAGCGCGAGGTCGCCGCGCCGCGCAGCGACCTTCCGTGCGGTCTCGCCGATCGCACTGCGGACGGCGAGCACCGCCGGAGCGTCGCTCGCCGTCGTGCGGGTGGCCGTGAAGATCGTGCGCTGCAGGCGCTCCTCCCGCAGCCGGCGCGCAGTGATCTGCGGCATCGCGGGGGCGAGCAGCGCGGGGAGCAGCGTCACCGCGCGGCCCGAGGCCACCAGCGCGCTGAGCACGAGCCCGTCGTCGCTGCGGTGGCGGATCCCGGGCTCGAACCCACCCAGGCGGTTGCAGACGTTGCGGACCACGGCGTCCAGACCGGTGCCGGCGTGGCCCGCGGCCCAGGCGTCGTGCTCGCACGCCGCCAGGCCCGATGCAGCAGGTGGTCGTGGCGCCGACAGGTAGGCGACGCTCTGAGTTCACATGACGTGCAGGTTCAGGATCCGCGGCTCCCACTCGCCGGGAGCGACCTCTCGTAGCTCCAGCTCGAGGGTGAGGTCGGAGCGGCCTTCCTGCTTCGTCCACATCTCGACGTCGACGCTCTTGCTGCCGTCGAGCACGTCGACCGTGTCGATAGTCCACTCCGCCGGCGCTCCCGGCGGGATCACCAGCTCGACGTCGCCGTACGTCCCGTAGTCGCGCGTCCACATGTACAGGTCGCCGACGTCCGGCGCGATGACCCGGAGCCGTTCGTGCCGGCGACAGCTCGGCCATCGTCATGTACCTCCGCTCGTCGTCACGACCGCCTTCACGAGACGGTCATCGCGGTCCGTGTCGAAGATCAGCACTGCGCCTGAGAGGCCTGCCCGCAAGGCCGTCTGCGACCCGAAGGTCAGCTCTGGCTCGGGCTCGAAATCCACACGCATGGCGGCGAGCACCCACTCCACCCGCTCGCGGTCGGTGTCGCGATCCCAGGCGGGATCGACGTCCCCCTCGGCCGTCAACACGACCGTGACCACGCGCGAGCTCTCGAAGGCGAGCTCGAGCGGCCCGTACTTCCACACCAGCGGTCTGGTCCTGCTCACGTCGTCCGGATCGCCGAGCAGACCGCGGACCTCAGCCTCGTCGGAGCCGATCCCGACCCCGTTGACGGTGCCAGAGCGCAGCAACGAGACAAGCCGGTCCATAGGCATCAGACGCGCAGATAGCGGCTGCCGTGCTGACGGAGCGCCCGGGTGTAGGAGCCGTCGGGATCGCCGTTCGCGTGCTCGCAGCGGGCGACGTAGGCCATGAGGTACGCGCCGCACGCGACGATCTGCGCGCGCTCGCGGCGCGTCAGGCGGCTGCCGCGGGCGGCGTCGTAGTCGTCGATGAACGCGCCGACCTCGCCGGGCTCGGGGGCCGGGTCGACTCCGGGGAGGTCCCAGTTGGCGGTGAAGCTGAACGCGGCGTTGCCGACGATGACGGCCCCCGTCGCGACGCGGACGCTGTCCCAGTCGTAGACGACGGTGATGCGGTCCTCCGCGAACCGGAAGTGCTTGCCGCTCCAGTCCAGGTGCCCGAGCACCGGCAGCGCATCGCGCATGGCGGTCGGCTTGACGCGGGCGGCGAACGCGTCGATCCACTCCGCGCCCGCGCCGGTGCCGGCGAGGTCGAGGCGAGGATCATGAGCTTCCGACGGCCAGAGGCGATCCGTCGGATAGGCGTTCCAGCCCCGCCGGAGCGCCGCCGGCAGCCCGCAGGCCCGCGCGATCTCCAGGTGCTCGGCGAGCGCCTCCGCCACGAGCCGCCGCCGGCCGGGCTCGTGCGTATCGCCCGGCTCGCCGTCGTCGACGAGCGCCTCGAACGTCGCGTACCGATCGGCGACCGCGACCGGACCGCCCAGCGGCTCGGGACACGGGAACCCGACGCGGTGATGGTGGGCTTGGACCTCGAGGACGGCTGCCAGGGTCTCGGGCTCCTCGCGCGGCTGATGGAGCTTCACCACCACCCGACTGCCGTCCGCCAGTCGAACGCCGAAGACATCTCCCACCGCCTTCGACCGGAACAGCAGCTGACGCACACCCGAGCCGATCACCGAACGGCAGACCCCATCCACCACTTCGAGCGCAGCCATACCCGGAGCATGCTGCATCCGCCCGCGCACAGCTCCCGGCGTGCGCGAGCGGTCGATTCTTCAGGCTGAGCCTGAACAATCGACCGCTCGATGCCGAAGTTGCGGGGAGGTCTCGCGAACCGTCGGCGAAGCAGCGATCGTTGAGCCGGGCCCGCCGACCAACGCCAACGGAAACAGACCACAGGCCCAGGCGCCTGCCGGTAGCTGCCCCCACTAAGGCAGCCCAACGAGGGTGGCGTACGTCCCGGGCGACCCCACAAGGGTCCGTCCCGGCAGGCGCCTAGGCGCCGGGAGCGAACTCCTGCTCGATCGCGGCGATCTTCGCCAACCGCCGGACATGGCGCTCCTCGCCCGTGAACGAAGCGGCACAGAACGCCGCCAGCACCTCGGCCGCGATCAAAGGCCCGATCACGCGCCCGCCCATGCAGAGCACGTTGCCGTCGTCGTGCTCGACGGCCTGGTGGGCCGTGTAGGTGTCGTGGCCCGACGAAGGCGCGGATGCCCGGGAACTTGCAGGCCGCGATCGCCACGCCGGCGCCCGAGCCGCAGACGATGACGGCCCGCGAAGCCTCGCCGGAGAGCACGATCTCGGCGGCGCGGCGGGCGACGTCCGGGTAGTCGACCGGGTCTGTAGAAGACACGCCGAGGTCGACGGCCTCGTGGCCGAGCGCCTGCAGCGTGTCGAACACGAACTGCCGCAGCGGCACGCCGGCATGGTCGAACGCGCAGGCGATCTTCACGAGCCGCCCTCCTTCGATCGGTATTCCTGCGCGGCCATCAGCGCCGCGCCGAGCACGCCGGCCCGCGGGCCGTGGCGCGCCAAGCGGATCTTCGTCTTGGACCCCACGCCGGGCAGCACGTGCCGGAAGGCGACCGCCTCGGCCGGCTTCAGCAGCAGATCGCCCGCGGTGGAGACACCGCCGCCGATCACCACCTCCAGCGGGTCGTAGAGGTTGATCGCGTTGGCGATGCCGACGCCCAGCCGCTCGCCCAGGATGCGCAGGCAGCGCAGCGCCTCCTCGTCGCCCTCCTTGGCGCCGTCGACGGCGTCGTGGCCGGTGACCTCGCCGTCGGCGGACAGCCGGCGGCCGAGGAACGAGTCCGGGTCGCGCTCGGCGGCGGCCAGGGCCAAGCCGTCCAGGGCCCGGCCCGACGCGAGCGCCTCCAGCGAGCCCGGCTGCGGGAAGTCGGACTCCGGCGAGGAGTCGCCCTCGGAGAGGTCCAGCCCGATGATCTGGTGGCCGATCTCCGGGGCCGCGCCCGTCGCGCCGCGGTAGACCGTGCCGCCGAGCACCGTCCCGCCGCCGACCCCCGTGCCGATCGTGAACATCACGAGGTGCGGGCACGTGAGCTCGCCGCCCTCGAACGCCTCGGCCAGCGCCGCGCACGACGCGTCGTTGTCGACGAACACCGGCAGCCCGACGCGCTCCGTGAGCAGCTCGCGCAGCGGCACGTCCTCCAGCGGGATGTTCACGCTCGAGCGGATCCGGCCCGTCGCGAAGTCGACCACCGAGGGCACGCCGACGCCGACCGCGCGCACGTCGTCGTCGCGCAACCCCTCGATCGCGGACACGAGCTGGTCGATCAGCGCGTCGCGGTCCTCGAGCGAGGTCTCCACGAGCACGCTCTCGGACAGCCCGCCCTCATCCCAGCGTCGCGGACGCGATCTTTGTGCCCCCGACGTCGAGGCCGATGAAGCGGTCGCTCACAGCTGCGACGCCGCGGCCTCGTCGAGGAGCACGGTCAGCGTCCCGTAACGCAGCTCGACCAGGGCGGCCGGGAGCGAGCGGTCGCCGTCGGGCCCGAACACGCGCGCGACCGTCGCGGCCTTGTTCTCGCCCGTGATCAGCAGGATCGCCTCGCGCGCGGAGCAGAGCGCGGGCATGGTCAGCGTGATGCGCGGCACCTGCGGCGCCATCCCGGCCAGCGGCACGCCGACGGCGAGCCGCGAGCGCTCCTCGAGCTCGGGCTTGCCGGGGAACAGCGACGCGACGTGGCCGTCGGGCCCCATGCCGAGCAGCAGCAGGTTCCAGCGCGGCTCGCCGCCCACGCGCTCGCGGATCTCGGCCTCGTAGGCGCCCGAGCCCGCGTCCGGCCCGAGCTCGCCCTCCATCCGCACGACCTGCGGCCCCGCGGAGAGCTGCGACAGCAGCGACCGGTCGGCCATCCCGTAGTTGGAGTCGGGATCGTCGGGCGGCACGCAGCGCTCGTCGGTGAACCAGACGGTGGCGCCGCTCCAGTCGCCGTCGCGCTCGGCCGCGAGCTCGTAGGCGCGCTTGGGCGAGGAGCCGCCCGTCAGCACGACGTGGCCGCCGGCGCCGGCCACCTCGGTGAGGCGCTCCGCGACCTCCGCCGCGGGGTCCTCGGAGACCCGGATCTCGCCGCTCACGCGACGAACGCTCGCGCGCAGTTCAGCGCGGGCAGGTAGGTGGGATCGCGCAGCAGCGCCTGGCGGACGCCCTCGCCGAGGATGCCGCTCTCGCCGCGCGAGGCGCCCAGCACGGTCCAGGACTCCTCCGCGCCGTCGCGTGCGCGCCGCAGCGAGCGCAGGCCGCCGGGCGAGCGATCGAGCGAGATCGCCTCGCCGGACGCGGTCTCGATCGTCACGCCGGCCAGCCCGGGCGCGTTCTGGTTGGCCGACTCCAGGCAGATCTTGACCTCCGAGCGCTTGGCCCGCGCGTGCCCGAGGTACGAGCCGCCGCTGTGGCCGAGCGACTCGGGCCGCCAGCCCAGCCGCGAGCTCATCCAGCCGCAGAAGAGCACCGCGGCGGCGAGCGAGTCCTCGCGGTGGCGGACGGTCACGGACGCGATCGCGGCCAGCTGCGAGCGCTCCACCTTCGGGTCGAAGGCGGCGGCGATCCGCTCGCGCCACGGCGTCGAGCGCAGCCACGCGAGGTCGACCACGTAGGCGTTCTGCGAGAGGTCGGCGGAGCGGGCCAGGCCCGCGCCCACGGTCGGCTCGTCCTGGGAGTCCAGCAGCACGATCTGCGCGAGCCGGCGCAGCGCGTCGACGCCCTCCGCGTGGCCGTGCGGCGCCCACACGACGGTCGCGAGGTCGGGGACGAGCAGCGGGTCGACGATCGTGTCGAGCTTGTCCAGGTGCTTGGGCCCGATGTGCAGGCCGATCCGCTCGCGGCCGACGGCGATGTGGCCGGGTCCGGCGAACTGCGAGGTGCCGATCTCCACCCGCGCGTCGATGTTCTCCTTCCCCTCGCTGACCGAGCACAGCACGAGCCGCGACGGGTGGTAGCGCCCGACGCGCTGGAGGCGGTTCTGGATCTCGCCGCGGTACTCGCGGTCGGCGATCACGACGAGGTTCAGGACCCGGGCGGGGACGAACGCGTGCGACTCGTGGTGGCGCGTGGCGAGCATCTCGCGCAGCGCCGCCTCGATCTTGGAGGGGGTGGTGTCCTCCTCCCACCAGGCGTCGTCCCAGGGTTCCTGCTCGTCGGTCACAGCCCTCTCCAGTGCCGGCCCCCGCCGATCAGCTCGTCGGCCTCCGCCGGCCCGGCGCTGCCCGCCTCGTAGGTCGACATCCGGGGCTGCCGTCGTCGTGCCACGCCTTGAGGATCGGGTCGATGATCGACCACTGCGCGTCGACCTCGTCGTTGCGCGTGAACAGCGTCGCCTCGCCGCGCATCGCGTCGAGGATCAGGCGCTCGTAGGCCTCGGGCGACTGGGACATGAACGCGGTGCCGTAGAGGAACTCCATGTTGACCGGGCGGATGCGCATGCGCGACCCGGGGATCTTCGCGCCCAGCGACAGCGAGACGCCCTCGTTGGGCTGCATCGTGAGGATCAGCTGGTTGGGCTGCACGCCGACGGAGCCCTGGACTGGAACGCGAGGTGCGGCACCGGCTTGAGCTGGACGGCGATCTCGGTGACCTTGCGCGCGAGCCGCTTGCCCGTGCGCAGCACGATCGGCACGCCGGCCCAGCGCCAGTTGTGGACCTCCAGGCGCAGCGCCGCGTAGGTCTCGGTCTGCGAGTCGTCCGGGACGTCGTCCTCCTCGAGGTAGCCCTTGACCTCCTCCCCGCCGGAGACGCCCGCGGTGTACTGCGCGCGCACCGTCATCGGCGGCGACCTCCTCCGGCGTCGGCGGGGTGATCGCCTCGAGCACCTTGACCTTCTCGTCGCGGACCTTGTCGGCCTCGAACGACGACGGCGGCTCCATGCACACGAGCGTGAGCAGCTGCAGCATGTGGTTCTGGACGAGGTCGCGCAGCGCGCCCGACTGGTCGTAGTAGCCCGCCCGCGAGCCGATCCCGATGTCCTCGGAGGCCGTGATCTGGATGTGGTCGATGAAGTTGCGGTTCCAGACCGGCTCGAACATGTAGTTGGCGAACCGGAACGCCATCACGTTCTGGACGGTCTCCTTGCCCAGGTAGTGATCGATGCGGTAGACCTGCTGCTCGCGGAAGGCGGAGGAGACGGTCTTCTGCAGCTCGCGCGCGGACTCGAGGTCGGTGCCGAACGGCTTCTCGATGATCACCCGCACGTCGCTCTCGCGGCGGTAGTTGAGGTCCGCCTCCTTGAGCGCGCTCGTGATCACCCCGAAGTACTCCGGCGCGGTCGAGAGGTAGAACGCGCGGTTGAGCGGGTGGCCCTCGCCCTCGAGCGCGTCGAGCGCCTCCGAGAGCTTGCCGTAGCCCTCCTCGTCGTCGAACGAGAACCCGATGTAGGAGAGCCGCTCGAGCAGCCCGTCGAGCACGGTGTCGTCGGCCTCGCGGCGCGAGAACTCCGTGATCGACTCGCGCGCGAAGTCCCGGAACTCGTCGTCGGACTGATCGCGGCGCGAGACCCCGATCAGGTTGAAGCGCTCGGGCAGCGCGCCCTCGTGGGCGAGGTTGTAGATCGCCGGCAGCAGCTTGCGGCGGGCGAGATCGCCGGTGGCGCCGAAGATGACGAGCGACGTCCCGGGGACGGGAAGGCGCTCGAGCCCCTCGACGAGCGGGTTCTCCTCGTCGCGCTGGGCGACGGCCGCGTCCGGCATCTCAACCTCCGCCCGACGAGCGCTCGACGGCGTGGCCGCCGAACTGGTTGCGCAGCGCGGCCAGCACGCGGTTGGTGTAGTCGCCGTTGCCGCGCGAGTAGAAGCGCGCGTACAGGGCGGCGGTGATCACCGGCACCGGGACGTCGTGGTCGATCGCGTCGAAGATCGTCCAGCGGCCCTCGCCGGAGTCCGACACGTGCCCGCGGATGTCCTCGAGGTCGTTGCCCTCGGCCTCGAAGGCGCGCTCGGCCAGCTCGCACAGCCACGAGCGCACGACCGAGCCGCGGTTCCAGAGCCCGGCGACCTCCTTGAGGTCGATCGGGAACTTCGACGCGTGCATGAGGTCGAAGCCCTCGGCGTAGGCCTGCATGATCCCGTACTCCACGCCGTTGTGGACCATCTTCACGAAGTGGCCCGCGCCCGCGTCGCCGAACTGCCGCCAGCCGTCGGGCGGGGCGAGCGTGTCGAGGATCGGCGCGAGCCGCTGCACGGACTCCTCGTGGCCGCCGACCATCATGCAGTAGCCGACCTCCAGGCCCCACACGCCGCCGGAGGTGCCGACGTCGATGTAGTGGACGCCGATCGCGTCCAGCTCGCTCGCGCGGCGGACGTCGTCGTGCCAGTTGGTGTTGCCGCCGTCGACGATCGTGTCGCCCTCGTCGAGCAGCTCGCCGAGCTTCTTGACGGTCTCCTCCGTCGGGTCGCCCGCCGGCACCATCACCCAGACGGTCCGCGGCTTCTCGAGCTTGGACACGAGCTCCTCGAGCGAGGAGGCGCCGGTGGCGCCGTGGCCCTCGGCCGCCTTGACCGCGTCCTCGCTGAAGTCGAACGCGACGACCTGATGGTCCGAGTCGCGATGGATGCGATGGACCATGTTGCCGCCCATCTTCCCCAGGCCCACGAAGCCGAGCTGCATCAGAGGATCTCCCTTCCAGCCCGCACGGCATCCAGGCCGTGCGAGCGCAGTGTCTGCAGGTCGCCGTCGGCCTGCGCGCGGATCAGGGTGCCGAACGTGTACGGCTCGCCGGGGACCTCGATGTCCTCCTGCGGCTCGTCGACGATCTGCAGGAACGCCCCGACCGCCGGGCCGCCCTTGTGGAACTGGCCCGTGGAGTGCAGGAAGCGCGGGCCGTAGCCGAACGTGGTCGCCGATGTGGTGGCCGCGGACGATGCGCTCGCGCAGGCGCGCGGCGGCGGCCTCGACGTCGGACGAGTACGGCAGGTAGGCCATGATCGCCAGATAGCGCGGCGGCGCCAGCGGGCCGAGCAGCAGGTCGACGTCGCCGTCCTCGAGCTCGGGGGAGCCTTCGTCGAGCACCCGCTGGGTGTTGTCCTTGGCCTCCTGGACGTTGGGCTGGTCGAACGGGTTGATCCCGAGCACCCAGCCGGCGACCGCGGTCGCGAACTCCAAGAGGAAGAAGATGCGGCCGAGGTCGGCCGGCCCGTCGGCGTCGAGCGTGAACACCGGGTGCCCGGCGGCGGTGAGCTCGCCGACCTTGCCCGTGACCTCGACGTCGCCGGTGGAGACGTGCAGGAACACGCGGTCGTCGCCGTACTCCGCGGCCGGGACGAGCGGCTCGTCGGCGATCGGCAGGATGCCGCGCCCCAGCTTGCCGGTCGATTCCGCCACGAGCTGCTCGGCCCACAGCCCGAACGACTCGAGCGGCTCGTCGACCACGAACGTCAGCTTGTCGCGGCCCCGCCGCGCCAGCTCGCCGAGCGCGACGCCGAGCTGCGAGGCCCGGGTTGTCCTGCTCGGCGCGGCAGGCCTCCATCGCCTCCACCGCGCTGGCCAGCACGGCGCCGACGTCGTAGCCGGCGATCGCCGCCGGCACGAGCCCGAAGTAGGACAGGACGGAGTAGCGCCCGCCGATGTCCGGGTCGTTCTCGAACACGCGGCGGAAGCCGTGCTCGGCGCCGAGCTGCGCCAGCGACGTCCCGGGGTCGGTGACGGCGACGTAGTGCGCGCCGTCGCCCTGGAGCGAGTGGAAGTACTTGAACTGCGACATCGTCTCGATCGTGCCGCCGGACTTGGAGGAGACGATGAACAGCGTCGTGGCGAGATCGAGCGCGTCGCGTACCCGGCGGATCTCGTCCGGGTGCGTGGAGTCGAGCACGTGCAGGCGGATCGCGCCCTCCCCGAACGAGCGGCGCAGCACCTCGGGCCCGAGGCTGGAGCCGCCCATGCCCGAGCAGCACGGCGTCGGTGATGCCGGCGTCGCGCACCTCGGCGCCGAACGCCTTCAGCTCGCCGGCCTCGGCCGACAGCCGCTCCGCGATGTCCAGCCAGCCGAGCCGGTCGGTGACCTCAGGCGTCCCGGGCGGGGCCCAGAGCGTGCCGTCGCGCTCCCACAGGCGCCGGACGACATGCTCGCCGGCGGCGGCCTGCAGCCGTTCGGCGACCGGCGACTGAAGGCCGGCGGGCAGTTGGCTCTCGATGCTCATGGGGCGTGGCCTTACCCGCGTTTCTACTGCACTAAGGCGTCACGCGTCAGCCCGTAAGGCCTCAGCGCCGCTCAGGTCGGCCCGACCTCCCGATGTAAGAGGGCCGCCTCAGCCGCAGTATGGCTCTCATGCATTCACCCTCACTCATCACCTCCGCCGTCGCCTCCACCGTCGTGGAGGACCACGCCAAGAGCGCCCGCATCCATCGCTCCCGGGGTCGCAGCCGCCTCCGCGGCCGCCGCCGGGGTGCAGCCCGCATCCTCGTGCCCCGTGGGCGGATCGCTTCCCCGTCCGCCCACTGAACACCTCGCACGAGCGAGCGCGGGAGGCCACAATGGACGCAGTGCTCCACCGCGTCTCTTCACCCACGTTCGTCGGCCGCGCGGACGAGCTCGCCGCTCTCGACGGCGCGCTCGGCCGCGCGGCGGCGGGCGTTCCGGCGTTCACGTTCGTCGCCGGCGAGTCCGGCGTCGGCAAGAGCCGGCTGGTCGCCGAGCTCGAGTCACGCGCGCGCAACGCGGGCGCCCGCGTGTTCGTCGGCCACTGCCTGGAGCTGGGCGGCGCGGCGATCCCGTACGCGCCGCTGGTCGACGCGCTGCGGCCGATCGCCCGCGAGCTGGTCGAGTGCGGCTCCGACCTCGCCGAGGCGCTCCCGCCGGCCTCGCGCGCGGCGCTCGCCGAGCTGATGCCGGAGTTCCGCGCGGCGGGCACCGCTCCCGAAGGCGACGGCACCCACCAGGCGCGCGTGTTCGAGGCGCTGCTGGCGCTGATCGAGCGCCTGGGCCGCGTCCAGCCCGTCGTGCTCGTGCTCGAGGACCTGCACTGGGCCGACCAGTCGACGCGCGACTTCCTCACCTTCCTCGTGCGCAGCGCGCGCGACGAGCCGCTCTCGCTCGTCGTCACCTACCGCTCGGACGAGCTGCACCGCCGCCATCCGCTGCGGCCGCTGCTGGCCGAGCTCGAGCGCACGCCCGGCGTCGACCGCCTCGGCCTCGCGCGCTTCAGCCGCGACGAGCTGGTCGCGCAGATCTCCGCGATCCTCGACGCGCCGGCGCCCGACGAGCTCGCCGACCGGCTGTTCGAGCGCAGCGAGGGCAACCCGCTCTACACCGAGGAGCTGCTCGCGGCCTCCTCCGACGGCTGCCTACGAGCTGCCCGAGACGCTGCGCGACCTGCTCGTCGCTCGCGTGGAGCGGCTGCCTGAGACCGCGCAGGAGGTCGTGCGTGTCGTCAGCGTCGAGCACCCGATGCGCCACCAGCTGCTCGCCGCCCTCTCGGAGCTCGACGAGGCCGACCTGCTGCAGGGCCTGCGCGAGGCGGTCGCCCACCAGGTGCTCGTGGCGGGCTCCGGCGAGACCTACGCGTTCCGCCACGCGCTCGTCGGCGAGGCCGTCTACGGCGACCTGCTGCCCGGCGAGCGCAGCGCGCTGCACGCGCGGCTGGCCGAGACCGTCGACGCGCGGCGCGAGCTGATGGGCGACATGCCCGCCGCCGGGGTCGCCGGCGTCCTCGCCTGCCACTGGAACGCCGCGCACGACGTCCCGCGCGCGCTCGGCGCCTCGGTGGCCGCGGGCCTGGCGTCCAAGCGCGTGCTCGCGTTCAGCGAGGCCAAGCGGCACTTCGAGCGCGCGCTGGAGCTGTGGGACCGCGTCCCCGACGCCGAGGAGCGCGCCGGCTGCGACCGCGTCGACGTCCTGCGCCATGCCGCGCTGGCCGCCGCCTACGCGGGCGAGGCGGCCCGCTCGCTCGCGCTCGCGCGCTCCGCGATCGCACGCGGTGGACGCCGAGGCCGACCCGCTGCGGGCGGCGTTCCTGCACGAGCGGCTCGGGCACTACCTGCGCTGGGCGGGCGAGACCGAGGAGGGCTTCGCCGCCTACACGCGCGCCATGGAGCTGCTGCCGGACGGCGAGAGCGCGCAGCGCGCCCGCCTGCTCGAGCACCGCGCGCGCGGGCTGATGCTGCGCGGGCGCTTCGAGGAGGGCGCTGCCGGCGGCGAGGAGGCGCTCGCGATGGCCGAGCGCTGCGGCGATCCCACGGTGCAGGTCCGCGCGCTCAACACGGTCGGGCTCTCGCGCGCCGCGCTCGGCGACGCCGAGACGGGCATCGCGATGCTGCGCCGCTCACGTGACCTCGCGGTGCAGAGCGGGCGCAACGCCGATCACGTGCAGGCCGTCACCAACCTCAGCGAGGTGCTCGACCTCACGGGCCGCACCCGCGAGGGGCTGGCGGAGGTCGAGGCCGCGATGGAGATGCTGCGCGCGAACCCCGAGCGCACGTCCTACGACACGTTCATGGAGCTGCAGGGCGTCAACTTCCTGATCAAGCTCGGCCGGCTCGGCGAGCTCGAGCACGGCCTGCCGGCGCCGAAGTTCGGCGACGCCGTCGGCACCACGCCGATCTTCCTGGCCGAGCTGCGCGCCCGGCTGGCGCTGCTGACCGGCGAGCTGCCGGAGGCCCGGCGCCAGCTCGACGAGATGCGGCGCCTGTGCCTCGGCACGCTCGACCCGCAGTGGATGGAGCCGCTGCACATGCTCGATGCGCAGATCGCGCTGCTCGAGGATCGCCCCGGCGATGCGCGCGACGCCGTCCGCCGCGGGCTGGCCTCGCTCGAGGGCGTCGAGGACGGCGCCCGGATCGTGCGGCTGGCGTGGACCGGCCTGATGGTCGAGGCGACCGCGGCCGAGCGGGCCAGGGCGCTCGCCGAGCCCGCCTCCGAGGCCGACGCCGAGCGGCTGCTCGCCGAGCTCGAGGCGGCGCGCGGGATGCCGGGCCGCTGGGCCGACGCGCCCGCCTACGAGGCGCTCGCGCTGGCGGAGGCCGGCCGGCTGCGCGTGGCGCTCGGGCTCCGAGGCGCCCGACCCGGCCGGCTTCGAGCGGGCCGGCGAGGCGTTCGCCGCGCTCGAGCAGCCCTGGCCGGCGGCCTACGCGGGCTTCCGCACCGCCGAGGCGCACGTCCAGGCCGGCGACCGCGCCGCGGCCACGACGCCCTTGCGCGAGGCGCGGGAGCGCGCCGCCGCGATGGGCGCCGCGCCGCTGCTGGGCGAGATCGACGCGCTGGCCCGCCGGGCGCGGCTCGACGTCAGTCCGGAGGCCGCCGGCGCCGAGGAGGCCCCGGAGTCCCCCGCCGACCAGCTCGGGCTGACCCCGCGCGAGCTCGAGGTCCTGCTGCTCGTCGCCGCGGGCCGCACCAACCGCGAGATCGGCGCGGAGCTGTTCATGAGCGAGAAGACGGCCAGCGTCCACGTGTCGCGGATCCTGGCCAAGCTCGGGGTCGGCGGCCGCGTCGAGGCTGCGGCGGTCGCGCACCGGCTGGGGATCACGGAACCCGCTGCTAGCGTGTAGTTCACGGGTGGCACCGCCACCTGTGAGGTATGCCGTCGTCTCTGCGTCGCTCCCCAGCGGTTCGGGTCAGTCGTTACGCCTCCCGAATCCAGTAGTAGGAGCTTCCCCAATGTCCCAGTCATTCGCCGATCTCGGCGTGTCGCGACCTGTGGTCGCGGCCCTCGCCGAGCGAGGCATCACCGAGCCGTTCGCCATCCAGGAGCTCGTCGTCCGCGACGTGCTCGACGGGCGCGACGTGCTCGCCAAGTCACCCACGGGCTCGGGCAAGACGCTCGCGTTCGCGATCCCGATCGCGGAGCGCCTCAAGGGCGCCAACCGCGGCCCCGCCGCGCTCGTGCTCGCGCCGACGCGCGAGCTCGCCGCCCAGATCGTCGAGCAGTCCCAGCCGATCGCCCGCGCCCGCGGCCTCGAGGTCGCGGCCGTCTACGGCGGCGTCGGCTTCGAGAAGCAGATCAAGGCCTGCAAGCGCGCCGACATCCTCGTCGCCACGCCGGGCCGGCTCGAGGACCTGATGGCCCGCCGCGCCGTGAAGCTCGGCGGCATCGAGGTGCTCGTGCTCGACGAGGCCGACCGCATGCTCGACATGGGCTTCCGCCCGGCCGTCGACCGGATCGTCGACGCCTGCCCGCGCGACCGCCAGACCCTGTTCTTCTCCGCCACGCTCGACGGCGAGGCCGGCCGGATCGCGAAGGAGTACACCCGCGACGCCGTGACGCACGCCCACACGCCGGAGCCCGTCGAGGTCGCCGCCATCGAGCACCGCTTCGTGCCCACGCTGCACGAGGAGAAGCTCACCTCGCTCGTCACCGAGCTCAAGGCCGACCGCGGGCTCACGCTCGTGTTCGTGCGCACCAAGCGCGGCGCCGACCGGCTCGTCAAGCGGCTCGTCCGCGAGGGCGTCGACGCCGTCGCGATGCACGGCGACAAGTCGCAGTCCCAGCGCGAGCGCGCGCTCGCCCGCTTCGAGGCCGGCAAGGTCGACACGCTCGTCGCCACCGACGTCGCCGCGCGCGGCATCCACGTCACCGGCATCTCGCACGTCATCAACTACGACCCGCCGGAGGACCGCGACGGCTACGTCCACCGCGTCGGCCGCACGGGCCGCGCCGGCCGCACCGGCGTCGGCATCACGTTCGTGAACGCCGACCAGGCCGGCGACGTCGGCAAGATCGCCGCGGCCCTCGACCTCCACGAGGAGTGGGGCCACGCCGGCTTCACCCTCAAGCCCGCCGCGCGGCCCCACGCCTCGGGCGGCGGCGGCTCACGACGGCGCAACCAGCGCTACCGCGGCCGCAACTCGCGCTGGTAGCCCCCTCGTTCGGGATGTGACGCGGCCGCGTTAGCGCGGCCGCGGCCCGGGCAGCCTCGTCGCTCCAACCACGAGGGAGGCCTCATGCAGATCCCCAAGGAGAAGATCCTCGAGCTGCTGCGCTCGCGCGGCGAGGACGACAAGGCGGCGCAGGCCGACGGCGAGCTGCCCGACACGGTCGACACCGAGAAGCACGCCGGCGTCCTGGAGAAGCTCGGCATCGACCCGGGCGACCTGGCCGGCTCGCTCCCCGGCGGCGTCGGCGACAAGCTCGGCCTGTGACCACGCGAGCGGTCGATTGTTCAGGCTCAGCCTGAACAACTGACCGCTCGATGGCGGGCGGGGGCTTAGGATCGGCGCATGCCTGAGCTCTCCCCCGCCCTGTATCGCGCCGGGACCGGCGAGCCGCTGGTCCTGATCCACGGCTTCACGGCCACGTGGCGCTGCTGGCTGCCCGTGCTCGGCCTGCTGGTCCCCCGGTTCGAGGTGATCGCGCCGACGCTGCACGGCCACGACGGCGGGCCGCCCTCGCCGCCGGGCGCCGAGACGCTCGCGCAGGCGGTCGACCACTTCGAGTCGCTGCTCGACGGGCTCGGGGTCGGCACCGCGCACCTCGCCGGCAACTCGATGGGCGGGGCGCTGGCGCTGGAGCTGGCCAAGCGCGGGCGGGCGCGCAGCGTCGTGGCGCTCTCCCCCGGCGGCGGCTGGGAGGAGCACGACCGCAAGGAGGTCGAGCGGATCATCCGGCTCTTCAAGCGCACGCAGACCTCCGCGCGCGCGACCGTCAAGCACCACGAGAAGCTGCTCGCCCGGCCCGGCTTCCGCCGGATCGGGATGCGCGACATCATGGCGCGCGGGCACCTCGTCCCCGCCGAGGAGGCGGTGCTGCTGACGCGCTCGTCGATCCGCTGCGCCGTCGTCGAGGACGTCTTCAAGACGATGCGCAACGGCACGGGCCGCGTCGTCGACCTCGAACGCGTGCAGGTGCCGACCCTGGTCGCCTGGGGCGACAAGGACCGGCTGCTGCCGATGGACCGCCACTCCGGGCGCTTCCGCCGCGATATCCCGGGCGTGCGCTTCGAGGTGCTCCCCGGGCTCGGCCACACGCCGATGTGGGACGACCCGGGACGGGTCGCGGAGGTGATCGGGGACTTCGCGGCCGGCGCCTCGGTGGCCGCGAACGGTCAGGCGGCTTCGTTCGCGGGGACGCCGACCCCGCCCGCCGCCGGCTCGGCCTGACCCTGCAGGCGGGCAGCCCGGATGAAGCGCCCGCTGCCGCCGCCGGATCCGCGCAGGACGCAGAACGCCGCGACGAGCGCCGGGTCGAACTGGCTGCCGGCGCCGCGGCGCAGCTCGTCGAGCGCCTCCTCCTCGTCGAGCACCGCGCCGTACGGGCGCCGCTGGCGCATCGCGCTGTAGGCGTCGCAGACGGAGACGATCCGCGCCCCGAGCGGGATCTCGTGGCCGGCCAGGTTGTCGGGGTAGCCCGTCCCGTCCCAGCGCTCGTGGCTCGCCCGCACGAGCGCCGCGACCTCGCGCAGCGCGGGCGCCTCGGCGATGATCGACTCGCCGATCACGGTGTGGCGGCGCATGAACGCCTCCTCGTCCGGCTCCAGCGGGCCCGGCTTGGAGAGGATCGCGTCGGGCACGGCGACCTTGCCGACGTCGTGCAGCTCGGCGGCGCGGGCGACGGTCTCGCGCGTCTCGGCGTCCAGGCCCATCGCGCTCGCCAGCGCGCGCGAGAGCTCGGCGACCGCGCGCGTGTGGGCGAGCAGCTCGGGCTCGCGCTCGCCGATCACGCGCAGCAGGACGTCGCCGCTCTGGCGCGCCGGCGAGTTCGGGCGGCCCTCCTTCTGGGCGTACATGCGGCGGTCGGCGAGCTGCAGCGCGGCCTCGGCGTCGGCGACGTCGCCGGGCAGCTCGACGACGCCGACGGACGCGTCGATGCGGAAGCCCTCGCCCTCCTCGCGCAGCGCCTCGCCCGCGCGCACGAGCGCGGCGGTGGCGCGCTCGGCGGGCACGAGCACGCAGAACTCGTCGCCGCCCATGCGGAACGCGCGGCCGACGCCCTTCACCGAGGCGGCGAGCCGGCCGCCGAGGTGCTCGATCAGCACGTCGCCGGCCACGTGGCCGAAGACGTCGTTGTAGGCCTTGAAGCCGTCGAGGTCGAACAAGGCCAGGTGGTACCGACGCCCTGCAACGGCGGCCTCGAGCGCGTCGGACAGCGCGCGCATGAGGGCGCGCCGGTTGCCGAGGCCGGTCAGCGCGTCGGTGAGCGCCTCGTCCCGCGAGCGCTCGAGCAGGCGCGCGTTCTCCTTGAGGCTCACCGCGAGCCGGAGCACGAGCAGGAACGGGACCGCGAGCGCGAGGTCGATCGCCGAGGGACTGAGCGCGCCGACCTGGCGGTCCCAGACCAGCACGGCGAGCGCGGCCAGCGTGAACGCGGCGGGCAGGCCGACGTGGGAGCCGCCGACGGGGGCGGAGCGGCGGCGGGTCTCGGCGGGCAGCGCGGCGGCGCACGCCACGACGAGCGCCGCCAGCGGCGCGCGGACCTCGATGCCCTCCAGCAGCCGCGCGGCGTCGGCGACCGCGCACAACGCCAGGCCCGCGGCCACGAGCACGAACGTGCGGCCCGCGCGGCGGCCGAGCAGCGCGGTCGCGCCGGCGGCAAGGCACAGCAGCAGCACGTCGCCGAGCGGGTACGCGAGCGCGCCGGCGCCGCGTCCGGGCGAGGCGGCGGCGATGACCGAGGCGACCGCGGCGGCGGCGATCGCGCCGTCCAGCCACATCGTCGGGCCGAGCGACCCGCGCACGCGCGCGCGCAGCAGCAGCGCGAGCCCGGCGCAGGCGGCGGGGTAGCCGGCGAGCCAGAACCAGTCGGCCAGGCCGGGGAACGGGCCGCGCGCCTCGGGCGCGAGGAGCCAGAGCATGTCTCCGGCCAGCCAGGCTGCGAGCGCCAGCCCGAGCGTCCAGTACGCGGCCGTCTGCATCCGTGCCTTCGACATCCGGATGATGATTCGCAGCGCAACCGTCATACCCTTCTAGGGGAGACGACGAAAGGACGCAGACGATGGCGACGAACATCCAGAAGACCGACGAGCAGTGGCGCGAGGAGCTCACCCCCGAGCAGTACGAGGTGCTGCGCAAGGGCGGGACGGAGCGCGCCTTCACCGGCAAGTACTGGAACGCCCACGAGGACGGCGTCTACCGCTGCGCCGGCTGCGGCGCGGAGCTGTTCGAGTCCGGCACGAAGTTCGACTCCGGCACGGGCTGGCCGAGCTTCACCGAGCCGAAGGTCGCCGAGGCGGTCGAGGTGCGCGAGGACAAGTCGTGGGGCATGCGCCGCACGGAGGTCGTGTGCCGCAACTGCGGCGGGCACCTGGGCCACGTCTTCGAGGACGGCCCGAGCGACAAGGGCGGCCTGCGCTACTGCATGAACTCCTGCTCGCTGGACTTCCAGGCGCGTTAGCGCCCTGCGGCCTTAGGGCCACTTGAACCACCGCCGTACCGTTGGCGGTATGGCGGTGGTGCGCGCCCGCGGGCTCGTCAAGACCTTCGGCGTGGGCCGCGTCGCGCGACGCGTGCTCGACGGCGCCGACCTGGACGTCGCCCCCGGCGAGGTCGTCGCGGTGCTGGGCCGCTCCGGCAGCGGCAAGTCGACGCTGCTGCACCTGCTCGGCGGGCTCGACCGGCCGGAGGCCGGGAGCATCGAGCTCGCCGGCCTCGACGTGGCGCGCGCCTCCGAGCGCGAGCTGTCGGCGCTGCGCCGGCGCCACGTCGGCTTCGTCTTCCAGTTCTTCCACCTGCTGCCCGAGCTCTCGGGCGAGGCCAACGTGCTGCTCGCCGGGCGGATGCGCGGCGCCGCGCCCGAGGCGCCGGCCCGCGGCACCGAGCTGATCGACCGGCTCGGCCTGCGCCACGTCGCGGGCTCGCTCCCGCACCAGCTCTCCGGTGGCGAGCAGCAGCGCTTCGCGATCGCCCGCGCGCTGGTCAACGACCCGTCGCTGCTGCTCGCCGACGAGCCCACGGGCAACCTGGACTCCGAGGCGGGCGCCGAGGTCCTGCGGCTGCTGCGCGCGGGCGCCGACGAGGGCCGTGCCGTCGTGATGGTCACGCACGAGGCGGGCGCCACCGCGATGGCCGACCGCGTGCTGCGCCTCACCGACGGCAAGCTCGAGCCATGTTAAGCGCGGATCCACCGATTCTCGCGGCGCCTCGGCACCGTGGCCGTTCGCCAGAGCCGAGTGGCCGCGACCCAGGTGACCCGCCACATGCGGTGCGCGGCCAATCGGCTCTGACTCGGCCCACGGCACCGAGTCATCCACGATGATCGGTCGATCCACGCTGAGCCTGGCGCTCGCGGGCCTGCGGGCGCGCGGGCCGCGGACGCTGCTGTCGGCGCTCGGGATCCTCGCCGCGTCGATCGTCGTCGGCACCGGGGTGACGGTCGGCTACGGGCTGGCGACGGGCTTCGAGCGCTCGGCCGAGCGCGCCGGGCTGCCGGACGTGATCGCGCGCTTCGACGACGAGCGCCGCGAGACCGTCGCCGAGCGCGTGAACGCCCTGCCCAACCTCGAGACGGCGTCCTACCGCTACGAGCGGCTCGACGCGCCGCTGACCGCCAACGGCCACCACATGCACAAGGGCGCGATCAACACGGTCAGCGAGGGCCGGCGCGGCTACGAGATCCTCGAGGGCCGCGACGTCGCCACCGGCCGCGCCGGCGAGGCGGTGATCGAGCAGGGGCTCGCGAAGGAGTGGGACCTGCGGCCCGGCGATCCGATCCGGATCGGCCGCGAGACCGGCACGCTGACGATCGTCGGCATCGCGAGCGCCCCCGACAACGTCGCCTTCCCACTCGCCACCACGGCGCGCGTGTACATCTCGGAGGCGACGATCCGCGAGCGGCTCGGCTTCACGCCCGACGCCGCCAACGTCGCCCTGCTGTGGCTGCGCGACCCGGCCAAGGCGGACGTCACGCTCACCCAGGCGCGCGCCGTCTCGTTCGGGCTCGGCAAGCTCGAGTTCGTCACGCGCGAGGGCGTGCGCGTGCTGCTCTCGCAGGCGGCCGGGATCGTGATCTCGCTGCTCGTGGCGTTCTCGCTCGTCGCGCTCGTCGCGGCGGGGACGATGCTCGCCGCGGGCGCGCACGCGGACGTCCAGCGGCGGCTGAGCGCGTTCGGCGTCCAGCGGGCGCTCGGCTTCACGCCCGCGCGGATCGCGGGGCTGCAGGCGGCCGAGGCGACGCTCGTGGCCGTGCCGGCCGCGCTGGCCGGAATGGCGGTCGGCACGCTCGCCGTGGCGGGACCGTCGGCTGAGCTGCTGGCCGCCCTCAACGAGCGCCCGCCGGGCAACGACCTGATCGCGCCGCTGGCGCTGGCGCTGATCGGCGTGGTGGCGATCGTCGTCGCGGCGGCGACCTGGCCCGCGTGGCGGGCGGCGCGCCGGCCGCCGGCGGAGATCCTGCGCGGCGGCGACGTGACGGTGCGCGCCGGCAAGGAGGCGCGGGGCGGCCTGCTCGCGCTGGGCGCGCGCTTCTCGACCGCGGCGCGCGGACGGTTCGCCGCCTCGGTGGCGACGATCGCCGTCTGCGCGGGCGTCGTCGTCCTGATGCTCGCGCTCGCCTCCCTGCTCGAGCGCCTGCGCGACGACCCGGGCACGGTCGGCAAGCGCTACCAGCTGACCGTGTCGGCGCCGGAGTGGATGCTCGGGGCGATCCGCGACGTGCCGGGCGTGGACGCCGCGGGCCGCCGCTACGCGACCGACGCGGCGGACTCGTTCCGGCTCGGCGAGCCGATGCGGCTCGTCGCCTACCCGGGCGACCACACGGAGTTCGAGGCGCCCCCGCTGGCGTCGGGCCGGCGCGTGCGCTCGGCGGGCGAGATCGAGGTCGGCCTCGGCCTCGCCGACGCGCTCGGGCTGCGGCCGGGCTCGACGGTGGCCGCCCAGCTGCGCAGCGGCGCCGAGGTCCGCTTCCGCGTGGCGGGCGTCGTGCGCGCGCTGGAGAACTCCGGCCGGATCGGCTGGGTGCGGCCCGAGCGGCTGCTCGCGGGCGACCCGGGGCTCGAGCCGCGGATCGTCGTGCGGCTGGATCCCGGCGCCGACCGCGCCGCGGTCACGCGCGAGCTGACCGAGATCGGCGCTGCGCCGCGCACCGCCTCCGCGGCGACCACCCGCAACGGGCAGTTCCTCGCGGTGCTCGCTTCCGTGCTGCGCGGCGTCGGCCTCGCGGTCGGGCTCGTCTGCCTCTACGCGCTCGTGCAGGCGCTGACGATGACGGCCCGCGAGCGCCGCGGCGCGGTGGCGCTGCTACGCGCGTGCGGCGGCGACGCGCGCGCCGTGGCGACCGTGCTGGCAGGGCGCGGCCGCGGCCGTCGCGCTGCCGGCCGCCCTCGCCGGCGTGCTGCTCGAGTGGGCGGTGTTCGGCCCGCTCGTGGCGCGGCTGGCCGCGGGCTTCGCCTCGCTGCCGCTCGCCCCCGCCGTGGGCCACATCGCGATCGTGCTCGCCGGGCTGGCGCTGCTGACCGCGGGCGCGACCGCGCTCGTGGCCCGCAAGGTGCTGCGCGAGCCCGTCGTCGCAGGGCTGCGGGAGGAGTGATGCGCCGGGCCGTCCTCCCGCTGCTCGCGCTCGCGCTGCTCGCCGGCTGCGGCGACGGCGAGCGCGCCGCCGCGCCGGCCGGCTCGACGCTGCGCGCCACCCTGACCGACCCCGACGGCGACGGGTTCCTGCAGCGCGGCGCGGCGATGCCGCTCGCCGACCGCCGCGACCTCGGCGGCGGCGGGCGCCCGGGCCGCGAGATCGCCCGCTTCGGCCAGATCTCCGACGCGCACGTGCGCGACGAGGAGTCGCCCGCGCGCGTGCCGTTCCTGGACCGGCTCGGGCCGCCGTTCGAGCCCGCCTTCCGGCCGCAGGAGGCGGAGACCGCGCAGGTGCTCGACGCCGCCGTGCGCGCGCTGGACGCCGAGCACCCGCAGGCCGTCGCCGTCACGGGCGACCTGGCCGACAACGCGCAGGCGAACGAGCTCGACCTGGCGATCTCGGTGCTCGACGGCGGCCGCGCCGACCCGGCGAGCGGCGCGCGCCGCTACGAGGGCGTCCAGCAGGCCGACAACCCCGACCCGTACTACTACCGCCCGGACAACGACGCCCCGCGCCATCCCGGCCTGACCGCCGCGGCGCAGCGGCCGTTCACGGCGTCCGGGCTCGACGTCCCGTGGTACCCGGCGCTCGGCAACCACGACGCGCTCGTGCAGGGCGAGGTGCCGAGCACGCCGGCGATCGAGGCGCTCGCCACGGGCTCGCGGATGCTCACCGACCTCGACCGCGACGTGCGCCCGCCGACCGACGAGAGCTCCGCGCCCGCCGTCGTCGACGCGCTGCTCGCCGACCCGGCCGGGCTGCCGGGCCGGACGCGCTCCGTGACGCCCGACGCGCGCCGGCGGACGCTCTCCCCGGAGCAGGCGGTCGCGCGGCTGCGCGCGGCTGCGCCCGGCGCGCGCGCGGTCGCCGGCCGGCTCGACTACACGTTCGACATCGGGCCGCGCGTGCGCGCGATCGTGCTCGACACCGTGCGCCGGGAGGGCGGCTCGCGCGGCGAGGTGCTGCCGCGGCAGGTCGGCTGGCTCGAGCGGCAGCTGGCCGAGGCGGGCGACCGGCGCGTCGTCGTCTTCTCGCACAACCCGCTCGACAGCTCCGACGGCGGGGACGCCGCGCTCGCCGTGCTCGGCGCCGCGAGCAACGTCGTCGCGGCGATCGCCGGGCACCGCCACACCAACGAGATCGAGCCGGACCCGGGCGGCTTCTGGCGCATCAGCACCGCCTCGCTGGCCGACTTCCCGCAGCAGTCGCGGATGTTCTGCCTGCGCGAGGCCGCGGGCGGCGGGCTCGTGCTCGACACGTGGATGGTCGACCACGACGGCCGCGGCGTCGCCGGGCCGGCGCGCGAGCTCGCCTACCTCGACGCCCAGGGCGGCCGCCCGCAGGGCTACGCCGGGCGCCGCGACGCTCGCAACGCGCGCTTGTACCTGCCCTAGAGTCCGTCGAAGAAGATCCGGCCCGACCGGGGCGGTCGTGGACCGAGTCGGGCGCCGCGCGAATCCGAAGGGAATCCTCCTAGGATTTCGAGGGTTCGGGTGGCGATCCGGCGAAGTGTCCACGGCCGCATCCGGGCGCGCCGGGGCTCTTCGATGGGCTCTTTTCGGGGTAGGGGCTCCAGGCATGCCCAGCCTTCCCCGCATCCTCCTCGGCGGCTTCTTCGTGGCCGCCGGCGCGCTGCACTTCCTCAAGCCGCGGCCGTACGAGTCGATCATGCCCGAGGCGCTGCCCGCCCACCGCGAGCTCGTCTACCTCAGCGGCCTGGCCGAGATCGCCGGCGGCGCGGGCGTGCTCGCCGACCGCACGGCGCGCCCGGCGGGCTGGTGGCTGATCGCGACGATGCTCGCGGTCTTCCCGGCCAACATCAACATGGCCGTCGAGGCCGAGCGGTTCCAGCAGGTACCGGAGCCGCTGCTGTGGGCGCGGCTGCCGCTGCAGGCGGCGGTCGTCTACTGGATCTGGCGCGTCGCGGTCCGGCGCTAGATGGAATCAACCATCTAGGCCTTCGGCCGCCACACGGCGATGATGTCGCGCATCGAGATGATGCCCGCCAGCTCGCCGCCGTCGACCACGACGAGGTGACGGAAGCCGCCGTCGGCCATCGCGTCCGCGGCCTCCTCCAGCGACCAGTCCGCGTCCGCGAACGTGGCCCGGGAGGTCAGGTGGTTGCCGATCGTCTCGGAGTCAGGGTCCTCGCCCGCGCCCAGCGAGCGCACGACGTCGCGCTCGGTGACGATGCCCGGGCCCGGCTCCTCGGGATCGACGATCACGGCGGCGCCGACGTTGTGCTCGACCATGAATACGGCGGCCTCGCGCAGCGTGCGGCCGGGCGTGATCGTGAACACGTGCTCGGACATGGCCTCTCGCACCTTCACTACCTGCTCCCCTCCTGTGCGGATACTCACAAGCAGCACGATACCTCGAAGGGTCCCTGTCATGCTGGCGCCGATGCGGCCGGATCGCTTTCCGCTCGGCGCGGCGGCGACGATCGAGGAGCTCGAGGGCGCCCCGTACGCGCTGCTGGCGCGCCTGCGCGAGCGCGAGCCGGTGTCCTGGCTGCCGGCGATCGGCGGCTGGCTGGTCACGCGCCGCGACCTCGCGCTCGCCGCGATGCGCGACGCCGGCGCGTTCACCGTCCAGGACCCGCGCTTCACGACCGCCCAGGTGGTCGGGCCGAGCATGCTCTCGCTCGACGGCCCCGAGCACGAGCGCCATCGGACGCCGTTCGTGGCGCCGCTGCGGCTCGGGACCGTGCGCGAGCGCCTCGCGGAGGCCGTCCGCGAGGAGACATCGGTGCTGCTCGACGAGCTCGAGCCGGCCGGGGAGGCGGAGCTGCGGCGCGGCTTCGCCGGGCCGCTGGCCGCCGCCGTGGTGACGCGCGCGCTCGGGCTCTCGCACGCGGACGTCGGCGCGGTGCTCGGCCACTACGACGCGATCGTCGGCGCGGTCAGCGACCTCAGCGCGGGGCGCCCGGCGCGCCCGGAGGCGGCCGAGGCGATGCGGTCGCTGGCGGGGACGCTGCGGCTCGACGCCACGGGCGAGCTCGCCGAGGCGGAGTACGTCTCCAACGCCGCGGTGATGCTCTTCGGCGGGATCGAGACGACCGAGGGGATGATCGCCAACGCGGTGGTGCACCTGCTCTCGCACGGGCGCGGGGACGCGCCGCTCGAGGACGTCGTCGAGGAGTCGCTGCGGCTCGAGCCGGCGGCCGCCGCGATCGACCGCTACGCGACGGCGGACGTGGAGCTCGGCGGCGCGGAGA
Organism: uncultured Solirubrobacteraceae bacterium; assembly: GCA_963831105.1. Classification (GTDB taxonomy): domain Bacteria; phylum Actinomycetota; class Thermoleophilia; order Solirubrobacterales; family Solirubrobacteraceae; genus DATFQI01. The sequence goes on along the minus strand of CAWHOS010000010.1, from coordinate 570,063 downwards.
TCGCGGCGGGCGACCTCGTCCGGATCTCGATCACCGCCGCCAACCGCGACCCGGCGACGTTCCCGGAGCCGGACCGCTTCGACCCCGGACGCGCGAACGCGCGGCGCCACCTCGCGTTCGCGGGCGGGCCGCACGTCTGCGTCGGGATGCACCTCGCGCGCCTGGAGGCGCACACGGCGCTCGAGCTGCTGCTCGAGCGCCTGCCGCGGCTGCGCCTCGACCCGGCGCGTCCGCCGGAGATCCGGGGGCTCGTGTTCCGCAAGCCCCCGGAGCTCCGGGTGCTCTTCTAGCCGGAGCCACCGATGACCCGTGAGCGACTCGGCGTCGTGACGCCGCGGGGATCGGTGGATCCGGGCTAAGCCGCGACCGGGATCGCCTCGACCTCGCCGCGCTGGGCCGCTTCCTTGTGCTTGCGGCTCGCGTGGCCGGAGATCAGGACCATCGCGAGGACCGCGCCGAGGATCGCGAAGCCGGCGCCGACCGTGAACGCCCGCTGGAAGCCCTCGGTGAGGGCGACCGGCATCGGGTCGCCGCCGGCGACGACGTCGCCCGTGCGGCTGTTGGCGAGCGAGGCCAGGATGGCCAGGCCGAGCGCGCCGCCGACCTGCTGGGACGTGTTGATCAGCCCGGACGCCAGGCCGGCCTCGTGGTTCTCGACGCCCGACACCGCGGCGATCGTCATCGGCACGAACGCGAAGCCGAGGCCGAGCGCGGCCAGCAGCGACGGGAACAGGATGTCGGAGACGTAGCCGCCGTCCGGCGAGACCTGCGAGAACCAGGCCAGGCCGCCCGCCGTGAGCAGCAGGCCGGCGATCAGCACCGGCTTGAAGCCGAAGCGGGTCGTCAGCCCGGAGGCCAGGCCGGCCGAGACGATGATGCCGCCCGCCAGCGGCAGGTAGGAGAGCCCGGCCTTGAGCGCGTCGTAGCCGAGCACCTGCTGCATGTAGAGCGAGATGAAGAAGAACATCGAGAACAGCGACGCCGCGATGAACAGCGCCGTCAGGTTGATGCCGGTGATCGTCCGGTGCCGGAAGATGCCCGGGAAGGGGACCAGCGGCGCCCGGCTGTTGAGCTCGATCGACCACGAAGGCCGCGATCAGCGCGAGCGACAGCGCGATCAGGCCGATCGTCTGCGTCGAGCCCCAGCCCGCGCTGGGCGCGTCGACGAGCGAGTAGACCAGCAGCGAGAGGCCGGCCGTCACCGAGACGGCGCCGGCGACGTCGAAGTGGCGCGCGCCGTCGTTGCGGCTCTCGGGCAGCAGGCGCGGGGCCAGCATCGCGCCGACCACGGCGATCGGGACGTTGACGAACAGGACCCACTCCCAGCCGGCCCACTCGGTCAGCATGCCGCCGAGCAGCACGCCGACGGCGCCGCCGGAGCCGGCCACGGCGCCCCAGACGCCGAGCGCCTTGTTGCGCTCCGCGCCCTCCTTGAAGATCACGGTCACGAGCGACAGGGCGGCGGGCGAGAGCAGCGCGGCGCCGAGGCCCTGCAGCGCGCGGGCGGCGATCAGCTGTCCCTCGCTCTCCGCGAAGCCGCCGAGCAGCGACGCGATGCCGAACAGGACGATGCCGCCCATGAACAGGCGGCGGCGGCCCAGCAGGTCGGCCATGCGGCCGCCCAGCAGCAGGAAGCCGCCGAAGGTGAGGGTGTAGGCGTTGACGACCCAGGACAGGTTCTCCTGGGAGAACTGGAGGTCGCGGCCGATCGACGGCAGCGCGACGTTGACGATCGAGGCGTCCAGCACGACGACGAACTGCGCGAGCGCGAGCAGCGCCAGTGCCAGCCACTTCCGATCCGGTGCAAGCGTTGGGCTCAAGACGAAGGACTCCCCTGTGAAGTTGATTGCTGTACCGACAGTCTCTTCTGCGCGCGGGGGCCGCACATCGGCAGTTCGGAGCGACCTTCAGACCGCTGCCCCTTACTCTTCGCGCGCCGGACCTTAGCCGGTTTCGGAACTGGAATTCCGCTTCTGTTTCAACCATACGGAATTGACGTTCCGCTTGTCAAGCCCTACATTCACTGGCATGTCACAACTCGTCGCCCCGGGCGAGCGGCCGCTGCGTGCGGACGCGCGACGCAACCGGGAGAAGGTCCTGGCCGCGGCGCGCGCCGCGTTCTCCGAGCAGGGCCGCGAGGCGCAGATGGACGACGTGGCACGCCGCGCGGGCGTCGGGGTGGGCACCGTCTACCGGCACTTCCCGACCAAGGAGGCGCTGATCGAGGCGCTGATGGTCGCGGCCTTCGAGACGATCGCCGCCGCCGCCGAGGACGCCGCTGGAGGTCGAGGACCCGTGGGAGGCCTTCACGTCCGTGCTCTGGCGCGGGGCCGAGACGATGGCCGGCGATCGCGCGCTCAGCGAGGTGTTCGCGAGCATCCCCGGCGCGACCGAGTCGGTCATGCCGACCGTCGAGGGGCTGACCGAGACGATGGCGCGGATCATCCGCCGTGCACAGGCCGCCGGCGTGCTGCGCGACGACGTGATGGTCGACGACATCCCGATGGTGATGTGCGGGATCGGCAGCGCGACGAAGAAGGAGCACCGCTGCACGGAGGCGTGGCGCCGGCACCTCTCGCTCGTGCTCGACGGCATGCGCGCCTCCTCGGCCTCCGGGCCGTTGCCACGCTGAGCGCGCCGCGTACCCTGGGGGCATGAGCGCTCCTGACGTCACCACCGATCCAGAGCTCGAAGCCGTCGCCTGGGACCTGAACCCGCTGCTCGACGACGGAGGCGGTGATCCGGGGGCGGCCGTCGACGCGATGCTGGCCACCGCGCAGGAGCGCGCGGACTCGATCGCGGCCGAGCACGCCGGCAAGATCGACCAGCTCGACGGACCGGGCCTCGTGAAGCTCATGCACGAGCTCGAGGAGATCCAGGAGCTCGCGGGCCGCGCCGGCTCCTACGCGGTCCTGAACTTCTCCGGCAACACCGCCGACCCCGCGCGCGGCGCCCTGCTCCAGCGCATGCAGGAGAAGGCGACGGCGATCGAGACCGCGCTGCTGTTCTTCGAGCTCGAGTGGGCCGCGCTCGACGACGCCCGGGCCGAGGAGCTGCTCGCCGCCGACGGCCTGGACTTCGCGCGCCACCACCTGCGCGCGGCGCGCCGCTACCGCCCGCACCTGCTCTCCGAGCCCGAGGAGCGGATCTTCTCCGAGCGCGCGCTGACCGGCCGCACGGCGTGGGCGCGGCTGTTCGAGGAGCAGGCGTCCGCGATCACCGTCGAGCTGCCCGACGCGACCGAGCCCGTCTCGCTCGAGGTCGCGATGGCGCGCCTGTTCTCGCCCGAGCGCGAGGTGCGGCGCGACACGGCCGAGCGCGTCACGCAGGCGCTCTCCACCGGGCTGCGCACGCGCGCGTTCGCGTTCAACACGCTGCTGGCGGACAAGATGGTCGAGGACCGGCTGCGCAAGTTCCCGACCTGGCTCTCCAGCCGCAACCTCGCCAACGAGGCCTCCGACGAGTCCGTGCAGGCGCTGATCGAGGCCGTCCGCGCGCGCTACGAGGTCCCGCGCCGCTGGTACCGCCTGAAGGCGCAGCTGCTCGGCGTCGACAAGCTCGCCGACTACGACCGCCTGGCGCCGGTGTCCGCCGACGAGGAGCACGTCAACTGGGGCGAGGCGCGCGACCTGGTGCTCGACTCCTACGGCTCCTTCTCCGGCGAGCTCGGCTCGCTCGCGCGGCGCTTCTTCGACGAGCAGTGGATCGACGCGCCCGTGCGCCCGAACAAGCGCGGCGGCGCGTTCTGCGCCTACACGGTGCCCTCCGCGCACCCGTACGTGCTGCTCAACTACACGTACAAGCGGCGCGACGTGATGACGCTCGCGCACGAGCTCGGCCACGGCGTGCACGCCGCGCTGGGCGCGCGCCAGGGCGTCTTCCACATGAGCACGCCGCTGACGCTCGCCGAGACCGCGAGCGTGTTCGGCGAGCAGATCGTCTTCGGCCGGCTGCTCGAGCTGGCCGAGACGCCCGACTCGCGCCTGGCGCTGCTGACCGAGGCCGTCGACGGCGCGGTCGCCACCGTGTTCCGCCAGGTCGCGATGAACCGCTTCGAGCACCTCGTCCACACCGAGCGCCGCGAGGCGGGCGAGCTGGCCATCGAGCGCTTCGCCGAGCTGTGGCTGCAGTCGCAGGGCGAGCTGCTCGGCGACGCGGTCGAGCTGACGGACAACTACGGCTCCTGGTGGTCCTACATCCCGCACTTCATCGGCTCGCCGGGCTACGTCTACGCGTACGCCTACGGGCAGCTGCTGGCGCTCGCCGTCTACGGCCGCTACGAGGAGGAGGGAGAGGCGTTCGTGCCCGCCTACCTCGAGCTGCTGGGCGCCGGCGGGTCCAAGCCGCCCGAGGAGCTCGGCAAGATCGTCGGCGTCGACCTCGCCGACCCGGGGTTCTGGGACCTCGGGCTGGCGATCGTGGACCGCCAGCTCGAGGCCGCCGAGAACGCGGCGAAGGACGCCGGGCGGCTCTAGACCGAGACGCCGTCGGCAGCGGCGCGCAGCGCCGCGATGTCGAGCTTGTGCATGCCGTACATCGCCTCGATCGCACGGCGGGCGCGCTCGCGGTCCTCGTCGCGGAACAGCTCGTCCATGCCGGCCGGGACGACCTGCCACGAGAGGCCGTAGCGGTCCTTGCACCAGCCGCACGGCCCCTCCTCGCCGCCGTCGGTGAGGCGCTCCCAGTAGCGGTCGAGCTCGGCCTGGTCGGCGCACGTGACCATGAACGAGACGGCCTCGGTGAAGTTGAACTCCGGCCCGCCGTTGAGGGCGGTGAAGCGCTGTCCCTGCAGCTCGAAGTCGACGGTCAGCAAGGTCTCCGTCCCGGGTGTGCGCAGCACCTCGACGATGCGCGAGTCGGGGAAGATCGAGCAGTAGTACTCAGCGGCCTCCTCGGCCTGCGTGTCGAACCAGAGGAACGGGGTGATCGCCTTCGGCATGTCGGCCTCCTGGGGGTTGGGGTGATGCCCTGTAAGACGCCGCCGGGCGACCGGACTCATCGGTCGTCCGGTAGCGTCGGGTCGTGGCAGGTTCGGCAGCGCTCGACGCCGGACGGGTTCGCGCCGCGGAGATCTCCGGCGCGCTCTGCCTGGCGACCGATCTCGGGATGGGGCTGCCGCTCGAGCACGGTCTGCAGAGGTCGCTGTTCGCGGTCCGGCTGGCGCGCGGCGCCGGCGCCGGCGAGGACGCCGTCCGCGATGCGTACTACCTCTGCCTGCTGTTCCACGCCGGCTGCATGACCGATGCACACGTCGCCGCGCAGATCTTCGGCGGGAACCTGGTCGAGCACCAAGTGCCCGTGATGCACGGCTCGCCGCGCGAGGGGCTCGGGGGCGTGCTGCGCGCGCTGCCGGACCCTTCGGCGGCGCATCCGGCACGCGCGCTGCAGATGGCCACCCGCCTGCCCCGGGCCATGCGCGAGTTCAAGCCGCACATGACCGCGATGTGCGAGGTCGCAGCGGTGCTCGCGCGGCGGCTCGACATGCCGGAGGCATTCGCCGGGACGCTCGCCTACCTGACCGATCGCTGGGACGGCAAGGGACCGCTCGGCCGCGCAGAGCGCGACCAGATCCCGCTGCCGCTGCGCATCGCCCAGGTGGCGCACGACGCCGCGTTGCAGCGCACGTTCGGCGGCGCCGAGCACGCCGCCCGGATCCTGCGCGAACGCGCCGGCGGGGCGTTCGACCCCGAGCTCGCGCGGCTGGCCGCGGACGGCGCCGACGAGCTGCTCGCGCTCGAGGAGGGGTCGGCGTGGGACGAGGTCCTCGCGTGCGAGCCCTCCCCGCCGATGCAGCTCGAGGGCGCGGCAATCGACCGCGCGCTCGCCGCGATGGGCGACTTCGCCGACCTGTCCTCGCCCAGCTTCAGCGGCCGCTCGTCGGGCGTCGCCGATCTGGTCGAGGCGGCGGCGCTGCACTGCGGCCTCGATGCCGCGACCATCGTGTCGGTCCGCCGCGCCGGCCTCGTGCACGACCTCGGCCGCGTCTCGGTGCATCCGCGGACCTGGCACCGCGCCGGCCCGCTCACGCCGGACGAGTCCGAGCAGGTCCGCCTACACGCGTACCACTCCGAGCGGGTGCTGCTGCGCGCCCCGGCGCTCGCCCCGCTCGCGCCGCTGGCGGGCGCCCACCACGAGCGGCTCGACGGCTCGGGCTACCACCGCGGCGTCGGGGCGGCGGCACTGTCCGCGCCCGCGCGGCTGCTCGCGGTCGCCGACGCCTACCACGCGATGTGCGAGCCACGCCCACACCGCCCGTCGCTCGGCGCGGATGGAGCGGAGCGGGAGCTCACCGCCGAGTGCAAGGCGGGACGCCTCGACGCCGATGCGGCGGCGGCGGTGCTCGCCGCGGTCGGCCGTCCGGCGCCTCGTGTCGAGCGGCCGGCGGGGCTGACGGAGCGCGAGGTCGAGGTCGTGCGTCTGCTCGCGCGCGGCCTGCAGACCAAGCAGGTCGCCCGCGCGCTCGGCGTCTCGGTCAAGACGGCCGACCACCACGTCCAGCACGCCTACGCGAAGATCGGCGTCTCGACGCGCGCGGGGGCGACGCTGTTCGCGATGGAGCACGGCCTGCTGGCCTGGGGAGAACTCCCGATGGCGCGCGCTCCCGGCCGCACCTAGCGTCGGACCTGCGCGGCGCACACCGCGCCCCGCGAGTTCCAACCCCGCTAGGAGGCCGACGATGACAAGCGAGACGATCGATGCCCGCGAGCACGCCGCGGAGCCCGTCCCCGGTGCCGTCCGGCACGTCGAGACCGTGATCGTGGGCGGCGGCCAGGCCGGCCTCGCGACGAGCCATCACCTGGCGCGGCGAGGGTGCGAGCACGTGGTCCTGGACGCCGAGGCGCGGGTGGGCGACGGCTGGCGGCGCCGCTGGCCGTCGCTGCGGCTGTACTCGGCGGCGCGGCTCGACGGGCTGCCGGGGATGCGCTTCCCCGCCCCCGGTCACACGTTCCCCTCGTCGTCCGAGATGGGCGACTTCCTGGAGGCGTACGCCACGCGCTTCGAGCTCCCGATCGAATCCGGCGTCGACGTCGATGCGGTCGAGCGCCGCGACGGGCACTACCTCATCACCGCGGGGACGCGACGGTGGGAGTCCGACAACGTCGTGATCGCGACGGGAGCCTTTCGCGACCCGCGCGTCCCGTCGTTCGCGGCGGACCTGGACCCGGCGATCCGGCAGCTGCACTCCAGCGCGTATCGCGGGCCGGAGCAGCTGCGCGACGGCCCCGTGCTCGTCGTCGGCGCGGCCCACTCCGGGGCGGACATCGCCCACGAGCTCGCCGCGACCCACCAGACGACCCTGTCCGGCCCGAGCACCGGCGAGCTCCCGTTCCGCTGCGACGGGCCGGTGGCCCGCTACGCGATGCCGCCGATCCTGCGCTTCGTCGCGACGCGCGTGCTGACCGTGAAGACGCCGATGGGCCGCAAGGCGCGCCAGAAGGTTCGCAAGGGCGGCGGCCCGCTGCTGCGCTACCGCTCGCCCGAGCTGCGCGCCGCAGGCGTGGAGCGCGTGCTCGAGCACACGACCGGCGCACTCGCCGGCAGGCCGGTGCTCGAGGACGGCCGCAGCCTGGACGTTGCGAACGTGATCTGGTGCACGGGCTTCCGCAACGGCTACGACTGGGTGCGCTGCGGCCTGGCATTCGGCGACGACGGCTACCCCGAGCAGGAGCGTGGAGCTGCGAAAGGCTGCCCCGGGCTCTTCTTCGCCGGGCTGCCGTTCCAGCACTCCTTCGGCTCGATGCTGGTCGTGGGCGCCGGCCGCGACGCCGGGCGGGTGGCGCGGCAGATCGCAGCGTTGCGCCGCTAGCGCGCCTCGGCCAACAGCGCGTCGCCCGCCGCGGTGCGCGCATAGCGGACGGTGCGGCCCTCACGGCGGCCGGCGATCAGGCCGGCGCGGCGCAGGACGGCGAGGTGCTCGGACACGCCGGCCGGGCTGGCCGCGTGGGCGCGGGCGAGTTCCTGGGTCGTGGCGGGCAGCGCGGTGAGCAGCGCGGCGCGACGGCGGCCGAGCAGGTCCGCGAGCGCGCCGGGGGCGTGCTCTGCCGGCTCCCAGAGCGTCGCGACGCCGCGCGGTGCGTAGACGACCGCGGGCAGCCAGGGCGGGTCGATCATCGCCCACAGCTGCGGCCAGGCGAACGCGACGGGCACGAGCAGCAGGCCGCGGCCGGCGAGCTCGACGGTCGACTCGTAGGGGCGGTCCACGAGCAGCGCGCCGTCGCGCCACGCGACCTCCTCGTGCAGGTCCGCGAAGGCGGCCAGCGGGCCGCCCTCGGCGAGCCGGCCCGCGCGGTAGGCGATGTCGGCCTCCAGCGTCGCGCGGATCGCGGGCCAGTGGGGCTCGATCACCCGCCGCCAGTACGCCGTCATGACCTCCGTCAGCAGCGCCATCCCGCGCGGCGGGTCGTCGAGCAGCACGCGCGCCGCCGCGGGCAGCGGCGCGTCCGCGTAGGCCCACTCCAGGTCGCGGGCGACCTGCGCCGGCGGGGTCGCGCGGACGCGGGCGAGCTCGGAGGCGAAGCCCGCGCGCGGGCGCTCGGGCGGCGGATGCACGAAGTCCGGCCGGTAGCCCGACGACGGGACGACGGCGTCCAGCAGCGCGAGGTCGAGCCCGGCGAGGCGCTCGCGCGCGGTCTCGACCCAGGGGGCGTGCATCGCGTGCCGCGCGGGGTCGCGCAGGACGTCGAGGCTGGCAGCGATCTCGAACAGCGGCGAGATCGCGAAGCGGACGCGCCCGAGGTCCTCCGGGCCGAAGCGGTAGGCGATCACGGAACCGGGGGCCGCTGGCGGGTGGGAGCCACGCGGCGATCGTACGCTTCCGTGGATTCGGACGTGACCGAATCGCTCGCGCGTGCCACGGGCCGCCCGCAACCTGCGGGCGATGGCCGTCGCCGCCCGCACCTCGCTCGCCGAGCTGCTCCGCATCCCGGGGTTCGCGCCGCTGTTCCTGGCGTCGATGGCCGGGCGGCTGCCCGCCTCGGCGCTCGGCCTCGTGCTGATCCTGCACACGCGCGGGCTGACCGGGTCCTTCGCCGCGGGCGGCGCCGTGGCCGGGGCCTTCGCGCTGGCCAACGGCGTGACGGGACCGCTGCTGGGCCGGCTCGTGGACCGGCGCGGGCAGGGCCCGGTGCTCGTGCCCGCGGCGCTCGTCGTCGGCGGCGGCGATCGTCGCCGCCGCACTGCTGCCGCACGGCGTCGCGGTCGTTCCGGCCGTCGCGCTCGCGGCGCTCGCCGGCGGGGCGTTCCCGCCGCTCGGCCCGTGCCTGCGGACGCTCTGGCCGGGCCTGCTCGGCGACGATCCCGGGAGGCTGCACGCGGCGTTCTCGCTCGAGGCGGCCGCGCTCGAGGCGACCTACATCGTCGGCCCGGTCGTGATCGCCGGCGCGATCGGCGCCTGGAGCACCGCGGCGGCGACGCTGACGTGCGCCGCGCTGCTGCTCGGCGGCGTCCTGGCGTTCTGCGCACACCCGGCCTCGCGCGCGTGGCGGCCGGCGCCGATCGAGCGCATGGGCGGCGCGGCGGGCGCGCTGCGCTCGCGCGGCGTACGCACGCTGATGCTCGTCTTCGCGCTGCTCGGCGCGACCTTCGGCTCGGTCGAGATCGCCGTGCCCGTCGCCGCTGAGGCGGCCGGGCACGCCGGCGCGGCCGGACTGCTGCTCGGCGTCTGGGGCCTCGGCTCGCTGCTCGGCGGTCTCGCCGCCGCGCGCGCCGGCGCCGCGCCCGACCCCGTCCGGCGGCTGACCGGGCTGCTCGCCGCGCTCGCCGGCGGGCACCTGCTGCTGACGATCCCGCTCGGCCCGCTGCCGCTCGCCGCGCTGCTGCTGCTCGCCGGGCTCGCCCTCTCCCCCGCGATCGCCGTCGCCTACGCGATGGTCGAGGGCCTGGCGCCGGCCGGCACCGTCACCGAGGCCTACACGTGGCTCTCGACCGGGATCGCCGCCGGCCTGGCCGCGGGCGCCGCGCTCTCGGGCGCGCTCGCCGAGGCGCACGGTGCCGGCGCGGCGTTCGCGCTGGCCGGCGCGGCGTGCGCAGCCGGGGCGCTGGCGGGCCTACTCAAACGAGGGACGCTGACGCCTACGGCGTGACGAGCGGCGTCCAGGACTTGCCGCCGTCCTCGGACTTCTGGACCTTGCCGTCGAGGCTCGCGGCGTACAGCGCGCCCCCGTCGTCGACCGCGAGCGCCTGCGGCTCGCCGCCGGTGCTGCCCCGGTCCTGCCAGGTCTCGCCGCCGTCGGTGGAGACCTTGACCGGACCGCCCGGGTCGATGCGGAACAGCTCGCCCGACTCGTGCCAGGCGAGGCGCACGTTGGGCGTGGGGTCGCGCTGGCGCCACGTCTTGCCCTCGTCGACCGAGACGAAGATGCCCGACTCCGACGTGGCCGCCCAGCGCTTGGAGTCGCCAGGGTCCGCGGCGAGGTCGACGAGCGCCATCGGCGCGACCCGCGGCTCGAAGGTCTTGCCGTCGTCGCGCGAGAGGAGGATCTGCGCCTGCCCGTAGAGCGGCGCGACGAGCACCTCGCCGGAGCGCGAGAGCGCGTGGAAGTCCGACGTGCCCAGCTCGGAGACCGACTCCCACGTCTTGCCCGCGTCCTCGGAGCGGATCAGGCCGAGCGCGGGCGGCAGCGTCGAGTCGCCGCTCGGATGCCCGGAGGCGATCAGCTGGTCGGGCCCGGTGAACTTCGCCACCAGCGACTCCGAGACGGCGCCCTCGCCGTCGGAGGTCTTGAGCTGCCCCGTGACCTTGACCGGCTTGCCGCCCGCCTTCGGGATCGAGAACAGGCCGGTGTTGGTGCCCATGAAGATCGAGCCGTCGGCCGGGTTGACGCTGAGGGAGCCGATGTAGGGCGGGTCGCCGTCGGGGTCGACCCACGGCACGGCCAGCGCGGCCTCCGCGTCGTCGGAGCTCCCGCCTCCGTCGTCGCCGCAGCCGGCGAGCAGCGCGGCGAGCGCGAGCAACATGAGGATCGCCTTAGAAGTCATGCGCCGTCCTGTTCTAGCGAAGAGGAGCGCACCAGCAGCCGCACCGTCGCGCGCGCGAGCGCGGTGAGATCGGCCAGCGGGACCCGCTCGTCGACCGCGTGGGCGAGCTCGATCCCGGGCGTCCCGGCCATCGTGCACGGGATGCCGCGTGCCGTGAAGTGGCGCATGTCGGCGCCCCACGGAACTCCGGCCGCGCGCACGTCGCGGCCCAGCTCGTCGCCGAAGGCCTTCGCCACCGCGACCACCCACGGATGGTCCGGCGCGGTCTCCGCCGGCGCGAAGCTGCCGCCGTCCCAGGTGATCGCGGCGGGCGCCTCGCCGTCGTCGAGCGCCCCGGCGACGACCGCCTCGAGCGCCGCGCGCGCGGCGGCCACGTCGGCGCCGACGGGCACGCCGAGCCGGCCCTCGAACTCGAGCCGGTCGGGCACCTGGCTGGACCACGCGCCCGCCTCGAGGCGCCCGACCAGCAGCGGGTACGGCAGGGCCAGCTCGCGCATCAGCGGGTGCTCGACGCCCGCGTTGACCGCGCGCTCGTGCTCGGCCAGCGCGGCGTGCACCGCGACGTAGCGGTCGATCGCCGAGCGGCCCTCGAGCCGCGTCGCCGCGTGCGCGGCCCGGCCGGGGACGACGCCGCGGAAGGTCAGCGCGCCCGCCTGCGCGCACACGACCGCCCAGCCCGTGGGCTCGGGGATCAGCGCGGCGTCGAAGGCGGCGTCGCGCTCCAGTTCGGCGAACGTCCCGAGGCCGCCGTCCTCCTCCGAGCTCACGCACTGCACGACGATCGTCGGCACGTGCTCCGCGACCGCGCGCAGCGCCGCGGCCGCGTGCAGCATCGCGACGACCGCGCACTTCATGTCGACGGCGCCGCGGCCGTGCAGCACGCCGTCCTCGACCGCGCCGCTCCACGGGCCGTGGCGCCACGGGACCGTGCCCGGGTCGACGACGTCGATGTGGCCGTTGAGGCAGATCCGCCGGGGCAGGCCGCCGGCGAGCGTGGCCGTCAGGCCCCACAGCTCCTCGCGCGGCGCCTCCTCGCCCGGGTGCGCCGGGTGCGCGCGCAGCGCCGCGAGGTCGTGCTCGTGCAGGTCGGGCTCCAGCCCGAGGGCGGCCGCGGCGCCGGCCAGGTGCTCGAGCACCGCCCGCTCGCCGCCGGTGACGCTCGGCACGCGCAGCGCGGCCGCGGCGTCGCGGGCGAGCGCGTCCGGGTCCAGTGCGGCCAGCGCCGCCCGCTCGAGCTCCATCGGGCGGATGATCACACGGGCGTCGCGTCGATCGCGCGCGCCTCATACGGCAGCACGACCGGCGCGCCCGAGCGGACCACGTACTCGGGCGACGGGCCGAGCACCATCTGCCGCATCCAGACCGACCGCCCGGGCCCGCCGAGCCGGGCGTCGAACGCCTCCCGGTCGGCGCCGGCCGGCTTGGCGAGCCAGCTCGCGCGAGTGGCGACGAGCTCCGGCGGCCCGGAGACCAGGCCGTAGACCGCGCCGGCGCCCGCGGCTGCGCGTGCGGCCACGTCATCGTGCGGCTCGGCACGAGCGCCGCTGACGGCCGCCTCGTTGAGCCGGCCGAGCGCGTTCCAGTCCTCGACGGCGTACCAGTCCTCGTAGACGGGCCCGTCGCCGGGCAGCCACGGCGCCTCTTGCACGCGCAGCGCCGCCGAGCCGCGGAACCCATCGGGCGGATGCGTGGCCAGCGCGGCGTGAAAGGCGGCGAGCCGCTCCTCATAAGGGCCGGCGTCCCCGCCCGGCCGGTGCCAGAAGACGTAGGCGAGCACGGCGCGACCCTACCCGCATGTTCGACCTGCGTGAAACTCTCAACCGGTCGCGATACTCTGGAAACACGGTGCTTGGTACGGACGAGGCCACGATCGCGCTCGGCGCCCGCGTCCGCACTCTCCGGCGGGAACGCGGCTGGACGCTCAAGCAGCTCGGCAGCGAGGCCGGGCTCTCCCACCCCTTCCTGAGCCAGCTCGAGCGCGGTCTCGCCAGACCGAGCGTCGGCTCGGTCGAGCGGATCGCCCGCGCGTTCGGCATGCCCGTCGGCCGGCTGTGGACCACGCCCGCCCGCGACGACCTCCCCGCACTGGTCCGCAGGGGCTGCGGCGAGCACCATCTGCACGAGGACGCGACCGCTCCCGGCGGCGTGCGCACGCTGGTCGGCGAGCCGGTCGCCGTGCGCGAGTGGACCGGCGGCAGCCGCCGCTGGCCCGCGCAGCGCGAGGTCGCGACCGGCGACGTCCTGCTCTACGTCGCGCGCGGCGGGATCGAGGTGGATCTCGACGGCGAGATCCATGGGCTCGAGGAGGGCGACGCGCTGCTGTTCGACGGCGGCGTTCCGCACCGCGTCCGCCGCACCGGCGGCGTCGGCACGCGGGCGCTGAAGGTCGCGACGCCCGGCTAGCGCAGCCGCAGCCGGTGGACGCCCCCCTGCGGGAGCAGCGCGTCGGCGTGGGAGGAGACCTCGAAGGCGGCCGCCGCCCGCTCGAGGAACGGGCCGGCGGGCGGGCGCCCCGGATCGGCCAGCCACAGCTCCGACGCCGGCCCGAGCAGGCGCGGCAGCAGCGGCAGCAGCAGCTCCGCATTGCGGTGCTCGTAGAGCAGGTCGGCCCCGAGCACGATGTCCCATGGCGCCGCGCTCGAGCAGCGGCTCCGGCACCGCCCAGTCCGCCCGCTCGACCTCGAGCGCGACCCCGTTGCGCGCGGCGTTGTCGCGCAGCAGCTCGATCGCCTGCGGCGACCAGTCCGAGGCGAGCACCCGCCCGCCCGCGAGCGCGGCCGCGAGGCTCGGCAGCCCGAGCCCGCAGCCCAGCTCCAGCGTGCGCGCGCCGCGCAGCGCGCGCACTGCGATCCGCCGCGCCAGCGCGACGCCGCTCGGCCACAGCTCCGCCCAGTAGGGCAGGAACTCCTCGTGCTCGAAGGCGTGCTCGTCGATCAGCGCCTCGGAGTCGCGCGGGCGCATGACCTCGAGGTCGCGTCCGGCGAGCACGATCGTCTCCTCGACCAGGTCGAGCTGTGGCAGCGAGTCGGTCAGGATCGAAAGGCTGGCAGACTGCGGCGCATCAGCCCGGGAGATCCACGAGCCACCAGCGTCGACGTCGCGCGGGCGGCCGGCGTGTCGCAATCGACGGTCTCGCTCGTCCTGTCGGGCAAGTCCGCGGGGCGGATCTCGGCCAAGACGGAGGAGGCGGTGCGGCGCGCGGCCGAGGAGCTCGGCTACCGGCCGAACATGGCCGCCCGGGCGCTGCGCACGGGCGCGGCCCGCTCCGTCGGGCTCGTCGTGCCGGACGTCACGCACCCGTTCTTCGGCCTCACGATGCGCGGCGCGCAGGAGGCCGCCTGGTCGGCCGGCTACGCGGTGGCGCTGGTCGACGTGCCGCTGGACCGGCCGCTCGAGGCGCCGCTGGAGGCGCTCCGCGCGGGGCCCGCCGACGGCTTCATCTACTTCTCCGTCGAGCCGCCGGAGCGGCGGCCGGGCGGCGAGCGGATCGTCGTGATCGAGGCCGAGCCCGACGGCGTGCCGTGGGTGGCGCTGGACACCGCGGGCGGCACCGACGCGGCGCTCGCGCACCTGATCGAGCTCGGGCACCGGCGGATCGCGCAGCTCGGGTCGCGTGTTCAGTACCCGACGTTCCAGATCCGGACGGCGAGGTGGCGGGCGGCGCTGGAGTCTGTGGGCGTGTCAGCGGATCCGTCGCTGTGGGCCGGGTCGGGGTTCGACTTCGACGACGCTTGTAGGGCGGCCCGGACGTTGCTGGAGGTGGACGATCCGCCGACCGCGATCATCTGCGACGACGACATCCTCGCCGGCGGCGTCTACCTCGCGGCGCGGGAGCTCGGCCTGCAGCATTCCCAGCGGACCTCTCCGTCGTGGGGTTCGACGACCTGCCGTTCGCCCGGGTCCTTCTCCGGGGCTGACGACCGTGCGCGCCGACGCCCCGGCGCTCGGCGCCGCCGCGTTCGGGGCCTTGGCCGTCGCTGATCGCAGGTGAGGAGGTCGGGGGTCGGACGCTCCCGGTCGAGCTCGTGGTGCGCGAGTCCACCGCGCCGCCGCGTACCGCCTAGCGCGCGTCGAGTGCGGAGTTGTTCAGCCTCAGGCTGAACAACTCTCGGCTCGGCCCTTGCAGGATCGCGTCATACGTATTACAGTCAATCGTATGACCCGCTCAATCCTCATCTCACGCCGTGCTGGTGCTCGGCGTTGCGGGACTCGTGCTCCCGGCCGCTGGGCAGTCGCCCGCGCCGGCTCGGTTCGTGGTCGTCGTCGACCAGTCGGCCGGCCGCGATGCCGCCGCCGTCGACGCCGCGACCCGCGCGGTCCAGACCGCGCGCGGCGCCCACGCCGAGCTCCGGATCACCCGCACCCCCACGGAGCAGCTCTCCGTCACCCGCTACTTCGCCGCCCGCGGCTATGACGTCGTCGGCGTCGGGCTCGACCCGGAGATCGCCGTCGACCCGGTCGCCGAGCGCTATCCGGACACCAGCTTCACCCTCGTCGGCGCCGGCGGGCTCTCCGCCGCCGTCGCCTCCGCCGCCGCGCGCTGACAACCGCGCGGGACCCTGTACCCACCCACCCGGGGAGTAGCGTCTCCGCGATGGAGCACCGCACCCTCGGCCGCACCGGCATGTACGTCAGCCCGCTCTGCCTCGGCGCCATGATGTTCGGCGACTGGGGCAACAAGGACGAGAACGAGTCGATCCGGATCATCCACCGGGCGCTCGACTCGGGCCTCAACTTCATCGACACCGCCGACGTCTACAGCCGCGGCGAGTCCGAGACGATCGTCGGCAAGGCGCTCAAAGGCCGCCGTGACAACGTCGTCCTCGCCACCAAGGTCCACGGGACGATGGGCGACGACCCGAACCAGTTCGGCAACTCGCGCCGCTGGATCGTCAAGGAGTGCGACGCCAGCCTCAAGCGCCTGCAGACGGACTGGATCGACCTCTACCAGATCCACCGCCCCGAGCAGGACACCGACATCGACGAGACGCTCGGCGCGCTGACCGACCTCGTGCGGGCCGGCAAGGTGCGCGCGATCGGCTCCTCGACCTTCCCGCCCTCGCAGATCGTCGAGGCGCAGTGGACCGCCGAGCGCCGCGGCCGCGAGCGGTTCATGTGCGAGCAGCCGCCGTACTCGATCCTCGTGCGCGCGGTCGAGAACGAGGTGCTGCCCGTCTGCCAGCGCTACGGCATGGGCGTGATCCCGTGGAGCCCGCTCGCCGGCGGCTACCTGAGCGGGCGCTACAAGCGCGGCGAGGAGCCGCCCAAGAGCAGCCGCGCCGAGCGCCTGCCGCACCGCTTCGACCTCTCCATCCCCGCCAACCAGCGCAAGTACGACGCCGCTGTGGCGCTCGGCGAGCTGGCCGAGGACGCCGGCCTGAGCCTGATCGAGCTGGCGCTCGCGTTCGTGATCCGCCACCCCGCCGTCACCTCGGCGATCATCGGGCCGCGCACGATGGAGCACCTCGAGTCCCAGCTCACCGCCGCCGACGTCACGCTCTCCGGCGACGTGCTTGACCGCATCGACGAGATCGTGCCGCCCGGGACCAACGTCAACCCGGTCGACGGCGGCTGGTCGAACCCCGCGCTGGAGCCCGCGGCGCGGCGGCGCTAGCGAGGGAGGTGAGGTTGTCCACAGCCGGGGAGCCGGTCGGCCTCAGCGCCACTGACGGGAAGGCTCCCTCGGAGACCCCGCCGCCGCGACCGATCATGGGACGCATGCGGCGATTGGCGCACCGGTTCTGGAGCGATCTCACCTACCAGGTGAGCACGCTGCCGGCGTCCATCCTCGCGTTCACCGTCGTCGTGCTGGCGTTGTCGCTCGCCGCCGCGGCGATCGGGATCATCATCGGCCTCCCGCTGCTGCTCGCCATCTTCGCGATCGTCCGCTGGAACGCCAGGCTCGAGCGCAAGCGGGCGGCCTGGGCGATCGGGTCGCCGGTCGGCGAGGCCTACCGGCGGCGCCAGGGGAACTGGCTGCGGCGGCTGCGCGTCGTGGCCGGCGACCCGCAGAGCTGGAAGGACCTCGCCTGGCTCACGGTCGTCGGCACGCTGGGCTTCGTCGCCGCGGTCGTGACGATCACCGCCTGGGCCACGATCGCCGGGCTGATCATGCTCCCGGCGTGGTACTGGTCGCTGCCGAACGACGGCGTCGACTACGGCGTCCTGCGGGCCGACACGCTCGGCGAGGCGTTCCTGTTCGGCACCGACCTCGGGCTGCTCGCCGTCCCCGTCGTCTACGTGCTCGTCCGCTGGATGTCCGAGGGGCTGAGGCGCCTGTCCAAGGCGCTGCTGAGCCCCTCGCGCGAGGCCGCGCTGGAGGCGCGCGTCGGCGAGCTGGCCGCCACCCGCGCCGGTGCGGTCGACGCGGCGGCCGCCGAGCTGCAGCGGATCGAGCGCGACCTGCACGACGGCGCGCAGGCGCGGCTCGTGGCGCTCGCGCTGGACCTGGGCCTGGCCGAGGAGCGCTTCGAGCGCGACCCCGAGGGCGCCCGCGAGCTCGTCGGCGAGGCGCGCGAGGAGGCCAAGCGCGCGCTCGCGGAGCTGCGCGACCTCGCCCGCGGCATGCGCCCGAGCCTGCTCGCCGAGCGCGGGCTCGGCCCGGCCCTGACCGCGCTCGCCGCGCGCAGCCCGATCCCCGCCGACGTCGACCTCGACGTACCCGCGCACCTCTCCCAGGCGCTCGAGAACGCGACCTGGTTCGTCGTCTCCGAGGCGCTGGCCAACGCCGGCAAGCACAGCGGCGCCCAGCGGGCGCTCGTGCACGTCGGCCGCGCCGGCGACCGCCTCGTCGTCGAGGTCGTCGACGACGGCAAGGGCGGCGCGCGCGCCGACGGCGACGGCCTGAGCGGCCTGCGCAAGCGCGTCGAGGCGCTCGACGGAACGCTTGCCGTGACCAGCCCCGACGGGGGACCCACCTCAATCAGAGCGGAGCTGCCATGCGCGTCGTGATCGCCGAGGACCTCGCCCTGCTGCGCGACGGGCTGATCCGCCTGCTGCGCGACACGGGCTTCGAGGTCGTGGCCGCCGTCGACCACCCCGACCGCTTCCTGGAGGCCGTCGAGGAGCACCGGCCCGACGTCTGCGTCGTCGACGTGCGGCTCCCGCCGACCTTCAACGACGAGGGCGTGCGCGCCGCGCTCGAGGCGCGCCGCCGCATCCCCGGGCTGCCGATCCTGATCCTCTCCCAGTACGTCGAGCAGACGTTCGCGGCGGAGCTGTTCGCGGACGGCCGCGGCGGCGTCGGCTACCTGCTCAAGGACCGCGTCGCCGACGTGGCCGACTTCGTGACCTCGGTCAAGCGCGTGGCCGAGGGCGGCACCGCGCTCGACCCGGAGGCGGTGGCGCAGCTGCTCGTCCCCGCCGGGCCCGACGACCCGCTCGCCTCGCTCACGCCGCGCGAGATGGACGTGATGCAGCTGATGGCCGAGGGGCGCACGAACCACGCGATCGCCAACGGGCTGCACATCTCCGAGAGCGCGGTGGAGAAGCACGTCTCGACGATCTTCGGCAAGCTCGACCTGCCGCGCTCCATGGACGACCACCGCCGCGTGATGGCGGTCGCCGCGTACCTGCGCCGGTGACGGACCCGCTGCGGATGTTCCTCGTGCTGCGGCGCGGGGCGTTCGAGACGCTCGAGCGCGCGGCCGTGCTCGGCGGGGCCGCCGCGGTCGCGTGCGTGCGCTCGTTCGAGATCGATCCCGAGTGGCGCGAGCGGCCGGGCAAGGTGTGCCTGCGCGCGCGCAACCCCGCGCAGTGGGAGGCCGTGCTGGAGGAGCCGCACGCGCTCGCGGGCGACCCGCAGGGCGAGGCGGTGGCCGCCCTGCCGCCGCGGCGGCGCTCCGAGCGCGGGCCGCTGCTCGAGCGCCTGCAGGCGATGAGCAGCGACCTCGGGCCCGCGCCCACCGAGCTCGAGGGCGCGCGGGAGGGTGTCACCTACGTGCTCAACCCGGAACTGGAGATGAGCTCGGGCAAGGTCGTCGCCCAGGTCGCGCACGCCGCCGTGATGGCGGCCGCGGCGCTGCCTGGGTGGGCCGCGGCCGGCGCGCCAGGGCGGCTCGTGGCGCCGCGCGGCTTCGCCGAGCTCGCCGCCCGCGGGACCTCGCCGCACGCGTGGTCGACGCCGGGCTGACCGAGGTCGCGCCCGGCACCGTCACGGTGCTCGCGCTGCCGCCATCCGGGTAAGCAGCCGGGCATGCCCGCCACCACGCTCCCAGGCGACGTGAAGGCCCACCTCGCCGTCCCGCCCGTCGGCGCCGGCCCATGGCCGGGCGTCGTCGTCCTGCACGAGTCGTTCGGCCTCAACGACGACATCCGCCAGCAGGCCGACCGCCTTGCGGCCGCCGGCTACCTCGCCGTCGCGCCCGACCTCTACTCCGCCGGCGGCGCGTGGCGTTGCATCCGCGCGACCTTCACGGCGCTCACCCGCGGGCACGGCAAGGCGTTCGACGACATCGAGGCCGCGCGCAGCTGGCTCGCGGCCCGCGAGGACTGCAGCGGCCGCGTCGGCGTGATCGGCTTCTGCATGGGCGGCGGCTTCGCGCTGCTGACCGCCGCCCGCGGCTTCGATGCCTCCGCGCCCAACTACGCGCACCTGCCGAAGGACCTCGACGGCGTGCTGCGCGGTGCCTGCCCGGTGATCGCCAGCTACGGGGCGAAGGACCGCACCCTGCGCGGGACCGCCGCGAAGCTCGAGGCCGCATTGGCGCGCGCGGGCGTCGAGCACGACGTGCACGAGTACCCGGACGCGGGGCACTCGTTCCTCAACCGCCACGACCTCGGGCCGGGCGGAGCGCTGCTGCGCGTGGCCGGCATCGGCTACCACGAGCCGTCGGCGGAGGACGCCTGGGGGCGGATCCTGCGGTACTTCGAGGTGCATCTGAAGAGCTGATGGTTCAGGTCGCGCGCCCTGGGGTCGATCACCCCGGTAATGGACGCGCGCGTACCCGCGAGGCCCCTGGGACCCTGGCCCGCCCTGGCCGCGCTCGCGGCCGTCCTCGCCGTGGCCTCGATGGCGGCCACCGCATGGGGACTCGCCGGCACGATCGCCGGGTGGAACACCGCTTTCACCGCCGCGGCGGTGTGCGCGCTGTTCGGCATGGTCGCGGCCCGCCGGGGGTCACCAGAGCACCGCTACCGCTGGAGTTGCTGGGCCGCAGCGACCGCGTGCTGGCTCGTCGGTCAGATCGCGTGGGACGTCTTCTCGGTCGTCGGGTTCCCCGCCTCGCCGAACGTCGCGGACCTCTGCTGGTACGGCTTCGCGGTCTTCGTCGCCGCCGGCCTGCTGCGCTTCCCGGCCGGCGCCAAGAGCGAGCGCGCGGTGGCGCTCGTGGAGACGGTGCCGCTGATCGCCGCGGTGACCGCTCTGACCTTCGCCGAGCTGGCGGACCACGGCTCGCAGCTGCCGCTCGGCGACGCGGCTGTCCGCGCTCGCCTACCCCGCGCTCTACGTGTCGGCGGCGGTGCTGACCCTGCAGGTCATGGTCGGCGGCTCGCTCCGCCAGATCCGGGGCCCCGGCCCTCGTCTCGTGCTCCTGGGCATCGTGATGCAGGCGGTCGCGTTCATCTTCTGGTCCCACCAGCTGCTCCACTCGGAGTACGTCACGGGCGCCACGCTCGTCGACCCGCTGTGGGTGGCGGGCCTGCTGGCCATCGGCGCGGGCGGCGCGCTCGCCGCACGCCGCCCTGAGCCACCGGTCGGGGCGGACGAGATGAGCCGCCGCGGGGGCATCCTCCCGGCCGCCACGTTCGCGCTGCTCATCGCGGCACTCGTGAACGTCGGGTTCCACGAGCCCGCGCACGGGACCCGCCTGATGCTCGCCGCGGGCGCGCTGCTCTGCGGCGCCACGATGATCGCCCGCACGATGCTCCTCGAGCGGCGGCTCCGCTCCCTGCTCGAGCGCGAGCGCGAGGCGCGCGCTGAGCTCGCGGGCCGCGAGGCGGAGCTGGCGCGGCTCAACGTCCGCCTGCGCGAGGACTCCCGCCGCGACCCGCTCACGGGCCTGCGCAACCGCCGAGCGCTCGTCGAGGACCTGCCCGACATCGAGCTCGACGCCCGCCGCCACGGGCAGCCGTTCGCGATCGCGATCTGCGACGTCGACCGCTTCAAGGCCTACAACGACCAGCTCGGCCACATCGCCGGCGATCAGGCGCTGCGCGCGATCGCCGCGACCGTCCGGATGCAGCTGCGCGCCGGCGACGCCGCCTACCGCTACGGCGGCGAGGAGCTCGTGCTGGTCCTCCGCGACGCCGACACGCGCGAGGCGCTGGCGGCCGCCGAGCGAGTGCGCGCGGCCGTCGAGAGCGCCGCCCTGCCCCACCCGGCCGACCCGAGCGGCGTGGTCACCGTGTCGATCGGCGTCGCGACCGGCAAGGGCGATGCCCCCGAGATGCTGGCGCGGGCCGACCGCGCGCTCTACGAGGCCAAGCACGGCGGCCGCAACGGCGTCCGCGCGTCCGAGGGCGAGAAGACCCGCAAGCCGGCCCGCCGTCGTACGGATCCCGTCGAGCAGCCGCTCCTGCGGCACCTGCGCGGCCTGCTGGAGATCTCCCGCGCGGCCGCCTCCGGCCGCGGCCCGCTGCCGGTGCTCGAGTCGATGGCCGAGCTCATCCGCTCGGAGATGCAGTTCCAGACCGTGGCCGTCAACCTGCGCGAAGGCCAGGACGACGACCTGCGCGTCGTGCTCGTGGCCGGCGACGAGGACGCGCGGTCGGCGCTGCTGGGCAACGTCAACCCGTGGGCGACCTGGCATCCGCTGCTCGACCGCGCGCACGACCGCCTCGGGGCCTCCTGGCTGCCCGCCGGCTCCTACGACTGGGACGAGGCCGTGGATCCCAACATCTACACGCCGGAGTCCGGGCGCTCGCTCGGACCGGACGGCTGGGACCCGGACGACATGCTGCTGCTGCCCTTGCGCAGCGCCACCGGCGAGGTGCTCGGCATCGTCTCGCTCGACGAGCCGCTCACCGGCCGCCGCCCGACCGACGACGAGGTGCGGGCGCTCGTCGCCGTCGCCGGCCACACCGCGCTCGCGATCGAGCAGGTGCTCGTGGCGCGCACCGCGGCACCGACCGGCGAGGCGCCCGAGCTGCGCCTCGCGGCCGCGATGCTGCTCGCCGAGACGCTCGACCTGCGCGATGCCGGCACGGCCGAGCACTCGCGCACCGTCGGCCAGTTCGCCCGCGACACCGCCGCGGCGCTCGGGCTGGAGCCCGCGCGCGTCGACCGCCTGCAGGCCGCCGGCGTGCTGCACGACCTCGGCAAGCTCGGGATCGCCGACGCGATCCTGCACAAGCCCAGCGCGCTGACCGAGCCCGAGTGGCTCGAGATGACGCGCCATCCCGAGATCGGCGCGCGGATCCTCGAGCACGCGGGGCTGCGCGACATCGCCGCCTGGGTGCTCGCCCACCACGAGCGGCTCGACGGCCGCGGCTACCCCGCCGGCCTGGCGGCGGACGAGATCCCGCTCGAGTCCCGCGTGCTCGCCGTCGCGGACGCCTACGAGGCGATGATCTCCGACCGCCCGTACCGCCGCGGCATGCCCGTGGAAGAGGCGCGGGCCGAGCTCGTGCGCTGCGCCGGCACGCAGTTCGACCCGACGGTGGTCGACGCGTTCCTCGGCACGCTGATCGCTCCGCGGCCGCGCCCGCGGCTCGGCGCCACCGTCTAAGCCGCCGCGTCCACGACCCGCCAGAGCCGCTCGACGTCATCGGCGGTCGTGCGCGTCTGGCCGATCGCGACCCGTACGAAGCGGACGTCGTCCACCGTCGACGGTGTCACGGCCAGGGTCGGCTCGGCGTTGATCGCGCCGGCGAGCGCGTCGGTGGCCTCGTTGCCGTCGGCGTGGCGGAAGCACACGAGCGAGAACGAGACGGGCGCGACGCGCTCCAGCCGCGGGTGCGCGTCGACGCGGCGGCCGAGCTCCTCGGCGAGCGCGATGTGCCCGCGCAGCAGCGCGCGCAGGCCCTCGGCGCCGTAGCTGCGCAGCACCCACCACAGCTTCAGGGCGCGGAAGCGGCGGCCCAGCGAGACGTGCCAGTCGCGGTAGTCGATCACCTCGCCGGACTCCGTGGCCGCGTTGCGCAGGTACGGCGGCAGGATCGAGAGCGACTCCAGCAGCGGCGCGCGGTCGGCCACCCACAGCACGTTGCAGTCGAAGTTGGTGAACAGCCACTTGTGCGGGTTGAAGGTGTAGCTGTCGGCCCGCTCGGCGCCCGCCTGCTTGGGGCGGTGCTCCTCGCAGAGCATCGCCGAGCCCGCCCAGGCGGCGTCGACGTGGTGCCACAGGCCGTGCTCGCGCGGCGATGTCCTCGACGGCGGCGATCGGGTCCACGGCGCCGGTGCCGGTCGTCCCGATCGCGCTCGTGACGATCGCGGGGCGCAGGCCGGCGGCGCGGTCCTGCTCGATCGCCTGCCGCAGCGCCTCGGGCCGCAGGGCGAAGGCGTCGTCGACGTCCAGCTTGCGCACGTGGGCGAAGCCGGCGATGTTCGCGCCGCGCTCGACCGAGGAGTGCGCCTGCGAGGAGCCGTAGGCGACGAGCCCGTCGCGCGCGGCGCCGGAGCGGATCGCCACGTCGCGCGCGATCACGTGCACGAGGTGCGTGGAGTCCGACGCGCTCATCTGGATCACGCCGCCGCCGGGCCCGGTCGCCGTCTTGAAGTGCTCCGGCAGGCCGAGCAGGTCGACGAGCCAGTCGAGCACGTGCGCCTCGATCTCCGTCAGCGCCGGGCTCGAGGACCAGATCATCCCCTGCGCCCCGAGCCCGGCGGAGACGAGCTCGGCCAGGACCGAGGGCGGCGAGACGTTGGCGGGGAAGTACGAGAACCAGCCGGGCGACTGCCAGTGCGTGATCCCCGGCAGCACGATCTCGTCGAGGTCGCGCATCAGCGCCTCGAACGGCTCGGGCGCCTCGGGCGCGTGCGGCGGGCAGCTTCGCCCGGATCTCGCCCGGCTCCACGGCGGGCGCGATCGGCAGCTCCGCGACCCGCTCCATGTACGTCGCCACCCACTCCACCACCTCGTGGCCGTGGCGCCGGAACTCGTCGGGGGTCATGTGCGGCTCGCTCACGGCGCGACAGCATCGCAGTCCGATTGCTTGCAACGTTGCAAACCTCGTGGCACCATGGGCGGAGTCTTCAAGGGGAGGAACGCATGTCGCGACGGGGTCTGGGGTGCGCGCTGGTCACGGCGGCGCTGGCGACGGCGGTCGGGGGCGCGGGGGGCGCGCAAGCGCAGGAGACGCGCGCCGCCCTCGACCCGTCGCTCGTCGAGGGCCGGGGCGCCCGCGTGGCGTTCGCCGAGCAGGAGGCGGAGAACGCCGCCACCACGGGCGAGCGGCTGAGCGCGAGCGCGTCCGGGGACATCGCGTCCTACGACCCCGACCGCCGAGGTGACGAGCAGCGCGCGGCCTACACGCTGACCGGAGAGGCCTCGGGTCGCGACGCCGTCCGCCTCGACCGCTCCGAGCACGTCGAGTTCACCCTCACGCGAGCGACCAACGCGATCACCGTCCGCTACAGCATCCCCGACGCCCCGCAGGGCGGCGGGATCCGCTCGCCGCTCGAGGTGGCCGTCAACGGCCGGCGGGCGAGCACCATGACGCTGACGTCGGAGTACGCGTGGCTCTACGCCGACTATCCGTTCTCCAACGACCCGCAGTCCGACTGGCTGCACCCCGACTGGTGGCGGCCGCCGACGGAGACGGAGGCGAAGCCGCACCGCCCGAACCACTTCTACGACGAGCAGCGACTGCTGCTCGGCAAGACCTATCGCGCGGGCGACAAGCTGCGGCTCACGGTGCCCGCCGGCGCGAGAGCCGACTGGACCGTGATCGACCTGCTCGACCACGAGCGGGTCGCGGAGCCCGCGAAGCGGCCGCCCGCAGCGGTGCCGATCACCCGCTTCGGCGCCGACCCGTCCGGGCGGCGCGACTCGTCCGAGGCGTTCGACAAGGCGATCGCGTTCGCCAAGCGCCGTGGCAAGCGCCCCGCCGTCGTGTGGATCCCCGAGGGCACCTTCAAGGTGACGCGGCACGTCGTCGTCGACGACGTGGACGTGGTCGGCGCGGGCAACTGGCACTCGATCGTGACCGGGCCCGCCGACCCCGCTCGACGACCCGCACCCCGACCCGGAGTGCCCGGCGTGCGAGCCGTCGCGGACCGACTCCGTCGGCTTCTACGGCAAGTGGGCCGAGGACGGCGGCTCCGACGACGTGCGCCTCGCCGACTTCGCGATCGTCGGCGAGATCTCCGAGCGCGTCGACACGGACGAGGTCAACGGGGTCGGCGGCGCGCTCAGCCGCTCGGTGATCGAGGGCCTCTACATCCAGCACACCAAGGTCGGGATCTGGCTCGACGGCCCCGGCCGCGACCTGCTCGTGCGCGACAACGTGATCGTCGACCAGATGGCCGACGGCATCAACATCCGCAAGGGCTGGCGCAACGTCCGCGCGACGAACAACTTCTTCCGCAACACGGGCGACGACGCGATGGCGATGTGGTCCAACGAGGAGCATGACGCCGGCAACGTCTACGACCACAACACGATCCAGACGCCGGTGCTGGCGAACGGCATCGCGATCTACGGCGGGAGGGACAACACCGTCTCGGACAACCTGGTCGCCGACCCCGTGCGGGAGGGCTCCGCGCTGCACGCCGGCTACCGGCACGCCTCGACCGACTTCCAGGGAGACCTCACGTTCGCCCGCAACACGACCGTGCGCGCGGGCACGCGCGAGCTCAACTGGGACATCGGCCTCGGCGCGATCTGGTTCTACGCGCTCGAGGGCCACCTGGGCGGGGAGGGCGTGCGCTTCCGCGTGCTCGACAGCGACTTCCTCGACGTCAGCTACAACGCGATCCAGTTCGTCTCCGAGTGGGGCGTCAAGGACCAGTACGGCATCGAGAACGTGACGCTGAAGGACATCCGGGTCGACGGCGCGGGCACCAACGTCCTCAACGCCCGCGCGTTCGGCGGCGCCACCGTCGAGAACGTCGACGCGCGCAACGTCGGGCACCGCTTCGACAACAACTGCGGCTCCTTCAACTTCCCGCCGAGCGGGCCGGAGTTCGCGATCACGCGGGTCGGCGGCAACGACGGCGGGTGGTACGACTGGGGCACCTGGTGCGACGACCGGCCGGCGCCCGTCGAGCCGCCGGCGCCCTCGCCGTGGACGCAGCCGTAGGGGCCGGCGCGCGCCGGCCCGGCGTCGTCGCCGTGGCCCGCGCCGCCGGCGTCTCGCCGAGCACCGTCTCCAACGTCTACAACCGCCCGGAGGTCGTCTCCCGGCGGCTGCGCGAGCGCGTCCTGGACGCCGCCGCCGAGCTCGGATACGCGGGCGCCGACCCGGCCGCCCGCAGCCTGCGCAGCGGCCGCACGGGCGCGATCGGGGTGGTGCTGCGCGAGCGACTGGCGTACTCGTTCGACGACCCCGCGGCCGTGTGCTTCCTGCAGGGCGTCTCCGACGCGGCCGACCCGCAGCAGCTCGCGCTGGTGATCGTGCCCGCCTACCCCGAGCAGGCCGGGGCCTACAGCGCGGCGATCGGCCGTGCGGCCGTCGACGGGCTCCTGCTCTACTCGCTGGTGGCCGACGACCCGCTCGTGGAGGCGTCGCTCCGGCGCCGGCTCCCCACGGTCGTGATCGACTCGCCGGCACCCGGCGACCTGGCGCTCACGGAGCCGTGCGGCTTCGTGGGGATCGACGAGCGGGCGGCCGCGGAGTCCGCCGTCGCGCACCTGATGGAGCTCGGCCACCGCCGGCTCGGCGTCCTCAGCCTGCGGCTCACGGCCCGGGCGCACGCGGGATCCGCCGGCGAGGCCGCGCAGGCCGGCGCGACCGCGAGCGTGGCCCGCGGCCGCCTCGAGGGCGCGCGGCGTGCGGCGGAGGCCGCGGGCCTGGACTGGCCGGCCGTGGCCGTCGAGCAGTGCCAGATCAGCGACGTGGAGAGCGGCCGCGCAGGCGCCCTCGCGCTGCTCGATCGCGCCCCCGGGACCACGGCCCTCTTCGCGCTCTCCGACCCGCTCGCACTCGGCGCGCGGATCGCCGCACGCGAGCGCGGCCTGTCGGTGCCGGGCGACCTCTCGATCGTCGGCTTCGACGATTCCGCCCCCGAGGCCGAAGCACTGACCACGGTCCACCAGCCGCTCCGGGAGAAGGGCCGCGCCGGCACCGAGCTGCTCCTGCGCATGCTCGCGGGCGAGGAGCCTCCGCCGACGGTGCTGCCCACACGCCTCGTCGTGCGCAGCTCGACCGCGCCGCCGCGCGGCTAGCTGCGCCCGTCAGGGCGTGCCGGCGGGTCGATCCGTCATGGTGGCGTCATGGACGCCACGCTGGCCGATCCCGCCACGCCGTTCGCGGTGCTCGACCGCGCCCGGCTGGAGCGCAACGTGCGCCGCCTCGGGGAGCACCTCGCCGGGCTCCGGGTCCCGCTCCGGCTGCACGTGAAGACCGCGAAGTCGGTCGACGTGGCCTCAGTCGTGTTCGGCGGCGGCACAGGTCCGATCACGGTGTCCACCCTCGCCGAGGCCGAGCAGTTCGCGGACGCCGGCTACACCGACATCGTCTATCCCGTCGGGATCGTCGCGTCGAAGCTCCCGCGCGTGCTGGCGCTGCTGCGGCGCGGCGTGCGGCTGACCGTGACGCTCGACAGCGCAGAGCAGGCGCGGGCCGTCGCCGGCCTGTCGGAGGAGGTCGGCATCGCGATCCCTGCGCTCATCGAGATCGACTGCGACGGCGAGCGTGCCGGCCTCCCGCCTGCCGACCCGGCCGTGGCGGAGGTCGCCCGGCTCCTGGCCGGCAGGGCCGAGCTGCGCGGGGTGCTCACGCACGCCGGCGGCTCCTACCACTCGGCGACCGCCGACGAGCTGCGGCGCGCCGCCGAGCAGGAGCGCGACGCGGTCGTGCAGGCGGCCGAGCGCATCCGCGCGGACGGGCTCCCCTGCCCGGTGGTGAGCGTCGGCTCCACGCCGACGGCGTTCGCGGCGACGGACCTGACCGGCGTCACCGAGGTGCGCGCCGGCACCTACGTGTTCTTCGACACCGTGATGTTCGAGCTCGGGGTCTGCGGCGCCGACGAGATCGCGATGTCGGTCGTGGTCGAGGTGATCGGCCACCAGGCCGGCAAGGGCTGGATCCTCACCGACGGCGGCTGGATGGCGACCTCGGCCGATCGCGGCGACGAGGGATTCGGGCTCGTCGCGGATCTCGACGGCGAGCCGATCCCGGGCCTGGCCATGACGGGAGCCAACCAGGAGCACGGCATCCTCTCGATCCGCCCGGGGAGCGACGCGCCGCTGCCGGAGCTTCCGGTCGGGACGCGCCTGCGCATCCTCCCCCACCACGCCTGCGCCACGGCCTCCCAGCACCGCGAGTACAAGATCGTCGACGGCGGGCGGGCGATCGAGGCGGTCTGGCCGCGCTCGGGCGGCTGGTGAAGCACGAACGCCCCGGCCTCCTTGCGAAGACCGGGGCGTTCCTATGAGGTGGAGACGGTGGGAATCGAACCCACGTCCGCGACCGCGCTTAGGGCGGCGTCTACGAGTGTGTCCGGTGCTCTGAATCTCGCCCCCGACTCGCCGTCACCGGCAGGGTCGTCGGGGGCCAGTCCGCTTGGATTTAGCCCCTCTTCGGCGCGGACGGGCCTCCGAGGGGTGATCCCGCTTCTGACTCCGCTATATCCCGGCGCGGGCTCCGAGAGCGAAGGCTCTGTGCCTAGTTTGTGCTAAGCAGCGAGAGCGTAGGTGTGCTTATCCGCACTTATGGTGTTGCCGGGGTTTTACGAGGCCTCCGGCACCTCGACTCGCAACCGCCCTGGCGAACCGACCACGTCGAAGCCATGTCGTCCCCAGGGCGCCTCTTATTGTACCGCCGATGCGGACTTTCGACGTGATCGTGATCGGCGCCGGGCCGGCCGGCGAAGTGGCGGCGGGCAAGCTCGCGGACGGCGGCCTCGAGGTGGCGATCGTCGAGGACCGGCTCGTCGGCGGCGAGTGCTCGTTCTGGGCGTGCATGCCCTCGAAGGCGCTGCTGCGGCCCTACGAGGCGCTCGCCGAGGTGCGTCGGATCCCGGGCGCGGCGGAGGCCGTCGACCGGCGAGCTGCGACGTGGCCGCCGTGCTGGCCCGCCGCGACGAGGTCATCCACGACCTCGACGACTCCTCGCAGCTGCCATGGCTCGAGGACCGCGGGATCGAGCTCGTGCGCGGCCGCGGGCGGGTGACGGGCGAGCGGGCGGTGACCGTCGAGCTCCACGAGGGCGGCACGGAGGAGCTCGAGGCGCGCAAGGCGGTCTTCCTCGCCGGCGGCACCCTGCCCGCGATGCCGCCGATCGACGGGCTCGACCAGATCGACGACGCGTGGACCAACCGCGAGGTCACCACGGCCAAGGAGATCCCCGACTCGATGGTGATCCTCGGCGGCGGCGTGGTCGGTGTTGAGATGTCGCAGGCGTACGGCTCGCTCGGCGCGAAGGTCGCGCTCGTGGAGGGCGAGCGCAAGCTGCTCCCGCGCGAGGAGTGGTTCGCGTGCGAGCAGGTGCAGGAGGCGCTGGAGGGGCTCGGCGTCGACGTCCGCCGCGGGCAGAACGCCGAGCGCGTCTCGCGCGAGGACGGCGGGAAGGTGACCGTGCACCTCGGCGACGGCTCCTCCGTCTCCGGCGACGTGCTGCTCGTCGCGCTCGGCCGCACGCCGCAGACGCAGCAGCTCGGGCTCGAGGACCTCGGCTTCGAGGCCGGCAAGTACGTCGACGTCGACGCGCACTACGTCGTGCCGGGCCATGACTGGCTGTACGCGATCGGCGACGTCAACGGCAAGGCGCTCTTCACGCACATGGGCAAGTACCAGGCGCGGATCGCCACGGCCCACGTGCTCGGGCAGGACATCGCGGTCGAGCACGGCGCCGACGGGCCGCTCTCGCCGCGCGTGATCTTCTGCGACCCGCAGGTCGCCGCCGTCGGCCACACGTCCGAGACCGCCGAGGAGGCCGGGATCGACGTCGAGATCGTCGAGGTCGACACCTCCGGCAACGCGGGCGGCTCGTTCTACGGCCGCAACGCGGCCGGCACCAGCCGGCTCGTGATCGACAAGCGGCGCGGCGTCCTGATCGGGGCGACCATCACGGGCGCGGAGGTGGCGGACTTCCTCCACGCCGCCACGATCGCGATCGTCGGCGAGGTGCCGGTCGCCCGCCTGCGCCACGCGGTGCCGGCGTTCCCGACGCGCAGCGAGATCTGGCTCAACCTGCTCGAGAAGGCCGAGACGGGACGTTAAATAGGCGACGCGGAGAACCTGAGCCGCTCGAGGTCCCTCCTCCGGTGGCCGAAACCTCCGGTATCAGGGCGGCGGGCCTCTCACCTCGGTGGCCTCGCTCTCTGCGTCTCAACGCTCTCCGCGTCTGGGTGAACCTTCTCGCGACTCGCCGGCCCGCGCAAGGGGGTCGCGCACGATCATCGACCAATTTGGGAGCTTTCGCCTCCGGCCACGAAAAAGGCGCCCCGGAGGGCGCCTTTGACGAAAAGGGACGCGGAGGGAGCCGCTCGAGGAGCCCTCCTCCGGTGGCCGAAGCCTCCGGTCTCTGGGCGGCGGGCCTCTCACCTCAATGGCCTCGCTCTCTGCGTCTCTGACCTCCGCGTCTGGGGAAATCCTGTCTCGGACGGCCGCGGGGATGCAACCCCCCGGGCGACGACGATCCCGCAATGAGCGAAAAATCGCCGCTGCCACACTGAGGAGCGGATGAGCACCTGGCTCCCACCCGTCGCGCCCACCCGGGAGGCGCCCGCGCCGCCCCCGCCGGCGCCCGAACGGCCCGAGTCGCGCCTGAAGCGCTGGTTCGGCCCGCTGTTCCTGATCGGCCTCGCGGTGCTCAAGTTCGGCGCCAAGCTCAAGGCGCTGCTGCTCCTGCTGCCGAAGCTGAAGGTGCTCACCACCTCGGCCTCGATGCTCGTGTCGGTGGCCGCCTACGCGATCATCTGGGGCTGGAAGTTCGCGGTCGGCTTCGTCGCGCTGCTGTTCGTGCACGAGATGGGCCACGTCGTCCAGATGAAGCGCGAGGGCGTGCGGATCAGCGGGATGCTCTTCATCCCGTTCCTCGGCGCCGCCGTCGGCGCGCGCTCGATGGGCGGCAACGCGCTCGCCGAGGCGCGGATCGGCCTCGCGGGTCCCGTGCTGGGCACGCTCGGCACCGCCGCGCTGATCCCGCTCGCCGAGGCGCAGGGCAGCGACTTCCTGCGCGCGCTCGCGTTCACGGGCTTCTTCCTGAACCTGTTCAACCTCGCGCCGGTCGTGCCGCTCGACGGCGGCCGCGCGATGGCCGCGATGGCACCGTGGATGTGGTTCGCCGGCTTCGCCGTGATGCTCGGCTTCTTCGTGCTGTTCCCGAACCCGATCCTCGTGCTGATCCTGCTGCTCGG
Source organism: uncultured Solirubrobacteraceae bacterium (assembly GCA_963831105.1). GTDB lineage: Bacteria > Actinomycetota > Thermoleophilia > Solirubrobacterales > Solirubrobacteraceae > DATFQI01. Next base: position 538,682 of record CAWHOS010000010.1, on the reverse strand, counting down.
CGGGATGGAGACCTGGCGGCGCTGGAAGACGCGCAAGCAGGGCATGGAGGGCAACGAGGCCTACTACCGCGTCAAGCCGGCCCACCGGCTCGTGGTCGCGGTCGTCTACGTCGGGCTGATCGCGGCCTGCGCGATCGGGATGGACCTGACGTTCGTGGACCGCAGCAGCGCGATCTGAGCTGCGGCTCGTCCCGGTTGGGGCGATGAGTTTCCGGCGCGGTCACGGTCCAAGGTGGCATGACGACGACGCACACGCTCGAGCTGGCCGACGCCGCGATCGCCTATGACGTCCACGGCCCGCTGCCCACGGCGGACGGGCGCCCGCCGCTGGTGATGATCGGCCAGCCGATGGACGCGAGCGGCTTCGGTGCGCTCGCGTCGCACTTCCCCGACCGCACCGTGGTCACGTATGACCCGCGCGGGCTCGGCCGCAGCACCCGCAGCGACGGGCGGGACGACCACGACCCCGAGGTGCAGGCCGGGGACGTCCATGCCCTGATCGAGACGCTGGGCGCCGGCCCGGTCGAGCTGTTCGGCAGCAGCGGGGGCGCGGTGACCGCGCTCGCGCTCGTCGCGGCGCATCCCGAGGACGTGGTCACGCTTGTGGCCCACGAGCCCCCGCTGATCCCGGTGCTCCCCGACGCCGCGGCGGCGGAGCGCGCCCGCGCGGGCTTCAAGGAGGCGTACGACACCGGGGGTCGCGGCGCGGGGATGGCGGCGTTCATCGCGATGAGCTCCTGGCAGGGCGAGTTCACCGACGAGTACTTCGCCCAGCCCGCGCCCGACCCGGCCGCCTTCGGGATCCCGGTCGAGGACGACGGCTCGCGTGACGACCCGCTGCTGTCCGACCGCTCCTGGGCGGTCAGCGGCTATCGCCCCGACGCCGAGGCCCTCGCCGCGGCGCCGACGCGGATCGTGATCGCCGTGGGCGAGGAGTCCGCGAGGGTCTTCACCGGGCGCACCGCGGTGGCCACCGCGGAGCTGCTCGGCCAGGAGGCGACGGTGTTCCCGAGCCACCACGGCGGCTTCCTCGGCGGCGAGTTCGGCTACGCCGGCCAGCCCGAGGCGTTCGCACGCAAGCTCCGCGAGGTGCTCGACGAGAGCTAGGCGGTCCGCTCGATCGCCTCGAGCGCGAGCCGCTCGTCGACCTCGCCCGGCAGCCCGCTGACGCCCACCGCGCCGACCCGCCGGCCGTCCTCGAACACGGCGATGCCGCCCAGGAAGAACACGAAGAAGGGGTCGAAGCTCGCCCGCTCGGCCGGGTCGGCGCGCGCCTTCTCGGCGAGCTCCCGTGTGGACGACGCGTCGCTGCGCGCGGCCGTGTACGCCTTGCGCTGCGCGTTCAGCCGCGTGTCCGGCGCGGCGCCGTCCATCGTCGCGGCCGCGACGAGCTCGCCGTGCGTGTCGGCGATGAACACGGAGACCGGACCGGACGCGTTCTCCAGAACGTGATCGACGATCGCCCGCGCCCTGGCCAGCCGCATGGCGCGATCCTACGCGGAAACGAGCCGGCGCCGGGGCGTCAAGCGGCGCACGAGGACGAGCGCTCCGGCCGCGAGCGCGAGGACGACCGGCACGACCGCGAACGCGGCCCGCAGCGAGGTCGAATCCGCCAGCGTCCCGACCGTCAGCGGCGCGAGCAGCACCGCGAACGAGGTCATCACCACCGCCCGGCCGCTCGCCAGCGCCGCCCGCGCCGGTACCAGCGCGACCGTCACGGCGATCCCCATCGGGAACAGGTTGCCGACCCCGAGCCCGACCAGCGACAACCCGGCCAGCGCCGGAAGAGCCGCCCGCGACGGCCAGAGGATCGCGAACCCCGCGGCGGTCACGGCGAGCGCGAGGCCGAGCAGCCGCGCCGGATCGTGCCGTCGTGCGAGCCGGCTGCCGAGCACCCGCCCGGCCAGCACCCCGGCGAAGTAGCCGGCCATCAGCGCGACCGCGGTGTCGGTCGACACGCCCGCGGCGTCCTCGACGAAGGTCGCGCCCCAGGCGGTGATGCACCACTCGGCCGCGGTCGTGCAGAAGAGCATCGCGCCCGCGATCCAGAACACGCCGGGCAGGCGCCCGTGCTCGGTCTGCGAGGGCGGCGGCGCGTCGATCGCCAGGCGCCGGTTGCTCCACCACGCGACCACCGGGACCGCGAGCGAGACCAGCAGCGCGGCGCGCCAGCCCAGCTCGAGCGCGGCCGTCAGCGAGAGCACGCCGATCAGCGCGACGTAGGCGATGCTGGCCGCCACGTTGGCCTCCGCCAGCGCGACCGCGCGCCGCTCGCCGTGATGGTCGGCGAGCGCGGCCTGGATCGTCACGAGCAGCGTCCCACCGCCGACGCCCATCACCAGCACCGAGCCGACGGTCAGCGGAGCGATCCGCCCTGCCGTGAGTCCGATCGCCCCTGCACCCATCACCGCGGCCGCCGACCAGAACAGCCCGCGGCGCCCGAGCGCGCGCTCGAGCCGCGCAGAGACCACACCGGCCACCAGGGCGCCGGCCGCGAACGCCGCCACGTGCAGCCCGCCGGTCGAGTAGCTCATGCCGAGCTCGTCGCGGAGGTGGCCGATCACGAGCCCGGGCGCCGCCTGCAGATAGGCGAACCAGGCCAGGACGAGGTAGGCGACCCACGTGAGGCGATCGCGACGGAACCCCGCTCCTGCGTGCCCGGGCTGCACAGTGGCGGCCTGCCCGCTTCGCGCGAACCGCACCCACGCCGCGCTCATGGGTGATGCGGCGCGTGGCTGGGAAGTACATCCCCGTGGCCGAGCCGCTCTGGAAACGTCATGGCGTCCGCGCCGCGGGTCTCGCCGGGGCCGCGCTCGCGGGCGTCGTCGCGCGGGACCTGACGCAGCGCCAGCACGCGATCCGCAGGAACTTCCCGGTCCTCGGGCGCTTCCGCTACTACCTGGAGGCGGTCGGCCCGGAGCTGCGCCAGTACATCGTCACCTCCAACGACGAGGAGCGGCCCTTCTCGCGCGACCAGCGCCGGTGGGTCTACGCGTCCTCGAAGCGCGAGATCAACACGTTCGGCTTCGGCACGGACAACGAGGTGGAGCAGGTCGACAGCCTGGTCGTCTTCAAGCACACGCCGTTCCCCGTGCCGGCGCCCGCGAAGGGCGAGGTGGGCGCCGCGCCCGACTATCACCTCCCCGCGGGCAAGGTGCTCGGGGCGGCGCACGGGCGACCGCACGCGTTCCGGCCGGCCTCGCTCGTGAACATCTCCGGCATGAGCTACGGCTCGCTGTCGCCGGTCGCGGTGGAGGCGCTCAACCGCGGCGCCCTGCTGGCCGGCTGCCTGCACAACACGGGCGAGGGCGGGCTCGCGCCGGCCCACCGTCACGGCGGCGAGCTGATCTACCAGATCGGCACGGGCTACTTCGGCTGCCGCGACGAGTCCGGCCGCTTCTCGCTCGAGCACCTGCTGGAGCGGATCGCGGACGTGCCCGTGCGGGCGATCGAGATCAAGCTCTCCCAAGGCGCCAAGCCCGGCCTCGGCGGCCTGCTCCCGGCGGCCAAGGTGACGGAGGAGATCTCCCGTATCCGCGGCGTCCCGGCCGGGCGCGACTGCGCGAGCCCCTCCTACCACTCGGCCTTCTCCGACGTCGACGGCCTGATCGGGTTCGCCGAGCGGATCGCGGACGCGACCGGGCTGCCCGTGGGGATCAAGTCGGCCGTCGGCGACCTCGGGTTCTGGGAGACGCTCGCGGAGCGGATGGCCGTCACCGGCGGCGGGCCCGACTTCATCACCGTCGACGGCGGCGAGGGAGGCACCGGAGCCGCGCCGCTGGCCTTCAGCGACCACGTCGCGATGCCGTTCAAGCTCGCGATCTCGCGCGTCTATCCCTTCTTCGCCCGGGCCGGGATCGCCGAGGACGTGGTGTTCATCGGCGCCGGCCGGCTCGGCTTCCCGGACGCCGGGCTGCACGCGCTCGCGCTCGGCTGCGACATGATCAACGTCGGCCGCGAGGCGATGCTCGCGATCGGCTGCATCCAGGCCCAGCGCTGCCACACCGGCAGCTGCCCCACGGGCGTCGCCACCAACAACCGGTGGCTGATGCACGGCCTCGACCCCGAGCTCAAGTCCGCACGGGCGGCCAACTACCTCGCCGGCCTGCGCTCCGAGCTGCTCACCCTCGCCCGGGCGTGCGGGAGCGCCCACCCGGCGCTGGTCGATCCGGACCGCATCGAGATCGTCTCCTCGCGCTACCGGTCCGCGCCGATGCGCGAGGTCTTCGGATACGAGCCCGACTGGCCGGTCATGTCGCCGTCGAGGAGCCAGGAGATCGGATCGCTGGTCGGCGCTCCGGAGCCCCACCGCCCCGCCGGCCCCGACGCCGGCGAGCACGCGGGCTTCCCCGGCGCCGGCGACCCGGAGCGCCGCCACATGGACCTGCGCGGCCGCGGCGAGCCGGCCGGCGAGTCTGGATGAACGCCGTAGCCGCCGCTCAGGCGGTCGCCCGCGAGCACGAGGTGGAGTGCGACGAGGCGGTGCGGATCGCGGCGGGCAGCAACGCGCTGGTGCATCTCGCGCCCTCGCCGGTCGTGGCGCGGGTGATGACCGGCACGGCCGTCCTGCACGACGAGCCCGAGCAGTGGCTCGCGCGCGAGGTGGCGGTGGGCAGCTTCCTGGCCGAGCGGCCCGACCTCGCCGTCCCGCCGAGCGACCTCCTGCCGCCCGGTCCGCACGAGCGCGACGGGCTGTGGATGACGATGTGGAAGTTCGTTCCGCACGACGAGCAAGCGCCGCCGCCCGAGCCGCGCGAGCTCGGCCGCTCACTGCGCGCACTGCACGAGGCGCTCGCCGGCTTCACCGGGGATCTTGCCCCGCTGAGCGGGATCCGGGACTGGCTCGCGGACCTGCTCGCGCAGCTGCGCACATCGCGACCGGAGCTCCGCACGGAACTGGACGCACTGACGCCCACGGTCTTCGAGAGCTCGCTGCCTGCGCAGGCGCTGCACGGCGACGTCTCGGTCGGGAACCTGCTGCGCACCGACGGCGGGCTGCTCTGGAACGACTTCGAGGACGTCTGCACCGGCCCCGTCGAGTGGGACGTCGCGGGACTGGTGGCGAGCGCGAGGGCCCGCGGGCACGGCGCCGAGTACACGGACGAACTGCTCGCCGCCTACGGTGACGTCGGGGACCTGGAGCCCTTCCTCGAGGCGCACGCCCTGTACGAGACCATCTGGCGGGCGTACGTCAGCGGCGGATAGCCCGTTCCATCTCGCGCTTCATCTCGCGCTCCTTGATCGCCTGGCGCTTGTCGCCGACGTCCTTGCCGCGGGCCAGCGCGATCTCGACCTTGGCGCGCCCGCCCGTGAAGTACAGCCGCGTCGGCACCAGGGTGAGGCCCTTCTCGCGCGTCTTGCCGATCAGGCGCTCGATCTCGTGCTTGTGCATCAGCAGCTTGCGCGGGCGCTCGGGCTCGTGGTTCTCTCGCGAGGCCGGGCCATAAGGAGGGATGTGCACGTTGTGCAGCCAGACCTCGCCGTCGCGCACGCTCGCGTAGCCGTCCTTGATCTGCGCCTTGCCGTCGCGCAAGGCCTTGACCTCGGTGCCCTGGAGCACGAGCCCGCACTCCCACTTGTCGAGCAGGTGGTAGCGGTGGGAGGCCTGGCGGTTGGTGGCGACGTCGCGGGACGGCATCGCCGCCCACGTTAGCCTGCACGCGCGTGAAGCCGCATCTGCGACCCAGCGCCGACCCGCTCGCCGCCCCCGAGAACGTCGTGCAGGGCGAGCGCTACCGGATCACCGTGCTCGACGGCGGGCTGCTCCGGCTCGAGTACTCGGAGACGGGCGAGTTCGAGGACCGCCCGTCGCAGACCGTCGTCGACCGCGCCTTCGAGCCGGCCGAGTTCCGCCTCACGGAGGACGAGCACGAGCTCGAGCTGCACACGGAGCGCCTCCAGCTCATCTACGACAAGCGGCCCTTCAGCGCCGAGGGCCTGTCCGTGCAGGCCAAGGGCGGGGTGAGCAACTACCGCAGCATCTGGCGCCCGGGCCACGCGCTGGAGAACCTCGGCGGCACCGCGCGCACGCTCGACGAGGCCGACGGCCGCGTCCCGCTCGAGCAGGGCGTGCTCGGCCGCAACGGCATCGCGGTCGTCGACGACTCGCGCACGGTCCTGCTCGAGGAGGACGGCTGGATCGCGCCGCGCCGCCCCGGCAACCAGGATCTCTACGTGTTCGCCTACGGGCGCGACTACCGCGCCGCGCTGCGGGCGCTGTACAAGCTCACCGGCCCGCAGCCGCTGCTGCCGCGCTACGCGCTCGGCAACTGGTGGAGCCGCTACTACGCCTACAGCGCGGACGAGTACCTGGAGCTGATGGACCGCTTCGCGCAGGAGGGGCTGCCGTTCAGCGTCGCCGTCCTGGACATGGACTGGCACCTGGTCGACATCGACCCGTCGCTCGGCAGCGGCTGGACCGGCTACACGTTCAACCGCGAGCTGTTCCCCGACCCGCCGGCGTTCATGGCCGAGCTGCACCGCCGCGGCCTCGCCGTCTCGCTCAACGTCCACCCCGCCGACGGCGTGCGCGCGCACGAGGACGCCTACCCGCGCGTGGCCGAGCGGATGGGCATCGATCCTGCCTCCAAGCTGCCCGTCAACTTCGACCCGGCCGACCCGGACTTCCTCGAGACCTACCTCGAGGAGCTCCACCACCCGCTCGAGGACGACGGCGTCGACTTCTGGTGGCTGGACTGGCAGCAGGGCGAGGTCACCAAGCTGCCGGGGCTGGACCCGCTGTGGCTGCTCAACCACTTCCACTACCTGGACTCGGCGCGCAACGGCCGCCGGCCGCTGACGTTCTCGCGCTACGCCGGGATCGGCAGCCACCGCTACCCCGTCGGCTTCTCGGGCGACACGGTCGTCAGCTGGGAGTCGCTGGAGTTCCAGCCCGAGTTCACGGCCACCGCGTCCAACGCCGGCTACGGCTGGTGGAGCCACGACATCGGCGGGCACTTCTTCGGCCTCAAGGACGACGAGCTCGTCACGCGCTGGGTGCAGCTCGGCGTCTTCTCGCCGATCCTGCGGCTGCACTCGACCGCCGACCGCTTCATCGCCAAGGAGCCGTGGCGCTTCGGCGAGGTCGCGCGGCGCCTGATCGGCGAGGCGCTGCGCCTGCGCCACCGGCTCGTCCCGTACATCGCCGCGATGGCCCTGCGCGCCCACGAGGACGGCGCGCCGCTCGTCTCGCCGATGTACTACGACCACCCGTCCGAGGAGGCGGCCTACCGCGTCCCGAACCAGTTCATGTTCGGCACCGAGCTGCTCGTCGCGCCGATCACCTCGCCGGTCGATCCGTGCACGCGGCTGGGAGCTGCGAACGCCTGGCTGCCCGACGGGGAGTGGATCGACGTCTTCACCGGCCTGCGCTACCGCGGCGGCCGCACGATCGCGCTGCACCGCGACCTCGACTCGATCCCCGTGCTCGTGCGCCCCGGGACGATCCTGCCGCTGGCCGCCGACGGGCCCGGCACCGACGTCCCCGACCGCGTCGAGCTGCACGTGTTCGCGGGCGGCGACGGGGAGTTCACGCTCGCCGAGGACCGCGACGACGAGCGTTGGGCGCGCACCACCTTCCGCCTGCGCGACGGCGAGCTGACGATCGGCGCCGTCGACGGCGAACGGGGGACCTTGCCCGGTTCGCGCAGCTTCGTGGTCGTCCCGCACGGCTTCGCGGACGACTCGCCGATCGACCTCGGCGAGCTCGACCCAGGCGCCGAGCACCGCCACCGGCTCGGCGACCCCCGCACGGACGACGGCATCGGCGAGCGGCTGTTCGCGCTGCTCGACCGCGCGCACATCGCCAACCCGGTCAAGAACGCGATCTACGACGCGGTGCAGGCCGCGCCGGCGCCCGCCGACGCCGCGCTCGAGCTGATCGGGATGGACCTTCCCCCGGAGCTGCTCGGCGCCGTCAGCGAGCTGCTGCTCGCGCGCTGACGTCTCTCCTAGGCTCGCGGCCTCTGCACGCCGGGTCGCCGGTCCCATACGGGACGGGTACCGAGAGCGGTGTGGAGCATCAGCGTCGCTCGACGTCCCTCTCCCGCGGCCGCGATCGCGCCGCCGCGGGGACAACGCTCCGTGACGGTCACGATCACGCCGTCGTCGCGCTCGTCGGCAGTCACGTCACCCGCCGCGCAGGCTGCGGTCCCGTTCCAGAACACCGTCAGGCAGCGGCCCGAGCCGTCGATCGCGAAGTGATGAAACGGCACGGCGACGAGCACGTGACCATCCGGGTCGTCGCCCGCGGGCCCTAGCACTTCGTCCGAGTCGAGAAGCCCCGGGCCGGGGCCGTCCCACCAGTCACCGGACCATCCCCCGTCGACGCGGAACACCGAGATGGCCGCCGACCCCGGCCACTGCCGCCGCACCTCGGGCTCATCCGCCGCCGCCACCTCCACGGTCACGGTGTCCTCCGAGACGTCGCGAATCACGACATCACCGGCCCGTTGCCGGAACTCGCGAAGCACCTGCCGACGATCCCCGCCGGGCAACCGCAGCGTCACCTGCCAGAGCGGCATCGCACGATGCTGTCAGCCGCGCCGTGATCGTGCGACGATCCGAGCCATGCTGATCTACTCGATGAGCGTCTCCGTGGACGGCTTCATCGCCGACCGCGAGGGCGCGTTCGGGTGGACGGCCCCCAGCGACGAGCTGTTTCGCTTTCACCTCTCGAAGGTGGGCGAGCTCGGCGGGTATCTCCTCGGCCGCAGGCTCTACGAGACGATGCAGGTGTGGGAGACCGATCCCTCGCTGCGCGACAACGAGGCCGGGGCCGCGTTCGCCGACGTCTGGTCCGCGATCCCGAAGGTCGTCTTCAGCCGCACGCTGGAACGCGTCCAGGGCAACGCCCGGCTCGCCGAGGGTTCGGTGGCCGAGGAGGTGGCCACGGCGCTGGACGCGACCGACAAGGACGTCTCGATCGGCGGCGCGGGCCTGGCCGCGGCGGCCATCGAGCTCGGCCTCGTCGACGAGCTGCGCTTGTTCCGCTATCCGGTCGTCATCGGTGGCGGCACGCCGTTCCTGCCGCCGGTCACCGACGACGTCCCGCTCGACCTGATCGAGACCACGACCTTTGGTTCGCGCGTGATCTACGAGCGCTACAGGCGCGCCCGTGACGAGCCGGAGTGACCCGGGCCCCCCTGCCGCTCAGTTCAAGGCCATCTCGACAGGCGAGAGGTCCACGCGGCCGCGGGGGGCGTCGACGCGCACGACCTGGACCACGAGCGGATCGCCGAGCCGCAGCGCGTTGCCCGACTGCGCGCCGACGAGCATCGTCTCGAGCTCGTTGAGCTCCCACCAGTCGCCGCGCAGGCGGCGCACGGGCAGCATGCCCTCGAAGCGCCCGAACGCCACGAACGCGCCGGCGCCGATCACGCCCGCCACCTCGCCCTCGAACTCCGTGTGCCAGCCGGACTCGAACAGCTCGGCCTCGAGCAGGTGGCAGCGCGCGATCGCGTCGCCGCGGCGCTCGATCGTCATCGCGTCGCGCTCGCGCATCGAGCACCACTCGCCCGCCGCCTCCATGTCCGTGGCGCGGGGGGCCTCCTCCCCCTTGCCGATCGCCGCCAGCAGCGCGCGGTGGCAGATCAGGTCGGGGTAGCGGCGGATCGGCGAGGTGAAGTGGCAGTAGCGCGGGGAGCGCAGGCCGGCGTGGCCGACGTTCTTGGGCGAGTAGTGCGCCTGCTTGAGCGAGCGCAGCACGAGCGAGGTCAGGGCCGCGCGGCCGTGGCCGCGGCGGCGCACCTCGCCGTCGACGAGGTGGGCGATCTCGGCGATCGCGTCCGCCGCCTGCTGGCCGGTCATCGGGTCCGGCAGCGGCGGCGTCGGGACGTCGAGCGACGCGAGCTGGTCGACCAGCCGCTTGACGCGCGCCGCCTCGGGCCGCTCGTGCACGCGGTAGAGCGCCGGCAGCTTGCGCGTCTCGAGCAGCGTCGCGACGGCCTCGTTGGCGGCGATCATCAGGTGCTCGATCAGGCGGTGCGACTCCGTCTGCTCGCTCCACGCCAGCTCCGTGACGTGGCCGTCGCGCGAGAACGCGAACTCGGGCTCCTGGGACTCGACCGCGAGCGCGCCGCGCCGCTCGCGCACGTCCTGCAGCGCCGCGGCGACGCGCGCGCGCCGCGGCCAGCGGCCCGGCGTACGGCGGCTGCGGCTCCTCCTCGCCGGCGAAGATCCGGTCGACCTGCGGGTAGTCGAGCCGCGCGTCGGAGCGGATGATCGCTGCGGTGGAAGGCGGTGCGGCGGACGTCGGCGCCGTCGAACTCGAGCTCGACGGTGACGGCGAGCCGGTCCTGGTGGGGCACGAGCGAGCAGGCGCCGTTGGAGAGGACCTCGGGCAGCATCGGCTCGACCGTGCCGGGCACGTAGACGCTGGTCGCGCGGCGGAACGCCTCGCGGTCGACCGGCGAGCCGGGCTTGACGTAGTGCGAGACGTCGGCGATGTGGACCCAGACCCGCACCGCGCCGCCGTCGAGCGCCTCCGCGGAGATCGCGTCGTCGAAGTCGCGCGCGGTCGGCGGGTCGATCGTGAAGGTCGGCAGCGCGCGCAGGTCCAGCCGGCCGGCCGCCTCGTCCTCCGGCGGTCGCTCGGCGGCCGCGCGCGCCTCGCGCTCGACGTGCGGGTCGAAGCGCCGCTTGAGCCCGCGGTCGAGCAGCATCGCCTCGATCACGTCGCGGGCGACGTCCGGGCTGCCGAGCCGGCGCAGGATCTTCGCGTGGCCCGAGCGCGGCCCGTTCGGGGACACGAGCACGAGGTCGCCGGGCTTGGCGGCCTGGCCGGCCCGCGGGCGGTCGACGCTCATCCGGCGCCCGCGGAAGAAGAACGGCTCGGCCACCAGGAAGCGCCCGCGCCGCTCGAGCAGCGCCACGACCGGGCCGCCGCCCGTCAGGCGCTCCTCGGGCGCGCCGGCGCGCTCGCGGTGCTTCACGTGCCGTCGCGCAAGACGACGTCGACGGCCTCGTCGAGCGCCTCGTCCGGCTTGGTCTTCGGGTCGTCGGCGGCCTTGACGTCGGGCGCGATCCCGTCGCCCTTGGCGACCCCGCCGCCGCCGATGTTGCGGCCGCTCGGCAGGAAGTACTCGCCGACGGTGATGTCCAGCGCCCCGCCGTTGGAGAGCGGCTCGATCTCCTGGAAGACGCCCTTGCCGAACGTGCGGGTGCCCACCACCTTCGCGCGCTTGCGGTCCTGCAGCGCGCCCGTGACGATCTCCGACGCGGACGCCGACTGGCGGTTGACGAGCACGGCCACCGGCACGGAGCCCGGGATCGCCCCGCCCGTGGCCTCGTAGACGCGCTCGGGCCGCGCGCGGCCCTTCGTGGAGACGATCTTGCCCTCCGGGATGAAGATCGAGGAGACGAGCACCGCCTCGTTGAGCAGGCCGCCGCCGTTGTCGCGCAGATCCAGCACGATCCCGTCGGCGCCCTGGCGCAGGAGCTTGCGCACCGCCTGGGAGACCTCCCCGTGCGCGCCGGAGGTGAACCCGGCGAGGTGGACGTGGCCGACCTTGCGCGAGCCCTGGCGCTCCATCGAGGACTCCACGACGGGGATGTCCACCTGCGCGCGCTCGAGCTTGACCTCGCGCTCGCGCTTGCCCGACTTGACGGTGAGGGTCACCGAGGTGCCGGGCTTGCCCTTGATGCGGGCGGTCGAGGCCTCCGAGGAGGCGCCGGCGATCGAGCGCCCGTTGACCGCGACGACGACGTCGCCGGGCTTCAGCCCGCCCTCGGCGGCGGGCGAGTCGTCGTAGACCGTCATCACCCGCAGGCCCTGCTTGGTCTCCTCGACGGTCATCCCCACGCCGGAGAACTGGCCCTGCGTGACCTCCTGGAAGTCCGCGTAGTCCTGCGGCGAGAAGTAGTTGGAGAACTGGTCGTCGAGCGACTTCACGGCCGCGCCGAGCGACTTGTCGAGCAGCTGGTCGCGCTCGACGCCGCGGTAGTAGTCGCGCTTGATGATGTCCACGGCCTCCTCGTAGACCTGCGCGTCGCCGTCGTCGACGAGCTTGTCGCGCACGAAGTCCGGCAGCGCGCCGGGATGGCCGCCGAGCCAGATGCCGGTGACGAGCAGCACCGGCACGAGCACGGCTATGAGCAGGTAGGAACGGCGCATGGACCCCGACGTCCACGGTATCGAGGGAGATGAAGAACAGCTCTAGACGCGCAGGAAGCGGCGCAGCGAGATGCCCGAGCCGAGCGCCGAGACGGCGACGGAGGCGAACAGCAGCAGCGCGATCAGCAGCGGGAAGTTCATCGTGTCGGGCGCGGCGATCAGCGCGAAGTCGGCCGCGAGCGGGTCGACCACCGCGACCTTGACGACGCCGAGCAGCATGACGGCCAGCAGGCCGCCGAGGGCGCCCACGATCACGCCCTCGAGCACGAACGGCCAGCGGATGAACCAGTCCGTCGCGCCGACGAGCTTCATCACCTCGACCTCACGGCGGCGGGCGTAGAGCGACAGCCGGATCGTGTTGCCGATCAGCAGCATCGAGGCGATGATCAGCAGGCCGGCCAGCAGCGCGGTCGTGACCTTGACCACGCGGGTCACCGACAGCAGCGTGGCGGTGTCCTCCTTGCGGTCGCGGACCTCGTCGATCGCCGAGTCGGCCACCGAGCGCCCGCCGGACGGCGACGCCGGGGCGAGCGCGTCGCGGATCTGGCCGATGTTCTCCGGGTCGTCCGGCGTGATGCGGAACGTGTCCGGCAGCGGGTTGGAGCCCAGCAGGTCGTAGTAGTCGCCGCGGCCGGCCTCGCGCTGGCGGGCGAGCGCCTGCTTCTTGGAGACGAACACCACCTTGCCGACGTGCGGGACCTCGTTCTCGATCAGCTTCTGCACGCGGTCGATGTCCGCCTGCTCGGCGTTCGTCTTCATGAAGACGTTGATGATGATCTTGCTGCGGACCTCGTTGGCCGCGCCCGTGGTGGCCTGCACCATCGGGATGAAGACGCCCAGCAGCAGCACGGTGACCAGCACCGTCGCCAGGGCGGCGAACGAGGGCACGGCGTTGCGCTTGAGCGCGCGCAGCGCCTCGCGCAGGAAGAACCCGAAGCTCACTCGAGCTCCCCCCACAGCCGGGCGCCGAACTCCTGCGTGGACTCCTCGCGGCGGTAGCCGCCCGCGGCCTCGTCGCGGACGACGCGGCCGTCGGCGAGCTCGATCACGCGGCGGCGCATGCGGTCGACCATCGCGACGTCGTGCGTCGCCACGACCACCGTGGTGCCCGTGCGGTTGATCCGGTACAGCAGCTGCATGATCCCGATCGAGGTCTCGGGGTCCAGGTTGCCCGTCGGCTCGTCGGCCAGCAGCAGCGGCGGGTGGTTGACGAACGCGCGCGCGACCGAGACGCGCTGCTGCTCGCCGCCGGAGAGCTGGTCGGGGTAGGAGTGCAGCTTCAGCGAGAGGCCGGTCAGGCGCAGGATGTCCGGCACCTTCTCGCGGATCTCGCGGCGGCTGCCGCCCGTGACCTGCAGCGCGTAGGCGACGTTGTCGTAGACCGTCCGGTTCGGCAGCAGCTTGTAGTCCTGGAAGACCACGCCGAGGTTGCGGCGGTAGTAGGGCACGCGCCGGCGCGAGATGCTCGACAGGTCGCGCCCGGCGACGGTGATCTCGCCGCCCGTCGGCTCGGACTCCTTGATCAGCAGCCGCATCGTGGTCGACTTGCCGGAGCCGCTGGCGCCGACCAGGAACACGAACTCGCCCGGCTGGACCGCGAACGAGACGCCGTCGAGGCCGATGTCGCCGCTCGGGTAGCGCTTGGTCACGCCGCGGAAGTCGATGATCGCGCCCTCGTTGGCAGGCGGCGTGGGCGCCGGGGCGGACGCGGCGGCGCGCTCGGCGCGCCGGCGGATGTGACGTTCAGTTGCAGCCATTCGCGACCGGAGAGGGTACCGGCCACCGTTCCCGCCCCCTGACAGAACTCCTGCAAGCTCTAACGTTATGTCGCATGGCCTCGATCGACTCCTCCTCCCTCGCCAACGGGCTCCCCATCCACCGCGTGGAGATCCCGGGGACGCGCGCCCTGACGGTCCTCGTGGCGTTCGACGCCGGCGCGCGCACCGAGCGCCCGGAGGAGAACGGCATGGCCCACTTCCTCGAGCACCTCGTATTCAAGGGCGGTGAGAAGTTCGACGACTACCGCAAGGTCAACGAGACGGCGGAGCGGATGGGCGCCGTGCTCAACGCCTACACCTCGCACGACCTCGTCGCCTTCCACATCACCTGCCGCGCCGAGGTGGCCGGCGAGGCGATCGACCTGCTGACCGACTTCGTCGGGCGGCCGAAGATCGACGCGGCGGAGCTCGACCGCGAGCGCGGCGTCGTGATCCAGGAGATCGCGCGCTCCAACGACCAGCCGTCGGTCGTGGCGGAGCACCTGATCGACCGCGCGGCCTTCGGCGACCACCCGCTGGGGCGGCCCGTGCTCGGCCCGGAGGAGCACCTGCGCACCTTCACGCGCGAGGCGATCGTCGAGTTCCGCACCCGCCAGTGGGCGGGCGCCCGTGGCGGTGCGTTCCTCGTCGGCAACCTCGACTCGCTGCCCGACGACGCCGAGCTGGCCGACGCCTTCTGCCGCTTCCCGTCGATCTCGCCCAACGGCAGCTACGAGCCCGCGCCGGCCTTCTCGCCGCAGACGCTGGTGGAGGAGCGCGACTCCAACCAGTCGCACCTGCGGATGTCCTACCGGCCCACGCTCGACGCCGCCGATACGAGCCGTCGCGCCGCCCTGACGGTCTACTCGACGCTGCTGGGCGGCTCGATGGGCTCCCGGCTGTTCGACGAGATCCGCGAGCAGCGCGGCCTGGCGTACTCCGTGTACGCGATCGACCACGTGTTCGCGGACGTGCCGATCCTGCAGCTCTCGGCCGGGCTGGAGTCCGGCAAGTGCGTCGAGGCCTACACGCGCATGCGCGAGATCGTCGACGAGCTGCGGGCCGACGGGCCGACCGAGGAGGAGTTCGCGCGCGCGAAGGCTTACGCCGCCGGCCGCCGGGTGCTGGCGTTCGAGAACACCAACGCCGTCGCCCGCCACGCCGCCGCCCAGACCGTCGTCTTCGGCCAGGACATCCACCCCGACGCCGCCATCAAGGCGCTCGACGACACCACGCTCGACCAGGTCGCCGAGATCGCCCGCGGGATCTCCGAGGACCTCTCGGTGGCCTGCGTGGGCCCGCATTCTGAGAGCGAGTTCGCCTGAGGGGTTTCCCTCCGCGCCTCCCCGCACTAGGGTTCCCGGCAACATAACGCGCGGGTTTCCGGACCGCGCCGAGCTTGGAGCGGGCGCCGAGGGGGCGCCCGGTCACGAACGACGAAGGGGTATCGACTCACCATGCAGATCTCGCATGCGCGCAGTGGAGCGCGCATCCTCGGCCTTGCGCTCGCCGCGCTGGCCATCGCGGTTCCCGCCGCGCAGGCGAAGGCCAAGGACCAGCACGTCCAGCTGCTCGCCATCAACGACCTCCACGGTCATCTCGCCCCGGGCACGCCGGGCAGCGTCCAGACCGGCTGCTGCAACCCCGTGTTCAACACGGCGACTCCGCCCGTGCAGACCGGCTGGACCCAGAAGTCCGTGCCGGCGGGCGGCCTCGCCTACCTCGCCACTCACATCAAGCGGCTGCGGGCCGGCCATCCGAACTCCTTCTCGGTCGGCGCGGGCGACATGATCGGCGCGAGCCCGCTGGTGTCGGCGCTCTTCCACGACGAGCCGACCATCGAGGGCCTGAACTCGATCGGCTTCGACGACATCGGCGTGGGCAACCACGAGTTCGACGAGGGGATCGCCGAGCTGCAGCGGATGCAGTACGGCAACCAGCGCGGCGGCAACGGCTGCCACCCGGTCGACGGCTGCCAGGACGGGACCCCGTTCGCCGGCGCGCTCTACAAGTACCTGGCGGCCAACGTGTTCTTCGCCGGCACGAACAGCACGATCTTCCCGCCCTACGAGGTCAAGAAGGTCGGCGACACGAAGATCGCGTTCATCGGCATGACCTTCGAGGCGACGCCGACCGTCGTGACGCCGTCCGGCGTGGCGGGGCTCGAGTTCCGCGACGAGGTCGTGACCGCCAACGCGCTCGTCCGCAAGCTCAAGAAGGAGCAGAAGATCAAGTCGTTCGTCGTGCTCCTGCACCAGGGCGGCACGCAGACCCCGCCGTCTCCGCCGACCGACCCGAAGGTGACGCCGACCGGCGACGAGTACGTCGACGTCGACAAGTGCGTGAACTTCAACGGGCCGGAGATGGAGGCCATCGCGGCCGGGCTCGACAAGCGCATCGGGGCCATCGTCTCCGCGCACACGCACCAGCCCTACATCTGCCGGATGTCCGGCAAGCTCGTGACCAGCGCGGCCTCGTTCGGCCGAGTCGTCACGGACATCGACCTCACGATCGACTCCAAGTCGAAGAAGATCACGGGCGCCAGCGCCGACAACAAGATCGTCACGCAGGACGTGCCCCAGGATGCGGCCGCCAAGGCGATCGTGGACAAGTACACGACGCTGGCGGCCCCGCTGGCGAACAGGGTCGTCGGCAAGGTCACCGCGGACATCCTGTCCGCGCGCGGCACCCCGAACGGCCAGAACGCCGCCGGCGAGCAGCCGATGGGCGACGTGATCGCCGACGGCATGCTCGAGGCCACCAAGGCGAGCGACTTCGGCAGCGCGGTCGCGGCGTTCATGAACGCGGGCGGCGTGCGCTCGAGCATCCGTTTCAATCAGATCAGCGGCACCGAGCAGCCGGGCGAGGTCACCTACGGCGAGGCGTTCGACGTCCAGCCGTTCGGCAACACGCTGGTGGTCAAGACGTGCACCGGCCAGCACCTCTACGACGTCCTCAACCAGCAGTTCAACAACCCGGCCGTCGGGTCCAACCGGATCATGCTGCCGTCGAGCAACGTGCGCTACACGTGGGACAACGCCACGAAGAAGGTCGTGGACGGGACCCTCACGTTCGGCGGCGTGGCCGTGAACAAGGCCGCCTCGTACCGGATCGCCATGAACAACTTCATGGCAGACGGCGGCGACGGCTACACCACGTTCCTGAGCTGCACCCAGCCGCTCGGCGGCGAGGTGGACCTCGACGCGTTCACGCGCTACCTCGCGGCGCGCTCGCCGCTCGCGCCCCCGGCGCTGAACCGCATCACCCGGGTCAACTAGCCCGGTCACGAGCGCGGCGGGCAAGGATTCGTCCTTGCCCGCCGCCGCTCCGTCGGCCACAATCCGCCGCGCGTGACTGCAGAGCTGAGTCCGGATCCACCGATCCTCGCGGCGCCTCGGCACCGTGGCCGTTCGCCAGAGCCGATCGACCGCGACCCAAGTGATCCACCACGAGGATGCGCGGTCGATCGACTCTGACTCGGCCCACGGCACCGAGACATCCACGATGACCGGCGGATCCGAACTCAACCACCGCGAGCTCGAGCGCTACGTGCGGCGGATCGCTGACCGCTGGCCGGTCCAGCGAGCGTTGCTCGGCGGCGCGCGGGTGGCCGACGTCCGAGGTGCCCCGCCCCAGCGCGAGCGCGGGCCCGAGTACGTGATCGTGCTCGTCTCCGAGCACTTCGACGGCGTGCCGTGGCTGGAGCGCGTCTACGTCGCCGGGACGCTGTGGGACGCCTACGAGATGGGCGCCCCCGCCGACATCCACTGCTACACGGCGGCGGAGTTCGAGCGCCGGCGCGAGCAGCTGCCCGCCGTGCGCGAGGCGGCCGAGCAGGGCCTCGAGCTGCTGCCCGAGCCGACGGGCTGAACCTTCCCGGGCCACTGCGTAACGCCAGGGGACCTCGGCGTGTCACCGGGGTGCCGTGATGCCGTCGCCATCGCTCGTCCTCCTCCGCACGCAGTCCGACGCCCGGCTCGTCGCGCTGGCCCGCGACGGCCACGAGCGGGCCTTCGAGGCGATCGTCGAGCGCTACCGGCGCCAGCTGCTGCGCTGCGTGCCGGCGCGTGCTGCCCGAGGCGCCGCGCCGAGGACGCGCTCCAGCACGCCCTCATGGCGGCCTGGCGCGGGATCGAGCGCGGCGACGAGGTGCGCGAGCTGCGGCCGTGGCTGCACCGGATCGCGCACAACACGAGCCTCAACCTCGCTGCGCCAGACCGGCTACGACTACGACGAGCTGCAGGAGTCGCTGCGGATCGCCGACGCGCCCGACGACGAGCTCGAGCGCCGCGCGGTCGTGCGCCAGACGCTGCACGGGCTCGCCTCGCTGCCGCCGCGGCAGCGCGAGGCGCTGCTCGCGATCGCCGTCGAGGGCCGCAGCCAGGAGGAGGTCGCGGGGGAGCTCGGGCTCAGCACGGGCGCGGTGCGCCAGCTCGTGCACCGGGCGCGGTCCTCGCTGCGCGCGGCCGCCACGGCCGTGGTCCCGCTGCCGCTGGTGAGCTGGGTCGCCGCGTCGGGGACGCGCGGCGAGCTCACCACGCGGATCGCGGAGCTCTCGGCCGGTGCGGGCGGCGCCGGCGCCGCGGCCGCGCTGGCGAAGGCGGGGACGGTCGCCGTGATCGCCGGCGGCGCCGTCGCCGGGCCCGCGCTGATCGAGAAGCGCGCGAACGGCCCGCAGACGCCGGCCGCCGCGGTCGCCGCGCCCCGGGGGGACCGGGAGGCGGGGCCCGTGGTCGCCGACCTCGAGCCGATCCGCGAGGGGCTGCGGCGGCGGGCGCCGACGCCGTCTGGATCCACCCGGGCGTCGACCTACGGCACCTGACCGGGCTCGCCCCGATCGCCATGGAGCGCCCGACGGCGCTCGTGGTGCTCGCGGACGGCGGGCTGCGGGCGCTCGCCCCCGAGATGCTGGCGCCCGAGCTGGGCGAGGTAGAGGGCGCCGACGTCGTCGCCTGGAGCGACGGCGAAGGGCCGGCCGGGGCGATCGCCCGCGTGCTGGGCGGCGTCGCCCGGCTGCTCGTCGGCGAGTCGCTTGCCGGCGGGCGTCGCGTTCGCGCTGAAGACGGCGCGGCCCGGGCTCGACCTCGCGCTCGACGGCGGCCTGCTGGGCTGGCTGCGCGAGCGCAAGCGCCCCGACGAGCTCGAGCACCTGCGCGCCGCCGGCCGCCACGCCGACGAGGCGGCGGCCTGGATCGCCGCCCAGCCGCGCGACGGGCTCACGCGAGCGCGAGCTCGCGCTGCGGCTGACGATCCGCTTCCTCGAGGCGGGCGCCGACCCCTACGACCACTACATCGTCGCCACCGGCGCCCACGGCGCGCTCCCCCACCACGTGTCCGGCGACACGCCGCTCGATCCCGCCCAGCCGCTGCTGTGCGACTTCGGCTGCAGCGTCGCCGGCTACCACTCCGACATCACGCGCGTCTACCTGCCCGAGGGCGAGGACGGCGAGGTCCGCGAGGCGCTCGAGATCGTCCGCGCCGCCCACGACGCCGTGATCGCCGGCCTGGAGCCCGGCCTGCCGGCGCACGAGGCCGACAAGCTCGCCCGCGACGTGATCGACGCCGCTGGCTACGGCGACCGCTTCATCCACCGCACGGGCCACGGCGTCGGGCTGGAGATCCACGAGCCGCCCTACCTGCGGCCCGGCAACCCCGAGCCGCTGCAGGCCGGCCACGTGTTCAGCGTCGAGCCCGGCATCTACGTGCCGGGCTCGCTTCGGCGTCCGCTACGAGAACCTCGTGCACCTCGGGCCCGACGGGCCCGAGCTGCTCAACGCCACCTGAGGGGACGCGCCCTCAGTTCAGCTGATCGCGACCATCCGCTCGATCGGCACCCGCGCGCGCTCGGCGATCGCCTCGGGCACCTTGACCTGCGGCGACATCGTCCGCAGCGTCTCGCGCAGCTTCGGCAGCGTGATCATCTTCATGTAGCGGCAGCTCGCGGCCTCGTTGGCGGCCACGAAGTCCACGTCGGGCCGCAGCTCGCGCAGCGGGTGCAGCATGCCGGTCTCGGTCGCCACGATCGCGGTGCTGCCGGGCGCCGCGCCGCGCGCATAGCCGAGCATCCCGCCCGTGGAGAGCATGTGCACACCCTCGGCGGCCACGTCGCCGGCGGCCACGTACTCCATGACCGAGGTCGAGCAGCCGCACTCGGGGTGGATCAGGAAGTCCGCGCCCGGGTGCGCGTCGCGCATCGCGGTGATGTCGCGCGGCCGGATGCCGGCGTGCACGTGGCACTCGCCGTCCCAGACGTGCATCTTGCGCCCGAGCGTCTTCTCGACGTAGGCGCCGAGGAACATGTCCGGCCCGAACAGGATCTCGGTGTCCTCGCCGTGCGTGCGGTAGATGTGGTCGACCACGGCGACGGCGTTGGCCGACGTCACGCAGTAGTCGGTCTCCGCCTTGACCTCGGCCGTCGTGTTGACGTACATCACCACGATCGCGCCGGGGTGCTTGGCCTTCCAGGCGCGCAGCTGCGGGGCGGTGATCGAGTCGGCCAGCGAGCAGCCCGCGTCGGGATCGGGCAGCAGCACGGTCTTCTCGGGCGAGAGGATCGATGCGGTCTCGGCCATGAAGTGCACGCCGCAGAAGACGATCGTGTCGGCGTCGGTGGCCGCGGCCTGCTGCGAGAGGCCCAGCGAGTCGCCGACGAAGTCGGCCACCTCCTGGACCTCGGGCACCTGGTAGTTGTGGGCGAGGATGACGGCGCCGCGCTCCTTGGCCAGCGCGCGCACCTCGGCCTGCATCTGCGGGACGTTCTCGAGCGTGAGCAGGGTCATGGGGAGGTCTCCAGGATCAGCGAGAGGTCGAGGGCCGGGGCGGAGTGGGTGAGGGCCCCCATCGACACGTAGTGTAGCCCAGAAATGGTCGCATAGACCAAAACTGTGTCGGGGTCGATCCCACCGGACGCCTCGAGCTCCGCGCGGCCGCCCACCTGGGCGACGGCGGCGCGGATCTCGTCCGGGCTCATGTTGTCCAGCAGCAGGCGCGGCGCGCCGGCGGCGAGCGCCTCGTCGATCTCCGCCGGGTCGCGCACCTCGACGGCCAGCGGCAGGTCCGGCCGGGCCTCGCGCGCGCGCCGCACCGCCTCCCCCACCCCGCCCGCGAGCGCGGCGTGGTTCTCCTTGATGAGGATGAAGTCGTAGAGCCCCGCGCGGTGATTGACGCCCCCGCCGTCGGCGACGGCGCGCTTCTCCAGCTCGCGCAGGCCGGGCGTGGTCTTGCGCGTGTCGAGCAGCTTCGCCTCGCCGCCGGCCGCCTCGATGGCGCGCACGACCTTCGCCGTGAGCGTCGCGACCCCGGAGAGCCGCCCGAGGAAGTTCAGCGCGGTGCGCTCGGCGGTGAGCAGCGCCCGCGCGGAGCCCTCGACGCGCAGCACGCCGGCGCCGGCCTCGCGCCATTCGCCCTCGGGGCCGAGCCGCTCGACGGTCGCGTCGGGGTCCAGCCGCCGGAACACGGCCTCCGCGACGCCGAGGCCGGAGATCACGCCGGGCGCCTTCTGGGTGATCGTCGCGCGCCCGCGCGCCGCCTCGTCGACGGTCGCGAGCGCCGTCACGTCGCCGTCCCCGACGTCCTCCGCCAGGGCGGCGCCGACCAGCTCGTCGACGTTCATGCCCGCAAGACGCAGATCGTCTCGAACGACGGGTCGCTGGCGCCGTGCAGGCGGGCGCCGGCGTCGCGCAGCTCGCGCAGGTAGGCGACGAGCTCGGCGGTGATGCGCTCTCCCGGCAGCAGCGCGGGGATGCCCGGCGGGTAGCCGGCGATCGCCTCCGCGGAGACGTGCCCGGGCGCATCGTCGACGGGCACGGCGACCGCCTCGCCGAGGAACGCCTCGCGCGGCGGCACGACGACCTCGTTCTCGAACCAGCCCGACCCGCGCACGAGCGCCGGCTGCTCGCCCGGGCGCTCGATCCGGCGCACCGTCTGCCCGAAGTCGTGCGCGAAGCGCTCGAGCGCCCCCGCGGGCTCGTCCAGCCCGAGGATCAGCACCATCGTCGCGTGCGTGGCCAGCTCGACGTGGATGTCGTAGTGGCGGCGCAGCGCGCTCGCGACCTCGTAACCCGTGCAGCCCGTCCCGCGGACGTCGATGACGATCCGCAGCGGGTCCCAGCCCGCCACGCCGGGCCGGCCGACGAACTCGTCGCCGATCACCGCTACGCCCTCGACGGCGGCGATCGCCTCGCGCGCGCGCCGGGAGGCCTCGATCGTGCCGCTCAGCAGCGCCTCCCCGTGCAGCGCGAGCTGGCGCCGCGCGCCGTCGAGCGAGGCCATCAGCAGCGCGGACGGCGACGTCGAGCGCATCAGCCGCACCGTGCGCGCGACCGCGTCGGGGTCGATCCGGCCGGTCGGCCGCCGACGTGCAGCATCGCCGACTGCGTGAGCGAGCCGACGATCTTGTGCGTCGAGGTGATCATCGCGTCGGCGCCGAGCATCAGCGCCGACTGCGGCAGCTCGGGATGGAAGCCGAAGTGCGGGCCCCACGCCTGGTCGACGACGAGCGGCACGCCGGCGGCGTGGCAGACCGCGGCGCAGCCCTCGACGTCGGCGCTCATGCCGTAGTAGGTGGGCGAGACGATGAACGCGGCCTTCGCCTGCGGCGTGCGCTCGAGCGCGGCGGCGAGCGACTCCGGGGTGACGCCGTGCGCCATCCCCAGCTCCTCCTCGTACTCGGGCGCCACGAACGTCGGCTTGCCGCCCGAGAGCACCAGCCCGTCGATCACCGACGCGTGCGAGTTGCGCTGCACGACGAGCGCCGCGCCGAGCGGCGCCAGCGCGAGGCAGAGGGCGTGATTGCCCTGCGAGGCGCCGTTGGTCAGGAAGAACGTGCGCGCGGCGCCGTGCGCCTCCGCGGCCAGCAGCTCCGCCCGCTGGTAGGGCGTCGGCTCCGGGCCGAGGTCGATGCCCTCGATGTCCTGCGGGATGTCGGCTCCCAGCGCGGACCAGCCGAGCGCGGCGCGCAGGCCCGGGTCGGCGCCGGCGCCGCCCTTGTGGCCGGGCACGTGGAAGCGGGTCGAGCCGCGCGTGGCGTACGCGACGACGGCCTCGAGATAGGGGGCGTTGGGCTGCTCGGGCGAGCGGGTGCCGGCCGGCTCCCAGCGCTCGAGGCGGTCCTCGTCGGAGATGGCCACCTAGCGGCCCGCCATGGCGCTGGCCTCGAGCCAGGCGCGGACGAAGCCGTCGAGGTCGCCGTCGAGCACGCGCTCGGCGCTGCCGACCTCGAAGTCCGTGCGGTGGTCCTTGACCATCGTGTACGGGTGCAGGACGTAGGAGCGGATCTGGGAGCCGAAGTTGACGTCCTGCGCCTCGCCGCGCTCGCGCGCGATCTCCTCCTGGCGCTTGCGCTCCTCGAGCTCGATCAGCCGCGAGCGCAGCATCGCCATCGCGGTCGCGCGGTTGGCCGACTGCGAGCGCTCGTTCTGGCACTGCACGACGATGCCCGACGGCTTGTGGGTGATCCGGACGGCCGAGTCGGTCTTGTTGACGTGCTGCCCGCCGGCGCCCGAGGCGCGGTAGGTGTCGACCTGCAGGTCGTCGTCCTCGATCTCGATGTCGCCGGCCTCCTCGACCACGGGCGCGACCTCGACCCCGGCGAACGACGTCTGGCGGCGGTTGGCGGAGTCGAACGGGGACAGCCGCACGAGCCGGTGCACGCCCTTCTCGGCCGAGTAGAGCCCGTAGGCGTTCTCGCCCGAGGCGCGGAAGGTCGCGGACTTGATGCCCGCCTCCTCCCCCGCGGTGGCCTCCAGCAGCTCGACCTTGAAGCCGCGGCGCTCGGCCCAGCGCATCATCATCCGCAGGACCATCTCGGCCCAGTCCTGGGCGTCGGTGCCGCCCGCGCCGGCGTTGACGGTCACGAGCGCGTCGCCGGCGTCGTACTTGCCGGAGAACAGCCGCTCCTCCTCGAGCGCGGCGAGGCGGGTCTCGACCGAGTCGAACGCCTCCTCGAGCTCGGCGGCGAGCTCGTCGTCCTCCTCGGCGATCTCCATCAGGCTCTCGAGGTCGTCCGCGTCGGCCTGCAGCTTCGTGAACGCGTCGAGCTTGCGCTGCGTGCGCGTGTGCTCGGC
The DNA here is from genome assembly GCA_963831105.1 of uncultured Solirubrobacteraceae bacterium. GTDB lineage: Bacteria > Actinomycetota > Thermoleophilia > Solirubrobacterales > Solirubrobacteraceae > DATFQI01. Next base: position 514,749 of record CAWHOS010000010.1, on the reverse strand, counting down.
GCTCGTCTTGGCGGCGCTGTCGGGGTCGTCCCAGAAGCCGGGCGCCCCCATCTCGGTCTCGAGCGCGCTCAGGCGCCCGCGCAGCGAAGCGGGGTCAAAGGTAGTCCGAGAGCAGGGACACTTGCTCACGGATGCTGGCCAGCCGCTGCGGGGTGGGCTGGGAGGCGGAGGATGGGGCGGCCATGGTGCTGAGGCTAGCGGCTCGCCAGGGCGTCCACGAACGCGCGCGCGAGCGGGGTCGCGCCCGCGGCGGGCAGCAGCGCGTAGACGGCGCGGCTCGGCGCGTCGCGCACCGGCTCGACCGCGATCCCGGTGAACTCGGACGCGAGCTCGGCCGGGCTGATGGTGACCGCGAGGCCCGCGGCCACGAGGCCGCGGTTGGCGAGCGGATCGCGCGAGACGTAGCGGATCGCCGGGGTGAAGCCGGCGTCCTCGCACGCGCGCACGATCAGGCCGCGGCGCGACGGGGCGACCCAGGTCTCGTCCGCCAGGTCGCGGAGCCGGACCGGACCCGCGCCGGCCAGCCGGTGATCGGGCGGCAGCAGCGCGCGGAACGGCTCGTCGCCGAGGTCGATGCGCTCCGCGCCCTCGTGCTCGCGGCGCTTGGCAGCGGCGTCCTGGAAGCAGACGGCGGCGTGCACGGCGCCCGAGCGGACCCAGTCGACGAGCGCGTCGATGATCCCCTCCGCGACGTTGGCCTTGAGCCCGGGGTGCTCCTGGGTGAGGCGCGCGAGCGCCTGCGGCACGCGGGTGGCGAGCGCGCTCGGGAAGGCGCCGACGTGCAGCTCGCGCGCGACGTGGCCCGCGAGCTCCTCGAGCTGGCCCGAGGCGAGCTCGAGCCGGTCGGCGACCACGTCGGCGTGCGCCAGCAGCAGCTGGCCGGCGGGCGTGAGCTCCAGGCCGCCCGGCCCGCGGTCGAGCAGCCGCGCGCCCGCCTGGCGCTCGAGCGCGGCGACCTGCTGGGAGACCGCGGGCTGGGTGAGCGCCAGCGCCTCGGCCGCGCGTGAGAACGAGCCGAGCCGCGCGACCTCGCGGAACGTGAGCACCCGCCGCGGATCGATCGGCATAGGCACAGCTTATGGCATCAGCGAAACGATGATTTGAACTGATGCGATCTCGAGGCGCATCCTGAGGGTCATGAACCTCATCGCACTCCCCATCGCCCACACCGTCACGCGCCGCGCCGTCGAGGGCGCGCTCGCCGGGGACCGGCGCCGCCCGTCCCCCCGGACGCGCCGCCGCTAGCGATCGGAGAAGCTGCCGCGGCGCCCGCTCAGGCGTTGGCGCCGTGGCACTTCTTGAACTTCTTGCCCGACCCGCACCAGCAAGGGTCGTTGCGGCCGAGCTGCTCGTTGGCGTCGACGCGGCGCTGCTGCACCGCGACGGGCTCCTCCTCGGCCACGGCCTGGCCGCCCTCGCCGTAGACGCTCGGCTGGTCCTCGGCGGTGCCGCCCGAGTACTCGAGCGACGGCTGCCGGCTCACGAGCCCGCGCTGCTGCGGGACCCCGTTCTCGCCCTCGATCTCGACCTCGACGTTGTAGATCATCCGGGCGTACTCGGACCAGATCGAGTTCATCAGGTCCTGGAAGAGCGTGAACGCCTCGTTCTTGTAGGCGACGATCGGCTCGATCTGGGCGAACCCGCGCAGGTGGATGCCCTCGCGCAGGTAGTCCATGTCGTAGAGGTGCTCGCGCCACTTGGTGTCGATGATCTGCAGCAGCAGGTAGCGCTCGAGCGCGCGCATGAGCTCCTCGCCGAGCTCGGTCTCGCGCTCGTCGTAGAGCTTCAGCGCGTCCTCGGCGATCATCCGCTTGAGCTCCTCGCGGTCGACCGATTCGCGGTCGATGTCCTCGGGGCCGAAGTCGACGTGGAACATCTGGTCGAGCTGCGCCCACAGCTCGTCGAGGTCCCACTCCTCGATGTAGTCGCCGGGCGTGTACTCGTCGACGAGCTTGCCGATCACGCCCTCGATCTGCTCGCGCGCGACCGGGCCCATGTCGCGGCCCTCCAGCACCTCGTCGCGGTACTGGTAGACGATCTCGCGCTGCTGGTTCATCACGTCGTCGTACTCGAGGACGCGCTTGCGGATCAGGAAGTTCTGCTCCTCGACCTTGCGCTGGGCGCCCTCGATCTGCTTCGTGAGCATCTTCGCCTCGATCGGCTCCTCCTCGCCCTCCTCGGAGGTCGGGCCGAGGCGGTCGAGGATGCGGTAGATGCGGTCGCCCGCGAACAGGCGCACGAGGTCGTCCTCGGCGGAGAGGAAGAAGCGCGACTCGCCCGGGTCGCCCTGGCGGCCGGCGCGGCCGCGCAGCTGGTTGTCGATCCGGCGCGACTCGTGGCGCTCGGTGCCGCAGATGAACAGGCCGCCGGCCTCCATGACCTTCTCGCGGTCCTCCTCGACCTTGGCCTCGAGGCTCGGCAGCACCTGGGCGAAGCGCTCGTCGAAGTCGGGGTCGCCGGGCTTGAGGCCGAGCTTGGCCAGCTCGAGCCGCGTGAGGTGCTCCGGGTTGCCGCCGAGCTTGATGTCCACGCCGCGGCCCGCCATGTTGGTGGCGATCGTGACCGCGCCGGGCCGGCCGGCCTCGGCGATGATCTCGCCCTCGTGCTCGGCGAACTCCGGCTTGGCGTTGAGGACCGTGTGGGGGATGCCGCGCTTGCGCAGCGTCTCGGAGAGGACCTCGGAGACCTCGACGGAGATCGTGCCCACCAGCACGGGCTGGCCGGCCTCGTGGCGCTCCGCGATCTCGCGCGCGACGGCCGCCCACTTGCCGTCCTTGGTCTTGAAGATCTGGTCGTTGCGGTCCGCGCGGACCATCGGGCGGTTGGTCGGGATCTCGACCACCTGCAGCTTGTAGATCTTCATGAACTCGTTGGCCTCGGTCAGGGCCGTGCCCGTCATGCCCGCGAGCTTGTCGTACATGCGGAAGTAGTTCTGGAGCGTGACCGTCGCGAGGGTCTGGTTCTCCTCCTGGACGCGCACGCCCTCCTTGGCCTCGACGGCCTGGTGCAGGCCCTCCGACCAGCGGCGGCCGTCGAGGATGCGGCCCGTGAACTCGTCGATGATCTTCACCTCGCCGTCGACCACCGCGTAGTCGACGTCGCGCTTGTACAGCGACTCGGCCTTCAGCGCCTGGTTGAGGTGGTTGACGAGCGGCCCGTTCTCCGCCTTGTAGAGGTGGTCGATGCCGAGGAACTTCTCCGCCTTGGCGACGCCCTGCTCGGTGACGGAGACCGTCTTGTGCTTCTCGTCGAACTCGTAGTCGTAGTCGGCGACGAACTCCTTCTTCGTCTTCGGGTCCATGCCCTCGGGCTTCTTGCCCGGCTTCAGCTGCGGGGCGAGCTTGGCGAAGCGGTCGTAGAGGTCCGCCGCCTGCTCGGGCGCGCCGGAGATGATCAGCGGCGTGCGCGCCTCGTCGATGAGGATGTTGTCGACCTCGTCGACGATCCCGTACTGGTGCATGCCGATCGGGCGGCCGTCCTCGCCGAGCCGGCCGCCGTGCTGGACCTTCTCCTCCAGCGAGGTGGCCATGTTGTCGCGCAGGTAGTCGAAGCCGAACTCGGAGTTGGTGCCGTACGTGATGTCCGCCGCGTAGGCCGCGCGCTTGTCCTCGTAGGGCTGCATGTTCTGCAGGATCCCGACGGTCAGGCCCATGCCCTCGTAGATCGGCTGCATCCACTCGGCGTCGCGGCGCGCGAGGTAGTCGTTGACCGTCACGACGTGCACGCCCTTGCCGGCGAGCGCGTTGAGCACGACGGCGAGCGTGCCCGTGAGGGTCTTGCCCTCGCCGGTGCGCATCTCGGCGATCGCGCCGCCGTGCAGCACCATGCCGCCGATCATCTGCACGTCGAAGTGGCGCATGCCCATGCGCCGGCGCGAGACCTCGCGCACGACCGCGAACGTCTCTGTCAGCAGGTCGTCGAGCGACTCGCCGTCGCGGGCGCGCTCGCGCAGCTTGTCGGCTTGCGCACGCAGCTCCTCGTCGTCCAGCAGCTCGAGCTCCGGCTCCCACGCGTTGATGGCGTCGACGCGCTTCGCGTAGCGCTTGAACTGCTTGGCCTCGCCCATCCTCAGGGCGCGATCGAGGATCGTCATACCCCGAAGGATAGAGGCTGGCTATGGCCCTTCCGGAGCGCGCTCAGACGGCCGGGAGGGTGTCCGGGGCGCCCGGCCCGGCCTCCGGCTGCGGGGGCGGCGGCGCCTGTGCGGCGGCGCGCTGCTCGCGGCGCCTGCGGCGCTTGTCGCGATGGCGCTTGACCTGGCGGGCGAGCTCCTCCGCGATCAGGTTGATCGAGTGCTTGATGTCGCGCGAGGAGTCCGTCGCCCGCAGCGTGACGCCCTTGAGGTGGAGGGTCGCCTCGGCCACCATGCTGTCCGGGTTGGCGGGGTTGCGCTCCTCGATGAGCTCGACCTCCAGCACGGCCAGCTCGCTGACCTGCTTGCCCACCTTCTCGAAGCGTCGTTCGACGCATTCGCGCAGCTCATCGGTGACCTGAAGGTTGCGTCCCTTGACCTCGATCCTCATGGGACTCCTCTCTGCCGCGGGGTCGTGGGCTGGATCGTAGATGAGATTCCCACGAACTTCGCCCACACGGCTCAATACTTCTTCGCTCTGGCCGACGAAGTAGCTGTGAGCTCCCTCGCCCAGCCGACCGCCGAGCGCCCAGAGGTCGCGGTCGTCCGCCATCCGATCGCCGACGCGCGCAACAACGTCGTGGGCTACGAGCTGCGCTTCGGCGGCTCGGTGGACCTCGGCGATCCGGCGATGGACGCCAAGGCGACCTCCGCGCTGCTGGTCGACGCGTTCGGCGACATCGGGCTCGAGCAGCTCGCCGGCCGCCACCCCGCGTGGCTGACGATCGCCCGCAACTTCCTCGTCGAGATCGGCCCCCCGCCCGTGCGGCCCGACCGCGCCGTCCTGCAGATCACCGCCTACCCGGCCAAGGACGACCTGCTCGGCGTGCTGCAGCAGCTCGGCCGCAGCGGCTACACGATCGCGCTCGACGACTACGACGGCCGCAACGACCTCGGCGACCTGATGGCGCTGTGCTCGATCGTGCGCATCGACGTCCAGAGCGTCGGCCTCGAGGGCCTGCCCGCCGCCGTCGCCGCGCCGCGCATGCAGAGCGCGCTGCTCGTCGCCACCAACGTGCCGGACCACGCGACCTTCGCCGCCTGCCGCGACCTGGGCTTCACCTACTTCCAGGGCGAGTACTTCGCCCAGCCGCGCCTCTTCAAGCGCACCAGCGTGGCCACGGCCGGCCTGGGCTCGCTGCGCCGGCTCGCCGAGCTGACCGCCGGCGACGTCTCCTTCGAGGACCTCGAGCAGATCATCTCCTCCGACGTCGGCCTGTCGCTGAAGCTGCTGCGCTACGTCAACTCCGCCTTCTTCGCGCTGCCGCGGACGGTCTCGTCCGTGCGCGAGGCGCTCACGCTGCTCGGCGTGCGCACCGTGCGCCGCTGGGCTGTCGTGATGGCGATCTCGGCCCTGCCCGACGTCCACGACGAGCTCGTCTCGCTCGCCCTGCGCCGGGCGCGCATGTGCGAGATGCTCGGCGGCAGCGCGCTGCCCGACGAGCGCGAGACGCTGTTCACGATCGGCCTCTTCTCGGTCGCCGATGCGCTGCTCGACAGCCCGATGGCCGAGGTGCTCGACTCGCTCCCGTTCACCGAGGAGATCCAGCTCGCGCTGCTGCGCCGCGAAGGCCCCAAGGGCGAGCTCCTGAGCGCCGTGATCGCCTACGAGCGCGGCGAGTTCCCGAACATGCCGAACCCCGGCGTGTCGCTCGCCAGCGCGTACCGCGCGGCCCTCGAGTGGGCCGACGACGCGGGCCGCGCGATCGCCTAGCCGCACCGGCGGCGCCCCGCGCCGCCCCCGCGCGCCGGCGCCGAGCCCGCGCGTCACGCGCCGAGCCCGCGTCACAGCGTCCTCGCGTAGGTCGCGGCGACGATCCAGCGGCTGCCCGCCGCCGCGAGTGCCCGTGCGCATGCGTCCAGCGTCGCGCCCGTCGTGTGAACGTCGTCGACGAGCAGAACCCGTGACGGCGGCGGCGCGCTGGCGCGGACCGCGAGCCTCCCGGGGTCGCGCCGCTGCCTCACGCCCGTGCCGACCTGCCGGCGGCCGCCGCCGCGGCTGAGGCACGGCGCCAGCGGCAGCTCCAGGCGCGGCGCCAGGCCCCTGGCCAGGGTGTTGGCCGGGTCGAACCCGCGGCGACGGCGCCGGCCGGGGTGCGGCGGCACGGGCACGACCGCGTCGACCCCGCGCAGCGCGGGCGGCAGCGCAGCCGCGAGCTGCGCCGCCATCAGCCGGGCGACCGGCAGGGCGCCGCGGAACTTCAGCGCCTGCACGAGGTCGCGGGCGACACCCTCGTAGGCCAGCGGCGCCCACGCGAGCGCGAACGCCGCGCCCGCCGCGGGGCACCCGCCTTGGCGATGGCGCGGCAGCCCGCAGCGCGGGCAGCCCGGCCCGCGCAGCCACGGCAGCGCGCGTGTGCAGGCCGGGCAGAGCAGCGGGCCGGCCGTGGTGAGGGGGCGGCGGCAGGCGGTGCAGGCCGGGGGTGCCAGGAGGGCGAGGAGCTCTGCGAACGCGTGCATCCCTCCAGCGTGCACTGCCGCCGCGCACGGGTTTGTGGCGCAGCGCGACGAATCTGCACGAGCTTCGCGACGTTTGAACGGCGGGCAGGTAAGGGCGGGGAGGACCGGCCGTCCTGCCGCGAGCGGTCGATTCTTCAGGCTCAGCCTGAACAACTGACCGCTCGCGTGGAAATGGGGCGGCCCGGGCCACCCTCACCTCCCCTACCCGGCCGCCGTTGACGTTCGCCCGCGTCACAATTCACGACGTGGCCATCGCAGCGGCCGTCCCCGTCGACGCCTCGTTCACCTTCGCGCCGATCGTGCTGATCGCGCTCGCGGGCTACGGCTACGTCTACACGCGCCGCTGGCGCACCGCGCACGCCGAGGGCGGGGACCGGGCCGCTCCGCGCTGGCGCCTGGTGCTCTGGTGGGCCGGCATCGCGGCTCTGGCGGTCGCGCTGGTCTCGCCCGTCGACCGGCTCGGGGAGCAGTTCGCGACCGCGCACATGGTCCAGCACCTGCTGCTCGCCGACGTGGTGCCGATCCTGTTCACGCTGGCGCTGACGAAGTGGATCCTGCGACCCGTGACCCGCCACGTTCACCGCATCGAGCGGGCGGCCGGGCCGTTCGGGCACCCGGCCTTCGGCGTCGTCGCGTACGTCGGGGCGATGTGGCTGTGGCACGTGCCCGCGCTGTACAACGCGGCGCTCGAGCACGGGGCGATCCACGTGCTCGAGCACCTCAGCTTCGCCGCCGCCGGGCTCCTCTACTGGTGGCACCTGCTGTCGCCGATCCGCTCGCGGATGCGGCTCGGCGGGATGGGCCCGATCATCTACATGGCGTCCACGAAGATCCTCGTCGGGTTCCTCGGGATCCTGCTGACGTTCTCCTCGACGGTCCTCTACGACTTCTACGAGACCGGCGGGACGCGCTGGGGGCTGTCGGCGCTCGACGACCAGCACGTCGCCGGGCTCACGATGGCGCTCGAGCAGTCGCTCGTGATGGGCGTCGCGCTCGCCTACCTGTTCTTCCGCATGCTCTCGGAGTCCGAGGCGGAGGACCAGCGGGCCGAGCGCTACGCCGCGTAGGGCTCGCGCTCGGCCAGCACGCGCAGGTTGCGCGCGGCGCGCCACGCCACCCCGCCGAGCATCAGCGCCACGGCGGCGAGGCCGATCACGTCCAGCACCGAGATGCCGAGGCCGGCCACCGTCGCCCGGAGCCCCGCGCCGAGCGCCAGCGCCGTGTTGAGCGCGATCAGCCCGAGCCGCGCCTCCGTCGGGCCGAGCCGCCCGTAGCCGAGCGAGAACACGCCGAACGCCTGCGTCTCCAGGTAGGTGTTGATCGAGAGCACGAGGTAGGCGATCACGATCGCCAGGCCCGTGGCGAGCAGCATGTACGGCGACAGGCCCAGGCCGAGCCCGATGACCGCCGTGGCGACGGCGTCGACCAGATGGTCGAGGTAGTAGCCGTAGGTCGGCCGCTCGGCCTTGCGCACGCGCGCCAGGGTGCCGTCGAGCGAGTCGCCGAGCCAGTGCACGACGAGCAGGCCGCTCGCGGCCCACAGCCAGAGCGGGTTCTCGTTGGAGAGCAGATACGCGGCCGCGATCCCGAACGCGGCGAGCACGCCGAGCGCGGTCATGTGGTCCGGCGTGACGCGGCGGGGCATCCGGCGGGCCATCCACTCGAGCGCCCGCGCCTCGGGGCGGGCCAGGAGGAAGGTCTTCTCGCGGGGTGCGGGCATGGCGACGACTCCTTGTTGACCGGCGTTCAACAAGAGGTACGCCGAAGGCCCGAGCCGGTTACGCGCCGGCCGCGGCGGGCCGCGCGGACGGCCCTGCCACGCGGTTACGCGCCGGCTGCGGCCTGCACCGCGGCGAGCAGGGCGCGCGTGGAGGGCCGCGCCGCGTCGGCCGCGCGCGTGGCCGCGAAGATCGCGCGGTCCACGGACCCCTCGGCGATCGCGCGCACGGCGAACGCGGGGGCGCCGTCGCGGCGCGGTCGGACCCACCGCGCGCGGCGCCGGCGCCGCGCCCCGCGAGCGGCAGCTCGGGGAGCATCGCCACGGCGAGCCCGCGCTCGACGAGCGCCAGCGCGACGGTCGCGCCCGCCACGCGGTGGCGGACGTCGGGGTCGAAGCCGCCCAGCGCGCGGCAGGTGCGGCGGGTCATCTCCTCCCAGGCCATGCCGGCGTCGCCGCTGGCCCACGGCTCGCCCGCGAGCTCCGCGAGCGGCACCGCCTCGGGATGGCGCTCCGCCACGGGGTGCCCTGCCGGCAGCACGATCCGGACCGGGTCGCCGGGCAGCTCGTGGCGGACGACGCCGTCGGGCAGGCCGAGCGGGTGCAGCTGCCACTCGTCGGCCAGCACGAGGTCGAGGTCGCCGAGCGCGAGCGCGGGCAGCGAGCGCTCGGGCTCGGCCTCGACGAGCTCGCAGCGCAGCTGCGGCGCCTCGCGCCCGAGCGCCTCCATCGCCGGCAGCGCGATCTGCAGCGCCACGGACTCGAACGCCGCGATCCGCCCGCGGCCGGCCACCGTCCCGGCGGCCGCGGCGAGCTCGGCCTCGGCGAGCGCGGCGCGCTCGAGCAGCGCCTCGGCGTGCCCGACCAGCACGAGCGCCGGGTCGGTCAGCCGCAGCCCGCGGCCGGCCTTCTCGAGCAGCGGCACGCCGGCCTCCCGCTCGAGCACCGCGAGCTGCTGCGAGACCGCCGACGGGGTGAACTGCAGCGCGTCGGCGACCGCCGCCACCGTCCCCCGCTCGTGCAGCTCGCGGAGCAGGCGGAGGCGGCGGAGATCCAGCACGATGAAGCGATGCTACATACCGACCGGAACGAATGCGTATCGCTCCTTGGCCTTCGAGCCGTCACGATGCGCTCATGACGAAACTCGAAGGCACCGTCGCGCTCGTCACCGGCGCGACCCGCGGCGCCGGCCGCGGCATCGCCGTCTCGCTCGGCGAGGCCGGCGCCACCGTCTACTGCACCGGCCGCAGCACGCGCGCCGCCCGCTCGGAGTACGACCGCCCGGAGACGATCGAGGAGACGGCGGAGCTCGTCACGGCCGCCGGGGGCGAAGGGATCGCCGTCCCGACCGACCACCTCGAGTCCGCCCAGGTCGAGGCGCTCGTGCGCCGCATCGACGAGGAGCAGGGCCGGCTCGACGTGCTCGTCAACGACGTCTGGGGCGCCGAGAAGCTCTTCGAGTGGGACACGCCGGTCTGGGAGCACGACCTCGCCAACGGCCTGCGGCTGCTCGACCTCGCCATCAAGACCCACCTGATCACCAGCCACCACGCGCTCCCGCTGCTGATCCGCGACCCGGGCGGCCTGGTGATCGAGATGACCGACGGGACCGCGGAGTACAACGCCGTCAACTACCGCATCAACGCCTTCTACGACCTCGCCAAGACGGCGGTCATCCGGCTCGCGTTCGCCCAGTCGAAGGACCTCGAGCCGTACGGCGCCACCGCCCTCGCGCTCACCCCGGGCTGGCTGCGCTCGGAGATGATGCTCGAGGCCTTCGGCGTCACCGAGGCCAACTGGCGCGACGCGACGGAGCGGATCCCCCACTTCGGCATCTCGGAGACCCCGCGCTACGTCGGCCGCGCCGTCGCCGCGCTCGCCGCCGACCCGGACCGCGCGCGCCACAACGGCGCCTCGCTGTCCAGCGGCGCGCTCGCCCGCGAGTACGGCTTCACCGACCTCGACGGCAGCCGGCCCGACGCCTGGCGCTACATGGTCGAGGTCCAGGATCCCGGGCTGCCCGCGAACCCGGGCCCGTATCGCTAGCCCGAGAGCTCCTCGCCGTCCGGGATCTCCTTCGGCCCCTCCACGCTCACGGTGCCGCGCACCACCACGCCGGCGCCGAACGTGACCTCGCCCTCGAGCGAGAGCCGCTCGCACTCGACCAGCGACGGCGCGCCCTTCGGGAAGCGCTGCTCGAAGTCGCGCAGGCGCTTGTAGTGCTCGTCGTCGAGGTCGATCACGGGCGGGCGGTGCTCGCGCCGGGGGTCGAGCTCGACGCGCGCGTCGTCGGTCAGCACGTAGGCGTCCGAGCGCAGGGCGAGCAGGTCCTCGGTGGACTTCACGGGCGAGAAGCGGCTGCGCGGGACGCGCAGCGGGCGGGCGCCGTCGAACGCGCCGACGGCGGCGCCCATCGCCGTCTCGAGCTGGAACACCTCCGGCGAGGACTTGTCGCCGGGGTCGACATTCTTCTTGTTGACGATCAGCGGCAGCCCGAGCACGCCGTCGCGCTCGGCCATCAGCGCCTTGAGCGCCTCGAGGTCGACCCAGAGGTTGTTCGTGTTGACGTAGCGGTGGCGGGAGATGTCCTGCAGCGCGTCGAGGTCCTCCTCTGGCGTCTGCGCCGTCTCGCGCAGCAGGTAGCCGCCCTCGGGCCGCTTGGCGATGTGGCCGCCCTTGCGGTCGGCCTCCGTGCGGTCGGTGACCTCCATGACGAACGGGATCTCCTCGCGCGCGATCCACGCCAGCACGCGCGGCTCGAGCACCGCCGCGAGGTTGTCGGAGTTGGAGATGAACGCCCAGCGGTAGCCCGCGTCGAGCAGCGCGTCGAGCATCCCCGAGGTGAGCAGCGCCGTGTAGATGTCGCCGTGGCCCGGCGGGCACCACTCCTGCGCGGGCTCCTTCTCCCACTCGACCGGCGTCAGGTCGTCGACGCGGAGCTTGGGCTCCTTGTGCTGGACGAAGTCCGCGGGCACGGGCGACTCGAGCTCGGGGTGCTCGGCCAGCTTGGCCAGCGAGTCCTCGCGGGTGTGGAAGGAGTTCATCAGCACGAGCGGGACCGGCGCCCCGGCGCGCTCGCGCAGCGCCTCGACCTGGCGCGCGACGACGTCCAGGAACGTGAGCCCGTCCTTGGCCTCGATCAGCGACTTGGCCTGGGTCATGCCCATGCTCGTGCCGAGGCCGCCGTTGAGCTTGAGCACGACCGCGCGGTCGAGCGGGCCGTCCTCCTCGGGCAGCTCCTCGAAGTCCGTGACCTCCTCGACCGGCTCGATCGAGTCCTCCGGGAGCATCCCGGTCTCGCCGCTCTCCAGCTGCTCGTAGTAGTGGCGGAACGTGTCGATCGCGGCCTGGGGGATCCCCTCGGCCTCCATCTTCTCCACGCTCGCCTTCAGTCCCTCGGCGCTCATCGCGCCGCCACGCTAGCGAACGGGCGAGCCCGCGCGGTCGGCGGCGAGCGCCGACCCGAGCGCCGCGGCGAGGCGGTCGACGTCGGCGTCGGTCGTCGACCAGTTCGAGAACGCGACGCGCGCCGCGAACATGCCGTGCCAGACCGTGCCGCCCAGCCACGCCTCGCCACTGCGCACCGTCTCCTCGATCACGCGCCGCGTGCGGCCGTCGTCGCCGTCGAAGCGCAGCAGGACCTGGTTGAGCACGACGTCGTTGAGCACCTCGGCGCCCTCGATGCCCTCGACCGCGGCGGCCAGCCGGGCGGCGTGGTCGCAGCAGCGCTCGACCAGCTCGGCGAGCCCGCGGCGGCCGAGGTGGCGCATCGCGGCGTACACCGGGACCTGGCGGCCGCGGCGCGACATCTCGGGCGTCTTGGTCAGGCCGTCGTCGCTCGCCAGCAGGTAGTCGGCGGTGGCCGACATCGCGGCCGCGTGCGCCTCGCCGTCGGCGACGATCGCCAAGCCGCAGTCGTAGGGGACGTTGAGCCACTTGTGCGCGTCCAGCGCCCACGAGTCGGCGCCGCCGGCGCCGGCCACCTGCGAGGCGAGCCGGGGCGACACGGCGGCCCACAGGCCGAACGCGCCGTCGACGTGCACCCACGCGCCGGCCTCGCGCGCGGCGGCCACGATCGGCAGCAGCGGGTCGCAGGCGCCCGTGTTGACGTTGCCGGCCTGCGCGCACACGATCGCCGGGCCGGGTCCCGCGCGCAGCGCGGCGGCGAGCGGCCCGGGCTGCATCGCGCCGTTGGCGTCGACGGGGATCCGCTCGACGGTGCCCGAGCCGAGGCCGAGCAGCCGCAGCGCCTTCAGCAGCGAGACGTGCACCTCGTCGCCGACGATGACGCGCACCCGCGGCGCGCCGGCCAGGCCCTGCTCCTCCACGTCCCAGCCGGCCGAGGCGAGCACGCGGTGGCGCGCGGCCGCGAGTCCGACCAGGTTGGCCATCGTCGCGCCGGTGACGAAGCCGACGCGGGCCTCGCGCGGCAGGTCGAGCGCCTCGAGCAGCCAGCGCGAGGTGACGTCCTCGACCGCGGCCCCCGCCGGCGAGACGACGCGGCCGAAGTGCGGGCCGTCCCAGGTGGACACGAGCCAGTCGGCGGCGACCGTGACGGGCAGCGCGCCGCCGGTCACGAAGCCGAAGTAGCGCGGGCCTGCGGTGGCATTCATCCCCGGCTCGAGCGCCGCGAGCGCGTCGAGCACGATCTCGGCGTCCTCACCGAGCTCGGGCATGGGACGGTCGAGCGACGCGAGCACGTCCTCGTAGCCCAGCGACGCGCCGACGCGCCGCTCTCCGAGGGTGGCGAGGTACTCCTCCGCGATCTGCGCGGTCCGGTGCAACAGGCCCATCCGCGAAACCTAAAGGGCCTGTCCCCTTAGATAAAGGGACAGGCCCCTTATCTAGCGGCCGAGGCGGTCCCAGCTGGAGAGATAGCGCGCCTGCTCGGGCGTCAGCTCGTCGATCTCCACGCCGAGTGAGTCGAGCTTGAGCCGCGCGACCTCGCGCTCGAGCGTCAGCGGGACGGCGTGCACGCGCCGCTCGAGCTCGCCGCCCGAGCGGACGAGGTGCACGGCCGACAGCGCCTGCAGCGCGAACGAGACGTCCATCACCGCGGCCGGGTGGCCCTCGGCGGCGGAGAGGTTCACGAGGCGGCCCTTGGCGAGCAGGTTCAGCCGGCGCCCGCCGACGACGAACTGGTCGACGAGCGGCCGGACCTCGCGGTGGGTGGTGGCCGCGGCGGCCAGCCCGCGGACGTCGATCTCGACGTCGAAGTGGCCGGCGTTGGCGAGCACGGCGCCGTCCTTCATGCGCTCGAAGTGCGCCGGCCCGAGCACGTCCTGGGCGCCCGTGACGGTGACGAACACGTCGCCGCGCTCGGCCGCCTTCAGCGCCGGCATGACCTCGAAGCCGTCCATGCGCGCCTCGAGCGCGCGCAGCGGGTCGACCTCGCAGACGACGACCTGCGCGCCGAGGCCCTTCGCGCGCAGCGCGACGCCCTGGCCCGTCCAGCCGTAGCCGATGACGACGAGCGTGCGGCCGGCGAGCAGCAGGTTGGTGGCGCGCAGGATGCCGTCGATGGCGGACTGGCCCGTGCCGTGGCGGTCGTTGAAGGCGCGCTCGGTGAACGCCTCGTTGACCGCGATGATCGGGCACTGCAGCGCGCCCTCGGCCTCGAGCCGGCGCAGCCGCACGAGCCCGGTGGTGGTCTCCTCCGTGCCGCCGGCCGGCGGCTTGCCCTGGGCGTGCAGCGCCGTGACGAGATCGGCGCCGTCGTCGAGCGTGATCTGCGGCTCGCCGGATGCGACGGCGACGACGTGCGCCGCCCACGCGTCCATGTCCTCGCCGTAGATCGCGTGCACCTCCACCCCGTCGCCCGCCAGCGCGGCGGCGACGTCGTCCTGCGTGGAGAGCGGGTTGGGCGCGCACAGCGCCACCTCGGCGCCCCCGGCGCGCAGCGTGCGCACCAGATTCGCCGTCTCGGAGGTGACGTGCAGGCAGGCGCCGACCCTCACGCCGGCCAGCGGCCGCTCGCCGGCGAAGCGCTCCGCGATCGAGCGGAGCACCGGCATCTGGGCGTCGGCCCAGTCGATCCGGGCCGCACCCGCGGCGGCGAGCGAGGGGTCGGCGATGTCGGCCATCGCCGACCCCCGTCCGCTTCTAGTAGCGGTAGTGGTCCGGCTTGTACGGGCCCTCGACGGGGATGCCGAGGTACGCGGCCTGCTCCGGGCGGAGCTCGGTGAGCCGCACGCCGAGCGCGTCGAGGTGCAGCCGGGCGACCTTCTCGTCGAGGTGCTTCGGGAGCACGTAGACCTGCTTGTCGTACTCGTCGTTCTTCGTGAACAGCTCGATCTGGGCGATCGTCTGGTTCGTGAACGAGTTCGACATCACGAAGCTCGGGTGGCCCGTGGCGTTGCCGAGGTTCAGCAGGCGGCCCTCGGAGAGGACGATGATCGAGTGGCCGTCGGAGAAGCGCCACTCGTCGACCTGCGGCTTGACGTTGATCTTCTCGATCCCGTCGAGCTTGCCGAGGCCGGCCATGTCGATCTCGTTGTCGAAGTGGCCGATGTTGCCGACGATCGCCTGGTGCTTCATGCGCGCCATGTCGGCGGCGGTGATGACGTCGCGGTTGCCGGTGGCGGTGATGAAGATGTCGGCGGTCTCGAGGACGTCCTCGAGCGTGGCGACCTGGTAGCCCTCCATCGCGGCCTGCAGCGCGCAGATCGGGTCGATCTCGGTGACGATGACGCGGGCGCCCTGGCCGCGCAGCGACTCCGCGCAGCCCTTGCCGACGTCGCCGTAGCCGAGCACGACGGCGACCTTGCCGCCGATCATCACGTCGGTGCCGCGGTTGATGCCGTCGATCAGCGAGTGGCGGCAGCCGTAGAGGTTGTCGAACTTCGACTTCGTCACGGAGTCGTTGACGTTGATCGCCGGGAAGAGCAGCTTGCCCTCCTTGGCGAACTCGTACAGGCGGTGCACGCCCGTCGTCGTCTCCTCGGTGACGCCCTGGATGTTCGCGGCGGCCTTCGTGAAGCGCTGCGGGTCGGCCTCGAGCGAGCGCTGCAGCGTCGCGAGGATGATCCGGAACTCGTCGTTGTCGGCGGTCGAGGGGTCCGGCACGGCGCCGGCGGCCTCGAACTCGACGCCCTTGTGGACGAGCAGCGTGGCGTCGCCGCCGTCGTCGAGGATCATGTTCGGGCCCTCGCCGTCAGGCCACGTGAGGGCCTGCTCCGTGCACCACCAGTACTCCTCGAGCGTCTCGCCCTTCCAGGCGAAGACGGGGATGCCGGCCTCGGCGATCGCCGCGGCGGCGTGGTCCTGCGTGGAGAAGATGTTGCAGGACGCCCAGCGGACCTCGGCGCCGAGCGCGGTGAGCGTCTCGATCAGCACGGCGGTCTGGATCGTCATGTGCAGCGAGCCGGTGATGCGAGCACCCTTGAGCGGCTGCGCGGCGGCGAACTCCTCGCGCGTCTTCATCAGGCCGGGCATCTCGTGCTCGGCGAGCTCGATCTCCTTGCGGCCGTAAGCGGCGAGCGAGATGTCGGCGACCTTGTAGTCGGTGGAAGTGGGGGCGGTGGTAGTAGCGGTCATTTGGCTCCTGGTCAGTTGGTGGCGGCGACCGCGGCGAGCAGTCGCTGGTGCTTCTCCTGCTCGAAGCGCAGCCAGTCCGCGGCGGGCACCTCGTCGGGGCGCTCGGCCTCGGCCTCCAGCCAGGCCTCCGTGTCGCGGCGCAGGCCGGCCTCCTCGCGCAGACGCCGCGCGAACGCGATGTCCGAGAGGCCGATGTCGTGCTCCGCGAGCAGCTCGCGCAGGGTGCGCAGGCGCTGCAGCTCGGGCGGACCGTAGAGGCGGTAGCCGGACGCCGAGCGGGCGGGCTCGACGAGCCCGACGCGCTCCACGTAGCGCAGCATGCGAGGGGACCATCCCGTGGTCTCCGCCGCCTCGTGGATCGTGAGCGCATCCATCACTACTGCCGAGTGTAGCGAACCCTGACACACTTGTGTCAAGGTTTGTCGGTGCTTATGCGAGGCTCATCCGGGAAGGCTGCAATGGAGTCGTTCCCATTGAACCCGGAGGTCCTGACATGTCCCTGATGAACACGATCGCGCGGTTCGCGCGCTCGCCCCAGGGCCGCCGCGCCGCCGCGGCCGCCATGGCCTACGCGCAGAGCCCGAAGGGCCGCGCGAAGATCGACCAGGCGCGCCGCCAGCTCGCGCAGCGCAACGCCCGCCGCAAGCCGCGCTGAGCGGACCGCCCCGCCGACGGGCGCCGGGCGTGGTTTGATCCGGCGATGCCCACCGGCGCCCAGCTGATCGTCGAGCTGCTCGAGGAGCAGGGCGTCGAGGTGGCGTTCGGCCTCCCCGGCGTGCACAACCTCCCGCTGTGGGAGGCGCTGCGCGGCTCCTCGATCCGGCTCGTCGGCGTCCGCCACGAGCAGACCGCCGCCTACGCGGCCGACGGCTACGCGCGCGCCACGGGCCGGCTCGGCGTCGCGATCGTCACCACGGGCCCGGGCGCCGCCAACACCCTCGGCGCCGTGGGAGAGGCGTGGGCCTCGCGATCGCCGATCCTCGTCATCGCCACCGACATCCCGGCCGCGCTGCGCCGCCCCGACACCTACCGCGGCGTGCTGCACGAGACGACCGACCAGGCCGCGATGTTCGCGCCGGTGACGAAGGAGACGTTCGTCGCCACGAGCGCGCAGGACCTGCCGGAAAAGGCCGCCTGGGCGGTCCAGACGCCGCTCGCGGCGCCGTGCCGGCCCGCCTACCTGCAGGTGCCCACCGACGTCCTCTCCGCGCCGGTCGGCGAGCCCCCGGAGGTCGGGTTCGGCCTCACCCTGCGAGGCCGTCCGTTCGCGCAGGCGGTGGAGCTGATCGACGCGGCGGAGCGGCCCCTGATCTGGGCCGGCTCCGGCTCGGTCGTCGCCATGCGCGACGACGGCCCACCGGCAGGCACGGGCCTGGCCGCGCTCGCCGAGCGCATCGGCGCGCCCGTGATCACCACCTACGGGGCCGCCGGCATCCTCGGTCCCGACCACCCGTGCCGCGTGGGCCTCCCGCCGCACGTCGAGGCCGTCGGCCGCCTCTGGGACGAGGCCGATCTCGTCATCACCGTCGGCTCCGACCTCGACGGCGTGCAGACGCAGAACTTCGCCCAGCCCCAGCCGCCGCACCTGATCGCGATCAACCTCGACAAGGACGACGCGACGAAGAACTACCGCGCGGACTGCGTGCTCGACTGGCCCGCTGACGAGTCGTGCGAGGAGCTGGCGTCGATGGTCCGCGAGCGGGGCGCCGACGGATTGACCGAGCGCCTGCGCGAGGTGCGCGCGGAGGCCTGCGGCACCCTGGACGGCCGTGCGCTGCGGTTCCTCGACGCGATCCGCTTCGCGGTCCCCGACGACGCCATCGTCGTCGCCGACATGTGCATCCCCGGCTACTGGCTGGCCGGGTTCCACACGCCCGCGCACCCGCGCAAGCTGCAGATCCCGCTCGGGTGGGGCACGCTCGGCTACGCCTTCCCGGCCGCGGTCGGAGCCGCGCTGGCGGGCCAGGGACCGGTGGTGGCGATCGCCGGCGACGGCGGCTTCCTCTACGCCGCGGGCGAGCTCGCCACGGTCGCCCAGGAGCGCATCCCGCTGACGCTCGTGATCGTCGACGACGGCGGCTACGGGATGCTGCGCTACGACCAGGACGTGACGGGCAGCGAGCGCTTCGGCGTCGACCTCGTCACGCCGGACTTCGTCGCTCTCGCCCGCTCGTTCGGGATCCGCGCGCACCAGGTCGAGGGGCTCGACGACGAGTTCGGCGAGGCGCTGGCCGCCCACATCGAGTACGACGAGCCGAGCGTGCTCGTCGCCTCCACCCCGGAGCCGCTCGTCCCCCCGCCGAACACGTCGCCGAACTGGTACCGGCGCAAGAAAGGTGCCTGACACCGTTCTTGCGTTCCGGCTCGCCCGTCATCGGCTGACGGAGCGCGCGCAGGACGCCTCTACGGCCGCCTTCCCCGGGCTCCAGGACACGCCGCCCGGCTCCGCTGCCGTGGCGCTGGCAGCGCGTGCGGACGTCGGCCCGGAAGCCCTCGAAGAGCTCGTCGTCGTGCCGAGCCTGCGCGGCGCGGCGACCGCCGTCGCGCTCGAGGACCTCGCGGTCTTCACCACCGGGCTCGAGCCGCAGGACGAGGACGAGGCCAAGCACCTGATCGGCAACGCATGGAAGCCGCTCGAGAAGCACACGGCGCTGGAGGCGCTCGACGTGGCGAGCGAGGCCGTGCGCGACCTGCTCGCGGAGGGCCCGCAGATCAAGTCCGAGTTCCACCGCCGGCTCACCGAGCGCGTGCCCGCCGACCTGCGCTGGTGGTGCAAGGGCTGCGGCGAGCGCCACGTGCACCCCTCGCTGTGGCGCGCGACCGGGATCCGCGGCGTGCTGGCGATCGTCGGCCGCGACGGGCGCTCCCCGGTGTTCGGGCCGCCGCCGCCCGCGCCGCCCGTCGAGGATCCGGGTGGCGCACTCGCCCGCCGCTACCTCCAGGTGCACGGACCCACGACGCCGCTGCTCTTCCGCTACTGGGCCTATCTCACGCTGCCGCACGCGAAGCGGCTGTTCGCGCGCGCCGGCGAGCTCGCCCAGCTCGGCGACCGCTGGGTGCTCGCCGAGGACGCCGAGCTCGAAGCGCCGCCGCCCGAGGGCGCGCGGCTGCTGCCGAACCTGGACCCGCTCGCGAGCGCCAAGGACCGCGAGGTCCTCGTGCCCGACGAGGCCGTGCGCAAGCGGATCTGGAGATCCCTCGGCGGCCCGGGGATGGCGCTCGTGGACGGCGAGGTGGCCGGACTCTGGCGCCCGCGCAAGAAGGGCAAGCGGCTCGTGGTGGAGCTCGAGCCGCTGCGGAAGCTCACGCGATCCGAGCGCGAGACGCTGGCCGCTGAGGCCGAGCGCCTCGCCCCGTTCCGGGACGCCGAGACCGCGGAGCTCGTGCAGGTCTAGATCAGCACTTCCTCGGCTTCTTGGCCCCCGGCGGGAGGCACAGCTTGGCCGAGATCGGCCGCTTGGCCTTGCGGAAGATCGTCCGCCGGATCGCCGTGACCGAGCCGGTCTTGCTGACGCGCGCCTCGATCGTCGTGCCCGCGGGGTAGGACTTCGGGAAGAAGGTCCGCAGGGTGACGTTCTTCTTCGCGTTGCGCTTACGGAACCGCTTGCGCACCGGGCAGCCCTTGCCCTTGCACCGCACCGTCAGCGTCGAGCCCTTCGGGATGCTCTTGACCTGGAGGAAGGTCAGCGCCGTCTTCGGGACGAGGCGGGCGAAGCTGAACGGCATCGAGATCGGGGGCGCGGGCCGCGGCCTGACCCTGTACGTGGTCGTCGAGGCTGACGTGTTCCCGGCGTTGTCGGACGCGTTCACGGTGAACTGCTTCGAGCCCAGCGACCGTGTGTTGAAGCGGGCGCCGTTGGCGACCGGCCCGACGCAGGACTTCACGCCCGAGGCGTTGGTCTGGTCCGTGCACCCGTAGTCGGCCGCGACGGATTGTCCGAACGTGAACGTCGAGCCGTTCGGCGGCGTGCTGATCCGGATCGAGGGGGCCACCTGATCGGACACCGTGAGGGTCCCCGTGTTGGAGCGCGTGACCGCGGGGGAGCCGTTGCTCGCCGTCAGCGTGACCTTGTAGTCGCCGAGCGCGGCCGCGGCCGGCACCGCGACGTTCACGTTCATGGTGTGCGTACCGCCGGGCTGCACCTGCATCGAGGTCGCGCCCGGCGTCGCGCTGCCGCCCGGCAGCGTGGTCGAGGCGGTCAGCCCGAGGTCCTTGGCGCCGAGCCCGCCGCCGTCGACGTACTTGACGGGGAACGAGACCGTGGCGACGCCGCCCTGGCCGGCGGTCACCGTGTTGCCGGCCAGCACCCCGAAGTCGCTGACCTGCTTCTGGAGGTCGGCCGGGAAGCTCGGCGGGGTGTTCGGGGGCGTGTCGGCGCAGAGCGTGATGTGGGGGCCGCTGCCGTCGCACGTCGTGGGTGACCCCGACTGCCCGGTGTTGTCGAGGCCGCGGAGCCCGGCCGCGATCCGGTACTTGAGCGGGCCGGGGAACGGGCCGCCGTCGGGCGCGGTCGGAAGACCGAACTCGGCGTGCAGCGAGAACGTGCGGTCGTCCGGGTCGCTCGCCGGGTCGATGTCGTTCTTGAAGCCGGATCGGTACCCGACCCAGTGCATGCCGGGCACGGGCGTGAACATCGCGTTCAACCCGTTCGTGTAGCTGTTGCTGAAGATGAAGGTCGTGTCCTGCGTGTCGCTCGGGAAGCTCGTCGGGTGGGTCACGCCGTCCGGGACGCGGAACGCCACCAGCAGCTGGCCGCTCTGGGCCCCGAGCTCATCGCCGTCCAGCCCGTTGTCGGACGCCTGGACGTTCGACGGGTTGCAGTCCGGATAGTGGTTCTGGTCGCGGTCGGTGACGCACAGCGTCGCGCCCAGCCTCACCACGCCGGGGGCCCGCTGGGTCACCACCGTCTGACCGGACTTGATCGAGATGCAGCCGGTGATGAAGAGCGCGAGCGTTCCCGTGAGGACGATCAGAACGGTCCTGGCGATGGGAGCGCATCGCATCGGCCGACGCTAATCAGCCGATGCAATACACGTCAAAGCCGACCTATAGAGCGAAGTCCTCGTCGTACGAGACCTCGACGAGGTCCATCTGGGCCTTCTGCAGCTTCCCCGCGTAATCCCAGTTCATGGACTGCCAGCGGGTGAACTGGTCGAGCACCCAGATGCCCGACTGGCGCGAGCCGTTACCCGACTTTCCGTTGCCACCGAACGGAAGGTGCGCCTCGGCGCCCGAGGTGGAGTTGTTCACTGACACCATGCCGGCCGTGATCCGCTCGCGGAAGCGGAAGGCGTTCGTGCCCGACGTCGTGTAGATCGACGACGACAGGCCGTAGCCGTGGTCGTTGGCGAGCTGCATCGCCTCGTCGAAGGTCTTGAACGTGGCGACGCCGACGATCGGGCCGAACGTCTCCGTGCGGTAGATGTCGTCCTCGAGCGTGACGCCGTCGACGATCGTCGGGTGGTAGAAGATCCCGGCGTCGGGGTCGCCGACGAAGCCCTCGCGCGGGTTGTCGGCCGTGATGCGGCCCTGCGCGCTGGACCCGTAGACCGTGTGGTGGTCGCGGATCAGCCCGAGCCAGTCCTCGAAGCGCTCGGCGAAGCGCTCGTGGATCATCGGGCCGTAGAGCACCTCGGTCGAGCCGGGGTCGCCGATCGCCGAGTCGCGCAGGCGCTGGTCGAGCTTCTCGATGAACTCGTCGTGGACCGACTCGTGCACGATCGCGGTCCCGAGCGAGGTGCAGCGCTGGCCGGCCGTGCCGAAGCCGCCGAACAGCGCGCCCTCGACCGCGAGGTCGACGTCGGCGTCGTCCATCACGACCATCGGGTTCTTGCCGCCGAGCTCGAGGCACGGCGACTGCGTGTGGCGGCCCGTCAGCTCGCCGATCTTCGAGCCGACCGCGCTCGAGCCGGTGAAGCCGACCTTGTCGACGAGGCCCTTCTCGAGCGCCTGCTCGAGGCCCTCGAACGTGGTCTTGCCGTCCGCCTGGACGAGGTTGAGCACGCCGCCGGGAACGCCGCCGGCGTGGAAGATCTTGACCATCGCGTCGCCGAGCGCCGGCGAGTACTCGGCCGGCTTCCAGACGACCGCGTTGCCGCACAGGATCGCCGGCACCAGGTACCAGGCGGGGACGGCGACGGGGAAGTTGCCCGCCGTGATGATCGCGGCCACGCCCACCGGCGTGCGGAACGTGAACAGCTGCTTGTCGGGCATCTCCGACGGGACGGTCTGGCCGTACAGGCGGCGGCCCTCGCCGATGAAGAAGTCGCAGGTGTCGATGATCTCCTGCACCTCGCCGCGCGACTCGGCGATCGGCTTGCCGACCTCGCGCGTGACGAGCTGGGAGAGCGCCTCCTTGTTGGACTCGAAGAGGCGGCCGACCTGGGCGATCACGCGGCCGCGGGCCGGCGAGGGGACCTTCGCCCACTCCTTCTGGGCGGCGCGCGCGGCGGCGCACGCGTCGACGAACGTGGCCGCGTCGGCGAGCGCGACCTCGGCGACGACCTCGTCGAGCTTGGCGGGGTTGGTGGAGGTGAGGTGACCGCCGGGCGCGTCGGTGCGGGCCTCGCCGCCGATCACCGAGGCGATCGACGGGGCGCCTGACGCGGCCTCCGAGCGGGAGCTTTCAAGCGTGGACATGGCATCCACCGTAGCCGAGCCGCGCGCCGCGCGACGGCGCAGG
Organism: uncultured Solirubrobacteraceae bacterium; assembly: GCA_963831105.1. Classification (GTDB taxonomy): domain Bacteria; phylum Actinomycetota; class Thermoleophilia; order Solirubrobacterales; family Solirubrobacteraceae; genus DATFQI01. Next base: position 492,221 of record CAWHOS010000010.1, on the reverse strand, counting down.
CGCAGGGCGGCGGTGCGGCGCCGCGTCAGCGCCCTGCGAGGGCGGCTTTGAGCCGGTCGATCGGGGCGATGTCGACCGGGTCGGTGCCGGCGAGCACCGCGAGGTAGAGCGAGACGAGGTCGCCGAGCAGGACGAGCGAGACGAGCCGCTCGAGCGGGGTGTCGCCGGCCGCCGGGATGCGCGCGACGTGCATGGTGCCCGCGCGGGCCTCGCCCGCGGTGAGCTCGGAGCGCAGGACGTTGCGCGGGTGCGCGGAGGGGTCGTCGAGGAAGACCGCGGAGAAGGGGCCGAGGCCGTCCGCGCCCGGCCAGCCGACGACCTCGTTGTGGTCGGCCTCGGGCAGCGTGCTCGAGAAGGCGGGCAGGCCCGCGTTCTCGTTGATCTGGCACTTCCAGCGGTAGGCGACGGGAGCGGTCAGCTCTGCGCCGATGACGACCGGGACGGTGCCGTGGAGCGCGCGGGCGAGCTCCTTCGCCGCGTTGTCCTCGGGCCCGTCCGGGCCGAGCGCCGCGGCCTGCTGCTCGGCCAGCGCGGCGGCGGACTCGATCTCGCCGCGCAGCGACGGGCCGGCGCCGGCGAGCGCGGCGGCCGCAAGCGCGGAGACGAGCCCGTAGCCGACCGCGGCGCGCGGCTGGAAGCCGGTCGGCAGCGGGATCACGGGCGCGCCGTCGCGGCGGGCGCGCTCGCCGAGCGCGCCGCCGGTCGTGGCCACCAGCCGCGGCGCCCCGCGCTCGAGCGCGTCGTCGTAGGCCGCCAGCGTCTCCTCCGTGTTGCCCGAGTAGCTCGCGCACAGCACGAGCTGCTCCGGCCCCACCCACGAGGGCAGCGCGTAGCCGTCGGCGACGAGGAAGGGGCGGGTGAGGCGCGGGCCGAGCGCGGCCTGCGCGAGCCGGCCGCCGACGGCGGAGCCGCCCATGCCCGCGACGACGAGCCCGCCCGGGGCGTCGACGGGGGCGAGCCCCGCGGACTCCACGCGCCCCAGCGCGTCGCGCAGGTGGGCCGGCAGGGCGACGATCTCGGCCGCCTGGCCGGTGGAGTCGACGGCGGCGACCGCCTCGGCGTCGAGCGGTCGCGTGGACATCAGAATCGGATCGCCCCGTCGGGGAGCGAGACGCCGGGGAAGATCCGCGCGCCGTTGGAGACGATGTTGCCCGCGCCGAGCGACACGCCCTGGCCGAGCACGCTCAGCCCGTCGACGTGGCAGTCGTCGCCGATCGTCACGCCAGCGCCGACGATGCAGCCGCTGAGGTGGCAGTTGGCGCCGATCGTCGCCCCCTCGAGCACGACCGCGCGCTCGACGGTGGTGTGCTCCCCCACGGTCACGCCGCGCTCGAGCACGACGCGCCCGCCGACCTGCGAGTGCGCGCCGATCCGGCAGCCCGACTCCACCAGCGCGGACGGGATGATGCGCCCGGCCGACTCCACGTCGTCGGCGACGGCGGCGAAGCCCGAGCCCATGCGCGCGGCGACCTCGGTGGTCACGGTGCCCTCGAGGATGTCGAAGGTGCCCTGCAGGTAGCGGTCGGGCGTCCCGATGTCCATCCAGTAGCCCTCGCCGACGTAGCCGTAGAGCCCGTTGCCGACGAGCCGCGGGAACACGTCGCGCTCGATCGAGGCGGGCTTGCCGGGCGCCAGCAGCTCCAGCACGGAGCGCTCGAGCACGTAGGCGCCGGCGGAGATGTTGTTCGTGTCGATCTGGTCTGCCGAGGGCTTCTCGACGAACTCCGTGACCTCGTTGCCGGGCGTGAGCCGGACGAGCCCGTAGGCCGAGGGGTCCTCGACCGGCGTCAGCGCCAGCGTCGCGCGCGCGCCCGACGCCTCGTGCTGGGCGATCTGCGCGGTCAGGTCGAGGTCGGTCAGCACGTCGCCGTTGAGCATCAGGAAGCGCTCGTCGAGCAGGTCCTCGGCGAACTTGAGCGCGCCGCCCGTGCCGAGCGGGCGCGGCTCCTCGACGAACGAGAGCTTCACGCCGAAGCTGCTGCCGTCGCCGAGCACGGCGCGCACGCCGTCGGCCATGTGCCCGCAGCCCATGATCACCTCGTCGACGCCGTGCGAGCGCAGCCAGTCCAGCATGAAGCCGATGAACGGGCGGTCCACCAGCGGCACGACCGGCTTCGGATAGGTCGTCGTGAGGGGGCGCAGGCGGGTGCCCTCGCCCCCCGCGAGGATCAGCGCCTGCACTACGCCGTGCGGGCCGGCTCGAGGTCCTTGAGCGCCGGGCGCCCGACGCCCTCGTAGGCCAGGCCGGCCTCGCGCACCTTGGCGGCGTCGAGGAAGTTGCGCCCGTCGATCAGCAGGGTGCCGCGCATCGCCCCGGCGATCTCGGCGAGGTCGAGCTCGGCGAACTCCGGCCACTCGGTCACGAGCACGAGCGCGTCCGCGCCCTCGGCGACCGCGGCCGCCGACGCCTTGAAGTCGACGCCGCGGATCAGCTTGCGCGCCTCCTCCTCGGCCACCGGGTCGTACGCGCGCACCCGCGCGCCGGCGGCCTGCAGCCGCGCGGAGAGCACGAGCGAGGAGGCCTCGCGCATGTCGTCGGTGTTGGGCTTGAAGGCGAGCCCGAGCAGGCCGACCTCCTTGCCCACGAGCGACCCGAGGTGCTTCTCGAGCTTGGACATCACGCGCCGCTTCTGCAGCTCGTTGACCTCGATCACCGAGTTGAGCAGCTGGAAGTGGTAGCCCGAGTTGCCGGCGAGCTGCTTGAGCGCGGTGACGTCCTTCGGGAAGCACGAGCCGCCGAAGCCGATACCGGCCTGCAGGAACTTCGGGCCGATCCGGTTGTCGAGCCCCATGCCCTTGGCGACCTCGACGACGTCGGCGCCCGTCTCCTCGCACACGTTGGCGATCTCGTTGATGAACGAGATCTTCGTGGCCAGGAAGGCGTTGGAGGCGAGCTTGACCATCTCGGCGCTCTTGATGTCGGTGCGCACGAGCGGCGCGTCGAGCGGCGAGTAGAGGTCGACGACCGCGTCGCCGGCCCAGTCGCCGTCGTCGCCGACGACGACGCGGTCCGGGTGCAGGAAGTCCTCGACCGCCGAGCCCTCCTTGAGGAACTCCGGGCAGGAGACGTAGGAGAACCCCTTGCCCTGCTCGGCGAACAGGCGCTTGATCGTCGCGCCGGTGCCGACCGGGACGGTCGACTTCATCACGAGCGCGTGGCGGTCGGAGGCGGGCATCGCCTCGACGACCGCGTGCACGGCGGAGAGGTCCGCATCGCCCGAGTAGGTCGGCGGCGTGCCGACGGCGACGAACAGCAGCCGGGCGTGCTCGAGCGCGTCCGAGAGGTCGGTCGAGAAGTGCATGCGGTCGCGGTGGCGCTCGACGAGCTCCGCCAGGCCGGGCTCCCAGATCGGGATGCGGCCCTGCTTGAGGCCCTCGATCTTGGCCTCGTCGATGTCGATGCACCAGACGTCGTTGCCGAGCTCGGCGAACCCGGCGGCGGTGACGAGCCCGACGTAGCCCGTGCCGATGACCCCGATCGGCTCTCTGTTAGTGGAATGGCTCATGAGCGGCCCGTCAGGGTATCGAGGCGCCGCTCACTGCTTGAGCCGCGTCAGAGAGTCGGCCACCGCCAGCATCTGGCGGTTGTTGAGCGACTGCGAGAGCGTGTTGGAGACCCAGTAGACGGCGCGGCGCGTCTTCCACGCCACCAGCCGCAGCCGGCGGCCGTCGTAGTAGAGCTGGTAGCGGCGGCCGTTGGACTGGCGGATCTCGTCCGGGTTGTCGAGGATCGGCGGGTCCTTCCAGGTCATCCCCTGGATGCCGTAGTACTCGCCGGCGAGCTGCTTGGAGACCACGAGCCGGTACGCCTCGTGCTTCTTGCCCTGCTCGTCGCGGATCGTGTATGTCCGCGGCTCGGTGCCCGCATAGGCGGCGGTGGCCGTGCGCAGCGTCGGGAAGTAGAACGGGAACTTGAGCTTGGGATCGGCGAGCACGGCCTGGTCGACGCCCTGCGCCCGCGCCTCCTCCAGGCCCGGGACCGAGGCGCTCTTGTTGCGGTTGCGCTTCTTGCGGATCCGCTGGGCCTCCTGGTCCTCCGGCGTCGGCTTGGAGGTCGCCGTCGGCTTGGCCGAGCTCTTCGCGTGCATGAACTCGCCGACGGTCTTCTTGAGGTCGGCGTCGGAGGCGAACAGCCGCGTGTCGACGGCCGGGTTGTCGGACTCGTCCGCGCGGAAGCGGACCTCGTTCACGCCCGGGCTGCGCTGCACGAGGTACAGCGCGAGCCGGACCATCGAGAAGATCTCCTTGCCCTTGGCGAAGCTCCGGTCGACGGTGAAGTAGCGCGAGAAGGCGTTGATCAGCTTCTTGCGCTTGCCGAACTGGAACAGCCGCTTGACGCCCGCCTGGCTGCGCGCCTGGCGCAGGAAGTCCTGCTGGCGGGCCGCGCGGATGAAGTCGTTGTCGGTGTGGCGATAGCGGACGTAGTCGAGCGCGTCCTGGCCCTTGAGCTTCTGGTAGCCGGCATCGACGTCGATCGCCGCGTAGCGCTCGCCGCCGCCGGAGTTGTCGTTGAAGTAGTCGCGGTCGATGTCGACGTAGACGCCGCCGATGTAGTCGACGGCCCTGCGGAAGGAGCTGAACTCGACGCTGATCACGTTGTTGATCGGGAACGGCTCGCCCGTCGCGTCCTCGAAGAGCTTCTTGACCGTCTTGACGGTCAGCCGCGCGCCGCCGTTCTCGAAGGCGGAGTTGATCTTGTCGCGGCCGTGGCCCGGCACCTGCACCGCGAGGTCTCGCGGGATCGACATGACGGCGATCGCGTCGCGGTCGGGATCGGCGCGGACGAGCAGGATCGTGTCCGAGCGGGGCTTCAACCCGAGCTTCTTGTCCTCGTAGCGGGCGTCGGAGCCCAGCAGCATGATCGTGCGCGCCCCGCCCGCCTTGGCCTCGCGTGATCTCGGGGATCTCGACCTCGACGCGCCCCTGCTTCTTGAACGAGTCCACGAGGTCGTCGACCTCGAGCACGACCGTGGTGGCGAGCGCGGTGCCGCTCATCGCCACGACGAGGAACATCGCCAGCAGCGCGCGCTTGACGAGCCCCGCGCCGACGTTCGGGGCCTTGTCCTCGTCCTGCAGGTACCGCTTGCTCACGCGAGGCCTCCCTCGACCGCGCGCAGCGGCGTGGCGGCGCCGTCGGCGCCCGTGAACGCGTCGAGCCGCTTGGGCAGCTGCAGCACGAAGTCGGTCAGCGCCTGGCGATAGCGCACGCAGCGAGCTGATCGAGACCCACTCCTCCGGCCCGTGGTGGCCGGAGCCGGTCGGCCCGAACTCGACGGCGGGCACGCCGGCGCGCAGGAACGACACGGCGTCGGAGGCCCCGTCACGCCCCACGCTCATCGACTCCCCGCTGGTGAGCCGGCCGACGACCTCGCCGAGCGCGAGCACGTACGGGTTGGTGCGCGACACGTGCGCCGGCGGGTGGATGAAGGTGCGCGCGACCTCCATGTCCGGGATCGTCCGGATCTGCTCGAGGATGTCGCCCGGGTCCTGGTTGGGCAGGTAGCGGATGTCGAGGACCATCGTGCACTGGTCGGGCACCTTGTTGAGCGCGTCGCCGCCCTGGATGCGCCCGAGGTTGATCGAGGGCCGGTCGAACAGCTCGGAGGACTCGCGCGAGAACGGCAGGGACTCGATTCGCCGGAACACGTCGATCGCCTTCAGCACGGCGTTGTCGCCCAGCCACGGCGTCGAGCCGTGCGCGGCGCGCCCGTGCACGATCAGCCGGCAGGCGAGCACGCCCTTGGCCTGGATGCCCACGTGCAGGTTCGTCGGCTCGCCCGTGATCGCGAAGTCGCCCACCAGGCCGCGGCGGACGAGGTCGTCGCTCGTGCGGCGCTCGATGTCCTCGGACTCCTCGTCGGGCACGCACACGAAGCGCACCCGGACCTCCTGCTGGTCGGCCACGTCGCGCAGCGCGCACATCATCGAGGCGAGCGCGCCCTTCATGTCGTAGGCGCCGCGGCCGAACATCCGGTCGCCCTCGATGCGCGGGACGAACTGCTCCGTGCGGCCGGGGACGACGTCGAAGTGGCCGTGGAAGACGAGCGTCGCCCGCTCGGAGCCCTCGGGCGGGCCGACGACCGCGCTGAGCGCGTGCAGGTCGCCGAACTTGTGGTCGACGACGTCGATCTCGCGGGCCTCGAGCCAGCCCTTGATGAAGCCCGCCGCGGCCCGCAGCCCGTCGACGTTCGACGTGTCGTAGGTGATCAGGCGCTCGGTGAGCGCGCGCTCGTCCATTGCGATTCAGCCTAGAAGGGAGCTCGGTGAGGAAGGTTTCGCCTGCCAGGCGAGCGAGCTCCTTCGTCGCCGCTCGCCTTCGGCGACGTTACGTGCCGCCCGCGATCTTCAGAAAAGCTTCGTAGCGCCGCTTCTCGCGCTCGGCGGCGCGGAGCTCCTCCGTGCCCTCCTCGGCCTTCTCGCACTCCTCCTCGGCCCGCTTGAGGCGGTCCTTCAGGTCGGCCGTGTCCAGGTCGTCGACCTCGAAGACCTCGTCGACGAGCACGAGCGCGTGCTCGCCCGCGATCTGCAGGAAGCCCTCGCCCTGGGCGTAGCGGACGACGTCGGACTCCGACTTGTAGAGCCGCAGCTCGGTCGGGTCGAGCATCGCCAGCAGCGGCTGGTGGTTGGCGAGCAGGCCGATGGAGCCCACGCTGGTCTTCGTGGACACCATCTCGACCTCGTCGTTGAAGACCTCGCCCTCCGGGGTGAGGATCTCGACCTTGAAGGGCGTGCGGGCCACTAGGAGTCGTCCTCCTCGGAGGACTCGTCGTCGTCCTGGACTTCCTCGTCGGACTTCTCGTCCTCGGAGCCCTCGTCGTCGTCCTTCTTCGAGGAGCCCTTCGCGGACTCGACGACGTCGTCGATCGAGCCCTTGAGGAAGAACGCCGACTCGGGCAGGTCGTCGTGCTTGCCGTCGAGCACCTCGCGGAACGAGCGCACGGTCTCGGCGATCGGCACGTAGACGCCCGGGGTGCCGGTGAACTGCTCGGCGACGTGGAACGGCTGCGACAGGAAGCGCTCGATGCGGCGCGCGCGCTGCACGAGCACGCGGTCCTCGTCGGAGAGCTCGTCGATGCCGAGGATGGCGATGATGTCCTGCAGCTCGCGGTAGCGCTGCAGCACCTGCTTGACCTCGTTGGCGACCTTGAAGTGCTCCTCGCCGACGATCTCCGGCTTGAGGATCGTCGAGGACGAGTCGAGCGGGTCGACGGCCGGGTAGATGCCCTTCTCGGAGATCGCGCGCGACAGCGACGTCGTCGCGTTGAGGTGCGCGAACACCGAGGCCGGCGCCGGGTCCGTGAGGTCGTCCGCCGGGACGTAGACGGCCTGGATCGAGGTCACCGAGCCCTTGCGGGTCGAGGTGATCCGCTCCTGCAGCTGGCCCATCTCGGACTCCAGCGTCGGCTGGTAGCCCACCTGGGAGGGCATGCGGCCCAGGAGCGCGGAGACCTCCGAGCCGGCCTGGACGAAGCGGAAGATGTTGTCGATGAAGAGGAGCACGTCCTGCCCCTCCTCGTCGCGGAAGTACTCCGCCATCGTGAGGCCGGACAGCGCGACGCGCATGCGCGCGCCGGGCGGCTCGTTCATCTGGCCGAACACGAGCATCGTCTTGTCGATGACGCCCGACTCGGTCATCTCCAGCCAGAGGTCGTTGCCCTCGCGGGAGCGCTCGCCCACGCCGCAGAAGGCCGACAGGCCGCCGTGCTCCTGGGCGAGGTTGTTGATGAGCTCCTGGATGATGACCGTCTTGCCGACGCCGGCGCCGCCGAACAGGCCGACCTTGCCGCCCTTGGCGTAGGGCGCGAGCAGGTCGATGACCTTGATGCCGGTCTCGAACATCTCGGTCGTCGGGGTGAGGTCCTCGACGGTCGGGGCGGGGCGGTGGATCGGCCAGCGCTCCTCGACCTCGACCTTGTCGCCCTGGTCGATCGCCTCGCCGAGCAGGTTGAAGATGCGCCCGAGCGTCATCTTGCCGACCGGCACCGTGATCGGGCCGCCGGTGTCGACCACCTCGGCGCCGCGGGCGATGCCGTCGGTGGTGTCCATGGCGACCGCGCGGACGCGGTCGTCGCCGAGGTGCTGCTGGACCTCGCAGACGAGGTTGGCCGAGATGTTCTCGTCCTCCTCGGCGCCCTGGCTGGTGGACCGCTCGACGATGATGGCCGAGTTGATCTCGGGCAGCTGGTCGGGGAAGACGGCCTCGATGACGACGCCCTGGATCTCCTCGATCCGGCCGACGTTGCGCTTGCCGTTCTCCGAGGACTCCTGCTGCTCGGTGTCCTTCTTCTCTTCTTTGGTGCTGGCTTCCATATGAATCTCCTGGCTACGTAAGGCTTTCCGCGCCGGCCACGACTTCCATGATCTCCTGCGTGATCTCCGCCTGGCGCTCGCGGTTCATCTGCAGGGTGAGGTCCTTGACGAGGTCGGACGCGTTCTCGGACGCGTTGCGCATCGCCGTCATGCGGGCGCCGTGCTCCGACGCGGTGGATTCGAGCAGGGCCCGGAAGATCGAGATCTCGACGTAGGCGGGCACGAGCCGCTGGAGGATCTCCTCCGGGCCGGGCTCGTACTCCACGAGCGCGTGCGGGCCGTCCGAGCGCTCCTCCTCGTCGGCGTCGCCGGCGCGGGCGCCGAGCGAGTCCTCGTCGGAGGACCCCTCGAAGATCGTCGCGGACTGCAGCGGCAGCAGCGTCTCGCGCGTGACCTCCTGGGTCAGCGGCGAGATGTAGCGGTTGTAGAAGATGTCGACCCGGTCGACCTCGCCGTCGATGTAGGCGGTCATCAGGTCGGAGGCGATGTTGCGCGCGTTGGCGTACGCCGGGCGGTCGGTGAAGCCCGTGTACTCGCCGAGCACGGTCTGCCCGCGGAACGTCAGCGACGACACCCCGCGGCGCCCGGAGGCGAACCACACCGGCTTGCCGTCCATCTCGTTCGACGCGCGGATGCCCGCGCGCACGATCTGCGAGTTGAACGCGCCGGCCAGGCCGCGATCGCCGGTGACGAGCAGCAGGCCGACGTTCGAGACGCTGTCGTGCTCCTGCAGGATCGGCAGGTTCGGGACGTTCTGGGCCGCCTCGGCCGCCTGGCGGGTCATCCGCCGGATGGCCGAGGCGTAGGGCCGCAGCGCCTCGATGCGCTGCTCGGCACGGCGCAGGCGGGCGGCGGCGACCATCTCCATCGCCCGCGTGATCTTCTGGATGTTCTTGACCGAGCTGATGCGGCTCTTGACGTCCTTCTGGGCCATGGCTAGGCGGTGGCCCCCTCGCGCTCCTCGGTCTCCTCGGTCTCCTCGTCGGAGTCCTCGGAGTCGCCGGAGTCGTCGTCGTCGGAGCGGGACTTCGAGCGGTCGCGCGTGTCGCGGTCGGGCGAGTCGTCGTCGAGCGGCTGGCCCTCCTCGTCGAGGTCGTAGCCGAAGTCCTTCGCGTACTGGGCGATGGCCTCGTCGAGCTTCTTCTGGATGTCGTCGCTCCAGTCGCCGTCGCCGATCTTGTCCAGCACCTCGGAGATCTCGGAGTGCAGGCGCTCGACCAGGCCCTCGTGGAACTCGGACACGCGGTCGGAGTCGATGCGGTCCAGGTAGCCGTTGGTCGCGGCGTAGACGACGGCGACCTGGTCGGCGGCCCGCATCGGCTGGCGCTCGCCCTGGTTGAGCGTCTTCACGAGCCGCTCGCCGCGGGCCAGCGTGCGCTGGGTGTCGGCGTCGAGGTCGGAGCCGAACTGCGAGAACGCCTCGAGGTCGCGGTACTGGGAGAGCTCGAGCTTGAGCTTGCCCGCCACCTTGCGCATCGGGGTGATCTGCGCCGAGCCGCCGACGCGCGACACCGAGATGCCGACGTTGATGGCCGGGCGCACGCCGGAGTTGAACAGGGACGGCTCGAGGAAGATCTGCCCGTCGGTGATCGAGATCACGTTCGTCGGGATGTAGGCCGACACGTCGCCGGCCTGCGTCTCGATGATCGGCAGGGCGGTCAGCGAGCCGCCGCCGAGATCGTCGTTGAGCTTGACCGCGCGCTCGAGCAGGCGGCTGTGCAGGTAGAAGACGTCGCCCGGGTAGGCCTCGCGACCCGGCGGGCGGCGCAGCAGCAGCGACATCTGCCGGTACGCGTACGCGTGCTTGGTCAGGTCGTCGTAGATGCAGAGCGCGTGCTTGCCGTCGTAGAGGAAGTGCTCGGCCATCGCGCAGCCGGCGTAGGGCGCCATGTACTTGATCGGCGCGGCCTCGTCGGCGGACGCGGCGACGATGATGCACTTGTCCAGCGCGCCGGCGTCCTCGAGCGTCTTGGCGATGCCGACGACGGTCGCCATGCGCTGGCCGATCGCGACGTAGACCGAGATGACGTCCTGGTCCTTGTTGTTGATGATCGTGTCGACGGCGATCGCGGTCTTGCCCGTCTGGCGGTCGCCGATGATCAGCTCGCGCTGGCCGCGGCCGATCGGGATCATCGAGTCGATCGCCTTCAGGCCGGTCTGCATCGGCTCCTTGACCGGCTGGCGCTGGACGACGCCGGGGGCCTTGAACTCGGCCGGGCGGGTCGTCTCGGTGTTGATGTCGCCCTTGCCGTCGAGCGGGTTGCCGAGCGGGTCGACGATGCGCCCGAGCAGCTCTTCGCCGACCGGGATCTCGAGCAGCTTGCCCGTCCGCTTGACGGTGTCGCCCTCGACCACGTGCTCCCACGGGCCGAACAGCACGACGCCGACGTTGTCGGACTCGAGGTTGAGCGCGAGGCCCGTGACGTCGTGCGGGAACTCGAGCATCTCGAACCCCTGGCAGTTCTCGAGGCCGTGCACGCGGGCGATGCCGTCGGCGACCGAGAGGACGGTGCCGACCTCGGTCAGGTCCGCCTGGCCCTCGTCGAGGCCCTCGATGCGGCTCTTGAGGATGGAGGTGATCTCGTCCGGCTTGAATTCTGCACGTGCGACCTGCTTCCTGAAGTTCTCTAGGCGGTTTCTGATGGAGGCGTCGAGCACCGAGTTGCCGACGCGGACGATGATGCCCCCGAGGATGTCGGGGTCGACCTTGGAGGAGAGGTCGACCTTGCGGTCAGTCTGCTCGGCGATCCGGTCGCCGATCTGCTTGACCGTGGACTTGGGCAGCTCCACGGCCGACGTCACGGTCACGGGCAGGAGCTTGTTCTCCTCCTCCCAGAGCTGCTCGAACTCCGCGCGCACGCGGAAGAGCACCGGCATGCGGTGCTTCTCGATCAGCAGCCTGAGGAAGTTGAGCACCGTCTCGTCGGCGCCGGAGATCGCCTTGTCGAGGCCCTCGGTCTTCTCCTTGGTGGAGAAGTACGGCGAGAACAGGAACACCTGGAGCTGGCGCGACTCGTTGAGGGCGTCGGCGAACTCGCCGAGCTCGTCGCGCACCTTGTCGAGCTTGTCCTGCTCCATCGCGACCTCGAAGAGGGAGCGCGCGTAGACCGAGGCGATCTCCTCCATGGGCTAGCGCCGCTCCTCGCCGGCCGCGAGCGCGTTGAAGTCGAGCTCCGCGAGCGCTTCCTCGACGAGACGCTTCTGGTCGTCGGCGGTCAGCGACTTGCGCGTGACCTTCTCCGTGGCGGCCACGGTGAGGTCGGCGACCTCCTTGCGGATCTCCTGGATGGCGCGGCGCGTCTCGGTCTCGATGTCGCGGCGCGTCTGCTCCATCATCTCCTCGCGCTTGCCCTTGGCCTCCGCGTGGACCTCGTTCTCGTGCGCCTCGGCGGTCTTGCGGGCGCGGGCGACGATGTCGTCGGCCTGGCCGCGCGCCTCGGCGAGCCGCTCGCGGTACTCCTGGAGCAGCTCCTCGGCTTCGTGCTTGATGCGCTCGGAGGTCTCGATCGAGTCCTCGATCGCTCGCTGGCGCTTGTCGAGCGCCTCGGCGATGCGCGGGAACGCGATCTTCGCGAGCACGTACATCGAGACGCCGAAGACGACCAGCGTCCAGATCATCAGCCCGATGCCGGGCGAGACCAGGAAGCTGCCGCCGCTCTCCTCCGCCGCGAAGATGACTGGGGTTCTCACGCGATCGCTCCTAGAGGAAGAAGGCGATCAGGCCCGCCACGAGGCCGTAGAAGAAGCACGCCTCGGTGAGGGCGAAGCCGAGCCACTGGATCGACGTGATCTCGTCCCGCATCTCAGGCTGGCGCGTCACGGACTCGATGACCTTGCCGAAGATGATGCCGATGCCGACACCGGCGCCGACGGCACCCAGGCCGCCGCCCACGCCGAGGGCGATCGCCTTGCCGGCGTCGGAGCCGGCGTCCGCCTGGGCGAAGACGGTGGTGATGAACGGAAGCAGCAGATCGAGCACTGATTGGCTCCTTTAGTGGGACTCGGCGACGGCGCCGCCGAGGTAGATGGCAGACAGCGTGGCGAAGATGAACGCCTGAAGGGTGGCGACCAGCCCGACCTCGAAGAGGAAGAGGGCGATCCCGAACGGCAGCGTGAACACGCCGAGGACCTCGAGGCCGAGCAGCACGGCCAGGCCGCCCGACATGAAGAGGATGATCAGGTGGCCGGCGAGGATGTTCGCGAAGAGACGTACGGAGAGCGACAGCAGCCGCATGAAGTTCGAGAGGAACTCGAGCGCGAAGATCGGGATCCTCGCGAAGCCGGTGATCCCCTGCGGGATCAGGCTGGCGAGATAGCCGCGGAGGCCTTTGACGCGGATGCCCTCGACGTTGTAGGCGACGAACACGACGAGCGCGAGCACGAGCGGGATCGAGATGTTGGCCGTCGCGGAGTAGATCGCGAACGACGGGATCTCGATGCCGCCGATGTGGAACGGGTGCTCGGTGTTGGTCGGCAGCGGGATGTAGCCGATCAGGTTCGAGAACCAGATGAACAGGAAGAGGGTCCCGATGAACGGGAACCACTTGCGCGCCATCGCGTCGTCCATGTTCCCGCGCGTGATGTTGTCGCGCATCAGGCTGTAGAGCGTCTCGACGGCGGTCTGGACGCGGTTGGGCCGCGCCTGCATGCGGTTGGCGATGTAGACCATCGTCAGCACCGTGAGCAGCCCGGCGATCAGCAGGTACATCACGGCCTTGTTGAAGTCGAACGGGCCCGGGAGCGCGATCCACGTGTCCGTCTTGAACTCGTTCTGCGGCGCGAACTCCTCGTTGTCGCGCCGGGTGGCGCCGAAGATCGCGATCACGATCCCCATCGAGACGATGTACACGCCGGCGATGCCGAGCAGGACTTTCTTGCGGGTGCTCATGGGCGCGAGGCCTTCCCTTCCAGCGAGCGCAGCAGCAGCGAGGTGACGAAGTACAGCGTGAAGGCGGCGAGCAGCAGGACGGCGGCCATGAGCCCGTCCTCCCGATCTCCGGCCAGCCCGACGGCCAGGATGCTAAGGCCCACGAGCCACGAGCGCGCGATCAGCACGCCGAGGTTGAGGCCGACCGCGCGGCGGACGTCCTGCTGGCGCGTCGCGACGCGCTCGACGGCGAAGCCGATCGCGCGGTTGACGATCCAGGCGACGGCGCCGACGACGTAGCCGAGCACCGGCAGGTCCATCAGCACCACGAACGGCGCGGCCAGCACGACGAGCACCACGTCCAGCCAGCGGAACAGCACCAGCGGATCAGCCATCGTGGCCGGGTACGGCGGCGCGGCTGAGGGCGTGGGCTGTGGGCTTTGGGTCACGGCGAAGCTCGTGTCGGGGCATGACAGGACGCGCCACCCTACAGGCCATGCCCGCGCTCGACGGCAGCGGCAGGAGCCGGAGCTCCATGGCCTGCGGTGGCGGCTGCAATATAGCGACGCCGGAGACTTTGTAACAACTTTGTGACACGCGGCTCTAGCTCGGCAGCACATCGGGGTGAGCCGACCGTGAGCGCGAGCGCAAGAAACGTGCCTGGCACCGTTCTTGCGTAGGGAGCTAATAGTTCGCATGCTAAGTTTCTTCGGGTGACCACCGACGAGTTCACCCGCGCCTGGGAGGCGTTCTTCCGTGCTACCCGACGGGCGCGCGGACGATCGACGGGTCCGCTCCAGGGCTCCGGCCTGACGCTCGCGCAGTACCAGCTGCTCGAGGCGCTGCGGGAGACGCCGCGGCTGCCGGTGTCCGAGCTCGCCACCTCGGCGGGCGTCGCGCCGCCGACCGCCACGCGGATGCTCGACGCGCTCGTGCGCGACGGGATCGCCGAGCGCACGCCGTGCGACCAGGACCGCCGGGTCGTGCAGATCACGTTGACCGACGGCGGCCGCGACGCCGTCGCCGCGGCCGCGGAGCGCATCGACGCGGGCCGCGCCCGCGTGCGCGATCAGCTGTCGGCGGCCGAGCAGGAGGAGGCGGCCGCGCTGCTGCGGCGCCTCGCGACGATCGTGGAGGAGCAGCTGTGAGACATACCCAGCCGACTCGTCGGCGGGCACACGCGACGAGGGCTATCTGCTCCCGCGCCGCCAGACCCTGATCGCGATCGTGGGCGTGCTGCTCGGCATGCTGCTCGCCGCGCTCAACCAGACGATCGTGGCGACCGCGCTGCCGGTGATCGTCTCCGACCTCGGCGGCGTCGAGCACTACTCGTGGGTCTTCTCGGCCTACATGCTCGCCGCCACCGTGACCACGCCGATCTACGGCCGGCTGTCCGACGTGCACGGGCGCCGGCTGTTCTTCATCTGCGGCATCGTGCTCTTCATGGCCGGCGGCGTCGTCGGCGCCACCTCCCAGTCGATGACCCAGCTCGTCATCGCGCGCGGGATCCAGGGGCTCGGCGCCGGGGCGCTGATGCCGCTCGCGATCGCCACGATCGGCGACCTCGTGCCGCCGTCGGACCGCGGCCGCTGGCAGGGGCTGACGGGCGCGGTGTTCGGCGTCGCCTCGATCCTCGGCCCGACCACGGGCGGCTACATCGCCGACAACGCCGACTGGCGCTGGGTCTTCCTCGTCTCGCTGCCCGTCGCGCTGATCGCGCTCGTCGTGGTCGCCACGACGCTGAAGATCCCGCCGCATCCCGAGCGCGCGACCAAGATCGACTACACCGGCGCCGCGCTGCTGGCCGCCGGCCTCTCCTCCGCCCTGCTCGGGCTCGTGCGCGGCGGCCAGGAGGCGCCGTGGGGGTCGGCGCAGGTGCTCGGGCTGATCGGCGCCGGCGCGGCGCTGCTCGCGGTGTTCCTCTGGTGGGAGCACCGGGTCGACCAGCCGATCGTGCCCGTCGAGCTGTTCGGCATCCGCACCGTGAGCGCGGCGAGCCTCGCCGGCTTCGCCACCGGCGTCGGCATGTTCGGCACGATCATGTTCGTCCCGCTGTTCGTGCAGGGCGTGCTCGGCGGCTCTGCGACCAGCTCTGGCCTCGTCCTGACGCCGCTGATGCTCGCGATGATGGCGACGAGCGTCGGCTCGGGCCAGGTCATAACCCGAACAGGACGCTACCGCTGGGCGCTGCTCGCCGGCCCGGTCGTCATGGGCGCCGGGTTCGCGCTGCTGAGCCTGCTCGACGCCTCCTCCACGCGCGGCCACACGACGCTCGCGATGGTCGTCGCCGGCGCCGGCCTCGGCCTGCTGGTGCAGAACCTCGCGCTCGTGGTCCAGAACGCCGTGCCGAGCCGGCACATGGGCGTCGCCACGAGCCTCGCGCAGTTCTCCCGCTCGATCGGCGGCACCGTCGGCGTGTCGGCGATGGGCGCGATCCTGGCCGCCGGGCTGCCGGCCGGAGCGGCCACGCGCGCGCTCGGCGGCGGCGGCGCGACGGCGTCCAGTCCGGCGGCGCGCGAGGCGCTGGCCGACGCGATCCACCCGATCTTCCTGCTCGGCGTGCCGATGATGGCCATCACGCTGCTGCTCGTGACCCTGATCCCGGAGCAGCCGTTGCGCCGCGCCGTGCGCGACGACGTCGCCCAGCCCGAGACGCCTGCGACGGGCGAGCACGACCGCGTGCTCGCGGCTTGAGCGGGCCTCTACCTCGGGTCGACCCTGAGCTCGCCGATCTGCTCGCCCGAGCCGTGCAGCTCGATCTCGAAGATCCCGGTGATGCTCGCCTTGAAGGACTCGGTGACCGTCTTTCCGGCGGGCAGGTCGACGTAGCGGTCGTAGCCGTGCACGTGGATCTCCTCCGCCTGCTCCGAGCGCGCGCGGAAGCGGACGGTCTCGCCCTCCTCGAAGCGCAGCTTGGTGACCTTGCCGGCCTGCAGCAGCGGGGGCTTCGGCTTCGGCGTGGGCGTCGGGGTCGGGGTGGGCGTGGCCCCGTCCTCGGTGGCGGTCGCACTCGGCGTCGCGGTCCGGGTGGCCGCGGAGTCGGTCGCCTCCTGCTCGTCGTTGCCGCCGCCGGCGGTGAGGACGATGACCGCCGCGATCGCGATGAGCGCGGCGATGCCGAGGAAGCCCAGGCGCTGGTTTCGGCTCATCGGTGCCAGGCTAGAGACCCCGCACCGCAATTCGAGAGGAGATTCCCGTGGCAGCTCGCACCGCCAACGCCCTGTGGGAGGGCTCGATCAACGAGGGCCGGGGCCAGATGTCGCTCGGCTCCGGTGCCTTCGAGGGCAACTACTCGTTCCAGTCGCGCTTCGGAGAGGGCGAGAACGGCACCAACCCCGAGGAGCTGATCGCGGCGGCCCACGCCGGCTGCTTCACGATGGCGCTGTCGCTCGTGCTCGGCGAGGGGGGCAACGAGCCCGAATCCCTCCAGACGCAGGCGAAGGTGTCGCTGCGCAACCTCGAGGACACCGGGCCGACGATCACCAAGATCGCGCTGACGACCCGCGGGCGCGTGCCCGGGATCGACCAGGAGGCGTTCGAGAAGGCGGCGACGACCGCGAAGGAGACCTGCGTCGTCTCGCGGGCGCTGGCCGGCGTCGAGGAGATCACGCTCGACGCGACGCTGGAGAACTGAGGCTCAGCGCGGGAGGTACTCGGCGCGGCCGCCGCGCACCCGGAAGGCCGTGAACCGCGCGGGCGTCAGCTGCCCGCGCGGGCCGACCGCGTAGTCGCCGAGCACGGTGCCGCGGCGCTCGGCGGCGGCGAAGTAGGCGTCGAGCACCGCCTGCCTGCTCCCGGCACGATCGCCGGCGGCGACGATCGCCGCGAGCACGGAGCGCATCGCCTCGTAGCCGATCGCCGCGTACGGCCCGGGCGCGCGGCCGAAGCGCTCGCGGAAGTCGGCCTCGAAGGTGCGCAGCTCCGGCGTCGAACCGGGCTGCGGGGCGACGGAGACGAGCACGGCCGAGCGCCGCGCGGCGGGGGTGAGCCGCTCGGCCACGCCCGTGCGGGTGATCGCGTCGGGCAGCACGACCGGGATCCGCGGGTGCTCCTCCGCCAGCGCGTCCGCGACGGCGACCGCGTTCTCGGGGTCCTCTCCCGCGTAGGCGAACGCGTCGGCGCGGCCCGGATCCTCCTCGAGCTCGGCGCCCGCGGCGCGCAGTCCGTCGACGAGCGCGTCGGCGTACGGCCCGGGCTCCTGCTCGACCGTGATCCGCGGCGAGCGGCGCCCGCTCGCCTCCGCCGCGGCGCGCACGATCGCCTGCGCCTGGGCCGAGTCGTCGCCGACCAGGCGGGCGAGCGTGATGCGGCCCGAGGGCTGCCAGCGCTCGGGCTCGCCCGGGCCGAGCGCATCCGTGAAGCCCGGGTAGCCGGCCCCGGGCACGACCTCCAGGATCCCGGCCGCGTTGAGCAGCGGGATGGCCGCGCGGCCCGTGTCCGAGCCCGCCGGGCCGATCATCGCGATCACCTGCGGGTCGGCGACCGCGTCGCGCAGCGCGACGGCCGCCTCGCGCGCCCCGTCGCGCCCGCCCGGGGCGCCCTCGTCGATCGAGAGGAAGTTGACCGCGAACGGCCCCGCCGTCCCGCGCGCCTCGTAGAGCGCGAGCTTCTCGGCGTCGACCATGTCGCGCGCGGCGCCCTTGCCCGGCTCGGGCAGCAGCGAGTACACGTTGAGCGTGGTGCCGGCGATCCGGCCGCCGCGGTTGATCTCCTCGCGCGAGGCGCCGCAGCCCGCGAGCGCGGCGGCGGCGGCCAGCAGCACGGCCGCGCGCGCGACCGCGCGCTTCACGGCTTGCGCTTGGTGCCGATCATGCCCTCGGCGCCTGAGGGGATCTCGGACCGAGCGCCCTCCTCCACCCGCCGCGCCGCCTCGCGCGCGAAGCGCACGACGTAGCGCTTGAGCAGCTTGTAGGCCGGGCGCGGCTTCCCGCGCGGGTCCACGAGCGCGGAGTCCCACGTCGGCAGCGGATCCGTGGAGGGCTGCCAGTGGTAGAAGTAGATCCGCCGCACGCGCGGGCTCAGGCGGGCCAGCTTGAACACCTGCTTGGTCGCCTTCACCTGGTGCTTCTTGTTGCCCGGGAAGGCGATCCGCGAGCGGTTGCGGCGCACGACGAGCCCGCCGGTCTCGGTGAACCAGATCTTGCCCTTCGGCGCGGCCTTCAGGAGCGCCTTGGTCCCCTTGGTGCGGAAGCGGTTCGCGTCGATGTAGTTGTGCAGGCCCCAGATGATCTTGTCCTTGCGGGCCGTGCGGCGGAACTCGCGCACCCAGGCGGGCATCGTCGGCGTGTCCAGCACGTCGGCGGCGACCACGGTGCAGCCGTAGCAGTTGTGCCTGATGTTGTTGTAGAAGCGGGCGACGCGGCGCGCCTTGTGGCAGGTCGGCTCGCCGCAGTGGTTGGCCTCGTTCCAGGTCAGCCACTCCTTGACCCACGGATAGCGCTTCTTGTACTTCAGGAACTCCTTGGTGAACTCGCGCACGCCGGGGACGTAGCGGCGCACCTTGCGCTTCGCGCTGCGGGAGTGGCCGAAGCCGAGCAGGACGCGCACCTTGGCGGCGCGGGCGGCCGTCATGTAGCGGTCGAGGTCGTCGCGCGCCCACTTGTGACGCAGCGAGTCCCAGGCCGTGATGACCCGCACGTGCTTGACCTTCAGCGCCGTGAAGTACGGGTTGGAGAACATCTCCGGGTTCTGCTCGCCGATCCCGATCACCGGGATCGGCAGCGGCTTCTTGCGCGCGGCGTCTGCCTGCGCGGCCTGCGCCGGGGCGGCGGCGGCCAGCGCGAGGACCATGGCGAGCAGCAGGGAGCGCACGCCTCAGCCCTCCAGGAGGACCGTGTCCTCGTGGGAGTAGGCGGGCGCGCAGCAGCAGAGCAGCACGAGCGGCTCCGGCCCGGTGTTGACGAGCTTGTGCGGCGTGCCCGGCGGGATCACGACGGCGTCCCCGGCGCGCACGGGTCCGTCCTGGTCGCCGAGCTGCATGCGTCCCATGCCCCTCGTGAACAGGTAGATCTCCTCGGAGGTGCGGTGGTAGTGCTCGAAGGTGGCGCTGCCCGGCGGCACCGTGGCCTCCGCGAGCGACTGGTTGGCCGCGTTGCCGACGGGGATCCCGGCGAGCTCGCGGATCGACGATCCGTCGGCCGTGATGAAGGAGGAGCGGTCTTCGAGCCGGGCAGTGAGCACGAGCCGCCAGGGTAGCGAGGGAGCCCGTCTCCCCCGCCCGGTTCGGGCGGGGGAGGACGGAATCTCGAGTGCTTACGCCACGGCGCGGCGGGCGGACTCCGAGTCCAGCCGGCCGGCGACGCGCGCGACGGCGTAGGCCACGTGCCCGCGTACGGGCGGCGGCCTGTGGCGTCGGGGGCGCGCTACGCCGCGCGGGACTGCACGCAGGCGGTCATTGGCGACGGCGTGGGCGTAGGCGTTGTGGCTGAGCGAGTGCATCGCGACTCCCTTGGGGTGGTGATTTGTGGGGAGCCGCCCGCGTCGGGCGCGGGACTGTCTGCGAAGGCGCGGGCGGCGTTTCCGCCCGCGGCCTGACGAACTAGGCCGTGAGCGGTCGATGGACGGCGTTGGCGCCGAGCATCGGGATGGTCGTGTGGCAGAAGTTCGTCATCGGAGGTGAAGCTACAGGCGCGGGGCGGAGCGCGATGGTGCGGTTACCCCGACGTCACCGGTACGGCGGGTTCGAATCCGCTTGTCAGGCCGGGACCAGCAGGCCCGGCCGGCGCATCGCCTCGAGCCACACCGCGCGCGCCTCCTCGCGGCCCATCGAGGCCTCGAGCCGCTCGGCCACCCAGGCGGGGCCGGCCGACGTGTGGCCGCCCGTGATCGGGGCGATGCCCTGGCGCGCCTCGCCGCCGAGCGTCTCGCCCGGGCCGGTGAGGACCTCCGTCAGCGTCTCGCCGCGGCGGATGCCCAGCAGCTCGATGTCGGCGGTCTCGCCGGCGCCGGCCGCCCGCCAGATCCGCTCGGCCAGCTCGCCGACGGACAGCTCGGCGGGGTCGTGCGGAGTCGAGAGCACCTCGCCGTCGGCGGCCAGCAGCGCGCCGTGCGCGAGCACGAGCGCGGCGTGGGCGCCGGTGATCCAGAACCGCATCATCCCCGTGTCGGTGACGGTCAGCGGCACGCCGGCGCGCGCCTGGCGCAGGAACAGCTCGGAGGCGCTGCCGGCGCTCGCGAGCACGTTGACGAGCCGCACGGCGCAGCGCGCGCCGCCGCCCTCGCGCGCCGAGTAGGCGGTGAGCTGCTCCATGAAGCGCTTCGTGCGGCCGTAGAAGCTCGCGGCCAGAGCCGCCTTGTCGGTCGAGGCGACCACCACCGTGCCGACGCCCGACGCCTCGGCCGCGCGCAGCACGTTCCAGCTCCCCTGGAGGTTCGTGTCGACGAACTGCTCGGGGTGCGTCTCGGCCCAGTCGACGTGCTTGTAGGCGGCCAGGTGGAAGATCGCGTCCGGCCGCGCCCGCTCGACCGCCGCGGCGAGCTGCGAGCCGTCGCGGATGTCGCCCAGCACGTGCTCGCAGGCCGCGAGCTGCGCAGGGGTGCGTGCGCGGCGGTCGGCCGTGAGCGAGGCCTCGTGGGAGTCCAGCAGCGTCACGCGCTCGGGCCGGAAGCCGAGCAGCAGCGAGGCCAGCCGCCCGCCGATCCAGCCGCCGCCGCCCGTGATCAGGATCCGGCGGCCGCCGAAGCGCTCCTGCAGCTCGAGCACGGATGGGACCGGGTCGCGGCGGCCCACGACGGCCTGCCAGTCGAACGTGTCGACGGGCAGCCGGCTCGAGCGGCGCTGCGGCGCCGGCGCAGGCAGAGCGAGCGCCCGCTCGACGGCGCGGTAGCCCGCCTTCATGTCGCCCGAGCGGGCCGGGTCGGGCTCGTTGATCTCGGCGACGATGTAGGGCACCGTCTCGCCGAGCCGGCGCACCACTGGGTCGAGGTCGAGCTCGCCCGTGCCGTAGGGCAGGCCCTCGCCGAGCAGGCCGTGGGCGTCGGAGACGTGGGCGACGTCGATCAGCCCGGCCAGCTCGTCGACCCAGCGCTCCAGCGACAGCTCGGCGGCGTCCGCGAGCCCGAACAGCGAGGGGTAGGCGGCCGCGAAGTGCTCGAACAGCGCGGCGTGCGAGGTGTCGAACGTCGTGCGCAGGCCCTCGATGCGCGCGCACCACTCCCGGATGTCCCTCCAGTGGCCGCCGATCGGCGTCAGGTACACGCCGCCCGTGCGCATCCGCAGCACCGGCGGGACGTTCTCGATCAGCGGCGTGACGCCCTCGGCCCGGCAGGCGGCGGCGTAGAAGGCGAGGTACTCCGCGACGGCCTGCTCGTCGAGGGCGCCGTGGTCGCGGTACTCGTCCGGGGTCATCGGGACGAACAGGTGGATCGTCAGGACGGGCGCGCCGATCCCCGCGGCGAAGCGCGCGGACGCCTCGATGCCGCGCTTGGCCTCGTCGTCGAGCCGGTCGACCCGCACGAACGCCCCGCTCGGCCACGCCACGGGGCACTCGGCGGTCAGGACGCGGCCGCCGTCGGCGGCGCGGCGGCCGACCTCGATCGCGGCGTCGAGCGCCTCCGGCGTGGCGACGTGCCGGGGCGCGAGGCAGAGCTCCATGCCGCGCCAGTCGCCGCCGGACAGCCGGTCGGCGACCTGGTCGGCCTCAGGAGCGGCCTTGAGCAGCGGGATGGCGGCGGAGCCACTCGACATAGGAGACGACAGCGTCCTCGATGGGACGGACGGTCAAGCCTAGACGCGCCAGGTCGCCGTCCGCTGGGTAGCCGGAGCCCTCGCCCGGCGGCAGCTCGCCGCCCGGCGTCTCGATCGGCACGCCGGAGCCCGCGGCGTCGCGGGCCAGCCGCGCGGCGCGCAGCAGCGGCGTCGGGCGCCCGGAGGCGAGCGTGAGGGTCTCCCCCCAGAGGCCCTGCAGCGCGATCGCCTCGAGCGCCGCGACGACGTCGTCGACGTAGACGAAGTCGCGCACCCGCTCGGGGTCGCCGGGGATCACGATCGGGCGGTTCTCGAGCGCGCGGCGGGCGAACGCGGCGATCGCGCCCGTCGCCCCCTCCCACGCCACCTGGCCGGGCCCGAACACGGACGTCAAGCGGGCCACGGCCGAGCGCGCCTCGTGATGGCGGCAGGCCTCCTCGCCGAGCCGCTTGGAGAGCCCGTAGGCGTCGGGCGGCGGGTCGAGCGCCGCGCGGACGGTCGACGGGTAGATCAGCGCCGCGCCGTGCTCGAGGCAGCCGTCGAGCAGGTTGACCGTGGTGCCGGCGTTCTCGCGAACCGCGCGCGCCGGGTCCTGGCGGGCCCGTGCCGGGTCGGGCACGCCGGCGAAGTGCAGCACCACGTCGCGCCCGCGCACCGCGTCGCGCGCGGCGGGGTCGCCGGCGTCGAGCGCAAGAACGGTGCCTGGCACCTTTCTTGCATGGTCCCGCTCGGCCCTGCCCGGCCGTGCGAGTCCGACGATGTCGTGGCCGCGCTCGGCGAGCACGGTCGCCGCTCGCCAGCCGAGGAAGCCGGTGACGCCCGTGATGAGGAGCCTCACGCGCGCCCCAGGTACGCGGCGACGGTGTGCTCGTAGTCCAGCTGCGGCGCGAGCGTCCACGCCGCGCCGCCCGCGGGCTCGCGGCCCTCGGCGAGCGCCGCCACGTCGGCCACCGTCAGCGTCTCCGCCGCCAGGTTGTAGGCGGCGACGCCGCCCGGCTCGGGGACCTCGCAGTCGAGCAGCAGCCGGGCCGCGTCGGCGACGTGGACCGCGCCGATCGTCGCGCGCCCGCCGCCGTCGAGGGTGAGCGGCTCGCCCGCGGCAGCGAGCCGGCGGAACTTGTCCACGACGGTCTGCGAGTCCGGGGCGTCGTGCTGGACCGGGCTCGGCCCGTAGACGATCCCGAGCCGGCAGTTGGCGAGCCCGAAGCCGCCGCGGCGCGCGTGCATGCCGAGCGCCAGCTCGGCGTAGATCTTCGAGAGGTGCGCGAGGTCGCCCTGCTCCCCGTACGGGGCGTCCGGCCGGACCTCGCCCTCGAGCGGGCCGCCGTAGACCTGCAGCGAGCTGCCGTGCACGAGCTCCGTCGCGCCCGACGCGGCGACCGCCTCCGCCACGCGGCGCGCGCCGGTGAGGTTGGTCTCCTCCGTGTAGTCGGGCTCGCGCTCGGAGATCGGCCGGCTGGCCTGCGCGGCCAGCAGCAGCACGCGCCGGGGCGCCGGCGCGAGCAGCGCGTCGACCGCCGCGCGATCGCGGATGTCGGCGGTCTCCACGCGCGCCCCGGCGGCTTCCAGCGCGGCGAGCTGCGCGCGCTCGGTCGTGCGCCAGTTGTCGGCGAGCACGACCTCCTCCCCGCGCGCCAGCGCGAGCTCCGCCACGGCCGCGCCGATGTAGCCGGCGCCCAGGATCAGCAGCACCAGCGGCCCACTCAGATCGAGAAGACGTGCGGCCCGCGGGGGATGACGTTCCGGGTGTCGACGACGAGCCGCGCGCCCTCCCAGTGGGGCTCGGCGAGGAACTCGCGATGCTGCGTGAGCATCACCACGCAGTCGGCGGCGGCGACCTCCTCGGCGCTCCACGGCACCGCCGTGTGGCCCTCGTCGTCGAGCTCCAGCGAGGGGATGTGCGGGTCGCAGTAGCGCACGTCGGCGCCGCGGGTGGAGAGCTGGCGCAGGACCTCCAGGCTCGGGCGACTCGCGCGTGTCCGCGACGTCCGCCTTGTAGGTCACGCCGAGCAGCAGGATCCGCGAGCCCTTGATCGGCTTGCCGTCGTCGTTGAGCGCGTCCGCCACCTTCTGGAGCACGAAGTTGGGCATCATCGCGTTGACCTCGGCCGCGGCGTCGATCAGCTGCGCGGAGTAGCCGTACTCGCGCAGGCGCCAGGCGAGGAAGTGCGGCACGACGGGGATGCAGTCGCCGCCGAGGCCGGGCCCGGGGTAGTGCGGCAGGAAGCCGAACGGCTTGGTCGATGCCGCCTCGATCACCTCCCACGGGCTGATGCCGAGCTTGTCGCACATCAGCGCCAGCTCGTTGGCGAGCGCGATGTTGACCGCGCGGAAGGTGTTCTCGTGCAGCTTCGCCGTCTCGGCCACCATCGGGCTCGAGACGGGCACCACCGTCTTGACGATCGTCTCGTAGAGCAGCTTCGTGCGCCGCAGGCACTCGTCCGTGACGCCGCCGACGAGCTTCGGGGTGGTGTGCACGTCCCACTGGCGGTTGCCCGGGTCGACGCGCTCGGGCGCGTAGCCGAGGAAGAAGTCCTGGCCGACGACCGCGCCGGCGCGCTCGAGGATCGGCCGGATCACCTGCTCGGTCGTGCCCGGGTACGTGGTCGACTGGAGGATCACGAGCTGCCCGGGCGAGAGCTGCTCGGCCACCGACTCGGCCGCGGAGACCACGTAGCTGAGGTCGGGCGTGCGCGTCTTCGACAGCGGCGTCGGGACGCAGATCGTCAGCGCGTCGAGCGACGAGACCACGGAGTAGTCGGTCGTGGCGGTCAGCCTGCCGTCGACGCCGGCGTAGCGGTCGGCCGGCACGTCGACCAGGTACGAGCGGCGCGCGCCGATCGCGTCCACGCGCCGGCGCGAGAGGTCGATGCCGGTGACGTCGAAGCCGGCCTCGGCGAACGCCATCGCCAGCGGCAGCCCCGCGTAGCCGAGCCCGACGATGCCGACGCGGGCCGACCGGGTTGCGACGCGCTCGTCGAACGCGGTCGCGGAAAGGATCTCGGTCATCGCTGCTGAAGCTAGCAACGCCCCCTGTCGTCCTCACCTGCGCTATACCACGTTCACATGTCCTTCGGCGAGTCACTCAGGACGCTGGCCGGTGACAGCCACGCCCTGGTGGGCTTCATCATCGCCGCCGGGCTCGTGCTCGTCCTCACGCCGCTCGTCGGCCGCCTCGCCCCGCTGATCGGCGGGCTCGACGACAAGGCCGACCGCCCGCGCGTCCACAAGGGGGCGATCCCGCGCATCGGCGGGCTCGCGATCGTCGCGGGCATCCTGATCCCGAGCGCGATCCTGATCGACCTCCAGGGCCCCTACCTCGGCATCTTCATCGGCACGCTGCTCGTCGCCGCGCTCGGGCTCTTCGACGACCTGCACGGCGTGACCCCGAGCCGCAAGCTCGCCGGCGTCACGCTGATCGCGCTGATCCCCGTGGTCGGCTTCGGCGTGACCTTCGACCGGCTCACGATCCCCGGCGTCGGCGACTTCGACATCGGCTGGGTCGCGTATCCGCTGTCGGTGCTGTGGATCGCGCTGCTGGCGAACCTCGTGAACCTGATCGACGGGATGGACTCGCTGGCCGCCGGCATCGTCGCGATCGCGGCCGCCTCGTTCGCGGTCCTGTCCGCCTCGTTCGGCCGCGCGGACGCCGCGGTGCTGTCGGCGATCGTGTGCGGCTCGACGCTCGCCTTCCTGTACCACAACTACCACCCGGCGAAGATCTTCATGGGCGACTCCGGAGCGCTCGCGCTGGGCTTCCTGCTGGCCACCCTGTCGCTCGACGGCGTGCTCAAGACGGCCGCCGCGATCACGCTGGTCGCGCCGCTGCTCGTGCTCGCCGTGCCGATCCTCGACACCTCGTTCGTCGTGCTCAAGCGGCTCAAGTACCGCCGGCCGCCGTGGCGCGCGGACCACAACCACTTCTACCACCGCTTCATGCGCATCGGCTTCTCCCAGCGCCGCACCGCCGCCTACCTGCACCTGTGGGCGCTGATGATGGCCGGCTACGCGCTGCTCGCCCGCTTCGTCCCGCCGCGCCCGCGCGGCGACTGGGACCTGCAGAACTCGCTGCTGCTGACCGGCGCGGGGCTGCTGGTGATCGGCGGCTCGATCTGGATGGTCTACTCGCTCGAGATCCTCAAGAGCCGCCACTTCCACGCGGTCGGCCTGCGCCGCTTCGGCCAGGACGAGATCGCCGACGAGCTCGAGGGCTCCTCCGAAGAGGCCGTCGAGCGCGCGCTCGAGGCCAAGGCCGCCGCCCGCTAGGGGGCTCCTACCTACGGCAGCGGCGGGATCTGCGGCTCGGTCTGCGGCAGGACGTCGACCGTCCCGCGGGTGGCCGCGCAGTTGTTGCCCTCGCGGCGCTCCCGGACCGTGTCGAGCGCGTCCGCGCAGGCGATCACGTGCCACGAGCCGACCTTGAGGCCCGCGGGCACGCGCAGCTCGGCGGTGCCCGTGCGGGTACGGCCGGCGCGGACCGCGGCCACGCGCGCCGTGGCGAGCCGGACGTCGCCGCCCTTCGTGCGGTCGAGCGAGAGGAAGTAGCGCGTGCGGGAGGCGCCCGCGCGGCGGTCGCCGGCGTTGCGGACGGTCGTCGGGACGCGCAGCTGGCCAGGCGAGGCGGCGCGGTCCTGCGCCTCCAGGTCCGACACCCGCAGGTCGGGCCCGTGGGCGCGACGGCGAGCGCGGCGGTCAGCAGCGTGGCGGCGAGCACGCCGTCACTGTAGCCCTGGGAGCGCGAGCTCCAGCAGGCGGCCGGATCGCGCCGCACGCGGTCGGCGAGCGCTCCCGCCGGCTTGGGCTCGAAGCCGATCGCGCCGGCGTCCTCGAGCAGCTTCAGGCGTCCCTCGCGCACGAGCAGCTCGTCGACGCCGCCCAGCGGCCCCTCGAACATCGACCACACCGGCGTGCCGAGCACGGCCGCCTCGCGGTTCATCGTGCCGCCCGCGGAGACCAGCACGTCGGCGAGCGCGACGAGGCTGCGGCCGTCGACGGTGCGGTCGGGCACGACCACACGCTCCAGACCGAGCGCGCGCACGTCGGCGCGCTGCGCGTCCGTGCGGGCGAGCACGACGGTGTGCACGCGCTCGTCGGCGGAGGCGCGCTGCAGCACCCGCGCCAGCATCGGGGTCTCCGAGCCGCCGAGGTAGAGCGCGTAGGACGGGGCGGTGCGCACGACGCACAGCACCGGCGCCCCCTCGACGCCGAGCTCGCGCGAGCACGCCGCGGTCGGGCTCGAAGTCCGACAGGTAGTACTCCTCCTTGAGGCCCGGGTAGCGGATCAGCTTGGCGCCGCGGGCGCCGTAGCGCGCGAGCCGCTCCGGCGGGATCGCCTCCGGCACGAGCACCCGGTTCGCCAGCCGGCAGTTGACGTGGTGCTGGGTCGCCGCCCACTCGTAGTCGAACATCGTGCTGTTGGGGATCCGCAGCAGGCGCGAGACGACCGGCAGGTCGGTCGAGCCGTGGGCGAGCGCGCGGTCGAAGCGCTGGGCGCGCGCCCAGCGCAGCAGGCGCCGCACGCGGTCGCCGGCGGCGAGCGCCTTGTCGCGCCGGCGCACGCCGCCGTGGCGGCCGACCACGAGGTGCGGCCTTCCCCAGTCCTCGAGCAGCTCGACGGTGTGCGACAGCGGCCGCGCCGTCAGCGCGACCTCGTGCCCGGCCGCCTCGAGCCGCTCGACGAGCGGGCGCAGCACGATCACGTGGGCCGTGTTGGTGAAGTCCACCCAGATCCGCATCGCCGGCCACGTCTAGCATGCCGCCCCCATGAAGGCCTTCGTCACCGGCGGCGCCGGGTTCATCGGATCCAACCTCGTCGACGCCCTGGTCGACCGCGGCGACGAGGTCGTGGTGCTCGACGACCTCTCGACGGGGCGCGAGGCCAACCTCGAGGACGCGCTCGCCCGCGGCGCCGTGCTCCACCGAGGCCGACATCCGCGACGCGGAGCGGCTGGCCGGGCTTCGTCGAGGCCGCCGCGCCCGACGTCGTCTTCCACCTCGCCGCCCAGATCGACGTCCGCCGCGCCGTCGCCGACCCGGCCTTCGACGCCGCAGGTCAACGTGGGCGGCACGATCAACGTGCTCGAGGCCGCGCGGCGCGCCGGCGTGCGCGCGGGTCGTGAACTCCTCCACGGGCGGCGCGATCTACGGCGACGCGGGCACGATCCCGACCGCCGGAGGACCACGCGGCGGCGCCGATGGCGCCCTACGGCCAGAGCAAGCTGGCGGCGGAGGGCTACCTCGGCCTCTACCGGCGCCTCTACGGCCTGTCGTCGGTCTCGCTGCGCTACGCGAACGTCTACGGCCCGCGCCAGGACCCGCACGGCGAGGGCGGCGTCGTGGCGATCTTCTGCGGCAAGCTGGCCGAGGGCGGCGCGCCCGTCGCGTTCGGCGACGGCCGCCAGACGCGCGACTACGTCTACGTCGGCGACGTCGTCGCCGCCAACCTCGCCGCTGCGGACTCCGACTGGGCGGGCGCTTGCAACATCGGCACGGGCACCGAGACCGTCGGTGATCGAGCTCGCCGCCGCCCTGCGGGCGCACGGCGACGGCGCGCCGTTCGAGCTGGAGTTACGCCCCGGCGCGCACGGGCGAGATCGTCCGCAGCGCCGTCGATCCGGCGCTGGCGCGCGAGGTCCTCGCCTGGGAGGCCCGCGTCGGCCTCGCCGAGGGGCTCGAGCGCACGCTGGCCGCCGTGCGCGGCCTGAGCTCGACGGCAGGGCTCGCGGCGCGCGCGCCGAACCAGGGGATTGCGAAGCCCGCATTCGCGGGGAAACCACGCGCCGAGGCCGTCTGATGCGCGACACCGCAACCATCACCCTCCCGGACCACCACCGCATGGCGCGCGCCTTCCTGGCGCTCACCGACGATCCCGAGCTCGAGGCCGTCCAGCGCTCGCTCGTGAAGGCGCTGGCCGCCTTCGCCGCGGTGCTCGTGCTCGCGCTCGCCGCGCCGCTGACCTGGATCGCGCCCACGCCGCCCGTGGCGCCGAGCAAGGTCGGCGACCAGCCCGCCGCCACGCTGGCCAACTCGAAGGCCGCGCTGGCCGCGGCCGACGACGAGGACGCCGACGGCGGAGACTGACTGGCGCCCCGGCCTGGTCGCGAGACCGTGGGCGGGCAGTCGACGGTGGCCGAGCCGCCGCCGTGGGAGCGCGCCGGCCGCCCGCGCCCGACCTGGGGCCTCGTCGAGGGCGACGCGATCGCCCCCGGGCGCACCGTGCTGCGCCGGATCGGCGGCGGGCGCCGCTACGAGGTCTTCCTCGTCTGGGACGAGCACCGCCTCGCCGTGCTCGTGGCGAAGGTCCTGCGGCCCGACCAGGCCGAGGACCCGGCCGCGATGCGCGACCTCGTGCGCGAGGGCGACCTGCTGGCGCGGATCGCCCACCCGGTGGTCGTCCGCGGCTTCGGCACCGCCGCAGCGGGCGGCCCGTTCCCGCACCTGCTGCTCGAGCACCTCGAGGGCCCGACGCTGCAGGCGCTGCTGGACGAGCCACGGCCCCGTCGGCCTCGAGCAGCTGCTGCCGCTCGGGATGCACGTCGCCTCGGCGCTGCACTACCTGTCGCGCGAGGACGTCGTGCACCTCGACGTCAAGCCGGACAACCTCGTGATGGGCGCCCCGCCGCGGCTGATCGACTTCAGCGTCTCCCGCGGCCTGGCGGCCGCCGCGCGGCTGACCAAGCCCGTCGGCACCGACGAGTACATGGCCCCGGAGCAGTGCGACCGCTCGCGCGGCGACGCTCGGGCCCGCCGTCGACGTGTTCGGGCTCGGTGCGACGATGTACCGCGCGATGACCGGGCGAGCGGCCGTTCCCGCGCGCCGAGGGCGCGGCCCGCTCGGAGGACCCGAAGGTGCGCTTCCCGCAGCTCGCGCGCGCGCCCGGCCCCGCTGCCGCGCCGCACCCCCGCCCCGCTGGCCGAGCTGCTGCGGGCGATGCTCGCCCCGCAGCCCGGCGACCGCCCGACCGCCGCCCAGGTCGTCGCCGCGCTGGAGCCGGTGGTCGCCGAGCTGCCGCGGCGGCTCGTGCTCGGCCGCCGCGGCTGGCGGGCGCGCCACTAGCCGCCTCGCGAGCGCCGCCGTGCGCGCTACCGTCGGCGGCCGTGCTGACGTTCCTCGGCCTCTCCGTGCTGCTGATCCTCACGCCCGGCCCCAACCAGGCGCTGCTGACGAGCCGCGTGCTGAGCGGCGGGCGCCGCGCGGGCTTCGCGGCGGTGCGCGGGCTGGCGGCGGGGATGGCCGTGCACGTGGCGGCCGCCACGGCGGGCCTGTCGGCGCTGCTCGCGTCCTCGGCGCAGGTCTTCGGCGTCGTGAAGCTGCTCGGCGGGCTCTACCTGCTGTGGCTCGGGATCGCCGCGATCCGCCGCGCCCGGCGGCCGGCCGAGCACGCAGGCGCCCGCCGCGCCGCGCGGCGGCTCGCCGTTCCGCGACGGGCTGCTGAGCATGACCCTCAACCCGAAGGTCGGGGTCTACTTCGTCGCGGTCGTGCCGCAGTTCGTCGCGCCCGGCCCGGGCGCGTCGCTGCGCGTCGCGCTGCTGCTGGTCGTCTACGGGGCGCTGTGCCTCGTGTTCTGGACCGCGTTCGTGGTCGGCCTGCACCACGCCCGCGAGCTCGTCCGCCGCCCGCGGCGTGCGGGCCTGGACCGAGCGGGTCACGGGCGCCGCGCTGATCGGGCTCGGCGCCCGGCTCGCCGCCTAGCCGGGTCCCCGGGCCGGGGGAGGTGCGTAGGGCGTTACGGCAACGGCGGCTGGGTGGGGTGGTGGGAGTGCCGGCCGGGACGGCCGTCCTCGCGGCGTATCAGGTCAAGTGGAGTCGTTTTTCCGGCTATCGCGGGGTCAATCGTTCCCACGCTTTTCTGGTGCTACCCCGAACACCCACCCTCCCGACCCAGCGCCGTTGACCTGACGCCGGGGCCACGCCCCCGGCCGGCGCACAACCCACCGAGGGTCGAACGCCTCACCCCTCCGTGGCAGCGCTTCATCCCTGTGCCCCCTGGCCGCGCGGTGCCTCGCGCCGGAGGGTCGGCGCATGGTCACCACGCGGACCCGGCCCGACGCCCGTCGCTGCCGGCGCCGCCCGGGCGTGCGACGCGCTGCTGTCGTTCTGCCTGCTCGCGTTCGCGACCTGGACGCTCGCGTACCACGCGTGCCTGGTGCTCGGGCTCGGCTCCGGCTGGCGCTGGCCGCGCTCGCCGCCGGCCTCGTCCCGTGCGGGCTGCTCGCCGCGCGCGCACGAGGCGGGCGGCGCGCCCGCCCGCGGTGCGGCGCCGCGCGCCCCGCGGCGCGGCGCGCACCGCTCGTCGCTCGCCGTGGCCGCTCGCGGCTGCGTCGCTGGCGGCGCGCGGTCGCGCTCGCGTTCGCGCGCGGCCGTGGCCGTTCGTCTGGGCGCTGTGGGTGGCCGCCGCGTCGCCGTGCTGATCGCGGGCGCGCGGGGGCCGCTCGTGCCGCCGGGCGCGCGGCCCCGCGCCGGCCGGCGCCGGCGCCGCGCTCGCGTGGGCGGCCGGCGGTCGCCGTGCTCTCGCTGTTCCTGGTCAAGCCGAACGCCGACGACGCCTACTACCTGCGCCAGGCGGCCTGGATCGCCGAGCACGGGCGCTTCCCGCTCGCGACACGCTGCACTCGCACGACGTCCTGCCGGCCGCGTTCTCTCCGCCGCTGCCGTCCTACGAGCCGCTGCTGGGGACGCTCGCCGGCGCCGCGGGCGCTGACCGCCCCCGAGCTCGCGTACCTCGTCGTCGCGCCGCGTCGTCAGCGCGCTCGCGGTGCTCGCGCTGTGGCGGCTGCTGCGCACCTGGGAGGTCCGGATGGTCGCGCCCGCGCTGAGCATCGCGCTCGTGTTCCTGCTGTTCGCGGTCGAGCCCGCGCGCGACCCCGGCGCGGGCCTCGACCACCTCCCCGGCGACTTCTTCGTCGCGCGCCCTGGCAGGGCAAGGTGATCCTCGCCGCCGTGCTGGTGCCGCTGCTGTTCTCGCTTGCTGCACGAGCACGCGCGCGGCGGCGTGGGAGCCGCGCTGCTCGCCGCCGCCGGCGTCGCCGCGGTCGGGCTGTCCACGACGGGCACGTTCCTGTCCCGGTCATCGCGCTCGCGTGCCTCGTGCCGGTCGCGCGCCGGGCGCCCCGGCACGCCGCCCGGGGTGGCCGCGGCCTCGCGCCTACCCGGTGGCCGCGATGGCGGCCGCGCTGCTCTCCGAGGGGCGCCAACCCGCGCGCTGGCGGCCGCAGCACATCGCCCCGGAGGCGCTCGTGCTGCCCGGCCGTCGGGAGCGGGCTGCTCGCGTTCGTGGCCGTCATCGGCCGCGCTCGCCGGGCCGCTGCTGCTCGCGCCCCGCTGCGCGCGGCTCGGCACGGCCGCGGCCGCTGCTGGCCGCGCGCGCGTTCGCGCCTGGCGTGCCGGACCTGCTCTACGACCTGACCGGGCTCGGGCGACCGCTGTGGCGGCTGATGTGGGCGATGCCCATCGCCGCGCTGGTCGGCGCCCTCGCGACCCAGCCGGCGGCGGCGCTTCGCAGCGCCGCGGTGCGGCTGCTCCCGGCCCTCGGCGTGGGCGCCCTCGTGGCGCTCGCCGGCACCCCGGTGTGGCAGGGACGCAACACCGGGCTCGCCGGCCACCCCGCGCTCAAGCGCGAGCCGTCCCAGATCGCCGTGGCGACCGCGCTGTCCGGCCGTCGCGCGCGCACGGCGACGTCGTGCTCGGCGCCGCCGGCGTTAGCAGCGACGCTGCTGATGCTCGACGGGCGCGTGACCGCCGTGCGCGCCGCGCCTTCTACACGCGGCGCTGCCCGCGACGCCGCAGGCGCAGCGCGCGGAGCGGCTCGCTGCTGTGTCCTTCGCCAACGCGCGGGCTCACGCCCGGCGTCAGGGAGGACGCCGTGACCTCGGCCCTGCGGCGCGCCGGGGTGCGACATCGCGTGCGTCGTTCGAGCACGCCACGCCGCGGACGGCGGCTGCTCGCGCGCGCCGGCTACCGGCGGTCCTGCTGCGGCTCGCGGGATCTGGTGCGGGCGCTGGACCGACGGTCAGCGGGTGACGGCGCCGCGCTCGATCGCGCGCCGGGCGAGCTCGGCGCGCTTGCGGTTCTGCGGACGCTCGCCGATCCCGAAGCGATCGAAGAGCACGTGCAGGTGGCTCTTTACGGTGTCGACGCTAAGAACAGGGCCGCGGCGATCTCGCGGTTCGAGGCGGGCCCGGCGAACGGGTCTGCGAGCAGCGGGCGGCAGAGCGCGAGCAGCACCCGCGGCTGGGCCGTCCGAGAGCTGCGGCCGCGCGTGCTCGCTGGTGGTCGTCGGTCGGCGTCAGCACGCCGGCTCGGACCCGGCGGAGAACACGAGCAGCGTGCGGCCGACGCCGATCTCGTCGCCGGTCGGCGAGCCGCCGTGCGGCCGCGGACGCGATGTCCGTTCACGAACGACCCGTTGCGCGAGAGGCCGTCGTCGACGAGCGTCCAGTGCCCGCCGGCGCGCTCGAGCATCGCGTGCACGCGCGCACCTCGCTGTCCCACGCCAGCGCGATCTCGCACGCCGGGCCGCGGCCGATGTGGACGAGCGGCGCCTCCTCGCCGAGCTCGACGATGTGCTGGCGGCGCTCGCCGTCGCGGTAGAGCACGTACGGCGAGCCGGCGCGCTCGCACGGCCAGCCGCTCCACCACCTCGTGGGCGGATTCGGGACGCAGCGCCGGCGCGGGCTCTCCACGGCGCCACTCTACGGCGGCCGGTGCGGGCCCGCCAGGGCCCGGTCAGATCCCGAGCTTCGCGCCGATGTCGTTGAACCAGAAGAACCCCGCGAGGTCGACCCACAGGGCGACGACGGCGAGCGTTCCCACGCCCAGAGCCCGGCGACGTGCACCCGCGGCGGGCCGCCGCGCGGCGAGCCCGAACCCCGCGCCGAGCGCGAGCGGCGGCAGCGCCGGGTAGATGTAGCGCAGCAGGAAGATCTCGAGGCTGCCGGTGAGCAGGTAGCACCGCGACGAGCAGGCCGAAGCCCGCGATCGCCGGCAGCGCGAGGAACCACGCGCGCCACTCGCGCCGGCCGGCGACCAGCGCCGCGATCGCCGCCGCCAGCAGCGCCGAGCGCGAGCGCCGTCGGCGACCAGCCGCACCCACCACACGTCGAGCTGGACGATCCACTCCTGCGGGAGCACGCCGTCGAGCAGGTACGCGCGCCCAGGCGGCAGGCCCGGCATGCGGTCGATCACGCCGGAGCGTCTGCACGGGTCCGGCGACGCCCGGCGAGCCCGCCGCGTCGACCGTCGGCGAGCCGTAGCGGTCGACGTTGAGCGCCAGCCACGGCGCCAGCAGCAGCGGCGGCACGGCGGCGAGCGCCCACGGCTTCGGGCCCGGCGCCCCGCCCGCCGCCCGAGCACGACCAGGAACAGCGGCACGAGCATCACGAGCGTCAGCTTCGTGAGCAGGCACAGCCCGAGCAGGACGCGCGGCGAGCAGCATCGGGCGGGCGCGCGTGTCCTCGTCGGCCCCCCACAGGGCGAGCAGGAACGCCGCCGTCAGCACGAGCTCCAGCGGCGTGTTGCCGATCGTGACCCCGCGCACGATCACGCCCGGCCACAGCAGCACCAGCAGCGCGGCCGAGAGCCCGGCGAGCGCCGCGGACCGGCGCGCGGCGGCGCCCCGCCCGCGGGCTCCGCCATGTGGCGCGCCAGCCGCCACAGCAGCAGCGCCGTCAGCGAGCAGCAGCACGGCGTCGAAGGCGCGCACGCGCGAAGACCTTGTCGCGGTGGTCGCCGACGGCGAGGAACGCCGGCGGGCCGCCGCGGTAGTACAGCGGCGGCTGGATCGCCTCGAAGCTGCGCCCGGCCTGGCCGATCGCCGCGGGGTCGGTCGCGCTCGGTCGCGGCCACGTGCGGTCCGTGATCGCCTGGACCTCCGGGCTGACGAGGTCGGTCGGGCGCGGGATGCGCTGCTCCTCTGCGAGCTTCTGGACGTAGTCGTAGTGGGGGCGCTCGTCGATGTCCGCCCACACGCGGAAGCGCGACACCGTCACGCCGGCCAGCACGATCAGGGCGACCAGCTGCAGCACGACGAGCGCGCGCAGCGCGCGGCCCGGCCCGCGCGGCCGGCGACCCGGCGCGCGGCGGCGCTGTCCGGCCTGCCCTCGGTCCCGTCAGCGACCGCGGCTGGCGCGCCGAGCTGCGCGTAGAGCGGGTAGCGCTCGGCGATCGCCGCCACGCGCTCGGCCAGCTCGGCGCGGCGCCGCTCGAAGCCGGGCTGCAGCGCCGGCGCGATGATCCGCCCGATCTCGGGGAAGTCCTCGACGCCGACGCCGCGCGTCGCCAGCGCCGGCGTGCCGACGCGCAGGCCCGACGAGACCACCGGCGGGCGCGGGTCGAACGGCACCGCGTTGCGGTTGACGGTGATGCCGATCTCGTGCAGGCGGTCCTCGGCCTGCTGGCCGTCGAGCTCGGACTCGCGCAGGTCGACGAGCACGAGGTGCACGTCGGTGCCGCCGGTCAGGACGTTGACGCCGTGGCCGGCGCCCAGCAGCTCCTCGGCGACCGCCTTGCGCGCCCGCGACCGTGCGCTCCTGGCGCTCGCGGAACGCTCCGTCTGCGGCGATCTTCAGCGCGACCGCCTTGCCGGCGATCACGTGCTCGAGCGGACCGCCCTGCTGGCCCGGGAAGACCGCCGAGTTGATCTTCTTGGCGTACTCCTCGCGGCACAGGATCATGCCGCCGCGCGGCGCCGCCGAGCGTCTTGTGGATCGTCGTCGTGACGACGTCGGCGTACGGCACCGGGTTGGGGTGCAGGCCGGCGGCGACGAGCCCGGCGAAGTGCGCCATGTCGACCATCAGCAGCGCGCCGACCTCGTCGGCGATCTCGCGGAAGCGCGCGAAGTCCAGCGAGCGCGGGTAGGCCGACCAGCCGGCGAGGATCAGCTTCGGCCGGCGCTCCTGGGCGATCCGCTCGACCTCGTCCATGTCGATCAGGCTCGTCTCGCGGTCGACCTCGTAGGGCGCGATGTCGTACAGGCGGCCCGGAGACGTTGATCTTCATCCCGTGGGTGAGGTGGCCGCCGTGGGCGAGCGCGAGGCCCATGATCGTGTCGCCGGGCTGCAGCAGCGCGTGGTAGACGGCCGTGTTGGCCTGCGCGCCGGCGTGCGGCTGGACGTTGGCGTGCTCGGCGCCGAACAGCGCCTTGGCGCGGTCGATCGCCAGCTGCTCGACGACGTCGACGTGCTCGCAGCCGCCGTAGTAGCGCTTGCCCGGGATAGCCCTCGGCGTACTTGTTGGTCAGCACGCTGCCCTGGCACTCGAGCACCGCCTGCGGCACGAAGTTCTCCGAGGCGATCATCTCCAGCGTCCGCTGCTGGCGCTCGAGCTCGAGGTCGAAGCGCCTCGGCGATCTCGGGGTCGACCTCGGCGAGCGGGCGCTCGAAGTAGTCGGCTGGCAGGTCGGTCATCGGCGCCAACTTACCACCGGCCGCGGCCACTCGGAGCGGCCTCCCGGACGCGGCCACCGCGCGGCGCGATCCGTCGCGGCGACCGCGCCCGCGCGCACGCACAGCCCACACGCCGTCGGCCTCGAAGCGCCGCAGGTCGACGACCGTCGACGGCGTCCCGGGCAGCTCGCCGCGCGTCGAGCACGAGGTCGGCGCCGCGCCGGATCGCCGTCGGGAACTTCGTCGAGCCGCGCGCGCGTCGGGCCCGCCGGCGGGTTGGCGGCTCTGCAGCACGGGCGCGCGCGACGCCGGCCAGCGGGCGCCGTCGGCGGGGCACGCGCAGGCCGAGCGTCCGCGGGTCGCGCCGCACGCGAGCGGGAAGCGCCCGCGCGGGTTGGGCAGCAGCAGCGTCACGCCGCCCGGGCAGCAGCCGCTCGAGCAGCGCGCGCGTCCGCGGCCCGAGCTCGGGCAGCGCGGCGAGCGCGAGCGCGGCGTCGAAGAACATCACCGCCGCGGGCTTGTCCGGCGGGCGGCCCTTGAGCGCGTACAGCCGCTCGACCGCCTCGCGCGTGTCCGGATCGCAGGCGAGCCCGTAGACCGTGTCGGCCGGGAACACCGCGACGCCGCCGGCCGCGATGCAGCGCGCGAAGCGTCGTCGGCGTCCGCAGCTGCCGTGCCAGCGTCATCCACGCGCCGCCCACCACCACGCGCTCGATCCCGGCGAGGTCGGGACGCGTCGCGTCTGCGCGAAGCCCGCCGCGCGCAGCAGCTCGCGCCACCGCGCCGGCCTGGCCGGCGCCGACCTCGAGCGCGAGCGAAGCGCGGACGCCGGCGCGCGGCCGCGACAGCCGGCGGATGACGTCGAGCCCGTCCGCGCCCGCCGAACAGCGCCATCGGCGGCTCGTGGCGCGCGATGTCGGGCGGCAGCGCGTCGCCGCTCGCGCACGTACGGCGGATTCGAGACGACGGCGTCGAGCGCGCCCGTCGACCGGCTCGAGCAGGTCGCCCTCGAGCAGCGCGACGTCGAGCCCGAGCCGCTCGGCGTTGGCGCGCGCGACGGCCAGCGCGTCCGGGCTGGCGTCGGTGGCGACCACCTCGAGGTCGGGCCGCTCGGCCTTGAGCGCCAGCGCGACCGCGCCCGAGCCGGTGCCGACGTCGGCCACGCGCGCGCCCGGCGGCAGCTCGAGCGCCGCCTCGACGAGGTGCTCGGTCTCCGGCCGCGGGATCAGCACGCGCGCGTCGACGCGCAGCTCGATCGTGCGGAAGCCCTTGCGTGCCGAGGATGTAGGCGACCGGCTCGCGCTCGCGCCGGCGCGCCGCGAGGTCCTGAAAGCGCGCGCCTCGCTCGGGCCGAGCGCCGCGGCCGGGGTCGGCGATCAGCGCGCGCGCGGTCGACGCCGAGCGCGTCGGCGAGCAGCACCTCGGCGTCCAGGCGCGGCGTGTCGCAGCCGGCGGCGCGTCGAGCGCGATGACGGCGCGAGTCGAGCGCGTCGCGGACGCGTCGTGCGCGCGAGCAGCCGCCGCGGCCTCAGGCCGAGCGCGGCTGCTCGAGCCGCGCGCGCTTCTCGTCGGCCTGCAGCGCGGCGGTGAGCTCGTCCAGCTCGCCCGCGAGCACCGCGTCGAGGTTGTGCACGGTGAGCTTGATGCGGTGGTCGGTCACGCGCCGCTCGGGGAAGTTGTAGGTGCGGATCTTCTCGGCGCGCTCGCCCGTGCCGACCTGCGAGCGGCGGTCGGCGGCCAGCTCGGCCTGCTGCTCGGCGAGCTCGGCCTCGTAGAGCCGCGCGCGCAGCACCCGCATCGCCTGCTCGCGGTTCTGCAGCTGGGACTTCTCGTCCTGCATCGAGACGACGATGCCGGTCGGCTTGTGCGTGATCCGCACGGCGGAGTCGGTCGTGTTGACCGACTGGCCGCCGGGGCCGGAGGAGCGGTAGACGTCGATCTGCGAGGTCGTTGGGGTCGATCTGGACGTCGACCTCCTCGGCCTCCGGCAGCACCGCGACGGTCGCCGTCGAGGTGTGGATGCGGCCCTGCGACTCGGTCTCGGGCACGCGCTGGACGCGGTGCGTGCCGCCCTCGAACTTGAACACGCGAGTACGCGCCGTCGCCCTTGACCGCGAACGTGTAGGAGCCGTCGGAGGCGTCCATCGTCTCGGTCCTGAAGCCGCGGCGCTCGGCGTAGCGGGTGAGCATCCGGTAGAGGTCGCCCGCCCACAGGCCGGCCTCGTCGCCGCCGGCGCCGCCGCGGATCTCGACGATCACGTTCTTGTCGTCGTTGGGGTCGCGCTCGACCATCGCGAGGCGGATCTCCTCCTCGAGCTCGCTCGATCCGCGCGCGCGCGGCGTCGAGCTCGCGCGCATCTCCGCGTCCTCGCCGCCCTCGTCGAGCATCTCCTGCGCGCCCTCGGCGTCGTCGACGCGCGTGCCGCCACTCCTCCGCGAGCTTCGCGGCGGGCGCGAGCTGGTTGAACAGCGCGCCCGGCTTCGGCGTAGCGCTTGCGGTCCGAGATCACCTCGGGATCGCTCATCTGCGCCTGCGCCTCGGCGAAGCGCGCCTCGATCTGCTCGACGAGCCCCTCGATCACGGCGCCAAGGTTACGACGCGCGGGCGCTACCTTGCGATCGATGCGGGGGAGGGCGACGGCTGCAACAGCAGGGTGCGTACTCGCGTGCGCGGCACCGGCGGGAGCGGCGACGAACGGGCGTATCGCGTTCACGAGCTTCCGCGACGGCGGGCAGGGCCAGATCTACACGATGGCGCCGGACGGGTCGGACCAGCGGCGGATCTCGTTCGACCCCGGCTACGACGCGCAGCCGGAGTTCTCGCCCGACGGATCGGGTATCGCGTTCCGGCGCGGGACGAGCGGCGACTACGAGGTCTGGACGATGGGGTCGGGCGGCGAGTCGCCGAGCGGCTCACCGACACGCCCACGGGGTCGAACTCGACGCAGCCGTCGTGGTTACCGAGCGGGGAGGCGCTTGTGTACCGGCGCGGGCCGAACGGCGGCACCGACGTGTGGCGGATGGCGCGCGACGGCTCCGGTCAGGCGTCCCTCGTCGCCGCACCCGGCGACCAGTGGTACCCGAGCGTGTCGCCGGCCACCGGGCGGATCCTGTTCGCGACGACCGTGACGCCAGGCCGCGACGAGGACCGCACGATCCAGGACGCCGCACCCGGCGGCACCGGCATCCGCACCCTGCGCGACGTCCCCGGTGTCTTCGACTCCGCGCCGGCGTACTCGCCCGACGGGCGGCGGATCGCGTTCGAGTCCGACGCCGACGGCGACATGGAGATCTACGTCATGGATGCCGACGGCGGCGGCGTGCTCCAGCTGACCGACAACGCCGAGCACGACGAGGGCCCGGTCTGCTCGCCGGACGGCACACGGATCGCCTTCACGCGAGGGCGACAACGAGCGGCAGGGACGTCTGGACGATGGCGCCGACGGCAGCGGCCAGCGGGCAGCTCACCACCGCGCCCGCGCGCGACGAGTCGCCGGACTGGCAGCCGCTGCCCGACCCGGCCGCCCAGCGCGCCGGCGACGACCACGGCCCCGGCCCCGACCAGACGTCTGGCCCGAGCGGCGCGATCGGCGTCGCGCCGGCACCGCCTCGCGTGTCGCCTGCGCCTCGCCGGCCGCCGCCCGCGCTCGCCACCGCGCTGCGGCGTGGCTTTCGGCTGCGCGTCACCCTTCCGGCGGGGCCCGCGTCCCCCGCGCCACGTGCGGCCCACCACGGCCGTGCGCAACGGCACCCGCGGCGTCGCGCGCACGCCCGCGACGCTCCGGGCCGGCATCCACCGTCGTGCGGCTCCGGCTGGCCGCCGGGCCGTGCAGCGGCTCCGCGGACTCGCGCCGGGCAGGTCCGCTTCGCGTCTCGTCCGGCCAGCGCACGGGCGCGCTCGCTCACGCTCCTGCGTTGACGCGACCAGGGTCGGAAGTCCCGAATCGGGCGGAGTGCGGCACGGCCCGGCGGGCGACCCAGTGGCCGCCCGCCGGGATCGCCTGCCTAGTGCTTCTTCTTGCCGCAGGCCTTGCCGAGGTCGTACTGCTCGCCGCGGTCGACGAACACCTGGCGCGTGTCGGTCACGGCGCCCTTCGGCGAGGTGCACGTGAGGTTGTAGGCCTCCTTGACGCCCGGGCTCGGCCGGCGTCGGGGACTGGAAGCTCACGTTGCCGCTCCAGTCCGGCGTGCCCGTCGACGGGCGAGTCCCAGTTGATCACGCGCAGGACGTACTCGCCCGGCTCGGGATCGATGTAGACCGCGTTCTCCTGCGTGGTGCCGCCCGACGCGGAGCCGGCGACCTGGCGCCCGTTGCGCAGCAGGACGATGTCCCAGTCCTGCGCCGGGCGTCGGCCCACTCGATGTGGGCGGTCAGGCGGCCGTTGTCGTAGCGCTCGCCGTTCGGGCCGGTCTCCGGCACCGTGAACGGCACGTCCTCGTAGGAGTTCGAGGTCGGGTCCGGCGGCGGGGTGCCGGCCGGGTTGGTGAGCGCGAACGTCGGCGTCGGCGGCCCGGCGGGCTCGCGGCCCGGCTTGCCGGCGACGATCGGCCGCGTCGACGGGTTGACGTGCCAGTTGACCTTGCCGTTGGTCGGCACGGTGTAGCTCGACTGGAGCGTGTCGGTGAACTCCTGCGCCGGCCCGGTCCCGCCCGGGCCGATCACCGGCGAGGTCTTCGTCTGGAACTGCTTGCGCAGCGTGATCGTCGACCCCTTCGGCGCCTTGCCGGTCAGCAGCGAGTGCATGCCGGCGTCGGCCGTGCTCTCGAGCATCTCGTAGTACGCCTCGCGGTTGCCGCCCTTGCCCGCGCCCGCGGCGTCGCCGCGGCCGAGGTACTCGTCGACGACGCCCTCCTCGAACGGCGGGTGGAACTCGTCGGGGCCGATCTCGAACGTGAAGCCCCAGCCGCCGGTCGAGTAGTAGCTCCAGTCCTCCGTCGTGCCCGACGTGTCGTAGAGCCCGTAGCTCGGCATGTTGGCGTACAGGTTGTGGTCGGTCATCCGCTCGCCGAGCGCGCGGTAGCTGCGGCTCGTCGATCGGCGGGCCCTGCGCCGACGAGGCCCGGCGGGCGCAGCATCAGGTTGCCGTAGGTGTGGTTGGTGATCAGGTTCGTCGACCTGGCGGCTCGAGACGAGCTTCTGGATGTTGCGCGTCTCGGGCTCGGAGAACGGGCCGGCGCCGCGGTAGGTGTCGCTGTTCGGGTTGAAGCTCGCGCCCGCGCCGCCCCACAGGCCGCCGTAGTTGCGGTTGGGGTCGACGCCCTTGCCGCGGTTGACCTGCAGGCCGCACGCGCCCGGCCGCGCGGCGTTCTTGCGCGTCGATGACGCGGCAGTTCTTGCGCTTGTACGGCGAAGCCCGGCGCCGGTGGACCGTCGTGCGCGCCTCGCGCGACAGGTTGAACCCGTCGAGTTGACGATCGGCACGACGATCGTGCGCGTCGCGTTCGACGAGCCGCGTGGTGCGGCGCCGACTTGCCGTAGTTGGTCAGCAGGTCGTAGGCGAACTCCATCGCGTGCTCGGACGACGGCCACTCGCGGGCGTGGTGGACGCCCATCATCAGGAACATCGGCTTGCCGTCCTGGATGTCGTCGGCGTTCGCGCGTGATCTCGATGCCGTTGACCGGCCGGCCCTCGCAGCGTGCGTCTCGGCGAGCGTGACCGGCTTGACCAGGCTCGGGTAGCGCGCGGCGAGCTGCTTCATCTCGAGCTCGTAGTCCGCCAGGCGGCGGTAGCCGGTGCGCCCGGACGGCAGCGCGCGTCTGCGCCGTCGCCGCCGCGAAGCGGCGGTCGGCGGCGCGGTTGGCCTTCGTGCGCGCGACGAGGTCGGCGATCCGGACGTCCCACGTGAAGCCGGCGTCGCGCAGCTTCTCGCTCGTCGGCGGCGTCGTGCAGCACGACCTCGACGGAGTCGGCGTCGCCGTGCTCGGTGAGGTCGAGGCCGAGCGCCTGCAGGCGGCTCTTGGCCGCCCGGTCGGCGTGCGCGACGTCGACCACCTGGACCTTGTCGCGCTGCGGCCTTCGCGCCGCCCTCGACGCCGAGGTAGCTGACGCTGAGCTTGGCGCCCGCGGCGCCGCCGCGGTAGCGGCAGGCCTGGACGACGCAGCCGCTGCCCCTTGCGGACGAAGCCCTCGGCGAGCTCGCGCGCGCCGAACGCGGCCGAGCCGGCGACGTTGCGACGCGTGCTTCGCGTCGAAGACGGCGACGTCCCAGTCGCCGCGGCCCGGCGAGGCGCGCGCGCACCAGTCCGGTGCTCGGCGCGGTCGTGCGCGAGACGTCGGTGCTCTTGGTGGCGCCGAGATAGCGGTCGTGGCACGAGCGCGCGACGGCCTTGGCGGCCGTGACCCGCTCGGCGGCCTGGGCGGACGCGCCGCCCAGGAACGTGAGGCCCGCGGCGAGCGCGCACGCGCGCAGCGCCGGAGCGCGGAGACTACTCAATTTCACCCTCCCGTGGTGAGCTCCGCTGGGCCGGGCCTCCCCAGGCCGGCCCCTGTCGTGCGGCGAACCCTAGCGCGCGACCCTCGGCAGCCGGCCGCCGAGCCACGGGCCCAGCGTGGCGGCGAAGCTCGCGGTGAGGTGGCCGCTGTTGCGGTAGACGAGCACGTCGCCGATCACGCTCGGGCACAGGTCGGCGAGGCAGAGCTGGTCGGTCGGATCGAGCACGCGGACGCCGCTCGACGCGGCGCGACGCCGGCGCTCACGGCCTGCGCGCGACGGCCGCCGCGGCCGCGGGCGAAGGCGCAGCGGCGCAGGTCGTCGAGGTGCTCCGAGACGCAGGCCGGGACGTCGATCGGCGCGCGCGGCGGGTCGGTCGACCACGACGACCGGCCGCCGCGGCGCGCAGCCGGCGCAGCGCCGGCGGCCAGCCGTCCGCGAGCGCGCGCTGTCGCCGCGTCGCCGTCCAGCGGCGCCGCCCGCGAGAGCACCTGGTGGTGCGCCGAGCCCGCCGCGAGCACGAGCGCCGGGCGCTCGTCGCGTCGATCCGGCGCAGCGCGTACGCGCGCCACGCGTCGCACTCGCGGGTAGCGCCGGCGCGACAGCGGCGAGACGACGGACACGGTCGACGGCGGGCAGCCCGCCTTGGTCAGGTTCACGAGCCGCCAGCGGCGGCGCAGCGCGACGTGCTCGAGCGCGGGGAACAGCTGCATCGCGTGCGAGTCGCCGAACAGCACGACGGTGCCCGCGAGCGGCGCGCGCCGTAGACGCAGCGCGGCGAGCTGCGTCGCCCGCTCGCCGACGAGGCAGCCGTCGGCTACGGCTTGCCGCGGTCCTCGCTCGCGTCGACCGGGCGCGGGCGCAGCG
This sequence comes from uncultured Solirubrobacteraceae bacterium, assembly GCA_963831105.1. GTDB lineage: Bacteria > Actinomycetota > Thermoleophilia > Solirubrobacterales > Solirubrobacteraceae > DATFQI01. The sequence continues at coordinate 448,675 of CAWHOS010000010.1, read as the reverse complement.
CCGTCGCCGACTCCTGGATCCGCCCGGTGCGCTGCGAGCTGGCCGGCGCCCTCGGCCTCGCCCGCGCCGACAGCGCCGCGGGCGACGCCAGGCTGGCCGACAGCGCGACGCCCGACGCGACGGCGACGGCGGGCCCGGCGAGCGCGCGACCAGGATCGCGCGCGGCCGGCGCAGGTGCGCCTTGCGAGCGCCGCAGCGGCTCCTCGATCCAGCGGTGCGTGACCAGCGCGGGCACGAGCGAGGCCAGCTGACGGCGAGCGCCCTCGGCGGTCGACAGCGGGCCCCACGCGGCGGCGGCGAACACCAGCACGGGCCAGTGCCAGACGTACCACGCGTAGGAGATCCGCCCGACGAAGCGCGCGGGGCGCGTGGCCAGCGCGCGCGTCGGGCAGCGACCGCGCCGCGCTCGTCCCGGCCGCGAGCAGCGCGGCGGCGCCGAGCACGGGCAGCAGCGCGGGAGCGCCCGGCATCGCGTGCCGGCGTCGAGCAGCAGCGTGGCGGCGAGGCGATCGCGCCGGCGCCGGCCCAGCCGCGGCCGCGCGCGGCCGCGGCGGCCGAGCGCGCCGCCGCAGCAGCACGACGGCCAGCAGCCCGCCGACCGCCAGCTCCCACGCGCGCGCCGGCGGCGAGAAGTACGCCTGCTCGGGCGCCGCGGCGGCCTGGCGGACGGCGTACGCGAACGACGCCGCGACGATGGCGGCGAGCACGACGAGCAGGCGCCGGTGCGCGCCGGCCGCGCGCCGGCGCGCCACGCGAGCACGAGCAGCAGCAGCGGCCACACGAGGTAGAACTGCTCCTCGACCGCCAGCGACCAGAAGTGGTCCAGCGGCCGGTCCGCGTCGCCGGCGGCGAAGTAGTCGACCGCGCTCCCCGACAGCCGCCAGTTCATCGCGTAGACGCCGGCCGCCATCACGTCGGAGGCGACGGCGTCGGCGCGCACCGGCGACAGCAGCAGCGACGACGCCACGACCACGGCGGCGATCACGACGAGCACCTGCGGCATCAGCCGCTTGACGCGCCCGGCGAAGAAGCGCGTCGAGCGAGATCGCGCCGGTGCGCTCGAGCTCGCGCACGAGCACCTGGGTGATCAGGAAGCCGGAGATGACGAAGAACACGTCGACGCCGGCGAAGCCGCCCGCGGCGAGCCCGACGCCGGCGTGGGCGAGCAGCACGGCGACGATCGCGACGGCGCGCAGGCCCTCGATGTCGGGGCGGAACGGGGCGGGCAGGGACCTCCGTGGCGGGCATGGCCGCCACCCTCGGCGCCGCGCCGGCGCCCGGTCATCACACGAAGGTGTGAATCAGCTCCCCGCGCGCGCTTGCGCCAGGCGGATGCGGCCGCCCGGCGGCGCGTCGACCAGCGAGGCCACGCCCTCCAGCGTCCTCGTGCGCGTCTCCGTCGGGCGCGAACACGCCCGGGCCGCCCTCGACGACCATCACGCGCTCGTCCGCGGAGTCCTCGCCGCGCGCGGCCAGCGCGACGTCGGGCCGGCCGTCGGCCGAGAGGCGCAGCACCGACGAGCGTCGAGCCGAACTCGCGGTCGGGCGCGGCCCGCCCCGGCACGTTCGGCGAGTCCTGGTCGAAGTCGCTGTTGGCCGCCGCGCGCGTAGCCCGTCGCGGTGGCCGCGGATGACGGTCACGCTGGCCGGCGCCGCTCGTCCTCGCGCGACGGCGCGCGACGATCATGTCCGCGAACCCGTCCGAGTCCATGTCGCCGGCCTCCACGACGGCGCCGAACTCGTCGCCCGGGCTCGTCGACGCCGGGAATCGTCGGGGTGTCCTGCGTGATCTCGAGCGGCGTCGGACGCGGGCCGTCGCGGGAGCCGAACCACACCCGGACCAGCCCGCGCCCCACCGGCGGCCGCCGCCGGGTCGACGTGCTGGGAGTCGCCCTGGACGATGTCGGCGCGGCCGTCGCCGTTGACGTCGCCGATCGCGAGGCCCGAGGTGCTCCCGGCCGACGGCAGCAGCGCGGCAGCGCACGGGCCCGCGCGGCGCCGCTGCGGCAGTAGGTGGCGTGCCCGGCGCCGCGCCGCGCGGCGGGGCGCCCTCCGCGAGGTCGGGCCGCCCGTCGCCGTCGACGTCGCCCGACGCGCAGGCGCATGCCGAAGCCGGCCATCGCCGGCCCGGGCGCCGGATGACGCGCGCGCGGTCCGGCGCAGGCCCCCGGCGCCGCCGAAGACGAGGTGCATCGCGCCGCTGCGACGGCTGCCCGTCGCGCTCGCCGGGCGCGCCGACCACGAGGTCGTCGTAGCCGTCGCCGTCGAGGTCGCGGGCCACCAGCGCGTAGCCGTAGCGACCGGCGCCGGCGGCAGCCGCGCGCGGCCGCCCGTGAGCTGCTCGGTGCGGCGGTCGTCGAGCCCGCCGCGGCGCCGTAGAGCACGGAGACGCGCTCGCGGCCGGGCGTGCCGATCGCCAGGTCGGCGTGGCCGTCGCGGTCGAAGTCCCCGCTCGCGAGCCCCGAGCCGAAGTCGTCGCCGTCCGCGGGCCGCCCCGGCACGCCGGCGCGCGCCTCGGTGATCGTCTCCACGGCCGCTTGCCGCCCGCGGTGCTGGACCAGCACGACGCCGCTGTGGGCCGATCGCCCGCGCGGGGCGCCGCGCAGCAGCGCGATCACGAGCTCCTGGCGGCCGTCGCGCGTCGAAGTCGTACGGCGTCGCGGCCGCGCGTCGGGCGCGCGGCGTCGGCTGGCGGGCGGGTCGGCCGGCTCGCGATCGTCGGGGACGACGAACGCCGGCGACCGCGGCCGGCCCCGGCGAGCACCGCCGCGGCCGCGACCACGCCCCGCGCCGGCGCCGGCGCGGGCGCGCGGACCGACGGCCGGCGGCGCGAGCGGCGTCGGCGTCGGCGAGCTTGCGCGTCGGGTCCTCGCTCGCCGGCGCTCGGTCGTCGCGGGCTCCCGGCCCCGGCGGGCGGCGCCTCCGCGGGCTCCGGCGCGGTGATCGCCGCGTGGCGGCGCCAGTACGGGCCCATCTCCGCGACCGCCAGCTCCTCGAGCGCGTCCCATGCCTCCGCCGCCGACTGCGGGCGGCCGGCGGGGTCCTTGGCGAGCAGCCACTCGACCCAGTCGCAGATCGCGCCGTGCTCGGGCTCGACGAGCGCCGCGAGCGGCGGCGGCGCGCGTGTGGACGTGGGCGTAGAGCAGCCCGACCGGCGTGTCCGCGACGAACGGCGGCCGGCCGGCGAGCAGCTCGTAGGCGATCACGCCGAGCGCGTAGAGGTCGGTCGTCGGGCCCGAGCGGGTCGTTCGTGGCCTGCTCGGGCGCCATGTAGGCCGGCGTGCCGATCGCCATCCCGGCGCGTCGTCAGCCGCTGGGTGAGCGCGTTGTAGGCGCGCGCGATCCCGAAGTCGGCGATCTTGACGGTGCCGCGCCGCGTGAGCAGCAGGTTCTCCGGCTTGAGGTCGCGGTGCGCGATGCCCTGGCGCTCCGCGTGGCCGAGCCCGGCGAGCACGCCCTCGACCACGCCGCAGACCTGCGGCAGCTCGAGCCGCCCGACGAGCTCGCGCAGCGAGCCGCCCGCGACGTACTCCATCGCGATGTAGGGCACGCCGTCGTGCTCGAAGAAGTCGAACAGGGTGACGACGTTCGGATGGTCGAGCGTCGCCGCGAGCCGCGCCTCGCGCACGAAGCGCTGCGCCAGCGCCGGGTCGCCGCCCTCGAGGTCGAGCCGCTTGAGCACGACGTCGCGGTCGAGCGCGGGCTGGCGCACGAGGTACACGACCGCCATCCCGCCCCTGGCGAGCATCCGGACGATCTCGTAGTTGCCGACGCGATCCGCGCTCAACGACCCTCAGCGCGACACTACGTTCGCCTGACACGCCTCGCAAGGCGCGGCGTGCGCGTAGAGTTGCGCCGTGTCGCCCCTGCCCGTTGCCCTGCGGTCGGTGTCGCCGCGCGAGCTTGCCGAGCGCCTCGCCGCCGAGCGGCGCGGGCGCGCCGTTCCTGGTGCTACCTCGACGGCGACGGTCGCCAGCGGATCGTCACGCTCCCCCGACGACGGCGACGGCGGTGAGCATCGGCCGCGGCGCGCGGTCCGTTAGGCGACGACCTCCATGCCCACCTTGTCCTCGGCGGACGCGGCGCGCGGTCCTCGACGGCGAGCACGGCCTCCAGCGCCGCGCAGGCGACCGCGAGCTGCGTCGAGGTCGGGCTCGCGCGTGGTCAGGCGCTGGAGCTGCATGCCGGGCCACATGATCGTCTGGACCCAGCCCTTGCCGCGGTTGCGGCCGGCCCACTTGATGACCTCGAACGAGAGGCCGGCGATCAGCGGCACGCCGAGCACGCGGGTGGCGAGCAGCAGGTACCAGGCCGGCAGCCCGATCGGGGCGAAGACGAAGATGGCCACGATCATCACGATCAGCAGGAAGCTCGTGCCGCAGCGCGGGTGCAGGCGCGAGAAGCGCTGGGCGCGCTCGGGCTCGAGCGGCTCGCCGGCCTCGAAGCAGGAGATCGACCTTGTGCTCGGCGCCGTGGTACTCGAACACGCGCCGCAGGTCGCGCATGCGCGAGAGCAGCGAGAGGTAGCCGAGGAAGATCGCGGTGCGCAGGACGCCCTCGACGAGCCAGAACAGGACGGCCGAGCCGAGCTGCTCCTTGAACAGGCTGGTCAGCGCGACGGGGACGACGAAGAACAGGCCGATCGCGAGCGCCAGGCCGCCGACGACGGCGCCGGCCCACATCGCGCCGGAGATCTCCTCCTCGTCCTCGGGCAGCTGCGCGTTGGCGGAGATGTTGAGCGCCTTGAAGCCGATGCTGCAGCGACTCGGCGAGCGCGACGACGCCGCGGATGACGGGCCAGCGCAGCGCGCGGTGGCGCTTCGCCCAGGAGACGAGCGGGAACGACTGCACCTCGATCTCGCCCTGGGCGGCCTCGCCCACCTCGAGCTCGCGGCCGTCCGCGATCTGCTCGGGCAGCGGCTTGCGGACGGCGACGGCCCACGTGGAGACGCCGCGCATCATCACGCCCTCGAGGACCGCCTGCCCGCCCACAGGGGCGTCACGCTGGGCCTCGAGGGCGGCTGAGGATCGGTCTCGGCACGCCTATGGGATCGGCAGATCCGGGCCGGACTAGCGTGTCAGCCGCCGCGCTGGCGCTTGGCGGCGCGGCGCTGGAAGCGCTCGACGCGGCCGCCCGTGTCGACGAGCTTCTGCTTGCCCGTGTAGAACGGGTGGCAGTTGGAGCAGATCTCCACGTGCAGGTCGCCCTTGGTCGAGCGCGTGGTGAACTGGTTCCCGCAGGTGCAGGTCACAGTCGCCTCGACGTAGGAGGGATGGATGTCGGTCTTCATGGTCCTTCCAGTGTAGATGGGCCTTCCAGTCTTCAAGAGCGCCGGCGATCCCGCGGACCCCGCCGTGCTGCTCGTCCACGGATATCCCGCGTCCTCGCACATGTGGCGGCCCGCGCTGGACGCGCTCGCCGCCCGCGGGCTGTATGCGGTCGCGCCCGACCTGCCGGGCTTCGGCGACTCCGAGCCGGGCCCGCCGGGCAACATGGGACGGCCACGTCGAGGCGCTCGAGGCGCTGCGGCAGTCGCCGAGGGCCTCGGAGCGCGTCGCGCTCGTCGGCCACGACTGGGGCGGGCTGATCGGCCTGCGCTGGGCCTGCGACCACCCGGACGCGGTGTGGGCGGTCGTCGCCACCGACACCGGCTTCTTCTCCGACGGGCGCTGGCACGGCATGGCCGACGCGCTGCGCACGCCGGGGCAGGGCGAGCAGCTCGTCGACTCGATGACGCTCGAGGGCTTCACGGGCATGCTCGGCTCGATCTCGAAGGGCATCGGCCCCGACGACGCCCGCGAGTACTTCAAGGCGTTCGCCGACGAGCCGCGCCGCCGCGGCCAGCTCGAGCTCTACCGCAGCGGCGACTTCGAGAAGCTCGAGCCCTACGACGGCCGGCTCGCCGCGCTCGACGTCCCGTTCCTGGCCCTGTGGGGCGAGGACGACCCGTTCGCGCCGGTCGCGGCGCGCAGCGCTTCGCGCGCGAGGTGCCGGGCGCCCGCGTGCAGGTCATCCCCGGCACCGGGCACTTCGTCTACGAGGACGCGCCCGAGACGGCGGCGCGGCGCTCGCCACCTTCCTGGCCGAGGCGGCGCCGCGCTGATGCACGTCCGCGACCTCGGCGAGGGGCCGCCCGTCCTGCTCCTGCACCCCGGCCCCGGGCCTCGACGGGACGGTCTTCCTGCCCGGCGTCGAGCGGCTCGCGGAGAGCCACCGCGTGCTGCTCGCCGACCTGCCGGGCAACGGCCACTCGCCCGACGGCGACCGCAACGAGTGGACGCTGGCCGGCTTCGCGCGCGCCGTCGAGCGGCTCGCGCAGCGAGCTCGAGCTGCGCGACTGGACGCTGCTCGGGCACTCGTTCGGCGGCTTCGTCGCGCTGCAGCACCTGGTCGACTTCCCCGACAGCGCCTCGCGGATCATCGCCTCCTGCACCGACGCGAGCGAGACGCCGCCGCCGGGCGCGCCCGAGGACCCGCTCGAGGGGCTGACCGCCGAGCAGCGCGAGCGGGTCGAGGAGGGCGAGGCGCGCGAGCAGGTCGCGAGCTCGCCGCAGCAGCTCAAGGACGCCTGGCTGGCGCAGGCGCCGCGGCTGACGGTCTCCGAGGCGGCGCTGATGCGGATGCTGCGCGACGTGCTGTTCCGGCCCGAGATGGGCCGCCCGCGCGAGTGGGGCGAGCTCGAGGCGCTGACCGCGCTGGCCTTCACGGAGAAGCCGGTGCTGGCGATCGGCGCCGAGCTGGACCGCGCGATCCCGCCCGAGGCGGCGCGCCGGATCGCGGTGACCGCGCCCGACGGCGAGCTGCTGATGCTCGAGGGCTGCGGCCACTTCCCGTTCGCCGAGGCGCCCGAGCGCTACTGGCCGGCGGTGGAGGCCTGGCTGCTCAGGACGGCGGCGGGCACAGGCGCGTGAAGCGGTTGTCCGCCTCGTCGCGCTCGTCGACCGCCTCGCCGGCGTCGGCGTCCGCGTCGACGGGCGCGCCCTCGCGCAGGCCGGGCCCTCGACGTCACCTCGATGCCCTCGCCGGGCTCCAGCGCCGCGACCGCCGCGAAGCGGCAGCGCCGTGCCGCCCAACGCCACCCGCAGCGAGCTCGCCTCGGCGGCCGAGCGGCCCGTGTTGCGCACGAACGCGACGTAGCGGTAGCGGTCGGGCCGGGCCGTGGGCTGCACGGCGAGCGAGCTCACGACGAGGTTCGGCCGCGGGTCGGGCTGGCGGCAGGCGCGCGAGCTGCGGCGGGCCGTGGCGAGCGTGCGCCCGCGTCGGAGAGCCAGCGGAAGCGCAGCTGCACGCGGTAGGAGGCCGGCGCGAGCAGGCCCTCGACGCGCTTGGTGTAGACGTAGCGCGACGTCCCGGGCGCCGAGCTGACCCAGGTCCCGAAGCCGGGCGCGGCGACCGCGCTCCAGCGCGTCGTGTCGGGCGTGCGGGCCTGCAGCGTGAAGCGCATCTGCATCCGCGCCGCGCCGCGGACGGTGCGCATCTGGCCCTCGAACACCGCGGCGCGGTCGGCTCGTCGGCCCGCGCTCGCAGTCGGCGAGCACGGCCTTGGCGGCCGAGCGCGGCACGGCGGCGCCGGCCGCCGGGGCGGCGAGCGCGAGCGCAAGCAGCGCGAGGACGGTGGCGCGAAGCGGCATCGCGCAGAAGAACGCGCGAGCGGGCGCCGAGTTGCGGCGCCCGCCCGATGCGTCAGGTGATCTGGTACAGCGGGCCGTCGCCGCCCTCGGGCGGCGTCAGGCGCCCGCCCTTGGCGGTGATGGCGCCGCACTGGACGCAGTTGGAGGGGTTGACGATCAGGTCGACCGGCCCGCTCTCCGGTGCGTCCTCGGGAACCTCGTAGACCCCCGCGGGGCACATCCACTGCCACGCCTCCGCGACCTCGCGCGGCACCCGCTTCTCGATCCGGATGTGGCTCGGCGCGTCGTCGCGCGTGGCGTTGCCGGTCAGGAAGACGCCCGACAGCTTGTCGAACGTGTACTTGCCGTCCGGCTTGGGATAGCGCTTGTGGCGGTCGGTCATCAGCAGCGGCGCCTCGGCGTCGCGGTGCGTCGGCCAGTGGCCCGCCGGGAAGCGGCCCTTGGTCACCGTCATCGCGTTGACGATCGCGCCGCCCACGACCAGCCCCTTGGCGAAGGGCTGCTTCATGTTGCGCGACTCGTAGAGGTCCTTGCCGATGTCGCCCTCGTGCACGGCGGTCTCGTACGCCGAGAAGTCCGTCGAGCCGGCCTTGAGCTGCTTGTAGATCGTCTCCGCGGCGAGCCGCCCGGACTCGATCGCGTAGTGGATCCCCTTCAGCTTGGGCACGTTGACCATGCCGCCCGCGTCGCCGCAGATGACCATGCCGGGGTGGTGCAGGCGCGGGAGCGCCCAGTAGCCGCCCTCGGGGATCGCCTTCGCGCCCCAGGCGACGCGCTTGCCGCCCTCGAGGACCTTCTTGACGAGCGGGTGGAGCTTGAACTCCTGCAGCAGGTCGTGGACCGAGATCCGCGCGTCGGCGTTGTCGAGCCCGCACACGAACCCGATCGAGACCTTCGGCTTCTCGCCCTCGCGGTTCATGCCGTAGATCCACGAGCCGCCGAACTCCTTGTACTTCGCCTGCGGGCGCAGCGGCCAGCCGAGCGTGTGGATGACCTTGTCGAGCGGCTTCTCGACCTCCCAGACCTCCTTGACGCCGAGCGCCCAGACCTGCGGGTCGTTGCCCGCCAGGCCGAGGCCCTTCTGCGCCGCGCCGGTCAGGTGGCCCCAGCAGCCCTCGGCGAGCACGGTCGCCTTGGCCATCACGTCGGAGCCCGGCTCGAAGTTGCCCTTCTCCCCGCCGTACTTGTCGCGGCCCTTGTCGCCCGTGCGGACGCCGACGACCTTGTCGTCCTCGACCAGCAGCTTGTGGCCGGTGGTCTCCGTGAGGATGTAGGCGCCGGCCTCCTCGGCCTTCTCGGACAGCCAGCGGTTGAGCTCGGCGACCGAGACGACGTAGTTGCCGTGGTTGCGGAACGGCGGCGGGACCGGCCACAGCCGGACCGAGCGCTTCTTGTTGAGCATGAAGTGCACGGACTCGCCCTTGACCTCGCCGTAGTGCGGCCAGGAGTCGTCGTCCGGGAGCAGCTCCCGGATCGACTTCGGGTTCATCACGCCGCCCGAGAGCTGGTGGGCGCCCGCGACCTTGCCCTTCTCGATGACGGCGACCGGCACCTCCCCGAGCTTCTCGGTCAGCTCCGGGTCGTCCTCGAGCAGCTGCAGCAGCCGGATCGCGCACGCCAGGCCCGCCTGGCCGCCGCCGACGATGGCGACGCCGACCTCGATGCGCTCGTCCTCGGCATCCGTCGGGGGGCCGATGAACTCCTTGGCGGAGTCCACCGGCGGCGGGAACTGGCTCGGAGCGACCCGGCCATTGCTGGACGCCATCGCTGCTCAGCCGCCCTTCTTGGCCTTCACGGCCTCGGTGAGCTTGGGCACGATCTTGTTGAGGTCGCCGACGATCCCGAGGTCGGAGAACTCGAAGATCGGGGCGTTGGCGTCCTTGTTGATCGCGACGATGTTCTCCGAGGACTGCATGCCGACCTTGTGCTGGATCGCGCCGGAGATGCCGGCCGCCAGGTACAGCTTCGGGGCGACCGTCTTGCCCGTCTGGCCGATCTGGGCGGAGTAGGAGTACCAGCCCGCGTCGACCACCGCGCGGGTGGCCGCCACGGCGCCGCCCATCGCGCCGGCCAGCTCCTCGAGGGCCTCGAAGCCCTCGGCCTTGCCGAGGCCGCGGCCGCCGGCCACGAGGATGTCGGCGTCCTCGATGTTCACGTCGGCGCCGCGCTGCTCGCCGCGCTGGACCATCGTGGCCTTGAGGCTGTGCGGGGCGAAGTCGACCTGCACGTCCTCGACCGTGGCGGCGCCGGAGCCGTTCTCGGTGGCCTCGAACGCGTTCAGGCGGCCGATGATCACGCCGACGCCCGCGTTGTAGTGGACGTCGGAGATCTGCGAGTCGCCCAGGATCGGCCGCTCGGCGACGAGCTTGCCGTCCTCGACGCGGACGCTGGTGACCTCCATGCAGACGCCGGCGTCCAGGCGCGCGGTCAGGCCGGCGCCGATCTCGAAGCCGAGCAGGCCGCCGCCGAACAGCGCGTAGCCGAGGTCGTTGTCGGCGATGACCTTCGCCATCGCGTCGACGACCGGCTGCGCGAGGCCCTCGGGGCCCTCGACGCGGTGGACCTTGCTCGCCCCGTAGGAGCCGAGCGAGGCGCACAGCTCGTCGGACAGGCCGGCCTTCTCGCCGACCACGACCACGTGGCACTCGGTGCCGAGCTCGGAGGCGAGGCGAGCGCCCTCGGAGACGGCGCCGAGCGAGTTCTTGTTGAAGGCGCCCTCGTAGTGGAGCGCGTAGACCAGGATCCCGCTCATGCCAGCAGCTTCCTCTCGTCCAGCCACGCGACGATCTTCTCGACCGTCTCGTTCGTGTCCTCGTCCTCGATGATCTGGCCCGCGGACTTCGCCGGCGGGGCCTTGAAGTCGCTGCAGCGGGCGCGGGCGTTGTCGTAGCCGACGCGGTCGGCCTCGATGCCGACGTCGCCGGCGGCCTTGGTCTCGAGCGGCTTCTTCTTGGCGCCCATGATCGCCTTCAGCGACGGGTAGCGCGGCTCGTTGATCGCGTCGCCGACGGAGATCACGGCCGGGAGCTCGACGAGCACCGTGTCGTAGCCGTACTCCGCCTGGCGCTCGCAGCGCAGCTTGCCGTCCTCGACGTCGATCTTGATGACCTGCGTGAGCGAGGGCATCTGGAGGTGGTCGGCCACGACGGCGCCGATCGTGTAGCACTCGCCGTCGTCGGACTGCTGGCCCAGCAGGACCAGGTCGGGCTGCTCGGCCTCGAGCACCTTGGCCAGCGCGTAGCCCGTGCCGTTGACGTCCGAGCCGGCCAGGGCCTCGTCGGTCAGGTGGGTCGAGCGGTCGGCGCCCAGGGAGACGGCCTTGTGCAGGGCACGCACGGCGGTCTCGGGGCCCATCGTCACGGCCACGACCTCGTCCACCTCGACGGCGCCGCCCTCCTTGAGCTGCATCGCCGCCTCGATGGCGTGCGTGTCGAACGGGTTGAGGTTCTTCTCCCCGCTCCGGTCCATCCGCCCCGTCGAAGGATTGATGCGCTTCTCGACGGCGGCGTCCGGCACCTCTTTGACCAGGACGCAGATCTTCACTTGGTTCACGCTCCTCGCTGAATGGCGCGGAGCATCCTACTGCGAACCGTCCCCGATTGACTTGTCAGTCAATCCTGCGTCGCGAGCTCGAGCATGCGCGCCATCACGCGCTCGCGCAGCTCCCCCGCGGGCGGGGCCAGGCCGAGCAGGTCGTTCAGCCAGAGCCCGTCGGCGGCGAGCCGCGCGACGGTGGCCTCGACGGGGTCGGCGGCCTCGGCGGCGAGCTGCTCCTGCCAGGCGGCGTAGCGCTCGCGCACGCGCTCCAGCGTGGCCGGCTGGTCGACCATCGCGGCCAGCAGCCCGAACTCGGTGGCGCGGTCGGCCGCCGCCCAGCCGCTCATGTCGGAGGCCTTGACGTAGCCGTGGGCGAACGCGCGCCCCTCCCGGCGGCGTCGATCTCCGCGCCGAACTCCTCCAGCCAGCCCTCGAGCATGGCGTCGAGGAGCTCGCGCTTGGACTTGAAGTGGTAGAGCAGCCCGCCCTTGGAGACGCCGGCCTCCGCGGCGACGGCGTCGAGCGTGAGCGCCTGGGCGCCGTCGCGGCGCACGACGGCGGCGGCCGCGTCGAGCAGCCGCTGCCGGGTGTCCCCGCGCGCCACTAGTGGCTGCCCGCGAGGTTGAGGCCGACGACGCCGGCGATGATCAGCCCGAGGCTGAGCAGCTTCAGGGTGGTGGCGGGCTCGCCGAAGGCGACGATCCCGATCGCGGCGATCAGCGCGGTGCCGACGGCGGCCCAGACGGCGTAGGTGAGGCCGATCGGCAGGTCGCGCAGCACGAGCGCGAGCATCCAGAACGAGAGGCCGTAGCCGGCGACCACGAGCACGCTCGGGCCGGGGTTGGTGAACCCGTCGGTGTACTTGAGCGCGACCGTGCCGGCGACCTCCGCGACGATGGCGATGGTGAGGAAGATGGCTGGCATGACGATTACTATACCGTCTGGACGGTTTAGTTACGCGGCGCCGTCGAACGTCAACTGCGGCTGGGTGGGGAAGCGCGGTATCAGCCCGCGCGGCTTCTCCCGACGCGAACGGTCGAAGGAGTTCCGGGCACTCCCCACCCCCCCTACCCAGCGCCGTTGACGTCTCGCCGGCGCCCTAGCGTCCCGCCCATGGCCGCCCGCCTGCAACGCGCGCTGCTGCTCGCCGCGATGGCCGTCACGGCGGTGAACATCTGGACCGGCAGCCCGCTGCTGGCGCTGTGGGTGGGCAGCCGGCTCCAGGGGACCTCCGGCCTGAGCATGGGCGCGGTGTTCGCCGTGATCGCGGTGATGGGCGTGACGAGCTTCGCGCTGATCAAGCTGCTCGGCGCGCTCGGCGCGCGCCACGACCGGCTGCTCGGGATCCCGCCGGCGCCGCGGCGCCAGCAGCCGTGGCTGCGCAGCCTGTGCGGCGAGCGCATGCGCGACCAGCGGCGGCGGCAGCGGATCTCGGCGCTCGACGTCGTGCTCGTCGGCACGGTGCTGATCGCCGTGCTCGCGTTCGAGGTCTGGTTCTTCTTCTTCTCGGGATCGTCGATCTGAAGGCGGACGTGCTGGTGGTGGGCGGCGGGCTGGGCGGCGTGGCGGCCGCGCTGGCCGCGGCCGACCGCGGCGCCCGCGTCGTGCTCAGCGAGGAGACCGACTGGCTCGGCGGCCAGCTCACGAGCCAGGCCGTGCCGCTCGACGAGCACCCGTGGATCGAGGACTTCGGCTGCACCGCGCGCTACCGCGCGCTGCGCGAGGCGATCCGCGCCCACTACCGCGAGCACACGCCGCTGACCGCGGCCGCCCGCGCGCGCCGCGACCTCAACCCCGGCTCGGCGACGGTGAGCCGGCTCTCGTGCGAGCCGCGCGCGGCGCTCGCGGTGATCGACGCGCTCGTCGACCGGCCCGGGATCGAGGTGCTGCGCGAGCACGCGCCCGTCGCCGCCCACACCGACGGCGACCGGATCACCGCCGTGACGCTGCGCGGCCCCGAGGGCGAGCGCGTCGTCGAGGCGGACTGGTTCGTCGACGCCACGGAGACCGGCGAGCTGCTCCCGCTCGCGGGCGCCGAGCACGTCACGGGCGCCGAGTCGCGCGAGCAGACCGGCGAGCCGCACGCCGCGGCGGTCGCCGACCCGCTGAACATGCAGCCCGTCACGGCCTGCTTCGCGGTCGACCACCTCGCCGGCGAGGACCACACGATCCCGCGCCCGCCCGGCTACGACCCGGGCCGCTTCTCGCTGCTCGCGCCGGACCCGCGCACGAACGAGCTCGTCCCGCGCACGCTGACGCCGAACCCGCCCGGCGACCCCGCGCTGATCGGGCCGGACCTCGCCGACCCGTCGCTCGACAAGGAGCTGTGGCTGTTCCGGCGGATCGCGGCGCGCGGGAACTTCGAGCCCGGCCACCTGCGCAGCGACATCACGCTCGTCAACTGGCCGCAGATCGACTACACGGGCGGGCCGGTGTTCGGCGTGCCCGACGCCGCGCGCCACGCCGCCGCCGCGCGCGAGCTGAGCCTGGGCTTCCTGCACTGGCTGCAGACCGAGGCCGGCTTCCCGGGGCTGCGGCTGCGCTGGACGGCGAAGGCGCTCTACATCCGCGAGTCGCGCCGGATCGTCGGCGAGCACCGCATCGTCGAGCAGGAGCTCGGCACGCGCCTACGCCGGACAGCGTCGGGGTCGGCCAGTACCGGATCGACCTGCACCCCTCGACCGGCGGGCGACCCGTACATCGACGTCGCCTGCCCGCCGTTCCAGATCCCGCTCGGCGCGCTGATCCCGGTCCGGATCGACAACCTGCTGGCGGGCGCCAAGAACATCGCCACGACGCACGTCACCAACGGCGCCTACCGGCTGCACCCGGTCGAGTGGGGCGCCGGCGAGGCGGCCGGGCACCTAGCGGCGTTCTGCGCCGCGCGGCGCACGATCCCGCGCGCGGTCCGGGCCGACCCCGCGCTGCTGGGCGAGTTCCAGGACGAGCTGGCGGCGGCCGGCGTCGAGCTGGCCTGGCCGCCGGGCGTCGCGGCCTACTAAGGCGTGACGGCGCCCTGGATGAAGTCGATGATCGCCTGCGTCGGCGCGCCCGGCGTGAAGACCTCGGCCACCCCGAGCTCCTTGAGCTCCTCGATGTCCTGCGCCGGGATCGTCCCGCCGACGGTCACGACGACGTCGGAGGCGTCCTGCTCGGTGAGCAGCTCGATCACCTTCGGCACGAGCGTCATGTGCGCGCCCGAGAGGATCGAGAGCCCGACGGCGTCGGCGTCCTCCTGCAGCACGGTCTCGACGATCTGCTCCGGCGTCTGGTGCAGGCCGGTGTAGATGACCTCCATCCCCGCGTCGCGCAGCGCGCGGGCGATGATCTTCGCCCCGCGGTCGTGCCCGTCCAGGCCGGGCTTGGCGACGACGACGCGGATCTTCTTGGTGGACGTGGAGCGGACATCGCCGCCAGTGCTAGGCGAGCGGCGGCCCGCCGCGGCCCGGTCGGGCCGCGGCGGGCTGTGGAAGGACCGCTGACCGGGCGAGCGGCTTGACGCCGGGCCCGCGGTACGCGAGCGCGGGCCGCGCGGCCGCCTTGCTGCGCGCCTGCACCTGCGCCTCGCCGAACGGGACCTCCTGCTTGCAGCTCGTCCCGGCGGCCGGGACGGTGAGGGCCTCGAGGTAGGCGTCGACCGCCGCGTCGATGCACGGCGAGTTGCCGCCGTAGGCGGTGTGGCCGTCGCCGCGCATCGTCAGCAGCCGCGCGTTGCCGAGCTCGCTCGACCATGCGCTTGCGCGCCCCGGTACGGCGTCGCCGGGTCGTAGGTCGTGCCGACCACGAGCGGGGTCGGCGCGCGCTCCGGGCAGCGGAACGGGCCGTGGAATACGCCCTGTGCGCGGATCGGAAAAAGCGCCCCAGTTGCAGCTCGGAGTAGCCCGGTTGAACCAGAAGTGGTCGAACGTGCCCACGAGCGGTCGCCGGCCGCGAGGTAGGGCTCGACGTCGCGACGGGTACCGCTGCTCGACCGCGCTGATCGTGAAGTAGCGGTCGAGGCCCGGGTCGTAGGTGCCGTCGTCGGGTTGCGCCCGTAGAAGCTCGTCGACGAGCGCGCGCATCAGCGTCGCCGTCGCCGCGCGGCGGCCTCGTCGAGCGCCGCAGCCAGGACGCGGCCACAGCTGCTTGGCGTAGAGCGTCGATGGCGACGCCACGCGGATGTCGTCGCCGTCGACCGGCCGCGGGTCGGCGCGTAGCCGTCGGCCGGGATCGGCGGCGCGTCGGCCTGCTCGACCAGCTCGTCGTAGCGCGTCCCACGGGTCGGCGCCGCCGAACCGGGCAGGCCGTCTGGTTGCGCCGCGCACGCCTGCGAAGAAGCGGCCGAGCGCGCGCTCGAAGCCGGCGGTCTGCTCGAGCAGGCCGCCGCATCGGGTCGTTGATGTACTGGTCGGGGTCGAGCGCGCCGTCGAGCACGAGCGCGCGGTAGCTGTCGCGGGAACAGGCTCGCGTAGGTGGCGCCGAGGAACGTGCCGTAGGAGAAGCCGAGGTAGGTGAGCTTCGCGTCGCCGACCGCCGCGCGCAGCGCGTCCATGTCGCGCGCGACGTTGGCGGTCGAGGCGTACGGCGAGGATGTCGCTCGTTGAGCGCGAGGCAGCGGTCGACGTAGCGCTCGTCGCTTCGCGAGCAGCGCGCTCGACGTCGATGTCGCCGGGCGTCGTGAACGGCTGCGAGTAGATGCCCTCGCGTCTCCTGGTTGGCCTTGCAGTCGATGGCGGCTCGCTCTGGCCGGTGCCGCGCGGGTCGAAGCGCGACGATGTCGAAGCGCTCGTTGAGCGTGTCGAACAGCCCGCCCGCTACGCGTCGCGCGTCGTCTGCACGCCGTCGCCGCCCGGGCCCGCCGTAGTTGACGAACAGCGAGCCGATCCGGTGCGCCGTTCCGTCGCCGGCTTGCGGATGACCGCGATGTCGCAGCGTGCCGTCCCTGGGCTTGTCGTAGTCCTTCGGCGACCGTCGCCGTGCGCGCACTGGAAGCCGTCGCCGCAGTCCTCCCACTGGAGGCCCTTCTCCTTCGCGCCGGCCGGTGCCGCGCCCGCGCCGAGCGCGCAGCACGATTGCAAGCGTCGCGAGCGACGCTCCACGTCGATTGACCATTGTGCTCCCCTCGAGCGTGCGGGCGCTCCCCGTGCGCCGCTGATTGCTGGAACCCCTATCAGCGCCCCTGAGGCGCGCAACGCGGACCTCTCATCTGGTGACGTTGCAGACGCATCCTCATGTCCCGGCTGGTGGATCGTGCAGACGATCGTGTAGGTGCCGGTGCGGGTCAGCCGCTTCGAGTAGGTGCCCGAGTCCTTGTAGGAGGAGCGGAACTTCACCGGGCCCTTGGTGACGGCGACGTTGTGCAGCTCCTTGCCGCTCCAGCGCCACGTGACCGTCGTGCCCTTCTTGACCGTGACGGTCGGACGGAGCCCTTGCGCACGAAGTAGTCGTCGCCGACCTTGACCGACCGCGTCGCGGCGAGCGCCGGGATGGCGAGCGACGGCCGACGACGGCGGCGATGAGCATGGCGACGAGCAGCTTGCGCATGGGCGAGACCTTTCGGGACGGCTCAGAAGACCGGCGTCTCGGTGTAGGTGCCGAAGACCGTCCTGGAGGGCTTCGACGATCTCGCCCTCGGAGGCGTGGACGCGCGCGCAGTCGAGGAGGGCCGGCATCAGGTTGCGCGTCGTCGCGGCCGCGGCCGCGCTTGAGCGCGGCCAGCGCCGCCTCGACCGCGGCGCCGTCGCGGCGGGCGCGGACGCGCCTGCACGCGGTCGATCTGCTTGCGCTCGAGCGCCGGGTCGATGCGCAGGATCTCGATCTCGCCGTCGTCGCCCTCGCGTGTAGTCGTTGACGCCGACGACGATCGCGCTCGCCGCGGTCGATCTCGCGCTGGAGCTCGAACGCCGCGTCGGCGATCTCGCGCTGCGGGTAGTTCGCGCTTGACCGCCTCGACCATGCCGCCGAGCTCGTCGATCTTGCGCGAAGTACTCGTAGGCCTGGCGCTCCATCTCGTCGGTCAGCGCCTCGACGAAGTAGCGAGCCGCCGAGCGGGTCGATCGTGTTCGTCACGCCGGTCTCGTGGGCGATGATCTGCTGCGTGCGCAGCGCGATGCGCACCGCCTCCTCGGTCGGCAGCGCGAGCGCCTCGTCGTAGGAGTTGGTGTGCAGCGACTGCGTGCCGCCGAGCACGCCGGCGAGCGCCTCGATCGCCGTGCGCACGATGTTGTTGAGCGGCTGCTGGGCGGTCAGCGAGACGCCCGCGGTCTGCGTGTGGAAGCGCATCAGCCACGACTTCGGGTTCTTGCGCGCCGAACGTCTCGCGCAGCTCGCGCGCCCAGATCCGGCGGGCCGCGCGGTACTTGGCGATCTCCTCGAAGAAGTCGATCTGCGCGTTGAAGAAGAAGCTCAGGCGCGGCGCGAAGTCGTCGACGTCCAGGCCGCGCTCGACCGCCTGCTCGACGTAGGTCAGGCCGTCCTTGAGCGTGAACGCGAGCTCCTGCGCGGCGGTCGAGCCCGCCTCGCGGATGTGGTAGCCGCGAGATCGAGACCGGGTGCCAGCGCGGCATGTGCTCGGTGCACCACTCGATCATGTCGCCGAGCAGGCGCATCGCCGGGTCGACCGGGAAGCACCACTCCTTCTGGGCGATGTACTCCTTGAGGATGTCGGCCTGGATCGTGCCGCCGAGCCGGTCCGCGCGGGACGCCGTTCTCCTCGGCGGCGACGACGTAGAAGGCCATCATGATCGCCGCCGGCGCGTTGATCGTCATCGAGACGGTGACCTCGCCGAGGTCGATGCCCGCGAACAGCGTCTCCATGTCGTCGAGCGTGTCGATCGCGACGCCCTCGCGGCCGACCTCGCCCAGCGAGCGCGGGTGGTCGGAGTCGTGGCCCATCAGCGACGGCATGTCGAACGCCGTGCGACAGCCCGGTCTGCCCGTGGTCGAGCAGGTAGCGGAAGCGCTCGTTGGTCTCCTCGGCCGTGCCGAAGCCGGCGAACTGGCGCATCGTCCACAGCCGGCCGCGGTACATGCTCGGGTACACGCCGCGCGTGAACGGATACTCGCCCGGCAGCCCGATCGCTGCTGCCGTCGACGGGCAGGTCGGCCTCGGTGTACAGCGGCGGATCGGCTCGCCGGAGAGCGTGGTGAACGCGGCGTCGCGCTCGGGCGTCGGCGCATACGCTCGCGGTACCAGCGCTCGGCGTCGGACTGCCTCTCCTCGGTGGCCATCTGTAGCGGCGTCTGGTCGCCAGCGCGCCGCGCGTCGCGCATCGCCTCGCCGAGCAGGGCGCGGGCGATCACGAGCCGCTGGATCTCGCTCGTGCCCTCGTAGATCTCGGTGACCTTGCGTCGCGGTAGTAGCGCTCGGCGGGGAACTCCTTCGTGTAGCCGTAGCCGCCGAGGATCTGGATCGCCTCGCCGGTCTGGCGGCGCGCGACGGCGCTGGCGAACAGCTTCGCCTGCGCGCCCTCGACGGTGTGCGGGTGGCCGGCCTCCTTCAGCCGCGCGGCGCGCCAGGTCAGCGCGCGGGCGGCCTCGATCTCGGTCTGCATGTCGGCGAGCTTCTGCTGGATCGCGCCGAGCCGGCCGATCGGGCCGCCGAACGCGTTGCGCTCCTTCGCGTAGCTGCTCGCCAGGTCCAGCGCGGCCTGGGCGATCCCGACCGCCTGGGCGGCGATCCCGATCCGGCCGCCGTCGAGCGTGCGCAGCGCGATCGCCATGCCCTTGCCGGGCTCGCCGAGCCGCTCGGCGGGCGTGTCCTCGAACGCGAGGTCGGCGGTCGAGGAGGAGTTCAGGCCCATCTTCTCCTCCTCGCGCGTGACCGAGAAGCCGTCGGCGCCGGCGCGCACGACGAACGCGCTGATGCGCTCGCCGTCGCGGGCGAAGACGAGGAACGTGGAGGCGTGCGAGCCGTTGGTGATCCACTGCTTGGCGCCGGTGAGCCGGCCGTCCGCGTAGCGCGTGCGCATCGCGCTCGCGTCGGAGCCCGAGCCGGCCTCGGTCAGCGCGAACGCGCCGATCTCCTCGCCGGAGGCGAGCGCCGGGACGTACTCCGGAGCCGTGCGCGAGCAGCGGCAGCGTGCAGGCGCTGGTGTGCACCGCGACGGTCACGCCGACCCCGGCGTCGGCGCGCGAGAGCTCCTCCAGCACGAGCATGTAGGAGAGGAAGTCGGCGCCCGGCGCCGCCCTGCTCCTCGGGCACGCAGACGCCCATCAGGCCGAGCTCGCCCGAGCTCGCCGAACAGCTCGCGCGGGAAGTGGTGCTCGCGGTCCCACTGCGCCGCGTGCGGCGCGATCTTCTCCTCGGCGAAGCGGCGCGCGAGCGCGCGGATCTCCTGCTGCTCGGGGCCGAGCTCGTGGTGGCTCATGCGCGCGCCCGCTGGATCGCCCGCGAGCCGATGCCGCCGACCGCCGCGGCGCCGTGAGCGCCGCGGCGCCGACGCGCAGCCGCCGCCCGAGCCGGTCGAAGCGCAGGACCTCCCAGCCCTCCTCGCGCGCCACGCGGCCGAGCTCGGTGTCGGGGTTGACGGCGACCGGATGGCCGACGGCGCGCAGCATCGGCAGGTCGGACTCCGAGTCGGAGTAGCCCCAGGAGCGCGACAGGTCGATCCCCTCGCGCGCGGCCAGCTCGCGGATCGCCTGCGGCCTTGCCCTCGCGGTAGGTGAACGGCCCGCCCGCGCGGCCCGTGTAGTGGCCGTCGACGACCTCCGAGACCGAGCCGACGGCGCCGTCGAAGGTGAGCACGATCGCCATCAGCTCCGCCATCTCCTGCGAGGCGGCCGTGCAGATGAAGATCGGGCGGCCCGCGTCCTGGTGCTCGTAGGCGATCGCGAGCATCCTCGGGTACAGCCGCGGCAGGACGCCCGCCAGCACGTCGGGCGCGAGCCGCTGCAGGTCGCGCACGCGCACGCCCTCGAGCAGCTGGCCGATCCGCTCGCGCAGCGCGTCCGTGCCCGCGTCCGTCGAGCCGCGCAGCCGGAACAGGACGTTCTCCCACGCGTCGCGCGCCAGCGCCCGCCGGTTGACCAGGCCGGCCTTGTAGGCGGCGCGGCCGAACTGGAACGCGCTCGAGCCCGCCATCAGCGTGCGGTCGAGGTCGAAGAACGCGGCGCCCGGCTCGTCGTCCCGGCGCAGCGCGCCCCCGCCGGGCGGCGGGGGCAGGATGTGTGGCCGCTCGGTCACCAGATGATCGGATCCGCGGCCGATCTCACACCTGGACGATGACCGCGTCGCCCTGGCCGCCGCCGGAGCAGATCGCCGCGCAGCCGTAGCCGCCGCCGCGCCGGCGCAGCTCGTGCACGAGCGAGGCGAGGATGCGCGCGCCCGAGGCGCCGATCGGGTGGCCGATGGCGACGGCGCCGCCGTTGACGTTGACCCGCTCCTCGTCGATGCCGAGCATCCGGATCGAGTTCAAGGTCGACCGACGCGAACGCCTCGTTGATCTCCCACAGGTCGATGTCGCCGGGCTGCAGGCCCGGCCTTCTCGAGCGCCGCCTTCGCCGCGTTGGCGGGCGTGCGCGCGAGGTAGGCGAACTCGTCGGCGACCGCGGCCTGGGCGACGATCGTGGCGAGGATCTCCTTGCCCTCGCGCTCGGCCCACTCGTCGGAGGAGACGATGATCGCGCCCGCGCCGTCGTTGACGCCCGGCGAGTTGCCGGCGGTGTGCGAGCCCTCCTTGCCGTGCAGGCCGGGCAGCTTGGCCAGCGACTCCAGCGAGGAGTCCGCGGCGCGGCGCCTCGTCGACCTCGACCACCGTGTCGCCCTTCCGGCCCTTGACGGTGACGGGGACGATCTCCTCCGGGAGCCGGCCCTCGTCGGTCGCGGCGATCGTGCGCTCGTGCGAGCGCAGCGCCCAGCGGTCCATGTCGGCGCGCGTGATCTCGAGCTCGTCGCCGACCTCGGTGGCCTCCTGGAACATCTGCTTGCCCGTGAAGGCGTTGGTGAGCCCGTCGTGGACCATCGCGTCGAGCGCCTTGACGTCGCCCATGCGGAAGCCGAAGCGGGCGTTCGGGAGCAGGTACGGCGCCTGCGACATCGACTCCATGCCGCCGCCGACGCCGATCTCCATGTCGCCCGCGCGGATCGACTGGTCGAGCAGCCCGACCGCGCGGATGCCCGAAGCGCAGACCTTGTTGATCGTCTCCGAGGAGACCTCGATCGGGATGCCGGCCTTGATCTGGGCCTGGCGCGAGGGGATCTGGCCCGACGCCCGCCTGCAGGACCTGGCCCATCACCACGTGCTGCACCTGCTCCGGCGCGACGTCGGCGCGCTCGAGCGCGGCGCCGATGGCGATGCCGCCGAGGTCGGTCGGGTGCAGCGAGGCAAGGCCGCCGCCCATCTTGCCGACGGGTGTCCGGGCGCTGCCGAGGATGACGGTGCGTGGCATTCGGGCTCCAGTTCCGAGGGAAGGCACTGATCCTAGTTACGCTGCGCCGATGCGCGCCGAAGCCTCCACCTCAGCCCCTGCCGACACCGGCGCCGACACGATCGCCATCGGCCTCTTCGACGGCGAGCCGATCGCCCATGACCTCGACGGCGGCGTGCTGCAGGCGCTCGTGGACTCCGGCGAGGCCAAGCCCGGCCTGCGCAAGCTCGCGGTCACGCACGCGGGCGGCCTGCGGTACGTGCTCGCGGGCCTCGGCAAGCGCGAGGAGTTCGACGCGGAGCGCGCCCGCGTCGCCGCCGCGAGCGTGACCGGCCGCGCGCGCGAGATCGGCGCGCGCTTCCTCTGCTGGGAGCTCCCGCACCACGTCGGCGACGCCGAGGCGGCCGGCTTCGTCGAGGGCACCCTGCTGGCCGCCTATGCCTACCGCGCCCACAAGTCCAAGCCGCCCGAGGACGGCGGGATCGAGCGGCTCGCGCTCTCGGCGCACCACGACGTCTCGGAGGCCGTCGCCCGCGCCGCCGTGGCGGCCGAGGCGACCAACGCCGCCCGCGACCTGCAGCACGCGCCGGCCAACGAGCTCACGCCGACGCGGCTCGCCGAGCGCGCGCACGAGCTCGCCGCCGAGCTGGGCTCGCTGACGGTCGAGACGATGGGGCGGGCCGAGATCGAGGCGGCCGGCATGGGCGCGTTCGCCGGCGTCGCGCGCGGCAGCCACGAGGAGCCGCAGCTGATCACGGTCCGCTACGCGCCCGAGGATGCCGCCGGGCCCGTGCTCGGCCTCGTCGGCAAGGCCGTGACGTTCGACTCGGGCGGCATCTCGCTCAAGCCCGGCATGAAGATGAGCGAGATGAAGTTCGACATGTCCGGCGGCGCGGCCGTGCTCGAGGCGACGGGGGCGATCGCCCGGCTCGGGCTGCCCGTCCCGGTCGTGGCCGTGATCGGCGCGACGGAGAACCTCCCGTCGGGTCACGCGCTCAAGCCGGGCGACATCGTGCGCGCCAAGACCGGCACGACGATCGAGATCATCAACACCGACGCCGAGGGCCGGCTCGTGCTGGCCGACTGCCTCGCGCACGCGGTCGAGCTGGGCGCGGAGCGCCTGGTCGACTTCGCCACGCTCACGGGCGCGATCGTGACCACCTTCGGCGACACCCACGCCGGCCTGTTCGGCACCGACGACGCGTGGTGCGAGGCGGTCTCCGAAGCGGGCCGGCGCGCCGGCGAGCTCACCTGGCGGCTGCCGCTGCACCCCGACTACGCCAAGGCGATCGAGGGCCGCTATGCGGACATCGCCAACTCGGTCGAGACCCGCAAGGCCGGCTCGATCGTCGCGGCCGAGTTCCTCAAGCGCTTCACCGGCGACGTCCCCTGGGCGCACGTCGACATCGCCGGCACCGCCTGGGACACCGGCAAGGCCTACGCCCGCAAGGGCGGGACGGGCTTCGGGGTGCGGTTGATCATCGAACTGGCGGACGGGCTCGCTCGCGGCGACTAAGCTGCCCGCAATCCAGTCTGACCGACCTCGGGGGAGGGTGTTCATGACGCTGACCGATCGACGCGAGTTCCTGAAGAGGGCCGGGATCTCGGTGGCCGGGCTCGCGACGTTGAGCGGGCCGTTGCAGGGGATCTTCGCGCGCGGAGCGCTGGCCGTGGGATCGACGGGGGTGGCGGCGAACAACGGCGGCTACGGCCCGCTGATGCCGATACCGGACGAGACCGACGGCGTGGTGCGGCTGCACCTGCCCGAGGGCTTCGAGTACCGCAGCATCACCCCGACGGGCACGCCGATGGACGACGGCGTGCTCACGCCGGGCCGCCACGACGGCATGGCCGCCTTCAACGCCGGCCCGAGCCGCTACCGGCTCGTGCGCAACCACGAGGTCAACGGCCCCGTCGGTGCGTTCGGCGACCCGTCGAAGGCCTATGACCCGGTGGCGGGCGGCGGCACCACGACGCTCGAGGTCAACCGCCACGCCACCAAGGTCGACTCCTGGGTGAGCTGCAACGGCACGCAGATGAACTGCGCCGGCGGCGCGACGCCGTGGGGCACGTGGATCACGTGCGAGGAGACCGTCAACGGCCCGGACGTCGGCAACGACTTCACGGGCGGCGACAACAGCCGGCTCCAGCGCAAGCACGGCTACGTGTTCGAGGTGCCGGCGTCTTGGGACGCGCGCGAGCACCAGAAGCCCGTCCCGATCCGCTCTGCCGGCCGCTTCGCGCACGAGGCGGTCGACATCGACCCGGGCACGGGGTTCCTCTACCTGACCGAGGACAACTTCGACTTCCCGTCTGGCTTCTACCGCTACCGGGCGCCGCAGAACCCGATGACGGCCAAGCGCCTGACCGACGGCGGGACGCTCGAGATGCTCAAGATCGAGGGCCGCACCAACGCCGTGCTCGAC
Organism: uncultured Solirubrobacteraceae bacterium; assembly: GCA_963831105.1. Classification (GTDB taxonomy): domain Bacteria; phylum Actinomycetota; class Thermoleophilia; order Solirubrobacterales; family Solirubrobacteraceae; genus DATFQI01. The sequence goes on along the minus strand of CAWHOS010000010.1, from coordinate 424,733 downwards.
AAGGGGCAGACCCCCGGCGTGACCTACGGCGTCGAGTGGGTGAAGATCGACGACCCCGACCCGACGTTCGGGCCGGACACCACCAACAACGAGGCGATCCAGGCCGTCGGCGCCCAGGGCCGGGCGAAGGGCGCGGCGATCTTCAGCCGCCTCGAGGGCATCTTCTACGACTCGGGCAAGGTCTACCTCGTCTCCACGCAGGGCGGCGACACGCCCGCGGGCGAGCCGCCGCCGGCCGGCTACGGCGACGGCTTCGGCCAGCTGTGGGTCTACGACACGGGCAGGGGGACGCTGACGCTGCTGTTCGAGTCGCCGAGCCGGAACGTCCTCGAGCTGCCGGACAACCTCTGCATCAGCCCGCGCAAGTGCTCGCTGCTGTGCGAGGACGGGCCGGTCGAGAACTACCTGCGCGGGGTCACGCCCGACGGCAAGATCTTCGACTTCGCGCGCAACGCGATCGCGGGCCGTCAGCAGGAGGAGTTCGCCGGCTCGACCTTCACGCCCGACGGGAAGGTGCTGTTCGTGAACATCCAGGCCTCCAGCGGCCTGACGTTCGCGATCTGGGGGCCGTGGAAGCGCGGCGTGCTCTAGGCACCGCCATGAGCGCCCCGTGAGGCTCGCCGCCCTCGGGGCGCTCCTGCTCGCCGTCTACGCCGCGACGCTCTCGATCCCCGCGACCGCCGGGGAGGACTACGCGGGCGACGAGGTCCGCTACCTGCTCGCCGCCCGGTCGTGGGCCGACGACGGCGACCTCGATCTGGCGAACCAGTACGCGCGGGACCAGTGGCGCGAGTTCACCGCGCGCGAGCCGCGGCCGAGCGGGACGCTCGTGCTCGGACGGCAGCGCGAGCCGCAGGGCGTCGGGATGCCGCTGGCGATCTACCCGGCGTACGCGCTCGGCGGGCCGCGGCTGGTCGAGCTGATGATCGCGGTCCTGACCGCGCTCGCGTTCGTGATCGCCGCCGCGCTCGCGCGCCGCATCGTGCCCGAGCCGTGGGCGAGCGCCGCCGTGCTGGCGGCCGGCCTCTCGCCGCCCGCGCTGGCGGCCGCCACCACCGTCTCGCCCGAGCCGATCGGGGCGGCGCTGATCGCCGCGGCTTCGCTGTGCGCGGTGCGGGTGCGCGAGCGCGCCCGGCTCCGCCACGCCTACGCCGGGGCCGTGCTGCTGGCGCTGCTCGTGTGGCTGGACCCGGCGCTGGCCGTGGCGGGGCTGCCGGCGGCGGTCTGCCTCGTGCGCTGGACATCGCTCGAGGGCCGGCGGCTGGCCGCGCTGATCATCGCGGAGCTGATGCTCGGCTCCGTCGTGTTCTTCGCGCGGCTCAACGAGACCCTGTTCGGCGGGCCGCTGCCGTCGGCCGCCGCCGCGGCCACGGAGGACGCGGCGGGCATCGCCGGCCGGGCGCCGAACCTGCTCGGCCTGTGGCTGGAACCGTCGGCCGGGCTGCTGCGCTGGGCGCCCGTGCTCGCGCTCGCCTTCGTCGGCGCGTGGCTGCTCGCGCGCTCGCGGCGCGGGCGGGTCGCCGCCGCGATCCCCGCGCGGCGGGAGGCCGAGGCCGTCGCCGCGCTGCTCGCCGCGACGGCGGTCGCGCAGTGGCTGATCGCCTCCTTCACCGTCGAGGACGCCGACGGGCCGTGGTTCCCCGGGTTGCCGCTGTTCGCCGCCGTGCCGGCGTTGGCCGCCCTCTCGGCGTGGGGGCTGCGGCACACGCGCGTGGTCGGGACCGTGCTCGCCGTGGTGACGCTGGCGCTGGGTGCGTGGGTGCTCGGGGATGCGTGGATCGGGCCGGCCGAGGGGTGGCTAGGTGTGGCGGGCTGAAACGTCAACTGCGCTGGGTAAGGGGGCGGGAGTTTCGGGGCCGTTCGGCTGCAGCCCGGCGCAGTTCCATTACGCGTTCGACGGGGTGGAGTCGATTGACCCCGCTATAGCGTGCAAATCGACTCCACTTGGCGAGATCTGGTCGCTCCCGCCTCCGTACATGCCCGCGTGCCGACGGCCGCGCCGGGGTCAGCGCCGCGTCCGGAACACCAGCGCATGGATCTGCGACTGGCCGTAGGACCCGGTCTGGACCGGTCCCATCGCGGCGGCCTGCTCGCCGACCCTCGGGTCGCGGCGCGGGCGCAGGTCCTTCGAGACGTCGATCGCGGTGAGGCCGCGAAGCGTCACCCCGCGCCGGTCCGTCACGACGACGTGGAGGTCGCCGTCTCCGTCCGGGTCGACGCGCTCGACGTAGACGATCCGCCCGCTGGCCGCGCGGCAGTCCGGTACCTCGGGCCGGCAGCGCGGGCGCTTCAGCGCGCGCTCCGCCCGCGGGGTCGCCGTCGGGGTCGCGTCGGGGGTCGGCGTCGCGCTCGACCGCGGCCGCTCCGGCGCACCGCCGCAGCCGGCGAGCACCGCAACCACGACGACCACCGCGCCGAGTCCGGAGTTGTTCGGCCTGAGGCCGAACAACTCCGGACTCGATGCTCGGAGGGTCACTCCGCGTCGTCCGGCCGGTCGACGTTGACGGCGAGCACGCCGTCGAGCTCGGCGAGGTCCGCCCGTAGCGCGTCCGCGTCGGCGATCCCCTGCAGCTCCAGCCGGACGGTGACCGTGCCCCGCTCGCCGCCCTCGCCCGGGTCCAGCCGCCGCGTCGAGATGTCCACGACCGCGAAGCCGGCGCGGGTGCAGCGCTCGATCGCCTCGCGCAGCACGCCGCGGCCGTCGACGTAGGTGACCTGCACGACCGTCATCGCGGTGCGCGGCTGCGGCAGCCGGGTCGTCAGGCGCGGGAACCCGAACGCGACGAGCATGTAGGCGGCGGTCGCGAGGATCGAGAGCGCCACCTGGCCGGCGGCCGCGGCGATCCCGACCGCCGCCGTGAGCCACACGCCCGCCGCCGTGGTGAGCCCGCGCACGGCGTCGCGGCGGACGAAGATCAGCCCGCCGCCGATGAAGCCGATGCCCGAGACGACCTGCGCGGCCACGCGCGAGGGGTCGCGCGGCACGCCGTTCGCGCCGAGCTCGTCCTGGAAGCCGTAGGCGCCGGCCAGCGAGAACAGCGCGGCGCCGAGGCCGACCAGCGTGTAGGTGCGCAGGCCGGCGCTCTTCTGGCGCAGCTCGCGCTCGAGGCCGATCGAGGCCGAGAGCACGAGCGCGAGGCCGAGCCTCCCTACGAGCTCCAGGTCGCCGGCCATCCGAGAGTCCTACCCCGTCGCTTCCGCCTGCTGGTCGGGCCTGGCGGCGTCGCCGGCCTCGATCGCCCCGCGGGCGAGGATCGCGCTGGCGGCGCTCGCGGGGTCCAGCCGGCGCGCGACGACCTCGTCGAGCAGCTCGCGCACCTCGGGGTCCTCGTGCAGCGTCGCCTCGAGCGCGCGCCGCAGCCGCACGGTCGCGAGCCCGAGCACCTCGTTCATCAGGTTGCGCCGGCGGCGCTCGGACAGCGTGCCCTCGGCCTCGACGTGCTCGCGGTGCTCGAGCAGCTTGGCGTCGAGCTCCTCGATGCCCTCGCCGCGGTGGGCCTCGGTCTTGACGATCGGCACGGGCCAGCTGCCCTGCGGCGCGAGCGTGAGCACGCCCTTGATCTCGCGCACCATCGTGTCGGTCAGCGGGTGGTCGGCCTTGTTGACGACGATCACGTCGGGGATCTCCATCACGCCCGCCTTGAGCGCCTGGATCGAGTCGCCGGAACCGGGGATCAGCACGAGCACGACCGAGTCGGCGTGGTCGATCACGTCGACCTCCGCCTGGCCGACGCCGACCGTCTCCAGGAACACGTCGTCGCGGCCCGCGGCATCCATCAGCAGCGCGGTCTGCAGCGCCGCCTCGGCGAGCCCGCCGAGCGCGCCGCGCGTGGCCATCGAGCGGATGAACACGCCCGGGTCCAGGAAGTGCTCCGTCAGCCGGATCCGGTCGCCGAGCAGCGCCCCGCCGCGGAACGGCGAGCTCGGGTCGATCGAGAGCACCGCGATCTGGCGGTCCCGCTTGCGCCGGTGCGCGATGAGCGCGCCGATCAGCGTCGACTTGCCGGCGCCCGGCGGGCCCGTGAACCCGACCACGGACGCCGAGCCGGTGTGCGGGTAGACCTCGCGCACGAGCGCCCAGCCCCGCGGGTCGTCGTCCTCCACGAGCGAGATCCCCCGCGCCAGCGCGCGCTTGTCGCCCTTGAGCAGACGCTCGGCGAGGTTCGCATCCCGGTCGGCCATGAGGGGCGGGAGGGTAACGTCTGGCGGTATGTCAGCCCCGGCGAAGCCCAAGCCGCGGCGGCCGCTGCAGGTGCGCGGCGAGCCGGCCCCGCTCCACGGCGGGCCGCTGGTGCTCCTGCGGTTCATGCGCCGCAACGGGATGCTCAGCTTCAAGTACGGCCGCCTGATCGTCCGCTGGGCGTGGCTGAAGCTCCGCTGGCGCGGCCGGCTCCAGACGGACGGGCTGTGCTTCGTCGGCCCGGGCGTGAAGTTCGAGATCGGCCCCGACGCGGTGGTGCGGCTCGGCCGCTGGTCCTGGATCGGCCACGGCAGCAAGATCCGCGCCCACGAGGGCGAGGTCTCGATCGGCGCCAAGACCGTGATGGGCCAGGAGTGCACGATCTCCGCCTTCCAGCACGTCTCGATCGGCCGCGAGTGCATCGTCGCCGACCGCGTGATGCTGATCGACTTCGACCACGGCGTCGTCGAGCAGGAGCGCCCGATCCGCCTCCAGGGCATCTACAAGCGCGACGTGGCCGTCGGCCACAACTGCTGGATCGGCTACGGCGCCTGCATCCTGCGCGGCACGACGATCGGCGACAACGCGATCGTCGGCACCAGCACGGTCGTCACCAAGGACGTCCCGGCCAACGCGGTCGTCGGCGGCGTGCCCGCGCGGGTGCTGCGGATGCGCGACGAGCCGGACACGCTGCGCTGGGGCTAGCCGCAGCGAACGTCAACTGCGGCTGGGTAGGGGAGGCGAGGGAGCCACCCGCGCGCCGCTCCGGGCAGCTCCCCCACTCCTTACCCAGCCGCCGTTGGCCGGCGCAGCGCGCCGGCCGGCGGAGACAGCTACCCGCCGCAGACCGGCCAGGGCTGGGTGCCCCGGGCCGCGTAGCAGCGCGGCGGCGATGCGGTCCTGCTCGGCCTCGGGGGCGGCGGCGGGGTCGCCGGTGCCGCCGTACTCCCTCCAGGTCGCGCGGGAGAACTGGTACTTCCCGCGGTATTGGCCGGACGCGGACACCGCGGTGGGGTTGCCGGAGGACTCGCACTGGGCGATCTTGGCCAGCGTGGCGTTGGGCGCGGTGCCGCTGCCACCGCCCGAGGCGGGCTGCGTGGCGGGACGGGTGGCCGAGCCCGCGAGGCCGAGGTGCGACAGCGTGACCGGGCCGGCGATGCCGTCGACGGCGAGGCCCTGGTTGCGCTGGTAGTTGCGCACGGCGCGGCGGGTGGCCGGGCCGTAGACGCCGTCGGCCGTGATGCCGAGCGCGCTCTGGAGCGCGGCGACGGATGCGCCCGCGCTCCGCACCGCGCTCGAGCCCGTGCCGGAGCTCTGCGCGAGCGCGCCTCCGGCGGCGAACGTCAATGTCGCGGCGGCGACGAGCGCGCCGGTGCGGCGACGACGGTCGCGGCTGCGGGACTTGCGCGCCTCGGCGCGGCGAGCTCGCGAGCGGCGCTTGGATTCGAGCCACGGGACGTGGTTCGACAGATCTTCGTTGGGCACAGCGGTGAAACCCCCTGGTTCCTGATGCCTACGGGGTTAGCTGTCGGGCTCGCGCTAGGAACTGCGCTACGCCGCGCACTGGCGGCGATTCGCCCCGTGGGGCCGCATGCGGCCCCGAGTGGGTCCCCCGTTCCCCTCCGGGTCGTCCGGACGGGATTCGGCAAGGTTCTGTTCTTATGGAGCGCGGGACCTTAGCGACCCGACCGGCGGTCGCTTCGGCTCCCTACGGGCGCAATACCGCGAGGAAGTCGAGCGCGCGGTCCAGGTCGCCGCGCCGCAGCGCGAAGTCGCGCACGGAGATCGCGGGCGTGAAGCGGTCGTAGAACGGCTTGGTGAACCCGAGCCGCTGGTGGATCGCGTCCCAGCCGGCGTGCTCGATCGCCCACTGGTGCGCGCGCAGCTTGCGCGCGTGGAAGAGGCCGAGGAGGTCGACCTGGGAGAAGTGGCGCTCGCACAGCGCGCGGAACTCCTGCGCCCGGTACTCGTGCACGTGCCACGGGTTGCCGGAGCGCTCGGCGCCCTTCGGCGCCAGGGTGAGCACGTTCGGCGTCGAGACGTAGGCGACGCCGCCGGGGCCGATCAGCGCGCGGATCCGGTCGAGCACCGCGCCGGCGTCCTGGACGTGCTCGATCGTCTGCAGGAACACGACGCAGTCGGCGTCGCCCTCCCAGAGCTCGATCATCGTGCGCTCGAACGAGACGTTTCCGCGCGTGTACTTCAGCCGCGCGTGCTCGTACGCGTCCGGGTTGGCGTCGACGCCCACGACCGACGCGGCCGTGCGCCCGAGCACGGCCGAGCCGTAGCCCTCCCCGCACGCGAGATCGACCACGCGGCGCCCGTGCGCGCGCGCCGCGATCCACTCGTAGACCACGAGGTGGCGGCGGAACCAGTAGTTCTCCTCCGGGACGTCGGGGAGCGTCCGCTCGCCCGTGAGCTGCAGCGGCGGGACGCCCTCGGGCTGGTTCTCCTGGAGGTAGAGCTTCGTCACGGGGCGGCGAGCTTAGCCGCCGCCCCGCGGGCCGCCGCGATCAGGCGCAGCGGGCGAGCTTGCCGCCCTTCGGCGCGCAGCGGTAGGAGATCGCGGGCGCCTTGCCGGTGCGGATCTTCCACGTGGCGAGCTTCAACTCGCCGGTGGGCGCTGTGATCTTCAGCTGCAGCACGGCTCCCGACCGCAGCCTTACGCGCTTGAGCTTCTTGAGCACGTTGAGCTTGGCGCCGGCGGTGCGAATCGACTTGCTCTTGAAGGCGCACCCCTTGCCCTTGCACGAAGCGTTGACCTTCGCGCCCTTCGGGAGGTCCGTCACGACCAGCCGGGTGAAGCGAGTCTTCGTGCCCTTGTAGAAGAACAGGCTCGTGATCCGCGGGTCGAACGCGGTCGTCGTGACGGTCGTGGTGGTGGTCGTCGTCGTCGTGGTCGTGCCGGGCCCCGTGGTCGTCCCGCCGGTGCCCGTGCTCCCGCCGCCGGTGTTCGTCCCGGTGCCCGTGTCCGTGCCGCCGTCGCCCGGCGCCGTCACCGAGAACGTGCGCTTGGCGGGCGAGGGGTCCGTGTTGCCGTATGGGTCGGTCGCGCGGACCTCGAACGAGTAGGTCCCCGGCGCGAAGCCGGTCGCGGTGTGCCCCGACGCCGCCGAGCACGATCCGAACGCGGGCGGCGTGAGCGCCGCGGGGTAGACGCGGCACTGGAACGTGGATCCGGCCTGGCCGGCCGAGAATCCGAACACGGCGGTCGTGTCCGTCGACGAGGAGCCGTCGGCCGGGCCGCTCGTCACCGTCGTCTCCGGCGGGGTCGCGTCGATGGCGAACGTGCGCGACTGCACCGCCGACTCGAGCAGGCCGCCGTCGCGCGCGAACGCCTCGAACGTGTAGCTGCCGTCGGGCAGGTTGGAGATCGCGTGGGATGCGGTCGCGCCGCTGCAGGGCGAGAAGGCCGGCGTGGAGGAGGTGGAGCGCACGCGGCACAGCGCCGTGACCGTGCTCGTCGCGTCCGTCGCGGTGAAGGTCCAGGTCTGTGTCGTACCGGGGCCGAAGGTCTGGCCGCTCGGGCCGCCGGTGATGTTGAGCGCCGGTGCCGTGTTGTCGACGGTGAACCCCGAGGCGGCCGACGTCGTGACGTTGCCGGCCGCGTCGTACGCCTTCGCCGTTATCGACTTCGCGCCGTCGGCGACCGTCGTCGTGTTCCACGAGAGCTCGTACGGGGCCGAGCCGTCCTCGCCGAGCTTCGTGGCGCCGTTGTAGAACTCGACCTTGGTCACACCGGCGTTGTCGCCCGCGGTCGTCGCGAGCGTGAGGGTGCCCCTCCTCACGCCGGAGCTCGGCGTCGGAGCCGACACGCTCGGCGCCTGCGCATCGCGGAAGCGCGCGGTGATGCCCGTGCTCGACTCGACGGTGAGCCCACACACGCGGCCGGCCACCGAGTCGCAGCCCGTCCAGCCGTCATAGACGAAGCCGTTGGAGTCGGCCCCGGCCGTGAACTCCTCGTGCGGAGGCAGGGTGACCGTGAAGCAGGGCGGCTTGCGCTCCGGATCGCACTCCTGATGGGACGTGTCGGCGTACGCCTGCGAGCAGTCCGGACCGCCCGTGTGCGTGCAGTTGATGCCCGAGCCCGTCGCGCTTCCCTGGCCCGTCACCGTGACGGTGACGGTGCCGGCCGCGAGCGCGGCGGGGCAGGCGGCGAGCAATGACAGCGCGGCGACGAGCGCGGCGCGCCGGGCGATGGAGCATGCGACGGCTGACATCCTTGTGCCTCCCTGCGGTGGAACGAGATCGTGCGGCCTCCCCGGCCGCGGCAACCGTAAGGCCTACGCGCGGGTCACGGAGGGGGCTCCACGGGCCATGTCGCAGTGCAGCGCCGTTTTCGCGGCGGCCGACGGTCGCACCGGATGTCAGCGCGGCGACAATCTCAAGGTCCGCGCACGGCGCGGTAGCGCGCCATCGCCCGCTCGCGCTCGTGCTTGTGGTCGACGATCGGCTCCGGGTAGTCGCTGCCGATCACGCAGCCCGCGGACTCCTGCTCGGTCTCGCTCATCGTCCACGGCTCGGCGAGCTTCGCGAGCGGGACGTCGCGCAGCTCGGGGACCCAGCGGCGCACGTAGGCGCCGTCGGGATCGTGGCGCTGCTGCTGGGCGGCCGGGTTGTACATGCGCCGGAAGTACGGCGCGGGGTCGACGCCGACGGAGCTGATCCACTGCCAGTTGCCGTTGTTGGAAGCCTCGTCGCCGTCGGTGAGCAGCGACATGAAGTGCGCCTCGCCGCGGCGCCAGTCGATGTGCAGGTCCTTGGTCAGGAACGAGCCGACGATCAGCCGCGCGCGGTTGTGGAGCCAGCCCCGCTCGCGCAGCTGGCGCATGCCGGCGTCGACCACCGGGAAGCCGGTCCGGCCCTCGCACCACGCCTCGAACGCCTCGTCGTCGTCCTCCCACTCGAGCGCGTCCATCTCGCGCCGGTAGGCGTGGCGCGCGTTGCCGGGATTGGCGAGCAGCACGTGCGCGTAGAAGTCGCGCCAGCACAGCTGGCGCACGAACTCGGACGGGCCCTTGCCGGAGCCGGCGTCCCGGGCGCGCTGCTCGAGCTCGCGCGGCGAGATGCATCCCGAGGTGCAGGTACGGCGAGAGCTCCGACGTGCCGCCCTCGAGCCGGTCGTGCAGCTTCGCGTAGTCCTGGATGCCGTCGCGCAGCCACGCGTGCATGCGCCCGCGGCCGGCGGCCTCGCCCGGCGGGAACGGGTCGGGCACGTCGGCGGGCAGGCCGATCGCGTCGGCCGACGGGATCTCGCCGGCGCGCACGCCCGGCGGCAGCGACAGCGAGCGCGGCGCCGCGTGGACCTCGCGCCGGTCGAGCCGCTCCCACGCGCGCGAGAACGGCGAGAAGACCGCGAACGGCCTGCCGTCCTTCGTCCGCGCCTTGTTCACGTCGGCGGCGAACAGGCCCGGATGCCGCACGACCTCCACGCCCGCCCCGTCCATCGCCTCGCAGACCCGCCGGTCGCGCGCGAGCGCGAAGCCGGACACGTCCGACGCGAAGCGCAGCCGCGCCGCGCCGGCCTCCTCGGCCAGCGCGGCCAGCTCGCGCGCCGGGTCGCCCGAGCGCACGACGAGGTCCGCGCCGCGCCGGCGCAGCGCCGCCCGCAGTTCTTCGAGGCAGCCGAGCAGGAAGCGGCCGCGCGGCCCGGACTCGAAGCGGCCGTGGAGCAGGGCGTCGTCGAGCACGAACACCGGCACGACGTGCTCGGCAGCGCGGGCGGCGGCGGTCAGCGCCGGATGGTCGTGCACGCGCAGATCGCGCCGGAACCAGACGATCTCCGTGTCTGCCATCGGCGGTGATACGGCTCAGCCGGCCCGGCGTACCATTCCCAGCCCATGCCGATCGTCCGGGACTTCCCGCTTTTCCCGCTCGGGCTGGTGGCGCTTCCGAGCGAGCTGATCCCGCTCCACATCTTCGAGGAGCGCTACAAGACGATGATCGGCCGCTGCCGCCAGGAGGGCTCGGAGTTCGGGATCGTCTGGATGGCCGACGACGGGCTGCGGCAGATCGGCTGCGCGTGCGAGATCGCGGAGGTGCTCGAGGAGCTCGACGACGGGCGCATCAACCTGGTGGTGCGCGGCACGCGCCCGTTCCGGATCGAGGCGCGCCAGGAGGAGCACCCCTATCCCGCGGGTGCGGTCGAGTTCCTCGCCGACCGCGACGAGCAGCCCGACGCCGCGGCGGCGGGGGCCGCGCACGAGGCCTACGCGGAGCTCGTCCGCCAGGCCACCGACCGCGACCCCGACGCGAGCGAGCTCGCCGGCATGAGCGCCTACCAGATGGCGGCGACGGTGGAGTTCGGGCTCGACGCCAAGCAGGGCCTGCTCGACCTGCGCTCGGAGACCGCGCGGCTGAAGCTCGTCGCGCGCCTGTTCCGCGCCGCGATCAAGCGGCTGGACTTCGTCGAGCGCGCGCAGGCCCGCGCGCGCTCGAACGGCAAGGTCCACTTCGGCGGCGCCTAGGCCCGCGCCAGTATCTCCCCGACGCGCGGACCGGCCATCGCCGCCGGGTCGCGGCCGTCGTCGGCCGCGCGCGCGGGGTCGGCGCCGTGGCTCAGGAGCAGCTCGGCCATCTCGGCGTCGTCGTGGTGTGCGGCGGCGAGCAGCGGCGTGAAGCCGCCCTGCTGGGCGCAGTTGGGATCGGCCCCGGCCTCGAGCAGCGCCCGCGCGGCGTCGTGGTCGCGCGCCGCGACCGCGGAGTGCAGCGGCCGGACGTGGGCCGGGTTCTGCTGGTCGGCGTCGGCGTCCATCCCGGCCCCGAGCAGCAGCCGGACCGCCGGGCCGCCGCCGAAGAAGGCCGCGAGGTGCAGCGGCGTGAAGCCCTCGGGGCTGCGCGCGCCGAGCGCGTCCTGGTCCGACTCGAGATGCGCGCGCAGCAGGTCGAGCCGCCCGGTGGCCGCGGCGTCGAGCACGTCCAGCTCGGGATCGGCCGCGAGCAGCGCCTCGAGCGCCTCGGCCTGCCGGTGGTAGAGCGCGGTGAGCACCGCCGACAGCCCGCTCGCGTCGCGTGCGGAGGCGCGCTCGGGATCCTCGGCGACCAGCGCGCGCACGCGCTCCGCGTCGCCGGCCTTGATCGCCGCGAAGAGCTCCTCCATGGGGCGGACGCTACCGCTCGAGCCCGCAGACGTCCTCGGTCACAGCTTTGGTGAAGGCGGCGAGCGCGAGGAACGACTTCGGGTTGCCGCGCGAGGTGTCGGCGAACGAGACCGTGCCCGCCTCCATCCGCGCCGTGTAGCGCAGCTGCGACGCGCGGGCCGGGCGGCAGCTCGAGGTGCAGCTCGGCCTGCGGCTCGAGGTCGCGCAGGACCTGGCGGGCGCGCAGCAGCAGGTCCGCGTCGAGCCGGTGCTCCTTCCCGTTGCAGCTCACGCTGCCGCCGTCGTTGACGACGACGTCGACGTTGGCGTTGCGGTCCTCGCCCGTGCGCTTGACCTCGAACAGGTCGGGCGGCGGCGTGCCGCAGCCGGCCGCCGCCAGCGCGAGTGCGAGGACCGCCACGGCGACGCGCCTCACAGGACGACGAGCTCCGCGCCGGCCACCTCGCGCAGGAACTGCGGCGTCGAGATGACGCCGTCGAGGCGCTCGGTGACCGCGGCCCAGTCGGCGCCGGTCGCCTGCACGGCGGCCGCGCACGCCCAGATGCGCACGTCCTCGAGCTCGCGCGCGGCGGCCCGCAGCTCCGCCAGCGTGCGCGCGAACACCGCGCGGCCCTCGGGCGCCACGTGCGGCGCCGCGCCCTCGGCGAGCGCGCGGGCCTCGAGGTCGTCGTCGAGCAGGACGCCGAGCGCCCCGTAGGTCACCAGCGCGCGTGCGGGCCGGCCCTCCGAGGCCGCGGACACGAGCAGCGACAGCCCGGTGCAGACGCGCTCGAGCTCGCCCGACTCGAGGATGGCGGCGATCATGCTTCCCACTGTATGGAGCGCACCGTCGACGCCCGCGGGCTCCTCTGCCCGCTGCCGCTGATCAAGGCCCGGGCGGCGCTCGCCGGGCTGGGGCCCGGCGACGAGCTCGTCGTGCTCGCCACCGATCCGGAGGCGCCGATCGACCTCGCGGCGCTGGCCGCCGACCACGGCCGCCGTCTCACCACGGACCGCGAGGCCGATCACTGGCGCTTGGTACTGCACCCGGCCCCGCCGCACGCACGCGGCGAGGCCGGATGAGCTGGGGAGCGCCCTACTTGACGCTCGAGTAGGTGAAGTCCCAGGTCGTCGTGTAGCCGTTCATCACGCCCTGGATGTCCTTGGAGGCCAGCTGGAACGAGTCGTCCCAGGAGTACGGGATGCCGGGCACCTGGCCGACCACCATGCGGTTGATCTCGGCCCAGGCCTTGTTGCGCTCGGCGCCGGCCGGGATCGTCGCCGCGTCGGTCATGGCGTCGTCGATCTCGGAGACGTCGAGCATCGAGTAGTTGACGTTGCCCTGCGGCTTGATCGCCGCGCCCTTGAACGTCGGCTCCAGCAGCGACTGCGGGTCCGTGAAGTCGCGGAACCAGCCGACGTTCGGGCAGATGTCCCAGTTCGTCGCCGGCACGTTGCAGAACCGGGTGTAGAGCGTGTCCTGCGGCACCTTGCGGAACGTGAGCTCGAAGCCCATCTGCTGCAGCTGGCCCTGGGCGACCGTGGCCGTCTGCAGCCCGGGGTCGGCGTTCGTGGCGATCATCAGCAGCTTCTCCGAGCCGGTGTAGCGGCCCTCGTCGTCGACCGGCACGCCCTCGTCCTTGGCCTTGAGCATGTACTGCTTGGCCAGCTCCGCGTCGCCCTCCGGGTGCTGCATGAAGTCGAACTCCGAGAAGCCCTTCTCGCCGCCGGACTCCTCGAAGCCCGGCACGCCCGGCGGGATGTAGCCCTGGGCGATCGGCCCGACCTCGCGCCCGCCGCGGGTCTTCAACAGCGCGTCGCGGTTGAACGCCGCCATCACGGCCTTGCGGACGTTGAGGTTGTCGAACGGCTTGCGGTCGGTGCGCAGCGCGAGCCAGCGCGTGCCGCCGCTGCCGACCCGCCCGAGCTGGTCCTTGTTGGACGTGATCGCCCGGCGCAGGATCGCGATCGGGGGCTGGCCGGAGTCGCAGCACATCAGCCCGTCGCCCTGCAGCGTGCGGCGGCTGGCGACCGTCAGGTCGTCGTTGCCCTCCTCGATGCGGATCTCGTCCAGGTAGGCCGGCTTGTAGTCGGTCTTGGCGTCCCAGTTGGGGTTGCGGACGATCTCGATCAGCTTGCCCGGGTCGCGGCCGACGACCTTGCCGTCGGGGTCGTTGCGGACCATGTAGGGGCCCGTGAAGACCGTGTACTGGTCGTAGGTGCTCGGGCTCTTGCGGTCGTACTTCTCCGCGTACTCCTGCGGGACCGGGATCGTGATCGGCATCACGAGCGCCGACGCGACGGTGACGGCGGTCGGCTTGGTCAGCTCGATCACCAGCGTGCGGTCGTCGGGGGTCTTGAGGCCCTCGATCGACTTGAACTTGCCCGGCGCCTTCGGCGCGCCCTTGATGTCACCGAAGTAGGAGGTGGCGTAGCCCGACGGCACGTTCTGCGTGAACGCGCGCTCGAACGCGTACTTGACGTCCTTGGAGGTGACCTCGCGGTTGACGGGCGGCGAGTACTTCACACCGGACCGCAGCTTCACCGTGATCGTCTTGTTGTCCTTGGAGATCTGCGGGTCGCCCTCGGCGAGGTCCGGCACGGGCGTCTCGGCGTCGTCGGGCTTGAACGAGTACAGCGGGCGCTGCGTGGCGTAGGCGACCGCGTAGCCGAACGTGTAGTACGTCTGCCCCGGATCGAGATAATCGACGTCCGCGGCGGCCAGGAACGTGACCTTGCCGCCCTTCTTGCCCTCGACGGGAGCGCCGGTGTTGCCGGCCTCCCCGGGCCCACCTTCCGATGACGAGCCGCCGCAGCCTGCAGCCGCGAGCGCGAGCGCTGCGAGCAGCGCGACCGAGCTTGAAGCACCCATGGGTACGAGTGTCGGCACTTCACAGTTACTGTTCAAGAAATCGGCGGATTCACAGGTACGCTGGTGAAACCGCTGTTACCGGGTAGTGTGAGTGTTACCGGTTACGGATGTGTGACCACCACGGCGCCGCCGCGGCGCGGGTCGCCGCCGCCCGACAGCGCGCCCTGCGCGTCGCGCTCGACCGCCTGGCAGCCGCCGAAGAAGAGGTTGCGCTCGCGGAAGCGCGCGATGTCGTAGCCCGCCGCCTCCAGCGCCGCCTCGTCGATGCCCGGCTCGCTGAAGACGCTGCCGTCCTCCCAGTGCATGCGCGGGGCGTCGACCGCCGCCTGCGCGTCCATCCCGTGGTCGATCGCGTTGACGATCACCTGCAGCAGCGCCGAGCGGATCCGGTTGGAGCCCGCGGACCCGAGCACGAGCTCCGGCCGCCCGTCGGCGAGCACCACCGTCGGGGCCATCATCGACGGCAGCCGCCGGCCCGGCGCGTGGGTGAAGAAGCCCATGCGGCGAGAGGTCCTGCTCGCCCATCATGTTGTTGACGTGGACGCCGGTGCCCGGCACGACGAGCCCCGAGCCCTCGCCGTTGGTGCACGTCACCGCGCACGCCCAGCCCGCCTCGTCCATCACGGAGATGTGCGTGGTCGAGCCGAGCCGGCTGGCCATGAACGAGTCCAGGAAGCCGGGCTCGGCGAGCCCGTCCAGGAACGACGGCGTGCGCTCGGACTGCGCCGCCTCCATCGCGCGCGCGAGCTCGACGGCGTCCGGCGTGTGGCCGCCGCGCTCGAGCAGCGCCAGCGCGTAGGCGAGCAGCGTGCCGCCCGCGCTCGGCGGCGGGTTGGTCAGCACCTCGCGGCCGCGGTAGGCGACGCGCACCGGCTCGCGCGGGATCGCCTCGTAGGCCGCCAGGTCGCGCGCGGCTGAGCGTCCCGCCGTGCTCCTGCACCCACTCGACCACGGTCGCGGCGACCTCGCCGGAGTAGAACGGCGCCGGGCCCTCCGCGCCGAAGCGCTCGAGCGCCTCCGCGAGCGCCGGGTCGCGGTGGACCTCGCCCGAGCAGCGTGCGGGCGCCCCTCGGGCATGAACAGCGCGCGCGACTGCTCGGTCAGCTCGGTGATCGGGGCCAGGATCTCGAACAGGTACGCCTGCTGGGCGTTGACCTCGACGCCGGCGCGCGCGAGCGCGGCCGCCGGGCGCGCACAGCTCGGCGAGCGGCACCGTGCCGAAGCGCTCGCACGCCGCGTGCACGCCGGCCGGCACGCCGTAGACGCCGCAGGAGGCGGCCCCGATGTTGAACACCTGGGTCGCGTCGCCGAAGGACACGTCGACCGGCACGAGCGGCGCCCGGTCGCCGCCGCTCGGCGCGGCGACGAAGAAGTCGAGCAGCACGTCGTCCTGGCCCGGCGCCGCGACGAGCATGTAGCCGCCCGCGCCGAAGCCCGTCAGCAGCGGCTCGGCGACGAACGAGGTGAGCATCGCGGCCAGCGCCGCGTCCACGGCGTTGCCGCCGGCGCGGAGGGTGTCCGCGCCGGCCTGCGCCGTGAGGGGATGTCCGGCCGCGACGACTCCGCGCACGGCCGGACTTCTACCGGGTCCTAGAAGCGCGGGATGAACTCGGGCACGTCGACGTCGACGGAGGACCGGCGCTGGCGCTGCGGCTCGAAGTTCCGCGACACCCGCGGCTCCCCGGCCGGCTCGCTCCACGCGTCGGGCCGCTCCTGGCGCCGCGGCGTCCGGCCGCGGTCGTAGCCCGTCGCGACGACGGTGATCCAGACCTCGTCCTCGAGGTTCTCGTCGAGCATCGCGCCGAAGATGATGTTCGCCTCCGGGTGGGCGGCCTCCTGGACGGCGCGGGCCGCCTCGTTGACCTCCCACAGCGACAGGTCCCGGCCGCCGGTGATCGACAGCAGGATGCCCTGCGCGCCCTCGAGCGTGGTCTCGAGCAGCGGCGAGGAGGTCGCCTTCTCGGCCGCCTCCACCGCGCGCTTGTCGCCCGTGCCCATGCCGATGCCCAGCAGCGCGTTCCCCGCGTCGGACATGATCGTCCGCACGTCGGCGAAGTCGAGGTTGATCAGGCCCGGGAGCGTGATCAGGTCCGAGATGCCCTGGACGCCCTGGCGCAGCACGTCGTCGGCGACCGTGAAGGCCTCCATCATCGACGTCTGCTTGTCGAGCACGCTCAGCAGGCGGTTGTTCGGCACCACGATGAGGGTGTCGACCTCCTCCGCGAGCGCCTCGATGCCGCTCTCGGCGGCCTGCAGGCGGCGCGAGCCCTCGAAGCCGAACGGCTTCGTGACGATGCCGACGGTCAGCGCGCCCAGCTCGCGGGCGATCCGCGCCACCACGGGCGCGGCGCCCGTGCCGGTGCCGCCGCCCTCGCCGGCGGTGATGAACACCATGTCCGAGCCGCGCAGCAGCGTCTTGATGCGGTCGGAGTCCTCCATCGCCGCGGCGCGCCCCTGATCGGGGTTGGAGCCGGAGCCCAGGCCGCGCGTGATCTGCGCGCCGAGCTGGAGCTTCACGTGCGCGTCGGAGGACTGCAGCGACTGCGCGTCCGTGTTGAAGGCGAGGAACTCGACGCCGGGGATCTCGGCCTCGATCATCCGGTTGACGGCGTTCACGCCGCCGCCGCCGACGCCGACCACGCGCAGCAGCGGCTGCCCGGGCGTGGATTCGGGCACGGAGCTCCATTGGTAGTCGGCAGGCCCCGGGGGCGGCACGGACGGCGGGGACATCATGTTCTCGGGCAGGTCGGAGGAGAAGGCGTGGCGCAGCCGCTCCTGCGGCGTCGGCACGCGCGGCTCCGGCGCGGACTCCTGGGCACGCGGCGCGGGCGCGGGCGCGCGGCGCGGCCGGCCGCTCCTCGGCGCGTGGGAGCGGCCCGCCCGCCTGCGCCTGCGCGCCGTCGCCGTCCTCCAGCCCCTCGGTCTCCGTCTTCCGGAAGAGGGCGGCCAGCGGACCTTCCCGCATGCTCGCGCGCTTACCGCTTGCCATTCGAGAGCACCTCCTTCGCCAGCTGGCGATAGGCGTCAGCAGCCGTCCCAGTCGGGTCGTACTTGAGCACGGACATCCCCTTCACCGGCGCCTCGGCAAACCGGATCGTCTTGCGGATGCGCGCGCCGAAGACCCGGTCCCCGAAGTTCTCCTCGAGGATCTCGATCGCCTCCTTGGCGTGGAGCGTCCTCGAGTCGACCATGGTCGGGAGGATGCCCGCGATGTCCACGTCGGGATTGAGGTTCTCTCGGATCATGGACAGGGTGTTCTGGAGCTGGATCAGCCCGCGCATCGACAGATACTCGCATTGCACCGGGACGATCACCTTGTCGGCCGCGGTCAGCGCGTTGATCGTCAATAGTCCCAGGGACGGCGGCGTATCGATGCAGATGAAGTCGTAGTCCTCCCGGACCTCCCGCAGCGCCTTGTCCAGCGAGCGCTCGCGGCCGATCTTCATCGACATCGCGATCTCGGCCCCCGCGAGGTCGATCGAGGAGCAGGCGACGTCCACCTCGCGGCGCCGGATCACCTCGCGGATCGACATGTCGTGCACGAGCACGTCGAACATCGACACCTCGAGCGTGTCGGGGTCGATGCCCTGCGACATGGTCAGGTTGCCCTGGGGGTCCATGTCGATGCACAGGACCCGGTGTCCCTCTTCGGCGAACGCCGCCGCGAGGTTCAACGTGGTGGTCGTCTTGGCCACGCCGCCCTTCTGGTTGGCGAAGGCGATGACCTTGGCCTGGCCGGTCACTTCGTGCTCCGATCACGGTTAGGGGAACCCATCGAGGAGGGCCTTTCGCCTCGATGTCCGGTTCTCCTGCTAGCCGGGGGCGGCGGCGCGGCAGGCCTTGGGCAGCTCGAGCACGGTGCGCGGGTCGGGCACGACGCGCTCGCCGGGGACCGGGTTGGTCTTGCACCACGCGACCGAGAAGCGCTCGAAGTCGAGCACGGCGCGGAACGGATAGCCGAGCTTGCCGCCGATGTTCGTGTCCGTCGAGGCGATCGCGCGCACGAACACCAGGCAGTCGTAGACGCCGCGCGCGGCCTCGAGGTCGCGGTCGGGCCAGTCGGCGCGGTCCGATCGCTTCGGGTAGGGCTCGCAGTCCGCGCCCTGCGGCCGGCCCTCGCAGCTCGCCGGCGTCCGCGCGGGCCCGGGCGTCGTCGCTGATCGCGGACTCCGCCCGCTGCAGCAGCGTCGCGCGGGCGGCGAGGCGCTCCGTCTCCGACGCGCCGGAGCCGGGGCGCAGCGAGGCGGCGTCGAGCGTGCGCGGGCGCTGCTCGGCGATCTGCGCGGCGGCGGCTCTCCGCGCGCCGCTGGGCGGCCTCGCGGGCGTCGGCGGCCGCGCTGCGCTCCTTCGAGTCGTCGATCGCGGGGACGATCAGCGCCGCCGCGCCCGCGAGCAGCACCAGAGCCAGGGCCCCGCCGATCAGCAGCCCGCGGACCGGGACGGGCGGCACCTCGACGTCGCGCGGCGGCGTCCAGAGCTTGAGCCACGCGCCGATGGTCTCCGGCAGCGACGCCTTCCGTCGTGTCTCACCACCGCTGCGCATTCGCCGGTAAGACTACGGCGTCGGCGCGCCGCGGGCCAAGTGCGGCTGGGTAGGGGAGCGAGGGAACCGCCCGCAGCGCCTGCTCCGAACGCGAGCGGTCGATTGTTCAGGCTCAGCCTGAACAACTGACCGCTCGAGGGAGACCAGGGCGCCCCGGGCACTCCCTCACCTTCCCTACCCAGCGCCGTTGACGTTCGGTCCGACCGGCTGCCCGGAAAGCCCTTGCGGGCGCGTACACCCGCGGCCGTATGCTCGCCATGTGAGCTGGAGCGCCCAGCACGAGAAGGAGCACGAGCTCGAGCAGGGCCATCGGATCGAGCCGCCGCAGCCGGCCGAGCGCGAGCGCGAGCAGCCGCTGCACCAGCTCGCCTCCGACGTCGGCAACCAGGCTTCGGCAACACGCTCGCGCGCGAGGGCGCGGGGATCATGCCCACGGGCGAGGTCCACCCGGACGTGCAGGGCCGGATCGACGCCACCCGCGGCAGCGGCGCCGGGCTGGACGCCGGGCGTGCGCAGCCGCTTCGAGGGCGAGCTCGGGCCGCTCGGCGACGTCACGGTCCACACCGACGACACGTCCGATCAGCTCAACCGCTCCGTCTCGGCGAAGGCGTTCGCGACGGGCACCGACGTCTACTTCGCCAAGGGCGAGTACAACCCCGGCTCGGCCGACGGCGACCGCCTGATCGCCCACGAGCTCGCCCACGTCGTGCAGCAGCGCGGCGCCGCCAACACCGGCCCGCTGACCGTCTCCAACCCCGGCGACGCGCTCGAGACCGAGGCCGACTCCGTGGCCGACTCGATCGCCTGAGTGTTCGCGCGATGACTCCGAGGGTCGGCTTCGACTTCGTCGACCGCCGCGTGATGGCCGCGGTGCAGCGCGTCGCGTCCAACGACCCCAACCCGGCCGACCCGTTCCGCGGCCTCTACATCTCCGACGAGACGGCGCTGCAGCTCACGCGCGGCGAGTCCGCGTCGGGCGCCGACGACCGGCTGGCAGGCCGTCACCGCCGCGCTCGGGCTGGACCTGCTCGACGCCGCGGTGCTCGCCACCTGCGCGGCGCCGGAGCTCAACCCGCGCTTCGGCCGCCTGTTCGCCTACCTGCAGGACGACGTCACCCGCAAGCTCCCGAGCGCGCGGCTGTCGGCCACCTGCTCGAGGGCGAGGGCGTCAGCGCCGCCGACGTGATGAGCTGCTTCGACGTCGACCGCCCGCTGCGGCGGCTCGGCGCGGTCAAGCTGCTCGGCGACGCGCAGACGCCGCTGGCCGAGCGCCCGCTGAAGGTCGCCGACCGGCTCGCCGCGCACCTGCTCGGCGCGCGCCTGGACGAGCTGCCCGACCCCGACCCGGCTGCGGCTCGTCGCCGCTCCCGGCGCACGACCCCGGCCGCCACGAGCACGTCGCCGCGGTCGCCGCGATGCTCTCGCGCCCCAGCGACCTGCCCGTCGTGCTGTGCGGGCCCGACGCCGAGGCGCTGCTCGCGAAGGCCTACGGCCGCCCGCTCGTCGTCGCGCACGTGCGCGACATGGAGCAGCGCGACGTGATGGCCGACGCGGCGCTGATCTCCGCGCTCGAGGGCCGGCCGATCGTCTTCGAGGGGCTCGAGGACCTCGACCCGGCCGAGCGCGCGCGGCTGCTGCGCGCGCTCGAGCGAGCGCCGCGAGCGCGCGGTGATCGCCGCCCCGTCGCGCGGCGCCGCGCTCGCGCTCGGCGACCGCACGGTGCTGCTCGTGGAGGCGCCGCCGCCCACCTACGCCGAGCGCCAGCAGGCGTGGACCGACCTCACGGGCGTCGAGGACACGCGCGACGTGGCCGCCAAGTTCCGGCTCTCGATGGGCCAGATCGTCGAGGCGGCCGAGGTCGCGCGGCTGGCCGCCGGCTCGCGCGGCGAGCAGCGGCCGACGCACGCCGACCTCGACCTCGGCTCGCGCCAGGCCTCCTCCTCGCGGCTCGGCGAGCTCGCCTCCCGGCTCCCGCCCGGCTACCGCTGGGAGGACCTCGTCGTGCCCGAGCGCCAGCTCGAGCTGCTGCAGTCGATCTCCGCCTACCTGCGCCACCGCGACCGCGTGCTCTCCGACTGGGGCTACGACGCGCTCCGTCGCGCGCACGCAGGGGCTGAAGGTGCTGTTCGCCGGCGAGTCCGGCACGGGCAAGACGATGGCCGCGCAGGTGCTCGCCGCCGAGCTCGGGCCTGGAGCTCTTCCGCGTCGACCTCGCGACGATCGTGAGCAAGTACATCGGGGAGACCGAGAAGAACCTCGACCGCATCTTCGGCGCCGCCGACGGCTCCAACGCGATCCTCTTCTTCGACGAGGCCGACGCCCTGTTCGGCAAGCGCTCGGAGATCTCGGACTCGCACGACCGCTACGCGAACATCGAGGTCGCGTACCTGCTGCAGAAGATGGAGGGCTACGCGGGCGCGGTCATCCTGGCCACGAACTACCGGCGCAACATCGACGACGCGTTCGTGCGCCGCCTGGACTTCGTGATCGACTTCCCGTTCCCGGAGGCCGAGGACCGCAAGCGGATCTGGCGGCTGCTGCTGCCCGGACGAGGCGCCGCTCGCCGAGGACCTCGACATCGACTTCCTCGCGACCCAGTTCAAGCTCTCGGGCGGCTCGATCCGCAACTGCTCGCTGTCGGCCGCCTTCCAGGCCGCCGACGACGAGGGCGTGATCGGGATGCGCCACCTCGTGCGCGCGGTCGCGCTCGAGTACGGCAAGCAGGGCCGGCTCACGCTCGAGGCCGACTTCGAGCACTTCCACGACCTGATCCGCACGCCCGGCGGCACGCCGCGCAACGGCGCGGGCTGACCGCCGCCGGCAGGGCGACCGGCCGGGGCGTGTCGGCGAGGTCCTGATCCCGATCCGCGGCAATCTCGAGGCGTTCCTCCCAAGCGGCGCCCATCCACCGCCCCGGGCGACGCGCGAAGGGGACGTCCGGCAACTGACGCCCGTCGGGTGCTCTCCTCCCAGTTGGGTAACCGTCACGACACGGACCAACTGGGAGGAGCCGGCACCGCATGAGCAGCAACCTGGCAGGGATCCTGACCGAGACGGCCGCCGAGCACGGCGACCGCCCCGCGCTGAAGCTCGACGACACCGTGGTCACGTACGACGCAGCTCGACGACGGCTCCGCGCGCGTCGCGGCGCTGCTGCGCGACAAGGGCATCGAGCCCGGCGACCGCGTCGGGATCATGCTCCCGAACGTCCCGTACTTCGGCGTCATCTACTACGGGATCCTGCGCGCGGGCGGCGTCGTGGTGCCGATGAACCCGCTGCTCAAGGGCCGCGAGGTGAAGTTCTACGTCGAGGACCCCGGCGCGAAGCTGCTGTTCGCGTGGGGCGACTTCGAGGAGGCGGCCGGCCAGGGCGCCGAGGAGGGCGGCGCGGAGCTGATCCTCGTCAAGCCGGGCGAGTTCGAGGAGCTCGTCGCGAGCTACGAGCCCGACGCCGACGTCGCCGAGCGCGACGGACGACGACACCGCCGTCCTGCTCTACACCTCCGGCACGACCGGCGCCCCCAAGGGCGCCGAGCTCACGCACGCCAACCTGCGCAAGAACTGCGAGATCTCCGCGCGCACGCTCGCCGAGGCGTCCGAGGAGGACGTCCTGCTCGGCGCGCTGCCGCTGTTCCACTCGTTCGGGCAGACGTGCGGGCTCAACGGCGCGGTGTCCGTCGGCGCGTGCCTGTCGATGATCCCGCGCTTCGACCCCGCCAAGGCGCTGGAGATCATCGAGCGCGACAAGGTCACGGTCTTCCAGGGCGTGCCGACGATGTACCACGCGATGCTCAACTGCGACAAGCGCGAGGACGCCGACGTGTCCTCGCTGCGCGCGTGCATGTCCGGCGGCGCGGCGATGCCCGTCGAGGTCATGAAGGAGTTCGAGGAGGCGTTCGGCTGCGAGGTGCTCGAGGGCTACGGCCTGACGCGAGACCTCGCCCGTCGCGTCGTTCAACCAGCCCGGCCAGGAGCGCAAGCCGGGCTCGATCGGCACGCCGATCGAGGGCGTCGAGATGAAGCTCGTCGACGACGACGGCAACGACGTCGAGGGCACCGGCGAGGAGGCCGTCGGCGAGATCGCCATCAAGGGCCACAACATCATGAAGGGCTACTGGGGCAAGCGAGGACGCCACCAAGGAGGTCCTCGACGAGGACGGCTGGTTCCGCTACCGGCGACATGGCCTACGTCGACGAGGACGGCTACTTCTTCATCGTCGACCGCAAGAAGGACATGATCATCCGCGGCGGCTACAACGTGTACCCGCGCGAGATCGAGGAGGTCCTCTACGAGCACCCCGCCGTCTCCGAGGCCGCCGTGATCGGCGTCCCCGACGACTCCAA
This sequence comes from uncultured Solirubrobacteraceae bacterium, assembly GCA_963831105.1. Lineage (GTDB taxonomy): Bacteria > Actinomycetota > Thermoleophilia > Solirubrobacterales > Solirubrobacteraceae > DATFQI01. Next base: position 401,715 of record CAWHOS010000010.1, on the reverse strand, counting down.
GGGCGAGGAGGTCGGCGCCGCGGTCGTGCTCGCCGACGGCGAGGAGGTCGACGCCGACGAGATCGCGCGAGTACGTCAAGGAGCGCGTGGCCAACTACAAGTACCCGCGCAAGATCTGGTTCCTGGACGAGCTGCCCGAAGGGCCCGACCGGCAAGATCCTCAAGCGCGAGATCGAGGTCCCCGAGAAGGTCGCGGGCTAGCCGTGGCGGCCACCACCGAGGCAACGAGGAAGGAGCAGCCGGCCGCGCCGAAGGGCGCGGCCTCCTCCGGCCTGGACACGATGCTCACCGACGCGACGCGCGGGCCGCTGCGCCGGATGCTGCCCGGCCGCGCGGCCGTCAAGCTCGCCGCGAAGCTGGCGCACCCGGCCCGACACCGTCGTCACCCGCGGCGCGCAGCTCGCCGCGGAGCTGGCGAAGGTCGGCCTCGGGCGCTCCGAGCTCGAGCCGGCCAAGGGCGACCGCCGCTTCAAGGACGACGCGTGGCGCGGCAACCCCGCCTTCAAGCGGCTGCTCCAGAGCTACCTCGCCACGGGCCAGGCGCTCGACGGGCTGATCGACGACGCCGGGCTGGACTGGCGCAGCGAGCGCCAGGTCCGCTTCGCCGCCGAGAACGTGCTCGACGCGCTGGCGCCCTCCAACGCGCCGCTGACCAACCCGGCCGTGCTCAAGGCCGCGCTGGACACCGGCGGTCGCAACTTCGCCCGCGGCGCCGCCAACTTCGCGCGCGACATGTCCAAGCCGCCGCGGATCCCGTCGATGGTCGACACGTCGGCGTTCACGGTCGGCGAGGACATCGCGGTCACGCCCGGCGCGGTCGTGCTGCGCATCGCCGGTGTTCGAGCTGATCCAGTACAAGCCGCAGACCTCGAAGGTGCGCGAGCGGCCGCTGCTGCTCACGCCGCCGATGATCAACAAGTACTACATCGCCGACCTGGCGCCGGGCCGCAGCATGATGGAGTACGCGGTCAAGCAGGGCCAGCAGGTGTTCGCGATCTCCTGGCGCAACCCGACGGAGCAGCCACGCCGACTGGGACCTCGACACCTACGCCGGCGCGGTGCTCGAGGCGCTCGACGCCGTCGAGGCGATCACCGGCGCCGACTCGACGCACGTGATGGGCCTGTGCGCGGGCGGCATCGTGCTCTCCACCGTCGTCGCGCACCTGGCGGCGAAGGGCGAGCAGGACCGGATCGCCGGGCTCACGCTCGGCGTCACCGTGCTCGACCAGCACAACGCCGGCACCACGGGCGCGTTCATGGGCGCCAACACGGCGATGGCCGCGACGGCCGAGTCCGCGCGCAAGGGCTACCTCGAGCGGGCGCTCGCTCGCCGGCGTGTTCGCGTGGCTGCGCCCGAACGACCTGATCTGGAACTACTGGGTCTCCAACTACCTGATGGGCAAGACGCCGCCGGCGTTCGACATCCTGTTCTGGAACGCCGACGCGACCAACCTGCCCGCGGCGCTGCACCGCGACTTCCTGGAGCTCGCGCTCGACAACTCGCTCACCAAGCCGGGCGCCGCGACCGTGCTCGGCACGCCGATCGACCTGTCGAAGATCACGGTCGACTCCTACGTCGTCGCGGGCATCGCCGACCACATCACGCCGTGGCAGAACGCCTACCGGACGGCGAACCTGCTCGGCTCCGACCCCCGCTTCGTGCTCTCCACGAGCGGGCACATCGCCGCGCTGGTCAACCCGCCGGGCAACGAGAAGGCGAGCTTCCGGATCAACGACGAGCTGCCCGAGGAGCCCGAGGCGTGGCTGAAGAGCGCCAGCACAGACGCCGGGCTCGTGGTGGGACGACTGGACGGCGTGGCTGGGCGAGCGCTCGGGCGAGCAGCACAAGGCCCGCAAGCAGCTCGGCGGCAAGGGCTACCGGCCGCTCGGCGAGGCGCCCGGAAGCTACGTGCAAGGAGTAGGCGCGTGCCGCGCGTGCGCGTCAACGGCGTCCCGCTCCACTACGAGCGCGGCGGGAGCGGCGAGCCGCTGCTGCTGATCACGGGCTTCACGATCAGCTCGGCGGTGTTCGAGCCCGTGCTCGAGCTCTACGGCGGCCGCTTCGACTGCATCACCTACGACAACCGCGGCTCCGGGCCGCTCGGGCGCGCCGCTGAAGCCCACCTCGATGGCGGAGCTGGCGGCGGACGCGGCCGGCCTGCTGCGGGCGATCGGGGTCGAGAGCGCGCACGTGTGCGGGCTCTCGATGGGCGGGATGATCGCCCAGGAGCTCGCGATCCGCTTCCCCGAGCGGGTGCGCGGACTGGTGCTCGGCGGCACGACGCCCGGCGGCCCGCGCGCGGCGCGGCCGACGCTGAAGCGAGCTCGGCGCGCTCGGGGGCGCGGCGGCCGGCGGCTGGCGCGACGGGCAGCGCTCGTGGCTGGGCGAGTGGGTCTTCTCCGACGAGTTCCGGCGCGAGCAGCCCGAGCGGGCGCGGGAGCTGCTGCGCCACTTCGGCCGCCATCGCGCGACGCCCCAGGGCGTGTGGGCGCACTGGTGGGCGTCCGTCTACCACGACACGACCTCGCGGCTCGGCGAGCATCCGGGCGCCGACGCTCGTGATGCACGGCGAGCGCGACGCGATGGCGCCGATCTCCAACGCCCGGCTGCTCGCCGACCGCATCCCGGACGCCGAGCTGTGCATCGTGCCCGGCTCCGGCCACGCCTACATGCTCGAGCGCCCGCAGGAGTCGTTCGAGCTGCTGACGGCGTGGCTGGACCGGCGCGGCCCGATCCCCGCCGGGGCGCCGCGCACCGGCGCCGCCGCGCGGGCCGAGCCGCTCACGCGGGCGCTCGGCCTCCCGATCGGCGCGGCCCGGACGGGCGCGAGCCTGGCCGGGATGACGCTCGACAAGCTCCGACGAAGGGACCGCCATGTGGCGCCTCACCGATGACCAGCGCGAGCTGCGCGAGGAGATCCGCGCCGTGGTGCGCGAGCGGATCCAGCCGCGCGTGCGCGAGATCGACGAGGGCTGCGAGTACCCGCGCGACCTCTACGCCGTGATGGCCGAGCACAACCTGCTCGGGCTCTCGGTGCCGAAGAAGTACGGCGGGCGCTGCGAGAGCGACGTGTCGTGGTGCGCCTACGTCGAGGAGCTGGCGAAGGTCTCGGGCACGGTCTCGCTGATGGCCGCCTACGTGAAGCTCGTGTCGCTGCCGTTGACGCTGGCCGGCAGCGAGGAGCAGGTCGAGCGCGTCCTGCCCGCGCTGCTCTCCGGCGAGCAGCTCGGCTCGTTCGCGCTCTCGGAGCCCAACGTGGGCTCGGACCCGGGCGCGCTGGAGACGCGCGCGGAGCGCCACGGCGACACGTGGATCCTCAACGGCGAGAAGCGGTTCATCGGCAACGCGGGGCTCAGCGACGTCTACGTCGTCTTCGCGCGCACGGGCGAGGAGGGCGCCAAGGGCGTCAGCGCCTTCATCGTCGACGGGCACGCCGACGGCGTCTCCTCGCAGAAGCTGCGCACGATGGGCATGCCGGGCTGGCAGCTCGGCGCGCCCCGCTTCGAGGACGTCGAGGTGCCGGCGGAGAACCTGCTCGGCCGCGAGGGCGACGGCTTCCGGATCGCGATGGCGACCTTCGACCGCTCCCGCCCGACGGTCGCCGCGCAGGCGGTCGGCCTCGCGCAGGGCGCGATCGACCTCGCGCTCGACTACGCGACGCGCCGCTACGCGTTCGGCAAGCCGCTGCTCGCCCACCAGGGCGTGCAGTTCAAGCTCGCCGACATGGAGGCGGAGGTCGCCGCGGCGCGGGCGCTGACCTTCCAGGCGGCGACCGCGGTCGACGAGGACGACCCGCGGCTGACCAAGCTGGCGGCGATGGCGAAGATGAAGGCCTCCGACGCGGCGATGCGCGTCACCACCGAGGCGGTCCAGGTGCTGGGCGGCAACGGCTACCTGAAGGACTTCCCGGCCGAGCGGATGATGCGCGACGCGAAGGTGCTGCAGATCTACGAGGGCGCCAACGAGATCCAGCGGATGGTGATCGCGCGCGCGATGGCCAAGCAGGCGGCGGAGCGCGAGCCGATGTGGCCCGAGTGCATGCCCGGCGCGGAGGGACTGGCCCAGGGCCAGGGCGCCGAGGGGCAGGCGAAGGAGGTCGGCGCGCCGGCCTAGCCGGGCATCGCCGCGAGCGCCTCGGCGACGGCGCGGTAGGCCTTGCGGTTGAAGGCCAGGCCGACGTGGCTGCCGGTGACCTCGACGTTGGTCGCGTACGGGACCACGCACGCCTCCCACCACACGACGCCGTCGCCGCGCGAGTAGATCGAGGTGAGCGGGACGTCGCCGGGGAAGGGCCCGGCGTAGTGGCGCGAGAAGGGGCACCCGCAGCGCTCCGTGAAGCACCCCTCCTTGCGGCGCGGCGCCTGCGCCGCCCGGGCGGCGGCGACGGCCGCCTTCGTCGGGATGGAGATGTCGAACGGCGTGTCCAGCCCGGCGCCGAGGGAGATCACGCCGGCCACCTGCTCCGGCCGCCGGTGGGCGAGCGCCTTGGCGAAGTGGGCGCCGCGGCTGTGGCCGATCAGCGCCACGCTTGCGGCCCGTGCGCTCGTGGATGTCCGTGAGCTTGGCGTCGAGCCGGCCGAAGGCGCGGTCGGAGCAGTCGACGTTGAAGACCATCCCCGAGCCGTGCGGGCTCGTAGCCGATCCGCTCGAGCCAGCCCCCCAGCACGGAGAGCGACATGTCCCCGGCCAGGAAGCCGGGCATCAGCAGCGCGGGCATCCCGTCGCCGCGCGGGACGCCTTCCCCGCGGTACACCGGGTCCACGAGCAGGCGCGCCAGCTCGGCCTGCCAGCGCACCTCGGCGAGCGGGCGGCCCCACCAGCGCCGGGGCTCGGCGGGCGGGTCGGCGGGGACGGCGGGGTCGAGCCCGGTGTCGTCGAGGATCTGGGTCACGCGGGGCAGGCTACCCCGGAAGGCGGACCGGCATAGGGTGCTCGGCATGCCCATGGACCTCGCCCCCTCCGAACGCGCGGCCGCGCTGCGCGACGACCTGCTCGCCTTCATGGACTCGCACGTGTATCCGGCCGAGGCGACCTACGAGCGCCAGATCGAGGAGGGCGGCGACCCGCACCGGCTCCCGCCCGTGGTCGAGGAGCTCAAGGCCGAGGCGCGCAAGCGCGGCCTGTGGAACCTGTTCCTGCCCGACGAGCGCTGGGGCGCCGGGCTGAGCAACCTCGACTACGCGCACCTGGCCGAGGTCACCGGGCGCAGCCCGCACATCGCGCCCGAGTCGCTCAACTGCGGCGCGCCCGACACGGGCAACATGGAGGTGCTGACGATGTTCGGCACCCCCGAGCAGCAGGAGCAGTGGCTCGTGCCGCTGCTCGAGGGCGAGATCCGCTCGTGCTTCGCGATGACCGAGCCGGAGGTCGCATCGTCCGACGCGACGAACATCTCGGGCTCGATCCGCCGCGAGGGCGACGAGTTCGTCATCGACACGCGCAAGTGGTTCATCACCGGCGCGGCGGACGAGCGCTGCAAGGTCGCGCTCGTGCTCGGCCGCTCGAACCCGGACGGCCCGCGCCACGCGCAGCACTCGATCGTGCTCGTGCCGATGGACGCGCCCGGCGTGACGGTCGTGCGCAACATGAACGTGTTCGGCTACACGGACCAGCACGGCCACGTCGAGCTGCTGCTCGAGAACGTGCGCGTCCCGGCCTCCAACCTCGTCGGCGAGGAGGGCGGCGGCTTCGCGATCGCGCAGGCGCGGCTCGGCCCGGGCCGCATCCACCACTGCATGCGCGCGATCGGGATGGCCGAGCGCGCGATCGACCTCATGGTGGAGCGCGCGCGCACGCGCGAGGCGTTCGGCCGCCCGCTCGCCGACCAGGGCCTCGTGCGGGCCGCGATCGCCGAGTCCCGCATGCAGGTCGACCAGGCGCGCCTGCTCGTGCTCGCCACGGCCCACGCGATCGACACGGTCGGCGCCCGCGCCGCCCGCGCCCAGGTCGCCGCGATCAAGATCGTCGCGGCGAGGGCCGCCTGCGACGTCATCGACCGCGCGATCCAGGTCCACGGCGGCGCCGGCGTCTCGCAGGACATCGCCGCTGGCGCGCTTCTACGCGGCCGCGCGGACGCTGCGGCTCGTCGACGGGCCGGACGAGGTGCACCTGCGCACCGTGGCCAAGCAGGAGCTCGCGCGGGCCAGCCGTTGACGAACGTCAACAGCGCTGGGTAGGGGCGAGCAGGGCTGCGAATCGCCGGGCGACGGTCGCGTGCCGTTCGAGCTGCGCTGCGGTGAGGCGCACGGCGCTGCCAGCCGTGGGTGGCGAGCACGAGGTCGCGTTCGCGGTCGGTCTCGAAGGCGCGCCGGTGGCCGTGGATGGCTCAGCCGTCGAGCTCGCACGATCAGCGTCAGCTCGGGCCAGTGCAGGTCGACCTCGTAGCCGCACGACGAAGCCGTTGCTGATCGGCTGCGGGAGCCCTGTGCTCGCGCAGGATGCGCCGCAGGTCGCGCTCGAGGCGTGACCGCGTCGGCGCCGCGGTGCTCTACAGCTTCGCTCAGCTTGCCGGTAGCCCGTGCCTCGCATCGCCTCGAGCGTGACCAGCTTGCGCACCAGCGCCTCGGCCAGCGCGGCGTCCAACGCATCGAGGGGGAGTGTGCGGGAGAGGTCCAGGAGTGTGCGGAGGGGTGTGGTGACGGGGATGCCCCAGTGGCCGGTGACGTCGGCGCGCGGCAGGTGTCGTGTGCGGTGGATGACAACCCATCGCCCTTCCAGCTGTGCGTGCCCAGCGCGTGCACCGGCCCGCGCCACGGCCGGGTCATGCACCACAGCCCGGCCGAGCTCTCGCCGGCCAGTGCGCCGCGCCGGCCGGCCTGCAGCACGACCGCCATCTCGCGGCTGCGCGGCCCGACGGGTCGATAGCCCGCCGCGTAGATGCCGCGATGAAGAGAGATCAGCTTGCGCGTGTCGACCAGGTTGTCGATCACTGGCTCCGCCAGACCGGCCTGCACCAGTTGCCAACGAGCCACGACCCCGTGCTGGCGACTCGCGATCGCGCCCGATCCAGCTCGCGTGGAGCAAGTTGTCCGGATATAGCGGGGCTAACTCGCTCCACCCGCCGATCCTGCCGCCGCTGGCGTCACCGCTCACGCCCAGATGCAACAAAACCGCCCCAAACACCCCCTCCCCTACCCAGCCGCAGTTGACGGACCTTCGCGCCCATAGGTGCGGGGACGACCGCGATTCGGTCCGCCCCGCCCCATACCCTCCAGGGTTCCATGGTCCCCGCGCTGCTCGCAGAATCCGGCGCCGTCGCCCAGCACCATCCGCTCGGGGCGTCGACGGGCTACATGGCCGACAGCCGGGGCGACTGGCCCGCGATGGTCGCCGCGGCGCTGGACGACGTCGCCGTTCGCGGCCGAGCTCGCGGCGCTGTCGGAGGACGAGCTGCCGGGGCTGGAGGCGTACCTGGCCGCGCAGCCGGAGCTGCCGTTCGGCTACCTGAGCGTGCACGCGCCCGTGAAGCACCTGCGGATGCCGGAGGCCGAGCTCGTGCGGCGGCTCGCGCGGCTCGCGCCGCTGGTCGACGGGATCGTGGTGCACCCCGACGCGATGGACGACCCGCGCGCGTACCGGCCGCTGGGCTCGTGCCTCGTGCTGGAGAACATGGACGCGCGCAAGCCCACCGGCCGCACGGTCGCCGAGCTCGCGCCGTACTTCTCGGTGCTGCCGGAGGCCGGCTTCTGCCTCGACGTCGCGCACGTGCTCTCGGTCGACCAGACGATGGAGGCCGGCGAGCGGCTGCTGGACGCCTTCGCCGGGCGGCTGCGCCACCTGCACGTGTCCTCGCTCGACGGCACGTGCCGCCACGTGCCGCTGACCGTCGAGCACGAGACGCGCTACGCGAGCTGCTGCGCCGCTGCCCGGACGTCCCTGGATCCTCGAGGCGCCGCTGCCCTGAAGGCCGTAGGGTTCACGGCGCGATGAGCCCGCCGCCAGCGTGACGATCGACCCTGCGGGCGCGCTCGAGCGGCTCGGGGCCGAGCTGCCGAACCTGCTCGCGGCACGTGCGCGCACGCGCGAGGCGGTCGCGGCCCGGCGCGAGGCGCTGCGGGCGCTGCCGCTGGACCCGGAGGCGTCCGTGGTCCTGTTCGGCTCGTGGGGGCGCGGAGAGCTGACGCGGCGCTCCGACGACGACTGGGCGCTGCTCGTCGACGGGCCCGAGCGCGCGGGCGTCGAGCCCGAGCCGGAGGCGCTCGCCGCGGCGCTCGGCCGAGGGCACGCGCGGCCCGGGCCGCAGCGGCGTGTTCGGCGGGCGGATCTTCTGCGCGACCTGCTGTCGCGGATCGGGCTCGACGCCGACTCCAACACCAACCTCACGCGGCGGATGCTGCTGATGCTCGAGTCCCAGCCCGTCGCCGGCGACGCGATCCACCGGCGCTGCTGGGAGCAGGTGCTCGACGGCTACCTCGAGGACGCCGACCGGCCCTACCGGCCGCCGCGCTTCTTCCTCAACGACCTGATCCGCTACTGGCGGACGATCTGCGTCGACTTCGTCGGCAAGGAGCGCGAGGACGGCGAGAAGTGGGGCATCCGCAACGCCAAGCTGCGGACCTCGCGCAAGGTGCTGTTCGCCGCCGGGCTGGTGCCGCTGCTGCAGACCCACCGCTTCGGCCGCGAGGAGCGCCGCGCCTTCCTCGCCGCGCAGCTCGCCGCGCCCGCCACCGACCGCCTCGCCGCCGCCTTCCTCGACTGCGACGCGCGCGACGCCGGCGTCCGCGCCCTGAGCGCCTACGACCGCTGGCTCGGCGTGCTCGACGATCCCGAGCGGCGCGGCGAGCTCGAGGCGCTCACGAAGGAGACCGCCCACGAGTCGCCCGTCTTCCGCGACGTGCGCCGCCACGCGACCGAGCTGCACCGCGGCCTGCTCGTGCTGCTGTTCGACACGCCGCTGCTCCCGCACGTGCGCGAGCACGGCATCTTCTGAGCCGGCGGCGCCGCGCTCGGCGGCGGCCGCCGTCAGGATTCCGACAGAAGGTACAGCCGCCCGAGCTGCACCAGGTTGCGCTCGAGGTCCTCCGCCGACAGCGGCATGCCCGTGCGCTCCTGGAACTCCGCCCGGATGGCCGCACGATCGCGCGTCCCGTCGAGCAGCTGCAGCAGCACGCGGGCGGCCGCCTCCTGCATGTGCACGGTCGCGTATGCGCGGGTCGTGACCTGCTCGCCGAGCGTCGACTGATGGCGCGCGAGCGGGCTGGCGACGGGCCGCTCGACCCCGGCGGGGTCGACCGCGGCCATCGCAGAGCGGTGCGGCATGACGCGCTCGGACATGAACCCCTCGAGCAGGGCCTCCGCGAGCGCGTCCGGCTCGGCGCCGGTCGCGGCGCGCAGCTCGGCGAACGGCACGGTGTCCGGCACGCGCGAGCGCAGCAGCGCCAGCGCAGAGCCGAGCAGCCCACCGGGCAGCGGCGCGTCCTCGGGGCCGCGCGGACCGAAGTGCAGCGAGTGCAGCGTGTCCGGATGCAGCGCGTCGTCCGCCGACCGGCTGTCGCGGCAGAGCACGGAGTGGCGGAAGAACGTGCAGCGCGCCATGTCGGTGATCTGCTCGATCGCGATCCGGTCCCCGCCCGCCAGCTCGTTCACGCGCGTCTGCGCGAAGTCGGGCATCCAGCGCGGCAGGAGGTGCGCGAGGTCGCTGTCGCCGACGTAGGAGAGCCGGTGCCCGCCCGCGCGCTCGGCGAACTCCGCGAACCACACGGGCTTCCAGTGATCGGAGAGGTCGTCGTGGACGAGCCTGTAGAGCGGCCCGACGGCGAACGCCGCGCCCTGGTTCTCCAGCAGCTGGCCCCACCAGTCGTCGGTGCCGCCGCGATCCTCGTAGAGGAAGCGATAGAGCTCCTGGGCGTGCTCGGCGCGGGCCGCCGGGCCGTCCTTGTCGCGGCCGTACCAGAGCCCGACCTCCCGCAGGGCCTGGCGGGTGTAGCCGCCCGGGTAGCAGTTGTGGGAGATGACCGCGAGCCCGTCCGCCGCGAGGTGGGAGTGGGTCGCGGCGAGCAGCGCGTCGCGCGCCTCCTCGGGGATCCACGTGTAGACGCCGTGGGCGACGACGTAGTCGAACTCGCCGAGCTCGCCGCCCGTGAGGTCCCTCAGGTCGCCCTGGCGGAACTCGGCGTTGCCGATGCCGGCCGCATCGGCGATGCGGCGCGCGTCCTCGATCGGACCGTGCGCCAGGTCGATGCCCAGCGCGCTGATCCCCGGCGTCGCTGCCGCCATGGCGAGCAGGTTGCCGCCGGCCCCGCACCCGAGCTCCAGCACCCGCGCGCCGGCGGGGTCCGGCGAGGGCAGCCCGTGGAGCGCGGCGATGGTCGCGAGCCGGTCGGGGTGGGTCAGCGCGTAGGGATAGCTCGAGTAGCGGACTTCGTCGTAGATCGTGCTCTGCGTCATCAGGCTGGCGAACCTACCGTTAGCTCTGCCCGGAAGTCGGCACGATTTTTCAACCTGACTCCCCAGAATCTGTTTAGGGTCGGCTCCATGCTGTCGGTCGACGTTCCGCTCAACACGATGCTCGCCGACCTCGACGAGACGTTGCGCGGGATCCTCAAGAGCGAGCTCGAGCGCCACGGCTTCGACGGGATCGAGATCGCCTTCGACGCGCCCACCCGCGAGTGGTCGGGCCAGCTCTCCGCCCCCGCGGTCAACCTCTTCCTCTACGACATGCGCGAGTCCGACGACGAGCGCCAGTCCGCCCCCACGCGGCGCCGCGTCGGCGACGAGTTCATCGAGTCGCCGCCGCCGCTCGTGATGGAGGTCTCCTACGCGATCACCGCGTGGGCGCAGGCCGTCGAGGACGAGCACCGCATGCTCTCGCAGGTCCTGTCGGTGCTCTACGCCTACCGGATCCTCCCCGAAGAGGTGCTCAACGGCCGGCTGCGCAACGGCTCGCAGTCGATGCAGATCAAGACGAAGGTCGGCCAGGCCAAGGGCGACAAGGCCGACTTCTGGACCGCCGTCGGCGGCCAGTACAAGGCCTCGCTGGACTTCGTCGTGCGCCTGACGGTGGAGTCCGCGGTCCGCAAGACGGCGCCGCGGGTCCGGACGCAGACCATCCGCGCGCAGCTGATCGACGCCCCGCCGCGGGCCGTCGTCGAGATGCACCGCGTCGGCGGCCTGATCGCCGACGCCGACGGCGCGCCGCTCAAGGACGTCTGGGTGATGCTGCCGAAGGCCGGGATCTCCACGTCGACCGACGCCGAGGGACGCTTCCTCTTCGACCGGCTGGCGCCCGGCAGCCACGAGCTGCGCGCCCGCACGGCCGACGGCCGCGACACCTCCGCCACCCTCGAGGTGCCGGGGGCGATGCTCGATCTCGTGCTGGACGACGGCAAGGCCGCAGCCGGTGGCAAGAAGACCGGCAAGCGCGGATGACCGAACGGGCAGTTGACGGTGCCCGTTCGGCTCTTGCCTGCGCCCACGCGCTCACAGGAGGCTTGGCGGGATGGACCACGCCCGCCGGCCGCGCATCCTGCTCGGGAATCTCGGACCCATCATGCGCATGGGGATGCGCCGGGTGCTGACCGAGCACGGATGTGAGGTGGTCGGACAGGAGGATCGTCCGAGCGCCATCGTCGGGGAGGTCCATCGACTCCGCCCCGACATCGTCGTCCTCGACCTCGACGGCGGTTCCGCGCACCAGCTCGGCCGCCTCGTCGCCGGGGCGTCTCCAGAGACGACGGTCGTCCTCTGGGCGCGCGAGGAGGACGAGATGGAAGTGATCGACCCGGTTTCAGACGACTCGCGCCGGGTCTCCGCTCCAGTCCTGGAGCGGCTTCGGAGCGAGTTGAACCAAAGCACCGTCCAGCAAGTGGAGGAGTGACATGCCGACGTACCTGACTCCCGGCGTCTACGTCGAGGAAGTCCCATCAGCGAACAAGCCGATCGAGGGGGTCAGCACGTCGGTCGCCGCCTTCGTGGGCCTCGCCCCCGGCGGCCCGATCAACACCCCGATGAGGATCTCGAACTGGACCCAGTTCTCCAAGATCTTCGGCGATCCCAACGAGCCCGACAACGGCCCGTTCATGGACGGCGCGTACCTCGCGCACTCCGTCTACGGGTTCTTCCAGAACGGCGGCTCGATGTGCTGGATCGTCCGCGTCGGTGACGACGGCGGCAACACCGCCGCGCCGCGCGCCGCGCTGCCCGCGGCGGCCGATGCGACCGTCGAGGCGTACCGCGTCGTGGCGCTCGAGGCCGGCAACGGCGACGTCAAGGTCGACCTCAGCGAGGAGCCCTCCGCGGGCGACAAGGACGCTGACAAGACCTACAAGATCGTCGTCTCCTCGGGCTCCGACAAGGAGGAGTACGAGGGTCTGACGCTCAAGAAGGGCCGCACGAACATCGCGACGAAGGTCAACTCGGCCTCGAAGCTGATCAAGGTCGAGGAGACCGGCGCGTCCCTGCCCGAGGCGCAGCGCGTCCCGGCGACCGGCAGCTACACGCTGTCCAAGCCGTCGATCCAGCCCGACAAGGTCAAGCCGACCCACTTCGAGGGCGACGTGGCCCGCCGTCAGGGCATGGGCGGACTCGCGGCCGTCGACGAGGTGACGATGGTCGTGATGCCGGACATCATGAGCCTCGGCGACGACACGCAGATCCGCGATCTCCAGGGCAAGATGATCGCCCACTGCGAGGGCGCCGGCGACCGCATGGCGATCCTCGACTGCCCGCCCGACATGCTCCCGCAGGACATCCTCGAGTGGCGCATGAACACCGCGGGCTACGACTCGAAGTTCGCGGCGCTCTACTACCCCTGGATCGAGGTCATGAACCCGCTGACGAATCAGCCGATGCTGATTCCGCCGTCGGGCCACGTGGCCGGCGTCTGGTGCCGCACCGACTCGACGCGCGGCGTCCACAAGGCGCCCGCCAACGAGGTCACGCTCGGCGTCAACGGGCTCGGCTTCCAGGTCACCCAGGCGGAGCAGGGCGGCCTGAACAAGGTCGGCATCAACTGCATCCGCTCGTTCCCCGGCCGCGGCATCCGCATCTGGGGCGCGCGCACGCTGTCCAGCGACCCCGAGTGGCGCTACATCAACGTCCGGCGGCTCTTCAACTACGTCGCCGAGTCGATCATGGACGGCACGCAGTGGAGCGTGTTCGAGCCCAACGACGAGAAGCTGTGGACGCAGCTTCGGATCGCGGTCGCGAACTTCCTCACCCGCACCTGGAACGAGGGCGCGCTGTTCGGCTCCACGCCGGACCAGGCGTTCTTCGTCAAGTGCGACGCCGAGACCAACCCGCCCGAGGTCATCGAGGCCGGCCAGGTCATCTGCGAGATCGGCATCGCCCCCGTCAAGCCGGCCGAGTTCGTGGTCTTCCGGCTGAGCCAGTTCAGCGGCGGCGACGGCGCCGAGGTCGGTTAGTCCCCCGAGTTCAGTTCAACCTCTAGGAAAGGATCGGCGGAATGCCCGCCAACGACAAGGAAGCACACGTCCCCATCTGGTTCACCCTGAGCATCGGCGGCGCCGAGGCGGCCGGCTTCTTCAAGGAGGCCACCGGCTTCGACTCCGAGAGCGAGGCCGTCGAGATCAAGCGGTCGCTGCCGAACGGGAAGACCGACGTGATCAAGGCGATGGGCAACACCAAGTGGGGCGACATCGAGCTCAAGCGTGGCGTCGATCAGGACAAGACGCTGTGGAACTGGCGCAAGCTCATCATCGACGGCAAGCTCAAGGACGCGCGCAAGGACTGCACGGTCACGATGATGGACTACGAGCTGAAGCCCGTCGTCACCTACTCGATCATCAACGCCTGGCCCAAGAAGTACACCGGCGTCGGCCTCAAGGCCGACTCCAACGAGGTCGCGGTCGAGGGCATCACCCTCTGCCACGAGGGCTTCGAGATCAAGTAGGAGACCCGCGCCGTTGAAGTCCGAGTACGCGTTCACCCTGCCGCGCGGCTTCGTCGACGCCGAGGGCCAGGTGCATCGGGAGGGAACGATGCGCCTGGCCACGGCACGAGACGAGATCGAGCCGTTGCGGCAGGTCGAGGTCCGTCAGAACGAGGCCTACCTGTCGGTGCTCCTGCTGGCCCGCACGATCACCAGGATCGGGGACCACACGGAGATCACGCCGGACATGGTCGAGGACCTCTACGCGGCGGACTTCGATCACCTCCAGCGTCTCTACGAGCGGATCAACACCGACGGAGAGGCCGTGGGGGTGGTCGCGTGCCCGACCTGCGCGGCGGAGTTCGAGGTCGACCTCACCGAGATCGAGGACGGCCGCCTGGGGAAATGACGCGGCCGTCCCCCGAGGATGTCCTCGGGGAGACGGCCCGCCTCGCCTATCACCTGCACTGGCCGCTCGACACGATCCTCGACCTGGAGCACCACGACCGCCGACGGTTCCTCCGCGAGGCCGATGCAATGGCCGGCACCACCGGATACCAAGACGCCACCGAGCACTACGACTTCTGAGCCATGACCGACGAGACGCCGCAGAATCCCCGCGCCGGGCTCCCGCCCGTACGCATGGCGCTGCGCGTGATCGGCCGGCACGGCCATCGCGGCGGCCCGCACCTCGCGCGTGCGGTGGCCGACGCGCGGGCGCCGAAGCATCTCGACGCCTCCACCCGGCTCGCGCGCCACGCCGCGCCTGAGGCGGCCGCCCCGGCCGCCCCGCCCGCGGCCGCGGCGCCGGCACCCATGCCCGTCGCCCCCGCGGCTCCCGCCGCCCCGGCCTACGAGGCGCCCGACGACCCGTCGATGAGCCCCTTCGTGCGCGAGTTCCTGTTCGGGGACGCCGCCTCCGCGTCATCCGGCCTGGTCCCGATGGCGCAGGCCGAGAAGATGGAGGACGGCGCGAGCGCGAAGGAGGCGCGGCTGGCCCGCCGCCGCGCGCGCGGCGCGCTGGACGTCTCGCGCGCGGCCAAGATCATGGAGGGCCCGGCGAAGGGCGCGCCCGAGGACGTCGAGGAGATCCACCTGCCCGACCTGCCGGCGCCCGCGACCGGAGCGGAGCCGGCGCCCGTGAAGGTCTCGCGCTCGCCCGCGGACACCCCGAAGCCGCCCAGCGCGCCGGTGCCGCTGCCCAAGCCGCCGGAGGAGCCGCCGCCGATCGCGGCTGACTCCGAGGCCCCGGCCCCGGCCGCCTCCGCCCCCGAGCCGCAGTCCGTCGCGCGGTCGCCGCGGAGCGAGGCGCCCGCTCCCGCGCCGGCGGCCCCCTCCGAGTCGCCACGGACCGTCTCGCGCAGCCCGCGCGCGGAGGCCCCCGCCCCGCCGGCGGCCCCGCCCGCCGAGGCGCCGAAGTCGGTATCGCGCACACCCGCCGACGCCCCGGCCGAGCAGCCGGCGGGCGGTGGCCCACGCCGGATCGCCCGCGCCACGCGGCCCGCGCCCTCCGCGCCCTCCCAGCCCGCCGCCGCGACGCCCGCGCCGCAGCAGATCTCGCGCAAGCCGCGCGAGGAGGCGCCCGAGGCGCCTGTGTCCGATGCGTCCGCCCCGCAGCAGATCGCCCGCTCGCCGCGCGCGGACGAGCCGGCCGCCGCGACTCCCGCAGACGCGCCTCCGGCCGCGCCCGCCGCCGGTGACGCCGAGCCGGCCGTGGCGCGCACGCCGGCCGAGCAGCCCGCCCCGCCGGCGAGCACCGCCGAGCCGTCGGTGGCGCGCACCCCCGCGCCCGAGCCGGCCGCCCCCGTCGCGCCGACGCCGCCTGCGCCGCCGAGCTCCGCCGAGCCGTCGGTGGCGCGCACCCCCGCGCCCGAGCCGGCCGCCCCTCCGGCGCCGACGCCGTCCTCCCCGGCGCCGAGCTCCGCCGCGCCGTCCGTCGCGCGCACCCCCGCGTCCCAGCCGCCCGCCCCGCCGGCGAAGACCCCGCCGGCCACCCCGAGCGCGGCAGGGCCGAGCGCTTCAGGGCCGTCGGTCGCGCGCGCACCCGCGAGCACTCCCTCCGCCCCGGCGCCGAGCGCCGGCGAGGCGTCGGTCGCCCGCACCCCCGCCGAGCCGCCGGCCGAGGAGGCCGCGGCCGGCGAGCGCCCCGGGCCCGTGCCGGTCAAGCTCCTGCGCAAGGCCCCCGAGCCCAACCAGCGCCCGGCGCTGCGCCGCGTCGAGCGCCCGGCTCTCGAGCCGGAGCTCGTGGACGCGCCCGAGGCCGAGGGCGAGGCCGGCGACGACGCGATCGACGAGGCGCTGGCCGCCGAGTTCACCGACGCCCCCGCCGCCGTCTCGCGGGCGCCGCGCAGCCTGCTCGGCCGCATGGTCGACGCCGTCCGCGGCCGCCCGCCGGAGCCGCCGCCGAGCGCCGCCCCGGATGCCTCGCCGGAGGGCCCGTCGGACTCCGCGCCCGCCGCCGCCGCGCCGCCGGCTCAGGCGACGCAGGCCTCGGGCCGCCTCCAGCGCCGCGCCGCGGCCTCCGCGCCCTCGTCCGCGTCGACGCCGGCGTCCACGGCCGCCGCCGTGGCCCGCACGCCCGCCGCCCCCGGGACCGCCGCCCCCACGCCGTCCGCGAGCCCCTCGGCCCCGGCCGGACGCTCGCAGCTCGCCCGCTCCGCGCGTCCCTCCGCCGCCGCGCCGGCCGCGGCCGCCCCCGCGCGCCGTGCCGGCGCGCCCGCCGGCGTGGCCCGCACCCCGGCCGCGACCTCCGCGCCCGCCGGCGCCGCGACGCGGTCCCCGCGCGGCCTCGCGCGCTCCGCGGCCGCCGCCGCCGCGTCGCCCGCCCCCGCTTCCGCCCCGGCGCGCCCCGCACTCACGCTCGTCCCCACGCCGCCGCCCGAGGAGTCCACGCCGGCGCCGCGCTCGATCGCCCGCGCGGGCGTCGACGACCTCGCGTCGGCGACGGGCGGCGACGTCGACTTCGGCGAGGACGGCATGGCCACGGTCGACTTCACCGGCGGCGGCATGCCGACGATGCCCGCCTTCAGCACTGCGCCCGTGACGGTCTCGCGCGAGGTCGCGGACACCAGGCCTGCGCCGGCGCCCCCCGGCAGCCCCGTCCTCGCGCGCGCCGAGGTGAGCGAGCCGGCCGCGAGCACGCCGCACCAAGCCCCCGCCAACGATTCCGAAGCCTCTGAAGAGACAGACCCCGACGAGATCTACGAGAAGGTCGTCGACCGGCTGCGCCGCGACCTGATCGCCGAGCTCGAGCAACACGGCCACCTCCTCCGCGAACCCCTCTAACGCACGCGAGCCGCCATGATCAAGCAAGAACAGACCACACCGGCCATCTGGTTCGAGCTCAAGCTCACGGCCAAGGCCGCGCCGATCGCCTACTTCTCGGAGATCTCCGGCCTCGCCGCCGAGATCGAGACCATGACCTACAACGAGGGCGGCCGCAACGACAGCGTGCACAAGCTGCCCACGCGCATGAAGCACCCCAACCTCGTGCTCAAGCGCGGCGTGACCACGGTCAAGGACCTCCAGGAGTGGGCCCTGGACTCCTTCATGGGGCCGGACCGCAAGGAGATCACGCTCACGATGTACAACCAGCAGCTCGAGAAGCTGCGGACCTGGAGCTTCAAGAACGCCTACCCGGTCAAGTGGACCGGGCCGACGTTCAACGTGGGCCAGGCCGCGGTGGCGACCGAGGTGCTGGAGATCGTCCACGACGGCATCCAGATCTCCTGATGCCCGCGCCCTCCCAGTACACCAAGGCGAAGCTCCAGATCGAGGGCCAGGCGCCCTTCGACGTCCTCTTCAACCCGACCGAGTACTCGATCTCGAAGTCCAACGAGTGGAAGTACGAGAAGGTCACGGGCACCGCCTTCACGCCGCCGCAGTTCGGCGGCGGCAACCCGCGCGAGCTGACGCTCAGCCTCCTGCTCGACGCGTCCCTGCTGGGCAAGACCCAGCACGTCCGCGGCATCACGGACGACCTGTTCAAGATGATGGAGGTGCCGGCGGGCTCGACCGGCGGCAGCAGCCGCGCCGCGCCGCCGTTCATCACCTTCACCTGGGGCAACGAGACCACGTTCAAGGCCGCCTGCACGTCGCTGACGGTCGCCTACAAGCTCTTCCGGCCCAACGGCGACCCGATCCGCGCCGACGTCAAGATGACGCTCAAGCAGGCCGAGGCGGCCAGCACGGCGTCCTCGAACGGCGCCAACCGCGGCACCAACCCGACGACGCGGGCGAACGCCGGCCACGGCGTGCACACGGTCAAGGACGGGGACTCGCTGCCGTCGATCGCCTATGAGGCGTACGGCGACGCGACGACGTGGCGGGCGATCGCCGACGCCAACGGGATCGAGAACCCGATGCACCTGCGCCGCGGGCGGGCACTGAGCCTGCCGAGGCTGGAGGGCTGATGCCCACCGCAGCGGAGAAGCACGTCGCAGGCGTCGACGTGTTGGCTGCCGGCGCGCAGCTGGACCCGAAGATCCGCGACACGATGCTCGAGGTCCGCGTGCGCGACACGCTGCTGCTGCCGAGCTCCGCGACGATCCGCGTGGCCGATCCCAAGGGCGACAACATCGACACGCTGTTCGACACCCTCGGGATCGGCAAGGACATCGAGGTCAAGACCTCCTCGACCGGGGCCACCGCGACCAAGTCGATCTTCAAGGGGCAGGTCGTCGCGTTCGAGCCGGAGTTCGGCGCCAAGGGCGCGGAGATCGTCATCCGCGCGCTCGACAAGGGCCACAAGCTCCAGCGCCAGAAGAAGGTCCGCACGTTCCAGCAGATGTCCGCCTCGGACATGGTCTCCAAGATCGCCAGGGAGTCCGGGCTCCAGGCTCGAGCCGAGTCCACGAGCGTGGTGTACGAGTTCTTCCAGCAGAGCGCCGAGACCGACTGGGACTTCATCACCCGGCTCGCCCGCGTCAACGATTACCGGGTCTTCGTCCGGGACACCACGCTCCACTTCGAGAAGGCGGACAGCAGCGCCGGGGCGCCGATCGAGCTGACGTGGCAGGACAACCTGCTCAGCTTCCGGCCGCGCGTCTCCGGCGTCCAGCAGATCAACACCGTCAACGTGCGCAACTGGGATCCCAAGGCCAAGCAGACGGTCACCGGGAGCGCGTCGAGCGCCACGACCGCGAGCACCCCCGGCGTCCAGCGCAGCAAGGTCGCCAGCGACCTCGGCGGCGGCACGACGCTGGTGGCCAACCGCCTCGCCGTCAACAGCGGCGAGGCCAACGGGATCGCCAAGAGCACCCTCCAGGGCCAGGCCGACGCGTTCGCGGAGGCCGAGGGCACCTGCTTCGGCAACCCCGACGTCAAGGCGGGCAGCAAGGTCTCGATCAAGAACGTCGGCACCAAGTTCGGCGGGACCTACCTCGTCTCGTCCACGACCCACCTCTACCGGGGCAAGACGGGCTACCAGACGAGCTTCCAGATCTCGGGCCGATCCGACCGCGGGCTGCTCGACCTGCTCCACCCGCCGGCAAAGCAGGACTGGAGCGCGAACCTCGTTGTCGGCCTGGTGACCAACAACAACGACCCCGACGGAATGGGTCGCGTGCGCGTGAAGTACCCCTCGCTCAGCGACAACGAGGAGAGCGCCTGGGCGCGAGTGGCGTCGGTCTCGGCCGGCAACGAGCGCGGCCTGATGATGCTCCCGCAGCCGAACGAGGAGGTCATCGTCGGCTTCGAGCACGGCGACACCCGGCGCCCGGTCGTCATGGGATCCCTGTTCAACGGCAAGGACAAGCCCGGCGCGGAGTTGCTGCAGAGCCAGGACGGCAGCTTCGGCCTGGTCTCCAACGAGAAGGCCCACATCCACACCAAGAAGGACCTGGAGATCAAGAGCG
Organism: uncultured Solirubrobacteraceae bacterium; assembly: GCA_963831105.1. Taxonomy (GTDB): domain Bacteria; phylum Actinomycetota; class Thermoleophilia; order Solirubrobacterales; family Solirubrobacteraceae; genus DATFQI01. The sequence continues at coordinate 382,031 of CAWHOS010000010.1, read as the reverse complement.
ACCAGAAGATGATCGTCGAGATCGCGTCCGACCAGGACACCAAGGTCAAGGGCAACGCGACGCAGGAGACGACCGGCAACGGGAAGCTCAAGGCGCAGCAGTACACGATCGAGGCCGGCGGCTCGCTCACGATCAAGGGCATGTCCGTGACCGTCGAGGCGTCCGCGTCGCTGACGCTCAAGGGCGCGACGGTGGACATCCAGGGCAGCGGTCCGGTGAACATCAAGGGCGCGATCATCAATCTCGGATAGGTTCTGAACGTGACGGAGATCATCGGCTCAGGGCTCGCGTTCCCACTCCAGGTGGACCGCCGTGGCGGCATCGCGCTGGCCCGCGACGAGACGGACATCGAGCAGGCGATCGAGCTCATCCTCGCCACCGCCCCGGGCGAGCGGCCGATGCGCCCGGAGTTCGGCTGCGGCGTGCACGACTTCGTGTTCGACTCGATCGACGCCTCGACCGTCGGCCGGATGGAGCTCGCGATCCGCGACGCGCTGGACCGCTGGGAGCCGCGGGTCTTCGTGGAGACCGTCGAGTTCAACCTCGACTACGTCGGCGAGGGCCGGCTGATCATCGACATCGGCTACCGCGTCCGCGCCACCAACACGATGCGCAACCTCGTCTATCCGTTCTATGTGATTCCCGCGGAGGAGTTGGAGTGAGACTGCCGGAGATCCAGCTCGACGACCGCCGTTTCCAGGACCTCGTCTCCGAGGCCCGCCTGAAGATCACCCGCTCCTGCCCGGAGTGGACCGAGCACAACGTCTCCGACCCCGGCATCACGCTGATCGAGCTGTTCGCGTGGATGACGGAGATGACGATCTACCGGCTCAACCGCGTGCCGGACAAGCTGCACGTCTCGCTGCTCGAGCTGCTCGGCATCCGCCTCGACGGCCCGAGCGCCGCGCAGACGAGCCTGCGCTTCCGGCTGCCGGAGACCGCCAAGGAGCCGCTGCTGATCGACGCCGGGACCGAGGTCGGCACCCCGCGGACGGCGACGGAGGAGTCGATCGTCTTCCAGGTCGACGAGGCCTTCGAGGTCCCCGCCGCGCTGCCGTCGGCCTACGTGCTCCAGCGCGGCGGCCAGGTCAAGAGCATCGGCCTCGCCGACGGCGTCGCCAAGCCCGCGGGCGCCGACCAGCTCGCCTTCGCCAGCCCCCCGACCGTCGGCGATGCGCTCTACCTCGGCTTCGACGAGGCGATCGGGCGGCTGCTGATCGAGGTCGACGTGGACGCCTCGCAGGCGCGCGGCGCCGGCGTGAACCCCGACGACCCGCCGCTGCGCTGGGAGGTCTCCCAGGGCGACAACGAGTGGCTCGAGGCCGAGGTGCTCGAGGACCTCACCGGCGGCTTCAACTACGGCTCCGGCACGGTCACGCTCGAGCTGCCGCCGCGCTCGGCGGTCCAGCCGCTGGCCGGCCACCGGATGCACTGGCTGCGCTGCCGGATCGACGACAAGACGCGCCACGGCGGGGCGGCGACCACGTACACCCAGCCGCCCGAGATCTACTCGATCACCGCCGGCGTCATCGGCGCCCGGCTGCCCGCCACGCACGCCTCGCAGATCAACCTCGAGATCCTCGGCGTCTCCGACGGCACGCCGGGTCAGGTGTTCCCGTTGCACAACTCGCCGGTCCTCAAGCCCGCCGCCGGCGAGACGCTCGAGGTCCAGGACCCGGAGTCGGGCGACTGGGCGCGCTGGGAGCTGCGCGACGACTTCGTGGGCTCGACGGAGTACGACCGCCACTTCAACCTCGACCTGGTCTCGGGCGAGGTCGAGTTCGGGCCGGCGATCCGCGAGACCGACGGCGGCTGGACCCAGTACGGCTCGGTCCCGCCGAAGGGCGCCGTGCTGCGCTTCTCGCGCTACCGCCACGGCGGCGGCCGTCTCGGCAACGTGACGGCCGGGACGCTGAGCGTGCTCAAGACCACGCTGGCGGGCGTCGACACGGTCACCAACCCGACGCCGGCCGTCGGCGGCGTCGACGCCGAGCAGCTCGAGCACGCGCGCGAGCGCGCGTCGATGGAGATCCGCAGCCGCTACCGCGCCGTCACGGCGGAGGACTTCGAGTTCATGGCCGGCGAGGCGAGCCCGCGCGTGGCGCGCGCCGTCTGCATCCCGCCGCGCGAGGGCGGCGCCATCCCGCTGCACATCGTCCCGCGCGTGTACCCGGCCGACCGCCAGCTCACCTACGGGGAGCTCGTCCCCGACGAGGCGCTGATGACCGAGGTCGCGGAGTACCTCGACGAGCGCCGGCTGATCGGCACGACCGTGCAGCTGCTGCCGTGCCGCTTCCGCGGCCTGTCGGTGGTCGTCAACCTCCAGGCCTCGCCGCTCGCGGACACCGCGCGCGTCGAGGAGGACGTCGCGCACGCGCTCTACACGTACCTCAACCCGCTCGTCGGCGGCAACGCCGTCGGCCCCGGGCAGGGCTGGTCGTTCGGGCGGGCGCTCAACCAGGGCGAGCTGTACGGCATCGTCCACGCCGTCGACGGCGTCGAGTTCGTGAAGATCCTGCGGATCTACGAGACGAACCTGGAGACCGGGGAGCAGTCCTCCAAGCCCGCCGGCACGCACATCGTGCTCGAGCCCGACGAGCTGATGGCCTCCGGGCAGCACATCGTCAAGGCCACCCACCGCGAGGACTAGCCCGTGGCTGACTCGGCCAACGGATCGACCACCGGCAACGGGGACAGCGGCGAGTTCAAGACCTTCATGGGGGCCGGCTTCGGCACCATGATGGTCCGGCTGTCGGCCGGCACGAAGGCCACCCCGCCCGTCGCGTCCAGCCGGGCCTACCTGCGCGCCGGCCTGCCGGCGGTCTACCAGGAGAGCGACTTCGGGATGCGCTTCATCGGCGCCCTCGAGGAGCTGCTGGACCCGATCGTCGCGGTGCTCGACGCCCTGCCGGCCCACTTCGACCCCGACCACGCGCCGCGCGACGTCCTCAGCCTGCTGGCCGCCTGGCTCGGCGTCGACCTCGACGAGTCCCAGGAGATCCGCCACCAGCGCGAGATGGTCCGCCGGGCCGCCGACCTCGGCCGCAAGCGCGGGACCGTGGCTGGGATGGAGCTGGCCCTGACCCTCGCGTACCCCAACGTGCCGCTGCGCGTCGAGGACCAGGGCGGCGTGCGCTGGTCGCTCGACCAGCACCCCGTCGACGCTCCGCCGCCCTCGTTCGTCGTCTACTGCGACAAGCCCGTGGGTGAGGATGTGCAGGCCGGGATCGCCCGTTGCATAGAGCAGCACAAGCCGGTAGGAACTTCATACCGCCTGAGGGTGAAGGCACCGAAGAAGAAAGACACGTCATGAGGACCTGCCAGAGCTGCGGACTCCAGAATCCGCCTGACCGCGACTTCTGTGAGTGCGGCGAATACCTCCGCTGGGAGCCCACGGGCTACGTCCAGGCGATCACGCCGGAGATGGCCGCCCAGGCCGCGGCGGAGGCAGCGGCTCCGGCGCAGGAGCCGGCCGCCCAGGCGCCGGCGCCCGCCACCCCCGCCGCGCCGGCTCCGGCGCAGCAGCCGGCCGCTCCCGCCGAGCCCGTCGTGACGCAGCGGCCCGCCGAGCCGGCCGCCCCCGCGCATGGCCCCGGAAACGGGAATGGCAGCGGTCTGACAACCGGCGACCCCCTCGGCGGGAGTTCTACCGCCGCTCCGCCCCCGCCGCCCGCCGCGCCCGCTCAGCCGCCCGCGGCGCCCGCGCCGAAGACCGCGGTCCAGCAGGCCGTTCCGGTCCCGCCCGCCCCGCCGGCGCAGCCCGCCGCCGCCGCCGAGCCGGCGGAGCCCGACACCGCGCGGATCACGCTGCGCCGCCCCGACCGCGATGCCGACAACGAGCACACGCTCGCGCTCTCGATCGAGCCCGGCCAGCGCGACCGCGTGCTCGGGCTCGTGCGCAACCAGGGCTCGATCGTCGACAACTACCAGCTGCGCGTCGAGGGGATGCCCGACGACTGGTGGTCGATCTTCCCCGACACGGTCTACCTCGTCCCGTTCGGCACCGGCGGCACCTACGAGCAGGAGGTGGAGATCCACATCCACCCGCCGCGCACGCCCGAGGCCGAGGCCAAGCTGTGGGAGCTGAAGGTCGTCGCGCACTCCAAGGCGCAGGGCCGGCCGGCCGCGTCGGCGCCGATGGGCCTGGTGATCGAGCCCTACACGGAGACCTCGACGACGATCCGCCCGCAGCGCGGCAAGGGCCGCCGCAAGGCCCACTACGACGTCGCGGTCGAGAACAAGGCCAACGCCCCGGTGCTGGTCGCGCTCGAGGGCGAGGACCCCGACGACGAGCTGGAGTTCGGCTTCAACCGCCCGCCGCACGAGATCCCGCCCGGCAAGACGGTCGAGAGCGGGATGCAGGTCCGCCCGCCCAAGCAGATCTGGATCGGCCGCGCGACCGAGCGCCGCTTCACGATCGCCACGCTGACCGGCGAGAAGGCCGAGGAGCGCCTCGCCGAGCAGCCGACGTCCGCCGAGGATCTCGCGAACGCGCCCGCGCCCGAGCCGCAGAAGAAGGGCTTCTTCCGGCGCCGCCGGCAGAGCGGCGTCCCGGGCGTCTACGGCCCGCGCGTCTACAAGCCGCAGGTCTACAAGCCGGGCATGCAGATCGGCCCCAGCGGCATCAGCTTCCAGAAGCCCCAGCTCCGCGGCCCGCAGGTCCAGGGCCCGCAGATGAAGGGCATGAACCTCGACGCCAACTCGCTCAAGATGCCGGGCAAGGGCGGCGCTCGGCGGCGCCCAGCGGCCCGCTGCTGCCCTCCCAGGGCGTCTTCAAGCAGAAGGCGTGGCTGCCGTGGTGGATGGTGCCGGTCGTGATCGCGCTCGCCGCGCTCGCCGTCCTGCTCTACATGCTGCTGCCCAAGAACGCGGTCGTGCCCGACGTCGTCGGCGCCAAGTCGACCTTCGAGGCCGAGAAGGAGCTCACCGAGAAGGGCTTCAAGCTCGCCGGCGCGCCGAAGGAGAAGGTCGACCCCGATGCCCCGGCCGGCTCCGTGATCGGCCAGACCCCGGCGGCGGGCGAGAAGGCCGAGAAGGGCGAGCAGGTCACCGTCCAGATCGCGGTCGGCGACGGCAAGATCAGCGTTCCGAAGGTCGTCGGCATGAAGCTCGCCGACGCCGAGGCCGCCCTGCGCGACAAGAACCTGACGGTCGGCAAGACCGCCCCCACGCCGCCCGACCCCGAAGGCACGATCGAGAGCCAGATCCCGGCCGAGAACGAGGTCGTCAAGGAGGGTGCTCCGGTCGACATCTTCTTCGCCGACCCGAACGGCAAGGGCAAGGGCAAGGACCCGAAGGACAAGGGCGCGGGCGGTACCGGCGGTGCCGGCGGCGCCGGCGGCGGCGGCGGCGGCGGTGCGAAGGACATCGTCATCCCCGCGGTGGCCGGCGCCTCGATCGACGACTACGCCGCCAAGCTGGCCGAGGACGAGCTCGTGCCGGTGACCAAGCGCGTCTTCGACGCCTCGCCCATCGGGACCGTGTTCGCCACGGAGCCGCCCGGCGGCACCAAGGCGGCGGCCGGCGACAAGGTCACGCTGCTCGTCTCCGCCGGGTTCCCGCAGCTCGCGTTCGACGACGACAAGAACATCCAGCTCGTCAACGGCGCCAACGGCAAGAAGCTCGACCCGATCGCCAAGGGCCCCGCGCGCGAGAAGGACCCGACCTACAACGTGGACGGGACGCGGGTGGCCTACATCAGCGAGGGCCGGGTGTTCCTGCAAGAACATGGAGAAGCCGGACTCCCCGGCGCTCCCGCTGACGGCCGACGGCGAGGAGTTCTCCGATCCGGCCTGGGCGCCGACCGCCGACCTGAACCTGATCGCGCTCGCCCGCAAGGACGGCGATGACACGAACCTGTGTCTCGGCCAGCTGACGGGCGACGGGTTGACGCCGCGCTGCATCAACGAGCCGAAGTTCCAGATCGGCCGCTCGATCCACTGGGCGCCCGACGGCAAGTCGATCATCGCGTTCGGCGTGCGCCAGCTCGGCGAGTTCGGCATCTTCCGCTGGAAGTCCAAGAAGGCGTTCTCGCCCGATCCGAAGGACTGGGGCAAGGGCAAGCTGGAGACGGACGTCTCGAAGGGCAACGAGGGCGTGCTCGATGCGGCGTGGTCGCCTGACGGCACCAGGCTCGCCCTGGTGTCGAACCAGGGCGGCGGCCCGTTCCAGCTCTACCTCGGCAAGAAGGACGACTTCCTGCTGACCAAGCGCCAAGCCGACGACGGTGCGCGCCTGCAAGGTCGCGTGGCGCAGCGACGGCAGGGCGCTCGTGGTCGTGCAGGCAGACGAGGACTGCCAGGAGTCGGTCGGCGCGCTCGTCCGCTTCTCGGCGGCCAACCCGAAGGACGACCAGACCGAGGTCGGCTTCAACGGCGACAACCCGGTCTTCCAGCCGCTCACGCTCGGGCAGTAGCGATGCTCTGCCCGGGCTGCCGGCGCCAGCTCGATCGGGGGGGCGGCTTCTGCCTCAACTGCGGCATGCCCCGCCCGGGGCACGTCGCCCCGCTCGAGCTGGTGCTGGGTGACCGGACGCGGGTGCCGGTCGTCGAGGAGATGACGATCGGGCGGGCGCCCGGCTCGACCGTCGTGCTCGAGGACCCGACGGTCTCGCGCTTGCACGCGCGCATCTCGGCCAACGGCGGCGACACGGTGACGATCGAGGACGCGGGCTCCAGCCACGGCACGTTCATCGACGGCGCGCGGATCGATCGCCCGATGCAGCTGCGCGACGGGATCAAGCTCAGGCTCGGCGACCAGGAGATGCTCGTCGAGCGACGCAGGGACGAGACGGAGGCGGGTCGCACGATCGTGGTGCGCCCGGGCGCGAGCCTGGTCGTTCCAGCCATGGGGCGGCCGGACGTCACGAGCCAGGCGACCCAGTTCGGCATGCGGCCGCGGATCCGCTCGGGCTACGCGCTCAAGCGGCTCGAGGCGGACGAGGGCCGCAAGCGCTGGGTGCTCAAGGACCTCAACACCAACACCTACCTGCGCCTGTCGGACAACGACGCGAAGATCTTCGAGCAGCTCGACGGCACGCGCTCGCTGGTGGACCTGATCGGGTTCGCCGAGCAGCGCTTCGGCCCGGCGGGCCCCGCGCGGCTCGCCCGCCTGCTCGCGGACCTCGGCGAGCGCGGCTTCCTGGCCGGGGTCGCCCGCTCCACGCCGGCCGGCGACGCAGCCCGCGCCGGAGGGCTTCTGGCGCAGGCTGTTCCGCCCGCGCGTGAAGACCTTCGACGGGATCGGCCCGTTCTACGAGCGGCTCTACCGGCGCGTCGGCTGGGTGGCGTTCACGAAGCCGGCGCTGATCGCGCTCGCCGTCCTGGCGGTGGCCGGGATCGGCGTGTTCGCCTACCTGATCGCCGGCCGCTACGGCACGCCGTTCGTGGTCGCGTCGAAGATCGGGCTCGGCGGCCTGGTCTTCCTGGCCGGCCGCTTCATCGTGGTGGCGATCCACGAGACCGCGCACGCGCTCGCGATGGCGTCGTTCGGGCGCAAGGTCGAGAAGGCCGGCCTGAAGCTGCTGTTCATCTTCCCGTACGCATTCGTCGATACATCCGAGGCGTGGTTCGAGCCGCGCCGCCGGCGGATCGCGATCTCCGCGGCGGGGCCGGTCTCGGACTTCACGGTCGGCGCGCTGTTCTCGATCTGCTGCCTGCTGCTCCCCGATGGCACCGTCCGCGACATCTTCTTCAACCTCGCCTTCGCGGCCTACGTCGGCGGGTTCTTCAACCTCAACCCGTTCATCGACCGTGACGGCTACCAGATCCTCGTCGACGTCCTCAAGGAGCCGGGACTGCGCCGGCGCGCCAAGGCGCAGTTCGCCCGCAAGCTCTCCGGCAAGGGCGCCGAGGCGGGCGACTCGCCCGTGCTCGCGCGCTACTCGGTCTTCGGCCTCGTCTGGTCCTTCCTGGCGGCGTTCTTCGTGATCGGCATGACGCTGCGCTACAAGCCGATCATGGACAACTTCGCCCCCGACTACGTCGTGTGGTCCGTGCTGATCACGCTCTGGGTCGCGTGCTTCATCCCGGTGCTGATCGTGCTGGTCAAGCCGCTCTGGGACAGGATGCGCGGAGACTGACGTGGCGACCTCCGAAGCCGACATCGCGGCCCAGCTGATCGAGCGGCTGCTCGGCGACCCGGCAGTTCCGCGCGGAGTTCCGCCGGGACCCGGCGAGCGCGTGCCGCAAGGCGGGTCTCGACGAGCTCGCGGACGAGATGTCGATCGGCGCCGGCAAGGCGATGATGACGCTCGACCAGCGCGAGTCGAAGTCGAGCCTGGCCGGGGTGATGATGGCCGCCGCGATGGAGGGCGTCGGCATCTACCAGTTCGGCGAGCACGTCCTCCCCCACATCGACGACGTTCCGAGCGCGGTCGGCGACGTGCTGAGCCGCGTGTCGCTGCCGGCGATACCCCTCAAGGGTGCGCTCGCGGGCGGGCCGGACGCGCCGGCCGCCGCGCCGCCGGCCGAACCCGGCACGAACGGCGCCGGCGACGCCGCCGCCGGCGGTGGCGGAGCCGCGGGCGCGGCCCCTGCCGAGGCCCCGCCCGAGACCGCGCCGCCCGAGGAGGCCGCGGCGGAGGCCAAGGCCGAGGCCAAGGCGGACGCCAAGGGCGCCGCCGCCGAGAAGACCGTGCCGCCCGAGCAGGCGGCCGCGGACAAGGCGGCGGCGAAGATCGCGGCCGCCGAGTCGCCGGAGGCCAAGCGCGCGGACGCCGTCGAGGAGGCGGTGGCGAAGATCAAGGAGGAGTCGAAGGACCTCCCCGACGCCAGCGACGTGCCCGACGGGCCCGTCCAGCCGCAGCCCGTCGAGGAGGTCGGCAAGGGCGCGGGCGAGCCCGACGGCCATGACCACGAGCACGACCACGGCGCGGAGTCCCCCGCGGCCGCCCCGGTCGCGACGCCCGAGGCCGCGGCGGCGCAGCCCGCCGCACCGGCCGCGGTCGAGGCGGCGGCCGGATCCGGCGGCGGCGGGGACGCCGCGGAGGCGCTGCTGCAGAACAAGAACCTCGTGCTCGACGCCGACGCGCAGAAGGACATCCGCGACGGCGCCGTCGACCCTCGCATGATCGGGCTGCTGGGCAAGCTCGCCGAGAAGCACAAGATCGAGCTGTCGGTGATCAAGACCGGCCACGCGCAGTTCACCTCGGGCGGCTCGGTCTCCAACCACTTCGAGGGGCGCGGCATCGACATCGCCCGCGTCGACGGCGAGATCGTCAACTCCGGCAGCCCGGCCGCGCGCGAGCTCGCGTCCGAGATCGCGGAGATGACCGGCGACCTGCGCCCGACCGAGGTCGGCACGCCGTGGGCGATCGGGGCCTCCGGCTTCTTCACCGACGCGGGCCATCAGGACCACCTGCACGTCGCCTACGACGGCGAGCCGCCCGCGGGCTTCAAGGCCCCCGCCCCGTCGGCGGCGCCCGCCGCCGGCGCGGCCGCGGCGGCGGCACCGGGCGCTCCCGTCGCGGCGGCCGCGGCGGCCCCGGGCCAGCCCGCGGCCGCGGCCGCCCTCGCGCAGCCGAAGGCGAAGCCCGGCGACTCGCTCTCCTTCAAGGCCGTCACCGCCGAGGACGCCGCGAAGGCCGCGGGCAAGAAGGACGACGAGCTGTCGTTCATGCAGCCCCCGGCGGGGCCGCCGAACGCGGTCGCGGCGGGTGCCGTGCCGGCCGTCGTGGCCGACGCCGCCACGGCGACCGCGGGCGGCTCCAGCGGGCTCGGCGCCGCCGCCCTCGAGACCGCGAAGGCCGAGCTGGCCAAGGGCGTCAAGGAGGAAGGCGTCAACACCGGCACCGACGTGGACAAGTACCTCAAGGAAGCCGGCGTCGCGCCCGGCAACCCGTGGTGCGCGAGCTTCGTGACGTGGGCGCTGGCCCAGAACGGCCACAAGATGGAGGGCGGGGGCTGGGCCGCGGTCCAGACCTGGGTGCAGAGCGCCGAGGCCGGCAAGAACAACCTCGAGGTCGTCAGCGCCGAGGACGCCCGTCCCGGCGACATCGTCTGTTACGACTGGGGCCACGGGGAGGACTTCGCCGCTGACGGCCACATCGGCTTCGTGGCCAGCGACGTCAAGGGCGGCAAGTTCACCGCGCTGGAGGGCAACAACCAGGACCGGGTCATGACCGTGCCCCGGGACACGAGCCAGGCGAACGTCAAGTTCCTCCGCATCAAGGGCGACGCTCCGGCCGGGGCGGCGGCCCCGTCAGCGCCGCTCGCACCGCCGCCCGCCGGCGCGGTGGCTCCGCCGGCGGCGGTCGAGTCGGGTGGCGGCAGCAGCACGCCCGCCCCGCCCGCGGCCGTCGAGACGCCAGGCGGCGGCGCGGCGACGTCGCGGCCGCGGCGGTCGACGCGGGCGGCGCGAACCCCTACCCGGGCGACGACGCGGCGCAAGGAGCAGCTCGCGGCCTGGATGTCCAAGGAGGCCGAGAAGCGCGGCCTGCCGCCGCAGCTGCCGGTGATGGCCTCCCTGGTCGAGTCGGGCCTGACCAACATCCAAGGCGGCGACGCCGACTCGGTCGGCTTCTTCCAGATGCGCGTCGGGATCTGGAACCAGGGCGAGTACGCCGGCTACCCCAAGAAGCCCGAGCTGCAGGTCAAGTGGTTCCTCGACCAGGCCGAGCAGGTCAAGAAGCAGCGCGTCGCCGCCGGCGAGCCGATCGACGACCCCAACTCCTTCGGCGAATGGATCGCCGACGTCGAACGCCCCGCCGAGCAGTACCGCGGCCGCTACCAGCTCAAGCTCGGCGAAGCCAACGACCTGCTCGGCAGCGCCGCCACCGCACCCCCCGCCGCCGCGGCCGCCGCCCCCGCGCCCGCCGCCCCCGCGGCCGCGGCCGCCGTCGCGCAGCCGAAGGCGAAGCCGGGCGACTCGCTCTCCTTCAAGGCCGTCACCGCCGAGGACGCCGCGAAGGCCGCGGGCAAGAAGGACGACGAGCTGTCCTTCATGAAGCCGCCGGCGGGCCCCGCCAGCGCGATCGCGCCCGCCGTCGGCACGCCCGCCGTCGTGGCCGACGCCGCCACGGCGACGGCGGGCGGCTCGAGCGGCCTCGGCGCCTCGGCCCTGGAGGTGGCGAAGAAGGAGCTCGCCGCCGGCGTGAAGGAGGAGGGCACCAACACCGGCGAGAAGGTCGACGAGTACCTGGCCGCCGCCGGCGTCGGCCCGGGCAACCCGTGGTGCGCGAGCTTCGTGACGTGGTCGCTGGAGAAGGCCGGCCACAAGATGGACGGGGGCGGCTGGGCGGGGGTGCAGACGTGGGTCCGCGCCGCCGAGGCGAAGACCAACGACCTCGAGCTCGTCGACGCCGCGGACGCGCGCCCCGGCGACATCGTCGTCTACGACTGGGGCGGGCAGGAGGACTTCGGCGCGGACGGCCACATCGGCTTCCTGGCCAGCAACGTCGAAGGCGACAAGTTCACCGCGCTGGAGGGCAACAACCAGGACGCGGTGATGAGCGTCCCGCGGTCGACGAGTCAGGCCAACGTCAAGTTCCTCCGCATCAAGGGCGACGCTCCGGCCGGGGCGGCGGCCCCGTCAGCGCCGCTCGCGCCCCCGCCCGCCGGCGCGGTGGCTCCGCCGGCGGCGGTCGAGTCGGGTGGCGGCTCCAGCACGCCCGCCCCGCCCGCGGCCGTCGAGACGCCAGGCGGCGGCGCCGACGTCGCGGCCGCGGCGGTCGACGCGGGCGGCGCGAACCCCTACCCGGGCGACGACGCGGGCAAGGAGCAGCTCGCGGCCTGGATGTCCAAGGAGGCCGAGAAGCGCGGCCTGCCGCCCCAGCTGCCGGTGATGGCCTCGCTCGTCGAGTCGGGCCTGACCAACATCCAAGGCGGCGACGCCGACTCGGTCGGCTTCTTCCAGATGCGCGTCGGGATCTGGAACCAGGGCGAGTACGCCGGCTACCCCAAGAAGCCCGAGCTGCAGGTCAAGTGGTTCCTCGACCAGGCCGAGCAGGTCAAGAAGCAGCGCGTCGCCGCCGGCGAGCCGATCGACGACCCCAACTCCTTCGGCGAGTGGATCGCCGACGTCGAACGCCCCGCCGAGCAGTACCGCGGCCGCTACCAGCTCAAGCTCGGCGAAGCCAACGACCTGCTCGGCAGCGCCGCCACCGCACCCCCCGCCGCCGCGGCCGCCGCACCCGCGCCCGCCGCCCGCCGCGGCCGCGGCCGATGCCGCCGACGCCCCCAAGAAGGACCGCGGGGACGAGATGCAGTTCATGGCCGCCAAGGCCGAGGCCGCGAAGGAGGCGGCGCACAAGCATCGCGCGACCGTGCAGTTCATGAAGGCGGTCGACCCGAAGCAGGCGGGCGCCGCCGGCGCGCCGGCGGCGGGGCCGCAGGTCGCTGCCGCCGCCGCGGCCGCTCCCGCGACGGGTCCGACGGCGGCCGAGGACGCCGCGGCCAACCAGGCCGTCGGCGCGCCCGTGCCCGAGGGCGAGCTCGCGCTGCAGAACGTCGGCGCGATCGGCACCTACCCGGGCGACAGCGCATCGCAGGCCGAGCTCGCCCAGTGGCTGGCCTCGGAGGCCAAGAAGGCCGGCCTCCCGCCCGAGCTGCCGGTGATGGCCTCGCTCGTCGAGTCCGGAGTGAAGAACCTCAAGGGCGGCGACGCCGACTCCGCCGGCTTCTTCCAGATGCGCGTCGGCATCTGGGACAACGGGCCCTACAAGGGCTTCCGCATGAACCCGCAGCTCCAGGCCAAGTGGTTCATCGACAACGCTCTCCAGGTCAAGAAGGCGCGCCTCGCGGCCGGCAAGTCCGTCACCGACCCCGGGTCGTTCGGGGAGTGGATCGCGGACATCGAGCGCCCGGCCGCGCAGTACCGCTACAAGTACCAGCTGCGCCTGACCGAGGCGCGCAAGCTGATCGGTTAGCGCGGGCCCGCGATCGCGGGCCTCCCGCTGGGATGGTCCGCGACGGCGGGCATGCGCCCGCCGCCGCGCGAGGGCCTAGCCCTCGCCGGAGCCGCCGCCCCCACCGCCGCCGCCACCGCCGCCACCGCCGCCGCCCTGCTGCTGGACGGGCGTGGGTGCGGGAGCCGGAGCCTGGGTCGGCGCCGGCGCGGGCGCCTGGGTCGGGGCCGGGGCCGCGTTCGACTCAGGTTCGGGCGCGGGCGCGTTGTTGTTGGTGTTCGGCGTCGGCGAGCTCGAGGACGACTCCTTCTTGGGCGCCGCCTTCTTCTTCTTCGGCGTCGACTTCAGGGCCGGCAGGGCGGCCGAGCCGGCGACGCTCGTGGCGATCGACGCGGAGGCGAGCTCGACGGCCTTGGTGCCCTCGGCGCTGGCCTTGGCGGTTCCGCCGCTGTCGCCCGAGCCGCCGGTGGCCTTGCCGATGCCGAAGGCGACGGCGAAGGCCACTACGACCGCCGCGAGCGTGATCCCGATCTGACGTGGCTGCATGATCCGATATCTCTCTGTTTCTGGGTCTGTGGCTAGGACGCCACGTCGTATCCGGCGGCCTTCAGCCCGTCGAGCGCGCTCGCGATGGCCTTGCGGCCCTCCGCGACATCGCCCCCGGCCTTGCTGAACGCCGATTTGTTCTTCTTCGCTGCCGCCGAGGCGGCCTTGTCGTAGCCCCCGCCGGTCTGGCGCAGGGCCTTGACGAGCAGCCCGTTGACGCCGCGATCCGCCGGGCTCAGGTCCTGGCGGGCGAGCGTCTTGCCGGCCCCGTGGAACGACTTCGCGAGCGCCTTCGCCGCCGCCGCCTGCTGCTGCGGCGTCTTCGCGGACTTCAGCTTCGCCTGGCCCGACTTGTCGGCCTTGTTGAGCGCGGCCAGGGTCTTGTCGACGGCGCCCGCGTAGGCCTTGCTGGGGCCGACGGGCAGCGGGTCGCCCGAGCTGAGCTCGAGCGTGTTGGCGACCTGGTCGCACGTCGAGGCGAACGAGTCGGCGTCGGCCGAGGGGGCCAGGCACGCGACCGTGGCGACGCCGGCGGTCGTCGGGGCGGCGTAGACCGTCACCGCGCGGTCGAAGCCGTTGAGCTTGAGCGCGTTGTAGCGGTAGGCCTGCACGTCGCCGCCGCCGATCTGCACCGCGCCGCTGGGCTTCGGCACGTCGCCGACGGCCTGCAGGAACGGCTGCGCCAGCAGCGTGGAGTTGTCGGCTGCCTTCTTCACCGTGCCGACGACGACGGCCAGCCCGCCGTCCTTGCCGCCGGGCGCTGCGGCCTTCGGGTCGGACAGCGAGAGGCCGGGCACGTCGGGCGCGGCGCTCATCTCGCTCCAGTCAGCCGGCACCTTGACGGCCGCGCCGGAGGACGCGGCGCTGCCGGTGAGCGCGGCGGTGTCGGCGGCCGGCTCCTCGCCGCCGCCGCCAGAGCCGCCGACCAGGACGCCGAGGATGAGCGCGATGACGACGCCGGCCGCGATCGCGATCGGGAACGCCTTGCTTCCGGGCTTCTCGCCTTCGCGGGCGGGCTTGGGCTCCGGCTTGGCCTTGGGCGGCGCGGCCGCCTTCGGGGGCTTCGCGGCCTTCGGCGGCTTGCGCTCCTTCGGCTTGCGCTCCTTCTTCGGCTTGGCCGCCGGCTCGGGCTTGTGCCGCAGCGCCTCGGGCATGACCGTCGCGTTCGGGTCGTACTCGTACGCGGCGGCCGCCGCGGGCTCAGGCTCGTGCTGGGGCTCCGTGATCGGCTCCGTGACCGGCTCGGGCGCCGGCGGCGCGGGCGCCTCGGCGACGGGCTCCGGGGTGGGCGGAGGAGGCGGAGGCGGCGGCGGGGCGACCGACTCGGGCGGCGCGGGTGCCTCGGCGACCGGCTCGGGCTCCGGGGCCGGCGGCTCGGGCGCCGGGGTGACGCCCTGCAGCGCGTCGGTGCCCGGCTCCTCGGTCGGCGGGCGCAGCGGCGGCGGGGCGATGTAGGTCTCGAAGCCGGAGTCCTGCGCGGGCTCCTCGGCCACCTCGGCCTGTGGCTCGGGTCCGGGCTCGGGCTCGGGCTCCGGCGTGGCGGCGACCTCGGGCTCGGGCTCGGGGATGACCTCGGGCTCGGGCGCGGCCGGCGGCGCCTCGGCGGGCGGCGGCACGAGCGCGTCGGTCGGCGGCGCCGGCGCGGGCGCCCCGAACGTCACGAAGCCGCTGTCGGCGACGGGCTCCTCGCTCGGCGCCGGGGGCTCGGGCGCGGGCGGCGCCTCGGGGGCGGCGGCGGAGGCCTCGGCGGGCGCGGGGGCGGGCGGCGCCTCGGGCGCGGGCGTCTCCTCCATCGGGCCGGCCGGCAGGTCCTGCGGCGGCGGCGTGTACGGCGCCGGGGCGGCGGCTGCGCCGCCGGTCTCGGCGGCCGGCTGGCCCCACGCGAAGCTCTGGAACTCGTCGGAGGCGGCAGCGCCGGCGGTCGTGCCCTGGAAGGGGGCCGGGGTCAGCGGGTTCGGCGTGTCGGCCTGGCCGGTCTCCTCGGTCAGGCGCGCCGAGCGGCGCCAGCGCGGGCCGAGCAGCCCGATGATGATCTCCTCGAACTCGTCCCAGGCGTCGGCAGCGGACTGCGTGCGCTTGGTCGGGTCCTTGACGAGCATGCTCTCGACCCAGTCCGAGATGCCCTGGTCGACGTTCGGGTCGATCGACTTCACCGGCGCGATCGGCTCGTTGACGTGCCGCAGCAGGATCGCCATCGGCGCGTCGGAGTCGTGGAACGGCACCTTGCCGGTGAACATCTCGAACGCCATGCAGCCGACCGAGTAGAGGTCCGTCCACGGACCGATGTCCTGCGCCATCGCCTGCTCGGGCGCCATGTAGGTCGGCGTGCCGACCGTCGTGCCCGTCGCGGTCAGGAAGGCGCCCGTCTGCATCTTCGTGGTCGCCTTGGCGATGCCGAAGTCGGCGATCTTCACGCGCCCGTCCGAGGTGACCATCAGGTTCTCGGGCTTGAGGTCGCGGTGGACGATGCCGTTCTGCTCCGCGTTGGTGAGCCCGGCGAGCAGGCCCTCGAGCACGCCGCCGATCTGCGACAGGTTCATCTTGCCGACGTACGGGCGCAGCGAGCCGCGCTCGACGTACTCCATCGCGATGTACGGCGTGCCCTCGTGCTCGAAGTAGTCGTGCACGGTGACGATGTTCGGATGGCTCAGCGAGCCGGCGACCCGCGACTCGCGCAGGAAGCGCTGGGCGAACGACGCGTCGGACGCGTGGAAGGCGCCCAGCTCCTTGAGCGCGACGAAGCGGTCGAGGTCGGTCTGCCGGGCCAGGTACACCAGCGCCATGCCGCCGCGCCCCAACTCGCGAAGGATCTCGTAACGGCCGACGGTCTTCATGACGTCCGGCATCAGGGTCCGTCCCTCCTGGTCTCTCCCGACTCGTCCCCTGCCGGGATAGCCGCTCGCGTCCTATTGATGGTCAAAGTGGTTCCGTTCCCCCGTGGTCTCGTGCGCCGCGCTCTTTCCTTGCGACGGGGGTGGGCGTAGTATCGCCACAGCCCGCAGGCACGGCAACCCCCCGCGGCACGGATGCACACGTCGGACAAGGCAGAGCGCAGTTGAAGCTGTTCGTCCTGGACACTCATACGATCTACCGGCGCGGTCTGGCTGCGTGCCTGGAGCTGCTCGACGGCGTCGACGGGGTGTCTGACGCCGAGTCGGTGCGCGACGCCTGGGAGACGCCCGGGCTGTTCGCCACGGACCTGGTGGTGCTCGACCACGCGATGCCGGGCGGCCGCGACTTCATCGGCGCGGTGTCGGAGGCCACCGGCGCGCGCGTGCTCGTGTGCACGTCCGACTGCTCCGAGGACAGCGTCCTCGCGGCCATGCAGGCGGGCGCGATCGGGATCCTGCGCAAGGACACCCTGACGATGGAGGGGCTGGCCGCCGCCGTGCAGGCCGCCGCCAGCGGCGCCGGCGTCGTCACGCCCGAGCTGCTCGGCGGGCTGGTGCGCTCCGCTGCCAACGGCGCCAACGGCCATGCCCGCGCGCACCAGGCCACGCTCACCGACCGCGAGCAGCAGGTCCTGTCGCTGATCGCGGCGGGCCACCCGACACGGGAGGTCGCCCAGCAGCTCTGCTACTCCGAGCGCACCGTCAAGAACGTCTTGCACGACGTCGTCACCAAGCTCAACGCCCGCAGCCGTTCCCAGGCCGTGGCGTTCGCCGTGCGTGAAGGCCTGATCTAGTCGCGCCGCCGCGCCGCCGTCGCGGCCGGAAATGTCACCTCGCGTACGCTGGTCGCCGTGACCGCCGGAGCGATGTCAGGGCAATGACTTCTGTCGACTCCCTGCTCGAGGGAAAGCGGATCGTCATCTGCGCGGGCTCCGGCGGCGTCGGCAAGACGACGACCGCCGCGGCGCTCGGGCTCGGCATGGCCGAGCGCGGCCTGCGCGTGGCGGTGGTCACGATCGACCCCGCGAAGCGGCTCGCGACCTCGCTCGGATTGGACGAGCTCGGCAACGAGCCGAGCCGCGTCGACCCCGAGCGGCTCGCCGCGCAGGGCGTCGAGGCCGACGGCGAGCTGTGGGCGATGATGCTCGACGCCAAGAGCACCTTCGACGCGCTGATCGAGCGGCTCGCGCCCGACGACCGCACGCGCGACGAGGTGTTCGCGAACCGGATCTACCAGCAGCTCTCCAACGCGGTGGCCGGCTCGCAGGAGTTCACGGCGATCGCGAAGCTCTACGAGCTCGACCAGGAGGGCGGCTTCGACCTGCTCGTGCTCGACACGCCGCCGTCGCGCAACGCGCTGGACTTCCTCGACGCGCCGCAGCGGCTGAAGGGGTTCTTCGGCGGGCGCGCGATCCGGATGTTCCTGCGCCCGGCCGGGCTCAGCGGCAAGGTGCTGGGGCGCGGCACCGGGATGGTGTTCTCGCTGCTCAAGCGGGTCACCGGCGTCGACCTGCTGCAAGACCTGTCGGTGTTCTTCCGCACGCTCGGCGGCATGATCGACGGCTTCATGGAGCGCGCCGATCGCGTCGGCGCGCTGCTCGAGGACCCCGCGACGACGTTCTTGATCGTGACCTCCCCGCGCCACGATCCCGCCGAGGAGGCGATCCACTTCCACCGCAAGCTCGCCGACGCGTCGATGCCGTTCGGCGGGCTGGTGGTCAACCGCGTGCACACCTCGCCCTCGGTCGACGGCGTGCCGACGCCCGAGCTCGTCGAGTCGCTCGGCGACGACCTGGCGCGCCGGGTCGACGAGTCCGCGCACGAGCTCGCCGCGCTCGCCGCGCGCGACGAGGCCGGCGTCGAGCGGCTCGTCGAGGAGCTCGGCTCGCCGCCGGCGATCGTGGTGCCCGAGCTCGACGACGACGTCCACGACGTCGACGGGCTCATGCAGGTGCGCGCGCACCTGTTCGGCACCGCCTAGCGGCCCCGCCGCCGCGCGGTGGCCTAATGCAGCGTGTCGGCCGGCTCGGGCTGCTCGGCCAGCAGCTCGTCCGCGACGCGCCGCAGCGCGGGCTCGAGGTGCCCGCAGAGCACGTCGCGCAGGATCGCGCGCAGGTTCGCGCCGAGCTCGGTGATCAGCTCCTCCACGTCCGGCTCGGGCCGCACGAGCCCGGCGACGGCGGCGCGCTCGAGCGAGATCGCCTCGCGGATCCGCGACTCCGCGCGCGGCCGGTCCTCCGGCGCCGCGCAGATCGCGGCCATCCGCGCCGCCACCCCCTCGTAGCCCGCCTGATCGGGGTCGGCGAGCAGCGCGCGGGCGGCCAGCAGCCAGTCCGTCAGCGCCTCGACGGCGCTTGAGCGCTCGCATCCGAGCTCGAAGCGGCGCAGCGCCCACGCCAGCTCGCCGGCGCGCGGGGTCCGGCGGGAGACCAGCGAGCAGAACGCGCGCAGCGCGTCCTCCTCCTCGGCGGCGAGCAGGCAATCGTCCTGCGGGCGGCGGAAGCCCGTCGCGAGCGGCACCGCCCACCAGGCGCTGCCGTCCGTGCGCGCCCAGGCGGTCGGGCCGAGGGCGGGCTCGGCGTCGTCCCACAGCCGCAGCGCCGTCTGCAGCCGGCGCAGGCGGCGGCCGGCGTCCTCGAGCGCGCGGTGGTCGCCCGGCGTGCCCTCGAGCGCGAGCAGCGCGACCGTCGCCATCTCGTCGTGGCCGATGTCGCCCGGCGCGTCCTTGAGCGTGCCGGCGCGGCACGAGCGCGAGCCCGTCGCCGAGCGGCAGCTCCTCCGACTCGATCATCAGGCCGTCGACCGGAGCGAGCACGACCGACAGCGTGCAGCCGTCGTACGCCACGGTCTCGAGCTCCGCGTAGGCCTGTGCGAAGCGCGTGGGGTCGAAGGTGAACTCGGTCGCCTCCGTCCAGACGGCGGTCAGGAACGCCTGCAGCGCGGCGTCGGCCTGCGAGCGGCTGTCCGGACCGGGCGTGCGGCGCCCGCGGGCCTGCAGGTAGGCCGGCAGGTCGGGCAGCATGGCCAGCCCCTGCGCGGCGGCGGGGTAGGAGGGCAGGCGCACGAGCACGCCGATCCGCTCGCCGATGAAGTTGCCGGTCAGCGGCCGGTAGCAGTACAGGGGCGACGTGGCCCGCGCGTGCGGGCTCATCTCCATCAGCTCGAACGGGACCTCGGCGCCGCCGGACACCTCGTCGGCGAGCTGCCGGGCGGCTTCCTCTACGAAGGCGGCGAGAGAGTCGTGCAGCGCGCGGTTGTGCATGCGCTGCCGGTTCGCCGCCGGAAACGGCGATCCTGCCGCACGCACGGGCGCCGGACGGAATGCAAGCGCGCTGTCAGCCGATCGGGCTCAGGCGGCGGCGATCGCGGGGACCGCGATCTCGGGCGCCTCGGTGCAGGCGGCGTCCGCGCCCAGCCACTCGGTGCCGTAGGAGCGCATCGACTCGATGATCGGGACGAGCGCGCGGCCCTTCTCGGTCAGCGCGTACTCGACGCGCGGCGGGACCTCGGGGAAGGTCTGGCGGGCCACGATGCCCTCCTCCTCGAGCGCGCGCAGCCGCAGCGAGAGCGTGCGGGGCGAGATGCCCTCGAGCGAGCGCTCGAGCTCGCAGAACCGGGAGCGGCCCTCGGCGAGATCGCGGATCACGAGCAGCGTCCACTTGCCGCAGACGATGTCGGCGGTCCGGCAGACAGGACAATCGGAGTTCGGCACGAGAGTGCAGTCTACCGCAAGACTTCACCAACTGAAGTAGCTATTCGAGCGTGACCTCGACGTCGCGGTCCTCGCTGCCCCGCACGACGCCGAGCGCGAGCGCGCCACCGGCGGCCGCGTCGAGCGCGTCGAAGAGGTCGTCGACCGACGCCACTGCCCGGCCGCCCGCGCGGACGATCAGATCTCCGCGCTGCAGGCCCGCGCGCTCGGCGGGGCTGCCCGGGACGACGGCGCGCACCAGCAGGCCGTCGCGCTCGGGCAGCCCGGCCGCGCTGCGGATGCGCCGCGCGTGACGGGGCGGCGCGAGGGCCACGCCCAACCGTGGGCGCCCGGTCGCCTCGCCGCGCGCCAGCGCGGCCGCCCGCGCGCGCACCGCCTCGTCGGCGGGCACGGCGAGGATCAGGCCGCCCTCGCGGCGGACGGCGTTGAGCCCCAGCAGGTGCCCGCCGGGGTCGACGAGCGGCCCGCCGGAGGAGCCGCGGGGGAGCGGTGCGGTGTGCTCGATCGAGCCGCCGATGCGGCGGCCGCCCGGCCCGCGGAAGCTGCGCCCGGTCGCCGAGATCAGGCCGAAGGTCACGCGCAGACCGCGCCCGCTCGGGTCCGCGAGCGCCAGCACGGGCGCGCCGTGTGCGAGCGCGTCCACCCGCGCCGGCTCCCACGCCACCGCGGGCGCGTCGCCGGTCTCCACCGCCACCACCGCGAGGTCGAGGTCCGCGTCGGCGCCGGCCACGCGGCCGTCCGCCGTGCGCCCGTCGCCGAACGTGACCGCCACCTCGCCGCCGCGCAGCACGTGCGCGCACGTCAAGACGAGCCCGTCCTCGATCACGACGCCCGACCCGCGCCCCCATCCGCGGCCGAGCCCTACCACCGACGGCCCGACCTCCTCCGCGACCTTCCGGACGGTCTCCTGCAACTCCTCCAGGAGTGACTTGCTCATCGCAAGTCACTATACACACGACAATAAAGGGACAGGCCCCTTAGGTTTGTTGGGTGGCCAGGAGCAAGCGCGTCCCGTCGTCTCCCCTCGCCGATGCGCTCGAGCGGGTGGGCGATCGCTGGACCCTGCTCGTCGTGGCCGCGCTGCTCGAGGGGCCGAAGCGGTTCAACGAGCTCCAGGAGGAGCTCGAGGGGATCGCGCCCAACGTGCTCAGCGCGCGGCTGAAGGCGCTCACCGAGCAGGCGCTCGTGGTGGCGCAGCCGTACTCCGACCGCCCGCCGCGGTTCGCCTACGAGCTGTCGGAGTCAGGCCGCGAGCTGGCCGGCGCGCTGCGGCTGCTGGCCGACTGGGGCGCGCGGGCGGCCGGCGGCGAGCCGTACCGCCACGACGCCTGCGGCGGGGTGCTCGAGGCCCGCTGGTACTGCCCGGCGTGCGGGGTCGTCACCGACGACCCCGACGCCGAGGACCTCGTGCACGTCTGAGTGGCTACTGGTTGAGCAGGCCGCCGAGCCCGCCGCTGGACCCCTGCTGGGCGGTCGCGGCCTGGATGCGGCCCTCGGACGGCTGCACGAGCACCCAGCCCTGGCCCGCGAAGGACATCTGCACGGACTCGCCGGAGCCGCGGCCGATCAGGGTCTTGAGGTTCACGTCGGTCTTGATGCCGGTGGTGACGCCCGAGCTCCAGGTGATCGCGGCCTGCGCGTCGGCGAACGTCGGCGCGCTCGCGACGTTGAGCAGCACGGGCGGCCCGTCGGAGAGGATCGCGACCCAGCCCGTCCCCTGCAGGGACATGTTGAAGAGGCCGCCGCCCATCATCGAGCTCGCGCCCTGGACGCGCTTGATGTCCCAGTCGATGCCCGAGTCGAACGCCAGCAGGTTGGGCCCGTTGACGGTGATGAAGTCGTTCTCGAGGTAGATCAGGTGGATGTCCTGCGCCTGGTCGGCCAGGAACACCTCCCCGGTCCCCGTGATCTTCATCAGCTGGGTGCCCTCGCCGGAGACGGCCTTCTTGAGCATGCGGCCGAGGCCGCCCGAGCCGGAGTGCTCGAAGGTGACGTCGCCCTGATAGGCGACCATCGAGCCCAGCTTGGACTGGATCGTGACCTGGTTGAGCTCCACCTTGAGGAGCTTGGAGTTCTGGAGCGAGAACGCGTTCTGCGACTCGACTTCCCGGAAATTGGCGAGGGTCGTCTGCATGGTCCGAACCATTGCCGCAGGGGCCGCAAACGTCAAGGCCGGCGCTCGCGCGCCGGCCTTGGATGAGGAGGGCTAGTAGCTCGGGGGGCCCGGCGGCGGCGCCGACGGGGGCGGCGGCGCGGACGGCGCCGAGGCGGCCGGCACCGGCGGGGCCGGCTGCGCGGGCGGCGCCGGCTGCGCGGGCGGGGCCGACGGCTGCGGCTGGTGCGAGACCGGCGGCGCGCTCGGGGCGGCCGGCGGAGCCGACGGGGCGGCGCTCCGGCGGAGCCGACGGGGCCGGCATCTGCGCGCCCTCGGGCGCCGGCGCCGGGGCCGTCTCGGAGGTCGGGTTCTCCTGCGCGGCGACCATCAGCTTGAAGTCGTGCGGCGAGGTGGCGACGCGCAGCGCGTCGTCGAACGTGATCCGGCCGGCGTGCAGGTGGTGCAGCAGATGCTGGTCGAACGTCTGCATGCCGTAGTAGCCGCCCTCGGCGATCACCTCGGGCAGCTGCCCGGTCAGCTTCGGGTCGAGGATCATGTCGTGCACGCGGCCCGTCATGACGAGGATCTCGCAGCACGCGACGCGGCCCTTGCCGTCCGCCGTGCGCACGAGGCGCTGGGAGACGATGCCCTTCAGCGTGCCGGCGATCATCGCCCGCGCCTGCTGCTGCTGGTGGGGCGGGAAGAAGTCGATGATGCGGTTGATCGTCTCCGACGCGTCCACGGTGTGGAGCGTGGAGAGGACGAGGTGGCCGGTCTCCGCCGCGCTCAGCGCGGTGTGGACCGTCTCCTCGTCGCGCATCTCGCCGACGAGGATCGTGTCCGGGTCCTGGCGCAGGACGCGGCGCAGCGCGCGCTTGAAGGAGGCCGTGTCCTGGCCGACCTCGCGCTGGTTGACGATCGAGTTGCGGTCGCGGTGCAGGAACTCGATCGGGTCCTCGATCGTGACGATGTGCTTGGACATCGTCCGGTTCATGTGGTCGATCATCGCCGCGAGCGTGGTCGACTTGCCGGAGCCCGTCGTGCCCGTGAGCAGGATGATCCCGCGCTCCTCCTCGGCGAGCTTGGTGACCGCCTCGGGAAGGCCGAGCTCGTCGACGTTCTTGATGATCACCGGGATGGCGCGCATGACGACCGAGATCGAGCCGCGCTGCATGAAGGCGTTGACGCGGAAGCGGCCGAGGCCCTCGACGGAGTAGGAGAAGTCGACCTCGTTCTCGGAGTCGAACTCCTCGAGCTTGTCGGGGTCGTCGAGCATGTGCTCGAGCGCCCGCTGCGTGTCCTCCGGGTAGAGGCGCTCCGTGCCCGGGATCGGCTCCAGCGAGCCGTGCAGGCGCACGAGCGGGTAGGACGGGATCTTGAGGTGGAGGTCCGAGCCCTCCGCCGCGATGAGGTAGCGCAGCGCGTGATCGAGATCAAAAGCCATGACGGGGTTTACATCGGCCCCGTCGTGGCGGGCCTTGAATCGGGTGGAGAACCTAGTCGCTAGGCGACATCGCGGAGCTTCTGGGCCTCCGCGAGCGACTGCAGCTTCTTCAGCGACTGGTTCTCGATCTGGCGGATCCGCTCGCGCGTCACGTTGAACGTGCGGCCGACCTCGTCCAGCGTGCGCGGGTGCTCGCCGCCGAGCCCGTAGCGCAGCTCGAGCACGCGCCGCTCGCGGTAGGAGAGGTTCTCCAGCGCCTCGCGCAGCGCCTCCTTGGTGAGGATCTCCGCGGCGCGCTCGTACGGCGACTCGGCCCGCTCGTCGGCGATGAACTGGCCGAACTCGGACTCCTCCTCGTCGCCGACCGGCTTCTCGAGCGAGACCGGCGCCTGCGCCGAGCGCTTGATCGAGTCGACCTCCTCGGGATCGATCCCCGTGACGTCGGCGATCTCCTCCGGGGTGGGCTCGCGGCCCAGCTCGGTGACGAGCTTGCGCTCCGCGCGGCCGATCTTGTTGAGCTTCTCGACGACGTGGACCGGGATGCGGATCGTGCGCGCCTTGTCGGCGAGCGCGCGGGCGATCGCCTGGCGGATCCACCAGGTCGCGTAGGTCGAGAACTTGAAGCCCTTGCGGTAGTCGAACTTCTCCGCGGCGCGGACCAGGCCGAGCGTGCCCTCCTGGATGAGGTCCAGGAACGGCAGGCCCTGGTTGCGGTAGTTCTTGGCGATCGAGACGACCAGGCGCAGGTTGGACTCGACCATCTTCTGCTTCGCGTCCAGGTCGCCGCGCTCGATCCGGCGCGCGAGGTCGACCTCCTCCTGGGCCGTGAGCAGGCGGACCTTGCCGATGTCCTTCAGGAACAGCTGAAGGGAGTCGGTCGTCATGTCCGGCTTGAGGTCGATCGCCGTCTTGGCCTTGCGGCGACCGCGCTTGTCTGGCGCGCGCTCGACCTGCGACGCGGCGACGGCCGGGTCGATCTCCTCGACGATCTCGATCTCGGACCGCTCGAGGAAGCCGTGGAGCTCCTCGATGTCGGTCTCGTCGAGATCGATCTCGGCGACGGCGGTCTGGATCTCGGCGAACGTCAGGACGCCGACCTGCTGCCCCTTGAGCAGCAGTCCCTTGACCTCTTCAAGCTCTTGCAGATCTACGACTGACATCGACGTCCCGTTGTAGCGAACCCCAGGGAAGCTGAGTCTAGAGGGCCTCAGCGAGGACGCATAGAGTAGGAGGTGGATGAGCGACAAGGACAAGGCCAAGCCCTCCAAGAGCGTCATGGGCAACCTCCCCGCCACGCGGCCGACCCGGATGGCCCGCCGCCGTGACGGCGACCCCGTGACCCGGGCCGAGGAGGCGCCCGCCAAGCCCCGCGCGAGCACCAAGGCCCGGCCGAAGGCCGCCGCCAAGTCGCCCGCGAAGGCGAAGGCGAAGGCGAAGGCGGCACGACCCGGTCGGCCGCGAAGCCGAAGGCCGCCGCCGGGGAGAAGGCCACCAAGCCGCGCGCCGTGCGGTCGGGCTCCCCGTCGCTGGCCGCCGCCAAGAAGAAGTCCGCGCGCACTCCGCGCCGCCCGCCGGCCGCCGACCCGCCGAAGGGCGCCGAGCTCGTCACCACGGCCGTCCAGGCCACGGGCGAGCTGGCCAAGATCGGGCTCACGCTCGGCCGCCAGGCCGTCAAGCGCGCCGCGAAGCGCCTGCCGAAGCCGTAGCCGCACCCGCCTCGGCGGCGGCCGACGCCGCGCCCCGCGCGGCCCGGTGGCGCCATCGCGCGCCGCGCGTGCTACGTTTCCGCGCGCCGAATCGCCGTGGCCTCACCACGGCGAACGGGGGACCCAATGTGACCCGGGGGGGTCACGGGGGCGAATCGGACGCGACCAGTCGTCCGTAGCGCTGCTTTCTCTGCGCGAGCCCGTCAGCTCACCTCGTAGGCAACGGAGAAAGCATCGATGAGGCTCGTTTCCCCTATCCGGCTTGCGCCGGCCTTCCTGGCCGTCGCACTCGCGCTGCCCGCGACCGCGGCCGCGCAGTCGACCGGCGGCGCGAGCGCGCCGGAGCCGCAGCCGGCCTCCGACGTCGCGCTCGTCGCCTCGCCGCAGGCGCTGCTCGGCCGCGAGGCCACGCTGACCGGCACCGTCTCGCGCCGCGCCCGCGGCCGCGTGCTGCGGGTGCAGCGCTACGACGAGACCGCCAAGGCCTGGCGCTCGGAGGCCCGGACCACGGTCGGCCGCAAGGGCCGCTTCAGCGTGCGCTGGAGCCCGCAGGTGCTCGGCCAGCAGCGGATCCGCGCGACGCTCCAGCGCCGCCGCTCCGCGACGGTCACCAACGCCTCGCCCGAGGTCTCCGTGCGGGTCTTCAAGCCCGCCATGGCGACCTGGTACGGCCCCGGCCTGTACGGCAACACGACGGCCTGCGGCCAGGAGATGACCAAGGAGCTCGTCGGCGTCGCCCACAAGTCGCTGCCGTGCGGCACGCTCGTGGAGATCGCCTATCGCGGGACCAGCATCGTCGTGCCGGTCGTCGACCGCGGGCCGTTCGTCAAGGGCATGACGTGGGACCTCACGGCGGCCGCGGCCGCAGCAGCTCGGCTTCACCGAGACGGCGCGCATCGGCGCGCTCGTCCAGGCTCAGTCCAAGTAGCCGACGATCCGGTTCGTCAGCGCCGTGAGGGCGGGCGCGGGCGCCTCGAAGGCCAGCGGGCGGTCGCGCAGCACCGTCTCCAGGCGCTCCCCCGCCTCGGCGCCCGCGCGGGCGGCCAGGGCCACGCCGACCAGCGCGGCGCGGCGGACCACGCGCGGGTCGAGCGTCCACAGGGTCTCGAAGCGCCGCTCGCGGTCGGGCAGGTGGTCGTCGCGCTGGGACTCCGGCGTCTCCCAGGCCAGCAGGCAGGCGGCATAGCCCGGCGCGTCGATCACGACCGCCCACTCGTTGCCGAGCACGTCCTGCGGGCCGATCGGGACCTCGGTCGGATGGCCCTGGCGCTCGCGCACCTCGTCGAAGTCGGCGAACACCAGGCAGGCGTCGGCGGCGTTCGCGAGCCGCTCGTAGCGGTGCTCGACGGCCTGGAAGTTGCGCACGGACTGGAAGGCGCCGATCACGACCGGCCCGGCGGCGCGCGCCAGCGTCTCGTCCTCGATCGCCCGCGAGATGGCCAGCAGCGTGCGCTTGCGCAGACGCCGCGCCGGGACGGGCTCGTCGCCGCCGGCGATCGCGCCGTAGATCGACGGCCGGTCCGTGGACCCGGACGCCGCCCGCGCGCGCTCGAGCGCCGCGGGCACGGACAGGCCGGTGTCGCGCAGCGAGCTGACGCGGCGCAGGGCGTCGACGTCCTCGTCCGTGTACATGCGGTAGCCGGAGGCGGTGCGCGCGGGCTCGGGGAACCCGTAGCGCTGCTCCCACATGCGGATCGTCGCCGCGGCGATGCCGGTGCGCTCCGCGACCTCCTTGATGGCCAGTCCCTTCACCACTTGATCAATGATCCTTCGACACGATGTCCAAGGCTTCCTCCCGCGATCACGCCCCGACTACGGGCACTGGCAGCAGGCGGATCGAATCCCGGGCCTGCTTGGGTACGTACCTGGCGCGATGACCTCACACCGCGAACCCGACCCTACGCTCGTCACCGGCGCCTCCGGCTACGTCGGCGGCTTCCTGATCGAAGAGCTCCTGAAGCGCGGCCGCCGCGTGCGCGCGCTCGCGCGTGATCCTTCGAAGGCGTCCCAGCCGCCCGCCGTCGACGTCCGCGGCGGCGACGCCGTCAGCGGCCGCGGCCTGCGCGAGGCGCTCGAAGGCTGCCGCACGGCGTACTACCTGATCCACTCGATGGGGCCCGACGGCGACTTCGCCCGGCGCGACCGCGAGGCCGCCGTGAACTTCGGCGAGGCCGCCCGCGACGCCGGCGTCGAGCGCGTCGTCTATCTCGGCGGGCTCGGCCCGACCGGCGAGGACGCCTCCGAGCACCTGCGCTCCCGCCACGAGGTCGCTGAGCTGCTGCGCCAGCGGGTACCGGAGTTGATCTACGTGCGCGCAGCGATGATCATCGGCCCGGGCAGCGCCTCCTTCGAGATGCTCCGACACCTCGTGTCCCGACTGCCGGTGATGATCACCCCGCGCTGGGTCGACACGCGCTCGCAGCCCGTGGCGATCGCCGACGTGGCCAGGGCGCTGGCCGACGTGGCCGAGCTCGAGAGCCCGCCCGAGGAGGTCCAGCTCGGCGGCGCCGAGGTGCTCTCCTACCGCGAGATGATGGGCCGCGCCGCGCCCGTGCTCGGGCGCCGCTCGCCGAAGGTCGTCGGCGTGCCGGTGCTCACGCCGCGCCTGTCGTCGCACTGGGTGACGCTGGTCACGCCGGTCGAGACGGGCCTCGTGCGCCCGCTGATCGACGGCATGACGTCCGAGACGATCGTCGAGCAGCGCCCGCCCGCGCCCATCAACGAGCATCCGCTGGGCTTCGAGGACGCCGTGAGGGCCGCGCTCTGAAGCTGCTCAACCGCGCCAAGGAGCAGCACGTCGCGAACTCGGTGATCGCCGATCCCGAGCAGCACACGACGATGGACTCGTCGGGGGCGGTGCGCTCGATCCAGGCCGCCGACATCACGATGCCGACCGACGAGCTGCTCGAGATCTGGACCCCGATGTACCTCGAGCGGCTCGCGCGCACGTACTGGAAGTACCTCTCGCGCGTCACGCTCGGCCTGATCCGCGTCGAGTACACGGCCACCGAGCGGGCGGTCGTGCTGCTGCACCGCCCGCTCGTGCTGCTGCGCTTCAAGGCGCCGGAGTACGACATGGGCGACGGTCGCGGGATCGTGCGCTGGACGATCCGCGACGGCATCCTCGTCGCGCGCCCCGGACGCTCGGGCGACGGCTACCTGGAGATCGACGTGCGGCGCTGCCCGGCCGACGAGCCGGGCTACGAGAAGGTCCACGTCGAGGTCGAGGTCGCGAACTTCTACCCCGCGCTGGCCACCTGGGTGGCGCGCTGGTTCTACGCCAACACGCAGTCGCGCATCCACGTGCTCGTCACGCACGGGTTCCTGCGCTCGCTGGCGCGGCTCGAGCTCGAGGAGTCCGCCGTCGGCCGCTTCGCGCCGGACAAGGACGACTCGCCGGCCCCGTACGCCGGGGAGCCGCCCGTCAACGTCGGCGACACGCCGTGGCTGGCCTGGGCGGGCATCGCCGCCGGCATGACGGCGACGAGCGCCTTCCTGTACCTGCGCTTCGGCTACCGCCGCCGTCGGCGCTAGGAGTACGTCAAGAAGATCCGGCCCGACCGGGGTGGTCGTGGACCAAGCCGGGCGCCGCACGAATCCGGAGGGAGTCCCTCTGGGATTTTCGAGGGTTCGGGTGGCGATCCGGCGAAGCGTCCACGGCCGCATCCGGGCGTGCCGGGGTTCTTGACGGGCTCCTTGGCCCTCAGCCGTAGCGCTGGCCGGCGAGCGCGCGCAGCTTGCTGCGGTCGTGGCGCGACTGGATCCGCCGCACGGTGCCGGAGCGGCTGCGCATGACCAGCGACTCCGTCGAGGCGCCCTCGCGGCCCTGGTAGCGGACGCCCTCGAGCACGTCGCCGTCGGTGACGCCGGTGGCCGAGAAGAAGCAGTTGTCGCCCTTGACGAGGTCGTCCTGGGTGAGCACGCGGTCGAGGTCGTAGCCCGCGTCGACCGCGGCCTTGCGCTCGTCGTCGTCGCGCGGCCACAGGCGGCCGATCAGCCCGCCGCCGTAGCACTTCAGCGCGGCGGCGGAGATCACGCCCTCGGGCGTGCCGCCGATCCCCCACAGCAGGTCCACCGGCCGGTCCGGGGCGACCGCCAGCAGCGCGGCGGAGACGTCGCCGTCGGTGATCAGGCGCACGCGGCCCCCTGCCTCGCGGATCGCCTTGATGCCCTCCTCGTGGCGCGGGCGGTCGAGCACGACCACCATCACGTCGCCGATGTCGGTGCCCTTGCGCTCGGCGACGAGGCCGAGCGTCTCGCCGAGCGGCCGGTCGAGGTCGAGCAGGTCGGCGATCTCCGGGCCGCCGGCCATCTTCTCCATGTAGACGCACGGGCCCGGGTCGAACATCGAGCCCTTCTCGGACAGCGCGATCACCGCGAGCGCGTTCGGGCGGCCCTGCGCGCACAGCCGGGTGCCCTCCAGCGGGTCGACGGCGATGTCGACCTCGGGCGGCGAGCCGTCGCCGACCTGCTCGCCGTTGTGGAGCATCGGCGCCTCGTCCTTCTCGCCCTCGCCGATCACCACGACGCCGTCCATGTGGATCGTGTGCAGCACGGCGTGCATCCCGTCGACGGCCGCCTGGTCGGCGGCCTCCTTGTCGCCGCGGCCGACCCAGCGGGCCGCCCGCAGCGCCGCGGCCTCGGTGACGCGGACGAGCTCGAGGGCGAGGTTGCGATCGGGCGGTGGCTGCTGGGTCATCACAGGACTCCCGGTGGCTTGCGCGGCCGCTCCGTGCCGCCCGCGCGCATCGCGCCGCCGATCGCCATCAGGATCACGCCCGCCATCGAGAGGAACCAGCCGAGGCCGAGGCCGATCTCCCCGGAGGGCTCGCCGGGGCGGTCGATGATCCCGACGTAGCCGATGATGCCGAAGGCCGCGATCGCCACGACCGCGGTCATCTCCCCGCGCGGCCACGACAGCTCGTGGTCGCGGATCACGATGTAGGCGAGGATCAGCGGCGCGATCGCCGCGGCGATGAAGAAGAAGCGCAGCAGCGTGTGGGCCTCCCACGCGCTGACCGGCTCACGGCTGCCGGCGACGATCGCGTTGCGGTTGTCGGTGTTGGGGACGTACCACGGCAGGAACACGCCCACCAGCAGCAGGAGCCCGCCGATGCAGGCGATCACCTCGCTGCGGGAGAGCCGGGACACGTCCATGCGCGCCGCACCCTACATGGACCGTCCTCGGGTGGCTCGCGGGTCAGCCGAGGCCGGCCGTAGACCGACGAAGCGGCGGTGCGAGAGCGCCTTGCGCAGCGCGGCGGCGGAGCGCGGATAGCGCTTGAGCCGGAAGGGTCCGTCGGTCAGCTCGCCCTGGTTGTAGAGCACCATCCGCACGCGCGGATGGCTGCCGATCCAGCCGAACAGCCGGCTCACGAAGGCGGGGTCGTCGGCGCCCCACAGCGCCCACTCGCCGAACACGAACGGCTTGCCGGCGAAGTCGCGGTAGAAGTCGTCGAGCCAGTGGAAGTTGGGGAAGCGGCTGTAGAAGTCGGTGCCGACCCAGTCGACGTACCGCCCGCCGGGCCAGTAGGCGCGCGGCATGTTGGCGGGGATGTCCGGCGTGCCGCGCGTCTGGGGCACCCAGAGCATCGCGATCTGCGGCCGCGGCAGCTCCTCCGCGCCCGTCTCGACCGGCGGCAGCCCGAGGCGGCGCAGCTCGGCGTCGATGCCGGCCACCGGCCCGCCGCGCAGGATCAGCGTCGAGCGCCGCCAGGCCTGCTTGAAGGCGGCGGTCGAGTGCGCGGGCCCGCGCGAGCGGCCGCTGCGGTCGAACGCCGAGTAGCCGTTGTTGGCCTGGTTCATCTCGGCCATCAGCCGGATGTACGTCGGCTGCCCGTACTCCGCGATCCGCCGGTTGAGGCCGACCAGGTAGCGGTCGCCGTCGCCGTGGGCGATCCCCCGCGGGGTCACGACCTCGCGCGTGCCGTAGCCGTCCTGCGTCGAGATGTGCAGCATCAGGCGCGCGTCGGCCTGCTCGGCGCCGCGGAAGATGAACTCGTTGGCGCCGCCGAACTTGGTGAAGAAGCCGAACACCGCGGGCCGGTTGCCGGTCTGGCGGGCGAACAGGTCCGTCGAGAGCCCGCCCGTCAGGCCGGAGAAGACCTTGCCGCGCGGCGGCAGCAGCGGGTCGGCGGCGGCCGCCGGCGCGAGCGCGAGCGTGCAGGCGGCGGCGAGGATCCCGGCGAGGCGGCGCACGCCCTATTCATCGGCCGGCGCGCCGACGATCAACAGCGCGCGGGTCGTCTGCCCCCGTCGGGCAGACAGCGCGTCGTCAGCGACGGCGCGCCCTTGCGGCGGATCGAGAGCCGCTTCACCGCGCCGGTGCGGCCCGGCTTGGTGACGCGGATCTCGAGCACCGTGCCGCGCCGCATGGGGCGCCCGACGAACGGCTTCAGCGCCACGGTGCGCCGCTTGGCGATCTTCGTGTAGCGCCGGCCGCCGCACGGCTTCCGCGTGCAGCGCGCGGTCAGCCGCGCGCCGAGCGGGATGTTCTTGACCACGATGTCGCTGAACACGAGCCGGCGCCCTCGCCACACGTAGGAGAAGAGCACCAGCGCCTTGATCCTCGCGGCCGTTCCCGGCCGCGAGGGGGGAGGCGGAGGCGGCGCCGCCGTCCGGAGGCGCTCGATCGTCGCGTCGTTGAGGCCGACGGGCGCGCCGCCGCCACTGTCGGCGACCGCCTTCCCGTCGCGCATGATCCAGAGCGCGCCGGAGGGCAGCCCCTTCATCCGGGTGCCGTCCTGGGGCACCGCGCGCAGGTGACTGCGGTCGGGCTGCGCCAGCGTGCCCGACGGCACGCGGACCGCGCCCTGGCAGGCGCCGTCGAGCACCGCGCAGTCGGTGACGGGCAGCGCCGCGCCACCGGCGACGCGATGGCGCTCGGTGGCGCCGACCTCGAGATAGGTGCCGTCCGCCGGGACGGAGCGCAGGTGCGGCTGCCCGACGGTGATGGTGCCGAGGCGGCCGAACGTGTTCTGGTCGACTTGGACCGCGGCCGCGCATCCCGCGTCCTCGCAGGAGGGCAGCCACAAGGGCGCGCCGCCGGCGATCCGATGGACGGTGCCGGCGTCGAAGTTGGCGACCAGCGTGCCGTCGGCCGGGAACTGGCGCATGTGCGGTTGCGCCGGGTTGAGGCTCCCCGCCTGGGCGAACGTGCCGCCATCGAGCGGGACCACGCCCGGACAGCCCGGCCCGTAGTCGCAGCTGGAAATCCACAAGGGGGCGCCGCCGGCGAAGCGGTATGTGCCGCCGTCGGCGCGGTTGGACACCATCGTGCCGTCGGCCGGGTACTGCCGCATGTGGTCGAGCTCGGCGAACGTGCCGCCGTCAACGGTCGACA
The DNA here is from genome assembly GCA_963831105.1 of uncultured Solirubrobacteraceae bacterium. Lineage (GTDB taxonomy): Bacteria > Actinomycetota > Thermoleophilia > Solirubrobacterales > Solirubrobacteraceae > DATFQI01. Next base: position 349,451 of record CAWHOS010000010.1, on the reverse strand, counting down.
CACCCGGGCAGCCGCCGCCGTAATCGCAGCTAGAGATCCACTGGGCGGACCCGCCGGCGAAGCGGTAGGTGCCGCCGTCGTCCACGTTCGCGACCATCGCGCCGTCGCGCGGGTACGCCCGGTAGCCGTCGAGGTTGGGGACCGCCTGCACCCCCGCGCAGCCGTTGCTGTAGTCGCAGCGCGTGATGTGCAGCGGCGCGCCGCCTACGACGCGGTATATGTGCGGGCCGACGGAGATCAGGCTCCCGTCGGGCGCAGCCGCCGCGGCGGGGCCCGCCGCGAGGAGCGCCCAGCAGACGAGGCCGAGGAGCGGCAGGAGGACGTGGGAGCGGATCCGGTGAGCGGACAAGAGCGCAACTCATTCCGGAGCGGTGCGGGCGTGTCAAGGCCGGGGGCGGCCGATCGGCCGCGTCATCGCCCCCGTACGGCGGGCGTCCGCCGGCGGTTGTCAGTGTGATGACTGACGGACTGGTCGAGGGCGCGGACGGGGCGCTGCGCTGCTGGTGGGGCGCGAGCACGCCCGACTACGCCGCCTACCACGACGAGGAGTGGGGCAAGCCCGTGCGCGACGACCGCGGGATGTACGAGCGGCTGTGCCTGGAGGCGTTCCAGTCCGGGCTGTCGTGGCTGACGATCCTGCGCAAGCGCGAGGCGTTCCGGGCCGCCTTCGCCGGCTTCGAGCCGCGGCGCGTCGCGGCGTTCGGCGACGACGACGTCGCGCGGCTGATGGCCGACGCCGGGATCGTGCGCAACCGGATGAAGGTCGACGCCGCGATCGCCAACGCGAAGGTCGTGGCCGCGATGGAGCGCGACGGCGAGTCGCTCGCCGAGCTGCTGTGGTCGTTCGCGCCGCCCGAGCGCCCGGCGCCGCGCACGATGGCCGACGTGCCCGCCGTCACGTCCGAGTCGACGGCGATGGCGAAGGAGCTCAAGCGCCGCGGCTTCCGCTTCGTCGGGCCGACCACCGCCTACGCGCTGATGCAGGCGTGCGGGATCGTCAACGACCACCTGGACGGATGCCTGGCGAGGTGACCTACTCGCGGTTGCTGTCCGCGGGCCCCGACGCGACCGCCTCCGAGCTGCTGGCGGAGGTGCGCCCGCGCGAGCGCGCGCCCGCCGACCGCCCGTTCGTGTTCGTGAACATGGTCTCCACGCTCGACGGCCGCGCTCAGGTCCGCGGGCGCACGCGGGAGCTCGGCGACGAGGCCGACCTGGAGATGCTGCTCGAGCTGCGCTCGCTGGCCGACGCCGTGCTGATCGGGACGGGCACCCTGCGCGCCGAGGGCTACGCGCGGCTCGTCGGCTCCGAGGAGCGCCGCGCCCGCCGCGAGGCGGCCGGGCTCGCGGCCGACCCGACCGCCGTGCTGCTCTCGCGCGGGCTCGACCTGCCGTGGGACGCCGGGCTGTTCGCCGCGCCCGAGCAGCCCGTGCTCGTCTACACGTCGGCCGCGGCCGAGCCGGAGGTGCCGGAGATCGCGGCGCCGGTCGAGGTCGTGCGCCTGCCGGACCCCTCCCCGGCCGCCGCGCTCGCCGACCTGCGCGCCCGCGGCGTCGCCGCGCTGCTCACGGAGGGCGGCCCGACGCTCAACTCCGCGCTGCTCGGCGCCGGGCTCGTCGACGAGCTGTTCCTCACGCTCGCCCCGCTGATCACGGGCGAGGCGGAGGCGATCCGGATCGTCGAGGGCGAGGGGATCGGGGCGGTGCTGCGCGCCCGCCCGGTCTGGGTGCTGCGCGCCCGCGGCGAGCTGTTCCTGCGCTACGCCTTGTAGCGTCCCGCCCATGCGGATCGAGGGAGCGAGCGCGCTCGTCGCGGGCGGTGCCAGCGGCCTGGGCGCGGCGTCGGCGCGGCGGCTGGCCGCCGGTGGCGCCCGGGTGACGATCGCGGACCTGAACGTGGACGCGGGCGAGGCGCTCGCGGCGGAGATCGGCGCGAGCTTCGCGGCCTGCGACGTCACCGACGCCGCGCAGGTGGAGGCCGCGGTGCCCGACGGCGTCCGGATCTCCGTCTGCTGCGCCGGCATCGGCCACGCCGAGAAGGCGGCGGGCAAGCGCGGCGCCCACGCGCTCGAGCCGTTCCAGCGCGTGATCTCCGTGAACCTGATCGGCACCTTCAACGTCCTGCGCCTGGCGGCGGCGGCGATGCTCGCCAACGAGCCCGACGAGGGCGGCGAGTGCGGCGTGATCGTCAACACCGCCTCGATCGCCGCCTACGACGGCCAGATCGGGCAGATCGCCTACTCGGCGTCCAAGGGCGGCGTGGTCGGCATGACGCTGCCGGCGGCGCGCGACCTCGCCTCCGCGCGCATCCGCGTGTGCACGATCGCGCCGGGCCTGTTCGACACGCCGCTGCTGGCGGGCCTGCCGGAGGAGGCCCGCTCGGCGCTCGGCGCCCAGGTCCCGCATCCCGCGCGCCTCGGCGATCCCGACGAGTACGGCGCCCTGGCCGTGCACATCGTCGAGAACCCGATGCTCAACGGCGAGGTCGTCCGCCTCGACGGCGCGCTGCGGATGCCGCCGCGCTGAGCGCCGCGGCGCCCGTCTCAGCACTTCGATCGTCTGCGTCGGCGCTCCGTCCCTGCGCCGTCAGCAGCGCGGCGACTCCCCCGACGTGCGGCGTCGCCATCGAGGTGCCCGTCGTAGAAGTCGTACCCCTTCGTTCTTCCTCGCAGGCGCCGTTGCCGCGCGCTCGAGCGGCACTGTCTAGATGATGTCGTCTCTCTCAGTTCACGAGTCCCGCGCCGCCCGTCGCCTCCACCGCGTCCAGCTCTGGCTTCACGCCTAAGTTCGAGAAGCTTCGAGCGCTTGCTCGTTGCGATCGGTCGAGTGACGCACAGCGCGCCGTCGGAGAACGACTTCCTGCCGCAGATCTACGCGAAGTCGTTGCCGGCGGCGCCACGACGACGACGCCCTTCGAGCCGCGTAGTCGATCGCCTCCTTCGGCGTCCGCGATCGCTCCGGTTATCTCTAGTACCTGCACGCCTTGCAGCGCGCCTAGTCTCATGTTTATCACGTCAGCGCCGTTTTCTGCCTACCAGCGGATGCCTTCATCTATCTCGCCCCGCCTGCCAACATCTCAGTCGCGAGGACTGAGATCGTGCTTGCCGATCGCCGCGTGTACCGCTACCCTTCTGCGTACGAAAGGTAAGTGCCTACAGAAGGCGAAGCTTCACTCATGACCTCATTGCTCCTCGTACCCCTCGACGACACCGTCGTCTTCCCCACGATGGACGTGACGCTGCCCGTTGACGTGGGCGACGAGACGCGCGTCCTGCTCGTCCCGCGCCACGAGGGCGAGTTCGCGAAGGTCGGCACCATCGCCGAGGTCACCGATCTGGTGCGCCTGCCGGGCGGCGGCCGCGCGGTCTCGCTCGCCGGCGTCGCCCGCGGCGTCGCCGGCGCCGCCCACACCGACTCCCGCGGCCGCCTGCGCGTCGAGGTGGCCGAGCACCCCGACGACATCCCCGTCGACGGGCGCACCCGCGTGGCCGAGCGCGAGTACCGCGCCGTGGTCGAGGAGATCCTCGAGCTGCGCGGCGCCGACGAGCGCGTGTCGGCGTTCGTGCGCGCGATCGTCGAGCCGGGCGCCCTGGCCGACACGATCGGCTACGCGCCCGACGTCCCCTTCGGGCAGAAGGTCGAGGTCCTCGAGACCGTCGACGTGACCGACCGGCTCGAGCTCGCCGTCAAGATCCAGCGCGAGCGGCTCACCGAGCTGCAGCTGCGCAAGAAGATCCGCGAGGACGTGCAGTCCGGCGCGGAGGCCCAGCAGCGCGAGTACTTCCTGCGCAAGCAGATGGAGTCGATCCAGCGCGAGCTGGGCGAGGACTCCGGCTCGGTCGCGGAGGAGTACCGCCGCAAGATCGCCGAGTCGGGCATGCCCGACGAGGTGCGCGAGCAGGCCACGAAGGAGCTCGGCCGGCTCGAGCGGATGGGCGAGCAGTCGGGCGAGGCGTCGATGATCCGGTCCTACCTGGACTGGCTGATCGCCGTCCCGTGGGGCGAGCGCTCCGACGAGAAGCTCGATCCCGTGGCGGCGCGCGAGGTGCTCGACACCGACCACGCCGGCCTCGAGGACGTCAAGGACCGCATCACGGAGTACCTGGCCGTGCGCAAGCTGCGCACCGACCGCGGGATCGCCGAGGACAAGCGGAGCGGGGCGATCCTGACCCTGATCGGCCCGCCCGGCACCGGCAAGACCTCGATCGGCGAGTCGATCGCCCGCGCGACCGGCCGCGAGTTCGTCCGCATGTCGCTCGGCGGCGTGCGCGACGAGGCCGAGATCCGCGGCCACCGCCGCACCTACATCGGCGCGCTGCCGGGCCGGCTCGTGCGCGCGCTGCGCGACGCCGGGACGATGAACCCGGTGATCATGCTCGACGAGGTCGACAAGGTCGGCGCCGACTGGCGCGGCGACCCGAGCGCGGCGCTGCTCGAGGTGCTCGACCCGGCGCAGAACCACGCGTTCCGCGACCACTACCTCGACGTCGAGCTCGACCTCTCGCAGGTCCTGTTCATCGCGACCGCCAACGTGGCGGAGACGATCCCCGGCCCGCTGCTGGACCGCATGGAGGTCATCCGCTTCGACGGCTACACCGTCGCGGAGAAGACCGCGATCGCCCGCGGCTACCTGTGGCCGCGCCAGCGCGAGCGCAACGGGCTGCGCGAGGACGAGGTGACGGTCTCCGACGAGACGCTGCGCCTGGTCGTCGACGAGTACACCCGCGAGGCGGGCGTGCGCAATCTCGAGCGCGAGCTCGGCACGGTGCTGCGCAAGACCGCGACGCGGATCGCGTCCGGGACGGCGCAGGCGCCCGTGGAGGTGACGACGGAGACCGTGCGCGACGCGCTCGGCCGCCAGAAGTTCTTCCAGGAGGCGGCCGTCCGCACCGCCGTGCCCGGCGTGGCCACCGGCCTCGCCGTGACCGGCGTCGGCGGCGACGTGCTGTTCGTCGAGGCGACGCCGATGAAGGGCAAGGAGGGCCTCGTGCTCACCGGCCAGCTCGGCGACGTGATGAAGGAGTCCACGCGGATCGCGCTCTCCTACGTGCGCGGCCACGCCGAGGAGCTCGGCATCGCCGAGGACGCCTTCGACGACCGCGAGTTCCACGTCCACGTCCCGGCGGGCGCGATCCCCAAGGACGGCCCGAGCGCCGGCGTCACGATGACGACCGCGCTGGCGTCGTTGCTCACCGGCCGCCCCGTCAAGCACACTGTGGGGATGACCGGCGAGGTCACGCTGCAGGGCCGGGTGCTCCCGATCGGCGGGCTCAAGCAGAAGGTGCTCGCCGCCCACGCGGCCGGCATCACGGAGGTCATCCTCCCCGAGCGCAACCGCGGCGACCTGGACGACGTCCCGGCCGACGTGCGCGAGGCGATGACCTTCCACCCGGTGATGAGCATCGGCGAGGTGCTCGACGCCGCGCTGGAGCCGGCGCCCACGGCGGTCTCCGCTTGACGCGGCGCATCGTCGCGCTCTTCCGCCCGCACCGCGCCCGCCTGGGCGCGGTGCTGGCGCTCATCGTGGTGAGCGCGGGCCTGGGGATGGTCTCCCCGTTCCTGCTGCGGGAGGTGCTCGACGTCGCGATCCCCGAGAAGGACCGCGAGCTGCTGGCCTGGCTGGTCGGCGGGATGATCGCGATCAGCGTCGCCACCGGCGTGCTGGGCGTGGGCCAGACCTGGCTGTCCAACGTCGTCGGCCAGCGCGTCATGCACGACCTGCGCACGCAGGTCTACCGGCACCTGCAGCGGCTCTCGCTCGCGTTCTTCACCAGGACGCGCACGGGCGAGATCCAGTCGCGGATCGCCAACGACATCGGCGGCGTGCAGACCGTCGTGACCAACACCGCGACCTCGATCGTCTCCAACGTGACGACGGTGGTCGCGAGCGTCACCGCGATGTTCCTCCTCGACTGGCGCCTGGCGCTGTTCTCGCTCGGCCTGACGCCTCTGTTCGTGCTGCTGGCGCGCCGCGTCGGCAACCAGCGCAAGCGGATCGCCTCCGTGCGCCAGGGCGCGATGGCCGACATCTCCTCGCTCGTCCAGGAGTCCCTGAGCGTGTCCGGGATCCTGCTCGGCAAGACGATGGGCCGCGGCGGCGCGCTGGCCGAGCGCTTCGAGGGCGAGTCGGCGCGGCTGGCCGACCTCGAGGTCCGCTCGCGGATGGCCGGGCGCTGGACGATGGCGACCGTCCAGACCTCGTTCGCGGTCATGCCGGCGCTCGTGTACCTGTTCGCCGGCCTGTCGCCGAGCGCGGTCACGATCGGCACGGTCGTCGCCTTCACCACCCTGCAGACGCGGCTGTTCTGGCCGCTGCAGAGCCTGCTCAACGTGGGCGTGGACATCCAGACCTCGACCGCCCTGTTCGAGCGCGTCTTCGAGTACCTCGACCTGCCCGTGGACATCCACCCCGGCACGCGCGAGCTGCGCGACGTCCGCGGCGAGGTGGAGTTCGACGACGTGTGGTTCGCCTACGGCGATACCCAGCCGACTTCGTCGGCGGGCACAAGCGAGCCGACGCTCCGGGGCATCTCGCTCGTCGTGCCGTCCGGCACCCGCACCGCGCTCGTCGGCGAGACCGGCTCGGGCAAGACGACGCTCGGCTACCTGGCCGCGCGGCTCTACGACCCCGACCGCGGGTCGGTGCGCCTCGACGGCACGCCGCTCACCGAGCTCACGCTCACCTCGCTCGCGGACGCCGTCGGCGTGGTCTCGCAGGAGACCTACCTCTTCCACGCGAGCGTGCGCGAGAACCTGCGCTTCGCGAAGCCCACGGCGACCGACGAGGAGATCGAGGAGGCGGCGCGCGCGGCCCAGATCCACGGCACGATCGCGGCGCTGCCCGAGGGCTACGACACCGTCGTCGGCGAGCGCGGCTTCCGCTTCTCCGGCGGCGAGAAGCAGCGGATCGCGATCGCCCGCACGATCCTGCGCAACCCGCCGGTGCTCGTACTCGACGAGGCCACGAGCGCGCTCGACGTGCAGACCGAGCGCGCGGTCGGCGCGGCCCTCGAGGAGCTCGCCGAGGGGCGCACGACGATCGTGATCGCCCACCGGCTCTCGACCGTCCGCGACGCCGACCAGATCGTCGTGCTCGACCGCGGGACGATCGTCGAGCGCGGCACGCACGAGGAGCTGCTGGCCCTCGGCGGCCGCTACGCGGAGCTCGTCGCCCGCGACGAAGGCTCCGCATTGCTGGCCTGAGCGCTCCTTGCGCCTGAGCGCCGCGTGAGCGTAGAGTCGGGCGGTGCGGCGCCCGCTCGTCCTGATCGCGCTCCTGCTGGTGTTGCGGTGACCCCGGCGCCGATCTTGCGGGAATACCCGGTACTGATCCGGCCTTCATCTGCCGATGGTGTGATCGTGACCCTGATGCGGCGCATCCCGCTCACCCTGCGCGCGCTGGTGCTGGTGCCGCTGCTGGCGGTGCTGGTCGACTCGGCCCGGGCGACGCTCGCCTGCGGCCCGCAGGCGCAGACGTGCCTGGAGGCCGCCGGCCGTGGCTGGCTCGGCTCCGCGGGGATCGCGCTGATCGGCGTGTACTCCGTCCTGCTCGCGCTCGCCGTCGCGCGGATCGCCGGCGGCGCCGCCGTCCGCGACCGGCCGCTGCCGGTCGCTCGGCTGTGGCTCACCGGCTCGCTCGGCGTGGCCGCCGCGATCGGCGGGCAGGCGCTGCTGGCCGGCGCCACGGGCGACGGCGCCGCGCTCGGCGGAGGCTGGCTCGAGCTCGCCGCGTTCTGCTTCGCCGCCGGCGGCGTGCTGGCGCTCACCCTGCGGATCGCGCCCGCCGCCGCCGCGCTCGTGCGCGACCTGCGGCCCTCCGCCCCGCGCATCGCGGTCGCCGCCGCGCCCGACCTCGCTCCGCCGCTTCAGACGGTCCACGTCGCGGCCACCCCTCGCACGCCGGCCACGGCCGAGCGCGCCCCGCCCCGCTCCTGACGAACCCGCGCGCCCGCGGCGCGCCGTGCCACTCGCGCGCCCCTCGCGCGCCGTTTCGTCACCCGTTCTCGAAGGAGCACCATGTCCAAGCAAGCCACCCTCGAGCGCCGTCGCGCCGAGCGCGTCGCCCGCGAGCGCGCCGAGCACGAGCGCGCGACCCGTACCCGCCGGCTCTGGCGCCTCGGCGCCGTCGTCGCGGCGGCCGCCGTGCTCGTCGCCGGCGCGATCGCCGTCTCCAGCCGCGGCGGTTCGAAGCCCGAGCCGCCCGCGTCCACCTCCTCGCTGCTCGCCGGGATCCCCGAGCGCGGCGGCGTGCTCGGCGACCCGGATGCGCCGCTGACCGTCACGGAGTACGTCGACCTGCAGTGCCCCGTCTGCGCCGAGGCGGCGCGCAGCACCCTGCCCGCGCTGATCAGCGACCAGGTGCGCACCGGCAAGCTGAAGCTCGCCGTCCGCACGCTGCACTTCCTCGGCCCCGACTCCGAGCGGGCCGCGCGCGTCGCCGCCGGCGCCGAGCGCCAGGGCCGGCTGTGGGCGTTCATCGAGGCCTTCTACGCCCGCCAGGGCACCGAGAACTCGGGCTACGTGACCGACGGCTTCCTGCGCGAGGTCGCCGAGGCCGCGGGGGTCGACGCCGGCGCGGCGCTCGGCCAGGCGGACTCGGACTTCGCCACGAAGCGGCTCGAGCGCGCGAACGCCGACGCGACCCGGATGGGCGTGCAGGGCACGCCGACGCTCACCGTCACCGGCGCGAGCGGCACGGAGCGCACGCTCAAAGCGAGCCCGCTCGACGCCTCCGCGGTCCAGGCCGAGCTGGCGGCGGCCCGATGAGGGCCGCCGCGATCGGCGTCGCGCTCGCCGGCCTCGGCATCGCGACGTACCTGACCGTCGTCCACTACGCCGGCGGCGAGCCGGTGTGCGCGATCGCCCATGGCTGCGCGATCGTGCAAGCGTCGGATTACTCGGAGCTCGCGGGCGTGCCCGTGGCCGTGCTGGGAGTGCTCGGGTACCTCGGCCTGCTCGCTGCGCTGGTCCGCGACGGCGAGGCGGCCCGTACCGCCGCGGCGTTCTTCTCGCTGGCCGGCCTCGGGTTCTCGGTGTGGTTGACCTACGTGGAGGTCGGCGTCCTGGACGCGATCTGCATCTGGTGCGTCGGCTCGGCGGTCTGCATGGCGCTGCTGAGCGCGCTCACGGTGCGCCGGATGGTGTCGGCGCAGTGACTCGACCATCCGGCCATTTCGCCGCCCTCGCCGCCGCCGCCGCACCTAGGCTGGGACCACCGTGCCCTCCGTGCTCAGACGCAGGCCCTCGGCTGCGCTCATCGTCGCGCTGCTCGCGCTGTTCGTCGCCGTCGGCGGGCCCGCCGAGGCGGCCCGGCTGATCGGCTCCAAGGACGTCGCGAACCGCTCGCTCAAGACGGAGGACCTCTCGCGCAAGGCCGTGCGCACGCTGCAGACCACGCCGCGCCGCTCCGTCGGGGTGCGGCAGCTGCGCAACGGCGCCGTGGCGACCGCGAAGCTGCGCGACCGCGCCGTCACCCCGGTCAAGATCGCGCCGGCCGCCATCGGCTCGGACCAGCTCGCCCCCGGCGCGGTCGGCTCGCGCGAGCTGCGCGGCGGCGGCGTCGGCTCTGCGCATATCGCCGACGGGGCGGTCACGGGCGCCAAGCTGGCCGACGGCTCGCTCGACGCGCGCGACGTGGCCCGCTTCTCCGGCCGCTTCCGCGTCACCGTGCCCGCTGTCAACGATCACGACTGCTGGTCGGGCGAGCCGGTCGGGCTCGCGCCGGAGCAGGCGGGCGCCGACATCTCGGGCGACCTCGTGCTCGTGACGCCCGACTCCTCGTGGCCAGAGCGCTCGCTCGCGTTCACCGTGCGCGGCTCGGCCAACCGCTCGCGCTTCGTGCTCGCGGGCTGCAACGCCAAGGAGACCGCCACGACCGAGGTCGAGGTCGGCTTCCGCTACGTCGTGATCGACCTGCCTTAGACGATCGTGGCGACGGTGCCGCCGTCGACCGACCACGCGGCGCCGGTCACCATCGACGCGCGCTCGGAGCACAGGAAGGCCACGACGTTCGCGATCTCCTCGACGGTCGCGTAGCGGCCGAGCGGGATCTTGCCCTCCTGCGCGGCGATCGCCTCCTGGCGGGACATGCCGCGCGCGGCGGCCGTCTGGTCGGCGAGCCCGCCCTCGTCCATCCAGAGCCCGCTGGCGACGGCGCCGGGCGCCACCGCGTTGACGAGCACGCCCTTCGCCGCGTAGGTGTCGGCGAACACGCGCGAGAGCGAGAGCTGCGCCGCCTTGGTGACGGAGTAGGCGGCGTTGGTCAGCGAGGGGCGCTTGCCCGCCGAGGAGGCGACGTTGACGATCCGGCCCCAACCGCGCTCGGCCATCCCGGGCGCGAACGCGCGCATCAGCCGCATCGAGGCGAGCACGTGCAGCTCCCACTGGGCGTTCCAGTCCTCGTCGGTGAGCTCGTCGAGCGGCTTGGCGTAGCTCGTGCCGGCGTTGTTGACGAGGATGTCCACCGGCGCGCCGGCGAGCTCGGCGATCCGCTCCGCCGCGTCCGGCGCGGTGACGTCGATGCCGGAGGCGCGCGAGACGCCGACCACGCGGGCGCCCTCCGCCTCGAGCAGCTCCACGGTCGCGGCGCCGATGCCGCGGCTCGCGCCGGTCACGACCGCGGTGCGTCCCTCGATCTGCAGGTCCATGCGGGAGTCCTACCCGACGTAGCGGCGCGCGGCGTTCTCGGCGGAGGCGCCGTAGCCGCCGCCGAACAGCACCGCGTGGATCATCAGCGGCAGCAGCTGGTAGAGCGGCACGCGGTCCTCGTGGCCCTCGGCCGGTGGCGCGGCCTCGTGGTAGGCGGCGAAGACCCGCGGGGACGGGGCGCCGAACAGCCGCAGCATCGCGAGGTCGACCTCGCGGTGGCCGCCGTAGGCGATCGGGTCCACGAGCCAGGCGCCGCCGTCGGCGCCGCCGAGGACGTTGCCGCCCCAGAGGTCGCCGTGCAGCCGCGCGGGCGGCTCCTCCGGCCCGGCGAGGTCAGCCATCCGGTCGCACACCCTGGCGACGGCGTCCGCGCCGCCCGGGCTCAGCGAGCCGCGGTCGCGCGCCTGCGCGATCAGCGGCCGGACGAGCCGCTCCGCGTAGAACGCCGCCCACTCGTCCGCGGGCGAGGCGTCGAACCCGAGCGGGCCGACGTGCAGCTCCGGCGCACCGTCGTGGAAGGCCCCGAAGGCGGGCGCGCCCGCGCCGTGCAGCGCCGCCAGGCCCTGCCCGAGCGCCTCAGCGCCCTGCTCGTCGAGGCCGCCGGTGTCGATCCACTCGATCGCCAGGAACGTCTCGTCGACGGCGATCACCTGCGGGAGGCGCACCGCGCCGGGCTCGGCCAGCCAGGCCAGCGAGGCGGCCTCGGCGGCGTACTCGCCCCGGCGCGGGTCCGGCCGCGTCTTCACGAACGCGCGCCGGCCGTCCTCGAGCTCGACCTGCAGCGCGTCGTTGATCGAGCCGCCCGAGACGCGGCGGCTCGCGGTGACCGGCGAGCCGGCGGCCGTCCCGATCTCATCCTCGAGGCTCACCGCACCTCGGCCAGCAGCCCGCGGCAAGCCGCCTCGACGAGATCGAGCACCTCCTCGAAGCCGCCCGGGCCGCCGTAGTACGGGTCCGGCACGTCGAGGTCGGGGGCGCCGTGCGAGTCCGGGTCGAACTCCCGCAGCAGCCGCACCTTGGCGCGCGCCTCGTCGTCCGGGGCGATCGCGCGCAGGTCGGCGGAGGTTCTCGCGGTCGGCGGCGAGCAGCAGGTCGTAGTCCTCGAAGTCGCTCGCGCGGACCTGCCGGGCCGCGCCGTCGAGCGCGATGCCGCGACGGCGCGCGGCCTCGGTCGCGCGCTCGTCGGGCGGGGCGCCGACGTGCCAGCCGCCCGTCCCGGCGCTGTCGATCTGGATCTCGTCCTCGAGCCCCTGCTCGCGCAGCAGGTGCCGCATCACGCCCTCGGCCGTCGGCGAGCGGCAGATGTTGCCCATGCACACGAACAGCAACTGGTCACGCCGGCGGCACCGAGAGGCCTAGTTCAGTCGTTCGACGATCATCGCCTGCCCCATGCCACCGGCGACGCACATGGTCTCGAGGCCGATCGTGCCGTCGAGCGCGTCGAGGTTGTTGAGCAGCGTGGTCATGATCCGCGCGCCGGTCATGCCGAACGGGTGGCCGAGCGCGATCGCGCCGCCGAACGGGTTCAGCTTCTCCGGGTCGATGCCCCACTCGTCGCGGCACGGGACGACCTGGGCGGCGAACGCCTCGTTGAGCTCGAGGACGTCGATGTCGTCGATCGTCATGCCGGCCTGCTCGAGCACCGCCTTGACCGCGGGGATCGGGCCGAGGCCCATGATCTCGGGCCGGATCGCGGCGACCGAGGAGGCGATGATGCGGGCGCGCGGCTTGAGGCCGAGCTCCTTCGCGCGCTCCTCGGACATCACGAGCACCGCGGCGGCGCCGTCGTTGAGCGGGCAGGCGTTGCCGGCGGTCACGGTGCCGTCTGGCTTGAAGGCCGGCTTGAGCTCGGCGAGCTTCTCGGTCGTCGTGCCGGGGCGCGGGCCGTCGTCGCGGGCGACCTCGGTGCCGTCGGGCGTCGTGACCGCGACGATCTCGGCGATCGAAGTGCCCGTTGTCGCGCGCCGCGACCGCGCGCTGCTGGGAGGTGGCGGCCCACTCGTCCTGCGCCTCGCGGCTGACCTTGCAGCGGTCGGCGACGTTCTCGGCCGTCATCCCCATCGGGATGTAGACGTCGAACAGCGAGCCCTCCGAGCCGTTGAGCGTGGGATGGAACTCCCACGCCTCGGCGGCCGGGAAGCGGGAGACGGCCTCGGTGCCGGCGGCGATGTACTGGTCGCCCTCGCCGGCCTTGATCGCATGGAAGGCCATCCGGATCGTCTGCAGCGAGGAGGCGCAGAAGCGGTTGACCGTCGTGGCCGGGACGTGATGGTCGATGCCCGCGAGCAGCGCCGCGTTGCGGCCGACGTTGGCGCCCTGCTCGCCGGCCTGGAAGCCGCAGCCCATCATGATGTCGTTCGTCTGGGCGAAGTCGACGCCGGGATTGCGGTCCACGAGCGCCTTCAGCGGCACGGCGGCGAGGTCGTCCGCGCGGACGTCCTTGAGCGACCCCTTGACCGCGCGCCCGATCGGCGTGCGGATGGCGTCGACGATCACGGCTTCAGGCATCTCAGGCTCCTCTTGACTGACCAGTCAATATCAAACCCCGCCCGCCCGCGCACCAGACAGGCCGACGGCGCGGGCGGCCAGCGCACAGCCGGCGGCGAGCTGCTCCCGCGGCTCGGCTCCGTCCGCGCGCGCGGCGAGCAGCCCGGCGGCGAACGCGTCGCCCGCGCCGGTGGTGTCCACGCACTCCGCAACGACGGCGGGCTCGCGCAGCACCCGTTCGCCGTCGCTCCACAGCGCCCCGTCCGCCCCCAGCGTCACCACGACCTCGCGCGGCGCCGAGCGCGCGAGGGCGCGGGCGGCGCGCTCGGGGTCGGCCTCGCCGGTGAGCACGCGCGCCTCGTCGGCGTTGGGGAGCAGCAGGCCGGCGCTCGCGACCCAGTCCAGGAACGCCGGGGCGGCGGCGAGCGGCGCGGCCGACGACGGGTCGACCGAGACCGTCATCCCGCGCTCGCGGGCGAGCGCCAGCGCGCGCAGCGCCGCCGGCCGCGAGCCCTCGCGCAGCAGCACGTAGCCCGTCAGGTGCAGGTGCTCGCCCTCCGGCAGCTCGGCGAGCTCGAGCGCGTCGTTGGCGCCGGCGTCCGGGATCATCGTGCGCTCGCCGCCAGGGTCCACGAGCACGATGCAGGTCCCGGTCGGGCGCCGCGGGTCGCGCTCGACCGCGAGCGCGACGCCGGCGAGCGCAGCCACCGCCGCATCGCCGAGCGGGTCGGCGCCCGCGCGCCCCGCGAACGCCGCGTCCGCCCCGGCCGCGGCCAGCCACGCCGCCACGTTGGCGCCCGAGCCGCCCTGCGAGTGGGAGATCCGCGCCGGCGTGTCGCTGCCGTGCGCGAGCGGGCCGGGCAGCGCCGCGACCACGTCGACCATGAGGTCCCCGACGACGACGATCGTCACGCGGCCTCACCGGCCGGGGGGCCCGCCGCTCCGGCGCCCATCACGCTGCGGCGGCGATCCTCGCCGCGAGCTCGGCGTTGCGCAGCACGATCCGCACGTTGACCTCGAGGCTCGCGCCGCCCGTCTCGCGGTGGAAGAAGTCGAGCAGGAACGGCGTCGCGTCCTTGCCGCCGGCGCCCGCGCGCTCGGCCGCGGCGAGCCCGTCCTCGAGCACCCGCGCGTGCAGCGCCGGGTCGAGCTGCTCGGACTCCGGCAGCGGGTTGGCGACCACGATCGCCGCGTCGCTCGCAAGCTCCGCCCGCGCCCGCACGACGGCCGCCGCCTCCTCGGGCGAGTCGACCCGCCACGGCACGGGGAAGCCGGAGTCCGACAGGTAGAAGCCGGGGAAGGCGTCCGTGCCGTAGCCGAGCACCGTGACGTTGAGGGTCTCCAGCCGCTCGAGCGTGGCGCCGACGTCGAGGATCGACTTCACGCCCGCGCAGACGACGGTGATCGGCGTGCGCGCGAGCGTGCCGAGGTCCGCCGACTCGTCCCAGCTCTCGCGCGCCTCGCGGTGCACGCCGCCGAGCCCGCCCGTCGCGAACAGGCCGATCCCGGCGCCGACGGCGAGCACCGACGTGGCGGCCACGGTCGTCGCCCCGTGCGCGCGGCGCGCGGCGGCCGGCGCGAGGTCGCGCACGCCGCACTTGACGACGTCCTCGCCGCCGGCGATCGCCTCCAGCGCCGCGTCGTCGAGCCCGATCCGGACCTCGCCGGAGACGAGCGCGATCGTGGCCGGCACGGCGCCCGCCGAGCGCACGGCCGCCTCGATCTCGCGCGCGACCTCGAGGTTGCGCGGGCGCGGCAGACCGTGGGAGATGATCGTGCTCTCCAGCGCCACCACCGGGCGGCCGGAGGCGAGCGCGTCGGAGACCTCTTCGTGGATGCGCATGTGGCGCCACTCTAGGCGGAAGGCCTTGTACGCCTACCTAGACTCAGAAGTACATGTTCTTCACCCGCCACAAGACCACTCTGCTCGAGCCGGAGCAGGTCCTGCCCGGCCGCGAGACTCCGCTCCCCGTCCCCGACCGCCACGACATCCTGGGCACCCCGATCCAGCCTCCGTTCCCCGACGGCATCGAGACCGCCGTCTTCGGGATGGGCTGCTTCTGGGGCGCCGAGCGCGTGTTCTGGCAGGCCCCCGGCGTGTACACCACCGCCGTCGGCTACGCGGGCGGGCAGACGCCGAACCCGACCTACGAGGAGGTGTGCTCCGCGCGCACCAACCACACCGAGGTCGTGCTCGTCGCCTACGACACCGCCCAGACCTCGTACGAGGCGATGCTGAAGCTGTTCTGGGAGAACCACGACCCGACGCAGGGCATGCGCCAGGGCAACGACGTCGGCACCCAGTACCGCTCGGCGATCTACACGACGACGCCGGAGCAGCTGAAGGCCGCCGAGGCCTCGCGCGAGACCTTCCAGGCGCAGCTCGGCGAGTCGGGCTACGGCGAGATCACGCACCGAGATCGCCGAGGCCGGGCCGTTCTACTACGCCGAGGGCTACCACCAGCAGTACCTCGCCAAGAACCCGAACGGCTACTGCGGGCTCGGCGGCACCGGCGTGTCGTGCCCGATCGGCACGGGCGTCAGCGCCGCCTGAGCGGCGGTACCTCCTCGCCCGCGGCCGAGGACTCCACGAGCTGGGCGAGGCGGCGCTCGCGCGTCGCCTCCCGCTTGGCGCTCGTGACCCAGTGCACCGCGGCGCGCCGGTACCACGCCGGCCGCGCCGCGAAGTCCGCGCTCGCGTCCGCGTGCGCCGCCAGCACCGCCGCGTAGGGCTCCGGCAGCGTCTCGCGGCGCTCGCCCTCGAACGAGTAGATGCCCGAGTTGGCCTCCGTGCGGCGCGCGAACGCGGCGCGGCCGGGCTCGGTCATCCTCCCCGCCGCCTCGAGCGCCTCGACCTTGGCGATGTTGACCTTGCTCCACGTGCTCGTCGGCTTGCGCGGCGTGAAGCGGTTGCGGTAGCTCGTCTCGTCGATCGAGTGCCGCACGCCGTCGATCCAGCCGAAGCACAGCGCCTCGTCGACCGCCTGCGACCACGTCATCGTCGGCAGCCCCGTCGCCTTGCGGCGGAAGCCGACCTCGACCTCGGTCGCCGTCGCTTGGTTGGCCTCCAGCCATGCGCGCCACTCCGCCGGGGTCTCGAAGAAGTGCACCTTCATGCCCCAAGTATGGTCCCGGCCATGGCCCGACCGCT
This sequence comes from uncultured Solirubrobacteraceae bacterium, assembly GCA_963831105.1. Taxonomy (GTDB): domain Bacteria; phylum Actinomycetota; class Thermoleophilia; order Solirubrobacterales; family Solirubrobacteraceae; genus DATFQI01. The sequence continues at coordinate 333,169 of CAWHOS010000010.1, read as the reverse complement.
GCTGCTCGCCCTCCTCGCGCTCGCCCTGCTCGCCCCCGCCGCCGGCGGCGCGACGCGCAGCGTCGACCTGCCGGAGCTGTTCGCGACCCAGCTCGACCGCGCCCGCCTGCAGACCGACGTGCCGATCCTGCTGCCCCAGACGATGCGCTCGGACTTCCGCCGCCACGTCCCCGAGGGCCGCGCGACCGAGCAGGCGTGGCGCTTCGACATCGGCGCCGTGCGCGCGTGCCACCAGGCGACGGCGTGCTTCATCGCGGAGTTCAAGGCCGTCCGCGACGGCAAGCCGAGCGGGCGGCGCACGGTCCGCCTCAACCGCGGCCGCACCGGCTACTACCGGCCGCTCTCCTGCGGCGCCTCCTGCTCGCCGCCGAGCATCGAGTGGCGCGAGCGTCACGCGCTCTACTCGATCCAGGCCAAGGTGACCAAGCGGGAGCTGCTGCGCATGGCGAACTCCGCCATACGCAACGGCCCCCGCTGACGCCTAGGCCTTCCGGTACAGCCGCACCGTCAGCGGCGCGAACACGGCCGTCAGGCCCGCCGCGGTGAGCAGCGAGATCGCGATCGAGTCGGCCTCCGCGTCGCCGCCCATCAGGCCGCGCGCCGAGGTCGTGAGATGGCTGATCGGGTTGATGTCCACGAACGCCTCGAGCCACCCCGGCAGCGTCTCCGGCGCGACGAAGATGTTCGACAGGAACACGAGCGGGAAGAGCAGCATGAAGCCGGTGTTCATGACCGCGTTGGGCGCGCGCATCAGCAGCCCGATCGTCGTGAACGCCCACGACAGGCCGAACGCGAACAGCGCGATCAGCGCGATCGCGGCGAGCACGCCGACGACGCCGCCCTCGGCCTCGAAGCCCATGATCAGCCCGAGCACGACGACGATCGTCGACGCGACGACGTAGCGGACGCTGTCGCCGACGACCGCGCCCACGAGCGGCGCGGGCCGCCAGATCGGCAGCGAGCGGAAGCGATCGACGACGCCCTTGGTCATGTCCGTGTTGAGCGCGACGCCCGAGTAGACGGACACGAACAGCACGGACTGCACGAGCATGCCGGGCAGCAGGAACTGCAGGTACTGATCCGTGGAGCCGGCCACCGCGCCGCCGAACAGGTACGTGAACATGAGCAGGAACAGCACCGGCGTGAGCGTCACGTCGATCAGCTGCTCGGGGACGTGCTTGATCTTGAGCATCCCGCGCCAGCCGAAGGTCAGGCACTGCCTGACCGCGCTCGGCCGCGGCGGCCGCTCGCCGGCGACCAGCGCGGCGTGGACCTGCGCGAGCTCCGGGGAGGGCTCGGTGCCGGGGGTGTCGGTGACGCTCATGCGGCGACCTCCTCCTGCTCGCTGGCCTCGGCGGTATGGCCCGTCAGGGCGAGGAAGACCTCGTCCAGGCTCGGCTGGCCGAGCGAGAACCCGGCGACGCCGACGCCGGCCGCGACGAGCGCGGCGACCGCCGCCGACGCCTCCTCGGCCCCGGCGCCCGGGAGCGACAGGGCCGCGGGGTCGGGCAGCAGGTGCACGTCGCCCCCGAGCAGCTCGGCGGCGCGCGGGCGCAGCTCGGGATCGAGCAGGCGCACGTGCAGCGCGCCGCGCCCGACCGACGCCTTCAGCTGCGCCGGCGTGCCCTCGGCGATCACGCGCCCGTGGTCGATCACCGCGATCCGGTCGGCGAGCTGGTCGGCCTCCTCGAGGTACTGCGTGCACAGCAGCACGGTCGTGCCCTCGCCGATCAGCGCGCGCACGATGTCCCACACCTGGTTGCGCGAGCGCGGGTCCAGGCCCGTGGTCGGCTCGTCGAGGAACATCAGCCTCGGCGTCACCACGATGCTCGCGGCGATGTCGATGCGGCGGCGCATGCCGCCCGAGTAGTGCTTGACCTGCTTGCCGGCGGCGTCGGCGAGGCCGAACGCCTCCAGCAGCTCCGCCGCGCGCGCGCTCGCCCCGGCGCGGCCGTGCCCGAGCAGGCGCGCCATCAGCACGAGGTTCTCGCGCCCGGTCAGGTCCTCGTCGACCGACGCGAGCTGGCCCGTGAGGCTCACGTGCGAGCGGACGGCGTCCGCCTCGGCGACGATGTCGTGCCCCATCACCGTCGCGCGGCCGGCGTCGGGGGCCAGCAGCGTCGCGAGCATGCGGATCGTGGTGGTCTTGCCGGCGCCGTTGGGCCCGAGGACGCCATAGACGGCGCCCTGGGCGACGGACAGGTCGACGCCGTCGACCGCGCGCGTCTCGCCGAAGTGTTTGACGAGGCCCTCGGCCTCGATCGCGGGAGAAGAACTCATCTCACGCTCAGACTGCCAGCTCGGGCGGAACTCATCGGTGCGGGCAGCACCCACTTAGTCGCCGGGTTCGAACCGCCTGGCCTCAGGCGAGGCTGCGGCCCACGAGCGACGCGTGCGCCGCGACGTGCCGCGCGAAGTCCGCGAAGTCGCGCCCGTAGAGCGCCTGCGGGCCGTCGCAGAGCGCCTCTTCGGGGTCCTGGTGGACCTCGACGATGATCCCGTCCGCGCCGACCGCCGCGGCCGCGCGGGCCAGCGGCTCGACGAGGCGGCGGTCGCCGGACGCGTGGCTGGGATCCACGATCACCGGCAGGTGCGAGTGCAGCTTCAGCCACGGCACCGCGCTGAGGTCGAGCGTGAAGCGCGTCGCGGTCTCGAACGTGCGGATGCCGCGCTCGCACAGCATCACGCGCTCGTTGCCCTCCTTGAGGATGTAGTCCGCGGCCATCAGCAGCTCGTCGAGCGAGGACGACAGCCCGCGCTTGAGCAGGACCGGCTTGCCGAGCTTGCCCGCCACCTCCAGCAGCGCGTAGTTCTGCATGTTGCGCGCGCCGATCTGCACCACGTCGGCGAACTCGGCGATCGCGTCGGAGTGCTGGGTGTCCAGGAACTCGGTGACGACCGGCAGCCCGGTCTCCGCGCGCGCCTCCGCGAGGATCTCCAGCGCCTCCCGGCCGAGGCCCTTGAACGCGAACGGCGAGGTGCGCGGCTTGAACGCGCCTCCGCGCAGCATCGACGCGCCGGCGTCGCGCACCGTGCGGGCGACGGTCAGGGTCTGCTCGCGCGTCTCGACCGTGCACGGTCCGGCGATCAGGCAGAACGTCTGGTTGCCGCCGACGCGGCGCCCGTCGACGGTGAACGCGGTCGGCTCGTGGTGCGCGAGCTCGGACGAGGCGAGCTTGTAGGGGCGCGAGATCGGGACCACGCGGTCGACGCCGGCCATGCCCTCGAGCCCGAGCTCGCGCACGCCCTCCGGGTCGCCGATCGCGCCGATCGCGGTCGTGAGCTCGCCCGGGAGCACGAGCACGTGCACGCCGGTCGTGGCCAGCTTGGCCTTGACCGCGTCGATCTCCGCCTCGCCCGCCTCGGGTGTCATCACGATCATCACAAGCCCAGCTCCCGCACCCCGAGCTCGTCGGCGCCGAGGTGGTGCGCCAGCTCGTGGCGGACCGTGCGCGTGACCTGCGCGCGCAGCTCGTCGGGATCGTGCCCGAAGTCGCGCAGCAGCGTGTCGCGGAAGATGATGATCCGGTCGGGATAGTTGTCGCGCGCCGCGGTGTCGCCCTGGTAGAGCCCGTAGGCGCGGTGGCGGCGGCCCTTGTCGGAGATCACGACCGGCACGTGGTCGAGCGCGCGCAGCAGCAGGTCCGGCAGGTCGTCGAGCGCCTCGCGCACGAGCTCCTCGAAGTCGGCCGGGTTGCGCGGGTCCAGCGCCATGAAGTCCGTCTCCTCGGGGTCCGCGGCGAGGTTCTCGCGCGCGAGCTGCTCCGAGCGCTGCACCAGCAGCTCGAACTCCTCCTCGTCGGCCGGGTCCGTGTAGTCGGCCAGCCGGTTGGTGACGAAGTTCATGACGACCCCGATCACGACGATCGCGGCGAGCGTCGTCGCGATCAGCTGCATGACCTTGACCGGGTAGCTCGGCGACAGGCCGCCGGCGAGGGTCGCGATCAGCACGCCGATCGAGAGGGCCACCACGGCCGCCGCCGCGATCCTGCGCAGGAGCGGCCAGTCGGAGAACATGCCCAGACGCTAGCGAAGCGCGCGGGCGATCACGAGCCGCTGGATCTCGTTGGTGCCCTCGTAGATCTGGGTGATCTTGGCGTCGCGCATGTAGCGCTCGACCGGATACTCGGTGACGTAGCCGTAGCCGCCGAGCACCTGGACCGCCTCGACCGTGACCGCCATCGCCGTGTCGGAGGCGAACAGCTTGGCCATCGCGGAGTACTTGCCGCGGTCGGGCTCGTGACGGTCGATCTTCGCGCAGGCGCGGTAGAGCAGCTCGCGCGCGGCGGCCGTGCGGGTCTCCATGTCGGCGAGCTTGAACTGGATGCCCTGGAACTCGGCGATCGCGCGTCCGAACTGGCGCCGCTCGCGGGCGTAGGCGGCGGCGTGGTCGGTCGCGCCCTGGGCGATCCCGACGGCCTGGGCGGCGACGCCGAGGCGCGAGTGGTCGAGCGTGCCGAGCGCGACGTGCATGCCCTTGCCCTCCTCGCCGATCAGGTTCCCCGCCGGGATCCGGACGTCGTCGAAGATCGGCTGGCCGGTCGGGGAGCCCTTGATGCCGAGCTTGTGCTCGAGCTTGCCGACGCTGAAGCCCGGCCGGTCGGCCTCGACGACGAACGCGCTGATGCCGTGCGAGCGCTCCGCCTTCGGGTCGGTCTTGGCGAACACCACGTAGAAGTCGGCGACGCCGAGGTTGGTGATCCAGTTCTTGGTGCCGGTGACGACCCACTCGTCGCCGTCGCGCACCGCGCGGGTGATCATCCCGCCGGGGTCCGAGCCGGCCTCGGGCTCCGAGAGCGCGAAGGCCGGCGTCCACTCGCCCGACGCGCAGCGCGGCAGGAAGCGCTGCTTGAGCTCCTCGCTGCCGAACAGGCTGATCGGGAGCGTGCCGAGCTCCTGCACCATCAGCATCAGCGCGCTCGAGGCGCACGCGCGGGCGATCTCCTCGATCGCCACGTTGAGCATCAGCGTGCCGGTGCCGGTCCCGCCGTACTCCTCGCCGAACGGGAGCCCGAACAGGTCGTGCTCGGCGAACAGCTTGCGCAGGTCCCACGGGTACTCCGCCTTGGCGTCGATCTCCGCCGCTCGCGGCGCGACGCGCTCGACGACCATCTTGCGGATCGCGTCGCGGAACTCGAGCTGGTCGTCGGTGAGGGCGTAGGTGTCCGGGGGCGGGATGGTCGTGGCCATGCACGCAGCCTAGTCCGGGTTTGGGTTCGGACAGGGCCGGACACGATGCCTCCTATGGGCATCGGCACATCTCTCCTCCTGATCGCCGTTGGCGCGATCCTCTACTTCGCCGTCGACGCGGACATCTCGGGACTGGAGATCACGACGATCGGCCTGATCCTGATGATCGTGGGCGTGATCGGCCTCGTGATCTCGCTGTTCTTCCTCTCCTCCATGCGCCGCGGGACCACGGACCGGACCGTGGTGCGCGACCGCGAGCCCTACTAGCGCGCGCGCTCATGAGAGCCCGCCTGCCCTAACGGGCAGGCAGCTTTGACGTGGGCCCCCGCGCGGGGGGAGGCTAGGCGCGAGCCATCCCCCCAGGAGGTCCCAGATGACCAGCCTCGCCCCCGCCGCGCTCGAGACCGCGATGCGCGGCACGATCACCGCGCCAGGCGATCCGGACTACGACGATCGCCGCCAGCTCTACAACGCGATGATCGACCGGCACCCGGCGCTGATCGCGCGCTGCGTCGACGCGGCCGACGTGATCGCCGCCGTCGGGCACGCCCGCAGCGAGGGGATGCCGCTCGCGGTCCGCGGCGGCGGCCACAACGGCGCGGGCCTCGGCAGCGTCGACGCCGGCCTCGTGATCGACCTCTCGGGGATGCGCGGCGTGATCGTCGACCCGGCGTCGAAGGTCGCGCGCGTGCTCGGCGGGTCGCTGCTGGGCGACGTCGACCACGCGTGCCATCCGTTCGGCCTCGCGCTGCCGAGCGGGATCATCTCCACCACCGGCGTCGGCGGCATCACGCTCGGCGGCGGGCTCGGCCACCTCACCCGCGGCGGCGGCCTGACGATCGACAACCTGATCGCGGCGGACGTCGTGCTCGCCGACGGCCGGCTCGTGCGCACGAGCGAGTCGGAGCTGCCGGACCTGTTCTGGGCGCTGCGCGGCGGCGGCGGCAACTTCGGCGTCGTCGTGTCGTTCTCGTTCAAGCTGCAGGAGGTCGGCGACGTGCTGGCGGGCCCGACGCTGTGGCCGCTGGAGGCGGCGCCGGCCGTGATGCGCGCCTTCGACACCTACATGGAGACGGCGCCCGACATCGTCGGCGGCTTCTTCCTGTTCCTGGAGGTGCCGCCCGACCCGTCGTTCCCGGCCGAGCTGCACGGTCGCAAGATGTGCGGCATCGCCTGGTGCGTGACCGACCCCGAAGCCACCGACGTCTTCGACGACCTGCTGGCCGCCGCCAAGCCGGACCTGCACGGCGTGCAGCGGATGCCGTTCCCGGCCTGGAACTCCGCGTTCGACGGCCTCTACCCGCCCGGGCACCAGTGGTACTGGCGCGCGGACTTCGTCTCCGAGCTCACCGACGAGGCGATCGCCCTGCACTGCGAGCACGCCGCGAAGCTGCCCACGATGCAGTCGAGCATGCACATGTACCCGGTCAACGGAGCGGCGGGCCGGGTCGGCCAGGACGACACGGCGTGGGCCTACCGGGACGCGAAGTACGGCTCGGTGTTCGTCGGCGTCGACCCTGACCCGGCCAAGGCGGGGCTGATCCGCGACTGGACCGTCGCCTACCACGAGGCGCTGCACCCGTACTCCATGGGCGGCGCCTACGTGAACATGATGATGGACGAGGGCCAGGAGCGGGTGCGCGCGAGCTACCGCGGGCACTACGACCGGCTCGCCGGGATCAAGGCGACCTACGACCCGGACAACCTCTTCCGGGTCAACCAGAACATCGCGCCCGCCGCGTAGACGGATACGCGCGCGCCATGCGCGCCCGCCGCCCCGGCGGGCGCGCGCGCTCCCGCTAGAGGCCTTCCGGGTGGCGGGCGGTGTACCCGCTCGCCGGGCGCATCTTCGTCGACCAGTCGGGGCCGTCGGAGTCGCCGTCGTTGTAGCCCGTGTCGAAGCGCAGGCCGGCCACGACCATGTAGGAGTGGCCGCCGCTGCCGTAGGTGGTGATCCACTGGCCCTTGCCGGCCTTGCCCCAGCGCGAGAAGTCCGACGAGGTCAGCGCCCTGGCGAGCAGCCCGCCGCCGTGCAGCGCGTAGGACATCGAGCCCGAGCAGTCGTAGCCGGAGTCCTCCCACCTGCCGTGGCCGCCGCCGTACTTGTACGGCTTGTCGATGATCCGGTTGCCCGCGGCGATCACGTCCTTGACGACCTGCGGCGCGGATTCGGGCGCGCTCGCCGTGCCGTCGGGGTTGAGCACCGCCGTCTCGCCCGTGGCGGGCTGGGCGGGCTCGGGCTTCGGCTTGCTGTAGACGGTCACGCCGGCGTTGACCTGCTTGCGCAGCTTGCGGCCGTCGGAGCGCGACATGCGGCCGTTGACCCGCCGCTCGGAGCGGCGCTCCCACGACTTCACGCGGCGCGCCGTCAGCGGGCCGTAGTGGCCGTCGACGTCGGTCTCGATGCCGACGCGCGTGAGGAAGTCCTGCAGGACGCGCACGTCCCGGCCGCCCATTCCCTGGCGGAGATTGCGATCGCCCAGGGTGAGCTGGGCGGCCTCCGCCTGCGAGGCGGAGAACAGTGGTACGACGGCTCCGGCCACGGCCAGTGCAGTCGCGAGCGTACGACAGCGCGACAAGACGATCCCTTTCTTCAACCGCCTACGGGGTTAGCTGTCGGGCTCGCGCGGAAAGACTCGCGCTACGCCGCTGGTCACGGCGATTCGCCCCCGGCCCAGGTTGCCCCGGGCCACACTGCTTTGGTTCCCCCGCTCCCATGCGGCCCCCGGCCGGATGGGACTCGGCGTTATGTCCCGTTTCGAAGCGCGGCACTCTAGCGGAAGCCCCGGCAGCTAGCGTCCGGGGGCGTGACGGATCTCCCTGAGGCCGAACGCGCCAGGCTCGACGCCGCGACCGCCGGCCTGGAGGCGCCGTTCGCGGTCGTCGATCTCGACGCCTTCGACGCCAACGCCGCCGACCTGCTGCGCCGCGCGGGCGGCAAGCCGGTCCGGCTCGCGTCGAAGTCCGTGCGCGTGCGCGCGCTGATCGACCGCGCCCTGGGCTCCGGCCTGCACGGGATCCTCGCCTTCACGCTGCCCGAGGCGCTGTGGCTCGCCGGCCACGGCCACGACGACGTCGTCGTGGCGTACCCGACCGCTGACCGGCGCGCGCTGCGCGAGCTCGCGGGCGGCGGCGCCCGCGAGCGGGTCACGGTGATGGTCGACTCGGTCGAGCACCTCGAGCTGATCCGCGCCGCGGGAGCGACCGCGGACGCGCCGGTGCGGGTCTGCCTCGACGTCGACGCGGGCTGGTGGCCGCTGGGCGGCCGGGTGCGGATCGGCGCCAAGCGCTCGCCGGTGCACACGCCCGAGGCGGCGGCGGCGCTGGCGCGCGAGGTCGCCGCGCGGCCGGAGCTCGTGCTCGACGGGCTGATGAGCTACGAGGCGCACATCGCGGGCCTCGGCGACCGGCCGCCGGGCAGGCTCGGCGCGCTCGCCGGCGCGGCGATCACCGGCATGCAGGCGGCCTCCGCGCGCGAGCTGGCCGCGCGGCGCGCCGAGGTCGTCGCCGCGGTGCGGGCCGTGGCGGCGCTGCGGTTCGTCAACGGCGGCGGGACCGGCTCGGTCGAGCGCACCGCCGCCGAGCCCGCGGTGACCGAGGTCGCGGCCGGGTCCGGCCTCTTCGCGCCGACGCTGTTCGACGCCTACCGCGCGTTCGCGCCGCGCCCCGCCGCGCTGTTCGCCCTGCCCGTCGTCCGCCGTCCGTCCGCCGGCGTGGCGACGGTCCTCGGCGGCGGCTACCTCGCCTCGGGCGCCGCCGGCGCCGACCGGCTGCCGCGGCCCGTGCTGCCCGCCGGCCTGCGGCTGGACCGCCAGGAGGGCGCCGGCGAGGTCCAGACGCCGCTGCTCGGCGAGGCCGCCGATCCGCTGCGGGTCGGCGACCGCGTCTGGTTCCGCCACGCGAAGGCCGGCGAGCTGTGCGAGCGCTTCGACGCGGTCCATCTCGTCCGCGGCGCCGAGGTCGTGGACACCGTCCCGACCTACCGCGGCGAGGGCAGGGCGTTCCTGTAGGCGCGCGGCTACGCCGCCGCGGTGCGCCGGACCGCGCCGAGCGCGCGCCGCGCCCAGGTGTTCTCGAAGCGGCCGTCGGGGTCGAGCTGCGCGCGGGCGGCCGCGAAGGCGTCCCAGCCCGGGTAGCGCGTCTTGAGCTCGCGGGCGCCGAGGTAGGAGCGCTTGCCCCAGTGGGGGCGCCCGCCCCAGCCGGCCATCAGCCGCTCGACCTCGCGGAACGGCCGCTCGCCGTCGATCCCGTTGAACACGTGGACCGCCACGTAGGCGGTGTCGCGGCCGCTCGCGGGTGACAGCAACGCGTCGTCGGCGGCCACGAAGCGCAGCTCCACGGGGAAGTTGACCGGATGGCGCTCGAGGATCTCGCGGGCGCCGCGGACGGCGTCGGCGGCGTGCTCGCGCGGGATCGCGTACTCCATCTCGTCGAAGCGCACGAGCCGCGGGCTGGCGAAGATCCGGTGCGAGGCAGTCGACCCGCTCGCGGCCCGAGGCGGCCGACGCCGCGAGCCGGTTGACGGCCGGGATCGCGCGCGGGAAGCGGCGGCCGGTGCGGCTGAGCAGCTCGAGCGCGTGGTTGTCGAGCAGTACGTCGTGCACCCACGCCCGCGCGAGCCCCGGCGCGGACACGGGCGCGTCCGTGCGGTCGTTGGTGCGCGTCAGCGCGAGCGGCGAGTGCGGGAAGGTCCAGAACTCGAAGTGGTCGTGGGCGTCCACGCGCTCGTCGAGGCCGTCGAGCACCTCCTCGAGCGGCAGCGTGCGGTCGACCCCGCGCAGGCGGAAGGCGGGCACGCAGCGCAGCGTCACCGCCGTCACGATCCCGAGCGAGCCGAGCCCGACGCGGGCGGCGCGCAGCAGGTCGCCGTCGTCGCGGGTCAGCGTGCGCCGCTCGCCACTTCCGTCGACGAGCTCGAGCGCCTCGACCTGGGCGCTGAGGTTCTGCAGCCGCGCTCCGGTGCCGTGCGTGCCGGTCGCGATCGCCCCGGCCAGCGTCTGGGCGTCGATGTCGCCGAGGTTGGGCAGCGCCAGTCCGCGCTCCTCCAGGCCGCGGTTGAGCGCGGCGAGCGTGATCCCGCCCTCGGCCTTGACCAGCCCGGAGGCGGGATCCGCGTCGAGGATGCGGTCGAGCCGGTCCAGCCGCACGAGCGTCCCGTCGGTCGGCACGCACGGCGAGAACGAGTGGCCCGACCCCGCGGCGCGCACGGTCCGCCCCGCCTCGGCCGCCCGTCGCACCGCGCCCGCCACCTCGCGCGCGGACTTCGGGTGCTCGATCGCGACGGGCACGCACGAGTGCGTCCGGGCCCAGTTGCTCCACATGCGCCCGAGGCTAGTCTCCCCGGCCATGTCCTGGGAGCCCGAGCTCGAGGAGCTGCGCCGGCGCGAGGCGCTCGCGCGCGACCCCGGCTCGCATCCCGACCGCGCCTCGCGCGTCGAGCGCCAGCACGCCGCCGGCAAGCTGACCGTCCGCGAGCGGATCGAGCGGCTGCTCGACCCGGGGACCTTCCACGAGACGGGCGCGCTGGCCGGCGTCGCGAACTACGGCTCCGACGGCGAGCTCGAGGCGTTCATGCCGGCCAACATGGTCGTCGGGCAGGGCGAGGCGGACGGGCGCGGGCTCGTCGTGCAGGCGCGACGACTTCACGATCCGCGGCGGCGCCGCGGACGCCGCGATCTGGCAGAAGATGGTCCACGCGGAGCGGATGGCGCACGACCTGCGGCTGCCGCTGGCGCGGCTCGTCGACGGCACGGGCGGCGGCGGCTCGGTCAAGTCGCTCGAGCAGATGGGCTTCACCTACGTGCCGTTCCTGCCCGGGATGGAGGTCGCGGTCGAGAACATGGCGATCGTGCCCGTCGTGGCCGCGGCGCTCGGGCCCGTGGCGGGCCTCGGCGCGGCGCGCGTGGTGGCCTCGCACTTCTCCGTGATCGTGCGCGGCAGCGGCCAGCTGTTCGTCGCCGGCCCGCCGGTGGTCGCGGCGGCGATGGGCGAGTCGCCCGACAAGGAGGCGCTCGGCGGCGCCCGCGCGCAGACGCGGGCCGGCGCGGTCGACAACGAGGCCGCCGACGAGGACGACGCGCTCGCGCAGCTGCGGCGCTTCCTCTCCTATCTGCCGGCCAACGTCTGGGAGCTGCCGCCGGTCGCGGCCTGCACCGACGCGCCCGGCCGGCGCGAGGAGGCGCTGCTGTCGATCGTCCCGCGCGACCCGCGCAAGCCCTACGCGATGCGGGCGATCCTGGAGGCGGTGCTCGACCGCGGCTCGCTGTTCGAGCTCGGCGCGCGCCACGGCCGCTCGGCGATCTGCGCGCTGGGCCGGCTCGACGGCCGGCCGGTCGGGCGTGATCGCCTCCGACCCCAAGCACTACGGCGGCGGGCTGACCGGCGACGCCTCGGACAAGCTCGTGCGCTTCATCGACCTCTGCGACCAGTTCCGCCTGCCGGTCGTGAACCTCGTCGACCAGCCGGGCTTCGTGATCGGCACCGAGGCCGAGCGCGCCGGCACGATGCGCCGCGGCGCTCGCGCGCTGTTCGCGGTCCACCAGGCGTCCGTGCCGTGGGCGTCGGTGCTCGTGCGCAAGGTCTACGGCGTCGCCGGCGCCGCCCACGCCGACGCCTCGCGGCTGCTGGTCCGCTACGCGTGGCCGTCGGGCGACTGGGGCTCGCTGCCGATCGCGGGCGGGCTGGAGGCGGCCTACCGGCGAGAGCTCGAGGCGGCCGAGGACCCGGTCGCGCTGCGGGCCGAGATCGAGGAGCGCCTGAACGCCGTCCGCTCGCCGTTCCGCACGGCCGAGCGCTTCGGCGTCGAGGAGATCATCGACCCGCGCGAGACCCGCCCGCTGCTGTGCGCGTGGGCGCGCCGCGCGCACGAGCTCGTCGCGCACGAGGCCGGCGGCGGCCCGAAGGCGCGCGGACCGCGCCCCTAGGCCGCCCACCCGGGCAGCGCCCGCCGGGCGCGCGAGCAAGCCGCGGCCCTAGTTCGCGCGGCGGAGCCTGACGACGCGCCGCACGATGCGCCGATTGCCGGCGGCATCGGTCGCGCGCACGGTCAGCTTCACCCGGCGGGCGCCGGCGGGCGCCTTGACCCGCAGCACGCGGGGGCGGCCGGCGCGCAGGGTTCCGCGGGCGCGGCCGACGGTCCGGCGGCCCTGCCGCCAGGTGGCGCGCAGCGCGGCGCGCTCGTCCGAGCGCAACTGGACGCGGATGCGCCGCCCGCGGACGCCGAGCACGCGCAGCTTCACGCGCGGGGCGCGCCGGTCGGCCGCGCCCGGGCCGCCGCCGCTACCGCCGTCGCCAGTGGAGCCCGAGCTGCGCAGGCGGGCGAAGCGCACGCGCCGCTCGCTGTCATAGGACCCGCCGCTGCGCGTCTCGACCCAGGTCACGGTGTCGTCCGCGACGCCGGCCGTATGCACGTGGTCGGCCAGCTCGACGGGCGCGCCGAGCGCGCCGCCGGCAGGCGCCACCGCGGCCAGCAGCCGGGCGCCGGGGCGAGGGTTGGCGGCGTCCTCGGCGTCGAGCCACGACACGATCGTCTCGCCGTCCGGCGTGACCGCGGCGCTCCAGCCCCACAGGTTCTCGGCGGTCAGGGTGACCGGGGCGGCGAAGGCGGCGGCGCCCGCGCTGCGCAGCGCGACGCGCACGTTTCCGCCGGCGGGCCACACGGCGACCGCCGCGCCACCGCGACCGACGTCCAGCTCGGGCGGGCCGCCCGGCTCGGCGTCGAGCGTCTGCGGAGCGCCGAGCCCGCCGTCGAGGTCGACCGGCGCCGCGATCACGGGACCGGACGAGACCCCGTCGACCCATGCGACGAGGCCGCTGCCGCCGGGGCCGACGGCGACCGTGGGGCCGCCCGCGTCACGCTCTGCGCCCGTGATGAAGCGGGGATCCGACACGCGGTCGCCGGCGTCGATCGTCAGCAGCTCGACACGGCGGACGCCGCCGTCCGTCACGGGCCAGACGACGAGCGTGCGCTCCTTGTCGCCAGCGGCGGCGATGTCGAAGACGGGGCGGCCGAGCTGCTGCGGCGTGCGGGCAGCCGAGAACCCGCCGTCGGACCGGCGGACGGCGAGCTGCACCTTGCGCGTGTCGTCCTTCGCGGCGCCGACCCAGGCCAGCGCCGACGGCGCCGCCGCGAGATTGCGGACGCGGTCCGCCGCGCCCGCGACGAGCTCGTCGCGCTCCGTGTAGGCGTGCAGCTGCATTGCGCTGTCCACCCAGGCGACGAACGGCCGGGCGGCCGGAGCGCCGACGGCGATGTCCTGCACCATGCCCTCGCGGCCGGGGATGCGGGCCAGCGCTTCGCCGGCGCGCCAGAACCGCAGGCCGTCGGCGTGCGTCCAGGCCGCGGCGCCCGGCGCGGCCACCAGCCGCGTGCCGCCCGGCTCCCAGTCGGCGAGCGTGCGGGGCGAGGTGAAGGATGCACCCTGCGCCGGGCCCGCACCGGCGACCGCGGCGAGGACCGAGAGGGCGGCGGCGGAGAGGATTCGCATGGTGGTTGCATGGTCACCAAGCAGCGGCCGAGCGTCGGTGTGGATAGCTCCCGATCCGCTCGGGAGCTACCGTGTTGGCGCATGGCCGGCGACCGCGACATCACGCCCGAGCAGACCGAGGCGCTGCGGCGCGAGCAGGACGCCCAACTGATCGACGTCCGCGAGGAGCACGAGTGGGACGCCGGCCGCATCGACGGTGCGCGCCACATCGTGCTCGGCGAGGTCGCCTCGCAGGCGTCCACGATCGCCCACGACCGCCCCGTCGTCTTCTACTGCCGCGTCGGCAGCCGCTCCGCGATGGCCGCCGACGCCTTCCGCACCGCGGGCTACGAGGCCTACTCGCTCGGCGGGGGCCTCCAGGCCTGGGCCGGCGACGGCCGCCCGCTCGAGCCCGCCGACGGCACGGTCGCGGACCACTAGCCACCATGCGCCGGCTCGCCATCCTCGTCGTCGCCGCCGGTCTCCTCGTCCCCACCGCCGCCCACGCCGCGCCGCGCTTCGAGCCGGTCGACGGCACCTACACCGCGCCGCTCTACCTGACCGCGCCGCCGCGCGACCAGGCGCGCGTGTTCGTCGTCGAGAAGGGCGGCCTCGTGAAGGTCGTGCGCGACGGCGTCGCGCAGGCACAGCCGTTCATCGACCTGACCGGCATCGTCACGACGAGCGGCGAGCGCGGCCTGCTCTCGATGGCGTTCCCGCCGGACTACGAGACCTCGGGCCTGGCCTACACGTACCTGACCGGGCCGAGCGGCCAGCTCCAGATCCGCGAGCACCAGCGCTCGGCCGCAGACCCGGACACGACCGTCGCCGGGTCGCGGCTCGTGTGGAGCCAGGACCACGCCACCGAGGAGCAACCACAACGGCGGCCAGATCCAGTTCGGCCCCGACGGCCTGCTGTGGGCCGCGCCCGGCGACGGCGGAGGCGGCGACGACCCGCTGAACAACGCGCAGCGGCTCGACACGCAGCTCGGCAAGATGCTCCGCATCGACCCGCGGCCGAGCGCGAACGCCGGGTACTCGATCCCGCAGGACAACCCGTTCGCGGCGCCGGGCGACGGCGCCGCCGACACGATCTGGTCGACCGGCCTGCGCAACCCGTTCCGCTTCTCCTTCGACCGGGTCACCGGCGACCTGTGGATCGGCGACGTCGGCCAAGGCGCCCGCGAGGAGGTCGACTTCGCGCCCTTCTCCGGCCGGCTCGGCGACGGCGGCGACTACGGATGGCGCTGCCGCGAGGGCTCGATCCGGACGCCGGGCGTCGCCGCCTGCGAGCCGCGCGGGCCGTACATCGCGCCCTTCTTCGACTACGGCCGCACCGCGGGACGGACCGTCACGGGCGGCGTGGTGGTCCGCGACCCCGGGCTCCCGACGCTGCTCGGGCGCTACCTCTACGCCGACTACTTCGGCCAGCGGCTGCGCTCGCTGGCGCCCGGCACGGCGGGCGGCGGCGACCGCGCGGAGGACGATCTGTCAGGCGCACGGGGGACGAACGTTGCCGGCTTCGGCGAGGACGCCTGCGGCCACGTCTACGTCGTCGCGCTCAACGGCAACGTGAGCCGGCTCGCGGACGCCGGCGGCTCCGACTGCGTCCTCACGCCCGCGCCGCGATCGCTGCCCCCGAGGCCCACGCCGGTCACGACCACGCCGCCGCCCTCCCAGCCGGGGGGCCCGGGGACCGCTGCCGACACCAGCGCGCCGTCGATCCGCGCGCGGGTCGCCGGGCAGCGGACGCTCGTGCAGCGGCGGCGGCTGCGGGTCGCGGTGACCGTGAACGAGCTCGCGACGGTGCGGGTGACGGGACGGCTGCGCGGAGTGGCCTCGTTCCGGACCGCGCGCAGGCAGGTCGCGGCCGCGCGGCGGACCGTCCTGACCGTGCGGATCAGCCGCAGGACGGCGCGCGAGCTGCGCCGCACGCTGCGGCGCAAGCGGGTCGTGGCGGCGCTGACGATCCTCGCGCGCGACGCGGCCGGCAACCAGCGCCGCGTCAGCCGCCGGATCGTGATCCGGCGGCGCTAGCTCAGCGGTCGTCCGAGTCCGAGTCGGAGTCGGAGTTCGAGTCGGAGTCTGAGTCTGAGTCGGAGCTGCCGTCGGACTCGGAGCCCGACCCGCCGCTCTCGTCCTCGTCCTCGTCGTTCTCCTGGCCGATCATGGCCGGGTCCGGCGGCGCGTCGGGGTCGCTGGGGCCGCCGGGGATCGGCTCGCCCTTGTACTCGTCGGGGTCGTCGACCTCCTCCCCGTCGACCGTCACCGAGCCGTCCTCGTGGTGACGCAGGTTCGACGGGCCGAGCTTGGCGGTCGCGCCGTCCTCGTAGCCGCCCTCGCCGGAGTCGGGGCCGCCGTAGGTCTGGTACTTGGCCTTCCCGCCGGGCCAGTCCTCGAGCTTCTCGGGAGGGTCGCCCTCCTCGAGCTCCTCCATGACCTTCTTGGCCTCTTCGACCTCTTCCTCCTCCGATTGGGCCTTGGAGGCGGCGTCGTCGTCGGGCTCGGCGGCGTTGTCGTCAGCCTCGGCCTTGGTCGCGGAGTCGTCGTCGGTCATGCGGGTTCCTGTACCCGCGGCCGCGTTAAAGAGAAACGGCCGCGCAGTGCAGGCCGCGCGGCCGTCTCAAAGCGAATCCCTCCGCTGCTCTTCCATGAGCGGGCCTAGGGCCCAATCCGTACGCCCTCCAGGACAGGACCTAGAGTGGCACCGCTCCGGGAGTCGGACCATCGGACATCTGTCCAAGGGTCTGGACACCGGCTACGGGAACGTCAAGAGCGGCTCACGAGCGGCTCGCGCATCGCCTTCGTCTCGGGCGCGCGCTTGTACGGGTGCTCGTCCTCCACGTCCTCCTCGTGGTAGACGGACTCCGCGTTGACCTCCCAGATGTCGTGGTTCGCGCCGTTGACGATGTTGTCCACCGCGCGGATCGCCGTGAGCATCGAGTGGTCGGAGTTGTTGTACCGGTGCAGGCCGTTGCGGCCGACCTGCTGGAGGTTGGTGATCGTCTCCAGCCACTCGCGGATCGCGTCCACGCGCTCGGCGTAGTCGGCGTCGTACATCGGATAGGCGAGCGGCACGCGGGTGACGTAGCCCTTCTCGACCTTGGCGGGGTCGCCGAGGCCGAGCTGCCCGAGCTCGCGCTTGGCCAGCTCGACGAGCTTGTCGTCGTCCATCTCCCACAGCTCGTCGCCCTGGAAGCAGAAGAACTCGAGGCCGACGCTCGCCTTGGTCGGGTCGGGGACCATCCACGGGCTCCACGAGCGGAAGTTCTGGATCCTGCCCACGTTGACCGAGTCGTCGTGGATGTAGATCCAGTTGTCCGGGAAGAGGTCCTCGCCGTCGATGATCAGGGCGACCGTGAGGAAGTCGCGGTAGCGCAGGCCCATCGCGGCGTCCTTGACCGCCTTGGAGGCGCCGGAGGACTCGCCGGCCAGGCCGACCGTGGCGCGCAGCGGCAGCGAGGAGATGACGTCCGAGCACTCGATCCGCTCGCCGCCGGCGGTGACTGCGACGATCCGGCCGTCCTCGACCTCGATGTCGTCGACGCGGGCGTTGAGCCGGACCTCGCCGCCGAGGGCGATGATCTCGTCGCACATCGTCTCCCACATCTGGCCGGGGCCGAAGCGGGGGTAGTGGAACTCGGAGATCAGCGACTTGATCTTGTCGCCCTTGTTGCCCATGAAGGCGGCCTTGGCGGCGGAGAAGAAGGACAGGCCCTTGATCCGCTGGGCGGCCCACTCGGCGCGCAGCTCGGTCGTCGGGACGCCCCAGACCTTCTCGGTGTAGCCCTTGAAGAAGTGGTTGTAGAGCCGCCAGCCGAAGCGGTTGGAGACCCACTGCTCGAGGTTCTCCTCCTTGCCCTTGGGCTTGATGACCGCCCACAGGTAGGAGAGGCCGGAGCGCACGAGCTCGACGGGGCCGAGCTTCTTGATGACGTCCGTGCCGTTGAGCGGGTAGTCGAGGAACTTGCCGTTCCAGTAGATGCGCGACATGCGCGGCCGCTTGAGGAACTCCTCCTTCATCACCTCGTGCCAGAGGTCGTCGACCTCCTTGGACTTGGTGAAGAAGCGGTGGCCGCCGAGGTCGAACCGGTAGCCGTCCCGGACCTCGGTCTTGGCGATGCCACCGACCTGGTCCTCGGCCTCCAGCACGATCACGGGGCGACCCTTCTGGGCGAGCAGGTAGCCGGCGGTCAGGCCTGCGGGGCCGCCGCCGAGCACGGCGACGGGCTTCTGGGGACCGTCGCCGTTGCGAGCGAAGCGTTCAGTAGGGAAGTCGAGAGCCATATGTCCGGCATCCTGCCCCCCGACCCCCGCGAACCGATCCATCGGCTAACGGCCGCTAACAGCCCTTAATCCGCGTGGCAGAGCGGTTCCGGCGAGCGGTCCTTCGCGCGGGCGCGGACCGCTACGCTCAGGCGAGTGGCGCCCTCCACGGCCCTCGACATCCTGCTCGTCGATGACGACGAGCCGTTGCGCGACATGCTCACCCGCTCCTTCGAGCGCGAGGGCCACCACGTGACCGCCGTGCCCGACGGGCACGCGGCGCTGCGCGCCGCCGCCGACCGGGCCTACGACGTGGTCCTGCTCGACGTCGCGCTCGGCGAGGGCCCGACCGGTCACGACGTCGCCCGCCTGCTGCGTGACCGCCGCGACGTGGTGCCGATCATCATGCTCACCGCGCTGGACTCCGAGGCCGACGCCGTCCAGGGGCTGGAGGCCGGCGCCGACGACTACGTCACCAAGCCGTTCGGGCTCGCCGAGCTGCGCAGCCGGATCCGCGCGGTCCTGCGCCGCGCGCACGGCCGCGTCGTCGAGGGCAGCCTGGCCGTCGGCAACGTCTCGCTGGACCGTGAGCTGCGCCGGGTCACGGTCGACGGCGAGGCGGTCAAGGTCACCTTCAGCGAGTTCGAGCTGCTGGCCTGCCTGATGTCGCGGCCCGGGCACGCCTACAACCGCCAGGAGCTGCTGCGCGCGATCTGGGGCGACTCCGCCTACCGCGACCCGCGCGCGATCGACGTCCACATCCGCCACCTGCGCGAGAAGCTCGAGGAGGCGCCGGAGAACCCGACGCTGATCCTCACCGTGCCGGGGCGCGGCTACCGGGTCAGGGAGCGCTGAGGATGCGGCGGCGGCTGCCGAGAGGCCTGCGGCCCCGCCTGCTGCTGGCCCTCCTGCTCACGAGCGCGGTCACGCTGGGGATCGCCGCCACGGTGCTGCTGAGCCCGCTCCCCGACCGGCTGCGCGAGCAGAGCGCGACGAACCTTCGCGCGGCCGTGCTGGCCACCCGGCCGGCCGTCGAGGACGCGCTGCGCGAGGCGGGCGAGAACGAGTTCGCGCTCCAGGGGGTGGCCGAGGAGCTGCGCCAGCGCACCGACGGGCGCGTGCTGATCCTCGACCCGGTGCTCCCGGGCGACGTGCTCTACGACACGAGCACGGGCGCCTCGATCCGCGGCGCCGTGCTGACCTCGCTGCACACCCAGCGCACGGGCTCGACGACGACCGACATCCAGGGCGACGTGGTCCGGATCGGGGTGCGGCTGTTCAGCGACAAGGGCGGCGTCGTCGGCGTGCTCGTCGTCGAGCGGCGCCTGACCGAGGTCACGACCGCGGTCGACCAGGTGCGCAACGCACTGCTGGCCGCGGGCGCGGTCGGCCTGCTGGTGGCGGTGGCGCTCGCCGTCGCGCTGTCGAGCACCCTGTTGCGCCGGCTCGGGCGGCTGCGCACGGCGGCCGTGCGGATCTCGCAGGAGGGCATCGCCGACGCCCCGCTCCAGCACGACAAGGGACGCGACGAGGTCGGCGACCTCGCGCGCGCGTTCGGGCGCATGCAGGAGGAGCTGCGAAGGCAGGAGCAGGCGCGGCGGTCCTTCGTGGCGACCGCCTCGCACGAGCTGCGCACGCCGCTGACGATGCTGCAGGGCACGATGGAGCTGCTCGAGGAGGACCTCGCGGACGACCGCCTGGACATCGCCGACGCCCAGACCCAGGTCGCGCGCGCCCGCCGCGAGCTGCTGCGGCTCTCCAGCCTCGCGGGCGAGCTGCTGGACCTCAGCCGGCTCGACGCGTCGGTGCCGCTGCGCTCGGAGCCGGTCGAGCTCGGCGAGCTCGCGCGCGCGGTCGCGGCCGAGTTCGGGCTGCGCGCCGAAGAGCGCGACGTCGAGCTCGACGTCGTCCCGCCGGCGCGCCCGTGCTGGGGCCGCGGTGACCCGGACGCCGTGGCCCGCGTCGTCCGCATCCTGCTCGACAACGCGCTGCGCTACGCCCCGGTGGGCGAGCCCGTCCGCGTGACGGTCGGCTGCGACGCCGCCCAGACGCACGTCGAGGTCGCCGACCGCGGCCCGGGCGTGCATCCGGCGGAGCGCGAGCAGATCTTCGAGCGCTTCCAGCGCGGGCGCAGCGCCAGCGCGGAGGCGGGCTTCGGCCTCGGCCTGGCGATCGGCCGCGAGCTCGCCGAGCGGATGGGCGGCACGCTCCAGCTCGCCGGCGAGGAGGGCGAGACCGGCACGCGCTTCCGGCTCGACCTGCCGGCCGCCGAGCCCGGCGCGGACCCGGCGCCCGAGCCCGCCGCTATCCCTTCAGCAGGACGGTCGCGCGCAGCTGGTTGACGCCCCGCTGCTCCTCCACCGGGCGCACCGCCACCGGCGTGAGGCGCGCGTCGTTGGAGAGGTGCTGGCGCCACTCCTCCGTGCGCACGCGCACGAGCTCGGTCCAGGGGGCCTTCCAGCGCTCGATGTTGCTCGTGTCCGGCTCGACGAGCACGAGCCGCCGGCCCACCGGCAGCGCGTCGATCAGCGGGGCGAGGTCGCGCCGGGCGCTGGTCGCCTCCAGGCGCTCGACGCCGTCGCGCCAGTCCGTCACGCCGACGTCGCCGACCGGCCCCCAGAGCGTCGCGTAGCGCAGGCCGTCGGGCAGGTAGTAGTCGAGCACCGGTATCTGCTCGGGCTGCGTGGAGACGACGAGGTCGCCGGGGGCGAGGCTCGGGGCGATCTCCCCGGAGATCGCGCGCACGTTGCTCTTGTGGGTCGGGGCGCCGTCGGACGCCCAGATCAGCGCGACCAGCAGCGCTGCGGCCAGGCCGAGCCGGCCCGCGTGCGCCAGCCCGCCCGCGAGCACGAGCAGCATCGCGGGCAGCGCGATCGCCAGGTAGCGCGTCGCCCAGGCGGGAGAGACCTGCGAGGCGGCGAACGCGACCAGCACGGTCGCGGCCGCCAGGCCCGTCAGCACGACCAGGGCCCGCCCGCGCGCCGACATACGGCCGCCGCTGCGGTCGAGCAGCACCACCGCCCCGGCGCCCGCCGCCAGCAGCAGGGCGATCTGGGGGATCGAGCCGAACAGCAGCTCCGGGATGCGACCCAGGTCGTCGAGCCCGGGCGAGTTGGACCACGGCGCGCCCGTGTGCTGCGCCTGGAAGGCGAGCGTCGGCAGCCACGGCGCGAACAGCAGCAGCGCGCCGCCGAAGCCCACCAGCCCGTCCTGGAAGAGCTCCTTGCGCAGCTCCCCGCGCGCCGCCGCCAGCAGCACCAGCCAGGTCAGCCCGCAGGCGGCGGCGAAGAAGAGCGCCCAGTTGTGGGTGTACATCAGCGCCGCCAGCGCGACCGCGAAGGCGCCGGCCCAGCGCCGGCGACTCGCTCGCGGGGGCGCCGCCTCGGTCCCTGCGAGCACGAAGGCGCGGCCGAACGTGCCGCACGCGAGCAGCCCGAGCAGCGCCACGAGCGTGTACATCCGCGTCTCCTGCGCGTACTGCGTCAGGAACGGGTTCGTCGCCGCCAGCAGCGCGGCCGCGAGGCCGGCCGTCGGCCCGAACAGCCCGCGCGCCGCCCACCAGGCCGCCGGGACGGCGAGCACGGCGAACACCAGCGACAGCGCGTGGGTCGCGGTCTCGGTCTCGCCGAAGACCGCCATCCAGACGTGCAGCAGCGAGTAGTACAGCGGCGGCGAGCCGTCGAGCCGCAGCGCGGCCGGGATGTCCGACAGCGGCCGGTCGGCGATGCCCACCGACAGGCCCTCGTCGATCCAGAAGCCGACGTCGAAGTCGCGCGTGCGCAGGAGGATCGACAGGAGCACCAGGCCTCCGACGGCCAATGGCGCGAGCAGCCGGGTGCTCCCGGCGACGGTGGCGGGCAGGCTCCATGCCGGCCGGCGCGAGGCGATCGTCGCCATCGTCAGGAGGTTAGAGGGATGTTCACGGGCCGTTGCAGGTACTCCCCACCATCCAGCGCGTCGTCTCGGTCACCTTCGGGAAGCGCGGATCGCGCGCGTTCGCCGTGAAGTGAGGCGCGATCATCGTGCCCGGCGGGGACGGGAAGATGATCACCTCCGTCTCGTGCAGGTGCAGGTACCAGGCCACCGCCTGGGTCTGGAACGCACCCGTGTAGACGGGGCCGCACGCCTTCAGCGCCTTCTCCCCGCCCGCCTTGGCGATCACCGCCTCGAGGTTGGGTCCGTAGAGGTCGGACTCCGACGCGACCCGGTCCAGCGACGTGTCGAGGCTGCGCACGTCGTCCACGACCGACGGCGCCGACGCGGCCAGCGCCACGACGGCGAGCACCACCGCCACGGCGAGGCTCGCACGCCCGCGCAGCAGCTCGAACAGGCCGACCCAGCCCGCGCCGGCGAGCACGCACACCATCGCGGCAGGCAGCGCGACGTAGCGCAGGTTGCCGGCGAAGCCGGCCTCCGTCATCAGCGCGACGGCCACCATCAGCGTCGTCGAGAGGGCCGCGAGCGTGAACACCACCACGGCGTACGGCTCGCGGCGCCGCCGCGCGGCGAGCAGGACGGCCACGACCGCCCCGGCGTAGACCGGCACGGTGAGCACCGACGCCGAGCGGCGGAAGACCTCGAGGAACGGGGAGGCGGCGAAGGCCGCCGAGTCCGGGTTGGGCTGGCGCGCGCGCTCGGCGGCGCGCAGCAGCGGAGCCCGAGCCGAGGTACTCCGGCAGCACCACACGACGAGCGTCAGCACGCCCAGGCCGCCGACGAGCGCGAACGTCCGCCACGGCGGCCGGCCGCGCCACTCGACCGCCGCGTACCAGAGCCCGTACAGCGCCCACAGCGGCCAGACCTCGGGCCGCAGCAGCCCGGCGAGGAAGCCGAGCAGGAACGCGTCGCGCCGGCGGCCGTCGAGGTGGCGCTCGAGCGCCAGCAGGCAGATGGCGACGAGCATCCCCTCCGAGTTGCCGCGCGCGAAGTTGAGCACGAACTCGTCCGCCAGCAGCAGCGCGACCGCGGCGATCACGCCCGCCACCGGCCCGGCGAGCCGCGCCGCCAGCCGGTAGGCCATCGCGATCGCGAGCAGGCCGCCCGCGCGCGCGATGACGATCCACAGCTCGGGCGCCGCCGCGTCGCCGGCGAGCGAGAACGGCGCCGTGAAGAGGATCGGCAGCGGCTTCCAGGACGGCCCCTCGGTGGTCACGAGGTCGAGGTGCATGACCTCGCGGCCCCAGATGATCCAGGCCCACGGGTCGTAGGTCGGCGTCGAGGGCAGCAGCAGCGAGAGCGCCGCGAGCGCGAGGCACCCGAGCACGAGCAGCGCGACGGGCCGGGCCGGGGCTGGCCGGCTCCGGCGGCGCCACGGCGAGCGCGCGCAGGCGGGCGAGCGCCGGCCGTCGATCGCGGGTGGCGGACACGGCGGGAACCTAGCGGGCGCCCGAGCGGTCCAAGCGGACCCAGCGGACGCCGCCCGGGACGACCCGCTCCTCGGTCGGCGTGAACCCGCGGCGCTCGTAGAGCGCGCGGGCGGGGCCGTTGGCGGCGCCCGTGCCCGACCGTCCAGTGCGTCGCCCCGGCCTCGCGCGCCTCGAGCGCGTCCAGCAGCGCGGTCGCCACACCGCCGCGGAACGCCTCGGGGTCGACGACCAGCCGGTGGATGTCGACGGTGCCGCCGGCGCGCCGGAACGACACCGCGCCGACCAGCCGGCCGTCGCGGCGCGCGCCGAGGAACGTCTCGCCGCAGGCGCGCAGCTCGCCGGGCGACTCGCGCATCGGCGGCAGCTCGGCCGCGCCGATCAGCTCCGCCTCGACGGCGTAGCTCGCGCGCTGCAGCGCGACGAGTCGCTCGAGCGTGGCGTCGTCGCCGAGGTCGAGCTCGGCGACGTCGGCGCTCACCGCAATCCCAGCGCGGCGCGCACGGCGGCGGGCGGCTCGCCGGCGAGGTCGACCGCGCGCGCCCGGCGTGCCCCAGACGGCGAGGCCGCGGTCCAGCGCGGCGAGCGGCAGCCCGGTACGCCTCGGCGAGCTCGCGCGCGCGGCGGTCGAGCAGCAGGCGGTCGCCGGAGACCAGCAGCCGCTTGGCGGCCAGCGTGGTCGGCGTCGTCCTCGAGCCCGAGGAACAGCTCGCCCGCGGTCAGCTCGTAGCGGCCGGCGGCGTCGAGCGCGGTCAGCAGGTCGAAGCGCCGCGGCGCGGCCGAAGCCCGGGCAGCGACGAGGCGCTCGAAGACGCGGGCGAAGCGCCGCTCGGGCGTCCAGCGCGGCGTCGCCGGTGAAGGCGGCCTCCTGGGAGCCGGCGCGGCCGACCCAGGCGCGGTAGGCCTCGGCGGTGCGGCGGCGCTCGGCCGGGAGGTCCTCCGGCACGCCGTCCTCCCACGCGGGCCGGGCGCTGCGCAGCGCCTGCTGGAGCTCGGGCGCCTCCGGGCCGGCGAGCGCGAGCAGGAACGCGAGCCAGCCGGCCTGCTCGGGGTCGGCCTCCTCGGCGAGCTCCGGGTACGGGCCCGGCGGCACGAGCCGCTCCGCCGCGGCGGCGAGCGCGGCGGCGAGCCGCTCGGCATCGGCCGTCGCGCGCAGGCCGGGGGCGAGCGGGTTGCGGTAGCCGTCGTCGGCGGCGCGCGCCACGCGGCGCGTCACGACGCCGGAGGTGCGCCCCGATCCGGAGCCACGGCGCTTGGCGTGTGCTCGACGACGAGCGCGTGCGCGGCGGGCCCGGCGGCGCCTTGGAGCGCAGCTCCTCGCGCTGCTCGCGTCCGCAGATCGGGCAGTTGGCGGTCAGGCGGTTGTGGCGGCAGAAGAGCGACACGGCCTCGATGGTTGTAGCGGCTCGGTCAAGACCGTCCCACCGCGCGATGGGCGCAAGGTGACGGAGCCGCGGATCATCCGCTCCGTCGTGCTGCCCGGCCGGGCGCGAGCGCGAAGCGCGCGAGCACGGCGCGCAGCACCTCGCGCAGCTCGAGCGCGGCGAACGCGGCGCCGGCGCAGCGGCGCACGCCGCCGCCGAACGGGAGGTAGGTGCCCGGCGCCGGCGCGCCGTCCAGGAACCGCTCGGGCCGGAACGCGGTCGGCTCCGGCCACGCCTCCGGCCGGCGGTGGGCGAGGTAGATGCAGGGCGCGACGTGCACGCCCGGCGGCAGCACGTGGCCGCCGAGCTCGAACGGCGCGGCGACGCGGCGGGCGGCGATCGACAGCACCGGCCGCACGCGCAGCACCTCCTTGACGACGGCGTCGAGGTAGGCGTCGTCGCCCGCGCGCACGCGCTCCTGCGCCTGCGGGTGGTGCGCGAGCCGCTCGAGCGCCCACGCGAGCGAGCCGGCCGTCGTCTCGTGCCCGGCGGCGAGCACGGTGACGACCTGGTCGCGCAGCTCGCCGCGCGGGATCTCCGCCTGCGTCAGGACGGTCGAGCAGCGAGCCGTCGGCATGCGCCGCCGCGGTCGATCTCGCGCGCGAGCAGCTCGTCGACCTCGGCGACGGCGCGCAGGAACGCGTTCCACGTCGCGGCCGCGGTACAGCGACATCGCGACGAGCCGCGGCAGCGACGCGGTCATGTCGAGCGCGCGGCGGATCGCGGCCCGCAGCTCCGGCCGCTCGACCGGGCCGAGCACGACGCGCAGGATCACGTCGAGCGTCAGCGCCTGCATCCGCGGCAGCGTGCGCAGCTCGCCGGCCGGCCACGCGGCGACCTCCGCCGCGGCCATCTCCGCGATCGTCGCGCGCCAGCCCGCGAGCGCCTCGCCGTGGAAGGCGGGCAGCAGCTCGCGCCGGCGGCGCAGGTGCTCGGGCCCGTGCGTGAGCAGGATCGAGGTCGGGCCGGCGAACGGCTCGAGCACGGTCGAGCTCGCGCCGCCGTGGAGCTGCCCGTCGTCGGCGGCGAAGACCCGCCGGATCGCCTCCGGGTCCGAGACGAGCACCATCGGCGCGTCCGCCCACGCGACGCGGACCGTGAACGGATCGCCGTGGCGCGCCCGGCAGCGGCGCAGGAACGCGGTCGGCCGGGCGATCCACTCGACCGTCTGCAGCGCGGCGGGCTCGGCGGGGCCGGGCGGCAGCGTCATGCCGCCCATTGTCGCCGGTGAGCTACAGGGGTTGGCGGCCGCCGAAGCCCGACTCGGGCGCGTGCCAGTACACGACCTCGGGCTCGTCGAGCAGCCAGCAGAGGTAGATCTCCTCGCCGCCGAGCAGCGACGGGAAGTCGATCAGGCCGCGCTCGAGGTCGCGGACCACCACGTCGAGCTCCTCGAGGTGGTCGAAGCCGAGCGCCACCTCGAGCGCCGCCGCGGCGTGCTCGCGGCCCGGGTAGGCGCCGCCTGACACCTCGGCGAGCGAGACGAACTCGGGGTTGAAGCCTTCGTCGGCGAGCCGACGGTGAGCGTCGCGGATGCGGCGCACGATGCGCCCCACGAGGTCGAGCTTCGCGTTCGCCTCGTCGATGGTGTAGTGGCGGTGGTGCATCATGGGTGCACCACGCTTTACCCGCTTCAGTGGCACGTCACCCCTGCCCGAACGGGCAGTTTCAGACGCGATACCGCCCACCCGCCTTGGCCCACTCGAGCAGGTGCGCGACGCCGCAGAACCCGTCGGGGATCCGGTGCTCGCCGCGCGAGCGCACGAGCGCCACGTGGTCCTCGTGCAGCGCCGCCTCGCACCAGGCGCAGTGGTCAGGCCGTCGCGGACGTCATCCGCCTCGCCGGTCAGCGGCTCCCAGTGCGCGCCCCGGATCGCCCACGGGACGACGTGCTCGAGCCGGCAGAAGACGGCGCGCCGGCCGCCGGCCGCCTCGTAGGCGCGGAAGCCGTCCCATGGCTCCACGGCGGCGCCGCACCAAGTGCACGCGTCCATCAGATGCTCGAGCTCGCGGGGGTCGTGAGCTGGGGCATCTCTAGAGCGGGAGCTCGAAGCGGCCGTCGCCGACGGCGAGCAGCAGCGGCTCGCCCTCGCGGGCGACGATCGTCATCGGCAGGTCGGGGTCCTGCGTGGCGAACTCGGCGGTGGCCACGCTGCGGCCGCCGAACGCGCGGGCGAGGCCGAGCACGGCGTTGCCGAGGTTGGCGATCGCGCCGATCGGCGCGGCGAGCTCGCCCGTGACGGGGTCGGCGCTGAGCGCCGAGGACGGGGCGGGCCGGATCTCGGGCAGCGCGCGCGGCGGCGCGGGCACGGGCATCTCGGGCGGGACGGCGTGCGCCTCGCCCTCGTCGGTCAGCTCGATCGCGCCGCCCGGCGAGACGTCGAGCATCGCGGGCGGCTCCTCGTCGCCGAGGTCGACCAGCAGCACGACGCGCAGCGCCTCCGAGCGGGCAGCGAACGCGCGCACGGTCGCGACGGCCTCGGCGTGGCGGGCGACCGCCTTCAGCGCGGCGGGGTTCTCGGCTCCGGGCTGCACGGCCGCCCATGGTGGCACCGATCGCGCCCGTCCGGCCGCCTCAGCGCGTGAGCTCGACCGCGCGGCGCGCCTCGAGCTCGTTCGGGTTCTCGCGGTAGCCGCGGCGCACGTAGGACAGCCACATCCCCAGGCGGCCGTGCTGCTCCTGCCAGACGTGGCAGAGCTCGTGGCAGATCAGGTCGTCGGAGACCTCGGCGAGCGGGCGGCGGAGGAAGATCTGCTCGCACGACTCGTAGCCGTCGAAGCGCCGGAACCACGGCGCGCGGAACAGCCACGGGACGTGCCAGATGCGCGTGCGCGCGGTGCTCACCGGGCGCGGGTGGAAGTCGAGCCGGTCCAGCCGCGCCTTCGCGCGGGCGAGCGCCGCCCGCTCCTCGGAGCTCCCGCGCGCCGCCATCAGTCCTACAGCGCGCCGAGCAGCTCCTTGAGCCGGTCCTGCCCGCGGTCGTCGAGCCCGCGCAGCAGCGGCTCGACGTAGGCGGAGTAGGTCTCGCGGGCCAGCGTGCGCTCGTCGGCGGGCTCGATCGCGTTGCGCTCGGCGGCGTGCGCGGCGGCGTCGATGAACACGCCGGCGCCGAGCGGGCGCAGCTCGCGCAGGGCGAGCAGCCGCTCGGCCGCGGCGGCCGCCGTCGAGTCGCCGCCGGCGGCGTGCGTCGAGCAGCGCGGTCGACGTCGGCCTGCGCCGGGAACGGCACCTCGACGTGCGCGAAGCGGCGCGGTGAGCGCGGGCGAGGCGTCGAGCGGCGCCGCCGCGGTCGCGACGATGCGCCAGTCCTCGGGCGGCTTGACCTCCTCGCCGCCCGGCAGCGTGACCGGCAGGCCGCCGAGGAACGTCGACAGGCCGCCGAGCGCCCTGTCGGCGCGGGCGCGGTCGAGCTCGTCGAGCACGAGCCACTTGCCGCGGCCCGCGGCGTCGGGGACCTTGCCGGCGGTCGCCGGGGTGCCGTCGGGGCGGGCGCGGCGGCCGAGCGCGTCGCCGGAGGACCAGCGTTCCGTCGGCGTGACGAGCACCGCGCCGGCTGGCGCGGCCGGCCGTCACCGCGGCCCGGGCGATCGCGAGCGCGAGCGTGGTCTTGCCCGAGCCGGCCGGCGCCGGTCAGCACGACGTGGCGCCCGGCGGCGAGCGCGGCGGCGACCGTCGGCGTAGGCGGAGCCCGGCAGCCGCAGGCCCTGGCCCTCGGCGGCGGCGCGGATGGCGTCGGCGTCGAGGAAGCCGCTGGCCTCGCGCGGCGGCGGCGGCGGGACCTCGGCCAGGCGCGGCGGGGCCGGCTCGGCGGGCTGGGAGATCACCGTGGCCGCGTCCTGCGCGCGGGCGGGCTCGGCGGGCTGCGGCTCGGGCGCGGCGGGCTGCGGCGGCGCGGCGGGCTGCGGCGGGGCGGCGGGCTGCGGCGGCGCAGCGGGCTCCGGCACGGCGGCGGCGGCCGGCTCCGCGGCGAGCGGGTCGCCGGAGGTCATCCCCGGCCCGGCCGGCGCCGGCTCGGGCGGGGCCTGCGGCGCGCCCGGCCTGGGCACCCCGACGGCGGTGTAGCTGCTCGTCGTCGTCGTCCGGCTCGGCGGTGTCCCAGATGTCGGCCGGCGGCGTCGGAGGGGCGGCGCCGCGGCCGCCGGCGCAGGTGGCGGCGCGGGCGCCGCAGCAGGCGCGGGCGCCGGTGCCGGCGGCGCCCGGGCCGACGTCCTGCCACTCGTCCTCCTCGTCGGCAGCGGCCGGCGGGCGCGGCCGGCTCGGGCGCGGCCGGCTCGGGCGCGGCCGGCTCGGGCTCGGGCGCCGCGGCCTGCTGGAGCTGGGCCCACTCGGCCTCGCCCTCGGCCCGCACGGCGTCGGCGCCGCCGGGGTTCAGCTGCGCGGCGATGTCGGTCATCGACATGTGGATGGGCAGCGTCAGCTCGTCCTTGGTCTCCTGGCCCGTCCGCGTCAGCGCCGCGCTGCTCGTCGATCATGCCCATGTCGCGCATCAGCTCGAGGTAGCGCTCGCCCTGGATCTGCAGCGTGTTGTCGTTGTCCCAGCCGGCGCGGCCGAGGTAGCCGAGCGCGCGGCCGAAGTCGAGCATCGAGATGCGGGTCGCGGGCGGCACGGAGGACAGCAGGCTGAGGCCGATCGCCAGCCCGTGGAAGATCGAGTCCGTCATGTGCTTCTCGAGCAGCTGGCGGCGCAGCCAGTCGGCCTGCGCGTCGGAGACCGAGAACGGCGCGTCGTCGTCGCCGGCGCGCACGTAGCGCTTGCCGATCTCGGTCAGCTCGACGACCCCGCGGTCCTCCTTCAGCAGCCCGGCGGACCGCGCGTAGGAGACGAACTGCCGCGTCCGCCCGAGCGCGTTCTCGAGTCCGGGTGGGAACAGGTCCTCGTTCGGGAACTCGGTCACGAACTCGTCGAGCCGGACGCGGTCGCGCTGGGAGATGGCCCGCAACAGCCCGTGGGACTCGCCGATGCGGGGGGCCGGGATGGGACGCATCGCCCGACCTTAACTCAGACGCGCGCGGCCCTGCGGGGCCGCGCGCGTGCTCCGAGGGCTAGGAGCCGGTCTTGGCGGCGGGCTTCTTCGCCGCCGCGGGCTTCTTCGCCGGGGCTTCTCGGCCTGCGCGGTCTCGCCGGCCTTGGTGGTCTCGGTGGTCGCCGCCGCCGCGCCCTCGCCGGCCGTGGTCGTGCCCGAGGAGGCCGTGGTCTTGGCCGCGGCAGGGGCCTTGGCCGGCGTCTTCGCCGTGCTCGCGGCGGGCGCCGGCTTCGGCTTCGCTGCCGCCGCCTTGGGCTTCGCAGGCTTCGGCTTCGCGGGCGGCGCGCTCGTCGGCGGCGGCGTCGGGCTCGAGGCCGTCGCGCTCGCCGCGGCGGGCTTCGGCTTGGCGGCCGTCGTCTTCGGGGCCGTCGCCGACTTCGGGGCGCCGGCCGCTCCGGCCTTCGGGCGCGCCGGTGGCCGCCGCGCGGCCGCGCGGCTTGGCGGCCGGGCGCGACTTCGTCGCGGTGCCGGAGGCCGAGGCCTTCGTGCGCGCGGTCTTGGTCGACGCCGAGGTGCTGCGCCCGGACTTCGTCCCGCCCGCGCGCGCGGTGCGCGGCTTGGCCGGCGGGGCGGCGGTGGCCGGCGCGGCGTCCTCGCGTGCGGGCGGAGGAACGGTCGCGTCCTCCTCCCCGCCGCGCAGGCGCTTCGCGATGACCGGAGAAGACCGAGTTCCCGGCGCCGGTGACGGCGTCGATTATGTCCTTGGGTTTGAGAGCCATACGGGAGAGCTTCCCACATGGCCGCGGGTGCTACACGGGCAGCGCGACCGGGTCGCCGCAGGCGAGGGCGAGCGCCTCGGAGGCGGTCAGCCGCGCGCCGGGCGTCCCGTCGGGCCAGAGCAGCTCGCCCCAGGCGCGGCGCGGTCGCGCGATCGCGCTCGAAGTGGAGCTCGTAGCCGCCCTCGAGGGGCGCCTGAGCCCGCTCCCACGCGGCGTCGATCTCGGCCAGGACCTCAGGCGGCGGTCCCGGCAGTGGCGTGTGGGAGCGGGTCATCAGGAAGCTGATCTCTTCAGGAAAGAACTCGCTGCAACACATACATCGGCACGCGCCCGGCGGGCGCGATGGGGTCGCCACCCCAAGGGGCTCACAGACCCGGCGGATGGCGGGCGACGAAGCCCGCGTTCGGCCGCATCGTGTTCGTCCAGCGCGAGCCCGTCTCGCGCGGGGCGGAGGTGTCGAAGCGGATGCCCGCGACCACGAGGTAGACGTGCCCGGGGTTGGAGTAGATCGTCACCCACTTGCCCTTGCCCGGCTTGCCCCAGGACATCAGCGGCCCGGAGGCCAGCGGCGCGTTCGAGCAGGCCGGCGGCGGCGAGCGCGAACGAGACGGAGCCCGAGCAGTCGTAGCCCGTGTCGGTCCACTTGCCGTGGCCGCCGCCCCACTTGTACGGCGTGCGGGCGATCGAGTTGCCCGCCTCGATGATCTGGCGCACGGCCTCGGGGGCCTCGAGCGGCGGGCAGCGCGACGCCGTTGGAGAGCGCGGTCGCCTTGGTGGTGCTCGACGCCGTCGACGCCGGCGAGCACGCCGCGACGCCCGCGGCCGCCGGAGCTGGCCGGGCCGGTCGGCTTCGGGCCCGGGTCGTCGAGGCCCGGGTCCTGCTCGGGCTCGGCGGGCGCGGCGGCGCCGGTCGCGCCCGCCTCGGGCTGCACGACGCGCGCGCGCGAGCTTCTTCGGCAGCGGCGGCAGCTGCGCCTGGGCGCGCACCTCGCGCTTGCCGGTCAGGTCCGTCTTGTCGCCCTCGCCGGCCGCGCCGATCGCCAGGTAGCCGCCGCCGATCAGGGCGAGGCCGAGCAGGCAGGCGAGCAGGGCGGAACGGCTCATCCGGCGAGTATGGCGGCGGATCACCGGCCGCGGCTCCAGAACGACGTGCGGGCGGCGGCGCCGAGCTTGGTCATCCCGATGTGGACGTGGTCGCGGTGCGCGACGGTCTTGTTCACGCTTGCGCTTGAGCTTGCCGCGCTTTCCGTAGCACGGCCCGTACTCGGTGAACTCGGTCATCCCGGCGCCCCAGTACCCGCAGTCCCAGATCAGCTCCTCGACGCCCATGCGGCGCGCGAGCGCCTGCGGGTTGCCGGCCGTGTCGGGCGCGAGCAGCAGCCGGATCAGCTTCTCGGCGGCCCGCTTGTCGGCGCTGTCGGAGACGTCCAGGTGCCAGTCGATCGCGCGGTTCTCGGCGTGCAGCGACGCCTGGCCCTTGCCCCACTTCTCGCAGCGGTACGAGCCCCAGAACACGCCGCGCGAGTTGGCCTCCAGCCAGCGCTGGAGCGCGAGCATCCCGGGCCGCGACGCCTTCGGGGTGCACTTGCGCGCGCCGTCGTAGGTGGAGTCCTCGATCGGCAGCGACAGCAGCCGGTCGGCGGGGTTGCCGGCGACGGGCACGGGGATCTCGGGCAGCTTGACCATCGCGGCGGCAGGCGCGGCGAGGGCGAGCAGGAGCAGAGCGAGCGAGCAGGAGGAGACGGATCATCCCCCAGACGAATCGGCGTCCCGCTGCGAAGGCTTGAATCAAGCAGGCACGGGGAGGCCCATCGCCTGCGCCAGGTCCGCGACCAGGTCGGCGGGGTCCTCGATGCCGCAGGAGAGCCGCACCAGGTCGGCCGGGACGGCCGCGTCGGAGTCCTCGACCGACTGGTGCGTCATCGCCTGCGGGCACCTCGACGAGCGACTCGACGCCGCCGAGCGACTCGGCGAGCGAGAAGACCGTCGTGCGCGGAGGCGATCCGCGTCGCGTCGTCGTGGCGGAAGCAGACCATGCCGGCGAAGCCGGGCCAGCGGACGTCGCTCACGCCGGGCGCCTCGCGCAGCCACTCGACGACCGCGCGCGCGTTCTCCGTGTGCGCGGCCATCCGCAGGTGCAGCGTGCGCATCCCGCGGTGCACGAGGAAGCAGTCGAAGGGCCCGGGCACCGCGCCGACGGAGTTCTGCACGAACTTCATGCCCTCGTGCGCGCGCGCGTCGCGCACGATCACGGCGCCGCCGACGGCGTCGGAGTGCCCGCCGAGGTACTTCGTCGTGGAGTGCACGACGGCGTCGGCGCCGAGCTCCAGCGGCCGCTGGTAGATCGGCGTGGCGAACGTGTTGTCGACGGCCACGAAGGCGCCGCCCTTGCGCGTCGACGATCCCCTCGACGTCGACGACGTTCAGCGACGGGTTGGTCGGCGTCTCGACCCAGATCAGCTTCGTCTCCGTCGCGCACGGCGGCGGCGACCGCGTCGAGGTCGGACTGGTCGACCATCGTGTACTCCAGGCCCCAGCGCGAGAGCACCTTGTCGACGAGCCGGTAGGTGCCGCCGTAGAGGTCGGACGGGATGATCGCGTGCGCGCCCGCCGCTGCAGACCGCCGTGATCAGCGCGTGCGTGCCCGGCCATGCCGGAGGAGAACGCCGTCCCGCGCCCGCCCTCGAGCTCGCCGAGCGCCTTCTCGAGCTGCGTGCGCGTCGGGTTGGCCGAGCGCGAGTAGTCGTAGTCGCCGACGAACTCGCCGGGCGCCTTCTGCACGTAGGTCGAGGCCTGGTGGATCGGCGGGACGACGCCGCCGAAGGAGGGGTCCGGATCCAGCCCCGCGTGCACGACGCGGGTCGCGAAGCGCGTCACGAGGCCAGCGACTCCAGCAGGTCCGCGCGGGTGACGATGCCGACGGGGCGGCCGTTCTCGGAGACCGTGATCGCCTGGCCCTCGCCCGAGAGCAGCTCGACCGCCTCGCGCACCGGGTCGCCCGCGGCGACGCTCGGGAACGGCGGCTCCATCACGTCGGCGATCTCGGCGCTCATCAGCTGCGGGTTGTCGACGGCGCGCTTGAGCAGGCCGCGCTCGCCGACCGAGCCGACCATCGCGTCCGGGTCGTTGGCGGACACCACGGGCAGCTGGGAGACGCCGTGCTGGTGCAGCAGCGCGATCGCGTCGCGCACGGTCTGGTGCGTCTGGACGACCACGAACGGCGGGATCTCGCCGGCGCGCGTCTTCGCGCGCAGCACGTCGCCCACGTGCGCCTCGCCGGCGCTCGAGGAACCCGTACTGGTCCATCCAGGTGTCGTTGAAGATCTTGCTCAGGTAGCCGCGGCCGCCGTCGGGGAGCACGACCGCGACCATCGCCTCGGGGTCGTCGATGCCCGCCGCGACCTCGAGCGCCGCGTGCATGGCCAGCCCGCAGGAGCCGCCGACGAGCAGGCCCTCGGTCTCGGCCAGCAGGCGCGTCGTGAGGAACGAGTCGCGGTCGGAGACCGTCACGTAGCGGTCGACGATCGACGGGTCGTAGGTCGGCGGGCCAGAAGTCCTCGCCGACGCCCTCGACGAGGTACGGGTGGACCTCGTCGTTGGAGTAGATCGAGCCGACCGGGTCGGCGCCGATGACCTGGATCGCCGGGTTCTGCTCCTTCAGGTAGCGCCCCGTGCCCGGTGATCGTGCCGCCCGTGCCGACGCCGACGACGAGGTGGGTGATCGCGCCGCCGCTCTGGCGCCACAGCTCCGGGCCCGTCGTCTCGTAGTGCGTCTGCGGGTTGGCCGGGTTCGCGTACTGGTTGGGCTGGAAGGCGCCGGCGATCTCCTCGCGTGAGGCGGTCGGCGACGCGGTAGTAGGCCTGCGGGGAGTCCGGATCGACGTCGGTCGGGGTGACGACGACCTCGGCGCCGTAGGCGCGCAGCAGGTCGATCTTCTCCTTGGACATCTTGTCCGGCATCACCGCGATCACGCGGTAGCCCTTGATGCGCGCGGCGATCGCCAGGCCGGTGCCGGTGTTGCCCGAGGTCGGCTCGACGATCGTGCCGCCCGGCTTCAGGCGCCCGTCGGCCTCGGCCGCCTCGACCATCCTCATCGCGACGCGGTCCTTGATCGAGCCGCCCGGGTTGAAGTACTCGACCTTGGCGACGACCTGCGGCGTCAGCCCGGCGGCGATGCGCGAGAGGCGGACCAGCGGCGTGTCGCCGACGGTGTCGAGGATCGAGTCCTTGATGTCCGCGGCGGCGGCCATGCGGTCAACCTACAGCGGCCTCTCATGGGCGGCATGCCGTCCAGATCTCCCAATCGGGCACGCGCGACGCGGCGCGTCAGGCCGCCCGGAATCCGGTCTGGCTCGTACGGACCGCCGTCGCTCGCGGGCCCGCGGACGAGCACGCGGACGCCCTCCCGCGGGCGGGCGACGACGGCGATGTCGGCGTCCAGCCGCGAGGAGACGAGCGCGCGCCAGTAGTTGCCCGACTGCACGTCGCCGCATGCCTCGAGCGCGGGCGCGCCGCCGGCGCGCGCGAGCGCGACGTCGAGCTGCTCGCGCTGCTGCGCGCGCCAGCCGATCGACGCCAGGTCGCGGCGGATGTGGCCCGCCTGCGTGATCGCCAGCGCGACGGCGAGCGCCACCGCCAGCGGCAGCCCGAGCCGCGCGCCCCCACCCCGGCGAGCACGCAGAACGAGCGCCGCGGCCGGTACGAGGTAGCGCGGGTTGCCGGCGAAGCCGGCCTGCGAGGTGACGGCGATGATCAGCACGTAAGCGACGCCGGCGAGCGCGAGCGCGCGCAGCACGGGCGACGCGCGCCGCCACGGGACGAGCGCCGCCACGACGAACGGCGCGGGCACGATCGCCGAGCTGTTCGACGGCGTCCCACAGCACGGCGAGGAACGGCACGTCGGCGAGCTGCGCCGAGCCCTTCGAGGCGGGCGCGCGCGCCGATGTCGCCCGCGGCGAACAGCCCGTCCGTCCCGAGCGCGTCGGGCAGCAGCCAGCCCACGCCGATCGCGACCAGGCCCACGGCCGGCGCGACGCGGTCCCCTCCCGCCACAGCCACAGCCCGTAGAGGCCGAGGAACGGCCACACCTCCGGCCGCAGCAGCCCGGCGGCGACGCCGAGCGCGAGCGCCGCGCGGCGGCGCCCGGCGAGGTGCGCGAGCACGCTCCACAGCACCGCGGCGGCGAGCCAGCCCTCGGAGTTGCCGAGCGCGCCGTTGAGCAGCCACCACGGGCTGAGCGCCATCACCAGCGCGGCGACCACGCCCGCGAGCCGGCCCGCGAGCCGCTCCCCGAGCGCGTACGCGCCCGCGAGCGCGAGCAGCGACGCCCATCCGCCCGAGCGCCGCCCACACCGGCTCGGCGTCGCGGTCCAGCGGCGCCAGCAGCGTCGTGACCAGCACGCTCAGCGGCTTCCACGTCGGCCCGCCCTCGGTGTGCAGGTTCCCGTGGAAGGCGTCATTGCCCCACGCGACCCAGACCTGCGGGTCGAACGCCAGCGCCCACGGGGCAGC
Organism: uncultured Solirubrobacteraceae bacterium; assembly: GCA_963831105.1. Classification (GTDB taxonomy): domain Bacteria; phylum Actinomycetota; class Thermoleophilia; order Solirubrobacterales; family Solirubrobacteraceae; genus DATFQI01. The sequence goes on along the minus strand of CAWHOS010000010.1, from coordinate 297,205 downwards.
AGCGACAGCGCGGCCAGCGCCGCGCACGCCGGGACGAGCGCGCGGCTCACGCCGCGGGCCGCCGGGCGACCAGCCGCACGTGCGTGTCCGGCCACGGCAGCGCCGCCTCGCGCTCGCCCGCCGGGCCGCAGCGTGGCGACCGGCGCGAAGCGGTGCTCGACCAGCCACGGGTTGGTGAAGCCGTGCGAGCCCGGCGCGATCTCCAAGCCCGCCTCGCGCACGGCGGCCGCGCGCATCGGCGTAGCTCCAGAAGCAGAACGCCTCGTGCATCTCGGATTCCCAGTTGTCCGTGTAGTCCTTCTTGGACAGCCACTCCATCGCCCAGCGCAGCTTCGTCTCGACGTAGCGCCCCTCGTGCAGCTCGTAGGCGATCCGCTCCGGGATCCAGTCGGCGACGAAGCGCTCCCAGCTCTCGCGGCCGTCGTGCAGCTCCATCCAGATCACGCGCTCGCCGTCGGCCGGCCCGCAGACGTCGAGGTCGACCCACACGCCGCCGGGCACGGTGTGCTCGCGGGTGGCGGCCATGAAGCCGCGCAGCGTGTCCTCGCCGAGGTAGGAGTAGAGCTCGTGGCAGAGCGCGACGGTCAGCGTCGTGTCGACGCTGGCGGGCGGGAACAGCGGCGCCCTGGCCGATCGTGCGCTGGAAGAAGAACGTGTTCGGGTTCTCGAACGCGCCCTGGCCGCGGCGGTGCACGCACTCGTCGTAGAGCGGGCGGGCGGCCTCGATCCCGTACAGGTCGGACTCCGCGAACGCCGGGTCGGCGGCGATCTCGTGCAGCAGCGAGCCGACGCCGCAGCCGACGTCGACGATCCGGCCCGGCCGCACGACCTCGCGCAGCTGCTCCCACTTGCGCGCCGCGCCGGTGTCGAAGGCGCGCGCGTAGGTGTTGTAGTCGCGCGTCTCGGTCAGCTCGCCCTCGTCGGTGAGCAGCGGGTCGGCGTGCGCGCGGCGCACCTGCCCGAGCAGCCCGTAGCGCTCCCACAGCTGCGCGCTCGCCGGGTGCATCGCGCGCGTCTCCTGGCCCGCGACGAGCGTCTCGAGCACGTCCCACGGGCGCTGCACGTCCTGGTCGAGCTCGACGGGCAGGATGCGGAAGCCGAGCGCCTCGAAGAGCGCGATCACCGCGGGCGTCGAGCAGGCGACGACCGTGTTCTCCGGCGTCAGCTCCGGCCCCTCCTGGACGGCGATCGCCGCCAGCAGGTACTCCGCGAAGCGCTCCGTCGGCGGCACGTCGGCGATCGGGAAGACGAGGCAGTCCATCGCCGCCAGGGCGGCGTAGCGCTCGATCTGCGCCTCGCGGCGGTGCGCCGGGCAGCGGGTTGCGGCGGGTCGTGCCGTGGTCGGCGCTGGTGACCGCGAACACGACCTGCGCGCCGCGGCAGTCGGCGTGCTCGCCCTTGCGTGTCGGGCACGCCGACGGCGACCGCCCGCTCGAGGTAGGCGGCCTGGAAGCGGGTCAGCAGGTGGTGGCGCCCCGGGAAGAGGACGTAGGCGTAGGCCATCCGGCCGGGGATCGTGTCATCCGACCAGGCGCAGCGTGCGGCTCGCGGCGCCGATCTCGATCCGCTGGCCCCAGTCGACGGCCACGCGGTCGGCCTCGATGCCGTCGCCGAACACGGTCCCGCCCTCCCCCAGCTCGCACACGATCGTCAGCCGCTGAGCGCGCCGTGATCCGGCCGGCGGTGAGCGTGGTGGCGGTGACGCTGCTCGGCCACGCCTCGCGCACGAAGAACGCCAGCTCGCGGTCGGTCGGGGCCGGGGAGCGCGAGCGGGCTGGCGAGCTGGCGGTTGATGCTCGCCGCCCAGCCCGTCGCGCCCGTGCCGGTGGCGGCGATCACGCCCGAGGAGCTCTGGCGCTCGCGCTGCTCGCCGAGCGCGATCGTGTAGCGGGCCGACTGGTGCGTGGCGTGCCCGACGAAGATCTCGTTGAGCGCGAGCACCTCCTGGCCGTCGTCGAGCGCGCGCGCGCGCCATCGTGCGCTCCTCGACGCGCGCGGCGCCGCGGGTGAGGTCGGCGATCAGGTCGCCGGCCGCCTCGGGCGGGTGGCGGACGAGCACGCCCACCCCGGTGCCGGGGTTCAGCCCGATCACGGGCTGGCCGTCGAGGTACTTGGCGACGTTGGCGACCAGCCCGTCCTGCCCGAGCGCGAGCACGACGTCGTCGGGCTCGAACAGGAAGCGGTCGAGGTCGGCGCGCAGCACGGTGGCCGCGCGCCAGTCCGCCGGCACCGCGCCGAGCACGGCGCGGTGCGTGGCGGCCAGGGCGGCGTGGCGCTCGAGCACCTCGTCGACGCGAGCGCTGCCGCTGCTCGAGGAAGAAGCGGACCTGCTCGTGCGTCGCGTGGCGCGCGAGCAGCTCGTCGTACTCGCTCGGGCGCTCGACGAGGACCGCGCGGGGGACCACGTCACGCCGCCTTCGCGAGCAGCGGCCCGATCAGGTCGGGCGTGACCGTGAGGTGCTCGACCGTGCCCGAGCGCGCCGGCCAGCTCCTGCAGCGCCAGCGCCCGCAGCACCTCGGGCGGCAGCTCGGCCTGGATCTCCGCGCGCTCGCGCTCGACCTGGAGCCTGGCGCCCTCCACGAGCGCGATCTCCTCCGCGCGGCTCTCGGCCTTGCGGCGGTCGTTGACGGCCGCCTGCGCGACGAGGTCCTCCTCGCGGCGGGCGAGCTCGATCCGGTTGGCGAGCTCGTTCTCGGCGATCGCGCGCTCCTTCTCGACCGCCATCGCGCGGCGCTGGAAGGTCGCCTCGTCGGCGCGCTGCTGGATCGCCTCGCGGGTCGGCTGGCGCAGCGCCTTCTCGACCTCGGCGGTCGGCGCGAGGTCGGCGACGCGGACGGCGACGAGCTCGATGCCCAGCTCGGGCAGCGCGGGCTCGGCGCGCAGGCCGCGCGTGATCCGGTCGCGGATCGGCGCCACGCCGCGCGTGCAGGATCGTGCGCACGTCGAGCTTGGCCAGCTCGTCGACGACGAACTGCTGCGCGAGCTGGCTGAGCAGGCCGGCGACCTGCTCGAGCGGGGCCTGCGCCCAGCGGCCCGTGTCGAGGTCGAGCGTGAAGTCCACGCGCCGGGCGAGCGCGGCCGGCTCGGCGACGCGGAAGGTGATCACCCCCTGGACGGCGAGCTCCTGGAAGTCCGCGCTGCGCACGCGGAACAGGAACGGCAGCTCGCGGTCGTCGATCGGGACCTCGGCGACGGCGGTGGCGATCGGCCGGAACCAGAAGGCGAGGCCGTCGCCGCGGGCGCGCAGCTCACCGTTGCGGTAGCGGAGGACGTGGTAGGTCGGCTCGGAGCGGAGGTGTCGGACGAACGGGAATCGCTGGATGGTGGCCATGCTGAGGTCCTTCTCTAGTTTTGGTCAGCATGACCATAATAGCTCAGAGCTTGCGGGCGGTCAACGTCTCCCGCACGCCGCCGACCGTGATCCGCACCCGGTAGACGCCGCGCGCGGACGGCCGCAGCGCGAGCCGGTAGGTCCGGTTGCCGGCGCTGTTGACCGTGCGCCGGGCGACGACGCGCTTGCCGCGGATGACGGTGATCGTCACGGGCGCGGCGCGCGTGAGCCGGAAGGCGACGCGCAGCGGCGTGCGCTGGCGGCCGCCGAACACGGGCCGCTCGAGCTTGTAGGAGCGCAGCAGCTCGCAGTCGCCGCGGCGGTAGTGGCGGGCGACCTTCTTGAAGCGGCCGCCCTGCTTGCGCAGCACGATCCGGCGCACGTCGCGGCCGGCCATCGTGAAGCGCACGAAGTAGTAGCCGTCTGCAGCCGCGCCCGCGCCACGTCGCCGGCTTCGTGAAGCGCGCGACGCGGCGCTCGCTGACGATCCGGCGGCCGTTGGAGACCTGGAAGACCTCGATCTTCACGGCGCCCGCGCGCCGGCGCGTGAAGCTCAGCCGCACGCGCCGGCCCTTCGGGCGTCGCCGACACGCTGCGGAAGCCCGCGTCGCCGGTGCAGTCGCCCGACGCGGTCCCGCCCGCGCTCGCGAACGGCCAGCCGGCGAGCTTGACGTTGTAGAAGCCGGAGTTGCCGTCCGTGTACCAGACCTCGCTGCGCTCGGGCACGAACGTGGGGCTGGACATCGCGTAGTTGCTCGGCGCGCCGGCGGTCCGGCTGACCTTGTTCGGCGCGACGTAGTAGGCCATCTCGCGCGGGTTGGCCGGGTCGCGGATGTCGAAGATCCGCAGGCCGGAGGCGATCATCGAGCAGGCGAGGATCTCCGGGTCGGCGCGGCGCGGGACGTTGCAGTAGTGGCCCGCGTAGCCCTGCACGATGCTCTGCGCGCCGGGGTCGTTGGCGAGCATCGCGCGGTTCTCGCGCTGGTGCACCGCGAGGCGGATGTTGGAGACGATCTTCGGGTTGCGCTCGTCGGCGATGTCGATGATCCGCGCGGCGCCGACCTTGGGCCCGTTGGCGGCGGTGCTGTCGTCGTTCTCGGCGCTCGAGAACTCGTCGATCTCGGCCAGGTAGGGCCGGCCGCCGATCGTGATCGGCTGCGCGACCTGCGGGATCGTGCGCTCGGGCCAGTCGAGCTTGGAGATCTCCTTGAACTGCGCGCCCTGCTTGCGCGCCTGGATCTCGCTCGTGTCGAGGATGAACAGGCCCTGGCTGGCGGCGACGTAGGCGCGGTTGCCGTCGTCGGAGATCGTCAGGCCGTGCGAGTTGTAGTTCGTGCCCGCGACGATCATCGGCAGCTTCGGGTTGGTGACGTCGACCGCGGTGATGTTGCCCGTGCCGATCGAGGTCGCGTAGAAGGTGTTGCCGTCGGGCGCGAAGCCCGACTCGTGGCCGAAGATCCCGACCGGCAGCGAGCTCTGCAGCGCGGGGTTGCGGCAGTCCTCGTTGAGGTCGTAGAGGTCGACGATGCCGGGATAGAACGCCGGGTTGCCGGTCACGGCGGCGAGCAGCCCGCGCTTCTCGTTGAGCAGCACCGACTCGTGCGGCGTCTGCATCGCGGGCGTGAGCAGGCTCGTCGTCTGCTTCGGGTTCGCGGGGTCGCTCATGTCGAGCACCGCGACGCCGGTCGGGCGCTCGGACAGCGTCTGCGCGTTGGTCGGGAACAGCAGCGTCGTGTCGTAGTACGCGCACTCGTGGCCGGCCTTGTCGGTGAACCGCAGCGCCTTGTAGCCGCCCGAGTCGCCGTGATGGCCGACGAGGCTCGTGTTGCAGGTGAAGCCCTCGGGGTTGCCGGCGGGCACGCGGCCCTGGATGTCGGTCTCCGGCCGGGAGCCGGGACCGCAGTTGGGGCGCGGCACGGGCGCGGGCTGCGCCGCCTGCGCGGCGTTCGCCGTCACCTTCTCGCCGGTGCCGCCGAAGCGCAGCGGCAGGCCGTTCGGATTCGGGTGCGCGGCCGCGGGCACGGCGGTCGCGAGCAGGGCGGCGAGCACGAGCAGGGTCAGGCGCATGCCGCGAACGTTGCCGCAGCGGCCGCTTCGACGCGCCGCTTGCCGACTTGACCCTGAATCCGGTCGCTTGCGATGCTCCGGGCCGCCATGCCTTGCCCTTCCTGCGGCCGCGTCGATCGAGCCGCCGTCGCCCAGAACACCTTCCGCTGTCGCGCGCTCGTGCCCATCACCGAGGTCGCGTTCGGGCCGGATCCGTCATATCCGCCGCATCTCGGGGTCACGGGCCCCACCTACTACGAGAGCTCGCGTCCCTGCAACGCCGAGTACCACGAGCTCGCTGACCCGCGCAACCCTGACGCGACCCCGGACTGCTGCGACAACCCGCTGGCGGTGGGTCGATGCGATGTCTGCGGTCTTGTCGTCTGCGCAGAGCACGCGAGCGTCCGGGACAACCGGCACCTGTGCGGTGAGCATGCGTCTGCGTATGACGAGGACCTGCGTCAGGAGAAGCTCGCCACGGCGATTGCGAGCTACCGCGCCGAAATCGATCGGCACCTCGAGGAGATCGCCGCCGTCCGCGACCCGATCGCTCGCCTTCTCGTCGGCGTGACGTGGTTCCACACGAACTTCGACGACACCCAGCGCGCCAGTTCACGCCATGCCTCCGGAGTCCTGCCGCGCACGCGGGAGACGATCGCCCGCACGATGGGCGTGGCACCCATGGAGCTCGACCGCGAGGTGGAGCAGAGGACCGTCGAAGGCATCGCCCGCGTGTGCTCCGGGGCGCTCGCCGAGTCGAGCACCGGACGCCTGCGCCGAGCGCTCAAAGGCATCGATGTGAAGGAGACCCCGTGGCGGAGCGACGAGGTCGGGCGCTGGCTGCCGAGAAATCTCACGGGGCCGGGCACGTATCCCGTGATGCTCCTGGTCACGAAAGACGGGGACATCCGAGGCGAGAAGCCGTACCGCTTCGCCGGCGGACGGACGGCGCGGAGGCTCAGCCGCGCGGTCACCGGTACGAAGCGTGTCGCTTCGTACGCGCTCGCAAAGAACCTAGGTGTGCTCGAAGACGGGCGCTATCACAGCCATGGACGCGTCCGACCGTCACTGGATCTGACCGCGGAGCAGATCGCCGCGATCACGTCGACGCTTCGCCTCCGCGTTCCCGGGCAGACCTGACGCCTCTGAGGCCACAGTTGGTCATCGTCGGTCGCCGGACGTCCGCGATGCACGAACTTGTCGCACTTTGCGGACGTTTCGCGGCTCCCCGGGGCGAGCCACTGAACGAACTGCACTAATCCCGCTGGAAGCCACGCCAAGGAGGCCGGCCTTCCGTTCCAGTCGTGCGTCGTGGAGGAACGCGTTGGGAGCAGGAGGGGTGCAAGGACGGTCGTCATCGCTGCGGGTCGTGGATCCGGAGGACCGCGTCGCCGCTGTCATGGCCGAGCACGGCCGGACGCTGCTGCGGACCGCGAACCACTTCTCGCTCTGCCACGACGACGCGCTCGACGCCTACCAGCGCGCGCTCGAGATCTTCCTCCGGCGCGCGGACCGCGTGCTGCCGGAGACCGAGGTCGCGTGGCTGAAGGTCGTCGTCAAGCACGAGGCGCTATCGATCCGCCGCTCGCGCTCCGAGTCCGTCAGCGGCGAGGAGATCGACCTCGACGCCCGCACCGAGCCGACGGCGCGGCCGCTCGACGAGCAGGTCGCCGGTGGCGAGCGCGTCAGCCGCTCCGCAGAGGCGCTGCGGGCGCTCAAGCCCGACGAGCGGCGGGCGCTGATGCTCAAGGCGCAGGGCTACTCCTACGACGAGATCGGCTCCCACCTCGGCTGGACCTACACGAAGGTGAACCGCGCGATCACCGAGGGCCGGCGGCGGTTCATGAAGGTCTTCAAGGCGATCGAGTCCGGCGAGGCGTGCGAGCAGTACGTCGCCACCATCGCCGCCCTCGCGGGCGGGACCGCGTCGAGCGCCGAGGTGATCGAGATCCGCCCGCACCTGCGGCACTGCAGCGCCTGCCGTGCCACGGTCCGCCGCCTCCACGTGCCCGCAGGGACGCGGGTCAAGCTCCTCCTGCCCGGCTTCCTGCTCGCGCCGGCGGCCGGCCTGCCGGACGGCGTGAAGACGCCCGTGGAGCTCGCGGACCCGCCACCCGGCGACGGCAGTCGACCTGGCCGTCCTCCTCGAGCTCCCGGAACGCACCCGCGGCATCCGCCCGGGCCGCATCAAGGACGAGGCGTACGCGCTCCTGCACCGCGCCCAGTCCAACGACGCGGCGGCCGGCGCCTACATCGCCACGTCGGGCGGCGGCGGCCGGCTCTCGACGATCGCCGCGATCATCGGCTTCTGCGTCAGCGGCGCCGGCGCGGGCGCCCTCTGCGTCGCGACAGGCGTGGTGCAGACACCGAAGTGGATCCTCGGCGAGCCCGACCGAGCCCCGGCCCCGCGCCCGGTGACCAAGGCCAAGCCGAAGCCGCGCGCCCCGGCCCGGATCACGGCCTCCTCCCGTACGACCGAGTTCATCCCGACGCCCACCCCGGTCCCGACGCCCCAGCCCGAGCCGCGGCGCCGACCACGCAAGCGCGCAGCCCCGGACGCCGCCAAGGACCCGAGCCAGGGCACGAAGCCGACCTCCCACGAGTCCGCGCCGATCTCCAGCGCCCCGACCGGCACGACCTCCGAGTTCGGCCCCGACTCGGCCACCGGCGCGTCCACACCACCGACAGCTTCAGCCCCCGCCACCGGAGGTGGCGAGTTCCTGCCATGAGCCACAGGAGCCACTCAATGAGACACCTGTTCGTCCTGACCACCGCCGCACTGACGCTCGCGCTCGCGCCGCCCGCATCCGCGGGCACCTACACGGTCAGGGCCTGCGACGCGACCTACGGCAACCACTCCTGGGGTGCTCACGCCAGCAACGGATCCGTCACCGCCTACACCTCCTGTCCCGGCGAGGGGATCGTCACCCGGATGACGGGAGACTCCGGCAACGCGCCGATCTACTCCAACGCCCACCACGGGTTCGCCGCCCCACCCGGAACCCGCATCGTGAAGCTCGAAGCCGACTTCCGCGTCGAGTCCAAGAACGGCTGGCTCGCCGGCATCAAGACCGACCAGGGCCAGTGGGCCTGGTGCGGAGAGAGCTTCCCGAACTGCTCGACCTGGGGCGTCTACACGAGGACGGCGGTCCCCCTCAACACCTCATGGGTCCTCGCGGAAGTCATGTGCTTCAGGAGCGGCGGCTGTCCGAGATCCGGTCTCTATGGAGTCCTGTCGATGCGGAACGTCGTTGTCACGATCGACGACCCGACCCCGCCGTCGGTGTCGATCACCGGGGGCTCGGTGCTCGCCGGCGGGTGGCGACGTGGGCCGCAGGACGTTGCCGTACGTTGCGACGGATGGGGCTGGCATCGACCTGGTCGAGATGCACGTCGACGGGGCATTTCGGCGAAGCGCTGCAGGTAGCTGCGACGAATCGCAGAGCCGACGTTGCGCCGACCTATCGAGTTCGCACGTCACTCTCGCCGAGCGACCTCGGCCCGGACGGTCGCCATCTCGTGACCGTGACGGCCTTCGATCCGGCCGGCAACGCCAGCCGTGCGTCACGCGAGATCTTGATCGACAACACGCCTCCCGGCCAGGCGCTCGACGCGCGAGTGGACGGCGGAGACGGCTGGCGAGCGCACAACGGCTTCAAAATCGGCTGGCGCAACCCTGCGCAGAACGCTGCTCCGATCGCGGCCGTCCGATATCTCCTCTGTCCGGCGTCAAACGCGAGCGATGACGAGCAGGGCTGCGTGGCCGGAAGCGCTCGAGGTAGTGACATCAACTCGATTCCGAATCTTCGCGTCCCGCGGCCCGGCGAATGGGCGCTGAAGCTGTGGCTCGAGGACGAAGCCGGCAATACGGATCGCCAGCGATCGGTGCAGGTGGGCGTCCTGCGCTTCGACGACGACATCCCGACGCTGGCCTTCGCCCCGATGGACGACCAGGATCCGACCCACATCCGGGTCGTCGCCAAGGACGCGACCTCCGGCGTCGCGGACGGTCAGATCGAGGTCCGGCGGGACGGCGAGGACGCCTGGAGAGCGCTTCCCACTCGCGTCGACGCCGGAGGCCTCTCGACCAACATCGACGACGAGACGCTTCCCAAGGGCCGATACACCCTGAGGGCACGGGTGGTGGATCGCGCCGGGAACGAGCGCTCCACGCAGAGCCTGTCGAACGGTGACCCGGCCTCACGCACCCTGCCGCTTCGCATCGCCACCCGACTCACCGCCGGCAAGCCGCAGCGGATCCTGGCTCGCAACGCCAAGGGCAAGCGGCGCTACCGCACGGTGCTGCGGGTCAACCCGAGCACGCGCTACGGCGGCACGATCCCGCTGAGCGGCAGGCTCACGATGCCCGGGGGCAACCCGCTCGCAGGTGCCGACGTCGAGGTCTGGGAGCGGACGAAGCTGCCCTCGTCGAACTGGCGCCAGGTCAGCGTCCTCCGCACTTCGCGAACCGGTCGCTTCCGGTTCAAGGCGCTCCGGGGTCCCAGCCGCACGCTGCGATTCCGCTTCCCCGGCACGGCCAACGATCCGCTCGCGCTCCACCGAGGTCGATCTCGGTGTCCGCGCGAGTACCTCCTTCCGCGCGAGCCGCAGTCGCGTCGTCAACGGCGAGGAGGTCCGTTTCCACGGTCGCCTCCGAGGGCGCCAGGCAGGCGAGACCGGCAAGCTCTTGCACCTGCAGGTGTACACGCGCGGCCGCTGGTCGACGTTCGCGACGCCTCGCGCCGACCGCTCCAGCGGCCTGTGGAGCGAGCCCTACCGGTTCAGCGCGACGCGTGGTCTCGTCCGCTACCGATTCCGGGTGTTGATCCCACGGGAGACGACGTTCCCCTATGAGACAGGGCACTCGCGGACCGTGAGGGTCACGGTCCGCGGGCTCTGATCCGCAACTCTGGTGCGTCGTGAACGTATGTTTCGTCACATGAGCCGGATCCGGTCGCACCTCTCCTACGCCAACGTGACGGCATCGCTCGCGCTCTTCGTCGCGCTGGGCGGGACCTCGTATGCGGTGACGCAACTCCCACGCAACAGCGTGGGCTCGAAGCAGGTGCGGACGGGAGCGATCGGCGCATCCGAGGTAAGGACCGGCGCTGTCCGGTCCCGCGACATCGGGAACCGATCGGTTGCGCTGCGCGACATCTCGCTGGGTGCCCGACGTTCGCTTCGCGGGCAGCAGGGCCCGGCGGGACCACCAGGGCCCGGCAGGACCCGGAGTCGCGTCGCTGAGCGCCGCTGGTTCTCTCGGGCGGCAACTTCTCGCCGCAGCCAACGGAACAGCAGGCCAGGTGTCCGACCATAGCGACGCTCGGGCATCTACAGAGTCGACTTCAACCGCGACGTGTCGTCGTGTTACGTGGCGGCCACGATCAACGGGAACGCGAGCGGCCAGATCGCCGCGGAGACAAGCCCCAACCCCGGCGAGGCGAGCGGCGTCTACGTCTACACGCGCGACACGGCACGGCAACCTGTCCGACCGCGCCTTCCACCTGATCGTGAGCTGCTGATGGTCCGGGGGCCGAAGACGGCGCTTTCGCCGGACTCGCTGGAGTACCTCGCGAATCTCGCTTCGCAGGACGAGGTGCTGGCTCGGGTGGAGCGGGAGACGAGCGAGATGCCTCGGTCGATGATGCAGGTGTCTCCTGATCAGGGGGCGCTGCTTCAGGTGCTGGTGGCGGCTGTGGGGGCGAAGAACGCGCTGGAGGTCGGGACGTTCACGGGCTACAGCGCGATCTGCATCGCCCGTGGCCTGGCCGAGGGCGGGACGCTGACGTGCCTGGAGCTCGATGACGAGTACGCGGACATCGCGCAGCGGAACCTCGAGGCCGCAGGTGTCGAGGAGCGGGTCGACATCGTGCGCGGGCCGGCCGGGGAGACGCTCGCGGCCATGCCCGAGGAGCCGATGTTCGACTTCGTGTTCCTGGATGCCGACAAGACCGGCTATCCCGACTACTACGAGCAGATCCTGCCTCGGATGAAGCCGAACGCCCTGCTGCTGATCGACAACATCCTCATGGGTGGGGATGTGGTCGATCCCGAGCCGGGCAGTTCCAATGAGGTCGTCGCCCGGCTCAACGAGAAGATCGCTCAGGACGACCGGGTCGATGCCGCGTTCGCGATGGTCGCGGACGGGGTCGCGTTCGTTCGGAAACGCTGAGTCTCAGCTCAGGCCGAACCACTCCAGCGCTGCAGCTCGACGATGTTGCCCTCGGGGTCGCGCGCGTAGACGACCTCGAGGTGCGCCTCGCCGGCGACGTCGGCGTGCACGACCTCGCCGAGATGCTGGCCGCCCGCCTCGAGCAAGCGCTCCAGCGTGCCGGGCACGTCGTCGACCCGGAACGCGATGTGCGTGAAGCCGAGGCGGTCGGCGCTCGGGTGGCTCTGCGGGGTCGGATGCTCGTAAGAGAAGATCTCCAGCGTCGGCCCGTGGGGCCCGTGGCCGGGGAGCCGCAGGTGGCGGCCGCGGATGTGGGCGCCGGCCACGCCGGTCGTCCGCGCCACCCAGTCGGCCGAGATGTCGCGCTCGGCGCCGACGGGCTCGCAGCCGAAGACGCTCTCGTAGAAGGCGGCGAGCGCCTTCCAATCGTGGGCGACGATGTTCACATGGCCGAAGGCGGCCATGCCTCAGACGTTATCCGGGTAGGGCCCGGTCATGCCTACCGAGCCCGACCCCGTCACGCTCGCGCAGCTCGTCCACCGGGCGGCCGAGATCACCGATCCCGACGGCGCCGACGACGACGTCACGGCGCTCATGCAGCGCTTCGAGGACGCCGACTGGCCAGTCAGCGGCATCCTCGAGTCGATCGAGCAGCGCATGGCGGAGGCCGCCGGCGCGCTGGATCCGCAGGAGGAATCACCCGGATTGCAGGTCGCCGCCGCGGTGGCGGTCTACCTCGCCCACCGGCGCGACGTGGTCGAGGAGGACCCCGACCACGTGCTGCGGATGGCCACCCGCGCGGAGTTCGACGGCAAGCCTCCGGCGCACGTCGCGAACTGGCTCGAGAGCGCGGGCATCGAGTACTGACGTTTGTCCATGGCTCGTTTGACCGCGCCCCAAGCGCGGGATACGCAGGGGAAACGAACGACGAAAGGAAGCGCCCCATGGCCGATGCCGGCCCTCCCATCGCACTGATCGCCGTCGGACTCGTCCTCTGGCTGGCCGTCACCGCCACGATCGGCGGGATCTCGATCCAGACGATCGGCCTGATCCTCACCATCGTCGGCGTCGCGTGGCTCGTGATCGAGCTCGCGATCAACCGCCCGCGGCGCAGCGTCGCGACGCGTGAGCGCGTCGTCGACCGGCCGGTCGCGCGCGAGCGCGAAGTGCTCTAGCCGTACCGCGCGAAAAACACCGCTTCCGAGCCGCGAACGGGGCCGTCTGGACAGATGTCCGGGCGGCCCCTTCGCGTTGCTGAGCCGCGTCCCTCCGATTTGGACGGATGTCCGTCTCGCCCCCGCCGCGCTGGCGCCGATGTGCCTCTCGTGGCGGTCACCGGCTGGGACGCCGGCGGCGTTGGCCCAAGGACGGGACGAGAGCGACGAGGGGCGCAGGACACGAGAATTGCTTGGACGACGGACGAACGACCAAGCGTGTCCTGCCGCCCCTCGTGGCCGCGCCGAAGGCGCCCGATACGGCAGCCTTGTCCCCATGACGAAGCTCAACGCGAACGATCGCGAGTTCGAGTACGACGCCGAGGACCCCGAGGGCTTCCGCGCAGGCATGAAGCGCTTCGGCAAGGAGCTCGGCGCCACCGCCACCGGCCTGTCGATCTACGAGCTCCCGCCCGGGCAGGCGATCTGCCCGTACCACTACGAGTACGCCGAGGAGGAGTGGCTCGTCGTGCTCGAGGGCACGCCGACGCTGCGCACGCCTTCTGGTTCGTCGGTGTTGCAGCCCTGGGACGTCGCCTTCTTCACGACGGGGCCGGAGGGCGCCCACGGCGTCCGCAACGAGACCGACACCACCGCGCGCGTGGCGATGTTCTCGGATCTGAAGTGGCCGGCCGCCACGATCTACCCCGACTCCGACAAGGTCGGCATCCACATCGCCGAGCCCAACCGCGACGACGGCGGCATGTTCCGCCGCCGCGACAAGGTCGACTACTTCACTGACGAGCCCGGTTTGTGAGCTGGTACCTCGGGATCTGCGCGCTCGCGCTCTTCGTGGGCGCGACCTTCCTGCTCGTCGCGCGGGCGCGGCTGTCGCTGTTCGGCGCGCGCACGACGGGCGAGGTGGTCGCCTACACGACCCGGATGCGCGCCACGCGGGGCGAGCGCACGCAGCACATGCCGCACGTGCGCTTCGTCGGCCCCGACATGCGCGAGCACACCCTCGTCTCGCGCATGGGCGCGAAGCCCGCGCGGTGGCCGGTCGGCACGAGCCTGCCGGTCGCCTTCCTCGAGCGCGACCCCTCGCGGGCGGAGATCGCGACCTTCGCCAGGCTCTGGCTCGCGCCGGCGGCGCTCTACGGCTTCGCCGCGGTCCTCGCCTACGCGGCCCACACCGCGGCTTGACCGGGGCTCGACTCCGGAGTTGTTCAGCCTCAGGCTGAACAACTCCGGGCTCAGCGTTTCGAGCTGCAGCGCTGGAGCTAGCCGAGGACCTGCGTCATCCGGCGCTCGATCGCGCCGCCGAGGGCGTCGCGGATCGGGCCCTCCTCGAAGCGCTGGACGAGCTCGGACATGAAGCCCTCGATCACGAGCCGCTTCGCCTGGCCCTCGCCCAGCCCGCGCGAGCGCAGGTAGAAGAGCTGCTCGGGGTCGACCTGCGCGATCGCCGCCGCGTGCGTGCAGCGCACGTCGTTGGCGAGGATCTCGAGGCCCGGGATGGCGTCCGCGTGGGCCTTCTTGGAGAGCAGCAGGTTGCGGCACTCCTGGAAGGCGTCGGTCTGCTGGGCGCCCGGGTCGACCTTGATCATCCCGCGCCAGACCGCCGTCGAGCGGTCGGAGAGGATGCCGCGGAACGCGAGGTCCGACGTGGTGTTGGCGGCGCCGTGCTCCTGCGTGGTGTCGAAGTCCAGGTGCTGGCGGGCGTGCGGCGCGTAGGCGCCGGTGACCTTGGCGTGGGAGCCCTCGCCGGCCAGCAGCGTGTTCATCCGCACCTTGCCGCGCGCGGAGCCGAAGGCGACCGCGGCCCAGTCGAGGTGGCCGTCGCGGGCGACCTCGGCGCGCTGGGTGCCGAAGATCCACGACTTCTCGTTCATGTCCTGGCCGCAGACGTAGCGCAGGCGCGCGTTCTGGCCGACGACGAGCTCGACGACGGTGTTGAGCATCGACTCGGCGTCCTCGGAGCCCGAGAGGAACTGCTCCCAGACCTCGGCCTCGGCGCCCTCCTCGAGCACGATCAGCGTGCGGCGGTGCAGCGCCGTGCCGGCGGCGTCGGCGATCGCGGTGAGCAGGATCGGGGCCTCCACGCGCACGCCGCGCGGGACGTAGACGAACGCGCCGCCCGTCCAGTCCGCGTCGTTGGCGGCGGTGAAGACGTCGAGGTCGCCCTCGACGAGCGTGCCCAGGTACGGCTCGACGAGCTCGGGGTGGCGCTCGACGGCGAGCGTCAGCGGCAGCACGACCGGGCCGTCCTCGACGGCGTCGGGGGTCTCGAGCACGCGGCCGTCGACCTGGCCGAGCGTGACGGCGCCCTCGGGCGCCTCGAGCAGCGTCTGGACGCGGTCGACCGCGCCCGCGTCGCCCTCGCCCGGCGCGGCCGAGGCGAACGCTCGAGCGAGAGCTTCTCGAGCGAGGTGAACTCCCAGCCCGGGGTGCCCTTGAACTGCGGCAGGTCGAGCGAGGCGGCCAGCTCGGCGGCGCGCGAGCGACGGTCCGCGAGCCACTGCGGCTCGCGGACGGAGGTCTGCATGTCAGCCAATGGAGCCCTCCATCTGGAGCTCGATGAGGCGGTTCATCTCGACCGCGTACTCCATCGGCAGCTCCTTGACGATCGGCTCGATGAAGCCGTTGACGATCAGCTTGCCGGCCTCGTCCTCGGGGATGCCGCGGCTCATCAGGTAGAAGAGCTGCTCCTCGCCGATCTTGGAGACCGACGCCTCGTGGCCGACGTCCACGTCGTCCTCGCCGATGCGGATCGTCGGGTAGGTGTCCGAGCGCGAGTGCTCGTCGAGCAGCAGCGCGTCGCAGACGACCTTCGAGCGCGAGCCGTGGGCGCCCTTGGCGACCTCGAGCAGGCCGCGGTAGGAGGAGCGCCCGCCGTCCTTGGAGATCGACTTGGCGAAGATGTTCGACGTCGTGTTCGGCGCCGCGTGGCACGATCTTCGCGCCCGCGTCCTGGTGCTGGCCCGCGCCGGCGAAGGCGATCGAGAGCACCTCGCCGTGGGCGCGCTCGCCCATCAGGTAGACCGACGGGTACTTCATGGTCAGCTTGGAGCCGAGGTTGCAGTCGACCCACTCGACGGTCGCGTCGGTCTCGGCGATCGCGCGCTTGGTGACGAGGTTGTAGACGTTCTGCGACCAGTTCTGCACGGTCGTGTAGCGGATCCGCGCGCCCGGCTTGGCGATCAGCTCGACCACGGCGGAGTGCAGCGAGTCCGTCGTCCACACCGGGGCGGTGCAGCCCTCGACGTAGTGCACGTAGGAGCCCTCGTCGGCGATGATCAGCGTCCGCTCGAACTGGCCCATGTTCTCGGTGTTGATCCGGAAGTAGGCCTGCAGCGGCATCTCGACGTGCACGCCCGGCGGCACGTAGACGAACGAGCCGCCCGACCACACGGCGCTGTTGAGCGCGGCCAGCTTGTTGTCGTTGGCCGGGATGATCGAGGCGAAGTACTCGCGCACGAGGTCCTCGTGCTCGCGCAGGCCCGAGTCCATGTCCATGAACACGACGCCCTGCTTCTCGAGGTCCTCGCGGACCTGGTGGTAGACGACCTCGGACTCGTACTGGGCGCCGACGCCGGAGAGGAACTTGCGCTCCGCCTCGGGGATGCCGAGCTTGTCGAAGGTGTTCTTGATGTCCTCGGGGACGTCGTCCCAGGTCTTCGAGGACTTCTCGGAGGCGCGGACGAAGTAGTGGATGTCGTCGTAGTCGACGTCGGCCAGCATCGGCGAGCCCCAGGTGGGCTGCGGCTTGGCGAGGAAGTGCTCGAGCGCCTTCAGGCGGAACTGGAGCATCCACTCGGGCTCGTTCTTGAACTCGGAGATCTGCTCCACGAGCGCCTTCGTGAGGCCCTTGGGGGCCTTGAAGGCGTACTTCTCCTGCGGGTCGTTGAACCCGAACTTCTCTTTGTAATCGGCGTTGATGCCGACCAGCGCCTGCTGCTCGGCGATCACCTCGGGAGTGGCCATGAGTCAGTCGACCTCCAGCTTGATGACGCCGTCCTCGACCGACACGGGGAAGGTGTCGACGGGCACGTACGCAGGCAGTGTCAGGGGCTTTCCGGTGCGTAGATCGAAGCGCGAGCCGTGGCGCGGGCACTCGACGGTGCAGTGCTCCGCGTCGAACTCGCCCTGCACGAGGTCGCCGTCGTCGTGCGAGCAGCGGTCCTCGATGGCGAGGATGTCGCCACCGCAGTTGAAGACGCCGATCTCGAGCTCGTCCCACTCGACGAGCTTGCGCTCGCCCGGGGGCAGCTCCTCGACGCGGCAGATTTCGATCACAGGGCTCAAATCAGACCTTCGCAGTAGGTATTGAAGTCTAGCGGCCCGGGTACGGTGCCCGGCGTGGTCGAGGTCCATACCCTGGAAGACGGCGCGCAGCCCGCCGAGGCGACCGCCGAGCGGCTCGTGGACTGGCTCGGGGCGGCCTCGCGATCGCTGGACCTCGCACTCTACGACGTGCGCCTCCCGGGCCCGGTCGGCGACGCCGTGGCCGACGCCCTGCGCGGCGCCATGCGGCGCGGCGTGCGCGTGCGGCTGGCCTTCAACGACGACACGCCGGGGCCCGACCCGCGCCCGTTCGAGCCGCCGCCGCCGAGCACGGAGCGCCACGTGCTCGAGGAGCTCGGCGCCGAGCTGAAGGGCATCCCGGGCTGGCGCGACCTGATGCACCACAAGTACGTCGTGCGCGACGAGGCGGCGGTGTGGACCGGCTCGATGAACTGGACGCTGGACTCCTGGACGCGCCAGGAGAACGTGATCGCCACGGTCGACTCGCGCGAGGTCGCCCGCGCCTACGCGCGCAACTTCGGGCAGCTCTGGGAGACGGGCAAGGTCGGCGTCAGCGGCAACTTCGACTCCTCCGCCGCCGGCGGCGTGCGGCCGTGGTTCACGCCGGGGCGCGGGCGCGCGCTCTCGCACCGGATCGCCGAGCGCATCTCGGCCGCCCGCCGGCGCGTGCGGATCGCCACGCCGCTCGTGACCGCCGGCCCGATCCTGGCCGCGCTCAACGAGGTCATCGCCGAGGAGCGCGTCGACATCGCGGGCGTCTGCGACGCCACGCAGGTGCGCCAGGTCTTCCGCCAGTGGGCGCAGAACCCGCGCTCGAAGTGGAAGGGCCCGCTGCTCGTCGGCGCGCTGGAGGCGTTCAGCGGCAAGCGCTCGACCCCGTACGAGGCCGGCTCGATCCACGACTTCATGCACGCCAAGGTCACCGTCGCCGACGACGTCGTCTTCCTCGGCTCGTTCAACCTCTCGCGCTCGGGCGAGATGAACGCCGAGAACGTGCTCGAGATCGCCGACCCGGCGCTGGCGGAGCGGCTCGCCGGCTGGATCGACGAGCTTCGTGCACGCTATCCCGATGGGATCTGACCGCCGCCTGGGCCTGACCCTGCTGGGCGCGGGCTGCCTGCCCTTCGCGCTGGGCGCCGCGGCGGGCGAGGACGGCGGGCTGCTGCCCCCGTGCCCGTTCCGCTCGGTGACGGGCCTGCCCTGCCCGCTGTGCGGCGCCACGCGCGCGTTCGCGCTCGCCGTGCGCGGCGACGGCGGCTGGACTTCGTACAACGCGCCGTGGGTCGTGCTCGCCGTCGCCGCGGTGCTGGCCGGCGTCGCGGTGCTGGCGGGTTGGCGGCCGCGGCCCGGGCCGCGCGCGCCGTGGATCGCCGCGGCGCTGTTCGTCGCGGTCGCCTGGGCCTACGCGCTCGCCCAGCGCGGGACGATCGTGGGCTAGTCGCCCGCCATCAGGCCGATGATGATCAGCAGCAGGAAGATCCCGTAGATGACGGTGCCGATCCAGCCGAGGATGATCCCGGCGGTCGCGCTGCCGCCGCCGGCGAGCTGCCCGCCGGAGGCGGCGATCTCCCTGCGGGCCTGGTAGCCGAACACGATCGCGAGCACGGAGCAGACCAGCGGGCAGAACACGAGCCCGACGAGCCCGAGCACCAGCGACGCGGTCGCCTTGCCGCTCGCGCTCGGCGCATCCGCGATCCAGCGCCCGTCGGGCGTCTGCTGCCAGCCGGAAGGCCCGCCGGGCTGCACCGGCTGCTGCTGAGGCTCCTCCTGGCGCCAGCCCTGCTCGCTCCCGGGCTGCTGCCACTGGCTCTGCCAGCCGCCGGACTGCCACTCGGACTTCCAGCCGCCGGTGCGCTCCTCGCCTTCACCGCGGTCTCCCGGTGTCCCCATGTCGGCGGAACCTACCAGCGATCTTGTACGCCGGGCCAGTGTGATCCGCGGAGCCGTCGGGAAGGGTGAGGTGGTGACCGCGACGAGCCCCTACCCGCCCCCTCGGGACTTCTACGACGAGGCGCTCGATGCCGATGGGGAGCCACGCGAGGCCGGCGGCGCCGGCCTGGCGCTGCTCGGCCCGGACCTGCGAGCCCTGGCCGCCGACGTGCGCGGGACGCTCGCGGGCCGCGGCGTCAAGTTCCGCTCCGCCGGCGGTGACGTCGACTTCCACATCTGCCCGGTGCCGCGGGTGTTCGGCGCGCAGGAGTGGGCGGCGCTCGAAGCCGGCCTGGCCCAGCGCGTCCGCGCGCTGAACGCGTTCGTCGCCGACGTGTACGGGCGCCGGCGCGCGGTCGCCGAGGGCGTCGTGCCGGCACGGGCGATCGAGACCTCCGAGGGCTACGAGCCCGCGATGCAGGGCGTGTGCCCGCCGGGCGGGACCTGGGTCGGCATCGCCGGCCTGGACCTGGTGCGCGACGCCTCGGGCGAGCTGCTCGTGCTCGAGGACAACCTGCGCACGCCGAGCGGCTTCGCCTACGCCATCGAGGCACGGCGCGCCGTGCTCGCTCGCCTGCAACCGCCGGCGGACATCGCGCCGCGGTCGCTCGCCGGCGTGACGGGGATGCTCGCGGACACGCTGCACGCGGCCACGCCCGAGGACGCCGAGGACCCGTACCTCGTGGTGCTCACCGACGGGCGCGACAACAGCGCCGCGTACGAGCACGCGTGGGCCGCGGAGCAGCTCGGCATCCCGCTCCTGGAGCCGCACGAGCTCGAGCTGCGCGGGGACGTGCTGCGCCACGAGGGGCGCGCCGTCGACGTCGTCTACCGGCGCACGGACGCCGACACGGTGGACACCGAGGTCGGGCGGCTGCTGGTGCCGGCGGTGCGCGCCGGCACGCTCGGGCTCGTCAACGCGTTCGGCACGGGCATCGCGGACGACAAGCTCGTGCACGCGTATGTGGAGGACCTCGTGCGCTTCCACCTCGGCGAGGAGCCGCTGCTGCGCTCCGTGCCGACGTTCGACCTGTGCGTCCCGGAGCAGCTCGAGCGCGCGCTCGACGAGCTCGAGACGCTCGTGGTCAAGCCGCGGACCGGTCACGGCGGCCACGGCGTCGTGGTGTGCCCGCATGCCGAGCGCGAGGACGTCGAGCGGCTGCGGACGGAGCTCGTCGAGCGCCCCGGTGAGTTCATCGCCCAGCCCACGATCGAGATCTCCCTGCACCCGACGGTGATCGGCGATGAGCTGGCGCCCAGGCACGTGGACCTGCGACCCTTCGTGTTCCTGCGCGGCGATGGGAAGGCCGCGGTCATGCCCGGCGGACTGACCCGCGTGGCCTTCGGCGAAGGGGCGATGGTGGTCAACTCGACTCAGAACGGCGGCGCGAAAGACACATGGGTGCTGCCGTGAGCGGATGGGCGGAATGGAACCGCGCGGGAGCCGAGGCGCCGTGGACCGTCGGCATCGAGGAGGAGGTCATGCTCCTCGACCCGCACAGCTGGATGCCCGCCTCGCGCTCCGAGGAGGTGCTCGAGGCGCTCGACCGCGAGATCGCCAAGCACACCGCGGCGGAGACGCATGGCTCCGCCGTCGAGCTGGCGACCGCGCCGCACACGACCGTCGCCGACGCGGTCATCGAGCTGGCCTCGCTGCGCGGCGGGCTCGCGCGGCGGCTCGACACGATGGGGATGGCCGCCGCGGTGGCCGGCACCCACCCGCTCGCGAGCTGGGAGGACACCGAGGTCTCCCCCGGCGCGCGCTACCAGTTCCTCTACACGTCGATGCGCGAGCTCGCGCGCCGCGAGCCGACGTTCGCGCTGCACGTGCATGTCGCGGTGCCCGACGAGGACTCCGCCGTGCGGGCGCTCAACGGGCTGCGCGAGGAGCTGGCGCTGCTGCTGGCGCTGTCTGCCAACTCGCCGTTCTGGCAGGGCCGCGACAGCGGGCTCGCCTCCGCGCGGACCCCGATCTTCCAGGCCTTCCCGCGCACGGGCACGCCGCGCAGCTTCGCCTCCTACGAGGACTACGTCGAGGCCGTCGACGTGCTGATCCGCTGCGACGCGATCCCCGAGCCGACGTTCCTGTGGTGGGACGTGCGGCTGCAGCCGCGGCTCGGCACGATCGAGGTGCGGATCATGGACGCGCAGACGCGCGTGCGCGACACCGCGGCGCTCGCCGCGCTCGTGCAGTGCCTGGTCCGCCGCGAGGCGCTCGAGCGCCCGGCGGAGCGCAAGCCGATCGCGCCCGAGGTGCTCGAGGAGAACCGCTTCCTCGCCGCCCGCGACGGCATGGACGCGGCGTTCGTCGACCCGGTCGCCGGCCGCTGCGTGCCGGCCGCCGACAAGCTCGCCGCGACGCTGCGCTCGTGCGTGCCGCACGCGCAGTGGTTGCGCTGCGGGCACGAGCTCGAGTCGGTCCGCGCGCTCGCCGAGCGCCCGGGCGCGCTGCGCCAGCGGGCGGTCGCGGGCCGCGCCGAGGGGCTGCACGGCGTGCTGCGCGCGATGAGCGGCGACTTCGTGAGCGGGCTCCCGGAGCCCGCGGTGCTCGCCTAGCCCGAGCGCCCGCAGGTCCGGTAGCGGCGCTCGTCGCGCAGCACGCGCCCGTCGGCCGCGACCGCGCGGACGACGACCGTGAAGGCGCGCTTGCGCACCCGCCGCGGGGCGATCGTGGCGGTCAGCCGGCCGCGCCGCTTGCGGACCGAGACCCGCCGGCCTGCGGCCCAGATCCGGGCCGATCGCAGCGCGACCCCGCGCGGCGCCCGCAGACGGATCGCGAGCCCGCGCGTGCCGACGCAGCGCTTTGCGCTCGGCAGCCCGAGCGACACGGCCTGGCGGGACTTCACGCCGCCCTGGTCGGGCGCCGCGGGCTGCTCCGTCACCGGCGCGGGCGACAGGTCCGGCGTGGCGGTCGGCGTGCGCCGTCGCGGTCGCGGTCGGCGTCGGGGTCGTCTCCGGCTGCGGCGTCGCGGTCGGCGACGGCTCGGGCCCCGGGTCGCCGCCGCCCGGCACCGGCAGGTCCGTGCTCCCGACGGTCGTGAAGTGCTCGAACGTCGCGCTCTCACCCGGCGCCAGCGAGTACGCCCAGCTGAGCCCGCCCGCGGGACGGTGCTCGGGCGTGCACACGCAGCTGTCGTCGAAGGCCTCCCCAGCCTTGACCGCGCTCGCGATCGCGGGCCATTCGCCCTCCAGCCGGTGACTGCCGGCCGTCACCGGCGTCCAGCGGATCTGCTGCCCGGCCTCCCCGGGCGGCGTCGTGCGGCACGCGACGGCGCCCGTGGCCGCGTCGGACTCGCCGAACCCCGCGACCGTGCCGTCGTGCTCCAGCATGCACTCGCCGGCGCGGTAGAGCTGGCCCGAGCGCGCCACGTCGCCGGTGTTCGTGAGCGTCACCGACGTCCTGTAGCCGTAGTCGCCGGTCACGTAGCTGTCGACCTGGCGCACGCTCACGCCGGTGGCACCGGCCGTCGCCCTCGTGACGACCGTCAGCGGGTCCGCGCGCGTGCCCGTGCCGGTCGGGCCCGTCCGCTCGCCGGCCGTGAAGCCCGTACCGAGCGGCGTCTGCTCCCCGTGCGCGAACGTCGTGCCCGCGGCGCGCAGGACGGTGCCGCAATCGAAGAACACCGCGTCGTTGTCGCCGGCCAGCCAGACGCCGCACTCGAGCTCGTCCGAAGCCCGGATGCGGCGCAGCGGGCCCGGCGAGACCAGCCCGAGCGGCCGCCACTTCAACGTGCAGCGGACGGTCTCGCCCGGATCGGGCCGGAAGTACGCGGCCCTGCCGATCGGGTCACCCGACGACGGGTGCGCCGAGGCGCCGTCGTCGCAGTCGACGGCGGCCACCTCGTAGTCGGGCTCCCACCCGCGCCAGGGGCGCCCGACGTGCAGCGCGCCGGTCGGCCACAGGTCGAACGAGGTCTCCTCGCCGTGGCCCAGCGCGCGGATGTCGTCCGGCGGCCCGTCGCTCGCCTGGAACAGGAACCGCTGGAACGGATCGCGCGACGGTCCGAGGACCTCGCTGCGCACGATCGCCTTCGCGGCGTCCGCGGCGAGCTTCGCCGTGCAGCGGACGGTCTCGCCGGCGTCGGCGCGCGCCGTGATGGTCCCCGCCGCCGCGTCGGCCGTGGACGGGCGCGCCGAGCCGGCGTCGTCGCACGACAGTGCGGTGAGGTGCCCGCCTCCGGTCGGGGCGAGCCGCAGCGTCATCTCCGCGGCGAGCGAGTCCGCCGCCCAGCGGTCGCCGTCGGACAGCGACTCGATGCCGAAGCCGTCGCCGGCGTCCAGATCCACCACCGCGGCGCCGCGGTAGTCGTGCGGGACCGCCTCGATGTCGAGCTCGACCCGGCCGCCGACGGTGAAGCTGCGGGTCTCCGTGGCCGACGCGAAGTCGTCGGTCACGGTGAGCGTCGCCGTGTGCTCGCCGGGCGTCGCGAAGCGGTGCCAGACCTGCTCGCCCTGCGCCGTCCCGCCGTCGTCGAACGACCACTCATAGCTCGCCGGGTCGCCGTCGGGGTCGGGCTCGTCGACGGTGAAGCGGAGGTTCTGGCCCGACCCGGCGTCCGCGATCGAGACGATGCTGAAGCCGGCCGCCGGCGGATGGTTCGTGGCCTCGGCGACCGCCCAGGCGTCGTCCACGAGCGCGTCGACGCCCTCGGCCCCGTCGTCGAGCGCCGCCGCCATCGCCTCGACGATCGCCGCGGCCGAGCGTCCCACCGGCGCGGAGGCGATGTCCGTCGCCGCGAAGTCGTCGCGGACCATCTCGATGAAGCCGGGGTGCATGCCGTCGTCGACGAGCGGCTGCTCCTCCGCGTCGGTGAAGCCCGATGCGCGCACGCGGTCGTAGATCGCCGCTATCCGCTCGACCTCGGCCTGCGTGGCGACCGGGTCGCGCACGGCCGGGTCGGCCGCCAGCTCGTCCGCGTAACCGCGCATGGCCGCCGCGGCGTCGCCGGCGGCGGCGAGGGAGTCCCGGCCCTCGAGCGCGATCCAGCGCGCCTGATGGTGCACGCCCGTCTCGTCGCCGGCGGCCACGGCGCCGCGGTAGCGCTCGAGCGACTGGAGCTGCGTGCGGCCGTGCTCGACGTGGACGGCGAGCGCCTCGAAGGTGGCGTCCGCCGCGTCGTTCTCGGTCGCGATCGGCGTGTGGTACGTGACGATCGGCCAGCTGTCGAACTCCGGATCGGCCGCGGAGGCGGCGACGTCGCCGTACAGGCCGGCGGCCCGGCACGGCAGGTCGCGCAGCATCTGGAGCTCGCGCTCGCGCGCCGGCCAGTCGAAGCTCCAGGAGTCGCGGACGCCGAACGCGATCGCGCCGCCGCCCGCCTCCGTCGCCGTCAGGCTCGTGCCCGAGCTGCTGGGGAAGTCCATCCGCTGCGGGTTCGCGCGCTTGACCGCCGGCGCGGAGCCGGTCGAGATCAGCTCGCCCGCGAGGCAGACGTCCCGGGCCGCGGGCAGGGTCGCCGCCGCGGCGTCCTCGTAGGCGTCGATCGCGGCCTGGCCGATCCGGGTCTGGGCGGAGGCTTCGGCCGTGGCGACGAGGCCCGCCAGTGCGAGTGTCGCCACGCAACCGGCCAGCCGACCGAACGCCACGCGCGCACGATATTGATCTCGAGCCCCGACCGCTAGTCGGTTCTGACCGGCTCGGTCTCCCAGCCGGTGGCGTGCCCGAGCCCGGCGCTCTTGAGCACCTTCAGGCTCAGCAGCGCGCACTTCATGCGCGTCGCGGAGATGTCGATCCCGAGCAGGTCGAGCACGAAGTCGCGGTCGAGCTCGAGCAGCTCCCGCACCGGCATCCCGATCACCTCGTCGGAGGCCATCGAGGCGGAGGCCTGCGAGATCGCGCAGCCGTGGCCGGAGAAGCGCACCTCGGCGACCTTGTCGTCCTCGACGCGCAGCTGGACCTTCAGCTCGTCGCCGCAGAGCGGGTTGAAGTCCTCGAACTCGAGGTCCGGGTCCTCCATCTCCCCCCAGTTATGGGGCTGCTTGTAGTGCTCGAGGATCTGCTCGCGGTAGAGGTCGTCCATCAGTGGCCCGCCCCGCAGATCCTGATGCCCTCGCGGCGAACCACTAGGCGAACACCGCCTTCACGCCGGCCAGGCCCTCGATCAGGCGGTCGACGTCCTCGCGCGTGTTGTGCACGGCGAACGATGCGCGCGAGCTGGCGGGCACGCCGAGGCGGCGCATCAGCGGCTGCGCGCAGTGGTGGCCGGCGCGCACGCAGACGCCGTCGCGGCCGAGGATCTCGGCGACGTCGTGCGGGTGGATGTCCTCGAAGGAGAAGGACGCGAGGCTGCCGCGGTGCTCGAGCTCGGCCGGGCCGTGCAGCGTCAGTCCGTCGACCGTCCGCAGCCGCTCGATCGCGTAGCCCGTGACGTCGCGGGAGTGCTCCCAGACGGCGCCCATGCCGAGGCCGGACAGGTAGTCGACGGCGGCGCCGAGCCCGATCGCCTCGGCGACCGGCATCGTGCCCGCCTCGAAGCGCGCGGGCGGCTCGGCGAACTGGGACTCGTAGTCGCCGACGCGCGTGATCATGTGCCCGCCGCCGAGGAACGGCGGCATCGCCTCCAGCAGCTCGCGGCGCCCGTGCAGGACGCCGACGCCGGTCGGCCCGTAGGCCTTGTGCCCCGTCCAGGCGTAGAAGTCCGCGCCCAGCGCCGCCACGTCGACGGGCAGGTGCGGGACGGCCTGCGCGCCGTCGACGAGCACGAGCGCGCCGGCGGCGTGCGCGCGCTCGGCGATCTCCGCGATGGGGTTGATCGTGCCGAGCACGTTGGAGACGTGGGCGACCGCGACGAGCTTGGGGCGGCGCGCCAGCAGGTCGTCGAGCGCCTCGAGGTCGAGCAGGCCGCCGTCCGTTACCGGCGCGTAGGCGAGCTCGGCGCCCTTCTCGGAGCACAGCAGCTGCCACGGCACGAGGTTGGAGTGGTGCTCCATCTGCGTGACGACCACCAGGTCGCCCGCGCCGACGTTCGCCCGGCCCCAGCTGTAGGCGACGAGGTTGATCGCCTCCGTCGCGTTGCGCGTGAAGACGGTCTCGCCCGGCGTGGAGCCGGCGAAGGCGGCCACGCGATCGCGGGCGCCCTCGTAGGCCTCCGTGGCGCGCGCGGCCAGCGGGTACACGCCGCGGTGGATCGAGGCGCGGTACTCCGTGTAGTACTCGTCCATCGCCTCGATCACGGGCCGCGCGGTCTGCGCCGTCGCGGCCGAGTCGAGGTACGTCAGGCCCTCCTGCGACAGGACGGGGAAGTCGGCTGCGGCAGGAGTGGTCAGGGTCATGCGGCGGCGACGACCTCGTCGCGGATCCAGCCGTAGCCGCGCTGCTCGAGCTGCTCGACGAGCTCCGGGCCGCCCTCCTTGACGATCCGGCCCTCGAACATGATGTGCACGAACTCGGGCTTCACGAGGTGCAGGATGCGCTGGTAGTGGGTGATGATCAGCGCGCCCATGCCGCTCTCCTTCGCGACGGTGTTGACGCCGTGCGAGACGGTGTTGAGCGCGTCGATGTCGAGGCCGGAGTCGGTCTCGTCCAGGACGGCGAGGCTGGGCTGCTGGAGCGCGAGCTGGAGGATCTCCATGCGCTTCTTCTCGCCGCCCGAGAAGCCGTCGTTGATGTAGCGGCTGGAGAACTCCTTCGGGACGTGCGTGAGCTCCATCGCCGCCTCGACGGTCTTGCGGAAGTCCTTGAGCGAGATCGGCTGCTCGCCGCGCGCCTCGCGGTGGGCGTTCATGACCATCCGCAGGTACTTGGCGGTCGTCACGCCGGGGATCGCGACGGGGTACTGGAAGGCCATGAACAGGCCGGAGCGGGCGCGCTCGTCCGGGTCGGCCTCCGTGATGTCCTCGCCGTCGAAGAGGATCTGGCCGTCGGTGACCTCGAGGCCGGGGTGGCCCATGATCGCGTTGGCCAGCGTCGACTTGCCGGACCCGTTCGGGCCCATCATCGCGTGGATCTCGCCGGAGCGGACGTGGAGGTCCACCCCCTTGAGGATCTGCTTGTCGCCCGCGGCGACGTGCAGGTTCTTGATCTCGAGTTCAGCCATGGATCTCCAAGGTCGATTCGTTCGGGGTGGCGAACTCCACGAGCTCGGCCAGGGTCGTGCGCTGCAGGGACTTGATGACGCCCATCTGCACGCGCGTCCAGAGAAGCTTGGTGGCGCAGTGCTCGCCGTCGGTGTGGTGCGAGCACGAGACGCGGCCGTCGCGGTCGTCGAAGAAGCAGTCCATCGGCGCGATCGCGCCCTCGAGCGCGAGCACGACGGCGTCCATCGTGATCTCCCCGGCGGGCCGGGCCAGCAGGTAGCCGCCGTGGGCGCCGCGCGTGGCGGTGATCAGCTCGTGCTTCTTGAGCAGCGCGGCGATCCGCTCCAGGTACGCGAGCGGGAGGTTCTCGGCCTCGGCCACCGCCTTCAGGCTCACCGGCGCGTTGCCGCCCTGGAGCCCGAGCTGGATCAGCAGCCGCACGCCGTACTCGGCCTTGGTCGTGAAGATCATCGGGGGTAAAGCCTACCAACGCGGTAGGAGTTGCCCTCAGCGCACGGACCGCAGCCGGATCGCGCCTCGCGCGCTGTCCAGGTCGACGGGCTCGCCCCGCTGCGTGACCTCGATCCGGCCCTCCGCGACGAGCGCCCGCGCGGCGTCGCGGACCACGGGCATCAATGGGCGGAACCCGTCGTCGCCGCCCATCGCCCGCGCCGCGTCCGACGGGCAGATCGTCTTGCCGGGATCCCGCTGGGCGAGCAGCTCGAGGATCGCCCGCTCGGCCTCGGACCGGCGGTCGCTCACCGCTCCGCCACGGTGCGCAGAGACCGGCTTGACGTCCACGACGGGGGTGCCGTCGATCGCCTCGAGGCCGCTCACGCGCATCCGCGTGCCGTCGAGCTCCAGGATCGTCACGCGATGCAGGCCGACCGGATTCGGCCGGTCGGCCGAGCGGGTGGCGAAGACGCCCAGCTCGGGGCGCGAGGCGTCGTCGCGCGGGTGGACCCGCAGGACGTCCCGGCTCGCGCGGTCGAGCCACGTCAGCACGATCACGTCGTCGCCCGGAGCCAGGCCCTCGAGGGCGGGCGCGAAGCCCTCCTCGAAGGCCAGCGTCGCCTCCGGCGCGCCCTCGTCGCCCTGCTTGGGCGCCGCGGCGCGGTCGGTCAGCGACGACTCGACGGTCGCGACACGGATCAGCTCCACACGGTCAGCGTACGGAGCTGTTGTCGTCGACGAGGTTGTAGAAGAACTGCCCGTTCGGGCGCTTGCCGGTGACGAGGCCGTTGGAGAGCTGCACGCACACGCGGCCCGTGCCGTTCTTGTCGACGCCCGCGACGCCCGCGCGGATCCCGGCCTCGTCGACGACGCCCGCGGCGATCGCGGCCTGGCTGCGCGGCAGCTTCAGGATCTGCTCGGCCGACAGCGCGCCGAGGTTGAAGCCGGACGGGCAGCCGTTGGCGGGCTTGCCGGCGGCCTGCGCCGCACCGGGTGCCAGCGCCGCGACGAGTGCAGAGAGCATCAGTGCCATGAGGATCTTCTTCATCCGCCCCAACCTAGCCGCACGCCCCTGACGCTCTCAAGGCACCCTGGACGAGCGTCGGGGTAGCTTGCCGCTCATGCCGATCACCCTCGAGGACCTGACGGTCGACTTCGCGCACTCCGACCGCGCGGCGCTGCTCGCCGACTGGGAGTGGCTGATCGGCCCGCACCGGCTGCCGATCCTGATCACCGCCCTCGGCCACGCCTTCGTGCAGGACACCGGCGACGGGACGGTCCACCAGCTCGACACGGTGTTCGGGGACGTCGAGCAGGTGGCGGCGAGCGAGGACGAGCTGCGCGCCCTGCTCGGCGACCGGGAGTTCGTGATCGAGCGGTTGACGGCGCAACTCGTCGCGGACCTCCGGAGCGCCGGACTCGAGCTCGGCCCCGGCGAGGTCTACGCCTTCCGCACGCCGCCCGCGCTCGGTGGCGAGGTGACCGTCGAGAACGCCGAGGTCGCCGACCTGGAGGTCAACCTCTCGCTGATGGGGCAACTGCACCGCCAGATCGCCGACCTCCCCGAGGGCACCCCGATCTCGGAGATCCGGCTCGAGGGCCCGTGAGGGAGATCCGCGCGCTCGGCCCGGGCGACGACGATGCGGTCGTCGCCGCACAGCACCTCTTCGACGGGCCGGCGAAGGCCGAGGCGACCGAGCGATTCCTGGGCGAGCCGGGCTCGCACCTGCTGGTGGCCTACGTCGACGGCGAGCCGGCCGGGTTCGTCTCGGGCATCGAGGTCACGCACCCCGACAAGGGCACCGAGATGTTCCTCTACGAGCTCGCCGTCGACGAGGAGCACCAGCGGCGCGGGCACGCCCGAGCGCTGATCGGGGCGCTCGAGGCCCTCGCGCGGGAACGAGGGTGCACGGGCATGTTCGTGTTCGTCGACGACGACAACGAGGGCGGGCGAGCGGCCTATCGCAGCGCCGGAGGCGCCGACGCGTCGCGGCCGTGGATGGTCGACTGGAGCTTCTGAGCGCTCGTCAGATTTTGATCACATCAAAATCCGGGGCGGAAACCGCCGGGTAAGCGAATGGACATGGCCCCTGATGACGGCGGGATCGCAAGCCCGACCGCGCTTCCGCGCGGGACCTGGATGGACACGCTCAAGCGCACCGTGCGCGAGTTCCAGGAGGACAAGCTCCAGCACTGGGCGGCGGCGCTCACCTACTACTCGGTGCTGTCGATCTTCCCCGCGCTGCTCGTGATGGTCTCGCTGCTCGGGCTCTTCGGCGATCCCGAGCGGATCACGAAGGTGCTCACCGACACCGTCTCCCAGCTCGGCCCCGAGTCGGCCGCGAGCACGTTCCAGGGCCCGATCGAGTCGATCACCGACAACCGCGGCGGCGCCGGGATCATGCTCGTCGTCAGCGTGGCCGGCGCCCTGTGGGCGGCCTCGGGCTACGTGAGCGCGTTCACCGACGCCGCGAACACGATGTACGAGGTCGACGAGGGGCGCCCGTTCTGGAAGCTCAAGCCGATCCAGCTGCTGATCACGCTGGTGCTGATCCTGATGGCGGCGTCCGTCGCGCTCGCGCTCGTGCTCAGCGGCCCGCTCGTCAGCGCGCTGGGCGGGGCGCTCGGCCTCTCCGACATGGCGCTGACGGTGTGGCGGATCGCGAAGTGGCCGGCGATGATCGTGCTCGTGCTCGTGATCTTCGGCGTCCTCTACTACACGACGCCGAACGCGCGCGTGAGCGGCCTGCGCTGGGTCAGCGGCGGCGCGATCGTCGCGCTCGTCGTGTGGATCGTCGCGTCCGTCGCCTTCGCGTTCTACGCGTCGAACTTCAGCTCCTACGACAAGACCTACGGCGCGCTGGGCGGCGTGGTCGTGTTCCTGCTCTGGCTGTGGCTCACGAACCTCGCGATCCTGCTCGGCGCCGAGTTCAACGCGGAGACGGAGCGGGCCCGCCAGCTCCACGGCGGCACGGCGGAGGCCGAGCGGCGGATCCAGCTCAAGCCGCGCGAGGCGGCGAACGGCAAGAAGGAGCCCGCCGCGCGCTAGCGCCGGCGCGGCGGCGGCAGCGAGGGCTCCGCGGCCGCGCAGCTGACGCACAGGACGCTGTCGGGCATCGCCTCCAGGCGGCGCGGGGGGATCTCCGCGCCGCAGGAGTCGCAGCGGCCGTAGCTGCCCTCCTCGAGCTTGGCGAGCGCGCGCTCCGTGCGCGCGAGCTGGGCCTCGAGCGAGCGGCCGACGCCGATGTCGGTCAGCCGGCTGATCGCCTCGGTGGTGCCGTCGCCGATGCGCTTGCCGAAGCCCTGCGCGGCGCCCAGCTCCGGCCGCTTGGCCAGCTCGTCCACGCGTGCGCGGATCTCGTCCCGGCGTTCCTCGAGCGTCGTGCGGGTGTCCACGGGAACCCTTCTACCCTCTCGCGGCCATGCCCGTCCGCCGCGAAGACCTCCGCAACGTCGCCATCATCGCCCACGTCGACCACGGCAAGACGACGCTCGTCGACGCGATGCTGTGGCAGTCCGGCGCGTTCCGCGCCAACCAGGACGTCGACGAGCGCGTGATGGACTCGATGGACCTCGAGCGCGAGAAGGGCATCACGATCCTCGCCAAGAACACCGCGGTCCGCCACGGCGACGTGAAGCTCAACATCGTCGACACGCCGGGCCACGCCGACTTCGGCGGCGAGGTCGAGCGCGGGCTGACGATGGTCGACGGCGTGCTGCTGCTCGTCGACGCCTCCGAGGGGCCGCTGCCGCAGACGCGCTTCGTGCTGCGCAAGGCGCTCGAGGCGAGGCTGCCGGTGATCCTGGTCGTCAACAAGGTCGACCGCCCGGACGCGCGGATCGCCGAGGTCGTCGACGAGGTCTACGAGCTGTTCATCGACCTCGACGCGCGCGAGGACCAGATCGAGTTCCCGATCGTCTACACGAACGCCAAGGCCGGCTGGGCGTCGATGACCGAGGGCGAGGAGGGCACCGACCTCAAGCCGCTGATGGACCTGCTCGTGGAGCACATCCCCGCTCCCGCCTACGAGGAGGGCCACCCGCTGCAGGCGCACGTGACGAACCTCGACGCCTCGCCGTACCTGGGGCGGCTCGCGATCTGCCGCGTGCGCAACGGCACGATCCGCAAGGGCGCGCCGATCGCGTGGTGCCGCGCCGACGGGACGATCACCAGCGCGAAGGTCGCCGAGCTCTACGTCACGGAGTCGCTCGACCGCGTCGAGGCCGAGGAGGCCGGACCCGGCGAGATCATCGCCGTCGCCGGGCTCGCGGACGTCACGATCGGCGAGACGCTCGCCGATCCCGAGGACCCGCGCCCGCTGCCGGTGATCACGGTCGACGAGCCGTCGCTGTCGGTCACGATCGGGCAGAACACCTCGCCGCTGGCGGGCCAGGACGGCGGCAAGCTGACCTCGCGCCAGATCAAGGACCGCCTCGACGCCGAGACGATCGGCAACGTCTCGATCCGCGTCGTCGACACCGAGCGTCCCGAGACCTGGGAGGTCCAGGGCCGCGGCGAGCTGCAGCTGGCGATCCTCGTCGAGCTGATGCGCCGCGAGGGCTTCGAGCTGACCGTGGGCAAGCCGCGGGTCGTCATCCGCGAGATCGACGGCAAGACGCACGAGCCCGTCGAGCGCATGACGATCGACGTGCCCGAGGACTACGTCGGCGTCGTCACGCAGCTGCTCGCGCTGCGCCGCGGGCGGATGGAGCAGATGGTCAACCACGGCACGGGCTGGGTGCGGATGGACTACCTCGTCCCCGCGCGCGGCCTGATCGGCTTCCGCACCGAGTTCCTCACCGAGACGCGCGGCACCGGCCTGCTGCACCACGTCTTCGACCGCTGGGAGCCGTGGGCGGGCGAGATGCGCCTGCGCCCGACGGGCTCGCTCGTCGCCGACCGCAAGGGCAAGACCGCGTCGTTCGCGCTGTTCAACCTGCAGGAGCGGGGCACGCTGTTCGTCGGCCCCGGCGAGGACGTCTACGAGGGCATGATCATCGGCGAGAACGCGCGCGCCGAGGACCTCGACGTCAACGCGATCAAGGAGAAGCAGCTCACGAACATGCGCTCCTCGACGTCGGACGTGCTCGTGCGGCTCGTACCGCATCGCAACCTGTCGCTCGACCAGGCGCTCGAGTTCGTGCGCGAGGACGAGTGCGTCGAGGTCACCCCGCATTCGGTGCGGCTGCGCAAGGTCTCCCTCGACGCGATCGGCCGCGTCAAGGCCGCGCGCGCCCGGGCCCGCGCCACCGCCTGACCGGATATCTGCGTTATGTGACGTCCCTGCGGCGCGGATAGCGTCGCCGGATGACGACCACTAAGCCACCTATCGTGCTCATCCACGGCTTCTGGGTCACGCCCAGGAGCTGGGAGGAGTGGAAGGCGTACTTCGAGGCCAAGGGCCACGAGGTTCACACCCCGGCCTACCCGGGCTTCGAGGTCGAGGTCGAGGCGCTCAACGCCGACCCGACGCCGATCGTGAACCTGTCGATCCCGGACGCCGTCGCGAAGATCGAGGAGCTGATCCGCGGGCTCGACGAGCCGCCGATCCTGATGGGCCACTCCGCGGGCGGCGTGCTCACCCAGATCCTGCTCGATCACGGCTGCGGCGCCTGCGGCGTGGCGATCAACTCCGCGCCGACCGAGGGCGTGCCTGTCGTGCCGCTGACGCAGATCAAGTCGGCCTTCCCGGTGCTCAAGAACCCGGCCAACCGCCACCGTGCGGTCGGCCTCACGGCGGAGCAGTGGCACTACGCCTTCGCGAACACGTTCAGCGAGGAGGAGTCGCTGCGCCTGTACGAGCGCTACCACGTGCCCGCCAGCGGCGGCGTGTTCTGGGCGACCGCGCTGGCCAACGTGCACCCCGGCAAGGACGACAACTGGGTGAACTACAAGAACGACGACCGCGCGCCGCTGCTGTTCATCTCCGGCAAGCAGGACCACCTGATGCCGCCCAAGGTCCAGCAGAGCAACCTCAAGCACTACAAGTCGGACACGGTGACGGAGATCGTCGAGTTCGAGGGGCCGCACCTGCTGCCGTCCTGCCCGGAGTGGCGCGAGGTCGCCGACCACGCGCTCGAGTGGGCGATGAACCACCGCAAGGAGCCCGCAAGGGTGTGAGCGAGGTCCGCATCACGCACGTCGGCGGCCCTACGGTCCTGATCGAGGCCGAGGGCCACCGGCTGCTCACCGACCCGACGTTCGACGCCCCCGGCCGCCACTACAGCTTCGGCTGGGGGACCGGGTCGCGCAAGACCGCGGGGCCGGCGCTCGCGCCCGAGGCGCTCGGGCGCATCGACGCCGTCCTGCTCAGCCACGACCACCACGACGACAACCTCGACGCCGCAGGGCGGGCGCTGCTCTCCTCGGCCGGCGAGGTGATCACCACGACCGCGGGCGCGCGCCGGCTCGGCGGCGGCGCGCGCGGGCTGGCCGACTGGCAGTCGACGACGCTCGAGGGCGAGGGGCGCGCGCCGATCGAGGTCACCGCCACCCCCTGCCGCCACGGGCCGCCGCTCTCGCACCCGCTGGTCGGCGACGTGATCGGCTTCGCCCTGCGCTGGGAGGGCCAGCGGCACGGCGCGCTGTGGATCTCGGGCGACACCGTCCTCTACGGCGGCGTGCGCGAGGTCGCGGTGCGGATCGACGTCGGCACCGCGCTCGTGCACCTCGGCGGCGTGCGCTTCCCGGTCACGGGTCCGCTGCGTTACACGATGACCGCCGAGCAGGCGGTCGAGCTGCTCGGCGAGCTGCGCCCGCGCACGGCGATCCCCGTCCACTACGAGGGCTGGCAGCACTTCCGCCAGCAGCGCGAGGCGATCGAGCCGGTGTTCGCCTCGGCTCCGGCATCCGTGCGCGACAGCATCCGCTGGCTGCCGATCGGCGTGGGCGAGACCGTCGAGGTCTGAGACGATCGGGCGATGATCTCATCGCTCGACTTCCTCGCCGTCCCGTCGCGGGACGCCGACCGCAGCCGCGCCTTCTACGTCGACACGCTCGGCTTGCGGCCGGACGACAAGGCCCAGTACGAGTTCTGGGCCGGCGAGACGTGCTTCGCCATCTACGAGCCCGAGAAGCTCGGCATGGAGTTCCACCCCAACCGCGCCTCCCATGCGGCGCTGCACGTCGACGACATCGAGGCGGCCCAGGCCGAGCTCTCCTCGCGCGGAGTGGAGTTCCTCGGGACCACCGACACCGGCGTCTGCAAGATGGCCTTCCTGGCCGACCCCGACGGCAACGCCCTGATGCTGCATTCCCGCTACGCGCCCCGGGAGGGCTGACATGGACTACCGGCTCGAGCTCGTCGCCGTCCCCGTCTCCGATGTCGACCGCGCGAAGGCGTTCTACGTCGACCAGGCCGGCTTCAACCCCGACCACGACCACCGGATCTCCGACGAGCTGCGCTTCGTCCAGCTCACGCCGCCCGGGTCGGCGTGCTCGATCGCGATCGGCACCGGCGTCACCGACGCCGAGCCGGGCTCGGTGAAGGGCCTGCAGCTCGTCGTCGACGACGCCGACGCCGCGCACGCCGACCTCTCGGGGCGCGGCGTGCCGGTCAGCGACGTGCAGGAGTTCCCGTGGGGCCGGTTCGTCTTCTTCGCCGACCCCGACGGGAACAACTGGGCGGTTCAGCAGATCGTCACGCCGTCCTGACGGAGTAGACCGGCGGGAGGTGCTCGGCCACGGCCGTCCAGCTCCCGCCCGCGTCGGGTGACCCGTAGACGCGCGCCGGACGTGCTGCCGAAGTACAGCTCGAGCGCGTCGCCGGAGCCCGCGCGGTCGAAGGCCTGGCGCAGCACGGTCAGGCTTGGCGTCGTCGGGCACGTAGCGCGGGCGGATGCCCTCGTTGCCGTGCGGGGTCGCGCATCGCGTACTCGACGGGCTCGCCCGCGAACGCGCGGGCGGTGACCTCGAAACCGCCGGCGGGGTCGCCCTCGAGCACGAACAGCCCCTTCTTGGCCCCTACGAGCAGCTCGGTCATCGCGCGCCTCCGGAGATCGCGGGCAGGACGTCGACGCGGTCGCCGTCACCGACGGGCGTGTCCGGCCCCCCGGGCTCGCCGCGGACGTAGACGTTGATGTGGCGGCGCAGCTCGCCGCGCTCGTCGAGGATCCAGCCCGCGAGCGCCGGCTGCTCGCGCTCGAGCGCCGCCAGCACGTCGGCGACCGTCGCGCCCTCCAGCGCGTGGTCGGCCCTTCCCCCGGCGAGGCGCTTGAGCGGTTCTCGCAGCCGAACGGTGGTCATGGTCGTGTTTCCATGATCCTTCGACCGGCGGACGCGCCGCAACTCATCTATCGTCGCCGACCTCGTGGTGAGACGAGCGGCGGGATGGGAGCGCTACGAGCGGGCGGAGGTGGACCTCGCGCCGCTGCTGGGCACCCCCGGCGTGCGGGTCGAGGCGCCGTTCGAGCAGGTCGCACGGCGCGGGTTCTTCCTGCTGGCGTCCGAGCCGCTGCCCGAGGACCCCGCAGCGGTGAGCGTGCGCTTCGCCGGGGCGCCGGAGTCGGGCGCGCTGGCGGCGGTCCATGGCACGCGGCGGACGGCGGTGCGGCGAACCGCCACGGGCACGCACGAGCGCTTCGCCCAGTTGTTGCGCGGAGCGCGCGTCGTCGGCTCGGAGGTCGACCTGCACGAGGACGAGCGCGGCGTCTACGGCGTCACGGGGCGCCCGCTCGGCGACCTCGAGGCGCGCGACCCCGGCGCCCGGCCGGCGCTGGATCCGCGCGAGGTGCTGCGCGCATGCGCTGAGCACCTCGGCGTCGACGACCTCCGGGCGGCGACGCCCGAGCCCGTCGTGTTCCCGCTCGGCGAGGGCGGCGCGTGGGCCTACGAGGTCCGCTTCCGCGTGCCCGAGGACGCCGCCGACGTGCGTGCGTACCTGCGCGCCGACGATCTCGCCCTGTTGCTCGCGAGCAACCAGGCGTCGACGGCCACGGGCCGCGCCCGCGTCTTCCCGGCCGACCCGCTGACGACCCCTGAGCTGGTCGACGCGACGCTCGAGGGTCTCGACGAGCCCGGCCGCCTGCTGCACGGCCGCTCCCTGGACGTCGGGCCGGCCGCCGGCGGGCGGATCGTCCGCGCCGACCGCGACTTCACCGCGGACCCGGCGCGCGCGGAGTTCGACGAGCCGCAGGTCTACCATCACGCCTGGCGGGCGCTCGAGTGGTTTCGTACGCTGACTGACCCGCCCCTGCTGGCGGCGGCGCCGTTCGCGCCGATGCATATCGTCGTCCGCGATCCCGTCTCGCCGGAAAATGCGTACTACAGCCCGGACGCGGGCGACCTGCATTTCGGGATGTTCGGCGATCGCTCGAGCGCTCGCGACGCCTCCGTGGTCGTCCACGAGCTCGGGCACGCGGTCTCGGACGCGATCTGCCGGCTCGGCCGCAGCTTCGCACGCGACACGGAGGCGCGCGGCCTCAGCGAAGGCTTCAGCGACTACTTCGCGGCCTCGCTGCTCGACGACCCGCGGCTCGGTCCGTTCATCGCCGACGACCCGGATGGGGCGCGCAACGCCACCGACCCGAACCTGCGCTTCCCGCCCGGCTACCGCGGCGAGGAGCACGACCTGGGCGCCGTCTGGGCGGCGGTGCTGTGGGGCCTACGCGGCCGCGCGGGCCGCGCCGACACGGACCGGCTCGCGGTCGAGTCGCTCGACTTCCTCGGGCCGGCGAGCACGTTCGAAGAGGCCAGGACCGCCCTGCACACTGTGGACGCCCGCCTCTTCGGCGGTCGCCACGGCGAGGCGATCGACGTGGAGTTCGACGCCCGCGCGCCCGCCTCCTGACCAGGTTATCGTCGGCGCATGCGGATCGAGGTCCACCAGCGCGGCGGCGTGCTCGGGCTCGATCGGCGCGTGCTCGTCAGCGACGGCACGATCGAGGTGATCGACAAGGGCCGCAGCCTGGGGACCCGCCCGCTCGAGCCAGCGGAGGCGGAGCGGCTCGGTGCGCTCGCCGAGTCGGCGGCGTGCGCCGGCGCGGGGCAGGAGCAGCCAGGGCCGATCAGCGACGACTTGCGCGCGGAGATCCAGATCGACACGCTGCGGCTGTCGGTGCGGACGGGCGACGGGTCGCCGCCGGCGATCTGGGAGCTGCTCGCCGAGCTCGGCCGCGCTAGTCGTACTGCGTGACCAGCCGCCCGCCGGCCGCCAGCCAAGGCTCGGCAAGGGCGCGGGCGCGCGCGGGCTCGCGGTGAAAGAGGCCGACGCGCGCGGCGAAGATCACGTCGAAGCGGCGCTCGCCGAGGTCGAGCCCCTCGAGCGCCATCACGAGGAACTCGGCCCGCCCGGCCCGCACGTGCGCGGCGTTGCGGCGGCGGGCCGCCTCGATCATCTTCGGCGATCGGTCGACGGCGGTGTAGGCGCCGCCGTCGAGGCGCTCGCACACGAGCGCGGCGGCGACGCCGTGGCCGCAGCCGATCTCGAGGACGCGGTCGGTGGGCCGCAGCTCGAGGCGCTCGACGAGCCGCTCGAGCCGGCCGCTCATTCGCGCTCGATGGTCCGCACGTCCCGCCCGGGCGTCCAGATCCGGATCACGAGCTTCGTCCGCTCCGCGTTGAGCCCGACGGTCGAGACCTCGCGCAGGTCGAGCCGGAACAGGTGGGAGGTGCTGTGCACGGAGCCGTTGATCTCCGCCACGCGCTCGGAGTCGGTGATCTCCTCGACGACGCCGGCGAGCTTGGCGTCGCCATCCCACTCCGGCGGGTCGGCGGAGCCGCTGTGGAGGGCGAAGCGCGGGTCGTGCTGCAGGTCGCGCGCCTTGCGCGCGGCCGGCATCGAGCCGATCCACAGCTCGCCCTCGGCGAACTTCGACTCGATGCCCGAGATGCGCGGGGAGCCGTCCGCGCGGATCGTGGCGAGGGTCTTGTGGGTGTGGGCATCGAGGTGGCGCCGGACGCTCGCGGCGAGCTCGGGCGCCGCGCTCTCGAAGTCGGACCAGCTGGGCATGACGCGAGGATGCCCGCCGCCGCCGGCGCGGTCGAGCAAGATGTCGAACGGGATCAAATGGCCGACCGCCTCCGCGATCTGATCGACCTCGTGCTCGGCTCGCTCGACGAGCCGGGCGCCGACGGGCGCGCGCTGGCCGAGCGCGCCCACTTCTCGCGCGACCACCTGGACCGGCTGCTGGCGGCCGCCACCGGCGAGTCGCCGGTCGCCCTGCGCCGGCGGCTGCTGCTCGAGCGCGCGGCGTGGCAGCTGCGCGCGGGCGTCGCCACGGCCTCCGAAGCGGCGGCCGCCGCCGACTACGGCTCGCTCGCCGCATTCTCGCGCGCCTTCGCCCGCGCGT
This sequence comes from uncultured Solirubrobacteraceae bacterium, assembly GCA_963831105.1. Classification (GTDB taxonomy): domain Bacteria; phylum Actinomycetota; class Thermoleophilia; order Solirubrobacterales; family Solirubrobacteraceae; genus DATFQI01. Next base: position 258,509 of record CAWHOS010000010.1, on the reverse strand, counting down.
ACGGGGAGCCGCCGAGCACGTTCGCGGGCTCGGGGCGGCCGGTCGAGCTCGACGCCCCGAACGGGATCCACTTCCACGGCCCGGCCGGCATCCTCATCCCCGCCCGCGCAAGAAACGTGCCTGACACCTTTCTTGCACGGCTCGTGCGTGGTCACCTGGCGCGGGTGCGCGAGCTGCTCGCGGCGGCCGCGTCGCTGCCGGCCGCGGACCTGGAGCGGCCGCTGCGGCCCGGGTTCGTCACCGTCTGGTTCGAGGGCGAGGAGGCGAGCGCGGCGGTGATGGCCGAGCGGCTCGTGTTCACGCTCGAGGTGTGGGTGGCGGCGATGGCCGGCGAGCCGTTCCCCGAGCACGGCGATCGGCCGGCTGATCGAGCGCTTCGAGCGGGTCGCGCCCGCGTTCGAGCGGATCGCGCGCTCGATCGGCGACCGCGGCGCGTGGGACGACGCGTTCGTCGATGCCTTGTGCGAGCCGCCGATGTCGTTCACCTACGGCGGGGTGCTCGCGCACATCACCCACTTCGGGGCGATCCGGACGCACGCCCTGGCCGGGGTGCTCGCAGAGCTCGGCGCCGAGGTCTCGGTCGGGGACCCGGCCGAGTGGGAACCCGGCCGCTGACGCTCAAGGAATCCCGGACGCGGTCGAGCACTCCGGGCGAAGGCTTTCCGTCTCGCGAACATCGCATGCGACACCGCCCCCACCCATGCGCCTGATCCCGTGTCGCAAGATCCGCGAGGGGATGGAGCTCGCCCGCGACGTGGTCACGGGCCCGCCGGGCACGGCCCCGCTGCTGCGCACCGGCGTCCTGCTCTCGGAGCGCTACGCGAGGGCGCTGCCGCAGGCCGGCATCGGCTCCGTCTGGATCGAGGACGACCTCGGGCGCGACATCGACGTCGTCGAGCCGCTCACGCCTGAGACGCGCGAGCGCGTGCACCGCGCCACCGGCGACGCGCTCGACGCCGCCCGCACCGCGCTGCGCCAGGGCGCGGGGCTGCCCGACAGCATCGTCGCCTCGCTCGCGGAGGTCGCCGACGCGCTCGTCTCCGACCTGCTGGAGATCCCAGAGGCCGCGCTCACGCTCGACGACCTCGGCACCTTCGACGCCTACACGCACCGCCACAGCGTCCAGGTCTCCGTGCTCGGGCTGCTGATCGCCCGCCGCGCCTGGACGCGCGAGGGCTGGATCGACTACCGCGGCCGCCGCCGCTACGACCGCTTCGGCGACCGCCTGCGCAAGCTCGGCATCGGCCTGCTCGTGCACGACGTCGGCAAGCTCGCCGTCCCGCCGGAGGTGCTCAACAAGCCCGCGCGGCTGACCGACGTTGAGATGGGGGTCATGCGCACGCACCCCGAGGCCGGCGTGGAGCTGCTGCGCGCCGCCGACCTCTCGCCGCTGACGGTCTCCGTGATCCGCGACCATCACGAGCGCCCCGACGGGACCGGCTACCCCAACGGACTCAAGGGCACCGCGATCCACGAGTTCGCCCGCTTCGCCGCCGTCGCCGACGTCTACGACGCCGTCACCAGCAAACGCGTCTATAGCGGCGCGGTCGAGCCGCACGTCGGCGTCGGCATCATCCGCCAGGGCGCCGGCACGCAGTTCTGCTCGGAGGTCGTGCGCCACTTCCGCGCGGTCGTCATGCCCTATCCGGTCGGCCACGAGGTCGTGCTCCCCGACGGCCGCCGCGGCGTCGTCGCCGCGGTCGACCCGCTCGACCCCGACCGGCCCACCGTGCGCGTCCAGACCGGCCGCACGATCGACGAGCACAAGGTCGACATGACCGCGCCGCCCGCCGTGCTGGCGGAGTCGCCGCGCCGCGCTCCCGCCGCCCGCTAGCCACACCTCGAAGGCGTCAGGATTGGGGCTTCGTGCTCGCCGCGGCCCTCGCCCTCATCACCTCGCTCTGCTACGGGGTGTCGAACTTCGTCGGCCCCACGATCAGCCGCGGGCTGCCCGTCTACCCAGTCCTGATCGTCGGCCAGCTCGTGGCGTTCAGCGTCTCCGGCGCCGTGCTCGCCGCCACCCAGCCGGCCGGACCGGACGGCACGGTGCTGCTCGCCGCCGCGGTCGCCGGGATCGGCAACGCGCTCGGGCTGATCTGCTTCTATCGCGCCGCCACGCTCGGGCCGCTGTCGATCGTGACGCCGATCGGCTCGCTCGGCGTGATCGTCCCGGTCACCGCGGGGCTCGCCTCAGGCGAGCCGCTCGGCGGCTTCAAGATGGTGGGGATCGCGCTGGCGATCAGCGGCGTGGCGATCGCCTCGCGCCGGCCCGCGGGCGCTGCCGCTGCCACGGGATCGGAACGCGCATCCGCCCTCTGGGCCCTGCTGTCGGCGCTCGGCTTCGGCACCTTCCTGGCGTGCATCGCCCCGGCGTCCGAGGACGGCGTCTTCTGGGCGGTGATGCTCAGCCGCGCCACGCTGCTCATGGTGCTGGTGGGAATCGCGCTGGCGATCGCCGCGCCGCTACGGGCGCCCGTGTCCCGGATCCCGCTGCTCGCGGTGCCGGGCGTCCTGCTGTTCGCGGGCACGCTCTCCTACTCCGCCGCCACCCGCGAGGGCGACCTCAGCGTGGTCTCCGTGCTCGGCTCGCTGTTCCCGCTGGTCACGGTGGGCCTCGCCTTCGCCGGCGGCGAGCGCATGACGGGCCAGCAGGCGGCCGGGGTCGCCGCCGCGCTGTCGGGGATCGTGCTGGTGTCGGTGCACGTGTAACGTCACCGCGCCTTTTCGGGACGGGCCGTGTTCCGTGCAGGCGGAGACCGATTCCGATCGGAAGGGGAACATGCATCGCCGCAGGATCCATGGAGGAACCGGCATAGCGACCGTGCTGATCGCGGCAGGGCTGCTCGTCCCGGCGGGGGCGACGGCAGCGCCGGCGCGGCCGGACGTCACCACCGGCGCGGCCGCCAACGTCGAGCAGAACAGCGCCACGCTCAGAGGCGGGGTGACCCCGAACGAGGCGGCCACGACCTACTACTTCGAGTACGGGACCACGCGCAACTACACCGGCAGCGTCCCGGTCCCGGCCGCGAACGCGGGCAGCGGCAACCGCCGCAGGGCCGTCGCCGTCGGCGTCGGCAGCCTCGCGCCGGCGACGACCTACCACTACCGGATCGTCGCCCGCAACCGGCTGGGCGTGCGGCGGGGCGCGGACCGGACGTTCCGCACCAAGCGCCAGCCGCTCGGGCTCACGCTCGCCGCCACGCCGAACCCGGTCGCGCCGGGCGGGCGCACGACGATCGGGGGCGCGCTGTCGGGCACGGGCAACGGCGGGCGGCAGATCGTCCTGCAGAGCAATCCGTTCCCATACACGCAGGGCTTCCAGAACGCGTCCAACGTCCAGCTCACCAACCCGGACGGGACCTTCGCGTTCCCGGTCCTGTCGGTGTCGATCAACACGCAGTACCGCGTGCAGCTGCCCAACCAGCCGCAGGTCCAGAGCCCGATCGCGACCGTCGGCGTCGCGCCGAAGGTGAGCGTGAAGGCCAAGCGCGTGCGGCGGACCGCCCGCGGCGCGATCTACCGCTTCAGCGGCCGGATCACGCCCGAGCACGACGGCGCGCAGATCGCCATCCAGCGGCTGAAGGGCACGCGCTGGGTGACGATCTCGGGCACGATCGCCAAGCACCGCACGTCGTCGTACTCGCGCTACCGCAAGAGCGTGCGGCTGCGCCGCGGCGGCAGGTTCCGCATCTTCGCCGGGACCAACGACGGCGACCACGTGCAGAGCGTGAGCCGCACCGTGCGGCTGCGCATACGCCGCTGAGTCGTTCTGCAACGCGAGAGGGCCGCCCCGGTCGGGGCGGCCCTCCGCGCTGTATGACCCCAGCTTTGGCGGGCTACTCGTAGGCGAGCGCCGTCAGCGGGTCGAGCCGCGAGGCCCGGCGCGCCGGCAGGATCGCCGCGAGGACGCCCGCGACGGTGGCGACGACCACGAGGACGATCAGCGACCCGGCGGGGACCGCGAAGCTCAGGCCCTCGTCCGCGAACGCCGCGGTGACGGCGGCCGCGAGCGCGAGCCCGGCGGCGATGCCGAGCCCCGCGCCGATCAGCGCGGTGATGATGCTCTCGTGGCGGACCATGCGGCGCACCTGCCGTCGGCTCATGCCGACGGCGCGCAGCATGCCCAGCTCGCGGGTGCGCTCGAAGGTCGAGAGCACCAGCGTGTTGACGATGCCGAACAGGCTCACGATCACGGCCAGGGCCAGCAGCACGTAGAAGATCGCGAGCATCGAGTCGATGTCGGTCGTCGTCTTCTCCTTGTACTCCGCCTTGGTCAGCGCCTTCGCGTCCGGGTGGGCGGCCAGGGCCGTGCGCAGGTCCGTGCCGGCGTCCGCCTTGACGAACGTCATCGCGTTGGTGCGGGACTCGAAGGCCTGCTCGAAGGCGGCCTGCGAGATCGTGATCGGGCCGAGCGAGAACGCGTCGATGACGGGCGACTCCTCGATCCCGCGCACGGTCAGCGCGAGCTCGTCGCCCTTCGGCGAGGTGATCGAGAAGCGGTCGCCGACGCCGAGCTTCTGCTCCTTCGCCCAGCCCTCGTCGACGATCGCGTCGCCGGCCGCCATCTGCGTGAGCACGGCGTCGTCGCCCTCGGCCCAGTCGAACGTGAACAGGCCGCCGACCGTCTCCGGGTCGACCGAGTTGACGATCTCCTTGTCGCCGAAGGCCAGCGCGCCGTCCATGCGCACGCCGGTCACGCCCTCCACGCCCGGGGCGGTGGAGAGGTCCTTCGCCACGGCGACGTCGGTCGGAGACCAGCCGTCGGCGCCGGTCACCACGTGGGTGGCGGCGACGCGCCGGTCCAGCGCGCCCGTCGTCGAGTCGCGCAGGCCCTGGGCCACGACCGTGACCAGGGTGACCAGCGCGACGCCGATCATCATCGCCGAGGCGGTGACGGCGGTGCGGCCGGGGTTGCGCATCGCGTTGCGGCGCGCGAGCCGGCCGGCGGAGCCGCCGATGCGCTCGGCGACGCGGCCGATCATGGAGGCGAGCAGCCGCACGAAGCGGGCCGGCAGGCGGACCTTCTCCGAGCCCGGCGCGGCGTCGCGCAGGGCGGCGACCGGCGGGACGCGGGTCGCCCGCCAGGCGGGCAGCAGGCCGGCGGCGAGGGTGACGAGCACGCCGACCGCCATCGCGACGATCACCGTGCGGGTGGCGAACACCATGCCCGCCTCGGGCAGGTCGATCTGCATCGAGGTGAACACCGCGTCCAGGCCCTTGGCGATGCCGAACCCGGCCGCGAGGCCGATCAGCGAGGCGAGCACGCCGATCGTCAGCGCCTCGATCAGCACGGACGTGAGCACCTGACGGCGCGCCGCGCCGACCATCCGCAGCAGCCCGAACTCGCGCGAGCGCTGGGCGACCGTGATCGAGAGCGTGTTGAAGATCGTGAACGCGCCCACGAGGATCGCCACGAAGCCGAACACGATCAGGACGATCGTGATGATCGAGATGAACATCTTCAGCCCGTCGAGGGTGAAGCGGTCCTGCTCCTTGGCCGTCATGACCGTGGCGTCGGAGCCGACGGCGCCGGCGACGGCCTTGCGGACGTCGGCGGCCGGCGTGCCGTCCTTGCCGACGGCCAGGATCGAGTCGTAGCGGCCGTCCTTGCCGAACAGCTCCTGCGCGGTGCGCAGGTCGAACACGGAGGCGGTCGCGACGCCGAGCGACTTCACGGTGCCGAAGCGGGCGACGCCGACGACCTCGTAGGACTCCGCGGTGCCGTGCGCGGCGATCTTGATCGTCGTGCCGACGCCGTAGTTCTCCTTCTCGGCCGTGTTCGCGTCGATCACGACCTCGCCCGGGCCGGAGGCCCAGCGGCCGTCGTCGAGCCGGAACGGGGTCGTCGAGGCGGCGCCCTTCTCGCGCGGGTCGAAGCCCACGCCGAAGTAGGGCCCGTCGCCGGTCGGCTTCCCGTCGCGGGCGATGATCTTCGCCTCGTCGCTGATGTCGCCGACGGCGGCGGCGACCTGGGGGACGGAGCGGACGCGCTCGAGCAGCGAGGCGTCGACCGTCGGCCGGCGGGTCGCCCAGTCGGACGAGTCCACCTTGAACGCCGTCTTGGCGGTGACGACGGCGTCCGTGCCGTCGTAGGCGGCCTTCGTGAGGCCGTCCGCGCCGCCGCGCATGGTGTCGGTCAGCGTGAGCGCACCGCTCACCATCGCGACGCCGAGCACGATGGCCAGCGTGGTCAGGATCGTGCGCACGGGGCGCGCGATCAGTCCCTTGAGGGCTACCGACCTCATCGGACGTAGGCCTCCTTGACGGCGGCCAGCACGTCGGCCTCCGTCGGCTCGGTCAGGTCGGCCACGATGCGGCCGTCCGCGATGAAGACGACGCGGTCGGCGGCGGCCGCGGCGCGCGGGTCGTGGGTGACCATCAGCGTGGTCTGGCCGTCGAGCTCGACCGCCTCGCGCAGCAGCGCGAGGATCTCGGCGCCCGACTGGGAGTCGAGGTTGCCGGTCGGCTCGTCGGCGAACAGGACCGTCGGCCGCGAGATCAGGGCGCGGGCGATCGCGACGCGCTGCTGCTGGCCGCCAGACATCTCCGAGGGGCGGTGACGGCGGCGGTCGCCGAGGCCGACGCGGGCGATCAGCGCCTCGAGGTCGGCCTTGTCGGGCTTGCGGCCGGCGATCGAGAGCGGCAGGAGGATGTTCTCCTCGGCCGTCAGCGTCGGCAGCAGGTTGAACTGCTGGAAGACGAAGCCGATGTGCTTGCGGCGCAGCTTGGTGAGCTGCTTGTCGTTCATCTTCGTGATGTCCTCGCCGCCGATGTCGACCGTGCCGGAGCTCGGCGTGTCGAGGCCGGCGAGCAGGTGCATGAGCGTGGACTTGCCGGAGCCCGACGGGCCCATGACGGCCGTGAACTGGCCGGCGGGGACCTCGAGCGTGACGCCGCGCAGGGCGTCGACGGCGGACTCGCCGTCGCCGTAGCGGCGCGTGACGGCGGTGGCGGCGACGGCCGGGGCCTTCACCGGATTCGGGGCGATGTCGAGCATTTCTGTGGGGGTTCCTTGCGGGGTGGGGTCAGGGTCAGGTCAGACGTAGGAGAGGGACGCTTCCTTGGCGATGCGTCCCAGAGCGGCGTGGAGCGCGCCCGCGGTGAGCAGGGCGCCGGTGGCCTCGGCGAGCAGCCGGCCGGTGAGCCCGCCGCCGGAGCGGACGGAGACCGACGCGTGCAGCTCGCTGCCACCGCAGTCCGCCTCCGTGAGGCGGTAGTCGACGTCGAAGGCGACCGGACCGCTCGCGCTGAGCGCGATGCCGGACTCGTCGGCCTCGTGGACCTCGACCTCGAAGCCGACCCGGCGGCCGGCGAGCTTGCCGGACACGCGAGCGCGGCTGCCGGCGAGCAGGCGCTCGCCGTCGAGGTCGTCGACGTCGAAGGGGACGGGCGCCCAGCGCGCGGCGGCGCCGGGGTCCGTGAGCACGTCGAGCACGGCCGCGGGGTGGGCCGCTGCGGTGGTGGTGGCCGTCCAAGTCCTCATGACGGCAACGGTCCCATCGCGGGCGTCGCGCGTCGTCGGCCTCCCTGACGATCTTGCGACGACGTCGGGATGACCCCGCGTCATCCTCGAGGATGACCCCGGATCCTCGTCCGGGAGGACGAAGTCACCCCCGCGCGCACGTAGGCTCTCGGCATGCAGCCGCTGCGAGCGATCCGCGACTGGGCCGGGAGGCTCGGTCCTGGGCGCGTCGACGCGCTGATCGCCGTGGCCTTCGCCCTCGAGGGCCTGTTCGAGGCGGCCGTCTTCTACGCCGACGCCCGCTACGCCTGGGTCGGCGTGCTCTCGACGGCCTCGATCGCGGTCGGGCTCGCGGTCCGCCGCCGGGCGCCGCTCGTCGCGCTCCTGCTCGCCGGCGCCGGGTTCCTCGCCTTCCAGCCGCTCGGCCGCGAGGTCAACGACAACGTCTACGCCCCGTTCTTCGCGGTGCTGTTCGTGCTCTTCTCGTTCGGGCTCACCGAGCGCCGCGGCCGCGTGCTGCTCGCCGGCGTCGCGGCGATGTTCGTCATCAACGCGATCTCGCTGTCGGTCGACGCCTACTCGAGCACCGTGATCGACCTCGTCATCGGCGGCCTGGTGATCGCGGGCGGGCCGGTCCTGCTCGGCCGCGTTATCGCCAACCGCTCGCGGCTCAACGCCGCGCTGAGCGAGAAGACCGAGCGGCTGCGCCGCGATCGCGCGGCGGAGATCGAGCAGGCCGCGGCCGAGGAGCGCGCGCGGATCGCGAGCGAGCTGCACGACGTCGTGGCGCACGCGATGAGCGCGATGGTCGTCCAGGCGGGCGGCGCGCGCCGGCTGGCCACGAAGGACCCCGAGCGCGCCCGGGCGGCGTTCGCCGCCGTCGAGGACACGGGCCGCGAGGCGCTGACGGAGATCCGCCGGCTGCTCGGCGTGCTCCGCCACCAGGACGACGAGATCGCGCTCGCGCCGCAGCCCTCTCTGCGCCACCTCGCCGCGCTGGTGGCGCGCGTCCGCGCGGCGGGGCTGCCCGTCCGGCTCGAGGTCGACGGCGAGGCGCGCGAGCTGCCGCCGGGCGTGGACCTGACCGCCTACCGGCTCGTGCAGGAGGCGCTCGAGGGCGCGATGCGGCAGGGCGCCGCCGGCTCCGCGGACGTCGTCGTGCGCTACCGCCCCGACGGCATCGACGTCGAGGTCTTCGACGACGGGGCGGCGGGCGAGGGCCCGCGCGCGCTCCCCGGCGTGCGCGAGCGCGTGAGCCTGTACGGCGGGCAGATGCACGCGGGGCGCCGGCGCAGCGGCGGGCACGCCGTCCGCGCCAAGCTGCCGGTCGGGGGTGCGGCGTGACCGCGCTCTGGCGGCGCGTGCGGATGCTGAGCCCGGTCGCGCGCGACCGGATCGTCGCGGGCGTGCTGTTCGTGGCCGCGCAGACCGAGGTGCTGAGCGCGGGCGTCGGCGGCGCGCCGCTCCCGCTGCTGATGCTGGCCGCCGCGGGCTACACGCTGCCGTTCGCGTGGCGGCGCGTGCATCCGGTCGCTGCGGTGGCCGTCGTGGTCGCGTCCGTGGTGACCGAGAGCGCGCTGCTCACCGACGCGACGCAGTACTTCATCCCGTTCATCGCCGTGATGCTCTTCTCCTACGGGGGCGGCGCGTACGTCGACGGCCGCGCGGCCTACGCCGCCCTGGCGATCATGGTCTCGGGCGTGCTGACGGTGACGCTGCTGTCGCCGAGCCAGATCGTCGGCGACTACGTCTTCCCCACCGCCTTCGCCGCGATCTCCTGGCTCGCTGGGCGCGCGGTGCGCACCCGCACGCGCCTCACCGAGGAGCTGCACGAGGCGGCGGTGCGCGAGCAGGAGGCGCGCGAGCTTGAATCGCAGCGCGCGGCGGCCGACGAGCGCCGCCGGATCGCGCGCGAGATGCACGACGTCGTCGCGCACAGCGTCAGCGTGATGGTCGTGCAGGCGGGCGGCGCGCGGCGGATCCTCGGGCGCGATCCCGACCGGGCGGTCGCCGCCGCGGCGCAGATCGAGCGCACGGGCCGCGAGGCGCTCGCCGAGATGCGGCGGCTGCTGGGCATGCTCCACCGCGATGACGACGAGCACGACGCGCGCGCGCCGCAGCCGACGATGGCGGGGGTCGCGGCGCTCGTGGAGCGGGCGCGGGCGGCCGGGCTGCCGGTCGAGCTGCACGTGGAGGGCGAGCGGCGCTCGCTGCCCGCCGGGCTCGACCTCGCCGCGTTCCGGGTCGTGCAGGAGGGCCTGACCAACGCGCTCAAGTACGCCGAGCACGCCCCGACCGACGTGCACGTCCGCTGGGGCGCGCGCGACCTCGAGCTGGAGATCCTCGACCGCGGCCCCGGCCCGGCGCGCGACCGGCTCGGCGGCGACGGCGGCCACGGCCTCGTCGGCATGCGCGAGCGCGTGAAGCTCTACGGCGGCGACCTCGAGGCCGGGCGGCGGCGCGGCGGCGGCTTCCGGATCCGTGCGAAGCTGCCGCTCGTGCCGGACGAGACGACGGTGGAGGCGGCGGCGTGAGCGCGGTGCGGGTGCTGATCGCCGACGACCAGGCGCTCGTGCGCGCCGGGTTCCGGATGATCCTCGACGCCGAGGACGACCTCGACGTCGTCGGCGAGGCCTCCGACGGCCTGCAGGCGGTCGAGCAGGCCAAGCGGCTCTCGCCCGACGTCGTGCTGATGGACATCCGCATGCCCGAGCTCGACGGCATCGAGGCGACCCGCCGCGTGCTCGCCGCCGGCGACGGCGCGAAGGTCCTGATGCTCACGACCTTCGACCTCAACGAGTACGTCTACGACGCGCTGCGCGCGGGCGCCTCCGGCTTCCTGCTGAAGGACGTCCCGCCCGAGCAGCTCGCCGACGGCATCCGCGTCGTCGCGGGCGGCGACGCGCTGCTCGCCCCCTCGATCACCCGCCGCCTGATCCAGGAGTTCGCCCAGGCCGGCCCGCCCTCCGGCCCGCCGCCCCCGGGCGTCGACGAGCTCACCGCCCGCGAGCTCGAGGTCTTCAAGCTCGTCGCCCGAGGGCTCTCCAACGCCGAGATCGCCGCCGAGCTGATCGTCTCCGAGACCACCGTCAAGACCCACGTGGCCCGCATGCTCATGAAGCTCGGCCTCCGCGACCGCGTCCAAGCGGTCGTCCTGGCCTACGAGGCCGGGATCGCGATCCCCGGCCGCACAGGTTCGTAGCGCTTTCGTAGCGAAGCAGCGTTGTTCCGTTCACCCGGCCGCGCCACGCTCCCACCATGCAAATCGAGCGGTGGAAACTTCAGCCTGAGCCTGAAGATTCCACCGCTCGCGACGTGCACCTGGCGAACCTCGCCGCTCGCCAGCACGGAGTGGTGACGTTCGCGGACCTCATTGCGTGCGGGTTCACCCCCGACGCGATCTCCGTACGTGCCAGCAACGGCCGGCTGCACCCCGTGCACAAGGGTGTCTATGCGGTCGGTCACGCGAACGTCACCCAGGACGGTTGCTACCTGGCGGCGGTCAAGGCGTGCGGTGAGGGGGCGGCGCTGTGCCTGCGGTCGGCGGGGGTACTTCTGAACACCATCACGTGGGAGGACAGGTATCCGGACGTACTCGTGATGGGCGAGAGCGCGCCGCAGCACCCGCGGATCAGGGGCCACCGCACCTCCTACCTGCCGCCCGAGCACGTGACCACGGTGCGTGGGATCCCGGTCACCACCGCCGAGCGCACGTTGCTCGACCTCGCCGGCGTGCTGCCCGAGCCCAGGCTGCGACGTGCGGTCCGCCAGGCGCAGTACCTCAAGCTCACCACGATCGGCTCGCTCGTCGAGGTGCTGCACGGGCCCGGCCCGAAGAGAGGCCGCAAGAAGCTCGCCCGCATCCTGGCCAGGAGCGCCGCGCCGACCCAGAGCGAGCTCGAGGACGTCGTGCTGGATCTCATCCTGCGAAGCGGCTTCACTCACCCCCTTGTCAATGCGCCGTTGTACATCGCGGGCCGCCGGATCGTCCCGGACTTCCTGTGGCCCGAGCAGCGGTTGGTCATCGAGGCCGACGGCCCTCACCACGACGACCCGCTCGAACGAGCGGCCGACCGCGAGCGCCAGCGCATCCTCGAGGCCCACGGCTACCGGGTGATCAGGGTCACCTGGGAGCAGGCGATCGCCCACCCCGCCGCCACTCTGCGCCGTGTCGCAGAGGCCGGCGCACCGCGAGCGGTGGAATCTTCAGGCTCAGCCTGAAGATTCCACCGCTCGAATGTGGGAGGTGTCGTTCCAGAGCTTGATGACGCGGAACTCGCGCTCCGTCCCGAGCTCGCAGACGGCGGCCGTGCCGAGGGAGAGGTGCCCGCCGTGGGCGGGGGGCAGGCCGATCCAGCGGGCGCCGAGGACGCGCAGGATGTGGCCGTGGCCGAACAGCGCGACGTCGCCCTCGGACTCGAGCGCCCGGGCGATCACGTGGTCGGCCCGCGCGCCGACCTGGTCGATGGTCTCGCCGTCGATGACGCCGTCGTTCCACAGGTACCAGCCGGGGCGCTGCACGCGGATCTCCTTGGTCCGCAGGCCCTCGTAGGCGCCGTAGTCCCACTCGTGCAGGTCCGGCTCGACCTGCGCGCGGTCGGCGAGGCCGGCCAGCTCCGCGGTCTCGCGGGCGCGGCGCAGCGGGCTGACGAGAACCGTCGCGAACTCGTAGCGCGTCAGGCGCTCGCGCAGCAGCGCCGCGGTCTCGCGGCCGTCGTCGGTGAGCGGCAGGTCGGTCTTGCCCGTGTGGCGGCCGGAGACGCTCCACTCCGTCGGGCCGTGGCGGACGAGGACGATCACCCGTCCCCCGGGCCGGGCGGGGCGAAGCGCGTGTCGTTCAGCAGCCGTCGGTAGCGGCGCATCGTCTTCGGCGCGAAGTCGCCGTGCGTGCGGTTGCGCATGGCCGCCACGCGCTCGCGGTGGTACGGGCTGGAGAGGCTCTCGCTGTGCCCGATGATGTCGCTGTCGCGAATCCCGTAGCGCGAGCGCAGCCAGCGGGTGAGGTGCAGCGACGCGATCATCTGGCGGCGCCGGCCCATGACGTCGGCGTCGGAGGTGCCGACGTGCTCGATCCCGAACGCGACGTGGTTGAGCCCGACGGTGTGCCGGCACATCCACTTCAGTCGCACGAGCTGGTGGATCGTGCCGTCGCGGTCGACGATGAAGTGCGCGCACACGCCCGGGCGCTCGCCGAACTCGACGTCGGGCGAGTTGGCGGCGAACGTGTTGAACGCGGGCCCGTAGCTGCTGGAGGCGGTGAAGTGCTCGACGATCACCTTCGGCTCGAGCAGCCGCGCGCGGTCGAGCCCGTAGTGGCGCCGCGCGTAGCCGCGCATCTGGCTCACGCGGTCGCGGCCGAACGGGATCGGCGACCACACGATCCGCGGCTTCGGCGCCGCGGCGGTTCGCACCGCGCGGGCAGGGCGAGCCGCGCGGGCGGGGCGGGCCGCGCGGGACGGCCGCACGACCTGGCTCGCGCCCACGGCGAGCACGGCGCGCGCGTGCCGGCGCGCGCGGGCGGCGCTCAGCGCGCCTCCGTGGAGCTCGACGACGAACGCGCTCGACCCCGGGAAGGTCGTGTTCTGCCAGCCCGTCGCCGTCCCACGCAGGCGCGGAAGCCGCCGGGCGGGCAGCCCGGAGCGGCGGGCGTAGTCGCGGACGATCGCGGCGTCGGGGCCGCCCGTCAGGTTCACGAGGCCGAAGTCCTGGTGGTAGTGGATCGACACGTCGGGACGGATCCGCCGGACGAGCCGCATCAGCGCGCGCGTCTCGGGCTCGGAGGCCGCGCTCGGTCCTGGGTAGTAGCCGTCGAACGGCTGCCCGCCGCCGCGCCAGCGCCGCGGGAAGTTGCGGTTGAGATCCACGCCGTGCACGTTCTGGCGCGTCCCGCGCGCGAGCCCGTCGGGATTGATGGTGCGCACGGTCCAGACCTGGACGCCATCCGGCGGGGTCAGCGCCCGCAGGCGCCGGATCACGGCCAGGCCGGCCGGCTCGGTGCCGTGGATCGAGCCCGTCACGAGCACGCGCACCGGGGCGCCGGCGTCCCCGGCGCGGACGGCGACGATCGGCGTTCCGCGCACGGAGCGCCCGCCGGCGATGCGGGGCGGCAGCGCGGGCGGTGCGGCGATCATGGCGGCGGCGGCCAGCGCGGCGAGCACCCGTGTAGCGTGCCACAGCGTGAAGACCGTGATCGTGGGAGCGGGGACGTTCGGCGCCTCGCTGGCGTGGACGCTGGCGCGCGCCGGCGAGGAGGTCGTGCTCGTCGACCAGTTCGAGCCGGGTGACACGCGCGCGACCTCCGGCGGCGAGTCACGGCTGATCCGCTGCGCGCACGGCGCCGACGAGCTCTACACCGCCTCGGCGCGCCGCGCACGCGCGCTGTGGCGCGAGCTCGAGGCCGAGTCGGGCGCCGAGCTGATGGTCGAGATCGGCATGGCCTGGTTCGCCCAGCGCGAGGACGGCTGGGAGGCCGAGTCCGAGCGGGCGATGACCGCGCAGGGCATCCCGTGCGAGCGGCTCGACCCGCGCGAGGGCACGAAGCTCTTCCCGAGCCTCGGGATCGACGACCTCTCGTTCGTGCTCTTCGAGCCCGAGGCGGGCGTGCTGCGCGCGCAGCGGGCGGTGCAGGCACTCACCAAGCAGGCCGTCGCGCACGGCGCCCGGCTGGTCCGCGGCCGCGCCACGCCCGAGGGCGACCACGCCGTGCTGACCGCGAGCGCCGCCGCGGCGGTGGCGTGCGGCGCGCTCGTCGACTGCGAGCGCCTGGAGGGCGACGCCGTCGTATGGGCGTGCGGGCCGTGGCTCAACCGCCTGTTCGGCGAGCTCGTCCCGCTCAAGGTCACGCAGCAGGAGCTGCTGTTCTTCGACGGCGGGCCGGCCTGGCGCTCGCCGGGCACGCCAGGCTTCGTGGACTACGACCTGGCGATGTACGGCACGGGCGACCTCGACGACCTCGGGGTCAAGGTGGCCTTCGACAAGGAGGGCCCGGCGCTGGACCCGGACGCGGAGCTCCCCAGGGCCGGCGCGACCGAGCCCAACGTGCGCGAGTACCTCGCCCGCCGCTTCCCCGCGCTCGCGGACGCGCCGCTCAAGGAGGGTCGCTGCTGCCGCTACGAGCTGTCGGCGGACTCCAACTTCATCGCCGCCCGCCATCCCGAGCACGAGCGCACGTGGATCGTCGGCGGCGGCTCCGGCCACGGCTTCAAGCACGGCCCGGCGCTCGCCGAGCGGATCGCGGACGCGCTCCGCGGCGGCACGCCGCTCCCCGAGCGCTTCGGGCTCGGCGCGCGCGCCGCCGGCCGGTCGTTCAGGACCGCGGGCTCAGGCGTACGCTGACGAACCAGGGGCCGTCGTGGACGGTCTCGCCGCCGCCCAGCTCCTCGGCGAGCCCGGCGGCGGTGAACCAGCGCTTGTAGACCCGGTGGCGCGAGCCGTCGTTGAGGACGCGCTCGTCCCACGCCTCGGGGCCGCGGTCGGGTCGCAGAGCGGAGTCGGTGATCACCAGCTCCCCGGCGAGCCGCGCGGCGACGTCGAGGAAGGCGGAGCGCTGCTCCGGCGTCAGGTGCCCGTAGAAGTGACCGGCGTGGACCCGCTCGAACGCGCCGGGCCCGAACGGCGGGGCCAGCGCGTCGCCTTGCACGAAGCTCGCGCCGGGCACCCGCGCGGCGGCGACCTCGAGCATCGCCGCGCTCTGGTCGAGCCCGGTCAGCTCGCCGGGAAGGTGGCCGGTGAGGAAGCCCGTGCCGCACGCGACGTCCAGCGTGCGCGCCGGCGGCAGCGCCGCCAGCGACGCCTGCAGGGCGGCGACGTCCTCGTGCCAGCCCGGGCGCTCGCGCGCCTCGAACACGCCGGTCCCGAGCCACCAGTCGTCGTACTCGGGCGCGCGCTGCTCGTAGTACTCCCGCATCGCGGCGTCCATGCCGGGCAGGCTAGGGCGTGGCGATGAGAGACGATCCCTGTTCGCGGCGGCGCGTGCGCATGTAGTCGAGCACCGCCGAGGTGACCGCCGCGACCGGGATCGCCAGGAACGCGCCCGCGACGCCGGCGAGCACGCCGCCCGCGGTCAGCGCGAGCAGGATCGCGACGGGGTGCAGCTGCAGCCGCTTGCCGACGACCATCGGGTAGAAGACGTTGCCCTCGAGCTGCTGGACGCCGATGATCGCGGCGAGCACGATCGCGGCGTCGACGACGCCGCCGCTGACCAGCGCGACCAGCACCGCGGCGGCGCCGGCCAGCACCGAGCCGATGATCGGGAAGAACGCGGCGAGGAACGTGAGCACGATCAGCGGGAAGCGCGATCGGCACGCCGACGATCAGCAGCACGATGCCGATCAGCACCGCGTCGATCGTCGCGACAAGGAACACCCCCTGCACGTAGGTCGCGAGCGCGTTCCACGCGCGCTCGGAGATGTCGCGCAGCACCGGGCGCCGCGGCTCGGCGAACAGGTCGACGGTCCAGTCGCGGATCTGCGTCCCGTCCTTGATGAAGAAGAAGGTCAGGACCACGATCAGGATCACGGCGGCCACCCACTGCACGAGGAGCATCGCCCCGCTCAGCAACGTGCCGGCGGCCTGTCCGCCCTTGAGCTGCTCGCGCGCCTTCTGGATCGCGTCCTGCACCTCGCGATCGCTGACCCCGAGCGGCGCGGCGGCGTCCGCGACCTGCCCGGCGCCCTGCTGGACGTTCTCGACCACGTCGGGCACCTGGCTGACGAACGGCGGGATCACGAGGCCCCACAGGCCCGAGGAAGACGACGAAGGCCGAGGCGACGGCGAGCGCGGAGGCGAGCGCCGGCGGCACCTTGCGAACGTGCAGCCAGTGGGCCAGCGGTGCGAGCAGCGTCGCCAGCAGCAGCGCCACGATCACCGGGATGACGACGACCATCATCCGCTTGGCGAACAGCGCCAGCAGCACGATGCCGCCGATCACGATGACGGCGCGGAGCGTGACCGCGGAGGCGACCGCCAGCCCGCGCGGCACCGCGTCGTCGCCGGCGATGTGCACGACCGGGCGCTGCCCCGCGGGCTCGGGCCGCCCGTTCGGCCGCGACTCGGTGGCCGCGGGTGGGACCTCCAGCTGCGCCATGGGCTCCGGTTAGCCGCCGCGGGCCCGCAGCAAACGCGGGCGCGCCACGATCCCGCGCGCGTTCAGCGCGCGAGCAGCGCCCGCAGCTCGCGCGCGTCGGCGAACAAGGTCGCCCGCAGCTTCGTCGAGCGCAGCGCCGCGGCCGGGTGGTAGAGCGGGAACAGCTCGCGCCCGCGCTCGCTGATCGCGCGCCCGTGCGCCTCGCCGATCCGCGCCGCCGGCGCGAAGTGCGCGAGCGCGTGGCGGCCGAGCGGGACGACGAGCCGCGGCGCGATCAGCGCCAGCTGCTGCTCGAGCACCGGCATCCAGTGCTCCACCTCGGCCTTCGTGGGATCGCGGTTGCCGGGCGGCCGCGCCTTGACGACGTTCGTGATGAACACCTCGCTCGCGCGCCAGGCCGGCCTCCGCCAGCACCTCGTCGAGCAGCTGCCCGGCGCGGCCGACGAACGGACGCCCCTGCTCGTCCTCGAAGCGCCCGGGCGCCTCGCCGACGACCATCACCTCGGCATCCTCGGGCCCCTCCCCCGGCACGAGATTGAGCGCGCCATCACAAATGGCAAAACCGCATCCACGATGGGTGCGTATGTGTTGGTGTAGGTCGACAAGACGAACCTGAGGGGGTTCCGGCAGCATGAACAAGATTCTGATCGCCCTGGCGCTGGTGCTATGCGCCGCGGTGGCCGTACCGGCCGTCGCGCATCAGGGCAAGGGCAAGAGCAAGGGCAAGCGCCCTGATGTCATCACGATCCCGGAGCCGGGCTTCCAGCCCGAGGGCATCACGACGTCCAAGCGGCACACGTTCTTCGTCGGCTCGCGTGACTCGGGCGCCATCTACAAGGGCAGCCTTCGCACAGGGAAGGGCGCGATCCTCGTGCCCGGCGACACCGACCCCACGAGCACGCCGGACGACCGCGGCGCGACCGGCCTCAAGGTGGACCGCTACGGCCGCCTGTTCGCCTCGGGCGCCAACTCGAAGCACATCCGCGTCTATGACAGCCGCACGGGCGAGGAGCTCCGCGACTACCCCGTCGCGGAAGCCGGGTTCATCAACGACAACGTCGTCACGCGCCAGGGCGTGTACTTCACGGACTCGCAGGTCCAGCAGCTGTACTTCATCCCGTTCGGCAAGAAGGGCGCGCTCGGGGAGCTGCAGCGGATCCCCATCACGGGGGACCTCGAGTACGTCGCGAATCAGTTCAACGCCAACGGCATCGAGGCCGCGAAGGGCGGCAAGACGCTGATCCTGATCAGCAGCAACACGGGCAAGCTGTACACGGCCGACGCCGCGACGGGCGCGACGAAGGAGATCGCGGTGACCGGCGGCGACGGCGAGCTGGCCAACGGCGACGGCATCATGCGCAAGGGCCGCAAGCTCTTCGTCGTGGAGAATCGCGACGACGCGGCCGGCCCCGGCGTGGGCGTGATCTCGGTGGTCCGGCTCAGCCGCGACCTCACGACCGGGACCATCACCCGCACGATCACCGACGCGGACTTCGACGTTCCGACGACGATCGCCCGCTCGGGCGGCCGCAACTACGTCGTCAACGGTCAGTTCAACTCGACCACGCCGACGACGGACACCTACGAGGTGGTGAAGGTCCCGAAGCGATAGCTATTCGACCAGACGCCGCTCCACCGCCCAGCGAGAGAGCTCGTGGCGGTTGGAGAGCTGGAGCTTGCGCAGCACCGCGCTGACGTGCGCCTCGACGGTCTTCGCCGAGATCCCGAGGCGCAGGGCGATCTCCTTGTAGAGGTAGCCCCGCGCGATGTGGCGCAGGACCTCCCGCTCGCGCGGCGAGAGCTGGTCGAGCTCCGGATCGACCTCCGCGGGCGGCAGGGACGCCGCCCCCGCGAAGGCGTCCAGCACGAAGCCGGCGAGCCGGGGGAGAACACCGCGTCCCCCTCGGCGACCCGGCGCACCGCGTCGGCCAGTTCGGTGCCCGAGATCGTCTTGGTCACGTAGCCGCGGGCGCCGGCGCGGATGATCGCGATCACGTCCTCGGCGGCGTCGGAGACCGACAGGGCGAGGAAGCGCTGCGCGGGGCGCTTGACGGCGACCTGGCGGATGACCTCGACGCCGCCGCCGCCCGGCATCTGGACGTCGAGCAGGACGACGTCGGGCTCCATCTCGACGATGCAGCGGATCGCCTCCTCGACGGTGGCGGCGTCGCCGAGCACGTCGACCAGGCCGTCGAGCTCCGCGCGCACGCCGGCCCGGAACAGGTGGTGGTCGTCGACGATGACGACGCTGGTCATCGCTCGATCACCAGCTCGACCTCGGTGCCGGCGCCGGGCACGGAGTGCACGACGGCGCGGCCGCCGTGGCGGTCCATGCGGCCCACGATCGACTCGCGCAGCCCGCGCCGGTCCTCCGGCACGGCGTCGGGGTCGAAGCCGGGGCCGCGGTCGCGCACGAAGACCTCCGTGCGCTGCTCGCCGACCTCGGCGTAGAGCTGCACCGGCGCGCCGCCGGCGAACTTCGCCGCGTTCACCAGAGCCTCGCGAGCGGCGGCGACCAGCGCCTCCCCGCGCTCGTCGACCGGCGCGTCGCCAACGGCGACGACGTCGATCGGCACGCCGTGCGTCTCCTCGACCTCGGCGGCCGCCGCCTCGAGCGAGGTGGCCAGCGAGTCGCTCGGCGCCGGCCGCCCGCCGTCGAGCCAGGCGCGCAGCTCGCGCTCCTGGCGGCGCGCCAGGTTGGCCACCGCGCGCGGGTCGTCGGCGCGCTTCTGCACCAGCGCGAGGGTCTGCAGCACGGAGTCGTGCAGGTGCGCGGCGAGCTCGGACCGCTCCTGCGAGCGGATCCGCTCCGCCCGCTCGGCGGTCAGGCCGCGCACGAGCCGCAGCCACCACGGCGCCAGGATCAGCGTCAGCGCCACCACCACGACGAGCACGGCGAGGATCACGTCGCGCGCCGGCGCGAGCGCGTCGTTGAGCCACAGGAAGACGAGGCCCGCGGCGATCACGAGCGTGGCGCCGATCGCGGCCGGCCCGAGCGTCGGCGTCGGCAGCCGCAGGGCGCGCAGCGGGTCGGCCGGGCGGTCGGGACGGGTGCGCTCCGGGGCTTCGGGCGCGGGCTCGGCCGGCGGCGCGGAGACGGCGCTCTGGCGCCAGATCAGCGCCGCGCCGCCGCCCGCGAGCAGCACGGGCCACACGATCGCGTCGGAGAACCAGAGGCCCCACTCGCGCAGCAGCAGGAGCAGGCTGAGCAGCAGGAACGTGCTCCCGGTCAGCACCAGCCAGGAGTCGCGGCGGCCGACGAGCCGCGCCCACGAGGGCGAACGGCCGGCCTTCTCGGGCACGAGCCCCCACGCGAGCAGGTACACGATCAGCCCCGCGCCGCCGGCGAGCGTCGCGGCGGCGACCGCGACGCGCAGGATGATCGGGTCGATCCCGAGCCGGTTCGCGACGCCGGAGCAGACGCCGGCGACGATGCCGTGCTCGACGTCGCGGCGCAGCGGCTGAGCGGTCACGGCGGTCATCTTCTCCCACCGTCCAGCCCCGCCGCGAGCAGGATCGCCCCGACGCACGCCAGGATCGCCGGCAGCGCGTAGCCGAACCGCAGCTCGACGAGCCCGGTCTGGTCCAGCAGCAGCACGACGCCGAGCCCGCCCACGGCGAGCCCGGCGACGATCGAGACGCGGTCGGGGCGGCCGTTCACGGGCAGGCCGGCCCGTCCGTCACGTTGTCGTCCCACCAGCCGTCGCGGTTGGAGGGCAGCGGGTCGTCGCCGCGCACGACCTCGAGCGCGCCGATGCCCAGCTCGCCGTCGAGCACCAGCCGCGGCCCGTCGCCCGCCGGCGTGGCGGCCTGCGCGAGGTCCACGTCGAGCCCGTCGCTGACGCGATCGAGCACCTGCGCGTGGCCCGCGCCGATCTGCACGTCCGATGACACGCAGGCATCCTCGGGCACGCGCACGACGGCATGGCCGATGCCCATGTCGATCTCCATCCGGGTCGTGCCCGCGGGCAGGTCCACGTCGCGCAGGTCGACGACCAGCTCGCCGGCCCCGAGCTCGTAGCCCGCGTGCATCTCCTCCACGCTCGCCGGGTGGTACTGGCGCTCGCCGACCCCGCCGTCGACGCGGACGTCGGCCGCCGCGACGATCGCCAGCGGCAGCACGAGCACGAGCGCGGGCACGATCAGCCAGCGCGCCCCGCCGGCCAGGCCGGCGACGACGAGCGCGACGCCGGCCACGATCGCGAGGATCGCCAGCGTCGTGCCGCCGCCGAGCGCGGCGAGCACGAACACGCCGGCGAAGCCGCCGACCGCCGCGATGCCGATCAGCAGCGCGATCACGGCGCGCGCCACGAGCCGGCCGGGATCGCCGCTCGGCGGCTTGCCGCCGGCGGCGCGCCACAGGAGCACGCCGATCCCGATCAACAGCGCGATCGGGATCAGCACCGGTCCGACGAAGAAGAACGGAGGACCGAGGATGAGCAGGACGACGATGCCGAGCAGGACGGCGCCGATCAGGTTCGCGTCGCGCCGCTGGCCGAACGCGCGGCTGTCGTCGTCGGCGGGGACGAACGCGAGCAGCCCGATGTAGGCGAGGACGCCGACGCCCCCGGCGAAGGTGAGGACGACGAACGCGATCCGGAACAGGATCGGGTCGACGCCGAAGTAGCGCCCGAGGCCGCCGGCGACGCCGCCGATCAGCTTGTCGGACGAGGAGCGGGTGAGGCGCCGGACGCCGGGCGACGAGGGCGGCGGAGCGTCGGATTTTGGGGAGTCGCCGAGCGGGTCGCCGGTGCTCAGCGGCTCGGTCTGAGCCGTGTCGTCGGGCTCGGGGGTGCGGGGTTCGTCGGTCATGGATTGATCATCGAGGGAAGGGGCCCGCGCGGAAATCGGGAATGACCCTCACCCGACCCTGGTTCGACCCTTGTGTCCAGCCGGGGTCAAGTCGCCTCGTAGACTGACGATGACCCACCTAAGGACCTGATGCAGAAATGAACAGCGAACGCACACAGGCGTACGGTCGGGTCGTCAAGACGCTCGAGGACCTCGGCCCCACCAAGCTCCAGCCCGCGGAGCAGGATCGCGTCCGCGAGGCCGCCGACACCCTGATCTTCGCCGCGGACCTCGACGAGGCCCGCCAGGCGATGGCCGACATCGACGGGCTCGCCGAGCGCCTCGTCGCCAGCGACCGCTGGTCCGAGGAGCGGGCCAAGCAGCTCGTCGACGACCTCCTGGCCTGCGGGCCGGTCACGGCCGTCGGCTAGACCCTGAGCGGCCCGCCTTGCGGGCGAGCCAGAGCGGCAGCAGGGAAAGCAGCGGCCGCTTCCCCACGTCGTCCGCGTCGCGGCGGTCGAAGGCGCGCGCGTAGCGCTCCGCCTCCGCCGCGGTCGCGTACGCCTTCCTGCCGCCCTCCTCGCCGCAGCGCTCGCAGCTCCAGCGCATCGTCGTGCCGTCGGCGCTGAAGCGGTAGGCGTGCCCGAGCACGCTGCACGTTCTCATGTACCCGAGGCTACGCGGTGGCGCTGCCGGGTATGGCTGCGCGCATGAGCGCAGCACAACTCGGAACCGTCGAGACGCAGGTCCCTGCACGTCTCGACCGCCTGCCCTGGTCCAAGTGGCACTGGCGAGTGATCATCGGCCTCGGAACCGTCTGGATCCTCGACGGCGTCGAGGTCACCATCGTCGGCTCGATCGGCGCGCGGCTCACCGACCCGGCGAGCGGGCTCGGCCTCAGCGACTCGCAGGTCCTCAACGCGGGCGCGATCTATGTCCTCGGCGCCTGTCTCGGCGCCCTCGTCTTCGGCCAGCTCACCGACCGCTTCGGCCGCAAGAAGCTGTTCATGGCGACGCTGGCGCTGTACCTGGTGGCCACCGTCGCGACGGCGTTCACGTCGAGCGTCGCGCTGTTCATGATCTGCCGCTTCTTCACCGGAGCCGGCATCGGCGGCGAGTACGCCGCGATCAACTCCGCCATCGACGAGCTGATCCCGGCACGGGTGCGCGGCCGGGTGGACCTGATCATCAACGGCTCCTACTGGCTGGGCGCGGCCTTCGGCGCGCTCGGCGCCTACGTGCTGCTGATGGACGTCTTCCCCGTCGACCTGGGCTGGCGGCTCGCCTTCGGCCTCGGCGCGATCCTCGGCGTCGGCATCCTGCTCGTCCGCCGGCACGTGCCGGAGAGCCCGCGCTGGCTGTTCATCCACGGCCGCGAGGAAGAGGCCGAGCGGATCGTCGACGAGATCGAGCGCGAGATCACCGAGGAGACGCACGAGCCGCTCGACGAGCCCGGCTCGTCGATCACGGTGCGCCAGCGCCGCTCGATCTCGCTGCGCGAGGTCGCCACGACGGCCTTCAAGACCTACCCGAAGCGCTCCTTCCTCGGCCTGGCGCTGTTCGTCGGCCAGGCCTTCATCTACAACGCGGTCACGTTCGGCCTGGGCACGTTCCTCGTCTCCTTCTACAACGTGGGCGACGCCACGGTCCCGCTGTACGTGGCGCTGTTCGCCGTCTCCAACTTCATGGGCCCGCTGCTGCTCGGGCGCCTGTTCGACACCGTCGGGCGCAAGCCGATGATCGCCGGCACCTACATCGGCTCCGCGCTCGTGCTGGCGGTGCTGACGCTGCTGTTCGTCGGCGACTCGCTCGGCAAGTGGGGCTTCATGGCGTTCCTGCTGGCCACGTTCTTCCTGGCCTCCGCGGGCGCCAGCGCCGCCTACCTCACGGTCTCGGAGATCTTCCCGATGGAGACCCGTGCGCTGGCGATCGCGTTCTTCTACGCGATCGGCACCGCCATCGGCGGCATCACCGGCCCGTACCTGTTCGGCAAGATGATCGAGAGCGGCGAGGAGTCGCAGGTCGCGATCGCGTTCTTCATCGGTGCGGGAGTGATGGCGCTCGGCGGCGTCGCGGAGATCTTCTTCGGCGTCAAGGCCGAGAAGGCCGAGCTGGAGGACATCGCCAAGCCGCTGACCGCGACCGACGCCGAGCAGGACAAGCGGCCCGACGAGGACGTGGCCGCCAGCCCCGATCCGTCCCGCCGCAGCCGCGACCTCGCTGCGGAGTCCTCGGCCGACCGCCGCGAGCAGGCCCGCCGCTACCGGCTCGGCCCGGGCCGCGGCGGCTCTTCGCCCGGCATGCCCGTGTCCGCGCCGATCACCGAGGTCGAGTTCTCCCGCGAGGTGCAGAAGATCGAGCAGGCGCTGGCCGAGCACGGCCCGACCGAGCGGCGCGAGCTCGCCAGGCTGGTCGGCGCGCGCTTCTGGGGCCCGGGCCGGTTCCCGGCGGCGCTGCGCGAGGCGGTGCTGAGCGGCCGCGCGAAGCGCATCGACCGCACCCGCTTCGGCCCGGTCGAAGCGGCCTCCGGCGGCGGGCGGTTCACCCGCGAGCAGGACGCCCCGCAGGAGGCCGAGCGGCCCTAGCCGGTCGCGGCGGCGTAGACCACGTAGCCGACGAACATCCCGCCCCACAAAGCGACCGGCACGAGCCCGACCCGGCGGCGGCGCGGTATCGCCCACAAGGCGAGCGCGCCGCCGACGAGGCCGATCACGGCGGCGACGACGGCCTGCTGCTCGAGGACCCAGTCGGTGAAGACGAGGCCGAGCACGACGGGGATCGTGGCCTGGAAGGTCATCGCCCCGGTGATGTTGCCGAGCGCCAGCGCGTCCTTGCCGCGGCGCACCCACAGCACGCTGTTGGCCTTCTCGGGCATCTCCGTGGCCAGCGGCGCGAGCACGAGCGCGAGCACCAGCGCCGAGATGCCGGCCGACTCGGCGATGTGCTCCACGCCGGTGACGAACAGCTCGGCGCCGGCGATGATCGCCGCGAGCGAGACGACGAACTGGACCGTCATCTGCAGCGTGCTCGGCGGGTCGTCCTTGCTCGTGTCGAAGTAGAGCGGATCGAGCTCCTCGTCCTCGGCGTCGCCGCCGCCCTTGACCGTCGTGCGCACGTAGAGCGCGTAGCCGATCAGCAGCAGCGCCGCGCCCGCGTAGCGCAGCGCGGCGGAGGAGGAGATGACGCCGAGCACGATGCCGACCGGCATCAGCGCCAGGTACCAATGCAGGTCGCGGCGGGTCGCGTCGGGCTCGCCGGTGACGTCGGCGCCCTGGTCGCGGCGGCCGCTGAAGAGGTGCGCGGAGCCGACCACGAGCAGCATCGCCAGCGTGGCGAGCAGGAACGGCGCGCCGATGATCGCGCCGATCGCGATCTGCTCGGCCTCCTCGCCCCCGTCGCCGAGCAGCGCGACGATCGGGATCACGGATTCCGGGAGCGCCGTGCCGACCGCGGCGAGCAGCGCGCCGACCGCGCCCGCGCCGAGATTCATCCGCTGCCCGAGCCACTCGACGGCGTTGGTGAAGCCGATCGCCCCGGCGATGATGAGGACGAAGGCGCCGAGCAGCTCGAGGACCGTGATCATGAGGAGTCGTGCTCCCCGTTGTGGGGGTGTGGCACTCTCCGACCATGGAAGTCCTCGTAGCCGGCGGGCACGGCCAGGTCGCGCTCCGCCTCCTGAAGCTGCTCGCCGACCGCGGCCACCGCGGCCGCGGCATGATCCGCAACCCCGACCACGCCGCCGACCTCGAAGCGGTGGGCGCCGATCCGGTCCTGTGCGACCTCGAGAACGACGACCCGCGCCCGCACGTCGGCTCGGCGCAGGCGATCGTGTTCGCCGCGGGCGCCGGACCGGGGAGCGGACCGGAGCGCAAGAAGACCGTCGACCTCGGCGCCGCCGTGAAGCTGATCGAGGCCGCGCGCGAGCTCGGCGTCGCCCGCTACGTGATGGTCTCGGCGATGGGCACGTCGGACGTGGAGCACGCCGGAGACGCGATGCGCCCCTACCTGCAGGCCAAGAAGGACGCCGACGACGCGCTGATGGCCAGCGGTCTCGACTGGACGGTCGTGCGGCCGGGCCGGCTCACCGACGCCCCGGGCACCGGCACGGTCGAAGCCGCGCGGGCGCTCGGCCGCCGCGGGGAGATCACCCGCGACGACACCGCGCTCGTGCTGCTCGAGACGCTCGAGCGGCCGAGCACGATCCGGGTCGCGTTCGACGTGCTCGAGGGGCCGACGCCGGTGGGCGCGGCGCTCGACGCGCTCTGACGTCGAGCGGGCCTAGGACGGCGGCGCGGGGATCGGTGACGCGGCGAGCCCGCGCGCGACCGCGACGATGTTCTGCGCGGCGGTCTTGCCCGTGGTGATCGTCCACTCGCGCTCGTCGGTGCTCAGCCATTCCTCGTCGCCGGGGCCCGGGCCTTTGTTCCAATAGGTCCAGCCCTGGGCGGGGAGCGTGTAGCCGATGTCGTTGAGTGCCTGGCCGACCTCCGCGATCACGTGGTGGGCGCCGTCCTCGTTGCCCGTGACGACGATGCCGGCGACGCGGTTGTAGGCGACGGGCGTGCCGTCCTCGCGAGTCTCCGAGAGCATCGCGTCCATCCGCTCGAGCGCGCGCTTGGCGACGCTCGACGGCTGGCCGAGCCAGGTCGGGGTGGCGACGATCAGGATCTCGGCGGCGAGGATCCGCTCGCGGATGGCCGGCCACTCGTCGGCGTCGGTGACCTTCTCGGAGACGACGCCGGGATCGATCACGTGGTCGGCGAGCCGGATCTGATCGGTCTCGACGCCGTGCTCGCGCAGCGCCTCCTCGACGACGGAGGCGAGCGAGCCGGTGTTGGACTCCTCGGGCGAGCGCTTCAGTGTGCAGTTCAGGGTCAGTGCCTTCATCCCCGAGCGCTACCCGCTCGGGGACGGCGCGGAATAAGCGCGGCGCGGCGGCGTTCTCCGTGGAGACCCCACCCCCACAGGAGCCCGAGAATGTACCCCGCCAACAGCCACGTGATCCGCCTCGCAGGAGACGCCGACGAGCTCGCGCTGGAGCGCCTCGCCCAGCTCGACTCCGCGCGGCCGCTCGAGCACCCGGTCCTCGTCGCGGAGATCCGCGGCCAGGTGGCCGCCGCGATCGACCTCGACGAGCGCCGCACGATCGCCGATCCGTTCCTCCACACGGCGTATCTGCGCGCGCAGCTGCAGGTCCGCGCGGCCGCCTTCGACGCGAAGGCACGCATGCCCGACGTGGCGGACCGCATCCGCGCGGCGCTCGCGCGCAACCGCCCCGCCTACGCCTAGCCCCGCGGCGGCGCCGCGGGGTCCGCCCCGCGGCGTGCCCGCGCCGCGCCATCATGAGGACCGCATGCGCTTCTCCGTCGAGCCGTCCCCGTCCGGTGGCTACTTCGTCCGCCTGGCGGGGGTCGACGCCCCCGTCTCGCGGCACGACACGGAGGAGGAGGCCGAGGCGGCCGCCGCGTCCTACGACCGCGGCGTGCGCGACAACCGCGTCGGCGACCTGCAGCGGCTGCCCGACGGCGGCGAGGTGCTCGTGCGCGCCGTGCGCGCGGAGGACAAGCCGCTGTTCGCGCGCGGCTGGGAGCGCTTCGGCGACGAGTCGCGCTACCGGCGCTTCATGGGCGTCAAGCGCAAGCTGAGCACGAGCGAGCTGTCGTTCTTCACCGAGATCGACCACATCGACCACGAGGCGATCGGCGCGCTCGACCCCGCCAGCGGCGAGGGACTCGGCGTCGCGCGCTACGTCCGCGACGCCGACCGGCCGCACGCCGCCGAGGCGGCCGTGTCGGTGATCGACGCGATGCAGGGGCGCGGCCTCGGCGGGCTGCTGCTGCGCCGGCTCTGCCACCGCGCCGCGCAGAACGGCGTCCGGGTCTTCACGGCCGAGCTGCTGGCCTCGAACCACACGATGCTGCACCTGTTCGAGAAGCTCGGCGCGGTGCGCGTCACGGACCGCAAGGGCGCGGAGCTGGAGATCGACGTCGAGCTGCAGGTGGCCGACGCGCCGACGCTCGAGCTCGCGCTGCGCACCGCCGCGACCGGCCACATCCGCCACCGCGGCCACGCCACATAGACTCGGCGCCCATGGGGAGCTGGGTCGAGGGCGCGGACGGGTCGGGCTTCGGGTTGGAGAACCTGCCCTTCGGGGCGGTCGCCCGCGGCGACGGACCCGCGCGGCCCGCCGTCCGCGTGGGCGAGCACGCGCTGATCCTCCAGCCGCTGGCGGAGGCCGGCCTGCTCGGGGACCTGCCGGCCGATGTGTTCGCCGGGCCGGTGCTGAACCCGTTCCTGGCGTTAGGCCGCCCGTCTTGGAGCGCCACCCGGGCTCGCCTCACGGAGCTGCTGCGCGAGGACGCGCCGGAGCGCGAGGCGGCCGCCGCCGCGCTCGTGCCGCTGAGCGAGGTGGAAGCCCGGCTGCCGATCGCGATCGGCGACTACGTCGACTTCTACTCCTCGCTCGAGCACGCCTCCAACGTCGGGCGCATCTTCCGCCCCGACGCCGAGCCGCTGCTGCCCAACTGGCGCCACCTGCCCGTCGGCTACCACGGCCGCGCCAGCTCCGTCGTCGTCTCGGGCACCGGCGTGCGGCGCCCGCACGGCCAGCTCCCCTCGCCCGAGGCCGGCGGCACGCCGCGCTTCGGGCCGACCGAGCGGCTGGACATCGAGCTCGAGCTCGGCTTCGTCACCGGACCCGGCAACGCGCTCGGCACGAGCATCGCGACGTCCGCGATCCGCGAGCACGTCTTCGGCTTCGTGCTCGTCAACGACTGGAGCGCGCGCGACATCCAGCGCTGGGAGTACGTCCCGCTCGGCCCGTTCCTCGGCAAGTCCTTCGCCACCTCGGTCTCGCCCTGGATCGTGCCGCTGGAGGCGCTCGAGCCGCACCGCGTCGCCCCGCCGCGGCAGGACCCCGAGCCGCTGCCCTATCTGCGCACGGACGAGGACTGGGCGCTCGACATCGAACTCGAGATCGCGCTCTCCGCGGACGGCGGCGAGGAGACGGTGGTCTCGCGCACCAACGCCGCCGGGCTCTACTGGACCGCGCCGCAGCAGCTCGCCCACGCGACCGTCAACGGCACCAACACGCGGCCCGGCGACCTCTACGCGAGCGGCACGATCTCCGGGCCGGAGCCCGAAACGCGCGGCAGCCTGCTCGAGCTCACCTGGGGCGGGCGCGACCCGCTCGAGCTGGCCGGCGGCGCGCAGCGCCGCTTCCTCGAGGACGGCGACACCGTCGTCCTGCGCGGCACCGCCGGGCCGGTGTCGCTCGGCGAGGTGCGTGGCACCATCCTCCCCGCTGCCTGACGGCGTTACCGAAAGGTTCGAAGAACCGGTGCGTTGCAGCTCTCATGAGAAATCGCGGAGTCCTGTCGGCGACGATCATCGGGCTGCTCCTCCTGCCCTCGACCGTGGGAGCGCACCTGCTCGACCACGCTCCGCCGCAGTTCCAGCCGCAGACGCCGCCCGCGCCCGCGTTCCTGTCGGGCGGCGAGGACGCCGACTGGGAGCTCGTCGGGACGATCCCGACCGGCAACCCGCACACCGACCTCGACTTCTTCACGCGCGGCGGTGAGATCTACGCCACCGCCGGCACGCTCGCCGTCGGGCCCAACGGCGGCGGCCAGACGATCGTGCAGCTGACGGACAACGGCGAGGTCGAGCCCAAGTACGTCGGCTCGCAGCCCTCCGCGTCCTGCCTGTCGAACCCGAGCGCCGCGCTCGGCCTCCAGCACGACGCCGAGGCCTCGCCGAAGGGCGGCACGATCCTCAACACCTACAACCCCTCCGCCGTGCAGCAGGAGGCCCAGATCGTCGTCGACGCCACCGACGCCGAGGGCCGCTGCCACGACCAGGGCATCGCGGGCCTCGCCTCCGCGCCCGCCGGCGGCCTCGAGATCGTCGACGTCACGAACCCCGCCGACCCGGTCGAGATCGGGCTCACCAGCCACATCGGCGAGGCGCACACAGTGAACATCGACCCCAAGCGCCCGCACATCGCCTACGCCGTGACCTCCGACAGCGTCACCGTCACGAACGGCAAGCGCAACAACGAGGACCCGGCGAGCTCGCAGCGCTTCAACCTCGACGGCTTCGAGGTCGTCGACATGTCCTCGTGCATGAACTTCCCGGCCGGCACGAGCGTGCAGGCCAAGCGCGACGCCTGCCGCCCGCAGGTCTTCCGCTACCGCTACCCGACGCTGCAGATGGCCCAGGGCCACACCAACAAGGGCAGCGTCTACGGCTGCCACGAGCTCGAGGTCTACCCCGACGACCGCCTCACGTGCGGCTCGCGGCCAGGCGATGATCGAGCTCGACATGAAGGGCGCGTTCGACGACCGCGGCACGCCGAACGACTTCTCCGACGACAAGCCGCGCGGCGCGGCGCTGCCGTGCGCGCTGCGCGACTCGAGCACCGCGGCGACCCAGTTCAAGACCGGCGCCAAGGTGACCGACTGCGTCAACGGCCAGGGGCCGGCACCGACGACCTGAGCGTCGCCAGATGGCTGACCACCGGCGCGCAGTCGCTCGACGGCGTGCGCCACGTCGGCACCGCGTTCCACCAGGGCCGCAACTCGGCCGAGCAGTCGGCCACGCCCGCGTTCGACTCGCGCGAGGACATCGACTTCGACCACGAGGCCGAGTTCACGACCTCGCGCCGGTACGTGCTGGCCACGGACGAGCGCGGCGGCGGCGTCACCCCGCCCGGCGCGACCTGCCCGACCTCGCCGGGCGACAACCCGATCGGCAACGGCGGCATCCACGCCTACCGCGCCGACCGCCTGAAGGCGACCACGCCGGGCAGCGCCGCCGAGGCGTTCGACTCCTACGCCCGCAACTCCGAGGGCGGCAAGGCGATCTACCGCGCGCCCGTGCGCACCCAGCCGCAGGGCTCGCTGTGCACGGCGCACGTGTTCCACCAGATCCCCGGCCAGAACCGGATCTTCATGGCCTGGTACTCGCAGGGCACCCAGGTCGTGGACTTCACGGAGAACCCGGACGGCACGATCGACTTCAAGGAGGCCGGCTACTTCATCCCGGCCAACGCGAACACGTGGTCGTCGGCCATCTTCAAGGCCCAGCGCAACGCCGACGGCACGTTCACCTACTGGGGCGCGACGGGCGACTTCAACATCGGCGCCGCCGGCCGCAACGCGATCGACGTCTACAAGGTCACGCTGCCGGCGCCGCCCGACCCGCAGGGCGGCACGGGCACGGCCGGCGCGCCAGGCGCGGTCTCCGCCGCCAACGAGCGCTGCGCGACCGTGGCCGGCTTCCGCCGCGTCGGCGCCAAGCGCGCCAAGCGCGGCGGCCTGCGGCTGAGCTTCACGCGCCGCAGCGCCCGCTCGGTCCGCGTGGACGTCTTCCGCCAGGCGAAGGGCCGCTCGATCACCAAGCTCAAGCGCGTCAAGACGTTCCGCTCGCGCAAGCGCTCCTTCACGTGGAAGGCGCGCGGCGTCCGCAACGGTCACTACGTCGTGCGCTTCCGGACCCAGCTCGCGGACGGCAGCGCCGACCTGCGCCGGATCGCCGTTCAGCGCAAGCGCGGCCGCTTCACGGTGCGGCCCGCGTTCCAACGCGCCAACTCCTGCACCAATCTCGTCGGCGCCTTCCGCCTCAACCGGCCGGTGTTCGGCGGCAAGCAGAAGCGCGCGCTGTTCGCCTCCTTCCGCCTCAACCAGACGGCCGACGTGAAGCTGACGGTCACCCGCAACGGCAAGGTGGTGCGCACCACGCAGCGCCGCAGCTACGCCGCCGGCAAGGGCCGCACGATCCGCGTGACGCCGAAGGGCCGCGCCCGCGGCGACTACGTGGTGACGATCAGCGCCGAGCGCCAGGGCCGCACCGCGACGGCGACCCTGACCTCCCGGCGTGGCTACTGACGATCAGGCCGACGGCACGCACGCAGGTGGCGTTCGCCGCCGGCGCAGTTGTAGATCCGCCCGTCACCCTCCCGCAGCCAGATCTCCGGCGTGGCGAGCGGGATGTAGTAGCGGTCCGGATCGGTGTCCTTGACGTTGGGATCGCCCGGCGGGCGGCCGTGGACGATGATGCCCGACGCGCTTCTCGTCGTCGGCGATCCCGATCCGGTGCAGGGCGCCGAAGGCGTCGCTGCCCTCGAACGGCGTCGGCTTCTCCCACGCCGGGTCGGCCTGGCCGGCCGCGAGCCCGTCGCCGAAGATGTGCAGGCCCCAGACGCGTAGTCGCCGTCGGCGCGGTTGTAGTGCACCGTCGCCGTGGTGACGCGCGCCTGCACGACCGTGACGGTGCGCACGCGCTGGTGCGGTCTGCCCGTTCCGTAGTCGAGCACCGCGCGGTAGCGCACCTGCGTCCCGTCGGCCAGCGCCGAGGGGTTGTCGCGCGGCGGAGTACACCGGCGAGGAGTCGTCGGTGCCGACCGTCGTCCAGGTGCGCCGCCGTCGACCGAGCGCTCGAACGTCATGACGTAGTACGGCGTGCTCCGGCGCGACGGTCGCGCGCAGCGCGACGCTGCTGCGCACGCCCTGGTTCTCGTATGGCGCCTCGATCGTGATCACCGGCGGCGGGATCGTCGCCGTGGCACGGCGCTCGAGCGCGTGTGCCCCGCGTTGTCGAGCACGATCGCCTTGTAGGACACCTGCGTCCCCGGCGCGATGTCCGACGTGTCCTGGAAGACGCGGTACGGCGCGTTGTCGTCCGTGCCGATGTCCTTCCACGGCCCGTTGCCGATCTTTGCGAGGAACGTCACCTCGTAGAAGCGAGCGCCGCCGACGTCCGCGACGACCCCGGTGCGATCGGCGCTCGGCTTCGGGACGCCGACGGACACCGACGGCGCCTGGCGGCTGCGCGGGATGTGCTTCTCGGCGCGGTAGACGACCGCCGACAGCGGGGCGAGCGCGACGTCGAGCTCCTTGTCGCGCGCCGTGCGCAGCGCGCTGGCGCCGCTGCCCCAGACCTTCTCCCACTTGCTGTCCGGGACGAACGTCGGCACCGAGGCCGACGCGGCCTGCTCCGAGTTGTTGAGCGCGACGACGTACTCGTGCTTGCGCGAGCGATCGATGCGCGAGAACGCGTAGACGCCGGCCGACGACGACGAGTACCGGTGCTGCTGGGCGCCGTCGCGCAGCGCCGGATGGCGCTTCGTGACGGCGGCCAGGCCGGCGAGCTCGCGATAGAGCGCGTGGCCGCGGTCGAAGTTGTCGTCCATCGGCGTCTCGTCCGAGCCGATGTTGTCGTTCTTGCCGGCGCCGTCGTCGCCATCGACCGGGTCGCTGAGGTTGTTGTACTGCGGGCTCTGCGACGGGAACATGTCCTGGCGCGCGTCCTGGTCGCCGCCCGCGCCCGTGAAGCCCTGCTCGTCGCCGTAGTAGACGACCGGGTTGCCGCGCGAGAGGTACATGAGCGCGTGCGCGAGCTTGTCGCGCGCCAGCAGCTCGGACTCGGGAGCGCCCGGGTTCGCGTTGCGCAGGAACATGCCGATGCGCCCGCGGTCGTGGTTGCCCAGGAACGTCGGCAGGTTGTAGACGTTCGAGTCGCCGTCCGTGTACCAGTCGTCGTTCTCGAAGAACTTCTTCAGGTTGGCGGTCGCGCTTCGAGTGGCCGGCGAAGTCGATCGGCGGACATCTGGAACGGGAAGTCCAGGACGCCCTGCACGTCGTCATGCGTCGTGAAGTGGGAGAGTGAACGGCTGGCTGAAGTCCTCGGCGACCTCCCCGAACATGTAGAAGTCGTCGATCCCCTGCGACTTCGCGTAGTCGACGATCGCCGGCGAGAACTTCTGCCAGAACTCGTCGTTGACGTGCTTCATCGTGTCCATCCGGAAGCCGTCGATGCGGAAGTCGCGGATCCAGCCCTTGTAGATGTCGATCATCCCGTTGACGACGCGCGGGTGCTCCGTGAACAGGTCGTCGAGGCCGAAGAAGTCGCCGTAGAGGGAGTTCTCGCCGACGAACGTCGTGTCGCCGCGGTTGTGGTAGTGGCTGACGTCGTTGAGCCACGCCGGGACCTTGACGTTGCGCTCGGCGTCCGGGACGCACGGGTGGTACGGAAGCTGACGAGCAGCGGGCCAGCGCACGCGGCTGGCCGGTGGCGACAGCGGCGGGAAGCGTGCCGCTGCCCGCGAAGTCGCGGTCGTCGAACGGCGTGCCGGCGTCGGTGCGGTACGGCGAGGCGTCCTTGGAGACGTATCGCGTCCGGCGCGCCCTCGCGTGTAGCCGATGACGTCGGCCGTGTGGTTGGTGATGATGTCGAAGTAGACCTTGATCCCACGCGAGTGCGCGGCGTTGACGAGCGTGCCAGGTCCCCGTTGGTGCCCAGGTGCGGGTCGATCTGGGTGAAGTCGGTGATCCAGTAGCCGTGGTAGCCGGCCGACTTGTCCTCGGGCTGGACGGCCTTGTTCTTGAAGCTCGGCGTGAGCCAGATCGCGGTGGTGCCGAGCCCCTTGATGTAGTCGACCTTCTTCGTGAGGCCCTTCAGGTCGCCGCCGTGGTAGCAGCCCTTCGTCGTCGGGTCGAAGCCGGACTGGCCCGCGCCCTTGCCGGGCGGCAGCCCGCCGTTGTCGTTGACGCTGTCGCCGTTCTCGAACCGGTCGGCCATCACGAAGTAGAAGTTCTGGTCCGTGACGGGCTGCGCGCAGGCTGCGGTGCGCCGACGGTCGCCGTGGCCCTTGCCCGGCTTGCCGCCGGCGAGCGCGGCCGCCGGCGTGAGCGCGAACACGCGAGCGCCAGGACGGATGCGGCTCGACGGCGAACCGGCATCGAGTGCCTCCTCTTCCCCTCCGCGACCCCTTGGACGTGCCGCGGTCCGGGGCGGATTTCTACTGCATGTCGTGAGCGCCCATCGGTCCGGTTCCGGACGGCTGGGAGCCCGCCTGCCCGCCGACCCGCCGTGCAGCTCCGCCTAAGCTGCGCGCGTGGACCGCCGCGCGTCATCGTCGTCGGCTCCGTCAACACCGACCTGGTCGTGGTCACCGAGCGGCTGCCCGCGCCCGGCGAGACCGTCTCGGGCGGGCGCTTCTCCCGCCATGGCGGCGGCAAGGGCGCCAACGCGGCCGTCGCGGCGGCGCGGCTCGGCGCGCACGTGACGATGGTCGGCGCCGTCGGCGGCGACCCGTTCGGCGACGAGGCGCTCGAGCTGCTCGAGCGGGAGGGCGTCGAGACCGGCGCGGTCGCGCGCGTGGACGCGCCGACGGGAGTCGCGCTGATCAACGTCGACGCCGCCGGCGAGAACCAGATCGCGGTCGCCTCGGGCGCCAACGCCGAGGTCGGCGCGGACGCCGTCGAGCGCGCGGTGCGCGCCGCGGGTCCGGGCGTCGTGCTGACCAACCACGAGATCCCGGCCGCCGCGCGGCTGGCCGCCGCGCGCGCCGCCCAGGGCCCGGTCGTGCTCAACCCCGCGCCCGCGCGGGAGCTCGCGGACGAGCTGCTCGCGCTCGGCCCGATCCTCACGCCCAACGCCGGCGAGGCGGCCGAGCTGACCGGCGAGCAGGACCCCGAGGCCGCCGCGGCCGCGCTCGCCGAGCGCACGCGAGCCCCGGTCGTCGTCACCCTCGGAGCCCGCGGAGCCCACGCAAGAAACGTGTCAGGCACCTTTCTTGCGCCGGCGCCCGCGGTGACGCCCGTCGACACGACCGGCGCGGGCGACGCGTTCAACGGCGCGCTCGCCGTGGCGCTGGCGGAGGGCCGGGATCTGCGCGACGCGGTGCGGTTCGCGGTCGCGGCGGCGGCGCTCTCGACGCGGGCCGAGGGCGCCCGCGAGGGCATGCCGCGCCGCGACGAGGTCCGCGCGTGAGCGCAAGAAAGGTGCCAGGCACGGTTCTTGCGGTGGGTGCCGCGCTCGGCGTGTACGCGGGCTGGGTCGAGCCGCGCCGGCTGGTCGTGTGCGACATGCGGCTCGCGCTGCCGCGCTGGCCCGCGGCGCTCGCCGGCCTGCGCGTCGGCGTGCTCACCGACCTCCACGCGGGCGTGCTGCACGCCGGCGAGGACGCGATCGCGCGCTGGGTGGCGCGCATGAACGCCGAAGCGCCCGACCTGGTGCTGCTCGGCGGCGACTTCACCGACGCGCACTGGCTGTTCGGCCGCCGCCTCTCGCCCGAGCGGATCGCGGAGCGCCTCGCCGCGCTCGAGGCCCCGCTCGGCCGCGTCGCCGTGCTGGGCAACCACGACTGGAAGGCGTTCGGCCTGCACATGTGGACCGCGCTCGCCGGCGCCGGGATCCCCGTGCTCGAGAACGACGCGATCGCGTTCGACGCCCCGGGAGGGCGCCTCCACGTCGCCGGGCTCGCCGACGTCCGCTACCGCCGCCCGAACGTCGCGCGCGCGCTCGCCGGCCTCCCGGCGAGCGAGCCCGTGATCGCGCTCGCCCACGACCCAGACGTGTTCCCGTTCGTGCCGGCGCGCGTCGCGCTCACCGTCTCCGGCCACACGCACGGCGGCCAGGTGGCGATCCCCTACGTCCGCAGGCCGTTCGTGCCCTCCCGCCACGGCGAGCGCTTCGCCCGCGGGCACATCGTCGAGCACGGCCGCCATCTCGTGGTCGGCGCCGGGCTCGGGACGAGCGGCCTCCCGATCCGCTTGCTCGCGCCGCCCGAGCTGCTCGTGCTCGAGCTGCACCCGGAGGAGGGGCGATGACCGGGCGGCGACTGCTGACGATCCCGATCAGCCACTACTGCGAGAAGGCCCGCTGGGCGCTCGAGCGGGCCGGGCTCGACTACCGCGAGGAGCGCCACGTGCAGGGGGTCAACCGGATCGTGTCGCGGCGCGCGGGCGGCCACGGCACGCTGCCCGTGCTGATCTGCGAGGTGGGCGTGCTCGCGGAGTCCGAGGCGATCCTGCGCTACGCGGACGCGCACCTGCCCGCCGAGCGCCGGCTGTTCCCCGACGGCGCGCCGGAGGTGACGGCGCTCTGCCGCGAGCTCGACGCCGGGCTCGGCCCCGACGGGCGGCGGCTGATGTACGCCCACATGCTCGAGCACAAGGCGCTGATGCTGCGCTTCAACGACGTCGGCGTGCCGCGCTGGGAGGACCGGATGATGCGGGCGCTGTGGCCCGTCGTCGAACGCTGGGGCCGCCGCGAGCTGGCGGTGCTGCCCGACACGCCCGAGCGCGACCGCCCGCGCGTGCGCGCGGTGTTCGACGACATCGCGCGCCGGCTGGCCGACGGGCGCCCGTACCTGTTCGGGGAGCGCTTCACGGCCGCCGACCTGACGTTCGCCGCGCTCGCCGCCGCGGTGCTCGTCCCGCCCGCTTACGGCACGCCGCTGCCGCAGCCCGGCGAGCTGCCCGAGGCCGTCGCCCGCGACGTGCGCGCCTTCCGCGAGCACCCGGCGGGGGCGTTCGCGCTGCGGATGTACGAGCGGCACCGCCGGGCCGCGGCCGCCTGATCTCCTATCGTCGGGGCGATGCCAGACGTCCTCCGCCCGCTCTTCGACCAGGTCGTGATCAAGGAGCTCGAGCCCGACCGGATGCGCAAGTCCGGACTGCTGGTGCCCCAGGGATCCAACGACCTGCCGCCCAACGAGGGCATCGTGCTCGCGGCGGGCGACGGGCCGCCGGACCTGCCCGACTTCAAGATGCCGGTCAAGCCCGGCGACCACGTCGTGTTCCCCCGCAGCGCGGGCGTCTGGGTCGAGGTCGAGGACGAGCGGCTGCTCGTCTGCCGGGTCCGCGAGATCCTCGGCGTGATCGAGGAAGGGGAGAGGAAGTGAGGGAGATCCCGATCCGCGGCGAGATGATCCGCCTGGGCGAGCTGCTCAAGCTCGCTGGCGTGGTCGGGACGGGCGGCGAGGCCAAGCTCCTGCTCGCCTCGGAGGAGGTCCGGGTCAACGGCGAGCCCGAGACCCGGCGGGGGCGGCAGCTGCACGCCGGCGACGAGGTGCTCGTCGGCGACGAGGCGCTGCGCGTGGCCTAGGCGAAGGCGACGCGGATGCGCGGCGGCGTGAAGCGGATCCGGCGGCGACGCGGGGTCGCGGCGGTCCGGGTCGCGCGCCACTCGACCAGCGTGAGCTCGGCCGGGGCCGACGTCTCGACGTAGTTCATGACGGTGTGCTGGAACATGGGAGAAGCATCGCGCGACGGGGCTCCCGGCTCGCCCGTGCCACCCCGTGGAACGGCCGCGGAGATCACCCGTCGCGGGGTGGGGCGAGCCCCCGCCGGGGTACGGCCGGCCCCCTACATGCGCAGGTACGAGGCGCCGTTGACGTCGAGCACGGAGCCGCTGGCGAGCTCCGCCTCGGGCGAGGCGAGGAAGACGATCGCGGCCGCGACCTCCTCCGCCGTCGCGACCCGGCCGAGCGGGCTCTCCGCCTCGCGCCGCGCGCGCTCGTCGCCGGCCAGCGCGTCCGCCGCCATGTCCGTGTCGGTGAAGCCGGGAGCGACGCTCGTGACCGCGATCCCGCGCGGCCCCAGCGCGCGGGCCAGCGACTGGCCGAGCGACACGATCCCGGCCTTGCTGGCCCCGTAGGCCGGCATCGACGGCTCGCCCCGGAAGGCGCCGCGCGAGGAGACGTTGACGATCCGCCCGCCGCGGCCCATGTGGCGCGCCGCGCACCAGCACGCGTTCGCCGGCCCGACGAGGTTGACGGCCAGCACCTCGCTCCAGGCGCTCTGCCAGTCCTCGTAGGAGACCTCGTCGATCGCGTGCGGCACGACGATCCCTGCGTTGTTGACGAGCACGTCGATCGAGCCGAGCGCCCGCGCCGCGCCGTCGACCATCTCCCGCACCGCCGTCGGGTCGCCCAGGTCGGCGCCCGCCAGGACGTGGCCCTCGCCGGGGAGCTCCGCCAGCACTGCCTCCGCGCGCTCGCGCGACGCGCCGTAGTGGACCGCGACGCGGTCGCCGAGCGCGGCGAACGCGCGCGCCGCCGCCGCCCCGATCCCGCGCGAGGCGCCCGTCACCAGGACGGCGCGGCTAGGAATCGAGCACGCCCTCGAGCTTCAGGATCCGCCGCAGGATCGCCACCGAGGAGGCATAGGTGGAGTCCATCCCGAAGTAGGACAGCCCGCTGGCGCCGAGCGTGCGCGCCTGCGTGTAGGGCGTGTCAGAGGCGTAGTGGATGATCCCGAAGTCGATCGGCAGCTTGGCGAACGAGACCGCCTCGCCGACCGGGTAGCGGTCGGCGTCGGAGACCTCGTAGACCGCGTTGCAGAACGGCCCGGCCTCCATCTCCACGACCGTGTAGGCCTCGCGGTAGTAGAAGTCGAGGTAAGCGCGGTTCTGCAGGAACGTGCTCTTGACCGTCACCGCGCGCTGGTTGTCGAGGCCGGAGCCGAAGACCAGGAACGGCGCGATGTCGTCGAAGGAGAAGGCGTTGTCGAGCCAGTAGGTCGAGCCGGAGTGCTCGTCGTGGATGACGCCCGAGATCAGGACGTCGCCGACGTCGGCGTTGAGCGTCGCGGCCTTGCCGAGCACGTAGGCGCCGCGCAGCATGTCGGTGCCCTCGGTGAGCTCGCGCAGGATGTTGTAGGCGGCGAGGCCGAGCGGGTACTCGATGTTGACGATCACGGCCCCGGAGGCCTTGAGCTTGTCGGCGTCGAGCGGGCCGAGGCGGGGATCCAGGCCGGCGGGGTCGAGCCGGTCGAGCGCCATCACCTGGGCGCTGACGCGCAGCGCCGTGCGGCTCGAGAGGTGCGTCACGCCGACCGCGCGCTCGCCCTCCATCCGCCGCTTCCATTCCTCGCCGTCCTCGGGCTTGGCGTCGTAGAAGAGCCGGGCGCCGAAGTAGAGGAAGTTCTCCCACGAGCCCTCGGCGCGGCCCTCGCGGAACTTCTGCAGCTCGTCGCGCAGGTAGTCCGGGCCGTGCTCGTCGATGTGGGCGACGATCTCCGCCTCGCGTGAGCGCGCGGTGTCCGTGACCAGGTTCACGAGCGAGTGCGTGTTGGAGGAGACGAAGTAGACCGGCCGGTCCGAGAGGCCCTGCGCGTCCATCTCCGCGCGGATCGGGGCCATCCAGCGCCGGGTCATGCGCGCGTAGCCGACCTGGCTGCCGCTGAGCATGCGGATGCGCAGGTCCAGCCGTCGCGAGGAGACCTCGTCGAGGAAGTCGCTGAGCGAGCCGTCCCACGCGTCGCGCACGCGCATCCAGTCGTCCACGGCGCCGCCGAAGCCCTCGGCGCAGTCCGCGGGGTCGGGCTCGAGACCGCGCGGTCGCTCGGTCGCGCGCGCCAGCGCGTGCAGCTTGTTCCACTCGATCTGGTAGGCGACCAGCGTCGGGATCAGGTCGTCGAGGTCCGAGGTGGAGGCGAGCAGGACGGCGAGCGTGCCCGTGCCGTTGTCGAACCACCAGCGGCGGCGGGCGGGCGCCTCGCGCGCCTCCCAGGTCTCGAGGTCGCCGATCCCGTGGCGGCGGAACTCGACCGCCTCCTGGCCCATCACGATCGGGTTCGCCTTGAAGATGCCGGCCGGCAGCCGGCGGACCGCGTACATGAACGCGCCGAGGTCCGGCTCGCTCGTGTTGGCGAGCGGGTGCAGGCTGGAGTTCATCGCCGCGTGCGAGGGCTCGAGCACCCGCAGGCGCGTCTCTCCCGAGGAGCGCAGCAGCGTCGTGTACGTGCGGTGGTAGAGCTCGACCTCGTCCGAGCCCATCCCGGCGGCCTCGCGCAGCGATCCGCCTTGCTGGACGGAGGGGACGCGCAGACGGGGGATGGCCATGAGGGCGGCACGCTAGCGCATCCGGCGCGATATCGCCCCTTGGGTGACGGCCGTCACGTTCATAGTTGAACGGGCAGCTAATCTCAGTCTCCTCAACTGAGATCTTGGAAAGTGACGGACTTCATGGACACCCCCACGAACCTCCCGCGCGACGGCTTCCCCGTCTGCGCGAACTGCGGCCAGCGCCCGGGCAGCGTGCGCGTCGTCCTCGCCGCCGAGGGCGGCCGCAAGCGCGCGGGCGCGCTGTGCGAGGTCTGCGCCCGTGAGTTCTTCGCCCTGGCCGGCGGCGTCGCCCCCGAGGCCGCCCCGCAGCAGCCGCAGTCCCAGACCCCCGCGCTCGACGAGTTCGGCCGCGACCTGACCGCCGACGCGGCGGACGGCCGCATCGACCCCGTGATCGGGCGCTCGGACGAGATCGAGCAGACGGTCGAGATCCTCGCCCGCCGGCGCAAGAACAACGCCGTGCTGATCGGCGAGGCCGGCGTCGGCAAGACCGCGATCGCCGAGGGCCTCGCCCTCCGGATCGCCGACGGCGACGTGCCCGAGACGCTGCGCGACGCGCGGGTGGTGTCGCTTGACCTCGCCGGCATGCTCGCCGGCGCCCAGTACCGCGGCCAGTTCGAGCAGCGGATGAAGGCCGCGCTCGCCGAGGTCGTCGCGTCCGAGGGCCGGATCGTCCTGTTCGTCGACGAGCTCCACACCGTGCTCGGCGCCGGCCAGGCCGAGGGCGCGATGGACGCCGCCAACATGCTCAAGCCGATGCTCGCCCGCGGCGAGCTGCGGATGGTCGGCGCCACGACGCTGGCCGAATACCGCGCGATCGAGCGCGACGGCGCGCTCGCGCGCCGCTTCTCCCCCGTGATGGTCGAGGAGCCCTCGGTCGAGGAGACCGTGGCGATCCTGCGCGGGCTGCGCGCGGCGTACGAGTCCCACCACGACGTCGAGATCGACGATGCCGCGCTCGAGGCGGCCGCGCGGCTGTCGGACCGCTACGTCACCGAGTACCGGCTGCCCGACAAGGCGATCGACCTCGTCGACCAGGCGGCCGCGCGCGTGAAGCTGCGCCGCGGAGACGCCGAGGCGGCCGGCCTGCGCACGCGGATCGAGACGATGCAGGCCGAGAAGCAGGCCGCGGTCGACGCCGAGGCCTACGAGGACGCGGGCCGCATCAAGAACGAGATCGACGGGCTCGAGGCGCGCCTGGCCGAGCTCGACGGCAACCTGCCCTCGCGCGCGGTCGGCGAGACCGAGGTCGCCTCGGTGGTCGCCGCGCGCACCGGCATCCCCGTCGGCGAGCTCGTGGCCGGCGAGCTGGAGCGCCTGCAGGAGCTCGAGGACGACCTGCACGAGCGCGTGATCGGCCAGGAGCAGGCCGTCTCGGTCGTCGCCGACACGATCCGCCGCGCCCGCGTCGGACTCGCCGAGCACGACCGCCCGCTGGGCAGCTTCCTGTTCCTCGGGCCGACCGGCGTCGGCAAGACCGAGCTGGTGAAGGCGCTCTCCGAGCGACTGTTCGCCAGCGAACGAGCGCTCGTGCGGATCGACATGTCCGAGTACCGCGAGCCGCACACGGTCGCGCGGCTGATCGGATCGCCGCCTGGCTACGTCGGCTACGGCGACGGCGGCCAGCTCACGGAGCCGGTGCGCCGGCGCCCGTACTCGGTCGTGCTGCTCGACGAGATCGAGAAGGCCCACCCCGAGGTCTGGAACGTGCTGCTGCAGCTGATGGACGACGGGCGCCTGACCGACGGCGAGGGCCGCACGGTGGACTTCACCAACGCGGTGATCGTGATGACGTCGAACCTCGGCGCGGGCAAGGCGCGCCGCGGGATCGGCTTCACGGCCGGCGAGCCGGCGGCGGAGGACGAGCGGATGCTCGACGCCGCCAAGGGCGCGTTCCTGCCCGAGTTCCTCAACCGGATCGACGAGATCGTCACCTTCCGCCCGCTGGACGCGGGGCAGGTGGAGGAGATCGCCGTGCTGATCTGCGCGCGCGTCGCCGAGCGGCTTTACGAGCAGCGCGCGATCGAGCTCACCGTCGAGGAGGCGCTGGTCGCGCGGCTGGCGCGCGAGGGCTTCGACGAGGCGTTCGGCGCGCGGCCGCTGCAGCGGCACGTGCGGCGCACGCTCGAGAAGGAGCTGACGCGCGCGATCCTCGCGGGCGAGCTGCCCGACGGCAGCAACGTCCGCGCGGTCGACCGCGACGGCGCGATCGCGCTCGAGCTCACGCCCGAGCGGCACCTCGCGCTCGCTGCCTAGCCGCGTGGCGAGGCGGTGCCGCCCGCGGGCGGCGCCGCCGGCCGCGGCGCGGTGATCCTGGCGACGGCCTCCACCAGCAGCTCGTGCGTCTGGCCCGGATGGGCGAGGCGGTCGAGCAGGAGACCGTCGACCATCGCCGCCATGCCGCGGCCGTCGCGCTCGGGATCCTCCGAGCCGGCGGCCGCGGCGAGCGGCTCGCACATGCGCCAGAAGATCCGCGCCGCGTCGGTCATCCGCTCGCGGATGCGCTCGTCGCGCGCCGCGGCCAGCTCGAGCTCGAGCCGGGCGAGATGCAGCTCGCGGTGGCCGTCCATCCACGTCGCGATGTTGCGCGCGACGGAGTCCAGGTCCGACCCCGCCGCCTGCTGCTCGGCGATCGCGGCCACCTGGTCCTCGCACTCGTCGATCATCCGGTCGACCAGCGCGGACACGAGCCCGTCGCGGCTCCCGAAGTAGTACGTGACCGAGCCGTGCGGCACGCGCGCGGCCTGCTCCACGGAGCGGTGCGTGACCGCCCCGAGCCCGCCCTCGCGCGATCAGCCGGCGCGCCTCGTCGAGCAGGAGTGCGGCCTTCTCGTTTGACAGCTTCGTCGTCATCTTCTACAACTGTAGAACATTCTCCACTTGTAGAAACCCTTCGAGGCCCCCATGACCGCCACTCTCGCACCTCCCCAGACCGCAGCCGCCCGCGTCGCGCGCCCCGGCCTGGTCCTCCTGCTCGCGTGCGTCGCGCAGTTCATGCTGCTCGTCGACGACACGATCACGAACGTCGCGCTGCCCACGATCGCCGCCGACCTCGGCTTCAGCGAGTCGTCGCTGTCGTGGGTCGTCAACGCCTACCTGCTGACCTTCGGCGGCTTCCTGCTGATCGGCGGCCGGCTCGCCGACCGCTTCGGCCCGCGCCGGCTGTTCACGGTCGCGCTCGCCGGCTTCGCGCTCGCCTCCGCCGTCTGCGGTCTTGCGACCAGCGACGGCATGCTGATCGCCGCCCGCGCCGCGCCAGGGGATCATGGGCGCCCTGCTCTCCCCCGCCGCCCTGGCGATCCTGCTCGCGACCTACCCCGAGGGCCCCGCCCGCCGCCGCGCGCTCGGCGCCTGGGCGGCGCTGATGGGCCTCGGCGCCGCGACCGGCCTGCTCGCCGGCGGCGTGCTCGTCGAGCTCGCCGACTGGCGCTGGATCTTCCTCGTGAACCTGCCCGTCGCGGCCGTCGCGCTGGCCGC
Organism: uncultured Solirubrobacteraceae bacterium; assembly: GCA_963831105.1. Lineage (GTDB taxonomy): Bacteria > Actinomycetota > Thermoleophilia > Solirubrobacterales > Solirubrobacteraceae > DATFQI01. The sequence continues at coordinate 215,061 of CAWHOS010000010.1, read as the reverse complement.
CATCCCGCGCGTGCTGCCCGCCTTCGACGCCAGCGCCGCGCGGCCCGCGCCGAACATCGCGGGCGCCACGCTGGCGACCGCGTCGCTGCTGCTGCTCGTGTTCACGGTCGTGGAGACCGAGAGCCAGGGCTGGACCTCCACCCGCTCGCTGCTCGGCTTCGCCGGCGCGCTGCTGCTGGCGGTCGTCTTCTTCGCGACCGAGCGCCGCTCGGCCTCGCCGCTGCTGCCGCGCGAGCTGCTGCGCCGCACGCGGGCGATGTGGGCCGACGCCGTCGTGTTCATCGCCGCGGGCGGCCTGCTGGCGATGTTCTTCTTCATGACGCTCTACCTGCAGCAGGTGCTCGGCCTGACCGCGCTCGAGACCGGGCTCGCGTTCCTGCCGTTCAGCGTGACGATGGGGATCGCCTCCGGCTTGGTCGGCCGGCTGCCGGACTCGCTCGACGCGCGGCTGCCGATCGGCGGCGGCCTCGTGATCGGCGCGATCGGGCTCTACCTGATGAGCACGCTCGGCGTCGACTCGAGCTACGCCGGCGCCGTGCTGCCCGCGCTGGTCGTCACGGCCTTCGGGCTCGCGTCCGCCTTCGTGCCGGTGATGGGGCTGGCCACGGGCGACGCCGAGGAGCGCGACGGCGGCCTGGCGTCCGGCCTGATGACGAGCGCGCAGCAGATCGGCGGTGCGATCGGCATCGCCGTGATGATCACGATCGCCACCTCGCAGACCACGGACGCGGCCGCCTCGGGCGCCTCCCCGGCCGCCGCCCTCGTCGAGGGCTTCCAGGCCGCGTTCAGGATCGAGGCCGCCGTGATGCTCGCCGCCGCGCTGCTCGCGCTCGCGACGCTTCGCCGCCGGGCCTAGCCGGCGGCCGCGCCGGGGGGACCGGGGGCATGCCGGGGGCTTAGTCTCCCGGCATGCCCTCTCGCGAAGAACCGCTGACCGGCGCGTGCGCCTGCGGGACCGTGCGCTTCGAGGTCACCAAGCCGTTCGACACCGCCGGCTACTGCCACTGCAAGCGCTGCCAGCGCCGCAGCGGCGCGCTCTGGACCGAGAACGCGATCGTGTCCTCCGACGGGTTCCGCTTCACCGCCGGCGAGGACGCCGTCCGCACGTGGGCGCCGGAGGACGGCCTGCCGAAGTCCTTCTGCGGCGAGTGCGGCGGCCAAGTCACCGGCGGCCGCGAGGACGGTCCGTTCGTGGTCGTCCGGCTCGGTGCCGTCGACGACGACCCCGGCATCCGTCCCGAATGGCACACGTGGGTCTCCTCCGCGCCGGACTGGGAGGCGATCCCCGACGACGGCCTGCCCCGCTTCGAGCGCGGGCGCGGCTAGCGCAGCAGCGGGCGCGCGAGCGCCATCAGCAGCGCGTCGTTGGCGCCCTCGCCGATCTGCGTCTGCGGGGCGTCGCGGCGCAGGCGGGCGAGCTCGTCGCCGGCAGCGTATGAGCGTGACGCCGCCAGCCGCGAGGCGACGTCGACGGCCCAGACCGCGGCGTCGGACGCGTGGATCTTCGCCGCGGTAGAGAGCTCGCGCGCGTCGTCGGCGCCCGCGTCGACGGCGGCCGCCGCGCGGTCGACGATCGCCTCGACCGCGGCGCGCCGCACGACCAGCTCGCCGATCCGCAGCTGCGCGTGCGTGTGCTCGCCGAGCAGGGCTCCTCCGACCTCGCGCGTCGTCGACTCCTCGAGCGCGCAGGCGAGGCAGCGGTCGAGGATCCCGAGCGCGCGGCAGGCCACGTTCACGCGTCCGACGTCGAGCGCGTCGAGCATCTGGCGCGCGCCCTCGCCCGGCGCGTCGCCGAGCACCTCGGCCCCGGCCGCCGCGTGGGCGTGGAAGCGGTAGGCCGCCGACTCGACGCCGCGGTAGCCGACCTTGTCGAGCTCGTCGACCTCCCACGTCGCGCTGCCGCGCCCGTCGTCCGGGAGCACGACGCACGACGGCGCGCCGTCGACCTCCGCGAGCAGGAACACGACCTCGGAGGACACGCCGCCCGCGACCCAGCGCTTCTCGCCCTCGAGCACGAGCCCGCCGCCGGCGCGCGGCGTCGCCGACGTCTCGATCCGGCCGAGGTCGCTGCCCGCCTGCGGCTCCGTGATCGAGAACGACGCCAGCACCGCGCCGCGCGCGATGCCGGGCAGCCAGCGCTCCCGCTGCGCGTCGGTCCCGTGGCGGACCAGCAGCGCGGTGGCGAGCCCGGTCGGGTTGATCGCGCCCGTGAGCGAGATCCAGCCGTGCGAGAGCGCCCGCCAGACCGGCGCCAGCTCGGCCATCCCGAGCCCGCCGCCGCCGTACGCGCGCGGCACGAGCGCGCCCGTGACGCCGAGCGCGACGAGCTCGCGCAGCACCGCGTGCGGGAGGTCGTCGGCGCGGTCCCACGCCTCGACATCGGGCAGCACGGTGTCGCGCACGAAGGCGCGCGCCTGCTCCGCGAGCCGGTCCGCCGAGGGGCCGTCTGGCGCGCCGCGGCGGCCGCTCACGCGACGGTGACCGGCACGCGCTGGACCGACGTGTTCGCGTAGCCGCCGACGTTCCAGTCCGCGTCGACGGGCTGCGCGTTGCCGGCCGCGTCGCGCGCGCGGCAGCACAGCTCGTGCTCGCCCGCCTCCGCGTCCCACGCGAACGTCCACGAGCGCCACGCGCCGAGCTCCGGCTCGGGCCCGAGGCCGGCCTCCGCCCACGAGCCGCCGCCGTCGGTCGAGACCTCCACCGCCTCGATCGCGCCCCAGCCCGACCACGCGCGCCCGCGCAGCTCGCACGGCCCCGCCGCGACGAACCGCCTCCGCGTCATGAAGTCCGGGATCCCGGGCGGGACCATCAGCGCCCGCGGCATGATCCGCGTGACCGGCGTGCCGGGATCGTCCTCGTGCGCGCGGATCCGGTAGCCCGTGGTCTGCTGGTAGCCGTCGAACGGCTCCGCGATCGCGTCGATCCGCGCCAGCCACTTGACGCTCGTCATCCCGTACCAGCCCGGCACGACCAGCCGCAGCGGGAAGCCGTGCTGCGGCGGCAGCGGCTCGCCGTTGATCGCGTAGGCGAGCAGCGGTCCGTCGCCGACCTCGGCGAGCGTGAGGCTGCGCTGGTAGGCCTGCTCGACTCCGCCCTCGACGCCGCGGTCCAGCCCGGTGAAGAGGATCTCGACCGCGTCGCCGGCGACGCCCGCCTCGTAGAGCAGGTCGGCGACCGGCACGCCCGTCCACTCGGCGGTGCCGACCGCCTCCAGCAGCCACGGCTGCGAGACGATGTGCGGCTCCAGCCGCGCGCGCCCGTTGCCCGCGCACTCCATCGTGACCGCGCGCGTCACGGCCGGCCGCGCCGCGGAGGTCCTCGAGCGAGAGCGACAGCGCGCGGTCGACGCGTCCGCCGACCTCCAGGCGCCACGACACCGCGTCCACGGCCGGGATGTCGTAGTGGGTCAGCAGGTAGTGCAGCCCCAGGGGCGTCACGTCCCAGCGCAGGGCCTCGAGCGGCATGCCGTGGTTGCGCGCCGCGAGCTGCAGCTCCTCCTTCGAGATCCCTGCTGTCTCCACTAGGTGGCCACCTCCGAGAACTGCTCGCGCAGGGTCTTCTTGGAGAACTTGCCGACCGACGTCTTGGGGACCTCGTCGATGAACTCGAACGACTCGGGGATCCACCACTTCGCGACGCGGCCCTCCAGGAAGCCGCGGATGGCCTCCGCGTCGAGCTCCGCCCCCTCCTCGGGCACCACGCACGCGAGCGGCCGCTCGCCCCACTTGTCGTCGCGTATGCCGATCACGGCCGCCTCCTTGACCTGCGGGTGGGCCATGATCTCGTTCTCGAGCTCGACGGAGGAGATCCACTCGCCGCCGGACTTCACGAGGTCCTTCGTGCGGTCGACGAGCTTGACGTAGCCCTCGGGCGTGATCACGCCGACGTCGCCCGTGCGCAGCCAGCCGTCGTCGGTGAACTGCGCCTCGCCGGCGCCGCCGAAGTAGCCCGAGGCGATCCACGGGCCCGCGCACTGGACCTCGCCGCGCGACTCGCCGTCCCACGGCTGCGCCTCCTCGGTGTCGGGGTCCGCGATGCGGATCTCGACGAGCGGCGAAGGGAGCCCCTGCAGCGCGCGGACGTCGGCCAGCTCCTCCTCGGAGCGCTCGCGCAGCGAGCTCTTGATGTAGCTCACGGAGCCGAGCGGGCTCGTCTCCGTCATGCCCCAGCCCTGCGTCATCGGCACGCCGATCTTCTCGCGGTAGGCCTCCGAGAGCGACTTCGGGACGGCCGAGCCGCCGCACAGGATCCGGGTCAGCGAGGAGAGATCGCGCCCGTCGAGCTCGTCGAGCACGCCCATCCAGATCGTCGGGACGCCAGCGGCGAACGTCACCTTCTCGGACTCCATCAGGTCCGCGATCGCCTTCGGCGAGAGATCGGGGCCGGGCATCACGAACGTCGAGCCGGCCAGCACGCCGGCCTGCGCGAGCCCCCACGCGTTGGCGTGGAACATCGGCACGACCGGCAGGATCACGTCGGCCTCGGAGACCGCGAGCGTGTCGGCGAACATCGAGCTCATGCAGTGCAGGACGCTCGAGCGGTGCGAGTAGACGACGCCCTTCGGGTTGCCGGTGGTGCCGCTCGTGTAACACATCGCCGCGGCGCTGTTCTCGTCCTCGACCCGGAACTCGACCGGCTCGGCCTCGGCGAGCAGCGACTCGTAGTCGCGGATCCGCTCGTCGTCGGGGATCTCGTCCTCGACGCCGTCGTCCATCACGACGACGTGCTTGACCGTCGGCAGCTCGTCGATCAGCGGCCACAGCAGCTTCAGCAGCGAGCGGTCGGCGAAGATCACCTCGTCCTCGGCGTCGTCGGCGACGAAGCGCAGCTGCTCGGGGAACAGCCGGATGTTGAGCGTGTGCAGCACGCGACCGGTGCAGGGCGCGCCGAAGTAGAGCTCGAGGTGGCGCGCCGAGTTCCACGCGAAGGTGCCCACGCGCCCGTCGGCGGAGATCCCCAGGGCGTCGAGCACCCCGCCGAGGCGGCGCGTTCGCTCGGCCCACTCCCCGTAGGTCGTACGCTGTATGCCGGTGGGGGTGGCCGAGACGATCGGCTTGTCGCTGAACAACCTCTCCGCACGCTCGAAGGGATGGACGAGCGTGAGAGGGTAAGACTGCATCTGGCCCTGCATGACTCTCCTTCCCTCGGGCCTGCGAGCTTATATTCCTGACCCGTGACTGCCACCCAGATACCCAGACCCGGCCCTGAGGACGTCCAGCCCGTCTCCAACGAGGGGCTCGACCGGTTCCTCACCGGGCTGATCACCGCACTGCCGATCATCGGCCTGTTCGTGGTCGCGTGGCAGGTCTGGGCCGACTTCCTGTTCTGGAGCGACCTCGTCGTGTTCGCGATCATGTACGTCGGGCACCGGCCTCGGCATCACCGTCGGCTTCCACCGCCTGCTCACCCACCGCGCGTTCAAGACGACGAAGGGGGTGCGCGCCACGTTGGCGATCCTCGGGTCGGCCGCGATCGAGGGCCCGGTCATCTCCTGGGTCGCCGACCACCGCAAGCACCACGCGTTCTCCGACGCACCCGGCGACCCGCACAGCCCGCACGTCGACCACGGCCACGGGCTCAAGGGCGCGCTGCGCGGCCTGCTGCACGCCCACGTCGGCTGGCTGTTCATCCACACGGAGCGCGGCAATCACGAGCGCTACGCGCCCGACCTGCTCGCCGACCCGACGATCCGCTGGGTCAACAAGTGGTTCTTCGCCTGGGCGATCGGCGGGCTCGTCGCAGCGTTCGCGCTCGGCTGGGTCATCGGCGGCTCCCTTCACACCGCTCTCACCGGACTGTTGTGGGGTGGGGCCGTTCGCATGCTGGTCCTGCACCACGTGACCTACTCGATCAACTCGCTGTGCCACTTCTTCGGGCGCCGTCAGTTCGAGACGAAGGACGAGTCGCGGAACCTGCTGTGGCTGGCGATCCCCTCCTTCGGAGAGTCATGGCACAACAACCACCACGCCTTCCCGACCTCGGCCGAGCACGGCATGCGCCGCTGGCAGATCGACACCTCGGCGATGGTCATCCGCCTGCTCGAGAAGCTGGGCCTCGCCTGGGACGTCGTGCGCGTCAGCCCCGAACGTCAGGCCAAGCGCGCGGTGTCTTGAGCACCGCCGCGCTGCGCGAGGCGCTCGAGGGCGCCCTTCCCGAGCGGCCGTTCCGCGTCGAGCTGTGGGACGGCACGGCCGTGGCGTCCACGGACGGCGGCCCGACGTTCTCCCTGCGCAGCCCGCAGGCGCTCGGCCACGTGCTGCGCGCGCCCGGCCAGCTCGGCGTCGGCCGCGCCTACGTCTCCGGCGCGCTCGAGGTCGACGACGTCGAGGCCGCGCTCGCGCTGCTGGACACCTGGAGCCCGCCGCCGATCGAGCTGCGCGAGCGCGCGCGGATCGCCGCCGCGGCCGTTCGCGCGGGCGCGCTGGGCTCCGTCCCGCACGTGCCCGACGCCGAGCTGCGCCCGCGCGGCCGCCGCCACAGCGTCGCGCGCGACCGCCGCTCCGTCCGCCACCACTACGACGTCTCCAACGAGTTCTTCGAGCTCTTCCTCGGCGAGTCGATGACCTACTCGTGCGCGGTCTTCTCGCGCGGCGCGACGACGCTCGAGGAGGCGCAGGAGGCCAAGCTCGAGATGGTCTGCACGAAGCTCGGGCTCGAGCCCGGCATGCGCGTGCTCGACGTCGGCTGCGGCTGGGGCAGCTTCGCGGTGCACGCCGCGACGCGCCACGGCGCGCACGTCACGGGCATCACGCTCTCCGAGCCGCAGGCGCAGCGCGCCCGCGAGCGGGCCCGCGAGGCCGGCGTCGCCGACCGCGTGGACATCCGCGTCCAGGACTACCGCGAGCTCGGCGGCGAGCGCTTCGACCGCGTCGCCTCGATCGGCATGGTCGAGCACGTCGGCGCCGTCAACATCGACGCGTACGCCCGTCACATCGTCGACGCGCTCGAGCCGGGCGGCGTGCTGCTCAACCACGGCATCGCGCGCCTGCGCCACGGCGACCCCGAGGCGGGGCCGTTCTCCGAGCGCTTCGTGTTCCCCGACGCGGCGCCGCTGCACCTCTCGCGGATCGTCTCCGCGTTCGAGAAGACCGGGGTGACGATCGACCACGTGGAGGGCCTCGCGCCCGACTACGCGGAGACGCTGCGCCACTGGGCGCGCCGGCTCGACGAGCGCATCGACGAGGCGACGCGGCTCGCCGGGCCCGAGCGCGTGCGCGTCTGGCGGCTCTACCTGCGCGCCGCGCGGCGCGGCTTCGAGTCCGGCTTCACCTCGGTCTACCAGGTCAGAGCGCGCGTCTGATCGCCGCGGCGACGCGCTTCGCGCCCGGCGCGCCGAGCAGGATCGAGTAGTGGTTGGTGTCGGCCACCAGCTCGTGCTCGATCCCGTCGAGGCGGTCCTCCGAGTACAGGCCGGGCGGCTCGTCGACCATCCCGCGCGGCGCCCACAGCATCACCGCCGGGCAGGCGACGTCGCGCACCGCGGCCCGCACCGCCTCGTCGGCGAGCAGCTCGCGCCCGTTGACCCGCACCGCCTCCTTGACGCACGAGGAGCGCATCTCCGGCTCCTCGCCCTCCAGGTCGTGCTGGATCTGCGCGTCGACCTCGCCCGACCAGATGCCGGCGAACGACGGGTGCTGCTGCCAGAAGGCGCGGTATTCGCCGCGGTCGGCGAACGTCATGTCGAGGCGCTGCATCGCCGGGCCGAGCGTCGCGGCGAGCGCGTCGTCGACGTCGACGCCGGGCGGGACGTGCAGCGGCGGGCCGCCGTCGACGAGCACGAGCGCACGCACCCGCTCCGGATGACGGGTCGCGAGCGCGGTGGCGACGAAGCCGCCCATCGAGTGGCCGGCCACGACCGCGTCGCGCGCGCCGACGTGCTCGAGCACGGCGGCGCAGTCCTCGGCGTGCTGGGCGATCGTGTACGGGCCGGGCAGCCCGTTGCTGCGGCCGCGGCCGCGTAGGTCCGGCGCGACGACCGTCGCGGCGCCGTCGAGCGCCGCGGCCACGACGCCCCACGTGCGGTGGTTGGAGCTGATCCCGTGCGCCGCCAGCACGACGGGTCCGTCACCGGGCCAGCGGTAGGCGGCGAGCGTTGCCGCCGGCGACGGGGACGTCGATGCGCTCGGGCTCGCGGCTCACCCGCGCACCGTACCCGGTCCGGTCCCGGACGTCCCGGTCAAGGCGGCCCGCCGGCTGGACGATCATCCGGACATGAGGCTCCGCCTCGCCCTCGTGCTGCTCGTGCTCGCCGTCGCCGGCTGCGGCCGCGAGCCCGCGGCGCAGAAGGTCGCGGCGCGCGCGTCGGCCACCGCCGTGGCCTCCCCGCCCGCCGCGGCGCCGCCGACCGCGACGCGGCCCGCGCGAGCGGCCGCTGTCGCTGGCGATCGGCTACCTGCGCCGCGACACCCTGCGCGAGCAGGCCTTCGAGCGCTGGCGGCTCGCCGAGCTGGAGAAGGCCAAGCGCTCCCGCACCGTCGCGGGCGCCCTGCGCCGGGCGCTGCTCGCCCGCCACATCGGCCGGGCCGAGCACGACCGGCTGCGCGACATCTATGCGCGGGCGCGCGACGGCGCCGCCCGGCTGGGCGGCGTGCGCGGCGCCGAGCTGCGCGCGGTCGTCGGCTCCGTCGACGCGCTCGCCGCGAGCCGGCGCCTGACCGCCGGGCGCTTCGCCCCCGTCTTCCTCACGCTGCGCCGCAACGACGAGTTCTGGCGCGCCGCGGCGCTCCCCGGCCCCGGCCACCGCGAGACCTTCGGCCGCGACCCCGCGATCTTCCAGTACTACCCCGGCCGCGGCATGCAGCTCCAGCAGCTCGCGAGCTGGGGCCGCGTGAACGCGCGCCTCGGCGTCTGCATCCAACCGCGCAAGCGCGCGCAGCGCGACCTGGCGGCGGCGCTGGGCGGCGGCCGCAAGGGCCGCTGCGCGCGTGCGGCGCTGCGCCGCGCGGTCGACCGGCTCGCCGCGCTCGGCGCCCGGCGCGACCGCTTCGTCGCCTGGGAGTACTACTTCTCCTTCGGCGGCGGCACCCCGCCGTGGATCAGCGGCATGACGCAGGGCACCGCCGTGCAGGCGCTCGCCCGCGCCGCGAAGGTCTTCCCGAAGCGCGCGCCGCTACCGCGCGACCGCCGTGCGCGCCCTGGGCGCGTTCCGCGCGCCGCCGCCCGTCGGCGTGCGCGTCCCCGCGGCGGGCGGCGACCACTACCTCATGTACTCCTTCTCGCCGGGGCTGCGCATCCTCAACGGCGACCTGCAGGCGATCACCGGCCTGCGCGACCTCTCCGTGCTGGGCCGCTCGCGGCTCGCGGGCACGCTGTTCCGCCGCGGCGAGCGCGCGGCGCGCGCCGCCGTCGCGGGCTTCGACACCGGCGCCTGGTCGCTGTACTCGCAGAACGGCCGCGAGTCCACGCTCAACTACCACCAGCTCGTCAAGACCTTCCTCGGCAACCTCTGCCGGCGCACCGACGGCCGCACGTACTGCTCGGCCCAGCGGCGCTTCGCCCGCTACGAGCGCGAGCCGCCGCGGATCCGCCTCGCCCGCCTGACGCGGCTGCGCGCCGAGCGCGGCACCGCGCTGCGGTTCTCGCTGTCCAAGCTCGCCTCGGTGCGCGTGCGCGTCACGAGCGCCGAGGGCGTCGCGCTGACGCGCAGCATGAGCGTCTCGCGCGGCAGCTACACCGTGCCGTGGACCCCGCGGCGGCGCGGGCGCTACCGCGTCCTGATCGCGGCCAAGGGCCCGAGCGGCCCGCTCGGCGTGCGCGCGGAGACCGTCCAGGTCCGGATCAGCGAGCGCGCGGAGCGGCTGCGCGCTCAGCGGCGCGCGGCCTCCAAGCGCGCGGCGCGACGGCGCGCGGCGCGCCGTCAGACGTCCAGGCCGGGGATCGCCCCGTTGCGGAAGGAATCCACGAAGCGGCGGTGATCGTCGCGGGCGAGCTCGCCGTAGGCCGCGCCGAAGTCGGCGAGGTCGGCGGCGAACGCGTCGCCCTCGTCGCCGACGGCCTCCACGATCGCTTCCTCGGTCTGGAACTCCACGAGCGCTTGGTCGGAGCCCGCGTCCGAGACGCAGTGCACCTTCGCCGTCGCCTGCCCGAGCCAGCGCAGCAGCGGGATGATCTCGTCCGGCTCGGACACCGCGTCCCAGTCGAGGTCGGCCTCGTAGGGCGAGAGCTCCTTGACGAGCTGGCCCTTGCCGCGCAGCTCGCACCAGCCCAGCCACGGGTCGGCGTGCGCCTGCAGCGCGCGCTGCGAGACCGCGGTGCGGTGCCCCGGGTGCTCGAAGCGCCTGGCTGATCGCCTCGTCGGTGACGACGCGGCTCGGGGCCGCGATGTTGCCCTGCTTCATCGAGAGCACGACGTCGTTCTCGAGCGCCTGCGTGCGGCCCTCGATCAGCAGGTTGTAGGCGGGCAGCCCGGCGCTGCCGATCCCGAAGCCGGCGCGGCCGACGATGTCCTTGATCTCGTAGGACACGCTGTGCTGGCGCTTGACCTCGGGGATCGTGTCGAGGTAGGCGTCGTACGCCTCGCGGACCTCGGCCTCCTCGTCGTCGTCGAGCCGCCGCACGCCCGGGCCGTCGGTGAAGACCGCGCTCGTGGCCCTCGATCGCGGTCATCGAGTCGAGCAGCTCGACCCGCGACGCGAGCCGCGCCTCGCAGCAGCACGCCGCGCAGCGCGTCCTCCGTGTTCTCGAGCGTCAGGCGGAACTCCTCGTCCTTGTCGCCCTCGTGGAACGCGCGCACCTGCTCGAGGTAGGCGCCCGCGTAGGTCTCGATCCTCTCGCTGATCGTCTCGTCGGAGAGCGCCTTGGAGAAGCCGAGCAGCGCGACGCTCGCGGCCATCCGCTTCAGGTCCCAGGTGAAGTGCCCGAGGTAGGCCTCGTCGAAGTCGTTGACGTCGAAGACGAGGATCCCCGCCGAGTCCATGTAGGTGCCGTAGTTCTCCGCGTGCAGGTCGCCCTGGATCCACACCCGGCTGGTGCGCTCGTCGGCCCAGCGGTCCTCGAGGTCGACGACGTCGGCGTAGAACAGGCACGCGCTGCCGCGGTAGAAGGCGAACGGGTCGGCCGCCATCTTGCGGAACTTGCGCCGGAACGCCTTCGGGTCGGCCTCGATCAGGTCCTCGAAGGCGTCGACGAGCACGGAGACGATCTGCTCCTGGCGAGCGTCTGCGTCCCGACCCAGGTCTGCGAGCGCCCCCATCCTGCGCCGCAGCATAGGCTGCGGCGCATGCGCATACGAGCTGCGGTTCTGGAGGAGTTCGGGGCGCCGCTGGCCGTGCAGGACGTCGAGCTCGCCGGGCCGGGGCCCGGCGAGGTGCTCGTGCGCCTGCTCGCCTGCGGCGTCTGCCACACCGACCTGTACACGGCCTCGGGCGCCGACCCGTCGGGCTACGCGCCCTGCGTGCTCGGCCACGAGGGCTGCGGCACCGTGGAGGCGGTCGGCGAGGGCGTGACCTCGGTCGCGGAGGGCGATCGCGTGGTGACGCTGTTCTCGCCGCAGTGCGGTGAGTGCGTGCACTGCCGCTCGCCGAAGACGAACCTCTGCATGGCGATCCGCGAGCAGCAGAACAAGGGCTACCTGCCCGATGGCACGACGCGCCTGTCACGCGACGGCGAGGCCGTGCGGCACTTCATGGGCACGTCGACGTTCGCGGAGGCGACGGTGATGCCGGAGATCTCGCTCGCGAAGATCTCGCCCGACGCCGCGCCCGAGATGGCGTGCCTGTTCGCGTGCGGTCTCTCGACCGGCCTCGGGGCGGCGATGTTCACGGCCAAGGTCGAGCCGGGCTCGACGGCCGTGGTGTTCGGCGCCGGCCTGGTCGGCCTCGGCGCGGTGGCGGGCGCGCGCCTGCAGGGCGCAGAGCGGATCGTCTGCGTCGACCTCTCCGAGGACCGGCTCGAGCTCGCGCGCGGCCAGGGCGCCACCGACGTGATGATCGGCGGCGAGGACGCCGTCGAGCGGATCCTCGAGATGACGGACGGCTTCGGCGCCGACTACACGTTCGAGGCGACCGGCAACGTCAAGGTGATGCGCCAGGCCGTCGAGTCGGCGCGCATGGGCTGGGGCCTGTGCACGGTCGCGGGCGTGGCCGGCAAGGGCGAGACGCTCGACATCGTCCCCCGCTTCCTGATCACCGGCCGGCGCGTCGCCGGCTCCTCGTTCGGCGGCGTCAAGGGCCGCGAGCAGGTGCCGCAGCTCGTCGACCGCTGGCTCGCGGGCGAGATCGACGTTGGACCGCTGGTCTCGCGCACCGTAGGGTTGGACGACGTCAACGACGCGTTCGCTCTGATGGAGGCCCAGGACGGCATCAGGAGCGTCATCACCTATCTAGGAGCAAGGAATGCCGCACGACGCGCTCGCCGTTCACGAATCCGACGTCGAGGGGGTCCGGCTGCTGGAGGTCTTCGGCGAGCTCGACCTCGCGTCCGCGCCGCGGCTGTGCGCCCTGCTCGACGCGGCGCGCACCCAGCGCGTGAAGCGGGTCGTCGTCGACCTCACGGGCGTCGACTTCTGCGACTCGACGGGCCTGCGCGCGCTGATGGGGGCGAGCACGGAGCTGCGCCATGCCGGCGGCCGGCTCGCCGTCGCGGTGCTGCCCGACGGTCCCGTCTCGCGCCTGTTCGACGTGACGGGGATCCGCGAGAGCCTCCCCACGTTCGACGCCCAGGGCGACGCGCTGGCCTCCGTCGCGCGCCTCGCAACCTGAGGGGCCTGTCCCCTTACGCCCGCCAAACCTAAGGGGCCTGTCCCCTTAGGTTTGTGATGGAAAGCACACTTGACACTCGTTCGATGTCAAGCTAGCTTTCCATCAGCCCATGAAGAACGAGGTCCGGACCCTGCGCACCGGCCGCGCCCTCTCCCAGCAGGAGCTGGGAGCCGCGATGGGCGTGTCGCGCCAGACGATCAACTCGATCGAGAAGGAGCGCTACACGCCGTCGCTCCCGCTGGCGATCGCGCTGGCCCGGTACTTCGACCGCCCCGTCGAGGAGATCTTCCATGTCGACCACTGACCGCATCGTCCGCAGCCGCTGGTGGCTGCCCGCCGTCTCGCTCGCGCTCGGGGCGATCATGTTCACCGCGTTCGCGATCGGCGGCGACGCCGCCGGCGGCGCCCAGGCGTTCGGCGTGATGGCCCTCGTCGCCGCGCTGTTCGCGTTCGGCGCGTCGCGCAGCGAGACGCTCGGCGGGCTCGGCGGCCCCGGCCGTGACGAGCGCTGGGCGATGATCGACCTGCGCGCGAGCGCGCTCGCCGGCTTCGTGCTGATCGTCGTGGTGATCGGGGCGTTCCTGTACGAGATCGCCAGCGGCGAGGACGGGGAGCCCTACTCGCAGCTCGGCGCGATCGCCGGCGTCGCTTACGTCGTCGCCCTGGCGATCGGCCGCGCGCGGGGCTAGAGCCTCAGCGGAGCTCGACGACCTGCTGGAACGTCGGCCGGTCCTGCCACGGGATCGGCGGCGTCGCCACGGCGCCGGCGGTGATGAACTCGATCTGGTCGCAGATCGGATCCTGCTCGCAGCCCGTCGCCTTGATCCGCACATGCGCGAGCGCGGTGCCGTACTGCGAGCGCACGTCGTTCGCAGCCGCGGCGAGCGTGCTGGTGAGCACGCGGCGGCAGGAGCGCAGCCTGCCGCCGCCGCAGTAGCGCCGTGACAGCGGGTGCCGGACGCGCTTGCCGAGCAGCCGCCGCAGGTCCTTGTCCACGTAGCCGTGCCAGCCGTCGAAGAACGAGCTGCCCTGGCCGTCCGGGGTCTGCGCGAACGGGTTGATGGCCTTGATCCGGTCCACCAGCGGCGCGCCGAGCGCCGGCTGGAAGATGCCGGGCATCAGCCGCTCCCACCAGCGGTCCATCAGCGCGACCGCGGCGGAGTGCTCGTAGAGACCGTCGCCGTCGAGGTCGCGGCGGTGCCCGCCCTTCCGTGCCCACGCGTCGAGCAGCCGCACCGGCTCGCGCACGGAGGCCGCCGGGCGCCTGCCGATCACCTTGCGCAGCAGCGGGTAGGAGACCTGCCCGCGCAGGTCGACGGTGGCGGCGTCCTGCATCGCCTTGGTGAGGCCGGTGAGCGTCAGCTTGCGGCGGCCCTTGATCCCCTTGCGCACGCGCTTCTGCAGGCGCTGCACGCGCTGGAGCGAGCCGAACGCCCAGTTGTCGTCCGCGGAGCGCCAGCCCGGCGCCTGCTTGTTGTTCCAGTTCGTGAAGTAGCCGCGCTTGGGGTCGATCTGCTTGGGCAGCTCGCGATAGGAGAGCCGGCCGCGCCAGTCCCACTCGCCGGTGCCCCACGTCGGCAGGCTCGGGTCCGTGCCCTTCGCGCGCCGCGGGTACCAGCCGTCGGTGATGTAGGCGACGTGGCCCTTGTCGACGTAGAAGTGGTTGAAGGCGAAGTTCTCGCGGCCGAACGCCTGCTGGAATGTGCGCGGGCTCGTGACCTCGCCGGAGTTGAGCCGCTTGTAGGCGACGACGGAGTCGATCTCGTGGCCGTAGGTCGAGCGCGCCTCGGCGATCGCGACCTTCTGCCCGCCGACCGTCGCGAACGCCTGGATCGGGCCGTGCACGCTGCGCAGGACCTCCATCCGGATCGTGCGCGGCGGCGTGGCGGCGGGATCGGTCGGCGCGGGCGTGACGGTGAGCGTGTGCTCGCGCGACGCGAACGGAACGCACTGCCCCTTGTAGACGTAGTGGCGGTCGTCCTGGCAGAGCTTCTCGACGAACTCGTCGACGTTGTCGGAGTAGGCCGTGGTGGTGCTCCACGCGAAGTCCTTGCCGCGGCCGATCAGCACGTAGAGGCTGATGCCGGGGAACGTCGCGCCGCGCGCGTCGACCCCGCCGCCGTGGAGGTCGATCTCCATCAGGATCTCGGGCGAGTAGTAGCCGACCTGCGGGCCCATCACGGCGAGCGGGTGGCCTGACCGCGACTCCTTGCCGGCGACGAGCAGCGCGTTGGACTGCACGCGCTGGAACGGCAGCCCGCCGATCGGCAGGTCGGGCAGCCCGGGGAGTGGCGGCACCCCCGGGAGCGTGGGCGGCCCGTTGCCGCCGCTGTCGACGACCGGGTCGCGGTCCTGGATCGAGCCGAGGTCGGGGAGCGCCACGGCGGCGGGCTTGACGCGGCCGGGCCGGTCGAAGCGGAAGCGCTTGGTCGTGGTCACGGGCGCCTCGGGCTCGTTCAGCGAGCGGAAGTCGCCGAACACCGCGCGCCCGCGCCGCGCGCCGAAGCGCTGCCGCGCGGCGAGCAGCGCCTGTGCCGCCTTCGCTTCGCCGCCGCCGCCCTTGCCGAAGATGCCGCCGATCAGGGACGCGATCGCGACCGTGTCGGTCGCCTTCCAGTCCGCGGGCGCCTTCCCGAGCGCCGGGTACTCGGCCGGCAGCTTCGACGGATCGGTGCGGGCCTCGCGGATGTACTGGTTGACGCCGGCGACGTAGGCGTCGACATCGGCCTGGATCACCGCGCCCTCCGCCCCGGCGGCCTCGCGCGCCGAGTCGATCATCGCCTGCAGCTCGGCCTCGGAGTAGTCGGCGACCTTGAGCTGCTCGGCGTCGGCCTTCACGTTCGCGTCGTCCTCGCCGGGCCCGATCAGCTCGGTCAGCCGCGCACGGCCGGTGTGGCGCAGGACGTCCATCAGGAAGAGCCGGTCCTGGGCGGTCGCGTAGCCCGCCCCGAACATCGTGTCCGCGCGCGTGTCGCCGACGACGTGTGGGACGTTGAACGCGTCGCGGGCGATCCGCACGCCCGGGCGCGGGCTCACCTCGGAGGCGACCTGGGCGGGCACGCCGAACGTCTCGGGCTTGAAGTAGCGGTCGAGGTCCGCGGCGCGCAGGCGCGGGGCGGCGCCGAGGAGCCCGGTGTACATGCCGTTCTGGTTGGTGAACGTGGCGGGCGGGTCGCCGCTCGCCTGACCGGCGGCGAGCTCCGACGCGTCGACCGTCTCGCCCTGGCCGGCGGGCAGCACGTTGCGGAAGGGCTCCTGCGCGGAGGCGGCGGGAGCGGCGGCTGCGAGCAGCGCGGCGGCCACGGCCACGGCCGCGAGGCGGCGTCGGGTCGGCACGCGCCGGAGAATGGCGCATTGCCACCGGGCATGCGCCGCACGAACGCTCGCGTTCTCCTAAGGTGCCTCGCGATGCGGTGGACGGCGGGCCTGGCGGTGCTGGCGGCGACCCTGGCGGGCGCGACGGCGGCGCACGCCGACGAGCGCTCGCTCTACCGCGGATCGTCCCCGCGGCCGGGTCCGGACATCCTCTACGCCGGTCCCGTCGTCGCCCCCCAGCTCACCAACGCCGGCGTCTGGCGCGCCGACCCGATCCTCGTCTCGGGAGCGCGCAGCTACCGCGACGGCGAGTTCGTCTACCAGGACTACCTCTACGACGACCATGGCGCACGGCTGGCGCGCGACCCGTCGGACCCGCGCTCGGGCGACGACACGTTCTCGGGCTCCAACGGCACCTACACGTACCCGAGCGACAGGGTCTACGCCGACAACGCCGCCGACCTCGTCGAGCTGCGCGTCAAGCCGCTCGCCGACGCGACCGCGTTCCGGCTGACGCTGAACACGCTGAAGGACCCGGAGAAGGTGGCCGCCACGATCGCGATCGGCAGCTCGGCGGCGCCGCTGCCGTTCCCGCACGGCGCCAACGCGACCGCGCCCGCGGCGATGTTCCTGACCGTCCACGGCCGCAGCGCGGACCTGCTCGACGCGACGACGAAGCAGCCCGTCGCGGGCGGTGCGCCGGCGGTGTCGGTGGACCTCGAGCGCCGCCAGATCGAGCTGCGCGTGCCGCACGGCGCGTGGAACCCGGGGCGTCAGATCGTGCGCCTGGCCGCCGGCGTCGGGCTCTGGAACGCCGCGGCCGGCAGCTACCTCGCCCCGCAGGCCCCGGCGCGAACTGCGGCGACACCCGGCGGCGGCGCCCCCGGCGCGACCGCGTTCTTCAACGCCGCCTTCCGCTTCGACGAGCCGCTCCCGTCCGTCGCCAGCCCGGAAGTGCTCTCCAACCCGGCGTGGTGGCGCGACAAGGCCCAGGGCAGCTCGCTGCAGACGGGCGACATGTCGCCCTTCCATGCCGACGTGGACTTCGGCAAGCTCGCCGACGGGGCACGCGACGACGGCGGCGTGCCGCGCACCGGCGTGCTCAACCGCATCCTGGCGAGCCGCTTCGAGCCCGAGCAGGGCGTGGACTTCAACCGCGAGTGCGGCAGCTCGGAGGGCTGCGCCGGCGAGCTGCTCGGGCGCCTGCAGCCGTACGCGCTCTACGTCCCCGGGAAGGCGCCGGCCGGTGGCCGCTACGGGCTCCAGCTGCTGCTGCACTCGCTCGGGGCCAACTACAACCAGTTCTCGGGCAGCCGCAACCAGTCGCAGTTCGGCGACCGCGGCCGCGGGCACCTGGTGATCACGCCCGCGGGGCGCGGCCCGGACGGCTGGTACTACGACCGCGCGGGCGCGGACACGTTCGAGGTCTGGGCCGACGTCGCGCGCCGCTACGCACTCGATCCGGCGGTGACGTCGATCGCCGGCTACTCGATGGGCGGCTACGGCACGTACAAGTTCGCGACCCAGTTCCCGGACCTGTTCGCCAAGGGCCAGCCGACCGTCGGGCCGCCCGGGCTCGGCGTGTGGGTCCCGCCGAACCCGCCGCAGCCAGGCGGCGAGCGCTCGAACACGTTCCGCCAGCTCGCGTCGCTGCGGCACATCCCGTTCCTGATCTGGAACGCGAGCTCGGACCAGCTCGTGCCGCTGCCCGGCCCGCAGCGCCAGGCGCAGGGCTTCGACGACCTCGGCTACCGCTACGAGTTCGACGTCTACTCGCCGGCCGACCACTTCACGCTCGCCCTCCACGACCAGTACGCCCCGGCGGCGGAGTTCCTCGGCGACGCCGCCGTCGACCGCAACCCCGCGCGCGTGACCTACGTGCGCAACCCGACGATGGACTTCGCGGACGCCGGCACGCGCGCCGACCACGCGTACTGGCTCTCGGCGATCGCGCTGCGGGCGGCCGACGGCGACGCGCCGCTGGGAACGCTCGACGCGGTCTCGGGCGGGATCCCGCGCGGCGACGCGCCCGCGGGCGCGACGCAACGCGGCGCGGGCTCGCTGGGCGGCGGCAACCTCGGCTCGCTCGCGTACACGTCGCAGGCGCGTTCGTGGGGCGCCGAACCCGCGAAGCCGCGCACGGACTCGCTGACGGTGAAGGCGCGCAACGTCGGCACGGTGACCGTCCACCCCGAGCGGGCGCGGATCACCTGCGGCGCGGCGCTGACGGTCGACACCGACGGGCCGCTGAAGGTCGTCTTCGCCGGCTGCGGGCGCACCGAGTCGTTCTCCGGCGCCGGCACGTTCACGCGTGCGGGCGCCGCCTGCGCCAGCACCGCGGGCCTGCGGCGGTTCGCCGCGCGCGGCCGCGGGCGCGGCGTGCGGGTCACGTTCTCGCGCCGGCTCGCCCGGAGGGTGACGGTCGACGTGCTGCGCCACTCGCGCGGCGGCCGGGCGCTCGGCATCCGCCGCGTGGCGCGCTTCACCCGGCGCGCGCGCTCGTTCACGTGGCGGGCGCGCGGGGCCGCCGCGGCCGGCCGCGGGCTCTTCACCGTGCGGCTGCGGATGCGCCTCCCGGGCGGCGGGGTGGACGAGCGCCGCGCGGTGCTCGAGCGCGTGCGCGGCGGGCGCTTCGTGCGCCGGCCCGCGTCGGTGAAGCGCTCCTCCTGCCGCGTCTTCACGCGCTTCTTCCTCGACGCGCCGGCCTTCGGCGGCACGACGGCCCGCTCGCTGCGGGTCCGCTACGCGCTCGCCCGGACCGCCCGCACCCGCGTCGAGCTCCTGCGCGGCCGCCGCGTGGTGCGCCGGCTCGCGGGCTCCAAGCGGGTGCGCGCCGGCCGCCTGCAGACGCTGCGCGTGCGCCCGCGGGCGCTGCCGCGCGGGCGCTACCGCGTCCGGCTGACGATCCGCCGCACCGGCGCCCGCACGCAGTCGGTCGCGCTGAGCGCCCGCAAGCTCTAGCCGCCCTTGACGCGGGCACCCGATCCCGGTGGGATCCGCGCGTGCCCGAGTACGACGCCTTCGGCCGCGAGATCGGCGAGGACACGCTCTCCCAGTGGAAGCAGGGGTCGTCCGCGCTGCCGCCGTCGGAGCCGGCGCCCCAGCGGCCCGCGACCCCGGCGCCCGCCGCCGTCACGGCCGGCGACCCGCTCGGCTCGCCGGCGGCGGCACAGGCCGCGCTGCCGCAGGCCGCGGCGCCGCGGGCCCGCCCTAGGCCCTCGTCCGACCCCGGGCTGCGGCGCCGCCGGCGCCGCCGCGGGACCAAGCTCGGCCTGCTGCTCGTCGCGGGCTGGATCGCGTTCAACCTGATCGGGACGCTCGTCGACAAGGTCGGGGACGCCGCCCGCACGATCTCGGTCCCGGACCTCAGCCCGCCGGCTCCGGCCGAGCAGCCGACCGGCCTCGGCGCCGGGTCGCTGCTGCGCCCGGCGGCATTCCAGCGCGCGCTGGGCGACATCCGGCGCCGCGACATCGGCCGCCTCCAGCACCTGCGCGTCGCGCCCGAGCGCATCGATGCGACCCTCCACACACCACGGAAGACGCTCGTCAACGTGCAGGTCTCGACAGCCGACGGCTTCCAGCGCTTCTCGGAATCGAGCCCGGGGTTCCCCGCCACGAACACGATCCCCTACGGCCGGCTCGACCCGCGCGCGCCGCAGCGCCTGACGCGCGGCGCCGCGGAGCGCCTCGGTGTTCCGGTCGCGCAGGTGAACTACCTCGTGCCCAGCGCCTCCGACGGCAAGGTCACCTGGGGCGCGTACTTCAAGAACGGCGCGATCTTCCTGGCCGACGCCCGCGGCCGGATCACGCGCCGGATCAACTGAGCGCCGGCCGTCCACATAAGGGGCCTGTCCCCTTACCTAAAGGGACAGGCCCTTTATGTAGGGCGAAGATCGCGCTCGGCCCGCTATGGGAGAGGTGGCGCGGAAACCCCGCATGGAGATCGCCGCCGGAATCTGGCACGTGTACGCACGCGGGAACGACCGGCGGCTGTTGTTCCGGGACGACGAAGACCGTCAGGCGTACCTTCGGCTGCTGGGAGCGGTTACGACCTTCCGGCGGTGGCGCACGATGGCCTACTGCCTGATGGACAACCACGTGCACCTTCTCATCGAGACGGTCGAGCCGAACCTCGGTCCTGGGATGCAGCGACTCCAGGGCAGCTTTGCGCAGGGGTTCAACCGACGCCATGGCACCACCGGCCACGTGTTCGAGCGGCGCTTCGGCGGCATACCGATCGCCACCGAAGAGCAGTTCCTGACCACCGCCAGCTACATCGCGCACAACCCGGTGGCCGCAGGTCTGTGCGCCTCGGCGGAGCAATGGCAGTGGGGAAGCCACGCAGCCGTCGCCGGCTCTGTCGCCCCGCCCGACTGGCTTGCGATCGACAGGCTCTTGTCCATCTACGCAGTGCGCGGCGGCGACCCGCTCACGGCATACCGTCGGCAGGTGGCCGCGCGTTGCGACGAAGCCGCAATCCGGTGAAACAGCGAACGCGCGAGGGGCCCGGTCTCCCGGGCCCCTCGACGCAGCGCTGGTGTCCTGGAGGGATGCGTCAGCCGACGCCGTTGGGCGCCTGCTGGCGGATCCACTCGCGCAGCGTGGTGTCGCCGACGCGCGCGTAGACGCCGGGCTTGCCGGGCCGCGCGCAGCCCTCGCCGTAGCTCGTCGCGCCGACGACGCGCAGCAGGCCGGCCGACGTGCGGCCGAACATCGGGCCGCCCGAGTCGCCCTGGCAGGTGTCGACGCCGCCCTCGGGGTAGCCGGCGCAGATCTGCGTCTGGGCCTCGAAGGAGTCGTAGGCGTTCGCGCAGTAGGCGTCGGTCGTGATCGGGACCTGGGCCTTCTGGAGCGTGTCGGGCGTGTCGCCGCCCTCCTCGGTGGTGCCGAAGCCGGCGATCGTCTCGAGCGTCGCGGGCGCCCACAGGGACGTCTCGGCCGCGCCGGCGACCGGCGTCGGCGTCTTGGTCGAGGCGCGCGACAGCTTCAGGATCGAGATGTCATAGCCGTCGGAGAGCATGTAGTTCGGGTGCGCGATCACGCGCGAGACCGGGACCTTCTCGCCCTGGCCGGGCTTGTTGGAGCCGATGTAGACCTCGATCAGCTGCGGCGGGTAGGCCGCGGGCGACGCGACGCCGGCGCCGCCGGTGATCGAGGAGCAGTGGCCGGCGGTGAGGACCGTGTCGGGCGCGATCAGCGTGCCCGTGCACAGGAAGCCCTTGGCGATGATCACCTCGGAGACCGAGGGGAACTCGCCCGGGCCTGCGTTGCTGCCGCCGACGATCGCCATCGACGGGGACGCGGAGAGCGCGAGCGCGGCGCACGTGCCGGCCAGCGCGAGTGAGAGCTTTCGCAAGAAGCGGGGCATGGGGGCTCCAACGCGGCCCCCGGGTCGAAACTTGCGGTCAGCCCCCGTACGCCGTGAACTGGCCGGGCCCGGGCGCGCTGAGGAACGTCGAGAGCACGCCCTCCTGCGAGACGAGCACCAGCCGGCCGCCCACCACGACCGAGCGGTCGAACGCGAAGTCGCTGAAGGCCGACCTGCGCCGGGTGCCCGATCTGGGCCACGGGCGCGATCCCGCCCGCGCGGTCGACGCGGTAGGCCAGCGAGCCGGCGAACGCCGTGCGCGAGTAGTCCTGCGCGTACTGGACCGCCGGGATGACGGCGAGCCGCTCCGGCGCCCACCAGAGGAAGGCCTTGTGGTCCTCCTCGACCCCCGTCGAGGAGTTCGGCCCGACCGTCTCCTGGTCGAGCCGCACCGGCTTCGCCAGGTCCGTGACGTCGAACAGCGAGAGCTGCACCCCGGTGCGGCGGCCCTCCTCCGTCGCGTTCTGCCCCACCCCGAGCAGCAGCCCGTCGGCGACCGGATGCAGGTAGGCCGAGTAGCCCGGCACCTTCAGCTCGCCGACGACCCGCGGCTTCTGCGGGTCGGAGAGGTCGAGCGTGTAGAGCGGGTCGACCTGCCGGAACGTGACGACGAAGCCCGTGTCGCCCATGAAGCGGACCGCGTAGATGCGCTCGCCCTTGCCGAGCCCGCCCGCCGCGCCGACCTGCACGAGCCGGCCGTCGCGCTCCTTGAGCGTGCGCACCGCGCTCTCGCTGCGGGCGCCGCTGTTCCACGGCGGCATCGACGTCGTCGCAGCGCGCAGCGTCCCCTCGTGCTCGGACAGCGACCACTGGTTGAGCAGGTAGCCCGGCACCTCGCCGCTGCCGAGGTAGCTCGTCTCACCGGCCTGCTCGGTCGAGAACGCGTGCAGCCCGGTGGCGGACTGGTCGAGGATCTCGGCCCGGTCCGCGTCCGACGGCAGCCAGCGCTGGGAGGCGACGTAGAGCCGGTCCTGTGACGCGTAGACCGTGTCGCCGTCGATCATCAGCGCGTCGGAGTCGACCGCCGGGAGGCCGCGCTTCATGTCGATCGTGAGCACGGTCAGCGTTCCGAGCCCCGAGAACGCCTGCGTGCGCCGGACCTGCCGGCAGCGCACGAGCGCGCGCCGGCGCGCCGTGCCCTTGCGGCGATCGCGCAGCACGGCGGACGGCAGCCACGCCCGCGTGCGGGTGCGGCGCACTGCCCGCTTCCAGCCGGCACGCTGCTGCTCGGGCGCGGCGGTCGCGTCCGTCTCGGGCATCTCGAGCCCGCGCGGCTCGGTCCGCACGATGACCCGCGCCGTCGCGCCGGTGAGCCGCGCGCTGAGGTAGGAGCCCTCGACGTCCAGCTCGCGCAGCACGCGCATCCGCGCCGGGTCCGAGACGTCGACCTCGAGCAGCCGCGTGCGCCCGAGCCAGCGGGAGGGCGGCACCCCTGGCACCTGCGAGGGGAACGCGGCGACGGGCTCCGCCGGCCCGTAGCCGAGCGTGGAGATCACGAGCGCGCGGTCGCCGCGGACCAGCAGCTCGTGCGCGAAGCCGGGGACGGCGAGCGCGTCGAGCTCGCGCACCTTGTCGCCACCCGCGTCGAACGCCCGCAGCTTGCCGTCGCGGGCGACGTAGAGGGTCGTGCCGGCGGCCTTGACCCAGTCCGGCTCGTCGACGCCGGCCTCCTGCACGTTGGTCTGCGAGGTGTCCTCGCCCCGCGCGGGGGCGGGCGCCGCGACCGGCGCCGGCTGAGGCGGCGGCACGGTGCCGCCGCCCTCGCCGCCGCCGCTCCCGCCGTCGCCGCCGCCCGTCTGCGGGAGCGGCATCGGCGCCGGCGGCGGCCGCAGCAGCGGCGTCTGGCGGATCACGCGCAGCCCGTTGCGCTGGGCGTAGCCGAGCAGGTTCGTGCAGGAGCGGAAGGCGTGCAGACGCGGGCTCTTCCTCCCCGGCTTCGCCTCGACCGCGGCGGCGCCGGAGGCGAGCATCCCGGCCGTCAGCAGGAACACGAGCAGGCGGCGCATGCGCCGACACTAATCGGGCTCCCATCGTTCGGGCAAGCGCGCCGTTTCATCCGCCCCGATCATGGTGAGGCCAATCGGTATGCACACACGCACACTTGGCAGCGAGGGTCTGAGCGTCTCCGCCCAGGGTCTCGGCTGCATGGGGATGTCCGAGTTCTACGGCTCAGCCGACGAGGACGAGGCCATCGCCACCATCCACCGGGCGCTCGAGCTCGGGATCTCCTTCCTCGACACGGCCGACATGTACGGCCCGTTCACCAACGAGAAGCTGGTCGGCCGCGCGATCGCCGGCCGCCGCGACGAGGTCGTGCTCGCGACGAAGTTCGGCAACGAGCGCAGCGAGGACGGCGGCTTCCTCGGCGTCAACGGCAAGCCCGACTACGTCCACAAGGCCTGCGACGCGTCGCTGCGGCGGCTCGGCGTCGACCACATCGACCTCTACTACCAGCACCGCGTCGACAAGACGGTCCCGATCGAGGAGACCGTCGGCGCGATGAAGGAGCTCGTCGAGCAGGGCAAGGTGCGCCACCTCGGGCTCTCCGAGGCGTCGCCCGAGACGATCCGGCGCGCGCACGCGGTGCACCCGATCTCCGCGCTGCAGACGGAGTACTCGCTGTGGACCCGCGACCCCGAGGACGAGGTGCTGCCGACCGTGCGCGAGCTCGGCATCGGCTTCGTCGCCTACTCCCCGCTCGGCCGCGGCTTCCTGTCGGGCGCGATCACCAAGCCCGAGGACCTCGCGGAGGACGACTTCCGCCGCCACAACCCCCGCTTCCAGCGCGAGAACTTCGGCAAGAACCTGGAGCTCGTCGACCGCGTGCGCGAGATCGCCGACGAGAAGGACGTCACCCCGGGCCAGCTCGCGCTCGCGTGGCTGCTGCACCAGAGCGACGACATCGTCCCGATCCCGGGCACCAAGCGCGTGGCCTACCTCGAGGAGAACGCGGCGGCCGACGCGATCGAGCTGAGCGCGGAGGACCTCGAGCGCATCGACGACGCGGCGCCCGCCGGCGTCACCGCGGGGGAGCGCTATCCCGACATGTCGAGCATCGACCGCTAGCGCGCGTCTCTGGTGGTGCCGTAGCCGCGCTCGGCGACTGCGGCACCGACCGCGCCGAGCGCGTCGGCGCCGAGCACGCGCGGCTCGCCGATCGCCGCCGCCCGCCAGTAGACCGTGCACGCCCACTCGAGCAGGTGCGTGCGCTCGACGGCGAGCGCCAGGTCGCCGGCGAACGTGATCGCGCCGTGGTTGGCCATCAGCGCGGCCGAGCGGCCCTCGAGCGCGTCGAGCACGCCCGCGGCGAGCTCCGGCGTGCCGAACGTCCGGTACGGCGCCACCCGCACGCTGCCGCCGAGGGCCAGCATCTCGTAGTGCACGCAGGGCAGCTCGTCCAGGACGATCGACAGCGCCGTCGCGACCGGCGCGTGCGTGTGCACCACCGCGCCGGCGCCGTAGCGCTCGTAGACGCCGAGGTGCAGCGCGATCTCCGACGTCGGGGCGAGCGTGCCCTCGAGGACCTCCCCCGCGCGATCGACGACGACGATCTGCTCCGCGGTGAGCTCTCCGAGCACCCCGCCGGTCGGCGTGATCGCCACCCGGTCGCCGTCGCGTGCGCTCACGTTGCCGGACGTCGCGCGCACGAGCCCGGCCGCGGCGAGCGAGCGGGAAGCGGCGGCGACCTGCTCGCGGAGGGAAGCTGCGGTCATGGGCCGGATGCTATGGGTCAGGAATCCTTCACATCTCCGTGAGGTAGAGGCCCTACGCTGCACGCGTGCCCCGCGAACGCCTCTCGATCCTCGCCACGATCGCGGCCGCGGTGGTGCTGACGGGGATGCTGTTCGCGATCGACCCGATCCGCGACGCGGTGGGCGCGGCCTTCGCCGGCGATCTCGGCGAGATGCGCGAGGAGCTGGACTCGCTCGGCGCGGCGGCGGCGCTCGTGCTGCTCGGCATCGCGCTCGTGCATGCCGTCGTCCCGTTCCCCGCCGAGTTCCCGACCGCGGCCGCAGGCTTCGTGTTCGGCTTCGCGGTCGGGTTCCCGCTGATGGTGCTGGCCTGGACGCTGTCCTGCCTGGTCGCGTACGGGCTCGCGCGCGGCATCGGGCCGCCGCTGCTGGACCGGCTCGCCGGGCGCGAGCGGATGGAGGCGACCGACCGCCTGATCGCGCGCGGCGGCTGGCCGATCCTGCTCGCCGGCCGGCTGATCCCGATCGTCCCGTACAACCTCGTCTCCTACGCCGCGGGGGCGACCCGCGTGCCGCTCGGGCGCTTCACGTGGACGACGGCGGTCGGCGTGGCGCCGCTGACCGCGCTGACGGCGCTGCTCGGTCAGCGGCTCCAGGAGCCGCGTTTCGACGACCCCGTGCTGTGGGCGATCGTGCTCGGCGTCATCTGCCTGGTGGCGCTGGCGCGGCCGCTAGGGCGCCGACTTCGCGCGAGCCAGTGAGCCACCGCAGCAGCTGCGCGTAGACGCGCGGGTGGTTGAGCAGCTGCAGGTGGTTGGCGCCGCCGACGTGCATCCCGTGGTCGATCTCGAACGCGAGCTTGCGCAGCGGCCCGTCGCCCGAGGCGCTCGGGAACTGCACGAGCACGTCGCCGATCAGCCGCCCGAGCGGTGAGTCCTTGTCGCGCGCGACCGTCGCTCCGACGTAGTAGTAGGTCGCGCTCGGCAGGAACGGGAAGTCCGCGCAGCGGTCGGGGCCCCACTCGTCGGGATCCACGCCCTGCCAGTCCTCCTCCAGGCAGGCGCCGTAGCGGAGGTCCTTGACGCCCGCGCTGCGCACGGTGAGCACGCGCGCGAGCGGCGCGGTCTCGGGCAGCCGGGAGAGCCAGTGGCCGCCGCGGGCGGCGGCGCGCTCGAGCGGCGCGCCCATGTGCGGGGAGCCGAGGCAGACGACGTGGCGCAGCGCCTCCGTCCAGCCGAGCTCGTCCTTCTCGCCGTAGTGGCAGGCGCTGCGGGCCACGAGGCCGCCCATCGAGTGGCCGACCAGCACGAGCTCGTCGACCGGGACGGGCCAGCCTTCGACGAGCGCGTCGAGCGCAGCGGCCAGCGCGCGCCCGTTGTCGGAGATGTGGCGGCCGGTGTTGTAGCGGGCGTAGACCGGCGTGTGGCCGAGGTCCTCGCGCAGCCGCTCGCCGTAGGTGCGGCCGCCGCCGAGCCGCCAGGCGGCGTCCGTCTCGCACAGGCCGTGCACGAAGACGGCGAGCTTCGGGGTCGCCTCTCCGTCCACGCGCAGGTCGAGCCCGAGCGCGAGCGGCGCGTGGTCGCGCTCGATCCGGTCGCCCCACATGCCGTTGAGCGCCGCGAGCGCGAAGGCGCCGCGCGGATCGTCGGTCAGCGGCGTGCCGTGCTCGGGCGCGGTCAGCGCGAGCGCGCGGCCGCCGCCCTTGGGGACCGCGCTCAGCGAGGTGCGCACCGACGCGTGCACCAGGGTGGCGATGCCGTCGTGCGCGAGGCGCACGGGCGCGCCGACCGCGCCGAGCGCCCCGAAGACGCGACCCGTGACGCCGCGGTGGACGTCGCGCACGATCGCGCCGACACCTCCGAGCGCCTCGCCCGCCAGCTCGCCCGCCGCCCTGATCTCGGTGCTCCGCACGACCGACCCCCGTTCTCGCAACAGATCGCCGAAGTGTTGCAGATGACTAGGATGCCGCGCGATGGACGGCTACCCCCACGTGCGCGAGATCACGACGCGCTGGAAGGACAACGACGTCTACGGCCACGTCAACAACGTGGAGTACTACTCGTACTTCGACACGGTGATCAACGAGTACCTGATCACCGAGGGCGGGCTGGACATCGTCTCGGGCGAGACGATCGGCCTGTGCGCGGAGTCGCACTGCAGCTACCACGGCCCGCTCGCGTTCCCGGGCGTCGTCGAGGCGGGTCTGCGCGTCGGCAAGCTGGGGCGCTCGAGCGTGCGCTACGAGATCGCGCTGCGCGAGCGCGGCGCCGGCGAGCTGGCGGCCGAGGGCTGGTTCGTGCACGTCTTCGTCGACCGCGAGAGCCGCCGGCCGGCCGAGATCCCGCCGCGGCTGCGCGCCGCGCTCGAAGCGCTCGAGGCGTGAGCGCGCCGCACGCGGTCGGCGAGCTGCTGCGCCGCCGCGCCGGAGGGGCGCGCGACGACGGCGCGCGGCTGGCGCTGGCGATCGAGGGCGGCGGCATGCGCGGCGCGGTGTCCGCCGGGATGGCGATCGCGATCGACGAGCTCGGCCTCACGGAGGCCTTCGACGCGGTCTACGGCGCGTCCGCGGGCGCGCTCAACGGGGTCTGGCTGCTCAGCGGCAACCCGTCCGACGGGCTGCGCCCGTACGCCGACCCCGCGCTGATCGGGCAGTACATCCGGCGCGGCAACGCCCTGCGCGGGCGGCCCGTGGTGGACACGCGGCATCTCGTCGAGCAGCTCTACGAGCACGTGCTGCCGATGCGCTGGGAGGCCGTGCTCTCGCACCCCGTGCGCTTCCACCCGCTCGCCACCGACGTCGAGACGGGCCGGGCGGTCGACCTGGCGCCCACGGTCCGCGACCGCGCGTCGCTCAAGCTCGCGCTGCGGGCGACGACGGCGCTGCCGCTGCTGGCCGGCCCGCCGGTCGTGATCGACGGCCGCCGCTACCTCGACGCGGGGCTGGCCGAGTCGATCCCCTTCCACGCGGCGCTCGCCGCCGGGGCGACGCACGTGCTCGTGCTCCGCTCCCGGCGTCCCCAGGACTCCGAGCGCCCGTCGCGCCTGTCGCGCGCCGTGACCGGCACGC
The DNA here is from genome assembly GCA_963831105.1 of uncultured Solirubrobacteraceae bacterium. Taxonomy (GTDB): domain Bacteria; phylum Actinomycetota; class Thermoleophilia; order Solirubrobacterales; family Solirubrobacteraceae; genus DATFQI01. The sequence goes on along the minus strand of CAWHOS010000010.1, from coordinate 186,921 downwards.
TGCTGCGCAGGCTCGGGGAGCCCGTGCGGCGCGGGTACCTCGAGCGGCCGGCGCGGCTGGCCGCCGACGACGCGCTGCTGGAGTCGCACGAGGCGGTGCTCGGGATCCGCCCGCCGGCCGACTCGCCGCGCGTGTCGCGGCTGGAGTCCGACTCAGGCGTCGTGCGGGCCGGGCTGGAGGCGGGGCGCGAGGCGGCGCTGGCGGTGCTGCGGCCGCTGCTGGCGTAGGTCGGCGCGGCGCTGCGCCGCGCCGCGCCGCACCGCACGCGCGTCACGCGGCGGGCTCCACGGTGTGGTTGCCGCGGAGGACGTTGCCCGGGTCGAACTCCGCCTTGACGCGCGCGAGCCGGGCGTGGCGCTCCGCGCCGAAGGCCTCTCGCACGCGGTCGGCTCCCTCGTCGCCGAGGAAGTTCAGGTACGAGCCGCCCGTGCGGTAGGGCGCCATCAGCTCGCGGAAGCCGCGCGACCAGGCGATCGCCCGCGCGTCGTCGGCCGGGTCCTCCCAGAGCGAGAGCGGGTGCACGACGAAGCGCGCGCCGCGCTCAGCGAGCGGGGAGTGCTCGTCGCCGATCCGCGCCATCGCGCCGCCCCAGCCGACGAGGAACAGCTGCGACGGCCCCTCGGGCCGGGACGCGCAGTGCTCGACGATCGCGTCGATCAGCGCGTCCGGGAGGTCGTCGGCCTGCTCGGCGGTCCAGTAGTTCCGGTAGCCGGGCGGGTCGTCGAGCATGCACTGGAAGTCCGCGTAGGGCATCGCGCCGAAGAAGTCCGCGATCGGGTCGCCGAGACCTCGCAGGCCGGCCAGCGCGGCCTCGCCGTCGGCCGGATCGCCGGCCCACATCCCGGCGACCGCGACGGCCGGCGCGCCGTGCCATGCCGCGTCGAAATCGGGGTCCTCGGGGACGGTGAGGCTCACGTAGGCGAGGCTCAGCTCGTCGGGCGCGGAGAGCATCACGTCGCGGAAGGCGCGCAGCAGCTCGGTGGCGCGCTCCTGCGGGTAGACGACGATGCCCGCGAGCACCTCCGGCCCGACCGGATGCAGGGTCAGCTCGAGCGCCGTCACGACGCCGAAGTTCCCGCCGCCGCCCCGCAGCGCCCACAGCAGCTCGGGGTTCTCGGTCGCGGACGCGCGCACGCGCCCGCCGTCGGCGGTGACGAGCTCGGCGGCGAGCAGGTTGTCGCAGGCGAGCCCGTGCTTGCGCTCGAGCCAGCCCGAGCCGCCGCCGAGCGTGAGCCCGGCGACGCCGGTCGTCGACACCCGCCCGCCGGTCGTGGCGAGGCCGTGCTCCTGCGTGGCGCGGTCGAGCTGCGCCCACGTCGCGCCGCCGCCGACCCGCGCGACGCGCCGCTCCGGGTCGACCTCGACGAAGTCGAGCCCGCGCACGTCGAGGACGACGCCCTCGCACAGCGCGCGGCCGGAGACCGCGTGCCCGCCGGCGCGCACGGAGACCTCGAGCCCCTGGGCCGCGGCGAACGCGAGCGCCTCCGCGACGTCGTCGGGCGACGCGCAGCGCGCCACGTAGCGGGGCCGCGTGGTGATCATCGAGTTGAAGAGGACGCACGCGTCCTCGTAGGCGGGCGAGCCGGGCTCGTGGAGGATGGAGGGCGCGATCGTGGTCATGCGCCGAAGCTACGGCCGCCGCGCCCGCGCGACTTCGCCCTTTGCGGCCATCTGCGCGCGATGGCCGGAACCGGCCACGGCGCGCAGCGCCCGCGGCGCGCGGGTGCGACCGCGGCGCGCGGCTCACTCCTCCAGCGCGAGTATCGCGTCACGCACCGCGAGCGCGGCGTCCCCGGTGCGGCGCACGAGGTCTTCGATGTCGCGGTCGGCGGCGACGGTGACGAAGACCGCGCCCGTGCGGGCGACGTTCCAGCCGAGCTCGGCGACCGTGCGCTCGGCTGCCTCGAGCCAGCCCGGCGGCCGGCCAGTCGTCTCCACCGCCCAGCCGCGGTCGTCGATCTCGCAGCGGCCGCCGCGGCAGCGGACGCGCACGAGCACCGGCCCGGTCTCGTAGACGCGCTCGTCGCGCGGCTCGACCTCCTCGAGCATGACCGCGACGTCGTCGGCCGCGACCTCGGGCATGCCTTCGCCGACGCTCGCCCCGCCGGCGAGCAGCGCGCGCGCCGCCGCCACGTAGTCCTCGACCCGCTCACCCTCGGGGTCGAGCGCGCGCGATGCCCACGCGGTCCACCCGAGAGCGGCGCTCGGGTGCTCGGCAGGACCGGCCATCAGGTTCGGCTCCGCGCCGCGGGCGAGCAGCAGCTCGACCGTGCTCGGCCGGCCCCACATGCCCGCGTAGTGCAGCGCCGTGCCCTCGTCGACCCCGCGCGCGTGCAGCGGGACTCCGGCCTCGAGCAGCCGCTCCACGACGTCGTCGCGGCCCGCGCTGGCGAACATCGGCAGCAGCTCGGCGTCGGCCCGCCGGAGCGCCGCGCCGCGCGGCCGCTCGGCGGGCTCGCCGCGCACGAGCGCGCCGAGCCACGCCGCCACCGGATCGGCGTCCGTGTCGGCTCCCGCCTCCGCCAGCACGGCCATCAGCGCCTCGTCGCCGCGGCGCGCGGCGTTCGAGTACGGCGTCAGGCCGTCGCGGTCGCGCGCCTCGAGGTCGGCCCCGTGCGCGATCAGCAGCCGCGCCGACTCCTCCCCGCGCGCCCACAGCAGGGAGTCCCGCAGCTCGGGATCCGACGGGCGCAGGTCGCCGCGTTCGAGCAGCAGCCGCTGCATGTCCGGCCGGCGCTGCGCGTTGCCGAGCGCGTTCGTGCCCCGCACCGTCGCGCCGCGCTCGAGCAGCAGCTCGAGGCACGCGGTCTCGCGCGCCTCGACGGAGTGGTAGACGGACTCTCCGTCGTCCGGGTCCGCGCCGCGGTCGAGCAGCAGCCGCGTCGTCTCGGGGTCGTGCGCGACGCCCGCCGCGCCGTACAGCACCGGCATCGCGCCGTACTCGTTGTCGAACGTCTCGTTCGGGTCGGCGCCGGCGTCGAGCAGCAGCTCGACGACCCGCCGCACGCCGGGGGCGCGCGGATGATCGGGCGCGAGGAACGCCGAGTGGCACGCGCACGAGAGCGGCTTGCGCCCCGGTCCGGGCAGCTCGCGCTCCACCAGCCCCGGGTCGGCGCTCAGGGCCGCGGCGACCGCGTCGGCGTCGCCGGCAACGACCGCCACGTCGAGCCCGGCGCGCGCCAGCGCCGGGTCGGCCTCCAGCAGCCGCTCGGCCCGGTCGGCCCGGCCCGCCAGCGCTTCAGCCACGAGCCGCGCGGCGCGCTCCGCCCGGTCCCCGCCGGACGTCTCCACATGCGCGACGAGCGCCGGCCACGACCGGAAACCGAGCTCGTTCGCCACCGAACGTTGCGCGTCCGCGAGCCGCGGCTCGCGATCCTCGCGCAACGTGACCTCGCCACGGCGCGCGGCGCGAAGCCGCTCCTTCGCCCGACGGCGAGCCTGCTCCAGGTCAAGCTCCATCACGATCCTCTCGGCGCAACGGCGTGCTCGCATCCCACCGGGCGCCCGAGTCGATCGCGTCACGAGTGCACGGGTCCTGCTGACCGGCGATGGGCCTCGGGCCCTGCCCGCGAGCCGGGCGCGCTCGCCGGGGGGCGCGCTCGGCCGCATCGTACTTCGAAAATCAACTGCGCTGGGTAGGGAGTGGGTGATCTGCACGAACGTCGATCGGCGGCACCAAGCACCCCGCCCGATCGACGTTTCCGGGCTATACGACCCCCAACGTCGATCCGACAGGGGTGGCCGGTCCACCGATCGACGTTCGTGCACGCGCCGCGGGCGGCACCCTCGCTCCCCTACCCAGCCGCCGTTGACGTAAGCGCCGGAGCTACAGCAACCCGGCACGCGCCGCATACGCCACGGCCGCGGTCCGCGACGGCAACCGCAGCTTCGTGCGCACATTCGCGACGTGCCGGTGCACGGTGTGCGGACTGAGCACGAGCCGCTCGGCGATCTCGGCATCGCCGAGGCCCTGAGCGACGAGCCGCAGCACCTCCACCTCGCGAGCGCTGAGCTCGCCGCAGGCCGCCGCGCGGGTCCGGCGCAAGCAACGCCTCGGCCGCGCCCAGCTCCCGCACCGCACCCAGCGCGGCGAACGCATCGCGAGCGGCGCCCGCGGCCGCAGCCGCGCTCTCGGCGCGGCCCAGCCCGAGCAGCGCCCGAGCGAGCCACAGCCGCGCGACGGCGGCGTCGTAGCGGCGCGTCGGTCAGGCGGTCGATCGCGTCCTCGCTCGCGCGGCGGGCCTCCTCGTGGTCGCCGGCGGCGAAGGCGAGCGCGCCCGCCGACGAGCCGCACGCGGCCGAGCAGGTACGGCGTGCCGAGCAGCGCGCTGGCGCGCTCCAGGTCCTCGAACGCGAAGCGCGCGGCGTCGAGCTCGCCGCGCTCCGCCCGCGCGCGGACGAGCAGCTCCAGCGCGGGCACGCGCCCGAGCACGTCCGCGGGCGGCAGCCGGCGCAGGACGCGCTCCGCGGCGTCGGCGGCGTCCGCCGCGCGGCCGTCGTGCAGCGCCAGCTCGCCGAGGCCGAGGACGCCCGGACGGCGCCGGCGCGCTCGTACAGCGCGCGCGCCTCCTCGGCGCGGCCCTGGCGCGCGCGCAGCTCGGCGAGCCGCGCGAGCCCGCCGGAGGCCTGGCCGGGCCGGGTCGACTCGAGGTCGGCCACGGCGGCGACCAGCTCGCCCTCGGCGCCCACCCAGTCACCGCTGGTGGCGAGCACGCGGCCGTAGGTGCTGCGGCAGACGCCGACCAGCTGGCGCGCGCCCCAGCGCTCGGCCACCTCGCGCATGACCATGCACCACTGCGTCGCGCGCGGGAAGTCGCCGACGCCGTCGCAGGCCGCGATCAGGTAGCAGAGCGCCCAGCCCTGCGAGAGCGGGAAGCGCAGCTCCTCGACCGCCGCGATCGTCGAGGCCTCGTCGAGCAGCCGCATGCCCTCGGCGACGCGGCCGCCGATCACCTCGGCGATCCCGTCGAGCGCGAGCCCGACCGCCTCGAGGTCGGCGACGCCCAGCTCGCGCCCGAGCCGTGCCGCGAGGCGCGCGTGCCGGGCCGCCGCCTCGGGGTCGAGCTCGACGTTGAGCGCGAACGAGCCCTCGTTGAGCGCCAGCCAGCCGTGGTCGGCCGACTCGGGCAGCGGGTCCAGCAGCCGGTGCGCGCGCACGAGCCAGCCGCGCGCCACCGCGTCCTCGCCGCGGAACTCGCGGTGGTCGGTCGACAGCCACGCGGCGACCCGCCCGGCTGCGCCGTCGTCGCCCTCGGAGCGGAACGCGCGATAGGCGGCCTCGCGGGCGCGCAGCGTCAGCGCCTCGTCGGAGAGCCACCACGCCGCCCAGCCGAGCCCCTCCCACCCGGCGCCGGTCTCCTCGACCTCGAGCGCGGCGGAGAAGGCGCCGCGCGCGAGCTCCCACTCGCCGCGCCGCAGCGCGTCGGTCCCGTCGGCGATCCGCGATGTCGTGATGGGTGGCACGCGCCGACGCTACGCCCGCGCGGCGCACCCCGCAATGGGGCTGGCCGTAACGCGCGGCGCCCGACCGGCGCGGCGCGGCCGCTAGCGCACGAGCCGGTCCAGCCGGATCGGCAGGTCGCGCACGCGCTGCCCGGTCGCGTTGAAGACCGCGTTGGCGACCGCGGCGGCCGTGCCGACGATGCCGATCTCGCCGATGCCCTTCGAGCCCATCGGATTGAGATCGGCGTCGGCCTCGTCGACCCAGTGGGCCTCGATCTGCTCGATGTCCGCGCACGCGGCGACGTGGTACTGCGCGAGGTCCTTGTTGAGGTAGTCGCCGAACTCGCGGTCCATGACGCTCTCCTCGTGCAGCGCCATCGAGATGCCCATCGTCATGCCGCCGATGAACTGCGAGCGGGCCAGGCGCGGGTTGACGATCCGGCCGGCGGCGAAGACGCCGAGCATGCGCGAGACGCGCACCTCGCCCGTGAACGCGTCGACGCGCACGTCGGCGAACTGCGCGCCGAACGCGTAGCGGGCGAGCTGCTCGCGCGACTTGAGGAACTCGCCCGTGTCGGCGGTCGCCTCCAGGCCCTCCTCGGGCAGCTCGCCGCCGTGCTCGGCGAGCTGCTCGCGCAGCGCGCGGCAGGCCAGCACGACCGCCGTGCCCCACGACGCCGTGCCCGACGAGCCGCCGGCCACGCTCGCCCGCGGGAAGCCGCTGTCGCCGACCTCGATCGCGACCTGCTCGACGCCGACCTCGAGCGCGTCGGCGGCGATCTGGGCGAGCACCGTGCGCGCGCCCGTGCCGATGTCGGCCGCCGCGATCCGCACGACGAACCCGCCGTCGCGGCGCGCGCGCACGGCCGCCTGGGACGGCATCTGGTAGGCGGGGTAGGTCGAGGACGCGACGCCCATTCCGATGCAGCCAGCGGCCGTCGCGGCGGGCGCCCGGCTCGCCGCGGCGCTCCCAGCCGAAGCGCTCGGCGCCCTCGCGCAGGCACGCGACGAGGTTGCGCGAGGAGAAGCGCGTGCCCTCCTCCGGGTGCACGTCGGGGTCGTTGCGGATCCGCAGCTCGATCGGGTCGATCCCGAGCTCGTGCGCGAGCTCGTCCATCGCGGACTCGAGCGCGTACATCCCCGGGCACTCGCCGGGCGCGCGCATCCACGACGGGGTCGGCACGTCGAGCACCGCGAGCTGGTGGGCGGTGCGCCGGTTCGGCGCCGCGTACATCCAGCGCGAGCAGATCGCGGTCTGCTCCGCGAACTCCTTCAGCCGCGAGGTCTGCTCGACCGCCTCGTGGGAGATCGCCTGCAGGCGGCCGTCCGCGTCGGCGCCCAGCCGCAGCCGCTGGATCGTCGGCGTGCGGTAGCCGACGTAGGCGAACATCTGCTGGCGCGTGGTCGCGACCTTGACGGGCCGCTGCACGACCTTGGCCGCGATCGCCGCCAGCGCCACGTTCGGGCGCGGCAGTGCCCTTGGAGCCGAAGCCGCCGCCGACGTGCGGCGAGATCACGCGCACCTGCGAGGGCTCGAGCTCGAACAGCTTCGCGATCGTGTCGGCCACGCCCGACGCGCCCTGGGTGGAGTCGTAGAGCGTCAGCCCGCCGTGCTCCCAGACCGCGACCGTCGCGTGCGGCTCCATCGGGTTGTTGTGGAAGGCGGGCGTCGAGTAGGTCGCGTCGATCGACGCGGCGGCGGCCGCGAGCGCGCCGTCGGGGTCGCCCTGCCCGCTGACCGTCGGGAACGCCGGGTTGACCTTCTCGGGCGTGTAGAGCTCCGGGTGGTCGGCGCGCAGGACCACGTCGTGCGGGCGCTCGTCGTAGTCGACCTGCACGAGCCCGGCGGCCTCGCGCGCGGCCTCGAGCGAGTCCGCGACGACCGCGGCGACGATCTGCCCGCGGTAGGCCACCTCGCGCGACTGGAACAGCGCGAGCTCCGCGTCGCCGGCGTCGCCGAGCGCGGGCGCGTTCTCCGCCCACACGACCGCCAGCACGCCGTCGCGCGCGAGCGCCTCTGCCGCGTCGACGCCGCGCACCGCGCCGGAGGCGATCGTCGACTGCACGGGCAGGCAGTACGCCATCCCCTCGGCGTGGTGCTCGAAGGCGTAGCGGGCGCGGCCCATCACCTTCTCGCGCGCCTCGAGCCGCGCGAGCGGCGTGCCGACGGCGCGCGGGAGCACGGGGGCGGTCACGAGCACACCTCCTCGAGCGTCGAGACGAGCACGTTGCGGGCGAGCGGGACCTTGAACGCGTTGTCGCGCAGCGGCTCGGCCGCCGCCAGCTCGGCGTCGGCGGCCGCGCGGAACGCGGCGTCGCCCGCGGTCGCGCCGCGCAACGCCGCCTCCGCTCGGTCGGCGCGCCACGGCACGTGCGCGAGCCCGCCGAAGGCGATCAGGCAGTCGCTCACCACGCCGCCGTCGAGCTCGACGGCCACGGCGACGGAGACGACCGCGAACGCGTAGGAGGCGCGGTCGCGGACCTTGCGGTAGCTCGCGCGCTCGGTCATGACGGGCGGGTCCAGCTCGACCGCCACGATCAGCTCTCCCGGCTCGAGCACGGTGTCGCGCTGCGGCTCGTCGCCGGGCAGGCGATGCAGGCCGGGGATCGGGATCGCGCGCTCGCCGCCCGGCCCGATCACGTGCACGGTCGCGCCGAGCGCGGCCAGCGCGACGGCCATGTCGGACGGGTTCGTGGCCACGCACGCGGCCGAGTGCCCGAGCACGGCGAGGTTGCGGTGGTCGCCCTCGCGGGCCGGGCAGCCCGAGCCCGGCCGGCGCTTGTTGCACGGCTTCGTGACGTCCTGGAAGTACGCGCAGCGCGTGCGCTGGAGCAGGTTGCCGCCGACGGTGGCGACGTTGCGCAGCTGGCCCGAGGCGCCGGCCAGCACGGCCTGGGCGAGCAGCGGGTAGCGCTCGCGCACGCGCGCGGTCGGCGGCCAGGGCGCTGTTGGTCACGCCCGCGCCGATCCGCAGCCCGCCGCCCGCGGCGTCCTCGATATCGGTCCCGAGGTCGCGCACGTCGACGAGCAGCTCGGGCGTCTCGACCTCGAGCTTCATCAGGTCGACCAGGTTCGTGCCCCCGGCCAGGAAGCGCGCGCCCGCGGGCGCGCCGGCGAGCAGCGCCACGGCGCCGTCGGCGTCGGCCGCGCGCTCGTACGCGAACGGCCTCATCGCGCCGCCTCGGCGATCGCCGGGACGATGTTGGCGTAGGCGCCGCAGCGGCAGAGGTTGCCGCTCATGCGCTCGCGGATCTCGGCGTCGTCGAGCGCCGGCTCGCCGCGCACGTCGTCGCTGACCGCGCTCGGCCAGCCCTCGCGCGCCTCCTCGATCATCCCGACGGCCGAGCAGATCTGGCCCGGCGTGCAGTAGCCGCACTGGAACGCGTCGTGCCTGACGAACGCCTCTTGCACGGGATGCAGCGCTTCCTCGCCCTCCGCCAGGCCCTCGATCGTCGTGACCTCGCCGCGCACCGCGACGGCGAGCAGCAGGCACGCGTTGACGCGGCGGCCGTCGACGAGCACGGTGCAGGCGCCGCACTGACCGTGGTCGCAGCCCTTCTTGGCGCCCGTGAGCTCGAGCCGCTCGCGCAGCACGTCGAGCAGCGTCGTCCGCGTGTCCACGGCGACCTCGCGCCGCTCGCCGTTGATCGTCAGCGCCAGCTCGGCGCGCTGGGTCTCCATGCGCCGGGACGCTACGCGTTGAGCAGGAGCTCCGCCACCTGCCGCGGGTCGTCCCACATCGGCAGGTGGCCCGCGTCGCGCAGGATCACCGTGCGCACGTTCGGCGGCGGATGGCGCAACCGCGCCACCATCCCGTCGTGCTCGGGCCAGGCGAGCGTCACGGGCACGCGGATCCGCGCCAGCCCGGAGAACGTGTTCGCGCGCATCGCCGCGTTGACGTCCGGGAAGCCCGGCGCGAGCGCGTAGGCGCGGATCAGGTCGCGCGCCGCGGCGGCGGGCATCCGCTCCGGGTGCGCGACGAACATCCCCATGGCGGCGCGGCGCAGTGCGGGCACGCGCGTGAGCGCACCGGCGAACGGCAGCGCCAGCCGTGCGGCCGCGCGGGCCGAGGTGCGCCGCGGCGGGAGCGGCTCGGGCCACAGCCCGGCGGGCCCGATCGCCGTCACGGAGCGCGCACGGCCGGCGAGGGCGAGCTCGAGCGCGACCCAGCCCCCGAGCGAGTTGCCGGCCACCGCGAAGTCCTCGATCCCGCGGGCGGCGAGCCCGTCCGCGACCGCCTCGGCGAGCCGCGCCGGCGTCGGCTCGGCTCCCCGCAGCGGCGGCGAGCCGCCGAAGCCGGGGAGGTCGACGGCGATCACCTCGCGCTCGCCCGCGAGCAGCGGAGTCACGGGCGCCCAGACGCGGCGGTCGGCGCCGAGCGGGTGCAGCAGCACCAGCGCGGGCCCGGAGCCTGTGCGGTCGAGCGCGAGCGACGGTGCGGTGGCGGCAGTGGCGGTCACGCGCTGGCCACGCTGCGCAGCGGCAGCCGCGCCGGCGTCGCGGGCCGCCAGTGCGGCTTGGCGAACAGCGCCTGCGCGAGCCCGATCCGGTGCTCGGCGAAGCCCGCCTCGCAGTAGCAGAGGTACATCCGCCACAGCCGCCGGAAGCGCTCGTCGTAGCCGCGCTCCTCGAGCTCGCCGGCGTGCGCGTCGAGGTTCTCGCGCCAGCGGTGCAGCGTCTCGGCGTAGTGCGGCGTGAGGTCCTCCATGTGCACCGTCCGCATGTCGGTGTCGCGCGCGATCCGGCGGGCGATCACCTCCTGCGAGGGCAGGCAGCCGTTGGGGAAGATCATCGTGCGGATGAAGGAGCGCGACACGCGCTCGATGCGGTAGGCGCGGTCGTCCATCGTGATCGCCTGCAGCAGCATCGCACCGTCGGGCTCCAGCAGGTCCGAGCAGCGCGCGAAGAACGTGTCGAAGTCCTTCCAGCCCACGGCCTCGATCATCTCCACCGAGACGAGCTTGTCGTAGCGGCCGCGCAGATCGCGGTAGTCCTCCAGCAGCACGGTCACGCGGTCCTCCAGGCCGGCCTCGCGCACGCGCCGCACCGCGGTCGCGTGCTGGTCCTTGGAGATCGTGGTCGTCGTCACGCGGCAGCCGCGCGAGCGGGCGGCGTTGACGGCCAGCGAGCCCCAGCCCGTGCCGATCTCCAGCAGGTGGTCGGTCGGCTGCAGGTCGAGCTTGTCGTAGAGCAGCTCGAGCTTGGCCTCGGAAGCCTGCTCGAGCGTCATCCCGGGCCGGTCGAACAGCGCGCAGGAGTACATCATCGTCGGGTCGAGCATCCGCTCGAAGAGGTCGTCGCCGAGGTCGTAGTGCGCCTCGATGTCCTTGCGCGAGCGCTGCGGCGTGTTGCGCACGAACGCCTGCCGCGCGCGCAGGTACGGCTCGCGCACGGGCGCCAGGCGGCGGCGCGCGGCGTCGAGGCGATTGACGTTGCGGGCGCCGACGCGCAGCACGGCGGTCGCGTCGGGCGAGTCCCACAGCCCCTGCGCATACGCCTCCGCCAGCCCGCGGCCGCCGTGCAGGAGGTGCGGCCACAGCGCCGGGGAGCGGACGTCGACGATCGCCGACGGCGCGCCCGCGCCGAACTCGTGGCGGACGCCGTCCTCGACGACGGTCAGCCGGCCCTCGCGGATCTGGCCGAGCAGTCCGAAGACGATGCGGCGGGCGACGGCCTCCCTCATGCCGCCACCTCCGGGCGACGGTGCCACGGCACGCCCTTGAGCTTCAGCGCCACGGCGTGCGCGTAGATCAGCGCGACCACGCGCAGCGTCGCGCCGTAGTGGCGCGCCAGGCCGCGCCGGTCCAGCGGGCGGCGCTCGAGCTTGAGCGTCGCGTCGAAGACCTTCTCGCCGTCCTCGCGGTTCTCGATGTGCACGGACAGCGTCGGGCCGGGCACGGCCGCGCGCAGCGTGTAGCGCTGGTCCATGCCCATGAACGGCGAGACGTGCATGCGCTTGTCCATGTCCGCGGCGAGCACGCGCCCGCCGTCCTCGCGGCGGAGCACGTAGGCCTGGCGGTCGCCCCACGGCGTGTTGGTGACCTCGGCGACGACGGCGCCCACGGTCTCGCCGTCGGTCTCGAAGAGGTAGTAGAAGCAGACGGGGTTGAAGCAGTGCCCGAGCGTGCGCAGGTTGGTGAGCAGGCGCACCGGCCCCGGCGGCGCGTCCGGCCCCGCGATCTCGCGCACGACGTCGCGCAGCTCCCGCTCGGGGTCGCCGATGTGGTCTTCGCGCCGGAAGCGCCGCCCGAGCAGCGCCGGCACGTCGTCGAGGTCCACGTAGGCCATCGAGATCCGGTGGCGGAACGTGTGCTCGCGCACCGCGAAGCGGCGGTGCTGGACCGTTCCCTCGTAGAAGGCGCCCGCGGTCACGCCGGCACCGCCTCGCGGCCGAGCGCGGCGACGGCGCGATGGGCGCTCGCGACGCCGTCCTCGTGGAACCCCCAGCCCCAGTAGGCGCCGCAGTAGTGCGTGCGGTTGCGGCCGCCGACCTCGTCGTAGCGGCGCTGGGCGGCCTGGCCCGCGACGGTGTAGACCGGGTGCGCGTAGGCGATCCGGCGGATGATCCGCGCGGGGTCGATCGCCTCGGTGTGGTTGAGCGTGACGAGGTACTGCTCGTCCGCGTCCAGCGACTGCAGGCGGTTCATGTGGTAGGTCACCGTCGCCGGACCGCTCGCGTCGGCGACGAGGTGGTAGTTCCAGCTCGCCCAGGCGCGCCGGCGCCGCGGCAGCAGGCGCCGGTCGGTGTGCAGCACCGCCTCGTTGGCCTGGTAGGGGAACGCGCCGAGGATCTCGCGCTCGGCCGGCGTGGAGTCGGTCAGCATCGCCAGCGCCTGGTCGGCGTGGGCGGCGATCACCACCTCGTCGAAGGTCTCGGGCTCACCGCCCGCGGGCGTGACCTCGACGCGGTCCTCGAAGCGCTCGATCGAGCGCACCGGCGTCGAGAGCCGGATGCGGTCGGCGAACGGCGCGGTGAGCGCCTCGACGTAGCGCTTCGAGCCGCCCGCGACCGTGCGCCAGACGGGCCGGCCGCGCAGGCCGAGCATGCCGTGGTTGTCGAAGAACTCGACGAGGAAGCGCGCCGGGAACGTCCACATCTGATCGGGGTCCGCGGACCACACGGCCGCCGCCTGCGGGACGATCACGCGCTCGATGAACGCGTCCGAGACGCCGAGCGTGGCGAGCCACTCCCGCAGCGTCGGCTCCTCGGGGGACTCCAGCAGCGCGCGGGCGCGGCGCTGGAAGCGCGGCACGTCGGCGACCATCCGCTGGAACGCCGGCGAGAGCAGGTGCGAGCGCTTGGCGTAGAGCCCGTTCGGCGACGTGCTCGCGTACTCGAAGTCGCCGTCGGAGACGCCGAAGGACATGTCCGAGCGCTGCGAGGCGACGCCGAGCTCGGCCAGCAGCGCCTCGAAGCGCGGGTAGTTGCGGTCGTTGAAGACGATGAAGCCGGTGTCGACGGCGAGCGGGCCGCGCTCGGTCTCGACCTCGATCGTGTTCGTGTGACCGCCGGGGTAGCCGCCGGCCTCGAAGACCGTCAGCTCGTGATCGGGGTGCAGCAGGTGCGCCGCGACGAGGCCGCTGACGCCGCCGCCGACGACGGCGATGCGGGTGCGTGGGGCGCTCTGGAGCTCGATGGCCATCGAACTCCCATTCGGATGGCCCTCCGGATCGGATCACATGGCGCGCAGGGCCGCCGTGACGGCGGCGGCCACGACGACGCAGCCGATGATCGATCCGGTGCGCCACGCGACCAGCCCGCCGGCGGCGACGCCGGCCGTGTGCTCGCCGACGGCGAGCTCCTTGCCGTCGGACAGCGTCGCGGTCACCACGAGCGCGGCCAGCAGCGCCGGGGCGAGCAGGCTGATCACGCCGAGGAAGCGCGGCGGCAGCTCGCGGCCGCCGAGCACGATCGGGCCCGCCGCCTTGATCGCGGCGGTGATGACCGCGAGGCCCGCGATCAGCGTCACGCTGGTGCTCATGCCGCCTTCTCCTCGGCCTCGGCCCGCGCGCGCTGGGTGAGCCCGAGCAGCGCGCCGACGCTCGCGGCCAGCACGGGGATCCCGGCGGGCGCGAACGGGACGAGCGCGAGCGCGACGAGCGCGCCGATCGCGGCCGCGCCGCGGGCACGGCCGTTGCGCGCCTCGCTGACCAGCAGTCCGACGAAGAAGGCCGGGTAGATCGCGTCGAGCCCGAGCTTGTCCGTGTCGCCGAGCGCGCCGCCGCCGAGCGCGCCCACGATCGTGCCGGTCGACCAGGTGAGGTACTGCACGGAGGTCGAGCCGAACAGCAGCCAGCGGTCGAACGTCCCGTCGCCGCGCGCGGCCAAGGCCCAGGAGGCGTCCACGACGGTCTGGCCCTGCGCGGCGCGCCACGGCCAGCGGCCGGGCAGCGACGGCGCGAGCGCCACGCCCATCATCAGGAAGCGCGAGTTCATCAGCGCGCCGGCGCCGATCGCGGCGGCGACGCCGCCGCCCGCGGCGATGATCGCGATCGACGCGAACTGCGCCGAGCCGGCGAACACGATCAGGGACATCACGATCGCCGCGACCGCGGAGAGGCCGGCATCGCGCGCGACGATCCCGAACGTCACCGCGACGAGGAAGCCCGCGACCGCGAACGGCACGCCGAGCCGCAGGCCCTCGAGGAAGCGGGCGCGCGGCGACTTGGTGTCCGGGGCGGTCGTCGTCACCTCCTGAGCGTCGCAGGTCTCCGGCGGCGCGCCGGTTCGGCCAGCCCTACAGCGTCATGGCGGAGCGCTAGCCGAAGACGGGGAACCGGCGGCGGCGCGCGAGCGTGTCCATGCCGGACTGGATGCTGCGGCGGACCTCGCGGTACTTGCGGTCCACGTACTCGTCGTCGCTCGCCCGCTCGGGCCCGACCTCGAAGCGGACGGGGTCCTGGAAGGCGGTGCGGATCTTCGTCGGCAGCGGCAGCTCGGGCAGCATCGCGGGGCTGATGCCCCACGGCGCCTGCAGCGCGATCGGGAACATCTTCAGCCGGGCGAGCTTGTCGAGCTGGAGCGCGCTGGCGAGCCGCCGGCCCTTGAGCAGCACGGGCATCGAGTCGGGGCCGCCGACGGTCGCGATCGGCACGATCGGCACGCCGGCCTGGATCGCCATCCGGATGAAGCCGGTGCGGCCGGCCAGGACCGCCTTGTCGCGGTCGGTCCACGGGCGCAGCGAGTCGACCTCGCCGCCGGGCCACAGCGCGACGTCGCGCCCGGCCGCGAGCGCGCCCGCGATCGAGTCGGGCGCCGCCGGCAGCACGCCCATCTTGCGGAAGTAGGCGCTCAGCAGCGGCGCGGCCATCAGGGCGTCGTGCGCGGTGCCGTGGAGCGGTCGTTCGGGGCCGAAGTGCCGCCACCACTGGAAGCCGACGGTCCAGGCGTCCCACACGAAGGGCGCGCCGGAGTGGATGCCGATCAGCAGCGCGGGCGGCTCCGGGAGCTTCTCGAAGCCCTCGATCTCCATCCGGAACCAGAAGTCCATCAGCGGGTTCCAGAGGTACTTCTGCGCCTCCATCCAGCCGAGGTCCTGCTGCTCGAGCGACCAGTCGCCGGCGCGGTCGGCGACCCAGCCGGCGGCGCCCGTCGCCTTCTCCCGGCGCGCGTCGGCCTTCTCCTTCGCGCGGCGCGCGTGGCGCTCGGCCTGCGCGGTGCCTCCCTTGGCCCTTCCGTTGGTCTGAGCCATGCAGACTCGCCTACCCGGGCCGGCGGGTGCTCACGCGGTCACTTCACCAGCGTCTGGTCGAACGCGCGCGCGACGTCGGGCCGGCGCTCGACGATGCCGATCTCCGCGTCGAAGTCGGCCCAGCGCTCGAGCACGTGGGGGTCGAAGCGCAGGCCGCGCGCGAACACCCCCGAGACGGCGTCGAGCTGCGCGCGGGTGAGCTCGACGTCGCCCGACTCCGCCGCGGCGGCGATCTCGCGCGCGGCGGCCTCGGGGTCCTCGAGCGAGGCGTCCATCCCGGCGTCGATCGCCCGCAGCGTGCGTCGCAGGGTGTCGCGCTCGGCGTCCAGAGTTCTACGCGAGGTGACGAGCACGACCTCGGGGTAGGGCGGGGCGCCGTAGTCGTCGACGCGGAACTCGGACACCTCGCGGCCGCGGCGCTCGAGCGCGACGCCCTCGGCGTTCCAGAACGCGGGCACGGCGTCGACCCGGCGGCTCAGCAGCCGGGCGACGGCGGCGAAGCCGATCGTGACCTGCTTGACGCTGTCGTAGTCGGCGCCGTCGTGCTCGAGGATCGCGCGCAGGAACGCCGGGTCCGACGGCAGGCCGGAGACGCCGACCGTCTTGCCCTCGAGGTCGCGCGGGCGCTTGAGGCCGGGCTGGCCGATCAGCGCCGCGAGCGGCTTGCCGACGAGCGCGCCGATCGCGACGAGGTCGGCGCCCTGCTCGCGCGCGATCGCGAGGTCGTGGATGTCGAGCACCCCGAGGTCGACCTTGCCGGCCGTGATCAGCTTCAGCGCGTCGGGCCCAGGGCCGGGCTTGCGGATCTGCAGGTCGATCCCCTCGCGCGCGTCGCGGCCGTCGCGCGTGGCGGCGTAGATCGGCGCGTGGACGGCGTTCGGCGTGAAGTCCAGCGAGAGCGTGACGCGCTCGGCGTCGCGCTGTGCGGCGGAGCCGTCGTCGTCGCCGCAGCCGGCCAGGGCGGCGACGAGCGCTATCAGCGCGAGCAGGAGCGGGAGGCGCACCCGTTGACCGTAGCCTCCCGCCCCATGGACCTCTGTGACGAGGTGCGCGCGCACTGCGCGCGGGTCGCGGCGCAGGCGCGCTGGGTGCGGATCGACCCGGCCGCCGCCGATCGAGCCGGGCGGCGTCGCGGGCCTGGACCCGGCGCTGCACCTGCTCGACGCCGAGCCGGAGGCCGTGGCCCGCTACGTCCTGATCCTCGACGCGATCAACTTCGGCTCGGGCTGGTTCGGCACCCTGCGCACCGAGTCCGGCGAGGACGAGGTGACGACTATCACCCGGCGGCTGACCGAGCACGCGCGCGCCGCCGGCGAGCCGTGGACGGCGGCGCAGCTGCGGGCGCTCGACGCGACCTCGGTCGCGGAGGTGCTCGGGCAGGACCCGGCGCACGAGCTGATGGAGCTCTACGCGCAGGCGCTGGCGGCGCTCGGCTCCTGGCTCGGCGGCCGCGGCGCGCTCGAGGCGGTCGAGGCCGAGGGAGGCGGCTCCGCGGCGCGGCTGGCGGCCGCGCTCGCCGCCGGGATGCCGTTCTTCGCCGACCGCGGCTTCTACAAGCGCGCGCAGATCACCGCCAACGACCTCGCGCTCGCCGGGGTGACGGACTTCGCCGACGCCGACCGCCTGACGATCTTCGCCGACAACCTCGTCCCCCACGTGCTGCGCGTCGACGGGATGCTCGCCTACGCGCCGGAGCTGGCCGCGCGGATCGACGCCGGCGAGGAGCTCCCGGCCGGCGGCGAGATGGAGCGCGAGCTGCGCGCCTGCGCGGTCCACGCCTGCGAGCTGCTGGCAGCGCGCTGGGACGTCGCCCCGCGCGTGCTCGACAACTGGCTCTGGAACCGCGGCCAGGGCGCGCCCTACACGGACACGCCGCCTCACCGCACCCGCACCGTCTACTACTGAGTCCGGAGTTGTTCGGCCTGAGGCCGAACAACTCCGGACTCGGCGCTCAGCGCAGGCCGGCCGCGCGCGCCTGGCGCAGGATCGCGCCGCGCTTGCGCGCCGTCGTCACGCCGACCCAGCGGACCTTGCCGCCGCGCACGCGCAGCACCGCGCGGCGGCCGCCGCCGAGCTTGCGGACCCGCAGCCCGCGCCCGAGCGGCTTCGTGCGCCTTGCGCGCCTTGCTCTTGAGCCGGTCGCCGCGGCCCGCTCCCGCCAGCGTGTGGCCCGGTGCGGTCGAGAAGACGCCGGTCACCTTCCCGCGCTGCGTGAGCCGCGCGCTGATGCGGCCGCCCGGCGCGCACCAGGTCCAGGTGCGCGCGCGCTTGCGCGGCTGGCCGGCGCGGCGCAGCAGCGCGTTCGCGCTCGCCCCGAGCCGCACGCGGGTGAGGCCGCGGCTCCTCACGCGGCCCTTCGCCGGCTGGCAGCGGGTCGGCGGCACGTCCTGGGCGCGCTCCCACATCTGCAGGTAGGCCTCCGCGCCGCGGCCGAGGTCGCCGACGACCTCCTGGCCGCCGATGTGGCGCAGGTCCTCGACCCAGTCGGGGAACAGCCCGTAGTGGGCGACGCCGTCGACGTTGATGTCGTAGGAGCGCTGGCCGGAGACCTGCTTGTCGATCGTCTGCCTGCCGTCGAAGGACTTGAACGGGTAGGTGACGTCGCCGCCCTTGCGCGGGTCGCCCTGGTGCGCGAAGCCGTTCATGTCCGCGCCCCACCCGACGCCCCAGTAGAAGCGCGGGTCGCGCACCGCCTTGGTGTCCTTGAACTGCTGCAGGAACTCGGTCGTGGAGCCGGCCATCGGCGCCACGAAGCCGCCGAGGCGCAGGATGCGCGGGATCGCGTCGGGCGTGCTCCAGCTGTGGCTCGACACGACGCCGGAGTAGGCGCGCTTCTCGACCACGTCGAGCAGCTGTTGGCGGGCGAGCACGCTCAGGTGGTCGGGGTCGATGACCATCTTGCGGTCCATCATCCGCTCGACCAGGTGGCGGCCGAGGTCCGACAGCCCCATCTGGTTGCAGTGCGGCGCCGGGCCGTAGATCGGCGTCGCGCCCGGCAGCAGCGAGGCGATGTTGCCGGCCATCTGGTCGCGGTCGGGCCCGCTCGGCGCCGCGAGCTGCTCCTTGTCGTGGTTGTGCGGGTCCGCGCACGAGCCCATCTGCCAGTAGCGGCCCGTCTCGACCTTGTTGGCGTTGTTGACGGCGAGCCCCGTCTCGCCGCCGTCGCCGGCCACGCCCGCGAACCCGTTGTCGAACTTGTTCACGAGCTCCATGTCGCGCACGCCGAGGTCGTAGACCTCCTTCAGGCGGGCGTCGACCTGCTCGGCCGTGCACTCCGGCTCGCCGTCCTGGACGCCGCAGTCGAAGAGCTTGGAGACCTCGATCCCCATCACGACGGCGAGCTTGCCCTGGTTGATCACGCGCCGGGCCTCGAACGGCGTCTTGACGAGCCGGAACCAGCCCTTGCCCGGGCCGCCGCTCTGGGCGTCGACGTAGTCCTGCAGCTCGCGCAGCCGCTTGGCCTGCAGCCGCACGCCGTCCATCTCGTTGCAGGAGTTCTGCTTGAGCGGATACGCGGTGCAGAGCACCTCGTTGTCCACGAGCAGGTTCACGAACAGCCGCAGGCCCGAGCGCCACGAGCGCTCGACCCACTTGTAGTAGGTCTGCTCGTGCGTGAGCGAGGCGTGGTGCGGCCAGTCCTTGAGCGTCGGCCAGCCGCGCGTGTCGTGGGTGCCGACCGGGTTCTTGTAGGAGAGCGTGTTCTCGCCGATCGCGCCGAGCCCGTTGGGCTCATGGTCCGGGCAGTCCTGGAGCGCGCTCGCGACGCCGTAGCGGTGCCACGGACGGCCGCAGTGCACGCGGCCGCCGAGGAACTCGAAGGCCATCATGTGCATGTGGGCGTCGGCGAAGCCGCTCACCTCGCCGAACGACGTCGCGCCGCGGGTCGGGTCGCCGGTGACGTTCGTGTCGGCCTCCGGATAGGCGGAGCAGCCGTCGGCCGGCTCGAACGCGAAGCGGGCGCGGTCGCCGGCCGCGCCGCGGTCGGCCAGCACGAGCGCGCCGCCGTCGCCGGCCGCGAGCACCTTGTCGGCCGAGGGGAGCGTGAGCACGTACGCGCCGTTGACGCCGTCGACGCGCCAGTCGCCGGACTCGCTCGGCGCGGTCTCCGCCTGGATCCGCGCCACGGGTGCTGCGCCGCCGCCCGGCAGCGGGCAAGGGCAAGGGCACGTCGGCGGCGCCGTCGACCGGCTCGGGCAGGCCGTGGGCGAGGAAGTCGCGGTCCTTGCCGTAGAGCAGGTAGCGGCCGAGGTCGGTCGCCTGCAGGTGGAAGCGCTCGGCGCCCTGCTGCTGCGCGTTCGCCTTGTAGCCGCCGTCTGCGGACTTCGCGGCGAAGCCGCCGGTGGCGAGCGACTTGAGGTCGTAGCAGCCGCCCGCGAGGGCGTAGCGGTCCTGCGCGTCTGCGGCGGGGGCGGCGACGAGGACGGCCGCGAGCATGCCGAGCGCCGTGGAGATCCTGAGCACGTCCGCGAAGGTACTGCGTTCGCGCGGCCTCCGCGCCGGTTTCTGGATCAGCCGCGCGCGGGCAGCAGCCGCTCGCCCCGCTGGCGCTCGTTCGCACCCGGGCCGGGCCGCACGCGCAGCTCGCCGGGGCGGATCTCCTGCGCGCAATGCGCGCACTGCAGCGCGGGCTGCGCGTCGTGCTCGCAGCGGGCGTGCACGAGCACGCGTGGCGGACCGTCGGGCGCGGCGTGCGCGTCGCCCCACTGCATCAGCGCGACGAGCACCGGGCCGGCGTCGATCGCCTTGCGCGTCGGCACGTACTCCTCTCCCCGGCGCTCGAGGACGTCGTGGTCGACGAGCGTCGCCAGGCGGTCCGTGAGGATGTTCGTCGCCACGCCGGTGTTCCGGCGCAGCTCCTCGAAGCGGCGCCGGCCGAGCAGCACCTCGCGCAGGACCAGCAGCGTCCAGCGCTCCCCGAGCACCTCCAGGGCGCGGGCGATCGAGCAGTTCTGGCCCTCGAAGCTCCGGTACGGCACGGCGCCATCGTATCGCGGTCGCTTGCATTTTGCCAGTGTCGCTGTAGGGTCCTTGCGAAATGCAACGGCGCTGGCAGGTCCTCACCCTGGTCTCGGTCGCCACGTTCGTGGCGAGCCTCGACCTCTTCATCGTCAACATCGCGTTCCCGGACATCCGCGGCGGACTTCGGCGGGGCGAGCGTCGGCGAGCTCTCCTGGGTGCTGAACGCCTACGCGATCGTGTTCGCGGCCCTGCTCGTCCCCGCGGGGCGCCTGGCCGACCGCACCGGGCGCCGCCGTGGCTTCCTGGGCGGCCTTGCGCTGTTCGTGCTCGGCTCGGCGCTGTGCGGCCTCGCGCCGTCGGTGGCGGCGCTCGTGGCCGCGCGCGTGCTGCAGGCGGCCGGTGCGGCGCTGCTCGTCCCGACCTCGCTGGCGCTCCTCCTCCCCGAGTTCGAGCCGCGCGACCGCCCGGCCGCGATCGGCATCTGGGCGGGCGTCGGCGCCGCCGCGGCCGCGGCCGGGCCGCCGCTCGGCGGGCTGCTGGTGCAGGCGGACTGGCGGCTCGTCTTCCTCGTCAACCTTCCCGTCGGCGCGTGGGCGTTGTGGCGCGGGTCGCGGCTGCTGGCCGAGACGCGCGACCCGGACCCGGACGGTCGCCCCGACTGGCTCGGCGCCGCGCTGTTCGCCGCGGCCATCGGCGCGCTCACGCTGGGCTTCGTGCAGGCGCCCGAATGGGGATGGGACGACCCGCGCACGATCGGCGCGCTCGCGGGCGCCGCCGCAGGCATCGCGCTGTTCGCCGCGCGCTGCGCGACCCACCCGTCGCCGATCGTCGACCCGGCCATGCTGCGCGTGCGCTCCTTCTCGATGGCCAACGTCGCCGCGATCCTGTTCTCGGCCGCGTTCGGCGCGATGCTGCTCTCCAACGTGCTCTTCCAGACCACCGTGTGGGGCGAGTCGATCCTGCGCGCGGGTCTGCAGCTCGCCCCCGGCCCTGCGCTTGCCGCGATCACCGCCGTGATCTCGAGCCGGTTCACGAACCGCGTCGGCCAGCGCACCCTGATCGCGGCCGGCTGCACGCTGTTCGCCACGGGCATGGGCCTCGTGCTGCTGCTCGCCGACACCACCCCGGACTGGGCGAGCGAGCTGTTGCCCGGCCTGATCCTGACCGGCATCGGCGTCGGCCTGGTGCTCCCGAGCCTCAACAGCGCAGCGGCCGCCTCGCTCCCGCCCGCGCGCTTCGCCACCGGCGCGGCGGTCGTCACCATGTCGCGCCAGCTGGGGATCGCGCTCGGCGTCGCCATCTTCGTCGCCGTGCTCGGCACCCCCGCGCCGGGCGCCGTGCTCGGCGCCTTCCAGGCCGGTTGGGAGTTCCAGATCGCCGCCGCACTGCTCGGCGCGCTCGCGGGGCTGGGGATCGGGCAGGTCGGACCGGCCGTCAGCCCGGCGCCGGTCGTGCCGCGCGGAACCGCTGCCGGTACGCAGCCGGGCTGATCCCGAGCCGGGCGCGGAAGTGGCGCCGGTAGCCCGCCGGCGTGAAGCCGACGGCGCCGGCCACCGCCTCGACGCTCTCGGCGCCCGACTCGAGCATCGGCAGGCTCGCCTGCACGCGCTGGCCGGTCAGCCAGCGGCCCGGGCTCGTGCCGGTGGCGGCGCGGAAGCGGCGCTCGAGCTGGCGCGGCGAGAGGTGCGCGCTGCGGGCGAGGTCGGCGACCGCGAGCGGCTCCCCGAGCCGGGCGAGCGCGTGCTCCATCGCGCGCCCCACGGGGTCGTCGCGCTCCGCCCGGGCGACCGGCTGCTCGATGAACTGCGCCTGGCCGCCGTCGCGGTGCGCGGCCACCACCATCCGCCGCGCCACGCGGTTGGCGACCTCCGCGCCGTGGTCGCGGCGGACGAGGTGCAGGCACAGGTCGATCCCGGCCGCGGTGCCGGCCGACGTGAGCACGGAGCCCGCGTCGAGGTAGAGCACGTCGGCGTTGACGCGCACGGCCGGGAAGCGCTCGGCCAGCAGCGCCGCGTAGCGCCAGTGGGTCGCGGCCTCCAGCCCGTCGAGCAGCCCGGCGGCGGCGAGCGCGAACGCGCCCGAGCAGATCGAGATCACGCGCGCGCCGCGCGCGTGGGCGGCGCGCAGCGCGGCGAGCACCGGCTCCGGCGGGTCCGCGTGCGGGTCGGGCACGCCCGGCACGACGACGGTGTCCGCCCGCTCGAGCGCCTCCAGCCCGTGCGCGACGAGCACCGAGAACCCGCCGACGACGCGCAGCGGCCCGGGGCGTTCGGCGCACAGGGCGAACTCGTACCAGCGCTCGGTCTCGAGCTCGGGCCGCGCCAGCGCGAACACCTCCGCCGCCACGCCGAGCTCGAACGGCGCGAGCCCGTCGAAGGCGAGGCAGGCGACGCGGTGGTCACGCATGTCGCGATCGTATCGGTGTAGGTCGTTTGCGTCACTGGCGGCCGGCGCGCGCCGCGCGCAGACTGCGGCGCATGCCGAACTCCGTCACCGCCGTCGCGGCCGCCGCGCCGCCCGCCGCGCTCGACCACTTCTCCTCCCGCCTGGCCGTCGAGACCGACGTCGCCGACGTCGCCGCCGCGCTGGAGGCCGGCGGCGATCCGGGCTTCGTGCTGCTCGACGCCCGCTCGCCGCGCTCCTACGAGGCGGGCCACCTGCCCGGCGCGCGGCTGCTCCCGCGGCCGTTCGCCGCCGAGGACGTCGACGCGCTCGGCGATGCGCTGCTGGTCGTCTACTGCTGGGGCCCGGCCTGCAACGGCGCGACGAAGGCCGCCCGCGAGCTCGCGGCGCTCGGCCGCCCGGTCAAGGAGATGCTCGGCGGCTTCGAGTACTGGGAGCGCGACGGCCACGCCGTCGAGCGCGGCGCTCAGCGCGAGTGAGAACTTGCGGAGAATGCCCGAAGGTGGTTAGCGTCATCCGATGCGCCACTTTCCGTTCGTTGCCGTCGCCGTCCTGACGCTGCTCCTGCCCTCAGCCGCCCATGCCGCCTTCCCGGGCGCGAACGGCGAGATCGCCTTCACCCGCGACTCCGGCGGGGCGCAGAAGGTGTGGGCCAAGGCACCCGGAGGCACGGAACGACAGATCTCGACCGGTGGATGGCGCGAGCGGGAGCCCGCGTACTCGCCGGACGGGCTGCGGATCGCGTACGTGAGCCACGAGAACGGGGCGTTCAACACCAACGGCGACGTGTACGTCCGCAACACGGACGGCAGCGGAACCCCGGTCAACCTCACGGACGACAACACCGGCGACGACCTGGACCCGTCCTGGTCGCCCGACGGGACGAAGGTCGTCTTCTCGAGCACCCGGAGCTCGGTGATCGATCTCTACGTCATGGCGGCCGACGGGACCGGGACGGCCCAGCGGCTCACGACGGACGCCGGCGCCGAGACGGACCCGGCTTGGTCGCCGGACGGCGCGACGATCGTCTTCGAGACCCCTCGCGACGGCAACGCCGACCTCTGGGCGATCGATGCGGACGGCACGGACCAGCGCAACCTCACCAACACGCCGACAGGCGTCACGAGCATCGACCCGTCGTGGTCTCCGGACGGCTCGCAGATCGTGTTCAGCCGCACGGATGGGCCGACGAACATCTGGAAGATGAACGCCGACGGCACCGGCGCCGTGCCGCTCACCGAGAGCACCTTCAACCGGCGCCCGGCGTGGTCGCCCGACGGTGAGCGGATCGCCTTCGCCCGCGGCGGCGAGCTGTGGTCGATGCGTTCCGACGGAGCCGAGGAGGCCCTGCTCTCGAGCAACGTGGTCAATGCCGGCGGCGTCGACTGGCAGCCCGTCGAGGAGCCCGACCCGGAGCCCTCGCCGGATCCGACGGCGACTGCGACGGCCCCGACGGCGACCCCCGATCCGGAGAAGGGCGGGACCGGCGGCCCGGGCAGCGGCATCGGCGGCGCGATCGTCGCCCTCTGGGAGGGCGGCGGGCCGCCGGCGGCGACGTGCGCGAAGTCGAGCGTGCGCTTCGGCGACGTCGAGGCGATCGCGGCGTGCTTCTCGCCGAAGGGCAAGGCGAACGTCGCCACGGGCCGGGTCCGCGTGAACGGCCTCGACATCTTGCCCTCCGTGGGCACCGAGATCGGGATCGACCCGGAGCAGCGGAGGATCCAGAGCTCGGGTCCGGTGCGCGTGCTCGCCGGCAGCGTCCCGCTCTACGCGGGCCGGCTCGACTGGGATCTCTCGCGCGGCCGGCTCGAGCTGCCGCTCGGCGGCGACGCGGCCTTCCGGCTGATCCGCCTCACCGGGACGGCGACGATCACCACCGACGGGCTCGGGCGCTTCCGGATCGCGGTGCTGCCGAGGATCGACAGCGTCTTCGACCGCTTCGCGGCGCGGCTCGGCGCCATCTCGGGCGCGAACCTGCGCCTGCCCGGCATCACGGGCGACGCCGTCCTGCGCACGGAGAACGCTCGCGGGCTCTCGCTCGAAGCGCTCCGGCTGACGGCCACGTCGATCCCCATCGGCATGCTCGAAGTCCGCGCACTGACACTCGACTTCGAGCCTGCCGCCGGCAACTGGGCCGGAACGGCGAAGCTCAAGCTGCCCGGGCCGCCGCCGCAGGTGATCGCCGACGCGACGGTGACCGTGCGCGACGGCGCGTTCCAGCAGGCGAGCCTGATCGCGGGCAACTCACTCGGCACCTACGGCTTCGGCGTGCGCCTGGAGCGCCTCGCGCTCGACATGCGGGCCGACCCGTTCCGCTTCGGCGGCGAGCTCGCGCTCGGCGCCGGCCCGTCGCTGCCCGGCATCGGCCAGCTGATGCGCGTGAGCGGCACGGTCGGGTTCACCGCCGGCACGCCGTCCGAGCTGCGCCTCACCGGGCGTTCGCAGATCGGCCCCGCCACGGGCAACGCCACCTTCACGACGTCGTCGACCGGGCGCCAGGACTTCGCGGGCGACGCGGCGCTCGCGATCCGGCCCGACATCGGCCTGTTCGCCACCGTGAAGGGCACCGTGCAGCCGACGTACTTCGTGGTCCAAGGACAGGCCCGGGCGCGGCTGATGGGCCTCGAGCTGCCGGGCGAGGGGCTCGTGTCGAACGTCGGCGTCGCCGCCTGCGTGCCGGTGAAGGTCTCGGGCACGGTGAAGAACGCGCAGATCTTCCGCGTCGGCTTCGGTCTCCGGTTCCGCCCGGAGCGGCTCGACCTGATGAGCGGCAGCTGCGACGTCGCGCCGTGGAGCCCGGTCCCGCTCGGCGGCAAGGCCGGCGGCTCGGCGCGCGCGTCGCAGGGCTCGCCGGTCGCCGCGTTCGACCTCCGCAACGCGCTGCCGGGCATGGTGCTCGCGATCGAGGGCGCGAGCGCACCGCCGAGCGTGACCGTCACCGGCCCGGGCGGCGTCCGCGCGACCACGCCCGCCGGTGGCGGGGAGGCGGGCGGCGTGCTCTTCCTGCGCGACGTCCCCGGGCGGACCACGTACGTCGCCGTGCCCGCGCCGCGCGCCGGGCGCTGGGCGCTGGCGCTCGAGCCGGGCTCGTCCGCGGTGACGGAGGTCCGCCGCGGCGACGGCCTGCCGGCCCCGCGGGTGAAGGCGCGCGTCACCGGCAAGGGCCACCGCCGGACGCTGCACTGGACGATCCGGGCGATCCCCGGCCAGGTCGTCCGCTTCGCCGAGGAGGGCCGCAGCGCGGCGGCCGCCATCGCCACGACCCGCAAGGCGCGCGGCAGCGCGCGCTTCGCGCCGGCCGACGGCCCCGCCGGGCGCCGGTCGGTCGTGGCCGTCGTCGAGCAGTCCGGGATGGCGCGCACGCGGATCACCGCCGGCCGCTACACCGCGCCCGCGCCGCTGCGCCCGGCGACGCCGAAGCGGCTGAAGCTCAAGCGGCGCGGCAACGCGCTGCAGGTCGGCTGGCGGCGCGCCGCGGGCGCGACGGCCTACCGCGTGAGGGCCGAGCTGTCCGATGGGCGGCGGCTGCTGCTGACCGTGCGCGGGCGCTCCCTGCGGATCCCCGCGTTCGGGCCGCGCGAGACCGCGAAGGTGACCGTCGCCGGCGTGCGCGATCCGTACGTGGGCCGCGTCGCGAGCAAGCGGATCAAGCGCGCGCGCCGGTAGGAGCGAAGGCGGTCTAGCCGCCTCCGTCGAGCGCCTCGAGCAGGCGCTCGACGGAGCGCTCGACCGGCTCCTCGCCGCCATGCAGGCGGACGTCGGGCCGGTCGGGCTCCTCGTAGGGCGCGTCGACGCCGGTGAAGCCGGTCAGCTCGCCGGCCCAAGCGCGCCGGTAGAGGCCCGCGGGGTCGCGCTGCTCGCAGATCTCGAGCGGGGTGTCGACCCACGCCTCGATGAACGGCAGGTCCGCCTGCTCGTGCAGCTCGCGGGCGTAGGCGCGGTCGGCCGCCATCGGCGAGACGAGCGCGACGATCGCGATGTTGCCGGTGTCGGCGAGGATGCTCGCGACGTTGGCGGCGCGGCGCGCGTGCTCCTGGCGGTCGGCGTCGGAGAAGCCGAGGTCCGCGCTGAGCCCGTGGCGGAGGTTCTCGCCGTCGAGCAGGTAGGCGGGGCGGCCCGCGGCGATCAGCCGCCGCTCGAGCTCCTCGCCGATCGTCGACTTGCCGGCACCCGGCAGGCCGGTCAGCCAGACCGTCGCGCCGCGCACGCCGAGGATGTTCCAGCGCTCGCGCCGCGGCATCGGCGGGTCGTGCCAGACGACGTCCGGGCTGTGCGGGCCGGGCGGGCGCCCGGCCTCCTCGGAGGCGGTCGCGATCATCCCCGCGCCGACCGTGTCGAACGTGGTCTCGTCGACGAGGATGAACGCGCCGGATACGCGGTTGCGCCCGTAGGGGTCGGCGAGCAGCGGCGCCGTGGTGCGCAGCCGCACCTGGCCGATGTCGTTGAGCACCAGCTCGGCGCGGGTCCAGATCATCGACGGTGTCGAGCGTGGCCATGTCGACCCGCGACTGGATCTCCTCGATCGTCGCGCGCACGCGGCGCGTCGTGTGCTTGAGCTCGTAGCGCGCGCCCGCCCGCAGCGGCGCCTCGGCCATCCAGCACACGGTCGCCTCGATGTGGCGCGCGACGCGCGGGCGGGCTCGCCGGTCCGCAGATCATGTCCCCGCGCCCGACGTCGAGCT
Organism: uncultured Solirubrobacteraceae bacterium; assembly: GCA_963831105.1. Classification (GTDB taxonomy): domain Bacteria; phylum Actinomycetota; class Thermoleophilia; order Solirubrobacterales; family Solirubrobacteraceae; genus DATFQI01. The sequence continues at coordinate 159,742 of CAWHOS010000010.1, read as the reverse complement.
CGTCGGCGAGCACCACCGTGGCCGACAGCGGCGGCTCGACCGTCTCGACGGGCCCGCGCGGCGTGTCGATGCGCGCGATCGTCGAGCGCTCGCCCGCCGGCAGGACGACGACCTCGTCGCCGACGCGCAGCGTCCCGCCGGCGACCCGGCCCGCGTAGCCGCGGTAGTCCGTGTCGCGGATCGTGAGCTGCACGGGGAAGCGCGCGCCGGTGGGGTCGCGGTCCTCGGCGACCTCCAGCTGCTCGAGCTGCTCGAGCAGCGGCGGCGCGCCGAACCACGGCGTGCGCGCGGAGGCGTCGACGACGTTGTCGCCCTCCAGCGCCGACATCGGGATCGCGCGCGCGTCGTCGATCCCGAGCCGCTGCGCCATCGTCGCGAACGCCGGACTCGATCTCGCGGAAGCGGTCCTCGTCGAAGTCGAGCAGGTCCATCTTGTTCACGCACGCGATCAGGTGGCGGATGCCGAGCAGCGACGCGATCGAGGCGTGCCGGCGCGACTGCTCGACGATGCCCGAGCGCGCGTCGACGAGCACGAGCGCGGCGTCGGCGGTCGAGGCGCCCGTGACCATGTTGCGCGTGTAGCGGACGTGCCCCGGGGTGTCGGCGATGATGAACGAGCGCCGCGGGGTCGCGAAGAAGCGGTAGGCGACGTCGATCGTGATGCCCTGCTCGCGCTCGGCCCGCAGGCCGTCGATCAGGTGCGCGAGGTCGACCTCCGCGCGCGCGACCTCGTCGGCCATCAGCGCCTTGGCGTCGTAGAGCAGCCGCCCGATCAGGGTCGACTTGCCGTCGTCGACCGAGCCGGCGGTCGCCAGGCGGAGCAGCTCTCCGGAGCGTGTCATCGCGCGGGCACGATACTGGCGCGCGTGCCACACCCACGGGAGCTCGCGGCGGTGTTCACCGGCGGCATCGCCGGGGCGCTCGCGCGCGCCGTCGTCGCCGAGGCGCTCCCGCACGACCCGGGCCAGTGGCCGTGGGCGACGCTGCTCGTGAACGTGGCCGGCGCGTTCGTGCTCGGCCTCGTCGCGGCGCGGGGCTTCCGGCGCGCGCTGATCGGCCAGGGCTTCTGCGGCGCGCTGACGACGTTCTCGACCTTCCAGCTCGAGCTGCTGCAGATGCTCGACGCGGGCCGCGACGGGCTCGCGCTCGCCTACGCCGGGGCGAGCCTCGCCGCGGGCCTGGCCGCCGCCGAGCTGGGACGGCGGGCGGCATGAGCGCCGGCACCTGGATCGGGATCGGCCTGCTCGGCGGGCTCGGCGCGGTCGCCCGCGTCGTGCTCGGCGCCGCCGTCGACGCGCGCGCCCGCAGCGCCTTCCCCTGGGGCACGCTGGCCGTCAACGTCTCGGGCGCCTTCGCGCTCGGCGCCCTCGTGGGCGCCGGTCTCGGCGGCGACGCCTACGCGCTCGCCGCCACCGGCTTCCTCGGCGCCTTCACCACCTTCAGCACGTGGGTCGTCGACTCGCGCCTGCTCGGCGCGCGGCTCGGCGCCGCGAACCTCGCCGCGGCGCTCGCGCTCGGCCTGCTCGCGGCCTGGCTCGGCCGCGCCCTTTTCTAAGGGACAGGCCCTCTATCTAGGCCGGGACCTTGACCGGCTCGTCCTCGCGCTCGTCGACGCCCTTGACCAGGTGCCCCTCGAGCGAGATGTTCGGGAGGATCCGGTCGAGCCAGGGCGGCAGCGACCACGCGCGGTCGCCGAGCAGCGTCACGACCGCCGGGGCGATCACGAGCCGCACGAGCAGCACGTCGATCAGGATCGCCAGGCCGAGGCCGAGGCCCATCATCTTCCCGATCACGTCGGGCTGGGTCACGAAGGCGAGGAACACGGCGGCCATGATCAGGCCGGCGAACAGGACGACCTTGCCGATCCGCGCCATGCCGTGGACCACGCTCTCGCGCGGGCCGTCGCCCTCGTTGTAGGCCTCGTGGATCCGCGAGAGCAGGAAGACGTTGTAGTCCATGCTCAGCCCGAACAGGATCGCGAACAGCATCACGGGGATGAAGGAGACGATCGGCACGCCGGCGTCGACTCCGAGCAGCGAAGCGCCGACGCCCTCCTGGAAGACCGCCACGACCACGCCGTAGGCGGCGCCGACCGACAGCAGGTTGAAGACCGCCGACACGAGCGGGACCCAGAGCGAGCGGAAGGCCGCGATCAGCAGCAGCACCGACAGGCCGATCACGACCGAGATGAACAGCGGCAGCCGCCCGGCGACCTTGTCCGAGAGGTCCTCGAAGCCGGCGGTCTGCCCGCCGACGTAGACCTTCAGCGGCGTGCCGGCGGTCGCCCCGGGGATCACGTCGTCGCGCAGGCGCTCCAGCAGCGCGCTCGTCTTGGCGTCCTGCGGCGCGGTGGCCGGGATCGCGAACACGGTCGCCATCTCGCCGTCCCGGCTGACCTGCGGCGGCGCGACGTTGACGACGCCGGGCGTGTCCGCGACGGCCTGCTGCAGCTTCGCGAGGTGCGGCCTCGTTGGACGCGGCGCCCTTCGGGATGTCGACGGCGAGCAGGAACGGCCCGTTGGAGCCGGGACCGAACGCCTCGCTGAGCCGGTCGTAGGCGACGCGCTGGGTCCGCTCGACGGGCTGGTTGCCGTCGTCGGGCTGGCCGAGCCGCAGCTGCGTGACCGGCGCGGCGAACACGAGCAGCACGAGCACGCCGGCCGTGATCGACAGCCAAGGCCGCGCCGTGACCCGCTCGCCCCAGCGCTCGAACGCGCGCGAAGGGCGCACGTGCTCGGGCTTGCGCGGCCGCAGCCAGCGGCTGAGCGCGCCCATCATGATCGGCAGCACCGTCAGCGCGGACACGACGACGGCGCCGACGGCGATCGCCGCTCCGATGCCGAGCTTGCCGATGAACGGGATGCCGATCACCAGCAGGCCAGCGATGGCGACCATCACGATCACGCCCGCGGCGACCACGGACGCGCCGGAGGTGGCGGCCGCCTTCGCGGACGCGTCGCGCGGCGTGTCGCCCGCGGCGATCTGCTCCCGGTATCTCCCGATGATCAGCAGCGCGTAGTCGATGCCGGCGCCGAGGCCGAGCATGACCGCGATCACGGCCGCGAACGTCGGCAGGCCGAGCGGCTTGGCGAGCGCGGCGAGCAGGATCTGCCCGACCATCACGCCGAGCAGCGCGCCGACGAGCGTCGCGGCCATCGCGGCGAGCGAGCGGAACAGCAGCGTCAACAGGATGATCGCCACGCCGACGCCGATCAGCTCGCCGACCGGCGCCTCCTGCTCGGAGGCGAGGTCGATCAGGATGCCGCGCGCCGACACCTCGACGCCGTCCTTCTCGGCCGTGTCGGCGGCCTCCAGCAGCGCCTCGCCGTCGGCCTTGTCGAGGTCCTGCGGCTCGGTCGAGTAGCGGACGGTGACCGCGGCCAGGCTGCCGTCGCGCGAGAGCGTGCCGCCCTGGGCGAACGGGTCCGCGACCTCCTCCACGCCGTCGAGCCCGCGCACCTTCTCCAGCGCGCCGGTGATCGCCGCCTTCGGGCCCGCATCGGAGACCTTGCCGTCGTCGACGGTGAACACGAGCGTCGAGTCCGCGCCCGCGAAGGCGGGGCTGTGCGCGCGGAAGAGGTCGAGCGCCTGCTGGGACTCCGTGCCCGGGACGTTGAAGTCGTCGGCGGCCTCGCCGCCGGCGCCGGCGGCGGCGCCGAGCAGGACGATCGTGATCACGGCCCCGAGCGAGGCCGCGCTTCCAGTGCTCGGTCAGGTACCGGGCGATGCGCGCGAGCAGATTCGACATGCGCCGCAGGCTAGTGCCGCAACGCCAGAATTGCAAGGGTTGCATGTTTGCAACAGATGCAATAAACTCGGCGTCGAGGAGCATGGACGAGTCCACGGGGCTGCGCGAGCGCAAGCGTGAGCGAACACGGAAGGCGATCGCGGAGGCCGCGCTCGAGCTGTTCGCGCGCCAGGGGTTCCACGACACCACGATCCCCCAGATCGCCGAGGCGGCCGACGTCTCGCCGCGCACCGTGTCGGGCTACTTCCCGGCCAAGGAGGACCTCGCGTTCCCCTACGCCGACGTCCAGATGGCCGAGTTCGAGCGGCGGCTCGAGGACCGCGCCGCCGGGCGAGACGGCCGCCGACACGCTGCGGGCGTGGATCCCAGCGGTGGTCGAGCAGGGCCATGGAGCCGCCGGCGGACATCCGCCGCCGGCGCGAGGTGATCGACGCCGACGAGGGCCTGCGCGCACGCGAGCGCCACTACATGCTGCGCACGCAGGACGTGCTCGCCCGCGCGTTCGCGACCGACCTGGGCATGGACGTGGAGGCGCTCGAGCCGCGCATGGCCGCCGCCGCCACGATCACGGTGTTCGAGCTGCTCGGCCGCGACGTCGAGCCCGGCGACCAGCAGCGGGCGCTCGAGGCGCTCGACCGCGCGCTCGTGTTCATCGGCGGCGGGATCGGCGCGCTGCAGCGCCTAGGGCGCGGTGAAGCCCAGGATCAGCTGGGAGGCCGGCAGCGGCACGTCGAGCTGCGGCCCGTGGCCGACCCCGTCGAGCTCGACCCAGTCCGCCTGCGGGAACATCGCGCGGTAGCGCTCGGCGGCGCGCGGCCACGGCAGCAGGCGGTCCGCGGTGCCCCAGACGATCCGCAGCGGGCAGGTGATCCGCTCGGGGTCGAGCGGCCAGCCGTTGCGGCGGGCGTGCGTCGTTGAGCGCGCCCATGCCCCGGCACGCCACGACGCCGTGCCACAGGTGGGCCAGCAGCTCCGGCGGGATGTGCTCCCACTGCTCGGCCATCAGCGCCGCGGCGCGGCGGCGGCCGTCAGGGGTGGCGAGGATCGCATCGGCCTGCGGCGCCATGCGCTCGGAGCTGCTCCTGCATCGTGTCGAAGTGCGCGAGCGTCTCCAGGTAGGAGTCGTCGCCCGCCGCCCAGCCGCCGCCCGGCGCGAGCGCCACGACGCTGCGGGCGCGACCGCGCTCGGCGAGCTTGAGGGCGAGGTAGCCGCCGAGCGAGTTGCCCGCGACGTGCGCGGTCTCGAAGCCGGCCTCGTCCATCGCGCGCTCGACGGCGGCGAGCACCGCGCCGTCGGGCGGGCCGTCGCCGAGGGCGGGCCCGCCGGCGTGGCCCGCCAGCGTCGGGGCGAGCACGTCGTGGCGGCGCTCCAGCGCGGGCAGCACCAGCTCCCACGTGCGCCACGTGTCCGTGAAGCCGTGCAGCAGCAGGAGCGGCTCGCCGGAGCCGCCGCGGTGCGCCGCCGTGAACCGGATGTCCACGGCGGCGGACGCTAGCGCTACGCCTTCTTGACGGTGACCGTGCCCTTCGCCACGCCGTCGTCGTACGCGCAGGCGACGCTGTGCTTCTTGGGCTCGGAGCGCGTCTCCTTGACGACGAAGCCCTCGCCAGAGACGTCCCAGGCGATCGGCTTGTACTTGCGACCGGTCTCGAGGTCGACGAACGTCGACCACAGGTCGCTGCCCGAGCCGACCTCCATCACGCCCGAGCCGCAGTCGAGCTGGGCGTAGTAGTCGAACGGGCCCTTGGGCGGCTGCTTGGCCGACGCCGGGGCGGCGGACAGGGTGAGCGCGACGACGGCGGCCGTGCCGAACGTGGCGATCTTGCGAAGCATGGACATTGCGGGCACCTCCTTGTGCAAAGCGAACCGATGAGCTGGAGATCGGTGGCCGAGCCATCTCGCGTCCAGCGAGACCTCTGGCTTTGCGTCCTCGCCTCACGACGAGTTTGCCCTTGACGATCTGATCGTCTGAACACGCCTATCGGCCGGGCCCTTGAACGGGATGACCCCCTCTGGACGCGTGTTCGGTGCGGCGCGCCGTCGAGACCCGATCCGCTACCTTGCCCGCCGTGAGGGCCGAGCGCCGTGCGCTGATGCTGCTTGCCGCCGCCGCGGTGCTGCTGGCTGCCGTGATGGGCGCCACCGGGTCCTTCGAGCTCGTCCTCTACGGCGGCCCGCTGCTGTTCCTCACCGGCCTGCTGCTGAGCGGCCGCTTCATCGGCGAGGAGCGGATCCTCGCCCGGCGCGCCGTCCCGGCGGCGCCGCGGCCGCGCGCCGCGCGCCAGACCTGGGCCCGGTTGCGCGAGCGCCCGCTCGCCTCGCTGCTCGAGCGCAGCACGCGCCTGCTGCGCGGCCCGCCCGCGCCCGCGGCCGCCTGATCCTCGCCTGAAGCCCTCCCGGCGCGCTCGAGCGCGCCGTCGTGCGGCGTCGGCGACGAGCCGCGGCCCCCCTCCCGCACCCGTTCCCGACGACGAAGGGAGGTCCGATGCGGACCCTCATCGGCGCCGCGGCCGCCGCCCTCCTGCTGGCCGGTGCGCCGCTCGCGCTCGCCCACGAAGGCAATCCCAACATGCGCTCCGAGGTCACGGCGGTCACGCCCGAGACCGACGGCGTGACCGTCAGCGTCCTCAACTACGACGACCGGCTCGAGCTGCACAACACGAGCGGCGAGCCCGTCGTGGTCGAGGGCTACCAGGGCGAGCCGTACGCCCGCGTGCTCGCCGACGGGACCGTCGAGGTCAACACGAACTCCGAGGCCTACTACCTCAACGACGACCGCTACGGGGAGGTGAAGGTGCCCTCCGGCCTGGCCGAGACGCCGCGCTGGAAGGAGCTCAGCCGCAGCGGGCGGTTCGAGTGGCACGACCACCGCATGCACTGGATGAGCCAGTCCAAGCCGCCGCAGGTCAAGGACGAGGACGCGCGTGCCCACATCTTCGACTGGAAGGTCCCGATCACGGTCGGCGGCGCGCAAGGGCAGATCGCCGGGACCCTGGACTGGGTGCCGCTGCCCGGCGGCGGCCTGCCGACGGGCCTGATCTGGATCTCGGCCGCAGTGCTGATCGTGCTCTGCATCGGCGTCTTCCTCCTGCGCCGGCGGCGTGACGCCGGCGAGGGCTCGGAGCCCGCGGAGGCCTGGTGATCCGGGCCGCGCGCACGCTGCTCGCCGCGCTCGCCGCCACGCTGGCGGTGGCCGCGCCCGCGCAGGCGCACGCCCTGCTCGAGGGCACCTCGCCCGAGCGCGGCGCGGTGACCGAGCGCGCGCCCGGGCAGGTCGTGCTGCGCTTCAGCGAGCCGGTCGAGATCGCCTTCGGCGCGGTCCGTGTCTTCGGCGCCGACGGCGCCCAGGTCCAGCAGGGCGAGCCGTTCCACCCGCGCGGCCGCGACGACGAGGTCGCGATCCGGCTGCGCGACGGCGTGGAGGATGGCGGCTACACCGTCACCTACCGCGTCGTCTCGGCCGACTCGCACCCGGTCAGCGGGGGCTTCGTGTTCAGCGTCGGCAAGGAGGCGGCCGCGCCGCCGGCGAGCGTCGCCGACCTGCTCGGCGACCAGAAGGCCGGACCCGTGACGTCGGTCGCGTTCGGCGTGGCGCGCGCCGTCGAGTACGGGGCGATCGCGCTCGCGCTCGGGGTGCTCGCCGTGCTGATCCTCGTCTGGCTCCCCGGGCTGCGCGCGACGGCCGGCGCCGAGCCCCGCTGGGGCGGTGCCGCCGCGGCCTTCGCCGCCCGCTCGCGAACCCTGCTGCTCGTGTCGGCCGCCGCCGGCGCGCTCGCGGCGGTCGCGGCGCTGGCGCTGCAGGCCGCGACGGCCGAGGGCAGCTCGCTGTGGTCCGCGCTCGGCGGCATGCGCGACGTGCTCGACACGCGCTTCGGCGTCGTCTGGGGGCTCGGCGCGATCGCGTGGGCGCTGATCGGGCTGTTCGCCGCGATCCGCCCGCAGGCCCTGCCGGCGCTCCGGCCGGCCACGGTCGGCGCGGCGGGGAGCGCGCTCCCGGGCCCGGGGCCGCGGACCTGGGCGCTGGCCGTGCCGGTCGCCGCGCTCGCACTGCTCCCGGGGCTCGGCGGCCACGCCGGCGTGCAGGACCCCGTCGCCGTCCTGCTGCCCGCCAACGCGCTGCACGTGCTCGCCGCGGGCGCGTGGATCGGCGGCCTCGCCGTGCTCGTCGCGGCGCTGCCGGCCGCGACGCGCCGGCTCGAGCCGGCGGAGCGCACGCGCGTCCTGTCGGCGACGCTCGGGCGCTTCTCCGGGCTCGCGCTGGTCGCGGTCGCCCTGCTGCTGGCCGGCGGGATCGCCCAGTCGCTGCTCGAGCTCGGCGCCGTGGACGACCTCTGGGACGAGCCCTTCGGCCGCGCGGTCGCGATCAAGGCCGCGCTCGTGATCGTGCTGCTCGGGCTCGGCGCGCTCAACCGCCGGCGGACCCTCCCGCGGCTCGCGGCCGCGGCCCGCGAGGGGAGCTCACCCGGCGGCGCGGGCGTGCTGCTGCGGCGGACGCTGCGGGCCGAGGTGGCGCTCGGCGTCGCCGCGCTCGCCGTCACCGGCGCGCTCGCCGGCTATCCCCCGGCCACGGCCGTCTCCGCGGGCCCGTTCTCCGGCTCCGCCGACCTCGGCCCGGCGCGCGCCGAGCTGACCGTCGAGCCGGCCCGCGCGGGCGCCAACGAGATCCACGTCTACCTCTTCGACCGCTCCGACGGGCGCCAGTACGACGCGCCGAAGGAGCTCCGCTTCGAGGCCTCGCTGCCCGACCGAGGCATCGAGCCGATCAGGCTCGAGGCCACCAAGGCCGGGCCCGGCCACTACGTCGTCGGCGCCGCCGCGCTCGCCCCGGCGGGCGACTGGCGCCTCGAGCTCGTCGCGCGCGTCAGCGACTTCGACGAGCTCCGCACCACCTACACGGTCCCGATCGAATGAAGGAGGCATCCATCGTGCGCAGACCGATCGCTCGCGGCGCTCGCCGCGCTGCTGCTCGCACCCGCCGCCGCGCAGGCCCACGTCACGGTGCAGCCGGACACCGCCCCCGCGGGCGGGTTCACCCGGCTCGACGTCCGCGTGCCCAACGAGCGCGACGACGCCGGCACCACCAAGGTCGACGTCCAGCTCCCGCCCGGCTTCATCGCCGCGTCGTACGAGCCGGTCCCCGGCTGGAAGGTCGAGGTGACCCGCTCGAAGGCGGACGAGCCGATCGACACCGGCGAGGGGCTGAAGTCCGACACGCAGGTGTCGCGCATCACCTGGACCGGCGACGGCAAGGAGGGCGTGGTCGCGCCCGGCGAGTTCCAGGACTTCGGGCTCTCGCTGAAGATGCCCGAGGGCAAGGCCGGCGACAAGCTGACCTTCAAGGCGCTCCAGACCTACGACGACGGCCAGGTCGTGCGCTGGATCGGCCCCGAGGACGCCGACGAGCCCGCGCCGGTCGTCACGCTCGAGGACGGCAGCGCCGGCGGCGGGCACGGCGCCCCGGCCGCCACCGCCGGGAGCGGCTCGGAGCAGCCGCCCGCGAGCGCCCCCGCCGCGTCGTCCGGCGACGAGGGCGGGAGCGACACGCTGTCGATCGTCGCCGTCGTTCTGGGCGCGCTCGCACTGATCGCGGCCCTCGCTGCGCTCGCCGCGGCGCGCCGCGGCGCCTCCTCGTCGCGGCGCGAGGAGGTGGCCGCATGAGGCGCCGTCCCGTCGCCGTCGCCGTCGCGTGCGCCGCGCTCGTGCTCCCGGCGAGCGCGGCCGCCCACACCGGCATCGATCACACGAGCCCGCGCGCCGGCAGCACCGTCTCGCGCTCGCTCAGCGTCGTGAAGGTCTTCTTCGAGGGCCGCGTCAGCGACGCCACGCTCGTCGTCAAGCGCAACGGCAGCAAGGTCAGCCGCGGCGACGGCGCGCTCGCCGACCGCGGTCGGCAGGTCCGGGCCCGGCTGCGCTCGAGCCGCTCGGGCCGCCACTCGGCCACGGTCCGCTGGCTCAGCCGCGACGGCCACGTGCTCTCGAGGACCTGGTCCTTCCGCATCCGATGAACACCACGAGGGGAGTCCACATGTCCAGATCCGTCCTGGCGGCCGCGACGGCCGCCGCCGTGCTCGCGGCGCCGGCAGCCGCGCAGGCGCACGTCACGGTCAACCCGCGCGAGGCCACGGCCGGCGCGTTCCAGGTCATGACCGTGCGCGTGCCGAACGAGCGCGACGACAAGGGGACGGTGAAGGTCGACGTCCGGTTCCCGGACGGCTTCTACACGCTCTCCTACAAGAAGGTCCAGGGCTGGAAGGTGAAGATCCACCGCGAGAAGCTCGACCGGCCCGTCGAGCGCGAGGGCCTGAAGATCACCGAGCAGATCTCGCGCGTCACCTGGACGGGCAACCGCAAGAAGGGCGGGATCATCAAGCCCGACCAGTTCGAGGAGTTCCCGATCTCGGTCCAGGTGCCCGAGGGCGAGCCTGGCTCCTTCCTGACCTTCCGCGCGTACCAGACCTACCGCGGCGGCGAGCGGGTCGCCTGGACGGGCGCGCCCGGCGCCGACACGCCGGCGCCGCGGGTCAAGTTGCTCGCGCCCGCCACCGCCGCACGCCGCTCCGCAGGCGCGTAGCAGGCATATCCGACCGCTGGACTCCGGTTTGTTAGGCTCACCTAACTGTGAGCCCGGCCGGAGTCAGCCGTCGACGATCACTCCGGACGCGCGCCCGGCTTGTCGCGGGCGAGGTACTCCTCGAGCAGCATCGGCACGGAGACGGTGCGCTCGGCGACCGCGAGCAGGTCGCCCATCGCGGCCTCCTCCTCGACCTGCTCCTCGAGGAACCACTGCATGAACTGCTCGCTCGCGTAGTCGCGCGTCTCGCGGGCGATCTCGAACAGCTCGCTGATCTTGATCGTGACCCCGCGCTCCTGCTCGAGCGCGACCCGGATCGGCTCGACGTGGTCGCCGAAGCTGCCCCGCGGCGACTCGACGCCGCCGATGTCGGGCTGGACCCCGCGGTCGATCAGGTAGTTGACCATCTTCATCGCGTGCTCGCGCTCCTCCTCTGCCTGGGCGTAGAAGAACCCCGAGAGCTGCGGGAAGGTCTCGGCCGAGTAGTAGTTGCCGATCGCGACGTACTGGTGCGCCGCCGCGAACTCGCGGGCGATCTGCGCCGTCAGCGCGGCGACGAAGCGTTCCGAGGCCATTCCGAGCACTCCTTGGCATGCGGGTCCACGATGCGCCTGAGCCTACCGGCCCTGGGAGCGGCGGCGTGAAGCGCACGTGCTGCCGCTCGACGCCCCGCTGCGCCGGCTGCCCGGTGCTGCTGGCGGCCGCGGCGCGGCGGCGCGAGCAGGGATCGGCGCCGGACCTGTTCGCGGAGATCCTCGGCGGCCGGCCGGTCCGCACGCTGCCGGAGAGCGTCACGCGCGCGCTGGCGGAGCTCGACCGCCGCCCGGGGAACCCGGGCGGCGTGCCGGCTCGCGTTCACTAGAGCTCGGTGTCGGGCGTCGCCGTGCTCGGCGCGTCCTGCTGACCGGACGAGCCGGAGCCCGAGTCCGAGCCCGACCCGGAGCCGCCCTGCTCCTCGGGGCAGGGATGGCCGTCGCGATCGCGATCAGGGGCGGCGCCGTCGGGCGCGGCCTGACCGTCCTGCTCCTGGATCGGCTGCAGCTGGCCGCTCGTGTTCGAGCCGCCGCCGCTCGTGCCGGCGGCGCCGGCCACGTCGTCGCCCGACATCCAGGCGAACGCCGCGAACGCCAGGGCGACCAGCGCGATGGCGGCGACGGTCATCAACCGCGGCGCCGCTCGGGTGTTGTCTTCCACTCGAGTCCCTCCTTGGGTTGGGATGGAACCCCGACCATGGCCGCCTCGCCGTCACGTCGAGGTAACGGCGGCGCCGGCGAACGTCAACGGCGGCCGGGTAGGGAGGTGAGGGAGCCGCCCGCGGCGGCCACTCCGAGCGTCGAGCCGCGAATTGTTCAGTCTGAGGCTGAACAACTCGCGACTCAAAGCCCCGGGTGGTTCCCCCCACCTTCCCCACCCAGAGCCGTTGACGTCCGCCGGCGCCGCGCCCCCGGCCTCTCAGCGAATCCCCAGGCTCGTCTTAGGCGGCTCTTGACCACGCCGCGTTCACTCCCCGCATGGCCCTGCCCCGCCTCCTGCGCCCACCCCTCGCGCTGGCGCTGTGCGGCGCCGCGCTGCTCGGCTGGTCGGTCGGCGGGGTGGCGTCCGTCGACCGCGACCTGCAGGCGGAGCCCGCGCCCGCGCCGCGCCGGACGCGCGCACGGTGCAGCGACCGCGACCGCCCATCACCGCCACCCGCACCGGGAGCTCTGATGCGGGTCCTGGTCGCCGAGGACGAGCCGCGGGTCGCTGCCGCCGTGGCGCGGGGGCTGCGCGGTCAGGGCGCGGCCGTCGACGTCGCCCCGGACGGGGCCTCCGCGCTCTACCACGCGCGGGTCTACCCCTATGACGTGCTGCTGCTCGACCGCGACCTCCCCGAGGTCCACGGCGACGAGGTCTGCCGGACGCTGCGGCGCGAGCAGCCGGAGCTGAAGATCCTGATGCTGACGGCCGCGCGGACGACCGACGACCTGGTCGACGGGCTCGCGCTCGGCGCGGACGACTACCTCGGCAAGCCGTTCCGCTTCGCGGAGCTCGTCGCGCGCGTGCACGCGCTCAGCCGGCGCGCGGGCGCGGCGCGGCCGCCGGTGCTGCGGCACGGCGACGTCGAGCTCGACCCGGCCCGGCGCACCGCGGCGCGCGCCGGTCGCGACCTCCGGCTCTCGCCGAAGGAGTTCGGGGTGCTGGAGACGCTGCTGCGCGCCGATGGCGCCGTCGTCACTCCCGAGCAGCTGCTCGAGGCCGTCTGGGACGCGAACGTGGACCCGTTCACCAACACCGTGCGGATGACGGTGATGAAGCTGCGGCGCAAGCTCGGCGAGCCGGCCGTCGTGCACACCGTGCCCGGGGCCGGCTACCTCCTGTGACCGCTCCCGGAGATACTCCCCGGATGAGCGATCACGTTTACAAGTCCGTCGAGATCACCGGCTCCTCGCCCGACGGCGTCAAGCAGGCCATCGACCGCGCGATCGGCAAGGCGTCGGAGACGCTGCGCAACATCGACTGGTTCGAGGTCACCTCCGTCCGCGGCCACGTGGAGGGCGGCAGCGTCGCCCACTACCAGGTGACGCTCAAGATCGGCTTCCGGCTCGAGGACTGAGTCAGTCCCGGCCGCGCCGGAGCCGCAGCCAGAGCCAGCTCCGCGCCACCAGCAGCGCGGAGCCGGCGCCGGCCGCCGCCGGGAGCATCTCCTCGACCGGCAGCGGCCCGACGTGGGCGATCACGCGGTCACCGCCTCGTACTCGCCGCGGCGGCGGTGCCAGTAGCCGTCCTCGTTGCGGCCCTTGGGCGCGCGGTCGAGCCACGGGTACACGCCCCAGATCGCGTCGACGCCGCGCTCGTAGGCCGAGTAGGTGTGGAACACCTTGCCGTCCACGAGCGCGAACGCGCTGACGCCGGGCCGCTCGCCGACGAAGCGCTCGCCGTCCGGGATCGCGCGGAAGTTGTACTCCGCCAGCGGCCGCTCCTCGGTCGACGACACGAGGAAGTCGAAGTTGAAGTCGCTCTCGTAGGACGACGCCCAGCGGAACGACCAGCCCATCCGCGAGCGGTAGGCCTCGATCTCCTCGAGCGGCGCGCGCGAGACCGCGGTGAACATCACGTCGTGATGCTCGAGATGCTCGTGCGGGCCGTTGACGCCGTCGGCGATCGACGAGCAGCTCGCGCAGACCTCCTCCGCCCCCGGCGGGAGCATGAAGTGGTACATGACCAGCTGCGAGCGGCCGTCGAAGAGCTCGGCGAGCGTCCTCCGCCCGTCCGGCGTGTCGAAGACGTACTCCTTGGAGACCTCCACCCACGGCAGCGCCTGCCGCTCGCGGGCGATCTCGTCCGACATCCGCGTGAGCTCCTTCTCGCGGGCGAGCAGCTCCATGCGCTCCTCGCGCCACTCGTCTCGGGTTCCGGTGCGATGCATGTGTTCAGCTCCTTCGGTAGAGCGCCTCGAGCTTGTCGAGGACGCTGGTCCACCCGGCGTTGACGCCGGGCCGGTCGAAGTTGGGGGGCGCGAGCGTGATCCGCTCATGCTCGAAGCGCACGTCGGTCCCGCCGCCCGGGGCGTCGCTGAGCGTCACGGTGAGCAGCGTGTCCTCGCGCTCCCGCGGCTCGGGCCCGACGAAGGCGAAGTCGAGGACGATCCGCTCGTTCTCGACGAGGTCGCGGATCACACTCTCGAACGCGAGCCGCATCCCGTCGGGCGCGAGCATCTCGACGACGTGGCGGCCGCCGACGTGCTCGTCGACGGACGCGGTCACCACCGCGAACTCGCCAGGGCAGAACCAGCGCTGCAGCACGTCGGGGTCCAGGAACGCGCGGTAGACCTCCTCGCGCGGGCCGGGGATCGTGCGGGTCAGGTCGACGGCGAACTCGGTCACGTCGTCTCCTCCTTGTCGGCGAACATGGCCTCGAGGGCGTCGAGGCGCTCGGTCCAGAAGCGCTCGTAGAACGCGACCCACTCGTGCGCCCCGGCCAGCGGGCCGGGCGTCAGGCGGCAGATCGTCGTGCGGCCCTGCGGCCGCCGCTCGACCAGACTTGCCCCCTCGAGCACCTTCAGGTGCTTGGAGACGGCGGCGAGCGACATCTCGAACGGGCCGGCGAGGTCGCCGACCGTGCGCTCGCCCTCGGCGAGAGCGTTGAGCATCCGCCGGCGCGGCTCGCTCGCAAGCGCGTGGAAGACCTCGTCGAGCGCCATGGGATTCTCAACCATGTGGTTGAGAATAACCGTGCCCCGGACAATTGTCAACCACTCGGTTGAGAATTACCTGGTCGGCCGGGTCCGCATCGGGTAGGCTCGCTGGTGACCGCCCGATCGAGAGGCCATCGTGATCCCCGAGGTTCCTTACGGGCCAGCAGGAAGTGGCCGCTCGCCCAGCGGCGCGCCAGGCTCCGTGGATCTCGGACGGACCAGTGTGCCCGCCAACGCCGACGCGCCGCAGCTGGCGCGCGCGGCGATCAAGAGCTGGATGCCCTCGTCCGTGGCGCGCGGCGTCCGCCAGGACGCTCAGCTGCTCGTCTCCGAGCTGGTCGCCAACAGCGTCCAGCACGCCGGCATCGCCGCGGACGACCCGATCACGATCAGCTCCGGCTGGACGGACGCCCTGCTCTGGTTCGAGATCGCCGACGCCGGCCGCAACCAATCCGTGACACGCCGCGCCCCGATGCCGCTCAACGGCATGGGGCTGAACATGGTCGACACCGCGGCCTCGCGCTGGGGCAGCACCGACGGCGACGGTACGACGGTCTGGTTCGAGCTGGCGCTCAGGACCGCCTGACGGCGGCGGCCTAGGGCGACTGCGGCTCCAGCGCGACGGGCATCGGCCCGGTGTTCAGCATGATCGCGATCTGCTCCGCGCGCTGCCCCGAGAGGCTGCCCTGGATCTGCGCGCCGGTCCGTCCGTCGATCCCGTCCGGGGCGTCCTGGAAGTTGATGAACGGCACGGAGACCAGCCGGTCGTCGAGCACCATCGCGAGGTGCTGGGCCGCGCGGATCGCATCCTCGCCCGGCCGCTGCCGATCCGCACCGCGCTGGGCGATCTCGCGCGTGAGCTCGCTGAACGTCCGCTGGCCCGCGGGCGTGAAGTCGAAGACGACGGCGGGGTCCTGGGTCACCGGGTCACGCGCCGCGCGCGCGTCTGCGATGTCCGCGTTGCCGAGCGCCGCGCCGTCGTCCAACGCGTACCAGCCGCCGGGCCCCGTCCGCTCCGCCTGCACCACGCGGACGCCGCCCGGGACCTCGGCCACGCGCGCGCCCTCGGGCGCCGGAGCGCCGCCGGTCAGCGCGGCGCGCGACGACTGCGGGCCCGCGAGCACCTCGCGCGCGCCGTCGTCGACGAGCCAGAACACGGGGGCACCCTGGGTTCCCTGCGCCTTCGCGGCGCGCATGACCGCCTCGTAGCGCGACACCGAGGCCTCCTGGCCGGCACCCGGACCGCCCGTCACGCTCTCGTCATCGGGCGCCGGGCGCCCGTCGGGGCCGAGCACGCTCGCCTCCCAGTCGTAGATCCCCAGCACGCCGGGAGCGGCCAGTGCCGCGATCGGCGCGCGGTCGGCGCTGTCGGCGTCGACGCCGATCCGGTCGCCCGAGACGGTCACCTGGGCGTCCGCGATCCCGGCCGCGGCGATCCTGGCCCGCAGCAACTCACCCGCGCGCTCGGCCAGCGCGGCGCCGTCGTCGCCGGGCGCCGGCGCGACGCGATAGGACAGCGCCATCCCGGACGGCAGCGTGCCGACCGGCTGCTGGTCGTCGGCGACCTCGATCGCGCTCACGGCGAGCACGAAGGTGGCGGCCACCGCCGCGACCGCGACGACCAGCGCCACGCGGGACGGGCGCACCGCGACGCGGCGGCGCTGCCCGGCGTGCTCGCGGGCGGCCGCGGCCACCAGCTCCTCGCGCAGGCGTGGGATGTACTCGCTCATCGCTCTCCTCCTGCCCGCGCGCGCAGCGCGCTCAGGCCGCGGCTCACGCGCTTGCGCACGGTCGCCTCGCTCGTCACGCTCTCGCGCGCGATCTCGCCGTAGTCACGGTCCTCCAGCACGTGCGCGCGCACCGCGTCGCGCTGCTCGGGCGGCAGCTCGCCGACGAGCTGGAACGCGACCTCCTCGCCCAGCAGTCGGATCATGTCCGCGTCCTCGGCGCCGACCGGCACGCGCTCCACGCCGAGCCGGCGGCGCATGCGGTCCTCGGCCGAGCCGCGCCGGTAGTAGTCGGTCAGCTTGTGGTGCGCGATCGCGAACAGCCACACCGACGCCGGCACCGACCGCGCCTCGAAGCGCGCCCGCGCCGCCAGCGCCGCCGCGAACGTCTCCGCCGTCAGGTCGGCGGCCACCTCGGGGTCGCGCGTGCGGCGCTGGAAGTAGGCCAGCAGGGAGCGCACGTAGCGGTCGTAGAAGCGGCCGAAGTCCTCGGGCTCGCCCGACAGCAGCAGCGCCTCGTCGGTGTGGGTCGATTCGGGCATCCACCCCTACACTCGCCGCCGCCCCCGCGCGTGTGACATCCGCTCGCCGTTCATCGTCCGGGCTGGGCGAGGCCGTGCTCGTAGGCGAACACGACGGCCTGGGCGCGGCTGCTCAGGTCGAGCTTGGACAGCACGTTGGCGACGTGCTTCTTCACGGTGCTCGACTCGAGCACCAGCTCGGCGGCGATGTCGGCGTTGGAGAGGCCGCGCGCCATCAGCATCAGCGCGTCGTGCTCGCGCGGGGTGAGCGTGTCCAGGCGCGGGTCGGGCTGCGACCGCGACGACGTGGCGGCGAACTCGCTGATCAGCCGACGCGTCACGTCGGGCGAGATCAGGCCCTGCCCGCGGGCGACGGTGCGCACGGCCTCGACGAGCGCCTCGGGCTCGGCGGACTTCAGCAGGAAGCCGGCCGCGCCTGCGCGCAGGGCGGCGAAGACCACGTCGTCGTGGTCGAAGGTCGTGACCACGAGCACGTCGATCGGGGCGCCCGCGGCCGGATGGGCGAGCAGCCGCGTCGCCGCCAGGCCGTCCATCCGCGGCATGCGGACGTCCATCACCACGAGGTCGGCGTCCCGGCGCCGCGCGAGCGCGACCGCCTCGATCCCGTCTGCGGCCTCCCCGACCACCTCGAAGTCGGGCTCCGCCTCGAGGATCGTCCGAAGGCCGCGGCGGACCACCGCCTGATCGTCCGCGAGCAGGATCCGCGTGGCGGTCATCGCACGGGCAGCACCGCGTGGACGCGCCAGCCGAGCCCGTCGGGGCTCGGCCCGGCCTCGAGCCGGCCGCCGACCAGCGCCGCGCGCTCCCGCATCCCGGGGATGCCGCTGCCCTTGCCGGCGGGAGCGCTGCGGTGCGCGCCGTCGTCGCGGACGTCGACGAACGCCTCGCCGTTGGTCAGGTGGATCGACACGGAGGCGCGCGGCGGCCGGGCGTAGCGGGCGACGTTGGTGAGCGCCTCCTGGATGATCCGGAACGTCGCCGCCTGGACGTCGGCGGCCAGCGCGCCCTCGTCGGGGCGGTGCAGGATGCGCACGTCGACGCCGGAGGCGCGCACCGCGTCGAGCATCGTGTCGAGGTCGGCGAGGCCGGGGGGCGTCCCGGGCCCGTCGTCCGCGCCCGCCGCGCGCATGCCGCGGACCGCGGCGCGGGTCTGTACAAGCGCGTCGCGCGCCATCTCGGCGATGTGCTCGAAGGCCGCCCGCGCGTCCTCGGGATCGCCGTCCACGAGCGTGCGGCCGGCGCTCGCCTGCACCGCGATCGCGCTGAGGTCGTTGCCGACCACGTCGTGGACGTCCCGGGCGATCCGCACGCGCTCGAGCGCGGCCGCCTCGCCGGCCTCCGCGGCGCGGAGCTGCGCCAGCCGCGCGCTCTGGTCGCGGACCCGGACGAGCAGGCGCTGCTGCTCGCGCAGCAGGTCCGCGAGCAGCAGCGGGACGCCGATCACGCAGACGTTGGCGACCAGCTGGAAGGCGCTGAGCGGCTCACCCGCCGCATCCGCGGCGGCGAACGACGCCAGCACGTCCCCGACCAGGGTGAACGCGCCGAGCGCCACCGCGGTCCGGCGGTCCGTCAGGTAGACGGCGGCCGCGGCGATCAGCAGCGCCGCGAACCAGCCCGACGTCGGCGGATAGCCGAGCGCGGCGGCGCCCAGGGCCGCGGTGAGCGCGACCAGCGCCGACGCCACCGGCGCGCGCCGGCAGGTCGCGACCGGCAGCGTCATCAGCAGGAGGAGCACGACGGCGAACGCGTCGACGTCGCGCCACTGCTCCGCGTCGGCCGACCGCTGCAGCGCCAGCGTGGCGAGGCCCGTCGCGACGGCGACCGCGGTGAGGGCGAGATCGGTCCGGCGCATCCGGGCCATGCTCTCACCTCCCCGGGGCTCTGTCCTCCTCCTTTCGGCCCAGGAGCCTCACCCCGCTGGGCCCATGTCGATCACCCCCGCAGGCCGCTGTGGAATCGCCCTCGCTCGCGGACCATCGACTCATGACCCTCACCACGTACGACACGCACCGACTCCCCGCCACGAGCAGGGCCTGCGCCATGGTCCGGCTCCACGACGTCGTCCGCGTGTTCGGGCGCGGCGACGGCCAGGTGCGCGCGCTCGACGGCGTGACGCTGTCGCTGGACCGCGGCAGCTTCACCGCGATCATGGGTCCGTCGGGCTCCGGCAAGTCGACGCTGCTGCAGCTCGCCGCCGGGCTCGACCGGCCCACGCAGGGCGAGGTCCGGCTCGACGAGCTGGAGCTCGGCGGGCTCAACGAGCGGGCGCTCGCCCGCCTGCGTCGCGAGCGGATCGGCTTCGTCTTCCAGTCCTTCAACCTGCTCGGCGCGCTCACCGCGGAGCAGAACGTGAGCCTTCCCGCCAAGCTCGCCGGAACCCGCCTGCCCCGGTCGGCCGTGCGCGACGCGCTCCACCGCGTCGGGCTCGACGACCGGCGCCGCCACCGCCCGGCGCAGCTCTCGGGCGGCCAGCAGCAGCGCGTCGCGATCGCCCGCGCCCTCGTCGGCGAGCCGAGCGTGATCTTCGCCGACGAGCCGACGGGCGCGCTGGACACGCGCAGCGGCCGGGCCGTGCTCGGGCTCCTGCGCGAAACGGTCGACGAGACGGGCGGCACGCTGGTGATGGTCACCCACGACCCGTCGGCCGCCGCCTGGGCGGACCGGGTCGTGTTCATGGCCGACGGTCGGCTGGCCGGCGAGATGCGCGCGCCGTCGGCCGAGCAGGTCGCCGAGCGCCTGACCGAGCTGGGGGCCTGATCATGCTCCGGATCTCCCTGCAGACGCTGCGCGCCCGCCGCGGCACGCTCACCGGGGCCTTCGTCGCGATCCTGCTCGCCGTGACGCTCGCCTCCGCCACCGGCCTGCTCATGGCCGGCGCGCTCGGCGCACCCGGCGCGGGGCGGTTCGCCGCCGCCGACGCCGTCGTGCGCGCCGATCCCACCGTCACGATCGGCCACGGCGAGGACGCCGAAGGCCTCGACGCCATCCCCGGCCCGCGGCTGCCCGGTGCGACCGCGGAGCGGGTCGCGGCCGTCCCCGGGGTCGCCCGGGCGGTGGCCGACGTCACGTTCCCCGCCGGCGCCTGGGACGCCCGCGGCCACAAGCTCGCCGCCGAGGATGCCGACCGGCTGTTCGGGCACGGCTGGGCGAGCGCCGCGCTCACGCCCTACGACCTGACCGCCGGCCGCGCGCCCCGGAAGCCTGCCGAGGTCGTCGCCGATTCCCGGCTCGGCGCGCGCCCCGGCGACGTGATCCGCGTCGTGACCTCTGCCGGCGAGCGAGCGCCACCGCGTCAGCGGGATCGCCGACGCCGCGCGGCGCCGGCGACACCGGCCAGACGGCGCTGTTCTTCCCCGACGCCGTCGCCGGGCGGCTGGCCGGCGGGACGGGGCGCGTCGACGCGATCGGCGTGATCGCCGAGCGTGGGACGTCCACGACGGACCTGCACGGCCGGCTCGCGCAGCGGCTGGGCGACGGCGTGGACGTCCTCGACGCCGGCCACGCCGCGGACGCGGACGCGGGCGACCCGACCGCGGCCGACCGCGCCGGGCTGATCGCGATCTTCGGGACGCTCGGCGGGATCGCGGGCGCGATCGCCCTGTTCGTCGTCGCCGGCACGTTCGCCCTCGCGATCGCCCAGCGGCGGCGCGAGACGGCCGTCCTGCGCGCGCTCGGCGCGACGCCACGGCAGGTGCGCCGCCTGATCGCGGGCGAGGCGCTGCTGGTGTCGCTGGTCGCGGGCGCGCTCGGGCTGCTCGCCGGGGGCCCGCTCGCCGACACCATCGTCAGCGTGCTCGTCGACCGCGGCGAGGTCGGCCCCGGGTTCGCGCCCGGGGACCCGCTGATCCCGCTGGCCGCGGCGCTCGCCATGGGCATCGCGATCGGCGCAGCTCGCGGTCGCGGCGGCCGCCCGCCGCGCGGGGCGCATCCCGCCCGCGGACGCGCTGCGCGAGGTCGCGATCGAGCACCCGCGTCCGGGCTTGATCCGGACGCTCGCCGGGGCCACGTTGCCTGCTCGGAGGCGTCGCGATGGCGCTCGTCTTCTCGGGCTTCTGGGCGATGGTCTTCGCGATCCTCGGCGGCATGGTGCTCGCCATGGGCATCGGCCTGCTCGGGCGCTGGCTGCTCGGCGCCCCGGCCGCATGGCTGGCGGCGCCGCTCCGTCGGCTCGGGGCCGCCGGGCTGCTGGCCGGCACCGGCCTGTCCGCCAACCGCTGGCGCACCGCCGCGCTCGCCACGCCGATCGTGCTCGTGACGATGCTGGTCGGCATCCAGGGCGTGGTGGAGTCGAGCAACCAGCGCCACACCGAGGACGTCACGCGCGAGCGGGTGACCGCCGAGCGGGTGATCGCCGGCAGCGGCGGCGTGCCGCTGCCCGCGGCCACGGCCGCGGACGTCGCCGGCCTCGACGGCGTCTCCGCCATGACGGAGATCGTGCCCACCGAGGTCTACCCGCTCGGCGCCGGGCTCGGCGACCAGGCGCCGTGGACCGCGGCGGGCGTGGGCGGCGAGCGGACGACCGAGGCGCTCGACCTGGGCTTCGTGCACGGGTCGCTCGCCGCGGTCCACGACGACGTCGTGGCCGTCAGCCGCGTGTTCGCCGACGCCGGGAAGCTCGAGCCGGGCGAGCGCTTCGAGGTCCGGATGGCCGACACCGAGCCGGCCACGCTGCGGGTCGCCGCCGTCTACGACCGGGCCGCGGGGCTCGGCGACGTGGTCATGGACGGCGCCGTCGCGCGCCGACACGCCACGAAGACGACCGGCACGGCCGTGTTCGCGGCCGGCGGCGCACGCGCCGCGCGCTCGCTCGAGCGCTACGCGGCGGAGCGCTCTGGCGTCGTCTCGCTCAGCCGCGCCGGTACCTCGACACGGTGCACGCCGCCAACGTCGACGGGGCATGGGGCGTCTGGCTCGTCGTCGGCCTCGCCGTCGCGTTCGCGGCGCTCGCCCTGATCAACACCGCGGCGATGACCACGACGGAGCGCCGCGACGAGCTCGCGACGATCCGCCTGCTCGGCGGCACCTCCGGCCACGCCATGCGGATGGTGGCGCTCGAGATGCTCCCGACGGTCGCCGTCGGCCTCGGGGCCGGAGCGGCGATCGTCGCGATCGCGGTCGTCCGGCGTGCCGGAGGGCCTGACGGGCTTCCCGCTCGTCCTGCCGCTCCAGCTCGCCGCTCGGCCTGGCCGGCGGCGCCGTGCTGCTCGGCCTGCTCGCCGCGGTGGTCACGACGCGGCTCGCCCGCCGCGTGTCCCCGGCCGAGGCCATGCGCGCGAAGGAGTAAGTGATGGCCGCCGCACCCGGGTGCGACCGGTGCGGCGGCTACGTTGCCGGTCATGCTCGCGGCGGCCCGACGACAGCCCTCCGCGATCCTGTTCGCCGCCCAGCTCTCCGCCGTCCTGCTCTACCCGTTCATGGACGACAGCGGCGCCGGACGGTTCCTGTTCAGCGCGTTCGGCATCGCGATCCTCGGGCTGGTGGTGCTGGCGGTGCGCGGCTCGCCCGGGTTCACGTGGGTCGGCGTGCTGCTCGGGCTCCCCGCGACGGTGCTGCTGCTGATCCAGGCCTTCACGAGCAAGGAAGACCTGCTCCCGTACTCCTCGGCGCTGGAGTCCGCGCTGTACTTCTACGCGGCCGGCGCGCTGCTGCTCTACATGCTCGCCGACCACGAGATCACCAAGGACGAGCTGTGGGCCGTCGGCGCGACGTTCACGCTCGTGGCGTGGGCGTTCGCCTACGCGTTCACGGTCTGCCAGGCGATCGACCCCGGCAGCTTCACGGCGGGCGAGGACCCGAAGGGCGACCGGACCTGGGTGGAGCTGCTGTTCCTGAGCTTCACGACCCTCTCGAGCACCGGCCTCAGCGACGTCGTGCCGGTCAGGCCGTTCGCCCGCGGGCTCGTGATGCTCGAGATGCTCGCGGGCCTCGGCTACGTCGCGATGGTCGTCTCACGGCTCGTCGGCCTGACGGTCATGAAGCACGCCAAGGCCGACGCCGACTGAGACCGGCGCAACCTCGGCGGGCGTCACCCCGGACCGGCGCGCCGTTCACACGGTCACGGCGACCGGCTCGGGCTCCGGCTCGACCTCCGTCGTCGTCCGGCTGCCCTCGAGCGAGACGTTCGGGAGCAGGCGATCGAGCCACGCGGGCAGCCACCAGGCGTGGTCGCCGAGCAGCGTCACGACCGCGGGTGCCACGACCATGCGGACGATCAGGACGTCGATCAGGATCGCGAGGCCGAGCCCGAGGCCGAACATCTTGCCGATGAAGTCGTCGCCGGTGACGAAGCCCAGGAAGACGCCGGACATGATCAGCCCGGCGAAGACGAGGACCTTGCCGATGCGGCCGACGCCGTGGATCACGCTCTCGCGGGGGCCGTCGCCCTCGTTGTGGGCCTCGTGGATCCGGCTGAGCAGGAAGACGTTGTAGTCCATGCTCAGCCCGAACAGGATCGCGAACAGCATGACCGGCAGGAACGAGATGATCGGGATCCCCGAGTCCGAGCCGATCAGGCTCGCGCCGATCCCCTCCTGGAAGACGGCGACGACGACGCCGTAGGCGGCCGCGACCGACAGCAGGTTCAAGAGCGCCGAGACGAGCGGGATCCAGAGCGAGCGGAAGGCGGCGATCAGCAGCAGGACCGAGAGCCCGATCACGAACGCGATGAAGACCGGCAGGCGCCCGGCGACCTTGTCGGTGATGTCCTCGAAGGCGGCGACGTTGCCGCCCACGTAGACCTTCAGCGGCGTTCCGGCGGTCGCCCCCGGGATGACGTCCTCGCGCAGGCGGGTGAGCAACGCACTGGTCCGGGCGTCCTGCGGCGCGGTCGTGGGGATGGCGAAGATCGTCGCCATCTGGCCGTCCTCGCTGATCGAGGCGGAAGGCACCGACGCGATGCCGGGCGTGCCGGCGACCGCCTGCTGGAGCCCGGCGAGCTGCCGCTCGGTCTCGGCCACGCCCTTGGGCGTGTCGACGGCGAGCAGGAACGGGCCGTTGGAGCCGGGACCGAACGCGGCGGTCAGCTGGTCGTAGGCGGCGCGCTGGGTGAGCGATTCCGGCTTGTTGCCGTCGTCGGGCTGGCCGAGACGCATCTGCGTGACGGGGGCGGCGAAGACGAGCAGCAGCGCGACGCCGGCGGCGATCGACACCCACGGACGGCGGGTGACGATCTCGCCCCAGCGGGCGAACGCCGGTGAGGACCGGACGTGCTCGGGCCGCTTCGGCACCAACCTCCGGCCGAAGGCGCCGATCATGATCGGCAGGATCGTCAGCGCCGACACGACCACGGCGGCGATCGCGATCGCCGCTCCGAGGCCCATCTTGCCGATGTAGGGGACGCCGACGACCAGCAGGCCGGCGATCGCCACCATCACGATCAGCCCGGCGGCGACCACGGTGCTCCCGGCCGTGGCCAGCGCACGCGCCGCCGCCTCACGCAAGCCGAGGCCCGCCGCTCGCTCCTCGCGGTAGCGGCCGATGATCAGCAGCGCGTAGTCGATCCCTGCGCCGAGGCCGAGCATCGTCGCGATCAGCGCCGCGAACGACGGCAGCCCGAGCGGCGCGGACAGCGAGGCGAGCAGGATCTGCCCGACCGCCACGCCGACGAGCGCCCCGATCAGCGTCGCGACCATCGCGGCCGCGGAGCGGAAGAGCACGGTGAGCAGCACGATCGCGATCAGCACGCCGATCAGCTCGCCGACCGGCAGCGTCTGCTCCGTCGCCAGGTCGATCAGGGCGCCGCGCGCCTCGACCCGGACCTCGGGCTCTGCGCTCTCGCCCGCCGCGATCAGTGCCTCGCCGTCCGCCTTGTCGATCTCCCCCGCATCCTTCGAGTAGCGCACGTCGACGGCCGCCAGGCGCCCGTCCCCGGACACCTGCCCGCCCGGCTCGAACGGGCTCGCCGCGAGCTCGACGCCGTCGAGGCCGCGCACCTTCTCGAGCGCGCCGTCGATCGCCGCCCTGGGCTCAGGGTCGGTGAGCTTGCCCGCGCCGACCGTGAAGACGAGCGTCGAATCGGCGCCGCCGAACGCGGGCGAGTGAGCTTGGAAGAGATCGATCGCCTGCTGCGACTCGCTCCCCGGGAGCGAGTAGTCGTCGGTCGCGTCGCCGGCGAGCGCCGCCGCGAGCACGAGCAGCACCAGGACGCCGACCGCCCCGGCGAGGCTGCGCTTCCAGTGCCCGGACAGAGCACGGCCGATCCCTGCGAGCAGGCCATTGGACCCACTGGGGCTCCTGCGCTGCATCAGACGACCTTCCTTGGCCTCCACAATGAGGCGGCGGCCGATGGGAGATGGCGTTTCGGCGCCAGCGCGAATCGCCCGTGAGGTGCGCCGCTACAGCGGAGAAGTAAGCCCTGTGTCGCGACCCTACTCCGATCCTGAGAGGACCAGGAGAAACCTTGGCGACGCGCCACCTGAACACGCCTGAAGCGAACGAAAGCGAGTTCCCATGCAGATCACCCGCAGCAGCACCGAGACCCAGAAGGGGCCGGCCGACTGGTTCACGGGCGACGTCTACATCGACGCCGTCGCCGCGCCCGCCGGCACCTCCACGTTCGCCGCCGCGCTCGTGCACTTCACGCCCGGCGCGCGCACGGCCTGGCACACCCACCCGCACGGCCAGACGATCTTCGTCACCGAGGGCGTCGGCCTCTGCCGGCGCGAGGGCGGCCCGGTCGAGGTCATCCGTCCCGGAGACCGCGTGTTCTTCGAGCCCGGCGAGAACCACTGGCACGGCGCCGCCCCGGACCGCTTCATGGCGCACCTCGCAATCCATCAGAACGACGAGGCCGGGAGTCCGGTCACCTGGGGCGAGCACGTCACCGACGACGAGTACCGCGCCTGACGCCTCCTCGGGCTACCGCCGCGCGCCCTCGTGCCCGGCGTGCTCGAGCTCGCGCTCCGGCGCGGGCTCGGGCTCCGGTGACGGGGCGGCCACGCGGGCCGCGGCCCGCTTGCGCGGCCGCTTGATGCGGACGTACTCCGCCGCGAAGTAGGAGCCGATCACGAAGGTCAGCGCCAGCGCCTGGGCACCGAGCGTCTCCCACGTCGGGAAGAGGCCGAACCAGGTGCCGAGCCAGTACGGCAGGTCGACGTCGATCGCGTGGATCGGGAGCCACCCCGCGCCCTGCAGCGTGCGGACGGTCGAGCCGACCATGACCACGAGCACGAAGGCGAGCAGGACGCCCGTGACGATCAGCATCCGCTTGTATGGGAGCTTGCGCTGCAGCTTGAAGGTCACGACCGCCACGGCGCCGGTGGCGACCAGCCCGAGCAGCGCGCCGGCGACCGTCGCGCGCAGGCCCGCCGAGAGCTCGAGCGACTGCAGGAACAGCGTCGTCTCGAACCCCTCGCGATAGACGCTCGTGAGGCCGAGCAGGAACAGGCCGAGCACCTGCGCGCTCCAGAAGGCGACGCGCGCGTCCTCGTCGCGGGCGAGCAGCGCCCTGCGCCGCTTGTGGAACGACGAGATCCACTCCGTCCAATACACCTTGTGGAAGAACCAGTTCATGACGAGCAGCAGGACGGCGATCGCGACGAGCCCGACGACGGCCTCCAGCCGCTCGCCGTACTGCTGGAGCGAGTCGAGCAGCGTCGTCGCGAGGACGAACGTGAGGATGCTGACCCCGAGGCCGGCGAGGGCGCCGAAGAGCACGGGTCGCCGCTTGCGCCGGTTGACGCCGAGGAAGCTCGCGGTGATGGCGGCGAGGATGAGCACCGCCTCCAGGCCCTCGCGGAACACGATGATGGCCGCGTTGGTGATGACGGTGGCCTCGGAGGCCGAGTCCCCGAGCGTCGCCGCCGCGTCCGCCAGCCGCTCGTCGAGCGCCTTGCGCGTCGCCGTGACCTCCGCGCGCGGCGCGCGGCCCGCGACGAGATCCGCGAGCCCGGCGCGGCCGAGCGCGCCGAACCAGATCAGGCCCTCGACATCGGCCGCGAGGGCCGGGTCGAACGCCTGCAGCCGGCGCTCGGGCCCGAACTCGAAGATCGCGTACAGCTCGACGCGCGTCTGCTCGGCCTGGCGGTAGCGGCCCGCGGCCACCTGCTGCTCGAGCTGGTCGAGCGAGATCTGGATCAGGTCGAAGTCGCCCTCGTCGGACTGCTCCTCCCAGGCGTCGGGGAACAGGCGCGCCAGCCGCTGGGCCAGCTCCTCCGCCTGGGTCTCGACCTCCTCGACCTCCGGCACGGAGCCTGGCCGCGCCTGCGCGCCGCGCAGCACGCCGTCGAGCGTCTGCAGGCGCCGCTCGACGTCGGCGGTCGCGGCGGCGTCGATCCGGGCGAGGGTCCCCTGCAGGTCCGCGAACGCCGCCGCGGCGGCGGTCGAGAACGCGAGCCCCTCCTGGATCTCGAACGAGACCGTGACCCGGGTGCCCTCGACGCCGTGCCCGTACTCGACGGGGATGAGGGAGACGAACTTGGCGAGCTGGTTCGCGCGGCGTGCCTGCTCCTCCGGCGTGAACGGCGCGGCCGTGAACCCGGTGAGGGGCTGGCGCACCTCGCGGCGGGCCGACTCGACCGCGGCATCGTCGTCCGCCAGCGCGGCGGCGCGCAAGCGGGCGACGGCCGTGGCGGCCTCCCGTTCGGCGTCTTCGCCGCGCTCCTGCCGGTAGCGGGGCGCGAGCAGCGGCCAGGCGCCCGCGACCTGGGCCGCGAGCTCGGCGCGGCGGGCGGCGAACCCGCGCTCCCCGAGGCGGCCGATCTCGTCGAGCCGTTCGCGCGCCTCCGCCTGCGTCGAGTCGAGCAGGTCCTTGACGACCGCCAGCCGGGCGCGGTCGCGGCCGGTCCTGCCCGCCTGCAGCTCGCGCAGGGCGAGCGTCGCGTCGGCGCCGGGGCGGGTGTAGCGCGTCGCCGTGCGGAACTCGCGCAGCAGCAGCCAGCCGCGGGCGTCCTCCGCCCGGCCGCGGTCGAGAGCGGCGAGCGTCGCGGCCGCGGCGCCGCGGTACAGGGCCGCCTGCACGCTGCCGCGGGCGGCGGCGAGCGGCGCCGCGTCCCGGGCGGCGGCGGCGCGGCGCAGGCCGGCGAGCACGGCGCGGTGGGCGGCCGGGTCGGCGGCGCGGATGCCGGCCCGCAGCGGCCCGCGGTAGCTGCGCCGGGCGCGCGCGACCGCCTCGCGGCGGCCGCCCGAGTCGAGCAGGAGCGCCTCCTGGGCGTCGAACAGCGCGTCGTGGACCTGCGCGCCGGCCCGCCACGGCGCCGTGCCGGCCGCCCCGGCCGGAGCCGCGAGGCCGAGCACGAGCACGAGCGCAGCAGCCGTCACGGCGCTCGCGCGGCGGAGGCGCGCCACGGCTAGGCCTCCAGTTCGATCCCGAGCTGTGCCGCGGCCTGCGAGATCTGCCCGGCGATCGCCTCGGCGCGCTGCTGGGCCTCGGCGCCGAGCGTGTCGGCCTGCTCGGCGTCGAAGCGCGTGCCGCGCTCCTCCTTGCGCCGCAGATCCGCCGCGAACGTGCGCAGGCTCTCGAGCTCCCGACCGGTCTGGGCCGCCTGCGACGGAGCGGCCTCCTCCACGGCCGGCTGCACGTTGCGGTAGATCAGGACGAGCCCGCTGAGGATGTCCTCGATGTCCTGCAGGCGCGAGGAGGCGGCGAAGGACTGCTCCTCGGCGTCGGAGCCGGCGATGAAGCGCGACTGCTTCCACTGGCCGAAGTACTCGCTCATGGTCGGCGTCATCGTCACCAGCGCCTGCAGCGCGTCGGCGCGCTCGGGCGTCCACTTGCGGGCGGCCGCCTCGAGCTTCTCCGCCTGGGCCGCGAAGTCGCGGGTGAAGGCGAACAGCGCGTCGGCGTCCGGGAGCGCCTCGCCGAACGCCACCTTCCCGTCGCCGTCCAGGTCCGGCTTCACGCCGGGCGCCTGGAAGTCCGCGTTCGTCCCGAACAGCGACGTCTCGGTCAGGAAGAAGAAGTTGCCAGGCTGCTCGAGCACCTTGCCGCCCGGGAGCTCGACGTCGAACGGCACCGCGTTCTCCGGGTCGGAGCCGTCGGCGCCCGCGTCGATGATGACGTCGAACTCGGCGAGCTCGGGCACGCCGGCGACCACGCCCTCCATCTCCTCGTAGGAGGGGTTGGCCTTGCGCCAGGTCGCCTGCATCGCCTCCACCGAGGAGCGGACCTCGTCGCGCCGGGTGCGCAGGAGCTCGGCGTAGTCGGAGCCGGCCGAGCCGGCCAGCTCGCGATAGCCCTCGGCGGCCGAGGCGAGCTCCGCCGTGGACGCCTTCAGCGCCGCGGCGTGGTCGAGCAGGTACTGCTTGATCGCCCCGAGGTCCTCGCCCGCCGCTGCCCGCGGCGTGGGCTCCGCGTCGTCGGCCTTCTCGTCCGAGCCGCAGCCCGTAGCCGTGAGGGCCAGCGCGACGACCGCCGGGATGATGAGTCTGTACAGCATTCGCTCGCTCCTGCGCGTTCGGTGGAACCCCGACCCAGGACGTCGGAGTTAGGGCAACCTAACACAGAGTTAGGGAGCCCTAAGGCGTCGGGTCGGGAAGGTGCGGCTAACTCCCGAATCCGGCCGGCGAGGGATGAATCTCGGGATCTCTGGCGTCTAACTCCACATGACCGTCCACCTCGATGCCGCATATGACGCCGTGATCGTCGGCGGCGGGCCCGCGGGCCTGAGCGCCGCGCTCGTCCTGGGGCGGGCGAACAAGCGCGTGCTCGTGGTCGACGAGGGCCGCCCGGCGAACGCCGTCTCCCAGGGCGTCGGCGGGCTGCTCGGCCATGACCGGGTGAAGCCGGCGGAGCTGCGGCGCGACGGGCGACGGCAGCTCGAGGAGCACCCGGACGTCGAGGTCCGCCACGGTGCCGTCGAGGACGCCGAGCCGACGGCGGACGGGTTCTCGGTGACGTTCCCCGACGCGGCTCCGGTCCGCGCCCACGCGATCGTGCTGGCGCACGGCTTGCGCTACGACCCGCCGCCGCTGCCCGGGGTCGAGGCGCTGTGGGGACGCTCGGTCTTCCACTGCGCGTTCTGCGACGGCTGGGAGGTCCGCGACCGGCCGCTGGCGCTGCACGGCAGCGGGCCCGGCGCCGTGCGCTCCGCCCTGCTGCTCGCCAACTGGAGCAACGACGTCGTGCTCTGCACGGACGGCGCTGCGAACCCCGACGGCGCGCTGCTCGCGGCCGCGGGCGTGCGGGTCCGGACGGAGGCGATCGCCCGCCTCGCCGGGGACGACGGCCGCCTGGAGCGGATCGAGTTCGCGCACGGCCCGGCCGAGCCCCGTGAGGCGCTGTTCGTGAACACGCGGCGCGACCAGCCGAACGGGCTCGCCGCCTCGCTCGGGTGCGAGCTGACCGAGTCCGGCACGATCGTCACCGACGGCGACGGGCGGACGAACGTGCCCGGCGTCTACGCGGCCGGCGACGCGGCGACCGCGCACTCGCGCTCGGTGGCCAACGCGATCGGCACGGGCTCGCGCGTTGCCTACGCCGTCGCGCTCGACCGCGTCGCGCCGGCCGTCACCGCGGCCGCCTGAGAGCACCCGGCGCCGTCGTAGGTCGTACGTGCGGCCAGCCTGCTCATCGCCGCGAGGCGATCTGCCGAGAAGAGGCGCATGACGTGGCGGAGCCGCTTGACCCTGCCGTTGGCGTCCCTCGTCGTCGCGGTAGGGGCGACAGCGCCGGCCCATGCATCGCTGATGGAGTTCACCGGTCTCGGCGCGGGGTCGCCTGCGGGGATCTCCGGCGGCCCGGGCACGACAGTCTGGTTCACGCAGCAAGGCACTCCCGGAGGCCTCGGGAGCATGACCGCGGCCGGCTCCCTGACCGAGTTCACTGCCGGCCTGACCGCTGGCAGCGACCCGGCTGACGTCGTCGCAGGCCCCGACGGCGCCGTGTGGTTCACCGAGCCCGGCGCGACGGACGCGATCGGCCGCCTCGACCCGGCGACGGGCGCCGTGACGGAGTACACGGCCGGGCTCACGCCCGGGAGCGATCCCACGGCGATCGCCGCCGGCCCCGACGGCAACCTCTGGTTCACCCAGCCTTCGAAGCCCGGCATCGGCCGCATCACCCCCGCGGGGACGATCACCGAGTTCGACGCGGGTCCGTCGGGCGGCGCGCCGTCCGACATCACGGCGGGCCCCGACGGGAACCTCTGGTTCACGACCACCGGGCCCGACCGCGTCGCGCGGCTGCAGCCCGGTACCGGCACCGTGACGGAGTTCAGCGAGGGGCTGGCTCCCTCGGGCGCGCCCGCCGGCATCACCGCCGCCGCCAGCGGCAAGCTGTTCCTCACCGAACCCGGCGCCGGGCGCGTGAGCCGGGTGAAGACCGACGGCAAGCTCGAGAGCTACAGCTCCGGCCTGGCCGCGGGCGCCCAGCCCACGGCGATCGCCGAGGGCGGCGACGGCGCGATCTGGTTCACGGACGCCGACGAGCCTGGCCGCATCGGCCGCCTCTGGCCCGCCAGCGGCGAGATCCAGGAGCTCACGGGCGGTCTGGCCGCCGGGCTCTCCGCCGGCGACGCGCCGGGCGGGATCGCCCAGGGCCCGGACGGGAACGTCTGGTTCACCCAGCGCGGCCTGCTCCCGCGCATCGTCCGCGTGACCGTCCCGCCGCTGGCCGACGTCTCGACGCCCGAGCCCGCCGGCGACCGTGTCCGGCTCGTCGCCCGCGTGCGGCCCAACAGCCAGGCGACCACGTACTTCTTCGACTTCGGCCCGACCACGGCCTACGGCTCGAGCACCGCGACGGTGGCGGCCGGCGACGGCGCGGACCTCGTCAAGCTCACGGCCGACGTCGACCTGGCCCGCGACGCGCACTACCACGTCCGCGTGACGGCGGTGAACGCGTCGGGCAGCGCCACCTCGGCGGACAGGCTCTTCTACCTCGCGGCCGACGGATCGATCCTCAAGGAGATGCCGGCCAAGGAGGACAAGGTCGACCCCACCTCGACCGTCGAGGTCGTCGCCCCCGCCCCGGTCGTCCCCGACTCCGGGACGGAGGTCCTCCCACCGGCGGCGCCCGTCCTCGGGCAGACCGTCGGCCTCGCCCCCGTCTCGGGCGCCGTCCGCATCAAGGTGCCCGGGGCCCGCACGTTCGTCCCGCTCGCCGCGGGCGCCGCCGTGAAGGTCGGCTCCGTCGTCGACACGCGGCGCGGCACGGTCGAGCTCAAGTCGGCGCTCGCCTCAGGCCGCGTCCAGAAGGGCAAGTTCTGGGGCTCGCTGTTCGAGGTCCGCCAACCCCGGAGCGCGCGTGGCCGCACCGACCTCGTCCTCCGCGGCGGGCGCTTCGACCGCTGCCCGTCCGGCGGCCGCAAGGCGCGCGCGTCGGGCGTCACCCGCGACGTCGGCCGCACCACCGTCGTGCGCCGGCTCTGGGGCCGGGACCGCCACGGCCGCTTCCGCACCCGGGGCCGCGACAGCGTCGCCGCCGTGCGCGGGACCGTCTGGTCGACCGCCGACCGCTGCGACGGGACGATGACGCGCGTCAAGCAGGGCGCCGTGCTCGTGCGCAACCGCCACACGGGCCGCCGCGTGCTCGTGACCGCCGGCCACCGGCACCTCGCGCGCCACCCCCGCTAGCGCTCTCAGCCAGCGTCCCTTGACGATACCCCTATAGGGTATCTAGACTGCGGTGCATGACCGCTGAGACGCACCACCACCACGAGCTCCCGACCTCGGGCCGCGCGCTCAACGCCGTGGCGCTCAGCGCGACCCTGCACTGCCTCACCGGGTGCGCGATCGGCGAGGTGCTGGGCATGGTCATCGGGACCGCGCTCGGCTTCTCGCAGTGGGGCACCGTCGCGCTGGCCGTGGCGCTCGCGTTCCTGTTCGGCTACTCGCTGACGAGCCTGCCGCTGCTGCGCGCCGGCCTCGCGCTCTCCGCCGTCGTGCCGATCGCGCTGGCGACCGACACCTTCAGCATCGCCGTGATGGAGATCGTCGACAACGCGCTGATGGTCGCCATCCCCGGCGCGATGGAGTCCGGCGTCGGCGACATCCTCTTCTGGGGCGCGCTGTCCTTCGCGCTCGTGGTCGCCGGCGTCATCGCCTTCCCCGTCAACCGCTGGCTGATCACGCGCGGCAAGGGCCACGCCGTGCTGCACAACAGCGGCCACCACCCGAACTTCCCGACCCGCATCGTGGCCGCCGTCGCGGCCGCGATGCTCGTGTTCGGCAGCGCCGTCCTCATCGCCGAGGCCTTCGACGAGGACCCGCCGGCGCACGGAGCCGAGCCACACGCCGGGCGATAGGCCGCTCCTCGCCGCCCCGGCCGACCGGCCGGGGCGGCGGGTCGCGCTCGATCTAGACCGCCATCCGCACCGCCACTTGGTACTTCGCCACGCCGGTGCGCTGCCCCGGCGTGTCGCCGGACGGCATCGCGCTGAGGGCCTCGTCGCCCTGGCGGTAGTCCTCCTCGGAGTCGAAGAAGAGGAGCACGACCGACTTCTCCGCGTCAGGATCGTGGAGCAGGATGATCTCCTTGGCGGGGACTCCTTCCGGCGGCTGCGCGTCGCGCATCTCGGACTGCATCTCCTCGATGCGGTCGCGAGTGACTCCGTCGAACATCACGACACGGGCGAGGGCCATCGTGAACCTCCTGGGTCGATTGGACCGACTCTATTCCGCTCCATGCTCCGGTGGAGGAGGACGGGCGTCACAGCCGTGAGTCTCGGACGGAGGCTGGGCGTTACAGGCCCGGACGACGGCGTAACGCCACCGGCCCCGCCGAGACTGACCGCGAAACGAAAGGAGCCGCGATGGATCGTCTTCCCGCCGAGGCCGAGCAGCTGTGCGCCGCGTCGCCGTATGACTTCTCCGACCTCAGGGCCGTCTTCGTCAACTGCACGCTCAAGCGCTCGCCCGGGGTCTCCAACACCGAGGGGCTCGCCGACCTCTCGATGACCATCATGCGCCGCACCGGCGTGGAGGTGGAGCTGATCCGCGCGATCGACCACGAGATCGCCACCGGCGTGTGGCCGGACATGACCGAGCACGGCTGGCAGCGCGACGACTGGCCGGAGATCTTCGAGACCGTGATCGCCGCGGACATCCTCGTGCTGATGACGCCGATCTGGCTCGGCGAGAAGTCC
The DNA here is from genome assembly GCA_963831105.1 of uncultured Solirubrobacteraceae bacterium. Lineage (GTDB taxonomy): Bacteria > Actinomycetota > Thermoleophilia > Solirubrobacterales > Solirubrobacteraceae > DATFQI01. The sequence continues at coordinate 125,958 of CAWHOS010000010.1, read as the reverse complement.
TCGGTCTGCACGCAGGTGATCGAGCGCCTGTACGGCAACAGCCACCTGCTCAACGACGCCGGCCAGTATGCGTACTACGGGCGCGTCGGCGGCTGCCTGGTCACCGGCAACGAGGACGGGATCAAGCACTGCGCGATGAACATCCTCTACTCGCTGCAGCACCTCGGCTACACGATCCCGCCGCAGGCCGACGCCGGCTGGATCGGCGAGGCCGGGCCGGGGCCGAGCTACCTCGACGAGGGCTCGGGCGGCCCGCAGAACGACTTCACCAACCGCAACACCACGTTCATGACGTGGAACCTGCTGCACGCCGCGCGCATGCTCAAGGACGCCGGCGGCGTCCCCGCCTACGGCAACCAGCGCCCCGCGTGGGACGCCGGCACGCGCTTCGATCTCGCCAACCCGGAGCATCGCGCCTGACGCGTGTAACGGATCCGGGGGTCGCGAGACAACATCGCGTCCCCCCTCTCCGACCCCCTGGAGGTCTCCAGATGTCCCGCTTGGAGCCGCATCGCGGCCGCTTCCTGCTGGGCGCGACCGTCGCGCTCACCGTCCTCGCCGGCCCGGCCGCCGCCGGCGCCATGGCCGACCCCGGCGCCGTGTACAGCCAGACGAACGACCCGGCCGGCAACATCGTGCAGGCGTTCGACCGCGACGCCCGCGGCGAGCTGACCCCCGCCGGCTCGTTCGCCACCGGCGGCGCCGGCTCGGCCTCGCTCGGCGGCCGCCAGGGCGCGGTCGAGCTCTCCGACGACGAGTCGACGGTCTACGCCGTCAACGCCGGCTCGAACTCCGTGTCGGCGCTGCGCGTCACCCGCGACGGGCTCGCGCTCGAGGGCGTCTCCGGCTCCGGCGGCTCCCTCCCCGCCAGCGTCGACGAGCACCACGGCCGCGTCTACGTGCTCAACTCGGGCGGCACGCCGAACGTGACCGCGTTCCGCGCCCGCCGCGACGGCACGCTGGAGACGATCCCCGGCGGACGCCGGGAGCTGCCGGGCGCACTCGGCGCCGCGCAGGTCTCCGTCGCCCCCGACGGCGACGCGCTGGTGGTCTCCGAGCGGCTCTCCAACCGGCTCGAGACGCTCCCGCTCGACGCCGCCGGACGCCCCGGCGCACCCGTGATCACCGCCTCCAGCGGCGCCGTTCCGTTCGGGTTCGCGCTCGGCCATCGCGGCGACGTGATCGTCTCCGAGGCGGGCGCCAGCACGGTCTCGTCCTACCGGCTCGGGGCCGGCGGCCTCGACCTCGTGTCGGCCTCGCTGCCGGTCGGCTTCGGCGCGGCCTGCTGGGTGGCGGTCTCGCCGAACGGCAAGCTCGCCTACACGGGCAACGGCTCGGGGTCGATCAGCGGCTTCGCGATCGGCCGCGACGGTGAGCTGAGCCCGATCGCGACCACGCCCATTGCCTCCCCGCGCGACCTGGACTTCTCGCGCAACGGGCGCTTCCTGTACGCGGTCAGCCCGACCGGCCGCGTGACGGGCTACGGGGTCGCCTCCGACGGCTCGCTCGAGCTCCTCACGAGCGTCCCCGCCGCCGCGGGCCTCACCGGCGTGGCCGCCGGCTGACCGGCACGACTTGCGCGACACGTCGCGACGCAGGTAGCGTCGCGACGTGCCGCAGGTCGGCGAACAGCAAGAGCTCGAGCTGCTCGACCGGTTGCGGGCCGGGGACGAGCGGGCGTTCGCCCAGCTCGTCGACCGCTGCCACGCCACGATGCTCGCGGTCGCGCAGGCGCACGTCCGCTCCCGCGCGAGCGCCGAGGAGGTCGTGCAGGAGGCCTGGGTCGGGGTGATCCGCGGGCTCGACGGCTTCGAGGGCCGCTCCTCGCTGAAGACGTGGATCCTGCGGATCGTCGTCAACACCGCCAAGACGCGCGGGGTGCGCGAGGCGCGCTCGGTGCCGTTCGCGAGCCTCGCCGCGGAGGGCGAGGGGGAGCCGGCCGTGGACCCGGACCGCTTCCGCGGGCCTGATGACCCGTACACCGGGGGCTGGAAGGCCTTCCCCGCCAACTGGCACCGCCTGCCCGAGGAGACGCTGCACCAGCGCGAGGTGCTCGGGGTGATCGTCGCGACCATCTCCGCGCTCCCGCCCGCGCAGCGCGCCGTGATCCGCATGCGCGACGTCGAGGGCTGCAGCCCCGAGGAGGTCTGCGCCGCGCTCGACGTCAGCGAGGGCAACCAGCGCGTGCTGCTGCATCGCGCGCGGTCGCGGGTGCGAGCCGCTCTGGAGCAGCACCTACCATGAGCCAGGCGGTGGAACCGATCAGCTGCCAGGAGGTCGTCGAGCTCGTCACGGACTACCTCGAGGGTGCGATGTCACCCGAGGACGTCGCGCGCTTCGATCACCACCTCTCGCTGTGCGAGGGCTGCGTCTTCTACGTCGAGCAGATCCGCATGACGATCGCAGCCGTCGGCCGGATCGGCGAGGAGGACGTCCCGCCCGAGGTCCGCGACGATCTCGTCGCCGCCTTCAGGGACTTCAAGCGGACCGGCTGACCGGCGGCCACCCCCGCCGGAACGCGCCCGATCAGCTCTTCGCGTACTCCTCGGCCGCCTTCGACTCGAACTCGAAGCCGACGAACCGCTCGTCACCGACGACCCAGGCGTCGTGACCGGGGGCGATCACGTAGGCCTGTCCGGGACCGATCTCGGCCTCGGTGCCGTCGTCGTGCCTGACCGCGATCCGGCCCGATTGGGCGATCCCGACGTGATGCACCTGGCAGCTGTCGGTGCCCGCGACGGGCTTGATGCACTCGGACCAGCGCCATCCCGGCTCGAACGTCAGCCGGGCGGCGGTCGTCGAACCCATCCGCACGACGGCGACCTGCGTCTTATCCGGCGTCCGCGTCTCGTCGGGCGAGTCGAAGTCGCGCGCTTCCACACCGGCCACGGCGGTCTCCTTCCGTCGATCGTCGAGGCGATCCTCTACCTCAGCGGACCGCGAAGCAAGTCCTCCTGAGCGCGGTGAGGCTGACGAGTGGGAACAGCAGGGGCACGCGCGGGAACAGGCCGAGGACGAGCGGCGCCGCGAACGCGACCCCCATGATCACGAGCAGGTTGTCGAGCGATGGCGTCATGCCGGCGCAGTCCGCCGGCCGGGCCATCCGTTACGGCGGGTCGGTGTAACAGCGGCACGTCTCGCGAGACGGTCTCATGTGGACCGCGGCCTCACCTGCCGCGAGCTCGTCGAGCTCGTCACCGACTATCTCGAGGGAGCGCTCCCCGCCGGCGCGCGCGAACGCTTCGAAGCGCACATGGCCGCCTGCGAGGGATGCGACGCGCATATCGAGCAGGTCCGACGCGCGATCGAGCTCACGGGGCGCACGCGAGCGCTCGAGCAGCGCCCCGAGATCGTGGCCCTGACCGCGATGTTCCGCGACTTCCACCGCGGCGACTGACTCGCTTCGCGGCGCGACACTCGCCTGCCGGCGCCGGAGACGAGCGCGGGCAAGGAGCACAGGCGGCTAGCCGCCGATGGCGGCGACCGCCTCGGGGGTGAGGAAGCCCTCCGCGAACGGGACGCCGTCCGTCTCCTCGATGGCACGCTTGAGGTCGCGCGCCCAGATGTGCTCGAAGATGAGGAAGCCGGCGGAGGTGCCCGGCTCGAGCGCTTCGGCCGCCTCGCGGATGTCACCGGCCGTCAGGCGGAACGCCCCGCCCGCCGCCGGCTCGGCGTCCGGGTCGCCGTTGCCGTCGGCCAGCAGCGTCGTCACCCGGCCCTCTCCCTCGGGACCCTCGTAGTCCATGCGCACGAGCGTGCCGGTCGTTGCGTCCCTGTGCAGGAACACGAAGTCGAGGACGCGGATCGTGTCCGAGCGCTCGAGCCGGTCGATCTCCTCCGCGATCCGCCCCTGGAATTGCGCGCTGTCGCGGAAGCCCACCGCCAGGAGCTGCACCGGTCCTGTGATCTGGGTCATGTCTGGCTCCTTGTCAGGTTGCGGGTGGGACGGCGGCGCCGTTGCGTAGCGCGCTCATGCGCTCGCGGCGACCCCGGGTGAGCTCGTTGACGATGATCTTCACCGAGGCGGCGACGGGGACGGCCAGGATCGCGCCGACGACCCCGAGCAGGGCGCCGCCCAGCATGACGGACGCGATCGTGGCGAACCCGGACAGCTCCACGGCCTGCCGCATCACCGCCGGCTGGATCAGGTAGTTCTCGACCTGCTGGTAGACGAGGATCACCGCGAGCATGATCACGGCCGGGCCGGCGCCCTCGGCGATCAGCGTGACCGCGACGACGATGACCGCCGCGATCGTCGAGCCGATCTGCGGGATGAGGTCGAAGAGCCCGACGATGACGGCGAGCACGACCGGCGACGGCGCGCCGACGATCACCGCCGCCACGCCCACCACCGTGGCCGCGATCACCGAGATCGCGATGTTGCCGAGCAGCGTGTAGGAGACCGCCTTGGCGACGTCGTCGAGCGTGCGATCGAAGCGGGCGGCGTGGTTGGGCCGCATGAGCTCGAGGCCCGCCTGTGTCAGCTGCGGCTTGCCGACGAGACCGAACAGCGTCAGGAACGCGAGCGTCACGAGCTGGAAGACCGAGCCGAGCGTCGCGGCGCCGGCGCCCAGCAGGTTGATCGCGGCCTCCGGCAGGTTCCTGGCCGCGTCGGCGAGCGCCGCCTCGAGCTTCTGGAACGCCTCCGTGCCCTTGTCGATGTCCTCCAGCACGGGGCTCGTCCGCGCCTCCTCGACGTAGCCCGGCAGCTTGTCCAGGAAACCGGCGAACTCCTGCCACAGCGGTCTCGCCGCCCACACGACGATCACGAGGACGACGAGCACGACGCCGCCGAGCACGCACATCGCGGCCTTCCCGCGACCCCAGCCGCGCCGTTCGAGCGCGCTGACCGGCGGGTCGAGCCCGAGGATCATGACGATCGCCAGCGCGATCGACAGCAGCGCGTCCTTGACGAGGAAGATGACGAGGACCCCGAAGAAGACGCCGAGCGCCTTCACGACGGTGGGCAGCGAGAAGACCACCTCGGTCTTCCGCGGCGGCGCCGAGGCCTCTTGGTCCTCCGGAGGCACGACGGGCTCCGCGCGCGTGGCGCTCACGACGCCTCGGCCTCCGCGTAGGCGTCCTGGCCGATCTCCACCAGCCAGCGCCGGAACTCGCGGTGGACCGCCTCCGCGCCGATCAGCTCCGCCGCCGGCAGCGTGAGCGCCGCCGGGTGCAGCACGAACGGATAGGACTGCGAGCCGCCCATGCCGCCGTGGGAGCCGACGAGCTCCTCGAACGCCGCGACCTCGTCGAGCTCGGGCCAGTAGGTGCTGTTGAGGACGATGTCCGGGCAGTGCGCGAAGCCGTCGGTGCGCGCGACGTGGCGCGCGGCGTTCGGCCCGAAGGGCGCGAGCGGGTCCACGCCTTCGACGCGATCCTCGTCCAGGTAGCGCGTGCCGTGCCTGCCGATCACCACCGCGCCGTGCTCGCGCGAGCGCACCAGCAGGAAGCCGACGCCCGGATGGTCGCGCAGCGCGGGCACGACTCCCGGGTGCAGCTCCTCGAGCTGCTCCAGCGTGACGCGTCCGGGCAGCCGCGGGAACGACACGAGCCCGAGACAGCCCGACGCCATCACGACGAGCTCCGGCAGCTCGTCCGCCGCCTTGCCGTTCGTCGCCGGCTCGAGGCTCACCTCGCCGTCCGTGCTGCGGCCCTTCGTGACCCTGCGCACCGCGCGCGCTCCCGCGCCCTCGCCGCGGGAGGCCTCGGTGAGCCCGGCGCCGAGGTAGCCGAGCGCCTCGTCGGGATGCGGCGGGACCGACACCGTCTCGGTGGCGGCCGCGTCCGTGACGAGCTGCTCGAGCGTGATGCCGTAGCGGTCCAGGAACGTCGCGCCCTGCGACTGCCCGTGATCGGAGAGCACGACGAGGTGGTAGGGGCGGGCGGCCTCGGCGGCGGCCGCCTCGATGCGCCCGAGCTCGCGATCCACCCGGCGCAGCGTGAGCAGCGTCTCCGGCCGCTCGATGCCCGAGTGGTGCGCCACCTCGTCATAGGCCAGGAACGTCGTGTACGTGACCGGCCGGCCCGCGTACATGTCCGCGATCACGGCCTGCACCTGCAGGTCGCGCTGGATGATCGTGCCCCACGCGCGCATCAGCGCGTAGGTGAAGCCGCGGTGCACGCGCGGCTGCACGTCCAAGCGCCGCTGCTGCGCGGCGCTCCACAGCTCGCTGACCACCTCGCGGATCACGAGCGCGAACGTGCGCGTGACGTTGTAGGGGTTCGCGAAGTAGGCGAAGTAGTCCTGGCCGATCCGGCCCGGCCGGTCGCGCTTGGCCACCGTGCTCATGGTCAGCAGGCTGTGCGGCGCGTCGCCGGAGAGGATGTTCGCGCGGCTGGCGCCGTCGGCGTAGAGCAGCCCGCGCCCGTCCGAGTGCCGGCGCTCGAGCTCCACCGCGTCCTTCGGGTGGTTCGTGACGATCGCCGCGCCGCGGTCCTTCTCCCACCAGCGGAACGCCGGCATGTCGTCGTTGTTGCCGTGCAGCAGCCCGGCCTGGCAGGCCCCGGTCTGCGACGACCAGTCGGTCTCCCAGCGCGCGAGCCGGTGCGAGCCCGTCCTGAGCCAGCGCGCGAGCGTCGGAGCGTTGCCGTCGCGGATCGCGCGCAGCAGCACGTCGTGCGCGAGCCCGTCCACCTCGAGGAAGAGCAGGCCCGGCACGGTCGTGTCGACCGCCGCGGCGCCGCGGCGCGCCCGGCGCTTGACGACGTTGCGGAAGAAGAACTCGTCGTCGTCGACGGCCAGCAGCGTGCTCGCCGCCGTGGTGACGACGGTCAGCACGATCGCGGTCGCGATGGCCGCCCAGAGCGTGTCGACCTCCAGGCCGGCATCGATCTCCGAGACCAGCAGGACGACCCCGCCGTTGAGCACGAGAGCGCCGAGTCCGAGCGTGAGGACCGTGATCGGAAGCAGCAGCCGCATCGCCACCGGCCAGATGAGCGCGTTGACGAGCCCGATCAGGGCGGCCGCGCCAAGGGCCGCGGCGAAGTCCTTGACGTCCACGTTCGCCAGCAGCCCGCTCGCGAGCATCAGCGCCGCGGCGCTGAGGACCCACACGACGATCAGCCGGAACAGGAACCGCCGGCGGCGGCGCGCAGGCTTGGGCGTGGGGTGTACGCCGGCCTGCGCGCCGTCCGCCGGCGGATGCTGGACCGCGGCGGTCACCGCCCCGCGGGGGTCGGTTCCGCCCGCGCGCCGTTGCCGGCGGACGCTTCGTAGTGGGGCTGGAACGGGAGCTGTTCGTCCGCCCCGGGCTGCACGACCAGGACGGAGGACTCGGGCAGCTTGTGCCAGACGCCGGTGAGATCGGCGAGGGGCTCGGAGACGACGACGCGGTCCTCGTCCCTGAGCCGCTGCAGACGCGCGTTCTCGGGATGCAGCTCTTTGATGGCGGACGCCTCGTTGGAGACGAACAGCGTGCGCGACGAACGCTCGGTGGAGTAGCGGAACGCCCACAGGCGCTCGCCGTCGCTGAGGCCCAGGCTCGCCTGCACGGCGTGCTCGATGCCATGCCGCGCCGCCGTCGCCTCGATCAGACCGATCGCCTTCTCGAAGGCGCCGACCGGGTCCTCGTCCAGGCCGAAGGTGAGGGCGAGGTGGAACAGCACCTCGGAGTCCGTGGAGCCCTCGATCCCGGCGAACAGCGACGGGTCGACGGCCACCATCAGCTCCCGCCGCATGGCCTGGAATCCCTGGATGACGCCGTTGTGCACGAACAGCCAGCGCCCGTGGCGGAAGGGGTGGCAGTTGGTCTGCTGGATCGCCGTGCCGGTCGTGGCCCGCACGTGGGCGATGAAGAGGGGCGACTCGACGTGGGCGGCGAGCTCGCGCAGGTTCGCGTCCCCCCACGCGGGCGAGACGCTGCGGTAGATGCCCGGGCCGTCACCCGTGCCGTACCAGCCCAGCCCGAAGCCGTCGCCGTTGGTGCGTTCCACGCCCATGCGCGAATGCAGACTCTGGTCGATCAGTCCGTGGGTCGGCTTGAACAGCAGCTCCTCGACGAGCAGCGGCTGCCCCGACCACGCCATCCAGCGGCACATCGCGGCTCCTTCGGTTCGCCGGCTTTCGAGTCAGTCTCGCGTCGGGCCCGTGGCCCTGCCAGGGGGCGCCCACCAGCTTCACCGGGGTGCGGACACTCAGGCCCGCTCGCGTTCACCTGGGTCCGCCCTGGTCTCCGCTCCGCTGCTGCAGCTGGGAGACGAGCACCGCCACGACGATCGACGTGATCGCGGGGACGAACGCGACACCGAGGAGCATCAACGCCCCGCCGAGCACGCGTCCCGCGCCGCTCTCCGGCACCACGTCGCCGTAGCCGACGGTCGAGACGGTCTGCAGCGCCCACCACGAGGCATCGCCGAACGTGGGGAAGGTCTCGGGCTCGACCGCCCGAACGAGGACCGCGGCGACGACGGTGAGGAGGACGGCCACGCCGGCGATCGCCCCGACGGCGCGACCGATCGTCAGCCGCTGCGCGAAGCGCACCAGCCGTGGACGATCACGGGGCGTCGCGGCCATCGCAGGGCGCTCGCGGCTAGATGCCGCCGGCGCTGGCTTCTTCCCACCGCACCGTCAGCGCGTACAACACGACGACGTCGAGCGTGATGAGAATGAGGGCCAGCAGCGGGGACGAGGGGAAGAAGCCCACCTGGAGCACCACGTCGAGCATGACCACGATCACAGCCGCCCAACGGGCCCAGCCGCGCCTCGCGTTGAGCCCGGCGCCGACGACCAGGAGGACGATGCCCCACAGCACCAGGACCGCGCCCCACGCGTCGTAGCTGACCAGGGCCAGCTCCTCGCCGCGGGCGACGTAGTAGCCCTGGTCGAGCATCGCGAAGAAGCCCTGGAGGCCGTTCAAGCAGCCCAGCAGGACGAGGACCATCGACGCGAACGTGATCCAGCGGCCCCAGGTGCCCTCCGGGTCCGCGGCCTCGATCTGCGACATGTGATGCACCCGCGCCTGGTCAGAGGGCGGGAGGGATCCGCGCGAGGGCGGGAGGGATCCACGTGCGGCCATGATTGTCTCCTCTGTCGATTCAGGTGGTCGAAGGTCCGAGAGGCACTCGCTGCGCGTCCGCGCCGTCGCGGGGCTTCGGCGGGAGCTCGTCCGCATCGTGCTGGTGCACGGTCACGGCCGGGAACTCGCGCGCCGTCAGGCGGCGCAGGCCCTCGAGCCCGAGGGCGAGCATCGCCGCAAGCAGCACGGCGGTGGCCGGGTTGCGCGTCGCGGGCGTCGGCGCCCACCAGACGATGACCACGAGCACGATGGCCGCCAGCGCGCCGTAGGCGATCGCCGGCTTGGCGAGGTACGGGGCGAGCGCCCGGCGGGTGGCGACGGCCCACTCCGTCGACCCGGCCAGCCACGCGCCGGCGACGAGCACGAGTCCGTAGCCGATCGCGGCCGTCGCGGCCTCGGCGAGCAGCGTGTCGTAGATGTCCCACACGGCTCGAACCGCGGGCTCCGCGGCCGCCGTGCTCGCGAGCGAGTCGACGATCATGGTCCCGGCCCACGCGGCGAGCGCGAGTGCGAGCGCGCCCGCGGCCATCAGCCCGAAGCCGTACGCGCGCACCGCTCGCCGCCGGTAGCCCGGCGCGACGAGCAGCGCGGCGCCGAACATCGCGAGCGAGAGCAGGCCGAGCACGATCGGCAGCCCGTCCAGCACGTTGGCGACGTCCTGGGCGAGGCCGAGCTCGTCCGAGCGCAGGATGGTGATCTGCGCGGCGCTCGCGGGGAGTGCTTCACCGACCCGCCCGCCGATGCCCGACCGCTGCTCGAGGTCGGCGAGCAGGCCCTTCAGGTCGAGTACGACGACGCCGCCCTCGGTGGACAGGTTCGGTCCTCCGCCGTCGAGCACGCGGAGGAGCGTCTCGTGCGCCTTGCGGTTGGCTACCTCCCACAGCTCCTGGACCTTCGGGCGAGTGAGCGCTTCCGCTGCGGCCACCTCGACCCGGTCCCGCAGGAGCCCGGCCGCCGGCGCGGCCAGGACCTGCGCGCGGGGCGGCAGGGCGTCGCGGATCTCGGCCTCGACGTCGACGTGCTCGTAGAGCTGGTCGGTGAGGAACGCCGCCGTCTGCGCGCGGATCGCCGGGTCGTCCAGCATCTGGCTGCTCGACGCCGTCCAGTTGTCCGTGTTCAGCACCTGCCGGTCGATCCAGACCGCGACGAGCGTCGCGAGCGCCAGCACGGATGCGACGGCGACGAGGGCGATGGCGGCTCCGCGGCGACGCGGGCGGGCGGCAGATCCCTCGGAGTTCATGCCCTCGATGAGACTCGGTGGCAGTGGCCCGAACAAGGGCGCACACCGGTGTCGCCGGGAGAGGCGCGCCTCCCCGGTGCCGAGCAGGAAGCACGCACCCCCGCTCGTACGCTGGCAAGCGCCATTGCCGGTGCCCGACCGCCCCGCCTACGCTCGCGTCAGCAGGTCACCACCGATCCTGATGTCCCTTGGCCCACACCCCTCCTCCACACGTGCTGTTCGCGTTCTGACGGTTGACGACCAGGCGGTCTTCCGCGGCGTGGCGCGGGACGTCATCGAGGCCACAGCGGGCTTCGAGTCGATCGGCGAGGCAGCCGACGGAGAGGAGGCGCTCGCGGCCGTCGATCGCCTCGTCCCGGAGCTCGTCCTGCTCGACGTCCGGATGCCGGGGCTGAACGGCATCGAGGTCGCGCGGCGGATCGTGGCGAAGCACCCGGAAGTGGTCGTCGTGCTGATATCGATGGAGGAGCGGGTCGACGTCCCCACGATCACGCAGCTCGAACGCGTGCCGCTCGTCCGCAAGCAGGACTTCGGCCCCAAGCTCTTGCGGCGCCTCTGGAGCGAGCACGGGCGCTGATCCGGCGGCGCCTCGCGTTGTCGGCGCGGCGTCCCGGGGTTAGGGTGGAACGTAGTGCCCTCGATCGCCATCGAAGGCGGACCGGCCGACGGCGAGGACGCCCGGCGGGTAGTGCGGCGCGCCGATCGGTTCGCCGATCCTGCGATCGCAGCGGCGGGAGCGGTGCTGTGCGCGGTCGCCGCCGCCATCACGGCCTCCGGATCCACGTCGCAGGACGCTTGGCTCGAAGCGGTCGCCCGGGGCACGGTCGTGGGCGCACCGATCGCCGTCGGGCTCTATGCGCGCCAGCGACTCCCGTTCCGGCGCTTCGGAACGCTGCTCGTCGTCACCGGATTCGCGGTCTTCCTCGCCACGCTCGCGGAAGCTTCGTCACCCGAGATCCACGCCATCGGGCGGATCTCCGGATGGTTCATCGAGCCGCTGCTCATCTACCTGATCCTGGCGTTCCCGTCAGGCCGGCTCACCGACCAGTTCGATCGCAGGCTCGTCGGCTTGGTCGTGCTGCTCGCGGTGACGCTCTTCCTCCCGACGGCGCTGCTGGTCGAGCGCTACCCCGAGCCCTCCATATGGACGGCATGTCATGGCGGCTGCCCGGCCAACGCCTTCATGATCACGTCCTCCGAGCCCGCGCTCGTCGAGGACCTCGTGCGCCCCCTGCGAGAGGTCCTGCTGATCCTGCTCCTGATCGCGGTGACCGCGCGCGTCGCGCTGCGCATCCACAGGGCGAGCCACCTCATGCGGCGCACGCTCTCGCCCGTGCTGTTCGCTGCGATCTTCCGGCTGGTGTGCTTCGCCGGGCTCCTCGGCCTGCGCAGGGCCGCTCCGGAGTCTGAGTTCCTGACCGTCTGGATGTGGGCCCTTCCGCTCGGCGTCCCCGTGCTGGCGGCCGCGTTCATGGTCGGCCTCGGGCGCTGGCGGCTGTTCATCGCGGCGGCGATGCAACGCCTCGCGACCCGGCTCTCCTCCCACCCGCAGCCCGAGGATCTGCGCGCCGGGCTGGCCGAGGCCTTCTTCGACCCGTCGCTGGAGATCGTCTACTGGGTCGATGCGACCGGCGTCTGGACGGATGCGGCGGGTCGCCCGGTAGTACTGCCGGGCGAGGGATCGGGGCGGTGCCTGACCGAGATCCGCGACGGCGGGAAGCGGATCGCGGCGATCGTGCACGACGACGCGCTGCGCGCCGAGCGCGGGTTCATCGACGCGGCGACGGCCTACGCCGTGATGACGCTCGACAACCACCGGCTCGCCGCGGAGGCTGCGACCCTGATCACCGAGGTGCAGGACTCGCGCGCCCGGATCCAGGCGACCGCCGACGACGAGCGCCGCCGGATCGAGCGAGACCTGCACGACGGCGCGCAGCAGCGACTCGTCGCGCTGCGCATCAAGCTCGAGCTGGCGGCCGAGCGCATCGACGGCACCAGCGGCGCCGACCTGTTCCGCCAGCTCGGCGCGGAGGTCGACGGCGCGCTCGACGAGGTCCGCTCGCTCGCGCGCGGGATCTACCCGTCCCCGCTCGCCGACTGGGGTCTGGTCGAGGGACTGCGGTCGGCCGCGATGAAGTCCGTGCTTCCGACGACCGTGCTCGCGCCCGGGGCTCGTAAGCGCTACCCGCGCGACATCGAGAGCGCCGCGTACTTCTGCTGCCTGGAGGCGATGCAGAACGTGTCGAAACACGCTCGCCACGCCACCGCCGTGGTCATCGACATCACCGACAACGGGGTGCTGCGGTTCGAGGTCCGCGACGACGGCGCCGGCTTCGACGTGCGGTACGCGCCCTCGGGCGTCGGACTCACGAGCATGCGCGACCGGCTCGCCGCCGTCGCCGGCGAGCTGACGGTGGTGTCCTCACCGGGGAAGGGCACCCGCGTCATCGGCCGCATCCCGCTCCACGCTCCCACCGGGAACGGAGCGGGCCCGTCGGAGTCGGCGGAACCACCCCGGACCCTCAAGCGCTGACGTCCGAGCCGCGCAGCAGGCACCGGAAGCCGAGGTGACCGGTCGACGTGTCGACCGCCTCCCCCTGGCGGGCCGCGGGCCGGTAGCGCAAGCAGTAGCTCGGGGCGCAGAGATGGGAGCCGCCCTTGATCACCTTCCTGGCGATCGAGCCGCCCGCATCGGGCGCGCAACATGGGGAAGGCGACCCGCCGTCCTCGAAGACGTCGCAGGTCCACTCCCAGGCGTTGCCGGTCATGTCGAAGAGCCCGTAGCCGTTGGCGGGGAAGGCGCCGACGGGCGACGTGCCCTCGTAGCCGTCGGCGAGGAGGTTCTGCCAGGGGAACTCGCCCTGCCAGGTGTTCGCCATCGCCCGGCCGCCGGGGAACGGCTCGTCACCCCACGCGTAGGTCGCACCCTCGAGCCCGCCGCGCGCGGCGTACTCCCACTCGGCCTCGGTCGGCAGCGCCTTGCCCGCCCACGCCGCGTAGGCCTCGGCATCCTCGAAGGCGACCTGCGTCACGGGATGACGCGCGCGCGTGTACGTGTCGCTGGCGGGGCCCTCCGGCCGCCGCCATGACGCACCGGGGACGTAGGACCACCAGTTGCGGTAGTCCCGCGTGTCGACCGGTCCGCGCGTCTTGTGGAACACCAGCGAGCCCGGCACGAGCGCCTCGGGGTCGGCGTCCGGGTACTGCGCGGGATCGAGCGGGCGCTCGGCGACGGTGACGTACCCCGTGGCCTTCACGAAGCGCCGGAACTCCGCGACCGTCACGGGGCGCTCGTCGATCCAGAACCCGTCCACCTCGACGCGCCGGACGGGCCGCTCCTCCGGATAGAAGTCCTCCGAGCCCATCAGGAACGTCCCGCCCTGGATCCACGCCATCCCCTCCCGCGCCTCGGGCACGCGGGACGACGCCGGTTGCGCGGTCACGGGTCCGCCTCGATGAGCATGACCCCAATCCTCGCGAAGCCATCGCCGCCCAGCGAGAGAGCGAGCCCGTGACTTCGGCGTGGTGCGCGCACCACCGGGCAGGACAGCACCACGCCGGCACGCGGGCACGCACCCTGGCCGCCCGGCCGGAGCTCGCCGGATACTCGGTCCTCACCCAGACACCGCGGCGCGGTCCGCTGCAACGAGGAGAGCTCCATGCATCAGAACGGACAGAGCCGTCGCGACGTACTGCCGATCCCCGACCGGCGCTTCGCGGGCCTCACCACGTACGACGCCAGGGATCCGGACAGCTCGTTCCCGCCGGTCGAGGCGCTCCGGCCTCCCGAGGGGGCGCCGAACGTGCTCATCGTCCTGCTCGACGACGTCGGGTTCGGCGCGTCGAGCGCGTTCGGCGGCGTGATCCAGACCCCGAATGCGGAGCGCCTCGCCGCCGGCGGCCTCAAGTACAACCGCTTCCACACGACGGCGCTGTGCTCGCCGACCCGCGCGGCGCTCCTCAGCGGCCGCAACCATCACACGGTCGGGATGGGCGGCATCACGGAGATCGCGACCTCGGCGCCCGGCTACAGCTCCAGTCGCCCGGACCACTGCGCGCCGCTCGCGGAGATCCTCAAGCTCAACGGCTACTCGACCGCCCAGTTCGGCAAGTGCCACGAGGTGCCGGTCTGGGAGACGAGCCCCATGGGGCCCTACGGGAACTGGCCGACGGGAAGCGGCTTCGAGTACTTCTACGGGTTCATCGGCGGCGAGGCGCACCAGTACTACCCCGCCCTGTACGAGGGCACCGTCCCGGTCGAGCCCGAGGGCACGCCCGAAGAGGGCTACCACCTCATGGGCGACATGACCGACAAGGCGATCAACTGGGTGCGCCAGCAGAAGTCGCTGATGCCCGACAAGCCGTTCTTCGCCTACTTCGCGCCGGGCGCGACGCACGCCCCGCACCACGTGCCGGCCGAGTGGGCCGATAAGTACAAGGGGCGCTTCGACGACGGCTGGGACGCGCTCCGGGAGGAGATCTTCGCCAACCAGCAGCAGCTCGGCGTCATCCCGGCCGGCGCGGAGCTGACACCGCGGCACGACGAGATCCCCGCCTGGGACGAGATGCCCGAGGAGCTCAAGCCGGTCCTCCGCCGCCAGATGGAGGTCTACGCGGGCTTCCTCGAGTTCACCGACCACCACGTCGGTCGCCTGTTCGACGCGCTCGAGAGCCTCGAGGTGTTCGACAACACGCTCGTCTACTACATCATCGGCGACAACGGCGCCTCGGCCGAGGGCACGCTGAACGGCACGTTCAACGAGATGATCAACTTCAACGGCGCCGCCGCCCTGGAGACGCCGGAGTTCCTGCTCGAGCACCTCGACGAGCTCGGTGGGCCGGACTCCTACAACCACTACGCCGTGGGCTGGGCGCACGCCATGGACACGCCCTACCAGTGGGCGAAGCAGGTCGCGTCGCACTTCGGCGGCACGCGCAACGGCACGATCGTGCACTGGCCGGAGGGCATCGAGGCCAAGGGCGAGATCCGCACGCAGTTCTCCCACGTGATCGACGTCGCTCCGACGGTGCTCGATGCGGCGGGGCTCACGGAGCCCACGTTCGTCCACGGGATCCAGCAGACCCCGATGCAGGGCGTGACGATGCGCTACTCGTTCGCCGACGCCGAGGCGCCCGAGCACCACGACACGCAGTACTTCGAGATGTTCGGCAACCGCGGCATCTACCACAAGGGCTGGACGGCCGTCACGCGGCACAAGACGCCCTGGCTGCTCGTCGGCGAGAAGGTGCCGGCGTTCGACGACGACGTGTGGGAGCTCTACGACACGAGCGTGGACTGGACGCAGTTCGAGGACGTCTCCGCCCAGCACCCCGAGAAGCTCCACGAGCTCCAGCGGCTGTTCCTGATCGAGGCCACGAAGAACAACGTCCTACCGCTCGACGACCGCGTCGCCGAGCGGCTGATGCCCGAGGTGGCGGGCAGGCCGGCGCTCGTGAAGGGCAATCGGCAGCGGCTCTTCGGCGGCATGGGCCGGCTCAGCGAGCACGCGGTCGTCTCGATCAAGAACAGGTCGCACGCCGTGACGGCGGAGGTCGTCGTCCCGGCGGGCGGCGCCCAGGGCGTGATCATCGCCCAGGGCGGCAGCATCGGCGGCTGGGCGCTCTACGCCGTCGGCGGCAGGCTCCGCTATTGCTACAACCTGTTCGGCGTCCAGCGCTTCTACGTCGGCTCCGACCGCGAGATCCCCGCCGGCCGGCAGCAGGTGCGGATGGAGTTCGCCTACGACGGCCCGGGCCTCGGGAAGGGCGGCACCGTCAGCCTCTTCCTCAACGGCGAGCAGATCGGCGAGGGCAAGGTCGCGGCGACCGCCGCGATGATCTTCTCGGCCGACGACACCTGCGACGTCGGCAAGGAGGGTGGCGCCCTGGTGGCCGAGGACTACCCCGTCCCGAACGACTTCACGGGCGAGGTGGAGTGGGTGGAGATCGACGTGGGCGACGACGCCGAGGACGCCGACCACATGCTGGCGCCGGACGAGCTCCTGAGGGTCGCCGTCGCCCGGCAGTGACGTCAGAGCCCGAGCGGGTGCTCGGTCTCGGGAAGGCGATCCAGCTGGCGGCGGAGCTCGGCGGCCGGATCGCGCAGCGCGGGCGCCGTCCGCGCGAACTCGTACGCCGCCGCCATCGGGCAGCCGATGCACACGATGATCACGAACACCACCACCAGCGGCGGCGCCGGCACCAGCGCCGCCGCGGCGAGGAGACCGGCACAGACCAGGGCGGTCACGGCTACCGATGCACACGCGTGTATCGCGCGCCGGCGGGTCACGTGCGGTCGTGCCATCGTGGAATGAGTACCCCGACACGCGCCCCTCCATCCCGCCGCGTGACGCTCTCCTGACCCCTGCGTGCGTGCCTGCACCACGCTCCCGACACCGGCTTGCGCCATTGGCGGCCGTCCCGTGCGGTGCGACAGTCGATTCAGCTGCTGCCCTTCCACGACGAGGAGCGGATATGTCCGACACGACCGAAGGACGGGCGGATTCGAGCCCGCCCAGCACCCCCCAGCGCCTGTACAGCGACGCGAGCTATGCCGACGAGAGCGGCGACTCGTGGATCATGTTCGCCGGCGTCATGCTCGGCCTCGTGGCCGTGCTGAACGTGATCTACGGGATCGCGGCCATCGACAACGCCAGCTTCTTCGTGGCCGACCAGCAGTACATCCTCAGCGACCTGAAGACCTGGGGCTGGGTCATGCTCATCGTCGGCGCGCTGCAGTTCGTCGCCGCGTTCTCGATCTGGAGCGGCGGCAGCTTCGGCCGCTGGTTCGGCATCGCCGTCGCCAGCGTCAACGCGATCGCGGCCCTGCTCTCGATCCCCGCCTACCCGTTCTGGTCGCTGGCCGTCTTCGCGGTCGACGTCCTGATCATCTACGGCCTCGCCACGTACGGCGGCGCTCGCCGCGCCGCCGCCTGACCGGAAACGACACAAGGAGCTACATGATGGAAGGCGTGGGACGGGCCGTATTCGCGGCGACGCTGCTCATGATCGCGGGGTTGGTCAACATCATCTACGGCATCGGCGCGCTGGACGGGGCGAACATCTTCGTCAACGACGAGCGGTACATCCTCTCGGACCTCAACACGTTGGGCTGGGTCCTGATCGTCCTCGGCGTGATCCAGATCGCCGGAGGCTTCTCGCTGTTCATCGGCAACACGTTCGGCCGCGTCATCGGGCTCGTGGCCGCCGGCCTCGGCGCGGTCGTAGCCCTGTTCTCGATCGGCGACGGCAACCCGTGGTGGTCGCTGGCGGTCTTCGCGCTGTGCGTGTACGTCATCCAGGGCATCCTCGTCTACGGGGACGACCGCGTGGCGAGGACCTAGGCGTTCAGGTCGGGTCCTTGAAGCGGACGAGGATCTCCTGACGCTCGTCCTGGCGCATCGCCTCCGCGGTGCGCCGGAGCGCAGCGCGATCGGCGGCTTCCAGGTCCCCGGTGAGTGACCGCGGCCATAGGCGCCCGCGCAGGACGGCGTTGACCTCGGCGGCCAGCAGCAGCAGGTGCGAGAAGAGCCAGAACCAGGACAGGAGGCCGATGACGAGCGCGAACGTCCCGTAGGTCTCGCTCGCGCGGGTGACCGTGCGCTCGACGTACCAGCTCCCGGCGGCCTGGAGCACGAGCGCACCGACGGCCGTCAGCGCCACGCCGGGCAGCAGCTCCACGACTCGTACCGGCCGCGGGGTGAGCAGGCCGAACACCGCGAGGAAGACCGCCAGGTTCGCGGCGAGCGCGAGCCCGAGTGCCCCCACCCGCTCCGCGCCGGGCCCGATCCGGCCCCCGATGGCGAGCCCCGCGGCCACGGTCACGGCGATCAGGGCCATGCCGAGCACCAGCAGGACGAGGAGGCCGCGCAGCCGCGACTTCAGCGCACCGCGCTGCTCCAGCCGTGGGACGTCCCCGATGTCCTCGAAGGCCCGGCCGAGTGCGACCGTGACGCCCAGGCCGGCCCAGAGCGCGCCGGCGAGTCCCACGGCGAGCGCGAGCTCGCTGCCCGCCAGCGGCTCGAGGTCGTCCTCGAGCTGGATCCCGACGACCGGGATGCGGGCCAGCGCCGAATCGAGGACATCGTCCTGCAGCGATGGGTTGTCCTGGAGCACGAACCCGAGGACGGACACCAGCGCCAGCAGGAGCGGGAAGAGCGAGAAGAACGCGTAGTAGGCGATCAGCGCCGCATGGCCGGATGCGCGGTCGTCGACGAACTTGCGGACCACGGCGACCGGAAACGCCGCCGCCGTGTGGTGGCGCTGCCAGCGGTCGAACGTGCCGAGGAGCGCGCGTTTCACTCGAGTTCCCAGAACAGTGCCCGGACCTCCGTCACGACCTCAGCGCCTGCGCGTCCGGTCGAGGCGCCTCGCCGGCGCCGCGCCAGCGAGTCGCGATCTCGGCGACCGGCTCATGCTCGGCCACGTCGGGCCCGGCGGCGTGCGTGACGTGGGCGAAGCGCCGGCTGAGGGGTGCGGCGGTGATGCCGTGCGCGAACACGCTGAGCAGGACGGTGACCGTCATGACCGCGAAGATCAGCTCGATGCCCTGCAGCGCCGGTGCGTCCTCGGCCACGACGAGCGCGAGGATGATCGAGGCGAGCCCGCGCGGGCCGAACCACCCGAGGAAGCCGACGGTCGCGGGCCGCAGGCCGAGTCCGATGACCGAGACGGCGACCGGGAGCATGCGGATCAGCGTGAGGCTCAGCGCGGCATAGGCCACGATCTCCCACGTGGCGTCGCCGAGGGCATGGAAGGCGAAGACGCCGAAGATGAAGAAGACCGCGAGGTTGAGCAGCTCACCGTCCTCCTCGGCGAAGTCGAGCGCCCGCACGGTCACCGGCCCGGCGGCGACGCCGGCGGCGCCGCCGCCGACGAACGCGGCGATGAATCCGTTCCCGCCCAGTTCGTCGGCCGCGACGAACGCGATCACCGCGATCGCCGCGAGCGCGAGCTTCTCGAACAGCGGCACGGTCCAGCCGCGCGCGGCGGCGCGGCGCAGCGCCACGCCGCCCGCGACGCCGGCGGCCGCGCCGATCAGCGTCCCGTATCCGATCTGCTCCACGGCGAAGCGAAGCCAGCCCCCGCCCAGACCCTCCTCCGCCGCCGCGAGCGCGATGAACAAGGTGAGAAACGGCACCGAGCCGCCGTCGTTGAGCCCGCTCTCCACGTTCAGGCTCTGGCGGATGCGCAGCGGCAGGGCCGGGTTCGTGACCACCGCCTGCCCGAGCGCCGCATCGGTGGGAGCCAGCACGGCCGCGACGATCGCGCACTCCCAGAAGGTGAGGTCGCTGAGCAGCGCGACCGCCACCCCTGTGCCCAGGGCGATCGTGAGCGGCAGCCCGATGCACAGCAGCCGCACCGGGAGCACGTTCCCCCGCAGGGCACGCACGTCGACGCGCGCGGCATCGGTGAACAGCAACAGCACGAGCGCCAGCTCGGCGACGAGGAGCACCCCGTGGTGCAAGGCCTCCGACGCAGCCTCGCCATGGGCGGCGTCGCCGAAGTCGAGGAGCCCCACCCCTCCCGCAAGCAGGCCGGCCGCGACGAAGACCATCGGCGCCGTGACGACGGTGCCCTCGACCAGACGCGCGAACAGCCCGAAGACGAACAGGACGCAGCCCAGCACGGCCAGGGTCACCATGCATCTACCGTCACCCGTTCACCGTCGGGCGGCAACGGGGCGGGCATGTGTCCGCCCGGTGATGCGCGTCCCCGAGACCGGAACGCACGGGGAGCGAGAGGTGCGCACGCCCCTCCGGAGACAAGCGCGCCCCATTGCGACCGGCCACGCCCGGCGGGAGGCTTCGGCCCATGACCATCGGCGCGTCTCTCTTCCTCATCACCGTCGGGGCGATCCTCAACTTCGCGGTGACGGCGGAGCTCGCCGGCATCGAGCTCCAGACGGTCGGCGTGATCTTCATGATCGTCGGCGGCCTCGGCCTCATTCTCGGCCTGGCCTTCTTCTTCATGGCATCACGCGATCAGCGCCCGCCCCGCGCCGGCATCTGATCGCGCAGCACCGCTGACTCAGTCGTGGCTCATGCGCTCGATGCAGACCGCGGCGGCGATGATCAGCACGTCGTCCTCACCGGGCGCGACGGAGATCCCGTACGTGTCTCGCGCGCGGAGCCAGCGCTTGGAGACCTCGGCCACCGTCTCACCGTCGCGCTTGAACTCGTACTCGTGCTGGACGAAGTTGCCCTTGACGGCGAGCTCGCCCCCACCCTCGATCGTCACGGAGAAGCGGTCGCGGATGCCGATGAGCGCCTTCTTGACCGTCGCGACGTCAGCGCCGTCGCGCTCGATCTCCATCGTGTCGCGGACGCGCAGCTTCTTCTCCTGGATCTGCAGCAACTCGCGTCCGTCGAGGTCCTCGAGCACGAGCGTGTCACGGATGCGCAGCGCCTTGCCGTCGACCTTGATGGCCCGCTCGCCCGCTTCCGTCTCGATCCAGTAGTCGTCACCGATCGAGAACATCTTCTCCCGCATCCGGTACGTCGTTCCGGCAGATCGTTCGCGCCGATCGCGCAAGAGACCCACGGTGTCTCTCCTTCTTTCGCTTTGCCGCCGACTCTCGCGGCAAGCAACCGTAGGAACAACCGGGTGTGCGGGCGTGTGGACGGT
This sequence comes from uncultured Solirubrobacteraceae bacterium, assembly GCA_963831105.1. Taxonomy (GTDB): domain Bacteria; phylum Actinomycetota; class Thermoleophilia; order Solirubrobacterales; family Solirubrobacteraceae; genus DATFQI01. The sequence goes on along the minus strand of CAWHOS010000010.1, from coordinate 105,075 downwards.
GGTGTGCGCACGGCTGCGCGCGTCGCGATCGCGTGGGAGGGTCGGAATCGCACCCACTCGACACCGGAAGGCCGCGCCATGTTCAAGCGCTTGCGCAACCACCGAGCCGCTCGAAGCGAGGCGAGGGGAACCACGTCCTCGCCGGGCACCGGCCTGCAGGTCTGCTTCCACTGCCACTCGGATTACGTGCACCCGGTCGAGTGGCACGTGGCCGACGACGCGCACTGGTGGATGCTCCTGCGCTGCGGCGAGTGCCACCGGGAGCACGAGGTGACGGTCGGCGACGACGTCGCGACACGCTTCAACGCGGATCTCGATGCCGCCCTGGAAGAGATCGATCGTGCCGCGCGTTCGCTCGACGAAGAGCGGATGGCCGACGAGATCGAGATCTTCGCCCAGGCGCTTGCGCGAGACCTGATCGACGCGGTCGACTTCACGAGAGTGGTGTGACCTTCCCTCGCCGGACACTGGACGACCCCATTGCCGCTGCGGCGCAACCGGCTCAGGATGCGCCATATGGAAGGTAACGGCGGCTTCGGCCCCTCGCAGCTGTTCCTCGCCGACTCACGGCTCGCCCTCATCGTGGTCAACCATCTGCGGCACAAGGCGCTGCACCGCATGTTCGGGGTGTCCCGCGACCAGGGGAACGTGATCACCGCCGTCCTGCTGCTGGGCGCCGCCGACGGCGCGTACGAGGCCACGCGGCGCATCACCGGAATGCGCCCGCACGTCTCCGGCAGCGGCGCGGCCCTCGGCGCGTCCGCGCTGCGCGGCGGGGCGCTCGGCGTCGCCGGGCCGACCGTCGGACGGGCGCCCGCCTTCGGGACGCTCATGGCAGTCGCGATCCTCGGCGGCCTCGCGGCTCCCGGCCTGCGGCGCACCGCCCACAAGATGCACATGGCCGAGCAGCGGCTGCGCGCCACCGAGCAGCGTGTCCGCCGCGAACGCATCAGGCGCTACGAGGCTGCGAGAGATCACCTCAGGGCCAGCGCGAGCTAGCCGAGGCTGCGTCCATGGCCGCCAAGACTTCCGCTCACCCGGCCCTGACCGACGCGCAGGTCGCGGAGATGATGGACCTCCTGCGCGGTTCGGACACGGTCGAGCTCAAGCTCACCGTCCCTGCCGATCGGCAGCGTGCGGCGATCCGCTCGCTCGGCCTCGACGCGCTCGACGCCCAGATCCGGCAGGTGGTCTTCTTCGACACCCCCGACCTCGCGCTGGACCGGGCGGGCGTCGTCGTGCGCGCACGCAGGATCCAGGGGCGTGCCGGCGATTCGGTGATCAAGCTGCGCCCGCTCGACCCCGATCAGATCGGCGGGGACCTCCGGCGTCTCAGCGGCTTCGGCGTCGAGGTCGACGCCATACCCGGTGGGTTCGTGTGCTCGGGGCGGCTGAAGTGCGAGGCGAGCTCAGACGCGATCCGCCGGGTGACGCTCGGCGAGCGCCCGCTGCGCAAGCTCTACACGAAGGAGCAGCGCGCGCTGTTCCGGGCCCACGCTCCCGACGGGATCGAGCTGGACGATCTCGCCGTGCTCGGGCCGATCTTCGTGCTCAAGCTGAAATGGAAGCCGCGCGGCTTCGCACGCAAGATGGTCGCGGAGCTGTGGCTGTACCCGGACGGCGCCCGCATCTTCGAGCTCTCGACCAAGTGCCTGCCATCGGAGCCGTTCCAGGTCGCCGCCGAGGCGCGGGCCTTCCTGAGCGAGCACGGGATCGACCTCTCCGGCGAGCAGCAGACGAAGACGCGCACCGCGCTCGAGTTCTTCGCGGCCGAGCTCGCACCCGCGTGAGCTAGATCTGCGCGACGACGAGCACGACGGTGGCGGTCACGAGCAGCACCCCGCCGATCGTGAACGCCGCCACGAGCCGGAACGGAAGCGGCGCGTGGACCCCGTGGAGGATCGAGCGTTCGAGCTCGCGCTGACGGCGCGCACCGAGCAGCAGCAACCCCAGTGCCAACGTCGCGTACGCGCACCCCAGCAGGACGTACGGCCACGGGGCGACATGGAGCAGCTCAGGGGCGAAGCGTCCCACGGCGAGCGCGCCGGCGGTCGCGGTCAGCGCGGTCCGCCACCACGCCAGCCAGGTGCGCTCGGCCGCCATGGACGTCCGCTGCCACACATCGACTTGTGCGGTCGTCGGCGCCGGCGACTCCGGCTCGGCCACCGGGTCGGGCTGGGCCATGCGCGCCAGTGTACGGGCCCGCTCCGTCCGAGGTCTGCGATGCTGAGCAACATGCGCGAAGCCGGGCTCGCCGAGCGTGCCTTGCCCCGCCGGTCCCGACCGTACGCCTCGCGTTCGCGGCTCGCGAGCATCACCGCGGACCCCCGGGCCCGGTACGTGCTCGGCGTCCTGAGCCTCGCCGTCCTCTATCGCGGCGCGGCGGAGATCGGCTACACGTTGCAGTTCGCCGGCCCGGTCGCCGCGATCGTGTGGCTGCCCGTCGGGGTGGGCATCGCGTTCCTCTATGTGGGCGGGCTGCGCTACTGGCCCGGCGTCCTGATCGGCGACCTGCTCGCGAACGACTACGCGGCGCTTCCGCTCGGCTCGGCGCTCGGTCAGACGAGCGGCAACGTGCTCGAGATCCTCGCGGTGACGCTGCTGCTCCGCAAGCTCGTCCCGCGTGGCGACCCGCTCGCGAGCGTCACCGACCTCGCTCGCATGCTCGTCGCGATCGCGATCGGGACGGCCGTCAGCGCGACGATCGGATCGCTGTCCCTGCTGCTCGGAGACGTGATCGAGGGCGACGAAGTGCCCCGCGTGTGGCGCACGTGGTGGCTCGGCGATGCCTCCGGGGCGTTGATCGTGCTTCCGCTGGCGCTCGCGTGGGCGCGGTTGCCGTCTCGCACCTGGTGGCGCCGGCGAGGCCTGGAGGTCGCGGCCATGCTGGTGCTCCTCGTCGCGGTGAGCGAGCTGGCCCTGCACGCCGACCGGCCGCTGACCTACCTCGCGTTCCCGGCGCTGATCTGGGCGGGGCTGCGCCTGGGCCGGCACGGTGCCACCCTCGCAGTGGCGGTCGCCGCCGGCTTCGCGATCTGGGAGACCACAAGGCAGGTCGGTCCCTTCGCCTACGAGTCGATGACCGACAGCGTCCTCAGCACGCAGCTGTATCTCGCCGTCTCCGCGCTCTCGACGCTGTCCCTCGCGGTGGTCGTCGCCGAGCGGGAGGCGTTCGCGGCGAGCCTCACCGCATCCAGGGCCCGGCTCGTCGAGGCCGCCGACAACGAGCGGCGGCGGATCGAGCGCAACCTCCATGACGGGGCCCAGCAACGCCTGACCGCGCTGCTCGTCCAGCTGGGGATCGGCGCCGAGCAGGCGCGGACCGCTCCCGAGCGAGCCGCCGGCATCCTCGATGCGGCCGGGGAGGAGCTCTCGGAGTCGATCGACGAGCTGCGCGAGCTCGCTCACGGCATCCACCCCTCGACGCTCACCGCCGACGGTCTCGCGCAGGCGCTGCGGATGGTGGCCGCGCGATCGGCGCTCCCGATCCGGCTGCTCGAGCTGCCGGCTCACCGGGTCGACGAGACCGCCGAGGCGACCGCCTACTTCGTCTTCTGCGAGGCGGTGGCCAACGCGCGAAGGTACGCCCACGCGACATCGATACAGGTGCTCGCCGCGACGTCGCGCCGCCAGCTCCGCATCGAGATCGCCGACGACGGTCGCGGGGGCGCGACGGAGCGGAAGGGCTCGGGCCTCGAGGGCCTTCGCGACCGGGTGGAGGCGATCGGCGGCAGGTTCGAGATCGACAGCCCGGCCGGCAACGGAACACGGATCGCCGCGATCGTGCCGGCCACGCCGGCCGCCGCCTGATCAGCGGCCGTGCTCCCGCCATACCTCCCTCAGCGCCCGGGGGGTGAGCTGCTGCTTGCGCAGGAACGCGGCGGCGCCGCACGATCGCATCAGCTCGGAATCGGGAGCCTCGAGGGAGATGAGCAGTACGACCAGGTCGGGGTGGCGCGCGGTGAGCAGCCGGGTGGCCTCGACCCCGCTCATCCCCGGCATCCGCTTGTCCATGATCAGCATCCGGGGTGAGAGCGCCTCCACGGCATCCAGCGCGGCCTCCCCCGACTGCGCCTCACCCACCAGCTCGAACTCCGGGACGGCACCCACCAGGTCGCGCAAGGCCTCGCGGAACATGTCGTGGTCGTCGACCACGAGCACCTCGACCGGGCGCTCCTCCCCTTGCCCCGCAGGGCTCCCATCGACCGGCAAGTTCCCCCTCGCTTGGACTTCGATTGCTCCCCGAGTGGCCGGATGTTCCCACGTCCTGCGCGATCGTCGAGTCGTTATAAGTCCACACGACCCTCCTCGTGGGGGTCCGGCCAGAAGTCCGCGAGCTCGACGCTCGCCAGCCTCGACTTGAGCAGGAATCCGCGGGCGCCGCAGACGCGCAGCCGCTCGCGGCAGTGGCCGTAGTCCTGGTTGGAGACGAGCAGGACCGCGGCTCCGGGACAGGCGCGGCCCAGTTCGCACGCGACCTCGAAGCCGCACGCGTCGCCGAGCCGCATGTCGAGCAGCACCGCGTCGGGCTGGAACCGCAGCGCGGCGCCGAGCGCCGTGACGGAGCAGCCCGCCTCGCCGACCACGGTGTAACCGCGCCGGTCGAGCACCACGCGGGCAAGCTCACGGAAGCACGGCTGGTCATCGACGATGAGGACGCGAACGGGCACGCGACCATGCTGGTGGCCCGCGGTGCCGGCTTCGATACCGCAGTTGGGCGATCTTTCGGCGCTGCCCGGGCTCAGCCGAGCGTGAGCCCGTGCGCGAGCGCCTTTGCGACGAGATGCGCTCGCGAGCGGGCGCCCAGCTTGTCCATGGCGTTGCGGACGTGCGTCCTCACCGTCTCGTGGGAGATGTGCAGATGGTCGGCGATCTCCGGGCCCGACGCGCCGAGTGCCACGAGCTGCACGATCTCCTGTTGGCGCGGCGTCAGCGCGCGAGGAAGCTCCGCCGGCGAGGAGCTACGCCGGAAGCGCGCTCCCCACCGCGACACGCTCAGCACGACGAAGAGGACGAGCCGGCGCCCCGTGACGGTCTCGGTGCTGGCCGCCCACTGGACCGCGATAGGCCGCCCGTCCTCGTGCACGAGCTCGGCGACGCCGGAGAACCGGCCTTCCGCCAGCGCGGCGCCCCATTCCTCCTCCGTGGCCAGCGGCCCACCCGCCACGATGCTGTAGAGCCGGCGGCCGGTCACCGCCCCTCTCGTACGGCCGAGCAGCGTGAGGAACGCCGGGTTGACGTCGACGATCACCCGCTGCCCGTCGGTCAGGAGCATCGCGTTGCGGGACCGTTCGAAGGCCGTCGCGAACAACCCCGACCAACCATCCCGGTGAGCCATGCAAGGCTGACGCTACGCCGCCCGTCCCCAGCCCTCCACGGTGCCGACACCCCAACCGTCCGGGTGCGTCCCCCTCGTAGGCGGTGCTCGGTGGTGCGCGCACGCCCGCGGAATGCATGCCGGCGCTGTTGGCAGCAGCGCCCGCGGAGGCGACGCTGGCGGCATGACCGCCGCTGCCCCGATCGACGAGCAGCAGGGCGCCCACGCCCTGAAGCAGGGCCTCGAGCGCTTCCGCGCCGTGCGCCGCGAGCTCGAGGCGTCGGTGCTGCCGCTCGCCTCTTCGCTCGACGGGCGCCGCTTCACCTTCCAGGCGTCGCTGCACGGCCTCGAGCTGCGGCTCGGCGGCTACGTCGTCGTCGAGCACGACGGGGCGCCGCGGCTCGGGCAGGTGCTCGCGCTGGAGATGACGCAGGCCGACGGGGCGGAGCTCGACATGCCCGGCGACGGCTCGTCGCAGGGGACGCTGCGCTCGAGCGTGGCCATCAGGCTCGCCCGCGGCGAGGGGGCGCTGCTCGAGGGCGACGGGGCGCCGTTCCACGACGCGACCGTGCGCCCGGCGACAGCGGACGAGGTGCGTGAGTGGACGGGCCGCAACGGGGCGCGGCGCACGGTGCTCGAGATCGGGGAGCTCGCGCTCTCGCCCGGCGTCGCGGCCGGGATCGACGCCGGCGGCTTCGACCGCCACACGTTCCTCTGCGGCCAGTCGGGCTCGGGCAAGACCTACTCGCTCGGCGTGGTCCTCGAGCGGCTGCTCGAAGAGACGACGCTGCGCATCGTGGTGCTCGACCCCAACTCCGACTTCGTGCGCCTCGGGTCGATCCGGGACGGAGCCGACCCCGCGGCCGCCGAGCGCTACCGCCAGGCGGCGAGCACGGTCGCCGTCCACGCCGCCGGCGCGGAGGGCGAGCGGAGGCTGCGCCTCAGGCTGGCGGAGGTCGAGCCCGCCGCCCGCACCGCGCTGCTGCGGCTGGACCCGATCGCCGATCGCGAGGAGCACTCCGCGCTGATGGAGCTCCTGGCCGATGGCCGTCCGATGACGGTGGCTGCGATGGACAGCTCCCAGAACCCCGACCGACGGCGGCTCGCGCTGCGGGCGAGGAGCCTCGGCGTCGAGGACCTCGGCGTCTGGGCCCGCGACCAGGCCGGCTCGACGCTCGACGCGGTCCGCGACCCCGGCAACCGCTGCGTCGTCGTCGACCTGGGATCGCTCCCCACGCCGGAGGAGCAGGCGATCGTGGCCGAAGCGGTGCTGGAGACGCTGTGGCGCCACCGGGAGGAGCGCAGTCCGGTCCTGATCGTCATCGACGAGGCGCACAACGTGTGCCCCGCGCAGCCGGAGGACCGGCTGACCGCGCTCGCCACGGCCCATGCCGTCCGGATCGCCGCCGAGGGTCGCAAGTTCGGCCTCTACCTGCTGGTCTCCACGCAGCGGCCGCAGAAGGTGCCCGAGAACGTCATCTCGCAGTGCGACAACCTCGTCCTGATGCGGCTCAACTCGACCGCCGACGCCGCCTTCGCCCAGGGCGTGTTCTCGTTCGTTCCGCCGCGGCTGATCGAGCATGCATCTGCGTTCCGCCTCGGCGAGGCGCTCGTGGCCGGGAAGATCTCGCCGCATCCGGCGCTCGTCCGCTTCGGCGCGCGGGTCGCGGAGGAGGGTGGCTCGGACGTCCCCTCGACATGGGCGGCTCGGGGCTGATGGCCGGCCAGGCGGATTCGCGCGATCTCGCGCTCGGCATCGCGCTGGTCGGTGCCCGGACGGGGCTCGCGGCCGGGCGGGTCGCGCTCCTGCCCGCCCGCGTGGTCCTGCGCGCGCCGGTGGTCGGTCCACCCCTCCGGCGCCGGGCGAGCGATCTCGCCCACGAGGGCGACCTCGCGCGCGAGCGCGCGCTCGCGCGCGCCGAGGAATTCGCCCTCGTGGTCCTGGCCTCGCCGGAGGTCGAGCGGTTCGCCGCACGCGCACTCGCCACGATGGACCTCACGCGCATCGCCGGCGCCATCCTCGATGACGAGCGGACGGAGCAGCTGATCGACGGGGTGCTCGCCAGCCCGGGGCTCGAGCGGATCGTCGTCAGGGCCCTCGAGAGCACCCTCGTGGACGAGCTCACCGAGCGGGTGCTCGCGAGCCCCGAGCTCGAGCGGGTGGTCGAGTTCGTCGCCACGAGCCCGCTCGTGCTCGACGCGGTCGGCCGCCAGTCGCGCACGCTCGCCGAGGAGCTCGCCGCGAACGTGCGCCGCCGTGCGGAGTCCGTCGACGACGGCGCGGAGCGCACCGTCCGCGGCTGGCTGCGCAGGCCGCGGCCCCAGCCCACATGAGCACCGTGCGCGTCCACTACGCCGGCATCGCCACCCGGGCCGTGGCGCTGGCGGTCGACGTGGCGATCGTCCACGTGCTCGTGTTCGCGGGAGGGGCGATGCTCGCGCTCGTGGGATCGCTCGTGGGCGACCTGCAGCTGGACACAATCGGCAGGATCCTCGTCGCCGGCGCCTGGGCGGCGACGGTCACGGGCTACTTCGTCACGTTCTGGAGCACCGTCGGCCAGACCCCCGGCATGCGCATGATGGACCTGCGGGTCACCTGCGCAGACGGGGAGCTGCCGGGCATCGCCCGCTCGGTCGTGCGCATCATCGGCCTGGCGCTCGCCATCATCCCGCTGTTCGCCGGCTTCCTCCCCGTGCTCGTCGACGACCGTCGCCGGGGCCTGCAGGACTTCTTGGCCGGCACCGTGGTCGTGCACGCCGAAACGGCCGGAGCGGGGTACCGCGCACCCGCCTGAGGCAAGCGCGCACCCGCGAGCGGACGGATGCGCACCACATTGAGCGCGACGCCGCCATGCCGGACGATCGGCGGGACGGATCAAGCAACGAGAGGAGCAGGACATGGCCGCAACACCGGCCGAGGAGGAACGCGCTTCGGCGCGGAGCTCGAGCAGCACCACCGGCGACGTCGAGGGCAGCGGCTGGATGTTCTTCGCGAGCATCATGCTCGGGCTGATCGGCGTCCTCAACGCCATCTACGGCATCGCGGCGATCGACAAGTCGAGCTTCTTCGTCGCCAACACGCAGTACATCCTCAGCGACCTCAAGACATGGGGCTGGGTCCTGCTGATCATCGGCGCCCTCCAGCTCTTCGCCGCCTTCTCGGTCTGGCGCGGCGGCAGCTTCGGCCGCTGGTTCGGGATCGCCGTCGCCAGCCTCAACTCGATCGCGGCGCTGCTGTCAATGCCCGCCTATCCCTTCTGGTCGCTCGCGATCTTCGCGATCGACGTGCTCGTGATCTACGCGCTCACGACGTACGGCGGCGACCGCCGCATCACGGCCGGCTGACGCGGCCACCGAACCTGTCCGACCGACAAGAGGAGCACACCATGAGCACACTGCTGGCGATCGCCTATCCCGACGCCGCAACCGCGGAGAAGGTTCGTGCCGAGCTGGTCCAGGCCACCAAGGAGAAGCTCGTCGACCTGCAGGACGCGGTCGTCGTCGAGCACCAGGCCGACGGCAAGATCAAGCTCAACCAGGCCGTCAACACGACCGCCACCGGCGCGGCGGGCGGCGCGATGTGGGGCGGCCTGATCGGGCTGCTGTTCCTCGCGCCGCTGGTCGGCATGGCCGTGGGCGCGGCCGGCGGGGCGCTGGGCGGCAAGGCGACGGACATCGGGGTCAACGACGACTTCATGAAGCAGCTCGGCGCCAAGCTGGAGCCCGGCGCCGCCGCGCTGATCGCCCTCGGGCGCAGCGACGCGCCGGAGAAGCTGCTCGAGCGCCTCCGCCCGTACGGCGGCCACGTGATCCAGACGTCGCTCGACACCGAGGAGGAGGAGCGCCTGCGCTCGTCGCTCGGGGAGGGCGTCGCCGCGTAACGGGAAAGCATGACCCGGGCGCGGGGTCCGCATCCGTGGAGCCCGCGCCCGGCGCGTTCGCGCTACGTGTCGGCCGGGCCTTGCCCGACCCAGCCGCAGCACCGGTTATTGTGGGTCCATGGTGATCCGCATAGCCCTGGGTGAGGACAGCCTGATCGTGCGCGAAGGCGTGCACCAGCTGCTGGCCGTCGACCCGGCGGTGGAGATCGTCGCCGCCGTGGGCGACCTCGACTCCCTGCGCGAGGCGTGCGAGCAGCACCGGCCCGACGTCGTGCTCACGGACATCCGCATGCCGCCGACGGGCACCGACGAGGGGATCCGGCTGGCCGGCGAGCTCCGCGACAGCCATCCCGAGATCGGCGTCGTCGTCCTCAGTCAGTTCTCCGATCCGCTCTACGCGCTCGCGCTGCTCGAGCGCGGATCGGACGGCAGGGCCTACCTGCTCAAGGAGCGCGTCCACAACCGCGCGGAGCTGATGGCGGCGATCCGGGCGGTGGCGGACGGCGGGTCGCTGATCGACCCGAAGATCGTGGAGGCGCTGGTGACGGCCCGCGGCCGTGCCGAGCGCTCGCCGCTGAACGAGCTGACGGCGCGTGAGCGCGAGGTGCTCGCCGAGATCGCCCAGGGGAAGAGCAACACGGCGATCGCCGAATCGCTCTTCCTGACCAAGCGCGCCGTCGAGAAGCACATCAACTCGATCTTCCTCAAGCTGGGCCTCGCCTACGCGGAGGACGTCAGCAAGCGCGTGAAGGCGGCGCTGATGTTCCTCTCGGACGCCGAGGGCGTCGAGGCCGCGAACCAGGTGGGCTGAACCGGGGAGCGCAGGCGCGCACGCCCGGTCCCGGGGGGCCGGCATCCCTGACAGGCCGGCGCTCGGCTGCGAGGCTCGCCTCGTGCGAGTCGACCGGCTCACGTACGTCGGCCATGCCACCACCCTCATCGTCCTCGACGGCGTCACGCTGCTGACCGATCCCGTGCTGCGCGACCGGATCGGTCACATCCCCCGGATCGCTGCGCCCGTCGCCGGCGACTTGCGCCCCGACGCGATCCTCATCTCGCACGCGCACCGCGACCACCTGGACCTGCCGTCGCTGCGGCGGATCTCCTCCACCGTCCCGGCCTTCGCCCCTCCCGCCGTCGCGGAGATACTCCGGCGCCAGGGCCGGCCGGTGACCGAGCTCGTCCCCGGGCGGCGCGCGCAGGTCGGCGCCCTCGAGATCGCCGCGGTCGAGGCGGTGCACGACGGCCGCCGGATGCCGGTCGGGCGTGCACGCCGGGCGATCGGCTTCCTGGTCGACGGGACGGTCCGCGTCTACTTCGCGGGCGACACCGATCTGTTCGACGGCATGCGCGACCTCGCAGCGCACATCGACGTCGCGCTGCTGCCGATCTGGGGCTGGGGACCCCGGCTCGGGCCCGGGCATCTCGACCCCGAGGGAGCGGCGCGCGCCGCCGGCATGCTCGCGCCGCGCGTGGCGATCCCGATCCACTGGGGCACCTATGCCGCCCGCGGCGTGCCCTGGCGGGACGATCCGGCCATGCCCGCCCGCGAGTTCGCGCGGCTGGCGGCCATCCACGCGCCGAACACGGCCGTGAAGGTGCTGGCGCCCGGCGAGTCGTCGGCGCTGACGCCGGCGGTGCGCGAGGCACGCTGATGGTGCGCCGCGTCGTGTTGCTGGCGATCGCGTGCGTCTCGCTGTACCTGGTGGGGCCGGCGATCCTCGACGTCCTCGACTCCTGGCCGGCGGTGCTCGATCTCGACCCGTTCCTGCTGCAGCTGATCGTCATCGCCCAGCTGGGGGCGTTCGGCTGCCAGTGGGCGCTGCTGCGGATCACGTTGCGCGAGCGGCGCTGGATGGGCGTCGTGACGTCCCAGCTGGCCGCCACCGCCGCCTCGCGGGTCCTTCCCGGCGGAGGCGCCGCCGCGAACGCGCTCCAGTACTCGATGCTCGTACGAGGTGGCGTGGCCGGCCCCACGGCGGCGAGCGGCCTGGTCGCGGCCTCGCTGATGCTGACGGGCATCGTCTTCGCGCTGCCGGCGCTGGCCCTCCCCGCCGTCATCGGCGGAGGAGGGATCGACCGCAGCCTCGCGCGCGCCGCGTGGGCCGGCGGGGTGGCCTTGGCCGTCCTCGTCGCCGCCGGCGCGCTGCTGCTGCTCACCGAGGCGCCGCTGCGGTGGGCGGGGCGGATCGTGCAGGCCGCGAGCTGCCGCGTCCGGCGCCGGGAGAACGACGGGGAGCTGCCGGGGCGGCTCCTGCGCGAGCGGGACCTGATCCGCGACGTGCTCCGCGAAGACTGGCCGGAGGCGCTGGTCGCCACCGTGGGCCGGTGGGCGTTCGACTACGCGGCGCTGCTGCTCGCGCTGCTCGCCGTCGGGGCCCGGCCGTCGCCGTCGGCGGTCCTGCTCGCGTTCTGCGTCGCCCAGATGCTGGCGCTGATCCCGCTGACGCCCGGGGGTCTCGGCTTCGTCGAGGCCGGGCTGACGGGCACGCTCGCCCTCGCGGGCGTCGCGACGGGCGACGCGCTGGTCGCCACGCTCGCCTACCGGCTCGCCGCGTACTGGCTGCCGCTGCCGATCGGCGCGATCGCGTACGCGGTGCACCGCCGGGCGTTCGCGAAGCCCGCGCCCGCGGGCGGCTGATCAGGCGGCAGGCGCCGGCCCGGCCGTGGTTCCGCCGAGCGCGGCGCCGGCGCGGCGCAGCTGCCAGCCCGCGTAGACGGCGGTCGCGCCCCGGAGCACGAAGGCGATGCCGGCGATGACCGCCACCGTGCGGAGACTCGGCTCCGGCACGCTGAGGATCACGACGCCGAGCACGATCTCGCAGAGCGCGGCCAGCATGCGGATGGCACGGCCCTCGAGCTCGCCGAAGCTGCGGAAGAACTGGACGGCTCCCGAGACGACGAGCCAGATGCCGAAGATCAGCAGCAGCACCAGGAGCGTCTCCCCGGGCCGGCGCAGCAGGAGCAGGCCGGCGATGAGGCTGAGCACCCCGAGCACCGCCGACAGGGATCTCGAGCCACTGTCGGCGTGGCGCGAGAACGCGTCGACCAGGCTGAGGACGCTCATCATGATCAGGTTGATGCCGCCGAAGATCGCCAGCAGCTTCAGGGTGATGTCCGGATAGGCGATCGCGAGCAGGCCGGCCACGATCGAGATCGCTCCGGCGGCTATCAGGAGCCAGCCGGCGCCGCTGAGCTCTGAGAGGGGATCTTGGGCGGCATGATCGGACATGTGCCGGAGTGTCCCCGCGGGGCCCCGCAGCGCCAATGGCGCGCACACGTGTCCCGCGGGTGGGGTGCGCCTCCCCGGCTCAGACGGTGACTTCGTCGCGGCGTGGTGGACCGCGCTCGGCGTCGACCGTCGCGGCGCCCGGCTGCCGCGTCGGGATGCCGCCGGAGAGCAGCAGGGCGAGCGTGAGCAGGACCGTCGTCCCGGCCTGCGCCGGGACACCACGTCCCGGCGCGCTCGGCCTCCGCGTCATCTTCGCCTCGGGCCGGCTGGGCTAGGCGGCGAGGGCCTTGGCCTTGAGCACGTCGAACTCGGCCGGCGTGATCGCGTTCGCGTCGAGGAGCTGCTTGGCCTTCTCGATCTCGCCGGCGGCGCCGCCCGTCGGGACGGGCGCCCTGCCCGCGTACGCCTGCGCCTTGCGGTCGGCCATGTCGCTGCTGTGGATGATCAGGTAGGTGAGGACGCCGAAGAACGGCAGCACGATGACGAACACGCACCACCCCGCCTTGCTCCAACCTGAGATGTCCTTCCGGGCGAAGACGTCGGCGAGGACGCCGATCACGATCCAGATCCAGATCACCCAGCTGAAGAAGATGATCATCGTCCAGAAGATGTTCAGGAACGGATACTCGGCTGCTGCGAGAACCATGGGACAGGACTCCTTATCGGCTCGAGAGGAGCTCAGCTCGCAAGGAGCCGGGCCTTCTGGTCGGCGAACTCCGCGTCGGTGAGGACGCCCTGCTCCCTGAGTGCGGCGAGCTCCTTGAGCTGGCCGATCATGTCGGGCGCGGGCGCCGCGGGCGGGGGAGCCTGCTGCGGCGGTTCCGCGTAGTACTCGGGCTGGGCCTCCTGCTGGGACCAGCGCTGGGCCTGACGGCGCGACACGCGGTTGCTGACCGCGGTGGCGGTGCCGGCGACGGCGGCGGTGCGGACGACGCCGCGAAGCAGTCCGGGCATTCTCGGTTCCTCTCTATCGGGGGACGGCTTCGCTCGCGTCGAGCGAGGCGATGATGGCCTGGACGGGGATGCGGCCGCTGGCGACGAGCTGCCCGCCCGAGCGGCGCAGCGCGACTGCGACGGGCGCGGCCCAGCGGTTCTCCCAGACCAGCACGGCGGCGGACGTGCCGGGCTCGAGCACCGAGCCGGCGTCCTGCACGTCCTCCTGGTCGAGCAGACCGGACGACGCGCCCTCGAACTCCGCGAGAGCCGGGCTGGACTGCGCGAGGTCGCCGAAGTCGGCCGCTGTCACCGACCCGTCCTGGGCCTTCGAGATCAGCGCGATGTCGAGGATGCGGATCGTGCCGCGATCGACGAGGTCCCTCAGGAGCGGCATCACCTCACCGCCGCCCGGCTGGGCGCCGGGCCATTCGAGCACCATGTAGTCGACCGGGCCCATCTCTTCGAGCGTCTCTTCGCTCATGAGGTCTCCTTTCGCGAGGGCATGCCGAGAGGTTCATGTGTCGGCAGTCGCCGATCCAGGGGGCGTGCATGCGACGCGAGGGAGGCACGCACCCCGGCTCACCAGGACATCTCGATCTCGAGCTCGACCCCGTCGTCGCCCACCTCGAGCTCGACCTTCAGCTGGATCTCGTCGGGGACCTTGACCTTGAACTGCAGACCGCCGCGCTGGAACTCGACGTCGTTGTGGCGCGACAGGGCGTCGGCCAGTGCATGGAGCCGCTGGGCGACGACCTCGCGGCGCAGCGACTCCTTCTGGGTGATCTCGAGAAGCTCCATGACCCAACGCTAGGGGCTCAGCGGCGGGCCGCCACGGTGCGCACACCTCTTCGATGCACCCGCCCGCTTCACTGTTCCCCACGGCCGGTCCTGCCGCGACGGCGATCGATCTGCTCGCGCAGGACCGCCCATCGCGAGCGCGACTCGGCGATGAGGGCGTCCCACTCCTTCCTGATCTCGCCGTCGGGAGGACGCTCGCCGTTCCGGATGCGCGCCAGCTCGTCGCTGACCTCGCGCCCGAGCGACGCGGAGCCGACGACGACGAGCATCACGCAGAACAACGCGGAGATCATCGCGAACACCGCGCCGATCACGCCGTAGCGCGTCGCGTAGGACTCGAACAGGTGCGGCACGTACACGGACGCGCCCGTCGAGTACACCGCGAGCAGGATCGCGGCCACGACGCCGAACGGCAGGAGGCTCCTCCACTCGAGCCGCTTCGCGGTCAAGACCCACCCGCTCCACGCCATGAAGACGACCGACACGGGGAGCAGCACGAGGTTCGCTCCGATCTGGAGGCGGGTCAGGTCGAGGGCGCCGTGGATCCATCCGTTCAGCGCGGTGTAGGCCGTGAGGCCGGCGATCCACAGCAGGCCGTTGAACGAGTTGCGCACGCTCAGCGGCTTGAGCTCCCAGGTCTGCTCGAACAGCCGCTGGGCGGCGCGCGAGAAGCTCAGCACGGCGACGACGAGCAGCAGCAAGCCGGCGACGGTGAAGCTGGTCTCGGCTCCGTCGGGGGGCGAGAACGCGTCCGTCACCGCCTCGGCTCCGCCGCCGGTCAGGTCGTAGCGGTCGATGATCCGGTCCGCGGGATCCTTGCCGCCGATCCCGGAGAGGAGCGCGCCGGCGATGATGGTCAGCGGGATCAGCGCGGTGAGCGCGCTCGAAGCGAGGGCGACGGCGCGGTCGAAGCCGGCCACGCGCTGGAAGCGGTTCACGACCCGCAGCACGAACGCAGGCCGCAGCCAGAAGGTGAGCGTGCGGCGGACGCGCTCACGATCCAGTTGCAGGACCGTCACCGCGGCCACCGGGTGACGACGGCAGCCAGGCGGGCCATGCCGACGACCTTCCCACCTCGCGATGCCGCTCGGCAATGGCGCGTACCGGTGCACCCATCCCCGTACGCACACGAGCCATGGAGGGCCCGGGGCGATGAGCAAGACACTCCGGGTGTGGCTGGATTCGTGGGGTATCGGTCCTTGGAGACAGCGCCTCGCAAGTGACAGGATCGTCCGCATGCCACCGATCCGCCGCGTCCTTGTCCTCGCCGTCGACGGCGCCGAGTCGCTCGACGTGCTGGGGCCCGTGGAGGTCTTCGAGTACGCCGGGCGTCGAGGTGCCCGGCGCGTATCGGATCGACGTGGTCGGCCCGGGCGCCGACGGCTGGATCACGATGGGCAACGGCTTGCGGCTCGGTGTCGAGCCGCTCCCGGACCCGCCGCCGCGGCACGACACGCTCGTCGTCGCCGGTGGCCCGGGCGCGCGCCGCGCGATCGGGGACCCGGCGATCGTCGACTGGATCGCGCGCGCGTCGCGCCGCGCGCGCCGCACGACGTCGATCTGCACCGGCTCGTACCTGCTCGCTGCCGCGGGCCTCCTGGACGGCCGGCGCGCGACGACGCATTGGGAGTACTGCGACGCCCTGGCCGAGCTCTACCCCGCGGTCCGGCTCGACCCGGACCCGGTGTTCGTCCGCGACGGCGACGTCTGGACGTCGGCGGGCGTCACCGCCGGCATGGACCTCGCGCTCGCGCTGGTCGAGGACGATCTCGGCCCGGAGGTCGCGCTCACCGTCGCGCAGTTGCTGGTCGTGTTCCTCAAGCGCCCCGGCGGCCAGTCCCAGTTCAGCGGCGCGCTGTCGGTCCAGCAGGCGTCGCGGCCGGCGCTGCGCGAGCTGCAGGCGTGGATCGCCGGCCATCTCGACGAGGACCTCTCGGTCGCGGCGCTCGCCGACCGCGCGCATCTGAGCGAGCGCTCGTTCGCCCGCGCCTTCCGGGCCGAGGTCGGGAAGACGCCCGCGGTCTACGTCGAGACGCTGCGCGTCGAGCGGGCCCGCACTCTTCTGGAGGACGGCGCCGAGTCGCTCGAGGCGGTGGCTCGCGCCTCCGGGTTCTCCAGCGCCGAGGTCCTGCGACGCGCGTTCCACCGGCGCCTCGGCGTCGGCCCCGCCGCCTACCGCGAGCGCTTCCGGCTCGCCGCCTGAAAGATTCGAGCTACCCCCACCTACCCCCCAGGGGTATGTAGTACCTTGCGCTTCTGCTTATACCCCCTACCCGTATAAGGACGACACGATGACGCATCACATACCGGGCCGCGGGCATGACCTGCGAGCACTGCAAGATCGCCGTGACCGGCGAGGTGTCGAAGGTGGACGGCGTCTCCGCCGTCGACGTCGACCTCGATGCCAAGCTCGTCCAGGTCCACGGCGCGGACGTCGACCGTGCGGCCGTCGTGGCTGCGATCGACGAGGCCGGCTACGACGCGGTGGCCGCATGAGCCAGTCCACGAAGCACTTCGTGCGGCACTACCTCGAGATGGTCGTCGCGATGTTCGCCGGCATGGCCGTCCTCAGCTTCCCGGCCGATCGGGCCATGGACGCGATGGGCGCGACGTCGGACGAGTTCATGTTCCTCGGCATGGCGACGACGATGACGGCGGGGATGGTCGCGTGGATGATCTACCGCGGCCACGGCTGGCGCGCGAACGTGGAGATGTCGGCTTCGATGTTCGTGCCGACGTTCGCTGTGATCGGCCTGCTCTCGGCCGAGGTCATGACCGATCTCGGCGCGCTGATGGTCATCGAGCACGTCGCGATGCTGCTGGCCATGGCGGGCGTGATGCTGCTTCGTCCCGCCGAGTACCTGCATCACCACGCGCAGGTGACGGCATGAACCCGCTGGCCAAGCTCGCGAGCTTCGCCGTCGCGGCGGCGCTCATCTTCGCCGGCGCCGCGTTCGCCGGCAGCCGCATCGACGTCCATCCGGGCAAGCCGGCGACCGAGAAGGCCGGCATGCACACGATGGCCGCCGACGGCGCCGGGACGATGGCGCCGCAGCCGGTGCGCGGGCTGGCCGTCAGCGAGAAGGGCCTGACGCTCGAGCTCGCCCGTCGCAGCGCCCCGCGGGGCAAGCCGTTCGAGCTCGCCTTCCGGATCGTCGACCGCAGCGGCCAGACCGTTCGCGACTTCGACGTCGAGCACACCAAGCGCATGCACTTCATCGTCGTCCGGCGCGACATGACCGGCTTCCAGCACCTGCACCCGACCGAGAACCCGGACGGCACCTGGTCGGTCCCCGTCACCCTCCCCGACGCGGGCTCCTATCGGGTGTTCGCCGACTTCTCCGTCGACGACAAGCCGTACACGCTCGCCGACGACCTGACCGTCGACGGCCCGGTGCGCTCCCAGACGCTGCCCGCGCCGGTCCGGAGCGTCGACGTCGACGGCCTGCGCGTCACCCTGACCGAGGGCGCCACCAAGGCGGGCGCCGAGTCCGAGCTCGCGTTCACGGTCACCCGCAACGGCAAGCCCGTCGCCATCCAGGACTACCTGGGCGCCAAGGGCCACCTCGTGGCGCTGCGCCAGGGCGATCTCGCGTTCCTGCACGTGCACCCCGACGAGAACAGCCTGAAGTTCATGGCCACGTTCCCGACGGCCGGCAACTACCGCCTGTTCCTGCAGTTCAAGACCGACGACGGCCGCCTCCACACCGCCGCGTTCACCCAGGAGGTGACCCGATGAGCACCACCGCGATCGAGCGCGTCGAGCTGCCGATCACCGGCATGACCTGCGCGTCGTGCGCCAACCGCATCGAGCGCAGGCTCAACAAGCTCGACGGCGTCACCGCCAGCGTCAACTACGCCACCGAGAAGGCCCGGGTCGAGTTCGACCCGGGCACCGTGGCCGCCGAGCAGCTCGTGGCGGCCGTCGAGGCCGCCGGCTACCAGGCCGCGCTGCCCGCAGACGACACGGGCGACGCCGACGCGGAGGTCGCCGAGCACGACGAGACCGCGCCGCTGAGGCGGCGACTCATCTTCGCCGTGCTGCTGTCGGTGCCGGCGCTGCTGATGGCGATGATCCCGGCGCTGCAGTTCGACAACTTCCAGTGGCTCTCGCTCAACCTCGTCACGCCGGTCGTGCTGTGGGCCGCCTGGCCGTTCCACAAGGCGGCGTGGGCCAACCTCAAGCACGGCACGGCCACGATGGACACGCTGATCAGCGTCGGCACGCTGGCCGCGTGGCTGTGGTCGCTGTACGCGCTGTTCATCGGCGACGCCGGCATGAACGACATGCGCATGGCCTTCGACGTCATCCCCAACCCCGGCGAGGGCGCCGACCAGATCTACCTCGAGACGGCGGGCATCGTCACCACCTTCCTGCTCGCCGGGCGCTACTTCGAGGCCAAGGCCAAGCGCCGCGCCGGCGCCGCCCTGAAGGCGCTGCTGGAGCTCGGCGCCAAGGACGTCGCGATCTCGACGCCGACGGCACCGAGCGCCGCGTCCCCGTCGAGCAGCTCGCGGTCGGCGACCGCTTCGTGGTCCGCCCGGGCGAGAAGGTCGCCACGGACGGCATCGTCGAGCAGGGCACCAGCGCGGTCGACATGAGCATGCTCACGGGCGAGTCGGTCCCGGTCGAGGTCGCACCGGGAGCGGAGATCGCCGGCGCCACCGTCAACGCCGGCGGACGCCTGATCGTGCGCGCCACGAAGATCGGCGCCGACACCGCCCTGGCGCAGATCGCGCGGCTCGTCGAGGACGCCCAGACCGGCAAGGCGCCGGTCCAGCGCCTCGCCGACCGCGTCTCGGGCATCTTCGTGCCGATCGTGATCCTCCTGTCGCTCGCCACCCTCGGCTTCTGGCTGGGCACCGGCGAGAGCGCGAGCTTCGCGTTCACCGCGGCCGTCGCGGTCCTGATCATCGCCTGCCCCTGCGCGCTCGGACTCGCCACGCCCACGGCGCTGATGGTGGGCACCGGCCGCGGCGCCCAGCTCGGCCTGCTCATCAAGGGCCCCGAGGTCCTCGAGTCCACCCGCCGCGTGGACACGGTCGTGCTCGACAAGACCGGCACCGTGACCACGGGCAAGATGTCGCTCGTCGAGTTCACGGTCGCCGACGGCGTCGACCGCGACGAGGCGCTGCGGCTCGTCGGAGCGCTCGAGCACGCCTCCGAGCACCCGATCGCCCAGGCCATCGCCACGGCGGCCGCGGCCGAAGGACCGCTGCCGGCGGTCGAGGGCTTCGCCAACCGCGAGGGCCTCGGCGTCGAGGGCGTCGTCGACGGCCACGCGCTGATCGTCGGACGGCCTGCCCTGCTCGCCGACTGGGCGATGCACCTCGGGCCTGAGCTCGACGCCGCCCGCCGGGCCGCGGAGGCCCGCGGCCAGACCGCGATCGCCGCCGGCTGGGACGGACAGGCCACGGCCGTGTTCGTCGTCGCCGACACCGTCAAGGACAGCTCCGCCGAAGCCGTCGCCTCGCTCAAGGCGCTCGGTCTGCGGCCGGTGCTCCTGACCGGCGACAACGAGACCACCGCCCGGGCCGTCGCGCACGAGGTCGGCATCGACGAGGTCATCGCCGAGGTCCTGCCCGCCGACAAGGCCGACGTCATCCGCCGGCTGCAGGCCGAGGGCCGCGTCGTGGCGATGGTCGGCGACGGCGTCAACGACGCCCCCGCGCTCGCCCAGGCCGACCTCGGCCTCAGCATCGGGACCGGCACCGACGTCGCCATCGAGGCGTCGGACCTCACGCTCGTCTCCGGCGATCTGCGCGCCGCGGCCGACGCCATCCGGCTCTCGCGCGCCACCCTGCGCACGATCAAGCAGAACCTCGGCTGGGCGTTCGGCTACAACGTCGCCGCGATCCCGCTGGCCGCGATCGGCCTGCTCAACCCGGTCATCGCCAGCCTCGCGATGGTCTTCTCCAGCATCTCCGTCGTCTCCAACGCGCTGCGCCTGCGCCGCTTCAAGGCGCAGCGCGCCGACGCCCGATGAGCTCCGAGCAGCACGACGTCATCGTCATCGGCGGAGGCCAGGCCGGCCTGGCGCTCGCGCTGGGCCTCACTGAAGCTCTTCACGCCGGCCCGTTACGACAGCCTGCCCGGCCTGAGCTTCCCGGGCGATCCCGACCACTACCCGACACGCGACGAGGTCGTCGCGTACCTCACCGGCTACGCCCGCCACTTCGAGCTGCCCGTCGAGCTCGACACCCGCGTCACCGCGGCGGCATCGCGCATCGGCGCGGCGTCACCGCGAGCCCCGGCCTGTACTTCCTCGGGATGCCGTGGCAGCACACGCGCGGATCGGCGCTGCTGGGCTGGGTCAAGGACGACGCCGCCCACATCGCGCAACACATCAGCGCCGCCTGAGACCATCGAGCGCGCCGCGACGAGGCCGGCCCGGCCCTGGACCGCCGCGGCCTGAGGCCGCGACGGTCCGGGACCCGCGGTCAGCCGGCCGCGCGATGGAAGACGTCGGTGCGGTTGGCGAGGTTGCCGTCGTTGGCGCCGACCCACGTCGGGTGGAACGTGGCTCCGGCATGGTCGAGGCCGCTGTAGTCGCCGACGAAGTAACCGCCCGCGTCCGGCGCCGTCCGCATGTCGAACGATGCCGGCGTCACCCGACTCTCGTCGGGGACGAGGAACGTCGCGCCCCCGTCATGGGAGTGCGCGGCCCAGACGTCCGTCGACAGCACTGCATCGCCGGGCACATCGAGGCGGAAGTCGTGGTAGCTGACCGCCACCCGGCCCGAGCTGTCGACGTCGACCATCGGCGTGAACGCGTCCACGCCGCGCGGTGTCTTGTCGACCACCACCGGCGGATCCCAGGTGAGGCCGCCGTTGCGCGAGCGGGCGAGCAGGATGTCGTTGTGGTCGGGGTCGTTGAAGCGCGTGTCCATCCAGACGACGTAGACGTTGCCCCGGGTCGCCGCGGTGCTGTGGTCGACGGCCCAGTCGGGCAGGATGTCGCCCGTGCGGACGTCGTGCCCGTCGTCGGGATCGGTCACCTCGTCCGACAGCAGCCGGTTGACGAAGATGTCATCCGACCACGTCACGCCGTTGTCGGGCGAGCGCACGAGTGCGACGTTGAAACCGCGCGTGTGCTTGCGGTTCGTCACGGCGCGGATCAGGTTGAAGCCGTTGATCAGCGTCCCGTTCGGCAGCACCTCGACCTGGTTGCCGATCGTCTGCGTCAGCACGCCGTGCTCGGCGAAGATCGCCCGCGCCGGCTCCCACGACTCGCCGCCGTTGGTCGACCGCGCGAACCACGCCTCCGAGTGGAAGCTCGCCGCGTTGTCGAAGCCCTGCTGCGACGTCCGCTCGCTCGGCGAGATGATCCGCTGCCAGGTCGCATAGACCAGCGATGAGTTCAACGGATCGGCAGTCAGCGTCTCTTTGTCGTTGAACGCGTTGCCGACCGCGCGCGGGTTGTCGAAGCGCACGATCCGCGGCGTGCTCCACGTCACGCCGCCGTCGTTCGAGAAGGCGGCCAGGACGGCGTTGCGAGCCGTCGAGTTGTCGAACACGAGCGCCATCGCGTGCAGCCTGCCGTTCGGGCTGAACGAGACCCAGGGATCGGTGCCCCGCTCGTAGCCGCCTGTGTTGCCGGTGCCGCCGGCACAGCGGGTGAACGCCGGCCAGCTGCGGGCCCACGAGAGCCCGCCGTTGAAGGAGTAGCCGGCGACGTTGCCGTGCGCCCCGCCGTCGTTCCAGCGGTCCTGCTGCCAGTAGGCGACGACGTTGTTGGGATTGGCCGGGTTGACGGCGACGTGTGTCTCGACCTCGGCGTTCAGGTAGTTCACGCTCGAGGGCAGCGCCTCACCGGGGCCGCCGCAGCCCGGCGCCCACGGACTCAGCCCCGAGGAGAGGCTCGTCGGACCCAAGGTGAACGGCGCCGCTTGCGCCGGGACGACGGCAACCGCGAGCGCAAACGCGACTGCCGCGGGAATGAGGAGCCTTCGCATCTGGAAGACCTCCTTGACCGAGGCCTCCGTGCCGGATGATGGGCGGCGCCGCGTCCCACGCGCGTCGCCTGGGATGAATCGACGCTACTCCTCTCCTCCCCGCACTATCAAGGCCCGAGGCGTTGCGTCGCGGCAGCGACACGCTGCTCGGCGGCACGGGCGACTACCTGTTCCTCGGCGACAACCCCAACGGCGCACCGGATCCGGGGACGTCCGACACGTACAACGTGCAGCAGGGCACCGACTTCGCAGTCGTCGACACCTGCGAGAGCCTGGGCCAGATGGAGGGCGAGATCCCCTTCCCGGAGGGCTAGAGGCCCTGCTGGTCGCCGCTGACGATGTCGCGGTGCGGTACGACGACCTGCGCCGCGTCGTCGGGCGTGACATCGGGATAGAGGATCCGGATCAGCCCGAACGCGGCGACACCGCCTGCGAGCTGTGCGACCACGAACGACGGCACCGAGGCCGGCGCGATCCCGGCGAACGTGTCGGAGAACATGCGGCCGACGCTGATGGCCGGGTTGGCGAAGCTCGTCGAGCTCGTGAACCAGTAGGCGGCGCCGATGTAGGCGCCGACCGCGGCGGGCGCGGTCGCCGCCCGGCCGCTGCGGACGAGCGCGAAGATCACGAGCAGCAGGCCGAGCGTCGCGATCACCTCGGCGAACAGATGCGCCGCACTGGCGCGATGGTTGTCGGAGATGCTGATCGCGGTCAGGGCGAACATCACGTTGGCGGCGATGGCGCCGGTGATGCAGCCCGCGACCTGGGCAGGGATGTAGGCGGCGGCGTCACGGCGCGTGAGCCCGCCGAAGGCCGCGTCGACGAGCGAGACGACGGGGTTGAAGTGGCCGCCGGAGACCGGGCCGAACATGAGGATGATCGCGAACAGGCCAGCGGCCGTGGCGGCGGAGTTGTAGAGCAGCTGCAGGCCGGTGTCGTCAGGGGAGAGCTGCTGGGCGGCGATGCCCGAGCCGATGACGAGCGCCGCGAGGAAGGCCGAGCCGAGGAACTCGGCGAGCAGCCGCCGGGGCAGCGGTGGGCTCACGCCGCGACAGCCGCGTCGAGGTCGGTCACGAGCGCGCGCACGCGCCGGTCGATGTCGTCGCGCGTGGCCCGGACCTCGTCGAGCGGGCGGTCCTTCGGGTCGGCCAGGTCCCAGTCGGCGCGGAGCTGCTTCCTGCCGGGGATCACCGGGCAGGCGTCGCCGCAGCCCATGGTGATCACCGCGTCGGCCTGCGCGGCCAGCTCCGTGGTGAGCCGTTGCGGCCTCTGGGCGGCCACGTCGATCCCGAGCTCGCGCATCGCCTCGACGACCTCGGGATGCGGGCCGCCGTCGGGCGTCGCCTCGCTGCCGGCGGAGATCGCGTGGTGCCGGCCGGCGGCGGCGCGCTCGAAGAGCGCCTGGCTCATGACGCTGCGGCCGCGGTTGGCCTTGCAGACGAACAGCACCGTCGCCATCGGTCAGGGCTTGCTCGCGCGCACGATCGCCGATGCGGCCTGGGCGTGCACGCGGTGGGTGGGGCGGATCTCGATGTCGGTCAGCCCGGCCGCGGTGAGCGCCGCGCGGAACTCGGCCTCCGTCAGCGCACCGGCGATGCAGCCGGTGTAGGCGGCCATGTCCGCGCGCGTGGCCTCGTCCATGCCCTCGTCGGCGATCACGTCCGACACCGCGAAGCGCCCGCCCGGGCGCAGCACCCGCGCCGCCTCGGCGAGCACGCGCTGCTTGTCCCCCGCGAGGTTGATCACGCAGTTGGAGATCACCACGTCCACGGAGGCGTCCGCGAGCGGGATGTCCTCGAGGTAGCCCTTGACGAACTCGGCGTTGGCGACGCCCGCCTCGGCCGCGTTCGCCCGCGCGAGCTCGAGCATCTCGTCGGTCATGTCGAGCCCGATCGCCTTGCCGGTCGCGCCCACGCGCCGCGCGCTGATCAACACGTCGGCGCCGGCGCCCGAGCCGAGGTCGAGCACGGTCTCGCCCGCGTGGAGGTCGGCGACGGCCGTCGGCACGCCGCAGCCGAGCGACGCCCCGAGCGCACCGGCGGTCGCGCCCTCCGTCTCGCCCTCGCCGTAGAGGCCGGAGCCGAACACGCCGGTCTCGTCGGCAGGGGATCCGCAGCACGAGCTCGCCGGCTCGGCCGTGGCCGCGCGCGCGGCGGCGGCGTACTTCTCGCGCACCGTCTCGCGGATGTCCTGCGAGCGGCCCTCGGAGCAGCCGCAGCTGCCGCCCGCCGCGCTCGTCTCGCAGCACGAAGCCTTCTGGGACGGCTCACAGCACGAGGACTGCGCCTCGGTGGAGCAGCAGGAGGTCGTCGGTTCCGTGCTGGTCAGGTCAGCCATGCGGTCAGCTCCTCGGTGCCGTCGGCGGGGACGGAGTAGTAGGCCCACCTGTGTCGCCGCTCCACGTCGAGCAGCCCGGCGTCGACGAGCTTCTTGATGTGGTGCGAGAGCAGCGACTGCCGGATCTCGAACAGCGCGATCAGCTCGCACTGGCAGACCGGCGCCTCGCTGCGGCGCACGACGTCGAGGATCTGGACGCGCAACGGATCGCCGAGCGCCTTGGCCACCGCGGCGAGGCGGTCGGCGTCGAGCGCCGGATCGAGGCCCGCCGCGGGGGCACAGCACTCGGCGGCGGTCGGTCCGGGAAGTGTTGGCAGCGCAGTCATAACAGCCTTCGTTGTTGCGAGCGAAGGTACCGCATTCGGGGCGCTCACGACACCTCCCGCCCGGGCGGGACGCCGAAGCCACGGAGCAGCGGCCAGGCGATCACCGCGGCCACGGCGGCGACCGCCGCGGCGACCGCGAAGACGGCGTTGAGGCCGTCCACGAGGCCCGGCAGGCCGGCACCGTCCGCGTGGTGGGTGAAGACGGCGCCCAGCGCGGCGATGCCGACCGCGATCCCGAGCTGGCGGAAGGTGTTGTTGATGCCCGAGGCGAGTCCGACCTGCTCGGCGGAGAGCACACCGACCATCGCGGCCGCGAGCGCCGGGCTGATCACGCCGATCGCGAGTCCGCCGACGACGAAGCCGGGGAGCAGTTGTGTCCAGGACGACGCCGGTTCCAAGCCGCGCATCAGCAGGAGGGCGACCGCGATCAGCGCCAGGCCGGTCACGAGCGGCGCGCGCAGCCCGATGCGGCTGGTCAGCCGCCCGGAGATCGGCGCGACCGCGAAGAGCACGAGCGTCAGCGGCAGCAGCCGGAGTCCGGTCTCGGTCGCCGAGTGGCCGAGGCCCTCCTGGAGATAGACGGCGAGGAAGAGGAAGAGGGGGTACAGCGCGACGGATTGCGCGAAGGCGACGACGGCCGTGCCGGTGAAGGCCGGGATGCGAAACAGCGCCGGCGAGAGCATCGGCGATGCTGCGCGGCGCTCGACCACGACGAAGGCGCACAGCAGCAGCGCCGCCGCGGCGAGCGACCCGACGACCTGGGGGCTGGTCCAGCCGTCCTCGTTGCCGCGGATCAGCCCGTACGTGCCGAGGAAGCACGCGGCGCCGAAGGTCACGAGACCGGGCAGGTCGAGGCCCCGCGGCGACGGATCCCGCGACTCCGGGAGCGAGCGCAGCGTGAGCCAGACGAGGAGCACGCCGATCGGAAGGTTCACGAGGAACACCCAGCGCCAGCCGAAGCCGTCCACGAGCAGCCCGCCGACGAGCGGGCCGACGGCGAGCGCGCCGCCGGTGATCGCTCCCCAGACGCCGAGCGCGAATCCGCGCTGCGCGCCCTGGAACTCGTTCGCCAGCACGGCGAGCGAGGCGGCGAACATCGCCGCCGCGCCGACGCCCTGCGCCGCCCGCGCGACGTCGAGCATGGCGCCGGACCCGGCCGCGGCGCACAGCGCGGAGCACGCCGTGAAGACCGCGAGCCCGGCGGCGAACACCGCGCGGCGCCCGTGCCGGTCGGCGAGCGCGCCCGCCGTCAGCAGCGTCGCGGCGAGCGTCAGCGCATAAGCATCCACGACCCACTGCAGCTCGGCGAAGCTCGCGTCCAGGTCGGCCCGGATCGCCGGCAGCGCGACGTTGACGACCGTGACGTCGAGCAGCAGCATCGCCGTGGCCGCCGACACGACGGCGAGCGTCAGCCAGCGCGCCGGCGTCACGCGACGGCGTGGCCTGCGCCGCGCTCGGAGACGAAGGCGAGGAGCGCGGCGAGCACCGCGATCGCCGCGAGGGTCACGAGCAGCGTGCCGTACCCGACGACGGACGCGTAGGCGGCGGCCGCGACGGGGGCGGCGGCCCGAGCTCCGATCGTCGCCGACGCCGCCACGCTCGCGATCGTGCCATACGCAGCCGCGCCGTAGCGATCTGCGATCAAGGTGGCGCGGGCGAGGGTGGCCATGCCGTTGCCCATGCCGAGGAGGATCAGCCCGGCGATCACGGCGGCGGTCGCGTCGACACCCACGATCATGCCGATGCCGGCGGCGATCAGCGCGAACAGGGCGACTGTTCCCCACGGGTGCGGGAGGCGCTCTGCGAGCGGGGCGAACAGCAGCCGGCCGGGAATCTGGGAGATGCCGATGACACCGATCGAGAAGGCGGCGAAGGCGGGGCTGTAGCCGCGCTCGAGCAGGAACGGGATGCCCTGGACCGTGACGGCGATCGCGGCGCCGGTCGCCAGGAAGAATGCCCCGGAGAGCAGCCAGAACGAAGTCGACCGCAGCGCCTCGCCGGCGGATGCGGACGGGTGCGGGTGCTCGGCGGCGTCGACGGTGGGCGCCTGCCGTAGCGCGACCGCGTGCAGCGGAACGGTCCCGAGCGCGAGGACGGCCGCCAGGGCGAGCAGCGCGTCGCGCCAGCCGTAGGCGTCGATCAGCGCCTGGGCGAGCGGCAGGAAGATGAAGCTGGCGAGCGCACCGGCGATGGTCATCGCCGTCATCGCCCGCCGGCGCTCGACGGAGCGCGGGAACCACTTGGCCAGCACCGTGAAGGCCGGCTCGTAGAGGACGGCCGCCATGACGACGCCGATCCCGATCCAGAGCACATAGAAGGCGAGCAGCCCGTGCACCTGCGACCAGGCGAGCACGAGCAGCACCCCGGCCACCGAACCGGCCGTCATCACCGTCCTCGGGCTGTGCCGGTCGAGATGTCGACCGACGGCGATCCCCGCCACCGCGGAGACGAGCAGGGCGAGCGAGAACGCGCCCGTCAGCTGCGCCGCCGAGTAACCGAGGTCCTCCTGCATCGGCAGCAGGAACACGGCGAAGGCGTAGTAGAGGATTCCCCACGAGATCGTCTCGGTGATCGAGAGCGCGCCGACGATGCCCCAGGCCCGCGTCCGCCAGACGGGCGGAGCGAGCCTGGGCCGGGCCGAGTCGGCGATCACGCCGCCGCGGTCGCACCGGCGTGAGGCGAGCCGCTGCCGCAGCACGCGGAGGGCGCAGCCGCGACCTCGGTGTCCGGCGCGGGCCTGGCGCTGCAGACGCCCGTCTCGGGCAGCACGAGCTCGACGCTGCGTGCGCTCTCCCAGTCGCCGGCGAGCGCGGCGACGACCGAGCGGACCTGCTCGTAGCCCGTGCGCAGCAGGAACGTCGGCGCGCGGCCGTAGCTCTTCATGCCGACCATGAACACGCCCTCGTCGGGATGCGAGAGCTCGTCGACGCCGTGCGGCGGCACCGAGCCGCAGGAGTGCACGTTCGGGTCGATCAGCGGAGCGAGCGCGCGCGCCGCCTCCACGCGATCGTCGAGGTCCAGCCGCAGCTCTCCGAGCAGCGTCAGGTCGGGGCGGAAGCCGGTCGACGCGATGATCTCGTCGGCGGTGATCGCGACGTCCTCGTCGGCCACGACAACGCGGTCGTCGACGAGCGAGATGCGGCGGGTCTGGAAGCCGCCGACCAGCTCGACGGAGCCGTCGGCGACGAGCGCGCGGACCGTGGCGCCGAGCGCGCCGCGCGCCGGCAGCTGGTCGTCGCCGCCGCCGCCGTACTTGCGGCCCGGCGTCGCGCCGCGGATCGCCCACACGACCTCGGTCGCCGGCTCGGAGTCGCGCAGCGTGACGAGGTCGAGGATGGCGTTGAACGCCGAGTGGCCGCTGCCGACCACGAGCACGCGCCGCCCTGAGTAGCGGGCGCGATCGGCGCCGAGCACGTCCGGGATGCCGTACGCGATCCGGCCGGCCGCCGCGCGCTCGCCCTGGGCGGACACGCCACCGGCGCCGAGCGGATTCGGACGCGTCCAGGTGCCCGACGCGTCGATCACCGCCGACGCGAGGTAGCGCCGCTCCTCGCCGCCCTCCTCGACCACGAGCTCGAACGGCGCCTCCTCGCGGCCGGCGTCCTTGAGCTTGTCGACGCCGTGCCGCGTCACGGCGACGACACGCGCCTCGAGGTGCAGCGCCGGCGCGATCTCCGGCAGCGCCGCCAACGGCTCGATATAGCGCTCGACGATGTCCGACCCGGTCGGGTAGGCCGTCGCGTCCGGCGCCTCCCAGCCGGCCTCGGCGAGCAGCTCGGCCGCGATCGGGTCGACGTTGTACTCCCACGGGGAGAACACGCGCACGTGCCCCCACTCGCGAATGCTCGCGCCGACGGCGTCGCCGGCCTCGAACACGAGCGGCTCGATCCCGCGCGAGGCGAGGTGGGCGGCGGCGGCAAGGCCGACGGGGCCCGCGCCGATGACGGCGACGACGTGTGGGTTCTCGGTCATGGCAGACTCCCGGGACGAGGACATCGAAGAAGTTCGATGTCTTGAAGCTAGCAGCGTCGACGCAAGACATCAAGTTTTTTCGATATGATGTCCGCCATGGCCACCCCGCTCCCCCTCGTGCAGTGCTGTGCCCCGCTGGCCAGCACCGCTCTCACCGACGACGAGGCGGGCGAGCTCGAGCGGGTCTTCAAGGCGCTCGCCGACCGCCATCGCGTGAAGATCCTCAACCGCCTGCTCGCGGCGGACGGCGAGGCGGTGTGCGTCTGCGACCTCCAGGATCT
This sequence comes from uncultured Solirubrobacteraceae bacterium, assembly GCA_963831105.1. Lineage (GTDB taxonomy): Bacteria > Actinomycetota > Thermoleophilia > Solirubrobacterales > Solirubrobacteraceae > DATFQI01. Next base: position 76,039 of record CAWHOS010000010.1, on the reverse strand, counting down.
GCTCGGCCTCAAGCAGTCCTCGGTGAGCTACCACCTCAAGCAGCTCCTCGACGCCGGCATCGTCGATCGCGAGAAGAGGGGCTCCTTCGCCTATTTCTCGCTCGCAGAGGGTGCGCTCCAGCGGGTGCGGTCGCTGCTCGAGCTGCCGGCGCTCGCCGCTTGACGTGAAAGCCTCGGCGGACCGGGGCTTTTCGTGTCGTCGGCGACGGCGCTGTCACCGTCATCGTCGGCGGATAGCGGGGGCGAGATCCGAAGCCGCGACCTTCGAATTGCCGGACTGGCAGATGCATCGCCCCTTCAGGCGTTCAGGAGGTCGGTGTAGCGCCGCAGGTAGAGCGGCCAGCCGTCGGGCGCGGCGACTCCGTCGCGCAGGCCCTCCCAGCCGTCGCCGTGGCGGTCGAGGTGGCGATGCTCGAGCTCGACGCGGGTGCGGTCGGGGCTTTCGGCGATAAAGCGCACCTCGACCTCGCTGCGCCTTGCGGGGTCGCTCTCGACCTGCCAGTACGGGCTGACGTTCCAGCTGAAGACGACGCGGTCGGGTGGCTCGTAAGCGAGCACGCTCGCCCATTCGCACTCGCTGCCGTCGGTCCCGCGGTCGTAGATCCGGCCGCCGGCCCGCGGCTCGAAGACCGTCTCGGCGATGTCGACGCCGAGCATGTTGTGCTCGCGCGGCTTGATCTTGTCCAGCTGCTCGGTGAACACGCGGAACGCGCGCTCGACCGGCGCCTCGACGACGATCTCCTGGCGAACCGTCGCCGCTTGGGCCTGCGTGCTCATACGACCTCCTCGTCGTCCTGCTCGACGACCTCCTTGAAGGTCGCCAGCGCTTGACTCCAGAACCGGTCGAGCTGCGAGCGCAAGGCCGCCACCCCCTCCGGATCGGCGTGATAGATGCGGCGGTTGCCCGCGGGCCGGTCGATGACGAGCCCCGCGTCCTTGAGGATCCTCAGGTGCTGGGACACCGCGGGACGACTGACCGGCAGCTCCCGCGCGAGCTCTCCGACCGCACGCGGGCGTTGCGCCAGACGTTCGAAGACCGCGCGTCGCGTCGGGTCACCGAGCGCGGCCCAGGCATCAGCTTGGTAAGCAACCACTGACCGTAAGTCTACGCTTACGAGCCTCGCTGTCAATCCGGCCGAGCGTGATCGGCGATCCTTGTGCGATGAGCCAAGCCGCAACGGCGCCCCAGGCCCTAGAGGACGTCTGCTCCGACCTTCGGGTTATGAGCTGGCTAGACCTGGTTGCGTGGGGTCGGATTCGGCTCTCTGGAGCCATTTGAGTTGCTCTGAGTTGCCCTCAGTTGCGCTCAAATTGGTATCCAGATTGGTATCCGCCGGGCGTGTGATGGCTGTCGCGCGCTCTGCACGTCGGACCAGCTGGAGCAGCCCGGGTTGGAAGCGCGATCGCGCTACTGGGAGCGCGACGCTGCTCTGCCGTCGGTGTGCGGCGCCTCGAAGTCGGTAGGCCGCGGGTCGCGTGCGCCCTCAGGGGTGGTTTCGATCACGACCCGGCACGGCCGTTCGGCCAGCACGGTCTCGAGCGTGCGGCCGAACAGGGAGCCGCCTGCCACGCGGGGCGGCATGGGCATGACGATCGCCGCCGCTCGCATGTCGTTGGCCTCCTCGATGATCCGCCGGCCCGCCTGGCCGGCGCGGATCCGCTCGCGGTGGCCCGACACGCGGCGACCGCCCTGCACTCGGGCTTGCTCGATGACCGACTGGGCGCGGGCCTCCTCGTCGTCCATGCGTGCCGAGATCGGCAGTGCGTTGGGCACGGTCACCAGTGACACGACGTGGATCCCTCGCCGCTTGCGTGCGGCCAGCTTGATCGCTGTCGCGAGCACGTGGTCGTCGTAGCGCCCGTCGATCACGGGGATCAGCACGGAGTCGTACTCCGCCTCGTGGTCGACGACAGGTTGCGGGATCGCGACCTTGTGGGTGGAGGTCAGGTCGAGCCCCTGCCGGCGGCGGTATGCGACGTAGACGAGGATCCCGAGCGCCAGCCAGCCGACACCGAACGCCGCGACGGTGAGGTTCAACGCGGCTATCACCACGAAGGCGACCGCGGTGAAGCTGCCGCCGAGGATCGCGAACAGCGGCGCGTCGTAGCTCCCGAGCCGTAGGTTGCCGGGACCGCGGTAGGGGCGCTCGAAGTCGGGCAGCTTGCGACGCAGCCGGATCACCGAGGCGTGCGCGATCGTGAACGACAGCAGCGCCCCGAACGAGTAGATGCTGCCCAGGAATGCCTCTTGGCCTGGCAGCAGGATCAGGATCGCCAGGCCCGAGAAGACGAGGATGCCGATCCACGGGGTGCGGAAGCGCGGGTGCAGACGCCGCAGGCCGTCGGGCAGCTGGCGGTGGATGCCCATCGAGTACGTGAGCCGGGAGACGCCGATGATGCCCGCGTTGGTGGCAAGGAACAGGATCGTCGCCGCCAGCAGGCCCACGTAGAGCTCCCCGGGAGCCTGGAGCGGTCCGAGGTCGATCTGCTTGACGAAGCCGAGGATCGGGTCGCCCGCGAAGCCGCCCTCCTCCTCCGGCAGGCCCAGCAGCGTGTAGTAGGTGCCGTCCGCGCGCTGCTGCACCGGCAGCGCCGACAGCGCGACGGCCGGCAGCGTGAAGTAGATCGCGAACACGGCGATTCGCACGCGGTTGATCGCCGCAGGGATCGTCCGCGCCTCGTCGCGCGCCTCTTCGGACATGTTCGAGATCGTCTCGATGCCCGTGTAGGCGAGCATGCCGATCGGGATCGCCAGGATGAAGTCCTTCCATGTCGGGGCGACACCCAGCTCGATGTTGTTCGCGAGCGTCTCGGGTGAGAGCACGAGCGCCGCGCCGACGATTACGAGCAGCAGCTGCGTCATGAAGTCGATGACGGCCAGCAGCACGTTGACGCCCGTCGACTCCTTGACCCCGAAGATGTTGATGCCGGCCAGCAGTGCGATCACGATCGCGCCCACGACGATGTCGCCGGGGGAGTGGCGCAGCGGCTCCCAGAAGAGGCCGCCGATGTAGTGCGGCACGAAGAACGCCGAGATGGCGATCGTGCAGATGTAGGTGAGCATCTGCGCCCACGCGGCGAAGAACGACCAGAACTCGTTGAACGCGCGCCGCGCGAACGAGGCCGACCCGCCCGCCTCCGGGTACATGGTCGTCGCCTCGGCGTAGGTCGCCGCCGTGCAGAAGAAGAAGAACCCGGTGATCACGAACACCACCGGCGTGAGGCCGAGCGCGTAGGAGGCGACCAGGCCGAGCGCGTAGTAGATCGACGAGCCGACGTTCCCGTACGCGGTCGAGAACAGCGCATTGGCCCCGAGCACCCGTTCGAGGCCCTCTAGCCGGCGTCTGGCCATCCACCCGCCAGCCTGGTGGTGCCAGCATCAAGGGACCGTGAGGATCCGGCCTTCCTGCATCAAGATCTTGTGAAGGGCGCTTCAGGCGCCGAAGCGGTATCCGACGCCCGGATCGGTGCGGATGTACCGCCGCGCGCCCTGCGGCTCGATCTTGCGGCGCAGGTTGGCCACGTGGGTGCGTAGGACCCGGGTGTCCTCCGCGTACTGCGGGCCCCACACCTCTGTGAGCAGCGTGCGATGGGTCAGCAGCCGCCCGCGGTTGCGGGCCAGCGTGCGTAGGAGGTCGTACTCGATCGGCGTGAGGTGCACCTCTGCGCCCTCACGGCGCACGATCCGGGCGGCCAGGTCGATCTCGAGGCCGTCGACGGTGATCGCCGGCTCGTCGACGGCCGCGCCGGCGCGGCGCATGACGGCGTGTAGGCGCGCGACCAGCTCGCGGGGTCCGAAGGGCTTGGTCACGTAGTCGTCCGCCCCGGCCTCGAGCGCCGCGACCTTCTGGTCCTCGTCGCCCACCGCGGAGAGCACGAGGATCGGCATCCGGCTCCACGAGCGAAGCTCGCGGCAGACGTCGATGCCATTGCCGTCGGGCAGCATCAGGTCGATCACGGCGGCGTCGTGCGGGCTGACCGCGGCGGCGTCGAGCGCCTCCTGCGCGGAGGCGGTCGCGTCGACGGCAAAGCCGGCATCGCGGAGCACGACCTTCAGTGCGCGCACGATCTGCGGCTCGTCGTCGCAGACCAACACGCGCGGGTCGCCGGCGTTCATGCGTGCGCCACCGGCCGGTCCGACAGCGGCAACTGGACGACGAACACCGTGCCCTGGTCCGGCAACGACTCGGCCCACACACGCCCGCCGTTGGCCTCGACGAAGCCCTTGACGATCGCGAGGCCGAGTCCCGACCCGCGGTGGTCCGCCTCCGCCTCCCCGCGCCGAAACGGCTCGAAGACGTGCGGCAGCAGCTCGTGCGGGATGCCGGGTCCGCGGTCGATCACGCGGATCGTCAGTCGGCCCCCGGTTACGCGCGCGCGAAGCTTGACCGGATGGCCGCCGGAGTGGCGCTGGGCGTTCTCGATCAGGTTCGCGATCACGCGCTCGAGCTGTGCGGCGTCGGCCTGTACCAGCGGGAGGTCGCGATCGAGCGACGCCTCGATCGGCACCGCGCCGTCTGCGTGCTCGACTGCGGCGTCGACGACCTCCTCGATCGAGCACCAGTCACGCCTGGCCTCGGCCTCGCCCGCCTGCAACCGCGAGAGGTCCAGCAGCTTGTCGATCAGACTCGAGAGCCGCCGCGCCTCCTCCACGACGAGCGAGCCGAGCTCGTCGCGCTCGCGCGCATTGATCGCCTCCGAGCGCACCGCCTCGCCGGCGGCCAGGATCGTGGTCAACGGCGTTCGCAGGTCGTGCGAGACCGCCCGCAGGAGGGCGGTCTTGATCACGTCCGAGCGCCGCAGCGCGTGCGTCTCGACGACCTCGGTCTGCAGAATGTCCCGATCCAGGGCGGCGGCCAGCAGCGCCTCCAGGGCGGGCGCGACCCGCTCGCGCAGCCGGTCGATCGTAGCGGCAGACAGCCCGCCCGGAACGTGCAGCGCGGCGCTGCGCCCGTGGCCGACGTCGAGCCCCAGGGCAGCCTGGCGGTCCGGCGGCGCCGGCGGGTCGAGCACGATCGCGGCGTACGGCAGCCCGAGAGCGGAGGCGAGCCGCGACGAGGCGATCGGCAGCGCCTCTTGCACGCTGGCCTCCCCGAGCAGCACGCGCGCGAGCTCCGCGGCGAGGTCGGCCTCCTCGCGCCGGCGCTCGGCTTCGGCGGTCCTCGCGCGCGCCACGTCGGCCACGGTCGAGGCGACGATCGCCGTCGCGAGGAACACGCCAAGAGCAACCAGGTTCTCGGGGTCGGCGATCGTGAAGCGGCCCGTGTGTGGGATGTGGAAGAAATTCCACGTCAGGGCGCTCGCGATGGCTGTCGCGAGGCCGAGCCAGGTGCCCCAGAGCGTCGAGACGAGCAGTACCGCGAGCAGATAGACGACGCCCGTGGATACGGGGGGCGCCACCTCGCGAAGCGGGAAGATCAGCAGCGTCGTCAGGGCGATCGCGAGCGTCGCAACCGCGATTCCGTTGACGCGCGACCGGGGTCGGTCGCGGAGCAGCTGCAACGCAGGCCGGTCCATAGGTGCAGCAAAGCACGCGGCGCCAACCTTCACGACATCGCGAGACGAATGGCAGGCTTGCCGGCGGGTTGCGGTCGCGGCGGGGCGCTTCGATACTTCCCGCCATGGTCGTGTGGGTGGTCGGATTCCTGGCCGGTGCCATGGTGGTCGCCTGCCTCGTGGCCGCCGGCTCCCTGAGCGTCCGCCGACACTCGCGCCACCACGTCACGGCACAGGTCGCCATCGCGCAGCGCGGATTGTTCTTCAGCCGCACACCCGACGGAGTGTGCTGGCGACTGCGGCTGCGGCCGTGCGTCCGTCGCTGTGAGGACCGTTCCGGCTGGGGTGACCCGCCGCCGGACGTCGGCGTCCGCGAGCCGCGCCGGCCGCTCGGCCCGAGCCCGAGCGTGAGCGCGGTCCGGCTCGACCCGCCGTCCTAGGCGCGGGGCCGCTCCCCGATACCGGCGGCAGCGCAGGCATGCTCGACCGTTGGGTAGACCACCATCTCTGTGACCTTGCCGTCGCGAATCGTCACGACCTCCCCGTGCGGCTCGGGGCTGCGCTCCCAGTCCGGCGGAGCATGCGTGTGGATGACGGCAACGAGGCGAGCGCCGGCATCGCGAACCTCGAGCAGCTCTGCGGTCAGGCCGTCCGCGAGCGCGCGCCGGATGAACGCCGTCGCTTCCTCGCGGTTGTGGCAGCTGCCTTCGCCGTCGGGGTCGCCGGCGCCATACCACTGCACCTCCGGGTCGAGCGCATCCGCGGCCGCGGCGACATCGCCGCGTGTGAACGCGTCCCACGCGCGCCGCAGCATCTCGACATCGCTCTGACTCACGAGCGAAGTATCCCGCGCGCCCGCTCCAACGCGGCGAGCACCCACTCGTCGTCGGGTGTGCCCCGCAGCCCGTCGGATGTCTCGAAGAGACGGCATTTCAGGCCGTAGTCGGTGCGTCGGTCGGCGCCGGGTTCGACGTCTTCGCCGTCGATGCGCACAGTCGGCGAGCCCAGAAACCGCTCGCGAACCGCGACGTCGGAATCGTCGACGCGCGCGAGCTCGACGTGCGTGCTCACACCGGCCGCGCGCAGCAGCTCGCGCAGGTGCGGCAGCAGTGCCTCGTAGTTGGGGCAACCCTCGAAGTACAGAACCTCGACCTTCATGAGTCGGCGAGCCCGAACTGGCGGAGGCGGTCGATCGTGTCCTCGAGCCCCCATGCCCCGGAGATGCGATCGTGCTCGAAACTGAAGAAGTAGACCTCGTCGACGTCCTCGAACCGCCTGCCGCTCGGGGCGCGCCCGCGCCACTCGCCCGTTTGGGTGGCTGAGCACGTGAAGCGTCCGACGACCGTGTCGCCCTCTTCGACGAGCTGCACGATCTCCATCCGCATGTCGGGGAACGACGCCTGGAACGGTGCGACCCAGGCATGCCAGCGGTCCGCCATCGCCGGCGTGCAGAGCTCGTTGAGCACGTCGAGGCGCCGCGCGTTCATCACCTCGTCGACCAGGCGCTGGAGGATTGCCTTCCGCGGCGACTCAGTGGGCGCAGCAGTCATCGGCGGAGCCCACATCCACGAAACCCGCGCCGTCGAGCGGGGAGCTGACGCAGCACCCGTCGCCACGCCAGGCCTCCAGGCCCTCCTTGACCGCCACGCCGGCGATCAACAGCCCGACCGCGGGGTCGAGCCACCAGGCGCCGACCCAGGCGTTGCCGATCAGCCCGATCAGCAGCGCACCCGCGAGATACGCGCAGAGCATGTTCTGGCGACCTTCGCCCTTCGTCGCGGCAGACCCGATCTGGTCGGCGATCCGCTGCTTGGCGATGCCCAGCAGCGGCATCAGCACGACGCTGCTGGCGGCGAGCGCGATCCCGACCCACGTCTCGGCGGGCCGCTCGGCACCGATCAGCGCTCGGATCGATTCGAAGCCCACGTACGGGGCGAGCACGAAGAACTGGATTGCGACGAGCTTCTGCGCGCGCGTCTCGGCAGCGGCCGAGAACATCCGCGAGCGCGAGAACCGCCACACGATCACCAACGAGGCGAAGCCCTCGATCGCGCTGTCGAGACCGAACCCGACGAGCGCGATCGACGACGCGACCAGGCCGGCAGAGATCGCGACCGCGCCCTCGACGGTCATCCACGCCACGCTCAGCCAGGAGAGCAGCCGCGCCCGCCGGGCCAGCCGCTCGTACGTGGCGCGGTCGATCCGGACCGGCGCCGCAGAAAGCGTCGGTAGCGCGGTCATGGCGTGACGAGCACCGGCCCGCGCACTGCATCGATCAGCGCGCGACCGCTGTCGGTGACCTCGTACATCACCATCTTCCCGGCGCGGCGGCTGCGTACGAGACCGGCACCCCGGAGCACGCGCAGGTGATGCGAGACGAGGTTCTCCGAACGCTCCGCCACCCACGCCAGGTCGCACACACACAACTCCCCGCCGTCCGCGAGCGCCGCCGCCAACATGAGCCGTGTGGGGTCGGCGAGCGCTTTCGCCCGCTCCGCGAGCGCTGTCGCCGCACCCTGCGGCAGCCGCTCGGTCCGGAGCCGCTCCGCTTTCGGGAGGTCGAGACACAGCAGATCACAGCGATCGTCGGACACGCCGGCGATCGTACCAACACCTCAACGGTCATTGAGACGATCCCCGCATACGTAACGCGCTCGACGAACAGGCCGGGACTAAGCTCGAACCATGCGCGCGCGGATCTCGCGCCTGTTCCTGCGGCCCGAGCCACCGTCGCTCGTTGCTGGACTGCGTCGGCGACGGCGCTGTCACCGTCATCGTCGGCGGATAGCGGGGGCGGGATTCGAACCCGCGACCTTCGGGTTATGAGCTGGTTCGACCGGGTTGCATGGGGTTTGATTCGGCCCCCTAGAGCCAAATGAGTTGCTCTGAGTTGCTCTCAGTTGCGCTCAGATTGGTACCCGGATTGGTACCCCGCGCACGCGGGCGACGTCCTTCCCCTCACGGGACGTAGCGCGCCCAGCCGAGGACAACGCCATTCGGCGAGATCCGAATCGCGTGGTCCGTTGCTCGGCGGCGGTCGAAGTCCGATCTCCAGTTGGACTCGGGCGGTCGATAGTCGCCGGGCGGCAGCTGGCCGGCACCCTGGGCCTTACAGAAGAAGTACTCGCGCGCCCGACCGTCACCCTCGACGCGCACCGTGGCACACGTCATCTCGACGCTCCCCCAGTAGGACGGAAGCTTGGCGAAGGTGACCCGGCTCGAATCATCGCTGACGATCACGCTGAGCAAGACCCCAAACACGACGAGGGCCACAATCGCAAGCGCTGGGTTTGCCTGGAACGACGGGGGCTTCGGGTTCGCGGCGGCCTCCGGCTTCGGCGAGGCCTCTCTTCTCAGGCTCTCCGCCCACAGCGGCTTGTAAGGCTCGCGGTCACCCTCCATCCTTTCCACCACAGGCTAGGCCAGCCGTGACGTATCGCGAAAGCCCCGCCGGAGAGGTGCGTTTCGTGCCGTCGGCGACGGCGCTTTCGATGGCGGCATCGCCGCGCGCGCCAAGGACGACGGCACTCCGCTGAGCGTGGATTGGCGGATCCACACGATCGCGCCTGGTCGTGCCTGCACGGTTTGTCGCGGACGATGGTCGAGTCGACGCGGGGACCGCGAGCAGGCTCATTGGGGCTCCTCCGAGAGCTCGTCGGCCACCGCAGCAGTTTCGGAGGGGTCGGCGGGTGGCGGGAAGGCGCGGATGACGGCGTCGACGCTGTCGTCGACGAAGGGCTTGGTGATGGGCTCGCGGGTGATGAGGAGCCGGGTCCACATCGGGCCGACGAGCAGGTCGATGATGAGCTCCTGATCCACGTCGGGGTCGAGCTCGTGGCGCGCGATCGCGCGGTTGAGGACGCGCCGGTATGCGAGCCGTCGTGTGTGGATGACGGAGTGGAGCAGGTCGGCGATCTCAGGGTGGTGACCGGACTCGCGGATCAGCCGCGGCACGAAGTCGCCGTGACCGTTGGTGAAGACGGCGACCGCGCTCGTCAGCAGCGCATGGAGGTCGCCGCGCAGGGTTCCGGATGCGGGGACGTCGGTGGTCTGTAGAGCGAGTTGCTCGACCGCCGCGGCCGCGATGGCGGCCTTGGACGGCCAGCGCCTGAGGATCGTGGTCTTGGCGACGCCCGCCCGCTTGGCCAGCTCGTCGAGGCGGAAGCCGGCGTAGCCGCGAGAGGCCAGCAGCTCGAGGGCGGCGTCCAGGATCCGCTGGTCGATTCCCGGCGACGGCGGGCGTCCACGACCGCGACGGCCCGCGCCGTCCGGCTGAGGCTCGGGTGATCGCTCCGCGCGCACGGCAGCTATCGCTACCCATCGTAGCGCTAGCGCAGTCCTGATCTTCCTATCCGCACTGGGGAACCACAACAGAGACGGTCATTTTCGCTACTGGAGGTTGCATTGCTGGCAGGGGTCGGACTAGGCTCGGCGGGTCCGGGCGCGGCCCGACGGCCGCGGAGCTCCAGCGCAGTGAGGTGGAGGGCAGCCATGAGCACGCAGACGTCGAAGGGAAGCGGGCGGAGTGGACGAGGAGGCCTCGGGCCTCGCCGGCTGGCGGCTTACGCCACGGCCCATCCGAAGCGGGTGCTCGCGATCTGGGGGCTTATGGCGGTTCTCGGCATCGTGTTGACGGGCGGCCTGCTGTCGAGCGCGCTGACGAGCGACAGCGGCGTGACCTCGAACCCGGAGTCGCTGCAGGCGCAGGATCTGATCGACGAGCGGCTGCCCGGCTCCGACGCCCTCGACGAACTGGTGATCGTGCGCTCCGAGCGGCTCACCGTCCGCGACGCCGCGTTCGCCGCGCGGGTCCGGCGGCTGGCCGCCCAGCTGCGCGGTGATCCCGAGGTCCGCAGCGTCGGCACGTACTTGGACCGCGGCGGCGAGACCCTGGTCTCACGGGACGGGCACGCGACGCTCCTGCCGATCGTGATGACCGACGAGCCGGAGGTGACGTCGGTCGAGGACATGATCGCGACGGTCGAGCGTGCGAACGGCGCCGACGGGTTCGCGGTGCACATCACGGGCGAGAACACGGTCGGCTACGACTTCACGAAGATCTCCGAGTCCGACCTGCAGCAGGGGGAGATGCAGTTCGGGCTGCCGGCGGCCCTGATCGTGCTGGTGCTGGTCTTCGGGACCCTGGTCGGCGCCGCCATCCCGCTCGTGATGGCGATCCTCTCGATCGTCGTCGCGATGGGCCTGGTCGCCGTCGTGGGCCAGGTGTTCGAGCTGAACATCTTCGTGGTGAACATGCTCGTCGCTATGGGCCTGGCCCTGGGCATCGACTACTCACTGTTCATCGTCTCCCGGCTGCGCGAGGAGCGCCACCACGGCGCCTCGACGCACGAGGCGATCCTCATCGTCGCCGGCACGGCCACCCGCGCGGTGGTCTTCAGCGGCGTGGCCTTCGTGCTGGCGATGCTCGGCATGTTCCTGATGCCGGACTCCACGCTGCGCAGCCTCGCCGTCGGCGCCATCGCCGTCGCCTTGGTGTCGATCGTCGTCGCGCTCACCTTCCATCCCGCGTTGCTGATGGTGCTGGGCGACCGCGTCGACCGCCTGCGCGTCCCCTGGATCGGCAAGCGCATCGCCGACTCGATGGGCGAGGAGGGCCGCTTCTGGGGCGGCGCCGTCCGCGCGGTCGTCGGCCATCCAGGCCTCAGCGCCACGATCGCGTGCGCGCTGCTGCTCGCGGCGGCAGTGCCGGTGCTCGGGCTCAAGCTCGGCGCCTCCGGCCCGCAATCGCTGCCGGACAGTACGGTCGCCAAGCAGGGCTTGACCGCGCTCGAGCGCGACTTCCCGACCGGCGCCACCACGCCGGTGAACATCGTCGTAGACGGCCCGTCCGCCGACTCCCGCGTGCAGCGCGCGATCGTCAAGCTGCGGGCCGAGCTCGCGAGGGACTCCGACTTCGCGCCCCTCGGCACGACGATCCAGCGCGGCCCGCAGATCACGGTCGTGTCGCTCCCGATGACCGCCGACTCCGCATCCGAGCGGGCGACGAACGCGATCGACCGGCTCCGCGACCGGGCCGGCGCCGCGTTCGCGGGCGCACCGGCCGAGGTCCTCGTCGGCGGGATCCCGGCCGAGAACCGCGACTACTTCGCGATGGTCAGCAGCAACCTGCCGCTGGTCATCGCCTTCGTGCTGGCGCTGAGCTTCGTGCTGCTCACGCTGGCCTTCCGGTCGATCGTCGTGCCGATCACCGCGATCGCCGTCAACCTCCTATCCGTCGGCGCCGCGTACGGGCTCCTGGTCCTGGTGTTCGTCGAGGGCATGGGCGCCGACCTCTTCGGCTTCGGCCAGGTCGAGCGCATCGACGCCTGGGTGCCGGTCTTCCTGTTCAGCGTCCTGTTCGGCCTGAGCATGGACTACCAGGTGTTCCTGCTCAGCCGCATCCGTGAGCGCTACGGCCAGACGCGCGACACCACGGAGGCGATCATCCACGGCGTCAGCTCGACCGCCCGGCTGATCACCGGAGCCGCGCTTATCATCGTGGTGGTCTTCACCGGCTTCGCCACCGGCGAGCTCGTCGCGTTCGAGCAGATGGGCTTCGGCGTCGCCGTCGCCCTGCTCGTGGACGCCACGATCGTCCGCACCGTCGTCATCCCCGCCGTCATGCAGCTCCTCGGCGACCGCAACTGGTACTTCCCGCGCTGGCTGGAGTGGCTCCCGAACGTCAACGTCGAAGGCCAGGCCGCCGAAGCAGCGCTGACCGTTACGCAATTCGACGCCGCCGGCTACGCAGCCAGCGTCACGGGCGAGCCCACGGCGCCCGCCGGCGATCCCGAGAAGGTCCCTGAGACCACCACCAACCCCGCTGCGCGGGACTGAGGAGACAGGATGACTGCACCGACTCGGAAGTTCCCGCGCGAGACCGGCGGCCTTCCTTCCGCGTCCGCCACGCAGGACGTCGTGCTCGCCGACGGGGACCGGTACACGCTGCGCATCGGGCCGGTGACCAAGCGCATCGGCGACGCCACGGTGCGGATGCTGGCCTACAACGGGTCCATCCCCGGCCCGACGCTGCGGGTGCCCGAGGGTGCGGAGCTCGTCGTCGACATCGACAACGACGGCGACCACGAAGCGACCGTCCACTGGCACGGCCTTCGGCTCGAGAACCGCTACGACGGCACCCACGAGACCCAGGAGCTCATTCCCACCGGCGGCCGCTACACGGCGAAGGTGACGTTCCCGGACCCCGGGGTCTACTGGTACCACCCGCACGTCCGCGAGGACTACGGCCAGGAACTGGGCCTATACGCCAATTGCATCGTCGTCCCGGCCGACCCCGACTACTGGCCGCCCGTGCACCGCGAGCTCACGCTCACGCTCGACGACGTCCTCATCGAGGACGGCCAGATCGCCGCCTTCAGCCCCGACGAGACCACCTACGCGGCGATGGGCCGCTTCGGCAACGTCCTGCTCGTCGCCGGCGAGCCCGAGCTCACGCTCACCGCCCGGGCCGGCGAGGTCGTGCGCCTGTACCTCACGAACACGGCCAACACGCGCGTGTTCAAGGTCGCGCTGCCGGGCGCACGGATGAAGCTCGTCGGCGGCGACAGCGGCCGCGTCGAGCACGAGCAGTTCGTCGAGGACGTCATCCTCGCGCCGTCCGAGCGCGTCGTCGTGGACGTTCTGTTCGACATCCCCGGCAAGCTGACGCTCGAGCACCGCACCCCGGACCGGACGCACAAGCTCGCCGGCATCACGGTCGGCGAAGACCCGGCCACCCCGCCGCTGACCGACGCGTTTGCGACCTTGCGCACGGCGCCGGAACTCGCGGCTGAGCGCGAACGCCTCCTCCCGCTGGTGGAAGCGCCGCCGGATAAGACGCTCGCCTTCCAGGCGGAGATGGAGATGGGCGAGCCCGAGGTCGGCGAGGGCGAGGCGCTGGTCTACGCCTGCCCCATGCATCCGGAGGTCGTGCAGGACGAGCCCGGCAGTTGTCCGGCGTGTGGCATGAAGCTGATCGCTCAGGCGGCCCCGACCGGCTACGTCTGCCCGATGCATCCGGAGGTGACCAGCGAGACGCCGGACCACTGCCCGCAGTGCGGCATGAAGCTCCTGCCGGCGCGCCTGGTGCAATCGGCGACCGCCGGCCATGGCCGACACGGCCATAGCCACGCGACGGCCGACGGGATCGAGTGGGAAGACGACATGGTCGAGGTCAACAAGCTCACCACGCCGGCGAACATGCGCTGGAAGCTCGTCGACCGCTCCAACGACGCCGAGAACCACGACATCCACTGGCAGTTCCGCGTCGGCGACCGCGTGAAGATCCGACTCGTCAACGAGATGGACTCCGACCACCCGATGCACCATCCCTTCCACATCCACGGAGCAGGCCGCTTCCTCGTGCTCGCGCGCGACGGCGTCGTCGAACCGAATCTGGTGTGGAAGGACACCGTGCTGGTCCGCACCGGGGAGGTCGTCGACATCGTGCTCGACGTGACCGAGGTCGGGCGCTGGATGGCGCACTGCCACATCGCCGAGCACCACGAGAGCGGCATGATGTTCTCCTTCGACGTGACGGCATGAGCGCCGCCAACGGCGCCCAGCGGCGCGAGCTCGTCGTGATCGGCGGCGGCCAGGCCGGCCTGGCCGCCGGCTACTTCCTGGCCCAGCAGGGCCGCGAGTTCACCATCCTCGAAGCCGCCGGCGAGCCCGCCGCCGCATGGCGTGAGCGCTGGGACTCGCTGCGGCTGTTCACCTCCGTGCGCTACGACAGCCTGCCCGGCGCCCCGTTCCCAGGCGACCCCAACAGCTATCCGAGCCGGGACGACGTCGTCGCCTACCTCACCGAGTACGCGCAACGGTTCGCGCTGCCGGTCGAGCTCGACAGCCGCGTGGAGAGCGTGCGGGCACGTGACGGCGGCGGCTTCCTCGTCGAGCTCGCCGACCGCATCTACGAGGCCGACCAGGTCGTCGTCGCCACCGGGCCGTTCCAGGTGCCGTTCACTCCGCCGATGGCCGCGAACCTCGACCGCGAGGTGGTGCAGCTGCACAGCAGCCGGTACCGCTCCCCGGACGATCTTCCCACGGGCACGGTGCTGGTGGTGGGCGGCGGCAACACCGGCTACCAGATCAGCGAGGAGCTCGTGCGCTCGCAGCAAGTGCATCTGGCCATCGGCGCCCGTCAGACCCCGCTGCCGCAGCGCATCCTCGGCCGCGACCTGTTCCGCTACCTACACGCCACGCGGCTGATGTACAAGACCGTGGATTCGCGCCTCGCGCAGCGCCTCAAGGACAAGGAGACCCTTATCGGCTCCAGCCCGCGCGCCGCACGCAAGCTCGGCATCCGACTGCGGCCGCGCGCGACCGCAGCCCACGGCCGGAGCGTCACGTTCGCCGACGGCTCCGAGCTCGCCGTCGACGGGGTGGTGTGGGCGACCGGCTTCCGGCTCGACCACTCCTTCGTGCAGCTCCCGGTCTTCGACGCGGAGGGACGTCTCCGCCACCGGCGCGGCGTGACCGACGTCCCCGGCCTGTACTTCCTCGGACTGCCCTGGCAATACACGCGCGGCTCCGCCCTGCTCGGCTGGGTCAAGGACGACGCTGAGCACATCGCCCAACGCATCGATGCGCTCGCCCAGGGCGGCGATCCGGCGGCGACTGATATGTCGGCGCGCGTGGTGGCGTCTTGACCGCCACCGCCGATCGCGGCAGCCGCGCAGGCGTCAGCGACCCACTCGGGTCGATCGGATGGACCGAGCGCACCGGCGGCGTGCTCACCGCCCGCGAGTGCGTGACGCTGGCCGGGCCGCTGCTACGCGACGAGCTCGCCCTCCTGGCCGGCCTGACGGCGATGGCCCTGCGCGTACATCCGGGACGCCGCGCCACCATCGAGCCGGAGCGTCTCGCGCCCCCGGACTCATCGCTGGCCCGCGACGCGCAGCAGGCCGCCGAGGACCTCCTCACACCGGTGCTGCGCAACCACTCCCACCGTGCGTACGCCTGGGCGGCTGCGCTCGCCGCACGACGCGCGATCTCCTTTGATCGTGAGTTGCTGTACCTCGCCGCGATGTTCCACGACACCGGGCTTCCGAGCCCTATCCCGCACGTCGACTTCACCGTGCGCAGCGCGGCCGTGGTCCGCGAGTTCGCCGACCGCCACGGCCTGCCCGCCGGCAGCCGGGAGGTGGTGGCCAACGCCATCGCCATGCATCACACCCCCGGCGTCGGCCTCGAGTCCGGCCCCGAGGCCTTTCTCATGTCCGCCGGCGCGGCCGTCGACGTCTTCGGCGCCCGCAGCACCGAGATCCCCGACGCGGTCCGCAGGCACGTGGTCGAGCAGTTCCCGCGGCTGGGCTTCAAGCGCGAGTTCGCCGCGGTATGGCGCGCGGAGGCCAAGCAGGTCCCCCGCGGCCGCGCGTGGTACCTGCACCGCTTCGCTCTCACCGACCTGAGCATCCGGCTGGCCCCGTTTCGCTGACCGAGTCGACGGTTCAACGAGACCCCGTGCGGTCGCGAATGAGTGGAGCTAGCTCTACTAACTCAGACAATAGTGTCTGGTTTCATAGCTCATGGGGTCCTCGGCGGGCTTCGGCCCTTAACGCCAAAGCCCCGCATGTGCGGGGCTTTTGGTGCCGTCGGCGACGGCGCTGTCACCGTCATCGTCGGCGGATAGCGGGGGCGGGATTCGAACCCGCGACCTTCGGGTTATGAGCCCGACGAGCTACCTGACTGCTCCACCCCGCGTCGCGTGGGCAATTGAATTTAGCACCGGCTCCGTGACCGTCAAGGGGTCAGGACCAGGAGTCCCAGAGGCGCAGCTTGCCGAGCGGGTCGTAGGCGGTTCCGCCCCGGTACCAGCCCGGCGCGGTCCACAGCTCGAAGTGCAGGTGGCAGCCGTCGGCGCGGCCCGTGCGGCCGACGCTGGCGATCCGCTGGCCCATCTCGACGCGGTCGCCGGCGGCGAACCGGGGCGTGTTGAGCAGGTGCATGTACACCTGGTCCTCGCCGGAGGCCTCGCTGCGGACGACGAGGTAGTTGCCGGCCGCGCCCTGGAAGCCGGCGAAGACGACCCGGCCGGACTGCGCGGCGCGGACGGGGGTGCCGCAGTCGGCGAACATGTCCTGGCCGTCGTGGCCGCGGCCGCCGCCGAAGCGGTTGTCCGGCCAGCGGCTGAGGTCGTGCGGGCCGTCGATCGGGAACAGCGCCGAGTGCGGCGGCCGGATCTCCTCGATGCCCAGCGTGAGGTCGCCGAACGCCGCCGGCGCCGCGGCGGGGAACGACAGGATCAGCAGCAGCGGCAACGCGCACAGCGCGCCGCGGAACGGGCGGTACAGGCGGACGGCCTCCTCCTCGGACGCGCTTATGCCGCCGACAGTCTAGGAAGCTCGATCGCCGGACAGCGGTCCATCACCACGCGCAGGCCCGCGTCCCGGGCCCTCGCCGCCGCCTCCTCGTCGATCACGCCGAGCTGCAGCCAGACCGCTTTCGCGCCGATCTCGATCGCCTCGTCGACGTGCGCTCCGGCCTCCGAGGAGCGCCGGAAGACGTCGACCACGTCGACCGGCTCCCCGATCGCCGCGAGGCTGGGGAAGCAGCGCTCGCCGAGGATCTCGGTCGCCGCCGGGTTGACCGGGATCACGCGGAAGCCGCGGCGTTGCAGCAGTGCCGCGATGCGGTGGGAGTCGCGGCCGGGGTCGGGCGAGCAGCCGACGACGGCCCAGGTGGTGGTCTGCTCGAGCGCGTAGCGGATGTCCTCGTCCATGCCCTCAACGTTCCACGAGCTGCCGCAGCCGAAGCGCGTTCTGCACGGCGAAGCCCTCCCAGTCGTTGTTGAAGTACGCGAACACCTCGGCGCGCTCGGCCAGCTCGCGGACGCGCGGCGCCCACTCGCGCAGCTCCGTCTCGGAGTAGTTCCCGCGCCGGCCGCGCGCCCCGAAGTGGAAGCGCAGGAACGTCCAGTCGGTCGTGAGGTCGGAGGTCTGCCACGGCCGCTCGGGGTGGTGGGCGATCACGAGCGCGACGTGGTGGAAGCGCAGCAGCTCGAGCACCTCGTCGGAGAACCAGCTCGGGTGGCGGAACTCGAACGCGTGGCGGCCCGGCGGCAGCGCGTCGAGCGCGGCCTCCAGCCGCGGCACGTCGACCCGCTCGCGCTCGGGCAGCTGCCACAGCACGGGCCCGAGCTTCGGCGACTCCGCCAGCGGCCGGACGCCGTCGTAGAAGCGCTCCATCGGCTGCCCGAGATCGCGCAGGCGCTTCATATGGGTCATGTACCGGCTCGCCTTGACCGCGAAGACGAAGTCGTCCGGAGTCTGACGCAGCCACTGCTCGACCGCCGTCGGGCGGGCGAGCCGGTAGAAGGTCGAGTTGACCTCGACCGTGTCGAACAGGGAGGCGTAGTGCTCGAGCCAGCGGCGGGCGGGCAGGCCCTCTGGGTAGACCCGCCCGCGCCAGTCCTTGTAGTTCCAGCCCGAGCAGCCGATGCGGATCCGCTTCGGAACTACTTCACCTTGAAGCGGACGACCGGGCCCTCCTGCTTGCAGTCGCTGCTGCTGCCGGTGCACTCGATCCGGTACGCCTGCCAGTAGTAGGTCCCGCGGTTGTTGAGCCAGAAGGCCGGGAAGTCGTAGAACCTCTGCTTGGCCTGGAAGACGCCGTTGCGCTTCTTGGCCTGGAGGATCGTCGCCTTGCGGCAGATCATCCCTTCCTTGTCCTTCTTGTTCGACTTGCAGACGTGGACGAACACGCCGGCGCCGGGGTCGGAGACCTTCATCCGGAACGTGAGGCCTTTGCCGGCCGGGACGGAAGTGCCGGCCTTCGGGCCGAGCGGCGTGATCCCGTTCTTGGTGGCCGCCGCCGCCGAGCCGGAGAGGGTGAGCGCCATCAAGGCGCAGGTCGCGAGCGTCCGTGCGACGCGTGAGGAACTGAGCATCCGCGCAATGTAGCCGCGATGATGCCGCCGATGGGAAGGATCTTCGTGACGCGGGCGCTTCCGTTCGCGGCGCTCGACCGGCTGGCCGCCGAGCACGAGCTGGACGTCTGGGAGGGCGACCTCCCGCCGGATCCCGGGACGCTGCGCGAGCGCGTCGCGGCCGCCGACGGCCTGCTGTCGCTCGTCACCGACCCGGTCGACGCGGAGCTGCTCGCCGCCTGCCCGGACCTGAAGGCGATCGCGAACATGGCCGTCGGGACCGACAACATCGACCTCGAGGCCGCTGCCGAGCGCGGCATCCCCGTCGGCAACACCCCGGACGTGCTGACCGACGCGACGGCCGACCTCGCGTTCGCGCTGCTGCTCTCGCTCGCGCGCCGGATACCCGCGGGCGCCGCGCAGGTGCGCGAGGGGCGCTGGAAGACGTGGGAGCCCGCGGGCGACCTCGGCGCCGACCTGGCCGGCGCGACGCTCGGGATCGTCGGCCGCGGCCGCATCGGCGAAGCGGTCGCGCGCCGCGCCGAGGGGTTCGGGATGGACGTGCTCGCCAACTCGCGCCGCTCGGGCGTGCCGCTGGAGGAGCTGCTCGAGCGCGCCGACTTCGTGTCGCTGCACTGCCCGCTGACCGACGCCACGCGGCATCTGATCGGCACGCAGGCGCTCGCGCGGATGAAGCCGAGCGCCTACCTGATCAACACCGCGCGCGGCGGGGTCGTCGACCAGACGGCGCTGCGGCTGGCGCTGCTCGCGGGCGAGATCGCCGGCGCCGCGCTCGACGTCACCGACCCGGAGCCGCTGCCCGCCGACGACCCGCTGCTGGAGGCGCCGAACCTGCTCGTCGTGCCCCACGTCGGCTCGGCCACCGTGCGCACGCGCGAGCGGATGGCGGAGATGGCCGTCGAGAACCTGCTCGCGGCGCTCGCCGGCCGGCCGATGCCGTACCCCGTCTGACGCGTGCGCGTCGCCGTCGTCGACATCGGGACCAACTCGACCCGCCTGCTCGTCGCCGACGTGCGCGACGGCGGCGTCGAGGAGCTCGACCGCCGCTCGGTCGTCACCCGCCTCGGCGAGGACGTCGACGCGACCGGCCGGCTCGCTGACGCGGCGCAGGAGCGCGTGTTCGAGCGCGCTCGCCGAGTACGCGGAGTCGATCGAGCGCCACGACTGCGAGCGGCGCCTCGCCGTCCTGACCTCGGCCGTGCGGGACGCCGACAACGGCGCGGCGTTCGCCGGCGCGGTGCGCGAGCGCTTCGGGCTCGACGCCCGCACGCTGTCGGGCGACGAGGAGGCACGGCTGACCTACCTCGGCGCGACGGCCGCGCGCGACGCGCGGCGCGGAGGCGCTGCTGGTGGTCGACATCGGCGGCGGCTCGACCGAGCTCGTCACGGGCGCGCGCGGGCGAGATGGACTTCCACGTCTCCACCCAGGCCGGCGTCGTGCGCCACACGGAGCGCTTCCTACGCGACGACCCGCCGGCCCGCGAGGACGTGGACGCGCTCGCGCGCGACGTGCGCGCGGTGTTCGAGGAAGCGGTGCCGGCAGCCGTGCGCGAGCGCGTGCGGGCGGCGGTGGCGGTCGCCGGCACGGCCACGTCGGTGGCCGCGATCGACGCCGGGATCGAGCCCTACGATCCGGCCCGCGTGGAGGGCGCCGTCGTGCGAGCCTTCCGCCTCGCCGAGATCTCCGCTACCCTCTCGGCGCTCCCGCCCGAGGAGCGAAGGGCCGTGCCGGGTCTGCACCCGGACCGGGCGCCCACCATCGTGGCCGGGACGATCCTCCTGGCCCAGGTGCTGGAGGCGTTCGGGCTCGATCGCTTCGAGGCTTCGGAACGGGACATCCTGTGGGGCGCGGCGATCGACGTCGCACCTAAATCCTGACTGGCGTTTCTGGACGTCTGTTCGATTGTCGGCGGCCTGCTCCGACGCGGATACTGCTCGTGTCGAATGGGCGGTCGTGCCTCCCGCCGCCGCCTGCCCGACGCATAGGTCCGGGCGATGCCGCATCATCGGCGCCTCCCGCCGTCCGGACCACCCAATAGGCCCCTCAAGGCACGTACCCCTGCCCGTCCTGACGGGGCCAACTTGAAGCCGCCCGCCCCCGCCGCGGGCGGCTTCACTTTAAGGGGGTCGTCTACGCCAGGTTCGCGGCGCGCGGGTACACGACCGACGGGTCGGTGAGCACGTTCACGAGCGCGGGACGCCCGGCGGAGAACGCGCGCTCGAGCGCCGGCCGCAGCTCACCCGGCGCGCGGACGAGCTCGCCCTGGCAGCCGAGCGCCTCGGCCACGAGGTCGTAGCGCGTCTCCGGCGTCAGCTCCGCCACGACCGAGTAGCCGTAGAGGTACTCCATCGGGTTCTTCTCGAGCGCCCAGATGCCGTTGTTGCCGACCACGGCCACGACCTGCACGCCGTGGCGGGCGAGCGTGTCGAGCTCCATCCCCGCGAAGCCGAACGCCCCGTCGCCGAGCAGGAGCACCACCTGGCGATCGGGGTGCGCGAGCTTGGCCGCCAGCGCGTAGCCCGGGCCGCAGCCCAGGCAGCCGAACGGGCCCGGGTCCAGCCAGCAGCCCGGCTCGTAGGTGTCCACGACGCGCCCCGCGTAGGAGACGAAGTCGCCGCCGTCGCCGATCAGGATCGCGTCGCGGTCCAGCACGCCGGCCAGCTCGCGGTACAGGCGCATCGGGTGCAGCGGCGAGCGGTCGTCGGCGAACTGCTCGGCCTCAGCGGCGCGCTTCTCGGTCTCCACGCCGCGCAGGTGCTCGACCCAGCCGCGCGTGTCCGCCCCGCCGGCCGCGCCCGCGGCGAGCGCTCCCAGCGCACCGGCGACGTCGCCGAACAGCTCGGCGGCGACCGCGCGCGGGTGGTCGCGCTCGGGCTCGGCGCCGTCGAGCACGATCAGCTCGGTCTCCTCGCCGAAGGAGCCGCCGAAGCCGAGCCGGAAGTCCATCGGCACGCCGATCACGAGCGCGACGTCGGCGCCCTTCAGCCCCGCCCCACGCGCGCGCGAGAAGAAATGCTCGTGGTCGGCCGGCAGGCAGCCGCGCGCGAGCCCGTTGAGGAAGACGGGGATGCCCGCGGCCTCCGCGAGCTCGCGCAGCGCGCCCTCGCCGCGGGCCCAGTAGAGCCCGTTGCCGGCCATGATCACCGGCCGC
The DNA here is from genome assembly GCA_963831105.1 of uncultured Solirubrobacteraceae bacterium. Lineage (GTDB taxonomy): Bacteria > Actinomycetota > Thermoleophilia > Solirubrobacterales > Solirubrobacteraceae > DATFQI01. The sequence continues at coordinate 54,502 of CAWHOS010000010.1, read as the reverse complement.
TCGGCCTCGCGCAGGAGGACGATCGCGCGCTCGAGCGCGCGGTCGTCGACCGGCGTGCTGCGTATTTCGGGCGGCTCGCCGAGGGCGGGCTCCTCGGCCTCGGAGAACACGTGGTCGAGCGGGAAGTCGACGAACGCCGGCCCGGTGTGCGGGCGGCGCGCCGCGTCCCACGCCTCGTCGAGCAGGCCCGGGATCTCCGCCGTCGAGCCCGCGGTCGCGGCCATCTTGACCACGGGCCGCACGAACGGCAGGTGGTCGATCTCCTGCAGCGACCCCTGGCCCCAGCGCCACGCCGGCGCGCGGCCGCCGAGCACGAGCATCGGCGAGCGGTTCTGCGAGGCCGAGGCCATCGCGCTGATCCCGTTCGTGATCCCCGGCCCGGCGGTCAGCGCCGCCACGCCCGGCTCGCGCGTGACCTTCGCCCAGCCCTCGGCGGCGAACGCGGCGGAGGACTCGTGGCGCACGTCGACGAGGTCGATCCCCTCCGCGCGGCAGCCGTCGTAGATCGAGAACAGGTGCCCGCCCGTGAGCGTGAACAGCTTGGTCACGCCGTACGCCTTCAGGCGGCGCGCGACCAGCCGGCCGCCGTGGAGGGTCTCGGTCGCTTCGGCCTCGGTCGTCATGACGCCGGAATCTACCCCCGCCGTTCGGGGGGTGTGCCGCCCGGCAGGGCTGGGAGTCGCGTGCCGCTCGCTCTAGCGTCCGGTGCCATGGAGAGGACACCAGACACCGACGCCTTCACCGCCGATCTCGAGCTGCTCCTTCGCGAGTCCGACCGCGAGGACCCGATCCTCCCCGAGATCCGGGACGCCGGTCAGGCGCCGGAGGAGGAGATCAACGAGCGCATCCTCGCAGGGCTTGTCAGCCCGTAGCGCCGGCCGTGCGAGCGGCCTCATGGCGAGCCGCCGCGGCGGCCTCGTCGATGCGATGCTCGCCCCAGAACAGCCTCTCGCCGACCCGGAGCGCCGGGAGCTGGTCCGCACCCGCGGCCAGCAGGGCGCGGCCCGCGGCCTCGATCTCGCCGTCCCGGTGCAGCTCGCCGAGCGCCTGCAACCAGCCTTGCATGTCGATCCCCGCCGCCGCGGCCGCCTCGGCCAGCAGCTCGGGATCGTCCAGATCGAAGCCGCCGCAGAAGGCCAGCCGGCCCGCCGCGAGGACGAACGCGGCGCCGCGACCCTGTTCGGACGCATAGTGCGCGGCGCGCATGGCGGCAGGAACCTCCTCCGGGAAGCGCTCGGGCCAGATCAGCGGCAGCCGCAGCTCCAGCGCGCGCCGCTCGGCGCTCAGCCGGTAGTCGGCGAGGCCGTCGGGGTCCGTGGTGAGCGACCCGCAGCACAGCGCCATGGTCGACGCCGGGGTCCAGATCACCTCGTCGAAGATGCGGTCGACGCGCTCGGCGGCCAGGTACGAGAAAGGGCAGCAAAGATCGAACAGGAACTCGACGCGTGCGGGAGCGACCCGGTTCGCTGCCCGTGCCTCTCGCGCCGCCCTGCGCTCGGCAAGCCTGATCACTTCGCCCATCGATTCAATCCCTTGTCTGAAACCCACGGACGCCTACGTCCGATTCGTTCCCTCCAAACGCTCCCGCCTGAGGAAACTTGCGGGAGATTCTTCGGCCGTTCCCGCCTTGCCCTTCATCCGCCGAATGTCCAGGAAATCAAACTGAGCGCCGCTAGAGCGGCTATTCTCGTGCCACCGCGACCCCTCCAGGTTCGCGTGACCCCGGAGGAGAGTCACCTTGCCCCCAGTCCCGCCCCCTAAGCGCCACCCTTACGACCAGTGGGCGCCCGACGCCCGGGCCCTCGACCTCGTCGGGGACAAGTGGACGCTGCTGATCATCCGTGACCTGGCCGCCGGGCCGCGCCGGTTCGTCGAGCTCCAGCGCGTCCTGCCGGGCATCTCCACCGAGCAGTTGCGCTCACGGCTGAACCGCATGGTGGCCGACGGCCTGCTGACCCGTCAGCGCTATCGCGAGGTCCCGCCGCGTGTGGACTACGAGCTCACGGAGCGCTCGCGCGAGCTGATGCCCGTGCTCGGCGCGCTCGCCCGCTGGGGCTACGACTGGACCTGGGGTACGCCGCGTCCGGGCGAGGACGTCAACGTCGGCGCGATCTTCCGGCTCGCGCCCGGCATGTTCTCGCTCGCCGAAGAGGGCATGGTCGAGCTCGTGGTCGACGCGCGCGGGGACATCCCCGAGCGCCGCTACCAGCTCACGCTCGACGGCGGTCGCGTCGAGATCACCGAGCAGGCCCAGGCGGAGACCGAGCCGGACGCGCGCGTCAGCGGCCCCGTGTCCGCGTGGGTGAGCGCGCTCGGCCCCGAGGGCAACTCGGGCGACCTGCAGTTCAGCGGCCGCAAGCCGCTCGCCGACGCCGTGCTCGGCGGCTTCTCGCAGGCCGGCGCGCGCCGCGCCGCCGCGGCAGCCTGACCGCGCTAGTCAGCCGCCTGACTTTTCTCGTCAGCGATTCGCCTGCGCGCTCGCGCCCGATCCGGGCTGCGAGTAGTCGTCGGCCTCGACGTGCGGGAACGCGCCCTGGAGCTTCTTGCCGTTGAACGTGAACGAGTAGCCCGGCTCGAACGGGTTCTTGTTCTGCACGACGCAGCCGGGAGTGCCGTCCGTCGGCGCCGGCTTCTCGCCCGAGTTCTGGCAGTCGAACTGGCCCGTGATCTTGAACTTGTTGTAGGCCTGACCTGCGTCCTGCTTCGACGAGGCGATGCTGAGCGGCTGGAAGTAGGAGTTGCCGCGGTTGTTGGGCGCGCGCTCGGGCCAGATGGCGACGCTCTCCGCGCCGAGCGGACCGAACTGGCGCAGGTAGTGGCCGGTGCCGCCGCCGGGCGACTCCGTCTTGGCCGACAGCGCGGCGGCGCCGTAGCTCAGGAAGTCGGCGACCTGCCACTGCGAGGCCTCGAAGTACTTGAAGATCGGGTTGATCTGCGCGAGGAACGGCCCGAGCTCGCCGATCAGCGGCTCCGCGCCCTCGAGCACCTCGCGCGTGGCCGGCAGGCCGGTCTTGGAGGCCGTGATCACCGGGTCGAGGTTCTCGAAGAAGCGCTCGAGGTCGGGGGCGAGCGCGCGCACGTCGCGCAGCGTCGGCTGCAGGTCGCGGGCGACGGGGCGCAGGTCCGTGATCAGCGGATCGGTGTCGGTCGAGAACCGCTGCACCCGCGCCAGCGTCAGCTTGGACTCCTTCAGGAACGTCGGGAAGATCCGGATCGTCTCCGCCAGCTCGTCGTTCTTCGAGGCCGTCGCGTCGAACGTGCGCTTGGAGCCCGTGATCAAGTTGCGCAGCTGCGCCTCGTTCTGCGTCAGCGCGCCGAAGACGACGCCGGTGTTCTTGACGAGGCGCTGGACCGCGCCCTCCTGCGTGTCGAGCACCTCGAGCACGTCGGCGCCGTCGGAGGCGAAGCCGGGCAGCGTGCCCAGGGCGTCGTTGAAGTCGCGCCCGCGGCCCCGGATCCCCTTCGCCAGCTCGGTCTGCCAGCCCTTGAAGGCGGCGCGCGTCTCGGGGTCGAGCGAGTCGAAGATCTCGTCGAGCTGGACGGTCGGCTTGACCTGGCCCTCGGGCAGCTTCCCGTCCTCGGGGATCATCTTCTTCGACGAGCCCGGCGTCAGCTCCACGTAGGTCTCCCCGAGCAGCGTCTTCTGGCGCAGGATCGCGCGGGCGTCCGAGCGCAGCGGCGCGTAGCGGCGCTCGATCTCGACCGTTGCGACCGTGCGGTTGGTGCCGTCGCCGACCTCGACCGTGCGGACCTTGCCGACCGGCACGCCGGCGACGCGCACGTCGGCCTCCTGGGCCAGGGTCGTCGCCTCCGGGAAGTCGATCGTGACGCGGTAGCCCTTCGGCTTGAGCGGTACGGGCCCGCCGAAGGACAGCCACAGGAACAGCAGCAGCCCGAAGCAGGACAGCGCGAAGACGACCATGACCAGGATGCGCGGAAGTGAGGGGGTTGACTTGTTCATCTACTTCGTGGCGCAGGCCTGGGAGTCGGTGAGCAGCGGCGTGAGCATCGACAGGAACTCGAGCTCGGGCTGGTCCTTGATCGTCTGCTCGAGCGTGGCGCACGGCGCGGCGATCGTCACCGGGCGGAACACGCCGTTGGCGTCGGAGGTCGAGAAGAGTTGGATCGCCTGGTGCTGCGCCCACGCCAGCCAGAACAGGTAGCCCTCCTGGCGCGCGGCGTTCTCCGGGCCCTCGCGGCCGTTCGGGTTGTAGGCGAGCAGGTTGAAGAAGTTGTTGAACTGCTTGAACGTGCGCGTCAGGCCGGGCGCGGCGTCGGCGAGCTGCACGGAGGCGGGCCGCAGGTCGCGGGCGAGCGGGCGCGCCTCCCTGACGAACGGCCGGATGTCCTTCGCCAGCAGCGGCGTGGCCTCCTTCGCGAACGGCTCGACGGCTTGGTTGGCCGGGTCCAGCGCGCGGGCGGCGGGCCGCAGGCGCTGGGTCGCCGGGCCGAGCACGTCGGCGAAGCGCTGCACCTGGCCCAGCGAGCTGGTCGTCTGGCGCAGCGTGCTCGGCAGCTCGGCCACCGAGGCGGAGATGTTCTGCTCCTCGGAGGCGAACGAGCGCAGCACGGCCGAGGAGGCCGTCACGAGGCCGGCGACGTCGTCGTCGTGGCTGGCCAGCTCGCCGTTGAGCTCGTTGAGCGAGGTGATCAGGCGCCGCAGGTTGGTGCGCCGCTCGGCGATCGCGCCGTTGACGGCGGCGAGGTCCTTGTGCGTGGGCTCGAAGCGGCGGAACAGGTCGCGCAGGTCGCCGTTGCGGCCCTTCAGGCCGCGGCCGACGTCGGAGATCAGCAGCCGCAGGTAGTCGCGCGTGTCGGCGTCCAGCGACGAGAGGATCTCGTCCGGGTTGACGTCGGGCTGCGTGGAGTCGACCGGGATCGTCCAGTTCTCCTTCGCCACGGGCGCGCCGTCCGAGCCCGGGTCGAGCTGGATGAACATGTCCTTCAGGCCGGTCTTGGGACGCAGCAGCGCGGTCGCGTCCGTGTGGACCATGTCCTTGTACTTGGGATCGATGTCCATCCGGACGATCGCCCGCCCGTCCTTGAGCTCGACGGCGCCGATGTCGCCGATCCGCACGCCGGCCACGCGCACGGTCTGGCCCTGCCCGGCGATCACGGCCTGGGCCGTCTGGAACTCGGCCTTCAGCACGTAGGGCTTGTCCTGGATGATCGGGAAGCGCATCCGCTGGTTGCTGAGGATGTATGCGGACACGCCGGCCGCGATCAGGATCAGCCCGATCACCGCGATGAAGTCCTTGAAGTGCTTGCGGATCGCGGTCACGGCGCCTTGCCTCCGGCGATCTGGTCGACGAGGCCCTTCGTCGCGTCCTCGTCGAGGACCTTGAGCTTGTCCGTGAGCTCCTCGCGCTTGATCTGGCCCTTGAGCCAGTCCACGGCGCGGCCCTTGGCGAGCGCGTAGCGGTCCTTGAACGCCTGCGTGCCCGTGTCGGCCGTCCACTGCTTCGGCGGGTCGCCGGGCTGGCTGCGCAGGTCCGGCTGCTGCTGGTTCTCGCACGGCTGCGACTCGTCCAGCGGCGGGCGCGCCTTCGGCTTGGGCGGGTTGGCGCCGAGGATCGGGTTCGTGGTCGAGCCGAACACGCCGGGAGAGAGCTGCACGAGGTTCGTGCCGCCGGCGGCCAGGACGCGGAACCACTGGCCGTTGGCGTCACCCGCGCGGCTCTCGCCGGCGAGGCCCGGGAACGCCTTCGGCGCCTCGGTGTACACGGGGCCCTGCGCCGGGAACTGCTCGTCCTCGATCTTGTCGTGCGCCCACTTGAGGAAGACCTCGTTCTGGCAGCTCGCGAGCGCGCGGTTCTGCTCGGTCAGCGGGATGCTCTCGCGCGTCAGGCGGGCGAGCGCCGGGATCGTGGGCCGCAGGTCGGCGGCGAGGCCGCGCAGCTCCTCCTGGGAGACGAGCCCCCGGAGCTGGCGCACGAGCGGGATCGACGCGTCCAGAGCGGCCTCGGAGGAGCGCACGCCGGGCCGGATGTCGGCGGTGAACGCGCGCAGCGGCGGGAACGCCGCGTTGAGCGACGCGAGCGCGGGCTGGGCGGCGCGCAGCGTCCGGGGCAGCTCGGCGATCGCCAGGCGCAGGTTGTCCTGCTCGCGGGCGAACGCGCCGGCGGTCGTGTTGAAGTCGGTGATCAGGCTCTTGAGCTGCTCGGGGTGGCGGTCCAGCGCCGCGGCCGTCGCGCCGGCGTTCTTGACGTAGCCCGAGAGGTCGTGCTCGGTCTCGCCCAGTGAGGCCTCGCTGACGATCGCGGTGTCGCGGTAGGCGCTCTTCCAGTAGGGGATCGAGCGGTTGAAGGCCTCCGCGCCGCCCTTGTCGAGCGCCTTGCCGTACTCGTCGAGCAGGGTCTTGAGGTCCTCGCGCGTGTCGCTTTGCAGCGAGGTCAGCAGCTGGTCGAACTGCACGGGCACCGCGGTCTGGTTGATCGGGATCGTGCCGTTGTCGGCGATCTCGGCGGCCCCCGGCGTGCCGGGCTCGATGTCGACGAAGAAGTTGCCCTCGAGGAAGATGCGCGGGCGGATCTTCGCGCGCGCGTCGTCGTGGATCGGCCGGCCGGCCTTGCCGATGGTCATCGTGACCATGGCGGCGTCGCTGCCCTTGGACGTCGGCTCGACCTTCGTGACCTTGCCGACCTCGACGCCCGCGATGCGGACCGGCGAGCCCTTCTTGAGGTTGTTGGAGGACTCGAAGGCGGCCTTGATCTCGTACTGCGGCTTGAACGGGATCGACTTGGTGAACCCGAGGTAGATCAGCGGGAGCAGGATCGCCAGCGACAGCAGCGCGATGCCGGCGTTGTTGCGGGGCTTGAGTCGCTTGGCCGCTCTCATGGGATGCTCGGCTCCGACTCGGAGGGGGCCATCAGCAGGTAGTCGCTCGTCTCGGGCGAGGCGCTGAACGTCTGCCCCTTCGGCACGCGCGGCTTGCCCGCGAAGGTCGGGCCCTGCACGCCGGGCGTCCGCGGGTTGAGGTTGACCTGGTACTTCTTGTCCAGGCCGCCGGCGTTGCGCTGGATCCAGCCGCGCTGGCCCGTCTCGCAGTCCGCGCGCCCGTCGGGAGTGATCGCCGCGGCGTACGGCTGGTTCTGGGCGAACTGCTGCGCGCCCTCCTTGGTGCCCTGGCCGTTGGCCGGCTCGTCGGCGCCCATCGAGCCGACGCCGTCGTCCTGCGGCCCGGCCGTGTTGGCGAGCGCGCGCTGCGCGGAGCCCGTCGTGTCCGGCTCGGAGAAGTGCTCGGCCAGGTAGGTGAAGAAGTAGTTGGGCGAGTTGCAGACCGTCACGAAGGGCCCGTAGAACTTCAGCTGCGGGTTGAGCGTGGTCACGGTCGCGCCGAGGCCGCGGACGCCGGGCATCGTGCCTGGCGCCTCCGCGAGCTCGCGCAGCTGGTCGAGCGTCTTGCCGAGCTCCTCGTTGAGCTGCGGCGCGCGCTTGTTGACCGGGATCGCCACCTCGACGGCGCGGTTGAGCGTCGGCAGCGCGCCGCGCAGCTCCTCGGTGGCCGGCGCGAAGTCCTCGCCGAAGCCCTCGAGGTTGGCCAGGAACGGCCGTTGCACGCGGAAGGACTCGATCGCGACGTCCATCGTCGGCGGCGAGTCGGAGATCGTCTGCTTGAGCGCGCCCTCGTCGCGGCCCAGCGCCTCGAACGTGTCGGCCATCGAGGTGAACAGCGCGGCCTGCTGCTCGGAGACGGGCGCGACGATGCGGGCGGCGTCGGCGAGCTCGTCGAAGAAGCGCGTCAGCTGGGTGTCCGGGTCGGCCAGGTTGCTCATCACGGGCTGCAGGTGCTCGAGGAAGCGCGGGCAGCTCCTCGACCGTGCGCCCGACCGACTGGCCGCGGCCGGCGAACGTGTCGCCGAAGCCGCGCAGGTTCTCCTGGTTGGCCTTGCGCGTCTCGGCGTCGAACATCTTCAGGACCTCGTCGATGTCCGTCGACGCGCTGCCCTGGTCGGCCGGGACCGTGTCGCCGTTGGCGAACGCCTTGTCGCTCGAGCCCTCCTGGAGATCGAGGTACTTCAGGCCGAGCGCGGAGCGCGGGCGGATGCGGAACGTCGAGTCGCGCGGGATGTCGCCGATGCGCTTGTCGAGCTTGAGGGCGAGCTCGGCGACGACCTTGCCGTCGGGCTGGCGCACGGGGCGCGCGTCGTCGATCACGCCGACGCGGCTGCCGCCCGAGCGGATCTCGTTGCCCGGCACGAGGTTGGCGCCGTTGGGCACGCGCACCTTCAGCTGCGTCGTCGGCACGAACGGCAGGCCCTGGTTGGCGTTGTAGGACAGGAACACCGCGACGATCACGACGAGGACCGTCACGCCGCCGACGAGGACGGGGTTGGATGCGATGCCGGCTCCGGTCTTCCTCATGGCGCGAGCAGGTAGTCGAGGAGCTGGCCGGTGGCGCCCGTGCTCGGGACGCTCGGCACCTGGGGAGCCGGGGCGGTGGGGCCCGGGAAGGTCGGGGTCGGGATGTTCGGAGCGGGGATGCTCGGCGGCGCGGAGGGCGCGTCGGGCAGCTTGTCGGGGGCGGGCAGCTTGATCCCGAGGCGGTCCTCGAGGCGCTTGCGCAGCTTGTCGACGTCCTGGTTGCCCTTCTCGAGCGCGTCGCGCAGGCGCTCGATCGCGCGCTTGCGCAGCTCGTCCTTGTCGAGCTTCTTCTTGACCTCGTCGAGCGGGCCGTCCAGCTGCTCCGGGGCGTCGCGCTCAGGCTGCTTCGCGTCCGGCGCGGACTCCTTGCGCTCGGACTTCGCCTTGGACTGCTGCTGCGGCCCGGAGGCGGCGAACTGGTTGCCGCTGGCGGTCGGGTCGGCCGTGGGTGATGCTCGGCTGGTTCGGGCCGAGGATCGCGGCGCAGTCCTTGTAGAAGCCCGGGTCCTTGGCCATCTCCTCCTTGAGCGTCTTCGGGTTCTGGTAGTTCGAGCACTTGGAGTGGAAGAGGTTGACCTTGAGGATGTAGCCGTTCTTGTCGTAGATGTTGACCGCCTGCGACTGGTCGAAGACCCACTGCAGGACCGCCTCGAAGCCCGTGTAGCCCTGGCCGCCCGGTGAGCGCGGGTCCTTCTCGACGGCGTTCTTGCGGTCGTTGAGGTGCTCGAAGACGATCGCGGCGTTGTTGGCCAGCTCGGGCGCCTGCTTGGTGCCGTTGCTGAGCTCGGCGACGACGGGCTGCGCGGCCTTCACGGCGGGCCGGCCCTTGCGCGACGCCTCGGCGAGCGAGCGCAGGTTGACCTGCGTGGACTCCGACAGCGGCTTGAGGTTCTCGAGGAAGGTCGCGAGCTCTTCGGCGGAGGCGCTGAGGTTCTGCAGCGCGGGCGTCTGGGCCTCGGAGGCGTCGCCCAGCGCGGCCATCGTCGGGCGCAGCTCGCGCAGGAAGGTCGGCAGGCGCCGCAGGCCGGCGGCGATGTCGGCGCGGCGCTCGGCCGAGGCGGCGGCGGTCTCCTTGGTCTCCACGACCCAGCGGCCGACGTCGCGCTTGTTGTCGGCGAGGTCGCCGAGCGTGGTGTCCGCGTCGGTGACGAGCTGCTTGAGCGTCTGGTTCTGCGACGCGAGCTTGGCCAGCACGCGGTCGGTCTCGCGCAGCGCCGGGCTGGCGCGGCGGATCGACGTCGTTGATGTCCTCGGCGCGGCCCGCGACGCCGGCGCCGAGCTCGTCGAGGATGATCGCCAGGCGCTCGCGGTAGGGGCGGCGCAGGACGTTGTTGACGAGGTCGATGGGGATCGTCGAGGTCGTCTGCTCGACGGGGATCGTCGTGCCGTTGGCGAGCTTCTCCGGCGAGGTCCCCGGCTTGCAGTCGATGTAGTACTCGCCGATCAGCGACTGCGGGCGCGACTCGCACTCGACGTCCTTGCGCAGCGAGCCGAAGCCGTTCTCGGTGATCTCGAACCCGACGATCGCCTTGTGCGTCTTGCGATCGACCTCGAGGCTCTTGATCTTGCCCGCGCGCACGCCCGCGACCTTCATGTCCGCGCCCGTGACGAGCCCGAAGGCGTTGTCGAACACGACCTTGTAGGTCGGCTTGTCGGGGCCCTTGCCGCCGGCCCCGAGGGCGAGCGCGGCGCCGCCGGCGACGGCGAGCAGGAGGAGTGTCGAGACGATCCGCCGCATGCCTACTTCCCCGGCAGCACCTGGCTGGGATCGCAGTCGACCTCGGCCGGCTTGTACGGGTTGGAGCCGTCGGGGTTCTTGTGCTCGGCGGAGCCCGGGCAGCGGTTGCGCTGGTTGAGCGCCGCGGCCGACTCGAAGGCGGCGCTGCGCAGCTCGGGCGGCACGGGCGAGAGCTGGCCGTTGGCGGCCACGAACGCGCTCGCGTGGATGCCGACGCGCGAGGCGGCGCCGAGCGCGTCGTAGATGCCGGAGTGGCTGAAGTCGTCGAACCAGCCGAGCGCGTCCGGCGCGTACGGCCGGACGGAGGCGACGATCGGGGCGGAGTCCTTCAGCGCGCGGGTGATCGCCGGGAAGGCGGCCTGGCGCTCCTTGCCGTTGGCCTCCACCTCGCGCACCGTCGCGTCGCGCAGCGACGGCTGCAGGCGGGTCAGCTCGAGCGCGTCGTTGTCGGCGCCGGGCCGGCGCAGCATCTCGGCGAGGTCGGCGAAGGTCGGCCGCGCGTCGCGGGCGAGCGGGCGCAGCTCGTCCATGAACGGGCGCAGCTTCTTCGCGACGGGCTTGGACTCGTCGACGAGCGGCTCGAGGTCGTCGAGCGCCGCGCGCAGGTTCAGGAACGTCGTGTTGGCCCGGCGCATGAACGGCGGCAGCTGGCCGATCGCGTCGGCCAGCGCGGCCTGCTCGGAGCCGATCGCGGTCGTCGTGGTGGCGAGGTTGTCGACGAGCCCGGCGAGGTCGGTCTCGGCGGTCGGCGACGTCGGTGACGAGCTTGGAGGACGCGACGACGAAGCGTTCGAGCAGCGGCGTGTCGCGGTTGAGCTCGTTGAAGAGCTTGCTCGACGCCGACAGCGACGGGTTGAGGTACATCAGGCCCTCGTTCATCGCCTGGCCCTGGCCCTCGTACTGCTTCTGGGAGCCCTTGAACACCGCCTGCAGGTCCTTGCGGGTGGGCGGGTCGAGCGTGTTGAAGAGCTGGTCCAGGTCGACCGCCGACGTGGTCGCGTCCTGGCCGATCACGCCGCCGTCGGGGATCTTGGCCGCGGTCTGGGCGGGCAGCGTGAGGTCCACGTAGCGGTTCGCGATGCCCGACAGCGAGGCCTGGCGCACGATCGCGCGCGTGCCGCGGCGCAGCGGCGCGTGGTCCTCGTCGATCGACATCGTCACCTCGGCCTGGCCGTCCGACGTGAGGTCGATCTTCTTGACCTTGCCGACCGCCTGGCCGCTCACCTGCACGAGGTTGCCCTTCACCAGCTGGGAGGCGTTCTGGAACCGGGCCTTGACGGTGTATCCACCGGTGCCGCCGCCGAGCAGGAGCAGCGCAGCCAGGACCGCGGCCGCCGCGATGGCGAGCAGAGCGATCATTCGTGCGATGGGTGCGCTAGCCCGCAATCTCCCCCTACTTAGTCGTGTGACCGATCCCCCGGATCTAGGCCGTGAAAACGTCTCCGTTCGGAGAAGGCTTCAAACGCGGCGGGCGTCCGAAACTTGCGGTTCCGCGTGATCGGCGCACAAACCGGCCGGTTATCCCGACTGCGCGGGCGCCCCCGCCTGCCTAGAGTGCGCCCGAGATGGCCCGGTACGCCGCCCTCCTCCTGCTCCTGGCGGCGCTCGCGGGCTGCGGCGAGACGACCGTCCGCCAGGAGCCGTCGATCACCGTCACCGGCGGCGAGCCGCAGAGCGAGCGAGGCGCCCGGCGCCCCGGCCACCGAGGACACGCCGAGGATCGCGGTCGTGACGCACGGCCAGGCCTCGAGCCCGTTCTGGGCGATCGTGCGCACGGGCGTCGAGGCGGCGCAGCGCCAGATGAACGTGCAGGTCGGCTACGAGGCCCCGGACGTCTACTCGCTGCCGCGCATGATCGAGCTCGTCGACGACGCGGTCGCGTCCAAGCCGGACGGGCTCGTGGTCTCCTTCCCCGAGCCGGGGCTCTCGCCCGCGATCAAGCGCGCCGTGAAGGCCGGCGTCCCCGTGATCACGATCAACTCCGGCAGCGACGCCTTCCGCTCGCTCGGCGTGCTCGCCCACGTCGGGCAGCCCGAGGACCGCGCGGGGCTGGCCGCGGGCCGGCGCCTCGCACGCGCGGGCGTGCGCCGCGCGCTGTGCGTGAACCAGCAGGTCGGCAACGTCGGCCTCGACGCCCGCTGCGACGGGCTGCGCCGCGCCATGCGCGCGGTCGGCGGCAGCGCGCGCGTGCTCGGGATCGACGACCAGAGCCCCGACGCGCCGGACAGGATCGCCTCGGCCGTGGTCTCCGACCGGATCGACGGCATCCTCGCCACCAACTCCGTGGGCGGCCTGCACGCCGTGGAGGCCGTCGCCGGCACCCGCCGCGCCGGCACCGTCGAGATCGCCGCCTTCGACCTCGGCCCGGACGTCCTGCGCGCGGTCGACGCGGGCAAGATCCTGTTCGCCGTCGACCAGCAGCCCTACCTCCAGGGCTACCTGCCCGTGGTCATGCTCGCCAACCGCGCCCGCTACGGCATCCTGCCCGCCCAGGGCGACGTCGTCGCCACGGGCGCGAACTTCGTGACCCGCCAGAACGCCGCCCAGGCGCTCGAGCTCAGCGAGCGCTCCATCCGCTGACTCGCGCGTGGCATGTGGCATGCCACATGCCCGGGGTGGGACTCGAACCCACACGCCCTTGCGGGCAGCGCTTTTTAAGAGCGCAGCGTCTGCCGTTCCGCCACCCGGGCCAGCAAGGCCAACCGTAACGTCAACGGCGGCTGGGTAGGGAGGGCGGGTCCCACCGGGGGGTCGAGTCCGCAGTTACTCGGCCTCAGACCGAACAACTCCGGACTCGAAGCCCGGAACCGAAGCACATCCAGCCTTAAGGGCCGCCGCTACCCTGCATATCTCGCAACTTTCCCGCCTCCCCGGAGTTGTTCCCGGCGGGACTGGTCTTCCGCATGGAATCGTCTGCCCTACACCAGAGCGGAGCCGCAGCAGGGCTCCATGGACGCTCGCCGCTGTTGCGGCTGCAGTCCGACGAGCGCCTGATCGCGCTCGTCAGACGCGGCAACCACAGCGCCTTCGAGGCGCTCGTGGGCCGCTACCAGTCGCGGCTCCTCGCGTTCTGCCGCCACATGCTGTCCTCCAAGGAGGACGCGGAGGACGTGCTGCAGGAGGTCTTCGCGGCCGCGTTCAACGCGATCCTCGCGGACGAGCGCGAGATCAACGTGCGGCCGTGGCTGTACCGGATCGCGCGCAACCGCTCGCTCAACCACCTGCGCCGCGCGACCGCGGTCGGCGTGGACTCGATGGACGTGCACCTGTCCGAGGGCGGCCTGACCACCGCCGACAAGGTGCACAAGCGCGAGGAGTTCCGGCTCCTGATCGCCGACGTCCAGGACCTGCCCGAGACGCAGCGCACCGCGCTGCTGCTGCGCGAGATCGACGCGCTGTCCTACGAGCAGATCGCCGAGGCGATGGAGACCACCGTCCCGTCGGTGAAGTCGCTGCTCGTGCGCGCGCGGGTCTCGCTGGCCGAGGCCGCCCAGGCGCGCCTGCTGTCCTGCGACGAGGTCCGCGTGGAGCTCGGGGCCGTCGCCGAGGGCATCGCCCGCACGACCGCCCCGGTCCGCCGCCACCTGCGCACGTGCGAGCGCTGCGCGCACTTCCGCAAGCAGCTGCGCGCCAACAACCGCGCGATGGCCATGCTCTATCCGGTCGGCCCGCTGTTCCTGCTCAAGAAGACGATCCTCGCCCAGCTCGGCACGACCGCCGCCGCCTCGGGCGGCACCGCGGCCGCCGGCGCAGGCGGCGCGGCCGCCGCGGGTGGCGCGCTGCAGGCCGGCATGACCACGCTCGCGACCAAGGCGGTCGCCGGGCTCGCCGCCGCCGCGATCGTCACCGCCGGCGCCGCGGAGGTCAAGCACGTCGCCGGCAAGGACCGCTTCAAGGGCGGCGCGACCACGGTCGCCGCCGTCGCGCCGCAGGCGCCCGCCGCCGCCGCGGAGTCCACGCCGGTCCCGGTGCCCGTCCGCTCCGCCCCGCAGCCCGCCGCCGAGCCCGGCGACCAGGGCGGAGCCAAGCCGTCGACCAAGGACGCCGCCAAGCCCGTGGAGACCGACCCGGCCGCCGGCCGCGAGGTCGCCGCGAAGCCGCTGCCCGCCGGCGAGGACGACGCCGCGGCGCCGAACACCGAGCAGCACGACGGCGACACGAGCATGCTGCCGACCGAGACCACCGGCTCCGCCGAGCACGGCTCCGGCTCGCTCGGCCCGGGCACCACGCCGCCGCCGTCGGACTCCACGCAGCCGGCCGCCACCCAGCCGCCGCCGGAGCAGACCGCCAAGCCCACGCCGGAGCCGACGCCGGGCCCGACCACGGAGCCGACGCCGGAGCCGACGCCCGACCCGACGGTCACCCCGACTCCCGAGCCGACCCCGGCTCCCACGCCCGAGGCGACGCCCGACCCGGCGCCGCCGGCGTCCTGACTCTCGCCCGGCGCTCACGCTGACGCCGCGTGCGTCACGATGCGCTCGTGCAGCTCGCGCTGCCAGCCAAACGCGCCGTCCGGCGCCGCGCCGTGCGGCTCGCCCGCCGCGTCCTGCCGCCCCGCTCGGCGTGGCACCTGACGCTCCCGGGAGTCGACAGGCTGCTCGAGCTGCGCTGGGCGGCGCGGATCCGCCGGGCGCCCGAGCTCACGCCGGAGGAGCACGCGGCGCGGGTCGCCGATCCCGAGCGCCGGGGCGCGGAGATCGAGGTCCCCGTCGGCTGCGTGTTGTGCGGTCACCGGCGGATGCGGCCGCTGCTGCACGCCTACGACCACCGGCGCAAGGTGCCGCGCTGGAACTACCACGTGGTCCGCTGCCCGTCCTGCGGCCTGCTCTACCGGCATCCCGGCATCCGGCCCGAGCGGCTCGGTGACCTCTACAGCTCCGGGCGCTACGCGCAGTTCCTCGCCGGCAAGTACACGCGCAAGCGGCTCCGCCGCTACGAGACGACGATGGCGCCGTTCGGGGAGCTGTTCGCGGACGGCGCCGGGCGGCGGCTGCTGGACTTCGGCTGCGGCAACGGGCTGTTCCTCGACCTCGCCCACGAGCGCGGGTTCGCGTGCTACGGGGTCGATCTCGCGGAGGATGCAGTCGAGGCCGCCCGGCGCAAGCCGAGCGGCGCGAACGTCCACCACGGATCGCCGTCGGAGATCCCCGAGATCGCGGCGGGCGGGTTCGACGTGATCACGATGTGGTCGGTCCTCGCGCACCTGCCGCGCCCGCTCGAGGACGTGCGGATGCTGCGCTCGCTGCTCGCGCCCGACGGCGTCCTGCTGCTGCTGACCGTCAACGCCGGCTCGCTCAAGCTCAAGCGCGAGCTGGAGGCGTGGGGCGGCTTCACGCCCAACCACCTCGTGATGTTCTCGCCCGAGCCGCTGCGCCGGCTGCTGCGCGACGCCGGCTTCGCCGCCGCCGTGATGCCGCCCTGGTACAGCGAGCCCGTCGAGAACGGCACCTCGCGCCTGCGGCCGCGCGAGCAGCGGCGGCTGCGCGCGGCCATCGACCGCGGCAATCGCGGCAACATGCTGCGGGCGGCGGCCTTCGCGGACCCGGACGGCCCGCGGCGCTGGGGCCTGGCCGGAACCCCGCTGCGCTAGTGGATCCGGGCGCCGAGGGGCACGTCGGCGTCCGGGGCAAGCAGGATCACGCGGCCCTCCTCGTCCGAGGCGCCGAGCACGAGCACCTCCGAGCGCACCGGACCGATCTGGCGCGGAGGGAAGTTGACGACCGCGACCACGCGCCGGCCCTCGAGCTGCTCGCGCGAGTAGTTCGTGACCTGCGCGGAGGAGCGCTTGTGCCCGATCTCGGGGCCGAAGTCGATCGTGAGCTTCCAGGCCGGCTTGCGCGCCTCGGGGAAGTCCTCGACGGCGACGACGCGCCCGACCCGCATGTCGACCTTCGCGAAGTCGTCGTAGACGATCTCGCTCACGCGGCCGCCACGAGGCCGATGACCTTCATGCGGCGCTCGAGCGCCTTCAGCGCGAACGCGCGCGTCTCGGCGACGGAGACGCCGAACAGCATCGGCTCGTCGTCGGTGCCGTCGAACCACTTCGGGCGCAGCACGCCGTCGGCGACCGGCGCGACCTCCGCGAGCGTGCGCTGGATCGCCTCGGTGTGGCGCGGGTCGCGGCGCGCCATGTCGCGCAGGAAGCGCGCGCCGAACGCGACGTGGCGGTGCTCGTCGCGGGCCACGAGCGTGAAGCCCTTCACGAAGCCCGGCAGCGTCCCCATCCGCTCGTTGTAGTCCGTGATGAAGTGCTGGCCGGTGAGGGCGAGCATGCCCTCGATGACCATGTGGTAGATCGTCACGGCCTCGACGAGGCACTCGAGGTCCTCGGGCTCGACCGCCAGCCGGTCGACCCGCCGCTTGAGCATCTCGTCGAACAGCTCGCCGAACTCCGGGTTGAGGTGCTGGGAGGTCTCGGCGAGGCGCTCCTCCAGCCCCTCGGTCTCGAGCACGCCGACCTCGGAGTAGAAGCGGTCGAAGAACGCCACGTGGCGTGCCTCGTCGGCGATCTGCGTGCACAGGAACAGCCGCATGTCCTCGTCGGGCGCGGCGCGCATCATCGGACCGAGCTCGGCGGCGACGCGCTGCTCGCCGACGAAGAACGCCGACAGCCCGTACATGCGCTGGAAGCGCTCGTCGTCGTCGAAGCGCTCGTGCCAGTCCACGCGGTCCTCGGAGAAGTCCAGGTCCTGCGTCGCCCACTGCTGGCGCTCCCACAGCTCGTAGAGCTTCGGATACGTGAGCAGGTGCGACTCCCCGCGGTCGGCCGACGCGAGCAGCGCCGGGTCGCTCGTGGCCTGGAAGTCGAGCCGCTCCGTGCGGGCGTCCGCCATGGCGCGACCCTACTCCTCGGCCCGCACGGTCGCCTCGAACGGCGCGCCCTCGAGCGTCACGCGGTGATCGCCGGCCTTCAGGGAGTCGATCTGGCGCGTGCTCGTCTCACCGGGCGCGACGCGCAACGGCGGGCGCCCCTCGACGGTGACCGTCTGCACCGCCCGCGTGTCGTTGACGACCTCGAGATCGAACGACTTCCCGGCGTCGACGGTGACGACGGGCGGCTCGAAGCCCTCGGCACCCACCGAAAGAGTGGCTTTCGGGCCTCCCCCTATGCAACCGGCCAGTGAGAGGGTCAAGAAAATCCCGACGAAAGTCTTGTAGCGATGGGTACGAAATGCCGATAAGACGGGTATCACCTCAGTCTCACGAGGCCGCTGATGTCACCAGAGCTCGTCCGCAAGCCCCTTCACTACGATCGCCAGCTACCGCAGGCTTTGGATCCGCGGCCAGCGCTGCCACCATGGCGCCACCGGCGCGCTGCTGGCCGGCATCGGTGCCGTCGCCTTGGCCACGGGGAGCGCGCTGATGGCGCACGACTGGAAGGACCGCCCGCTCTGGTTCGCGCGGGGCTGGCAGGACCAGCCATAAGCGCGCTCTAGCTGCCGATCGAGAACAGGGCTTCGAGGTCGTGCTGTGAGAAGACCTCGAACGCCACCAGCGTCTGCGTCTTCTCGATCCCCGGCAGGTCCGCGAAGCGCTGGGTGACGACCTCGGCCACCTCGGCCGGATCGCGCACCCGCAGCATCGCGACGTAGTCCCACTCGCCGGTGACCGAGTACGCCTCGGCCACGCCTTCGACGTCGGCCAGCGCGCCGCCGAGGGTCTTGATGGCCGACCGGTCGGCCTGGATGAGGACGATGGCGTGGGTCATCTGACCGTGTGGCTCGATCCCGGCTCCAGCACGACGACCTGCGAGAAGCCCGCGTTCTGCACGTCGGACTTGAACGCCTCGGCGTCGGCCTCGATCGGCGGGAACGTGTTGTAGTGGCAGGGGATGACCTCGGACGGGTTGATGAGCTCGCACGCGGTCACGGCGTCGAAGCGGTCCATCGTGTAGTGGCCGCCGATCGGCACCAGCGCGAGGTCGACCTTGTCGCCGCGGCGCGCGATCAGCTTCATGTCGGAGAACAGGCAGGTGTCGCCGAGGTGGTAGACGAGCCGGTCGCCGATGTGGATCAGCAGGCCCGCCGGCATGTGCGCGGTGCCCGACGGCGAGACCGCGGTGTGCCAGGCGGGGACGAGCTTGACCCAGCCCCAGTCGAAGGCGACCGTCCCGCCGAAGTTGGGGTCCTTGACGTTCTCGACGCCGGCCTCGGCGATCTCGTTCGCCAGCTCGACGATCGCGACGACGGTCGCGCCCGTGCGCTTGGCGATGTCGACGGTGTCGCCGAGGTGGTCGGCGTGGCCGTGGGTGAGCAGGATCACGTCCGGGTTCACCTCGTCGGCGGAGGCGGCCGCCAGGGGGTTGCCGGTCAGGAAGGGGTCGGTCAGCACGGTCGCCCCGCCGGCGGTGAGCTCGAAGCAGGACTGACCCAGGAAGCGGACGTCGACGGCCATGTTCTCAGCTATCTCCTCGGTTCTCGTTGAGCACGTACGACAGCTCGTACCCGACGGCCACGCCGATCAGCATGGCCACGCGCGTCTCCTCGCCGATCAGGCCCTGGACGGCGTCCGCGCGCTCCATCGGGTCCTCGTGCGCCGTCGCCTCCATCACCTGCGCGCGGTGCGCCGAGTCGAACCACTCGGCGGACTCCAGCGCCAGCGACAGGATGCTCTGCAGCGCTGGCGCGGCGGCCGCGACCACGCGCTGGGCCTCCTCGAGGCGGTCCGGCTCGCTGAGCTGCTGCACGGCGGCCTGGATCTCGGCCTCCGTGTGTTCGCGGCGCTGCGGCACCCGGGCATCATAGGAGCCAGTCGAAGAACCCCGCCACGCCCATGGCGGCCGTGGACACTTCGCCGGATCGCCACCCGAACCCTCGAAAATCCTAGGAGGATTCCCTTCGGATTCGGGCGGCGCCCGGCTCGGTCCACGACCACCCCGGTCGGGCCGGCTCTTTTTCGCCAGACTCCTGGTTCCCGATGCCCCCGGCCCTGACCTCCCTCTCACACGGCGCGGGCTGCGGATGCAAGCTGTCCGCAGCCGACCTGCGGCCGATCGTCGCGGGCCTGCCGCGCCCCACCGACCCGCGCGTGCTCGTGGCCGCCGACACGGCCGACGACGCCGGAGTCGTCCAGCTCACCGAGGAGCTGGCGATCGTGCAGACCGCCGACTTCTTCACGCCGATCGTCGACGATCCCTATGCGTTCGGCCGGATCGCCGCCACCAACGCGCTCTCGGACGTCTACGCGATGGGCGGGCGGCCCGTCTCGGCGCTCAACCTCGTCGCGTTCCCGCTCGAGACGCTCGGGCCGGACGTGCTGCGGGAGATCCTGCGCGGCGGCGCCGACGCGGTCGCCGCGGCGGGCGCCTCGATCGTGGGCGGCCACTCGATCGACGACCCCGAGCCCAAGTACGGGCTCGCCGTCACGGGCATCGTGGACCCGCGCGCCGTGCTCACCAACGCGGGCGGCCGCGAGGGCGACGTGCTCGTCCTGTCCAAGCCGCTCGGCGCGGGCGCGGTGGCCACCGCGCTCAAGCGCGGGCTCGCGGACGCCGCGCTGGTCGAGCGGGCGATCGCCGTCATGTGCGAGCTCAACGCGGAGGCCGCCGAGCGGGCGCGCGCCGCGGGCGCGAGCGCGCTCACCGACGTCACCGGCTTCGGCCTGCTCGGGCACGTCCACGAGCTGGCCGCGGCGAGCGGGCTGGCGGCCGAGATCGACGCCGCCGCCGTGCCGGCGATCGACGGCGTGCCGGAGCTGCTCGCCGACGACCGCGCGGTGGCCGGCGGCTCGCGCCGCAACCGCGCGGACGCGGAGACGTTCGCGCGCTTCGCCGAGACGGTCGAGGAGCCGCGCCGGCGGCTCGTCTGCGACGCGATGACCTCGGGCGGGCTGCTCGCGGCCGTCGCCCCCGAGCGCGCCGTGCAGGCGGGCGGCTGGGTCGTCGGCCGGCTGCTCGCGGGTGCGCCCGGCTCGATCGCCGTGGCGTAGGGAACATTCGTCCCTTTTCCGGCGCGACGCTCGGGATCCGGCTAGGTTCGGACGTTCGGACGGGCTGCGAAGAGGACGGACATGAGAACTGGGATCTGGGTGCGGCGCGCGGCGACGTGCGCCTTGGCGTCGCTGGCACTGATCGGAGCCGTGGCCTCGCCCGCCGGCGCCGCCTCGAAGGCGGACGTGCTCTTCGTCTTCGACACCACGGGGAGCATGAGCGGCGCGCTCGACGGCGCCAAGGAGCAGATGCTCAGCGTGCAGGACCGCATCCGCGCCGAGATCCCCGACGTCCAGTTCGCCGTCGCAGAGCACAAGGACTACCCCTTCGAGCCCTACGGCGACGCGGAGGACTTCCCGTGGAAGCTCCGGCAGCCGGTGACCGCCGACCCGGACAAGGTCCTGGCGGCGATCGAGCCGATGACGGCCGCCGGCGGAAACGACAGCCCGGAGGCCTACGGCGGCGCGCTGCACCAGGCCGACGTCGACCCGGCCGTCGGCTGGCGCTCCGGCTCGCGCCGGCTGATCGTGCTGATCGCCGACGACATGCCGCACGACCACGACCTCAACGAGGGCATCCCGGAGGAGCTGCACTACAACAGCTCGCCGTGGGACGAGGGCGCGGACCCCGGGCCCGACGGGCAGCTCGACACGGCCGA
Source organism: uncultured Solirubrobacteraceae bacterium (assembly GCA_963831105.1). Classification (GTDB taxonomy): domain Bacteria; phylum Actinomycetota; class Thermoleophilia; order Solirubrobacterales; family Solirubrobacteraceae; genus DATFQI01. The sequence continues at coordinate 33,814 of CAWHOS010000010.1, read as the reverse complement.
CGACCTCGACTGGCAGCCGCTGCTGCACGAGCTCGCCGACCACGGCATCCCGCTGATGTACGTGCACTTCAACGGCGTCGAGGAGTACCTCCCGTACTGGCAGATCTGGACCGGCATCACCGGCGGCCGGGCCGAGATGGCCGGCTCGGACACCCTCGCCGACACGATCGTCGACCTCGTCGAGCTCGGCATCGACGGCGAGCTCAAGCCCTGCCCTGAGGGCGAGGCGCGCGACGAGGACTACGTCTGCGGGCCGCCGAGGCCCGACCCCACGCCGACCCCCACCCCCGAGCCCAAGACCTGCCTGCCGGGCGAGCAGGTCGGCACCGACGGCGCCTGCCACGTCCAGCCCGTGATCTTCATCCCGGGCATCATGGGCTCGGAGATCTGGTGCGGCGACTACCAGCTCTGGATGAAGTACCGGCTCGGCACCGGCATCAGCCACAAGGAGATGCTGCTCGCGAGCGACGGCTACTCGCCGCGCGACCCGGGCGACTCGTGCAACAACGCCGCCGGCCCCGTCGAGGGCAAGGTCGTCCGCAGCTTCGCCGGCACCGACGTCTACGGCGAGGACGTCGACCAGCTGCAGAAGTTCTTCGGCGACAAGCTCTACGTCTTCTCCTACGACTGGCGCAAGTCGCCGGGCATCGCCGCCGACCGCCTCGACGCGTTCATGGCGCGCGTGCAGGCCGCCAACGGCGGGGTCAAGGTGCGGATCATGGCCCACTCGATGGGCGGCCTGGTCACGCAGAGCTTCATCAACCTGCCCTCGCGGGCCGCCCGAGTCGCGGCCGCGGTCACCATCGGCACGCCCTACTGGGGCTCGCCGAAGAGCCTGCTGCCCGTCGCCCGCGGCGACACCGGCCCCGGGATGATCAACCCGCTCGACGCGATCCTCGACAACAGCGAGATCAAGGACCTCTCGTCGAACATGACCGGGCTCTACCACCTGTTCCCGTCGAACCTGTTCCACGCCTACCACGGCGGCTGGCTGACCATCAGCGAGGACTCCGGCGACCCGATCTCCACGGCCGACGCGACGGCGGTGGCGATGGACCGCCAGTGGAGCCAGACCAACGTCAGGCTCTACCGGCAGGCGATCTCCACGCACGCGTCGATCCTCGACGGCTTCCGCACCAACGGCGTCCGCTATCTCGCGATCGTCGGCGCCGGCATGGAGACGATGACCGACATCGAGTTCGACGACGACCTGTTCCGCGACGACTGGAACTGGGGCTACGGCGACGGCGACGGCACCGTGCCGCTGCTGAGCGCCGCGCAGGGCCGCACGACCTCGCCGCCGTTCGGCGAGAACGTGCCGCGCTGGTACCGGTGCGACGTCAAGCACGACGAGCTCAGCGGCGACGTCCCGGTGCAGGCGGACGCGATCAACTGGCTCATGGGCTGGTCGGACGTGCCGCGCAGCCTCTCCCCGCGCCGTGCGGTGCGAGCGGCCAGGAGCTGGGGCTGCGCTCGAGCGGCGTCGTGACCGGCGGCGCCTCTGCGGCGGCCGCCCGCAAGGCGATGAAGGTGACGGTGGTCGCGAAGGGCAAGCGGTACTCGCTCGACGCCGCCGTGAAGGCCGGCCTCGTGGACCTGATCCAGCGCGATCCGGACGAGGTCGTGCTGGTGACGGACCCCTCGACCCCAGTGACCGTCTCGGTCGCGGGCAGGAAGGTGAGCGCCACGCTGCGCAAGCTGTCGGGCGACAAGGAGGGCGCCGCGAGGACCTTCGGCCCGGCGACCGGCACGCTGACGGTGAGGGGCGCGAAGGTCATGCGCGGCAAGAAGACGCTCAAGGCCAACCGCGACAAGCGCGGGCCGCGCACGACCGTCAAGGTGGCGCGCAAGGGCCGCGGAGCCGTGCTGCGGGTGAAGGCACGCGACAAGACCGGCGTGGCCGCGACGATGCTCGCCGTCGGCGGCCGCAAGGCCAAGCTCGTCCGCCGCGGCCGCGTCCGGATCGCGCGGATCCCCGCCAAGGGCGTCCGGGTGCGCTATCAGTCAGTCGACGTGCTCGGCAACCGCGAGAAGGTGCACACCCTGCGCCTGAGGCGCTGACGCATGTCGGCGAGCGCGGGCCTCCGCCTCGCCGCCGCGGCGGCCGTCGCGTTGCTCGCGGCGGTCGCTGCGCCGTTCCTGGTCGCGACCGCGTCGGATCCGGGGGCGGCGGCGATCGCGGTCGCGATCGAGCTCGCCCTGGCGGCCTGCGCCGGCGCGCTCGCCGCCCGCGGCTCCATGACCCGCGCCCTGGTCGTGGCGCTCGGCGTGCTCGCGCTCTGCGGCCTCGCGGCGTGGCTGTTCTGGGCCGGCCTCGACAGCGAGTCGAACTGGATCTAGCGCTCGCGGACGCGCGCGAGCAGCAGCCCGATCAGCAGGCCGATCACGGCGCCGCCGACACCGGCGACGGCGCTCGCCTCCTCGGCGGCGAGCGGCAGCAGGATCAGGACGACGCCGATCGCCAGCACGCCGAGCATGTCCGCGTCGTCCTCCTCCCCGCGGCGGCGGCCGAGCAGGTCGCGCACCGCCCACGCGCACAGCAGCGCCAGGGCGGCGCCGTTGGCGCCCTGGGCGCGGGCCGCGTCGCCGGCGAGGATCGCCAGCGCCATCCCGCCGGCACCGCCGATGAAGAACACCAGCAGCGGCGCCAGCGGCCCGTGGCGGCGCTCGAGCAGCCAGCCGAACAGGAAGACGGCGGCCAGCACGGCGATCTCGTAGCCGTTCTGGCTGTAGACGAACAGCGTCGTCGCCGTGCGCCACCACTCGTCGGTCACCCCGGTCCCGAGCGCGATGTCGTCGAGGAAGAACAGCCCCGCGTTGAAGAGGATCGTCACCACGATCGCCGCGAGGACGAGCGAGATCGTCGCGTAGGGCCGGCGCTCGCCGCGGATCCCGGGGATCTCCCCCGGCTTCAGCCGCCCCAGCGACGGCCGCTTGCGCGGCGCCTTCGGAGGCTTCGGCGTCCCGCCGCGCTCGAGCTTCGGCGCGCGCTTGCGCAGCCGGTTACCGCAGTACGGGCATTCGGTGATGTACGGCGACACCTCCCGCCCGCAGCTGCGGCAGACGACGAACAGGTCCGGGCCGCTAGCCATCACGAGCGATTCTACGCGCCCTACCTGGTTTCGCCTGCCAGAACACGGGCCCTACGTAGCGAGCGGCGCAGCCACCACCGAACCGAGCCCGTGTCCTTCGGCGACGTTACGCCGTGGTTGCGGCCACGATCTCGGCCAACAGCTCCGACCAGTCGTGGTTCGCCTCGTACACGACGCGCTGGCGGGACGCGCCCGTTCCCTTCTCGAGCAGGTCGGCGATCCCCTCGATCTCCGTGGCGCCGCCGAGGTCCTGGGCGTGCTCGCGCAGGCGGTCGTAGAGCCGGCGGGCGAGCTCCTTGGTCGGGACCATCCGGCGCTCGGGGAGGTCGACGAGCTCGCCCTCGAGCCCGTGGCGGGCGGCGAGCCACTTGTTCTCGTCGAGCATCTCGTACGGGTAGGAGCCGAGCTGCTCGCCCGCCTCGAAGTGCTCGGCGAGCTCCTTGACCATCGCCTGGATCAGCGCGGTCAGGGCGAGCGTGTGCTCGACGTGGGTCTGCGCGTCCATCGCGCGCACCTCGACGGTGCCGAAGCGCGGGTGCGGGCGGACGTCGTACCAGAGGTAGGTCTCGTCGGACATCACGCCCGCGTCGACCATGAAGCCGATCCGGTTCTCGTAGTCGGACCAGTCCTCGTAGTGCGGCGGGATGCCGACGCGCGGGAACGCCCGGAAGATCGGCATCCGCGTCGAGGCCAGGCCGGTCTCGTCCGAGCGCCAGTAGGGCGAGTTGGCGCTCAGCGCGAGCAGGATCGGCACGTGCACGCGCATCCCGTTGGCGACGTGGATCGCCTTCTCGGGGTCGTCGATCCCTACGTGGACGTGCAGCCCGAAGATGATCTCCTGGCGCGCGATGAACCTCAGCGCGGCGATCAGCTCGCGGTAGCGCGGGTCGGAGGAGACGCGCTGCTCCTCCCAGAGCGCGGTCGGGTGCGTGCCGGCGGAGCCGATCGCGAGCCCCTTGGTGGCGGCGGCCTCGGAGACCTCGCGGCGCAGGCGGCGCACGTGGGCGCCGACCTCGGCGAGGTCCTTGGAGGGCGGCGTGGCGATCTCGAGCACGGACTGCAGCAGCTCCGGCTTGACCTCGCCCTCGCCCTTGCCGTCATAGGCCTCGACGATCGCGTCGATCTCGTTGGCGAGCGCGAACGTCTTGGCGTCGAGGATCATCAGCTCCTCCTCGACGCCGAGCGTGTAGCTCGGCCCGCTGAACTTGGCGTCCATTCGGCGGCGTACAGTACGAACCGCGGCGGTCCGAGCGCCGCACCCCGATGCGCAGCGCCCTCCGACACCCCATCGCGGCGCTGGCCCTGGCGCTCTGCACCGCCGTTTGCGGGTGCTCCGTCACCGCCGGGGAGCCGCCGTCGGGATCCTCGTCGGGCCGCGTGGTCCGCGTCGTGGACGGCGACACGATCCGGGTCGCGCTGGCCTCGGGCGAGGAGCGGGTCCGCTACATCGGCGTCGACGCGCCGGAGTCGGTCAAGCCGGGCGCGCCCGTCGAGTGCTTCGCGAAGCGCGCGAGCGCCTTCAACGAGCGCCTGGTTGCCGGCGAGCGCGTGAAGCTGGTGCGCGACGTCGAGGAGCGCGATCGCTACGGGCGCCTGCTCGCCTACGTCTACCGGGCCCGCGACGGCCTGTTCGTCAACGCCGAGCTCGTCCGCCGCGGCTACGCGACCGTCGCCACCTTCCCGCCCAACGTCGCGCACGAGCGCGAGTTCCGGCGGCTCGCGAACCGCGCTCGCTTGTCCGGACGCGGACTATGGTCGGAGTGCGGGGGTGCGGGCTGAGTGACCGCTCAGCAGGCCAACCCGGTGGTAGCCTTGGCCGTTCCCATGCGTATGCGTCAAAGCCTGGCCGAGATCGAAGAGGCCTTCGTCGACGAGATCGAAGAGGATCGCCATCGGCGCGAGCGTCTCCGGGCCGAGGCCGAGCAGCGGACCCGCCGCCGGCACTCCTACCGCACGAAGAAGCAGGGCACCAACCGGTTCTGGCTGCTCGTGTTCGTGCTCATCGCGACCGCGGTCATCGTGACCATCGCGATGTTCCAGACGCTGTACTACGTGATGGGCTGAGGGCTCAGCCCTTCGAGCTGAGCCGCTTCAGGGCGTCGTCGACCTCCGCACGCGCGGACGCTCCCGCTGCGACGTTCTCCTGCTGGATCTCGAGGTAGACCTCTTTGCGGAACACGGGGATGTCCCGGGGCGCCTGGATCCCGATGCGGACCTTCTCGCCCATGATCGACAAGACGGATACCTCGATGTCGTCGCCGATCATGATCGACTGGTTGGACTTTCTTGTCAGTACCAGCATTTCCTTTGACCCCGCCTCCCTGGCAGCAGGATTCATTTGGGCGCGATGCCCGCTCATCGCCCCCCTCTGAGGCACTGGCGAGCTTAGACCCTCTTCGCCGCCTGCGCCATAGGGCCTGCACCCGAGCCACGCGCCACGTGTTGCTAGTCTGCGGCGCGCGATGAGCCGAAGGTCCCTGCGTCCTCAGCTTAACCAGATCCGCGGGTGGGTGCGCCAGGGTCGCACTGACGCGTGGATCGCCCACCAGCTCGAAGTCACCGTCCAGCAGATCCAGGCGTTCAAGCGCGAGCAGGGCCTCGAGCCCGGCGGCGAGGACGCGTCAGGAGCCGATGTGGAGATCGACCTGCGAGCGGAGGACGACGCGGCGATCGCCGCCGAGCTGGAGGCGGAGGCCGCGCGCCGCGCCGAGGAGGAGGCCAAGGCCGCCGAGGAGGCCGCGCGCAAGGCCGAGGAGGCCGAGGCCGCCGGCGAGTCCGAGGCCGAGGACGAGGCCGAGGACGACGAGAAGCCCAAGGCGAAGCGCTCGCGCTCCCGCGGTGGCCGTTCCCGCCGCCGCACCGCCGGCAAGCCGCTCGAGGGCACGTTCGACCACGGGGAAGAGGGCTACGGCCTCTGGCTGGACCCCGACGTGAAGGACGACCCCACCTACGCCGAGCATTGGGCCGGCCACCGTCCCGTCGAGGTCACGATCGAGGAGGACCAGATCGTGATCCGCCGCGCGGGCGGGGGCGACGACGAGGACTGACGCGCTCGCCGCGCGGGCCCGCGCGTTCGACCTGGCGGTCTTCGAGCGCGCCTCCGACCGGGTCGTCCGCGACGACCGCGCCACGCTGATCAGCACCCCGTCGCTGCCGCGCGTGCCGCACCTGCACGGCGTGGTGCTCCACGAGCCGGCCGGCGCCGAGGAGGCCGAGGCGCTGGCGGAAGAGCTCATGGGAGAGCTGCCCTTCCGGCGGCTGCTGGCGTCCGACGACGCGCTCGTCTCGGCACTGGTGGCGCGCGGCTGGCGCGACGAGCCGGTGCTGCTGCTCGGCCGCGACGGCGCGCTCGAGCCGCCGGCCGCCGAGGCGCTGGCCGAGGAGGTCCCCTACGGGCACGTGCGCGGCCTGCGCGACGAGTGGATCCGCGCGTCGCCGTGGGCCAAGGGCGAGGAGGAGGTCCGCGACGCCCGCGAGGCCGACCGCAGGATGTTCGCCGGCACGCCCACGCGGGCGTTCGCCACGTTCGAGCAGGGCCGCCCGCTGGCCTACGCGCTGCTGCTCGACGGCGGGCGCGACGGGATGCTCGAGGACGTCTACACGACGCCGGAGGCGCGCAAGCGCGGGCTCGCCACGGCGGCGATCGCCGCCGTGCTGCACGCCGCCCGCGCCCAGCGCCACGAGATCGTGTTCGTGCCCACGGACGCCGTCGGGGGCGCGGGGCCGCTGTACGAGCGGCTCGGCTTCGAGCCGCTGACGGTCCTGCACTGGCTGGTCACCGGCACGCCGTGAGCGCGGAGCGCGCGATCGCCTGGCGGCGCGGCTACCACGCCGCGGTGGCGACCCGGTTGCTGCCGTGGGCGCACGGGACCGTCGTGCGGACCGACGACGTGCCCAGCTACTACGAGTACAACCTCGCCCGCATCGAAGGCCCCGATCCCGGCCTCGACGCCGAGGCGCTGGTGGCGGCGGCCGAGCCGGCGCTCGAGGACCTCGGCCACCGCCGGATCGAGGCCGAGGACACGGCGGCCGGAGCGCGCCTGGCGCCGGGGTTCGCCGGGCTCGGCTGGGTCGTCGAGCGGCTCGCCTTCCTGCACCGCGAGCTGCCCGCCGCGGCGCCCGGCGGCACACATGGCGCCGAGCTGGCGATCGAGGGCTTCGAGGCCACCCGCGAGCTGCGCGGGGCGTGGCAGGGCGAGTCGATCTGGGGCGAGGGGGAAGGCTTCGCGCTGATCGAGGAGCAGGTCGCCGCGCGCCGCGGCACGCGCGCCGCCGTCGGGCGGCTGGACGGCGCGCCGGCCGGCTTCGCCGGCTTCTCAACCCACGGCGACACCGCCGAGATCGAGACCGTCTTCTGCCTGCCCGAGCGCCGCAACGGCGGGCTGGGCGGCGCGCTGGTCGCCCGCGCGCTGCAGGAGGCACACGCTGCCGGCGCCCGCCACGCGCTGATCGAGGCCGACGACACAGGGGACGCCAAGCGCCTCTACGAGCGGCTCGGCTTCCGCACCGTGTGGGTGCGCCACGTGTTCACCCGCGTCCCGTGACCGCTGCCTAGAGCACGCGGCGCCGGCCGCCGGCGAAGTCGACCGCGCCTCGCACGTAGCGCGCGAACGCCGCGTCGGCGACCACGCGGGCGTCCCAGGCGTACGGGTGCTCCGGGGCGGCGCTCACGGCGATGTCCATCGTCCAGTCGGTGCCCAGCTCCTCGTAGAGGTCGGACAGCTCGTCGGAGGTGAAGGCCCCGCCCAGCCGCCGGCGCAGCTCGGCGGTGATCCGGCGGGTCACGCGCTCCAGCGCGTCCTGCTGGTACGCGGGCGCCTCGGCGAGCCTGCGCTCACCCGCCCGCCACTGCTCCAGGGAGGTCTCGAACGACACCCGTCCGAGACTAGAAGCTCAGGGCAGGCGCACGACGTAGGCCTTCTCGCCGGCCTTGACCATGCCCAGCCGGCGGGCCTCCCGCTCCAGCGCGCGCTTGTCGCGCAGCTCGGCGCGGCGCTGCTTGAGCTCGGTGTTGCGCGCCTTCAGCGCCGCGACCTCCTGGCGCTTCTCGCCCGCCTCGCGGTAGGTCGAGACCCAGGACACGGCGGGACCGATGTAGAGGTAGAGGACGAACGCGAAGACGGCGATCAGCGCCCAGCGCCCCAAGCGGTCCCAGCGTATGCGCGTGGCAGCCATGCCTGCGCCCTTCGTTCGACGCGGCGGCGCCCCTTCCTCTGCAACGCATCGCCCGCCGCGCGCGCTCCGCCGCGTGCCGCGCCGGCCGCGCCGCGCCGCGCGAGGCGGTCGCGGGCGCGGCGCGCATGGCTACAGCGCGGCGAAGCCCTGCCGCCAGCTCGGGTAGACGGGCTTCCAGCCCAGCTCGCGCTTGGCCTTCGCGTTCTTGGCGCCGCGGAGGTCGGTCATCATCGTGTAGAACGCCGGCCCCAGCAGCAGCCGGCCGAGGAAGCCCGGCATGTGCCGCGGCTTGCGGCCGCCGACGGCCTCGGCGAGCGCGGGCAGCCACTCGCGCACCGGCGCGGGCTCGTCGTCGGCGATGTTGTAGATGCCCGGGCGGCCGCGCTCGATCGCGGCCACGGTCGCCGCGGCGGCGTCCTCGATGTGGACGAGGGACCACACGCCGCCGCCGTCGCCGACCACGGGGAAGCGGCCCTTGACGACCGCCTCGAGCATCTCGCCGCCGCGGGCGAGCCCGGTCCCGGGCCCGTAGAACCCGCCGTAGCGGAGCACGATCCCCTCGAGGTCCTTCGCGCCGGTCACCGCCGCCTCGAGGTGGCGGATCGCGCGCACCGTCTCGTGCACGTGCTTCGGCGGGTCGTTCTCGAGCGGGGCGTCCTCGGCCTTCGCCGGCCCGCCCTCGCGCTTGTAGCTCCAGGGCGCGAAGCTCTGGCCCACGAAGCGCCGGGCGCCCGCCGCGCGCGCCGCGGCGATCAGGTTGTCGGTTCCCTCCGTGCGCAGCCGGTTGGTCGTCACGAAGGAGGCGTCGAGCTTGCGCCCCATCGCCGCGATCGCGGTCAGCTGGTGGACGACGACGTCGGGTCGCGCCTCGAGCACCGCGGCCATGACCGCCTCGCGGTCGAGCGCGTCCGCGACGACGGGCTCGGCGCCGAGCTCGCGCAGCCGCTCGGCCTTGGCCGGCGTGCGCGTCATCCCCGTGACCTGGTGGCCGGCCTCGACGAGCTGCCGTACGAGCGGCTGGCCGACCGCGCCGCTTGCGCCTGCGATGAAGATCCGCATGATGTGTCTCCTTGGGGTTCGACTGCAACCCTTGAGACGAGATGGCCGAGCCGTCCGTGACAACCGAGACCTACGAGACGCTGCGACCGCTCGCGTTCTCGATCGCCTACCGGATGCTCGGGAGCGTCGCGGAGGCCGAGGACGTGGTGCAGGAGGGGCTGCTGCGGCTGCACCGCGCGCAGGCCGTGGAGCACCCGAAGGCGTTCGTGGCCACGGTCGTGACGCGGCTGTCGATCGACGAGCTGCGCTCGGCCCGCGCGCGCCGGGAGACCTATGTGGGCCAGTGGCTGCCCGAGCCGATCGTCACCGACTCACGACCCGACGACGAGTCGGTCACGATGGCGCTGCTGATCACGCTCGAGAGCCTGACGCCGGTCGAGCGCGCGGTGTTCCTGCTGCACGACGTGTTCGACTACGGCTACGACGAGATCGCGGAGATCGTCGGCAAGTCGCGCGAGAACTGCCGCCAGCTCGCGTTGCGGGCCCGCCGGCACGTCGAGGCCCGCCGGGCCCGCTTCGAGGCCTCGCGCGAGCAGCGCGAGCGGCTCGCCGGGCGCTTCTTCGAGGCCATCCGCGAGGGAGACCTCGACGGCCTCGTGACGCTGCTCGCCGAGGACGCCGAGGCGATCGGCGACGGCGGCGGCAAGGCGGCCGCGCGCGCCACGCCGCTGCGGGGCGGCGCGAAGGTCGCGCGCTTCATGCTCGGCCTGGCGCGGCTCGGCGAGCGCCGCGCCTACACGTACGAGTTCACCGAGCTCAACGGGGAGCCCGGCGCGGTGATCCGCGAGGACGGCGCGGTCATCGGCACGATGGTCATCGAGGTCCGCGGCGACGAGATCACCGCGGTGCGCTCCGTGGTGAACCCGGACAAGCTCCGCCACCTCTCCTAAGGGGACAGGCCCCTTAGGAACGGAAGACGGAGCGGCCGGGGTAGGTGGCGTCGGCGCCCAGCGCCTCCTCGATGCGCAGGAGCTGGTTGTACTTGGCCACGCGGTCCGAGCGCGACGGCGCGCCCGTCTTGATCTGGCCGCAGCCCGTCGCGACCGCGAGGTCGGCGATCGTCGTGTCCTCGGTCTCGCCCGACCGGTGCGACATGACCGCGGTGTAGCCCGCGTCGCGCGCCATGTCGATCGCCGCGAGCGTCTCCGTCAGCGTGCCGATCTGGTTGACCTTGATCAGGATCGAGTTGGCCACGCCGGAGTCGATGCCGCGCTTGAGCCGCTCCGTGTTGGTGACGAACAGGTCGTCGCCGACGAGCTGGATCCGGTCTCCGAGCCTGTCCGTCAGCGCCTTCCAGCCGTCCCAGTCCTCCTCGTCCATGCCGTCCTCGATCGAGAGGATCGGGTAGCGGTCGCTGAGGTCGGCCCAGTAGGCGGCCATCTCCTCGGGCGAGAGCGTGCGGCCCTCGTGCTCGAGCTCGTAGTTGCCGTTCGAGAAGATCTCGCTCGTCGCGGGGTCCAGGGCGATCGCGACGTCCTCGCCGGGCGTGTAGCCCGCGGCCTCGACGCCCTCGATCAGGGCCTGCAGCGCCGCCTCGTTGGACTCCAGGTCGGGCGCGAAGCCGCCCTCGTCGCCGACCGCCGTGCCGAGCCCGCGCTTGCCGAGCGTCTTCTTGAGCGCGTGGAAGACCTCCGCGCCCGTCCGCAGCCCCTCGGCGAACGACGGCGCGCCGACGGGGACGATCATGAACTCCTGGAAATCGACGGAGTTGTCGGCGTGGGCGCCGCCGTTGAGCACGTTCATCATCGGCACGGGCAGCACGTGCGCCGCCTCCCCGCCGAGGTAGCGCCACAGCGGCTGGCGCTCCTCCGCGGCGGCGGCGCGCGCGGCGGCCAGCGAGACGCCGAGGATCGCGTTGGCGCCGAGCCGGCCCTTGTTGTCGGTGCCGTCGAGCTCGATCAGGGCGCGGTCCAGCCCCTCCTGGTCGAGCGCGTCGCGCCCGCGCACGGTCTCGGCGATCTCGCCGTTGACGTTGCCGACGGCGCGCGTGACGCCCTTGCCGCCCCAGGCGTCGCCGCCGTCGCGCAGCTCCGTGGCCTCGAACTCGCCCGTCGAGGCGCCCGAGGGGACGGCGGCGCGCCCTTGCGCGCCCGATGCGAGGACGACCTCCGCCTCCACCGTCGGGTTGCCCCGGGAGTCGAGGATCTGGCGGGCGTGCAGCGTCTCGATCTTGCTCACGGTCAGGACTCCTCGTTCAGGCGGGCGCGTGCGTAGTAGGCGATCTGGTCGTCAGGCCCGAGATCGTTCCAGTCGGCGCCCTCGGATGCGGCGAGGCCCTCCGCGCCCTCCACGCGCCCGCGGAAGCGGTCGGCAGCGGCCCGCAGCGCGAGCTCCGGGTCGACCTTGAGCTTGCGCGCGATGTTGACGGCGGCGAACAGCACGTCGCCGACCTCGTGGAAGGCCTCCTCGCGCGTGCCGGCGGCGCGCAGCTCCTCCAGCTCGCCCTCGACGGCCTCGTAGGGGACGTGCTCGAAGTCGAAGCCCGTGGAGGCCGCGCGGCGCTGGACCTTGCGCGCGTACAGCGGCCCGGGCAGGTTCTCGGGGACCTCGCCGAAGATGCCGGGCTCGCGGCCCTCCTCGGTCTGCTTGATGGCGTCCCAGTTGCGCAGCACGGTGCCTGCGGTCTCGGCTTCGACGTCGCCGAAGATGTGCGGGTGCCGGCGCACGAGCTTGGCGTGCACGTGCGCGGCGACGTCGCCGAGCGTGCCCGCGCCGCGCTCCTCGAGCAGCAGCGACAGGAAGTGCACCTGGAAGAGGACGTCGCCGAGCTCGTCGAGCAGCTTGGCGTCGTCGCCGGAGTGAGCCGCGGAGGCCAGCTCGTAGGCCTCCTCGACGGTGTGCGGGACGATCGAGCGCTCGTCCTGCTCGCGGTCCCACGGGCACTCGGCCCGCAGGCGCCGCGTGAGGGCGTCGAGGCGCCGCAGCGCCTCGACGATCTCCTCGGGCGGCTCGGTCACCCAGTCCGCGGGCTAGTTGCCCGACGGCGGCGCCTGCTGCGGCGCCTGCCCCGGGGCCTGGGCGCTCGGTGTCGGCGTGGCCTTCGGACCCTGCTTGCACTGCTGGATCACGAAGCCCTCGCGGCAGTCGGTCTTCTCCTTCCAGCGCTTGGAGTAGTCCTTGGAGAACTTCTCCAGCGCCTTCTGCTGGTTCTGCGACTGCAGCGTCTGCCGGATCGTCTCCTTGGCCTGCTCGAGCGTCTGCTGCGAGGCCTTCGTGACCTTGGTGACCTCGAACAGGTAGTGGCCGAACTGGGTCTTGACCGGGCCGCTCAGCTTGCCCTTCTCGGCCTTGAAGACGGCCTCGTCGAGCTGCTTCTCCAGCGTGCCCTTGGCCTGCGCGGGCAGCTTGCCGCCCTGGGCCTTGGAGGCCTCGTCGATCGAGTACTTCTTCGCGACGGCCTTCCAGCTCTGGCCGCTCTTGAGCGCCTTCTGGGCCGCCTTGGCCTTGGCCTCGCCCTTGGTCAGGACGACCAGCAGGTCACGCCGCTCGGGCTGCGCGAAGCGGGCCTTGTTCTTGTTGTAGAAGTCCTCGATCTGGGCGTCGGAGACCTTGTCCTTGCCCTTGACGACCTTGTCGCGGATCTTGCTCGCGAGCAGGTCGGCCTTGACCTGGAGCATGATGTCCTCCTCGGACTGGCCGGAGTCCTTGAGGAACTTCTGGTAGTCGGCGTCCTTCGGGAAGCTCTGCTTGCGCTGCTGGTCGAAGGACTTCTTGACCTCGTCGTCGGAGACCTTGATCCCCTGCTCCTCGGCCTCGCCCTCGAGCCACTGGAACGAGATCAGCAGCTGCAGCACCTGGTCGCGGAGCTGCTCGTACTCCTGCTTGCACTGGCTCTTGAGCTGCTCGTCGGTGACCTTCGGCTGGCCCTTGGCCGGCTTCGGCGTCGTCTTGCGCTTGGTCTCGACGCACTTGGTGTACTCCGGCGGCTTGGGCACCGCGGCGTTCGCACCTTGCCCGCTCGAGCGGGCGGCGACGTTGATCCAGTGGTCGTACTGGGACTTCTCGATGGCCTGGCCGTCAACCTCCGCGACGGCGTTGCCCGGCACGCCGCCGCACCCCGCGACGAGCGCGACCGGCGCCGCGAGGGCGGCCAGGGCCAGTGTGAGACGGACTGCCTTGATCATGAGGAAGCCTAAAAGTCGTTGGACGGTTCAGGGGAGCGATGGGCCGGCGCAGTGGCGCGCACGGCACGCGAGAGAGGTCGCGCGTCCCCGAGTCCTGGGCATGGTAGCGGCACTCCTCCGGCCTCCATCCAGCCTTAACGAAGGTCTTAGACGGCGTCAGGCGGCGTCGCGCTGGACGGCGAGCAGCGCGTCGGCCGCCCGCACGACCGCCGGGAAGCGCTGGGCGGGGTCGTCGGGGACCCGCATCGAGAACTGCGACTTGCCCGACTCGTAGAGCGCGTTCGGGATCTCCTCGCGCAGCCTGCGGGCGCGGACGGAGTCCAGCTCGACCGGGGTCACCGCGAGCCGCCCCTGGCGGAACGTGACCGCGCGGGCGCCCGCCTCGCCGAGCTTGATGCGGGCCTGCTGGAGCGTGATCAGGTTCTCCAGCGGCTCCGGGATCTCGCCGAAGCGGTCGTCGAGCTCGCGCCGCAGCTCCTGCAGCTCGGCGACCTCGCGCGCGCCCGCGATCCGGCGGTGCACGTCGACCTTGGCCTGCTCGTAGGGGATGTAGTCGGCCGGCACGTAGGCGTCGACGTTGACGTCCAGGCGAACGGGCTCGGGGTACTCGGCGCCGTCGTCGGTGGCCATCGCCTGCACCGCCTCGTCGAGCATCTGCATGTAGAGCTCGAAGCCGAGCGCCGCGACGTGCCCCGACTGCTCGTCGCCGAGCAGGCTGCCCGCCCCGCGCAGCTCGAGGTCGCGCATCGCGACCTTGAAGCCCGAGCCGAGCTCCGTGTAGTCGCTGAGCGCGCTCAGCCGGTCGGCCGCCTCGGGCGTGAGCGCGCCCGCGCTGGGATAGAGCAGGTACGCGTAGGCGCGCTCGCGCGAGCGGCCCACGCGGCCGCGGATCTGGTAGAGCTGCGACAGGCCGAAGGTGTCCGAGCGCTCGACGATCAGCGTGTTGGCCTGCGGGATGTCGATGCCCGACTCGATGATCGAGGTCGAGACGAGCACGTCGGCGTCGCCGCGCAGGAAGGAGAGCATGCGGTCCTCGAGCAGCTTCTCGTCCATCTGCCCGTGGGCGACCGTGAAGGACATCTCCGGGCACAGCGCGCGCAGCCGGACCGCGGTCTCCTCGATGTCCTCCACGCGGTTGTGCAGGAAGAAGGCCTGGCCGCTGCGCGCCTTCTCGCGCTCCAAGGCCTGCTTGACGAGCTGCTCGTCGTACTCGCCGACATAGGTCTTGACGGGCCGGCGGCCCTCAGGCGGCGTCTCGATGACGCTGATGTCGCGCAGCCCGGCGAGCGACATCTGCAGGGTGCGCGGGATCGGCGTGGCGCTCATCGAGATGACGTCGACCTTGAGCCGCATCTGGCGCAGCAGCTCCTTCTGCTTGACGCCGAAGCGCTGCTCCTCGTCGACGATCAGCAGGCCGAGGTCCTTCGCGCGCACGTCGCGCGAGAGCAGCCGGTGGGTGCCGATCAGGATGTCGGCCTTGCCCTCCGAGAAGCGCTTGACGGCCTCGCGCTGCTCGGCCGCGGGGCGGAAGCGCGAGACGTGCTCGATCGTGAACGGGTAGTCGCGCAGCCGCTCGGTGAAGGTGCCGTAGTGCTGCTGGGCGAGGATCGTCGTCGGCACGAGCATCAGCACCTGCTTGCCGGCGTTCGCGGCCTTGAACGCGGCGCGCAGCGCCACCTCCGTCTTGCCGTAGCCGACGTCGCCGCAGATCAGCCGGTCCATCGGGCGCTCGGACTCCATGTCCTCCTTGACCGCCTCGATCGCGTCGCGCTGATCCGGTGTCTCGCGGTAGGGGAAGTGCTCCTCGAACTCGCGCAGCCAGTCCGAGTCGGGCTCGAAGGCGTGGCCGCGGCGGCGCTTGCGCTCCGCGTAGAGGTTGAGCAGCTCGCCCGCGAGCTCCTGCGCGGCGCGGCGGGCGCGCGCCTTGATCTTGTCCCAGCGCGTGCCGCCGAGCTTGCTCAGCGGCGGGTGGGCGCCGTCGGCGCCGACGTAGCGCGAGATCTTCGCGAGCTGGTCGACCGGCAGGAAGACCTTGTCCGTGCCCGCGTACTCGAGGTTGAGGTAGTCGCGCGTGACACCCGCCACGGTTTTCGTGTCGAAGCCGGCGAAGCGCGCGATGCCGTGGTCCTCGTGGACGACGATGTCGCCCGTGCGCAGGTCGGTGAAGGAGCGCAGCAGCCCGCGGCCGCGGCGGGCGCTCTCGCCGGTGCCCGCCCGCTTGCGGCGGTGGATCAGCCGGTGCTCCGGGACGACGGCGAGCTTGAGCTGTGGCGCGATGAAGCCGTCGCGCAGCGTGGACTCGACGAACACCAGCTCGTCGCCGTCCTCGAAGGAGGCCTTGGCGCGCCCGAGGTTGTAGGCGGCGCGCTCGGCGGCGCCCCGCTGCGGCCATGCGACGACGGTCGTGTAGCCCGAGCGCACGAGCTTCTCCAGCTCCGGCTCGGCCTCGCGCAGCGAGCGGGAGGCGAACTCCGCCGCCTGCGCGCGGATCTCGACCGGCTGCGACCCGCTGATCGAGGACAGCCGCACGCTCGCGTCGCGCTCCAGCGCGGCGAGGATGCCGTCCGGCTTGACGTAGAGGTGGTGGGCGTCGGTGTCGTGGAAGGCGACGCAGACGTCCTCCCAGTGGTCGCGCAGCGCCGGCTCGACGTCCTCGTCGGCGGCGACGATCACCTGGGCGCGGTCGGGCACGAGGTCCAGCAGCTCGCGGAACTCCCCCACGGGCAGCAGCTCGGCGATGTCCGGGCGCTCGTCGGGGTTCTCGAGCGCGGCGATCTCCGCCAGCTCGCGATGCTCGGGCGCGAGCTCGGCGGCGGGCGCGATCTCGACCACGTCGGCGTCGCCGAGCGAGCGCTGGGTGAAGGTCGAGAACCAGCGCAGCGACTCGATCTCGTCGTCGAAGAGGTCGACGCGGACGGCGCGCTCCTCCGTCGCGGGGTAGACGTCGAGCAGCCCGCCGCGGACCGCGAACTGGCCGCGGTCCTCGACCTGGTCGACCCGCTCGTAGCCCGCCGCCACGAGGTCGGCGGCCGCCTCGTCGAGGTCCAGCAGCTCGCCGACGCGCAGCGCGAAGCCGTGCGGGCGCAGCTTCGGGTCGGGCACCTTCTCGCTCAGCGCCACGGCTGACACGACCACGACGGGCTGCTCGGAGCCCTCGGGCGTGTCGAGCAGCGCGTCCAGCGCCGCGACACGCAGGCCGACGAGGTGCGGCGGCGGCGTCAGGTGCGACTCGTAGGCGACGCCGCGGCTCGGGTAGAAGCGCACGGGCCGCGGGCGCAGCCACGCGCGCAGGTCGGCCGCGAGGTCGCGCGCGGAGCGGTCGTCGCCGGCGACGACGACCGTCGGGCGGCGCACGTCGCGGTCGGCGAGCGCCGCCAGCAGGAACGGCCGCAGCGACTGCGAGACGAACGCCGAGCCGCCCTCGTCGGCGAGCCGCGAGGCGGTCGGATCGTGCTCGAGATGTCCGAGGAAGGAGCGGAGGGGCATGGCGGTCCAGGCACGCCGAACGGCCGCGCATCGTGCGCGGCCGTCGGTGCCCTTCCGATATTAGGCCCCGGCTGTGAGATGAGATTCCCGCCCGCCGGGGCCTATATGAAGCGCCATCCGTGGCGCGTTGTCCTCCCGCTTGGTGAGGCTTACTTGGTCCAGCTCGTGGACCAGCTCGACCGGCTCCAGCTCGACCGCGAGGTCTCGACGCCGGCGCTGTTCGTCGAGCTCCAGCTCGAGCGGCTCCAGCTCGACCGGGTGAAGTCCAGCCCGAGCGAGGAGTCCGCGGTGCTCCAGGACGAGCGGCTCCACGAGGAGCGGCTGTAGTCGATGTCGCCGTTGGAGGCGCTGACGAGCGTGTTCGGCGTCAGGCCCTGGTTGGCGACGGGCACGTTGCCCGCGGCCACCGACTTGATCGCCGCGTACACGTCAACCGCGGGGAACCGGCTGTTGACCAGGCGCGAGGAAGCCAGCAGGACGCCCTTGACCTGGTTGGGGGTCAGGTTCGGGTAGCGCTGCAGCAGCAGGGCCGCCGCGCCCGAGACCATCGGCGCCGCCATCGAGGTGCCGCCCGCGCGGATCATCTCGAGGTCGACGATGCAGGTCGGGCAGAGCGACGCGAACGTGCTGCCGGGGGCGAGCGTCGAGACGATGCGCGCGCCCGGGGCGTGGATCTCCGGCTTGGAGAACCCGTCCTGGGTGACGCCGCGGCTCGACCACGTCGCCCGGCTGTCGTCGCCGTCGGCCTGGCTCATCTGGTCGTCCAGCGCGCCGACCGAGATGACGTAGGGGTCGTTGCCCGGGGCGTACTGCACGGCGTCGGCGTCCGTGCCGCGGTTGCCGGCGGCGGCGACGACCACGAGGCCCTTGAGCCACGCGGACTCGACGGCCGCGTCGAGCGGGTCGGTCTTGTAGGAGCTGGGGGTCGTGGACTCCAGCGACAGGTTGACGACGCGGATGTTGTACTGGTTCTTGAAGTCGACGACCAACTGCAGGCCGTAGATGACGTCCAGCACCGTGGCGTTGCCGAGGTCGTCGGAGACCTTCACGGACACGAGGTCCGCTTCGGGCGCGACGCCGATGTACTTGTTCTTGAGCAGGTCGCCGTTCGTGCGCTCGGTGCCGTTGCCGGCGATGATGCCCGCGACGTGCGTGCCGTGGCCGTAGGTGTCCTTGGCGTTCGTCGCGTACGGGTTCGTGACCACGGAGGCGACGACGCGCGAGCTCTTGCTCGGGCCCTTCTCCTCGAAGTCCTTCATCTGGCCGGCGATGCCGGTGTCGATGACGGCGACGCCGACGCCCTTGCCGGTGACGTTCGCGTCCGGCTTGTTCCAGGCCTCGATCGCGTCGACCGACGACGGGTAGGCCGTCTTGAGCTCGGCGACGTTGACGCCCTGGGGCTCGATCGCCGTGTTCCGGGTGACCTCGCGCACGCCGTCGAAGCGCTGCAGCGAGGCGGCGGCGCCGTCGGACAGCTTGGCGGAGAAGCCGTTGATGATCGGCAGGTCGCCGGTGACGCGGCCGCCGTACTCGCGGACCTGCGCCTTGACGGCGTCCGCGGAGCTGCCCGCGTCGAGCTGGACGATGACCTGGCTGCGAGCCGAGCTCGCACCCGCGGTCGCCGGCAGCGCGGCGGAGGCGACGATCGCGAGGGCCGCGACGGCCCACCGGATCCTGCCCTTGGGGGTCTGGTTCATAGGGGAGCGGCCTCCATGCCGCATGTCCGTCAGGTGCTTCATCTGGAATCTGGTATCGACGTCGTCGAGAGTGGTGGTGAGGGAGCCTGGACCGATGACCGAGCCGGCTACTTGTCCCAGCTCGTGGACCAGCTCGAGCGGCTCCAGCTCGAGCGCGTGACGTCCGCGCCGGAGGAGTCGACCGAGCTCCAGGAGGAGCGGCTCCAGCTCGAGCGGGCGAAGTCGGCGGTCAGGCCGCCGTCGGCCGTGCTCCAGGACGAGCGGCTCCAGCTCGAGCGCGTGTAGTCGATCTCGCCCGTGGTCGCGTTGACGATCGCGTTCGGGGTCAGGCCCGTCGTGCTGACCGGCGAGGTCCGCCCGTAGTAGGCCGCCTCGAGCGTCTTGTAGGCCTCGACCGCCGGGTACTTGGCGTTGACCAGGCGCGCGTTGCGCATGAGCATGCCCTTGACCTGGTCGGGCTTGAGCTGCGGGAAGTGCTGCAGCAGCAGCGCGACGGTGCCGCTGATCATCGGGGCGGCCATCGAGGTGCCGCCGGCGCGGATCATCTGGCCGTCGACGACGCAGGACGGGCACATCGAGGCGAACTGGCTGTTGGGGGCGAGCGTCGAGACGATGCCCGAGCCCGGCGCGTGGATCTCCGGCTTGGCGAACCCGTCGGCGGTGATGCCGCGGCTCGACCACGCGGGGCGGCTGTCGTCGCCGTCGGCGTTGGACGCCTGGTCGTCGTAGGCGCCGACCGTGATCACGTACGGGTCGTTGCCCGGGGCGCGCGAGACGGCGTCGGCGGCGCTGCCGCGGTTGCCGGCGGCGGTGACGACGACGATGCCCTTGAACCAGGCCGACTCGACCGCGGCGTTGAGCGGGTCGGTCTTGTAGGAGCCCGGGGTCGTCGACTCGAGCGAGAGGTTGACGACGCGGATGTTGTAGGCGGCCTTGTTGTCGACGACGAACTGCAGGCCGTAGATGACGTCCAGCACGGAGGCCTCGCCCTGGTCGTCGGAGACCTTGACCGAGATCAGGTTCGCCTCCGGCGCGATGCCGACGTACTTGCCGCGCAGCGGGTCGCTGTAGGAGCGGTTCCAGCCGTTGCCGGCGATGATGCCTGCGACGTGCGTGCCGTGGCCGTAGGCGTCGCCGGGCGTGCGCGCGTCCGGGTTGGTGACGGCGTTGGCCACCACGCGAGAGGCCGAGGAGCCCGAGGCGCGGAAGTCCGGCATGCCGCCGGCGATGCCCGTGTCGATCACGGCCACGCCGACGCCGCGACCGCTGACGTCGGCGATCGGGTTGTTCCAGACCTGGGGCGCGTCCACGGAGGCGGGGTAGGCGGTCTGGATGCGCGAGAGGCTGATGCCCTGCGGCTTGACGGCGTTGTCGACGGTGACGGCCTTGACGCCGTCGGCGTCCTGGAGCTCGTCGACGGCGCCCGCGGGCAGCTTCGCCGCGAAGCCGTTGATGATCGGAAGCTCGCCCGTGACCTTGCCGCCCTCGGCGCGGACGGCGGCCTTGGCGGAGGCGGCGGCGCGGCCGGCCTCCATCTGGACGATGACCTCGACGCGCTGCGACGAGGCCTCGGCGACGGTGGGCGCGAGCGCGGAGGCGGCGAGCGCCAGGCACGTGACGGCCCAGCGGATCCGACCGGGAGCAACAGGCTTGTTCATGACGGGGGCGACCTCCATGCCGCTACGAAGACTCGGGTGAGCTTGTGGCGGCTGGGCCGTCTCGCATCCGGCGAGACCCCTGGCTTTGCGTCCCCGCCTCGCGACGGGTTTGCCCTGAACTGCTCCTGCGTTAGGAGCGGTATCGACCGGAATCAGGTGCTGCTTAGGGCTCCTGGACCGACGTACGAGCCGCCTCGGGCCGGGCGAGGAAGAAGCCCTGCCCGAAGCTGGACTGCAGGATCCGCAGCGCCTCGACCTGCTCGGCGGTCTCGATGCCCTCGGCGATGACCTCGAGCTCGAGCGCCTTGGCGAGGTCGATCATCATCCGCACGAACGAGTCGTGCGACGCCTCGGCGACGCGGTCGACGAACGGCTTGGCGATCTTGAGGATGTCCAGCGGCAGCGAGTGCAGGTAGCTCAGCGACGAGTAGCCCGTGCCGAAGTCGTCGAGCGCCAGGCGCACCCCGAGATCGCGCAGGGCGTGCAGCGCGGCGACGCTGGTCTCGGCGTCCTCGAGCAGCTGGCTCTCCGTGATCTCGAGCACGAGGTCCGAAGGCTCGATGCCGGCGTCCTCGATCGCCGCGCGGACGGTCGGGATCAGGTCCGACTGGCGCAGCTCGAGCGCGCTCAGGTTCACGTGCACGGCGTGCATGATCCCCTTCTCCTCCTGCCAGACGCGGGCCTGCCGGCACGCCTCCCGCAGGACGAAGCGCCCGATCGAGACGATCATCCCCGTCTCCTCGGCGAGCGGGATGAACTCCGCGGGCATGATCCGCCCGCGCTCGGGGTGCTCCCAGCGCACGAGCGCCTCCGCGGCCTCGGCGTTGCCCGTGGCGAGCGCGACGATCGGCTGGTAGTGGACCGCCAGCTCGCCCTGCTCGACGGCGCGCCGCAGGTCGTCCTTCATCTGGCGCCGGTGCAGCATCAGGGCCTGCGCCTCGGGGTCGAAGCGCTCGAAGCAGCCCTTGCCGGCCATCTTGGCCTGGTACATCGCCATGTCCGCGTGGCGGATCAGCTCGTCCTCGTCGGCGGCGCCCTGGCGCGCGGAGGCGATCCCGACGCTGAGGCGGATCGAGAGCAGCTGGCCGCCGGCCTCGATCGGCAGCTGGAAGGCCTCCATGATCCGCTTGGCGATGGACTCCGCGGCGCCTTCGGCGTCGTGGAGGTCGTGCAGCCGGACGGCGAACTCGTCGCCGCCGAGCCGGGCGATCTCGTCCTGCGGGCGCACGCACGAGCGCAGCCGGTCGGCGACCCCCACGAGCAGCTCGTCGCCGACGGCGTGGCCGAGCGTGTCGTTGACGGTCTTGAAGTCGTCGACGTCGATGAACAGCACGGCGAGCTGCTCCGGCGCCTCGTCGAGCGCCTCGCGCACGCTGTTGATGAACAGCGCGCGGTTGGGCAGGTCGGTCAGCGAGTCGTGGAAGGCCTGGTGGCGGAGCTGCTGCTGGAGGTCCTCGAGCCGTGCGATCGCCTGCTCGAGGCGGTCGTACTGCAGCGCGACGGAGGCGTTGTTGGCGAGCGTCTCGAACAGCTTGAGGTCGTCGCTGGAGAAGTCGCGGACGACGCCGTAGCGGTTGGAGAGCATCAGGGTGCCGATCACGCGGTCCTCCCCGGGGAGCATCGCGAGCATCGCCTTGTGCACGCCGCGCTCCTGCAGGTAGGCGGCGATCGCCGAGCCGCGGGCGGCGTCGGGGAGCGTGACCACGGGCGTGTCGTTGGAGACCAGCGACTGCAGGTCGACGGCCACGGCCGGGTCGACCTCGGCCATGACCTCCTTGTGCTCGCCGGGGCCCAGCGTGGTCCGCAGCGGCGGCTTGTCGGGCGACCACAGGATGATCTCGGCGCGCTCGGCGCGGAAGGCGTCCAGCGAGCGGGCCAGCAGCCCCTCGAGCGCCTCGGCGATCTCGGGCGAGCGCGAGAGCGTGCGGTTGGCCTCGTAGAGGAACTCGAGCCGCTCGCCGCGCTTGCGCTCGGTCACGTACGCGCGGTACGCGAGGAAGACGGTCAGCAGCGGCACGACCAGCAGCGGGAGCGCCCACGGCTCCGTCGAGACGATCAGGGCGGCGACGAGGCCGAGGCTCGAGTTGGTCACCGTCACGGTGAGGTCGGTCGCGAACATGCGCGTGAGCTGGCGGAAGCCGAGCCAGCCCTCGCTGAGCGAGATCGCAGCGCCGATCAGCGCGACGCAGGTCGTCGCGCTCACCTGCGCGCCGACGATGACGGCGATCGCGAGCTGCGGGCCCCAGTCGGTGCCGACGGGGGCGACCCAGTAGCAGATCAGCGTGGCCAGGCAGACCGAGAGCGCGAACTGGCCGAGGTTGAAGAACAGCTTGATCGGCGGCAGCCGGCGGTCGAGCAGCAGCGTCAGCGCAGGGCCGACGACGGCGGCGACGACGAGGTCCGATCCGCTGGCCAGCACGAGGCCGAACACGAGCGGGACGTCGCCGAGCGAGAAGGAGTGCGCGTTGCGGCTGAACTCGAGGTGGACGACGCAGCGCTCGCCGATCAGGAAGCCGAGCGCCAGCCACCACCAGTCGATGTGCGGGGCGTGCAGCGGCTGGGTGTCGCCCACGGGGCCCGACGAACAAGGCAACCGCGGCGGCCCAGATGGCGAGGTTGAGCCACCAGACCGGGTGCACGGACCCGAGCGCAGCACGAATGCCGCGCGGGGTGGCGCGTACGCCTTCGTCGATCGAATTGGAGTCCGTTCCCATGGGTCGGCCTAAGGCACAGCATCGGCACCCCACGTCTCCGCTTGAGCGGCGCTCAGGAAAGTGGCGCGCGCGCCAGGATGTTCAGCCGCACGTAGTCGATCGTCAGCGGCGCGCCGAGCAGCTCGACCGCGGCATCGACGAACGGCTCGTGCAGCGCCTCCGGCAGGCGCTCGAGGAACGAGCCGAGGCAGATCGCGCCGAGGTAGCCGGCCACGTCGTCGACGTCCACGGCCACGCGCGTCTCCCAGGTCCACACGTCGGTGTAGCCGAGGCCGAGCAGCCGCTCCTCGGTGGCCTTCGGCGACTGGAAGTTCCAGTCGCCCGGCCAGTCGGCGAGGTGCTCGGCGAACGGCTCGCGTGCAGCAAGCGCGAATCCGGCATCCTTGACGGCCGTCACGTTGCCCTCCCCGCCGCACTGCGCCACGAGCCGCCCGCCGGGCTTCATCGCGTCGCGCAGGCGCGCGAACAGACGGTCGTGATCGGGGATCCAGTGGAACGTCGCGGTCGAGACGATCGCGTCGACGGGCTCCTCCACCTCGAGCTCGAGCAGGTCGGCCACCCGCACGTCGATGCCCTCCGGCAGCCGCCGCCGCGCCTCCTGGACCATCGCGGGCGAGCCGTCGACCGCGATCACCTTGCCCCTCGGCAGCCGCTCCGCGAGCACCGCGGTCACCCGGCCGGTCCCGCAGCCCGCGTCGATGACGGTCTCGTCGCCGTCCAGGCGCAGCCGCCACAGCACGTCGCGGCCCATCGCTTCGAGCGGCGCGCTCAGCCGCTGGTAGGTGGAGGCGTCCCAGTCACGTGGCGACATACGTACGTACGTTATCGCATACGCAGGTTAAGCTCAGGCGAACGTCAACGGCGGCTGGGTAGGGAGAGTGAGGGGGGACCCCGAACGCCCCGATCTCATCGAGCGGTCAGTTCTTCAGGCTGAGCCTGAACAATCGACCGCTCGCGCACGCCGGGTGGCACTCCCCCACACCCCCACCCAGCCGCAGTTGCCGTACGTCCCGGGCTACGCCCCCGGCCCGAGGACCAGCCGCTCGACCTCGTCGGCCGCGCGCCCGACCAGGTCGGCGACCTCAGAGGACGGCTGGCGCCACCTGCCCAGCACGTAAGCCGCCACGATCTCCGGGTCGGTCGAGTCGGGCCGGCCGACCCCCACCCGCACGCGATGGAACTCGGGGCTGCCGAGCTCGCGCTTGAGCGACTTGAGCCCGTTGTGGCCGGCGAGGCCGCCGCCGAGCCGGGCGCGGATGTCGCCGAACGGGAGGTCGATCTCGTCGTGCACGACCACGACGCGGTCGAGGTCGAGCTTGAAGGAGCCGCGCGCCGGGCCGACCGAGCGGCCGGCCTCGTTCATGTAGGTCTGCGGGCGCAGGACCGCGACCCGCGGGCCGCCCGGGCCCGTGCGGCCCTCGCTCAGCTCACCCGCGAACTTCTTCTTGGCCTTCGGCAGCTCCCAGCGGCGGGCGAGCTCCTCCGCGACCTTGAATCCCACGTTGTGCGGGCTCTCGGCGTAGCCGGGACCCGGGTTGCCCAGCCCGACGACCAGCCAGTCGACGGGCGTCGAGCCGAAGAACTTGCTCAGGACTCGTCCGAGTCGGCCTTCTGCTCGGCCTCTTCGCCCGTGTCGCCCTCGGCCTGGGCCTCCGCCTGCGCGGCCTCGAGCTCCTCGCCCTCGAGCGGCTCGCCGTCCTCGCCGACCAGCGCGGTCTCGGTCTCGATCTCGTCCTCGACCGGCTCCAGCGTCGGCGGGGTGATCGTGGCCAGCACGGTCTCCTCGGGGTCGTCGAGGAAGGTCACGCCGTCGGGCGCGGTGAGCTTTGACAGCGTCACCGTCTCGTTCATCTCCATCTTGGAGACGTCGAAGGTGATCGAGTCCGGGATGTCGCCCGGCAGGGCCTCGATGTTCAGCTCGCGCGTCTCCTGGTTGAGCACGCCGCCCTCGACGCTGCCGGGCGCCTCCTCGGCGCCGGTCAGCTCGAGGTGGACCGTCGTGTGGATGGTCTCGGCCATGTTCACGCGGAGCAGGTCCACGTGGACGGCCTCACCGCGCACGGGGTGGCGCTGCAGGTCCTTGACGAGCACGGGGACGCCGGTGCCGCCGTCGATCGAGACCTCGAGGATCGCGCCGGAGTGCGCGAGCGTGTTGCGAAGGATGCGGGCGTCGACCGCGAAGTGCTCGGGCCCGCCGTCGCCGCCGTAGATCACGCCGGGGACGAGGCCCTCACGGCGCAGCCGGCGCGCGGAGCGCGAGCCCTCGGGGGCGCGCTTGGACAGGGAGAGCGAAGACGTATCAGAAGCCATGATGAGGCGCGCCATGCTAGCGAACCGCGCCTGCCAGGCCGTCAGGAGGGTAGATTTTCCGTATGTCCCCCGACGAGGAGCTGATGCTCATCTTCGGAGCGCTGCACCTGGTGGCCCTGGCCCTCGGTGTGGTGCTGTTCGTGATGTTCCTGCGGTCGGACACGCAGGACGGCGGCGAGGGTCCCGAGGAGGACGAGGGTGGCGGTGGCGGAGGGAGCGACCGCATCTCCGGCGCGCCCAAGACCTCGCCGTCCGGCGGCATCCCGCTCCCCGATGCCGAGCCCGCACCGGTGCGCCTGCGCGGGCACGAGAAGCTCGCCGACCTGCGCCCGCGCCCCGAGCGCCGGCGGGTCACCGAGCCGGCCCGGACACCGCGCCGGGTGCCCGAGCGCTCGCGCTGACGGCTACGGGTACTGGTTGGTGCCGCTGAAGGACCGCTGGACGTCCGCCCACGCGGGCTTGCGCGCCATCCCGTCGTAGGTCAGCAGCCCCTTCTGGTGCACCGGCGGCTGCGGGCGCGGGTTGCCGCCCTCCCAGTCGGGCTTGACCCGGAACTCGTTCAGCGCCCAGTAGATCCCGCCGCTCAGCCACGACTTGCTCGCGAACACGCCGAGGTGGAACTTGACGAAGTCCTGCTGGAAGGCCCACGTGCCCTTCTCCTCGGCGGGGCCCTCGCGGTTGGCCTCCGCGCCGAACTCCGTCACCACGATCGCGTGCCGCGGGTAGCAGCGGCGCACGCTGTCCAGGTAGCCGCTGAGGCCGTCGCGGTCGAACAGCTTGCCGCCCGGGCCGGGGTACCAGCCGTAGTACTCGTTGACGCCGACGATGTCGAGCGGGCCGTACTCGCCCTGGCAGCCCGCGGAGGGGTAGCCCGCGAACGCGATCGAGGTCGGCCGCGTCGGGTCGATGTCCTTGGCGATCTCGCTCGCGCGCCGGATGTAGTCGCCCTGCACGGGGCCGGGGCGCGAGGACAGCTCGTTGCCGACCGACCACGTGAACACGGACGGGTGGTTGAGGTTGGTCTCGACGTTGCGGCGCATCTCCTTGGCCGCCAGCGCGCGCACGGACTCGCGCTTGAGGTAGGTCGTCTTGACCGCGTAGACGGGGATCTCCGACCAGATCAGCAGCCCGAGCCGGTCGGCGAGCTCGTGGATGTGGGGGTGCATCGGGTAGTGCGTGCGCAGCACGGTCGCGCCGACCGCGCGCGCCTCCGAGACGAGCCGGTCGCGGAACGCGTTGTCGACCGCGAAGCCCTGCGAGCGGGTGTCCTCGTGCACGCCGACGCCGCGGATGTTCACAGGACGGCCGTTGAGATAGAGCCGCCCGCGCGAGACCTTGATCGAGCGCACGCCGCTCTTGAGCTCGTAGGTGCCGACGGTCCGCCCGCCCGAGGAGACGGTGATCTTGACCGGGTACAGGTACGGGCTCTTCGGCGACCACAGCCGGGCCCGGCCGAGCTTCAGCCGGCCGTCGAACACCTCGGCCTCGCCGCCGCGCACCCTGCGCGTGCCGAGGCCGATCCGCTTGGAGCCGTACTTCGCCACGGCGGAGATGCGCCGGCCCGCGTTCGTCACGTTCTCGAGCGCGAGCGTGAAGTCGACCGTCGCGGGGCAGCTCGCGCACGAGAGCTTGGGCAGGACCCGGACGGTGTTGAACTGCACCGTGTCGAGCTTCTGCAGGTAGACCTCGCGCTGGATGCCGCCGTAGTTGAACCAGCCGCCCGTCGCGTTGCCGGTCGTGCTCAGGCCGGAGGGCGGGAAGTCCGTCGGCAGGCGGCGCGAGTCCACGCGCACGACGAGGCGGTTGACCCCGCGCTTGCGCAGGCCCTTCAGCCGCATCGTGAACGGGATGTAGGCGCCCGCGTTGCGGCCGAGCTCGCGCCCGTTGAGGTACACCCGCGTGCGGTAGTTGACCGATTCGAAGCGGACGGCCCACTCGAGCGCGGCGCGCTTGTCGGGCAGCTCGAAGTCCTTGCGGTACCAGCCCACCGAGCCGCGCATCGACGCCTCGGAGTCGTCGCCCACGTTCCAGACGTTCGGCACCGTCACGGCCGACCAGCCCGCCGTGGAGCTCTGGCGGTAGAAGCGCTGGCGCACGCCCTGGTCGGCCGCGTCGAGCCGGAACAGCCACCGGCCGTCCATCAGGAAGCGGCCCGTGGGGCCGTCGGAGTAGAGCGTCTTCTTCGATGGAACGTCGGCGGCCTGCGCGATCGATGGCGCCATGAGCACCGCGAGCAGGGCGAGGAGGAGGAGTCTGGGGAGCCGCATCACGGCGAATCCCAACACCCGGTGCGGCGGCAAGTCGCGCCGTTGCGAGCGTTCGATACATGACTCATGCCGCGCAGCCTTCGTCCGAGGCGATCGGGGAGGACACCGAGAGCAGCTCCACGCCGGCGCCGGTGAGCGGTCCCTCGCGCCGCACGCGCACGCACTGCACGACCGGCAGCCCCTCGCCCGCGCGCCACGCGACGCGGCCCGTGCCCACCTTGCGGGTGAGCGCCAGCCGGGCCGACGGCGTGTAGGTCAGGATCTGCACCCGACCGGGCCGGCGCAGCCCGGCAACGCGCTCGCGGGTCGCCTGCGCGCAGGCCGGCTCGCGGCGGCAGGCCGGCAGCAGGGCGAGCACGGCGGCGGCGTCGCCGCGCGCCTCGGCGCGCACGAGCTCGAGCACGTCCGCGCGCTCGGTGCCGCTGCTCGTCAGGCCGCGGGCGAGCAGCACCGAGAGGCCGAGGAAGACGAACAGGCCGAAGAGGACCGGGATGAGCACTCGGGCGCGGCGCACGGGCCGCGGGAACCTACCTATCCCGCTTCAGGGAGGTCGTCGCCCGAGAGCTCGAGGAAGCGCTCGACCGAGGCCTCCTGGCGCTCGAGGCGCTCGGCCATCTCTCGCGCATGATCGGCGGCGACGGCCAGGAAGTCCTCCAGGCAGCGCTCGGGGTCGTCGGGGAGCGGGTAGACGCGCGCGACGTCCTGCTGGGCGCAGACGATCCCCATCGGCGGGCGGCCCTCGGCCAGCGGCCGGGCGCCGCACACGGCGGCGACGAGCATCCGCCGCTCGGGCGCCACGAGCGCGGCCGGCAGCAGCCGGTGGGCGGGCAGCCGGACGTCGAGCTGGAGGCGCCGGTCGACCTCCACGCGCGAGCCCGCGAGGTCCTCGAGCGGCTCGCGCCAGATGTCGAGCACGGTGTCGGCGCCCACGAGCGCGTCGCGCAGCGCGGCGGCCTGCTCCGCGTAGAGCAGCTCGGCCTCCTCGCGGTCCTCGGCCGCGCCCAGGTCGAGGTCGCACGGGACGCGCAGCAGATCGCCCGCGGACACCGCGGCGCCGGCTCCATGGCCGCCGTGGGTGACGTAGGTCTGGATCGTGCCGAGGTCGCGGCGGCCGTGGAAGACGACCGTCAGCGTCTCGCACAGCGGGAGGCCCTGAACCCGCAGCGCGACGGCAGCCGACGCGTCGGCGTCGATGAGCGCCCGTCTGAGCAGATCGTCGGCGTGATCGTCCATTGCGGTCCTCCAGGACGGATTGTCGACCTCCTCGTCCAGATTCTCCACCATCGGGCGGCGAGTCAACGCACCATCGATGGGGGTACGCTCGATCCATGGGTCTGATCTACAAGCCGTTCGGCATCATCCTCGGCCTCCTCGCGGGCGTGCTCGGCAAGAAGCTGTTCGACTTCGCGTGGACCAAGATCGACGACCAGGAGCCGCCTGAGGCGACGACGCGCGAGACGACCTGGGCCCGGCTGATCACCGCCGCCGCCGTGCAGGGCGTGATCTTCCGCGTGACGCGCTTCGTGGTCGATCGCTACGGCGCGATCGGCTTCCACTACCTGACGGGCTCGTGGCCGGGCGAGAAGCGCCCGGACCCGGACGAGTAGGGCGCTAGCCGCCCGAGCGCAGCACGAAGCCGCGCTCGGCGAGCGTCCCGAGCGCGGTCTCGAAGCCGCCGAAGTCGCGCGCGAGGAGCAGGTCCAGCGGGCGGCCGCTCGGCCCCTGCGCCCGCACCCAGCGCCGCAGCACGGGCGCGCCGGCGCGCTCCTCGGCCTCCGCGAGCAGCTCGAGCAGGATCGGCAGCTCCGGCTTGTGGTCGAGCTCGCCGGTGAGCACGGTCAGCGGGTCCTCGTCGAGCACGGCCAGTAGCTCCTCGTCGGAGAGGCCGAGCAGCTCCTGGAGGTGCTGCGCGCGTGACACCTCAGGGCCCGCCCGCCCGGACCGCGACGGACGAGGCGCCGCCGAGCGGCTCGAAGGCGGCGAGCGGGCGCCCGGCAGCGTCGATGCCGGCCGCGGCGAACACGACGGGCGGCGCGTCCGCCGCGGCGTCGCTGACGAGCTCGGACGGCCCGAACGCGGGTGCGCCCGCCGCGCGGAACGCGCCGAAGACCCGCTGCGCGCCGCTGGGGTCGTTGCCGCGGGTGCCGCTGAGCGACAGGACGAGCACCGCGCCCTGCGCGGACACGGCGAGGTCGGCGAGGACGAAGTCATCGCCCGGCGGCGTCAGCCTGGCCGGGGTGCCGACCGCGCCGTCCGTCACGTCGGCCGCGCGCACGCGGAAGCGCTCACCGTCGTAGTCCGTCCAGGCCAGCACCGAGCGACCGCCGCCCGCGGGCTCGAGGCGCACGCCGGGGCGCTTGACGTACCGGCCGGTGCCGGTGGGCGAGGAGCGGCCGACGGTGCGCGGACGCCCGAAGCGGCCGCCCCGCGGGGCGCTGACGTAGGCGACCCGCGCCGGCGTGTGGGCGTCACCCTCACCGACCCGCTGCGACATCCAGGCCACCTCCATGCGCCCCGACGCGAGG
Organism: uncultured Solirubrobacteraceae bacterium; assembly: GCA_963831105.1. Taxonomy (GTDB): domain Bacteria; phylum Actinomycetota; class Thermoleophilia; order Solirubrobacterales; family Solirubrobacteraceae; genus DATFQI01. The sequence goes on along the minus strand of CAWHOS010000010.1, from coordinate 3,707 downwards.
TTCGCCTGCAGCGCCGACTGGACGCCGCGGCCGAGGGTCCGCTCGGGGCCGACGCGCCCGCCGCGGCTGACGTGACGGGCGCGGATCGCCCGTTGCTCCTGCCAGACCACCAGCACGTCGCCGCGCGGCCCGACCGCGACCGCCGTATCGCGCGCGAACGGGCCGGGCCGGATCGTCAGCACGCGCCGGAACGCCTGGCCACCGCGCCGGATCCACAGCGTGCGGCCCGGCCTGCCGCGGTTGTACATCGTGGCCGTGACCATCGCCACGGTCCTTCCGCGCCCGGCGAGGCTGGAGACCCACTGCCCGCGGGTGCCGGGCAGCGCCCGCGGGGCGCCGAGGGCACCGGCGGGCCCGGACGCCACCAGCACCGCCGCGCGCTCGGCCTCACGCGTGGTCGCCGCCGGTCGCGAGCCGGCCACGACGATCCGCTCGCCGGCGGCCGTGGCGAGGGCGTGGGCCGATGCGGAGCCGCTGCCGCCCCGTCTCGGCGCCGTCCTCGCCGAGCGTGGCGAGCACGGTCTGCGAATCGAACGCCCGTTCAGGGGAGACGCCGACGAGGACCCGGCCGCCGCCCGCGGTGGTGAGCAGGCGGTAGGCCCCGGCGACGCCTTCCGCGGGCCGCGCCGGCGACCACGGCGGGGCCGCCATGGCGGAGGCGGGGACCATCAGGAGGACGGCGACGGCGAGGATGGCGCGCACGACGGGCATGACAGGCCCCAACGGGCGAGCTGCGGGGAGGTTGCTCAGAAGAGCTGGTTCTCTTCCCGACGTGACGACTCCTGCTGTCGCGTGTCGAGAAGTGTCCAAGTTTGCACGGAGAACGTCCATGCCGAACGCCCTACCGGTGATGCCTGGTGATGGGTGTCCGCCATGGTTCGTTAGCAACGTGTTAGCACCAATCCATGCCGGCGACCGTAATCCGCCGTTAGGCTGCACGCGCTTTGGCGCTCCTTGAGTCACAGCAGCAGCTCCTCTGCGAGCTGGTCGATGCGGTCCGCGAGGCCCATCCCGACAACCCGAAGATTCGTGCCACCACCGGGGGGCGCTCGGGTGCGCGCGTTTTTGTCTACGGCCCGTCGGGTCGCGAACTCAGAGGCTGGCGACCACAGGCGGACCTCCAGGAGTTCCACCTCAAGGGTTCCTTCGCGGGCGGGCACGAGCCGCGGGAACGTCTTCTATACGGTCGCGCCCGAGGCTCACGCCGAACACGACAGAATCGCCGTCCGCGCAAAGCCACCAGTCCTATAAAGCAGCGTCCCTCAACGCCAGCCCCCGAATTGGCCACGGCCCAGAGCCTCCTAGATCGGCTCGGCGACCTGGCGAACACGGCAAGGACAGCGCTCGATGCCCTGCTTGATGTCTCGAGTGTCGAGAACGGTTCAAGCCCGGCCATGCCGTGATCGGGGTGAACCCATGGCGCTGGGGTGCGCTCGAGCCCTCACAGCGACCTCTTCTTGGAGACGCGCAGGATCGGCTCGATCAGTGGCTGACCGCCGCGCGTCACGTTCTCGTGACGAGCGGGCCGACCTACCTTTCCAATTTCGATGAGGCCGCCGACCGATTGGTAGACGCAGTCGACCGGTCGTCAGGCAGCCGCGGACCGGCCGCAGGGACCCTCGAGCGGACTCGCGAGTACGTGCATGAGCCTCGACGCGCAAATGGCGCTGCTCGACGAGCTTCCTGCCGCACACCTCTCGCCCTCGACGCCGCTCGTTCCGGATACGAACGCGCTGATCGCGGACCCGGATCTTGAGCATTGGGTACGCGCGATCGCAACCTCCAAACCAAAGCGCGGCAGTTCGAGCTACCTGCTGTAGACGTGGCAGACGTTTGAAACGGACCATGACGGGCGGTCAGAACGGGCATTCACGACCGATCACCTCGTCGACGGCGCGGAGTTCGGCGTCGATCGCTCGGCTGAGGATCGCGGCGTCGTGGGCAAGGCGAGGGCACGTCGCGAACAAGGAGGCGGCAGCGAGTTTGCCGGCAGCCGCGCTAAGCGAGGCGTGCGCTCACGAGGGGCGCACAGCGCGAGGGTGTAGTGGCCATACCTCGGGTAGGCCGTGCGCGGCGAACTTCGCCCCCCGAACAGTCGCTGAGACCGCTCACGCTTCTTGCCTCGACCCAGCACTGCAGGACCCCACCGTCGCTCGGACCTTCCGTGATCTCATGCCCCCAACCGTGGGAACTCGAGCTCCGGCGGGTACTTAGCTAAACGCCTCGACCGCTCAAAGGTTCGGACAGACGCCTCCCGAGGGCCAATTTCTTACTCGGGCTGCAACCGCCACATCGCTACGCGACCTAACAAGCACGGTGCGTCCGCTCGTTGCGTGGCTGCTGCTTCTGTCGCTTCTATGTCAAGAAGTTGATGGGTGGGGAGGCGTTTCTGGCGACCGGGTGGGGCGGTTGCAGCAGGCGCCAGACGTGGCGGGTGAGGTAGCGCTTGAGGCAGCGGATGGCTTCGCGGGTGCTCTTGCCTTCGTTGCGGCGGCGGGCGATGTAGTCGCGGGTGGGTTGGTGGCAGCGGGCGCGGGTGACGATCACGCGGTGAAGGGCGGCATTGATCTGGCGGTTGCCGCCCTGGTCGAGCCGTTGGCGTTGGGTGTTGCCGGAGCTGGCGGGGATCGGCGCGACGCCGGCAGCGCGCGCGAGCTTGGCCGCTGTGGCAAAGCGCTGGGCGCCGGCGATCTCGCCGACGAGCTTGGCAGCGGTCAGCGGCCCGAACCCCGGCTCGTTGAGGAGCTGCGGGGCGATCTGCCCGACGAGCTCGGTGATCTCGCGTTCGAGCCCTTTGATCGCGTGGGTGAGCTCGCGCAGTCGGCGCAGCTCGTCGCGCGCGATCCGGACCCGCATCGACTGCTGGGCGCGGGCCAGGCGCCGACCGATCCGCGTGCCCCACTTCTTCGAGAACAGTGCGCCGCCGGGCAGCACGAGCTCGGGCCAGAGGTCGTGCAGGTGCCAGAGCAGCGTGCTGTTGAGCTCGACGCGATGGCGGACAAGGCGTTTGCGGTGGTCGACCAGCAGCCGCAAGTCGAGCTCGGGCCCGTCCAGATGCGCGGCCGGGAAGGACTGCAGACCCTCCTGCAGCGCGGCGCGCGCGACGTTGAGCGCGTCGATCGCATCCGACTTTCCGCGCTGGCGGGCGCTCCGACGCGCCTCGGCGGTCAGGTGCGTCGGGATCCGCAGCACCCGCTCGCCGCGCTCGATCAGAAAGCGCTCCAGCGACCCCGACACGTGCCGGCAGTCCTCAAGCGCCCACACCCGCTCGCCGTCGAGGCCGCGCGCCCACCGCAACAGCGCACCGAACCCGCGCCGACCGACCGGACGGTCTGCTCGCCCAGCAGCTCACCGGTCGCCGCCGCGACCGCGGCGATCGTGTGCGAACGCTTGTGAGTGTCCGCGCCGAGCACGATCATTGCCCTCGTCCTCCTCTTGATCCCTTCAGGGGCGGACGGCTGGCGGACACGGCTTGCTGGAGGCGGTGCCACGCATCTATCAAGTCACGCCAGACATCCCCGACCGGCGACGAGCGACAAAACAAAAGGAAGTCAGGCCCTACCCGGCCGACAGCCTCAATGAGAGTCAGCTCGCCGCCGGTCGGGACCTTCTCCACGGCGTCGGACGTCACCGACGAGCCGAATCAAACAGCAAGCCTCGATGCGGTAGCCGAGCGTCCTTCGCTTGCCGGTCCCCCTTCACAAACC
>CAWHOS010000009.1:0-658584 GCA_963831105.1 uncultured Solirubrobacteraceae bacterium | reverse complement strand
ATCGGACAGGTCGCGGTCTGTCAGCGCCCTGGCGAGCTGCAGGGTGCCGACCATCAGCCCGAAGACCGTGAGCGCCTCCTTCCGGGCCGCTTCGACGTCTGTCGGATCCAGGCGCGACGCGATGTCGTCGATGACGCCCATGAGCTCGTCGGTGAAGACCTGCCGCGTGGCGGCGGGGCGGCGGGCGATCTCGTCGAGCAGCGCTGCCGACGGGCAGCCGTCGGCGCTCTGGTCGCGATGCTGTGGGGACAGGTAGGAGCGGACAAACGCCTCCAGTCCCGCCCGGTCCGAGGGCTCGGAGTCGAGGCTTTGGCGTTGGTGGCGCAGCTGGTCGGCGAGGACGTTCGCGACGAGATCCTCCTTGGAGGCGAAGTGGGCGTAGAAGGCGCCGTTGGTCAGGCCGGCGTCGGACATCACGGCCGCCACGCCGGCGCCGTCCATGCCGTCTTGCTTGAAGCGCCGTCCGGCGGCTTCGACGATCCGTCGCCTCGTGGACTGCTTCTGGTCCTTGCCGTAGCGCATCGCGGGCCTCCCTCGTCGCCTACTTGATCTGTGCTGTTGGTCCCAGCCATTGCATTATGATCGTACGATCATATTATGACCGTAATGCAAAGCGGCACGAGCAAGGAGCGACAGCCATGACGACGGTTAACGCACCCACGGACGCAACCATGGAGGTGGCGTGGAGGACTGCGCCGACACGCACCATCGACGCGGGCGGGGTGCAGTTCGCCTACCGTGAGCTCGGCTCGAGCACGGGAGTGCCCGTCGTGTTCCTCACCCACCTGGCCGCGGTCCTCGACAACTGGGACCCCCGAGTGGTTGACGGCATCGCCGCGATGCGTCGGGTCATCGCCTTCGACAATCGAGGCGTCGGCGCCTCCAGCGGGTCCACGCCGGCGACGATCGAGCAGATGGCGAGCGACGCCGTGACCTTCATCCGTGCCCTCGGCTTCGACCAAGTCGACCTGTTCGGGTTCTCGATGGGCGGCATGATCGCCCAGGTGATCGCGCAGCAGGAGCCGCAGCTCGTGCGCAAGATGATCATCGCCGGAACCGGCCCCGCGGGCGGGGAAGGCATCGACAAGGTAACCCGCATCTCCTACCTCGACACCGCGCGAGGACTGCTCACCCGCCGGGACTCCAAGGAGTTCCTCTTCTTCACCAGGACCGCGAACGGGCGTCGAGCCGCGAAGGAGTTCCTGGCACGGCTCGAGGAACGGACGGACGACCGCGACAAGGCCGTCTCCGTGAGCTCGTTCCGGGCCCAGCTCAAGGCCATCCATCGCTGGGGCCGGCAGGAGCCTGCCGATCTCACGAGCATCCACCAGCCGGTGCTCGTCATGAACGGCGAGAGCGACAGGATGGTGCCCACCGAGAACACCCTCGACCTCGCTCGGCGACTCCCGAACAGCCGGCTCGTCGTCTATCCCGACGCGGGGCACGGCGGGGTGTTCCAGTTCCACGAGGACTTCGTCAAGCGGACGCTCGAGTTCCTATGAAGGCGTTCGTCGTCGAGCACTACGGCAAGGACGGACTCCGCGCCGCCGACGTACCCGAGCCCGAGGTCGGCGACGGTGACTTGCTGGTCAAGGTCAGCGCCGCCGGCATCAACCCGCTGGACGTGATGGTCCGCGACGGCGAGTTCAAGCGGCTCCTGAAGTACCGGACCCCGTTCGTGCTCGGCCACGACGTCGCCGGCGTGGTGATCAGGGTCGGCTCGGCCGTACGCGACTTCCAGGTGGGCGACGAGGTCTACGCCCGCCCCCGCGACCTGCGGATCGGGACCTTCGCGGAGTACATCGCGATCGACCAGGACGACGTCGCCCCCAAGCCGGCCTCGCTCACCCTGCACGAGGCGGCCGCGGTGCCGCTGGTGTCACTGGCCGCCTGGCAGGCCCTCGTCGACCGCGCCCACGTGCAGCCCGGCCAGAAGGTCCTCGTCCACGCCGGCTCCGGCGGCCTGGGATCGACCGTCATCCAGCTCGCCAAGCACCTCGGCGCCACGGTGGCGACGACCGCCCGCGGCGAGAACGCCGAGCTGGTGCGCAGCCTCGGCGCGGACGTCATCGTGGACTACGCCAAGGAGGACTTCGCCGAGGTCCTCTCCGGCTACGACGTCGTGCTGGACTCGCGAGGGGGCGAGAACCTCGCACGGTCCCTCACGGTCCTCAAGCCGGGCGGACGGGCGATCGGCGTGGCCGGCCCGCCGGACCCCGGGTTCGCGAAGCAGATCGGGGCGCCGAAGTTCATGGGCGTCGTGATGGGCCTGCTGAGCCGCAAGGTCCGCAAGCAGGCGCGGAAGCTCGGCGTGAGCTACTCCTTCCTGTTCATGCAGGCCAACGGCACCCAGCTGCGCGAGCTGGCCGCCCTCTACGACGCCGGCCACCTCCGACCGCTCATCGACAAGACGTTCCCGTTCGACCAGACCCTCGAGGCGCTGGCGTACGTCGAGCAGGGCCGCGCCAACGGCAAGGTCGTCATCACGCTCGACTGACGTCCGGGTGCGCCAGGATGCAGATTGGTCCGCCCGGTTGGTCCGCCCGAGCTCCGAGACACCCTCGAAACGGACCTCAGAAACGAAGAAACCCTGCGAATAGCAGGGCTTCTAAGAGGAGCGGCTGAAGGGACTCGAACCCTCGACCTTCTGCATGGCAAGCAGACGCTCTAGCCAACTGAGCTACAGCCGCACTGGATTGGGCCAGGAGTCTAGCGAGGCTTTCGGGCGTCCGGCGACCGTGGTTGGCTTGGGAAGATGCACCTCGAGCAGGTGGCCCTGATCGTCGACGACTACGACGCCGCGATCGCGTTCTTCGTGGACGTGCTCGGGTTCGAGCTCGTCGAGGACTCGGCTGCCGAGACGAACGATGGGCGGCCGAAGCGGTGGGTGGTCGTGCGGCCGCCGGGTGCGGAGACGGCGCTGTTGCTGGCGCAGGCCGACGGCGAACGGCAACGGCGTGCGATCGGGGACCAGTTCGCGGGCCGTGTCGGACTGTTCCTGCGGGTTGAGGACTTCGACGCCACGTACGCGCGGATGCGCGCGGCCGGCGTGGAGTTCGCCGGGGCGCCGCGCGATGAGCCGTACGGCAAGGTCGTCGTGTTCGTGGACGTCGCCGGGAACCGGTGGGACCTGCTGGGGCCGCGGCCGTGACGGTGCTGGTCACGGGCGCGACGGCCGGCATCGGGGAGGAGATCGCCCGGCAGCTGGCGGCCCGCGGGGCGCGGGTGATCGTGCATGGGCGCAGCCGCGAGCGGGCCGAGGCGGCGCGGGAGAGGACAGGTGCGGCGGGGGTCGCGGTGGCCGACCTGGCGTCGTTCTCGCAGGTGCGGGCGATGGTCGAGGCGCTCGAGGGGCCGCTCGACGCGCTCGTCAACAACGCCGGGATCGGCTATGGGACCGCGCCGCCGCGCGGGGTGCGCACCGAGGACGGTCACGAGCCCACGTGGCAGGTCAACTTCCTGTCGGCATTCCTGCTGACGGAGGCGCTGCGGGAGCGCCTGAAGGGCGGGCGCGTCGTGCACGTGAGCTCGGGCGTGCACTCGAGCGGCTCGGTGGACCTCGAGCAGCCCGACGAGCCGCGCTACGCGACGCCGTACGCTCAGTCGAAGATCGCGCTGGTGATGCTCGCCCGCGAGCAGGGCGAGCGCTGGCGCGACGGCGGCGGGCCCGCGGTGAACAGCTGCAGCCCGGGCTGGATCGCCACGAAGATGGGCGGCTCGGGCGGCGGCTCGCTCGCCGACGGCGCCGATACGCCGGTCTGGCTGCTCACGGAGCCGTCGCTGGCCGGCGTGACCGGCCGCTACTTCTGGCAGCGGCGCGAGGAGTGGCCCAACCCGCAGGCCGAGGACGCCGATGCACGCCGGCGCCTCGTCGAGCTCGCGCGCGCCGCGACGGGTCGATGGTTCATGCCAGGTGTGAACAACTGACCCGTCGCGGGGGCCGGGGCGCGCGTCAGGGGGTGGAGCGGCCCGGGCCGGTGCGGCGCTCGTCGCTGATGTAGACCGCCCAGGCGTAGTAGCCGTAGAAGCGGCGCCGGTCGGCGCGGATGCGACGGGCGTAGGCCGCGATCGCGCGCACGTAGTGCGAGGACGGGTTGTAGCGGTACAGCGCGCGGGTCTCGTCGCCCGGGGCGCCGTTGGCGTGCAGGTAGTTGGCGGCGCCGAGGATCGCGTCGCGCGGGTCCGCGATGTCGCCGCCGAGGCCGTAGGCCGCCCAGGTCGCCGGCATGAACTGCATCGGGCCACGGGCGCCCGAGATCGAGCGGTTGCGGAGCCGGCCGAAGCCCGACTCGACGAAGTTGACCGCCGCGAGCAGGGGCGGGCCGACCCGGAAGCGCTTCCACGCGCGCCGGTAGTGCGAGCGCAGCACATCCGCGGGCGCGGCGCGGCCGATCGCGATCTTCGGCGGCGGGCCGTTGCGCTGGGAAACGATCCGGCTGAGCTCGTGGCGGGCGAGCACGTTGTCGCGCGCCTCCGCGCGGAGCCCGGAAGGCAGCGCAGCGAGCACCTTCCGCGCGAGCGCCGGCCGACGGCCGAGCAGGCGGTAGACGCGCTGCTCGCGCACAGCGTGCACACCGACCGCCTCCGGCGGCCCGCCGCGACCCGGATCGCCGGATCCGCGCCACTCGTCGATCGCCGCATAGAGCGCGTCGCGCTCGCGCTCGAGCTCCGACGCGAGGTCGGCGGCAGCGGAGGGCAGCGGCGCGTCGGGCCCAGGGGTCGCGGCCGGCGTCGGTGTCGGCGTCGGCGTGGTCTCCGCGGCAGGGCGGGGCGGAGCGTCGCCCCCGCACCCTGCGAGCGCAGCTGCGAGCACGGCGATGAGGGCGAGACGCATACGCCGAGGGTAGGACGAGTTGCCCCAATAGGCAGATTTGTCACACACTGTCGCGCGCTTGGTTAGGGTCGGCTTTCTGCCCTCGACCGAGGCGGGGCCGTGGCGTTCAAGCCGCTCAGCAGTCGACTCAACGATCTGCCCGATGTGCTCGTCGGTCCGTTGCTGCGGCTCGTGAAGGAGGACCAGGTGTCGGTCTTCCTCGCCTTCAAGGCGGCCACCAAGGTCACGCTCGAGGTCTTCGGCTCCGAGACCAACGGCGTCGGCGTGGACCGCAAGATGGACGGCACGCGCAGCACCGTCCCGCTCGGGCCGCTCGCAAGCGTGAAGCTGCACGTGGTCTGCGTGACGGCCACGGGCGCCGCGCTGCTCGACCCGGGCGCGACGTATGTCTATGACGTCAAGCTCGGTGCCGCCGACGGCGACGACAGCACGGCGGCGCCTGCGGGCCGCTCGCTGTTCAGCAACGACGTGATCCGCGAGAGCGGCGAGGCCGGGCGGCAGCTCCTGACCTACCCGGGCGGCCCAAAGCTCCCGAGCTTCGTCGTCCCGCCCGGTGACGTCGACGACCTGCGGCTGCTGCATGCATCGTGCCGAAAGCCGCATGGCAACGGTCCCGACGCGCTGGCGATCGGCGACACGATCCTCGCCCGTTCGATCACCAGCCCGGACCGGCCGCACCAGCTGTTCCTCGGCGGCGATCAGATCTATGCCGACGACGTGCCGGCGGTGCTCCTGTTCATGCTCCAGGACGCGGCCACGGCGCTCGGCATGGTCGTCGAGCAGCTCCCGGTCAAGGGCGGCGGCACGAAGACCGGTGCACAGCTGCACCCCGACGCGCGGGCGGAGATCGTCAAGGAGGACGCCGGCTTCACGTCCGACGACGCTGACAGCCACCTGCTGACATTCGCGGACTACGCGCTGATGTACGCGTTCGCGTGGAGCGACGTGCTGTGGCCGGAGAAGCTCGAGGACATCCCGGGCTTCATGACCGCGCTCCCAACCGAGTGGCAGGAGCGCGAGGACGACATCCTCGCCAATCAGACGGCGGCGCAGCCCAAGCGCCCCCGGCATCAGAGGACGGCGGGGCGGATCAGGGACGAGCGGCCGCACCTGGACGCGTACTACGGGGCGCTCCCGGCGGTCCGCCGGCTGCTCGCGAACGTGCCGACGCTGATGGTCTTCGACGACCACGAGATCACCGACGACTGGAACCTCAACCTCGAGTGGATCCGGCGCACCCAGGATCCGGCGAAGGCGGTTCCCACGGAGGACAAGGTCCCGACCGCGCTCGCCCGCTCGGTGCTGCGCAACGGGCTCGTCGCCTACGCGATCTTCCAGGCCTGGGGCAACACCCCGGGGCAGTTCAAGCTCGCGACCGATCCCGGCACCAAGCTGCTCGCGGCCATCGGCCCGTGGACCGGCGGCAACACCGGCACGGAGATCGCCGCGCTGACCACCGCGGTCGGCCTGCCGTCCGCGATCGGCAATCACGTCGCGATCGCCAACCCGGGCGCGCTGGAGTGGCACTACCGCCAGGTCTGGGCCGCGCACGAGCTGATCGTGCTCGACACACGCACGCGGCGCGGCGCGGTCAAGGCCGGCGAGGAGGGCGGGCCGCCCGCCCTGATCTACGAGCAGGCCGACTTCGACGCGATGCTGCCCGTGGACCCCGTGCCCGCGCCGATGCCGCTCGTGCTCGTGATCGCCCCGGCCCCGATGTTCGGGGTGCCGATCCACGAGGCGGTGGCGCGCTTCCTCGGCCAGCGGTTCCTGTTGGGCGCCGGCGCGGATCCCGAGCACTGGGCGCTCACCCCGCATGCGCGCGAGCGCGCGCTCGGTGCGCTGCTGGCGCGCGGCCCGGTCGGCACGGGCAACGTCGTCCGCTCCCGCGTCGTCGTGCTCAGCGGCGACGTGCACCACGGATCGGCGATACACGTGCGCTACCGCGCGAGGAAGCCGCTGGGCCGCCCAGGACGCACAGTCGAGGCTGTCCTCGCCCAGCTCACGTCGAGCGCGTTGAAGAACCAGGAGACCAAGACGTTCCTGATCGAGGCGCTGGGGTTCTTCACGCTCGACTCGCGCCTGACGGGGATCGTCGGCCTGGACATGCCGGTGACCGAGGTCAGTGGCTGGGAGAACGCCGCCGACGGCGAGCTGGAGGTGGGCCGGGAGCGCTATGACCCGACCAGCACACCGAGCTGGCCCGTTGTCATCAAGGGACAGCCGGCCCTGCACGAGTTCACCTACGGAGTTCCGTTCGCGGTCCCGCCCAACCAGCCGTCGCCGACCATGTACGAGCTCGACGAGGACCCGGAATGGTGCTACGTCGTGCGGCCCGCACGGGGCGTGCGCGAGAACCGCCCACCGCTGCCGCTCCCCGCCGCGAGCGCCGCCCCGACCGGGCGCACCGACCAGGTGCTGCTCGCCGCGACCGTGCACCGCAGCTACGCGGTCGCGACGGGTCGCGGGCAGGAGGTCGTCGGCCACAACAACATCGGCGACGTGACGTTCCACTGGGGCACGGGCGACGACAAGTCCGTCACTCAGAAGCTGTGGTGGCTGTCAGGTGGCGAGACCGACCCGCAGCCTCGTACCACGTGGGTCATCGACCTGGGGATCGGGAGCCCCTAGTGGCGGTCGAGCCCGACAACGTCCTGAAGGCGGTGCTCGACGAGGTCGAGGTCCTCCTCGCCCCGATCATCGGCGCCGCGGACGGCCCGCGCCAGCGGCAGCTGCTGTTCGACGCCATAGGCTGGGACGTCGACGCGATCACGGGCCTGCCGGTGACGGCCATCGACGACGCGCTCGAGCCGGTCCCCGACCTGGTCAAGGCACTCACGGACGGGCTCGACATCTCGGACTTCCCGAAGATCCTCGACGCGCTGCAGTCCGCCGGCGAGGCAATCGGCGCCGTCGACGAGATCGAGGCGGCCGTCCGCGCCGGGCTGCCCGCGATCCCTGCCGGGGCGCTCGCGGTCGACCTCCTGAACTTCCTCGTCACCCGCTATCTCAGGGCACGGTTCCCGCGCGTCTACGCGATGCTGGCGCTCGCCACGCTGATCGACGTGCCCGACGCCCCGCTCGCGGCCGCCCCGATCACCGATCCGGCCAACGGCCGCGTGGTCTACGACGCGATTCGCCGCCCGGCCGTCCGCTTCGACCGGCTGCCGAAGCTGGTCACGAACCCGGCCGGGCTGTTCGCCGAGGTCTACTGGCCGCCGCCGGGCATCACCGACGCCGCGTCCGCGTATGCCGCCGCGGACCGCCTGTTCCCGCGCATCGCCGATGTGATCCGCTCCTTCGGTGGTGACGCGATGTACGGTGTGAGTTCCGCGGCCGGGCTCTCCTACGCGCCGGCGGACCCCGCGCTCGTCGCGCACCTGCTCACGTTCCATCAGCCGCTGCCACCGATCGACGGACCCGCCGGCTCCACGATCACGAGCGCGATCGACCTCACGACCGGCATCGTGGGCCCGCAGCCGCCCGCCAAGACCGGCGTCGTCGTGCTGCCGTCCGCGAGCGTCGAGATCGAGCGCATGACCTCCGGCTGGCTCGTGGCGCTCGCGCTCGACGGGAACGCCGGCGGGCTGCTGATCACCAAGGACGGCGTGAGCGCGAGCGCCGGATCCGCTGCGCTCTCCGCCGACATCACCGTGACGAAGCTGGCGAACGAGAGCGGCGCCGCGGTCCTGATCGGCTCCCGCGACGGGACGCACTTCGCCATCGGGACGATCCGCATGACGGCCGGCGGGACCTTCGACGCGGAGGGCGTCGACCCGCGGCTCGGCTTCGACCTGCTCGGCATGGAGCTGGTGATCAAGGCCGGCGACGGCGACAGCTTCCTGAAGTCAGTGCTGCCGCCCGACGGCATGCGGATGCCGATGGACTTCGGGCTCAGCTGGTCGCCGAGCACGGGTGTCGTCATGCGCGGCGGCGCCACGCTCGAGATCGACCTGCCGATCGACCTCGACCTCGTGTTCCTGCGGATCCCGGTCATCAGCCTGTCGCTCGGCTTCAAGCTGCCGGCGGGCGGAGTTCCGGAGGTGGCGCTCGGCGTCGGCGCGACGATCGAGCTGGAGATCGGCCCGGTCTATGCGGCGATCGAGAAGATGGGGCTCGCGCTGGTGGCCACGTTCCCGGACAAGGGCGGCAACCTCGGGCCGGCCGACCTCGGACTGCGCTTCCTGCCGCCCAAGGGCATGGCGCTCAGCGTCGACGCCGGCCCGGTCAGCGGCGGCGGCTACCTGATGGCGGACTACGACAAGGGCGAGTACGCCGGGATCCTGCACCTGGCGATCGCCGACACGATCGAGATCACGGCGATCGGGCTGCTGCAGACGAAGATGCCCGACGGCTCGGAGGGCTTCTCGCTCGTCGTGCTGATCAGCGCCGAGTTCCCGGCGATCCAGATCGGCTACGGCTTCTACCTCAAGGGCGTCGGCGGGCTCGTCGGGATCAACCGCTCGCTCAACGTCCCCGCGCTCCAGGACGGGCTGCGGCGCGGCGCGGTCGGCTCGCTGTTGTTCCCGACCGACCCGATCCCGCGCGCGCGCCAGATCATCGCCGACGTCGGCGCGATCTTCCCGCCGACGAAGGACCAGTTCGTGCTCGGCCCGATGATCAAGTTCGGCTGGGGCGCCGAGATGGTCTCGGTCACGCTCGCCGTGATCATCCAGGTCCCGGCGCTGAAGATCGCGCTGCTGGGCCGGCTGCAGCTCATGCTCCCGCCCGTCGAGGAGGCCGCAGTGATCCTGCTGCGGCTCGACTTCGCGGGCATCATCGACGTGCCGGCGAAGACGATCTCCTTCGACGGCTCGCTCGACGGCAGCCGGATCGCGGTGTTCTCGCTCACGGGCGACATCGCGATGCGCCTGAACTGGGGCGACCGCCCGGACTTCGCGTTCTCGGCCGGCGGGCTGTACCCGACCTACCCCTCGCCGCCCGGCTTCCCGGCTCTGCGGCGGCTGGGGCTGCAGCTGGCCAGCAGCGACAACCCGCGGCTGCGGATGGAGGTCTACTTCGCGGTCACGCCCGCGACGCTGCAGTTCGGGGGCCGCGCCGAGCTCTACTACGGCCTCGACATCGCGATCGTCGGAAAGATCGAGATCGACGCGGGGGTGAGCCTGGACGCGCTGATCACGTTCCCGTCGACGTTCGTGGTCGACCTCGACATCCACGTACTGCTGCGCCGCAACGGCCAGCCGTTCATCGGCGTCGAGCTCGGCCTGCGGGTCAAGGGCGCGCAGCCGATCGACATCGACGGCAAGGCGACGCTGCACTTCCTCGGCGAGCACTCGATCCCGTTCCACAAGACGATCGGCGGCGACAGCCAGGTCACGACGCTGGAGCCGGTGCCGCTCGCCGAGCGGGTGCGGGCCGCGCTCGGCGAGGAGCGCAGCTGGTCGGCCAAGGCGCCGCCGGGCGCCACCGGCGTGCGCGTGACCGAGCCGCCGGCGGCCGCCGGCGGGCCGCTGCGCGTGCACCCGCTCGGGTCGCTGTCCGTGCGCCAGACGGTCGCGCCGCTCGGCGTCGCGCTCGAGAAGGCGGGCGAGGCGGCGATCTCGGGCCCGCGCACGCTCGTGATCACGTCGCTGACGATCGCCGGCGGCACGGAGAGCGCGCTCGGGCTGCCCGCGATCAAGGAGCACTTCGCGGCCAGCCAGTTCTTCCAGATGACCGAGCGCCAGCGTCTCGAGCAGCCGGCCTTCGAGCGCATGCAGGCCGGGGTCGAGGCGCGCGGGGGCGGCTTGCAGTGCTCGGGCACGTGCCCGGTGGCGCTCGAGTACGAGGAGCTCGAGATCCCGGTCGAGGAGGACGCGCCGCTGCCGGCCTTCACCTTGCGGGTCGCCGACGGCGCCGTGCTGGCGTGGTCGGTCGCGGGCGGCGTCGCCGCGTCCGGGCCGGCGGCGGCCGCGCACCGGTTCGACTCCGAGCCGCTCGGCTTCGCCGCTCGCGACGACGAGACCTGGGTGGTCGCCGCCAAGTCCGCGCCCACCGTCGACGGGCACCTCTCCGCCGCGGAGTCCTACGCGACCGCGGCGGAGGCATTCGCCGCCGCGGCCGGCCGCGACGTCGTCGTCGCGCCGCTCGAGGAGGCGCTCGCGTGAGCCTGGTGTTCGTCTCCGTCGTGCGCCAGGGCCTCTCGCGCGGGCTGCCGACCGCCGACGCGCCCGCCGCCGACCTCGGGACGGGCTCGCTCTCGACCGCGCTCGGCATCAAGGCGCAGGCCACGCTCGGCGGCGACGTCGCGCCCGAGGTGGCCATGCAGCTGCTCGGGCCCGGCGACGTCGCCGGGATCGACCCGGGGATCGTCCTGCGTACGGACCCGCCGGCCGGCGCGCAGTACGTGGACACGACGCTCTTCCCGCTGATCGAGTTCGACCCGCCCGGCCTGCCGTGGATGTTCACGCCGCTGGCCGCCGCCGACGACCGGCTGCGGCCGTGGATCGCCCTCGTCGTCGTCCCCTACGAGGACGGGGAGTCGCCGCTGGACCTCGAGCCGCTGCGGCGGGGCCGGCTGCCCGTGCTGAAGATCGAGGACGCCGACGACCTGCCGCCGATCGACCAGACCTGGGCGTGGGCGCACGCGCAGCTGAGCACCGCCGACGTGGCGGCGACCGTCCCGGCCGGCCTCGACGAGCTGATGGCCGGCAATCCGGGGGCGAGCCTGAGCCGGCTGCTGTGGCCGCGGAAGCTGACGGCGGACCGCCACTACGTCGCGTGCGTGGTGCCGACCTTCGAGGCGGCCCGCTTGGCCGGTCTGGGCCAAGCGCCCGGGAGCGTGCTCGCGCAGGCCTGGGGGCCGGGCGTCGCGCTGCCGCTGCACCTGCCGGTCTACCACCACTGGGAGTTCTTCACGGCGGACGCCGGCAACTTCGAGGAGGCGGTGCGGCGCCTGCGCGGCACCGACCCGCCGGCCGCCGCCGGGCGGGTCCTCGACGCCGCCGACCCCGGGGACCCCGCGGTCAAGGAGCCGAAGCCGCTGCCGCTGGCCGGCGCGCTGCGGCCCGAGAAGCTGAAGATCCCCCAGTACGCGGGCACGGCGGTGCAGGGCTTCCAGGCGCTCGCCCGCACGGGGCGGGTCGTCACAGGTCCGGGCGGCGCCGCCTACCCCGTAGTCGACCTGCCGCTCTACGGCGGCCGCCACGCCGGCGTGACCGACGCCACGGGCGGCCCGCAGTGGGTCCAGGAGCTCAACACGGACCATCGCCACCGCGCCGCGGCGGCCCTCGGCGCGCGGATCGTGCGCGACAACCAGGAGGCGCTGATGCGCTCCGCCTGGGAGCAGGCCGGCGCCGTGGAGGAGGCCAACCGGCGGCTGCGGCGCGCGCGGCTCGGCCGCGCCGCCAGCGCGCGGATCGTCGCGCGCCACATCACGCCGCTCGGCGCCGCGGAGCGGCTGCGCGTGCTCGCTCCCGGCTTCGCTCGGCTCGGCATGCCGGCCACCGACCGCACGCTGGCCGCGCTCGTCGCCGACAGCCGCCTGCCTGAGCTGCTGCTCGGCCCGGCGTTCACGGCGCTCACGCGCCCGAGCGGCCGGATCGGGCGCCACCTGGCGCCGCCCAAGGTCGTGCCGGGCCTGGTCGAGGGCATCGACGGTGGGACGCTCGACCCCGACCGCGCCGACGTCGGCCGCCCCGGCGGGCTGGTGACGCTCGACGGCGTGCTCGCGCTCGCCGACGCGGCACGCGACAGCGTGCGCGCGGGCGGCGGTCGCACCCCGATCGCGCTCGGCGCGGTGACCCCCGCCGCGCCCGGCCCCGTCCGCCTGACCGCCGCCGCCACCGCGGGCGACGTGCGCGATCGCGCCACCGAGATCCGGCTCACGGACCGCGCCGGCGTGCTGGGCGCCTCGGCCACGCTGACCGGCGACTTCGCGCTGCCCGCGGCCGCCGCCACCCGGCGGATCGACCCGTCCCGGCTGACGGCGGACCGCGTGCGTGCGCTGACCGGGAGCGTCGAGATCGACGTCGCGGGGACCCTCGTCGACCTGACGAGCGCCCACCGGACGGCGCTCGCGGACCTGTTCGAGCCGGCAGCTCCCGGCGCCGTTCTCGCGAGCCCGGCGCTCGACTTCGCGAAGGTCGCCGTCGACGCGCTGAAGGCCGTGGAGCCCGGCGCGGCGATCGCCCGCGCGGTGCTCGCGCGGCTCGACCTGCCCGACGACCCGGGCCGCGCCGACGCGCTCGACGACGTGCTCGCTTCGCCGCAGTTCCCGGCCCCGCTCGCGCCCGAGCTGATCCGGATCGCGCCGGACCTCGTGCTGCCCGGGCTCGACGAGGTCGAGCGCGACCGCGTCTTCGCCGTGCTCTCCAACGCTCCGTTCGTTTTCGCCGTGCTGGCCGGCGCCAATTACGAGGTGATGCGCGAGCTGCGCTGGCGCGGCTACCCGACCGACGAGCGCGGGACCGCCTTCCACCGCTTCTGGCGCGAGGATGCCGACGAGATCGGCGACCTGCACACCATTCAGGCCGGGGCGCTCGGCGACGCCGTCAGGGGCAGCGGGAGCGGTGTGGTCGTCGTCATCCGCAGCGACCTGCTCGCGCGCTTCCCGGGCACGCTCGTGTACGCGGTCGCCGCCAAGCCGGCGGGCGCCGCGACCACGCCGGACTTCTCCAAGGTCGAGCTCCCGGTCTTCCGCGGCACGCTCGCCTCCGACGTCGCCTACTTCGGCTTCCCGTTCGGCGCAACCACGGCCACGGGATCGCCCGGCCGCTACCTCGCCTTCCAGGAGCCGGCGACCTCGCCGTCGTTCGGGCTCGACGTCCCAGGCAAGCCACCGGCCCCGCTGCCCGCGAACGCCAACGAGCTCTCGTGGTCGAACGTCCCGATGACCGGCGCCTTCGTCGATCCGACGCCGGCGACGGGCCGCCCCGAGTTCAAGGACGTCAAGGCCACCTGGGGCCGCAACGCCGCCGACCAGGCCGCCGCGACCTACCAGCGGCCGGTGCGCGCGGCGATCCACTTCCGCGAGCTGCTCGGGGGGCCGTGATGGCGGTCGACCTGCGCGTGCTGCGGACCGCGGCCGCCCGCGAGCAGCGGGAGATCGGGCGCGCCCACGAGGCCTACGCGGCCGCGCTGCTGTCCGGCCGGGCGGTGCGCGAGCGCGGCGCGAAGGCGGCCGATCTGCGGCGCGCGGAGCGCAAGATCCAGACGGCGGCCGGCAAGCTCGTCAACGTCCCGGACCGGATCCGCGACCTGATCGTCCCGGCCACGCCCGACGAGGTGCTCGCCGCGCTCGAGCGCGACGTGCCGATCGTGCTGTTGCCCGTCCGGCTCGAGGCGCGGCTGCTCAAGCGCCAGGGCGGCTGGGACCTCGGCGTGCGTGTGTTCCCGGACGCGATCCACGGCGACGCGCACGAGCGCGAGCTCACGCAGGACGAGCAGGACGCCGGCGCCGCCTTCTGGGCCCGGCCCGCGGACGATCACGCCGTCGCCTTCCAAGAGCTGGCGGCGCTGTTCGGGCCCGCGCGCGCCGCCTGGGTCGCCGAGGAGACCCGCGAGGGGTACAGCGGCGCGACCGCGGCCACGCGCTTCACGCGGCCGGCGTGGACGCAGGCGTTGCCCGACCGCTTCGTCTTCTCCATGAAGGCCGGCGCGGCGCTGGCCGTCGTGGAGGGCGAGCGCGTGCGCAACCCGCTCGCGACCGGACCCGACCCGCGACTCGCCCCGAACGCCGAGGACGGCACGGACGCCGGCATGCGCTGGATGTCCGACTTCGACCAGGCGGTCGCGGAGGGGATGGGAGCGCGGATCCCGCTCGGCCCGGCCGCCCCCGCGAAGGTGGACGAGGTGCTCGTGTTCGGCGTGCGCGCCAGCCTCGCCCCCGGAGCCACCGCGACGCTGCTCGGCGGCGTGCTCGACGCCCACCGCTACGGCGAAGGGCTCGAGGTCCTGCGCGTCGGCAGCCCGACCAACGCCGGTGCGGAGGGCGCGCCGTCGGCGCGCGGGCCGCGCCCCGAGGCGACGCCGGTCGCGACCGGGCCGGCGCTCGCGCTGGGTGCGGACGGCGCACGGCTGGCGCGCGCCCTCGGCGTGGAGGTCAAGCGGCTGGCCGGCGTCGCGGGCGCCGATGCGACCGCCGAGGACGACGCCCAGGCGATGCTGACCGCCCTGTGGCCGGGCACGTTCGGCTACTTCCTGCGCCAGACGCTGGCGGGCAGCGTCGACGAGGACGAGGCCGCGCTGCTGCGCGCACACGCCGTCAACTGGGTGCGCGGCCGCGGGCCGCTCGCGCCGTTGCGCGTCGGGCGCACGCCGTACGGGGTGCTGCCGGCGACCAGCCTCGCCCGCTACGCGCCGTCGGCCGGCGACCCGCCCGAGGCGGGGCGGCTCGTAACGCTGCTGCGCGGCCTGCTGCCCGCGTGGGTCGATGCCGCCGCGAAGGTGCCCAAGGCCGGTCGCGGCGCGGCGGGCGACGCGAGCCGCACGCTCGCCGAGATCCTCGGGCTCGCGCCGGTCAGCGTCGGGATCGACGCCCGTCGCGTCTACGCACTCGGCATGGTCGACATCCTCACGGGGCTCGGCGGGATGACCAGCGAGCAGCAGGCGACGATGCGGAAGATCTCGAGCACGCTCGTGCGCGAGGGGCTGTCGAGCATCGGCGCGCTCGACGACGGAGACGAGATCCAGCGCCTCGTCGGCGCGGCCGACAGCTCGCGCGTGAAGATCGCGCGCGTGCAGGCCGCCCCGCTGTCGGCGACCGCGCCGCTGGTCGAGGACTACCTGACGTTCCTGCGCACCGCCACGATCGCGGAGATCGCGGCGGCCGAGGAGCGCTTCGGCGCGCCGCTGCTGTACCTGCTCGCGCGACACGCGCTGCTGCACCAGTACGCGCGCGCCGCCGCGCAGTCCGCCGGCCCCGGCCGCACGCCCGCCGACATCCTCGACAAGGCCGTGATCGTCGACATACCGGGCGTCTCGAAGCCGGAGCTCGCGCTCGAGCTGCTGCTCTCGGGCGGCCCGCAGCCCGGCACGGGCCCTCCCGGCGGCGGCGGCCCTCCCGGCGGCGGTGGCCCGCCAGGCGGCGGCGGCCCTCCCGGCGGCGGTCGCGGCCCGGGGGGCGCTCCGCTGCCCCCCGGCATGGCCGGGCTCTCCCTCGGCGAGGCCGTCAAGGGCGTCGCCGGCGAGCTCGCGACCTACGTCGCGACGGGCGGCGGCTTCGAGCAGCCGATGCTGGAGACCCGGACGACGGGCGGCGCCGCCTCCGTGACGCTGCGCACGACCGCGACCGGCAGCGCGCGGCGGCGCGTCACGCGCGTGGCGAAGGACCCGGGGACGGCGGAGACCGCGCAGGTGCTGGCGGCGCTCGCGCACCTCGCGGCCCTGCCCAGCGCCACGCTGGACCGGCTGCTGCGCGAGACGCTCGACCTCGCCTCGCACCGGCTCGACGCGTGGGTGACCTCGCTGGCCACGAAACGGCTCGCCGAGATGCGCGCCCACAAGCCGACCGGCGCCCACCTGGGCGCCTACGGCGTGATCCGCGACATCACGCTCGCGCCGGTGCCCGCCGGCGTCAAGCCGCCCGGCAGCCCGGCGGGGACGCCCGACGCCGTCGAGACCGACAACCAGGGCTTCCTGCACGCGCCGAGCATCGGCCACGCCGCGACGGCCGCCGTGCTGCGCAGCGCGCACGCCGCCCACGGGGACGGCGAGGCGTTCGCGGTGACGCTCGAGTCGGCGCGCGTGCGGCGCGCGCTGGCGCTGCTGGAGGGGGTCCGCCAGGGGCAGTCGCTCGCGGCGCTGCTCGGGTACCAGCTCGAGCGCGGGCTGCTCGACCGCGGCGCCGCGTCCGCGATCGCCAAGCTGCGCGACGTCGCGCCGCTGCGCACGAGCGCCACCGCGCCGCCCGCCGGGGCCACGTTCGAGACGATCGCCCCGCGCGACGTCGTGGACGGGCTCAGCCTCGCGCGCGGCAGCGTCGCGCTCCCGACGCTCACGAACTCGGAGCGCGCCGCGGCGAACACCGTGCTGGCCGAGGTCAAGGACGCGCTCGACGCCACGGGCGACCTGCTGATGGCCGAGGGCGTGCACCAGCTCGTGGCGGGCACCGCGGCGCGCGCCGCCGCGGCCACGCGCGCCGCCGCCGGCACCGGCCCGCCGCCCGACCGCTTCGACGTCATCGCCACACCGCGCAGCGGCAACGCGCTCACGCACCGCGTGCTCCTGGTCGCGGACGGCAAGGGGACTGGCTGGGTGCCGGCGGGCGGCACGCCACGCGTGGCCGCGGACCCGCTGATGGAGGTCTGGGCTGCCGGCCTGCTCGGGGCCCCGAAGGCCTACGGCGCGCTCGTCGCCTACCGCGACGAGCAGGGCAAGGCGCTGCCGGCGACGCTCGAGATCGGGGTGGAGGAGCTCGAGATCGGCGCGCTCGACGCGGTCGCGATGAGCTCGGCTCCCGCGCACGGGCAGCGCTGCGAGCTCGAGCGGCGCGTGCTCGACCGCGCGCTGGCGCCGGGCGTGCGGCCGGCCGGCGTGCCGGCGGGCGGCGAGGCGCTGATCGCCTCGCGCGCCGATCACGTCAAGGTCTCCGCGCGGCTCCCGCTCGCCGACCTCCTCACGGCCGCGACCGCGATCGCGCGGCTGCTGCGGGTCACGCGCGCGCCTGCCCCGCACGAGCTCGACCCGTCGCTCGCGCACGACGCGGACGGTCTCGACGCGGGCGAGCTGTCCAAGCGCCTGCTGCCGGTGCGCGACGCGGTCGACCGCTCCGCCGAGCGGCTCGCGAACCTGCTCGACGGGATCCCCGACGGCAAGGTCGAGCTCGACCGGCTGCTGGAGGCGCTGCGCACGGCCTCGCTGCTCGTCGCGGGCGCCCTCCCGGAGCTCGCCGACCCGGCGCACCCGCGCGCGCGTGACGTGCTCGTGCCCCAGGCGCGCGGCATCCTGGTCGAGCTCCAGCGGCGCCTGCGGGTCGCCGACGAGCTGATCGCCGCCCGCTCGCTGGGGACGGGCACCGCCGCCGCGATCGCCCAGCGCCGCGAGGTGGCCGAGGTGCTGCTCGACGGCGCGCCGCCGATGGCGCCCGTGCTCGAGGCGGATCTGGCCGCGGCGATGGAGACCGCGCTGGCCGCCCCGCCGTCGCTCGGTGCCGGCGTGACGAGCGCCGGGGCGCGCGCGTCGGTCGTGCGCACGTTCCTGGCCCGCTCCCGTCAGGTCCGCCGCGGCGTCGCCCGGCTCGACGAGGCGGAGGCGCTCGGCGTCGCACTCGGAGGCGTCCCGATGAGCCTGCGCGTGGCCCAGCCCGGCGCGCCGGCCGGCACGCCCTGGGTGGCGCTGCCCCAGGCCGCCATGCCCGGCGGCGTCACGTCGCTGGTGGTCGCGGGCGAGGCGTCGTTCGCAGCGTCGGCGCCGGCCGCCGTGCTCGTGGTCGACGACTGGACGGAGGTCGTGCCGCGCGCGCAGGAGGTCACGGCGCTCGCGGTCCACACCGACCGCCCCGGCAACGACGCGCCGCAGGCGATGCTCGTGGCCGTGCCGCCCGATCCGGCCCAGCCGTGGAGCGTCGCCGCGCTGCGCGCGGTGCTCGAGGAGACGCTCGAGCTCGCGGCCGTGCGGATGGTCGACCCGCCCGCGCTGTCGCAGTTCGGCCACCTGCTGCCCGCGCTGCTGCTGGCCTGCACGGGCCGCCAGGCCCAGATCAAGGTGCCCGAGAAATGGCTCTTCGGGGTGCGGCCGTGACCGAGGTCACCTACACCACCTGGGCGCGCCTGGAGCCGCGCGTCTCCGATCCGTCGCTGGCGCCCGGGATCCAGGCCGCGGTCGAGGACCCCCTGTGGCTGCTCGGGCGCCAGTGGCAGCTCGGCGAGCTCGACGGGGAGGACACCGGGTCGCCGGTCGCCGTCGACGTCTACGGCACCTCGGTCGTCGTCGACCGCCTGCTGCTGGGCGAGGGCTCGGGGCAGAACGCCACGCGCGCGGTCGACCTCGACGTGGCGGCCGCGCCGCTGGAGGCGGTCGTCGCCGGCGAGCCGGCTCCCGACCCTGAGAGCCTGCTCGCCTTCCGCCTCGACGTCGCCGGCCGGCTCGCCCGCGAGCTGGCCGCGCGCGGCGCGCCGCAGTCGGCGCTCGCGACGCTCGCGGCGGCCCATCCGCTCGACCCGGCGAAGGTGGCGCAGGCCGCGGCACGCTGCGGGCCGGCGGAGGCCGCCCGGCTGGAGCTGCTCGGCGCCCGGCTGTTCGACGGCGCCGCGCTGCTGCTGCAGGCGGAGGCCGACTTCGGCACCGCGACGGCCGGCCTCCCGGCCGCCGCGGTCGAAGCGGTGCGCGCCGTGCTCGACGCCGTGGCCGAGGAGGTCGACCTCGGCCGTGTGCGCGCCGCCACGCCCGGCGCGGCCGCGCCCGCCGCGTGGGACGGCGCCGCGCTCGGGTCGTCGTTCGCGGTCGGCGCCGCCGCCGCCGGCGGCGAGGTGGTGCTGCGCGCCCACGACTGGGAGGGGGAGACGCTCGACTGGTGGGCGTTCGACGTCAGCGGAGAGACGGCGCTCGGCGCGAAGGGCAAGCCCGCCCCGCTCACCGGCGCCGGCGGCGCGCCGCTGTCGCGGCTGCCGTCGCGGCTCGGGTTCCGCGGCGCGCCGAGCATCCGGTACTGGGAGTTCGAGGACGGCGGCGTCGACCTCGTCGCGACCACCGCCGCGGCGCACGAGACGGCGCTGATGGCCGTGCTGCAGTACGCATTCGTCTACGGCGGCGACTGGTCGAGCGTGCCGATCGAGGTGCCGGTCGGCTCGTTCGTGAGCGTGGAGAGCGTCGTCGTGCGCGACACGTTCGGCATGCGGACGCTGGTGCGCCCCGCCGGCCGCCGCCCCGGCCGGCCCGCGGCGGAGCAGACGCGGCTGTGGACCAGTACCGGCGACACCTCCGGGTCGGTGCTGGTGCCGCCGCGGCTCGGCACCGTGCTCGACGGCGAGCCCGTCGAGGAGACGCTGGTGCTGCGCGACGAGGCGGCGAACCTGGCCTGGGCCGTCGAGTTGCTGGCGCCGGACGCCGCCGGGCACCCGGTCTCCTGGGACGCGCTGGCCCCGCCGCCCACGGACCCGCCCGCGTCGAAGCCGGCCCTGCCGCCGGACCGGCAGCCGCTGCGCTACCGGCTGGCCTCCGAGGTCCCGGACCACTGGTTCCCGCTCGTACCCGAGGCTGCCGGCGACCGGCTCGCGCGCTTCCGGGTCGGCGTGCTGCCGGCCGCGCGGGCAGCACCGGCCGCGGGGGCAGCGCCACCCGCGCCACCCGCGCCACCCGCGCCGCCGCGATTGCCGCGCGCGCTGCTGCTGCGCGAAATGGCCGCGTCGGGGCTGCGCGAGCAGGAGGTCCCGCGCGAGGGCCGCCGCCTGCTGCGGCGCCCGTCCTATGCGCGCTGGGTCGGCGGCAGCACGCACGTGTGGACCGGGCGACGCGTCTCGACGGGCCGCGGCGAGGGCGCCAGCGGCCTCGTCTTCGACACGCTCGAGCCGTGAAGCGCGTCTGCGACTGGCTCGCGGGCGTCGCCTCCTGGTGGTGCACGCCGGCCGTGGTCGAGTGCACCCGCTGGCACGCCGCCGTGCAGCAGGTCTGCAACACGGTGACGACGACGGTCTGCGACGCGATGACCACCGTCTCGCGCACCGTCTGCGACGCCACGGCGACCGTCTCGAGGACGGTCTGCGACGCGACGGCGACGGTCACCACGACGATCTGCGACTCGTGGGGGAACATCCCGATCATCGGCGGGCTGATCTGCCTGTTCGCCCGCACGGTGTCCTCGGTCGTGTGCACCGTGAGCCGCGTCGTCAGCGAGGTCGTCTGCACCGCCTCGCGCGTCGTCACCGAGACGATCTGCACGGCCACGCGTGTCGTGACCAGCACGGTCTGCAGCCTCGTGCACACCGGCCTCGACGGGGTCTGCGCGGTCTGGACCGTCGTCAAGTCAGCCGGCTGCTCGCTGGTCACCCCGCCGGCCCGCTTCGTCTGCCGGCTGGCCGGCTCCAAGCCCGGCCCGATCATCCGCTCGGCCACGCGCCAGGTGCCGTCGGTCGCGCGCGACGCCGCGAGTGCGCGGAGCTTCGTCCTCGGCAGCGACCTCGCGACGGCCGACCTGCGCGCTCCTTATGACGAGGAGGGCCTGCACGTCGGCTACCGGCTCGTCGACGGCCGCGCCGAGTGGGCGCTGGGCCCGAGCGCCGCGTTCGCGCCGCTCGCGTGCGATCCGGCGCGGCTGCCCCCGTTCGCCGGCACGCGGCCGGCGGCGCCTCTGTCGTCGAGCTACGAGCTCCGCCGCCTCGGCGACTGGGGCGAGCCGCCGCGGCTGGACATGATCGCGGGCGGCGGCGACCGCGCGATCGCCAAGCGCGAGGGCAGCGACGAGCTCTACCACCTGGTCGTCGCCGATCCCTACGTGCACCTCGACGAGGACGGTGCGCGCCAGCTGCTCCCGCAGTCCTACTTCAAGCTCGACCCGGAGCTCGGCCAGGCCACGGCCCAGATCCCCGACCTGCTGGCGCACGTGCGGATCCCGCGCGACGGCGAGCACCATCCCGCGACGGAGCGCTTCCCGCTGTTTCGCAAGATGTTCGACATCGGCCGCGTCACGATCCGGATCCCGGCCGCGATCCGGTCCGTGTTCGGGCTGGCCGACATCGACGTGCGGCTGCTGAACGGCCTCAGCGATCTCGGGCTCGTGCAGGAGATGGACGCGCAGTTCCCGCCGCGCGTGTGGCAGCGGCTCGACCTGCGCCCGCCGCGCCGCGCCAACGAGCCGCCCTCGGGCTACCCGGTCTACGAGCACGTCGCCTACGCCTCCGACGACGCCTTCGAGCCGGTGCACACGCGCCACTCCGTCCGCTACGAGCGCGTGCTCGACCTCGCGGTCGGCCTCTCGCACCTGCACGAGCAGCACGACAACCGCTTCGGCGGGGAGCTCGACAACCTCGCGGACAAGCTCTGGAACGTGCTCGGGGTGCTCGACCTCCCGATCTCCGACGAGCGTGCGTACATGTTCGCCAACGGGCCGATCCGCGACTACGGCGGCTGGGTCGACGGCACCTGCATCTACTACCTGCTCGTCCAGTTGCGCGAGATCGACCCCGAGGACCCCGCATCGTCGCGCGGTGCCTTCGCGATCCTGTGGGCGGACGAGCAGACCGCCTTCACCGAGCGCTGGCGCGTGCTGGCGCTCGACGACAACGGCTTCAACTCACCGTTCAAGCCGATGGTCGGCGTGCTGCCGATGGCCGGCGCGCCCGCGCGCTTCTACCCCGAGGCGCCGTTCGACGCCACGCGCTTCTGGAGCCCGCTCGAGGCCGGTCACGTCCTCCCGGCGAGCCGGATGGCGGTTACGCGGCAGATCGTGCTCCTCACGGGCCGCGACCCGGGTACGGGGGCGGCGGAGCTCTACTCGATCCACTTCTCCTGGCCGACGATGGACCGCACCTGGCGCTGGCGCGCGATCCCGGACGGCGCCGACCCGGACACGCTGATGATCCGGGAGGACAGCACGATCGTCCTCGCCGGCGCGCGAGGGAAGCAGCGCGGGCGCTTCGTCCAGCGCTATCTGCCCGCGGACGGGCAGGAGCAGCCCTCTGTCGCCGCGCGCGCCGCCGAGCCCGCGGGGAGCAAGCCCGCGCGCGGCTACGACCACCCGTGGCGGTTCATCGCCGAGGCGCCGTTCGAGGCCATGCACCAGCGCTTCAGCCACCTCGGCGTGCTCGAGCCCGTGCGCTCGCGGATCCAGTGCTACGAGGTGGCGCTCGCCGGCGAGCCGCGCTCGCGCGAGGGGGTCGAGTCGACGGTCTGGGAGGACGACGGTCACCGGCTGGTGATCGAGCACGACCGGCTCGACTGGGCAGCGGCCGCCGCGATCCTCGACGGCGGCGACGTGCGCGACGCGGTCGCCCACCGCACGCACCCGTCGATATACAGCGACCCGCTCGCGTTCCGTGTCGTCCATCGGCCGGGGCTCGGCTGGATCCTGATGCACTTCGACAAGCGCGACGACAAGCTCGCTGCGTTCGACGGGGTCGGCGAGGCCGCGACGCGCGACGTCGTCCTGCGGGCGCGCGACGACCCGCGGCGCACGTTGACCGTCACGCTGCTGCGGCACCTGCGCAACGACGTGCGCGCGCTGCACGGGGTCACGGTCGCGGTCGAGTCCGACGTCTTGTCGCCGCCGCAGGTCCTCCGCGCGACGATCAGCCCGGCGGCGGCCGCGGACGGGACGGTGGCGAGCGTGGAGATCGCGTTCGAGCTCGCCCGCGACCCGGGCGCGCCGCATCCGTACGCGACGTTCGCGGAGTGGGCGGCCATGAACGTGTGGCGCGTGAAGCTCGGCGCGCTGGTCGCGGCCGGCGCCGGCGCGGCGCCCTCGCCGGCGATCCTGCTCGACCTCGAGCGCGTCAGCGCCTTCCGCACCGACGCCCCGACGCGCTTCAGCGCGACCTGGACGCCGACCGCGGCCGACCAGCGCGGCGGCGCGCTGGCCGGTCTGCTGAGCGAGGACGGCGCCGTCCAGCACGGCACCAGCCTCTGGTTCGTCGGCGCGACCGGGCTGGCCTGCTGCGCCGACGAGACCCGTTTCGAGCCCGCCGGCGCTGCGGCCGCGGGCTAGGCCGTGGAGGCGGTCTCGCGCGCCGGGGTGACGGCGCCGTTGCCGCCGCTCGCCGCGCGCGACCCGGTCTCCTGGTCCTCGCGCCGGCGCTCGCGGTCGCGGTCCATCCGCCGCAGGCCGATCGTGAGCGCGGCGGTGATGCCGATCACGATCAACAGCACCAGCAGGTAGGCGAGCGTGGTCAGGAAGCCCGGCACGCCCTTCTTCTGCTCTCGCTGGAGGTTCTTCTTGTCGAGCACGAAGTCGCGCGTCATCTGCGCCTCGGCCGGGACCTCCTTGGCCGGGATCGCCGTGTCCTCGGGCAGGAAGATCGGCAGGCCCGCGACGACGTCGCCCTTGTGCAGGCGCAGGGTCGCCTTCCAGTTGCCGTAGACCGGGATCGGCTCGCGTCGTGCGGTAGACGCCGGGGGAGACCTCGCGCATCTTCGAGACGACCGAGCCGCCGCCCTGCCACGAGGTCGCGTTGAACCACTCGGCGTTCTCGGCCGCGTCGGCCGGGTCGAGCCGCACCTCGGCGTCGACCTTGCGCTCGGGCGGGCCGGAGACCTCGGTCAGCTTGACCTGCGCGCTGATGTTCTCCGGCTCGGAGATCGGCAGCGGGAACGCGAGCGCGACGACCAGCCCGACGCCCGCGAGCGGCGACGGCCCAGCGCGGGGAGGGGGCGAGGTCCTCGACCGGCGGGGCGAGCGCGCGGCCGATGGCGCCGCCGAGCACGCCGCCGGAGACGGCGGCCAGGAGCCCGAAGATCACGGCCTCGGGCAGCAGCGCCGACGGCCAGGACATCGTCATCCAGACGTGCGACCAGCCCCACTCGGCCGCGAGGCCGAAGGTGCCGATCGCGGCGCCCGAGACCGCGCCGAACAGCACGGGCCGGCGGATCGTCAGCAGCAGCGCGACGCCCTCGACGCACAGCGCCTCGACGAGGTAGAGCGGGAAGTGCGGGGTCGTCTGGCCCCACACGCCGCCGACCAGCCCGGTCAGCAGCCCGCGGATCAGCAGGAAGCCGAACACCGCCATCAGCGCGCCGCCGCGGCCGATCCAGATGCGCGCCGTCACGAGCGCGATCGAGGCGGCGAGCATCAGCAGCACCGGGTGGAAGAGCAGCCGGAACTGCGGCACGGAGAAGTCGAACTCGGCCTGGACGGTCGAGAGGCCGACGAGGAACGCGCCGGCGAGCAGCGCGCGGCGCAGGATCGGCGCGCTCTTGTCCGGCTCGCGGCCGGACTTGGTCGCCGCGCGGGCGCCCTCGGCGATCAGGATCGCGGCGGCCAGCGTCGCCAGCGAGGCGCCGCCGATCAGCATCAGGTGCGTCGGGCCCCAGAGCGTCACGTCCTGGCCGAACAGCCGGTGCCAGACGTCGTCGAGCGGGAAGCCCGACAGCGCGAAGCCGGCGCAGGCGGTCATCAGCACGGCGCCGAGCGGCGCGTACCAGTCGCCCGTGAGCCGGACGGCGGTCGCGCTCGGCTTCTTGCCCGGTTCGGGCAGCGCCATGCCGAGCAGGCCGGCGACGAAGACGCCGAACAGCCCGAAGAGGATCAGGTAGTGGGCCGGGTTGGCGAGCGGCCCGGGGTCGCGGCCGTTGTCGATGTGCAGGGAGATGTCCCAGTACATGCCGATCACGGCGACCAGCAGCGCGCCGCCGACGAACACGTTGCGGCAGCGAGGCCCAGCCGGGGACGCCGGTCATGCGCTCGGCGTAGCCCGCGGCCCGGCCGACGAACTTCACGCGGCCGGAGCGGTGCCCGAGCACGACGACGAGCGCGATCGCGGTGACGATCGCCGCCATCGCGGTGGCGAGGACGACCTCGCCGATGGCCGCGCCGCCGGCTGGGTCGGCCTTCTCGCCGCCCTGGGCCTGGGCCGCGGCCGCGCGGCGACGAGCAGCACGGCGATGGCCGTCAGCAGCAGAGATGTCAGTCGATACCGGCACTTGAAGTTCCTCCCGGAAGTTACCGCCAGTAAGTTACGGTGGGTAATATATCCGCCATGGCTCATACCCCAACCGTGAGGTCGCACACACGCGGAACGCGGAAGGTGCCGCGGGAGGTGCGCGAGCAGCAGATGCTCGAGGCCGCCGAGCGCGCGTTCGCCGCGCGCGGCTTCCACGCGGCATCGGTGGACGCGATCGCCGAGGCGTCCGGGATCACCAAGCCCATGGTCTACGCGTACTTCGGCTCCAAGGAGGGGCTCTACCGGGCCTGCATGCAGCGCGCCCGCGCGCGGCTGCTCGCGGCGCTGCGCGACGGCGTGGACACGAGCGCCGCGCCCGACCAGCAGCTCTGGCACGGCCTGCTCGCGGTCTTCACGTTCGTCGAACGCGAGCGCGACTCGTGGGCGATCCTGCTCGGCGAGGTCACGCAGGGCACCGGCCCGTTCGCGCAGGAGGGCGCCGGCGTGCGGCGCGAGCTCTCCGCAGCTGATCGCCGAGCTGCTGCGCCGGGCGGCCGCCGCCGAGGGCCTGGACACCTCCACGCTCGCGGTCGGCGACCAGCTCGCGCGCGCGCTGATGGGCGCCGGCGAGTCGCTCGCCGTGTGGTGGGGCGAGCATCCGGAGGAGCCCGTCGAGCGCGTCGCGCTCGTGCTGATGAACTTCGCCTGGAACGGCCTCGGCGGCCTCGTCGACGGCCGAACCTGGACTCCGGACCGCCTAGTCGAGCCGCAGCACCTTCGCGCCCTGCACCCAGTGCACCCGGGTGTCGCCGAAGCGCTCGATGACCGAGCCCGGCATCGGGTGGACGTGGCCGTGCAGGACGTGCCGCGGGCGGTGGCGCTCGACCCAGTCGCGCAGGCCTTCGAAGCCGACGTGCGCGGGGTCGTCGGGGTCGTCGTTGATGCCCGCGGGCGGGCAGTGGGCGATCAGCACGTCGGCGGCCGGCAGCTTGCTCGCGAGCTTCGTGGCCTCGCGCTGCGTGTACTGGTGCGGGCCGCCGCGGCCGTACTTCACGCAGCCCTCGAAGCCCGCCACCGAGAGCCCGTGCATCGAGGTGCGGCGCCCGTGCAGGTCCTCGACCTCGAGCTCGTTCAGCAGGTCGGACGGGTCGTGGTTGCCGTGCACGCCGATGCGCGGGATCCGCGACATCCGCAGCGACTCGATCCACGCCCGGTCGAGGTCGCCGAGCAGGACCACGGCGTCGACGTGCAGCTTCTTCGCCATCAGCGCCGGGTCCAGCGGCGGGCGCTGGTCGGCGAGCGCGAGCACCCGCATCAGGCCAGCAGCTCCGCCACGGCCTCCGCGAACACCTCGGTGTGACGGTCCACGTCGGCCGCGGTCGTGGCCGGCGACATCAGCGCCATGTTGTGGAACGGCGTGATCATCACGCCGCGGTTGAGCGCGTACAGGTGCAGGTAGCGCTCGAGCTCGTGGTCGGTCGCCGCGTGGGCCTCGGTGCCGTTGCGCGGGGGCGGCGCGGTGAAGCCGTACTCGGCGCGGCAGCCGAGCTGCGTCACGTGCCACGGCAGCCCGTGGCGCGCGATCACCTCGCTCGACGCCCGCCGCGAAGCGCTCGGCGAGCGGCACGGTGTGGGCGAACGCCTCCTCGGTGAGCACGTGCTCGAGCGTCGCGCGCATCGCGGCCGACGACAGCGCGTTGCCGGCCAGCGTCCCGCCGACGCCGCCCGTGTCCTCGTAGTCGGCGTCGGGGTCGGCGAGCAGCGCGTCCCCGATCCGCCCGGAGAGCCCGAGCGCGCCGGACGGGACGCCGCTGCCGATCGCCTTGCCGATCGTCAGCAGGTCGGGCTCCAGCCCCCAGGCCGCGGTGCAGCCGCCCGGGCCGGCGGAGAACGTGTGCGTCTCGTCGATGATCAGCAGCGTCCCGGCGGCGCGCGTGAGCTCGCGCAGCGCGCTCGTGGTAGCCGTCCTCGGGGAGGACGATCCCCATGTTGGTCATGGCGGGCTCGGCCAGCACGCAGGCCACGAGCCCGTCGGCGAGCGCCGCCTCGAGCGCCGCGAGGTCGTTGAACTCGATCGCCCGCGTCGTCTGCGCGGGATCGACCGGCGGGCCGACGTTGCCCTCGCGCGCGTGGGTGACCCCGTCATCGCCCGCGACGGCGAACGCCTCGTCGACGGAGCCGTGGTAGCAGTAGCTGAACACGAGCACGAACGGGCGGCCCGTGAGCTGGCGGGCGAGCGCGCAGCGCCGTCCGGTTGGCGTCCGTGGCGGTCAGCGTGAACAGCCAGCGCGCCATCCCGAAGCGGCGCGCGAGCTCCTCGCCGACGGCGATCGCGTCCTCCGTCGGCAGCATCGTCGTGATCCCGCGGCCGAGCTGCTCGCGCACCGCCTCGACGACCACGGGCGGCCCGTGGCCGGGCATCGCGCCCGTGTCGCCCAGGCAGAGGTCGACGTACTCGTGCCCGTCGACGTCCACGATCCGCGCGCCCGAGGCCTCGCGCGCGAACACGGGGAAGCCGCCGGCCCAGAGCATCATCCACGGCATCGGGACGCCGCCGAGCAGCGTGCCGCCGGCGCGCTCGAAGAGGGCGCGCGACCGCGGCCGCGCGGCGGCGAACGCCTCGGCCTCGCGCGCCAGCAGGGCGGACAGGCGTCCGCGATCGATCGGCATCGCCCGATCCTAGAGGCAGCCTGCCAGAATCCGTCCATGGCCGAGGCCCCACCACGCGAGTCGCCGGCCGCGCCGCCGGGCGGCGCCCGCCCGGCGCAGCGCGCGGGCGAGAAGCGCCCGCCGGGTGCGGCCGCGCTTCTGGGTGATCGTCCTCGTCCTGCTCGCGCTCAACTACCTCAGCGTGGCGCTGTTCGCGCCGGGCAAGGAGCGCTCGGTCCGGATCCCCTACAGCCCCGAGTTCCTCTCGCCAGGTCGACGACGGCAACGTCACCAAGATCTCCTCGACCGGCGAGACCGTCTCGGGCGAGCTCAAGAAGGAGATCAACTACCCGCCCGACGACAAGGACGCGGAGCCGGCCAAGAACTTCGACACGGAGATCCCGACGTTCGCCAACACCGACGAGCTCGACGCCGCGCTGCGCGAGAAGAACGTCGAGATCTCCGCCGAGCCGATCAACCCCGGCCGCGGCACGCTGATGAACATCATCCTCGGCTTCGGCCCGGTGATCCTGCTCGTCGCGCTGTTCATCTGGCTGGCGCGCCGCGCGGGCGGCGGGCAGATGAGCGCGCTCGGCAACTTCGGCCGCTCGCGCGCGCGGCGCGTCGAGGGCGGCACCACCAACGTGACGTTCGCCGACGTGGCCGGCATCGACGAGGCCAAGTCCGAGCTCACGGAGGTCGTCGACTACCTCAAGAACCCGGACCGCTACCGCCGGCTCGGCGGCAAGATCCCGCGCGGCGTGCTGCTCTCGGGCCGCCCGGGCACGGGCAAGACGCTGCTCGCCCGCGCGGTCGCGGGCGAGGCCGGCGTGCCGTTCTTCTCCGTCTCCGCCTCGGAGTTCGTGGAGGCGATCGTCGGCATCGGCGCCTCGCGCGTGCGCGACCTCTTCAAGCAGGCCAAGGAGGCCTCGCCCGCGATCATCTTCATCGACGAGCTCGACGCCATCGGCCGCTCGCGCACCGCCGGCTCCTCGCCGTTCTCCGGCGGCAACGACGAGCGCGAGCAGACGCTCAACCAGATCCTCACGGAGATGGACGGCTTCGAGTCCGGCGAGGCCGTGATCGTGCTCGGGGCGACGAACCGGCCGGAGATCCTCGACCAGGCGCTGCTGCGCCCGGGCCGCTTCGACCGCCGCGTGACGGTGCCGCCGCCCGACAAGGACGGCCGCCGCCAGATCCTCGAGGTGCACACGCGCGGGATGCCGCTCGACGAGGACGTCGACCTCGACGGGCTCGCGGCGAGCACGCCCGGCATGGTCGGCGCCGACCTGGCCAACCTCGCCAACGAGGCGGCGCTGCTGGCCGCCAGGCGCGACCACGAGCGCGTCCAGCGCGCGGACTTCACCGACGCGCTGGAGAAGATCATCCTCGGCGCGCCGCGCTCGGTCGTGCTCTCCGAGGACGACCGCCGCCGCACCGCCTACCACGAGTCCGGCCACGCGCTGGTCGGCATGCTCACCCCGGGCGCGGACCCGGTGCGCAAGGTCTCGATCATCCCGCGCGGGATGGCGCTCGGCGTGACGCTCTCGGCGCCCGACGTCGAGAAGTCCAACTACGAGGAGTCCTACCTGCTGAGCAAGATCAAGGTCGCGCTCGGCGGCCGCGTCGCGGAGGAGATCGTCTACGGGACGATCACCGCCGGCGCGGAGTCCGACATCCAGCAGCTGACCGCGATCGCGCGCCAGATGGTCGGGCGCTGGGGGATGAGCGAGTCGATCGGGCCGATCGCCGTGCTCCCCTCCGACCGCTCAGGGCCCGCTGCTGCCGGGCTCCTCGGAGGTCTCCGAGGCCACGCAGCGAGATCGTCGACCGCGAGGTGCGGCGGATCGTCGACGCCGCGCACGCCGAGGTGACGCGGCTGCTGACCGAGCACCGCGCCAAGCTCGACTCGCTGACCGCCGCGCTGCTCGAGGCCGAGACGCTCGACGAGCCCGACGCCTACGTGGCCGCGGGCGTGCACCGCGAGGCGCGCGCCGTCGACGGCGCCGGGCGGGTGGGCCCGGCATCCATCGCCGCCTCCTCAGCCGACTACCCCGTGAGCGCGCGGCCGCGCTGGATGCCCGTCTCGCTCGCGCTCGAGCCGCTCGGCGGCCTCGGGGCGCAGCTCGCCGTCGTCGGTGAGGTAGTCGCGCCACGAGCGGCTCGGGTCGTAGCCGAGCAGCTCGCGCGCCTTGCGGATCGAGATCCCCGACGCGTCCTCGCGGTCGAGCTCGCGCAGCTCGATCTCGTCGCCGTGGTGGTGGCGGACGAGCTCCGCGAGCGGGCGGTTGGCGTGGTTGTCCGGGGAGGCGATGTAGACGACCTCGTGGCCCGGCGTGTCGCGCTCGGCGCCGAGCCGCAGGGCGTCGGCCAGGTCGTAGGCGTCGATGTAGGCCCACAGGCTCGCCGACGGGCGGCCCTCCGGGTCGCGCAGCGCGGGGGAGAGGTTGCGGGCGTAGTTGCCCTCCCACTGCACCCAGCTCGGGCGGATCGAGACGCCGGTGAGGTCGGAGCGGCGCACCGCGGCGTCCATCAGCTGCTCGCCGAAGTGCTTGGGATCGCGTACGGGTCCTGCGGGCGGATCGGGTGCTCCTCGTCGACCGGCGCGTAGTCGGGCAG
Organism: uncultured Solirubrobacteraceae bacterium; assembly: GCA_963831105.1. Lineage (GTDB taxonomy): Bacteria > Actinomycetota > Thermoleophilia > Solirubrobacterales > Solirubrobacteraceae > DATFQI01. The sequence goes on along the minus strand of CAWHOS010000009.1, from coordinate 628,014 downwards.
GAACTCGCGCTCGGGGAAGAAGAAGCCCGGCACGGTCTCGCTCGAGACGTTCACGACGCGCGGGACGCCGAAGCGCACGGCGGCCTCGATCACGTTGAACGTCGCCATCAGGTTGTTGCGGAAGACGACGTGCGGCGGGTTGCGCGTCGGCTCCGGGATCGCGGCGGAGTGGATGACGGCGTCGTGGCCGCGGACGGCGGCGAACGCGTCGCCCGCGTCGGCGAGGTCGGCCTGCATGTAGGCCGGCGCGCCGGGCTCGGGCGCCTCGAAGACGGGGGCGCCCGACGTCGAGCGCCGTGACGTCGTGGCCGGCGTCGATCAGGTTGGCGACGGTGGCGGAGCCGACCTTGCCGCGCGCGCCGGTTACGAGGATCCGCATGCGGTGGCACTGCCCGCTGCGGCGGCCGCGGACTCAGGAACTTCTATGGGCGCGCTTAGGGAGCGCTTGGATTCGGCCGGGAGACTGCCCTCCATGCCCACCCTCCTCGCTCATCCCACCGACGCGCCGACCCTCGTCGCCGACCACCTCCCGCACACCAGCGACCGCGACCGCCGCCGCGCGTTCACCGTTCCTCGCCTCTCCTCCGGCCGCTACCTCGCCGTGGAGGACGGTGATGAGCTCGTCGTCATCGACATCGGGACCAAGCCGCTGCGCCTCGGCCGCTCACCGGCCGCGGACGTGATGCTCGAGCACCTGTCCGTCTCCCGCCGCCACGCCGTGGTCGCCACGCGCGGCGACGTGGTCGTGGTGCTCGACGACCGCAGCCTCAACGGCATCCTCGTCAACGGCGAGCGGGTCGGCGAGGCCGTGCTCGCGCACGGCGACGAGATCCGCCTCGGCGACGTCTCGGTCCGCTTCCTCGAGATCACCTGACGATCGCGACCCCCTGCCCTTGCCGTGGCAGAATCGCGCGCCATGGCAAGGGACCCGAGGATCGAGCGCGGCATGCTCGCGCAGCTGACCCAGCGAGCGCAGCGGCTCCAGGACGGTGAGGCGTCGCTGGGCTGGAAGCTCGGCATGGGCGTGCCGGCGGCGATGAAGAAGCTCGGCACCGACGCGCCGCTGGTCGGCTACCTGCTCGCGGGCGCGCGCGTCGACGACGGCGGCACCGTGTCGCTGGACGGCTGGGGCAACGCGAAGCTCGAGCCGGAGATCGCCGTGCACATGGGCGCCGACCTCGCGCCCGGCGCCTCGCGCGAGGACGCCGAGGCGGCGATCGCCGGCCTCGGCGTCGCGATCGAGCTCGTCGACCTGGACCCCGACGCCGACGACCCCGAGGCGATCCTCGCGGCCGACATCTTCCAGCGCCACGTGCTGCTCGGCCCGCTCGTCGAGGGCGCGACCGCCGGCGGCGTCTCCGCGCGCGTGCTCCAGAACGGCGACGAGGCGGCGGCCACCGCCGACGCCACCGAGGCGACCGGCGACCCCGTCGACCTCGCGCTGCCACGTCGCGACCGTCGTCGGCGAGGCCGGCGAGACGCTGCGCGCCGGCGAGGTGGTCATCTGCGGCTCGGTCGTGCCGGCGCTCGGCGTCGCGCCGGGCGACACGGTCGAGGTGCAGCTCGACCCGCTGGGGACGCTGACCGTCTCCTTCGCCTGACGCCCGCTAGCGAGTGCCCCCGCCGGGTATGAGCGGGGTGTGTCCGTCTCCGGACAACGGATCTGCACGCTCGCCGAGGAGGCGGCGGCCGCCGACGACCCCGAGATCGCGCTCGAGACGCTGACGCGGATCCGCGACGAGCTCGCCGAGTTCGAGCGCCAGCAGGTCGCGCGCGCGCTCACGACCGGGCGCTCGTACGGCGACGTCGCGCGCGCCATGGGGATCTCGCGGCAGGCCGCGCACCGGCGCTTCAAGGATCTTGCGAAGCACAAGCGGCGCGGCTCGAACCGGCTGCTGCCCACGCCGGAGGTGCGGCTGGTGTTCGACTACGCGCGCGAGGAGGCGCGCACGCTCGGGGCGTACGGTGCTCGCGCCCGTGCACGTGGTGCTCGGGATCCTGCGCAACGGCGACCAGCGGGCGGCGGCGGCGCTCTCGGCGAGCGGCCTCGCCCTCGAGGACGCGCGGCGCGTCGCGCGCGCGGATCACTCGGCCACCGGAGGCGGAGGCTCGAAGGTCGACATCCGCGCGATGCTCACCGACACGGCTCAGTGCGCGCGCAAGCGCGGCGCCGACCAGGTCGAGGTCGAGCACCTGCTGCGGACCGCGCTGGCGAGCGACGACCCGGGCGCCGGGCGGCTCCTGGGCCGGCTCGGCGTCGCCCCGGACCGGGTGCTGGCGCAGCTCGACGAGGCGCCGCGCGACGACGCGGACTGCCTCGAGGCCTGACGGAGCCCGCCAGGCCTCGAGGCCTTCCGTCACTGCGCGGAGGGCTGGTGCACGGCGGGCGTGACGGCGTCGGTCGCCATCACGACGCGTGCGACCGCGACCTGCTCGGCGAGCACGAGCGTCGCGTGGGCGGCGGCCGCGGTGGCCTTGACCTGCGGGTCGGACTCGCCCTCGATCTGCTCGAGGAGGGCGCGCGCGGCGCTGAGGTGCTTGCTGCTGGACTCGGCCTTGGTGGCCATGGGACTGCTCCTTTCGTGGGTGGTCATGGAGTGGGAATCGGGGTGGTCGTGGCGTCGAGCGTCGGAACGGGCGTCGGCGACGCGAGCGCGGTGGGGTCGGGGGTGACGGTGCCGCTCATCGTCTGCTCCGGCGTCGACGTGCCCGTCGGCGTGGGGCTGGCGGTCGCGGACGGGCTCGGCGTGGCGGTTGCGGTCGGCGTGGGCTCGGTCGTCCCCGCGGGCGCCGGTGCCGTCTCGCCCGCGGGGGCGGTGGCGGTCGGCGCGGTGCCGCCGGCCGTCGGCGTCGGCGTCGGAGTGGCGGTCGCGGACGGCTCCTCGGCGCCCTCCGGGACATAGGAGTCGGGGTCTGTGCCGGTCGCGGGGTCCTCGGTGCCGGCGGGATCGTCGAACGGCGTCGCCTCCGCCTCCGCCTCCGTCTCGGGCTCGCGCTGCGTGGTCCCGCGCTGCGCATCGGCGGCCGCCCGCCGCTCACGCTCCGTCGGGGCGTTCGCGTAGACCGCGGCCTGCTGCGGCGTGAACGACGGGCGGCCGGAGGGGATCTCCGGAACCGATCGCACCGCCTCCACGACCGTGCCCTTCTCGCCCGGGCGGATCGGCTCGTAATCGCCGTCGGGCCACCAGGTGAAGGCGGTGACGGCGGCCACGGCTCCGACGCCCGCGATCGCGACCGCGCGACGCACGACGCTGCCGCGCGACCAGTTGGCGACGCCTCGCAGGCCCATCTTGGCGGTGCGCGAGACGCTGAGCGACATCGCGGCGAGCGGCATCACGAGCGCCGCGATCCGGAACGCGCCGACGCCGAGCTCCGCGGCGCCGTGCGAGCCGCGCAAGCGGTCGAGCTGGAGCCCGAAGGAGTCGTACGCCGTGGCGAACGTGCGCGGCGCCGACATCAGGATCCAGCCGATCATCAGCGCCAGCGCGGGGATGAGCACGACCAGGTACGCGGTCACCGCGAAGCGCACCCACGGCTTGAGCTCGGCGACCTTCGGCTCGTGCCGGCGGCCGCGCACGAGCGAGCGGAAGATCGGCTTGATCCGCCCGAGGATGTCCGGCACGCCGGTGAGGTCGCTCAGCACGTAGTAGCCGTCGAAGCGCAGCAGCGGCAACAGCTGCTGGAGCACGATCAGGTTCTGCACGAACGCGGCGAACAGCAGCGCCTCGGCGCCGGTCAAGAAGTAGGCGACGCCGCAGCCGAGCGCGAACAGCCCGTTGAAGTAGACGCCCCCGAGATCGGTGCGCAGGCGGCCGCGGCGGTTGAGGCGGTAGGCCTCGGTGACGTCGCAGTAGAAGGCGGGCCATACCAGGTAGAGGCCGACGCCCATGTCGCCGGGCCGGGCGCCGGAGTAGCGGCAGGCGCTCGCGTGGCCGATCTCGTGGAACGCGGTCGCCACGACGACGGAGACCAGCAGCGCGAGCAGCCACGTGGGCTCGTAGAGCACCGTGCGCAGCCCGCCTGCGATGCCGTGGACGCCGAGCAGCCAGGCGTCGAAGACCAGGATCGCGGCGAGCAGCAGCCACTTGATCGCGCGGATGTGCAGCCACTCGAAGGCGACGGCGAGGACGTTGACCGCGCCCGGGCGCAGGAGCGCGCGGCGGTGGCGCAGCGAGAGCAGGCCGAGGCGCTTGGGCAGCTCCGGCGTGGTGCCGTCCGCCTGGGCGAGCACGCCCAGCGGACGCAGCTGCTCTCGGCGAGCTGGCGGACGTTCGCGCCGCTGACCCCGCGCCCGAGGTGCTCGGAGACGACCGCCGCGACCTGCTCGGGGTCGCGGCGGCCGTCGCAGCTCGCCGCCACCTGATGCAGGAGCGGCGTGAGCTTGATCATCTGGCCGTCGCTGCGGCGGGCCAGCAGGGGCGGCTCGCGGAACCCGGAGTCCTCGTACTCGCCGAGCAGCTCTACGCCGTCGGCGAGGACGAGGACGTCACGGGTGGGGGAAGGCGCCGCGGGCGTCGCCGCGGTGCTCATGACGGCCACGTCGCCCTCCGCTCAGCCCTGGTCGGTGTCCTGCGCGAGCTGCGCGTCGATCTCGTCCGCCTCTTCCGAGGGGTCCGAGCGCGACACGAGCTCGGTGTTCAGCACCTGCCGGACGCGGGCCTCCTGGGCCTCGACGGCCAGGTAGAGCTGATCGATCGGCGGGTCCTGCGCCTCGAGCGCTTGCAGCGTGTTGCGCACGTCCGCGAGCTCGCGGCGACCCGCGACGGTGATCCGGACGGGCTTCTCGTAGACGCGCACGAACTGCCGCGCCGCCGCGAAGACCTCGCAGCGCGGGCACTCGAGGTTCAGCGCGACGCCCTCGTTGGTCGGCGCCACCTTGCTCGGGGCCCCGGAGACCAGGACGATCTGGAAGGCGATCGCCGTCGCCTCGCACTCGGTGCAGCGCCCGGCGGCGTGCGCCTTGTTCGACTGGTCGACGGTGCCGCCGCGCTGCTTGCTGATGCTCCAGGCGAAGTCGAACGCGCGGCCGCCGTCCTGCTCGATGGTCGCCTGGGCGATGTTGTCGTGGTCGTTGTAGGCCGCCGCCTGCGCGCTGCCGGCGGGCAGCGCGCAGGCGAGGACGGCGAGGGCCGCGGCGGCGCAGTGCCTCAGCGTGCGGGTCACGGCGCCGTCTCGCCCTGCTCGATGGTCGACGACTGGTCCGTCGTCGCGTTGGCGACGCCCGTGAGCGTCTGGATGATCACGGAGTCCTGGTCGGCCGTGGCCAGCGAGACCGCGCCCGGCGACAGGATGTTCGCGCTCACCGCGGCGTCGATCGGCGCGGCGATGTTGAGGTTCGCCGCGATCGCGGCGTCGATCGGCGCGGCGAGGTCGAGCGCCAGGTCGAGGTCGATGTCCAGGTCCAGCAGCGACGCGGGTGCGTCGAGCAGGTCCTCGGTCGCACCGACCGCGTCCGAAACCGGCGCGAGGTCCTCTTCGATCTCGCCCTGGTTGATCGCCGAGTCCTGGGAGGACGTGGCGTTCGCCTCGGCGGCCAGCGCCTGCTGCAGCGCCGAGTCCTGGTCGGCCGTGGCGACGGCGACCGCGTCGGGCGACAGCGCGTTGGCGGTCGCCGCGGCGTCGATCGGGACGGCCGCGTTGGCGTTCGCCGCGACGGACGCCGCGACCGGGGCCGCGAGGTCGAGGTCCGCGGTGAGGTCCGCGTCGAGGTCGAGCAGCGACGTGCCGCCGAGCGCACCCAGCAGGTCCGTCGCGGCATCGCCGACGTCGCCGACGACGTCGCCGACCTCCGGCAGGACCTCGCCGACGCCGTCGAGCGTGTCGTTGACGACGCCGCCGACGGTGCCGATCGTGTCGTTGACCTCGGGCAGGACCTCGTCGACGACGCCGCCGACGGTCTCGACCGTGTCGTTGACGACCCCGCCGACGGTGCCGATCGTGTCGTTGACCTCCGGCAGGACGTCGCCGACGCCGTCGAGCGTGTCGCCGACCACGCCGCCGACCGTGCCGAGCGTGTCGTTGACCTCGGGCAGCACGTCGTCGACCACGCCGCCGACCGTGCCGACGGTGTCGCCGACCACGCCGCCGACGGTCTCGACGGTGTCGCCGACCACCGGCGCGACGCCGCCGACGGTGTCGGTGACGGTGCCGAGCGTGTCGTCGACGACCGGGGTGAGGCCGTCGACCGTGTCGGTGACGGTGCCCGTGACGCCGTCGACCGCGTCGGCGACCGGCGGGACGACGCCCGTGGGCTCGACCGTGCCGGCGACGCCGTCGACTGTGTCCGTGGCCGTGCCGGTGACCGTGTCCGTGGCCGTGCCGGCGACCCCGCTGACCGTCTCGGTCGCGCCCGTGTTCTGGACCGCGTCCGTGACGGGGGCGGCTGCGGACGTGGCGGTCTGCGCGACCGGCTCGGTCGCGCTCGCCGCGGCCGTCGTGGCCGGCTCGGCCGTCGGGGCCGGCTCGCCGGCCTGGAAGCCGCCGCTCGTCGTGGGCTCCTCCGCCGTGGCGGCGTCGCTCGCAGGCGCGGCCTCGGCCTGCGGCTGCTGGGCGGCCTGCTGCGCGACGGCGCTGTGCTCGTTCGCGTGCGACACGGCGTTCGCGGACGGGCCGCCGCCGTTTCCGCCGTGGCCCTGGGCGTGCTCGACCGGTGCCGCGGGCTCGGGCGCCGCGGTCGTCGTCGCCTCGGGCGCGGCCTCGGCCGGCTCGGGCGCTGCAGTGGTGGTCGCCTCGACCGGCTCGGGTGCCGCGGTCGTGGTCGCCTCGACCGGCTCGGCCGTCGCGGCGGCAGTCTCGGTGACGCCGTCGCTGACCGCCTCGACGGTGCCGGTGGCCGCGTCGAGCCCGGTCATGCTCACGGTTGACATCGCGGCGCGCTCGGGAAGCGCCTCGGCGACCTCGCCCGCCATCTCCTCGGGCGACAGCTCGCCCTGGTGCTTGGGATCCATCGGGACCTACCTCCGTGTCGCGTTCGAACCGGCCCGCGGCATCGGGAAGTCCACCCCGCGGGGCGGCGGGGGATCACGATGGGATTGGGGCCGTCAGCCGGGCGGTGCATCCTCGAGGGATGCGGTGATGGGGCCTCCCGACTTCTTGCAGAAGGGGTCCCTCGCAGCCGACTTGGGGAAACCGGCGTCAACCCGTGTTGCTCGCCGACCTTCTCACCAACCTCGGTCCGGTTCTCGACAGACCGAAAAACGGACGAGTGGCCGAGCGTTTGTGGGGACGGCCACGGGGGAGCCTCTGGCTTCCAGCCATCCGAGTAGGGAGGAGCCAGCGATGGCCGCACAGAAGACGTCCGCCCGTAAGAAGTCGCAACCCAAGCGCGACAAGGGCGAGGACAAGTCCACGGACTACGAGAAGGAGCTCGCGGGCTACCTGCAGGAGCGCATCAAGCCGGGCCTCAACCAGGGCTCCATCCCGATGCTGGCCCGCTCGATCGCCAAGGAGATCGCCCGCCGGCAGCAGGAGACCAACGGCGCCTCCGAGGAGCCTGAAGAGCAGGACGAGCCTGACGCCGAGGCCGAGGTCCAGCCGACCGACGAGGTCGAGGACGACGAGCCGACCGACGAGGTCGAGGACGAGCCCGAAGACGAGGTCGAGGACGAGCCCGAGGACGAGGTCGAGGACGAGCCCGAGGACGAGCCGACCGACGAGGTCGAGGACGAGCCCGAGGACGAGCCTGAGGACGAGGACGAAGGCGAGCCTGAGGACGAGGTCGAAGGCGAGCCCGAGGACGAGGTCGAAGACGAGCCTGAGGACGAGGTCGAAGACGAGCCCGAGGACGAGGTCGAAGACGAGCCCGAGGACGAGGACGAAGGCGAGCAGGAGCCCGACTTCGAGGCCGACATGCGCGACCTCCAGGAGGAGCTAGGCGACGAGTGGGTCGTGACCTTCTCGGTCAAGGGCGAGGAGGCCTGGCTGACCGCCGAGAAGACCGACGGCAGCCAGCACGTCGAGGCGCAGACCGCCGACGTGCTCCTCGAGGCGGTCGAGCTGCTCGACGAAGGCGGCGGCCGCGACGGCTGAACCGAGTCCGTGAACGGCGAAAGCCCCGCTGCCGCGGGGCTTTCGCATGAAGGCGCCGACCGGAATCGAACCGGTGTAAACGGCTTTGCAGGCCGCTGCGTAGCCACTCCGCCACGGCGCCGGGCGGGCGACCCATCCTAGTCACCGCCGTACGCGCTTGAACTTCAGGACCGTCGAGTACCGGTAGGCGATGCCGCCCTCGGCCGTGCTGCCCGCGAGGCGGATGGTGAACGCCTTCTTGCGGAACAGCGATGCCTTGACGCGCTTGAGGTTGGTCACGTCGGTGTCGGGCTCGCCGGTCAGCGAGGTGCTGCAGCCCGTGCCGAAGTAGGGGTTGCCGAGCGTGGCGCGGATGCCCGTGAAGGCGAAGGTCGGACGGCCTTGCGGGTCCTTGGTGAGGGCGAGGATCAGCGGCATCGGCGCGACGGCGGGATACTCCTCGCTGCCGGTCGGCGCGCTGAGGCTGCAGGAGTCCGTGTCGCTCGAGGCCTGCGCGTCGAAGACGCCCTTCACGTTGACCGAGCCGGCGCCGAAGAGCAGGCCGCCCCCGCGCGAGACGGAGAAGCGGTTGTTCGCGTCCTTCGTGCGCGGGGCGAGGCTCCAGCGCGCGCTCGAGGTGCCCTGGTAGGGCAGGTCGGTCTTGGCGGCATTGGAGGAGTGGCTCGCCTGGACGACCTTGTAGATCGCGGCGCTGGCCGTCTGGGGGATCAGCAGCGCGCCGCCGACGGCCGCGGCGGCGAGGGTGAGGTTGCGGTGGCGCATGGCGCGACCTTAGGGGGTCGCGCCATGCCGAGTCCGCGTGTTAACCGGATTTCGGTGCTCAGGAGTCCCAGTCGGGCCCGAAATCCGAGTCGATCTGGCGATCGTCCTTCGGGAGCGCGTCGATCCGCGCGCGTTCGTCGTCTGACAGCGAGAAGTCGAGCACCTGGAAGTTCTCGAGCCGGCGCTCGTGCGAGGAGGCCTTCGGGATCGGGGACACGCCCGGCTGGTCGAGCAGCCAGCGCAGCGCCACCTGGCCCGCCGACTTGTCGTGGGCCTCGCCGATCTCCGTCAGCGTCGCATCGCCGGGCACGCGGCCGTGGGCGAGCGGCGAGTACGCGGTGACGAGCACGTCGCGCTCGCGCGCGAGCTCGAGCAGGCGCGCCTGGCTCAGGAACGGGTGGTACTCGACCTGGTCGCAGAAGACGGGCGCGTGCTCGAGCGCCTGCTCCAGCAGCCCCGCGGGGAAGTTCGACACCCCGAGCTGCCGGATCCGGCCGGCCTCGCGCAGCTCCACGAGCGCCGCCAGCGTGCGCTCGAGCGGCACGGACTCGTCGGGCCAGTGGAGCAGCAACAGGTCCAGGTAGTCCGTGCGCAGCGCGCGCAGCGAGTCCTCCGCCGCGGCCTTCAGCGCGTCGGGCTCGAAGTCGCCCGGGAAGATCTTCGTGGTGAGGAAGATCTCCGCGCGGTCCACGCCGCTCTGCGCGATCCCCTCGCCGACCTCGGCCTCGTTCCCGTAGGCCCGCGCCGTGTCGATCTGGCGGTAGCCGATCTCCAGTGCGTCCCTGACGGCCTCCGTCGCGTCGGTGCCCTCGATCTGCCACGTCCCGAAGCCCAGCCGCGGCACGCTCACGCCCTGGACCTCGATCGTCTCGGTCGTCTGATTCGGTGCGGTCATGCACCTTCGCCTACCCACGCGAAGCACCGTGCATCCAGGCCTGGCGCGTTGCTAGTCTTGACCGCCTCCCGGGCGATTAGCTCAGCTGGGAGAGCGCCGCCTCGACAAGGCGGAGGTCACTGGTTCGAGCCCAGTATCGCCCATCGAAAAGGCCTGCATTTGCAGGCCTTTTGTGTTCGTGGGTCGAGACCGGTTCGATCTGCCCCGGCGGCGGTGTCGTCTCCGGGTGGCGCGACCGGCGAGCGTGCGCGCCCGCGCCACGAAGGCTCAGTCCGCGCCCGAGTTGCCCATGCGGGATGCTTTCCCGGCGCGGACGCCCCGGCGCCCGATGTTGACCTCGCCGACAGAGGAGCCGCTCATGGACAGCCGTCACGAGGAGCCCCGGAACCACGCCGAGGAGCTCGACCTGCCCGAGCAGCTCGATGACGACGAGGAGGCCGCGGCCCCCGCCGGCGGCCCGCTGCGGTTCGCGCGCATGACCGGCTCCTCGATCGCCGGCCGTGACGCCGCCGCGTGGGTCACCGACTTCCTCAACGCCGCCTACTACCGGCGGCCCGTCGCCGAGCGCCAGGTCGACGACCTCCGGTTGGCGTTCTCGGTCCTGACCACGTACTGGTATCGCAAGGGGCGCGGTCGTCTGCGCATCACCGACCTGCCCGCGTTCCACCGCGCATACGGCGCCCGTCGCTTCGGCAAGACCGACGCCGGCCGAGGGCTGATGAGCCGCGACCAGCTCCTGCTGGGAGCCGCCGGCCTGATCGGCGACTGGTTCCCGGACGCCTATCACGACGACGAGCGTCGGGGCTGGGGGATCGCGTTTCCGACCGCCGAGGAGAAGGCCTCGTATGACCCGGAGCGCCGGTTCAAGCTCGCGGAGCTGGGCGAGCTCACCCCGGAGCGGGCCCCGGCCGAAGAGCAGGTCTGGCACACCTACTCGCCCGTGCGGATGCCGTCCGCCGAAGCGGTCATCGGCGCCCTGACCAAGCCCGAGACCTGGCCTGACTACGCCTCCGAACTGGGCCGCTTCACGCCGCTGCGCGCCGGCGGGTTGCCCGAGCAGACGTTCGAGATCGAGGTCGCGGCCGGCACCGAGTCCGGCATGCCGATGTTCACGCGCGGCTACGTGACGATCACCAAGCTCGTGACCCCCGATGACCCGGCCGCGCTGGCCGACTGGTTCGAGAGGCTGGAGGAAGGCCTGGCGCGCTACGGCGACGACGAGCCTCGTGCGGTCCCGGAGGGGGGCACCCCGCTGGTCGGGTTCGACCTGACCACCCACCAGGGGCACTTCATGGGCTCCGGCCACAACCGGCTGTTGCTCTACGTCCAGGACGACCAGGCGTGGGTGCGGGCGGCCGGCACCTGGGATCCGATGGCCTGGCACATCGACAAGGCCTACGCCGTCGCCGGGCGCGACGCGCAGCACGCGTTCTGGGGTCAGGTCGTTTCCGGCGACGACAGCCCAGAGCGGGTCGAGCGGCTCTCGATGCTGCACCAGCTCGCGCTGCGGATCGCCTGAACCGTGATCGAGCACGCCGTGGTCATTGGCAGCGGGCCGAACGGGCTCGCTGCCGCTATCGCCCTCGCCCGTGCCGGGCGGGCGGTGACCGTGCTCGAAGCCGCCGAGACGCCGGGCGGGGCGGTGCGCAGCGAGGAGCTGACGCTGCCCGGGTTCCTGCACGACACGTTCTCCTCCGTGTATCCGGCGACCGCCGCCTCCCCGGTGTTCTCTGCGATGCCGCTCAGGCGGTTCGGCCTGGAGTGGGTGCACCCGGAGGCGTGCTCGGCGCAGCCGCTCCCCGGCGGCCGCGCGCTCGCCCTCTACCGGGACCTGCACCGGACCGCCGAAGAGCTCGACGCCGCCCAGCCGGGAGACGGAGACGCGTGGCGGGCATTCGTCCAGCCGCTCCTGGACTCCTTCGACGCGGTCCGCGCCACGATGCTGGGCGGCTTCCCGCCGGTGGGAGGGCCCGTGAAGCTGCTGAGGAGCGCCGGTCCAGTGGGGCTGGCCCGGTTCGTGGCGCTGCTGCCGGACTCCGCGGCCCGGCTCGGACGGCGGCTGTTCGCCAGCGCCGACGCACGCGCGTGGCTCTACGGCGCCGCCGGGCACGGGGATGTGCCGCCGACCGGGCCGGGGTCGGCGATCGCGGTCGCCTATCTGAACCTGCTCGGGCACGCGGTCGGCTGGCCCAGCCCGCGCGGCGGCGCACAGGCCCTGACGGACGCGCTGGTGGGCTATCTCATCGAGCTCGGCGGCCGCGTGCGCACCCGCGCGCTGGTCACCGGCGTGGAGGCCGCGCACGGGCGGGTCACCGGCGTGCGCCTGGCCGGCGGCGAGCGGGTCGCGGCCGACACGGTGATCGCCGACGTGATGCCGCATGCGCTGCGTCATCTCGCCGGCGAGCACCTGGGAAGCGTGTACCGGCGGCTGCTGGGCCGCTACACGTACGGGCCGGCGACCGTGAAGGTCGACTGGGCGCTCGACGACCGGATCCCATGGTTGGCCAGGGAGGTGCGCGGCGCGGGGACGGTGCACGTCGGCGGCTCGGAGGACGAGCTGGTCTCCACGCTCGCCGCGTCCGCGCGCGGGTTGCCCGAGCGGCCGTTCCTGCTGCTCGGCCAGCAGACGATCGCCGACCCGTCGCGCGCGCCGGAGGGCCGGCACACCGCCTGGGCGTACACGCACGGTCCCCGCGACGGTGTCGACTGGACAGTCGAGCTCGACCAGCACGTGGAACGCATGGAGGCGCAGGTGGAGCGCTACGCGCCCGGCTTCCGCGACCGGATCCTCGCCCGCCACGTGCTCGGCCCGGCCGGGCTGCAGGAGCGCAACCCCAACCTGGTCGGGGGCGACGTGGGCGGCGGCACCTACCGGCTCGACCAGGTCATCTTCCGTCCCGCCCCATCGCTGTCGCCGTACCGGACGCCGCTACGCGGCCTGTACCTGGGCTCGAGCGCGACGTTCCCCGGAGGCGCGGTGCACGGCGTGTGCGGTGACGCCGCCGCCAACGCCGCGCTGGCAGACGAAAGCCCATTGCGGCGCGCGCTCCGCATGCCGAGGCCGGGGTCGCGACGCCTGATCCTCCGCACCGAAAGCGACACTTAGCATGTGTCCCATGGCTGAGACCAAGAAGAGTGCGAAGAGCGGGTTCAGCGCCGAGGAGCGCGCCGCGATGAAGGCGGCCGCCGCCGAGCGGAAGGCGTCGCAGAAGCAGCAGGACCTCGACAAGGCCCTCGCGGAGGCGATCGCCAAGCTCCCCGACGACGAGCGGAAGATGGCGGAGAAGATCGACGCGATCGTGCGCGAGCACGCGCCGATGCTCGCCTCGAAGACGTACTACGGCATGCCCGGCTGGGCGCGCGAGGGCAAGGTCTGCGTCTTCATGCAGCCGGCGAGCAAGTTCAAGGTGCGTTACTGCACCATCGGCTTCGATCCGATCTCGAACCTGGACGACGGCGACATGTGGCCGACGTCGTTCGCGATCCTCAAGATCGGCCCCGCCGAGGAGAAGAGGATCACCGCCCTCGTGAAGAAGGCCGTCTCCTGACATCGTCCACAGGCGTTTCGTCTACCTCCCGCGGTTGTGGTTGACGGCCTCGATGTTGTGGCCGTCGGGATCGAGGACGAACGCCCCGTAGTAGCCGGGGTGGTAAGCGGCGCGCTCGCCGGGGGCGCCGTTGTCCGTGTAGCCCGCGTCGAGCGCCCCTCGGTGGAAGGCGTCGACGGCCTCGTTCGTGTCGACGCCGAACGCGATGTGGACGTGCTCGGTCGGCGGCTCGCCGGCGACGAACGAGATCGTGGCGTTGGGTGTGACGATCTGGACGTGGTCGGGCTCGTCGACTCCGAGCTCGCGGCCCGTCGCCAGGTAGAAGCGCTTGGTCGCCGCGACGTCGCGCGTGCGGAGCCACAGGTGGTCGATCGCGCCGGTCTTGCGCTCGTTGCCGGTGTAGACCGCTTCGACGCTGTTGCCGTCCGGGTCTCGCAGGAACCCGCCGTAGTAGTCCTCGCGGTACTGCGGCCGCGGGCCGGGCCTGCCGTCGTCGGTGAAGCCGGCCTCGACGCCGGCGCGGTGGAAGGCGTCGACCAGCTCGTGCGACGGCGCGTAGAACGCGAGGTGGAGATTCTTCGCGACGGGTTGGCCGTCGGCGACGATCGAGAAGTCGCCCCAGTCGATGTGCTCGTCCTCCTCCACGTGCTCCGTGCGGCCGAGCACGGAGAGGACGGTCTCGTAGAAGCGCAGGGACGCGTGGCGGTCCGAGACGCGGATGTCGATGTGGTCCAGCATCCGGCCCATTGTGCGGGATGGGATGCTGCCGCGATGAGTGGCGACCCCATCCGGATGCGCTAGCGCGTGCGCTGGGCCTCGCGCAACCGCTTCGCGCCGGCCATGGCGGTGCTCGTGGCGGTGCTCTCCGCGGCGCTGTGGATCGCCTTGCACGCCGGCGGGGCGCTGTCGGTGCTCGAGCTCGACTCCGTCGACGCGCGCTTCCCGTACCGGCCGGACCGCCCGCCGCGCGACGTGGCGTTCGTCGCCGTCGACGACGTCACGTTCGATGACCTCCAGCAGCGCTGGCCGTTCCGGCGCTCGCTGCACGCGCGGGTGATCGACCGTCTCACCCGCGCGGGCGCGAGGACGATCGCCTACGACGTCCAGTTCACCGAGCCCACGCGCGTGAAGGAGGACAACGCCCTGATCGAGGCGGTCGACCGCGCACCGCGGATCGCGCTCGCGACGACGGAGGTCGACGCGAAGGGCCGCAGCCGCGTGCTCGGGGGCGAGGAGCTGCTCGCGGAGATCGGCGCGCGCTCGGGCAACGCGATCCTCAACCAGGACGAGGGCGGCGTGCAGCGCAAGGTCCCGTACGCCTTCGACGGGCTCGAGAGCTTCGCGGTGGTCGCGGCGGAGCTGGCGACGGGGCGCAAGGTCGAGCGCTCCGCGTTCGACGGCGGCGAAGCGTGGATCGACTACCTCGGGCCGCCGGGCACCGTCCCGACGTACTCGTTCTCGCGCGTGCTGCGCGGCCGCTTCCCGGCCGACGCCTTCCGCGGGCGGGTCGTGGTGGTGGGCGCCTCGGCGCCGAAGCTGCAGGACGTCCATCCCGTCCCGACGAGCAGCGACGACGTGATGGCCGGGGGAGAGGTCCAGGCCAACGCGATCTCGACCGTCCTGCGCGGGCTGCCGCTCTCGCGCTCGGGCGGGCTGCTCGACGCGCTCATCATCGCGCTGCTCGCGTGCCTCGCCCCGGCGCTGGGGCTGCGCTGGGGCGTCAAGCTGATGCTGCCGGTGATGCTGGTCGTGGCCGCGGCGTACGTGGCGATCGTCCTGCTGGCCTTCCGGTCCGGGCTCATCCTGCCGCTGGTCCACCCGCTCGGGGCCGAGATCACGGCCGTCTTCGGCACGCTCGGCGTCGCCCTGATGCTCGGCACGCTCGAGCGCCAGCGGGTGCGCGACGCGTTCGCGCGCTTCGTGCCCGAGCCCGTCGTGAGCGAGGTGCTCTCCAAGACCGGCGAGGACCTGCGGCTGGGCGGGGTGCGGCGCGAGGCCACCGTGCTCTTCGCCGACCTGCGCGGCTTCACCGCGTTCGCGGAGACGCTGCCGCCCGACCGCGTCATCGGAGTCCTGAACACCTACCTGGAGTCGATGAGCGACGCCATCCTCGACAACGGCGGCACGCTCGTCGCGTACATGGGCGACGGGATCATGGCCGTCTTCGGCGCTCCGCTGGAGCAGCCGGACCACGGCGACCGTGCGCTGGCGGCGGCGCGCGAGATGGCCGGCGAGCGCCTCGCGCGCTTCAACGCCTGGCTGGCCGAGGAGGGGCACAGCGACGCCTTCTCGATGGGCGTCGGGCTCAACTCGGGGGACGTGATGTCCGGCAACGTGGGGTCCTCGCGCCGGCTCGAGTACACGGCGATCGGCGACACCACGAACACCGCGGCGCGCCTCGAGGGCATGACGAAGGGCACGCCGCACCAGGTCTTCCTCTCCGAGTCGACTCGCTCATGCCTCTCCGGCGAGCCCGACGACCTCGTCGAGGTCGGTGAGCTCGACGTCCGCGGCCGCACGCAGCAGCTGCGCGTGTGGGCCGTCGCGAGTCTCGACAAGGCCCCGCAGAAGGTCCCGGACTAGCCGACCCGGGTTCTGTCACCACCGGCACACACCGTGCGTCGCGCAGGCGAACGACGCGCGGCCGCGCCGCCGAGATGCTCCCTCTCGCAAAGTCGATCGCACCCACCGGGTGCAGAGGGGGAGGGACCATGTACAAGTCCATCGCAGCCACCGCCGGTCTCGCGGTAGTGCTTGCAACCGCCGCTCCGGCCCAGGCGCAGACCAGCGCGGGGCGCACGATGAGCGGTGCGGCGAAGCGCGTGGCGCTCAAGGTCAAGAGCACCGGCGGCACGAGCGTCAAGGCCCGGTGTCGCGCCCCGAAGCGCGGCCGCTCGATCTGCAGGGTCACCTTCCTGGCGAGCGACGGCCGGCGCTGCGCGGACACGCGCGTCACGGTGCTCCGCAGGAACGGGCGGATGACGGTCAAGGGCTTCGCGCCCGCGTGCAAGCTCGCACCGACGCCCGGCACGCCGGAGCAGCCGCCCGTGGAGGGCGTGCCGGAGGCCGTCGAGACGCCCGCCGAGATGCCCGGTCCGCCCGATACGACCACCGGCGGCTCGCCGCTGTTCGATCCCGGCGCCGGCGTCCCTGGCGGCCCGCCCCCCGGTGCCGAGAGCCTGTTCGACCGCCCGCCCGGCGCGCCCGCTTCGGCCAAGCGCACGGCGATCGCCCGCGCGTCGTCCGAGAACAACAGCTTCCTCGGTTGCACCGACTGGCAGGCCGACTGGTGGTACGGCCAGTGGTGGATGTACGTCTGTTACTGGTCCTACAGCTCCGCCCCGGCCGGCGCGCACCTCATCGGCTGGCAGACGACCTACGTCGCCCAGGTCTACTACTGGACCGGCTCCCAGGCGGCCTTCTGGTTCCGGGCCGAGTGGACCGCCTGACGTCAGAGACGAGATCGGCGCAGGGCGACGAGGGCCGGCAGGCCCTCGTCGCTTGCGTGCGTGTCAGCGGGCGCGGTAGGTGCGCCCGGCCTTGACGGTCACGGTCTTCTTGCGCTTGAAGTCGCGCACCTTGACCTTGCCGCGGGCCACCCGGGTCAGCGTGCCCTTGCAGTCGTCTTGGACGAGCCACTTGGTGCCGGAGACGGTCGCGGCGCTGCGGCGACCGGACGTCCGGAACGAGCCCCGGCCGTCGCCCCACAGCCGCCGCTTCTTGCGCTTGGCGGAGCTGCGCGCCTTCTTGCCGGGCTTGGGGCAGCGGGCGAGCTTCTCGACCAGCTTGAGGTCGGTCAGCGGCTTGGCGCCCTTGGTCTGGGTGACGCGGAAGAGCCCGTCGAAGAAGAGCGCGCTCTGGATCTTGCCGCCGGCGCCGGTGGAGAACAGGCGGACGGTGCCCCGGCGCGTGTCGACGACTGAGCCGGTGGGGATCTGCGCGCCCTCCCTGAGGCGGACCGTGCGCCCGCCGGGGCGGCGCACGGTGACGACGCCCTTGACCGGCACGACGTTGACGGCCGTGCCCGTCACGGGCGGCGGCAGTTTCGGGGCGGGGTCGACGATGACCTGAGCCGCGATCGTGAACGTGCTGGGGCTGCTGAAGCCGACGTTGCCCGCTCCGTCGGCCTGCCGCGCGCGAGCCGTGTATGTGCCCGGCGAGAGCGCCGGGCCCTCGGTCGACCAGCTCGCGCCCGAGCGCGCCACCGGCAGCGTCTGCAGCGGCGATCCGGAGGTGCCGTTGCCGCCGAAGACCTCGACGGTGACGGTTCCCGAGTCGCCCGCCGCGTCGCCCGCACCGCCGCTGTAGGCGGGCGTGGTGTCGCTCGACGAACTGCCGTTCGCAGGCGAGGCGAGCCCGACGGCCGGTGGCGTGACGTCGGAGCTCGCGCCGGTGGCGCAGGCGTCCCCGGGCGAGTTGCTCAGCCGCATGGCGTCCAGGAACACGGCGGAGTCCAGGATCCCGTCGCCCTGATCGAAGATGGAGAGGTAGACGGCGTGCCGGCCGGGCGAGACCGGCGTCGAGGCCCGCAGCCGCGGCGTGGCGCCGTCGTAGGTCGTGCCGGCCGCCTCGCCGGCGGAGAAGGCGGCGGTGTCGACGCTCACCAGGTTGCCGTTGGAATCGAACGCGAAGTTGTGCGGGGCGCTGACCGTGGAGTCTTGGTTCACCGAGAAGTCGGACTGGTCGAGCTCGGCGACGAAGGCGTCGTTGACGCCTTGTCCGACGTACTCGTCGAACTCCTCGGAGAGGAAGCGGAAGTCGGTGCGCAGGCAGTTGAGGCCGGACGGGACATCGACGTCGACCTTGAGCGTCACGAGATCGTAGATCTCGCCGCCGTGGCCACCCGACCCGCCGCCATTGTTCTGGCCCGTGCCGGTGCTGTCGTTCGGGTCGTCCGCGAACAGGGTGTCGCCGGTGCTGAGGATCGCGTAGTTCGCGCCGCTCGCCGGGAAGCCCGCGAGCGCGGAGTCCGCGACCGCGGCCGGGTTCGTGTCCTCGGGGAGCGGGAAGCCCTCCGAGCCCTCGTCCACGTCGGAGCCCGACTCGCAGCCGGCGTCCGCGTCGTCGACGCGGTCGTCGCCGTCGTCATCCTCGCCGTTGGAGCACGCCGGGGCGGGGCCCTCCGTCAACTCGCTGTCGTCCTGCTCGGAGGTGCAGCCGTCGTCCGCTGGGTAGTCGATCTGCTCGTCGCCGTCGTCGTCGTCGCCGTTGGCGCACTCCGCCGGCCGGTCGTCCTGTTCGAGGTTGTCGGTCCCGCCGCTCTCGCAGCCGGGGTCATCGGCGGCGTCGACGAGGCCGTCGCCGTCGTCGTCCCGGCCGTTGGCGCACTCGGCGGTGGGTGAGATCGTGACGAAGCTCGCGCCGACGAAGGCTCCGGGCGGCAGCCCGTCCGCGAGCGCGCTCGCGACGTTGCCGGCGTTGCGGTCCGGCGTGATTGCCGCCGTGGCGGGGGCGGCCAGGACCGCGGAGAGGATCACGACGGCGAGCGTTGTCATAAGCGGCTTCATCGCGCGCCAGCCTATTCCGGGGTTCAGAGCCGGTGCAAGAAATCAGAGCAATCCGCGGGAGCGCTGCGCGAACGTCGCCGGATCGACGACGATCGTGCGCCCGCGCCGAAGTCGCACGAGACCGCGCTCCTCGCACCCGCGCAGGATCCGGTTGACGGTCGGGCGCGCCGTGCCCGCGAGGCCGGCGATGTCCTCCTGCGTGAGCGGGATCTCGACCTCGCCCTCTCCGTCAGCGTAAAGACGGGCGAGCTCGTCCACGCGCGCGATCACGCGCTGCTCGGCCGGCAGGTAGAGCGCCTCGACCAGCAGCCGGCTGAGCCGCTGGACCTGGTCGGCCAAGAGCTCCACGAGCGCGGCGCCGGCCTGGGGGTGGCGCTGACGGAGGGCGTCGAAGTCGCGCTGGTGCAGGGAACGCGTCTCGCCGGCCTCGAGCGCCTCGACGGTCGCGCTGCGGCTCGAGCCGGGTCGCACGAGCGCGAGCTCCCCGAAGGTCGCGCCGGGGCCGAGCACCGTGAGCGTCGCGCTGTCGCCGAGCGGCGTCACGATCCGCACCGCGAACCGCCCGCGCGCGATCAGGTGGACCGTGTCGGCCGGGTCGCCGCGGTGGATCACCACCTCGCCGCGCCGGAACGTGCGCCGCCGGGCGAGCGAGAGGACCTCGACCCGCTCGGCCTCGCCGAGTCCGCGCAGCAGCGCCCAGTCGTGGTTCGCCATCGCCGCAGTGTGCCTGTCGGTGAGGGCCGATGCACCCGGTCATGTGACAGGCTGCCCCGCCATGAGCGACGGCATCCCGATCCACGTCGACGACGTCCCCGAGCAGCGGTGGGAGGTCGGCGAGCTGGACGCGCGGCGCAAGCGGCTCGGCGCCGCCGCGAACGCGCTGCGGATGGGCGTCGCGATCATCGAGATCGCTCCCGGCTCGCGCAGCACGCCCGCCCACGCGCACGTCGACGAGGACGAGCTGTTCCTGGTCCTGAAGGGCTCCGGGATCAGCTGGCAGTCGTCGGGCTCCAAGGACGTGCGCGCCTACGCGATCGGCGAGGACGACGTGCTGCTGCACCCCGCCCAGGGCGACGCGCACACGCTGATCGCGGGGGAGGAGGGCCTGACCGTGCTCGTGGTCGCGGAGGGCTCGCGCACCCACCTCACCTGGCTGCCGCGCGCGAGGCAGTTCTGGGTCGGGCCGCGCTGGTCGCCCGCCGACATGCCGCCGCCGTTCGCCGCCGACGCCGAGGTGGGGCCGCTGCCGGTCCCAGAGCTCACGTCCGAGCGCCCGCCGACGATCCGCAATCTCGCCGACCTGCCGCTCAACGAGGGCCGCCAGGGCGCGACGGCCTACGCGACCCGCGACGCCCGCGACATGGGCTCCGAGCGCCTCGTGCTCGCCACGGACGCGATGCCGCCGGACACCCACAACACCGACCTGCACTTCCACTCCACCCGCGAGGAGTGCTGGTACGTCCGCGGCGGGAGCGGGATCGCCCGCATCGGCGAGGAGCCCCACGAGCTGCGCCCGGGCTCGTTCTGGCTGCGCCGGCCCAACGGCGGCGTCGGCCACCGGATCGAGGTCGGGCCCGACGGCATGGACCTGGTCACGATGGGCGACCTCGTGCCGGCCGACGTCGTCGCCTACCCGGAGCGCAGGATGGTCCGCGTCGCCCGCGGCGTCGAGCTGCCTTACGACCCGAAGGACTGAAGCCGGACCGCTGCGGGGAAGGGGAAGCGATCGCCGGGGCGAAGCTTCACCCGTCCCGGGTTCATCGACCCGATCCCACCGGAGGCCCAATGAACACCCGCACGATCGCTGTCATCGCGCTCATCATCGGCGTCATCGTCCTGCTCCTGCTCCTGCTGTAGAGCTCACGCGGCGGCGGCCAGCGGGGCGGCGAGATCGCCCCGCGGCTGCACCGCCACGCCGTCCAGCCCGAGCCAGCCCGCCATCGAGGCGAGCTCGGCGGCGAGCGCGTCCGCCGTCTCCGGCGGCGCGTCCGGCTCGGCGTGGGAGGCCTGCACGCGCAGCACCCCGGCCGCACGGTCGGCCTTGAGGTCGACGCGCGCGACCAGCCGGTCGCCGAGCAGGAACGGCAGCACGTAGTAGCCGTGCACGCGCTTCGGCTTCGGGACGTAGATCTCGATCCGGTAGCGGAACCCGAACACGCGCTCCACCCGCGGGCGCTCCCAGATCAGCGAGTCGAACGGCCCGACCAGCGCGCGGGCGTCGACGGACCGCGGCAGCCGCGCCTCGGGGTGCACGTAGCCCGGCACGCTCCAGCCCTCGATCTCGACCGGCCACAGCTCGCCGCCCTCCACGAGCTCGGCGACGCGGGCGCGGGCCTCGGCCACCGGCAGGCGGAAGTAGTCGCGCAGGTCGCGCTCGGCCGCCACGCCGAGCGCGCGCGAGGCGATCCGCACCAGCTCGCGCTGCGCGTCCTCGAGCGACGGGGTCGGCGTCTCGATCACCTCCCGCGGCAGCACCCGCTCGGGCAGGTCGTAGAGGCGCTCGAAGCCGCGCCGCCGCGCCGAGGTGATCTGCCCGCTCCAGAACAGCCACTCGAACGCGCGCTTGACGTCCGACCAGTCCCACCACGGGCCGGTGCGGGCCGGCGCCTCCTCCTCGGCCACCTCGCTGGCGGCGATCGGGCCCTGGTCGCGAACGTCGGCGAGCACTCGCTCGACGAGCTCGGGCCGCTCGCGCTGGATACGCCGCATGTTGCCCCAGGCGTCGTCGCCCGCGCGCTCCATCCGCCAGCGCAGCAGCGGCTGGGTGGCCACCGGCAGCAGCGACGCCTCGTGGCCCCAGTACTCGAACAGCCGGCGCGGGGCGCGGTCGCGCGGCGCGGTCCAGCAGCTCCGTGTCGTAGGGGCCGAGGCGGCTGAAGAGCGGCAGGTAGTGCGCGCGCTGGAGCACGTTGACCGAGTCGATCTGGATCAGCCCGACCCGGTCGAGCACCCGCCGCAGCGCCCAGCCGTCCGGCTCGCGACCCGACGCCGGGCCGGCGAAGCCCTGCGCGGCGAGCGCCATCCGGCGCGCCTGGGCGGCGGACAGGCGCTCGAGCGGCTTGCGGCGGGCGGACGGCACCGCGGCATCCTTGCACCGGGAACCGGGTACACGACCGGCGACGGGTGCCGCGGGGGCGCCCGCTCGGGTACAGGGGAGAGGCGCACATGACCGCACCAGCAGCCGACGCCGCGCAGGATCGCCCGCGTCGGAAGCTCTACACCCAGCTCTGGTTCTGGGTGATCGTCGGCATCGTTTCCGGCATCGCCTTCGGGCTCGTCCTGCCGGAGCAGGCCGAGAAGGCCAAGTGGCTCGCCGACGCGTTCATCCAGCTCATCCAGACGATCACGGGGCCCGTGATCTTCGTGACGGTGGTGATCGGCATCGCGTCGCTCGGCAACGTGACGCGTGCCGGCAGCCTCGCGCTCCGCGCGCTGGGCTACTTCTTCACGATGACGGTCGTCGCGCTCGCGCTCGGCCTGATCGTGGGCAACATCGTGCAGCCCGGCTCGGGCTTCGAGGGCTCGCCGACCGAGGAGGGCCAGGCCAGCGCCAAGGAGTCGATCGGCGAGGCCGGCAGCGACCAGGGCATCGTCGCGTTCCTCACCGACAACGTGCTACCGGACAGCCTCGTCGGGCCGTTCGTGGAGAACGAGATCCTGCGCGTGCTGGTGCTCGCGATCCTGACCGCGGTCGCGATCTCGTTCCTGGCCCCGGACCTGCGCAAGCGGATCGTCGGCGGCTTCGACCTCGCCAGCCGCGTGATCTTCGGCGTGATCCGGCTGATCATGTGGTTCGCGCCGCTCGGCGCGTTCGGCGGCATGGCGTTCACCGTGGCGCAGTTCGGCTCGGCGTCGCTGGCCAGCCTCGGCCTGCTGATGGTCACCTTCTGGGCCACCTGCGCGATCTTCGTGTTCGTGATCCTCGGCGGGGTCGCGCGGCTCGCGGGCTTCAACATCCTGCGCTTCATCCGCCTGCTCCGCGACGAGCTGCTGATCATCGTCGGCACCTCGTCCTCGGAGACCGTCCTGCCACGCCTGCTCGCGAAGCTCGAGTCGGCGGGCGCCTCGCGCCAGACGGTCGGGCTCGTGATCCCGACGGGCTACTCGTTCAACCTCGACGGCACCTGCATCTACCTCACGATGGCGGCGCTGTTCATCGTGCAGGCGTCCGGGCAGGACATCGCCATCGGCGAGCAGATCGCCCTGCTGGCGCTGATGATCCTGACCTCCAAGGGCGCGGCCGGCATCACCGGCGCGGGGCTCGTGACGCTGGTCGCCTCGCTGCAGGCGTTCGGCGGCCAGTTCTTCACGGAGGAGTCGATCGCGGTCGGCATCGCGCTCGTGGTCGGCATCGACCGCGTGATGAGTGAGGGCCGCGCGCTGACGAACTGCATCGGCAACGGCGTCGCGACGATGGTGATCGCCAAGTGGCAGGGGGAGCGTGACGACGAGCGCTTCCAGGCGGTGCTCCGCGACCCGGAGATCGTGGACCGCGACGTGGAGCGCGCCCTGCGCGGGGAGGACGTCGACCACGACGGGCGGCCCGACGACTTCCAGGGCCCCGGCCGCTTCGAGCGGCGCCCCGACGGCGCGGCGGTGCTGACGAAGTAGCTAGATGGGCTCCTAGCTCTCGTCCCGGTGGACGCCGTCCATCGAGAACGCGGGCAGGCAGACGGCGACGTACTCGGCCCCCTCCGGATCGGGGGTCGAGTACCGCACCCACTCGCCGCCGCGCACGAGGATCGCCTGGCCGGCCCGGACCTCGAGCTCGCCGTCCTCGTGCTCGACGTGCAGCGCGCCCTTGAGCACGACCGTGTACTCGTCGAAGTCGGGGCGCTGGCCGGGCTCGACCCAGCCCGACGGGGAGCGCATGTGCGCGACGCTGACGCGCTCGTCGCCCGTGTTGACGCGGCCGGCGTACTCGTCGATCAGCTTCGGCTTGGTGCCGGCCGCCTCGACGCGGCTCGGGGTCTCGATCAGCTGCGGCATCCGCCGCACGCTAGAGCACGCGGAAGCTCAGCGTCCTGCGCGCCTCGCCGGCCCGCAGCGCGAGCGAGTAGCGCCCGGGGAGCAAGCGCCGCCCGGCGGCGCTGCGCGTGAACTTCAGCGTGCGCGGGCCGGCCGCCACGCGCCCGAAGCGGACGCTTCCGAAGGCCTTGAAGCGGCGCGCGCCGGGCGCCTTGCGGCGCAGCGTGCCGCGCACGTCCGCCGGGGCGGAGAGGTCGATCCGCAGCCGCACGCCGGGGCGCTTGCAGCGCGGGCCGCGCCGGACGCAGGCCTTCGGGGAGATCGTGGCCGTGCGCAGCGTGGCGGCGCCGGGTGTGCCCCCGCCGCCGGTCTGCGGCCCCGGGCCGGTGGTGGTGCCGGAGCCCGGTGTCGCCGACGCGCCCGGTGAGGCGCTCGAGGTCGCGGTGGCCGTGGCCGTGGAGGTGACCGACGGCGTCGCGCTCGGCGTCGGCACGGTGCCCGTGGCGTTGACGTAGACCTTGCCGCTCATCCCGGGGTGCAGGCCGCACGAGAACACGTACGGCGCGTCGCGCTGCTCGGCCGCGGTGAACGTGCGCTGCACGGTCCAGCCGATGCCGGGCTCCTGCCGCTTGGTGGCCTCGTCGGAGAACTTCAGCTCGTGCTCGACGAGGCGGTCGTCGTGGCGGATCGTGAGCGTGTCGCCCGGCTGCAGCGCCACGGTGGCCGGCGAGAAGGCGTTGTCGCGCGCGACGACCTCGCGGTCGGCGGCGAGCGCCGCGCCGGCCGCGGCGCCACCTGATGAGATCAGGGCGACGGCCAGCGCGATCCGGCGCAACCTCGGCACGGAGGGGACTACGCAGCCGGCGGCGGGCCGGTTCGATCCAGCCACTTGTTCGCCCGGCTCGGCCGCCAGCCCTCGAACGCGGCCAGCAGCTCGGCCGGCGTGGCGGCGGCGTGCATCGCCTCGCGGTGCTGCGGGCGCAGGAAGCCCTCCTGCACGGCGTGGTCGAGCAGCGCGGCCAGCCCGTCGTAGTAGCCGAGCACGTTGAGGACGCCCATCGGCTTGTCGTGCAGGCCGAGCTGGCTCCACGTGTAGACCTCGATCAGCTCCTCGAGCGTGCCCGCGCCGCCGGGCAGCGCGACGAAGCCGTCGGAGAGCTCGGCCATCAGCGCCTTGCGCTCGTGCATCGAGCCGACCACGTGCAGCTCGGTCAGCCCCGTGTGGGCGATCTCGCGGTCCACGAGGTCCTGCGGCATCACGCCGATCACCTCGCCGCCGTCCGCGAGCGCGGTGTCGGCGAGGATCCCCATCAGCCCGACCCGCGCGCCCCCGTAGACGACGCCGATGCCGCGCTGCGCGAGCAGCCGCGCGAGGTCGCCGGCCGCCTCGGCGTAGGCCTCGTTCGCGCCGGGATTGGAACCCGCATACACGCAGATGCGCATGAGCGGGCAGGCTATCCACCATGGAGACGACCAAGCTCGGCCCGCTGACCGTCAGCCGGATCGCCCTCGGCACGATGCTGATGGGCGGCAAGACCCCGCGCGACGAGTCCCACCGGATGCTCGACCGCTACCTCGAGGCTGGCGGGACCTTCCTCGACACCGCCGACGTCTACGGCGACGGAGAGTCCGAGCGCACGCTCGCGCCCTGGCTCGCGAACCACCGCGACGAGGTCGTGGTCGCCACGAAGGTGCGCATGAAGGTGTCCGACCCGCCCGGCGAGGGCCTCGCCCCCGATCGCATCCGCGCTGCCTGCGACGCCAGCCTGAAGCGGCTCGGCATCGACGTGATCGACCTCTACCAGGTGCACGCGCCCGATCCCTCCGTCCCGCTCGAGGACGCGCTGGAGGCGCTCGACGGGCTCGTCGCCGCCGGCAAGGTCCGCGCGATCGGCGCCTCCAACTACCCGGCCTGGCTGCTGGCCTGGGCGGTCGGCCTGCAGGACCGCAACGGCTGGGCGCCGTTCGTGTCCCTGCAGCCGCAGTACTCGCTCGTCGAGCGCTCGATCGAGGTCGAGATCCTGCCGTTCTGCCGCGCCGCCGGGATCGGCGTGCTCCCGTGGGGGCCGCTCGGCGCCGGCTTCCTGACCGGCAAGTACTCGCGCGACACCGACCCGCCCGAGGGCTCGCGGATGGCCGACGCCGGCGACGACATCGAGGAGGCTCGCCACCGGCGCGCGATCGAGCGCAACTTCCGCGTCGTCGACGAGGCCGAGGCGATCGCGGGCGAGCGCGGCGCGACGATCTCCCAGGTCGCGCTCGCGTGGCTGCTCGGCGAGCCCGGCGTGGTCGCGCCGATCGTGGGCCCGCGCACCTTCGAGCAGCTCGAGGACCTGCTCGGCGCGGCCGACCTGCGCCTGAGCGACGAGGAGCGCGAGCGGCTCGCCGCCCTCGCGCCGCCGCCGGTCATGTACCCGCAGCGGATGCTGCACGAGCAGGTCGGGCTCGGCGAGCTCGCGCAGCTGCGGCGATGAGCTCCCGAAAGGTCAATCTCGCCGAGGCGCTCGCGCAGGTCGACGCGGCCTACAGCCCGCTCATCGTCGGATACCTCAACGACTACAAGCTGGCCGTGGTCAAGCCGCGCGGGGAGTTCGTGTGGCACAAGCACGACGACACGGACGACTTCTTCCTCGTGCTCGAGGGGCGGCTGACGATCCAGCTGCGCGACGGTGACGTCGAGCTCGGCCCAGGGGAGCTCTATGTGGTCCCGCGCGGGGTCGAGCACTGCCCGCGGGCCGACGAGGAGGCACATGTGCTGCTGATCGAGCCGCGCGGCACGCCGAACACGGGCGACGCGGGCGGCCCGATGACGCAGCCCGAGCGAGAGCTGGGGGACTAGGAGGCCGCGACGGCGGCGATCTGGATCAGGTTGCCGCAGGTGTCGTCGAGAACGGCGGTCGTGACGCCGGGCCCCATCTGGGCGGGCTCCTGCGTGAAGCGCACCCCGGCCGCGCTCAGGCGCCGGAACTCCGCCTCCACGTCCTCGACCGCGAAGGATGTGAACGGAATCCCGTCAGCGACGAGCGCGTCCTTGAACGGCTTGGCAGCCGGGTGCTCGTCCGGCTCGAGCAGGAGCTCCGGGCCGTCCGGGCTGTCGGTCGAGACGACGGTCAGCCAGCGGTGCTCGCCCACCGGCACGTCCTGCTTGAGCTCGAAGCCGAGGACGCCGGTGTAGAAGGCCAGCGCCTTGGCCTGGTCGTCGACGAGCACGCTGGTCAGGTTGATCTTCACGGGTTCTCCGTCCGGTCGGGCACGAGCCAGCGGTCGGCGAGGCGTTCGAGCGGCTCGCGCCGCAGGTCGTGGAACTTGAAGCGGCCCTCCTTGCGCGTCTGGATCAGGCCGGCCTCCTCGAGCACCCCGAGGTGCTGGGAGATCGCCTGCCGGGTCGACCCGAGCCCGTGCTTCATCGTCAGGCGGGAGCAGAGCTCGAACAGCGTCTGCCCGTCGCGCTCGGTCAGCTCGTCCAGGATCGTCCGGCGCGTGGGGTCCGCCAGGGCCTTGAAGACGTCACCCACGAGGGCAACAATAGGCAAGCGAATACTTGCCTGTCAAGCGGCGCGCGTCGGATCCCCGGCTTCGGCACGCTCGCCGCGCCAGCTGCGCTCGTCGGGCGCGAGGGCGGCGAGCAGGCGCTCGAGGTCGCTGTCGTCGTTCCAGGCGCCGACGGAGGCGCGCAGCAGCGGGCGGCCGGGGAGGTTGCGCACGACGATGCCCTCGTCGCGCAGGCGGTCGCGCGTGGCCTCGGGGTCGGCGACCTCCCAGGCGACGAGCGTGCTGTCGCCGCGCGGGGCGACGGTGTGGCCGGCCTCTTCGAGGCGGCGGGCCAGCTCGGCCGCCTGCTCGCGCCCGCGCGCGATGACGGCGTCGAGCCCGTGACGCTCGAGCACCTCGAGCGCGCCGAGCGACAGGGCCGCGGCCTCGCGCGACAGCGAAGGCGTGTCGTAGCGGCGCGCGTCGGGCTTGTAGGGCGACTCGAGCTGGCGCGTGGTGTCCTCGAAGGAGACGTAGCTCGGCGCGACCGGGCGGATCCGCTCGCGCCAGCGGGGGGAGACGTAGAGCATCCCGGTGCCGTCGCCGCCGCACATCCACTTCTGGCCGGCGGCGGCGTAGACGGCGCAGTTGAGCGCCTTCACGTCGACGGGAACGGCGCCCGAGCCCTGCGCGCCGTCGAGGATCACGGGCACCTCCACCTGCGCCAGCTCCGCCGGCGCGAGCTCGCCGGAGACCCAGCCGACGTGCGAGCAGACCACGAGCGTCGTCGTCGCGGTGACGGCGTTCGCGAGCTCGGCGAACGGCACGAGCCGGATCGCCGCCCCGCGGTCGCGCGCGGCCTTCAGCGGCCCGATCACGCCCGGGTGCTCCTGGTCGGAGGAGACGATCTCGTCGCCCGGCCCGAGGTCCATCCCCGCCATCACGTTGCCGATGCCCTCGCTCGTCGAGGTCGTGAGCGCGACGTCCTCGACCGCGCAGCCCATCACGCGCGCATAGCCGGCGCGGAGCGCGGCCTGCAGCTCGAAGCGCCGCTCGAAGTGCGCCGTCGAGCGGCCCTCGGTCAGCTCCGCCTCGAGCTCGGCCGCCGCGAACCGCACCGCGGCCGCGGGCAGCGGCCCGTCCGTCCCGGCGTTCAGATACGCGAGGCGCTCCAGGACCGGGAACTCGGAGCGGAGGGCGGCAGGGTCCATCCCGCCACCATAACCCTCGAGTCCGGAGTTGTTCGGCCTCAGGCTGAACAACTCCGGACTCAGCCCGCGGGCTAGCCGCCGCAGACGGGCCAGGGCGAGGAGCCCTGCTGCGCGTAGAGCATCGCGGCGCGCTTGTCCTGCTCGGCCGGGCTCGCGGCCGCCGGGTTTCCGGTGCCGCCGACCGCTGCCCACGTCTCCTGCGTGAACTGGTACGCCCCGTAGAACCCGTTGCCGGTGTTCGTGGAGTAGTTGCCGCCGGACTCGCAGGCCGCGATCGCCTCGAGGTGCGGAGGCGCGGTGGTGTTCGCGCCCGGGGCGGCGGGAGCCTGGCCGGTCGCGGCGGCGCTCTTGGCGCGGCGCAGCTCGCGGCGGCTCTGCTTCAGCTCCGCGCGCAGCTCGCGCGGCGAGTCGCCGCGCAGGCGGCGCTCGTGGGCGCGCTGCGAGAAGTCGGCGCCCTTCACGCGCGCGGTCTTGCGCTCCGTGCGGATGACCCGCGGGGTCAGGCGCTCGACGAGCACCTCGCGGCGCTCCGCGCGCATCTGCGCGTTGAGGGTCAGGTGGCCCGCGAACGGCGCGGCGAGCGCGCTCTTGGCGGGACTGGGCGGGTCGTCGTTGGTCTCCGCCAGTGCAACTCCGGCCGGCAGAGCCAGGGCCGTGCCGGCAAGCGCCAGCGCGGTCGTGGTCGTCGGTCTCATGATCACGTCCTTGGCGGCGCGCGGCGGGAAACACGCGCGCCGTTTCGTTTTCGGTTCAGAGACAGTTGCGCACGCAACCGTCGTGGGTTCGAACCGTAGCAATGCCCGCCGAACACCCGTTCGTAAACACCCGGATCGGGCGGCGGACTAGCATCCCCGCGCATGCAAGTCGTGCTTCCCGACGGAACCTCGAAGGATCTGCCGGACGGCGCCAGTGGCGCGGATCTGGCGGAGTCCATCGGCGCCGGCCTCGCCCGCGCCGCCCTCGCCGTGAAGGTCGACGGCGAGGTGAGGGACCTCACACGACCGCTGCAAGACGGCGACCAGGTCGCGATCGTCACCAGCCGCGACCCCGAGTCGCTGGAGCTGATCCGCCACGACACCGCGCACGTGCTGGCGGCGGCGATCCTCGACCTCTACCCGGGCACCAAGATCTCGATCGGCCCGCCGATCGACGACGGCTTCTACTACGACTTCGACTTCCCAGAGGGCGTCACGGTCTCCGACCACGACTTCGAGCGCATCGAGGCGAAGATGCGCGAGCACGTCAAGGCCGACGAGCGCTTCACGCGCGAGGACCTCACCACCGCGCAGGCGCGCGAGCGCTTCGAGGGCGAGCACCAGGACTACAAGGTCGAGCTGATCGACGACCTCGTCGCCAACACCGGCGTGGAGACCGTCTCGCTCTACACCAACGGCCCGTTCACCGACCTCTGCCGCGGCCCGCACGCGCCCTCGACGAAGCGCATCAAGGCCTTCAAGCTGCTGTCGGTCGCCGGCGCCTACTGGCGCGGTGACTCCGACCGCCAGATGCTCACGCGCATCTACGGCACGGCCTTCCACTCCAAGGAGGACCTCGCGGAGCACCTGCGGCGGCTCGAGGAGGCCCGCGCGCGCGACCACCGCAAGCTCGGCAAGGAGCTGGACCTGTTCCTGTTCTCCGAGCTCAGCCCCGGCTCGCCGTTCTGGCAGCCCAACGGGATGGTCATCTGGAACGAGCTCACGAGCCTGTGGCGGCGCGAGAACGGCGCCCGCGGCTACCGCGAGGTCAAGACGCCGATCCTCTACGACACCGACCTCTTCAAGATGTCCGGCCACTGGGACGTGTACCGGGAGAACATGTACTTCACGGAGGTGGAGGGCCGCTCGATGGGCCTGAAGCCGATGAACTGCCCGGCGCACATCCAGCTCTTCAACGACGAGCGCCGCTCCTACCGCGACCTGCCGATCCGCTACTCCGAGCAGGGCCTCGTGCACCGCCACGAGCCGAGCGGCACCCTGCACGGGCTGCTGCGCGTCCGCCACATCACCCAGGACGACGCCCACATCTTCTGCACCGAGGAGCAGATCCCCGAAGAGGTCAACCGCTGCCTGGACTTCGGCTACGCGATCTACGACACGTTCGGCTTCGAGCCGCGGCTGGAGCTCTCCACCCGGCCGGCGAAGCGGATCGGCTCCGAGGAGATGTGGGACCGCGCGGAGACCGCGCTGCAGAGCGCGCTCGACCAGCGCGGCACCGAGTACGACCTCAACGAGGGCGACGGCGCCTTCTACGGGCCGAAGATCGACCTGCACATGACCGACACGATCGGCCGCTCGTGGCAGCTGGGCACCGTCCAGCTCGACTACAACATGCCCGAGCGCTTCGAGCTCGCCTACACGGGGGCCGACAACGCCGACCACCGGCCGGTGATGATCCACCGCGCGCTGATGGGCTCCTTCGAGCGCTTCATCGGCATCCTGATCGAGCACTACGCGGGCGAGTTCCCGCTCTGGCTGGCGCCGGTCCAGGCGCGCGTGCTGCCGCTCGCCGACCGCCACGCGGACTACGCGCGCGAGGTCTCCGAGGCGCTCGGCGAGGCCGGGCTGCGCGCGGAGCTCGACGACCGCACGGAGTCGGTCGGGCGCAAGATCCGCGAGGCCGAGCTGCGCAAGATCCCCTACATGCTCGTCGTCGGCGACCGCGAGGCCGAGCAGCGCGCCGTCGCGCTGCGCCGCCACCGGGAGGGCGACCTGGGGACGATGCCGCTCGACGAGGCCGTCGGGCGCCTGGTCGCCGAGGCCGCCGAGGGCCGGCGCTGATGCGGGCGCTGCTCGCGGCGCTGGTCGTGCTCGCCTTCCCGGCCGCCGCGCCGGCGTCCACCGTGTCGGTCTTCCAGGCCGACGGCTGCGCGGGCGACCTGGCCTGCTCGAAGTACAGCGGAGCGCCGCCCGTGCCGGTCACGACGTTCCAGGGCGCCCCGGGCGAGGCCAACCGCGTCACGATCGCCCGCTCGGGCGGCGACTTCCTCGTCCGCGACGACGGCGCGACGCTGACCGCGGTGGCGCCGTGCACGTCGGTCGACGCCCACAACGCGCGCTGCCCCGTCACGGAGGGCTCGCAGGGCGTGCGCGGCCTCGCCGCGGACCTCGGCGACGGCGACGACCAGCTCGCCATCGCGGACGACCCGGTCGTCGAGACCTCGATCCTCGCCGGGCCGGGCGCGGACCTGGTGCAGGGCGGGGAGGGCAACGACCGGATCACGGGCGGACCCGGCGACGACCGGCTGCTGGGCGGCGGCGGCTTCGACGAGCTCCTCTACGTCACGGAGGCCGACGTGGTCGTCGACCTCGCACGAGGCACGGGCGGGGAGGCCGGGGAGGCCGACACCCTCGCGGGCTTCGAGACGCTGGTGGGCGGCGACGGCGACGACGTCCTCGCGGGCGCCCGCACCGCCGACATCATCGACGGCGGCGAGGGCGCCGACGTCCTGCGCGGCGGAGGCGGCGCGGACCGGCTGTTCGGCGGCGTGGGAGCGGATGCGCTGCTCGGCCAGGCCGGCGACGACGAGCTCTTCGGGGACCCCGGTCAGGGCGACGGCTACTACACGCCGATCATCCGGCTGCGCCCGGACCGGCTCGTCGGCGGCCGCGGCGACGACAAGCTCTACGACACGGGTGGCGCGAACACCTACCTCGGCGGCCCCGGCCGTGACTTCCTCGAGGGAGGCTCGGGCCGGGACACGATGGACGCCGGCCCCGGCCGTGACCGCGTCAGCGCGCAGGCAGGGCGCCGCGACGAGGTCCGCTGCGGCTCGGGGCTCGACCGCGCGCGCCTGGACGACCGGGACGCCGCCCGCGGCTGCGAGCGCATCACCCGCCGCTGAGGCGCTCAGGGGTTGTTGGTCGCGGTCTCCCGCGTCGCCCGCTCGACGCCGATCCCGTCGATGAAGCCGTCGAGCAGCTCCACCGCAGGGCGCGCCCGCGGGGAGATCGCCCCCTGGCGCCCCGTGAGCGTCTCGCCGCGGTAGCGCATCAGGTAGTTCGCGCCGCCCGGGTCCGGGGTGCCCCGCTCGAGCGTGCCCGAGCGCGGCAGCCGGGCGAGCGCCGCCTTCAGCCGCGGCAGCACGCCGCGGCGCAGCTCGAGGTCCTTGAAGCGGCCGCCCGCGCCGCCGTAGCGCTTCTCCAGCCGCGCGGTGCCGTCACGGCGGACCGTGAACGTGTCCAGCGTCGCCCCGCCGGCGCCCTGGCGCTGGAAGAACACGAGCTCGGGCGCGGGCCGGTCCTTGCCGACGTCCGACAGGTGCGTCGCGCCGGCGACGCCGCCGAGCCGCTCGCGCGTGACCTTCTCGATCCCCTCGCCGTCGAGCAGCATCGCCCGGATGGTCCGCATCGGGGCGCGCAGCGGCGCCGGCTCCGCGCCCTGCTTGGCCACGAAGGTGCGGGCGTGGTAGCGGAGGATGTAGGTCGCGAAGTTCGCCGCGGGCTCCCCGGCGGGGCCGCCGACACTGCGCGGCAGCGCCTTCAGGCTCGCGCGCAGCCGGCGCAGGACCGCGGGCCGGACCACGACGTCGCGCTGCACCCGCCCGACGCCGCCCGACGGCCGGTCGAACAGCCCGTAGCCGTCGGTGTGGATGGTGATCTTGTCCAGCAGCGCGCCGGGGCGCTGCATCGTCATCTCCACGAGCACGGGCGCGTCCGAGCCGATCGGCCCCTTCGCCTTCGCGGCCGCCGCGGTCGCCTCGGGGGACGGGGTGCCGTGCGCCGCGCGTGGCGCGCCGTCACCGCCGCCGCAGCCCGCCAGCAGCAGGAGGGCGGCGAACGTCGCCAACCGGGTTCTCACCATCGGTACGCCTCCACTGGTGAGACACGGTAGCGCCTTGACACGACCGCTGCGCCGCTATACTCCGAGGCCTTGATTACGCGTTCCCACACCGCGCCGCGCTCTTCTTGACGCGCCGCAGACACCTCTAGTGCCGGTCCCCAGAAGGTTCGATCGGCAGCCGCCGGAGCGCGACCCCACCCGGATCAACGAGCGCATTCGCGTTCCCGAGGTCCGGCTCATCGACGAGACGGGTCAGCAGGTCGGCATCATGAAGACGCAGGACGCCCTGCGCCAAGCGCAGGAGCGCGATCTCGACCTCGTCGAGGTCGCCCCGGAGGCCAAGCCCCCGGTCTGCCGCATCCTGGACTACTCGAAGTACAAGTACGAGCAGAACCAGAAGCAGAAGGCCGCGCGCAAGCACCAGACGCAGATCAACGTGCGGGAGATCAAGTTCCGCCCGAAGATCGCGCAGCACGACTACGACACCAAGAAGGGCCACGTCGAGCGCTTCCTCAAGGCGCGCGACAAGGTCAAGGTGACGATCATGTTCCGCGGCCGCGAGATGGCCCACCCCGAGCGCGGGGAGATGATCCTCAACCGCCTCGCGGAGGACCTCGGCGAGCTGGCCACGATCGAGCAGCGGCCCCAGCAGGACGGCCGCAACATGACGATGATGCTCGCGCCGACGCGCACCGCCGCCGAGGACGAGGCCGCCGCCGCGGCCGCGAACGATCACAAGGCAGCCGAAGAGCGCGCCAAGCCGCAGCAGAAGCCGGCCGGCTCCGCCGAGCCGGCCGCGATCGACCCGAACCAGATCTAGCCGGCGGCTAGGTCACGCTCGCGCCCAGCGCCTGGAAGGCCGCCGCCTCCCACGGTGTGCGGCCGTTCTTGGCCGCGTACTCGGCGAGCTCGCCCGTGAGACCCGGCGCGTGCGCGTGCCGTGGCGCCGCGGACGCCAGCGCCGTGCCGTCGTCGCGGCGGCTGCGGAACGGGCCCGTGATCGCGAGCGTGTGGCCGGGGTCGTAGAGGTTCACGAAGAACGTCTTGCCGTCGGGCGCGAAGGTCGGCCCGGCCAGCTCGGTCGCATCGCCCTCCTCGGCGCCCACGAGGCGGTTCTCCGCGAACACGTACGTGTCGCCGCGCGGCGTCACGCCCATCACCCGCTGCGAGCCCGGGCCGTCCTCGACGAACCAGAGGTCGCCCCACGGCGTGATGGTCATGTTGTCCGGTGACTCCATCTGGGCGGACGAGGACCCTTCGAGGAACAGCTCGAGCCGGTTCGAGCTCGGGAGGTAGCGGAAGATCTGGCCCAGCCTCGCCTCGCCGCCGGCCGTGTCGTCGAACCAGAACGCCCCGCCGGAGAAGAACGAGCCCTCCAGCCGGTTGAAGCGCGCGCAACCCTTGGCCAGCGCGTCCTCGTGCGCCTGCTCGGGCCGGACGTCGGTCCAGACGACCGTGTACCGATCGCCCGTCTTGCCGAGGTCGAGGTTGTAGGACGGGCGCTCGGCGATCGAGAGCGCCTGGAGCCGGCCGCCGCGCTGCAGCGCGCCCGGCCGCGGGCGCGGGTCCTCCGGCAGGTAGCGGTACAGGAAGCTCGAGCGCGACTCGCCGGGGACCTCCGTGGAGGGATCGGGCGGGATCGGCAGGCGGGCGTCGTCCTCGGTGAGGTAGACGATCCCCGTGCTCGGGTCCACGTCGCACGCCTCGTGCGAGAAGAACCCCATGTCGCGGATCGGCGTGCGCGAGAGCGCGTTCTCGGGGTTCCGCGGGTCGACCTCGAAGCAGTAGCCGTGCTCCGTCGTGCGGTCCTCCTCGCACGTGATCCACGTGCCCCACGGCATCGCGCCGCCGGCGCAGTTGGTCAGCGTGCCCGACGAAGTCACGAAGGAGCGCTTGAGCCGGCCGTCGCGGCCGACGAGCAGCCCGGTGGTGCCGGCGACGCCGTCGGCGCGGTACGGGTTGGAGCCGACCACGGGCGTCTTGGTCGCGGCGTCGGCCGGGCGCAGCTCGTGGTTGCGCACGAGGATCGTCGAGCCGTCGGGCCCCGGGAAGGCGGCCATGCCGTCGAAGTGGTCCGGGACCGGCTTGCCGTCGGAGAGGCGGTCGTCCGAGGTCTGCAGCACCCGGTACTTGAAGCCCTCGGGCAGGTCCAGGAGGCCGCCCGGATCGGGCAGGAGCGGGCCGTACCCGCTGCTGCCGGCGCCGAGCGCGATGCGCGGCCCGGTCGCGATCGCCAGTGCGCCGGCGCCCAACGCGCCGCGAAGGATGAACGACCTGCGTGTGTGCACGGATCCCCTCCCGAGGGTGGCTTCGTCCGCCCCTACCCGGATGTCGCGCGCGTGAGCCGTACGATCGGCTCGTGGGACTCTCCCGGCGCTCGCTGCTGACGCTCCGCTTCCCCGAGCGGACCGGCCCGCCGCGCCCGTACCCGCTGCCGGACGGCGCGCCCGCCCTGATGGCGGCGCTGGAGCCGCTGAGCGCGCTCCTGCGCGAGATCGCGGGGGAGGGCGCGCTGGACCTCTCCGCCGGCGCGCATACGCAGCTCGACGCGCTGCCCTTCGGCGATCAGAGCGCGCGGGCGATCGTGTCCGTGCTCGGCGTGTCCCTGGCCCCGCGGCCCAAGCGGGCGGCGCGGGAGCTGCTGCGCGTCCTCGAGCCCGGCGGGCTGCTCGCGCTGGCGGCGCCGCTGCCGCGCTCGCTCGTCGCGCGCACGCTGCTGCTGGCCGCCTACGACGGCCCGTCGCCGCTGCTGTGGGGTGACGAGGAGACGGCGAGCCGGCGGCTGCGTGGCGCCGAGGTCGAGTCGCGCACCCACGCCTTCGGGCTCGGGTTCGAGTCCCTGGACGCCGCCTGGGAGGCGGTGGCGGTGCCGTTCGGGGTGCCCGCGGCGGCGCGCGGGCGCTACGAGGAGATGCTCGCGACCCACTCGCCAGGCGCCGGCGCGCTCTCGATGCAGGACCGGTGGCAGATCGTGCTGGCGCGCCGGGAGCGCTGAGCGAACCTCCTATACTGGCCGCCCGGCATGCCGAAGATGAAGACCCACTCCGGCGCGAAGAAGCGCTTCAAGAAGACGGCCAACGGCAAGATCCGCGCCCGTCACGCCTTCTCGAGCCACATCCTCGAGAAGAAGTCGCCGAAGCGCAAGCGCGATTTCGGCCGGCCGATGACGCTCAAGGATCCCGACGCCAAGCGCGCCACGAAGCTGCTGGGGGGCTACGACAAGTGACCCGCGTCAAGCGCTCCGTCCACGCCCGCAAGAAGCGCCGCGCGACGCTCGAGCGCGCGAAGGGCTTCCGCGGGGAGGCGCACTCCTCCTACAAGCGCGCCAAGGAAGCCGTCATGAAGGCGGACTCCTACGCGTATCGCGACCGCCGCAACCGCAAGCGCGACTTCCGCCGCCTCTGGATCACCCGCATCAACGCCGCCGCGCGCCAGAACGGGATGTCCTACGGCACGTTCATGCACGGCCTCAAGCTGGCCGGGATCGAGCTGGACCGCAAGGTGCTGGCCGACATCGCCGTGCGCGACCCCGAGACCTTCCGCCGATTTGCCGAGAGCGCCCGCGAGGCGTCGACGGCCTGACCGGCGACGACAGACCCACCTCACGGGCGCCCCTCCTGACCGGAGCGGCGCCCATTTTTTTGCCCGGATCCGAACATGACGATCACCAGCCCCCACAACGAACAGCTCAAGGAGGTCCGCAAGCTCGCCGGCCGCAAGTGGCGGGACAAGCTGCGGCAGTTCGTCGCCGAGGGTGAGGACCTGATCGAGGCGGCCGCGCGCGCGGGCTGGGAGCCCGAGGCGCTCTACGCCGCCGAGGGCAGCGGCCTGGCGGGCGTGCCGGTCGCGCCGCACGTGCTCGCCGGCGTCTCCCAGCTCGGCTCGGGCACGCGCGCGCTCGGCGTCTACGGCATGCGCTGGGCCGCCGGCGCCCGCTCGGCCCGCTCTGCCTCGCCCTGTGGGGCGTCAACGACCCCGGCAACGTCGGCACGGCGCTGCGCTCCGCGCTCGCCTTCGGCGCGGCCAGGTCGCGCTCGGACCCGGCAGCGCCGACCCGTACGGCCACAAGGCCGTCCGCGCCTCGATGGGCGCGCTGTTCGAGATGCCGGTCGCCCGCGTGCGCGAGGTGGGCGAGCTGCCCGGGCGGCGGATCGCGCTGGTGGCCCGCCGGGGAGCGTCGCTCGACGCGGTGGAGCTCGCCGGTGACGTGACGGTGGTGGTCGGGGCGGAGCGCGAGGGGCTGCCCGCCGCGGTCGTGGCCGCCTGCGACGAGGTCGCGCACATCCCGATCCGGTCGGAGTCGCTCAACGCCGGGATGGCGGCGACCGTCGCCCTCTACGAGCTCGATCGTAGGATCCGCGGTCATGCTTGACCGGATCGCCGAGCTGCGCCAGCAGGGCGAGGCCGCCGTGGCGGGCGCCACCGACACGGCCGCGCTCGAGGACGTGCGCGTGCGCTTCCTCGGTCGCAAGGCCGAGCTGCCGAACCTGCTGCGCGGGGTCGCGCAGCTGCCGCCGGAGGAGCGCGGCGCGGTCGGCCGCGCCGCCAACGAGGCCCGGCGCGCGCTCGACGGCGCGATCGAGGCGCGCAAGGAGGCGCTCGAGGGCGCCGAGCTCGAGTCGCGCCTGGCCGCCGACGTGCTCGACGTCACGCTGCCCGGCAGCCCCGTCGCGCCCGTCGGCCGCCACCACCTGATCACCGCCACCCGGCGCGAGATCGAGGACGTCTTCACCGGCCTGGGCTTCCGCGTCGTCGAGGGCCCCGAGACCGAGCTCGTCTACTACAACTTCGACGCGCTCAACCACGCGCCGCAGCACCCGGCGCGGCTGGAGAGCGACACCTTCTACGTCTCCGACGACGTCGTCCTGCGCACGCACACCTCGCCGATGCAGGTGCGCTCGATGGAGCTCGGCCCGCCGCCGCTGTACATCGTCGTCCCCGGCCGCACCTACCGGCGCGACAACGACGCCACGCACACGCCGCAGTTCCACCAGGTCGAGGGCCTCGCGGTCGACGAGGACATCACGCTCGCCGACCTCCAGGGCACGCTGCTCGCGTTCGCCCGCGCGATCTTCGGCGACGACCGCGACGTGCGCCTGCGCCCGCACTTCTTCCCCTTCACCGAGCCCAGCATCGAGTGCGACGTGAGCTGCTTCAACTGCAAGGGCGGCCTGCTGCGCGACGGCTCGCGCTGCCCGCTGTGCAAGGGCACCGCGTGGATCGAGATCCTCGGCGCCGGCATGGTCGACCCGAACGTGTTCGGCTACGTGCGCGAGCACGGCTACGACCCGGATCGCATGCAGGGCTTCGCGTTCGGCATGGGGATCGAGCGGATCGCGTTCCTCAAGCACGGCGTGCCGGACCTGCGGATGCTCTACGAGAACGACCTGCGCTTCCTGGAGCAGTTCGGATGAGGCTGCCGCTGCTCTGGCTGCACGACCACGTGGACCCCGGCCTGTCGGCGGACGAGCTGGCGACCCGGCTCGCCATGACCGGCACGGAGGTCGACCGCGTGCACCGCCACGGCGTCGCCGCGCTCGAGCACTTCCGGATCGGCAAGGTCCTGACGGCCGAGCGCCATCCCGACGCGGACCGCCTGACGGTCTGCACGGTCGACGTCGGCGAGGGCGAGCCGCACCAGATCGTCTGCGGCGCGCCGAACGTCGCGGCGGGCCAGACCGTCGCGGTCGCCTCGCCGGGCGCGATCATGCCCGACGGCACCAAGCTCAAGAAGGCCAAGCTGCGCGGCCAGGAATCGCGCGGGATGATCCTCGCCGAGGACGAGGTCGCGATCGGCGGCGAGCACGACGGGATCATGGTGCTGCCGGAGGACCTCGAGGCGGGCGCTCCGCTGGCCGACGCGCTGCCGATCTCCACCGACGTGCTCGAGCTCGAGATCACGCCCAACCGGCCCGACTGCCTGAGCGTCTACGGCGTCGCCCGCGAGGTGCACGCGATCACGGGCGCGGCGCTCTCGCCGCCGCCGTGGGCCGACGACCCGGGCACCCCCGGCGACGTCCCGGGCGCCGAGGTCGTCGTCGAGGACCCCGACCTCTGCCCGCGCTTCACCGCGCGGCTGTTCGAGGACGTCACGATCGGCCCGTCGCCGGCGTGGCTGAAGGCGCGCCTGTCCGCCGCCGGCCAGCGCCCGATCAACAACGTCGTCGACATCACCAACTTCGCGATGCTGCTCACCGGGCAGCCGCTGCACGCCTTCGACTTCGACCTCGTCGCCGGCGGAAAGCTCACCGTGCGGCGCGCCCGCGAGGGCGAGAAGATGACGACGCTCGACGACGTCGAGCGCACGCTCGACCCCAGCGTCCTGCTGATCGCCGACGAGGACGGCCCGACGTCGATCGCCGGCCTGATGGGCGGCGAGCGCTCCGAGGTCCGCGGGACCACCACGCGCGTGCTGATGGAGGCCGCCAACTGGCACGGCCCGAGCCTCCAGCGCACCTCGACCAAGCTCGCCCTGCGCACGGAGGCCTCCGGGCGCTTCGAGAAGGGCCTCGCGCCCGAGCAGGCGATGGACGGCCAGATCGTCGCCACCAAGCTGATGCTCGAGCTGACGGGCGCGCGGCTGGTGGAGGGCACGATCGACGTCGGCGGCGAAGGGTCCGGCGCCGCAGACGATCCGGCTGCGCGACGAGAAGGTCGAGCGGCTGCTCGGCACGGCGGTCCCGCGCGAGGAGTCGGCCCGCATCCTGGCCGCGCTCGAGTTCGGCGTCGAGGAGGCCGAGGACGGCCTCGACGTCTCCGTGCCCGCCTTCCGCCGCAACGACGTCACGCGCGAGGCCGACCTCGTCGAGGAGGTCGCGCGGCTGTGGGGGCTCGAGAAGCTCCCGGTCACGCTGCCCTCGCGCCGCGGCGCCAGCGGCCGGCTGGAGCCCGCCCAGAAGGTGCGCCGCCGCGTCGAGGACGCGCTGGTCGGCGCCGGGCTCTCCGAGGCCGTCGGCTGGAGCTTCGCGGCGCCCGACCTGCCCGCCCGGCTGCGCCTGCCGGCCGGCGACCTGCGCGGGCGCCCGGTGCGGCTGCGCAACCCGATGTCCGAGGAGCAGTCGACGCTGCGCACCACGCTGCTCGGCTCGCTGCTGGACGGCGTGCGCCGCAACCGCTCGCGCGGGCTGCCCGACGTGCGGCTGTTCGAGGTCGGCGCCATCTACCTCGACGCCCCGCGCCCGGACGAGCCGCGCGCCACCGCGCCGCTGCCCGACGAGCACACGATGCTCGCCGCCCTGCTCACGGGCGCGCTGCGGCCGGCCTCCTGGCGCGAGCCCGCGCCGCCGCGCGCGGACTTCTTCGCGGCCAAGGGCGTGCTCGAGGCCGTGCTGCGGGCGATCCGCGCCGACTGGTCCGTCGAGCCGGCGCCGCAGCCGTTCCTGCACCCCGGGCGCGCCGCGCGCGTGCTGATCGGCGGCGAGCCGGCCGGCTGGCTCGGCGAGCTGCACCCGGCGGTCGCCGCGGGCTGGGACGTCGAGCAGGCCGCGGGCTTCGAGCTCGAGCTGGCCGTGCTCGCCCGCCACGCCCAGCTGGAGCCGCACTACCGCGACCTGACCTCGTTCCCGTCCGTGCGCCAGGACCGGGCGTGGTGGTTCCCGGCCTCGGTCGCCGCCGCCGACGTGCTCGCGGTGGTGCGCGAGGCGGGCGGCGCGCTGCTGGCCGGGGCGGACGTGTTCGACGTCTACGCGACCGGCGAGCGCACGTCGCTGGCGATCCGGATGGAGTTCCGGGCGCCCGACCGGACGCTCACCGACGAGGAGGTCGCGCAGCGGCGCGCGAAGATCGACGCCGCCGTGGCCGAGCGCCTCGGGGGCGAGCCGCGTGGCTAGCGTCGCGGTCCTCGGCGCCGCGGGCTACGCCGGCGCGGTCGCGGCCGCGCTGCTGCACCGCCACCCGGAGCTCGAGCTCAAGCACGTCACCGCGCGCAGCGACGCCGGCGCGCGGCTGGACGAGGTCCACCCGCGCACGCGCGTGCCGCTCGTGCTCGAGGAGCCCACGACCGAGCTCGACGTCGACGCCGCGGTCGTCGCCTACCCGCACGGCGCGTCCGCGCCCGTCGTCGCGGATCTGCTCGAGCGGGGGATCCGCGTCGTCGACCTGTCCGCGGACTTCCGCCTGCGCGACCTGCCCACCTACGAGCAGTGGTACGGCGACCACCCGGCGCCCCAGCTCCTCGACGAGGCGGTCTACGGGTTGCCGGAGCGCTACCGCGAGGAGATCCGCGACGCGCGGCTCGTCGCCAACCCCGGCTGCTACCCGACGGCGGCGATCCTGGCGCTCGCGCCGCTGGCCGGCCGGCTCGCCGACGTGGTCATCGACGCCAAGTCCGGCGTCTCGGGCGCCGGCCGCGAGCCGACCCACACCAAGCACTTCGTCTCCGTCGACGAGACGGTGACGCCCGTACAAGGTCGGCGCGCACCGGCACTCGCCGGAGATCGCGCAGGAGCTCGGCGTGCCCGTGACGTTCACGCCGCATCTCGTGCCGCTCTCGCACGGCGAGCTCGTGTCCTGCTACGTCAGGACGGACGGCGACGTCGACGCGCCCGCGCTCTACCGCGAGGCGTACGCGGACGAGCCGTGGGTCGAGGTCGTGGAGGGCCCGCCGGGCATGACCGAGGTGCGCGAGACCAACTTCTGCCGCATCTCGCTGCACGAGGACCCGCTGCGGCTGATCGTGTTCGCCACGATCGACAACCTCTACAAGGGCACGTCCTCGCAGGCCGTCCAGAACCTCAACCTGATGTTCGGCCTCGACGAGTCGCTGGGGCTGCCGGCCTGATGTCCGACCCGACCGCGTCGCACATGGGTGACCCCGGAGCGGGGTTCCGCTCGCGCTGGGTCCAGGCGCCCGACCACGTCGCCGAGGCCGAGCCGGGCCTCCCGCAGGGCTTCCGGGCGGCGGGCGTCGCGTGCGGGCTGAAGCCCAGCGGCGGGCTCGACCTCGGGCTGCTGGTCTCCGACGAGCCCGACACCACGAGCGCGGCCCGCTTCACGCGCTCCGGCGTGCTCGCCGCGCCCGTGCTGCTCACGCAGGAGCGCACGCGGCTGGACGCGATCCGCGCCGTCGTCGCGAACGCCGGCAACGCCAACGCGGCCACGGGGCGGCGGGGGGTGGAGG
Organism: uncultured Solirubrobacteraceae bacterium; assembly: GCA_963831105.1. Classification (GTDB taxonomy): domain Bacteria; phylum Actinomycetota; class Thermoleophilia; order Solirubrobacterales; family Solirubrobacteraceae; genus DATFQI01. Next base: position 585,727 of record CAWHOS010000009.1, on the reverse strand, counting down.
ACGCGGCCCGCATGCAGGGCGGCGCCTCGATGGCGAGCCGCGTGCCCGAGGACCAGGTCGCCGTCGCCTCCACCGGGGTGATCGGCGTGCCGCTCGACGTCGACAAGGTGATCAAGGGCATCCTCGCCGCGCGCGCCGACCTCGCGCCCTACGGCGACGACACGTTCGGCGAGGCGATCCGCACCACGGACAAGTTCGCCAAGTCCGCCTCGCTCGACGTGGCGCTGCCCTCCGGCAATATCCGCCTCACCGCGCAAGCGAAAGGCGCCGGGATGATCTCGCCCGCGTTCGCGACGATGCTCTGCTTCGTCCAGACGGACGCCGCGCTCGCGCCCGAGACGGCCGACCTGCTGCTCGGCGTCTGCGTCAAGCGCTCCTTCGACCGCATCTCCGTCGACGGCCAGCTCTCCACCAACGACACCGCGATCCTGATGGCCTCGGGCGCGAGCGGCGTGCGCGTGGAGCCCGAGTCCGAGGACGAGGTGCGCTTCGGCGAGGCGCTCGACTACCTGCTGCGACGGCTGGCGATGCTGATCGTGCGCGACGGCGAGGGCGCCAGGCGCGTCGGGCGCGTGGTCGTCCACGGCGGCCACGAGCCGCACGTCATCGCGGCCGCCCGCGCGGTCGCCGGCTCCCCGCTGGTCAAGGCCGCGCTGCACGGCGGCGACCCGAACTGGGGCCGGATCGCGCAGGCCGTCGGCCAGGCGCTCCACGGCGCCGCGCCGCTGCCCGTGGACATCTGGATCGAGGACACCCAGGTCTGCGCCGCCGGCGCCGCGATCCCCTATGACGAGCGCGCGCTCGCGGCCGCCGTGGCGGGGGACGAGGTCGAGTACACCGTCGGCCTGCCCGGCGAGGGCGCCGAGACCGAGGTGTTCTTCTCCGACCTCTCGCACGAGTACGTGACCATCAACGCGGAGTACACGACGTGAGCGCGCCGGCACGGGACATCACCACGCTGCTGGAGGCGCTCCCGTACATCCGGGAGTTCCACGGCAAGACGGTCGTCATCAAGTACGGCGGGGCGGCGATGACCGACCCGGCGCTGCGCGAGGACTTCGCGCGCGACGTCGTGCTGCTCAAGTACGTCGGGCTGAACCCGATCGTCGTCCACGGCGGCGGCCCTGACATCACCTCCTACATGCAGCGGCTCGGACATGCCGGTCGAGTTCGTCGGCGGCCTGCGCGTCAGCGACGAGGGCACCGTCGAGATCGCGAAGATGGTCCTGGTCGGCAAGGTCAACAAGGACATCGTCATGCGGCTCAACCGCCACGGCCAGCCGGCGGTCGGGCTCTCGGGCGACGACGGGCAGCTGTTCCGCGTCGCGACGATGGAGGGGCCCGGCGGCGAGGACATCGGCCTGGTGGGGCGGATCGAGCGCGTCGACGCGGACGTGATCCACCACATCGCCGAGGACTACATCCCCGTGATCGCCTCCGTCGGCGCCGACCGCCAGGGCCGCTCGCACAACGTCAACGCCGACGAGGCCGCGGGCGCGGTCGCGCGCGCGACCGGCGCCTACAAGGTCATGTTCCTCACGGACGTCCCGGGCTGGCTGAGCGACCCCGCCGACCCGGCGTCGGTCATCTCCGAGTGCGGCGCGGACGAGGTCGAGGCGGCGCTGGCGACGACGTCGGGCGGGATGCGGCCGAAGCTGCAGGCGTGCATCGACGCGATCCACGGCGGCGTCTCGTTCGCGCACATCATCGACGGCCGCCAGCCGCACTCGCTGCTGCTCGAGCTGTTCACGGACGCGGGCGTCGGCACCAAGGTCCGGCCGGCCACGTGAGCGCGCTCGCCCCGACCTACGCCCGCTACCCGGTCGAGTTCGTGTCGGGCTCGGGCTGCGTCCTCGTCGACTCCGAGGGGACGGAGTACCTCGACTTCCTGGCCGGGATCGCGGTCTGCTCGCTCGGGCACGCCCACCCGGACGTGGTCGCCGCCGTCCAGGAGCAGGCGGGGCGGCTCATGCACGTCTCGAACCTGTTCACCAACGCGCCGATGGTGCGGCTCGCCGAGCGGCTCGTCGAGCGCTCGTTCGGGCGCAGCGTCTACTTCGCCAACTCGGGCGCCGAGGCCAACGAGGCGGCGCTGAAGCTCGTCCGCAAGGCGCGCCCGAAGGGCGACATCGTGAGCGTGCACGGCGCCTTCCACGGGCGTACCTACGGCGCGCTGTCGGCAACGCCGCAGGAGTCCAAGCAGGCGCCGTTCGCGCCGCTGGTGCCCGGCTTCCGCGCCGTCGAGCCGACCGCCGAGGCGATCGCCGCGACCGTCGACGAGCACACCGCTGCGGTCCTGCTGGAGCCCGTCCAGGGCGAGTCGGGCGTGCACCCGCTGGCGCCCGGGGTGCTGGCCGCCGCTCGCGAGGCCTGCGACCGCACCGGCGCCGCGCTCGTGTTCGACGAGGTCCAGTGCGGGGTCGGGCGGACGGGCTCGCTCTGGGCCTACGAGCAGGCGGGCGTGGAGCCCGACGCGATGACGCTGGCCAAGGGCCTCGGCGGCGGGATGCCGATCGGCGCGCTCGTGATCGGCGAGCGCCTGTCCGGCGTCTTCGAGCCGGGCGACCACGGCTCGACCTTCGCCGGCGGCCCCGTCAGCGCGGCCGCCGCCAACGCGGTGCTCGACGTCGTCGACGACCCGGCCTTCCTCGCCGGCGTGCTCGAGCGCGGCGAGCGGCTCGCGGAGGGGCTGAAGGAGCTGCCGGGCGTCACCGACGTCCGCGCGCGCGGGCTGATGGTCGCCGCCGACATCTCGGCCGACGCGCCCGAGACCGCCCGCCGCGCCCTGCTCGAGCAGCGCCTCGTGATCAACGCCACCGGCCCCGCCACGCTGCGCTTCGTGCCTCCGCTGACGGTCACCGAGGCCGAGATCGACACCGCGCTCGAGCGCCTCTACGCGCTGCTCTGAACCCTCGACCACCCTCGACGGGGTCTGACCCCGCGGGTCGCCTAAATGAAGCGACGGGTGTCGGGGTGCGTACTCCCGAGGGTGTACGGGCGGCGCCTGAAGTGACTCCCGTGGGGCGATGTGCTCGCGGCCCGCGCGGCCGACGATGGACGCATGCTCATCTCACGCCTCGCGGCCCACCCGCGCCGCACATTGATCGCGGTCCTGCTGTTCGTGGTGCTCGCCGGCGCAATCGGCGGGCCGGTCGCCGGCTCGCTCGAGAGCAGCGGCGGCTTCGTCGCGCCCGGCGCCGACTCCGAGGTCGCGATCGACCGCATCGAGGCGGCGACCGGCGAGGAGCCCGGCGCCGGCATCGTGCTGCTCGTCGACAATCCGTCGCCCGAACGGCTCGCCACCGTCGAGCGCGAGCTCGCGAACGTGCCGGGGATCGCCTCCACCGACGTCGCGGGCCGCGATCTCGTCACCGGCACGCTGCGGGCGAGCGCGGAGGAGGACGACGTCGCGCAGACGGCGCTGGACGCGTTCGCGCGCGCCGACGGCGTCACCGTCGGCGGCGGCGCGGTCGCCGGCCTGCAGATCGGCGAGACCGTCGGCGCCGACCTCGGGCGCGCGGAGCTGATCGCCTTCCCGCTCCTGCTGCTGCTCTCGCTGCTGTTCTTCCGCGGTCGCGCGACGCTGATGCCGCTCGCCGTCGGCGTCACGACCGTGCTCGGCACGTTCCTCGTGCTCTCGCTCGTCAACCGCGTCTACGGGCTGAGCGTGTTCGCGCTCAACCTGGTGATCGGGCTCGGGCTCGGCCTGGCGATCGACTACACGCTGTTCCTCGTCAGCCGCTACCGCGAGGAGCTGGCCGCGCGCGGCCCGACGCGGGGCGCGATCGCCGCCACGATGGCGACGGCCGGCCGGACCGTGGCGTTCTCGGCGGTGACCGTGTCCGCCGCGCTGATCACGCTCGTCGTGTTCCCGCAGGGGTTCCTGAAGTCGATGGGGATCGCGGGCGCGATCGTGGCCGCCGTCGCGGCGCTCTCCGCGCTCGTGATCGCACCCGCGCTGTTCGCGCTCTGGGGCGCGAAGCTGGCGCGGCCCAGCGACGCCACGGATGGCGGGAGCTGGCACCGGCTCGCCCACGCCGTCATGCGGCGGGCGCGCATCGTCGCGCCGCTGACGGCGCTCGCCATGCTCGCGCTGTCGCTGCCAGCGCTCACCGCGAACTGGTCGGCGATCGACTCCTCCGTGATCCCGGAGGGGAAGAGCGCGCGGACGGTCGCCGACGCCGTCAACCGCGGCGAGGCCGCCAAGTCGCCGATGGCGATCGCCGTCACGGCCCCGGCCGGCGCGCGCTCCGATGTGCAGGCGCTCGCCGATCGCGTCGCGCGGGTCGAGGGCGTCGAGCGCGTCGCGCCGGTGCGGTATCTCGGCTCGGACACCTGGCAGGTGAGCGCGATCGCGAGCGGGGACCCGTCGGGCCCGGCGGCCCAGGGCGCCGTCGAGGCGATCCGCGCGATCCCGGCGCCGTTCGACGTCCGCGTGGGCGGCGGCGCCGCGGAGTTCGTCGACCAGCAGGCGGCGATCGGCTCGCGGCTGCTGCCCGCGATCGCGCTGCTCGTCGGCCTGACCCTGATCGTCCTGTGGCTGATGACGGGGTCGGTCGTGCTGCCGATCAAGGCCGTCGTGATGAACGCGCTGACGGTCGCCACGGCGCTCACGCCGCTGGTGCTGATCTACCAGGGCGGGCACCTGACCGGGCTGCTGGGCTACACGCCCAACGGCGGCGTGGAGCCCAGCGACTTCCTCGTCACCGCGGCGATCGTGTTCGCGCTCTCGACCGACTACGGCGTGTTCCTGCTCGGCCGGATCAAGGAGGCGCACGACGCCGGCCTGCCGGACTCCGAGGCCGTCGCCACCGGGCTGGCGCGCACGGGCCGCGTGGTCACGGCCGCCGCGATCCTGATGGCGGTCGCGATCGGCGCCTTCTCGACCAGCTCGATCTCGTTCATCCAGCAGATCGGCGTCGCCACCGCGACCGGCGTGCTCGTCGACGCGTTCGTCGTGCGCACGCTGCTCGTCCCGTCCCTGATGGTCCTGCTCGGCGGCGCGAACTGGTGGTCGCCGCCGAAGCTGCGCCGCCTGCACCGCCGGATCGGGATCCGGGAGGCCCCGCGGCTCGCCGTACGATGAGCGGCGCAGTGCTCTCCCGCCTCCCTCGCAGCCCGACGTTGAGGGCCTGGCTCCCGGTGGCGGTCCTGCCGCCGGTGCTCCTGGCCGAGGCGCTGCTGACCGACAAAGGCCCGGACGTGACCGCGTTCGGGCTCGTCGCCGCGGTCGTCGGGTGCCTGCCGCTCGTGCTGCGCGGCCGGCTCGGCTTCCTCGCGCTCGGCCCGCTGCTGACCGCCGGGATCGTCCTGATCCTCTTCGCGCTCGAGCCGGGCAACACCGTCGTGCTGATCCCGATGGTCGCGCTGGCCGACCTCGCGCAGCGCAGCGACCGCCGCCACAACGTCTGGGTCGGGCTCGCCGTCGTGCCGTGCGTGATCGTCAGCGTGCTGCCGTTCGCCGACGACGGCGGCGAGCTGTTCAGCGTCGTCGTGCGCAACGTGGCGCTGTGCGCGCTCGCGCTGGCGGTCGGCGACATGGCCCGCTCCCGGCGCGAGGCGATCGAGGAGGAGTCGCAGCGCCGGCTGGGGGAGGAGCGGCTGCGGATCGCCCGCGAGGTGCACGACGTCGTGGCGCACGCGATGGTCGCGATCAACGTGCAGGCGGGTGTGGCGGCGCACCGGCTCGACAAGGACCCGGAGCAGGCGCGCTCGGCGCTGCGGGCGATCAAGGACACCAGCGGCGAGGCGCTCAGCGACCTGCGCGCCACGCTCGGCGTGCTGCGCGGGGAGGACGGCGACGCCCCGGTGCGCCCCGCGGCCGGGCTCGGCGATCTCGACGAGCTCGCCGCGGGCCTGCGCGGAGCCGGCGTGCGGGTCGAGCTGGACGTGGCCGACGTGGGCGAGCTGCCCGCGGCCGTGCACGCCGCGGGCTACCGGATCGTGCAGGAGGCGCTGACCAACGCGCTCCGCCACGCGGGCGCGACGCAGGTTCGCGTGCGCGTGGAGCGGGACGCCGGCGCGGTCCGGCTCGAGGTGGCCGACGACGGCGGAGGCGCCGCCGCGAACGGCGCGGGCGACGGCACGGGCAGCGGCATGCGCGGCATGCGCGAGCGGGCCGCCGCGCTCGGCGGCTCGTTCGAGGCCGGCCCGGCCGACGGCGGCGGCTGGCGCGTGGCGGCGACGCTGCCCACGGGCGCGGGGGCGCGCGCGTGATCAGGGTCGAGCTCGCCGACGACCAGGCGCTCGTGCGCGCGGGCTTCCGCGCGCTGCTCGACGGCGAGGACGACATGGCCGTCGTCGCCGAGGCGGCCGACGGCGAGGAGGCGGTCGCGCTCGCGCGCGAGCACCGTCCCGACGTCGTCCTGATGGACGTGCGGATGCCGCGCACGGACGGCCTGCGGGCGACGGCGCGGGTGACCGCCGACCCGGTGCTCTCGCGCACGCGCGTGATCGTGCTCACCACCTTCGAGCTCGACGAGTACGTCTTCGGCGCCCTGCGCGCGGGCGCGTCCGGGTTCCTGCTCAAGGACGTCGAGCCCGCCGAGCTGCTCGACGCGGTCCGCGTGGTCGCCGCCGGCGAGGCGCTGCTGGCGCCGCGCCACACGCGCCGCCTGATCGAGGCCTTCGTCGCCCAGGCCGGCCCGCCGCCCGGCCGCGACGACGGCGAGCTGGCGGAGCTGACCGCGCGCGAGCGCGAGGTGCTCGCGCTCGTCGGCCAGGGGCTCTCCAACGGCGAGATCGCCGAGCGGCTCGTCCTCTCGCCGCTGACGGCCAAGACGCACGTGGCACGGCTCTTCACCAAGCTCGACGCCCGCGACCGCGCCCAGCTCGTCGTGCTCGCCTACGAGACCGGCGTCGTCCGGGTAGGCCACCGGGATGGCTGACTACACCGTCGTCCGCGCCGACGACGTCACGGACCACTACGCGGGCACCGACGTCCCGGGGGAGTTCCGCTCGCTCGGAGAGGCGCTGGGCGCGCAGCAGCTCGCGCTGACGCTGATCCGGGTGCCGCCGCACTCGGACTTCGAGCAGGGCACGGGCCACTACCACGACCGGACCGAGGAGGTCTACATCGTCACGCGCGGGACGCTGACGATGCGCTTCGAGGACGAGATCGTGCCCGTCGAGGCCGGCTCGGTCGTGCGCGTGGCGCCGACCACCCGCCGGTCACACCGCAACGAGGGCGACGAGCCCGTCGAGCTGTGGGCGCTCTCGCGCAGCGACGGGATGGGCGACGCCCACAAGATCGACGAGTTCTGGGAGGCCTCGCCGGACGCCGCGCAGATAAGGGGACAGGCCCCTTAGGTTCGCTCGTCGAGGAAGGCCTTCGCGAGCCGCTTCGGCGCTCGCGCGAGCCACGCCTCGGCGAGCAGCTCCTCGAGCTCGGCGACGTCGATGGCGCCGAGCCGGACGAGGATCGCCGGGTAGCCGTCGAAGTGCGGCGTGGTGAAGTAGACGTCCGGCGCGTCGGCGAGCAGCGCCTCCTTGGCGACGAGGTGCTCGACGCTCGCGCCGAGGATCGGGCCGTCGGGGGCGCTGTCGCCGAGCGCCCGGAGGTCGATCTTGCGCAGCGGCCGCTCCCATGCGAACGCCTTGCCCTTCACGGCCCAGGCGCGGTTGCCGTAGGAGGTCCCGGCCACCGCCTCGGGGAGCGCGAGCGCGAGCCGGTCGACGTCGTCCCAGTCCGCCATCAAGTGAGCGTACGCGCCCGGCTGCGTGAACTGTGGATGAAGCGCGGTTTTACGGAATGCCGGTCGGTGGTACCGGGACCTTGGGGACATGCGAAAAATTGGGCTCGGCACGGCGGCTGTGCTCGCGATCACGATCGCTTGGCCCGCGCACGCCCAGTTGCCCGGCGTCCCGCTGCCGCCGCTGCCGACGCCGCCGATCCGCTGCCGGCGCCCAGCCTCCCGGATCCGCCCAAGCTTCCGAACCTCCCGGCGCCCACGGTGCCCGTGCCCGTGCCGTCCGTCCCGCTTCCCGTACCGCAGTCGCCTGCGCCGGGCGGCAGCGCGCTCTCCCCGTCGGGCGGCCGCGCCCCATCCGCGCCCGCGCCGCGCCGTCGCGGCAGTCGCCCGCGCCGTCGGGGGCGAATGGACCTTCGAGTGCGGGTGGCGGGTCCGCGAGTGTGGGCGGCGGCTCCGCGAGCAGGGGCGGTGGCCGGGCGACCGCGCGCGGCGAAGGCGCGCCGGGGGACTCGGCCACGAGAGCGGGAGACGGGGGCGCTGCAACGACGCCGGCGCAGAGGCGCGCGATCGAGCGCACCGATCGGCGCGTGCGGAAGGCCGTCATCAGGTACGAGGGCTGCCTCGCGGACCTGCCTGTTCGCCAGCGCCGGGTGCTGCGCCTGCGCGCGGGGATCGGGCCGCCGCCCCCGGCGTCGCGGGCTGCGGTCGCCCGGCGGCTGGACCTCGAGGTGGCGCAGGTGCGCCGCGCGGAGCGGCGGGGCGTCCGGGCGCTTCGGCGCGCGGGCCGCGAGGGCTGCGCGGTCGCGTCCGACCGCGATCCGATGACGACCGTCCCGACCGCGGCGGGAGACGGGGGCATGACGCTGCTCGCGACCGGCGGCGGCGGGTTCTCCGAGGAAGTCGCGGCCGGCGCCGGCGCGGACGGCGCCGACGGCTCCGGCACGGACGGAGAAGGCGGCGGATCCGGGGTCGGGCTCGGACTCGAGCGGGATCGGCGGCGGATCCGGCGGCGTGAAGAGTGCCACGGCGCTCCGCCCCGCACCGGGCAGCGGTGCCACCGACCTCACATTGCCCTTGCTGCTCGTGATCCTGGGCGCCCTCGCCGCCGTGGGCGTGTGGCGGCTGTGGCGCTCGCGCGCCGGCGCAGACGCCGACGGTGACGCCGGCGCCGTGACCTGAGCCACGGCAGTCGCGCTGCCGGCGCGCGGCCTGACCTACATCAGCGCCCGCTCGCCCGTGAGCGCCTCGCCGAGGATCAGCGTGTGGATCTCGCTGGTCCCCTCGTAGGTCAGCACGGACTCGAGGTTGTTGGCGTGGCGCATCACCGGATACTCGGTCGTGATGCCGGAGGCGCCGAGGATCGTCCGCGCCTCGCGCGCGACCTCGAGCGCCTCGCGCACGTTGTTGAGCTTGCCGATCGAGATCTGCCGCGGGTCGAGCTCGCCCGCGTCCTTGAGCTGGCCGAGCCGCCAGGCGAGCAGCTGGGCCTTCTGGAGCTCGAGCATCATGTTCACGAGCTTGCGCTGCGTGAGCTGGAAGCCGGCGATCGGCCGCCCGTACTGCACGCGCGTCTTGGCGTACTCGAGCGCCGACTCGTAGCACGCGCGGCCGGCTCCGACCGCGCCCCAGCAGATGCCGAAGCGCGCCTCGGTCAGGCACGACAGCGGCCCGCGCATGCCCGTGACCTCGGGCAGGACCGCGTCGGCCGGCAGCCGCACGTCCTCGAGCGAGAGCTCGGAGGTGATCGACGCCCGCAGCGAGAGCTTGCGGTGGATGTCGGAGGTGGTGAAGCCCTTCGTGTCCGTCGGCACGACGAAGCCGCGGATGCCGTCGTCGGTCTTGGCCCACACGACCGCGACGTCGGCGATGCCGCCGTTGGTGATCCACATCTTCGTCCCGTTGAGGACCCAGTCGTCCCCGTCGCGCTTGGCGCTCGTGCGCATGTTCGCCGGGTCCGAGCCGAAGTCGGGCTCGGTGAGGCCGAAGCAGCCGATCGCCTCGCCCGCGGCCATCTTCGGCAGCCACTCCTGCTTCTGCTCCTCCGAGCCGAACTTCCAGATCGGGAACATGGCGAGCGAGCCCTGCACGGAGACCAGCGAGCGGATGCCCGAGTCGCCGAACTCGAGCTCCCGGACCGCGACGCCATAGGCCGTCGAGGAGGCGCCCGCGCAGCCGTAGCCCTCGAGGTGCATCCCGAGCAGATTCAGGTCGCCGAGCTCCTTGGCCAGCTCGCGCGAGGGCAGCGTCCCCTCGTTGAACCACTGCTCGATGTTCGGGAGCACGCGGTCGCCCACCCAGCCGCGCACGGAGTCGCGCAGCATGCGCTCCTCGTCGCCGAGCAGATGGTCGAGCCCCAGCGCGTCGTGGGGGTCCAGCTTGGGTCGGGATGCGGTCGAGGAGGCCATGACCCACCACGGTAGCCCACCACGTCGCGCGCGCCACACGCGCGCAGGTACGGTGCGCCGATGAACGCCGCCGAGGCCGTCGGTCGCACGCTCGCCTCGCTCGGCGTGCGCGACGCGTTCGGCGTCCTCGGCAGCGGGAACTTCGTCGCCACGCAGGCGCTGCACGCCGCCGGCGCCGCGTTCCACCACGCGCGCCACGAGGGAGGCGCGATCGCGATGGCCGACGGGTACGCGCGCGTGAGCGGGCGGGTCGGCGTCTGCAGCGTGCACCAGGGGCCGGGGTTCACGAACGCGCTCACGGGCCTGACCGAGGCGGCCAAGAGCCGCACGCCGCTGCTCGTCCTCGCCGGCGAGGCGCCGCGCGCGGCGATCCGCTCGAACTTCGCGGTCGACCAGCCCGGCCTCGCGGCCACGCTCGGCGCGGTGCCCGAGCGGATCCACTCGGGCGCGACCGCCGCGGCGGACACCGCGCGGGCGCTGCGCCGCTCGCGCGTCGAGCGGCGCCCCGTCGTGCTCAACATGCCGCTCGACGTCCAACGCGAGCCCGCGCCCGGCGGCGCCGCGCCGGGCCTGCTGCGCGAGCCCGAGCGGCCCGCGCCCGCGCCGGAGGTGGTGGCGGAGGTCGCCGAGGCGATCGCCGCCGCGCGGCGGCCGGTGATCGTCGCGGGCCGCGGCGCGGTGCTGGCCGGCGCGCGCGAGCCGCTCGAGCGCCTGGGCGACGCGATCGGCGCCGTGCTCGCCACCTCGGCGATGGGCCACGGCCTGTTCGAGGGCTCCGCGTGGGCCGTCGGCATCTCGGGCGGGTTCGCCTCGCCGATCGCCGGGCGGCTGATGGCGGAGGCCGACCTGGTGCTCGCCTTCGGCGCCAACCTCACCCGCTGGACCACGCGCGACGGCAAGCTGATCGCCCGCGGCGCGAAGGTGGTGCAGGTCGACCTCGACGAGGAGTCGCTCGGCGCGCACCGCCCCGTCCACGTCGGCGTCGTGGGCGACGCCGCCGCCACGGCCGAGGCGCTGCTCGCGGCCGGCGTCTCCAACGAGGGCTTCCGCGCCACGGCCGGGCTCGAGCGCGAGATCGCCGAGGGATCCTGGCGCGACGCGCCGTTCGAGGACGCCGGCGACGCGACCCACCTCGACCCGCGCGCGCTCTCGATCGCCCTCGACGCACTGCTGCCCAGCGAGCGCACGGTGGCCGTCGACTCCGGGCACTTCATGGGCTTCCCACCGATGTACCTGCGCGTGCCGGACCCGCAGGGGTTCGTCTTCACGCAGGGCTTCCAGGCGATCGGGCTCGGCCTCGCGAGCGGCATCGGCGCGGCGATCGCCCGCCCGGACCGGCTGACCGTCGCGTGCGTCGGCGACGGCGGCCTGCTGATGGCGCTCGCCGAGCTCGAGACGCTCGCCCGCCTGCGCCTGCCGATGCTCGTCGTGGTCTACAACGACGCCGCCTACGGGGCCGAGGTCCACCACTTCGGGCCGCAGGGGCTGCCGCTCGAGCTCGTGCGCTTCCCCGACGCCGACTTCGCCGCGCTCGCGCGCGCGGCCGGCGCGCAGGGCGCCACGGCACGGACGCTCGACGACCTCGAGCCCGTCGCGCGCTGGCTCGAGCGGCGCGACGGCCCGCTCGTGCTCGATGCGAAGATCACTCCCGACTTCTGCGCGGAATGGCTCGAGGAGGCCTTCAAGTGACCCAAGCCCAGTCGCTCGCCGAGCTGCTCGCCGGCGTCGAGGTGATCGACCTGACCCAGCCGCTGAGCGAGCAGACGCCGGTGCTGAAGCTGCCCGAGCCGTTCGCCAACACGCCCGGCCTCACGCGCCACGAGATCAGCGCCTACGACGACCGCGGCCCCGCGTGGGCGTGGTACTGGCTGGAGATCGGCGAGCACGTCGGCACCCACTTCGACGCGCCGATCCACTGGATCACCGGCCGCGACGGCGAGGACGTGGCGTCCGTGCCGCCCGAGCGCCTGGTCGGCCCGGCGGTCGTGATCGACAAGTCCGCCGAGGCGGCCGAGGACCCCGACTACGTCCTCACGGTCGACGAGCTGCGCGCGTTCGAGGCCGAGCACGGCCCGCTGCCCGAGGGCGGCTGGCTGCTGCTGCGCACGGGCTGGGACGCGCGCGCCCACGACGAGGCCGCGTTCCTCAACGCGAACGAGACCGGGCCGCACACGCCCGGCTTCGACGCGGACTGCGCCCGCGCGCTCGCGGACAGCTCCCTGGCCGGCGTCGGGGTCGAGACCGTCGGCACCGACGCGGGTGCCGCGCACTCCTTCGAGCCGCCGTTCCCGGTCCACAACTTCGTGCTCGGCGCGGGCAAGTACGGCATCACCCAGCTCGCCAATCTCGCGCGCCTGCCGCCCACCGGCGCGGTGCTCGTCGTGGCGCCGCTGAAGCTCGTGGGCGGGACCGGGAGCCCGGCGCGCGTGCTCGCGCTCGTGCCCCGTGGTTCTGCAGCCGATCCCGGATAGTGGTTGACTGAGTCGGCGATGACCGACGTCCGGACGGAGCTCTCGCGCCTGCAGGCGCCCGGTGGTGGCGGCTACTACCGCAGCCGGATCCCGTGCGCCGAGGACTCGGAGATCGCCCGCGCCATCAGCGCCTTCACGGAGTCCACGCCGCGCGAGCAGGCCGCGTTCCGCGCCGGCATCGACCGCTCGCGGGCCGGGCTGCTGCAGGTGTGGAGCGAGCGGATCGCCGCGCTGGCGGTCCGCCTGGACAGCCCGAAGCCGCTCGTGCTCGGGCTCGTCGGGCTCAGCCTCGCCCAGGCCGACGACGACCACGAGGCGCTGCTCGTCGCCCCGCTGCACCGGCGCAGCGCGGAGAAGCTGGGCGTCGACGCCGGCCGGATCTTCGACGAGGCGGCCGGCCGCACCGACCTGGCGGGCGCGCGCTGGCTCGCCGAGCAGCGCGACTCAGAGGACCAGCCCGAGGACGCGGGCTACGTCGAGGACGACGACGGCGAGGGCTTCCGCTACGAGCGCGACGGCGGCGGTCTCGGGCTCCGCTAGGTCAGCGCTTCCGCTACCTCTTCGCCGCGCACGTCTTGTACGTGCGCTTGGAGACGGCCTTGCGGCCCGTGTTCGTCACGGCCGTGATCTTCACGGTGACCTTGCCGGCCGGCAGCCCCTTGAGGTTGACCGTGGCCTTGACCTTCTTGGCCTTGGAGCCCTTCAGGCGCACCTTCGTGCGGCCGTTGACGGTGACCGCGATCGAGCGGAAGGTCATCCCCTTCGGGCGCCGGATGTGGATCGCGAACTTGCGCCGGCTGACGCACTTCTTGGAGGCGGCCGGGAGCGCGAACAGCTGCGCGCCGAGCAGCTCGCCCGTTGGATCGGCGGCCGCGGGGTCGACGGTGGGCGGCGGCGCGGACGGAGCGGACGGAGCGGGCGGTGTGGGCGTCGCGGTCGAGCCTCCGCCGCCGGGCGTCGCGGTGGCCGTCGGCACGGGGGTCGCGGTCGGGCTCGGCGTGGCCGTGGGGCTCGGGGTGGCGGTCGGCGTGGGCGACTCGATGCCCGTCGCGTTCCAGCGGAAGCCGGTCGACAGCGCGGCGCCCTGGAGCTCGTTGTCGGCACTGCCGCCCGGCTTCAGCGTCGCGACGAACACGTACGTGCGGGACGCCCCGGGGTTGAGCGAGCCGACGTTGGTCGCGTCGAACTTCTTCACCGTGCCCTCGTAGACCGTCACGGGATCCGCCGCCTCGGTGACGTCGATCACCACGAGCTCGAGCTTGCTCGAGAGCATGCCGCCGCCGTTGCCCGGCGCGTCGGACGAGTTCTCCGCCTGCAGCGTGAGCGCCGCGTTGATCGTGCCGGTGTTCGTGATCGTCACCGAGCCGCTCGCCTGCTGGCCGGGCCGCATGGCGTCGGCGTGGAAGACCGCGGTGCCCTCCTTGGAGTTGGAGAGCGACAGCGCTCCGCTCGCGCTCGCGAGCTGCACCATCGGCGCGCCCTCGCCGGCGGGCGCGAACGCCAGGCCGAGCGCGAGCAGCCCGAGCAGGGCGTTGAGCACGAGCGCCATCGAGCCGCGCGAGAGCTGGGGGAGGCGGCCGGCCATCAGAAGTCGTTGTCGTTCCCGCCCGACTCGGTCACCGTCGTCGGCCACACGGAGATGCCCGTCGTCAGGCTCGTCGCCTGCGAGCTCGGGTGCCACACCATGACGTTCTTGCCCTTCGCGCTGGACGTGACGGTGCCCGAGACCAGCGAGCCGATCGTGACCGTGAACGTCGAGCCCGAGCGGGAGATCGTGGCGTTGAACACCGTCGGGCCGCTCACGAAGTCGAGGTAGATCGAGAGCACCGTCCCGGATGCCAGCAACCCGAGCGGCGTGCTGTTGGCGGCGTCGTAGAACTCCATCGAGTCCGAGGTGCCGGTGTTGTTGACGCGCACGCGGATCGCCGCGGGCGCTGCGCCGCTCCAGCCGGAGAGGATCGAGGAGGGCGCGATCGCCGCGCTGTAGGTGAAGACCACGGTGTCGCCGGCGTCGAGCTTGTCGTTGACGCCGCCGTTGGTGCCCTGGACGTCGGTGCCGGTCGGGCCGGTGTTGTTGACGTAGGCGCTGCCGAGCGCCGACGTGCCCTGGTTGCCCAGCGTGTCCGACGCGATCGCGCGGATGTCGTAGGCGCCGTCGGTGCGGCCGGCCGAGTTCCAGGGGCAGGTGTAGGGCGCGGCGGCGTCCGTGCAGATCGTCGTCCAGCTGTTGGCGCCGGCGAGGCTGTACTGGATCGACACGCCCGCGGCGGCGACGCCCGTGGCGTCGGTCGCGGTGGCGTTGATCGTCGTGGTGCCGCGGAACATCCCCGGGCTCGTGACGGTCAGCGCCGGGCCCGAGTTGTCGACGGCGCGCGCCGTGATCGTCGCCGAGTTGCGCACGTTGCCGGCGGCGTCGATCGCCACGGAGCGCACGTCGTAGCTGCCGTCGGCGACGGTCGTCGTGTCCCACGAGCACGAGAACGGCGACGGCGGCGTGACGTCGGTGCAGGCGGTGCTCCAGGTGCTGCCGGCGCTGGGCTTGTACTCGAAGCGCATCGAGGCCATGCCCGAGTTCGCGTCGGCGCCCGTGCCGTTGAGCGTCACGGTGCCGGTGAGCGGCGTGCCGGGGTTGGTCATCGCGGCCGAGCTCGGGATCGTGTTGTCGACCTGGCGGGAGGAGACGATCGCGGAGGTCGTCGTCTTGCTCACGCCGTCGGTGGCGGTCGCGCGCAGGTCGTAGGTGCCTGTGACGGGGGTCGCCCAGCTGCAGGAGAACGGCGCGGTCGAGGACGAGCAGGCCGCCGTCCAGGCGCCGGCGGGGCTCGTCCGGTACTGGTAGGCGACCGAGGTCACGCCCGAGCCGGCGCCGTCGCCGGTCGTCGACGCCAGCGTGACGGTGCCGCCGAGCGGGCTGCCGGGGTCCGTGAGCGTGATCGCCGGTGCGGTGTTGTCGACGACCCGGTTGGCGGTGGTGGCGCTCGAGGTGTTGCCGGCGCCGTCGGTCGTGGTGGCGCGGACGTCCCAGGCGCCGTCGGCGACGGTCGTCGTGTCCCAGGGGCAGGAGTAGGGAGAGCTGCCGTCGGTGCAGATCGGCGTCCAGCTGCCGCCGGAGGACGGGCGCGCCTCGAAGGCGACGGAGATCACGCCGCTCCCGCCGTCGGTCGCGGTGGCGCTGACCGTCGCGGTGCCCGTGAGCGGGGTGGCGGCGCTGACGCCCGTGGCCGGCGCGGTGTTGTCGACCCGGCGCGAGCTCACCGTGCTGGTGCGCGAGTAGCCCGACGCGTCGAGCGCGGTGGCGCGCAGGTCGTAGAGGCCGTCGGAGACGCCGGCGGTGTTCCACGAGCAGTTGTAGGGGGCGGCGGTGGGGGCGCAGATCGTCGTCCAGGTGCCGGCGCCGGCGGGCGAGCGCTGGAAGGTGACCGACACCAGCGCGCGGTCCGAGGTGGCCGTCGCCGAGAGCGGGACGGAGCCGCGCAGCGGGGTGCCCGGGTCGCCGAGCGAGACCGCGACGCCGTTGAAGGCGGCGGAGGAGGCGAAGGTCGCCGGAGCGTGGCTCGAGTTGGCCACGAACGTGGCCTGGGAACGGCCGACGCCGCCCGAGAAGGCGGCGGCGGCGAGCAGCACGGCGATGACCAGGGCGCGCTTCATCGCGGTACCGCTGCCGCTTCGGCGCCCGCCTCGCGCCACAGCCCGACGATGCTCATCAGCGCGATCAGCCCCGCCGGGAAGCCGACGATCAGGATCCGCAGGTCACGGCGGCCGAGCGCGGCGAGCGCGAACCCGACGTAAGGCACGCCCGCACGCACGCGCGCCTGCTCGCCCTTGGGGAGCATGAAGGTCCACGGGTCGGCGGCCTGGTTGGCGTCGCCCTTGGTGCGGAAGACCTTGCGGCCGACCGGGTCGGTGGTGATCTTCGTGATCCGGTGGGTCACGAGGCCCCCGGGGCCGGCGTCGGCCGGCGGGCGGTAGGTGATGACGTCGCCCTCGCGCAGCTCGTCGACTCCGACGACCTCGTCGAGCACGAGCGAGCCGCGGTCGTAGGTGCCCGTCATCGAGCCGCTCGTGATGATGTAGCGCTGCCAGCCGAGCGCGGCGGGCAGGATCAGCAGGGCGGCGAAGAGCAGGCCCGCCGCGATCACGAGCGTGGAGATCACGCGTGCGATGCGACGGGCCATGACGTGCTTGCCGCTAAGCGGCGTTCCAGGTGAACGGCACCGTGGACGTGTCGCCCTGGAAGGCGTTGCCCGCGCTGGTGTTCACCGAGACGCTGAACTGGTACTTGTGCTTCTCGCCCGCCGCCCAGTTGCCCAGGCCGACGGCGCTGCTCATCGCGGCGACGGTGCCCGTGTACTTGACCTGGTCGTCGCCGTCACCGCACGAGGGGGTGCCGGAGGAGAAGTCGCCGCAGTCCGTGAGGACGAGGTCGAGCATGGTCGACAGCGGGTTGGAGCCGTCGCTGTCGACGATCGTGCCGCGCTGCAGCGTGAAGGCGCCCGACAGCGAGCCGGCGTTGGTGATGTCCACCGTGCCCGTGCGCGCCGGGTCGCCGGGGCGCATGTCGGCGGTGCTGGCGAGCACGGCCTGGCCGCCGCGGGTGTTCGTGATCTGCATCGTGCCGGTGGCGAACGTCGTGTCGGCGTTGGCCGAGGTGGCGGTGAAGTTGGCGCCGGAGGCCGCCGTGATGCCGACGGCGACCAGCACCGTCGCGAGCGCCGCGAGCGTGCGCCGCGGGCGGGAGACGAGGACGGACAGACGGGACATGCGGGGTGACGCTCCTGGGTTTAGGGTTGCGGACGACCTCGCGGCGTCCGCGCAAGTCGTTGACGAGCTCTGTTGAGGTCGCCGCCGGCAACCGGGCCATCTCGCGCTGCGAGACCCCTGGCTTTGCGTCCCCGCCTCGCGACGGGTTTGCCCTGGTCAGCACTCCCTTCATCGGCAGGAGATGTCAATGGGTTGAACACCCCATGGACAGACGTCCGAGTTCGGAGGCCTCACGACGGCCGCAAGCGGCGTCGTTCTAGGCTGTCGCGGCCATGAGCGACGAGCCGCGCGATCCCTCCGCCCACACAGAAGTCCACCGCGTCGCCGATCCCGACGCCACCCGCGTCGCCGGCTACCTCGGCCAGAAGGGCGAGGTCGGGCGCGTGCTGCTGCTCTACAGCGGCGGCCTCGACACGAGCGTGATGCTCAAGTGGATCCAGGACGAGTACGAGGCCGAGGTGGTGGCGCTGACGGTCAACCTCGGCCAGCCGGGGGAGGACTACGAGGTCGTCAAGGGCAAGGCGCTGCAGCTCGGCGCGCTCGACTGCCACGTCGTCGACGCGCGCGAGGAGTTCGCGCGCGAGTACGTCCTCCCGGCGATCAAGGCCAACGCCGACTACGGCGACGGCTACCCGCTGTTCACCTCGCTCGGCCGCCCGCTGATCGCCAAGCTCGCGGTCGAGTACGCGCGCCGCACCGGCTGCGACACGATCGCCCACGGCTGCACGGGCAAGGGCAACGACCAGGTGCGGATCGAGGGCACGGTCGCGACGCTCGCGCCCGAGCTGAAGGTGATCGCGCCCGTCCGCTCGTGGGCGATGGGCCGCGACGAGGAGATCGCGTACGCGCGCAAGCACGGGATCCCGGTCAAGGGCGGCACGGAGTCCGCGCCGTACTCGATCGACGACAACCTCTGGGGGCGCTCCTCGGAGGGCAAGTGGATCGAGGACCTCTCGCACGCGCCCGACGACGACGTCTTCCAGCTCGTCACCCGGCCGGAGCTCGCCCCCGACGAGGCGCAGACCGTCGAGATCGGCTTCGAGGCCGGCGTGCCGGTCTCGATCGACGGCGAGCGGCTCGAGCTCGTGGAGCTGATCGAGCGCGCGGCCGAGATCGGCATGCGCCATGGCGTCGGCATCGTCGACCACATCGAGGACCGGATCGTCGGTCTGAAGGTGCGCGACATCTACGAGGTGCCGGCCGCCGCGATCATCCTCAAGGCGCACAAGGAGCTCGAGCGCCTGACGGGCACGATCCATCAGAACCAGTTCAAGCCGGGCCTGGACCAGAAGTGGGCCTACCTCGTCTACGCCGGCCTGTGGTGGGAGCCGCTGCGGGCCGATCTCGAGGCCTACATCGAGCACGTCAACCGCCAGGTCACGGGCACGATCGGCCTGAAGCTCTACAAGGGCAGCGTGCGCGTGGTCACGCGCGCGAGCCCGAACGCCGTCTACGACGCGCAGCTCGCGACGTTCGCGGAGTCCGGCGGCCTGTTCTCGCAGAACGCCTCGCCCGGCTTCATCGAGCTGTGGACCCTGCAGTCGCGGATGGCGCACCGCGTGCGATCCGACCGCGAGGGGTAGGCTCAAGCCATGTTCTACAAGCTGCTGGGCATGGTGGTCTGGAACGGCGCGAAGATGTTCCTGCGCCGCAAGTACGGGCCGACCTACGCCCCGAAGCCGCTGCTGGCCGGCGGCATCCTCGCCATCGTCGCCGGGGTCGCGATCGTCGCGGCCCGCGGCGCGAAGAGCTAGCTCCTAGCTCCGCATCCGAGTCGCGCGGCCCGCTTCGCCGAGTTTGCGGGCTCGCGGGCTCGGCAGCCGCCGCTTGGTCTGGGACGATTCGCCGTAGATGGCCGAGTCGTCCGCGATCCCGCACCTGCAAGGCCTCGAGATCGAGGCGGTCGAGTGGCTGCCCTCGGGGGCCGACAGCGGCCTCGTGCGCGTGCGCGGGCGCTGGAGCACGCCGGGTGTCGCCCAGCCCGGGCTGCCCGAGCTGCTGCTGCGCGCCGACGGGGCCGACCACCGCTTCGAGTCGCTGCCCGACGCGCGCTTCGCCCGCGACCCCGCGTCGTGGCGGGGGTCCTACCTCGTCCCGGGCACGCTCGTGGCCGGCGAGCCGGAGGCGCTGTGGGTCGAGTGGCCCGGCGGCGTGCGCTGCGGCCTCCCGGCCCTGGCGCGCGGGCTGGCCTCGCCGCCCGTCGCCCCGGCCGAGGTCGTGCCCGAGGAGCCCGGCGGGCAGGTCTTCGACCGCGCGGTGCTCGCCGAGCGGCGGGCGCGCCGCGCCGAGGCCGCCGAGCGCGAGCAGGCGCGGGTCGCCGCCGAGGCGCTGAAGGCCGTCGAGGCGCTGGAGCTTCAGTCGGCCGAGCTCGAGCGGCGCCTCGCCGAGGCCGTCGCCGAGCGCGACGCCCTGGCCGACGCGGCGCCGGATACTGCCCCCGGGACCGCGGGCGCGGTGTCCGCCCCCGGCGTCGCCGGCATGACGGCCGTGCCGGGCGGCGCCCGCGCGGCCTCGGCCCGCCCGTCCCGCGCGGTGGCTGCGCCGTCCGCCGAGGAGCTCGCCCGGCTCGCGGAGCGGCGCCAGGCGGCGCTCGCGAGCGCGCTGGACTCGCTGGCGCGGCTGCGCGCGCAGTCGCGCGAGTGGCGGCTCGCGCTGCGCACGGGGGAGATGGCCCGTTCCGGCGACGCGGTGCGGCTCGCGGTGCTCGAGGCCGAGCGCGCGCTCGGCGACGCGTCGCCCCGCGGCGCTCTGAAGGCGCGCACGAGCGAGCTCGCGGACGAGCGCGCCCGGTCGGCGTCGCTCGAAGGCGTGCGCGCGGAGCTCGAGGCAGGGCTCGCGGAGGCGCGCGAGGAGGCCGCCGAGGCGCGCACGGAGCTGGAGCGCGCCCGCGAGCAGGCCGACGGCCGGCTGGCGGCCGCGATCGCCGCCGCGGAGGCCACGCGCGAGCAGCTGGAGCGGCGCCGGCGCGGCGAGCACGCCGTCCACGAGGAGGTGCGCGCCGAGCTGCGCGGGCGCCTCGAGGCCACGGAGTCGCGAGCCAACGCGCTCGAGGCCGCCCAGGCCGAGCTGGCCGCCGACCGCGACTCCGCGACGGCCCGCGCCGAGTCGCTGGGCGCCCGGATCGCCGAGCTGGAGTCCGCCTTGGCGGTCGCCGAGACCGGCCTGGCCACGGCGGAGGCGAGCGCGGCCAACGCGCACGCGCGCCTGCGCGTGGAGTCCGTCGCGCGCGCCGCGCTGGAGACCGAGCTGGACCGCGCCCGCGAGGGCGGCGACGCGGCCGCCCTGGCCGCCGAGCTCGAGGCCGAGCGCGCGGCCCGCGCCGCGGAGCGCGATGCCCTCGCGGTCGCCGGGGATCCGTCCGCGCTCACCGAGGAGCTCGCCGCCGAGCTGGACGCCGAGCGCGAGGCCCGCGTCGCCGCGGAGTCCGACCTCGCCGCCGTCCGCGAGGCGCGCGCCGTCACCGAGGCCGACCTCGCGGCGGTCCGCGACGAGCTCGCGGCCGCCCGCGCGGACTTCGAGGCCGCCCTCGCCACCGAGCGTGAGGCCCGGGCCGCGGCCGAGGCCGCGCTCGCCGAGGCCTTCGAGGCCGCCGCCCAGCAGGGCCGGACCCTTCAGGACCGCATAGCGGAGCTCGAGCGCGGAGCCGCCGGCCTGGCCGACGAGGTCCGCCTCGCCGAGGCCGCCCGCGCCCACGCCGAGGCCGCCGCCGCGGTCACCACGCCGGAGCCCGAGCAGAGCGGGCGCATGCTCGCCGACCTCGACGCCGCGGCCGCCAAGCTCCGCGAGACCGCACCAGCGTCCGAAGCCGCCGGCGAGGCGGATCCGGCGGCCGAGGTGGCGCCCGCGGCCGAGGTGGCGCCCGCGGCCGAGGTGGCGTCCGCGGCCGAAGTGGCGTCCGCGGCCGAAGTGGCGTCCGCGCCCGTGGCGGAGCCCGCCGCCGAAGTGGCGCCCGCGCCCGTGGCGGAGCCCGCCGCCGAAGTGGCGCCCGCGCCCGTGGCGGAGCCCGCGCCCGTGGCGGAGCCCGCGCCCGTGGCGGAGCTCGCCCCGGTGGCGGAGCCCGTCGAGCGGGTGCGGCCGAAGATCGTGTCGGCCTCGGGGCCGCCGCCGCGGGTCGACGCGATCGGCCGCTCCGCGCGCGACTACCCGCGGCTGCGTGGCGCGATCGTCAAGCTCGCGCACGACGATCCCGCCGCCGCGGGCCGGCTGCTCGCCGCGCTGCTGCCGGCGCAGGCCGCCGCGCTCGCCACGCCGCTCGACTACGACCTCACGATCAAGGAGGCGGGCACCTTCGCCGTCACCGTCGACGGCCGGGCCGCGCGCGTCCACCCGCGCCCGGAGCCGCGTGGGCGCGGGCACGCCGAGTTCCACCTGTCCGCCGACGCGCTGACGCTGGCCGAGCTGCTCGCGGGGGTCGACCACCGGATCGGGCGCTGGCGCGGCCGCGCCCGCTTCTCCGGCAGCCGCCGCAAGCTCGGCCTCCTGCGCGCGCTGCCCGCGACCCCGCTCACGCTCGCCGGCGCCGCGCGGGCCGGAGCGGAGCTCGAGCCCGCGCTCGTCTACCGCGCGCTCTCCTACGCCGTGCACCCGTCGTGGACGAAGGGGCAGCGCTTCACGCTCGCGCAGGAGATCACCGGCGACAAGCACGAGACGTGGTACCTGAGCGCCCGCGACGGCGCAGGCATGACGGTCTCCGCCGCGCAGCCCGACGAGGGCGTCGAGGCCACGGTGAGCATGTCGCGGACGACGTTCGCCCTGATGCTCCGCGACGATCCCGTGCCGTCGGGCGAGCGCCCAGTGGTCCGCGGCGACCGTCAAGTCGTCGCGCTCGTGAAGGCCTGGATGGACCAGGCCCAGCGCGGCGTTTGACCCCCGCCTGAGGAAGGGCAGGGATAATCGACGGAACGTCAGCGTTCGATTCATTCCTGGGGGAGAAACCTGTGAGCGAGAACCTCGCGAGCTTCGTGACCGAGTCCGCCGAGAAGTTCGGCGACCGGCCGGCGCTCAAGCTCGACGACACGGTCGTCAACTACGCCCTGCTCAACGAGGGCTCCGCGCGGATCGCGCACCTGCTCAAGGAGAAAGGGCTCGAGCGCGGCGACCGCGTCGGGATCATGCTCCCGAACGTCCCGTACTTCGCGATCGTCTACTACGGCGTGCTGCGGGCCGGCGGCACCGTCGTCCCGATGAACGTCCTGCTCAAGGGGCGCGAGGTCGCGTTCTACCTCGAGGACTCGGGCGCCGAGATCCTGTTCGCATGGCACGACTTCGCCGAGGCGGCGCAGACCGGCGCGGAGAAGGCCGGCTCCGAGCTGATCTCGGTCAAGCCCGGCGAGTTCGAGGAGATGCTCGGCTCCACGGAGGCCGACCACGACGTCGCCGACGTCGGAGCTGACGAAACCGCCGTGATCCTCTACACGAGCGGCACGACGGGCACGCCCAAGGGCGCCGAGCTCACCCACGGCAACCTCAAGAAGAACGCCGAGGTCACCGGGGACTCGCTGGCCGAGTCCTCCGAGGAGGACGTCATCTTCGGGGCGCTGCCGCTGTTCCACTCCTTCGGGCAGACCGTGGGCATGAACACCGCCATCCGCGCGGGCGCGTGCCTGACGCTGCTCCCGCGCTTCGACCCGGTCAAGGCCGTCGAGATGTTCGAGCGCGACGGTGTCACGGTCTTCCTCGGCGTTCCGACGATGTATGTCGCGATGCTCAACATGCCCGAGGACAAGCGCGGCGACGCCTCCGGCCTGCGCCTCTGCTGTTCGGGCGGCTCGGCGATGCCCGTCGAGGTCATGAAGGGCTTCGAGGAGGCATTCGGCTGCAAGATCCTCGAGGGCTACGGCCTGTCGGAGACCTCGCCGGTCGCCTCCTTCAACCACCCCGACAAGGAGCGCAAGCCGGGCTCGATCGGCACGCCGATCGAGGGCGTCGAGATGAAGCTCGTCGACGACGACGGCAACGACGTCGAGGGCACCGACGAGGTCGGCGAGATCGCCATCAAGGGCCACAACATCATGAAGGGCTACTGGAACCGCGAGGACGCGACCAAGGAGGTCCTCGACGACGACGGCTGGTTCCTCACGGGCGACATGGGCAAGCGCGACGAGGACGGCTACTACTTCATCGTCGACCGCAAGAAGGAGATGATCATCCGCGGCGGCTACAACGTCTACCCGCGCGAGATCGAGGAGGTCCTCTACGAGCACCCCGCGGTCGCCGAGGCCGCCGTGGTCGGCGTCCCCGACGACAAGATGGGCGAGGAGGTCGGCGCCGCCGTCGTGCTCAAGCAGGGCAAGGAGGTCGACGCCGACGAGCTGCGCGCCTTCGTCAAGGAGCAGGTCGCCAACTACAAGTACCCGCGCAAGATCTGGTTCCCGGACGAGCTCCCGAAGGGCCCGACGGGCAAGATCCTCAAGCGAGAGGTCGAGATCCCCGAGGAGGCCAAGACCGCCTAGCCGCCGCTTCGCCGATCTTCCCTGCCGGGGGCGTGGTGCGAGGCGGACGTCAACGGCTCTGGGCGTGGAAGGTGGAGGGGCGCACGAACGTCGATCGGCGGATGACGGACCCGCCGGGATCGACGTTTCCGGGCTATACGACCCTCAACGTCGATCCTCGGCCTCCCGCAGTCCCTCGATCGACGTTCGTGCACCCCAACGTCACTCGGCGGCACGACGCGCGCGGTTGAAGTGACGTTGACGGCGATATTCGCCGTCAGCGTCACACCAGGAGGGGTCGGCGCTCCAGCGGGTGACGTTGACGGCATGCGGGTGGCTCCACGGTCCCCCACCCAGCCGCCGTTGACGTTTCTCGGGCCGGCGCTCGCCGGGAGGCTCACCCGCAGGATCGTCCGATCGGAGGATGGCCGCAGCCGCCGTTCTGGGGCACCATTCGCGGGGCGGATGGTGCTGTACCGGCGACGGAACGCAGGCTGGGAGCACTGGGAGGCGTGGCCCGAGCGGTCAGGCCAGCTCCTGGTGCACCGCGGCCGCTCCGGCGAGCGCGGCGTGGCCGAGCACATCCCCGTCTCCGTGTTCGGCGCCGAGGATCGCCTGACCGCGCTGGCCCTGCGGCCCGGTGCGGCGAGCCGTTCGACGCGCCATAGTCCTCGGATGCACTGCGCGACGGTATCGCGCGTCGCCGGCCGGACTGCCGCTGTGCCGGAGGACGATCACGCCGCCTCCCTGCGGAGGGGCTTCGTGCTCGCCGCCCTCTTCGCCAACGCGATCGGACCCGCGTGGCTCCTGCCCGACGGCACACCGCTCGCGTCCGTCCCGTTCGTCGTGCTCGTGCTCCCGCTGCTGGTCGTGCGGAGCACTCGCCGCCTCCGACTGCTGGCCGGAGCGCTCGGTGCACTCCTGTGTGCCCTGGCTATCGCCTTGCTCTTCTTCGGAGGGGTGGTCCTGCTGCCGGGAGGCCTGTTGCTCGTGGCCGCCGCGACGCTGCCGCGCCATGGGCCGCGACACCGCGGCGGGAGCGAATGGCTCGGGACGCTGACCGCCGCATTCGCGATGGCCATGGCGGCGGCGGCGCTCTTCGCGATGGCCGTCGACGTGGTGTCCGGCAGGCTCTGAGGGAGCGGCCGGTGGGCCTCGTCGTGGAGGTCTGGCACAAGCCGCTGCCGTGACCTGCAGGGCCTGCCGCGCGCAATTCCCGCAGCGTGCGGCAGGACCCCGGCGTTCCGCCGATCCAGCACCTAGTCTGGATCGCCCGTGTCGACCCCCGGCTGCGCGCATCTCCACGTCCATTCCGAGTACTCGCTGCTCGACGGCGCCTGCAAGATCGACAAGCTGGCGGCGCGTGCGGCCGAGTTCGGCCAGCCCGCCCTAGGGCTCACCGATCACGGCGTCATGAACGGCGCCGTGGAGCTCTACAAGGCGTGCAAGAAGCACGGCATCAAGCCGATCCTCGGGCTCGAGGCGTACTTCGTGGACGACCGCTCCGTCCGCGAGGGCAAGATCGAGCGCAACCACCTCACGCTGATCGCCCAGAACGACGTGGGCTTCCGCAACCTCGTGAAGCTCTCGAGCGGCGGGTTCCTCGAGGGCCTCTACCGCGGCAAGCCGGGCGTGGACATGGAGCTGCTCGCCCAGCACGCCGAGGGCGTGATCGCGCTGTCGGGCTGCCTGGCCAGCCGCAGCAGCCGCCGGATCGTGGAGGGCCGCCTCGACGAGGCCCGCGCGCACCTGGACGAGCTGGTCCAGGTGTTCGGGCCCGAGGACGTGTACTTCGAGATCCAGCACAACGGCGTGCCCGAGCAGGAGCGCGTCAACGAGGCGATCCAGCGCTTCTCGGCGGAGATGGGCCGGCCGCTCGTCGCCACCGCGGACGTGCACTACCTGCGCCGGGAGGACTTCCACCACCACGCGGCGCTGCTGTGCGTGCAGACGAAGTCGACGCTGGCCGCGCCGAAGATGTCCTTCGACACGAACGAGTTCTTTCTCAAGAGCACGCAGGAGATGGAGGAGTCGTTCGCGGCCACGCCCGAGGCGATCGCCTCCACGATGGAGATCGCCGAGCGCGTCGACGTCTCGATCGAGCTCGGCAAGCAGCTGATCCCGCGCTTCGACTGCCCGGAGGGCAAGGACGAGAAGGCCTACCTGCGCGAGCTGGTGCTCGAGGGCCTGCGCGAGCGCTACGGCGAGCCGCCGCCGGCCGAGGCGGTCGAGCGGATGGAGATGGAGCTCGGCGTCATCGACAAGATGGGCTTCAACGCCTACTTCCTGATCGTCTGGGACTTCGTCAACTACGCGAAGAGCAACGGCATCGCGGTCGGCCCTGGCCGCGGCAGCGCCGCCGGCAGCCTCGTCGCCTACTGCCTGCGGATCACCGACGTCGACCCGCTGCGCTACGACCTGCTGTTCGAGCGCTTCCTGAACGCCGAGCGCGTGTCGATGCCGGACATCGACATCGACTTCTCCGTGCGCGGGCGCGAGCGCGTGATCCGCTACGTGACCGCCAAGTACGGCTCCGACCGGGTGGCGCAGATCATCACCTTCGGCAAGATGTTCCCGCGCGCCGCCACGCGCGACGCGGCGCGCGTGCTCGGGCACGAGTACGCGGTCGGCGACAAGCTGGCGAAGCTGATCCCGGACCCGCAGCAGGGCCGCCCGCCGAGCTTCGAGGACTGCATGCAGCCGGGCACGGACCTCGCCACCGAGGTCGCCCGCGACCCCGTCGCCAAGCAGATCGTGGACGTGGCGCAGGGGTTGGAGGGGATCGTCCGCAACGCCTCGATCCACGCCGCGGCGGTCGTGATCGCGGACCGGCCGCTGACCGACGTCGTCCCGCTGCAGCTCGCGGACGCCGGCAACGGCGAGAACGGCCAGAAGATCTACCGGACGGTCACGCAGTACTCGATGAAGCCCATCGAGGAGATGGGCCTGCTCAAGATGGACTTCCTGGGCCTGCGCAACCTGGACGTCATCGAGGACGCGCTGGACATCATCGAGCGCTCGGCCGGCGAGCGGCCGAACATGACCACGCTGCCGCTCGACGACGAGCCGACCTACGCGATGATGGCCCGCGGCGACTCGGTGGGCGTGTTCCAGTTCGAGTCCGAGGGCATGCGCGAGGCCCTGCGCAAGGTCTCCCCGACGGAGTTCGAGGACCTCGTCGCGCTCGTGGCGCTCTACCGCCCGGGCGCGATGGACCAGATCCCGACCTACGCGCGCGGCAAGCGCAACCCGGACCAGATCTCCTACGCCGACGACCGCCTGCGCCCGATCACCGAGTCCACCAAGGGCGTGATCCTCTACCAGGAGCAGGCGATGCAGATCGCCAAGCAGCTCGCAGGCTTCTCCGGCCCGAAGGCGGACGACCTGCGCAAGGCGATCGGCAAGAAGAACCGCGAGGCGATGGCGAAGCTCAAGCCCGAGTTCTTCGAGGGCTGCAAGGCATCGGGCGTCGCCTACGACGTGATCGAGTCCCTGTGGGCGACCAACGAGAAGTCGGCCGACTACTCGTTCAACAAGTCCCATGCCGCCTGCTACGCGCTGATCTCCTACCGGACGGCGTGGCTGAAGGCCAACTACCCGGCCGAGTACATGGCCGCGCTGATCTCCTCGGTGATGGACACCAAGGACAAGGTCCCGTTCTTCGTCAACCAGACGGAGGCGATGGGGATCGAGATCCTGCCGCCGGACGTCAACGAGTCCGACCACGAGTTCATGGTCGTCGGCGGCAACATCCGCTTCGGCCTGGACGCGGTCAAGGGCGTCGGCTACGCCGCCGTGGAGGCGATCAAGCGCGCCCGCGAGGAGGGCGGCCCGTTCACGTCGCTGTGGGACTTCTGCGAGCGCGTGGACTGCCGCACGGTCAACAAGCGCTCGATCGAGGCGCTGATCAAGTGCGGCGCCTTCGGCTCCACCGGGGCGACGCGCCGCGGCATGCTGGAGGTGCTGGACTCCGCGCAGGCGGCCGGCCAGAAGACCCAGCAGGACGCGGAGATCGGCCAGGGTTCGATCTTCGACCTCGGCGGCTTCGGCGACGACACCGGCCCCGCCTTCGCCGCGCCCTCGCACCCGGGCATCCCGGCGCACGAGTTCGAGCGGCCGGAGCTGCTGGCGATGGAGAAGGAGTCGATCGGCGTCTTCATCACCGAGCACCCGCTCAAGCGCGTGCGCGAGGCGCTGCTGATGAAGGCCGACTGCGCGATCGCCGAGATCCCCGAGCGCAAGGACGGGGAGTGGGTCAAGGTCGGCGGCATGATCACCGAGGCCAAGAAGATCCGCACACGCAGCGGGGCGAACATGATGTTCGCGACGGTCGACGACCTGGACGGCACGGTCGAGGTGGTGGTCTTCGAGAAGGCGATGGCCGCGGCCGAGGGCGTGCTGGCGCCCGACGAGATCGTGCTCATCCGCGGCCGCGTGGACCACAAGGACGCCAACAAGGTCTGCATCGTCGTCCAGGACGTCGCGCGCTTCGACCCGTCGGAGGCGGAGATCGAGAAGGCCAAGGCCGCGCTGGCCCAGCGCGCCGCGCTCGAGGAGCCCAAGTGGCTGCGGATGCGCGTCGACGCCGCACGCCTGGAGGCGACGATCATCGCCGAGCTGCGCGAGCTGTTCGAGCGCTACCCCGGCAACGACGACTTCGTGCTCGAGATGCAGACGCGCACGGGCCTGCGCCGCCTGCGCTTCGGCGGCGAGTACCGGATCGCGGCCCGCAACGGCGCGCTGAAGTCCGAGCTGCGCTCGCTGCTCGGCGACGCGATCGTCGCGCAGCCGCCGGCCGAGGCCGTGCTCGCGGCACCCGAGCCTGAGCCGGCTGTCGCTTAAGCGAACCGTTCGCCGCCTGTCCGGTGAGGTATCTACACCTTTCTAGACGGATGTCCAGTTCCCCGCTGCGCTGACGCGCCCTAGGTTCGCAGGGACGGCCCACCGGACGGGCCACGGCAACTCGGGGGAACGAAAACGCATGTGCGGTAGCCACGGCTGGCACGGAGGGACGCGAGTCCGCGGAACGATCGGCGGACTTCTGGCGGCGTTCCTGCTGCTCGTGTTCGCAGCCCCGGCGAGCGCCGCGCCGCCGATCTGCGATCCGCTCTCCCTGACCGTGCACACCGGCGGAAGCGTCTCGGGTCCGCTCCAGTGCAGCGACCCCGAGGACGAACCGCTCACGTATTCGGTACAAGACGGCCCGCAACACGGCTTCGCGGACGTCGACGGGGCCGGCAACGTCACGTACTTCTCGTCCTTCGACTATGCCGGTGAGGACTCGTTCACCGTGCTCGTCGATGACCAGGCTGGTGGCACGAAGGTCGCGCAGGTGAGCGTCGACGTCACGAACTCAGCCCCGGCATGCCAGCCGATCGACCTCGGCAAGAATCCCCACGGATCGAGCACCTTCCTGTTCTCCTCCGTCGACTGCTCCGACCCCGACGAGGGCGACTTCGCGCAGGCGTGGGAGATCGTCGACGAGCCGGCGCACGGCGAAGCGACGGCGCAGTTCGGCTCGCTCACGTACGACCCTGACGACGCCTACGTCGGCACGGACTCCTTCACCTACCGTGTCCGCGACGGCGTGGCGTGGTCGCAGCCCGCGACCGTCACGGTCGAGCTCACCAACGGCGCGCCGGAGTGCACGTCGCCCGGCACGCTGACGCTGCGCCAGGACAAGCCGGCGTCGGCGCAGGTGCAGTGCTTCGACCCGGACAACGATCCGCTGCAGCTGATCGTCGTCGACCAGCCCGCGCACGGCGACATCAGTGGCGCGCCGGGTCCCTTCAACTCGCTCGTGGCCACTTATGACCCGGACGACGGGTTCCGCGGCTCCGACCACATGCGCCTGCGGGTCAGCGACGGCAGCCTGCAGAGCAACGCCTTCGACGTCGACCTCGTGATCACGCGCAACCACGCGCCGCAGTGCTTCACGGACACGACCCACATGCGCGTGGGCACCGCCGTCGTGCTCCCGACTACGAACGTCTGCTTCGACCAGGACTTCCAGGACTCCGGCGACCTCACCATCGCGCTCGACCCGTCCGCGCCGCCGGCCCACGGCACGCTCGCGCCGTCGGGCGGCAACGTCTCCTACACGCCGGCGGCGGGCTATACGGGCGCCGACAGCTTCGGCATCAAGGCGACCGACGGCGAGCTCACGACGCTCGCGTCCGTGCTCCTGCACGTCGCGGACACGGCGTTCTGCTCCCCGGCGCCGACCCTGCACGTGCGCCCGGGCGCCCAGAAGAGCGCCATCGTCAACTGCACCGCGCCCGACTTCGGCTTCGCCCCGATCTCGATCGCCTCACAGCCGGCGAAGGGGACCGTCACGAACTTCTTCGGCAGCGCGGAGCTCCGCTACACGGCCAACCAGGGCGCCTCCGGCGCCGACAGCTTCACCTTCAAGGCGGGCGAGGGCGAGCTCGAGAGCCCGCTGGCCACGCAGAACGTGGTGATCGACCCGGCCGCCAACGAGGCGCCGGATTGCAGCGATCCGCAGCCGGCGACCGCATATCCGGCGCGCGACAAGTTCATCTTCCCGTTCTGCTTCGACGCCGACGGCGACACGCTCACCTACACGGTGACCCGCGCGCCGTCGCACGGCACCACGCGCAAGGAGTTCGGCTCCATCGTCTACACCGCGGCCGCGGGCTACACCGGCGGCGATGACCTCGAGATCACGGTCACGGACGGTCACGGCGCGAGCGTTCCGATCGAGCAGATCATCGACGTTCGCCCGCCCCAGGCGCCCGGCTGCGCCCCCGTGCAGGCGATCTCGGCCCGCCCGGGCGGCGTGCGCACCGTGACGGTCTTCTGCACCAACCCGCAGGGCGACGCGCAGACGTATGCGATCGCCCAGCAGGGCCAGAAGGGCACGGTCACCGCGGGCGACTTCCCCGGCCAGTTCCGCTACACCGCCAACGCGGGGGCGAGCGGCGCGGACCAGTTCACCCTGCGCGCGTCCAACGTGGTGGGCAACACCGACGTCCCCGTCGACGTGACGGTCGACGAGGCGTGGAACACCGCGCCGCACTGCGTCCAGGGCTCGGCCACCGTGGCCAAGGGCACGACGACGGACCTGCCGCTGGCGTCCCGGTGCGCCGACGACGAGGGCGACGCGATCACGTTCACCCGCGCCAGCCAGCCGGCGCAGGGCAGCGTGACGGCCGGTCCCGCCGCGACCCTGCAGCTGACCACCGACCCGGACTTCACCGGCTTCGACTCGTTCACCTACACCGCTACCGACAGCCGCGGGCTCGCGTCCTCGCCGCAGTTCTTCAGCCTCAACGTCGTCGCGTCGCTCGAGCCCACTTGCACCCCGCAGGCCGCGATCAGCGTGCGGCCGGGCGCCTCGCGCAGCGTGTCCATGAGCTGCCAGGATCCGGCCAACGCTCCGCTGACCTATGAGATCGTCAGCGGGCCGGCGAAGGGCACGCTCTCGCCGGCCGGCAACTCCACAACCCCGTTCCGCACCTACACGGCGAACGCCGGCGCGAGCGGGGCCGACTCGTTCAGCTACCGCGCGCGCAGCAGCAACGGCACGAGCGCGACCCTGACGCAGTCGATCACGATCGACCCGAACGCGAACACGGCCCCGACCTGCACGGCCAACGGCGGGTTCCCGATCCAGGTCCCGGCGGGCCGGCCGGACACGGTCATCCCGTTCTGCTCCGACGCCGAGTTCGACGCGCTGACCTACCAGCACGTGACGCAGCCTCAGCACGGGACGGTGACCACGGCGAACGGCGTGATGACCTACACGCCCGCCGCGGGCTACACCGGGCCGGACCAGTTCACCTACACGGTGGGCGACGGCCGCGCGATCACGGGCCCGAACACGGTCAACCTGCAGGTGGTGCCGGTGACGCCGCCGACGTGCGAGGAGCCGGATCCGATCGAGGTGCGCCCGAGCTCCCCGGCCCGCCCGGTGCCGGTGGACTGCACGGACGCGCTCAGCGAGCCGTTCGAGATCGTGATCGACGACGAGCCGGATCACGGCACGATCACGATGTTCGCCGATCGCCCGCTCTACGACGCCGATTCCGGCTACACGGGCCCGGACTCGTTCAGCTATCACGCCGAGAACGCCAACGGCTCGAGCGAGATCGTGACGCAGGCGATCACCGTCGATCCGGACGCCAACACGGCGCCGGAGTGCTTCACCGGCGCCATCAAGGTCAAGCCGGGCACCGCACGCCAGTTCACGCCGCCGTGCTTCGACGCCGACAGCGACCCGCTGTCGTTCGAGATCGCGACCCAGCCCGCCCACGGGACGGTCAGCCCGCAGAGCGGCACCGGGCTGATCACCTACACCGCCAACCAGGCCTACACGGGGCCCGACGAGTTCACGGTCACCGTCGAGGACGGCCACGGCGGCAGCGACACGGGCACGATCGACGTGAACGTGAGCACGGTGAACACGCCGCCGAGCTGCCCGTCGAGCGCGACGATCACGGCGCAGTCGGGCGTCCCGCTGTTCCTCTCGCCCCCGTGCTTCGACGAGGACGCCGACCCGCTGACGTATGCGATCGTCGACCCGCCCGACCACGGCACCATCGGCGAGCAGAACGGGAGCCGCTTCTACACCTCTGCGGCGGGCTACACCGGACCCGACCAGTTCACGTTCCGTGCCAACGACGGCCAGGCGGACTCCCAGACCACCACGGTCAACGTCAACGTGACGCCGGCGCCGGGGCCCGTCTGCCAGTCGCGGTCGTACTCCGTCGCCGCCGACGCCACCGTGGACGTCGACCTGGACTGCTTCCCGGCGGGCCAGCTGGCGATCCAGACCGCGCCCCCGGCCGCCGCGGGCACGCTCGGGGCGATCGACCAGGACGCCGACAGCGTCCGCTTCACCCCCAATGCCGCCTTCCGCGGCACGACGTCGTTCACGTTCGTCGGAAGCTCCGGCGGTCAGATGTCGGCACCCGCGACGATCACCATCACGGTCACCGCACGCGGGTTCTCCCCGAACGTCTTCGTGTCGGCCGGCACGTCGAGCCCGCGCACGGGCGTGCCCGTGACGTTCTCGGCGATCGCGAACGACCCGGACGGGGGCGAGATCGCGAGCTACAGCTGGTTCGTCGACGGGACCGCGGTGGCGGGCGCCACGACGTCCACGCTGTCGCGGAGCTTCGCCACCGCCGGCGCGCATACCGTGCGCGTGCGCGTCGTCGACGACGAGGGCGACGCCGCGGAGCACACGGCCAACGTGTTCGCGCACGAGGGCAACCAGCTTCCCGACGTGGGGATCGACGCGCCGCCGAAGGTCGGGACGAACGTGCCCGCCCACCTGTTCGCCTGGGCCTGGGACCCGGACGGCCCGATCGCCGAGTACAGCTGGGACTTCGGCGACGGCTCGCCGGTCGAGAAGGGCGCGACGCTGCGCGAGGTGACGCATGCGTTCGCCACGGCCGGCACCAAGACCGTCAAGGTGACGGCCACCGACGGCGACGGCGCCACCAAGAGCGCGCAGGCCACGATCGAGGTCACGGACGCCAACACCGCGCCCGCGGTCGCGCTCGTCCACTGGCCCGAGCCGGCGCTGCGGGGCCAGCCGACGTTCCTGTTCGCAAGTGTCGAGGACGCGGAGTACGACGAGATCGCAGCCGTCGACTGGGACCTCGACGGCAACGGGAGCTACGAGACCGACGGCGGCACGAGCGTGCAGCGCAACCACGTGTTCGCGACGACGGGCGACCACACGGTCGGCGTGCGCGTCGAGGACAGCCGCGGCGCGATGGCCACGGCGTCGCGCACGATCCACGTGGTCAACGCGCCGCCGCTGGCGAAGATCGGCGGCCAGGGCGTCCTGGACCTCGGGGCCACCGGAACGTACACAGACGCCTCCACCGACGACGGCTCGATCGCCTCGCGCGCATGGGACACCGATGACGACGGCGTCTTCGACGACGGCACGGGTGCGTCCGTGCAGCTCGCCGCGGGCAACGTCACCGGCTACAAGACCCTGCGCCTGCGCGTCACCGACAACGAGGGCGAGACGGCGATCGCCACGCGGCAGATCACCGTGCGCCCGGCCGGCCCGGTGGTCATCTCCGACCCCGTGCCGCCGCCCCTGCCCGGAGGCGGATCGGTGAACGTCGGCACGACGACCGACCCAACGTCAGGCGCCACGACGATCACGATCCCGAGCGGCCAGGTCGGCCTGTTCCCGAACCGCTGCATGCCGCTGGACCTCGACGTGCTCATCCGCAAGGCGGCGGGCGCGACCGTGCTGAACCCGGTGCTCGTGCTCACGACGCCGGGCGGCGGCACGGAGCGCTTCCCGATGACCGACGCGAACGGCGACGGGACCTGGACCGCGCATCTGGACTGCGCGGTGGCCGGCACGCTGAAGGTCGAGTACACGATCAAGGCCGCCGACGGCTCCGAGCAGGCCTTCGAGATCCCGGTCGGCACGATCGTCCTGATCGACCCGCAGGGCGTGGTCTACGACCGGGCGGCCTACGAGGCCCACCGGGCCGCGCACCCGGCCGCGAGCGAGGACGAGGCGCGCGCCGCGACGGCGATCGAGGGCGCGACGGTGCACCTGCAGCGGTTCGTGAATGGCAACTGGGCCGACGTCAACGCCAGCGACCCAGGGATCGACCCGAACGTCAATCCGCAGGTGACGGGGGCGAACGGCCTGTACAAGTGGGACGTCTCCGACGGCACCTATCGCGTGCGCGTCGACGCTCCGGGCTTCCGCTCGAAGACGTCGGCGCCCGTGGTGATCCCGCCGCCCGTGCTCGACCTCCACGTCGGCCTGGACCGCAACCCGGCGCCGGAGGCGGCGATCGACGCGGCCGGCGAGGCGTTCCGCGGGCAGACCGTGACGTTCACCTCCGACTCGAGCGACGACGGCTCGATCGCGGCACAGCGCTGGGACCTCGACGACGACGGCGACTTCGACGACGGCACGGGCACCGTGGCCAGCCGCGCCTTCACGTCGCTGGGCGGGAAGACCGTGCGCCTGCAGGTGACCGACGACGAGGGCGCCAAGACGGTCGTCGAGCACGTCGTGTCGATCGTCAACCGCAATCCGACGATCTCCGCGACCGGCGGGCCGGCCGAGGGCTTCCGCAACCAGGAGCTGACGTTCACCGCCACGGGCGCGGACGCCGACCCCGGCGCGGCGGCCCCGACGTTCACGTGGGACAGCGACGGCGACGGCTTCGACGACGGCACCGGCACGAACGTCAAGCTCACGTTCGCCTCGCTCGGCGCGAAGACGGTGCGCGTGCGCGCCACGGACGCGGACGGCGGCACGGCCGAGGCGCAGCGCTCGGTGACGATCGTCAACCGCGTGCCCGCCCCGTCGGTGTCCGGGCCCGCGACCGGCTTCCGCGGCCAGGACATCGTGCTCACCGCCGACCCGGGGGACGCGGATCCCGAGGCGTTCACGTTCGAGTGGGACACGGGGTCGGGCTTCCAGTCCGGCGCGGCGAGCAAGACCGTGTCGTTCACCACGCTCGGCGCCAGGACGGTGCGCGTGCGCGTGAAGGACGCCCAGAACGCGGAGGCGGTCGCCGAGAAGGTCGTCACGATCGAGAACCGGGCGCCGACTGCGAGCATCGCCAAGTCGCCGGCAGAGCCGGTCGACGGCGACACCGTCATGTTCACGGCCACCGCCGCGGACGCGGATCCGGGCGCCGCGGCGCCGGCACTGGCCTGGGACCTCGACGGGGACGGGTTCGACGACGGCACCGGGACGACCGCGAGCCGGGCGTTCCCGGCCGGCACGCACACCGTGCGGCTGCAGGCCACGGACGCGGACGGCGGCTCCGTCACCGTCCCGCTCGCGTTCACGGTCAAGGCGAAGCCCACCGACCCGCCGCCGCCTCCACCTCCGCCGCCCCCGCCGCCGCCGGGGGACACGAAGGCGCCGTCGATCGCGGTGGCGCTGACCAAGGGCCAGAAGCTCCCGGCCGTGCTCAAGAGCGGCCTGAAGCTCGGCCTCACGACCGACGAGGCCTGCACCGCGACCGTCACGGTCACGGTGGACAAGGCCACGGCGCGCAAGCTCAAGCTCGACCCGAAGGCCAAGAAGGCGGTCGTGGTCGGCACGCTCACCAAGGCGCTGGCGGCCGGTAAGAACGCCGTGACGGTCAAGCTGACGGCGAAGGCCCGCAAGGCGCTCAAGAAGGCCAAGTCGGTCAAGCTCGGCGTCGCCGTGGCCGTCAAGGACGCGGCCGGCAACACCGCGAGGAAGGCCGCGAACCTGACGCTGAAGAAGAAGTAGGGGAAGGCTCCGGGCCGCTAGGCCCGGGCCTTCAGGCCGCGCTCGCGCAGCGCGAACGCGTTCTCGATGTCCGCGCGGTCGACGGCCTTGCCGGCGTGGCCGGGGCCCTCGAAGATGACCGGCAGCCCGTCGAAGCGCGGCTCGGACAGGAAGGCGGCGATCCCGTCGGCGCCGATCTCGCCCTCGCCGAGGTTGATGTGGCGGTCGCGGTTGGAGCCCAGCGGCGTCATCGAGTCGTTGACGTGCAGCGAGCCCAGCCGGTCGAGGCCGACGACCTCGTCGAAGCGGTCCAGCACGTCCGAGAGGCCCTCGGCCGTGCGGATGTCGTAGCCCGAGGCCAGCAGGTGGCAGGAGTCCAGGCAGACGCCGATCCGCTCGCCGCCGCCCGCCGCCTCGATCAGCGCGGCGAGCTCCTCGAAGGAGCGGCCGAGCGTGCCGCCGGCGCCCGCGGTGTCCTCGAGATGCAGGATCCCGCCCTCGGCGGACTCCGCCAGCGCCTCGGCGATCACGGCGCCCGCCCGCTCGATCGCCTTCTCGACCGAGCCGCCCTTCGTGAGCGCCGAGCCGGGGTGCAGGACGACGCCGACCGCGCCGAGCGCCGCGCCGGCGTCGAGCGCGTGGGTCAGCGCCGCCAGCGACTTGCCGCGGATCTCCTCGTCCTCGGAGGCGCAGTTGAGCAGGTAGACCGCGTGGATCAGCAGGGCGTCGACCGGCGAGCCGGCGATCGCCTCGTGATAGGCGGCGACCTCCTCCTCCGAGTAGATCCGCGGCCGCCAGGCGCGCGGGCTCTGGTTGAAGAACTGGATCGCCTGGCAGGCGCGCTCCTCGCCGCGCGCGATCGCATTGGCAGGGCCGCCTGCGGGAGATACGTGACCCCCGATCAGCATCGGTTCTGGACGCTTTTCTTTCGTGGCATGCTGTGTCCAGTATGCGCGTGCGCTTCGCCCCGTCGCCGACCGGCGCCCTCCACATCGGTGGAGCGCGGACGGCACTGTACAACTGGCTCCTGGCCAGGGGCAGCGAGCGCGGACTTCGTCCTGCGCATCGAGGACACCGACCGCGAGCGCTCCACCCCGGAGAACGTCGAGCAGATCTTCGAGGCGCTGCGCTGGCTCGGCCTCGACTGGGACGGCGACCCGGTCTTCCAGTCCGAGCGCCGCGAGCGGCACGCCGAGGTCGTCGAGCAGCTGATCGCCGGCGGCCACGCCTACCGCTCCACGGCGGGCGGCGAGGAGGTCAAGGCCTTCAAGGAGGCCCACGGCAACGCCGGCTTCCGCGGCCAGGACGAGGGGGAGGGCGCCGTCCGGCTGCGGATGCCC
The DNA here is from genome assembly GCA_963831105.1 of uncultured Solirubrobacteraceae bacterium. Lineage (GTDB taxonomy): Bacteria > Actinomycetota > Thermoleophilia > Solirubrobacterales > Solirubrobacteraceae > DATFQI01. The sequence goes on along the minus strand of CAWHOS010000009.1, from coordinate 548,402 downwards.
GACGAGGGCGCGACCGTCGTGCGCGACGTGATCCGCGGCGAGAGCACCTTCGAGCACCGCCTGATGGACGATCTCGTGATCGCCCGCGCCGACGGGACGCCGGTCTACCACCTGGCCGTCGTGGTCGACGACCTCGACGCCGGCATCACGCACGTGGTGCGCGGCGCCGACCACTTCTCCAACACGCCCAAGCAGATGCGGATCCTCGAGGCGATGGGCGCCGAGGCGCCGATCTACGCCCACGTGCCGCTGCTGCACGGCCCGGACGGCAAGAAGCTCTCCAAGCGCCACGGCGCCGCGTCGGTGCAGGAGCTGCGCGACACGGGCTACCTGCGCGAGGCCGTCCTGAACTACCTCGCCCTGCTGGGCTGGGGCTTCGACGCCGAGACGACTTACCACTCGGTGGAGGAGCTGCAGCAGCGCTTCTCGCTGGAGCGAGTCTCCAAGAGCCCGGCCGTGTTCGACGAGAAGAAGCTGCGCCACATGAACGGCACGTACATCCGCGAGCTGCCGGTCGAGGAGCTCACCCGCCGCCTGGAGACCTTCACGGGCCGCTCCGGCCTGGGCGAGGCGGTGGCGATCTCGCGCGAGAAGTTCCAGACGCTGTCGGACTTCTGGCCCCTGGTCGGCTTCCTCTTCGACGGGCCCGCCGACGACCCGAAGCTGCGCGAGAAGTGGCTCGGGCCGGAGGAGACGCAGGCGCTGCTGGCGCAGGCCCGCGAGGCGCTGGAGGCGATCGAGGGGCCGTGGACCGTCGACGCCGTGGAGGCCGCGCTGACCGGGGTCGTCGAGAGCGCGGAGGTCAAGCCGGGCAAGCTCTTCCAGCCGCTCCGCGTCGCGCTGGCGGGTACGACCGTCTCCCCGGGTATCTTCGAGACCGTAGCGGTGCTCGGGCGGGACGAGACCGTCGCTCGGATGGAACAGGCGACATCGGGACTCAACCGTCCGTCCACGGTTGCCGATAGAGGCTGAAGGCCGCGACCATGACTGGCCAGAACCCTCCAGATCCCCCGATTTCGACCGATGAAAGGCTCATGACCCCGCCCCGTGCGACCGCAATGCCCGTGCCCGCTGCCGGCACGCGCACGCCTGCTGCCGCGGGATCGTCGGGTCCGAGCCCCTACGCATCCGTCGGCCGCTCGCGCAATGAGGGCCACGGCAAGCGCCTCACCGCCGCCTTCGAGGCGCTGGAGGTCTTCCCGGCGCTGGCCGAGTCCCGCAACCGCCTGCTGGCGCTCGTGGCCGAGGAGCGGCCCTCGATCGGCGACATGGTCCGCGCGATCGAGTCCGACGTCGCCCTGGTGATCGCGATCATGCGGCTCGCCAACGGGTTCGACTCGCCGCGCCGCGGCCAGGTCGACTCGATCGTCGGCGCCGTCGAGGTGCTCTCGCCCGAGTCGGTGCACCAGCTGGCCACCAACGCCGAGACCTTCGAGTTCTTCGAGCGCGGCAAGAAGTGGGACGCCGCCCCGGAGCGCTTCCGCCTGCACGCCGTCGCCGTCCAGCGCGCCGCGGACCGGCTCGCCGCCGCGGCCGGCTACCAGCACCGCGACCGGCTGCTCGTCACCGCGCTGCTGCACGACATCGGCAAGCTCGTGCTCATGCACGCGTACCCGGGCTACCCCAAGCAGGTCCACGGCCCGGCCCGCACGCCCGAGGAGCGCCTGCACTACGAGCGTCGCGAGCTCGGCGTCGACCACGCGCTGGTCGGCGGCGTCCTCGCCCGCCGCTGGAACCTTCCCAAGTCGGTCGCGTCCGCGATCGAGCGCCACCACGCCGACGACGCCCAGGGCGACGCCGCGTTCGTCCGCCTCGCGGACATGCTGGCGCACTACTCGCAGGGCTCGCCCGTCTCCTCGACCGAGCTGCTCAAGGCCGCCCGCAACGTCGGCTTCGGCCCGACCGAGCTGCGCTCGGTCCTCTACGACCTCCCGTACCCCTCGCAGGAGCGCCCGCGGGCGGTCGAGCCGTGCCCGCTCTCAGGCCGCGAGCTCGAGGTCCTCAAGCGCCTCGCCAAGGGCATGGTCTACAAGCAGATCGCCCACGAGCTCTCGCTCTCGACGAGCACGGTGCGCACGCACCTGCACAACATCTACGGCAAGCTGGGCGCGGTCGACCGCGCGCAGGCCGTGCTGCACGCGACCGAGCGCGGCTGGCTCTAGCCGACGACGGCGGGGTCGGGCTTCGCGTCCTTGGGCGCGTAGCGATGGTGCAGCATCAGGACGTTGCCGTCCGGGTCCCGGAAGTGGGCCATGTGGCACACGCCCGAGTCCAGCGTGTCCGCGGCGAACTTCACGCCCTTGGCCTCGAGCTCCTCGCGGGCGGCGTGGACGTCCTCCACGTGCAGGGCGATCGGCGTGGGCAGCGGGGAGAACTCGAGCCCGAACGCGTCGGACTGCATCAGGGCGATCGTCAGCGAGCCGGTCTCGAACTCGCTCGCGGGCATGTTGCCCCAGCGCTTGGAGGCCTCGAGCCCGAGCGTCTCGCCGTAGAAATCCTTCGCCTGCTCCCAGTCCTTGGTGGGGACGGTGACGAAATCGACTCCGGTGATGTTCATTCCGCCACGCTACCGGACCGCGCCCGGCGCGCCGCGAGCACGGCGAGGGCCACGCCGGCCGAGTCGATCAGCACGTCCACGGGCGAGCCGACGCGGCCCTCCACCGTGGTCTGGTGCAGCTCGTCCGTGATCGCGTAGGCGATCGCGATCAGCGCCGGCACGAGGTGGTTCCCGTAGCCCAGCGCGCGCCACCAGAGGAACCAGAGCAGCCCGAACTCCGCCATGTGCGCGAGCTTGCGCAGGACCGTGTCCCACGTTCCCAGGCCCGAGTTGAGGTCGGGCTGCGCGGACAGGAAGAAGATCAGCCCCATCAGCAGCAGGGGCGGGGCGAAGCGCGACAGCACCCCGACGATGCTAGGGCGGGTCCTCCTCGACCTCCACGACGCGGCCCTCGGGCGGCGGCTCGTGCTCGAGGCGGATCTCCTCGCGCCGCACCGGGACCGTCCGCTGCACCTCGTCGGTGACCGTGACCTTCTTGAGCCGCACGCGCTCGCGGCGCTCCACCGGCTCCTTGCGGACACGCACCTCCTCCTCGGAGCGCACCATCTCCGCGTGGTCCTCGCCCGCGTCGCGCGGGCCCGGGACCGCCGCGTAGTGCTCGTCGAGCAGCGTCTCCTCGTGGGCGGTCAGCGAGACGCCCGGGTCCAGCCGCGGCGCCTCGAGAACGTGCTCGCGGTCGTAGGCGACCTGGATGTCGTCGCCCTCGGGCCGGGCGTCGTCGAGGCGGACGTAGGTCTCCTTGGTGCCGAACAGGCCCGTGGCGACGGCCGCGTAGGCCGGGAGGTCGGTCTCCGAGTCCAGGTAGACGTCGCCGAAGCGGCCGATCTTCTCGCCGTGGCGGTCGACCACGGTCCTCCCGCGCCACTCGAGCGCCGTGTCGATGTCGACGGTCACGTCCCGGGCGCTACCCGATCGCGCGTGTGCGGGAACGGCGCGAGGGTAGGCCGTCGCCCATGGACACCTGGCTGATCGTGCTCATCGTCGTCGTGCTGGCGCTGATCCTGCTCCTCGCGCTGCTGCCGATGGCCCGCAAGCGCTCCAAGCAGCGCACGCAGCAGCGCCGGGTCGAGGCCAAGGCACGCGCCGCGCAGGCCGAGCAGCACGTCGAGTCGGCCGACGAGGCGCTCGCGCAGGCCGAAGACCGGCGCACGGTGGCCGAGCGGGAGCGCGAAGAGGCCCAGCGACACGAGGCGCGCGCCCTGAAGGCGGAGTCCGAGGCCGAGCAGCTCGCGGCCCGAGCGCAGGAGGAGCAGTCGGCCGCCGAGCAGCAGCGCGAACGCTCCGAGCGCGTCGATCCGCACGGCTGACCGGGCGCTGTCGTAGCATCGGCCGCGCCCGATGCTCTCGATCACGACCAAGTCGCCCTACGCGATCCGCGCACTCACGGAGCTCGCCCGCGCCGGCGGCCCCGCCCCCGTCCCCATCGGCGAGCTGGCCCGCCGACGCGACATCCCGGTCCAGTTCCTCGAGCAGCTCTTCGCGGTCCTGCGCCGCGCGGGCATCCTGCGCTCCCAGCGCGGAGTCAAGGGCGGCTACTCCTTCGCCCGCGACCCCGGAGACATCACCGTCCTCGAGATCGTCGAGCTGCTCGACGGCCCGCTCGGCGGAGGAGCCGAGTCGATCTTCGCCGAGGCCGCCGCCGCGGCCCGCGCCGTCCTCGCCAAGGCGACGATCAACGACGTCGTCGAGCGCGAGAACCGCGCCGCCGGCGCGTCGATGTACTACATTTAGATCAGGCCGTTTTCTCCCTGCAAACTGGAGGTTTTGTGGCCGCCGTGACCACGATGTGACCACGTTTTAAGGCGGCTGGGCCGCGAGCGTCACGAAGAGCACCTACTGCGAGTCCGCCGCGTCCTCGCTGGTGGCGGCGCGGACGTCCTAGCTCACGGCGTCGATCTCCCTCTCGCCATAACGGCAGTCTAATCGTTGTTGGCGGTTCGTCAACTAGCTGTTAGCATTCCGCCAACAGTGTTGCCCACGCCGAAAGACCTGTTCTCGATGAAGCGAATCGTCCTGTCCGTTGCGGCCGTCGCCGCGCTCGCTTGTGCCGGGATGTCAATGGTCGGGGCCGCTCCCGCGAGCGCCGGCTATCGGGTCGGTGTCGGCGAGCAGAACCAGCAGATGTTCGACTCGCCCTCGTGGCAGTCGCTCAAGCTCAAGCGGGTGCGCTACCTGGTCCCGTGGGACTACGCCAACCACGTCGACCAGCGCAACGAGGTCGACCACTACATGCTCCGCGCCCGTGCAGCGCGCCAGGACGTGCTGGTGACCTTCACCGCGCGCCGCGGCTGCTATCTGCCGAGCGGTCGCTACTCCAAGGCCAAGGTCTGCCGCGCGCCGAGCGCGAGCGCGTACCGCAACGCGTTCGGCATGTTCGACGCGAAGTTCCCGTGGGTGAAGACCTACTCGGCCTGGAACGAGATCAACCACAAGTCCCAGCCCACGTTCAAGAGCCCGCGCACGGCCGCCGGCTACTACAACGTGCTCCGCGCGCAGGCCCGCAAGGGCAAGTTCCGCGTGATGGCGGCCGACATGCTCGACACGCCCAACATGGGCCGCTACCTCGCGACGTTCCGGCGCTACGCCAAGGGCAGCGCCGAAGCTATGGGGCCTGCACAACTACGGCGACGTCAACCGCCGCCGCACGACCTTCACCAAGCAGATGCTGCGCACCGTCCCCGGCGAGGTCTGGCTGACCGAGACCGGCGGCATCGTCAAGCTGCTGCCGAGCTTCAAGCACTCCGAGTCGCGCGCCGCCGCGCGCACGAAGGGCATGTTCCGGCTCGTCGACGACTACGACACGCGCCGGCGCGGCATGCGCTCGAAGATCACGCGGCTGTTCGTGTACTCGTTCTACGGCGCCGACCCCACCGCGCGCTTCGACGCCGGCCTGGTGAACCCGGACGGCACACCGCGCAAGGCGTTCTCCGTCTTCTCCAAGAACGCGCGGAACGCACCGCTAGATCTGAGAGGACAGTGCGATGAGCCTCACCGATCGCGATATGGAGGTCGCCCGCTACGTGCTCGCGTTCCAGCGAGCCGAGGCCGACGGACGTCGGGCGCCTGCACCGATAGCCGGCCTGCTGACTGCCGAGGAGCTCCGAGAACTGCGCGTAATGATTCGCCGGTCCACCGCCCGCGACGACAGGCTCGCACGATGAGCGACCGCAAAGCAGATCACGGGACCCGCGCCGGCTGCCGTTGCGACTGTGCTGCAAGTGGTCAAGTAGCCGTCAGCGCACGGCCGTGATGAGGTGCGACGCGCCGTCCGGCGCGGAATCGACTTCGGCTGCGTCGAAGCCGGCGGCTTCGAGGGCCGCGGCGATCTCTGCCGGCGGGCGCAGCGTGAAGACGGCCAGGTCGACGCGCTCCATCACCGAGCCGTCGCGGATCCCGATCACGACGCGGCCGCCCGGCGCGAGGACGCGGTGGACCTCCCGTAGCGCGGGGGCGAGGTCGGGCCAGAAATAGACGGTGTTGACGGTGAGGACGCGGTCGACGGTGGCGTCCTCGAGCGGCAGCGCGAGCACGTCGCCGGCGTGGACCGCGATCCGGCCGGCGGCGATGTCCTCACGGTGGCGCTCGGAGGCGGCGGCGACCATGTCCTCGGCGCGGTCGACGCCGACGATCGTGGCGCGCCGCTCGAGCAGCGGCCGGAACGTCAGCCCGCCGCCGAAGCCGAGATCGAGCACGCGCGTCCCCGGTCGGACATCGAGCCGGTCGATCGCCCTGGCGTTGAAGTCGCGGTTTCCGCGGTTCATGCCCGCGGCCACGACGCGGCCGGCGAGGCCGGAGGGGCGCGAGAGCTGATCGGAGAGCATGCGGCGCAGGCGGCTGAGCATGCGCACATGGTGCACCGATTCCCGAACGGCTGCCCGGCCGCCGGGTGACACGGCCCAGCCGCGTTGGGATACTCGCGCCGGATGCGAACGCGCACGGGCGACGCCGAGGAGGATCAGGAGAAGGAAGGCGAGGAGCTCGCGCCGGTCAACGGTGACCTCGGCGCGATCCTGATGGGGGTGCAGGACTCGGCCGGGAATGCCGCGCTGGCCGGATTGGTCGCGCAGGTCGAGTCGGGTGAGGTCGCGCCGGAGTCGCTGCTGCCCGGCGGCAAGTCCGACGTGGCCGAGAAGGAGGTCGAGCGCGAGCGCAAGGGCATCCGGGAGCGCGGCACGCACCTCGCGCTGGCGCAGCGGCTCACGAGGGCCAAGGCGCACGCCCGCGCCCCGCGCATCGAGGGCGAGCTGACCGCCTTCGAGCGGCGCCTGCGCGACGCGCGCGAGTACGGCTGGGTCGGCATGGACGCCGCGGCGCTCGGCGCCGAGATGACCGAGCTCGAGGACAAGCTGGCCCGTGCGGAGGCCGAGGAGGAGGCGCTCGCCGCGCTCGCGTCGGTCGACCTGCGCCGCAAGCCGCTGGACACGCGCGTCAGGAAGGCGATCATGGAGCGCACCGCGATCGCCAAGCCGGGCATGGCCCTCTACGCGCCCGAGGACCTCGAGGACCTCGAGACGATCGGCGAGGAGCTCACCGAGGTCCAGAAGGCGCTGACCGAGAACACGATCGCCGTCGTCACCTCGCGCCAGACGCTCGGCGCGCTGAGCGCGGTCGCGACCGAGTTCGCCCGCACCGCCGCCGCCAACCTCGCGGACGGCGTCGAGAAGAGCGCCGGGAAGCTCACCGAGATCGAGCTCAAGCTGAAGGAGATCACCGAGCGCCACGCGCGGGCGAACGTCGAGGACCGCGACAAGCTCACCCAGCTGATGGACGGCCTCGAGCCGCGCCTGCGCCGCGAGCCGCGGCTGGCCATGGCCGGCGGCTCGAGCACCAAGGAGATCGACTACCTGATCAAGAAGGCCTGGCTCGAGCAGCACGACCAGACCCAGCGGCTGGCCAAGGACGAGCTCTGGCAGCTCGTCGCCGGCTTCTCGCCCGACGAGGGCCGCGTCGCCTACTTCGAGCTCGAGGAGCGCATGGGCGAGTGGCGCATCCACCTGTCGCTCGACTACGGCGTGATGCAGGCCGTCGACGTCACGTACTCGGAGTCCGACGTCCGCGACGCGATCTTCGGCGCGAGCGCCGCCGTCGTGCTGCGCTCGCACGCCACGGCCGAGGTGCTCGGCCGAAACGACGACCGCAACCCCCGCTTCTACTACGGCACCGGCAAGGTCACGCCGAAGCGGGACTTCTGGGGCACCCGCGAGGGCAAGGCGGTCAAGCGCAACTGGAGCGCCCTCCAGGGCGAGCTGATCGACGCCTTCAACGACAAGGCCGACGAGTTCGTCGCGATCGTCGACGACGTGCTCGAGCAGCGCAAGGAGCTCAAGGCCGTCGTCGTGAAGGTGGGGGAGAGCCTGCAGTGGGCCGAGTGATCTTGCTGCTCGCGCTCGTGCTCGCCGCCGGAGCGGGCACGGCGGGGGCGCAGGACGGCTCACCGGTCACCTATACGACGATCGAGCGCAACAGCCGCGGGTCGAGCGGCTATGAGGCGCAGACGACGTTCGTGATCCGGACGGAGCGCCGCTGGCGGCACGTCTGGCGCCGCCTGCACGCGAACGTGATGCCGCGGCCGCGGAGGCCGCGCGTGAGCTTCCGACGGTGGACGGTGGTCGCGGTGCTGGGCCGCACCGGCACGGCGCGGGGGCTCCGGGTCGAGTCGGTCACGAGGGACGGCTCGGGCGTGCTCGTGCGCGCGATCGAGTCGCGACCGGGCGCGGGCTGCGTCGTCCCGCAGGTGATCACGAAGCCGTACGAGGTGATCCGCCTGCCGCGGACCGCCGGGCCGATCCGGACCGAGCGGGTCGAGCAGGCCCGCGACTGCTCTTAGGCGAGGCCCTTATCGGCCAGCTCGCGCAGCGCTTCGTCCGTCTTGCCGAGCCCGTCGAGCCCCATCCCGGCGAGCACGCCGGACGCCTTCGTGAACTGGATCTCGCGGTAGTCGACGATCTCGACGAGGTTGCCCCACGGGTCGCGCACGAGCAGTCCGCGGCCGCGCTCGGGCTCGATGCCGGCCTCGGCGAGGGCGGCCCGCACGGCGTCGCGGTCGTCGACCACGAGCCCGAAGTGCCGATCGGCGTCCGGTCCTTGACCACGCCCCTCCGACAGCGCGAGGAACTGGTCGCCCGCGTCCAGGAACGCCATCCCCGGCACGCGGCCGCGCAGCTCGAAGTCCAGCCAGCGCCCGTAGAACTCCAGCGCCGCGTCGAGGTCGCCGACCTCGAGCGCCACGTGGTTGATGCCGACCAGCATGGCCATCCCTACTAGGCTCTCATAGCGGAATGGCCTCCATCCCGATCAACATTGCGGACCACGTCGGGCGCACCCCGATGGTGCAGCTCACGCGGCTCGCGGCCGGCGCGGGCGCCGAGGTCTTCGCGAAGCTGGAGATGTTCAACCCCGGCGGCTCGGTCAAGGACCGGATCGGCGTGGCGATGATCGAGGCGGCCGAGGCCGAGGGGCGGATCGAGCCCGGCCGGACCACGATCGTCGAGGCCACGAGCGGCAACACCGGCATCGCGCTCGCGTTCGTGTGCGCGGCCAAGGGCTACGACCTGATCCTGACGCTGCCGCAGGGCATGAGCCGCGAGCGCGACGCGCTGCTGCGGCTCTACGGCGCGCAGGTCCACGTGACCGAGTCGATGGGCGGCATGAACGAGGCGGTCGCGGCCGCCCAGGCGCTCGCGCGCGACGGCGACGTCTGGCTGCCCGACCAGTTCGCCAACCCCGCCAACCCCGAGGCCCACCGGCGCACCACCGGCCCCGAGCTGTGGGAGGCGCTCGACGGCAGGATCGACTACCTCGTCGCCGGCGTCGGCACCGGCGGCACGATCACCGGAGCGGGCGGCTTCCTCAAGGAGCGCGACAAGGACGTCAAGGTGATCGCCGTCGAGCCGGCCTCCTCGCCCGTGCTCTCCGGCGGACCACCGGGCCCGCACAAGATCCAGGGCATCGGCGCCGGCTTCGTGCCGCCCGTGCTCGACCGCTCGCTGGTCGACGAGATCGTCCCCGTCGACGACGAGGACGCGCTGGAGACCGCGCGGCTGCTCGCTCGCCGCGAGGGCGTGCTGGCCGGCATCTCCTGCGGCGCCGCGCTCCACGCCGCGCTCGAGATCGCCAACCGGCCCGAGGCCAAGGGCAAGCGGATCGCGGTCGTGCTGCCCGACTCGGGCGAGCGCTACGTCTCGACCCCGTTCTTCGCGCCCGAGCCCGAGCGCGCCGCCGGAGCGGCATGAGCCTGCGCGAGGTCGAGGGCCCCGCCGGCGCTCCCTGGGAGCGGCCGATGCACGGGACGCTCGACCGGCTGGTCGTCGAGTCCGACGTGCTCGCCGACAACCCGCTCGGCGACCCGGCCCGCCGCCCGCTCTACGTCTACCGGCCGCCCGGCGTCGAGCGCGACCACCCGCGTGCGCTGCCCTCGGTCTACGTGATCCAGGGCTACACGGGCCAGCTCGACATGTGGTTCACCCGCAACCCGTTCCAGCCGACCGTGATCGAGGCCTTCGACGCGCTGTTCGCCTCGGGCTCCTGCCCGGACGCGATCGTCGTCTTCGTCGACGCCTGGACGAGCTACGGCGGCTCGCAGTTCCTCAACTCGACCGGCACCGGGCGCTACATGGACTACCTCTGCGACGAGGTCGTCGAGTTCGTCGACGCGCGCTACCCGACGGCCGCCGACCGCGACCGCCGCGGCCTGGCCGGCAAGTCCTCGGGCGGCTACGGCGCGATGGTCGTGCCGATGCTGCGCCCCGACGTGTTCGGCGCGCTCGCCTCGCACGCCGGCGACGCGCTCTTCGAGTCGGCCTACGTGCCCGAGTTCCCGACGTTCGTGCGCACGATCCGCGACCAGTTCGAGGGCTCGATCGAGGTCTTCTTCGAGCGGCTCGGCGCCGCGGACCACTTCGACATGGACCGCTTCCGCGCGATCGAGTTCTACGGCTACGCGGCCGCCTACTCGCCCGACCCGCAGCGCCCGGGCAAGGCGCTGCTGCCGGTGGACCTCGCCACGGGGCGGCTGGTCGAGGACGTCTGGGCGCAGTGGCTGGAGAAGGACCCGGTGCGGATGGCGCCCGCGCACGCGGACGCCCTGCGCTCGATGCGCCGCGTCTACCTCGACGCCGGCCGCAGCGACGAGTTCTTCCTCGACCTGGGCGCCACGGCCTTCGGCGCGGAGCTCGACAAGCTGGGCGTCGAGCACACCGTCGAGCTCTTCGACGGCAAGCACGGCGGGATCGCCTGGCGCTACCCGGGCGCGCTGCGCGAGCTCGTGCTCGCACTGCAGTGACCCGGACGCTCGACATCACCGATGTCACCTGCCCGATGACGTGGGTCAAGACCAAGCTGGAGCTCGAGCGGATGGCGCCCGGCGAGGAGCTCGCCGTGCGCTGCCGCGAGGGCGAGGCGCTCGAGAACGTGCCGCGCTCCGCGCGCGAGGCCGGGCATGAGGTCAGCGTCGAGGGCACGACGATCCGGATCGTGCGCGCATGAGCTCGAGCCGCCGCTCCTTCCTGCGCGATCTGGCCGGGTCCGTGCGCGACGTCAAGGCCGCCGCGCAGCCCGAGCCTGCAAGAAAGGTGCCTGACCCCGTTCTTGCGGAGGCGAGCCTCGAGCGCTACTCGCGCCAGCTGGTGCTGCCGGAGTGGAGCGAGGCCGCCCAGCGGGCGCTCGGCGCCGCGAGCGTGCTGGTGGTCGGCGCCGGCGCGCTCGGCTCGCCGGTCGCGCTCTACCTCGCCGGTGCGGGCGTCGGGCGGCTGGGGATCGTCGACGGCGACGAGGTCGAGCTGTCCAACCTGCACCGCCAGCTCCTGCACTTCACGCCCGACGTCGGGGTGCCCAAGGCGCACAGCGCCGCCGCCAAGCTCGGGTTCCTCAACCCGGAGGTCGTCGTCGAGCCCTACCAGGTGCGCCTGGACGCCGCCAACGCCCCCGGCCTGATCGAGGGCGCCGACCTCGTCGTGGACTGCAGCGACTCGTTCGAGACCCGCTACGCCGTCAACGCCGCCTGCTGCGCGGCTCGGATCCCGCTCGTCGAGGCCGGCGTGCTCGGCACCAGCGGCCTGGTGATGGGCATCCGCCCGGGGGAGTCGGCGTGTTACCGCTGCGCCTTCCCCGAGCTGCCGCCGGACGCGCCGACCTGCGCGACCGCGGGCGTGCTCGGCCCGGCCGCCGGGGTGATCGGCTCGCTGCAGGCGCTCGAGGCGCTCAAGCTGCTGACGGGCGTCGGCGAGCCGCTGGTGGGCGCCTTCCTGCAGGCCGACCTGGCCCTGCTGTCGTTCCTGCGCGTGAGCGTCGAGCGGCGCGACTGCCGGACTGCCCGCCGACTGCGGCGCCGCTGCGGTGACGCCTTACGCCGCAGGCATGACTCGGACTCGGGACCCTGCGCCGCGTCGCCGGAGAGGTCCGCCGCGACGTCGCGGCGGCGCGCGACCGCGACCCGGCGGCGAAGGGCGTCTCGCCCGCCGAGATCCTCACCGCCTGGCCCGGGGTCCACGCGCTGCTGTCCCACCGCGTCGCGCACGCGCTGCGCGGCGCCGGCGTCCCGATGGCGCCGCGGGCGCTGGCCTACGTCTCGCGCTCGCTGACCGGGATCGAGATCCATCCGTCCGCGCGGGTCGGCGACGGGCTGTTCATCGACCACGGGATGGGCGTCGTGATCGGCGAGACGGCCGAGGTCGGCGAGAACGTGACGATGTACCAGGGCGTCACGCTCGGCGGCACCGGCTTCGCCACCGGCAAGCGCCACCCGACGGTGGAGGACAACGTCACGATCGGCTCCGGGGCGAAGCTGCTCGGCCCGATCACGATCGGCCATGGCGCCAAGATCGGCGCCAACGCGGTCGTCATCCACGACGTGCCGCCGAACTCGACCGTGGTCGGCAACCCGGGCCACACCGTGCGCGTCGAGGGCCGCCGGCCCGAGGGGCCCGACGCCGACTGGGTCCACCTGCCCGACCCGATCGCCGACGCGATCAAGCACCTCTCCCGCCGGATCGCCGACCTCGAGCGCGAGCTCGCGGCGCGCGAGGGCCGCGAGGAGCCCGAGATCGGCGAGGTCGTGCCGCTGCGCAACGTCCGCGGACCGAATCCCGCCGGTGGCTAGCTTCAGCCACACCGTCACGATCCCGAAGCCGCCCGCGGAGGTCTTCCCGTGGCTGCTCGACGAGGACAAGGTGCCGCGCTGGACGAGCCGGCTGAAGAGCTACGACGTGCGCGGCGCGCGCGATCGAGCGCGGCTCGCGGATCCACCAGGTGCTCACCGTCGGCGGCAACGACCTCGACATCGAGCTCGAGATCACCGCTCACGACCCGCCGCACTCCGCCGACAGCCGCTTCTCGACCAACGGCCTCGACGTGGAGACGACCTACCGCGCTGCGCGAGGCCGGCGGCGGCACGGAGCTGACCCAGACGCTCGAGGGCAAGGCGAACGGCTTCAAGGCGCGCCTGCTCGTCCCGGTCGTGCAGCCCAAGCTCGAGGGCAAGCTGACCGAGGACCTCGAGCGCCTGCGCGAGCTGCTGTCGTAGTGGACCGCCTGCGGCCGCCGCTGGAGCCCCGGGTCCCCGAGGCGCCGGCGCCGCTCGAGGCGGCGGCGCTGGAGGACGAGGAGCGCTACGAGGGCGTCGAGGTGACCGGTGCGGGCGAGCTCGAGCTGCGCTCGCTCACGCTGGCCGAGAGCCGGCTGAAGGGCTCGCTCGCGGGCGCCCGGCTGCCCGACCTCCATCTCGGCGACACCGCGGTCGAGGGCGCCGACCTCGCCAACCTGCGCGCGCCGAAGGCGGCGCTGCGGCGGGTCTCGATCGCCCGGGCGCGGCTGACCGGCGCCGACCTGAGCGACTCCTCGCTGCGCGACGTGACCTTCTCGGACTGCCGGATCGACCTCGCCAACCTCTCCGCCGCGCGCCTGGAACGGGTCCTCTTCGCCGATTGCGACCTGCGCGAGAGCTCGTTCGGCGAGGCGGTACTGCGCGACGTGCGCTTCGAGCGCTGCGACCTCGGCGGGGTCGAGCTGGCGCGGGTCCGCCTGCAGCGCGTCGAGCTGCGCGGCTGCCGGCTCGAGGGCATCAACGCCGTCGAGAACCTGCGCGGGGCGACGATGCCGTGGGAGGACATCGTCGGCAACGCCGGCCTGTTCGCGACCGCGGTCGGCGTCCGCGCGAGCGAGGCCTGAATGGGGGAGGCCCGCCGCGGGCAGCCCGTGCGTATGGCCCGGACCGTCCTGCTCGCCCTGCTGTTCACGCTCCTCATTGCTCCCGCCGCGGGGGCGCAGGCCTACGTCCAGCGCGCCGCCGACGCGCTCGCGAAGGACCCCGTCTACGTCGACCCGGACGCCCGGGACATCGTCAGCCCGGAGCAGGCCGAGCAGCTCCGTGCGCGGATCCGCGAGCGCGACACCGGGCCCCTGTTCATCGCCGTGCTGCCCGCGGAGGCGGCGGCGGAGGGCGGCGGCTCCGCGAGCGGCGTCGCGCGCGCGATCCGCGCGCGGCTCGGCAGCGAGGGCACCTACGCCGTCGAGGCGGGGCGGGCGTTCTCGGCCGGGAGCACGGAGCTCCGGGGCGCGGGCTCCGCGGCCACGGCCGCGTTCGAGGCGCACCGCAGCGAGGGCGTCGCCGCCGTCCTGCTGGACTTCGTCGACCGCGTGGCCGAGATCAAGGCCGGTGGCTCCGGTGACTCCGGCGGAGGTGGCGGTGGCGGTGGCGGTGGCGGCGGGATCTCGGGCGCGCTGCTGCTGCCGCTGATCGCCCTGGCCGGGGGCGCCTTCCTGCTCAACCGCCGCCGCCACCGCACCGCGCAGCGGGCGCAGATGGACGAGTTGCGGGAGAACGTGCGTGACGACCTCGTCGCGCTCGGCGACGACATCCGCGCGCTCGACCTCGACGTCGAGATGCCGGGCGTGGACCCGCGCGCCAAGGAGGACTACGACCGCGCCGTCGCCGCCTACGACCGCGCGGACGACCTCGTCGAGCAGGCGCGCGCACCGGAGGACTTCGAGCCCGTCGGCGCCGCGCTCGAGGAGGGCCGCTACGCGATGACGGCCGCCAAGGAGCGCCTCGCCGGCCGCGAGCCGCCCGAGCGCACGCCGCCGTGCTTCTTCGACCCCCGCCACGGCCCGTCCTCGCGCGATGTCGAGTGGGCGCCCTACGGCGGGGCGCCGCGGATGGTGCCCGCCTGCGAGGCCGACGCCCAGCGGGTCGAGCGAGGCGAGGACCCCGAGGCGCGAGAGGTGCTCGTCGGCGGGCGGCGGATGCCCTACTGGAACGCCGGGCCCGGCTACGCCCCGTTCGCCGGCGGCCTGTTCGGCGGCTTCGGCGGCGGCCTGCTGCCCGGCCTGATGGTCGGGACGCTGCTCGGCAGCTCGCTCGGCGGCTGGGGGATGGGCGACGCCTACGCGTACGGCGACGGCGGCGACCCCGGCGGCGGCGACGCCGGTGGTGGCGACTTCGGCGGCGGTGATTTCGGCGGCGGCGACTTCGGCGGCGGCGGCGACTTCGGCGGCGGCGACTTCTAGCGCATGGGGATCGACCACATCGACCTCGTCGTCACGGACTTCGAGCGCAGCCTGGCCTTCTACCGCGGCCTGCTCGCCCCGCTCGGCTACACGCGCGAGGGACCCATCACCGGCGAACGCGGCGAGCACGTGCTCTACCTCGGCCACGAGGACGGCTCCGGCCAAGGCGCGATCAGCCTTCGCAGCGTCCAGTCCGAAGCCCACGAGGTCCCCTACGACCGCTACGGGATCGGTGTCCACCACATCGCGATCACGGCGCCCTCCCGCGAGGTCGTCGACGAGCTCGCCCAGTGGCTGCTCGCGGAGGGCGCCACGATCGAGTCGGGCCCGGCCGAGTACGACTACTCACCCGGGTACTACGCCGTCTTCTTCTACGACCCCGACGGGATCAAGCTCGAGATCGTGCACCGCTGACCAAGGGGGTCTAGTCGAGGTAGTCGTAGGCCGGGAGGGTGAGGAAGTCGGGGAACTCGTCGCCGAGCGAGACGCGCTCGAAGATCTCCCGGGTCTCGTCGGGGCGGCCCTTCTGCCAGGTCTCCTCGCCGACGTCCTCGCGGATCTTGGCCATCTCCTCGTCGAGGACCTGGCGCACGTGGTCCTTGGTGAACTTGCCGTGCTTGACCCACTGCCAGATCTGGGAGCGGGAGATCTCCGCGGTGGCGGCGTCCTCCATCAGGTTGTTGATGCCGGCGGCGCCGCGGCCGCCGAGCCAGAACGAGATGTACTGGAAGCCGACGGAGACGTCGTTGCGCAGGCCCTCCTCGGTGATCTCGCCCGGGGTGGACTCGGCGTCGAGCAGCTGCTCGGGGGTCACCGAGACGTCGGGGCGCTGCTTGTCGATCTGGTTGGGCTTGTCGCCGAGCACCTCGTCGAAGGCGGCCTTCGCGGTGGAGACGACGTCGGGGTGCGCGACCCAGGTGCCGTCGAAGCCCGCCTTCGCCTCGCGCTCCTTGTCGGCCTTCGCGGCGGCGAGCGCCTCCTCGTTGGCGGCCTTGTCCTTGCGCGAGGGGATCTGCGCGGCCATGCCGCCCATCGCGAACGCGCCGCGCTTGTGGCAGGTCTGCACGAGCAGCTCGGTGTAGGCGTGCATGAACGGCACGGTCATCTTCACGTCCGTGCGGTCCGGGAGCACGAACTCCGGCCGGTCGCGGAAGCACTTGATCATCGAGAAGATGTAGTCCCAGCGGCCGGCGTTGAGCCCGTAGGAGTGCTCGCGCAGCTCGTAGAGGATCTCGTCCATCTGGAACGCGGCCGGGAGCGTCTCGATCAGGACGGTCGCGCGGATCGTGCCCTGCTCGAGCCCGAGCGCGTCCTCGGTCCAGGTGAAGACGTCGTTCCACAGCCGCGCCTCGAGGTGGTGCTCCATCTTGGGCAGATAGAGGTACGGGGCGCTGCCGTGGTCGAGCAGCCGCTGGCCGTTGTGGAAGAGGTACAGCCCGAAGTCCATGAAGGCGCCGGCCAGGGTCTCGCCGTCGACCTTGATGTGCTTCTCGGGCAGGTGCCAGCCGCGCGGGCGCACGAGCAGCGTCGCCACCTCGTCCTCGAGCTCGTAGTGCTTGCCCTCGGAGGCGTCGTAGGTGATCGTGCCCTCGATCGCGTCGATCAGGTTCACGTGGCCCTCGACCTGGTTGGCCCAGGTCGGGGAGTTCGCGTCCTCGAAGTCGGCCATGAAGCCCTTCGCGCCCGAGTTGAGCGCGTTGATGACGAGCTTGCGGTCGGTCGGGCCGGTGATCTCGACGCGGCGGTCGTCGTAGTCCGGCCGCGGCGGCGCGACGCTCCAGTCGCCCTCGCGGATCTCCTTCGTCTCCTCCAGGAAGCCGCTCGGCGCCTCGCGCTCCTTGCGCGCCTGCAGCAGCTCGAGGCGGCGCGGGTTGAAGCGGGCGTGCAGCTCGGAGAGGAAGTCCAGGGCGTCGTCGGAGAGGATGTCGGCGGCGCGTTCTTCCTTGACGGGGGCGGCTTCCAGGGAACTCATGGTCGTTTCGCTCCTCGTATGGACAGGTCGAGCAGGGTCATCGGGTGGTAGATCGGGACGGGCTGCTCCAGATGGGCGGAGATCTGGATCGAGCAGCCCGGGTTGGCGGCGGCGATCGCCTCGGCGCCGGTGGCGGCGAGGTTCGCGGCCTTGCGCTTGCCGAGCTCGGCGGCCGGCTCGGGCTTGACGAGGTTGTAGATGCCGGCCGAGCCGCAGCAGATCTCCCAGTCGGCCGGCTCGACGAGCTCCAGCCCGGGGATCCCGCGCAGCAGCTCGCGCGGCTGCGTGCGCACCTGCTGCGCGTGCGCGAGGTGGCACGCGTCGTGGTAGGCGACCGTCATCGGGAGCGGGTGGCGCTTCGCCTGCGGCTCGTGCTCGCCCAGCAGCTCGTGCACGTCGCGCGTCTTGGCCACGAAGGCCTTCGCGCGCTCGGCCCACTGCGGGTCGTCGGAGAGCAGGTGGTCGTACTCCTTCATCGAGGAGCCGCAGCCCGACACGTTGACCGCCACGAAGTCGAAGCCCTCGTAGGCGGCGATCGTCGCTCGCGCGAGCCCCTTCGCGTCGTCCTCGACGCCCGCGTGCATCATCAGCGCGCCGCAGCAGCGCGGCTGCCGGGGGGAGTGGACCTCCCAGCCCTCGGCGGCGAGCACGCGCACCGTGGCGGCGTTGACGTCGCCGAAGAACGCGCGCTGGACGCAGCCCTGCATGAAGCCGACGGTGCCCTTGCGCGTCCCCTGCGCCGGCACGACCTCGGGCAGCCGGCGCATCGCGGTGCGCAGCTTGACCGGCGGCGCCAGCCGCAGCAGCGCGCGCAGGTGGGGCTGCTTGATCCGGTCGCTGAGCCGCTCGTTGACGCCGAGCCGGCCCTGCAGCGCCATCAGCGGCGCGAGCGCGCGCATCCGGCCCGGATGGGTGAACAGCTCGAAGATCATCCGCCGGTACGCGCGCTGGGTGCGGGTGCGCGCGCCGTGGCGCTCGATCTGCGGCCGCACCTGCTCGATCAGCCGGTCGTACTGCACGCCCGACGGGCAGGCGGTCACGCAGGCCATGCAGCCGAGGCAGTTGTCGAAGTGCTCCGTCATCTGCGGGGAGACCTCGGAGCCCTCCTCGTGGCCGATGCGCATCAGCACGATCCGCCCGCGCGGCGAGTCGTTCTCGTTCTCGAGGACCTGGTAGCTCGGGCACGTCGGCAGGCAGAAGCCGCAGTGCACGCAGTCCTTGATCAGGTCCAGCTCGGGCGGCTTGTGCTCGTCCCAGGCGATGGCCACTTAGATGCCTCCCACGTAGGCGCCCGGGCGGAAGATCCGCGCGGGGTCGAAGCGCTCCTTCAGGCGGGCCATCACGGCAAGCGTGCCCTCGGGCGGCGTGGGCCATGCATCGCCGACCTTCGTGGCGCCGTCGAGCACGGTCACCGGCCGCGGGTGCAGCGCCTCGCGGACCGCCGCGACGTCCGCGCCGTCCGGCAGCGCGAGCCAGGAGAGCCCGTGCGCCGCGCGCGAGACGACGGTGCCGCCCTGGGCGCGGGCGGCGGCGATCACGGCCGGCAGGTCGGTCGGGCGCCCGGAGACCTTGAGCACGAGGCCGTCCTCCGATCGCTGCATCGCGCGCTGGCGGTTCCACAGCTCCACGTCCTCGGGCTCCGCGCGCGTGTCGTCGAGCCCGAGGCCGCGCATCCGGTCGGCCACCGACTCCGCCTGGTGCACGGCTGCCGCCGCGCCGAAGCGCACGAGCAGGTGGCCGCGGTCGCCGTCCCAGGTGACGTCGAGGCAGTCGGCCTCGAGCGGCAGCGACGCGAGCGCGGCCGCCGCCTCGGCCAGCCGCACGGGGTCGCCGGAGGTGGCGACGGCCGTCGCGTTGACCTGCGGCAGCGGGTGCAGCCGCACGGCCACGCTCGCGATCAGCCCGAGCGTCCCGTAGGAGCCCGCGAACAGCTTCGCGACGTCGTAGCCCGCGACGTTCTTGATCACCTTCCCGCCCGACTTGGCGACGGTCCCGTCGCTGAGGATCACGGTCATGCCGACCACGAGGTCGCGCACGCCGCCGTAGCGGTGGCGCAGCGGGCCGGAGTCGGCCGTCGCGATCATCCCGCCGACCGTCGCGCCGTCGGCCGCGCCGAGCGGCGGGTCGAGCGCGAGCATCTGGCTCTCGGCGGCGAACTTCGCCTGCGCGTCGGCGAGTCGCACGCCCGCGCCGAGCACCGCGGTGAAGTCACCGACGTTGTGCTCGAGGATCTCGTCGAGCGAGCTCGTCTCCAGGTCGACCGCGCCGGCGGCATCGGCACCGCCCCAGGAAAGCTTCGTGCCGCCGCCGACCGGCCGCACGGCCCGCCCGGCCGTCCCGTGTTCGCGGATCCGCTTGGCGAGCGCGTCCAGGTCCATCGGACCTAGAACCGCTCCGCGATGCCGGCGGCCTCGAGCGGATGCTGCCGGTACGGCCCGGGGACCTCGCCGCACAGGCGAGGCGTGGGCATGACCTTGCCGGGGTTCGCGAGCCCGGCGGGGTCGAACGCGCAGCGCAGCCGCTGGAACGCGTCGAGGTCGGGCTCCTCGAACATCTTCGGCATGTGCTTCTTCTTGTCGATGCCGACGCCGTGCTCGCCGGTGATCGACCCGCCGGCGTCCAGGCAGGCGTCGAGGATCTTGCCCGACAGCTCCTCGGCGCGCTCGGCCTCGCCCTCGTTGCGGCCGTCGTAACAGACGAGCGGGTGCAGGTTGCCGTCGCCGGCGTGGAACACGTTGGCCACGATCATCCCGTACTCCTTGCCGAGCGCCTCGATGCGCTCGAGCACCTCGGGCAGCTTGGTGCGCGGGATCACGCCGTCCTGGACGAAGTAGTTCGGCGAGATCCGGCCCATCGCCGGGAACGCGGCCTTGCGCGTCTTCCAGAACAGCGCGCGCTCCGCCTCGTCGCGCGCGACGCGCACGTCGTCGGAGCCGCAGGCCTCGCAGATCTCCACGACCTCCTCGAAGCGCGCCTCGCACTCGCGCTCGGCGCCGTCGAGCTCGACGAGCAGCGCCGCGCCGCGGCCGGCCGGATAGCCCGCGTGGGCCATCTGCTCGGACGCCTCGATCGCCCTCTCGTCCATCATCTCGATCGCGCCCGGCACGACGCCGGCCTGCACGATCTGCGAGACCGCCTCGCCGGCGTGGCGCGTCGTGTCGAAGAACGCGACCAGCGTCTTGACCGTCTCCGGGGAGGGGACGACGCGCAGCCACACCTTCGTGGCGACGCCGAGCGTGCCCTCCGAGCCGACGAACGCGCCGAGCAGGTCGTAGCCCGGATGGTCGAGCTCCATCCCGCCGATCTGGACCATCTCCCCGTCGGCCAGCACGACCTCCAGCCCGGTCACGTAGTTCGTCGTGAAGCCGTACTTGAAGCAGTGCGCGCCGCCGGAGTTCTCGGCGACGTTGCCGCCGATCGAGCAGACGATCTGGCTCGACGGGTCGGGCGGGTAGAAGTACCCCGGCCCGACCGCGACGGAGACGTTCGTGTTCGTGACGCCCGGCTCGACGCAGATGCGCTGGTTGGCGAGGTCGATCTCGAGGATCCGCTTCATCCGCGAGACGACGATCAGCACGCCGTCGGCGATCGGCAGCGCGCCGCCCGACAGACCCGAGCCGGCGCCGCGGGCGACCCACGGCACGCCCGCGTCCGCGCACGCCTTCACGACCGCCTGCACCTCCTCCGCGGATCCCGGCAGCACGGCGGCCGCCGGGATCACGTGGTACTGCAGCAGCCCGTCGGACTCGTAGGTCCGCAGCTGGTGCTCGGAGGTGTAGACCCACTTCTCGCCGACGATCCGCTTCAGCTCGCCGACGAGCTTCGTGAGGTCCTTCGCGGGGGCGCCGGCGTCCGGCGCCCCCTCCACCTCGGCCGGGCCTTCCGGCGCGGCGTCTACGACGGGATCATCCATCCGAGTACCGAGGTCGACTGCAGGTACACCAGGATGCACATCAGGAGCAGCATCAGCAAGGACCAGCCGAGGACCTTCCTGAACAGGTCGCCCTCCCTCCCGGCCAGGCCGACGGCGGCCGCGCCGATCGCGAGGTTCTGCGGCGAGACCATCTTGCCGAGCACGCCGCCCGAGGTGTTCGCGGACGTCAGCAGCAGCGGGTCGAGCCCGGCCTTGGTGGCCGCCTCCTGCTGCAGCACGCCGAACAGCGAGTTCGACGAGGTGTCCGAGCCGGTCACCGCCACGCCGAGCCAGCCGATGATCGACGAGAAGAACGCGAGCACCCCGCCGGCCCCGGCGATCCAGTTGCCGATCGTCAGCGTCTGCGCGGACTGGTTCATGACGTAGGCCAGCGCGAGTACCGAGACGACGGTGATGGTGGCGAGCTTGAGCTGGTTGAGCGTCTTCCCGAACACCTTGATCGCGCGACCCGGCGAGACCTTCAGGACGAGCATCGTCAGCAGGCCGCTGATGAACAGCAGCGTGCCCGCCGCGTTGGCCCAGTTGAAGTTGTACGTGACGCTCGACGGCGCCTCGCCGTCGGCGTTCTGGATGTTCAGGCCGGGCCAGTCGAACGACTGGGTCAGACCGTCGAGCGCATCCTTGATCACGCCGATCTGGGCGATCGAGAACACGGCGATGATGATGATGTAGGGCGCGAAGGCCTCCCAGATGTCCTTCTTGCTGTCCTTGTGGTCGTCGTCGCGGCGCCGGATCTCCTCCTCGTGGCGTGCATCGGACGTGCTCGCGCCGGCTATGGCGGGCCGGGCGCCTCCGGTCTCCCCGAGCAGCGGGTCGCTCGGCTGCCAGACGCGCAGCAGGGCGATGATCGCGCCGGCCGCCGCGAGTGAGGCGATGATGTCCGTGAGCTCCACCGAGACGTAGTTGGAGCAGAGGAACTGCGCCAGGGCGAACGTGAAGCCGCCGGCGATCGCGGCGGGCCAGACCGACCGCACGCCGCGCCAGCCGTCGACCATGCCGACGAGGATCAGCGGCACGATCAGCGCCAGGAACGGCGTCTGGCGGCCGACCATCGCGCCGAGGTCCTCCTTGGGGATGTCGGTGAGGCCCGAGAGCGTCACGATCGGGATCGCGATCGCGCCGAAGGCGACCGGCGCGGTGTTGGCGACGAGCGCGACGGCCGCGGCCTTCATCGGCTCGAAGCCGACGGCGACGAGCATCACGGCCGTGATCGCCACGGGGGTGCCGAAGCCGGCCAGCGCCTCCAGCAGCGCGCCGAAGCAGAAGGCGATGATGACCGCCTGGATCCGCTGGTCGTTGGAGATCCCGCTGAACGCCCGTCTGAGCACCGCGAAGTGCCCTGTTGCCTCCGTCATGTTGTAGATCCAGATCGCCGTCCAGACGATCCACATGATCGGGAACAGGCCGAAGACCGCGCCCTCCGAGGCGGACAGCAGCGTCTGGTCGACGGGCACCCCGTACACGATGATCGCGACGAGGATCGCGAGGCCGAGCGCGACGAGCGCGGCGAGATGCGCCGCCCACCTGAGCCCTCCCAGCAGCACGAACAGCGTGACGATCGGGATCAGCGCGAACAGCGAGCTGTAGAACAGCGAGTCGCCGACCGGATCCAAAACCTGTTGGTACACAGTGCCTCCCCCTTGAGGTCCCTTGCGCGGTGAACTACCCCACCCCGCCTGGCACATACCCGTCTCGCGGAGATCTAGCCACCCGCCGCTGCGGGTAGGGTTGCCCGCCGATGAGCCAGCCCGAACGCGTGGGAGTCGGGGTGCGGGCGGCGGTGCACGCGCTGGACACGGCGCTCACGGAGCACCGCCGGGCGCTGGCGCTTGCGTCAGGCCGGCGTGAGAAGGAGCGGATGACGCGCACGCGAGAGGTCAAGGCGGCCGCGCAGACGGCGGCGGCCACGCTCGAGCAGCCCGTCGAGCGCCCGATGCGCGCGCTGCGCCTGGCCGAGACCTGGGTCGAGGTCGATCGCGTGCGGCACCCGCTCGCGCCCGGCGTGCGCGCCGAGGTCGCGGAGGGCGAGCTGCGCGTGCTCGGCGACGGCTGGACCGGCCGCGTCGTCGTCGCGCCGGGAGACGGGCCCGCGGCGGCGGCCGCCACGGCCGCCAAGCGGATCGACGCGTCGGTCCCGCTGGCGCAGGGCCGCGCCCGCTCGCGGCTGCGGCGCTTCGGCGAGGCGGCGCAGGCGCACGCCGCCGCCTGCCTCGGGCTCGCGAGCGCGCTGGCGGCCGCGGACCGCGACGCCGGCGAGCGCCACGCCGACCGCGCCCGGCTCGACCAGTGCGTCGAGGACCTGGCGGACCGGCTCGGCCCGCAGGCGCTCGTGGAGCAGACCGAGCTCGCCCACGCCCGCGACCGGCTCGCGCAGGCGCGCGCCCACCTCGCCAGCCCGCCGGCGCAGCCGTACGCGTGGATCGGGGAGTGGCCGCCGGAGGTCGCGGGCGCGATGCTGCGCGACCTGCCGACGGAGCGGCTCGAGCCCGCGCGCGCCGCGCTGCGCAAGCTCGCCGACACGGCTGCGGCCGGCGAGCCGTTGCTGGCGCTCGCCGCCGGGACCAGCGCCGTCGTCGCGGTCACCCCGTCGCGGGTGCTGATCGCCGACGAACAGGAGGCCCGCGCCGTCACGCCCGCCGGCGTCGCGCCCGAGGCGGTCGAGGGGGTCGAGGAGCTGGAGCCCGGGCGGCTGGCCGCGGTGCTCGAGCTGGTCGCCGCCGCCGTGCCCGAGCCGGAGCGCCCGGCTCAGCACCGCCCCGGGGCGCGCGCCGCGGGGGCGGCGGAGCCCGACGCCGTCGACCTGCTGCGCAAGCTCGGCGACCTGCGCGACGCGGGCGTGCTGACAGAGGACGAGTTCGCGACCAAGAAGGCCGAGCTGCTGCGACGCATCTGAGCGCCGCGGCGCGTAGGCTCGCGTTCGCGATGCGGGTCGCGCTCTTCATCACCTGCTTCAACGACACGCTGTTCCCGGACACGGGCCGCGCGGTGGTGACGCTGCTGGAGCGGCTCGGGCACCAGGTCGACTTCCCCGAGGAGCAGACCTGCTGCGGGCAGATGCACTTCAACACGGGCTACGCGGACGACGGGCTCGCGCTGGCGCGGCGCTTCGAGCGGGTGTTCGAGCCCTACGAGGCGGTGGTCTCGCCGTCGGCCTCGTGCGTGGGCATGGTGCGCGACCACTGCCCGGCGGTCGCCGATCGCGTCTACGAGCTGACCGAGTTCCTCGTCGACCGGCTCGGCGTCGTGGACGTCGGCGCGACGTTCCCGCACCGCGTCACGCTGCACCCGACGTGCCACTCGCTGCGGCTGCTGCAGCTCGGCGACCGGCCCAAGCGGCTGCTGGAGGCGGTCCGCGGCCTGGAGCTCGTCGACCTCGAGGAGCCGCAGGAGTGCTGCGGCTTCGGCGGCACGTTCGCGGTCAAGAACGCCGACACCTCGATGGCGATGCTCTCGGACAAGCTGCGGCGGATCCTCGACACCCGCGCCGAGGTCTGCACGGCCGCCGACAACTCGTGCCTGATGCACATCGGCGGCGCGCTGCGCAAGCAGCGGACCGGCGTGCGGGCCATGCACCTGGCCGAGATCCTGGCGGCGACGGGATGAAGGGCTTCCCCGCGGCGGCCAGGGAGACGCTGCAGGACTCCCAGCTGCGCCGCAACCTCGGCAAGGCGACGCAGACGATCCGCGCCAAGCGGCTGCGCACGATCTCCGAGTTGCCCGACTGGGAGGAGCTGCGCGAGGCCGGCGCGGCGATCAAGGCGCGCGCGATGGCCACGCTGCCCGAGCAACTCGAGCGCCTGGAGGCCGCCGTGACGCGCGCCGGCGGCACGGTGCACTGGGCGCGCGACGGCGCCGAGGCGACCGCGATCGTGGCGCGCATCGCCGAGGGCAAGGGCACGCGCGAGGTGATCAAGGTCAAGTCGCTGGCAACGGACGAGATCGACCTCAACGAGGGCCTGCACGCGCGCGGGATCGAGGCGATCGAGACCGATCTGGCGGAGCTGATCATCCAGCTCGCCGGCGACAAGCAGTCGCACATCCTCGTCCCCGCGATCCACTGGAACCGGGCCGAGATCAAGGCGCTGTTCGAGCGCACGATCGCCGAGGGGGAGGACCTCGGCTGGGAGGCGACGGCGATCGCCGAGGCCGCGCGCAAGCACCTGCGCGAGAAGTTCCTGACCGTGCCCGTCGCCGTCTCCGGCGCGAACTTCGGCATCGCCGAGACGGGCACGATCTGCGTCGTCGAGTCCGAGGGCAACGGGCGCATGTGCACGACGCTGCCCGAGACGCTGATCAGCGTGATGGGGATCGAGAAGGTGCTGCCCGAGTGGCGCGACCTCGAGGTCTTCCTGCAGCTGCTGCCGCGCTCCTCGACCGCCGAGCGGATGAACCCGTACACGTCGCTGTGGACCGGCGTGCGCGAGAACGACGGGCCGAGGGAGTTCCACCTCGTGCTGCTCGACAACGGCCGCACGCGGGTGCTCGCCGACGAGGTCGGCCGCCAGGCGCTGCACTGCATCCGCTGCTCGGCGTGCCTGAACGTGTGCCCGGTCTACGAGCGCGCGGGCGGGCAGGCCTACGAGTCGGTCTATCCCGGGCCGATCGGCGCGATCCTCACGCCGCAGCTGCGCGGCCTCGACCAGGCGCCGACGCTGCCGTGGGCCTCCTCGCTGTGCGGTGCCTGCTTCGAGGCGTGCCCGGTCAAGATCGACATCCCCTCGGTGCTGGTGCACCTGCGCGCGCGTGTCGTGCGCGAGGAGAAGTCGCGGCTGGCGCCGGAGGCCCTGGCGATGCGCGCCGCCAGGAAGGTGTTCGCCTCGCGCGGCGCCTATGAGCGCGCGCAGCGGCTGTCCAAGCTCGGCCGCGGGCCGCTCGGCAAGGTGCCGGTGCCGGGATGGAGCACGATGCGCGAGCTGCCCGAGGTGCCCGACGCGACCTTCCGGGAGTGGTGGCGTGAGCGACGCGCGGGCTGAGGTCCTGCAGCTGGTGCGCGCGGCGCTCGCCGCCGGGGCGCCGGTGCCCGAGGTGCCGCGCTCATACCGCGGGGCCGGGGAGCCCGCGCCGTCGGGCGGCGACATCGTGGAGCTGTTCTGCGAGCGCTGCGCCGACTACCGCGCCAGCGTCCGCCGGGTGAGCGCGGGAGAGCTGCCGGCGGCGGTGGCGGCGGCGTGCTCCGAGCGCGGCGCGCGGCGCCTCGTGACGCCGGCCGGCGGGCCGACCGACATCGAGGGCCTGGAGCTCGTGGCCGACGACCCGCCGCTAGGGCCGCGCGAGCTCGACGGCTTCGACGGCGTGCTCACGGGCTGCGCGCTGGCGATCGCCGAGACGGGCACGATCGTGCTCGACGGAGGCGCCCGCTCCGGCCGCCGCGCCATCACGCTCGTGCCCGACTACCACGTGTGCGTGGTCGAGGCCGAGCGGATCGTCGCCGGGGTGCCCGACGCCGTCGCCGTGCTCGCCGAGGCGGCCGCGGACGGCCGCCCGGTCACGCTCGTCTCAGGCCCCTCCGCCACGTCCGACATCGAGCTGGACCGCGTGGAAGGCGTCCACGGGCCGCGCACGCTCGACGTCCTGGTCGTCTCCGCGTAAGACGAACCCGCCGGCGGCCAGCCACGCCTCGACGTCGGCCGCGGGCATCGGTCGGGCGATGTGGTAGCCCTGCGCGGTCATCGCGCCGTAGTCGGTCAGCCGCCGCAGGGTGTCCTCGTCCTCGACGCCCTCGGCCGCGACGCCGATCCCGAGCCGGCGGCCGAGGTCGATCGCGGTCTGCACGATCGCGGCGTCGGCCGGGTCGGTGCCCATCTCGAACACGAACGAGCGGTCGATCTTGAGCTCGTCGACGGGCAGCCGCTTGAGGTAGGACAGCGACGAGTAGCCCGTCCCGAAGTCGTCGAGCGCGACGCGCACGCCGGCCGCCGACAGCGCGGCGAGCGCGGTCAGCGAGCGGTCGGGGTCGGTCATCAGCACGTCCTCGGTGATCTCGATCACGAAGCGGTCGGGCCGGACGCCGTAGGTCGCCAGCGCGGCCAGCACGCCGTCGGTCCAGCCGTCCTCGAGCAGGTTGGTGGCCGAGACGTTGACCGCCATCGTGAGCGCGATCCCGCGCGCCGACCAGTCGGCGGCCTGGCGCAGCGCCTTGCGGATCACCAGCTCGGTCAGCGGGCCGATCACGCCGGTCTGCTCCGCGAGCGGGATGAACTCGTCGGGCGGCACCATGCCGCGGACCGGGTGCGGCCAGCGCACGAGCGCCTCGACGCCGGTGATCCGGTTGCGGCCGAGGTCGAGCTGGGGCTGGAAGTGCAGCGTCAGGTCCTCGCCGGCGACCGCGTCGCGCAGCTCGCCGATCAGCTGCAGCCGCTCGCGGCTGTGCAGGTCGCGCTCGCGCGCGTAGAACTCGGTGCCCGAGCGGCGGTGCTTGGCCTGGTACATCGCGACGTCGGCGCGCTGGAGCAGCGTCTCGGCGTCGTGGCCGTGCTCGGGGAACAGCGCGACGCCGATGCTGGCGGCGATCTGCAGCTCGATGCCCTCGACGGTGAAGCGCTCCGACAGCGCCGCGGCGATCCGCTCGCCGGCGCCGTCGGCGGCGCCCGCGCCGGGCAGCAGGACGGCGAACTCGTCGCCGCCGAGCCGGGCGACGTGGTCGCCGGCGCGCAGGGCGGTGCGGATCCGGGGGCCGAGCTGGGCGAGCACGCGGTCGCCGGCGTGGTGGCCGAGCGTGTCGTTGAGCTCCTTGAAGTGGTCGAGGTCGATCACGAGCAGCGCGAGCGCGCCCTTCTCGGCGCGGGCATGCTCGATCGCGCGGCGCAGCTCGCGGTCGAACCAGCGGCGGTTGGGCAGGCCGGTGAGCTCGTCCGTGCTCGCCTGGCGCCGGGTCTCCGCGAAGCGGCGCAGCTCGTAGACGCTGATCGTCGTGCGCACCATCGCGGTCAGCAGCGCGGCGGCCGCGAAGCAGACGGCGACCGGCTGCGTGCTCTCCAGGCCGGCGAACAGCAGCAGCCCGATCGAGGCGGTGCAGGCCGCGAACGGCAGGGCCAGGATGCGCCAGTCCGCCCGGCGGCGCCTCGCGTCGACCGGGCGGGGCTGCCAGGGAGCCAGCGCCATCAGCGCCGCGCCCACGAGCCACATCGAGTCGAGCGCGCTGCCGGCCTCGTACGCGCCGGTCGTGTACTGGTGCAGCACCGTCAGGTCGGCGCCCGTCCAGACCGCGAAGCCCGCGCCCAGCAGCAGCCACGCGCGTCCGCGCCCGCCGCCGCCCAGGCCGACGAAGGCGACCACGAGCGAGAGCAGCAGCAGGTCGAGGATGCCGTTGGCCGACCCGAAGATGAGCTCGCCGGTGCTGAGGTCCTGCCCCTGGGTCAGCGGCGCGATCAGCACGACGATCCCCACGCCCGCGACGGCGAGCACCCCGACGAGGCCGTCGAGCCACATGCTCGCCGGCAGCCCGCGCGCGGTGCGGCGGGCGTGCAGGCCGAGGCACAGGTAGGCGAAGGGGTAGAAGAGCAGCCAGCCCGCGTCCGCGGGCGACGGGAACGCCGGGTCCTCCACGGTGTAGAGCACGGCGTTCCAGTACGTGTTGCCGAGCGTCCACAGCGCGAGCGCCGCGGTCAGCGCGAGCCACGTCCGGCGGTCCGGGTCGCCGCGGCGCACCCGCAGGGCGCACAGCACGACGGCGGCGCCCATGACGACCTGCTGGCCGCAGCGGTTGACGATCGTGTCGACGAGCGCGGAGCCGGCGCCGATCCCGAGCGTGGTGTAGGCGAGGTGGACGGCCAGCGAGAGCAGCAGCACGGCGGCGGCCGCCGCGGCGGCGCGCCGCCGGCGGTCGCCGAGCTCCCCGGCGACCGGGAGCAGGCGTGCGAAAGGTTCGAGGACGCGATCCACCACTCCTGGTGATCGGCCCGCCGGGCCGCGCGTTGAGCGGACTGGACCGATGGCCGCGCCGCTGGGACGATCCCGGCGTGACCAGCCTGCCCGACGACGTCCGCGCGCTCTTCGAGGGCGCCAACTACGCCCACCTCGCCACGGTCCTGCCGAGCGGCGCGCCGCACTCCGTCCCGGTCTGGACCGGCGTCGAGGGCGAGCACGTCGTGTTCTTCACCCAGCCCGCGTCCCGCAAGGCCCGCAACCTCGCGCGCGATCCGCGCGTGGCGTTCTCGATCACCGACCACGAGCACCCGTACCGGATGGCCCAGGTCCGCGGCCGGGTCGTCGAGACCGTCGAGGGCGAGGCGGCGCTGGAGATCATCGACCGGCTCGCGGTCAAGTACACGGGCGGGCCGTTCCCGATGCGCTCCGGCGTGGTCTACCTGATCGAGCCGGCGAAGGTGCAGCAGATGACGCTGCCCTTCGAGCACGCACCCGCCCAGGCCTAGTAGGCCGTCGTGCGGGCGCGGTGGCGGGGGCGCGCCTTGTAGCGCGGGCCGGCCCCGCGGTGCCAGAGGTGGTTGTCGACCGCGGTGGCGGTCGTGGGCTCGGGGTGGGCGGCGACGAGCAGCTCGACGGCGTGCAGCGCGCACGCGCGGATCTCGACCTCCTCGGGCGAGTCGTGCTCGATCAGCTCCTCCGCGTCGATCCGGGCCACGAGGGCCTCGTCGAGCTCGAGCACGCCGTCGAGCCGCAGGACGTGGGGCACGAGGTTGTCGGCGAACAGCGTCAGCCGGTGCAGCTCGGCGCCGGGCGCGAGGCCGGCGAGCGCGAGGTCGGCGGCGGCGATCTGGGCGCGCTTGAAGAACGGGACCCGCAGCTCCTCGTAGGGGGAGACGTCGAACCACGTCGGCCAGCCCGCGAGCTCGCCGGCGAGGCCCTCCGCGGTGTCGTGCGCGCGGGCGAGCGCGAGGAACGAGCCGCCGTGGTCGTCGCGGACCTTCGCGCCGAGCTCGCGCAGCGCGGTCTCGAAGTGGCCCATCAGCTCGTGCCCGGGGTCCTGCCCGAGCGTCGCGGCGACCTCGCCGCGATCGAGCGCGGCGAGCTCGTCCGCGGTCCACGGCCCGCGGGCGCGCAGGCCCGCCTCGACGGTCCGGAAGCCCGACATCCCGGGCCGCTTGCGCAGCGTCGGGAACCAGCCCGAGCCGAAGTTGATCGCGTTGAGGGTGAGCTGGAAGGCGGCCCGGCGCTCGTCGGGCTCGCCGGGCGCCAGGTCGGGCGCGGGCGGCGAGGCCGCGGGCAGCGTGGCGGCGTAGGCCTCGATCGCCTCCTCGCGGATCCGCACCTGCCGCGCCCGGCCCGCGACGGCCTCGCAAGCCGCCCGGATGTCGTCGGTGAGGCTCACGGGCGGCCATGCTGGCAGAGCCCTCCGGAGCGGGCAGTACCGTGGGGAGCGATGCCTTCGAGTGCCTCCACCGACCAGCTCCTCGAGGGCCTCAACGAGCCCCAGCGCGACGCGGTCACCCACGGCGAGGGGCCGCTGCTGATCCTCGCCGGCGCGGGCTCGGGCAAGACGCGCGTGCTCACGCACCGGATCGCCTACCTGCTGCGCACCGGTCAGGCCCGCGCGGACGAGATCCTCGCGATCACGTTCACCAACAAGGCCGCCCAGGAGATGCGCGAGCGCGTCGAGCTGCTGGTCGGCCGCGCCACCCGCGCGATGTGGGTGATGACCTTCCACTCGGCCTGCGTGCGGATGCTGCGCGCCGACGCGCACCGGCTCGGCTACACGCGCCAGTTCACGATCTACGACGCGGCCGACTCGCGGCGGCTGATCAAGAAGTGCCTCGACGACCTGGACGTCGACACCAAGCGCTTCACCCCGCGCGCGATGGCCTCGCAGATCTCCGACGCCAAGAACAAGCTGCGCTCCGCCGACGACTACCGCCAGATGGTCGGCTCCTACTTCGAGCAGACCGTCGCCGACGTCTTCGAGCACTACGAGCGCGAGCTGCACCGGATGAACGCGATGGACTTCGACGACCTGCTCGTCCGCGCGGTCAACGTGCTCGAGCTCTTCCAGGAGGTCCGCGACCGCTACTCGACCGCCTTCCGCCACATCCTCGTCGACGAGTACCAGGACACCAACCACGCCCAGTACCGCTGGCTGCAGCTCCTGAGCTCCGAGCACCGCAACCTCGCGGTGGTCGGCGACGACGCGCAGTCGATCTACGCGTTCCGCGGCGCCGACATCACCAACATCCTCGCCTTCGAGGAGACGTTCCCGGACGCCCACGTGGTCAAGCTGGAGCAGAACTACCGCTCGACGCAGACGATCCTCTCGGCGGCGAACGCGGTCATCGCCAACAACCGCAGCCAGATGCAGAAGGACCTGTGGACGGAGGTCGGCGAGGGCGATCCGGTCCGGGTCCGGGAGCTGGCCGACGAGCACGCCGAGGCGCGGTTCGTGACGGCGGAGATCGAGCGGATGGTCGACGAGGGCGTCAGCCGCGCCGAGATCGCCGTCTTCTACCGGACCAACGCGCAGTCGCGGGTGCTCGAGGACATGCTGGTGCGGGCGCAGATCGGCTACCAGGTGATCGGCGGCACGAAGTTCTACGAGCGGGCGGAGATCCGCGACCTCGTCGCGTACCTGACGTTCATGGTCAACCCCCAGGACGCCAACGCGTTCACGCGGATCGCGAACTCGCCGCGGCGCGGCCTGGGGCAGACGTCGCTGTCGCGCGTGCTCAGCCACGCGGACACGATGGGGATCCCGGTCTGGGAGGCCGCCGCGGAGCCGGGCTCCGTGCCGGGACTCGGCACGGCCGCGCAGAAGGCGCTCGGGCGCTTCATGTCGACGATGGAGCGGCTGCGCGAGCGCGTCGAGGGCGGCGCGCCGACCGGCGACCTGGTGTCCGACGTCCTGAGCGAGACGGGCTACACGGACGCGCTGGAGGCCGAGCGGACGATCGAGGCGCAGGGCCGGCTCGAGAACCTCGAGGAGCTCGTGCGGGTCGCGCGGGAGTACGACGCGACCGCCGAGGAGGGCGGCTCGCTCGGCGAGTTCCTGCAGCAGATCGCGCTGCTCGCCGACGCCGACTCGCGCCAGGACGACGAGGGCCTGGTGACGCTGATGACGATGCACAACGCCAAGGGCCTCGAGTACCCGATCGTCTTCATGATCGGGATGGAGGACGGCGTCTTCCCGCACTCGCGCGCGCTCGACGAGGGCGCGCTGGAGGAGGAGCGCCGGCTCGCCTACGTCGGCATCACCCGGGCGATGCGCGACCTCACGCTCACCTACGCGCGCCGGCGCAACTCGTTCGGCGGCGCGCAGTCGTTCGGCGTGCGCTCGCGCTTCCTCGACGAGATCCCGCGCGAGCTGACCGACCAGCCCGAGCGCGAGCGGGCCGGCCTGCCGACCGGGCGGGTCGCCTCGTGGGCCGGCGCGGCCGCCGCCTCCGCGGAGGCGACGCGCCCGGACAGCGCCGGCGCCGTCTTCCGCACGGGCGAGGACGTGGTCCACGCCAGCCTCGGCGAGGGCGTGGTGCTCGGCACCGAGCCGGGCGGCGTGGTCGTCGTCCGCTTCGCGCAGGACGGCCGCGAGCGCAAGCTCATGGCCGACTACGCGCCGATCCGCAAGCGCTGAGTCCGCAGTTGTTCGGCCTCAGCCCGGACAACTGCAGGTTCGGCTCACGAACGGGGGCCGGCGCCCGTTGAACGGCTACATGGAACTGCCCGCCGAGCTTCCCCTGCACGCCGCCTCGCTGCTGGCGTTCTTCGCCGCGCGCGCCGTCCCGGGGGTGGAGGAGGTCGACGGGGCGACCTACCGCCGCAGCGTGCGGCTGCCCGGTGGCCCGGCCGTGATCGCGCTCGACCTCGGCGAGGCGCTCCCGCGCTGGCGGCTGGAGCGCGGCGACCGGCGCGACGAGGCGGCCGCGGCAGCGCTGTGCCGCACGCTGCTCGACGCCGACGCCGATCCGGGCGAGATCGACGCGGCGCTCGGCGCCGACCCGCTGCTGCGCGAGCTCGTCGAGGCCGCGCCCGGCCGCCGCGTCCCGGGCTGCGCCGACCCGGCCGAGATCGCCGTCCGCGCCGTGCTCGGCCAGCAGGTCAGCGTCGCCGCCGCCCGCACGCAGGCCGGGCGGCTGACCGAGTGGGCCGGCGAGCCGCTGGCGGAGCCGTGCGGCGCCGTCACCCACCTGTTCCCGGCGCCCGCGGCGCTGGCCGGGCTCGACCCGGAGACGCTGCCGATGCCGCGCGCCCGCGGCCGCGCGCTCGTGGCGATGGCCGCCGCGCTCGCGGAAGGGCTCGACCCGCGCGAGCGCGCCGCCTTCCTCGCCCTGCGCGGGGTCGGCCCGTGGACCGCCGACTACGTCGCGATGCGCTGCGGCGACCGCGACGTCCTGCTCGAGACCGACCTCGGCGTGCGGCGCGGGTTCGCGCGGCTCGCCGACCCTGCCGCGCTCGTCCGCCGCGCCGAGGCCTGGAGGCCGTGGCGCTCCTACGCCGTCCAGCACCTCTGGAGCCTCGCATGACCGCCTACGCCACAGTCCCACAGCCCGATCGGGGAGATCCTGCTCACCGCCGAGGAGCGGAGCGCTCACCCGGCTGTACATGTCGCCGTTCGACGTCGACCCGGCCTGGGAGCACGACCCGGCGGCGCTCGCCGAGCCGGCGCGCCAGCTCGCGGAGTACTTCGCCGGCGAGCGCACGGAGTTCGAGCTCGCGCTGCGCCCGGCCGGGACGGCGTTCCAGCGCGGCGTCTGGGACCTGCTGCTCGCCATCCCCTACGGCGAGACCACGACCTACGGGGCGCTCGCGGCCGTGCTCGGCGACCCGCGCAAGGTCCGCGCGGTCGGCCTCGCCAACGGCCGCAACCCGATCTCGATCGTCGTGCCGTGCCACCGCGTGATCGGCGCCGACGGCTCGCTCGTCGGCTACGGCGGCGGGCTCGAGCGCAAGCGGACGCTGCTGGCGCTCGAGGCGCGAGGTCGCTGCAGGCTTCCGTGCAACGCTCTGGTGAGCGCAGGAGCCGCCGCCGCAGCGCCGAAGGAAGCGCCGTGCGCCGGCTCGCAGGCATCGCCTTCTTCCTCTACTGCGGTCTCGCGTTCTTCTTCGTGATCGCCTGGGGCATCGGCTCGACCGAGTTCGACCTGCCGATCGGCCCGCCGATCTTCGCCGTCGTCACCGTGGCGCTCGCGTGCGCCGCCGTGACGCGCGCTGGCCCGCCGCTCCTAGGCTCCTGCGGCCGATGCGCCGCCTGCTCCTGCTCGCCTCCGCCGTCGTCTTCGTCGACACGGCGTTCTACGCCGCGATCACCCCGCTGCTGCCGTACTACGTCGACGAGCTCGGGATCTCCAAGTCGGCCGCGGGCATCCTCGCGGCCGCCTACCCCGCCGGGACGTTCCTCGGCTCGCTGCCCGGCGGCTGGCTGGCCGCGCGCGCCGGCGTGCGCCCGACGACCGTGCTCGGCCTGTCGATCATGGCCGTCTCGAGCGTCGCGTTCGCGTTCGGGACGAGCGTCGTCGTGCTCGACGCCGCGCGCTTCGTGCAGGGCGTCGGCGGCGCGATGACGTGGGCGGGTGCGTTCGGCTGGCTGATCGGCGAGTCCCCGCGCGAGCGGCGCGGCGAGATGATCGGGTCGGCGATGGGGGCCGCGATCGTCGGCTCGCTGTTCGGGCCGGTGCTCGGCGCGCTCGCCGACGCGCTCGGCCCCGAGCCGGTGTTCTCCGGGGTGGGCGTGGTCGCGCTCGGGCTGATCGCCTGGTCGCTGCGGACGCCCGCGCGCCGGCCGGCGCCGCCGCCGCGGCTCGCGATGCTGGTCGAGGCCATCGGCGACCGCAGCGTGCAGCTCGGCATCTGGCTGATGTGCCTGCCGGGCCTGCTGTTCGGCACGCTCAACGTGCTCGCGCCGCTGCGGATGGACGGCTTCGGAGCCAGCGCCGCCGTGATCGCGGGCTGCTTCCTGGTCGCCGCGGGGCTGGAGGCGATCGTCGCGCCCGTCGTCGGGCGCATCTCCGACCGCCGCGGGCGCCGCGCGCCCATCCGCGCGGGGCTCGCCGCCGGGGCGGTCGTGATGGCGCTGCTGCCGTGGCCGAGCGCGGCCTGGCAGCTCGGCGCGCTGATCGTGCTGGCCGCGCCCGCGATCGGGATCCTCTGGTCGCCCGCGATCGCGACGCTGTCCGACGGGGCGGAGCGCCACGGGATCGAGCAGGCGATCGCGTTCGCCTTCGTCAACGTCGCCTGGGCGCTCGGCCAGACGACCGGCGCGGCGGGCAGCGCGCGGCTGGCGGAGGCGACGAGCGACCGCGTGCCGTACCTGCTGCTCGCCGCTGCGTGCGCGCTGACGTTCACCGCCCTCCGGCCCGCTCGATAGCCTCATCGCCCGCAATGGCGGCCCAGAACATCGACGGCAAGGCGATCGCGCAGGCGGTCCGCGACGAGGTGCGCGCGGACGTCGCCGCCTGGGTGGAGCAGGGCAACCGCGCGCCCGGGCTGGCCACCGTGCTCGTCGGCGACGACCCCGCGTCCGCGGTCTACATCGGCGGCAAGCAGAAGGCCTCGGCCGAGGCCGGCATCGAGGGCTTCGACCACCGGCTCGCGCACGACACGAGCCACGAGGAGGTCTCGCGGCTGCTGCAGCGCCTCAACGACGACCCCGCGGTCTCGGGCATCCTGCTCCAGCTCCCGACGCCGCCGCAGGTCGACGGCTCCGCCCTGACCGAGCTGATCGACCCGGCCAAGGACGTCGACGGCCTCACGCCGATCTCCGCCGGGCTGCTCGCCAAGGGCCGCCCCGGGCTGCGCCCGTGCACGCCCGCCGGCGTGATGGAGATGCTGCGCCGCCACGACGTCGCGCTCGAGGGCGCCGAGGCCGTCGTCGTCGGCCGCTCCGACCTCGTCGGCAAGCCGATCTCGGCGCTGCTGCTGGCCGCGAACGCCACGGTCACGACCTGCCACTCGCGCACCCGCGACCTCGCGGGCGTCTGCCGCCGCGCCGACGTGCTCGTCGCCGCCGTCGGGCGCCCGGAGTTCGTGCAGGGCGACTGGGTCAAGGAGGGCGCGACGGTGATCGACGTCGGCATCAACCGCACGGACGCCGGGCTCGTCGGCGACGTCGCCTACGCGGAGGCCGCCGAGCGCGCCGCGCTGATCACGCCCGTCCCCGGCGGCGTGGGCCCGATGACGATCGCGATGCTGCTGCGCAACACGCTGCTGGCGGCGAAGGCGCAGGCGGCATGAGGCGCGTCCGGGCCGGCGAGATCGTGGCGGGCGCCGGCGGCGTGCTGCTGCTGGTCTCGATGTTCCTCGACTGGTACTCCGTCGAGAGCCGCGAGGACGGCCTGAGCGCCTGGGCGGCGTTCGGCTTCGTCGACCTGCTGCTGGCGCTCGTCGCGCTGCTCGCGATCGCGCTCGCGCTCAGCCAGGTCGTCGGCCGCGGGCCCGCGCTGCCGGTCGCGCTCGGCGTGATCACGACGACGCTCGGGCTGGCCGCCTCGCTGCTGCTGCTCTACCGGATCCTCAACCAGCCGGGCCCGAACGACGCGATCGGCGTGAGCGCGGGCGCGTGGATCGGCCTCGCGGCCGCGATCGCCGTCTTCCTCGGCGCCTGGCTGGCGCTCAGCGACGAGCGCCCGCGGCCGGCCGATCCGCCGCCGCCCGAGCCCGAGCGCCGCCCGACCCCCGCGCGCTCATAAGATCCACGCCGTGTCCCTCTCGCGCGACCAGGTCCTCCACGTCGCCCGCCTCGCCCGCCTCGAGCTGACCGAGGACGAGGTCGGCCGCTTCTCCGACGAGCTCTCGAAGGTGTTCGACTGGGTCGAGACGATCAACCAGCTCGAGGGCCTCGACGAGGTCGAGCCGACCTCGCACGTCGTCAGCGTCGAGAACGCGCTGCGCGCCGACGAGCCGACGCCCTCGCTGACGCAGGAGGAGGCGCTGGCCGCCGCGCCCGACCCCGCGCAGGGCGGCTTCCGCGTGCCGAGCCCGGGCGCCGGGGGCGAGCGGATGAGCGAGCTGCTCGAGCTGACGGCCGCCCAGGCGGTCGAGGCGATCCACCGCGGCGAGATCGAGCCCGAGGCGGTCTGGAGCGCCTATCGCGAGCGCGCGGCCGCCGACGAGCACAACGCCTTCACCTGGGTCGCGAACGCGGAGCCGCCCGCCGTCGAGCGCGACGCGCCGCTGGCCGGCGTCCCCGTGGCCGTCAAGGACCTGTTCGCCACGAAGGGGATCCCGAGCCAGGCCGGCTCGAAGATCCTCGAGCGCTACCGCCCGCCGTACTCGGCCACCGCGGTCGAGCGGCTCACCGGCGCCGGCGCGCCGCGTGCTGGGCAAGACCAACCAGGACGAGTTCGCGATGGGCTCCTCCACGGAGCACTCCGCGTACGGGCCGACGCTGAACCCGTGGGACCGCGCCCGCGTGCCGGGCGGCTCCTCGGGCGGCTCGGCGGCCGCCGTCGCCGCGGGCACCGCGCCGTGGTCGATCGGCACCGACACCGGCGGCTCGATCCGCCAGCCCGCCGCGCTGTGCGGCATCGTCGGCATGAAGCCGACCTACGGCGCCGTCTCGCGCTTCGGCATGATCGCCTTCGCCTCCTCGCTCGACCAGGCGGGCCCGTTCACTCGCGACGTGACCGACGCCGCGCTGCTGCTCGGCGCGATGGTCGGCAAGGACCCGCGCGACTCGACCTCGCTCGGGCTGCCCGAGCCGATCGGCGCCCCCTCCGCGACCGACCTGCAGGGCATCCGGATCGGCGTGCCCGAGGAGCTCACGGGCGAGGGGATCGAGCCCGGCGTGCTCGAGCGCTTCGAGGAGACGCTCGACCTCGCGCGCGAGCTCGGCGCCACGGTCGAGCCGACCAAGCTCCCGCACGCGCCGCACGCGCTCGCCGCCTACTACATCCTCGCCCCGGCCGAGGCGTCCTCGAACCTCGCCCGCTACGACGGCGTCCGCTACGGCCTGCGCGCCAAGACGGACGGCGACCTGCTGCACATGTACACGGCGACGCGCGAGGCGGGCTTCGGCGCGGAGGTCAAGCGCCGGATCATGATCGGCACCTACGCGCTGTCCTCGGGCTACTACGACGCCTACTACGGCCGCGCGCAGAAGGTCCGCACGCGCATCTCCGAGGACTTCCGGGCGGCGTGGGAGTCGTTCGACTTCATCGCGACGCCGACCAGCCCGACGGTCGCGTTCGAGCTCGGCGCCAAGCTCGACGACCCGCTCGCGATGTACCTCAACGACTTCTGCGCGGTCCCGATGAGCCTCGCCGGCATCCCGGCGATCTCGATCCCCAACGGGCTCTCGGACGGCCTGCCGACCGGCTTCCAGCTCGCCGGCCCGGCGTTCAGCGAGAACCGCATCCTCGACGCGGCCTTCGCGCTCGAGCGGGCGCTCGGCTTCGACGGCTCGAAGGCGAGGCAGGCATGAGCCTGAAGGACTGGGAGCCCGTCATCGGGCTGGAGATCCACGTCCAGCTCAAGACGCGCACGAAGATGTTCTGCGGCTGCGAGCTGAGCTTCGGCGAGGAGCCCAACACGCGCACCTGCCCGGTCTGCCTCGGCCTGCCCGGCTCGCTGCCGGTCGTCAACGACCGCGCGATCCACTACGGGCTGCTGATGGGGGAGGCGTTCGAGTGCGAGATCGCCCCGCGCTCGATCTTCGCGCGCAAGAACTACTTCTATCCCGACCAGGCCAAGAACTACCAGATCTCCCAGTACGACTTGCCGCTCTGCAGCGGCGGCCGGCTCGGCGACGTCCGGTTGAACCGGATCCACCTCGAGGAGGACGCCGCGAAGCTCGTCCACCTCGGCGAGTCGGGCCGCATCCACGGCTCGCAGGCGAGCATCGTCGACTACAACCGCGGCGGAACCCCGCTCGCGGAGATCGTGACCGAGCCCGACATCCACTCCGCCGAGGAGGCGCGCGACTGGCTCAACCTCCTGCGCGTGACGCTGCGCCAGCTCGGCGTCAGCGACGTGAACATGGAGGAGGGCTCGCTGCGCGCCGACGCCAACGTGTCCGTGCGGCGCAAGGGCGAGACCAAGCTCAACACGAAGACCGAGCTCAAGAACATGAACTCGTTCCGCTTCCTGATGCA
This sequence comes from uncultured Solirubrobacteraceae bacterium, assembly GCA_963831105.1. Classification (GTDB taxonomy): domain Bacteria; phylum Actinomycetota; class Thermoleophilia; order Solirubrobacterales; family Solirubrobacteraceae; genus DATFQI01. Next base: position 509,469 of record CAWHOS010000009.1, on the reverse strand, counting down.
GGGCATCAACGCCGAGGTCAAGCGCCAGGTCGCGCTGCGGGAGGGCGGCGGCCGCGTGCAGCAGGAGACGCTGCACTTCGACCCGGGCACGGGCCGGCTGAACACGCTGCGCTCCAAGGAGGAGGCGCACGACTACCGCTACTTCCCCGAGCCCGACCTCGTCCCGGTCGTGCCGACCGACCACATGCGCCGCGAGGCGCGGGTCGCGCTGCCGGAGCTGCCGGCCGAGCGCGCCGAGCGCTACGCGAAGGACTGGGAGATCCCGGAGGACACGGCGCGGCTGTTCGCGTTCGAGCCCGACTGGGGCGACTTCTTCGAGGAGGCCGCGACGGCCGCCGCGCCGCTCGAGGCGCGCCCGATCGCGAACCTCGTGATGGAGCTGCGCTCGCGCCTCGACGGCGCCGAGCCGACGTCCGCGCCGGTCACCGCGCAGGCGGTCGCCGGGCTCGCGCGGCTCGTCGAGGAGCGCAAGACCACGCCGGGCAACGCCCGCAAGGCGCTCGAGATCCTCGCCCGCGAGGGCGGCGACCCGCAGGCGGTGATCGAGCGCGAGGGCCTCGGCGCGATGGACGACGACGGCGAGCTGGCCGGGATCGTCGCCCAGGTGATCGCCGACAATCAGGACGTCGTCGATCGCATCAAGGGCGGCAACCCGAAGGCGATGGGCGCGCTCGTCGGGCCGATCATGAAGGCCACCCGCGGCCGCGCCGACGGCGGAGAGGTCAACCGCCTCATCCGCGAGCAGCTCGAGCTCTAAGTCCTCAAGACCCGCGCTGGGAGGCCGATCAGGGGTGCATGCCCTGGTCAGCTTCGGAACATCGCGGGGAGGTGGACATGCGTCGCATCCTGCGCGCCCTGATGCTCGGGGCTCCGAAGAAGTGGTGAGGTCGTCAACATCACGGCGGAGGCCCCTCTCGCCGTGTCCACGACGTCCCACCGCCCGTTCGTAGCGGCCGTCTCACTGACCGGCCTCGTGTTGCTGGCCGCGTTCGCGGTCACGGGCGGGGCCGAGGTGCTCGATCAGGCCGACGGACTGCTCCTGCTGCTCGCCGCCGCGATCCTCGTCGCGGAGCTGTTCCCGGTCGAGATCCCCGACGGCGACGGGGAGGTCTCGTTCTCGACGACGTTCGCGTTCGCGCTGCTGCTCACGGACGGGGTCGCCGCCGTGGTGATCGTGCACGCGCTCGCCCTGGCGCTCGCCGAGGCGGTCCGCCGCCGCCCGTTCGAGCGACTCGTCTTCAACGTCGCCCAGTACGCGATCTGCTGGGCGCTCGCGGGCGGCTTGCTGGTCCTGCTGACGGGAGACCTCCCCGACGAGAACGGCCTGCAGTACCTCGAGCTCGAGTACCTGCCGGCGCTGGTCGGGACCGCGGTCGTGTTCCTGGCCTGCAACACGGCGCTGGCGAGCACGCCGCCGGCGCTCTCGCGCGGCATCAGCCCGTGGTTGATGATCCGCGGCGACCTGCTGATGAACGCCTGGTGGACCGTGGTGCTCGTCGCGCTGGTTCCCGGGATCCTCGTCGCCGCCGACTACAGCCTCTGGCTGCTGCCGCTGATCGGGCTGCCGCTCGTGGCGATCCAGCTCGGCAGCCGCCAGGCCGTCATCAACGAGCACGAGGCGCGCCACGACCGCGTGACCGGGCTCTCGAACCGCGAGGACGTCGCGCGCGTGCTCGAGCGCGCGCTGCACCGCGCCGCGCGCCAGGGCGGCCAGGTCGGCGTGCTGATGATCGGGCTCGAGCGCTTCAAGGAGATCAACGAGACGCTCGGGCACCGCCGCGGCGACCTCGTGCTCGTGGAGGTCGCTCGCCGGCTGTCGGCGGTCGCCGGGGAGCGCGACGTCGCCGCGCGCCTGGGCGGCGACGAGTTCGCGCTGATCCTCGGCCGCGTCTCCGGCGTGGAGGGCTGCGTGGCGGCTGCCGAGCGGGTGCTGCAGGCGCTGTCGGCGCCGGTGATGATCCGCGGCGTCGAGCTCGATGTCGCCGCCGTGGCCGGGATCGCCTGCCAGCCCGATCACGGCACGACCTTCGACGCGCTGCTGCGCCACGCCGACGTCGCACTCGGGCGGGCGAAGGCGTCGCGCCGGCCGGCGCTCGTCTACACCGAGGCGTTCGACGAGCACGGCGTGGAGCGGCTCACGCTCGTCGCCGAGCTCGGCCGCGCGATCGACGCGAGCGAGCTCGAGCTCGTCTTCCAACCGCAGGTCGAGCTGGCCACGGGGCGGCTGGCCGCCGTCGAGGCGCTCGTCCGCTGGCCCCACCCCGAGCGCGGCGAGCTCTCGCCCGAGGCCTTCATCGAGGCTGCGGAGCACACGGGCGTGATCCGGCCGCTGACGCTGTGGGTGATCCAGTCGGCGCTCGCGCAGGCCGATCGCTGGCGCGCGGCAGGGCTCGACCTGCGGGTGGCCGTGAACCTGTCGGTGCGCTCGATCACGGCCGAGCTGCCGCGTGAGCTCGCGATCATCCTCGAGGGCCGGCAGGGCCAGCTCGAGCTCGAGATCACCGAGACGGTCGGGATGATCGACGCGGAGGGCTCGCTCGCCGTGCTCGAGCAGCTGACCGCGCTCGGGATCCGGCTCTCGGTCGACGACTTCGGGACGGGCTTCTCGTCGCTGGCCTACCTCAAGCAGCTCCCCGTCTCCGCGATCAAGATCGACCGCTCGTTCGTGATGGAGATGGACCGCGACTCCAGCGACCGCGCGATCGTGCGCTCGACCGTCGACCTGGCCCGCCACCTCGGGATGGAGGTCGTGGCCGAGGGCGTCGAGAGCGACGCCTCGCTCGCCGAGCTGCGCGCGCTCGGCTGCCACCTGGCGCAGGGCTTCGCGATCAGCCCGCCGCTCGGCGCGGAGGCGCTCGCCGCCTGGGCCGGGCACCACCGCGCGGCGTAACATCGCGGTATGGCACGCCTCGTACGGATGGACCGCACCGGCCACACGACGCTCGCGGAGTGGACGGATGCCGACGACGCCGCGTTCGCCGCCGCGTCCGCCGCGTTCCGCGAGCAGCTCGAGGCCGGCTACTACGCCGTGGTGAGCGAGGGCGAGGGGCAGGCGCGCCAGGTGACGGCGCTGCCCGCCGACGCCGGCCTCGTGATCCTGCGGCGCCCGATCGCCGGAGGCTAGGAGCCCATGGCCGCCGGCCGCAGCGGCGCCGGAGCGGCCCCGGGCGTGGCGCTCGGCGCCGGCCTTCCGGAGCGCGCCGCCGTCGCGTGGCGCGCGCCGGTCGACGCGCACGCGCTGCGCGTGCGCGAGCGGCTGTGGACGCTGAGCACGGCGGCCCACAGCGTCCCGTTCGTCGCCACGGCCGGGATCCTCGTCGTGATCGAGCCGGGCCTGGCCCCGGTGTCGGCGCTCGCGCTCGCGCACGCGTGGGCGATCCCGGAGCTGCACGCCAACCGCGGCGCGAAGGTCGTGCGGCCGGCGCGCCGCCGCGATACGGGCGCAGAGCGGACCGCGCTCGGCCTGCTCGCCGACCTCGTCGGCCAAGAGGCGCGCGAGCTGCACGCCCGCACGGGCCTCGTGCTCGAGCGCGGCGGCCTCGGCGCGTGGCTCGTGGGAGAGGCCGGCGCGCTGCTCGTCCGGCCCGGCGGGCGCCGCGTGCACTGCTGGTGCGTGCGCGCCGACGATCCCTCCTTGCCCTCCGCCGACCGCACGGCGCACCTGCTGCTCGCCCTGCGCGAGGACGAGGCGGGCTTCGCCACCGTGGCCAACCTCGCGTTCAGCGGCGCGGCCTGGCGCGTGCGACGCCGGCTGGCGCCCGCGATGCGCCCCGCGCTCGACGCCGCGCGGGCCGCGGCGCGGCGGCCGGCCGCCTGACGCCCCGTTCCACGCGGGAGGACCCCGGCTCGCGGTTCCTGGACAACGGGCCATCGAAGCGGCCGCCCCGCGGCCCGATCATGCTTCCCATGAACTCCGCCGCGCTTGCCGCCTCCCAGCTTCGTCCCAGCCACACGACCGGCGACCCGCCCGCACCGACGGCGCGCCGCCTCGTGCTCGTCCCGGCCTCCGGCCGCGACGACGAGCTCGTCCGCCGCTACCGGCTCGCGCGCCTGCGCCTCGAGCCGCGAGATGCGGCCCCGCCCGCCCCGCAGCGCTTCGAGTATCTCAAGCGCTCGCACGACTGACTCCCATCGATCGAAACGGCCCGCCGCCCCGCACTCCTCCTCCGGGGCGGCGGGTCTGATCTCGCGCGTTAGGCGCCGTTGAGGGCGCGGGATAGCATCTGTTGCATGGAGCACTCCGAACCCTCTGCCTTCGGAACGCTGGCCCGCCGGGTCGTCGCCTGGATCGTCCTGCTCGCCGTCGCGGTGATCGCGCTGAAGATCGTCTTCGGCATCGTCGCCGGCCTCGTGATGGCGCTGCTGTGGGGCGTCCTGCTGATCGCCCTCGCGGTCGCGGTGGTCTGGGCGGTCCGCCGCATCTAGCCCGCACCCGCGCATGGCCTATCTGGTCCTCTGCTTCTTCTTCGGCCTGGCCGGGGGGATCATCGGCAAGGTCAAGGGCTCCTCGTTCGTCCTCTGGTTCGCGATCTCCGCGCTCGTGCCGGTCGCCGGGCTGCTCGCGGCGCTGCTGTACCGCAACGACCGCGACGAGTTGCGCCGCCAGTGCCCCGGCTGCGGGAGGGTGGTCAAGCTCCACGACGCGATCTGCACCCGCTGCGGAACCGAGCTCGACTTCCCCGACGTGGCGATCGAGCCCGAGTCCACGGCCGCAATGCGCCGGTAGACTGGCCCGCAGCCTGCGGCCCCGCGGGCGTGTCACCGTCCCTGAAAGGAGGGAGCGCTGATGATGCGAGCAGTCGACGCGGTCATGGAATGCCTGAAGGCGGAGGGTGTCGACGTCGTATTCGGGTACCCCGGCGGCGCGAACCTCCCCACCTACGACGCCTTCGTCGACGCGGGCATCCGCCACATCCTCGTCCGTCACGAGGCCGGCGGCGGCCACGCCGCCGAGGGCTATGCCAAGGCGTCCGGCAAGGTCGGCGTCGTGTTCGCGACCTCGGGTCCCGGGGCCACCAACATCGTCACGCCGCTGACCGACGCGATGATGGACTCCGTCCCGCTCGTGGCCTTCACGGGCCAGGTGCGCACCGACCTGCTCGGCACGGACGGCTTCCAGGAGGCGGACACGTTCGGCATCACCATGCCGATCGTCAAGCACTCCTTCATGATCCAGCACCCGGCGGAGATCCCGCGGGTCGTGCACGAGGCGTTCCACATCGCCCGCACCGGCCGCCCGGGCCCCGTGCTGATCGACCTGCCGGTCGACCTCACGCGCGCGGAGATCGACTACGAGCCGGTCGGCGACGTGCGCCTGCCCGGCTACCAGCCGACCACCGAGGGCAACTCGAAGCAGATCCGGCTCGCCGCCAAGGCGCTGGCCAACGCCCGCCGGCCCGTGCTCTATGCGGGTGGCGGCGTGATCAGCGCGGGCGCGTCGGCGGAGCTGACCGAGCTCGCGCTGTCCGACCGCTTCCCGGTCACCTGCACGCTGATGGGCCTCGGCGCCTTCCCGGCGCCGCACGCCCAGTGGCTCGGGATGCTCGGGATGCACGGCACCCGCGCGGCCAACTACGCGATGGACGAGGCGGACCTGATCGTCGCGATCGGCGCCCGCTTCGACGACCGGATCACGGGCAAGCTGTCCGAGTTCGCCCCGCGGGCCAAGTTCATCCACATCGACGTCGACCCGGCGGAGATCTCCAAGAACGTCCCGGCCCACATCCCGATCGTGGGCGACGCCAAGAACATCCTCCAGCGGCTCGTCACCGAGTACCGCGCCACCGGCGCGGAGGGCTCGCGGCTGGCCGAGTGGTGGGAGCGCATCGAGGGCTGGCGCGCCCAGCACCCGCTGCGCTACGACGACAGCGCGGACACCGAGATCAAGCCGCAGTACCTGATCGAGGCGCTCTACGAGGCCACGGGCGGCGAGGCGATCGTCGCCTCCGACGTGGGCCAGCACCAGATGTGGACGGCGCAGTACTTCCACTTCGCCAAGCCGCGGCGCTGGATCAACTCGGGCGGGCTGGGCACCATGGGCTTCGGCCTGCCGGCCGGGATGGGCGCCGCCGTCGCGCGGCCCGACGTCCCGACCATCGTGGTCAGCGGCGACGGCTCGATCCAGATGAACGCGCAGGAGCTTGCCACCTGCACCGAGCACCGGATCCCGGTCAAGGTGTTCATCCTCAACAACGGCTACCTGGGCATGGTCCGCCAGTGGCAGGAGCTGTTCTGGGAAAAGCGCTACTCGCAGGTCGACCTCGGCCAGTGGCCCGACTTCGTCAAGCTCGCCGAGGCCTACGGGGCCACGGGCATGCGCCTGACGGACAAGACCACGCTCGTCGCCGACATCAAGGCCGCGCTCGAGACCGACGGCCCCGTCGTGGTCGACGTCCGCGTCACGCGCGAGGAGAACACCTACCCGATGATCCCGGCCGGCGCCGCCGCGCGCGAGATGGTGGGCTGAGGCATGGGCGAGCCCGGTACGAAGGAGCCGCTCACCCTTGAGGAGCTCGAGGCGTCCGCCGGGGTGCGGACGGGCCGCAAGCACATCCTCTCGATCCTGGTGGAGAACAAGCCGGGCGTCCTGACCCGGATCTCCGGGCTGTTCGCCCGCCGCGGGTTCAACATCGACACGCTGGCGGTCGGCCCGACCGACGACGAGTCGCTGTCGCGCATCACGCTCACGCTCGACGGGGCGATGCACCCGATCGACCAGGTCACCAAGCAGCTGCACAAGCTGGTCAACGTGATCAAGATCCGCGACCTCGAGCCGGCGGACACCGTCGCGCGCGAGCTCGCGCTGTTCAAGATCTCCGCCGACGGCGCGAGCCGCGGCGAGGTCATGCAGGTCGTGGAGATCTTCCGCGGCAAGATCATCGACGTCACCCGCCGCTCCGTGATCGTGGAGATCACGGGCACCTGGGAGAAGATCGAGGCGTTCGAGCGGATGGTGCGCCCGTTCGGCCTGGTCGAGATGGCCCGCACGGGCGAGATCGCGATCTCGCGCGGCCGCGGCGAGACGTAAGACCCGGACAGTCGCAAAAGTTACCCCGTATGGGGGATAGGTAGGAACCTCCCCCGTCAGCTAGATTGGCGCCGCGCCGGTCAACGAGTCCGGCGCGGCGGTTGGGGAACCGTCCAGATATCCGGCCCGTCGAGCGGCCGGACTCCACTGCGCCCGGCTCGGACGAAGGTCAGGGCGCGAAGGAGAACGCATGTCCACGCTTGCCATCCGGCGGCGCGCTGTCGCGTGCCCCGCCGCATTGACGATCCTGCTCACCCTCGCCGCCGCTCCGGCGCCGGCGGGCACGCGCTGCGCCGGCGCCGCCGCCAGGCCCGCGTCGCTCGGCGGCGGCGACCGCCAGGCGGCGCTCATCTGCGAGATCAACCGCGCGCGGCGCCACCACGGCCTCGCCCCGGTCTCCGCCCACGCCCGCTTGACCCGCATGGCCCGCGGCTTCGCGCGCACGATGGTCGCCCGCCGCTTCTTCTCGCACGTCGGCCCGGGCGGCGCGACGCTGAGCGTCCGCCAGCGCGCCGCGGGCTATCGCGGCCGTGCGATCGGCGAGATCCTGGCGTGGGGCGAGGGTCGCTACGCGTCCCCGCGCGCTGCCGTGCGCTCATGGCTGCGCAGCCGGCCGCACCGCAGCGTGCTGCTCGGCCGCAACTACCGCGACGTCGGCGTCGGGATCGCGCTCGGCAGCCCGTTCGGCGGCTCGATGCGCTCGAGCGCGACCTACGCCGCCGAGTTCGGCGCCTGACGCCGCCGCGCGGGACGGACGCCGTACCCTGGAGGGCGTGAGCGTCCGGGTCCGACCGGGGCGCGCGCCGCTGGCGCTCGACCCGGCCCACAGCGGTGAGCTGCTCGCGCGCTGCGAGCGCGCGCTGCGCCGCGCCCGCGCCGGGCGCGGGGAGGTGCTCGCCTCGATCACCCTGGCGCTGCCGCGCGGCGCCGACCCGAGCGCGCTCGTCTTCGCGTCGCGCCGCGCCGGCGAGCCCTGGTTCTGCTTCGAGCAGCCCGACCGCGACGGCGCCGCGCTGGCCGCACTCGGCTGCGTGCGCGCGATCCGGACCCGCGGCCCGGAGCGCTTCGCGGACGCCGCGGCCGCGTGGCGCGAGCTGGCGGCCAACGCCGAGGCTGGTGCGCCCGCAGGCCCCGCGAGCGCCGGGCCCGTCGCCGTCGGCGGCTTCGCGTTCGCTCCGAAGGGCGGCTCGGCGCGCCACTGGCAGGGCTTCGCGGCCGGCGACCTCGTGGTGCCGGAGGTGGCGATCGCGCGCCGCGGCGGCGAGGTCGCGCTGACCCTGTCGGCGCTCGTGACCCCCGACGACGACCCCGCGCAGGTCGCGGCTCGGCTCGGGGCGCGCGCCGCCGAGCTGCGCGCGCAGCCGCTGCCGCTGCTCGACCCGGACCCCGCGGGGCGCTTCCACGTCGAGTCGATCGCGCCGCCCGAGCACTATGAGGCCGCGGTGGCGCGCGCCGTCGAGCGCATCCGCGCGGGCGACTTCGAGAAGATCGTGCTCGCGCGCGAGGTCGCCGTGCACGCGCCCGCGCCGCACGACGCCGCGGCCGTGTTCGGCGTGCTGCGGGCGGCGTTCGGCTCCTGCTTCGTCTTCTGCGCCGGCCGCGGGGACGCCGCGTTCGTGGCCGCCTCGCCCGAGCTGCTCGTCCGCCGCGAGGGCCAGCGCGCCTCGACCGTCGCGCTCGCCGGCTCGACCCGCCGCTCGGCGGACCCGGCGGTCGACGACCACCTCGGCGAGCAGCTGCTGCGCTCCGACAAGGACCGCGAGGAGCAGCGGATCGTGGCCCGCCGGATCGCCCGCGCGCTGCGCCCGCACGCCGTCTGGGTGACCGCGCCCGACGAGCCGGCGATCATCAAGGTCGCCAACATCCAGCACCTCGCGACGCCGATCCGCGCCCAGCTCACGCACCCGCACAGCGCGATCGAGCTCGCCGGCCTGCTGCACCCCACGCCCGCCGTGGGCGGCGAGCCGCACACGGTCGCGACGCCGCAGATCCCCGCGCTCGAGGGGATCGACCGCGGCTGGTACGCGGGCCCGGTCGGCTGGACCGACGCCAACGAGGACGGCGAGTTCTGCGTCGCCCTGCGCTGCGCGCTGCTGCGCGGGCACGAGGCGCGGCTCTACGCGGGCGTGGGCGTCGTGCGCGACTCCGACCCGTCGGCCGAGCTGGCCGAGACCGAGGTCAAGCTCGGCGCGCTGCTGCCCATCCTCAGCGGCTGACCAGCGCGCACGGCGGCGCGCCGCCGGCTCCCTAGACCTCGCGGACGACCTCGTCGAACGGCTTGCGCCGGGCGCGCGCCACCCACTCGTCCGCGCTGCGCCGCTCGGGGTTGCTCGCCCGCGCCGGGTGGCCGAACGACAACACCGCGGCGACCTTCGCGTCGTCGTCGAGGCGCAGCGCGCGGTTGAGCCCGACGCGGTCGCTGATGCCGTTCGGGCAGGAGCCGATGCCCTGCGCGTGGGCGGCCAGCAGCATGTTCTGCACGGCACGGCCGGCGTCGATCCCCGCGCCGCCGTCCATCACGACCGCGACCACGAACGCGGCGCCGCGGATGTTGCCGGGCTCGAAGACCGACTCGGCGACCTCCTCGATCGCCGCGTCGTCGCGCACGACGACGAAGGTCCACGGCTGGCGGTTCTTGGCGCTGCCGGCCAGGCGGCCCGCGTCGAGGATCCGGTGCTCGACCTCGGGCTCGAGCGGCCGCGCGGCATAGTCGCGCACCTCACGCCTGCTGACGATCCCCAGGTAGGCCTCCACGCCGCAACCCTAACGGCCGGGGAGCCGCCGTTGCCAGCGTCTGCCCATGCGCTCGGCGCGCGTCTGCATGTTGGCGAGCATGCCCCGGGCGGGCGGCAGCGCTGCGGCCTCCGCGGCGTCGATCGTGAGCGTCACGCGCGAGCGCGTGATGCGCGCGACCTCGGGCGCGTCGACGAAGCGCCTGCCGTCGCCGGTCTCGATCACGATCCCGTCGAAGATGTGCTCGCGCGCGTTGTCGAGCACCCGGTGGACCTTGCCCACCCGCGCGCCGTCCGCCGCGTGCACCGGCACGCCGCGCGGGAGCGCCTGATAGCCGATCTGGTGGTCGTCGTCGTCAGCGGCCACGGGCGGAAATCTAGACGTCCCACGCGAGCCGCACGCCGGAGAAGATCTGGCGCCGCAGCGGGAGGTCCCAGTTGCGCGTGGTCGCGCTGGTGGCGCGCTCGCGGCTCGCCCACGAGCCGCCGCGCAGGACCCGGTAGCCCCGGCCGAAGAAGACCTCGGAGTACTCGCGGTAGGGGTGCGCGACGAAGCCGTCGTAACCGCCGAACTCGCTCGCGGTCCACTCCCAGACGTCGCCCATCATGCCGAGCGCGCCGCACGGCGAGGCGCCCTCGGGGTGCGAGCCGGCCGGGTGCGGGCCGAAGCCGGTCTGGCCGAGGTTGGCGCGGCGCGGGCAGGGCGGCTCGTCGCCCCACGGGTGCCGCCGCGCCCTTCCCGCGGCCTGGTCCCAGGTCGCTGCCTTCTCCCACTCTGCCTCCGTCGGGAGGCGAGCGCCGTGCGCTCTGGCGAAGGCATCGGCCTCGAACCAGGACACGTGGACGACCGGCTCGTCGGGGTCCAGCGGCGCCCATCCGTCGAGCCGCCACTGCCGCCATCCGGCCGGGCCACGGGCCCAGCCGCCCGGGTGGGTGATGTCGTAGTCCTGCTTCCACGACCAGCCCTCGTCGCTCCACCACTCGCGGCGCTCGTAGCCGCCGCCCTCGGCGAAGGTCAGCCAGGTGGCGTTGGTGACGGGCGTCCGGCCGATCCGGAACGCGGGCAGCTCCGTTCGATGGCGCGGGCGCTCGTTGTCGTAGGAGAAGCCGAAGCGGCCGGCGCCGAGCGTGCAGACGCCTGCAGGGACCTCGACCGCCTCGAGGCCGCTGTGCCCGCCGGGCGCGGCGGGGCGCGGGTCCTTGCGCAGGGCGGGGGCCGGCAGCAGCCGCGTCAGCTCGATCGCCTGCAGCATCGTCTCGTCGTGCTGCTGCTCGTGGCGCAGCACGAGCTCGAACAGCCCGCCGTCGCCGATGCCCTTGGCGTCCAGCACCTCGAGCGTGCGCTCGCGCACCTCGGCGAGGTAGTCGAGCGCCTGCGCGCGATCCAGCAGCGGCAGATCCCCGCGCACGGCGCGCGGCGTCTCGAACGCGTCGTACATCGCCGCCAGCTCGGGCTGCAGGAGATCGGCGCCGCCGTGGCGGCAGACCATCCAGAGGTCCTCGTAGGCGGCGATGTGGGCCAGGTCCCACACGAGCGGGCTCATCAGCGCCGAGTGCGCGGTCTCGACGGCCGCGTCGGAGAGGGGCGAGACGAGCGCCAGCGTGCGCTGGCGGGCCTCGGCCAGCTCGGCGGCCGCGGCGGTGGCGGTGGCCTGCTCCGTCGCCGTCACCGGCGGAACGCTACCGGGTCGGGCGGGCGCGTCTCCATACCTCGACGACCTCGCGCACGGACGCGGTGCGCCAGGAGATGCGCGAGTCGAGCGGCCGCACGACGAGCTCGAAGCGGCCCGTCTCGAGCTGCTCGAGCTCCGTCACGAGCGCGTGGAAGCGCCGGCCCTTCTTGTCGACGAGCACGATGTCGCCCGCGCCGATGCCCTTCGAGGTCGTGCGCCGCGGGCGCTCCTCGCCGGCGGAGGTGGGGGCGACGTCGATCAGTGTGGCCTGGGGCTCCGCCATCGGAAGCCGGAGGCTAGGCGGGGCTCCGGACGGACGCCGCCACCGCGGCCGAGATCTCCCTGTGCAGCCGCACGTTGGCCTCGCGGTCGGTGCGGACCGAGACGATCGTGGTGCGGTCGGCCGCCAGCGCGCGGCCCGAGCGCGGCCCGGAAGCCCGCCTGGTCGGCGGCGCGCTCGAACCCGCAGCCGTAGAGCGCCGCGGCGTGCTCGAAGTCGAGCCCGTGCGGGGTCGCGACGTGCTGCACGTAGTCCTCGCCTTGGGTGCTGACCGGGAGGAAGTCGAAGATGCCGCCGCCGTCGTTGTCGATCACCACGATCGTGAGCTTCAGGCCCAGGCGGGTCGCCGCCAGCAGCCCGCCGACGTCGTGCGCGAGCGCGACGTCGCCGATCAGCAGCACGGCGGGCCCGTGCGGCGCGGCGGCCGCGGCGCCGAACGCCGTCGAGACCGTGCCGTCGATCCCGTTGGCGCCGCGGTTGGCGAGCACGCGCGGGGCCGTCCTCGCGGGTCGGGAAGAACGTCTCGACGTCGCGCACGGGCATCGAGGACGCGACGACGAGCGTGGCGTTGGGCGGCAGCCGCGCCCCGAGCTCGGCCGCCACGAGCGGCTCGCTCAGCACGCGAGGGTCCAGCATCGCCCCGATCACCCTCGCGGCCGCGCCGTCGGCGGCCAGCCAGCCGTCGAGCCAGACCCGGTCGCGGCGCGGGGGAAGCCGCTCGCCGACGGTCGCGAGCGTCAGGCGCGGGTCGGCGCCGACGATCATGGAGACGAAGCCGGCGGGGTCCTGCCAGGCGTGCTCGGGGTCGAAGGCGATCTGGATCGCGTCGGGCAGCGCGTGCAGCCACTGGCGCAGCGGCTTGGAGGTGGGCAGGTCGCCGACGCGCAGCACGAGGTCGGGCTTGTGCGCCTCCGCCCACGCGGGCTCGCGCAGCAGCGCGTCGTAGTGCGCGACCGCCGCCTGGCCGCGGCGGGCGCCGGAGAGCGGCTCGGCGAGCAGCGGGATCGCGGCGCTCTCGGCGAACGAGGCCAGCGCCGGGCCGAGCTGCGGGTCGCGTTCGTTGCGCCCCGCGACGAGCACGGCACGGGGGCGCGCCATCAGGTCGGCCGCGATCGCGTCGATCGAGCGCGGGCCGGCCTCCGCGCGCACCCACGGCCGCGTGAGCCACGGCCGCCCGCCGTCGCGGCCGCCGCCGCCGGGCTCCTCCTCGGGCAGCGGCTCCTCGAGCACGAGCGGCTCGCGCAGCGCGAAGTTGAGGTGCACCGGGCCGGGGCGGCCGTCGAGCGCGGTCCAGAACGCACGGCACGCGAGCTGGCGCATCCAGCGCATCCGCTCGGGCGTGGCGGGGTGCTCGTCGACCTCGAGGTACCACTTGGCCGCGCTGCCGTAGAGCTTGACCTGGTCGATCGTCTGGCCGGCGCCGAGGTCGCGCAGCTCCGGCGGCCGGTCCGCGGTCAGCACGAGCAGCGGCACGCGCGCCTCGTGGGCCTCGATCACCGCTGGGGCGTAGTTCGCCGCCGCGGTGCCGGAGGTGCAGGCGAGCGCGACGGGGCGGCCGCTGGTCTTGGCCAGGCCGAGCCCGAAGAACCCGCCGGAGCGCTCGTCGATGTGCGACGTGGCGCGGATCCGCTCCTCGCGGGCGAGGCTCAGCACCAGCGGGGTCGAGCGCGATCCGGGAGAGGTGCACGCCTCGCGCAGGCCGCAGCGCGCAAGCTCGTCTACGAACGCGCGCAGGCCGAGGTAGGTGTCGGTCGCCCCCATCGGAGCGGCATCATGCCCCAACGTGACCCCGACGCTCGTCCTCCTCCACGGATTCACCCAGACGCGGCAGAGCTGGCGGCCCGTGATCGCCGCGCTCGGCGGACGCCGGCGGGCGCTCGCCCCGGACCTGCCGGGGCACGGGATGGCGGCCTCCCGGCCGGCGTCGTTCGCCGCCTGCACGGGCTACGTGCGCGCGCTCGGCGGCGACCGGTTCGCGCTCGCGGGCTACTCGATGGGCGGCCGGATCGCGCTGCACGCGGCCTTCGCGCTCGCCGACCGGCTCGACCGCCTCGTGCTCATAGGCGCGAGCCCGGGGATCGCCGACGACGCCGAGCGCGCCGCCCGCCGGGAGGCCGACGAGGCGCTCGCGGAGCGGATCGAGGCGACCGGCGTCGAGGCCTTCGCCCGCGAGTGGGCCGAGCTGCCGCTGTGGGAGGGCCAGCCCGAGCGCGTCCGCGCCGCGGCCCACGCCGACCGGCTGCGCAACACGCCGGAGGGCCTCGCCGCCGCCCTGCGCGGTCTCGGCACCGGCGTGATGGAGCCGCTCTGGGACCGGCTCCCCTCGCTCACGGTCCCGGTCACGCTCGCCGTCGGCGAGCGCGACGAGAAGTTCCGCGCGATCGCCGAGCGCATGGCGGCGCTGTTGCCGCGGGCGGAGATCGCGGTGGTCGAGGGGGCGGGCCATGCGGCGCAGCTCGAGCAGCCGGCAGCGGTCGCCGCGCTGCTGTGAGCGAACGTCAACTGCGGCTGGGTAAGGGGTGAGGGTGCGGCCCGTGGCGTCGAACCCGGAGTTGTTCAGCCTCAGGCTGAACAACTCTCAAGTCGAACCGCGCGCGCGGCTCCCTCGCTCCCCTACCCAGCCGCCGTTGATGTTCAGATCGGCACGGCGGTGCCGGCGACGGAGATGCCGCCGCCGGCGGGGATCGTGACCGTGAGCAGGCTCGGGCGGCCGAGCTCGATGCCCTGGTCGATCGTGATCGTGGCGGGCGGCTCGACGAGCCCGAGCTCGCGCAGGTAGCCGCCGAACGCGGCGGCGGCGGCGCCCGTGGCGGGGTCCTCGACCACGCCGCCGGGCGGGAACGGGTTGCGGGAGCGGAAGCGGTCCGGGCCCTCGCGGTACACGAGCTGGATCGTGGTCCAGTCGCGCGCGGCCATCAGCGCGGCGAGGCGCTCGAAGTCGTAGTCGAGCGTCCGCGAGGCGCTCCGAGGCCGCCGCGCCCAGGACGGGGTGGTGGGCGCCCGCGTAGCCGACCCGCGGCGGCAGCTCGGGGTCGAGCTCGTCGCGCGTCCAGCCGAGCGCCGCGAGCAGCTCGTCGAGGTCGGCGTCCGCGATCGGCGCGCTCGACGGCGCGACGCTCGTCAGCGTGGCCACGCCGCTGTCCGACCGTCGACCTCGACGAGGCCGGCGGGCGTCGTGAGCTCGAGCAGGCCGTCGCCGTTGCGGTCGCCCCAGGCGACGCCGGTCGCGATCGTGGCGTGGCCGCAGAACGGCACCTCGGCGAGCGGGGAGAAGTAGCGGACGGTCAGGTCGTGGTCGTCGGCGGCGGTCACGAAGGCCGTCTCGGAGTAGCCGACGTCGGCGGCGATCGCCTGCATCTCGGCGTCGCCGAGGCCCGAGGCGTCGAGCACGACCCCGGCGGGGTTGCCGCCTTCGGGGGTGTCGGTGAACGCGGCGTAGCGCAGGATCTCGGTGCTCATCGAGTCGAGCATCGCAGCCCCGAGCAGGCCGGGACCGGGGGGTACCGCGAGTGTTCCGCGCACCGGCTCGGCGGCGGCTCCGGCGAACGCGCCGAGCGTGGCCAGCCCGCAGGGGAGCAGCTCGCCCGACGCGCGCAGCGCCGCGGCCGCGTGCAGGCCCGCCGCGATGCCGAGCGGGCCGTCGAAGGTCGACGCGAGGTACACCGCCGCACCGGCCGCGCGGGCGGCCTGCGCGTCGCGGAGCACGCCGCCGATGCCGCCGCAGCGCGAGATCTTCAGGCAGACCGCGTCCGCGGCGTCCCAGCCGGGCGCGCCGCCCGCGCCGCGCGCTGCCGCCGGCGTCGAGCTCGGCGGCGCTCTCGTCGATCGCGATCGGCACGGGCGACTCCGCGCGCACCTCGCGCAGCGCCTCCAGACCGTGCACGGGCTCCTCGCAGAGCTCGATCCCGACCGGGGCGAGCGCCCGCAGGTTCGCGAGCGCCTCGCGCGGGGAGCTCCAGGCGCCGTTGGCGTCCGCGCGGATCGCCACACCGCGGCCGACCGCCGCGCGCACCGCCGCCAGCCGGCCCGCGTCGTCGCCGATGCCGACCTTGACCTTCACGCACGCGAAGCCGGCCGCGGCGGCCTCGGCAGCCGCCCGCGCCGCGCCCGCGCGGTCCTCGGCGCCCACGAGCGCGTTGACCGCGATCGGCTCGCCCGCGTCCCCGCCGAGCAGCGCCGCGACCGGGCGCCCGGCGCGGCGGCCCGCCCGGTCCCACAGCGCGAGGTCGATCGCCGCCAGCGCCTGCGGCAGCGGCCGCTCCGCCCGGCAGGCCTCGAGCAGCGCCGCGGCGTCGTCCTCCGGCCCGGCGTCCGCGAGCACCGCGGCGTAGGCGTCGAGCGCGGCCAGCACGGCGGCGAGCGGGACGCCGTCGTAGGGCTCGAGCGGCGCCGCCTCGCCCTCGCCCGCGTCCCCGGGCCCGAAGCGCAGCCGCACCCGCACGAGCTCGCGCTCGGCCAGCGTTCCCCAGGCGGTCCGCAGGGGCGCCCGCAGCGGGAGCCGCACCGTCTCGACGGCCAGCTCCGCCACCGGCTCAGCTCGCGAGCAGCCCGATCGACAGCAGCGTGCAGAAGGCGAGCTGCAGCATCCCCGTCTTCGCCAGCGCGCCGTTGAGCGCTGGCCCGTCGGTGCGCTCGCGGACGATCTTGGCGACCGGCAGCGCGAGCGGGATCGCCAGCCAGGGCAGCAGCAGCCAGGCGTCGAGCCCGTCGCCGCCGAACAGCCACGGGAACGGCGCCGTCACGAACGCCGCGGCCAGCATCCCGCCGTAGAGCCCTCGCGCGCCCTGGCGCCCGAGCCGCACCGCGAGCGTCCGCTTGCCCGCCCGCCGGTCCGTCTCGAGGTCGCGCACGTTGTTGACGACGAGGATCGCCGCCGCGAGCAGCCCGACCGGGACCGCCAGCACGAACGCCTCCCAGGCGAGCTCCTCGGTCTGCGCGAAGTACGAGCCGGCGACGGCGACGACGCCGAAGAACAGGAATACGAAGACCTCGCCGAGGCCCTCGTAGCCGTACGGCCGCGGCCCGCCCGTGTAGAGCACGCCGGCCAGGATCGAGGCCGCGCCGACGAGCAGCAGCTCCCAGCCCGCGGTCGCGATCAGGTACACGCCGGCCAGCACGGCCGCGCCGAAGGCGATGTAGGTCGCCATCAGCACCTGCCGCGGCGGCACCAGGCCGCCGGCCGTCACGCGCACGGGCCCGAGCCGGTCCTCGGTGTCGGCGCCGCGGCGCGCGTCGGAGTAGTCGTTGGAGAGGTTCGTGCCGACCTGGATGAACAGCGCGCCGAGCATCGCCGCGATGAAGGTGAGCGGCTTGAACGTGCCCTGGGTGGCGGCCAGCGCGGTGCCCACGAGCACGGGCGCGACGGCGGCGGGCAGCGTCCGCGGCCGCGCGGCCATCAGCCATATGCGCAGGGCGCTCGGACGCTCCGCGGCCACGCCCGAGCTCACGGCCGCCGCGGGAACTTGGAGAAGTCGGGCTGCCGCTTGGCCTTGAACGCCTCGCGGCCCTCCGCGGCCTCCTCGGTCGCGTAGAAGAGGAGGTTGGCGTCGTGGGCGAGCTGCTGGATCCCGGCCAGCCCGTCCTCGGCGGCGTGGAAGCTCGCCTTCAGCAGCCGCAGCGCGAAGGGGGAGAGGGAGAGCATCTCGCGGCACCAGGCGACGGTCTCCTCCTCGAGCCGCTCGAGCGGCACGACGTGGTTGACCAAGCCCATCTCCAGCGCCTGCTGCGCGTCGTACTGGCGGCACAGGAACCAGATCTCCTTGGCCTTGCGCAGCCCGACGGTCTTGGCCAGCAGCGCGGCGCCGAACCCGCCGTCGAAGGAGCCCACGCGCGGGCCGGTCTGGCCGAAGCGGGCGTTCTCGGCGGCGATCGAGAGGTCGCAGACGAGGTGCAGGATCTGCCCGCCGCCGACCGCGTAGCCGGCGACCATGGCGATGATCGGCTTCGGCAGGCGGCGCATCTGCACGTGCAGGTCGGTGACGTGGAAGCGCCCGACCTTGGCGCCCTCGGGCACGTAGCCCGTGTCGCCGCGCACGCGCTGGTCGCCGCCCGAGCAGAACGCGAGCTCGCCCTCGCCGGTGAGGATGATCGCGCCGACGTCCGGGTCCTCGCGCGCGAGCTCGAGCGCCTGCGAGATCTCGACGATCGTCTGCGGGCGGAAGGCGTTGCGGACCTCGGGGCGGTTGATGGTGATCTTCGCGATCCCGTCCCCGCTGGTCTCGTAGCGGATGTCCTCGAAGGGGGCGGCGGCTGTCCACATGGCGGCCCATCACACTAGTGGGATGCCGATCGACCCCTGGCTGCCGCGCGCCGCGGCACAGCACCCCGACCGGGTGGCGCTCGAGGCGCCCGAGGGCGAGCTGAGCTACGCGGAGCTGCTCGCGGCGGCGCGGATCGACGCCGCGCCCGGCAGCCGGGTCGCGATCGCGTTGCCGGCCGGCCTGGACTTCGCGGTCGCGCTGCACGCCTGCCTCCTGGCGCGCGCCGCGGCGATGCCGGTCGACCCGCGCCTGGGGGAGGCCGAGCAGGCCGCGCTGCTGGCGTCCGCGGACGCCGTCGTGGAGGCGCCGCTGCCGAGCGGCGGCGCCGCGCCGCCGGTGCTGGCGCCGCGCGACGACGACACGGCGCTCGTCGTGCACACCTCGGGCACCACGGCGGCGCCGCGGCCCGTCGAGCTGAGCTTCGGCAACGTCCAGGCCAACGCGCTCGGCTCGGCCGTGGCGCTGGGCCTTGACCCCGACGAGCGCTGGCTGTGCCCGCTGCCGCTCTCGCACGTCGGCGGGCTGATGGTGCTGCTGCGCTCCGCGATCTACGGGACGCGCGCCGTGATCGGCGAGGCCGGGCGCGCGTGCGCCGACGACATCACGGTCGTCTCGCTCGTCCCGACCCAGCTGCGGCGGCTGCTGGACGCGGGCGCGCGCCCGGGCGCGCGCCTGCGCGTCGTCCTGCTGGGCGGCGCGGCGGCCACGCCCGATCTGCTCGAGGAGGCGCGCGCGGCCGGCTGGCCCGTCCGCGCCACCTACGGGCTCACGCAGGCGTGCTCGCAGGTCGCGGTCGACGGGTGGCCGCTGCCCGGCCTGGCGGTGTCCCTCGCCGACGACGGCGAGATCCTCGTCGAGGGGCCGACGGTCGCCGGCGGCGGCGTCCTGCGCACGGGCGACCTCGGCCGCTTCGCCCCGGACGGGCGGCTGGAGATCGTCGGCCGCCGCTCCGACACGATCGTCACCGGCGGCGAGAACGTCGCGCCGGCCGAGGTCGAGGCGGCCCTGCTCGCCCACCCGGCGGTGGCCGACGCCGCAGTGTTCGGCCGCCCGGACCCCGAGTGGGGGGAGGCGGTCACGGCCAGCGTCGTGCTGCGCGAGCCCGCCGACCCGCGGGAGCTGCGCGAGTGGGTGGCCGGGCGGCTCGCGCGCTACAAGGCGCCCAAGTCGGTCGAGGTGGCGGAGGCGCTTCCGCGCAACGCATCTGGGAAGCTGCTGCGACGGGAGCTGCGATGAGCGAGGCCGACAAGCAAGAGACACGCGCCCGCTGGGGCCATGCCGCGACGGCCTGGGAGGCGCACGGCGAGATGATGCGCCGGGTCACCATGCCCGTCTCGATGTGGATGGTCGACGCGATCCAGCCCCAGCCGGGGAACACGGTGCTCGAGCTGGCCGCCGGCCCAGGCGACACGGGCTTCCTCGCCGCCGAGCTCGTCCAGCCCGGCGGCACGCTGATCACGTCCGATATCGCGCCCGAGATGCTGATGGTCGCTCAGCGCCGCGCGGAGCAGATCGGGCTCGGCAACGTCCGCTTCAAGCAGATCGACGCGGAGAGCTCGATCGACATCGAGGCCGCGAGCATCGACAGCGTCCTCTGCCGCTGGGGCTACATGCTGATGGCCGACTCCGAGACCGCGCTGCGGGAGACGCGCCGCGTGCTCAAGCCCGGAGGGCGGCTCGCCCTGGCGGCGTGGAGGGGCCCGGAGGAGAACCCGTGGAGCGCGATCCCCGCCCGCGAGATGGTGCGCCGCGGGCTGATCGAGCCGGTCGCACCCGGTGAGCCGGGCCAGTTCACCTGGGGGCCGGAGGGGATGATCGCCGAGCAGCTCGACGCCGCCGGCTTCGTCGAGCACGAGGTCGCCGAGGTGCGCTTCACGCACACGTACTCCTCGCTCGACGACTACTGGAAGACCCAGTCCGAGATGTCGGGCCGGATCCAGACCTCGCTGGCCGGCGTCGACCCGGCGACGATCGAGGAGATCAAGGCCGCGGTCGGCGAGCAGGTCCAGGGCTTCGTGCGCGAGGACGGCACGCTCGAGCTGCCCGCGAGCACGTGGGTCGCCGTCGCCGAAGCCTGAGGGCGCGCCGCAGGCTGGCGTCGCTAGGTTGATCGCATGTTCTACGACGACGACGCGGACCTCTCGCTCCTCGACGGCAAGACCGTCGCCATCATCGGGTACGGCTCGCAGGGCCACGCCCACGCGCAGAACCTCAAGGACTCGGGCGTCAGCGTCGTCGTAGGCCTGCGTCCCGACTCGGGCTCGGTCGAGCAGGCCAAGGCCGACGGGCTGGAGGTGCTCGACATCGCCGAGGCCGCGTCGCGCGGCGACGTCGTGATGATCCTGCTGCCCGACGAGAAGCACGGCGAGGTCTACCGCGAGCAGATCGCCGACGGGATCGCGCCCGGCAACACGCTGCTCTTCGGCCACGGCTTCTCGATCCACTACGGCGAGGTCGAGCCGCCGCCGGAGGTCGACGTGGCGCTGATCGCCCCCAAGGGCCCCGGCCACCTCGTCCGCCGCCAGTACCTCGAGGGCTCGGGCGTGCCCGGCCTGATCGCGGTCGCCCAGGACGCGTCGGGCTCGACCAAGGACCTCGCGCTCGCCTACTCCAAGGGCATCGGCTGCACCCGCGGCGGCGTGATCGAGACGAGCTTCAAGGACGAGACCGAGACCGACCTCTTCGGCGAGCAGGCCGTGCTGTGCGGCGGCGTCACCGAGCTGGTCCGCGCGGGCTACGAGACGCTCGTCGACGCGGGCTACGACCCGCGGCTGGCGTACTTCGAGTGCCTGCACGAGCTCAAGCTGATCGTCGACCTGATGTACGAGAAGGGCATCACCGGGATGCGCTACTCGATCTCCAACACGGCCGAGTACGGCGACCTCACGCGCGGCAAGCGGGTGATCTCCGACGACACGCGCCAGGCGATGAAGACCATCCTGGGCGAGATCCAGTCGGGCGAGTTCGCGCGCGAGTGGATCGCCGAGAACCGCGCGGGCCAGGAGAACTTCCTGCGCATGCGCGAGGAGGGCAAGGGCCACCAGATCGAGCGCGAGGGCAAGGAGCTCAGGTCGCATATGGACTGGATCCAGACCGAGTTCTGACGTCGCCGAAGGCGAGCGGCGGACGGAGGAGCACGCTCGCCTGGCAGGCGAAACCACTGTTCTACTCTGGGTCGGACGATGACGCCGAACCCGTTCGTGAAGCAGTACCTGATGACCGCGGGGCCGACCCCGGTTCCGCCCGCCGTGTCCGCAGGCGATGGCGGCGCCGATGCTCTACCACCGCGCGCCGGCCTTCGTGGAGGTCTACGAGCGGGTGCTGAAGAAGCTCCCGGGCGTCTTCCAGACGGCGAACGACGTGCTCACGCTTCTCGGCGAGCGGCTCCGGCGCCATGGATTCGGCGGCGGCCAACCTGGTGCGGCCCGGCGAGCCGGTGCTCGCGTGCGCGGCCGGCAAGTTCGGCGAGCGCTGGATCGAGCTCTGCGAGGCCTACGGCGGCGAGACGGTCCGCTACGAGCCGGGCTGGGGCGAGCGGCTGGACCCGGCCGAGATCGACCGGCTGCTGTCCGACAACGACGGCGTCGAGGTCGTGTTCGCGACGCTCAGCGAGACCTCGACGGGCATCGTCCATGACGTGCAGGCGATCGCCGAGGTGACCAAGCGCCACGGCGCGATCCTGGTCGTCGACGCGGTCTCGGGCCTCGGCGCGGCCGAGCTGCGCCAGGACGACTGGGGCATCGACGTCGTGATCGCGGGCTCGCAGAAGGCGCTGATGTGCCCGCCCGGCCTCGGCTTCGCGTCCGTGAGCCAGCGCGCGCTCGACTACGCGGCCGAGCAGCCCCAGGGGCGCTACTTCTTCGACTGGAACAAGACGGCCAAGAGCCAGCGCAAGGGCGACAGCCCGTTCACGCCGGCCGTCGGCCTGTTCCTCGGGCTCGACGTCGCGCTCGACCTGATCGAGGAGGAGGGCATCGAGAACGTCCTCGCCCGCCACGCGCTGCTCGCCCGCGCCACGCGCGCCGGCGCCGCTGCGCTCGGCCTCGACCTCTACGGCGACCCCGACGAGCGCTCGAACGTCGTCACGGCCGTCGAGCTGCCCGAGACGATCGACGGCGGCAAGGTGCCCGGCGCGCTGCGCAAGCTCGGCATCACGGCCAACGGCGGCCAGAACCAGCTCAAGGGCAAGATCATCCGGATCGCCCACTGCGGCTACTTCGGCGCGTTCGACATCCTCACCTCGCTCTCGGGCCTGGAGATGGTGCTCCACCAGCTCGGCCACGAGGTCGAGCACGGGTCCGGCGTCGGCGCCGCCCAGCGGGTGTTCCTGGAAGCCGGCGTCCCCGCGCCCGCGTGAGCATCCTCACCGAGCAGTACAAGGTCCTCGTCAAGGAGAAGCTCGCCGACTCCGGCGTGGACCTCCTGCGCCAGCGCTTCGACGTCGACCTCGGCGTCGACTGGTCCGACGAGGAGCTCGCCGAGCGCATCGGCGACTACCACGCGATCCTGATCCGCTCGGCCACCCAGCTGACGGCGGAGCTGATCGGGAAGGCCGACAACCTGAGGGTGATCGGGCGCGCCGGCATCGGCGTCGACAACGTTGACGTCGAGGCGGCCACCAAGCGCGGCATCATCGTCGCCAACGCGCCGCAGTCGAACATCGTCGCCGCCGCCGAGCACACCGTGGCGCTGATGCTCTCGCTCGCCCGCAACATCCCGCAGGCGCACGGCTCGCTGACCGCCGGCAAGTGGGAGCGCTCGAAGTTCGGCGGCGTCGAGGTCTACGAGAAGGTGCTCGGCGTCCTCGGGTTCGGCCGCATCGGCCAGCTCGTCGCGACCCGCGCGCGCGGGTTCGGTATGCGCGTCGTCGCCTACGATCCGTTCGTCAGCGCCGAGCGCTACCGCGAGCTCGGCGTCGAGAAGGCCGAGACCAGCGCCGACGTCTACGCCGTCGCCGACTTCGTCACGATCCACCTGCCCAAGACGCCCGAGACCCGCGGCTGGCTGAACGCCGAGGCGTTCGCGCAGATGAAGGACGGCGTGCGCGTGATCAACTGCGCCCGCGGCGAGCTCGTCGACGACGCCGCGCTCAAGGACGCGATCGACTCCGGCAAGGTCGCCGGCGCGGCGCTGGACGTCTTCCCGAGCGAGCCGATCACCGACTACCCGCTGTTCGAGGGCTACGGCAACGTCGTCGTCACCCCGCACCTGGGCGCCTCGACCACCGAGGCCCAGGACCGCGCGGGCGTGCAGACGGCCGAGCAGGTCGTGGCGGCCCTGACCGGCGGCGTCGTCTCGACCGCGGTCAACATCCCGGCCGTGTCCGCGGAGGACATGGAGGTGCTCGGCCCGTTCCTGCCGCTGTGCACCCGCCTGGCGCGGCTCGCCACCACGCTCACCGAGAGCACGGGCGTCGAGCGCGTCGAGGTCGAGTACCTCGGCCGGATCGCCGAGCGCGACACGCGCCTGCTGACGATCGCGACCCTCAACGGCCTGCTGGCCGGCCACACCGAGGAGGACGTCAACTACGTCAACGCGCCGTCGCTGGCCGAGGAGCGCGGGATCGAGGTCTCCGAGCGCAAGGAGGTCGTCGCGCGCGACTTCACCGACCTCGTGCGGATCACCGTCGCCTCCGGCGGCGAGCGCGTGCGCGTCGTCGGCACGACGCTCGGGCGCCTGCACCGGCCGCACCTGCTCGAGGCCTGGGGCCAGCGCTTCAACCTCCAGATGGACGACGAGTACCTCGCGCTGTTCCGCTACAGCGACGTCCCGGGCATGGTCGGCCGCGTCGGGACCTGCTTCGGCGAGCACGGCGTGAACATCTCCAACGCGGCCGTCGGCCGCCTCTCGCCGGGCGACGAGGCCGGCGGCGGCTCCGACGTCGCGGTGATGGCGGTCACGACCGACGCGCCGGTGCCGCAGGAGGTCATCGACCAGATCGTCGCCTCCGACGGCTTCATCGCCGGCCGGGCCGTCAGCCTCTCGGCCTAGGCGCGGAAGCGGCTCGGGCGCTCGATCCCGCCCGACCACAGCCAGAGGTCGATCCAGTCGCGCTTCGGCTCGTGACGCTCGGCGAGCTTCTCCGGCGAGTCGCCCGTGAGGGCGCGCTTGGCGCGACGCTGCTCGCGTCGGCCCTGCATCCAGCTGGACTTGGGGGCGGTGTCAGTGGTCATGAGGCGATCTTCGGCGCTGGCGCGACCGTCCACCAGCGACCCTTGGTGTCGCCGTCCACACCTCCGGATCGAGGCTAGGAGGTGGGGTCGGCGGGCATGCGCGTGTCGGTGCCTCGGCCGTAGCGCGGGTCGCCGCCGCGGACGAGCACCTCGTAGGCGGTCGCGCTCGCGACGTAGAGGCGCAGGTCGCCGTCGCCGGTCAGCTCCTCCCGCGAGAACGCCCGGGCGCCGCCGCGGCCGCCGAACGCCTCGCCGAGCACCGCGTCGAGCCCGTCGTCGGGGATCAACCGGGCCCGCGCCGCCATGTAGACCGCCTCGGCGTGGCCGACGGCCACGGAGGAGTCGAAGATCACGATCTGGATCTCTGGCCGCTCGAGCAGGTTGCGCGAGTGGTGGGCCTCCGGGGAGGACACCCAGTAGAAGTCCGTGTAGCGGGCGGGCGTGAAGTAGACGGGCGAGAGCCACGGCGTGCCGTCGGGGGCGAGCGTGGCGAGCGTCATGTAGAGGTTGCCGTCGATGACGCGCCGCGCCATCGCGTCGAGCTCACTCATGCACGGCAACCTAACGTGTCCGTTTCGGACAAGACGGTCGCCGCCGCACGCGGGACCATGGCGCCATGACGATCGACATGGACGCCGCGCGGGACTTCATGGCCACCCATGCCCGCACCCTCGACCGCCGCCGCTTCGAGCTGCTCGACGGCGGGAGCGACCCGGCCGGCGCGCTCGCCGCCCTGGACGGCTACGGCAACCCCGACGGCGGCTACGGCTGGGGCCTGGAGGGCGACCTGCGCTCGCCCGAGAGCCAGCCGGCCGCCGCCTTGCACGCGTTCGAGGTCTTCGAGGAGGTCGCGCCCGCCACGACGCCGCGCGCGCGGGAGCTGTGCGACTGGCTCGAGCGCGCCACGCTGCCCGACGGCGGCCTTCCGATGGCCGTGCCGATGGCGCTCACCGCGGGCTCCGGGCCGTGGTGGCACGGCGCCGACCCGGGCGAGTCCTCGCTGCAGATCACCAGCGTCGTCGCCGCGCGGGCGTGGAAGGTCGCCGGCGCACGACCCCGTCGTCGCGGAGCACCCCTGGCTGGAGCGCGCGACCGCGTACACGCTCGGCGCCATCGCGGCGCTCGAGCGGGCCCCGGGCGGCTACGTGCTCGCGTTCTGCATCCAGTTCCTCGACGCCGTCCACGACGGCCGGCCCGAGGCGGCCGAGCTGTTGCGCACCCTCGGCGGCATGGTCCCGGCGGACGGCCACGTCCCGGTCCACGGCGGCGCCGAGGACGAGAAGCTGCGCCCGCTCGACCTCTCCCCGGATCCGGGGGCGCCGTCGCGGTCGCTGTTCGACCCGGCGGTCGTCGAGGCGGACCTCGACCGGCTCGCGGGCGGCCAGCGCGACGACGGCGGCTGGACCGTGGACTTCGAGTCGCGCTCCCCGGCGGGGAAGCTGGACTGGCGCGGCTACGCGACCGTCGAGGCGATCGCCGTGCTGCGGCGCAACGGCCGCGGCTAGGAGGTGGCGCAGCGAGCCCGGGAGGCCCGGGGCGCGCAGCGGCGGGCCGGCCACGTCGGCCACCCACCCCGGGGCGTCCTGGAGCTCCAGGCCGACCACGCGGGCGAGCGCCTCGACGCAGCGCTCGTCGAACGCGCTGCCGGCGTCGTCGCGGAGCAGCTCGAACGCGCGCTCGGGGGTCCAGGCGGCGCGGTAGACGCGGTCGGAGACGAGCGCGTCGTAGACGTCGCAGACCGTGAGGATCCGCGTGTGCAGCGGCAGCTCCTCCTCGGTCAGGCCGCGCGGGTAGCCGCGGCCGTCGAGGCGCTCGTGATGGTCGGAGACGAGGTCGCGAACGGTGGGGGAGAAGCCGCCGAGCTCCTCGAGCAGGCGCCGGCCGGCCTCGGGGTGGCGCTTGATCTCCGCGTACTCCTCGTCGGTCAGCCCGGCGGGCTTGCGCAGGATCTCCAGCGGCACGGAGAGCTTGCCGATGTCGTGCAGCAGCCCGCCGACGGCCAGGTGGCGGCGCGTCGTGGCCGGCAGCTTGAGCTCCTCGCCGACCTGGGCGGCGAGGATCGCCACGCGGCGGGTGTGCTCCTCGGTGGAGCCGTCGCGCTCGGCCAGGCGGACCATCAGGGCGCGCACGCGCGGGCCGAGGTAGGCCTCCTCGGAGGCGACGAGGTCGCGTCGCCGTGAGGTCGCCGACGAGCGGGAAGGAGGCGCCGGTGCGGGCGATGTCGCGCGCGGCGGGGATGGCGATCATCGCGACGGCGGCGAGCTCGAGCGCGTGGCCGAGGTAGTAGCCGAGCGTCATCGGGCCGATCACGAGCTGCGCGACCAGCGAGACGCCGAGCCAGATGCAGCCGACGGCGACCAGCAGGTCGGCCGGGCGGCGGGAGAGCCAGAAGGTGCGGGTCGCGCGATGGGTGAGCACGACGCAGAAGGTGAGGCCGAAGGCGAGCAGCGCGTAGGCGGCGTCGGAGCCGGCGGTCGGGACCTTGGGGACGATCGCGGGGCGAGCGAGCGCGACGACCGCCAGCGCCACCACGAGCGCGGCGAGGCCGATCTGGAGGCCGAGCAGCGGCTTGACGTTGCGCGTACGGCGCAGGACCGGCAGCGCGGTGAGGGCGAGCAGGCCGGTGCCGACGGGGATCCCGAGGCCGCCCGCGAACGCGATCACGCCGTTGGGGCCGATCAGCACGCCCGGCGTCGACATGGCGTGCACGGCGAGCAGCGCGGTCATGGTCGAGAACGCCGTGCCGAGCAGCATCGCGCGGCCGTCGACGGAGCGCCAGCCGGCGAGCGTGAGCGCCGCGGCGGCCACGGCGGCGATCCCGGCACCGGTCAGGCCGATCCCGAAATGCACGGGGGCGGGCGGCATGACCATCGTCTTGCCGAGCAGCGCGACCAGCACCGCCGGGGCGGCGGCGAGCACGAACAGCAGCGCGGGGATGCTCCAGCGGGATCGGTCCGACATCAACCCGGGTCATCGGCGGCCGCACGCGCGAGTTGACCCGCTATGGACGTTTCGTCAGCCGGGTTGGGGTCCCGACCCCAGGCCCTAGGCGGGCAGGCCCTGCTCGTGCGCCTCGGCGACAGCGCGCACCGCGTCGCGCTTCGCGAGCCGCCGCTGGACGACGAGGTTGAGCGCCATCAGGATCAGCACGATCACCAGCAGCGAGGTGGCGAGCACGTTGACCTCGGGCGGCACGCCCTGGCGCGTGGCGCCGAAGATGAACAGCGGGAACGTCTGCGTCTGGCCGGCGTTGAAGCTCGTGATCACGTAGTCGTCGATCGAGATCGCCGCGGCCAGCAGCGCCGCGGCGCCGACGCCCGGCGCGATCATCGGCAGCGTGACCTTGCGGAATGTCGCCCACTCCGTTGCGCCGAGGTCCATGGCCGCCTCCTCGATGTGGCGGTCCATCCCCTCCAATCGCGCCTTCACGGTCACCACCACGTAGGAGATCGTGAACATCGCGTGGGCGATGACGATCGTCGCGAAGCCGGTGTTCGTGCCCGCCTGCAGGAAGAGCGCCAGCAGCGCGGCGCCGAGCACCACCTCCGGCGTGGCCAGCGGCAGGAAGACGAAGAAGTCGACGCTGCCGCGGCCCCGGAACCGGTAGCGCACGAGCGACAGCGCCATGAACGTGCCGAGCGCGGTCGCGATGAGCGTGGCGATGATCGCGATCAGCACGGAGTTCTTCAGCGCGGTGGCGAGGTCCGGGTTGGCGAACGGGTCCGCCCAGTGGTCGAGCGTGAAGCCCTGCCAGGTGAAGTTGAAGCGGCCCTTGTTGTCGTTGAACGAGAACAGGACCACGATGAAGACCGGGATGAACAGGTAGAGCAGCGCCGAGCGCCGCCCACGTCCCGAGCGCCCACGACCGGATCTTGTCCGCCGCGCGACTGCACCTAGAGCGCCGCCTCGGTCAGGTTGCGGGTGCCGAGCGCGCGGGCGTAGAGGAAGATCCCGATCAGGATGAAGGCCATCAGCAGGAACGACAGCGCGGCCGCGGTCGGGTAGTCGAGGATGACCAGGAACTTCGACTGGATGACGTTGCCGATCATGAACTGGCGCGGGGTGCCGAGCAGCGCCGCGTTGATGAAGTCGCCCGTCGCAGGGATGAACGTCAGCAGCGTGCCGGCGAACAGCCCGGGCAGCGCGAGCGGCAGCGTGACCTTGCGGAACGCCGTCGCCCGGCTCGCGTAGAGGTCGGTCGCCGCCTCGATCAGCCGCCGGTCGATCTTCTCCAGCGAGACGTACAGCGGCAGCGCCATGAAGGGCAGGAAGTTGTAGGTGATGCCGGCGATCACGGCCGTGCGCGTGGCCAGCAGCCGGCCGTCGTCGGAGACCAGGCCGATGTCCTGCAGCCGGGCCACGACCCAGCCGTTGTCGGCCAGGATCAGCTGCCACGAGACCGTCCGCAGCACGTAGCTGACGAAGAACGGCAGGATGATCAGCAGCAGCATGAAGTTCTTGAACCGCCCGCCCTTGAACGCGATGAAGTACGCGAGCGGGAAGGCGATCACGAAGCACAGGACCGTCGCGGTCGCCGCGTAGCCGATCGAGCGCAGGAACTGCTCGTGGTAGTCGGAGATGGCGTCCGTGTAGACCGCGAAGTTCCAGTCGAAGGCGTACCCCGTCTCGGGGTCGCCCGTCTGCAGCGACACGTAGAGCTGGTTGACGAGCGGGATGCCGAAGAAGATCAGCAGCCACGCCAGGCCGGGAGCCAGGAACAGCCAGGGCAGCAGCTTGCGCCGCCGCTGGAGCGACAGCATGAGCCTCCTAGGCCCCCGTCACCTGCGCCATCGCCTCCTGCATCTTGCGCTCGTCGCCGGGCGAGAGCGCCGGGTACGGGTGCAGGTTGGAGGCGACGTCCTCCGGCGGGAAGATCAGCTCGTTCTTGGCCAGCTTCGGGTCGGACTTCTCGAACAGCTCCTGGACGCCCTTGACCGGCGGGATGTAGTTCACGTAGGCCGCGATCTTGGCCGCCACCTCGGGCTCGTAGACGTAGTTCATCATCGTCTCGGCCGCGTACGGGTTCTCGACCTTCGCCGGCATCATCATGTTGTCCGTGAAGAGCATCGCGCCCTCCTCGGGGTAGGCGAAGCGCAGGTCCGGGTTGTCGGACTGCAGCTGGATCAGGTCGCCCGAGTAGGCCAGCGAGACCCACACGTTGCCCTTCGCGAGGTCCGTCGTGTAGTCGTTGCCGGTGAAGCGCCGGAACTGGCCGTCGCGGTTGGCCTTGTCGATCTTCTCGATCGCGCCGAGGATCTGGTCGATCGTCGCCTTGCGAGGCGTCGACGCCGTCGCCCAGGAGGATCGTGTTCGCCGAGTCGTAGGCCTCCGAGAGCATCGTGACGCGGCCCTTGAACTTCGGGTCGAAGAGGTCCTTGACGCTGTTGAGCTCGCGCCCGGTCTTCTTGATGTTGTAGCCCAGGCCGATCGCGCCGGACTGCCACGGCATCGAGAAGTTGCGCTCGGGGTCGTAGTTGATCGACTTGAGGTTGTCGGCCATGTTGGCCGCGTTGGGGACGTTCTTCTTGTCGATCGGCTCGACGTAGTTGAGCCGCACCAGGCGCGACGGCGAGGTAGTCGGTCGGCGTGATGATGTCGCGGCCGATCGGCGTGCCCTGCTCGAGCTGCTGGCGGATCTTCCCGAAGAACTCGAAGTTGTCGTTGATCTCCTCGACGTACTTGCACTTGCCGCCGAACTTCTTGTTGAAGTCCTTGATGACCGACTTGTCGATGTAGAGCGGCCAGTTCGAGAACGTCCAGTTGCCGATCTCGGTCTTCGGGTGGCTGACGGAGGCGACCTTCTTCTCGGCCTCGCCCTCCGTCTTCTCGGCCGAGCCCTCGACGCCGCCGCACGCGGCGAGCAGCGACGAGAGGCCGCCGACGGCCAGCCCCGCGGAGCCGGCGCGGCCGACGAACCGCCGCCGGGACAGGCGCTCGGAGAAGAAGTACTCCTCGAGGGCGCGCTCGAAGCGGGGGTCATTCGGCATTCGTGGACTCCTTGGCTACGACGAAGGTGTGCTGTGGCTGCCAGGCCAGCTGGACCTCGCGGCCGACGCCGAGTGCCTCGGGCTCGGCGCCGTCGGCGTTCTGGGCGATCACGGTGAGCTCCTCGCCGCCTGCCGCCTGGATCAGGTACTGGATCGAGACGCCGAGGAACGCGGCGACGACGACCGTGCCGCGCAGGACGTTGCTGCCGTCGGGGCAGTCCCGGCCGGCGGGCACGAGCGTGATCTTCTCCGGGCGCACGCCGACGCGCACGGCGTCGGAGCCGTGCGGCCCGATCCGGTCGGCGGGGAGGCTCAGCCGCGCGCCGTCGTGGGTCTCGACGGAGGAGGACTCGCCCTGCGTGGAGGCCAGCTTGGCGTCGACGAGGTTCGAGACGCCGAGGAAGTTGGCGACGAACTCGGTCCGCGGGCGCTCGTAGAGCTCGGCGGCCGAGCCGGCCTGCTCGATCCGGCCCGCGTTCATCACGGCGATGGTGTCGGCCATGGTCATGGCCTCCTCCTGGTCGTGCGTGACGTGCACGAAGGTGATGCCGACGTCCTGCTGGATGCGCTTGAGCTCGATCTGGAGCTGCTTGCGCAGCCGCAGGTCGAGCGCGCCGAGCGGCTCGTCGAGCAGCAGCGCCCGCGGGCGGTTGACGAGCGCGCGGGCGAGCGCGACGCGCTGCTGCTGGCCGCCGGAGAGCTGCGCCGGGCTTGCGCTTGCCGAGGCCGCCGAGCTGGACGAGCTCGAGCGCCTCGCCGACCCGCTGGGAGACCTCGGACTTGGAGACCTTCTTGCGCTCGAGCCCGAAGGCGACGTTGCGCTCGACGCTCAGGTGCGGGAAGAGCGCGTAGGACTGGAAGACCGTGTTGACGTCGCGCTTGTAGGGCGGCTGCTGGGTGACCTCGTCGCCGCCGAGGTACACGCGCCCCTCCGTCGGGTCCTCGAAGCCGCCGATCATCCGCAGCGTCGTCGTCTTGCCGCAGCCCGACGGGCCGAGCATCGCGTAGAACGCGCCGCGCTCGATCGAGAGCGTGAGCTCGTCGACCGCGGTCATCTCGCCGAAGCGCTTGGTGACCTTCTCGAGGTGGATGTCCGCCTCGCGGCCCTCGAGCGCCGCGAACGCCTCGTCGGCGCCGGCGCTCTGTGCTCGTCGCGGCTGGCGGCGGCCTCGCTCATCGCGGGGACACCGCGTGCTCGACCGCCGTGTACTCCTCCAGCGCGTACATGCTCATGTCCTTGCCGAACCCAGAACCCTTCACCCCGCCATGCGGCATCTCCGAGCCGATGGCGAGGTGCTCGTCGATCCAGACCGTACCGGCCTCGAGCTCGCCGGCCGCACGCCGAGTGTCGTCGGCCAATGCGAACGCTTCATTGTCGTTCTGAAAAGACTGCGTGCGCGGGGTCGTGACGTCCTCGCCGTCGATGAGCAGCGCGTGCGTCGCCGTGTCGGTGATGGCCATCAGTCAGTTTCCCCCGGCCGAACCCCTCCAGTCCGGCCAACGGGACCCTCCCCTGTGGCGCTCGGCGTCGCAATGGACACAGCGGCGCGTCTTGGGCGACAATGCGTGACGGTTCGTATGCTCACGCTCGCCGAGGTCCTGGAGCTGCCGGTCGTGCGCCGTGGCCTCCCGGAGGTCGTGGCGGGCACTGGCCTTCTCGATCGCGAGCTGCGCTGGGCGCACGTGATCGAGATGCCCGATCCCGACGACCTGCTCAAGGGCGGCGAGCTCGTGCTCACGACCGGGCTCGGCGCCGGCACGCGCGCCGAGGGCCAGCGCGCGTGGATCGACTCGGTGCTCGGGCAGGGCGCCGCGGCCATCGCCGTCGAGCTCGGCACGACCTGGCGCGAGCACGTCCCGGCCCCGGTGGTCGAGGCGTGCGGCGAGGCCGGCGTGCCGCTCGTGGCCTTCCGGCGCGCCGTGCGCTTCGTCGAGATCACCGAGGCCGTCCACTCCGCCGTGCTGCACCACCAGTTCGAGCTGCTGCGGCGCGGCGAGGAGATCCACAAGCGCTTCACCGACCTGATCCTCCAGGGGCGCGGGGTGCCCGAGATCCTCGCCGAGCTCGCGCAGGCGGTCGGGCGGCCGGTCGTGCTCGAGGACGCCGGGCGGCGAGCTCGTCTACTACGTCTCGCAGGCGCCGCGGGCGGGCGACGACGTGACGCTGGCGGCGTGGACGGACCTGCACCGGGCGGAGGCGCGCGGCGAGGCGCCCGAGGGCGCCGTGATCGTCGAGGTGCGGCTGATGGACTCCTCGTGGGGGCGGCTGATGGCGCTGGCGATCGACGCGCCGCTGGACGACTTCGACCGCGTGGCGGTCGAGCGGGCGGCGCTGGCGGTCGCGATCGACCTGCTCGGCCAGCAGCACGAGGAGCACCTGCGGGCGCGCTCGCGCGGCGCGTTCCTGTCCGACCTCGCCGACGACCGGGTCGAGGAGGCCGACGCGCGCCGGCGTGCGGAGGCGCTCGGATTCCCGGGCAGCGGGCGGGGCGACCTGCTGCCGGTGGCGGCGGCGTGGCGCGGGACAGCGATGCCCGCCCACCCGCGCAGCCGCGGCTCGGACGGGCTCACGTGGACGCGGCTGTCCGGGCGAGCTGCGCACCGCGCTCGGCTCGACCGGGCTCGGGGTGCTGATCGGCCCGCGCGACGCCGACCTGCTGGTCCTGCTCGCGCTCGGCGGCCGCGCGTACGACGAGGGGCTGGCCGAGCACGTCGCCGGGCTCGTCCACGGCGTGCTCGACCGGCGCGGCCTCGGCCCGCAGGACGTGGCGCTGGCGATCGGGGCGCCGGTCGAGGACTGGGTCGCGGCCGGGCCCGGGCTGCGGCGGGTGCGGCGCTCGGCGGGCGCGGCCACCGCGCTGCCGCCGCGGCGCTGGTACGACGCGCGCCGGCCCGGCGTCACCGACCTCCTGCACGACCTGCGCGACGCGCCGGAGCTCGACGCGTTCGTCGACGAGCAGCTCGGCCCGCTGCTCGCGGACGGCTCCGCCCGCTCGCGCGCGCTGCTGGAGACGCTCGAGGCCTACCTCGCCGCGGGCGGGCGCAAGGCGCAGGCGGCGCGGGCGCTGCACCTCGAGCGCCAGTCGCTGTACCTGCGGCTGCGCCGGATCGAGGAGCTGCTCGGCGTCTCGCTCGACGACGAGGACGCGGTGCTCGGGCTGCACCTGGCGCTGCGCGCGCTGCGCTTCCGGCGCCGCCGGGCGGCGGCGTGAGGGCCCGCCGAGCGGGATAAGAAGCGCTCAGCGATGGAGGGGATCCGCCAGGGGTGGGTGCGCGAGACGCCTGTCGCCGGGCTTCGGCTCATCGCATCGCGGCGTTCCTGTTCGACCTCGGTCTCGCGCTCGCCGCGCTGACCGCGGCGATCCTCGCGGGGCTGTCGACGGGGGTGGCCATCCTCGTGGGCCTGGCGGCCTGGCTCTTCGTGACGTCGGCCGCGTCCGCGGTCTTCGACGGGCAGACGCTCGGCAAGCGGCTCACCGGCACGCGCGCGATCACGAGCTACGGCATGCCGATCGGCTTCGGGACGAGCCTGCTGCGCGACACGATCGCGCGACTGCTGTACCTCGTCCCGCTCTTCTTCATCGTCGACTCGGTCTTCGCGGTGGCCGACGCCAACGGCCAGACCCTGCGCGACAAGATGGTCGGCACCTACGTCGTGCGTGAGGCGACGTCGGGCGGACGCGCCTGGGCGGTCGCGCTCGCGGGCGTCGCGCTGTTCGCCGTCTGGATCGGCGGGACCTCGGCCGTCGGCGACGAGCCGGGCGAGGGCTACAGCGGCTACGACCGCTCCCAGTTCATGGACGGCTGCCGCGACGAGGGCTCGGCCCGCAGCCGCTGCGCGTGCCTGTACGAGTTCATCAGCGCCCGGCTCTCGCACGACGAGTTCACCGGCGTGCGCTCCGACGACCCGAAGGACTGGCCCGCCCACGTGCGCAGGGTCGCGAACGACGCCACGTCCGCCTGCGACGGCGATCAGCCGTCCGAGCCGCCCGCCGGGCAGCACCAGCGCGATGTCGCGGCCCAGGAACCTCCCGACGTCCTGAGCCTCGGCCTCGAGGCCCGCCCGCGGGATCGGCCCGAACGGCTCGACGCGCAGCGCGCCGCCGTCGAGCCGCCACGTCCCGGCCGCCATCCCGTCCACGAGCACGACCGCGTGGATCCAGCCGCCGCCCGGCCAGACCCGCCGCGCGTGCTCGGGCGCCACGGCGTGCTCGCGCCCGGCGTAGCCGAGCAGGTACGGGTCGAAGGACCCGAGCAGCCGCACCCCGTGCGCCGCGCCGCCGGGGCTCGCGCCGGCACCACCGCGGCTCGCGCCGCCACCGTGCGGCACTGCGGCCCACGCGGCGCGCGCGTCAGCGGCCGGCAGCCCGCAGAACGCCGCCAGGTCGCTGCCCGTGGCCGGGCCGTAGCCCTCGGCGTAGCGGCGGCCGAGCTCCGCGAGCGCCCGCTCCCGCGGCGGCTCCGCGCCGAGGTCGAGCGCGGCGAACGTGCCGTCGAGCGGGTGGTGCAGCAGGCCCTCGAGCGCGACGCGGCGGACGAGGTGGGGGAGGCGCTGGCCGCTCGCGTCGACGCCGGCGGCCGCGAGCGCCTCGCGCAGCTGCGCTCGCGTGGCCGGCCCGCCGGCGAGCCGCTCGACGATCGCGCCGCGGGCGCGGGCGTAGCACGCCGTCGTCGAGGCCGAGCGCGCGCCAGCGGGAGGCCACCGAGCGGTTCGCCCGCTCGGCCACGAGCCCGAGCACCCAGGCCACGTCCTCGCGGGGGAGCAGGTGCAGCGTCCCGCGCCACGCCCACGTCCGCACCACACCCGGCTCCGCGTCGACGTCCGCGGCGCGCAGGCCCTCGGTGCGCGCCCGGATCGCCGAGCCGCGCGGCGGCCGCGTCCTGCGCCTGCACCCCGCACAGCCGGCGCGCCACCTCGACGGCGCCGCCCCGCAGCCGCGGCTCGAGCCCGTTCGCCGCCAGCCGCTCCACCGCCCCCACGGTAGTTCGTGGCACGCCTCAACCACGCTCGTGCCTCGCAAAGGGGTCTGACCCCGTGGAGGGTTGGTTGACGGTTCGTCGTGGTGGAGACGGTCGGATCGCGACGTTCCGGCCATTGTGGGGTCCACGGGAGGGTGGCGACCATCACCCACATGACCGCCACCGACCCGCTCGCCACGGCCGACCTGCAGGAGCGCGCGCACCGCCACCTGCTGATGCACTTCACGCGCAACGGCGCGTTCGGACCCGGGGGCAAGCCGCTGCTGGTGCTGGAGCGCGGCGAGGGTCCCTACGTCTTCGACACCGAGGGCAAGCGCTACTTCGACGGGCTCTCGTCGCTGTTCTGCGCGCAGATCGGCTACTCGTTCGGCGAGGAGATGGCGGCCGCGTCGGCGCAGCAGCTGACCACGCTCGCGTTCAACACCAACTGGGCGACCGCCCACCCGCCGTCGATCGACCTCGCGGAGGCGATCGCCGAGCGCGCGCCCGGCGACCTCAACCGCGTCTTCTTCACCAACGGCGGCTCGGAGGCCGTCGAGGCCGCCTGGAAGATCGTCCGCCAGTCCTATCTCGGCCGCGGGGAGCCGCAGCGCACGAAGGCGATCGCGCGCGAGATCGCCTACCACGGCGTCACGCTCGGCGCCCTCTCGTTCACCGGCGTGCGGACGATGAAGGAGCCGTTCGGCGCCGCCCCGATCCCGGTCGTGCGAGTCCCCAACACCAACGCCTTCCGCGGCGATCCCGCCGAGGACGAGGCCGCCCAGACCGCGCGGCTGCTCGCCGAGTACGAGGCGGCGATCGTCGAGGCCGGGCCGGAGACCGTCGCGATGATCATCGCCGAGCCCGTCCAGAACGCGGGCGGCTGCCTGGTCCCGCCCGAGGGCTACTGGGCCGGCCTGCGCGCGCTCGCCGACAAGTACGGCATCGCGCTCGTCGCCGACGAGGTCATCACGGGCTTCGGGCGCATCGGCGAGTGGTTCGCCGCCCCGCGCTTCGGCGCGACCCCCGACGTGATCACCTGCGCCAAGGGCATCACCTCCGCCTACGCGCCGATGGGCGCCGTGATCGTCTCCGACCGGCTCGCGGAGCCGCTCTACGAGGAGGGCCGGATGCTGCTGCACGGCATCACCTACGGCGGCCATCCCGTCGCGGCCGCGCTGGCGCTGCGCAACATCGAGATCTTCGAGCGCGAGGGCGTGCTCGAGAACGTGCGCGCCCACGAGGGCTACCTCGGCGACCGCCTGCGCGAGCTGCAGGACCGCCTGCCGATCGTCGGCGACGTCCGCGGCGCGGGCTACTTCTGGGCGCTCGAGCTGGTCCGCGACGAGGAGGGCACGCGCTTCAGCGCCGACGAGCGCGAGCGGCTGCTGCGCGGCTTCCTCACCGGCCGGCTGCTCGAGGAGGGCCTGATCGCCCGCCCCGACGACCGCGGCGACGCCGTGCTGCACCTGGCCCCGCCGCTGATCAGCCGCGAGCCCGAGCTGGACGAGATGGTCGCGAAGACCGAGGCGGTGCTGGCCGACGCCTCGGATCGCTTCTTCGCCGCGTGAGGCACGACGCGCACGGGTGGTGGCTGGCGGAGGCCGGCCCGGTCGCCCCCGCCGCGCCGCTGCGCGGGGAGCAGCGGGCCGACGTCGTGATCGTCGGCGGCGGCTACGCGGGCCTGTGGACCGCGTGGCAGCTCCTGCGGCGCGGCGCGAGCGTCGCGCTGCTCGAGGCCGGCGTCTGCGGGCACGGGCCGAGCGGGCGCAACGGCGGCTTCGCCGAGACGCTGTGGACGAACCTGCCCGACCTGGTCGAGCGCTTCGGCCCCGATCGGGCGCTGGCCGCCGCGCGCGCCTCCGAGGAGAGCGTGCGGGCGATCGGCGCCTGGTGCGAGGAGCAGGGCGTGGACGCGTGGTTCCGCCCGCGCGGCTTCATGCTCGCCTCCGCCGCCGAGGCGCAGGACGCCGTGCTCGACCGGCTCGAGGCGGCGGCCTGGGACACCGGCGTGGCCGGCGCGCCGCGGGGCGCCGCGCCGGTGACGGCGACCGCGCCGCTCGTCCCGTTCGACGCCGCCGCGACGCGCGAGCGCTGCGCCTCGCCGCTGTTCCGCCGCGCGGTCTACGCGCCCGGTGACGCGACGGTGCACCCGGCGCGCCTGGCGCTCGGGCTGCGCGAGCGCGTGATCGGCGCCGGCGCGCGCGTGTTCGAGCACTCGCGCGTGCGGGCGCTGCGCACCGGTGCCGAGGTGGTCGCCGAGACCGAGGGCGGAAGCGTCCGCGCCGGCGCCGCCGTGCTCGCGGTCAACGCGGCGGCCCGCGGCGTGCGCCCGCTGCGCCACCGGCTCGCGGTCACCTCCTCGCACATCGTCCTGACCGAGCCGGTGCCCGACGTGCTCGACCAGCTCGGCTGGACCGGCGGCGAGTCGATCACGGACTGCCGCACGTTCGTGCACTACTTCCGGACCACGAACGACGGCCGGATCGTCTTCGGCTGGGGCGGCGGGCCGTTCGCGTTCGGGGCGCGCCTCGGCGGCCGCGTCGAGCGCGACGCGAAGACCGTCGAGCGCACTGCCGCGCACCTGCGCGAGTTCTTCCCGCAGCTGGAGGGCCGCGCGATCACCCACGCCTGGGGCGGCCCGATCGACGTGTCCCCGAGCCACCTCCCGCAGGTCGGCACGCTCGACGGCGGGCGCGTCCACTACGCGTTCGGCTTCACGGGCAACGGCGTCGGCCCCTCCCACCTCGCCGGCCGCATCCTCGCCGCCCGCGCCGTGGGCGAGACCCCCGAGGTCGAGCTCGAGGCCGGCGACCCGCCGCCCGTCCCGCCCGAGCCGCTCGCGTGGGCGGGAGGGATGGTCGTCCGCGCCGCCTTCCTGCGCAAGGAGCGCATCGAGGCCCAGGGCCGCCGCGCCGACCCGCTCACCCGCGCGGTCTGCGCCGCCCCGAAGGCGCTCGGCATCCACGTCAGCCGCTGAACACCGCTGCGCAACTCCGGCGCCGCCCACGCGTCGAACCATCACGTGGTCGGAGCCCTCGCCATCGCGCTCGCGCGGCGTGCCCCGCGCTCCCCGCGGGCCCCGCCGACGAGCTGAAGCCGGCCCGCGCCGACGGCCGCGCGGTCGTATGCGTGCGCTCCGGCGGCCGGCGGATCGTGCTCGCCCGTGGGACCCCGTCGCAGCGCATCGGCGGCGCCGCGGCCTCGGGCCGGCGCGTCGCGTGGATCGAGACCCGCTTCCGCGCCGGACGGCGCACGGTGATCGTGACCGTGGCCCGGGTCGGCGCGCGAACGAGGCTCCTGCGTCGCGATGTCGTGCACCGCGACCGGCACTACGGCCGCCTGATCCAGGTGGTGCGCGCGTGCGTGAGGGCGACCGGCGAGGACCGTGCGACGGCTTCCTCGAGGTGTTCCCCGTGGACGCGCGGACGCGGCGACAGGGCCGCAGCGCGAACCTCCCCTGGTGCCCGGCCGGCTCGCCCTTCCCCGCCACCGCCGCCCCCGTCGCCGTGACCGAGCGCCGCATCGCGGCCTGGCTCGCCGGAGAGCCCGGCGACCGCCGGCTCGTGTACGCGGGCCCGGGCGAGCGGGCGATCGAGATCGACCGCGGCGCCATCACCGGCCTGCGGGCGGCCGGGACAGCGATCCAGTGGACCGACGACGGCGCGCCACGCTCGATGGAGCTGCCGTGAATCGCTTGGTACGCTGCGAAACGGACATGGCTCGCACCGGCCTCTCCCTCCTTCTTCTCCTCCCCCCTCGGGGGGAATAGCGCGTGGCGGCCGCGTAGCCGCGAACCCAGCTGAAGAAGGACCCAGGAGAAGCCCACTGACAGGAGCACCATGAGCGAGCGAGTCATCATCTTCGACACCACCCTGCGCGACGGCGAGCAGTCGCCCGGCATCTCGCTGAACCCCGGCGAGAAGCTCGAGATCGCGCACCAGCTCGCGCGCCTGGGCGTCGACGTGATCGAGGCCGGCTTCCCCGCCGCCTCGCCCGGTGACTTCGAGGCCGTCCGGACGATCGCCCGCGAGGTCCACGGACCCGTGATCGCCGGCCTCGCCCGCGCCCATGCGGCCGACATCGAGCGCGCCGCCGAGGCGGTACGCGAGGCCGAGCGCCCGCGCGTCCACACCTTCATCTCCACGAGCGACATCCACATCACCCACCAGCTGCAGTCCACGCGCGAGGACGTCAAGGGCTCCGCGCGCGCCGCCGTCGCGCACGCCCGCTCGCTCGTCGAGGACGTCGAGTTCTCGCCGATGGACGCCACCCGCGCCGACGTGGAGTTCACGGCCGAGGTGCTGCAGATCGCGATCGACGAGGGCGCGACGACGATCAACATCCCCGACACCGTCGGCTACGCGATGCCCGACGAGTACGCGCGCTTCCTGGGGCGCCTGTACGAGCTCGTGCCCGCGCTGGCCGGCGTGGTGCTGTCTGTCCACTGCCACGACGACCTCGGGCTGGCGGTGGCCAACTCGTTCGCGGGCGTGCAGGCCGGCGCGCGCCAGGTCGAGTGCGCCGTCAACGGCATCGGCGAGCGGGCGGGCAACGCCTCGCTCGAGGAGATCGTGATGCTGCTGCACACGCGCGAGGCCGACATCGGCTTCACGACCGGCATCAACACGCGCGAGATCGCCCGCTCGAGCCGCATGATCTCCCGCCTGACCGGCTACCCGGTGCAGCCCAACAAGGCGATCGTGGGCCGCAACGCGTTCGCCCACGAGTCCGGCATCCACCAGGACGGCGTGCTCAAGGAGCGCTCGACCTACGAGATCATGGACGCGACCACGGTCGGGCTCGACGCCAACTCGCTCGTGCTCGGCAAGCACTCCGGCCGCCACGCGCTGCGCGAGGCGCTGCAGGAGCTCGGCTTCACCGTCGACGGCCAGGCGCTCAACACCGCGTTCAAGCGCTTCAAGGAGATCGCGGACAAGAAGAAGCAGGTCTCCGCGATGGACCTCGAGGCGCTCGTCACCGACGAGCTGCGCGACGAGCTGCGCGCCTACACGCTGTCGTGGTTCGACGTCGAGGCCTCGTCGCGGCGCCCGCCGCACGCGACGGTCGAGCTCGTCACGCCCGACGGCGAGACCGTCCGCGGCGACTTCACGGGCGACGGCCCGGTCGACGCGATCTTCCGCGCGATCAACGCCGCCACCCGGCGCGAGGCGCGCCTGCGCGAGTTCCGGATCGACTCGGTGACCGGCGGCCAGGACGCGCTCGGCGAGGCGAGCGTCGTGCTCGAGGTCGCGGGCCAGTCCGCCGGCGGCCAGGGCGTCTCGACCGACATCATCGAGGCCGCCGCGCTCGCCTACGTGCGCGCGCTCTCCAACGCCGAGCGCCGCGTCGCCACCGCGGCCGAGGCCGCCGAGGCGGAGACCGCCGATCCCCAGCTCACCCCGACCCCGTAGGTCCCTTGGCCACCTGGGATGAGCTGAGTGCGCTGCGCCCCGGCGCCGCGGTCCGCGTCCGCGGCGAGGAGTTCCTGATCGAGCGCACGATCTGCTTCGACCAGGACGGCTGCGAGTGGTTCGAGCACCGGCTCTCCAGCGACGCGACGGGGCGCTCGCTGTGGCTCGAGATCCCCGCCGACCGCGACGAGCCCGTGATCGCCTACGACAGCAGCGCCGTGCTCGGCTTCAAGCCCGACGGCGGCCCGGAGATCGAGCACGGCGGCGAGCGGCTGCCGCTGCTGATGAGCGGCCGGGCCGCCTACCGCAGCGTGGAGCGCGCCTCGGCGCCCAAGCGGGGCGAGCTCGTCTACCACGAGTACGCGAAGGGCGACCTCCACGTGACCTACGAGTGCCGCAACGACGAGGCGTTGTGGGAGGTCTCCGAGGGCCGCGCGATCGACGCCGCCGGCGTCGAGATCCTCGGCTAGCGACGCGAGCGCGCGGCCCTGGGCGAAGGCCGCGTCGAGCACGTCCTCCCGCCGCCGCGGGTCCATCAGGTTGGCGCCCATCACGGCGGCCGAGCCGGCGTCGGGGACGATCGTGCGGACCTCGGCGCCGCGCGAGCGCACCGCGAGCGTCTCCGTCGCCACGGCGGTCAGCGAGAACGCCCGCAGCGGGGCGAGCCCGCCCTCGAGCGCCGTCGGGACCAGGCACAGCACGAAGGAGCCGCGGCCGGCCGGCGCCGCGTCGAGGTTCGTCGGGCTCCAGACGCCGCCGTCGACGTACTCGCGGCCGCCGATCCGCACGGGGGCGAAGATCCCCGGCACCGCGCAGGAGGCGAGCACCGCCCGCGAGACGTCGGCGGGCGGCGCGCCCGGGGCGCCGAACATCACCCGCGCGCCGCTGCGGCGGTCGACGGCGGAGATGCGCAGCCGCCCGTCGAAGCGCGTGCCGAGCGCGTCGAGCTGGCGGCCGAGCCCGCCGAGCGTGCGGGTCGCCTCCGGCACGGCCCGCAGCGCCGCGGCGCGCACGGCGCGCCCGGCCGGCGCCGTTCCGGCGAGGGCGACGGGGACGAGCGGGCTCGCGGCGGCCGCGCCGAGCCGCCCGGCGCCGCGCGCGGCCCGGCCCAGCAGCCCGGGCGCCGCGGCGGGCTCGGGCGCCGCGTCGGCCCACGCGCGCGCCCGCCCGGTCGCCCGCCTCGGGCCGCCGGCCGCCCGCGAGCGACGCGGCGACGATCGAGCCCGCGGAGGAGCCGACGAAGTACTCGCAGCGGCGGAAGTCCAGGCCCGAGGCCGACTCGAGCCCGCTCAGCAGCCCGCGCAGCCACGCCTCGCCCAGCGTCCCGCCGACGCCGAGCACGAGCACGTCGGGGAGCGCGGTGACGGGTACGGGCACCTAGCCGACGATACGAACCCGGCGCACGCGGTCGCGCGACTCGCCCGGCAGGCGGACG
Source organism: uncultured Solirubrobacteraceae bacterium (assembly GCA_963831105.1). Lineage (GTDB taxonomy): Bacteria > Actinomycetota > Thermoleophilia > Solirubrobacterales > Solirubrobacteraceae > DATFQI01. The sequence continues at coordinate 467,529 of CAWHOS010000009.1, read as the reverse complement.
AGGACCCGGGCCCGCAGCGCGCCCGGGCGCCGCGCCATCCGGCGGCCGCGCTTGTTGAGGCGGGCGACGACCGTGCGGGCGCGGCCCGCGGGGACGGTGCGGACCTTGCGGGCGATCGTGCGCCCGTGCGAGCGGACGCGGACGCGCGCCCGGCCGGCCGTGGCGGCGCGCAGCCGCACGCGCACGCCGCGGCGCAGCGCGGCCTGGCGGCGCCGGACGCGCACGAAGGGCTTGATCGCGGAGCCGCCGCCGGACCCGCCGGACGGGCCGCCCGAGCCGCCGGAGCCCGACCCGAGGCCCGCGACCGCGGCGCGCGCGTTGACGAGGCCGTTGCCGTACTCCGGGTCGTCGCCGGCCGGGCCGAGGTCGACCGCGGTGTCGAGGATGCGCTTGACGGCCGCCTGGCCGCGCAGGCCCTTGCCGACCAGCAGCGCGGCCACGCCGGAGACGTGCGGGGCGGCCTGGGAGGTGCCTGCGATCTCCTCGTAGCCGTTCGGCGGGACCGTCGAGAGGACGTCCTCGCCCGTCGCCGGCAGCCCGCTGCCGCCCGGAGCCACGACGCCGAGGCCCTGGCCGAAGGAGGAGAAGAACGAGCGCTGCTTGCGCTTGTCGACCGCGCCGACGCACAGCAGGCCCTGGCCCGCGGCGGGCTGCTCGCAGACCGGCACGCCGTTGTTGCCGGCCGCGGCGACGACCACGATGCCGGCGGCCAGCGCGCGCCGGATCGCCGCGTCGATCTCGTCGCCGCCCATCGCGCCGACGATCGGGACCTCGGAGCCGAGCGAGAGGTTGATGACGTCGGCGCCATGGGTGCGCGCCCAGTCGATGCCGGCCGCGACGTCCTCGGAGGTGCCGCTGCCGTCGTCGCCGAGCACCCGCACGGGCAGCAGCTTCGCGCCCGGCGCGACGGACGAGACGCCGATGCCGTTGTTCTCCGCGGCGACCGCGATCCCGCTCACGTGCGACCCGTGGCCGTTGCCGTCCTGCGGCGTCGAGTCGTCCTGGACGAAGTCGTGCCCCGGCAGGAACTGCCCGGCGAGATCCTGATGGGCCGTGGCGACGCCGGTGTCGATGACCGCGATCACCGCGCCCGCGCCGGTCGCCGTGGCGTGCGCGGCGTCGGACTCGACGAGGTCGAGGTTCCACTGCTCGCCGCGCCTGGGGTCGTTCGCCGCGAGCGCGGCGGCGGGGGCGAGCAGGACGAGCAGGAGGGCGAGCAGGATCGGGCGCATGTCATCCGAACACCCGCGTTCGGGCGACGGCAAACGCGGTCAGGTCCTTCCGCGATCGTCTGTACGTGATAACGTACAGACGTATGGCGACCGCCGTCGACCCGCTCGTCGTCTCCGTCGGCCCGCGCGTTCGCGTCCTGCGCGAGGCGATGGACCTCTCGCTGCGCGACCTCGCCGAGCGCTCCGGCGTCTCCGCGCCGATGCTCTCGCAGGTCGAGCGGGGGGAGACCAGCCCGACGCTGCAGGTCGCCGCGCGGATCGCCGCCGGCCTGGACCTGCGGCTGAGCCAGCTGCTGCGGCTCGACGAGGACGGGACGGTCACCGTCGTGCGCCGCGAGGAGCGCCGCCGCGGCGGCTCGGACGGCCACCGCTACGAGATCTTCACGCCGCCGCTGCCCGGCCAGCGCGCCGAGGTCTCGCGCCACACCCTGGCGCCCGGCGCCTCCACCGGCGGGCCCGGCGACCCGCCGATGCACGAGCCCGGCTCGCGCGAGACCGCGGTCGTCGAGACCGGCACCGTGACCCTGCTGATCGACGACGCGCGGCACGAGCTGCGCGCCGGCGACAGCGTGACCTTCGACGCCGACCTGCCGCACCACTTCGAGAACCACGGGAAGGAGGAGGCCGCCCTGCTCGCCGTCGTGTCGGCGGGGCTCCGCCGCTCATGAGCCAGAGAGCACTCACGCTGTTCGACAAGATCTGGGCCGCCCACGAGGTAGCGCCCGGACTGCTCTACATCGACCTGCACCTCGTCCACGAGGTGACGAGCCCGCAGGCCTTCGAGGGCCTCCGGCTCGCCGGGCGCCCGGTCCGGCGCCCCGACCGCACGCTCGCCACCGCCGACCACAACGTCCCGACCGACGGCACGCCGGTCGCCGCGCGCATCCGCGACGAGCTCTCCCGCGTCCAGGTCGAGGCGCTCGAGCGCAACTGCGCGGAGTTCGGCGTCCCCGTCTACTCGATGGGCTCCGACCGCCAGGGCATCGTGCACGTGATCGGGCCGGAGCTCGGCGTCACCCAGCCCGGCATGACGATCGTCTGCGGCGACTCCCACACCGCCACGCACGGCGCCTTCGGCGCGCTCGCCTTCGGCATCGGCACGAGCGAGGTCGAGCACGTGCTCGCCACGCAGACGCTCGCCCAGCGCAAGCCGCGCTCGATGGTCGTCCGCTACGAGGGCGAGCTCGGCTTCGGCGTCACCGCCAAGGACCTGATCCTCGGCACTATCGGCCAGATGGGCACGGGCGGCGCCGCCGGCCACGTGGTCGAGTACGCCGGCCCGGTGATCGAGGGGCTCTCGATGGAGGGCCGGATGACGATCTGCAACATGACGATCGAGGGCGGCGGGCGCGCCGGCATGATCGCGCCCGACGACACCACGTTCGCGTGGTTCGAGGAGCAGGCGCGCCCCGGCGCGCCGGAGGACCTCGAGGCCGCGGTCGCGGGCTGGCGCGAGCTGCGCACCGAGGCGGGCGCGAGCTTCGACAAGGAGGTCGTCGTCGACGCCTCCGCGCTCTCCCCGCAGGTGACCTGGGGCACGACCCCGGCGATGGTCGCCCCGGTCACGGACGCCGTCCCGCAGCCGCGCTCCGACGGCGACGAGCGGGCGCTGAAGTACATGGGCCTCGAGGCCGGGACCCCGATGCAGGAGATCGCGCTCGACCGCGTGTTCATCGGCTCGTGCACCAACTCGCGGATCGGCGACCTGCGCGCGGCCGCCGAGGTGGTCAAGGGCCGCAAGGTCGCCGGCAGCGTCAACGCGATGGTCGTGCCCGGCTCCCAGCAGGTCGCGATCCAGGCCGAGCGGGAGGGCCTCGACGAGGTCTTCCGCGCCGCCGGCTTCGACTGGCGCAGCGCGGGCTGCTCGATGTGCCTGGGGATGAACCCCGACATCCTCTCGCCGGGCGAGCGCTGCGCCTCGACGTCGAACCGCAACTTCGAGGGCCGCCAGGGGCGCGGCGGGCGCACCCACCTGGTGTCGCCGCAGATGGCCGCCGCCGCGGCGATCGAGGGCCGTTTCGTCGACATCCGGGAGTGGAGCTGATGGAGCCCGTACGCATCGTGGAGGGCAAGGTCAGCGTGCTCGACCGCGCCGACGTCGACACGGACCAGATCATCCCGAAGCAGTTCCTCAAGCGGATCGAGCGCACGGGCTTCGGCGAGTTCCTGTTCTACGACTGGAAGCACGAGCCGGGCTGGGACCTGCCGTCCAACCCGATCCTCGCCACGGGCCCGAACTTCGGCTGCGGCTCCTCGCGCGAGCACGCCCCGTGGGCGCTCGAGGACTACGGCTTCAAGGCCGTCGTGTCGGAGAGCTTCGCCGACATCTTCTTCTCCAACTGCACGAAGGTCGGGCTGCTGCCCGTCGTCCTGCCGGGGGAGGAGGTGCGCGCGCTGATGGAGGCCGGCGAGGCCGAGATCGACCTCGAGGCGCTCGAGGTCCGCTTCGGCGGGCGCTCGGTGCCGTTCGAGCTCGACGACGAGATCCGCCACCGCATCCTCAACGGGCTCGACGACATCGCGCTGACGCTCCAGCAGACGGAAGCCATTGAGTCCTACGAGTCCGACCGCGAGCGCGCCGGACCTGTGACCACCGCTTTGTAGTCATTAGCGCACCGGTTTCCGCGTGGACGAACGTTGGACTCAAGTCCGCCCGTGGAGCGTCGAGGTACGGAAGAAGTCCCCTTCGATCCGGCTGTTCGTCCCAGCCAGGAGCTCCCGCCATGTCCCTTCGCTCGCGCCTGTCCCGCATCACCCTCATCCTCGCCACCACCGCCGGTCTGGCCGCCTCGGCCGGAACCGCCTCGGCGAACCCGTCCTCGACGGCCCTCGGCAACCGCGCCGACGACGCGCCCGGCGGCGCGCAGACCCGCGTCGACGACAACCGCCCGGCCGGCGCCGGCCAGGGCCGCAAGATCGGCTGATCCCCGGTGGAACGCCGGCCCGGCGTCCCCGTCTTCTTCCATCGCGCCGCGCGCAGCGGCTTCGAGGCGTACGGCGCGGGGGTCTCCATCGCGGGGGCGCTCGTCGCCACGGCCCTGATCGCCACCGGCGAGACCGTCCCCGTCGGTGACTGGCGCTTCTGGCTGATGGCGCTGCTCGTCCTCGCCGGCGAGCTGATCCCGATCGACGTGCCGCGCCGCGACGGCGTCGACCGCGTCGCGATCTCGACCGCGTTCGCGTTCGCGATCCTGCTGCTGTTCGGCCTGCTGCCGGCGATCGTCGCCTACGCCGCCGCCTCGGCGCTGGCCGACGTGCGCGCGCGGCTGAGCGCGCTGAAGGTCGCCTTCAACGCGGGCCAGTACGGATTGTCGCTGGCCGCCGCGGCGCTCGTGCTCGCCCTGCTCGGCCACGAGCCGCCCGTGGCGGACATCGGCGGCGCGCTCGCGCCCGTCCTCGCCGGCGCGGCCGCGTTCTTCGTCGTCAACCAGATGCTCGTAGGCGTCGGCGTGGCGCTGTTCGTCGGCGGGCCGCCCGCCCGGCACCTGTTCGGCGATCTCCCGTTCCAGGTGCTGACCTCGGGCTTCGTGCTCGCGCTGTCGCCGATCGTCGTCGCGTCGGCCGAGGCGAGCATGGCGCTGGTGCCGCTCGCGCTGCTGCCGGTGCTGGCCGTCTACGTCGGCGCGCGCCAGGCCGCGCGCGACACCCACCGGGCCTTCCACGACGCACTGACCGACCTGCCCAACCGCCTGATGGCTGCACCAGCGTCTCGAGCGCGCGCTCGAGATCGGCCGGGACAAGGGCGAGCAGATCGCCCTGCTGCTGGTGGACCTCGACGACTTCAAGGCCGTCAACGACACGCTCGGCCACGCCTACGGCGACCGGCTGCTCGGCGAGGTCGCCGCGCGCATGCGCGGGGCGCTCGGGCGCGACGACCTGCTCGCGCGCCTGGGCGGCGACGAGTTCGCCGTGCTGCCCGACGGCCCGTGCGGGGTCGATCGCGGGCGCGCCACGGCCGAGCGGCTGGTGGCGGCGCTCGAGCAGCCGTTCGAGCTCGACGGGATCCTCCTCGACGTCCGCGCGAGCGTCGGGCTCGCGGTCTACCCGGACCACGGCACGGCCCCGGACGACCTGCTGCGCAGCGCCGACGTCGCGCTCTACCTGGCCAAGGCCGACCAGAAGCCGGTCGAGGTCTACTCGGAGGGCAAGGACCACTACACGGTCGACCGCCTGATGCTCGCCGCGCAGCTGCGCCGCGGGCTGGAGACGGGGGAGCTGGTGCTCGAGTACCAGCCGAAGTTCCCGCTCGCCGGCGGCCCCGCCGTCGGCGTGGAGGCGCTGGCGCGCTGGGAGCACCCGACGCTCGGGCGCATCGGCCCGGACGGCTTCATCCCGCTCGCCGAGCAGACGGGCCTCATCAGCCGCGTCACCGACGTGGTGCTGCGCACGGCGATCGCCCAGGGCGCGAGCTGGGCGGCGGCCGGCCTGGACCTGCGGATGTCGGTCAACGTCTCGCCGCGCAACCTGCTCGACCCGCATCTGCCCGGGCTGATCCGCACCCTGCTGACCGAGACGGGCCTGGCGCCGGCGAAGCTCCAGCTCGAGATCACCGAGAGCCGCTCCGTCCCGAGCGGCCGGGTCGCGATGGCCGTGCTGGAGGAGCTGCGCACGATGGGCGTCGGCCTGGCGATCGACGACTTCGGCACGGGCTTCTCCTCGCTCGTGCAGCTGCAGCGGCTCCCCGTCGACGAGATCAAGATCGACCGCTCGTTCGTGTCGGCGATGCTCGCCAGCGAGAGCGACGCCGCGATCGTCCGCTCCACGATCGACCTCGCCCGCAACCTCGGCCTCACCGTCACCGCCGAGGGCGTCGAGGACGACGCCACGCGGCGCCGCCTGGCCGAGATGGGCTGCGACCTCGCGCAGGGCTACGAGCTCTGCCGCCCGCTCCCGGCCGACCGCTGCGCCCAGGTCGTCCGCGACGTGCCGTTCGTGCTCGCGCCCGTCTCCCCGCTCCATGCGAGGGCCAGGACGTGAGGCGGCTCACGCTCGTCGCGGCCGTTCTCGCGGCCGGCCTCACCGCGGCCCCCGCGGCCTTCGCCGAGCCCTACGTGGTCACGCTCGCCGACGGCGCCAGCGTCGACGCGGTCGTGCGCGACGCGCGCCTGCCCGCGCCCAAGCTCCGCTACGACACGGCGCTGACCGGCTTCGCGGCCGACCTCAACGGCCCGCAGCTCGAGCGCGTGCTCGCCGATCCCGCCGTCGCCGCGGTCGAGCCCGACGTCGAGGTCAGCGCGATGGGCATGCAGAGCGCTGGCGCCGGGGGAGACCGTGCCGCCCGGCATCCGCCGCACGGGAGGCGCGACGCCCACGCTCGCCCATGCCCCCGCCACGACCGCCGTCGCGGTCCTCGACACCGGCGTGGACCTCGTCAACCAGGACCTCGACGCCGTCACCGGCGTCAACTGCGTCAAGCCGGGCACGGCGGCGCAGGACGACAACGGCCACGGCACCAACGTCGCCGGGATCATCGCCGCCCGCAACACCGGCAAGGGCGTCGTCGGCGTCGCGCCGGGCACGCGCGTCTATGCCGTCAAGGTGCTCAACAACCGCGCGGTCGGCACGCTCTCGCAGTTCCTGTGCGGCATCAACTGGGTCGCGGCCAACGCCGCGGCGAAGAACATCCGGGTCGCGAACATGAGCATCGGCGGCGTCGGTCTCAGCGACGGCGCCTGCGGCACGGCCAGCGGCGACTCCGAGCACAAGGCGATCTGCGCCGCGACGGCGGCCGGGGTGACGTTCGTCGTCTCCGCCGGCAACGGCGGCACGGACTTCTCGCGCACCGTCCCGGCCGCCTACCCCGAGGTGCTCACGGCGACCGCGATCACGGACACGGACGGGCTGCCCGGCGCGCGCGGGCCGGCGTCGTGCGCGAAGAAGGAGCTCGACGACCGCGCGGGCACCTACTCGAGCTACGCGGTCTCCGCCTCCGCAGCGGCCCACGCCGTCGCGGCCCCGGGGACGTGCGTGACCTCGGCCGGACTCGGGGGCAAGGCGTCGACCTACACCGGCACCAGCCAGGCGGCCCCGCACGTCGCCGGCGCCGTCGCGCTCTGCCACGGCAGCGGCGGCCTCCCGGGACCGTGCGCCGGGCTCGCGCCCGCGGCCGTGATCGCGCGCGTCCGCGCCGACGCCACCGCGGCGACGACGCTCTCGACGGGCTTCCTGGGCGATCCGCTGCGCCCGCTGAGCGGCAAGGTCTTCGGGCCGCTCGTCTCCGCCGCTGCCTACTGATGGCCGGTCGCACGACCATCTAGGCTCCGGCGCCATGCCGAAGATCGTGACCCTCCCCGGCGACGGGATCGGACCCGAGGTGCTGGACGCCTCCCTGCGCGTGCTGGGGCAGGTGGCGCCCGACCTGGACTACGAGGAGCACGAGTTCGGCGGCGCGAGCATCGACGCCCACGGGACCGCGCTGACCGATGAGGTCCTGGCCGCCTGCCGCGCGGCGGACGCCGTCCTGCTCGGCGCCGTCGGCGGCCCGAAGTGGGACACCACCGACCCCGACGCTCCGCGCCCCGAGCAGGGTCTGCTCGGGCTGCGCAAGGGCCTCGGGCTCTACGCCAACCTGCGCCCCGTCAGAGCACTGCCGGCGCTCTACGACGCCAGCCCGCTCAAGCGCGAGGTGATCGAGCGCACCGACCTGCTCGTCGTTCGCGAGCTGACGGGCGGCATCTACTTCGGCGACAAGGGCCGGGCCGACGGCAAGGCCCACGACCTGTGCGAGTACTCCGAGGAGGAGATCGAGCGGATCGCCCGCACCGCCTTCCACGCCGCGCGCTCGCGCGTGACCAGCGTCGACAAGGCCAACGTGCTCGAGACCTCGCGGCTGTGGCGCGAGGTCGTGCGCCGCGTGCACGCGCAGGACTTCCCGAACATCGAGCTCGAGCACGTGCTCGTCGACAACGCCGCGATGCAGCTCGTCGCCTCGCCGCGGCACTTCGACGTGATCGTCACGGAGAACATGTTCGGCGACATCCTCAGCGACGAGGCGGCGATGCTGACGGGCTCGATCGGGATGCTGCCCAGCGCCTCGCTCGGCGAGCCCGGCGCGCCGGGCGTGTTCGAGCCCGTGCACGGCTCCGCGCCGGACATCGCGGGCGAGGGCGTCGCCAACCCGCTGGCGATGATCCTCTCGGCGGCGATGATGCTGCGCCACGGACTCGCCCGGGAGGACGCCGCGGCTGCCGTAGAATCGGCCGTAGACCGAGCGCTCGACGGTGGCCTGAGGACCACCGACCTGGGCGGAACCGCGACCACCGCCGAGGCGACCGAGGCGGTCCTGGAGGAGCTCACGTGAACCAAGCCGACTTCATCTGGATGAACGGCGACCTGGTGCCCTACGAGGACGCCAAGGTTCACGTCCTGACCCACGCGCTGCACTACGGCACGGGCGTCTTCGAGGGCGTGCGCGCGTACGAGAACCCGGCCGGCCAGCCGGCGATCTTCCGCCACGGCGACCACATCGACCGGCTCTTCCAGTCCGCGGCGCTCTACCACATGGAGATCCCCTACTCCAAGGAGGAGATCCGGGCCGCGACGCACGAGACGATCACCCGCAACGGCCTGAAGTCCTGCTACATCCGCCCGCTCGTGTTCCGCGGCGCCGGCCCGATGGGCCTGTTCCCGCTCGACTGCCCGGTCGAGGTCTCGATCGCGGTCTGGGAGTGGGGCGCCTACCTCGGCGACGAGGGCAAGCAGAACGGCATCCGCGGCAAGGTCTCCTCGTGGCGGCGGATCAGCCCCGACTCGCTGATCCCGGCCGCCAAGGCGACGGGCCAGTACCTCAACTCCGTGCTGGCCAAGATCGAGGCCGACAAGGCCGGCTACGAGGAGGGCATCCTGCTCGACCAGCGCGGCATGGTCTGCGAGGGCACGGGCGAGAACCTGTTCGTCGTCAAGGACGGCAGGATCGCGACGCCCGGCTTCACGAGCTCGATCCTGGGCGGCATCAACCGCCTGAGCGCGATCGAGATCGCCCGCGACCTCGGCTACGAGGTCGTCGAGCGCGACATCGGCCGCGGCGAGCTCTACCTGGCCGACGAGATCTTCATGACGGGCACCGCCGCCGAGCTGACCCCGCTGCGCGAGATCGACGACCAGCCCGTCGGCGAGGGCCGGCCCGGGCCGATCACGCGCGAGGTCCAGAACATCTTCGAGGACGCGCTGCACGGCCGCGCGGAGCGCTACGCCCACTGGCTGGACGTGGTGCCCGCACCGGCACCCGCCCCGTGACCGCGATCCAGATCTACGACACCACCCTGCGCGACGGGATGCAGGGGGAGGGGATGTCGCTCTCGGCCGAGGAGAAGGTGCGCGTCGCGCACCTGCTCGACGACCTCGGCATCCCCTTCATCGAGGCCGGCTTCCCGGCCTCGAACCCGAAGGAGGAGGAGCTCTTCGAGCGCCTCGCGGGCGAGCGCTTCTCGGCCGACGTGTGCGCGTTCGGCATGACGCGCCGGCGCGACGTCGGCGCCGACGAGGACCCGGCGCTGCGGCTGCTCGCGTCCTCCTTCGCGCCCGTCTGCACGCTGGTCGGCAAGACGTGGTCGCTGCACCTGGAGAAGGTCGTGCGCGTCGACCCCGAGGAGAACCTGCGGATGATCGCCGACTCGGTCGCCTTCCTGGTCGCCGAGGGCAAGCGGGTCATCTACGACGCCGAGCACTTCTTCGACGCCTGGCGCGGCGACCGCGACTACGCGCTGCGCTGCGTGCGCGCCGCCTACGAGGCCGGCGCCGAGAACGTCACGCTGTGCGACACCAACGGCGCCTCGCTGCCGCACGAGATCGCCGAGGCGGTGCGCGCGGTCTGCGCGACCGGCATCCCGGTCGGCATCCACTGCCACAACGACGCGGAGTGCGGCGTCGCCAACTCGCTCGCGGCGGTCGCCGAGGGCGCCGTGCTCGTGCAGGGCACGCTCAACGGCTACGGCGAGCGCTGCGGCAACGCGAACCTGACCTCGATCGTGCCCAACCTGCAGCTCAAGCAGGGGCACCGCTGCCTGCCGGCGCTCGAGGGGCTGACCGAGGCGTCGCACCTGGTCGCCGAGCTGCTGAACCTCACGCCGGACCCGAACGCGCCCTACGTCGGCAAGAACGCCTTCGCCCACAAGGGCGGCATGCACATCGCCGGCGTCGCGGCCGACCCGGCCACCTTCGAGCACATCGACCCCGCGGCGGTCGGCAACGCGCGCGAGGTGCTCGTCTCCGAGCTGTCGGGCAAGGGCACGCTGATCGGCCACGCCGGCGGCGCGCTCGCCCCGGAGGACGCGGCGCGCGTCGTCGAGCGCGTGAAGGAGCTCGAGCACCGCGGCTTCCAGTTCGAGGCCGCCGACGGCTCGCTGGATCTGCTGATCCGGCGCGAGACGGGCGAGTACGCGCCGCTGTTCCGGCTGGAGTCCTGGCGCGTGATCGCGGAGAAGCGCGAGGACGGCCGCGTGATGACCGAGGCGACGATCAAGATCTGGGTCGAGGGCGAGCGGTTCGTGCGCACCGCCGAGGGCAACGGCCCCGTCCACGCGCTCGACCAGGCGCTGCGCGACGCGATCTCCGAGACCTATCCGCACCTCGCCGACATCAAGCTCGTCAACTACAAGGTCCGCATCCTGGACGAGTCCAAGGCGACCGCCGCGGTCACGCGCGTGCTGCTCGACGCCTCCGACGGCACGGACACGTGGGGCGCGATCGGCGTGCACGAGAACGTGATCGAGGCGAGCTGGGACGCGCTGGTCGACTCGCTGGAGGCCGGCATGCTGCCGAGCCGCTCCGGGCACCGGCGCGGCGTGCGGGCGCCGTCGACGTGAGCGTGGCCGCCGACATCGTCCCGCTGGCGCAGCCCGTCCTGGGCGAGGCCGAGGAGGCCGCCGTCATCGAGGTCCTGCGCTCGGGCCAGCTCTCGCTCGGCCCGCGCATCGCCGCCTTCGAGCAGGGGTTCGCCGCGCGGCTGGGCGTCGCGCACGCGAGCGCCGTCTCCTCCGGCACCGCGGCGCTGCACCTGGGCCTGCGGGCGGTCGGCGTGCAGGAGGGCGACGAGGTCGTGACCTCGCCCTTCTCGTTCGTCGCCTCGGCGAACGCGATCATCTACCAGGGCGCGAAACCCGTGTTCGCCGACATCGACGCGCGCACGCTGAACCTCGACCCCGGGGCGGCCGCGGCCGCGATCACCGGCCGCACCACCGCGCTGCTGCCGGTGCACATCTTCGGCTACCCCGCCGACCTGCCCGCCTTCGAGGCCCACGGCCTGCCGATCGTCGAGGACGCCTGCGAGGCGCTCGGGGCGAGCCACGCCGACGGGACCGCGGTGGGCGGCCGCGGCCATCCGGCCGCGTTCGGCTTCTACGCCAACAAGCAGCTCACCACCGGCGAGGGCGGGATGCTCACGCTCGGCAGCGCCGAGCACAAGGCGCGCGTGGACTCCGAGCGCAACCAGGGGCGCGCGCCCGACATGGGCTGGCTCGACCATGACCGGCTCGGCTTCAACTACCGCATCACCGACATCCAGGCCGCGATCGGGCTCGTGCAGCTCGAGCGGCTCGACGGGATGCTCGCCGACCGCGCGAAGGTGGCGAGCTGGTATCGCGAGGCGCTGGCCGGCGTCGAGGGCCTCGGGCTCCCGTGCGAGGACGCGGGCGGCGACGTGCGCGGCTGGTTCGTGTTCGTGGTGCAGCTCCCGCGCGGCGTCGCGCGCGACGACGTGATGGCCGGCCTGCGGGCGGCCGGCGTGCAGTCCAAGCCGTACCTGCCGGCGATCCACCTGATGAGCTTCTATCGCGAGCGCTTCGGCCACCGGCCGGGCGAGTTCCCGGTCTGCGAGGACGTCGCGGAGCGCTCGCTGGCGCTGCCGTTCTTCCCGGCGATGACCGAGGGCCAGGTGGCCCGGGTGGCCGACGCGCTGGCGCGCGTGCTTGACCGGTGAACTAGGTTCCGCTCCATGAGGAGAGGGACCTTCGCCGCGGCGACGCTCGCCGCGCTGCTCGCCGTCGCCGCGCCCGCAGCGGCGCAGTCGCTCCCGCAGGCCGGTTGCGACCCGCTCGACCCCGCCGTCTGCCTGCAGCCGTGGCCGAACGACTTCTTCACGCGCCCCGACGCCTCGACGCCGACGGGCAAGCGGCTCGCGCTGCCGCTGCTGGGGATGCCGCGCAACGCCGCCGGCGTCCCGATCCGCCCCGACGAGTACAACCGCAACGACGGCTTCAGCCCGGGCTCGCCGATCCACACCTTCGTGCCGGGGCTGGACTTCGGGCGCACCGGCCTCGTCCCGCTCACCGACATGGCGCGCGCCTTCGACGCCGACCAGCCCGCGGTCGTGATCGACGCCGCGACCGGCGAGCGGCAGCTGATCTGGGCCGAGATGGACGCCAACGCGAAGACCGACGCCGAGCGCAACCTCTACATCCGGCCCGGCCGCAACTGGGAGGAGGGCCACCGCTACATCGTCGCCCTGCGCTTCCTGCGCGACGCCCAGGGGAACGAGCTCGAGGCGCAGCCCGCCTTCCGCGCCTATCGCGACAAGGAGCCCGGCACGCGCAAGCCCGTCGACCCGCGCCGCGAGCACATGGACGAGCTGTTCAAGACGCTCAACCAGGCCGGCGTCAAGCGCAAGGACCTCTACCTGGCGTGGGACTTCACCGTCGGCTCCGAGCAGCGGATCACCGAGCGCATGCTCGGGATCCGCGACGACGCCTTCGCCCGCCTCGGCGACACCGACCTCGCCGACGGCCTCCTCCAGGGCAGCGCGCCCACGTACCGGGTCACGCAGGTGATCGAGACGCCGAGCGACCCGCAGATCATCCGCGAGGTGCGCGGCACCTTCACCGTGCCGTGCTACCTCGACAAGCCGGCCTGCCCGACCGGCTCGAAGTTCCTCTACACGGACCTGGACTCCAACACGCCGACGCCGCTCCCGGGCAACACTGCGGCGCCGACCTTCAGGTGCATCGTCCCACGCTCGGCGCAGGACGGGCCGCGACGCGTCTCGCTCTACGGCCACGGCCTGTTCGGCAGCCAGAGCGAGGTGACCGCCGGCAACGTGAAGACGATGGCCGCCGTGCACGGGTTCGTGTTCTGCGCGACCGACTGGTGGGGGATGGCCAACCAGGACGTCGTGACCACGCTCGGGATCCTGGGCGACCTGTCGAACTTCGCGCTCCTGCCCGACCGCGTCCAGCAGGGGATGCTCAACTTCCTGCTGCTCGGGCGGCTGATGATCCACCCGCAGGGCCTCGCGGCCGACCCCGCGTTCCAGGTCGCCGGCCACTCCGCGATCGACACCAGCGCGCTGTTCTACGACGGCAACTCGCAGGGCGGCATCATCGGCGGCGCGCTGACCGCGGTGGCGCCCGACTTCCGGCGCGCCGTGCTCGGCGTGCCGGGGATGAACTACTCGACGCTGCTGCAGCGCTCCGTCGACTTCGACCAGTTCGCCGCGTTCCTCTATCCCGCCTACCCGCGCGAGATCGAGCGGCCGATGATCTTCTCGCTGATCCAGCAGCTGTGGGACCGAGGCGAGGCCAACGGCTACGCGCACCACATGACGAGCGACCCGCTCGCGGACACGCCGTCGCATACCGTGCTGCTGCACCCGGCGCTCGGCGACCACCAGGTGGCCACGGTCACGGCGGAGGTCGAGGCGCGCACGATCGGGGCCGCGATCCGGCAGAACCCGCTCGACCCGGGGCGCTCGTTCGACGTGCAGCCGTTCTACGCGATCCCGCGGATCGCCTCGTTCCCGTACGACGGCTCCGTGCTCGAGATCTGGGACAACCAGATCACGCCGCCGGCGCCGATCACGAACACGCCGAACCGCGCCGGCCCCGATCCGCACGGGTCCCCGCGCAAGACGCCGGCCGCGCAGCTGCAGAAGTCCGAGCACCTGCGGATCGGCGGCGCCGTGATCGACACCTGCGGCGGAGGTCCCTGCCACTCGCTGCCGTAGGCTGGCGGGGATGTCGCGCTTCTCCCAGCCGCCCGACCGGGTCTTCTCCGCGCTGGACTCCTCGATCGGCTACGACTGGCGCCTCGGGCCCTACGACGTCGAGCAGTCGCGCGCGCACGCGAAGATGCTGGCCGCGACGGGGATCATCAGCGAGGCCGACCGCGACGCGCTGCTCGCCGGGCTGCAGCGCGTCGAGGCGGAGCTCGAGGACGGCGAGTTCCCGTTCGAGCAGGGCGACGTCGACATCCACATGGCGATCGAGCGGCGCCTGACCGACATCGCCGGGCCGGTCGGCGGCAAGCTGCACACCGCGCGCTCGCGCAACGACCAGGTCGCCACGGACATGGCGATGTTCACGCGCGCACACGCGCTGACCACGCTCGAGCGCCTGCAGCACCTGCAGAGCGTGCTCGTCCAGCTCGCCGACGCGCACATGGACTGGCCGATGCCCGGCTACACGCACCTCCAGCGCGCCCAGCCGGTCTACCTCAGCCACCACCTGCTGGCCTACTTCTGGATGTTCCGGCGCGACGCGCGCCGGTTCGAGTTCGTGCTCGGCTCCACGACCGAGCTGCCGCTCGGCGCCGGCGCCCTGGCCGGGGTGAACTTCGCCACGGACCGCGGGCTGCTGGCGGGCGAGCTCGGCTTCGCCGCGGTGGCGCCGAACTCGATCGACGCCGTCTCCAACCGCGACTTCGTGCTGGACTTCCTGTCCGCCGCCTCCACCTGCGCGACCCACCTGTCGCGGCTCGGCGCCGAGCTCGTGCTGTGGTCGAGCGAGGAGTTCGGCTTCTGCGAGGTCGCCGACTCCTGGGCCTCCGGCTCCTCGATCATGCCCCAGAAGAAGAACCCCGACGCCGCCGAGCTGCTGCGCGCGCGGGCGCCGCGCGTGGTCGCGCACCTGAGCGCGCTGCACGGCGTGATGCACGGCCTCCCGCTGACCTACAACAAGGACATGCAGGAGGACAAGGAGCACCTCTTCGACGCCGTCGACACGCTCGACCTGTGCCTGCAGGCGGCGACCGGGATGCTCTCGACGATCACCTTCCGGCGCGAGGCGCTGTCGGGCGCGGCGTCGGACGAGATGATCGCCGCCACCGACGTCGCCGACCTGCTCGTGCGGCGCGGGATCCCGTTCCGGCAGTCGCACGGGATCGTCGCCGGGCTGGTGCGGACGGCGGTCGAGTCGGGACGCAAGCTGTCGGAGCTCGACCGCTCGGAGCTCGCGCAGCACTCCGACGCGCTCGACGACGAGTTCTACGCCGTGCTCTCCCAGCGGTCGTGGCTGGAGAGCAAGGTCTCCGAGGGCGGCACGGCGCTGGATCGCGTGCGCGAGCAGCTCGCCCACGCGCGCGCCGAGTTGGATGGCCAGCCCGCCTAGCCGCGCCGCGGACCGCCGCGAGCCACCGGCCGCGCCGCTCGGGCGCGAGTTCTACGAGCGCCCGGTCCTCGAGGTCGCCGAGGCGATGCTCGGCTGCGTCGTCCGCCACGGCGACACCGCGGGCGTGATCGTGGAGACCGAGGCCTACCACGACTCCGAGGCGGCCTGCCACGCCCATGTCGGCGTGACGCCGCGCACCCACATCCTGTTCGGGCCGCCGGGCCGCGCCTACGTCTACCGCTCCTACGGCATCCACGCCCTGCTCAACGCCGTCTGCGAGCCGGAGGGCGTCGGCGCCGCGGTGCTGATCCGGGCGCTCGAGCCGCTCGAGGGGATCGAGCTGATGCGCGCGCGCCGCGGCCTCGAGCGCGTCGAGGACCTCTGCTCGGGGCCGGGCAAGCTCACGCAGGCGCTCGGGATCGAGCTCGACCTCAACGGCTCAGACCTCCACGGCGGGCCGATCTCGATCGAGCCGGCGCCGCCGGGCTGGGAGGAGGTCGAGCCCGTCGTCGGCACGCGGATCGGCATCACGAAGGCCGCCGACCTGCCGTGGCGGTTCTGCGTGCCGGGCTCGCGCAGCGTGTCGCGGCCGCGGCCGAAGCTCGCGGCGTAGCTACCCGTCGCCCGGCGCGGGCTGGGCCCCGCCGGTCTCGGGCTCCGGCTCTGCGGGCTGCTCGGGCGGGGTCTCCGGCGCGGGCTCGGCGGGCTGCTCGGGCTGCTCGGGAGCTGGCTCGGCCGGCACCTCCTGCTGGGGCACCGGCGTCGACGCCGGCGGCGCGCCACCGCCCTCGATCGCGTCGTCCGTGTCGGGCGCCGTCGGCGCGTCGGAGACGCCGCCGGCGGAGCTGCCCGGCGGCACGGCCGGCTCGGTCTCCGTCGTGTCCTTCTTGACCTTCTTGAGCCCGACCAGCGCATCGACGAAGGTCTTGAAGATCCCGGCCGGGTAGGTGCCGCCGGCCACCGGATCGCCCTGGAACTCGGTCTCCATCGGCTTGAACTTGTCCGGGTAGCCGACCCAGATCGCGACGGTGTACTCCTTCGTCCAGCCGACGAACCAGGCGTCGCCGTAGCCCTCGGTGGTGCCGGTCTTGCCGGCGACGGTCACGCCCGGCACGAACGCCCGCGTGGCGGTGCCCGACTTGACGACGGTCTGGAGGATGGCGCCTACCTGGTCGGCGATCCCCGGCGAGAGCACCCGCCGGGTCTTCTTGCGGTTCTCGAGCTTGTCGCCGGCGATCTCGAGCGGCTTGAAGTCGTCCTCGGCGCCGCGGCCGATCGCCTCGATGCCGACCGGGCCGGGGATCGGCGTCACCTTGCGGTCGGTCGGGTCGCCGGGGCTGAGCGTGCCGTAGGTCAGCTCGCCGCGCTGGGCGAAGGTCTCGTACGCGTGCGCCATGTCCAGCGGCGTCACGCCCTCCCTGAGGCCGCCGAGCGAGTTCGCCGCGTTGCGCGACACGGGCGAGCGGATGCCCAGCCGGCGCGCCATCGCCGCGACCTTGCGCGGGCCGAGCTTGAGGCCGAGCTCCGCGTAGACGGAGTTGTCGGAGTTGGTCGTCGCGTTGGCGAGCGTGGTGACGCCCGCGTAGGCGTCGTTGTAGTTGTTGACCTCGAACTTCTCGCCGCCCTTGAGGGTGAACACCTTCTTCCTCGACGTCCAGGTGGAGCCCGGGGAGATGTTCTGGCGCATCGCCTCGGCGAGCACGAACGGCTTGAACGAGGAGCCGGGCTGGCGCTGGCCCTGCGTGGCAAGGTTGAAGGAGGACTGCGCGTAGTCGTCGCCGCCGACCATCGCGCGCACCATGCCGGTCTTGTTCTCGATCGCCACCAGCGAGGCGCGCGGGCCCGAGGAGAACGGCAGCCAGTTGCGGATCGCCGTAGTGGCGGCCTCCTGGACCTTCTTGTCGAGCGTGGTCTTGACCGTCAGGCCGCCCGTGAAGGCGCGGCGGGCGCCGAGCTGGCCGCCGCCGAGCTTGTCGACGACCTGCTGCTTGACCCACGAGGTGAAGTAGGGGTACTCGGTGTCCTCGCGCGGAGGCGAGATGTCGGCCCGGGTGGGCAGGCTCTCGGCCGCCGCCTGGTCGTGGCGCACCTGGTCGATCAGGCCCTGGTCGAGCATGCGGTCGAGCACGACGTTGCGCCGCTGGCGCGCGGCGGCGGGGTGCGCGACGGGGTCGAACCCGGTCGGGGAGGCGACGATGCCGGCCAGCAGCGCGGCCTCGTGGGTCTCCAGCTGCGCGGCGCACGGGCGCGGCGCCTTGTCCTGCTCGCAGCCGGGGTGGTCCTTGCCGAAGTAGGTCTGCGCCGCCGACTCGATGCCGTAGGCGCCGTTGCCGAAGTAGATCGTGTTGAGGTAGTTGCGCAGGATCCGCTCCTTGGACCACTTGCGCGTGAGCTGGTAGGCGAGCGCGGCCTCGCGCAGCTTCACGAACAGCGTGCGGTCGTTCTGGGCGGCGAGCGCGTTCTTGACGAACTGCTGGGTGATCGTCGAGCCGCCCTGCACCACGCGCTGGTTGACGACGTCCTGCCACAGCGCGCGGCCGATGCCGCGCAGGTCGTAGCCCTCGTTGGTGTAGAAGCGGCGGTCCTCGATCGCGATGATCGCCTGCTTCATCACGGGCGCGATCTGGGCCTCGGAGACGAACAGCTGGCGCTGGTTGCCCGTCAGCAGCCCGATCTGGTCGCCGTTGGCGTCGAGGATCACGGAGTTGCCGCGCAGCGGGTCCTCCATCTCCGGCAGGTCGGAGGCGACGGCCATCATCATCCCGAACACGGTCGAGACGACCGCGAGCAGGCCGAGGCCGGCGAGCAGCGCGAGCACGCGCAGCTTGCGGATGCGAACACGAGACCGGTCCCTGCCCGGCCCCTCGCCGTCGCCGTCGCCGTCTCCGCCGCGGTGCCGCCGGCCGCGCAGCGGGAGATGCAGGACCGTCGCGCCGCCCTGGCCGTCGCCGTTTCCGTTCGGGACGCCCTCGCCCCGCAGGGCAGCCGGATCTGAGGTGCGCTCGGATTCGCTCATGAGTGGGTGGTGGACCCGCCCAGGCCCGCGAAGCGCCAGACACTAGCATTGGGCCGGATGGAAGAAACGGCCCCGGAGGCCGCCGAAACGGCGGCGCACCTAGCGCGCAACGCCGTCGACGACCTGCCCCGCGGGGCGCTCGCGGAGAAGCTGGCGAGCGGCCGCCCGCTGCGGGTCAAGCTCGGGCTCGACCCCACCGCCGCGGACATCCACCTCGGGCACACCGTCGTGCTGCAGAAGCTGCGCGAGTTCCAGGACGCCGGCCACACCGTGGTGCTGATCATCGGCGACTACACCGCCCGCGTGGGTGACCCGAGCGGGCGCTCGGCGCTGCGGCCCGTGCTCTCCGGCGAGGAGATCTCCGCGCACGCGCGCACGTACGTGGACCAGGCGACCAAGGTGCTGGCCGCCGGCGAGCGGCTCGAGGTGCGCTTCAACTCCGAGTGGCTCGACATGCCGACGGAGGACATGTTCCGGCTCGTGCGCAACGTCACCGTCGCGCAGATCCTCGAGCGCGACGACTTCTCCAAGCGCTGGGCGGCGAGCGAGCCGATCTCCATGCTCGAGCTCCTGTACCCCGTCCTGCAGGGATACGACTCCGTCGCCGTCAAGGCCGACGTCGAGCTCGGCGGCACGGACCAGACCTTCAACCTGCTGATGGGCCGCGCGATCCAGTCCGCCTACGGGCAACGGCAGCAGTCGGTCCTCACGGTCCCGCTGCTCGCCGGCACCGACGGGGTGCTGAAGATGTCCAAGTCGCTGGGCAACCACATCGGGATCACCGAGCCGCCCGCGGACATGTACGGCAAGACGCTCTCGATCCCCGACGCGTCGCTGCCCGAGTGGTACGACCTGCTGCTCGGGGGGCCGGTGCCGGACGGTCTCGGGCCGCGCGACGCCAAGCGCGCCCTCGCGCGCGCGCTGGTGACGCGGTTCCACGGCGAGGAGGCCGCCGCCGAGGCCGAGGCGGCCTTCGACCGCGTGTTCGTCGCGCGCGAGCTGCCCGAGGAGATCGAGGAGGCCACGATCGAGGCCGCCGACGGGGATGTGCACCTGCCGGAGCTGATCGCGACGGTGTTCGGCGGCTCGCGCTCGGACGCGCGCCGGCACCTGGCCTCGGGCGCCGTCAAGCTCGACGGCGAGCCTGTGGCGCCGGACGTGCTCGATGTCCCGCACACGGCTCTGGACGGCCGTGTGCTGCAGGTCGGCAAGCGCCGGTTCCGGCGCCTCCGCGTCGCCTGAGACGGGTCGGGCGAGGCGTGCTATCTTTCCGCGCCGCCGCAGAGGACGGGCGTTCCCAAGGGGTTGAGACTCCGGGGGGATGCGCTAGACTCTGCTGCCCGCTCGGGAGGCCGAATCCAGGCCGCCCCGGGAGCCTCACACGGAGGAGTCCCCTCCAGAGCAGAGGCGCGGCGGTCTTTGAAAACTCAACAGCATGCGCACCTCGATCGGTGCCCGCATCCGTGCGGGGACGATGATCGAAGTGTGCGTCCAGGTTCGACCTGCCGGTGACCCCTCGGGGCCGCTGGCAGCCAGAATTCAAGCAGTACAGCAGTACCCCGTCGACGCATCCGGGCTTTGCTCCATGTGTACGAGCAGCCCCTCGTGTGATGCACCGACAGCTCTACGTTGAGAAGTTCTTCACGGAGAGTTTGATCCTGGCTCAGGACGAACGCTGGCGGCGTGCTTAACACATGCAAGTGGAGCGACGAACCAGGGCTTGCCCTGGGGCAAAGCCGCGAACGGGTGAGTAACACGTGGGTAACCCACCCCGATGATCGGGACAACCCGGGGAAACTCGGGCTAATACCGAATGTGCCTTCAGTTCATGAGGACTGAAAGTAAAGATAGCTTCGGCCTTCGCATCGGGACGGGCCCGCGGCCCATTAGCTTGTTGGTGAGGTAACGGCTCACCAAGGCTACGATGGGTAGCTGGTCTGAGAGGACGATCAGCCACACTGGGACTGAGACACGGCCCAGACTCCTACGGGAGGCAGCAGTGGGGAATCTTGCACAATGCGCGAAAGCGTGATGCAGCAACGCCGCGTGGGGGAAGAAGGCCTTCGGGTTGTAAACCCCTTTCAGTTGGGACGAAGCTTCGTCGGTGAATAGCCGGCTGGAGTGACGGTACCTTCACAAGAAGCCCCGGCTAACTACGTGCCAGCAGCCGCGGTAATACGTAGGGGGCTAGCGTTGTCCGGAATCATTGGGCGTAAAGAGCGTGTAGGCGGCCCGGTAAGTCCGCTGTGAAAGTCGGGGGCTCAACCCTCGAATGCCGGTGGATACTGTCGGGCTAGAGTGCGGAAGAGGCGAGTGGAATTCCTGGTGTAGCGGTGAAATGCGCAGATATCAGGAGGAACACCAATTGCGAAGGCAGCTCGCTGGGACGTAACTGACGCTGAGACGCGAAAGCGTGGGGAGCAAACAGGATTAGATACCCTGGTAGTCCACGCTGTAAACGATGGGCACTAGGTGTGGGGGGTGTCGACTCCCTCCGTGCCGAAGCTAACGCATTAAGTGCCCCGCCTGGGGAGTACGGCCGCAAGGCTAAAACTCAAAGGAATTGACGGGGGCCCGCACAAGCAGCGGAGCATGTGGTTTAATTCGACGCAACGCGAAGAACCTTACCTGGGCTTGACATGTGGATGACCGGCCTGGAAACAGGTCTTCCCTTCGGGGCATCTTCACAGGTGGTGCATGGCTGTCGTCAGCTCGTGTCGTGAGATGTTGGGTTAAGTCCCGCAACGAGCGCAACCCCCGTCGTATGTTGCCAGCATTTAGTTGGGGACTCATGCGAGACTGCCGGTGACAAACCGGAGGAAGGTGGGGATGACGTCAAGTCATCATGCCCCTTATGTCCAGGGCTACACACGTGCTACATTGGCGCGTACAGAGGGCTGCGATGCCGCGAGGCGGAGCGAATCCCTTAAAGCGCGTCTCGGTTCGGATTGCAGGCTGAAACCCGCCTGCATGAAGGCGGAGTTGCTAGTAATCGCGGATCAGCACTGCCGCGGTGAATACGTTCCCGGGCCTTGTACACACCGCCCGTCACACCACGGAAGCAAGCAACACCCGAAGCCGGTGGCCTAACCCTTTGGGAGGGAGCCGTCGAAGGTGGGGCTCGTGACTGGGGTGAAGTCGTAACAAGGTAGCCGTACCGGAAGGTGCGGCTGGATCACCTCCTTTCTAGGGAGCTCCAGGATTGGAGCGCCGGTACTTGCCGGCGGCGCATACCGCGCCGCTCGAGCTCGGCCGGTTCTAGATACGTCGACCGGACCTGGCGCCCGCACGGCTTCCTAACGGAGCCGGCCGGCCACGCGACTCGGCCACTGCTTTCGAGTCCGTACCGGTGGGCGCATGCTGTTGAGTTTTGAGAGACCGATCGCCCAGACCGGGCGAAGCGCCTTTCGCGGACCTTGAAAACTGCACAACCATGCCAACTGGCGACGATCGCGACGATCGTCGTCAACCAACGGGTATCACCGGGCGCTCTCGAGGACCTTCGGGTCCGAGAAGTGCCTGATCACCGTCAAGATAGGAAGGGCACATGGTGGATGCCTTGGCACCAGGAGTCGAAGAAGGGCGTGAACGGCTGCGATAAGCCGCGGTTAGGCGCTGAATAGCCATTGACCCGCGGATTCCCGAATGGGGAAACCCAGCGCTGGTAATACGGCGTTATCCCCCGCTGAATACATAGGCGGGCGGAAGGCAAGCGAGGGAACTGAAACATCTCAGTACCTCGAGGAAAGGAAATCAACCGAGACTCCCCGAGTAGTGGCGAGCGAAAGGGGACTCAGCCCAAACCGGGCCGGTGTAAGCGCGCACGCGTTGCCGGCCGGGGGTTGTAGGGCGCTTTGTCCAGGCTGTGCGTGGCCTGGCGGCAGTTACCAAGTTCATCGATAGACGAAGCACGTGGAACCGTGCACCACAGAGGGCAACCGTCCCGTAGTCGAAATCGTTGAGCCTGCCGATAAGCGTTCCTGAGTAGGTCCGCTCCCGTGAAACGCGGACTGAATCTGGGGGGACCACCCTCCAAGGCTAAGTACTCCCTGGTGACCGATAGCGGACTAGTACCGTGAGGGAAAGGTGAAAAGTACCCCGGAAGGGGAGTGAAATAGTACCTGAAACCGCGTGCCTACAAGCGGTCGGAGCATTCTTCGGAATGTGACGGCGTGCTTTTTGCATAACGAGCCGGCGAGTTACTCGTCTGCGGCAAGGTTAAGCGATGAGCGGAGCCGAAGCGAAAGCGAGTCCGAATAGGGCGATTTGAGTCGTAGGCGGTAGACCCGAAACTGAGCGAGCTACCCATGGGCAGGTTGAAGCGGGGGTAAGACCCCGTGGAGGACCGAACCGACCTAGGTTGAAAACTGGGCGGATGACCTGTGGGTCGGAGTGAAAGGCTAATCAAGCTCAGAGATATCTGGTTCTCTCCGAAATATATTTAGGTATAGCCTCGGATGAATTGCGTTGTGGCCGTAGAGCACTGTTTGGCCTAGGGGCCCTACCAGGTTACCGAAGTCAGGCAAACTCCGAAGACCATTACGTGTACTCCGGGAGTCAGTTGCTGGGGGATAAACTTCAGCGTCAAAAGGGAAACAGCCCAGACCGTCAGCTAAGGTCCCTAAATACTAGCTAAGTGGCAAACGATGTCCGAGTGCATAGACAACCAGGAGGTTGGCTTAGAGGCAGCCATCCTTGAAAGAGTGCGTAACAGCTCACTGGTCAAGTGTTCGGGCGCGGATAATGTAACGGGGCTCAAGCTAGTTACCGAAGCTACGGGTGCATGCTTTCACGAGCGTGCGCGGTAGGAGAGCGTTCCCAGGGCAGTGAAGCGGCGGCGGAAGCCAGCCGTGGAGGCCTGGGAAGTGAGAATGCCGGCATGAGTAACGAAAGAGGGGTGAGAATCCCCTCCGCCGATTGCCCAAGGGTTCCTGAGTAAAGTTCGTCTGCTCAGGGTTAGTCGGGGCCTAAGGCGAGGCCGAAAGGCGTAGTCGATGGATAACAGGTTGATATTCCTGTACCACGTCGGGATCATTTGACCGATGGGGGGACGAGGAAGGCTATGGAAGCCCAGGCGATGGTCGTCCTGGGGTAAGCGTGTAGGGGTGGTCCATGGAAAATCCGGGACCGCATAACCTGAGGCGCGATGCCAGCTGGCTATAAGCCGGCGAGTTCCGGAAGCCATGCCTCCAAGAAAATCCTCTAGGGAGATCCCACGTGCCCGTACCAAAACCGACACAGGTGGGCAAGTAGAGAATACTAAGGTGATCGAGATAACCCTCGTTAAGGAACTCGGCAAAATCGCCCCGTAACTTCGGGATAAGGGGCGCCCCAGTAGGGTGAAGCGGCTTGCCCGCGGAGCCCGAGAGGGCCGCAGTGAATAGGTTCAAGCGACTGTTTACCAAAAACACAGGTCTCTGCTAAGTCGTAAGACGACGTATAGGGGCTGACGCCTGCCCGGTGCCGGAAGGTTACGTGGAGGTGTTAGGGCTTCGGCTCGAAGCACTGAAACTAAGCCCCGGTAAACGGCGGCGGTAACTATAACCGTCCTAAGGTAGCGAAATTCCTTGTCGGGTAAGTTCCGACCTGCACGAATGGCGTAACGACTTGAACGCTGTCTCAACGAGGGGCTCGGTGAAATTGCAGTCTCGGTGAAGATGCCGAGTACCCGCGGCTAGACGGAAAGACCCCGTGAACCTTTACTACAACCTGGTATTGGAGTTCGGTGCGTTTCGCTCAGGATAGGTGGGAGGCTATGAAGCAGTGGCTGCGGCTGCTGTGGAGCCAACCTTGAGATACCACCCTTGACGTATTGGGCTTCTAACAGCGCGCCTTGAATCAGGGCGCTGAACAGTGCCAGGCGGGTAGTTTGACTGGGGCGGTCGCCTCCCAAAATGTAACGGAGGCGCGCAAAGGTTCCCTCAGTACGGTTGGAAATCGTGCGTAGAGTGTAAAGGCAGCAAGGGAGCTTGACTGTGAGACAGACATGTCGAGCAGGTGCGAAAGCAGGCCTTAGTGATCCGGCGGTAGCAAGTGGAAGTGCCGTCGCTCAACGGATAAAAGGTACTCCGGGGATAACAGGCTTATCGAGTCCAAGAGTCCACATCGACGACTCGGTTTGGCACCTCGATGTCGGCTCGTCGCATCCTGGGGCTGAAGTCGGTCCCAAGGGTTGGGCTGTTCGCCCATTAAAGCGGTACGCGAGCTGGGTTCAGAACGTCGTGAGACAGTTCGGTCCCTATCTGCCGTGGGCGTTGGAGAATTGAGAGGATTCGTCCCTAGTACGAGAGGACCGGGATGAACGCACCTCTGGTGTATCTGTTGTCCTGCCAAGGGCACCGCAGGTTAGCTACGTGCGGATCGGATAACCGCTGAAGGCATCTAAGCGGGAAGCCGACCTCGAGATGAATTCTCCCATCCCCTTGAGGGAGTAAGACCCCTGGTAGACCACCAGGTTGATAGGCCGGATCTGGAAGCACAGTAATGTGCGTAGGAGACCGGTACTAATGGGTCGAGGGCTTGACGGATATTTTCGATATCCGTGTTGGCGGGTTGTGCAGTTTTGAGGGTCCGCGAGGCGCGGTCTCGAACAATTTCCGGTGGCTTTAGCGTGGGGGAAACACCTCTTCCCATTCCGAACAGAGCAGTTAAGCCCCACCGCGCCGATGGTACTTGGCCTTCACGGGCCTGGGAGAGTAGGTCGCCGCCGGTTCTTCACTAACGAGCCGCCCACCGGGCGGCTCGTCGTCGTTAAGGGCGGGAAGCCGGACTGCTCGTGTCGTCGGTGCCGCCGTCGCGCGGGGCCGGCGTATCAGCGCGCGCCCGTGAGCGCTCTATACGCCGACCTCCGGCGTAAAGGAACTGCTGATGCTCGTTCTCTGTCGTGGCCGGCGAGGCCTTGCGCCCGCCGTGCTGATCCTGCTGCTCGCCCTCGCGGGCGAGGCCAGTGCCGCATCGCTCGATCGCAACCGAGCCGGCGAGCTCGTGTGGCAGAGCACCGCCGCCGGCGTGAACAACGCGCTGGTCGTGAACTACGACGAGCCGAGCCGCTGCTCTCTCCTGGTGGCGTGCGACCCGACCTACGCGTTCACGGACCCCCAGGACTCGGTCGACGTCCGGGCCGGAGGCTGCTCGCCGACCGGCTCGCAGCCGTCGGGCACGCCGATCGTGTGCTCGGTGACCGCCACGACGCCCGTGCCGGCCGTCGTCGTCTCGACCGGGCCGGGCGACGACACGGTGCAGCACGACGTCGCGGAGTGCGGCCGGTTGAGCTGTCGTTTCAGCTTCGACGTGCCCGTGACGATGGCGCTCTCGGGCGGGGACGGCGACGACCTGCTGGTCGGGAGCTTCGGCAACGACGTGCTGCGCGGCGGCGCCGGGCAGGACCGGCTGTTCGGGCAGGAGGGGTCCGACATCCTGTCGGGCGACGAGGGCGATGACACGCTGACGCCCGGCGGCGGCGACGACAACCTCATCGAGGGGGGCGCGGACACCGACACGGTCTCCTATGACGATGGTCGCCGCAACGGCGTGACCGTGTCGCTCGGCGACGGCACGCCAGGCGACGACGGCGGGCCGGAGGACGGCTCGGCCGGCAGCCGCGAGACCCTGGCCGGGATGGAGAGCGTGATCGGCAGCGCCCAGGCCGACGTGCTCACGGGTGACGGTGTCTTCAACACGATCTCCGGGCGCGGCGGCGACGACGTGATCCGCGGCGGCCTCGGCCAGGACTCGCTCGACGGCGAGGACGGGACCGACACGGTCGATTACGGCGATCACGCCGCGGCGGTCACGGTCACGCTGGACTCGTCCGGCTCCTTCAAGAACGGCTCCTCCGGCGAGTTCGACCGCACCTTCGCCTTCGAGGCGGTCCGCGGCGGGGCCGGAGCCGACGCGCTGACGAGCGGCTATCCGGCCGGCAACCCGGTGCGGCTCGAGGGCGCGCTCGGCAACGACACGCTCACGGGCGGCGCCTCCGACGACACGCTCGTCGGCGCTGCCGGGTCCGACGTCGTCAACGGGCAGGGCGGCACCGACACCGCGCTGTACCCGGTCGCAGACGCCGTCGCGGTGACGCTCAACAGCGGCGCCGCCAAGGACGACGGCGGGCCGAACGACGGCGTGCCCGGCGCCCGCGACAGCATCGCCACGGAGAACGTCACCGGCGGCAGCGGCCCCGACGTGCTGATCGGCGACGGCGGCGCCAACCGCATCCAGGGCGGCGACGGCGACGACTCCGTCCAGGGCGGTCTGGGCCGGGACGACCTGGCCGGCGGACCCGGACTCGACGAGGTCTCCTACGAGGAGCGCGCGAGCTCGCAGCCGGTCGAGGTCTCCATCGACGGGATCGTCAACGACGGTGCGGCGGGCGAGAATGACGTGCTCGCGCCGGACTTCGAGATCGTCGCCGGCGGCTCGGGCGCCGACCGCCTGACCGCGACGGCGGCCGCCGGCGTGGAGCTGATCGGCAACAGCGGCGACGACGAGCTCTTCGCGCCGAACGGCGGCGGCACGGTCCAGGGCGGCAACGGCGACGACGAGATCACGGGCGGCGACGGTGCCGACGTGCTCGACGGCGGCCTCGGCGACGACGCGGTCGACGGCCTCGGCGGCTCGGACCAGGTCCGCGGCGGCGGCGGCGCCGACACGATCGAGGCGCGCGACGGGGCCGTCGACGCCGTCGACTGCGGCACGGACTCCGACACCGCGCTCACCGACCCGGCCGACTCCCGCACGGACTGCGAGCTCCCGGCCGCGCCCGCGACCGGCGGCGGCGCACAGCAGGGCGGGGGCGCGCCGACCGGCGGCGGTGCACGGACCGGCGGCGTCCCCGCGGGCGGCGGCGCGCCGGCGGTCGTCCAGCAGCGCGACCCCGAGCGCATCCTCGTCATCTTCGGCTTCGCCTTCCGCAAGTCGACGGCGGCCTTCACGAAGTTCAACAAGCTGCAGATCAAGGCGGTCCCGATCGGCTCGACCGTCTCGGCCACCTGCACGGCGCCGAAGGGGAAGAAGTGCCCGGCGAAGTCGTTCACGAAGAAGAACGCCTTCGGCACCGTCAACCTCTCCAAGTGGGTCAACAAGAAGCTCGCCACCGGCACCCGCCTGACCGTGACGGTGACCAAGCCCGGCGCGTTCATCGGAGCCGTGAAGACCCTCACGGTCGCCAAGAAGAAGACGCCGAGCATCGGCACCCGGTGCCTGCCGCCGGGCGCCGCGAAGTCCGTCGGCTGCTGACCGCCGCTGTGCTTCGAGTCCGGAGTTACTCGGCCTGAGGCCGAACAACTCCGGACTCGAGCGCGAGGCGGCCGGCGCCGGGTCCCTCAGGCGGCGGGCGCGCGGGCGACGTGGACGGTGAGGTCGTGCGGGCGCTGGGGGTGCGGGATGCGCTCGGTGAGCTCCATCCCGAGGCGGCCGGCGACGGCGAGCGAGCGCTCGTTGTCCGGGTGGATCAGGGAGACGATCTCCGCGAGGCCGATGCGCTCGAAGCCGTACGCCAGGCCGGCGCGGCCGGCCTCCGTGGCGTAGCCGCTGCCCCAGGCCTCCCGGGCGAACCGCCACCCGACCTCGACCGTGCGCTCCCAGCCGGGCAGCCAGAGCGGATGGCTGAGGCCGGCGAACCCGATCATCCGCCCGCTCGCCGGCTCGATCACGGCCCACAGGCCGAAGCCGTAGGTGCGCCAGTGCTCGGCGATCCGGTCGGACTGCACCTGCGATTCCACCCGCGTCATGGTCCCGCCCCCGGTGATGAAGCGCATGACCTCGGGATCGGCGTTGACGGCCGCGAGCCCGGGCGCGTGCTCGCGTCGGTCCCACCGCTCCAGGCGGAGCCGCTCCGTCTCGACGCTCCCCGCCATGGCCCGAGGCTACCCGCGCGACGGCCGCGGCAAGGCCGGCGCGCGCCGCTGGGTGGCGACGAGCGCGCTGCCGGCGGCCTGCGCTCGCGGGCCGCCCCGCAAGGGGCGGCCCGAGGGCGGTTGAAGCTCGGGCGCTCGCCCAGCCGGCTCTCGGGAGACCTCCCAGTCTCTCCCGGCCGGCGGGCGGCGACCTAGGAGGCCGGACTCGACGTCTTCCGGCTCTCGGGGCGGCTGCGGTGTGCCGGGCGATGAACCGGCGTGACGCAGACCTGTGCGCGGGGCGCCGACTCTCCTGGGCGGCGCCTGCGCGGGGTGCGACCGATCTGCCGGCGATGCGGGTGCTCGGTGCTGGGGGCGGTGGTCGCAGGCCGTTCACGAGCGGCCTCCGACGGTGTCGCGGCGGGCCCAGCCAAGAAGCCCTGCGACGTTGCCTCACCCAGCGTGGCGAACGCCAGCGCCGTGTCCACGGCGTCGCGCACCAGTGCTCCGAAGGAGCGCTTCTGCGGGCGGCGGGATGCGGTCAGCGGGGGGAACATGTGTTCGGAAAGCTACGACCGCGGTCGGACGGAAACCGCAATTTCCGGGCTCGCCGCGCCCCGAGATCAGCCCGATTTGGCTCTGCGCCGAGCCTCCAGAACGTCCGTTCTGCAAGCGATCTTGCATCCCCGTTTCGGGGCCGGTCCGCGGGCTCAGCGCGAGCCGAGCGTCGACCAGATGTCGACCTTGGTGCGGATCTTCTCGACGACCGCGTCGGTGAACTCGGTGGTGCCCGTGTGGCCTCCGAGATCGATCGTCTTGACCCCGCCGGCGGTCGTCTCGAGCACGCTCTCATAGACCGCGCGCGAGGCGCGCTCGGCGCCTTCGTGGCCCTTGCCGGCGGCGTACTGCAGCAGCGCGCCGCAGGCCAGCAGCATCGCCATCGGGTTGGCGAGGTCCTTGCCCAGCAGCGAGGGCGCGGTGCCGTGCGGCGCCTCGGCCATCGCCACCTCGACGGCGTAGTCGTCGTCGAAGGCCAGCAGGATCGACTCGGCGCCCGCGATCGAGCCGAACATCGGCAGCACGAGGTCCGACAGGCAGTCGCCGTCGCGGTTCAGCGCCGGGATCACCAGCGGCGTGTCCGTCGCGCCCGTCAGCAGGCCGGCGTAGGTCGCGTCGATCAGGACGGGCACGTACGGGACGTCGGGATGGCGCTCGGCGGCGGCGTCGAGCTCCTCCTTGAGCATGCCCTCGTAGACCGGCGAGACGGTCCACTTCGGGCCGCCGTAGACGCGCGTCTCGCCGCCCATGCGCTCGGCGGTGCGGAAGCTGTACTCGGCGACGGCGCGGCAGGTGGAGCGGGTGACCTTCTCGGTGCGGAAGGCCTGCTCGTCGTCGGCCCCCTCGTCGCCCTCGCGCCACTGCTTGGCGCCGTAGGCGTCCTCGACCGCCATGCGCACGACGGAGATCGGGTGGTGCACGCCCGAGACCGGCCCGATCACGCCCGGGATCCGGCGACCGGTGCGGACGATCACCTTGCCGTCGACCTCCTCGCGCAGGATGCGGTTGGGGGAGCCGACGTCGTCCTTGCCCTCCGGCGTGATCGTCGCGGCCTTGAGGCCGAAGCCCGCCTCGCGCATCGCGCGCGCGGCCTCGTGGACGATCTCGTTGCCGGTCTCGCGCCGCTTCTCGAGCGAGAGGTCGTAGTGCTCGAGCTCGAGCTCGATGCCGAGCAGCGAGGGGTCGAGCACGCGCACGGACTGCTCGAGCAGCTCCTGGCCCGTCTCGTCGCCCTCGAGGACGATGATCTTCAGTGGCGCCATCGCCCGCAGCCTACGCGGATGGCGCGGGCTCCGCCCCGTCGAGCGCCAGCTCGCCCGAGCGCTCCTCGAGCGCCGCGATCACGAACGCGAGGTGCTCGTCGAAGTCGACGCCGAGCTGCTCGGCGCCGTGGCGGAGCTCGTCGCGGTCGATCGCCGCCGCGAACGCGGGCGTCTTCATCTTCTTCTTGACCGACTTGGGCGTCATGCCGTGGATCCCCTGCGGGCGCACGTACGCGCACGCCATCAGGAAGCCGCACAGCTCGTCGACCGCGAACAGCGTCTTCTCCAGCGGGCTGTCGCGCGAGACGCCGAGGAAGTCGGCGTGCGAGGCGACCGCGCGCACGAACTCGGCCGAGAAACCGCGCGCTTCCAGCTCCTTCAGGGCGATCCGGGGGTGGCCGGTCTCCAGGTCGGGATGGCGCTCGTAGTCGAGGTCGTGCAGCAGCCCGACCATGCCCCACTGCTCCACATCGCCGCCGAACTTCGGCGCGTAGGCGCGCATCGCGGCCTCGACCGCGAGCATGTGGCGGCGGAGCGACTCCGAGGCCGTCCATTCGCGGACGAGATCCCAGGCCTGCTCGCGATCCAGGGGCTCCGACACCCCTGTTAAGTTAGCCGCCCCGTGGACAAGTTCGTCATCGAAGGCGGGGTGCCGCTCTCCGGCACGATCGTGCCCGCCGGCAACAAGAACGCAGCGCTCCCGCTGCTGGCCTGCAGCCTCCTCACCTCCGAGGAGATCGTGCTGCACAACGTCCCGATCATCCGGGACGTCGAGGCCATGCTCGCGCTGCTCGCCGATCTCGGCGTGCGCGTCGAGCAGCGCGGGGAGAACACCGTCGCCCTGCGCGGCGACGGGGCCGGCAAGACCGCGGCCGACACGGCGCTCGCCGAGCCGATCCGCGCCTCGTTCCTGGTCGCCGGCCCGCTGCTGACGCGCTTCGGCGCGGCGCTGATGCCGCCGCCCGGAGGCGACGTGATCGGCCGCCGCCGCCTCGATCCGCACCTGGACGCCTTCCGCGCGCTCGGCGCGACCGTCGAGCACGGACGCGACATCGACATCCGCGCGCCCGACGGCGGCCTGCAGGCGTGCGACTTCTTCATGGACGAGCCGTCCGTGATGGGCACGGAGAACGCGCTGATGGCGGCCGCGCTGATCGACGGCACGACCACGATCCGCAACGCCGCCTCCGAGCCGCACGTCCAGGACCTCGCGCGCATGCTCGTGAAGATGGGCGCCGCGGTCGAGGGGATCGGCTCCAACGTCATGACCGTCCACGGCCTCTCCGAGCTCGGCGGCTGCGAGCACTCCGTGTCGCCCGACCACATCGAGATCGGCTCGTTCATGGCGCTCGCGGGCGTCACGGGCGGGGAGCTGACGATCAAGGGCTGTGTCGCCGACGACCTGCGGATGATCCGGCTCGCCTTCCAGCGGCTCGGGCTGCGCAGCGAGATGACCGACGGCGACTGCTTCGTCCCGGGCGGCCAGGAGCTCCGCGTCGAGCGCGACGCCGGCGACTACCAGTCCAAGATCGAGGACGGGCCGTGGCCGGCCTTCCCGGCCGACCTCACGAGCATCGCGGTGGCGCTCGCCACCCAGGCGGACGGCTCCGTGCTGATCTTCGAGAAGATGTTCGAGAACCGGCTGTTCTTCGTGGACGAGCTGATCACGATGGGCGCCGAGATCACGATCTGCGACCCCCACCGGGCGATCATCATCGGCCCGCGCAAGCTGCGCGGCCAGCGCCTGTCCTCGCCGGACATCCGGGCCGGGATGGCGAAGCTGATCGCCGCCCTGTGCGCCGAGGGCCGCAGCGAGATCCACAACGTGCGCCAGATCGACCGCGGCTACGAGCGGATCGACGAGCGCCTGCGAGAGCTCGGCGCGAACATCGAGCGCGCGGCGGCGTGATCCACAGGATCCCCTCGGGCACGCGCGACGTCCTGCCGGACGAGCTGCGCGAGCTGCGGGCGATCACCGAGGGCATCCGCGGGGTGCTCGACGCCCGCGGCTACGGCGAGGTCGCCACGCCCGCGCTCGAGTACGAGGAGGTGCTCGTGCGCGGCGACGCGGCCGCGGCGGACCCCGCCTACAAGCTCTTCGACGAGCACGGCGACGTGCTGGCGCTGCGCTCGGACATGACGATCCCGATCGCGCGCGTGATGGCCTCGCGCTACCCGAGCGCCGAGGTGCCGCTGCGCTTCTGCTACTTCCAGCATGCCTACCGCAGCGTGCAGCCGCAGCGCGGCCAGCCGCGCGAGATGCTGCAGGCCGGGATCGAGCTCGTCGGCGCGCCCGGGCCCGAGGGCACCGCGGAGGCGCTGACCGTGCTCTGCGAGGCGCTCGAGGCGGCGGGGCTGGAGAACTGGCGGATCGGCCTCGGCGACGCGTCGCTGTACCCGCGGCTGCTCGACCGCCTCGGCGTGCCCGACGGCGCGCGGGCGCAGATCCTGCACGAGCTCGTCACGCGCGACTACGTCGGGCTCGCGCGCGAGGTCGAGGCGTTCGGCGCGCCCGAGCTGCTCGAGCTGCCGCAGCGCCGCGGTGCGGCCGAGATCCTCGACTTCCCCGAGGCGGAGGGGCTGGCCGCGCTGCACGCGCTGCTGCCTGCTCCGGTGGCGGCGCGGATGATCTTCGACCTCGGCCTGACCCGGCCGCTGTCGTACTACACGGGCGCGGTGTTCGAGGTCTACGACGCCGCGCTGGGCACGCCGATCGGCGGCGGCGGGCGCTACGACGACCTGCTGGGCCGCTTCGGCCGCGCGCTGCCCGCCTGCGGCTGGGCGCTCGACGTCGAGCGGCTGCACGCCGCGCGCGTGGGGGAGGGCCGGTGAGCGCGCTCACGATCGCGGTCCCGCGCGGTGCGCTCCTGGGCGACACGCTGGACCTGCTCGACCGGCTGGGGATCGACACCGCCGAGGTGCGCGCGAACGACCGCAAGCTGCTCTTCGAGGACGCCGGGCTGGTCACGATGCGCCCCTCCGACGTGCCGACCTACGTCGAGGCGGGCGCCGCCGACCTCGGCATCACGGGCAAGGACGTGCTCGCCGAGCACCCCGAGCGCGACGTCTACGAGCTGCTCGACCTCGGCTTCGGGCCGTGCCGGATGGTGTTCGCGACCGTCGCCGGCGAGGACCGCGCGGCCGAGGCCCTGCGCCGGCTCGGCGTCATGCGGGTGGCGACCAAGTACCCGCGGATCGCCAGCGCCTACTTCGAGCGCACGGGCCGCCAGGCCGAGATCGTCGAGGTCAAGGGCTCCGTCGAGCTCGCGCCGCTGACCGGGCTCGTCCACGGGATCGTCGACCTCACGGCGACCGGCACGACGCTGCGCGAGAACGGGCTCGTGATCCGCGAGGAGATCGCGGCCTCGACCGCGCGCCTGATCGCCAACCCGGTCGCCCACAAGCTCAAGGCGGCCGCGATCGACGACGTGGTCGCCCGGATCCGTGGCACGGCGTAGCTGCACCGCCGGGGACGCGGCCGCGCTGGCGGCGGACGTGCGCCGCGGCGTGCGCGGCGGGCACGCGGTCGCGGACTCGGTCCGGCAGATCGTGGCGGCCGTCCGCGCGGGCGGCGATCGGGCCCTGCTCGAGTACGAGGAGCGCTTCGGGGGCGGCGGCGCGCTGCGCGTCGCGCCGGGGGAGCCGGCCGCGGCGCTCGAGGCGCTCGACGCCACCGTGCGCGAGGGCCTCGAGGTCGCGGTCGAGAACGTGCGGCTGGTCGCGGAGGCCGGGCTCGACCCCGAGGCGGAGGCCGCGCTTCCGCAGGGGCATTCCGTGCGCCTGCGCGAGGTGCCCGTGGGCCGGGCCGCGATCTACGTCCCGGCCGGCCGCAACCCGTATCCGTCGACGGTCGTCATGGGCGCCGTGACCGCGCGCGCCGCCGGGGTCGACGAGGTGGTGGTGGCCAGCGGCGACCATCCCGCGATCCTCGCCGCGTGCGCGCTGTGCGGGGTCGACGCGGTCTTCCGGATGGGCGGCGCGCAGGCGATCGCCGCGCTCGCCTACGGAACGGAGACGGTCCCCGCCGCCGACGTGATCGTCGGCCCGGGCAGCCTGTGGGTGCAGGAGGCCAAGCGCCAGGTGTCCGGCGACGTCGGCATCGACGGCTTCGCGGGCCCGAGCGACCTGACCGTGATCCTGAGCGCCGGCGCCGATCCCGAGCCGCTGCGGCTCGACCTGCTCGCCCAGGCCGAGCACGGCGAGGACTCGCTCGTGGTGGCGGTGAGCGATGACCCGGGGCTGCTCGACGCGCTCGGCGGCGTCGCGACCGAGGTGCTGGCCGACTCGATGGACGCCGCCCTGGCGTTCAGCGAGGCGCTGGCGCCCGAGCACCTGCAGCTCGCCGGCTCCGCGGCCGAGGCGCTGGCCCCGCGCGTACGGCGGGCGGGGTGCCTGTTCGTCGGGACGGAGACGGGCACCGCGTTCGGCGATTACGTGGCCGGCTCCAACCACACGCTGCCGACCGGCGGCGCCGCGCGCTTCGCCTCCGGGCTCTCCGCGCGCCACTTCCGGCGGCGCATGGCCGAGGTCCGGATCGGCGACGCCGCGCCTGCGCTCGCGCGCGCCGGCGCCCCGATCGCGCGTGCCGAGGGCTTCCCCGGGCACGCCGCGTCGATGGAGATCCGCGAGAATCCCCGCGCATGAGCGAGCGGAGCGCGGAGATCGAACGCCGGACGGGGGAGACGAGCGTCTCCCTCAAGCTGGAGCTGGACGGCGACGGCGGTGGCACGCGCGCGACCGGCGTGGGCTTCCTCGACCACATGCTCGACCTGCTGGCGCGCCACGGCGGGCTGGACCTCGACGCGAGCGTGCAGGGCGACCTGCAGACGGGCTCGCACCACACCGTCGAGGACACCGGCATCGTGCTCGGCCAGGCGCTGGACCGCGCGCTCGGCGAGCGTCGCGGCATCGCTCGCTACGGGCACGCCGTGATCCCGATGGACGAGGCGCGCGCCGCCTGCTCGATCGACGTCTCCGGGCGCCCGTACTGCGCCTGCGAGGGCTTCGAGCGGCTGCCGGCGGGCGACATCGCGGGCTTCGAGCACGAGGCCGCGGAGGAGTTCTTCCGCGCCGTCGCCTCGGCGGCGCGGCTGACGCTGCACCTGGAGCTGGAGGCCGGCACGAACGCGCACCACATGATCGAGGCGTGCTTCAAGGCGTTCGCTCGCGCGCTGCGCGCGGCCGTGGCGATCGACCCGCGCGAGACCGGCGTCCCGTCGACCAAGGGCACGCTCACGACGTGATCGCGATCGTCGACTACGGGATGGGCAACCGGCGCTCGGTCGAGAAGGCGCTCGAGCACGTGGGCGCGCGGTCGGTGATCACGCGGGATCACGACGAGATCCGGGCCGCCGACGGCGTGATCCTGCCCGGCGTGGGCGCGTTCCCGGAGGCGATGCGCAACGTGGAGGCGCTCGGGCTCGACGAGCTGCTGCGCGAGCGCGCGGCGTCGGGAGCGCCGCTGCTCGGCATCTGCCTCGGCCAGCAGCTGCTGTTCGACCGCACGGACGAGCACGAGGGCGCCGCGGGCCTGGGACTCCTGGGCGGCGACGTGACCGCGCTGCGCGCTCCCAAGCTCCCGCACATCGGCTGGAACCTCGTCACCTTCGCGCGCGACTCGGTGCTGACGGAGGGGCTCGGCGAGGCCGCGGCCTTCTACCACGTGCACTCGTTCGCCTGCCGGCCGTCCGATCCCGGTGACGTGGTCGGCCGCGGGGAGTACGGAGAGCCGTTCGCCTCGATCGTGGAGCGCGGCAACGTCTACGGCGTCCAGTTCCACCCCGAGAAGTCCTCCCGCGACGGGCTCGCCCTGCTGGCGAACTTCGCGCGCGTCTGCGCGCGGGTGGCGGCGTGATCCTCTACCCCGCGATCGACATCATGGAGGGGCGGGCGGTGCGCCTGCGCCAGGGGCGCTTCGAGGACTCGACCGTCTATCACGACGACCCGCTGGCGGCGGCGCAGAGCTGGGTCGAGGCGGGCGCCCGCTTCCTGCACGTCGTCGACCTCGACGGCGCGCGCTCGGGCGAGCCGAAGTCGATCGACCACCTGCGCCGGATCGTCCAGGGCACGGGCGTGCCCGTCCAGTACGGCGGCGGGCTGCGCTCGCTCACGGCCGTGCGCGAGGCGCTGCGCGCCGGCGCCGAGCGCGCCGTCGTCGGCACCGCGGCCTTCCGCGACATCGACTTCCTCGACGACATCGTGCGCACCTTCGGGCCGCGGATCGTCGTCTCCGTCGACGTGCGCGGCGGGATGATCTCCACCTCGGGCTGGACGCAGACGACGCAGATGCCGGCCGCGGACGCGATCCGGCGGCTGACCGATCGCGGCGTGCGCTCGTTCGTCTACACAAACGTCGACCGCGACGGGCTGCTCGAGGGCCCCGACCTCGACGAGGTCTCCCGCGTGGCCGAGGCGGTGCGCGGGCGCTTCATCTACTCGGGCGGGATCGGCACGCTCGACGACCTGCGCGGCCTCGCGACGCTGCGGCAGGTCAACCTGGCGGGCGTGATCGTCGGCAAGGCGCTCTACGAGGAGCGCTTCACGATCACCGAGGGCCAGGCGGCGCTCGACCTGCGATGAGGATCCGCCGTGGCGGTCCGGCCGACGCCGACGCGGTGATCGGGCTCTTCGACGAGGCCGTCGCGTGGATGGTCGCGCGCGGGCAGACGGGCCAGTGGGGGACCGAGCCGATGTCGCGCAACGCGAAGATGGTCGCGCGGGTCCGCGAGTGGGCGGGCGGCGACGGGCTGTGGATGGCCGAGGATGGCGGGGCGCCGATCGGGGCGCTGGTCGTCGGCGAGCGCCCCGAGCACGTGCACCCGGCTGACGAGCCCGAGCTCTACGTCGAGCTGCTGCTGTCCTCGCGGGCGCGGGCGGGCGAGCGGATCGGCGCGCGGCTGATCGAGCACGCCGTCGCGCTCGCGCGGGATGCCGGCGTGCCGCTGCTGCGCGTCGACTGCTGGGCGGGCGCGCCGAAGCTCGTCGGCTTCTACGAGGCCCAGGGGTTCGTCCGCGACGGCACGTTCGACGTGCGCGGCTGGCAGGGTCAGGTCTTCTCGATGCGCCTCGGCCACCAGCCCGGCACCGCCGCGCGGTAGCGCTCGTACTCCTCGCCGTAGCGGGCTAGCAGGGTCGGCTCCTCGTAGCCGCGCACGAACGCGTAGGTGGTCGCGGCGAAGACGAGCGCCCAGGCGAGCAGGACGGGGCGGGCGAGCAGCAGCCACTGGCCGAGGATCGTGGCCGTGACCGCCAGGTACATCGGGTTGCGGACGCGGCGGTAGAGGCCGGTGACCACCAGGCGCTCGGTGGGTGCTGCGGGCGCGGGTGTGCCGAGGCCTTGGAGGGCGAACCGTGCGAAGGCTTCGAGGAGCACCGAGCCGCCGGCGAGCGTGACCGCGGCCCCGGCGATCCGGGCGACCAGTGCGGGGTCGCCCGCGTCCCAGCCGGTGAGCAGGTAGGGGATCAGGATCGCCGTGGTCCCGGGTGCGATGACGAGGAACAGCGCACTCCCCGCCGCCGCCCGCGCCCGCTTGCGGTTGAGTCCGGAGTTGTTCGGCCTGAGGCCGAACAACTCCGGGTTCGGCGTCTCGGGGGTCATGCCGACGGTTCTCTTCACGGCGGGCCTCAATTCAACGAGTGTTGAACTGACCGTACAAGCCTGTGGCGTATATTTCAACCGTGGCTGAAATCAAGCGAGGGCGCAGGCCCGGCACGAGCACCACGCGCGACGCGATCCTCGCCGCTGCCCGCGAGCGCTTCTCGGCGCAGGGCTACGACCGCGTCCGCATGCGCGACGTCGCCTCCGACGCGGGCGTCGACGTCGCGCTCGTGACGTACCACTTCGGCTCCAAGGACGGGCTGTTCGGGGCCGCCCTCGAGATGCCTGAGCCGATGGCGTCGCTGATGGCCGACGTGCTCGAGCACGGGGAGCTCGACGACTTCGGCGAGCGCTTCCTGCGCCGCGTGCTCGAGGTCTGGGACGACGAGCGGACGGGAGGGGCGCTCGTCGCGCTCGTGCGCTCCGCTATGAGCCACCCACCGGCCGCCGAACGGCTGCGCGAGTTCGTCCAGAGCGAGCTCCTCCAGCGGATCGCCGGGCGCCTCGACGTCCCCGACGCCGACCGCCGCGCCGCGCTCTTCGGCTCCCAGCTGATCGGCCTGATGCTCTACCGGCACATACTCCACGTCGAGCCCGTCGCCTCGATGTCGCGCGACGAGCTCGTCGAGCGCGCCGCGCCCGCGCTCCAGCGCCACCTCACGGGCTCGTAGCCTCTGCGGGGTGCACTACAAGCGCGTGATCCCCTGCATGGACGTCGACGCCGGCCGGGTCGTGAAGGGCACGCGGTTCCTGGACATCCGCGACGCGGGCGACCCGGTCGAGCTGGCGGCGTTCTACGACGCGCAGGGCGCCGACGAGCTGGTGTTCCTCGACATCACGGCGACCTCGGACAAGCGCGGGACGGTCGTCGAGCTGGCGCGCCGGGCCGCGGACGAGGTCTTCGTGCCGTTCACGATCGGCGGCGGCGTGCGCGAGGTGGCCGACGCGCACGCGGTGCTCGACGCGGGGGCCGACAAGGTCTCGGTGAACTCCGCCGCGGTCGCGCGGCCGGAGCTGCTCGACGAGATGGCGCGGGTGTTCGGCGCCCAGTGCGTGGTGCTGGCGATCGACGCCAAGCGGGCGGAGGACGGCTGGGAGGTCCACGTCGCCGGCGGCCGCACGCCGACCGGGCGCGACGCCGTCGCGTGGGCGCGCGAGGGCGTCGGTCGCGGGGCGGGGGAGATCCTGCTGACCTCGATGGACCGCGACGGGACCCAGGACGGCTACGACACCGCGCTGCTGACGGCGATCTCGGCGGCGGTCGACGTGCCGGTGATCGCCTCGGGCGGCGCGGGCGAGCCCGGGCACCTCGTCGACGGGCTCCAGGCCGGCGCGGACGCCGTCCTGTGCGCCTCGATCTTCCACTACGGGCGCTACTCGATCGCGCAGGTCAAGGACGCGCTCGCCACGGCCGGCGTGTCCGTGCGGCCGATCGCCTAGCGTTGATCCGGGCTCCCGGTCGGCTAGCCGGCGACGACCCAGACCGCCCGGCCGCGGACGATCTCGCGGTCCTCGACCGTCAGCGAGCAGTCGGCGAAGGAGAGGGTGCCGCCGACGCGCTCGACGCGGGTGCGCGACTGGATCCAGTCGCCCGGCGTGGCGGGCTTGAGGAAGTCGACGGTGAGCGAGACCGTGGCGCGGTCCTTGTCGTCGTCGGACTCGGCCTCGATCGCGCGGCCCATCGCGAAGTCCACGAACGTCGACAGCAGCCCGCCCTGGACCGTGCCGCGGTGGTTGGTGTGGCGCTCCTCGACCCGTAGGCCGAACACCGGGCCGTCGTCGTCCTCGCGCCACATGACCGGACCGACGTGCTCGAGGAACGGGCCCTGCGATTCGTACGGCGCGAAGCCTTCGGGTGCATCCATGGGCGGGCAACCTAGCGCCAGGCAACGTCAACGGCGGCTGGGTAGGGAGGGTGAGGGAGCCACCCGCAGCGCACTGACGAGACGATTCATCGGGCTCAGGCCGATCGATCGTCTCTTCGAACATCGAGCGGTGGATTGTTCAGGCTGAGCCTGAAGATTCCACCGCTCGAGCCAGTGCGGCCGGAAACCTCCCCTCGCGTCCGCCGTTCAAGCGCTGCGAGCAACAGCGCGGCGCGAGGCGCCAGCCGGCGAGCCGCGACAATGCCGCCGCGATGGACTCACTGCTCCTCGGGCTCTCCCTCGGCCTCGGCGCCGGCGTCGCGCCGGGGCCGCTGCTCGCGCTCGTCATCCGCTCGACGCTGCAGGACGGCGTCGCGGCGGGTGTCCGGGTGGCGTTCAGCCCGCTGCTGACCGACGTGCCGATCATCCTGATCGCCGTCCTGTTGGCCGCCTCGCTGCCCGAGGCAGCGCTCGGCGTACTCGGGATCGCGGGCGGGGCGTTCGTGATCTGGCTGGGGGTCGAGGCGCTGCGCGACGAGCCGGCTCCGGCCGAGGCGGTGGCCGGCGCCGCCGCGCCGCAGCGCGACCTGCTGCGCGGCGCGGTCACCAACGCCCTCAGCCCGCACCCGTGGCTGTTCTGGGTGACGGTCGGCGCCCCGATCCTCGCGCAGGGCGACGCGGCCGACGCCGTCCTGTTCCTCGGCGCGTTCTACCTGCTGCTGATCGGGTCGAAAATCCTGATCGCGGTGACCCTCGGCGCCGGGAGGGAGCGGCTGATGAAGGGCCGCGGCTACGCCGTGCTGCTGCGCGCGTCGGGGCTGCTGCTGCTCGCGACCGGCGTCCTGCTCGCGATCGAGGGCGTGCGCGAGCTCGCCTGAGCCGCGCGTCAGGGGCCGCGCCCACTCGCGTCAGGGGCCGCGCGAGGCTCGCGTCAGGGCCGCGCGAGCGTCAGGGCCGCGCGAGGCTCGCGTCAGGCGCCGCGCTCGCGCAGCTCGATCGACGGCGCGGCGGCGAGCAGCATCGTGAGGCCGGTCCGCGGATCGCGCGGCGAGGCTCGCTGCTCGCGCAGGACGACCGCGGAGTAGGGCTCGCCGGCGTCGATCGCCGGCGCGATCTCCTCCGCGACCGCGCGCGGCACCCAGCCGACCTGATCCGCGCCGGCGAAGACGGCGATCGCGTTCGGGTCGTGCGGGTTGGCGGGGTCGCGGCGCAGCTCGAGCGGGCGGCCCGGCTCGGCCGCCTCGGAGGCGAGCGCGTCCCCGTGATGGCGGGCGGCGCCGGCGACGCCCGCGATCCGCAGACCGGCCGCGGCCAGCTCCGGCGCGTCGCGGCCGAGGAAGCGCCCGTCCGGCGAGACGGGCTGGAAGCCCGCGAGCCAGACGATGCCGCCGTCGTCCGGGTACCAGTAGCGCTCCTCGCGCTCGACGTCGACGATCATCCCGCCAGCCTATGCGCGACCTCTCGGCCGAGCACCTCGCCGCGCTCGCCGCCACGGCGGCCGTCAGCGCGCTGCTCGTGGCCGGGGCGCGCCGCGGCGGGCCCGCGTTCTCCCACCCCGCCCGGCTGGTGCTCGGGGCGGTGATCCTCGCGGGCTTCGCCACCGAGCAGCTCGCGTACGCCGAGCGCGGGCTGTGGAGCGCGCGGGTGAACCTGCCCTTCCAGCTCTCGGACGCCGTCGCGCTCGTCTCGGTGGTCGCGCTGTGGCGGCCGCGCCCGGCGCTCGTGGAGCTCGTCTACTACTGGGCGTTCGCCGCCACGCTGCAGGCGCTGCTCACGCCGGACCTGCGGCAGGCGTATCCCGACGTCCTGTACTTCACGTACTTCACGACCCACGGCGGCGCGCTGGCCGCGGCGTGCCTGCTCGTGCTCGGCGAGCGGAGGCGGCCGCGCGCGGGCTCCGCGCTGCGCGCCTACGCCGTGACCGCCGGCTTCGCGGTCCTGGCGGCGGTCGCGACCCTCGCGACGGGCGGCAACTACCTGTTCCTGCGCCGCAAGCCCGCGGGCGGCTCGCTGCTGGACGCGATGGGCCCGTGGCCCGTCTACATCGCCGCCGCGGCGGCGCTCGGGCTGGTCCTGTTCCTGCTCCTGGAGGCGCTCGCGCGGCACTATCCTGGCCCCGATGCGCAGGGGACTGCTCGCACTGGCCGGCGCGCTGCTGGTCGCGATGCTCGCGGCTGACACGGCCGCCGCCCGCCGTGCCCCGTGCGCGGAGGGCGCCAAGCGGCCGCTGTGCACGTTCACGGACGCGCGCGCCGTGTTCATCGCCGACGGTGACACGATCCGCGTTCGGCTCGCCGGCCGCATCAAGACGATCCGCTTCACGGGCCTCAACGCGATGGAGCTCACGCGCTACTCGAAGTACCCCGCCCGCCGCCGCGGCGCCTGCCACGGCCTCGCGGCGACGGCGCTGGTGGAGCGCGCGATCAAGCGCTCGGGCTGGCGTGTGCGCCTCGCCGCCCAGAAGGCGACCAGCCACTCCAACAAGCGGCTGCGGCGCTCCGTGTGGGTGCGCCAGGGCGGCCGCTGGCGCGACCTAGCCAAGCTCGAGCTGCAGGCCGGGCTGGCGCTGTGGCTGCCCAACCACATCGAGAACGCCCACAACCGCGAGTACGCCGTGCTGGCGCAGCGCGCCGCCGGAGCGCGCAAGGGCCTCTACGACCCGGGCGCCTGCGGCGCGGGCCCCGACCAGGACCTCCCGCTCTCGGTCACGGTCAATTGGGACGCCGACGGCAACGACGCGCAGGACCTCGACGGCGAGTGGATCGACCTCCACAACGGCGGCGCGCGCGACCTCCCGCTCGGCGGCTGGTGGGTGCGCGACTCCTGGCTGCGCTACGGCGCCGACCACGTGCCCGGCTACCGGTTCCCGGACGCGACCGTCGTCCCGGCCGGCGAGACGCTGCGCCTGCGCGTCGGCTGCGGCGCGTCCGGCGGGCTCGCGCAGCACTGGTGCCTGAAGGAGTCCGCGTTCGAGAACGTCACCGCGGGCTTCGGGACGATGGGCGACGGCGCCTACCTGTTCGACCCGCAGGGCGACCTGCGCGCGTCGCAGATCTACCCGTGCCTGGTGGCGTGCAGCGACCCGCTGGCCGGCAAGGTGCGCGTGGACGTGCAGCCGCGCCGCGACGAGTCGATCGCCGTCGCCAACACGAGCGCCGGCCCGGTCGACCTCGGCGGGCACCTGGTCAAGCTCCACAACGCCGGCAGGCCGGACCAGTTCGTCTTCGGCTACCCGTTCCGTCCCGGCACGGTGCTGCGGCCGGGCGAGACGCTGCAGATCGACCCGGGCGGCTCGCCGGACGACGACACGCGACTGGAGCGCCACCTCGGCCGCGGCCCGTACGTGCTCGCCGACGGCAAGGGCGTCGTCAGCCTGCGCACGACGGACGACCTCGTGACAAGCTGCACGTCATGGGGCACCGCGTCGTGCCGCTGAGCCTGCGCGAACGGCTCGAGGCCGGGCCGGCGATCGGCCTGTGGGCGGCGATCCCGTCGCCGCTCACCGCCGAGGCGGTGGCGCTGGCCGGCCCCGACTACGTGGTCGCCGACCAGCAGCACGGCGCGCTGGAGCCGACCACGCTGATGGCGATGCTGCAGGCGATCGCGGGCGCGGGCAGCGCGCCGCTGGTGCGCGTCGCCCGCAACGAGCCGTTCGTGATCGGCCAGGCGCTCGACCTCGGCGCGCAGGGCGTGATCGTGCCGATGGTGGAGAGCGGGGAGGAGGCGGCGAGCGCGGTCGCGGCCTGCCGCTACGCGCCCGAGGGGATCCGCTCGTTCGGCGCGCTGCGGGCGGGGGCGGGGGAGCGGCCGCTGTGCCTCGTGATGATCGAGACGCGGGCCGGGCTCGAGAACGCGGCCGAGATCGCCGCCACGCCGGGCCTCGACGGCATCTACATCGGCCCCTCCGACCTCGCGCTCTCGCTCGGGCTGCAGCCGACGCTCCGGCTCGAGCACCCGCCGGTGCTCGAGGCGCTCGCGCTCGTCCACGCCGCCTGCGCGGACGCCGGGATCGTCGCCGGCGTCCACTGCCTGGCGGCGGAGGACGTGCCCGCGCAGTCGGAGCGCTTCGGGATGGTCACGGCCGGCGCCGACGCCCTGCACCTGCAGGGCGCGCTGGCCGCTGCGATGCGCACCGCCCGCGGCTAGCCCAGCCCGTCGCGCAGCGCCCGCAACCGCGACACCGAGGCCTGCGGCGGCGCGCCCGCGAGCGCGGCGTCGACGAGCTCGCGCGCCCACGCCGCCTCTCCGGACGCGGCGAGCACCGGCGCGAGCCGCGGCAGCGTGCGCGCGCGGGTGCGCCAGGCGCGAAGCGCGCCGGCATCGACCGCCCGCCGCCCCTCCTCGACGGCGAGCGCGCCGTCGCCGCGGGCGGCGGCGATCATCGCGCGGGTCACGTGCAGGTCGCCCGCGTACCAGCCGGTGCCCGGCCCTTCGAGCGCGGCGAGCTCGGCCTCGGCCTCGTCCGGGCGGCCGAGCCGCGCCAGCGCGCCCGCCGTGAAGCGCCCGCCGAGGTCGGATACGGTGCCGCCCGGCGCCGCGCGCTCGCCCAGCGCCCGCGCCTCCGCGGCGACGGCCAGCGCCTCGACGTCCTCGCCGCGCTCCTCGAGCACGACCGCCTCGATCAGCAGCACGTGGGCCAGCCGCCC
Source organism: uncultured Solirubrobacteraceae bacterium (assembly GCA_963831105.1). Taxonomy (GTDB): domain Bacteria; phylum Actinomycetota; class Thermoleophilia; order Solirubrobacterales; family Solirubrobacteraceae; genus DATFQI01. The sequence goes on along the minus strand of CAWHOS010000009.1, from coordinate 423,205 downwards.
GAAGGGATCCTCGCGCCGCAGCGCGGCGGCCGCGCCGCGCACGCGGGCGAGCGCGGCGTCGAGGTCGCCGCGCGCCAGGTCGACCCAGGCCGCGCGGTAGGCCGCCGCGAACGGGGCGAACGGCGCGCCGCGGCGGCTCTCCACGGCCCGCTCGAACAGCGCGACGGCGTCATCGAAGGCGCCGGTCCCCGCCAGCGCGGCGGCCGCGGTGACGGCCACCATCGGCGCGGCGGGGGCGAGCGAGCGCTCGAAGCCGCCCGCGAGCGCCGCGGCGGCCTCGAAGCGCTCCAGCATGCCCAGCGCGTCGGCGAGCGCGAGCCGGGCGCCCCAGGCGGACGCCTCGTCGAGGCGGGCCTCGAAGCCGAGCACGGCGTGGCGCAGCGGGCCGGGCGCGTCCAGCAGGCGCCCGTCGCCGAGCGCGAGCCGGCCCTCCAGCAGCTGCAGCTCGGGGGCTTGCCGCGCCGGGCCGTCGATGCGAGACAGCCAGCGGGCGACGGTGGCGGGCGCGGTGTCCAGCGACCGCCGGGCCGTGGCGGGCGACGGCGGCGGCCGCCTCGTCGGGCACCTCGAGCCAGTGCTCGACCGCCTCCGCGCCGCGGCCCGCGGCGTCGAGCGCCCCGGCGATGCGGGCATGCAGCAGCTCGCGGTACTCGCTCGGCCGCTCCTGCTCGAGCAGCTTCGCGAGCTCGCCGCGCACGAGCGGGTGCAGCACCGCCGGCCCGGCCCGCTCGCGCAGGGTCGCGAGGAACCCCTCCGGCGCCTCCAGCGCGCGCAGCACCGCGGCGTCGACGGCCGCCGCGGCGGCGGAGTCCACGAGCACGGCGCGCAGATCGTCCTCGAGCGGCTCGAGCAGCGCCTCGACGTGCTCCTCGAGCGGATCGCCGGGCCGGGCGGCGCGGCCGGCCTGCGCGGCGAGGGCGACGCCGAACGGCCAGCCGCCCGTCGCGGTGTGCACCGCGGCGCCGTCGTCGCCGAGCAGCGCGACGCACTCGTCGCGCGTGAACGCGAGCTCCGCCGTGCCGATCCGATGAGCGGGCACGTCGAGCGGAGCCGCCGCGCCGATCGCCACCTGCAGGTGCGGCGCCTGCGCGAGCACGCGGACGACGTCGAGCGCCGTCCCGCCGGGCCGGTCGGTCGTGCCGCCCGCGAGCGGATCCGCGTCGTCGAGCACGATCGTCAGCGGCGCGGGCAGCCGCTCGGCGAGCTCGGCGGCCAGCGCTCGCGCGGCGGCGCGCGGGCGCACGGGCTCCGAGGCCGCCGCCAGCCGCGCCGCGAGCGGGTCGGCGGCGCCCGGCGCCGCCACCTGGATCGCGGCGACGATGCGGGCGAGCAGCCGGCCCGGGTCGGCGTCCGCCGGCCGGCACGAGACCCATGCGATCGCGTTCCCCTGCGCCGCCGCGACGGCCTCGAGCGTGGTCGTCTTGCCGCCTCCGGCCGGGCCCGCGAGCATCAGCGCGCCGCGGTCGAGCGCGCCCGCGAGCCGCCGGACGAGCGCCGGGCGGTCCAGCGGCGAGCCTTGGTGCTCAGCCGGCACGCGCCAACCCTAACCCGCGAAGATGCTGCGCCGTGGACCTGCTGGAGCTGATGGCCCGCGCGCCCGGCGCGCCCGCCGTGCTGGACGCGCTCGGCGCCGACCCGGGCGCGTACGTCGTCGGCGGCGCCGTGCGCGACGCGCTGCTCGGCCGCGTTCCGCGCGAGCTGGACGTCGTCGTGGAGGGCGACGCGGCCCCCGTCGCCCGGCGGGCCGCGGACCGGCTCGGCGGCGACGTGGTGGTCCACGACCGCTTCGGCACGGCGATCGTGCGCTCGCCGGCGGCGACGTTCGACGTCGTCACGGCGCGCACGGAGACCTACTCGCACCCGGGGGCGCTGCCCGATGTGCGGTTGGGCGCGAGCATCGAGGAGGACCTCGCGCGCCGCGACTTCACCGTCAACGCGATCGCCCTGCGGCTCGCCGACGGCGCCCTGACCGAGTTCCCCGGCGCCCGCGCCGATCTCGGCGCCGGTTTGCTGCGGGTCCTGCACGACCGCTCGTTCGAGGACGACCCGACCCGGCTGCTGCGCCTGGCCCGCTACGCCGCGCGGCTCGGGTTCGAGCCCGATCCGGACACGGACGCGCTCGCCGCCCGCGCGCCGCGCCGACACCGTGTCGGGCGCGCGGCTCGGCTCGGAGCTGCGGCTGCTGCTGCGCGAGCCGCAGCCCGCGGCGCTGCTGGAGCTCGAGCGCCACGGCCTCGGGCGCGCGGTCGTGCACCCGGGGTTCCGCGTCGACCGCGCGTTCCTGGAGCGCGCGCTGGCGCTGACGCCCCCGGACGCCCGCGCGGACCTCGTGGCCCTCGCCACGACGCTCGGCGGGACGCCCGGCGCCGACGCGCATGACCTCAGCGTCGCGCTCGACCGGCTCGAGTTCGATGCCCGCTCGCGCGGGATCGTCGCCAAGGCCGCCGACGGCGCGGGTCGCCTGTGCGACGCGCTCGAGCACGAGGACCCGGCGCTCGAGGACCCCGAGCTCACGGATGCCGACCTGTGGCGCACGCTGCACCGGCGCACGCCGGAGGCGGTGGCGGTCGCCGGCGCGCTCTGCCCCGGTCGTGCCGAGGAGGCGGCCCGCCGCTGGCTCGGCGACGTCCGCCACCGGCGGCTCGCCATCACGGGCGACGACTTCGTGGCGGCCGGCCTCACGGGGCCCGCGGTCGGCGACGCGCTCGAGGCGGCGCAGCTCGCAGCGCTGGCGGGCGAGGCGCCGGGCGCCGAGGAGCAGCTCGCGGCCGGGCTCGCCGCCGTGCGGCCCTCGTAGGATCGGACGGGTGGACCGCCCGACGCTCGAACCGCCGTTCCGCTGGGAGGGCGAGCACATCGCCGCCGAGCTGCCCGGCGCGCGCATGCTCTTCTCCTCCCGCCACGGCGGGGTCTCGCCGCAGCCGTTCGACTCGCTCAACCTCGGGCGGCTCACCGACGACGACGGCGCCAACGTCGACGCCAACCGCGACCGGCTCGCGGCCGCCGTCGGCCTGCCGCGCGAGCGCTTCCTCTACGGCCGCCAGGTCCACGGCACCACGGTCCGGCGCGCGACCGAGCCGCCCGGTGCGGCCCGCCCGGCCGCCGACGAGGACGGCCAGGCGACCGCACTGACCGACGCGGCGGCGCTCGTCTTCGCCGCCGACTGCCTGCCGATCGCGCTCGCCGCCGACGGCGCCGTCGCCGCGCTGCACGGCGGCTGGGGCGGCCTGGCGGGCGGGATCGTCGCCGAGGGCGTGCGCGCGCTGCGCGAGGTCGGCGGCGAGGGCCCGATCCGCGCCGCGATCGGCCCGTGCGCGCGCGGCTGCTGCTACGAGGTCGGCGAGGACCGCTTCGAGCACTTCGCCCACGTGCCAGGCGCGCGGGTCGGCGAGCGCAACCTGGACCTGCCCGCGGTGGCCCGCCACGACCTCGCCGAGGCGGGCGTCGAGGAGGTCCACGACCTCGGCCTGTGCACGATCTGCCGGCCCGACCTGTTCTTCTCCCACCGCGCCGACGGCGGCGTGACCGGGCGCCAGGCGGGGGTCGTGTGGCGCGCCTGATCACGGGGCTGGACGCCGCCCGGGTGCGCGAGAACGCCGAGCGGATCCGCTCCGAGATCGGCGACGCGGAGCTGCTGGCGGCCGTCAAGTACGTCCCGCTCGAGGAGCTCGAGGTGCTCGCGGAGGCCGGGGTCACGCTGCTCGGCGAGAACCGCGCGCAGGACCTGGCCGCGAAGGCCGAGGCGCACCCGGGCGCGTTCCGCTGGCACTTCATCGGCCAGCTCCAGAGCCGCAAGGTCAAGGACGTGCTCCCGCACGTGGAGCTGATCCACTCGGTCGCGTCGGACTCGGCGCTGCGGAAGCTGGAGCAGCACGGCACGCCGGAGACGCAGGTGCTGGTCGAGGTCGACGTGGCGGGGGAGGAGGGCAAGGCCGGGATCGCACCCGCCGAGCTCGGCGCCTTCATCGAGCGCTGCCCCGTGACGGTCGCCGGCCTGATGACGATGCCGCCCTACACCGAGGACCCCGAGGCCAGCCGCCCGTACTTCGCGGCCCTGCGCGAGCTCGCCCGCGAGCACGGCCTGCACCACCTCTCGATGGGCACCTCGCAGGACTACAAGGTCGCCGCGGAGGAGGGCGCGACGATCGTGCGGGTCGGCTCCGTCTTGTACGCCTAGACTGGGGAGTTGCAGGGAACTCGGGGCTGACCCCGAACCCACACGCGACATGGGCTTCAGCGACACCTGGCACCGCACGCTCGTCTACTTCGGCCTCGCCGAGGACCGCGACGCGTACGACGACTACGAGGAGCCCGACCCCCGGGACTCGGAGGCCGAGCTCGAGAGCCGCTACCGCGAGCGGCCCAACGTGCGCCGGCTGCAGTCCCGCCGCCGCCGTGACGAGATCGACGACATCTTCGCCGACGACTCGCCGTCCGAGCGGCGCACGAGCGTGCTGCGCTCCGTCGGGACGGGCGGAGGCGGGGGCGGAGGCGGCGCCGTGGCCGCGCCGCGCAACGCCAACGGCCGCGACGTGCGCGTGCACCTGGTGATCCCGAAGTCGTTCAACGACGCCCAGGACGTCGCGGACAAGTTCAAGGACACGATCCCGGTGATCCTCAACCTCCAGGGCTCGGACACCGACCTCTCCAAGCGGCTGATCGACTTCGCCTCGGGCCTCACGTACGCGCTCGACGGCGGCATGCAGCGGATCGCCGACAAGGTCTTCCTGCTCACGCCGCGCAACGTCGAGGTCTCGGCCGAGGAGCGCGCGCGGCTGATCGAGAAGGGCTTCTTCAACCAGTCCTGAGGGGGATAACCCCCGGATCCGCAGGACCACAACCCGCTGATTAGCGGGGAAGAACCCGCTTCCGGTTCACCGGGGAACCGGAATGCCGGGCACTGGGGCCGCTGGCACGCTCCTGGCCATGCGAACCCGACTGATCTGCCTCGGCGCGGTGGCGTGCGCCGTGGCCCTGACACAGCCCGCCGCCGCGCAGGTCCAGCCTGCCGGAACCGGCGAGCCGCTGTTCACGAACTCCGCCCAGAACACGCAGTTCTTCGAGTGGCCCGCCCAGGGCTCGGGGATCGACGCGTACCAGGTCCAGTTCCGCTACTACGCGAACAACGCCGAGGTCGCGTCCCCGACCGTCAACTACGGCACCGGCGCCGGCAACGCGTGGGCCAACTGGTCCGGCGTGGCCTCCCTCCAGCACGGCGGCCAGTACGGCGTCTGCGCCCAGGGCCGCTACTCGTTCACCAACGACTCGCTCTTCTACCCCGACGGCCCGAACTCGTGCTCGATGGGCACGATGCTCGGCCGCCGCGCCTACACGACGATCGACCGCTCCAAGCCGACCGCCGCCGTCACCCTCGCGGGCGGCGCGCAGTTCACGAAGAACGCGCAGGTCCCGCTGAAGGTCGACTTCAGCGACGACGTCGCCGGCCCGTTCCCGGCCAACTTCCTCTGCTTCCAGTTCGGCGGCGGCCCAGGCGGCCTCTGCGACGCGAGCAAGGGCTTCATCTACGGCTACACGCCGGCCTGCTCGATGCCCGCGGGCGCCGGCAAGTCGACGAGCTTCAACTGCACCGCCGACTACGGCTCCGGCGCGAGCCCGGCTCCGGACGGCCCGATCTGGGCCTGCATCCGCGCCGCCGACGCCTCGATCCCGGACAACCCGAGCAACGCGAACCAGAGCGCCTCGGCCGACAAGGCCAACCTCTCCGACCCCTCCTGCGACGGCGTCGTGCTCGACCGCACCGCGCCGGCCGCCTCGATCGGCGCCTCGGCGACCACGGTCAAGGCCGGCGACCTCGTCACCTTCCAGGCCCAGGCGACCGACGCCACCTCCGGCGTCGCGGACCAGAGCAGCTGGACCTGGGGCGACAACACCGCGGGCGGCAACGGCGCCTCCGCCAGCCACACGTTCACCCAGACGGGGACCTTCGAGGTCCGCCTGACGGTGGCGGACAACGCCGGCAACACCGCCACGGCGACGAAGGTGATCACGGTCACGGCGCCCACGACCGGCGGCACGGAGCACGCCCGACGCACGCCGGGCGGCGGCACCACGACGCCGGGCGGCGGCACGACGACGCCGGCGGCGGCACGACGACGCCGGCGGCGACGACGCCGGCGGGGACGACGCCGGCGAGGCGACGCTGTCGATCGCCGCGCCGCGCAAGCTGGCCGCCAAGGCCAAGGCGATCCGGCTCTCGCTGGACGCCGACGCCGCCGGCCGCGTGCAGCTCTCGCTCGTCCGCGGCGGGCGCATCGTCTCCCGCGGCGGCACCGCCGTCCGCGCCGGCGTCACGGGCTACAAGCTCAAGCTGCCCAAGCGCACGAAGGCCGGCAAGTACACGGTCAAGGCCACCTACACGCCCGCCGGCGGCGCGGCCAAGACGACCAGGATCGCGATCACGCTGACCGGCAAGCCCGGCGCCGCGCGCGCCTCGGCCTCGGTCGCGCAGCCGGGCGCCGCCGTCGGCCGCGGCCCGGTCGCGATGCCCGACGGCGAGTTCCACGGCCGCCGGCCCGCGCGCACGTTCGCCGCGCGCTGAGCTCCCCTCCCGCAGGCCGGCGCCCGCGACTCGCGGGCGCCGGCCCCTATATTCACCCGCCATGCAGGTCGGCTTCATCGGCTCGGGCAACATGGCGTCGGCGCTCGCCCGCGGCTGGGGCGAGCCCGTGCTGTGCAGCGACTCCGGCTCGGGCCGTGCTCGCGCGCTCGCGCAGGAGCTGGGGGGCGAGGCGCTGCCCAACCGCGAGGTGGCCGAGCGCGCCGATCTCGTGATCCTCGCCCACAAGCCGGCCCAGCTGGCCGCCGTGGCGGCCGAGGTCGGCGGCGCCGCCAAGGCCGTCGTGTCGATCCTCGCGCGCGCCACCCAGGCCGACGTGCGCGCCGCCTACCCGGACACGCCCGTCTTCTGCGTGGAGCCGAACACGCCGGCCGAGGTCGGCCGCGGCGTGCTCGCCTTCGCGGAGCCCGACGCACCCGTCGACGCGGAGCTGTACGCCGAGGTGCGTGAGCGCTTCGGCCGCCTCGGCACGGTGATCGAGGTGCCCGAGCGGCTGATGGGCGTCGCGGGCGCTTGCATGGGCGTCGCGCCCGCCTACTGGGCGCTGTTCGTGGAAGCCTGGGTCGATGCCGCCGTCCGCCAGGGCATGCCGGCCGCGACCGCGCAGGCGCTCGTCATCGAGGGCATGGCCGGCACCGCCGAGCTGCTGCGCCGCCGGGACGGCGACACGCTCGCGGTGCGGCGCGCCGTCACCTCGCCCGGCGGCTCCACCGCGCGCGGGCTGGCCGCGCTGGAGGCCGGCGGCGTGCGCGCGGCGCTCTCGCGCGCGATGGACGAGGTCGCGGGCTGATGGAGGCCCGCCAGGAGATCGCCGACTTCGTCGCGGCGCTGATCTTCGTCTACACGATCTGCATCATCGCGTGGATCGTGGCCCAGTTCGTGTTCTCGCTCGGGGCCCGCGTGCCGTACAACCGCGCCTTCAGCGCGGTGCTGGACTTCCTGCGCGACGTCTCCGAGCCCTACCTGCGGATCTTCCGGCGGCTGCCGCTCCAGATCGGCCCGATCGACCTCAGCCCGATCGTCGCGATCATCGTGCTGCGCATCGTCGGCGGCATCGTCGTCTCCCTGATCGCCCCGTGACGCCCCGCGGGGCGGTGCTGCGCACCCTCGCCGTCGCCGTGCTGGTGCTCGCCGCCGACCAGGCGACCAAGGCGATCGTGCGCGGCTCGATCGGGCGGGCCGAGCGGATCGACGTGCTGCCGGGCCTGGACCTCGTCAACACGCGCAACTCCGGCGTCGCGTTCGGCTTCTTCAGCGGCGGCGGCGCGATCGTCGCCGTGGTCGCGGTGCTCGCCCTGGTCGCGCTGCTGGCCTTCTTCGCCACCCACCTGAGCCGTCCGCTGGTCTGGCTGCCGACCGGTCTGCTGCTCGGCGGCGCCGCCGGCAACCTGATCGACCGCGCGCGCGAGGGGGCCGTGACCGACTTCGTCGACCTCCCGCTGTGGCCGGCGTTCAACGTGGCCGACGCCGCGATCACGATCGGCGTGCTGGCGCTGCTGTACGTCCTCGAGGGGCCGCCGAGCCGTGGAGATCGTCGTCCCGCCTGAGCACGCGGGGGAGCGCCTGGACGTCTTCCTCGCCCGCAGCGCCGGCTCGCGCACGGCCGCCCAGCGCCTGCTCGAGGGCGGCGCGGTGCTGGTCGACGGTCGCGAGCGCCCCAAGCGCCATGCCGTCGCGGCGGGCGAGCGGATCGTGGTCTCCGAGCTGCCGGAGCCGCCGCGCGCCGAGGTCCCCGACGCCCCGTACGCGATCGCCTGGGAGGACGAGCACCTGCTCGTCGTCGACAAGCCCGCCGGCGTGGTCGTGCACCCGGGCGCGGGCCACGGCGCCGGCACGCTCGTGCAGGCGCTCGCCGGGCAGCGTCGCCGGCGGCGACGACCCGGAGCGGCCCGGCGTGGTGCACCGGCTGGACCGCGACACGTCGGGCCTGCTGCTGCTCGCCCGCTCCGACGCGGTGCACGCGGCGCTGCAGGCCGCGCTGCGCGCGCGCGAGATCGAGCGCACCTACCTCGCCCTGGTCGAGGGCCGGCCGGGAGCGCGCCGCGGCACGATCGACGCCCCGATCGGCCGCGACCGCCGCGTGCGCACGCGCATGAGCACGGACACCGACGACCCGCGCGACGCGGTCACCCACTTCGAGGTCGAGCGCAACCTGCCGCGGGCGACGCTGCTGCGCGTGCGCCTCGAGACCGGCCGCACGCACCAGATCCGCGCGCACCTGAAGGCGATCGGCCACCCCGTGCTCGGCGACCCCGAGTACGGCGTGCCGGGCTACGGGCTCGCCCGCCAGTTCCTGCACGCCGCGGAGCTGTCGTTCGCGCATCCGGTCACGGGCGAGCGGGTCGAGGTCGCCTCCGAGCTGCCCGAGGACCTCGCCGAAGCGCTCCTTGACGCGCGGTAGGGCGGCCCCGAAGGACCGCCCCACCGGCCAGGAAGGCGAACCGTCCCACCGGAGGTAGGGGAAGGGAGGGTCGGTCCGCTGAAGGCTCCAACGCTGGTCGCACAGAAAACTTGTGGCGAGGCCGGAGCTAAGCTGTAAGGCGCAACCCATCCCCGAACCCCGGGCGGCGGCATCCACGCCACTCGAGTCACGGGCCCTGCCCGGCGCGCCGCGCCGGGTCCCCTGACCTCGATCGCCCGGGCTGCACCACCAAAACCAATCCCAAGGGAGCACCACCGTGGCTCAGGTAGGAATCCGCGAGCTGCTGGAGGCCGGCGTGCACTTCGGCCACCAGACTCGCCGCTGGAACCCCAAGATGCGCCGCTTCATCCATGGCGAGAACGGCGGCATCTACATCATCGACCTGCTCAAGACCGAGGCGCTGCTCGAGCAGGCGCAGCGCTTCGCCGGCGACGTCGCCCACCGCGGCGGCACCGTGCTGTTCGTGGGCACCAAGAAGCAGGCGCGCGACTCCGTCAAGGAGATCGCGGAGGCGGCCGGTCAGCCGTACGTCAACCACCGCTGGCTCGGCGGCCTGCTGACGAACTTCCAGACCATCTCGCAGCGCATCAAGCGCCTGCACGACCTCGAGCGCTACGCGTCCGAGGGCCAGCTGCAGCTGCTGCCCACGCGCGAGCGGATGGCGGCACAGGCCGACCTCGAGAAGCTCCAGGCCAACCTCGGCGGCGTCAAGCACATGCAGCGCCCGCCCGACGCGATGTTCGTGGTCGACCTCAAGACGGAGGTCATCGCGGTCCGCGAGGCCCAGCGCCTGCGGATCCCGATCATCGGCCTCGTCGACACCAACTGCGACCCGGACGGCATCGACTACGTCATCCCGGGCAACGACGACGCGATCCGCGCCTGCGCGCTGATCACCAAGGCGATCGGCGACGTCGTCTCCGAGGGCCGCCAGGTCTTCCGCGCCGAGGAGGAGAAGGCGCGCCAGGAGGCCGAGGAGCAGTCCCGCCGCGAGCAGGAGGAGCGGGCCCGCCGCGAGCAGGAGGAGAAGGACCGCGCCGAGGCCGAGGCCCGCGAGCGCGCCGCCGCCGAGGCCGCGCTGACCCAGGCCGGCGAGGGCGAGCCGCGCGACGTCGCCGAGGCGCAGGTCGCGGAGGCCGTTCAGGCCGCGCCCGCGCAGCCCGAGGGCACCAAGTCCGCCGAGGCGGAGGCCGCGCAGACGGCCGCCGCCGAGCCGGCCGTGGCCGACGCCCCCGCCGCCGCCGACGTCCCGGCCACTGCCGAGACGCCGGCTGCCGACGCTCCGGCCGCCGCGCCGAGGCCCCCGCGGCCGAGAAGCCCGCGACGAAGTCGCGCCAGCGCGCCCGCAAGGCCAAGGAGACCCCGGCTCCCGCGCCGGAGGCCGCCCCGGAGGCGAGCTCGACCGAGGCCGCCGTGGCGAAGGCCGAGGCGCAGCCCGCCGAGGAGGCCAAGCCAGAGCCCGCCGCCGAGGCACCGGCCGAGCAGCCCGCCGAGGGCGAGGACAAGGGCATCGTCGACCGCGCGCAGGAGGCCGCCAACGAGGCCGTCGACACGGCTCAGGGCGCGGCGGAGACCGCCGCCGTCGCGGCCGAGAGCGCCGCGGAGGCCGTCGCCGAGCGCGCGCCGGGCCCGCTGGGCGCCGTCGCCGGGGCCGCCGCGAGCGCGGCGGGCGCCGTCGGGGACGCCGTCCACGACGAGGACAAGGACACCAAGAAGAAGAAGAAGACGACCAAGAAGAAGAAGGACGAGGACGCCAAGTGAGCATTTCCGCAGCGCAGGTCAAGGAGCTCCGCGACCGGACGGGCGCGGGCATGATGGACTGCAAGAAGGCGCTGGAGGAGACCGGCGGCGACGTCGACGCCGCCGCGGAGCTCCTGCGCGTGCGCCTGGGCGACAAGGCGCTCAAGATGGGCGGCCGTGAGGCCACCGAGGGCACCGTGCAGGCCTACATCCACGCCAACAACAAGGTCGGCGTGCTGATCGAGGTCGACTGCAACACGGACTTCGTCGCCCGCAACGACGACTTCACGGCGTTCGCCCGCGACATCGCGTTGCACATCGCCGCCTCCCCGGCGACGCAGTACATCACCGAGGAGGACGTCCCGGAGGACGCCAAGCAGGCCGAGCTGCGCGTGTTCGAGCAGCAGGCCGCCGACAAGCCCGAGCAGGTCCGCGGCAAGATCGCCGAGGGCAAGCTGCGCAAGTGGATGGAGGAGACCGTCCTCCTGAACCAGGTGCACGTCAACGCCGACAAGTACGACGGCAAGACGATCGAGCAGCTGCGCGCCGAGCTCTCCGGCACGACCGGCGAGAACGTCGTCATCCGCCGCTTCTCGCGATTCGCCGTCGGGGCCTAGCGAGGTCCCGGTGGCGGAGCCCGTCTTCAAGCGGATCCTCCTCAAGCTCTCCGGCGAGGCCCTGATGGGCGACCTGGAGTACGGCACCGACCCCGACGTCGTCCGGCAGATCGCCCGCCAGATCAAGGGCCTGCACGACCGCGGGGTCGAGGTGGCCGTGGTTCTCGGCGCCGGCAACATCTACCGCGGCGTCAGCGCCGCGGCCGAGGACATGGACCGCGCGACGGCGGACTACATGGGGATGCTGGCGATCGTCCTCAACGCGCTGACGCTGCAGGACGCGCTCGAGAAGCTCGACGTCCACACGCGCGTGCAGTCGGCGATCACGATCTCCGAGGTCGCCGAGCCCTACATCCGGCGGCGGGCGATGCGCCATCTCGAGAAGGGGCGCGTCGTGATCTTCGCCGCCGGCACCGGCAACCCGTTCTTCACCTCCGACACGGCGGCGGCGCTGCGCGCGCTCGAGATGCACGCGGAGGCGATCCTGATGGCCAAGAACGGGGTCGAGGGCGTCTACACGGCGGACCCGCACTCCGACGCCGACGCCGAGTTCATCCCCGAGATCACCGCCCGCGAGGCGCTCCAGCGCGGGCTGAAGGTCATGGACTCCACCGCGCTGTCGCTGTGCATGGACAACCACGTCCCCATCTACGTGTTCAACATGGGAGACGAGGCCAATATCGACCGGATAGTCTCCGGCGAGCGGGTCGGGACCCTGGTGACGACATGAGCATCATCGACGACTTCCTCGCGGACACCCGCGACCACATGAACAAGTCCGTGGAGGCGACGCGGAGCAAGTTCGGCTCCGTGCGCACCGGCCGCGCCAGCCCGGCGCTGCTGGACCGGATCGTGGTCGACTACTACGGCGCGATGACGCCGCTCAAGCAGCTCGCGACCGTCTCCGCCCCGGAGGCGCGCCTGCTGACGGTGCAGCCCTACGACAAGAACTCGGTCAAGGCGATCGAGCGCGCGATCCTCGAGTCCGACATCGGCCTCACGCCCAACAACGACGGCAGCATCATCCGCCTGCAGGTCCCCGAGCTCACCGAGGAGCGGCGCAAGCAGCTCGTCAAGGTGGTCCGTGGCCTGGCCGAGGAGGGCAAGGTCGCGATCCGCAACATCCGCCGCGACACGATGCACGACCTGCGCGAGCTGCGCGACGCGGGCGAGGCGGGCTCCGACGACGAGCATCGCGCCGAGGAGGCGCTGCAGAAGCTCACCGACGAGAAGACCAAGGAGCTCGACGCCCTGCTCAAGAGCAAGGAAGAAGAGATCCTCGAGGTCTGAGGCGCCTCCCGTGAGCGCCTCCTATGTCGCCATCATCACGGATGGCAACGGCCGCTGGGCCAAGCAGCGCGGCGTGTCCGTGGCCGAGGGCCATCAGGCCGGCGCCGACACCGTCAAGGCGCGTCTGCGCGACGCCGCCGAGCTCGGCATCCGCGAGCTGACCGTCTACTCGTTCTCGACGGAGAACTGGAACCGCTCGCCCGCGGAGGTCGCGGCGCTGATGGGCATGTTCTCCGAGCGGATCCTGGGCGAGACCCCCGAGCTGCACGAGGAGGGGGTGCGGATGCGCTTCCTCGGGCGCCGCGAGGGCGTCGATCCCGAGCTCGTCGAGCAGATGGAGTGGGCCGAGTCGCTGACGGCGGCCAACGACCGGATCACGCTGTTCGTCGCCTTCAACTACGGCGGCCGGGCGGAGATCGTCGACGCCGCCGCGCGCTTCGAGGGCGGCACCGAGGAGGACTTCGCGAAGCTGCTCTACGCGCCGGAGATGCACGACCCGGAGCTCGTGATCCGCACGAGCGGCGAGCAGCGGCTCTCGAACTACCTGCTGTGGCAGTCGGCCTACTCGGAGCTGCACTTCACCGACGTGCTGTGGCCGGACTTCTCGCGCGCGGACCTCGAGGCCGCGCTGGACTCCTACGGCGCGCGCTCCCGGCGCTTCGGCGGCCGCTGATGGCGACGCGATCCCGTTCGCGCTCGCGAAGCCGCCGGCCGCGCCGGGGGTCCTCCGACCTGCTCCCGCGGATCCTCGTCGCGATCCCGGCGATCGCGTTCGCGATCTTCATCATCGTCTCGGGCGGCTGGGTCTTCACCGCCGGCGCGCTGGTGCTCGGGCTGGTGTGCATGCACGAGCTGTTCCGCATGTACGAGTCCGTGCGGCCGGTCAAGCTGGCGGGCTTCGCGGCGCTGATCGGGCTGGCCGTGGCGGCGCAGCTCGGCGACGAGCGCCAGGTGCTGCTGGCGGCGGTCGCGTTCCTGCCCGTGCTCTTCCTGCTGGCGATCGCGATGCCCCAGCGCGAGGGCGTGACCGTCACGTCGGGGATGGCCTTCACGACCTTCGGCGTGTTCTGGATCGGGATGGCGATCGCCCACGCCGTCCTGCTGCGCGGCACGCCGCACGGGGACGGCATCATCATCGACATCCTCGTGGGCACGTTCATCGGCGACACGGGCGCCTACCTCGGCGGGCGCAGCTTCGGCACGCGCCGGCTGGCCCCGCGGATCTCGCCCAACAAGACCGTCGAGGGCCTGGGGATCGGGTTCCTCACCGCGGTGCTGGCCACCTGGGGCGCCGGGCTCTACCAGGACTGGCTCTCGGGCCTCGACGCGCTGCTGCTCGGCGTCGCGGTCGGTCTCGCCGCGCCGCTCGGCGACCTCTTCGAGTCCCAGGTCAAGCGCGACTCGGGCGTCAAGGACACGGGCAAGGCGTTCGGCGCCCACGGCGGCGCGCTGGACCGCCTCGACGCGGCGTTCTTCACGCTCGTCGCGGGCTACTACGTCTGGCTGGCCCTGCTGTGAGCGAGCTGCGGCCCGGCTACCGCGAGCAGGCCGCGCCGGGGGCGCTGGCGTGCCTGTGGGTCCGGGTCGCGGGGGAGGAGGGGGAGCACACCGACGTGCTGCCCGACGGCTGCTCGGATCTGATCTGGAGCGCCGGCCGTGGCGCCTTCGTGGCCGGGCCGGACACCGGGCCGGTGCCCGTGCGCAGCGCGCCAGGCGCGGTGCTGCTGGGGGTCCGCTTCCGGCCGGGCGCCGGCGGCCCGGCGCTCGGGCTGCCGATGAGCGAGCTGCGCGACCGCCGCGTGGACCTCGCCGAGCTGGTCCCGGCGCTGGCGCGCGAGCTGCACGGGGAGCTGGACCCGGGCGCGGCGGCGCGGCGGCTCGAGCGGGCGGCGCGCGAGCTGGCCGCGGTGCCGGCCGACCCGGCGGTGGCGGCCGCCGTGGCGCGGCTCGCCGACCCGGACGCGCGCGTCGAGGCGCTCGCGGGCGAGCTCGGGCTGTCCGAGCGCCAGCTGCGGCGGCGCTTCCAGGCCGCCGCGGGCTACGGGCCGAAGACGCTGCAGCGCGTGCTGCGCTTCCGCCGCTTCCTCGCCGGGCCGCGCGACGACCTCGCCCGCGCGGCGCTCGAGGCGGGCTACGCGGACCAGCCGCACCTCACGCGCGAGGTGGCGCGCCTGGCGGGCACGACGCCCCGCAGGCTTATCCGGCCCTGAGGACCCCTGCCACAATGGGCTCCCGTGAGGCGGCTGCTCATCCTCGGCTCCACGGGCTCCATCGGGACACAGGCGCTCGACGTCGTCGAGCGCGCCGGGGACGAGTTCGAGCTGGTCGGGCTGTCGGCCGGCACGGCCCACGAGGCCCTGGTCGAGCAGGCCGAGCGCCACGGCGTGCGCCGGATCGCCCTGTCCGACCCCGACGCCGCCGCGCGCGCCGCCGAGTCCTGGACGGGCGGAGACGTCCTGCGCGGGCCCGAGGGGCTCGTCCGGCTCGTCGCGGAGTCCGGGGCCGACCTCGTGCTCAACGCGATCGTCGGCTCCGCCGGCCTGGGCCCGACGATCGTCGCGCTGACCGAGGGCATCGACGTCGCGCTGGCCAACAAGGAGTCGCTGGTCGTGGGCGGCGAGCTCGTCACCGCGCTCGCCGAGGCCACGGGCGCGCAGCTGATCCCCGTCGACTCCGAGCACTCCGCGCTGCACCAGCTGATCGCCGGCGAGCGGGCCGGCAGCGTCGAGCGGATCGTCGTGACCGCCTCGGGCGGCCCGTTCCGCGGGCGCTCGCGCGCCGAGCTGGAGGACGTCACGGTCGAGCAGGCGCTGAAGCACCCGACCTGGGCGATGGGCGGCAAGATCACGATCGACTCGGCGACGCTGATGAACAAGGGCCTCGAGGTGATCGAGGCCCACCACCTCTTCGGCACGCCCTATGACCGCATCGACGTCGTCGTGCATCCGCAGTCGATCGTCCACGCCCTCGTCTCGCTCGTCGACGGCGCGAGCCTCGCGCACCTCGGCCATCCCGACATGCGGGTGCCGATCGCCTACGCGCTGCACCACCCCGAGCGGGTCGACGTGCCCGTGCCGACGCTGGACCTCGCCGCGGTCGGCGCGCTCACCTTCGAGCCGCCCGACCTCGAGGCGTTCCCATGCCTGCGCCTGGCGCGCGAGGCCGCGATCGCCGGCGGGACCGGGCCGTGCGTGCTCAACGCCGCCAACGAGATCGCCGTGCACGCGTTCCTCGGCGGCCGGCTGCCGTTCATGGGCATCCCCGCGGTGATCGAGCAGACGCTGGAGCGCGTCCCGCCGGCCGGCGTGCACTCGTTCGACTCCCTCTACCAGGCCGACGGCGACGCCCGCGCCGTCGCCGCCGACCTCGTCGGGGCGCTCGCGGCGTGAGCTGGCTGCTGGCGTTCCTGGGCTTCGCGGCCCTGATCGTGCTGCACGAGCTCGGCCACTTCGCGGCCGCCAAGGCGGTCGGGATGCGCGTCGAGCGCTTCGCGCTGTTCTTCCCGCCGCTGTGGGCCAAGACGCAGCGCGGCGAGACGGAGTACGCGATCGGCTCGATCCCGCTCGGCGGCTACGTGAAGATCACGGGCATGAACCCGGCGGAGGAGATCCCGCCGGAGGTCGAGCACCGCGCCTACTATCGCCAGCCCGTCTGGAAGCGGATCTTCGTGATCTCCGCCGGGCCGGCGGTCAACATCGCGATCGCGTTCCTGCTGCTGGCCGGCATCTTCTGGATCAACGGCACCGAGGAGCCGCCCTCGCGCGTGGCGTCGGTGAAGGCCGGGTCGCCGGCAGCAGAGGTGTTGCGACCGGGCGACCAGCTCGTCTCGGTCGACGGCAAGCGCCCGGCGGGCGACACGCTGCGCGACCAGAACGCGTCGATCGCGAAGCAGATCTCGACGCACAAGTGCGCGACCGACGGCCCCGGCTGCCGCGCGACCGAGCCCGTGACGCTGCAGGTCCGCCGCGACGGCGAGCTGCGCACGCTGCGCGCGACGCCGGTCTACGACGCGGCGGAGAAGCGGCCGCTGCTGGGCTTCACGTTCGGCGGCACCGAGTACCCGGCGGGGCCGGTGCGCGCGGCCGGGCTCAGCGTGACGACGATGTGGGAGGTCACCTCGGCCACCGTGACCACGCTCGCGGGGATCTTCGAGGCCGAGAAGCGCAAGGAGATCTCCGGCGTCGTCGGCTCGTACGAGACGACGCGGCAGTCGATCGAGGTCAGCACGACCCAGGCGCTGTTCCTGCTCGCGATCATCTCCCTGTCGCTCGGCGTCATCAACCTGTTCCCGTTCCTGCCGCTCGACGGCGGGCACATCTTCTGGGCGCTCGCCGAGAAGGTCCGCGGGCGCGCGATCCCGTTCAGCGTGATGGAGCGGGCCGGCTTCGTGGGCTTCGCGCTCGTGATGGTGCTGTTCGTGATCGGCTTCACGAACGACATCGGCCGGCTGATGGGCGAAGGGTTCAACGTGCGATGACGCACCGGATGAGCGTTCGATTAGCGGGCGTTCATCCGGCGATGTAGGTTCCCGGCCATGGGAGCCACCACCGCTGCCGCGGCGTCCTCGCGCGCCGTCGGCGCCGCCACGATCGCCGAGGCCTTCAGGATCACGGCCGAGGACCACCCCGACCGCGTCGCCGTCCGCACCAAGGACGACGAGGTATCGCTCACCTGGGCCGAGCTGCGCGACCGCGTGGACGCGTTCGCCCGCGGCCTGCACGAGCTCGGGGTACGCCGTGGCGACACCGTGGCGCTGATGCTCGGCAACCGGCCGGAGTTCCATATCGCCGACCTCGCGGCGATGACGCTGGGGGCGACCCCGTTCTCGATCTACGCGACCTCCTCGCCCGAGCAGATCTCCTATGTGGTGGGCGACGCCAAGGCGAAGGTGGCGGTCGTGGAGGAGCTGTTCCTGGCGCAGTTCCGCAGCGCCCGCGCCGAGCTCCCCGAGCTCGAGCACGTCGTCCTGCTCGAGGGCGCCGAAGGCGACGACACGCTCGGCTGGGCGGACGTCGAGGCGACGGAGTCCGACCTGGACGTGGAGGCCGCCTGGCGCGCGGTGGAGCCCGAGGACCTGATCACGCTGATCTACACCTCCGGCACCACCGGGCCGCCGAAGGGCGTGCAGCTCGTGCACCGCAACCTGATGGCGGCGACCAAGGGGGTGGAGCAGCTGATCCGCTTCCCCGACGGCTCGAAGGTGATCTCGTGGCTGCCGAGCGCCCACATCGCCGAGCGGATGGCGCACCACTACCTGCCGATCGTCTACGCGATGACGATCACGACCTGTCCCAACCCGCGCGAGGTGGTCGGCTACCTGCCGGCCGTCAAGCCGAGCTGGTTCTTCGCGGTGCCGCGGATCTGGGAGAAGCTCAAGGCGGGCATGGAGGGCTTCCTGGCCTCGGGCGAGGACGGCGAGCAGAAGCGGGCGCTGCTGGACGCGGCGATGCGCAAGGTCGAGCTCGAGCAGGCCGGCGAGCCCGTCCCCGACGACCTCGCCGCGACGGTCGCCGAGGCCGACGAGAAGCTGTTCTCGCAGATCCGCGCGATGCTCGGCTTCGACCAGATCGCGGCGGTCAACGTCGGCGCGGCCCCGACGCCGCGCGAGGTGCTCGTGTTCTTCCACGCGATCGGCGTCCCGCTCGCCGAGCTGTGGGGCATGTCGGAGACCTGCGGCGCGGGAGCGTGCAACCCGCCCGAGAAGATCAAGATCGGCACGGTCGGGCCGCCGACTCCCGGCGTCGAGGCCAGGCTGGCCGAGGACGGCGAGCTGCTGATCCGCTCCGACGTGGTCATGACGGGCTACCGCAACCTGCCCGACAAGACCTCCGAGGCGCTCGACGCCGACGGTTGGCTGCACACGGGCGACATCGCCACGATCGACGACGAGGGCTACATCACGATCGTCGACCGCAAGAAGGAGCTGATCATCTCCGCGGCCGGCAAGAACATGTCGCCGGCCAACATCGAGTCGCAGCTCAAGGGCGCGAGCCCGCTGATCGGGCAGGCCTGCACGATCGGCGACGGCCGCTCCTACAACACCGCGCTGATCGTGCTCGACGCCGACTTCGCGCCCGCCTGGGCGGCGCAGAACGGGCTCGAGGGCAAGGGCCTGGAGGAGCTCGCGCGCGAGGACGCGATCCGCGCGGCCGTGCAGGCCGGGGTCGACAAGGCCAACGACAAGCTCTCGCGCGTGGAGCAGATCAAGAAGTTCACGATCCTCGAGGGCGACTGGGCGCCGGGCGGCGACGAGCTCACGCCGACGATGAAGCTCAAGCGCAAGCCGATCGCCGAGAAGTACGCGTCCGACATCGAGGCGATGTACGGGGGCTGACCTCCCGGCTCGGGCTGCGGCGGCGCGGGATGGCCCGCCCGAAGGGGCGTACGGGCGGGCACACCTGAACGCGCTCCTTCACTTGACGGCGGGTTGTGTGTACGGTCGCGCCACGATGGATCTCTCCCGCGAGCGCGAGGAGGATCGGGCCGCCACGTCACGGCCGCCCGAGCCCGCGCCGGCTCAGGCCGAGCGCCCCGGATCGCTCGAGTGGGCGTCGGCGATGGGCAACCAGGCCGTCGCCCGTCTCGCCCGCCAGGCGATGGAGCCCGAGGTCGAGGAGGCGGAGGGCGCCGAGGCCGAGGCCGAGGCCGAGGAGGCCCCGCCGGCCGAGGTCGAGCAACTCGAGTCCCAGGGCATCGGCATGGACGCGATCGCCGGCCTGGACGCCGTCGACGACCTGGCAGAGGGCGACCTGCCCGAGTAAGCCGGCCTCGCGTGGACACGACGAGGGAATCCGAGCTCGAGCAGGTCCAGCAGGCCCAGCCGGCCCCCGCGGCGGCGGTCGCGGCCCGGGCCTCGCCGGCCGCGATCCCGGCCCGCCCGTTCAGCCCGGCCGGGGTGATGGCGCTCCAGCGGCTCGTCGGCAACGCCGCGGTCGCGGGGATGATCGCCGACCAGGTCGGCGGCAACGCGTTCGAATCGATCGGCGGCGCGGTGTCCGATGCGGCGGGCGCCGCGGCCGGCACCTCCGCAAGCGAGGCCGCCCAGGGCGGCGTCGGCGCTGCCGCGGCTGAGGCGGCACAGGCCGCCGCCGGCGGCGGCAGCTCTGCGAGCGAGGCCGCCGAGGGTGCCGTCGGCGGCGTCGGCGCGGCCGCGGGCCAGGCGGCGCAGGGTGTGGCTGGTGGCGTGGGTGCGGCGGCGGCGGAGGCCGCTCAGGGCGCGGCCGGTGGCGTGGGTGCGGCGGCGGCGGAGGCCGCGCAGGGTGTGGCTGGTGGTGTCGGTGCCGCGGCGGCGGAGGCCGCGCAGGGTGTGGCCGGTGGTGTCGGTGCCGCGGCGGGCCAGGCGGCCCAGGGCGCGGCCGGTGGCGTCGGTGCGGCGGCGGCGGAGGCCGCGCAGGGTGTGGCTGGTGGTGTCGGTGCCGCGGCGGGCCAGGCGGCCCAGGGCGCGGCCGGTGGCGTCGGTGCGGCGGCGGCGGAGGCCGCTCAGGGTGTGGCTGGTGGTGTCGGTGCCGCGGCGGGCCAGGCGGCCCAGGGCGCGGCCGGTGGCGTCGGTGCGGCGGCGGCGGAGGCCGCTCAGGGTGTGGCTGGTGGTGTCGGTGCCGCGGCGGGCCAGGCGGCCCAGGGCGCGGCCGGTGGCGTCGGTGCGGCCGCAGCGGGCGCTGCGCAGGCCGGAGCCGCGGGCGCGGGCGGCGCCACGGCCGCGAGCGCGCGAGCGGCCGGCGGGGCCGGAGGTGGAGCGGGTGCGGGCGCGACGCAGGCCACTGCCGGCGGTGGCAGTGCGGCCGGGGGCGCTCCCGCGGCTGCGGGCTCTGCGGCTGCGGCCCCTGCGCAGGCCGCCGCGGGAGGCGCGGCGGGCGGCGGTGCCGCGGGCGCGGCAGCGCCGGCTCCGCGGCGGGACCCGTCGGAGGATCCCGAACTTCCAGGCCATGAAGGGCAAGGCCGGCGCGGCGGGAAGCAAGGCGAAGGCGCACCAGCCCGCCGCCGCCGGCGCCGCGGCCGCGCAGGCCGCGGCCGTCCCGCCCGGCAACGAGGTCGCGAGCCAGGCCGCCGGCGCGCAGGTCGAGGAGATGGGCGCCCAGCAGCCCGGCACCTTCGACCGCAAGGCCTTCATCGCCGCCGTCCAGAAGGCGATCGACGCCGCGGCACCCAAGAACCTCGAGGAGGCCGACGACTTCAAGGGCTCCGGCAAGGCGGCCCAGGTCAAGGGCGAGGTCGGCCAGCTCGTCAAGGGCGGCAAGAAGGACGCGGAGAAGGACATCAAGACCGCCACGGACGCCCCGCCGGACGCGTCGAAGGCCAAGCCGAAGGACGTCACCGCCGCTCGCTCCCGAGAAGCCCGGCGAGGCGACCGCCGGCGTCGGCGCCGCGAACGCGATGCCCGGTCCGCGGCCGCCCGAGGACACCGACCTCTCCGCGGGTCCGGCCGAGGTCGACGAGGAGATGGAGCGCGAGGGCGTCACCGAGGAGCAGCTCGCCAACAGCAACGAGCCCGACTTCACCGCCGCGCTCGACGCCCGTCAGACCGCCAAGGAGCACAGCGCCACGGCGCCTGGCGAGTACCGCGCCCAGGAGCAGGAGGTGCTCGCCAAGGGCCGGGACGAGGCGGCCGAGGCCGAGAGCGCCGGACTCACCGGCATGCACGGCTCGCAAGGTCGCTGCGCTGGCGAAGGTGGTCGGCCAGCAAGGGCGAGGCGAAGAGCCAGGACGAGGCGAAGCGGGCCAAGGTCGCCTCCGACATCCAGGCGATCTACGACAAGACCAAGACCGAGGTGACCGGCATCCTCACCGGCCTCGACGGCAAGGTCGAGTCCGCGTTCACCAGCGGCGAGGAGTCGGCCCGCAAGCAGTTCGAGGACTACGTGGGCGCCAAGATGGAGGCCTACAAGGACGACCGCTACAGCGGCTGGCTCGGCGGCGCCCGCTGGCTCAAGGACAAGCTCTTCGGCATGCCGGACGAGGTCAACGTCTTCTACAGCGCAGGGCCGCGTCGGCGTACCTCACGGCGATGGACGCCGTGATCGGCCAGGTGGCCGACATCGTCGGCGGCGAGCTCAACGCCGCCCGCATGCGGATCGCCCAGGGCAAGACCGAGGTCCGCAACTACGTCACGCAGCTCCCGCAGGACCTCCAGAAGGTCGGCAAGGACGCCGAGGGCAAGCTCGAGGAGCAGTTCGACCAGCTCTCCAGCGACGTCGACGCCAAGCAGGACGCGCTCGTCGACACGCTCGCGCAGAAGTACGTCGCAAGCCGCGACGCGCTCGACTCGCGCATCGAGGAGCTCAAGGCGGCCAACAAGGGCCTCGTCGACAAGGCGCTCGACGCGGTCGTCGGCGTCGTCAAGACGATCCTGAAGCTCAAGGACATGCTGCTGAACGTCCTCGCCAAGGCGGCGGACGTCATCGGCGACATCATCAGTGACCCGATCGGCTTCCTCGGCAACCTGATCGGCGGCATCAAGGACGGGCTCGGGCGCTTCGTCGACAACATCGGCACGCATCTCAAGGAACGGCCTGATGGGCTGGCTGTTCGGCGCGCTCGGCGACGCCGGCATCAAGATGCCCAAGAGCTTCGACCTCGCCGGGATCTTCGAGCTCGTGATGGACGTGCTCGGGCTGACCTACCGCAACATCCGCGGCGCGCGTGGCGAAGATCGTCGGCGAGCCGGTCGTCGCGAAGATGGAGCAGACCGTCGAGGTCTTCAAGATGCTCGTCACCGAGGGCTCGGCCGGCGCTCTGGGACTGGATCAAGGACAAGGTCGGCGACTTCCAGGAGATGGTCCTCGGCGGCCTCAAGGACTTCATCATCGAGCGCGTCATCAAGGGCGGCGATCACGTGGCTGCTCGTCGCTGCTCAACCCGGCGGCGGCCTTCATCAAGGCGTGCAAGGCGATCTACGACATCGTCATGTTCATCGTCGAGCGGGGCCGCAGATCATGGAGTTCGTCAACTCCGTGCTCGACTCGATCGGCGCGATCGCCCGCGGCCAGCTCGAGCGTCGCGGCCGAGAAGGTCGAGGGCGCGCTGGCCAAGGCGCTGCCGCTCGCGATCTCCTTCCTCGCCAGCCTGCTCGGCCTCGGCGGCATCACCGACAAGATCCGCGAGAGCATCGACAAGGTCCGCAAGCCGATCGAGAAGGCCGTCGACTTCGTCGTCATGGGCGCCGTCAAGGGCTTCAAGAAGATGTTCGGCGGCGCGATCGGCTGGGTCAAGGGCAAGTCGCCAAGGGCAAGGCCGTGGGTCAAGGACAAGGCCACGGCCGCCAAGGAATGGGGTGCCGGCAAGGTCCGCAGCATCAAGGACCGCTCACCGGCCGGGCGACAGAGGACCGAGGAGCGGCTGCGAGCTCGGCCGGCAGGCGACGAGCGACTCGAGACGCCGTCAAGGTCGCGAGGCAAGGCCGTCGGCGATCCGGTGCTCAAGCGGAGGTCGAGGCGCAGCGCGTGGCCGTCGACGGAGTCGCTCGTCAAGCAGGCGATCGACGCCGCGGCATGTCGCGACAAGAACAAGGCCGACACGCTCGACCAGGCGGACCAGACGTCAACGCCGAGCTCGACCGCCGGACGGTCCTAGGACGGCCAGCTCGCGCGACGTCAAGAAGCACGCTCAAGCTGGCCAGAGACCCGACGCAGCCGGACGAGGTGCATCGACGAGATGCGCGCGAGCTCGATGACCGACGGCGAGAAGCGAGCGCGGCTGACATCGACGATCGACATCGAGATCCGCAAGCTCAGGCGCCCGAGCGTCGAGGCGCTGATCGAGCGAGGTCGGCGTGCCGCGAGAGTCTCCGGCCGGACGCCTCGACGGCGAGGGCAAGTGCCGCGAGCACCTCTACGACAAGCCAAGACGCAAGGCTGGATGCTCGGTCCGCTCGTCCTCAACGCGACCGCGCGCTGGAGCTCGGCGCAAGGAGGTCGAGCGCATCCGACGAAGTCTCGGCAAGGACGCGGCGAGCAACGCGAAGTCGACAGGCGGCGCGCAAGGAGGCCGAGCTGCATGAACCAGTCGCGAGCCGGCGATCCGCGGTGGCCGAGGACACGTCGCGCCCGGCGGGCCGATGCCGAGGCCGTCGACGCGGAGCTCGACGCCGGCACGGTGCCGCTCGACGACGCGCAAGACGTCAGCAGTGCCAGGTCGACCACGATCGTCCCGCTACGCCGTCCACGGACGAGAAGCGCTACCAGTCCGACGCCGACGAGCGCGCCTTCCACGCCGAGCACGCGCTGGACGACCGTCCGAGCAGCTACCGCGGCCCCGAGCACCAGCGAGGGCCGTCGCGACGAGGCGCGCCGTGGATCGCCGATCGCTGGGCGCAGCGCCTTCGGCGACGAGCGCGTCGAGCTGCGCGAGGACTCCGAGGCCAGCGCGAGCGACTGGCTCACGGCGGACACGAGCGAGCGCCAGAGCCGCGCCAAGACCTGTCCGTCGGCGACGATCGCGAAGCTCTCGGTCGAGGTCCGCACGAGACGCGGCCGCGCTCGTGCACGAGGAGGTCGGCGAGCCGACGGCGAGGACCGGATCAGGCGACATCGACACCGAGGGCTGCGCCCTGCGGCCGGCACCTCGAGCCGGACGCGTCCGTCGGACCGTCACCGGGCGTACCGAGCCCCTCCTAGACTGGAGTCATGGCCTCGAAGCGACATGTCACCGTCGGTGGCGTCCAGATCGGCGGCGGCGCGCCCGTCGCCGTGCAGACGATGACCAAGACGGAGACGGCGAACCTCGCCGCGACGATGCAGCAGATCCGCACCGTCGCGGACGCGGGCGCGGACCTCGTGCGGGTCGCGGTGCCGCGCGAGAAGGACGTCGAGGCGCTGAAGACGATCGTCGCGGAGTCGCCGATCCCCGTGATCGCCGACATCCACTTCAACCACACGCTGGCGCTGAAGTCGATCGACGCGGGGGCTCACTGCATCCGCCTGAACCCGGGCAACATCGGCGGCCCCGAGAAGGTCGCCGAGGTCGCCGACAAGGCGCGCGCGGCCGGCACGCCGATGCGGATCGGCGTCAACTCCGGCTCGCTGCCCAAGCACCTGCACGAGCTCGAGCGCGAGAACCCCGTCGAGGCGCTGGTGACCGCCGGCGTCGAGTTCGTGGCGCTGATGGAGCGGCTCGACTTCACCGACTTCAAGGTCTCGATCAAGTCGACCAACGTGCCCTACACGATCGCCGCGAACCGCCTGCTGAGCGAGCGGATCCCGTACCCGCTGCACCTCGGCATCACCGAGGCCGGCACCAAGTGGTCGGGCTCGCTGAAGTCGGCCGTCGGCCTCGGCACGCTGCTCGCGGACGGGATCGGCGACACGATCCGGATCTCGCTCTCCACCTTCCACGCGGAGGAGGAGGTCAAGGTCGCCTGGGAGATCCTGAAGGCGCTCAAGCTGCGCGAGAAGGGCCCGGTCCTGATCGCGTGCCCGACCTGCGGCCGCCTCCAGTTCGACATGGACACCGTCGTGGCCGACATCGAGGAGCGCCTGCGCGCCTACGAGGACCCGGTCGAGGTCGCCGTCCTGGGCTGCGCGGTCAACGGCATCGGCGAGGCCTCCCACGCGGACTTCGGCATCACCGGCGCCAAGAACGAGGGCCTGATCTTCTCGCGCGGCAAGGCGCTCAAGAAGGTGCCGCAGGAGCAGCTCGTCGACGCGCTGTTCGCCGAGATCGACAAGTACGCGAAGACCAAGAAGATCGAGGTCGACGCGACCGAGCAGGCCGAGGGCGCCGAGTGGCTGCAGCGGATCGAGGAGGAGAACGCCGGGGAGCTGACCCCCGAGCGGCTCGCCAAGCTCGAGGCCGAGAAGGCCCGCGCCGACGCCGACGCGATGGACGAGGTGCTCAAGCCGCGCCTCGACGAGGCCGCCTCGCCCACCGCCGGGCGCCGCTTCACCCGCGCATGAGCGCATGGAGCCGCTGAGCGCCGGCGAGCTGCTCGAGCGCTACTCCGGCCGGTCGCTGTCGCCGGTCGAGGTGGTCGCGGAGCTGTCGGCCGCGGTCGAGGCCGACCCGCACGGCGCGTTCTGGGCGACCTGCCCGGAGCGGGCCGCCGAGGAGGCGCCGCGCGGCAGAGGCGGCGTGGGGGCGGGGCGAGGCCCGTCCGCTGGAGGGCGTCCCGATCGCGGTCAAGGACATCTTCGACACCGAGGGCGTCGAGACCACCTACGGCTCGGCCATGTTCCGCGGCCACGTGCCCGCGCGCGACGCCGAGGCGGTCCGGCGCGTGCGGGAGGCCGGCGCGATCGTGCTCGGCAAGACCGCCACGCACGAGTTCGCTTGGGGCTTCAGCTCGATCAACGACGCGCTCGGCACGGTCCGCAACCCGCGCGATCCCTCCCGCGTGGCGGGCGGCTCGAGCGGCGGCTCGGGCGCGGCGCTGGCGGCCGGCCTCGCGCCGCTCGCGCTCGGGACGGACACGGGCGGCTCGATCCGCGTCCCCAGCGCGTTCTGCCAGGTGCACGGGCTCAAGCCGACGTTCGGCCGCGTGAGCCTCGACGGCGTGTGGCCGCTGGCGCGGACGCTCGACCACGCGGGCCCGATGGCGCGCACGCCGGGCGACCTCGCGCTGCTGCTCGGCGTGCTCGCGCCCGTCGCACGCCGCGTGGCGGCGGTTCCGGCGCGCGTCGCTGTCTGCCCCGACCTGCACGGCGCGCCGCTCGAGCCGCAGGTGGCCGCCGCGCACGAGGAGCTCGCGCTGCGCCTCGCGGCGGTCGAGATCTCCTTCCCGGAGGCGGAGCTGATCGTGCCGGCGTTCCGCTCGATCCAGCTCGCCGAGGGCCACGAGACGCACCGCTCGGCCGGGCTCTGGCCCTCGCGCGCGGACGAGTACGGCGCCGACGTGCGCCGCCGGGTCGAGCTGGGGGCGGAGGTCGCGCTGCCGGAGCTGCTCGCCGCCCACGCCGACCGCGAGACCGTCCGCGCCGCCTTCGGCCGCCTGTTCGAGCACGCCGACGTGCTGTCACGCCCGCCGCGCCGCTCGCGCCACCGCGGATCGAGGACGAGCGGGCCAGCCCGGCGCTGCGCGACGCGGTGCTCGCCTACACCGCCCCGCAGGACCTCGTCGGGCTCCCGGCGTGCGTCCTGCCGGACGGGATGCAGCTCACCGGCCCGCCGGGATCGGAGGCGCTGCTGCTGTCCGTCGCCTCTCATCTGGAACGACGTTCGTCCTAGACGAACACCGTTCCAACTGTAGAATGGCGTTCGTGCCGAGCGCGCTCCCCGAGCCACCCCGGCGAGGCCGGCCGGCGCGGGCGGCGCCCGCCCGCGAGCCGCTCACCCGCGACCGGATCGTCGGCGCCGCGCTGCGGCTCGTCGACGCCGGAGGTCTCGACGCCGTCAGCATGCGCAGCGTCGCGGAGGCGCTCGGAACCGGCCCGGCGTCGCTCTACGCCCACGTCTCGGGCAAGGACGAGCTGCTGTCGCTGCTGATCGAGCGCCTCGCGGGCGAGGTGCAGCTCCCCGAGCCGGACCCCGAGCGCTGGCAGGAGCAGATCAAGGAGCTCGTGCGCGAGATGCACGCCGTCCTGCTCGCCCACCGCGACCTGGCGCGAGCGAGCCTGGGCACCATCCCGCTCGGCGAGGCGGCCCTCCGCGTCACGGACCGGATGATCGAGATCCTCACGCTGGGAGGCCTGCCGAAGCAGGTGATCGCCCATGCGGTCGACCTGCTCCCGCTCTACGCCGCGGCCACGGCCTACGAGCAGTCCCTCTCGGCCACCGAGGAGGGCGCGCGCTACCGCGAGGACGTCGACGCGTACCTCGCCGCCCTCCCGCCGGACCGCTTCCCGCACCTGGCCGCCCTCGGCCAGAGCGAGCCCGGCGAGCGCTTCGAGTTCGGCCTCGACGTCCTCGTGGCGGGGCTGGCCGCCTACGGGCGCTCGGGGTAGCGCCGGCGAACGTCAACAGCGGCTGGGTAGGGGAGGTGAGGGGGCCGCCCGCGGCGTCGAGCCCGGAGTTACTCAGTCTCAGGCTGAACAACTCGCGGCTCGAGCCTCCGGGGCGCTCACTCCCTCCCCGTCAGTGCCGCCGTTCAAGCGCACCGCAGCTCGCAGCGGCCCAAGGCGCCAGCCGGCGCGCCACGCTTACGGCCGGCGGGCCAGCACGGCGTAGTGCACCGTGAACAGCGTCTCGGCCGACCGCGGCACGACGCGGTGGAGCCCGGCCCGCACGGCCCACTTGGCGGCCGCGCGCGGAGCGGGCGGCAACCCCGTCGGCGAAGAACGCGTGGTGCGCGTACGGCAGCGGATCGGTGAGCTCGGCCTGGACCTCCAGCCCCGCCTCGGCGACCAGCCCGCGGACCGCGGCGCGCGAGAAGAAGTGCAGGTGCCCGATCGACGCGGCCTCGGCGCGCTTCGCGGGACGGCGGGCCGAGCGGTTGTCCTCCAGGGGCACCTCGACGATGACCTCGTGCGCCACCCGCGCCGCCTCGGCCAGCAGGGGCAGCGGGACCGGGACGTGCTCGAGCACGTGGGAGAGGATCGCCAGGTCGTAGGTGTCGTCCTCGGCCGGGACCTCGGACCCGTCGAAGGCCTCGATCCGCCGCGCGTCGGGCAGCGCCCGCCGCGCCAGCTCGGCGGCCGGCGCGCTCAGCTCGAACCCGTCGAACACCGGCGCGAGCCCGCGCAGCGCGGCCAGGAGCGCCCCGTCGCCGCAGCCGATCTCCACGAGCGTGCGCGGCCGGAGCTTCGTCCGCGCGCACAGCTCGCGCACGTGCGCGGCCTTCGAGCGCGCCCCGATCGCGCGCCAGCGGCCGAGGCGCTCCGCCTCGGCCGCGTCCGTCTTGGTGTAGCCCGCCTCGTAGAAGGCGCGCGGGTCGATGCTCAGGAGACCGCCGAGTAGCCCTCGGCCACCTTCGCCCAGTTGACCGTGTTCCACCAGGCGTCGATGTAGTCCGGGCGCTTGTTCTGGTACTTGAGGTAGTAGGCGTGCTCCCAGACGTCGACGCCGAGCAGCGGCGTCTTGCCCTCGGAGATCGGGTTGTCCTGGTTGGGCGTGCCGACCACCGCGAGGCCGCTGCCGTCGTGGATCAGCCACGACCAGCCGGAGCCGAACTGGTTGACGCCGGTCTCCTTGAACTTCGCCTGGAAGTCCGAGAAGGAGCCGAACGCGCTGTCGATCGCCGAGGCGAGGTCGCCGTCGGGCTCGCCGCCGCCGTCCGGGCTCATCCACTCCCAGAACAGCGAGTGGTTGTAGTGGCCGCCGCCGTTGTTGCGGACCGCCTTCTGCTTGTCGGACGGGAGCGCGTCGAGGTTCTTGAGGACCTCCTCGATCGGCTTGCCGTCGAAGTCGGTGCCCTCGAGCGCGGCGTTGACCTTGTCCACGTACGCCTGGTGGTGCTTGTCGTGGTGGATCTCCATCGTCTTCGCGTCGATGTGGGGCTCGAGCGCGGCGAAGTCGTAGGGGAGAGCGGGGACCTCGTAAGCCATGTGGGGGTTCCTCCCGTGATCTGGTCGTCCGAAGGGTTCGAACAGACTTCTACCACTGGATGCCCGATCCCCCGACCCCCACGCCACCTCGGTGCTGTCTCGCGGCGCCGGGTCGGCACCGTCCGAATCGGCCTGTGGCGCTGCCACTATTCCGCTTCGGGCGGCACCGCCCGGCATCCACGATCCAGGACCGAGGAGGCGCGCGGATCAGGAGATCGACCATCTAGGCTCTCCCCACTCAATGACCCGCCTATCCACCTACTTCCTGCCGACCGAGAAGCAGGCGCCCGCGGACGCTGAGGCGCTCTCGCACAAGCTGATGGTCCGCGCGGGCCTGATCCGCCAGATCGGCTCGGGCCTGTGGACGTTCCTGCCGGCCGGCTGGCGCGTGCACGAGAACATCGTGCAGATCATCCGCGAGGAGATGAACGCGATCGGCGGCCAGGAGCTGCTGATGCCGGTGATGCTGCCCGCAGAGCTGTGGCAGCGCAGCGGCCGGTACGGGATCCCCGAGCTGTTCAAGCTCCAGGACCGCAAGGGCGCGGAGCTACGTGCTGGCGATGACGCACGAGGAGGCGGTCACGCAGCACGTCGCACAGGTGGTGCGCTCCTACCGCCAGCTGCCGTTCAGCCTCTACCACTTCCAGATCAAGGAGCGCGACGAGCCGCGCCCGCGCGCGGGGCTGCTGCGCACGCGCGAGTTCATCATGAAGGACGCCTACACCTTCGATCGCGACAAGGAGGGCCTGGACGCGCACTACGAGCGCTACCGCGAGGCCTACGACCGCGTGATGGACCGGTGCGGGATCGAGTGGTACCGGGTCGAGTCCGACGTGGGGGCGATGGGCGGCCACGGCGCGCACGAGTACATGGCGCCGTCCCCCGCGGGCGAGAACGACGTGGCGCTGGCCCCGGGCTACGCCGCCAACGTCGAGATCGCCACCGCCGACGCGAAGCCCGTCGAGCTGCCGGAGAGCATCGACGCGCCCGAGCTCGTCGAGACGCCCGGCCTGGTCACCGTGGCCGACGTCTCGGGGCGCCTCGAGGTGCCGGCGGGCGCGCTGCTGAAGGCCTATCCCGTGATGGTCGAGGACCGCGGCCTCGTGATGGTCATGGTCCGCGGCGACCATCGCGTCAACGACATCAAGCTGCAGAACGCCCTCGGCGCGGCGTTCCGGCCCGCGCGCGCGGAGGAGTTCGCCGACCGCGTCGGCCCGGCGGGCTACATCGGGCCGGTCGGCATCGACGTCCCGATCCTGCTCGACGACGCCGTCGAGCCGGGGTCCTACATCACGGGCGCCAACCGCGAGAACGCGCACCTGCGCGGCGTCGAGCCCGGCCGCGACTTCCCCTTCAAGCGCGGCGACGTGCGCTCGGTCGAGGCCGGCGACACCGTCAACGGCAGCCCGATCCGGATCGAGCCCGCGATCGAGGTCGGCAACATCTTCAAGCTCGGCACGCGCTACTCCGACCCGCTCGGCGCGACCTACCTCGACGAGTCGGGCCAGTCCAAGCCGATCTGGATGGGCTCCTACGGGCTCGGCCCCGCCCGCCTGTCGGCCGCGGCCGTCGAGCAGTACGCCGACGAGCAGGGCATCTCCTGGCCGGCCTCGATGGCCCCGTTCGACGTGCACCTCGTCGGGCTCGGCAAGGACGGCAGCGAGGAGCGCGAGGTCGCCGAGCGCCTGTACGAGGAGCTGCGCGAGGCCGGGCTCGAGGTCGTCTACGACGACCGCGACGCCGGCCCCGGCGAGAAGTTCGCCGACGCGGAGCTCCTCGGGGTGCCGCTGCGGCTCACCGTCGGGCGCCGCACGCTGAGCTCGGGCGAGGTCGAGGCCCAGGTCCGCCGGGGCCGCGAGACCCGCTCCATCCCGCTCGAGGGCGCCGCCGACGCCGCGGTGGAGCTGTGGCGCAGCCTCCCTTGAACGACGACGCCCGCGGCGGCCGCCGGACGACGCGCGAGGCCGGCCAGGACGCGGTAGCCAAGGCGCAGGAGACCGCCGAGCGCGCGCGGCTGACCTTCCGCCGGCTGGCGGGCCTGGACCGCTCGGGCCCGCCGCCGCCGCAGACCCTGGCGGGCCAGCCGCTGAACCCGTGGACGATCCCGAACGCGATCGGCTTCGTCCGGCTCGGGCTGCTGCCGGTGTTCCTGGCCTTCGCGTTCTCCTCCGGAGACGGCGTCAGCCGGACCGCGGTGATCATCTTCGCGGTCGTCGCCTGGAGCGACTACCTCGACGGCATCGCCGCCCGCATCACGGGCCAGTACTCGCGCCTCGGCGCCCTGCTGGACCCAGCCGTGGACCGCCTGCTGATCATCTCCGGCGTCGCGGTCTGCTGGTACTTCGAGCTGCTCCCGCGCTGGGCGCTCGCGGTCCTCGTCGCGCGCGAGGTGTTCATGATCGGGCTCGTGCGCTGGGGATTGCGCCGCCAGCTCGACGTGAAGGTCAACTGGCTCGGGCGCGCCGGCGTGTGGCCGGTCATGAGCGCCCTGTTCTTCGGCATGGCCGGGCTGGAGACGGTGGGGGAGATCTGCCTCTACCTCGGCCTGGTACTGGTGCTGGGTTCGACGGCGCAGTACCTTCGCGAGGCGGTCCGTATGACGCGCGGGACGCAAGCCTCAAGCTCAGCTTGACATTGCTAAGGTCCCGAACATCACGACAGGAGAGGACACGACGACGATGGACACCTTCCCCGACCTGGGGTCGCTCTCCGACCAGGAGCTCAAGGACCTCATCCAGCAGCTCACTGACGAAGAGCAGGAGGTGTCCTACCGCCGCCGCATCCTTCACGGCAAGATCGACATCCTCCGTGCCGAGCTGGTCAACCGCCTGCGCAAGAAGCACGAGGGCGGCGAGGAGGTCATCTCGGGCGCGGACGTGCAGCGGCTGACGGACAT
Source organism: uncultured Solirubrobacteraceae bacterium (assembly GCA_963831105.1). Classification (GTDB taxonomy): domain Bacteria; phylum Actinomycetota; class Thermoleophilia; order Solirubrobacterales; family Solirubrobacteraceae; genus DATFQI01. Next base: position 391,254 of record CAWHOS010000009.1, on the reverse strand, counting down.
CCTCGCGGGCCGGGCGACCGGCGGCGACGAGCTCTAGCTCCCGAGCCCCGAGCGAGTGGCCCGACACTGCCCAGAGTGCGGCTTCGTCGTCTCCGAGGGGGCGAACTACTGCCCCAAGTGCGGCGCCTTCCAGGGCACCCACGAGCCCACGCGTGACGACGTCACGACCGCGACGTACATCATCGACGAGACGACGGGCGAGCTGCGCCCCGTCGACGTCGGCGACGTCGCGGCCGAGAGCGGCGCGCTGGTCATCCGCTCGGGCGGCGGGCGCGTCGGCCAGTCGTACCCGCTGCAGGGCGAGCGGATGATGATCGGCCGCTCCCCGGACGCGGAGATCTTCCTCGACGACGTCACGGTCTCGCGCGACCACGCCCAGCTCGTGCGCCGCTCGGGCGACTGGTACCTCGACGACTCGGGCTCGCTGAACGGCACCTACGTGAACCGCCGCAGGATCGACTCGCACCGGCTCGAGGACGGCGACGAGCTGCAGGTCGGCAAATACAAGCTCACCTACCTCGCGCGCTAGGTGATGGCGGAGGAGACGCGCGCCCATGAGCCGCCCGCGCCGCCCGAGGGCGACGGCGGCGCGCCCGTAGGCCCGGACCCGGCCCCGCAGGGCGCGGGCAAGGCGCTGACGATCGGCGCCGTCTGCAAGGCGCTCTCGCAGGAGTTCCCGGACATCTCGATCTCCAAGATCCGCTACCTGGAGGACCAGAAGCTGCTGACGCCGCGGCGCACGCCCGGCGGCTACCGGCTGTACTCCTCCACGGACGTCTCGCGCCTGCGCACGATCCTGCGCCTGCAGCGCGACGAGTTCCTGCCGCTGCGGGTGATCCGCCAGGAGCTCGCGGCCGGCCGCTCCACGGAGGAGCCCGCGCCGCAGCAGACCCAGCCGGGCGCCGCCGCCGGCGACGCCCGCCCCGGCGCCGCGCTGCGCCGGCTGACGTTCTCGATCCGCTCCGGCGGCGCGCTGTACTCGCTCGAGGACGTCGTCGAGGAGACGGGCGCCGACCCGCGGCTGGTCTCCGAGCTCGAGGACTACGGGATCGTCAAGGGCGAGCAGCGCGGGGGAGCGGGCAGCCCGAAGTACTACGACGAGACGGAGCGCGAGATCGTGCGCGCCGTCACCGAGCTGGCGCGCTACGGCGTGGCGGGCCGCAACCTGCGCGTGTTCCGCACCTCGGCCGAGCGCGAGGCCGCGCTGCTGCAGCAGATCCTCGCCCCGGCCCTGCGCTCGCGCAACCCCGAGCGGCGCAAGGAGGCCGTCGAGGCGCTCGAGAACCTCGCCGCGGTCGCCTCGCACCTCAAGCACCTGCTGCTCGTGCGCGACCTCAGGCGGATCGCCAAGTGAGCGCGGAGGAGCTCGACCTCCGCGACCACATCCGCGACATCCCGGACTTCCCCAAGCCCGGGATCGTGTTCAAGGACATCACGCCGCTGCTGCTGGACCCGAAGGCGCTCGACCGCGCCGTCGGCCTGCTGGCGGAGTGGGCGCGGCCGCGGGACATCGACCTCGTGCTCGCGGCGGAGGCGCGCGGGTTCATCCTCGGCGCGGCGCTCGCGCGCGAGCTGGGCGTCGGCTTCGTCCCCGCCCGCAAGCCCGGCAAGCTGCCGCACGACACCGTCTCGGCGGAGTACATCCTCGAGTACGGCGTCGACGCGCTGGAGATGCACGCCGACGCGCTCGCGCACGGCGCCCGCGTGCTGCTGCACGACGACCTGCTGGCCACGGGCGGCACCGCGAAGGCGCTGGCGTCGCTGGCCGAGGGCCGCGGCGCGCAGATCGCCGGCTGCGCGTTCCTCGTCGAGCTGGCGTTCCTCAACGGGCGCGAGCCGCTCGCCGGCTACGACGTGCACTCGCTGATCTCCTACGACGCGGAGTGACCGTCCGGCGGTCGCGGACCGTGCCGGTCCCGCTCGACGACGTCTGGGCGGTCGTCGGGGACCCGCACCACCTGCCGCGCTGGTGGCCGCTGACCGAGCGCGTGGAGGCCGTCGACCAGGAGGCGTGGACCTCGGTGATGCGCTCGCGACCGCGGCAAGGTCGTGCGCGCGGACTACCGCGTCGAGGCGCACGAGCCGCCGCGCCGGCGGGCGTGGTCGCAGGCGCTGGAGGGCACGCCGTTCGAGCGGATGCTGCGCGAGCACCGCACCGAGGTCGCGCTCGCGCCGGACGGCGCCGGGACGGCGGTGACGCTGACCGTGACCCAGCGCGGGCGCGGGACGGCGCGGCTGGGGATGTGGATGATGCGCAAGGCGACGCGCCGGCGGCTCGACGAGGCGCTCGACGGGCTCAGCGGGGCGCTGACGTGAGGGAGCAGGTCTTCTGGGGCTGGGGCGAGCCCGGCGCGGGGCCCGCCGCTGCCCGAGCACGCGGACGCCTTCCTGCGCGAGGAGCTCGGCGCTGCCCGGCGGTGCCGTCGACGCGCCGGTCGCGCTCGCCGACGTGCGCCTGCGCGCGCCCGAGCTGCCCGAGGCGGCGCGGCGCGGGCTCGAGCAGGCCGTCGGCGCCGCCCACGTGCTCGACGACGCGGAGACGCGCGTGCTGCGCTGCCGCGGCAAGAGCTACCTCGACCTGCTCGCGCAGCGCGCGGGCGACTGCGAGAGCGCGCCCGACGCGGTCGTCCGCCCGGCCGATCACGACCAGGTCGCCGCCGTGCTGCGGATCTGCGCGGAGCAGGGCGTGGCGGTGGTGCCGTTCGGCGGCGGCACGAGCGTGGTCGGCGGACTCGAGGCGCCGCGCGAGGGCTTCGCCGGCGTGGTCTCGCTCGACCTCGGGCGGATGGACGCCGTCGAGGCGGTCGACGAGCGCTCGCTGACCGCGGTGCTCGGTCCCGGGCTGCGGCTGCCGGAGGCCGAGCGCGCGCTCGGCGCCCGCGGGCTGCGGCTCGCGCACGTGCCCCAGAGCTTCGAGTGGGCGACGGTCGGCGGCTGCGTCGCCACCCGCTCGGCCGGGCAGTCGTCGACCGGGCACGGCCGGATCGAGGAGAACGTCGTCGCCCTGCGCTGCGCGACCCCGGCGGGCGACCTGGCCACGCTCGGCGCGCCCGCGAGCGCCGCCGGCCCGGCGCTGCGCGAGCTCGTCATCGGCTCCGAGGGCGCCGTCGGCGTGATCACCCGCGTCGCGCTGCGCGTGCGCCCGGTCGCGGCCGAGCACCGCCACGAGGGCTGGTTCGCGCGCTCGTTCGCCGACGGCGCCGAGGCGCTGCGGCGGCTCGAGCACGAGGGGCTGGCGCCCGACATCGCGCGCCTGTCCGACGAGACGGAGACGCGCGTGGGCCTCGCGCTCGCGGGCCCCGGCGGCCATGCGCGGCGCGCCGGGCTGGCCGCCTCGCGCGCGCTCGGCTACGGCGAGGGCTGCGTGCTCGTGCTCGGCTGGGAGGGCGCCGAGGGGTCGATCGGCGCGCGCCGGCGGCCCGCGGCGAACCTGCTGCGCCGCGCCGGGCTGCTGTACGCGGGCCGCGGGCCGGGGGAGGCGTGGGCGCGCACCCGCTTCGCGGGCCCGCACCTGCGCGACGATCTGCTCGACCGCGGCGCGCTCGCCGAGACGCTCGAGACCGCGACGAGCTGGACGAAGCTCGAGGCGCTGCGCGACGCGGTCGCCCAGGCGCTGCGCGACGCGCTCGGCCACGCCGTCGTCGGCTGCCACGTCTCGCACCTGTACCCGACGGGCGCCTCGCTGTACTTCACGGTCCTGGCGGCGCGCGACCGCGCCGACCCGGTCGGCCAGTGGGAGCGCGCCAAGCGCGCCGCGAGCGACGCGATCACCGCCGCGGGCGCGACGATCACGCACCACCACGCCGTCGGCCGCGACCACGGGCCGTGGCTGGCGGCCGAGCACGGCCCGCTCGGGCTCGAGCTGCTGCGCGCGCTCAAGGAGCGCTGCGACCCGGCCGGGGTCATGAACCCCGGCGTGCTCGCCGAGCGCTTCTAGGCGCGCACGCGCCGCACGTCGCGCACGCACACCAGCGCCGTCGCCGAGAGCACGGACAGCACGCCGGAGAGCGCAAGCGCCTCGCTCGACGCCGATCGACGTCCGCGAGCGGCCCCCAGATCGCGAGCCCGACGGGGGCGAAGGCCAACGAGCCGAACCAGTCGTAGGCGCTGACCCGCGAGAGCGCCTCCGGCCGGATGTGGCGCTGCAGCGCCGACTCCCACACGGTGTTGCCGAACATCATCCCGACGCCGAAGACGAGCGCGCCGGCGGCCAGCGGGACGGCGTGGGCGCCCGCGGCGAGCAGGAGCAGCGCCGGCACCTGCGCGAAGCCCGTCAGCGCGGCGGCGAGCACGGGACGGCGCGGCATCTGGCGGATCGCGGCGAGGCGCGCCGATCAGCGCACCGGCGCCGAGCGCCGCGTTGAGCGCGCCCCAGACCGCGGGCCCGCCGAGCTCGCGCTCGGCCACGAGCGGACCGAGCACGCTCCACGCGCCCCAGGTGACGTTGGCGAACGACGCCCACAGCACGAACGTCCACACCCAGGTGGTGCCGCGGAACGTCGTCCAGCCCTCGCGCAGGTCGTCCCAGAAGCCCGAGGCGGCGCGCTCGACGGCGCGCGGGACGCGCACGCCGGTCAGCAGCAGCGCGCTGGCGCCGAACGTCGCCGCGTCGACCGCGAGCGCCCAGCCCGCGCCCACGGCCGCCACCAGCGCGCCCGCGAGCACCGGGCCGCCGATCTCGCCGGCCGACATCATCGTCGCGCGCACGCCGTTGGCCTGCTGCAGCTGCTCCGGCGCGACGATCGCGGGCAGCAGGCCCGTCGAGGCCGGGTTGAAGAAGCCCGTCGCGATCCCCGTCAGCCCCGACAGCAGCGCGACGCTCCACACGTCCGCCCCACCCGCGATGACGAGGCCGGCGAGCAGGCCCTGCGTCGCAAGCCGCGCCACGTCGGCGCAGACCATGATCGCCCGCCGCGAGACGCGGTCGGCGACGACGCCGCCGAGCAGCAGGCTCACCAGCAGCGCGCCGGAGCGGACCGCGAGCACGATGCCGATCGAGGACGCCGATCCGTCGATCGCGAGCACCGCGAAGGCGAGCGCGACCGTGACCATGCGGTCGCCGAACCACGAGACCGCGGCCGCGCCGAGCACGCGCCGGAACGCGCCGTCGCGCAGGACGTCGAGATTCTCGGGCAGGCGCGGCACGAGGCCGCAGGGTACGAGGAGGCGCTAGTCCTGGCCGCCCGGGAGCGTGCCGGAAAGCACGACCGGACCGGGCTTCTTGGCGCTCGCGCTGTCAGAGGAGGCGCGCGCGACCACGATCGTGTCGTAGTCGACGAGCCACTTGGCGAACTGCGCCTCCTGCCCCTGCTGCGGGCCGCCGGTGGTGAAGACGCCCTCCTTGCCGACCTGCGACTGCGAGAAGCCGAGGTTGCGCGGCGCGACCCCCTTCTTGGTGAACCAGACCGCGTAGACCTCCTTGGCCTTGTTGGCCGGCACCTTGTCGGCCGCGAGCGCGAACACGAGCCCGCCCTCGTCGCGCTTGAAGACCCGCATCAGGCCCTGGGACTTGTTGCCGCGGCCCTTGAGCGCGACCTCCCGCACCACCTCCGGCTCGCCCGTGGCGGTCGGGGTCGGCGTCGCGCCGGAGGACGCGGTCTGGCCGTCGTCGCCGTCGCGGAAGACGAAGAAGAGCACGACGGCGATCGCGAGCGCGGCGGCCGCGAGCAGCGCGAGCCCGCCGCGGCGGGAGCTGCGCAGCGCGGCGACGCCGCCGCCGGACGCGGCTGGGGCGGGCTCGGCCGCGGGCCGCTCGCGCACGGGGCGCGGGCGCTGGCCGGTGGACTTGCCGCCGCCACCGGAGCGGCCCTTGCCGGCCGCGGCCGCGGCGTCGGCGCGCCGGCGGGCGTGCTGCGCGCCCGCGGCGGCGGTGCCGTCGCGCACCGGGCGGGCGCGCCTGGCCGGCTCCGCGGCGGGCTTCGCTTCGCGCTTGCGCGGCTTGGCGGGCTTCGCCGGGGCCGGCGCGTCGTCGGCCTCGGGCTGGGGCAGCTCGGGGAGCTCGGCGCCCTCGACCTCGGACAGCCGGTCGGTCACGTCGCTCGCCCACGCGTGCCAGGCGGGCATGCGGGCGATCGCCCCGCGCGTGCGCTCGGCCTCCTCGTCGTCCTGCTGGCCGAGGATCCAGTCGGCGACGGCGCCGTCCTCGCCCACGGGCGCGACACGGTCCGGGGCGAGCGCGGCCAGCGCCGCGTGGGCGCGCGAGCGCACGCCGGATTCGGGCAGGCCGAGGAGCTCCGAGAGCTCCGCATAGTCGCGGCCCTGGCGCAGCAGCAGCTCGAGGACGGCGCGCTGATCGGGCGCGAGGGCGGAGAGCGGGCTCATCGGCGTTCGAGGGTAGTGGGTGCGCTTAAGAACCGCGCAAGATGCAGGGCGTCTATCGTGGCGGCGCGATGACCGCCCCGCCGTTCGACGCGCTGTACGGGATCGAGATCGAGTCCGCCACCGGCGAGGAGGCGCGTGGCCGCGTCCCGGTCGCCGACGGCATCCGGCAGCCCGCCGGGCTCGTCCACGGCGGCGTCTACGCCTCGATGGCCGAGTCGCTCGCGGTCGCCGGCACCCAGGCCGCCACGGGCCGTGCCGCCGTCGGGCACTCCAGCCAGACGAGCTTCCTGCGCCCGATCACCGAGGGCACGGTCCACGCCTCCGGCCGGCCGCGCCACCGCGGCCGCTCGACCTGGGTGTGGGAGTTCGACGTCACCGACGACGGCGGGCGCCTGTGCGCGCTCGTGCGCCTGACGGTCGCCGTCCGCGACGCGGCCTAGCCGCCGGCGCCGCGCCCGATCCACGCCTCGGCGAACTCGCGCAGCCGCGGGTCGGCGGGATCGTCGGCGCGCAGCAGCCGCCGCCACGCCGCCGCTGTAACCGCCCCCGCCCGCCCCGTGCCTTCGCGGCGAGCGAGAATGACCTGCTGGCCCGCGGCCGCCACCTCGGCGTCGAAGGGCCCGCTGACGTCCCGCTGGAGCGCGCGCAGCGCCGCGGGCGGGCGGGCGGCGTCGTAGAAGAGGATCACGTCGCCCAGCTCGAGCGCGTGCAGGATCTCGTCCGGGCTCAGCCGTCCCTCGCGCGCCGGCAGCCGGTCATGATGGGCGCCGCTGGTCGGCGGGTCCGTGAGCCCCTCGAGCGGGACGTGCTGGGTCGACTCGAGGTGGCGCGAGCCGCGGTCGGGTTGCAGCTCGCCCGGCCCCGTCGGCTCGCCGCCGCCGACGCCCGCGTCGTCGCGGGCGTTGAACACCAGCAGCAGCGCGAAGACGCCGCCGGCCACCAGCGCGGTGCCGAGCAACAGGACGAGCAGCCGCCGCACTACGTCGTGGCGGCCTTCTTGCGTCGCGGCCGGCCCGTCTTCGGCGAGCCGGCCGGCAGCCCGGCCGCCTCCGCCAGCTCGTCGATCGAGGCCTCGAGGTCGTCCGCGACGGCGTCGAGGTCGGGCAGCGCGTCGTAGTCGCCCAGCAGGCCGAACCCGAGCCGGCCGTCGTAGGACATGATCGCGATGCCCAGCGCGGTGTTGAGGGTCAGCGGCACCTGCGGGTAGAACGCGCGCAGGCGGCGGCCCTGCAGATAGAGCGGGAACTGCGGGCCGGGCACGTTGGTCACGACGATGTTGTGGATGCGCTGGCGGCTCTGCAGCCGCGCGGCCTGGTCGAGCACCGTCGGCGCCGCGAAGCCCGCCAGGCGCGTGATGACCTCCGCGCCGACGGCCTGACCGGATTCCTTCAGCCCGCCCATCGCGGTGTGGATGATGCCGAAGCGCTCCTTCGCGTCCGCGGCGTAGAGCGGCAGCGGCGCGTACATCGCCGCCACCCGGTTGCCGAGCGCGCCGCGCTCCGCGTCGGCGCGCACCGAGACCGGCACCATCGCCTTCAGCTCGACCCCCTCGGTGTCGCGCCCGCGCCGGATCATGAACCTCCGCAGCGCGCCGGCCACCGCGGCCAGCACGACGTCGTTGACGGTGCCGCCGAGCGCGGTCTTGATCGCCTTGAAGCGGGCGAGGTCCGCGTCGACCCAGGCGAAGCGCCGGTGCGAGCCGATCCGGACGTTGAGCGGGCTCGGCGGCGCGCTGGCCATTCCGGCGGCGGCCATCGCGGCGAGGCCCCTAACCGCCCGGCCGCCGCCGCCAGCGGCGCGCTCGGGGTGGCGCGCCGCCTCGAGCGCGCCGCGCGCCATGCCCAGCGGGACGCCGGCCCGCTCGACGACCGCCGTCGCCAGCAGGTCGGCCGCACTGGGCTCCGGGCGCGGGTACCACGGCGGCGGGGGGTCGGGCTCCGGCGGGTCCGGCTCGAGGTCGAACAGCACCGTCGAGATGTCCACGCCCGAGACGCCGTCGACGAGCGCGTGGTGGGTCTTGGAGATCAGCGCGAAGGCGTCGTCGCCGACGCGGTCGACCAGCCACAGCTCCCACAGCGGCTTGGAGCGGTCCAGCCCCTGGGCGAAGACCCGGCCCGCGAGGTTGCGCAGCTCCTCCTCGCCGGCCGGCGCGGGCAGCGCGCTGTGGCGCACGTGGTAGCGGGCGTTGAAGTGCGGATCGTCGATCCAGACCGGCCGGCTCTGCACCAGCGGCGGCCACGCGAGCTTCTGGCGGTAGCGGGGGACGAGGTGCAGCCGCTGCTCGAGCTTGGCGACGAACTCGTCGTAGGGCGGGGCGTCTCCGTCGAACACGAGCACCGAGCCGACGTGCATGTGCGCGCCGTTGCGCTCGAGGGAGAGGAAGGACGCGTCGAGGCCGGACAGCCGGTCGGGGTTCGCCATGCGGCGGATTCTCCCGGTTCGGGACATGTTTGCGTACCTTCAACAGTGTGTAGAATGTTGTTACACAGACTGATGAAGGAGAAAGGACCCGGGATGGCCCAAGATCTGAGTGACCCCGCCGTGTTCGGGCGGGCCTATGACGAGCATTCGCGCAGCGTCTACGCCGCCGCGTACCGCGTGCTCGGCAACCCGGCGCAGGCGCAGGACGTCGTGCAGGACGTGTTCCTGCGGCTCTGGCGGCGCCCGCGCACGTTCGACGCCGGCAGGGGCGAGCTGGGCGCCTACCTGCGGATGATGGCCCGCTCCCGGGCGCTCGACCTGTGGCGCGAGAGCCAGGCCCTCGGCCGCGCGTCGGACCGCCTCAAGGTCGCCGTCGCGCAGGACGCCCCGCGCGACGAGGCCGACCGGCCCGGCACGCAGGCCGAGCGCCGCGAGGAGGGCGCGACCGTGCGCGCCGCGGTGCGCCGGCTGCCCGATGCCCAGCGCGAGGCCGTCGTGATGGCCTACTGGGGCGGGCTGACCGCCGACGAGATCGCTCAGCGCATCGAGGTCCCGCTCGGGACGGCCAAGAGCCGCATCCGGCTCGGGCTCGAGAAGCTGCGCGCCGACGGGGCAGCGGCGCTGCGCCCAGAACTGGCCGCTGCGGCCTGATCGCTGACCGCGGGGTGAGGAAAATGCCCTGCATTTGCGTGATTTCCCCCACGTGAGCCGCGCGGTGGGCTGCTACGGTCGCTCGCTCTCCGGCCACGCCGAGCCGCGGGCGCACGAGGTGCTCGCGGGCGGGTGAGGCGGTTGCACGGTCCGCACCGATGCGGATCAACGACCCCGCAGGCAGACGCGGCCGGATCTACCGAGGAGGTGCCTCGCTTGAGGCTTTCCCCGCTGCGCCGCGGGCTGTACGCCGTTGCGCTTGGAACGACAATGACCCTGACGGGGAGCGCGTCCGCCCCCGCCCAGGACCGAAATCAGGGCGCAGCCGCATCGCCGCCGACCGCCAGCATCGCGAAGGTCGGCGTCGGCAAGCGCAAGCTGAACATCCGCGCCGGCCGCCGGACGGTCGTCGCGGGCACCGTGTTGCCGCGTACGGCCGGCCTGATCACGTACCTGCAGATCCGCAAGGGCAAGCGCTGGTACACGATCGACCGCGACCGCACGGGCGCCCAGGGCCGCTACCGGTTGCGCGACAAGCGCCGGTACCCGATGAGCGCACGTGCGCGCGTCGTCGTGCGGGCCGGCGGTGACCGCGCCACGCGCAGGATCGGGCGGCTGAACGTCTACCGCCACGCGCTCGCGTCGTGGTACGGCCCCGGCTTCTACGGGCAGCAGACGGGCTGCGGCGGCAGGCTGGGGTACTCCCAGCTCGGCGTCGCGCACAAGACGCTGCCGTGTGGCAGCAAGGTCACGCTGCGCCACAACGGCCGGCGCGTCCGCGTGCCCGTGATCGACCGCGGCCCCTATGTCGGGGCCCGCGAGTACGACCTCACGGGCGCGACGGCCCGGAAGCTCGGCTTCCGCGGCCACGGCACGATCCTCACGACGCGTTAGGGCTCCTCAGCCGCGTCTGGATGCATCGAGGCACCGGGTCAGCGCGGCTTCCGCCGTGCGGGCCCGGTCGCCGCTGCCCGCGCGCTTGACGACGCGGACGAAGATCCCGTCCTGCGCCGCGCGGCCGCCCGCGGCGGTGATCGTGGCCGTCGCCTGCTCGGCGTCGGCGCTCGCCGGCAGGATCAGGACGTCCCACTCGGGCGTGCTGCGCCAGCCGCCCTTGCTGCGGTTCGCGCGCACCCCGATGAACTCCGCCCGGCCCGCGTCCAGCAGCGCCCGCTCCGGCTCGGGCGCGGCGAGCGACTCGTCGAAGCTCGACTTGGCCAGCGTGTTCGTGATCGACGCCTGCCCGTTGAGGTAGTTCGCCAGCAGCACGTCAGGCAGCTCCTTGCGCAGGCAGGCGTAGAGCTCGTCGTGGACGACCGCGAGATTGTCGTCGTCGAGCGAGGTGCCGACGCCCGCCCGCGGGGTCTCCTGCGCGTCCTCGCCGCAGCCGCCGAGCAGCAGCGCGAGGACGAGGAGGGGGAGGAGAAAGAGGGGGGCAGGGCTCACCCGGCGACACTCTAGGGCGGCCCGTTTGAAGTCAAGTTCCGTCGGGGTGCCTTGCTATGAGACGTGGGTGGAGCCCCGCCGCGTGATCGCCCATCTCGACTGCGACGCCTTCTACGCCACGGTGGAGCTCAACCGCCGGCCCGAGCTCAAGGGCCGCCCGGTGATCGTCGCGGGCTCCGGCCCGCGCGCCGTCGTGACCACGGCCTCCTACGAGGCGCGCAAGTTCGGCGTCGGCTCCGCGATGCCCGCCTCCAAGGCGCGCCGGCTGTGCCCGGACGCGGTCGTGATCCCGCCCGACTTCGAGGCCTATCGCGAGACGTCGAAGGCGGTCTGGGAGGCCGTGTGCGCGCGCCTGGACCGGGTCCAGCGGGTGGGGCTCGACGAGGCCTACGCGGAGCTGACCGGCATCCCGAAGCCGCTGCGGGTGCTGCGCGAGGTCGTCGACGAGGTGCGCGAGAAGACCGGCGTGACGATCTCCGTCGGGGTCGGCCCCTCGCGGCTCGTGGCCAAGTGCTGCAGCGACCACGGCAAGCCCGCGGGGCTGGTGGCGATGGGTCGCGAGGAGGCCTGCGAGCGCTTCGCGACCGCGCCGACGAGCCGCGTGCCCGGGATCGGGCCGAAGACCGCCGAGCGGCTCGCCGAGCTCGGGCTGATGACGCTCGGCCAGCTCCAGCGCGCCGACGAAGGCCGGCTCGCCGCCCGCTTCGGGTCGCGCACGGCGGCGTTCCTGAAGGCGCGCGCGGAATTCCGCGACGACTCGCCCGTGGAGACGGACTCGGGCCCGGCCAAGTCCTACTCGAGCGAGACGACCTTCGACGAGGACGTCTCCGATCTCGCCGAGCTCGAGGCGGTGGTGCGGCGGATGAGCCTGCAGCTCTGCGAGGGCCTGGCCAAGAAGGGCCGGCGCGGGCGCACGATCGGGATCAAGGTCCGCCTCGCCGACTGGACCAACGCCACCCGCGCCCGCTCGATCGAGGCGCCGACCAACGACGTCGAGGTGGTGCGGGAGATCGCGCTCGAGCTGCTGCGCGCCTACGCGCCGCCGAAGCCGGTGCGGCTGCTCGGGGTCCGGATCGCGTCGTTCGAGGACGTCGTGGAGCCGCCGCGGCCGCCGGCGCCGCCCGTCGCGGGCCAGCTCGCACTCGAGATCTAGTAGAGCGCGGCGGCGAGCTTGCGGCGCGACTCGCGCGAGACGGGGTGCTCGACCCCGAGCTCGTCGAGCACGCCGACGACGGAGCGGCGCAGGTCGTCGCGGCGGTCCGGGTCCTCCGTCGACGGGATCGCGCCGATCAGCGACTCCAGCCCGCGCTCGACCTCGCCCTGGTCGAGCGCGGAGAACGCGTCCGCGAGCTCCGGCTCACCCTCGAGCCGCAGGCGGGCGGCGAGCCCGTCGGCGGCGAAGGAGCCGGTGACGTTGGAGAGCAGCTCGAGCGCCTCCTCGCGCTCGCCGCGGGCGGCGAGCAGGCGCGCGAGCGGGACGGCCGCGTCGGGGCGACCGGGCTCGAGCTCGAGCGCGCGGCGCAGGTCGGCCTCGCCGCCGCTCTTGACGAGCTCCTCGGCCTCGGAGGGCACGAGCGCGTCGAGGAACCGCTCGACCTGCGGGCCGGGCTGGGCGCCCATGAACTCGGCGACGACCTTGCCGTCGCGGTAGGCCTTCACCGACGGGATGCTCTGGATCCGGTGCTCGGTGGACACGCGCGGGTTGGCGTCCGTGTCCACCTTGGCGAGGGCGACCTTGCCCTCGCGCTTGGTCACCGCCTTCTCGAGGATCGGCGTGAGCTGGCGGCAGGGGCCGCACCAGGCGGCCCAGAAGTCGACGACGACGGGCAGCTCGCGGGAGCGCTCGACGACGTCGGCCTGGAAGGTCTCGTCCGTGGCGTCGAAGATCACACCTCCGAGAATAGTCCCGCGCTGCTAGACCTCCCGGCATGGCCGAGATCGTCATCGAGGCAGGCGGCGTGCAGCTCGCCGGCGAGGAGTCCGGCGAGGGGACGCCCGTGGTCCTGCTGCACGGGCTGACCGCCTCCCGCCGTTACGTCGTCATGGGCTCGCGCGCGCTCCAGCGCGACGGCCACCGCGTGGTCGCCTACGACGCCCGCGGCCACGGCGCGTCGTCGCCCGCGCCGTCGCCCGAGGCCTACCGCTACGAGGACCTCGCGGCCGACCTGCTCGCCGTGCTCGACGACCGCGGCATCGAGCGCGCGCTGCTCGCCGGCGCCTCGATGGGCGCCCACACGATCGTGCGCTTCGCGCTCGACCACGGCGACCGGGTCGCGGGGCTCGTCGTCGTCACCCCGGCCTTCGACCCCGACTCCGAGGAGGACGAGGAGGCCCGGCTGGGGCGCTGGGACGCGCTCTCCGAGGGCCTGCGCACGGGAGGCGTGGAGGGCTTCGTCGAGGCCTACGGGACGCCGAAGTCACCCGAGCGCTGGCACGAGACGATCTACAAGGTCCTGCGCCAGCGCCTCGGCGCCCACGAGCACCCCGAGGCGGTCGCCGACGCCCTGCGCGCCGTTCCGCGCTCGAAGCCCTTCCAGGCGTGGTCGGAGCTCGCCGAGCTCGCGCTGCCGACGATCGTCGTCGCGAGCCGGGACGAGGCCGATCCCGAGCACCCCTACGCGGTCGGCGAGCGCTACGCGGAGGCCATCCCGGGCGCCGAGCTGCGCTCCGAGGATCCCGGCTCGTCGCCGATGGCCTGGCAGGGCAGCCAGCTCTCCGCGGTGATCGCGGAGCTCGGCGCGCGCGTGGCGTAGCCCCCGCCGTCAGGCGACGGCGGCGAGCGACGGCATCCGCGCCATCAGCACCACCGCGCACTCGACCACCGTCTCGTGGTCGTAGGAGGTGGCGAAGCGCCAGGTGTCGTCGTCGTCGCGGCGCGCGACGAAGCAGGCGCCGTAGCCCGGGCCGAGGGCGACCTCGGTCCACGTGCCGCGCAGCGGGTCGTCGGCAGGGAGCGTGCCGCCGCGGATGGCGTCCGCGTGATCGGCGGCGCCGCCTCCGAGCACGGCGACGAAGCCGATCGACTCGGCGAGGCGCTCGTAGCGCGCGAGCTGGTCAGGGGGAAGGGGGTCGTCGTCGGGCACGGCGGCGAGCAGCAGGCCCGTGTCACCGAGCTTGGACGCCTGGGCCGAGAGCAGCGCCGCCGTACGCTCGGCGAGCTCGCCGGAGCCCACGGCGGGGCGGCGCCAGTTCGTCACGCGCTGGAACGGGACGACGTTCTCGGGCACGCCGCCCGAGCTCGTCAGGCGCAGGCCGCGGCCCGGGCTGGGCAGCTCGGCCGGCAGCGGCGCGGGCTCGCCGAGCAGGTAGCCCTGGCCGAGCGTGGCCCCGGCGGCGCGCGCGGTCGCGAGCTGCTCCTCGGAGTCGATGCCCTCCGCGAGCACGGTCGCCAGGCGCGTCTCGGCCTCGGCGCCGACGGCCGTGACGATCCGCGCGACGTCCTCGGGGTCGCGGTCGCGCAGCAGCCGCAGGTCGAGCTTGATCACGTCGGGATAGAGCACCGGCATCAGCGCCAGCGAGCGCGAGTCGGCGCCGACGTCGTCGAGCGCGACGCCCCAGCCCATCCGGCGCAGCTCGGTCAGCGCGCGCAGCAGCGGCTCGGGCCGCTCGGTCAGCGCCCGCTCGGTGACCTCCATGACGAGCGTGAACCCGCCGCGCGGCGTGTCCGGCAGGTCGTCCTCGAGCGCGCCGGCGTCCGCGTTGACGAACAGGCAGAAGGGCGCGCCCAGGCCGCCTTCGATCGCGCCCGCGAGCGCGGCCTCGCGGCACGCGCGGTCGAGCTCGGCGACACGGCCCAGCTCGCGTGCCGCGGCGAACAGCGCGTCGGGCGAAGCGAGCCCGTTGCCGCCCTTGCCGCGAGCGAGCGCCTCGTAGCCGACGACGCTCCCGTCGCGGAGATCGACGATCGGCTGGTAGACCGGCTCGATGTTCGCAGCATCGAATATGCCCAGCGCACCGGGTTCCGGTTCGTAACCCACCTCCGTTATTGAAGCGCGTTCACCGTTCGGGTTCCAGACCTGGGAAAGCGTCTGCGCAGATGACTGGCTGTTCGGGCACGCCTACCGGCTATGCGCGGATTCGTGAACCGGTCAAGCCGGTAGCGTCCGCCCATGGCCGGCTACTCCGGAACGCCGCTGCCGCGCAAGCTGGGCATAAAGCCGGGCCACCGGGTGCTGGTGCTCGGGGCGCCCGACGGCTTCGCGCTCGACGACGTCAGCGTCCTCACCACCGCGCGCGGCAAGGCCGACGTGATCCTCTCCTTCCACGATCGCCGGGCCGACCTGGCGCGCCGGATGCCGAAGCTGCGGACGCTGATGGAGCCCGCCGCGGGCCTGTGGATCGCGTGGCCGAAGCGGGCCTCCAAGCTGCCGACCGACCTCACGGAGGACGTGGTCCGCGAGCTGGCGCTCGAGAACGCGCTGGTCGACAACAAGGTCTGCGCGATCGACGACATCTGGAGCGGGCTGCGGCTCGTGATCCGCCTACGCGACCGTTAGGCACCGCCGCTACCTTGGCGCCATGACCGACCCGCTTCCGGAGGATCAGCGCCTCGTCGAGATCTCCTCGAAGGCGTACGAGCACCCCGCCGACCGCGCCGCCACGGCGGCCCTGAAGAGCATCCCGATGCTCGACCAGGTGGTCCGCAAGCTGATCGAGTACGGCTACGAGCGCGCGCTGCGGCAGGTCTTCCTCGCGGGCTCGGTCAAGCTCGGCTCCGACCAGCTGCCCGACGTCTACGCGGCCCACCGCGCGGCGCTGGCGCGGCTGGACATCGCCGAGATCCCCGAGCTCTACCTCACCCAGTTCCCGGTCACCAACGCGGCCGCGATCGGCTCCGAGCGCCCGATGGTGGTCGTCTTCTCGCGCACGGTCGAGGTCTTCGACGAGCAGGAGCTGCGCACGGTGCTCGGCCACGAGGCGGGCCACATCCTCTCCGACCACGTGCTCTACCGGACCGCGCTGATGA
The DNA here is from genome assembly GCA_963831105.1 of uncultured Solirubrobacteraceae bacterium. Classification (GTDB taxonomy): domain Bacteria; phylum Actinomycetota; class Thermoleophilia; order Solirubrobacterales; family Solirubrobacteraceae; genus DATFQI01. Next base: position 375,449 of record CAWHOS010000009.1, on the reverse strand, counting down.
TCCTGCTGTCGGCGACCGGGCTCAGCCGGATGCCGATGCTCGCCGGCCTGCCGCTGCTGGCCGTCAAGCTCGCGCTGCTGGAGTGGTTCCGCGCCGCCGAGCTGTCGTGCGATCGCGCGGCCACGCTGGTCAACCGCGACCCGCTCGTGACCTGCCGGACGCTGATGGTGATGGCGGGCGGCACGGCCTCGCGCAAGCTCGACCTCGACGCGTTCGTCCGCCAGGCCTCCGCCTACGAGGAGTGGGAGCCCGGCTGGGACAAGCTCGCGCGCGTGCGGATCGAGCTCGGCCAGACCCACGCGTTCCCCGTCAAGCGCGTCTCGGAGCTGATGAAGTGGGTCCGCTCGGGCGAGTACGACCGGATCGTCGCCGGGGAGTACGTCCGCCGCGGCGACCCCGTCGACGCGCGCGCCCAGGCCGGCGACGCGGTCGAGTTCTACGCCGAGCGCTTCCGCGCGATCTTCCGCGACGCCGGCGCCGGCGTCGAGAAGGCGGGGGAGACGCTCGGCGTCGCGGCGGAACGGCTCAGCGAATGGCTCCGCTCCAACCGCTGAGTCCGGAGTTGTTCAGCCTCAGGCTGAACAACTCCGGGTTCAGCGCGCGCGGAGGCGGCGGGTGCGGGTGATCCCGCCGCCGCTGACCGAGACGCGGTAGCGGCCGGCGACCGGCGGGCGGACGATGGTGGAGAACGCGCCGTCGGTCACGGCGATCCGCTTGCGCTGGACGCGGACCCAGCGGCGCCCCACCCGGCGCTCGAAGGTGACGGTCACGCGCGGCGTCGCCGGGTTCATCGTGCCCGTGACCCGCAGCGCGCGCCGGCGCCGCGGCCGCGAGGAGGAGAGCGCGATCTTCAGGCTCGGCACGACCTTGACCGCGATCGCCTTGGACTCCATCCGCGGCCGTGAGTCGCCCGGGAAGACGGCGCGCAGGTTCGCGCTGTAGGGGAGCGACACGCTGGTCAGCCACGACCCGTCGGGGTTGGCGACGGCGCTCGCGTAGTACGTCCAGGCCGCCCCGCCCGCCTGGATCTCGATCTCGATCGGGACGCCCGCGGGCGAGGAGCCGTCTGAGAAGCGCAGCTCGCCGCCGACCGCGGAGGCCTTGACGCCGCGGACGGTCTTGGACGTGTACATCGTCAGCGTCGCCCCGAGCGCGCTGGCGTAGCGCGCCGCGCGCGTGCGCAGGTCGGCGAGCTGCCCGTAGAGCACGTTGCCGGGGCACGAGGTCGAGTCCCCGTCGCGGTGGCCCGAGATGCGCTCGAACGTGACCGGCGTGCCGGAGCGGTAGCGGTTGCTCGAGCCGCCCGCCGAGGTGACGGTGACCTGGCCCTGCACGGGCACGCCGTGGAGCGTGAGCTTCCAGCCGATCAGGCGCGCGAGCGCCTCCATGCCGGGCTCGCTGTTGGCGATGTCGGTGTAGGTGCCCAGCACCGCGATGCCGGTCGAGACGCTGTTGTAGCCCTGCGCCTGGGCGCCGATCACCGGCGCGTCGATGCCTCCGGCGCGGCCCTCGAAGACCTGGCCGTACTTGTCGACGAGGAAGTTGTAGCCGAGGTCGTTCCAGCCGTTGGAGTCGCGGTGGTAGCGCGCGATCCCGAGCACGATCCCGGCCGAGTCCTCCGGGTTGTACGAGTTCGTGGTCACCGTGTGGTGGACGAACGCGAGCTCGACGCCGCCGAACTCGGCGGGCCCGCGGGGCGGCACGGAGTCGCCGCCCCACTCAGAGCGGGTGATCACGCGCACCGACGGGCCGACGGTCTGGCGCGGGCGGGCGGAGGCGCGCGCGCGGCGGCGCAGCCGCTCGCCGACGCGGCGCGCGACGGTCGCGGTCGGCAGCGCGCGCACGAAGCGGGCACGCAGCGCGCGCGGGTTGCCGCGCAGGCGCAGCTGGAACTCGTCGGCCGCGCCGACGAACGCGGGGTCGGTGCCGGCCACGGGGCGCGCGCCGTCGGGCCCGTGGTCGCCCATCACGTGCAGCGGCGCCCACGGCGTCCAGCGCCCGCCGCGCCGGCGAGCCCGGACCTGCGCCTCGGCGCGGCTCCCGTGCGCCCAGCGCAGGCCGATCAGGTCGAAGCGGCGCGGGGCGCGCAGCACCCGCGTGGCGCGCCAGCCCGCGGCGGCGGCCGAGGCGGTCAGCCCCTCGCTCGAGAGGTCGAGCTCGAACAGCGCTCGGCGGTCTGCGAGGGCGGCGGCGGGGCTCTTCAGTGAGGCCGCGGCGAAGGCGGCGGCGCCGAGGCCGAGGACCTGGCGGCGCGTGGTACGACGATCCGACACGGTCCTTCAGAACACCAGACGGACCGGATCGGACCGGTCAGGAACAGTCAGGACAGGAACCGTGCAAGACGACGTCGTGGGCGCCGACGTCGTAGCCGAGCCGCTCGCCGAGGCCGTGGATCAGCCGCTCGAGCTCGGGGTCGGTGAACGCGTCCTTCTTGCCGCAGCGGTCGCAGATCGCGTGATGGTGATGATCGCCGCTGGGGTCGGCGGGCTCGAAGCAGGCGGTCCCGCCGACGTCGATCCGGTGCACCAGGCCGAGCTGCGCGAGCGCATCGAGCGCCCGGTAGACGCTGGCGAGCCCGACGGCGCGCCCGCCGGCGCGCAGGCGGTCGTGGATCTCCTGCGCGCTGAGGCAGCACGACTGGCGGCCCAGCAGCTCGAGCACCTCGCCGCGGGCGCCGCCCGCGCGGTGCCCTGCGCGGGCCAGCTCCTTGCGCGCGTGCTCCGTCCAGGCATCCATCGCACTCCATGGTAACGAGAATCGTTTTCAGTAAGGTGGGATGCAATGCGCTTCGCACCACTCGTGACCGCGGCCGCCTGCGCGCTGCTGCTCGCCGCCTGCGGCTCGGGCGGCTCAGACGGGCGCCCGACGGTCGTCGCCACGACCACGCAGGCCGCCGATCTGGCGCGCGCCGTGGCCGGCGACCGTGCCGAGGTGCGCGGCATTCTGGCGCCCAACAGCGACCCGCACGACTACGAGGTGCGCCCGGGCGACGTGAAGGCGCTGGCGCGCGCGGCGCTCGTGGTGCGCTCGGGCGGCGACCTCGACTCCTGGCTCGGCGGCGCGATCGACAGCGCGGGCGCCGACGCGCCCGTGCTGGACCTGCTCGAGCGCGTCGGAGCCGCGGGGGAGGACCCGCACTGGTGGCAGGACCCGATCCGCGCCGAGGCGGCCGTGACCGCGATCGCCGCCGCGCTGGCGAAGGCCGATCCGGCCGGCGCGAGCACCTACGAGGCCAACGCCGAGCGCAGCGTGCGCCGCCTGCGCGCGCTCGACGCCGCGGTGCGCCGCTGCATCGACCGGATCCCGGCCCGCGAGCGCACGCTCGTGACCACCCACGACGCGCTCGGCTACTACGCGCGCCGCTACGGCCTGCGCGTGGTCGGGACCGTGATCCCGTCGCTGTCGACGCAGGCGCAGGCCTCCGCCGGGGACCTCGCCGAGCTGGTCGACACGATCCGCCGCGAGCGCGTGAAGGCGATCTTCGCCGAGAGCTCGGTCAACGCGAGCGTCGAGGACGCGATCGCGCAGGAGACGGGCGCGCGCGTGGGCCGCCCGCTGTGGGCGGACTCGCTCGGCCCGGCCGACTCCGGCGGCGCCACCTACGAGGCCTCGATCCGCGCCAACACCGCCGCGATCGTCGAGGGGCTCACGGGAGGCGCGCAGACGTGCTCGCTCCCGCGCTGATCCTCGACGCTCCCTACATCCAGCGGGCGATCGCCGAGCTGGTGCTGCTCGCCGTGCTGGCAGGCGTGCTCGGCTCGTGGATCGTGCTGCGCCGGCTCGCCTTCTACACGCACGCGGTCGGCACGGCGACGTTCCCCGGGCTCGTGGTGGCCGCGCCGTGGGCCGTCGCGCCGCAGCTCACGGCGCTCGTCGCCGCCCTCGGCTTCGGTGCCGGGCTCGAGCGGCTCTCGCGCTCGCGCAGGCTCGACCCCGGCGCGGCCACCGGGCTGCTGCTCGTCGCCGCCCTGGCGGCCGGCGCGATCCTCGCCTCCGACGTCTACGAGTCGCCAGCCGGCGTCGACCAGCTGCTGTTCGGCACCCTGATCGGGCTCAGCGAGCGCGACGTCGCGCTGACCGCGGCCGCCGTCGTCGCCGCGCTGCTCGCGCACGGCGCGATGCACCGCGCATGGCTGGCCACCGGCTTCGACCCCGGCAGCGCCGGCGCGCTCGGCGTGCGCACCAAGCTCGCGAATCGCGTGCTGCTCGCCGCCATCGCGGTGGCCGTCGTCGTCTCGCTCGACGCCGTCGGCGCGCTGCTGGTGGCCGTCGTGCTCGTCGTGCCCGCCGCGACCGTGCGGCTCGTCGTCGACGACGTGCGCACGCTCCGGCTCGGCACCGGCCTGCTCGCGGCGGCCGAGGGCCTGACGGCGCTCGTGATCGCGGACGGCCTCGACATCGGGCCGGGCCCCGTGATGGCGGTGCTCGGCGGCGTCGTGTTCGCGCTGACCGCGGCGGTACGACGGTGAGCCTCGTCCGCGTGCACGACCTCGCGGGCGGCTACGCGCCCGGCCAGGAGGCGATCGAGGGCGTCTCGTTCGCGCTCGAGCCCGGCGAGGTGGCCGGCGTGCTCGGGCCCAACGGCGGCGGCAAGACGACGCTCTTCCGCGCCCTGCTCGACGAGCTTCCGCGCCGGCGCGGGCTCGTCGAGCTGGCCGGGCCGCCCGCGTACGTGCCGCAGACCGACGAGGCGCGGCTGGACTTCCCGGTCAACGCGCACGACGTGGCGCTGATGGGCGCCTACCGCCGCACGCCGTTCTACCGCCGGCTCGGCCGCGGCGAGCGCGCCGCCGCGACCGCGGCGCTCGAGCGCGTCGGCCTCGCCGACGTCGCCCGCGCGCGCTTCGGGACCCTCTCCGGCGGCCAGCGCCAGCGCGTCCTGATCGCCCGCGCGCTCGTCCAGGACGCCCGGGTCCTGCTGCTCGACGAGCCGCTGTCCGGCGTGGACGCGCCGAGCGCCGTGCGGATCGAGGCCGTGCTGCGCGAGCTGCGCGACGAGGGCCGGGCGCTGCTCGTCGCCACCCACGACGTCGAGCAGGCGCGCCGCTTCGAGCGCGTGCTGTGCCTGCACCGCCGCCAGGTCGCCTTCGGCGCGCCCGCCGAGGTGCTGCGCGGCACCGTGCTGCAGGAGACCTACGGGGACGAGCTGGTGGTCCTCGAGGGCGGGCGCCCGGCCGTCAACGTCGGCCATCACGACCACCACCACTGATGCTCGCCTGGCTGACCGACCCGTTCCAGGACGGCTTCACCCAGCGCGCGCTGCTCGAGGTGCTGGCGCTGTCGCTCGCGTGCGGCCCGCTCGGTGTGTGGATCCTGCTCTACCGCCAGAGCTACGCCGCCGAGTCGATCTCCCACGGGATGCTCCCGGGGCTCGTGCTCGCCGCGCTGGCGGGCGCGCCGCTGGTGCTCGGCGCGGCGGGCGGCGTGCTGCTGGCGGCGGCCGCGATCGCGCTCGCCGGGCGCGACGAGCGCCTCGGCGGCGACACCGGCGTCGCGGTCGCGGTGTCGGCGCTGTTCGGGCTCGGCGCGCTGCTGGCGCTCTCGCCCGAGGCGCCGCCGCGGCTGCAGGAGCTGCTGTTCGGCGACCTGCTGGGCGCCGACGCGGCCGACATCGCGGTCGCGGCCGGCCTCGCGGCCCTGATCGCCGCCGCGCTCGCGCTCGCGCACCGGCGGCTGAGCGCGAGCGGCTTCGACCGCTCCGCGGCGCGCACCCTCGGCGCCGAGCCCGCGCGCTGGGAGCTGGCGCTGCTCGTGCTGCTCGCCGTCGCCACGATGGCGGCCGCGCCGGCGCTCGGGAGCCTGCTGCTGGTGGCGCTGATCATCGCGCCGGGCGCGGCAGGGCTGCGGCTCGCCGGCCGCCTGCCCGCCGCGCTCGCCGTGGCCGTCGCGGTGGCGGCGCTGGCCGGCGTCGCGGGGCTCGTGCTGTCGTTCCACCTCGGCATCGCGGCAGGCGCCTCGGTCGCGCTCTGCGCCGCGCTGCTGGCGGGCGCCGCGCAGCTCCGTCCCGGCTGAGAGGTGCACGATGTCCGTCATCGGTCCAGGCCGGTTGACGACCCTCGTGACATCCGCCACCATCGCGAATGTGAGCGCTGCACGGGTACGGCTGCCGCCACGCCGAAGAGGCGTCCGGCTGTGGGGGATGCGGGTGATGGGGGTCACCGCCACGAGCGCGCTGCTGGCCATCTTCGCCTGGGCCCTGCTGAGCATCTACGCCGAGCGCGAGAACAAGGGCGTCGTCACCGAGGCGCCCGCGGCGACCGCCACGCCGGAGGCGAAGACCGTGGCGGGCAAGCCGAAGAAGGCCAAGCCGAAGCTCACGCGCGCGCAGCGTCGCGCCCGGGCCGCCGCGGTCGCCACGCTCGGCGACCTCGGCTACCGCCCCGTCAGCCTCAAGACCTACCGGCCCGGCAACACGCTGCGCGTGCTGATCGGCAAGGGGGAGGGCGGCCGGCGGGCGTTCTTCTTCAACGGCGCGACCTACCTGGGCAACGACGCCGCCGACGACAGCGCGGCCGTCGAGGTCGTGCGCGCGGGCAACCGCTCCGTCGCGCTCGCGTACCGGCTGTTCGCGGAGGACGACCGGCCGTGCTGCCCGACCGGCACGAAGGTCCGCGTGCTGTTCCGCTGGGACGGCGAGAAGCTCGCGCCGCAGACGGCGATCCCGCCGTCCGCGCAGCGGCGCGCGCCCGCCGCCTAGGCCGCCTCGGGCGTCTGCATCAGCACCCAGCCGTTGCCGTCGGGGTCGACGAACGACGCCGAGGTGCCCCACGGGTCCTCGCGCACCTCGCCGGTGAACTCCACGCCGCGCTCGCGCAGGGCCTCGAAGGCGGCGCGCGCGTCCGGCGTGTCGAGCACGAGCCCCGTCACGCTGCCGGGCGGCATCTGGTCGAACCACGTGACGAGCGCGATCGTCGCCTGCGAGCCCCCAGGCGCCAGCTCCACCCACCGCATGCCCTTCGCCGAACGGGCCGTCGAAGCGCTCCTCGAAGCCGAGCACGTCGACGTAGAAGGCCTTCGCCCGGTCGACGTCGGCGACCGGGATCGAGACCAGCCGCAGGTGGGTGATGTGGTCTGCCATGGCGATAGGCTCCTGCCGAGGGAAGGAGAAGAAGTGCGGCCATCCTACGTCCACGGCGCCTCCGCGACGCCGCTGCTGGGGCAGACGATCGGCGAGAACCTCGATCGCGCGATCGAGCGCTGGGGCGACCGCGAGGCGCTCGTCTCCTGCCACCAGAACGTCCGCTACACGTACGCCGAGCTGGGGGAGGCCGTCGACCGCCTGGCCCGCGCGCTGCTCGCGGACGGACTGGCGCCCGGCGACCGGCTGGGGATCTGGAGCCCCAACTGCGCCGAGTGGGTGCTCGTCCAGTACGCGACCGCGAAGGCCGGGATCGTGCTGGTCAACGTCAACCCCGCCTACCGCACGTCCGAGCTGGAGTACGCGCTGCGCCAGTCCGGCTGCCGCGCGCTGATCGCGGCGCCGGCGTTCAAGACCTCGGACTACGCCGCGATGATCGAGTCCGTCCGCGGCGACCTCCCCGAGCTCGAGCGCGTCGTGCTGCTCGGCTCGCCCGAGTGGGACGCGCTGGCCGCGGGCACCGACGCAGGACGTCGAGCTGCCGCTGTGCCAGTTCGACGACGCGATCAACATCCAGTACACGAGCGGCACCACGGGCTTCCCCAAGGGCGCCACGCTCAGCCACAACAACATCCTCAACAACGGCTACTTCGTGGCCGAGGGCTGCCGCTACACCGAGGAGGATCGCGTCTGCATCCCAGTGCCCTTCTACCACTGCTTCGGCATGGTCATGGGCAACCTCGGCTGCACCACGCACGGCGCCTGCATGGTGATCCCGGAGGCGGCCTTCGACCCCGAGGCGACGCTGCGCGCCGTGCAGGAGGAGCGCTGCACCTCGCTCTACGGCGTGCCGACGATGTTCATCGCCGAGCTCGAGCACCCGCGCTTCGCCGGAGTTCGACCTCTCCAGCCTGCGCACGGGGATCATGGCCGGCTCGCCGTGCCCGATCGACACGATGCGCCGCGTGGTCGACGAGATGCACATGGAGGAGGTGACCATCTGCTACGGCATGACCGAGACCTCCCCGGTGTCGACCCAGACCGGCGCCGAGGACCCGCTCGACAAGCGCGTCGGCACCGTCGGCCGCATCCACCCGCACGTGGAGATCAAGGTCGTCGACCCCGAGACCGGGCACGTGGTCGGGCGCGAGCAGCCGGGGGAGCTCTGCACCCGCGGCTACTCCGTGATGCTCGGATACTGGAACGAGCCCGAGAAGACCGACGAGGTGCTCGACCGCGCGCGCTGGATGCACACCGGCGACCTCGCGGTGATGGACGAGGAGGGCTACCTGCGGATCGTCGGGCGGATCAAGGACATGGTCATCCGCGGCGGCGAGAACCTCTACCCGCGCGAGGTCGAGGAGTTCCTGCACGGCCATCCCGGACGTCGCCGACGTGCAGGTCGTCGGCGTGCCTGACCGGCGCTACGGCGAGGAGCTGATGGCGTGGATCGTCCCGCGCGGCGGCGCGGAGATCGACCGCGACGCGATCGCGGAGTACTGCGAGGGCCGGATCGCCCGCCACAAGGTCCCGCGCTACGTCGCCACCGTCGACGAGTTCCCGATGACCGTCACGGGCAAGGTCCAGAAGTTCAAGCTGCGCGAGCTGGCGATCGAGCAGCTCGGCCTGGAGGACGCCGCGGCGGTCGAGACGGCTTGAGCCTCGCGCTGGTCACCGGCACCTCGACGGGCATCGGGCGGGCGACAGCGGTCCACCTGGCGGCGCTCGGGTTCGAGGTGCTGGCCGGCGTGCGCAGGCCCGAGGACGCGCCGCCCGGCCTGGAGCCGCTCGTCCTCGACGTCACCTCCGAGCGCGACGTGGCCGCCGCCGCGGAGCGGGTCGGCGGCTCGCTCGCCGCGCTCGTCAACAACGCCGGCATCGCGGTCAACGGCCCGGTCGAGGTGGTCGCCGTCGAGGACTGGCGCCGCCAGCTCGAGGTGAACCTGATCGGCCCGGTCGCCGTGACGCGGGCGCTGCTGCCAGCGCTGCTGGCCGCGCGCGGGCGGGTCGTGAACATCAGCTCGATCAGCGGGCGCGTGTCGCTTCCGCTGGTCGGCCCCTACGCGGCCTCGAAGTTCGCGCTCGAGGCGGTCGGCGACGCGCTGCGGAACGAGGTCGGCCCGCACGGGGTCCGCGTCGTGAGCATCGAGCCCGGCGTCATCGCCACGCCGGTGTGGGAGAAGAGCCGCGAGGCGGCCGACGATCTGGTCGCGGCGATGCCCGCCGACGCGCGCCGGCGCTACGAGCGCCTGATCGCCGGCATGCTGCGCCAGAGCGAGCAGCGCGCGCGCGAGGGACTGCCGCCCGAGGCCGTGGCCGAGGTGGTCGGCCGCGCGCTCCAGGCGCGCCGGCCGCGCGCCCGCTACGTCGTCGGCCGCGAGGCCCGGGTCCTGGCCGCGCTCGCCCGCGTGCTGCCCGACCGCGCGCTCGACGCCCTCCTGGCCCGCGCCCTGCGCTAGGGCGGGCCGGAGCGCAGCACGATCGTCGTCTCGGTGTCGTGGGCGCCGAGCCGGTTGCGCAGGGTGCGCAGGAGGACGTCGAGCTCCGCGGTGTCGCGGCAGGCGACGCGCAGCTGGTAGTCCGGCGCCCCGCTCAGGTGCAGAACCTCGACCACCGCGTCGAGGCGGGCCGCGGCGACGGCGAAGGCATCCGAGTCGACGCCGCGCCTGAGCGTGACGCCGACGAGGGCCTCGAGCCGGCGGCCGCCCGCCGCCGGGTCGACGAGCGCGACGAACCCGGTGATGACGCCGGCCTGGCGCAGCCGCCGCACGCGGTCGGCCGCGGCGTTGGCGCTGAGGCCGACCTGCGCGCCGAGGTCGCGCCAGGACAGGCGCCCGTCCTCACGGAGGAGCCTGAGGATCTCGCTGTCGATTCGGTCGAGGGCCACGATTCGAGCGGTGTCGCGCCGGTGCGTCTTGCGGGCGTGCAGTGTCCCGGATATCCCACGGCCATGCACGCTCTCACGGTCGGATTCGGGCTCGGGTTCCTGGTCGCGCTGCAGCTCGGTCCGATGTCGCTGTTCCTCGTGCGCTCGACGCTGCGCGCGGGCTGGCGGGTCGGGCTGGCGATCGGCGCCGGCATCGCGCTCGTCGACGCCGTCTACGCGGCGGCCGGCGCGGCCGGGGCGGCTTCCCTGCTCGCGATCGACGGGCTGCGGACGGCCTTCTCGCTGCTCGGCGCCGCCGTCCTGCTCGTGCTCGGCGCGCGCACGCTGCGCGACGCGATCCGCACGCGACCGGCCGAGACCCGCGCCGGCGAGGTCGCCTCGCCGCGCCGCGCGTTCGCCACGTCGGTCGCCGCCACCGCCTCCAACCCCGCCACGATCGCCTCGTGGGCCGCGATCTTCGCCGCCGCGAGCGGCGCGGCCGGCGAACCCGTGCTGCTGGTGGCGGGCGTCGGCATGGGCAGCCTCTGCTGGGTGACGCTCCTCGCCGCCGGCACGGCCGCGGCGCGCCGCGCGGTCGGCGCCCGCGCGATCCGGCTGGCCGACGCGGTCGCCGGCGCGGGCCTGATCGCGTTCGGCGTGGCCCTCGTCGCCCTCTAGATTGAGAGGGCATGTGCGGGCGCTTCACGCTGACGAAGATCGACGGCCACGGGATCGCGCAGCGCTTCGACGTGCCGGAGGACCCCGAGGAGGCGACGCTCGGGCGCTTCAACGTCTGCCCGACCGAGCAGATCGCGATCGTCTCGGCCAAGGAGGGCGAGCGCGCGATGCGGGCCGCCCGCTGGGGGCTCGTGCCCGGGTGGGCGAAGCAGCTCGGCAAGCAGCGCGAGCCGATCAACGCCCGCAGCGAGACCGTCGCGGCCAAGAAGCCGTTCGCCGACCTCTACGCGCGCGCCGACCGGCGCTGCCTGGTCGTCGCCGACGGGTGGTACGAGTGGCTGCGCTCCGAGAACCCCAAGCAGCCGCGGATCCCGTTCCGCTACACGGTCGACGACGGCGGCCCGTTCGCGTTCGCCGGGCTGTTCGGCTTCGCCAAGATCGGCGAGGACTGGGTGACCTCGGCGACGATCCTGACCACGGCCGCCAACGAGGTCTGCGCGCCCGTGCACGACCGGATGCCGGTCGTGCTCGCCGGCCCGGACGAGGAGGCGGCGTGGCTGGAGGGCGCGGACGACCCCGCGCTGTTCGCTCCGCTGGCCGCCCCGCGCACGACCGCGCGGCCGGCGAACCCGGCCGTCAACCGGGCGGGCGTGGAGGGTCCGGAGCTGATCGAGCCGCCGCCGCCAGCGGAGCCCGAGGCGCAGCAGACGCTGCTGTGAGGAACGCCTCGAAGAGGGTGCGGCCGATCTCCATCCACGCGGGCAGCCGCTCCTCGGCCTCGGCGATGTGCGCGGGCGGGTCGAAGCCCATCGCGATCGCGTCCGGGTCGCTGCGGTAGTCCAGCGCCCACTCGCGCACGATCTCCGGCACCACCTCGGGGTGGAACTGCACGCCCCAGGCGAGCTCGCCGAGCCGGAAGGCCTGCGAGCAGGCGGCGCTGCGCGCCAGCTCGACGCTGCCGGCCGGCAGCGCGAACGCGTAGGAGTGCCACTCGTAGGCCAGGAAGCGCGCCGGTAGGCGGCCCAGCACGGGGTCGTCGGCGCCCTCCTCCGTGCGCGCGACGTCGAACCAGCCGATCTCGGGAGACGGGCTGCGGCGGATCTCCGAGCCCGCGGCGGCCGCCAGCAGCTGCGCGCCGAGGCAGACGCCGATGACGGGCACGCGCTCCTGCAGCGCGTCGCGCAGCAGCTCGATCTCCGCGCGCATCCACGGCAGCCGGTCCGCGTCGCGCACGTTCATGCCGCCGCCGAAGACGGCGACGGCGTCGAGCTCGGCGAGCGGCGCGGGGATCGGCTCGCCGGCGCCCGGATTCCACTCCAGGAGGTCGTGGCCGTCCGCCTCGCACTGCTCCGCGAGCAGGCCGCAGGTGCCACCGCCGGGATGCCGAACGCCGAGAACTCTCATTTAGGGCAGGATCTCAGACTTGCACGAGGGTCAGCTCCTCCTGTTCACCGGCCTCCTGCTGGCGGCGGGTCTCGCGGCCTCCCTCGCGGCGGGGCGGCTCCGTCTGCCCGGCCTCGTGCTGGTGCTCGGCCTGGGCATGCTGATCGGCTCCGACGGGCTCGGCTGGATCGACTTCGACGACTTCGAGCTCGCGCGCCAGGCGGGCATCGTCGCCGTGGCGCTGATCCTGTTCGAGGGCGGGCTCTCCAGCGGCTTCGAGGAGATCCGGCCCGTGCTGAAGACGTCGATCATCCTGGCGACGCTCGGGACGCTCGCCACCGCCGGGCTGACGGCCGTGGCGGCGGCGCTGATCCTCGACCTCGAGCCGCTGCCCGCGCTGCTGCTGGGCTCGACCGTGGCCGCGACGGACGCCGCCGCCGTGTTCGCGGTGCTGCGCACCTCGACGCTGCGGCGGCGGCTGGCGCGCACGCTCGAGGGCGAGTCGGGCCTCAACGACCCGATCGCGATCCTGCTCGTGATCGGCTGCATCGAGGCGATCCAGGACTCCTCGTTCGGCCTGCTGGACGCGCTGCTGCTGGCCGTCGAGGAGCTCTCGATCGGCCTGGTGATCGGCCTGGCGGTCGGCGCGCTCTCGGTGCTGTGGATGCGCAGCGTGCGGCTGCCCTCGGCCGGCCTGTATCCCGTCGCCTCGATCGCGACGGCCGCGCTGGCCTACGGCGCCGCCGACACCCTGCACGGCTCCGGCTTCCTCGCCGTCTACCTGGCGGGCCTGGTGCTCGGCACCGCGACCACGCCGGCGCGGCGCACGATCGTCACCTTCCATGACGGGCTCGCCTGGATCGCCCAGCTCGCGCTGTTCCTGATCCTCGGCCTGCTCGTGTTCCCGGAGGACCTCGGCGACATCGCGCTCGAGGGCACGGCGATCGCGCTCGTGACCGCGGTCGTCGCGCGGCCGCTGGCGGCGCTGGTCGTGACGCTGGGGCAGGGGTTCAGCGTGGGGGAGCGGGCCGTGCTCGGGTGGGCGGGCCTGCGCGGCGCCGTCCCCGTCGTGTTCGCCACCTTCGCGGTCACGGAGGGCATCGACGGCGGGCTGACGATCTTCAACGTCACGTTCTTCGTCGTGCTGCTCTCGACCGTGCTGCAGGGCGCCACGATCGAGCCGGTGGCGAAGCTGTTCGGCGTGCAGTCCGACGAGGCCGCGATCCCGGCGCCGCTCGTGGAGCCCGTGCTGCTCAACCGGCTCGGCGCGGAGGTGATCCAGTTCCCCGTGCGCGAGGGCGACGCGGTGGTCGGCCACGCCGTGCGCGAGCTCGGGCTGCCGCGCGAGGCGCTGCTCAACGTGGTCGTGCGCGGGGAGCGCGCGATCCCGCCGCGCGGGTCGACGGTCGTGGAGGCCGGCGACCAGCTGCACGTGATCGTCCGCCAAGAGGCCGCGATCGAGTTCCGCGAGCTGCTGCGGCGCTGGCGGTCGGGGCCGCTCGGCGTGCGCGAGCGGCCGCGCCCGAAGCCGCGCAGCCGCCCGTCCGTGACGACCGTGCGGCCGTGGGAGGACGCCGACGGCGACATGTCGCGCCCGTCCTCGATCCAGGGGCGGATCGTCGTCGACCAGCTGCGCACGCGCCGCGACGAGCCGGGCGCGCTGGTGCTGCTCGACGACGGCCGCTACGCGATCACCGGCCCGCTGCTGGCGATCGGGCCGGCGGGCGAGCTGCAGCAGGTGGTGCGCCGCCGGCTGTCGCGCGCGGAGAGCTCCGGCGAGCGCGCCTGGTGGCGCGAGGTCGCCGGCGCCCTGGCCCGCTAGAAGGGGAGCAGCGCGACCGCCTGGGTGCCGCGCTCGCCGTCGTCGCGCGGCCCGACGCGGAAGGCGCCGCCGATCGCCTCCGCGCGCTCGCGACTCGAGGCGAGCCCGATGTGGCCGGCGCCGAGCGCCTCGCCGAGCCGCTCCGGGGCGAACCCGGCGCCGTCGTCGATCACGTCCAGCCGCACCGCACCGGCCTCGATCGCGACGTGGACGCGTACCTCGCTGGCGCCTGCGTGCTTGGCGACGTTGCGCAGCAGCTCGCGGGCGAGCGACAGCACCAGCTCGTCGCGCGGGCCTGACGCCTCCGGCGCGATCTCCACGTGGCACGTGTAGCCGGCCGTCGCGCCCTGCTGGGAGCAGATCGCGCGCAGCGCGGACTCCAGGCCGCCGACCTGCAGCTGCACGGGGTGCAGGTCCAGCATCACCTCGCGGATCTGCGAGACCGCGCGGGCGAGCCCGTCGCGGACGCGGCCGAGGTGGTCCTCGTCGCCCTCGGCGGCCGGCCGCAGCCGCGCGACGTCGTGCCCGAGCGCCAGCAGGTCCTGCAGCGGGCCGTCGTGCAGCGCCTCGGAGATGCGGCGGCGCGTGCGGTCCTCCGCGTCGAGCGCGAGCGCCACGAGCCGGCCGCGGGCCTCCGACTGATCGGCCACCTCGGCCTCGGAGCGCAGCCGCGTCTGGGCCGAGGCCAGCACGTTGGCCACGGTGATCATGAACGCGGCGTCCTCGTCGCCCACGCGCCCGGGCGAGGCGGAATGGCCGGACAGCACGCCGATCGGCTCCTCGCGCGGACCGATCGGGACCGCCACGCTGCTGCGCAGCCCCAGCTCCGTGACGAGCGCGGGGCGCGGGAGGTCCGGCCGCGCGGCCCAGTCGGGCACGATCACCGTCTCGCCGCCGCGCAGCACCATCGCGCTCACCGCCGCGTCGCCGAGCTCCTGCCCGATCCGCCCGGCGGGCGCGCCGCCGCTGCTCAGCGCGGCGACGACCAGCGGCCCGTCGTCGCCGCGCCGCTGCGCGATGCCGACGAAGTCCAGGGCGAGCTCGCGGGCGACGGCGTCGGCCGTCTCGCGCATCAGCACCTCGAAGGTCACGCCGCTGAGCGCGAGCCTGCCGAGCCGCGCCGCCGCGCGCTGCTGGCTCGTCGCGCGCGCGAGCTCCGTGACGTCCTGCGCGAACCCGTGGATGCGCTCGACGGCGCCGCCCTCGCCGCGCACGGGCACGCCGCGCCCGCGCAGGATGCGCCGGCCGCCGTCGGGCAGCATCACGGAGAAGCTGATCTCGTAGGGGAGGCCGTCGCGCAGGGCCTGCGCCGTGATGTCGCGGAACGCGTCGCGGTGCTCCTCGGAGATCGAGCCCATCAGCGTCCGCAGGTCGGGCGGCGGGCCGGTCGGGCTCAGGCCCGCGATCCGGTAGAGCTCCTCCGACCACTGCCAGCGGTCGCCCTTCACGTCCCAGCTCCACGAGCCGACGCGGGCCATCCGCTGGGCGGTGTCCAGCCGCTCGCGCATGCGCTGCAGGCGCTCGTGCGCGCGGCGGCTCTCGGTCACGTCGAGCGCGATCACCGCGACGAGCTCGCGGCCCCGGTGGTCGATCGGATAGACGTGGATCAGCCAGCCGCGCTCGCGGCCGGCCTCGACGGCGGGCTCGAGGCGCAGCAGCGGCTCGCGGGTGGCGGCGACGACGCGCAGCGAGGCCTCCGCGACCTCGCCGACCTCGCCCGGCAGCACGTCGATCAGGCGGTGGCCGACCTGCTCGTCCGGCTCGGTGCCCGAGAGCTCGGCGAGCGAGGGGGAGATGACGAGCACGCGCAGGTCCTCGTCGTGGACCGCGACGCCGATCCCGGCGCCCGGCCGGAGGGCGTCGATCAGCGCGGCGGCGACGTCGCCCGGCGGCCCGCTCACTCCACGGACCAGCCGACGCGCCCCTCGGCGGCGGCCAGCAGCTGGGCGGCGATCGTGTTCGGCGGCGTCTCCTTGCCCAGCAGCGCGACGGCGCCCGCCTCGGCGGCCTGGGTGCTCAGGACGGGGTCGGGCGTGCCCGTGATCAGCACGATGCGCACGTTCGGCGCCGAGCCCTCCTGCTGGATCCGGCGGCAGACCTCGATCCCGTTCATGCCGGGCATGCGCACGTCCAGCAGCGCGACGTCGGGCTGGCACTCGAGGATCCCGGCGAGCGCGGACTCGCCGTCGGAGGCCTGGCCGACCACCTCGAGCGCGGGGTGCTCGGCGACGAGCCGGGCCACGCCGGAGCGATAGCCGTCGTGGTCGTCGGCGATGTAGACGCGACGCGTCAGGGCACTCGTCCCAGAACCGTTGAGCACCGGGGGATCATGCCCGATCCGGGCCCTCGTGAAGACAGGAGATTCCTAACCCACCGGGCCCGGTGAGGCCGCATCGTGCGGAATCCGCGCCACGACGCGCGTCCCGGCGCCGGGGGTGGAGCGCACGTCGAGGTCGCCTCCGAGCGCCTCGACGCGCTCGCGGCACGATGCGATCCCGATCGCGCCCGCCTCGAGCGCCAGCTCCAGCCGCCCGTCGACGAAGCCGACGCCGTCGTCGGCGACGGAGAGGACGAGGGCGTCCGGCCCGAGCGCCACCCCGACGTCGACGCGGTCGGCGCCCGCGTGGCGGGCGGAGTTGGCGAGCAGCTCGCGGGCGAGCGAGAGCAGCAGCTCGTCGCGCAGGCCGGCCGCGCCCGGTGCGACGTCGACGTGGGCGGTGAAATCCCCGGCGCCCCGCTCCTGCTCGACCACCGCCAGCAGGGCGGCCTCGAGCCCGCCGTACTGGAGCATCGTCGGGTGCATCGCGCTCATCACGTCGCGCAGGTGCGCGACGATGCCCGTGAGGCGCTCCTGGGCGGCGGCGAGCGCGGCGTCGTCGCCGCCGCGGCCGGCCATCGCGAACAGCTCGTTGCGGGCGGCCAGCAGCTCCTGCAGCGCGCCGTCGTGCAGCGCCTCGGAGATGCTGCGGCGCGCCCGGTCCTCGGCGTCGATCGCCTGGGCGACCAGCCGGCCCCGCGCGGCGGAGATCTCGGAGATCGCGGCCTCGGCCGCGTGGCGCTCGACGGCGTCGGCGAGCACGTTGGAGATCGCGGTCAGGAACGCCGCGTCCTCGACGGCGAAGTGGTCCGGGCGCTCGGACATCGCCCCGAGCACGCCGAACGGGCGCGTCTGGCCGTCGATGACGACGACCGCGACGCTGCGGACGCCGGCCTGGCGCTCGAGCGGCGAGATCTCGAGCTCCGGATCCGCGGCCAGATCGGACGGTGACGACCGGCTCGCGACGCGTCAGGGCGCGGTCGATCACGCCGCCGGGCTCGATCGGGATGACGATCTCGCCCTCGACGGGCTCGCGGCGCGAGACGCGCGCGGACGCGGGCCCGCTCGCCGCCGGGCAGGACCTCGAGCACGCCGACGCCGTCGACGCCGACCTCGCGCCCGACCGCGTCGACGGCGTGGCGCAGGAGCGCGTCGAGGTCGCGCTCCTCGAGCGCGAGCTGGCCCAGCTCGACGACGGCGCGCTGGCGCTGCTCGGCGCGCGCGAGCTCGGTGATGTCCTGGACGAAGCCCTGAAGGCCCGACGGCCTTCCCGCCGGCGTCGTAGACGACGTCGGCGCGGGCCTCCAGCAGCCGCAGGCGGCCGTCGGCGTGGCGGGCGCGGACGCGGCGCGCGAACGGGCGCCCGGAGGCGAGCGAGGCGAGCGCGGTCTCGCGCACGGAGGCGAGCTCGCCCGGGTCGGCCATCACGAGCTGGTCCTCGGCGTGCGGCGAGCCGCCGAGCGAGGGGTCGCGGCCCATCAGGTCCAGCAGCTCGGGCGCGTAGACGACGGTCTCCGGGCCGGGCGGTCCAGGTCCACCAGCCGACGCCCGCCATCCGCTGGGCGCCCGACAGCTCGGCCTCGCTCTCGCGCAGCGCGTCCTGCGCGCGGCGCCGGTCGGTCACGTCGACCACGACGACGCCGACGAGCCGGCGCTCGCCGAGCGTCATCGGGTAGAAGCCGGCGAGATAGGCCCGGGCCTGCTGCCCCGGCGTGGGTCATGCCGTCCATCTCGATCCCGATGCGGGCGACGCCCGAGTCGCGCACCTCGGCCAGCAGCGCCTCGACCTGGCCGGCCAGCTCGCGCGGGAGGACGTCGGATACGCGGCGGCCGAGGTGCTCGGCCGGCGGGCGGCCGTTGATCGCCGCCAGCGAGTGGGAGACGAGCTCGAAGCGCAGCTGCTCGTCGTGCACGGCGAACCCGATCGGCGCGTCCGCCTGCAGGCCCTCGACGAGGCCGGACGCGGCGAGCGCCTGCTCCTCTGGGCTGACTCCCACGCGGCGACTGTAGTCAGGGCTCGGCCACAATGGAGGCGGTGGACCCCTTCTCCGTGCTCGGCGTGACGCCCGGGGCCTCGGCCGACGAGGTCGCCGCCGCCTACCGCGATCTCGCCAAGGCCTGGCACCCCGACCGGCGGGGCGACGCGGGGGAGGACCGGATGGCCGAGATCAACGTGGCCTACGAGCTGCTGCGGGCCGGGGCGCTGCAGGACCGCATGTCGCAGCCGGCCCGATCCAGCGCGCCGCCGGCCGCCGGGCGGGGCAAGGGGGCGGGGCTCTCGCCCGCCGTGCGGCGCGCGCTCGGGCCCGAGCTGCTCGAGGCGCTGGCGGAAGGGGAGGATGTCCGCCTGGTGACGCCCGCGAGCACGTGGGCGAGCCCGCGCACGATCCTCGCGCTCACCGACCGGCGGCTGCTGTGGCTGCTCGACGACGCGCCGGTCGCGCGCGTGCGCACCGCGCCGCTGCGCGACATCGTCGACGTGGTCGCGCGCTCACGGCGCCCGCGCCGCAAGGTCGCGACGCTGCAGCTGCGGATGACCAGCGGCCGCCGCCACTCCTTCGCCGAGCTGCGCCCGCACACCGCCGACACGATCGAGAAGCACGTGCGCGCGGCCCGCGCCCGCCGTTAGCTGATCAGAGGTCGACGACGTCGAGGTCGGGCCGGCGCTTGCGCAGCTGCTCGGCCAGGACGCGCCGGTGGCAGACGGCGGGCTCCGCCTCGAGGCACATCAGCGCGGTGGGGGGCGCGTGGTCGAGCTCCGCGGCGAGGGCGTCGAGGTCGGCCGCGGCGGTCTCCTCGACGTGGGCGCGGAACTGCTCGATGCCCTCGGCCTCGCGCTTGTTCTTGAAGAACCAGCGGATGTCGGGCGGCGTCCCGAGCGCTCGCCGGTGCTCGTAGGCGATGCCGTGGTCGCCGAGCAGCTCCGAGAGCCGGGTCTTCGACATCCCGGGCCGGCGCGACTGGGCGCGGTGGCGCACGTCGATCAGCCGCTCCACGCCGGCGAGCTTCAGCTCGTTGACCAGCTCGGGCGGGAGCAGGCGCTCGTAGCCGATCGTGTACAGCCGCGGCATCGCCGTCGGGTCTAGCAGGCCAGCGCGGGGGAGGCGGGCGCGAGGCTGCGGGCGCGCAGGAGCGTGAACGCCGCGCCGATCGCCGCTGCGGTGCCGGCGAGCACGAAGGTCGGCGCGGGGCCGGAGGCGTCGGCGACGGCGCCGGCGAGCGCGGCGCCGGCGGAGGTGCCGATCGCGACGGCCGTGGCGAGCCAGGCGAACGCCTCGGTGGTGGTGCCGGCGGGGGCGGCGGCGTCGACCATCGCGTAGGCGGTCGCGCAGGTCGGGGCGATCATCGAGCCGGCCACGACGATCACGGCGCCGAGCGCGAGCACCGAGCCGGTCGCGGCGGCGAGCGCGAGGTGGGTCGCCGCGAGCGTCGCCAGCAGGGCGGCGAGGCCGGCGCCGGTGCGGGCGCCGCCGCCGGCGCGGGCGACGACGATGCCGCCGATCAGGCTCCCGACGCCCCACAGGCCGAGCAGCGGGCCGGCCGCGGCGGTGCCGCCGAGCGCGTCGGCCGTCGCGGTGACGGCGACCTCGGTCGCGCCGAACAGCAGGCCGGCGCTGCCGAGCGCGAGCACGAGCGTCTGCACGCCGGCGCTGCGCATGGCGCCGGACGCGGTCGCCTCGCCGGCGGGCTCGGGCCGCCAGTCGCGCGAGGCCCGGGTGGCGGCGAACACGACGGTCGAGGCGGTCAGGACGGCGCCGGCGACCACGAGGGCGGCGGCCGTGGACAGCAGCGTGCCGGCGAGCAGGACCAGCGGCGGGCCGGAGACCCAGGTCAGCTCGACGGCGGCGGAGTCGACGGCGTAGGCGGCGCGCTGCTGGTCCGGGTCGTCCACGAGGCCGGGCAGCAGCGCGCGCATGCACGGGCCGACGGGCGGGAGGGCGAAGCCGATCACGGTGGCGAGCGCGACGAGCGCCGACAGCGGCGCGTCGCTCGGCAGCACGGCGATCGCGACGAGGCCGGCGCCGGCCACGAGCGCGCCGGCGAGGAGGACGGCGGTCTGCCCGCGGCGGTCGACGAGCCGGCCGAGGGCGGGCCCGCCGGCGCCCTGGGCGACGGCCAGCGTGCCCGAGACGAGGCCGGCGGCGGCGAACGAGCCGGTGAGCTGCTGGACGTGGACGAGCATGCCGATCGTGAGCATCGCCAGCGGCAGGCGGGCGACGATCGAGGCGGCGAAGACGGGGGTGGTGGCGATGGCGGGCATAGGTCGATGGTGCGCCATCACTGGTCTCATGAGAAGATCCAGTTCATGGCCGGGATACGAGACCAGTTGGAGCCGAGTGCTCCCGTCGAGCTGCTCCTCTCCGTCTCGCGCGAGGGGGAGGGGACGCTCGGAGCGCAGATCGAGGACCAGCTGCGGCGCGCGATCCGCTCCGGCGAGCTGCACGGCGGCGCGCGGGTCCCGTCCACGCGCGACCTGGCGCGCCAGCTCGGGGTGTCGCGGCGGATCGCCGTCGACGCGTACGCGCAGCTCGCCGCGGAGGGCTACCTGGTGCTGCGCCAGGGGGCGCAGCCGCGGGTCGCCGAGCGGGCCGCGGTGGAGGCGGCGGCGCCGATGCCGATGCTCACCGAGCGCGCCGCGCGCTTCGACTTCCGGCCGGCCCGGCCCGACGTGACCGCGTTCCCGCGGCGCGCGTGGGCGCGCTGCCTGCGCGACGCCGTGGCCACGATCCCCGACGCCGACCTGATCTACGGCGACCCCTGCGGCGTCGAGTCGCTGCGCGTCGCGCTCGCCGACTACCTCGGGCGCGTGCGCGGGGTGGTGGCCGAGCCGGCGCGGATCGTGGTCACCAGCGGCTACATCCAGGGCCTCGGCCTCGTCTGCCGCGCGCTGGCCGCGCGCGGCGTGCGGCGGATCGCGATCGAGCACCCGAGCGCGCCCGAGCAGGGGCCGATCGCCGCGCGCGCCGGGCTCGAGCCGGTGCCCGTGCCGGTCGACGGCTCCGGGCTCGTGGTCGCGGCGCTCGAGGGCACGGGGGCCGGGGCGGTCGTGCTGACGCCGGCCCACCAGCACCCGACGGGCGTCGTGCTCACCCCGGAGCGCCGGAGCGCGCTCGTCGGGTGGCTGCGCGGCCACGACGCCGTCGCGATCGAGGACGACTACGACGCGGAGTACCGCTACGACCGCGCCGCCGTCGGCGCGCTGCAGGGGCTCGACCCGGATCGTGTCGTCTACGCCGGCTCGGCCTCCAAGACGCTCGCCCCGGCCCTGCGGCTCGGCTGGATGGCCGTCCCGGCCGCGCTGGTCGACGTGGTGCGCCACGAGAAGTCGCTGTCGGACCAGACGACCGCCCGGATCGAGCAGCACGCGATGGCCGGCTTCATCGGCCGCGGGGAGCTGGACCGCCACCTGCGCAAGATGCGGCTCTCGTACCGCGCCCGCCGCGACGCGGTGATCGCCGCGATCGCGCGCGAGCTGCCCGACGCGCAGGTCACGGGCATCGCCGCCGGGCTGCACGTCACGGTCACGCTCGCCGCGCATGTGGACGAGGCCGCGCTGCGGGCCGAGTGCGACCGGCGCCGCGTGGCGATCTCCACGATCAGCGACTACGTCGAGGGCGCGTTCGCGCAGACCCCGACGCTGCTGCTCGGCTACGCCCAGCTCACCGAGCCGGCGATCCCGGCGGGGGTGGCGGAGCTGGCCGCCGCGATCCGCGCCGTCGCCTAGAAGTCGAGCTTGTGGGTGGGGTGCTCGCGGAAGGCGGCGCGCGCCCGGTCGTAGAGCCGGGTCGTGTCGCTGGAGGAGTGGCGGGCCGCGTCCTGCACGGCGACCAGCGGCACGCCGCGGTCCAGCAGCATCGTCACGAACGTGTGGCGGAGCTTGTGCGGGCTCAGGCCGTCGACCTGGCCGTCCTCGTCGCCGATCAGGCCGGCCTGCTCGGCCAGCTCGCCGAGCAGCCGGTAGACGGCCTGGCGGTTGTAGGGCACGCGCGGCGCCGGCGAGCCGGCGCGCAGCCGGCGGCCGTCCTGGCGGCGGAAGATCGGGCCCTGGGTGCGCGCGCCGACGGTCTGGAGCACGGCCCGCTCGGTGCGTTCGTTGAGGGCGACCTCGACCTCCTTGCCGCCCTTGCCGCGCACGACGAGCGAGTGGCCGCCGCCCGGCTCGCGGCGCAGGTGCTCGACGTCGGCGGAGCAGACCTCGGACACCCGCAACCCGTTGAGCGCCAGCAGGCACACCATCGCCTCGGTCTCGTGCCCGCGCGCGGCGGCGGTCTCCAGCAGCCGCCGGACCTGGGCGTCGGTGATCGCGCGCCCGCGCGGCTCGCGGCGCAGGCGCGGGCCCTTGACGCCGGCGGCCGGCGAGCCCTGGATGACGCGGCGCTCGGTGAGGTAGGTGTAGAAGGCGCGCACCGCCGACAGCTTGCGCGCGACGGTGGCCGGCGCGTAGCGCGGCCGGCCGTTGGCGGCGGGCTTGCCGTCCGGGCCGATCGGCTCGGCCAGCCAGTTGCGGTAACGGTCGACGTCGGGCCGCGTGACCTCGCGCGGGTGCCGGCCGCGCTCGCCGAGCCAGCGCAGGAAGATCACGAGGTCGCCGGCGTAGCTCTCGCGCGTGCGCGGCGAGAGCTGCGCGGCCAGGAAGTCGTCGATCAGCTCGGCGAGCTCGGGGTCGGGGGCGATGGCGATCGGGTCGGCGGCCACGCAGGCGCGATTCCGCGGGGGACGCGGAACTCCTGCTTGTTTACCGAACCGGGATTCTGTCCAGTAGGGATGCGCCGGCAGGACTGCCGGCTAAAGGACCGAACGCGCTCAGCGATGGCCGGCCGTGGCGAGACGTTCAAGACCTATGTGGTGCAGCGGACGTTCCGGACAGTCCGCAAGGGCTACGACCCCGACGAGGTCGACCGCCACCTCGAGCTCGTCAGCCGCTGGTTCACGGAGACCGACGCCGCGCGGGCGCTGCGCGAGGAGCGCCTGCGGATCCAGGAGCGCGAGCACGCGGCCGCCGAGCGCGAGGCCAGCGCCGAGCGCACGCTCGAAGGCGTCCGGCTCGAGGCCGAGGCGACGCTCGAGGGCGCGCACCGCCGAGCGGCCGCCGAGGAACGAGCCGCCGGCGAGGATCGCGAGACCGCGGCGCGCGAGCTCGCCGAGGCCCGCGCCGACGCCGAGCGGATCCGCGCGCGGGCCGATGCCGAGGCCGCTGCGACCCGCGATCGCGCCGCCGCCGAGCGCGAGGAGCTGCTGGACGCTGCCCGGATCGAGGCCGAGGCGGCGGACGTGATGCGCGAGGCCGCGCGGATCCGCGACGCCGCGCGCGCCGAGGCCGACGAGCTGACCGGCGCGGCGGCCGAGCGAGCCGCCTTGGTCGTGTCCGAGGCCGAAGCGCGCGCCGCGGGGCTGCTCGAGGACGCCGATGTCCGCGCGGCGAAGACGGTCGGCGAGGCGGAAGCCCGGGCGGCGGGGCTCGTGGCGGCCGCCGAGGAGCGCGCCCGCAGCCTCCCCGCCGAGTCCGAGGCCCGCGCGGAGCGGACCGAGGCGGACGCCCGCGCTCGCGCGGAGAACATCGTCCGCGACGCCGAGCTCGACGCCCGCCACATCCGCCGCGAGGCCGAGGACGCCGCCGAGCACGCGCTCGCCGCCGCCCGCGAAGCCGCCGACGAGCTGCTCGAGGCGGCCCGCGCCGAGGCGGCCGAGCAGGCCCAGCGCGACCGCGAGGCGGCCGAGGCCGAGCTGCACGCCTACGTCGAGCGGCGCCGGCGCGAGGCCGACCGTCTCGTCGAGCGCCGCCGCGGCACCACCTGACGGCGCCGAGCCGCGAGTTGTTCAGCCTCAGGCTGAACAACTCCGGGTTCAGCGCGCGTCGTGGAAGATCACGCCGAGCGCGGTGCGCGAGCCGCGCGTGACGGTGCTGACGCCGTGGCGCAGCCCGACGCGGTGGTAGCCCGAGGCGCCGGCGTTGGGCCGGTGGTGCGTCGGGAAGATCACGAACGCGCCGCGCGGCGGGGTCAGCACGTGCGCGCGGCTCTGCGCGCGCGGGCGCTGCTCCATCAGCACGAACTCGCCGCCGTCGTAGTCCTTGCCGGGCTCCGACAGCACCGTCAGGACCTGGAACGGGAAGAACACGTCGCCGTAGAGGTCCTGGTGCAGCGCGTTCCAGTCGCCCTCGCCGTAGCGCAGGATCAGCGGCGTCGGGCGCTCCTGCCCGGCCGCGCGGCAGATCTCGAGCAGCTCCTCGTGGGTCTCCGGGAACGTCGGCTCCTCCCCGCGCAGTCGCTCGGCCCACGCGTTCGCGACCGGCGCGAGGTGCGCGTAGAACGCCGCCCGGGCAGCGGCGATCGGCGCCGGCAGCGGATGGTCGAAGTAGCGGTAGCGCCCGTCGCCGAAGCGGTGGCGGGCCATGTCGATCGTCGAGCGGAAGCCGTCGCCGTCGAACAGCGCGGCGAGCGCGTCGCACTCGCCGGCGTCGAGCACGGGCGGCGTGACGGCGAAGCCGCGGTCGTCGAGCGAGCGGGTCAGGTCGGTCCAGTCGAGGGCGTCGATGCGGTCGGTCAGGTCCATGCTCCTTGCAACGGGCCCCGCCCGCCGCTTGTGAGCCGGATCAGCCGGCGCCCGCGTAGGTGCCGAGCGACCAGCGGTTGCCGTCGGGGTCGGTGACCGTGATGTCGCGCGAGCCGTAGTCCTGGTCGACGGGCTCGGTGACCTCGGCGCCGGCGGCGCGGGCGCGCTCGTACGCGGCGTCCGCGTCCTCCACGACGACGTAGACCACGCTGACGCCGGCGGGCGTCGCCTTCGAGCCGGCGCGCTCGTCGCCGCACATCAGGAGGCTGTCGCCGACCCGGACCTCGGCGTGCATCGACGCGGCCCTGGTCGTCCTCGTGCACGGCGACCCGCTCGGCGCCGAGGGCGCGCTCGAGCCAGTCGATCGACGCGTGCGCGTCGCGGAAGGTGATGCATGGGAAGACGGTCTGTGGCATGCGCCGCACGCTATGCGGTCGCGCCACACCCGTCTTGAACGAACGGGAACGGCGCTACGTCGCGCCGGTCAGCGGGCGGAACGCCGTCGGCGGCGCGCCGCCGAGCTCGGCGAACTCGCGCGAGAGATGCGCCTGGTCGGCGTAGCCGCAGTCCGCGGCGACCCGCGCCAGCGGCGCGCTGCCGAGCCGCCGTCTCGCCCGCTCGAAGCGGATCAGCCGCGCGGCCGTCTTCGGCGGCGCCCCGATGTCGGCGGCGAACCGGTTCACGAGATGGCGCCGCGAGCAGCCCAGCTCCGCGGCGAGCTCGTCCACGCGCATGCGGCCGCCGCTGCGCTCGAGCAGCGTCCAGGCTCGCCACGTGTCGGGCCGCACGGTCTCGCGCGCGCCCGCCAGCTCCCGCCGCAGCACCTCGTCGAGGATCGCGAAGCGCCCGGCTGCGTCGCCGGCCTCGTGCAAGCGCTCCGCGACCAGCGCGGCCTCGCGCCCCAGCAGCTGCTCCAGCCCCACCGTCCGGCACGTCAGCTCCCCGGCCGGGACGCCGAGCAGCGCCCGCGCCGCGAGCGGCTCGAGGTCGAACTGGACCCCGGCAGCGCTGCCCTCGTGGCGCACGCGCACGGGTCGCGGGTAGATCCCGCCGGCGAACGACCGGAACCGCTCGCCCTCGACGGTCCAGCCCGCGTCGAGGTCGACGATCACGACGATCTTCGCGTTCGCCGCCTCGCGCGTCTCGGCCGGCGCCCCGGTGCGGGAGCGGAAGTCCGCGTAGCCGCCCACGAGGCCCGTGAGCTGCGGATGGGGTCGCCCGCGTATCAGGTGCACATGCCAAGGATCCCACGCCTCCCTCCGCTGCTCGACACCGCCCTCGATCGCACCCTGCTGGGTTATGGAAACCTGGGCTACCTCGCCCGCCGCCCGGGCTGGCCCGACGAGCCGCTCTCGCTCGACGGCAAGGTCGCGGTCGTCACGGGTGCGAAGAGCGGGCTCGGCCGGGCGACCGCGAAAGGGCTCGCGGAGCTCGGCGCCACCGTGCGGATGGCGGTCCGCGGCCGCGAGGACGGCGAGCGCGCGAGGGCGGAGCTCGAGGCCGAGGTGCCGGGCGCGCGGCTGGTCGTCGACGTGCTCGACGTCAGCTCGCTCGCCGACGTCCGCGCTTACGCCGAGGGCTTCGAGGGTCCCTTGGACGTGCTCGTCCACAACGCGGGCGTGATGCCGGCCGAGCGCGAGGAGACCGCGGAGGGCCACGAGCGGATGCTGGCCACCCACGTGCTCGGCCCGCACCTGCTCACGAAGCTGCTGCGGCCCCAGCTCCGCGGCGGGCGCGTGATCTGGATCTCCTCGGGCGGGATGTACAGCCAGCGCCTGCGCGCGGACGACCTCTCCTACGAGCGCGGCGAGTATCGCCCCACGACCGGCTACGCCCGCACCAAGCGGGCGCAGGTCGTGCTCTCGGAGCTGTGGGCGGAGCAGCTGCGCGGCGACGGCACGGTCTCGCACGCCATGCACCCCGGCTGGGCGGACACGCCCGGCATCGCGGGCTCGCTGCCCGGCTTCCGGAGGCTCGCCCGGCCGATCCTGCGCTCACACGAGCAGGGCGCCGACACGGTCGTCTGGCTCGCCGCGGCCGGGGAACCCGGGCGCAGCAGCGGAGGCTTCTGGCACGACCGCCGCGAGCGGCCGACGCACTACGCCGGCCGCACGCGCGAGGCCGCGGCCGACCGCAGCGCGCTCTGGGAGGCCTGCGAGCGGCTCACGGACTGAGCCGCGTGCTTGAGCGCCTCGAGCTGCTCCCAGTGACGGGCGGTCCGCTCGCGCCCGAGCGCCGTGATCGAGACGCTCGTGTTGGGCTTCTTGCGCACGAAGCGCTTCTCGATCTCGACCAGCCCGGCGTCCTCGAGCTTCGCCAGGTGGCTGGAGAGGTTGCCCTTGGTCAGCCCGGTCGCGCGCTGGATGAACAGGAAGTCCGCGTCCTGCACGGACGAGAGCACCGTGAGGATCGCGAGCCGCCCGCCTCGTGGACGAGCCGGTCCAGCTCAGGCATCGAGCGCCCGCGGGCCGAACGTGCGCGTGAACGCGAGGTGGTCGAGCGCGCCGCAGGCGATCACGGCCGCGCCGCAGAGCACGAGCCCGACGTTGCTCGGGTCCTCCCCGCCCCACACGGGCAGCGCGCCCGCGACGAGCAGCGCGCCGTAGACCGCGCCGTGGTGGGGCCGCAGCGCGCCGCCGATGGCGTATGCGGCGAGCATCATGACGGCGAACGTGACCGCGATCGGGTTGACCGGCAGGTCGAGCGAGAAGCCGGCGCGGCTGCGCAGCAGCAGCGAGCCGCCGAGCACGATCGCGACGCCGAGCGCCAGCGCGGCGGCGGCGCGCCACTGCTGCTCGGCGGACGGGCTGACGCGCCCGTAGTGGCGCCGGTAGGCGCGCGCGACGAGCAGGTGGGCCGCGCCGATCGCGAGCAGGCATGCGACGAACACCCAGTCGTGCCGGAACGGGCCCACCTGCCAGTTGCCGAGCGCGGCGAGGATGAACAGCAGGCCGGCCGGGATCCCCAGGACGCCGCGCAGCTGCGCGTAGGTCGCCGCCCTCCCCTCGAGTCGCCTGCGGTCCATCCATCGCCTCCAAACTGGTTTGCGTGGCAAACCGTACAGCGGCGACGGCCCGCCTGTCAAGCGCCGCGCGCCTCCATCGCCCGCCCGACGTACTCCTGCAGCCCGGCGGACATCGCGCCGCGCGAGGCCTGCTCGGCGCCCTGCTCGGAGTACATGCGCTTCAGCGACGCGGTGATCCCGGCGTCGCCGCCGGTGAACGCACCGATCAGCGCCTGCCAGCGGTCCATCAGCGCCTGCACCCGCGGGTCGGCGGGGTCGGTGCCCTGCTCGCGCTCGGCCTCGACGGCGGCGATCAGCTCGGTCCAGTCGTCCTGGGCCTTGCGCATGCCCTCCTCGCCCAGCGCCTCGCGGCGGGCGGCGAGCTGCTCCAGCTGCTCGGGCGTGTAGTACTGCTCGTGCATCGTCATCACCTCGATCGTGTCGATCAGCTGTCGTGGCGACGGCCCGGCGTCGCCGCCGAGCGCGTCGAGGATGCGGACGAGCCGGTCGCGCAGCGCCGTCGTCGCGGCCAGCTGCTCCTCCACCCGCGCCAGGTGGGCGCGCACGGCGGCCTCGAGCTCGGGGCCCTCGCGCTCGAGCACCGACGCGATCTCCTCGAGCGAGAGCCCGAGCCGGCGCAGCGCGAGGATGCGGTACAGCCGCACGACCTCGCCGGCGCCGTAGCGGCGGTAGCCGTTGCCGGCGCGCTCGGCGGGGACGAGCAGCCCGATCGCGTCCCAGTGGTGCAGGGTGCGAACGGTGAGGCCGCTCGACTTGGCGAGGGCGCCGACGGTGTAGGTGGCTTCGTCCACGGCAGCGACCGTAGACCCTGACGTCACGTGAGGGTCAAGCCTTGCGCCGGTGCGCGTGGCGCGCGACCCGCGCGCGGGTGCCGCAGGCCTCCGAGCACCACAGCTGCGACACGCGCCGGCGCTCGAAGAACTGCCCGCAGCTCGGCGCATCGCAGAAGCCGACCCCGCCGGCCGCCGACAGCTCGATCGCGGAGTGCGCGACGCGGCCCAGCAGCTCGTCGAGCGGCTCGACGGCGGTGGCCGGAGCGAGCTCGACCCCGCCCTCGCGCAGCTGCGGCACGAGCGGCGCCGCGCGCACGCGCGCGTTGACCCGCTCGACGGCGGACGGCGGCGCGGGCTCGGAGCGGACGATCGCGCGCAGCAGTGTCTTCACGTCGTCGCGCAGGGTGCGCACCTCGCCGATCCGGACCGCCTCCGGCTCGATCTCCGGGACGCGACCGTCCTCGCACGCCGCCCAGGCCACGAGGTCGTGCCGGCCCCGCAACAGCTCGTGCTCGGTTCCGCCGGTCCGCTTGGTGGTGTTCGCGAAGTCGACGGCGAGCGCCTCGCCGAGCCAGTCCCACATAGGTGTTTACCTGCCCCGGAACGCGGGTGACCTAACGGGAATGTCGGTAGTAACCGTTAGCGGGCGGGCCGTGGCCCTGCTGTGCGCGGCGCAGTTCGTCGTGGTGCTCGACGCCACGATCGTGGCCGTCGCATTGCCGGCGATCGGCAGCGACCTGGACCTCGCGGGCCCCACCCTCGCCTGGGTCCTGAGCGCCTACGCCCTCGTGTTCGGCGGCTTCCTGATGCTGATGGGCCGCGCCGCGGACCTGCTCGGCCGCCGCCGCGTGCTGCTCGCGGGCTTCGCCCTGTTCGGCGCCGCATCGCTCGCCTGCGGGCTGGCGACGAGCGCCGCGCTGCTGATCGCGGCCCGCGTCGTGCAGGGGCTCGGGGCCGCCGCGGTGTCGCCCGCGGCGCTCGCGCTGCTGACGGCGGGCACGCCCGAGGGCCGCGCCCGCACGCGCGCGCTCGCCGTCTGGACCGCGGCCGCGGCGGGTGGCGGGGCGCTCGGCTGGGTGGCCGGCGGCGCGATCGCCGACGGGCCCGGCTGGCCATGGGTGTTCCTCGTCAACGTGGTCCCGTGCGCGCTCGCGATCGTCCTCGCGCTGCGGCTGCTGCCCGCCGACCCCGGCCGCCGCGGCGAGGCGCCGCTCGACGTCGCGGGCGCCGTCTCGGCCACCGCCGGCCTCGCGCTGCTCGTGCTCGGCTTCACCCGCGCCGAGCAGGCCGGGGCCGGCCACCCCAGCGCCTGGGGCTCGCTCGCCGCGAGCGCCGCGCTGCTGCTGGCGTTCGCGCGCATCGAGCGCCGCGCCGCCGACCCGCTGCTCCCTCCCGGGACGCTGCGCCACCCGCGGCTGGCCGCCGGGCTGCTGGCGTCGCTGGCCATCACCACGGCGAGCACCGGCTCGCTGTTCCTGTGCGTCCTGCACCTCCAGCACGAGCAGGGCCTCCCGGCGACGGAGACCGGGCTGCTGTTCGCGCCCTTCAACGTGGCCGTGATCGCCGGCTCCGCCCTGGGCGCGCGGCTCGGCGGCGTCGCGGGCCTGCTCGCGATCGCGGCCGGCGCGGCGGGCCTGATCGCCCTCCCCGGCGCGGGCGCCGCCGTCGCGCTGCCCGCCTTCCTCGTGATGGGCCTCGGCGTCGGCTGCGCGGCCGTCGCGGCGACGACGGCGGGCACGGAGGCGGCCGACCCGGAGCGCCAGGGCCTCGCCTCCGGGCTGCTCAACACGGCGGCGCAGCTCGGCAACGCGCTCGGCCTGTCCGGGTTCGTGCTGCTCGCGGCGGCGGTCCCGGCCGGGCCCGACGCCGGCTTCCGCGTCGCCTGCGCGACCGCCGCCGCGACCGCCGTGGCCGGCGCGCTCGCGTTCGGCGCCCTGCAGCGGCGCGGGTGATCTACCGTCTCGGCATGGACGCGATCCCCGTCACCGGAGTCAGCGAGCTCGTGCTCGAGGTCGTCGACCTGGAGCGCGCGGAGCGCTTCTACTCCGTGATCCTCGGCTTCCCCGTCGTGGACCGCTGGCCGGATCGCGACGTGGTGTGGGTGATGGCCGGCGACCGCACGCGGATCGGCCTGTGGAAGCCGCAGGTCGGCCTGTTCGGGAGTCGCGGCGGCGTCCACGTGCACTTCGCGATGCAGATCGCCGACGAGGACTTCGACGCCACCGTGGCGCTGCTCGAGCAGCGAGGCCAGAAGGTCAGGGCGGCCGTCTTCGGCACCACGCACGGCCGCGCGGCCTACGTCGAGGATCCCGACGGCCACCTCGTCGAGTTCTGGACCTGGGACGTCGCCGGGCACCTGCGATGACGCCGCCGAACACCTTCACGGGCGCGGCGCTCGACCGCGCCGGCGACCGGCGCCGCGACGCCGCCTGGGTCGCCGCCCAGCGCGCCGACCCCGAGGCGCGGGCCGTCGTGGCCGGCCGCGACGGCGTGCACGTCGAGGACGGCCGCCTCGCGCTCGTCCCGCTCGGGCAGGTCGCCGGCGAGCCGCTGCTGCTCGGGCTCGACGAGCGCGGCCCGGTGTTCGCCGCCGAGCAGGCGACGCCGGACGGCCCCGTGCTCGGCCTGCGCGAGGCCGCCGCCTCCCTCCCCCGGGCCGACGGCGGGCTGGCCGCCTACGCGGTCGCGCTGCTCACGTGGCACCGCCGCCACCGCCATTGCGCCAACTGCGGCCACGCGACGGAGGTCCGCGAGGGCGGCCACGTCCGCCACTGCCCGAGCTGCGGCGCCGAGCACCACCCGCGCACCGACCCCGTCGTGATCATGCTCGTCCTGCGCGGCGACGAGGTGCTGCTGGGGCGCCAGCCGAGCTGGCCGCCGAGCCGCTACTCCGCGCTGGCCGGGTTCGTCGAGCCCGGGGAGAGCCTGGAGGAGGCCGTCGCGCGCGAGGTGCGCGAGGAGGCGCGGGTCGAGGTCGGGCCGCCGCGCTACGTCTCCTCCCAGCCGTGGCCGTTCCCGGCCTCGCTGATGCTCGGGTTCGTGGCGCCGTGGGTCTCCGGCGAGCCGCGGATCGGTGACGAGGAGCTCGAGGACGTCCGCTGGTTCACGCGCGCCGAGGTGCAGGACGCGGTGGCCGAGCGCGGCCCGCTCCGCCTGCCGCCGCCGCTCGCGATCGCCCGCCGCCTGCTGGACGGCTGGCTGGAATCCACGTGGGAAAAGACTTAACCTCTGTGTCGAGGTGACGCTCGAGGGGTGGATCTTCATGGTCGGGTTGCGCGTCTTCGACGTCGGCGCGCTGATCGTGTGGCTGATCTGGTTCTTCCGGCTGCGCGACGACGACGGCGACGACGGCGACGACTTCCGCGGCGGTCCGGGCGAGCCGGACGAGCCCGACCCCAAGGGGTCGCCGCCCGGCCTGCGCATCCCGCTGCCGGACGCGAAGCCCTGGCCCGTGCGGCGGCGCGACCATCTCGGTGGCGTGACCGGGCGCGGCGAGCCACAGCGCCGGCGCGGCGTCCCGCGGCCGGTGCCGGCGCGAGCTCCGGTCAAGCGCCGCTGAGCCGCGTCAGCCGGCCGTGATCTGGTTCTCGAAGGGAGCGCGGCCCGTGAGCTTGTGCGCGCCCGCGCGGGCGGCCAGCTCGCAGGCGCCCTGGATCCCGCGGCCGTCGCCGAGCCCGTAGGCGAGCGCGGCGGCGAACGAGTCGCCCGCGCCGTAGGTGTCGCGCCGCGGGCCCGGGAGCGGCACGGCCTCCCACGTCCCCGAGCCGCCGTCGGCGGCCTCCCACGTTCCGCCGCGCCCGCCCGCGGTCGTCACCACGTAGCGCGGGTGCGGGTCCAGCAGCGCCGGGTCGAGCCGCTCGCCGGCGTCGGCGCCGCTGCGCACGAGCGCGTCGAGCTGGACGCCCGCCTCGAGCAGCGTCGCGTCGGCGCGCGGCGTGGCGACGAGCGCGCCCGCCTGCCGCGCCGCCTGCAGCGCGCCGGGGTCGCCGCCGGTGAAGTAGACGCCGTCGATCTCGGCCAGCAGCTCCCACGGGAGCGGGTCGTCGCCGTGCGGGACGATCCGCTCGCCGATCACGGTGATCGTGCGCTCGCCGTCGCCGTCGATGTGCGTGAAGCCGCGGCGCTGCGGGCCGGCGCGCGGGGCGGCGTGCACGCGCACGCCGTGCGCGGCCAGCCGCTCGGCCGAGCGGCGGGCCAGCTCGTCGTCGCCGAGCGCCGTGAAGAAGTCCGCGCCGCCGCCCAGCTTCGCGAGCTGGACCGCCGCGACCGCGCCGCCACCGCCGGCCTCCTCCCACGTCTCCGTCGCGTGGACGATGTGGCCCGGTGCGGGCAGATGCGGCACGCGGGCGAACTCGATCCACTCGACGTGCCCGACGACGGCGACCCGGGTCATGGCGGCGAGACGGTATCTGACGGCGCCCGGTCGGCGGTCAGCGGCAGCAGCCGGGTCGCCGCCGCCTTCCACGACGCGACGGCGCGCGTGCCCGGCCGCAGCTCCAGCTCGCGCACCGCGGCGTCGCTGATCTCGGCGGTCAGCGGCTGCGGCGCGGCCAGCCCGACGCGGACCCGGTTGCCGATCGTCGTCACGGAGACCACCTCGACGGCGAGGTGGTTGCGGGTCGAGCCCGGGTCGGCGGCATGCTCGGGCGCGAGCGCGATCTCCCACGGGTAGATGCTCACCGCCACGGGCCCCGTGGCGCGGTCGAGCGCCGTGACGACCCCTCCCCCGTCGAGCTCGACCTGCGTGGTGGAGCCGGCCACGGGGTGCGCGACGCCCGTCAGCACGACCGCGCCGGTGAAGTCGGCCACGAACGCCGACGCCGGCTCGGCGGCCAGCCGGGCCGCCTCCCCGCGCTGGACGATCCGCCCGCCGTCGACGACCGCCACCTCGTCGCCGAGCAGCGCGGCCTCCGTGAAGTCGTGCGTGACCAGCAGCGCCGGCACGCCCGCGTCGCGCAGCACCGCGCCGAGCTCGCGACTCGCCGCGGCCCGCGTGCGCGCGTCCAGCGCCGACAGCGGCTCGTCGAGCAGCAGCGCGCGCGGGCCGCGCGCGAGCGCCCGCGCCAGCGCCACCCGCTGGCGCTCGCCGCCGGACAGGGTCCGCGGCCGGGCGTCGGCCAGCGCCCCGATCCCGAAGCGCTCGAGCAGCTCCTGCGCGCGCTCGCGGCGGGCGCGGCGCGGCATGCCGGTCAGCGGGTACGCGACGTTCTGCCACGCCCGCAGGTGCCCGAACAGCGCGTACTCCTGGAACACGTAGCCGCAGCCGCGGCGCTCGGGCGCGAGGTCGATCCCGCGGGCCGTGTCCAGCCACACCTCCTCGCCGCAGGCCACGGCGCCGTGCTCGGGCCGCAGCAGGCCGGCGGCGACGCGCAGGATCGACGTCTTGCCCGCCCCGGACGGGCCGGCGAGCGCCAGGCAGCGGCCGGCCTCGACGCTCAGCGCGGCGTCGAGGGTCAGCGCCCCGAGCCGCGTGCGCGCCTCAACGCGCAGCACCGCCGAGCCATTCCGCGCCGCTGAGCAGCTTGACCGCCAGCAGCAG
Source organism: uncultured Solirubrobacteraceae bacterium (assembly GCA_963831105.1). Lineage (GTDB taxonomy): Bacteria > Actinomycetota > Thermoleophilia > Solirubrobacterales > Solirubrobacteraceae > DATFQI01. Next base: position 341,415 of record CAWHOS010000009.1, on the reverse strand, counting down.
CGCCGCCGAGACGCCCACGAGCACCGCCGAGAGCGCGAGCGCGCCCGTGAAGTCGGTCCCGAAGCGCTCGTAGATCGCCAGCGGGACGGTCTGCGTGATCCCGCGGAAGGACCCGGCGAACATCAGCGTCGCGCCGAACTCCCCCAGCGCCCGGCCCCAGGCGAGCGCGACCCCGGCCAGCAGGCCTCCTCCCGCCGCGGGGATCGCGATCCGCGCGAACGTGCGCGCCTCGGTCGCGCCGAGCGTGCGCGACGCGTCGAGCCACGTCTGGTCGAGCGCCTCGAACGTCGCCTGGGCCTGGCGCATGTAGAACGGCGCGGAGACGAACGTCAAGGCGCAGACCACACCGGCGGTGGTGAGCACGAGCCGGTCGCCGATCGCGCCGCCGAACACGCCCTGCGGCCCGAGCGCGGCGAGCAGCCCGATCCCCGCCACCGCGGGCGGCAGCACGAGCGGCAGCTCGACGAGCGTGATCACCAGCGCCCGCCCGCGGAAGCGGCGCGTCGCCAGCAGCCACGCGGCCGGGGTGCCGAAGAGGATCACCAGCGCCAGCGCCGCGCTCGAGCAGACCAGGCTCAGCCGCAGCGCGTCCAGCGCCCCCTCCTCCCCCAGGCTCTGCACCAGCTGGGCCGGCGAGGTGTCGAGGAAGATCGCGGCGATCGGCAGCGTGAGGAACAGCAGCGCGATCGCGAGCGAGCCGCCCAGGACGAGCCCGAACGGCTTCATTGCGCGGGCGGCGGCTCGAAGCCCGCCGCGTCCAGTGCGCGCTTGCCGTCGCCGTCGAGCAGCCCGTCCACGAAGGCCTTCGCGGCGTCCTCGTTCTTCGCGCCCTTGATCACCGCGACGCCGTAGGCGACGGTCGGCTGCAGCGACCGCGGCAGCTCGATCGCCTTCAGCTTGCCGTCCGTCGCGCGCACGTCGGAGATGTAGACGAACCCCGCGTCGACCGCGCCCTGCGTGAGCTTGCCGACGATCCCCGCCACGTCCGGCTCCTCCGAGCGCACGTTCTTCAGGATCGCCGAGCTCTCGGACTCCGGCAGCTTGGACAGCACCGTGCGCGTGTAGGAGCCGACGGGCACGCTCTCCGAGCCGATCGCCAGCGTCGTGCCCGCGCGCCCGACGTCGCGCAGCGAGGCGATCCGCGCGTCCGATGCCGCGGGCACGGCGAGCACCAGCCGGTTGCCCGCGAACGTCACCGGCTTCTCTGCCAGCCCCTCGTCGTAGAGCTCGTCCGGGAGCTTCGTGTTGGCAGAGGCGAACACGTCCGGCTTCGCCCCCTTGCGGATCTGCGCCGCCAGCTCGTCCGAGCCCGCGAACGAGAAGCGCGCCTTCGCGGCCTCGAACCGCCCGCCGTAGTCCGTCAGCGCCGTCTTGAGCGACGACGCCGCCGAGACGGTGAGGGTGTCGTCGTCACCGCCACCGCAACCGGCCAGCGCGAGCGCGCAAGCGGCGAGGAGCAGCGAGAGCATCCGCATGCGCCTAAGTTTTGCATAGGTTTATTGCGCGGGCGGGAGCGTGCCCTCGACCCGGCGGCGGTCGGCCCCGTCGACCTCGAGCTTCCAGATCGGCGCCTCGGTCTTGATCCGGTCGATCAGCGCGCGGGCGCCGTGGAAGGCCTCGCCGCGGTGCGGGGCGGAGGCGGCGACGAGCACGCTCGGCTCAGACAGCGGGACCGTGCCGACGCGGTGCTCGAGCGCGACCGCGCAGAGCCCGTGGCGCTCGGCCTCCTCCTCGCCGATCCGCCGCAGGCGCTCGAGCGCCATCTCCTCGTAGGCCTCGTACTCGAGCTCGCCCACCTCGCGGGTGACGCCCTCGAAGACGACCACGGCGCCGGCGCGCGGGTCGCGCACCGCGGCCGAGACGGCGGCCACGTCGAGCGGCTCCTCCGTCACGCGCACGGAGCGCACAGGTCCTGCTCCCCCGCTCACGGGCGGGATCAGCGCGATCTCGTCCTCCGGCCGGATCGCCTCGCCGAGGTCGGCGTACTCGCGGTTGATGGCGACCACGCACTGCCCGGCCTGGATCTCGCCGACGGGGGTGGCCGCCATCGCGGCCAGCAGGTCGGAGACGTTGGCGCCGTCGGGGAGCTCGACGTCGATGTAGCGGCTTCCCGCGCGCTCACGCAGGCCGGCGAACAGGCGGACGGAGACCATCATGGTCCCCGAGAGTAGTCGCGAGCGTGGCCACGAACTCCGGCTCGTCGCCGAGCGCCGCCTCCAGGCCCGCGACCGCCGCCGGGCAGAGCGCGCTGCCGGCGTCCTCGCGCACGATCGACAGCGCCTGCTCCAGCGGCATCGCCGCGCGGTAGGGACGGTCGGCGGTGAGCGCGTCGAAGACGTCGGCGACGGCCAGGATGCGCGCGGGCCGCGGCAGGTCGAACGCCGCCAGCCCGCGGTGGTAGCCCGAGCCGTCGAGCCGCTCGTGGTGGCTGGCCGCGATGCCGGCGAGGTGGCGGAAGCAGCGCACCCGCTCGAGGATCTGCAGCGTGTAGCGCGTGTGCTCGCGCATCGCGGCGAACTCCTCGTCGGTCAACCTGCCGGGCTTGTCGAGGATCCGCGAGGAGATCGCGAGCTTGCCGATGTCGTGCAGCATCCCGGCACGGCGCAGGTCGCGCTGCTGCGTGCCGTCCATGCCCATCGCGGCGCCGATCGCCTGCGCGTAGGTCGCGACCCCGGCGGAGTGGCTGGCCGTGTACGGCGACTTCGCGTCGATCACGCGCGCGAATGCCTCCGCGACGCGGTCGAGCTGATCCTCGTCGGCGTGCAGGACGCGGTCGCGCGGCTCCCAGCCCGCGACGGGCGGGACCGACCGCGCGTCCTGCAGCGGCCCCCAGAAGGCGGCGTCGTCGCGGAAGCCGAGCATCGCGTCGACCAGCGCCGGGTCGAACCAGCGGCCGCGCCGCTTGAGCGCCATCCCGTAGGCGCCGCGGGCGCCCATCGTGCGCACGAACACCTCGACGCTCTGCGCGAGGCAGACGATGCGGCCGAGCAGCGGGATCTCCTCCCCGCGCAGGCCGCGAGGGTGCCCGCTGCCGTCCCAGTGCTCGTCGAGCGAGCGGATCGCGTCCTGCGTGGGCTCGGGCAGCTCGAGCATGCGGGCGATCTCCGCGCCGCGCTCGCAGCGGGTCCCGATCGTCTCGCGCGTGACCTCGTCCTCCTGGGTGATCGCGCGCATCCGCCGCACCTTGGCCAGCGGCGACCCGCCCGGCTCGATCGAGCGCCACGTGTAGAGCGCGAGCGTGCTCGAGCGGGTCCAGTCGACCCGCTTCATCGCCGCCTTGGCGGGCTGGTCGTCGGCGTGGAAGAGCGACGAGAGCCGCGAGGCGTTGGCCGAGCAGCCGGCGTCCTTGAGCAGCAGCGCGTAGAAGAGCGCGGAGCGGACGTCCTCGCCGAGCCGCAGCTGCTCGGCGATCCGCATCCCGATCGCGAGCGTGCGGACGGCGTGGCCGGGCGGCTCGCCCTCGGTGATGTCGAGCGCGTAGGACAGCCCGCCGAGCACCTCCGAGAGCGCGAAGGAGCCGCTCACCTCAGGAGCGCCTCGATCTCGGCCGCGGGCAGCGGGCGGGAGAGATGGAACCCCTGCGCGAACTCGCAGCCGAGCTCGATCAGCCGGGCGAGCTGGGCGGCCGTCTCGACGCCCTCGGGCACGACCCGCATGCCGAGCGCCTTCGCCATGCCGATGATCGCCTCGACGATCGCCGCATCGCCCTTGCCGTCCTCCCCGAGGTCGGCGACGAACGCGCGGTCGACCTTGAGCACGTCGAGCGGGTGGCGGCGGAGGTACGCCAGCGAGGAGTAGCCCGTGCCGAAGTCGTCGAGCATCAGCCGGACGCCGAGGCGGCGCAGGGACTGCAGGGTCTCCGTGGTCGCCGGGGTGTCCTCGAGCAGCAGGCCCTCGGTGATCTCCAGCGCGAGCCGGCCGGGGTCGATGCCCGAGTCGCGCAGGACGGCGCCGACGACGCCGGGCATGCCGGTCAGCTCCATCTGGCGCGCGGACACGTTGACGCTGACCACCAGCCCGGGCCAGCGCGCCACGTCGCGGCAGGCGGTGCGCAGCACGAGCTCGCCGAGCTCGACGATCAGGCCGGAGTCCTCGGCGACGGGGATGAACTCCGCGGGCGGGATCGCGCCGCGCTCGGGATGGTCCCAGCGCAGCAGCGCCTCCACCCCGGACATCTCCAGCTCGGGCAGCGCGTAGTAGGGCTGGTAGGCGACCCACAGCTGGTCGCCCGCCTCGATCGCCCGCCGCAGGTCGGCCTCGATCTGCAGGCGCGCCGTCGTGCGGTCGCGCAGGCCGGCGTCGAAGACCTCGTGGCGGCCGCGGCCGCGCTCCTTGGCGCGGTAGAGCGCCGCGTCGGCGTCCGAGAGCAGCTCGGCCGGGCCGCGCGGACCCGCCGGGTCGGAGACCACGACGCCGACGCTGGTCGAGCAGAAGCGCGGCTCGCCGCGGACCTCGAACGGCTGCGCGAACGCGCGCACGAGCCGCTCGGCGACGCGCAGCGCGTGCGCCTCGTCGCCGACGCCCTCGCACAGGACGGCGAACTCGTCGCCGCCGAAGCGGGCGATCATGTCGTCGGGGCGCAGGACGGCGCGCAGGCGCGGGCCGATCGCGCGCAGCAGCTCGTCGCCGGCGTGGTGGCCGAGCGAGTCGTTGAGCACCTTCAGGTGGTCGACGTCGAGGAAGAACAGCGCCAGGCTGCGGCCCTCGGCGTCCGCGCGGGCGATCGCGTCGCTGAGGCGCTCGAGCAGCAGGGCCCGGTTGGGCAGGCCGGTGAGCGCGTCGTGCAGCGCGTCGTGGCGGATCCGCTCCTCGGTGCGCAGGCCCTCCAGCGCGCCGTTGAGCACGTGCGCGACCGCGGTGAGGAAGTCGAGGTCCTGCTCGCCGAAGCTCCGCCGCGTGCGGGAGCTGGCGCCGAGCACGCCGGCGGGCGCGTGCGGGGCGCCGAGCAGCACCATCGCGCAGGACACGACGCCGTGCTCGCGCAGCGGCCGGGCGCGCCAGCGAGCGTCGCTCGGGAGATCCTCGATCACGACGGGCCCGCGCGCGTACTGCTCGCGCCCGGCCTCGTCCTTGAAGGAGCGCATCTCGTGCTCGGAGCCGACGAAGCCGGCCGGCCAGCCCGCTCCCGCGGCCACGCGCATGCGCCCGGCGCCCAGGTGCTCGCCCACGTGGACGAGGTCGACCTCGAGCCCGTCGGCGACCGCGCGGCAGGCCGCGTCCATCAGCTCCTCGAGCGGCACGCGGCGCAGCGCCAGCTCGCCCAGCCGGGCGACGGCGGACTGCTGCGCCAGGCGGCGCGAGAGCTCGCGGCGGGCCGCACGCTCGGCGCGCAGCTCCTCGCCGTCGTCGAACGCGAGCGCCAGCGCGCCGGCGATCGCGCCGTCCTCGCACGGGATCGGCACGACGGTGTTGCGGTAGTCCTCGTCGTAGCTGGCCACGAAGCGCCGCGTCTCGCCGGCGAAGACCGCCTCGTAGTGCGGCAGCACCTCGCCGTGCAGCGGCAGCGGGACGATGTCCTTCAGGCTTCGGCCGCCCAGCGTCGCCGGGTCGATCCCCTTCTTGGCCCAGCGCGAGCCGGCCGCGAAGCGGATCCGCAGATCGCGGTCGACGACCAGCAGCACGCTGACGCGGACGTCGCTCGCCAGCGCCCCTCCGACCTCGGCCGTGCGGGCGAGCATGTCCTCCCCGGCAGGGGAGGTCCGTGTCGGAATCGCCGTCACAGCAGTGGCATCGGCCTACCGGGCGCATTCCTGAAGGTGCCGCACGACTACCATGAGGACAGTGGAGGGAGCCTCGCTCACGCACCTCGACGCCGCCGGCCGGGCCACGATGGTCGACGTCAGCGCCAAGGAGCCCACGGATCGATGGGCACGCGCCCGCGCGGTCGTGCGGATGTCGCCCGACGCCGCCGCCCGGGTGGCCGCCGGGGACGCCCCGAAGGGCGATGTGGCGGCGGTGGCGCGGATCGCCGGCATCCAGGCGGCCAAGCGCACGGACGAGCTCATCCCGCTCGCCCACCAGCTCCCGCTGACCAAGGTCGGGGCGGAGATCGACGTCGACGCGGAGGCCGGCACGGTGACCGTGGTCGCCGAGGCGCGCACCACGGCCCGCACGGGCGTCGAGATGGAGGCGCTCGTGGCCTGCTCCGTGGCGGCCCTGACGGTCTACGACATGGTCAAGGGCATCGAGCCGGGGGTCGTGATCGAGCGCGTCGAGCTGCTCGACAAGACCGGCGGGAAGGCGGACTTCCACCGCTCATGAAGCCCTTGGTGGACGGTCACGGGCGGCCGATCGGAGACGTCAGGGTCTCGGTCACGGACCGCTGCAACTTCCGCTGCCAGTACTGCATGCCCGCGGAGGGCCTGCCCTGGCTCAACCGCGACGCGCTGCTGAGCTACGAGGAGATCGAGCGCCTCGTGCGGCTGCTGAGCGCGATGGGCGTGCGCGACGTGCGGCTGACGGGCGGCGAGCCGCTCGTGCGCCGCGAGCTGTGGCGCCTCGTGGAGAAGCTCTCGGCGATCGAGGACGTCCACGACCTCTCGCTGACCACCAACGGCTACCTGCTCGAGCGCCAGGTCGCGGACCTCGTGCGCGCGGGCCTGAAGCGGATCAACGTCTCGCTCGACGCGCTCGCGCCCGACCGCTTCTTCCAGCTCACCCGGCGCGACTCGCTGCAGCAGGTGCTCGACGGCCTCGCCGCCGCCCAGCGGCACCCGGAGCTGCGCCCGATCAAGGTCAACGTCGTGGCGCTGCGCGACTTCACCGAGACCGAGGTCGTGCGCTTCGCCGAGTTCGCCCGCACGGAGCCCTACGTCGTGCGCTTCATCGAGTTCATGCCGCTCGACGCCGACCGCACCTGGAGCCGCGACCGCGTGCTGCCCAACGAGGAGGTGCGGGCGATGATCGACGCCGTGTACCCGCTCGAGGCGGTCGGCCGCGAGCGCCACGGCACCTCGCGGCGCTGGCGGTTCGCCGACGGGCAGGGCGAGATCGGCTTCATCTCCCCCGTCACCGAGCCCTTCTGCGGCGACTGCAACCGCATCCGCCTCACCGCCGAGGGCGAGCTGCGCACCTGCCTGTTCTCGATGACGGAGACCGACCTGCGCGAGCCGCTGCGCTCCGGCGCGACGGACGCCGACCTCGAGGCGATCATCCGCGACGCCGTCTGGCGCAAGGAGCTCAAGCACCACGTGAACGATCCGGGATTCGTGCAGCCGGAGCGCACGATGTCCCGCATCGGCGGTTAGATGGCCGATTCCACCACCCCCACGTCACCTCGGTGCTGTCTCGCGGCGCCGGATCGACACCGTCCGAATCGGCCTGTGGCGCTGCCACTATTCCGCTTCGGCCGGCGCCGCCCGGCATCCACGATCCAGGACCGAGGAGCCGCGCGGGCGGCGGAATCGACCATCTGATGCACAGCATCGACGAGGCGCTGGAGGCGATCCTGCCGCCGATCGCCCCGCTGGAGGCCGTCCGCGAGCCGCTGGCCGCCGCGGCCGGGCGGGTGGCGGCCGAGGACGCGGCGGCGGCCGTCGACCTGCCGCCGTTCGACCGCTCCGCCATGGACGGGTACGCGGTGCGCTCAGCCGACACCGCGCCCGGCGTGGCGCTGCGCCTCGTCGGCGGCGTGGCCGCCGGCGAGGTGGCCGAGCAGGAGCTGGAGCCCGGGACCGCCGCCGCGATCTCCACCGGCGCGGCACTGCCGCCCGGCGCCGACGCCGTGCTGCAGTCCGAGCTCGCGGAGCTCGGCGACGACACGGTGACGCCGGAGCGGGCGATCGAGCCGGGCCGTCACGTGCGCTTCCGCGCGGAGGACGTCCGCGCCGGCGACGTGTTCGCCCGCGCCGGGGAGCGGCTGACGCTGGCGCGGCTGTCGGCGCTGGCCTCCGCGGGCGTCGGGGAGGTCGCCGTGCATCGCCGGCCGACGCTGCACATGCTCGTCACGGGCTCCGAGCTGCTGCCGCTCGGCGCGCCGCCGGAGCCGGGCCGCATCCATGAGTCCAACGGGCTGATGGTCTCCCTGCTCGCCCGCCGCGCCGGCGCCGAGGTGGTCGAGGCCGGCGTCGTGCCCGACGACCGCGCCGCGACGCTCGAGGCCGTCGAGCGCGGTCTCGCCGGCGACGTGCTGGTCGTCTCGGGCGGCGTGTCGGTCGGGCCGCACGACCACGTCAAGCCCGCCTTCGAGGCCTGCGGGGTCGAAGAGGTGCTGTGGCGCGTGCAGATCAAGCCCGGCAAGCCGCTGTGGTTCGGGCGCCGCGACTCCACGCTCGTGTTCGGGCTCCCGGGCAACCCGCTGTCGAGCATCGTCTGCTTCTGCGTGTTCATCGAGCCGGCGCTGCGGCGCCTGCAGGGCGAGCGCGACGCGCGCCCGCGGCTCGTGCGCGGGCGGCTGGCCGGGCCGGCGGAGGCCTCCGACGGGCGCACGACGTTCCTCACCGCCGCGATCGCGCAAGCCGCAGACGGCGTTCTCGAGGCCACCCCGACCGAGCGTCAGGGCTCGCACATGACGGGCGCGCTCGGCGAGAGCGACGGGTTCGCCGTCGCGCCGCACGGCGCACCGGCGATGCAGGCCGGGGACCCGGTCGACCTGCTGCTGCTCGGCTGACGTGGCGGCGCTCGAGCACGCCCGGGCGGGTGCGCGGCGCTACGCGACGCTGCTGCGGCTGCCGGGCGCGCGGCGGCCGGTGATCGCCTCGGCCGTCGGCTCGATGCCGATCGGCATGTTCGGCCTGGCGATCCTGCTGCTCGCGCAGGACGCCACCGGTTCGTTCGCCGTCGCCGGGCGCGTGGTCGGCGCGTTCGGGATCGGCAACGCGCTCGGCGCCGTCGCCCAGGGCCGCCTGATGGACCGGCTCGGGCAGACGCGGGTGCTGCGGCCCGCGGCGGTCGTGCACGCGCTCGCCTGCGGCGCCCTGGTGGCCGCGGCGCTCGAGGGCGCGGGCACGGGCGTGCTCTACGCCTGCGCGGCGGCGGGCGGGCTCGCCCTCCCCCAGCTCCCCGCGGCGATGCGCTCGCTGTGGAGCACGCTCGCCCAGGACCGGGAGCAGCGCGAGACGGCCTACGCGATGGTCTCGATCGTCTTCGAGATCTCGGTGATCACTGCGCCGGCGCTGGCGGCGGCGATCGTGGCGCTGGCCTCGCCGGCGGCCGCGGTGGTGACCGGCGCGACCGTCGCCACGGGCGGCGCTCTGGCGTTCTCGGCCACCGCCGCCTCGCGGTCGTGGCGCGGCGAGCCGCACGAGGTGGGCTGGCTCGGCCCGCTCGCGGCCCCGGGGATGCGGACGGTGTTCCTGGTGCTGGGCGCGTTCGGGACCGCGGTCGGCGTGGTCCAGGTGCTGCTGCCGGCGTTCGCCGACGAGCGCGGGTCGGCGGAGACCGGCGGCCTGTACCTCGCGATGCTGTCGGCGGGCTCGCTGGCCGGCGGGATCGTCTACGGCGCGCGGTCGTGGCCCGGCGCGCCGGAGCGCCGGCTGCCCGTCCTGCTGCTGGCGTTGGGCGTGGGCTTCGCGCTGCTCGCCGCGGCCGACGTCGTGCTGGTGCTGTCGGTCCTGCTGCTGGCCTGCGGGCTCGTGCTCGCGCCCGCGACGGTCGTCGCCTCCACCCTGCTCGACACCGCCGCGCCGCCCGGCACGATCACGGAGGCGTTCGCGGTGATGGTGATGGGCATCGTCGCCGGCACGGCCATCGGCAACGCGCTCGGCGGCGCGATCGTGGAGGGCTGGAGCTACGAGGCCGGCGCGCTCGTGGCGGGCGCGATCGCCGTGGTGGGTGCCGCGGTCGCGGTGGCCCGGCGCCGCACGCTCACGCCACCGGCGCGAGCCTGACCGCCTCGAGCGCCGCGACCGCATCCGCGACGGGCGGCAGCGCGCTGATCTCCGCCGCGACGGCGCTCGCCGCGGCCCGGTGGCCGGGGTCCATGAGGAGCTCGGCGACCGCGCCGGCGAGCTCGTCCGGGCCGCGCTCGAGCGCGATGCCGGCGCCGAGCTCGGCGACGCGGCGCGCGTTCGACGGCCCGTCCACGAACAGCGGGACGAGCGCGAGCGGGACGCCGGCCGCGAGCGCCATCAGCGTGGAGCCCGAGCCACCGTGCCCGACCATCGCCGACGCGTGCGCCATCACGCCCGCCTGCGGCATCCACCGCTCCACCCGCACCGACCGCGGCAGCGTCCCGAGCTCGGCGGGGTCGCGGCGGTCGCCGATCGTCAGCAGCACGCGGACCGGCAGCGCGGAGAGGGCCTCGGCCGCGCGCCGGTAGACGCCGGGGAAGTGGTGCGAGGCGGCCGCCTCCGAGCCGAACGAGACGTAGACGAGCGGCGCCGCGGGATCGCCCCAGCGCGGCAGCTCGATCGACCGGCGCGGCCGTCGTGTCGCGGAACCGCAGCGCCGTCGCGGCGCCGCTGGTGGAGGCGGGCGCCAGCGTGAGCACCGGCGACTCGCGGATCGCCGTGGCCTCGGGATCCGGAGCGAGCCCGAGCGACGGGCGCAGCGCGTCGAGCGCCGGGATCGCGACGCCGAGCAAGCGCGGGTCGGCGTCCGTGTCGGAGTCGAGGTGGACCCCGACCCGCACCTGCGGCACGCCGCGGCGCTCCGCCGCGAGCGCCGACGCGAACTCGAGCGTCTCGCGCACGACGACGTCCGGCCGCCACGTCTCGACCAGCGCGAGCATCGAGGGCAGCGCCAGCCGCGCGTGGAGCCCGATGAACAGGTCCTGCACCACGGCGGCCATACCGGGCGAGGTCTCGGGCGACCACACCGGCGCCCACGCACGCTCGGCCTCCGCGGCCGACGGCTCGCCGACCGCCGCGGACGGCAGCCCGGCACGCTCGGCGATCCGCCCGGCCGAGCGAGGCCCGGCGACGAGGACATCATGGCCCGCGGCGGCCGCGGCGCGGGCGAACGGGATCAGAGGGCCGACGTGGCCGGCCCCGCGCGTGGTGGCGAACAGGAGGCGCATGCCACCCACAGACGCCGCACGGCCGGGTCTATTCCATTGGCACGCGGGTGCACCGGCCGGTCCCACAGCGGCATTGGGGGGCCGGTTCGGGGGCCGCTCGCGTCGGGAGCAGGCGCTGCGGGCGGCTCCCTCACCTCCTACCCAGCCGCCGTTGACGTTCGCCGGCGCTACAGCCGCGCCGCGGCGTGCTCCTCGACGATCCGCCGCTGCACGTCGGTCAGCGGCGGCGACTCGCCGCGCTCCAGCGCGGCGGCGGCCTGGTCGAGCGTCAGCCCGGTGCCGGTGAGCAGAGAGCCGATCAGCGGCGGCACGTCCGCCCCGCAGACCCCGGTGTCGCAGCCTTCAGCCATGCCTTCGAGGCTAGCGGCGGCCCCGCCCGAACAGGCGCTTGATCCGGTCCAGGAGCGCCCCGAAGAACAGCGAGAAGCCGCTGATCGGCTTGGCGGCAGCCGGCGGCGGCGGCGGCGGCGCGCGGGGCGGGCGCCGGGGTGTCGGGCGGCTGGACGCCGGCGTCGGCGGCCGATGGTGCGGGCTCCGGGTCGGCGCCGGCGACGGCCTCGGGCGCCTCCGCCCCCGTGGTCACGGCCTCGCCGCTCGGGGCGGGCTCGTCGGCGGCGATGCGGCTCTGGAGGCAGGTCGAGAAGTCGCGCATCAGCCGGTTGGAGATGTCCTCGATCATGCCGCCGCGCCCGAAGCGGGCGAGCCGGCCGGTGATCGTGAAGTCGGTGACGGCCTCGACGCGCGTCGTGCCGCCGTCGGAGGTGAGCTTGTTGACGATCGTCGCGTTGGCGCCGCCCTGGCCGCGCTTGTCGGTGCCCTTGGCGCGCATCGTGGCGGTGTGGGTCGCCTCGTCGGCCTCCTCGATCTTCACCGTGCCGCGGTAGGAGGCGGTGGTCGGGCCGAGCTTGACCTTGAACTCGCCGTGGTAGGTGCCGTCCTCGTCGTGGTCGGTGATCGTGGCGCCCGGCAGGCACGGCGCGACGCGCTCGAGATCGATCAGCGCCTCCCACACCCGCTCGATCGGGGCCTGCACCTCGAATGCCTGCTCGAGCTTCATAGCCGCGCCAGCTCCTCCCGCGTGTCGATGTCGACGGGGTCGGCGAGCTCGCCCACCTCGACCTCCCGGACGTCCACGCTCCCCAGGAGGTCGCGAAAGCCTACGTCGCCGCGGAGCTCGCCGACGCGCGCCAGCAGCTCGCGGCCCAGCAGCACCGGATGCCCCGGCTTGCCGCCGTAGCTCGCGCGCGCCGCGGCGACCCCCTCACCGGCGGCGCCAGCCACCGCGGACACGGCCGCCGTCGTGATCCGCGGCTGGTCGCCGAGCACGACCACGGCGGCGTCGACGTCGCCGAGCGCCATCAGGCCGCAACGCAGCGAGGCGGCCTGCCCCTCGCGCCAGTCCTCGCAGACGACCGCCTCGGCGCCCTGGAGATCGACCGCGGCGAGGATCGCCTGCGCCTCGTGGCCGAGCACGACCACGCGCGGGTCGAGCACCGCCACCGACGCCAGCGCGTGCTCGAGCAGCGGCCGCCCGCCGAGCGGCGCGAGCTGCTTGGTGCCGCCGAAGCGCGAGCCCTCCCCCGCGGCCAGCACGAGGCCGCCGACCTTCACGGCTCGCCCTCGCCGGCGCGGCCGACCCTCACAGGTGGCTGCCCCTCACACGCCGACCTCGTGGATGCGGCCCTTGGCGTGGGCGAGCCGGCCGCCGTCGCGCCCGTAGCGCATCGCGACGATCTCGGCCATGATCGAGAGCGCGGTCTCCTCGGCGGTCAGCGCGCCGAGGTCGAGCCCGATCGGGGCGGAGACGCGCTCGAGCTCCTCGTCCGTGACGCCCTTGGCGAGCAGCCGCTCGCGGCGGCTCTCCTGCGCGCGGCGCGAGCCCATCGCCCCGATGTAGCCGGCCTGCGAGCGCAGCGCGATGATCAGCGCCGCGTCGTCGAGCTTCGGGTCGTGCGTGAGCACCGCGATCGCGGTCGCGCGGTCGATCCCGCCGAGCTGCGCGAACGCCTCCTCCGGCCACGCGGCGACGACCTCCTCGGCGTCCGGGAAGCGCGCGGGCTGCGCGAAGCGGGCGCGCGGGTCGACCACGAACGGCCGCCAGCCCGCGGCGCGCGCGAGCCGGCACAGCGCCGCCGCGAAGTCGACCGCCCCGAAGGCGATCAGCCGCGGCGGCGGGAAGGTGGTGTCCACGAACAGGGCGTTGGCGCCCTCGTCGCGGCGCTCGGAGCGCTCGAGCCACATCAGCTCGTCGGCGTGACGGGCGGCCACGTCCTCGAGCGCCTCGTCGCCGAGCGAGCCGGAGCGCTCGCCGTCGGCGGTGACGAGCATCTTGCCGCCGGCCGCCGGGCCCGAGAGGACGGTGACGAGCGCGCCGCGGCCCCCGCGGCGCGCCAGCTCGGTGAACTCGCCTGCGGCGCTCACGGCTGGTAGCGCTCCACGAACACGTCGATCTCGCCGCCGCACGGCAGGCCGACGTCCCACGCCTCCTCGTCGGCGATGCCGAAGTGCAGCAGCTGCGGCTCCGCTCCGTTGAGCACCTGCTCGGCGACCTCGACGACCGCGCCCTCCACGCAGCCGCCCGAGACGGCGCCGGAGATCTCGCCGTGCTCGTTGACGGCCATCTTGGAGCCGGGCGGGCGCGGCGCGGAGCGCTTGACCGAGATCACGGTGGCCAGGGCGATCGCGTCGCCGCGCTCGCTCCAGGTGTCGATGTCCTTCAGCACGTCCTTCATGACAGTCCTTCCTCCATCAGGTCGGCGAGCGACTCCAGCGAGGCGATCGAGTTGCCGGGCAGCAGGTGGTCCAGGTGCGGCAGGGCGGCGCGCATGCCGCGGGTCAGCGGCTCGTAGCGCGGGTCGGCGGCGAGCGGGTTCAGCCACACCAGCCGGTGGGCGGTGCGGCGCAGGCGCGCCATCTCGGCGGCGAGCACGTCCGGGTCGCCCCGGTCCCAGCCGTCGGAGAGGATCACGACGACCGCGCCGCGGCCGATCCGGCGCCCGTGCTCGCGGTTGAGCTCGGCCAGCGCGGCGCCGATCCGCGTGCCGCCCGACCAGTCCGTGACGCGCTCGGCGGCGCGCGCCAGCGCCCGGTCGGGATCGCGTCCCTCGAGGTCGCGCGTGACGCGCGTGAGGCGGGTGCCGAACACGAACGCCTCCACCCGCGCGCGGGCGGCGACGGACGCCTGCAGGTACTGCAGCAGCATCCGGGCGTAGGGCGCCATCGAGCCGGACACGTCGCAGACGAGCACGATCCGGCGCGGGCGCAGCGCCGGCTCGCGGTAGCGGCGCTCCATCAGCTCGCCGCCGTGGCGCAGCGAGGCGCGGACGGTGGCTCGCAGGTCGTGCGCCTCGCGGCGCCGGCGCGTCGGCCGGGTACGGCGGCTCAGCCGCTGCGGGGCGCGGGCGGCGATCCGCGCCAGCAGCAGCCGCGCCTGCCGGCGCTCGGTGTCCGTGTAGGAGGCGAAGTCCTTCTCGCGCAGCAGCTCCTCGTCGCTGTAGGCGGCGGGCACGGGCGTGCCGTCGGGGTCCGGCTCGAGCGGGGCGGCGCCGGTCTGCGGCACGCCGACGCGCGGCATCGCGGCCTTCTCGATCTCGCCGAGCGCCTCCAGCGGGTTCTCGCGCTCGCGCCCGGCGAACACGGCCGCGAACGCCTCGCGGAAGAGCAGGAGCTCGGCGCGCGTCGAGCAGAGCGTGGTGCGCAGCGCGAAGTAGGCGTCGGCGCGGTCGGTCGGATCGACGGCGGCCAGCGCGCGATGGGCCGCGATCAGCTCCCCGACGCCGACGCGCGCGCCGCCGGCCCGCATCAGCGCGGCGAGCGTGCTCACGCGCTCCTCGACGGCGCGGGTCGCGGCTTCAGGCGCCACGCAGCACCCCGCGCTCGATCACGCGGTCGATGTCCTCGCGCACCTTCAGCGCGACGCCGAGCGTGGACTCGAGGTCGGCGTCGTCGTCGAGCGCGAGCAGCGCCCGCGCCCACGTGATCGTCTCCCCCACCCCGGGCAGCTTGTAGAGCTCCTCCGAGCGCAGCCGCGCGACCGCGTCGCAGACCCGCTCGGCCACCGAGTCGGGCACGCCGGGCAGCCGCGTGCGCACGATCTCGGACTCGCGCTGCGGGCTCGGGTAGTCGATCCAGTGGTAGAGGCAGCGGCGCTTGAGCGCGTCGTGCAGCTCGCGCGTGCGGTTGGAGGTGAGGATCACGAGCGGCCGCCGCCGGGCGCTCACGGTCCCGAGCTCGGGGATCGTGATCGCGAAGTCCGACAGGAACTCGAGCAGGAACGCCTCGAACTCGTCGTCGGCGCGGTCGACCTCGTCGATCAGCAGGACGGTCTCGTCGGCCTCGCTCTCGAGCGCCTCCAGCAGGGGGCGGCGCAGCAGGAACTCGCGGCCGAACAGCTCGCGCGACTCGGCGCCGGCCTCGGCGGCGCGGATCGCGAGCAGCTGGCGCTGGTAGTCCCAGTCGTAGACCGCGTGGTGCAGGTCGATGCCCTCGTGGCACTGGAGCCGGATCAGCCGCGCCCCGCGCGCGTGCGCGAGGGCGCGCGCCACCTCCGTCTTGCCGACGCCCGCCTCGCCCTCGAGCAGCAGCGGCTGCTCGAGCGCCGCGGCCAGGTACACGCTCGTCGCGAGCGCGCGGTCGGCCAGGTAGCCCTCGCCGGCGAGCGTCCCGGCGACCTCCTCGGTCGTGCCGAATTGCACGCGCAACATTCTCGCATGCGGTGCCCGAACGACCGCCCGGCCGGCCATTGACCTGGACGGCCCGGCCCGGATACCGTCCCGCGCCAGACGTGGCGGACCGGACCCGAGAAGACGAAGCTCTCGCTCCGCCCGCGCCCGTCGGCGTGCCCGCGGCGGCTCCGGCGCCCCAGTCCCCGGCCGTCGCGCGGGTGATCGCGCTGCAGTCCGCGGCCGGCAACGCCGCGGTGAGCCGGATGCTCTCCGGCGGCGAGGCGGCGCAGGTGGCCCGCGCCGGCATGGCCGGCGGCGGCGCGCCGCTCGACGAGCGCGTGCGCGACCGCTTCGAGCCGGCCTACGGCACCGACCTCTCCGACGTGCGCGTGCACACGGGCGGCGAGGCCGCCGGCGCCGCGGCCGCGCTCGACGCCCGCGCCTACACCGTCGGCGGGGACATCGTCTTCAACCAGGGCGAGTACTCGCCGGGCACGGAGTCCGGCCAGTCGCTGATCGCGCACGAGCTCGCGCACGTCGTCCAGCAGGGCACCGGCGGCGGCGTCCCCGAGCAGCTCGAGGTCTCCCAGCCCGGTGATGCGATCGAGCGCGACGCGGACGCCGCGGCCTCCGCCGCCATGCGCGGCACGCCCGCCGCCGTCGCGGCCGCGCCGCCCGGCGCCGCGCGCAAGCGGATCGCGCGCTTCGCCCAGGGCACGACGCGGATCGAGGGCGGCCAGTACCTCGGCGGCACCGGCCACGCGGCGATGACCGAGGAGGCCCTGCACGCGATGGGCCTGGACCCGCAGGCCGCGCGCGCCGGGCGCCAGGGCAACTGGATGCGCGACCTCTCGCAGGCGCTGACCCCCGGCATCCTGGTCAAGATCGGCGGCGCCGACCGGATCTTCGCGATCCTCAACGTGCTCTCGATCAAGGAGTTCGGCCGCGGCTTCACCGCCGGCGAGTTCGGCACCTACGACCCGGTCGAGCACATCGACAACCCGACCGACCTGCGCGCCTCCGACGTCAACCGCCAGGTCGCCCCCGGCACCGACGGCGCGGCCGCGCTGGCCGACCCGACGAACCCGGACGCCTACCGGACGACCGCCGACGTCCTCGCCAACCCGGCGGGCGCGGAGAACCAGGGCTACGCCGCCGTCGACCCGCGCTACGCCGCGACGCCGGGCGGGAACATGACGCCCGGCGAGGGGACCGCCGCGTTCCAGGTCAACGAGCAGGCCATCCCGCGCTACATGAACACCTCGAAGGAGTGGCTGAAGGGCAAGATGCACCAGGCCGCGCGGGCGGGCAGCAGCGGCCAGGGCGGCCTCGGCCCGCGCGAGTTCGCCTCGGGCATCCACACGATGCAGGACTACTACGCGCACTCGAACTTCTGCGAGATCGCGATCAACCTGCTGCTGCGCGAGGGCGCCGAGGTCTTCGTGCCGGCCGGGTCGGCCCCGATGGGCCACCCCGAGGAGACGCCGGGCGCCGTGCAGCGCCTCAACGCCGCGCAGGTCGGCGTGCTGGACACGATGACCCACGCGACCGACGCGCAGGGCAACCCGCTGGCCGCGAACATGATGGTCAACGGGCTCGAGGTCATGACGACGGGCTCGTTCAACATGACCGACACCGCCGCGTCGCTGCTCGAGGAGGCCGCGGACAAGCTCAAGGAGCTCAACCCGTTCGAGAAGGGCAAGAAGGGCCCGAGCGAGGTCACGCTCGCCGCGCTCGACTACATGGAGATGGACCCGGAGAACCCGGCGGACTTCTCCGGCGTCGGCCAGTGGGTGGCCGAGAAGATCCGCTCGATCAACACCGTCGTGACCGCCGTGACCGACACGGGCGCGGAGATCACCGAGGGCGCGGGCGAGCTCGTCGGCTCTGGCATCACGGACGCCGCCTCGACCGCCGGAGGCGTCTTCGGCGTGATGAGCTCGATCAACGAGGCGCTCGGCGGCAGCGCCGGCTACTGGGACGCGGAGCAGCAGGCCGTCGAGGGCGCGGGCGCGGAGGCGGCCGGGGCGGTCACCGGGCTCACGGGCGAGGCCGCCGCGGCGATCCGGAGCATCTCGGAGTCGATCGAGGCCTACGCGGCCGATTGGTCGGATGATCAGCACTCCCTGCGCAAGGCCTACACCTGGGTCTACGAGCACGGGCCGCTGAAGATGCTCAAGGAGGCCGCGAAGGCGATCCCCGTCGTCGGCGAGGAGATCGCGGAGGGCATCGAGGCCGTCGACAAGGAGATCCGCGACTACCTCGAGGAGAAGCTCGGCGAGGCCTGGAACCAGACCGTGACGGTCGCGATGCAGTTCCTCAACGCCGCGATCGAGGCGATCCGCGAGGAGACCGGCATCGACGAGAAGCGCCACCAGCGGGTGGACGGCCCGATGGGCCCGGTGATCAAGGCGCTCGGCGGCGTCGGCGACCTCTACGAGAACGGGCAGCCCCAGGCCGGCATCGCGCCCTCGACCTACCAGCCGCCGAGCCACACGCAGATCGCCAAGGACCACGGCGACATCGTCAACCCGGTGAGCGACCAGCACGCCGACGAGCCGGGCAGCCACGATCACGACGACCACGACGAGGGCGGCGCCGGCGAGGCCCACGAGGGAGACGAGCACGGCCACACGCACATCTCCAGCTACCTCGCCCCGCTGGCGGGCGCGATGGGCACCAAGGCGTCGCGCGCCGTCGGCCTGACGGTGCGGTCGGCCTGGGACGAGGTCGACGCGGGCGGCCAGCCCTCGGAGCAGACGCTCGCGGCGATCGACCGCAGCGTCGACCACTGGTTCAACCACCCCTCGACGAACATGGAGGACTGGCGCGCCGACTTCGAGGCCGCGCTGCGCGGGCCGCGGATCGGGGCGATGGTCTACGAGCGGTTGTCGCGCGACCGCGCGGGGCGCTGAGCCACCGAGATCACGACGGCCCGCCGCTGACGAGCGCGCGCAGGGCCTCGTGGTCCTCGCGGCAGGCCGGGCAGCCCACGAGATGCGCCGCCATGCCGGGGACGGTCCGCTCGGGATCGCGGCCGGCGACCTCGGCGTCGACGTACTCGTCGAGGCGGTCGAAGCAGTCCTCGCAGCTCACCTCGGGCCCAGCGGGCCCGAGCAGGCGGGTGAGCAGGTCGCTCATGCGGCACCCCCCAGGTCGTGGTCGGCCAGCGCGGCGCGCAACCGGCGCCGCGCGTCGTGCAGGGTCTTGTAGAGCGCGCCGCGCGTCGTGCCGCGCCGTTCCGCGAGCACGTCGATCGGCACCTCGTGCAGCGCCAGTGCGACGAACACCTCGCGCTGGTGGTCGGTGAGCTCGCGCTGCACGGCGTCCCGGATCGCCCGCAGCAGCTCGGCGGTCACCGCGCTCTCGTGCGCGCCGGGGCCGGGATCCGCGAACGCGGGCCACGCGTCGTCGCCGAGCATGATCTCGCGGCCCTGCCACGCGCGGCGGCGCGCCTTCACGCCCGCCTCGAGCAGCGCGAACTTGTAGACCCACGTCGTGAAGCGGCTCGCGCCGCGGAACGTGGGGAGCTTCGCCAGCACCGCCACCAGCGCGTCGTCGGCGGCCTGCACGGCGAGGTCGTCGACCTCGTCGTGCGGCAGGCTCCTCCGGCGCAGCTCGTGGCGCGCCGCCCGCAGCAGCAGGCCGTGCAGCTCGGCGATGGCCAGCTCGCGCTCGGCGCCCGTCGCGCCGAGCCGCGCAAGCCACGCCTGGGACTCGTCGGCCATGGCGGGGCGAGGATAGGTGGCCACGAAGGTCACACCCCGTTAGTGACGGGAGGCGGGCGGTTCTTACCGCGGTAAGACGACGACCGCGCTGGGCGCCAACGGAGGTGCCACCCCTAGCTCACGAGGAGCCGTCATGAGCACCTTCGCCGCACCCATGCCCACCGCCTCGGCCCTGCGGGCCGATCCCGTCGCCCAGGCGACCCTGCTGCTGCGGGTCGCCTTCACCGTCGCGCCAATCCTGTTCGGCCTGGACAAGTTCGCCGGCGTGCTCACCGACGACTGGACGCGCTACCTCGCCCCCGAGTTCAACGACCTGATCCCGGGCAGCGCGGCCACCGCGATGCACATCGTCGGCGTCGTCGAGGTGCTCGCCGGCCTGGTCGTGCTCGTCGCGCCGCGCTTCGGCGGCCTGCTCGTGGCCGGCTGGCTCGCCGGCATCATCCTCAACCTGCTGCTCGTCGGCGGCTACGGCGACATCGCGCTGCGCGACTTCGGCCTGCTCGTCGGCGCGCTCTGCCTGTCCCGGCTCGCCTCCGCCGAAAGCAAGGGAGCTGGCACGAACACGGGACGCTAGGGATCTCGGTGGGCGGGGCCTGCCGCGCCCGGCAGTCTCCGCCCATGAGCCTCGACCTCCATTCCCTCGAGACCAGCTTCGACCTCGTCGCGCCGCGCGGCGACGAGCTGATGGACGTCTTCTACGCGCGGCTGTTCGCCGCCGCGCCCGCGGTGCGGCCGCTGTTCGCCGGCACGGACATGCGCCGCCAGAAGGGCATGCTGCTCGGCGCGCTCGTGCTGCTGCGCAAGTCGCTGCGCGACCTCGACCGGATCGTCCCCGCCCTGCGCGAGATGGGCGCCCGCCACGTCCGCTATGGCGCCCGGCCGGAGCACTACCCCGTCGTCGGCGAGGTGCTGATCGCGTCGATGGCCGAGATCGCCGGCGACGACTGGCGCGACGAGTACGCCGCCGCGTGGGCGGCCGCCTACGGCATCGTGGCCGCGACGATGATCGAGGGCGCGGCGAGCGCCGAGACGCTCGCCGCCTGAGGGGTCAGCCCGCGACGCCGCGCACGCGGATCGTGCGCGTGGCGGTCGCCACCGAGGACACCTTCACCCGGCCCCGAGCGGACTTCAGCGCCGCGCGGGCCTTGCGGTCGAGCCGCAGCACGCGCGTCGAGCTGCGGCCGGCCGCGACAGTGAACCGCACGGTCCCGAGCGCGTGCCGTCCGGCCTTGAGCCGGTAGGCGCCCGAGCACGCCCGCTCGCCCGCGGGGCACCGCAGCACCAGCCGCAACCCGCGGCGGTCGAGCCGCGAGCTCGCGATCACCGCAGTCGCGGCGCCCGATCGGTCCTGCGTCCGCGACGCCGGCGCCGGCGGAGCGGCCCGCGGCGCGATGAACGGGGCCACGGGCGGCGGCGGGGGCGGCTGCTCCGTGACCGCTACTGCGGTCGGCTCCGCGGTGGGTTCCGCGGTCGGCGTCGCCGTGGGGGTGGCCGTGGGCGTGGCCGTCGGCGAAGGCGTTGCGGTCGCCGCCGGCGGTGTGGCCGTGGGCGTCGGGGTCGTGGTCGGCGTGGCCGTCGGCGACGGCGTCGCGGTCGCCGCCGGCGGTGTGGCCGTGGCGGCCGGTGTGGCCGTCGGGGTCGGCGTCGCCGGCGGCGATGGCGTCGCCGTCGGGCTCGCCGTGGGCTCCGGCTCCGGCCCGGGTTCAGCGCAGGTCCGGACGAGCCCGACGTGGACCTGCAGGTCCGGCGGCGGCACGGTGACCTCGCGGCTCGTCGCGCTTTCGTGGCACGGCGCGCTCACCACGACGCGGTACGTGCCCGCGGAGACCGCCCATCCGAAACGCCCGTCCTTCTCCGTGACGTAGGGATTGACGTTCGGCGTCACGAACGGATCACCCGACAGGACCTGCCGGAACTCCCCGTCGTGGCGGCGCTCCAGCCGCACCCGCGCCCCGCCGATCGCGGCGGTCGCGCGCGCATCGTCGGCGCTACGTCCCTTGGCGATCTCGGCGTCGTAGCGCGACTTGTCGTACACGACCCCGGACGGATCCCACAGGCCGAGCCCACCGAGCAGCACGCAGAACTGCTCGACCGGCAGTCCAGCCTCCTCGAGCGAGTAGCAGATGTACAGCGACGCCTGGCGCAGGCACTCCACCACGAACGTGTACGTGTTCTCGACGGCCTCGCCGACGGGCGGGATCGAGTCGATCGGCTGCTCGAGGTCGGGACTCGCCGGGGAGACCGTGCGCAGGCTCATGCTGCCCGCGACGACCAAGCCCGCCCCCGGGTCGACGTTCACGCGCAGGCGCAGGTTCACCTGCGGCGAGCCGTCCGCGCACTTCGGGAACAGCCCCGCCTGCGAGGGGGTCAGGCCGATGAAGCGCTGGTCGCCCCAGCTCTGGAACGCCACGTTGACCTGGGTGCCGTTCGGGGCTACGAGCGGGTCGAAGACCGGCGGATCGACCGCCGACTCCTGGCGCCAGTCGACCGTGACCTCGCGCATCGGATCCTCGGGATCCCGGCTGTCGTCGCCGTCGACGTCCTCGTAGACCGTCAGCGTGTCACGGCCGACGTTCCTCCCGGTCCAGGCGAGCGTGGCCTGACCGAGCCCCGACGTGACGGCGTACTGCGCGCTCTCGCTCTGGTTCACGCCCGTGATGTTCCAGCGCAACTTCACGCCGTTCCGGGGCTGCTCCTGATCGTCGAGCAGCGTGACGACGACGCGGTGGGTGTGGCGCGTCTCGGCGACGGCGCTGAGCGGCGTGACGTGCATGGGCGGTGGCCTCTCGGCCCGCCACGCGAGGTCGTAGGTGGGGCCGCCGCCGGGATCCAGCGAGGTCGCGGTCCACTGCACGGCGGCGCCATAGCCCGAGTCGTAGCTGCTGAGACCACTGTCGAGTCCGGCCTCCGTGGCCAGCGCGTACAGCAGGTTGTCGTAGTAGCCGGCGTCCCATCGTGCCCAGGCCGAGCCCTCGACCTCCTCGAAGCCGGACGAGATGCCGCTCCCGCGCTGCTCGGCCCCCACGAACTGCGGCGGGCCGGCGCGGTGCACCGAAGGCCCGTAGGACTCGCCGGCGATGCGCAGCGGGCTCGCCACGCCCGCACGGAGCTGCAGCGGCTCGTCGGTGAGGTTCTCCAGCCGGTAGGAGGTCCGGAAGCGCGGCTCGCCCTCGGTGTACGTCGTGGTCTGGTGAACGCGCACGTAGTCGACGTCGTCGTGGCGGATGCGATACGTGCTGACCTGGCTGAGCGTGTCGCCCGAGCGCGTGACCGCGCCCTGGGGGTCGCCGAAGAACTGCCCGGGGCCGAACGCCTCCCCGGCCAGGGGGCCGCCCGTGAAGCGCACGAGCAAACCGCCGCAACCCTCGCAGGAGACGAGCCTGCGCAGCACGCCGCCGGCGTCCCGGAACGTCGCGTCGACGGACCCGCGGCTCGAGACCGTCACGTCCATCCCCTCGCCGTCGAGCGTCACGGACGTGGGCGGCGGCGGAGGGGCCTGCTTCCACTGCACGGTCACGGCATCCCGCGGCTCGTCCGCGTCCTGCTCGCCGTCGCCGTCGAGGTCGACGTGCACCCGCAGCGTGTCCGTCCCGCTGCGCGGAGCCGTGTACCGCAGCGTCGCGCCGCCGTCATCGTCGGTCACGACCGCCTGCTCCGCGAGGTTCGTCACGCCCGAGACGGACCAGCGCACCCGGACACCCGGCCGGCGCCTGCTCAGCTCGTCGTGGACCCACACCCCGATCGACGTCTCCTCACCGGCCTGGCGCACGGCGGGCTGCCCCACCGTGAGCGGTGGAAGCGGCAGATCCCAGTACAGGTCCTCGGTCTGCTGCGGCTCGCTCGCGTCGCGGGTTCCGTCGCCGTCCAGGTCGCGGTAGACCGTCACGAGGTCGCGGCCGGCGTTCGCGCCGGTGTAGGAAAGGGTCACGGCGCCGTCGGCGCCCGCCGCCGCGCTGCGCTCCGCCTGCGGGTTGGCGCCCTCGACGGACCAGCGGACGGCCGCGCCGCCGTCGGGAGCCCCGAGGGCGTTGCCGAGCTGCGCGGCGATCGTGGCCGTGTTGCGCGCGAAGCGGTAGCGGCTGGTCACTGCCACATGCAGGGGCGCGTGCAGCCCGAAGCGCCAGACGATCTCGTACCGGGCGGTGGCGCCCGCCGGGAGCGGGGCATTCACATGGTCGTCCCACTCGACCGCCACCCCGCCCTCCCCCGGGACGATCTCCGGTGCACCGAGCCCGCCGGGCGTCCGCAGGCGGTCGAACGTGTAGTGGTACATGTCGGCGCGGTAGCTGCTCCACGCCGGCACCGCCACCGGAGCGAGATCGCCGGGGAGCGTGGACGTCCGGACCTCCTCGAGGCGGGCACCATGCCCGCCGGAATCACTCAAGAGGGTCAGACCACGGCCGGGCGTCGCCGTGAGCCTGCCGTCGCCCCAGGGGATGACGCCGGTGGCCGACGGGCGGAACGCGATCGGGCCGTCGGACACGTTCGTGACGACGTACGTGAACCGCGCCTCGTCCTCGCCCTCCCGCATCCTGATCAGCTCGTCGACACGGAGCATCTGCTCGGCGCCATCGCTCACCGCATACGAGCGCGGATAGGAGATGAGACCGTCGGCGACGGTCTGAGGGCCGGCGGACAGGCTCCGGTAATCCTCGCCGAGGTAGTAATCCGAGCCCTCGAAGATCCGCCCGGCCAGCGGGCCGTCGACCATGTAGAGCGTGAATCCGCCGAAGAAGAGCCGCTCGCTGTAGTCCTGGCGGACGGTGAACCCGCCGCCCGGGCCCGCCCACGTCGAGACCTCGTAGGCGCCGTTGTCCACGGCGCCGGCCGAGGGCGGCGTCAGGGCGAGCGCGGCGATGAGGAGGAACGTTCCGCACAGCCCTCGCCAGCGCCCCAGCATTGCCGTTCCTCCACCGTCCGGTCCGATGTGCCGGGCGGGCCCTTCGTGGCTCGCCCGACGCACCGGTACCCCGTTCAGCGCGTTCTCATCCCGACTGGTGAGGCTGACTCACCAGAGAGTCATCATGCTGACGCGTCGGTCAGCGCGCGCTTGGTCAGCACCCGCGCCAGATGGCGCTTGTAGTCCGCGGAGGCGTTGAGGTCCGCCGGGGGGTCGGTCCCCTCGGCGGCCTGCTCGGCGGCCGCGGCGATCGAGTTGGCATCGAGCGGCTGGCCGCGCAGCGCCTGCTCGGCCGCGGTCGCCCGCAGCGGCACCGAGCTCATGTGCGTGAGACCGATGCGCACGTCCTCGCAGGTCCCGTCCGGGGCCTTCTTGACGAGCGCGCCGACGGCCACCATCGCCCAGTCCTCCTGGCGGCGGTTGAACTTGCGGTAGCCGAACGCGTAGCCGTCGAGCGCCGGCAGGCGGACCTCCGTGAGCACCTCGTCGTCGCCGACCGCGGTCGTGAGGTAGTCCTGGAAGAGCTCCGCGGCCGCGATCTCCCGCTCGCCGGACTCACCGCGCACGACGACCGAGCCCTCGTAGGCGAGCAGGATCGCGAGCTGGTCGGAGGCCGGGTCGCCGTGCGCGAGCGAGCCGCCGATCGTGCCGCGATGGCGGACCTGCGGGTCGGCGATCGTGCCGGCGACCTTCGACGCCAGGCCGAGCGCGCTCTCGCGCTCCATCGCCACGTGCGGCGTCATCGCGCCGATCCGCCAGCCGCCGTTGGCGCGCTCGATCCCGCTCAGCCCCGGCACCGCGCCGAGGTCCACGAGCAGCGTCGGCGCCGCCAGCCGCAGCTTCATCAGCGGCAGCAGCGAGTGCCCGCCGGCGAGGATCTTCGCGTCCTCGCCGCCTTCGCGCAGCGCGGCCAGCACCTCGTCGACCGAGCCGGGCCGGACGTAGTCGAACTCCGCGGGGATCACAGCGCACCTCCCTCGCTCGGGCTGGTCGGTCCGGAGCCGGCGCTGCCGCTCCCGTGCTCGCCCCAGCTGCCGCCCTGCTTGCCCGGGTCCCCGGGCGCGCCGCGGCCCTGCGCGAGCTCGATCTGCGACCACACGTGCTGCGACGACAGCGGCATGTTGATGAAGTCCACGCCGAGCGGGCGCAGCGCGTCGATCACGGAGTTCACGATCGCGGGGGTGGCCGCGATCGTGCCGGCCTCCCCCACGCCCTTGACCCCGAGCGAGTTGACCGGCGACGGGGTCTCCGTGCGGTCGGTCTCGAAGCTCGGGACGTCGGCGGCGCTGGGCAGCGCGTAGTCGACGAACGTGCCCGTGACGAGCTGGCCCTCCTCGTCGTAGTGGATGCGCTCGTAGAGCGCCTGGCCGATGCCGTGCGTGATGCCGCCGTGGATCTGGCCGTCGATCAGCTTCGGGTTGATCGCCGGCCCGCAGTCGTCGACGGCGACGTAGCGGACGATGTCCACCTTGCCCGTCTCCACGTCGACCTCGGTGATGCACGCGTGCGCGCCGAACGGGAAGACGAAGTTCTCCGGGTCGTAGAACGTGGTCGTCTCCAGGCCGGGCTCCATCCCGTCCGGCATGTCCATCGTCACGTACGCCGCGCCCGCGACCTCCGCGAGCGTGAGGCCCTTGTCCGGCGAGCCCTTGACGGCGAACTTGCCGTCGACGAGCTCGATGTCCTCGGGCGCCGCCTCGAGGTTGTGCGCGGCGATCTGCTTGGCCTTGTCGACGAGCTTGGCCGTCGAGCGGGCGATCGACTCGCCGCCGACGGCCAGCGAGCGCGAGCCGTAGGTGCCGAGGCCGAACGGTCCGGTGCCGGTGTCGCCGTGGACCACGTCGACCATGTCGGGCGAGATGCCCAGCTGGTCGGCGACGATCTGCGCGAACGCCGTGTCCAGGCCCTGGCCGTGCGGCGCCGTGCCCGAGTAGACGGTCGCCGAGCCCGTCGCGTGCACGCGCACGGTCGAGGACTCGTAGAAGCCCGCCTGCAGGCCGACCCCGGTCGGGCCGACGGCGCGCGAGGGCGCCAGGCCGCAGATCTCCATCCAGGTCGAGAACCCGATCCCGCGGTAGATGCCCTTCGCCCGCAGCTCCTCCTGCTCGCGCCGGAACGCGTCCAGGTCGACGTGCGTGAGCAGCTTGTCGAGCGAGCCGTGGTAGTCGCCGGAGTCGTAGACGATCCCGATCGCCACCTCGGCCGGGAAGTCCTCCTTGGGGATGAAGTTCTTGCGGCGGACCTCGAGCGAGTCCATCCCCAGCTCGTGGGCGAGCTGCTCGACCATCATCTCGATCAGGTGGGTCGCCTCGGGGCGGCCCGCGCCGCGCGTGGCGTCCGTGGCCATCTTGTTGGTGAAGACGCCGCGGGCGGTGAACTTCAGGTTCGGGATCTTGTAACAGCCCGAGATCACGAAGCCCGTGAACGACGGGATGAACGGCGTCAGCAGCGTGAAGTACGCGCCGAAGTCGCAGATCGCGGTGCACTCGAGGCCGACGATCGTGCCGTCGCGCTTGGCGCCGACCTTCACGTAGTCGATCTGGTCGCGCCCGTGGATCGTGGAGCTCATGTGCTCCGTGCGCGTCTCCGTCCACTTGATCGCGCGGCCGACCTTGCGCGAGATCCACGCGGCGATGATCTCTTCGGGGAAGTGCGAGATCTTCACGCCGAAGCCGCCGCCCACGTCGGGCGCGATCACGCGGATCCGGTCCTCGCTCATCTCCAGCTCGCCGGCCATGAACAGGCGGATCAGGTGCGGGTTCTGGCTCGTGAGGTGCACCGTGAGCTGGTCGCCGCGGTAGTCGGCGATGCACACGCGCGGCTCGATCGGGGTGCCGGCCGTGCGGTGATTGACGATCCGGCGCTCGATGACGACCTCGGACTCGGCCCACGCCTGGTCCATGTCACCGCCGCCGATCGACCACTCGTGGACCTGGTTGGTCCCGAGATCCGGGTGGACGAGCGCGGCGCCGTCCTCGAGCGCCTTCTCGGGGTCGACGACCACGGGCAGCGGCTCGTAGTCGATGAACACCTGCTCGGCCGCGTCGACGACCGCGTACTTGTCCTCGCCGACGACGACGGCCACGCCCTGGCCGACGTAGTTGACCTCGTCCTTGGCCAGCGGCCAGTGCTCGGGGGTCTTGATCTCGACGCCCGGCGGGACCCACGCCATCGGCAGCGGTGCCGCGAGGTCGAGGTCGGCGCCCGTGTAGACGCCGTGGATGCCGGGCAGCGCCTTCGCCGCCGACGTGTCGATCGAGGTGATCTTCGCGTGCGCCTCCGGCGAGCGCACGACGGCCATGTAGAGCATGCCCGGGACGACCATGTCGTCCACGTAGCGGCCCCGGCCGGTGATCATCCGCGGGTCTTCCTTGCGCCGGAGCGCCTGGCCGACCCACTTCTGCGTGCTGGGCGGCTCCTCGATCGCGGTCATGCCCGCACCTCAGCCTTCGCCGCGCTCATCACGGCCTTGACGATGTTGTGGTAGCCCGTGCAGCGGCAGAGGTTGCCCGCGAGCGCCTCGCGGACCTCCTCCTCGCTCGGGTCCGGGTTCTTGGCGAGCAGGTCGGCGCCGGCCATGATCATGCCGGGCGTGCAGTAGCCGCACTGCAGGCCGTGGTGCTCCCAGAAGCCCTCCTGGACCGGGTGCAGCGTGCCCTCGGAGGCGAGGCCCTCGATCGTGGTGACTTCTGCTCCGTCCGCCTGGGCGGCCAGCACGGTGCACGACTTCACCGCGTCGCCGTCGAGATGGACGGTGCATGCCCCGCAGTTGGAGGTGTCGCAGCCGACGTGGGTGCCCGTCAGCCCGAGATGGTCGCGGAGGTAGTGGACGAGCAGCAGCCGAGGCTCGACCTCGGCCGTGCGCTGCTCCCCGTTCACGGTCATCGTGACGCGGACAGGCGTTGCCATGCGACGGTTCTCCTCCCAGTCGGGAACGGCTCTGGCCGGAGCCTATTGCAGCGCTCCGTGCGCCGCCACCAGGGGCTTATTGACGGCGCGTACGGACCCGCATCGGCAGCCCGCCGCGGGGGCCGAGCGTCGGCGTCTGGCGGATCTCGAGCTTGTGACCGGGCAGTCGCTCGAGCGTGAAACGCTCGCGGATGGCGGCGGCGATGATGCCTATCTCGAGCTGCCCGAAGCGCATCCCGAGGCAGATCCGCGAGCCCCCGCCGAACGGCACGTAGGCGCCGCGCGGGATCTTCTCGCGCTCGCCCGGAAGGAAGCGCTCGGGGCGGAAGGAGTGCGGGTCATGCCAGACGTCGGGCAGCCGGTGCGAGGCCCACGAGCAGTAGTTGACGGGCACGCCGGCCGGGATCTTGCGGCCGTGCAGCTCGAAGGCGGAGACGGATCGGCGCGGACCGATCCAGGCGGGCGGGTACAGCCGCAGCGTCTCGTCGAGGGCGGAGTCGAGGTCGTCCCAGTCCGGCCGCTCCGCGAGCTCCCAGAACAGGAACGAGATCGTCGCGGTGGTCGTGTCGTGGCCCGCGAAGAGCAGCGTCATCACCTCGTCGCGGACGTGCCGGTCCGAGAGCTCGGTGTCCATCAGCAGCGACAGCACGTCCTCCCCGCGCTGGCCGGAGGCGCGCCGGCGCGCGATCTCGCCGTAGACGAGCTCGTCGAGCCGGCGGCGGGCGCCGATCAGCCGCGCGTAGGGCGTACGCGGGCCGCGCAGCACCTGCAGCCAGTAGTCCTCGCCGTAGAAGGACAGCGCGCGCTCGAAGTCCCGCGCCGCGTCCGTCGCGCCGCGGCCGGCGTCCGGATCGAAGCCGAACAGCGCCCGCATCGCGACCCGCAGCGCGAGTGCCCGCGCCCACGCGTAGACGTCGAGCACCTCGCCGTCGTAGCGGCCCTCCAGCGCGCGCTGCGCCTCCTCCTCCATCGTCGCGCGGTAGCCGGCGATCCGCTCGCGGTGGAACGCCGGCAGCATGATCTTGCGCGAGCGGCGGTGGTAGTCGCCGTCGACCGTCAGCAGGCCGTCGCCGAGCAGCGGGATCAGGTCGCCGAAGCCGCCGTCGCGCCAGACGAAGTGCTTGGCGCCCGAGACGAGCACGAAGTGGTTGGCCTCCGGGCCGAGCACGAAGACGTTGTTGGCGTGCAGGACGCGCACGCTGAAGACCGGGCCGCGGCGCTCGTAGAGGTCCAGCAGCAGCCCGAGCGGGTTGCGGATCACCGCGCGCGTGCGCGAGACGCTCGGCCGCGTGTCGCCGGGCGGCATCCCGCCCGAGCGGCGCTCCGCGGCGAGCTCGAGCGCGACGCGCTTGAACGGGTTGAACGAGACGGGCGGCGGCGGGGCGACGGCCACGCCGCAAGCCTAAGCGCTAGCGGGCGAGTCGGTAGTACGCGATCGTGATCTGTGTGAGCAACGCCACGTCGCCCTCGCCGATGCGCGTGAAGCGCAGGGAGAGGTCGCGCTGGGAGCGGCGGACGACCTCGGCCTCGGTCTCGATCCGCAGGGCGGCGGGCGGCGAGGTCAGCACGACCGAGAGCCGGTCGGCGTGCTCGCCGCCGGCGTTGATGCGGGCCATCCGGACGCCGCCCGCGCTGATGTCGCGCGTGACGGTCTCCCACGGCTCCCCGCCGGGGAGCGCGGCGACGGTGGCGTGCAGCGCCAGCGGCGCGCGCGAGTAGCGGCGGCGCTGGCCGAGCCGGAACGCGTCGGTGACGGTGACGAGGATCTCGCCGGGGTCCGAGCCGGGCCGGACCGTGGCGCGCAGCGCGTGGATCTGCTCGTCGTGGTCGATGACCACGTAGGCGGCGCGGCCGGCCTCGATCGCCTCCGCGGTCGGCGCGGTGGCCGGCACGATCGGCCCGAGCACGACCGAGGGCCCGGTGAAGCCGAGGATGCAGCACGGGAGCGCCGAGGTCTTGCCGCCCAGGTCGAGCTGGACGACGTGACCCTCGGTCAGCAGGTTCGCGGTCGCGGTCGAGGTCGAGGTCGGCATTTCTATGGGTATCGGCGGGACCGGCTACAGCTAGAGCCCGTCGAAGAGCCGATCCCGCCGATTCAGAGCCGGTCCCGCCAGCGCACGGCCGCGGAGGCGAGCTCGCCCAGCGCCGCGGCCAGGCCCGTGCGGTCGCCGGAGGCCCGTGCGGAGCCGAGCGCCTTCAGCGCCGACGCGAGCACCGCCGGCCCGGACGGGCCGCCCTCGCGCAGGCCAGCCAGCTCGGCCGCGCTGAGCCGCCGCTGCTCGCCGCAGACCAGCGACGCCAGCTCGCGCGAGCGCCGCTCGGCCTCCGCCGCGCGCGCCTCGGCCTCGCGGGTCGCCGCCCACGCCTGCGTCGTGCCCTCCGAGGAGAGCTCGGCACGGGTCGCGGCCGCGAGCCGCTCCGCCGCGACCGCCCGGGCCTCCGCACTCGACGCCCGCGCGTCCGCCGCGCGCATCGCGCGGCGGGCCTCGTAGGCGTCCTGGGCGGCGGCCTCGGCCTGGTCCTCGGAGGCGCGCACGCGCGCTTCGGCGTCCGTGCTCACCGACTCCAGGCGCTCGAGCGTCAGCTCGCGGGTCTCGGCCGCGGTCAGCCGCGTGCGCTCGCGCGCGCGGCGGGCCCGGCCGGCCTGCTCGCTCGCCCGGCGCGCCCGGCGGCGCGCGTCGTCGACCTTCTCCTCGGCCCGGTCGGCGCGACGCTCCGCGGCGGCCAGCCGGCGCTCGAGCGCGGCGGCGTGCGCCTCGGCGAGCCGCGCCCGCTCGTCGGCGGCCAGCAGCTCGTCGGCCACGTCGCGCGGCACGCGCGTCCAGCCGTCGTCGCGGCGCTCGACCGCAGGGCGGGCCTCGCCGGGCAGGCGCCGGCGCGGCCCGGGCTTGTGAGGCTCCAGGCCGGCCGCGCGCACGGCCGCGTCGAAGCTGCCCTCGAACGGGCGCTTTGCGGCGTTGGTGGAGGGCCAGACCCCCTCGCGGTAGCGCTCGGCACGCCACTCCTGGGCGCGCCAGCGGGCCAGCGACGGGTTCCAGTCGGCCGAGCACGGCGGCTCGCCGTACCGGTCGTTCCACTCGCGGATCTTCTCGATGATCAGTTCGCGGGTCCAGCGGGTGACACGTCGCCCACCGCCCGCGTTCTGCGCGGACGGGGACATGTGAATGCTCCGTCCGCTAGCTGCCGCGCGGGAGGTCGAACGTCATGCCGTTGATGCCCTTGGCACGCACGACGACCGACCGCTCGGGGGCGGCGTTGATCTGGGTCGCGATTGCGTGCAGGACGTACATGCCTGTTGCCAAGGTACAAGACGAACCGGGATCCGTCCAATCGTCGTGTCGGGCGGTCGAACAGGGTTCGAACCCGAAAGTCAACGGCGGCTGGGTAGGAGGGTGAGGGGTGCGCCGGCGCCGGGGTTTCACTCGAGCGGTGGGTTATCGGGCCTGAGGCACAGTTATCCACCGCTCGCAAGCAACGGGTGGCTCCCCCACCCCTTTACCAGCCGCAGTTGACGTTCGCCGGAGCTACCGAGTAGGCCGAGCGGGCTCGCGGCGGATCGTGAACCAGTGGCTGCGCAGGCCGAGGAAGCGGCGCAGCTCCTGGCCAGAGATCTGGATCGTGCCCTCGTCGCCGATGACGTCCACCGTGGCGGCGCGGCCGGTCTCGCCCGTGCTCGCGACCTTCACGTCCTGCAGGTCGCCGAGCACGACCTCGCGCAGCTTGCGCTCCATGTCGCGGTCGGTCAGCCGCACGCTCCACGTGTGCAGCGGCGAGATGTCGTCGTAGGCGTCCTCGACGGGACGCAGGTACGGGACCTCCAGGCCGCCGCCGAAGCCCTCGACGGAGCCGGCGGTGCGCCCGCCCGAGGTGGAGTGGAAGAAGGTCTGGGCGATCTCGACGCCGTAGCGGACGGCGAGCGCGCGCGTGGCGCGGGCGGCGGCGATCGCCGCGGCGGTCTCGCCGGCGACGCCGCGGTAGACCTGCGAGCGGGTGTCGGGATAGAGGTCGAAGACGCGGTCGCTGCGTCGGCTGCGCAGCGCGTAGGAGCGGGCGACGACAGCCTGGGCCTTGAGCGCCTCGGCGGCCCAGCTCGCCGGCATCTCGGCGGTGACCACGCCCTGCAGGTAGGACTCGAGCCCGAGCTCGTTGACGGCGAGGAGGCGGCGCCCCTCCCAGCGCTGCATGGTGATCGCGCCGCGGTACAGGCCGTTGCGCACGCCGTTGATCGCCTCGCCGCGGATGCACGTCGAAGCGCCGCCGGTCACGCGCACCGGAGCGGTCAGGCGCGCGCGGGTGCGGCCGTTGCTCGTATCGGTCACGCGCAGCTTGGCGGCACCGAGCGCGCTGAAGGCGTAGGTGCGGGTGTCGCGCAGCTTGATCGTGCGCCCGCCGGCCGCGCGCGCCCGCGTCGCCCCGCAGACCTTCGGCGCGCGCGTGTCACGAAGGACGACGCGCAGGCGCGCGCTCGCGACACGGCCGACCGTCGTGCCCGGGTAGTAGTGGCCGAGGATCCACCGGAAGTCGCGGCCCTCCCGCAGCGCGTAGCCGTAGGCGCCGTACTGCGACATCCCGACGCCGTGCCCGAAGCCGCGGCCGTCGACGACGTAGTCGGCGCTCGCGCCGGCGGCCGGGGCGAGCACGGCGGCGGCCGTGAGGACGGTGAGAGCGATGCGGCGCACGTCGCTCTTGAACTCAGGAGGACGGCGAACGTTTCGGTCGCGGGGTCATGAACGCGAGCGGCGTCGGCAGCTCGGCGTCCTGGCCCACCGTCGCGATCCGTCGCCCGGCCTGGACGGCGTCACGGGGCGGGTCGAGCAGGCCGCCGAGGTCGCGCGCGAGGGCGTCCAGGTCGGCGACCACGACGGTCACGCCCCACAGCGCGGCCGCGTCGCCGTCGACCTCGACGACCTCGAGGATCAGCGTGCGGAGGTTGATGAAGGCCTGCCGGACTGGCGCCTCGGGCGGCACGCGCATGCGGCGCACCTCGAGGCCGGCCTCCCGCAGTGCCGCGAGCGTCCGCTCCATGTCGTCCGTGAGCGCCACGACGTGGTCGACGACCGTCGCGCCGTTGGGGTGCGTGCCCGGCTCCACGGGCGACGGCGGGACCGCGACGAGCGCGAGCCCGTCGGGGCGATCGCGCCGCAGCCCCTCGATGCCCAGCTCGAGCTGCGCCGCGCCGGGCGCCATCCGCACCTCTCCGACCGGCTCTCCCGGCACGAAGCCGAGCCGCTCCCACGTGCCGGGGTCCCCGGGCAGGGATATCTGGCGGGCGACGGGCACGCACATGAGTGTGACGCCGGGAGCGTCCGCCATCATGGGCTCCCATCGAGACGCCCGCCCCCGCATCGCCGCGGCCCGCGCCGCCGCAGGCGCCCGAGCCCGCATCCGCCGCGGAGCGCGCCACCCGGCGCGGCCCGCGCGCTTCGTGGCTCGGCGTCGCCGTCTCCGTCGTCTCGCTCGCGGGCGTCGTCTACTGGGCGACGCAGCAGTCCGCGCCCCGCCTGCCGCAGGACGCCGGCGAGTGGCTCGCGGTCGCCGGGGCCGTGCTGCTGTACGCCGCCGCGACGTTCGTGCGCGGCGAGCGCTGGCAGCGGCTGCTCGTCGACGAGGGCGGCACGCCGCCGCGCCGCGCGACCCACGAGATCAACGTCATCGGCTACATGGGCAACAACCTGCTCCCCGCGCGCGCGGGCGACGCGATCCGCGTCGTGCTGATGGCGCCGCGCGCCGCGCTGCGGATGCGCAACGTCGTCGGGACGCTGCTCGCCGAGCGGGTGCTGGACGTCGGGCTGCTCGTCGTGATCTTCGTGATCGTCGGCTACGGGCTGCTCGGCGAGGTCGGCGGCGACAAGGTCGAGTACGTGTTGCTCGCCGCCGCGGCGCTCGCCGCCGGCGCGGGGCTCGCCTACCTGCTGGTGCGCCGCAACGAGCGCGTGATGGACTTCCTGGCGCCGATCGCCTCCGCCACGCTCGGGCTGCGCCGCGCGCACCACGGGCTGCGGCTGCTCGGCCTGACGATGCTGATCTGGGCGATCGAGGCGGGCGTGTGGATGGCCTCGGCCGCGGGGGTCGGCTTCGGGATGACGCCGATCGAGGGCCTCTACATCGTCGCGCTCGCCAGCATCTTCGCCATGATCCCGTCCGGGCCCGCCTACGCGGGGACGCAGGACGCGGCCGCGATCATCGGGATCAAGGCGCTCGGCGCGACCAGCGCGCAGGCGGTGGCCTACGTGGTGATGCTGCGCTTCGTCATCGTCGTCCCGATCACGCTCGCCGGCCTCGCGCTGCTGGTGACCCGCTACGGCGGCCTCGGCAAGCTGCGCACGGCCCGTGCCTGAGGTAGCCGAGCGCGAAGCGGAGCCGGCGCCCGCGGAGCCGCGGCGGCGCCGCCCGCGCGGCGAGCTGATCGCCTGGGTCCTGCTGGTCGCGGCCGCGCTCGCGCTGCGGCTGATCGACCTCGGCGCGCGCCCGTTCCACCACGACGAGAGCCAGGACGCGTACTTCTCCTGGATCCTCCAGACCGACGGCGACTACAAGTACGACCCGCTGCTGCACGGCCCGCTGCGCTTCTACCTGACCGCCGCGATGTACACGCTGTTCGGCGACTCGGACTTCACCGCCCGCCTGGCCCCGGCGCTGATGGGCACCTCGATGGTCGCGCTGATGTACGGGCTGCGCGCGCAGCTCGGCCGGATCGCGGCCTACGCCGCCGCCGTGCTGCTGGCGATCGGCCCCTCGTACCTGTACTTCTCCCGCTTCGCGCGCGAGGACATCTACATCGCCGCGATCACGCTCGCGATGCTCGTCGTCGTCTTCCGCTTCTTCGACGCGCCGCGCCGCTGGCACCCGGCCGCGTTCGGCGCGCTGCTGGCGGCGAGCTTCGCCACCAAGGAGTCGACCTTCATCACGATCTTCGTCGCGGGGAGCTTCTTCCTGGTCGCGATCGCGGTGCAGGCGCGGCAGGCGGGCAGCCTGCGCGAGGCGCCGATCGTGCGCCGGCTGGTCGACCTCAGCTGGGAGCCGCTGCTCTGGGGCCTCGCGGCGTTCCTCGGCGTCTACACGGTGCTGTTCACGACGTTCTTCACGCACCCGAGCGGGATCTACGGTCTCTGGACCGGCCTCGACTACTGGCTCGGCCAGCACGACGTCGGCCGCGGCGGCGAGTCGCCCGTCTTCTACTCCGTCGTCCTGTTCGCCCACGAGTGGCCGGTGATCGTGCTCGGGATCGTCGGCGCGGTGGCGGCGTTCCGTCGGCCGACGCTGCTGCGGCTGTTCCTCGTCTGGGCGTTCGTCGTCTCGCTGATCGTCTACTCGTGGGCGGGCGAGAAGTTCGCCTGGCTGGTGCTGCACCCGCTGCTGCCGCTGATCCTGCTCGCCGGCGTCGGCCTGCAGGAGCTGTGGGCCTCGCGCCGCAGCCTGCCCGGCAAGATCGCGCTGGCCGCGACGGCCCTGGCGCTCGCCTACACGGTCTACGCGTCGGTGCTCGTCAACGCGATCCACCCCGCCGACCCGCGCGAGTTCCTCGTCTCGACCCAGTCCTCGACCGACGTCTCCGACGAGGCCCGCCGGATCGCCGCGCTGGCCGAGCGCCGCGACGGGAAGCTGAAGATCCTGATCGACTCCGCCGAGGGCGCGACGTTCCCGTGGGCCTGGTACTTCCGCGACCTCGACGTCGGCTACCTCGACCTCTCGACGGCCGGCGAGCCGCCGGTCAACAGCGACGTGATCATCCTCACCCAGGCCTCCAACACGCGCCTGCAGCCGACCCTGACCGGCTACGACGGCCGCCAGATCCGCTTCCGCGTGTGGTGGGTCCGCGACTACGGCAAGGCGCTCTCCCCCGCGAACTGGTGGCGCTGGATGAGCGCCCGCGAGCCGTGGAACCCGACCGGCGGCATGCCGGAGTGGGTCTACGTGCGGCGGGTCGTCTCGGGCGGCGGCTAGCGGCCCAGGTCCCAGACGACCGTGCCGTCGCGGTCGAACACCCGCCGCCCCAGCTCGTCCCACTTGGCGATCCCGCCGTCGCCGTAGTCCGTCCGCTCGATCGGCCCGACGACGACATACCGCACGCCGTAGCGCGACAGCAGCGGCCGCGCCGACGCGGCCGTGGTCGCGGCGTACATCGCCCGCACGTCGTCGGCGCGGGTGCCGGGGTCGTGCTTCCACTGCAGCTCGTGGCCGGCCCACCCGATCACGGCCGGGCGGCCCGTGAAGGTGGAGATGCGGCCGTGGCCGAAGCCGGAGTAGTCGGGGCCGGCGGCCTCGAGCAGGACGGCGTCGCCCGGCGCGTTCGCCCGCAGCCACTCGATCGCCCCGACGTCGCCGGGGGCGCTCGCGCGCAGCCAGCCGAGCCCGTCGAGCGTCGGGCTCTGCCGGAAGCCGTCGCGGCGGGCCCAGTTGCCTGCGTAGGGGAACACGAGCCCGAGCAAGAGCAGGACCGCGCCGACCGCCGCCCACGCGGCCCAGGCCCGGCGCGGCAGCCAGCGGCCGGCCCACGGCAGCGCGCAGGCCGCGGCCACCGCGAGCAGCAGGTAGGCCTGGTAGCCGAGCTTGAAGACCGTGTTCATCCGGTACAGCTCTCCGTTGTCGAACTCGTCGCGCACGTAGACGAGCTCGGGCGCGAGCACGCACGCGACGGCGCCGGCGACGAGCAGCCACAGGAAGCGCTCGGGCGCCACGAGCCGGTCCGTGAGTGCGGCGTGCAGCGCGATCGCGAGCGCCGCGAGCAGCAGCGCCACGCCGGAGAGGTCGACCGGCGCGAGCAGCGAGAGCACGAACGCGGCGCCGATCGCGCCCCACGCCGCGATCCGCACGCGCTGTCGCGCCGCGAGCAGCCGGCCTGCGTACGCGGCGATCACCGCCCAGCCGAGCACGCCGTAGATCAGCGCCATGTCGCCCGCCCACGCGCTGAACGAGCGGCGCTCGTCGACCCAGCCGATGCCGCGTGCCGCCGGGTCGAAGTCCAGCCAGAACGGCAGAACCAGCACGACGCCCGCGAGCAGCACGAGCACCGTCCAGACGGCGCCGAACGGCCGCCGCCCGCGCGCCGCCGGGCTGCGCATCCAGACCACGACGGCGCCGACCAGCAGGCCGGCCGCCACCGGATACGACCACGAGTTGATCGCGTAGAGCGCGCCGACGGCGAGCCCGGCGGTGAGCGCCTCCGCCACCGCCCGCAGCGCGAGGTCCCCGCGCGGGCCCTCGAGCGCGACCTGCAGCGCGAACGCGGCGGCGAGCAGCGTGAACGGGATCGCCAGCACGTGCGCGTGCAGGTCGCCGAGCGTGAACGAGAACGCGGGGAACTCGTTGATCGTGTCCGGGATCACGCGCGAGACGGCGAACCAGTCGTAGCCGCCGGGCGGGCTCGTCCGCGCGCAGCCACTCGCGCGCGCCCGCGAGGTTGCCGAGCACGAGGGCGAGCGCGACGGCCGCCAGGCCGGCGCCGACCGGCCCGCCGGCGGCGCGCACGCCGCGCGCCAGCGCCGCCGCCCACAGCGTCCCCGCGAGCGTGAAGACCGCCGAGGCCGAGAGCGCGAACAGCCCGGCGACCGCGAGGTTGTAGGCGACGCTCGGCTCCAGCGAGAGCGCGTGGGCGGGCAGCGCCAGCAGCAGGTGCCCGAGGTAGTAGTAGTTGACCGTCTCTCCCGCCATCCACGCGTCCTGCGGCGGGAAGCCGTCCGACGCCTGGATCGCCGTCATCAGCATCGCGTCCATCGGCTTCTCGGTGTTCCAGACGTCGGGCGCGTAGGCGATCAGCAGCGCCATCGCGGCGAACGCGACCGCGAACACGATCTCGGAGCCGAGCCACAGCCGCCCCCGCGCGGGGTCCTCGGCGGGCAGCGCCATCGCGGCGAGCCGGCCGCGGCGCCAGCGGCCGAGGCGCCCGCGTGGCGGCTCCTCCGCGCCGGAGCGCAGCCGCGCCCCGAGCCGGCGCAGCCGCCACGCGGCGAGCGCGCCGAGCACCGCGACGAGCGCGAACGCGCCGGCAATCGTCGCCGGGCCGTAGCCCACGATCCCGAGGCTGCCCGCCATCCAGACCAGCCATCCGACGAGCAGCACGCCGAGCACCTTGGCGAAGCCCAGGCCCGCGCCGGGCAGGCGGCCGAGCACGAGCGCGGCGAGCGGCGCGGCGGCGAGCCCGGCCGCTTCCATCAGGGCGAAGAAGCCGAGCGCCTCGAGCATTCCGGACCGCGAGGCTAGTGGCAACCCCGGATAGCCTTCCGCGCCATGAGCACCTACGAGCGCATCGCCGACCTGCCACTCGAGATCGACGGCTACACGCTCGAAGGGCACAGCAAGACCGTCTCGAGCGGCTTCGAGCGCCGCACCACCGTGATCCGGCTGGAGGGCGGCGGCGAGGAGGGGCTCGGCGAGGACGTCACCTACGACGGCGACAACCAGATCGACCAGCAGGCCCACGGGCCCGTGCTCCCGCTCACCGGCGGCTGGACCGTCGCGTCGTTCTCCGCGCACATC
This sequence comes from uncultured Solirubrobacteraceae bacterium, assembly GCA_963831105.1. Lineage (GTDB taxonomy): Bacteria > Actinomycetota > Thermoleophilia > Solirubrobacterales > Solirubrobacteraceae > DATFQI01. The sequence continues at coordinate 302,781 of CAWHOS010000009.1, read as the reverse complement.
GGCGGGCTCGACACGTTCCCGGCCGGCCCGCCGAAGATGCCCGTGTTCCCGAACTACCGCCGCTGGGCGTTCGAGAGCGCGGCGCTGGACCTCGCGCTGCGCCAGGCCGGCCGCTCGCTCGCCGACGTCCTCGAGCGCGAGCCTCGGCCCGTCACCTTCGTCGTCTCCTCGCGCATGGGCGAGCCGCCGACGCTCGACCCCGTCACGCGCCGGCTCGCCCGCTACCCCGACCTGCGCTTCAAGCTCGACGGCACGCCGGACTGGAGCGACGAGCTGATCGCCGGCCTGGTCGAGACCGGCGCCGTCGACTCGATCGACTTCAAGGGCGCCTACAAGGGCACGGTCGTCGACGTCGACACCGACCCGGCGTTCTACAAGCGCATCGCCGAGACGTTCCCCGACGCCTGGCTCGAGGACCCCGATCTGGAGGACGAGGCCGCGCGCGAGGCGCTGCGCCCGTACGAGGACCGCATCACCTGGGACGCGCCGATCCACTCGATCGACGACATCCTCGCCCAGCGCGTCCTGCCCAAGACGGTCAACCTCAAGCCGTCGCGGTTCGGCTCGATCGAGGCGCTGTTCGCCGCCTACGACTTCTGCGAGGAGCGCGGCATGGGCGCCTACGGCGGCGGCCAGTACGAGCTGTCCGTCGGCCGCGGCCAGATCCAGTACCTGGCGGCGATCTTCCACGCCGACGCGCCGAACGACATCGCCCCCGCGGGCTACGACGCGCTCGATCCCGAGCCCGGCCTCCCCGCCAGCCCGCTCGAGCCCGAGATCGAGCCCACCGGGTTCCGCCGGCGGACGTAAACTCAGATCGCATGCCTCCGAAGCAGCGACAGATGCGCGTCGAGTCCAAGTCGGCTCTCGCGGCGATGCAGAAGCTCGAGACCCGCAGCGACGAGGAGCTGGAGGCCGAGACGCGCTACCGAGCCGCCGCCCAGGCGCTGCTCGGCGCCCGTGCCGCGGAGCGCATGGACGCCAAGCGCTCGCGCGAGCACTTCCGCGCCGCGATCGCGGCCGCGCGCCCGCAGGAGCGCCTGCAGCTGCGCCGGATGGCGGAGGCCTCGCTGGCGCTCGCCGAGCGCCGCGCGGGCGACCTCAAGGTCGCGGCCGAGAAGCTCGGGCAGACGCCCCCGTCCAACCGCCAGCTGCTGCTGCTGCGCTTCATGGGCCTGATCGCGCCGCCGCCGGGCTCCAACCCGCTGCTGCGCGCGCGCGGCATCCTGATCGTGATCCTGCTGATCGTCGCCGCCCTGGCGCTGGGCTGGGGTCTCGTGCAGCTCGTCGCGCTGCCGTTCGGCGGCCTCGACGCGGGCATCTCGATCTTCTGGGGCTTCCTGCTGGTGCTGGCCGCGCTCGGGGTCATGTTCTTGATCGGACGGCGCCGGCAGTCGGCCGCCCGCGCCAAGGCGGCCGAGCAGCGCGCCAACGCGATGGGCACCGGCCGTGCGGCGCGCCGCTCCGGCGGTGGCGGCGGCGGGCGCACGTAGCCGCGCCGCGCCGGGCGCGCGCAACCCGCCTCACGCGAGCGGCGCCCGCCGCGTTGGAGGAGGTGTGACCGCGAACGCACCGGCATTGCCCCCGTTCTGGAGCCTCGTCGAGGCGCACGGCGACGAGCTGCTCGCCCACGCCCGCCGCGTGGCGGGCCCCGAGCACGCCGAGGACGTGCTCCAGGACGCCTTCCTGCGCGCGCTGCGCGCCTACCCGCGGCTGCGCCACGCCGAGCATCTGCGCGCGTGGCTGTACCGCATCACCACCACGGCCGCGATCGACGCCCACCGCGCACGCCCGCGCGAGCGGCCCGTCGCCGAGCCGCCTGAGGTCGGCGTCACCGACGACGTCGACGCCGACGGCGCCTTCGAGGCGCTGATCGCCCCGCTCCCCGAGGCGTCGCGCGAGCCCCTGCGGCTGCGCTTCGTCGAGGACCTCGACTACGACCACATCGCCGGGCGGCTCGGCTGCTCCCCGCAGGCCGCGCGCCAGCGCGTGTCCACCGCCGTCCGCACGCTCCGAGAGAGGCACGCCGCATGACCCCGCTCCCCGACTCCCTGCTGGAGGCCGTCGCCTCCGCCGCCGTCCGCGAAGGCCTCGCCGACGCGGTCTTCACCCGCCTGAGCACCCCGCTCGGCCGCCTGCTGGTGGTCCAGGGCCCGAACGGCATCGTCCGCGTCGGCTTCGAGGAGGAGCCCGAGGACGCGCTGCTGGCCGGCGTCGCCGCCGAGCTCGGCCCGCGCGTGATCGCCTCCGACCGCGAGCTGGCCGGCGCCCGCGACGCGCTCTCGGCCTACCTCGAGGGCGACGCCTCCGTGCTCGACCTCCCGGTCGACCTCGGGTTCGTCCACGCCCCGTTCCGCCGCACCGTGCTCGAGACGCTGCACGACACCGTCCGCCGCGGCGAGGTCGTCACGTACGGCAAGCTCGCCGAGCGCTCGGGCAACCCGCGCGCCTTCAGGGCCGCGGCGACGGCCTGCGCCCGCAACCCCGTCCCGATCGTGGTGCCGTGCCACCGCGTGCTGCCCAGCACGGGCGGGATCGGCAATTACGGCGGCGGGCCGGCGCGCAAGAAGGTGCTGCTGGAGCTCGAAGGCGCGCTGTAGCACCGGCGAACGTCAACGGCGGCTGGGTAGGGAGGGTGAGGGAGCGGCCCGCTCCGCGTTGAGCCCGGAGTTGTTCAGCCTCAGGCTGAACAACTCCGGGGTCGCGCCGGGAGTGGGGGCGCGGGTGGCTCCCCCGCTCCCCTACCCAGCCGCATTTGACTTACGACCCGGTGACCTTGACCGACCGGATGACCACCGGCTCCGTCGGCTGCTCGTCGGGGGTGGTCGGCACGGCCCCGATCTTGTCGACGACGTCCTGGCCCTCGGTGACCTTGCCGAGCAGCGCGTAGTCCGGCGGGAGCTGGGCGTCCTCGGCGGTCACGACGAACCACTGGCTGCCCGAGGCGCCCGGAGGCTCGTTGCCGCCCTTGGCCATCGCGACGACGCCCTTGGTGTAGGTCAGCCCGGCCGGGGGCTTCTCGACCACGGTGTAGCCCGGGCCGCCCGTGCCGTCGCCCTTGGGGTCGCCGCCCTGGATCACGAAGCCGGCGACGATGCGGTGGAAGGTCAGGCCGTCGTAGAAGCCCTTGTCGGCGAGGTACTTGAACGAGCCGCCGGTGCGCGGGGCCTGCTTGGGGTCGAGCGCGATCTTGAACTCGCCGCAGCTCGTCACCACGGTCGCGACGTACTTGCCGCCGGCCTTCAGGCGCTCCTTGGGCTTGGCGAGCTTGCCCGCGTCCTTCGGGGTCGGCGCCTGGACCTGCTCGCAGCCCGCCGTCTCGGCCGCGGAGGGCGGCTCGGGCTCCGGCGTGGCGTCGCTCTCGGAGTCGTTCCCGCCCCCGCAGGCGGCGATGCCGAGCACGCAGGCCAGCAGCAGGGCGAGGAGTCCGGGGCGCGACATGGGCGGCGATGATAGACAGCGGGAGTGACGCTCACCCCGCGCATCGCCCGCTACGACCAGGTCCTGCTGGACCTCGACGGATGCCTGTGGGTCGGAGACGAGGCCCTCGAGGGGGCGCCGGAGGCCGTCGCGGCCCTGCGCGACGCCGGCAAGGCGGTCGCCTTCCTCACCAACGACGTGCGCCACGCACCCGAGGAGTTCGTCCGCAAGCTGTGGCGGCTCGGGTTCCAGGCCGCGCTGAGCGAGGTCGTGACCGTCGGCGCGACGATCCAGTTCATGCTGACCGAGCGCAACGGCGGCGCGGCGTTCGTCGTCGGCACCCAGGCGCTCGTCGACCACGTCGCCGAGGCCGGGATGCGGATCGTCAACCGCACCGAGTTCGCCTCCCGCGCCGACGTCGTCGTGGTCGGCGCGCACGAGGCGCTCACCTACGAGGAGCTGCGGATCGCGGCCCAGGCGGTGCTCCGCGGCGCGGAGCTGATCGGCGCCACCCGCGACGCGACCTTCCCGATGCCCGACGGGCCGTGGCCCGCCACGGGCGCGGTGCTGGCCGCGGTCGAGACGGCCGCCGGGCGCACGGCCGACCGGGTCGCGGGCAAGCCGGAGCCGGCGATGTACGAGGCCGCGCGCGACCGGCTCGGCGAGGGCCGCTGCATCGCCGTGGGCGACCGGCTGGAGATCGACGTCCTCGGCGCGCGCCGTGCGGGGATGGACTCCGCGCTCGTGCTCACGGGCGGCGCCACCCGCACGCAGGCCGAGGCCGCGGACCCGAAGCCCACCCACGTCGCGGAGTCGCTCGCGGCGCTGGTGCTTCAGTAGAAACCGCCCGCCATGGACCGCGACCTCTGCCTGATCGTCAACCCGACCGCCGGCGCCGGCCGCGCCGCCAAGCTGCTGCCGCGCCGTCGAGGCGGAGCTGCGCGGCATGGGCCTGCGCTTCCACGTCGAGCGCACGACCTCGATGGAGCACGCCCGCGAGTGCTCGCGCCGCGCCGCGGCCGCCGGCGAGATCGTGGCGGCGATGGGCGGTGACGGGCTCACGGGCGCCGTGGCCGGGGAGCTGCGCGACGGCGCCGCCGTGCTCGCCGTGCTGCCCGGCGGCCGCGGCAACGACTTCGCGCGCAAGCTCGGCATCCCGGCCGACCCCGTCGCCGCCTGCCGCCTGCTGAACAACGCGGAGCGGCGGGTCGATCTCGCCACCGTCGGCGACCGCACGTTCCTCGGCATCCTCAGCGCCGGCCTGGACTCCGACGCCAACCGGATCGCCAACGACAACACGCTGCCGCTCGGCACCGCGGTCTACGCCTATGCCGCGCTGCGCGCGCTCGCGAAGTGGAAGACGGCCCGCTGGACCGTCTCCGTCGACGGTGAGACGCGCGAGTTCGACGGGTACTGCGTCGCCGTGTCCAACTCGGGCGTCTACGGCAGCGGCATGTACCTCGTCCCGGACGCGAGCCTCGACGACGGGCTGCTGGACGTCGTGCTCGTCGAGGACGTCCCGAAGCGGCGCTACCTCGCCAGCCTGCCGAAGGTCTTCAAGGGCACCCACCTGGACGAGCCCGGGATCCACCTGCTGCGGGGGCGCAGCGTCTCCTTCCACGCCGATCGCCCGTTCCCGGCCTACGCCGACGGCGACCCGATCGCCGACCTCCCGGCCACCGTCGACGTCCTCCCCGGCACGCTGCGCGTGCTGGCGCCATGACGGTGCGGCTCGCGGCCGGGCTGGCGGCCGCCCGCGCCGTCGGCGGCCTCGCCCGCGCCACCGGCCGCGGCGGCGGCACCTCCCTGCCCGGGAAGGTGCTCACGCGCCTGGAGCCGCACGCGATCGAGCGGCTCGCGGGCCGGCTCTCGCGCGGCAGCGTCGTGATCTCCGCCACCAACGGCAAGACGACCACGGCGGCGATGGTCTCGACGGTGCTCGAGCGCGCCGGCACCCGGCTCGTGCACAACCGCGCCGGGCGCGAACATGGTCGGCGGCGTGGCGAGCGCGCTGGCGGCGGCCGCGCGGCGCGGCGGGCGCGAGCTCGACGGCGACCTCGGCCTCTTCGAGGTCGACGAGTTCTGGCTCGGCGCGGTCGTCGAGGAGGTCGAGCCGCGCGCGATCCTGCTCTCCAACCTGTTCCGCGACCAGCTCGACCGCTACGGCGAGCTGGACATCATCGCCGACCGCTGGGCCGAGCTGGTGGCGCGCCGCGGCGCCGCTTCGGCGCTGGTGCTCAACGCCGACGACCCGCTGGTCGCCGACCTCGGCCGCGCCGCGGACACGGGGCCCGGCCCCGACCCCGCTCGCGGCGCGCTGTACTTCGGGGTCGAGGACGACGCGCTCGCGCTGCCGGAGCTCCAGCACGCCTCCGACTCCAAGCACTGCCGCCGCTGCGGCCACGCCTACGTCTACGAGACCGTCTACCTCGCCCACCTCGGCCGCTACCACTGCCCCAACTGCGGCCGGCGCCGCCCCGAGCCGGCCGTCGTCGGCAGCGACGTGGAGCTGCGCGGGATCCGCAGCGCCGCCTTCACGCTCACCCACGGCGGCGAGTCGCACCGCGTCGAGCTGCCGCTGCCCGGCCTCTACAACGTCTACAACGCGCTCGGCGCGGCCGCGCTGTGCCTCGCGCTCGAGGTCCCGCTCGCCGACGTCGCGGCCGGGCTGGCCGGCGTCGCCCCGGCGTTCGGGCGCGCCGAGACGATCGACCTCGGCGGGCGCCCGACCTCGATCCTGCTCGTCAAGAACCCCGCCGGCGCCAACGAGGTCCTGCGCACGCTCACGCTCGAGGGCCGCGACCTGGACGTCTTCGGCGTGCTCAACGACCGCACCGCCGACGGGCGCGACGTCTCCTGGGTCTGGGACGCCGACTGGGAGGTCCTCGCCCCGCACGTGCGGCGGATGACCTGCTCGGGCACCCGTGCGGCCGAGCTCGCCCTGCGGATGAAGTACGCGGGCGTCGAGGCGGACCGCCTGCGGGTGGTCGAGGACCTCGAGGACGGCCTCGACGCGGCGCTCGGCGGACGGCACCGGCCCGCTCTACGCGCTGCCCACCTACACCGCGCTGCTCGAGCTGCGCGAGCTGCTGGCCCGCCGCGGCCAGGCGAAGGAGTACTGGCGATGACCTCCGCGCACGTGGTCTGGCACGACGTGGAGTGCGGCGGCTACGACGCCGACCTGACGCTGTGGCGCGAGCTGGCGCGCTCGGCCGGCGGCCCGGTGCTCGACGTCGGCGCCGGGACGGGCCGCGTCGCGCTGCGGCTCGCCGGCGACGGGTTCGACGTGACGGCGCTCGACCGCGACGGCGAGCTGCTCGCCGTGCTCGCCGAACGCGCCCGCGCGGCCGGCGTGGAGGTCGAGACCGTGCGCGCGGATGCAGCCTCCTTCGAGCTCCCGGCGCGCTTCGCGCTGATCGCCGTGCCGATGCAGACCCTGCAGCTGCTGCCCGGCCGCGACGCCCGCGGCGGGTTCTTCGCCTCCGCGCGGCGCGCGCTCGCCGGCGGCGGGCTCCTGGCGGCGGCGATCGCCGACGAGCTCGAGCCCTTCGAGGAGCACTCCGCCCTGCCCGCGCCCGACGTCGGCGAGGCCGACGGGCACCGGTTCCTCTCCCAGCCGGTCGCCGTGCGCGAGCGGCCCGGCGCGGTGCGGATCGAGCGGATCCGCCAGGTCGTGGCGCCCGACGGCACCCGCACGAGCGAGGACGACGTGATCGAGCTGCGCAGGCTCAGCGCCGAGGATCTCGCCGAGGAGGCCGAGGCGCACGGCCTGCACGCCGAGCCGCCGCTCGAGGTCCCGCCCACGCTCGAGCACGTCGGCTCCACGGTGGTGATGCTGCGTGGCTGATCTCCTGCTGCGCGTGTGCGCGCTCTATCCCGACCTGATGAACATCTACGCCGACCGCGGCAACCTGCTGCTGCTCGAGCGCCGCTGCGCCTGGCGCGGGATCGGCTTCGAGCTCACGGGCTCCGGGCTCGGCGACGAGGTCGACCCGGACGCGCACGACCTCTTCTACCTCGGCGGCGGCCAGGACCGCGACCAGGCGCTCTGCGCGCGCGACCTCGCCACCGTCAAGCGCGACGCGCTGCACGCCGCCGCCGGCCGCGGCGCCGTCCTGTTCGGCGTCTGCGGCGGCTACCAGCTGCTCGGCCACGGCTACGCGTTCGGCGACGAGCACCTGCCCGGACTCGGGCTCGTCGACCTCGAGACGGTGCGCGAGGACGGTCCCGCGGCTGATCGGCAACGTCGCGATCGAGGTCGACCTCGGTGCAAGAAAGGTGTCAGGCACCGTTCTTGCAGGCTTCGAGAACCACGGCGGCCGGACGCGCCTCGGAGAAGGCGCCACGCCGCTCGGCCGCGTCCTCAAGGGCCACGGCAACGACGGCGCCAGCGGCTTCGAGGGCGTCCGCGGCGGCGCCCACGGCACCGTGCTGGGCACGTACCTCCACGGCCCGCTGCTTCCCAAGAACTCCTGGTTCGCCGACTGGCTGACGGCCACCGCGCTCGGGCTCGACCCGAGCGAGCTCCCGCCGCTGGACGACGCGTTCGAGGACGCCGCGCACGCCGCCGCGCGGCGCGCCGCCGGGGTCTGACCCCGCTTGACCGTCCAGCGCGGCAGGTAGGATCGCCGCGGCCCCGTCTTCCGCCCCGGGGCCCTCCTCGCCCGATGACGAAAACGCGACTGCTCCTGGTGCTGCTCGCGCTCGCCCTGCCGGGCGCGCTGCTGTCCGGCTGCGGCTCCGAGGACTCCTCCGACGGGGCGAAGACCGCCACGCCGACCGCCGGGAGCGGCGCCTCGGCCATCCAGCGCGACGAGGCCAACGCCAAGGTCTCGCTTCACGATCGGCTCCAAGAACTTCACGGAGCAGCGCGTGCTGGGCGAGATCTACGCCCAGGGCCTGCGCGCCGCGGGCTACGACGTGCAGACCAAGCTCGACCTCGGCGACGAGCACGTCGCGCTGAAGGCGCTCAAGAGCAAGGAGATCGACGCCTACCCCGAGTACACGGGCACCGCGCTGCAGTCGTTCTTCGGCACCGAGCCCGACGATCTGCCCAAGGATCCGAAGCGGGCCTACGAGGAGGCCAAGAAGAACTTCGCGGAGATCGGGATGGTCGCCTTCCCGCCGACGCCGTTCACCTCCTCCAACGAGGTCGCGGTCACCAAGGAGACCGCGGCGAGGCTCGACCTGCAGAAGATCTCCGACCTCTCCGGCGAGGCCTCCGAGCTCACGCTCGCCGGCTCCCCCGAGTGCCGGGAGCGCCTCGACTGCCTGCGCGGCCTGGAGCAGGTCTACGAGCTGAAGTTCGGCCGCTTCATGGAGGTCCAGATCCCCCAGCGCCACGAGGTACTCACCTCCGGGAAAGCGGACGTATCGATCGTTTTCACGACGGATCCGCAGATCCAGCGGGAGTCCGAGGTGCTGCTGGAGGATGATCAGAGCATGTTCGGCCCGCAGAACTCGAGTCTGGTGATGCGTAAGGAGATCGCCGACCGGGCAGGGCCCGACCTGCCGAGCACGCTTGAGAAGATCCAGGCCAAGCTGACCGACGAGAACATGCAGGAGCTCAACGCGAGAGTCGATCTCGACGGCCTCGAACCGGCGGCCGTCGCCAAGGCGTACCTGACGGAGAACGGCTTGCTAGCGAGCGGCTAGGCGGCACGGAACCGCTCAGGCTGTCGTTAGAGTCGGCGCCCCTCACCAACGGGAGACCCCGCTTGTCAACCACCGAAACCAACGCCCAACCCGGGGCCGCCGGCAACGGCGCACACGCAGCACCGCTCGAGCTACGAGAGGTGGTCAAGCACTACCCCGGTGCGGAGAAGCCGGCCGTCGACAAGCTCTCGCTCGAGGTCCCCGCGGGTGACATCTGCGTCCTCGTGGGCCCGTCGGGCTGCGGCAAGACCACCGCGATGCGGATGGTCAACCGGATGATCGACATCACCGACGGCGACATCCTGATCGGCGGCAAGAGCGTCCGCGACCAGCGGCCGTCCGAGCTGCGGCGCGAGATCGGCTACGTGATCCAGCAGATCGGCCTGTTCCCGCACAAGACGATCGGCGAGAACATCGCCACCGTCCCCCACCTGCTCGGCTGGGACAAGAAGCGCACGAGCGCCCGCGTCGAGGAGCTGCTGGAGATCGTCGGCCTGCCCGCCGACTTCCGCGACCGCTACCCGAGCCAGCTCTCGGGCGGCCAGCGCCAGCGCGTCGGCGTCGCCCGCGCGCTCGCGGCCGACCCGCCGCTGATGCTGATGGACGAGCCGTTCGGCGCGATCGACCCGATCAACCGCGAGCGACTGCAGAACGAGTTCCTGCGCCTCCAGGCCGAGCTGCGCAAGACGATCGTCTTCGTCACCCACGACATCGACGAGGCGATCAAGATGGGCGACCGGATCGCGATCCTCAAGGAGGGCGGGATCCTGGCCCAGTACGCCACCCCGGCCGAGCTGCTGATGTACCCCGCCTCGCCGTTCGTCGAGGACTTCGTCGGCTCCGACCGGGCGCTGAAGCGGCTCGCGCTGCAGCGCGTGCGCGACATCGACCTCTGGAAGGCGCCGCTGGTGCGGATCGGCGAGCCGGTCTCCGAGGTGAAGGCCAAGCTCGCCGACGCCGACCTCGAGATCCCGCTCGTCGTGGACGAGTCGGGCCGGCCCGATGGGCTGGCTGTCCGAGCGCGGCCTCCAGAGCGAGCGGGTGCGCGAGGACTTCCGCTCCCCCGCCGAGCCGGTCGTGGAGCTCGACGACATCCTGCGCGACGCGCTGTCGGACCTGCTCTCGGCCGACTCGCAGTACGGGCCGGTGGTCGACAAGGACGGCCGCGTCGCCGGCGTGCTCTCGATCGAGGCGCTCTCGCACGCGCTCACGGTGCCCGCCGAGAACGTGCCGAGCGCGGCGGAGCTGGCCTCGGAGGCCTGATCGTGCCCGATCTCGGCTACGTCCCCGTCCTCGCCCAGCTCGGCGACGACTTCTTCGGCAACCGCGAGGGCGCCGCGGAGAAGTGCCCCGGCAACAACGGGCTCTGCCCCGGCTGGATCGCCGACAACTTCTCCGATTACATCGACCCCTTCTGGGAGCACGTGCTGCTGAGCATCGTGCCGCTGGCGATCGGATTCGTGATCGCGACGTCCCTGGCGCTCTTCGCCCATCGCTACCGCGTGGCGCAGCCCTTCTTCCTCGCCTTCGTCGGGGCGCTGTTCACGATTCCCTCGATCGCCTTCTACCTGATCCTGCTCAACATCACGGGCCGTGGGTTCGGGACCGCAGTGGTGGTCCTCACCGCCTACACCCAGGTGCTGATCTACCGCAACGTGATGACCGGCCTGCAGGAGGTCCCGGCCGAGACGGTCGACGTCGCCGAGGGCATGGGCCTTACACGGCGCCAGATCCTCTGGCGGGTGGAGCTCCCGATGGCGCTGCCGACGATCTTCGCCGGCCTGCGGATCGCCGCCTCCTCCACGGTCGGCATCGCGGGCTTCGCGTTCTTCGCGGGCGCCGGCGGTCTGGGCGGCGAGATCTTCAGCGACCCGGCCTTCAAGGGCAACGTGGTCACGGCGTCGCTGCTGATGATCCTGCTCGCCACGGCGCTCGAGCTGATCGTGCTCGCGGTGCAGCGGGTCTTCACCCCCTGGGAGCGGGCGGTGGCGTCATGAGCCACGTCTTCGCCGCGCTCGGCCCGTTCGGGGACGCGATCGACTTCATCTTCGAGGAACGCGAGTCGCAGGCCGGCACCGTGCAGGTCGGCGGGCTCGCCGAGATCTGGGAGCTGACCTGGATGCACCTGAAGCTGTCGCTCGCCGCGACGGCGATCGCGACGGCGGTCGCCTTGCCGCTCGGCACCTGGCTCGGGCACATCGGTCGCTACCAGTTCCTGGCGACGAGCACCTCGAACATCGGCCGCGCCGTGCCGGCGCTCGGCCTGATCGTGTTCTTCATCGCCTTCCTGGGAGTCGGCTTCGGCAACGTCTGCCTCGCACTCGTGCTGCTGGCGATCCCGCCGATCATCACCAACGCCTACGTGGGCATCCGCGGCGTCGACCCCGAGACGGTGGACGCGGCCAAGGGCAACGGCCTCACGGGCATGCAGATCGCCACTCGGGTCGAGCTGCCGCTCGCGCTGCCGACGATCATGGCGGGGATCCGCATCGCGCTCGTCTCTGTGATCGCGACGGCCACGATCGCGCCGCTGGCCAATGTGGACACGCTCGGGCGCCCGATCGTGAGCCCGAATGTCTACGGCACCGCCGGCCAGCTCGCCGCGTGCATCGTCGTCGCGCTCGTGACCTTCGCCGCCGACGCCGCGATGGCCGCCCTCCAGCGCGCGGTCACCCCCCGCGGCATCAAGATCCAAGCCAAGCAGAGCCGGTCACGTGGCCGGCGGTTCGTGTCCCCCAAGAGGAGCATTCAGTCGACATGACACGCAGAAACCCAGTGTTCGCCCTGCTGGCGATCCTCGTCCTCGCGCTCGCGTTCGCGGCCTGCGGCGGTGACGACGAGTCCTCCTCCTCCGGTGGGGGCGGCGGCTCGAGCTCCGGCAGCGAGTCCGCCGGTAACGAGATCCAGAAGGTCGACGGCGCAGAGGGCAAGACGATCACCGTCGGGTCGAAGAACTTCACCGAGCAGTTCGTGCTCGGCGAGATCTACTCCCAGGCGCTCGAGGCGGCCGGCTACACCGTCAAGAAGCAGCTCAACCTCGGCTCGGAGCTGCTCGCCTACAAGGCGCTCCAAGCCGGCAAGGTCGACGCGTATCCCGAGTACACGGGCACCGCGCTGACGTCGTTCTTCGGCGTCAAGACGGCCGACGTGCCGCGCGACGCGCAGAAGGCCTACGAGGACGCCAAGGCGGGCTTCGCGGAGAAGGACATCACCGCGCTTCCCCCCACGCCGTTCGAGAACACCTACCGGCTCGGCATGACCAAGGAGGGGGCCGCCAAGATCGGCGACCCGACGAAGATCTCCGACCTCAAGGACAAGGCCTCGGAGCTGTCGATCACGGGCTTCCCGGAGTGCAAGCAGCGCCAGGACTGCCTGCTCGGCGTCGAGGAGACCTACGACATGAAGTTCGGGAAGTTCGTCACGAGCGAGCAGAAGTACCAGGTGCTCGACTCGGGTGACGCGGACGTCGCGTTCATCTTCACGACCGACGGCGACCTCGCCAGCGGCAAGTACGTGATCCTGGACGACGACAAGAAGTTCTTCCCGCCCTACAACGTGACGTTCAACGTCCGCAACGACGTCATGGAGACGCTCGGACCGGACGGCCAGAAGGTGATCGAGGACATCCAGAAGCCCCTGACCGAGAAGGTCATGCAGGAGCTCAACGCGCGCGTGGACGTCGACAAGCAGAAGCCCGAGGAGGTCGCCAAGGCCTACCTCGAGTCCGCGGGCTTCATCCCGAAGTCCTAGCCCTGCGCACGGCCCGGGCGCATCCGCGCCCGGGCCGCTAGCGTTGCGCCGCATCGAGGTCCGCCTCTTACATCCCGAGGCCCAGCCGCCCGCGCGCACCCGTGCCGGCGACGCTGGCTACGACCTGCGCGCGGTCGAGCCGTTCACGCTGGCCCCGGGCGAGCGCGCGGTGGTGCCGACCGGCGTGGCGATCGCGGTGCCCGAGGGCGCGGCGGGGCTCGTGGTGCCCCGCTCCGGGCTGGCGGCCAAGCACGGGATCTCCGTCGTCAACGGCCCCGGCCTGATCGACCCCTCCTACCGCGGCGAGGTCAAGGTCGTGCTCGTGAACCTCGGGCAAGAGCCGTTCGAGGGCGCCGCCGGCGACCGGATCGCCCAGCTGCTGCTCGTCCCCTGCCTCACGCCCGAGGTGCGCACGGTCGACGAGCTCCCGCCGAGCCACGACGGCCGCGGCGAGGCCGGGTTCGGCTCCTCCGGCCGCTAGGCGGCCGCGCCGTCGTCGCCGTTGACCGCGTAGCGGTCGTAGCGCTCGGCGAGCACGGTCGGCAGGCGGGCCGTGACGAGCACGCCGTCCGCGGTGTCCGTGCGGGAGAGGTCGCCGGCGACGTCGTGGAGGTCCGAGAGGGTGCCGCCCTCCGAGTAGGGCACGAGCAGCGCGACGTCGGTGAGGGTCTTCTCGAACTCGGCGGCGATCCGCTCGCGCAGGTCGTCCAGGCCCTCGCCGGTGACGGCGCTGACCAGGACGGCGTCGGGGTGGCGGAAGGCCAGCTCGGCGCGGCGCTCCTCGTCGATCGCGTCGGCCTTGTTGATCACGAGCACGCGCGGGCTGTCGGCGGCGTGGATCTCCTCGAGCACGTCCTCGACGGCGCGGGTCATGGCGACCAGCGAGTCCTCGGGCTCCGACGCGTCGACCACGTGCAGGACGAGGTCGGCGAGCGCGGTCTCCTCGAGCGTGGCGGCGAACGCGTCGACGAGCTGGTGGGGCAGCTTGCGGATGAAGCCGACGGTGTCGGTCATCAGGAACGTCCGGCCCTGCAGCAGGAAGGTGCGGGTCGTCGGGTCCAGCGTGTGGAAGAGGCGGTCGCGGACGCCGACCTCCGAGCCGGTGAGGGCGTTGAGCAGCGTCGACTTGCCGGCGTTGGTGTAGCCGGCGAGCGCGACGCTCGGCAGGTGCGCGCGCTCGCGCTCGGCGCGCTGCACGGCGCGGGTGGAGCGCACGTGGTCGAGCCGGCGCTTGAGCGAGGTGATGCGGTCGCGCGCGAGCCGGCGGTCCGTCTCGATCTGCGACTCGCCCGGGCCCCGCGTGCCGATGCCGCCCACGCCGCGGCCGGCGCCCAGACGCTCGAGGTGCGTCCACAGGCCGCGCATGCGGGCCATGTTGTACTCGAGCTGCGCCAGCTCGACCTGGAGCTTGCCCTCGGCCGTGTGGGCGTGCCCGGCGAAGATGTCCAGGATGACGGCCGTGCGGTCGAGCACCGGCACGTCGAGCGCCTTCTCGAGGTTGCGCTCCTGGCGCGGGGTCAGCTCGTCGTCGGCGACGACGACGTTCGCGTCCGCCTTCTTGATCAGCTCCTTGAGCTCCTCGACCTTGCCCTGGCCCAGGTAGTGGTTCGGGTGCGGCTGCTCGCGGTGCTGCACGAGCTCGCCGACGACCGCCACGCCGGCGGTGCGCAGGAGCTCGGTCAGCTCGGAGAGGTCGTCGCCCTCCGGGAGCGCGGCGATCGCGTAGGCGCGCTGCTTGGCGCGGCCCACGGGGGCCTGGTTCTGCGGGGTCTGTCTGCGCTGCATCCAGGACCCATTCTAGGCCCGGTTACGCCGCCGGCCGGCGGCGCCGTGTCGGACCCGCGGCGCCGGCGGCGGCTAGCGGCGCGGGGCGCGCGGGATCGCGGCGATCCGGATCGGGTGCATGCCCGCGTTGCCCGCGTTGCCGTCCCACACGATCCAGCCGCCGCGCGCGCCGAGGGCGGCGCGCATGTCCGTCGGCTCGTTGCCGCGGAACAGCCGCCGCGGGCGGGTCCAGCGGCTCCCGGTGCGCGAGCGCACCATCGACGCCGAGGCCCCGCTCTCGTACACGAGCGCCATGTCTCCCCGCGGGCCCTGGGCGAAGGTGACGTCGAACGGATCGTCGCGCACCACCCGCACGGCCTTGCCGAGCCGGCCGCTGGTGCGCAGCTTGCGCACGTAGGTGGCGTTGCGGGTGCGGTTCACGTAGGAGACCCAGGTGCCGCGCCGGCCACCGACCCCGCGCGGATCGTCGACGGCGCCGAGCCGCGGACCCTCCACCCAGCTCTCCTGCAGGTTCGGGTCGCCGAGGCCGTTCCACAGCACGGTGCGCGCCTGCCGGCCCGAGAAGAGCGCCACGAAGCCCGAGCCCCACGGCGCGAGCGAGGTCTCCAGGCTCTCCGTGGCCGAGCCGAACTGGACGTCGAGATCCTCCGGGCCGCTGCCGTCGGGGTTGAAGCGCCCGAACGACGCGGGGCCGGAGCCCGACATCAGCGAGATGAAGTCGCCCGGCCCGTAGATCGCCTGCTCGATCGCGGGCGTGGCCTCGCCGATCGTGCCGACGGCGAAGGTGTTGCCGCCGTCGAAGGAGCTCACGAGCGCCGCGGGCCTCAGCAGCGGCGCCACGATCTGCACCACGCCGGGCCGCGGCAGCAGCACTTGGACCTTGCCGAAGCCGTCCTCGGACAGCGCGACGCTGCGCCGCACCGCGCACGCGCGCTTGCCGCGCGGGACCTGGCAGTACTCGAGCGAGCCGGCGTCGCCGGCCTCCGTCAGCCAGGCGACGTGGGCGGTGCCGTCGCCGTCGACGGCGACGCCCGGGTCGTGCCCGCGGCCGAGGAAGCCCGGCGCCGCCGCGGCCTCGGCCGCTCCCGTCAGGCCGATCAGCAGCGTGCACGCAACGATCCGCAGCGCTCCCATGGCGCGAAGGCTACGCGAGCGGCTGGCGGGACGGCGCGGGGAGCTTGTCGTAGCGGTTGCGCAGCTCCAGGGTCGGCAGCACGACCACGCCCTCGCCGGGATGCCCGACCCAGCTGCCGAGCCCGGCCGCCAGCCCGTAGGCGGCGTAGGCGGCGGCGCACGCGTCGAGCTCGTCGAGCGTCCGGCGCCACAGCCCGCCGTCCTCGTCGACGATCCCCTTGAGCTTGAGCACGGCGATCCGCTCCTGCAGCCCGGACGGCGTCCGCTTGGCGCCGGGCCGGTGGCCGAGCAGCGTGCAGAAGATCGCGTCGGGATAGGTCTCGCACAGGCGCCCCGACGTGAGCGCGCCTCCCTCCACCCGCCCCTCGTAGGCGCCGTCGGCCGGCGGGCGGAAGAGCTCGAGCGAGGCGAGCGCCTCGAACAGCTCGAAGCCGACGCCCATCCACGCCTGCCAGGCGCTGCGCGGCTGCTCGGCCGACGGCACCGGGTAGAGCGGCAGGCCGCGGCGGAACAGCAGGGTGTCGCAGACGCGCATGCGCTCGTAGCGGCCGTCCGGCAGGCCCAGCTCCGCCCGCAGCGGCGCGCCCGCGGCCAGCAGGTCGAGCCGGTGCCCGGACGGCGCGTCGACCGCCACCACCGCCTGGCCGCGCCCGAACCCGTGCACGGTCCGCGCCACCTGCTCGACCGTGCCCGGCTCGTAGAAGGTCGTGACGAGCTCGAGGCCGTCGGGCCCGCGCCGCTCGTGGAGCGTGCAGAGCTGCTGGTTGGCGGCCTTGGCCGACACGTCGATGCCGCAGTAGCGCATGGGGCGGCCGGTATGGTGGCAGCCCGATGACGACGGCGATCAGCGACGGCGAGCTGGGCGAGCGCCTGGCAGCCAGAACGCTCGAGCTGGTCGACATCCCCTCGGAGAGCCGCGGCGAGGGCCCGCTCGCCGAGCACGTCATGGGAGTCCTGCGCGCCGGCGGCGCGACCGTCCGCGACCTCGGCGACACCTGCGTGCTGGCCGGCCCCGGCGCGCCCGTCCTGCTCGCCGGCCACCTCGACACGGTCCCCGCCCAGGGCAACCGACCCGGCCGCCGCGACGCCGAGCGCGTCCACGGGCTCGGCGCCAGCGACATGAAGGGCGCGGTGGCGGTGATGATCGAGCTCGCGCTCGCCGGCGCCCGCCTCGACTGCCTGCTCTTCGGCCGCGAGGAGCTCCCGATGGCCGAGAGCGCGCTCACGCCGCTGCTGGCGCGCGAGCCGCTGGGCCCGGAGCTCGTCGTGATGATGGAGCCGACCGACAACGCCATCCACGCCGGCTGCCTGGGCAACATCAACGCCACCTGGACCTTCACGGGCCGCGCCGGGCACTCCGCCCGCCCGTGGGACGGCGACAACGCCATCCACAAGGCGGCGCGCGGGATCGCCGCGCTCGCCGGGCACGAGCCCGAGGAGCACGACTTCGACGGGCTGAAGTTCTACGAGGTCGTCTCGACGACGATGATCGAGGGAGGGATCGCGACGAACGTCGTGCCCGATCTTGCGACCGCGCAGGTCAACTACCGCTACGCGCCCGGCCGCGGGCCCGAGGAGGCCGAGGCGCGGCTGCGCGAGCTCGCCGGCGGCCACGGCGAGATCGAGGTCACCTCGAACTCCCCGAGCGGGCCCGTCCCGCTCGGCAACCCGCACGTCGAGCGCCTCCAGGCCGACCTGCCGACCGCGCCCAAGCAGGCGTGGACCCCGGTGGCCGAGTTCGGCCGCGCGGGCCTGGACGCGATCAACTTCGGCCCCGGCGAGCCCGCGCAGGCGCACCGGCGCGACGAGTCCGTGCGCATCGACGCCCTCGTGCGCGCCTACCGCGTGCTGGAGGGGTTCGCGGCGTGAAGCTCTCCCCCACGCTCGCCGGCCTGCGGACGTATCCGTTCGTGCGGCTCACGGAGGCCAAGCGGCGCCTCGCGGCGGACGGCGTGGACTTCGTGGACTTCGGGATGGGCGAGCCGCGCGAGGAGACGCCGGCCTTCATCCGCGAGGCGCTGGCCGCCGCGATCGAGCCGCTCTCGAGCTACCCGTCCGCCGACGGGCTCCCGGAGCTGCGCGCGGCGATCGCGGCCTGGGCCGGGCGCCGGTTCGGCGCGACGCTGGACCCGGACCGCGAGGTCGTCCCCACGCTCGGCTCCAAGGAGGCGATCTTCCACCTGGCCCAGGTGGTCGGCGGCGACCTCGTGGCCACGCCGACCCCGTCGTACCCCGTCTACGAGCGCGGCGCCGCGTTCGCCGGCAAGGCGCTGCTGGAGCTGCCGCTGGAGGCCGCGCGCGGCTTCCTGCCCGACCTCGACGCCGTGCCCGCCGCCACCTGGGAGCGCGTCGGCGTGCTGTGGCTGAACTACCCGAACAACCCGACGGCGGCCACCGCGCCGGTCGAGTTCTACGAGCGCGCCGCCGCGCTCGCGCGCGAGCACGACTTCGTGCTGGCCTCCGACGAGGCCTACTCCGAGCTCTACTTCGGCACGGAGGCGCCCGCGAGCGCGCTGCAGGTCGCCGACCGCACGAACGTGCTCGTGTTCAACACGCTGTCCAAGCGCTCCTCGATGCCCGGCTACCGGACGGGCTTCGCCGCCGGCGACCCCGAGGTGATCGCCGCCCTGCGCCGCTACCGCCCGAACGTCGGCACGGCGCCGCTGGAGATGGTCCAGCGCGCCGCCGCGATCGCGTGGGGCGACGAGGCCCACGTCGAGGAGGTCCGCGACCGCTACCGCGCCAAGCGCGACGTGCTCCTGCCGGTGCTCGAGCGCGGCGGCCTGCGCTCCGCGGGCGGCGACGCGACGTTCTTCCTCTGGCTCGACGGCGGCACCGAGGCGGAGGCGCTGGCGCAGCGGCTGATCGAGGGCGGCGTGGTCGTCACGCCCGGCTCCTACTTCGGCGCCGCCGGCGAGGGCTTCATCCGGATGGCGCTGGTGCCGCCGCCGGCCGACTGCGAGCGCGCGGTCAGCCTGCTCGAGCGGCTGCTGTGAGCGGCCACGGCGCCGCCGCCTCGAGCTGACCCGCGAGCGACAGCAGCCGCGCCTCCGAACCGACGGGGCCGGCGAGCTGCACGCCGACGGGCACGCCGTCCGGGGTGCGGTGCAGCGGCAGCGAGATCGCGGGCTGCCCCGTCACGTTGAACGGCCGCAGGAAGGTGCTGAAGCGGATCCCGAGCCCCGGCGGGACGCTGCCCACCGGTCGCGGGAGCAGCGTCAGCGTGGGTGTGAGCAGGATCGACCCGGGGTGCCAGGAGCCGAGCACCTTCAGCGTGAAGCGCTTGAGGCCCTCGGTGGCCTCGTGCACCGACTCCGGGCTGACCGGCGCGGAGAGCGCCTCGCGCGCGGCGGGCTCCATCAGCTCCGGGTCGAGCGGTGCGCCGCTCAGCTCGCCGAAGCGGTCGACGAGAGCGCGGAACATCGCCGCGCCGAAGCGCATCCAGTGCTCCGGGAACTCGGGATCGGCCCAGTCGGGCGCCCACTCGTCGACCTCGTGCCCGAGCGACTGCAGCAGCCCGGCCGCATGCTGGGCTGCCGCGACGCACTCCGGCTCGACCTCCTCCCCGCCCGGCGGGGTCGTGCACAGGCGGATCCGCAGCGGATGCGGTGGCAGCATCGCGGCCTCGGCGAACGGCGGGCGCGGCAGCGGCGGGCCGAGCGGCGTCGACGGCCCGTCCCCGGCGAGCAGGTCGAGGGCCAGCGCGGTGTCGAGCACCGTGCGGGTGAGGACGCCGTCGACGCCGAAGCCCTCGAACATGCGCAGCTCCGGCCCGAGCGGGACCCGGAACCGGGTCGGCTTGAGCCCGACGACGCCGCAGCACGACGCCGGGATGCGGATCGAGCCGCCGGCGTCGTTGCCGTGCGCGAGCGCGACGAGTCCGGCCGCCACCGCGGCGGCGCTGCCGCCCGACGAGCCGCCCGGTGTGAGGGCCGGGTCGTGCGGATTGCGCGCCGGGCCGTAGCGCTCGGGCTCCGTGACCGGCCGCATCCCCCACTCGGGCGTGTTCGTCTTGCCGACGATGATCGCCCCGGCCGCGCGCAGCCGCGCCACGGGTAAGGAGTCGACGTCCGGCGCCCACTCCCCCAGCGCGCGGCTCGCGTTGGCGGTCCGCAGGCCCTCCGTGAGCACGACCAGGTCCTTGATCGCGATCGGGACGCCGGCGAGCGGGCGCGGGTCGCCGGCGGCGACGGCGCCGGCCTCCGCCCTCGCCCGCTCGGGGCACGTGAGCACGAACGCGTTGTGGTCGTCGTTCTCGATCGCCGCGAGCGCGGCGTCGACGAGCTCGCGGGCGCTCAGGCGGCCGTCACGGATGAGCGCGGCCTGCTCGGAGGCGCTGCGCGAGAGGGGGTCGAGGCGCACGGGCCCAGCCTCCCGGCTCGCGCCTTCCGGCGCAAGGGTCAGTCGTTCGCGTGCAGCGCGGCGTTGAGCCCGGACCAGCTGCCCGAGCGCGGGAGCACCTCGACGGCGCCCGTCTGCGAGTTGCGGCGGAACAGCAGGCCGCTCGGCGCCGCTCAGCTCGCCCGCCTTGACGACGTCCCCGTCGGGCGTGGCGACCTTGGTCCCTGCCGTGATGTAGAGGCCCGCCTCGACCGTGCAGTCGTCGCCGAGCGAGATGCCCAGGCCCGAGTTCGCGCCCAGCAGGCAGCGCGCGCCGACCGAGATGACCTCCGTGCCGCCGCCCGAGAGCGTGCCCATGATCGACGCGCTGCCGCCGACGTCGGAGCCGTCGCCGACGACCACGCCGGCGCTGATGCGGCCCTCGACCATCGACGAGCCGAGCGTGCCGGCGTTGTAGTTGACGAAGCCCTCGTGCATCACGGTCGTGCCCTCGGCCAAGTGGGCGCCGAGGCGCACGCGGTCGGCGTCGGCGATCCGCACGCCGCCCGGCACGACGTAGTCGACCATGCGCGGGAACTTGTCGACGCCGTAGACGGCCAGCGGCCGGCCCGCGGCGCGGAAGCGCAGGCGCACGGCGTCCAGCTGCGCGGGGTCGACCGGGCCCGCGCTCGTCCACGCGACGTTCGGCAGCACGCCGAAGATGCCGTCGAGGTTGGCGCCGTGCGGGCGGATCAGCCGGTGCGAGAGCAGGTGCAGGCGCAGGTAGGCGTCGGCGGTGTCGGCGGGCGGCTGCGAGAGGTCCGCGACGACGGTGGCGATCGTGGCCACGCGGACGCCGCGCAGGTCGTCGCCGCGCGCCGCGTTGGCCAGCTCGCCGGCCAGCGCGCCCTGGACCTCGCGTGATCCGACCCCACCCACCCCGGCCGGCGCGCCCTCGAGCGTCAGCTTCGGGTCGGGGAACCAGGCGTCGAGCATGCGCTCGCCCGCGAAGGTGGCCAGGCCGATCGCCCAGGCGCTCTGCGTCTCGGTCATCCCATCGACCCTAGCTCGGCGGTCAGCTCGGGGCTCAGCTCGCCGCGGTACACCGGCACGGCCCAGCCCGTGAGGTCCACGTGCAGCGACTCGTCGACGTCGACCTCGAGCTCGCCGCCGTCGAGCCGGACGGTGACGGGCGAGTCGCCGCCGCGCAGCACGTGCGCGACCGCGGCCCCCGACGCGCCCGTCCCGGACGACAGCGTCTCGCCGACGCCGCGCTCGAAGATCCGGGCGCGGATCACGTCCGGCGCGAGCTCGGTCCAGAACGACGTGTTGGTGCGGTTCGGGAAGGCGGGCGCGTGCTGGATCTCCGGCCCGATCCGCCCGAGGTCGAGCGCCTCGAGCTCCTCCTCGCTCTCGACGCGGATCGCGCACTGCGGGTTGCCGATCGAGACGTGCTGGAAGCGCCAGCGCCGGCCGCCGGCCTCCAGCTCGCCGCAGCCGTCGGCCGGCCCGTCCGGGAAGTCCTTCGAGCGCAGGGTCGCGCGCCCCATGTCGACGCGGCAGGTGCTCTCGCCCGTGATCGTCGGGCGGATCTCGCCGGCGACGGTCTCGATCGAGAACGTGTCGGCGTCCGTCCAGCCGCGGTGGCGCAGGTAGAGGATGGCCTCGCGGGCGCCGTTGCCCGACAGCTCCGCCTCCGAGCCGTCGGGGTTGAAGATCCGCAGCCGCGCGACGAAGCCCGGCTGCCCGGCCTTGGAGAGCTCGAGCACGCCGTCGCCGCCCGGGCCGAAGTGGGGGTCGCAGAGCCGCTCGACCCGCGCGGCGGTCAGCTCGAACGGGAGCTCGTCGGCCTCCACGATCAGGTAGTCGTTGCCGAGGGCCTGCCACTTCTCGAAGCGCACGGCGGCCATCATGCCGACTCGCGCGCACTGAGAGCGGCGTGCAGCTCGGCCGCGACGTCGTCCGGCTCGCGGCCGGTGACGTCGATCGTGGCGATGCCGGGGAGCTTGCGCATCCAGGTCAGCTGGCGCTTGGCGTAGCGGCGGGTCTGCGTCTTCATCGCCTCGACGTCGCCGTCGAGCAGCTGCTGGAAGCCGAGCGCCTGGCGGGCGCCGGGCGACGCCCCGGCGGCCGCCGCCGCGCGCACCTCCTGCTCGGCCCCGGCCGCGACCATCGCGTCGACGCGGGCCTCGATGCGGCGCACGAGCTGCTCGCGGTCCATCGTGAGGCCGGCCAGCAGCGTCGGGCGTCGTAGCGCGGCCGTCCACAGCGCCGACGTCTCCGCGCCGGGCGGCGGGTCTTGCCCCGCGTCGAGCAGCTCGAGCGCGCGCGTGACGCGCTGGGCGTCCTGCGGGCGGATCGCGGCGGCGGTCGCGGGCGCCCGCTCGGCGAGCTCCCGGTGCAGTGCCGGCGCCCCGTGGGTCGCGAGCTGGGCGCGGCGGCGCTCGCGGATCTCGGGGTCGACGGGCGGGCGCAGGTCGAGCTCGCGCGAGCGCGGCCCGCAGGTAGAGCCCCGTGCCGCCGACGACGATCGGCCGCCTGCCCTGGTCCAGCAGCGCGTCGATCTCCTGATGGGCGGCGCGCGCGAACTCGCCGGCGCTCGAGCTCGCCGTGAGCGGCAGCGTGCCCACGAGCCGGTGCTCCAGCCGCTCCCGCTCGGCGGCGGTCGGCGCCCCCGTGAGGATCTCGAGGCCCCGGTAGAGCTGGAGCGCGTCGGCCGAGATGGCGACGGGATCCTCCCCGCCGGCGCGCAAGCGCTCGGCGAGCGCGATCGCCACTGCGGTCTTCCCGATGCCCGTCGGCCCGAAGATCGCGACGATGCTCAGGGGGCCCTTCATGGCGCGGAGTATCGTCGGTGACCCATGTCCGTCCGGATCGGCACAGGCCTCTCCACCGCAGGAGACTCGCGCGAGGCGGCGCTCGAGGCCGGGGTCGCGGCGCGCCGTGCGCTCGGCGAGGAGACCTGCGACCTCGCGATCGTGTTCGCCTCGGGCATGCACCTCGGCGTGCCCGAGACGCTGCTCGAGGCCGTGCACGAGGCGCTGATGCCCGACCAGCTCGTCGGCTGCGGCGCCGGCGGCGTGATCGGCCCGCACCGCGAGATCGAGGAGGGCACCGCCGTATCGATCTGGGCCGCGCACCTCGGCGAGGGCAGCGCGACCGCGTTCCACGCCGCCGTCGAGGAGCTCGAGGAGGGCGCCGGCGCGCTGACCGGCATGCCAGACCTGGACGGCGCCGCCGGCGCGATCCTGCTCGCCGACCCGGCGACCTTCCCGACCGACGCGGTGCTGCGCTTCCTGTCTGACGCCACGCCGATGATCTCGCTGCTCGGCGGCCTCGCCTCCGGGCGGGCGGGCGACGGCGCCGTGCTGTTCATGGGCGACGAGGTGCTCGAGGACGGCGCGGTCGGCGTGCGGCTCGACGGCGTCGAGATGCTCCCCTGCGTCTCGCAGGGGGCGACGCCGATCGGCCCGGAGCTCACGATCACGGCCGCCGAGGGCAACGTCATCGACGAGCTCGCCGGCCGTCCCGCCCTGGTCACGCTGCGCGAGACGATCGAGTCGCTGCCGCCGTCCGAGCTCGCGATGGTGCAGGGCGGCCTGCTCGTGGGGATCGTGGTCGACGCCAACAAGCCGGACTACGTGCAGGGCGACTTCCTGGTGCGCGGACTGGTCGGCGCGGACCCGGCCACGGGCAAGGTGGCCGTCGCGGCCGACGTGCACCCGGGCCAGGTCGTGCGGCTGCACGCGCGCGACGCGGTCAGCGCGGACCGCGACCTGCGCGAGGCCCTGCAGGTGCAGATGACCGCGCTGGGAGGGCGCGCGCCCGCGGGAGCGCTCCTGTTCTCCTGCAACGGGCGCGGGCGCGACATGTTCTCGCGCCCCCACCACGACGCCGACACGCTCGCCGAGGCGCTGCTCGACGCCCCGGCCGCCGGGTTCTTCGCCGCCGGCGAGATCGGCCCGGTCGGCGGCGAGCACTTCCTGCACAGCTTCACCGCGACGATCGCCGTCTTCCCGTAGGCGGCGCGGCGCACCGCGCCGTCGTCGGCGCGACCCGCGCCGTCTTCCCGTAGGCTCGCGCGCCTCATGGAGCTGCGCGGCCGGACCGTCCTGCTGACCGGCGCGACCGGCGGGCTGGGCAACGCGATCGCCCGGGCGCTGGCCGCGCGCGGCGCCGTGCCCGTGCTCACGGGGCGGCGGATCGAGGTGCTGGAGCCGCTGGCGGCCGAGACGGGCGGGCGCGCCGTCGCCGCCGACCTCGCCGACCCGGCGTCCTTCGACCGGCTCCTGGCCGAGGCCGGCGACGTCGACGTGCTGGTCGCGAACGCGGCGCTGCCGGGCAGCGGCCACATCACGTCGTTCTCCGTCGAGGACATCGATCGCGCGCTGGCCGTGAACCTGCGCGCGCCGATGGTCCTGGCGCGGCAGCTGGCCGAGCCGATGGCCGCGCGCGGCGGCGGGCACATCGTGTTCGTCTCCTCGCTGGCGGGCAAGGCGGCGAGCGGCGGCGGGTCGGTCTACTCCGCCACCAAGTTCGGGCTGCGCGGGTTCGCGCACGCGCTGCGCGAGGACCTGCGGCCGGCCGGGGTCGGCGTCTCCGTCGTGCTGCCGGGCTTCATCCGCGACTCCGGGATGTTCCACGATGCCGACGTCAAGCTGCCGCCGTTCGTGGGCACCAAGACGCCCGAGCAGGTGGCAGCGGCGGTCGTGCGCGCGATCGAGCACGACCGCGCGGAGCTCGACGTGGCCCCGATCAGCATGCGGGCGGGCGCCGCCTTCGCCGGGCTCGCCCCCGAGCTCTCGGCCCGGGTCCAGCGCCGGCTCGGCGGCGCGAAGGTGGCCGACGACATGGCCCGCGGCCAGCGCGACAAGCGCGCCTGACTGCGACGTCGAGTCCGGAGTTGTTCGGCCTGAGGCCGAACAACTCCTGGTTCAGCGCGCCGGGGCGGGGCGTTCTTCCTCGATCTCGCGGGTGACCTCGGCGAGGCCGGCGAGGAGCTCGTCTGCGAGCTTCGGCCCGTCGCGGTCCTCGACGGGCGTGGCCGACACGCGCACGACGACCTCGTCGGAGTCGAGCTCCTCGAGCGCGATCCGCGGCTCGCCGCGGACCGGCGTCCTGACCGCGTCCTCGAGCAGCGACTGGACGGCGCTCGGGCGCACGTCGGGGCGCAGCCGCGCGCGCAGGTCCACCGCGGCGGGCTCGCGCAGCGGCACGACGGCGGCGCTCAGCACCACGGTGTTGGGGACCATGACCGAGTCCTGGCCCTGCGCGAAGGTCGTGTAGAGCAAGCCGAGCGATCCGACGACGCCCTCGATCTGGCCCGCGACGGCGCCGGCCTGCAGCCGCACGCGGTCGCCGACCCGGAACGGGCGCGCGGCGATCAGCACCATGCCCGCGAGCAGGTTGCCCAGGGTCTGCTGGGCCGCGAGGCCGATCACGACGGCGGTGATCGCACCGCCGACGGCCAGCGTGGCTGGATCGAGCCCGCCGACGCGCAGCGCCAGCAGCACGGCCGCGGCGATCATCACGAGCCGGATCAGGAACGAGACCGTCCCCGCGGTCGCCGGGTCCATGCGGCGGAACAGCGCGGGAGCCGCGAACCGGCCGAGGTCACGGGCCAGCAGCCACCCGAGGGCGACCATCGCGAGGGCGGCACCCACGCGGACGGGCGTGTCCGCGCCGAACAGCTCCTCGCGCCTGACGTACGCCATCACGGTGACGGCCATCAGCGGCACGATCGACCAGCAGCTCGAGCTTCGCCTGCTTGGCCTTCTGGGCTGTCTGGACGGTCAGGCTCCGCGCCCGCGCGGCAGGCGCGATGGCCGGGACGTGGCTCTTGATTCTGCGTCGCATACAGGAGAGCCAACACGGGTGGTACACGAGCGTTTCATCTCTGTGAGCGCCGTCACACCGGAACGCCGTTTCATGCGCTTTGCGGGGGTTTCACGGCGTCCGCGCGCCTCAGAAGAAGGCGCCCTGGGCATCCGAGACGCCCCGTTTCGCGGCGGCCGCCTCCGCCGCCCGCTCACGCGCCTCGCGCTCCAACGACCGCCGCCGCTCGATCACGCGATGCTTCCAGCGCTGCCGGTCGCCGCTGCGCAGCCATGGCACGCCGGCGGCGCGCTCGATCTCGCGGCGTTGCGCCTCCGGGAGGTACGCGCCACGGCGGTAGAGCTCCTCGTAGCGGGGCAGCAGGTCGGGGCGGTGCTCGCGCAGCCAGTCGAAGAAGACCTTGCGGACCGACCCGCGCAGGAACAGCGTCTGGCCGCCGATCGACGTCGCGCCCGCCTCCGTGGCGAGCTCGACGATCTTCGCCACCTGCTCCGGCGCGTCGTTGATGCCGGGCATCAGCGGCGCGATCAGGATCCCGGTCGGGATGCCGGCGCGGTTGAGCTCGGCCACCGCCTCCAGCCGCGCCCGGGGGTTCGGGGTGTGCGGCTCCGTCGCCCGCCAGGCCTTCTCGTCCAGCGTCGGAACCGACAGGCACGCGCTCACGTCGGTGACCTCGGCGATCTGCTTCAGGAGGTCGAGATCGCGCAGCACGAGCGGCGACTTCGTGAGGATCGAGCACGGGTTGCGCGCGTCCCGGAACGCCTCCCAGATCCCGCGCATCAGCTTGTAGCGCCCCTCCACCCACTGGTACGGGTCGGTGTTCGTGCCCATCGCCACCGGCTCGCCCTTCCACGACGGCCGCGCCAGCTCGGCCCGCAGGACCTCCGGCACGTTGACCTTCACGATGATCTCGCGCTCGAAGTCCTCGGCCGGGTTGAGGCCCAGGTACTCGTGCGTCGGCCGAGCGAAGCAGTTGTGGCTCACGACCCCGTCGGCGATGAAGTCACCCGTGCCGGTCGTGATGTCGTAGAGCGGCAGCTCCATCCCGAGCGGCTCGATCGACACCACCCGCAGCTTCGCGTCGGACTTCAGCGCGATCCCCTCGACGGAGCGCTTGCGCGTGATCGCCGGGTCGGTGAGGTGGAAGAACCGCAGCCGCT
The DNA here is from genome assembly GCA_963831105.1 of uncultured Solirubrobacteraceae bacterium. Classification (GTDB taxonomy): domain Bacteria; phylum Actinomycetota; class Thermoleophilia; order Solirubrobacterales; family Solirubrobacteraceae; genus DATFQI01. Next base: position 275,722 of record CAWHOS010000009.1, on the reverse strand, counting down.
CCTTGAGCCCGCCGCGGATCCGCACCGTGCGGAGCTTGTTCGGGCGGTTGTAGTCCTCGACGACCGTGTCGAACCCGAGCATGTCGAGCGACTCCTGGGTCCAGTGGATGAGGACGCCGTCGGTGTTGCAGATCCGCAGCGCCTCCCGGCCGGCGGAGCCCTCCGCGTCGAAGATCCCGGCGAGGAACCCCTTCCGCCAGGACTTCGTTGGTCTGTTGGGGAAGCGGATCAGATCGGTGATCCGCTCGAACGTGGATCGCGCGCCGGACCGGATCCCGTCGATCGCCCGGTGATCGCCGGCCGCCGCCGCGAAGACGAACTCGTGCGTCGCGGCGCCGAACCCATCCAGGTACGTCTGGGCGCGGCGCAACGCCTCGAAGTCGGTCAGGGCCAGCCGGAAGCCGTTGACGCGGGCGATACGGCCGTCCGGCCGCGGGTACTCGTACGCTCGCAGGTGGCCGTCGCCCCTGATGAGCCCGCAGAGATAGCCGCGCTTGTAGTCCTCGTCCTGCCGCGGCGGGTCGGCGAAGTGGCCGGTCCCCCTCAGCGAGTTGTCCGTCGTGAGGTGCGGCCGGTCGGGCTCGGAGCGCGGCGTGTTCTCGACGTGCTTCCAGCCCCGCTCGGTCAGGAACCGATGGTCGCCGCTCGTGAGAAGCCGCGTGCCGTCCTCGAGCTTGACCGCCCAGACCGGCTTGATCGTCGACCAGTGGTCGAGCACACGTGTGCGTACGTAGCGCCGGTAGCGGCCTCGACGCTCGGTCCCGATGATCTCGTCCCCCAACCGCAGAGTCCTCGATCGGGCGCGTCCGACCGTCGGCCATGAGCACCGGCGTAGCAGCCAAGTACGCAGTAGGAGCAGGAATGGGAGCAGCCGCGATATGGGTTCACGGTCCAACTGAACGGGACGCGCGATTGCGACCGGGACTTTGCTCAGCGCCGACTTCGCGTGGATCTCGTGGAAGCGGGTGTTGAGGGCTTCGGGGGCGTCGAAGCGGCGGACGACGGCCTCCTCGTAGCCCGGGAGGCGGTTCTGGGCGTCCTGCTCGACGGATTGCGATTCCCAGCGCACGAACGTATGTTCGCACACGCTCGCGACGGAACTACTCGCGGTCTCGATAGCGGTCCACGCCGGCCTGCACGGCGTAGGCGACGAGAGCCATCAGCGACAGCCAGAACAGGCTGACGGCGATCAGGCTGATCGCGCCCCGGCCCGAGAAGTCGTTCGCGTCGCGGGCGAGCGACCAGACGACGTAGGACGCCACCGCCGTGACCACCGCCAGGGGCAGGTAGCGCCGGGGCAGCACCGCGCGCGCCCTCAGCCGGCGGCTCGGGCGAGCAGCGACTCCTCGCCCACGAGCGACTGGCTCGTCGCGCCGGTGATCGTGACGGGGACGATCTCGCCCGGCGAGGCGAGTCCGTCGAAGTTGACGACCTTGTTGTGGGTCGTCCTCCCGCGCACGCGGCCGGCGTCGTGGCGCGAGGTGCCCTCGACGAGGACGTCCAAGGTGCGGCCGACGAAGCGCTGCGCGCGCTCGCGGGCGCGGCGCTGGATGACCTCGACCAGGCGCTCCATCCGCTCCGCGCTGACCTCGTGCGGGAGGAACTCGTCGCTGAACTCGGCGGCCTCGGTGCCGCGGCGGGGCGAGTAGATGAAGGTGAAGGCGCCGTCGAAGCCGACCTCCTCGGCGACCTCCAGCGTCTCGGCGAAGTCCGCCTCGGTCTCCCCCGGGAAGCCGACGATGATGTCGGTCGTGATCGCGCAGTCCGGGACGTGCTCGCGGATCAGCGCGACGCGGTCGAGGAAGCGCTCGCGCGTGTAGGTGCGGCGCATGCGCTTGAGCACCGCGGAGGAGCCCGCCTGCAGCGGCAGGTGGATGTGCTGGCAGAGGCTCGGGATCTCCGCGTGCGCGCGGATCACGTCCTCCTTCATGTCCGACGGGTGCGGGCTCGTGTAGCGGATGCGATCGAGGCCGGGGATCCCGTCGAGCTCGTGCAGCAGCTCGGCGAACGACGAGCGCGGGCGCAGCGAGCGCCCGTAGGAGTTGACGTTCTGCCCGAGCAGCGTCACCTCGCGCACGCCGTCGGCGGCAAGGCCGGCGACCTCGTCGACCAGCTCACCGAGCGGCCGCGAGACCTCGCGCCCTCGTGTGGACGGGACGATGCAGTACGAGCACACCATGTTGCAGCCGGCCGAGATCTGCACCCAGCCCTGGAAGTCGCGCGCCCGCTTGGCCGGCAGGTGGCCGGTGAAGCCCTCGAACTCGAAGAAGCCCTGGGCGGTGATCGAGTCGCTCGTGAGGAACTCCGCCAGCTTGTGGACCTGACCCGGCCCGAACGCCACGTCGACGAACGGGAACTGGCGGAACACCTGGTCCTTGACGCTCTGGGCCCAGCAGCCGCCGACGCCGATCACGCGCTCCGGGTCGCGCCGCTTGAGCACCTTGGCCTCGTGCAGGTGCGCCACGAAGCGCGAGTCGGCCTTCTCGCGGATCGAGCAGGTGTTGAAGAGGATCAGGTCCGCGTCCTCGCGCGCGGGCGCCTCCGCGTAGCCGAGCGACTCGAGCATGCCCTTCATGCGCTCGGAGTCGTGCTCGTTCATCTGGCAGCCGAACGTCGTGACGTGGAAGCGCTTCACGTGGCCAAGGGTACTCGCGGCCGGTGGGCGTCAGCGAGCGTAGTCGGTCGCGCGCGACTCCCTGATCACCGTCACCTTGATCTGGCCGGGGTACTCGAGCTCCTGCTCGATCTCGCGCGCGATCTCGTGCGAGAGCAGGACGGCGCCGTCGTCGTCGAGCGCGCCCGGCTGCACCATCACGCGGATCTCGCGGCCGGCCTGCATCGCGTAGACCTTGTCGACGCCGTCGTGGCGGGTGGCGATGTGCTCGAGGTCGCGCAGGCGCTTGACGTACTGCTCGAGCGACTCGCCGCGAGCGCCGGGGCGGGCGCCCGACAGCGCGTCGGCGGACTGCACGAGCACGGCCTCGACGGTCTGCGGCTCGACCTCGTTGTGGTGGGCCTCCATCGCGTGCGCGACGGCCTCGGACTCGCCGTGGCGGCGCGCGAGGTCGCCGCCGACGAGCGCGTGCGGCCCCTCGATCTCGTGCGAGACCGCCTTGCCGATGTCGTGCAGCAGCGCGGCGCGGCGGGCGGTCTTGGCGGAGGCGCCGAGCTCGTCGGCCATCATCGCCGCCAGGTGGGCGCACTCGACGGAGTGCGCGAGCACGTTCTGGCCGTAGCTCGTGCGGTACTTCAGGCGGCCGAGGATCCTGACCAGCTCGGGATCCAGGCTGCCGACGTTGGCCTCGAAGGCCGCCTGCTCGCCGGACTCGATGATGTGGCTCTCGAGCTCCGACTTCGCCTGGTAGTAGGTCTCCTCGATCCGGGCCGGGTGGATGCGGCCGTCCTGCAGCAGCTTCTCGAGCGTCATGCGCGCGATCTCGCGGCGGACGCCGTCGAAGCCGGACAGGATCACGGCGTTCGGCGTGTCGTCGATGATGAAGTCGACGCCCGTCAGGTGCTCGAGCGCGCGGATGTTGCGGCCCTCGCGGCCGATGATCCGGCCCTTCATGTCGTCGGCGGGCAGCTGCACGACCGACACGGTCGTCTCGGCCGCGTGGCCGGCCGCGAGCCGCTGCATCACCACCGAGAGGATGTTGCGCACGCGCCGGTCGGCGTCGCGCTTGGTCTCCTCCTCGATCTTGCGCACGAGCCGCGCCGAGTCGTGACGGATCTGCTCCTCGAGCTCCTTGAGCAGCTGATGCTTGGCCTGCGAGGCCGACATCCCCGACGCGCGCTCGAGCTCGCGCACGAGATGCTCGCGCTCGAAGGCGATCTCGCGCTCGCGGGCCTCGAGCGACTCGACCTGGCGCTGGACGGACGCCAGGCGCGAGTCGAGCGCCTCCTCCCGGCTCATCAGGCGCTCCTCCTGGCGGCCGATCTCGGCGCTGCGCGCCAGCGCCTCCTCGTCGTCGCGCGGGGGCGCCTCGACGGCCGGCGACGGAGCCTCGCGCGGCCCCGCGTGCAGGCCCCCGGGCATGCGCTTGGCGAGCAGCAGCGCGGCACCGACCAGGCCCGCCGCGAGGCCCAAGGCCACCACGACCGCCGCGATCACGATTTCCATTTCCGTTTCCTCTCCCCCGCCCCGTGCGGCTCGCGCCGCCGGACGTGAGTCCGTTAGTCCCTCGTTGGCAGGCGGCAGACCGAGCCGGACCCCGGCACGAGCGGAGGAGAAGCAGGAAGGGCGGATCGTCCGCCCGTCAGATGGCGGCTAGGTGCGCTGTTGGGTCGGTGTGCCCGGGCCCGCCGGCCTGGGACTCGAGCGTGCGCGCTCGAAAAAGGTGTCGTTGATCGCCGTCACGTCTGAGCTGCTGGATTCCGCTTTGAAGAAAGTAATGATTTGCTGGTCTTTTCGGGCCGTGTTCGACCCGGTCTGTCGCTTGCGCGGATCGTAGTACCGCGGACGCTCTCGCGCAAACCGAGCAAGCGAGCCTTCAGTCCAGCGGCGCGCCGAAGCGAGCCGTCAGTCCAGCGGCTCGCCGGCCACGCCCGCGTGGCGGCGCAGCGCGTCGTACGCGAGCTCGAGGTCGTAGCCCTTGCGCACGAGCACGCCGAGCGCGCGGTCACGCTCGCGCGGCGTCTGTGGTGGCTGGGGGAACCGGCGCGCGAGCAGCTCGAGCGCGGCCTCCATCTCCCCCGCGCGGTCCTGCTCGCCGACCGCCGCGGCGACGACCTCGCGATCGATCCCGAGCGAGAGCAGCTTCCGCTCGATCCGATCGGCGCCCCAGGCGTCGAGGCGCCGGCGGTCGTCGGCGAAGCGCTGCGCGTAGCTCGCGTCGTCCAGGTAGCCCTGCTCGGACAGCTCGGCGAGGACCGTCTCGATCGCGGACGGCTCGACGCGCTTGGCGGCGAGCAGCCGCGCCAGCTCGGCGACCGTCCGCTCACGGCGGTTGAGCGCCTTCCAGGCGACGTCGCGCGCGTGCTGCAGGCGCGCCTCGGGATCTTCGAGCCGGACCGTCATGGGACCGGGCGCCGCCGCTGTGCGGCGGCGCCAGTGGGCCTCAGGCCGCCGCGATCTCCGGGACCGGGACGTCCTCGTCGCGCTCGATCGGCGCCACGAGGTCCTGGCCGATGCCCAGCGCCGCGTAGATCTTGGCCTCGATCTCCTTCGCGACCTCCTGGTGCTCGTCCAGGTAGCCCTTGGCGTTGTTGCGGCCCTGGCCGAGCCGGTCGTTGCCGTAGGAGAAGAACGAGCCCGACTTGGTGACGACGTTGTGCTCGATCGCGAGATCCAGGATGCAGCCCGAGCTCGAGATGCCCTTGCCGAACTCGATGTCGAACTCCGCCTGCTTGAACGGCGCCGCCACCTTGTTCTTGACGACCTTCACGCGGACGCGGTTGCCGATCGCCTCCGTGCCGTCCTTCAGCGTCTCGATGCGGCGGATGTCCAGGCGCTGGGACGAGTAGAACTTCAGCGCGCGGCCGCCCGGCTGGGTCTCCGGCGAGCCGAACATGACGCCGACCTTCTCGCGGATCTGGTTGACGAAGACGCACAGCGTCTGCGTGCGGTTGAGGTTGCCGGCCAGCTTGCGCATGGCCTGCGACATCATCCGCGCCTGCACGCCGACCGTCTGGTCGCCCATCTGGCCCTCGAGCTCCGCGCGCGGCGTCAGCGCCGCCACGGAGTCGACCGCCACGACGTCGACGGCGCCGGAGCGCACGAGCATGTCGGCGATCTCGAGCGCCTGCTCGCCGTAGTCGGGCTGGGAGACCAGCAGCTCGTCGATGTTCACGCCGAGCCGCTCGGCGTACAGCGGGTCCATCGCGTGCTCGGCGTCGATGAACGCGCACACGCCGCCGAGCTTCTGGGCCTCGGCGATCACGTGGTAGACGAGCGTCGTCTTGCCCGAGGACTCCGGGCCGAAGATCTCCACGATCCGCCCGCGCGGCACGCCGCCGATGCCGAGCGCGAGGTCCAGCGACAGCGCGCCGGTCGGGATCGCGTTGACCTTCACCTGCGCACCCGGATCGCCCATCCGCATGACGGTGCCCTTGCCGAACTGGCGCTCGATCTGTGACAGCGCGCCCTGAAGGGCGGCGTCGCGGGCCTTCACGGCCTTCTCGGCCGCGGCATCCTGGGTGCTCATCGGGTTGCTCCTCTGAAGTCTCGTCGCAAGGGTTGACGCCCATGATGCGGGCGGCTTCGGACAGAACCCCAGCGTGTCAGCGCACCGGTGACGGAACCAGACGCGAACGTGACGACTTCGCGACAAGAGACGCGCCGAACACGCGCGCCAGGGCCGCGTCGCGGGCGGCGGCGGAGCCGCGCGCGGCGAGGGCGGCGGAGCCGCGCCCGCGGAAGCCGCGGCGGAGCCGCGGGAGGAGGCGGTGGCGCCGTAGCCCGGCAGCCGGACGCGGATCGCCCGCCCGCCGAGGTGGCCGGTCACGCGGCCGCCGGAGCGCATCGTCACGCGCCCGTGCGCGGCCGCCGAGCCGCCGATCCGCAGCCGCAGCACGCCGCGGCGCGCGGTCCCGGTCATCCACATCCCGCGCACCGCCGAGAAGCGCCGCACGATCACGCGGCCGCGCCGGACGGCGAACGACCCGCCGCGCAGCCCGCCGCCCGAGTAGGCCAGGAACGCGGGCGAGAGCGAGAAGACGAGGTCGTCGACCGTCACGCCGATCGCGGCGGCGGTGCGCCCCACGCGCCCGTGCAGGCCCCGCAGCGGCGCGACGCGCCGCAGCGAGCGCGGCGGCAGCGGCGCCGCGGGCACGCCGGTCCCGACGCGGCGGCAGTCCCCGCCGGCCGCCTTGCCGTCGACGAAGGCCTCGAGCCGGCGCACGCCGCAGCCGCTCGGGTCGCCGCCGACGACGGCGTGGCCGACGCCCGGCACCACCACGCGCTGCGCGCCGGCGATGTCCGCCGCGACGTGCGCCGAGCCCTCGGGCGGCGTGCGGAGGTCCTCGCCGCCCTGCAGCAGCAGCGTCGGGACGCCGGGGTACGGCGCGGCGGGCGCCGGCACGCGCCCGGAGGGCACGCCGGGCCAGCGCAGGCAGAGGCCGATCTCGTCGGCCGCGGCGGTCCGCAGGTCGAACGGGAAGAACGCGGCCGGGCCGACCTGCGCCGCGCGGCGCTGCGCCTCGGCGAGCCGGTCCCCGAGCGGCGTCGAGGCGTCCCATGGCAGCGGCGTCTCCTCGCACACGGTCGCGTAGCGGGCGCTCGAGAACGACTTGGGCGAGGGCAGGTCCGCGAGCTTGCCGCCCTCCGCGGTGAGCCGTGCCAGCGGCGCCGGGTCCCCGCGCAGCGCGGCGCGCACCGCCGCCGGCACGGCGGCCCGCAGCGGCGGGTTGTAGTCGGAGTCGTAGAGCAGGTCGGCCAGCGCGGTCGGCCCGACCCGCTCGCGGTGACGGCGGCCGCGGCGGTCGTAGGCGTACCCGCGCAGCGCGCGGCCCTGCAGCCGCGCCGCCAGCCTCGCGACGAGCTTCACGGGCTCGCTCGACACGCCGCGGCAGCGGCCCGGGCAGAGCCCGGCCAGGCTCGGCCCCATCGCGCGGAAGCCCGCCAGCCCGAACGGGTCGCGGTCGTCGGGATCGACGACGGAGTCGAGGATCAGCCGGTCCACGCGGTCGGGGTGCGCGCGGGCGTAGGCGAGCGCCAGCTCGGTCCCGTAGGAGATGCCGAACAGCGTCAGGCGCTCCACGCCGAGGTCGGCGCGGATCGCCTCGAGGTCCTCGACCGAGTCCGGCGTCGTGTAGAAGCGCCGCGCGTCGCCGATCTGGCGCGCGCACGCCTCCCCCGCCCGCACGCTGCGCAGCCGCGCGTCGCGCTCGAGCGCCGGGCAGCGCAGCAGCCCCGAGCCGCCCGTGCCGCGCTGGTCGAAGCCGACGACGCGGTAGGAGTCCAGCAGGAACGGTGCCAGCGGGATCACGGCGAGCATCTCCTCGATGCCCGCTCCGCCGGGGCCGCCCGAGAGGTACACGAGCGTGGGCCGCGGCCCGTCGGCGGGCAGCCGCGCCAGCTTCAGCGGGACTGTGCCCTGCGCGGAGCCGGAACGGTCCAGCGGCACCCGCAGCGTCGCGCACTCCGCGCCCGTGGCGGCGCGGCAGGAGCGCCAGGTCGAGGCCGGCGCGGCCGCAGGGAGCGCCAGAACGGCGGCAAGCACGGCGAGGGCGCCGAGGACGATACGCGTGCAGACCCCGGCCATCGCTCCGCCGAGCTTACCCCCGCCCAGCCGCGCGAACAGGGCCGCTGGACGATCAGCCGAGCGGGACGCGCTCGAGCGGCTCGTAGCGGGCGCCGGCGCGCGACAGCCGCGAGCGATAGAGCGTCACGGCATCGCCGTCGAAGGCGACCGGCTCCGGCCCGTCGAGCGCCAGCTCACGCGGAGCCCGCTCGCCCGCCCGCAGCCGCGCCACGGTGGCGTGCGGCCGGAACGCCCGCCGCTCCGGCTCGTAGAGCCCGGCCGCCGACAAGGCCGCCGACAACCGCTCCTGCAGCGCCGCGAGCTCCCCGGCCCGGTCCTTGACCTCGACGGTCAGCACGCGCGCTCGGCGCGGCGGCAGCAGCAGCGCGGACCCGAGCGCGAGGTCAGTGGCCGGACCGGCACACGCCCGCACGACGGCCCCGGCCCGCTCTGAGGACCCTTCCGGCAGGTGGCCGAGGAACGCGAGCGTGATGTGGAGCGCCTCGTCGGCCACGGGCCGCCAGACCCGCGGATCGGCCCGCCCGCGGAACTCCGCGAGCGCCGCCCGCGCCGCCGCCGGGAGGTCGAGCGCGACGAAGAGCCGCTCAGTCGGGCCGGCCATCGAGCAGCCGCCGCAGCAGGTGCATCGCGACCGTCGTCGTGCGCTCGCGCACCATCGCGCGGTTGCCCGGGAGCTGGAGCGAGCGGTCGATCCGGGCCCCGTCGCGCACGGCGACCGACAGGCACACCGTCCCGACCGGCTTCTCCTCGCTGCCGCCGCCGGGCCCGGCGATCCCGGTGATGCCGATCCCGAGGTCCGATCCGAGGCGCTCGATCGCCCCGTCGGCCAGCGCCACCGCGACCTCGGGCGAGACCGCGCCGTGGCGCTCGATCAGCGCCGCGTCGACGCCGGCGAGCGCGACCTTCGCCTCGTTGGAGTACACGGTCAGGCCGCCCAGCACGTACGCCGAGGAGCCGGCGCGGTCGGTCAGGCGGCCCGCCATCAGCCCGCCCGTGCACGACTCGGCGACGGCGACCGTCCGCACGGGCGGCCCGAGCAGCGCCGCGGCCACCAGCTCGTCGATCGTCTCGCCGTCGCGCGCGAACACCGTCGCGCCGTGGCGCTCGAGCACGGCGGCCTCGAAGGCGGCGTAGTCCGCCTCGGCGTCGGGCTCGAAGACGGTCGCGATCTCGATCTCGCCGCGGCGCAGGCAGGTCGTGATCTCCAGGCGGTCGAGCGCCACACCGCCGGCCTCGGCGTCGCGCAGCGTCTTCGCGATCTCCGACTCGGGCGGCCCGAACAGGCGAATGATCCGCTGCTCGTAGACCCCGGCGCCGACCAGCGCGGCCTGCATCGCCTCGGTCTCGAGCGCCGCGCGCCACATCGGCTGCAGCTCGCCGGGCGGACCGGGCAGGACGACCACGGTCACGCCGTCCGCGGGCACCACGAGCCCCGGAGCGGTCCCGACGGGCTCAAGCACCGTCGCGCCCTCGGGCACCATCGCCTGCTTGCGGTTGCCGGCCCGCATGGCGTCCTCGTCGATCCCGCCCCTCCAGCGCGCGCGCAGCCGCTCGAGGATCGCCGCGATGCGGCCCTCCAGCGCCTCGTCGAGGCGCATCTCGCGGCCCGCGAAATCCGCCACCACCTCGGCCGTGAGGTCGTCGGCCGTCGGGCCGAGCCCGCCGCTGGTGAGGATCACGTCCATCCGCTCGCGCGTGAGGAAGTCCAGCGCCGCGCGCAGGTCCCCTGGGCGGTCGCCGACGATCACCACGTGCGCGAGCTGGACGCCGCGCTCGCGCAGCCGCTCCGCCAGCCACGGGCCGTTGCGGTCGGGGATGATCCCCGAGAGGACCTCCGTGCCCGTGACGACGATGCCGGCGCGGGCGCTCACGTGCAGCCGGCCAGGCCGCTCGTGATGCGCTGCGGGCGCCGGCCCGCGCGCAGCGCGTAGCCGACGGGGTCCTTGCTCTCGGCCACGCGGTAGCTCTTGTCGTTCTGGCGGATCCGCGCCGCCGCGGTGCCGAAGGTGACCTTGAAGCGGCGCCCGCGGAAGGTGCGGGTGCGCTGCCCCGCCTCGAGCGTCTCCTTGTCGACGATCGCCCTGCCCCGCGCGTCCTCCATGCAGACGTAGACCTGCCCGGTGGCGACGATGCTCACGCGCATCGGCTTGGTGGATGCCGCCCGCTTCTTGCGCTTGGAAGCGGGCTTCTTCGGCGTCGGCGTGGCGGTCTCCACCGCGGCCGGCGGCTCCTTCTCGTCGCCGTTGTCGCCCGAGACGCCCAGCAGGTAGAGCGCGACCAGCAGGGCCGCGATCCCCAGCACGACGACGACGCCCGGCCCGATCCGCGGCGCCACGCGCCGCTTGCGCCGCTGGCGGCGCAGGTTGAGCGGCGTGACGTCCATCCCCGCGGGGCGCTCGAAGCGCTGCTTGTACTCCTCCACGAGCAGCCGCGCGTCGAGCTCGAGGTACTCCGCGTAGGTGCGCAGGAACGTCTTGACGAACGTGGGTCCGGGCAGCAGCTCCCATTCCTCGCTCTCGAGCGCGCGGAGGTACTTGGCGCGGATCTTGGTGGCGGACTCGACCTCGGCCATGTCGATCCGCCGGCGCATCCGCGCCTCCCGGAGGGTCTCGCCGATCTCGGGCATGGCCCCGGAGAGGCTAGTGCTCGGTGTCGTCCGGGACGGAGACCGACGCGCCGCCCGGGTCGAGCGCGGCCAGGACGCGCGGTAGGTCGGCCTCCGTGACGAGGACCTGGCGCGGCTTGGAGCCCTCGTAGCCGGAGATCACCCCGCGGCGCTCGAGCATGTCGATCAGCCGGCCGGCGCGCGTGTAGCCGAGCCGCAGGCGGCGCTGGAGCATCGACGTCGAGGCGGTCTGCATCTCCGCGACGAGGCGGATCGCGTCGCCCAGCAAGGGATCCTCGTCGGGGTCGAAGCCGTCTTCGGCGCCGCTGCTCTCCTCGACGGCCTCCTCGACCTCCTCGAGCAGCTCCTCGCGGAACTCCGGCTCGCCCTGGCGGCGCCAGCTCTCGGTGAGCTTCTCGATCTCGGACTCCTCGATGTAGGCGCCCTGGATGCGCTGCAGGCGCGAGGAGCCGACGGGCGAGAAGAGCATGTCGCCCATGCCGAGCAGCGACTCGGCGCCGTTCTGGTCGAGGATCACGCGCGAGTCGGTCTGCGAGGACACCGCGAAGGCGATCCGCGACGGCACGTTGGCCTTGATCATGCCCGTGATCACGTCCACGCGCGGCGACTGCGTGGCGAGCACGAGGTGGATGCCGACCGCGCGCGCCTTCTGGGCGATCCGGATGATCGAGTCCTCGACGTCGGCGGGCGCGACCATCATCAGGTCGGCGAGCTCGTCGATCACGCACAGGACGTAGGGCAGCGGCGGCTCGCCGCGGCGCTCGCGGACCTTGTTGAGCTCGACCAGTGAGCGCGTGCGCGCGAGCGACATGTAGGAGTAGCGCTGCTCCATCTCGCGCACGAGGTTCTGCAGCGCGGTCGCGGCCTGGCGCGGCGAGGTGATCACCGGCGTGAGCAGGTGCGGGATCGAGTCGTAGTGGTTGAGCTCGACCTGCTTGGGGTCGACCAGCACCATCCGGACCTCGTGCGGCGTGGCGCGCAGCAGGATCGAGGAGAGCATCGCGTTGACGGCGCCCGACTTGCCCGCGCCCGTGGTGCCGGCGACGAGCAGGTGCGGCATCTTGGCCAGGTCGGCGCCGATCGCGCGGCCCGCGACGTCCTTGCCGAGCCAGACCGTCAGCGGCGACCAGTCACCGGGCGGCTCCTGGAAGACGTCGCCCAGGTGCACGGTGCGCCGGCGCGAGTTGGGCACCTCGACCCCGACGGCCTGCTTGCCCGGGATCGGGGCGAGGATCCGGATGTCGGACGCGGCCAGCGCGTAGGCGAGGTCGTCCTTGAGCTGAGCGACCTTGCCGACCTTGATGCCGGGCGCCAGGCGCAGCTCGTAACGGGTGATGTGCGGACCGGCGACCATCCCGATGACCTTCGCCTGCACGCCGAAGTGGCCGAGCGCCTCGACGAGCTGCGCGGCCGTCTTCTCCTGCCCCGCCGTGTCCGGGCGGCTGGCCTCGGCGCTGGAGCGCTTGAGGAAGCGCGGGTCGGGCACGATCCACTCGAAGTCCGGCGACTCGGTCACGTGCGCGCGGAAGCGGCCCTGGGGAGTCAGGTCGGCCTTGTCGTGCGTCCTGGTGACGCCCTCTTCCTCGGTGTCCTCGGCCAGCGAGGGCTCCTCCTCGGGCTCGGGCAGCTCGAGCTGGGGCTCCGGCTCCGGCTCCTGCTCGACGGGCTCCGGGCGCGGCTCGCCGCCGTAGAGGTCCGGGAAGCGATCCTCGCCCGACCAGAACGACGGATCGCGCTGCTCGGGCGGCACGACGCCGGGCTCGAACTCGGGCGGGTCCTCGATCTGCGGGGTCTCGGCGACCTGGGTCTGGGTCACGCGCGACTCGCGCGTCTCGAGGTCGCGCAGCTCCTCCGCCGCGGCCCGGCGGCGCGCGACCGCCTCGCTGCCGGACTCACCACGCGCGTCGTCGAGTCGGCCGTGGCCTTCACGACGCCCGCGACGGAGGCGCCCGTGAGCAGCAGCACGCCCGCGAGGAACAGGAAGACGGCCACGATGTGCGCGCCGACGTTGCCGAGCAGCGTCGAGGTGACCCAGAAGAGCCCCTCGCCCGCCATCCCGCCGCGCGTGCGCACCCACTCCGGATCCCAGAAGCCGGGCCGCGCGCCGTCGGGACCGAGCCCGAGCGTGCCGGCCGCCAGGCCGAGGCAGAGGGCGGCGAACAGGCAGATCGCGCCCGCGCGGAACGGGCCGCACGGCCGGGAGCACCGGCCGCAGCACGAGGATCGCGCCGGCGGCCATCAGCGCGGCCGGGAAGCCGTAGTGGACGGCGCCGAGCAGCCAGCGCAGCGAGTCGAGCGTCCAGTCGCCGGCGCGGCCGCCGTCGACCCCGCCGTAGACCAGGAACGCGAAGAAGACGGCGAGGGCGATCAGCCCGAGGCCGATCAGGTCGAGCTGGCGCTGCTCGAGCTCGGGGAGGCGTGGCCACGCGGGCGGGCGCGGCGCTGCGCGCCGGGCGCGAGGCTTGCCACGGCGGGCGGGAGCTTTGCGTGCTGGCATGAGGCAGCGCACCCCTTCGACGCCGGGGGCCGGAGCCCTTCCCCCGAATCCGAGGGGACAGATCTAAACCGGTCCTGAACATCCGGCCGGATCGCCGCCGACGGGCCTACCATCTTTAGGAATGGATACCGCCGCCCGCCCGGTCCGCATCCTCGTAGTCGAGGACGACGAGGAGATCGCCCAGGTCCTGCAGCGCTCGCTGCGCATGGAGGGCTATGAGGTCAAGCTGGCCGGCGACGGTGTGCGCGGCCTGGAGGAGGCGCACGCCTTCCTCCCCGACCTGATCGTGCTCGACCTCGGCCTCCCCCGCCTGGACGGGGTCGACGTCGCCCGCCGGCTGCGCGACGACGGCGACGAGGTGCCGATCCTGATGCTGACCGCGCGCGACGCGCTGGAGTCGCGCGTCGAGGGCCTGGACGTCGGCGCCGACGACTACCTGGTCAAGCCGTTCGAGCGCCAGGAGCTGCTCGCTCGCATGCGCGCGCTGCTGCGGCGCCGGCCGCCGCGCGGCATGGCCCCGCTGCGGGTCGGCGACCTGATGCTCAACCCGGACACCCACGAGGTCTCGCGCGGCGAGCGCAAGATCGACCTCACGCAGCGCGAGTTCGAGCTGCTCGAGTACCTGATGCGCAACGAGCGCCTCGTGATCTCGCGCCAGAAGCTGCTGGACGAGGTCTGGGGCTACGACCCGTTCTCGATCACGAACACGATCGAGGTCTTCGTCTCCAACCTGCGAAGGAAGCTCGAAGCCGATGGCGAGCCTCGGCTCCTCCATACGGTCCGCGGCGCGGGATACGTCCTCCGCGTATAAGCGGCTGCCGATCCGCTGGCGGCTCGCCGGCGGCTCCGCGGCGCTGACGCTGGTGATCCTCTGCGGCTTCGCCGCGATCGTCGGCGTCCTCACGACGCAGCAGATCCAGCGCGACTTCAGCCGCGAGGTCTCCGACGCGGCCGACCAGCTCTCGCGCGAGGTCAGGCTGCGGATCGTCCAGCGGGGCGATGGCACGCCGACCCCGAAGAAGGTCAGCGGCCCGAGCTTCGACGACTACATCGGGCAGCCAGAACGCCGCGGTGCGGATCATCACCCCCAGCGGCGACTATGTGATGGGCAGCGAGGGCGCGCCGAGCTTCGGCCCCTACATCGCGCAGCGCGCGAACGTCGACGGCTGGCGCGTGGAGTCGCGCCCGGTCGAGGTGCTCGGCTACTCGAACTCGCTGGTGATCCAGTACGCGCAGCGGCTGTCCAACGTGCAGGCGACCGCCAACCGCGTGAAGGTGTTCCTCGCCTTCGGCGTGCTCGGTGGCGGCCTGCTCGCGCTGCTGGCCGGCCTGGCCACGGCCCGCCGCGCGATGGAGCCGATCACCGAGCTGACCGTGGCCGCGCGCGAGGTCGAGCGCTCGCGCGACCCGGCGGTGCGGATCCCGCGCCCGGACTCCGACGACGAGGTCGCCGAGCTGGCCAAGACGCTGGAGTCGATGCTCGCGGCGCTGGGCGAGGCGAGGACGGAGACCGAGGCGACGCTGGCCCGACAGCGCGAGTTCGTGGCCGACGCCTCGCACGAGCTGCGCACGCCGCTGACGTCCGTGCTCGCCAACCTCGAGCTGCTGGTGGAGTACTCCGACGGCGAGCAGCGCGAGGCCGCGGCCTCCGCCCTGCGCTCCTCGCGCCGGATGCGCCGGCTCGTCGCCGACCTGCTGCTGCTCGCGCGCGCGGACGCCGGCCGCGTCACCGCCCACGAGCCTGTCGACGTGTCCTCGGTCGTCACGGACGCCGCCGCCGAGCTCGAGCCCGTCGCGGGCGACCACGAGATCTCCATCGCCGCCCCGCCGGGGATGGTCGTCGACGGCGCGCGCGACGAGCTGCACCGCCTGATCCTCAACCTGATGGAGAACGCGCTGCGCCACACGGATCCCGGCACCGCCGTCGAGGCGCAGGTCGAGCGCCAGGACGGGTACGTGGTGCTCGCCGTCGAGGACGACGGGCCCGGGATCCCCGACGAGTTGCGCGACAAGGTGTTCGAGCGCTTCTTCAGGGGCTCCAGCGACCGCGGCGGCTCGAGCGGGCTCGGCCTCTCGATCGTCCGCGCCGTCACTGAGTCCCACCATGGCACCGTCGGCCTCGAGCCACCGCTCGACGGCCGCGGCGCCCGGTTCGTGGTGCGCATCCCCGCGCACCGCGCTCCGGACCCCGAGGGCCCGGACCAGCCGGTCCAGCTCGCGCGCCGCTGATCGATTTCGGCCCGCCCGCCCCGCTCAAGCGGCCGGGGGCCATGCCGATCACCGGGAGGACCGTCCGCCAGGGAGTCCACCCATGCCCGAAACAACCTCGAATCAGCTCGTCGTGTTCTCGCTCGGTAGCGAGGAGTACGCGCTGCCCATCGGCACCGTGCACGAGATCATCCGCTTCACCGAGCCGCGCTCCGTCGCCTCCGAGGTGCCGTGGATCCGCGGCGTCATCGGCCTGCGCGGCAAGATCATCCCGATCTTCGACCTCGCGGCGCGCCTCGGCCTGGAGCCGAGCGAGCCCGGCAAGATCGTGATCGTCTCCAGCGGCGCCGGCCAGGTCGGCGTGATGGTCGACGAGGTCGAGGAGGTCCTGACCGTCGAGGACGAGCAGCTCGAGGCCGTCCCGACCGCCCACAGCGAGTCGATCGAGGCGATCGCCAAGATCGACGACCGCCTGGTGGTCCTGCTCAACACCTCCGGGCTGTTCGCCCGCGAGGTCGTCGAGGAGATCGCCGCCGCGGCCTAGTGATGTCGGGCGGCGTCCAGGACAGGCAGCGTGTCGTCGTCGCCGACGACTCCCGGCTCATGCGCCGGATGCTGGCGGACGCCCTGGGCCGCCAGGGCTTCGACGTCGTCGCCACCGCCGGCGACGGCGACGAGGCGCTCGCCGCCTGCCGCGACCACCGTCCCGACGCGCTGACGCTCGACCTCGCGATGCCGGGCCTGGACGGGCTCGGCGTGCTGCGCGCCCTGCGCGAGAGTCGCCAGCCGTCCGTGCCGGTCGTCGTCGTCTCCGCCTTCTCCCCTGCACGCGGCGCGCACGCCGTCGACGCGCTCGCCGAGGGCGCCTTCGACCTGGTCGCCAAGCCGACCGTCGGCCAGCCGATGGACGCCTTCGCGGCCGAGCTCGGCCGCAAGGTCGGCGATGCCGCGCAGTCAGGCCGCACGCGCCGCACCCCGGCCCCGGCCGCGGCTCCGCTCCCGTGGCGCCCGCCTCCGCCGCGCCGCGAGCGACCGGCAGCGGCCGCGCCGTCGTGATCGCCTGCTCGACCGGCGGCCCCCGCGCGCTGGCCCAGCTCCTTCCCGCCCTCCCCTCCCCGCTCGGCGCCGGCGTGCTGATCGTCCAGCACATGCCGCCGGGCTTCACCGCCTCGCTCGCGGGCAGGCTGGACGCCGCGAGCCCGCTGGCCGTCCGCGAGGCCACCGGCGGCGAGGCGCTCGACCCCGCCGTCGCCCTGCTCGCACCCGGCGGCTCGCACCTGCGCGTCGCCGGCTCGCGCCGCACGGAGCTCTCCGACGCCGCCCCCGAGGGTGGCCTGCGCCCCCGCGCCGACCTCACGATCGCCGACGTGGCCGCGCTCTACGGCGCGCGCACCCTGCTCGTCGTGCTGACCGGGATGGGCCGCGACGGCCTCGAGGGCGCCCGCGCCGTCCGCGCCGCCGGCGGCCGCGTGCTCGTCGAGGACGAGTCGACCTGCACGATCTACGGCATGCCTCGCGCCGTCGCCGAGGCCGGCCTCGCCCACCAGGTGCTGCCGCTGTCCGAGCTGCCCGCCGCGATCGCCCGGGAGGCCGCATGACCGCGCACGCCCACGCCCTGCACACCGACGACTACGCGTCCCTGTGCGAGAAGGTCCGCCTGCTCTGCGGCGTCGACCTGATGCAGTACAAGCGCGGCCAGATGGAGCGCCGCGTGCGCACCTGGGTCCAGCGCCGCGGCGCCGCCAGCCTGCCCGTCTACGGCGACCTGCTGCGCCGCGACCCCGACGAGCTCGACGCCTTCCTGGACCGCGTGACGATCAACGTCTCGCACCTGTGGCGCCACGAGGAGCAGTGGGACGCGCTGCACAAGCAGATCCTGCCCGAGCTGGCCGCCCGCTCCGGCCGCGTGCGCGCCTGGAGCGCCGGCTCCTCCTACGGCGCCGAGGCCTTCACGCTCGCCGCGATCTGCAAGGAGTCCGTGCCGCGCGCCACGGTCAGCATCGTCGGCACCGACCTCGACCGCCGCATGGTCGCCCGCGCGCGCACCGGCGAGTTCTCCGCCGAGGACGCCCGCACGGCGCCCGCGACCCTGCTGCACCGTCACTTCGAGCCGCTCGAGGGCGGCGCCTGGCGCGCCAGCCGCGAGCTGCGCACGATGGTCCGCTTCGAGCAGGGCGACCTGCTGCGGATGCCCGTCGCGCCCGGCCGCTACGACCTCGTCATGTGCCGCAACACGGTCATCTACTTCACCGAGGACGTGCGCGACGCGCTGCACCGCCGGCTCGTCGAGGCGCTCGCCCCGGGCGGCTACCTCGTCGTGGGCACCTCGGAGCGCGTCGCCGACGCGCGCGGCCTCGGCCTGACCTCGCCCCACCACTTCATCTACCGCAAGAGCTGATGGACACCTCCGAGTACCTCCCCATGTTCCTCGCCGAGGGTCGCGAGCACCTTCAGGAGCTCAACCTCGCCGTCGTGCAGATCGAGGAGCAGCCCGACGATCAGGAGACGATCGACGCGATCTTCCGGATCGCGCACTCGATGAAGGGCATGAGCGCGACGATGGGCTTCGCCGGCATGGCGGCGCTCACGCACGAGATGGAGGACGTCTTCGAGCTGCTGCGCCAGCGCGCCGGCGGGCTCGGCCGCGAGGCCGTCGACGTGCTGCTCGAGTGCCTCGACGCGCTGTCGGCAGCGACCGACGCGATCGAGTCCACGGGCGCAGAGGAGATCGAGCCCGGCCCGCTGGTCGAGCGGCTGCGCGGGCTCGTGCGCGACCGCACGCCCGACCAGGACACGCTGCGCCACGGAAGCGCCGAGGCCCCCGAGAACCTGGCCGAGCTGGCCGGCGGCGCCCGCGTGGTGCACGTCAGCGCCGTGCTCTCCGACGACGTCCAGATGCCGTCGGTGCGCGCGTACATGGTGCTGTCCTCGCTCGGCGAGCTCGGCGAGACCCTGCACTGCAGCCCCGCCCCCGACGAGGTCGACGCCTTCGCCGGCACCCAGATCGACGCCTGGCTGGTCACCGACGCCGAGGAGAGCGCCCTGTCCGCGGCCGCGGGCACCGTGCCCGAGGTGGCCGAGGCCTACGCCGTGCAGGTCAGCGGCGAGGAGGGTCCGGTCGCCGACCCGGCCGTCGCCGAGCAGGCGATCCGCGAGGCCGTCCCGGCGACGAAGCCCGCTCCGGCTCAGGCCAGGACGCCCTCCAAGGGCGCCACCACGGTCCGCGTCGACGCCGAGCGCCTGGACCAGCTGATGCACTTCATGGGCGAGCTCGTCCTGCACCGCACGCAGGTCGAGGCGCTCGCCGCCGGCACCGACGTGCCCGGCCTCTCGCAGGCGATGCAGGACCTCACGCGCGCCTCGCAGGCGCTGCAGGCAATGGTCATGCAGGTCCGGATGATCCCGGTCGAGGCCGTCTTCCTGCGCTTCCCGCGGCTCGTGCGCGACCTGCAGACCAAGCTGGGCAAGGACGTCGAGCTGCGGCTCGTCGGCAAGGAGACCGAGCTCGACCGCACCGTCGTCGACGCGCTCGGCGACCCGCTGGTACACCTCGTGCGCAACTCGCTCGACCACGGCCTCGAGGGCCCGGAGGAGCGCGTCGCGGCCGGCAAGCCCGCCACCGGCGTGCTGGAGATCTCCGCCCGCCACGCCGGCGGCAACGTCGTCATCACCGTCTCCGACGACGGCCGCGGGATCGACCCCGAGCGGGTCGCCCGCAAGGCCGCCGAGCGCGGGCTGATCGCCGAGGACGCCGTCGCGTCCGTCGACTCCGCGCGCGCCGCCGAGCTGCTCTTCCACCCCGGCTTCTCCACCGCCGAGGTCACGTCGGACATCTCCGGCCGCGGCGTCGGCATGGACGCGGTCCGCTCCTCGATTCGCGAGCTCGGCGGCGAGGTGCTGCTCTCCTCCGAGCCGGGCGCCGGCACGACCGCCCAGATCCGCCTGCCGCTGACGCTGGCGATCATGGCCGCGCTGCTCGTCGAGGTCGGCGGGCGGCCGTTCGCGATCCCGCTGGACCGGATCGAGCGCACCGTGCGCCTCGCCGACCACCCCGTGCGCTCGGTGGCCGGCAGCCGGATGCTCGTCATGGACGACGGCGTGCTCCCGCTCGTCGACGCCTCCGCGCGCCTCAACGGCGTGCCCGCGCCGGGAGCGACTCACGCCGTCGTCGTCCGCGGCGCCTCCTCCCGCTACGCGCTCACCGTCGGCCGGCTCGTCGGCCAGCGCGAGCTCGTCACCCGCCCGCTGCCGCCCGGCATCGGCGAGGGCGGCCTGACCGGCGCGGCCGTGCTCTCCGACGGCCAGATCGCGCTGATCGCCGACTGCGACGCCATCACCCCGAACCAGGAAGGTCCACAGTGAGCATCGAGTACACGGAACTGCAGCTGGACGCGCTCCGCGAGCTCGCCAACATCGGCTCGGGAAAGGCCAGCACGGCGCTCTCGATGCTGCTCGACCGCTCCGTGGACATCTCCGTGCCAACGGCCCGCGCGCTGTCGTTCGCGGACGCCGTCGAGGCGACCGGCGACTACGAGCAGGAGATCACCGGCATCGTGCTCGGGATCGTGGGCGACCTCGAGGGCGTCGTGCTGCTGCTCGTGACGCCCGGCGACGCGGACACCGTGTGCCGGATCCTCGGCGTGGAGCCCGGCAGCGAGTACGCGCCGTCCGCGCTCGGCGAGGTCGGCAACATCGTCGGCTCCTCCTACATCAACGCGCTCGCCGAGATGACCGGGATGGCGATCGAGCCGACCCCGCCCGCGACCGCCACCGACATGCTCGGCGCGATCGTCCAGAGCGTCCTGGCGAGCCAGGCGCACGCCGGCGACGTCGCGCTGATGCTCGACTCCGAGCTGGCCGTCGAGGGCTCGGACTGCTCGATCGCGTTCATGCTCGTGCCCTCCGAAGACGGTGTCGGCGAGCTGCTGGGGCGGCTCGGGCTGGGGTGATGGAGACGATGGTGCGCATGGGCGAGCTCGCGATCTCAGACACCCCCGGCGACGTCCTGGTCTCCCTCGGGCTGGGCTCGTGCATCGGGCTCGCGCTCGTGGACAAGCGGGCCGGCGTGGCCGGGCTGGCGCACATCGTGCTGCCGGCGACCTCGGGCACCCCGAAGCCCGAGGCGATGAACAAGTTCGCCGACCACGCGGTCCCCGCGCTGGTCGACGGGATGGTCGAGCGCGGTGCCTCGCGGGTGTTCCTGCAGGCCTCGCTGGTCGGCGGCGCGAGCATGTTCGCGGGCGCGGGGCTCGAGGTGGGCCAGCGCAACGCGACGGCCGTGCGCGAGCTGGTCGCGGCGCGCCGCGTGCCGGTGGTCGCCGAGGCCGTCGGCGGCTCGCGCGGGCGCACGGTGAAGGTCGACGTGGCCACTGGATCCGTGTCCGTCCGCGAGGCGGGCGGCGCCGAGGAGGTGCTGGCGGCATGAGCGCCGGGAACGTGCTGAGCGCGGAGGCGATCGCGGCGCTGGTCGACGCCGCCAAGGAGGGCACCCTGCCCGAGGAGGCAGCCGTGCCGATGCGCAAGCGCCGCGTGCAGGCGGTCGACTTCACGCGCCCGACGAAGTTCACCTCCGACCAGGAGCGGCGCATCAAGCGCGCCATGGAGACCTTCTGCCGCACCGCGACCTCGCGCCTGTCGGCCGAGCTGCGCGCGCCGCTGGAGCTCGAGCTGATCGCCTCCAGCCAGCTGACGTGGAGCCACGCCCACTCGCAGGTTCCCGAGGGGTCCTTGACCGCCGTGATCACGATCGCCCCCGTCGGCACCCGCATGATGCTCGCGGGCGAGCAGACGCTGCTGCTCGGCGCGATCGAGCTGTTCTCGGGCGGCACGGAGCCCGCCGCGGTCAAGCCGCGGCGCATGACCGACATCGACTGGTCGCTGGCGACGCACTTCTTCGACCGCCTGCTGGGCCAGATGTCGGTCATCTGGGCCGACATGTTCGAGCTCGAGCTCGCCACGGAGGCGCTCGACCAGCACCTCGAGACCGCCCAGTCGGCGCCCGTCTCGGAGCCGACGCTCAGCCTCACGATCGAGGCGCGCCTCGACGGCTCCTCCTCGACGCTCGTGCTGCTGCTGCCGTGGCAGGCGATCGCGCCCGTGATCGAGCGCTTCAGCGGCCGCGAGGAGCGGACCGAGGTCGCCAACGGCGGCGCCGCGGAGTCCGTGCGGCGCGCGGTCGGCGGCGTCGAGGTCCCCGTGCGGGCCGAGGTCGCCGGCGTGCACCTGCCGATCGAGGCGGTGCTCGCGCTCAAGCCCGGCGACGTCCTGCACCTGCAGGCGCCCGCCGACGCCGGCGTGACGCTCTACGCCGACAAGGTCCCCGTGCACCGCGCGCGCGCCCGGCCGCAGTGGCTCCCGCCGCGCGGTCCAGATCACCGGCCCCGCGACGCCCGGAGGTGGGCGATGAGCTCCGATGCCGCCCTGACCCGCCTGGCCGAGTCCTCCTCGGAGGCCGTCGTCGGGATCCTCGAGATGTTCGCCCCCGGCCAGGTCCAGGCGGGCGACGTCGCCGTGCTCGAGTCCGGGGCCAACCCGCTCGAGGGCCTGCCCTTCCCCGCGGTCGCCACCAACGTCTCCTATGTGGACGGCGTGACCGGCGGCAACGTGTTCGTGATGACGCTCGAGGGCGCCCGGCGGCTCGCCGCGGCGATGATGGGCGCGTCCGAGCCGGACCCTGCCACCGAGGGCGCGACCGAGCTCTCGGAGCTCGAGGCCTCTGCGGTCTCGGAGGCCATGAACCAGATGATGGCCACGGCCGCCGGCGCGATCTCCACCGTGCTCGGGACCGAGGTCGAGATCGGGACGCCCGAGCTGCGCACCTTCCTCGCCGAGTACCAGGCGGCGGGCGCGTACCCCTCTTCCCCGCACGTCGTGCGCGCGGCCTTCTCGGTCTGCGGCGAGCCGTGCCGGCTCGTGCAGCTCGTCCCGAACGCGTTCGTGGTCCGCATGGACCGCGCGCTCGACGAGCTCGGCGCCGAGACGGCTCCGGCCGTGCGCGCGGGCGCCGCGCCGACCGGTGAGCGGTCTTCTGCGCATGGCGGCCCGTCCCTCGCGGGTATCCCCGTGCGGGTGTGGGCCGAGCTCGGACGCGCGAGCATGCCGACCGCCGATGTCGTGGGCCTGCCCTACGGCGCCGTGGTCGAGCTCGATCGGTCCCCCGACGAGCCGATCGACCTGTTCGTCAACGGCCGCCGCTTCGCCACCGGGCGACTCGTGGTGGTCGACGGCAATGACTGGGCGGTGCGCATCGAAAGCGTGCTCGACCCTTCCAACGATTCCAGCGATACCGAAGGTGAGGTGGCCAGGTGGCCCGTGTCCTCGTAGTCGACGACGCCGCGTTCATGCGGAAGATGGTCAGCGACGCGCTGACCAAGGGCGGCCATGAGGTGGTGGGCGAAGCCGGCAACGGCGTCGAGGCCATCTCTCAGTACCAGACCCTGAAGCCCGAGGTGATGACCCTCGACATCACGATGCCCGAGAAGGACGGCCTCGCGGCGTTGAAGGAGATCATCGCCCTCGACCCCGCGGCCCGCGTGATCATGTGCTCCGCGCTCGGCCAGGAGTCCAAGGTGCTCGAGTCCATCAAGGCCGGCGCCAAGGACTTCGTCGTCAAGCCGTTCCAGCCCGATCGCGTGATCGAGGCGGTCGGCAAGGCGCTCGCCTAGCCCCTTCCTGTTGGTCCCTCGAGAGCCCGCCCTCGCCGGCGGGCTTTCGTCGTTCTGGGGGCATCGAGTCCGGAGTTGTTCAGCCTCAGGCTGAACAACTCGCGACTCGACGTTCCAGGCGGCCGCCGTGTATCACGATTTGTTGGACGCCTGACAGTTCTGCAGGCGTTCTTGCACCCGATGCCTGCTCCTGCACCGAAAAGGCGCCGATCGCGTGGTAGAGCAGATCGCGCGCTGGGTGAGGTTCATAACACAAACAACACGGGCCGCCCCCTCACGGGATGCGGCCCGATGTTGGACGTATGTCCTATCGAGGACATCGACGTCCCCCCGTACCTTTCGCTGTGTCAACCAAGCGATCCACGCTCCAGCGCGGTGGCAGCCGCAGATGCAGGAGCGGGAAGGTAGGGGGCACAAATGGGCTACCGCAACTAGTTTGACCTAACCGCAGTAACTGGAGAAGAGCGCCTGCGAGGCGCTCTTTCTCGTTCTGAGACGTTGTCGGTATCCGACGTCGACGCCTGAATCGAACAGGCGTCTATCGCATGCTCAGGCGGCCACGACCCGCGGACGGGCGTAGTCGGCGACCCGCTTGTCGAAGCCGAGCTCCGTCTCGAAGTCCGTCTCGTCCGTGTGGCGGAACGCGATGCCGCGCTCGAGGATCATCGCCTCGAAGTTCTCGACGACGATCGGGTCGAGCTGCGAGCCGGCCACACGACGCAGCTCCGCGAGGGCGGCCTCCGAGCTCACCGGCCGGCGATAGGAGTCGCGCGACGTCATGACGTCGTACGTGTCAGCGGCCGCGATGATGCGCGACCCGAGCGGGATCTGCTCGAGCGGGACGTTGTAGTAGCCGTTGCCGTCGTAGCGCTCGTGGTGGCAGTAGATGATGTCCGCGACGGGCCCGTAGCCCTCGATCCGGCGCACGAGCCTCGCTCCCTGCTCCGGGTGCAGCTTCACCGTCGCCCACTCCTCGTCGGTGAGCTTGCGGTCGGCGAACAGGATCGAGTCCGGGAAGATGAACTTGCCGATGTCGTGCAGCAGGGCCGCCGTGTGGATCAGGTCCTGCTCGCGCTCGTCGAGCCCGAGCATCTTGGCCACCTCGCGCGAGTAGCGGGCGACCGCGGCCGAGTGGCGAGCGGTCATCGGGTCGCGCATCGCCAGTGTCTGGATGACGGTCGTGAGGAGCCCCATCTGCAACGAGGCGAGCTCACGCGTCCGCTTCGACAGCTCCTCCCCCCGCTCCAACGCCTGGATGCCGGTGCGGAAGAGGTACTGGACGACGAACAGCACCACCGCGGCCAAGCCCACCGCGCCCACGCCGATCTGGTCGTAGCTGAACGCGGCACCCGCGGTGAGCAGGGCGGTCGCGAACTCCGATGGCAGCAAGTTCAGGTAGACGGCGCGAACCGCCTGCCAGTACGGCATCCCGTGCTTGGCGAGATTGAACAACGCGACGAGCGTGAAGTTCAAGAAGTTGGTGACCATGAACACCAGCAGCACGAGCGCGGCGAAGCTCAATCCGCTGCTCCCACCCGGCTCGATGTGCCCCACGCTCGCATGGATGATCGTGCCGCCGACCAGCGGGAAGATCATGTAGTTCGTGACGTTCATGAGCGCGTTCTCGAGCGGACGGCGCGCAATGATGGCGTCGACGATCGAGGCGCTGGCCCCGATCACGGCTGCCGGAGCCGGGCCCAGCAGCGCCATCGCGAGCACGATGGCGAGGAACGAGCCCGTGATGCGGACGTTCCGCACTTCGACGGTCATGACGTCGCTCCCGATGCAGAGCACCAGGAGGAGTCCGACCAGCGCGAGCCGGCTGCCAGTCGCTGGCCCGCGACATGTACACGGTCGCGACGATGGCTACCGCCAAAGCCGCGCACACGCTCGCCAGGATGAGCCCCGATCGTTTCGTCACGACCCTCCTGTAGTCGGCACGTCAGGGAACCGACTTGACGCAAAACCGTCGCGCATACGCGCGTAAGGACCGGATATTCGTCCATTCCTCCGTGTGCCGACCTAAGGGGTAAAGTGCGGTTGTGTGACGGGGAGGCGTTTCGCTCCGCTCAGCGTGCGTCCGTTCGGGCGGCTGCTGACGACCTACACGGTCAACGAGATCGGGGACGCCGTCGGCGTCGTCGCGTTGGCCGTGCTGGTGTACGACCGGACCGAGGCCGTGGCTCCGACCGCGGCGATCTTCCTGATGGCGAAGTTCCTCCCGGCCCTGATCGCGCCCCTGCTGACGGCGCGGGTGGACCAGCTCCCTCTCCGCCGGATCCTGCCTGCTCTCTACCTGCTGGAGGCGGCTGCCTTCGGCGCGCTCGGGTTCATCGCCGACAGCGACTTCGTGCTCGGGCTCGTGCTCGCCCTGGCGCTGATAGACGGCACGCTGGCGATCACCGGCCGTGGGCTCACGCGCGGCGCCGTGGCGGCGATCCTGCAGCCGGCGGGCCTGCTGCGCGAGGGCAACGCGATGATGAACGTCGGGTTCGCCATCGCCTCCGTCGGCGGCGCCGCCCTCGCCGGCCTGCTGATCGGCACCGTGGGCATCGGAACGGCCCTCTACGTGGACGCCGCCTCGTTCCTCGTGATCGCGGCGCTGCTCGCCGCCACGACGAACCTCCCGACCGTGGAGGTCGAGCGCGAGCCCTTCCGCGAGCGGTTCCGGGACGGGCTGCGGTATGCGCGCCAGCACTCCCCAGTCCGGCTGTTGCTCATCGGGCAGGCGGTCGCCCTCGTGCTGTTCACGCTGATCATCCCGATCGAGATCATCTACGCGAAGGAGAGCCTGGAGACGACCTCCGCCGGTTACGGCGTGCTCCTCGCGTCATGGGGCGCCGGGATCTTCCTCGGCAGCCTCGTGTACCTCAGGGTCAAGAACCGGTCGCCGTGGATGCTGATGATCGGCTCCACCGTGGCGATCGCCATCGCGTACCTCGGTCTCGCGGCCGCGGGCACGTTGCTCGTCGCGTGCCTGATCTCGATCGTCGGCGGGCTCGGCAACGGCATCCAGTGGATCGCCGTCATGACGGCCCTGCAGGAGCAGACGGCGCGTGACTACCAGGCGCGGATCGCGGGGTTGATGGAGTCGCTCGGAGCCGCGATGCCCGGGGTCGGGTACCTGCTGGGCGGCGCGATCGTCGCCGTGTCGAATCCGCGGGTCGCGTATGCCGCCGCGGGCGCGGGGCTGCTGCTGATCGTGCTGGCCGCCCTTCCGCTGCGGTCCCGGCTCGAGATGACGCGGCCGGAGCCCGGGTTCGACAGCTCGGGCCACCCGAGCGGCATCGCGCTGCCCGAGACGATGGGAGGCCGGCCCGAGCCGGCCGCCAGTCACCGCGAGCGCTGATCCGCGCCGCGAACCCTCCGGCCCTAGACCTCGACGACGACCGGCAGCACCATCGGGCGGCGCTTGAGCCGGTTGTAGATGAACGCCGCGAGGTCGTCGTGGAGCATCGACTCGAGCACGTCGATCTCCGTGACGCGCTGGTCGGCGGCGCGGTCCAGCGCGTCCTCGACCGCGTCGCGCAGCTCGTCGATGATCTTGCCGTCGTCGTCGAGGAACGGGACGCCGCGGGCGAGCACCTCGGGGGCGACGACCGAGGAGCCGTCCTGCTCGGAGATCGTCGCGACGATGATCAGGATGCCGTCGCCGGAGAGCATGCGGCGGTCGCGCAGCGCGACGTCGGCCACGTCGCCGATGTCGACGCCGTCCACGAAGACCATCCCCGCGGTCTCGGGGTCGCCCAGGCGGGCGCCGGACTGCGTCGATCTCGAGCGGCGTGCCGTTCTCGAGGCGGAAGATGTTCTCGGCGGGCACGCCGACGGCCTGCGCGAGGTGGCTGTGCAGCAGCATCCGCTTGAAGTCGCCGTGGACCGGCATGAAGTACTTCGGCCGCGTGAGGTTGAGCATCATCTTCAGCTCCTCCGCGTAGCCGTGGCCGGAGGCGTGGATCGGCGCGTCGCGGGCCGTCACGACGTCGCAGCCGATCTGGAACAGCCGGTCGATCGTCTCGTTGACCGCGCGCTCGTTGCCCGGGATCGGCGTGGCGGAGAAGACCACCGTGTCGCCGCGCTTGAGCTCGATCTGCGGGTGGTCGCGGAACGCCATCCGCCGCAGCGCGCTCAGCGGCTCGCCCTGGGAGCCCGTGGAGATGATCACGAGCTTCTCGTCGGGGAACTGCTCGATCTCGCGCGGCTGGACGAGCATGCCCTCGGGCACGTCGATGTGGCCCAGCGAGCGGCCGATGTTGACGTTCTTGCGCATCGAGCGCCCGACGAGCGCGACCTTGCGCCCGTTCTCCCTGGCGGCGTCGACGACCTGCTGGACGCGGTGGATGTTCGACGCGAAGCAGGTGACGATGATGCGGCCCGTGCAGTGGTGGAACACGCGCTCGAGGTTGGGTCCGACGACCGACTCGCTGTCCGAGACGCCGGGACGGTCGGCGTTGGTGGAGTCGCCGCAGAGCAGCAGCAGGCGCTCGCGACCCATCTCGGCCAGCCGCGCCATGTCGGCCGGCGGGCCGCCGACCGGCGTCTGGTCGAACTTGTAGTCGCCCGTGAAGAGCACGGTGCCCAGCGGGCACGTCAGGGCGACGCCGCCCGCGTCGGGGATCGAGTGCGTGAGGTGGATGCGCTCGAGCGTGAACGGGCCGGCCTCCACGCGGTCGCCGATCGGCAGCACCTCGAGGTTGACGTCGCGCAGCTTGTGCTCGTCGAGCTTGGAGCGCGCCATCGCGACCGTCAGCTGGCCGCCGTAGACGACCGGCACGGCCTTCTGGCCGAGCTCGCGCAGCACCCACGGCAGCGCCCCGAGGTGGTCCTCGTGGCCGTGGGTGATCACGATCGCCTCGATCCGCTCCACGTTGTCCCGCAGGTACGTGAAGTCGGGCAGGACGAGGTCGATGCCCATCATGTCCGCCGTCGGGAACCGCAGGCCGCAGTCGACGACGACGATGCGCCCGTCGTACTCGACGACGGTCATGTTCTTGCCGATCTCCCCCACGCCGCCGAGGGGGAGAACGCGCAGCTTGCCGCTCACCCGGTGTGGGCTCCGCTCAACAGCCCGTGGCGCTCGAGCATCGCCTGGACCTTCGCGCGCTCCTCGTCACTGGCCTCCACGAGCGGGAGCCGCAGTCCGCCGACGTCGTGACCGAGCATGTGCAGCGCGGCCTTGACGGGGATCGGGCTGGCGGTGCAGAACAGCGTCTCGTAGACGTCCTGCAGCGACGCGTCGATCTCCGCCCGGGCCTCGGGCTCGTCGTACATGCGGCGCATCTCGGGGCCGGCCACGTGCGCGGCGACGCTGATCAGGCCGTTGCAGCCCAGCTCGAGCGCTCGCAGGTAGTCCTCGTCGTTGCCGGTCAGCACGCTCAGGCCGTCGATCGGCCCCAGCTCCGCGCCGTTGGACTGCTTGACGGCCGCGATCCCCTCGATCTGCGCGAGCTCCGCGAGCAGGTCCGGCGGCATGTTCAGGGCCGTCCGCGACGGGATGTTGTAGAGGATCACCGGGCGCCCGGAGGCCGCGCGCGCGACCTCCGAGAAGTGCGCGATCAGCCCGCGGCGGTTCGGCTTGTTGTAGTACGGCGTGACCGACAGGACGGCCTGCGCGCCCGCCTCGACGACCGCCTCGGTGAGGTGGGCGGCGTGGCGCGTGTCGTTGGACCCCGCGCCGGCGAAGATCGCCGCCTCGCCGCCGAGCTCGGACGCGATCGTGCGCACGAAGCCGACGTGCTCGTCGTCGGTCATGGTGCTCGCCTCGCCGGTGGTGCCGCAGACGACGAGGCCGTGCGAGCCCTGCTCGAGCAGGTGGCGCGCGAGCGCGACGCCGGCGTCGTCGTTGACGCTGCCGTCGGCGCGGAACGGCGTGACCAT
The DNA here is from genome assembly GCA_963831105.1 of uncultured Solirubrobacteraceae bacterium. Classification (GTDB taxonomy): domain Bacteria; phylum Actinomycetota; class Thermoleophilia; order Solirubrobacterales; family Solirubrobacteraceae; genus DATFQI01. The sequence continues at coordinate 246,652 of CAWHOS010000009.1, read as the reverse complement.
CGCCGTGTAGAGGCCGCGGATCTCGTCCATGGCCCCTGAGGATGACACGAACCGCGGCATGGTCAGCCCGCCAGCGGGTCCCCGGAGGAGAGCTTGGGTGGCGCGTACTCGTCGCCGCGCTCGGCCTCGGGCGCCGGCGGTGCGGGCGGAGCCGGGGGCGCGGGAGGCGCCGGCGGGGCCGCGCTCTCGGGCGCCGGAGGGGCAGGCGGAGCCGGGGCGGGGCCGCGCCCTCGGGCACGGGCGGCGCGGGCGGAGCCGGGGGCGCCGGGGGCGCGCCGCCGCCGAGCGGGTCGCCGTGGGGCTGGGTCGGAGGCGCCGGCGGCGCGGAGGGGCCGGGAGGAGCCGCGTCTGCGGGCGGGATCGGGCGGCCGTGCGCGTCGTACTGGGTCACCGGGCCCTGCCCGGCCTGACCCGACGTGCCCTGCTTCTCGTTGAACTGCTTCTGCGCCTCGTCCAGCTTCGACTGCGCCTGCTCGGCCATCTTCTTGGCCTTGTCCATGAAGCCCATCAGCGTCTCCTCTCTGGTCCGGTCGGAAGGCTACTCGGGCAGCGCGACCGCGTGACCGGCGATGCCCGCCCACGGATCGCCGCGCTCTGCCAGCCGCTCGCCCACCGTGCGCAGCGTCCACGCCTGCGCGGACAGCTCCGGATCCGACAGCTCGTCCCACTCCAGCGGCGTCGCCACCGGCGCGCCGGGCAGCGCGCGCACCGCGTAGGGCGCCACGACGGTCTGGCCGTAGGTGTTGCGCGCCGTGTCGACGAGGATCTTCCCGTCGCGCTTCTCCTTGCGCCACTCGGTGGTCAGCGTGTCCGGCGAGCGTCCGGCGATCTCCACGCCCAGCTCGCCCGCCCGCTCGCGCACCCACATGGCCTCGCGCGTGCGCTTGATCGGGGCCACGACGTGGATGCCCTTGGAGCCGGTGACCATCGCGAACGGCTGCAGCCCCAGCTCGCGCAGGCGCTCGCCCGCCAGCAGCGCTCCCTCGCGCACGAGCGCGAAGTCCGAGCCGGCCTCGGGGTCGAAGTCGAACACGACCCGGTCGGGCCGGTCCAGGCGGTCGCGCCGCGCACTCCAGACGTGCGGCGTGATGCAGTTCTGGTTGGCCAGCCAGCGCAGCGTGTCGGCGTCCTGGCAGAGCACGTGCTCGATCGAGCCGCCCTTGCGGCGCGGCGTCTCCACCCGCGCCACCCAGTCCGGGGCGCCCTTGGGGATGTCCTGCTGGACGACGAGCTTGCCGTCGATCCCCGTGTTCCAGCGCCACAGGTTCAGTGGCCGGTCGCGCACGTGCGGAACCATCCACTCCGCCACGGACGCGTAGTACTCCGCGAGGTCGGCCTTGGTCAGCCCGTCCTGCGGGAAGAGCACCTTGTCGGGATGGGAGAGCTTGACGTCCGGCATGGCCCTATGACTCGAGCTCGCGCTCGATCTCATCGAGCCATTCGAGATGTACGGCGAGAAGCCTGCGGTTGAGGCGGTGGCCCATGAGCAGGTACTTGCGCCGGTGCGGCAGGCGCTCGGCCGCGGCCTCGGCCTCGTCGAGCCGCTCGGAGAGGTCGGCGATGTCGTCTCGCAGCGTGCCGAGGCTCTCGCGCACCGCCGCCTCGCCCACGAGGTCGGCCACGAGCACCCGCGTCAGCGGCTCGTGCTCCATCCGCGGGTAGTGGACCGGCGTGCCCGCCCACTCCTTCAGCGCCGCGAGGCCCTTGTCGGTGAGCGTGTAGACGGTGCGCTCGCGCGTCTTGCCCGGCTCCTTGCGGGCGTCGAGGTAGCCGAGGCGCGCCAGGCGCTTGGGCTCGACGTAGTACTGGCTCTCCCCCACCCAGTCGTAGATCCGGCCGCGCCTGACCATCTGACGCAGGTCGTAGGGGTTCAGCCCGCCGCGCCCGACGAGCCCCAGAACCATGTACGAGAAGTGCGAGAGCTCCCTTGACATAAGTGTGATCCACAGTATACAAACTATGGATCACACCAAAGGAGCACCAGATGTACGACGCGATCGTCGTCGGCGCGCGCTGCGCCGGCGCCCCCACCGCGATGCTGCTCGCGCGTCGCGGTCGCAGAGTCCTGCTGATGGAGCGCGCGACCTTCCCCCGCGACACGCTCTCCACGCACTACATCCACCAGTCCGGCACCGCCCGCCTCGCGCGCTGGGGCCTGCTGGAGCGCCTCGCCGCCACCGGCTGCCCGCCCATCCGCGGCTACCGCTTCGACGTCGGCCCGTTCGCGCTCTCGGGCTCCCCGCCGCCGGTCGACGGCATCGACGCCGCCTACTCCCCGCGCCGCCACGTGCTCGACACGATGCTGGCCGAAGCCGCCGCCGAGGCCGGCGCGGAGGTCCGCCAGGGCGCCATGGTGACCGGCCTGCTGACGGAGGGCGGCCGCGTGACCGGGGTGCGCGGGCCGGGGTTCGCCGAGCGCGCGCGCGTGGTGATCGGGGCTGACGGCCGCAACTCGACCGTGGCGCGCGAGGCCGGCGCCGAGATCGTCGAGGACCGCGGCACGCTCACCTGCGCCTACTACTCGTACTGGACCGGCGTGCCGGTCGACGGCGTCGAGCTCTACCCGCGGCCGGGCCGCATGATCGTCACCTCGCCCACGCACGACGGCCGCAACGTCGTGATCGTGCTGTGGCCGCAGGCCGAGTTCGAGGCCGTCCGCGCGGACATCGAGGGCGCGTTCACGGACGCGGTCGCGCTGGCGCCCGGCCTGGCGGAGCGGCTGCGCGGCGGCAGGCGGACCGAGCCGTTCCGCGGCACCCGGCTGCTGCCCAACCATCTTCGGGCGCCGGCCGGCCCCGGCTGGGCGCTCGCGGGCGACGCGGTCCACCACAAGGACCCGATCCTCGCGCTCGGCATCGGCGACGCGTTCCGCGACGCGGACCTGCTCGCGGAGGCCGTCGACCGCGGCCTGGAGGGCGACCTCGACGCCGAGCTGGCCGCGTACGGCGAGCGCCGGGAGTCGCTGGCCCGGCCGGGCTTCGAGAGCACGATCGAGTTCGCCGGCCTGCGCCCGCCGACGCCCGAGCAGCAGGCGCTGTTCGCGCTGCTGCGCGGCGACCAGGCGCAGACCGACCGCTTCTTCGGCGTCTTCGCGGGCACGGTGGCCCCGGACGAGTTCTTCAGCGCCGCCGGCGCCGCAGCTCGTTCGTGAATCGCTGTGGCACCGCGGCGTCCTCGCCCTCCTCGTAGAGCGTCACCACGATCAGCTCACCGCGGGGGCGATCCTCCATGCAGACGTAGACGAGGCTCGGGATGCGCCGGTCGCGCACGAGCTGCGCACCGCGCTCCCCCGGCTCGACGCGCCCGGCCTGGATCGCCTCCCCCACGCGGGCGGCGATCTCCGTGCGCGGGTCGAGCGTGCCGCGCACGCGCTGCCCGTAACGCTCGACGGCGTGGTCGGTGACAGCGATCAGCGCCATCTGCGTCCCAGTGTGACTGGACCGGAGCAGCGAGCAGCGGTAGGAATATCACCCATGCATGCGTACATGCGCTTGCCGCACGACGCGAAGAGCGACGAACCCGGGCGCTCCGAGGCTCCGGAACCCGCGCCGGAGGTCGCACACCTGCTCGCGCTCCAGCAGTCGGCGGGGAACGCCGTGGTTGCGCGGGCGGTCCTGGCCCGCAAGAAGTTCGCCGATCAGGACACGGCCCTCGAGTGGCTCGCCGGCAAGCCCGCGCAGCAACCTGGCCAGACCGAGGACGCGTGGCTCAACGCGCTGCTCGACGCAGACACGTCGGGCTACGAGCTCCAGAGCCATCGTGCCCTCAACCTGAGGACGCTCAAGTCCGCGCGCGTGAAGGCGGCCAAGAACACCAAGCAGACGCAGAAGTCGGTCCGACCGGCGAAGGCCAAGCAGCCCAAGCGCGAGGTCTCCGACAGCGTGATGACCCACGTCGTCGACGGCGTGGTCAAGGACGGCAAGCCTGCGGGCTTCCATTCGATCAACGGCAGCAGCCCCGTGATGGAGAAGACGGGCGGCGACGTGATACCCCGGGAGAACGGGTGCTACTGGAGCCCCGTGAGGTCGATCAAGGACAGGACGGAGAAGAAGAACGGCTCGACGTTCTATCCCGACGACTGGACCCCCGACCAGATCAAGACCGCCATCGAGTACGCCGAGGGGAAGGGCAACTCCTTCATCACCACGGACGACGCGCCGATCGCGGGGATCCCGCTGTACTTCAACGGCGAGAGCTACTACCCCAACTACCGCTAGCGCCAGAGGAGGTGCTCGAGCCCGACCGTGAAGGGCTCGGGCAGCTCCGCCACGCCGCGGATCGCCAGCACGACGCCGGGCATGAAGCTCGTGCGGTCGGTCGTCACGTGGCGGATCGTGAGCGTCTGCGCGACGTCGCCGAGGATGACCTCCTGGTCGGCCACGAGGCCGGGCAGGCGGACGGAGTGGATCTGCACGTCGCCCTCCATCATCTCGGCGGTGCGCGCGGCGGTGCCCGAGGGCGCGTCGAGCTTGCCGGGATGGTGCAGCTCGACGATCTCGGCGCGCTCCATCACCTTCGAGGCCTCGGCGGCGAAGCGCATCATCAGCACGGCGCCGATGGCGAAGTTGGGGGCGAAGAACGCCTTCGCCTGCGACGACGCAGCGGCGGAGCGAACCGCGTCCTGGTCGAAGCCGGAGGTGCCGATCACGACGTGCACGCCGGCCGCCAGCGCCTCGACGGCGTTGGCCGCCGCCTGGTCGGGCTGCGTGAAGTCCACGAGCACGTCCGCGTCGCCGAGCACGTCGGCGACCGTGGTGTCGAGCGCCGGGTCGGCGCGGCCCGTCAGCTCCATGCCGTCCGCGTCCTCGACGGCGGCGCAGACGGTCTGCCCCATGCGGCCGGCGGCGCCGGCCACGGCCACGCGGATCACGCGGCCACCTCTCCTGCGGGGGTCACCTCCGCCGCGGCCTCGCGGAACGCGGTCTCGTCGGGTCCGATGCCGGCGGCCGACAGCCGCTCGGGGGCCCACAGCTCCTCGGTCAGCGCGCGCAGGTCGTCGAGCGTCACGGCGTCGATGCGCTCCATCAGCTCGTCGGTCTCCAGCAGCGGCAGCTCGTAGAGCAGCGAGGCGCCGAGGCGGTTCATGCGCGCCCCGGTCGACTCCATGCCGAGCACGATCCGCGCCTTGACGTTCTCGCGCGCCCGCGCCAGCTCGTCCTCGGAGGCGGGGGTCTCGCGCATCCGGGCCAGTTCGTCGCGGACCACCTGCATCGCCTGACGCAGGTTGTCGGGCCGCGTGCCGAGGTAGAGGCCGATCTGCCCCGTGTCGGAGAACTGCCCGTTGAACGAGTAGACGGAGTAGGCCAGCCCGCGCTCCTCGCGCACGGCCTGGAACAGCCGCGAGGACGAGAGGCCGCCGAAGATCGCGTCGAGCACCCGCATCGCGAAGCGGCGGTCGTCGCCGCGGCGCAGGCCGGTGGCGCCGAGGCAGACGTGGATCTGCTCGGTGTCCTTGCGGTGGAAGCGGACGGTGCTGCGCAGCTCGTTCGGGGCGGGGTCGGGCTGCGGCGCGCGATCGCCCGCGGCGCGGTCGCCGAGAGTGCGCTTGGCGAGCTCGACGATCTGGTCGTGGTCGACCGAGCCGGCGGCCGCGACGACCACGGAGCGCGGCACGTAGCGGCGCGCGTGGAAGGCCGAGATGGCGTCGACGGGCGTGTCGCGGATGACCGGCGCGCGGCCGATGATCGGCCGCCCGAGCGGATGGCCGCCGAAGACCGCCTCGCCGAGCACGTCGAAGACCGTGTCCTGCGGGTCGTCCTCGTACATCGCGATCTCCTCGAGCACGACCTCGCGCTCGGGGTCGATGTCGTTGAACGCGGGCCGCCAGACCATGTCGGCCATGACGTCGAAGGCCGTCGGCAGATGCTGGTCGAGCATCCGCGCGTAGACCGTCGTGGTCTCCTTGTCGGTGCCCGCGTTGAGCTCGGCGCCCATGCCGTCGAAGAGCTGGTCGATCTCGGCCGACGCGAAGCGGTCGGTGCCGCGGAAGAGCAGGTGCTCGAGGAAGTGCGAGAGCCCGGCCTCGTCGGTGGTCTCGCCGCGCGAGCCCGTGGCGACGAAGAAGCCCAGGGCCGCGGACCGGACGGAGCTCATGTGCTCCGTCGCGATCCGCAGCCCGCTGGGCAGTTCTGTGATCCGGTGATCAGGCATCAGGAGACGGGTGGCCGGACCGATCCATCCTCGCGAGGGCGCGAAGCCGTTGAGGCTGAATCGGTCCGGCGGTTACGTCTTAGGAGCGGTCCGGATCCCGGTCGCCGCGCGGCGGGCGCGGGCCCCGGTCACGGTCACGCCCGCGGCCACCGCGGTCGCCGCCGCGGCCGTTGCGGTCGCGGTCACGCCCGCGGCCACCGCGGTCGCCGCCGCCACCGCCGCCGCCGCCGCCGGAGCCGACGCCGGCCAGCTCCTCGACGGACTTGCCGGCGATCTCGGGGTCCTCGGCGAGGCGCAGGCCGATGCGGCCGCGCTCGCGGTCGACCTCGACCACGCGGACGGCGATCTCGTCGCCCTTGTTGAGGACGTCCTCGACCGTGTCCACGCGCTGGCCCGGCGACACGTTGGAGATGTGCAGCAGGCCGTCGGTGCCCTTCGCGAGCTCGACGAACGCGCCGAAGGTGGTCGTCTTGACGACCTTGCCCTGGAACGAGTCGCCGACCTCGACCTCCTTGGTCATCGACCGGATGCGGTCGATCAGGGCGTCGCCCTGCTGGCCCGTCTGGGCGTAGACGAGGACGTTGCCGTCGTCGTCGACGTCGATCTGCGCGTCGAACTCGTCGCACAGGCCACGGATCGTCTCGCCGCCCTTGCCGATCAGCAGGCCGATCTTGTCCGGGTCGATCTTGATCGTCGAGATGCGCGGCGCGAACTGCGACAGCTCCGAGCGCGGGCCCTCGATGACCTCGGCCATCTTGCCGAGGATGTGCGTGCGCCCCTCCTTGGCCTGCGAGAGCGCGTCGCGCAGGATGTCGAAGGTCACGCCCGTGATCTTGATGTCCATCTGGAGCGCGGTGATGCCGCGCTCGGTGCCGGCGACCTTGAAGTCCATGTCGCCGAGGTGGTCCTCGACGCCGGCGATGTCGGAGAGCACGACGTAGTCGTCGCCCTCCTTGATCAGGCCCATGGCGATGCCGGCCACGGGGCGCTTGATCGGCACGCCCGCGTCCATCAGCGACAGCGAGGAGCCGCAGACCGACGCCATCGACGACGAGCCGTTGGACTCGAGGATGTCGGAGACGACGCGGATCGTGTAGGGGAACTCCTCCGCCGACGGGATCATCGGGACCAGCGCGCGCTCGGCGAGCGCGCCGTGGCCGATGTCACGGCGCTTGGGGCCGCGCATGAAGCCGGCCTCGCCCACCGAGAAGGGCGGGAAGTTGTAGTGGTGCCAGTAGCGCTTGGACGTCTCGAGCCCGAGGCCGTCGACGCGCATCTCCTCGCGGGTGGTGCCCAGCGAGGCCACGGAGAGGGCCTGCGTCTGGCCGCGGGTGAAGATCGCCGAGCCGTGGGCGCGCGGCAGCACGCCGGCCTCGATCCAGATGTCGCGGATCTCGTCCGTGCCGCGGCCGTCCGGGCGCTTCTTCTGGACGGCGATGCGCTGGCGGATGATCGACTTCTCGAGCTTGTCGAAGGCGAGCTGCGCGCGCTGGCGGTACTCGCCGTAGGTCTCGGAGTCCTCGGGACCCGAGTACTGCGCGAGCACGGCCTCCTCGACGGCCTTGGTGGCGTCCTGGCGGGCGAGCTTGTCCTCGACCGAGGTGGCCTCGTCGAGCTGGGAGCCGTGGGACTCCTGGATCTGGCGGTACAGGTCCTCGTCGACCTGCGGGACCTCGACCTCGGCCTTGGGCTTGCCGGCCTTCTCGCGCAGCTCGTGCTGGGCGGCGACGAGCTGCTTGATCGCGCCGTGCGCGATGTCCAGCGCGTCGAGGATCTCGGCCTCGGGCACCTCGCTGGCGCCGCACTCGACCATCAGGATCGCCTCTTCGGTGCCGGAGACGACGAGGTCCATCTCGGCCTCGCCCATCGCCTCCTCGCCCGGGTTGATGACGAAGTTGCCCTCGATCTTGCCGATCCGGACCGCGCCGACCGGCTGCGGGAACGGAACGTCGGAGACCATCAGGGCGGCGGAGGCGCCGTTCATCGCGAGGATGTCGTACGGCGCGTCGTGGTCGACCGACAGCGGCATGTTCACCAGCTGGGTCTCGCGACGCCAGCCCTTGGGGAAGAGCGGCCGCAGCGGGCGGTCGATCATGCGGGCGACGAGCGTGCCCTTCTCACCGGCACGGCCCTCGCGCTTGAAGAAGCTGCCGGGGATCTTGCCCGCGGCGTACATCCGCTCCTCGACATCCACCGTCAGCGGGAGGAAGTCGACGTCGCGCAGGTTGCCCGCCGTGGCGGTGGACAGAACGCGCGTGTCGCCGGCGGAGACGACGACGGAGCCGGAGGCCTGCTTGGCCAGCTTGCCCGTCTCGAAGGAGATCTCAGTTCCGCCGACCTCGACGGACACCCGAGTCGCTTCAGGCATATGTTCCTTTCTTGCGCCCGCTCCTCGTGAGCAGGCCCTCTGCGTCTTTTGACACTTCGGTAGTCGTTGCATTCAGGATAGCTGCCCTGGGTACGCCCGCGGCCATGACCTCGCGCATCGTCGTGTTCGGCGCCACGGGCTACACGGGACGCCTCGTGGCCGAGCGGCTGGCCGCCAACGGCGCCCGCCCCGTGCTGGCCGGCCGGGACGAGCAGCGGCTCGGCGAGCTCGCCGAGCGCCTCGGCGGCCTGGAGACCGTCAAGGCCGACGCGCTGCGGCGCAACAGCGTCTTCGCGGCGGTCGAGCCCGGCGACGTCGTCGTCTCGACCGTCGGCCCGTTCGCCAAGTGGGGCGACGCCGCCGTGCGCGCCGCGATCGCCGCGCCGGGGTCGGTCTACATGGACTCCACGGGCGAGCCCGTCTTCATCCGGCGCGTCTTCGGAGAGCTCGGCGGGCCGGCCGAGCGCGCCGGCTCGACCCTGATGACGGCGATGGGCTTCGACTTCGTGCCCGGCGCCCTCGCGGGCGCGCTCGCGCTGCGCGAGGCGGGGCGCGGCGCCACGCGCGTCGACGTCGGCTACTACTCGCTCGGCGCGGGCGCAGACAGCGCCAGCGCGGGCACCCGCGCCTCGCTCGTGGGCGCGACCCTCAACGACAGCCACGCGTACCGCGACGGGTCGGTGCGCACCGTGCGCCCGGCCGAGCGCGTGCGTGACTTCACCGTCAAGGGCAAGGCGCGCACGGCGATCTCGATCGGCGGCGCGGAGCACTTCACGCTCCCGCCGGTGCACCAGGGGCTGCTCGAGGTCAACGTGTACCTCGGCTGGTTCGGCGCGCTCGCCAAGCCGCTGCAGGCCGGCACCCTGGCCGGGTCCGTCGCGCTGAAGCTGCCGGGCGTGCGCGGCGTCCTGCAGGCCGCCGGCGAGCGGCTCGTCTCACTCGCGGGCGCGCCAGAGGCCGGCACCACCCCCGACACGCTGTCATGGATCGCCGCCGTGGCCTACGACGCGGCGGGCGAGCCGCTCGCCGAGGTGCACCTCAGCGGCGCCGACGCGTACGACTTCACCGCCTCGTTCCTGGCCTGGGCCGCGCAGCGCGCCGCCGGCGGCAACCGCCCGCACGCGGTCGGCGCCGTCGGGCCGGTGGAGGCGTTCGGCCTCGACGCGCTCGAGCAGGGCTGCGCCGCGGCGGGGCTCCGGCGGCTGCGTGAGGACGCCGCTTCGGCCGCGGCATAGCGCCGGCGAACGTCAACGGCGGCTGGGTAGGGGTGGTGAGGGTGCCGGCGCGGGTGACGGTTTCCGTCCACTCGGCCCCACCGGCGAAACAAGCGCACGGCGGGTTTCCGCACAGTCGATCCCTTGCCGTCGGCGACTGTGCGGAAAGTACGGGTAACCCGAACCTTCCGCACAGTCGATCCCAGAAAGCGCTCCACTGTGCGGAAAGGGCTGGGGATTGCCGGCGCGGGCGGCTCCCTCACCTCCCCACCCAGCCGCAGTTCCGGACCCTCGAAGCGGTCAGCGCCCGAGCCGCCGCAGCAGCCCCGACACGCCGAGCAGGCCGCGGCCCATGAGGCCGCTCGGGCGCAGGTCGCCCTCGTCCGTGAGCTCCAGCGGAGGCTTGGCGGGCCGGTGGAACAGCTTCCAGCGCACACGGTCGAGCGCGCGCGCCGCGGCGAACGCCCGTGGCTCGCGCAGCTTCCACACCGCGCACGGCCGCTCGGAGGAGCCCCTCGCCGCGAGGATCCCGTTGACCGCCCGCCGCGCCGCCTCGTTGGCGGCCTCCATCGTCGCCAGGTCGGTGTGGGTGCGGACGTAGTCCGAGGCGAGGAAGAGGTTCGAGACGCGCGTCACCGCATCGGGGCGGTCCGCCCACGAGCCCGCCGTGTTGATCAGCAGCGGCTCGAGGTTGGCGGCGCCCGTCGGGTTCGGGAACACGATCGCCGGGTCGAGGAAGCGGTCGACGACCGTCACGCCCGCGAGCGCGCCGTCGAGGTGGGCCTCGAGCTGGTCCCAGACCTCGGCGAAGATCTCGTCCGGGCTGCAGCGCTGGGCGACCTTGCCCGTGAGCCGGCCCGGCCGCTGCCACTCCGAGACGTCGATCGAGAGGATCCCGCGGGTCCGCCCGTCCCCGCGCCGCGACAGGTCCACGTCCGGCCAGAACTGCTTCTGCGAGATCGAGGTCAGCGACCACTCGGAGTCGACGTAGATCGCGTGGCCGTTGACCAGCGGCACGTCGCGATCGAGGTAGAAGAGCACCCCGTTCATCCAGCGGGTGACGAGCCGGTCGAGGCCCTCCAGGCGCGGCTCGGCGGCCCGCAGCGCGGGCGAGGCGAGCTGGCGCATGACCTCGACGGGCAGCGCGGCGACGTAGTGGTCGGCGCGCACCGTGCGGCCGCCGACCGTCGCGCCGGTCAGCCGCGAGCCCGACACGTGCAGCGCCTCGGTCGGCTCGCCGAGCCGCAGCTCGACGCCGAGCGACTCCAGGTGCGCCGCCCACGGGTCGATCCACACCTCGCTCGTCGGCGCGTCGAGCACGCGGTCGGCGCGGCCGCCCGCGCGCGTGAGGTCCTGCAGCAGCTGGATCAGCACGAGGCCGCCGGTGCGGGCGCTCATCTCGCGCCCGCGCGCCGCCACCAGCGTGCGCGTGAGGCCGTCGGCGAGGAAGCGCTGGAAGGCCGCGCTGCGCCGCTCGGCGCCCGTGTAGTCCCACCAGCTCTGCAGCTCCCACTGCTGCTCGCGGCGCTCGTCGCAGCTCGTGAGCAGCGTCAGCAGCCGCTCGACGAGCAGCGCGTACTCGTGCGGCGGCACCCCGACCTGCGAGGCCGCGTCGCGCAGGAACCGCGCCAGCACCGTGAAGTCCTCGGCGGACTCCGGGAAGTGGGCCGGCGCGATGATCTCGTTCGGCCCGCCGACCTGCGCGAAGAGGATCCGGGTCGCGCCGACGAGGTGGTCGGCGACCGTGCGGCCGGCGATCGGGATCCGGCCCATCGTGTCCGGAAGGTGACGGTAGAAGCCCGGGAAGAACCGGAAGCCGTGCTCGCCCGGCAGGTCGGCGCGCCCGTCCTTGCCCGAGCCGGCGTACGGGATGCTGCGCGCCTTGCCGCCCAGCGCGTCGCGCATCTCGTAGACCGTGACCTCGAACCCGCGCTCCGCCAGCTCGTGGGCGGCGCTCAGGCCCGCCACCCCACCGCCCAGCACCGCCACAGTGGTCATGGGCGGACGCTACTCCGTACCCCGTGCACATGTTCGGCCATCACGTCCTGCGCCGCGAGCAGCGGCTCCCCGGCCCGCCGGAGGCGGTCTTCCCGTTCTTCGCCGACGCGGGCAACCTCGAGGCGATCACGCCCGCCTGGCTCGGCTTCCGGATCGTCACGCCGCGCCCGATCGACATGCGCGCCGGCGCGCTGATCGAGTACCGGCTGCGCCTGCACGGCGTGCCCGTCTCGTGGCTCACGCGGATCGAGGCGTGGGAGCCGCCCGGGCCGCTTCGTCGACGCGCAGCTGCGCGGCCCGTACGCGCTCTGGCACCACACGCACGAGTTCGAGCCCGACGGCGCCGGCGGCACGATCATGCGCGACACCGTCCGCTACGCGCTCCCCTACGGCCCGCTCGGCGAGCTCGCGCGCCGGCTGTTCGTCGCGCGCGACCTCGAGGCGATCTTCGACTTCCGGACCGGCCGCGTGGCGGCCGCGCTCACCTCACCGTGAGCGTGCCCTCCATGCCCTGGGAGGCGTGCGTGCCGACCGGGCAGAAGATCTTGTACTCGCCCGCCTTCAGGTCGGCGGTGACCGACGTCTTGGCGCCGGTGACGGTGTCGGACTTCTCGTCGACGCCGTTGCCCTGGATCTCGACCGCGTGCGGCGTGCTGCTGGACTGGTTGTCGAAGTTGATCGTGACGGTGCCGGCGTTGGCCTCGAGCTCGGTCGGGTCGAACATCGAGCGAGCCGTCGGCGGGCGCGGACAGCGCGATCTGCTGACCGCCGCCGCCGCTCGACCCGCTGCTGGAGCTGGAGCCGCTCCCGCCGCCCGAGCCGGAGCCGGAGGACTCGTCGTCGTCGCCGCCGCAGCCGGCGAGCGCGAGCAGCAGGACGGCGGCGAGGGTCGCGAGGGTGCGGGTCATCGGGTTCCTCTCAGAGCTTCGCTTGCAGGACGTCGGTGGAGCGCGAGCGCTCGCGGCGCACGATGCGGATCGCGTCGTACTCGCCGCGGCGGGCGGCGGTGTTGAGGACGACGTAGGCGCGGCCGTGCGCGTCCACGCGGAAGGTCCCTGCGCTGGCGGACCAGCCGGGCGCGTCGCACTGGACCTCGTAGACGATCCCCGGGTCGCGCGGGAGCCCGCGCACCCACAGCCGCATCTTGATGCCGGCGTCGGCGCTGGAGAGCACGGCACGACCGCTGGCCGCACCTCCGGCCACCGGCCGCAGCGCGACCTCGAAGCCGGGCGCGTCCTCGTCGCCGCCACCGCCGAGGGCGATCACCAGCGCGACCACGACCGCGGCCAGGCCGGCGGCAGCGGGCAGGAGCACGCGCGGCCGCAGCAGCCTAGGGCGGCGCCGGCGCGGCGCCCGGCGCGGGCGCTCGCCGGCGATCGCGTCGAGCACGCGCTCCTCGACGGCGGGCGCGGGCGGGCCGGCCTCGGCCATCGGCGCCGCCAGCGCCAGCAGCCGCGGCAGGCCGGCGAGGCGCGCGTGCTCTGCCGCGCACTCCGCGCAGGTGGCGAGGTGCTCGCGCACCGCGCCCTCCTCTGCGGGCTCGAGCGCCCCCAGGACGTAGGCGCCGATGTCCGGCCGCACGTGCTCGCAGCCCGTCATCGGACCCCCATCTCCTCGAGCACGAGCCGCAGCGAGCGCAGCGCGTACCAGGTGCGGCTCTTGACCGTCCCGACCGGCAGCTCGCAGCGGTCGGCGATCTCGCGCATGCTGAGCCCCTGGAAGTGCGCCAGCCGGATCACCTGCCGGTGCTCGGGACTGAGCTTCTCGAGCGCCGCCACGACCTGCCAGCCGAGCATCGCCTGCTCGATCGTCGGCCCGGCCTCCCCCGCATCGGCCTCACCCGGCGCGTGCAGCGCCAGCGCCGGGCGCACGGAGGCGCGCCGGCGGGTGTCGATGATCGCGTGGCGGGCGATCTGGTAGAGCCAGGTCCGCACGCTGCCGCGGCGCGCGTCGTAGGTCGCGGCGTGCCGCCAGGCGCGGGTGAAGACCTCCTGCACGACCTCCTCGGCCGCCCCGCGCTCGCCGAGCGCGTTCAGGGCGAAGCCGTACAGCTCGCCCGAGTAGGTGCGATAGAGGGCGCGCATCGCCTCGCCGGTGTCGTCGGCGCGCATGCGCTGTAAGAGCTCGACGTCGCTGGGGGCCATAGGGCGGCTGGTAATACGGCGCGAGCCTGACCTCGGTTCGAGGCCGGGTCAAGCCCGGCGCAGCGCCGCCCACAGCTCCGGGCCCGGCCGCCCGGCGTGGCGGACGCCGTCCGCGAACAGCGTCGGCGTGGTCGCCACCCCCGCACGGATCCCGCCGCGGAAGTCCTCGCGCACGCGCCCGGCGACGGCGTCGGAGCGCCGGTCGGCCTCGAAGCGCTCCAGGTCGAGGCCGAGCGAGGACGCGCGCGCCCACAGGTGCGGGTCCTCCAGGCGGCCCTGGTCGGCGAAGAGCGCGTCGTGGAAGGGCCAGAACGCGCCCTGCAGCGCGGCCGCCTCGGCGGCGTGCGCGGCCGCCTGGGCGCGCGGGTGCGAGGAGCGCACGGGGAAGTGCCGGAACGTCACGCGCAGCTCCAGCTCGCGCAAGCGCTCCTCGAGCGCGGCGCAGAACGGGCACTCGTAGTCGCCGTAGACGATCACCGCACGCGCCCCCTCCGGGCCCCGCACATGGTCGTCCGGTCCGGGTTCCGGCGGCGGTGCGGAGGTGAGCCCGGTCAGACCGAGACGGCGTCGAGGGCGTCGAAGATCAGGTTCGCGCCGGGCAGATCGCCGGGCGATTCGGCCTGGTAGCTCCAGCGCACCACGCCGTCGGGGCCCGTCAGGACCAGCGCGCGCTGTGGGAAGCCGCCGGGGTGCAGGGCGCCGAACGCGCGGCACGCCGCGCCCTTGGGCTCGAAGTCCGAGAGCTGCTCGATCGTGATGCCGAGCTTGTCGCGGAACGCCTGCTGGGCCCAGACGGAGTCGCAGGAGACGCCGTAGAGGGTCGCCCCGCGCGCCTCGAAGTCCTCCAGGACCTCCTGGTAGATCGCGAGCTGGTCCGTGCAGACCGGCGAGAACGCGAACGGGTAGAAGACGAGGACCGTGATCCGGCCCATGAGGTCCTCTCGGGTGAAGCGGTCACCCTCGTAGGTCGCGAACGAGAACTCGGGCGCGGGCTGCCCGGTCTCGATGAGGGCCATCGCTAGCGGCGCAGGCCGAGCTCGCGGATGAGCGAGCGGTACCCCTCCAGGTCCTTCTTCTGGAGGTAGTTGAGGAAGCGGCGACGGCGCCCGACCAGCATCAGCAGGCCGCGGCGGGAGTGGTGATCGTGCTTGTGCTCGCGCAGGTGCTCGGTGAGATCGTTGATGCGGCGCGTGAGCATCGCGATCTGGACCTCGGTGGCCCCTGTGTCGGACTCGTCCTTGCCGAACTTGGTAACGAGCTCGCGCTTTTCGTCAGCGGTCAGGGTCATGTGCGGCGCTGCACGGTAGCAGGAGCGCCCTCGACCCGATCGCGGCCGTTCCGCTTGGCCTCGTAGAGGGCCTCGTCGGCCCGCCGGAGGAGCTCGTCGGGCACCTCCCCCTCCCACGCCGCCCAGCCCGCGCTGATCGTCACGGCGAGCTCGCGGCCCTCGTATTCGACCATCCTGGCCGCGACGGCGTCGCGCAGCTTCTCGGCGGCGGAGGCCGCGGCCGGCGCGTCGGCGTCGGGCAGCAGGGCGAGGAACTCCTCCCCTCCGAGCCGGCCGAGCTGGTCCTCCGCGCGCAGGTGCTCGCGCATGGCGTTCGCCACGACGGCCAGCACGCGGTCGCCTGCGGCGTGCCCGTGCTCGTCGTTGACGGCCTTGAAGTGGTCGATGTCGATCACGGCGATCGACAGCGGGCGCTCGTGGCGGCGCGCGGCGCTGACCGCGCCCGCGAGCTGGGTGAGGATGAAGCGGCGGTTGGAGAGGCCGGTCAGGGGATCCTCGAAGAGCAGCGCCTCGAGCCGCTCGGACTGCACGACGAGCTCCTCCTGGAGCACCTTGGTGCGCCCCGCCGCGTCGACGCGGGCGACCAGCTCGGCGTCGCCGATCGGCTCGACGAGGAAGTCCTGCGCGCCGCCGCGCAGCGCAGAGACGGCCGTGTCGAGGTCCAGGTCGTGGCGCTCGAGCAGCAGGACCGCCGTGCGGTAGGCCTCCGGGTCGCCCTTGAGCGCGGCCAGCAGCGCCCGCCCGTCGTCGCGGCACAGCTCGACGTCCACGAGCACGACGTCGGGCGGCTGCTCGCGGCACGCCGCGACGGCCGCGTCGGCGTCCGCGAGCGCCGTGACGTCGTGGCCCACGTGCGCGAGCACGCGGGTGAAGCGCGCGAGCACCCCGGGGTCGGCATGGGCGAGGACGACCTGCACTGGGTGAGGGAATACCCACAGGCCGTTCCCGCTACCCCGGCCTGCGGTGCATTGGGGCGCTCACCCCAGCGACTTCGCGAACCAGTGGTGCGCGTGCGGCTCGTCGTTGAAGCGCTCGATCTCCTCGTAGCCGGCGGCGCGGTAGAGGCCGATCGCCTCCGTGAGCGCCCGGTTGGTGTCCAGGCGCAGGGTCCTGACGCCGGCATCGCGGGCGTGGCGCTCGAGCTCGGCGAGCAGCCGCCGGCCGAGGCCCAGGCCGCGCGCCCGCCGCGCGACCCACATCCGCTTCGCATCGGCCACGCCGCCGCCGTGGTGCCAGAGCACGCCGCAGCCGACCGGCTCGCCGTCGAGCCGCGCGAGCAGCAGCAGCCCCCGCGGCGGCTCCATGTCCTCCGGGGCGAGGAAGATGCCCGTGCCGGCGTCGTAGCCGCCCTCGAAGCGCTCGTGGATCTCGGCGAAGTAGGCGCTCAGGCACTGCTGCGCGGCCTCGCTTCTCGGATCCTCGGCCGCCACCCGGACGAGGCCGGCGGTCAGCAGCCGCTCGACCGTGGCCATCGCGCCGAGCAGCCGCTCGCGCTGCGCGTCGTTGAGCGGCGCGAGCATCGAGTCGGCCAGATCGTCGCTGGCGCGGTTGAGGCCCGCCAGCTCGGCCTCGCCGGCGTCGGTCAGCCGCACGGCCCGGACGCGCCGGTCGCGCGGATGCGGGCCCGCGACGACGAGGCCCTCGCGCTCGAGCGACTGCACGAGCCGCGTGAGGTAGCCGGCGTCGAGGTCCATGCGCGCGCGCAGCGCCCGCAGGTCGTCGTGTCCCGCGGCGATCTCCCAGAGCGCGCGGGAGGCGCCGAGCGGGCGACCCCTGGCGAGGTACTCGTCCTGCAGCACGCCGATGCGCCGCGTGACCACGCGGTTGAAGGCGCGTACCTGCGCCGTGGGATCCATTGCTTGACCTTAGTCAAAGAGCAGCGGTACGTCGAGTCGCCTCGACGTCGCGATGCATCTGCTCCACGAGCGCGTCGACGGAGTCGAAGCGCTTCTCGCCGCGCAGCCGCTGGAGGAACTCCAGACGCAGCTCCTGGTCGTACAGGTCGCCGTCGAAGTCGAGCAGGTACGCCTCCACGAGCAGCCCGCGGCCGGTCTGGAACGTCGGCCGCACGCCGACGTTGACGGCCGCGATGCGGTGCACGTCGCCGACCTGGGCGCGGCACGCGTAGATGCCGTGGTCGGGCACCACGAGCGCGCTGTCGGGGACGAGGTTCGCGGTCGGGAAGCCGAGCGTGCGGCCGCGCTTGTCGCCGTGGGCGACCGTGCCGCGCATCTGGAAGGGCGCCCCGAGGAAGCGGGCCGCCGCCCCGACCTCGCCGACGGAGACGAGCCCGCGGATGTGCGTCGAGGACACGATCTCGCCGTCGACCTCGACCAGCTCGGCGACGCGGGTGCTGAACGCCGCCTGCGCCCGCAGCAGCTCCGTGTCGCCCTTGGCCTTGTTGCCGAAGCGGAAGTTCTCCCCCACCGACACGGTCTTCGCCCCGAGTCGCTCGATCAGCTCGCGGTCGATGAACTCCTGCGCGGTCTGGGCCGCGAACGAGCCGTCGAACGGGATCACGACCAGCTCGCGCACCCCGAGGTCGGCGATCAGGTCGGCCTTGATCGCCAGCGGCGTGAGCAGCTTCGGCGCGGAGTCCGGCGCGACCACGAAGCGCGGGTGCGGCTCGAACGTGAGCACCGTGTCGGCGCCGCGGATCACCTCGCGGTGGCCGATGTGCACGCCGTCGAACTCGCCCACGGCGAGATGGCGCTCGCGCGGGCGCGCGTCGGGGAGCCAGGTCGTCTGCATCAGCCGCGGAAGCCTACGACGGGTTTGAGCACGTTGCCCTCGCGTGGCTCTGCGACGGCGATCAGGCCGTCCGCGTCGGTGAGCCGCACGTGGGTGCCGGCCGCCGCCGCGCGGGCCTCGCCGGCGTCGGGCACGGCCACGCCGTGGGCGGCGCGGCGCGCGTCCTCGCCCTCCAGGCGCACCTCCGGCAGGAACGCGAGCGCGTCGTCGAGCGGCACGATCCGCTCCTCGTCGGCGTCGGCGACCTCGAACGGGCCGATCGCGGTGCGGCGCAGCTCGAGGCAGTAGGCGTCGCCGAGGTCGGCCACCAGCGAGCGCACGTAGGTGCCCGAGGAGCACTCGATCGCCAGGCCGGCGCGGTCGCCCTCGCGCCAGAGCTGCTCGAAGCGCGTCACGAGCACCTCGCGCTCGGCCGTCTCGACGACCTCGCCGCGGCGCGCCTTCGCGTAGGCGCGCTCGCCGCCGATCTTCACGGCGCTGTAGGCGGGCGGGCGCTGGCGCAGCACGCCGGTCGGCAGCACCAGCGGATCGGGCGGCATCCGGCCCTCGGCCAGCTCGCCCTCCGGGTCGCCGGTGGTCGAGGTCCACCCCAGCCGCGCGACCGTCTCGTAGCGCTTGGGCAGCGCCATCAGGAAGCGCTGGACGCGGGTGGCGCGGCCGACGAGCACGAGCAGCAGCCCGGTCGCGAACGGGTCCAGCGTGCCGGCGTGGCCGACCTTGACGCCTCGGCCGAGCCGCCGCCGCGCGGCCGCCACCACGTCGTGCGAGGTGATCCCGGCCGGCTTGTCCACGAGGAGGACGCCGTCGGTCAAAGCTGGCGGGCGAGCTCGGTGCGCAGGACCTCGACCAGCTCCGGGAAGTCCAGGTCGGTCGAGAAGCCGGCGGCGCGCCGGTGCCCGCCGCCGCCCAGCGAGCGGGCGATCCGCGACACGTCGACGCGGCCGTCGGTGGCGCGCAGGGAGACCTTGCGGCGCGGCGACTCGTCCGTCAGCAGGTCGCGCACGAGCGCGGCGACCGCCGTGCCCTCGACGGAGCGCAGGTGGTCGACGACGCCCTCGGAGTAGCTCTCGTCGGCGCCCGTCGCGCGGTAGTCCTCGAGCGTGAGGTGCGTGACGGTCAGCAGCCCGCCGTCGAAGCGCTGCACGTGCGTGAGGCCGCGCGCGAGCAGCTCGAGCTTGCCCTGCGGCATGCCCTCGTAGAGGCGGCGGAAGATCCCGTGCCCGTCGACGCCGCCCTCGAGCAGCGCCGCCGCCATCTCGTGCGCGCGCGGGCCGGTGTTGTCGTACATGAAGCGCCCCGTGTCGGTGACCAGGCCGACGTAGAGCGCCTCGCCGATCGCCGGCGTGAGCTCCACCCCGAGCTCCTGCATCAGGTCCCAGACCATCTCGGCCGTGCACGAGGCGGTGCCGTCGACGTGGTTGATCGTGCCGAAGCGCGTGTTGTCGTGGTGGTGGTCGATGTTGAGGATCCGGTGGTCCTCGTGCTTGAGCTGGTCCGCGCTCGTGCGGTCGATGTTGCCGCAGTCCAGGAACACCAGCACCCGCTGGCAGAGGTCGGGCGGCGGCTCGGTGACGAGCCCCTCGAGGTGCAGGAAGCGGTACTCGTAGGGCAGCGGGAACTCGTCGGCGGCCACGAACGCGAGCGAGTCCTTGCCGATCGCGGTCAGCACGAGCTGCATCGCGGCCAGCGAGCCGATCGCGTCGCCGTCCGGGCGCTCGTGCGTGGTCAGCAGGAAGCGGTCGGACTCGCGGATCGCCTGCAGCAGCTGCGCGCGTCCGGAGCTGGCGCCGTTCTCCGTGCTCACGGGCGCCCCTCCCCTTCCTCGAGCAGCTCCTGGATCCGCATGCCGCGGTCGGTGGAGTCGTCGTAGAGGAACTCCAGCGTCGGCGTGTGCTTGAGCCGCAGCTCGCCCGCCACGCGCTTCTGGAGGTAGCCGTGGGCGGAGCTCAGCCCGTCCATCGAGCGCCGCCGCACCTTCTCCTCGCCGAGCACGGAGACGTACACGCGTGCATGGCGCAGGTCGGGTGATGTGTCGACAGAGGTCACGGTGACGAACCCGACGCGCGGGTCCTTGATCTCAGTGGTGATTGCAGCTGACAAGACCTCCCTCATGGCCTCGTCGACACGGCGCATCCGGTCGCCCGCCATCCTAGTCCTCCAGGTCTTCCCAGGACGAGATCCGGCGCTCGATCCGGACGCCCTGCGGGAAGCTCGCGTCGAGCATCCGCTGCACCCGGTCGGCCGCCTCGTCGCAGCGCGCCGGGGACGCCTCGGCGAAGGCCACGGCCAGCGTCGAGCGCTGCCACGTGTCGAGGTGGCCGACCTCCGCCACCGAGGCGCCCATCCGCTGGCGCAGATGGGCCTTCACGCGGTTGAGCTCGGACCGCTTGGCCTTCAGCGAGCCGGCCTCTGGGAAGTGCATGTGGACGCGCATGAGCACCACGAACGCGGGCTCGCCGGACAACCGACTAGGAGAGCTTGCGCTCGACCTGGCGCGTCTCGTATGCCTCGATGATGTCGCCTTCCTTGACGTCCGCGTAGTTCGCGAGCACGATGCCGCACTCGAAGCCGGCGAGGACCTCGCGGACGTCGTCGTTGACGCGGCGCAGCGACCCGATCTCGCCCGTGTGGACGACCGTGCCGTCGCGGACCAGGCGGATCTTCGCCCCGCGCGTGATCTTGCCGTCGGTGACCATCGAGCCGGCGATCGTGCCGACGCGCGAGGCGCGGAAGATCGCGCGGACCTCGGCGGTGCCGACGGTCTCCTCGACCTCCTCGGGGGCGAGCATGCCCTGCATGGCGTCGCGCAGCTCGTCGATCGCGCGGTAGATGACGGAGTAGCTGCGGATCTCCACGCCCTCGCGGTCGGCGAGCTGGGCGGCCTCGCCGACGGGCCGGACGTTGAAGCCGAGCACGACCGCTTCCGAGGCCGACGCCAGGTTGACGTCGGACTCCGTGATGCCGCCGACGCCGGAGCGCACGACCTGCACCGCGACCTCGCTCTGCGGGAGCTTGGCGATCTCGTCCTCGAAGGCCTCCAGCGAGCCGGAGACGTCCGCCTTGAGCACCAGGTTGAGCTCGGAGACGACGCCGCCGCGGGCCTGGTCGAAGATCGTCTCCAGCGACATCTTCTTGCCGGAGCGGCGCGCCTGCTGCTCGAGCTTGAGCCGGTTCGCGCGCTCGCCGGCGAGCGACCGCGCCGTGCGGTCGTTCTCGACGACGCGGACGAACTCGCCCGCCTCGGGCACCGAGTCGAAGCCGAGCACCTCGACGGGCATCGACGGGCCGGCCACCTTGACGCGGGTGCCGTGGAAGTCGTGCATGGCGCGCACGCGGCCCCAGTGGGCGCCGGCGACGACCGCGTCGCCGATCTTCAGCGTGCCGCGCTGGACGAGCACCGTGACGACGGCGCCGCGGCCCGGGTCGAGCTTGGACTCGATGACCTGGCCGGAGGCGGTGGCGTCCGGGTTGGCCTTGAGCTCCTCGACCTCGGCCACCAGCAGGATCGACTCCATGAGGTCGTCGAGGTTCTGCTTGGTCTTGGCCGAGACGTCGACGAACATGGTCTCGCCGCCCCACTCCTCGGGCTGGAGCCCGAGGTTGGTCATCTCGGTGCGGACGCGGTCGGGCTGCGCGCCCTCCTTGTCGATCTTGTTGACCGCCACGAGCATCGGCACCTCGGCCGCCTTCGCGTGGTCGATCGCCTCGCGCGTCTGCGGCATCACGCCGTCGTCGGCGGCGACGACGATCACGGCGATGTCGGCGACCTGGCCGCCGCGGGCGCGCATGGCGGTGAACGCCTCGTGGCCCGGCGTGTCGAGGAAGGTGATCGGCTTGCCGTCGTGGCGCACCTGGTAGGCGCCGATGTGCTGGGTGATGCCGCCGGCCTCGCCCTCGGCGACCTCGGTCTCGCGGACCGCGTCGAGGAGGGAGGTCTTGCCGTGGTCGACGTGGCCCATGATCGTGACGACCGGGGCGCGGTCCTTGAGCTCGTCGTCGGCGTCCTCGAAGACGGGCTCGGCGTCCGCCTCGTCGGCGGCGTGGACGATCTCGATGTCCTTGTCGAACTCGTCCGCGATGATCTCGATCTCGTCGTCGGACAGCGTCTGCGTGAGCGTCGCCATCTTGCCGAGGCCCATCAGCTTCTTGATCAGCTCGGGGACCGGGACGGCGAGGTACTCGCTGACGTCCTTGACCGTCGAGCCGGAGTTGACGCGGATCGTGTCGGCCTTCAGGACGCTGGCGTCCTGCGGCGTCGGCTCCGTGTAGGTGCCGCGGCGCCGGCGACCACCGCGGCGCGGCGGGCGGCGCGGCGGGCCGCCACCGGGGCCGCCGCCGGGACCGCCCGGGCCACCGGGGCCCTGGCGGCGGGAGGCCTGCGAGTCGATCACGACGCGGCGCACGCCGCCACCCGAGCCGGGGGCGCGCTCACCCTGCAGCGAGGAGCGGGTCGGCCGCTTGGAGCCGGCGTTGTTGCCGCCGCCCTTGCCGTCGGCGGGCTTGTCGCCGGCCGGGGCGTCCGGCTTGTTGTCGGCGGGGCGCGGGGCGCGCGGCGCCGGGCGATCGAAGCCGACGCCCGTGTGCGCGGGCGGCTGCGGCGCCTGCTTCTTCTTCGCGCCGTTGGACGACGCCTTCGGCTTCGGCTTGCCCGTCAGCGCGGCGTCGGCCAGCTCGGTGTCGACGGCCGTTGCGGCAGCCTTGACCTCCAGGCCATAGGCCTGCAGGCGCTTCATGACCTCGCTCGAGGGCATGTCGTACTGCTTGGCTAGCTCGTGGACGCGCTTCTTGGCCATGTGGAGATGAAGTCTACGGTTCTTTCGGGGATGGTCACGGGCGCCCGGAAGGCGCGATGGAACCCGCGGCGGGCGACGGCTGCCTCCCAGCACGCGGCGGTCGGGTGAAGCCATGCTCCGCGGCCCGGAGCGGTGGCCTCGGGATCAGGAACGACCGCACCCTCCACCGTAGCGAAGCGGTGCAGACGCTCCCGCCGGTCGCGGGCTCCGCAGCCCGCGCACCGTCTATGCGGACCCGATGACGTCGGTGTCCTTGTTCTCGAGCGCCTGGTGGCTCTCGAGCCCGCAGTAGCGGGAGTTGGGCAGGGCGGCGTTCGGGCAGCGCCGGCCGTTGCCGAGGATCGCGGCGCAGCGGCCGCCGACCTCCTCCTCCTCGTAGCCGCCGTCCGTCTCCTCCTTGGCGAACTCCGTCTCGGAGCGGATGTCGACGCGCCAGCCGGTCAGCCGCGCGGCGAGCCGGGCGTTCTGGCCCTCGCGGCCGATCGCCAGCGAGAGCTGGTCGTCGGGCACGATCACCGTCGCCTGCTTGTTCTCGTCGTTGACGAGCACCTCGCGCACGCGCGCCGGGCTGAGCGCCTTCGCGACGAAGCGGGCGGGCTCGTCGTTGTAGGGGATGATGTCGATCTTCTCGCCGCGCAGCTCGGAGACGACCATGCGCACGCGCGAGCCGCGCGGGCCGACGCAGGCGCCGACTGGATCGACGCCGTCGGCGTGCGAGACGACCGCGATCTTCGAGCGGTAGCCCGGCTCGCGGGCGACGTTGGTGATCTCCACCAGGCCGTCGGCGATCTCGGGCACCTCGAGCTCGAACAGGCTCTTGATCAGCTCGGGGTCGCGGCGCGAGACGATGATGCTCGGGCCGCGCGTCGAGGAGGAGACCTCCTTGATGACGGCCTTGATGCGCTGCGAGTGGTCGTAGCGCTCGCCCTCGACCTGCTCGGACTTGGGCAGCAGCGCCTCCACCCGCTCGCGCAGCTGCACGAGCGTGTAGCGGGAGTCCGACTGCTGGACGATGCCGGTGATCAGCTCGCCCACGCGGTCGCGGTACTCCTCGAACATCATGTCGCGCTCGGCCTCGCGGATGCGCTGCAGGATCACCTGCTTGGCGGTCTGCGCGGCGATCCGGCCGAAGTCGTGCGGCGTGACGTCGCGGGTCTCGATCTGGTCGGCGAACTCGGCCAGGCGCTCGGGGGCGATCTCCGGGGCCTCCGGGATGATCACCTCGCCCGTCTCCGGGTCCACGCGGCGCTCGAGCTCGCCCGAGGCGAGCTCCTCGGCCTCGTCGAGCAGCTGGTCCTCGAGGTCCTCGGGCAGCAGCAGCTCCTCGACCCGGTACTCGCCGAGCTCGGGGTCCATCGTCACCCGCGCGTAGCGGGCGGCGCCGGGCTGCTTCTTGTAGGCCGACAGCAGGGCGTCCTCGAGGGCATGCAGGAGCTTGTCCTCGGAGATGCCCTTCTCGCGCGCAAGCATGCGCACGGCGTCGACGATCTCTTGCGACATGGCTCTAATCCCCCAGGAGGTTCGAACGGTGGATGTCGGCGTAGGCGATGGACACCACGCCGGTATCGGCGGCGACGGTCACCTCGGCGTCGGTGGCGCCCAGCAGCTCGCCGGTGAAGGAGCGGTGGCCGTCGTGCTCGCCGCGGGTGCGCACACGCGCGCGACGGCCGACGTAGCGCCGGAAGTGCTCGGGCTTGGAGAGCGGGCGCTCCGTGCCGGGCGAGGAGACCTCGAGCGCGTACTTCTCGCGCACGGCGGCGAGGTGGCCCGTCACGCGCTCGCACAGCTCGAGGCTGACGCCGTCCGGGTGGTCGATGAACAGGCGGACGAGCTTGCCTCCGCTCACCTCCGCGAGCAGCACCTCGACCTCCGGCTCCGCCTCGGAGAGACGGGCCTCGATGTCGGCCTGGATCCTGCTCATGTTCACCTCCACTCCTTCATGAAAAAAGCGGGCGAGCGCCCGCTTTCCGAAACCTACGGCCTTACGGCCCAAACGAAAGCTGTGCCGTTCAGATTAGCACCGCAGGGCGGCTATGCGGCCTTCGCGGCGCGCTCTCGATAGAGCCGGTAATCGCTGCGTTCGGGGCGCAGCTGCGCGGCCAGCGCGAGTGGCTTGCGCGCCTCCTTGTGACGCCCGAGCTGCATCAGCGAGCGGCCCAGGCAGAAGAGCGCGAAGTCGTTCGTCGGGGCGAGCTCGACGACCGCCTCGAACTCCTCGCGGGCGCGTTCGTACTGGGCCGAGCGGAAGTACGCGCGGCCGAGCGCCTCGCGGATCGAGGTCTTGTCCGGGGCGAGGTCGCGCGCCCGGCTCAGCGGCACCGTGGCGGAGTTGAAGTCCCCCGCCTCGAGCAGTGCGGTCCCGCGCTGGAAGAGGTCGTAGACGTCATCCATCTCCCGCCCTAGTGTAAGCCGGTCAACGGGGCTTCGGCGGCAGCGCCCACCACGCCCGCAGGCGGCCGGCGATGCCCGTGCCGCGGGCCAGCTCGCTGCGGACCGCGCGGCGCCCGGACGGCGTCGGCGCCGCCTCACGGCCGCCGTAGCGCTGCTCCCGCAGGGCGCGCACGTAGCCGGCGGCGGCGGGCGTGTGGCCGAACAGCCGCTCGACCGAGCTCAGCGTGGCGGCCGGGCCCGGCATGCGGTGGGTGCGCGCGAGCGCACGCTCGAGCTCGGCCACCGGGCCCCAGCCGGCCGCGACGCGGCGGCGGTGCCGGCGCAGCAGCAGGACGCCGGCGCCGGCCGTCAGCACGAGCAGCGTCGCGCCGACGGCGATCAGCGTCCAGGGTGTGCCGCCGCCGGTGTCGGCGAGCCCGCGGGCCCGGTCGGAGCGGATGTCGCCGCCGAGGTCCGGGGCGCCCTGCGTGGCGGGCGATGTCGGCGTCGTCGGCGTCGTCGGCCTGCGAGCGCGCGGGCGCGGCCGCCGGCGTCGGATCCATCGTCACCCAGCCGTAGCCCGCGTACCAGACCTCGACCCACGAGTGCGCGTCGAGGTCGCGCACGACGTACTCGCCCGCCTTGCGGTCCAGCACGCCGGTCGAGAAGCCGGTCGCGACGCGGGCGGGCACGCCGCCCATGCGCAGCAGCAGCGCCATCGCGCCCGAGAACTGCTGGCAGTAGCCCGACCTGGCGTCGAAGAGGAACCCGTCGAGGTTCTCGGCCTCGCGCGGCGGCGACTCCGTGTAGGCGAACTCGTCGCCGCGCAGGTAGCGCATCACCGACTGGACGTAGTCCTCCTGCGTGCCGGACTCGCGCAGGAGCCTGCGCGCGAGCGCGTAGCTGCGCGCGTACGGGCCCTCGCGCAGCCGCTTCCCGGCCGGGGTGAAGTCGCTCCCCGGGTCGGCCAGCGACTGCGCCGTCGGGCCGCCGGGGTCGCCGAACATCGGGAACTGCACGCGGTAGCCGAGCGAGTCGGCGGCGGCCGCCGGGTCGGGGTCGGGCGGCAGCGCCGGGGGCAGCTCGATCCGGGCGTAGCGCTGCAGCGTGGCCGGATAGGTCCGGGGGGCGACGCGCCGGTCGCGACCGTTCGGGTTCGGCGTGTAGACGAGCGCGCCGTAGGCGTCGCCGCGGCGCAGCTCGCGGCTCATGCTGGCGTAGGTGCCGTCGCCGAGCGGCAGCGAGGACAGCCGCGGCGAGGAGACCTGGCACGCCACCCCGGCCGTGACGAACGTCTGCGTGCGCAGGTTGCGCACCGTGACCCGGATCCGCTGCAGGTACTGGTCGGTGTCCTCGTTGAGGTAGACCGAGACGTCGCAGCCGTCGAGGTTGGTCGAGCTGCGGTCGCGCACCCAGCGGGCGCCGTCGAAGTCGTCGAGGTTGGTCGCCTTCCAGTACGCGGGGCGCTTCGCCCTGACGCGCAGCAGCTCGCGCCCGTCGCGCGGCCAGTCGAGCGGGCCGTAGGAGTGGTCCCAGGAGAAGGACGTCGACTTCGAGGCCGCGTTGGAGAGCGCCCACGTCTCGTAGTCGAACCAGGGCTGGTCGGTGTCCAGCGCGGGCGCCGCGGCGAGCCCGAGGATCGTCACCGCCAGCGCGAGGATGCCGGCCGCGCCCGCGTCGGTGATCTGCAGCCGCTCGAGCCGCAGGTAGGCGACGACGAGCAGCGCCAGCAGCGCGCCCGAGAGGAACTCCGAGGAGAGGTCGAGCGCGACGGCCGGGACGGCGTAGAGGGCGACCAGCAGGACGAGCGCGACGTTGCGCAGCCCGAGCTCGCGCCGGCGCGGCCAGAACGCGATGAGCGCGGCGGCGACGGCGAGCACGGTGCCGCCGAGCGTGATCACGACGCGCGTCCACTCGTCCAGGCCGCGGTAGGGGACGCGCGCGCCGGGCAGCGCGTCGATGCCGCGGCCGATGCCGGCCGCCAGCTCGCCCCAGCGGGAGGGCAGCAGCTGCTCGTCGGCGACGCCGCCGGCCAGCAGCGCGAGCGCCAGTGCCCCGATCGCGACGAGCACCGCCGCGGCGGTGCGCGCCCGTCCGCGCAGCCGGTCCGCCACGAGCAGGCCGCAGATCGCGGCGGATGCGGCGAGCACCGCGTAGCCGGCGCGCTGCCTGGCCGCCGGCTCGAGCATCTGCATCCACTGCAGCGTCGCGAAGCCGCAGAGCGCGATGAACGCCAGCGCCCGCGCGGCGGGCACCGCAAGCGTGACGTCGGCCGTTGTATCTGACCCCGCCCGCCCAGCCCGCGCGGCGGCGGCGCTCATGCCGCGCTACCTCCGACCGCCGCCACCGCCGCCACGCCGCTGCGCCGCCGGTGCGCCCGCCCACATAGCCCTGGCAGCCGGCGACCTCGAGCACCGCGCGGCGGCCGGGCAGCTCGCCCGGGACGACGAGCAGGCAGCCGCCGGGCGTGCGACCGAGCCCGCGCGGCGGGCGGTCGACCGCCCGCGCGGAGACGAACACGACGAGCCCGCGCCGGTTCTGGGCGGCGGTCAGCGCCGGCCCGATCGAGTCGTCGAGCAGCGCGAGGCGCACGTGCGCCTGCGGCCACGCGAGCATGTCCTGCTCGACGTAGACGGCGCGCCGGTCGCCGGGCAGCAGCAGCGCGCAGCCGGTCCGGCGCGCGAAGTGCAGCAACAGCGAGCCCGTCGCGCGCACGGCGGCGTCGAGCGCGTCGCGCGAAGCGGGCGCGCGCGGGTCGAGCACGACGATCGGCCGCGAGTCGGACTCCGAGATCAGCTTGCGCTCCATCAGCCCGTGGCCGCGCGCCAGCGACGGCCAGTGGATGCGCGAGGCCGGGGTGCCCTCGCGGAACTGGCGCACTCCGTCGATCTCCGTCTCGGCCGCGGCGATCAGCGCGGCGCGGGCGTGCGCGGGCTGCGCCTCTCCCCCGTTCGCCGCGACGTTGACGGGATACGTCCGCGGCAGCACCAGGATCTCGTCCTCGTGCTCGCCGCGCACGACCTGCTGGGCGAGCCCGAACGGGTCGCGCAGCACGAGCGCCGGCGGCGCGAGCTTGCGGCGGCCGCGGCGGCCGAAGCGGATCTCCACGCGCACGCGCGTCGTGCGCCGGCCGGCCTGGAAGCGGACGGGGTCGGCCAGCAGCGGCTCGTCGATCCAGCCCGGCGGCAGCGGCAGCGAGCCGGAGCGAGCGGTGATCACGACCGCGAGCGGCTGCTCCTCGAGCACGCTGCGGGTGCCGAGCTCGCGCTCGATCGTCGAGCCCCAGGCGCCGGCGGCGATCCATCCCGCCGCCCCGAGGCCGAGCAGCGCGAGCGCCGAGCCGGTGACGTAGAGCGGCTCGGCGTCGAACGTGCCGGCGACGAGCAACAGGAGTAGCCCGAGTCCGGCGCAGCCGAAGGCGGAGCGCATGTGCGGATTCTCCTACGCCGGGGGCGGGTGGGACAAAATCCTCATCAAAGTGCCGGCGTCGCCGCGATCGCGTCGGCGACGATCGCCGAGCGCTCGACGCCCGCCGCCTCGGGCACGAGCATGATCCGGTGCGTGAGCACCGCGTCGGCGAGCGCCTGGACGTCGTCGGGCAGCGCGTGGTCGCGGCCCTCGATCAGCGCGCGGGCCTTGGCGGCGCGCAGCAGCAGCAGGCCGGCGCGCGGCGAGGCGCCGAGCTCGACGCGCCCGTCCGCGCGGGTGTGGCGGATCAGCGCGACGATGTAGTCGCGCAGCGCGCGCGACGCGTGCACCCGGTGCGCGGCGTCGATCGCCGTGAGGATCTCCGCGCGGTCGGCAACCGGGCCGAGGTCGAGCACGCGGTCCCCGGCCTCGTGGCCGGCGAGCATGCCGGCCTCGTCGGCGGCGTTCGGATAGCCGAGCGACAGCCGCACCATGAAGCGGTCGACCTGGGCCTCCGGCAGCGGATAGGTGCCCTCGTACTCGACCGGGTTCTGCGTCGCGAAGACCAGGAACGGGCGCGCCAGCTCGTGCGACGTCGCGTCGACGGTGACGTGGCGCTCCTGCATGCACTCGAGCAGGCCCGACTGCGTCTTCGGGCTCGCGCGGTTGATCTCGTCGACGATCACGATGTTCGCGAAGATCGGCCCCGGGCGGAACTCGAAGCGGCCCTCGCGCTGGTTGTAGACGTTGGTGCCGACGATGTCGGCGGGCAGCAGGTCCGCGGTGCACTGCACGCGCGCGAACTGGCACTCGATCGAGCGCGACAGCGCGCGGGCCAGCGCCGTCTTGCCGACGCCGGGGTAGTCCTCGACGATCACGTGGCCCTCCGAGAGCAGCGCCACGATCGTGTGGCTGAGCTGCTCGTCGCGGACCTTCACGGCGCGGCGGATGTTCTCCGAGATCCGCTGCGCCATCGACACAGCGGCCGCCACCTCGGCGGGCGCGAGGCTCTCGTCCGCCTCGGGGGTGGGTTCGACGGGCTCCATGGTCAGCGCGGCACCTTCTCGGGTGTAGATGAACGATCGCTCAAGACCATGTCGAGGATGGCGCCCGCGACCTCGGCCTTGGCCGCCTTCGGCACCGGGTGGTCCCCGTCGGCGGTGACGATCACGACCTCGTTGTCGGCGCTGTCGAAGCCGATCGACGGGTCCGAGACGTCGTTGAGCACGACGGCGTCGAGGCCCTTGCGCTCGAGCTTCCCGCGCGCGTGCGCGAGTGCGCCCTCCCCGTGCTCGGCGGCGAAGCCGACCAGGACCTGCCCCGGGCGGCGGGCGGAGGCGAGCGCGGACAGCACGTCCGTGGTACGCACGAGCCGCAGGTTCAGTTCCCCGGCCTCGTCCTTCTTGAGCTTGCCGGAGTGCGCCTCGCCCGGGCGGTAGTCGGCGACGGCGGCGGCCATCAGCAGGACGTCGCTGTCGGGGAAGCAGCGCTCGGCGGCCTCCGCCAGCTCGGCCGCGGTGGTC
Source organism: uncultured Solirubrobacteraceae bacterium (assembly GCA_963831105.1). Lineage (GTDB taxonomy): Bacteria > Actinomycetota > Thermoleophilia > Solirubrobacterales > Solirubrobacteraceae > DATFQI01. The sequence continues at coordinate 216,645 of CAWHOS010000009.1, read as the reverse complement.
ACGTCGACGTAGGCGATCCCGGCCCGCCGCGGCAGCGCGACGTTGGCCGCGATCACGGTGACGGTGGCGCCGCGCGCGGCGGCGGCCTCGGCGAGCGCGAAGCCCATCCGGCCGCTCGAGCGGTTGCCGACGTAGCGCACGGCGTCGATCGGCTCGCGCGTGCCGCCGGCGGTCACGAGCACGCGCAGCCCGTCGAGCGCGCGGCTGTGCGAGAGCGCGCGCTCGATCGCGGCCAGCAGCTCGGGCGGCTCGGGCAGGCGCCCGATCCCCTCCTCGCCGTGCGAGGCGAGCGAGCCCGTGCCGGGCTCGAGCACGATCGCGCCGCGCTCGCGCAGCCGCGCGAGGTTCGCCTGGGTGGCCGGGTGCTCGTACATCGCGGCGTTCATCGCCGGGGCGACGATCAGCGGGCGCCGGCACGCGAGCGCGGCCGCCGTCAGCAGGTTGTCGGCGTGGCCGCCGGCGAGCTTGGCGATCGTGTTCGCGCTGGCCGGGGCGATCGCGAACACGTCGGCGCGCTCGACCAGCTCGAGGTGGCCGATCGGCGCGTGGGCGGGCACGGGGTCGCCCGGGAAGGCGCCGCGCAGCGGATCGTCCTCCCACTCCGTCGTCAGCACCGGCGCGCCGGTGATGCCGGCGAACGACGCGGCGCCGACGAAGCGCTGCGCGCTCGCGGTCTGCACGACGCGCACGGCGTGGCCGGCCTTGATGGCCAGCCGGGTCAGCTCGAGCGCCTTGTAGGCGGCGATCCCGCCCGTGACGCCGAGGAGGATGCGGGCCACGCGTGCTCCCGCCCCGCTCGCGCGGACCTGCCTACTGCCCGCGGTAGCGGTACTTGACCTTGCCGCCCGCGACTTCCTCGAGGGCGATGGTCAGGTAGTTCTTCGAGCCGGTGTCCACCATCGGCGGCGGGAACTCCTCGAAGGTGCCCTCGCCGAGGTTGTGGTAGTAGGAGTTGATCTGCCGCGCCCGCTTGGCGGCGACGATCACGCTTGCGTATGGGGAGTCGACGTTCTCCAGCAGGCGGTCGACGCGGGGTGAGATCAAGGGTGGTCCTTCCTCGGAGTTCGGCCCACAGATCCTAGCGCCGCGCCCCGCGCGGCTCAGCTCGCGGCGGCGAGCGAAGCGCGCACGACCTCCTCCAGGGCCTCGACGGCGTCGTCGAGGCGGTCGTTGATCACGACGTGCGGGAACTCGCCCTGCGCAGCCAGCTCCTCGCTCGCCGTCCGCAGTCGCGCCTCGACCTGCTCGGGGTCGTCGGTGCCGCGCCCGACGAGCCGGTTGCGCAGCGCCTCCTCCGACGGCGGCGCGATGAAGATCCGCACCGCCTCGGGCATCGTCTCGCGGATCTGGCGCGCGCCCTGGACCTCGATCTCGAGCACGACGGGCGCGCCGGCGCTCGTGCGCCGCTCCAGCTCGGAGCGCAGCGTCCCGTAGCGGCGGCCGGAGTACGCGGCGTGCTCGACGAAGTCGCCGGCCTGCACGCGGCGCTCGAACTCCGCGTCGTCGAGGAAGTGGTAGTCGACGCCGTCCTCGCTCGCCCGGCCGCGGCGAGCGCGTCGTCGCCGAGACGGACAGCTCGAGGTCCGGGATGCGCTCGAGCAGGGTCCGGATCAGCGTGCCCTTGCCGACCCCCGAGGGGCCGGTGATCACGAAGACGCGCGCCAAGGAATCGAGCGGCGCGGGCTAGCGGCGGAGCATCGAGACGAGCTCGGTGCGCTGGCGCTGCGAGAGGCCGCCGATCGTCTTGCTCGGCGAGATGCGGCACTGCACGAGCACCTTGTTGACCTTCACGCGCCCGTACTTCGGGACGGCGAGGAGCATGTCGAAGACCTTCGCGGTCTCGACGTAGGTCGGCGGCTCGAGCAGGAGGTCGTGGATCTTGACGCGACCGCCCTTGAGATCGCGCTTGAGCTGGGCACGGCGCGTACGGATCTCGTTCGCGCGCTCGAGGGCTTCCATCCGCTGGACGAGGCTACGCTCGGGCGCGGCCACGCCCGGCTTGGTCGGGGTCTTCGTCGCTGGCGGCATGGGCGGCGAGTCTACATCCCAGAACCGCGTCGACAAGGCTCGTCGCGTGAATTCATCTGCACCTCAAGTTGAGCTTCAGGACTCTTCAGGCGACTTGACGGTAAAGCCCCGGTTTGCAGGGCTTTTGGAGGCAAGCTGTGGTAGGGACCTCACCGATGGTCCGGATTACCGCCGCTCTTTGCGGGATCTCTGGCCGTGCGCTCGTCAAGCGGGCGTCGCGGTGCCGTTCCGATGCAGTTCCTGCAGCGAGACGACAGGCGGTCCGCCTACCCGGTCGGCGGCGATCGCTCTCGCCGCGGCCATCCCTCCCGAGACCGTCGTGATGCAGGGTACTCCGCGGGCGACCGCGGTGCGGCGGATCTCCCAGCCGTCCGTGCGCGCCTCGGTGCCTGTGGGCGTATTGATGACCAGGTCGACGTCGCCGCGCTCGATCAGGTCGACGACGTTCGGGGAGCCCTCCCCCAGCTTCGAGAGCCGCTCGACGGGGATCCCCATCCGCGAGATCGCGGCGGCGGTCCCGCGCGTGGCGACGATCTGGAAGCCGAGGTCGTGCAGCTGCGCGGCGATGCCGACGACCGCGGCCTTGTCGGAGTCGGTCACGGTCAGGAACACGGTGCCGCTCGACGGCAGCCGCGCGCCGGCCGCTGCCTGCGCCTTCGCGAACGCGGCCGGGAAGTCGGCGGCGACGCCCATCACCTCGCCCGTCGAGCGCATCTCGGGCCCGAGCAGCGCGTCGGCGCCGGAGAAGCGGTCGAACGGCATCACCGCCTCCTTGACCGAGACGTGGTTGACGTGCGCCCAGCCGCCGTCCTCGGGCAGCCCGAGCTCGGCGAGGCGCTCGCCGAGCATCACCCGGCAGGCCAGCTTGGCCAGCGGCAGGCCGGTCGCCTTGGAGACGAACGGGACCGTGCGAGACGCGCGCGGGTTGGCCTCGATCACGTAGAGGTCCTCGCCGAGCACGCCGTACTGGACGTTGATCAGCCCGACCGTCCCGAGCGCGAGCGCGATGTCGCGCGTCGCCCGCCGGATCTCGTCGAGCATCTCGCCGCCGAGCGAGTGCGGCGGCAGCACGCAGGCGGAGTCGCCCGAGTGGATGCCGGCCTCCTCGACGTGCTGCATGATGCCGCCGATCCAGACGTCCTCGCCGTCGCAGATCGCGTCGACGTCGACCTCGATCGCGTTCTCGAGGAAGCGGTCGAGGAAGATCTCGCGCGCCGCCGGCCGGCCGTCCTCGGTGTGGTCGAAGTCGAGCTGCCCGCCGACCCGGGTCCGGCGCAGGTAGTCCTCGAGCCCGGCCGTCGAGTAGACGATCTCCATCGCCCGCCCGCCGAGCACGTAGCTCGGGCGCACGAGCAGCGGGAAGCCGACCTTCGCGGCGCACGGCCAGCGCCTCGTCGCGCGAGTGCGCGGTGGCGTACGGCGGCGCCTTGAGGCCGAGCTCGGCCCAGCAGCTCGCCGAAGCGGCCGCGGTCCTCCGCGAGGTCGATCGCCTCGGGCTGGGTGCCCAGCAGCGGCACGCCGGCGCGCTCGAGCCCGGCGGCGAGCTTGAGCGGCGTCTGGCCCCCGAACTGGACGATCACGCCCTCGGGCCGCTCGACCTCGACGATCCCGAGCACGTCCTCGAGCGTCAGCGGCTCGAAGTACAGGCGGTCGGAGGTGTCGTAGTCGGTCGAGACCGTCTCCGGGTTGCAGTTGACCATCACCGCGTCGCGGCCGGACTCGCGCACGGTCATCGCGGCGTGCACGCAGCAGTAGTCGAACTCGATCCCCTGGCCGATCCGGTTCGGGCCCGAGCCGAGGATCATCACGCTCGGCTTGTCGCCGCGGACGACCTCGTGGCGCGGCTCCCCGCGCTCCCAGGCCGAGTAGTAGTACGGCGTCTCGGCCTCGAACTCGGCGGCGCAGGTGTCCACCGCGCGGAACGTGCGCTTGAGATCGGGCTCGCCCATCCCCTCGGTGGCGAGCAGCGCGAGCTCGCGCAGGTACCACGGGTCGATGCCGGTGCGGGCGCGCACCTCCTCGGCGCCGACGCCGCGGCCGAGCAGCTCGAGGATCGCGTCGTAGCGGTCGGCGCCGGGCGACTCGATCGCCTCCAGCAGCGCCTCGGTCGGCGTGCCGGCCTGCGCCGGCGCGTCCAGCTCGCGCGAGCGCATCGCCTTCGCGAACGCCTGCCGGAAGGTGCGGCCGATCGCCATCGCCTCGCCGACGGACTTCATGTGCGTGGTGAGCGTGGCGTCGACGCCGGGGAACTTCTCGAACGCGAACCGCGGCCACTTGACGACGACGTAGTCGAGCGCGGGCTCGAACGAGGCCGGCGTGCGGCGCGTGATGTCGTTGGGGATCTCGTCGAGCGTGTAGCCGACCGCCAGGCGGGCGGCGATCTTGGCGATCGGGAAGCCGGTCGCCTTGGACGCGAGCGCGGACGAGCGCGACACGCGCGGGTTCATCTCGATGACGATGATCTCCTCCGTCACCGGGTTGACCGCGAACTGCACGTTGGAGCCGCCCGTCTCCACCCCGACCGCGCGGATGACGGCGATCGCCTGGTCGCGCAGCTTCTGGTAGAGCCGGTCGGTGAGCGTCTGCTGCGGGGCGACGGTCACCGAGTCGCCGGTGTGCACGCCCATCGGGTCGATGTTCTCGATCGAGCAGACGATCACGACGTTGTCCGCGCCGTCGCGCATGACCTCCAGCTCGAACTCGCCCCAGCCGAGCACGGACTCGTCGATCAGCACCTGGCCGATCGGGCTCGCGGCGATGCCGCGCGCGACGATCTCGGCGTACTGCTCGCGCGTGCGGGCGATGCCGCCGCCGCGCCCGCCGAGCGTGAAGGCCGGCCGGATGATCGCGGGCAGGCCGACGTCGTCGAGGTGCGAGATCGCGTCCTCGACGCTCGTGGCGATCACGTTCTTGGCCGTGCGCAGGCCGGCCTCCTGCATCGTGCGGTCGAACTGGTCGCGGTCCTCGGCGCGGTTGATCGCTTCGTAGTTCGCGCCGATCAGCTCGACGCCGTGGCGCTCGAGCGTGCCGTCCTCGTAAAGGCTCTTGGCGAGGTTGAGGGCTGTCTGCCCGCCGAGCGTCGGCAGCAGCGCGTCGGGCTGCTCGCGCTCGATCACCTGCGCGACCGGGCCGGGCAGCAGCGGCTCGACGTAGGTCGCCGTCGCGAACTCCGGGTCGGTCATGATCGTCGCCGGGTTGGAGTTGACGAGGACGACCTCGTAGCCCTCCTCCAGCAGCACCTTGCAGGCCTGGGCGCCCGAGTAGTCGAACTCGGCGGCCTGGCCGATCACGATCGGCCCCGAGCCGAGCACGAGGATCTTCTGGATGTCGTCGCGGCGCGGCATTACGCGCGGGCCCCCTCGAACAGGTCGATGAACTCGTCGAAGAGCCCGAGCGAGTCGTTCGGACCCGGGCCGGCCTCCGGGTGGTACTGGACGCAGCCGGCCGGCACGTCGAGCAGGCGGATCCCCTCGACGGTGCCGTCGTAGAGGTTCACGTGCGTGAGCTCGGCGGCGCCGAGCGCGGACTCGATCCGCACGCCGACCTCGCCGCGCACCGCGAACCCGTGGTTCTGCGAGGTGATCGCGATCCGGCCCGTGCGCAGGTCCTTGACCGGGTGGTTGGCGCCGCGGTGGCCGAACGGCAGCTTGAAGGTCTCCAGCCCGGCCGCGCGCGAGAGCAGCTGGTGGCCGAGGCAGATGCCGAACACGGGCTTGGTCGAGAGCAGCTCGCGGATCGTCTCGACGATGTAGTCCAGCGCCGCCGGGTCGCCGGGACCGGGCACGAGGAAGAAGCCGTCGGGGTCGCGCTCGAGCAGCTCGTGCGCGGGCGTCGTGCACGGGTACAGCTCCAGCACCGCGCCGCGGCTCGTGAAGTTGCGGATGATCGAGCGCTTGATGCCGGTGTCCAGCGCGATGATGCGCGGGCCGTCGCCGCTGATGCCGGCCTCGGGCTCGTGGCCCGGCCACAGCGGCCGGCCCGGCGCGTAGACCACGGGCTCGGCGACCGTCACCTCGCGGGCGAGGTCGCGGCCGACCATGCTCGGCTCGGCGTGCACGCGCTCGAGCGCCTCGGCCTGCGGCGTCGCGGCGGAGAAGATGCCGCCGCGCATCGCGCCCGCCTCGCGGATGTGGCGGACGAGCGCGCGCGTGTCCACGCCGCTGATGCCCGGCACGCCGTTGGCCCGCAGCCAGTCCAGCCAGCCCTGCTCGGCGCCGGCGGCGTCGGACGGGTTGACCGCGTCGCGCATGATCGCGGCGGCGGCGTGGATGCGGCCCGACTCCATCGCGGCCTCGCTGACGCCGTAGTTGCCGACGTGCGGGGCGGTGAAGGTGATCAGCTGGCGCGCGAAGCTGGGGTCGGTCATCGACTCCTGGTAGCCGGACATCCCGGTCGTGAAGACGACCTCGCCGGTGACCTCGCGCTCGGCGCCGACGGCGTCGCCGTCCAGGCGCGTGCCGTCCTCGAGCAGCAGGTAGGCGGAGGCGCTCACTTGATCACCTGCTGGACGGCCTTGAACTCGGGCGTGCCCGCGCGCTCGCAGAGCTCGAACAGCGCGGTCTCGACGCTCGAGCTCAGCGCGCCGGCACGCTCCATCTTGCTCAAGCCGACCTCGAGGTCTCCGGGGTGGCGCGAGCCGACCGCGTCGCGAGCGACGTGCACCTCGACGCCGTTCGCCAGCAGGTCGTGCACGGTCTGGGAGACGCAGATGTGCGCCTCGATCCCGCACACGACCGCCTGATCGCGGCCGCCGAGGTCGAAGCCGTCGGCGCGCACGGCCGAGAAGACCGTCTTCTCGACCGGCTGCTCGTCCTGCAGGCCGACCTCGGGCGCGACCGGCCCGAGGCCCTTCGGGTACTGGGCGGTGGCGACGATCGGCACGCCGAGGATGCGCGCGCCCTCGACGAGCCGGCCACAGGCGGCCGACACGTCGCCGAAGGTCGCGTAGGAGCGGAAGCCCTCCTGGACGTCGACCACCACGAGGGCGGCCCGCTCGCGCTCGAGCAGGCTCACGCCGCCCCCACCACGGAGAACGTCCGCTGCCGGTAGGCCACCGCGCCAGCCGCCACGGTGGCCAGCACGCGGCCGCGCAGGCGGCGACCCGCGAAGCAGCAGTTCTCCGAGCGGCTCTCGTATCCGGCCTCGCCGACCTCATACTCGGCCTCTAGGTCCACGAGGCAGAAGTTCGCCCCCTCCCCCGTGCGGATCGCCGGCAGCGGCAGGCCCACGAGCGCGGCGCCGGCCGAGAGCTTGTCGACGACGAGCGCCAGCGGCAGGACCCCGGGCAGCACGAGCTCGGTGTAGACGGCCGCGAAGGCGGTCTCCAGCCCGGTCGTGCCCATCGGCGCCTCCTCGAAGGGCACCTCCTTCTCCTCGCGCGCGTGCGGCGCGTGGTCGGTGGCGATGCAGTCGATCGTGCCGTCCAGCAGGCCCGCGATCAGCGCCTGGCGGTCGTCCTCGGCGCGCAGCGGCGGGTTCATCTTCAGGCGCGTGTCCAGCCGCTCCAGCAGCGCCTCGTGCGTGAGCGTGAGGTGGTGCGGGCGACGCCTCCGCCGTGATCTTCACGCCGCGGGCCTTGGCCTCGGCGATCGCGTCGACCGACTCGCGCGCGCTCAGGTGCTGGATGTGGATGCGGCCGTCCTCGTAGCCGGCCAGCGAGGCGTCGCGGGCGATCAGCGTCGACTCGGAGATGCTCGGGATGCCGGCCAGCCCGAGCCGCGCCGACACCTCGCCCTCGTGCATGACGCCGCGGCCGGAGAGCGTCGGGTCCTCCTCGTGCAGGCACAGGACCCTCCCGGCGAGCCGCTGGTACTGCAGCGCCTTGCGCAGGATCCCGGCGCGGTGGACGGGCTTGCCGTCGTCGGTGAAGCCGAGCGCGCCGGCGTCGGCGAGCTCGGCCATCTCGGTCAGCGCCTCGCCGTGCAGGTCGCGGGTGATCGAGGCCATGAAGCCGACGGGGATGCGCGCCTCGCGGCGGGCCGCCTCGCGCAGCGAGCGCAGCACGGGCGCGGAGTCCACCACCGGGTCGGTGTTGGGCATCGCGACGACGGCGACGTAGCCGCCGGCCGCGGCCGCACGGGTGCCGGAGTCGAGGTCCTCCTTGTGCTCCTGGCCCGGCGTGCGCAGGTGCACGTGCGGGTCGACGAAGCCCGGGAAGAGATGCCGGCCCTCGCCGTCGAGCGTCTCCACGCCGTCGGTCGCGTCGAGGCTGTTCGGCGGCGCGATCTCGGCGATCACGCCGTCGCGGACGAGCACGTCGTGCGGCGCGTCGATGCCCTCGCGCGGGTCGAGCACGTGGGCGGCGCGGACGAGCACGTCGCTCGGCGGCTGGATGCGGTGGTCGAGCCGGCTCATGCGCCCGCCCCCACCGTCACGCCGCCGCGATCCGGCGCGGTGCGCCCCGCCAGCAGCTCGTAGAGGACCGCCATCCGGACGACGACGCCGGCGGCGACCTGCTGGCCGATCACGGCCTGCGGCGAGTCGATCACCTCGGCGGCGAGCTCCACCCCGCGGTTGACCGGGCCCGGGTGCATGAGCACCTGGCGCGCGCCGAGCCGGCGGCCGTGGATCTGGTACTGGGCGGCGTACTCGCGGATGCTCGGGACGAACGAGTCGGTCATGCGCTCCTTCTGCATCCGCAGCGCGTAGACCACGTCGGCCGAGCCGAGCTCGTCGAGCGTGTAGGCGACGTCGCAGCCGAGCGCCTCGATGTCGCGCGGGATCAGCGTCGGCGGGCCGCAGAGCGTGACCTTCGCGCCCATCTTCTGGAACGCGTGGATGTTCGAGCGCGCGACGCGGCTGTGCGTGACGTCGCCGACGATCCAGATGCTGCGGCCGTCGATGTCGCCGAGCCGCTCGCGCAGCGTGTAGACGTCCAGCAGCGCCTGGGTCGGGTGCTCGTGCTTGCCGTCGCCGGCGTTGACGACCGCGGCGGTCGTCCACTGCGCGACGAGCTGGGCGGCGCCGACGTGCGGCGTGCGGATGACGATCAGGTCGGGCTGGTAGGCGGACAGCGTCTGGACCGTGTCCTTCAGCGACTCGCCCTTCTCGACGCTGCTGCCGCCCGCCGCGAAGTTGATCACGTCGGCGGAGAGCGACTTCGCGGCCAGCTCGAAGGAGCTGCGCGTGCGGGTGCTCGCCTCGTAGAAGAGGTTCAGGACGCGGCGGCCGCGCAGGGCCGGGACCTTCTTGATCTCGCGCTCGGAGACCTCGGTGAAGCTCTTCGCGCGGTCCAGGATCCGCTCGATGGCGGCCCGGTCGAGGTCCTCGATCGACAGCAGGTGTCTCACGCGAGTGCTCCTTGCAGGCTGACGATGGCCACCTCGTCGACGCCGTCGACCTCGGTGACCCGGACGTTGACGCGCTCGCTGCGAGCGGTCGGCAGGTTCTTGCCCACGTAGTCGGGGCGGATCGGGAGCTCGCGGTGACCGCGGTCGGCCAGCACGGCGAGCTGCACCCGGTCCGGGCGCCCGTAGTCGAACAGCGCGTCGATCCCGGCGCGCGCGGTCCGGCCCGTGTAGAGCACGTCGTCGATCAGCACCACGCTGTAGTCCTCCAGCCGGAACGGCAGGTGGGTGCTGTGGACCTCTGGATCGGCGGCCCGCGTGGAGAGGTCGTCGCGGTAGAACGCGATGTCGATGTCCCCGAGCGGGACCTCGGCGTCGGTGAGGTCGCTGACGAGCTGATGGAGCCGCGTCGCGAGGTGGGCGCCTCTGCGGTGGATGCCCACGAGCGCCACGGGGCGGTCGGCGTGCTTCTCCACGATCTCGTGCGCGATCCGCACGAGCGTGCGTCTGATGTCGTCCTCGTCCAGGACGACGCGGGGTTGCGGCATATGGACCTTCCTGGCCTCACGGGGCCGGGTTAAAGGGCTCTGCGGAGCAACCTAGCAGCGGGGCGCGACGGACCGGGCGGCCGGCGTCACAGCTGCGGTCCCGCCAGCAGGACGCAGGCGTAGACCGTGATGGCGAGGGTCATCGCGGCGGTGGCCCACAGCAGCCGCCGCGCCCCGCGCACGGTACCGCCGGTGCGGCGGTGATGGTGCAGCGCGCCGACCGTGACGAGCACGCCGAGGCCGAGGAACCACGGCTCGTAGAAGAGCAGGTCCCAGCGGATCAGCGAGCCCTCGTCCAGCGTGGCCCAGCCGTCGAAGTTGATCTCGATCACCCCGAGCGCGTGCAGCGGCTTGCTGATGTACGCCGTCAGCGCGTGCGCGATCGCGTAGGAGGAGCCGATCAACGCGGGGACGATCACCAGCCAGCGCGGGAGCCGCAGGCCCCAGGGCCGCACGAACGCGAGCGCGCCGGCGCCGACGAAGGCGAGGAAGATCCCCGCGAGCAGGCTCGCGTGGCGCATCCCGGAGGGATCCTCGAAGGTGCCCGACAGGCCCAGGGTGCCGCCCGCAGCCTGGTAGCCGCGGACGCCGATCGCGTAGGAGAGCGCCCAGGCGGCGGCGGCGTATCCCGCCCACGCGGGCGGGCGGTCGGGCCAGGCGAGGCGCATCCGCTCGGACAACAGGCGGCGCCTGCGGCGCGAGTGGCTGGGGGTCATGGTCGTCATGTCCCGGATGGTGGGCGACGGCGGGCGGGCTTCCATCGGCCCCGCGTCGCGATCGGCCTACGACCTGGGTCGGACCGCGCCGCCCGCCGCGTACGACCGGAGGCGGAGCGTCAGCCGGCCGGGCGGACGAGGCCGGTGTCGTAGGCGAGCACCACGAGCTGGACGCGGTCGCGCAGCTCGAGCTTGGACAGCAGGCGGCCCACGTGGGTCTTGACCGTCGCCTCGGCCATGAACAGCTCGCCGGCGATCTCCGCGTTCGACCGCCCGCGGGCGACCTCGAGCAGGACCTCGCGCTCGCGCGGCGTCAGCAGCTCGAGGCGCGGGTCGTCGCGACGCCCGGCGCCGGCGGGGAGCGCCCCGGCGAGCTGGTCGAGCAGCCGCCGGGTCGCGCTCGGGGCCACGACGGCGTCGCCCCGCACCACCGACCGGACGGCCCGAGCAGCTCCTCGGGGCGCGCGTCCTTGAGCAGGAACCCGCTCGCCCCCGCGCGGATGGCGGCGTAGACGTACTCGTCGAGGTCGAAGGTGGTGAGGACGATGACCTTCGGCGCCGGCCCTGCCGCCGGCGAGCAGCCGCTCGGTCGCCTCCACGCCGTCGAGGCCGGGCATCCGCACGTCCATCAGCACCACGTCGGCGGTCGTGACGGCGAGCGCCTCCAGCGCGGCGCGGCCGTCCGCCGCCTCGCCGACGACGTCCATGTCCGGCTGGGCCTCGATCAGCATCCGGAAGCCGGCGCGCACGAGCGCCTGGTCGTCGACGAGGAAGATCCGGATGCTCACTCCGCCGCCCGCCCCGACCCGGTGGGCAGGACGGCCCGCACCGGCGAACCCGCCGCCGTCGCGCGGGCCGGCCTCCAGCGTGCCGTCGTGCATGCCGGCGCGTTCGCGCATGCCGATCAGCCCGTAACCACCCTCGCCGTCGCCCTCCGGCATGCCGTCGCCGTCGTCGCCGACGAGCAGCTCGACCGCGTCGGCGGTGTAGCGCAGGTCGACGTCGACGCGGGTGACGCCGGCCGCGTGCTTGCGGACGTTGGTGAGCGCCTCCTGGGCGATGCGGTAGATGGCCAGGTCGATCGCTCCCGGCAGCGGCCGCTCGCCGCCGCGCACGGACAGCCGCGCGGGGACCCCGGCGCGGGCGGCCTCGTCGACGAGGGCGCCGAGCTGCGCCGTCCCCGGTTGCGGGACCCGCGTGCCTCGTCGGCCGGCTCCGTGCGCATGACCCCGAGCAGCCGCCGCATCTGCACGAGCGCCTCCCGGCCCGTGTCGCCGATCGTCCGCAGCGCGGTGGCGGCCGCCGCCGGGCGTGCCTCGGCGCCCGCCGCCGCGCCGTCGGCCTGCACCACGATCACCGACAGCGAGTGCGCGATGACGTCGTGGAGCTCGCGGGCGATGCGCGCGCGCTCGATCGCCGCGCCCACCGCCGCCTGCTGATCGCGCTCGAGCGCCAGCAGCCGGTTGCGCTCCTGCAGGGCCTCGATCTGCGCCCGCCGCGAGCGCCTCCATGCGCCCAGCACCGCCGCCAGCAGGACGGAGGCGACCGTCGAGGCCGCGACGGCGAGCGACGAGACGGTGTCGCCCCGCTCGTCCCAGCGCAGCGCGGCGAGCACCGCCCCCACGACCGCGCACGCCGTGCCGGCCGCCGCGAGTCGCGGGTCGGGACCGTGGCCGACGAGCGTGTAGAGCGCGATCAGGGCCACGACGTCGCCCGCCACGATGTGGTCCAGGACCGCGAGCTGCACCAGGCAGAGCGCGCTCGACCACCGCGAAGACGGCCACGGGCGCCCGGCGGCGGAACGGCACGCAGGCGACCAGCGCGACCGAGAACGCGAGGTCGGTCGCCACGCCCGTGTCGGCCGACAGGTCGGCCGGAAGGACGAAGGCGACGAGTATCACCGCCGCCAGCCACGTATCGCCGGCGACCGGGCGCTCGTCGTACCAGCGCGCCACCCGCGGGAACACGGGACGAGGATAGGCCGGTTCAGGCGTCTTCCGCGTGCTCGAGCGCCTGCTCGAGCGGGAGCACCTCGGTGACGGCCGCGACCGGCAGCTCGCCGTAGAGGTGCGGGAAGGTCTCGCCGGTCGAGGGCGAGAGCTCGATCCGGAGGTCGTCGAGGGCGGTCTCGTCGACGACGAGCACGACGAGATCGGACGCGCCCGCGTAGTAGCGCGACACCGTCCCGGCCAGCTGCGACCAGCGCGAGAAGTGGATGAAGCCCTCCGACGCCAGCGACTCCGCCCTGTACGTGCCCGCGGTTCGCGCCTCCGCCCAGGCCGAGGCCGTGCAGATGTGGAGGATCACGCCGGCGCCGGCTCCCGCTCGCCCTTGACCAGCGTCGGCGCGCCCCGCTCCGGGAACGGCACCTCGATCGCGTCGAAGTCGCGCGGCACGACGGTGTCGGCGAACACGGCCCGCGCCTCGTCGCGGATCTCGCGCGGGAAGTAGCGCGTCGAGAGGTGCGTGAGCGCGAGCAGCCGCACGCGCGCGTCGCGGGCGATCTCGGCCGCCTGGGCGGCGGTCGAGTGGCCGGTCTCGCGGGCGCGGTCGCGCTCGTCGGAGAGGAAGGTCGCCTCGTGGACGAGCACGTCGGCGCCGTCGGCGAGGACCTCGACGGCCTGGCAGGGCGCGGTGTCGCCCGAGTAGACGATCCGGCGGCCCGGACGGTCCTCCCCCACGACCTGCTCGGGCCGGACGCCGCCGACCGTCTCGCCGCGCTGCAGGCGGCCGAAGTCCGGTCCCTCCTCGACGCCGAGGGAGCGCGCCGCGTCGGCGTCGAAGCGCCCCGGCCGGTCGTCCTCGACGAAGGCGTAGCCGTAGGCCTCGACGCGGTGGCGGACCGGGAAGCGACCCGATCGAGTAGCCGTCGAAGCGGACCTCCTCGTAGGGCTCGAGCTCGACGAACGCGAGCGGGTACCCCGTCCGGCCCACGATCGGCCGCAGCGTGGTGAAGAGCGCCTTCAGCCCGGGCGGGCCGTGGATCGCCAGCGGCTTGTCGCGCGCGCGCAGGTCGAACGTCTTGAGCATCCCGACCAGGCCGAGCCAGTGGTCGAGGTGGAAGTGGGTGATGAAGATCGCGTCGAGCTCGGGCAGGCCGGCCGAGCGCAGGAGCTGCTGCTGGGTGCCCTCGCCGCAGTCGAGCAGGATCCGCTCGCCGCCCGCGCGCAGCAGGATCGCGGGCAGCCCGCGCCGCGCGCTGGGCACGGAGCCGGCGGTGCCGGCGAAGAAGAGCGAGAGGTCCATCGCCGCCTGATCCTAGGCCCCGACCCGCAGCAGCTCGAAGGCCACGCGGCCCCCGGTGACCGTGGCGATGCCCATCGTGTGGTGCGGTGCGCGGCGCCGCTCGGTCGGCGAGCCCGGGTTGAAGATCGCGAAGCCGCCGCGCTCCTCGTGCAGCGGCAGGTGCGAGTGGCCGAACACGACCGCGTCGGCGCCCGGGAACCGGCGGCGCATGCGCTCCAGCCGTCCGGCGGCCGGGCCGGCGTCGTGGATCATCGCGATCTTCGCGCCGCCGGCCTCGACCGTGCGCACGAGCGGCAGCCGCGCCTGCAGCTCGGCGGAGTCGACGTTGCCGCGCACGGCGTGGACGGGCGGCCCGAGCGCCTGGAGCTGCTCGAGCACGGAGAGCTCGATGAAGTCGCCGGCGTGCAGGATCGCGTCGGCGGCGACGAGCCGCTCGAGGCAATCGGCCGGGAGCGCGCGGCTCCCGCGCGGGAGGTGCGTGTCGGAGACGATGCCGAGCCGCATGAGGAGCCGAGGCGCGCCGGGAGGGATTCGAACCCCCGACTTCTGCCTCCGGAGGGCAGCGCTCTATCCACTGAGCTACCGGCGCGCGCGTGGTGCATCGTAGTGCACCGCGCACGGGCCGGTGCGGGCGCGGCCCGCCTAGCGGCGCTTGGCGGCGCGGCCGGAGACCGTGGCGGTCCCGATCTCCAGGCCCTCCGCGAAGGCGTCGGTCTCGAACGCGGCGTTGAGTGCGTCCGCGGCCGTCTTGGTCAGCGTCGCCTTCACGCCGGCGATCGTGAGCCGGCGGCCGGACTTCGAGATCTCGGCGTCGCTCAGGTCGAGGTCGAGGATCGACACCCGGGAGTCGCCAACGCGCGCCGTCAGGTCGGGCGCGGCGTCGACGTTGACGACGAAGTTGCGCAGGTCGACGCGGGTCGCGCCGCGCGTGAGCGAGATGCCGCCCACGTGCTTGATCTGTCCCGCGTAGGTCTTGGCGTCGAGCTTGCCGGCGGTGATCGGGAACCGCAGGCCGTCCTCCCCCGCCCGTGCGGGCTTCAACGGAGCGGCGGCGATCCCGAGCGACTGCAGCGCGGACGCGGCGCCGTCGCTGAGGGCCAGCGTGGTCGCGCCCTTGGGCGCGAGCTTGACCGTCTTCTTCTTGCCGGCGCTCGCGGCGGGCGCGAGGGCGAGCAGGGCGACCAGGGCGACGAGCCCTAGGCGGCGGATCATGATGAGGACCTCCTGAATGGGATGGCTTCCGGCCCGGGTACGGGCGAGGGCCCTCTCGCGATGGCGCGGATGCGCGCCAGCTCAGGCGGCGGCGTACGGCACGACCCACGCGGCCATCGCGATGAAGTGCACGATGGCGGCGGCGATCACCAGCAGGTGGAAGAGCTCGTGGAAGCCGAAGGTGCTCGGCCACGGGTCCGGCCGCTTCGCCGCGTAGACCGTCGCGCCGACCGAGTAGAGGACGCCTCCGACGAGGAAGAGCACGAACGGCGCGACGCCGACCGAGCTCAGCAGTTGCGGCACGGCGACGACGCCCGCCCAGCCCACCGCCAGGTACGTGCCGGCGACCAGCAGCCGCGGGGCGTCGATCCAAGCCAGCGCGAAGCCGATCCCGAGCGCGGCCCCGGTCCAGACGCTCACCAGGACGATGGTCTGGATCGTGCCCGAGAGGACGAGCAGGGCGATCGGGGTGGTGCTGGCCGCGATGAACAGGTAGATCGTCGAGTGGTCGACGCGGCGCAGCAACGGCTTCCAGCGCGGATGCCAGCGCCAGCGGTGATAGAGGCCGCTCGCGGCGAACAGCGCGCACAGCGCCGCCCCGTAGATGGCGGCCGCGACGCGGGCGCGGTCGGTCGGGGCGATCGCCACGAGCGTGGCCGCGGCGACGGCCGCGAACCAGAACGCGTAGGCGTGCAGGACGCCGCGCAGGCGCGGGATCACTTCTTCGAGTGCGGGCGGGACGTTCACGGTGGGCACAAGAGGCTAGTTACCCGTACTTGCCGTCTGAACGCGCGGTCAATAGCGTGGCCGCGCTCATGGCCGACCGCCGTACGTCCCGTCGTTCCTTCCTCCAGCTCGGTGGCGCGGGCGCCGCGTCGCTGTTCTGCACGATCGGCGGGGAGCGGATCGACCTCTCCAAGCCCGGCGCCGCGGACCGCGCCGACGCGGCCGCCGCGCGCGTGACCCGCCCGCCCGAGGCGCGCGCCTTCGCGCAGGAGCTCCCCCGCCCCACCCCGGCGCCGGGAGGCGTCTACCGCGAGTACTGGATCCAGGCCCGCAGCGCCGGCTGGAACATCGTCCCGACCGGTCGCGACGACTGGCACGACCGCAAGATCACCGGCAAGACCTCGTTCCGCGCCTACCTCTACCAGGAGATGACGGCCGGCTTCGCGGAGCCCAAGGGCGGCCTGAACATGCCCGGCCCGACGCTGTACGCGGAGGTCGGCGACGTGCTCGTCGTGCACTTCCGCAACGCCGACACGAAGCTGCGCCAGGCCGTGACGATGCACCCGCACGGGGTCCGCTACAACCCCGAGTACGACGGCGCCTACATGGGCAAGTACACGCGCGCCGGCGGGTTCGTGGCGCCCGGCGAGGAGTTCACGTACTTCTGGGAGTGCATCCCGGACGCCGTCGGCGCCTGGCCCTACCACGACCACGGCCCCAACCACACGCTCAACACGTTCCGCGGCCTGTTCGGCGCGATCGTCATCAACGAGCGCGGCGCGAAGGTCCCCGACGTCAACTACACGCTCATGCTGCACCAGCTGACGCCGCCGATCACCGGCCTCAACCGCGCGTTCCAGTGCATCAACGGCCGCGCCTTCGCGGGCAACACGCCGACGCTGAAGGCCAAGGTCGGCCAGGACGTCGCCATCCACGTCTTCGGGATGGACTCCAACTTCCACGACTTCCACATGCACGGGCACCGCTGGCGCGACACCGGCGGCGCACCGACCGACACCACCACGGTGGGACCGAGTGAGACGATCACCGCCCGCTTCACCGAGGACAACCCGGGCCGCTGGCTCTACCACTGCCACGTCTTCTCTCATCAGGACGAGGGGATGACCGGCTGGTATGACGTCACGGCCTGACCCGACGATGAGGAGCCACATGCGCATCACCCTCGCCGCGACCGCCGCGGCTCTGCTCCTGCTGCCCGCCGCAGCGGGCGCGCAGACCTACCCGGAGCCCAAGGAGCCCGGCAAGATCGCCCCCAAGCCCAAGGGGCCGTTCAAGACCCACACGGTCTGCAAGTCGGGCAAGTGCGACTTCAGGAGCATCCAGAAGGCGGTCGACAAGGCGAAGGCCGGCGACAAGATCACCGTGCGCAAGGGCGTCTACAAGGAGTCCGTCTCGATCAGCGGCGCCAAGAAGCGCTACCTGCGCATCGTCGGCGACCGCAAGCACCCGCGCCGCGTCGTGCTCGAGGGCTCCAACAAGAAGCAGAACGGCTTCTTCGTCAACGGCGCCGACGAGGTCACGATCGACGGCTTCATGGCCCGCAACTACAAGGCCAACGGCTTCTTCGTCGTCAACAACGTCGGCTACACGCTGACGCACCTCGTGGCCGCCAAGACCGGCGTCTACGGCGTCTACGCGTTCAACTCCAAGGGCGGCGAGATGTCGCACTCGGAGGCCTACTACCACTCCGACGCGGGCTTCTACATCGGCCAGACGCCGCAGCAGGCCAAGCCGGTCCGCTCCGTCGTGCGCGACGTGGAGAGCTGGGGCAACCCGATCGGGTTCTCGGCCACCAACATGCGGTACGTCACGATCACGAAGAGCCTCTTCTACAACAACGCGATCGGGATCGTGCCCGAACGCGCTCGAGTCGGAGAAGTTCCCGCCGGCCGAGGCGAACGTGATCACCGACAACGACGTGTTCTGGAACAACTTCAACGTCCACGCGGGCGCGCCGTTCAAGCCCAAGAAGACCGGCGTGGTGCCGCTGGTGCCGATCGGGACCGGGATCCTGCTGCTCGGCGGCCGCACCAACCGCGTCGAGGACAACCGCGTCTACGGCAACTACCTGATCGGCGTCGCCGCGGTCGAGGGCATCCTGCTCGACAAGACCACGGAGGCGCGCGCGCTGATCGGCAACCGCATCGAGGGCAACACCTTCGGCGCGGGCGGCGAGGACCTCAACGGCCGCGACCTCGCCTACGACGGCAACGGCAGCGACAACTGCTGGGGGCCGAACACCGGCGTGCAGAGCACGCTCCCGAGCGACCGCGGCGTGTTCGCGGCCTGCCCCTTCTCGGG
Source organism: uncultured Solirubrobacteraceae bacterium (assembly GCA_963831105.1). Lineage (GTDB taxonomy): Bacteria > Actinomycetota > Thermoleophilia > Solirubrobacterales > Solirubrobacteraceae > DATFQI01. The sequence goes on along the minus strand of CAWHOS010000009.1, from coordinate 198,561 downwards.
CGCCAACGCGTTCAACCAGGACGCGCAGAGCGAGATGCTCGGCTTCGCTGGCGCCGCCGCGCTGAACGGCTGGATCAAGCACCCGCACAAGGCGAAGGCCGGCTTCAAGCCGCTCGAGGTCTACAAGAAGTGAGATCCGCCGCCGTACTCGCCCTCGCCGGCGCCGCGCTCGTCGCGGCGCCGGCCACGGCCGCCGCGCCGAAGCCGCGCACCGTCAAGATCGCCGACAACTACTACCTGCCGGCGAAGCTGACCGTGAAGCCGCGCACCAAGATCGTCTGGCGCTGGCCGGCCGAAGCGGGCGACGTGCACGACGTCAAGCTCAAGTCCGCGCCCAAGGGCGTCAAGAAGTTCCACTCCGAGCCGGCCTCGGCGGCCTACTCGTACAAGCGCACGCTCGAGAAGACCGGGCGTTACAAGATCGTCTGCACGCTCCACGAGGAGATGACGATGACGATCACCGTGCGCCGCTAGCCGCCTCGGCGGCGGGCGCGCGCGACGCGGTGCCGTCCGGCGCGGCAGGTACGTTCGCGGCCGTGGCAAGGCTTACCGCGTGCCCGAGCTGCGACTCCCGGTTCCTGCAGCCGATGCGCTGTGACGCCCAGGAGGACGGCAGCGTCCAGGTCGAGCTGCGCTGCCCCGACTGCATGACGGTGCTGCAGGTCCCGCTCACGCGCGAGGAGATGCAGGAGCTCGACCGCAGCGAGGCCGAGTGCCGCGACGAGATCGTCGCCGCCTACGAGCGCTCGGTCTCCGAGAGCATGGAGGCGCTCGCCGCGATCCTCGGGCCCGCGCTCGAGCAGGACCTCGTGGGCGCCGACGACTTCGCGCCGCCGGCGCGGGTACGGCGGGCGAGCTAGGCCACGGCGGCTGGAACGCGCGGCGCGGCTGCGCTCGCGGGCGCCGGCTCGCGCCCGAGCCGCTCCAGCGCGGTGCAGAACGCCTCGACCACCGCGGGATCGAACTGGCTGCCCGCGCAGCGGCGCAGCTCCGCGAGCGCCTCGTCGACCTGCCGCGCCGGGCTGTACGGGCGGAACCTCGTCATCGCCGAGAAGGCGTCGCAGACCGCGACCACGCGCGAGCCGAGCGGGATCTCCTCGCCGGCGAGCCGGTCCGGGTAGCCCGTGCCGTCGAAGCGCTCATGGCTCGAGCGCACGAGCTGCGCCACGTGGCCGAGCGCCGGCGCGGCCCGCAGGATGCGCTCGCCGACCACCGTGTGCTGGCGGATGAAGCCCAGCTCGGCCTCCTCCAGGGGACCCGGCTTGGCGAGGATCGCGTCCGGCACGGCCATCTTGCCGATGTCGTGCAGGCGCGCCGCGAGCGAGATCCGCTCGGGCTCCTCGCGGCCGAGGCCCAGGTCGACGGCGGTCGCCTCGGCCAGGCGGCCGACGACGCCGACGTGCCCGCGCAGCTGCGGCTCGCGCTCCTCGAGCGCCTGCAGCAGGACGTCGCCGGTCTGGCGCGTGACGGACTCGCGCCGCCGCTCGCCCTTGTCCAGGTACAGGCGCCGGTCGGCGATCTGCAGCGCCTCGGCCGCGTCGGCCGTCTCGCTCGGGAGCAGGACCATCCCGCACGAGGCGCCGACGTCGAAGCCGGCGCCGTGCTCGCACAGCGCCACCGTGGCCAGCCGGCACGCCTCGGTCGCGGCGTCCTCGCCGCCGTAGACGAGCGCGCAGAACTCGTCGCCGGCGGGGTGGCCGTTCGACGGATGTTCGCCCCGGAAGCCGGAGCGTCAGCCGCCGGCCACGGCCGGCAGGATCGTCAGCTCGTCGCCGTCGCTGACCGGCGTGTCGAGCCCGTCGAGGAAGCGGATGTCCTCGCCGCCGATGTAGACGTTCACGAAGCGGCGCAGGCCGCCGCCGTCGTCGGCGAGCCGCCCGCGCAGCTCGCCGTGCTCGGCGTACAGCGCCTCGAGCGCCTCGCCGACCGTGCCGCCCTCGACCTGGGCGGCGGTGGCGCCGCCGGCGGCGTCGCGCAGCTGGGTCGGCAGCTTGACCGTGACGGCCATCAGACGGTCACCTCCTGCGGCGAGAACGCCGCGTCGAACTCGTCGATCGACGGCGCGATCTCCGTCACCTCGAAGGTGCCGCGGACCGTGTCGAGCGTCTTCAGCCCGTCGCCGGTGATGTAGGCGACCACGCGCTCGTCGCGGCCGATGTCGCCGCGCTCGGCGAGCTTGGCCAGCACGGCGGTGGTCACGCCGCCGGCGGTCTCGGTGAAGATGCCGGTCGTCTCCGCGAGCAGGCGGATGCCCGCGCGGATCTCGTCGTCGGTGACGCTGTCGACGCCGCCGCCCGTCCTGCGCGCCAGCTCGACCGCGTACGGGCCGTCGGCCGGGTTGCCGATCGCCAGCGACTTGGCGATCGTGTCGGGCTTGACCGGGCGGCAGACCTCGGTGTTCTCCGCGAACGCGGTCGCGACCGGCGAGCAGCCGAGCGCCTGGGCGCCGTTGAAGGCGGGCAGCTCGCCGCTCAGCAGCCCGGCGTCGATGAACTCCTGGTAGCCGCGGGCCACCTTCGTGAACAGCGAGCCGGAGGCGATCGGCGCCACGACGCGGTCCGGGAGCTCCCAGCCGAGCTGCTCGGCGGTCTCGAACGCGAGCGTCTTGGAGCCCTCGGCGTAGTACGGGCGCAGGTTGACGTTGACGAACGCCCACGGGCGCTCGCCGGCGATCTCCGTGCAGAGGCGGTTGACGGCGTCGTAGTTGCCGCGGATCGCGACGATGTTGGTGCCGTAGGCGCCGGTGGCGAGCACCTTCTCCTGCTCGAGGTCGGCCGGGATCAGCACGTAGGACTCGAGCCCCGCGGCGGCGGCGTGCGCGCTGACCGCGTTGGCGAGGTTGCCGGTGGAGGCGCACGCGATCGTCGTGAAGCCGAGCTCCTTGGCGCGCGCGAGCGCGACGGAGACGACGCGGTCCTTGAACGAGTGGGTCGGGTTGGCCGTCTCGTTCTTGATGTAGAGCTCACCGAGGCCGAGGCGCTCGGCGAGCCGGTCGGCCTTCACGAGCGGCGTCCAGCCCGTGGGCAGCGCGGAGCGGGCGGGGCCCTCCAGCGGCAGGAAGTCGGCGTAGCGCCAGAGCGTGTGCGGCCCGGCCTGGATACGACGCTTGAGCTCCTCCGGGCTCGCGTCGTGCGCGCGATAGGCCACCTCGAGAGGCCCGAAGCAGCGCTCGCAGACGTAGCGCGCGTCGAGCGGGTAGGTGGTCGAACACTCCTTGCACTTCAGGGCATCTGCCGGCATATGGGGGAAACCTCCGGCCGGGTGAGGTGCGGCGGGAGGCTTCGTGGAGGCGATGCCCTTCACCGCATCTCCCAGGCCAATCGTTGGAGCCTGATGGAATTGCCACCGTTTCTCGCTTGCGCGAGATGGTTGGCGGGGTTTCAACGGGCCAGTCCCTCCACCCCTCTGGATGCGTACTGCTATGTGCGGCGAATCGTAGCAATCGATCCGGCCACTCTGACCCGGGAAATCGGCCGGCCGCGTAGAATCCTTGACGTGATGCCGCCGACGACCGACGAGCCGTTCAGTCCGGGCCATGCCGAGCCTGCCCCGGTCCCCCTTCGGTCGCCGCGCCGCGCGGTCGCGCACCGCTGAGCGCGCGCCGGCTCCCGACGAGCCGCGCGTCGAGGTCGTCGAGGCCCCCGGCCTGCGCTGGATCAACATCGAGCGCCCGCGGGCGGTCGACCAGGCGTGGCTGGAGGAGCGCTTCGAGTTCCACCCCCTGGACTACGAGGACGTCTTCTCGCGCAACCAGCGCCCGAAGCTCGACGAGTACGACGAGTACCTGTTCATCGTCCTGCACTTCCCGCGCTACGACAAGAAGGTCGCCCGGCTCAACGCGGCCGAGCTGGACCTCTTCGTCGGCCCGGACTACCTGATCACGATCCAGAACGAGCCGCTGCAGGCGGTGCAGTACCTGTTCGACCGCGTCCGCGGCTCGGAGGAGCTGCGCGAGGACGTCTTCGCCAAGGGCCCCGGCTACCTGCTCTACCGGATCGTCGACGACTCCGTCGACGCCTCGTTCCCGATGCTGCGCAAGATGGGCAACAAGCTCGAGCGCATCGAGGAGGAGATCTTCGAGGGCGAGCAGACGTCGGAGATCGTGCGCGACATCTCCAACGTCAAGCAGGAGATCATCAACTTCCGCAAGATCGTGCGGCCGCAGCGCTCGGCGTTCCGCGACCTCGAGCGCACGAAGACGCGCTACATCGCCGAGGACCTCGACATCTACTTCGACGACATCAACGACGCCTCCGAGCGCGTGTGGGACATGCTCGAGAACTACAAGGAGGTCGTCGAGGGCCTCGAGTCGACCAACGAGTCGGCGATCGCGCACCGCACCAACGAGACCTTCCGCGTGCTGACCGCGATCTCGGTGATCGTCCTCCCGCTCACGCTCGTGGCCTCGATCTGGGGCATGAACGTCGGCGTCCCCGGCGAGCAGGACCACACGGCGTTCTGGATCATCATGGCCTTCATGGTCGCCCTGCTGGGCGGCATGATCGCCTACTTCAGGCGCCGCGGCTGGCTCTGAGCGCCGCGTAGACCAGCTCGCTCTGCCACTCGCCCTTGACGAGCTCGTTCTCGACGAGGTGCGCCTCGCGGCGCATGCCGAGCTTCTCCAGCACGCGGGCGGAGGCGACGTTGCGGGCCTCGAGGCGCCCGACCACGCGGTGCAGGGCGAACGTGTCGAACGCGAGCGCGAGCAGCGCCTCGGAGGCCTCGGTGGCGTAGCCCTGCCCCTGCTGGTCGGGGTGGACCAGGAAGCCGATCTCGCCCTGGCGGTGCTCGGCGCTGGTGAGCGTCAGCGACAGGTCGCCGATCACCGCCCCGTCGCGCACCGCGGCGAAGCCGAGCCCGTCGCCGCTGAGCCCGAAGCGGACCCGCCGGATGCGGCCCTCGAGCCACGGGCGGTCGTCCTCGAGCGTCCGCGCGGCGTCCTCGTAGAGCCAGCGCACCATCTCGGGGCGCCGGTGGATGTCGTGCACCGCCGCCAGGTCGCCCGGCTCGAACGGGCGCAGGAGGAGCCGCTCGGTCTCGATCCGCCGCGGCTGCGGGTGCAGCTCCAGGGCCAGCTCGTGCTCGCACAGCGATTGGTCCGGGCGCAGCGGCGTCACCGTGCCCGTGGCCGCGAAGCCGAGCCGCTCGTAGAGCCGCAGCGCGTCCGGCGCGGCGGCGGTCACGCCGAGCCGCAGGCGGGTGAACGCGCGATCGCGGGCCCAGCCGATCACGGCCTCGGCGAGCGCGCGCCCGAGCCCGCGCCCGCGCCCGGACGGCGCGACCCACATGCCCCACAGCCGCGGCTCCTGCGCCTCGAGGTACACGCCGGCCATGCCGTCCCAGTCGCCGCCGACGAACACCGCGCCCGGGCCGCCCGCGAGCATCTCCCAGTGGAGCGCCTCGTAGGTCGTCTCGCGCTCCGCGGTGGAGCCGAAGGCGCCGGGGTCCTCGCGCAGCGCCGCCAGCCGGAGCTCGCGCAGGCGCCCGCCCTCCCCCACCTCCATGCGCCGGACCGTCACCCGCCCGAGCGTAACGGCGGGGCGCCACTAGTGTTGAGGTCCCGATGACCGTCCCCGAAGCCCCGGCCCTCGAGCGGCTGGCCGACGTCGCCGCGCTCGAGCGCCCGGCCGAGGCCAAGCGCATGCTCGTCATCGTCAACCCGTACGCGACGACGATGTCGGACCGGCTCAAGCACCTCGTCGTCTACGCGCTCCAGGGCCGTTACGACGTCACCGCGATCGACACGCAGCGCAAGGGGCACGCGATCGAGCTCGTCGCGGAGGCCGCGCGCGAGGGATACGACGTCGTGGTCGCGTTCGGCGGCGACGGCACGGTCAACGAGGCCGCCAACGGCCTCGCCGGCTCGGGCACGCCGCTCACCTGCCTGCCCGGCGGCTCCAACAACGTGTTCTGCAAGATGCTCGGGATCCCCAACGACGTGGTGGACGCCACGGAGCACCTGCTCGGGCTGCCCGATCGCTGGGAGCCGCGCGCCGTGGACCTCGGGCGCGTCAACGGCCGCGCCTTCACCTTCGCCGCCGGCATGGGCCTCGACGCCAGCGTGGTCGAGCGCGTGGACGCGAACCCGGCCATGAAGCGCCGCTTCGGCCACTGGTACTTCACCGAGAAGGCCGTCGGCACGTTCATGCGCAAGTACGTCGTGCGGCCGCCCAAGCTCTCGGCCGCGGTCGACGGAGGCGAGCCGATCGACGGCGTCAGCGTGTTCTTCCAGAACGGCCAGCCCTACACGTACTTCAAGGAGCGGCCGGTCAACCTGACCGACGGCGCGCGGCTGGACTCCGGCGACCTCGCCGGCGTCGTGCTCACGCGCGCGAACCCCGTCGACGTGCCGACCGTGCTCTACCGTGCCCTCTCGACCGCGCCGATCCCCGACCACCGCAAGGTCGAGGCGTTCGACGGCGCGCACGAGGTCGTGATCCGCTCGCGCGACGGCCGCCCGGTGCCGTGGCAGGTCGACGGCGACCATGTCGCCGACGACGACGAGGTCCGGGTCACGGTCGATCCGGGCGCGCTGCGTATCGTCGCCTGACGTAACGGGCGCGGCTACGCTTCACAAGCGGCCAACCCCTGCCGATGTGCAGGGTGGGTAGGAGAGTGACCAGATGGCAGCGACCGCAATCAGAGTTCCGCTCGGACGCCTGCTCGCCGGGAAGCTCGACGACGGTCGCCTCGCCGAGCTCGCCGCGACCGGCGACGAGCGCGCCTTCGAGGTCATCTACGACCGCCACCACCGCGCGCTGCTCGGCTTCTGCCGCCACATGCTGGGCTCCCAGGACGAGGGCGAGGACGCGCTCCAGCAGACCTTCCTGCGCGCCCACCGCTCGCTGCTGGCGCAGGGCGCGCCCGACGAGCTGCGCCCGTGGCTGTTCGCGATCGCCCGCAACCGCTGCCTCACGATGCTCGCGAGCCGCAAGGTCGCGGCCGTGCCCGTCGACGAGATCGAGCCGGCGACCGACGGTCCCGGCGCCGACGCGGAGAGCCGCGCCGACCTGCGCGACCTGCTCGGCGACATCGCGCGGCTGCCCGACGACCAGCGCTCCGCGCTCGTGCTGGCGGAGCTCGGCGACCTCTCCCATGCGGAGATCGCGCGGGTGATCGAGGTGCCGACGGCCAAGGTCAAGGCGCTCGTGCACCAGGCGCGCACCCGGCTGATCGCCGACCGCGACGCGCGCGAGACCCCGTGCCACGACGTCCGCGAGCTGCTCGCCACGGCGCGCGGCGGCGAGCTGCGCCGTGGCCATCTGCGCCGCCATCTGGCGCTCTGCGACAGCTGCCGCGCGTACAAGGAGGCGGTCACCGAGCAGCGCGCCGCGCTGGCGCTCGTGCTGCCCGTGCTCCCGAGCGCCGGGCTGAAGGACACGATCTTCGGTGCGCTCGGCGGCGGTGGCGGCGGGTCCGCGGCCGCGGCGACCGGCGCCGCGCTCACGAGCGGCGGCACCTCTGCGGGTGTGCTCGGCAACGGGCTCGGCGCGAAGCTGGCGATCGGCGTCGTCCTCGCGGGCGGTGCCGGCGGCAGCGCCGTGGTCGTCGACCAGGTCAGGACCTCTCCGGCGCGGCCCGCCGCGGCGGCGGCCGAGCGGCCGCCGGCGGCGACCGAGGACGGGGCGTCCACGACGCGCACTGCGACGACGCGCCCCGCGGCGAGCACCGTTCTCCCCGGCGAGCGCGCGAGCGAGACCGGCAAGGAGCGCCGCGAGGCCGCCGCGGAGCGCCGCCAGGAGCGCGCGGAGGAGCGCCGCGCCGAGAAGCGGCGGCGTGCCGAAGCGCGCGAGCAGGCCGCTCAGGATCGCGCGGCCGACAAGCAGGCCCGCGTCAAAGCGCGCCAGGAGCGCAAGCAGGATCGCGCCGACGCCAAGGTGCAGCGCGCCGAGATCAAGGACCAGCGCACGCAGGCCCGCCAGGAGCGGCTCGCCACACGTCCCGAGCGCGGCAACTCCGGCAACTCCGGCAGCGAGCGCTCCGCCACCGCCGCGCCGCGCAACTCCGGCACCCGCTCCGAGCAGCAGCCCGTCAGGGTCAAACCCATCCGCACGCCGACCACCGCCCCCACGCCGAGCCTCGCTCCCGTCACCGACGGCAAGAGCGGCCAGGCGAAGGGCCGGCAGGTCGAGGAGCTCGCGCCCTAACCGGCCAACCTTCCCGCGGCGACCGGGTCTTGTATCCGTGACGCGCAGGGGGTCGCGAGCCAGAGCCCCGGGGGGACACCAGGCTCGCGGGGTACGCGCGACCGGCCGGGATCAGAGCCCGATCCCGGCCGGTTCCCGCGCTCAGGAGCCGCCGGCCGGGATGACCCGGTAGGCGTCGAAGACGGAGTCGATCGCCCGCAGGCGGTTGACGGTCGTCTTGAGGGCGTGCGTGTCGGCGACCTCGATCACGAAGCGGTTCTTGACCATCGGCTTGTCGACGATGCAGCGCGCCTCGATGATGTTCACGCCGCCCTCGGCGAAGGTGCGGCTGAGGTCCTCGAGCAGGCGGTGGCGGTCCCACGCGTCGACCTGGATCTCGACCTTGAAGCTCGTCTCGTTGTCGCCGTCCCAGGAGACGGGCACGAGCCGGTCGGCGTCCTTGCGCAGGGCGACCGCGTTGGGGCAGTCCTCGCGGTGGATCGTGATCCCGCGCCCGAGCGAGACGTAGCCGATGATCGGGTCGCCCGAGACCGGGCGGCAGCACTTGGCCAGCCGCAGCGGCACGTCCGCGACGCCCTCGACGCGGATGCCGTACTTGGTCGCCAGCGACTCGGGCCGGCGGCGGGCCGGGGCCTTGCGCGGGATCAGGTCCTCGGCGGCGGAGCGCTCCTCCGCGGCCTCCCCCGCCTTCAGCCGCGCGAGCACCTTGTTGACGACGACCTTCGGCGAGATCTTGGCCCCGCCGAGCGCGATGTAGAAGTCGTCGGCCTTCTTGAAGCCCATCTCGCGGATCACGTCCGCCAGCAGCGGCGAGCCCGTGATCTTCTGCGCCGGCAGGCCCGCCTTGTTGAGGTGCTCCTGCAGCAGCTCGCGGCCCGTGTGCTCGGAGTCCTCGCGCGACTCGGCCTTGAACCAGGCCTTGATCTTGTTGCGCGCGCGGGTCGTCTTGACGACCGCAAGCCAGTCGCGCGACGGGCCGCGCTCGCGCTTTGAGGTGAGCACCTCGACGATGTCGCCGGACTGCAGCTCGTAGTGCAGCGGCACGATCTTGCCGTTGACCTTCGCGCCGACGCAGCGGTGGCCGACGTCGGTGTGGATCTCGTAGGCGAAGTCCAGCGGCGTGGCGCCCGCGGCGAGCGACTTGACCTCGCCCTTGGGCGTGAAGACGAAGACCTCGTCCTCGATCAGCTCGCCGCGCAGCTGGTCGGTGAACTCCTCGGGGTCGTCGGTCTCCTGGTGCCAGTCGAGCAGCGACTTGAGCCACTGCAGCTTGGCGGCCGTCGGGTCGGCGGGCTTGCCCGAGGCCTTGTCGCCCTCCTTGTAGCGCCAGTGCGCGGCGACGCCGTACTCGGCCGTCTCGTGCATGTCGCGCGTGCGGATCTGGATCTCCAGCGGCCGCCCCTCGGGCCCGATCACGGTCGTGTGCAGGGCCTGGTACATGTTGAACTTGGGCATGGCGACCATGTCCTTGAAGCGCCCGGGCAGGGGCTTCCAGAGCGAGTGGATCACGCCCACGGCGCCGTAGCAGTCCTTCACGGAGTCGACGATCACGCGCATCGCGGTGAGGTCGTAGATCTCGTTGAACTCGCGGCCCTTGCGGGTCATCTTCGAGTAGATCGAGTAGAAGTGCTTCGCGCGGCCTGAGATCTCGGCGCGGATGCCGAGCGCCTCGAGCTCCTTGTGCAGGTAGCCGCCGGCCTTGGCCACGTAGCGCTCGCGCTCCTCGCGCTGCTGGTTGACCAGGCCCTTGATCTCCTGGTACTTGCGCGGGTGCAGCGTCGCGAAGGCGAGGTCCTCGAGCTCCCACTTGATCGCGTGGATGCCGAGGCGGTGCGCGAGCGGCGCGTAGATCTCCAGGGTCTCCTTGGCCTTGTCGATCTGCTTCTGCTTGGGCATCGCCTCGATCGTGCGCATGTTGTGCAGGCGATCGGCGAGCTTGATCAGGATGACCCGGATGTCCGTGGCCATCGCGACCATCATCTTGCGGTAGTTCTCGGCCTGCGCCTCGTCGCGCGACTGGAAGACGATCCCGGTCAGCTTCGTCACGCCGTCGACGAGCCCGCAGACCTCGTCGCCGAACGCCTCGCGGACCTCCTCGAGGTCCGCGGTCGTGTCCTCGACGGTGTCGTGCAGCAGCGCGGCGCACAGCGTCGCCGTGTCCAGGCGCATGCCGGCGCAGATCTTCGCGACGCCGACCGGGTGCACGATGAAGTCCTCGCCCGACTGGCGGCGCTGGTCGGCGTGGTGCTCGCAGGCGAACACGAAGGCCTGCACCACGCGGTCGCGGTCGACGGTCTCGGCGACCTCGTCGGCGTGCTCCTCGACGATCGCGAACAGGTCGGCGAGCAGGTCCTGCTCGAGCCGCGTCAGGTCCCCGGGGATCGTCGTGCCCGCGGCGGCGTGCGGCGCGGCGTGGTCGACCGGCGCGTGCGCGGCGATCGCGACGGAGCCCTCGACAGCGCCGCCCGCGATCGGCGGGCGCGCGTCGTCGCCGCTTACGCCGCGATCGCTATCGGGGAGCTGCTCAGGAATCGGAGACCGTCCTCAAGGCTTCGATGGTAGGCCCTGTAGGCGGCCGATCGCTCGAGCGCGGTCCGCTCGGGCGCTTCGACGGCCCTGAGAGCCGGCCCTTCACGGTCGAGGTCCACGAGGTCGAGCTCCGCGAGGACCCGCACCAGGCGGCCGGCGAGCGCCGCGGACCTGGGCTGCGGCCCCTCGCCCCGGAGCAGTGCCTCGCAGGCCTCACCGCCGGTGAACCGGGCCGCGCGGAGCGCGCGGTAGACGGCTGCCAGCGGGTCGCGCAGGGCGAAGTCCCATTGATGAATTCGTGAGGCAAAGCGTAGCTCAGGCTCGCCCCACGCCAGGTGGGTCCAGCCCGCTCCGGACACATGGTCGAGCGCCGCGACGGCCGGCGGGTCGACGGCCACGACGTGGGTGAAGGCGGCGGCCAGCGACGGGTCGTCCGCGAGCGCCTGCCAGGAGCACAGGGCGAAGCCGCCGACGCGGTCCTCCAGCGCCCGGGCCCGGTGGGGGGCGTGCGCCGCGACGGCGAGCACGGGCTCCCGCGTGCTGACGAGGTCCGTCAAGAGGCCCGCGATACCGCGGCCGCGCACGTCGCGGACGGCGCGCGCCGCCGGCACGTCCGGCGCACCCGGCGGTGCGGCCCGCTCCAGGTCGCGGTCGAGCTCGCGCTGAAGGCCGCTCAGGAACGCCGGCTCGCCGAGCACGTCGATGCCGCGCTGGGTGGCGCGCTGGGCGTGGCGCAGGATCAGCCGCGGCTCGGTCGTGCCGTTCCAGTGGTTGCGCTCGAGCCGGACCACGGCGCCGACCGGCTCGCTCGGCTCGGCCGGCAGCCGCGTGCCGGCGCCGAACATGACGCAGCGCGAGCGGGCGCCGCCCGCGCTCAGCGTGAACGCGACGTGGCGGCCCTCCCCCATCGGCCGCGGGTCGTCGAGCAGCGCGGCCGGGACGAGCAGCGAGACGGCGGGGTTGCCCTGGCCGAACGGGGCGAGCTGCTCGAGCTCCTCGGCGAGCGAGAGCGTCAGCGCGTCGCCCGGGGCGACGGCGTCGACGCGGACCTCGGGCTGGAGGTCCTCCGGGGCGAGCACGCTCGCGGCGTGGGCGGCGAACGCCTCGCGGAAGGCCGGGACGTCGGCGCGGGCGATCGTGAGGCCGGCGGCGGCGCGGTGGCCGCCGTAGCGCTGCAGCGTCTCCGAGGCGGCGTGCAGCCCGCCCAGCAGGTCGAAGCCGGCGATCGAGCGCCCGGAGCCCGTGCCCTCCTCGCCCTCGAGCGCGATCAGCACGCACGGGCGGTGGTGGCGCTCGGCGATCCGCGCCGCCACGATGCCGATCACGCCGGCGTGCCAGCCGTCGGAGGCGAGCACGTAGGCGGCGGCCGAGTGGTGGCTCGGTCCTCGACCTGCGCCTCGGCCTCGAATCGCATCCGCGTCTCGACGTCGCGGCGCTCGGTGTTGTTGGCGTCGAGCTCGAGCGCGACGGCGCGGGCGCGCTCGCGGTCCTCGGTCAGGAGCAGCTCGAGCCCCGCGTCGGCGCGGTACAGGCGGCCCGCGGCGTTCAGGCGCGGGCCGAGCCGGAAGCCGATCGCGCCCGCGTCGACGGTGCTCGGGTCGACCTTCGCGACGTCCATCAGCGCCCGCAGGCCGGGCTTGCGGGTCGACGCGAGCCGCCGCAGGCCCTGGCGGACGAGGCGGCGGTTCTCCCCCAGCAGCGGGACGACGTCGGCGACCGTGGCCAGCGCGACGAGGTCCAGGTCCTCGTCGGCCATCCGCGGGTCCTCCCCGTGGGCCTGCAGCAGCCCCTGGGCGAGCTTGTACGCGACGGCGGCGGCGCACAGGTCCGCGCACGGGTAGCCGCCGATCCGCGGGTGCACGATCGGCGCGTCCGGGAGCACCCCGTCGGCGCGCGGGCTGTGATGGTCGGTGACGATCACGTCCATCCCGGCCGCGCGGGCGCGCGCGACCTCCTCGACCGCCGTGATCGCGCAGTCCACGGTCACGAGCAGGTCCGTCCCGCGGGCGGCCAGCCGGTCCACGGTCGCGGCGGCGAGGCCGTAGCCGTCCGTGCTGCGGCTGGGCAGGTACCAGTCGACGTCCCCGCCGACGGTGCGCAAGGCCCGGATCAGCACGGCGGACGCGCAGACGCCGTCCACGTCGTAGTCGCCGTGGACGGTGATCCGGCTGCCGCGGCGCACGTGGCCGAGGATCTGCGCGGCGGCGTCGCGCAGCCCGCCGAAGCGCGTCGAGCGGGTGCTCGTCGCCCGCCGCCAGGAAGGCCCGCGCGGCCGCGGGCTCGCCCATCCCCCTTCGCACCAGCACCTGGGCGAGCACGCACGGAGACGCCGAGCTCCTGCGACAAGCGCTCGGCCGCCGCGAACTCGTACGGCTTCAGCGTCAGGCGTGCGTCCTGATGGATCACGCGTGCATGTATGGCCTGAGGGTCGGACGGAACGTGTGCGCTCAGCAGTTCTCAGGAGTCTGGGATGAGCGTTCTGCGGGTATCCGGTGGGCGGCGAATGGCGACGGAAGCGGGGCAGGGATGAGGGCTCTTGGCGCGGTGACCCTGTTGGCGGCGGTGCTGGCGGGATGCGGCGGCGGTCAGTCCGGGCCCACCGCCAAGGAGAAGCGCGCCGCGCTCGACAAGTGGACGCGGACGGCGGACGCCGCGTGCGAGAAGGCCAACAAGTCGATCGCCAAGCGGGCTGGCCGGTCAACCTCGTCGACCTCGACCGGCTGACCGTCCGGGCGATGGCCGACGTGCAGGCCGCCTCCAAGACGATCCGCGCGCAGAAGCCGCCGGCCGGCTCGGAGAAGAAGGTGCGGCCGTTCGTGGAGAGCCTCGAGGAGCTCGACGCAAAGACGAAGGAGCTCTCGAACGCCACCGAGCGCTTCAAGCTCGCCAAGCTGGACAAGTTCCTGCCCGAGTTCGGCGGCACCCTCCAGCACGTGGAGACCGCCTCGAAGGAGCTCGGGCTGCGCGAGTGCGCGGCCCACCAGGAGCACGTCTTCCTCCCCGACGCCATCCGGGCGCCGGTGTTCGCCCAGCAGCTCGCGAACCTCGACCGCCGCCTCACCAAGCGCGCGAAGAAGATCGACAACAACGTCTCGACCCCGAAGGCGATCGCGCAGAACCTGCGCGAGGTCGCCGACCTCGCCGACGTCTACGCCCGCCGGCTCGACGACCTCAAGCCCCCGTACTGGGCGCGGCGGGAGTCCGACAACTACGTCACGGCGCTGCGGAGCCTCTCCACCGTGTTCGACAAGAGCGCCAAGCGGCTGGGCACGCCGATCACCTCCATGGCCGAGGCCAACCGGCTCGACGCCAGCATCACGCGCGCCTACCGCACCGAGCGCAAGGCGATCAAGAAGCTGCTCAAGGGCATCGGCGCGATCCCCACGGTGCCCGGTGGCGGCGGTGGCGAGGAGTCCCCGGCCGGCGAGGAGGAGCAGTCGGCATGACCGCCCGCGCCGCCGTGGCGGCGGCGTGCCTGGCGGCGGTCCTCGCTCCCGGGCCGGTCCGCTGGATGATCCCCTAGGCGAACGGGGCGCGCGGGGCGGCCGGGTAGCCGGCCAGCTGATCCGCGACGCGGCGCTTGACCGCGGCGACGGTCGAGCCCTCGGACTCGACGGCGGCCTTGGCGGCCGCGATCTCCTCCTGGGCGGCCTGGGCCGCGGCGTCCTCGCCGGCCTCGAGCGCAGCGCGCAGGCGCACGAACAGGTCCGGGCGGGCGCCGGCCAGGCCGGTGATCGCGCCGGCCGCGCCCTCGCGGTAGGCGCGCAGGACGAGCGGCTCCGAGCCGACGTAGAGCTCGAAGTCGCGATCGCGGGTGGCATCGAGGTAGGCCTCGTGGCGCTCGAAGGAGCCCGTGGAGTCCTTCATGCCCTTGAAGCCGGCCGCGGCGAGCTCGCCCGCCAGCTCGGCCGGCAGGTCGTTCACCGTCCGGCGCGGGATGTTGTAGAGGAAGGCGGGCACCTCGCCGGCGGCCTCGAGCAGGCCGAGGAAGTGGGTCCGGACGTCGGCCTCGCCGGCCGGGTAGAACCACGGCACGTAGGCCGCGACGGCGTCCGCGCCGAGCCCGATCGCGCGGCGCGCCAGGCGCGCGGTGGCGCGCGTGCTCGGCCGCCCGACCTGGGCGATGACGCGGAGGTCGTGGCCGGCGGCCCGCTCGGTCAGCGCGGCGATCTCGTCGTCCTCGAGCAGCACGCCCTCGCCGGTGGTGCCGGCCACGAAGACGCCGTCCAGGCCCGCGTCGGCCAGCCACGCCACGTGCTCGCCGAACGCGTCGATCGCGACCGAGCCGTCCTCGGCGAACGGCGTCGAGATCGCGGCGAGGAACCGCGGCGGCGTCACGCGTGCGCAGTGCGCCTCGTCGCGCTCGGTGCGCACGCCCGGCCCACCAGACGACGGCCATGCCGAGCACCGCGCCCGGGATCGACTCGAACGCCGTCAGGAGGTCGGTCTCGTCCTGGTTGGGCACGGAGCCGAGGTGGATGATCAGCCCGAAGATCACCGATCCGAGCACCGCGCCCGCGAACGCGCCGACGATCCCGGACCACCAGCGGTCGGGCAGGAAGATCGTGAAGTGCCAGAGCGCGATCGCGACCATGACCCAGACGAGCAGACCCATCAGCGCGGCCTCCCGTGCTTGCGGTTGCGCGGCTTCTTCGGCTTGGGCGCCTCGCCCGGCTCGTCGGCGGGCACGCCGCCCGGGCCGGCCGGCGGTGCGGCGGGCGGAGGCGTCTCGCCGCGCGCGCGGGCGCGGCGGCCGCCGGGCGGACGGGCGGCGGCACGGCCGGCCGCGGCGGGCTCGCGCCGCCCGGCCTCCTCGATCCCGAGGTTGGCGACCATGTCGTCGAACTCGGCCCGCGAGACGCCCTGCGACGGATCCTGCGGCGTCGTGACCCCGCCGCGACGGCCGCCGCGGGGCGCGGCCGGCGCCACGTCGACGGGCCCGCCCTGCTCGGCGGTCGCGTAGGCGGGCACGAAGCCCAGCCGCTCCCTGATGCGGCGCTCGCGCGCGGCGTAGACCGGCTCGCGCTCCTTCCAGTGCGTCAGCACCGGCGCCGCGATGAAGATCGACGAGTACGTACCCGACGCGGTGCCGACGATCAGCGCGAAGGCGAAGTCCTTCAGCGTCTCGCCGCCGAAGAAGTACAGGCACAGCACCGGGAGCAGCGTGCAGAAGCTGGTCGCGAGCGAGCGCACGACGACCTCGGACATGGAGCGGTTGACGATCTGCGAGAAGGCCGCGCTCGGCATGCGCGGGATGTTCTCGCGCACACGGTCGAACACGATGATCGTGTCGTAGAGCGAGAAGCCCAGGATGGTGAGCAGCGCCGCGACCGTCGACGTCGTCACCTCCCGGCCGGTGAGGGCGTAGACGCCGCCCGTGATCAGCAGGTCGTGCAGCAGCGCGATCAGCACCGGCACCGCGACCTTCCACTCGAAGCGCAGCGCGATGTAGATCGAGATCACCGTCAGGGAGGCGATGATCGCGATCAGCGCCGACCGGGCAACGGTCTGGCCGAACGTCGGGCCGATCGACTCCTCGTTCGGCTCGTCGGCGAAGCCGAACCGGTCGTCGAGCGCGTTGCGGGCGGAGTCGACGTCGGCGCCGCTCGCGCCCGAGGAGATCTGGACGACGTTGCGGCCGAGCTCCGGGTTGTTGATCGTCTGCACCTCGGCGTCGTCGAGACCGGCCCCCCGGACGACGTCGCGCACCTGGTCGACGTCGGCCGCCTGCTCGAGCGACGCGGTGATCCGCGTGCCGCCCTCGAAGTCGATGCCGAAGTTCAGCCCGTTGCCGGCGATCGCGAAGGCGCCGATCAGCATGATCAGGCCCGAGGCGGAGAAGAACCACTTCGAGGCGCCCATGTAGTTCTTGCGCAGGTTGAAGCGCTGCTCGGAGGCGCCGAGCCCGGCGCGGCCGCGGAGTACGCGGGTCCCGCGCAGCGAGAACAGGATCGCCTGCGTGGCCAGCACGGCCGTGAACAGGGAGACGATCACGCCCAGGCCGAGCATGAACGCGAAGCCCTTCACGCCCGCCGTCGCGAGGATGAAGAGGATGAAGGCGACGAGCAGGGTGACGACGTTGGCGTCGATGATCGCCGTCAGGCCCTTGCGGTAGCCGGTGAGGATCGCGGTCGAGACGCTCCTGCCGGCGCGCACCTCTTCCTTGACGCGCTCGAAGATGACGATGTTCGCGTCGGCCGCGACGCCGAGCGTGAGGATCAGGCCCGCGATGCCGGGCAAGGTCAGCGTGACCGGGACCGCCTTGACCAGCGCGTAGAAGTACAGCGCGTAGATCAGCAGCGCCAGCGAGGCGATCAGGCCGAGCAGGCGGTAGAAGATGATCAGGAACAGCGCGACGATCGCGAGGCCGGCGATGCCCGCCGCAAGGCCCTGGTCGAGCGCCTGGGCGCCGAGCGAGGCGGAGACCTGCGAGCGCGAGATCAGCTCGAGCTTGATCGGCAGGGCGCCGATCTGGAGGATCTTCGCCAGGTCCTGGGCGGAGGTGATCGTGAATCCGCCGGAGATCTGGGCGCCGGTGGAGCCGTCGATGCCGTCGGGGTTCTCCTGGAAGTTGATGAAGGGCGCGGAGACGAGCTCGTCGTCGAGGACGATCGCGAAGTGCTGCGAGGCCTGCTCGGCGGGCACGCCCGGCAGCGTGTTGTCCGAGCCGCGCTGGGCGATCCGGCGCGTGATGTCCTGGAACGCCTTGCGGCCCTTGTCCGTGAAGTCGAACGTGACGATCGGCTGGCCGCCGCCCTGCTGGTCGAAGTTCTGCTCGGGGTTCTTGATGTCCGTGCCCGACAGCGCGGGCCGGTCCTGGATCACCCACCAGCGGTCCGGGTCCGGCGGCTCCTTGCCGTCCTCGCCCACCGCGCCCTTCTCGTCGCGGATGACGAGCACGCCCTCCGGGACCTCGAGGATCTCCGCGTTGGCGCGGTCCTTCTCGTCGACGGCCTCGAGCGCGGCCTCGCGGGAGTCCAGGCCCTGGGCGTTCTCGAACGGCTGCTTGGAGACCTTGTTGAAGGCGTAGAAGCGCGGCCCGGCGGCGGCGACGCCGTCGTCGGACTTCTCCACGTCGGTGCACTTGCTCGCCCGCTCGACCGCGGCTCGCAGGCCGGTGACAGGCTGCTGGCCGCCGTCGACCTCGGTGTCGTTGGTGCGGCACTCCCCGTCGAGGATGTTGGCTTCCCAGTCGTAGAAGTACAGCTGGGCCGTGGAGCCGACCTGCTCTGCCGCGCGCTCGGCGTCCTCGACGCCGGGCAGGTTGACCTCGACCTGGTTGCCGCCGATCAGCGCCAGCTCGGGCTCGGCGACGCCGAACGCGTCGACGCGCTCGCGCATGATCTGCAGCGCGCGGTCGAGCGCCACCTGATCGACCGTCGGCTGCTGCGGGGTCGGCTGGCCCTCGTAGACGAGCTGGACGCCGCCCTGGAGGTCCAGGCCGAGCTTCGTCTCCTTCGTCGAGATGACCGCCACGGAGGCGGCGATCAGCCCGAAGACCAGGAGGAGGATGAACAGCGAGCGGCGGCGATCGGACATGAGCCGGGAGGGAAGGGTATCCGCGTCGGGGTCGGACTACCGCGAAGGGGTCAGCACGAGCAGCAGACCGCCGTCGTCGTCGTAGGCCGGGAACAGGTCCGCGACGGCCTTCGCCGGGAGGTCGCCCTCCGCGTTGACGGTCACCGGTTTCCCGAGCTGGCGGACCCCCCACTCGAGCACCGTGCCGACGTGATCCTCGCCGCCGTCGAAGTCCAGCCCGAGCACCTCGCGCACCGGGCGGCCGATCACCTTCTCGTCGGAGAGGCCGGTCAGCTCGCGCGCACCGCGGCCGCAGCCGATGATGCGCCCCTGCTGGTCGCAGACGAAGAACGCGGCGTTGGGAGCCGGGTAGTAGTCGTCGAGCAGCTCGAAGAGGAACCCGAAGCCGCACTTGCTGCAGCCCTTCGGGATGTTGCGGAAGCCCTGCTGGCGGTCCTGTTGCGGTCGACCGGTTGCCGCAGTTGGGGCAGATGAAGAGATGGGCCATCTCAGTTGGTGAGGGTAGTGAGGCGTCTCAATATCTGATCAGCGGGGCGTGGCCTCGAGCCCGTGGCGGTGCGCGACGGCGGCCGCCTCGGTGCGGCTGCGGACGTCGAGCTTGGACAGGATCCGCGACACGTGCACGCTGGCCGTCTTCTCGGCCATGAACAGCTGCGCGCCGATCTCGCGGTTGGTGGCGCCGCCGGCCAGCAGGGCGAGCACCTGCAGCTCGCGCGGCGTGAGGCCGAAGGCGGCCTCCTCCTCGGGATCCAGGGCGGCGGGCGCCTCCTCGTCGAGGCGCAGGCGGGCGCGCGCGGCGAGGCCCTCGACCTCGTCGAGCAGCCAGTGCGCGCCGAGCTCGCGCGCGCTCTCCGCCGCGATCCGTGCGGCGGCGACCGTCGCCTCGCGATCGCCCGCGCGCAGGTGCGCCTCGGCCTCCGCGAAGCGCGCGACGGCGGCCGGGTAGGGCCGCTCGATCGCCGCCCAGGCCTCGGCCGTGGCGGCGTAGAGCGCCGGGTCGGCCTCGCCCGCCGCCCGCGCCAGGTCGGCGGCGGCGCTCGCCGCGTGCGCGGCCAGGACGGGCAGGTCGAGGTCGTCGGCGGCCGCCTGGACCCGGGCCTGCATCATCTCCGCGCGCAGCACGGCGCCGCGCTCGGCCTCCGCGTCGCCGAGGTCGCGGGCGCGCTCGGCGGCGTCGGCCTCGACGCGGACGCCGGCGCAGGCCACCTCCGCGAGGCGCTCGCCGTCCTCGCTGCAGAACTCGATCCGGTCGATCGCCTCCTCCACGACCGCGCGCGCGGCGTCGAGGTTGCCCTCGCGCTGCTCGAGCTCGGCCCGGCGGGCGCCGCAGCCCGCGAGGAACTGGGGCTCGAGCGAGAGCGCGAGGATCCGCGCGCTCTCCTCCAGCAGCGGCCGCGCCGCGCGCGTCTCGCCGCGGCCGAGCAGCAGGCTCGCGCGGGTGATGTTGAAGTAGGCGAGCGTCGTACCGGTGAGGCGGCCACGGTGCGGGAGGTGCGCCTCGGCGGCGTCCCACTCCCCCAGGCCGATCTCGATCTCGGCCCGCTGCATCGCCAGCCAGCGGGCGGCGCGGGAGCCGGCCGGGACGTCCTGCTGGGCGGCGATGACGGCGTCCAGGCCCTCGCGGCTGCGGCCGGCGCGGTGCAGCGCGTCGCCGCGGTTGGCGGCCACGAACGCCGCGTCGATCGCCTGGTGGGCGGCGCTCGCCACGCGCACCGCCTCGCCGAAGGCGGCCTCGCCGCCCTCCGGGTCGCCGAGCGCGTACAGCGCCACGCCGAGCCGGTTGAGGATCGGCGCGCCCATCTGGTCGGCGCCGACGGCGCGGGCCGCCTCGAGCGCCACGGGCGCCTCCTCGCGGACCTCGCCGTAGCGGCCCTGGAGCATCAGGAACGCGACGCGGCGGCTCAGCAGCTCGGCCCGCTCGGCGCTGCGGTCTCCGTCCGGGAGCAGCGCGAGCGCGCGCCGCAGGGTGGCGCGGCTCTCCTCGCCGCGGCCGAGCGACCACTGGGCGCTGGCCAGCTCGCCGAGCACCTCGGCCAGCCGGTGCGGGTCGGTGTCGCGCCGCTCGAGCTCGGAGACGGCGAGGCGCAGCAGCTCGGCGCGGCGGTGGTCGTCGACGTTGGAGCGGTGCGCGGCGGCGGCGCGCACCAGCAGGTCGGCGTGCGAGGCGCCCGCGAGCGCCTCGGCGTCCGGCACGCGCTCCCAGACCTCCAGCGCGCGCTCCAGCAGCCCTGCGGCCTCGCCGTGCGCGTGCACGCGGGCCGAGGCGGCCGCCGCCTGCACGCTGGCCCGCAGAGCGGCCGGCTGGTCGCCGGCGGAGCGGAAGTGGTGCGCCATCCCGGCCGTGATCCAGACGTCCTCGGCCCCGGCGGCGGCGCGGCGCTCGAGCGCGCGCGCGAGCGCCAGGTGCAGCTCGGCGTGCTCGCCCGGCAGCAGGTCGTCGTGGACGACCTCGCGCAGCAGCGCGTGCCGGAAGCGGTACATGCCGTCGGTGCTCGCCACGATCAGGTGGCTCGCCGCGGCCTCGCGCAGGGCGGTCCGCAGCTCAGCCGCCTCGAGCCCGCTCGCGTCGGCGAGCAGCGCGTGGTCGGCGCGCTGGGCGACGGCGAGCACGCGCAGCACCTCCTGCGCGGCCTCCGGCAGCCGCTCCGTGCGCACCATCAGCGCGTCGCGCAGCGTCGGCGGCAGCGCGCCGCGGCCGTCGCCGCCGGAGGCCAGCAGCTCCTCGGCGAACAGCGGGTTGCCCTCGCTGCGGCCGTACAGGCGCTCGACCAGCTCGTCGGCGGGCGGCCCGTCGAGGATGTCGGCGAGCTGGTCGGAGAGCTCGCCGCGGCTGAGGCGCGCCAGCTCGATCCGGCGTGCGGTCGGGTCGCGCTCGAGCTCGGCGAGCAGCGGGCGCAGCGGGTGGCGGCGGTGCAGCTCGTCGGAGCGGTAGGTGCAGACGGCGAGCACGCGCTCGGTGCTCATCGCGCGGGCGATGAAGGCCAGGAACGCGCGCGTGGAGCTGTCGGCCCAGTGGATGTCCTCCAGCAGCAGCAGCACCGGGTCCTCGCGCCCGAGGCGCTCCAGCAGCGCCAGCAGGGCCTCGAACAGGCGCCGCTGGGCGGTGCCGGCGCCCTCGTCGGGCCGCGGCGGGGCGCCGCGGGAGCCGAGCTCGGGCAGCAGGGTGGCCAGCTCGGCGCGAGCCGTCTCGCCGACGACGTCGAGCACGCGGTCGCCGTCGCGCGAGAGCGGGCGCAGGGCGCCCACGAGCGGCGCGTAGGGCAGCTCGCCCTCCCCCAGCTCGACGCACTCGCCGCAGAGCGTGCGCCCGCCGCGGGCCTTCACGCGCGCCGACAGCTCCGACACGAGCCGCGATTTGCCCACGCCGGACTCCCCCGCCACGAAGGCGATCGAGGGATGACCGTCGGCGGCCGCGGAGAACGCGGCCTCGAGCTCCGCGAGCTCGCCCGTACGGCCGATCAGCCGGGTGCTGGTGACGCGCGTGGCCACGACCCTCCAGTATCGCGGGTCGCCCGGTCGGTTCAGGTTCGGTCAGCCGAACAGCTGCGGCGCGTTCTCGGGCGGGCGCAGGCCCAGGTGCCGGAACGCGTGCGGGGTCGCGCAGCGCCCGCGCGGCGTGCGCTGGAGGAAGCCGCGCTGGAGCAGGTAGGGCTCGTAGACGTCCTCGATCGTGTCCGGCTCCTCGTGGACGGCCACGGAGAGCGTGGACAGCCCGACGGGGCCGCCGCCGAACTGGCGGCAGATGACGCCGAGGATCTCGCGGTCCAGCCGGTCCAGCCCCTGCTCGTCGACCTCGAGCAGGTCCAGGGCGCGGGCCGCCTCGCCGGCGCCGATGACGCCGCCGCTGCGGACCTCCGCGTAGTCGCGCACGCGCTTGAGCAGGCGGTTGGCGACGCGCGGGGTGCCGCGGGCGCGCTCGGCGATCGCGCGCGCGCCGGCCGGCTCGATCTCGATCTCCAGCACGCGGGCGCTGCGAGCCACGATCCTGGCCAGCTCGACCGGCGAGTAGTGGTCGAGCCGGTGCTGGATGCCGAAGCGGTCGCGCAGCGGCGTCGTCAGCAGCCCGGAGCGCGTGGTGGCGCCGACGAGCGTGAACGGCGGCAGGTCCAGCGTGACCACCCGCGCCCCGGCCCCGGCGCCGACGGTGATCGGCAGCTGGCGGTCCTCCATCGCGGGATAGAACGTCTCCTCGACGGCGCGCGGCAGCCGGTGGATCTCGTCCACGAAGAACACCGTGCGCGGCTCGAGCGCGGTCAGGAACGCGGCGATGTCGGCCTTGCGCTCCAGCGCCGGGCCGGCGGTCTGCACGAACGGCACGTCGAGCTCGGCGGCGACGATCTGCGCCAGCGAGGTCTTGCCGAGGCCCGGCGGGCCGGCCAGCAGCACGTGGTCCAGCGCCTCGCCGCGCTTGGCGGCCGCGGCGATCGAGACGCCGAGCTGCTCGCGCAGCGCCTCCTGGCCGACGAACTCGTCCAGCTTGCGCGGCCGGAGCGTGGCCTCGGGGTCGTCGTCGCCGCGCACGTGCGCCGTCTGCAGCCGCGGCTCGGCCGGATCCACCGCGAACACGCCGGGGGTGCGGATCGGCTCCGGGCTCACGAGCGGCTCCCGTGCCGGGAGCGGGCTGCCCACCGGCTCATCGGCGCGCCTCGCGCAGCGCCGCGGCGATCAGGTCCTCGGGCGTGTCGCCGGCCGCCTCGCGCAGCAGCGTGTCCGCCTCCAGGGGCGTGTAGCCGAGCCCGAGCAGCGCCTCGCGGGCGAGGGCGCGCGGGTCGTCGGTGCCGCGCGTGATCACGATCGGCTCCTCGGGGTCGGGCACGCCGACCTTCTCGCGCAGCTCGACCACGATCCGCTCAGCCGTGCGCTTGCCGATCCCGGGCACGGCCTGCAGCCGCGCGGTGTCGCCGGCCGCCACGGCGCCCAGCAGCTCGCGCGGCGGGCCGCCCGAGAGCACGGCGAGCGCCATCTTCGGGCCCACGGACTGGACCCCGATCAGCAGCAGGAAGAGGTCGCGCTCCTCCTCGGTGGCGAAGCCGTAGAGCAGCAGCGCGTCGTCGCGGACGATCAGGTGGGTCGTCAGCGAGGCGTTCTCGCCCACGCGCGGCACGTGGCGAAGCGTCTCCGCGGAGACGTTGAGCCGGTATCCGACGCCGCCGCAGGCGATCACGACGTGGTCGGCGCGGCGCACCGCGACCTCGCCCGAGACGAGCGCGATCACGCCGACGCCGCCTGCAGCGCCGCGGCCATCGGCGCGCCGTTGGCGTGGCAGATCGCCACCGCGAGCGCGTCGGCCGCGTGGTCGGGCTTGGGCAGCTCCTGCAGCATCAGCAGCGTCTGGACCATCCGCTGTACCTGGTCCTTCGCCGCCCGCCCGGAGCCGCACACCGCCGCCTTGACCTGCTGCGGCGTGTAGGAGGAGCAGCGCACCCCGCGCTGGCCCGCGGCCAGGATCACGACGCCGCGAGCCTGGCCGACGGCGAACGCCGAGCGGGCGTTCTCGCCGAAGTAGAGGTCCTCGACGGCCACCGCATCGGGCGAGTACTCGTCCATCAGCTCCCCGACGCGCTCGTGGATGTGCGCGAGCCGCGCCCCGGCGTCCTGCCCCGCGGCGGTCTCGATCACCCCGCCATCGAGCGCGACGAGCCGCCCGCGCTGGTGCGCGACGACGCCGTAGCCGGTGTTGGCCACCCCAGGATCGATGCCGAGGACGATCACGTGCATGACCGGGATTCTGCGCGGCGCCCCGGACGCCTCCCTGCACGAGGGCCGAGTCCGCACTTGTCCGGGCTCAGGCCGAGCAACTGCGGACCCGACCCCCTCGAGGGGTGAACCCGGAGTTGTTCAGCCTGAGACTGAACAACTCGCGGCTCGATCCACCGAGGCAACACTCCCCCACCCCTACAAGCAATGCCGTTGAGGCAAGCCGCGCCACAGACCAGGCCACCGGCGCCTGCCGAAGCCAGGTATCAGGCCCCGCCGCGCTCCTCCATGAGCTCATAGACAAACCCGTCGGGAGCCCGGAAGTGCATCCAACCCCGGTCCCCGCCGTCCTGCGGCGGCAGCACGATCTCGGCGCCGGCCGCGCGCACCTCGCGTAGAGCCTCGTCGAGGTCGTCGACGAGGAACCCCGCCACAGGATGCGTGAAGTGCGCGTTGTACGGGCTGGACGGGCCGAAGACCTCGACGGTGGAGCCGTCAGGTACGTCGAGCACCGTGAAGTCGGGCTCCGCGAGCTGCACGCCGAGGCCGAGCACGTCGCGGAAGAACGCGGTGGTCGCGGCGAACTCGGTCGCCCGCGTCCCCACCCACGCCAGCGCCAGCACCTTCACGGCGCTAGGAGCCCGGCAGGGACGAGCCGGCGAAGCCGAAGAACCAGATCCCGAAGACCGCCAGCGCGAACAGCACGGA
This sequence comes from uncultured Solirubrobacteraceae bacterium, assembly GCA_963831105.1. Taxonomy (GTDB): domain Bacteria; phylum Actinomycetota; class Thermoleophilia; order Solirubrobacterales; family Solirubrobacteraceae; genus DATFQI01. The sequence continues at coordinate 173,941 of CAWHOS010000009.1, read as the reverse complement.
GACGATCATCACCGTGTCGAGCACGCCGCGCTTGCGGGTGGAGCCGCGCTCGCCGCGCATCGAGCGCATCCACGGCGCCTGCTGCGGGCGGTCGTCTCCCGTGCGCGTGTAGGACTGGTGGACGTGGTCGAGGTAGCCGAGCAGCTTGGCCATGATGGCCATCCCGATCGGGAGCCCGATGAACACGAGCAGGTACGGGCCGAGGGTGGGCGCGGAGGTGTCGGCCAGCTGGGAGGCGGCGTAGACGAGCGCGAGCGGGATGACGAGCCACATGACGATGCTCCCGACCGCCATCAGGAGCACGAGGAACAAGGCTGGCGGCGACCACGTGCTGCGCACGTGGTCCGATGTACCCAGGTGGGCGCCCGAGCTAGCCCGCGACGCGCTCGAGCACGTCGGCCGGCACGTCGAAGTTCGCGTGCACGGCGTCCACGTCGTCGAGGTCCTCGAGCGCGTCGATGAGCTTCATCAGCTTCGTCGCGCCCTCCTCGTCGAGCGGGACGAGCGTCTTGGGACGCTGGGCGACCTCGGCGTTCTCGATCGCGATCCCGGCCTCGTCGAGCGCGGCGCGCACCGCCGTCAGGGCGCTGGGCTCGGTGATGACCTCGAAGACGTCGTCGTCCATCGCGATGTCCTCGGCGCCCGCGTCGATCGCGACCATCAGGTCGTCCTCGCTGTAGCGCTCGGCGTCCACGACCACGACGCCCTGCTTGTCGAACAGGTAGGCGACCGAGCCGGGCTCGCCGAGGTTGCCGTTGTGCTTGCCGAAGGCGTGCCGCACCTCGGAGCCGGTGCGGTTGCGGTTGTCGGTCGTCGCCTCCACCAGCAGCGCCACGCCGCCGGGGCCGTAGCCCTCGTACATGACGGCCTCGAGCGCGTCGGCGTCGCCGCCCTCGCCCGTGCCCTTGGCGATCGCGCGCTCGATGTTGTCCTTGGGCATCGAGGCGTCCTTGGCCTTCTGCACGGCCAGCGCGAGCGCCGGGTTGCCCTCGATGTCCCCGCCGCCCTCCTTCGCGGCCACCGTGATCGCGCGGGCGAGCTTGGTGAACAGCTTGCCGCGCCGCGCGTCGACGATCGCCTTCTTGTGCTTGATCCCAGCCCATTTGGAGTGACCGGCCATGTGCGCGTAAGTCTAGGACGGGAGCGCCAGGCCCGCGGCCCACGGCGCGTCGCCGCCGGCCCAGCGGTCGTTGAGCGCGACCGCGTCCTTGTAGGTGTCCATGCAGGCCCAGAAGCCCTCGTGGCGGAAGGCGGCGAGCTCGCCGTCGGCCGCGAGGCGCTCGAGCGGCTCGCGCTCGAGCACGGAGTCCTCGGTCATGTAGTCGAGGGCGCCCGGGCGCAGCGAGAAGAACCCGCCGTTGACCCAGTGCTCCGCCCGCGGCTTCTCGTGGAAACCGCGCACGCGGTCCTCGTCGTCCAGGTCAGCGACCCCGAACGGCAGCGCCGGCCGCACCACGGTCACCGCGGCCAGCGTGCCGGCCGCCTCGTGGCGGGCGCGCAGCGCGGCGAGGTCGATGTCGGCGACGCCGTCGGCGTAGGTGGCCAGGAACGGCGCGTCCGAGAGCTCGTCGCGCACCCGCCACAGCCGCCCGCCGGTCGGCGTGTCCAACGCCGGTGTCGAGGCAGCGCACCTCGACGCCCTCGGGCCAGTACGTCTCGCGCGCGAACGCCTCGATCTGCTCGCCGCGATAGCCGCACAGCAGCAGGAAGCGGCGGTAGCCCTGGGCGGCGTAGATCTGGATCACGTGCCAGAGGATCGGGCGCCCGCCGATCTCCACGAGCGGCTTCGGGACCTCGGGGCTGTGCTCCTGCAGTCGCGTCCCGCGACCGCCACAGAGGATCGCGACGAGCATCTGCGGCAGGCTACCCGGCATGGATGCCGAAGAACGCGCGGCGCGGGCGGACGCCTACGAGAGCGTCCGCAGCGAGATCGTGGACCTCGTCCCGGCCGGCGCGCGCCGCGTGCTCGACCTCGGCTGCTCGACCGGCTGGCTGGCCGGCGCGCTGAAGCAGCGCGGCGAGGTCGAGGTGGTCGGGATCGAGCGCGAGCCCGCCTACGCGGCGATCGCGCGGGAGCGCTGCGACCGCGTCGTGGTCGGCGACGTCCAGGACGTCCCGGACGACCTCGGCCGCTTCGACTGCCTGGTCGCGGCCGACGTGCTCGAGCACCTCGTCGACCCGTGGAGCGCGCTCGAGGCCTACGCCCGGCTGCTCGAGCCGGGTTGCCGCGCGATCGTCTCGCTGCCCAACGCCGCCCACTGGACGACGTTCGCCGCGCTCGCCCGCGGCAGCTGGCCGCGCCGCCCGGAGGGCATCCACGACGCCACCCACCTGCGCTGGTTCACGCTGCGCGACGCCGTCGAGCTGTGCGAGGGGGCGGGCCTCCACGTCGAGCACGTCGAGCGGCGCCCGTGGCTGCTGTGGCGCGGCACGCGGCTGGACCGCCACGCGGGCCCGCTGGCGCGGCTGTCGCCGTTCACCTTCCAGCACGTGCTCGCCGCGCGACGCGCGTAGGATGGCCCGCCCATGAGCGCACCGGCACAGATCTTCAAGGCGTACGACATCCGCGGCCTCTACGGAGACGAGATCGACGGGGACGTCGCCGAGCAGGTCGGGCGCGCGTTCGTGCGCGTGCTCGCCGGCATGCACGGCAAGGACGCGTCCGAGCTGCGCGTCGGCCTCGGCCGCGACATGCGCCTGCAGGCGCCCGAGATGGCGGGGCGCTACCGCGACGGGATGGTCTCCGAGGGCGCGCACGTGCTCGACGCGGGCCAGGTCGGCACGGAGATGCTCTATTTCCTCGTCGGCTCGCAGGAGCTCGACGGCGGGCTGATGTGCACCGCCTCGCACAACCCGGCGAAGTACACGGGCGCCAAGCTCGTCGAGCGCGGCGCCGTCGCGCTGTCGGGCGACGGCGGGATCGGCGAGATCCGCGACCTGATCGAGGCCGGCCTCGGGGACGCTCCCGGCGGCGGCTCCTCCGAGGACGTGGACGTCTACAGCGACTTCCAGGAGGCGGCGATCAAGTTCATCGATGCCGACGTGATCAAGCCGCTGAAGGTCGTCGTCGACGGCGGCAACGGCATGGCCGGCCCGATGGTCGGCCCGCTGCTGGAGCAGCTCGGCCTGGACCTCGTGACGACCTACTGGACGCCCGACGGCTCCTTCCCCGACCACGAGCCGAACCCGCTGCTGGAGGAGAACCGCCGCTTCATCATCGACAAGGTCCGCGAGGAGGGCGCCGACCTCGGCATCGCCTGGGACGGCGACGCCGACCGCTGCTTCTTCATCGACGACACGGGCACGTTCGTCGACGGCGACTTCCTGACCGCCCTGCTGGCCGAATCGATCCTCGAGAAGCAGCCGGGCGCGGACATCCTCTACGACGTGCGCGCCTCCCGGGCCGTCCCGGACCTCGTCGAGCGGCTCGGCGGCAAGGCCCACATGAACCGCGTCGGGCACGCGTTCTTCAAGGTCCGCATGCGCGACGAGGGCGGCGCCTTCGGCGGCGAGGTCTCCGGCCACTACTACTTCGCCGACTTCTACAACGCCGACTCCGGCACCGTCCCGGCGCTGCTGATCCTCGAGCTGCTCTCCAAGAAGGACGCCAAGCTCTCGGACCTCGTCTCGCAGTTCCGCTCGGAGTACTTCATCTCGGGCGAGATCAACTCCGAGGTCGACGACTCCGACGCCAGGATGGCGGCGATCGAGGAGAAGTACTCCGACGGGGAGATCACCAAGCTCGACGGCATCTCGGTCGACTACGACGACTGGCACTTCAACGTGCGCGCGTCGAACACCGAGCCGCTGCTGCGCCTGAACCTCGAGAGCCTGGTCTCGAAGGAGGACATGGAGCGCCGGCGCGACGAGGTGCTGCAGTTGATCCGCTCGTGAGCGGTGCGATCCACAGCATGGCGATCCCGACCCCGTTCATGGTGGGCCGGGTCAACTGCTACCTGATCGACGACGACCCGCTGACGCTGGTCGACACGGGCCCGAACTCCGGCAAGGCGCTCGACTGCCTGGAGCGCGCGCTGGCCGCGCACGGCCGCCGGATCGAGGACCTCGAGCGGATCGTGATCACCCACCAGCACATCGACCACCTCGGCCTGGTCGACGTGCTCGCGCGGCGCTCGCGGGCGGAGGTCGTCGCGCTGGACCTGCTGGCGCCGCTGATCGAGGACTTCGGCGCCGAGGCCGAGCGCGACGACGAGCTCGCCGAGGCGCTGATGCTGCGCCACGGGATCTCGCGCGACGTGGTCACGGCGCTGCGGGCGGTCTCGCGCTCGTTCCGCGGCTGGGGCGGCTCGACGCAGGTCACGCGCCGGCTCGCCGACGGCGAGGCGCTGGAGTTCGCCGGGCGCACGCTGGAGGCGTTCCACCGCCCGGGGCACTCCCCGTCTGACACGGTCTTCCTGGACCGCGGCGACGGGACGCTGCTGGCCGGCGACCACCTGATCCGCCACATCTCCTCCAACCCGCTGATCTCGCGCCAGCTCGGCGGCAAGTCGGGCGAGCCGGGCGACGGGCGCCCGCGCGCGCTGCTGACCTACCTCGCCTCGATGCGCGAGACGCGCGAGATGGAGCTCTCGCAGGTCCTGCCGGGCCACGGCGACCCGTTCTCCGACCACGTGGCGCTGATCGACGAGCGCTTCGCGATGCACGAGCGCCGGGCGCGCAAGATCCACGGCCTGCTCGGCGAGCGGCCGCTGACGGCGCACGAGATCGCGCAGGCGCTGTGGGGCAACGTCGCCGTCACCCAGGCCTACCTCACCCTCAGCGAGGTCCTCGGCCACGTCGACCTGCTGCTCGAGCGCGAGCAGGTGGCCGAGCTCGAGACCGGCGGGGTGATCCGCTACGAGGCGCTGAGCTAGTGCACGGCGTCGAGCTCGTCCTGATCTCCCTGCTCGTCGCGGTCGCCGTGCTGGCGGCGGCGAGCCGCGTGATCGGGGTGCCATACCCGATCCTGCTCGTGCTCGGCGGCCTGGTGATGGGGTTCGTCCCCGGCATCCCCGAGGTCGAGCTCGAGCCGGAGCTCGTGCTGGTCATCTTCCTGCCGCCGCTGCTGTACTCGGCGGCGTTCTTCGCGAGCCTGCGCGATCTCAAGTACGACCTGCGCTCGATCTCGCTGATGGCGATCGGGCTCGTGATCGCGACCGCCTGCGCGGTGGCGGTCGTGGCGCACGCGCTGATCGACGACCTCCCGTGGGCGGCCGCATTCGCGCTCGGCGCGATCGTCGCGCCGACGGACCCGCTGGCCGCGATCGAGATCGGCAGCCGGCTGGGGATGCCGCGCCGCCTGAGGACGGTCATCGAGGGCGAGAGCCTGATCAACGACGGCACCGCGCTCGTGATCTACCGCGTGGCGATCGGCGCGATCGGCGGCGGCTTCTCGCTCGCGGAGGCCGGGCTGGAGTTCGTCCTGGGCGCGGCCGGCGGGATCGCGATCGGGCTCGCTGTCGGCTGGGTGATCGCGGAGATCCGCAAGCGCCTGGACGACCCGCCCGTGGAGGTCACGATCTCGATCCTGACGGGCTACGCGGCCTACGTCCCGGCCGAGCGCGCGGGCGCCTCGGGCGTGCTGGCCGCCGTCACGGTCGGCATCTACATCGGCTGGCGGGCGCCGGAGATCTCCTCCGCGCGGCAGCGGGTCGCGGGCTACTCGATGTGGACGATCCTGACCTTCCTGCTCAACGCCCTGCTGTTCGTGCTGATCGGCCTCCAGCTCCCCCGGATCCTCGACGGGCTCGAGGACGAGCCGCTCGGGGAGCTGATCGGGATCGCCCTGGCGGTGGCGGCCGTGGTCATCGTCACCCGGATCCTCTGGGTCCACGCGAGCACCTTCCTGATCCGGATGCTCGACCGGCGTCAGAGCCAGATCGCCCGCCGCGGGACCTGGCGCGGCCGGATGGTCGTCGGCTGGGCCGGCCTGCGCGGCGCCGTCTCGCTGGCCGCCGCGCTCGCGCTGCCGGCCGACTTCCCCGCCCGCGACCAGATCCTGTTCGTCACGTTCGTGGTGATCTTCGTCACGCTCGTGCTGCAGGGGCTCACGCTGCCGGCCGTGATCCGCTGGTCCGGCGTGCACGACGACGGCGAGGAGGCGCGCGAGGAGCTGCTGGCCCGCCGCCGCGCGACCGAGGCCGCGCTGGCGCACCTCGACGAGCTCGAGGGGCAGGACTGGACCCGCGACGACACGGTCGAGCGCATGCGCGGGATGTACCGCTACCGCGTGCGCCGCCTCAACGCCCGCGCCGGCGAGCAGGGGGAGGACGACGACGGCGACGACTACGAGCACCGGTCGCGCAAGTACCAGAAGATGGTCCGCTCCGTGCTCGACGCCCAGCGCGCGGCGGTCGTGCAGCTGCGCAACCAGGGCGAGATCTCGAACGACGTCATGCACCGGATCGAGCGCGAGCTCGACCTCGAGGACGAGCGGCTCGAGATCTAGCGGCGCCGCCGGCGGGTGCGGGCGAGGTGCGCGGCGGGGACGCCGAGCAGTCCGGCGGCGCCGAGGGCGAGCAGGAGCGCGGTGCCGGCGCCGTCGAGCGCGCCGTCGGTGAGCACGGCGTGGCCGACCCCGAGGGCGATCGCGACGGCGGCGAGGTAGGCGTGCAGGACGCGCCAGGTCATGGCCGAGAGCGGCAGGCGGGCCTTCAGCGCGCCGAGCGCGACCACGCCGATCAGCGCGATCGTGGCGAACAACGCCATCCGGGCGCGGGTCGGCCCGTCGGGCGAGAGCGCGAAGCGGGCGTCCTCCGGCGACTCGGCGAACAGCGCGGCCACGTGGGCGAGCACGAGACCGAGCGCGATCGCGCCGATCACGCGGTGGCGGCGCACCCGGCCGGTGCCGGCCAGCAGCGGCTGCAGCGCCAGCAGCGGGACCGCGACCGCCGCGGTGGCGGTCGAGGCCACCAGCGCTGCGGAGGCGCCGTCGAGGTGGCGGTCGGTGAGCGCCAGGACCGGCGTCGCGACCAGCGCGGCTCCGGTGACCGCGAGCGCGGCGGCACGGCGGGCGTCAGCCACGTCGGGCGAGCGTGAGGTCGACCACCGCGCGCTCGTCGTCGAGGTCGACCACGCGGCGGATGAACACCTCGCCGTACTCCTCGTCGTCGTAGCCGACGTGGATGTTGGGCTCGCCGAACTGCGGGACGGTCGGGTCCGTCTCGATCCGGTAGCGGCCGTCCGCGCCGGTGCGCACGCTGGCGCGGTTGTCCTGCTCCCCTCCCGTCTCCGTCGCGAGCCAGACCTGGATGCGGACGTCCTCGAGCGGCTCGCAGCCGTCCGCGGAGCGCACCAGGCCGGTGATCACGAAGCCCGAGCCCAGCGACTTGAGCTCCGGCGCCTCCGGGATGTAGTTGTTGGTGCCGCCGGGGTTGCTCTCGGTGGCCTTGCAGCGGCGCGGCTCGCGCTCGCGATCGCGTCCCGGCTCCGGCGTCGGCTCGGGCGTGGCGGCGCGCTCCGGTCCGGACTCCCCCACGTTCTCTGCGCCCGTGCCCGAGCCCTCGGCGCTCAGCAGCGCGAAGGCGAGCCCGGCGGTGACGAGCGCCAGCAGCGCCCCGAGCGCCCATGGCCGCACGTCAAGCCTCGATCTCCCCCAGGTGGGCGACGTTGGCGGCGTCGTCGGCATCGGGTGACGGCTCGGCCTTGAACCACGCTTCGAGGATCTCGGCGAGCACGGCCTCGGAGGTCGTCCGCAGCGAGAGCGCGAGCACGTTGGCGTCGTTCCACTTGCGGGCGCCCTCGGCGGTCGCGGCGTCGGCGCACAGCGCGGCGCGGATCCCGCGGACCTTGTTGGCGGCGATCGAGGCGCCCGTCCCCGTCCAGCAGCAGACGACGGCCTGCTCGGCACGGCCCTCCGCGACGTCGCGGGCGGCGGCCTCGGAGGCCCAGGCCCAGTCGTCGCGCTCGTCCGCGGAGAGGGCGCCGTGCAGCAGCGGCTCGTGGCCTCGCTGCCGCAGCGCCTCGAGCACGGCCTCCGCCACGCCCGTGCGCTCGTCCGCTGCCACCGCAATGCGCATGGCCTCAGGATCGCACGGCGACGAGGGTCTCGTGCACCGCGGCACGCACCCCGCCGTCCGTGTCGTGCGAGGGGTCGTAGGCCGAGATCGTCAACGCCTCGAGCTCCGCAGCGCCGGCCACCGTCACGACTGCCTCGGCAAGTTGCTCCGAGCCGATGCCGCCGGGCATCGCGTAAGCGTTCGCTCGCCCGACGGTCTCCGCGTCGAGCACGTCGAGGTCCAGGTGCAGGCTCACCCGCGAGCCGGCGGCGCCGAGCGCCCCGCCGAGACCGCCGACCTCGCCCTCGACGACGTTCACGATGCCCGCGGCGGTGAGCCGCTCGCGCTCGGCCGGCTCGAGGTCGCGCCCACCGACGAGCACGACGCGCTCCCCCGCCAGCGGCACGAAGCCCGGCACGGACGCGCACAGCGTCGCCCAGCAGTCGCCGAGCACCATCGAGAGCGCGCAGCCGTCGAAGAAGCCCGTGGTCGTCGTCTCCGGCGTCTGCAGGTCGCCGTGGCAGTCGAACCACACCAGGCCCTCGGGTCTCGCGCCGGCCACGACCGCCTGCTGCGTGTGGCAGTTGCCCGTCAGGACGACCGGCAGCGCGCCGCGCGCCCGCACCGCCGCGACGGCGGCCGCGACCTGGCGATTGAGGTCGAGGCACGCGCCGACCTCGTTCTCGAACGGGGCGCTCAACGCGACCCGGGTCACCGCCGTCGGCGCCAGCAGCTCCTCGACCTCGGCGCGCAGGGCGAGCGGGCCCGCGCCCATCCCCGAGCCCTCCCGGCCGAGGCTGTACGGGACGACGATCAGCTCGGTCGGGCGGCCCATGGCAGACGATGGTAGGCGCCCGATATCGTCGGCGGCGTGGTCGAAGAATCCGCGCTGGAACGCGAGCTGCACGAGGTCGGCAGGAGCCTGTGGAAGGGCCTGCCGTCGTCCGCGCGCCGCCCGCTGAAGGCGCTCGACGACAAGGCGATGGCGCTCGCGTCGGGCGACGCCGAGCTGAAGGCGGCGCTTTTCCGCTTCGTCGACGTCGTGCCCGCCTGCCGCAACGTCGACGACCTCGCCACCCACCTGACGGGCTTCCTGCGCGAGGTCGAGGAGCCGCCTCCTCCGATCGCCGTCGCGATGAAGATGGGCAGCTCCCGCGCCGGGCGCGCCGCGCTCGGGCGCGCCGCCGCCACCGGCGTCAAGCACATGGCGCACCGCTTCATCGTCGGCGAGTCGCCGAAGGCGGCGATGGGCGACCTGCGCGAGCTGTGGAAGGACGGCGTCGCCTCCTCGGTCGACCTGCTCGGCGAGGCGACGGTCACCCAGGCCGAGGCGCAGCGCTACGCCGAGCGCTGCTCGGAGGCGCTCGAGACCGTGGTGCGCGAGTCGGCCAAGTGGCCCGCGCGCCCGCAGCTCGAGCGCGACTCCGCCGGCCCGCTGCCGCGCACGAACCTCTCCGTGAAGGTCTCCGCGCTCACGCCGCTGCTGCGGCCGGAGGCGCCCGAGCGCGGCAAGCGCGACGCCGCCGAGCGCCTGCGCGGCCTGCTGCGACAGGCGCGCGAGCTCCGCGCGCACCTGCACATCGACACGGAGTCGCTGGACTCGCGCGACGCCGTGCTGGAGCTCGTGCTCGAGCTGCTCGCCGAGGAGGAGTTCCGCGAGGGACCGTCGGCCGGCATGGTGCTGCAGGCCTACCTGCGCGACTCGCCGCAGACGCTCGACCAGATCGAGGCGTGGCTGACCGGCCCGGGCGCCGCCCGCTCCACACCGCTGACCGTGCGCCTGGTCAAGGGCGCCTACTGGGACCACGAGATCGTCGAGGCCCGACAGCACGGCTGGGAGGTCCCGGTCTTCGACGTCAAGGCCGACTCGGACCGCAACTTCGAGCAGCTGACCTGCCGCCTGCTGGACGCGCGCACCCGCGGCTGCGGCCTGCGCGTCGCCATCGCCAGCCACAACCTGCGCTCGATCGCCCACGCGATCGCCTACAACCGCCTCTCCGGCGGAAAGGACGAGGACCTCGAGCTGCAGATCCTGCGCGGCCTCGGCGACCCGCTGCAGGAGGCGATCGCGGGCATGAACCTGCGCGTGCGCGCCTACTGCCCGGTCGGCGACCTCGTGGCCGGCATGGCCTACCTCGTGCGCCGCCTGCTCGAGAACACCTCCAACGACTCGTTCCTGGCCGACCAGGCCCGCGGCGCGTCGCTCGACAGGCTCTTGGCGCCCCCCGGCTCCGCGGCGACGAGCCCGGCGGGGTGATCGCCGGTGCGGCCTCCGAGCAAGCTCGCGAGCAGCCGCGCCGGGGAAGGATGGGAGCACCTGCGGGCCGGGCGCTGGGCAGCCGCCCGGGACAGCTTCGGGGCCGCGGAAACCCCTGAGGACCTCGAGGGGCTCGCCTGGGCCGCGTGGTGGCTCGACGACGAGCCCGCGACGTTTGCCGCGCGCGAACAGGCCCACCGCGGCTACCGCGATGCGGGCGACGCCGCGGGAGCCGCGCGCACGGCCACTTGGCTGGCGATCGACGAGCTCGACTTCCACGGCGCCTCCACCGTGGCCGGCGGGTGGCTGCAGCGCGCCGGGCGGCTGCTCGAGCCGCTCGGCCCATGCCCCGAGCACGGGTGGCTGGACTTCCAGGAGGGCTATATCGCCCACTTGGACGGCGACACCGAGATGGCGCGGTCGCTCGCGGTTCGCGCCGCCGAGGTCGGGCGGCGGCTCGACGTGCCGGACCTCGAGATGCTCGGGCTCGCGCTCGAGGGTGCGTCGCTCGTCGCCTGCGCCGAGGTGCGCGAGGGCATGCGCCGGCTCGACGAGGCGACCGCCGCCGCGCTCGAGGATCGGGCGCAGATCCCGATCTCGGGCGCCTGGACGTTCTGCTTCCTCGTCTCGGCTTGCATGGCGGTCGCCGACCTCGATCGTGCGTCGGCGTGGTGTGACCGCATCGCGCGCTTCTCCGAGCGCTACGGCAGCCGGTACATGCTCGCCTTCTGCCGCGCCGAGTACGGCGCGCTGCACCTGTGGCGCGGCCGCTGGGCCGAGGCGGAGGACGTGCTGGCGGCGGCGGTGGCCGACTTCGACCGCTCGCGCCCCGCCTGGGCGGGCGGCGCGCTCGTCGCGCTGGCCGAGCTCCGGCGCCGCGAGGGCCGCGCCGATGAGGCCGGGGCGCTGCTCGACCGGGCCGGTGCCACGACGGCGGCCCAGCTCTGCCGCGCGCGGCTGGACCTCGATCGCGCGCGGGCCCGGGAGGCTCTGGAGCGCGTCGAGCGCGTGCTCCGCGGGCGCCCCGGCGACCGGCGGCTCGAGCGCGCGCCGGCACTCGAGCTGCTTGCGTTGGCCGCCGCCGCGGCGGGCGACCTCGATCGCGCCGCCGAGGCCATCGCCGCCCTCCGCGCCGTCTGCGCGGGTACGGGTGCGACCGTGCGCGCGGGCGCCGACCGCGCGGACGGCGTGCTCCACGCGGCGCGGGGCGAGCACGAGCAGGCCCGCACCCTGCTCGAGGACGCAGTCGACGGCTACGAGCGCGCCGGGACCCCATACGAAGCCGCGCTCGCCCGCCGCGACCTGGCGGCGACCCTGGTCGCGCTCGGCCGCGCCGGGGCCGCCGCCGAGGAGGCGGCGCGGGCGAGCGACGGTCTGCGGGCGCTTGTCGTCGCCGGGAGGGCGCCACGCCCCGACGCGCTCGAGCCGCTGAGCGGGCGTGAGCGTGAGGTGCTGGCGCTGATAGCCCAGGGGCTCACGAACCGGCAGATCGCCGCGCGGCTCGTGCTCAGCGAGCACACCGTGCACCGCCACGTGACGAACCTGCTGGGCAAGCTCGGCGTGCACTCGCGGAGCGCGGCCGCGGCGCTGGCGGCCCGGAGCGAGCTGACGCGCTAGCCAGGACGGGCCATCTGGGCCGGCGCGAGAGATGACCGGTCTGGGCGAAGCCGGCGCGCGAGCTCGGGCGTACGGTCGCGCCATGGCGCGCACGAGCATGACCCGGCTCGCCGCGCTCGCCGCCGTCGAGGAGATGGGAGCCCGGATGCGAACCGTGCAGCAGATAGAGCAGAAGGCAGCCGCCCGCCGGATGTGGGCGCTCGGGGACTATCACCGCTTCGCCACGCAGCTCGTCTGGGAGGTCGGGCCCGTCGTCGTGGAGGCAGCCGGGATCCGCCCCGGGATGCGCGTGCTCGACGTGGCCGCCGGCTCGGGCAACGTCGCGGTCCGCGCGGCGGAGGCGGGCGCCGACGTGGTGGCCTCGGACCTCACGCCCGAGAACCTGGCGGCCGGCCGCGCCGCGGCCGAGGCGCGCGGGATCGAGCTCGACTGGGTCGAAGCGGACGCCGAGGCGCTGCCGTTCGCCGATGGCGCCTTCGATGCCGTCACATCCGCGTTCGGCGTGATGTTCGCCCCAGACCACCGCGCGACGGCGCGCGAGCTGCTGCGAGTCTGCCGCCCCGGCGGCACGATCGCGCTGGCGAGCTTCACGCCCGACGGCGTGGCGGGCGACTTGTTCGCCACGCTCGGACGCCACGCGCCGCCGCCGGAGGGCGAGCCGCCGCTGCGCTGGGGCACCGAGGAGCACCTGCGCGCGCTGCTCGGCGATGCGATCGCCGAGCTGCGCTGCGAGCGCCTTCGCTATGTCGAGAGCGTCCCAGGCGGACCGGCCGGCTACGCCGCCTTCTTCACCGAGACGTTCGGGCCCCTGATCGCGCTTCGCGCGATGCTCGCGGACGATCCGCAGCGGCTCACCGCGCTCGATGGCGACCTGCTCGCATTCGCGCAGCGCGCGAACGCTTCGCCCGAGGGACCGGTGGCGTATCCCTACGACTACCTGCTCGCAATCGCTCGCACCGTGCCCTAGCGCCGAGCGCAGCGCGCCGCTGCCCCGGCGCGGCTAGCCTCATCGCGATGAAGGCGTTCGAGAACGAGCCGATCCTCGAGCTGCGCCGTGCGCCCGTGCGGGCGAGGCTCGACGAGGCGATCCGCGAGCACGACGCGCGGCCGCCTCTGCAGGTCCCCGTCTGGATCGGCGAGGACCAGCGCCACGGCGACGAGCTCGTCTCGACCGACCCCGGCGACCCCGAGCGGGTGGTGGCGACCGCCGCGAAGGCGACCGAGGCCGACGTCGACGCGGCGCTGCAGGCCGCGCAGCGCGGCTCGAAGGCCTGGGCCGCGACGCCGGCGCGGGAGCGCGCCGAGATCCTGGTGCGCGCCGCGCAGTGGCTGCGCGAGCGGCGCCTGGAGGCCGCCGCGCTGGCCGTGCGCGAGTGCGCGAAGCCGTGGCCCGAGGCCGACGCCGACGTCTGCGAGGCGATCGACTTCCTCGAGTACTACGCCCGCGGCGCGCTGGACATCGCCCAGGGTGCGCCGCTGCTGCAGGTCCCGGGCGAGAAGAACACGCTCTCCTACGCCCCGCGCGGCATCGTCGCGGTGATCTCGCCGTGGAACTTCCCGCTCGCGATCCCGCTCGGGATGGTCAGTGCGGGCCTGGCCACGGGCAACTCGGTCGTGCTCAAGCCGGCCGAGCAGTCGCCGGGCTGCGCGCTGATGATCTTCCGTGCCCTGCGCGAGGCGGGCGTGCCGCCCGACGCGGTGTCGCTGCTGCCCGGCGAGGGCGACGCCGGCGCCGCGCTCGTCAAGGACCCGCGCGTGCACACGATCGCCTTCACGGGCTCGGGCGCGGTCGGGCTGGAGATCGTGCGCGAATCCGCGCAGACGCGCCCCGGCCAGAACCACCTCAAGCGCGTGATCGCCGAGATGGGCGGCAAGAACTGCGTGATCGTCGACTCCGACGCCGACCTCGACGAGGTCGTCCCGGCGCTCGTGACATCGGCGTACCTCTACGCGGGCCAGAAGTGCTCGGCCGCCGCGCGCGCGCTCGTCCACGAGGCGATCCACGACCCGCTGCTGGAACGCCTGGCGGGCGCGGTGGAGGTGCTCGACGTCGGCCAGGCCGACCGGCTCGGCATCGACGTCCCGCCCGTGATCGAGCGCGACGCCCAGGAGCGCGTCCAGCGCTACACCGAGGAGGCCGAGCGCACCGGCCGCGTGGCCGCGCGCGCCGCCGAGGTCCCAGAGGGCGGCTGGTTCGCCACGCCCGCGGTCGTCGCCGACCTGCCGTCGGACTCCCCGGTGCTCACCGAGGAGATCTTCGGCCCGCTGCTGGCCGTGGAGCGCGTCAAGAGCGTCGAGGACGCCTGCGACCGCGTCGACGCCTCCCCCTTCGCGCTCACCGGCGGCCTGTTCGCCCGCAACCCGGACACCGTCGACTACGTCGTCGACCGCACGCCGGTCGGCAACCTCTACGTCAACCGCTCGATCACGGGCGCGATGGTCGGCCGCCAGCCCTTCGGCGGCAACCGCCTGTCGGGCACCGGCACCAAGGCCGGCGGCCCGGGCTACCTGCTGCAGTTCGTGGAGCCGCGCGTGGTGACGGAGAACACCATGCGGCACGGCCTAGTCGTCTAGGCCTGGTCCCAGGGCCAAGTTGAGTCCGCCGCCTCTGGGAGGCCGCCCGGCGTCCTCCTAGCTTTCGGCACCATGCTCAGGCGGGCGGACTCCGACCAGCGCGGCATCACGTCATCCGACTACGCGGGGATCCTCGCGGTCGTCGCGCTGATCTTCATCGCGCTGTTCGCCCTGAACCTCGACGAGAAGGTCGCGCCGGCCGTCGAGGACGCCGTCTGCACGATCCTCGGCGGCGAGACGTGCGGCGAGGAGCCGGTCGCGCAGGTGCCGGAGAAGTGCCTGATCGGCAAGTCGACGACCTCGGCCAACGCCAACGTCCTGATCGCCTTCGTCCAGATCGACAAGGACTCGATCCTGATCCGCGAGGACTACTCCGACGGCTCGTCCAAGTTCACGATCGTCGACAACACCCAGGCGGCAGGCGAGCTGTTCGCGGGCGCGAAGGCGAAGGTCGGCAAGCTCGGGGCGGACCTGTCCGCCGAGGCGCTCGCGGGCGCCGGGCTCGCCGGCGGGCGCATCTTCGAGTTCGACAACCAGGACGATGCCGACGCCTTCCAGGAGAGCGTGCAGGCGGCGGGCGGCTTCGACGGCATCCTGCGCGACCTCGCCTCCTACAACGACGAGGTCCCCTTCCTCGGCTGGGACAACCCGCTCGGCGGCGTCGACGACTGGGCGCTGGACCAGCTCGGGGTCGACGACAACGAGGATCTCCCGAAGCCGACGGAGACCTACATGGAGGGCAAGGCGTTCCTGAACGGCTCCGCCGACGCGGCCGCCGGCATCGGGGTGATCGACGGCCAGCTCAAGGGCCTGATCGAGGGCGCGGGCCTGGTGCGGGTCGTCAGCTCGGGCAAGAACGAGGGCGACGTGACCTTCACGGTCAAGCTCAACGCGGACGCCAGCGGCGGCCTGTCGGTGGCCGCGCTCGGCGGCAACGTCAAGGGCCAGCTCGCCTTCACGGCCCAGATCACGCTCGACGCCCAGAACGACTACCGGCCCGACAAGCTCGTGCTCAAGGGCAACGCCGCCTACACCGGCTCGATCAGCGCCCAGGCGCTGCTCGAGGGCGACGACCTCGACGATCTCGCCGGCGAGCTCGAGAAGGTCACGCTGTCGGCCTCCGAGGGCCAGGGGCAGGGGCTGGAGGTGTCGGGCGAGCTGGACCTCAAGGACCAGGAGAACCTCGACGCCACCCTGCGCGCGCTGACCAGCCAGGGCCAGGACGTGCTCCCGCTGGTCACCGCGCTCGACGAGAAGGGCAAGCTCGGCTTCGACACCTACGACCTCGAGACCTCCGAGACCGAGGGCGAGGTCAAGGTCGGCGTGGGCATCGGCGGCGGCGCAGGCGGCAAGTCCTCCAGCGAGACGCAGAGCGACCGCACGGGCCTGGTCCGCATGCCCGGCGGCAGCTTCGAGCCGCGCCTGTGCAAGCAGCCGTCATCCTGATGCCCGTGCTGACCCGACCCCTCATCCTCTGCCTGCTGGCCGCCGGGACGCTCGCGTCCTGCGGCGGCGGCGACGACTTCAGCGGCGACGCGAAGGTGCCCGACGGCTACAAGACCTTCAGCACCGCCGGGATCTCGTTCGCCTACCCGGGCGACTGGGAGGTCGCCGAGCGCACCGACGCCGACGGCGCGCCCGCCGTCGAGATCACCCCGCCCGAGAAGGCCAAGACCCCGTACGGCCTGATCCAGCTCAGCGTCTCCCCCGGCGCCGGCGAGCGCTTCGAGAGCCTCGCCGACCAGCGCCGGATCGTCATCCGCGACGTCAACAAGGGGAAGATCGAGTCCGACGAGCCCGTGGAGATCCCCGGCTCCAAGCAGGCGCTGAGCGCCTCGACGGTCACGCCGCCGGGCCGCGGCACCGACCCGATCGAGGTCCGCTCCAACAGCCTCGACGTGCTGCGCGACAACGGGGACGTGGTCGTGCTGACCGCCGCCGCGCCCCAGCGCGACGGATCCAAGTTCGACACCGAGGCCGTCGTGAAGAGCCTCCGGCTCGGCGACGGCTGATGCGGGCCTTCGGCGAGCGCGTCCCGGCCTGGCCGCCGCTGGCGGGCGTCTTCGCGCTCGCGGGCGCGCTGCTCGTCGCGGTCGTCGCGCCGCTGCCCGCCCTCGTGCCGGCCGCGGTGGCCGGGCTCGAGCGCACGTCGCCGGCGATCGTCCTGCTCGCGGCCGCGTTCTCTGCGGCCGGGATCGTCGCCGTGGTCGCGGTGGTCGCGCGCCTGACGCGGCCGGTGACCGGCGAGCAGCTCGGCCTGCGCGTTCCCGACGACCTCCCGGGTGCGCTGCTGCTCACCGCGGGCGCGGCCGTCGCGCTCGGGGCCGTGGCGGCGCTCTGGAGCGTGCTCGGCGACCTGCGCGGCTCGCTCGACGTGCCGCCGGAGCTCGACACCCGCAGCCTGACCGCCCAGCTCTACGACCTGCCGCTGCGCGAGCCGGTCCCGTTCGGGCCGGGCCTGATCGCCTCGGCGCTGGCCGGCTGCGTGCTGCCCGTCGTCGCGGGCGAGATCCTGCTGCGCGGCTTCGCGTTCCCGGCGCTGGCGGGCTGGAAGGGGCCGGTGCCGGCCGCCCTGATCGTCTCCGTGCTCTTCGGCGGCCTGACGTCGCTGGCCGGGCAGCCCGGGCTGGCGGTGCTCTCGATGCTGCTGGGGCTGGCGCTGTGCGCGCTCTACGTGGCGACGGGCTCGCTGCTGCCCGGGATCGCGCTCGCGTCGGCGGCCTCCGCGGTCGCGCTCGGCGTCGCCTGCGCGCTGGCGCCCGCAGGCATCGCGGGCCTCGCCGCGGGCTGCGCGATCGCCGCCGCGGCGCTCGGCGGTCTGCCGGCCCGCGGCCGGCTCGGCGCGGCCCGGCGACCGCTGCTGCGCGGCAGCGCGGCGTGAAGCGCGCGGCGGCGGTCCTGCTCGCGGCGGCGCTGACCGGCTGCGGCGGCGGCGGTGGCCCGCTCGAGCTCGTCTCGGCCGAGCCGCCGCCCGGGGCGAAGGCGGCCGGGAAGCAGGCCGAGCGCCAGGGTGGCGCCGACCCCGACGCCGGTGAGAGGATCTACGAGCTGCGCCCTCAGGAGGGCGCGTCCCTCACTTACACCGTCACCGTGCGCAACCCGACCGACGAGGTGGTCTCCGTGACCGGCGTCGCGGCCGACGAGGACCGCGACGGCGCCTTCGTGCCCGAGCGGATCGCGGACGGACCCGTGCAGGTGCCACCCGGCGAGGAGGCCGACGTGACGGTCGAGGGCACCGTGCGCGGCTGCGAGTTCGGGGCCCAGGACGTGCCGCTCGCGGGGCCGGACCTCGAGCTGCGCAGCGACGGCGGGACGTCGACGCAGGTGTTCGACCTCCCCATCCGGGTCGAGATCCAGGCGCAGGGCTGCTGATGGCGCTGCGCTGGGTCCTGTTCGACCTCAACGGCACGCTCGTCGATACGGCCGTGATGGCCCAGCCGCTGGGCGACACCGCGGCCGACGAGGACCTCGTGAGCGCGGCGGTCGACGACGCGATCCAGCTCGCGATGGTGGTCACGCTCACGGGCCGCGAGGCGGAGTTCTCCGAGCTCGTGCGCGCGGGCCTGCGGCGGCGCCTGAGGCTGGCCGGCCGCGACCCCTCGGCGGCCGACGACGCGCTCGGGCTGATGGGCGCGATGCCGGCCTTCATCGATGCCCCCGCGGCGCTCGAGCAGCTGCGCGGGATCGGGCTGCGGCTCGGCGTGCTGACGCAGAGCACCGAAGCGGCGGCCGACGCCGTGCTGCGCTTCGCGGGCCTGCGCGACCGGATCGAGATCGTGATCAGCGCCCCGGAGTCGGGCGCCTTCAAGCCGGACCCGCGGCCCTACCGGCTGGCGCTCGAGCGCGTGGAGGCCACGGCGGACGAGGTCGCGCTCGTCGCCGCGCATTGGTGGGACGTGGCCGGCGCCAAGGCGGCCGGGCTGCGCACGGGCTGGGTCGCGCGTCGCGACCTCGTGCTGCCCGACGGCCTGCCGGAGCCCGACGTCGGCGGCCGCGACCTGCTCGAGGTCGCGGAGGGACTCGCCGCGCTCGCTTAGACGCGGCCGAAGCGCGGGATCAGCCGGCGCGCGGGCGGCCGGCGGAAGTTGCGCTGGTTGAGCGCGGCGTTGACCGCCACGAGCCCGGCCTCCGCGCCAAGCGAGACGGCGCCGAGCACGTTGAGCCGCCGCTTGAGCGCGCGCGAGTCCGGCTTCGCCTCGGCCGCCGTGTGGTCGCCGTCGCGCAGCGGCACGGCGCCGTCCGGCGCGGAACGCGAGAAGCGCACGCCCTCCGCCGCGGTCGCGATCCCGGTGACCGCCACGACGCCGACGAGCACGTCCTTGGCGCGGGCGAGCCGCCGCTCGGGCGGCGAGAGGCGGCCGTCCGACGCCTCGTCCAGGCGGGCGCCGAGCCAACCCGTGGTCACGGCGAGCAGCGAGAGCGAGTTGATCGCGCCGTAGCGCCTCCAGGCCGCGTTGACCACCTTGCCGCGCTCGCGCGCGTCGCCGAGCTCGGTGACGGCGGGGTGCAGCGCGAAGCGCCCGAACATGTTGCCGCCGAGCAGGCCGGCGAGGCCCACGTCGTGCATCGCACGGCCGACCTGGCTGAGCGCGAGCGGAGGTGCGGAGATCGATGCCATGTGATCACCCTTGCCGCCCCCGCCGCGGCGCAAACGGCTAGGACTCCTAAAGGTGCGCCCGGTCGTTCCAGGTCGTCAGGACCCAGCCCGGCAGGTCGACGCCGTCCATCTCGCGGCGGGCGACCTTCTCGAAGATCGTGATCCCCGTGTTGGCGTGCCCCGCCTGGTAGAGGCCGGGCACCATCGCGGGCGTCAGGTCGTCGCCGAAGAACGTCACGCCGAGGAAGAAGTGCAGGAAGTTGTGGTGGCTGACGGCGACGACGCGCCGCTCGGCGGCGACCTCCGCCAGGCGCTCCTGCACGCGCCGCACGCGGGCGACGATGTCGTTGAAGGACTCCGCGCCCGGCTCCGCATGGTCGGGGTCGGCCGTCGGCATCCAGCGCAGGGTGCCGGTGTCGCCGTAGTCGGGCGAGGACGCGTAGAAGGCGTCGGACTGGCGGACCTCGTAGAGGTCCTCGTCGGTCTCGATCGGCAGGCCGAGGACCTCGGCGATCCCCTGCGCGGTCTCCTGCGCGCGCCGCATCGGACTCGCCACGATCAGCTCCAGCCCCTCCCCCTCCAGGCGCCGGCCGAGCCCGCGGGCCTGCTCCCAGCCGTGGTCGGACAAGCGGTCGGCGTCGTCGGGACGCTTGCTGCCGTTGCGGTCGGACAGGTTCGCCACCGACTCGCCGTGGCGGACGAAGTACAGCGTGAAGTCCTTCACGCGCGGACGGCAGCCTCGCGCAGGAACAACTCGTGGAGCCGGCTCTCGCCCGCGATCTCCGGGTGGAAGGAGATCGCAAGGAGGTTGTCCTGGCGCGCCGCGACGGGATGGCCGTCGACGGAGGCGAGGATCTCGACGCCGTCGCCGTGCTCGGCGATCCACGGCGCGCGGATGAACACCGCGCGCACCGGCGGGCCGGAGATCCCCGGGATGCGAAGGTCGGCCTCGAAGGAGCGGATCTGGCGGCCGAAGGCGTTGCGCGCGCAGCGCCAGTCGGCGATCCCGAGGTGGTCGCGGTCGAGCATGATCATGCCCGCGCAGGTGCCGAGGATCGGGGTGCCTGTGGCGGCGAACTCGCGCAGCGGGTCGCCGAGGCCCTCGCGCTCGATCCCGAGCGTCATCGTCGTCGACTCGCCGCCGGGGATCACCAGGCCGTCGAGGCCCTCCAGCCCTGCGGGGGTGCGGACCTCGCGCACGTCGGCGCCGAGCCCGCGCAGCATCCGCGCGTGGGCCTGGAAGTCCCCTTGCAGGGCCAGGACGCCGACGAGCGGCATGGCGCTACCAGCCCCGGTTGGCGAGCAGCTGGCCTTCCTCGAGCTTGCGCGTCTCGAGGGAGGTCATCGCGGTGCCGAGGCCCTCGGAGGCGCGCGCGACGCGCGCCGGGTCCTCGAAGTGGGTGGTGGCCTCGACGATCGCGCGGGCGCGGATCGCGGGCTCGGAGGACTTGAAGATGCCCGAGCCGACGAACACGCCCTCGGCGCCGAGCTGCATCATCAGCGACGCGTCGGCCGGGGTGGCGATGCCGCCGGCGCAGAACAGCACGACCGGGAGCTTGCCGTCGCGCGCGACCTGGCGGACCAGGTCCAGCGGCGCCTGGTGCTCCTTGGCGGCCGTCGCGAGCTGGGCGTCGTCCATCACGGTCAGCGCGCGGATCTCGCCGTTGATGCGGCGCATGTGGCGCACGGCCTCGACGATGTCGCCGGTGCCGGCCTCGCCCTTGGAGCGGATCATCGCCGCGCCCTCGGCGATCCGGCGCAACGCCTCGCCCAGGTTGGTGGCGCCGCAGACGAACGGGATCTTGAAGTTCCACTTGTCGATGTGGTTGGCCTCGTCGGCGGGCGTGAGGACCTCGGACTCGTCGATGTAGTCGATCTCGAGCGACTCCAGCACCTGCGCCTCGGCGAAGTGGCCGATGCGGGCCTTCGCCATGACGGGGATCGTCACGGCCTCCTGGATGCCCTTGACCAGCGCCGGGTCGGACATGCGAGCCACGCCGCCGTCGCGGCGGATGTCGGCGGGCACGCGCTCGAGCGCCATGACGGCGACCGCGCCGGCGTCCTCGGCGATCTTCGCCTGCTCGGCGTCGACCACGTCCATGATCACGCCGCCCTTGAGCATCTCGGCCAAGCCGGCCTTGACGCGGAAAGTGGACTCGTCTCGCATCGTGTCTCGCAGGATAGCCACGCTCTGGAGCCCGCTCTTGTCCAAATCGGCGTGCGTCAGCCCGCCTGAGCGGAGCCATTGGACCCATCGGCGGTGATCGTGGCCGGCGCCGCGATCGCTCCGATCACGTCCCCCACCCACACGGAGAAGCACACGCGGCCAGGGCCCAGCGTCACCGGGATGCTGACGCGCGGCGCCGAGTCGGTGACCACCGCGACCGGCTCGCCGGACGGCGGTCCCGGCGGGCACGCGTCCTCGAAGCGGTGGACCGTGATCAGCGGCCGCGGCGCGAACGATCCGGGGATCAGCACGCGCCGTGGGCGCAGCTCCAGCTCGAGCGTGCCGTTGCCGTCCGGGCCGGGGACGAGCCGCAGCCCGGCGGGCGGCTCCGGTGGGCCCAGGCGTGGACAGAGACGTCGCGGCCCCAGTCGCACCCCGCCGCCGTAGAGGCGGATCGCCCCGCGGACGTCGTCGCGCTCCAGCGGGTGGCAGGGCACGTAGTAGGGCTTGGACCGACAGAGCGCAGCAGTGGTCGCGTTCATCGCCGCGCAGCGCTTGCGCTCGTGGTCGAGCCCGAGGATGTGCCCGAGCTCGTGGGCCGCCACGCCCTCGGCGGTCGGTCCGTCGATGCAGCGGCCGAGGCGCAGCGGGGCGTGGCGCACGGCCGGGTCGTGGCCGATCTGCGCATAGCCGCGGCAGGGCGTCCGGTAGCGGCTGATCCAGATGTCAGCGCGCGCACGCCTCGCCGGCACGAAGCGGACCCGCGCGCCGCTGCGGTTCCACGCGCGCACGGCCTTCTTCACCGCGGCGGGGTTCGGGCCGCCGTCCCAGTAGGTGATGGTCCGGGCGGGCCAGCGCGGCCCGCCGAGGACATATGCGTCCGCACGGGCGACGGCGGCCAGCCACAGCGCGGCGGCGACGGCTAACAGGATCGAGGTGCGCCGCACGGCGGGAATCTAGCCGGAATAGATCGCGCTGCCGCGGCGTCTTTGGACCTATGCGCATCCTCATGACGACGATCCGGGGCGAGGGCCACATGCGGCCGCTGTTGCCCTTTGCCGACGCCTTCCGCAACCTCGGGCACGAGGTCCTGATCGCGATCCCCGAGTCGGCCACCGGCCTCGTGCTCGACGCGGGCCACGAGCCCTGGGCGCTGCCCGAGGCGCCCGCGGAGCTCAGCGACGCCGTGTCAGCCCGCGGCTTCGCCGCCGCGAAGGCCGGCGCCGGGGACGAGGCGAACCGGATCATCGTCGGCGAGCTGTTCGCCGGCGTGCACGCGCGCGCCTCGCTGCCCGGCATCATGGGCGCCGTCGCCGAGTGGCAGCCCGACGTCCTGATGCACGAGACGTGCGAGTTCGCCGCCGCGCTCGTGGCCGAGCGCGCCGCCCTGCCCTCGGTGCGGGTCGCGGTCCACATGGCCGAGCTCGAGCGCTACATCGCCGAGTTCGCCGCGGCGGACGTCGACGAGATCCGGGCCGAGCAGCGCCTGGATCCCGATCCCGACGGCCTGCGGCTGCTCGGGGGGCGCAGCGTCACGCTCACGCCGCCCGCGCTGGACGGCGGTCGCCGCGCAGGGCCACTTCCGCGAGCCCCACGCCCCGCTGATGGCGCCGCCCGGCCCCTGGGACGGCGACGTGCGGCCGCTCGTCTACGTCTCCTACGGGACGGTCGCTCCGCAGGGCGACGCGTATCCCGGCCTCTACCGGGAGGCGATCGAGCAGCTCGCCGCGCTCGACGTCCGCGTCCTGCTCAACACCGGCCGCCGCGACCCGGCCGAGCTCGGCCCGCTGCCTGCCGGCGTGCACGCGGAGCCGTGGGTGCGCGAGGCCTCCGTGCTGCCCCACGTGGCGGCGATGCTCTCGCACGGCGGCGCCGGCTCGGTGCGCACGGCGCTCTCCGCCGGCGTGCCGCTGGCCGTGCTCCCGCGCTTCGGCGACCAGCCGCTCAATGCGCGCGCCGTCGCCAGGACGGGCGCGGGGCTGGTGGTCGAGGACTCATCGCGGATCGGCGAGCGCGTCGCCGCGCTGCTGATGGACCCGCGCTACGCGGGCATCGCGACCGGCATCGCCTGGGAGGTCGACTCGCTGCCGCCGGCGGGCGAGGCGATCGCGGTCCTGCGCGAGCGCCTCGCGGCGGTCACTTGAGCTTGAACGCGCGGATGCGGTCGTCGTAGGACGCCGCGTCGCGCGCGTAGAGCCCGAAGGCGAGCGCCTGCAGCACCGAGAGCAGGCCGACGTGCGAGCGCACGAAGGCCGGCGAGTTCGACGAGTAGTACAGCGTCCGCTCGGCCAGCTTGGAGACCTCCGACAGCGTCGCGTCGGTGATCGCCAGCGTCGACGCCTTGCGGTGGCGGGCGATCTTCATCGCGCGCACGACCAGCGGATGCGGGCGGCCGGCGGAGAGGCCGATCACGAGCGTGCCCTCGTCGATGCGCCCGAGCCGGCTGAGCGTCTCCTGGGACGGCGAGGCGGCGATCTCGGCCCGCACGTCGAGCAGCATCAGCAGGTGGCGCAGGTAGGAGGCGAAGAACGCCATCTGGTCCGTGCCGGCGATCAGCAGCTTCTCGGCTCCGGCGATCGCCTCGATCGCGGCCTCGACCTCGGAGCGCGAGACCTTGCGGGCCGTGTCCTCCACGTTGACGTGGTCGGCGGCGATCGCCTGCTCGAACGGGTTCTGGTCGAGCGAGAAGAGCGGGGCCGACGTCGGCTCCATCCCCACGGGCGGGGAGGCGAAGCGGCGGTGGTGGTGGCGGTACTCGTCGCGCGCGGCCTCCTGGAGCTCGGGGAAGCCCTCGAACCCGAGCGCCTGCGCGAAGCGCACGACGGTCGAGGAGGACGTGCTCGCGCGGCGCGCGAGCTCCTCGGCGGTGTGGAAGGCGACCTCGTCGAGGTGGTCGACGACGTACTGCGCGACATCCTTCTGGGAGCGCGAGAACTCGTCGAACCGCGAGGAGATGTAGGCGGAAAGTGTCTGGTGGCCCTTGGCAGCGGGCGGCATGGTGACGGTCCTCGGCATGGCCTGGCGATCTTTCGACGCCTTCGCCCTAACCTCCTCCACCGATATGCGCCGGATCCCCACCCGACTCGATGGACTCGTGCTCCTCGAACCCGTCGTCCACGGCGACGAGCGGGGCTTCTTCATGGAGACCTACCGCGAGGATTCGTGGAGCGCGCACGGCGTCCCGACGGCGTTCGTCCAGGACAACCACTCGCGTTCGCGCCGCGGCACGGTGCGCGGGATCCACTTCCAGACGCATCCGGGCCAGGGCAAGCTCGTGCGCTGTGCGCGAGGGTCCGTGCTCGACGTGGTGGTCGACCTGCGGCGGGGCTCCTCGACGTTCGGCGAGTGGGAGTCCGTCGAGCTCGACGACGTCCACGGCCGGCAGCTGTGGATCCCGATCGGGTTCGGGCACGGTTTCTGCGTGCTCTCGGAGACCGCGGACTTCGTCTACAAGTGCACGAACTACTACGACGGGGCCACTGAGGCGGGCATCCGCTTCGACGATCCCGCAGTGGGGATCGAGTGGCCGACGGGGTTCGAGCTGCTGTATTCGGAGCGCGACCGGTCGGCACCCCTGCTGGCCGACGTCGCTGACTCGCTGCCGTTCTCGGTGTGAGCGCCGGGCGGTTCGCTCCGAGCCCGACGGGTGTCCTGCACCTCGGGAACCTGCGCACGGCGGTGCTGGCTTGGCTGTTCGCCCGGTCTCGTGGCTCTCGCTTCCTGATGCGGGTCGAGGACCTCGACGTGGGGCGGGTCCGCCCGCACTTCGTCGATGAGCAGTTGGCAGACCTCGCGGCCGTCGGCTTGGACTGGGACGGGCCCGTGGTGGCCCAGTCGTCCCGGGCTTCGCTCTACGAGGCGGCGCTGGCTCGGCTTCGCGATGAACGGCTCTTGTACGAGTGTTATTGCACCCGGGCTGAGATCCGCGAGGCGGCGAGTGCGGCGCATGGGCCGTTGCCCGAGGGGGCGTATCCCGGGACGTGCCTTCGGTTGAGTGCCGCGGAGCTCGCGGAGAAGCGCGCCTCCGGCCGCCCGCCCGCCCTGCGCGTGTCGCGCCGCGGGCGCTCCGTGTGGCGTTTTCGACGATCGGCTGCTCGGGCGGATCTCGAGGGCGTCGTCGACGACTTCGTGGTGCGGCGGGGCGACGGCGCGTTCGCCTACAACCTCGCGGTCGTGGTCGATGACGCCGACCAGGGCGTCGAGGAGGTCGTGCGCGGGTCGGACCTCGCCGAGTCGACGCCGCGGCAGCTCTGGCTCGCTCGGGCGCTGGGGCTGCCGGAGCCGGTCTATGCGCACGTGCCGCTGGTGCTCGGGCCGGATGGGTCGCGGCTGGCCAAGCGCCATGGGGCCGTGACGTTGCGGGACGTGCCGGTGGACCGCGCGCTGGCGTGGATGGGCGTGTCGCTGGGGTTGCTCGGGCGCCGGGCCCTGGGAGTGGCTGGCTTCGTTCGATCCGGCTCGATTGCCCAGCGCTGACACCGTCTTCGAGGGGGCGTGAGCGGCCGCTTCGGCCGCCCCGGCAGCCGCGAGCGGTCGATTGTTCAGGCTCAGCCTGAACAACTGACCGGTCGATGATTCAGGAGAGCTGTTCTTCGATTCGGGCTACCTCGTGGGTGGCCCGTTCGTAGGCGTCCTTGGCCATGTCGAGGCGCTGCTTGGCGGCGTCGGCCTCCTCGCGCGCGGCGGCCAGGCGGCGCTCGAGCTTGCGGCGCTCGGCCTCCTCTCGCTGGCGCTCGGCCTCCTTGCGGGCTCGCTCGGCGGCCTTGCGCTCCTTCTCCTCTCGCTTGCGCTTGGCGGCCGCGGACTCGCGCTTCTCGGGCGCCTTGCGCGGCGCGGCCCGCTTCGTGCCGCCCTTCGCTGCCGACGTAGACGCCGGTGCCACGAATGCGCCGACGGGCCAGGCGCCGCCGGCCGAAGGCTCCTCGACAAGCCGGCCCGCCTCGAAGGCCGCTCGCACGTCCTCGTCTCCCGCGACCGCGAGCAGCAGTGCGCGCAGGCGGTCCTTGAGGTCTCGCGAGAGCGGGCGGAGCCCCTCGGCCTCCTTCAGGAGCGCGTCCACCGCGCTGCGCTGGGCCGCGGTGGCCTCGCGCAGCGCCTCGCGGCCTCCGCCGCCGAGCTGCGCCTCGCGGATCGCGTCGCCGGCGGACAGCAGGTCGCCGGCGCCGGCCCGGCCGAGCTGGTTGGCGACCCAGGCGACCTGGCTGGGCTTCGGGAGCTTGGCGACCGCGGCGGCGGCCTCCTTGTCGCCGTCCTTGCGGAGCTGCTTGGCCGTCGCGTCGCGCTCGGGGATGAACTCGTCGAACGGCAGGCCGTAGAGCCGGTCCGCCGCGTCCTGGACGGGGTCAGCCGGCACCGACGGCCGTGTGGACGGGCCCGTCGCCGACCCGCCAGCCGCGGGTCATGCCGGGCGAGCTGAAGCGCGCGGTGACCTCGCCGCGCGCGCTTACCGCGATCAGGCCGCCGTGGCCGCCGCGGCGCTCGAGCTCGGCGAGCGCCTCGGCGCAGGCCTGCTCGAGCGAGAGGGCGCCGATCCGGACGAGCGCCTCGACCTCGTGGGCCATCGCGATCCGGATGATGGCCTCGCCGTCGCCCGTGCAGGAGACCGCGACGGTGTCGTCGTCGGCCCACGTGCCGGCGCCGATCAGGGGCGAGTCGCCGACGCGCCCGCGGCGCTTGCCCATCGTGCCGCCCGTGGAGGTCGCGGCGGCGAGCCGGCCCTCCGCGTCGCGGGCGACCGCGCCGACCGTCCCGGCCGCCCAGCCGAGGTCGCCCGAGGCGAGCACCTCGCGCTGCGGGTCCGTGACGAGCTCGGACGGGTCGCACAGCTCGACGCCGTGGTCGGCGGCGAACGCGCGCGCCGCCGTGCCGACGAGCAGCACGTGGTGGCCGTCGCGCAGCACCGCGCGGGCGGCGCGCACGGGGTTGCGCACGCCCTCCACGCAGGCCACGGCGCCGACGAAGCGGGTCGTGCCCTCCATCACCGACGCGTCGAGCTCGACGCCGCCGTCGGTCGTCAGCGCCGCGCCCCGTCCGGCGTTGAACACCGGGTCGTCCTCGAGCACCACGACGGCGGCCTCGACCGCGTCGAGCGCCGCGCCTCCGGCCGCCAGCACGGCGTGGCCGGCCTCGACAGCAGCGGCCGCGCCGGCGCACATCCGCTCGGTCCTGTCGGGGTCGGTGGGGACGCGCCCGGCGCCCCCGTGCACGACGATCGCTGGCTCTGCCATCCGGCGGCGGACGATAGTCGCCCGCGCTCTACGCTGGTCGCGTGGTGAGGCGAAACGGAGCCCGCGCACTGCTCGTCCTGGCCGGCCTGGCCGTGCTGGCGGTGCTCGCCGTGGTGGTCGTGCTCGTCGCGCTCGACCCGTTCGGCACGGACACGAAGGACCGCAGCCAGCCCGTGCTGCTCAAGTCGCTGGAGAACCTCAGCGACTACCACGCGGCCACGGCCAACATGCAGGTCGTCGTCGACGTCGAGCAGGACAACCGGCTGCTGCCGTCGTTCATCAAGGGCGAGCGGACGCTGTTCGTGGCCGCGGGCACGGTCGACGCGGCGGTCGACTTCCGCGGTCTCTCGCGCGACCCCGACGCCGTCCAGGTCTCGAAGGACCGCCGCTCGGTCAAGCTCACGCTGCCCGCGCCCAAGCTGCTCGAGCCGCGCCTGGACCCTGACAACTCGCGCGTCTACGACCGCGACCGCGGCGTGCTGGACCGCGTCGAGGACGCCCTCTCGGACCGCCCGGGCGACGAGCAGCCGCTCTACCAGCTCGCCGAGGACAAGCTGGCCGCCGCGGCCGCCGCCGACCCGAAGCTGTTGCAGACCGCCGAGCGCAACACGCGCTCGATGCTCGAGGGCCTGATGCGCGGCCTCGGGTTCGAGAAGGTCGAGATCGACTTCCGCGCCCAGAGCGTGTAGCCGGGCGCGCCGCGTCCGGCGGGCCGCGCCGGCGGGCGGCTAGGCGATCGAGGCGACGATGATCGCGAGCGCGATCAGCAGCAGCGCCACGAGCGCGATCGCCGCCGCGCGCGCCATCCACATGCCGGTCGTGGACTGCTCGTGCTCCGGCACGCGATGCGCGGCCGCGGCCCGCGCGGCGTCGGCGCGCCGGTAGGGCGCCCGCGCGTCGGCCTCCGTCCGCGAGGCGAGCACCGCTGCCCCGCGCCGGCTCGAGCGGCCGGCGGAGGTCAGCGCCACGGGGGTCTCCGCGGACGTGGTGTGCACGCCGTTGGTGGCCTGCGCGGCGACGGAGCGCCGGTGCTCGGAGGTCTCGGCCGACCGCTCGTCGAGCTCGCGCCGCAGGCGGCTGACCGTCGAGCGCTCGTTCTCGAGCTCGCGCGAGATCCGCTCGTACATGCGGCGATGGGCGTCGTCGCCCTCCTCCTCGCCCTCCTCGGCGGCGGGCGGGCGGGCGGCGAGCTCCTCGCGCAGCCGCGCCACCTCGGCGCGCTCGGCGGCGAGCAGGCGCTCGGCCTCCTCGCGGGCGCCGGCGAGCTCGGCCCGGATGCGCTCCGTCTCCTCGGCCTCCGCGGCGAGCGCCTTCTGGGCCTCCTCGCGCGCGTCGGCGAGCTTCTCGCGCACCCCGGTCGTGTTCTGGCGCTCGAGGCCGAGCCGCTGCTCGGACTCCTCGCGGTGGCCGGCCAGCGCCCGCTCGCGCTCGGCCAGGTCCTCCCGGGTCTTCGCGAGCTCGCGCTCGAGGCGCTCGCGCTCCTCGTCGGTGGCCTGCTTTGTCGCGCGCAGCACGCTCAGCTCCTCCGACAGCGGCTCCTGGGCATCGATCGCCTCCGCGAGCTGGCCCCGCAGGTCACCGCTGCGGGCAATCAGGGCGGCGTGCTGGTCCTGGAGGGAGTCGTGCTCGGAGCGTACGTTGGCGAGCTCCTCGCGCAGCGACGCGCGCTCCGCGTCGGCGCGCTCGAGCTCATCGCGCAGCCCCTCGCGCTCGGCTTCGGCCCGCTCGGCCTCGGCCTGCGCCCGCTCGAGGGCCGTGCGCAGCTCCGCGAGCTCGGCCTCCAGGCGATCGAGCCGCTCGGCCTGCTCGGGACCGGCGGCGGGTCCCGGCGCCGCCGAGTCCGCCACCGCCTCGGCCGACTCGGCGACGGCCTCGGCCTCCGGCGAGCCGCCGTGTGCCTGGCGCAGCTCGGCGATCTGCGCGCGCAGCTCGGCCAGCTCCGAGCGCAGGCCTTCGTCGGCCGGGCGCGTCTCGGCGGAGCGCCGCTTGCGGCGCCGCGGGGCCGGCAGGTCGACGACAAGGCTGCGGCCCACCTCCAGCTCGGCCGACTCGACGTCCGCCGGGCCGTGGGGCCAGGCGAACGACGCCCGCCACGCATCGCCGCCCTTGCCGGGTAGCTGCCCGCCGGGGAGCGCCGTCAGGCGCCGGCGCCGGCCGTCGGCTTCGACGGTCAGCACGGGCCGCGCCAGCCGGCGGCCCGTCAGCCCCTGCCAGTTGCCGGAGACCTCGAGCCGGTCGTCGGCGACCCACTCGAAGCGCTCCAGCTCGAACGACAGCTCCCGCGTCTCCGCCATCAGCGCTTCTTCCCGCCTTCCTCGGGCAGGGCCTCGGTCGCCGTGGTCTCGCCGGGCCTCGCCACCGGCGCGCCCGTCTCGGTCGGCGGCGGGCGGTGATCGACGGCGGCGACGCGGCGCGGCTCGCGGCCCTCGATCGCGAACGAGAACGACACCCGGCCCAGGCTCAGGACGGTGCCGAGCAGCATCACGAGCGCCGCGCCGAACGCGAGCCAGGCGCCCTCCTGCGGATCGGCGCCGCCCACCACAGGCGGCGGGCTGAGCAGCTCGGCGATCACGAGCAGCGCCGCCGCCAGCACGACGGGCAGCAGCCAGCCCCGGTCGAGCACCGCGATCTCCTCGGCGATCTGGCCGAGCGCGGCCACCAGGGCGGCGATCGCCAGCGCGGCGAGCAGCACGTCGGCGACCTCGAAGACGCCCCAGGCCGACTCACCGGCGTACCAGTCCATGAACAGGCTCACGAGCAGCACGAGGCTGCCCACCGCCACGATCAGCGGTCCGATCTCGAATCGTCTCATCGGCTACAGGAAACCAGGCCCGCCAGCGGGACGAGCCCACCACGCAAAGGTCAGGCCCGTGACGAACAGGCCCGGTCACACCGGGTTTCGTTTCGATGCTGACCATTCTGCGTTTCGCTGACGGCCTGTCGCGGAAGTCCATGAGTGCGTGCTCTCCCCCGGGGCACCGCAACTCCCCTCCTCATCATCCGGGCGGGCGGCCTCGGCCGTCCGCCCGGTCGTGTTTAACCCACCGTCGCGCCGAGGGTTTCGGCGGACTCGCGCAGGTGCGCGCGCAGCACCCCGGCCCCCTCGCGCTCGAGCGCGGCGACCAGCGCGGTGTGGTCGGCGGCCAGCGCCTCGGGCTCGACGTGCGGCTGCAGCTGGAGCAGGAACAGCAGCATCTCGCCTGTGAGCGCGCGGTGCGCGGAGACGATCCGCGGGCTGTCCGAGGCCGCGACGATCGCGCCGTGGAGACCGGCATGGGCGTGGCTGACGTCGCTCCACGACGGCTCGGGCGCCGCGCAGGCCGCCTCGAGCGCCGCCAGCGCCGCGTGCACGGACTCCGGAAGGCGCCCGCCGTGGCGCTCCAAGGCGAGGTGCGCCGCCTCGAGCTCGAGCGCGGCGCGCAGCTCGTACAGCCAGCGCACGTCCTCGGGCCCGAGGCGCGCGACGGTCGCTCCGCGATGGGGCTCGATCGTCACGAGCCCCTCTCCGGCGAGCTGGCGCAGCGCGGCCCGCAGCGTGTGCCGCGCGACGCCGTAGCGCTCGACCAGCTCGCGCTCGCGCAGCCGCTCGCCCGCCGCCGGCGCTCCGTCGAGGATCTCGCGGCGCAGCTCCGAGGCGAGCAGCTCGGCCGTCGAGGCGCGCTCGAACGTCACGCCGGCTCCGCCACGGTCGGGAGCGCGGGCCGCGCCGGCCGCAGGGCGAGCAGCACGAGCGCGGACAGCACCAACGCCGCACCGAGCGCGCCGGCCCCGGTCACGCGCTCGGAGAGCACGAAGACGCCGAGCGCCGCCGCCGTCACCGGCTCCAGCAGCGTGATCGTCGCGGCCTCCGAGGCATGCAGCCCGCGCAGCCCGCGGGCGAAGAGCACGTAGGCGACGGCGGTCGGGACGACGCCGAGGAAGAGCACGAGCGCGAGCCCCCCGGCGCTGCCCAGCGGGCCCGTGTCGACGAGGAACAGCAGCGGCGCGAGCGCGACCGCTCCGAGCCCGAACAGCGAGGCCATCACGCCCTCCGGCGCGTGCCCGTGCTCGAGCAGGTGCTTGGAGGCGAGGGTGTATGTGGCGTAGGAGCCGCCGGCGATCACCGCGAGCCCGACGCCGAGCGGCGAGATCCCCGCCGCCGAGCCGCCCGAGAGCGCGAGCAGCACGACGCCGGCGCAGGCCACCGCCGTCGACACCGCCCAGCGGGCCGGCGGCCGGCGGCCGTGCAGCAGCCACTCGAGCGCGCCGGTCAGCGCGGGCGCGGAGCCGAGCGCCACGATCGTGCCCACGGCGACGCCCGTGTCGTCGACCGCGGCAAAGAACGACACCTGGTAGGCCGCCACGCCGGCGGCGCCCGCGAGCACCGCGCCGCGCGACCAGGCAGGACCGGAGCCGCGGCGCACGACCAGCGCGAACAGCACCAGCAGCGCGCCGCCGCACGCGATCCGGGCGGCGCCGACGGCCGCGGGGTCGATCCCGTCGGGGCCGAGCGCCTGCGCGGTGCCCGTGGTGCCGAAGCAGAGGGCGGCGAGGAGGACCTGCAGTCGTGCCA
This sequence comes from uncultured Solirubrobacteraceae bacterium, assembly GCA_963831105.1. Lineage (GTDB taxonomy): Bacteria > Actinomycetota > Thermoleophilia > Solirubrobacterales > Solirubrobacteraceae > DATFQI01. The sequence goes on along the minus strand of CAWHOS010000009.1, from coordinate 141,953 downwards.
TACGCGAGATTGTTCCACAATTCCACAACCCACGCAATGCGGACCTGCGCAACCGCCGCACGGCAGGCTGGCAGACTGCCGCGCCATGGATCTCGGACTGGCCGGCACGGCCGCGCTCGTGACGGGCGCCTCGGGCGGGATCGGCTCGGCGGTCGCCCGCGAGCTGGCCGCGGAGGGCGCCCGCGTCGCCCTGCACTATCACCGCAACCGCGAGGCCGCGGAGGCGCTGGCCGGCGAGCTCGGCGGCGTGGCGCTCCAGGCCGATCTGCGCGACGAGGCGCAGGCGGACGCGCTCGTCCCCGCCGCCGTAGAGGCGCTCGGCCGGCTCGACGCCTGCGTGGCCAACGCCGGCGTCTGGCCGTCGGAGGACGTGCCCGTCGCGCGCCTGCCGCTCGAGCGCTGGCGCGCGACGATCGACGCGAACCTGACCGCGACGTTCCTGACGGCGCGCGCCTTCTGCCGCCACGTCGAGTCGTCGGGCACCGGCAGTCTCGTCCTGATCGCCTCGACCGCCGGCCTCTTCGGGGAGGCCGGCCACGCCGACTACGCCGCCGCGAAGGCCGCGATCGGCCAGGGCCTGGCGCTGTCGCTCAAGAACGAGGTCGTGCGGACGGCCCCGGGAGCGCGCGTGAACGTCGTCGCCCCGGGATGGACCGTGTCGCCGATGACCGCGAAGGACCTCACGGAGGAGACGGTCGCGCGCGTGACGGCCACGATGGCGCTGCGCAAGGTCGCCGACGTCGCCGACGTGGCGCGCTCCGTCGCCTTCCTCTGCTCAGACCGCGCGGCCGGGCACGTCACGGGCCAGGTGATCACGGTCGCCGGCGGCATGGAGGGCCGCCTGCTGCACCCCGGCTAGCGTGGGACGGCGAGCTGGTTCGCCAGGGCCGTCAGCGGCGCGCCCCAGCTCTCCAGCGACGGCGGGTTCGCGACCTGGTAGCCCGCGCCCACGGCCGAGACGCTGCCGCGCAGCGCCCACTTGGCGAAGGTGTCGGCGAAGCGCTCGGCCGGCTCGGCGCACGAGCCCGTCTTGACGCCGCCGTAGTCGCCGCAGGCGCCCGTGCGCGGGATGCCCCCCTCGAGCGACGCGTTGAGCTCCTCGGAGACGATCGCGAGGTCGATCGCGTGGCCGTACTCGTGCAGCACGGTCACCGCGCGGTCCTGGGCGCGCCGGCCGTCGAGCGAGGCGATGTCGAAGGAGATGACGAAGCTCGCGCCGGAGGGCGAGATCTCCGAGCGGGTGACGCCGAGCGGGTCGCCCTGGTGGACCTGGTACTCCACGAGCCCGTCGACCTCGGCCATCAGGCGCTGCGCCTCGGGCCTCGCGGAGGCGATCGCGGCCTCGATCCACCGGCGGTCCGGCTCGGGCACGCCGGCGGCGTAGCGGGCCGTCGCCTCGCGCTGGGCGGCGGTGATGCGCGGCTGGTCGAGCGACACGCCGTCGCCGATCGCGCGGTCGTCGGTGGTCATGAGGAGCAACAGGCCGGCGAGCGCGGCCGCGATGAGCGCACCGATCGCGCGCAAATGGCGTGGGTCCATCGATTCCTACATCGGCGGGTCCCGCCCGGCGCGTGAGCGGAGGTCTTTGCACGAACTCCTGCACGCTTGGCCGCAGGAAACCGCGCTTCGTTGCGTTATCACTGAGCGAAGCCCCTTGTCGCCACTGCTGAACACGCGTCCGTCCGATCGCGTCACCTACCGGCTGTTGGCGGCGTGCCTCGTGATGGCCGCGATCGCGATCGTGATCGCGATCAGCGCCGGCGACTACGGCCGCCCCTCTGGCGCCTCGCCCGCCTTCATGGCCGTCGGCGCGGTCTGCGCCGCGCTGGTCGCCTACCTGCTCGCCGCGTCGTCGCGGGCCGTGGCCGACCCGAAGCTCTGCTGGATGGCCGCCGGCTCGGCCATCGCGTGCGCCGGCCTGCTGCTCTCCCTCCTCGCCAGCCCGACGATCTTCCCCACCGGCGGGCCGGTCAGCCAGTCCGCCGACGCCGGGGCCGCGCGCTACCTCGTGTGGCACGCCGGGCTGGCCGCCGCCGCGTTGCTCGCGGTGGCCGGCGTGCGCCCGACCCGCCGCCATCTCATCGCGCTGATCGTGCCCTCCGCCCTGCTCCTGGCGTGGAGCGCGGTCGTCGACGTCCCGCTCGGCGACCTCGTGGCGCTCGACAACGGCTACACGGCGCAGCTCAAGCTGCTCGTCGCGGCGATCGTGCTCGTCCAGGCCGGCGCCGCGATCGCGTGGTGGCGGGCCGAGAACGGCACCCCGGCGTGGGGCGCCATGTGCATGATCGCCGCCCTCGCGCTCTCGTCGGTCGAGGGGCTCGCCTACGTCCTCTCGCCCGAGGCGTACACCGACGCCTGGTGGGCGAGCGTCACGCTGCGCGGCGGCCAGTTCGCGATCCCCTCGGTCGGGCTCGTGATGGGCTTCGTGGGACTGGCGGACAAGCTGCTCGAGATCCAGCGCGAGATCGAGTCCAACTTCGAGGCCGACCGCGAGCGCGCGGCGCGCGAGGAGGAGCTCGCGGGCGCCGGCCGGGCGCGGCGCGAGCAGCTCGCGGGCCGGATCCGGCGGCTGATCTCCGGCGAGGGCCTGGAGGTCGCGCTGCAGCCGATCGTGGACCTGGCCAGCGGCGAGATCGTCGGCGCGGAGGCGCTCGCGCGCTTCCACGACGCCGACGGGCGCACGATCGCGACCGAGGACTGCTTCCTCGACGCCCACGCGCTCGACCTCGGGATCGAGCTCGAGCTGGCCGCCGTGCGGCTCGCGCTCGCCTCGCACGACCGGCTGCCGGACGGCATGTACCTCGCGCTCAACGCCTCCCCCTCCCTGCTCGCCGGCGACGAGCTGATCGGGATGCTCGCCGCACACGAGCGACGGCCGCTGGTTGTCGAGCTGACCGAGCACCACGCCGTCGAGGACTACTTCGCGCTCGGCCGGGCGCTCGACGAGCTGCGCACGCACGACATCCGGGTGGCGATCGACGACGTCGGCTCCGGCTTCTCCTCCTTCCGCCACGTCACGCGCGTGAACCCGGAGATCCTCAAGCTCGACCGCTCGCTGGTGTGCGGCATCGACGACGATCCGGTGCGCCAGTCGCTGGCCGCGGCGATCGTGGCCTTCGCGGCCGACGTCGGCGCGGTGGTCGTCTCGGAGGGGATCGAGTCCGAGTCCGAGCTGGCGTGCCTGCGGGAGCTCGCCGTCGGCATGGGCCAGGGCTTCTTCCTCGGCCGCCCTGGCATGGGCGCCGTGGCGCGCGAGCTGGCCGAGCCGGTCTCAGCCGACGACCGGCAGCGTGCGGTCGGCGGCCATCAGCGAGAGCTCCGCCTGCATCGCCTCGGTGACGATCTCGTAGGCGTCGCGCGGGTCGGCGTCGGCGCCGAGCTCCTCGCGCAGGTCGATCCGCGGCAGCGCGCGGATCGAGATCTTCGACGGCAGCGGCATCCGCAGCGGCAGGTCGAGCAGCGTCAGGCCGAACGGCGGCGCGACCTGGATCGGGAAGACCTTCAGCCGCAGCGCGCGGTCGAGCCGGAGCAGGCGCGAGATCCGCTGGCCCTGGCCCAGGAACAGCGCCGTCTCCTGGCCGCCGATCGCCACGATCGGCACGACCGGGACGCCGAGCTCGATCGCGAGCTTCGCGAAGCCGGTGCGCCCCGCGAAGTCGATCTTGTCCTGGTCCCAGCTGGGCCGGTAGGTCTCGTGGTCGCCGCCCGGGTAGACGAGCAGCGCCGCGCCGCGGTTCAGCGCCTTGCGCATGTTGTCCGGGTGCGCGGGGACGGTCCCGAAGCGCGACAGGCTCGCGCGCACCCCGGGGACCTGGAAGACCAGGTCGTGGGCGAGCTGGTGGAACTCGCGCTCCGCGCCGAAGTGGTCGTAGAAGTGCTGGGCGAGCACGAAGGTGTCCGCGATCAGGGTGCCGCCGGAGTGGTTGCCGACCAGCAGGACCGGCTCGTCGGCGGGGATCTCCTCGAGCCCCTCGACGTCGGCGCGGAAGTAGTGCTCGCTCCAGGCGCGGATCGCCGGCAGGACGTGCCGGATGTACTCGGGATCGCGCGCGTCGAGCCAGTCCTCGGGCGGCGCCCCGTCGACCAGCCCGAGCGGGTCGAGCGAGCGGGCGACGTCGCCCGCCATCGCCTTCGCCATCGTGTAGGAGCCGCCGATCAGGCCGGAGCCGAGCATGCTCCGGCCGTACCCGGCGTGGACTCAGGTCACGCGCACGGGGTGCCGCGCCACGGCCCAGAACTGGTAGCCGTTGTCGTTGAACGGCACCGTGTCGGGCTGCACGAGCCCTTCGCGGTCGGTCGCGCGGGCCAGCAGCTCGTGGCGGCCGGGCTCGGGCGAGCGCCACGGCAGCGTCCAGCGCGCCCAGCCGTGCTCGCGATTGGGCCCGCGCAGGTGCGCCCGCTCCCACGTGGCGCCGCCGTCCGTGCTGACGTCCACGCGGCGGATGGGCGCGCCGCCGGACCAGGAGCGCCCACGCAGCTCCAGCGTGCGCCCGCTCGGGGCCAGCTCCGCGTCCCAGGGCAGCTCGAAGGCGCTCTTGACGGGCTGCTCGGTCAGCGGCGGCGAGTCCGGCGGGTACGACGGACCGGTCATCCGGTACCACTTCGTGTTCCAGGGCGAGGTCAGGCGCGTCCGCGAGACCTCGATCGAGCCGACCCACTTGATGCTGGCGATCCCGATCCAGCCCGGGACCACGAGCCGCACCGGGAAGCCGTGGTCGGGCGGGAGCTCCTCGCCGTTCATCTCCAGCGCGAGCAGCGCGTCGTCGAGCGCCTTGCCGACCGGCAGCGGGCGGCGTACGTGGCCCTGGTCGGCGCCGTCGGCGGTCACGCTGGCGTCGAGGCCCTCGGGCATCACGTCGACGGCGTCGCGGCGCAGGCCGGCGCGCTCGAGCACCTCCGCCAGCGGCACGCCGCGCCAGCGGGCCAGCCCGATGCCGCCGAGCCGCCACTGCGTGCCGGGAGCCGGTGTGCCTTGCTGGTCCGCGAAGAGCCGCCGGCCGTTGCCCGCGCACTCGATCGCCGCGGTGATCTCGCGCGTCTCGAGGCGGGCGAGCTCGTCGTAGCCGAGCTCGATCCCCTGCGGCCGTCGCAGGCCGCTGCCGGACACGCGAAGCCGCCACGTGGCCGGGTCGATCCGCGGCGTCGAGGTGTGGTTGCGCACGAAGAAGCGATCGTTCCCGACCAGCAGGGGTGGGTGGGGACAATTTCCTCGCAAGGCCTCCCAGCGCATCTCGGCGTTCGTGCCCTGGCGGACGAACCACTCGGGCGGCAGCGGCTTGACGATCGGGGACGGGGCCTGGCCCCATGCCGGGGGCGTCCAACGGCTCCCCAGCGCCACGGCGGGAGCCCCCGCCGCGGCGAGCGCGAGCAGCTCGCGACGCGACAACGTTTTCTCGACCATGTCAGTCGAGATTATCGGAGAGCACGGTCGGAGGGTTGCGAGACCGCGGTCCGATCCCTATGGTCAGCCCTTCTCAGTGATCGACCCGAGCATGATCGACCAGGAGAGCGTCGCCGTCGTCGTCACGGACGACGACCGGCGCTGCGTGCAAGCCAACCCCGCGGCGTGCGGGCTGCTCGGGATCGCCCACGACGAGCTGATCGGCATGCGGACCGAGGAGGTCACGGGCACGCCGCCGGGCGAGATCGAGGGCGCTTGGGCGCGCTTCCGCGAGGCGGGCGTGCTCGCCGGCACCTTCCCCCTCCCCAGCCCGGTGGGGCCGCGCAACGTGCCGTTCGTCGCCGTCGCCGACGTCACCCCGGGCCGCCATCTGGCGATCTTCCTCCCGACGCGGTCCAACGGCGCCTGGCAGCCGCTCAGCCAGCGCGAGCGGGAGGTCGTCGCGCTGGTCGCGGGCGGCGCGACCGGGCGCGAGGTCGGCGAGGAGCTGTCGGTGACCTCGGCCACGGTCGAGACCCATATCCGCAACGCGATGCGCCGCCTCGGCGCCCGCAACCGCTCTCATCTCGTCACGCTCGCGATCCTGCGCAACGAGATCGAGGTCGACGAGCTCGGCTAGGGTCGCGAGTCACGACCCTAGGGGCGGACGATCATCAGCTTCCCGCTGGGCGTGGTGATCCACAGGTCGTTGCCGACCTGCGTCATCCCGGCGATGCCGAACTCGGGCAGGCCGGTCGACGAGAGCACGCGCCCCGTGCGCGGGTCCATCTCGACGAGGCGGTCGCGCCCGCCGGCCACGTCCGAGGAGTGGACCCAGATGCGGTCCTTCAGGATCAGCGGCAGGGTGCTCGTGTCTCCGATCTGCCGCCGCCAGGCGATCCGCCCGTCGTCGGCGCTCGCCCGCGCCAGCTCCCCGCGCGGGCCTGACATGAACAGGCCGTCCGGCGTCGGCACGATCGCCCAGGCGCCCTCGAGCCGGACCGGCAGCGAGGACCCCCTGCGGCCAGTGCCGAGGTCGTAGCGGTCGATCCGCTGCGCCCGGGTCAGGACCCACAGCTCGCCGCCGGAGATGATCGTCCACTGGGGGAAGTCCTCGTCGGCCTTCGGGTCGAGGGCGACGAAGCGGCCCGGCCTGCCCGTGGCCGGGTCGATCTCGATCGCGCCGCGGAGGGTGAGGACCCACGGCCGGCCGTCGACGATCTGGAGGTCGAAGACGAGCGGCGCCTGCCGCTCCGGGAGCGTCGCCCGCGACGTGATGCGGTCCGTCGCCGGGTCGATCCGCAGGATCTGGCTCCCGCCGTCGGAGCCGGGCGCGCGCGCGATCGCCCAGACGGCGTCGCTGCCGACGCCCACGATCGGGTCGCCGCCCTGGGCGTTGGAGTCGCCGCCCGTGCGGATCTCGGCCTGCACGCGGCGGGTCTGCGGGTCGACGCGCAGCAGCACCTGGCGATCGGCGTCGGCGACCCACACGGACCCGAAGCCGGAGCTGATCCCGCCCAGATTCTCCGCCAGCGCGACGCTGCCGATCACCTTCGGGTTGGAGACCGCGTCGTCCTCGCCCCAGCGCAGGCCGCCGACCGCCAGCACGGCGACGACGAGCAGCGCGGCGACCGCGACGGCCGCGGCCGCGCCGGGCGCGGGCATGCCGTAGCGCACGCCGGCCAGCCACCGCCGCGGGGCGCTGCGGCGCTCGTCGCGCAGCGCGGCCTCGCGGAGCTGCAGCTGCAGCCGTGTCGTGAAGTCCTGGCTCATGGTTGGTGCCTCCCGATCCTCCGGCGCGCCGTGGCCAGCCCGCGGCTGACCCGCTTGCGCACCACTGCCTCGCTCGTATGCAGCTCTCCGGCGATCTCGTCGTAGTCGCGCTCCTCGATCACGCGCGCCCGCACCGCCATGGCCTGGTCGACCGGGAGCCCCTCGAGCAGGGTCGTCTCGCCGAGCGCCTCGATGTGCGCGATGTCGGCGTCCGTGAGCTCGAACCGCTCCATGCCGAGCCGCCGGCACATGCGCCGCTCCGCGTAGCCCTTGCGCTGGGCGTCCGCGAGCTTGCGCGACGCGATCCCGAACAGCCACGCGCCCGCCGCGCCCTTGCGCGGCCGGTACCGGCGGCGGCCGGCGAGCGCCGCTGCGAAGGTCTCCGAGGTCAGGTCGGCCGCCAGCTCGGCGTCGCCTGTGCGGCGGGCGAAGTAGCCGATGACCATGTCGGCGTGGCGCAGATAGAACTCCTCGAACGAGCGGGCGTCCGCGGCGCTCAGCAGATCCTCGTCAGTGCGGCTCGAGCTGCGCATCCACCCCGTCCTTCGGGAGAATGGGTGGCCTTGTGACGAATCCTCCCAGGATCCCCGGGCCCGCGCTCGTGACCGGCGCCGGCCGCGAGCGCGAGATCGGCACCGCGGTCTGCCGCGCGCTGGCGGCCGCCGGGCACGAGGTCGCCTTCACCGTCCCGCCCGGCGGCGACGGCGCCGCGCTCGCCGCCGAGCTGGACGCCACGGTGCTCGAGGCCGACCTCGCCGACCCCTCCGCGCCGGCGTCGGTGCTCGACGCGGCGGTGGAGCGGCTCGGGACGCTGCCGTCCGTGCTCGTCAACAACGCCGCCCACTCGGTCAACGGCGGCTATGCCGAGATGGACGCGGCCACCCTGGACGCCCACTACGCGGTCAACGTGCGCGCGCCCGTGCTGCTCTCCTGCGAGCTCGCGCGCCGCCACGCGCGCGGCGAGCCGGGCCGGATCGTCTGCATGACCAGCGGCCAGTCGCTCGGCCCGATGCTCGGCGAGCTGCCCTACGCGACGACGAAGGCGGCGCTGGAGATGTTCGCGCTCCAGCTCGCGCCGGAGGTCATGGGACTGGGGATCACGGTCAACGTCGTCAATCCGGGCGTGACGGACACGGGCTGGGTGACCGACGAGATCCGCGCCGACGTGCTCCCGCGCATGCCCGCCGGCCGGATCGGCGAGGCCGAGGACGCCGCGCGGCTGATCGCGTGGCTGTGCTCCGAGGACGCGCGCTGGGTGACCGGTCAGGTGATCGGCTCAGAGGGCGGCTTCGTCCGCCGCTAGCGCCTGCCGCGGCAGCGGCGTGCGCAGGATCCACAGCGCGGGCACGATCACCAGCACGGCCCCGCCGATCGCCAGCGCCGCGACGCCGATGGCCGTCAGCGCGAGCCCGCCCACGAGCGCCAGCGTCGCGCCCGTCATGCCGGCGAGCAGGTCGTTGAAGCCGAGCAGCTTCCCGCGCTCCCACGGCGCGGCGCAGTCCGCGAGCGTCGCGGTGGCGGCCACGAAGGAGAGGTTCCAGCCGATCCCGAGGCCGAACAGCGCGAGCGCCATCCCCGCCACGCCGGTCACCCACACCAGGCTCAGCGCGGAGGCGGCCATCACGAGCAGCCCTCCCGCCAGCGCGGGCGGGCGGCCGATGCGGTCGATCAGCGTGCCGATCACGAGCACGAGCGCGTACATGCCCGTCACGTGCGCGCCGATGATCGGGAACACGCTTGAGCCGGCGTGATGGTGATGGTCGACGACCACGGATCCGGTCAGGGTCATGATCCCCACCATCACGGCGAAGCTCGCCTGCCCGGCGACCAGCGACGGGATCACGCCGGGGCGGCGCACGATCTCGCGCAGCGGCGCGGGCGTGCGGTCGACGGTCTGGTCGTCGTGGGTGTGCAGCAGCTCGCCGATCCGCTTCGGATCGGGCCGGACGAGCAGCACGAGCACGAGCGCGACCGCCATGAAGGCGACGGAGGCCCACCACAGCAGCGCGAGCGCGTCGCCGTCGAGCTCGCGGCCCGCCAGCAGCGGGCTGAACACGAGCGGACCGAGGATCGCGCCGAAGACCGCCCCGAACAGCACGAGCGCGATGCCGCGGGCCCGCCGCTCCGGCGGGTACATGTCGCCGGCCGCGGTGCGGGCCAGCAGCGCGGTGCCGCTCGCCATCCCCACGCACACGAGCCCGACGAGCACGACCGGCGCCGACTCGAGCATCGAGCCGAGCCCTGCGAGCCCGCCGCCGAGCCCGCCCGTCGCGAACCCCGCGGCGAGCACCGGCACGCGCCCGAGGCGATCCATCGCGCGGCCGGCGGGCAGCGCCGCCAAGGCGCCGGAGGCGAGCACGATCGCCGGCCCGAGGCCGAGCAGCTGGTCGACGCCGAGCACCAGCACCAGCGTCAACGAAGCGACGGCCGCCGAGAGCTGCAGCATCCCCGAGTTGGCGGCCAGGGAGGCCGACAGCAGCAGGGTGTTGCGGCGGACGGGGAGCTCTTGCACCGCGCGGACGCTACGCCGTCGCCGCGACGATCGCCACCGGCAGCAGGCAGACGAGGTGGAACGTCTGGTCGACCGCCGCCGCGAGCCACTTCTCGGGCTCGTCGCTGTGCTTGACGCGCGTCATCCAAGCGAGCAGCAGCCACCCGTCGTCGATCAGCACGTGCGGGAGCGTGATGGCGAGCGCGCAGGCGACGGCGCCGAGCGCGCCGATGTCGTCCGCGAGCCAGACCAGCGCGGGGACGTAGGCCACGGTGTAGGTCAGGCCGTGCATCAGCAGCGCGCGGCGCCGCTCGGGGTCGCGCCGCAGGCCGCCGCGCTTGTTCATCGCCTGCCACTCGGTCTGGAGCAGGAAGTCCCCGGCCAGGTGCGAGATCAGGAACGCCAGGTAGACCTCGGGCCAGGCCATGCGGCGCCGCACTCTAGTCAGTGGATGCGACGGCGGGCCTCTTCGAGCGCGACGGGCAGCGACCGGCTCGCGTGCAGGGCCTCGTAGAGCGCCTCCTCGGGCGCCCGCGGCTGTGGCGAGAGCGCGTAGCGGGCGGCCGCCACGGCCCGCTGGCGGCGCATCACCGCGTCGTCCTTGCGCGCCGCGCCGGTGCTCGCGGCGCGGCGGTCGAGCTCGGCGAGCTGCGCCGGCGTGGCGACGCCGCCCGTGCCGAGCAGCTGCTCAGCCGTCGGCGGCAGCGCCACCGGCGGCTCGCACTCCTTCAGCGCGAAGCGGACCATCGAACACGCGAACCTGCGCCGGCTCGCTTCGTCCAGGGAGCGGAAGCGGGCCGCGAGCTCGCCGTCATCGGCGTCGAGCCGGCCCATGGGCCCGATTCTCCTCCCGCCGCGGGGCCCGGGTCAACCGGTCGCGCGGCGGTACTCGACCATCGACAGGCCCGGCACCGCGTCGAAGAAGGGCGGGCCGGCGGGCCGCCATCCCTCGCGCTCGTAGAAGCGCCGGGCACGGGCCTGCCCCTCGGCCACGAACAGTCGCAGCGCCGCGAACCCGCGCGCGCCCGCGTCCTCGACGGCCGCCTCCATCAGCGCGCGCGCCACCCCGGTCCCCCACTGCTCGCGATCCACGTAGAGGTTGCGCAGGTGCGCCAGATCCGGCTCTTCGACGGGCCGCGCCGCCTTCGCCGCCGGCACCACGGTGACCTGCCCGACCACCGCCCCGCCGGCCTCCGCCACGACGCAGTGGTAGTCGGGATCGGCGAGCAGCGCGCGCGTGTACGCGAGCTCGGCTCCGAGCTCGGGCGGCGCCCAGCCCCGCGGCGCGAAGGCCACGTAGTCGGCGACGCCCTCGACCGCGCCGCGCGCGAGCGCCTCCGCATCCGCGGGGACGGCGCGGCGGAGCTCCAAGGCGTCGGGTCGAAGGCTCATACTGACGAGCGTGTCAGCGATCGACATCGACCGTCTGACCAAGCGCTACGGCGACACGATCGCCGTCGACGACCTCAGTTTCAAGGTCGATCCCGGGCGGCTGGTCGGCTTCCTCGGCCCCAACGGCGCGGGCAAGACCACCACGCTGCGGGCGCTGCTCGGGCTGATCCGCCCCACGGAGGGCACGGCCACCGTGGAGGGCCGCGCCTTCGGCGACCTGGAGGACCCCGCGCACACGGTCGGCGCCGTCCTCGACGGCGGCATGCTGCATCCCGGCCGCAGCGGCCGCAACCACCTCCGGATGCTGGCGCGCGCGTCGGGAGTCCCGACCTCGCGCGTGGACGAGCTGCTCAAGCTCGTCGACCTCGCGGGCGCGGCCGACCGGCGCGCGGGCGGCTACTCGCTCGGCATGCGCCAGCGGCTCGGCCTCGCGGCCGCCCTGCTCGGCGACCCCCGCGTGCTCGTGCTCGACGAGCCGGCCAACGGCCTGGATCCCCAGGGCATCCGCTGGCTGCGCGACTTCTTGCGCTCGATGGCGGCGGAGGGCCGCGCCGTGCTGGTCTCCAGCCACGTGCTCGCGGAGGTGGCGCAGACCGCCGACGAGGTCGTGGTGATCGCGCGCGGGCGCTCGGTCGCGCAGGCGCCGCTGAAGGAGCTGCTGGCCACCAGCGCGGGCGGGATGCGGGTCGCGGGGCCCGACGCGGGCCGGCTCGCGGAGCTGCTGCGCGGCGACGGCGCCGCGGTGGACGACGCGGGCGACGGCGCGATCGTCGTCCACGACCGCGCCGGCGAGGACATCGGGCGTCTCGTCGCCGAGCACCGCCTCGTGATCGCCGAGCTCTCGCCGATCGCCTCCTCGCTCGAGGAGATCTTCTTCCAGCTCACGGGCGAGCCGGGGACGGTCGGATGACGCGCCTGATCTCCTCCGAGCTGCTCAAGCTGCGCAGCACCCGCACCGCCGTGGCCCTGATCGCCTCCGTGGTCGGGCTGGTCGTGCTGATCGGGCTGATCGCCACCCTCACCGCCGACTTCGAGCAGGACGAGGTCATGACCGTCGACCTGCTCGGGATCGCCGGGTTCGCGCAGGTCTTCGCGCTGATCCTCGGCGTCCTCGCGGTCACGACCGAGTTCCGCCACGGGACGGTCACCCCCACGCTGATCGTCGCGCCGGACCGCGTGCGGCTCGTGATGGCCAAGCTGGCCGCGCACGCGCTCGCCGGACTGATCCTCGGCGTCCTCGCGGTCGGCCTCACGACCGCGATCGTGCTCATCGGCCTGTCCTCGCGCGACATCGACACCGGCCTGACGAGCGATGAGATCACGAAGGTCGTCGTCGGGCTCGTGCTCGCCACCACGCTGTGGGCCGCCCTCGGCGTCGGGCTCGGCGCGCTGGTGCGCAACCAGGTCGGCGCCATCGTCGGCGCGCTCGGGTGGACGCTGCTGGTCGAGAACCTGCTGACGATCATCCCCACGGTCGGCGACTGGGTGCAGAAGTACGGCCTCAACGGCGTGACCAACGCGCTCAGCAACATCGAGTCCGCGACGACCGGCGACGTCCTCTCCCAGGCTGCCGGCGGGGCGCTGCTGGTCGCCTACACCGCGGCGTTCGTGATCGCCGGGACGCTGGCGATGCGCCGGCGCGACGTCACGAGCTGAGTGGGCCGGGGTGGATTCGAACCACCGCGCGACGGATTATGAGTCCGCTGCTCTGACCGCTGAGCTACCGGCCCGTAGGCGCGGAGGCTAACGCCGTCAGTCGACGCGGCGGCGGAGATCCTCGACCGCGGCCGTGAAGGAGGCGCGGGCGCGCAGCGCCTCGTGGACGGCCTCCTCGGCGGCGCGGGGCTGCGGGGAGAGCGCGAAGCGGGCGGCGGCGATGATGCGCGAGCGGCGGAAGTCGTCCTCGAGGGGCGGGCCGCCCGTGCTGGCGGCGCGGCGATCGAGGTCGGCGAGCTGGGCGGGCGTGGCGATGCCGGCCGTGCCGAGCAGGCCGAGGACGACCGGCGGGAGCGTGACGGTGAGCTCGGCGAGCGCCTCGCGCACCAGGGCGCAGGCGAGCCGGCGGCGGCGCGGCTCGTCGAGGGCGCGGAAGCGCTCCGCGAGCGCGGCGTCGTCGCGGTCGAGCCGGCTCCGCGGGAGTTGGCGTGAAGTCGTGATCATGAGTGCATCAACTCCTAGGAGCCCGATCTATTCCGGCCTGATACAAGCGTCATGCGTGCGGCGCGCGCTCATGGAAGTCATCGTCGCTCTTACCTGACAGGTAGGCGCAATCCGTCCGTGCGGCCGGTACCGTCCCGTGCATGACCGCCACCGCCGATCGGGCACCGCTGGGCGAGCTGCTGCGGGACTGGCGCACGCGGCGCCGGATGAGCCAGCTCGACCTCGCGCTCGAGGCCGGGGTCTCGGCGCGGCACCTGAGCTTCCTCGAGACGGGCCGCTCGCGGCCGAGCCGCGACATGGTGCTGCGGCTGTGCGAGGAGCTCGAGGTGCCGCTGCGCGACCGCAACCGGCTGCTGCTGGCGGCGGGGTTCGCGCCGGCCTACGAGGAGCGGCCGCTCGAGGCGCCCGAGATGGAGCCCGTCCGGCGCGCGGTCGCCCAGGTGCTCACGGGCCACGAGCCCTTCCCCGCCGCGGTCGTGGACCGCTGGTGGAACCTCGTCGCCGCCAACCGCAACGTCTCCCTGTTCCTCGAGGGCGTCGCGCCGCACCTGCTCGAACCGCCGGCCAACGTCCTGCGGGTGAGCCTGCACCCGGACGGCATGGCGCCGCGGATCGTCAACCTCGCGGAGTGGCGCGGGCACCTGCTCGACCGCCTGCGCCGCGAGGTCGCCGCCACGGCCGATGGCCGGCTGGCCGAGCTGCTCGCGGAGGTCGAGGCGTACCCGCGGCCGCGCGACGCGGCCCCGCCGCGGCCGCCACACGGCGCGATCGCGGTGCCGCTCGTGCTCCGCCACGGCGAGCGCGAGCTGACGTTCTTCAGCACGGTGGCCACGTTCGGGACGGCGGTGGACGTCACCGTCGCGGAGCTCTCGATCGAGGCGTTCTTCCCGGCCGACGGCGACACGGCGGCCTTCCTCCACGAATCTTTACCCAAGAGGTAATCGACACGCTTCCCTGCCGGTGGCACGGTGTGCCCATGACCGCACACACCGCCACCATCCACACCGCCGACGCCGGGCTGCTGCGCTTCGCGCTGCGGCTCGACGCGGCCATCACCGCCGCCAACGCCGTCGCCTACCTCGCCCTGTTCTGGCTGCTCGACGGCGTGCTCGGCGTGCCGGGCGCGTTCCTCGCCGGGATCGGGGCGTTCCTGCTCGCGTTCGCGGCCTTCGTCGCCCGCCTGGCCGCCCAGGAGTCGCCGCACCGCGGCGCCGTGATCGGCGTCGATCGCCGCCAACGTCCTGTGGGCGCTCGACAGCGCGCTGCTGCTCGCCGCCGACTGGTTCTCCCCCACCACCGCCGGCCAGGTCGTGATCGCGCTGCAGGCCGCCGGCGTGGCCGGACTCGCCGCGCTGCAGTACGCGGGGCTGCGCCGCGCGTAGGATCCGCGGCCGATGGACGCGGAAGCGATGACGGGAGCCGAGAGCGTGCTGCGGACGCTCTCGGCCGGCGGGGTGCGCGCCTGCTTCGCCAACCCGGGCACCTCGGAGATGCACCTCGTCGCCGCGCTGGACCGGGTGCCCGAGGTGCGGCCGGTGCTCGCGCTGTTCGAGGGCGTCGCCTCCGGCGCGGCCGACGGCTACGGCCGGATGGCCGGGAGCCCGGCCGCGACGCTGCTGCACCTCGGGCCGGGGCTCGGGAACGCGTTCGCGAACCTCCACAACGCCTACAAGGCGCGCACGCCGATGGTCAACGTCGTCGGCGACCACGCGGTGGCGCACGCCCCGCTCGGCGCGCCGCTGGCGAGCGACATCGCCTCGGTCGCGCGGCCGGTCTCGCACTGGTTCGCGAGCGCCGCGCGACGCGCGCAGCGCCGCCACGGACGCCGCCGCCGCGGTCGGCGCGGCCCGCAGCCACGGCGGCGGGATCGCGACGCTCGTCGTGCCCGCCGACGCCGGCTGGGAGGCGAGCGCCGGTCCCGTCCGGCCGCTCGCTGCCCACGCCGGCGGCCGACCGTGCCGGAGGCCGCGGTCGAGGCCGCCGCGCGCGCGCTGCGCTCGGACGGCGCCAGCCGCGCTGCTGCTCGGCGGCGCCGGCCACCCGCGGCCCGGCGCTGCGCGCCGCGGCCCGGATCGCCGCGGCCACCGGCGCGCGGCTGATCCACGACACGTTCCCGGCCCGGCTGGAGCGCGGCGCCGGGATCCCGCGCGCGCGAGCCGCTCCCCTACCTGACCGAGATGGCCACCGAGGCGCTCGCGGGGCTCGCGCACCTCGTCGTCTGCGGCACGCAGGCGCCCGTGGCGTTCTTCGCCTACCCGGGCCGCCCGAGCCGGCTCGCCGACCCCGCGACCGCCGTCGAGCGTGCTCGCCGGCCCGCGCGAGGACGTCGCCGCCGCGCTCGAGGCGCTGGCGGACGCGCTCGGCGCCGCGCGCGGACGCGCCCGTCGCAGGACGTGCCGCGCCCCGAGCTGCCCGACGGCGCCCTCGACGCCGGCGGCGATCGGCGCCGCGCTCGCCGCGGCTGCTGCCCGAGGGCGCGATCGTCGTCGACGAGTCGGTCACCGCCGTCGGCGCCGATCGTGGCCGCCACGGCGGGCGCCGCGCCGCACGACTGGCTCACGCTCACCGGCGGCGCGATCGGCCAGGGCCTCCCGGCCGCCACCGGCGCCGCGGTCGCCTGCCCGGACCGGCCCGTGCTGTGCCTGGAGGGCGACGGCTCGGCGATGTACACGATCCAGTCGCTGTGGACCCAGGCGCGCGAGGGCCTGACGTCACCACCGTGATCCTCGCCAACCGCTCCTACGCGATCCTCGACTTCGAGCTCTCGCGCGTGGGCGCGACCGAGCGCGGCCCCGCCGCCGACGCGCTGTTCGGCATCGGCCGCCCCGACCTCGACTTCGTCGCGCATGGCGGAGAGCATGGGCGTGCCCGGCCGCCGCGCCGAGGACGCGCAGGGGTTCGTCGCCGCGCTGCGCGAGGCGCTCGCGGAGCCGGGGCCGCGCCTGATCGAGGCGCGGGTCTAGCCGCTACGGCTGCGGCGCGAGCGCCAGCATCGTCAGGCAGCCGAGCGACCGCGCCGCCGAGCAGCCACACCAGCGCCGCGTCGCGGCGGACGCCGCGCTTGGGGCCCATGTCGACGCCGCAGCCGGCGCACGCGACGGCGTAGGAGCTCGAGCGACGCGGCAGGAGGAGCAGGAGGGCTTGGCGAGGCGGCGGAGGAACGAGCGCATGTTCTCCGGATCGGCTCGTGGTGGTCTCGACTTGAGCCGGGGGCGTGGTGCGTGGCGGACGTCAACGGCTCTGGGTGAGGAAGTGGGTGAGCCGGCCGTTTCCGCTCAGTAGCGCGCACCGGAGAATCGACTGTGCGGAAAGTCTCGGTTACCCGTACTTTCCGCACACTCGATCTGGTGCAGCGCGGAACTGCGCGGAAATGCCGCGGCGCCGGCCTCCCGACCTCCCTACCCAGCCGCAGTTTCAGGACCTGGCGAGGCGCCGCGCGAGCGCCGCCGACGGCGCCATCGCCAGCGTCACCGCGCCGCCCCGCGACGGCCACGGCCACCTCGCCGCCCTCGGCTGGGCGCCGAGCCCGTCGCGCACCCACTGGCGCAGCTTGCGCTGGCGAACTCGCGCAGGTCGGCGGCGTGTCCCAGCGCCAGCGCATCACCAGCGCGGCGTCGCTCCGGCAGGCGCCGCGCAGTCGCCGCGCCCGCGCGCGCCACAGCTCGTAGCGGTCCCCGCCCCAGCCCGCCGCGGCGTCGGCCGAGCCGCCGCCGCCCGCCCGGGCCAGCAGCTCGCGCGTCTGGAACTCGCCGAGCACGCCGGACGCGGCCCGGCTCCAGCCGTCGCCCAGCGCCGCCCCGGCGCCGATCCGCACCGGCAGCGGCGGCTCGACCCGCACCCACTTCTCCGGGTGCATGACCTGCTCCGTCGACGCGGGCGGCCGCGTGCGCTCGGCGAGGTCCACGAGCGTCCAGCGCCCGCCGGCCCGCTCGCGCAGCGCGGCGACGAACGCCTGCGCCGCCCGTGTAGGGGAACACGAGCTGCGCCTGCAGGAAGCCGGGCAGCGAGCCGGTCGTCGCGCGAACGCGCTGCCGAGCACGCCGCCGAGCGTCTCCTCCGGCGTGAAGTGGCGCCGCGCGTAGCGCGTACATCAGCTCGGACGCGGTGCCCTCGACCAGCGCGAGCCGCGCCAGCGCCGCGTCGTCGCTGCCGCCCTCGCCCTCGAGGTCGAGCCCGAAGCGCTGGTCCTCGAGCGCGTGCGTGAGCTCGTGGGCGAGCACCATCTCGGCCAGCACGCGCGTGCCGGTCGCGGCGCCGCGCACGGTCCGCATCCGCTTCGTGCGCGGGTCGTAGTAGCCCGCCACGCCCTCGGAGAACACCGAGGCCGACACGTCGCGCAGGTCGACCGCGGGGTCGATCAGCCCGAGCAGCTTGAGCACCTGCTCGTCCGCGCGCCGGCGCGCCTCGGGGTAGGAGCGGTCGAGGTCCTCCAGCCCCTCGCGCCGCGCCTGCTCCGGCGTCACCGTCCACCGGGCTCGGGCAGCGTGTCGAAGCGCAGCCCGCGCAGCGCCTCGACGCGCTTGGCGATCACGGAGACCGGCGCCGCGCGTGCCTCCGGCGCGGGCTCCTCCGCCGAGCCGTCGGTCAGCCACCACACGCCCCAGCAGCAGCGCCGCCAGCACGGCCATGATCGTCAGCGGGGCGCGCGTCATCGCGACTCAGTGTAGGTTCCGGCCATGCCAAACCGCGCCGCGATCGTCACCGGAGCCTCCAGCGGGATCGGCCTCGCCATCGCCCGCATGCTCGGCGAGGAGGGCCACGCCCTCACGCTCGCCGCCCGCCGCCCCGAGAAGCTCACCGCCGCCGCCGAGGAGCTGCGCGGCGCCGGCTTCGACGTCGCAGGAGGTCGCCGGCAACATGGCCGACGAGGACACATCAAGGGCGTCGTGGCCGCCCACAAGGAGCGCTTCGGCCGCCTCGACGTGCTCGTCAACAACGCCGGCGTCGGCGTCGGCGCCGCCGCGGGCGACCACGAGACCAAGCGGTCGACCTCCAGCTCGCGGTCAACCTGCGCGCGATCGTCCTCTTCTACCGCGAGTCGCGTCGAGCTGCTGCGCGCCGCCGGCGCCGAGCACCGCAACGCGCTCGTCGTCAACACCTCCTCGATCTCGGGCAAGTCCGGCCAGCCGTGGCTGTCGGTCTACTCGGCCACCAAGGCGGGCGTGATCGGCTACACGCAGGCGATGAACAAGGAGCTCAACGGCGACGGGATCAAGAGCGTCGCGCTGTGCCCCGGGTTCGTCGAGACGCCGATGACGGAGTTCGTGCGCGAGCACGTCCCGGCCGAGGACATGATCCGCGTCGAGGACGTCGCGGAGGCCGTGCGCTTCGTGCTGAAGACCTCGCCGAACTGCGTGATCCCGGAGATCGTCTTCCAGCGCCCCGGAGAGGCGTTGTGAGCATCGCAACGAATTGGCGCAAGCTTCCGCCCGCAGCGCCGTTTTGCACGGCAGTACGCTTCCACATCCTTGGACGGAGACCGTGCCGTGAGCCCCATCACCGGAGAGGACACCGTCGCCAGCCTCCGGGCACGCCTGGAGCAGACTGAGCGCCAGGCCAACGCGCGACAGCGCCAGCTGGAGCGGTACGCCGCCGACCTCAGAGAGGTCTTCAAGCAGGAGCGGGCGCGCGCCCAGGAGCTGCGGCGCTCCTACATGGCCACGGTGCGCGCGCTCTCCAACGCCGTCGAGGCGCGCGACGCCTACACGGGCAAGCACGCCGAGCGCGTCGCCGCCTACGGGATGGAGCTGGCCCGCGCCGCGGGCCTCGAGGTCGAGGACTCGCCGCAGATCGAGTTCGGCTTCCTGCTGCACGACGTCGGCAAGGTCGCGGTCCCCGACGCGATCCTGTTCAAGAGCAGCTCGCTGACCGAGGAGGAGTACTCGCTGGTGCGCCGCCATCCCGTGACCGGGACGGAGATCCTGCGCGACGTCGACTTCCTCGGCGAGGGCAAGCTCGTCGTGCGCCACCACCACGAGCGCTGGGACGGCCAGGGCTACCCGGACGGGCTCGCCGGCGAGGCGATCCCGCTCGCCGCGCGCGTGTTCGCGGTCGCCGACGCGCTCGACGCGCTGACCACCGACCGCCCCTACCGGCCCGCCTCCGTCTTCGCGGCGCGCCCGCGAGGAGGTCTACGCGCGGCGCCGGGACGCAGTTCGACCCGGCCGTCGTCGCCGCCTACCGGCAGATCCCCGACAGCACGTTCGAGCGCCTTGCGGGGCTCGCTGTGATGAACCGGACGATCCTGATCGTCGACGACGACGACGGCATCCGGCGGCTGATCGCCACGACGCTCGAGGACGTCTCCGGCTACCGGATGTCCGAGGCCGCGGACGGCGAGGAGGCGGTGATGCGCGCCCGCGACGTGCAGCCCGTCGATCGTGTTCCTGGACATCGACATGCCGCGGCTGAACGGGATCGAGGCCTGCCGGCGGCTGAAGTCCGAGCCCGTGACGGCCGACGCGACGATCGTGATGCTGACGGGCGACTCCGAGCAGGAGGCCGAGCTGGAGGCGCGGCGCGCGGGCGCCGACCTCTTCCTCACGAAGCCGTTCTCGCCCCTGCACCTGCTGCGACTGGTGGATCGCCTGGGCGATCGACCTCCGCAGCGCTGATCCGCCGCTTCTTCAGCCGGCGGGCGATGATCTCCTTCGGCCGCGAGCGCGCGACCGACGCCTTGTGCTCCGCGATCGCGGCCGCCAGGTCCGATGCGCCCTCGAGATCCTCGGCCAGCGAGGCGACCAGCAGGTCCTCGAGCACCTGCAGCTCGCGCGCGGTGGCGGGCCGCACGCTCGTCGGCGCGCGCGAAGGCGTCCCACGCGCGGGCGAAGGAGAGGAAGCTCGTGCGCCCGCCGTTGCGGTGTGCGGCGAGCATCGGGCAGACGCCGCCGTTGCCGTCGGTGTAGGCGCCGACGACGATCGTGTTGGCCCGCACGCCGTCGAGCATCGCCCGCCGGGTGCGCTCCGGCAGGCAGTCGATTGCGGTCTGCAACCGGGTGATAGGGTCGCGCGCCCTGCGCCGCATGGGCCCGCAGGCTAGGCGACTTCGGCGCAGGAGCAAGCGATGAAACTCGGCGTGCACATCGGCTACTGGGGCCTCGGGCTGAGCGCGGACGAGCAGCTCGAGCTCGTGCGCGAGGCGGAGTCCCTCGGCTACGACTCGGTCTGGACCGCGGAGGCCTACGGCTCCGACGCCGCCACGATCCTCGGCTGGCTCGCGCAGGCCACGGACCGCATCAAGCTCGGCTCCGCGATCTTCCAGATGCCCGGCCGCTCGGCGGCGATGACGGCGATGACCGCCGCCACGCTCGACCAGCTCTCCGGCGGCCGCATGCTGCTCGGGATCGGGTCCTCGGGCCCGCAGGTGGCCGAGGGCTGGCACGGCCAGCGCTTCGCCCGCCAGCTGCTGCGCACGCGCGAGTACATCGCCGTCGTGCGCAAGGCGCTCGCCCGCGAGCGGCTGGAGTTCAAGGGCGAGTCGATCGAGCTGCCGCTGCCCGACGGGCCCGGCAAGGCGCTGAAGCTCACGATCGCGCCGGTCCAGGAGCGGATCCCGATCTACCTCGCCGCGATCGGGCCCAAGAACACGACGCTGGCCGCCGAGATCGCCGACGGCTGGATCCCGACGCTGTTCTCGCCCGAGCACGTCGGCGAGTTCCGCCCGCTGCTCGAGGAGGGCTTCGCCGCCGCGGGCGACGGCAAGGGCTTCGAGGACTTCGACATCGCCCCGAGCGTCAACGTGTTCGTCTCCGACGACCGCGACTCGGCGCGCGACGCGATGCGCCACTACATCGCGCTCTACGTCGGCGGCATGGGCTCGCGCAAGCAGAACTTCTACAACGCGCTCGTGCAGCGCTACGGGTTCGAGGACGCCGCGCGCGAGGTCCAGGACCTCTACCTGGAGGGCAAGAAGGACGAGGCCGCCGCCGCGCTGCCGGGCGAGCTGATCGACACGGTCACGCTGTGCGGGCCGGCCGACGTGGTGCGCGAGCGGATCGGCATCTACCGCGACGCCGGGGTCGGGACCCTGATGATCGCCCCGATGGCGTGGACGTTCGAGGACCGCATGGCGCAGCTGCGCCACGTGGCCGAACTCGCGTCTTGAAGGTCTTCCTCGGCGCCTTCGGCGACGCGGGGCACGCGTTCCCGATGCTCGCGCTCGGGACGGCGCTCGTCGCGCGCGGGCACGAGGTCCACTTCGAGACGTGGAAGCGCTGGCGGCCGCACGCCGAGGCGGCGGGGATCCACTTCGCCGACGCGCCGGAGTACCAGGTCTTCCCCACCCCCTCGACCAAGCACCTCAAGCCCTACGCCGCCGCCGTCAAGGCCGCGCGCGAGACCGGCGAGATGGTGGCGAAGATCGCGCCGGACGTGGCGGTCGCCGACATCATGACCCCGGCGGCGTCGCTGGCCGCGGAGTCGGCCGGCGTTCCCGTGGCGACGCTGGTGCCGCACGTGTACCCGCACATGGCGCCCGGCTTCCCGATCTACTCGATCGGCGCGCGGCTGCCGCGCACGAAGCTCGGCGCGCGCCTGTGGACCGCGCCTGAACGCGCGCTTCGTCGAGCCCGCGCTGGAGCAGGGCCGCGACCAGTACAACGAGTCGCGCCGCCGGCTCGGGCTGCCGCCCGTGCCGTGGGTGCACACGGGCCTCTCGCGCGAGCTGACGCTCGTGGCCACGCTGCCGCAGCTCGAGTACCCGCGCGAGTGGCCGGCGTGGGCGCGCGTCGTCGGCCCGCTGATGTGGGAGCCGCCGGGAGAGAAGGTCGATCCGCCGCCCGGCGACGGGCCGGTGGTGCTGGTGGCGCCCTCCACCGCGCAGGACCGCGAGCACCGGCTGCTGCGCGCCGCGCTCGAGGGGCTCGCGGGCGAGCCGGTGCGCGTGATCGCCACCTGGAACGGCCGCGAGCCCGACCCGCCGGTCGAGGTCCCGGCCAACGCCGTGCTCGTCCCGTGGCTGTCCTACTCGCAGACGATGCCCGCGTGCGACGCGGTCGTCTGCCACGGCGGCCACGGCACGCTCGTGCGCGCGCTCGCCAACGGCTGCCCGGTCGTGGTCTGCCCGGCGGTCGGCGACATGGCCGAGAACGCCTCGCGGGTCGACTGGGCCGGGCTCGGCGTGCGGCTCCCGCGCCGCTTCGCGACCCCGCGCGGCGTGCGGGCGGCCGTCGGCCGCGTCCTGCGCGAGCGGCGGCTGCGCACGCGGGCGGCCGAGGTGGCGCGCTGGGTGGCGGCCAACGACGGCGGGACGAGGGCCGCGGCCGAGCTGGAAGCGTGGGCGGATGCCCGACGAGGAGGGCGAGCGCGCCTAGTGTGAGACCCAGGCGTCGGGCGCCTCGGTCAGCTCGCGCACGTTCGGCGGCAGCTCGCCGGACGCGACGTCGGCGAGCGTGACGTTCTCGAGCACCGAGCGCAGCGACGCGCGCACGGCGACCCAGACCTCGCGCAGCGGCTCCGAGCGGCCCTTGAAGTCCAGCGTCTCCGGGCGCTGGCCGGACACGCCGGCCAGCGGGCCGTCGATCGCGCGGATCACGTCGGCCAGCGTGATGTCCTCGGGCGGGCGCGCGAGCTTGTAGCCGCCGTCGGCGCCGCGGCGGCTCTCGACGATCCCGGCGTGGCGCAGCTGGAGCAGGATGTTCTCCAGGAAGCGCAGCGGGATCGACTGGCTCGTCGCGAGCCGCTCCCCCTTCACGGGCACGCCGTCGGGCGCGGCGGCGGCGAGCTCCACCGCCGCCCGCAGGGCGTAGTCCGTCTTGGCCGAGACCCGCATGTCGGCCGTAGCCTACGTGGCGGGGAGGCTGACCGGCTCCACGCGCACGTGGACGATCTGGCCCTCGGCCAGCTCGAGCAGGTCGGCCTCGGCGCGCGAGAGCTGCGCGGAGAGCAGCTCGCCCTCCCCCAGCTGCAGCTCTGCCCGGATCTCGAAGCCCAGCCGCGCGAGCCGGATGACCTCGGCGGGCTGGGTGCCCTCGCCGGGGTGCTCGAGCACCTGCACGTCGTGCGGGCGCACCAGCTTGCCGCCGACCTTCGTCACCGGGCCGACGAACGACATCACGAACTCGTTGGCCGGGGCGTCGTAGACCTCCTGCGGGGCGGCGGACTGCTCGACGCGGCCCTCGTTGATGACCACGACCTGCTCGGAGATCTCCAGCGCCTCCTCCTGGTCGTGGGTGACGAAGATCGTCGTCACGTGGACCTCGTCGTGCAGGCGGCGCAGCCAGGCGCGCAGCTCCTCGCGCACGCGGGCGTCGAGCGCGCCGAACGGCTCGTCGAGCAGCAGCACCTGCGGCTCGACCGCGAGCGCGCGTGCGAGCGCCATCCGCTGGCGCTGGCCGCCCGAGAGCTGGTTCGGGTAGCGCTTGCCGAGGTGCGAGAGCCCGACGAGGTCCAGCAGCTCCTGGACCTTGGTCTTGATCTCGGCCTTCGGGCGCTTCTTGACGGCCAGGCCGAAGCCGACGTTGTCGGCCACGCTCATGTGCTTGAAGGCGGCGTAGTGCTGGAAGACGAACCCGACCTCGCGGCGCTGGGGCGGGTGGTTGGTCACCTCCTGCTCGCCGATGATCACGGTGCCCGAGTCGGGCTCCTCGAGGCCGGCGATCACGCGCAGCAGCGTCGACTTGCCGCCGCCGGAGGGGCCGAGCAGGGCCGTCAGCGAGCCGTCGCGGACGCTCACGCTGACGTCGTCGAGCGCGCGTGAAGTCGCCGTATCGCTTGCTCACGTTGCGGGCTTCGATACCCATGGGTCAGTGTTCCTTGTGTCGTCGCTGGAGGAAGGTCATGAGTGCGAGCACCGCCACGGCGATCAGCGCGAGCACGAGCGCCGCGGCGTAGGCGCCGGCGAGGTCGAGCGACTGGAAGCGGTCCTCGACGAACAGGGTCAGGGTCTCGGTGCGGCCGGAGATCTTGCCCGAGACGATCGCGACCGCGCCGAACTCGCCGAGCGCGCGGGCCGTGGCCAGGATGATCCCGTAGGTCAGGCCCCAGCGGATCGTCGGCAGCGTGATGCGGCGCAGGATCTGGAAGGAGTTGGCGCCGAGCGTGGCCGCCGCCTGCTCCTGGTCGACGCCCTCCTCGCGCAGCACGGGCTCCACCTCGCGCACCACGAACGGCAGCGAGACGAAGATCGTGGCCAGGATCATGCCCGGCGTCGAGAAGATGACGCTGGTGGAGGCGAACCAGCCCTCGCGGCCCCAGACGAGGATCAGCGCGAGGCCGACCACGACGGGCGAGATCGCGAACGGGAGGTCGATGATCGTGTCCAGCAACCGCTTGCCGCGGAACTCGTAGCGGGCCAGCAGCCACGCGCAGGCGACGCCGAAGACGGCGTTCAGCGGGACCGCGATCAGCGCGATCATGCAGGTCAGGTAGAACGCGTGCTGCGCCGGCGGGGTCGTCACGGCGTCCCAGGCGGGGCCGATCCCGTTCTCCAGCGCGCGGTAGAAGACCATCCCGATCGGGACGACGAGCAGCAGCGCGAGGTATCCGAGCGCGACGACGCGCAGCGAGAGGCGGCCGGCGGTCATGACTTCTCCGCCCTGCGCGCCCAGTAGGGAGATGCCGAACAGCATCACGAACGAGATCGCCATGCAGCACGACGCTCACGGCGGCGGCCGCCGTGGTCGCGTCGCTCTCGATGCGGGAGTACACGAACACGGACGCCACCTCGGTCTTGAAGGGGAGATTGCCGCTGATCAGCACGATCGCGCCGAATTCGCCCACGGCGCGGCCGAAGGCGAGCGCGACGCCGGCGAGGATCGCGGGCCGCAGCGCGGGCAGCACGATCCGGCGGAAGGTGTAGATCGGGCCGGCGCCGAGCGAGGCCGCCGCCTGCTCGGCCTCGCGGTCGAGGCTCATCAGCACGGGCTGCACCGCCCGCACGACGAACGGCAGCGTCACGAACAGCAGCGCCAGCGCGACGCCGGCCTGCGTGTAGGCGACGTTGATCCCGACCGGGCTCTTGCTGCCGTAGAGCGCGAGCAGCGTGAGGCCGGCGACGATCGTCGGCAGCGCGAACGGCAGGTCGATCAGCCCGTTGACGAGCGCCTTGCCCGGGAACTCGTCGCGCACGAGGACCCAGGCGATCAGCACGCCCATCACGGCGTCGACGGCCGCCACGATGATCGAGACGATCAGCGTGAACCGCATGGCGGCGACGGCCTGCGGGTTGGTGACCGCGTCCCAGAACTCGCCGGCGCCGCCCTCGAAGGAGCGCACGACGACGGCCGCGAGCGGGATCAGGACGATCAGCGTCAGCCAGGCGACGCTGAGCCCGCCCACCACGAGCGGACCGCTCCGGATACGGCGAGCGCCCGCCGGCTTGAAGGCCGGGCGGGCGCTCTCACGCGGGGAGGCCGAGGCCTCGATCACGTGGGACTCACTTGGCGGTGGAGACACCGAGGTCCTGTTCGATCTTCGCGACGGAGCCCGTCTCCGGATCGAAGAACTCGGCGTTGACCTTGTCCCAGCCGCCGAACTTGTCGATCTCGAAGAGCTTCTTCGGGTCCGGGTAGGTCGCCTTGTCGACTTCCTCCGGGATGATGCTGCGGTAGCCCTTGGACGCGTAGATCTTCTGCGCCTCGGGCGTCTTGAGGAAGTCCAGGAACGCCTTCGCCTTCTCGGGCGACTTGGCCTCCTTGGTGACCGCGGCGGGGTTCTCGATCAGGATCGTCTCGTCCGGGATGACGTAGTCGAGGTCCACGTCGGCCTTCTGCGCGCGTGATCGCCTCGTTCTCGTACGAGATCAGCACGTCGCCCTTGCCGCCGGAGAAGGTGGCCAGCGCCTCGCGGGCCGACTTGTCCTGGACCGGCGTGTTCTTCAGGAGCTTGGAGAGGTAGGCCAGCGCCTCCTCCTCGGACTTGCCCTGCTCGAGCTGGGCGCCGTAGGCCGCCATCAGGTTCCACTTCGCGCCGCCCGAGGTGAACGGGTTGGGCGTGATGACCTCGACGCCCTCCTTGATCAGGTCGTCCCAGGTCTTGATGTTCTTGGGGTTGCCCTTGCGCACGGCGAACACGACCACCGAGTTGGTGACGAAGCCGTCGGTGTCGTTGTCGGCCCAGTCGGCATCCACGATGCCGGGCTCGACGAGCTTGTCGACGTCGGGCGCGAGGCTCAGCGCGACGATGTCGGCCGGCAGGCCGGACTCGACGGCGCGGGCCTGGTCACCCGAGGCGCCGTAGGACTGCGTGAACTTCACGTCCTTGCCCTCGGGCGTCTTGTTGAAGGCCGGGATGAGGTCTTCGTAGGCCTCCTTCGGCGTCGAGTAGGCGACCAGCGAGATCTCACCGCCGGAGCCGTCGCCGCCGGAGGCCGCGCTGTCCTCGGCAGGCCCGCCGCAGCCGCTCAGGACGGCGAGTCCGAGCACGGCGAGCAGGAGCCCGAGGACGGGCTTCAGGAGTCGGGGCACAAGTTTCTCCATTAGATCGGTCGACATGATGCGACCGGCATTATGCACCAACCCGATCGGGAATGAAGATTTGTTTGTGTTAGGTCCCCACGAACCGCGGCGCAGAGCCAGCCGCGCTTCTGGCTCAGGGGCCGATCGGAGGGATCTCGGCCGCTTCGTCCCCGGGCTGGGCGGGAACCCAGGTCATGCTGCTGTCCTCCCCCACCTCCGTCGGACGGTGCCGGTACGTGAGCTCCGCGGGCAGCGGACACTGCGGCAGCTCGCCCACGTGGCGCGGCTCGGCCGCGAGCCGGAGGAGGATGCCTTCGTCGCGATGATCGACCTCGTCCGCGTTCCCCAGACGCGGCGCCACGAGGTCGCGATAGGGAGCGCCGAACCAGCTGACCCACATCGGCACGGGCGGCAGCCCCTGCCACAGCAGGCCGCGGAGGATGTGCTCCGACTTGTGCTCCATGTGCTCGATGCCGCCGTGGAGCCGGTTGTTGCGGGTCACCGTCCAGCCCGGCTCGACCTGCACCGCTCCGAAGAACGCTCCGAGCTCGGCGGCAAGGGTCGCGAAGAGATCGACGACCGCCTCGCGCCACCGCTGGTCCTGCTCGAGCACCCGCCCGTCGAAGTCCACCCCGAGATGCGCGATCCGCAGGCGCTCGTCATCAGGCCGCACGTGCTCGTCCGCATGCGGCGCGGCCCACGACCCGCCGAAGCTCGGCCGGCGGGCGAACCAGAACCCGTGTCCCTCCTCGGCATCGAGCACGAAGCTGACGAACGGCGTGACGTCGTCGGCCTCGAACCGGTGCTGCGGCGGCTCGAAGCGGCCGTACCGCGACGGGAGCGCTTCGGGACAGCGGCGTCCGAGCACCCGCACGAGCGTCTCCGGCGCCCGCGCCCAGCGGGCGGGCGGCAGGTACCACTTCAGGCTCACGAGGCTGGTGAGCTCCTCCTCGTGCCTGGGCGGCACCCGCTTCGGGACGCCTCGCGGCCAGATCAGGCCGTCCTCCTGGGGATCGAACGCCGCGCCGTCGTTCGCCGCCGCCAGGTGCCGAGCCAGCGCGCGGCCCAGCTCGATGGCGCGCTTCGGCACCGAGTACGGAACCAGGACCGACATCGTCCAACGCGGCAGCAGGCACGCGGCCGCGATCTCGTCCGCGAAGTCCTCCGGCTCGGCCGCATGGGGCCCGCCGACCTCGAAGAGATACCCATCACCTCGCTTCGCCGGCCTCGACACGACAAGGCTGTCGTCGCCGTTCGGCTCGACCGTGAGGCCCTGCTCGGTCGCCCACGACTCGATCTGGGCGCGAGTCGGCCGTTCGTGCGTGCCGATCTCGAGGTCGTAGCTCATCCCGCCAAGCACCGCCGCCGAACGTCACGCCGGGCTCCTAGAGCTCCGGGGGTGGGATTCGAACCCACAACCCTTCGGTTAACAGCCGAATGCTCTGCCGTTGAGCTACCCCGGATCGCGAGCCTCCGCAGAGGCGCTGATAAGAGTATCGGCAACACGCGGGACAGGCAGCAACCCCGCCTCCACCATCGCGTGACAGTTCGCGCACAGCAGGACGCACTTTCCGGCCTCGGCTCGCGCGGAGGAGAGCGAGCGGGTGACGCCCTGCCAGCTGAGCGAGAACGCCTTCTCCGACGGGTCGCGGTGATGGAACTGGAGGGCTCCGAGATACGCGTCGAACCCGCAGGCCGTGCACCGCCCACCGGCCTCTGCGACAAGCTGGGCCTTGATCTCACGGCGCCGGGCAGCGACCGCTGCCGAGTTGCACTTGCCGCAACGGTAGGTCCCGACGGCCCCGGTTCGGACGAAGCTCGTCCACCCGTGCACCAGGCACTCGCGCACTAGGCGCTCAGGCTTAGCGCCGTCGCGCCGCGCGTACCGCGCCGGATCGGTGCGGAGGCCGAACCGGCGCAGCCAGTGCTGGATCGTCGCCGCGCTGCGGTCGAGCTGCTCTGCGATCTGCCGGATGGAGAGGCCCTGCTCGACGAATTCGCGCAGATCGTCCTCGGCGAGTGGCCCACGGGCGGCGTGGCGTGCGGCGTACGGCGAGATCAGGCCGTGCTTGTTGGTCCAGTAAGCGACGGTCGACGGGTGCTTGCCGGCCTCGCGGGCGATCGACTCGATTGAACGACCAGGCTCGAGTCGAGATCTGAGCCAGTCCGCTTGCATATACGAACACTAGTTCGTGTGGCGGACGGATTCGTGGACGGGCTGCCCGGACTCGAGTCCGGAGTTGTTCGGCCTGAGACCGAGTAACTCCGGACTCGACGCCGTGGGTGGCACCCTCGCCTCCCTACCCAGCCGCCGTTGACGTTCGCTACGTGAGTCGATGGCGGATCGCGTCGAGCACGACCTGGCGCTCGGTGGCGAGCTCTCGCATGCCCTCTCCCCCGCTGACGCGGGCTCCGGCGATCAGGCGGTCGAGGCGGGAGAGCTCGAGCTGGAGGGCCTCGAGCTCGAGCTTGGCCGGGGTGGCCTCGAGCTGGCCGGCGCGGATGACGAGCTCGGCGACGAGGCGGGCGAGCGGCTCGTCGCCCGGGGGGAGGTCCGCGGCGGGGGTGCGGAGGCGGCCCTGGAGGTACTCGGCGGCGCGGCGGGTCATCGGGGCGGAGAAGAGCTCGTCGAGGTTCGACTCGGACAGGCGCTGCTCTCCCTCGGACGGGAGCGCGAGGCAGTAGGAGAGGAAGGCGCGCTCGGTCTGCTCGCGGCGGTCGAGGACCTTGTGGGCGCCGTTGGGGCCGCGGAAGCCCGCCTCGGGGCCTGGGTCCTCGTGGACCACGGGGGCGTCGTCCCAGGGGGCCGGGCCGCCGCCGGCCGCGCCCGGCGCGGGCCGGGCGGCGGCGCGGGCGGCGGCGTTGCGCTCGCGCTGGCGGCGCTCGGCCGCGGCGGTCTCGGCGGCCTGGGCGGCGCGGCGGCGGCGCCCCGGGTCGGCGATCACGCTCTCCACGAGCGTGGCGGGCACGTTCAGGCGGTCGGAGACGAGCTTGATCAGCTCGGAGCGAAGCACGCTGGGGCCGAGCGGCGCGATCGACTCGGCCGCGAGGCTGAGGGCCGCGTCGCGCGCGTCGGTGCCCGTGAGGTCGCCGTCCAGCGCGCGCTCGACCTGATAGTGCGGGACCGCCACGGCCTCGTCGAGCAGGCGCCGCATCGCGTCCGCGCCCGAGGACTGGACCACGTCGGCCGGGTCCTGCCCCGCGGGCAGGCGCACGATCCGGAAGTCCACCTTCGTGCCCATCCGGCGGTCCGAGTTGTGCTCGGCCAGGCCCTCGAGCCCGCGGCCCACGGCCTTCTGGCCCGCCGCGTCCGGGTCCTGGCAGAAGAGCACCTTCGGCGCCAGCCGGGCGAGCGCGTCCACCTGCTGCGGCGTCAGCGCCGTGCCCATCGAGCAGACCGCCTCGGGGACGCCAGCCTGGCGCAGCGCGATCACGTCCGTGTAGCCCTCGACGAGCACCACGCGGCCGGCCTTGGCGGCCGCCGCGCGCGCGAGGTCGGCGCCGTAGACCATCCGGCCCTTGTGGAAGACCTCGCCGTCGCTCGTGTTGAGGTACTTGGGCTGCTGGCCCTCCCCCAGCGCCCGCGCCCCGAAGCCGAGCACGCGGCCGCGCTCGTCGGCCAGCGGGAACATGATCCGCCCGCGGAAGCGGTCGAACAGCCCGCTGCCGTCGCGCGAGCGCGACGCCAGCCCGGCCGACAGCAGCTCCTCCTCCGAGAAGCCGGCCTTGCGAGAGGCCATCAGCACGCGGTCCCAGCGCGACGGCGAGTAGCCGACCCGGAACTCGCGCAGCGTCGCCTCGTCGAGCCCGCGGCCCAACAGGTACTCGCGCGCCCCCGACGCCTCGCCGGCCTCCCACAGCACGCGCACGTAGTAGGCGGCCGTGCGCTCCAGCAGGGCCAGCAGCCGGTCGCGCCGCACCCGCTTCGCCGCGTCGCGCGGATCCTCGCTCTCGCGCTCGAGCTCGACCCCCGCCCGCTCGGCGAGCCACTCCAGCGCGGCGCCGAAGTCCAGCCCCTCCGTCTCCATCACGAACGAGAAGACGTCGCCGCCCGCCCCGCAGCCGAAGCAGTGGTAGAGCTTCTCCACGGGGTCGATCCCGAACGACGGCGTCCGCTCCTCGT
The DNA here is from genome assembly GCA_963831105.1 of uncultured Solirubrobacteraceae bacterium. Lineage (GTDB taxonomy): Bacteria > Actinomycetota > Thermoleophilia > Solirubrobacterales > Solirubrobacteraceae > DATFQI01. The sequence goes on along the minus strand of CAWHOS010000009.1, from coordinate 111,240 downwards.
GGAACGGACACAGCCCCTGCAGCCGGTTGGTGCCCGAGCGCTTGAGCTCCGTGCGCGCGCCCACGAGCTCCGCGAAGTCGATCGCGTCGCGGACCTTCTCGCGGGACTCCTGGGTGTAGCGCGCCATCAGGGGCCCGCGGTGTCGGCGCCAGTCATGCCACGAAGCCCTGCGGCACGAAGCGCTCGGTCCAGGCGCGGATCGCGAAGCGGTCGGTCATCCCGGCCAGGTAGTCGATCACGCGGTCGGCCTCCGAGGCGCCGGGGACGCCCTCGGGGAGCGCCTCGGGATGCTCGACGTACCAGTCGAAGAGCTCGCGCAGCACCCGCTCGATCTTCGCGTGCTCGGCCCGCGCGGCCGGCGCCAGGTACACGTGCTCGAACATGAAGGTCCGCAGCCGCAGCATCGCCGGGCCCACGACGTCGCCCTGCACGATGTCCCCGGCGCGCTCGGAGTGCTCCACGAGGTCGTGCACCAGCGTGTCGATCCGCCGCGACCCCGTCTCCCCGAGCACCGCGATCTCCTCCGCCGGGAGGTCGCCGAGCGCGAGCACGCCGGCCCGCAGCGCGTCGTCGATGTCGTGGTTGATGTAGGCGATCCGGTCCACCAGCCGGACGATCTTGCCCTCGAGCGTCGCCGGCTCGCCCGCGCCGCTGGAGTGGTGCAGGATCCCGTCGCGCACCGGCTCGGTGAGGTTGAGGTCCTCCAGCACGTCGACCACCCGCAGCGAGTGCTCGTTGTGGCGGAACCCGACCCCGAAGCGCTCGCGCCGGCAGGCGTCCAGCACGCTCTCGCCGATGTGCCCGAACGGCGGATGGCCCACGTCGTGGCCGAGCCCGATCGCCTCCACCAGGTCCTCGTTGAGGCCCAGCGCCCGCCCGACGGTGCGCGAGATCATCGTCGCCTCGAGCGTGTGGGTGAGCCGCGTCCGGTAGTGGTCGCCCTCGGGCGCCACGAACACCTGCGTCTTGTGCTTCAGGCGCCGGAAGGCCTTGGAGTGGACGATCCGGTCACGGTCGCGCTGGAAGGGCGTGCGCAGCGTGCACTCCTCCTCCTCGCGGAGTCGGCGGACCGGATGTGGAGGCGTCGCCAGCACGCCACCCATTCTGACGCCCGCCGCGGAGGTTCCCCGCGCCGTGCGGGAACTTGCCGCAAAGTCGGAGCGCGGCGCTACTCGGCGTGCGCGATCTGCGCCTGCGCGGCCGCGACGCGGGCGATCGGCACGCGGAAGGTCGAGCACGACACGTAGTCCAGCCCGGCCATGTGGAAGAAGGCGATCGACTCCGGGTCGCCGCCGTGCTCGCCGCAGATCCCGAGCTTGAGCTCGGGGTGCGCCTCGCGGCCGACCCACGCGGCCAGGCGCACGAGCCAGCCCACGCCGGGCTTGTCGATCGTCTCGAACGGCGAGCGGTCGATGATCTTGCGCTTCATGTAGGCGGGGACGAACTTCGACTCGACGTCGTCGCGCGAGAAGCCCAGCGCGGTCTGCGTGAGGTCGTTGGTGCCGAAGGAGAAGAAGTCCGCGTGCTTGGCGATCCGGTCGGCCACGAAGCACGCCCGCGGCAGCTCGATCATCGTGCCGACCGTGTAGTCCTCGCCCTCGCTCACACCCTGCTCGTCGCCGATCCGCACCACGAGCTCGCGCAGGATCTCGAGCTCCTGCTCGTAGTCGACGAGCGGGATCATGACCTCCACGTGGGGCGTGTCGCCGGAGCGCTCCTTCACCGCCGTCGCCGCCCGCATGATCGCCTCGACCTGCATCTCGTAGATCTCGGGCATCAGGATCCCCAGCCGGCAGCCGCGCGTGCCCAGCATCGGGTTCTCCTCGTGGATCTCCTCCACGCGGGCGAGCGTCTTCTCGAGCTGCTCGAGATCGTCCGTGCACTCGATCCGCGCCCGCTCGACCTGCGCGCGCAGGTCGGGCAGGTTCTTGAGGAACTCGTGCAGCGGCGGGTCGAGCAGCCGGATCGTCACCGGCAGGCCCGCCATCGCCTCGAAGAGCCCCTCGAAGTCCTCCTGCTGATGCGGGAGCAGCTCCGCGAGCGCCTCGCGCCGGGAGTCCTCGTCGTCGGCCATGATCATCGCCCGCATCTTGGGCTGGCGGTCCTCGGCCATGAACATGTGCTCCGTCCGGCACAGCCCGATCCCCTCGGCGCCCAGCTCGCGCGCCTTCTTGGCGTCCTCGGGCGTGTCGGCGTTCGCGCGCACGCCGAGCCGGCGGATCTCGTCGGACCACTCCAGGACGGTGTCGAAGTACTCGGTCGTCTCGGCCTCGACCAGCGGGACGTCCTCGAGCGTCACGCAGCCCTTGGTGCCGTCGATCGCGATCCGGTCGCCCTCGCCGATGGTCGTGTCGCCGACGCGGATCTCCTTGGCCTTGAGGTCGATCGTCAGCTCGCCGGCGCCCACCACCGCGGGCCGGCCCATGCCGCGCGCCACCAGCGCCGCGTGCGAGGCCTTGCCGCCTTCAGAGGTGAGGATCCCCTTGGCGGCGTGGAAGCCCGCCACGTCGTCGGCCTCCGTGAACGGGCGCACGAGGATCACGTCGCGGCCGTCCTCGCCCGCCGCGACCGCCTCGGACGCGGTGAAGACGACTTCGCCCTTGGCGGCGCCCGGCGAGGCGGCGACACCGCTGGCCAGCACCTCGAACTCCGCCTTGGGGTCGAACGTCGGGTGCAGGAGCGCATCGAGCGACGAGGGGTCGATCGTGGTGATCGCCTCCTCGCGCGTCAGCAGCTCCTCCGAGACGGCGTCGACCGCGAACCGCACCGCCGCCTGCGCCGGGCGCTTGGCGTTGCGGGTCTGGAGCATGAACAGCTGCCCCTCCTCGACGGTGAACTCCGTGTCCTGCATGTCCTTGTAGTGCGCCTCGAGCGTGCGCAGGATCTCCATCAGCTGGTCGTGGGCCTCGGGCAGCTTGTCGGCCATCTCGGCGATGTCGAGCGTGTTGCGCACGCCCGAGACGACGTCCTCGCCCTGGGCGTTGATGAGGAAGTCGCCGCTGGGCTCGGGCGCGCCCGTGACCTCGTCGCGCGAGAACGCCACGCCGGAGCCCGACGTGTCGCCCTTGTTGCCGAAGACCATCTGCTGGACGTTGACCGCGGTGCCCCAGTCGTCGGGGATGCGGTTCAGCCGCCGGTACTCGACCGCGCGCTCGCCCGTCCAGGAGTCGAACACCGCGCGGATCGCCTGGCGCAGCTGCTCCTGCGGGTCCTGCGGGAACTCGTAGAGGCCCTTGAAGGTCTCCGTCAGCTCCTTCAGGGCGTCGACGTCGAGCTCGACGTCGTCCTTGACCCCGCGGTCCTCTTTGACCTTCTTGATCGCGTCCTCGAACTCCTCGCCCTTGATGCCGTGCGAGACGTTGCCGAACATCTGCACGAAGCGCCGGTAGGAGTCCCAGGCGAAGCGCTCGTTCTCCGTCGCGCGCGCCAGGCCCTCGACCGAGGTGTCGTTGAGGCCGAGGTTGAGGACCGTGTCGAGCATCCCGGGCATCGACTCGCGGGCGCCGGAGCGCACGGAGACCAGCAGCGGGTCCTCGTCGTCGCCGAGCTGCTTGCCGGCGCTCTCCTGCAGGCGCTCGAGCGCGTCCGCGACCTGCTCGGCCATCCCGTCTGGCTCGGTCTGGTCGTTCTCCATGTAGGCCACGCACGCCTCGGTGGTGATCGTGAAGCCCGCCGGCACGCGGTCCTCGCCGAGCACCCGCGTCATCTCCGCCACGTTGGCGCCCTTGCCGCCGAGCAGCTCGCGCATGTCCTTCGAGCCCTCGGCGAAGTCGTAGACCCACTGCGAATCAGCCACTCAGAACCTCTCCTGCTTCTCGACCGACACCCGGAAGCCGTGGCCCGAGGCCAGGCTGCGGCAGGTCATACCCCGGCGGCGCGAGATGCACTTGAGCCGCCGGAACGTCGTGCTGCGGCCGTAGCGCAGGACCCGCGCCTCCGGGTTCATCACGCTGTCGGTGACGTGGCGCACGCGGGCGCGCCCGGTCTCGCCGAGCTGCATGGCCTCGTCGTCGGCGCCCTGCCAGTCGCAGCGCACGAGCGGCGGCGTCTCGGCGTCGCTGTAGAAGGCGCAGGCGACCTTGCCCGAGGGCGAGCGGAAGTCGCGGAAGGCGGCATGCGCGGATGCGGGCGCGAGCAGCGCGACGGCGGCCACGAGCAGGGCGATGCGCATCGGGCGCAGGCTACCGGGAGCCGACGCCGCGAAGCCGCACGTGGGCGTGGTGCTCCAGGGTCTCGGAGATCGCCCGGTCGGCCTGCGCCAGCGCCGGCGGCCCGGCGTCCGGGGTCTCGGCGAGCGGGCGGCCGAGCGCGGCCACCAGGAAGTCGTGCCCCTCCTGGGAGAGCGCGAACGACCCCGCTTCGCACGCGCCGCAGACCACGCCGCCCGCGGCGCCGGAGAAGCCCACGAGGTGCTCGGGCTCCCCGCAGGAGGCGCAGCTGGCCAGGTGCGGCGCGAAGCCGGCGGCCAGCAGCAGCTTCAGCCGGAAGGCGAGCGCGTTGGCGCGCGTGGCGCTCGCGGGGTCGCGATCGATCAGCGCGAGCTGGTTGGCGAGCAGGTGGTAGACGCCGGCATGTGGCTCGCCGTCGCCGAACAGGCGCCCGACGGCGTCGCAGGCGCGGGCGGCCCCGTCCAGCGCGGCACCGTGCTCGCGCAGCCGCGGGTGGCCGGCGATCGTCTCCGCGCTCGTGACCGTCATCAGGTCCGACTTGCCCTGGTAGAGCACGAGGTTGAGCCGGAAGAACGGCTCGAGGCGGCCGCCGAAGCGCGACTTCGCCCGCCGCACGCCCTTCGCGATCGCGCTCACCCGCCCGCGCTCCGGGGTATAGAGGTGCAGAACCCGGTCGGCCTCCCCGTAGCGGATGCCGCGCAGCACGATCGCCTCCGTCTTCAGGGAGCCGGGCATCTGCCTACTACACTTAGTGAAGTAATGAGTCGGATCACGGTCTACACCACTGAACCCTGCGGCTACTGCCGCGTCGCGAAAGCCCTGCTCGCCAAGCGCAACGTCCCGTACGAGGAGATCAACCTCGCCAAGGACCCCGAAGGTCGTGCGGAGCTCGTGCGCATGACCGGGATGATGACGTTCCCCCAGGTCGTCATCGACGGCGAGTCGATCGGCGGCTACCAGGAGCTGGTCGCGGCCGACCGCGACGGGCGCCTCGCGGACTTCAGCGAAGCCGCCGCCTAGGCCGCGGCTGGCAGCGCTCGCAGACGTAGGTCCCGCGGCCGGCGGCGCGCAGCTTGCGCACGGGCCGCCCGCAGTTCAGGCACCCCTCCCCCTCGCGCAGGTGGATCAGGAACTCGTTCTGGAACGTGCCGCTGACGCCATAGGGGTCGCGGAAGTCGTCGATCGTGGCGCCCTTGGCCGCGATCCCGGCCTCCAGCGACGCGACCACGGCGTCGCGCAGCGCGGCGGTCTGCGCGCGCGTGAGCCGGTTCGCCGGCCGCAGCGGGTGGATCCGCGCGCGGAACAGCGCCTCGTCGGCGTAGATGTTGCCGACGCCCGCGACGCGCTTCTGGTCGAGCAGGAACGCCTTGATCGGCGCCCGCGAGCTGCGCGCCAGCGCGTGCAGGTGCTCCGCCGTGAAGTCCTCGCCGAGCGGCTCGACCCCGAGCCGCTGCGCCAGGAAGTCGTCGAGCGCGTCCTCCCCGAGCGCCAGCTCGCCCGTGCCGAAGCGGCGCGGGTCGGTGAAGGCGAGCCGGTGGTCGCCCAGCTCGAACCAGACGCGGTTGTGGGCGGGCTCGTCCGGGTCGATCAGCAGGTTGCCGGTCATCCGCAGGTGCACGAGCAGGTACGCCTCGCCCTCGAGCTCCCAGATCAGGTACTTGCCGCGGCGGCCGAGCCGCTCGACGCGGCGGCCCTCGACCGCATCGGAGAGCTCGCGCGGCGCGAGCGGGCGGCTCCAGCGCTCGTCGAGGATCTCGAGGCGCTCGAGCGCGCGCCCCTCGACGTGGGGCGCCAGGTTGCGGCGGATCGTCTCGACCTCGGGCAGCTCGGGCATCGGCCCGCTGAGGGTAGGCGAGTCAGCGGGCGGTGCGCACGCGCCGCGACACGGTGCGCGAGTTGCCCGCCGCGTCGCGGACCGACACGCGGACGCGCAGCTTCCCGCTCCCGCGCGGGAGCGCCACGCGCACGCGCCGCTGCACCCGTGCCGCCAGCGAGGCGCGGGCGACGTTGCCCGCGCGCTTGCCGCGATAAGCGCGGGCGCGGACGGCGCAGCGCTCCGAGCAGCGCACCTTCATGGCGAGCCGGCGCGCGCCGGGCTTGACCTTCAGCGCCGCGAGCGTGACGGCCGGGGCGCCCTTGTCGGCGGCCGGCGCCGGCCCGATGTACGGCGGGTAGTAGTCCCCGTACGGCCGGCCGGGCATCCAGATCCCGGCTTCCTCGTAGATGTCCATGTAGAGCAGATCGGGCAGCTCGCCGGTCGCCGCGGCGGGCTCGGCGGCCTCGGTGCGCAACGGGCCGTCCACCGCGAGCCGGCCGCCGCCCTCGTTGAAGCGCCACAGCAGCTGGGCGTTGCCGAGCGGGTCGAGGTCGGCGGACAACGGCCACGCGGAGTCGCCGCCCGGCGCCTGCGGCTCCGACAGCGGGCCGAAGCTCTCGCCGGCGCGCCGCACCCGCGTCTGGATGCGGCCCGTCTCGGGGCCGTCCCACGCGATCATCGCGTCGCCGCGGTCGTTCATCGCGAGCGCCGGGTAGGTGCCCCAGCGGTCGAGCATCCCGACCGGGCCGATGCGCTCGCCGTAGGTGCTCCCGAACGCGGCGTAGACGCCGTAGCCCCACTGGACGTGGCCGCCGTAGACGAGCACCTCGCCGGCCCGGCTCACGCCGAGCCCGAACTTGGTCGGGTCCGCGAGCATGTCGAGCGCACGCGGCGCGCCGAACGCGGTGACGCCGGGCGCCCGGAACGCGATGCTGACCGGCGAGAAGGCGTTCGTGTCCTCCGAGACGCCCTCGGTCCAGGCGGCCACGACGGCGCCGCGGCCGTCCACGCCGGCGGCGAGGACGTCGTACCATGGCCCGGCGAGCGGGCCGCCGAGCGGCTCGGAGGAGCTCCAGCTCCCGTCGGCCGAGCGTGTCGCGACACGCCGCGCGTCGTCGGCGAAGTACGCGACGAGCGCACTGCCGTCGGCGCCGAGGGCGACGTCGGCCACCTCCACGCCGCTCTGCCATCCCGTCACCGCCACGGGCGGCCCGAAGCCGCCGGGAGCATCGCGCGAGATCGCGACGACGCGCGAGTCGTCCGCGCTGCTCTCGACGAACGCGACGACAGCGCTGCCGTCGTCGCCGACGGCGACCTTCGGGGAGTGGAGGCGATCGGGCAGTCCGGGGACGAACGTGAAGCCGTCCGCACCTGGCAGCAGCTCGGCGATTACAGGACCGTCGAACGCGGCGACCGCGCCGCCTTCCGCCGAGCCGTCGAGCGCCGCACTCCAGGCGTTGGGCGCGAGCTCCTGCGCCTCGCCGAGCCGGCCGTCTCCGCCCCTGACCCGGGCGACGGCCTTGTACTCCGGCGCCGGGCCGGTGGTCACGACCACCGTGCGACCCGGCCCCGCGGAGGTGACCGCCCCCACGACGCCGGCGTCCAGGTCCTCCGACTGCCACGTCTGCGCCGCGGGCTTTGCGGCGGCGGGCGCGGCCGACACCAGCCCGATCACCGCCCCCAGCACGACCAGTCTCCGCATCACACTGGTTTGTACGCCTCAGCGGCCCGCGGCGCAACTGGGAACCGTCACGGCGCGAACGGGTCGACCACGGCGCGCGTCACGATCCAGCGCCGGAGGTCGCGCTCGAGCTCGAGCAGCCCCACCCCGAGCGCCTTCCGGACCGCGGCGGCGGTCAGCTCCGCGCCCTCGGGCTCGGTGAGCGCCGGGTCGTTGAAGGCGTCATAGAGGCGCAGGAAGCGCTTGCGGCCGAAGCGCTCGGCGATATAGAAGGCCGCGGCGGAGCTGTAGGAGTAGGCGGCGGACTGGCCGTCGCCGCCCAGGCGGCCGATCGCGCCGGGCGCCGACAGGCCGGTGAGCGTCAGCGCGCGGCGCGAGACGCGGCCGGCGTCCCCGGCGACGGCGCGGGCCGCCTCGCCGACGCGGCGGTCGCCCGAGACGTAGAGCGCGATGCCCTCGAGCAGCCAGCCGGGCGTGCGCCCAGAGGTGTGGCCGGCGAGCGCGGCGTGCGTGAGCTCGTGCGTGACGACCCGCGCGCGCCCGTCGGCGTCGAGCGAGGCGAACGGCGGCCAGACGACGAGCAGGCGCTGGGAGGACACCTGCACGACGCGGTCCGCCGGCCCCTGCTCGCGCACGGCGGAGTCGGAGATCGCGGCCAGCGTCGCGACGCCGCGGATCCCGGTGGTCATCCGCCGCGCCGCGGCGGCGCCGTCGGCGACCACGACGAGGTAACGGCGGCGCAGCACGCCCTTGACGAGCACGTCGCGCATGCGGGCGTAGCCGTCCTCGAGCGCGGCGTCGAGCCCGTCCGTGCCGAGCGTGACCGGCGCGAGGATCGTGAAATGGCGGGTGCGGCGCGCGCCGTAGCGGGCGATCTCCCACGGATGCCGCGCGCGGCGGCTCGTGCTCGACGCGATCCGCCAGCCGTCGGCCGTGCGCCTGGCCCGCAGGATCCGCTCGGTGTCGAAGCGCCCGCGGATGCCCGCGATCGCGTAGCGCGAGCGCACCCGCAGCACGGCGCGGTCGCCCTCGACGTCGATCGAGCGCGGCTCGATCGCGACGCGCCGCAGCGGCAGGCCGGCGGCGTTGCGCGCCTCGATCCGGTCGCGGCGCCGCTGGGCTCCGGTCGCGGTGGCCGCGAGCGCGCGGCCGCGCCCGGCCTGCAGCGCCTTGGCGCGGCGCTCGACCAGCGCCGCGAGCTGCGCCTCGGCGCTCGGCGGCTTCGGCGCGCTCGTGCCGCGGGCGCCGGTGCCGTCCGGTCCGTCGTCTCCCCCGGATCCGAAGCCGCATCCGGCCAGGCCGCCGAGCAGCACGGCCAGGGCGGCGAGGCGCTTCACGGCACGAAGGGCGTGCCCGGCAGCTCCGGGGCGTCGCGGCCGGCCAGCCAGCGCAGCACGGACGCGCCGACGTCGGCGAACGGGCCGTCGTGGCGGCGGCCGTGATGGCCCTCGAAGGAGGCCAGCAGCGGGACGTGCTCGCGCGAGTGGTCCGTCCCGGGCGTGGTGGGGTCGCAGCCGTGGTCGGCGGTGAGCACGAGCAGGTCGCGCGCCGGGTCGAGCTTCTCGACCCAGGTGCCGACGGCCGCGTCGATCACGCGCAGCGCGCCGTGGAAGCCCTCGACGTCCTGGCGGTGCCCGTAGACCTGGTCGGTCTCCACGAGGTTGGTGAACACGAAGCCGCCCTCGAGCTCGTCCATCAGGGCCGTGGTGGCGTCGATCGCGGCCGCGTTCGACGCGCCCTTGTGCTGGTGGTCGACCCCGACGCCGGCGAACACCTGCCCGATCTTGCCCACGGTGTGGGTGGCGATCTTCTCGGCCTGGAGCTCCTCGAGATAGGAGCGCCCGGGCGGCGGCAGCGCGAAGTCCTTGCGGCCCTCCGTGCGCTCGAACGCCCCGGGCTTGCCGCGGAACGGCCGCGCGATCACCCGCCCGACGGCGTGCTCGCCCTGCATGATCTCCCGCGCGGCCTCGCAGGCGGCGTAGAGCTCGGCGGGCGGGATCTCGTCCACGTGGGCGGCGATCTGCAGGACCGAGTCGGCTGACGTGTAGACGATCAGGTTGCCGGTCTTGAGGTGCTGCTCGCCGAAGTCGTCGATGACCGCGGTGCCGCTGTAGGGCTTGTTGCAGAGCACGCCGCGGCCCGTGCCGTCGATGAGCTGCTCGAGGATCTCCTCCGGGAACCCGTCCGGGTAGGTGCGCAGCGCGACGGGCGTGATCGCGCCCATCAGCTCCCAGTGGCCGGTGATCGTGTCCTTGCCGGGGCCCTGCGGGTGCAGCCGGCCGTGCACGACGGGATCGGGGGACGGCGGAACGCCGACGAGCGGCAGCGCGGAGCCCAGCCCCAGCGCGCCCATCACCGGCACGTCGAGCCCGCCGGAGACCTCGGCGACGTGGCCGAGCGTGTTCGCGCCCGCGTCGCCGTAATCGGCGGAGTCGGGCAACTCCCCCGCCCCGCAGGCGTCGAGCACGATCACGAAGGCGCGGCGGTGGCTCACCGCCGCGATTCTATGGCTCGCGGGCCCCTAGGCCAGGCGATCCGCGGAGAGGCTCGTGTAGAGCTGGGTGGTGGCGATGTCGGCGTGGCCGAGCATCTCCTGCAGGCTGCGCAGGTCGCAGCCGCCCGCGAGCAGGTGCGTCGCGAAGGTGTGACGCAGCGTGTGCGGGCTCATCTTCGCTGCCAGCCCGGCCGAGCGCGCGTGGCGCTGGACGATCTTGTAGAGCCCCTGGCGGGTCAGCCCGGCGCCGCGGTGGTTGAGGAACAGGCGCTGCTCGAGCCGGTCGCCGGCGAGCTTGGGGCGCCCGCGCCGGAGGTAGGCCTCGAGCGCGCGGCCGGCCGTCGAGCCGACCGGGACGAGCCGCTCCTTGGAGCCCTTGCCGCGGGCGCGCAGGATCCCGGCCTCCAGGTCGATGTCCGCGACCTCGAGGCCGATCGCCTCGGACGCGCGCAGCCCGCAGGCGTACATGTCTCCAGCAGTGCGCGGTCGCGCAGCGCGGACGGCTGCGCGCCGGAGGGCTGCTCGAGCAGGCGCGCGACCTCGTCGCGGGAGAGCACCTGCGGCAGCTTGCGGTCCTGGCGGGGCGCGCGCAGCTGCGCGGTCGGGTCCTCGCCCAGCAGCTCGGCCCGCCGCAGGTGGCGGTAGAAGGAGCGCAGGCAGGCGACCTTGCGCTGCAGCGTCGCGGGCGCGACCGGTGGTCGCTCGCCGTCGCCCGCGGCGAGCGCGGCGACGAACGCCTCGAGGTCGGCCGGCGTCACGCCGAGGGCGCTGCGGCCGGTCCTCTCGAGGTGGCTTCCGAACTGCTGCAGGTCGGAGCGGTACGCGTCGAGCGTGTTGCGCGAGAGCCCGCGCTCGAACTCGAGGTAGGCGAGGAAGTCGAGCACGAGCTGCTCGAACGGCTGAGGGGGAGCGACGACGGCCACGGCGCATCATTCGCCGTGCATGGCCACTCGCCCTGCCGGTGCAATGCGGCCTTCAGCTGATCGGCTCAGTCCGCGGGCGGCAGCCGGCCCTGCTCGGCGAGCAGCGCCTGCAGCCGGGCGAGGCCGATGATCGTCTTGGAGTCGGTCGACTCCGCGATCAGCAGCTCGAGGTCCTCGAGCGGGCGGACCTCGACGTCGATGCGCTCGTTCTCGTGCACCTCCGGGCGCTCCTCGACGTCGGAGAGGCCGGTCGCGAGGAAGAGGTGGACCTGCTCGTTCGTGAAGCCCGGCGAGGTGTAGAAGCTGCCGAGCGACTCCCAGTTGTCGGCCTGCTTGCCGATCTCCTCGGCCAGCTCGCGCTCGGCGGTCTCCAGCGGCTCCTCGCCCTCCTCGTCGAGCTTGCCGGCGGGGATCTCCAGCAGGTCCGGCACGCCGATCGCCTCGCGCGGCTGGCGCACGAACCACAGCTGCTCGCCGTCCAGCGCGACGATCCCGACCGCGCCCGTGTGCACGACGATCTCGCGCTCGGCGTCCTCGCCGTCCTCGTGGCGGAAGACCTCCTTGCGGACGCCGAAGAACTTGCCCTCGTAGAGCGTCTCGGAGCCCACGCGCTCGAAGCGGGAGCTCATCGGCAGCGCGGCGGCCTCGTCGAGCAGTGCGAGCACGACGTCCAGCATGCCCTCCAGGGCCGCGACGGACACGCGCTCCGTCGGCTCGTGGTTGCGCTCCGTGCCGTTGGCGAGGTTCACGCACGGGAAGCCGGCCAGCTCGAGCGCGTTGGCGTCGGAGCCGCCGCCGGTCGCGATCCGGCGCGGCTCGTAGCCGCAGGCCCGCAGCGCGGCCTCGGCGGCCGCGACCGCCGGCGCGGACGGCTTCTGGCGGTAGCCGGCGAACAGCCGCTTGGTCGTGATGTCCACGTCGCACTCCGCCGCCGCGGCGCCGTCGCTGATCGCGTCGATCATCCGCGCGACGGTCTGCTCGGCCTTGTCCGGGTCGAGCGAGCGCGCCTCGGCGAGCAGCTGCGCGCGCTCGGCGACGACGTTGGTGGAGCCGACGCCGCCGGAGACCGAGCCGACGTTGGCCGTCGTCTCGTCGTCGATGCGCCCGAGCGGCATCGCGGCGATCGCGAGCGCGGCGGCCAGGATCGCGCTGCGGCCGTCCTCCGGCCGGATGCCCGGCGTGGGCGGCGCGGCCGTGGAACTCGGCCCCGACGCGGAAGTAGCTCGGCGACGCGGTCACGACCTCGCCGATCGGGGTCGCGTGGTCGAGCACGTAGCCGAAGTCCGAGCGCAGCCGGCTCGCGTCGAAGTGCGCGGCGCCGAGCAGGCCGTTCTCCTCGGCGACGGTGAACAGCAGCTCGATCCCCACGGGCGAGCCCTCGACGGTCGCGCGGCGCGCGACCTCGAGGATCACCGCGACGGCGGCCTTGTTGTCGGCGCCGAGGATCCCGTCGTTGGCGTTCTCCCAGCCGCCGTCGACCACGACGGGCTCGATCGGCGCCGTCCTGCGAGACCGTGTCGAGGTGCGCGCAGAGCAGGACCGAGCGCTCCGAGCGCGGTTGGGGGGGTGGGCGGCGGGAGATCCGCGCGAGCAGGTTGCCGGCGCCCGCGCCGGCCGGGCCGGCGGCGTCGTCCTCGTCGACCTCCAGGCCCATCGCGCGCAGGCGCGCGGTCACGTCGTCGGCGATCGCCCGCTCCTCGCCGAACGGGCTCGAGATCCGGCAGAGCTCGGCGAACGTCTCGTTGAGGCGCGCCTTCTCCGCCTCGCTGGCCGGCCTCACGATGTGGCCGCTAGCGCCGGAAGCGGCCCGCGGGCTCGCCCTCCTCGGCGGCGCCGAGACCGGTCGCCGCGCCGGTGGTGCCGGCTCCGGCATCCTCGGCCTCCTGGCCGTGCGCTCCGCCGCGCTCCTGCGCACGGCCGAGCGCGGCGCGCACGAACTCGCGGAACAGCGGCGCCGGGCGGTCCGGGCGCGACTTGAACTCGGGGTGGTACTGCGAGGCGACGAAGAACGGGTGGTCGTGGATCTCGATCACCTCGACCAGGCGCTCGTCCGGCGAGGTGCCCGAGACCACCAGCCCGGCGGCCTCGAGCCGGCGGCGCAGGAAGTTGTTGACCTCGTAGCGGTGGCGGTGGCGCTCGTAGATCACGGCCTCGCCGTAGATCTCGCGCGCCGCGGTGCCCTCGTGGAGCTTGATCGGGTCGGCGCCCAGGCGCATCGTGCCGCCCATGTCGGCGACCTCCTTCTGCTCGGGCAGGAGGTCGATGACCGGGAACGGCGTCTCGGGGTCGAACTCCGTCGAGTTCGCGCCGTCCATGCCGACGACGTGGCGCGCGAACTCCGCGACACGCCATCTGCATGCCCAGGCAGACGCCCAGGAACGGGATCTTCTGCTCGCGGGCGATCCGCGCGGCGGCGATCTTGCCCTCGATCCCGCGCTCGCCGAAGCCGCCCGGGATCAGGATGCCGTCGACGTCGCGCGAGCTTCTCGCAGCGCGTCGGAGTCGTCCAGGCTCTCGGAGTCCACCCACACGATCTCGACGCCGCGGCCGAGCTGGAAGCCCGAGTGGCGCAGCGCCTCGACCACGGACAGGTACGCGTCCTCGAGCTTGACGTACTTGCCGACCAGCGCGATCCTGATCGGGTCGGCGTTCTGCGCCTCGCCGGCACGGCGGACCAGCTGCTCCCAGTGGCCGAGCTCCGGCGCCGGCGCCTCCATCCCGAAGTGGTCGAGGATGAAGTCGTCCACGCCCTCCGCGCGGTAGACCAGCGGCACCTTGTAGATGTTGTCCACGTCGCGCGCCGAGATGATCGCGTCGTGGGGCAGCGAGGCGAACAGCGCGATCTTCTTGCGCACGTCCTGCGGCAGCCCGCCCTCGGAGCGGCACATCAGCATGTCCGGCTGGATGCCGATGCGGCGCAGCTCGTTGACCGAGTGCTGCGTCGGCTTCGTCTTCAGCTCGCCGGCGTGGCCGATGTACGGCACGAGCGTGAGGTGGATGAACATGCACCGGCGCCGCCCGGCGTCGACCGGGAACTGCCGGATCGCCTCCAGGAACGGCAGCGACTCGATGTCGCCCACCGTGCCGCCGATCTCGGTGATCACGACGTCGACGTCCTGGCTCTCCGCGATCAGCTTCACGCGGTGCTTGATCTCGTCCGTGATGTGCGGGACGACCTGGACCGTGCCGCCCAGGTAGTCGCCCCGGCGCTCCTTGCGGATGACCGAGTTGTAGATCGCGCCCGCGGTCACGTTGGAGCCGCGCGAGGTGTTCGCGTCCGTGAAGCGCTCGTAGTGGCCGAGGTCCAGGTCGGTCTCCGCGCCGTCCTCGGTCACGAACACCTCGCCGTGCTGGAACGGCGACATCGTGCCCGGGTCCACGTTGATGTACGGGTCGAACTTCTGGATCGCGACCTTCAGGCCGCGCGAGACGAGCAGGCGGCCGATCGAGGCCGCGGCGATGCCCTTGCCAAGGGAGGAGACGACTCCGCCGGTGATGAAGATGAATCGCGTGCGGGGCCGTTGGTCAGGCATCAACTCTCCTTGGTTTCATCGAGTGTAGAGGGGCGCCCGGCGGCATAACGCGCATCACGCCGCCTTCAGCAGCTCGCGGGCGTGGCGGCGCGCCGCGGTGTCGTCGCCGTCGGCGCCCAGCATCCGGACGAGCTCGCCGACGAGGTCGCCGCGCTCCAGCTGGGTGACGGTCGTGCGCGCGGTCTCGCCCGAGACGTCCTTGACGATCGTGAAGTGGCGGTCGGCCAGCGAGGCGATCTGCGGCAGGTGCGTGATGCAGATCACCTGGCGGCCCGCGCGCGAGCTCGCGCAGCTGCTCGCCGACCGCCCGCGCGGTCTGCCCGCCGATGCCGGCGTCCACCTCGTCGAAGACCAGCGTCCGCGCGCCGGCCTCGGCGGCGGCGCCCATCAGCGCGAGCATCACGCGCGAGAGCTCGCCGCCCGAGGCGATCTCGCGCAGCGGGCCCGGCCGGCACGCCCGGGTTCGGCGCGATCAGGAACTCGACCTCGTCGCCGCCGCTCGGGCCGTAGCCGTCGCGGTCGCTCAGCGCCGCCTCGAAGGTCGCGCCGTCCATCGCCAGCGCGGCCAGCCGGTCGCGCACGGCGTCGGCGAGCGCGCCGGCGGCGGCCTCGCGCGCGGTGCGCAGCTCCGCCGGCGCGCGTCGCGAGCTCGGCTCGTGCGCCTCGCCGAGCGCGGCCTGCGCGCCCTCGAGCGCCTCCTCGGCGCCGACGAGCTCGTCGCGGCGCCGGCGGCACTCCTCGGCGTGGGCGAGCACCGCGGCCAGCGTGCCGCCGTGCTTGCGCTTCAGCCGGTCCAGCAGCGCCAGGCGCTCCTCGACCTCGTCCAGCCGCCCCGGCGTCGCCTCCACGCCCTCGCCGTACGCGCGCAGCTCCGTCGCCAGGTCGTCGGCCTCGACCGCCAGCGCGGCGACCCGGTCGGCCAGCGCGTCCAGCGCCGCGTCGACGCCGCGGACGGACTCGAGCGCCCGCGCGGCGCCGGCCGAGCGCGGCCGTCGCGCCTTCGTCACCGCGCCCTCGCCGTCGCCCGCCAGCGCCTCCACGCCCGCCGGCCGCGGCGCCCAGCAGCGCCTCGAGGTGGCGCAGCCGCTCGCGCTCGGCGGCCAGCGTCGCCTCCTCGTCCTCGCTCGGCGCGGCGTCGTCGATCTCCTGCAGCTCCCACTCGAGCAGGTCCAGCTCGCGGTCGCGCGCGCCGGCGCGCGCCTGCGAGCTCCTCCAGCCGCGCCGCGCAGCTCCCGCTCGCGGACGTAGGCGGCGCCGAACGCCTGCAGCCGAGCGGCATGCGCCTCGCCGCAGAAGCCGTCCAGGATCTCCAGCTGCGCCGAGGCCAGCGTGAGCTTGCGGTGCTCGTGCTGGCCGTAGAAGCACAGCAGCGCCCCGCCGACGTCGCGCAGGTCGGCCGCCGTGGCGCTGCGCCCGCACGAGGTACGCCCGGGTCCGCCCCTCGGCGCTCACCCGCCGGGCGAGCACGATCTCCTCGGCGTCCTCGGGCAGCCGGTCGCCGAGCTCCGCCCGCAGCGCGTCCGGCAGCGCGAAGACCCCCTCGACATACGCCTCCGAAGCGCCGGGCCGCACGATCCCGGCGCGCGGCTTGCCGCCGAGCAGCAGGTCCAGCGCATGCGCCAGCACCGTCTTGCCCGCGCCCGTCTCGCCCGTGAGGACGTTCAGCCCGGGCCCGAGGCGAAGCTCGGCCCGCTCGATCAGCAGCAGGTTCTCGACACGGAGCTCTTCCAGCACATCGGGTGGTCTACCACCGGGTCCCGACGGAGCGGGTGGCTCTGGGGCCGTTTGTCGCGGAACCTGCGCAGAGTTGTCGCAGGGCGCGCAACGCCTCCTACGACGGGCATGTACGGAAGAGCGAAGGAGCGTCGGCGGCCGCCGCGAGGCCGAGCCCGGAGTTGTTCAGCCTGAGGCTGAACAAGTCGCGGCTCAACCCGAAACGCCCACCTCCCCCTCCCCTACGAGCAATGCCGTTGCCCACGCTGCAGGCAACCCGAGACGGCCCCGGCGCCTGCAACAGCGCGGCCGGGGCGCCGCGCCTAGCGCGCCAGCCTCCCGAACCGCTCCCGCAGCCGGTGGTAGAAGCTCGCCCCCGGCAGCTGCGCCAGCACCCCGTACTCCTTGCCGAACTCGACGTGGATGTCCTCCCCCGCCCGCAGCTCGCACGCCGGGCGGCCGTCCACGTGGACCTCGACGGCCTCCTCCCGAGACGCGTTGTTGATCGTCAGCAGGTCCTCGGGAGCCACGACCAGCGCACGCGCGGTCAGCGAATGCGGAGCGATGAAGGACACGACGTACCCGCGCACGCCCCACGCCAGGATCGGCCCCGCGTTGGCGAGGTTGTAGCCCGTCGAGCCGGCCGGGGTCGAGACCACCAGCCCGTCGCAGCGCACCCGCCCGATCTCCTCGCCCGCGAGGCCGTACGCGAGGTCGGCCACGCGCATGCCCGGCTTGCGGTGCACGGAGATGTCGTTGATCGCCGTCCACTGGCCGTCCGGGCGGCCGACCGTGATCGTCGGGAGCCGCAGGGTCTCGAACTCGCCGGCGAAGGCGCGGTCGAACTCGTCGCCGAGCCCGTCGGGGTCGACGGTGGCCAGGAAGCCGACCTCGCCGTAGTTGACCGCGAACACCGGCGTGCCCGTGCCCGCGTAGGCGCGCAGCGCGGTGAGGATCGTGCCGTCGCCGCCGAGCACGACGCACAGGTCGGCGCCCTCGCAGCTCGCCGATCTCGACGCCATCGCCCGGCGACGAGCTCGTGCTTCTCCGCCTCGTCCGGCGATGAACCGCAGCGTCACGCCCGCGCGCCGGGCGGAGGCCACGAGCGTCGCGCACGGCCGCCCCGGTCTCGCGGACCCGGCGATGGGTGACGACGGTGGCGACCTTGACCTGCGTCACACCGCCACCTCCGCCAGCGCCGCCGGCCAGATCGAGCCCGGCGCGCGAGCCCGCGGCCAGCCACACGAACGTCTCGAGGTTGCCCTTCGGCCCCGGCAGCCCGCTCGGCGCGAAGCCCAGCACGGAGCAGCCCAGCGACTCACCGCAGCCGGCCACCGACGGCCACGGCCTCCCGCCGCAGCGACGGGTCGCGCACCACGCCGCCCTTGCCGACGCGCTCCGCGGCCCACCTCGAACTGCGGCTTGACCATCGCCAGGCAGTCGAACTCGCTCGTCGGCGAGCGCCAGCACGGCCGGGCAGCACCTTCGTCAGCGAGATGAACGAGACGTCGATCACGATCAGGGAGGGTGGGAACGGCAGCGAGTCCACGGACCGCGCGTTGGTGCGCTCGATCACCGTGACCCGCGCATCCTGCCGCAATCGGTAGTCGAGCTCGCCGTAGGCCACGTCCAGAGCGATCACCCGCGAGGCGCCGCGCTGGAGCAGGCAGTCGGTGAACCCACCCGTCGAGGCGCCCACGTCGAGGCAGGAGCGGTCCACGACCGGGACGCCGAGCGCGTCCAAGCGCGTTCGCAAGCTTCACACCCCCACGTGAGACGTACGCCGGCGGCGCGTCGACGCTGAGCTCGACGTCGGGGTCGACGAGCTGACCGGCCTTCGACGCGGGCCGATCGCGCGACGCGGACCGTGCCGGCGAGGACGGCGGCGGCCGCACGCGAGCGCGACTCGAACAGGCCCCGCTCGGCCAGGAGACTGTCGAGGCGGACCCTCGCCATGGAGAGTGGATCAGGCGCCGGCCAGCGAGCCGCGCGGGTCCAGCACCGCCGCCTCGATGCGCTCGGCGATCGCCTCGCCGGTGAAGCCGACCTCCTGGTGCAGGAGCTTCGGCGCGCCGTGGGTCACGTAGCGGTCGGGCAGCCCGATCCGCAGCACCCGCGGGACGACGCCCTCGCCGGCCTCGGACAGCGTCCTCGACGACGCCGGAGCCGAAGCCGCCGGCCAGCACGCCCTCCTCGACGGTCACGAGCAGGTCGTGCTCGCGCGGCGAGCCGCGCGAGCAGCGCGCGCGTCCAGCGGCTTGGCGAAGCGCGCGTCGGCGACCGTGACGTCCAGGCCGCGCTCGGCCAGCAGGTCCGCGGCCTCCAGCGCCTTGCCGACGCCGGTGCCGTAGCCGACCAGCGCCACGCGCTCGCCCTCGCGCAGCACCTCGCCCGTGCCGATCTCGATCAGCGAGGGCGACGACGGGATCGGCACGCCGACCGCCTCGCCGCGCGGGTAGCGGATCGCCACCGGGCCGGTCCCGTGCGCGACCGCCGTGTGGAGCATGTGCACGAGCATCGCCTCGTCGCGCGGCGCCATCAGCGTCATGTGCGGCAGCGGCCGCAGGTAGGCGATGTCGAACACGCCGTGGTGCGTCGGGCCGTCGTCGCCGACGAGCCCCGCGCGGTCCATGCAGAACGTCACGGGCAGCTTCTGCAGGCAGACGTCGTGGACGATCTGGTCGAAGGCGCGCTGGAGGAAGGTGGAGTAGATCGCCGCCACGGGCCGCATGCCCTGCAGCGCCAGGCCGGCCGCGAACAGCACGGCCTGCTGCTCGGCGATGCCGACGTCGAAGTAGCGCTCGGGCATCGCCTTCTGCAGCGTCGAGAGCCCGGTGCCGGAGTTCATCGCCGCGGTGATGCCGACCACGCGCGGGTCGCGCTCGCACTCGCGCACGATCGCGTCGCCGAAGACCTGCGTGTACTGCGGCGGCGCGACGGGCGCGCCGGCCAGCTTGGGCGCGGCCGGGGCGGGGACGCCGCCGGCGATCGACTTCGGCTTGGCGGCATGCCACTTCTCCATGCCCTCCAGGCCGCCGTCCTCGGCGGGCGCGAAGCCCTTGCCCTTGACCGTCGCGACGTGCACGACGACCGGGCGCTCGGCCTCGAAGGCGGCCTTCAGGGCGCGCCGCAGCGCGCGCACGTCGTGGCCGTCGATGACGCCCATGTAGGCCCAGTCGAGCTCCTCCCACCACAGGCCGGGCTGCCAGAGCGCCTTCACGGACTCCTTGAACTGCGGGCCGAGGCGCTCGAACGCGGCGCCGATGCCGCCCGGCAGCTTCGTGAGCTTCTCCTCGACGCCCTCGCGCGCCTTCCACAGCCCCGGGTCGAGGCGCACGCGGTTGAAGTAGCGCGACAGCGCGCCGACGTTCGGGGAGATCGACATCCCGTTGTCGTTGAGGATCACGACCAGCGGCGTCCCGAGCCCGCCGGCCTGGTGGACGGCCTCGAAGGCGACGCCGCCGGTCATCGCGCCGTCGCCGATCACCGCGACGACCTTCCCGTCCTCGCCCTGCCCCTGGCGCATGGCCTCCTTGAGGCCGACCGCGTAGCCGATCGAGGTCGAGGCGTGGCCGGCGCCCATGATGTCGTGCTCGGACTCGTGGATCGCGCAGAACGGCGCCAGCCCGCCGTACTTGCGGATCGTGTCGAGCCGGTCGCGGCGGCCCGTGAGGATCTTGTGCGGGTAGGCCTGGTGGCCGACGTCCCACAGCAGCTTGTCCTTCGGCGAGTCGAGCAGCGAGTGGACGGCGACCGCGATCTCGCACGTGCCGAAGTTGGCGCCGAAGTGCCCGCCGATCTCGCCCACGGTGTCGATCAGGAGCTCGCGGACCTCCTGCGCGACCTGCTGGAGCTCGTCCTCGGAGAGGCTCGTGCAGGTCCTGTGGGCGGTCGATGCGATCGAGGATTCGGGTCATGTCGTCCGGGTGTAGATGAAGTCCGTGATCTGCTCGAGCTCCCCGGTGCCCGTCCGCGCCGCCTTGGCCGAGCGCGTCCCGGGCGTTCCGGTGCGACTCCAGCGCCATCTCGCGCGCCCCCTCCAGCCCGTAGGAGCTGACGTAGGTGAGCTTGCCGTGGCGCTCGTCGCTGCCCTGCGGCTTCCCCAGGGTCGTCCTCCGTGCCCGTCACGTCGAGGATGTCGTCGACGATCTGGAAGAGGAGCCCGAGCTCGGCCGCGAAGCTTCGGAAGTGAGTGAGTGTAGAGGCAGACCGCCTCCGCCGAACAGGAGCAGCACGCACTCGACGGAGGCGCCGATCAACCGCCCGGTCTTCAGCTCGTGGAGGCGGCGCAGGCTCGCGGTGCCCCCGTCGACCAGCCCGCGCACGTCGATGTACTGGCCGCCGACCATGCCGTTGACGCCCGTGGCGGCGGCCAGCTCGCACACCGCGGCGAGCAGGTGCGCCGGCTCCGCCGCCTGGTCGGAGAGCACGTGGCGGAAGGCCTCGGCGTACAGGCCGTCGCCGGCGAGGATGGCGACGTCCTCGCCGTAGCGGACGTGGCACGTCGGCCGCCCCCGCCGCAGCTCGTCGTCGTCCATCGCCGGCAGGTCGTCGTGGATCAGCGAGTAGGTGTGGATGAGCTCGAGCGCGGCGCCGAGCGGCGAGCACGTCGCGCGGTTCGCGGCCGAGCGCGCGCGCCGTGGCCAGCGCGAGCACGGGGCGGATCCGCTTGCCGCCGGCCAGCAGCGAGTAGCGCATCGCCTCCTCGAGGCCCACCGCGGCGGGCTCGTCGGCGAAGCGGAGACCCGCGAGGTAGGCCTCCACCTCCTCGCGCAGATGCTCTGGATAGCCCTCGGTCAACCGAGCGCCAGCTGCCCGGACCCCACGGGATCCGCGTCGCCGGCGCGAACCTGGCGGTCGAGCTCCACGCTCGCCTCGCCCGCGAGCCGCGCGCACTCGTCCACCAGGGCGGCGGCGCGGTCGGGGTCCAGCGAGCCCGCGCGCAGCTCCGCGGCCGCGCGCTCGAGGCGTTCCGTCAGTCGGTCCAGCTGCTCGGACGGCACGCGGTCATTTCAGCACGACCGGCTGCCCCACGCCGCGCAGGCCACGAGGACGTCGTCGAAGCGCCGCAGCTGCACCACGTCGCCGCCGTTGTTGAGGATCGGCCCGCTGGTGCCCCAGTAGCGGATCAGCGCGCTGTCCTCCTCGTCGGTCTCGTAGAGCCGGACGCGCATCGTCTCCCCCGGCTGGACGATCGAGCCGGGCGCGAAGGCGTAGCCGTAGGGCTTGGACACGAGCCGGTAGGGCTCGAGGTCGATCGGCGCCGCTCCGGTGTTGGTGATCTGGACGGCCTCCTTGCCGCGCGGCTTGGGGTCGATCCGCAGCGCGCCCGCGTTCGGGTCCGCGCAGCCCTCGCGGCACGGGTAGATCTGGGAGACGCGCAGGTCGCCCTGGGGGTCGAACAGGTAGGCGCCGTCGCCCATCGCGCGTCTCGTCGCGCGTGACGTTCTCGAACGCCGCGCTGCCTGAGTCCCCAGTAGAACTCGCTCTCGTTGTCGTCGCCGACGCCGTCGTAGATCGTGATGTGGCCGCCCGGCGGGACCTCGGCCCAGCTCGGGAGCACGAGCCGCCGCAGCGCGGAGTCGCGCAGCCACCAGCCGCCGAGCGGCAGCGGGTTGACGGGGTCGAGGTTGGTGATCCGCACCCACTCGCCGTTGGGGTCGAGGCCGTCGTCGCCGTCGGCGTCCCAGTTGACCAGCAGCCGCATCGGGCTGGCCCTCGTTGGGCCCGGCGCCGCAGTAGTCCGGGTCCCAGAGGTTGCAGCTGGGCGCGCTGCGGCGCGGCCGCTGGAGGATCGAGTAGTCGCGGTTCCAGGCGTACTCGCGGCGGTTGGGCAGCCAGATCGCGTGGCCCTCGGCCGAGCATCGTGCGCGCGACGTCGACCCAGCGGCCCTTGATCTTGCACCGCGACGGAGCGGCGCAGGCGCCGCTGCGGAGCGGCTCGCGGGGTCCTGCGCGAGCAGGCGCACCTTGTACTTGCCCGCCTTCAGCAGCTGCTCGAGCCGCGCGGTCGCCTCGACCGCGTGGCACTCGCCGCGGCGCGCGGAGGCGCGGCTCGTGTACGTGGTCTGCTCCATCGCGTTCATGCCCGTGATGCGCACGGGGAAGTGCGTGCGGGAGCCGTCGCCGTCGATGTCGACGTAGACCGTGTCGCCGTCGGCGATGAACGTGACCTTGCCGGTCCAGAGGTAGCACTGGGGCCCGCTCTTGCGGAGCAGGCACTGGCCGCGCTTGGCGGCCTCGGCCGCCGCGGGGGCGGCGGTGGCGGCGAGCAGGGTGGTGAGGAGGAGCAGGATCAGACGGCGCATCGACGGGTCGGAACACGACCCCCGGCCGATGGTTGCGCTACCTGCCGCGGGCGGCGTGCTGCTGCAGGAGCGCCTGCAGCATCTCGTCCCACTTCGGGCCGATCGCGGCCATCGTGTACTCGCGCGCCGTCTCGAGCGCCGCGTCGCCGCAGCGGCGCCGCAGCTCCTCGTCCTCGACCATCTCCATCAGCGCCGCCGTCAGGCCCTCGACGTCCTTGGCCGGCACGAGCAGGCCGTTGCGGTGGTCGTCGATGATGTCGCCGGGCCCGGTCGGGCAGTCGAAGGCGACGCACGCCATGCCCTTGCTCATCGCCTCCACGAGCACGAGCGGGAAGCCCTCGAAGCGCGAGGAGAGCGCGTAGATCGACGCCTGCGCCATCTCCCCCGGCGACGTCGTCGGTCGGGCCGGCCAGCGTCGTCTGCTCGCCGATGCCCTCCTCGTCGATCCGCGCCTGCAGCCGCGACCTCGATTGCCCGTTGCCGCAGATCTTCAGCTCCCAGTCCGGGTGCTTGCGCGCGACCGGGGCGAACGCGTGGATCAGGAAGTCGTAGCCCTTCTGCGGCGTGTAGCGGCCGGCGGCGAAGATCCGCTTCGCGCTCAGGTCCGCTCGCGGCGGCTCGATCGCGCGCACCGTGTTGGGCAGCCGCCACATCGGCGGGGCGGTGCCGTTCATGGCGCGCCGGTAGGCCTCGCCGTCCTGGTCGGTGAGCACGGCGAGCGCGTCGAGCTTGCGGTAGCGGCGGATCATCGCCCTGCGCAGGTTCTTGGCGTGCGAGCGCAGGTTCATCTGCTCGAGCCCGACGGTGATCAGGCCGGGCAGCGCGAGGTCCGCGAGCTAGGATGATGTGGCCGGGACGGCTGGCGATCGCGATCCCCCGCGCCCGCCGCATGTGGCGCACGAGCTGCAGGTCGGTCCACAGGTTGTGGTTGTGCTTGCGGATGTCCGCCGGGTGGTAGAGCGCGCTCGAGAAGCGGCGTCAGCACGCTTGCGCAGCCGCTGCTTGCGGCGCGGCAGGACGCCCTTGCGCTGGTCGTCGAGCGCGACGACCTTCACGCGCGGGTCGAACGCGAAGTAGGGCTCCTCGTTGCGCCGGTAGGTGGAGACGATCTCGACGTCGTAGCGGTCGGCGAGGTAGCCGGCGAGGTTGATCGCCGCCCGGATCGTGCCGCCCATCCCCCAGGCGCTCACGAGGAGGATGTAGACCTTGACCCGGTCCTCGCCGGCTGCGGCGGGCGCCGGCGCGGCGCGCACGTAGCGCAGCAGACCGGCGCGGATGACCCGCAGCCCGGCGCGCTTGACGGCGATCAGCAGCTGGACGAGGGGACGGGGAAGACGGGTCACGGCGGCGGTGACGGTACTACGCTCCCCGTCGCGAATGACCAAGGTGAGCGTCATCGTCCCGGTCTTCAACCCGGGCTCCGACATCGACGACTGCATCGACTCGCTGCTCGGGCAGACCCTGCCCGCGGGGGAGCTCGAGCTGATCTTCGTCGACGACGGCTCGACCGACGGCACGCCCGCGCGGCTGGACGAGCTGGCGGCGCCGACACAGCCACGTGAAGGTGCAGCACATCCCCAACTCGGGCTGGCCGGGCAAGCCGCGCAACCTCGGCATCGACATGGCCAGGGGCGAGTACGTGTTCTTCGTCGACAACGACGACTGGCTCGAGCGCGATGCGCTCGAGCGCGCTGTACGCGATGGCCGTCCAGGACCGAGCGGACATCGTCATCGGCAAGGTCGTCGGCCACGGCAAGCCCGTGCCCGCGGCGGATCTTCGAGTCCAACCTGCACGCGGTCCGCTTCGACTCCGACAGCTGCTGAGCCTGCTCACGCCGCACAAGCTGTTCCGCCGCCGCTTCCTCGACGAGCACGGCCTGCGCTTCCCGGAGGGCAAGCGGCCGGCTCGAGGACCACCGTTCGTGGTCGTCGGCCTACTTCGCGGCGGAGCGGATCTCCGTGCTCGCGGACCACCCGATCTACCACTGGGTGCGCCGCGAGCGAGAAGGACAACGCCTCCTCGCGCGCTTCGACGCCGCCGGCTACTTCGACAACGTGCGCGAGGTGCTCGACCTCGTCGAGGCCCGCACGCAGCCGGGCCCGAGCGCGACGCGCTGATGCTGCACTGGTACCGCGGCAAGATGCTCAAGCCGCGTCGGCGGACGCACCTGGCTCTGGCGCGAGGAGGACTTCCGGCGCGAGCTCTTCGAGGCGGTCCGCCCGCTCGCCCTCGAGCGCTTCGGCGAGGACGTCCACGAGCGCCTGCCGTTCAACCTGCGCCTGCGCTCGAAGCTGCTGCGGCGCGGGGACTTACGACGCCTTGGGGCGGCTCTCGCGCTTCGAGCGCCGGATCACGCCCGTGGTGCGCATCCGCGGGATCGAGCGGGGCGGCACGCACCTCGTGCTGCGGCTGGAGTCGTGGTTCGGCGCGCCGGGCCCGAGGCTGCGCTTCGAGCGCGACGGCAAGCGGACGTTCTGGGTCCCGCCGACCGACGACCTCGCCGCCGCGGTGCCCCAGGAGGACCGCGAGGTGACGGGCGAGCTGCGCCGCGCCTCCGCCGAGGTGGTCCTGCGCAACGTCGACGACGAGAGCGAGTACCTGCTCCCCGCCCGCACCGAGGTGCAGCTGCAGCGCAACGAGAGCGGCCGCGTGATCCCGCACCTGCACACCGCCGTGCCGATCGCGCCGACCGCCGCGGCGGCCGGCGGCCCGCTGCCGCCCGGCCGCTGGGAGGTGCACATCGCGCTCGGGGTCGCCGGCTTCCGGCGCGAGGCGCCTGTGCTGCGCAAGGGCGAGCCGCTGATCGTCACGACGTACGCGCCCGGGCGGATCGTCGTCGGCGACGCGCCGCCGCCCGCGCCGGGCGCTGCGGTTCGGGCCTACCGGCGGCTGCCGTGGCCGGCGATCGCGACGCTCAAGCGGGCAAGAGCCGTCGCAGCGCGCCGGGGCTGACGCGCCCCAGGTCGCGGCGGGCCGCGCGGCGCAGGTCGCGTACCCCCGCGCGGCGCGTCGTGTCCTGGTCGCGCAGGTCGCGCAGCACGGGCCACACGCGCGAGGCGAGCACCGCCTCGGGCTCGAGCACGCCGCGGCGCTCGATCACGTCGGCCGGCACGTCCTGCGGGTCCGGCACGACCATCTGCTCGAGCAGCATGTCCTGGCGCATGGAGAGCGCGCGGTTGGACGGGTCCAGCGCGAGCACGAGCAGCAGCCCGGTC
The DNA here is from genome assembly GCA_963831105.1 of uncultured Solirubrobacteraceae bacterium. Taxonomy (GTDB): domain Bacteria; phylum Actinomycetota; class Thermoleophilia; order Solirubrobacterales; family Solirubrobacteraceae; genus DATFQI01. The sequence continues at coordinate 85,387 of CAWHOS010000009.1, read as the reverse complement.
GGCTGGGTGCCGACGCGCAGGCAGATCAGGTCCGGGCGGTGGCGGGCGAGGATGCCGAGCACCTTGTAGACGTCGCCGGTCCAGGCCCGCGTGCGGCGGTCGCGGTTGGCCTCCTCGACGGTGCGCGGCAGGATGTCGTCGAAGACGATCACGCCCGTCCACGGCGACAGCCGCTCCACCCCGATGAAGTCGCGCAGCGCGAACTCGGCGAGGTGCATGCCGTCGATGAACGCCATGTCGGGCCGCTGGCCGCCGAGCGGCTTCAGCGGCTCGGGGCCGCGCGAAGTACTCGTCGCTGGTCTCGCGCAGCAGCTCGACGTTGTCGCCGAGCTCCACGCGCAGGTTGAAGGCCGGGTCCACGCCGAGCGACGGGCAGTCCGCGAGCGCGAGGCTGTCGCCGTGGCGCAGGCCGATCTCGAGGTAGGCCCGCGGGCGGACGGCCTCGTGCAGGCCCTTGAGGAACTCGAGGTACTCCACGACCCGAACCCTACGAGGTCACGGCTAGAGTCCTTGCGCGTGAGCTGGAAGGACACGGTCAACGGCGCGCTGCGCCGCACGGGCTACGAGCTGCGACGCACGCTCGCCGCACGCGCGCGCCGGGCGCCGCGAAGCCGCGCTCGAAGAAGGTCCGCGCCGGGCGACCGCCTGCTCGAGCAGCCCGGCGTTCGTGATGTGCACGCTGCGCTCCGGCTCGACGCTGCTGCGCGTGCTGCTCAACAGCCACTCGCAGATCCACTGCCCGCACGAGATCCACCTGCGCTACCTCTCCGTCGACCTCGACGCCAAGTGGGTCGAGCGCTCGATGAAGGAGATGGGCCTCGACGAGGAGCGGCTCGAGTACCTGCTGTGGGACCGCGTGCTGCAGCGCGAGCTCACCGGCTCCGGCAAGCCGCGGCTCGTGACCAAGACGCCCAACGACGTCTTCATCGCCGACCGCATCAAGACCGCCTGGCCCGACGCGAAGCTGATCTTCCTGCTGCGCCACCCGGCCGCGATCGTGCGCTCGCGCCAGGACTACCAGGGCGAGGACGCCGACCAGGAGAAGAACGTCGACCTGATCCGCCGCTACTGCGAGGCGCTCGAGGCCGCGCGCCAGAAGTACGACGGCGTGACGATCCGCTACGAGGACCTGACCGCCGACCCCGAGGCCACCCTGCGCCCCGTGTGCGAGCACCTCGGCGTCCCGTTCGAGCCCGGGATGCTCGAGTACGGCGAGCAGGACCACGGGCGCTTCAAGTCCGGGCTCGGCGACTGGAACGAGAAGATCAAGAGCGGGCGGATCCAGGCCCCCGCGCCGCCGCCCGAGGAGGTCCCGGAGCCGCTGCGCCCGATCGCCGCCACGTGGGGCTACCTGCCGCAGCCGGCCGCGACGTCCTGAACGGACGCCGCGAGTCGCGCCGCCGGCGGCTGCTCGGCCCGCTCGCGGTCGCGCTGCACCGCGCCGTGCTCGGCGCCGTCTGCCTCGCGGCGCGGGCGCCGCGGGCGCGGCGAGCCGCAGGCCGGGCCGGTCCGCTTCCTGCTCGCCCACGCCTGGGGCTTCGGCGGGACGATCCGCACGACGCTCACCCTCGCCGGCGCGCTGGCCGGCGGCGAGCGCGAGGTCGAGATCGTCAGCGTGCTGCGCCGCCGCGAGCGGCCGTTCTTCCCGCTGCCCGAGGGCGTGCGCGTGCGCGCGCTCGAGGACCGTCGCGCGCCGAGCCGCGCCGCGCGCGCGCTCGGCCGCCTCCCGAGCCTGCTGATCCACCCCGAGGACTACGCCTACCCGTGGTGCAGCCTGTGGACCGACCTGCGGCTGCTGCGCGGCCTGCGGGCGCTGCGCGGCGGCACGCTGGTCGCCACCCGGCCGGCGCTCAACCTGCTCGCGGCCCGGCTCGCGCACCCGTCGGTGACCGTCGATCGGCCAGGAGCACCTGAACTTCGGCGCCCACCGCCCGCGGCTCGCGGCCGACATCCGCCGCCACTACGGCCGCCTCGACGCGCTCACCGTGCTCAGCAGCGAGGACCTGCGCGACTACGGGGAGCTGCTCGGCGGGCGGGTGCGGCGGATCCCGAACCCGGTCGAGGAGCTCGACGGCGGCGTCTCCGACGGCAGCGCGAAGGTCGTCGTCGCCGCCGGGCGGCTCAACGTCCAGAAGGGCTTCGACCTGCTGATCGAGGCCTGGCGGCCCGTCGCCGAGCGCCACCCGGACTGGACGCTGCGCGATCTACGGCTCCGGCCCCGAGCGCGACGGGCTCGAGCGCCGCGCGGCCGGCCTGCCGGTCGAGCTGCCGGGCCGCACGGACGCGCTCGGCGCCGCGATGGCTGCGGGCTCGCTGTTCGCCCTCTCCTCGCGCTGGGAGGGCTTCGGCCTTGTCTCGTGGAGGCGATGGGCAAGGGCCTGCCCGTGGTGAGCTTCGACTGCCCGCGCGGGCCTTCGGACATCGTCTCGCCCGGCGAGGACGGGCTGCTCGTGCCGCCCGAGGACGTGCCCGCCCTGACGGCCGCGCTGCTCGAGCTGATCGAGGATGCCGCGCGGCGGGGCCGGATGGCCGCCAGCGCGCGCGCGACCGCGCGCGCCTACGAGCCCGCCGCCATCGTCCCGCACTGGGATGCGCTGTTGCGGGATCTGCGGGTCCTCTAGCTAGTCTCCTCCGGCCTTGACCAGCGGCGTGACTGACACGACGAGGACTGTCGGAGCGGGCGCGCCACGAGCGGGCGCGCCCGTGGGCGACCCGACGGCCACGACGACCGCCGTCGTGGTGGCCACGGTGCCGGCCGCCGACGGGACCTGCGCCGCGCTGCTGCCGTGGGAGGGCGCGACCGTGCTCGAGCGGCTGCTCGGCCAGCTCGACGTCGCTCGGGATCGCCGACGTGCGCGTGCTCGCGCGCCCCGCCCACGAGCAGGCCCTGCGCGCCGTCGCCGGCGACCGCGTGCACCCCTCGGCCGCCACGGACGCCGACCTGCGCGCGATCGCCGCGATCGCCGCCGAGCCGGGCGCCGGCATCGTGATCCTGCCGGGCGAGATCATCACCCACCGGGAGGCGCTGGCCGGCCTGCTCAAGGACCCGCGCGTCGTCACCGGCACGCTGCTCGGCGGCGGCCGGCGCGCGGCCGAGTTCGTCTTCCGGGTGCGCTCCAAGCGCGGGCGCGTGATCAGCGCCGCGTCGCCGTACCACGCGGCGCACCGGCCCACCAGCGTGTTCCTCGGCGTGCTGAAGGTCGCCGCCGCCGACCGCCCCGCGCTGGCCGCCTCGGCGGCGCGGCTGGCCGAGCTCGTCGCCGACCCGCCCGCGGAGTGGCGCGACGAGCTCGCGCGCAAGCAGGACATGTGGCGCGGCGGCCTGTGGCGCAGCGGCCCAGCGCGACGGCGAGGAGGCCGGCGACGAGGGCGACGGAGAGGACGAGCCCGCGGACGAGTTCGGCGAGGCGCCCGAGGACCCGCCGACCCCGGCCGTGATGGATCTCTCCCCCGAGGACGAGGCGCTGCTGCGCCAGAAGCTCGCCGCCGCCCCGCAGGACGCGACGGCGCTCGCGCTCGTGGGCATGGTCCGCTCGGGCACCCACGTCGGCGTCAACCGCCTGCGGCGCCTGTTCTGGGCCCGCCCGCTGTCGCCCGCCGCCGCCGCGGACGCTGAGCTGCGGATCCGCGACTACGACGAGGACAAGGTCCTGCTCGACTCGGCCGTGAAGGCCTCCGACGGCTTCTTCACGACGTTCTTCGTCTCCACCTACTCGCGCTACATCGCCCGCTGGTGCGCGCACCGCGGGTTCACGCCCAACCAGGTCACGACCGTCTCGCTGTTCATCGGGTTCCTCGCCGCGGCCGGGTTCGCGACGGGCGAGCGCTGGGGCCTCGTCGCGGGCGCGATCCTGCTGCAGGCCGCGTTCACCACGGACTGCGTGGACGGCCAGCTCGCGCGCTACACGCGCACCTTCTCCAAGCTCGGCGCCTGGCTGGACTCGATCTTCGACCGCACGAAGGAGTACGTCTGCTTCGCCGGCCTGGCGATCGGCGCCTCGCGCTCCGGCGACCCGGTCTGGACGCTCGCGTGCGCCGCGATCACGCTGCAGACGGCGCGCCACTTCTCCGACTTCTCCTTCGGCGCCGGCCAGACCCGGGTCATCGGGGACATCGAGCAGCCGCCGGTCGAGCGCTCGCTCGACGCCGCCGGGATCGCCGCGGCCGAGCGGCGCGCGCTGGCCGCGCAGGAGCCCGCGGACGGGGCCGTGCGCGAGCGCGCGGACGAGGCCGCCCCGCCCGCGGAGCCGCCGAGGAGGCCTTGCCGTTCCCGCGCCGCGTGCTGCGCGCCTGGCACACGATCGACCGGCTGCCCGGCGTGCGCTGGGTCAAGAAGATGGCCGCGTTCCCGATCGGCGAGCGCTTCGCCGCGATCTCGATCACCGCCGCGCTGTTCGACCCGCGCGTGACCTTCGTCGTGCTGCTGTCCTGGGGCGGCTTCGCCGTCGTCTACACCCTGAGCGGGCGCGTGCTGCGCTCGATCGCGCGATGACCGCCACCGTCGCCCCCGCCGAGCAGCGCCCGTCGCTGCCCGACAACGTCGTCGTCTACCGCGACGACGGGCCGGTGGCGCTGGCGATCGGGCGGGCGCTCGGCCGGGCCGTACCGGTACCGGCGATGGCGCTGCTCCTGCTCGGCGCCGCCGGGATCCTCGCGCTCGCGTTCCTGGTGGGCGGCGACGCCTCGCTCGCCGTCACCGCGGCCGGCGTGGCCTGGCTGCTGCTGACGCACGGCATCACGACGGTCCGGCGGCCGCAAGGAGAGCTTCACACTGGGCGGTGCCGTCGCTCGTGCGGCTCGGCGAGTACGCGACGCTGGCCTGGCTGGCCGCCACCGACGACGCCGTCCCGGCCGCGTTCGCGCTGATCGCGGCGCTGACCTACCGCCACTACGACCTCGTGTACCGGCTGCGCCACCGCGCCGAGGTGCCGCCGCGCTGGCTGAACCGGCTGGCGGCGGGCTGGGACGGGCGCGTCATCATCGCCTGGCTGCTGCTGGCGCTCGGCGCGCTGCCGGCGGCGATGTACGTCTGGGCGGCCCTGCTCGGGGCCGTGTCCGTGGCCGAGACCGTCGTGTCCTGGCGCCGCTTCGAGCGCGAGCGCCGGACGGCGGGCGAGTTCGACGAACTGGAGGGTGAGGGCGAATGATCGGGATGGTGCTGGCCGCTGGTGCGGGGCGCCGGCTCGGCGAGGACACCGCCGAGCTGCCCAAGACGCTGCTGACCGTGGACGGCGACCGCACGATCCTCGACGTCGCGCTCGGCAACTTCGCCGCCGTCGGGCTCAAGGAGGCCGTGATCGTCACCGGCTTCGCCTCCGAGCGCATCGACGAGCGCCTCGAGGCGCTGGGAGAGCGCCACGGCCTGCTGCTCGACACGGTCTTCAACCCGAAGGCGCTCGAGTGGAACAACGCCTACTCGCTGTGGTGCGCGCGCGAGCACTTCGGCCGCGGCGTGCTGCTGGCCAACGGCGACACGGTGCACCCCTCGTCGGTCGAGGAGGTGCTGCATGCACGCGCAGGGCACCGCCGACCTCGTGCTCGCGCTCGACCAGCACAAGCTGCTCGGCGAGGAGGAGATGAAGGTCCACGTGACCGAGGACGGCCTGCTGGACCGCATCAACAAGGCGCTGGACCCCGCCGAGCGCGCAGGGCGAGTACATCGGCGTCACGCTGATCGAGCCGCACGCCGCCGGGCCGCTGGCCGGCGCGCTGGAGGCGACGTTCAACCGGGACCCGCAGCTCTACTACGAGGACGGCTTCCAGGAGCTCGCCGACCGCGGCGGCCGCGTCGCGACGGCGCCGATCGGCACGGTCGCGTGGGTCGAGGTCGACGACCACCGGGACCTCGCCCGCGCCCGGGAGGTCGCGTGCCACTGCTGACCCGCGTGGTCGGCACGCCGCTGACCATCGACATCGGCGCCGGCACCGTCGCGCGCCTGGCCCCGCTGCTGGCCGACCGCCGGATCTCCGCGGGCGGCCACGTCGCCGTCGTCGTCGGGCCCGGCCTCGGCGAGGAGATCGCCGAGGAGCTGCGCGGCTCGCTCGACAACGCCGAGCTCTGGAGCACCGAGGCGGGCGGCGTCGAGGACGCCACGAAGCTCGCCCGGCGCCTGCGCGAGGGCTTCTACGACGCGCTGGTCGGGATCGGCGGCGGGCGCACGCTGGACCTCGCCAAGTACGCCGCCAGCCTGTCCGGCCTGCCGATGGTGGCGGTCGCCACCTCCCTCGCCCACGACGGCCTCGCCTCCCCCGTCGCCTCGCTCGAGGACCACGGGCGCAAGGGCTCCTACGGCGTGCAGATGCCGATCGCGGTGATGGTCGACCTCGACTACGTGCGCCGCAGCGACCCGGCGCTGCGCCGCGGCGGCGTCGGCGACGTGGTCTCCAACCTGTCGGCGATCGCGGACTGGCGGCTGGCCGAGCGCGTGCGCGGCGAGACGGTCGACGGCGTCGCGGTGACGTTCGCGCGCACCGCCGCGACCTCGATCGTGCACCGCGAGGACGGCATCGACGACGACGAGTTCCTGATCGCGCTCGCCGAGGCGCTCGTGCTGAGCGGGCTGGCGATGGCCACGGCCGGCTCCTCGCGGCCCTGCAGCGGCGGCGACCACGAGATCCTGCACGCGATCGACCACCTCTTCCCCGGCACCGCGGCCCACGGCGAGCTGGCCGGCGCCGCGAGCCTGTTCACGGCCTACCTGCGCGGCGAGGAGGGGCTCGCCTCGGGCATCGGCACGTGCCTGGCGCGCCACGGCCTCCCGCGCACCCCCGCGGACCTCGGCCTGACCGAGCAGCAGTTCGCGCAGGCCGTCGTGCACGCGCCGCTGACCCGCCCCGACCGCTACACGATCCTCGAGCACCTCGAGCTCGACGACGCCGGCGCGCTCGAGCGGGTGCGGGCGTTCGCCGAGGCCTACGGCTGAGTGGGGGCCACTGATGCTCTCGATCGACGAGCTGCGGGTGCGCACGCAGCCCGACTCGATCTTCGCGCGCAACAGCGGCGAGCACTGGGCCGGGAAGCTCTACATGCGGCGCTTCTCGCCGTACCTGACGCGGCTGCTGATCCGCGACGCGGCTCACGCCCAACGGCGTGACGTGGCTGATGATCCTCGTCGGGCTGGCGCGGCGCGGCGGTCCTCACCCTGCCGGGGCTGTGGCCCGCCGTCGCGTTGGTGCGTGCTGATCCAGCTCCAGCTGCTGCTCGACTGCTCCGACGGCGAGCTGGCCCGCTGGCGCGGCGTCTCCTCCCCGGCCGGCATCTTCCTCGACCGGCTGGCGCACAACGTCACGGAGGCCGCGCTGCCCGTCGCGCTCGCGATCCGCGCCGACGGCGGCTGGGACTCGATCGGCGGCTGGACCGACCTCGGCCTGCTGATCGCGATGCTCGTGCTGCTCGTGCGCGTGGTGTCCGCGCTGGTCTACGTCGCGCGCGCCGAGGCGGGGCTGCCGGTGGTCGAGGACACCGCCGCCGTCGCCGCGCCGCGCCAGGCCGGGCCTCGCGCGGCTGCGGCGGGCGCTGTCGTTCGCCCCGTTCTTCCGCGCCTTCGTGGCGATCGAGTTCTCCTTCCTGGCGCTGGCCGCCGCGATCGGCGACGAGATCGCCGGCGGGCTCGAGGTCACGCGAGTGCTCGTCACCGTGCTCGTGCCGGTCGCGGCGCTGATCGTGGTCGGGCGGCTCGCGGCGATCCTGAGCTCGCAGCGGCTGCGATGAGCGTCGGCGCCGTCGTGCTCACCCAGGGCCGCCGGCCCGCCGAGCTGGCGGCGGCGGTCGGCTCCCTGCTGGCCCAGCGCGGCGTCGAGCTCGACGTCGTGGTCGTCGGCAACGGCTGGGACCCCGCCGGGCTCCCCGACGGCGTGAAGACCGTGCACCTGGAGCAGGACGCCGGCATCCCGGGCGGGCGCAACGCGGGCGTGGGCGCGGTCTCCGGCGAGCTGCTGTTCTTCCTCGACGACGACGCGCGGCTGCCGGGCACCGACGCGCTCGCCCGCGTCGAGGCCCGCTTCGTGGTCGAGCCGGACGTGGGGCTGCTGCAGCTGCGCGTGGCGCCCGCCGGCCCGGGCGTGCCGCCGCGCGACTGGGTGCCGCGGCTGCGGGTCGGCGACCCGGCGCGCCCCAGCGACGTCACCGCCGTCTGGGAGGGCGCGGTGGCGATGCCGCGGGCCGTCTTCGAGCAGGTCGGCGGCTGGCCGGCCGAGTTCCGCTTCGCCCACGAGGGCGATCGACCTCGCCTGGCGCGTGCTCGACACGGGCGCCCGCGTGCTCTACGCCGGCGACATCGCGGCCACCCATCCCGTCTACGCGACCGCCCCGCACGACTACTCCGCCTACCACGGCGCGCGCAACCGCGTGTGGCTCGCGCGGCGCAACCTGCCGCTGCCCGCTCGGCGGTGCTCTACGTGCTCTCGCTTCGCCCTGCGCACCCTGCCGCTGCTGTGGCGCTCGCGCGCCAAGCTGCGCGAGGCCGCGCGCGGCTACCGCGACGGGCTGCGCGGCCCCTGCGGACCCCGCAAGCCGCTGCGCGTGAAGACGATGTGGCGGATGACGCGGGCCGGGCGGCCTCCCATCATGTAGCGGCTAGCCTCTCCGTGCCTTGTCGTCCGCTCCCCGCTTCCCAGCAGCCTGCCGCGCCCGTGCGCGAGGACGACGAGTTCACCTCCGAGCGGCACGTCTACGAGCCGCACAAGATCGGCATCCCGCCGCTGCGGCCGTACGTGCGCGAGCTGTGGCGCCGGCGCGAGTTCGCCCGCGAGATGTCGCGCACCAACCTGCGCGCGCAGCACTTCAACACCGTCTTCGGGCAGCTGTGGCTGGTGCTCAACCCGCTGATGCTGGCGGGCGTCTACTTCCTGCTCGTCTACATCCTGCGCGGCTCGGGCTCGCGCGGCATCGACTTCTTCGCCCACCTGCTGGCCGGGCTGTTCGCCTACTACTTCATCTCGGACTCGATCCGGCTGTCGGTCAAGTCCGTGACCGGCGGCGGGCGGCTGATCCTCAACACGGCGTTCCCGCGCGCGCTGCTGCCGCTGTCGAGCGTGATCACGGCGTTCGTGCGCTTCGTGCCCACGCTGATCATCTACGTCCCGGTGCACATCATCGCCGGGCTGCCGGTGGACCTGCACCTGCTGTGGATCGTGCCGCTGATCGGCCTGATGTTCGTGATGGCCGCGGGCGCGGCGATGCTCGTCTCCGCGCTGCAGGTCTACTTCCGCGACGTCAAGAACTTCCTGCCGTACTTCCTGCGCGTCTGGCTCTACGCCTCGCCCGTCCTCTACTACGCGCACGAGGTGCCCGAGGGGCTGGAGTGGATCCTCTACGTCAACCCGCTCGGCGGGCTGCTGACGGCGTGGAGCGACGTGATCGTCGGCGGCCGGAACCCGGAGCCGGAGCGCTCGGCTGGCCGCGGCGTGGTCGTTCGGGATCTTCGTCGTCGGCGGGCTGTTCTTCGTCTCCCGGGAGCGTGAGTTCGCTGTCCGGCTCTGAGCCGCGGATCCGCGTCGAGGACGTGTCGGTGACCTACCGCACGTCGCTGGAGTCCGCCCCCACGCTCAAGAACACGGTGCTCAAGCTCGGCCGCCGCGAGAAGGTCGTGCGCGAGGTCGAGGCGCTCAAGAACGTCTCCTTCGAGGTGCCCGAGGGCCAGGTGCTCGGCGTCGTGGGCGCCAACGGCGCCGGCAAGTCGACGCTGATGCGCACCGTGGCCGGGATCCTGCCGCCCAACTCGGGCCGCGTGGAGGTCCACGGGCGCGTGAGCACGCTGCTGGCGCTCGGCGTCGGCTTCAACCGCAAGATGACCGGGCCGCCAGAACGTGGTCCTCGGCGGGCTCGCGGCCGGCCTCACGCGCGACCAGCTCGCCGCGAAGTACGAGGAGATCGTCGCCTTCGCCGAGCTCGAGGACTTCATGGACATGCCCATGCGCACCTACTCCTCGGGCATGTACGGGCGGCTCGCGTTCGCCGTCGCGGTCACGATGGAGCCCGAGATCCTGCTGATCGACGAGGCGCTGTCGGTCGGCGACGCGCGCTTCCGCAAGAAGTCGTTCCGCAAGATGCGCGAGCTGTGCGGCGAGAACCGCACGATCCTGCTCGTCTCGCACGCGCTCGGCTCGATCAAGGAGCTCTGCGACCAGGCGATCTGGATCCACAAGGGCGAGCTGCGGATGTGGGACGACCCCGACGCGGTCGTCGACGCCTACACGGAGTTCCTCGAGGTCGGCGAGGACGCCTTCACGATGGAGGACGTCTAGCCGCAGCCCGGGCGCGGCGCTGACGCGCCACGAGCGGTTCGCGTAGATCGTCGTGCAACGCCTCGGGCGTCGCGACCTTCGGGAAGACCTTCGGCGGGTAGATGCGGCGGGTCGTCGGGCCCTTGACCGGCATCAGCAGCAGCTTGCCCATCGGGCTGGCGCCGCGCTCGACGGTCGAGACGCTGCCGGGCGCGCCGTCCAGCCAGAAGCGCGCGTAGGGCATCGGACGGTGGTCGCCGGCCGTGAGCTCCGGGCAGGCCTCGAAGGCGGCCCGCACCTGCGGGCGCCTCCATCGCCTGCTGGAGGTCGCCGTAGAGCACGCCGTCCTTGTCGATGCGGCGCTCGACCGTGGCCAGCAGGTCGTAGTGCCACGGCAGGTAGGCGATCGACAGCAGCACCGCGACGGCGCCCGCGGCCATCCAGCCCGTGCGCGCGCGGGTCGCGCGGGAGCATCGCCCAGCCCGCCACCGCCAGCCCGTAGAAGAGCGCCAGCAGGACGGCGGGCGTGGCGATGTAGCGGCGGATCAGCGGCAGCCCGAAGATCGGGCCGATCGCGAACACGGCGACCATCGCGGCCACCACGGCGAGCGGCAGCACCGCCTGGCGGCGGGCGTGGAACCACGCGAACGCGAGGCCGATCGGGACGCCGAGCACGAGCGGCTCGCGCAGCGCGTAGCCGAAGTACTGCGCGGTCCAGTAGGGCACGTCGGCGATGGTGCGGCGGCGGTCGTTGGCGATCGCGAGGTCGGCCGTGCCGTGCAGGGAGTGCAGCGGGTCGCCGGTCACCGCCCAGTCCGTCGCGGCCCAGATCACGCGGCGCCGACGCGCCGCCAGGGCGACGCGCGGCCACGCGGCCGGCGGGCGTCGCGGTCGCGGCCACAGACCAGAGCACGTAGAGGCCGGCGAGCACCCACGCCTCCGGCCGCAGCAGGCCCGCCACGGCGAGCAGCGCCAGCACCGGCGCGCCGCGGCGCGGCTCGTGCGCGCCTCCAGCAGCACGGCGCCGACCACGAGCGCCGCGAACGGCACGTCCTGGTAGGCCAGCAGCGCGTCGCGCTCGAGCGCGGGGCGGGTGAGCACGACGAGCGCCGCCACCACGCCCACCCAGGGCGAGAACAGCTCGCGCCCGAGCGCGAAGGCCAGGTACACGAGCGCGCCGAACGCGAGCAGCGTGGCGAACGTGAGCACGTCGTCGGATGCGCGCCCCGAACGGCAGCGCGAGCAGCCCGAACGCCGTCTGCAGCGGGTGCGGCGTCGGCGCGAAGTCGGCCTCGTACTCCGGCGCGTGGCCGTTGCGCGAGGTCCTGCGCCCACAGCAGCGCGTAGCGGGCGTCGTAGTTGAGGAACCACGGCCCGTAGACAGGTCGAGCAGCGACGCGACGACCACGGAGGTCGCCGCGGCGGGCGCGAGGCGGCGTAGCGCGTGGTCATCGCGCGCGCGACGATAGCGCGGCAGTCACGCGCCGGGTAAGGTGGCCGCCGTGTTCGTGGTCCTCGCGGTGGCGCCGGTCCTCCAGGGCGCGGCGGTGCTCGCCGCGGCGGCCGCCGCCGCCGCGGTCCTGCTGTGCACGCGACCCGCGCCAGCGGGCGGCCGCGATGCTCGCCGCGCTCGGCTTCTCCGGCCTGGCGGTGGCCACGCTGGCCGGCGACGAGCTGCCGGGCGGAGCGGCCGTGCTGGCCGGCGGCGCCGTGGCCGGCGCTGGTCGCGCTCGGCGTCCTCGCCGCGCTGCTGCTACCGGCGGCCCGGCGCCTGATCGGGCTGCTCGCGCTCGGGCGCGATCCCGTTCCGCGTGCCGCTGACGCTCGGCACGGAGACCGCGAGCCTGCTGGTGCCGCTCTACGGCGTGATCGCGGCCGGCGCGCTGGCCGAGGCGTGGCGCTGGCTGCGGCCGCGGCACGGGCCCGGAGGCGCTCGACGTCGCCGAGCGCCCAGTGCCGCGCGCGCTGCGCCACGTGCAGATCGCGCTCGCCGGCGTTCGTCGTCCTCTACGCGCGTGCAGGCCGTCTACTCGACCGACCTCGACGGTCGCGCTCAAGAACGTCTGCCTGTTCTACGCGCCGTTCGCGGTCCTGTTCCGGCTGCTGCTCGACGTCGACTGGAGCGCCGTGCGGCTGCGCCACGCGCTTCTGGCTCGTCTGACCGGCCTGGCGCGTCGCTGTTCGCCGCGGTCGGCTTCTACGAGTACGCCACGGGCCACCTGCTGCTCTCCAACGCGAAGGTCCAGGAGGCCAACGACCTCAAGCCGTACTTCCGGGTCAACTCGCTGTTCTTCGACCCCAACATCTACGGGCGCTTCCTGGCGCTGACGATGATCGCGCTGGCCGCGACGCTCGTCTGGAGCCGCGAGCGCCGCACCGCGGTGCTGGTGACGCTGCGCGCTCGGGCGTGCTGTGGGCCGGGCTCGTGCTCTCGCTGTCGCAGTCGAGCTTCGCCGCGCTGCTCGGCGGCCTGGCCGTGCTCGGCGTGCTGCGCTGGAAGCCGCGTGCCGGTGCTGGGCGCGATCGCGGTGCTGGCCGCGCTCGCGGTCGCCGTCGTGCTGCTCGCGCCCGGCTCGCTGGAGATCGACACGCGCTCGACGGCGTCGCTGGACAAGGCCACCAGCGGGCGCTTCGACCTCGTCAGCGGCGCGCTGTCGATGGCGCGCGACCGGCCCGTCTGGGGCTTCGGCTCCGGCGCCTTCGCCGAGCGCTACCGGGCGCGCGAGGGCGTGCGCTCCGAGCGGGTGGCGGCGGTCTCGCACACGATCCCGCTCACGGTCGCCGCCGAGCAGGGCATCATCGGCCTGCTCGCCTACCTCGCGCTGATGGTCGCGGCGCTGCGGCTCGTGTTCTCCGGGCGTGCGGGCGCGGGTGCGCACGGCGGACGCCGGGGATCGAGGCGGTCGCGGCCGCCGCGGTGGCCGCGGCGTTCTGCGCGCTCGTGCTGCACACCCTCGTGTACGCGGCGTTCCTCGAGGACCCCCTCTCCTGGACGCTGCTCGCGCTCGCCGGTGCCCTGGCGGCGCGCGCGCCCGCGCTCTCCCGGCGCGACCGCGCCACCGTCGCCGTCTGACGGGGTTCCTACCCTTGACGCGGTGCCTTCCCGCAAGGTGACGATCGTCGCTGCCATCGATCGCTCGCCCTCGGCGCCGCCGGCGCCGCCGCGGCGTACTTCCTCGTGCTCAAGAAGCCGGGCGACATCTCCAACCCGGACGTGCCGTTCATCGACGCCGAGCCGACGCCGGGACCGAAGGCGAAGAAGGCCAAGCCGCAGAAGCCCAGCAACTTCCGCTGGCCGCGCTACGGCTACACGAAGGACCACAACCGCAACTTCGACCCGGCGAAGCCGATCCGCGGGCCGTACCGCGCCAAGTGGAAGCACAAGGCCTCGGCGCTGACCGAGTTCCCGCCCGCGATCTCCCAGGGCCGCATCCTGCAGCTCTCCGACGACGCGCGGCTGGTCTCGCGCAAGCTCGAGGGCGGCAAGAAGCTGTGGGCGCGCAAGCTCGGCAGCCTGTCGGCCTCCACGCCGGCGATCGAGGACGGCCGCGTCTACGTCACGCTGCTGGAGCGCTCGAAGGGCTCGGGCAACGGCCGGATCGTCTGCCTGCGCTTCCGCGACGGCAAGATCCTCTGGTCCAAGTCGCTCTCGAGCCGCAGCGAGTCGTCCCCGCTGGTCCACAACGGGCGCGTGTTCTTCGGCTCCGAGGGCGGCACGCTGTACGCGCTGGACGCGAAGTCGGGCAAGCAGGACTGGACCTACCGGCGCCGGCGGCGCGATCAAGGGCAGCCCGACGCTGTCGGACGACGGGATCCTGTTCTTCGGCGCCTACGGCGGCTCCGTGCACGCCGTGCGGGCGCGCGACGGGGCGCGGATCTGGAGCAAGCGCGCGGCCGGCGGGCTGCGCGGCGGCAACTTCTACGCGACCGCGGCCGTCGCCTACGGGCGCGTCTACATCGGCGCCACCGACGGCCGCGCGTACTCGCTCTCCGCCAAGGACGGGCGCATCGCCTGGGCCCACCAGACCGGCCGCTACGTGTACTCCTCGGCCGCCATCAAGAACGTCGAGGGCCGCGGGCCGATGGTCTTCTTCGGCTCCTACGACGGCACCTTCTACGCGCTCGACGCCCGCTCGGGCAAGGTCCGCTGGACCCACCGCTCTGGCGGCAAGATCTCCGGCTCGCCGACGATCGTCGGCGACGTCGTCTACTACGCGGACCTCGGCCGCGCGGTCACCGTCGGGCTGAAGGTCGGCAGCGGCAAGCTCGCGTTCCGCTACCCGATCGGCGCCTACGACCCGATCGTCTCCGACGGCGTGAACCTCTACCTGACCGGCAACCGCTCGCTGACGGCGCTCGAGCCGCGGCGCGCTGCACCGCAAGCGCGAGAAGGCCAAGCAGGCCAAGGTGCGCAAGAAGAAGGCCAAGGCGCGCGCGCTCGTCTCCCCCGCCTGGCCCGAGCAGTGCCGCCAGCTGGCGCCGTGCGGCCCGCTGGTGGCGGTGCGCGAGCGCCGTATCCGGATGCGCGGCTGATGGCGGTCACCCGCCCCGAGCTCGGCCCCACCCTGCCGGGCGCGCTGCGCGAGCGGTTCGGGGTGCCGCCCGTCGTCACGCTGGCGGTGGCCGGCGTGGTCGCGGCGGCGGCCGTCGTGGCGATCCTCGTCGCGCTCACGCGCCCGCCCGTCTGGGGCGAGCGGGCCTTCCACCGCGACGCGCCGGTGTTCAACATGATCTACCCCGGCGACGCGATGCACGTCGCCGAGCCGGGCTCCGGGCGAGCTGATGCGGCTCGAGGGCCGCCGCGCCGGGCTCGAGGTCTCCGTGGTGCGTCCGGCCGCTCGAGCTGCCGCCCTTCGAGGGCGACGTCACCCACGGCCTGCTGCCGGTCCTCGCCGACCGCTTCGTGGCGGCCGAGCAGCGCCGGATGCCGGGCCTGGAGCTCGCGCAGGAGGGCCGCGCGCGGGTCAACAACGCCGTCGGCTACGAGGTCGGCTACGAGCGCATCACCGACACGGAGCGCTTCACGGGCCGCGACGTGCTGCTCGTGCCCGACGACCCCGCCGAGGGCCGCGGCCAGGTCCTGCTGAGCCTGCGCCAGCGCAAGGACTCCGGAGCCAAGCTCACCCCGCCCGAGCGCAACCTCGCCTACCTCGCCCGCAAGACCTACCGCTCGTTCCGCTTCGGCACCGAGCGCGGCTGACGCGGACCGCGCGCTACGCCGCGCTTTGCTGCGCGCCTCGCGCAGCACCGCCGCGAGCACGCCGTTGACGAACCCGGGCGCCTCGGCGCCGCAGAACGCCTTCGCGGTCTCGACCGCCTCGTCGATCGCGCCCTCGGCCGGGATCGGCCGCACGCCCTCCATCAGGTCGGGGTGGAGCATCTCCAGCAGCGCGGTGCGCAGGATCGCCCGCTCCAGCGGGGCGATCCGGCTCACGGTCCACCCCTTCGCGTGGCGCGAGATCTGCTCGTCGAGCGCCTCCGCGTTGTCGGACGTCGCGTGCGCGAGCGCGCGCGTGAACGGCGCGGCGTCGCGCTCGAACATGTCGTCGAGCGGGCGGCCGGTCAGGTCGTGCTGGTACAGGGCGAACACCGCCGCCCGGCGCTGATCGGACCTTCGGGCCAAGCGCGAGACCTCAGGCGCGGGACATGTAGGAGCCCGAGCGGGTGTCCACCTTGACCCGGTCCCCGATGTTCACGAACAGCGGCACGTTGACGGTCGCGCCGGTCTCCAGCGTGGCGGGCTTGGTGCCGCCGCCCGACGCCGTGTCCCCCCGCATGCCCGGCTCGGTGTGGGTGACCTCGAGCTCCACGGACGCGCCGAGCTGGATGTCGCCCGGCTCGTCGTCGATGTAGAGCAGGTCGACGGTCTCGTTGGGCTTGATGTACTTCAGCGGCTCGGCGACGCTCGTCTCGGGCAGCGCGATCTGCTCGTAGGACTCCTCGTCCATGAAGTGCGCGTCCGTCCCGTCCGCATAGAGGAACTGCATCTTGCGGGCCTCGGTCCGCACCGGCCGGAACTTCTCCCCGGCCCGGAACGTGCGGTCGATCACCGCGCCGTCCGCCGCCCGGCGCAGCTTCGTCCGCACGAACGCCCCGCCCTTGCCGGGCTTGACGTGCTGGAACTCGAGGATCTTGAAGATCGTCCCCTCAACCTCGATGTGGTTGCCGTTCTTGAACTGGTTCGTCGAGATCATCTCGATCCCAAGGCTAGCCGGACGGCGCGCCGACCCGCGAGTTGTTCAGCCTGAGGCTGAACAACTCCGGACTCAACGGCTGGGAGCGCCCGCCGCGCGAATGCGGCGGAGCGTCTCCGCCCTGCGGCCCACCACTTGCGCCCAGGTGACCCGAATCACGCGCTCGCCGTGAGCTTCGAGCAGGGCTTGGCGCTCCGCGTCGTCCTCCCGGGCGAGCTGGTTGTCGTGCCAGGCGGCGCCGTCGGCCTCGATCACCAGCCGCTGCTCCGGCCAGCGGAAGTCCGGGATGACCAGCCTCCCGCCGATCCGCATCGGGACGTTGACGTCGGGATGAGCGATCCCGCCCTCCAGTAGGAGATCGAGCACCGCATCCTCGAGCTCCGAGCGAGTCGGCGCCGGGCCCGTGGCGATGATCCGCCGCAGCCGCGCGCGCCCCCGCCGGGGGCCCGGGCCGTGCAAGCGGCGCGCAAGCTCGGCGAGATCGACCAGCCCGCGAGCTTGCGCCTCGCGGACGGCGCGTCGAAGGGCCTTGTGCTCGAGCACTCCCGCGAGGTCGAGCAGCGTCCGCAGCGGCGAGGTCACCGGGACCCCCTTGTGGATGACGACGTCCTCCGGAGGCAGATAGCTCGTCTCGTGGGCGTGGATCTGCGGGTGTTCTGGGGCGCGGCGGCCCACGACGACCACCTCTGGAAGACGGAAATCCCATCGCAGCAGCTCCCAGTGCGCGCCTGCCGCGACGCGACAGAGCCACGCGTCCTCGCCGCAGGCCTTCACCGCAGCCAGGAAACAACCCTCGAGCGGCACGTGCGCGTGGCCAACGGCATAGACGCCATGGTGCAGCGGGTGCAGCCGGCCGTTGCGGACGCGCACCCAGATGCCGTCGTGCGTGAGCCCACATGCCCGCAGCTCCTCGACGCTCAGCACGGACCAGCTCCGCGCGGCCATCGACGCGATGCGCACGTCGGGTCGAGCCGCGGGTTGTTCAGCCTCAGGCTGAACAACTCGCGGCTCGGCGGTTCGGGGGAGGGGCATGCCGCGAGGTTGGACCCGGTGTCGTAACGAGACAAGACGGGATTGCGCCTAGGCTGCTCCGACTTCGTGCGTGCTTTCTCCTGCCCCACCTGTGGCCGTTTGGTGTTCTTCGACAACTCGGAGTGCCTCCACTGCGGCACGGCGCTGGCGTACGACCCGGGGGCCCGCGCGCTGCAGGCGCTGCACGACCGGCCGCGCTGCGTGAACGCGACCATCGCCCGGTGCAACTGGCTCGCTCCGGCCCCCGGGGCGTTGTGTGCGAGCTGCGCTCGGACGCGCACGCGGCCTGCGGACGGCGACGCGCAGGGGCTGGAGGCGCTCGCGACCGCCGAGGGCGCCAAGCGGCGGCTGCTGTTCGAGCTCGACGAGCTCGGGCTGCGCCCGGGCGACGACCTGCGCTTCGACCTGCTCTCGAGCGCCCACGAGCCCGTCACCACCGGGCATGCGGACGGGCTGATCACGCTCGACCTGGCGGAGTCCGGCGACGCGCACCGGGAGGCGATGCGCGAGCAGATGGGCGAGCCGTATCGCACGGTCCTGGGCCACATGCGCCACGAGGTCGGGCACCACTTCTGGACCGTGCTGGCGCCCGACGAGCCCGCCCGGGAGCGGGCCAGAAAGCTCTTCGGCGACGAGCGCGAGGACTACGGCGCCGCGCTCGAGCGGCACTACGAGCAGGGCCCGCCGGCCGACTGGGCCGCGCGCCACGTCAGCGCCTACGCGACCATGCACCCCTCCGAGGACTGGGCCGAGACGTTCGCCCACTACCTGCACATCCGCGACACGCTGCAGACCGCCGCCGCGTACCGGGTCACCACGGAGGTCGCGTTGCCCGGCCCGCGCATGCCCGAGCCCGGCACGATGGAGGCCCTCATCGCCGAGTGGCTGCCGCTGAGCCTCGCCCTCAACGAGCTCAACCGCAGCATGGGGCTCGACGACCTCTACCCGTTCGTGCTCCCGCCCGCCGTGATGGACAAGCTCGCGCTCGTGCACGACCTGGCCGGGCGCCCGTGACCGATCGCGAGCTCGCCGCCGCCGCGGCGCGGGCGGCGGCCGCAGTCGCGCTCGAGCGGCACGGGGACGCCGGGCAGGTCACCGCCAAGGACGCCCCGACGGACGTGGTCTCGGAGGTCGATCGCGCCGCCGAGGCGGCGGCCGTGGCCGTGATCGCGGCCGAGCGCCCCGCGGACGGCTACCTCGGCGAGGAGGGCGCCGAGCGCACGGGCGGAGGTCGCACCTGGGTGATCGACGCGCTCGACGGGACGCTGAACTACCTCCAGGGCCTGCAGGGCTGGTGCGCCGCCGTCGCGCTCGAGGACGAGCACGGCCCGCTGGCCGCGGCGGTCTGCGACCCCGTCCGGAAGGAGCTGTTCACGGCGGCGCGCGGCGAGGGCGCCACGCTCGACGGCGCGCGGTTGCGGCTCGCCGGAGCGGCCGGTGGGGCCGGGGCGGCGCCCGCCACGCTCGACGCCGCGGTGATCGCCACGTTCCTGCACCAGCCCAAGCGCGAGCTCCCCGGAGTCCAGGACACGATGCAGCGCCTGCTGGCCGCCGCGGGCTCCGTCCGCATCACGGGCTCGGGCACGCTCGAGCTCGCCTACGTCGCCGCGGGCCGCCTGCACGGCTGGATCCAGCCCGCCACCTACCGCTGGGACTGGGTCCCGGGCGCGCTGCTGGTCACCGAGGCCGGCGGCCGCGCGGAGCGCACGACGACCGACCCCGAGTGGTGCATCGCCGCGGCGCCCCAGCTCTTCGGGGCGCTGCGCGACCTGCCCTAGAACGCGAAGAGGCCCGCCGGTGGCGGGCCTCGTCTCGCTTGGGTTCCTGCCCGAAGGTCAGTTCCAGATGTAGTAGTACTTGTCGCCCTCCGCCCAGGGAGCCCAGGCGTTCTCGAGGTCGACGTAGCTGCGGCACGAGCGCGACAGCGGCGAGGGCAGGCACGGGTTGAACACGTTCGTGAAGCCCTTGAGCCGGCTGGCCGAGAGGCGGGCCGGGTCCGGATCGAAGTCGGCCGGGCGCGGGTCCTGAGCCTCGGCGGCGGCGAGCTCGCGGCTGCACTCCATCATGTTCGGGAGATCGTCGTGGTCCTGGTCGTCGGCGCCGTCGCGCACACCGTCGTTGTCGGAGTCCGGATCGTCGAGCCGCGTGCCCTGGTAGTTCAGGTAGTACGGCTTCTCCTTGTCGTACACCTTGTTCCAGTAGTTCTGGCTCCCGGCGCAGCCGCGGGTCTCGTCGAAGTTCGAGAGGCCGTCGGCGTCCTCGTCGCGCTCGTCGTCGGACAGCGTGCCGATGAGGTTGCCGTCGCCGTCGACGCCGGGGTTGGTGTCGTAGTACGTGAGCTCGACGCGCGACGCGGTCCCGCTGGGCTCGTCCTGCACGGAGCCGTTGCGGTCCATGTCGCGGATGTCGCGCGAGACCGTGCCGTCGAACCAGTTCTGGGCCGGCGGGGCGATCTGGACGTTGCGGTAGCCGGCGGCGTCCGCCCAGGCCAGGAACGCGGCCTGCTTGTCGTAGCCGACGGCGTTCAGCGAGGGACGGCGCTGGCCCGTTCGAGAGACGCGTGTAGACCGAGTACTGCTCGCCCGCCGAGTAGCTCAGCCGGCCGAGGTCGCGCGGAGCGCCCTGGGAGACGGTGAACTTCCAGAGGTCGTACTCCTCCTTGAGCGTCAGCGTGTCGCCGTCGTGGTCGACGTTGGCGTCGGCGCCGTCGAGCGCGTTCGGGTACGGGCGCTTGGAGGGGTAGGGCAGGTAGCCGTTGGGGGCCTGGTACTCGTCGTCGTTCCAGTCCTGGGCCGAGCGCAGCTCGTAGCCGTCCTCGACGGCGTCGCCGTCGGTGTCGCCCTTGCAGGGATCGAGCTTGAGGCCCATCTCCTCCGCGTCGGCCAGGAGGTCGTTGTCGTCGTCGCCGTCGACGCCGTTCTTGACGCCGTCGCCGTCGCAGTCGCCCTCGGGGTTCGTGACCGACTGGTCCTCGATCTTGGGCGGCTCCGGCGGCAGCTCGGGCCCGATCTTGGGCGAGCGCCTGCCGGTCGTGAAGGACTTGCCCAGGCGGCCGCTGAGGACGCGCAGGCGGAAGGTGGTCATGGTCGCCGAGCCGTTGACCTGCTTGAGGACCGGCGCGAGCTTGTCGGACAGCTTGACCTTGAGGAGCTTCGAGGTGCCGACCTGCGCCTTGACGAAGACGGCACGGGCGCCGTCGCGCTTGAACAGCACCGTGTTCTTGTTGCGGCCACGCTTGAAGTTGCGGCCCTTGATCGTGAGCGTCTTGCCGATGTTGCGTCTGCATCGGGGAGACGGACGTCACGACGGGGTACTTCTTCGCCTTCTTCTTAGAGGCGGTGGCAGTCGCCGCACCGGCCGTGGCGGGCGCGAGCAGGGCACCAAGGGCACCCAGAAGGGCGGCCCGGCGCGCGTAGACGGGGATGCGGGATCGAAGTTCCATCACGCCCGGATAT
This sequence comes from uncultured Solirubrobacteraceae bacterium, assembly GCA_963831105.1. Taxonomy (GTDB): domain Bacteria; phylum Actinomycetota; class Thermoleophilia; order Solirubrobacterales; family Solirubrobacteraceae; genus DATFQI01. Next base: position 64,482 of record CAWHOS010000009.1, on the reverse strand, counting down.
CGACAGGTCGGGGCGTGGCCTTGAGCGCCCGGCCTGGGGTCCAGCCCCTAGTCGACGACGATCAGGTCCTTCGTGGTTCCCGTCAGGACATCGCGGCCGCCCTCGGTCACGACGACGAGATCCTCGATGCGCACGCCGCCCCGGCCGGGCAGGTAGACGCCCGGCTCGACCGTCACGACGTTGCCGGGCACGAGCGCGTCCTTGGCCGTGCGGGCGAGCCTCGGCGCCTCGTGGACCTCGATGCCCGACGCCGTGCCCGAGCCCGTGCCCGAAGTGGTCGCCGTGGCCCGCCTCGGCGATGATGTCGCGCGCCACCGCGTCGATCTCGTCGCCCCGCGGGCCCGGCCGCACGGCGTCGAGCGCGGCGACCTGGGCCCGCAGCGTGAGGTCGTAGATCGAGGCCAGCTCGTCGGGCAGCTCGCCGGTCGCCCAGGTGCGCGTGCAGTCGGAGCAGTAGCCGTCCAGGACCACGCCCATGTCGAGCGTGACCAGCGTCCCGCGCTCGATCACGTCGTCGCCGGGCGAGGCGTGCGGGAGCGCGCCGCGCGGGCCGGAGGCGACGATCGACGGGAAGCTCGGGTCCGTCGCCCCGCGCCGGCGCATCTCGTGCTCGAGCGCGAACGCGACCTCGCGCTCCGTGCGCCCGACCAGCCCCTGCTCGCGCAGCCACACGTAGACCTCGTCGGCGAGCGCCGCCGCCGCGGCGATCCGCTCGATCTCCCCCGGCTCCTTGACGGCCCGCTCGGCCTCGACCACGCCGCCGGCCGGCTTGAGCGAGATCCGGTCCGGGAGCACGGAGCGCAGCCGCTGGTGGGCCCGCACGGTCACGTGGTCGTCCTCGAAGCCGAGCGTCAGCTCGCCGTCGGGCCAGCCCGACTCCAGCGCGGTGATGAAGTCCTGCGGCCCCTGCTCGCGGTCGAAGTCGGGCACCTGGGCGGCCGCCTGCTCGACGTAGCGGAAGTCCGTCACGAAGCGGCGCACGTCGCCGCCGAGCACCGCCATCCCGTTGGAGCCGGTGAAGCCGGTGAGCCAGCGCAGGTTCGGGCCGTGGGTGACCAGCAGCAGGTCGACGCCCTTGCCGGCCAGGCGGTCGGCGACGCGATCGGCACGGCTCATGCGGTGAAGGCCTCCTTGAGATGGGCGAGCGCGTCCCGGTAGCCGTCCGGCCCCTTGCCGGCGACGCGCGCGATGCAGACGCCCTCGAGCACCGACACGCGCCGGAACGCCTCGCGGGAGTCGACGTCGGACAGGTGCACCTCGACCGCCGGCAGCCCGGCGATCTCGAGCGCGTCGCGCAGCGCCCACGAGTAGTGCGTCCACGCCCCCGGGTTGAGGATCAGCCCGTCGGCGTAGTCGGGCGTCTTGTGGAGCTCTTGGACGTACTCGCCCTCGAAGTCGGACTGGAACAGATGCACGCCCAGCCCGAGCTCGCGGGCGAAGCGCTCGATCCGCTGCTCGAGCTGGGTGAAGCTGAGGCCGCCGTAGACCGCGGCCGGGCGCCGGTCGAGCGCGCCGAGGTTGACGCCGTGCAGCACGGCCACGCGGTTCTTCATGACCGCTCCAACTCTGCCACCGCCGCGCGCAGGTCGTCGGGCGACACGCCCATCCCCGTGCGCACGTCGCCGGGCGCCTCGACGAGCACGAACCCGACCCGGCCGCCGCGCCGCTTCTTGTCGCGCGCCGTCGCGGCGACGACGTCGGCGGGGTCGATCGCCGGGTCGAGCTGGGTCGGCAGGCCGTGCTCGGCGAGCAGGTCGGCGACCTCCTCGCGCAGCGCCGGCTGGGCGGAGAGCGTGAGCGCGGCCAGCAGCCCGAGCCCGACCGCCTCGCCGTGGCGGTAGCGGGAGTAGCCCGTGGCGGTCTCGATCGCGTGCCCGACCGTGTGGCCGAGGTTGAGGCTCTGGCGGGCGCCCGCGTCGCGCTCGTCGGCGGCCACGACGGCCAGCTTCGTGCGCGCGCACGCGAGCACGAGGTCGCGGTCGGCCTGCGCGGAGCGCGAGCGCACGCGCTTCCACAGGCTCCCGCCGGCGATCAGCGCCGTCTTGATCACCTCGGCCCAGCCCGCCGCGAGCTCCTCGGGCGGCAGCGTGACGAGCGCGCGCGGGTCCGCGAGCACGGCCGCGGGCTGGTGGTAGACGCCGGCGTAGTTCTTGCCCTGCGGCAGGTCCACGCCCGTCTTGCCGCCGTAGGCGGAATCGACCTGCGCCACCAGCGTCGTCGGCACCTGCACCACCCGCACCCCGCGCTGGTAGACGGCCGCGCAGAAGCCGGCCAGGTCGCCGACGACGCCGCCGCCGAGGGCGATCACGTGGCCGTCGTGGTCGAGCCCGGCCTCGGCCAGCGCCTCGAGCACCGTCCCGGCCGTCGCCAGCGTCTTGGTCGTCTCCCCTGGCGCGATCGTCACGCGCGAGGCGGCCGTCACCGCGTCGCCGTAGAGCGCGCCGACGGACTCGTCGGTGACCACGTGGCCGTCGCCCTCCAGGGCCCGGAAGCCCGAGCCGATCAGGCCCTCGCCGACGTAGACCGGGTACTCGCCCGACGCGGCGGTCGCCCACAGCAGCTTCGTGCCCGCGGGCGCGTCGTGGAGCGCGCGCAGCGCCGGGACCGCGCGCCGCACCACGTCGCGCGAGGAGTCCGGCAGCACCGCGTCGGCGATCGCGTCGTAGAGCGGCCGGCGGTCGGCGAGCAGCGCCGCGAAGCGCGAGCGGTCGCGCGCGAGCGGCCGGCGCCCGCCGGCGCGGCGCCAGGCGGTGTCCTCGTCGACGTCGAGCAGCACGACGGTGTGGCGCTCCAGCAGCCCGCGCACGCGCTCGGAGCCGATCGCGCCGCCGCCCAGCGAGAGCACCGGCGAGGGCGGATGCTCGAGCATCTCCGCCACCACGTCCTCCTCGGCCGCGCGGAACGCCCGCTCGCCGTGGCTCGCGAAGTACTCCTCGATCGAGCAGCCCAGGCGCTCCTCGAGCACGTGATCGGAGTCGACCGCGCGCGCCCCGAGGGCCGCGCCGGCGGCGCGGGCGGCGCTGGTCTTGCCCGCGCCCATGAAGCCGATGAAGACGAGCGAGCTCAGCGGCCTACCGGTGCCAGCCGATGCGGCGCGTGTAGGCGTCCATCGCGGTGCGGACGTCGTCGATGTGGTCGCCCCCGAACTTCTCCCGGCAGGCGGAGGCGAGCACGATCGCCAGCATCGCCTCCCCCACCACGCCGGCGGCCGGCACGGTGCAGGAGTCGGTGCGCTCGCGCAGCGCCTGCGCGGGCTCGCGCGTGGCGATGTCGACGGAGCGCAGCGGCTTGGTGAGCGTCGGCAGCGGCTTCATCGCGCAGCGCACGACGACCGGCTCGCCGGTGGTCATGCCGCCCTCGATGCCGCCCGAGCGGTTGGTCTCGCGGTAGTAGCCGCGCTCGTCGGAGTAGAAGATCTCGTCGTGGGCGGCCGAGCCCGGCCGGCCCGCGAGGTCGAACCCGTCGCCGATCCCGCAGCCCTTGACGGCCTGGATCGAGAGCATCGCGAGCCCGATCAGCCCGTCCAGGCGCTCCTCCCAGCTCACGTGCGAGCCGAGCCCGGGCACGAGCCCGTACGCGCGCACCTCGAACACGCCGCCGAGCGACTCGTTGGCCTTGCGCAGGACGTTGATCTCCTCGACCATCGCCCGCGAGGCGTCGGCGTCCAGGCAGCGCACGGGCGAGGCGTCGACGCCGGCGAAGTCCGCCAGCGCCAGATCGCCGAGCTCCGGGCCTCTCACCGACCCGATCTGGGTCACGTGCGAGACGACCTCGATCCCGAGCGCGCGCAGGAACGCCTTGGCGAGCGCCCCGCCGGCCACGCGCGCCGCCGTCTCGCGCGCGCTGGCGCGCTCGAGGACGTTGCGCACGTCGGTGAAGCCGAACTTCTGGACCCCGGCCAGGTCCGCGTGGCCGGGCCGCGGCAGGTGCACCTCGGGCACGTCGGCCTCGACGGGCCACGGGTTCATCCGCTCCTCCCAGTTGGCGAAGTCGCGGTTGGCGACGGTCAGGGAGACGGGGCCGCCGAGCGTGCGGCCGTGGCGGACGCCGGCGGTGACGTCGGCGGCGTCCTTCTCGATCTTCATCCGCCCGCCGCGGCCGTGGCCGAGCTGGCGCCGCGCCATGTCGCGGTCGATCAGCTCGCGGTCGAGCTCGAGCCCGGCCGGGAGCCCCTCGACGATGCAGGTGAGGCCGGGCCCATGGGACTCCCCGGCGGTGATGACGCGCAGCGGCACCGCAGGGATCCTATGAAGGCGCGAGCCGCGACAGTGTCGCGGCTCGGCCTTGCAGGGGTTCGGGAACCGCCGGGCGCGCCCGGCGGGAGCGCCTAGAAGCCGCCGGCGGTGCCCAGCGCGGCGCGCGCGGACTTCGCCAGGAGCGCCTTGTAGGCGCGCTTGCCGATCTTCCGCACCGTGCCCGACTTGGCGTCGTAGCGGTAGCGCAGCGGGCCGGCGGCGGCCTGACGGGCGCGCAGCACGCTGCGGCCGGTCTTGGACGCGGCGGCACGCGCCTTGGCGGCCTTGGCCGCGTCGGCGGTCTTGCTGGTCTTGATGGCGAGCAGGTCCAGCTGGTACTGGGCGGAGACGTTGCCGTTCTCGTCGGTGACGTCGAGGAACTCGGTGTCGCCGACCGCCATGTGGAGCGTCTCGCAGTTGGCCGGGCTCGGCCGGCAGGCCGCGTCGCCCTGGGCCACGACACCCTCGTCGACCATGAAGATCGCGGTCTTGCCGCCCTTGCCGGGGCCCAGGTAGACGACCGCCGGGTCGTCGGCCGAGGGCAGCGCCTTCAGGCGCGGCAGGTTGAACTTCTTGCCCTGGCCGGTCTCACCCTCGGTCGAAGCGCACCGTCAGCGAGTAGAGCTCGTACTGCGGCTTGGGCTCGGCCGGCGCGACGGGCGTGCCCGGCACGGTGACGGGGCCGGTCGTCGGACCGGTCGTCGGACCGGACGGCGAGCCGGTGTCGGCGGGCTTGCCGGCGTCGGTGCCGCCCGTCGTCGTCGGCGTGCCGATGCCCGCGGGCGTCGGGGTCGCCGTCGGCTCGGGGGCCGGGCCGGGCTCGAACGGGTTCTTGCTCGCGCCCAGCACGCGGCGGCGCTGCGGCTTCGCGGCGTCGCCGGCCTCGGCCAGCGTCACGACCGGGTCGGCCGTGGCCGCGTCGGCCGTCAGGTTCTCGTCCGCGGCGGGAGCCGGCGCCTGGGCGACGGGCTCCGAGTCCTTGGCGAGCACGAACGGGACCGCGGCGAGCGCGGCGACCAGCAGCAGGGCCACCGGCAGCAGGCGGCGCTGCACGAGGCCGCGCCAGACGTTCTCGAGGGGCTTCATCGGGTGGCTCCGGTAACGGTCGCGGTGGTCGTCGGCGCGGCGGGGCCGCCGGCGGGAGCCGGGGTCGACGCGGGCGTCGCGGCGGCCGGACCCTGGGCGGTCGCGCCCGCGGTCAGGCCCTGCGTCTCGGGCACCAGGTAGGAGGAGGCGCCGATCTGCGCGCGGATGTTGGGGAAGCCGTCCTGGTCGACCTGCAGGTCGATCGTCTCCAGGCGCAGGAGGCGGCCCGTGACGTTCAGCTGCTCGTTGCGCAGCGTCACGAAGCGCTCCATGCGGGAGAAGAAGTTCGACAGGTTCGCGAACTTCCCGCGGAAGGAGAAGCTGAAGGGCATGGCCGAGAAGCCGGCCGAGCCGACGCTCACGGCGCCCGGCGCGACGACCGGGGTCGCCGCCGGCCGCGTCGGTCGCGGCGGCGGTGGCGCCGCCCTGCCCGCCGACCTGGATCGTGCGGAAGTCGACGTCCGGCGCCGCCGGCCTGGGCATCGATCTGCACCAGGAGCGAGCGGACGTCGTCGTCCTCCGGCACGGCCTTGCCGAGCCGCACCACGGACGCGTAGTTCTTGCCGTAGGCGGACTTCGACTTCTTGTAGCCGGCCAGGGTCTGCTGAGCGGTGGTCAGCTCGGACTGCTTGGCGGTGATCTTGGTCGACAGGCTCGCCGCCTCCTCGCGCTTGGGCGAGAGGGCGAGGAACCAGAAGGCGGCAGTGGCCGCCGCGGCCGCGACGACCGCGATCAGGAGCGTCTTGTTCTTGGTCACGGTGTCGAGGTGGTGGTCGTGGAGGGCGAGGTCGTGGCGGCAGGCGCCGGGGTGGCGGCGGGTGCCGCGCCGGCGGGAGCCGGGGTCGCCCCCGCGGCCGGGGTGGCCGTCGGGGTCGCGCCGGCTGCCGGCGTCGTGCTCGTGGTCGTCGCCGGAGCGGCGGCCGCGGCACCGGGCGTCGGCGCGGTGCTCGCCGCCTTGGCGCCCTCGAAGAACACGACCAGCTCGAAGGAGGGGACGTCGTTGGCGCCGCAGTAGCCCGTCGCGGTCGGCGCGCGGCGGTCGGCGGTTGCGCCGGCGGCCGTGGCCTCCTTGTCGGACTTCGCGAGCGAGACGCGGGTGACGCCGTCGATGTTGCGCATCCGGGCCATCAGCTCGGCGACCTTGGTCTGCGTGTAGGTGCAGCCCGTGAGCGTGATCGCCGGGGCGGTGATCGCGGCGCGGATGCTGCCGCCGGAGGCGGCGCCCTCGGTGGAGCCGAGGTCACCCTTGAGCGACGCGATCGTCACGTCGCTCGGGACGGCGCGGGAGAGGTCGCGCAGCGCCTGCTCCCAGTCGAAGCGGGAGTTGGCCAGATCCTTGACGGTCTGGACGCGGGCGTTGGCGACCGTCTCGAAGTCCGCGTAAGGCTTCAGGGCGTTGACCTGCTGCGTGACGGCCGGCCGCCTTGGCGGTGGCGGCGGCCAGCTCGGCCTTGCGGTCCTTGACCGTGTTGCCGGCCAGCACGTACGCGGCCAGGGCCAGCACGGCGAAGGCGAGGACACCGAGCACGACGAACGCGCCGGCTCCGGAGTTCTCGACCCCGGTGGGGACCGCGGGAGCGGGTCCCTTGGGACCGCTCTGCAGGTCGGGCGGAAGCAGGTTGACAGCTCTCATCTCGCTTGGCTTATCGGCACCCGCTTAGACCGCCTTGAGGCATCACGGGTGGGGTGAGCACCCCACGTGTGCCCGATGCCGCGCCCGAGCGCGGTTTCTAGAGGAACGAGTCGGCGTACCAGTCGACGAGCGCGTCGCCCGCGAACAGGCCGACGATGCCGCCGAGGGCGAGCCAGGGGCCGAACGGGATGCCCGCCTTGCGGCCGTCCTTGACCCCCATGCGGGCGATCACGAGGCCGCCGACGAGCGCGCCGGCGATGAAGGCGACGAACATCGCGGGCGCGACCGCGCGCCCGAGATAGATGCCGAGCACGAACGCCAGCTTGACGTCGCCCATGCCCATCCCGCGCGGATAGAAGAACCACGCGAGGAAGAGGAAGCCGCCGGCCGCGGCCGAGGCGATCAGGTGCTCCACCAGGTCGTCCGTCGCGAGCACCGCGACGAGCGCCACGCCGAGCACGAAGCCCGGGTAGGTGATCTTGTTCGGGATCAGGTGGTGGTCGAGGTCGATCAGCGTGACCGGCACCAGCAGCAGCACCAGCACGATCCCGAGGATCGCGTCCTCGTCGGGGCCCTTGGCGACGACCACGAGCGCGCACAGGAGCGCCGTCCCCGCCTCCACGATCGGGTAGCGCGGGGAGATCGGCTCCTTGCAGTGGCGGCAGCGCCCCCGCAGCAGCAGCCACGAGAGCACGGGGATGTTGTCGTAGGGCTTGACCGGCTTGCCGCAGTTGGGGCAGCGCGACGGCGGGTGCGAGAGCGACTCGCCGCGCGGCAGCCGGTACGCGACCACGTTGAGGAACGAGCCGATGATCGCGCCGAAGATCCCGGCGAGCACGGCTGCCACTGCGGTCGTCATCGGCGACTGTGTTCGGTGGCGCGGCCCGCTCCCCTGCCGCGGCTGGACGCCGCGGCGCGGGAGCGCAGGGGCCTAGACGCGGTCTTCGACGGCCAGCCCGGCGGCGACCGCGAGGCGGGCCGGGTCGGCGTCCTCGCCGTCGACCACGACGAACGCGGCCTCCACGGGCAGGCGGAGCTGCTCCGAGAGCTTGTCCGCGAAGCCGGGGATCGCCAGCACCGGGCCCGTGAGCATCGCGCGCTCCACGGCCTCGGCGCCGTCCTGCATCCGGTAGAAGTTCAGCGAGTTGCGCACCGTGTCGGCGAGCTGGTGCACGCCCTCCTCCAGCGCGGCGCGCGTGGCGGCGACGAGCTCCGTCTCACCGTCGACCTCTTCGAGCGGCGAGAGCAGGCCGACGTGCTGCATCCACTGGCGGGCGTGCTCCTGCGTGAGGCCGCGGCGCTCGGACAGCGAGTGCACGACGGCGTCGAGCCCGCCGGCGGCCGCGCGGGTGAACAGGCACCCCGAGCCGTTGGCGACCGCGACGTTCGTCAGGCCCGCGACGTTGATGTAGAGGATCGCCTGCTCCCCGGCTCCGGCCGGCGCGAGCGCGCGGACCATGCCGAAGGCGGCCAGGTCGATGCCCTCGACCTCGAGCCCGGCCTCGCGGGTGGCGGAGACGAGCCGGTCGATCATCTCGCGGCGCACGGCCACGATCACGACGCGCGAGCGCGGGCCGTTGGGGGTCTCGACGACGCCGAGCGACTGGAAGTCGACGACGGCCTCCTCCATCGGCATCGGGATGTGATCGGGGGCCTCCGCGTGGACCGCGGCGGCGAGGCCCTTGGGATCCTCGATCACCGGCAGGTCGAGCGAGCGCACGACGATCCGCTGGTTGGCGATGCCGAGGCGCACGCGCGTCGGCAGGTCGTTGGCGGCGAAGAGCTCGCGCAGCGCGTCGGCGAGCGCGGACGGGTCCGAGGCCTCGCCGTCACGCAGGACGCCGGGCCGCAGCGAGGCGACCGCGCCCTTCTTGACGGACACGGTGCCGTTCGCGTGGACTTCGGCGGCGGCGATGTGGCTGGGGTCGAGGTCGAGCCCGACGACGGTTGCGGTGCGCTGCTTCTTCTTGAACACGTCTCTCCTATCGGCAGGGCGCCGCTGGTTCTTGATCGGGGGTCAGCTTCCGGCCTTCAGCTCGCGCCAGGTGTTCTGCACCAGGCCGACCGTGCCGAAGGAGGTGACGCCGTTGAAGACGTTCGGGTCGACCTTGAGGTTGAGCGAGTTCGAGCCGACCAGCACGCAGCCGGCGCCGTCGGCGACCAGCGCGCCGTAGACGCTCGCGCCGCCGCCGGTCTCGTAGACGGGGTCCGAGCAGCCCGACCTCGCGTTCCAGCCGGAGCACGTCCCGTCGGAGTTGTTGACGAGGTACATGATCCCGTAGAAGGTCGTCTGGGCCGTGAACTCCACGGTGCCGCAGTGCCAGATCAGGATCCCCGGCTTGGTCGTCGGGTTGATGCAGTTGGCGGTCATGCCGGCCGGGAGGACGCACGGGCTCGAGTACGGGCCGATGTTCGCGTAGCTCGTCGTGCACGACTCGACCCACACCACCCCGCCGGTGAGCTTGGCGGCGCTGGCCGGCGGGCAGCCGGGGTAGTAGGTGCCCTCGGCCTTGGCGCGGGTCTTGAACCGCTGCAGCTGGGCCGGGGTCATGAAGTTCGGCTGGCCGGGGGTCGAGCTCGGCGCCGGCGTCAGCTGGCCCTTGCCGGAGTCGTAGTCCATGCAGTTGGCCGAGTCGGCGAGGTTGGGGCAGCGCACGACGATCGAGCTGCCCGTGCCGTCGACCATCAGCTTGTTGCCGTTGTTGGTGACGCGCAGGGCGCCGGCGACGATGCCGGCCTGCGGGACGCTCTCGCGCAGCTGCTCGAGCTTGAGGCGCGCGACGATGGTCCGCGGGCGGCCGCGCACCAGGGCCTTGGCGGAGACCCACAGCTGGCGGTCGCCGTTGAAGTCCATGCGGCACGGCGTCTGCGGGCACGACGTGGTGCCCTCGGTCAGCGTCCCGTCGGCGACCGCCGGGTCGTAGGAGGCCTTGAGCCCGCCGTAGTTGTCGCGCACCTTCGTCGTCCAGGTGGAGTTGGCGTCGAGCTCGGCGTTGGAGAGCTGCGCGACGCTGCCGTTGGACGAGCTGCCCTTGGCGAGCACGTTGCGGTCGGGGCAGTAGAGCGTGGTCGACGTCACCGCGGCGCCCGAGGTGCAGTCGCCGCCGAGCTGCTGGGTCGCGTTCGGCCAGTTCCTGCTCAGCGCGAAGCCCTGCGCGTACAGCGCCGCCTCGGCGAGGCTCAGCGAGGACTCGCGCTCGCGCGACTCGCGCGTGCGCTTGGAGCCGGTGTCGACGAACGCGAACGACGCGAGGCCGACCGTGAGCATGATCGCCATCAGCACGATGGCGCTGGCGAGCACCCAACCGTCTTCGCGGCCGGGCATGCGGGCGTGAGTACTCATGGGATCGTCACCGGCTTGATCTTCGTTCCGTAGAGGCAGCCCGGGTCGCGGACGACGAGCTGGATGTTCATCGGCGAGGCGACGCCGGTCGGCACCGCGTAGCGGTACGTCGTGCCCTGGCCGAGGTAGATCAGCGTGGTGCCGTTGGCCTTCTGCTTGATCTCCTGGGCGCAGGCCTCCTCCGGCGTCAGCGCGATCGCGCCGTTGCCGAGGAACCAGTCGTAGGCGAGCGTGCGGCCCTCGGGATCGGTGGACGACGACGCGTTGAGGATCACCGTGCGCGTGCCCGCCGCGGTCGCGTTGAACTCCGCCACCGGCGCCTCGTTCTGGTTGCGCAGGAAGATGCTGGAGACGACCCGCAGCTCCTTCGGGCCCTTGTTGGGCGTCGTGTCGACGTACAGCTCGGCCTTGACGTTGGTGATGCGGGTGTAGTCGACGGCGCTCGCCGGGCAGCCCGCCGCGGCGGCAGGTCCGCACGCGTAGCTGAACACGCCGCGGTCGATGCCGTTGATGCGGTTGGTCACGTGGTCGGAGACGATCCGCCGCGAGACCCAGCCGGTGCCCGGGCAGCTGCCCATCATCGAGCCCGTCGGCGCGGCGGCCGTCGCGGTCTCTGACTCCCACAGCATGCCGCGCTGGGCGCTCGAGGGCTGGCCGGCGGTGGCCGCGGTGTCGAGGCAGTAGCGGACCCACTTGCGCGACGGGTCAGAGGTCTGGAAGACGAGGTCGTACGGAAGCGCGCGGGCGATCGTGGTCGTCTGCTGCGTCGGGTCCTGGTTGGCCAGGTTGCGCAGCTGGCGGGCCGCGAGGTCCATCGCGTTGCGCGCGGTCTGGGCCGTGTCGTTGGCCGACTGGTTGGTCTTGGAGCTCCGGTAGTAGTTGTTGAAGGACGTCAGCGTCGCGCCGAGGATCAGCAGCGACAGCGTCATCACCAGCAGCAGCTCGATCAGCGTGAAGCCACGCTCGTCGGTGCGGGCGCTCATGGGGCCACCATGTCGGAGGAGTTGGACGGGGGCGACTCGCTGATGCCCGGGCCGACGGCCGTCACCCAGTAGCGGTGCAGGCCGGCCGGCGCGGTCGTGTCGACGTAGCTCGTCGTCGTGCCGTTCGCCGTCTCGTCGTAGCGGTCGGCGGGCGTGCAGCAGGTGTCGCGGTAGATGCGGTAGTAGCGCACCGAGGCCGTGTTCGGGTGGCTCCAGTTGAGCTTCGGCTTGAGCGTCGCCAGGTCGGGGAGGACGAGCAGGCCGAACGGCGTCCCGGGCACGGTCGAGCTGACCTGCACGCCCTGCCCGTACGGCGACTCGCGGAGCCCGGTGCCGCTGTCGTTGATGATCGGTCCGGTCGAGGGCGACGACGGCGTAGGTCGGGTTGGTGCCCAGCGCGGGCGCCGTGCCCGTGCAGGAGGTGGCCTCCACGCTGGAGGTCGAGCACAGGAGCGTGTCGTTGCCGCCGCCGTAGCCCTGGAGCGTGTTGTCCGAGCCGAGGTCGTAGACCCTGTAGCCGACGATGTCGTTCTCGGGGTTCGCGTTCCAGCGGGCCTCGACCTTGACGGGGTCGTAGTTGAAGTTGCGGCCGATCTCGAGCCCGGTGACCGTGATCGGGAAGGAGCGGTTGAGCGGGAGCACGGCGGCGCGCGAGTCGCCGGCGATGCCGCGGTCGTCGAACGGCTGGGCGGTGACCGTGTAGGTCCCGTCGAGCACGGTGGCCGCCGTGTACTGGGTCGTGGACCAGTTGGCCGTGGTCGGGTCCTTGGCGACCGCCTGCGAGCCGAGCTGCCAGGTGGTGCCCCAGGTCGTCGGGCCGCCGGTCGAGTCGCCGGAGCCGTTCGGCGTGCCGTCGCTGTTCCAGCGCACGGAGCCCGCGATCGTCGTGGTCGTCGGGAACGTCGCCGCGGTGACGCCGCTGCCGACCTGGCCGGCGCTGCCGTCGGCCGCGATGACGGGCGGGTCGAACTTCGTGAGGCGCGGGCCGAGGCCGCCGGAAGGGTTGTTGATCAGCGAGACCTGCTTGATCGAGCGGGCGCGGTCGCCGGTGTTCCAGGCGACCCTGACCGTCACGCGGCGGAAGTCGTCGGGCTGGATCTCGGGATCGAGCGTGCCGGCCGCCGCGGGGACGGGCGCCTGCGGCGTGCAGACGTTGTCGGGCGGGCGTCGTGGCGATGTTGTCCTTCGGGTCGTCGAAGGTGCAGACCTCGGTCGTCACGGTGAAGTCGATCCCGCGGCGGGTGACCTTCCAAGGGGTGCCCGAGGTGCCGGACTTGTCCTTCAGCGCCGTGTCCATCGTGGCCGGCTTGAGCGAGTCGTAGTCGACCGAGCGCGCGTCCTCGAGCAGCTCGCGGGCGAGGTTGGTGGCCCCCATCCGCGCGTTGTTCGTGGTCGTCGCGCGGTTGGCGCCGTTGAGCAGTGCGAACGCCCCGGCCATGCCCACCACGAGGATGAACGCGGCGACGAGGAGCTCGACGAGCGTGAAGCCGCGCTCGTCGCTGATGCTGCGGGGCGCGGTCTCCATGCTCGTGTGATCGGCGGAGCCGGTGGCCCGCTTGAGCGTCATCGACGGATAATCGGGTCGCGACCGGAGGGGCCGGGCTACCAGAGCCCGTTCGGAGGGCAGCCGCCCTTGTCCAGCTCCGTGCAGGAGCGGACGTCCGCGCTGCCGATCGTGTGGACGATCGTGAACGTGTGGTTGTTGCCGTTCGACCTCGCCCGCGAGGTCGCGACGATCGTGTAGCCCGTCGCGCTCTCGGTGGCGATCCGGACCTGGCCGACACCCGGGCCGACGTCGAGGTTGGTGGTCGCCCTCGTCAGCATCGCGGTGCAGCCGACGTACTTGTCGTCCTCGGTGAAGCAGGCCTCCATCTGCGAGGCCATGTTGCGCGCGGCCGACTTGGCGCCGCTGTCCTGCGCCTTCGCCCGCTGCGTGAGGAACGCCGGGAGGGCGATCGCGGCGAGGATCCCGATGATCAGGATCACCACGAGCAGCTCGATGAGGGTGAAGCCGCTCTCGTTCGAGCCGAACGAGCGGCGTGAAGTCTTCAGTCGGGTCATAAGGGGTTCTGGAGCGAGAGGGCGAGGAGGAAGGAGGAGGGATGGCACACGGGGGGCGGTCCGCCGCGGTGGCGGCGGACCACCCCCCGAGTGGTCACCAGGTCAGACCTGGCGAGTGCCTACCACTTACCGGTGGTCGGGCAGCCGCCCTTGCCGGTCGGGGTGCAGGAACGGTCGTCGGCGGCGCCGGCGGCGTGCGTGATCACGAACGTGTGCGTGCCGCCGTTGTTGGCCTTCGAGGTCGACGTCACGATGTAATCGGTGGCCGACGTGCCGGAGATCGTGACCTTGGGGTCAGCGGCGGCGCCGATCGGCAGGCCGGTGTTGGCCGCCGTCAGCGTGGTCTCGCAACCCGCGTAGGTCTCGTTGTCCGTGAAGCAGGACTCCATGTGGGAGACCGCATTACGGGCGTTCGACTTGGCCGAGGAGTCCTGGGCCTTCTCGCGCTGGCCGAGGAAGGCCGGCAGGGCGATCGCGGCGAGGATGCCGATGATCAGAATGACGACCAGGAGCTCGATGAGGGTGAAACCCTTCTCGTCCTGAGCGCGCTCGCGAAGCTTGTTGAGCATTTAGGTGAACCCTCCTGAAGGGAACGTTGGGCCTGTACTTACTGCTGGTCCTGCGCCAGGTCCTCGGTCCCGTCTCCAACCACCCAAATCAGTGGCAACCCGGCCGGCTCCATCCGGGAGCCCCGTGGCTTTGCGTCTCGCCCTCACGGACGATTTGCCTTTGACACCCTTGGTTCTGGCACTCCCGGTATCGGCAGCAGCACGGTGCACCTTAAGTCCGGGTAATCGAATGTCCAGGCGTTTGGACGCCCCGTTTAAATGCCGCGGGGCGGGCCTTTCGGCCCGCCCCGTGTGCGGCGGATCTATCTAGACGAGAGGTCCGCTTACCACTTGCCGGTCGTCGGGCAGCCGCCCTTGCCGGTCGGGGTGCAGGAACGGTCGTCGGCGGCGCCGGCGGCGTGCGTGATCACGAACGTGTGCGTGCCGCCGTTGTTGGCCTTCGAGGTCGACGTCACGATGTAATCGGTGGCCGACGTGCCGGAGATCGTGACCTTGGGGTCAGCGGCGGCGCCGATCGGCAGGCCGGTGTTGGCCGCCGTCAGCGTGGTCTCGCAACCCGCGTAGGTCTCGTTGTCGGTGAAGCAGGACTCCATGTGCGACACAGCGTTACGGGCGTTGGACTTCGCGGACGAGTCCTGAGCCTTCTCACGCTGGCCGAGGAAGGCCGGCAGGGCGATCGCGGCGAGGATGCCGATGATCAGAATGACGACCAGGAGCTCGATGAGGGTGAAACCCTTCTCGTCCTGAGCGCGCTCGCGGAGCTTGTTGAGCATTTGGTTTGAACCCTCCTGAAGGGAACGTTGGGCCTGTTGGTACTGCGGTCTTCGCCAGGTCCTCGGTCCCGTGTCCCACCACCCAAATCAGTGGCAACCCGGCCGGCTCCATCCGGGAGCCCCGTGGTTTTGCGTCTCGCCTTCGCAGGCGATTTGCCTTTGACACCCTTGGTTCTGGCACCCGCTTTATCGGCAGCAGAGGTCGGCACCTTGATATCCCGGCCCCATGCCTCCGGACGCCCGTTCTAGTCTTGGTCTGTGCTCGCCCGCAGACTGCTGATCGCGCTCGCCGTGCTGATGGCCCTCACCGCGCTTGCCGCGGGCCTCGCGCCGCGTGAGAGCGCGCTGCGCGACGACGCCTCCCCCACGCCGTCCGCGGCCGCCGGCGAGCCGGCCGAGGAGCCCGTCGAGGCGACCCTCGACGCGGACTCCGAGGGTCAGCGCGTCGAGGCGCGCGTCGGCCAGATGGTGCGGATCGTCGTCAACTCGGCAGAGCTCCACAGCGTCGAGCTCGCGGAGGTGGGCACGGAGACGGCTGAGCCGGACTCGCCCGCGCGCTTCGAGCTGCTCGCCGAGATCCCGGGCTCCTACGCGATCGAGCTGCTCGAAGCCGGGCAGCGGATCGGCGTGCTCGAGATCAGCGACTAGTCGCTCTTGCGCGCGGCCTGCGCGTCATGGGCGGGGATGCGGCGGCCGCTGCCCTCGCACCACGGGCAGGTGACCGGCTTCGGCGTCCCGCCCAGGGCCGAGATCACGCTGCCGGTGCCGCGGCAGGGCGTGCAGCGATCGGGGTCGTGGGGCTCGCTCATGGGCGAGCCACGTTATAGCGGCCGGGGCGGCTAGCCCATGCCGGGCGGCGCGACGGACGTCGCGGCGCGGGCCTGCGGGTCGACGGCCAGGCCCGGGTCGGGCGAGCGGTCCGTCGGGAGCGAGCGGCGCAGGGTCGGGGCGACCTCGCGGTCCGTCAGCGGGCGCAGGATGCCGAACTGGCGGAACGT
This sequence comes from uncultured Solirubrobacteraceae bacterium, assembly GCA_963831105.1. Classification (GTDB taxonomy): domain Bacteria; phylum Actinomycetota; class Thermoleophilia; order Solirubrobacterales; family Solirubrobacteraceae; genus DATFQI01. The sequence goes on along the minus strand of CAWHOS010000009.1, from coordinate 48,801 downwards.
CGCCTCCGCGCGGGTGGTGTCGGCGACGCGCAGCAGCAGGCCGTGCACGGCGGGGGAGCCGAGCGGCGAGCGGGCGGCGATCTCCTCGAGCGCGTCGGGGGCGAACGCGCGCAGGTGGTCCTCCCCCAGCGGCTTGGTGAACAGGAGTGCGGCGTTGGGCGCCTTGTCCGGGTCGCCGACCATCGTCATCGCGGAGCCGCCGGCGCGGGTCCACAGCCAGCCCTCCACCCCGTGCTCGCGGGGCACGATCGCCGTGGCGCTGAGGCGGCGCAGGATCGGGAAGCGGCTCTTGGCGTCGGCCGAGCCGAGCTCGACCAGGCCGATCTGGAGCATGCCCAGGGCCAGCTTCAGCGGCTCGCGCAGCAGCCGCTCGTGCTCGAGCGTGGCGCCCAGCGCGCTGACGCGCAGCATGTCGGACCCGGCGCCGCGGCGCTTCCAGCGGCCGTCGGCCTCGAGCGGGATGGTGAACTCGCGCAGGCTGCTTCCGCCCGCCCCGGGGGGCGCGAACGAGCTGGACGGAGGGGGAACGCTCATCTCCCCCCTTTCATCGGCCGATTCGGCCACGATCAGTAGCCCCGTTCCGTAGCCCGTTCGAGAACGGTTTCGCCTGCCAGACCATCGCGGCTTGCCGTTGCGCGGCGCCACCGGCTTGCCGGGATGGCCGCGCCGGTCTTCGGCGACGTTACGTGCAGCTTGAACTCGAGCCGGCCGGTGTCGCGGACGGTCACGAAGCCGGCGACGCTCGGCGGCTCGATCGCGAAGTCGGCGAAGTCGATCGGGGCCGAGCCGGCCAGCTCGATCGCGTCGCCGGTGCGCTGGCCGCTCACGCGCGCGACGATCGGCCGGGTCTCGCCGTGCAGCGTGAGGCGCCCGCGCGCGCGGACGGGCTCGCGCGAGAGCTCGAACGGCCCGGTCAGCTCGAAGGTGGAGGTCGGGAAGCGGTCGGTCTCGATGCCGCGGCCGCGCAGCGCGTTGTCGCGCCGGCTCTCGTCGGAGCGCAGCGTCGTCATGTCCGTCTCCAGCTCGGCCGCCTGGACCGTGTCGCCGTCGATCTCGACGGTGCCGCTGACGTCGCCGGTGCGGCCGACCGCGTCGACGACGCCGAAGCTCACGAACTCCTCGCGCACGCGGTAGCCGACGAAGCTCTCCTCGCCCGGGGCGACCTCCCACGTCGTCCGCCCTGCTTGCGCCGGGGTCGCCGTGGCCGTCGCGTCGGCCGCGGGCGCCGACAGCTCCGGCGGCGGCGGCGCGTCCGATCCGCGCAGCGCGAACACGGCGAAGCCGCCGGCGATCAGGACGACGGCCGCCGCCACGACCGCGAGCACGAGCCGTCGGATCCGCCGGGACATCGGCGGCAAGCGTCGCGACGAGCCCTAAGCGACGGGTAAGGTGCCGCGCGTGCTCGGCCTCGGCTCGCTCACCGCCCTCCCCATCGACGTCATCGGCGCCGTCCGCACCCTGCCGCGGCTGCTCTCGCAGATCGACGCGATCGCGCGCTCGACCTCCGCGCTCCCCGACGTCGCGGCGCGGCTCGACGAGGTCGCGGAGTTCACGGCCACGCTCCCGCGCATCGAGGCGGCCATCAAGGAGGTCTCGAGCGACACCAACGCCCTGCCGACGCTCGCCGAGCACATGGCCGACATGGCCGAGGCCACCCGCCCGCTCCCCCAGGTCGCGGAGGCCACGGGGGTCCTCCCGCCGATGTACGAGAAGATGGCCGGGATCGAGTCGGCGATGCCCACCCTCGTCGAGGTCCAGCAGCACCTCGCCGACCTGCCCGAGACGATGGATGAGCTCCAGTCGCGCCTCGGAGGCCTCACCGAGATGCTCGAGCGCCTGCTCTCCTCGCTCGACACCCTCGACGCCAACGTCTCCGCCCTGCGCGACGCCGTCGAGCCGATCGGCCGCGTCGCCGACAGGCTCCCGGGCCGCCGCTGACGCACTGGTATAAGCGGTGGTCCACATGGCCGAGCCGCTGACCGAGCTCCCCGTCCTGCAGTGCTCGCTCGACGCGGCCGGGATGCGCGCGCAGCGGGAGCGCTACGCGCGCGTGTCCGGGGCGATCACGGGCGCGCGGCGGGCGCCGGGCGAGCTGACCGTCGAGTTCGACCCCGCGCGGCTGGACCGCGGGCTGCTCGAGGAGGCGCTCGCGATCGAGCGGGCGTGCTGCCCGTTCTTCGCGCTGCGGCTCGACGGCGCGACGCTGGGCGTGCGCGTCGCCGAGCCGCATCAGGAGCCGGCCCTCGACGCGATCGCCCACCTGCTCGGCGTCGAGGGCTCCTCGGGCCCCGGCTAACCGCGCTCGAGCTCGGCCTTCGACTCGGCCAGCCAGGAGCGCCAGCGCGCCTTGTGGCGGGCGACGGCCTCGGAGTCGGGGAGCTTGTGGTGGACGAGGTAGACCGTCGCGCGGTCCTCGCCCTTGGGCTCGACGACGAGGTGCATCCGCCCCTCCGGGAGGTCGTAGCGCGCGTGGCGCGGCGGGGTCGCCGTCCGCACGCCGACCGCCTCGGCGGTCATCCGCTCGTGCAGCGCGGCGAACAGCGCCGCCGCCGGCAGCGCGATCGTGCGCGACGCGCCGGCCTCGAAGCCGCGCGCGGTCTCGTGGACCTCGCGCAGCCCGCGCGCCCGCTCGTAGGACACGGTCACCGACTGCGCCCACCAGCCCGCGACGCCCTGCTCCTCGCGCAGCCAGCGCGCGATCTCCGTGTGGCCCCACGCCGTGGCCTCGTGCTCGTCGAGCAGCGCGAACCAGTCGCGCAGCTCGCGGCCCGTCGCAGCGAGGACGGCGTCGGGCGAGGCGGCCGGCGGGGCGTCGTGCTCGGGCGGCGGCGCGGCCGCCGGCTCCGCCTTCGCGATCACGTGCGCCCGCGCGGAGGCGTAGCGCTCGCCCGTCTTCGCCATCCGCTCGCGGACACGGTGCTTGAGGTGCTTCTGCTCGGTCATGCCTTCGTCTCCACGGACTGCCGCTCGGACTCACGCTCCGGGCGGAGGCCCGGTGAAGGAAGGACGACCGCCCCGAGGACATCGATCCCCTTTCCCTCCGCGAGCCGGCGGCGTGAGCGCCGGGATGGAGGTCGGGCGCAGGACGGCGCCCTTCCCGGGGAAGGCTACGGCGCGGCGGCGCGGCTGTCCAGGGTCAGTCGCGGCTGCCCGGATGCCCGTCGCCGGGCCACGGGGCGAGCACGAGCAGCAGGCGCGCATCGGAGGTCGCGCGGACCTCGTGGCGTTCCTTCGGTGCGAACACGAACAGCGAGCCCGGCCCGGCGGAGACCGTCTCGGACGCCTCGACCTCGACCTCACCGTCGACCACCGTCAGGTACGCGCGCTCGTGGACCTCGTGGTCCTGCAACTGCTCGCCGGCCGACAGGTGGATCGCGATCGCGCGACCCTCGCCGCGGGCCGACTGCAGGATCTGCGGGTGGTGCGGCTCGACCTCGAGCCCTCGGAGGTCCCAGTGCTCCATGGGCGGGACCATATCCCGCGAGCGTGCAGGTCGTGCGCCGGGGGGAGATAATCACGCCGAGATGCACGCCCTCGCCGAGCTCGAACGGGCCCGCGAGCTGTACGCCCAGCGGGCATGGCGCGACGCCCACGTGGAGCTGTCGGCCGCCGACCGGCAGGCGCCGCTGGCGGCCGCCGACCTCGAGCTCCTGGCCACGGCCGCGTACATGATCGGCCGCCAGGAGGAGTACTTCGAGCTGCTCGGCCGAGCACACCGAGCGCACCTGGACGCCGGGGAGGGCCTGCGGGCGGCGCATTGCGCCCTGTGGATCGCGATCAACCTCGCGCAGAAGGGCGATTCGGGGCGCGCCGGCGGCTGGTTGGGACGGGCGCGACGCCTCGTCGAGCGCGAAGGCCGCGAGTGCGCAGAGCAGGGCTACCTGCTGATCCCGCGCATGTTCGAGCAGGAGACGCGCGGCGATCCTGAGGCGGCGATCGCCACCGCCGGCGAGATCCTGCGCATCGCCGAACGATTCGGCGACGCGGACCTGTTCGCCCTGGCCGCCCAGGCCCAGGGCGACCTCCTCGTCCTGCACGGGCGCGCGAAGGAGGGCGTGCCGCTGCTCGACGAGGCCATGGTGGCCGTCGCGAACGGCGAGCTCTCGCCGATCGCGAGCGGCCTCGTGTACTGCGGCGTGATCCTCGCGTGCCAGGCGGCGTACGAGCTCGGCCGCGCCCAGGAATGGACCGCGGCGCTCTCGGACTGGTGTCAGGAGCAGCCCGACATGGTGGCCTTCACCGGCCGTTGCCTGGTGCACCGGACCGAGATCCTCGGTCTTCGCGGCGCGTGGGCGGAGGCGCTCGTGGAGGCACGGCGAGCAGGACAGCGCTGCATGGACGCCGAGAACCCGCGTGCCGCCGGCGAGGCCGCGTACCTCCAGGGCGACCTCCACCGCCTCCAAGGGCGCTTCGCCGCGGCCGAGGACGCATACCGGGAGGCCAGCCACCGCGGGTGCGAGGCCCAACCCGGGCTCGCGCTGCTGCGCGCGGCGCAGGGGAGCACCGGCGCGGCGCTGGTCGCGGTCCGCCGCGCACTCGGGGAGGCGACCGGCCCGTCGGGGCGCGCCCGGTTGCTGCCCGCCCTCGTCGAGATCTCGCTGGCCGCGCAGGATCTCGCGACGGCGCGTGCTGCCTGCGCCGAGCTCGAGGTGGTCGCGGCCGCCTATGGCAGCCCGATGCTCGACGCGATGGCAGCCCACGCCAGGGGCGCGCTCGAGCTCGCCGGTGGCCACGGCGACGCGGCGCTCCCCCCGCTGCGCCGGGCGGCACACACCTGGCAGGAGCTCGACGCGCCGTACGAGGTCGCCCGGGCGCGGGCGCTGATCGCCCGGGCATGCCGGGCGCTCGGTGACGGCGACACGGCCCGGATGGAGCTGGACGCCGCTCGCGAGACGCTGGCGCGGCTCGGCGCGGCGCCTGACCTCGCCCGGCTCGACGAGCCGGGCCAGCCGCGCCACGGGTTGACCGCGCGCGAGCTCGAGGTCCTGCGGCTCGTCGCGTCCGGGGCGAGCAACAAGGTGACCGCGGCCGAGCTCGTCCTGAGCGAGAAGACGGTCGAGCGCCATCTGAGCAACATCTTCGCCAAGCTCGGCGTCTCCTCGCGCGCCGCCGCCACCGCCTTCGCGTACGAGCACGGGCTCCTCTAGTCCGAGGGAAATCCCCCATCGGACCCGACGAGAGGTTGCGGGATCCACCCGATGCGCGGCCGAACCTTCGCGCCTAGCCTCGCGCAAAGGCCCGGTTTGACGGGCAGGAGCGCCAAGAGAAGGAGCCGGACATGCCGAAGGTCTCGCGCGAAACAGCGTCCCAGGCGGTCTCCCTGGAAGGCAACGAGATCCGCACGGAGCACCTCGACGGCGGGTACTCGGTGTGCTTCGAGTCGCACACCGCCGACGCCGACGTCGCGGGCTGGTTCCGCGGCCTGCCCGACGACCGCTGCCCTGTCCCGCGCTGGGGCTACGTGCTCGCCGGCATGATCACCTTCCGGTTCCCGGACCGCGAGGAGACGTACGTGGCCGGCGACGCCTACTACGTGCCGCCCGGCCACACCCCGGTCCACTACGCCGGCGCCGAGATCGTCGAGTTCAGCCCGACCGAGCCGTTGATGGAGACGATCGGCGTGGTCATGGGAAACGTGCAGCGTGCGGGAGCGCCGTCATGACGGCGGCAACAGCCATGCGCACCCGGGACATCCGGCTCCGCTCGGGCCGGCGCGTCCATCTGATCGAGACGGGAGAGGGGACGCCGGCTCTGTTCCTGCACGGCAGCACCACCTCCTCGCTCTCGCTGCTTCCCGTGCTCCCCCACCTCGACGGTGTCCGAGCGATCGCGGTCGACCGGCCGGGGTTCGGACGGAGCGACCGCCATCTCGTCCCCCGTGCCCGCTTCCGCGAGGCCGCCGTCGAGTTCGTCGAGGAGATCCTCGACGCGCTGGAGCTGGAGCGGCCGGCGCTGGTCGGCAACTCGATGGGCGGGACCTGGGCGCTCTGGCACGCCCTGGCGCACCCCGAGCGCGTCCGCCGGCTCGTGCTGCTGGGGTCGGCGCCGCTCCTGCCGGGGACCCACGCGCCGGCGCCGCTTCGGGTGACGGCCACGCCGCTCGTCGGCAGCGTGCTCACGCGCGTGGTGAAGCCGAACGCGAAGATGGTCGTGCGGCTGATGTCGTCGATGGGCGAGAAGGACACCATCATCCGCTATCCGGCTCTGCTCGAGTCGCTCGTCGCCGCCGGCAGGGACCCGGTGGCCTCGGCGGTGAACACCGATGAGCTCCGGGCGGTGCTCACGCCGATCGGATTCCGGCCGTCCGCGCGGGTGCGACCGGACGAGCTGCGGCGGCTGTCCGTGCCGACGTTGCTGATCTGGGGCGACCACGACCCGGTCGCGACGGTTCAGGCCGCTCGCGAGACGGCGCGGCTGATCCCCGAGGCACAGCTCGCCGTGCTGCCGGCCGGACACGTCCCGTACCTTGGGAACCCCGAGCGGGCGGCCGAGCTGGTGTCCGATTTCGTCCGCCCATGATCACGACCCCGATGCACGACGTCACCCCGCTCCACCCCGGGCCGGCCCGATTCGACGGCGGCCTGGTCGAGGTCGGCCCGGGGATCCACGCCTGGCTGCAGCCGAACGGGCTGCTCGGCGAGAGCAACGCTGCGCTGGTCGTCGGCGACGGCGCGTCGCTGCTTGTCGACACGCTGTGGGACCCGCCGCTGACGCGGCACATGCTCGCCGCGATGGCGCCGGTGACGGAGCGGGCACCGATCCGGACGCTGGTCAACACCCACTCCGACGGCGACCATTGGTGGGGCAACCAGGAGGTCCGGAGCGCGGAGATCGTCGTCGCGACGCAAGCCGCCGCCGCGGTCATGGCGGCGGAGTCGCCTGCACAGATGAAGCGCTTCCGCGCCCTTGCGGCGGTCCTCCGTCGCGCCGGCTCGGCGCCGATCCACTATCCACGGCGCGGCGACGTCGCCGTGATCGCCGGCTACGTGGGCGAGGCGCTCGCGCCGTTCGACTTCGGCGACGTGCAACTGGTCCCACCCAGCAGCACCTTCTCAGGTGAGCTCACGCTCGACGTCGGCGGGCGCGAGGTGCGCCTGATCGAGGTCGGCCCGTCGCACACTCCAGGCGACCTCATCGCCTGGGTGCCCGACGCGCGGGTGGCGATCGCTGCGGACATCCTGTTCATCGGCGTCACCCCGATCATGTGGGCGGGCCCGGTCGAGAACTGGATCGCCGCACTCGAGCGCCTGCTCGCGCTCGGTGCCGAGCGGTTCGTTCCCGGCCACGGCCCGGTCTGCGGCCCCGAGGAGGTGCGCCGCCTGCTCGACTACTGGCGGTGGCTCGACGCCGCGGCCCGGCAGCGTCTCGATGCGGGGATGTCGGCACCCGAGACGGCACGCGACATCGTGCTCGGCGGCGAGCTTGCCGAGCACGACTTCGCGGACTGGCTCGCCCCGGAGCGGGCGCTGATCAGCGTCAGGACCATCGATGCCCACCGCCGCGGCACCGCGGGGCCGGCCGGCCCACGGGACCTGATCACGGCGTTCTTCCGCATGGCACTGCTGGCGCGGGACGCCTGAACGACCGACGGCCGCCCGGAGGCGGCCGTCGGTGGCGCGGGGTTCCTGGAGGGGTCCGGGCGCCTACTTGATGGAGTCGTAGACCTTGAACATCGGCATGTACATCGCGATGACGATGAAGCCGACGATGCCGCCGACGAGCACGATCATGATCGGCTCGAGGATGGAGGTCAGGGCCTTGATGGCCGCCGCGACCTCGTCCTCGTAGAAGTCGGCGACCTTGGTGAGCATGGTGTCGAGGTTGCCCGTCTCCTCGCCGACGGCGATCATCTGGGCGACCATCGAGGGGAAGATCGTGGCGTCGCGCAGCGGGGCCGCGATCGAGCCGCCGGACTTGACCGACTCGATGACGGACTCCATCGCGTCCTCGATCAGGGCGTTGCCGGCGGTCTGGCCGGTCACCTCGATCGCCTGCATGATCGGCACGCCGGCCGAGTAGAGGGCGGAGAACGTGCGCGACCAGCGCGCGAGCGCGATCTTCTGGGCCGTGAGGCCGATCTTCGCGGGGAAGCGGATGCGGATCCGGTCCCACTGCGGGCGGCCCCAGCTCGAGTTGCGCCACTTCTTGAAGGCGACCGGGCCGCCGACGAAGACGATCGGCAGCGTGTACCAGTAGGTCGTCACGAAGTGCGACATGCCGACGGTGAACTTGGTGATCATCGGCAGCTCGCCGCCGAACTCCTTGAAGACCCCGACGAACACGGGGACGATGAACGCGATCAGCGCCAGCAGCACGCCGAGGGCGAACACGAGCACGACGGTCGGGTACGCCATGGCCGACTTGACCTGGCGGCGCAGGTTGTCGTCCTTCTCGAGCTGGTCGGCGACCCGCTCGAGCGCCTCCTCGAGCACGCCGCCGGCCTCGCCGGCGCGCACCATGGCGACGTAGAGCGGGTTGAAGATCTTCGGGTGCTTGTCGAGCGCCTCGGAGAACGAGAGGCCGGACTCGATGTCCTCGCGGACGAGCCCGAGCGTCTCCTTGAGCTTCTTGTTCTCGACCTGCTCCTCGAGGACGTAGAACGTCCGCAGGAGGGTCATGCCCGAGGAGATCATGGTCGCCAGCTGGCGGGTCATGACCGTCAGCTCTTGGGCCTTGACCTTCTTGCCCCCGATCGAGATGTCCATGCTGAGCCCGGTCTTCTTCTCGACCAGGTCCATCACGGTCAGGCCGCGGGCCTTCAGCTCGGCGGTGACCGCCTCACGGGAGACGCCGGAGATCTCGCCCTTCTCGGGCGTGCCGGCCGCGTCGACGGCCTTGAAGGTGAACGTGGCGGCCGACATCAGGCGGCCACCAGCTCGAGCGACTCGATGAGCTTGCGCATCTCGGCGGGCTCGGAGGCGCGCGACTCGGCCGCGGCCATGGTGATCCGGCCCTGGCGGACGAGGCTGGCGAGCGAGGCGTCCATCGTCTGCATGCCGTGCTGGCCACCCGTCTGGATCAGCGAGTAGATCTGATGCGTCTTGCCCTCGCGGATCAGGTTGCGCACGCCCGGGGTCGGGACGAGCACCTCGGCCGCGACGCAGCGGCCGACGCCGTCAGCGGTCGGGATCAGGGTCTGGGTCACGATGCCCTGGAGGCCGATGGCCAGCTGGGCGCGCACCTGACCCTGCTGGGCCGGCGGGAAGACGTCGATGATGCGGTCCACGGTCTGCGGCGCGTCCTGGGTGTGCAGCGTGGCGAAGACGAGGTGCCCGGTCTCGGCCGCGGTCAGGGCCGTGCCGATCGTCTCCATGTCGCGCATCTCGCCGACGAGGATCACGTCGGGGTCCTGGCGCAGCGCGGCCTTGAGGCCGAGCGCGAAGGACGGCGCGTCCGCCCCCAGCTCACGCTGGTTGACGATGCACTTCTTGTGGTTGTGCAGGAACTCGATCGGGTCCTCGATGGTGAGGATGTGCTCGTCGCGCGTCTCGTTGATCTCGTTGATGATCGAGGCCAGCGTCGTCGACTTGCCCGAGCCCGTGGGACCCGTGACGAGCACGAGCCCGCGCGGCTTCTTGGCGAAGGTGCGGATGACGGGCGGCATGCCGAGCTTCTCGAGCGGCACCGTCTCGGAGGGGATCAGGCGGAAGGCGGCGGCGAGCGTGCCGCGCTGGAAGTACGAGTTGACGCGGAAGCGGCCGTGACCGGGAACCGAGTAGGCGAAGTCGATCTGCCAATCGGTCTCCAGGCGCTGGCGCTGCGAGGAGTTGAGGATCGCGTAGATGATCTCCCGCGTGTCCGTCGGCGTGAGCTTCGGCATCCCCTCCAGGGGGACCAGCGCGCCCTTCTGGCGGATCATGGGCGGCGTGCCGGCGGTGAGGTGAAGGTCGGAGGCCTTCTGCTTTACGACCTCGATGAGGATGTCGGAGAAGTCGAAGTTCATCGACCTCTACATCGGCACCGCGGCGCGGTTCCTGAAGCGGGGTCTGGACCCTAACGAGTACCGGCGACGCGAGCGATCTCTGAGATGCTCGTGAGACCGCGACGGACCTTCTCGAGCCCGTCCTCGCGCAGCCGCATCATGCCCTCGTGGACCGCCGCGTGGGCGATCGTCTCGGCGGGCTCGCGCGCGACGGCGAGCGCGCGGATCGTGTCGGAGACCCACATGACCTCGTAGAGGCCGATCCGGCCCTTGTAGCCCGAGCCGGCGCAGCGCGCGCAGCCCACGGGCTCGTAGGCCTCGAGGTCGAGGCCGACGTTGAAGCCGTTCGTGCGCATCACGTCGGCGGTGATCGTGGTGCGCCGCTTGCACTCCTCGCACAGCAGGCGGGCGAGGCGCTGGGCGACGACGCAGTCCACGGCGGAGCCGACGAGGAAGGGCTCGATGCCCATCTCGATCAGTCGCGTGACGGCGCCCGGCGCGTCGTTGGTGTGCAGCGTCGAGAGCACGAGGTGGCCGGTGAGCGCGGCCTCGATCGCGATCTGGGCGGTCTCGCGGTCGCGGATCTCGCCGACCATGATGATGTCGGGGTCGGCGCGCATCATCGAGCGCAGGCCGCCGGCGAAGGTCAGCCCCGCCTTGTTGTTGACCTGGACCTGGGTGATGCCGTCGAGCTGGTACTCGACCGGGTCCTCGATCGTGATGATGTTCTTCTCGATCGTGTTGAGCTGGTTCAGCGCGCCGTAGAGCGACGTCGACTTGCCCGAGCCGGTCGGGCCGGTCACGAGGACCGCGCCGTGCGCCTGGCCGAAGGCCTTCGTGAAGCGCTCGAGCGCCTGCGGCAGCATGCCGAGCTGCTCGAGCTCGATCATGACCTTGCTCTGGTCCAGGATGCGCATGACCACGTTCTCGCCGTAGGCGCACGGGAGCGTGGCGACGCGCAGGTCGATCGGCTTGCCGGCGACCTCGAGCGAGATGCGGCCGTCCTGCGGCACGCGGCGCTCCGCGATGTCGAGGTCGGCGAGGATCTTCACGCGCGAGGTGACGGCCGGGACGGCGCTCTGGGGCACCGTGGCGGCCTCCTGGAGAACGCCGTCGATGCGGTAACGGACGCGCATCTCGTCGTCGCCGGGCTCGTAGTGGATGTCGGAGGCGCCGCGCTCGACGGCGTCCTTGATCACCCGGTGCACGAGCTGGATGACCGACGCGTCCTCGCCGCCGGCGCCGAAGACGATCGGCGCGTTCTGGGTGAGGTCGTACATCGGGCCCGCGGGGCCCGTGGGCTGCTCGTTCTTGACGATGTCGCTGTCGGCATCGTCCTCGTCGAGGTCGGGCGCGACGGCGCCGTTGCCGAAGTCGGGGTCCTCGAGGCGCTCGAGCAGCAGCTCGATGTCGGCGGCCGAGGAGACGGCGGGCCGCACCTCGTAGCCGGTCATCACTGCGATGTCGTCGACGGCGAGCACGTTGGCCGGGTCGACCATCGCCACGAGCAGCGTGCGCTCGCCGGCGAAGGAGACCGGCACGGACTGGTAGCGCTTGACGGCGGACGGTGTGACGAGCTTGGCCGCGTCGGGGTCGACGCGATAGACGGACAGGTCGATGTGGTCGAGCCCGAAGCGCTCCGCGACGGCGCGCGCGAGCTGGCCGTCGGTGATCGTGCCGTCGGCGACGAGCAGCCGCTCGGCCGAGGACCCATTCCCGTTGGCGCGCTCGATCGCCTCGTCGACCTCCCCGCGCGAGACGAAGTCCATCTCGACGAGCAGGTCCGTGAGCACGCGTCCGGAACCGCCGCGCCTGGACGGCGAGGTGACGCCATTGCCCTTCTTGGGCCGCTTGGCGTTCGGTGGTGCCCCGGTTTGTGCTGGCGGATTCATGTGCTGGCGATGGCTCCTACGGCCGCCCGCATCGCCTGTCGAGGGGCCGTTCGTCCGGTCCAGCGTTCGAATGACGCAGCGCCCTGGGCGACCAGGATCTCCAGACCGTCGATCACGTCGGCTCCTCGTGTTCTTGCCGCTTCGAGGAGTCGCGTCCCGCCGTCCCGGTAGACCATGTCCACCACGCAGCTTCCGGCACCCAAGCTATCGGCCTGCAGGGGTAGTGCCTTGAACGGGGCAGCTTCGATCCCCCAGCCCGACCGACGTGCAGTTGACGACGATCTCGGCCTCCTCCGGGCGCTCGACGGCGCGGGCGCCGAGCTGATCGGCCAGCGCGCGAGCGCGCTCGGGCGTGCGGTTCCAGACCGCCACGTCGGCCGCACCGGCGCGCACGAGCGCCCAGACGGCCGCCCGGCCGGCCCCGCCGGCGCCGAGCACGAGCACCCTGCGGCCGGCCGGAGCCCACGTCTCCCCCAGCGCCGCGATCAGTCCGGGCGCGTCGGTGTTGTCGGCATGGATGGCGCCTTCCCGCTCGAACGTGAGCGTGTTGGCGGCGCCGATCTCGCGCGCGGCATCGCTGGCCTCGCTCGCCAGCGCGAGCGCCGCCTCCTTGTGCGGGATCGTCACGTTGACCCCGCGGAAGCCCGCGGCGGGCAGCGCGCGCACGGCCTCGGCGAACAGCTCCGGCGGCAGCGGCAGCTTCAGGTAGCGCCAGCCCTCCAGGCCCAGCGCCGCGTACGCCGCCTCGTGCATGACGGGCGAGCGCGAGTGGGCGACCGGCCAGCCGCACACCCCGTACAGCATCAGGGCTCGCGTGAGGCCTGGTACTTCGCCACGTCGCGCTGGAACTGCGCGTCCGTGGAGGAGAACGCGTGCTCGCCCGAGTCGCCCGGCTTGCGCACGTAGAACAGGTAGTCCTTGCCGCGCGCCGGGTTGGCGGCCGCCTTGATCGAGGCCAGGCCGGGGTTGCCGATCGGCGTCGGCGGCAGGCCGCGGTTCAGGCGCGTGTTGTAGGGGCTGTCGCGCTCGAGCTCGGACACGCGCAGCGGGCGCGCCCAGTTGTTCTCGTAGTAGCGGATCGTGGCGTCGATCCCGAGCGTCATGCCGTCCTTGAGGCGGTTGTAGATGACCGCCGACACGAGCGGGCGCTCGCGGTCGAGCTGCGCCTCGCGCTCGACCATCGAGGCGATGATCAGCACGTCGTAGCGCGTCAGGTTCTTCTTCTTGGCGTAGGACATGTCGACCTTGTCCATGTTCTCGCCGAACGTCTTGAGCTGGCGGTCCACGAGGTTGCGGGCGGGGGCGTCGGCCAGCAGCGTGTAGGTGGCCGGGAACAGGAAGCCCTCGGCGGTGCGCGTGCCGCGCGGCGCGCCGAGCTCGCGGATCTTGCGCAGCGTGCGGGCGCTGCGGGCGGCCTTGAGGTAGGAGCCGCGCAGCGGGCCCTTGTCGACGGTCGGGGCGGCCTCGCGGATCGAGAGGCCCTCCGGCACGGTCACGTTGACGGTCTTGACCACCTTCGCCTTCGGGCCCCGCGACCAGCGCGTCGATCGCCGCGCCGTTGGACATGCCCTTCAGCAGCGTGTAGTCGCCCGGGCGCAGCTTGCCGCGGCGGCCGGTGACGGTCGCGTTGACCTGGAAGAACGTCGACGAGCCGACCACGCCGCGCTCCTCGAGCAGCGAGCCGATCTTGCCGGCGTTGGCGCCCTCGGGCACCTTGACCTGGACGGCGCCCTCCCCGTCGCCGTGGAACGGCTGGAAGGTCGCGTTGAGCGCGTACAGCGCGATGGCGAGCAGCACGATCGCCACCAGCGCGACGATCCGGCGGCCGGCGTGGCCGCCATGGCTCGCACGCCCGCGCGGGGCCGGCTGGCGCCGCCGCGGCGGGGGCGGTCGGCGCGGCGGGCGACGTTGGGCGCGGGTGGCCATCGGGGACACCCTACGAGGCGCGGCGGGCGGAGCGGGCTCCGACTCGGGCTCCGCGAGCGCATCGTCCGCGAACGGCTCCTCCTCCAGCGGCGCGGGCTCGGGGTCGGGCTCGCGCGCCGCGATCTGGGGCTCCGGCTCCGGCTCAGGCAGCGGCTCGGGGTCGAGCGCGCGGGGCGCGGGCGCGGCGTTGCCGGCGAAGGTCTCGGGTGGCGGCGCGGAGGAGGGGCCGTCGCCGCCGCGCTGGGCGCGGCGGGCGGCACGCTCCGCTGCCGCGGCGGCGCGCTCCTCCGGCGTGCGTTCGTCGGTCGGTCGCGCCAACTAGTGGGTGTGCCGGTCCTCAGCCTCCAGCAGCAGGTGAAGGGGCAGGCCGTCCTCGCCGGGCACGACGCTCAGCTTGCCGACGACCGGAACCATCAGGCCCTGGCCGTGCATGTATGTGCTCTGCACGGTCACCGATTCGATCTCCCCCGAAGCCAGCTGTGACAGCTGCTCCTGCTGCTGCTCGTACACGGAGCGGTCGTGCGGCGACGGCCAGGCCGCCTTGCCGAACTCGTGCTCCTGATAGCCGACCAGTTTGGCAAACGGAGGGTTGAGCTCGCGGAACTTGCCTTCGAGCGACAGCGTGGCCATCGGCTTGGGGACGTCGTCGAAGCCGTGCCGGGGCTCGCGCTTGGTGGGTCCGGGCTTCTTCGTGGCGGGGTTGGAGGGACGCCGGTGGATGCCGCTGTTGCCCTTCTTGGCGGCGAGCCCGAGCAGCTGGGCGAAGACCTCGGTGACGTTGTCCTTGGAGCCCTCGCCCGCGTTCTGCGCGGCCTTCTTGGCCTGCTCGGCCTCGCGGCGCGCGATCACGGCGGCCTGGCCGGCGGAGGTCAGGCCCGCCTTGATCTCCTCGAGGCTCTTGAGCGCGAAGGTGACCTCGGCGGCCATCGCCTCGATGCGCTGCTCGCCGGCGCGCACGGTGTCGCGGTTGCTGTCGGCGTCGGAGATCACGCGCTCGGTCTGGGAGCGCACGAGCGCGACCTCGGCGAGGATCGCGTCGATCCCGCTCTGGGCCTTCTCGGCGATCTTGCGGACCTCGGCGATCTCCGTGCGCAGCTCGGTGCCCTGGGCGTCGACGGCGGCCTTGGCGGCCTGCGCGTCCTTGGACGGCGAGCATCGACGCCTGGCCGAGCTGGTCGACGGACGCGTCGAGCGCCTGCAGGCGATCGCGCCCGGAGCCCATCTCGCTGCGCAGCGTGCTCGCCTTCTGGTCGAGCTCGGCGACGAGCTGCGTGAGCTCCTTGCCGGTGCGGCGGGCGGCGGTGGCCTCGGCGTGGGCGGCGTCGGCGGTGTGGGCGGCGCTCGCGGCGGACTCGGTCAGCCGCTCGACGCTCGAGCCGATCGTGCCCAGCTTCTCGCGGCCGGTCTCGACCTCGCGGCGCAGAGCGGCGCTCTCCTCGCGGGCGCGGCCGGCGTCCTCGCGCGCGGCGGAGGCGGCCTCCTGGGCGGTCGAGGCGGCCTGGCGGGCGCCGAGCGCCTCCGTGCCGGCGCGCTCGAGCTCGCCGCGGGCGACCTGCAGCTCCCCGGCGACGCGGCCGACGGCGCCGCGCAGCTCCTCGGCGTCGGCGCGAGCGGCGGCGCCGGCCTCCTGGGCGGTGCGGGCGAGCGTGGCGGCCTCGTCGACGCTGCCGCGCACGGCGCGCACGTCGGAGAGCACGTTGGCGGTGCTCGCGTCCAGCTCGGCGACGCGCTCGGCGGCGTCGCGGGCGGCGGCGAGCGCCTGGCCGGCTTCCTCTGAGGCGCCGGCGACACCGGCGCGGGCGGCCGCGGCGTCGGCGGCGACGGCCTCGACGCGCTTCGCGAGCTCGTCCTCGGCCTGGGCGGCCTCGTCGAGCCGGGCGGCGATCTCCTGGCCGGCGGCGACCATCTCGGCCGCGGCGCGGCGGGCGGCGTCGGCCTCGGCGGCGACCTCGTCCAGACGGGCAGCGGTCCGCGCCTCGGCGCCCTTGGCGGCGTCGCGGACGGCGTCGATGTCCTCGCGGGTGGCGAGGCCGTCGGTCAGCGCCTCGACGCCGGCGACGCGCGTCGCCAGGCCGTCGGTCGTGCCGGCGATCTGCTCCAGGCGGGTGTGGGCTGCCTCGGAGGCCTCGGCCACGCGGTCCAGCGTGCGGCCGGCCTCGGCGGTGGCGGCCTCGACGGCGTCGACGCGGGCGGCGACGCCCTCGGCGGCGGCCAGGCGCGCCTGCAGCGCCTCGGTCTCGGCCTTGGCCGTGCCGACGGCGGCGGCGATCTCGCCGCGCAGCTCGGCCACGCGGGCGCTGAGCTCGTCGCGCTCGACGGCGTCGGAGGGCAGCTGGACGGAGATCGAGGACGCGTGCTCGTGCAGCGCGGCGCGGACCTCGGCGAGCTGCGCCAGGGCGGTCTCGGTGGAGGCGCGGAACTTCTCGCGCTCGCCCTGCTCGGCGTTGACCTGCTCCTGGAGCGCGGCGAGCGACTCCTGGGCGCCGCGCAGCTCGTCGGCGGCGCCGGAGAGCTCGTCGTGGCGGCGCGCCATCTCGGCCTGCGCCTGCACGACCTCCTCGTGGCGCTGGGCGAAGTCGTCCTGCGCGCGCAGGATCTCGAGGTTGCGCTCGGCGAGCTCCTCCTGGGCCCGGCGCAGCTCCTCGACGGCCTCGCCGCCGCTGGAGAGCGACTCGAGCCGGCCGGCCAGCTCCTGCTGGGCGGCCTGCAGCGCCTCGACGGTGCGGCGGACCTCGGTGACGTCGGTGCCGGCGTCGGCCTGCAGCGCGGCGAGCCGCTCGGCGACCTCGGCGGCGGCGGACTCCTGCTCGGCGCGCAGCGCCTCGGCGGCGGAGCGCAGCTCCTCGAGGTCGCTGCCGGAGCCGGAGCGCAGCTCGGCGAGCTGAGCCTCGACGCGCTCCTGGAGCTCGGCCTGGGCGCTGCGCAGCTCGCCGGCGGCGGCGCGCAGCTCCTCGACCTCGGCCGCGGGGCCCGCGGTCTCCTGCAGCTCGGTGACGAGCGCGCGCAGCTCGGCGACCTCGGCCTTGGCCTCGTCGCGCAGGGCGTCGGCGCCCTCGCGCAGGGCGTCGATGCGCTTGGCAGCGTCGTCCGCCGCGCGCTGGAGCTCGGCCAGGCGGCGGCGCTCCTCGCCCGCGAGGCCCTCGGCCTCGTGGCGCTCGACGGTCATCTGCGTCAGCTGCTCGCGCAGGGCGTCGGACTCGCGCTGGACGAGCTCGACGCGCTCGAGCGCGGCGCGCAGCTCGGCGCGGGCGGCCTCGGCGTCGCGCTCGCGGTCGCGCTCGATGCCCTCGAGCGTCTCGGCGAGCTCGTGGCGGGCGGCCTGGACGGCCTCCTCGTGCTCGGCGCGGACGCGCTCGAGCTGGGCGACCAGGTCGTTCTGCTGGGCCTCGGCGTCGCCGCTGCGGAGCTTCTCGAGCTCGATGATGCGCGACTCGAAGGAGCTGCGGGCGCTGTCGGCGCGGCTGCGGGCCTCCTCGATCGCCTCCTCGGCGCGGCGCTGGGCCTCGGCGACGGCGGTGGCGACGCGGCCCTCGATCGCCTCGGCGGCGCGGGCGCGGTCGGCCTCGGCGCGCTCCAGGCGCTGGGCGAGCTCGGCGCGGCCGGCCTCGGCGGCCTTCAGCGCGGAGGCGCGGGCGGCGTCCTCGTCGAGGCGCGCGCGCTCCAGGCGCTCCATGCGCGCCAGCAGCTCGAGGTGCTGCTGGTCGTTGCCGCCCTGCTTGATGTCGGTGACGGCGCGCTCGAGGTCGGAGCGCAGGCGCGCGGCCTCGCGCTCGGCGGCCTCCGCGCGGGCGCGGCTGGCGTCGACGTCGCGGCGGGCCTCCTGGACCTGGGCGGGCAGCGCCTGGGCCATCCGCTCGAGGTCGTCGATGCGCTCCATCGCCGACAGCAGGCGCGCCACCACGGCGGCCGCGTCGTCGAGGTCGCGGACGGAGCTGCCCTGGACGCCGGGGTCGTGGTTGGTGAGACGGTCCTCGAGGTTCGTCGTCCTGCTCGGCGCGGGCGGCCTCGCGGGCGGCGAGCTCCTCCTCGATCCACGGGGTCGGCTCGGTCGGGCGGAAGACGACGAGCGTGCCGGCGGTGCGCCAGCCCTCCCAGGGCTGCGGCTCGGCCTCGATCGCCTTGCCGAGCGCGCGCACGACGACCGGGTGCTGCTGGCGCATGCGCAGCAGCATCAGGTTCAGCGGCAGCTCGAAGCCGAGGTCCTCGAGGAACAGCGAGAAGTCGAAGCCCTCGTCGAGCTTGACGGGGACGAAGACGGCCTCGATCGGGAAGCGGTGGCCGGCGGCGTGCATGCCCTCCACGGCCACGCGGCCGGGGACGGTCGGCGGGTCGCCGTTCTCCAGGAACGCCTTCCAGGACTGCGCGTCAGCGGCTGAGCGCCGGGTCCAGCAGCGTCCCGAAGAACGACTGGCCGAGGATCTCCTGGGCCGGGCGGCCGAACAGCAGCTCGGCCGGCTCGGACCACTTGGAGACCGAGCCCTGGCCGTCGGTGAGGACGAAGTAGCCCCCGACGATCTGCCCCAGCAGCGCGTCGAGCGGATCCACAGGTCCGCTCTCGGCCGTCGAGGCGAGAACCTCGTCGGCGCCACTGCTGATGTGCGTGCTCATTCGGTCTCCGAAGGGGGGAAGTCAGTCCGTCGTCCCTTCTATCGGCAGATGTCCGAAGACCGTCAACCATTCGTCGAGCAGGACCGCCGCCGCGCGCGAGTCCAGCGAGGCCGAACCCCCGGCCCGACCGGCCAGCCGGGTCGTGAATCGCTCGTCATACAGCTCCACGGGGACCTGCACGGCGCGCTGCAGGCGCTCCGCGAACGCCCGCGTCTCCTCCGTCTGGGCCGAGTCGGCGCCCGAGAGCGACACGGGCAGCCCGACGAGGATCCGCTCTGCGCCGAGCTCGGCGGCGAGCGCGACCACGCGGCGCGAAGCCCTTGCGGGTGCCGGGCCGCAGGACGGGCTCCAGCGGCGTGGCCAGCGTGCCCGTCGGGTCGCTGACGGCGGCCCCGCAGCGGGCGCTGCCGTAGTCGAGCGCGAGTACGCGCCCGGTCACTGCACGCCGAGCGCGCGCTCGATCTCGGCGCGCGCGGCGGCGAGCGCCTCGGGCAGCTTCTCGGGCTGCTTGCCGCCGGCCTGGGCCATCGTGTCGCGGCCGCCGCCACCGCCGCCGACCACCTTCGCCGCGACCTTGACGATGTCGCCGGCCTTCACGCCGCGCTCGACCGCGCCGGGCGTGGCCGCCACGAGCAGGCTCGCCTTGCCCTCGCCGCCCGCGCCCAGCACCACGACGCCGGGGTCGCCGAGCTGGTTCTTCATCCGGTCCGCGAGGTCGGGCAGCGCCTTCGGGTCGCCGAGGTCGCGCAGCTCGAACGCCGCGCGCACGCCGTCGAGCTCGACGACCTCGCCGATCTTGTCGTCGACCGCGCCGGCGGTCTTGGCGCCCTTGAGCAGCGCGCGCCGCTCGGCCTCGCGCTCCGCGGCGACGTCCGCCACGTTCTCTGGCGCGGTGCGCAGCGCCACCGCGGCGTCGTGCAGGAGCCGGTCGTGGCGGCGCAGCGTCTCGATCGCGACCGGGCCCGGTGACCGCCTCGATCCGGCGCACGTTGGCCGCGCTCGAGGTCTCCGTCGTGAGCTTGAAGACGCCGATCTCGGCCGTCGAGCGCACGTGCGTGCCGCCGCACAGCTCGCGCGACCACTGCCCGTCGCCGATCTCGACCATCCGCACGACGTCGCCGTACTTCTCGCCGAACAGCGCCATCGCGCCGAGCGCGCGCGCCTCGTCGAGCGTCGTGGTGAGCGCGCGCACGGGATCGTTGGCGAGGATCTGCGCGTTGACGCGATCCTCGACCCAGGCGCGGTCCTCGTCGGACAGCGGCCCGCCGTGCGTGAAGTCGAAGCGCAGCTTGTCCGGGCCCACGTAGGAGCCGGCCTGGCGCACGTGGCCGCCGAGGCGCGCGCGCAGCGCCGCGTGCAGCAGGTGCGTCGCGGTGTGGTTGGCCTGCGTGGCGCGGCGCGCCGCCGCGTCGACGGTGGCCACGACCCGCTCGCCCTCCATCAGCTCGCCGCGCAGGGGCTCGAGCACGAGCGCCTGGTCGTCGCCGAGGCGGATCACGTCGATCACGCGCGCCGTGCCACCGCCCGCCTCGCGCTGGATCTCGCCGACGTCGGCGACCTGGCCGCCGCCCGTGGCGTAGAACGGCGACTCGACCAGCTTGGCCAGCACCTGGCCGTCCTGGAAGGCGATCGCGCCCACCGCGGTCGCCTGCTCGGTCGTCTCGTAGCCCGTGAACTCGGTCGTGAAGCCGGCGCCGGAGGCGAACGCCTCGATCGCCTCGCGCGCTCCCCCGTCCGCCACCACGCGCCCGCCCGCGGAGCGCGCCCGCGAGCGGGCCACCTCCATCTCGCGCTCGAAGCCGGCCTCGTCGACGCCCATGTCCTGCTCGGCCGCGAGCTCCGCGGTCAGCTCGAACGGGAAGCCGTAGGTGTCGTGCAGCTGGAAGGCCTCCTCGGCGCCGATGCCCTCCAGCCCGCGATCCTTGGCGCGCGCGATGTGATCGTTGAGCAGCCGCGTGCCCTGCTCGATCGTGCGCGTGAACTGCTCCTCCTCGCGCCCGAGCCACATCTCGATCGTCTCCGCCTGCTGGGCCAGCTCCGGATAGGCGCTGCCCATCACGTCGCGCACGCGGGCCGCGAACGGCGTGAGGATCTGGCCCTCGATGCCGAGCCGGCGGCCCTGCACGATCGCCCGGCGCATGATCCGCCGCAGCGGGTAGCCGCGGCCCTCGTTGGAGGGCACGACGCCGTCCGCGAGCAGGAAGCTCATGCCGCGCGCGTGGTCGGCGAGGATCCGCAGCGCGCGGTCCGTCGGGAAGTCGGTGCCGTAGCCGCGGCCGCTGAGCTCCTCCCCCAGGCCGACCAGCGGCCGGAAGGCGTCGGTCTCGAACACGCTCGGCACGCCCTGCAGCAGCGACGCGAGCCGCTCCAGCCCCAGCCCGGTGTCGATGTTCTTGGCCGGGAGCGGCGTCAGCGTGTTGCGCGGGTCCTGGTCGTACTGCATGAACACGAGGTTCCAGTACTCCATGAAGCGCTCGTTGTCGCCGCCCGGCAGATCGTCGGCCTTGCCGAAGTCCAGGCCGCGGTCGAGGTAGAGCTCAGAGCACGGACCGCAGAGGCCGGTCGGGCCCGACTCCCAGAAGTTCTCCTTGCGGTTGCACGGCACGATCCGCTCGCGCGGAACGCCGATCTCCAGCCACGCGTCGACCGCCTCTTCGTCGAGGCCGATGCCGAGCTTCAGGTCGCCCTCGAAGACCGTCACCCAGATGTCGTCGGGGTTCAGGCCGAAGCCCTCGATCGAGAGGTCCCACGCGAAGCGGGCCGCCTCCGGCTTGAAGTAGTCGCCGATCGAGAAGTTGCCCATCATCTCGAAGAAGGTCAGGTGCCTCGAGGTCGAGCCGACCTCCTCGATGTCCGGCGTGCGGAAGACCTTCTGGGCGTCGGTCAGGCGCACGTGCGGCGGGCGCTCGCGGCCGCTCAGCCACGGCTTGAGCGGCTGCATGCCGGCGATGATCAGCAGCGTCGAGGTGTCGCTGGCGGGCGGGATCAGCGGGAACGAGGGCAGGCGCTTGTGATCGCGCTCCTCGAAGAAGGACAGGTAGCGCTCGCGGATCTCGTCGGTGGTCATCGCCATGTCAACCTGGAGTCTAGGTTGGACGGGCATCGCGTCACCTCGACCCGCGTGGTCTACGAGAACCGCTGGATGCGCGTGCACGAGGACGCCTTGGAGCGCCCGGACGGCTCACCCGGCCTCTACGCCTGGATCGAGAAGCCGCCCGCCGCCCTGATCGTCCCGCTCGAGGACGATCACGTCTGGCTCGTCGAGCAGTTCCGCCATCCCGTCGGCCGGCGCTTCTGGGAGTTCCCGCAGGGCGCATGGGAGGACGAGCCGGGCGCCGCGCCCGAGGACCTCGCCCGCGGCGAGCTGGCCGAGGAGACCGGCCTGCGCGCGGCGACGCTCGAGCGCCTCGGCCGCCTCTACTTCGCCTACGGGATCACCGACCAGCCCGTCGACGTGTGGCTGGCCACGGGACTCGAACCCGGGCCGCAGGATCTCGAGCCGACCGAGCACGGCCTGCGGGTGGGACGCTTCTCCGTCGAGGAGCTCGAGGCGATGATCGCGCGCGGCGAGCTGGCCGACGCGGCCTCCGTCGCCGCGTGGCACCGCGTCACGCGGCGCTGATCGTCCCCCACCCCACGACGACGTCGCCGCGCAGCAGGCAGGCGGTCTGCCCCGGCGCCGCGCCGTCGACGGGCTCGAGCAGCTCGAGCTCGACCCGGCCGCGGCCGCGCTCGGCGGCGACCCGGCACGGCACCGCCCGCGAGCGGTAGCGCAGCTTGACGCGGTCGACCTCGGCGGCGGCGCGGTGCAGGCGGGCGCCGCGCAGGCGCACCGCGGTGGTCGCGAGCGCCTCGCGCGGCCCGGCCACGACGCGGTTGGTCGCGGCGTCCGTGGCGAGCACGTACAGCGGCTCGGGCGCGGCGACGCCGAGCCCCTTGCGCTGGCCGACGGTGAAGTGGTGCGCGCCGCGATGGCGCGCCAGCACCGTCCCGTCGCGGTCGACGATCTCCCCCGGCCGGTCGTCGAGCCCGGCGTGGCGGGCCAGGAACGCCGCCTTGCCGGTGCCGGCCAGGAAGCACAGGTCCTGCGACTCGGCCTTGGAGGCGACGGCCAGCCCGGCCTCGGCGGCCAGCTCGCGCACCCGCGGCTTGGTCAGCTCGCCGAGCGGGAACCGCAGCCGCGCGAGCGTCTCCGGGGAGACGGCGGAGAGCATGTAGGTCTGGTCCTTGGCCGGGTCGGCGGCGGCGCGCAGCAGCCCGTCCTCCGTCACCCGCGCGTAGTGGCCCGTGGCCAGCGTCGCGGCGCCGAGCCGGTCGGCGAACGCGACCATCGCGTCGAGCCGGACGTGCCCGTTGCAGCCCACGCACGGGTTCGGCGTCACGCCCGCGGCGTAGCCGGCCAGGAACGGCTCGACGACGCCGGCCCGGAACGCCTCGCGCAGGTCCAGCGTGAAGTGCGGCATCCCCATCCCGTGCGCGACCGAGCGCGCCACGCGGACGGCGTGCGCCGAGCAGCAGGAGGCCTCCGCGTCGTTCTCCGGGTCGCGCCCACAGCTCGAGCGTGACCGCCACCGCGCCCTCGCCCGCGAGCAGCCCGGCGACCGCGGAGTCGACGCCGCCGCTCATCGCGACCAGCGTGCGCCCGGGGTCGGGCGCGAGCCGCGCCTGCGCGTGGGCGGCGCGGCCGAGCGCGCCGTGCAGCGCGTCGGCGACGAGGTCTGCGGCGTGGAACTTGCCGGGCGAGAGCCCGCCGAGCTCGCTCCGAGATGGCGTGCGCGCCGACGCGCGCGGCGTCGAGCAGCGGCTCGCCCTCGACGAGCGTGACGGCGGCCGAGGCCGCGGCGGTGAGCGCGCCGCAGCCCGAGGCCTCGAAGCCCGCGAGGGCGACCCGGTCGCCCTCGACGCGCAGCGTGATCCGGACGAGGTCGCCGCAGGCGGCCCCGCCGGCGGCACCGTCGTGCCCGCCGGTGACGGGCACACCGCGCCCCGCCGGCGCGTTCAGGTGCTCGGCGAAGCGCTCGCGGTCCACCCCGCCGAGTCTACGGCGGGTACTGGTGCTACCGGCGGCGGTCGGTGTTGCAGGTGGTGGCGCCCATGTCCGCGAACCTGCGGTTGAGGCCGGCGTCGGAGGCCAGCAGCGCCGTGTAGGTCGAGTCGATGCGGGCGAAGTTGCCCGAGCGCAGCGCGGCCGAGAAGTTCTCACCCTTGCGCAGGACGCCGGCGACCTGGTTGCGCACGCCGCGGTAC
This sequence comes from uncultured Solirubrobacteraceae bacterium, assembly GCA_963831105.1. Lineage (GTDB taxonomy): Bacteria > Actinomycetota > Thermoleophilia > Solirubrobacterales > Solirubrobacteraceae > DATFQI01. Next base: position 25,206 of record CAWHOS010000009.1, on the reverse strand, counting down.
TTCGCGGGAGCCTTGAGCGAGGCGAAGCCGGAGGCGTAGGCGGCCATGATGGCCTCGAAGCGGCGCAGGGCAGGCTTGATGCCGCCGCGCGTCGTCGGCGCGTCGAAGCGGTCGATGCGCAGGAAGAGGTTCGCGCAGGTCTCGTTGATCTGGCGGACGTAGGGCTCCTTGATGCGGCGCTCGATCGAGTTGCGGCGCGCGTCCTGCGACCGCCTGGTTGATCGCGTTGCGCTCCACGAAGCCGGTGAGCACGACGGCCTTGCGGTTGCGGTCGACGACCACCACCGATGGGGTCTGCGTGACGCCCAGGCCGCCGATGACGGCGTTGAGCGAGCTGAGCTTGGCGAGCACGCTCTGCGCGACGACGACGCGGCCGTCGTAGCGGTTGGCCTTCGCGAGCTCGCGGCGGACGCGGCGGTCGTCGGCGGCCGTCTGGGCCCAGCGCTTCTCCTTGGCGTCGAAGACGCCGAGCACGAGCACCTGGCGGTTGTCCAGCGCGCGCACGACCTTCTTGGGCAGGCCCTTGGTCTGCTCGGCGCTGAGCGGCTCGAGCGGGAGCACGCGGCCGCTGACCAGCGCGGTCGTGGAGGAATCCTTGGAGCCGGCCTTGCCCGCCTTCGCGCCGGCAGCCTCGTCATCGCCCGTCGCCTTCTGCACCTTCGCGTCGCGCGCCTCCTGGGCGGCGCCGGCGTCCTTGGCCTTGTCGACGGCCTTCGACAGCCCGTCCACGCCCGGGGCCGTGGCGGGCGCCGGCGTCGGAGCGGGGGTCACTTCGGTCTTGGGACGCAGGAAAAGCATCCAAGCGGCGATCAGGCCGATGGCGGCGATGAGGACGATGCGGATGGGCGGGGAGATCTGGCTCACAGTCCCGCATATCGGCACGCACCCCTCCGATCCTTAGCCGGATGGGGTGCGGACCTGACTTGGCCCGGGCTACTCCGGCGGAGGAACGGTGAGCTTGACGCCGAGCTCCGCGAGCTGGGACGCGCCGACGGGGCCCGGCGCTCCGGTGAGCGGGTCGGAGCCGCTCGCGGTCTTCGGGAACGCGATCACGTCGCGGATCGACTCGCGCCCGGCGAGGATCGCCACGATCCGGTCGATGCCGAAGGCGATGCCGCCGTGCGGCGGCGCGCCGTAGCGCAGCGCGTCGAGCAGGAAGCCGAAGCGCGCCTGCGCCTCCTCCTCGGAGATGCCGAGCGACCTTGAAGACCTGCTGCTGGACCTCGGGCCGGTGGATACGGATCGACCCGCCGCCGATCTCGACGCCGTCGAGCACCATGTCGTAGCCGCGCGAGCTCATCGCGCCCGGGTCCTCGAAGGAGCCGAGCGGCGCGGTGAACGGGTGGTGCAGCGCGCCCCAGCGGCCCTCGCGTCTCGCTCCACTCGAACATCGGCGGGTCGACGATCCAGAGCGCGTTGTGGCGGCCCTCGGGCACGAGGCCGAAGCGGCGCGACGAGCTCCAGGCGGACCTCGCCGAGCGCGGTGGCGGCGACGTCGGGCTTGTCGGCGACGATCAGCAGCAGGTCGCCCGGCTTGCCGCCGAGCGCGCGCGTGACGTCCTCGCGCTCGGCGTCGGAGAGGAACTTGGCCGTCGGCGAGCGCCAGGCGCCGTCCTCCTGCACGAACGCCCACACCAGCCCGCCCGCGCCGAAGCGCTTGGCGTGCTCGGTCAGCGAGTCCAGCTCCGAGCGCGGCATCTCGCGCGCCCCGGCGTTGAGGCCGCGGACGGCGCCGCCCGAGCCGAGCACGTTCTGGAAGACCTTGAACTCCGTGCTCTGCAGCGCGTCCCCGACGTCGGACATCTCGAGCCCGAAGCGCACGTCGGGCTTGTCGGAGCCGTAGCGCAGCATCGCCTCGGCGAACGGCATCCGCGGCCACGGCGGCCCGGGCACCTCGAAGCCGGCGTCCTCGAACACGCGGCCCATCAGCCCCTCGATGAGCTCGATGACGTCGTCCTCCTCGACGAAGGACATCTCGATGTCGAGCTGGGTGAACTCGGGCTGGCGGAAGCCGCGCAGGTCCTCGTCCCGGAAGCAGCGGGCGATCTGGTAGTAGCGCTCGTAGCCGCTCATCATCAGCAGCTGCTTGAACAGCTGCGGCGACTGCGGCAGCGCGTAGAACGCGCCCGGCGCGCATGCGCGGCGGGCACGAGGAAGTCGCGCGCGCCCTCGGGCGTGGAGGCGGTGAGGATCGGCGTCTCGATGTCCAGGAAGTCGCGCGTGTTCAGGTAGTCGCGGATCGCCCGGACGATCGTGTGGCGCAGCTGGAGCGTCTCCTGCATCGGCTCGCCGGCGCAGGTCGAGCATGCGGTGCCGCAGCCGCAGCAGCTCGTCGACCTCCTCGCCGTCGTCGATCGCGAACGGCGGGGTCGGCGACTCCGCGAGCCGCTCCGCGCTCGAAGACCGAGAGCTCGATCTCGCCCGTGGCGATCTTCGGGTTGACCGTCGCCCTCCTCGCGGCGCACGACCTCGCCCTCGGCGCTGATCACGTGCTCGGAGCGCAGCGTGCCGGCCAGCGCGTGCGCCTCGGCCGCCGTCTCGGGGTGGAAGACGAGCTGGAGCACGCCGCGTGCGGTCGCGCAGGTCGATGAAGATCAGGCCGCCGAGGTCGCGCCGGCGCGCGACCCAGCCCGCGACCCGGACGCGTCTCGCCCGCCGCGCTGCGCGTCGAGCTCGCCCGCCCAGGCGTTGCGGTAAGGGTTCGCGCGCGGCGGCCTCACAGGCCGCCCCGGATGTGGTGCATCACCGTGTCGGGCTCCACCGTCTTCTGCTCTCCCGATCTCCATGTCCTTCAGCGACGTGCCCTCCTCGCCGAGGATGGCAACGTAGCGGGCGCCGGTCTTGTCGGCCTGCTTGAGCTGGCCCTTCAGCGAGCGCCCGCCGAGTTCGAGTCTCGCCGCGTGGCCGGCGCGCCGGGCGTCGGCGGCCAGCCGGAACGCGGCCTCGCGGTGCTCGGGCTTGGCGTAGGCGACGTAGAGGTCGACGGGCGGCGTGCGCGACCGGCGGCGCCGGCGAGGCGAGCAGCATCCGCTCCACGCCCGCGGCCCAGCCCATGCCGGGCGTCCGCGGGCCGCCGATCTGCTCCATCAGCCCGTCGTAGCGGCCGCCGCCGCCGACGCCGGACTGCGCGCCGAGCGCGTCGGAGGTGAACTCGAACACGGTGCGCGTGTAGTAGTCGAGGCCCGCGCACGAGCGTCGGGTCGACCTCGTAGGCCACGCCGACGCCGTCGAGCAGCGCCTTGACCGCCTCGAAGTGCTCGTGGTCGTCGTCGGAGAGGAAGTCGAGCAGCCGCGGCGCGCTCGCCATCACCTCGCGCGTGCCGGGGTGGTCGGCGTCGAAGGCGCGCAGCGGGTTGAGGTCGATGCGGTCGCGCACCTCCTGCGAGAGCCGGTCCTCGTTGGCGCGCAGGTGCGCGGTGAGCTCGCTCGCGGTAGGCCGCGCGCGACTCGGCGGTGCCGAGGCTGGAGATCCGCAGCCGCAGCCCGCGGGCGCCGAGCGCCTCGAGGATCTCGCTCAGCAGCAGGATCGCCTCGGCGTCGACGGCCGGGTCGTCGGAGCCGATCGCCTCGATCCCGAGCTGCCAGAACTGCCGGTAGCGGCCCTTCTGCGGGCGCTCGCGGCGGAAGTAGCTCGACAGGTACCAGAGCTTCACGGGCTGCGGGAGCTTGTGCATCCCGTGCTCGAGTAGGCGCGGCAGACCGGCGCGGTGCCCTCGGGGCGGAGCGTGAGCGACTCCGACTCGTCGCCCGAGTCGAACGTGTACATCTCCTTCTGCACGACGTCGGTGGACTCCCCCACGCCGCGCGCGAACAGCGCCGTGGACTCGAACATCGGCGTCTCGATGCGCTCGTAGCCGGCGGGCTCGAGGATGCCGCGGGCGGTCGCCTCGAGCCGGTCGCGGGCCAGCGCGTCGTCGCCCAGCACGTCGAACGTGCCGCGCGGGGCCTGGATCTTCGAGCTCACGCCGAGAGTTCGTGCAGGAACGGGTTGGTGGCGCGCTCGGCGCCGAGCGTCGTCGGCGCCATGTGGCCCGGGAGCACGGCGGTCTCGGCCGGGAGCGTCTCGAGCAGCTCGCCGATCGACCGCAGCAGCCGCTGGTGGTCGCCGCCGGGCAGGTCGGTGCGGCCGATCGAGCCCTGGAAGAGCACGTCGCCGGAGAGCACGACGCCCTCGGAGGGGATCGAGTACGCGAGGTGCCCCGGCGAGTGGCCCGGGACGAACATCACGTCGATCGCCGAAGCCCGCGAGCTCGAGCGACTCGCCGCCCTCGAGCGTCTCGTCGGCGTCGTAGGACTCGAACGGGCCGATGCCGGGCCACGGCACCCAGGCCATGATGTCGGCCAGCACGGGGACCTCGATCTTGGGGCAGTAGACGGGCGCGCCCGTGGCCTTCGCCATCGGCGCGACGGCGCCGACGTGGTCGAAGTGGGTGTGCGTGAGCAGGATCGCCTCGACGGTCTTGACGCCCAGGTCGTCGAGCGCGGCCTGGATGCGCTCGGGCTCGTCGCCCGGGTCGATCAGCAGCCCGGTCTCGCTGCCGTCGCTGCGGACGATCCAGGTGTTCTCCTGGGCCACCCCCACCGTGAGGTAGCGCGCCTCCATCAGGCCTGCTGCTTGGCGCGGCGCTTCTGGGCGCGCGAGTAGACGAACTTGTCCGTCGCGTACGCCAGCGGCGTGTAGAGGACCAGCGCGAACAGCGACAGGAACAGCGACTGCGAGATCGACGTGTCGCCGCCGAACAGCCCGATCTGGGTGAAGACGAACAGCAGCGCGGCCATCAGGGCGGCCTTGAAGAGCGCGCTGTTCCAGGTCGGCGGCTTGTTCATCCGCGCGTCGCGCGCGGCGGCCCGGTCGGCCTTCTTGCGCTCGGCCGGCGACATGTTCTCGCGGCGGCTCGTCCGCCCGCGAGCCTCCACCATCCCGGCGGCGTTGCCGCGGTGCTTCGTCCGGCGCTTGCGCTTGGTCTGGGCCATGGTCCCACCGAGGATAGTCCCCGATCAGTCCGGCTCGCCGCCTTGTGCGAAGCGGACGAGCGAGGCCATCGAGAAGGCGCCCTTCGTCCCGCCCAGCTCGCCCGGCTCCCAGTCCGGCTCCACCCTCAGGAAAGACGTCGGATCGGTCTCGATCAGGCCGGCCAGCACCTCGCCGACGATCAGCGCGCCGAGCGGCCCGAGGTGCCGGCCGCGGGGCCTGGGCACCTTCCCCGCCTCGCAGAGGATCCAGTACCAGAGCGGTGTGGAGCGGGCCAGCATCTCCCGCGCGGGCTCGGCCACATCGTCGAGCAGCAGATGCTTCTCGTCGAGGTCATCGACGCCGAGCTTCTCGGCGAGGGCCTGGCCCGAGGGCAGCTTCAGCTTGATCCCGCGCAGCAGCGTCCGCCGCGCCAGCACCGGCTCGCCGAACGGCAGGCGGAACAGCACCTCGGCGAGCCGGGTGTCGATCGCGGAGCTGTCCTGCGGCTTGCGGGGAGCCAGGGCGAAGAAGCGCGACCAGGCGATCTCCCGCTCGGGCTCGAGCTTGCGGAAGCCCTCGAGCTCGGGGAACAGGGGGATGGTTCCGGCGCCGGGCTCGTCCGGGTCGGCCGGCAGCGCCTCGATGCCGTAGTCGGGCCGCACCATCGAGTGGCCGAAGCGGAAGGCCGCGCCCGAGAACTCGACGGGGATGAACGGCTCGCCGGCGGGCCGGAAGTGCACCCGCGGCCCCTCGAACCTGGCGCCGAGGACGGCCGGGAGGTATTCCTCGAGCACGATCCAGTGGTAATGCCGCAGGACGAGCCGCCGCGCCTGATCGAAGCTCCCGAGCTCGTCGGCGATGCGGTTGTGGAAGCGCGCGAACAGCAGGTGCAGCTGCGAGACGATCGCGTTCTCGTCGTTGCGCGGGTCGCCGGTCAGGGCGATCCCCTCGTCGTTGCGCGGGAGATCGAGCGGCGGGCCGGGTGTGAGCAGCAGCCGATGGGGCGCGTCGTGCTCGTAGAGGTAGGGCTGGAGCTCCGGCCCGCCTCCGTAGAGCGAGTCGAGGTCGAGCCGCGGCGTGCGGTGGTTGACGGTGCGACGCGGCCCGCGCGAGCGGGCCCCGAACGGCGTCGGGTCGAACGTGATGTCGTGGTCGATGAACTGGCCGAGGTACGTGAAGCCGGCCGGGATCGTGCCCGGCGAGATGCCCGCGCGGGCCCGCATCGCCGCCACGAGGGCCTCGATGTCGGCCTCGCTCGCCCGGCACGGCTCCAGCCCGGGGGCGAGCTTGCCGAAGCGGCCGCCCGGCGCGTCCCGGCCGGCACCGTGGCGGGCTACTCGATGTCGAGGGACTGGACCCACGAGCAGATCTCGAACGGTGAGATCCGGATCTGGATCCCCATCGTGTCGGCCGGGCCCTTCTTGAACTTCGTGTTCGCGAGCGTCGCCTTCCAACCGAGCGCGACCCGCTCCACACCGCCGCGGCCGATTTCGGTGCCGCGACCGTCCTCCGTGGCGCCGTCCTGGACGACGACCACCTGGATGATCGCCGGCAGGGGCTCGGGGGACTCGCCGCGGACGACCAGGTCCGCCCCCTCGAGCGTCAGCGAGTCGATGTTCGGTCTGACGGCCATCACCTACCTCCTTGTCGGTCGGGGAGGAGCTGCTGCGCCCGGGCCTCCGCCACGGCGTTGCCCTTGCGCGCATAGAGGGCGACGGCGGATCGGACGGCGCGCTCCGACTCCTCGCGGCGCTCGCTGATCGAGAGCACGGCGGCGAGGTCGAGCATCGCATCGCCGCGGTGGCTGAGCAAGTCGGTCGGCTCGAGCACCGCGACCGCCTCGCGCGCGAGCGCCAGGGCCTCACCGTGGCGCGCCGCGTGAGCCAGCGCGCGGGCGCGCGCACCGCGCCAGAGCGCCTGCGTGAGGACGTCGTGCGGCGCCGTGAGCCGGTCGGCCTGCTCCGCCAGCGCGGCGGCCTCCTCCGGGCGCCCCTGGGTCAGCACGGCCTGGGCGAGCAGCGCCGTCGTCGTGGCGAGCGCCGAGCCCTCGACCATCGCCGAGAGCTGCTCGACGTCGTCACGCAGCAGCGCCTCGGCGCGCTCGGACCGGCCGCCGAGCAGCAGCACGAACGCCTCCAGGTGCGAGATGCCCGCGCCGAGACCGCCCAGCTCGTGCAGGATCGCGCCGGCATCGGCCAGCAGGGCCTCCGCCGTGGCGAAATCGCCGCGCATGGCGTGCAGGTACGCGAGCGGGTTCAGCACGGAGGCGGTCGCGATCGGGCTGACCTCGACGAGCGCGCGGAACCCCTCCAGGCGCCCGATCGCGGCCCCGGCGGGCTCGGGGCCGAGAGCCGCCGCGGCGGCGCGCCAGCCGACGATCTCGAACAGGCCCCGCCGCAGGCCGGCGCGCTCGGCCCGCGCCGCGGCCCGGGCCCAGGCGGCGTCGGCCTCCGCCACCCGTCCCGGCCACCACGCGAGCTGGCCGCGCATGAGCTCCACCCGGCACTCGCCGCGCTCGTCGCCGGCGAGCGCCGCCCAGTCGGCGTCGGGCACCGCCGCGGCCGCGGCGGGATCCGTCTCCAGCCGCACGAGCTGGAGCTCGACCAGGGCCCGCGCGCGCGAGCGAGGCTCGGGGGCCCGGGCGGCCGCGTCCTCGAGCACGCGGGCGGCCTCCGCGACGCGGCCGGCCTCGAACAGCGCGGCGCCGAGCGCGGGCAGCAGCTCGCCGTCGCCGCGCAGGGAGTCCGCGCGCTCCAGCAGCCGCGCGCCCGCCGAGGGGTCGCCGCGCAGCAGTGCCGCTTCGGCGGCCGCCGCGAGCCGCTGCGCGGCCGCCTGCGCCAGCGCCGGGTCGGGCTCGCCGAGCGCGGCACGGGCGGCGTGCGCCTCGGCGAGGTGGTGGCCGGCGGTCTCGTCGGACGTGCCGGGCTGGGCCTCGAGCCAGCGCGCGACCGTCTCGTGCAATTCGGCGCGCCGCCGACGCGGGAGGTTGCGGTAGGCGGCCTCGCGGATCAGCGCGTGCCCGAAGCGGAACGCGTCGCGGCCGGGCAGCTCGGAGCGCTCCGGACGGATCAGCTGCCGCTGCGCGAGCGCGACGAGGCGCGCCGCGGTCGCCTCGGGCACGAGCTCCGCGTCCGCGTAGAAGCTGCGCCCCTGCACCGACGCGTCCTCGAGCAGGGCCCGCTCGCCGGGGTCCAGGCGGGCGAGCCGCGCCGCCAGCACCGCCTGGATGCTGGTGGGCAACTCGCCGGGGGCGGCGCCGACGGCGACGAGCTGCTCGAGGAACAGCGGGTTGCCCTCGGCGGTCTCGACGATCTGCTCGGCGGCGCCAGGGGCGAGCTCGCCGGAGGCGGAGACGAGCCGGCGCGCGTGAGCCTGCGGGAGCGGGTCGAGCACGAGCACCTCGTGGCCGGGCCGCGTCCACGACGGGCGCGCCTCCAGCAGCTCCGGCCGGGCGACGCATACGAGCAGGATCGGGTGCTCGCTCGAGAAGACGGCGAGGTAGTCGATGAGGTCGAGCAGCGTCGGCTCCGCCCAGTGCAGGTCCTCCAGCACGACGACCAGCGGGCGCTCGCCCGCCGCCGCCTCGAGCAGCCGGCGCACGGCCCAGAACGTCTCCTCGGCCTGGGCGAGGCCCTCCGAGAGCCCGGCCGCGGCCAGCACCTTGCGGGCGGCCGGCCCGTCGCCGAGCAGCGCCACGACGCCCTCGCGCCCGCCGAGATGCGCCGTGATCTCGGCCAGCGGCAGGTAGGTCACGCCCTCGCCGTAGGAGGGGCAGCCTCCCGTCACGATCGTCGCGTCGAGGCCGCCGGCGAGCTCGTGCGCGAGCCGCGACTTCCCGATGCCGGCCGGCCCGATCACGCTGACCTGGCGGCAGGCGCGCGCCTCGCACGCCCCGGCGAAGGCGGCCTGCAGGGCGGCCAGCTCCGCGGCGCGGTCGACGAACGGGCTGCGGCCGGGCCGCTCGGCGTCGCGCAGCAGCGCCCGCAGCCGCTCGCCGAGCAGGGTCTCGCCCGGCGCGGCCGAGGCCTGCAGCGCCGCCGCCTGCGTGAACACGTCGCCGCTCGCGCGCAGCGCGCCGCCGCCGACGAAGACCTCTCCGGACTCGACGCCGATCCTCAGGCTCTGCTCGGCGTGCAGCTCGCGCGCCGCGCGGGCAGCGCGAAGCGCGTCGTCCTCGTGCAGCTCCGCGAGCCCGAACACGCCGACCATCACGTTGCCGGAGACGGCCTCGGCGTTGCCGCCGTGCCGCTCGACCACCGCGCCGAAGCGCTCCAGCAGGGCGTGCAGGACCTCGGGATCGAGCTCCTCCGAGACGACCCCCGCGCAGAGCACGCTGACCAGCCGCCTCGCCGGACGGCCACCGTCCGGCGCCGCGGCGCCCGCTCGGCCACCGTCCGGCACCGGCCCCTCGGCCGCCGCCGAAGGCGCGGCGCGCGGGCCGGCGAGCGCCGGGTCCTGGGCGAGGATCGCCCGCTCCAGCTCCCGCAGGCGCTCCCCCGGCTCGATGCCGAGCTCCTCGACCAGCGCGTGGCGCGCGTCCTGGTAGGCCTGCAGCGCGTCCGCCTGGCGATCGCAGCGGTAGAGCGCGAGCATCTGCTGGGCCCGCAGGCGCTCGCGGTAGGGGTGCTCGGCGATCAGCGCGTCGAGCTGGGCGATCACATCCGCGTGGCGGCCCTGCGCCAGCCGCGCCTCGACGAGCTCCTCCGAGACCGCGACCCGCAGGTCCTCCAGCCGCTCGCGCTCGCGGTCGGCGAACGGCGCGTCCCCGAGGTCCGCGAACGGCGGCCCGCGCCACTCCGCGAGCGCGTGCTCGAGCGCCGCCGCGGCCTCCTGCGGGCGGCCGGCGTCCAGCCCGGCGCGCCCGTCCGCGAGCCCCGCGGCGAGCCGGTCGGCGTCGAGCTGGCCGGGCTCGACCCGCAGCTCGTAGCCGGCCGCCGTGGTCACGAGCGCGCCGCCGCCGAGCGCTTTCCGCAGCCGGGAAACGTGCACCTGGACCGTGTTGGCGGCGCCCGCTGGCGCATCCTCGCCCCACAGCGCCTGCGCGATCCGGTCGGCGCCCACCGGCCGGTTGGCGTGCAGGAGCAGCATCGCCAGCACGGCGCGAGGCTTCGCGCCGGGGAGCGGCACCACCTCGCCGCCGGCGCGTACCTCAAGCGGCCCGAGGATCCGGAACTCCATAGCTGACGTGACGCTATCCGCGCCTTTCAGCGAACTGCAACCGCGGCGCAAGCGGCGCGCGGGACGGTGCCCCCATGAACCTCCCATCGCTGCTCGCCACCACGTTGTTGATGTGCCTGCTGCTCGCGCCGTGCGCGCTGGCCGGCACGGACAGCTCCGCCGTCCGCCCCGACACGGGGCTGATCGTGGCCGTCGGCATCGCCGGCGCAGGCCTGCTCACGTCGGCCGGGCCCCGCCGCCCTGTGTGAAACGAGTCGCCCCGTGGTCCACACAGTCATCCAGCTCGTGCTCGCCCGCCGCCGCCATCGCCGCAGCCTCGACCGCCCTCCGCGCGCAACGGAGAGCGAGGAGCCGCCCCCCGGTCAGCCCCTGAGCCGCTCCTCGATCGTCGCGCCGTTGCGAAGCGCGACATCCTCGGGGAAGTCCCTGAGCGCCGCCTCCGGCGCCAGGGCGACCAACTCCGCGGCCGCCACGACGGCGTGGCGGCGCACCGCCGCGACCACGTCGGCCGGCGTCGCGGCCAGGTGGTCCTCGATGTTGGTGGAGACCTGCGCGGCGTGGGCGAGCTGCACGCCGATCGCCCGCACGCGGGGAAGACCTTCGGAGCCGCCCTCGCGGATCAGCGCGGCGATCGCTCTCGCATCCTCGAGCGTGGCGGGCGGCGCGAGCTCGACGTTGAAGGCCACGAGCGGTGCTCGCGCGGCCACGAGGACGGCGCCCGCCGTCGGGTGGAGGGTCGGCGGGCCGTAGTCGGGTGCGGCGCGGCCGATCAGCTCCTTCGGACCGCCGCGACGCAGCTCCGCCCGCGTGCGGCCGCCCGCGAGCGCGCCGTACAGATAGACCGGCACGCCCTCGCGCCCGAGCGCGTCCGCGAGCACGAGCGCCTCGGCGATCGCGGCGCCCCGGTCGGCGGGGTCGAGGTAGACGATCGGCGCGACGTCGACGGCGCCGACGCGGGGGTGCTGGCCCTCGTGCGCGGTCAGGTCGATCCGCGCGATCGCCTCGCGCGCGCCGGCGAGGACCGCCTGCGCGAGGGAGCCGGGCTCGCCCGCGAGCGTGTAGACGGCGCGGTGGTGGTCGGGGTCCTCGTGGCGGTCGAGCAGGCGCGCGCCGTTTGCCTCGAAGGCCTCGCCGATCGCTCGCAGCGCCGCGAGGTCCCGGCCCTCGGAGACGTTCGGGACCGCGAGCAGCGTCACCGCGCGGCCGGCGGCGCCAGCCCGGCGGCGTCCCCGATCCGCCACGGCGTCTCGGCGTCGCCGTCGAGCACCATCGCCCACCGCTCGGTGAACGAGACCTCGCGCTCCTTGGAGCCCTCCACGACAGCGACCGTGTCGCGATCCTCGCGGTAGCGGCGGCCGGTCAGGTCGGCCTCGACGAGCATCGTGGGCGGCGTCGCGTCGGCGTGCAGCGCGGTGATGCGCAGCGCGCGCAGGCGCGGGCCGCGGACGACGAGCCGGGTGCGCTCGCTGGCGTCGCCGGCGTAGAGCAGCTCGCGCACGGCCTCGGGCGTGGCGGCGCGCTCGAGCGCGGCGTCGTCGCCGTCGACGGCCTCGGCCCAGGCGGCGACCGCCCGGCGGGCCGCGGCCTCCAGCACGTCGGGCGCGAAGCGGCCGTCGACCATCGCGAGGTCCAGCGCGGCGGCGCGCGCGGTGCCGTCGAAGTCGAGGTCGGCGACCTCGGCGATCTGCGCGTCGGGCACGGCGTCGGCGGTGGCGAGCTCGGTGACGGCCTCGTCGCGCAGGCGCTCGTCGTCGCCCCACGGCGAGGCGACGATGTCCGCGTCGAGGTGGTGCGCGCCCTCGGCGTCCTGCTCGATCGACAGCAGCACCCAGCGGCCGTCGCGCTTGCCGAGCGTCCAGTACTCGGCGACCGTCACGATCTCGGGCTGGCCGGTGCGGGTGATCGTGTTGCCGGCGCGGTCGATCACGATGTCGCGCTGGCGCGACTCGACGCGCACCGTCACGCGGTCGTCGGCGTCGTCGGTGCGGTTGACCAGGCCGAGGTACTCGACCTTCGGGCCCTCGAGGATCTGGCAGACGTTGCGCCAGCCCTTGCGGTCGAAGTCGTCCAGGCGGCGCTCCCACTCGACCATCAGGTCCGGCGCCGAGCATCTGCCGCAGGCGGTCGCGGTCGCGCGCGGTCCACGCCTCGACGATCAGGTTGCAGCAGCGCGGCGGCCTCGCCGCGGACCTCGTCGGCCGCGAACGCCGCGTCGTCGTCGGCGGCCTCCGCGGAGGCGAGCTCGACGGCCCGCTCGCGCGCGGCGCGGCGCTTGCGCGTGCGGCGCACGCCGAACGCCGTCACGCACGCCCGAGAACAGGATGAAGGCGATCACGAGCCGACGAAGATCAGGAACGCGACGCCGCCGCCCGTGCTGGTGCCGGAGCCGCCGCCGCCGGAGTAGCCGCCGCCGCTGCTGCCGCCGCCGCCCGAGAAGCCGCCGCCGCCTCCCCCGCCTCCGCCGAAGCCGGAGGTGCCGCCGCCGGGGCCGGCGTAGGCCACGGCCGCGCCCAGGGCGAGCAGCGCGACGGCGAGCAGGAGGATCCGGGCGGTGCGCCTCACAGCGCCAAGTGTCCCCGCTCGAGCACGCGATTTCCAGCCGATCTCGAGCGTCGGCTCGAGGATCAGGCAGTCCAGGTGCACGGGCACGGAGACGGTCCCGCCGATCCCCGCGCTGGCCCCGAACGCGACGTGCACGGTGCCGAGGATCTTCTCGTCCTCGAGGATGTTGCCGGTCAGCTCGCGCGCGCTCGTTGGTGCCGATCCCGAGCTCGGCGACGTTCCGGCCCTGACGCGCCGGCGGCGTCCAGCGCGGCCAGCAGCCGCTCGCCCTCGGACTCGGTCGCGGAGACCAGCCGGCCGTCCTCGATCGTGAGCACCGGCGGCTCGCCGAGCGGCAGGCCGATGCTCGCCAGGCAGCCCGTGACCATCGTCCCCTCGGCGCCCAGCGGCGAGGTGAAGCCCTCGCCGCAGGGCAGGTTCCCGAACGCGCGCTCGCCCGTGAGGTCGCCGTCGTCGGCGATCCCGGCGCGGCCGGTGAGGTCCAGGCGCAGGTCGGTGCCGCGCGGGCAGGTGATGTGCGCCTCGTCGGCGTCGGTGAGCAGCCGCGCGAGCTCGGCCGAGCGGCGCTGCAGCGTCGTCGAAGTCGCACGCCATCAGCCGCGCGAGCATGCTCGCGGTCACGCCCGGCAGCGTCGCGCCGCGCGCGCCGCCGTCGGTGGCGGCCTTGCGCGCCTTCGTGTGCGAGAGCGACTTCGAGGTCGGCGCGATGAACACGTCGGCGGCCGCCAGCGCGGCCGCGACGGGCGCGGGCGGCTCCTCGCCGTGCTCGCCGCGCTCGCTCCATCACGCACGTACGGCGTCGGCGCCGGCCGCCGCCGCGGCGGCGCGCAGGCGCTCGCCGAGCGCGCTCGTCTGCTCGTCGACCACCACGGTCACCTGCTCCCCCGCGCGCACGCCGAGGCAGCGGCCGATGACGGTGTCGACGGCGCGGTCCAGATCGTCCATCCGGTCAGGTCTATCAGCCGCTGCCAGAATCCCTGGCTCTGCCGCCCACGACCGACACCCACCCCACGCTCGAGCTCGCCCCCGGCGCGGAGATCGCCGGCTGCCGCATCGAGGGGGTCGCCGGCCGCGGCGGGATGGGCGTCGTCTACCGCGCGACGCAGCTCGACCTCGCGCCGCCCCGTCGCCGTCAAGGTGATCGCCGCCGACCGGGCGCGCGACCCGGGCCTGCGCACGCGCTTCTCGCTCGAGGCGCGCCTGGCCGCCGCGATCGACCATCCCAACCTCGTGCCCGTGCACGCCGCGGGCGAGGAGGACGGCCGGCTGTACCTGGTCATGCGCTACGTCGACGGGACCGACCTGCACCGCGCGCTCAAGCGCGACGGGCCCGCTCGCCCCCGGGCGCGCCGCGCGCGTCGTCTCCCAGGTGGCCGCCGGCCTCGACGCCGCGCACGCCGCCGGGCTCGTGCACCGCGACGTCAAGCCCGCCAACGTGCTGCTCGTCGAGCGAGCACGTCTACCTCGGCGACTTCGGGCTCAGCCGCCTGCAGTCGGCGAGCGAGCGGATCACGGAGAGCGGCGCCTGGATCGGCACCGTCGACTACATGTCGCCCGAGCACCTGCGCGGCGAGCCGTGCGACGCCCGCTCGGACGTCTACGCGCTCGGCTGCGTGCTGTTCGCCGCGCTGACCGGCGAGCCGCCGTTCCGGCGCGACACCGTCCCGCAGACGATGAGCGCGCACCTGCACCAGCCGCCGCCGCGCCCGTCCGACCGCGCGCCGGTCCCGGCCGCCTTCGACCGCGTCGTCGAGCGCGCGCTGGCCAAGCGGCCCGAGGACCGCTACCCGTCGGCCGGCGACCTCGGCCGCGCCGTGCTGGCCGCCGCCGCGGGCGAGCCGGTGACCGAGCAGGAGCGCACCGTCGCCACGGGCGCCGCCGCGCCGGCCGACCTGACGACCGCGATGCCGACCGAGCTCCTCGCCCGCCGAAGCCCGAGAAGACCCACTGGCAGCCGCCCGAGCACGCGCCGGCGCTCAAGCGCCGGCGCGCCTGGACGCCGCGCCGCGGCGCGCTCGGACTGCTCGCCGTCGCCGCGATCTCGGCCTCCGTGGCCGCCGCGATGATCGTCCGCGACGGCGGCACCGCCGGCAGCGGGCACCCAGCTCTCCAGCGGCGAGGTGCGCGACGCCGCGGACGCGTTCGCGAAGGCGATCGCCTCCGAGGACGCGGGCGCGCTCTCGCGCGTGCTCGCCCGCGACGTCAAGCGCGTCTTCCCCGCCGACTCCCAGCGCGGCCGCGCCGCCGTGCTCGCGACCTACCGCGGCCAGTTCCGCGGCAACGAGATCACCGGCTACGACCTCTCCGACCTGGACGTCAGCGCGGGCCGCGCGGGCCGCGCCGCCGGCCGCTACGAGCTGCGCCGCGGCGGCCGCGAGCGCCACCGGCGGCGAGATCGTGCTCGGCGTCAAGCGGGAGCGTGGGCGCGCGAAGGTGGCGCTGATCGCGGCTCAGCCGGGCGGGTAGCGAGCTCCTCGCGGCGGGAGTGGTCCTTGCCGCTGCGGTACTCGGCCTTGTAGGCCTCGAAGTCCCAGCGGTCCAGGAAGTCCAGCGCGGCCTTGCGGCCCGACTCGTAGAGCGCGTTCACGCGCTCGGGCGTGATGCCGAACTCCGTCGTGGAGACGCCGATCGTCGGGATCGGGATCGTGCGCACGAACGTCGCCTTCTCCATATAGAGCCGGTCGTGGGCCTCCATCATCGTCGAGGCCAGCGCCTTGACGTAGTCCACGACGGAGCCGCGCACGACGCCGTGCTCCTCGCCCTCGACGCGGTGGCCGACCTGGATCTGCGGCTCCCCCTCGACCAGCAGCATGCCGAACGTCGGCCAGCGCGGCGGCTCGCCGGTCTTGGCGTCGAACAGCCAGACCGGGAAGTTGGAGAGCATGCCGCCGTCGACGATCAGGTGGTCGGTGTCGGTGCGCGGGTTGTGGTGCATGACCGGCTCGAAGAAGACCGGGATCGACATGCTCATCCGCACCGCATAGGCGACGCCCAGCTCGTCGGGCTCGACGCCGAGGTGCTCGGCGTCGTCGGGCAGCACGAGCAGCCGCCGGTGGGTGACGTCGGAGACGATCACCTTCAGCCGGTAGCGATCCTTGAGCTCGGTCGCCTCCGGGTCCGCGAGCTGACCGAACGTGCGGATGCCCTTGGCCTGCAGCAGGCCCGTCATCCACGCCTCGAAGAAGCGGCCCTCGAAGATCCCGAGCTGCAGCAGCACGCTGAGCGGGTGGCCGACGAGCGGCACCTTGTCCTCCCAGGCCTTGTCCTTGAAGCGGCTGAACGGGACCTTGAGCAGGATCTCGTCGAGCTCCGCGGCCTCGTAGCCCGCGGCAACGAGCGCCGCCGTGATCGCCCCGGCCGAGGTGCCCGCGACGCGCTTGGGCTCCACGCCCCGCTCGCGCAGCGCGCAGTAGGCGCCGGCGAGCCCGATCCCCTTCACGCCGCCACCCTCGAAGACCAGGTCAGCGAACGACTCGCCCATACCGCCGACCCTAACCGCAGCTCTTGGCCGTCTTCAACGTGACGCTCGAGCCGGGGTCGACGACGCGAGCCCGCCGGCGGGTCGGACTCGCAGACGCGCCGCGGGCCGGAGCGCAGCTCGTCGAACAGCCCGCCGACGGCCTCGAGCTCGACCTCGAGCCCGAGGTCCTCGAGCCTGGAGGCCGCCTCGTCGTCGACCGCCCCCGACAGGTCCGGGACCGTCACGCGCGGGTCGTAGGTGACGCGCAGGGCGGCGAACGCCGAGCTGCGGCCGGGCATCGTCGCGCTGACGTCGATCACGTTGACGCCCTCGTCGAGCTTCACGGTCTTCGAGAACGCCCCGCTGGAGACGGCGGCCGCCTCCCCGCCGACCTCGACGTCGGCGCGCGCGGGCTGGACGCGGCCGCGCACCTCGACGGTGTCCTCCTTGACGGTCGAGGTGTCGCCGGGCGCCTCGATCGTCAGCCGCACGGCCGGCGGATCGGGCGGCGGCGGGTCGTCGCCGCCGCAACCGGCGAGCGCGAGCACAGCGAGGAGAGCGGGGACGGCGCGGCGCACGGCCGGGTCGAGGCTACACGCCGCTGGGATAGTTCGCTAGACTAGTTAGCCGTGCGTACCGTTGTCCGACTCCCGACCTCGCCTCCCGCCTGCGGCTGGACATCTCCCGCATGGCGCGGCGCCTGCGCCAGGAGGCCGGCGCGGAGCTCTCCCCCTCCCAGACCGCGGCGCTCGCGACGATCGAGCGCCACGGCCCGCTGACCCCTTCGCGAGCTCGCCGAGCGCGAGCGCGTGCAGCGCCCGACGGTCACGCGCGTGCTCGCGCGGCTCGAGGAGGCCGGGCTGGTGGACCGCGCCGCGGATCCCACCGACCGCCGCTGCTCGCTCGTGAGCATCTCTCCCGACGGCCGCGCGCTGCTGGAGTCCGTGCGCGCCCGCAAGGACGCCTACCTCGCCCGGCGCATCGACGCGCTGGAGCCCGCCGACCGCGAGGCGCTGGACCGCGCCGCCGCGATCCTCGAGCGGATGCTCGGCGCTAAGGAGGGCGGCGAGTAGGTGACCGCCGCCCTGAACCGCACCTTCCTCTCCCTCAGCGTCCCGAACTACCGGCGCTACTTCGCCGGCCAGGTGATCTCGCTCTCGGGCAACTGGATGCAGACGGTCGCCGAGATGTGGCTGGTCGTGAAGCTCACGGGCAGCGGCACCGCCGTCGGCCTGACCGCCGCGCTGCAGTTCCTGCCGATCCTGGTCTTCGGCGCGATGGGCGGCGTGCTCGCCGACCGCATGAGCAAGCGCAAGCTGCTGATCGTCACCCAGGCGCTGATGGCGCTCCCCGCGCTGGCGCTGTGGGCGCTGACGGTCGGCGGCCACATCGAGGTCTGGATGGTCTTCGCGCTCGTCTTCACGCGCGGCGCGATCAACGCGCTGGACAACCCGGCGCGCCAGAGCTTCGTGACCGAGCTCGTCGGGCCGGAGCGCACCGTCAACGCGGTCGCGCTGAACTCCGTGATCGTCCACAGCGCCCGGATCGTCGGCCCGGCCGCCGCCGGCGCGGTGATCGCGCTGCTCGGCGTCGGGCCGTGTTTCCTTCTGAACGCCCTGTCCTTCGGCGCGATGATCGTCGCGCTCTGGGGCATGGACCCGCGCGGCTCTGGACACGCCCGAAGCCCGCCCCGCGGCGGCGCGGCGACCTGCGCTCGGGACTGCGCCTACGTGCGCCGCACCCCGGCGCTGCTGATCCCGCTGGCGATGATGGCGCTGGTCGGGACGCTCTCCTACAACTTCCAGATCCTGCTGCCGCTGCTGGCGGACTTCACCTGGCACGGCACGGCGACCACCTACGCGCTGCTGACGACCGCGATGGGCGTCGGCTCCGTGCTCGGCGCGCTGGCGGCGGGCGCGCGCGGACGGGTCGACTCCCGGCTGCTCGTGTGGGCCGCCGCCGCGTTCGGGCTGCTGATGCTCGCCGCGGCCGCCGCGCCGACGCTGCCGCTGCAGATCGCGGCGCTGGTGCCGCTCGGGATGGTCACCGTCACCTTCGCCGCGGGCGTGAACTCGACGCTGCAGCTCGCCGTCGAGCCCGCGATGCGCGGGCGCGTGATGGCGCTGTACTCGGTGGTCTTCCTCGGCTCGACGCCGATCGGCGCGCCGTTCGTGGGCTGGCTGGCGGGCGCGCTCGGCCCGCGGGCGGGGCTGGTGGTCGGCGCCGTCGCCGCGCTGCTGGCCGCCGCCGGCGCGCGGGCCGCGTTCGCCCGGGTCGGCGAGCCGATCGCCCCGGTCGACCGCCACGCCCTGCGGCGACGCGCCCGCGCGGGCGTCGCGGCGCTTCAGGTCTCCGGTCGCCGCTAGGCGTGCCGCGCCTCATGCCGGAACCCCGCGAAGGCCGGGTCCGGGTCCCCATCCGCTGGCGCGACCTCGACCTCCTCGGCCACGTCAACCAGTCCGTCTACCACGAGCTGCTCGAGGAGGGCCGCGGCGCCCTGTTCGCCCGCCTGCACGAGGACGCGTTCCCGTTCGTGCTCGTGCACGTCGAGCTCGACTACCGGGCCGAGGTGCGCCGGGACCACGAGTGGGTCGAGGTCGTCTCGAGTGTCGGCCGCGTCGGCTCGAAGAGCGTGACGGTCGAGGAGCGGATCGAGCGCTCCGACGGCGTCGTCGCCACCGAGGGCCGCAGCGTCCTGGTGGCCTGGGATCCGGACGCGCGGACCTCGCGCGAGCTCAGCGCCCGCGAGCGCGAGGCCTTGGGAGCCGCCTAGAACGACAGCGGCCCGCACTGTGGCGGGCCGCTCGTCTCCCCTTCGACACTTGGAGGATCAGTCGTCCTCGGGCTTCTGCTCGTCCCCCGCCTCAGCGTCGTCGCCGGCCGGGGCCGGACGCGACAGGACGACCAGCTTGCGCGCCTTGATGGCGGCGGGAGCCTCGTCGGCGACGGGCTCCTCGGCGACCGGATCGTCCGTGCTGGACTCGGCCACCGGCTCCTCGGTCACGGGCGCCTTCGTGCCGCGCGGCAGGCGCGCCTGCACGAGCACCTTGTCGCCGGCCTTCACGTCAGCGGCGGTCACGCCGGGAGTGCCGTCGGTGTCGGCGGCGACGATCTTCGCCGAGCTGAGGTCGAACGTGACGTCCGTGCCGACGTAGCCGCCCTTGCGGACACGCGAGTTGCCGGAGACGACCGTCACGACGCCGTCGCCCTTGTAGAGGCCCTTGAAGACGTAGGACTTGCCCTTCTTGGCGGACTTGTCCTTCTTGCCCTTCTTGCCGTGCTTCTTGGCCTGCTTATCGACCTTGTGGGTCTTCTCGTGGCCCTTGCCCTTGGCGTGGTCGCCCTTCGCGAGCGCCGTGCCGGGGACGGCCAGCACCGCGGCGCCCAGCACCACGGCCATCCAACGATTGATCATGCGAATTCCTGCTCCTGCCTGAATTGATTGCCGGGTCGCCTCTGCGGCGATGTATCGGCGGGATGGGGTCGTCGCCCCAGGGAGCAGCCCCGATCGCTAGACAGGTGTACGGCCGAGGTACGCCCGACCGCGAGGCGACAGGCGGTAGCCGACCTCCAGGCTCTCCGTGAGCCCGAGCGCCTTCAGCTTGCGGACGTTCGCCTTGAACGGCAGTCGCTCTTGTCGGAGTTGCGCGGCGAGGTCGCCGGCCCTGGTCTCGGGCCGTGCTCGCGATCAGCTCCAGCGTCTGGCGGGTCCAGGGCCCGATCGCCGAGCTCCGATCCATCCTCGCCAGCCGGGTGTCGATCTCTTGCGCGCTCCGCCGGCTCCAGCTCCGGGTTGTTGCGCAGCGCGATCCGAGGGTCCGGGCCGGCCACCGAGAACTCGACCCGATACAGCCGGCTCCCGGGCTTCCGCGGGAACGCCTTGAGCAGCGCAGCCCGGCTCGCGAACCCAGCCCTGACCGCATCCTCCTTCGAGACCGCCGCCACGGGGATCGGCTCCACCGACGCGATCGCCAGCACCCCGACCGCGGTCTTCAGCGACCCGCCGGCCTTGACCGTCGGCTTCGTCCACCACCGGAACGCGACCGTCACCTCCCCGGCCGCGATCCGCTCCAGCGTGTCCTTCCTCAGCAGCACCCAGCCAGGATCCCAGGCCACCCCGAGCCCCACTAAACTCCCCGATCCCCGCCGGAGTAGCTCAGTCGGTTAGAGCAGCGGAATCATAATCCGCGTGTCGGGGGTTCGAGTCCCTCCTCCGGCATCCGCTGTCGTTGGCCGTTTTCCGCGCTCTGTGCAGGCGTTTCGCGCGGAATCTCGTTCGGGCCGTCCGACCCCAACGAACCCCAGCGAACCCCTCCGTTTCTGACAATTCTGTCCCCCGCCTGTCCCCCGGGGCGAGCTTTCCGCGGCTCGCCGCTAGAGGGGTCATGGCGAACTGGCGGAAGTACCCGAATTCCCGGGCGTCTACGTCGCCCACTCGAAGTCGTGCCCGGCCTATCGCGGACCCGGACGCGCGGTGCCGCTGCAAGCCGTCCTGGCGCGGCCGGCGCTGGGACTCCGGTCACGCGCGCAAGCCGGTCTGGAGCAAGACGACGCAAGGACCGCGGCGAGGTGCTGGTCTGGCTCGCCGCCGCTGCGCAAGGGCGCCGACCACCTGGCCGAGCTCGCGGACCGCGGTCCGACGTTCGGCGCGCTCGGCGAGCGATGGCTCGACGGCGTCGAGCGAGGCCGCATCGGCCGGCGCCGCGGCAGCGGCAAGCCGTACTCCGACACGACGATCGCGGCGATGCGCCGCCGCTGGCAGTACAAGGTGCGCCCCGAGTTCGGCGACCGCTATCGCCGGCGAGATCACCGAGATCGACTGGCAGCGCTGGATCGACCAGCTCGCGCGCCAGGGCCTGTCCCGCTCGATCGATCGCCCAGCTCGTCTCGCTCGCGTCGGGCATCTACGCCTGGGCCGTCGGCGCCGAGCCGCCGGCTCGTCCCGCGCAACCCGCTCCGCCTCGTCGAGCTGCCGCCCAACGACGAGAAGCCGCGCATGCGCGTCGCGCTCGCGCCCGAGGCCGCGGCGCTGCTCGCCGCGCTCGAGCCCGAGGACCGCCTCCCCTACGCGATCGCCTTCTACGCCGGCCTGCGCCGCTCCGAGATCTACCGCCTCGAATGGCCCGACGTCCTCGACGGCGACCGCATCGCCACGCGGATCCATCGTCATGAAGTCCAAGAGCGACGCCGGCACCCACCGCCGGCCGCCGATCGCCGACAACCTCCGCACGATCCTCGCCGACGCCTGGGAGCGCCAGGGCCGCCCGCGCGAAGGCAAGGTCGTCGACCGTCTCGGTCATGTCCGGCAAGATCGCCGCGCGCGCCGACGCCGCCTGGAGACGCCGCCGGCCTCAACCGCATCACGCTCCACGAGTGCCGCCACACCTACGCCTCGCTGCTCATGGCGGCCGGCTACACGATCAAGGAGCTCATGGAGTTCATGGGCCACGCCGACCTGCAGATGGTCAACCGCTACGTGAAGCTCCTCCCGCAGCCCGGCGAGGACGACGCCGCCCAGCGGCTCAACGACTACCTCCGACGCTCCGAGTCCGCGTGACCTGCCGTCGCAGCGCGGCGAGACCTGGAACGACACCGAGGCGATCAACCGCCACCGCGAGATGACGCCGTCGGAGCGGGTCGCGCTCGCATCGAGGTCAGCCGCGCCGCGCTCTCTTCGAGGTCGGCAGGACGCCGCGCCCGCGGCGACGGACAGGCGCCTCCGGAGCGCGCTGACGCACCCAGCGCTCGAGCTCGACCACCGGGATCAGCACGAGCTGCCCCGAGATCACGACCTTCAGCTCCGGCTGCACCCGGCGCTCGAAGTGGTTGAGGCTGATCCCGAGCGACGCGGCCGCCTCCTTGCGCGTCAGCGTGTAGCGCGGAACGGGCTGCGACGGGTCGGGCCGGCGTCTTCGGCACGGCATCAGAGCTCCCGCCCGAATCCGGTCGCGCTGCAGCACCCGCTCGGTCGCGCGCTCGGCGATCCGCGGCGCGACGCGTCCCATCTGCGCCTCCAGCTCGCGCTCGGTGACGAACGGCCGCGCGCCGTGCCGCGCTCCGCCTCGCGCCGCCGCGCCTCGGTCGAGCGCGTCCGCGAGCCGCCGCCTCGCGGCGCGCGCCTCGTCGAGCTCGCCGCGCGCCCGGGCAGCCATCGAAGCCGGCGTCGCGCTCGAGCGCCTGCGCTCGCGCGCTCGCCGCGATCGCGCGCTCAGCTCGGCATGCGTAGCCGTCGCTCGCGCCGGCCGTCCCTGGTCGATCGCGAGCACCTGCGCCGCGCTGTCCGCGGAGCGCCGCCGCCAGCCGCTCGACCGGATCGCGCGCTCGGCGCTCGTCGGCGCGAACTCCGCCCGCGTCGTCGTCCGGCTGCGCGGCGACGTAGAGCCGGTTGCTCAGCCGCCCGCGGCTCAGCGCGACGTACGCCCACTCGCGGCTCATGCCCTCGCTCGCGAGCACGAACGCCCGGTCGACCGTCGCGCCCTGCGCGACGTGCCCGGTCATCGCGTAGCCGTGCACGCAGCGTCGGCTCGCCGTCGCGCGTCGCGCCCGACAGGAACGCGCGATCGAGCTCGACCCGCCGGCCGCCGCACGTCGACCGTCAGCGCGCCCGCGCCGCGTCGACCGCCGACCACCTCCCCACGCTGGCCGTTCGTCACGCCGAGCCGCAGGTCGTTGCGCTTGACGACGACCTGGTCGCCGACGGCGAACGCGCCGCCGGCGCAGCTCGAGCTCGTCGCTCGCCGAGCCGCGCCGGCCGCGCCGCAGCCGCTCGCGCGCGCGCGCGTTGAGCTCGGCGACGTCGGCCCGGCGCTGGGCGATCATCACGCAGTCGCCGCCGTCGCCGGCGGCGAGCCAGTCGCGCACGAGCCGCTCGCGCGCGTCCGGCGCCGTCGGCTCGACCGACCAGCGCCTCGTGCTCGACGTACAGCCCGAGCGCCTCCTCGGCCCGCCCGGCGCGAAGATGGTCGAGCGCCTCGCGCTCCCACACGTTGCGCCTGCCGGACGTTCTCGCCGAGCTCGACCGCGAGCCCGCGCTGAATCAGCCCGCGGAACGCCCCGCCGGCCTCGATCGCCGGCAGCTGCCGATCGTCGCCGACCAGCACGAGCTTCCCGCGACGCCGCTCGACGTGATCGAGCAGCTCCGCGAGCTCCCGCGTCGGCACCATCCCGGCCTCGTCGACGACCAGCACGCACCGCTCCGGCAGCCGCTCGCCGCCGCCGAGATCACCGAGCAGCGCCGCGACGCTCGTGCTCTCGATCCCCGCGCCCTCCCGCAGCTCGCCCGCCGCGCGCCGCGCGACCGCGACGCCGAGCACCGGAGCCGGCTCGCCTGCCACGCCTCGCGCGCCGCGCCGAGCGCGAACGTCTTCCCGGTCCCGGCCCGCCCGGCGACGACCGCGACGCCGTGGCCGTCGAGGCACAGCGACTCGACCACGCGCCGCTGCTCGGCCGTCAGCGTCGGCCGCGCCGCGATCACGCTGCGCGACGAGCCGCTCGCGTCGCGACGCCGACGCCCGCGTCCGCGCGACGCCACGACGCGCTCGACGAGCCGCCGCTCCAGCGCCAGATGCTCGGGCGTCGAGTAGCGCAGCCGCTCGCCGCCCGCCGGCATCAGCCGCCCGTCGCGCCGCCGGAACGCCTCGCCCGCGCCGCGTCTCGTCGTCCGGGATCAGCGGCACGACGCGTCGCGACTCGAGGAACGCGTCCGCCGCGGCCTCCAGCGCTCCGCGCGTCGACGCGCGCGCCGCGCGGCAGCGCCTCGCACAGCGCCTGCATGCACCTCGCCGCGCGCGAACGTCGCCGCGCCGCCGCGTCAGCCCGATCGGGCCCGGCCAGCCGCGCCACGCGACTCGACGTCCCACGCGCGCTCGCCGACGTCGCGCGCGCCGTCCGGCCGACCACCGCGCGCGAGCTCCGTCCGCCCGAACCCGAGCTCCGCCGCCCGCGCGTCGCCACTCGCCGACGAGCGCCTCGGCGGTCACGCGCGGGTCCTTCGCCCGCCGAGTCGCGAGCGCCGCCGCCTCCGCCGCCCGCGCGCCGGACGTCCCGCGCTCGGCGAGCGCCGCGTCGATCTCCGCCCGCCGCCGGCTGAACGCCTTCGCGCACGGCGACGCGGCACGCCGACGACCTCGGCGATCCCGCGCGCACCGGCGTCCACTCGACGCCGAGCGTGCGCGTCAGCTCGCCCCGCAGCACCGCCTGGTAGACGAAGCTCGCCGTCCGCGCCTCCGCGTACAGCCGCCGGCCGTCGAGCGCCGACCACCGCCCGTCCGGCCCGCGCCCGAGGTTCGCGACGAGGACGTGCGTGTGCAGCTGCGGATCGCCGGCGCGCGACGTCCGATGCCGGAACGCCGCGGCGACGAGCCCGGACGCCTCCTCGACGATCGCGCCGCCATGCCCGCGCCGCACCGCCGCGGCCGACCGCTCCAGGTAGCCGACCGCCTCTCGAACCGCGACGTCGTGCGCCGTCGCGCACGCTGGCCCGCGAGTCGCCTCGTCGCCGAGCCCGAACAGCACGCTGACGCTCTTCGGCGCCGAGAACGTCAGGTCGAAGCCCGCGACGCGCAGCCCGGCTCGACGACGTCCGCAGCTGCGATCCGTCGCGCGGATCGAGCCCTTCGAGCACCCGCCGCAGCGCGTCCGCCTCGACCTCGCCGCCGAGCCCGAGCTCGCGCGCCGCCGACGCCGATCCACTCGCCGCGCGCCTCGCTCGGCCCGACGTAGTAGTCCTCCATCCCGCTCGCCGACGCTCTGCACCACGTCGACCCGCGCCTCCGCCTGGTCGAGGTAGTACTTGGCCTGGCCGGCCGCGAGCTTGCCGATCGAGAGCACCAAGCATCCTCTGCTAAGCCGCCGAGACGGCCGGTTCGGGCAATCGGATTTCCGAATTGGCGGGCGGGCGGTTCGCTGCGACGCTGACATATCCGGAGCCGGTCGTCCGATCCGGTACGTAGGCGCGTGGGGTCCGGCTAGTCATGTAACGCCGCGTAGCCCGTGAATGCGTTCCGTCGGGAACGCCGAACTCGTCCGCACTCGAGCTCGCCACCGACTATGG
>CAWHOS010000008.1:0-393631 GCA_963831105.1 uncultured Solirubrobacteraceae bacterium | reverse complement strand
ATCCCGATGCGTGTGATCCGGACGGGCGAGGACGGGCTCGCCGACTGCGTCACGGAAGAGGGCAGGCCTCGCAGGTCGAGCTCGCGCTCGTCGACGCGGGGCCCGGCGACGAGGTGCTCGTGCACGCCTGCGTCGCGATCCAACGCCTCGGCGCCCCGCACCGGACGGGTGGAGGCGCGCGCATGAAGTACGTCGACGAGTACCGCGACGCCGAGCTCGGCCGCGCGCTCTCGACGGAGATCGCCGCGATCGCGGAGCCCGGCCGCCACTACAAGGTGATGGAGGTCTGCGGCGGCCACACGCACGCGATCTACAAGTACGGGATCGACGACCTGCTGCCGGAGAACGTCGAGCTCGTGCACGGTCCCGGCTGCCCGGTCTGCGTGATCCCGATGGGCCGCGTGGACGACGGGATCGCGCTCGCCCGCGAGCCCGGCGTGATCTTCACCTGCTTCGGCGACATGCTGCGCGTCCCCGGCAGCACCGAGACGCTGATGGACGCCAAGGCCGGCGGCGCCGACGTGCGGATGGTCTACTCGCCGCTCGACGCCCTGCGGATCGCGCGCCAGAACCCCGAGCGCCAGGTCGTCTTCTTCGCGATCGGCTTCGAGACCACCGCGCCGAGCACGGCGCTCACCCTCAAGCGCGCGAAGGCGGAGGGGATCGCGAACTTCTCCGTCATGTGCAGCCACGTGACGATCGTGCCGCCGCTGAAGGCGCTGCTCGAGTCGCCCGACCTGCGGCTCGACGGCTTCGTCGGCCCCGGCCACGTCGCGACGATCGTCGGCGCGCGCCCGTTCGAGTTCATCCCGGCCGACTACGGCAGGCCGGTCGTCATCTCGGGCTTCGAGCCGCTCGACGTCCTGCAGTCGATCCTGTGGATCCTGCGCCAGCTCGCGGCGGGTGAGTGCAAGGTCGAGAACCAGTACAAGCGCGTCGTCCCGCAGGAGGGCAACCTGCGCGCGCTCGAGGCGCTGGCCGAGGTCTTCGTGCTGCGCCCGCACTTCGAGTGGCGCGGGCTCGGGTTCATCTCGCAGTCGGCGCTGGCACTCTCCGAGGCCTACGCCGACCTCGACGCGGAGCGCCGCTTCACCGTCCCGGGCGTGCGGGTGGCCGACCCGAAGGCCTGCCAGTGCGGCGAGGTGCTCAAGGGCGTCATCAAGCCGTGGGAGTGCAAGGTGTTCGGCACGGCCTGCACGCCCGAGCACGCGATCGGGACCTGCATGGTCAGCCCCGAGGGCGCGTGTGCCGCCTACTACAACTACGGGCGATTCGCCAGGGATCGGGTCGTGGCGTGAGCGCCACGGGCCGCGAAGAACGGATCCTCGGGATCATCGAGACGGCCCGCGCGAAGCGGCCGCGCTTCAAGGCGCCGGCGATCACGATGGCGCACGGCGCGGGCGGCAAGGCGACGCAGACGCTGATCGAAGGGCTGCTGGCGCCCGCCTTCGGCATGACCGAGCTCGACGACGCCGGCGTCGCGGGCGACGTGCTCGTCACCACCGACTCCTTCGTGGTCAAGCCGCTGCGCTTCCCCGGCGGCTCGATCGGCGAGCTGGCCGTCAACGGCACGGTCAACGACCTCGCCGTCGCGGGCGCGCGCCCGCTCGCGATCACCGTCGCGATGATCCTCGAGGAGGGCCTGGACTCCGACGTGCTGCGCGCGGAGGTCGAGGCGATCGCGCAGGCCGCCCGCGAGGCCGGCGTCGCGGTCGTCTCCGGCGACACCAAGGTGGTCGAGCGCGGCCACGCCGACGGCATGTACCTGGCGACCACCGGCGTCGGCGTCCCCGACCCGCGGGCCTCGCTGAGCCCGCAGGGCCTGAAGCCCGGCGACCGCGTGCTGCTGTCCGGCTCGATCGGCGAGCACGGCACGGCGATCATGCTCGCGCGCGGCGAGTTCGAGCTCGAGGCCGAGGTGGAGTCCGACACCCGCGCCCTGTGGCCGGTCGCCGACGCGCTGCTCGACGCCGCGGGCGAGGACCTGCGCTGCATGCGCGACGCGACGCGCGGCGGCGTCGCCTCCGTGCTCAACGAGCTGGCGCGCGCGAGCGGCGTCGCGATGATCGTGAGGGAGAAGGACGTCCCCGTCGACCCGGTCGTGGCCGGCGCGGCGGAGATCCTGGGGATCGACCCCATGTACGTGGCCAACGAGGGCAAGCTCGTCGCCTTCGTCGCGCCGGAGAGAGCGGACGCCGCGCTGGCAGCGATGCGCGCGGTGCCCGGGTGCGAGCGCGCCGCCGACATCGGCGAGGTGCGCACGGAGCCCCCCGGCATGGTGCTGGTGGAGACGAGCTTCGGCGGACGGCGGGTCATGGACCAGCTGGTGGGGGACCCGCTTCCGCGGATCTGTTGAAAGGAGCCGGGCAATGCCGGTCGAGTTCGCACCACGGCAGCACGAGACGGAGGAGATCACCGCACACGTGATCTGGATGACCACGGGGCTCAGCTGCGACGGTGATTCGGTCGGCATGACCTCGGCCACCAACCCCAGCCTCGAGGACATCATCACCGGCGCCATCCCCGGCATGCCGAAGGTGATCGTCCACAACCCCGTGCTCGCGTTCGAGCAGGGCGAGGAGTTCATGCAGGCGTGGTACGACGCCGAGGCCGGCAAGCTCGACCCGTTCGTGCTCATCCTCGAGGGCTCGCTGCCCAACGAGAAGCTCTCCGGCGACGGCTACTTCGCCGCGATGGGAGACAACCGCGAGACGGGGCAGCCGATCACGACGACGGAGTGGATCGACCGGCTGGCGCCGAAGGCGGCCGCCGTCGTGGCCGTCGGCACCTGCGCGACCTACGGCGGCATCCCGGCGATGAAGAACAACCCGACCGGGGCGATGGGGCTGTGGGACCACCTCGGTCACAAGTGGAAGACCAAGGGCGGCATCCCGATCGTGAACATCCCCGGCTGCCCGGCGCAGCCGGACAACATCACCGAGACGCTGATGTACCTCTGCTTCGCGCTCGTCGGTCGCGCGCCCGTGCCCGAGCTCGACGACGTCGGGCGCCCGAAGTGGCTGTTCGAGCGCACGGCGCACGAGAGCTGCAACCGCGCGGCCTTCTACGAGGAGGGCGAGTTCGCGAAGGAGTACGGCGACCACCAGTGCCTGGTCAAGCTCGGCTGCAAGGGCCCGGTGGTCAAGTGCAACGTGCCCCTGCGCGGCTGGGTCAACGGCATGGGCGGCTGCCCCAACGTGGGCGGCATCTGCATGGCGTGCACGATGCCGGGCTTCCCCGACAAGTACATGCCGTTCATGGACGCCGATCCGATGGGCGGCATCTCGTCGACCGCGGCCCGGTTCACCTACGGCCCGATCCTGCGCTGGGGCCGGCGCATGAACATCAAGCGCAAGTACGACAAGGAGCCGGAGTGGCGCCACAACCGCGCCGAGCTCACCACCGGCTACGCGAAGCGCTGGTAGAGGGAGAGATCGATGGCGACGATGGACACACCCGGCACGAAGCCCAAGACCGGCGTCCGCGAGATGTCATGGGATCCGATCACCCGGATCGTCGGCTCCCTCGGCATCCACACCGAGATCGACTTCGACGCCCAGCGCGTGAACAAGTGCTGGTCGACGTCGATGATCTTCCGCGGGTTCGACATCTTCATGAAGGGGATCGACCCGCGCGACACGCACTTCCTCACCTCGCGCATCTGCGGCATCTGCGGCGACAACCACTGCACGACGTCGGTGCTGTGCCAGAACATGGCCTACGGGATCTATCCGCCGAAGCTCGGCAACTGCGGCTACAACCTCGCCGAGCTCGCGGACTACATGTTCGACCATGCGATCTACAACGACTGCATGTGCAACGTGGACTTCTGCGAGCAGATGGTCAAGGACACCAACCCGTCCCTGCTGGCCAAGGCCGAGAAGACCTCGTCGCCGCACGGCGACATCCACGGCTTCAAGACGATCGCCGACATCATGCGGGCCCTCAACCCGTTCACGGGCGAGTTCTACCTCGAGACCCTGCACGTGGCCCGCTACACGCGCGAGATGTACTGCCTGTTCGGCGGCCGCCACACGCACCCCTCGACGATCATGCCGGGCGGGGTGAGCGCGGACATCACCTCCCAGACGTGCACGGACTACTACGTGCGGCTGATGCGCTACGTGGACTACTGCAAGCGCACCGTGCCGATGCACGACGACATCTACGACTTCTTCCTGCAGGAGCTGCCGGGCTACGACGACGTCGGGCTGCGCAGGACCGACCTGATCTGCTGGGGCTCCTTCGACGACCCCGACTGCCTCCGGTACGACTACAAGGACATGACCGACTGGGGTCGCAAGCGCTACGTGACTCCCGGTCTGGTGTTCGACGGCGAGCTGGTCACCACCGACCTCGTCGAGATCAACCTGGCGATCCGGATCCTGCTCGGCTCCTCGTACTTCGACGACTGGACCAACGAGGAGACGTTCGTCACGCAGGACCCGCTCGGCAACCCCGTCGACAAGCGCCACCCGTGGAACAAGGTGACGCTGCCCAAGCCGCAGGCGCGCGACTTCAACGACAAGTACTCGTGGGTCGTCTCGCCGCGGATGTACGACAAGCGCAACGACACCTTCGTCGCCAACGACACCGGCGGCGGCCCGTTCGCGCGCCAGTGGGTGACGGCGAAGGCCGGCCTCGTCGAGCTGCCCGGCCTGAAGGCGACCGGCAGCTCGCTGCTGATGACGCTGCCCAAGACGGGCTTCATGCCCGAGATGGACCTCGAGTGGAAGATCCCGGAGAAGTCCAACGCGATCGAGCGCGACCGGGCGCGCACCTACCACCAGGCGTACTCGGCGATCGTGGCCATCCACCACCTGGAGGAGGCGCTGAAGGAGATCCGCGCCGGCCGCACCAGGAGCGCCAACAACGTCAAGGTGCCCGAGAGCGCGGTCAGCGTCGGCTTCCACGAGGCCGCTCGCGGGGTGCTCAGCCATCACATGGTCATCCGCGACGGCAAGGTCGCCAACTACCAGCCGTACCCGCCGACCCCGTGGAACGCGAACCCGCGCGACTCCTACGGGACGCCCGGGCCCTACGAGGACGCCGTCGAGAACACCCCGATCTTCGAGGAGAACGGGCCGGACGACTTCAAGGGCGTGGACATCATGCGGGCCGTCCACTCGTTCGACCCGTGCCTGCCGTGCGGCGTGCACATGTACACGGGCAACGGCAAGGTACGGAAGGTGATGCACACGCCCACCGGCCTCTGCTGAATGGACATCGGTCGCCTCGAGGAACTCACCGCCGGGCTCGACGCGGCCGGCGAGGAGCTGGCCGGCGCGCTGATGGAGCTCTACGGGGAGGGCCTCGAGCGCATCATGGAGGCGGTCGACGACGAGACCCGCGCGCGGCTCGCGGAAGACGGCGTGGTCGCGAGCCTCCTGCTCATGCACGGGCTCTATCCCGTGCCGCTCGAGGACAGGGTGCGCGAGGCGCTCGATTCCGTGCGTCCCTACATGGAGTCCCATGGGGGGAACGTCGATCTGCTCGGGATCTCCGACGGCGTGGCGCGGATACGGCTCGAGGGCCACTGCGTCGGCTGCGCGGCGTCGGCATCGACGCTCGAGCTCGGCATCCGCCAGGCGCTCGAGGCGATCGCGCCCGACCTGGAGGGCCTCGAGGTCGAGGGCGTGCTCGACGAGCCGACCCACGCGGCGCCGCCGGGAGCGATCCTGCTGCCGATGGCGGGCGGGGCCGCGCCCGCTCCCGTGCAGGCGCGAGTGCCGGCGCCCGCTCTGCACGCGGAGGAGGCCTGCGAGCTGTGCGGGCACCCGATCTCCGGCGAGCACAAGCACCTGATCCACCTCGACGAGCGGCGGATCGTGTGCGCGTGCGGCACCTGCTGGTCGCTGCGCACGGGCGACGCCGAGTTCCGCCCGGTCGGCAGCCGCCGCATCTGGCTCGAGCAGCTGCGGATGACCGACGAGGACTGGGCGGCGTTCGGGATCCCGATCGGGCTGGCGTTCTTCATGATCAGCTCCGTCACGGGCAGCGTGATCGCGCTCTACCCGAGCCCGGCCGGGGCGACGGAGTCCGAGCTCGACCTGGACGCCTGGGGACGGCTGTGCGAGGCCAATCCGGAGCTGGAGCTCGAGCCGGACACGGAGGCGCTGGTCGTCAACCGGCTCGGCGACGAGCCGCAGCAGATGATCGTGCCGATCGACGCGGCCTACGGGCTGGTCGGCGTCGTCAAGGCGTCATGGGAGGGGATCACCGGCGGCGCGGGCGTTCCCGCGGCGGTCTCGGAGTACCTCGAGTCGCAGCGGGCGCGGCCCGCGGTCGGCGCATGACGCCGGCCCCGTGGTTCGAGGTGCTCGGCGCCCGGCCTGTGCCGCACGCCGCGGCTCCGACGCTGCGCTTCGCCCTGCGCGTCAACGAGACGACGGGCAGGGACGTGCACGCGATCGCGCTCGTCGGCCAGCTGCACATCGACCCGGCCAAGCGCCGCTACGACGACGCCACGCGCGAGCGGCTCGTGGAGCTCTTCGGCGAGCCCGAGCGCTGGGGGTCGACCACGCGCAGCTTCCTGTGGGCGCAGGTCGGCACGGTGGTGCCGGCGTTCCGCGACACGGCGGAGTTCTCGCTCGACGTCCCGTGCACCTACGACCTCGAGGTGGTGGCGGCGAAGTACTTCTACTCGCTGCAGGACGGCGAGGTGCCGCTGACCTTCCACTTCAGCGGCACGATCCTCCACGACGCGATGCAGGTGGCGATGGTGCCCTGGAGCTGCACGGCCGCGCACCGGCTGCCGGTGGAGACCTGGCGGGAGCTGATGGCGGCCCACTACCCGGGCGGCGGCTGGGTGCGGCTGGAGTCCGCGACGCTCGACCGGCTCGCCGAGCGCAAGGCCGCCGGCGGCCTGCCCAGCTACGACGCCACGATCTCGGAGCTGCTGCGGTGACGACCCTCGAGGCGCTCGTGGACACGCTCGTGTGGGAGGGCTACCAGCTCTATCCCTACACGCCCGACGCGACCAAGAACGCGACGCCGACGCCGTTCGGGATCGTCTACCCACCCGCCTACGCGCGCCTCAGCGGCGCCACCCACGACCGGATGCGGATGGAGTGCGTCCTGCAAGAACGGTGTCAGGCACGTTTCTTGCGCGGCACCGTGCGCTGCCTGGCCGGCTCGGTCGAGCTGCCCGAGCCCGGGGAGGTGGCGTTCGACCTCGGCGGGGTGGTCGGCCGCGCGCGGCTGGAGCTGGACGGCGACCGCATGGTCTTAGAGGTCGTCAACGAGACCGAGGTCCCGGAGGGGCTCGACCGCGCGGGCGCGCTGCGGCACAGCCTGCTCTCCACGCACCTGCTCGCCCGCGCCGAGGGCGGGCGCTTCACCTCGCCGCTGCTCGCCCACGGCTGCACGCACGTCAACACGTGGCCCGTGCTCGCCACGGAGGCCGACGACGCCGTGCTCGGCGCGGCGATCATGCTCCCCGACCACCCGCAGCTCGCGCCGGAGAGCCGCGGCGGCATGTTCGACTCGACCGAGATCGAGGAGGCGCTGCTGCTGCACGTGATGGCGCTCTCGGACGCCGAGCGCGAGCAGGCCACCGACCCGGCCGTGCGGGCGATGATCGAGCGCGTGGCGACGACGACGCCCGAGGAGCTGATGGCGCTGCACGGCCGCGTCACCGTTCGCGACCCCGAGCAGGGCGAGCGCGAGGCGACCGTCGGCGGCGTGACCTACCGGCCGGGCGACACCGTCGTGCTGCGGCCGGGCCCTGGGCGCAACGCGCAGGACCACCTGGTGCAGGGGCGGCGCGCGACGGTCGAGCGCATCTACGTCGACTTCGACGGCCGCGTGCAGCTCGCGGTGACCGTCGACGACGTGCCCGGCCAGGACATCATGCGCGACATCCGGCGCTACCTGTTCTTCCGTCCCGACGAGGTGGAGATTCCGGCATGAGCCACGACTTCGAGAAGCAGATCCTCGTCGCCGGCGTGGGCAACGCGTGGATGCAGGACGACGGCTTCGGCTCGGAGGCCGCGCGGCGGCTCGAGGGCCGCGAGCTGCCCTCCGGCGTCACGGTGATGGACTTCGGCTCGGGCGGCCTGGATCTCGCGTACGAGATCATGCGCGGCTACCACGCGCTGGTGCTGCTCGACGTCTCCCGCCAGGGCGGCGAGCCCGGCCAGCTGTACGTGATCGAGCCCGACCCGGAGGACTACGCGCGCCCGATCGAGGACGGCGAGATGATCTCCCCGCACGGCATGGACCCGCAGACCGTGCTGCGGTTCGTCAACGCCGTCGGCGGCTTCTCGGGCAAGGTCGTCGTGGTGGCGTGCGAGCCGGGGCCGATCGAGGATCTCGCCGTCGGCCTCTCGCCCGAGGTCGAGCTCGCCGTCGAGCGCGCGCTGGACCTCGTGATGGAGCAGATCGCGGCGCTGCGGACCGACGAGGCCTACCGGTAGTGCACGAGCTGGCGATCTCCTCCGCCGTGCTCGAGTCCGTGCTGCGTCACGCGTCAGGACGCCGGGTGACGAGCGTGAGGCTGCGCGTCGGGCACCTGCGCCAGGTCGTGCCGGACTCGCTGGACTTCTACTGGGGGATCGTCACGCGCGACGGGATCTGCGAGGGCTCCGTGCTCGAGCAGGAGCTGATCGCCGCACGGCTGGAGTGCACGGCCTGCGCGCGCGAGTGGGAGATCGAGCTGCCCGTGTTCCGCTGCCCGTCGTGCGGCGGAGCGGACGTGCGGGTCGCCGCCGGCGACGAGCTCGAGGTCGAGTCGATCGAGGTCGAGGAGGAGCCTGCATGCACCGCGTGAAGGTCCGGGTCGTCGAGGACGCGCTGGACGCCAACAACACGATCGCGCGCGCGAACCGCGACGACTTCGACCGCCACGGGGTGACCGTCGTCAACCTCATGAGCGCGCCCGGCGCCGGCAAGACGACGCTGCTGGAACGAGCGGTGCGCGGTCTCTCCGTGCGGGTCGGGGTGCTCGAGGGCGACGTGCAGGGCAGCCTCGACGCCGACCGCCTGGCCTCGCTGCACGTGCCCGTGGTGCAGCTCAACACGGGCAACGGGTTCGGCGGCGAGTGCCACCTGGACGCGAACATGGTGCGCTCCGCGCTGCCCGCGCTGCCGCTGTCGGAGATCGACCTGCTGATCGTCGAGAACGTCGGCAACCTCGTCTGCCCGGCCGAGTTCCGGATCGGCGAGGACGTGCGGATCATGGTCTCCTCCGTCGCCGAGGGCGAGGACAAGCCGCTCAAGTACCCCCTGATGTTCCGTGCCTGCGAGCTTGTCGTCATCAACAAGCTCGACCTGCTCCCGCACGTCGACTTCGACATGGACCGCTACCTGCACCACCTCGACGCGGTCCACCCGGGCGTCGAGACGATCCAGCTGAGCGCCCGCACGGGCGAGGGGGTCGAGGAGTTCCGGTCATGGCTGGAGCGAGTCCCGGTGCGCGCGCCGGCGTGACCGCGGCCGCCGCCCGCAGCACGGCGGCGCGCCGGTTCTTCGACGCCGAGGCGGAGCGGATCGCGCGGCTGTGCCACGCGATGGCCGAGCGCTTCGCGGCGGGCGGCCGGCTGATCGCGGCCGGCGAGACGCCATCGGCGCGCTCGGACGCCCGCCACGTCGCCGTCGAGTTCGTGCACCCGGTGATCGTCGGCAAGCGCGCGCTGCCGGCGATCGGGCTGGCGGGGGAGGGCGGGCCGCTGGCCGCGCAGCTCGAGCTGACCCTCGAGCCCGGCGACATCGTGATGCTCTTCGAGGGCGCGCCCGCGCCCGCCGGCGAGTGGCTCGCGATCGGGTTCCCGCTCGCCGCGGCCCCGGCGACCACGACCCGCGGCTCCGCGTGGTCGTTCGAGCCGCCCAGCGAGGACCCGTTCGTGCGCCAGGAGCTGGTCGAGACGCTCTACCACGTGCTGTGGGAGCTCGTGCACGTCTTCTTCGAGCACCGCGGCCTGCTCTCGGGCGGGGTCCACGACGCCGGCGCGTCCGCGTTCCTCTATCCGTTCCTCGGCGAGACGGCCTCCGACGTCGAGGCCGTCGTGGCCGACGTCGCGGCGTCGGTCCGGATGAAGTCCGAGGAGGTGATCGCGCTGCGCGAGCAGACGCTCGGCGACGGCCGCGAGCCGCTCGAGGCCGCCGCGGCGGCGCTGCGCGAGCGCTTCGCGGCGGGCGGGCGGCTGCTCGTGCTCGGCAACGGCGGCTCGGCCACTGACGCGATGGACGTCGCGGCCGACTTCCGCCACCCGCCCGCGGCGACGGGCTGGGCGCCGCGGCCGGTGCTCGACCTCACCGAGGACACGGCGATCCTGACCGCGCTCGGCAACGACATCGGGTTCGAGAACGTCTTCGCGCGGCAGGTGATCGCGCACGGCCGCGCGGGCGACGCGCTGCTGGCGATCTCCACGAGCGGCGGCTCGGCCAACGTGCTCGCCGCGCTCGCCGAGGCGCGCCGCCGCGGCATGGCGACGATCGCGCTGGTCGGCTACGACGGCGGCGAGATCGCCGCGGGCGGCCTCGCCGACCACGTCGTGATCACGCGCTCCCAGCACATCCCGCGGATCCAGGAGGCCCAGGCGAGCGCGTACCACGTGCTGCGGGAGCTGGTGGCGTGAGGACCCGCGCGCGGGTCGAGGGCGTGGTGCAGGGCGTCGGCTTCCGCCCGTTCGTGCACCGGCTCGCGGGCGAGCTGGCGCTCGACGGGTTCGTCCTCAACGACGAGCACGGGGTGCTGGTCGAGGTCCAGGGCGCGCCGGAGCGCGTCGAGGCGTTCCTCGCCCGCCTGCGCGACGACGCGCCGCCGCTGGCGATCGTGGAGCGGGTGCTGGCCGAGGCCGTCGAGCCCGTGGCGGGGACGGGCTTCCGGATCGTGGAGTCCGCGCGCGGCGGGCGCCCGTCAGCGCTCGTCTCCGCGGACGTCGCCACCTGCGAGGACTGCCTGCGCGAGCTCTTCGACCCCGCCGACCGCCGCCACCGCTACCCGTTCCTGAACTGCACCAACTGCGGCCCGCGCTTCACGATCGTGACCGGCATCCCGTACGACCGGCCGAACACGACGATGGCCGGCTTTGCCATGTGCGACGCCTGCCGCGCGGAGTACGAGGATCCCGCCGACCGCCGCTTCCACGCCCAGCCGATCGCCTGCCCCGACTGCGGCCCTCACCTGTCCGTGCCGTTCGACGACGTGCCGGCGGCGTTGCGGGACGGCGGGGTGGTCGCGATCAAGGGGCTCGGCGGGTTCCATCTCGCGTGCGTGGCGTCCGACGAGCGGGCGGTGGCGGCGCTGCGGGCGCGCAAGCACCGCGAGGACAAGCCGTTCGCGCTGATGGCGCCCGGCGTCGCGGCGGCGGCGGAGCTGGTCGAGCTAGGGCCGGAGGAGGAGCGGCTGCTGTGCTCGCGCGAGCGGCCGATCGTGCTCGCGCCGCGGCGGGCGGGCGCCGCCGTCGCGGACTCCGTGGCGCCGCGCTCGCGCGAGCTCGGCGTGATGCTCCCGTACACGCCGCTGCACCACCTGCTGCTGGCGGACATGGGCGTGCCGCTCGTGATGACCTCGGGCAACGTCTCCGACGAGCCGATCGCCTTCGAGGACGGCGACGCCGTCGCGCGGCTGGAGCCGATCGCCGACCTCGTCGTGCTCCACGACCGGCCGATCCGCACGCGCACCGACGACTCGGTGGTGCGGGTGATGAGGTCCCGCCCGCCCCGCCCGCCCCGGCCGGTGATGCTGCGCCGCTCGCGCGGGTACGTGCCCGCGAGCCTGCCGCTGCCGGAATCGGTCCGGCCCGCCCGGCCGATCCTCGCCTGCGGCGCGGAGCTCAAGAGCACGTTCTGCCTGGCCGCGGAAGGGCGCGCCTGGGTCTCGCACCACATCGGCGACCTGCGCAACGCGGAGACGCTGGCCGCGTTCACCGACGGCGTCGAGCACTTCGAGCGGCTGTTCGAGATCGCGCCCGAGGTCGTCGTCCACGACCTGCACCCGGAGTACCTTTCGACGAAGTACGCGCTCGAGCGCGACGCCGCGCGCCACGTGGGCGTCCAGCACCACCACGCGCACCTGGCCGCCTGCCTGGCCGAGCACGGCGAGCCCGGGCCGGCGCTCGGCGCGATCTTCGACGGCACGGGCTACGGGACCGACGGCGCGGTGTGGGGCGGCGAGCTGCTGGCGGGCGACCTCGCCGGCTTCGAGCGCGCCGGGCATCTGCGGCCCGTGCGGATGCCCGGCGGCGAGCAGGCGATCCGGCAGCCCTGGCGGATGGCGTGCGCGTGGCTGCAGGAGGCGCTCGGGGAGGAGCCGGAGCCGCTGCCGGGCGTCGACGCGGCGCGCTGGCGCGCGGTCGCCTCGGTCGCCCGCGGGGAGCTCGCGGCGCCGCTGACCACGAGCATGGGCCGGCTGTTCGACGCGGTCGCGGCGCTGTGCGGGATCCGGCTCGAGGTGACCTACGAGGGCCAGGCTGCGATCGAGCTCGAGGGCGCCGCCGAGCCCGGCGACCACGGCCGCTACGACCTCCCGGTCGGCCCGGCGCCGGCCGGTGCCGGCGGCGAGGCGCCGCGGCGCGGCCTGGTGCTCGACCCGCGGCCCGCCGTGCTCCAGGTCGCCGGCGACCTGCGCGCCGGCGTGGCGCCGGGCGTCGTCGCGGCGCGCTTCCACGACACCGTCGCGGCCGCCACCGCCGAGGCGTGCGCGGCGGCGGCATCCGCCCGCGGGCTGGCGACGGTGGTGCTCTCCGGCGGCGTCTTCGCCAACCGGCGGCTGCTGCGGACCACGTCCGCGCGGCTGCGCGCGGCCGGGTTGCGCGTGCTCGTGCCGGAGCGCCTGCCGCCCGGCGACGGCGGGATCTCGTTCGGTCAGGCGTCGGTCGCGGCCGCGCAGTCCGCGCAGAGCCCGACGATCGGGAAGTGGGAGAACCGCGCCCGGTAGCCGAAGTCGCGCTCGATCAGCGCCCGCACCTCGTCGAGCTGCTCCGCGTCGAGCGCGACGACCTTGTCGCAGCGCTCGCACGCGAGGTACTCGCGCTCCGATCCCCCCGTCAGCGCGTAGAGCCCGGGGCCGTGGCCGAGGTGCACGTGCCGGACGACCCCGAGCTCCTCCAGGTACTCGAGCGCCCGGTAGACCGACGCGCGGTCGAGCCCCGGCGCCACCGCGTCGGCCGGCAGCGGCGCGTCGGCGGCGAACAGCGCCTCGAGCACGCCGCGGCGCGCGGCCGAGAAGCGCCCGCCGGCCTCGCGCAGCGCACGTGCGACGTCGTCGATGTCGTGGTAGGCGAGCGGCGGGCGGTGCGGCGCGCGGGTCATCGCAGCTCCGCCGACCAGCGTTCCTCGATCCGGCCGACCCGCCAGACCGTCACGGCGATCGCCCACGTGAGGACGAACAGCGCCACGACCAGGTAGCCGATCAGGTTGAGGTCGATGCCGGTGACGACGTCCCACAGCCCCCCGGTCAGCGACAGCTCGTCGGC
This sequence comes from uncultured Solirubrobacteraceae bacterium, assembly GCA_963831105.1. GTDB lineage: Bacteria > Actinomycetota > Thermoleophilia > Solirubrobacterales > Solirubrobacteraceae > DATFQI01. Next base: position 380,213 of record CAWHOS010000008.1, on the reverse strand, counting down.
CAGCACGGCGAGCAGCTCGATCCCGCCGATCAGCAGCGCGACGGCGACCGACAGCCCCGTGATCGCGAGGTTGTAGAAGATCTTGCGGATCGGCCGCGAGAAGGCCCAGCCGTAGGCGAAGTTCATGAACATCCCGTCGAGTGTGTCGAACAGCGTCATGCCGGCGGCGAACAGGATCGGCAGGCACAGGATCGCGTAGAACGGCAGGCCGCCGGCCGCCCCGGCGCCGGCGAGGACGAGCAGCGTGACCTCGGTCGCGGTGTCGAAGCCGAGGCCGAACAGGCAGCCCAGCGGATACATGTGCCACGGCTTGCGCACGGCCCGCGTGGCGCGCGCGTAGAAGCGCGTCATGAGGCCGCGCCGGCCGAGCTCGGCCTCGAGCTCCGCCTCGTCGAACTCGCCGCGGCGCATGCGCCGGAAGATCCCCACGATGCTCACGAGGATGACCAGGTTCAGCAGCCCGATGACCAGCAGGAACGTGCCCGACACGAGCGGCCCGATCAGCCCTGTGGCCTGCTGCAGGCCGGAGCCCTCGTCCCCGACGGCCCCGCTGAGCCCGCGCACCCCGATCACCACGAGCACGCCGAGCGCGAAGACGATCGTCGAGTGCCCGAGCGAGAACCAGAAGCCGACGCTGAGCGGTCGCTGGCCCTCGGCCATCAGCTTGCGCGTCGTGTTGTCGATCGCGCCGATGTGGTCGGCGTCGAACGCGTGCCGCAGCCCGAGCGTGTATGCGGTGATGCCGAGGCCGACCCCGAAGACGCCGGTGGCGCCGAGCTCGTAGCCGCGCGGCGCCACGACGACGAACAGCAGGAAGAAGCCGACGGCGTGCAGGCCGAACACGACGGAGGCGAGGAGCACGACGCGGCGCCACTCCGCAGGCGTCAGCGCGTCCCTGGCGAGAGCCCAGCGCGACGCAGAGGCGGACCGCATGCAGGCACCCTACGCCTGTTGCGACACGGTCGCAATAGCGAGGGAGTCGCTCACGCCACCCCGCTCCCGCTCTCGGTAGGGTCGCGGTCGGCATGAGTCTGGACGCCCTGAGGGAGCGGATGGCGGAGCTGAGCGACCTCACGGCGCTCGGCCGCCTGGCCGCCTGGGATCAGCGCACGATGATGCCGCCCGCCGGAGGCCCCGGCCGCGGCGAGCAGCTCGCGACGCTGGAGCGCCTCGCGCACGCGCGCGCGACCGCCGACGAGGTCGGCACGTGGCTGGACGAGCTCGAGCGCGACGGGCTCGAGGGCGTCGACGCCGACATCGTGCGGGTCGCCCGCCGCGACTTCGACCGCGCCCAGCGCGTGCCCGGCGACCTGGCGGCCGAGATCGAGCGCGCCTCCTCGGAGGGCCAGACGATCTGGCAGGCGGCGCGGCTGACCGGCGACTTCGCCGCCTTCGCTCCGGCCCTGCGCCGCAACGTCGAGCTCGCGCGCGAGTACGCGGAGTGCTTCGACGGCTTCGCCCGGCCTTACGACGCGATGCTGGCCGACTACGACTTCGGGCTCACGGCGGAGCGCCTGCAGCAGGTCTTCGGCGAGCTCGCGGAGCAGCTCGCGCCGCTCGTCGCCGACGCGAGCGGCGACGGCCCGCCGCCCGGCGCCGCCTCTCGCCGCCCAGCGGCACGCCGTCCCGCTCGTGCTGGCGCGCATCGGCGTCGCCGACGACGGCTGGCGGATCGACGAGTCGGCGCACCCGTTCAGCGTCGGCGTCGGGCTGAGCGACAGCCGCGTCACCACGCGCTACGACGAGGCCGATCTCCTGTCGGTGATCGCGGCGATGCACGAGTTCGGCCACGCGCTCTACGAGCGCCAGATCGACCCGGAGCTGAGCCGCACCAACCTCGGCGGCGGCACCTCGATGTCGGTCCACGAGTCCCAGAGCAAGCTGTGGGAGAACCACGTCGGCCGCCACCCGGCGTTCGCGCGGGGTCCTCGCGGAGGCGCTGGCCGCCGGCGGCCACGACGTCTCGCCCGCGGCGCTGCACGCGTCGCTGACCGCGGTCCGCCCGTCGCTGATCCGCGTCACCGCCGACCCGGTCAGCTACCCGCTGCACATCGTGCTTGCGCTTCGAGCTCGAGCTCGCCCTGATCGAGGGCGACCTCGACGTCGCCGACCTCCCCGCCGCATGGAACGACGGCATGCGGCGCCTGCTCGGGGTCGAGGTCCCCGACGACGCCGCGGGCGTCCTGCAGGACACCCACTGGGCGGCCGGCGCCTTCGGCTACTTCCCCTCCTACGCGCTCGGCTGCCTGATCGCGGCCCAGATCTGGGAGGCGCTCGAGCGCGACATCGGCCCGCAGGACGAGCCGCTCGGCCGCGGCGACGTCACCGCGATCCGCGCCTGGCTCGCCGAGCACGTGCACACCTTCGGCCGGCGGCTGGACACCGAGCCGCTGGTCGAGCGCGCCACGGGCCGAGGGATGGAGGCCGCGCCGTTCCTGCGCCACGCGCGCAGCCTCGTGGGCGCGCCGTAGCGCCGGCGAACGTCAACGGCGGCTGAGTAGGGAGGCGAGGGAGCCACCCGCAGCGTCGAGTCCGGAGTTACTCGGCCTCAGACTGAACAACTCCGGGCTCGAGCCTCCGGGGCGCTCACCCCCTTCCCATTGGTGCCCGCCGTTCAAGCGCACCGCGGTGCCAGCGCGGCACACGGCGCCAGCCGGAAATCAGCGCCCGAAGCTCTGCGACAACCCCCGCGCCAGCCGCCGCGCGCGGTCCGTGCCGCGCCGGCCGGCCCACGGGTGCGGGCCCTTGGCCCAGGGGCGCGGGCCGACGGTGCCGTACTCCTCGCGCAGCAGCGCCTTGAGCTCGCCTCGGTGCTCGCCGCAGGCGTAGCGCGTGGGGCCGTAGATCCCGCGGCCGTGCCAGGTCAGCCAGCGGCCGGGCTCGGCGTCGACGTACTCGCCGTGGCGGAGGTCGAGCAGCTGGCGCTGCGAGGGCGGCCTGCGTCTCCGGGTCCGGGCGGCAGCCGCAGACGTCGCAGCGGAAGACGACGGAGACGGGCACGCCTGGAACGGTACGACGGATCAGGCCGCGGCGTGCACGGCGGCCGGCGAGCACGAGGTCCTCCCAGGCCATGCCCGTGCTCTTGAACAGGCGCGGGCGGCCGGGCTCGGCGTGCCGCCTCGCCGCGTACGAGCGCGGCGAGCGTGACGAGCTCGTCCTCGCGCAGGGCGCCCGCCGCGATCGCCTGGATCACGTCGCCCGCCTCGCGCAGCGCGCTGGCGCGCGACTCGACGACGACCGTCGCGCGGGCGGCGAGGCGCTCGTCGACCTCGCGCGCCTCGGGCTCGTGGGAGCCGATCGCGACCACGACCGCCTCCTCGGCCACCGCGTCGCCGTCGAACAGCGGCTCGCGCGCGGTCGTGCAGCAGCAGACGACGTCGGCCCCGGCGACAGCGTCCGGGCCGGCGGGCTCCGCGTCGAGCTCGCGGGCGAGCGCCTCGGTGCGGCCGCGGTCGCGGCCCGCGATCGCGACGTGCTCGATCGGGGCGATCGCGCGCAGCGCCAGCACGTGCGCCCGCGCCTGCGGGCCGGTGCCGAACACGACGAGCCGGCGCGGCTCGCGCGCGGCGAGGTGGCGCACCGCGAGCGCGGACACCGCGCTCGTGCGCAGGTCGGTCAGCCCGATCCCGTCGAGCAGCGCCGCCGGCGCGAGCGTCTCGCCGTCGAAGAGCACGTAGACGCCCTGGATCGCGCGGCTCGCCGCCGATCGTCACGAGCTTGACCCCGAGGCCGCCGCCCGCGGCCGAGGGCATCAGCAGCAGCTCGCCGTTCTCCGCGCGCGGCGCTCGTGCGCGGCGGGTCCGCCTCCGGGTCGAGGCCGCCGCGCAGCGCCGCCTCGAGCGCGTCGACCGCGGCCGCGTGGGGGAGCAGCGCGCGCGATCGTCGCCGCGTCGTGGAACGCCGGGCGCGCTCATCGCAGCACGAACCCCTCGCGCGAGCGGGTCGCGCGGGTCGAGCACGAAGCGGTGCTCGCCGGTCCGGTGGGCCGTGCCCTCGACCTCGGTGACGACCGCGTCGCGGCCCTCCGCGGTGACCTGCTCGACGACGCGCGCGCGGAACTCCGTGCCGACGATCGACTCGTGCCGCAGCATCGCGCCCTCGGGCAGCCGGCCGTCGGCGGCGAGCAGCGCGACGCGGGCCGAGGTGCCCGAGCCGCAGGGCGAGCGGTCGACCTCGCCGTCGGCGAACACCGCGACGTTGCGCTGGTGCGACCAGGCCCGAGGTCGTCGTAGAGGATCGTCCCGTAGATGCCCGAGAGCCGCTCGTCGCTCGGGTGGCGCGCGACCTCGGCGTCGTTCGAGCGCCCACTTGATCTCGCGCCCGAGCGCGGTCAGCTCGGCGAGCTGCGCCGGCTCGACGGCCAGCCCGGCCGCGGCGGCGGGCAGCGACGCGTAGATCGCGCCGCCGTAGGAGACGTCGACCGCCAGCCGCCCGCGTGCGGTGTCGACCTCGACGCCGCGCGCGAGCACGTAGGCCGGCACGTTGCGGAAGGCGACCGCGGCGACCGTCGCCGCCCTCCATCCGCACGCGCGCGCCGACGCGGCCCGACGGGACGTCGATCGCGAGCTCGACCTCGCCGTCGTCGGGCGCGTCGACGCGCCCCGACTCGACGGCCCACGCGGCGAGCGCGATCGTGCCGTGGCCGCACGCCGTCGAGAAGCCGTCCTTGTGCCAGAACAGCACGCCGAGCTCGGCGCCGGCGTCGTCGGGCTCGACGAGGAAGCCGCCGTACATGTCGGCGTGCCCGCGCGGCTCGTGGCACAGGAAGCGCCGCACCCGCTGGGCCGTCCGGGCTCTCCAGCGCGCGCGCGCGCCGCTCGGCGACGGTCGCGCCGGGCAGCTCGGGGCGCGCCCTCGAGGACGATCCGGAACGGCTCGCCGGCCGTGTGGTAGTCCGTCGTGCGCACCTCCACGGCGGCGGACGCTACCGCGCGGGCGGCGCCCACAGGTCGCGCTGGCGCACCAGCGCGACGGCGGCCAGCGCCCCGAGCAGCGACAGCCCGGCGGAGATCAGCAGCAGCTCGCCGACGCCGTCGGCGAACGCGCGACCGCCGCCGCCGTCGCTCACGCCCGCCTCGAGCAGCGCGCCGAGCACGGCGATCCCGATCGCGAGCCCGATCTGGCGGGCGGTGTTGTTGAGCGCGGAGGCGAGCCCGCCCTGCGCGGGCGGCAGCACGCCGAGGTGGGCGAACGTCGTGAGCGGGTTCGCGAGCCCGACCCCGAGGCCGGTGATCGCGAGCCCCGGCAGCAGTGTCAGCCACGTGGCGTCCTCGCTCAGACCCGCCCGCAGCGCGAGCATGCCCGCGGCGGTGATGAGCATCCCGGCGCCGAGCGCGCCGCGAAGCGGGACGCGCTCGGACGCGCGGCCCGGCGGCCGCCGAGACGACGAACGACACCAGCGCGAGCGGCGCCAGCACCAGCCCCGCCTCGACCGGGCCGCGCTCCTGCACGTCGAGCAGGAACAGCGTGACGTACACGAAGGCCCCGAACGGCCCGCCGGCCAGCAGAGCGACGATCGCCGTGGCGCCCGCGAACGTGCGGTTGCCGAAGAGCGCCAGGTCGAGCATCGGGCGCGCGGTGACGCGCTCGACGACCACGAACGCGGCGAGCGCCACGACGCACAGCGCCAGGCAGCCGAGCACCGTGGAGCTGGTCCAGCCCGAGCGCGTTGCCGCGCAGCACGGCGTACACGCCCGCGAACAGGCCGAGGCTGAGCGTGCCGACGCCGGCCCAGTCGACCGGCGGCGGGTCCGGGTCGCGCGATTCCTCGATGTGGCGCATCGCCAGCATCAGCGTCGGCGCCCCGAGCACGAAGCTGGCCGCGAACACCGCCCGCCAGCCGAACAGGTCGACGAGCAGCCCGCCGATCAGCGGCCCGGCGGCGAACGCGAGCCCGATCGTCGCGCCCCACGCGCCGATCGCGCGCCGGCGCTGGGCGCCCTGGAAGGCCTCGGCGAGGATCGCCAGCGAGCTCGGGAAGACGACCGCGGCGCCGAGCCCCTGGACGATCCGCGCGGCGATCAGCGTGCTCGCGCTGGGTGCGAGCGCGCACAGCCCGGAGGCGAGCGAGAACATCGCCAGCCCGATCAGGAAGAGCTTCCGGCGGCCGAAGCGGTCGGCCAGGCTCCCGGCCGTGAGCAGGAAGACGGCCAGCGACAGCGCGTAGCCGCTGAGCACCCACTGCAGGTCGGTGAAGCTGGCGCCCAGGGCCTCGGCGATCGCCGACTGGGCGACCTGCGGCGCCGCCACGTTGAGCAGGAGCAGGGCGGTCGAGACGCAGACCACGCGGAGGGTCCAGCGCTGGGCGTGATCTGCGGGCACCGACAGCCGAGCCTAGCCGGGCCGCGACCGGGTACCCCTGGGGCGTGCACGCCACGATGGCCACGAGTCCGCGGGTCCGCTCCAACGTGCGCCGCTACGTCGACGCCTTCGTCGAGAACGACCTCCTGACGTACGCCAGCGCGATCTCGTTCCAGATCATCTCCTCGATCGTCCCGTTCCTGCTGTTCGGGTTCGCGCTGCTCGGGTTCCTGCACCTCGAGGGGGTCTGGAGCGAGGACCTCGCGCCGGACCTGAAGACGGCCGTGTCGCCGTCGGCGTTCGCGTTCGTCGACGACACGATCCGCAAGGCGCTCACCGAGAAGCAGGCGTTCTGGGTCACGGCGGGCTTCCTCGTCGCGCTGTGGGAGGTCTCGGGCGCCGTGCGGGCCGTCATGGGCGCGCTCAATCGCACCTACGGGATCGAGACGCAGCGCTCGTGGCGGCGCCGGATGGGCGTCTCGACCCTGCTCGCGCTCGCCGTCGGCGCGTGCTGGCTGGCCGCGATCGCGGTCGTGGTCCTCGGGCCGATGGTGCACGGCGAAGTCGAGGGCGTGCTGGTCCCGCTGCTGTTCCTGGTCCGCTGGGCCGTGGCCGGGGCGCTGCTGCTGCTCGCGGTGGCGCTGCTGCTGCACTTCTCGCCCGAGCACTGGTCGCCGTTGCACTGGGTGACGTTCGGCTCCGTGCTGATCATGGCCGGCTGGCTGCTGATGTCGCTCGGCTTCGGCTTCTACCTGCGCGAGATCGCCGACTACAACTCGATCTTCGGCGGCCTCGCCACGGTCGTCGTGCTGATCGCCTACCTGTACGCCTCGGCCGTGGTGTTCCTCGGCGGGGTCCAGGTCGACGCGCTCATGCGCCGCTAGCCGCCGCGCAGGGCCGCCACCAGCGACCCCGCGTCGTAGGTGTCGGTGTGCTGGGTCCCGTTGACGAAGAACGCGGGGGTCGAGCTCAGGCCGAGCGCCTGCGCCGTGGCGAGATCGCGCTCCACGCGCCCCGCGTGCGTCCCGTCGGCGAGCTCGCGGCCGACGCGGTCGGCGTCGAGCCCGATCGAGCGCGCGTGCGCGACCAGGTCGGCGTCCTCGAGGCGGCCGCGCCCGGCGTACAGCGCGTCGTGCATCTCCCAGAACGCGCCCTGGGCGGCCGCCGCCTCCGCCGCCTCGGCGGCGTGGCGCGCGTGCGGGTGCACCGACTCCAGCGGGAGGTGGCGGAAGGCGAAGCGCAGCTCGTCGCCCAGGCGCGAGCGCACGCGCGCGAGGATCGACTGCGCGGCGGCGCAGTACGGGCACTCGAAGTCGCCGTACATCACGAGCTCGTAGGGCGCGCCGTCCGGCCCGCTGACGTGGTCGTCGGGACCGAGCGGCGGGTCGAGGGAGACGGGCACCCGCACGATCGTAGACTCGCGGGGAGACGTGGCCGACCTCGAGTTCCTGTTCCTGCTGCTGCTCGGGGCCGCCGCGCTCGTCCGGGGCGCCGCGTGGCTGCGCGTCCCGTACCCGATCGCGCTCGTGCTCGTCGGGCTCGCGGCCGGCGCGGTGCCCGGCCTGCCCAACGTCGTGCTGGAGCCGGAGGTCGTGTTCCTGGTCTTCCTCCCGCCGCTGCTGGCCTCGGCGGGCTTCTACTCCTCGCCGCGCGAGCTGCGTGCCGAGCTGCGCCCGCTCACCGTGCTCGCGCTCGGCGCTCGTGCTGGCGACGATGGGCGCGGTGGCCGTCGCCGCCCACGCGCTGATCGACGGCCTGAGCTGGCCCGCGGCCTTCGTGCTCGGCGCCGTCGTCGCGCCGACCGATCCGGTGGCGGCCCAGGCGACCTTCAGCCGCATGCACGTGCCCGAGCGGGTCGGCATGCTCGTCGAGGGGGAGGCGATGATCAACGACGCCTCGGCGCTCGTGGCCTTCCGCGTCGCGCTCGGCGCCGCCGTCGCGGGCTCCTTCAGCGTCGCCGACGCGGCGCTGGACTTCGTGGTCTCCGCGGTCGCCGGCGTCGCGATCGGCCTGGCCGCGGGCTGGATCGAGGTCAAGGTGCTGCGCAAGCTCGACGACCGCCCGCTCTCGATCCTGCTGTCGCTGCTGTTCCCCTACGCCGCCTATGTGGCCGCGGAGGAGGCGCATGTCTCCGGCGTGCTCGCCGCCGTCGTCTGCGGCCTCTACCTCGGCTGGTTCTCGCACGAGACCTTCAGCGCCGACACGCGGTTGAGCGCGAGCGCGTTCTGGGAGGTGCTCGTCTTCGGCCTCAACGCGCTGCTGTTCCTGCTGCTCGGCCTGCAGTTCCCGGCGATCGTCGACGACGCCCGCGCGGGCGACTCGTTCGGGACGCTGCTGCTGACCGCGCTCGCGCTCGCGCTGGTCGTCGCGGTGGTGCGGCTGGTCGTCGTGTTCCTCCCGTTCACGCGCTTGGGAGACGACTGGCGGGAGCGGCTCGCGATCGCGTGGAGCGGCATGCGCGGCGCCATCTCGCTCGCGGCGGCGCTGTCGGTGCCGGCGACCGTCAGCGGCCAGCCGGACATCGTCTTCGTGACCGTGATCGTGATCCTCGTGACGCTCGTCGGGCCAGGGGCTCACGCTGCCCGCCCTGCTGCGCGCCCTGAAGCTGCGCGGCGAGCGGCCGTGGTCGCCCGACGAGGCGATCGCGCGCCTGGAGACGGCCCAGTCCGCGCTCGACCGGCTCGACGAGCTCGAGGACGAGGGCGGGGTCACCGAGGAGCAGCTGCGGCGTATGCGGGAGCTCTACCGCGCGCGCTTCCGCGCCTGCCAGGCCGTGCTCGGCGGGGGCGACCAGGACGGCGCGGGCGACGTGCGCGAGTCCCGCCGGCGCTACGGCGACCTGCGGCGCGAGCTGATCGGCGTCGAGCGCGCGGCGCTGCTGGGCCTGCGCAACGAGGGCAAGCTGCGGCCCGACGTCCAGCGCCTGATCCAGCGCGACCTGGACCTCGAGGAGGCGCGGCTCGCGTAGGGCGCCGGGTTCGTTCTCGCCGAGACCGGGAAGGCCAGTCGTGATGACCGACTTCTCGATCGACGAGAACGCCAGCGGCGGCGGCGTCGAGCTCGGCCTGGCGGGCGATCTCGACATGTCCGCGACCTTCGCGCTGGAGCCGGTCCTGGACCGCGTGCTCGCGGATCATCCGCGCGAGCTCGTGCTCGACCTGGAGGGCGTGCCGTTCGTCGACTCCTCCGGGCTGGGGCTGCTGATCGCCACGCACGAGCGCGCGACCCTCGCCGACGTGGACATGGCGATCAAGGGCGCGGGACCGGAGATCCAGCGGGTGTTCCACATCGCCGGGCTGGACGGGGTCCTGCCAGTGCGCAGCTAGCGGACCGGGCGCTGCTCGCCGCCGTCCTCGGCGCCCACGGGGCGCCCGGCCTTCGCGGCGGCCGTGCCCGCGCGCAGCTGCTCGTCGTCGACGGTCCCGATCACGTGCCCGACGACGCGGCCGTCCGCGGCGATGAAGTACGTCTCGGGCAGCCCCGTCACGCCCCACGCGCGCTGGGTGTCGTTGCCCGGGTCGCGGACGTGGGGGAACGTGAGCCCGAACTGGGTGATGAAGTCGCGCGCGTCCTCGCGGGCGTCCTGCGCGTCGAGCCCGACGAACAGCACGTCGCCCGGCGGCTGCGCCTTCCAGGCCCGCTCGAGCACCTTCGCCTCCGCCCGGCACGGGTCGCACCAGGAGGCCCAGAAGTTGAGCACGAGCGGCGTGCCGCGCAGCTCGCGCAGGGACACCGAGCCGTCGGCGGCGGCGCGCGACCAGGCGCCGCCGGCGCGGGAGCCGTCCGCCAGCGCCGAGAGCGTGAAGCCGGGCGCGGGTACGGCCTCGCCGCGCGAGAGCGCGTCGTCGATCGTGGAGTTGGTGGCCTTGGTCGTCAGCCCGTAGACCAGCAGCGCCACGAACGCCACCGCGGCCAGGATCCCGACGGCGCGCAGCGCGCGCCGGGCAGGCGAGCGGGTCACTCCGGCGCCTCGATCTCGAAGCGGGTGCCGAAGTCCGTGAAGCGGGTGTCCAGGAAGCGGGCGCGGGCGATCATGTGCTCGGCGACGACGCGATCGGTCGCGAGGTCCACGGTCAGCCTGAACCATACGGGCGTGCCCTCGTCCGCCAGCGCCAGCACGGCGCGCCCGTCGCGCTCCGACAGCAGCCGCACCTCGCGCGCGTAACGGCTCCACGCGAACCAGGCGCGCGTCTTGAAGGCCAGCCCGGAGCCGTAGGAGCCCTCGCGCCAGCCGAGGCCGGGCTGGTGCACCCACTGGCGGCGGCCGATCACGACGCTGCGCACCCCGCGGCCGGTCTCCCACTCGAGCCGGTCCGGCGCCCGCAGCTTGTACTCGGTGGTGGCGCCGGTCCCCGGCCCGCTCGTGAGCCGCTCGAGCTCGCGCACGCCGCGCAGCGCGCGCATCGTGCGCTCCGCCCGGCGCAGCAGCGCGCGCGCCCGGCCGTTCGCGCCCCGGTCCCACTCGGCGGGCAGCGCCGTCGCGTAGCGCCGGCCGCGCTCGCGCACCGCCACCTCGACCTCCCGCGCCGACGCGGGCAGCCGGAAGCGGCGGCAGCCGTCGCCGCAACCCGACACGCGCGCGCCCGGCAGCTCGACCGGCAGCTTCGCCGGCCGGCCCTTGCGGTCGAGCAGCCGCACGGTGCCGGTGACCGCCTGCGGGGAGCGGCGGATCCAGCCCGCGACCACGCTCGAGCCCGCCGAGCCGGCCACGCCGAGCTCGTCGGCGGCCGGGCGGGGGAGCGGGCACGGGTCGCAGACCGCGGCCTGCGCGTCGCCGGCCTGGTCGAGCTGGCGCGGCGGCAGCGGGAAGGCGACCAGCCCCGCGACGGCGGCGATCACGGCGAGCCCCAGCCACGGCTCGCTGCGCCACAGGGTCCAGTGGCGGCGCTCGTCGCGGTCGCCCGCCTCGCCGCCGAGCAGCCGCGGCCGCAGCCGTCGCGCGTGCAGGAAGCTCGCCGCCGCGATCAGCCCGACGACGACGATCTTGACCGCCAGCAGCCGCCCGTAGGCCGTGTCCCACAGCGCGGCCACGCGCCCGAGCTGCGTGACGAGCGAGACCAGCCCGGTCGAGACCGCCACGAGGAACGCCCCGACCGCGATCCGCCCGAACGGCGCCAGCACCTCGCGCGCGATCGCCACCCGCGAGCCTCGCCGCGTGAAGCGCACGACGGGCCACCACAGCAGCACCAGCAAGCCGATCCCGCCCAGCCACAGCGCGCCCGAGAGCAGATGCAGCCAGTCATTGAGGATGCTCGGGATGCGCGGGTCGGCCGAGCCGGCGTGGCCCGAGGCGGCCACGGCGCCGAGCGCGACCACGACGGCCGCCGCCGCGGCGCGCGGCCGGCGGTCGCGCAGCAGGGCCGCCGCCAGCAGCGCGACGACCACGAGCGCGCGGCCGATCCCGGCGAGGTTGCCGCCGAGGTAGTCCGCCATCCGGCTCACGTCGAGCCCGCGCGCCGCGTCGGCGGCGTCGGCGAACGTCGCCACCACGGCGGCGACCACGGCCGCCCACGCGAGGTCGCCCCGCAGGCGCCGCTCGCGCGCGCGCACGTCCGCGCGATCCACCCGGCCGCCCTCGTCGCCGGGGTCCAGCTCGGGGACGGGCCAGCCGCGCGGGCGCCCGATCAACAGCGGCAGCAAGAGCGCCGCCGCGAGCATCAGCACGGTCACGTAGAGCGCGATCCGCGCTGCGATCCGCACGATGCCCCAGCGCGCCAGCGGCCCGGTCTCCAGCGCCGGCGCCGCTCCCGCGTCCGCGCGCACGCCGAACGAGAACGCGCCCTCGAGCGCGTGGCCGTCCTCGGTCGAGACCGTGTGCCAGTCGACCCGGTACGCGCCCGTGGCCAGCTCGCGCGACGGAGTGATGACGAGCCGCTTGCCCTCGGGACGCACGCTCGCCGCCACCTCGGCGCCGCCGTCGACCGCCCGCAGCGTCGCCCGCGCGAGCCGCCCGTTCAGCGGCTCGGTGAACACGAGCACGACGCGGCCCGGCGAGCGCTCGAGTCGCTGCCCGGGCGCGGGCTCCGAGCCGACGTAGGCCGCGTGACCGTACGCCGTCGCCGCCCATGCGAGCACGGCGAGCAGGGCGGCGGGCAGGGCGAGGAGGCGGCGCATCCGGCGGGGCTCCGAGTCTAGGAGCGCCCGCCGGTGCCACCGGTGCGTGTGGTGCGCTAGGCGGTGACCTTGAAGCGCCGCACGAGCTGGTCCAGCTGCTCGGCGGTCTTGGCCAGTTCGGCCGCCGAGGAGGCGATCTCCTGCGTGGACGCGCTGGTCTCCTGCGTGGAGGCCGACACCTGCTCGGCGGACGCGGAGGACTGCTCGGCCACCGCGGCGACCTCGCTGATGCCGCCCTCGGCGCGCTGGGACTCGGCGGAGATCTGCTGGACGGCGCCCGCGATCTCGGCCACGCGATCGGTCATCGACTCGACGGCGAGCCCGATCACCTCGAACGCCTCGCGCGCCTGCTCGACGGTGGCGACGCCGTCGCCGGTGCGCTTGGCGCCCTCGCCGACGACCTCGACCACGCGGCCGGTCTCGGCCTGGATCTCGGAGATGAGCGAGGCGATCTCGGCCGCGGCGCCCTGGGAGCCCTCGGCCAGCTTGCGGACCTCCTCGGCGACGACCGCGAACCCGCGGCCCTGCTCGCCGGCGCGGGCGGCCTCGATGGCCGCGTTGAGCGCCAGCAGGTTGGTCTGCTCGGCGATCCCGCTGATCGTGTCGACGATGCCGCCGATGCGCTCCGACTTGGCGGCGAGATCCTCGATCGCGCGGCCCACCTGCTCGGAGTTGTCGGCGACCTGCTGGATCGCGTCGGTCGCGCGGGCGGCGGCCTGGACGCCCTCGCGGGCGGCGTCGCGCGCCTGCTCGGCGGCCTCGGTGGTGGAGGCGGCGGTGGTCGCGCTCGCCTCGGCGGCGCGGGCCGCCTCGAGCACGGCCTCGCGGGTCTCCTCGACCATGCGCACCTGGCGCTCGGCGCCCATCGCGACGTCGCCGACGGCGGAGGCGATCTCGCCCACCGCGCGGCCGGCCTCGTCGGACGTGGAGGCCATCTGCTCCGAAGCGGCGCTCACGGTGCCGGCGCCCGCGGAGACCTCGCCGATCAGCGCGCCGAGCTGGCCGCGCATGTCGTTGTAGCTCTGCAGGCCGCCCTGGGCCTTGACCAGCATCTCGTTGAAGGTCTCCGACAGCTGCCCGAGCTCGTCCTTGGAGCGGACCTCGACCGGCGTGGTGACCGGCTGGACGTCGCGCGTCAGGTCGCCTTCGGCGATCGCGTTGAGGCCGTCGCCCAGACCCTGCAGGCAGTGGTCGTTGAGGCTGCGCAGGCGAGTGCCGAGCGCCGCCACCGGGCGGGTGACCGAGCGGGTGACGAGCAGTGCGAGGCCGATCGCGGCGAGCACGGCGATCGCGACGACGATCACGACGGTGCGCTCCGCGGACGACGCGCTCGCCTCGGCAGCGGCGACGCCGGCCTCGGCCTGGGCCACGACCTTCTCCTCGAGCGCGTCGTGGGAGACGTCCAGGCGCTCGAAGACCTTCGCCACCTGGTCCGTGTAGACCGCGCGCGAGCCGTCGCGCTCCTCGACGCCGTCGACGGTCTCCTTGCGCGAGAGCTCGAGCGCCTTGGCCGAGCCCGCCTGGAAGGCGCTCACGTCCCGCTCGAACTGCGCGAAGATGCGCTTCGCCTCGGCGCCCCCGAGACGCGGGCCGAGTGCGGCGAGCGTCTCGCGAGCCTCGGCTGTGAAGACGTCGATCTCCTTCTGGGTCTTGTCCTGGGCCTTCAGGTCGCCGTCCTCGACGTAGAGGTGACGGACGAGGAGGTAGCCGCTTGCGAGGAAGTCCTCGCTGACGGTGACGAGCTCTTGCAGGCCGGCGACGTCGCGCCGCTCGATCTGCTCGGCGTCGTGATGGACCTTGGCCACGCCGCTCACGCCGACGACGGCGACGACGATCATGGCGAGGACGAGGAATCCGAACGCGGCGCCGAGCCGCGCGGACAGGCGCAGGTTCAGGAAGGTCTTCATGGGCCGGGTTATCGGACGGTGCCGCCTCGCTTGAAGCGGCTCACCATCTGAGACCACTTCCAGCGAACGAGCAGCTCCGCCCAATCGGCCGCGCCGGCGACGAGATGGCCCGTGGGGCCGGTGTAGAAGCGGGCGGCGAGGCGGGAGCGCACGATCAGGGGCTTATACAGTGAGACGGCCATGGCAACCGACCCCGTCACCACCACCGTCACCGAGCTTCCCGAGTCACGCGTGCGCGTGGAGGCGGAGGTCCCGGCCACCGAGGTATCCAGGCGCGTCGACGTCGCCGCCCGCGCACTCGCGCGCAGCATGCGCGTCCCGGGCTTCCGCCCCGGCAAGGCGCCGGCCCCCGTCGTGATCAAGCGCGTCGGCCGCGAGGCCGTGCTCGACGAGGCGGTGCGTGAGTCGATCGGCGGCTGGTACACCGCCGCGATCGAGGACGCGAAGGTCGTGCCGGTCGGCGAGCCCGACCTGGACCTCTCGCCGCTGCCCGGCGAGGGCGAGCCGCTGAAGTTCGCGATCGAGATCGGCGTGCGCCCGCCCGCCAAGCTCGGCGACTACAAGGGCCTCGAGGTCCCGCGCCGCGACGCCGAGGCGAGCGACGAGGCCGTCAACGAGGAGATCGAGCGCCTGCGCGAGCGCTCCGCCAAGGTCGAGACGGTCGAGCGCCCGGCCGGCCGCGGCGACTTCGTGGTGATGGACTTCGCCGGCAGCGTCGACGGCACCCCGTTCGCCGGCGGCGAGGGCCGCGACCAGATGGTCGAGCTCGGCTCGGGCCGGCTCGTCCCCGGCTTCGAGGAGCAGCTCGAGGGCGCCGGCGCGGGCGAGGAGCGCACCGTCAAGGTGACCTTCCCCGAGGACTACCAGGCCGCCGAGCTGGCCGGCCAGGAGGCCGAGTTCGCCGTCACGGTCAAGGAGGTCAAGGCCAAGGACCTCCCGGAGCTCGACGACGAGTTCGCCGAGGAGGCCGGCTTCGACACGCTCGACGAGCTGCGCGACGACATCCGCTCGCGCATCTCCGAGTCTGAGTCCTCGCGCATCGAGGCCGAGTTCCGCGAGGCCGCGCTGGACGCCGCCGTCGCCAACGCGACGATCGAGGTGCCCGAGGCGCTCGTGGAGGCCCGCTCGCGTGAGCTCTGGGACCAGATGCTGCACTCCCTCTCGCACCAGGGGATCACCAAGGAGGTCTACCTCCAGATCTCGGGCCGCGAGGAGGAGGAGATCATCGAGCAGGGCAAGGAGGACGCCGCCCAGGCGCTCCGCCGCGAGGCCGTGCTCGCCGCGATCATCGAGGCCGAGAAGATCGAGCCGAGCGAGGAGGAGGTGCTCGAGGCGGTCGGCCAGGCCGCGGAGGGTCAGACCTCGCCCAAGAAGCTGCTCGAGCGCCTGAAGTCCGCCGGGCGCCTCGACGCGCTCAAGGAGGACCTCGCGCAGCGCAAGGCGCTGGACCTCGTCACGGACTCCGCCAAGCCGGTCGCCGCCGAGGCCGCGACCTCGTCCTCGACCTAGACGCACGTACCGGTTCTGGCCGCGCCCAGCCGTTGCTAGAGTCGGCGTCCCGTTGCAGGATTCGAGCGCGAAGAGCGAAACGAAGCGAGGACTGTGAGCCCACTCGTACCGATGGTCGTCGAGCAGACCTCCCGCGGGGAGCGCGCGTTCGACATCTACTCCCGGCTGCTCAACGAGCGGATCATCTTCCTCGGCACGCCGGTCGATGACCAGATCGCGAACCTGATCGTCGCCCAGCTGCTGCACCTGGAGAGCGAGGATCCCGACAAGGACATCTCGCTCTACATCAACTCGCCCGGCGGGTCGGTGTACGCGGGTCTCGCGATCTACGACACGATGCAGTTCATCAAGCCGGACGTGCAGACGATCTGCGTCGGCATCGCGATGTCGATGGGCGCGCTGCTGCTCGGCGGCGGCGCGAAGGGCAAGCGCATGGCGCTGCCCAACGCCAAGATCCTGATCCACCAGGTCTCGTCCGGCTTCCAGGGCCAGGCCACGGACATCGAGATCCACGCTCGCGAGGTGATCGAGCTGCGCCGCCGGCTCGACGAGATCATCGCCGAGCACGCGGGCAAGGACGTCGAGAAGGTGCGCGCCGACACGGAGCGCGACTACTTCATGTCCTCCGAGGAGGCTGTGGAGTACGGCATCATCGACCGGGTGATCTCCGAGCACTGATCCAGGAGGCGAACTCGTGGCACGCCCGACCGACTCCAACGAACAGCTCCTCTGCTCCTTCTGCGGGAAGTCCCAGCGGCAGGTCAAGAAGCTGATCGCGGGCCCGGGCGTCTACATCTGCGACGAGTGCATCGATCTCTGCAACGAGATCATCGACGAGGAGCTCACCGCCCCTCCGACCTTCGACATCGACAACCTGCCGAAGCCGAAGGAGATCTGGAGCGTCCTCAACGAGTACGTCGTCGGGCAGGAGCAGGCCAAGCGCACGCTCTCGGTAGCGGTCTACAACCACTACAAGCGCGTCCAGATGATGCAGTCCGACGACTCGGACATCGAGCTGCAGAAGTCCAACATCCTGCTGCTCGGCCCGACCGGCTGCGGCAAGACGCTGCTCGCGCAGACGCTCGCCCGCATCCTCAACGTCCCGTTCGCGATCGCCGACGCCACGGCGCTGACCGAGGCCGGCTACGTCGGCGAGGACGTCGAGAACATCCTCTTGAAGCTGATCCAGGCCGCGGACTACGACGTCAAGAAGGCCGAGACCGGGATCATCTACATCGACGAGGTCGACAAGATCGCCCGCAAGGCCGACAACCCGTCGATCACGCGCGACGTCTCGGGTGAGGGCGTCCAGCAGGCGCTGCTGAAGATCCTCGAGGGCACGACCGCCTCGGTGCCGCCGCAGGGCGGGCGCAAGCACCCGCACCAGGAGTTCCTCTCGATCGACACGACGAACGTGCTGTTCATCTGCGGCGGCGCGTTCGCGAACCTCGACAAGGTCATCGAGCGCCGGATCGGCCACAAGGGCGTCGGCTTCGGCGCGGCGATCACGACGAAGTCCGAGAAGGACACGGGCGAGCTGTTCGAGGTCTGCCTGCCCGAGGACCTGATGCAGTACGGCCTGATCCCGGAGTTCATCGGCCGCCTGCCGGTCACGAGCGCGGTCCACCAGCTCTCGCGCGAGGATCTGATCACGATCCTCACCGAGCCGCGCAACGCGATCATCAAGCAGTTCCAGCGCTTCTTCGGCTTCGACGGGATCGAGCTGATCTTCTCCGACGACGCGCTGAAGGCCGTCGCCGACCGCGCGCTCGAGCGCGAGACCGGCGCCCGCGGCCTGCGCTCGATCATCGAGGAGGTGCTGCTCGAGGTCCAGTTCGAGCTGCCCTCCCGCCGCGACGTCAAGAAGTGCGTCGTGACCAAGGAGACGATCGAGCGCGGCGTCAAGCCGACGCTCGTCACCGAGGCGCCCGACGAGGGCGACTCGCCCGCCGCGAAGTCGGCCTGACGCGCTTCAGCGAACGTTCGCGTACGATCGACCGATGCTCCGCAGGGGCCTGCTCGCCGTCGTCGCGCTGCTCGCGTCCGCCGCTCCCGCGGCCGCGCAGGCGCCGATCCCCGAGGGGCCGCAGGCCGGCTCGCTGAAGCCGTTCATCGGCGCGCCCGCCGCGCAGCGGCCCGTCGAGGCGGTCGACCCGCCGCGCCACCCGTTCATGGCGCCCAACTCGCGCTCGAACCTGCACGTCGACGCCTACCAGACCGACGTGCACCAGGGGCCCGGCCCGCTCGGCAACCAGATGTCGCGGGTCGAGACGTTCCTGAGCGCCGACTGCGCGTCGGTGACGTTCGACTCGCGCGGCCGGATCGTGACCGTGTGCGTCGGCGTGGACGGGCCGCGGCTGTACCTGATGGACGCCCGGACGCTGGCGACGCTGGCCACGTTCCCGCTGCCGCCGCGCGTGCCCGGCGGCGGCAACATCTTCAACGACTTCGCCGGCGGCGGCTACTTCTACCTGGACGAGAGCGACCGGGCCGTGATCCCGACGACCTCGCGCCACCTGTTCGTCGTGCGCCAGACCGCCGACGGCTCGGGCTTCGAGCTCGAGCGCGACTACGACCTCACGGGAGCCGTGGCGCTGGGCGACAAGATCATCTCCGCGCTGCCCGACTGGAGCGGGCGCTTCTGGTTCGTCTCCCAAGCAGGCGTGGTGGGGATCGTCGACCGCGCGAGCGGCGCGGTGACCGCGCTGCCGCTGCGCGAGAAGATCTCGAACTCGTTCGCGGTCGACGAGACCGGCGGCGTCTACCTCGTCACGGACGCGGCCGCCTACCGGCTCGACGCGGGCTCGAGCGGCTTCCCCGTCGTCACCTGGCGCGAGGTCTACGAGAACTCCGGGATCTCCAAGCCGGGCCAGGTCGGGCCGGGCTCGGGCACGACGCCGACGCTGCTCGGCCGCGACTGGGTGGCGATCACCGACAACGCCGACCCGATGAACGTCGTCGTCTACCGGCGCGCGCCGACGACCGACTCCTCGCGGACGATCTGCGTGCAGCCCGTGTTCGAGAAGGGCGCGAGCGCGACGGACAACTCGCTGATCGGCGCCGGCCGCTCGCTCGTCGTCGAGAACAACTACGGCTACAGCGGCCCGACCTCGACCCAGGACGGCAAGACCACCTCGCCGGGACTCGAGCGCGTCGACATCGACGCCGACGGCACCGGCTGCCGCTCCGTCTGGCGCTCGCAGGAGATCGCGCCGACGGTCGTGCCGAAGCTCTCCGCCGCCAACGGGATCGTCTACACGTACACGAAGGACCCGCAGCCCGACAACCAGGACGCGTGGTACCTGACGGCGCTCGACTTCCGCACGGGCAAGACGCTCTTCAAGCGCCTGGGCGGCGAGGGGCTCGGCCACAACAACAACTACGCGCCGGTCACCTTGGGTCCCGACGGCACCGCGTACGTCGGCGTTCTCGGAGGCCTGATCGGCCTGCGCGACGCGACGCCGCCGCCGGGTGCGGCGGGCGGGCCGGCCGCGGGCAGCGGCGGCAAGCGCCGCCACGGGTCGCTGCGGCTGCGGGTCCGGCGGTTGAAGGGCGGGCGCGTGCGGGCGCGGGTCGTCGGCAAGGGCGTGCGGCAGGTCCGGCGGGTCGAGTTCCGCGTGCGCGGCAAGCGCGTGCGCGTGGATCGCAAGCGGCCGTTCCGGGTGACGGTCGCGCGGAAGCGTCTGAAGCGCCACGGCCGCACGAAGATCGCCGCGCGGATCGTGCGCAAGGACGGCACGCGGGCGAAGCGCGTCAAGCGCGTTCGGCGCCGCTAGCGCGGGCGAACGTCAACTGCGGCTGGGTAGGGGTGGTGAGGGTGCCGCCTGCTCGGCGTGCACGAACGTCGATCGGTGGACCGGCCGACCCCCGTTCGGATCGACGTTGGGGGTCGTATAGCCCGGAAACGTCGATCGGACGGATCGACTGGTGCCGCCGATTGACGTTGATGGCACCCTCTCACCTTCCCCACCCAGAGCGAGTTGACGTCCGTTCCAGGGCACGCTCCCCGGCCGGCGTGACGCCCGCCCGCGCCCACGCCCTCGGCTCGCGGACGATCGCTACGTTGAGCCCCCTGACCCTCCCGATCCTCGGACTGGTCCTGCTCGCGGCGGTCGCGCATGCGGCCTGGAACCTCCTGGCCAAGGGAGCGCAGGGCGGCCAGGGGTTCGTGTGGCTCTACACGGTCGCGGCGTCGGTGCTGTATCTGCCGGTCCTGATAGCCGCGCTGATCGTCGCGCCCGGGCCGCTCGGTTGGGAGGCGTTCGTGTTCATGGCGGGCAGCGGGGCGTTGCACACGGTCTACGCGTCGCTGCTCCAGCGCGGCTACCGCACGGGCGACCTGTCGCTCGTGTATCCGCTGGCCCGCGGCACCGGCCCGCTGATCTCGACGCTCGCGGCGATCGCGATCTTCGGCGAGCGGCCAGGAGTCGTCGCGCTGCTCGGGGCGCTGCTGATCGTGTTCGCTGTGCTCGCGCTCGCGCGCCCCTCGCCCGAGGCCGGCGTGGAGCACGGGCGTGCGGCGCGGATCGCGGTGCTGACCGGCGTGGCGATCGCGGGCTACACGCTGTGGGACAAGCACGCGGTCGACGCGCTCGCGCTCTCGCCGCTCGTCTACTACTGGGGCACCAACACGGCCAACGCGATCCTGCTGACCGCGATCGTGCTCCGCGGGCGGAGACGCGGGTCGGTCGCGCTGGCCTGGCGGACGTCGCGCGGCGCCGCGGCGGGCGTGGCGCTGCTGAGCCCGCTCGCCTACGTGCTGATCCTCTACGCGCTCGCCCGCGCTCCGGTCAGCGCCGTGGCGCCGGCGCGCGAGCTGAGCATCCTGATCGGGACGCTGCTCGGCACGACCGTGCTCGCGGAGGGGGAGGGCAGCCTGCGCTTCGTTGCCTCGGCCGCGATCGTGGTCGGCGTCGTGGCGCTGACGGTGGGCTAGCGCGCGCGCCGCACCGCACCGCGCCGCGCGCCGCGGCGCCGCTAGCGCGTGCTGAGCAGCGGCGAGCGCGCGAGGAAGTCGCGCACGGCGGCGTGCGTCGCGCGCGGCGCCTCGAGCTGGGGCACGTGGCCGCAGTCGAGCTCCAGGTGCTCCGCGGCGGGCAGCGCCTCGCGCACGTGGCGGGCGAAGCCGATCGGCACGATCCGGTCCTGGCGGCCCCAGACGAACAGGGCCTCGTTCTGCAGCTCCTTCAGGCGCGTCCAGAACGTGTCGGGGTCCTCGAGGTAGATGTTGCGCGCCGCGGCGTAGAAGGCGGCGCGGCCGCGCGGGGTCAGGTAGCCGCGCAGGAACTCGTCGACGCCGACCGCGCTCCAGCCGTCGTTGCCGCCCGGCACCATCGCGCGGGCGATCCGGTCGACGATCACGCGCGGCGCGGGCTGGAGCAGGCCGAGCTCGGGCCGGACCGCCTTCAGCAGCGGCGCCCAGCGGCGCTCGCGCAACCAGGCCAGCGAGGGCGCGAGCAGGGCGAGCTGGCCGGTCCGGTCAGGGTGCTCGAAGCCGAGCTCGAGCGCGATCCGGCCGCCCATGCTGTTGCCGACCACGTGCGCGCGCTCGATCTCCAGCGCGTCGAGCGCCGCGGCGGCGGCGCGGGCGAAGAACGGCGGATCGTAGGCGGCGCCGACCGGCATCGCGGAGTCGCCGAAGCCGGGCAGGTCGATCGCGATCACGCGATGCTCGCCGGCGAGCGCGGCGACGGTGGGGAGGAAGGACGCCTTCGTCGCGCCGAGCCCGTGCAGCAGGAGCACCGGGTCGCCGGAGCCGGCCTGCAACGTCGCGATCTCGCCGACCGCCGTGCGGACGCGGCTCATCTCGAGCCGCTCCGGGCCGTCCATCCCGCTCGTCGCGGCGAGGAAGCCGACGCCGAGGTGCAGGTCGTCGCGGATCTTGAGCTTGCCGCGGCTGAACGCCTCCATGCCGCCGCGGACGTCCTCGGCGATCCGGCGCCAGGTGGCGGGATCGGCGGCCAGCCTGGCGTCCGGCCGCTCGCCGTTGGCGGGCGCCAGCCGCATCAGGCCGTGCTCGACGGTGGCGTCCCAGTCGCTGTCGCCGGTCACGCGCAGCCGCAGCCGGGCGCGCCCGGCCGGGGCGTCGAAGGCCGTGGCGTCGAAGCGCTCCGCGAGGGTGCGCAGCACATCCGGTGCTCCGTGCATGGACGACGTATTACCCGCGGGCAAACGTCAGTTCTGTGAGCGCCGTCACAGCGAACGTGCGTTCCCCTCACGGCCGCCGATAGCGTTGCGCCGGTGCTGTTCGACCCTCGCGCCCACGAGCCGCTGCACGACGAGGAGTGGAGCCCTGCCGCGGCCGAGGCGGAGATCCGCGCCATCGCGCGTGCCGCCGACGAGGCGCTGCGCGAGGGCGAGTGGTGGCCGCTGCACCCGCTCGACGACGACGGGGAGACGCCCGACGCGCTCCACGGCGTCTATCTCGGGGCGGCCGGCGTGCTGTGGGCGCTCGATCACCTCGCCCGCGCGGGCCTGCACGAGCCGCGGCACGACTACGCGCGGCTGGCCGCAGGCGCGCTCGAGAGCTACCGGCGGCGGCCCGAGTTCGACGGCCCGCTGCCGAGCCTGTGGCTCGGAGAGGGTGGCATCGCTCTCGTCGCCTGGCTGCTGGCGCCCTCGCCCGAGATCGCCGGCCGGCTCGCCGAGCTGTCAGCCGCCCCCGAGCCCGACACGCTCGAGCTGCTGTGGGGCAGCCCCGGCCTGCTGGCGATCGCCGACGCGATGCTCGAGCGCACCGGCGAGCCGCGCTGGGCGACGGCCTGGAGCGCGCTCGCGGAGGACCTGATGGGCCGCTGGGGCGAGCGCGTCCCGCACTTCTGGACCCAGCGGCTCTACGGCGCCGAGGAGGAGCTCATCGGCGCCGGGCACGGGCTCGCGGGCGTGCTCGCCATGCTCGCCCGCCGCCCCGAGCTGCTGCCGCACGATCGGCTGCTCCCGGGCGCGGTGGGGGCGCTGTCGGCCACGGCGATCCACGAGGACGGGCTGGTCAACTGGCCGCCCACGCTGACCGAGGGGCTCGTGCACCGCACAGGGACGATCCGCACGCAGTGGTGCCATGGCGCGCCCGGGGTCGTCACCTCGCTCGCCGCGCTCCCGTCCGGCGAGGAGCTCGACGCGCTGCTGCTCGAGGGCGGCGAGCTGACCTGGACGGCCGGCCCGCTGAGCAAGGGAGCGGGCCTGTGCCACGGCACGGCGGGCAACGGCTTCGCGCTGCTGAAGCTGTTCGCCCGCACGGGCGACGAGCTCTGGCTCGGGCGCGCGCACCGCTTCGCGGTTCACGCCGCCGCGCAGGTCGAGACGGAGCGGCGGCGGTACGGACGCGGCCGGCACACGCTCTGGACGGGTGACCTCGGCACCGCGATCTACCTGCGCCAGTGCCTCGACGGCGGCTCGGAGCTGCCGGCTATCGAGCTGTGGTGACGGGCGGGTCGCCGGGCAGGCGCGACCACAGCTCGGTGTCCGCGCGGCGGCCCTGCTTGAGATAGGTGCTGCGCATCACGCCCTCGAAGGAGTAGCCCGCGCGCTCGGCGACGCGCTTGGACGCCGGGTTGTCGACGTCGATGACCAGCGAGGCGCGCAGGACGCCGCGCTCCTCGAACGCCCAGCGGGTGAGCAGGGCGAGCGCCTCGGAGGCGACCCCGCGGCCACGGGCGTGCGCCGCGACCATGTAGCCGAGCTCGGCCTCCGCGGCCTCCGCGTCGATCGACGGGGCGAGCGCGAGGCCGAGGAAGGCGCCGTCCTCGTCGGTGATCGCGAACGCCTCCTTCGTGCCGGTCTCGCGCGCCTGCTCGTAGCGGGCGATCCACTCCTGCGCGAAGTCCTCGCCCGGCGGCTCCGGGATGCGCGTGAAGCGCAGCGTGTCGGGGTCCTGGATCAGCTCCTGGATGTCGCCGAGGTCGGCGGGGGAGAGGGGACGGAGCCGCATCCCGGGATCGTGGCACGCGCCGCGGCCAGGACGACCTCGCGCCACTCGGGCACCAGCCCCGCGCGCGTGCGCCGGTCCGCCAGGTCCTCGGGGGTCAGCGCGAGCTCGTGCGCCGCCGCCCAGCGCAGCTCGGCCTCGCAGACGGGCACGCCGGGCGCGAGCGGCTCCGCCGAGCCGAGCGCCGCGACGGCGGCCGCCTCCGCGCCGAAGCGGCGCGCCAGCCGGGCGAGGGCGGGACCGGCCGCGGCATGAGCGGCCTGGTGCCTTGGGCGGGCGCGGCGGCGGCGCCCACCAGCGGCAGGCGGTGCGTGCGGCACGGCCGGTCCGTGATGCGGTCGACGGCGTCCTGGGCCATCGCCCGGTAGGTCGTGAGCTTGCCGCCGACGACGGTCAGCGCGCCCGTCTCCACGTCCTCGACGACGGCGTGGCGCCGCGAGAGGTCGGCCGTCGACGCCGTCGCCCGCCAGCAGCGGGCGCAGGCCGGCGTAGCGGCCCGCGACGTCCTCCGGGCCGAGCGAGACCTCGAGCGCCGCGCTCGCGTGCTCGAGCAGCGTGGCCTCCTCCTCGGCGCTCGGGTGCGGGCTCGTCGGGGATCGGCCCGTCGGCGGCCACGTCGGTGAGGCCGATCGCGACGAGCCCGTCGGCGCGCGGCAGCGCGAACACCCAGCGGCCGCGCTCGCCCGGCACGGGCACGTTGACCGCCGCGCGAGGGTCGCCGAGCCGGCCCGCCGGCACGAGCAGGTGCGAGCCGCGGCTCGGCTGCAGCGCGACGCCCGCGGCGAGCTCGCCGGCCCAGACGCCCGTCGCGAGGACCACGTGCCGCGCCCGCACGGAGAACGCGCGCGCCGGTCAGCGCGTCGAGCGCCTCGACGCCGTCGTCGCGCACGGACGTCACGCCGGCGTAGGTGAGGATCCGCGCGCCGTGCGCCGCGGCGGTGCGCGCGACCGCCACGACCAGCCGCGCGTCGTCCTCGAGCTGGCCGTCCCAGCTCAGCAGCGCGCCGCGCAGGCCGCCCTCGGCCAGCGCCGGCGCGAGCCGGCGCGCCTCGAGCGCGCTGATCCGCCGCGCCGGCGGCAGCACGCGGCGCGACGTGCGGGCGCCGATCCGCAGGCCGTCGCCGATCCGCAGCCCGATCTGCGTCTTGGCCGCCTTCGCGGCCGGCATCGCCGCCGTCGAGCGGGGTCACGAACGGCAGCGGCCGCACGAGGTGCGGCGCGATCGTGCCCATCAGCAGCGCCCGCTCGCGCGCGGACTCCCACGCCAGGCCCGACTCGCGGTGCTCGAGGTAGCGCAGGCCGCCGTGGACGAGCTTCGAGCTCCAGCGGCTCGTGCCGTGGGCGAGGTCGCGGCGCTCCAGCAGCGCGACCGAGAGCCCGCGCGAGGCGGCGTCGAGCGCCACGCCCGCGCCCGTGATGCCGCCGCCGACGACCACGAGGTCGACCGGCTCGCCCGCCGCGAGCGCCTCGAGCTCGGCGGCGCGCCGCTCGGCGTTGAGCGAGGCGCCGGTCATGGCCGCAGGTACCCGTCGACGGCGCGGGCCAGCTCGTCCCAGGCGTCGAGGCCGGGGTCGCGGGCGAGCACGAAGCCGCGCGCGATCAGCTCGATCCCGCGCGCCAAGGTCTCAGGATCGCCGTCGCGCACGCTGCCGTCGCCGCGGCCGGCCTCGAGCTCCGCGGCCAGCCCCGCGACCGCCATGCGCTGCATCCCGCCCAGGCGGACGGTCACGTACGGGAGCAGCAGCTCGGGGTCGACGTCGAGCAGCCGGTCGAACAGCGGGTCCTCGTGCAGCCGCCGGGCCGCGCTCGCGACCATCGTCACCGCGCGCTCGCGGCAGGTCCCGTCCGCGGCGACGGCGCGCGCATCGGCGACGACGCGGCCGAACTCCCACGTCATCAGCGTCGACAGCAGCGTCTCGAGGTCCGGGAAGCGGCGGTAGAGCGTCATCCGGCTGACGCCGGCCCGGCGGGCGACGTCGGAGAACGTCGTCCGGCGGAAGCCGACGGCCAGCACGCAGGCGCGGGCGGCCTCGAGCATCGCCTCTTCGCCGGGTTCGAAGTCGTGACGTTGTGACACTCAATGGCGAACTGTAACAAGCTTCGGCCACATCTAGACTCGTGCGCGTATGAGCGCGACCGACCTCGAGTCCCAGACCCGTTACGACCCGGCCGAGGCCGAGCCGCGCGTGGCCGCGCGCTGGGAGGAGTCGGGCCTCTTCCACCCGGATCCGGACGGCACGCCCGACGAGAACTACTCGATCGCGATCCCGCCCCCGAACGTGACCGGCGCCCTGCACATGGGCCACGCGCTCAACAACACGATGCAGGACGCGCTGATCCGCCTCAACCGCATGCGCGGGCGCAACACGAAGTGGATCCTCGGCACCGACCACGCCGGCATCGCCACCCAGACCCAGGTCGAGAAGGCGCTGAAGGCGGAGGGGACGAGCCGCGAGGAGATCGGCCGCGAGGCGTTCGTCGAGCGCACGTGGGAGTGGACGCGGCTCTACGGCGGCACGATCGTCGAGCAGCTCAAGCGGCTCGGCGCCTCGCTGGACTACGAGGACGAGCGCTTCACGCTCGACGAGCACTACCACGCGGCCGTGCTGAAGGTCTTCGTGGACCTCTACGAGAAGGGCCTGATCTACCGCGACAACTACCTGGTCAACTGGGACCCGGGCTCGCGCTCGGCGATCTCCGACCTCGAGGTGGAGGAGCGCGAGGTCACCGACACCCTCTACTACATCGACTACCCGCTCGCCTCCGGCCACGGCTCGCTGACGATCGCGACGGTGCGGCCCGAGACGATGCTCGCCGACACCGCGATCGCCGTGCACCCGGACGACGAGCGCTACACGCGCCTGATCGGGGAGACCGCGATCCTGCCGCTCGTCGGCCGCCGGCTGACGATCATCGCCGACGAGTACGTCAAGCCCGAGTTCGGCACGGGCGCGCTGAAGATCACGCCCGGCCACGACCCGAACGACTTCGAGATCGGCCGCAAGCACGGCCTCGAGGAGATCTCCGGGATCGGCGAGGACGGCCGCATGACCGAGGCGACGGGCGAGTTCGCCGGCATGACGGCGCTGGAGGCGCGCGCGGCGGTCGTGGCGAAGCTGCGCGAGGAGGGCCGGATCGCCCGCACGGAGCCCTACGTGCACAACGTGCCGTTCTCGCACCGCTCGGGCGAGCGGATCGAGCCCTTGATCTCGCTGCAGTGGTTCATGCGCATGGACGAGCTCGCGCAGCGCGCGCTCGAGCCCGTGCGCGACGGGCGGCTGCAGATCAAGCCCGAGGGCCAGCGGCGCCGCTACGTCGAGTGGCTGGAGAACATCCGGCCCTGGTGCGTCTCGCGCCAGCTCTGGTGGGGCCACCAGATCCCCGTCTACTACCGCGGGCGAGGAGACCTACGCGGGCCTCGAGCCGCCGGAGGGCGAGGGCTGGGAGCGCGACCCGGACGTGCTCGACACGTGGTTCTCGAGCCAGCTGTGGCCGTTCGCGACGCTCGGCTGGCCCGACGACACCCCGGCGCTGCGCGCCTTCTACCCGACCGACGTGCTCTCGACGGCGCGCGACATCCTGTTCCTGTGGGTGGCCCGGATGGTGATGATGGGCCTCGAGTTCACGGGCGAGATCCCGTTCTCGCGCGTCAACGTGCACACCGTCATCCAGGCCCCGGACGGGCGCCGGATGTCCAAGTCGCTCGGCACGGGCATCGACCCGATGCAGCTGATCGAGGGCGGCCCGCGCCCGCCGGTGTTCACGGAGGGCGGTGACTTCCCCGCCTACGGCGCCGACGCCGTGCGCTGGGGCCTGCTGGCGATCTCCTCCAGCCAGGACGTGCGCTTCAACGAGGAGCGCGTCGCCCAGGGCCGCCAGCTCGCCAACAAGCTCTACAACGCCAGCCGGCTCGTGCTGCTGCGCGTGCCCGAGGGCACCGTGCTCCCGGACGCCGCGCCCGCGCCGGCGACGGTCGAGGACGCCTGGATCCTGTCGCGCCTGCAGGCCGCGAAGGCCGACGTCGCGCGCGGGATCGACGACTTCGACTTCCACGTGGCCGCGCACTGCGCGTGTACGACTTCGTCTACGGCGAGCTGTGCGACTGGTACCTCGAGCTGCTCAAGCCGCGCCTGTACGAGGAGGACAACGCCGAGGCGAGCGCGTTCGCGCTGCACGTGCTGGGAGAGACGCTGGCGCTCGCGCACCCGCTGATCCCGTTCGTGACGGAGGAGATCTGGTCGCACGTTCCCGGCCCACCCACCCCCGACGGCCTGCTGATGGCGCGCCGCTACCCCGAGCCCGACGAGTCGCTGCGCGACCCGGCCGCCGAGGCGCAGCTCGCCCGCGCGATCGAGGCGGTGCAGGAGCTGCGCGCCTGGCGCGACAGCGTGGGCGCGAAGCCCGGGCGGCCGATCCCGGCGCGGCTCGAGGGCGAGGGCTACGAGGCGACCGCCGGACCACGTGGCGCGCCTCGCGCGCCTGGAGTGGACCACCGACGGCGGCGAGCCGGTGGCGACGGTCGGCCTCCCGGGCGCCACGGTGGCGGTCTTCGCCTCCGACGCCGTCGACCTCGAGGCCGAGCAGCGCCGCGCGCAGGCCCGCCGCAAGGAGATCGAGGCCGAGATCGGCCGCGCGGAGGGCAAGCTCGCCAATCAGGGCTTCGTGGCCAAGGCGCCGGAGGCCGTGGTGCAGGCCGAGCGCGACAAGCTCGCCCGCCTGCGGGAGGAGCTCGCGGAGCTTTGAGCTGGTCAGAGGAGCGCGCCGAGGAGCACCTGCTCTCGCTGGAGCTGTTCGGCATGCGCTTCGGGCTGGAGCGCATGCGCCGGCTGCTGACCGTTCTCGGCAGCCCGCAGGAGCGCTTCGAGGCCGTCCACGTCGTCGGCACCAACGGCAAGAGCTCGACCGTGCGCATGACCGCGGCGCTGCTCGAGGCCCACGGCGTGCGCACGGGCTCCTACCTCTCGCCGCACCTCGTGCGCTTCGCGGAGCGCGTCCGGATCGGCGACGAGGACCTCTCCGGCGAAGCGTTCGGCGCCGCGGTCCAGCGCGCGGCGGCAGCCGCCGAGAAGGTCGACCGGACGCTCTCCGGCGGCGAGCGCGTGACGCAGTTCGAGCTGCTGACGGCCGCCGCGCTCGACGAGCTCGCGCGCCGCGAGGTCGAGGTCGCGGTGGTGGAGGCCGGCCTGGGCGGCCGCTGGGACGCGACGAACGTGCTCGACGCGGGCGTCTGCGTGCTCACCAACGTCGGCCTGGAGCACACGCGCTGGCTCGGGCCGACGATCCCCGACATCGCGCGCGAGAAGCTCGCCGTCGTGCGCCCGGACGCGACGCTCGTCCTCGGCGAGGTGGACGACGAGGTGCTCGCGCTCGCGCAGGAGCACCGGCGCGCGGATCGTGCGGGCCGCCGAGGTCGACGTTCCCCTGCGCGGCTACCAGCGCACGAACTTCGCGCTCGCCGTGCCGCCGCGCAGATGCAACTCCAGGCGCCAGCCCGTGCCCTCGGCGTCGACGACCTGCTCGACCCACGCAGGTCGCGGAGGTCGCCGCGCGGGTGCGGGTGCCCGGGCCGCCTGCAGGTCGTCGACGAGGACCCGCTGACGGTCCTCGACGGCGCCCACAACCCCTCGGGCATGGCCGCGCTGGCGGCGGCGCTGCCCGACGTCGTGGGCGAGCGCGAGCTCGTCGCCGTGGTGAGCGTCCTGGACGACAAGGACGCGGCGGGCATGCTCCGGGCGCTGATCGGGAAATGTGGCGCGATGGTCTTCACCGCCTCCCGCAATCCGCGCGCCCTGCCGCCCGCCACGCTGGCGTCGCTGGCCGAGCAGCTCGGCGGGCCGCCGACCGAGGTGGTGCGCGACCCGCACGCCGCGGTGCGCCGCGCACGGGAGCTGGCCGGGCCTGACGGCGCCGTGCTCGCGACGGGCTCGATCTACCTCGTGGCCGACCTCGTCGGCGAGGCCGCGGGCCGGAAGGCGTCGGCGCTGTGAACGACGAGCGCGGCCCGAGCGTGCTCGCGATGATGGCGCTCGTCGCCGTCGTCGTGGCCCTGGTGATCCTCGTCTTCTTCGCCCTCGGCTACGCTTTCGGTCGCGCGTTCCTGTAGAGCCCTGGGTACGCTTCTTTCTCGCATGCTCTCTTTCGGCATCTTCGGGATCACCAACGATGGCCTCAACCAGGCCGTGTCGGTGCTCATCCTCGTCCTCATCGTCATCTGGGCCGCGCTGGTCTTCTGGACCTACGCCGACGCCCGCCGCCGGATCGACGACCCGATGCTGGTCGGCTGCGCCACCGCGGCGTCGCTGTTCCCGTTCGTGGGCACGATCGTCTACGTGATCGTCCGCCCGCCGGAGTTCCTCGACGACGTGCGGCTGCGCGAGCTGGAGATGACGGCCGCCGAGGCACGCCTCGCGAACCTCGACTACCAGCTGTGCCCGCACTGCGACTACGAGGTCAAGGGCGACTTCCTGCGCTGCCCGAGCTGCATGCGCAAGCTCAAGGACTCCTGCTACTCCTGCGGGAAGCCGATCGACCCCGCCTGGAAGCTGTGCCCGTACTGCGAGGCGGAGACCGGCGCCAGCACGCCGTCCGCGTCGCGCCGCCGTCGCCGGTCCGCCACCACGGACCAGCCGACCGTCGCACACGACGCCCCGCCCTCCTAAGCGCCCCGTCGTAACGTCGCACGGAGGTCGACGGTTCGACGAACGTCGACCACGTTGGACCCGCTGGACGTCGAACCGGCGACCGGAGGGCGAAACCCTTAATCAAAGGAACTCATGGAACGCACCCTCATCCTCGTAAAGCCCGATGCCTTCGCCCGCGGCCTGACCGGCGAGATCGTCGCCCGCTTCGAGCGCAAGGGCCTGAAGATCGTCGCCATGCGCCACATGCAGGTGACGGAGGACCTCGCCAAGCAGCACTACGCCGAGCACGACGGCAAGCCGTTCTTCGGCGAGCTGGTCGAGTTCATCACCTCCGGCCCGATCGTGGCGATGGTGCTCGAGGGCGAGCAGGCGATCAAGGCGGCGCGCCAGGTGATCGGCGCCACCAACCCGCTCGAGGCCACCACGGGCTCGATCCGCGGCGACTTCGCGGTCGAGGTCGGCCAGAACATGGTGCACGGCTCCGACTCGCCGGAGTCCGGCGAGCGCGAGGCGAAGCTGTTCTTCGGCTAGGCCGAGTCTCGCGAGGATGAGCCGCCTCAGGCTGGCTTCGGCTTCGCCCCAACGGCGGGCGATCCTGGAGCAGCTCGGCGTCGCCTTCGACGTCCGCCCGGCGGACGTCGAGGAGCTCGCCGCCGGCGACCCGCGCGAGCTGGCGCTCGAGAACGCCCGCCGCAAGGCGCTCGCCGTCGACGGCGAGCTCGTCCTGGGCGCCGACACCGACGTCGCACTCGACGGCGAGGTGCTCGGCAAGCCCCGCGACGCCGAGCACGCCCGCGAGCTGCTCGCGCGGCTCGCGGGGCGCCGCCACGAGGTCGTCGGCGGCATCGCGATCGCCGAGCACGGTGAGATCACCGCGCAGGACGTGGTCGTGACGGCGGTCGACTTCCGGCCGCTCGACCCCGCCACGATCGACTGGTACGTCGCGACGGGGGAGTGGGAGGGCCGCGCCGGCGGCTACGCGATCCAGGGCCGGGGCGCCGCCCTCGTCGCGGGGATCGAGGGCGACTACCTCAACGTCGTCGGCCTGCCGCTCGCGCGGCTGCTCGAGCTGTGCCCGGCGCTGCTGCCTACCGCGCGCTAGCCAGATCCGCCGGCAGCATGCCGGGCGGGCCGAGCAGCTCGATGCCGTGCTCGGCGGCCAGGCGGCCGAGGCGCTCGACGTCCGGGGCGGCCGGCTCGGGCAGCTCGCGCCGCTGCGCCGGCACGCCGTAGGCCTGCACGAACGCCGCGAAGGCGCCCGTGTTCGAGGACACGATCACGCGGGCGCGACCCTCGCTCGTGACCCTGTAGGTGTGCGGCACGCCCGCCGGCGCGTTGACGAAGCGGCCCGGGGTGAGCACGTGCCTGGACTCGCCGGCCCACAGGCACAGCTCGCCCTCGAGCAAGAGGAAGCCCTCGTCGGCGTCGTGCACGTGCAGCGGTGGCTGGTCGCCGGGCGGCAGCAGCATGTCGATCAGCGTGTAGTCGCCCTCGGCGAGGACGTCGGCGAGGCCGTGGATGAACCAGACGGGGGTCATGCGACTCCTTGGGGGTAGACTCCGATACGGAGCTTTATACGTCCGAATCGGAGCTATGTCCAGTACGGCCACCCTCACTCCTTTCAGCTACGTCGTCCTCGTCCTGGTGGGGGAGGGCGGCGCGGGCCCGCACGACCTCGTGCGGATGATGCGCCAGGGCTCATGGGCCTACTGGGCGTCCTCACAGAGCCAGTTCTACGCCGAGCCCAAGCGCCTGGAGAAGCTCGGATACCTCACCTCCAGCAAGGAGCCGGGGCGCACCCACCAGCGCACGGCCTACCGCCTCACGGACGCCGGGCGCGAGGCGCTGCGCGAGTGGCTGGGCACCCCGGCCGCGTTCCCGCGGATCCAGAACGAGGGCGTGATCCGGCTCCTCGGGGCCGAGTTCGCCGACGACGCGACGGTGCTGGAGGGCCTGCGCGGCCTGCGCGAGGAGATCGCGGCCGGACGCGCCTGGCTGGAGCGCGCGGAGGAGATCGAGCCGTCGCTGCCGCACCGCAATCGCGCCCTGCGCCTCAACCGCCGCCTCGCGAGCCGGATGCTGGACGCCCAGGAGGCGTGGCTGGACGAGGTCGAAGCCGAGCTCGGCGCCGCCTGACGGCAGGATTGCAGCGGATTTCGGCCTAGGTCGCTTCGATAGACTCGTCGTCCGGCGCGGCCCCCGAATCCGTCCTCCTGGGCGGTCGCGCGCTCTCCCATGGGCTTCTTCTCGTACCTCACCGGATTCGGCGGTCGTGACATGGCCGTCGACCTCGGCACCGCCAACACCCTCGTATACGTGCGGGGGCGCGGGATCGTGCTCTCCGAGCCGTCGGTCGTGGCGATCGATTCCCGCAACGGCGAGGTCCACGCGGTGGGCATCGAGGCCAAGCGCATGCTGGGCCGCACGCCCGGGACCATCTCCGCCATCCGGCCGCTGAAGGACGGCGTGATCGCCGACTTCGACGTCACGGAGGAGATGCTGCGCCACTTCATCCAGAAGGTGCACCAGAACCGCTGGGCGCACCCGCGCGTCGTCGTCTGCGTGCCCTCGGGCGTGACGGGCGTCGAGAAGCGCGCGGTGGAGGAGGCGTGCCTGAGCGCCGGCGCCCGCCAGGCGTACCTGATCGAGGAGCCGATGGCCGCCGCGATCGGCGCCGGCCTGCCGGTGGGGGAGCCGACGGGCAACATGGTGGTCGACATCGGCGGCGGCACGTCCGAGGTCGCCGTGATCTCGCTCGGCGGGATCGTCGTCTCGCAGTCGATCCGCGTCGGCGGCGACGAGCTCGACGAGGCGATCATCAACTACGTCAAGAAGGAGTACAAGCTCCTGATCGGCCAGCAGACCGCCGAGGAGGTCAAGCTGGAGATCGGCTCGGCCTACCCTCTGGAAGAGGAGGTGCAGGCGGAGATCCGGGGTAGAGACCTCGTGTCGGGCCTGCCCAAGACCGTGGTGCTGACCTCCGAGGAGGTCCGCGCCGCCCTCGAGGAGCCGCTGGTGCAGATCATCGACGCGATCAAGGAGACGCTGGACCGGACGCCGCCCGAGCTCGCGTCCGACATCATGGATCGCGGGATCATGCTGGCCGGCGGCGGCTCGCTGCTGCAGGGGCTCGACGAGCGCCTGCGCGACGAGACGCAGATGCCCGCGCACCGCGCGGAATCGCCGCTGACCTGCGTCGCGGTCGGGTCGGGTCGCTCGCTCGAGGAGTTCGAGGCGATCCACCGCTCCAACCGAAACAACCGCAACAGGCGACCACGGCGCTGATGCGGACCTTGAAACCTTCCACCTTTTCGGAGTTCCTTTCCGTATGCACGACAAGGTCGTCAGGCGGCGCCGCGCCGTCCTCGCCCTGCTGGTCGCGCTGTCGCTGTTCCTGCTGACCGCGTACTTCGGCGAATCCGCCGGCGGTGGCCTGCACGCCACCCAGCGCGGCGCGCTCGAGGTCCTCGCTCCGATCCAGGAGGGGGCCAACAAGGCACTCAAGCCCGCCCGCGACCTGTTCGGGTGGTTCGGCGACACGCTCGACGCCCAGGACGAGCGCGACCGCCTGCAGCGCGAGCGCGACCAGCTCCGCGGCGAGGTCGCGCAGCTCCAGGTCGCCAACCGCGAGCTCGAGCAGCTCAAGGGCCTGCAGGAGATCAACACCGCCGGCGGCCTGCAGCAGTACGCCCCCGTCACCTCGCGCGTCTACCAGCGCTCCCCGAGCACCTGGTACCAGACCGTGACGATCAACAAGGGCTCCAGCGACGGCGTGAAGGTCGACGACCCCGTGGTCAACGGCGCGGGCCTCGTCGGCAAGGTCAAGTCGGTCTCCGACGGCAACGCGGTCGTGATGCTGCTCACCGACCAGGACTTCGGCGTCAGCGCGCTGGCGCCGCGCCGTGGCGAGCCGGGCTCGATCACGCCCATCCCGGGCGCCGGCGGCGACCTGCTGTTCGACCTCGTCGACCGCGCGGAGGAGATCCGCACGGGCGACCTGATCGTCACGGCGGGCACCGTGTCGAACCGTCTCCCGTCGGTCTATCCGCGCTCGATCCTGATCGGCTCGGTCAAGCAGATCGACCGGGGCGACGGCGACCTCGACCGCCGCATCCACGTCAAGCCGGCCGCCGACCTGCTGCACCTCGACATCGTCCAGGTGCTCACGAAGCCGGACGCCAACCTGCAGGCCGACGCGACGCCGACCGCTCCGTGACCATCACCGGACCCGCCATCGCGCGCCTGATCCTGCTCGGGCTGCTCGCCTCGATCCTGCAGCTGACCGCGGCCTCGCAGGTCAGCATCTTCGGCGTCCCGATGGACCTCTCGCCGCTGATCGTGGCCTCCGTCGGCTTCCTGGCGGGCTCCGTCCCGGGCGCGGTCTTCGGCTTCTGCTTCGGGCTGTTCGCCGACACCGCGCTGATGCAGACGCTCGGCGTCACCTCGCTCGTGCTGACGGCCGTCGGCTACGGTGCGGGCCGGGTGCGCGAGCTGCGCGATCCCGCCCACGGGCTCGCGCCCGTCGCGGTCGGGGCCGCCGCCACGGCGGTCGCGGCGCTGACGATCACGCTGCTGCAGTTCCTGCTCGGCGTCGAAGCGCCCGTCTCGGCCCAGGTGATCCGCCAGATCCTGATGACGATCGTGCTCAACACGCTGCTCGCACTGCCCGTCTACGCGCTCTGCCGCCGCGTGCTGCTGCCGTTCCTGCCCGACGACCCGCGCCGCCGCCGGCGCCGGGCGTACACGACCGGCGGCCTGAGCCCGCTCTCCCGCGCCTAGTGCCCCCGTCCCTCGAAGAGCGGCGACCCGCGATCACGCCGCAGCTCGCGCTGCGCGTGGCGCTGCTGGGCGGCTTCGCGTTCGTGCTGTTCGCGATCGTGTTCTTCCGGCTGTGGTTCCTGCAGGTGCTCACGGGCGAGGACTACGTCAGCCAGGCGCGCGAGAACCGGGTGCGCAAGGTGCGCATCGAGGCGCCGCGCGGCGACATCGTGGACCGCAACGGCCGCCTGCTGGTGCGCACCCGCGTCGCCCCGGTGGTTCAGGTCGTGCCGAGCCAGCTGCCCGAGTCCGTGCTCGAGCTCGCCGACGACTACCGCGCCGCCCGCGCCAGGGTCGAGGGGCAGCGGCTGCAGGCCGCCTCGCGCCTGCGCGGCCTGGACCGCGAGCTGGGCGAGGACGGCCGCCGCTCCACCCGCGCCGAGCGCCGCGAACGGCGCCGCCTGGCGCGCGCCGCCCGCACGGCCGCGCCCGTGTCGGTCCCCGCCCTGCCCGCGGAGGAGCCCGACGTCCGCGCCGCTCTACCGCCGGCTGGCGCGCGTGATCGGCGTCAGCACCCGCACGGTGCACGAGCGCGTGATCGAGGGCGTGGCAGAGACGCCGTACTCGAACGTGACGATCAAGACCGACGTCCCGAAGGCCGCCTTCAACTACCTGCGCGAGCGCAAGGAGCAGTTCCCGGGCATCGCCGTCGAGAAGCTCTATCTGCGCAACTACCCGCACGACGAGCTCGCGGCCCAGCTGTTCGGCACGCTGCGCGAGATCTCGCCGAAGGAGCTCAAGGAGCGCCGCTACCGCGGCGTGGCGTCCGGCACGCGGATCGGCGCGAGCGGCATCGAGTACGAGTACGACCCCTACCTGCGCGGCAAGGACGGCTACACGAAGGTCGTCATCAACGCGCTCGGCAACCGCGACGAGCGGCGCGAGACCACGCGCGTGGAGCCCAAGCAGGGCAACCAGCTCAAGCTCTCGCTCGACCTGGACCTCCAGCGCACGGCCAACAACGCGCTGCGGCGGGCGATCGCGGCGGCGGCGGGCAACGGCGCCAAGGCGGGCGCCTACGTGGCGATGGACCCGCGCAACGGCGAGGTGCTGGCGCTCGGCTCCTACCCGAGCTTCGACGCGAACGTCTTCGCCAAGCCGCTCTCCCAGCGCAGGTACGACGACCTCAACTCCGAGGCCAAGGGCGCGCCGCTGTTCAACCGCGCGATCGCCGCGACGTACCCGACCGGCTCGACCTTCAAGATCGTGACCGCGATGGCGGCGCTGCAAGAGGGGCTGATCACCCCGAGCTCGACGATCGTCGACTCCGGCGTGTTCAAGCTCGGCGACCGCGAGTTCAAGAACGCCAGGGACGCCGTGTTCGGCCCGCTGCAGCTGCGGCGCGCGCTGACCGTCTCCTCCGACGTGTTCTTCTACGAGCTCGGCGCGCAGGCCAACGGCAAGGGCCCGATCATCCAGGACTGGGCGCGGCGGCTGGGCATCGGCCGCAAGACCGGGATCGACATCCCCGGCGAGTTCCCCGGCCTCGTGCCCGACGCCGAATGGCGCAACCAGGGCTACGACGACTACGTCAAGTGCGCCAAGAAGGCCAAGGTCACGCCCGGCACGACCCAGGCGCTGTACGCCTGCGGCGGCATCGAGCGGCCCTGGTCCACGGGCGACAACGTCAACCTCGCGGTCGGCCAGGGCGACCTGCAGGCCACGCCGCTGCAGCTCGCCACCGCCTACAGCACCGTCGCCAACGGCGGTCGCGTGGTGCGCCCGCACCTCGGCCAGGCCGTCGAGGACGGCTCAGGCCGGCTCGTGCAGCAGATCCGCATGCGCCCGCGGCGCAAGGTCGAGTTCTCCGAGGCCAACCAGCAGGCGATCATGGACGGCCTGCGCGGGGCGGCCTCCGAGGACGGCGGCACGTCCGCCGACGTCTTCAAGGGCTTCCCGTACCCCGTCTACGGCAAGACGGGCACCGCCGAGCGCGCGCCCAACCCCGACCAGTCGTGGTACGCCGTCTACGTCCCGCACCCGACGCGCCCGATCGTGGTCGTCACGACCGTCGAGCGCGGCGGCTTCGGCGCGGAGACAGCGGCACCCGCGGCGCGCCTCATCCTGTCCGAGTGGTTCCATCTGAAGGACCGCGCCTTCCGCGCGGGATCCAGCCAGACGCGATGAGCGCCAAGTCCACCATCCAGCCGGCCTCCGAGCCGCCGCCGCCGCTCGTGCCGCGAGAGTGGCGCCTGCGGCTGGACCCGCTGCTGCTGCTCGCCACGCTCGGGCTCGTCGCCGCGTCGCTGATCTCGCTCAACGGCGCGACGGAGAACGACATCGCGGGCCAGCCGCACTACTACGTCTACCGCCAGGCGATCTACGCCGGCATCGGCCTCGTGCTGATGTACGCCGCCTCGCGGGTCGACTACTCGCGGCTGCGCGAGCTGCGCTACCCGATCTACGGGCTGATGATCGGGCTGGTCCTGCTCGTGCTCGGGATCGCGCAGGCCACGCGCGGCGCGAAGGCGTGGATCCCGCTGCCGGGCTTCAACTTCCAGCCCTCCGAGCTGGGCAAGGTCCTGCTCGTGCTGGCGCTGGCGGGCTTCGTCGTCGACCGCATGCGCTCGATGGGCCGCCAGACGACGGCACGCATCATGCTGCTCGGGCTGCTCCCGACGATGCTCGTGATGGCCGAGCCCGACCTGGGCTCCGCGATGGTCTACGTCGCGGCCACGCTGGCGATCCTCTACGTCGCGGGAGCGCCGTGGCGGCACTTCGCGGCGCTCGGCGTGCTGTTCGCCGTCGGGATCGCGCTCGCCCTCGTCGCGCTGCCCGCGGCGGGCGTCGAGGTGCTCAAGCCCTACCAGGTGGACCGCCTGACCTCGTTCATGCACCCGTCGGAGAACCCGGGCGCGGAGGGCTACCAGCAGCAGCAGTCCAAGATCGCCATCGGCTCGGGCGAGAAGACCGGCCGCGGCATAGAGAACGCCACCCAGACGTCCCTGAACTTCCTCCCCGAGCACCACACCGACTTCATCTTCGCGGTCGTCGGCGAGACCTATGGTTTCGCGGGCGCCGCCCTGGTGCTCTCGCTCTACGCGCTATTGATATGGCGCGGCTTGCACATCCTGACCGTCGCGAAGAACCTGTACGGCGCATTGCTCGCAGGGGGCATCACCGTGATGCTGCTGTTCCAGCTCTTCGTGAACATCGGGATGAACGTGGGGATCATGCCGATCACCGGCGTGACGGCCCCGCTCCTGAGCTTCGGCGGCTCGTCGATGCTCTCAACATTCCTGGCCCTTGGCCTTTTGCACTCCGTCCACGCGCAAGCGCGCGAAACGGCCGCATCCAAGGGAAGGGCCTCCGTCTTCCAATGAGGGATCATCTTGAGAAAGCAAGTGCTGGTCACGGTCGACCGTGGGGAGACCCGCGTCGCCATGCTGGAAGCGGCGGGCGAGCCCGCCGCTCCGGCCAAGTCATCGCGCTCGCGTAAGCGCGGCAAGAAGGGCGCGGTGCCCGAGGGCTACCGCGTCGCCGAGGTGTACTTCGAGCGCCGAGGCGGCCGCTCGATCGTCGGCAACATCTACAAGGGCGTCGTCGACAACGTCCTGCCGGGCCTCGAGGCGGCCTTCGTGGACATCGGCCTCGAGAAGAACGGCTTCCTGCACGTCGACGAGATCGTCATCCCGGGCAAGGAGCAGGTCAAGCGCGGCCGCGGCACCGGTGCGAGCGGGACCCGGATCACCGACCTGCTCAAGCCGGGGCAGGAGATCGTCGTGCAGGTCGTCAAGGACCCGCTCAAGACCAAGGGCGCGCGGCTGTCGATGGAGCTCACGATCGCCGGGCGCTACATGGTCTACGCCCCGACGGGCGAGGGCGTCGGCGTCTCGCGCCGGCTCGAGGACAAGGAGCGCGACCGCCTGCGCAAGGAGGCCAAGCAGCTCGACCTCGGCGGCGGCGGCGCGATCATCCGCACCGCGGCCCACGGCGCGCAGCGCGCCGACTTCGAGCGCGAGCTGCAGTACCTGTTCAAGCTCAACGAGGTGCTCGAGAAGCGCGTGGCGGAGGCCACCGCGCCGGCGCTGGTCTTCCAGGAGGCCGACCTCTCGATCCGCGTCGTGCGCGACATCTTCTCCGAGCACTTCGAGCGCGCGGTGGTCGACGACCCCAAGCAGCACCACCGGCTGGTCTCGTTCTTCGCGCGCACCGCGCCGGAGCTCGTCGACCGCGTGGAGCTGTGGGACGACGAGGAGCAGCCGCTCTTCGAGGCCTACGGCGCCGAGCCGGTCATCGAGGGGATGCTCAGCCGCCGCGTCGACCTGCCCAGCGGCGGCTACCTGATGATCGACTACGCCGAGGCGCTGACGGTCATCGACGTCAACACGGGCTCCTT
The DNA here is from genome assembly GCA_963831105.1 of uncultured Solirubrobacteraceae bacterium. Taxonomy (GTDB): domain Bacteria; phylum Actinomycetota; class Thermoleophilia; order Solirubrobacterales; family Solirubrobacteraceae; genus DATFQI01. Next base: position 340,661 of record CAWHOS010000008.1, on the reverse strand, counting down.
CACCGGCAAGGGCAAGGCCGCCCGGCTCGAGGACACGATCACCAAGACCAACCTCGAGGCCGCCGAGGAGGTCGTCAACCAGCTGCGGCTGCGCGACATCGGCGGCATCATCGTCATCGACTTCATCGACATGGCGCGCGCCCGCAACCGCGACACGGTGCTCAAGACGCTGCGCAAGTCGCTCGACGAGGACCGCACGAAGACCTTCGTGGTCGAGATCTCGCCGCTCGGGCTGGTCGAGATGACCCGCCAGAACGTCACCGACGGCGTGCGCGAGATCATGACCAAGACCTGCCCGGTCTGCGGCGGCGAGGGCGTCGTGAAGTCCGAGGAGACGATGGCCATCCACGCCGCCCGGCATCTGCGCGAGATGGTCCGTCAGGCCGGCAAGGACGGCCCCGAGGCCTACCTAGTGCGGCTCAACTCGCGGGTCACGGCCTGGTTCACGGCCGACGGCGCGCGCGAGCTGCAGGCGCTCGAGGAGGACACGGGCCGCTTCTTCCACTTCACGGGCTCCGAGGGGCTCCCGCTCGACCACTTCTCGGTCGTGATGGAGGGCACCCGCGACGAGGTCTCCGAGGAGGCCGTCCCGTTCCGCGGCGGCGAGGAGGTCCACGTCGACATCGTCGAGCCGCACATGTACAACCCCGACGACGCGGTGGCCAAGGTCGACGGCTACGTGATCACGGTGACCAACGGCGTCGCCTTCGTCGGCGAGAAGAAGCTCGTCCGGATCGAGGAGGCCCGCCGCACCACGGCCACGGCCGCCCTGACCGGCGTCGACGCCGAGGTGGCCGAGCAGGCGGCGGCCGAGCGCTCCAAGGAGCGCGAGAAGGCCGAGCAGCGCGCCAAGCGCAGCGCGGCGGCCAAGAAGGGCGCGGCCAAGCGCAAGGAGCGCGCGGCCGCGGCCAAGACCGAGCCCGCCCCGACGGCGGACGAGACGGCCGAGGCCGAGGCCGTCGAGGCGCTCACCGACCAGCGCGACGCCGGCGCCGGCACCGGCCCGGCGGCCGCCGAGGACGCCGGCGACGACGCGCCCAAGCAGCGCCGCCGGCGCGGCGGGCGCGGCCGCTCCCGCGCGCGGGGCAGCGACAACGGCGACCCGGCGAAGGCCGCGGATGCGCCGGAGGACGCCGCGCCCGAGCCCGAGGAGTCCGAGGACGGCTCCTCGAACGGCGACGCGGTAGAATCGAAGCCTCGGCGCCGCGGCCGCAGAGGCGGACGGCGCCGTTCGCGCGCCAAGGCGGGAGCCGAGGCGACCGAAGTCTCCAAAGCTGACGAGTGATCACTGACCATGGCCTACGCAGTCATCAAGACCGGCGGTAAGCAGTACCGCGTCGAGGAGGGCACGACCCTGCTCGTAGAGCGCCTGAAGGGCGACGAGGGCTCCAAGATCGAGCTGGAGCCGCTCCTGTTCGCCGACGGCGACAAGACCGTGTTCGGCGCCTCCGACCTCGGCAAGGTCAAGGTCGAGGCGAAGGTCGTCGGCCACGAGCGCGGCCCGAAGCTGCGCATCTTCAAGTTCAAGCCCAAGCGCGGCTACAAGCGCCGCACCGGCCACCGCCAGGAGCTGACCCGCATCGAGGTCACCAAGATCTCCGGCGGCGCGCGCTCGACGGGCGAAGAAGGACGAGGAGGCCTGAGATGGCACACAAGAAGGGCCTCGGCTCCAGCCGCAACGGCCGCGACTCCAACCCGAAGATGCTCGGCGTGAAGGTCTTCGCCGGGCAGACCGTCAAGGGCGGCGAGATCATCGTCCGCCAGCGCGGGACCAAGTTCAAGCCGGGCCTGGGCACGGGCATCGGCAAGGACGACACGATCTTCGCGACCGCGGCGGGCACCGTCGAGTTCCGCGAGGGCCGCCGCGGCCGCGTCATCTCGGTCGCCCCCGTCGAAGCGGAGTAGCGCGGGTTCGCCTGCCGGGCGCCTGAACGGCGCTGGGTAGGGAGGTGGGGGAGCGAGCCGCCGTCTCGCTCCCGTACGTCACGCGGTTCTCGAGGTCGACGTTCGGCCGCGCACGGCGGCGTTACGTCGACCGCACGAACCGGGGACGCCGGCGCGACGGATTCACCCACTTCCCCACCCAGAGCCGTTGACGTACGCCCCGCGCAACGCCCCCGGCCGGAATCACCCCGGCTGAGCCGTCGGCCGGATCAGGATCTCGTTGATGTCGACGCGCGAGGGCTGCTGCACCGCGAACATCACCGCGCGGGCGACGTCCTCGGCGTGCAGGGCCTCGATCTCGGGCGGTGACTCGAAGAACGGCGTGTCGACCATGCCGGGCTCGATCACGGTCACACGCACTCCCGTGTCGTTGAAGTCCTGGCGGGCGCCCTCGCCCATGCCGGTGATCGCCCACTTCGTCGCGCTGTAGAGCGAGCCCGGGAGGGCCCGGCGCCCGGCGACGGAGCCGGTGATCAGCAGGTGGCCCTTGGTCTCGATCAGCGCGTCGCGGACGGCGCGGATCGTCAGCGCGGCGCCGTAGACGTTGGTCAGGACCATCGCCTTCCACTGCTCCACGTCGCCGCTGCCGAAGCCCCTCGGGCCGCCGAAGCCGGCGTTGGCGAAGGCCACGTCGAGCCGGCCGTACTCGTCGAGCGCGCGCTGCACGAGCGCCTGCTGGTCGTCCCACTCGGTGACGTCGCAGCGGACCGCGATCGCCTCGGGCAGCTCGTCTGCGAGCGCCTCGAGCTTGTCCTCGGAGCGGGCCGCCAGGACGAGGCGGTAGCCGGCCTGCGCGGCCTGGCGGGCGGTCTCGGCGCCGATGCCGGTGGAGGCGCCGGTGATCAGGAACACGGGGTCGTCTGAAGCCATGCCACTACCGTTACCCAGGATGCTCGCGGACAGGGCCAGGATCGAGGTGCGCGCCGGCGGCGGCGGCAACGGCTGCCTGTCGTTCCGGCGCGAGGCGCACGTGCCCAAGGGCGGCCCGGACGGCGGCGACGGCGGCCGCGGCGGCGACGTCGTGCTGCGCTGCGACGACTCGCTGCGCGACCTGCAGTCGTTCAAGCGCCGCCCGCACTACCGCGCGGACCGCGGCGGGCACGGCCAGGGCGCCCAGCGCCACGGCGCCGACGGCGAGCCGATGATCGTGCGCGTGCCGCCCGGCACGCAGGTGACCAAGTGGGACGGCACCCGCTACGACCTCGTGCGCCCGGGCCAGGAGGTCACGGTCGCCGGCGGCGGCTCTGGCGGGCGCGGCAACCGCCAGTTCGTGAGCCCCACGCGCCAGGCGCCGCGGCTGGCCGAGCGCGGCCTGCCTGGCGAGGAGGGCTGGGTCGAGCTGCACCTCAAGCTGCTCGCCGACGTCGGCCTGGTCGGGCTCCCCAACGCCGGCAAGTCGTCGCTGCTGGCGACGATGACGCGCGCGGCGCCGAAGGTCGCCGCCTACCCCTTCACGACGCTCGAGCCCGTGCTCGGCACGCTCGACGCCGACGACCGCCAGCTCGTGATCGCCGACATTCCGGGCCTTATCGAGGGCGCCTCGGACGGCGCCGGGCTCGGGCACGACTTCCTCGCGCACGTCGAGCGCACGCGGCTGCTCGTGCACGTGCTCGATCTCGCGCCGCTGGACGGCTCCGACCCGGTCGTCAATCACAGCGTGATCGAGTCCGAGCTCGCCGACCACGACCCGCGGCTGGCCGAGCTGCCGCGCATCCTCGCGCTCTCGAAGGCCGACCTCGTCACCCCAGAGGCCGCCGAGGCCGCCGCCGACGAGTGGCGCTCGCGCGTCGACGCGCCGGTGCTCGTGACCTCCAGCGCCACGCGGCAGGGGCTCGACGAGCTCGCGCGCGAGCTGCTGCGGCGCGTGCCCGTGGCCGAGCCCGCCGGTGACGCCGAGGGCGAGAGCGAGGTTGCCGAGTTCCAGGTCTTCCGCCCGGCGGGCCGCAGCACGTTCGAGGTCGAGCGCACCGGCGAGAGCGAGTTCCGCGTCTCCGGCGACGCCGTCGAGCGCCTGATCGCGCGCCATGACCTCGAGAACGAGGAGGCGCTCGCGCACGTCGAGCACCGCCTGCGGCGGATGGGGGTCATCACCGCGCTCGAGAAGGAGGGGTTCGAGCCCGGCAACGACGTGGAGATCGCCGGGGTCGTCTTCGAGCTCGACCCCGGCGCCCCGTTCTAGTCCCGCGTCACGGCGACGCGAAGCTGACCGCGTGGCCGCGGACGACCTGCGAGTTCACGGTCCCGAAGTGGATCGACTGGAAGTCGACGAAGTTGGACATCAGCGTGCACGGCGAGCCCTCCATGACCTCCTGCTCGCTCTTGACGCCCTCCGCGCAGTTGGCGTAGTGGTGGTGGCCGCCCATCAGGTGGCCGAGCTCGTGCGCCGCGATCTTCGCCGTCGCGTCCGCGTAGAACGTCAGCGGGCCGATCGGCACGTCCTCCTCGAAGACCTCGCCGACCGCGAACGCGTGGTCGGGGAAGCGCACGCCGCCGATGCAGTCGGCCAGGCCGGCGACGCCGGTGTTGCCGTCCGCCTGGATGTCCTTGGCGGTCAGGACGTACACGAGGTCGCTGCCGGCCGGCCGTGACCCGCCGAAGCGCGCCTTCGCCTGCTCGATCAGGCCCGGGGCGTCGTCGCCGCCGAAGGAGACCGTCTCGTAGGTGGCGGTGAGCGTGACCCCGAGCGGCGCGTAGGAGTCGGCCGCGCGGGTGAACGCCTCCTGCGCGCTCGCCTGCGTGACGCCGTCGAGCAGCACGCGCGTGCTGAGCTCGACGGTCTGGCCCTCGTCCGTGACGCCGTTGACCGACGTGCTGGCGGGGACGGGCTCGATGCAGGCGAGCTCGGGGTCGTCGGCGGGCGTGCCGCCCGGCCAGTTGACCTGCGCGCTCGCGGTGGCGGGGAGGAGGGCGACCGCGGCGACGGCGGCGATGAGAGGGCGGTGAAGGCGCATGGGAGCCGGAACGCAGCGGTGAACCGGAGCTTGCGGTCACCTAGGCTGTGCAGCGCATGCCCGTCGCCGTCGTGAAGCTGGGGTCGTCGATCGTCGCCGAGGACAACGGCGAGCTGCGGCTCTCCGTCGTCGCCCGGATCACCGAGGAGGTCGCCGCGCTGCACCGCGCCGGCGTCGACGTGGTGATCGTGACCTCGGGCGCGATCGCCCGCGGCGTGCAGATGCTGGATCTGTCCGTGCGCCCGAGCGCGATCGAGGAGCTGCAGGCGGCCAGCGCGGTCGGCCAGGGGCGCCTGTACCGCACCTACGACGAGCTGCTGCGCGAGCGCGGCATCCAGTCGGCGCAGATGCTGCTCACGTTCTTCGACATGAGCGTCCGCACGCACTACGTCAACGCGCGCCGCACGCTGCGCAAGCTGCTCGAGTGGCGGATCGTCCCGGTCATCAACGAGAACGACACGACCACCACGGACGAGATCTCCTTCGGCGACAACGACTTCCTGGCCGCGCAGGTCGCGGTTCTGGCGGGGGCGCAGCTGTTGCTGCTGCTGACCGACCAGGAGGGGCTCTACACGGCCGACCCGCGCGTGGATTCCGGCGCGGAGCTCGTGCGCGAGGTCGCCGACGCGGAGACGCTCGCCGCGCTCGACATCGGCCACTCCGTGTCGCCGCTCGGCTCGGGCGGGATGCGCTCGAAGGTCGTCGCGGCCGAGATGGCGGCCGCGGCGGGCATCCCGACGGTGATCGGCTCCGGCCTCGCGCCCGGCGTGCTGGCGCGCGCCTGGGACGGGGAGGAGGACGGCACCCGCTTCCTGCGCCAGCCCGTTCGCCACTCGAGCTTCAAGCTCTGGCTCAAGTACGCCAAGCCCACGCGCGGCACGGTGACCGTCGACGCCGGCGCGGCGCGGGCGCTGCGAGAGGGCGGGACCTCGCTGCTGCCGGTCGGGATCGTCGGCGTCGACGGCGCCTTCGACGCGGGGGAGGCGGTCGAGGTCGTCGCGCGCGACGGCAACGGCGCGATCGGCAAGGGGATCTGCAACTACTCGGCCGGCGAGCTGCGCCAGGTGATGGGCATGCAGTCGGCCGCCGTGCGCGAGGTGCTCCCGCAGGCGGTCGAGGAGGCCGTGCACCGGGACTACTTCGTGCTGTCCTAGGTTCGAACCCGCGCGCGGGCCTAGACTTTGCGGCATGGCCGCCATTTCGTCGCCCGCTTCCGTCACGGACATCTGCCTGGCCGCCAAGGCGGCCGCCCGCGGGCTTGCGGCGACCAGCTCCGCGGCCAAGGACGCGGCGCTGCTCGCGATGGCGGCGGCGCTGGAGGCGCGCACCCCGGAGATCCTGGAGGCCAACGCGCGCGACCTCGAGGCCGGCCGCGAGGGCGGGTTGTCGAGCGCGCTGATGGACCGGCTGGCGCTCGACGAGCGCCGGGTGGCCGCGATGGCCGCCGGCGTGCGCGAGATCGTCGCGCTTCCGGACCCGGTCGGGGAGGTGATCGACGGCTTCCGGCTGCCCAACGGGCTCGACGTGCGCAAGGTGCGCGTGCCGCTCGGCGTCGTCGCCGTCGTCTACGAGGCGCGGCCGAACGTCACGATCGACGCCGCGGCGCTGGCGCTGAAGTCGGGCAACGCCGTGGTGCTGCGCGGCTCCTCCTCGGCGTCGCACTCCAACGAGGTCCTCGCGCGGGTCGCGGTCGAGGCCGTCGAGGCGGCCGGGCTGCCAGCCGGCTCGCTGTCCCTGGTGGCCGGCGGCGGGCGCGAGGAGCTGGCCGAGCTGGCCGGCCAGGAGGGCGTGGTCGACCTGATCATCCCGCGCGGCGGCGAGGGCCTGAAGAAGGCGCTGAGCGCCGTCGCCAAGGTGCCCGTGATCTACGCGGCCTCGGGCAACTGCCACGTGTTCGTGGACGACTCGGCCGAGCTCGGCGGAGCGCTCGAGATCGTCCTCAACGCCAAGACGCAGCGCCCCGGCGTGTGCAACGCGGCCGAGACGCTGCTCGTGCACGGCGGCGTCGCGCACGAGTTCCTCCCGCAGGTGATACCGGCGCTGCGGTCGGCCGGCGTCGAGATCCGCGGCGACGAGGCGGTCCAGAGGATCGATCCGTCGGTCACGCCGGCCACCGAGGAGGACTGGGCGGAGGAGTTCCTCGCGCTCGTGCTCGCCGTGCGCGTCGTCCCGAACCTCGAGGAGGCGATCGAGCACGTCAACCGCTATGGCTCGGGCCACTCGGAGGCGATCGTCACCGGGTCGGCCCGCAGCGCCCGGGCGTTCCAGCTCGGGGTCGACGCGGCCTGCGTGTACGTGAACGCCTCGACGCGCTTCACCGACGGCGGCGAGTTCGGGATGGGCGCCGAGATCGGCAACTCGACCCAGAAGCTGCACGCCCGCGGGCCGATCGGCGCGCGCGAGCTGTGCACCTTCAAGTACCTGGTCGAGGGCGACGGCCAGATCCGACCCTGAGCGTGCGGATCGGGCTGCTCGGCGGGACGTTCAACCCGCCGCACATCGGCCACCTGGTCTGCGCGCAGGAGGCGTGGGCGCAGCTCGGGCTCGACCGAGTGCTGCTGGTGCCGGTGCACTCGCCGCCGCACAAGGAGGTCGACGGAGACCCCGGCGTGGAGCACCGCGTGGCGCTGTGCGAGGCCGCCGTGGGCGGTGACGAGCGCTTCGGGGTCTCGCGCGTGGATGCCGACGTCCCGGGGCGCTCGTACACGGTCGATACCCTCAAGAGGCTCCATGAAGCGCGTCCGGAAGACGAGCTGACCTTCATCGTCGGGGGTGACATGGCCGCCTCGCTGCCCCAGTGGCGCGAGCCACGGGCCATCCTCGAGCGCTGCGGGCTCGGCGTCGCCGCCCGCGACGGCGTCGGCCGCGAGCAGGTGCTCGAGCGCCTCGACCGCGAGCTGCCGGGCGCCGCGGAGCGGATCCGGTTCTTCGACATGCCACGCATCGACATCTCATCCACGCTCGTCCGCCGCCGCATCGCGGCCGGCCAGCCCGTGCGCTACCTCGTGCCGGACGCGGTGGCCGCCTACGTCGAGCGCGAGGGGCTCTACCGATGAGCGAGCAGCAGCAGACCGCGCTCGAGGGCGCCGAGCTGGCCTCGGTCATCGAGGGCTACGCGTCCGACGTGAAGGCGGTCGACACCGTCGAGCTCGACCTGCGCGGCGTGCTCGGCTACACGGACTACTTCGTGATCTGCTCCGGCAACACCGACCGCCAGACCAAGGCGATCCACGACCGCATCCACCAGGGCCTCAAGAAGGAGCACGGCCTGCTCCCGCGCCGCGTCGAGGGCCTCGGCGAGTCGCGCTGGATCCTGATGGACTACCTCGACGTCGTCGTGCACATCTTCACGCCCGAGGCGCGCGACTTCTACCGCCTCGAGCAGCTCTGGGGCGAGGCGCCCAAGCGCGCCGTCGACGAGGAGTAGCCCCGAAGCGAAGAGGCCGCCCGGGGGCGGCCTCTCGGTTCGGATCAGTAGCGGCGCGATCGGCATATCGACCTCCTCGTCTCTCAGTAGCGGCGCAGCGGCATCTCGGCCTCCTCGTCGTTCAGAATGCGGCGCATCGGCATGGCGGCCTCCTCGTCAGTGGGCGGGGCTCAGCGGGGTGCGGTCAGGTGCGGCGCCATGGCCATGGACGGCTCCTTCGGTCGAAGGGATAGGTCAGCGGGGTGGCGTCCTCTCGGATCGGCGAACGGGTACAGGCGGCGGGGTCACATGCCGGCCGCCGACGGCGATCGAGGCTCCTTCCGGCGGTGAGCGACAGCGAACCCAGGCGATCAGCAGGCATGCGACTCCACGGATCGCCGAACCAGCACAGGGCGGGGTCACATCCAGCGCCACGGCATCGAGGCTCCTTCCGGCGGTGAGGACGCGGCACAGCGTCAGCTACGGGGCCATGGCCGGCCGCATCGGGTCGGCCACGTCATCGCGCAAGGCGCTCCGTCCCGTCGACGAGACGACAGTGATTAGCAGGGCGGCGAGGTAGAACCAGCGGCTCGGCGTGTGCTGGAGGACGCTGGGCATGCCGGTATGGTTCGCGACCCCGGCAAGGGCTTGGTAAGGCGCCGGTAAGACGATGGAGTTCGCGATCCTCGGACCGCTCCGCGCCGTCGGTGCGCAGGGCCCTATCGAGCTCAAGGCGCCCAAGCAGCGGGCGCTGCTGGCCGCGCTGCTGCTCGCCGAGGGCGACGGCGTCGTGACCCCGGAGCGGCTGATCGACGCGATCTGGGGCGACGAGCCGCCCGCGTCGGGTCACAAGGCGCTGCAGGTGCACGTGTCGCAGCTGCGGCGCGTGCTCGGCTCCGCGCAGCCGATCGTCACCCGTCCGGCCGGATATGCGATCGCCCGTGAGCCGGGCGGGCTCGACCTCGAGCGCTTCGAGGCGCTCGTGACCGACGCCCGCCGGGCGCGCGGCAGCGGCGACGCCGGCGCGGCGGCGGAGCGGCTCCGCGAGGCGATCGGCCTGTTCCGCGGGCCGCCGCTGGCCGACGTCCCGCTGCAGGGGACGCTGGCGTTCGAGCGCGACCGGCTCGACGGCCTGCGCCTGCAGGCGATCGAGGAGCGTCTCGAGGTCGAGCTCGAGCGCGGCGGGCACGCCGAGGTCGTCGAGGAGCTGCGCGCGCTCGCCGCCGAGCATCCCTACCGCGAGCGGCTCCACGGCCACTACGTGCTCGCGCTGTACCGGTCAGGACGGCAGGCGGACGCGCTCGAGGCGTACCGGCGGATCCGGCGCTCGCTCGTCGACGACCTCGGGCTCGAGCCGGGCCGCGACCTGCAGCGCCTGGAGGCGCGCGATCCTCGCGCAGGACCCGGCGCTGGACCTCGCCGCGCCGGCGCGGTCGTCGCCGGCCGCCCCTGCGGCTCGCCGCGACGGCCCTGCCCGTGCCGCCGACGCCGCTGCTCGGCCGCGAGCGGGAGCTCGCGGCGGGCGAGGAGCTGCTGCGCACGCCCGGCGTGCGCCTGGTGACGCTGACGGGGCCGGGCGGGATCGGCAAGACCCGGCTGGCCCTGGAGCTGGCGCGGCGGCTCGAGCCCGAGTTCGCCGACGGGGCGGCGTTCGTTCCCCTGGCCGCGGTCTCCGTCGCGGCCGACGTGGCCGGGGCGATCGCGGGCGCGCTCGGGCTCGACGATGCCGGCGACTTCGGCGCGCTGGCCGGCCGCGAGCTGCTGCTGGTGACCGACAACTTCGAGCAGGTGCTCGGCGCCGCGCCGGAGCTCGCCCGCCTGCTGGCCTCGGCGCCGTCGGTCACGGCGCTCGTGACCAGCCGCGCGGTGCTGCGGATCGCCGGCGAGCACGAGCTGGCCGTGCCGCCGCTCGGCCCCGAGGCCGCCGTGGAGCTCTTCGAGGAGCGGGCGCGGGCACGCGACGCGAGCGTCGGCGACCGCGGCCCGGTGGAGGGGATCTGCCGCCGGCTCGACGGCCTGCCGCTGGCGATCGAGCTCGCGGCCGCGCGCGTGAACGTGCTCAGCCCGGAGGCGATCCTCGCCCGGCTCGACCACCGCCTCGACCTGCTGGGCGGGGCCCGCCGCCGCGACGCGCCGGAGCGCCAGCAGACGCTGCGGGCGGCGATCGACTGGAGCCACGACCTGCTCGACGCCGAAGCGCGCGCGGTGTTCGCGCAGCTGAGCGTGTTCGCGGGCGGCTGGACGGTCGAGACGGCCGAGGCGGTCTGCGGGCCGGCCGCGCTCGACGGGCTGGCCGCGCTGGCGGACCAGAGCCTCGTCGTGCGCGCCGGCGAGCGGTTCGCGATGCTCGAGACCCTGCGCGAGTACGCCCGCGAGCGGCTCTCGGAGGCCGACGCGGTCGAGGTGGGCCGCCGCCACGCGCTCGCCTTCCTCGCGCTCGTCGAGGGCGAGGAGGACAGGCTGACGGGCGGGTCGCGCGCGTGGCTCGAGCGGCTCGACGCCGACCGCGACAACCTGCACGCCGCGATCGAGTACGCCCTCGCCGCCGGCGACGCCGGGACGGCGCAGCGCCTGTGCGGCGAGCTGTGGCGCTACTGGCTCACGCGCGGGCTGCTCGGCACGGGCCGGCGGCTGCTCGCCGCCGCGCTCGCGGGCGGCCACGACGACCCCACCGCGCGCATGCGGGCGCTGATGGCCGCCGGGATCCTCGCCGGCGAGGAGGGTGACCGCGCCGTCGCGCGCGAGCGGTTCGTCGAGGCGCTCGCGCTCGCGGACGAGACGGGCGACGTCTTCTGGCACAACCGGCTCGTCGCCAACCTCGGCACGCTCGCGCTGTTCGAGGGCGACCACGAGGAGGCGATCGGCCGCTACGAGACCGCGCTGGCCGCGGCCGAGGACGACTGGGTCCGCAGCCTGATGCTCCACAACCTCGCGAGCGCCTACGCGGGCCTCGGGCGCCGCGACCGCGCGATCGAGCTGCTCGACGAGAGCATCGAGATCGCCCGGACCGTCGCCAACCCGGTCCACCTGTCCTCGACCCTGCGCACGCTGGCCCGCATGCTGCTGCAGGAGGAGCGCGAGTCGCCGCGCGCGCTCGCCCTGCTGCGCGAGAGCCTGGAGATCGCCCGCGACCTCGACGAGCGCCCGGGGATCGTCGAGTGCCTGGAGACGCTCGCGGGCGTGGCGGCCCGCCGCGAGGAGGCCGTGACGGGAGCGCTGCTGCTCGGGGCGGCCGAGGCGACCCGCGAGGCCGCGGGAGCCGTCCGCCAGCCCGACGAGATGCCCTGGATCCTCGAGGCCACGACCGCCCTGCGCGCCGCGCTCGGCGAGGCGGCCTTCGCCGCCGCGATCGCGCGAGGGCGGGAGCTGCCCACCGCCGACGCGGTGACCCGCGGCCTCGAGCTCTGCCCCTGAACGCAGCGAGGCCGCCCATCAGGACGGCCTCGAAGTGGAGCTAGTCGGGCTCGAACCGACGACCTTCTGGCTGCCAGCCAGACGCTCTCCCAGCTGAGCTATAGCCCCGGGAAGCAGGTATCGCTCCGCGTACTTTATCGCGGATTGCCGCCCGTTGGCTGCGGGCTGCAAGCGAAGATACATCGCGCGCTCGCCTTGCATGACATCGATCGGCACTCAGTCGCAGCGCTTGAGCTCCGGGTCGTGTCCGGCATTCGAATACGAACACCAGTTCGCATGACGGACGGAATCGGCCGCACACCGGCCCCGCGCTAACCTCCGCGCTCCCATGAGCGAGCATCGCTACGACCCGCGTTCCATCGAGCCCAAATGGCAGGAGATCTGGGAGCGGGAGCGCACCTGGGAGGTCTCGAACGACGAGGTCGACGGCGAGCAGAAGTCCTACGTGCTCGAGATGCTCCCGTACCCGTCCGGCGAGCCGCACATGGGGCACCTCAAGAACTACTCCGTCGGCGACGCGGTCGCGCACTTCCACCGCCGGACGGGGCGCAAGGTGCTGCACCCGATGGGCTACGACGCGTTCGGGCTGCCGGCCGAGAACCACGCGATCAAGACGGGCGAGCACCCGCGCGACTCGACCGCGAAGTCGATCTCGCAGTTCCAGACGCAGCTGCGCCGCTGGGGCCTGTCGATCGACTGGTCGCGCGAGTTCGGCACGCACGAGCCTCGCTACTACCGCTGGACCCAGTGGCTGTTCCTGAAGCTGTTCGAGCGCGGCCTGGCCTACCGCAAGGAGGCGGCGGTCAACTGGTGCCCGGTCGACGCGACGGTGCTGGCCAACGAGCAGGTCATCGACGGCCGCTGCGAGCGCTGCGGCAACCTGGTCGAGGCGCGCCAGCTCGAGCAGTGGTTCTTCCGCATCACGGACTACGCCGACCGCCTGCTCGACGACCTCGAGGACATCCGCTGGCCGTCGCACGTCAAGACGATGCAGCGCAACTGGATCGGCCGCTCCGAAGGGGCCGAGGTCACGTTCGCCGAGCCCGAGTCCGGCGCGGAGTACCCCGTCTTCACCACGCGCCCGGACACGCTGTTCGGCGCGACCTTCTTCGTGATGGCGCCCGAGCACCCCGACGTGGTCCGGCTGGCCGCCGGCACGGAGTACGAGAAGGCCGTGCGCGACTACGTCAACAAGGCGCTGACGGAGTCCAGCGACGAGCGCAGCGACGCCGACCGCACGAAGACCGGCGTGCCGCTGGGCCGCAGCGTCGTCAACCCCGTCAACGGCGAGCGGATCCCGATGTGGGTCGCCGACTACGTGCTGATGGAGTACGGCACGGGCGCGATCATGGCCGTCCCGGGCCACGACGAGCGCGACCACGACTTCGCGACGACGTTCGACCTGCCGATCCGCAAGGTGATCGACTGCGGCGACGAGCTGCCCTGCTCCGACGACGGCCCGATCGTCAACTCCCATCCCGAGTTCGACGGGATGCACAACCGCGAGGCGCTGGACAAGATCGTCGACTGGCTCGACGAGCAGGGCAAGGGCCACCGCTCGATCAACTACCGCCTGCGCGACTGGCTGCTCTCGCGCCAGCGCTACTGGGGCTGCCCGATCCCGATCCTCTACTGCGAGAAGTGCGGGATGGTGCCCGTCCCCGAGGACCAGCTGCCGGTCCTGCTGCCCGACGTGGAGGACTACGCGCCCAAGGGCCGCTCGCCGCTGGCGGCGGCCGAGGACTGGGTCAACACCGACTGCCCGAGCTGCGGCGGGCCCGCCCGGCGCGAGACGGACACGATGGACACCTTCGTCGACTCGTCCTGGTACTTCCTGCGCTACACGGACGCGGACAACGACCAGGCGCCGTGGGACCCGGGCGTCACCAACGCCTGGACCCCGGTCGACCAGTACATCGGCGGCGTCGAGCACGCGATCCTGCACCTGATGTACGCGCGCTTCTTCGTGAAGGCGCTCGCGGACATGGGGCTGCTGGACGCGCAGGAGCCCTTCAACGCGCTCTTCACGCAGGGCATGATCACCCGCGACGGGGCGAAGATGTCCAAGTCCAAGGGCAACATGATCAGCCCGGTCCCGTACGTGGAGCGCTACGGCGCGGACACCGCCCGCTGCTACATCCTCTTCATCGGGCCGCCCGACCACGACGCGGACTGGACCGACAAGGGCGTGGAGGGCGTGCACCGCTTCCTGGGCCGCCTGTGGCGCCTCGGCGCGGACGTGTCCGCCGCCTCGGGCCAGCACGAGCCGCTGGGGCCGCTCGACGATCCCGAGGGCGACGACCTCGAGCTGATGCGCAAGGCGCACTGGGCGATCGACAAGGTCACCGAGGACATGGCCGGCCGGTTCGCGTTCAACACGGCGATCGCCGCCGTGATGGAGCTCGTCAACGAGGCCTACCGCCACCGCGAGTCCGTGCACCCCGCGACGCTGCACTTCGCGACGGCGACCGCCGCCTCGCTGATCTTCCCGTTCGCCCCGCACACGGGTTCGGACGTCTACGACATGCTCACGGGCGACCGCGTCTGGGAGCAGCCCTGGCCGGCCGCCGACCTGTCGCTGCTGGAGCGCGACACCGTCGAGGTCGTGCTGCAGGTCAACGGCAAGCTGCGCGACCGCATCCAGGCGCCCGCCGACGCCACGCGCGAGGCGCTCGAGGCGATGGCCCGCGAGCAGCCGCGGATCCAGGCGCACCTCAACGGCCACCAGGTCGTGAAGGTGATCGTGGTGCCCGCGAAGCTCGTGAACTTCGTCGTGCGATAAGTCGCACTTCCGGCACGGGGCGCGACAGACACGTATGAGGTTGCCGCCTAGCTTGGCGGCATGCCCGAGCTCACCCCGCGCCAGCTCTTGCTCTGCGGCCTCGCGCTGCTCGGGCTGGCGGTGTTCGCGATCGTCTACGCGGGGCGCGACGACGGCGTCGCGGCCGCGCCGCGCGGCGGGGGCGGCCCATCGCTCGAGGTCGGCGGGCCGGACGACGCCGGCGGGCTCGTGGTGCACGTCGCGGGTGCGGTGCACCGGCCGGGCGTCTACCGGCTGCGCGCGGGCGCGCGGGTGGGCGATGCGGTGGAGCGCGCGGGCGGCGCGCGCCGCCGGGCCGACCTGGGCGCCGTCAACCTCGCCGCGGAGCTCCAGGACGGCCGCCAGGTGCTGGTGCCGCTCCGCGCGCGCGGCGGCGTGGCCGCTGCCGGCGGCACGCCTCCGGGCGTCCCGCTGGACCTGAACACGGCGACCGTCGAGCAGCTGGACGAGCTCGACGGGATCGGGCCCGCGACGGCCCAGCAGATCGTCGCCTACCGCGAGGCGCACGGCGGCTTCGGGTCCGTCGAGGAGCTCGACCAGGTCCCCGGCATCGGCGAGACCCGCCTCGCCGCGCTGCGCGAGAAGGTCCGGGTGTGATCCGCGGCGCGGGGGCGGTGCTGCGGTGATCCGCCGCGCGGCGGAGACGGCCGCCTTCGCGGTCCTCGGCCACCCGCGGCACGCGGCATTGTTCGCGCTCGCCGGCGGCTTGCTGCTCGCGCGGGCGCCCGTGTGGGCGGCTGCCGTGCTCGCCGGCGGGGTCGCGGTGCTCGCGCTGGGAGCGGGCCGCGCGGTCGGGCGTGCCGGGCGCCGGTGTCGCCCTCGCGTGTGCGGTCGCGGCGCTGGCGGGCGGCGCCGTGGGGAAGGAGCGGCTGCGCGTGGTCGACTCGGGGCGGCTCGCGGCGGTCGCGGGGACGTCGGTCGCCGAGCAGGTCGTGCTGCTGGAGCCGCTGCGCCGGCGCGGAGCGGGGCCGTCGGTGGCGCGGGTGCGGCTGGCGGGCGGGCCGCTGCGCGGCGAGGTCGCCGTGCTGCGGCTGCGGGGCGAGGCGCCGGCCGGCGGGACACCCGGCACGGGGGAGATCCTCGAGGTCGAGGGCAGCGTGGCGCTGCTCGGGTTCTTCGACGCCTACCAGCGCCCGCGCGGCGCCGGCGCGGCGATCGACGCCCGCGCCGTCCGGCGCACGGGCCGGCGGCGGGGCGGTCTCGCCGGCGCGCTGGACTCCGTGCGCCGGAGGGCCGAGCGCGGGCTCGAGCGCGGTCTGAGCGAGGAGGACGCGGCGCTGTTGCGCGGGATGGTGCTCGGGCAGGACGAGCGGCTCCAGGACGCCGTGCGCGACGAGTTCCAGGTCTCCGGGCTCGCCCACCTGCTGGCGGTCAGCGGCCAGAACGTGATGCTGCTCGCGATCCTGGTGCTGGCGGCGGCCGGCGTCTTCGGGGTGCCGCTGCGACTGCGGCTCGCACTGGCGCTGCTGCTGGTCGCCGCCTACGTGCCGCTCGCCGGCGGCGGGCCGTCGATCCAACGCGCGGGCGTGATGGGCGCCGCCGGCCTGGTGGCCGCGCTGGCGGGGCGGCCGGCGTCGCGCTGGTACGCGCTCGGGCTCGCCGCGGCCGCAACGCTGGCGCTGAACCCGCTGGCCGCGTCGGAGCCCGGCTGGCAGCTGTCGTTCGCGGCGGTGGTCGCACTGATGGCCATGGCGCCGGCGCTGCGCGAGCTGCTCGCGCGCCGGATGCCCGGCCCGGTGGCGGATGCCGCCGCGATCACGATCGCCGCCACGGCAGGCACGGCGCCGCTGATGGCGCTGCACTTCGAGTCGTTCTCGCTCGTCTCGCTGCCCGCCAACCTGGTCGCGGCGCCCGCGGTGGCGCCGATCATGTGGCTCGGGATGCTCTCGGCGGCGGCCGCGCAGGTCTCGCCGGCGCTCGCGGCGCCGCTGAACGCGCTCGACGGGCCGCTGCTCGCCTACCTGACCGCCGTCGCGCGGACGGCCGCCGGGCTGCCGCACGCCGCCGTGCCGCTGCGGCTCGCGTCGCCCGCGGCGCTGGCGGTGGCCTTCGCGGCGCCGGCGCTGATCGCGGCGGCCGCGCGCGCCGCCGTGCGCCGCCTGCCGCCGCCCGGGCTCGGGCTCGGCGCCGGCGGGAGCCTCGGGCTCGGCGCCGGCCGGCCGTGGCGGCCGCTGCGCCTTGCGGCGGGGCTCGGCTGCGTGGCCGTCGCCGGCGTGCTCTGGTTCAAGCATGCGCACCCGCCGTTCCGCGCCGGCCCGGGGGAGGTGGTCGTCTCGTTCCTCGACGTCGGCCAGGGCGACGCGACGCTCGTCCAGGACGGCGACGGCACGAGCGTGCTGTTCGACGGCGGCCCGCCGGAGGCGGCGGTGCACCGCGCGCTGCGCGCCGCCGGAGTGAGGCGGCTGGACCTCGTCGTGGCCACCCACCAGTCGCGAGATCACCAGGGCGGGCTCCACGCGGTGCTCGCGCGGATCCCGACGCGCCTGCTGCTCGAGAACGGCGACGCGACGCGCGGACCCCGACTTCCGCCGCCTGCTGGCGGAGGCCGACGCGCGCGGGATCCGGCGCGTCAGCGCGCGGGCGGGCCAGGTCCTGCGCGCCGGCCGGCTCACCATCCGCGTGCTCGCCCCGGCGCCGCGGCCGCCGGGCGCGCCGCCGCCCGAGGATCCCAACCCGCGCGGCGTGGCCGCCGTCGTCAGCGCGGGCAGCTTCGACCTCTGGCTGTCCGCGGACGCCGAGAGCGCGGCGATCCTGCCCTTGCCGCTGCGCCCGGTCGAGGCGATGAAGGTCTCCCACCACGGCAGCGCCGACCCCGGCCTCCCCGACGTGCTGCGGCGCCTGGATCCACAGGTCGCCGCGATCGAGGTCGGCGCCGGCAACGACTACGGGCACCCGGCCCGCAGCACCCTGGACGCGCTGCGCGCCGTCCCGCGCGTCTACCGCACCGACCGCGACGGCACGGTGGTGCTGCGCGTCGCAGACGGCCGGATGACGGTGGAGACGGGCGCGTGATGCGGTCCGCGCGCGGTTCTAGACTCGGCCGCCGTGCCCTCGTTCAAGGCCGCCTACCTGATCCACGGCGACGACCACGGCCGGATCGCCGAGCGCCGCACGCGCCTGCGCGGGATGGCCGAGGCCGCGAGCGGCACCGCGGGCGTCGAGGTGTTCGAGGGCGACGCCTGCACCACCGAGGCCGTCATCGGCGCGCTGTCGGCGATGACGTTCGCGATCGGCCGGCGGTTCGTGATCGCCGACGGGGTCGAGCGCTGGAAGGACGCGGAGGCCGAGCAGGTCGCGGCCGCGCTCGCCGGGGTGGACCCCGAATCGCTCACCGTCGCCTTCTTCGCCCGCGAGGAGGGGCGCTCCAAGGTGCCCGCAGGGCTGGTCAAGGCGGTCAAGGCCGCCGGAGGCCAGATCGCGGAGGAGAGCCAGGTCAAGCCGCGCGAGCTGCCGCGCTGGCTGGCGCAGCGCGCCTCGGAGCTCGGCCTCGAGCTCGACAACCAGGCGGCCCGCGCGCTGATCGCCCAGGTCGGCGACCGACAGCAGCGGCTGCTGCGCGAGCTCGAGAAGCTCGCGATCGAGCACGGCGCCGGCGCCACGATCGGCGTCGAGGAGGTCCAGGACTCCTGCGCGAGCTCCGTCGAGCGCAAGGTCTGGACCCTCGCCGACGCGGTCGTCGCGGGCGACCGCAAGGCCGCGACGCGGCTGCTGATGGAGCTGCGCGGCCAGGGCGAGCGGCTCCCGGGTCTGCTCTACAACATGGTCCGCCGCCTGCGCGACGCGCTCGCGATCGCCGAGGCGCTCGCCGCCGGCCAGCCGGCCGCGCAGATCAAGAAGAGCCTGCGGATGCCCGGCTTCGCCGCCGACCGCCTGATCGCCGACGCCGGCCGTCGGGACGTCGACGCGTTCCGTCAGGCGCTGGTGCTGATGGCCGACCTCGAGGCGGAGAGCCGCGGCCACGGCGGCGGCGGGCTCGACGAGTCGACCGCCGCGGTGCGGACGGTCATCGCGGCCTCGAGCTGAGGCGGCCTAGCGCGGGCGCGTCGCGCCCTGCGGGGCGCGTTCAACGGCGCACGTGGGGAGGTCGGAGTGCCGGCGCGGTCCGCACCGGCGTGCGCCCGCGCAACGTGGGGTGTCTCAGGCCCGCGGAGCGTGCGTCTTGCGACCAGTGTCGCGTGGCGTGGAACGCTGGTCCCGGAACACACGCCTAGCGGGCGTCAGTAGACCAGGGTTCTCCGGAGGAGGCACGCGGGCTCGCACCCTCGTTCACCGACGTGCCGCACTCCAGGGCGGGCGGGGCTAGATGTGCGCTAGGCGCCGCGGCGCAGGCGAGCCGCGCGGGACTTCTTGCGCGCGCCGGTGTTGCGGTGCAGCGCGCCGCGCTTGACGGCCTTGTCGATCAGCTTGATCAAGTGGAGGTGAGCGGCGTCGGCCTGCTCATCGTCGCCGGCCTCGACGGCGGCACCCAGGCGGCGGAAGTACGTCTTGATCGACGACGTGTACTGCCGGTTCTCCTGGCGCTCGCGGAGCGACCGGGCGTTGCGCTTGATCTGTGAGTGGATGTTGGCCATGACGCAAAGAGGCCGCGGAAGGGCCGCGGCGGCCGCGTACTATAGCGCGCCGCTTGTCCGTGGATCCCGCATCCGAGCCGCCGGAGGACCAGCGCCCCGCAGGCGGGGCGGAGCCCCCGCGATCCGGTGACGGCGGGGGCCGCCGGATCGCCCTCAACACCGCCATCTTCTCGATCGCCACGGGCTTCTCCCGGGTCGCGGGGCTCGTGCGCGAGATCGTCGCGGCGCGCTACTTCGGCACCACCGGGGCGGCCTCGGCCTTCACGCTCGCCTTCCAGGTCCCCAACCTCGTCCGCAGCCTGTTCGCCGACGCCGCGCTCTCGGCCGCCTTCGTGCCCGTCTTCACTGAGCTGCTCGAGAAGGACAAGAAGCGCGAGGCGTTCAACCTCGCGGGCGCGATGTTCGGGCTGATCCTGTCCGTGCTCGGGATCCTGACGCTCGTCTTCATCGCGCTGGCCGGCGTGATCATCCCGCTGTTCACGGGCGGCTACTCGCAAGAGCTCGAGGACCTGGCGGTGGGGCTGAGCCGCGTGCTGTTCCCGATCCTCGTGCTGCTCGGGCTCAACGGGCTGCTCGTCGGGATCCTCAACGCGTACGACCACTTCACGATCCCCGCGCTCTCGCCGCTGGTCTGGAACCTGGTGATCATCGTCGGGATGGTGGCCCTGAGGCCGCTGTTCGAGGGCCCGAACGAGCTCTACGCGTACGCGATCGGCGTGCTGGCGGGCACGCTCGTGCAGTTCGCGATGGCGATCCCGCCGCTGCGCAGGATCGGCTTCGACCTCAAGATCTCGCTCAACTGGCGCGACCCGCGCGTGACCAAGATCCTGAAGCTGATGCTGCCGGTGGCGATCGGGCTCGGCCTCATCAACTTCAACGTCCTGATCAACACGACGCTCGGCTTCCGGGTCTCCGAGGAGGCGCCGTCGGCGATCGACAAGGCGTTCCGGATCTACATGCTCCCGCAGGGGATGTTCTCCGTCGCCGTGGCGACCGTCCTGTTCCCCGCGATCTCGCGCCTGGCCGCCCGCAGGGACATCGACGGCCTCAGACACACGAGCGCCAACGGCGTGCGCCAGATCGCGCTGCTGCTGATCCCGAGCGCCGCCGCCACGCTCGCGCTCGCCGAGCCGATCACCCGGCTGGTCTACGAGGGCGGCACCTTCGACGCCGAGTCGACCGACCAGACCGCGGAGGCGCTCACCTGGTTCGCGTTCAGCCTCCCGTTCGCGGGCGCGAACCTGATGCTCACGCGCACCTACTTCTCCCTCCAGCAGCCATGGACCCCCACCGTGTTGGGCGGCGTCACGCTGGCCGTCAACGCCGCGGTCTCGGCCGCGCTGTACGGGCCGTTCGGGATCGCGGGCATCGTGATCGGCACCGCGGTGGGCAGCGCCACCATGAGCGTCGGCCAGGCGTACTTCCTGCGGCCCAAGCTCGGCGGCATCGAGGCCGGCCGCACGCTGCGCGCCGCGGCGCAGATGATCGTCGCCGCCGCGCTGCTCGGGATCACCGCCTACGGCGCCTGGTGGCTGCTCGACGACCTGCTCGGCCAGTCGCGGATCGCGCAGGCCGTGTCCGTCACGGGAGGGCTCGCCGCCGGGACCGCGGTCTACGTCGCCGCGGTGCTCGCGCTGAAGATCCCGGAGGCCACCCAGATCGTCGATCTGATCCGCAGCAGGCTGCGCCCGCGCGCCTCGTAGTCTCTACTGGTCGTGGCGGACCAGGCACACATCCGGAACTTCTCGATCATCGCCCACATCGATCATGGGAAGTCGACCCTGGCCGACCGCATCCTCGAGACCACCCACACGGTCGACCCGCGATCGATGAAGGCCCAGCTGCTGGACAGCATGGACCTCGAGCGCGAGCGCGGGATCACGATCAAGGCCCAGGCCGTGCGCGTCTTCTACGAGGCCGCCGACGGCGAGACCTACCAGCTGCACCTGATCGACACGCCCGGGCACGTGGACTTCACCTACGAGGTCTCCCGCTCCCTGGCCGCGTGCGAGGGCGCGCTGCTGCTGGTCGACGCCTCCCAGGGCGTCGAGGCCCAGACCGTCGCCAACACCTACCTGGCCGTCGACTCCGGGCTGGAGCTGATCCCGGCCATGAACAAGGTCGACCTGCCCGGCGCCGAGCCCGAGCGGGTGGGGGAGGAGATCGCCGACCTGATCGGCGAGGACCCCAACGAGGTCAAGCGCATCTCCGCCAAGACGGGGGAGGGCGTCGACGAGCTGCTGGAGGAGATCGTCCGCCGCGTCCCGCCGCCGCACGGCGACCCCGCCGCGCCGCCGCGCGCGCTGATCTTCGACTCCGAGTACGACCAGTACCGCGGCGTGATCGCCTACATCCGCGTCGTCGACGGCACGTTCACCAAGGGCGAGACGATCCGCGCGATGGCCAACCAGACCGAGGCCGAGATCGACGACATCGGCTTCTTCACCCCCGCCCAGCTGCCCGCGGAGAAGCTGAGCGCCGGCGAGGTCGGCTACCTGATCACCGGCCTCAAGGACGTGACCAAGCTCGCCGTCGGCGACACCATCACCACCAAGCGCAGCGCCGCCGCCGAGCCGCTGCCCGGCTACCGCGACGTCAAGCCGATGGTCTTCTGCGGCCTGTTCCCGATGAACAACGACGACTACCCGGAGCTGCGCGACGCGCTCGAGAAGCTCGAGCTCAACGACGCCGCGCT
Source organism: uncultured Solirubrobacteraceae bacterium (assembly GCA_963831105.1). Taxonomy (GTDB): domain Bacteria; phylum Actinomycetota; class Thermoleophilia; order Solirubrobacterales; family Solirubrobacteraceae; genus DATFQI01. Next base: position 318,859 of record CAWHOS010000008.1, on the reverse strand, counting down.
CTCGTGGGAGCCCGAGACCTCCGACGCGCTCGGCTTCGGCTTCCGCTGCGGCTTCCTCGGCCTGCTGCACATGGACATCGTGCGCGAGCGCCTGGAGCGCGAGTACGACCTCGAGCTGATGGCGACGATGCCCTCCGTCGAGTTCGAGGTCACGCTCACCGACGGCGAGGTGATCCCGGTCCACAACCCGACGGACATGCCCGACCCGGCGCGGATCGCCGAGGTGCGCGAGCCCTACATCCGCGCCTCGATCCTCACGCCGAAGGAGTACATCGGGCAGATCATGGAGCTCTGCCAGGACCGCCGCGGCGCGCACCAGGGCATGCACTACCTCTCCTCCGAGCGCGTGAACCTCACCTACGACCTGCCGCTGGCGGAGATCGTCCTGGACTTCTTCGACCAGCTCAAGACCCGCACGCGCGGCTACGCGAGCCTCGACTACGAGCCGATCGGCCTGCGCCCGAGCAACCTCGTCAAGCTCGACGTGCTGCTCGGCGGCGACCCGGTGGACGCGCTGAGCATGGTCGTGCACCGCGACAAGGCCTACGACCAGGGCAAGGTGCTGACCGAGCGCCTGCGCAAGAAGATCCCGCGCCAGCAGTACGACGTCCCGATCCAGGCCGCCGTGGGCGCGAAGATCATCGCCCGCGAGACGGTCAAGGCCTTCCGCAAGGACGTCACGGCCAAGTGCTACGGCGGCGACATCTCCCGCAAGCGCAAGCTGCTCGAGCGCCAGAAGGAGGGCAAGCGCCGGATGAAGCAGGTCGGGCGCGTCGAGGTGCCGCAGGAGGCGTTCCTGGCGGTGCTCGAGCTGGGCGACGACTCGTGAGCCACAGCGCCACCTACGCGGTCGGGCGCGAGAAGGTGCGCGAGTACGCCTACGCGACCGGGGAGACCGACACCCGCTGCCTGGACCCCGAGGCCGCGCGGGCGGCCGGCTTCGCCGACGTGATCGCGCCGCCGATGTTCGCCGCCGTCTACTGCGCGCCCGCCATCGGCCCCGCGATCCTGGACCCCGAGGTCGGCATCGACTTCGCGCGCATGGTCCACGGCGCGCAGGCCTTCACGTGGCACGAGCCCGTCGTCGCCGGCGACGAGATCACCACTGAGGCCGCGCACGAGGACACCTCCGAGCGCGGCGGCCTGAAGTTCTTCGTGTTCACCACCCGCTCGGTCAACCAGCGGGACGAGCTCGTCTGCGAGGGGCGATGGACGAACATCGTGCGCTGAAGGTCACGCCCGACCGCTACCTCACCTACCGCTATGCGGGCGCCTCGGGCGACTACAACCCGATCCACCTCGACGACGAGTTCGCGCGCTCGGTCGGCCTGCCCGGCCGCATCCTGCACGGGCTGTGGACGATGGCCCAGGTGGCGCGCGCCCAGACCGAGGCCGCGGGCGACGCGCTGGCGCTCGAGAGCCTCGAGGTCCAGTTCCGCGGCGTCGGCGTGCCCGAGGCGGAGATCACGATCACCTCGGAGACCGCCGAGGACGGCGCGATCACCTGCCACGCGGAGCAGAACGGAAAGAAGATCGTCAAGGGCGGGAAGGCGCCGGCTCCGCTCGTAGACTGGGTGGGGTGCTGACGCCCCGCCAGGAGCTCCTGCTGCGCAAGGTCGTCGAGGGGTTCTCGGCGACCGGGCTGCCCGCGGGCTCCAAGGCCCTGGCGGCCGACCCGGACATCACGTGCGGCCCGTCGACGGTCCGCAACGAGCTCGCCGTGCTGGAGGAGCTGGGCCTGCTCGCGCACCCGCACACGTCCGCCGGCCGCGTGCCGACCGACGCGGGGCACCGCTACTACGTCGACCGCCTGCTGCCGACCACCGTCCCCGCCGTGCCCTCGGACCTGCGCCTGGAGCTCGTCCGGCGCGAGGTCGACGAGGCGATGCGCGTGACGACCGAGACGCTCTCGCAGGTCACCGACCTGCTCGCGATCGTCTCCGCGCCGCCGATCGAGACCGCGACGATCCGCCACATCGAGGTGCTGGGGCTCCAGCCGCAGGTGCTGATGGTCGTGATCATCACCTCCACGGGCGGCGTCTCCAAGCGCGTGTTCGGCTTCGAGCGGCCGGTCGACCCCGGGCTCGCCGACTGGGCCGCCTCCTACCTCAACGAGCGCCTGACCGGGACGGGCCTCGGCGCGCGCACGCTGCGCTCCAAGCTCGCGGACCCGACGCTGCCGCCGACCGAGCGCGCGTTCCTGGAGCAGCTCACGCCCGCCTTCACGGAGCTCGCCCACACCGCCGACACGACGCTGTACTTCGACGGCGCGGCGCGGCTGCTGAGCGACTACCGCTTCCAGGACGTCTCGCAGCTCAACGCCCTGCTGGAGCTGCTCGAGCGCCGCGTGTCGCTGCTCGGGCTGCTCACCGACGCGCTCTCCGAGCGCGACATCTACGTCCGGATCGGCGCCGAGAACGCGATGCCCGCCCTGCGCTCGCTGTCGCTCGTGGCCGCCAACTACGGCCTGCCGCAGCGCAACCTCGGCACGGTCTCCGTGGTCGGCCCGACCCGGATGGACTACCGGCTCGCGATCACGACCGTGCGCGAGGCCGCGCACCAGCTGTCGCGGTTCATCGAGGACGTCTACGAGGAAGGCTGACCAGTGCTCCCTCCCGCGCACCCGGACGCCCCCGGATCGCCCGCTGATCACCGCGTGGCGGCGTCCTCGACCCTTGAAATCCCGGAGGGATTCCTGCGGGTCTGCGTCCTTGCCACGCGGCGCCAGCGGCCGCCCGGAGACGCCCGGGCACACGGGAGAAAGCACTGATGCCCCGCGACTACTACGAGATCCTCGGCGTCGATCGCGGCGCCGACGAGGCCCAGGTCAAGAAGGCCTTCCGGCGGCTCGCCCGCGAGCTGCACCCGGACGTCAACGCCCACGACCCGGAGGCCGAGAGCAAGTTCAAGGAGGCCGCCGAGGCATACGAGGTGCTCTCCGACGCCGACAAGCGGCGCACCTACGACGCCTACGGCCACGACGGGCTGAAGTCCGGCGGCTACTCGCCGCACTTCGAGGACTTCGGGTCGATCGGCGACCTCTTCAGCGCGTTCTTCGGCGCCGGCGGCTTCGACGCCGCGTTCGGCCACGGCCGCCAGGGCCGCGCGGGCGCGATGCAGGGCGGCGACGTCGCGGTCGCCGCCGCGATCGACCTCGCCGATGCGGCGCACGGGGTCCGCGTCGAGGTCGCCTACGACGCGACGGTGCAGTGCGAGACCTGCCGCGGCAACGGCGCCGAGCCGGGCACGCCGATCGTCGCCTGCACGACCTGCCACGGCTCCGGCCAGACCCAGCGCGTCGCCCGCACCCGCTTCGGCCAGCTCGTCCGCACCGCGATCTGCGACACCTGCGGCGGCGACGGCCGCATGCCAGAGTCGCCGTGCGACACCTGCGGCGGGCGCGGGATGGAGGTGCGCCGCCAGAAGGTCGAGGTCGACGTCCCGCCCGGGATCTCCGACGGGCAGCGCATCCGGCTCGCCGCCCGCGGCCACGCCGGCGAGCGCGGCGGCCCCAACGGCGACCTCTACGTCGTCGTGCGGGTGCGCGAGGACGAGCGCTTCCTGCGCGACGCCGAGGACCTGATCACCGTCGTCGACGTCGGGGCCCCGCAGGCCGCGCTGGGCACGACGATCCAGGTGCCCACGCTCGACGGCGACGTGCCGGTCGAGGTCCCCGCCGGGACCCAGCCTGGGGAGACGATCCTGCTGCGCGGCCGCGGCATGCCGCCGCTGGGCCGAGGGCGCACCGGCGACCTGCGCGTGGTCGTCAACGTCGCGATCCCGCGCCGGCTGACCGCCGAGCAGCGCGACCTGCTCGAGAAGCTCGCGGGCACCATCACCGAGGACAACCTCAAGTCCGACGAGGGCATGTTCGCCAAGATCAAGCGCGCGCTCGCCGGGTGACCGGGCGCGTCGTCCGGCTGGGCATCCGCGTGCGCGCAGAGCAGGCCGAGACGGCGCTGGCGAACCTGCTGCCGCTGCTGGGCGAGGGGGCCGAGGAGCGCGACCTCGACGGACAGGTCGAGTACGCGATCTACCTGCCCGAGGGCGAGCTGCCGCCGGCCGAGGCGATCCGCAGCCTCGGCGGCGACGCCGTCCTGGGCACGATCACCGAGCCGGTGCCCGAGGACTGGGAGCGGCGCTACCTCGCCCACCTGCAGACGGTGCGCGCCGGGGCGATCACGATCCGCCCGCCATGGCTGGAGGGTGCTCCCGGCGATCTGGTGATCGACCCCGACACGACCTTCGGCGCCGGCACGCACGAGTCGACGCGGCTGAGCCTGGAGCTGCTGCAGCGGCTCGAGCCCGGCGGCGCGCTGTGCGACTGGGGCGCCGGCAGCGGCGTGCTGTCGATCGCGGCGGCGCGGCTCGGCTGGGAGCCGGTCACCGCCCTGGAGCTGGATCCGCGCGCCGCCGCGGTGATCGAGGCCAACGCGCGCGTCAACGGCGTGGCCATCGAGGTGCACAGCCCGTTCGACCTGCTGCGCGACGAGCTGCCGTGGGCGCCGACCGTGCTGGCCAACCTCACGCCGGTGCTGCACCGCGGGATCGCCGCGCGGCTGGAGCGCAGGCCCGAGCGGCTGATCGCCGCCGGGATCCTGGCGCGCTACGCGGACGACGTCGCGCCGCTGTACGCGCCGCTGCGCGAGCTCGATCGCGCCGTCGAGGGCGAGTGGGCGGCGGTGTCGCTCGGATGATCCGGCTGGCGATCCGCGTCGCGCGCGACCAGGCCGAGCTGGTGCTCGCCGAGCTGGCCGAGCTCGCGCCGGCCGGGCTGGAGGAGCGCGACGTCGACCCCGACACGGTCGAGTACGCGATCTACGGCGCCCCGGGCGAGCTGCCGCCGCTGCCGGACCTGCGCGCGGCGGCGGGCGGCGCGCTCGTCGACGTCTCCACCACGGAGCTGGCCGACGACTGGGACGTGCGCTGGCGCACGTGGCATCCGGCCGTCGTCGTCGAGGCGCACGGGAGGACGCTGCGCGTGCGCCCGCCGTGGGAGGCGCCCCAGCCCGGGACGATCGATGTCGCGATCGAACCGGCGCAGGCGTTCGGCACCGGCGCGCACGAGACGACCCGGCTTTCGCTGGCGCTGCTGATGGAGCTCAGCGCAAGAAACGTGCCTGACACCTTTCTTGCACTGGCGGACTGGGGCTGCGGGTCGGGCGTGCTGGCGATCGCGGCGGCCAAGCTCGGCTTCGGCCCCGTGCTGGCCTGCGACGTCGAGCCGGCGTCGGTGGCGGCGACGCGCGACGGCGCGCGCGACAACGGCGTCGAGGTCGAGGTCTCGCGCTGCGACCTGCGGCGCGCGCCCGGGCCGTGGGCGCCGACGGTGACCGCGAACCTCGTGCGGCCGCTGCTGCTCGAGGTGGCCCGCCACCTGGACCGGCCGCCGGAGCGGCTGGTGGTCTCCGGCCTGCTGCGGGCCGAGGCCGACGAGGTCGCCGCCGCGTTCGCGGCGCGCGGCATGACGGAGACCGACCGGAGGGAGGGCTCGGAATGGAGCGCGCTGCTGCTGGAGCACCGGTGATCGGCGTCGAGGACGTGCAGGCCGCCGCGCGGCGGATCGAGGGGCTGGCGCACCGCACGCCGGTGCTGACCTCGCGCGCGCTGGACGCCGCGACCGGGGCCCAGGTCCTCCTGAAGGCGGAGAACCTGCAGCGCGTCGGCGCGTTCAAGTTCCGCGGCGCCTGCAACGCGGTGGCCTCGCTCTCCGAGGACGAGCGCGCGGCCGGCGTGGCGACGGTCTCCTCCGGCAACCACGCGCAGGCGCTCGCGCTCGCGGCCTCGCTGCACGGCGTGAAGGCCGTGATCCTGATGCCCGAGGACGCGCCGCCGAACAAGCTCGCGGCCACGCGCGGCTACGGCGCCGAGGTGCTCCCGTTCGACCGCTACGCCTCCGACCGCGAGCAGCTGCTCGCCGACCTCGTCGCCGAGCGCGGGCTGGTCCCGGTCCACCCCTACGACGACCCGCGCGTGATGGCCGGGCAGGGCACGGTGGCGCTCGAGCTGCTCGAGCAGGCCGGGGGCCCGCTCGACCTGCTGCTCGTGTGCGTCGGCGGCGGCGGGCTGATCGCCGGCTGCGCGACCGCGGTCGCCGCGCTCTCGCCGGACACGCGCGTGGTGGGCGTCGAGCCGGAGGCCGGCGACGACACGCGCCGTTCGCTGGCGGCGGGCGAGCGCGTGCGGATCCCGGTCCCGCGCACGATCGCCGACGGCCAGCAGCTCCCGATCCCCGGCGAGCTGACCTTCGAGGTCGTCAAGCGCCACGTGGCCGAGGTCGCCGTCGCGTCCGACCCCGAGATCGTGGCGGCCATGCGCTTCCTGTTCGAGCGGCTCAAGACCGTGGCCGAGCCGAGCGGCGCCTGCGCTCTCGCGGCGCTGCTCGCGGGGCGCGTCGACGCCCGCGGCCTGCGGGTGGGGGTGACGATCTCGGGCGGGAACGTCGCCCCCGAGCGGTTCTCGGAGCTGCTCGCGGAGTAGGCTCGGGCGATGGCCTGGAGAGTCGTGATCCTCGGCGGGGGCTTCGGGGGCCTCTACACCGCGCGCAAGCTCGAGAAGGTCCTCCCGGCGGGGTCGGCGCGCGTGACGCTGATCAACGACGTCAACTTCATGCTCTACACGCCGCTGCTTCCGGGCGCCGCGGGCGGCACGCTCGAGCCGCGGCACGTCGTGGTCCCGCTGCGCGAGCAGCTGCGCGAGACGCACCTCAAGCTCGCGCGCGTGACCGGCGCCGACCCGTCGAGGAGGCAGGTGACCATCCAATCGCCCGAGGGCGAGACGGAGACGCTCACCTACGACCAGCTCGTGGTCACGATCGGCTCGACCTCGCGCACGCTGCCGATCCCGGGGCTGGCCGAGCACGCGCTGGGCTTCAAGACGCTGTCGGAGGCGATCGCGCTGCGCAACCGGCTCGTGCAGACGCTCGAGCACGCGGAGTCGACCGACGACGACGAGGCCCGCCACTCGCTGCTGACGTACGTCTTCGTGGGCGCGGGCTATGCGGGCGTGGAGGGGTTGGCCGAGCTGCAGGACTTCGCGGCCGACGTGCTCGAGCTCTACCCGCGCTGCCGCCTGCACGGGGTGCGCTTCGTGCTGGTCGAGGCCCGCGACCGGCTGATGCCCGAGATCTCCGAGAGCCTGGCCGACTTCGCGGGCGACGAGCTGCGCCGGCGCGGGATCGAGATCCGGCTCGGCACGACGATCGAGCGCGTGTCGGCCGACTCGACCGAGCTGTCCACGGGCGAGGTGATCCCGACCCGCACGGTGGCGTGGACCGCGGGGGTCAAGCCGCACCCGATCGTCGCGGAGCTCGGCCTGCCGCTCGACGACGGCGGCCGGATCAAGGTCGACCGCTACTGCCAGGTCGAGGGCTTCGACGACGTGTGGGCGATCGGCGACGCCGCCGCGGTGCCCGACCCGGCGCGCCCCGGGCTGCCGTCGCCGCCGACCTGCCAGCACGCGATCCGCCAGGGCCGCACCGTCGGCGCCAACGTCGCGGCGGCGCTCGGCGCCGGCCGCGAAGAAGCCGTTCACCTACAAGACGCTCGGCGTGTTCGTCGACATGGGCCGCTACCAGGCCGTCGCCGAGACCGTGGGGATCAGGTGGCGCGGGTTCCCGGCCTGGTTCCTGGCCCGCAGCTACCACCTGATGATGATGCCGGGGGTGCGCCGCCGCGCCCGGCTCGTGGCCGACTGGACCGTCGGGCTGCTGTTCGGGCGCGACTCGTCCGAGCTGGGCCAGCTCGGCCATCCGCCGGCGCTGGCCGCGGCCGGCCTCAGCGAGCAGAGCGCGGGCGGGACGGCGCCCGACGGCAGCGGGCGGCCGGCGGACGCGAACGTGCGTTGAGCGCCGCCGCGCTCGCGCTCGTGCTCGGCTCCGCGGCCGTGCACGCGCTCTGGAACGCCCTGCTCGCGGACGCCGAGGACACGCACGCGACGACCGCGGTGATGCTCGTCGCCGGCGTCGCGCTGTTCGCTCCGGTCGCCGCGCTCACCTGGGACGTCGAGGCCGAGGCGATCCCGTACGTGCTCGCGTCGGGAGCGCTCGAGCTCGTCTACTTCGGGCTGCTCGCCACCGCGTACTCACGCGCGGACCTCACGTTCGTCTATCCCGTGGCCCGCGGCTCGGCGCCCGTGATCGTGCTCGTCGTGTCGGTCGCCGCGCTCGGCGCGGCGGTCAGCGGCCTGCAGGCGGCCGGCGTGCTCGCGGTCGCGGCGGGCGTGCTGCTCGTGCGCGGCCTCGCCCGCGGGAAGGGCGCCGACCTCGCGCTCGCGCTCGCCGTCGGCGCCTGCATCGCCGGCTACACGCTCGTCGACGACCACGGCCTGCGCCACGCGGCCCCGATCGCGTACCTGACGCTCGTGCTGGTGGTCGCCGCGGTGCCGTTCTCGGCCGCCGTCGGCCCGGCCGCCATGCGCCGGGCGCTTTCGGCCAGGGCCGTGCTGGCGGGGGTGGGGATGTTCGGGGCCTACGTGCTCGCGCTCGCCGCCCTGGAGCGCGCCGAGGCCGCGCCCGTGGCCGCGCTGCGCGAGACGAGCGTGGTCATGGCGGTGGTCGGCGCCGCCGTGGTCGGGCGCTCGCGGGTGCCGGCCACGCGCGTGGTGGGGGCGTGTGTGGTCGTGGCGGGGGCTGCCGCGATCGCGCTCGGCTAGCGAGGCGAACGGCGGCTGGGTAGGGGTGGGGGAGCGCCCGCGGGATCGTCGAGTCCGGAGTTGTTCAGCCTCAGGCCGAACAACTCCGGGTTCAACCTCGCGGTGGGCTCCCTCGCTCCCTTACCCAGCCGCAGTTCGAGCCCGGCAGGGCGCGGCGCAGCTCAGAGCCCGGCGTCCACGAAGGAGCGCGCGGTGCCCGCGTTGCACTCCACGACCGACCGCGCGCGGACGCAGGTCCGCAGCCTCCGCGGGGGGACGTTCTCGTCGACGCGGACGACCGAGCCGTCGCGGGCGAGCCAGATCAGGTCGAGCGGGAAGCGCATCGTGAAGGTGTGCACGGACCAGCACTTCGGGATGTGCAGCGCGGCCGTCTGCGGCATCGCGTCGAGCTTCGCGAGGCCCTTCAGGCGGGCGGCGCGGGTGTGCGCCTCGGCGACCCGGAGCCCGCCGGGGAGGTCCCGGCCGGGCAGGGCGTCGAGGCGCTCGCAGCTAGCCGATGCAGAACTCGCAGCCACCGGTGCCGCCACCGGAGGAGGAGCCGCCGCCGCTGCCGCCGGAGGATCCGCCGCCCGAGCCACCCGAGCCGCCCGTGGACGGGGCGGGGGCCGGCGGCGCGTAGGTCGGGGGCGTCGAGCGGCCGGGCGCGGCGTTCGCCTGGCGGGCGGACGCGCGGCGGCGGGCCCGCGCCGTGGCGCGGCGCTTCGCGGCGGCACGGCGGCGCGCCGCGGCGACGCGACGGCGCTCGCGCGCCACGCGGGCGGCCTTGGCCTGCTGGGCGGCGGCCGCCCGCTTGCCGCGCTCGAACGCGCGGCGCTCGGCCGCGGCGGCGGCGGCGCGCTCGGCGGCGGCGTCCGCGGCCGATGCCGTCGGCGACGGGGGTGGGTGTGGTCTTCTGGGCCGTGCGCTCGGTCTTCTTCGACGGCGACGGCGACAGGCCGCCGGAGAGCAGCGAGACGGCGAGCACCACGAGCGCGATCCCGGTGACCGCGTAGACGGCGACCATCACGACGGGGCTGCGCAGCGCGGCGCCGCGCTTGGGCTTCGGCGCCGGCGGCGTGGCCTGCGAGGCGCCGAAGGCGGCCGCGCCGCGCGCGGTCGGGTGCGGGGTGCCGGCGCCGTCGGGCAGCGGGGCGCGCGCGGGCTCGTCGGCCAGGTCGTCGTCCCAGGCGGGCTCCTCGGCGGGAGCGGCCGGAGCGGCGTGAAGCGAGTACGGCGCGACGGGCGCGGGCTCGGGGTCCGGCTCGGCGACCGGCGCGGGCGCCTCCGGGAGCGGCGCCGTGGCCGCCTCGGCGGCGACGGGGGCAGCCGGCTCGGGGTGCGTGTCGCCGAGGTCGTCGGACCAGCCGATGTCGTCGTCCCAGTCGTCGAGGTCGGCCTCGCGGATTCCGCCCGCGCGCGCCCCCTGGACCGCCACGCCGCCGCCGACGGCGGCCATCGACGTGTAGGCCACGGCGCCGCCCGGGGCGGCCGCCGCGACCGCGGTGGAGCGGGCCGAGCGCGCACGGCGCGCGCCGGCGCTGCCGTTCCACTGGCGCGCGCTGCTGCGGACGCTGCCGCGCGACCTGCGCGCACGCAAGCTGAGCAGCGTCAGCGCTGCCATTGCCAGAACCCCTGTGACGACGACGATCTCCATATCGCTCCCCTACTGCGGCGTGGGCGCCGGCGCACGCCTGCCCTTGCCTCCGTCTCTATGGTGGCACTTGTGCCCGCCGGAGACCAGGATCAGACCTCGACGGGTTCGCGCCGGAACATGCAACAGCCGACGATTCTGGTGCTCGGCCTGAAGCCGGAGCGGCTCGTCGACACCGAAGGACGCATCGACGCGTTCCTCGAGCCACCTACTCAGGAGCAGGGCGAGACGCTCGTCGAAGCCGTCCGCTCCGGTGCCGAGGCGGGCGGCCACGTGCTCGCGATCGTGCCCCAGTGGCTCAAGGGCGACGGCCTGCTGCGGCTGCAGATGGTGGAGTCGGCGCTCGACGACGAGCGGCTGACGATCCACGAGACCCCGCTGCCCCCGCTCGCCGCCTCGGTGCTCGCCTCGCTCGCGTCGGCGGTCGCGCCGCACCTGCCCTCGCGCGGCGTGCTCGTCTCGCTCCTGCCGGAGCTCGAGGCCGAGCTGCACGTCTTCACGTGGCTGGGCAGCGTCAGCGGCCTCAGCGTGCCCGCGCCGTCGATCGGCCAGCACGTCGCCTCGCTCAGCCCGGGCAGCGCGTTCGGCGTCTCGTCCTATCCCGAGCCGTCCGTGCACAAGCTCGGCCGCGACGGCGCCGGCGTCCCGCTCCCGCGGATCGAGCGCCCCTCGCGCCTGGCCGTCAGCGACCACGGCGGCAACGTCGCGTGGGTGCACACCGTCAACGCGGCGCTCGGCGGGCTCGAGGTCCGGCCCGTGGAGCCGACGCCCAACGGCCCGTCGTGGTGGGGCACCGGCAAGCTGGTCGAGAGCGTCGCGTACCCGGTCGACGTGCAGCGGCTGGCCGCCGAGCTCGTGGAGGCCGCCGACCCCTGGACGTGCCGCTGGTGCCGCGAGCTGATCGCCCGCTCGCCGTGCCCGGTCTGCGGGCACCGCGGACGACCCGCCGCGCCGGAGCGCGGCCGCCGCTCCGGTGGCTGCTCAGGACGATCAGCACGGCGCCCGCACGTAGGTGGCCGGAGTGGGCGTGTCGCCCGCGTCGAGCTCGACGCGCGCGCGGTCGAAGTAGGTCGCGGGCCCGCACAGCCGCGGCGCCGAGAGGCGGACCGTGGCCGGGTAGGCGTCCTTGCCGCCGGAGGCGCAGCTCGGGTCGCAGTCGCGCACCTTCAGCGTCCCGCTGCCCTCGGCGCCGCCGGAGTCCCAGCGCTCCCAGCGCAGGTCCTCGAGCGTGCCGTCCGCGGAGACCTCGAGCGACGACGGCTTGACGCCGATCGCGCCCTCGACGCCGACCACGCCGACCGCGCCGGCCTCGAGCTGCTGCGCGACCGCGGCGGCCGGCTTCTTGCGCGGCGGCGCGACGGGCCGCGCGCGCTCGCCGCTGCCGGGCTGCTCGGGGCCCCAGTCGCCCTTCGGGACGGCCGGCGCCGCGGCCGTCCGCGGCTGCTCGTCGGCGGCGCCGCAGCCGCCGAGGGCCAGCGCCAGCGCGAGGATGATCACCGCGACCCTCATCCCTTGCTGCAGTAGGTCGCGATCAGCGAGAGCGCCTGCCCGCGGCGCTGGTCGTAGCGCTCGGGGAAGGCGGAGACCTGCACGTCCTGGGCGAGCTGCCCCGGGGTCATCCACGGCCGGTCCTGGCGGATCGCCCGCGAGATGAACTGGCGCGAGGCCCACACGGGGTCCATCCGCTGGGCGTAGCTGCCCCACGAGTCGCGCTGCTGGAAGAGCCCGATCGAGTCGAGGTCGCCGTAGGGCAGGCTGTGCACGCCGGACTCGACGATCGCCGCCTCGTAGGCCGCCAGCAGCACCTTGTCGGAGGCGCCGAGATCACGCGCGACGCTGCAGATCGCGCGCGCCGCCTTCGGGTCGGGCGGGCCGCCGAAGTAGCCGCCGCTGACGCCGCCGAAGCCGAAGAACGGAGCCGTGGGCGCGTCCCAGTCGATCAGGCGCACCTCCATCAGCACGTCCTCGAGCGGGCCGGCGAAGCCGCCGTCGGCGCCGCCGGAGCCCGCGCCGATCGGGCCGGAGTTCGAGACGTCGACGTGCAGGTGGTTGTAGTGGCCCGACGCGCGCCAGATCGTGCGGAAGCCGAGCTCGCGCAGCGGGGCGATGATCGGGTCGACCGCGTCGGTCTCGGGCTTGACGAGGTCGCCGGGCGGGCCGAAGTTGACGTCGATCGCGCCGCGGTTGCCGCACTTGTAGTGGTAGCCCTGCGGGTCGTGGCGGCCGACGGGGCCGAAGGCGGCGTTCTCGCCGACGACGAAGCCCTGCTCCTGGAGGAAGCGGCCGAGCGCGACCATGTCGTCGCAGGTCGGGGCGCCCTTGCCGATCTTCTCCTCGATCTCCTTCCACTCCTTGCCGGAGATCTTGGGCACGGGCCCGGTGCTGCCGCCCCCGCCGCCCGGCACCGGCCCGATCGAGCCGCCGACGCCGAGCACGGGCGTCAGCTCGATCCGCGCCCGGGCGTGCGCCTCGCCCTCGGCGTCCTCCTCGCCGATGTCCTTCGCGCCCTCGCCGAGGTCGTCGTCGGTGGTGACGGCCGCCTTGACGTCGACGCCCTGGATGACGACCGAGGACTGGATCAGCGTCGCGTCGTTCTTCTCCGCGTACTCGGTCATCCGGGCGCGCACCAGCACCTCGTTGACCGGCAGCTGCGTCGTGCCGGTGGTCGCCCACTGCGCCATCAGCTGCCGCTTGATCTCCTCCGCACCGGCGAGTGCGGCGGCGTCGGCGGCGGTCTGCGCGTCCGCCCGCAGCACCGCGGCCTTGCCGACCTGGAACATCAGGACGCCGACAGCGAGCAGGGCCAGCATCACGACCAGCAGGCCCGGCAGGATCTGTCCGCGTTCCCCGTCGCGCATCAAGGCACCGAACGGTAGGCGCGGGGGGTCCCAGGCGCATGGGCCGGGGGTCCCATCTGCACGCCGGGACCGGGTCTCAACATTCGCTTGGGACTCCCTTGGGCCCGGCCTCGCGTCGTAACTTGTCGGACATGAACCCAAGGCAGCGACGCGGAATCCTCCTGCTCACCCTGTCCGCTCTGGGGCTCCTCGGCGTGTTCGTGCTCGTGGCGGGGTACGTGGCGGACGTCCGCGCGGAGGTGGATCCCAAGATCGAGGTCCTCACCCTCGCGAGGCCGGCGGAGAAGGACAAGTCGATCACGGACGACATGGTCAGGACGACGGAGATGCCGCGCCAATGGGCGCCGAAGACGGTGCTGCGCGACCGCGCGCGGCTGATCGGCCAGGTCGCGCTGACCGACCTCCCGACGGGCAGCGTCCTGCAGGAGGGCATGATCGGCTCGCCGCCCGAGCTGGCGACGGGCGAGCGCGAGATCGCGATCCTCGTCGACGCCGAGACGGGCGTGGCGGGCAAGATCGACCCGGGCTCGATCGTCGACATCGTCGCCACCTTCGGCGGCAACGACCAGCAGGGCATCCCGCCCGAGTCCAACGTCGTCGTGCCGGGCGCGCGGATCATCGACGTCGGCCAGCCCGAGCTCAAGGGCGGCAACGCGGTGCAGGACCAGGCCGCCGACCCGGACACGGTCGTCCCGGTCACGTTCGCGCTGAACCCCAAGGAGGCCCTGACCGTCACCTACGCGGAGTCGTTCGCCGCCGAGGTGCGGCTCGCGCTGCTGCGGCCCGGCGAGGAGTCCGAGCTCAAGAAGAAGGAGCGCGTGTACCGCCGCCCGACCAAGAGCCAGGGGCAGTGAGCCAGCGGCTGCTGATCGCGATCGGCGACGCCGACCTGGCCGGGGCGGCGGCGGCGCTCGCGTCCGAGAGCGAGGAGCTCGAGGTCGTCGAGCGGGTCTCGGAGCCCGAGGAGCTCGCGCGCGCCCTGCGCCGGCTCGACGTCGACGTGGTCGCCCTGCACGACGCGCTCGGCACCGTCCCGGTGATGGATCTCGCCCGCGAGATCGCCAGCACGTTCCCCGAGGTCGGGATGGTCCTGCTCGCGGCGGACCCGGCGCCCGAGCTGATGCGCGCGGCGATGCAGACCGGCATCCGCGACGTCGTCACGCTGCCGCTCTCGCTCGAGCAGCTCGAGTCCAGCGCGCGCGCCGCCGCCCAGTGGTCGCGGGCGCTGCGCGAGCGGGTCTCGGGCGAGGAGACCGCCGTCGGCGCGCTCGCTGGCAACCTGATCGCGGTGGCGGGCGCCAAGGGCGGCGTCGGCACGACCACGGTCGCGATCCACCTCGCGCTCGCCGCGGCGCGCAGCGCGCCCGGGCGGCCCGTGTGCCTGGTCGACTTCGACCTCCAGAAGGGCGATGTGCGCGCGTACATGGACACGCCGTACCGGCGCAGCGTCGTCGATCTCGTCGAGGTCGCCGACGAGATCTCGGTCCGCCATCTGCAGGAGACGCTGTTCACGCACCGCGAGGGCGTGCGGCTGCTGCTCGCCCCCGACGAGGGCGAGCGCGCCGAGGAGGTCGACTCGACCGTCGCGCGCAACGTGCTCGGCGCGGTCCGCGCCCGCCACGCCCTGACCGTCGTCGACCTCGGCTCGACGGTCTCCGAGGCGAGCGCGATCGGCGCCGAGATGGCCTCCAAGGTCGTGATCGTCTCCACGCCGGACGTCGTCGCCCTGCGCGGCGTGCGGCGCCTGCGCGACCTGTGGCGGCGGCTGCAGGTGCGCGAGGACGACCAGGACACGCTCGTGCTGCTCAACCAGGCCTCGCGCAAGCGCGAGGTCCAGCCCGACCTGGCGCGCAAGGTCGTCGGCGGCAAGCTCGCCGAGACGACGATCCCGGCCGACTTCGCCGCGCTCGAGGCGTCCGTGAACACGGGCTCGCCGGCGCGCCTGGAGGACCAGAAGCTGCGCGGGAGCTTCGAGGCGCTCGCGAACGAGCTCGAGGCGCTGCCGGCCCCCGAGGACCCCGCGGTCTCCGACGGCGAGTCGCGCGGCCTGCTGGCCCGGCTGTCCGGCGAGCGCGGCCAGACCTCCGTGGAGTTCGCCGGCATCCTGCCGCTGCTGCTGATCGTCGTGCTGCTGCTGTGGCAGATCGGCCTCGTGGGCTACACGTTCATGCTCGCCGGCCACGCCGCGCGCGAGGGCTCGCGCGAGCTGGCGACCGACACGACGGACACCAAGACCGACCGCCCGTACGCCGACGTGGCGATGGAGGACCTGCCGAAGTCGTGGCGCAAGGGGGCCAAGGTCGACCGTCCCGAGGATCACATCGTGCGCGTGCGGCTCAAGGTGCCCGTCCTGATGCCGTCGCTGAAGACCAATGTCAAGATCACCTCCTCGGCCGGGACCGTGATCGAGGACGAGCCGCTGCCGGCCTCCCAGAGGGGCGGGCTGTGAGGCGGCTCTCGCTCGTCCACCGCGACCAGCGCGGCCAGGCCAGCGTCGAGTTCGCCGGCGTGCTCACGTGGCTGCTGCTGGCGGCGCTGTTCGTCTGGCAGCTGATGCTCGTGACGTGGGCCTTCAGCCAGGCTTCGAACGCCGCGCGCACGGCCAGCCGCGTCGACGGCCGCGGCGGCAACGCCGTCAAGGCCGGCCGCGAGGCGCTCTCGCAGGGCCTGCGCGACGGCTCCAAGATCCGCATGGAGGGCGAGCGCGCGATCGTGCGCGTGCGGATCCCGATCCTCGTCCCGGGCCTGGACTCCGACGACATGGTCGCCGAGCGCGACGCGGAGCTCCCGGGATGATCCGCTGATGGGCCTCAAGGACCGCATCGCCTCCGAGCGCCGCGACGGCGTCAGCTCCAACGCCGACGGTGTCACCTTCTACCGCCGCCGGCTGCTCGAGGAGGTCGACCTCTCGGAGTTCGCCGAGCTGTCCGCGCCGCAGCGCCGCGCCCGCCTGGAGCGCGTCGTCGGGCGGATGGTCAGCCGCGAGGGGCCGGTGCTGTCGACCAGCGAGCGCACGCGCCTGATCCGCCAGGTGATCGACGAGGCGATCGGCCTCGGCGTGCTCGAGCCGCTGCTCGCCGACCCGACGGTGACGGAGATCATGGTCAACGGCACCGACGAGATCTACGTCGAGCGCGACGGCCGCATCGAGCGCTCGGAGATCACCTTCACCGACGAGGCCCAGCTCTACCAGACGATCGACCGCATCGTCTCGCAGGTCAACCGCCGCGTTGACGAGTCCAGCCCGATGGTCGACGCCCGCCTGCCCACCGGCGAGCGCGTGAACGTGATCATCCCGCCGCTGGCGATCAGGGGCCCGACGCTGACGATCCGCCGGTTCCCGCGCCTGTTCACGCTCGACCAGCTGTCCTCGATGGGCTCGGTCGACCCGGAGTCGGTCGCGCTGCTGCGGGCGATGGTCAAGGCGAAGCTCAACGTCGTGATCTCCGGCGGCACGGGCGCCGGCAAGACGACGATGCTCAACGCGCTGACGGCCGCCGTGCCGGCGACGGAGCGCATCATCACCGTCGAGGACAACGCGGAGCTGCGCCTGCAGCAGCCGCACGTCGTCACGCTCGAGGCGCGCCCGTCCAACGTCGAGGGTCGCGGCGAGATCACGATCCGCGACCTCGTGCGCAACTCGCTGCGCATGCGCCCGGACCGCATCATCGTCGGCGAGGTGCGCGGCGGCGAGACGCTGGACATGCTGCAGGCGCTCAACACGGGCCACGAGGGCTCGCTGGTCACCGTGCACGCGAACTCCTGCGACGATGCGATCCACCGGCTCGAGACGCTCGCGACGATGAGCGACCTGCACATCCCGTTCGAGGCGCTGCGCGACCAGATCAACTCCGCGATCCACGTCATCGTGCAGATCGACCGCTTCGCCGACGGCGGGCGCCGGATCTCCGAGATCGCCGCCGTCGCGTCCGAGCGCCGCGAGGCCTTCCGGCTCGGCAGCGTGATGCGCTTCGAGACCGACCCGATCGGGCCGGACCGCAAGGTCACGGGCCGCTTCACGCACTTCCCGCTGCCGCACGGCATCGCCGAGCACCTGCGCCTGCAGGGCGAGACCGTGCCCGCCGTGTTCGGCCCGGCCGCCGACGCCGACCACACGCCCGAGCGGAAGGCGAGCTGAGTGGAAAAGGACGGCGCCGCGCTCCTGCTGCTGCTGTTCGTGCTCGTGCTGGCGATGCTCGGGGTGCTGCTGTTCGTCACGGGCTCCTCGCGCCGGGCGGCGCTCGCCGAGCGCGGCCGCGGTGGCAGGGACGAGGCGGGCGTCAAGCGCCTGCGGCAGTCCTTCGACGCGTGGCTGCGCCGCCGTCCCGCCGGCCGCCGGCTCGGCAACTGGCTGCAGGGCGCGGGCTCGCCGCTGTCGCCCGCCGACCTGCTGCTGCTGTGCTTCACGGGGACGGTGTTCCTGGCCGTCGCGCTCTCGACGTTCCTGCCGCGCGGCGTCGCGCTGCTGATCTCCGTGGCGGCGGCGATCGGCGTGTCGCGCGTGCTCGTGGAGCGCAAGCGCGCCCAGCGCCGCGAGGAGTTCATCAACCAGCTCCCCGACGTGGCGCGGGTGCTCTCCGGCGGCACGTCGGCGGGCCTGTCGCTGGCGGGCGCGATGGAGCTCGCCGCGCGCGAGCTGTCCCAGCCGGCGGCGACCGAGATGGAGGTCGTGGTGCAGGAGACGCGCCTCGGCATGCCGCTCGAGGGGGCGCTCGAGCGCCTGCGCGAGCGGCTCCCGTCACGCGAGGTGGCGGTGCTGATGACGACGCTGATCATCCAGCAGCGCGCCGGCGGCGACACGGTGCGCGCGCTGTCGGAGCTCGGGCAGACGCTCGAGGCGCGCAAGGACCTGCTGCGCGAGATCCGCACGATGCTCTCCGGCGCCGTGTTCACCTCCTACCTGGTGGCGGGCATGGGCGCCGGCACGATCCTGATGATCAACGCGATCTCGCCCGGCATCATGCGCGAGCTGACGACGACGCCGATCGGGCTGCTCGCCCTGACGGCCTCCGTCACGCTGTACGTCGTGGCGTTCGTGCTGATCCGCCGTCTCACGAGGGTCGAGACGTGACGCCCGCGCTCGCCGGGCTGCTGGCGATGTGCTCGGTCGCCATCGGGCTGGCCGGCGTCCCGCTGCTGCGCGACCGCGGCCCGGTCGACCGGCTCGGGCTGGGCCCGAGCGGGGACACCGGCCGCCGGGTGCCGCTGCTGAGGCGGATCTTCGAGCGGGTGGCGTCGAACATGGGCCCGCGGCTGATGCCCGCGATCCGCGCCTCGCGGCGCGAGTCGGTGGACCGCCGGCTGGATCTCGCGGGCCGCCCGGGCAACCTCACCGTGCAGCGCTTCTACGGCTACAAGGCGGCGGGGCTGATCCTGCTCGGCGGCCCGTTCGCGCTGCTGATGGCCGGCGGCGGCACGCCGTTCGCCGTCGTGCTCGCCGGCGGGATCGGCTGGTTCTTCCCCGACATCTGGGTCGTGCGCTCCGGCCGGGTGCGGCAGGAGCGGATCGAGCGCGAGCTGCCGGACTTCCTGGACATCCTCGCGGTCACCGTCCGGGCCGGCCTGGGCTACCGGCTGGCGCTCGCGCGCGTCGCCGAGGCGCTGGAGGGGCCCGTCGGCGAGGAGATGCTGATCGCGCTGCGCCAGATGGAGCTCGGCGCGAGCCGCCGCGCGGCGTTCGAGGCGCTGCGCGACCGCAACGCCTCCGAGCAGCTGCAGAGCTTCGTCGCGGCGCAGCTGCAGGCCGAGGAGCTCGGCGTGCCGCTGTCGGAGGCGCTCAACGACATCGCGACCGACATGCGCCGCGCGGCGCACCAGGCCGCGCGCCGGCGAGCCGCGCGCGCGACGCCGCGCGTGAGCCTGATCGTCACGTCGCTCATCCTCCCGGGCACGATGATCCTGATCGCCGTCGCGATCTTCCTCGGCTCGGGCCTCCAGGACGGAGGGCTCGGGCGGTGAACCCCGACCGCGGGATCCGCGAGCGCGGCCAGAGCGGATCCGGCGGCTGGCTGGAATCCGCCTGCAAGCTGATCGTCGCGATCCGCGCGGGCCTGCTGCTGGTGACGATGATCTCGCTCGTCGGCAGCGAGAACGACACGCAGCTGCGCCTGACGGCGCTGGCGATCGTCGCGGCCGGGCTGACCTCGCTCGTCCCGCTGCGCTTCTGGCACCGCGTCGGGCCGGTGCTCGTGCGCCACCCGGGCTACTTCGCGGCCGAGCTCGTGCTGGCGACGGTGATCCTGCTGCTGACCGGCACGGAGAGCCCGTTCTTCTACTACACGCTCGCCACCGCGCTGCTCGGCGGCCTGCTGTACGGCTGGGCGGGCGCGGCGCTGTTCTCGCCGCTGCTGGTCGGCGTCTACTACTGGGTGATCTCGGTGCGCTCGGGGGTCGAGGAGGTCGCCTCCACGTTCCAGACCGACCTCGGCCAGCCCGCCCTGTACCTGGTCGTCGCGGCGGCCGGCGCGGGCGCGCGCGGGCTGCTCGACCGCCAGGCGTCCGCCGAGGCCCGGCTGGCCGCGCAGGAGCGCTACCTGGCGGCCGAGGCGGAGCGCTCGCGGCTGGCGCGCGACATGCACGACTCGCTGGCCAAGACCGTCTCGGGGATCGGGTTCGCGGCGCTCGCGCTCTCGCGCCAGATCGAGCGCGACCCCGAAGGGGGCGGCCGAGGAGGCGCGGCGGCTGGCGGACGACGCGCGCCAGGCGACCCGCGAGGCGCGCGAGATCATCACCGGGCTGCGCACGGACGATCGCGACGCGCCGTTGCCGCTGCCGATCGCGCTGAAGGCCGAGGCCGAGCGCTGGGCGGCCACAGAGCAGGTCGCGCTCGACATCGCGATCGAGGACGTGGGGGAGCTCGGCGCCGTCGCCTCGCGCGAGCTCGAGTGGATCCTGCGCGAGGCGCTGCGCAACGCCGAGCGCCACGCGCACGCCACCAAGGTCGCGGTGCGCCTGCGGATGCTCGGCGGCCGCGCCGTGCTCACGATCGCCGACGACGGGGAGGGCTTCGAGGTGCCCGACGACCTCGACCGTCTCCAGCAGGGGCGCCACTTCGGCGTCACCGGCATGCGCGAGCGCGCGCAGCTGGCGGGAGGCGACCTGATGGTCGAGTCCGCGCCGGGCGAGGGCTGCGTGCTGTCGGTCTGGGTCCCGGCCCCCGAGGCGCGCCGCGACGCACCGCAGCGCCCGCACGCGCCCCCGCCGCCCGACCAGGCAGCCGACGGCTCCGATACCGTCCCGCGCGCTGTGCCGGGGTACACATGGCAGTGATCAGGGTCCTGCTCGTCGACGACAACGCGATCGTCCGGCGTGGCATCGCCAGCCTGCTCGGCGAGGCCGACGGGATCGAGGTGGTCGGCGAGGCCGGCGACGGCCGCGAGGCGATCGCGGTCGCGCGCGAGACGCGCCCCGACGTCGTGTGCCTGGACGTGCGGATGCCGGTCATGGACGGCGTCGCCGCCGCCAAGCCGCTGTCCGAGCACGCGAAGGTCCTGATGCTCTCCTACTCCGAGGACGAGCCGCTCGTGACGGGCGCGATCTCCAACGGCGCCTCGGGCTACCTCGTGCACGGGCGCTTCGACCCGGACGAGCTCGAGTCGCGCATCAAGGCGATCGCGCGCGGCGAGATGGTCCTCTCCCCGGCGGTCACGCCCGCGGTCTTCGACGCCCTGCGGCGCGCGCCCGGGCCGGCCAACGACGAGCGCGAGGAGGGCCTGGGGTCCCTCACCTCCCGCGAGCGGGAGGTCCTGAACCTCCTGGCCCGCGGCCTGTCCAACCGGGACATCGCCGAGGAGCTCGTGATCACCAACAAGACCGTCAAGAACCACCTCAGCCGCATCTACGAGAAGATCGGCGTGCACTCCCGCGCCGAGGCGATCGCGCTCTGGCTGGGGGTCGGCGGCCGTTGAAGGTCCCAGGGGGTCCCAATCTCAAGTTGAGACCTGGGCCTCTGGTGGGCCCCCCGGGGCGACCGTAGCCTGCAGATCAGTCAACCGACCGGCCACACGATCTGCTCAGGGGGTCACACCATGCAGGACATCACCATCCGCACCGCCGTCGCCGTCCAGAACCTCCCGATCACCGTCGGGAACTTCGTCCGCCGGATGCACGACGACGAGGACGGCCAGGCGGCCGTCGAGTACGGCGGCATCCTCGCCGTCATCGCGCTCATCTTCATCGCCGTCTTCGGCCTCGGCCTCGACGGGATCATCGGCGACGCCATCGACAAGGCCGTCGGCGAGATCCTCACGGGCAAGGAGGGTGGTGGCGGCGGCGGCGGAACTAGTCGCCGGGCCGGCCTGCGCCGGCAGCTTCTGACGGCCAGCGTCCCGGGGCTCTGCCTCGGGACGCTTTGCTGTGTCCTGGGCCTTCTCGCCGCCGCTCCCGCCGCCAGGGCGCAGGACGAGTCCGACCGCTCGGTGCTCGTCATCCTCGACGGGTCGGACTCGATGAACGAGGACGCCGGCGACGGCGGCACGCGGCTCGACGCCGCCAAGGCCGCGCTCGGCGAGCTGATCGACGCGGTGCCGGAGGGCGCGCAGGTCGGCCTGCGGGTGTACGGCAACGAGCTCAGCGGCGTGTCGCGCGCCCGGGGCTGCAGTGACACGAACCTCGTCACGCCGGTCGGCCCGCTCGACCGCGACGAGTTCAAGGCGCAGGTCGAAGCGCTCGAGGGCAAGGGCCGCACCCCGATCGGCCGCTCGCTGCTGAAGGCGCCCGAGGACCTCGGGGCCTCCGGCGACCGCACGGTGATCCTGATCTCCGACGGCGGCGACAACTGCGCGCCCCCGCCGCCGTGCGAGGCCGCCCGGAAGATCGCCCAGCGCGGCCTGAAGCTCTCCATCTCGGTCGTCGGGCTGCAGGTCAACGAGCGGGTGCGGCGCCAGCTCGAGTGCATCGCGGAGGCGGGCGGCGGCACCTACGTCGACGCGCAGGACCCCGAGGCGCTGCGCCGGGAGCTGCTCGCGGCGTTCGCCCGCGCGTTCCGCGGCTACGAGCCGACCGGGACGCCGACCCAGGGCACGCCCGACCGCGAGTCGGCGCCCGTGCTGGGCGAGGGCCAGTACCTCGACGAGATCCGGCCGGGCGAGACCAAGCACTACGCGGTCGAGGTGGGCCCCGGCCAGAAGCTGTTCGCCTCGGCGGTCGCGATCCCGCCGCGCGGCCTCGACGGGTCAGCCGGCTTCGACGGCCGCCTGGTCACGCCGGAGGGCGAGGAGGCCGATCAGGCGGACAACATCCTCGGCTACCAGTTCCTCGGCCAGTACGGGAACGTCATCGACCTCGGGATGCGCGGCGAGCAGACGGCGGCGCCGGGGGTCGAGAGCGAGTACCGGCCCGGCCGCTGGACCGTCGAGCTCGAGCTCGAGACGGGCGACCTCGAGCCCCAGGCCGTCCCGGTCGAGATCGGCATCCAGGTGCTCGATCCCAACGAGCCGGCCGGGCAGGCGCTGAAGCCCGGCGGGTCCGCGACGCCCACGCCCTCCGCGACCCCGAGCGCCTCGCCGGGCGAGAAGGGCGACGACGACGGCGGCGGCTCGGGCCTCGCGCTCGTGATCCCGGGCGTTGCCGGCCTGGTGATCGGCGCCGTGGGCGGCTTCTTGGCGATGCGGAGACGACGCACATGAGGTTGCGCACCGTCGTCGCGCTCGGCACCGCGCTGGCGCTCGCGTCGCCCTCCGTGGCGGGTGCCCAGAGCGAGCAGGGCGAGCCCGTCGTCGGCGGCGGCTCGTTCGCGAACGCGCCGCTGATCGAGTCCGGCTCCTACCGCGACACGATGCTGCCGGGGGAGCGCCTGTACTACGGCGTGCGGCTCGAGCCGGGCCAGCAGCTCCACGTCACGGCGCAGCTCGACGTGGAGGCCGGCTCGGTCGACACGGACACGGCCGCCGGCTTCGCCGTCGGCCTCCAGACCCCGCTGCGCGAGGTGATCACCGAGACCGACAGCGGCACGAGCACCGTCGGCTCCGCGGACGACCGCATCGACGTCACGTTCCCGGCCGCGCTCGCGGCCTCCGGCGCGCGCGACCGGTCGGGCGCCTACTTCGGCCCCGGCGTCTGGTACCTGTCGCTCTACCTCAGCTCGCTCCAGCGCGAGCCCGCGAAGGTGGAGTTCCCGGTCGAGTTCGAGCTCGAGGTGATCGGCGACCCGCAGCCCGATGCCTCGCCCGAGCCGACCCCCGCGAAGGCCACGCCGACGCCAGAGCCGAAGGCCGAGGAGGACGGCGGGACCTCGGCGGCCGCGGTCGCCGGGATCGGCCTCGCCGGCCTGCTCGTCGGGCTGGTCGGCGGCGGGTTGGCCGCGCGGCGCTCCTGAGCGCGGCGAACGTCAACTGCGGCTGGGTAGGGAGGCGAGGGGGCCACCCGCAGCGCCTGCCCCGAACGCGAGCGGTGGATAAGCGAGCCTCAGGCACAACAATCCACCGCTCGGGACGCGAGCGGTGGAATCTTCAGGCTCAGGCTGAAGATTCCACCGCTCGAAGCAGCGCGGCCGGAAACCCACCCCCTTAGTGCCTGCCGTTCAAACGCCACGCACCGCCACTGCGGCGCAAGGCGCCAGCCAGCGAAGCTACGGCACGACCACGAGCTTCGCCCCGGGGCTGCCGGCCCTCAGCCGCTCCCAGACGCCCGCCACGCCGTCGAGCGGCACAGACTCCACGTCGGCGGTCAGCTCACCCGCAGCCGCATGCCGGCACATCTCGACGTAGGCCGCCTGCTGGTCCTCGAACGGGATCGCGTAGTTCGTGTGGCCGACGATCGTGAGCGGCTTGTTGCGCACGGTGGCGACGGACACCGACGCGTGCATCCCGGCGGACTGGCCGAGCGCGACGTGGCGCGTGAAGCGCTTGGAGGCCTCCATCGCGGCGACGCCCGGCTCGCCCCAAAGCGGATCCACGATCACGTCGAACCCGCCGTCCTCGCCGGCCGCCTCGCGGAACCGCTCCGCAAGATCACCCTCCTCGTCGAGCCGTACGGTCGCGTCGGCGCCCAGCTCCAGCGCGCGCTCCAGCCCGCGCGGGTTGCGCCCCGCCGCGACCACCCGCGACGCGCCGAGCAGCTTGGCGCCCTGCACGGCCACCTGGCCCACGGTCCCGGTCGCGCCGAGCACCAGCACGCTCTCGCCCGCGCGCAGCCCCGCGCTCCAGGTCAGCGCGAGCCAGCCCGCCAGCCCGGCGATCCCGAGCGCCACCGCGACGCCGTCGTCGACCCCCTCGGGCACCGGATGGGTCGCGGCGACGTCCACGAGCGTGCGCTCGGCGAGCGCGCCGTGCGGCGGGGGCGGGTCGACGAAGTACACACGCGAGCCGTCCTCGAGCCGGGCGACGCCCTCCCAGCCGGCCACGCTCGGCAGCGGCGGCTTGGGCGCCAGCGGGAACACGCCCGCGGCCTTGCGGATGTCGACCGGGTTCAGGCCGGCCGCCAGCACCTCGGCGACGACCGCCCCGCCGCTCGGCGCGGGATCGTCGAAGGAGCCCAGCTCGGGCGTGGCGTCGTACTCGCGGAGGATCGCTGCTCGCATGAAGGCCACGGTAGTGACCGCGCGGCGGCGTACACTGGAAGGCAGGTGCAAGTCGCCGAACGGATCCGGGCCGATGTGACCGCCGCCATGAAGGCGGGGGACAAGGACCGCGTCACGGCGCTGCGCCTGGTGCTCTCCGAGCTTCAGAAGGACGCGAAGGAGGGCGCCGGCGACGAGCAGGCGGTGCTGCGGCGCGAGCGCAAGCGCCGGCGCGAGTCCGAGCAGGCCTACCGCGAGGCGGGCCGGGAGGATCTCGCGACGGCCGAGGCCTACGAGGCCGACGCGATCGGGGCGTACCTGCCCGCGGAGCTGTCCGACGACGAGCTCGACGGCCTGGTGGCCGCGGCCGTCGCCGACACCGGCGCCGAGCTCGCCGCGGGACATGGGAAGGGTGATCAAGCAGGTGATGGCCGCAGCCGGCGGGCGCGCCGACGGCAAGCGGGTCTCGACGAAGGTGAAGGAAGCACTTGGCACGTAGGCAGCTGGAAGTCTCGAACGAAGTGGCGGCGGAGCTCGCGGGCTCGCACGACTCGATCCTCAAGACGCTGGAGGACCATCTCGACGCGCAGGTGTTCCTGCGCGGCAACGTGGTGACCCTCGACGGCGACGCCGAGGCGGTCCAGGAGGCCGCCACGGTCGTGCGCGAGCTCTCGGCGATGGTCGAGCGCGGCCACGACATCGGCCCCGCCACGATCGAGTCGGTCGCGCGCGTGCTCGACCAGCGCGAGTCGCCCGCCACCGTGCTCGAGGACGTCGTCTGGCGCCACCGCAACCTGCGCGTCGCGCCGCGCTCGGTCAACCAGAAGCGCTACGTCGACGCGATCCGGCAGGAGACGATCACCTTCGGCATCGGCCCGGCCGGCACGGGCAAGACGTTCCTGGCGATCGCGATGGCGGTCGCGGCGCTCTCGCGCCGCGAGGTCAACCGGATCATCCTCACGCGCCCGGCCGTGGAGGCCGGCGAGCGCCTGGGCTTCCTGCCCGGCGACCTGATGGCCAAGGTGGACCCGTACCTGCGCCCGCTGTTCGACGCGCTCAACGACATGCTCGACCCCGAGAAGGTCTCCGCCCACCTGGAGAAGGGCGTGATCGAGGTCGCGCCGCTGGCCTTCATGCGCGGCCGGACGCTCAACGACTCCTTCGTGATCCTCGACGAGGCGCAGAACACCACGCCCGAGCAGATGAAGATGTTCCTGACCCGGCTCGGGTTCGGCTCGAAGATGGTCGTCACGGGCGACGTCACGCAGGTCGACCTCCCGAAGGACCAGCGGTCCGGGCTGCTCGTGGTCGGCGACATCCTCGAGGACGTCGAGGGCGTCGCCTTCACCCGCTTCGGCGGCGAGGACGTCGTGCGCCACAAGCTCGTGCAGCGGATCGTCGCCGCCTACGCGGAGCACTCCGAGCGCCAGGCGCCGGAGCTGCGCTCGGCGGACCATCGCCGGCGACCGGCGTAAGCGGGCGTGCTGGAGGTGGAGGTGATCGGCACCGCGCTCCCCGAGGCGCAGGTGATCGAGGCCTGCGCCCTGGCGGCCGCGTCGGCGGGGGTCGAGGACGCCCACGTGGCGGTCGAGTTCGTCGACGCCGAGCGGATCGCCGAGCTCAACCTCGCGCACCGCGGCAAGGAGGGCCCGACCGACGTGCTCTCCTTCCCGGTCGACGAGGAGGAGTCCTTCGGGCCGCGCGAGCTCGGCGACGTCGTGATCTGCCCCGAGCACACCGAGGACCTGCTCGAGGCGGTCGTGCACGGCGTGCTGCACCTCACGGGCATGGACCACGAGACCGACGAGGGCGAGATGCTGGCGCTGCAGGGGGAGATCCGCTCATGGCTGCGATGAAGAACCCCGCCCGCCCCGGCACCCGATCGGGCTTCGTCGCGCTCGCCGGGCGCCCGAACGTCGGCAAGTCGACGCTCGTCAACGCGATGGTCGGCCACAAGATCGCGATCGTCTCCGACAAGCCGCAGACGACCCGGCGCGCGATCCGCGGCGTCGTGACGAAGCCCGAGCACTTCCAGCTCGTCCTCACCGATCTGCCCGGCGTGCAGCGCCCGCGCGACGCGCTCACGCAGCGCATGCAGCGCCGCGTCGAGACCGAGCTCGCGGAGTCCGACGCCGCGCTGCTCGTGCTCAACGGCGAGCAGGGCGTCGGCGGGCCCGGCGACCGCTTCATCGCCGAGGCGCTGACCGGCTCCAAGGTCCCGGTCGTGATCGCCGTCAACAAGGTCGACGCGATCCGCCGCGACCCGACCGTCGCCGCGCTGCAGGCCGCCGACGACCTCGGCCTCGAAGCCGAGGTGTTCCCGATCTCCGCCCGCACCGGGCGCGGGGTGGCGGAGCTGACGGAGCACCTCGCCGGGCTGCTGCCCGAGGGGCCGTTCTACTTCCCGCCCGAGGAGTTCTCCGACCAGCCCGAGCGGGTGATGCTCGCCGAGCTCGTGCGCGAGCAGGTGCTGCGCCGCACCCGTCAGGAGGTCCCGCACGCCGTCGAGGTGCAGATCGACGAGCTCGAGGAGCGCGACGGGCTCATCGCCGTGCGCGCGTTCCTGTGGACGGAGACCGAGTCCCAGAAGGGGATCCTGATCGGCTCTCGCGGCGTGATGATCAAGTCGATCGGCACCGCCGCGCGGCGCGAGCTCGAGCGCGAGCTCGGCACCCGGGTGCACCTCGACCTCTCCGTGCGCGTCCGCCGCTCCTGGCGCGGCGACGACGCGCTGCTTGACCGGCTGGGCATCACGTAGCGAAGATCCTCCGCGTGGAGCTGCTCGAGCGTGACCGCGAGCGGGAGGCGCTCGAGACGGCGATCGAGGAGTCGCGCTCGGCGGGGCGCGTGGTCGTCGTGGCCGGCGAGGCCGGGATCGGCAAGACGGCGCTGGTCTCCTCGCTCGCCGACGGGCACCGCGTGCTGTGGGGCGCCTGCGATCCGCTGATCACGCCGCGGCCGATGGGGCCGCTGCGCGACGTCGCCCACGAGGCGGGCGGCGCGCTCGCCGAGGCGGTCGCGGGTTCGCGCGAGGACCTGCTCTCGGCGGTGCTCGACGAGCTGCGCGAGCCCGCCGCGCTCGTCGTCGAGGACCTGCACTGGGCCGACGACGCGACGCTCGACTTCGTCGCGCTGCTGGGCCGCCGGCTGCCGCGCTCGCGCGGCTGCCTGATCCTGACCTGCCGCCCCGACCTGCGCGAGGAGGTGCGGCGCGTGCTCGCCGCCCTGCCGCGCGAGTGCGTGCGCACGGTCGAGCCCGGCGCGCTGTCGGAGGAGGCGGTCGCGCTGCTGGCGCGGCGCGCGGGCCGCGACGCGACCGACCTGCACGCGACCTCCGGCGGCAACCCGTTCTTCGTCACCGAGCTGCTGGCGGCACCCGCCGCCGAGCGGGTCCCCGCGAGCGTGCGCGACGCCGTCGCCCTGCGCGCGGCCGCCGCCGGGCCCGAGGCGCGCGCGGTGGCCGAGCTGGCCGCCGTGTTCCCGGGGCCGGCCGAGCTCGCGCTCGTGACCGGGATCTCCGGCGCGGGTCCGGCCGCGGTCGACGCCTGCGTCGAGGCGGGCCTGCTGCTCCTGCACGGGGACGCGCTCGCCTTCCGGCACGACCTCGCGCGCCGGGCGGTCGAGGACGCGCTGTCCCCGCTGCGCCGGCGGGAGCTCAACGCGTGCGTGCTGGCGGCGCTCGAGGCCGCGGGCGAGCGCGATCCGGCGCGGCTCTCCCATCACGCCCGCCACGCCGGCGACGCGGTCGCGATCCGCCGGCTGGCGCCTGTCGCGGCGCGCGCGGCGGCCGCGGCGGGCGGGCACCGGCAGGCGCTCGAGCACTGGGAGGCCGCGCTCGAGGCGGCGGGCGGCGGCGACGCCGAGGCGCTCGAGGGCGTGGCGGTCGAGGCCTACCACTGCGCGCGCATGGAGCGCGCGCTCGAGGCGCGCCGCGCGCTGCTCGAGCTCCACGTCGCGGCCGGCGACGGGCTGCGCGCGGGCGACGACGAGCGCTGGCTGTCGCGGATCCACTGGTGGGCCGGCGACGCCCCGTCGGCCACGGCGGCCGCGGACCGCGCGATCGCGCTGCTGGAGCCGTTCCCGGACAGCCGCGAGCTGGCGATGGCGCTGTCGGCGCGCTCGCAGCTGGCGATGCTCGACCAGCGCCATGAGGAGGCGATCGAGCTCGGGACGCGGGCCGAGCGGCTCGCGCGGGCGATCGGCGACCGCGAGACCGTCATCCACGCCCAGACCAACGTCGGGACGACGCTGCTGCAGCAGGGCGACGACCGCGGCACCGATCTGCTCGAGGAGGCCTTCGGCCTCGCGATGGAGGACGGGCACGACGACCACGCGGCCCGCGCGCTCGTGAACCTCGCCACGGGGTGGGTCACGCGCCGCCGCGGCGACGCGCGGATCCCCGAGCACGTCGAGCGCGCGCTGCGCTTCGTGCGCGAGCGCGAGCTCGACGGCTACGTCCAGTACCTGCTCGGCGTCCGGGCGATGCTGCGGCTCTACCGCGGGGCCTGGGACGAGGCGGAGGCCGACGCGGGCGCCTCGCTCGCCTTCGGCGAGGACACGGGCGTGAGCCAGTGCCCGGGGCTGATCGTCCTCGGCCGGCTCCAGGCGCGCCGCGGCGACCCCGCCGCCGGCGACACGCTCGCGGACGCGTGGCGCCGCGCGGTGTCCACGGGGGAGCTGCAGCGGCTCGGCCCCGCGGCGGCGGCGCGCGCCGAGCACGCATGGCTCGACGGCGACCTCGAGGCGGTCGCCGAGATCGCGCGGCCCGCCTACGAGCTGGCGGCCGGGCGGGGCGACGCGTGGGCGCGGGCCGAGCTCGCGCACTGGCTGTGGCGGGCCGGCGAGCCGGTCCCGCCGGCGGACGACGACCCGGAGCCGTACGCGCTCGCCATGGCCGGCGACTGGGAGGGAGCCGCCGCGGCGTGGGAGCGGCTGGGCTTCGCCTACGAGCAGGCGGAGGCGCTCGGCGACGCCGCGGCGGAGGCGGCCCGCCTGGAGGCGCTCGCCCGCTACGAGGCGCTGGGCGCGCTGCGCTCGGCGGCGCACCTGCGGCGGCGGCTGCGCGCCGACGGCGTCAAGCGGATCCCGCGCGGCCCGCGCGCCTCCTCGCGGGTCGGTCCCGCGGGCCTGACGCCGCGCGAGACCGAGGTGCTGGAGCTGATCGTGCGCGGCGCGACCAACGCCGAGATCGCCCGCGAGCTGGTGATCTCCGCCAAGACGGTCGACCACCACGTCTCCGCGGTGCTGGGCAAGCTCGGCGTCGGCTCGCGGCGCGAGGCCGGAGCCGCCGCCGAGCGCCTCGCGGCGCGCTGAGGGCGCGGGCACGGCCCGCGCCCCCCGGAGCGCGTCAGCGGCGCGTGCCCACCGTGAGCAGGTACTCCATCTCGAACCGCGCCGGCCCGCTCTCCGCGCGGTTCCACTCGTCGCAGAAGGCGTCGAGCGCCGCCACGAACTCGTCCTCGCGGCCGGTGTTGCGGGCGTTGTTCTGCGCGGCGATCGTCGGGCCGTAGCGGGCCTTGAAGTGCTCGCCGTAGTCGTGGGCGTGCTCGAAGGCCGTCACCTCGAGCACGTCGCGCTCGACGCGGTCCAGCGAGACGCGGTCGCCGAGCAGCTCGCGCACGTGCGGCTCGCCACCCCACAGCGGCGGGGGCTGCGCGCCGGGAGGCGGCGGCGGGGCGAACGGGCCCATCGTGCGGAACAGCGCGCCGATCATGCCCTCGGGCGTCCAGCTCAGCAGCCCGATCGTGCCGCCGGGGCGGCAGACCCGCACGAGCTCGTCGGCGGCGAGCTGGTGGTGCGGCGCGAACATCACGCCGATCGCGGACATCACGATGTCGAACGAGGCGTCCTCGAACGGCAGGTGCTCGGCGTCGGCCTGGACCCACTCGAGCTCGCGCGCCGGCGGCCTCGGCGCGGGCGCGGCCGGCGTCGAGCAGCTCGGGCGTGAGGTCGCTGGCGGTCACGTGGGCGCCGGCGAGGGCGGCGGGGATGGAGGCGTTGCCGGTGCCGGCGGCGACGTCGAGGACCCGCGTCCCCGGCCCGACCCGGCAGGCTTCCGCGAGCCGCGGGCCGAGCGGGGTCAGGAACGTCTCGACCATCGACGGGTAGTTGCCGGACGCCCACATCTTGCGGTGCCGGGCCTTCAGCTCCGCGTCGGCGTTGAGGGTGGAGGAGGTCATGCCGCGAAGGTACGGGGGCGCCGGCCGCCGCACATCGGGAACTGCTCCCCATCTTGGCCCGATCGCCGCCCAGAGCCCTCGGGCGTCGTCGGCGTCGAGATGGCGGATCCGGGCCGGCGTGCCCTTGCCGAACACGACGGCGACGTCGGCGAGCCGCGCGCGGCGCTGGAGCGCGGTCTGGTCGAGCTCGTGGAACTCGCGGCCGGCGGCGGGGGCGAGCACGGTCGAGCGCGCGAGGCGGCGCGAGCGGATCGCGAGCCGGCCGCCCTCGAGCCGCCAGCCGGCGGCGCGGAAGCCGAGCGCGCCGTAGACGGCGCCGAGCGGGGCGAGCAGCAGCGGCCACGCGCTCCCGATCGCGAGCGCCGCCGACGCCGGCGAGGATCGCGGTCGATGCGAGCGGCGGCAGCACGTAGCGGCGCAGGGCGCGCGGCGGGCGGGGCGGCGAGGCCGTCGAGCCGGTCGGCCAGCTCGGGCAGCAGCTCGCGCAGGAACGGCTCGACCGCGTCCAGGCGCAGCAGCGGGAACAGCGTCTGCGCCGCGGCCTGCTCCTTGGCGTGGCCGATCACCTCGATGCGCAGCGCGGCCAGCCCGAGCGCCTGCCGCGGCACGCTCTCCACGACCCGCACGGCGCGGACGCGCGCGACGCGGACCGTGACCTGGCGGCGCTGGATCAGGCCGCGGCGGATCCGCAGGGCGTCCCCTTCCCGGCGCACGGCGAAGCCGCCGAACGCGACCACGGTGCCGAGCGCGCCCAACAGCCACGCGAACACGATGATCCCGGCCGCCACCAGGACCCAGCCGAGCGTGCCGTCGGGCAGCGCGCCGACGATCGTGCGCTCGCCCTCGATCGGGTCGTCGAAGAGCTGCTGGGACATCTGGGCGACGCGCCGCGGCGACCGGCAGGAGCACGCCGAGCTGCCCGGAGGTCGCCGCCGCGACGCGTGAGCGCCCGCCCCGACAGCCGCCGCTCGGGCGCCGCGGGCGCGTCCTCGGCCGCCGCCGGGCGCGCCGAGCAGCGCGCGGATCCGCTCGACCTCGGCCTCGTCGACCGCGCTGAGCACGATCTCGCCGCCCTCGCCGCCGCCGCCCGTCTGGACGTCGACGCGATGGACGCCGAACAGCCGCTGCGTCGGCCCCTGCAGGACGTCGACGGCCTGCACTCGCGCGAACGGGACCTCGACCTCCTTGACCGAGAGCAGCCCCTCCCGCAGGCGGATCGTCTGGTCGGCGAGCGAGTAACGAGTGGTCGACCAGCGGAACCAGCCCGCGACCGTGGCGGCGGCCGTGCCCGCCACCGCGAACCCCAAGCCGCGCAGCGCCGCCTGCGCGTCGAAGCCGCCGCCGAACACCGAGATCCCGAGCAGCACGAGCAGCGGGACGGCGCCCTGGCGCAGCGCGTCGGCCGCGTAGACCGCGATCGCGGCGGGGTGGAGGCGCTCACCCATCGTCGGTGCGCGCGAGCTCCGCGATCCGGGCGCGGATCGCGCCCGCGTCGCCGTCGCGCAGCAGCGGGATCTCGTGGCTGCCGGCGGCGGTGTGGATCTCGACCGTCGAGAGCCCGAGCGCCTGGCCGATGATCCCGCGCTCCGTCTCGACGTGCTGCACGCGGGCCATCGGGATCAGCGTGCGCCGCACGACGAGGATCCCGCGCTGGAGGTCGATCTCGTGCTCGCGGACCTCCCAGCGCCAGCGCCGCCAGCGCAGCTCGGGCACCACCACGGTGCCCGCGACGAGCGCGACGCCGAGCACCGCCATGCCGATCGTCTGCCACGGCCCGGGCAGGCCTCCGCCGGCCGTGCCGAGCACGATCAGCGCGATCACGCACGTGCCGGCCCACGACAGCCGCCACGCCCAGCGCGCGTGGGGCGCGAGGCGCTGTGCCGGCTCGGGGATCTCGCTCATCGGACCGCAGTATCGTGGCCCGCCGTGCCCGCCGCGTTCGTGACCGGAGGGTCCGGCTTCGTCGGATCCGCCCTGATCCGCCGCCTCGCCGCCGACGGCTGGACCGTCCGCGCCCTCGCCCGCTCGCCCGAGGCCGAGGCGAAGGTCCGCGAGGCCGGGGCTGAGGCCGTCCGCGGCGACCTCGACGACGCCGGCGCGCTCGAGCGCGGCGCCCGCGGCGCCGGCGTGGCCTTCCACGCGGCCGCGCGCCTCGGCGACTTCGGGCCCTGGAAGGAGTTCCGGCGCGTCAACGTGGACGGCACCAAGGCCGTGATCGCCGCCTGCCGCGCGGCCGGGCGTCAAGCGCCTCGTGCACGTCGGCACGGAGGCCGCGCTGATGCACGGCCAGCCGCTCGTCGCCGTCGACGAGCGCTACCCGCTGGCGCTCGACTCGCCCGCCCCGTACTCCGCCACCAAGGCGCAGGCCGAGGCCGCCGTGATCGAGGCCAACGGCTCCGGCCTGGAGACCGTGGTCGTGCGGCCGCGCTTCGTCTGGGGCGCGGGCGACACGACCCTGCTGCCGATCCTCACCGGCCTCGCCCGCTCGGGCCGCCTGCGCTGGATCGGCGGCGGTCGCCAGCTCACCTCGACCACGCACGTCGAGAACACGGTGCACGGCCTCGTCCTCGCCGCCGAGCGCGGCGTGCCGGGCAACGCCTACTTCGTCACGGACGGATCGCCCGTCGTCTTCCGCGAGTTCGTCTCGGCGCTGCTCGCCACCCAGGGCGTCCAGGCGCCCGAGGGCGAGCTCCCGCTGTGGGCCGGCCGCGCGATCGCCCGCGGCTCGGAGCTCGCGTGGCGGTTCCTGCCGCTGCCCGGCGAGCCGCCCGTGGCGCGCTTCGGGGTGTGGGCCAGCGCTCTGGAGGCCACGATCGACGACTCCAAGGCGCGCGAGCAGCTCGGCTACGTGCCCGTGATCACGCGGGAGCACGGGCTCACCGCGATGCAGGCCGCGGCGTCCGCGTAGCGCGGGCGAACGTCAACTGCGCTGGGGAGGGAGGTGGGAGCCCCGCGGGGCGGGCTGCCGGCGGGCCACCGCTTACAGCGAGTGGGATCAAAGGTGCGCCCTGCGTGCCTCAACCTCCCAACGTTTCGACGCCGAAAACGCTGGGCCGCTAAGGCACGCCAGGCGGGCCTGTGGGAGAGCCCGCTGTAAGTGGCGGCCTGGAGCAGACGATCACGCCGGCACCCTCGCCACCCCTACCCGGCGCCGCTGACGTTCGCCGGCGCTACAGCGACTCGGCGAGCGAGTCGGCGAGCAGCTGGTACTCCGGCAGACCCAGCTCCGAGGCGAACAGGTAGGGGAGGGTCACCACCGTGGTGCCGCTCTCCTCGACGAGCCGGTCGAGGTGCCGGCGCTGGAGGACGGCGCGGTCGTGCTCGGCGAGCGCGGCGCTCAGGGCGCCGGCGGCGGCCGGGTCGTGGCCGTTGCGTGAGGCGGTGCGGAGCTTCTTGACGTCGGCGGCGCTGAAGCGGTCGGGCCAGACGCCGTTGACGATGATCGCCTCCAGGCCGAGGCCGACGGCGTCCTCGAGCTTGACGCCGAGCTCGAGCGTCTCGACCACCGGCATCTCCTCGGGCAGCGCCACGGCGACGTAGCCCGTCTTGGCGGGGTCGCCGAGCAGGGCCTCGATCTTGCTCGCCTGGCGGCGGATCGGGCCGACGCGGGCGATCTCGCCGAACGTGTGCGGCGTGGTCAGCATCGCAAGCCCGTGGCCCGAGGCGGGCGCGTCGACGATCACGAGGTCGTAGGTGCGGTTGCGGGCGTCCCAGCGCGAGAGCTGCGCCAGCTCCCAGACCTTCGCGATCGTGATCAGCTCCTTGGCCCCCGGCGCGGCGGCGACGAAGTACTGGAACGCGTGCGAGCGCGTCATCAGCCGCAGCGGGGCGCCGCCGCCGAGCTGCTTGGCGAGCCACTCCTGCATCGCCTTGGTCGGGTCGATCGTGATCGCCCAGAGGTTCTCCGCGAGCTGGACCTCGGTCTCCGCGGTGACCCCTTCGCGCCGGAACGCGCGCGAGACGCGGTCCTGCTCGGCGACCTCGCAGACGATCGTGCGCCGGCCCGCCTCGGCGGCGGCCAGGCCGAGCGCGGCGGCGACCGTGGTCTTGCCGACGCCGCCCTTGCCGGTGACGTAGACGAGTCGTCGTTCTTGCAGGAGTGCTTCCATCGGAGGCGGGACAGGATGACAATGCCCGCGATGGATCCGGCCCTCACCGACGCATACGACACCTGCCGCCGCATGCACCGGCGCCACGACCCCACGTACTACTGGGCCACGCGACGCCTGCCCGCGGACGTCCGGCCCGCCACGCACGCGCTCTACGGCTACGTGCGCACGGCCGACCAGCTCGTCGACGGCCCGCGCCGCGCGCCGACCCCGGAGCAGCGCCGCGCGGCGCTGGACGCCTGGGAGGGCGAGCTCGCCCGCGGCCTGCAGGAGGGCGGATCGGCGAACCCCGTGGTGGGTGCGCTCGTGGACTCGGCGCGCCGGCACGACCTGCCGCTCGCGGAGCTGACCCCGTACATGCGCTCGATGCGCGTCGACTGCGCGCCCGTGCGGATCGAGACCTGGGAGGAGCTCGTCGCCTACATGGAGGGCTCGGCCGGCTCGGTCGGGCGGATCATGGCGCCGCTGCTCGGCGTCGACGACAGCCACCACGCGGACTACGGCCGGCTCGGCTTGGCCTTCCAGCACACCAACTTCGTCCGCGACGTCGCCGAGGACTACCGCCTGGACCGCATCTACCTGCCGCACGAGGACCGCGAGCGCTTCGGGGTCGAGGAGGCGGACTTCGCGCGGCCGAGCGCCTCGCCCGAGCTGCGCGCGCTGATCGAGCACGAGGTCGCCCGCGCGCGCCGCCTGTTCGCCGCCGCCGGGCCTGCCGTGGCCGCCGCCCCGGCCGCGGTGCGGCCCGGGATCCGGCTCGCGTGCGCGGTCTACGAGTCGGTGCTCGACCGCGTCGAGGCCGCGGGCTACGACGTGCTCGGACGCCGCATGGGCGTGCGCCTGTGGCGGCTGCCGATGCTCGCCTTCGGGGCCATCCGCCCGTGACGCGCCGCGCCACGCTGCGGGGCGAGGAGCGCACCCCGCTGGGCGACGAGCGCCCGGACGTGCTGATCTGCGGCGCGAGCTTCGCCGGCCTCGCCGTCGCCCGCGAGCTCGCCGGCGCCGGCGCCGACGTGCTCGTGATCGACCGCTACGAGATCGGCGAGCGCGCCACCTCGGCCTGCGCCGCGCCGACGCCGTGGCTGCACGCGATGGGCGTCCGGCGGGCGATCCGCCAGGAGCTGCCCTGCATGGCCTTCCACACGCCGCACGGCTCGGCCCGCTACCGGCTGCCGTGGAGCTGGAGCTCGTTCGACTACCGCGAGCTCTGCAAGGAGCTGTGGGCGCAGAGCGGCGCCGCCCGCTTCGAGATCGCGAAGGTCCAGTCCCGCACCGGCGACACGGTCCACACCGACCGCGGCGACATCGCGGCGCCCCTGATCGTCGACGCGCTCGGCTGGCGGCGCGTGCTCGGCCCGGGGGAGAACGTCCAGCCGCCCGACGCGCTGATCAGCCGCGGGCTGGAGGTCCACCCGCACGGTGGCGGCACCGACCTCGACTGCTGGATCGACCGCTCGGTCGTGCGCTACGGCTACGCCTGGTCGGTGCCCGCGGACGGCGAGCAGCGCGTCGGCGTCGGCTCCTACGAGCCGCGCCACCACGTCAAGGAGCCGACGAAGGAGATGGCCGCGCGGCTGGACGTCGAGCCCGTCCGCTACCAGGGCAACTGGTTCCCGCACGCGCTGCGCCCCGCGGCCGAGGACGGCGTGTTCTTCGTGGGCGACTCCGCCGGGCACTGCCTGCCGCTGTCGGGCGAGGGGATCCGCCCTGCGTTCCACTTCGGGATCGCGTGCGGCCGCGAGCTGCGCTCCGTGCTCGCCGGGACGAGCACCCGCGAGCAGGCGCTCGCCGACTACGGGGCCTTCTCCGCCGCCCACGCGCACCCGTTCCGGGTCATGGGCGCGCTGCAGCGCTGGGTCCCGCGCCTGCCGCCGCGGCTGCTGACGGCGCTGATCGCGGCCGCGGGCCGCCGCCGGCCCTGCACCTTCATCTTCGACCGGTACCTGAAGGTCGCCCCGCCGCCGCGCCTAGAATCCCGCGTCCCATGGAGGACATCGCCTACGACGAGCGCGGGCTCGTCCCCTGCGTGATCCAGGACGCCCGCACCGGCGAGGTGCTCACGCTCGCCTACATGAACGCCGAGGCGCTGCAGAAGTCCAAGGACACCGGCGAGCTGCACCTCTGGAGCCGCTCGCGCGACGAGCTCTGGCACAAGGGCGCGACCTCGGGCAACACCCAGGCCGTGCGCGCGCTGCGCTACGACTGCGACCGCGACGCCGTGCTCGCGCTCGTCGACCCGGCGGGGCCCGCCTGCCACACCGGCGCGCGCACGTGCTTCCACAACGGCGACCCGACGCTGACCGAGCAGGAGGCGCTGCCCGCGCTCGAGCGCACGATCGCCGAGCGCGCCGCCGGCGACGCGGAGGGCTCCTACACCGCCAAGCTGCTCGCCGACCCCGCCTTCGCGGGCGAGAAGGTGCAGGAGGAGGCGGAGGAGGTCGTCCGCGCCGCGCGCGAGGAGTCCGACGAGCGCGTCGCCGAGGAGGCCGCCGACGTGCTCTACCACCTGACCGTGCTGCTGCGCACGCGCGGGCTCGAGCTGGCCGACGCCGAGAGGGTCCTGCTTGCCCGTCGCCGCTGACCAGCTCCAGGTCACGCCGGGCGTCGAGGAGGCGCGCGCGCTGGCCGGCGCGCACAACCTGATCCCGGTCTGCCACACGTTCATCGAGGACTGCGAGACGCCCGTCTCCGCGTTCCTGAAGCTGCGCGGGGCCGGGCCCGGCCTTCCTGCTCGAGTCCGCCGAGCAGGGCCAGCGCGTCGGCCGCTGGTCGTTCATCGGCTACAAGCCGCGCCGCGTCGTGCGCTGGAGCCTGGCCGACGGCGGCGACCCCTACGAGCTCGCCGAGCGCGAGGTCTCGCGCCACCGCCAGGCGCAGATCGACGGCCTCCCGCCGTTTGCGGGCGGCGCGGTCGGCTTCTTCGGCTACGACTGCGTGCGCGCGGTCGAGCGCCTCGCGGAGCCCAACCCGGACGTGATCGGGCTGCCGGACATGGCGCTGATGCTCTCCGACGTGATCCTCGCCTTCGACCACCTGCGCCACACGGTCACGATCCTCGCCAACGCCTACCCGGAGGAGGACGGCGGGGTGGAGGCGGCGCACGCGCGCGCCGTCGAGTCGATCCGCGAGGTCCGCGAGCGGCTCGCCGGCCCGCTTCCACGGCCCGCCATCGGCACCGCCGAGCGCGCGGAGCCGCAGTTCGAGTCCAACATGCCGCGCGAGGCGTTCGAGGCGATGGTGGCCCGGATCGTCGAGTACGTGCACGCCGGCGACGCCTTCCAGGTCGTGCCCTCGCAGCGCTGGTCGGCGCCGTCGCCGGTCGAGTCGTTCTCGATCTACCGCGGGCTGCGCGCCGTCAACCCGTCGCCGTACATGTACTTCCTGGACTTCGAGGACTTCCAGGTCGTCGGCGCATCGCCCGAGCCGCTGGTGACGGTGACGGGGCGCAACGTCTCGACGCGCCCGATCGCCGGCACCCGCCCGCGCGGCGGCGACGCCGACGAGGACCGCGAGATCGCCGCCGACCTGCTCGCCGACGAGAAGGAGCGCGCCGAGCACGTGATGCTCGTCGACCTCGGCCGCAACGACCTCGGGCGGGTGTGCGAGTACGGCTCGGTGGAGGTCGAGACGTTCATGAGCGTCGAGACCTACTCGCACGTCATCCACATCGTCTCCTCGCGTCGCCGGGCGGCTGCGGGAGGACGTCAGCGCGGTGCAGGCGCTGCGCTCCGTGCTGCCCGCCGGGACGCTGTCCGGCGCCCCGAAGGTGCGCGCGATGGAGATCATCGACGAGCTCGAGCCCGTCAAGCGCGGGGCCTACGGCGGCGCCGTCGGCTGGCTCTCCTACCACGGCCAGCTCGACACCTGCATCTGCATCCGCACGGTCGTCGTCAAGGACGGCGTCGCGCACGTGCAGGCCGGCGGCGGCACCGTCGCCGACGCCCGCCCGGACTACGAGTACGAGGAGTCGCGCGCGAAGGCGCGCGGCGTGGTGCGCGCGATCGAGCTGGCCGCGCGACAGGCGGACTGGGCATGAAGGTCCTCGTCGTCGACAACTACGACTCGTTCACCTACAACCTCGTCCAGTACCTGGGCGAGCTGGGGGCGGAGATGCACGTGGTGCGCAACGACGCGGCGTCCGCCGACGAGCTGGCCGCCGGCGGCTGGGACCGCGCGGTCGTCTCCCCGGGCCCGTGCACGCCCAACGAGGCGGGGATCAGCGTCGAGGTCATGCGACGGCTGCCCGAGGCCGGGGTCCCGACGCTCGGCGTCTGCCTCGGCCACCAGTCGCTCGCGCAGGCGTTCGGCGGCACGGTCGTGCGCCACGTGCCCGTGCACGGCAAGGCGACGGAGATCGACCACGACGGCACGCGGGCTGTTCGCCGGCCTGCCCGCGCCGCTCGTCGTCGGCCGCTACCACTCGCTCGTCGTGGACCCCGACCTGCCCGACTGCCTCGAGGCGACCGCACACGGCGGCGGGGTGCTGATGGCGATGCGCCACCGCGAGCTGCCCGCGCAGGGCGTCCAGTTCCACCCCGAGTCCGTCCTCACGCCGGACGGGAAGCAGCTGCTGGAGAACTTCCTTGCCTAACCCCGTGATCACGAAGGCGATCGACCGCCTGATGAGCCGGCAGGACCTCTCCGTGGAGGACGTCTCCGCGGTCCTGGCCGAGATCATGGACGGCAACGCCTCCGAGGTGGAGACCGCCGGCGTGCTGGTCGCGCTGCGCACGAAGGGGGAGACCGAGGAGGAGATCGAGGGCCTCGCGCGCACGATGCGCCGCTTCGCCACGCCCGTCGACGCCGGCCGTGGCGACCTCGTGGACACCGCGGGCACGGGCGGCGGGCGCCCGACCTTCAACGTCTCCACGACCGCCGCGCTGATCGCCGCGGGGGCGGGCTGCGCCGTCGCCAAGCACGGCAACCGCTCCGCCACCGGGCTGTCGGGCTCGGCCGACCTGCTCGAGGCGCTCGGCGTGCGCATCGACCTCAAGCCCGACGCGGTCGCGCAGTGCATCCGCGAGGTCGGCTTCGGGTTCATGTTCGCCCCCGCCCACCACAGCGCCACGCGCTACGTGATCCCCGTCCGCAAGGAGCTGGCGGTCCGCACGATCTTCAACTTCCTCGGCCCGCTGACCAACCCGGCGGGCGCCACGCGGCAGGTGATCGGCGTCTCGGACCCGGCGTTCCTGGAGACGATCGCGGGCGCGCTGCTGCGGCTGGGCGCCGAGCGGGCGCTCGTGGTCTCCAGCGCGGACGGGCTCGACGAGCTGAGCACCTCGGCCCCGACCCGCGTGGTCGAGGTCGGCGACGGCGGGCTGCGCACCTACGACGTCACGCCGGAGGAGGTCGGCCTGCGGCGCAGCGATCCGGGGGACTTCGGCCCGGGCCTGCCCGAGGCCAACGCCGCCACGACGCGCCGGATCCTGGCGGGCGCGCAGCGGTCCGGAACGCGACCTCGCCCTGCTCAACGCGGGCGCGGCGATCTACGCCGGCGGCCGGGCGGATAGCCTTCGCGAGGGCGTGGAGGCGGCCGCGGAGGCCGTCGACTCGGGGGCCGCCGCGGCGGCGCTCGACGCCTTGACCGCCATGACCGCCACACTGTCGCCCGGATGACCGCCCGATGAACGTCCTCGACCGCATCGTCGACGACACCCGCGACGAGGTCGCGCGCCGGCGCGAGCGCGTGCCGCTGTCGCAGCTCGAGCGCGCGCTCGACGACCGCCCGCAGGCGCGGCCGTTCCAGGAGGCGCTCACGCGCCCCGGCGTGTCGCTGATCGCCGAGCACAAGCGCCGCTCGCCGTCGGCGGGCGTGATCCGCGAGGGCGCGACGGTCACCGAGATCGTCCAGGCCTACGAGCGCGGCTGCGCGGCGGCGCTGTCGATCCTCACCGAGCCGTTCCACTTCGGCGGCTCGCTCGACGACCTGCGCGAGGCGCTCGCCGCGACCGATCTGCCGATCCTGCGCAAGGACTTCATCGTCGACCCCTACCAGCTCTACGAGTCCGCGGCCGTCGGCGCCGACGCGATCCTGCTGATCGTCGCCGCGCTGGACCCCGACGACCTCTACGACCTGCTGCGCGAGGCGCGCGACCTCGACCTCGACGCGCTGGTGGAGGTCCACAACGAGCGCGAGCTGGACGTCGCGCTGGACGTCGAGGCCGACGTGCTCGGCCTCAACAACCGCGACCTGACCGACTTCTCCGTCGATATCGAGCGCACCTACGAGCTGCTCGCCGACGTCCCCGCGGGCAAGACCGTCGTCGCGGAGTCGGGCTACTCCTCCCGCGACCAGCTCGAGGAGCTCGAGCGCGTCGGCGTCGACGCGGTGCTGATCGGCGAGACGCTGATGCGCGCCGCGGACATCGAGGCCGCCTGCGCGGATCTCACGGCCGGCACGGAGCACGACCGCTGATCCGCGACGCAGAAGGTTCCCCCGGGTTTACTTGACCTTCACGGTCGGTGACGACTGTGGAAGATGGTGAAGCAAGGGTTCCTACCCATGGTCGCCGCCGGGCTGATCGGCGGCGGCGTGACGGCCGGCATTCTGCTCGGCACGGGCGCGGCCGGCGGCGGCACGACGCGCACGGTGGTCCAGACGTCCTCGCTCGGCGCGAGCGCCAGCCCGACGGCCCAACGCGCCAACGGGCCCACGGCGCGCGAGATCTACGAGCGCGACGCGCCGGGCGTGGTGCTCGTGCGGGCGCGCTCGCTGCAGGCCGACGCCTCGTCGCTGGATCTCTCCGAGCGCACGGACGGCGGCGTGGCCAGCGCGGCCGGCTTCG
Source organism: uncultured Solirubrobacteraceae bacterium (assembly GCA_963831105.1). Taxonomy (GTDB): domain Bacteria; phylum Actinomycetota; class Thermoleophilia; order Solirubrobacterales; family Solirubrobacteraceae; genus DATFQI01. The sequence goes on along the minus strand of CAWHOS010000008.1, from coordinate 277,149 downwards.
TGATCGACGAGGAGGGCCGGCTGCTCACCAACGCCCACGTGGTCGCGGGCGCCACCGACATCTCCGTCACCTTCTCGGATGACCAGACGGTGCCGGCGCGCGTGCTCGGCAAGGACGAGGAGACCGACCTGGCGCTGCTCGGCGTCGAGCCGGAAGGCCTGAAGCTGCGACCGCTCGGGCTGGGCACCTCGAAGGCCGTGCAGGTCGGCGACCCCACGATCTCGATCGGCAACCCGTCCGGCCGCGACCGCACGCTCACGACCGGGATCGTGTCGGCCAAGCAGCAGCGCATCACGGCGCCGAGCGGCTTCTCGGTCGACAACGTGATCCAGACCGACGGCGTGCTCAGCCCGGGCAACGCCGGCGGGCCGCTGCTCGACGTCTCCGGCCGCGTGATCGGCGTCAACTCGCAGATCGAGGCGGACGGGCCGAAGGGCGGGATGGGCGTCGGCTTCGCCGTGCCGATCGACACCGCGAAGGCGCTGATCCCCTCGCTGCAGGCCCACCGCAACGTCAGCCACGCCTATCTGGGGATCGCGGCGGGCGACGGGCCGGGCGCGCTCGTCGCGCTCGGCGAGGGCCGCGCCGGCGTGCGCGTGCGCGAGGTCGACCCCGACGGGCCCGCGGCGCGCGCGGGGATCCTGGGCGACGGCAGCGTGGCCGGCGGCGACGTGATCCTCTCCGTCGACGGGCAGGGCGTGCGCTCGATGGCCGACATCGACGACGTGGTCTCCCGCCACCGGCCCGGCGACGGCATCCCGGTCGTGCTCTCGCGCGACGGCGGCCGGCTCACGGTCCAGGTCCAGCTCTCCGAGCGCCCCGCCTCGGTCCCGCTGGGCTGAGATGACCGATCGCGGGGTCCCCACGACGTCTCGCCGCCGTCTCGCGGCGCCGGATCGGCACCGTCCGAATCGGCCTGTGGCGCTGCCACTATTCCGCTTCGACCGGCACCGCCCGGCATCCACGATCCGGAGCCAAGACGCCGCGGCGACCCCACGATCGATCATCTAACGTGGACCCGGTGACACGGGTCAAGATCTGCGGCATCACGAGGCTCGAGGACGCCGAGCTGGCGGCGTCGCTGGGCGCCTGGGCGCTCGGCTTCAACCTCTGGCCCGGGTCCTCCCGCGTGGTCGATGAGGCGGTCGCCGCCGGGATCGCTCGTCTCCTGCGCCGCCGGGTCGAGCTCGCGGGGGTGTTCGTCAACCCCACGCTCGACGAGGTCGCCCGCGCGGTCGACGCGATCGGGCTCACCCACGTCCAGCTGCACGGCGACGAGGGGCCCTCGTTCGCGACCGAGGTCGCGCGCCGCACGGGCGCGAAGGTCATCAAGGCCGCGCGCGTGGACAGCGGCGCCGACCTGCAGGCGCTGGAGCGCTTCCACACGGACTTCCACCTGGTCGACGCCAAGGTCGAGGGCGTGCACGGCGGCTCGGGCCGCTCGTGGGACTGGAGCCTCGTCGCCCAGCGGCGCTCGAAGGTCCCGATGATCCTCGCGGGCGGGCTGACCCCCGAGAACGTGGCGGAGGGGATCGCCGCCGTGAAGCCGTACGCCGTCGACGTGGCGTCCGGCGTCGAAGCATCGCCCGGGGTCAAGGACCACGCCAAGCTCGAGGCGTTCATCGCGGTCGCTTCGCCCGCGCGGGCGGGCATCTCGTGAGCGCCGCTCCCGTCGAGCACCGCTTCGGTCCCTACGGGGGCCAGTACGTGCCCGAGACCCTGATGCCGGCGCTGACCGAGCTCGAGGCCGCGTGGGTCGCCGCCCGCGAGGACCCGGGCTTCCTGGAGGAGCTCGGCACGCTGCTGCGCGACTTCGCCGGGCGCCCGACTCCGCTCTACCACGCCAAGCGCCTGTCGGCCGAGGTCGGCCACCCCGTCTACCTCAAGCGCGAGGACCTGCTGCACACGGGCGCGCACAAGATCAACAACGCGCTCGGCCAGTGCCTGCTGGCCAAGCGGATGGGCAAGACGCGGATCATCGCGGAGACCGGCGCGGGCCAGCACGGCGTCGCGACGGCGACCGCGTGCGCGCTGCTCGGCGTCGAGTGCGTCGTCTACATGGGCACGGAGGACATGCGCCGCCAGAAGCCCAACGTCGAGCGGATGGGGCTGATGGGCGCCACCGTGGAGCCCGTCGACGCGGGGGCGCGCACGCTCAAGGAGGCGGTCTCGGCCGCGATCCGCGACTGGGTCGCCAACGTCGGCGACACCCACTACGTGATCGGCTCAGCGGTCGGCCCGGCGCCGTTCCCGGCGCTCGTGCGCGACCTGCAGCGGGTGATCGGCGACGAGGCGCGCGCGCAGGCGCTCGAGGCGATCGGCCGGCTGCCGTCGCGCGTGATCGCGTGCGTCGGGGGCGGCTCGAACGCGATCGGCATCTTCGTCCCGTTCACGGGCGACGCCGAGGTCGCGCTGGTCGGCGTGGAGGCCGCCGGCGACGGGATCGAGACCGGCCGCCACGGCGCGCCGCTGACGCTCGGCGGCCGCGGCGGGGTGCTGCACGGCGCCTACTCGGCGATCATGCAGGACGAGGACGGCCAGATCCTCGAGGCGCACTCGATCTCCGCCGGGCTCGACTATCCGGGCACCGGCCCCGAGCACGCGCACCTGCGCGACACGGGCCGCGCGCGCTACGTCGCGGTCACCGACGCCGAGGCGCTGGCGGCGTTCCAGCGCGTCGCGAAGCTCGAGGGGATCGTGCCGGCGCTCGAGTCCTCCCACGCGGTCGCGTGGGCGCTCGGGCCCGGGGCGGAGGAGGTGCGCGGCGAGGCGGACCACATCGACCTGATCTGCCTGAGCGGCCGCGGCGACAAGGATCTCGCGGAGGCGCTCGACGCGATCGGGCGCGGCTCGTGAGCGCCGCCGCCACCGACACGGGGATCGAGCGGATCGCGGCCGCCTTCGCGGGCGCCCCCGGCCGCGCCGCGCTGATGCCGTACCTGATGGGCGGCTTCCCTGACGTCGAGGCGTCCGCCCGGATCGGCGAGGCCTACGCGGACGCGGGCGCCGACCTGGTGGAGCTGGGCGTGCCGTTCTCGGACCCGCTGGCCGACGGGCCGGTCATCCACGCCGCGGGCACCCGCGCGCTCGCGGCCGGCGCCACCCTGCACCACGTGCTCGAGGTCGGCGCGCGGCTCGCGCACCGGCTCCCGGTCGTGCTGATGTGTTACGCGAACCCGATGCTCGCCCGCGGCGTCGAGCGGTTCGCGGACGAGCTCGCGGTGCGCCGCATCAGCGGCCTGATCGTCCCCGACCTCCCGCTCGAGGAGGCTCCCGGCGGTGCTCGCCGCCTGCGACGCCGCCGGCGTCGCGCTCGTGCCGCTCGCCGCGCCGACCACGCCCGACGACCGGCTGGCCGCGATCGGCGCCCGCGCCCGGGGGTTCCTCTACACCGTCTCCGTCACCGGCACGACCGGGGAGCGCAGCGGCGGCGACGCAGCCGAGCTGATCGCGCGCGCCAAGGCCTCGACGAACGCGCCGGTCGCGCTCGGCTTCGGCATCTCCACGCCCGAGCAGGCCCGCGCCGCCGCCGACGCCGGCGCCGACGGCGTGATCGTCGGCTCCCGGCTCGTGCGCGCGGCCGCCGAGGCCGGCGCCGACCCCGCCGCGGCGGTCGGCGAGGTGGTCGCGGAGCTCGCGGCCGGGTTGTCGCGCTAGCCGCGGCGAACGTCAACGTCAACGGCGGCTGGGTAGGGGGTGGGAGTGCCGGCCGCGTGCCGCGAACGGTCGATCTGTTCAGGCCGATCAGCTCTGAAGAACTGACCGCTGCGACGTCGAGCCGCAGGTCCCTCGCTCCCTCCGGCGACGTCCGCTAGGCTGCGCGCCGACATGGGCGTGCTCCTCACCCTCACCGCCGGGCTCTCCCTCTGGATCGTCCTGTGGGCGCTCGGCTCGAAGTCCTTCGACGCGTTCCTGATCACGATCGTGATGCTGATCGTGGCCGCCGCCGCGCACATCATCTGGCCGACGCTCCCGGGCAACCGGGATCCCGACCGGCCCTCCTGAGAGACTCCTCGCGCGCACCCTGCGGTTCGCCGCTCGAATGGCTTCCGCCGCCCTTCATGGCAACTTAACTCCCGCAGGCGCGCGGCATGCGTAGAATCGCCGCCCACATACGACTCCTGAGGAGGGGTTCCTTGAATTCACGTTCGTTGGCAGCGTCCGGCTGCCTTGTCGCCGCGCTCGCGTTCGGCGTAGCTGCGTGCGGTGACGACGACAGCAGTGGGGGCGGCGGCGGCGGTGGTGGCGAGCAAGGCCAGCTCCGTCACGGTCTACTCGTCCCTGCCGCTGCAGGGCGCGTCCCGCCCGCAGACGACGGCCATGGTGAACGGCATCAAGCTGGCGCTGGAGCAGACCGGCAGCAAGGCCGGCGACATCTCCGTCAAGTACCAGTCGCTCGACGACTCGACGGCGCAGGCCGGCTCGTGGACTCCTGAGGCGGTCTCCGCCAACGCCCGCAAGGCGGCGCAGGACGACACCACCGCCGTGTACATCGGCGAGTTCAACTCGGGCGGCTCCGCGGTCTCGATCCCGATCCTCAACGAGGCGGGCGTGCCGCAGATCTCCCCGGCGAACACCGCCGTGGGCCTCACCACCGACGAGCCGGGCGCCGAGCCGGGCGAGCCGGACAAGTACTACCCGACGGGCGAGCGCACCTACGCCCGCATCGTCCCCAAGGACACGATCCAGGGCGCCGCGCTGGCGACGCTCATGAAGGAGGATGGCTGCACCAAGGTGCAGGTCCTGAACGACAAGGAGGTCTACGGGGCCGGCCTCTCGCGGAACATCGAGAACTCCGCGAAGGAGCAGGGCCTCGAGGTGGTCTCCAACGAGGCGATCGACAAGAACGCGGCGAACTACCGCTCGCTGGCCTCCAAGGCCAAGGGCGCCGGCGCGGACTGCATGGTCTACTCGGGCATCACCGCCAACAACGCGGTCCAGATCTACAAGGACTTCGCCGCGGCTCTGCCGGACGCGAAGCTCTACGGGCCTGACGGCGTCGCCGAGTCCGGCTTCGCGGACCCGAAGGAGGGCGGCATCCCCGCCAACGTCGCGTCGCGCGTCAAGGTGACCGTCGCCACGCTTTCCCCGGACGAGTACCCGGAGGAGGGCCAGCAGTTCTTCTCGGACTTCGAGAAGAAGTACAGCGAGAAGAACCCGGACCCGTACGCCATCTACGGCTACGAGGCCATGCGCCTGGCGCTGGACGCGATCGAGCGCTCCGGCACGGGCAAGAAGGAGGACGTGCTCAAGGCGATCTTCGAGACGAAGGATCGCTCGAGCGTGCTCGGCACGTACTCCATCGACGAGAACGGCGATACGTCCCTCACGGACTACGGCATCTACTCGATCGAGGGCGGCGAGCTGACGTTCGACAAGACCATCAAGGCAGCGGCCAACTAGGACGCTCCTGACGTCGTGCAGGCCGGGGGTGGAATTTCCCGCCCCCGGCCCTCGGCGTTCTGAGAAGCTTCGAACTTATGGAAGCGGCAACCGTTCCCACAGCCCCTGCGGTAAAGGGCGACCGGCTCAGGAACTTCATCGGCACGTACGGCCTGATCGCCGTCCTGCTGGCCCTCCCGGTCTACTTCGCGATCTACGACCTGGTCAACGACGGCGACCTCTCGCGGATCGGAAACAACCTCGTCGACGGCATCTCCAACGGCGCCATCTGGGCGCTGGTGGCCATCGGCTACACGCTCGTCTACGGCATCGTCGAGCTGATCAACTTCGCCCACGGCGAGGTGTTCATGATCGGCTCGTTCATCGCCGCGAGCCTCTTCGCGACCTTCGGCCTGACCGAGGACACGAGCTACCTGCTGCTGGCGCTCGCCCTGCTGGTGTGCCTCGTGATCTCGATGTTCGGCTCGGGGATCCTCAACACGATGATCGAGCGCGTCGGCTACCGGCCATTGCGCAATGCTCCGAAGCTGGCGCCGCTGATCACCGCGGTCGGCTTCTCCTTCATCCTGCAGAACGTCGGCCTGCTCTGGCGCGGCGGCTCGCAGGAGGGCATCCCGGACCTGATCCAATCCCAGCACGCGGTCCTCACGATCGCCGGGGTCGAGATCACGAACGGCGACCTGCTCTCGATCTTCGTGACGATCCCGCTGCTGCTGCTGATGACGGCGTTCATCGGCCGCAGCCGCCTCGGCAAGGCCATGCGCGCGACCGCGCAGGACCCCGAGGCCGCCCGCCTGATGGGCATCAACGTCGACACTACGATCTCCATGACCTTCCTGCTGGGCGGGATGCTGGCCGGCGCCGCCGGGCTGATCTACGCCCTCTACCAGACGACGATCTGGTACTTCCAGGGCTTCACCGCCGGCCTGATCGCCTTCACCGCGGCGGTCATGGGCGGCATCGGCAACATCAAAGGCGCAGTGCTGGGCGGCTTCATCATCGGCTTCATCCAGCAGCTCTCCGACAACCGCGACGAGCTGTTCGGGTTCTTCCCGCTCGGCTCGGCGTGGACGCCGGCGGTGGTGTTCGCCTACCTGATCCTGATCATGGTCTTCAAGCCGTCCGGCCTGCTGGGCGAGCAGACGAGGGACGCGGGATGAGCACAGTCACAGCAGAAGCACCCGCAGGCGATCCCACGGTCGGCACGAGGGGGTTCGCCCTCCCGCCCTGGTGGGAGAAGGCGCTGTTCCCGCTGTTCGTGCTGATCGCGATCGCGTTCCCGTTCTTCTTCGACGCGGGCGGCAGCGTGCTCGGCACCGCCACCCTGGCGCTCGCCTACACGGTGATGGCGCTGGGGCTGAACATCATCGTCGGCTTCGCCGGCCTGCTGGACCTCGGCTTCGTCGCGTTCTTCGCGATCGGCGCTTACGTGATGGGCTGGTTCGGCTCGCTGTTCTTCGCCGAGATCAACGGGGAGAAGGGCATCCACATCCTCACGGCCGGACGAGCGTCCGAGCTGCCGGGGATCCACATGAACTTCATCCTGATCCTGGTCTGCGCCGTGATCGCGACCACGATCGCCGGCATGCTGATCGGCCTGCCGACACTGCGCCTGCGCGGCGACTACATCGCGATCGTGACGCTCGCCTTCGGCGAGATCATCGGCCGCATCGCGATCAACGGCGACGCGCTGAAGATCGGAGGCCAGCCGCTGACCGCCGGCCGCCAGGGCATCACGCCGGTCGACAAGATCGACCTGCCGTTCCTGGAGCCGTTCACATCGCTCGAGCTCAGACCGTGGTACTTCACGGCGCTCGTGCTCGTGCTGATCGCGCTCGGGGTGAGCTTCGCGCTGCGCAACTCGCGGCTGGGCCGCGCGTGGATCGCGCTGCGCGAGGACGAGGTGGCGGCGGTCGCCATGGGCGTCCCGGCGGTGAAGACGAAGCTGCTGGCCTACGGCACGGGCGCCGCCTTCGGCGGGATGTCCGGCGCGTTCCTCGGGTCGTTCAACAACACGGTGAACGCGGACCAGTTCCAGTTCTACTTCTCGATCCTGATCCTCGGCATGGTCATCCTCGGCGGCCTCGGCTCCATCTGGGGCGTCGTCGTCGGCGCGATCCTGCTGACCTACATCAACTTCTACTTCATCCCGGACGTCATCAACACCGTGCCGAGCAAGTTCGGCCTGGACTTCGACGTCACCCAGATCACCTTCGCGATCTACGGCTTCCTGCTCGTGATCATGATGATCATCCGGCCCGAGGGCCTGATCCCGGAGCGCCGTCGAAAGCAGGAGCTCCACGACGAATCGGAGGACGCGCTCGTCGCGCAGGCACCGTGAGCGAAGACAAGACATCGACGGACACCACCACGAACGGCGAGCCGCGCGCTGCTGACGGCCGCCTCGTGCTCGACGCGACGAACGTGACGAAGCAGTTCGGCGGCCTGACCGCCGTCAGCGACGTCACGTTCAGCGTGCCCGAGCGCTCGATCGTGTCGATCATCGGCCCCAACGGCGCGGGGAAGACGACGTTCTTCAACATGCTGACGGGCTACTACAAGCCGACGACCGGCAAGATCGAGCTCGAAGAGCGCAACATCACGGGCAACCGCCCGGACGTGATCATGAAGCTCGGGATGGCCCGGACGTTCCAGAACATCCGGCTGTTCGGCACCATGAGCGCGGTCGAGAACGTGATGGTCGGCCAGAACTCGCGCATGAAGGGCGGCCTGTTCGGCTCGATCTTCCGCTTCCCCGTCCGCAAGGAGGAGGCGGCGGTCAAGGAGAAGGCCCACGAGGAGCTCTCCTACGTGGGCGTGCGGCCGCGTCACCACGACTGGCTCGCGATCAACCTCTCCTACGGCGAGCAGCGGCGGGTCGAGATCGCGCGCGCCCTCGCCTCCGATCCGAAGATCCTCCTGCTCGACGAGCCGACCGCGGGCATGAACCCGCAGGAGTCCGGCGAGCTGACGGACTTCATGCACAAGCTGCGCGACGAGCGCGGCATCACCGTCGTGCTGATCGAGCACGACATGAAGGTGATCATGAAGGTCTCCGAGCACATCACCGTGCTCGACCACGGCGAGAAGATCGCCGAGGGCAAGCCGGCCGAGGTGCGCGCCAACCCGCGCGTCATCGAGGCCTACCTGGGCAAGAAGGCCTCACAGGAGGAGCACTAGATGGCGTTCCTCGAAGTCGACGACATCAAGACCTACTACGGCAACATCCAGGCGCTCAAGGGCATCAGCATCGAGGTCGACGAGGGCGAGTGCGTGACGCTGATCGGCTCCAACGGGGCCGGCAAGTCGACCACGCTGCGCTCGATCTCCGGCCTGACGCCGCCGCGGACCGGGTCGATCCGGCTCGCCGGTGACTCGATCGAGCACCTGCCGCCGCAGGAGATCGTCCGGCTCGGCGTCTGCCAGTCGCCGGAGGGCCGCAAGTGCTTCCAGCGCATGACGGTCCGCGAGAACCTCGAGCTCGGCGCCTTCCTGCGCCGCGACACCGGGGGCATCCAGAAGGACCTGACCCGCGTGTTCGAGCTGTTCCCGCGCCTGGACGAGCGCCAGGCGCAGAAGGCGGGCACGATGTCCGGCGGCGAGCAGCAGATGCTCGCGATCGGCCGCGCGCTGATGGGCAGCCCGCAGATCCTGCTGCTCGACGAGCCTTCGATGGGGATCTCGCCGATCCTCACCGAGCGCATCTACGAGACGATCGCGGAGATCAACAAGCAGGGCACGACGATCCTGCTCGTCGAGCAGAACGCGAACTTCGCGCTCGAGGTATCACAGCGCGCGTACGTGCTCGAGACGGGCAAGGTCGCGATGTCCGACGACTCCGCCTCGCTGCGGACCAACCCCGAAGTCCAGAAGGCGTACCTCGGCACATGATCGGATCCTGGGCACTCATCCTGATGTACCTGTGGCTGGCCTGCGCGATCGTCGCGGCGTATCTGGCCAACCGCAAGGGCTTCAGCGAGCGTACGGGGCTGGCGACCGGCCTCGTGCTGCACATCATCGGCGTCGTGATCTGGCTGGCGATCCCGGCGAAGTCGCACTCGAAGTGGAAGACGGTCGGCCCGTTCGGCCGCCGCAAGGCGGAGGACATCGCGCCGCGCGCCGCGGCGGCCGCCGACGACAACGACGACGGCGACGACTCCACCACGGGCAGCCGGGCCGCTTCCGCCTGAGGACTCAGTGGACGGCGAGACGCCGGGCGAGCCCGCTCGGCGTCGCGTCCGTCGTGCCCGGCGCGGCGCACGGCCGCGCCGCGGCGAAGGTCGCGCCGCGCGGCTGGTCGCACGCCATCGGGCGGTAGACGGTGCCCGCGGCGGCGATCGCGAGCGTGCGCGCCCCGTCGGTGGGCTGCAGCGCGCCCGGCGCGAACATGGCCAGCGCGATCGCGGCCGCAACGCCCGTCGCCCCGAGCCGCGCCAGCAGCGCCTTGCGCCGGGCGCGCGCACGGGCGCGCGCCGTGGCGGTGCCGAGCTGGTCGCCCAGGCGTGCGAGGTCGGGAGGGAGCGGGTCGTGCATTCCTCTCAATATGGCCGCTCGGCCCGCGGTATGTCCAGTCCCTCCTACCGCGCGGTCAGTCCGACCGGAGGGCGGAGCGAAGGGCCTCGTCGAGATCCGGGTGCTCGTAGCGGTATCCGAGCTCGAGCGTGCGCCGCGGCACGGCGTTCTGGCCCTTCGTGACGATCTCGGACATGTCGCCGTAGAGCAGCTGGATCGCGAACGCGGGGACGGGGGCGAGCGCGGGCCGGTGCAGCGCCCGGCCGAGTGCCTTGGAGAAGTCCTTGTTGGACACGGGCCCCGGTGCCGTCGCGTTGACGGGGCCCGACCACGCGGCGTCGTCGAGCGCGCGCAGGTAGATGCCGACGACGTCGTCGGCGTGGATCCACGGCATCAGCTGCTCGCCGCCGGCGACGGGCCCGCCGACGCCGGTCTTGAAGAAGGGCAGCATCTTGCCCAGCGCGCCGCCGCCCTTGTCGAGCACGACGCCGGTGCGCACGAGCACGACGCGCATCCCGAGCTCCTCGGCCGCGCGGGCCTCGCGCTCCCACGCGACGCAGACGCGCGCGAGGAAGTCGTCGCCCGGCGGGGTGTCCTCGGGCAGCTGCTCGGCGCCGTGCGGGCCGTAGTAGCCGACGGCGGATGAGCTCACGAGCGCGGCCGGGCGGGGCTCGGCGGCGCGCAGGCCCTCGACGAGGTGGCGGGTGCCCAGCTCGCGCGACTCGAGGATGCGGCGCTTGGCGTCGGCGCTCCAGCGCTGGGCCACGTTCTCGCCGGCGAGGTGCACGACCGCGTCGCGGCCGGCGAGCGCCTCCGCGGGCGCCGGCCCGGCGGTCGGGTCCCACGCCTCGGCGTCGACGTCGCCGCCGAGGGCCTCGCGGGCGCGCTCCGGGCTGCGGCTGAGGACCGTGACCTCGTCGCCGCGCTCGCGCAGGGCGCGCACCAGCCTCGTCCCGAGCAGGCCCGTGGCCCCGGTCAGCGTCACGCGTGTCATGCCCTGCGTACGGCCCCCTGCCGGAGCCGGTTCACCGGCCGGCGCGCAGCTTGCCGGCGTCCTCGACGGCGTAGCCGATCTCGCCTCCGTCGGCCCCCGCGGCGCCCTGGCGCTTGGCCTCGGCGGCGACGGCCGCGGCGACGGAGTCGGCCACGTCGCGGTTGAAGACCGACGGGATGATGTATTCCTCGCGCAGCTCGTCGTCCTTGACGATCGCGGCGATCCCTCGCGCCGCGGCCATCTTCATCTCCTCGGTGATCTCGCGCGCGCGGACGTCGAGCGCGCCGCGGAAGATGCCCGGGAAGCAGAGCACGTTGTTGATCTGGTTCGGGTAGTCCGAGCGGCCCGTGGCGATGATGCGCGCGTACGGCGCCGCCTCCTCGGGCGTGACCTCGGGGTTCGGATTGGCCATCGCGAAGACCATCGCGTCGCGGTTCATCCGCGCCAGCGCCTCCGCCGGCATCACGCGCGCGCCCGAGAGCCCGATGAACAGGTCGGCGCCGTCGATCACGTCGGCCGGCCCGCCCGCGCGCTTGTCTGGGTTGGTGGACTCGGCGAACCAGCGCTTGACCGGCGGCATCGAGCCGTCCTGGTAGTCCGCGCGGTCCGTGTGCAGCGCGCCGCGCGAGTCGCAGCCGATCACGTGCGTGACGCCGGCCTCGAGCAGGATCCTGGCGGTGGCCACGCCGGCGGCGCCGAGGCCGACGACGAGCACGTGCAGGTCCTCGAGCCGCTTGCCGAGCAGCTTGGTCGCGTTGAGCAGCGCGGCGAGCACGACGACGGCGGTGCCGTGCTGGTCGTCGTGGAAGACCGGGATGTCGAGCTCGGCCTTCAGGCGCTCCTCGATCTCGAAGCAGCGCGGGGCGGAGATGTCCTCGAGGTTGATGCCGCCGAAGGTCGGCGCGACCGCCTTGACGGTGGCGATGATCGCCTCGGGGTCCTTGGTGTCCAGGCACAGCGGGAACGCGTCGACGCCGCCGAACTCCTTGAAGAGCATCGCCTTGCCCTCCATCACGGGCATCGCGGCCTCGGGCCCGATGTCGCCGAGGCCGAGCACGGCGCTGCCGTCGGAGACGACGGCGACGGTGTTGCGCTTGATCGTGTACTGGAACGCCTTGTCGCGGTCCTGCGCGATCGCGCTGCAGACGCGCGCCACGCCGGGCGTGTAGGCCATCGAGAGGTCGTCGCGCGTGCGCAGCGCCTGCTTGTTGCGCTGTTCGATCTTGCCGCCGAGGTGCATCAGGAACGTGCGGTCGGTGCGGTCGACGACCTTCGCGCCCTCCACGGCGTCGACCGCGTCGGCGATCACACGGCCGTGCTCCTCGTCGGCGGCGTCGACGATGATGTCGCGCAGCAGGTGCTCGCCCTCGAGCGAGACCAGGTCGACGGAGCCGATCGTGCCGCCCGCGTCGCCGATCGCCGTCGCGACCCGGCCGAGCATGCCCGGGCGGTGCGCGATGCGCACCCGCAGGACGAGCGAGAACTGCGCGGATGTGGACGCCATGGGCTGGTCAGTAGCCCAGACGCGCCAGGCGCTCGGCTTCCGCCTTGCGCTTGGCCTCGCGCTGCTCGCGCTTCTCCTCCTCGCGCTCGCGGCGCGAGTCCTCCACGTTGACGATCCGCACGGAGGAGCGGAAGGCGCCGTCGCGGCCGTGCTGCTCGAGGTCGCCGCGCCCGGCGCCCGGGCCGCGGTCGTAGCCGCCGCCGCGGTACCCGCCGTCGCGCCCGCCGCCGCGGCCTTGGCCGCCCTGGCCGCCGCCACGGCCGCGCCCGCCGCCACGGCCGCGCCCGCCGCCACGGCCGTCGGCGCCGCGCGGGTTGACGATCGCCTTGACGTCGCGCACCGGGGTGGCCGCGAGGCGCACCCAGGCGGTGAAGGTCGGGTCGCCGGGCTTGATGCCCTGCGCCTGCTCGCAGCACACGGACGACCACTTCATCGTCTCGCCGTCCTCGCGCTGCTTGGGCTTGAGCGCCTCGAGCACGGCCTCGTGGCCGCCGACGCGCTCGATCGCCGCCACGAGCCGCGCCTGCGCGCGGGCGGAGCGGCTGGGGGAGGTCGCCGGGGCCTGCTGCGGGCGCTGGGGCTGCTGCTCGGCCTGCGGCGCGGCGGCCTCGCCCTCGGCGGCGGGCACCTCGGGAGCGGCCTCGGCCGGCGCCTCGGCGGGCGCCTCGGCCTCGGCCTCGGGCACGGGCTCGCCGGCCTCCTCGGCCTCGACGGCGGCCTGCTCCGTCCGGCGAAGCTCGCTCAGCTTGGCGAAGAACGTGCGCCGGTGGCGCTCGGCGGCGGTCGGCCGCCGGCGACGCGGGCGCTGGGGCCGCTGCGATTCCCGCTGCGGCTTGCCCTCGCCGGAGGGCTGGCCGTCGCCGGAGGGCTGTGCCTCGCCGGAGGGCTGTGCCTCGCCGGAGGGCTGCGCCTCGCCGGAGGGCTGTGCCTCGCCGGAGGGCTGCGCCTCGCCGGCGGGCTGGCCCTCGGTGGCGGCGGCGGCCGGAGGGGCGCCTTCCACGGCGGCGCCCTCGGACGGGGGCGGCTGGGGCGCGGAGTCGGTCGCCGGGGGCTCGGCGGGGGCCGCGGCGTCGGCCTGGGCTGCGGGGTCCGGTGCCGGCGTCTCGGCCGGCGGGGCGGCCTTCGGATCGCTCTCGGCGGACGCGGGCGCCGGCGTCTCCTCGGCGTCCTTGGCCGGCGCGGAGGCGGCCGCGGCGTCGTGCGGCTCCATCTTCGGCGGCCCGATCGCGGCTCCGGAGTCGGCCTTGGCCGCCTCGGCCTGCGCGGAGGCAGCCTGCTCGGACGCGGCCTCCTGCGTGGAGGGGGCGGTGGTCGCGGACTCGTCGGGCGCGGCGGTCGTGGCGTCCGGGCTGTCTCCGCCCTCGCCGGCGGCCGGGGCGTCCGCGGCGTCGGCGGCGGGCTGCTCCGGGCTCGCCTCGTCGGCGGCGGGCGACTCGGCCACGGGCGGCTCGGGGGCGGGGTCTGGCGCGTGCTCGGGGGCGCGTTCCTCGTCGGCGGGCGTCTCGGTCATGTCTCCGGTGCTCCTGCGGTGGTGGGGCGCGTGGCGAGCCATTCCGGGGCCGGCGGGTGCGCGCACGTCTGGCGGCGCAGGGCGAAGGTGCCGGTGCAGCCGCTCGATTCGCCAGCATAGCGGCGCGGCGCCGCCGTACGCGGTGTGGCCCACTAGCCTCTCAGGGGCAGATGGCGACGAACGGAGACGAACCCCGCGAGCTGTTCCTGATCGACGGCAACTCGCTCGCGTATCGCGCGTTCTTCGCGCTCCCCGAGTCGATCGCGACCTCGGACGGGCGCCCCACGAACGCGATCTTCGGCTTCGCGTCGATGCTCGTGAAGATCCTCACGGACTACGGCCCGGTGCCGACCGTCGTGGTCTGGGACGCGGGCATGTCGGGCCGCAAGGAGATCTCGCCCGACTACAAGGCCCAGCGCTCGTCCCGGCCCGACCTCCTGCAGCTCCAGTGGCCGCACCTGCGCCCGCTCGTGGAGGCCTTCGGATACCGCAACATCTCCGTCGAGGGCTTCGAGGCCGACGACGTGATCGCCGCGCTCGCCGAGCAGGCCAAGCAGCGCGGGATCCCGGTGATGGTCGTCACCGGCGATCGCGACGCCTACCAGCTCGTCGACGACGGGGTGCGGATCATGTCGACCTCGCGCGGCGTGACCGACACCAAGGTCTACGACCGCCAAGGCGTGATCGACCGCTACGGCATCCCGCCGGAGCTGGTGCCGGACTTCATCGGGCTCAAGGGCGACACCTCCGACAACATCCCCGGCGTCCCGGGCATCGGCGACAAGACGGCCTCGGACCTGCTGCAGCGCTTCGGCGACCTCGAGACGGTGCTGGCCAGCGTCGACGAGATCTCCGGCGCCAAGCGCAAGCAGAACCTGACCGAGCACGCCGACGCGGCGCGGCTCTCCAAGCAGCTCGCGACGATGGTCCGCGACGTCCCGGTCGACATCGACCTCGAGGTCGAGATGACGCGCGAGGTCGACCGCTCGGGCGTGCGGCCGGTGTTCCGCGACTGGGAGCTGCGCGACCCGCTGCGCCGGCTCGAGGAGGCGCTCGCCGTGCTCGAGATGGAGGAGATCCCGCGGCCCGAGGCCGCGGAGGCGCGCACGATCGCGGTCAAGGAGGGCACGTCCCGCCGACGTTGCGAAGCTGCCCGGGGAGGAGCTCATCCTCGTCGCGGCCCCGCCCGATATCCCCGAGGGCGAGCTGCTGCCGGCCGAGACCGGCTGGCGCTTCGCGGCGCTCGCCCCGCAGGGCGCCACGGCGATCGTCGGCAGCGTCGAGGACCCGGCGGAGCTGGTCGCCGCGGCCGGGCAGCGGCCGGTGCTGGCGCACGAGGCCAAGGCCCTCGGCGAGGTCCCGGCCAACCTCGCCTTCGACACCGAGATCGCCGCGTTCCTGCTCGACCCGGCCCGGCGCGGCTTCCCGCTCGACGAGCTGGCCGAGGAGCGCGGCATCGCGGTCGTCTCCGACGACCTCCAGGCCCAGCGCGCCGGCCTGATCGCCGAGCTGGCGGCCCGCCAGCGCGAGCAGATCCGCGAGCGCGGGCTCGGCGGCCTGCTGACCGAGATCGAGCTGCCGCTGATCCGCGTGCTGCGCGAGACCGAGAAGGCCGGCGTCAAGCTCGACACCCGCCGCCTTGAGGAGTCCGCCACGCGCATCCGCGCCGACGCGGCCCAGTTGGAGCGCGAGATCTGGGAGCTGGCCGGCGAGGAGTTCATGATCGGCTCGCCGCAGCAGCTCGCCGAGGTGCTGTTCGTCAAGCTCGGCCTCTCGCGCAAGCGCCGCGGCAAGACCGGCTTCTCGACCGACGCGCGCGTGCTGCAGGCGATCCGCTCCGAGCACGAGATCATCCCCAAGATCGAGCGCTTCCGCGAGCTCACGAAGCTCGTGCAGACCTACCTCGACGCGCTGCCCGCCTACATCGCCGCCGACGGGCGCATCCACACGACCTTCCTACAGGTCAACGCCGCCACCGGCCGGCTCGCCTCGATCAACCCGAACCTGCAGAACATCCCGATCCGCACCGAGACCGGCCGCGAGATCCGCGCGTGCTTCATCGCCGAGCCCGGCAACGTGCTGCTCAGCGTCGACTACTCCCAGGTCGAGCTGCGCGTGCTCGCGCACATCGCGGGCGAGGACGTGCTGCGCGAGATCTTCAAGCGCGGCGAGGACGTGCACACCGAGACCGCCAGCGCGGTCTTCGAGCTGCCCCCGGAGCAGCTCGACGTCGGCATGCGCTCCAAGGCCAAGATGGTCAACTACGGGATCGTCTACGGCCTCTCCGCCTATGGCCTTGCCGACCGCCTGCAGATCGACCAGGGCGAGGCCCAGGAGTTCATCGACCGCTACCTCGCGCGCTTCCCGGCCGTCGCGCAGTTCATGAAGGACGCCGTCGAGCAGGCCGAGCAGCACGGCTACGTCTCGACGCTGTTCGGGCGCCGCCGCCAGATTCCCGAGATCCGCGCCCGCAACTGGCAGACCCGCAAGCTCGGCGAGCGCCTGGCGGTCAACTCGGTCATCCAGGGCACCGCCGCCGACATCATCAAGGTCGCGATGGTGCGCGCGCACGAGGCGCTCGCCGCCGAGGGCCTGAAGACCCGCACGATCCTGCAGATCCACGACGAGCTGCTGTTCGAGGGCCCGCAGGAGGAGATGGAGCGCGCGACGGAGATCGTCACGCGCGAGATGATCGGCGCCGCCGAGCTCGACCCGCCGCTTACGGTGGACGCGGGCGTCGGGCCGAACTGGCTCGACGCGAAGTGAGCGCCGGGGGCGGCCGGAGCCGCCCCCGGGGGTGGTCGCTCAGTCCGTCGTGTAGGTCTGCGTCTGCGGGTTCAGGCGATTGAGCTTCTCCGCCTTGAACGACTCGGCACCGTTGAACCGCCACGACGCCACGCCGCGCGCGATGTCCGACTGGTAGACGAACCCGTTGTACCAGTGGGTGGACCAGTCGCCGCCGAGCACCGCCGGCGCGCCCGAGGCCGAGGTGGTCTCGGACAGCGGCGCGGGGTCGGCGTAGCCGATCTCGCGGACCCTGGACAGGTCGGAGAAGTCCAGGACCGAGATCCCGGACTGGTAGCTGCCCTTCACCAGCCAGTCGCCCTTCGTGGTCGGGACGACGTTGTAGTTGTGCAGCGTGCAGTTCTCGAACCTGGTCTGATCGCGCGTCAGCGTCCACTTGCCGCGCGTCGCGCCCGTGTCCGAGTCCAGGAAGAAGAGCGACTTCATGTCGTCCGTCTGCACCTGGTAGTTGGCCGTCGGGTCCTGGAAGACGGTTCCCGTCTTCTGGCAGCGCGCTCGCACACCGCCGTCGGGCTCGTGGCCGATGATCAGCGTCTCGCCGTCGTTGCTCCACGCCGCGGAGTGGCCGACCTTGAAGTCCGGCACGCCCGTCAGGCGCAGGTCGCGGGTGTACTGGAGCTGCGGATTGCCGAGCGAGCCACCCTCGGCCGGGTCCATCGTCCAGACCGCGATGCCGTCGCCGCCCGCGCACGCCGCCCGCAGCACGTCGCCGAGGATGACCCCGGTGTCGTGGCAGCGGATGTTGTTCGCCGCGGTGGTCTCCTCGAACTGCCGCGCCTGGGCGTTCTGCGGCGCGTTCAGCGGGATCTCGACGACCTGGATGCCCGCGGCCGGCGGGTCGACGGTGCAGTTGGTCGGCGAGTAGGACGGCGTGTTGTAGACCCACAGCCGGTTGTTGGCCGGATCCGGCACGCCGGTCGCGGTGTGCGACCCGCAGCGGGTCCGCACCGACGCCACGAGTTCCGGGTTCTGCGGGTTCGTGATGTCGAACACATGCAGGCCCTCCCAACCGGGCTCAACCGGCTGTCCGTCACAGGTCTGGTTCTGGCCGGCCCGCACGTCCCAGGAGCGGGTGAGGATGTTGCCGTAGACGACCACGTCGCCCTGGCTGCCCTGGCAGTCCTCGTAGGCGAGGATCTGCTTCAGGTTCCCCGGAGCCGAGATGTCGATGATCCGGAAGCCCTGGAAGTTGCCCTGGTAGGCCCGGTTGCCCTGGAAGGCGATGTCGGAGTTGGCCTGCCCGAGGGTCGGCGCGTCGCGCCTGGACAGGCTCAGGAACTGCAGTCGCTTCGTCTCGTAGTCACCGACCGCCGACTGACCCCGGTATCCCGACGGCCCGGCGGCCAGGAATCCGCTGTCGAGCCCGATCTGCGGCATCTCACCCGAGAACACGCCGCTGTCGGTCGTGAACGGGTGGGCCTGTACGGCTGCTGGTACGGCAAGGCACGCCGCGACCGCGATCGCGGCGGCAATGGACTTGCTGCGCATGCTCCCCCTCTGCTCGAGGCGCCTCCCTCACGCCTTTCTCATTGGCAAGGTACGCCCTTCTCATCTGGTGCGTCGTGCGCTCATCTAGGGTGCGCGGATGGACCGGACCGTGGCGCTCGTGGTGGCCGTGGCGATCGGCGGCGTGCTCGCCGCACAAGCGCCGCTGAACTCCGCGCTGGCCCGCACCGTGGGCGGCGTGCAGGCGTCCGTCGTGGCGCTCGGGATCTCGTTCGCGGCGCTGATCGCGCTCGCCTTACTCGCAGGTGGGCTGTCCGGGATCGGGCGGCTGGGGGAGGCGCCGCTGCACGTGGCCGTGGGCGGCGGGCTGATCGGCGCGCTCTACGTCGGCAGCATCGTCTGGACCGTGCGCGCGCTCGGCGCGGGCGGCCTGACCGCCGCCACGATCGCCGGCCAGCTCGCGCTCGCCGTCGTGATCGACCACTTCGGCTGGCTCGGCGTCGCGCGCTCGCCGATCACCGCCTCCAAGGTCCTCGGCATCACGCTGCTCGCCCTGGGCACCTGGTTCGTCGTCCGGGACTAGCGTCCCGGGGCATGACCCAGACGCGCAAGGAGATCATCCAGGCCTTCGTCCCGAACTCGCCGCTCGTCGGCCTCCTCGGCATCGAGCTGACCGAGATCGAGCCCGACCGCGCCGTGCTGCGGATGCCGTACCGCCCCGAGCTGGCCACCATGGGCGACGTGGTCCACGGCGGGGCGATCGCCTCGCTGCTCGACACCGCCTCGATGGCGGCCGCGTGGGCCGACGACACCGTGCCCGACGCCCTGGCCGGCGGCACGGTCTCGATGAACGTCGACTACGTCGCGGCCGCCCGCGGCACGGACCTCGTCGCGACCGCCGTGGCCGTGCGCCGCGGCCGCAGCCTCTGCTTCTGCGAGGTCACGGTCGCCGACGCCTCCGGCGCGGTGATCGCGAAGGGCCTTGCCGTCCACCGGTTCGGTTGACAAAAGACGGTCGCCGATATATCGTTACCTATCGTCGATAGTCAATAACGAAAGGAGTGGCCATGCACGCGCATGCCATGCCGAACTGGTTCGCGATGGCGGGCCAACGCGGCCGCGGCCGGCCGCACCGGCGCCCGCACGGAGGGCACGGCTACGGGCCTCCGTTCGGCCCCGGCTTCGGGGGCTTCGGCCCCAGGGGCCAGCGGGCGCGCCGCGGCGACGTCCGCGCCGCCCTGCTCGTCCTGCTCGCCGAGGAGCCGCGCAACGGCTACGGGCTGATGCAGGAGATCGAGGCCCGTTCCAACGGCGCCTGGCGCCCGAGCCCCGGCTCGGTCTACCCGGCGCTCTCCCAACTCGAGGACGAGGGGCTCGTCCGCGCGGAGCAATCCGGCGGCCGCAAGCTGTTCGACCTCACCGAGGAGGGCCGCGCCCACGTCAGCGAGCACGCCGACGAGCTCGGCACCCCGTGGGAGGAGGTCGGTGGCGGCGAGCCGATCGGCGAGCTCCGCACGCTGGTCTTCAGCGTCGGCGCCGCCGTGATGCAGGTCGTCCAGGCCGGCTCCGCCGACCAGGTGGCCCAGGCGGCCAAGGTGCTCGAGGAGACCCGCCGCTCGCTGTACCGGATCCTCGCGGGCGACGACCGCGGGGACGACGACGACACGCCGCCCGCCGCGGCGTGATCACCGGCGCAAGAAAGGTGTCAGACACCTTTCTTGCGCGGTGGTACCTTTCCGCACATGGAGACGCGCAGCTCGCGTGTGCGCTCGACCATGAGCGACACGTTCTGGATCCTGATCCTGGCGATCGTCGTGCTGTTCGCGTTCTTCGTCGCGCTCGGCGCGGTCTCCCCGGGCGAGGTCGTGTGGCTGACGCTTGCGGTGCTGGGGCTGGCCCTGCTGTGGGCCGCCCACGCCGTCTGGGACTCGCGTCACCGCAGCGGCCGCGACCCGGCGGCGATCCGCAATCGCGAGCGGCGGGGCTTCTGAGCTCCGCCCTGCTCGACCCGGAGATCGCGGAGATCCTCGAGGGGATGCTCGCGCTCTCCGGGCCGCCGGCGCACGAGGTGCCGGTGGACCAGGCGCGCGCCGGCCACGAGGCCGAGACCGAGCAGATGTCCGGACCGGGCGAGCCGGTCGCCGAGGTGCGCGAGCTCGAGGTCGAGTCGGCCGCCGGCACGATCCCGGCGCGCCTGTACAGGCCCGAGGGGGACGGACCGCTCCCGCTCGTCGTCTACCTGCACGGCGGCGGCTGGATGCTCGGCTCGATCGACTCCTTCGACACCGTCGTGCGCGCGCTCGCCAACGCGGCGGGCGCGATCGTCGTCAGCGTCGAGTACCGGCTGGCGCCCGAGGCGCCGTTCCCGGCCGGGCTCGAGGACGCGACCTGCGCGGTCCGCTGGATCGCCGCCAACGCGGCCGCGCTCGGCGCGGACCCCCAGCGGCTGGCGATCGCCGGCGACAGCGCCGGCGGCAACCTCGCGACGGTCGTCGCGCGCCGGCTGCGCGGCGAGGTCCCGCTGCGCATGCAGGCGCTGATCTACCCGGTCACCGACGCGGGCTGCAACACGGCCTCCTACGGCGAGTTCGGGGAGCGGTACGGGCTGACGGCGGCCTCGATGCAGCGGTTCTGGAACCTCTACCTCAACGGCGGCGACGGCCTGCACCCGGACGCGTCGCCGCTGCGCTCGGAGGACCTGGCCGGCTCGCCGCCGGCGTTCGTGCTCACGGCCGGCTTCGACCCGCTGCGCGACGAGGGCGAGGCCTACTGCGAGGCGCTGCGCGCCGCCGGTGTGGAGGCGGAGTGCACGCGCTACGACGGCGCGATCCACGGCTTCTGGCGCTGGCTGGCGAGGACCGAGCTCTCGCGCCGGGCGATCGACGAGGTGGCCGCGGCGCTGCGCGCGCGGCTCGCCTGAGCGGAACGTCCGCACGGCGACTTTGGACGTTCCGGGCAGCCGGAGCGGCGATACCGTGCCCGGCATGGCCGCCATTCCCACTACCGCAACGTCCCGCTTCTGGCACCCGTTCGCAGACATGGGTGCGGTCTCCCAGCGCGAGCTGCTGATCGAGCGCGGGGAGGGCGTCTGGGTCTACGACAGCGAGGACCGCCGCTACCTCGACGGGACCGCGAGCCTCTGGTACGCCAACATCGGTCACGGCAACCCCGAGGTCGCCGCGCGCGTCGCGGAGCAGATGAAGCGCCTCGAGGCCTACTCGACCTTCGGCGACTTCGGCAACCGGCCGGCCAACGAGCTCAGCGAGCGGCTCGCCTCCCACGCCCCGATGGAGGGAGCGCGCGTCTTCCTCACCTCGGGCGGCGGCGACTCGATCGACGCCGCGGCCAAGATCGCCCGCCGCCACTGGATCCAGCAGGGCCACCCGGAGCGCGTCCACCTGATCAGCCGCACCCAGGGCTACCACGGCACGCACGGCTTCGGCACCAGCATCGGCGGGATCGAGGCCAACACGAGCAACTGGGGCCCGCTCGTCCCGGCCGTCTCCTCGGTCGCGTACGACTCGCTGCCCGCGCTGGAGGCCGAGATCGAGCGCGTCGGCCCCGAGAACGTGGCCGCCTTCTTCTGCGAGCCGGTGATCGGCGCCGGCGGCGTGTACCCGCCGCCCGAGGGCTACATCGAGGGCGTCGCGGACCTGTGCGAGGAGCACGGGGTCCTGCTCGTGATCGACAGCGTCATCTGCGGCTTCGGCCGGCTCGGCACCTGGTACGGGATCGAGCGCTGGGAGGACGTGCGCCCGGACATGATCACGTTCGCCAAGGGCGTCACCGCGGGCTACCTGCCGCTCGGCGGCGTGCTCGTGTCCGACGCGGTGGCGGCGCCGTTCTTCGAGGCGCCGGGCGGCCCGATGCTGCGCCACGGCGCGACCTACGCCGGTCATCCGGCCTGCTGCGCCGCGGCGATGGCCGTGCTCGACGTCTATGAGCGCGACGGCCTGTTCGAGCGCTCGCGCGAACTGGAGGCGACGCTCGCGCAGGCGCTGGCGCCGCTCGCCGACCACCCGGCCGTCGCGGAGGTCCGCGCGGGGCTCGGCCTGCTCGCCGCCGTCCAGCTCGCGCCCGAGGTGCTCGAGCAGGACTCGGGCGCCGTGGCGAAGGTCGCCCAGGGCGCGCGCGAGGCCGGCGTGCTCGTGCGGCCGCTGCTCGGCGCGATCGCGATGTCGCCGCCGCTGACCGTCGAGCAGGAGCACGTCGACCTGCTCGCGCAGGCGATCCGCAACGGGCTCGACTCGCTCGACTCGGCGCCGCCGCGGCCCGATCCCAGCTCGGGCGGCTGAGCCGCCGAACGTGTCGGGTCACTCCGGTGGGGGTAGCTCACCGGGATGGACCCGGCGATCCTCTACGCGCTGCTCGCGGTCCTCGGGCTGGTGCTCTTCGGCGTCGTCTCCGGCGTCTCGAAGGGCCACCAGCGCAGCTGCCCGGGTTGTGACGCGGAGGTCGACATCCACGCGCGCGGGTGCCGCCACTGCGGCTACCGCTTCGGCCGGACCTAGCCCTTCGCGATCACGTCGACGCTCGTTCCGCTGAGCTCGACCTCGAGCCCGGCGCGCGCCGCGGTCTCCGCCACGTCCTCCGGCGTGCGGGCGGGCTCGGGCGCCTGCAGCAGGGCGCGGGCCACGTCGCCGCGGATCGCCTTGACGAAGTGGCTGATGACCTTGCCCTCCGGCGTGAGGCCACGGACGGTCACCACCGTCGCGTTCCGCGGCGTCCACGCCGCGGCGTAGCCGCCAGAGCGCAGGTCGACGACGAGCCCGTCGGCGGGCAGCGCCCGCTCCAGCGCGGGGCGCCAGTACGTCGCCAGGCCGGCGATCCGGGGCAGCCTCGCCGCGATCGACAGCCGGTAGGCGGGGATCCGGTCGTCCGGCGCCACGACGCCCCACAGCGCGCTGGCGATCAGCACCCGCGCACGCGCCTCGGCGGGCAGCTCCGGCAGCCGCAGCCGCTCGTAGAGCACGCCCGTGTAGACCTCGGCCGCCGGCCCCGCGGGCGCGGACTCGAGGCCCGCGTTGCGCTCCAGCTCGCCGGCCTGGCCGGCCGACAGCCCGAGCGCCTTGAGAGCCCGCCCGCGCTGCTTGCCGGCGCTCGTGCGCACCAGCGCGGCCAGCACGCGCTCGCGCTTGGCGGTCAGCTCGTCCGCGTAGGCCAGCGAGCCCAGCTCCACGGGCGCCCCGGCGGCGGGGGCGGTCTTGCCCTCGGAGGGCGGCAGCACGATCAGCACGCCGCAGCAGCTTATGAGCGCGGCAGATAGCCCGGGCAGCGGGCGAAGCGCCGCGCGAAACCGAACGAGCGCTTCGAGGCCGAGAGGAGCATCGGCGCCGGGTCGCTGCTGGCGCGCAGGAAGCGGGTGCCGCCGAAGCCGAAGCGGCCGATGTAGAACCCCGGCTTGGCCGGGCGCCGGAGCGTGACGCGCACGCGGCTCGCGCCGAAGGTCCCGCGGAAGCGCGCCGTGCGGCGCAGGCGGAAGTCGCGGTCGCGGCAGCCCGTCACGCGGTAGAGCGTGATCGTGGCCTTGCCGCCGGCGGCCTCGGCGGGGAACTCCGCCGTGAAGGTGAAGCGCGGGCGGCGCGCGCGCCTGCGGTCCAGCCTGCCGCTCTTGCGGCGGAAGTCGCTGCGCACGTCGAACGTGATCGGGGCCGACCACGAGCCGCCGAAGAGCGCGCGGCTGAACTCGGCGTCGAGGCCCTCGGCGGTGGCGCGGGCGACGCAGGTCCAGACGCCGGGCCGCGGGAACGACCGCTCCTCGACGCTCGGGTGGGCCTGGTCGAGGTCCTCGGAGGGGACGGTCGCGCGCCCCGTGAGCGAGCCGTCCGGCTGCACGGTTCCGTCGAGCGCGCAGCGGATGTCGGCCTGCCCGCCGGGCGGGTCGGCGGCGCGCACGCCGTCGAACGGCGCGGCCGACGGCGTGGCGCGGAAGCTCATCGGCGAGCCCAGCAGCCGCGGCGCGGCGCGGGCCACGACCGTGAAGGTGCCGGTCGTCGCCGGCCCGCTCAGGCAGCCCGACTGCCCGCCGCCGGACGGCCCGATCGCGACCGTGACCGTGTAGGCGCCGTCGCCCTCGAACTGCAGCTCGGGCGCCGCCTCCTGGATCTCGCCGGGGGTCCCGGCGCGGATCACGCAGTAGGGCGCGGCGTTGTGCGGCTGGGAGGGCTGCCCGTCCGGGACGCCCGCGACCGTGAGAGCGATGCTCTGGCGGTTGGCGGTCTCGCCCGAGGCCTGCAGGCGGAAGCCGATCTGGTAGCCGCCGGTGTACTCGAGCACCGGCGCCGAGGCGAGCGGGACCCAGTCGCCGGCCGGCTCGTGCGTGTCCCACGGCTGCATGCGCACGAACAGCTCGGGCGGGGCTAACGCGGCGCCCGCCGGCGTGGTCCAGAGAAGGCCCGCCAGGATCCCGGCCGTCACGGCGAGGAGGCGCACGGCCCGACGCTACCGGGCGGCGGGCGTGCAGTCGAGCCCGGGAGGAGACGCGCCGGGAGACGCGAACTCCCGCGGGATGAGGGCACTGACGACGCAGCCGCGCACGACCTTGCTGATCGCGATCTCCGTGGTGATCGCGCTCGCGATGCTGTTCGCCAACGGCGTCATCGCGCCCGACGCGGAGACCAACCGCTCCACGGGCGGGTTCATCGGCGGCACGCTGTTCGGGGTCGCGCTCAGCGCGGTGCTGCTGCTCGTGGTCGTGCCGCGGCTTCCCGACGACGTGCGCCGGCTGGCCGTGCTCGGCTTCGGCATCGGCGCGGTCGTGACGTGCGTGGTGTTCTGGAGCGCGCTGCCGTTCGCGCTCGGGATCGCGGCGATCGCCGCCGCCGCGCCGGGCGACGACTCGCCCGAGGGCACGGACCCCGCGCCCACGACCGCCGGCGTCATCCTCGCCGTGCTCGCGATCATCGCGGCGTTCCTGTTCTGCATCATCGGCTAGGCCGGCACGCCGCCGCGGCGGATACCGGCGCCGCCGGCTAGGCCGCGAGCGAGAGCGCGGGCTCGGCCTGCGCGGGCGCTGGCAGCGCGTACTCCGGCGGCGCGACGTTCAGGTACTTGCGGAACAGCCAGCGGATCAGCCGCGGGCGCGAGGTGAAGCGCGCGACCCAGTCCAGCGGCCGGCCGTGGAGGTGGCGCACGCAGCGCTGGTTGAGCCACATCCACTCGAACTTCCAGCGATGGCCCTCCGCGAACGCCGCATAGTTCGCGAGCGCCTGCTCGCGCGTGCGCGCGCCCGCGAGCACCTGCGCCAGCTCACGGCCGACCGCGATGCCGAAGTACCAGGCGGTGCGTATCCCCTCGGCGCTCATCGCGAGGCAGTGCCCGGCCGAGTCGCCGCAGAAGAACACGCCGTCCTCGACGGGCTCGCGGAAGCGGTGCGGGATCCAGTTGCCCTGGTAGCGGACGGTGTCGGCGCCCTCGTCGGTCGCCAGGCGCACCGTCGGCTCCTTGACGTGGAAGCGCGGGTCGTAGGAGCCGATGCCGATCCGCAGCTCGTCGTCCGCGGGGAACGACCAGCCGTAGCCCGACTCGACGTAACGCGGGTCGACCCACAGCTGCAGCTCCGGTCCGGAGCCGTTGGGGTGGACCTCCAGGCCGCGCGAGAGCGTCGCCTCGGGCGGCTGGATCGTGCCGTTGCCGAGCACGCGCCGCCAACCCAGCGCGTCGACGATCAGTTCGGCGTACACGTCACCGCGGTCGGTGTGGATCACGTTGCCGGTGCGGCCGTCGACCTTCGCGGTCTCGAACTCCGCGTCGCCGCACTGCTCCCACATGAGCTCGCAGCAGCGCCGGTAATCGAACGTCGAGAACGTGTAGGGCAGCCGCCAGCGCACGTGCGCGCCGAGCGTGTGCAAGGCCATCGTCTCGAACGTCTGCTTGACCGAGGCGGCCAGGCCCAGGTTCTCGAGCCACTCGGTCGGGGCGCAGCACGCCGAGGTCTGCTTCTCGCCGATCTCGTAGCGGTCGAGCACCAGAACACGCGCGCGCGTGGCGCGCAGCTCGCGGGCGACCGCGAGGCCCGCGAAGGACCCTCCGCAGATCACGACGTCGTATCTGGCGCCGGAGGGGAACGGAGTCCGCTCCGCGCCGCGCTTGGTGGCACGAACGGGCATGGTTTCGGCTCGCTACAGTATCTGGCCGCTAATGGAAGCCACGATGACACCGCCAGAGACCACCACCGACGCCCGTATCGTCGAGGGATCCAACGGGATGCTCCTCGAGATCGACGGCCAGATCCTTCCCAACTACGACGCGACGATCGTCCCCTTCGACGAGGGCGACGTTGTCACGGGGAAGGTGGTGCGGATCGACAAGGACGAGGTCCTCATCGACATCGGCTACAAGAGCGAGGGGGTCATCCCCAACAACGAGCTCTCGATCCGCAAGTCGGTGGACCCGTCCGAGGAGGTCGAGCTCGGCGAGGAGGTCGACGCCCTCGTCCTCACCAAGGAGGACCAGGACGGCCGGCTGATCCTGTCCAAGAAGCGCGCCCGCTTCGAGCGCGCCTGGCGCCGCATCGAGGCCGCCGCCGAGTCGGGCGAGCCCGTCATCGGCGCGGTGATCGAGGTCGTCAAGGGCGGCCTGATCATCGACCTCGGGGTGCGCGGCTTCCTGCCCGCCTCGCTGGTGGACATCCGCCGGGTGCCGAACCTGGACGAGTACCTCGGCCAGAACATCCAGTGCAAGGTCATAGAGCTCAACCGCTCGCGCAACAACGTCGTCCTCAGCCGCCGCGCGGTGCTCGAGGAGGAGCGCAAGGAGCAGCGCCAGGCGATCCTGGAGCGCCTGCAGCCCGGCCTGATCATCGAGGGCCAGATCTCCAACATCGTGGACTTCGGCGCGTTCGTCGACCTCGACGGGATCGACGGCCTGATCCACATCTCCGAGCTCTCGTGGTCGCACGTCAACCACCCGAGCGAGATCCTCAACATCGGCGACACCGTGCAGGTCAAGGTGCTCGACATCGACCGCGACCGCCAGCGCATCTCCCTGGGCCTCAAGCAGACCCAGGAGGACCCGTGGCAGCGCGTCGTCGACACCTACAACGTGGGTGACGAGCTCGAGGGCACGGTCACCAAGGTCGTCGCGTTCGGCGCCTTCGTCGAGATACTGGAGGGCGTCGAGGGGCTCGTGCACATCTCCGAGCTCGCCCAGCAGCACGTCGAGAACCCGCGCGAGATCGTCCAGCCGGGCGACGACGTGCGCGTGAAGATCCTCGAGATCGACTCCGAGCGGCGCCGCCTCTCGCTCTCGATCAAGCGGGTCGAGGACCAGATCCTGCCGCGCCGCGAGGCCGGCTCCGCGCCGGTCGGCGACGCCGGGGACATGGACGACATGCCCGAGCTCGGCCTCTCCGAGGACGTCTTCGCCGACCAGCCGCAGGCCGAGGCCCCCGCCGACGAGGCGGAGGAGGCCCCCGAGGCCGCCGAGCCCGTGGCCGAGGCCGCCGCGCCCGACGAGCCGGTCGCGGAGGAGCCCGCCGTCGAGGAGCTCGCCGCCGAGGAGCCCGCCGCGGAGGAGCCCGTCGCCGACGAGCCCGCCGCGGAGGAGCCCGCCGCGGACGAGCCCGCCGCCGAGCAGGACGAGGAAGAGCAGACCTGAGCGGGGACGCCCGTCCGCCGTTCGTCGGCCTGACGGGCGGCATCGGCGCCGGGAAGTCGGAGGCGCTGGCGGCGCTCGGGCGCCTCGGCGCCGCGACGCTGTCCACGGACGCCGTCGTCCACGAGCTCTACGGCGATCCCGAGGTGCGCGACGCCGTGGTCGAGCGCTGGGGCGAGGAGGTCGCCCCCGGCGGGACCGTCGACCGCGGCGCGGTGGCGCGCCACGCGTTCGCCTCCGATGACGAGCGCGGCTTCCTCGAGGGCCTGCTGTGGCCGCGCGTCGGCCGCCGCATCGCCGAGTTCCGCGAGCGCGAGTCAGCGCGGGAACCCGCGCCGCCGGCCCTGGTCATCGAAGTGCCGCTGCTGTTCGAGTCCGGCATGGACCACGGCTTCGACGCCACGATCGCGATCGTCGCCGACGAGCAGATCCGGCGTGAGCGGGCGGCCGCCCGCGGGCACGAATCCGTCGATGAGCGCACCGCGCGGCAGCTCACACAGGACGAGAAGGCGGAACGTGCGACATTCGCCGTCGCGAACTCCGGCACGATCGCTGACCTGGAGTCGCGTTTGTCTGACGTGCTTGCCAAGCTGAGTCCATGAGCGCGCAGGCCCAGGCACGGACGCGGGCGGCGGGGTCCCGGCAGAGGCCCTCCAAGGCCCAGCGCCAGCGCCGCCGCAAGATCGTGCGCCGGCGGCTCATGCTGCTCGCCTTCGCGGTCGTGGCCTCCTGCGTGCTGCTCGCCGTGATCGTGCGCCCGTTCGCCGACAAGGCGGTGCAGGAGATCTCGCTCCCGCTGCGCCACGAGGACATCATCCGCCAGCAGGCGGCCGACAAGGGCCTGGACCCGTCGCTGATCGCGGGCGTGATCTACGTCGAGTCGCGCTTCCGGGACCAGACCTCGCACGCGGGCGCCAAGGGGCTGATGCAGATCCTGCCCTCGACGGCGGACTACATCGCGCGCAAGTCGGGCGGCACGGCCTTCGAGGAGGGCGACCTGGCGACGCCCCAGATCAACATCGCCTACGGCTCGTGGTACCTGCGCTACCTGCTCCAGCACTACCACGGCAACGAGCTGCTGGCGCTCGCCGCCTACAACGCGGGCGAGGGCAAGGTCGACGAGTGGTACCGCGAGGCGTCGGCGCGCGGCGAGGACTTCGAGGTGGCCACGCACATCCCGTTCCCCGAGACGCGCAGCTACGTGTCCTCGGTGCTCGAGGTGCGCGGCCGCTACCGCCAGGAATACCGGAGGGAGCTGGGTCTTGATCAATGAGCGCAGGCTGGGCCGGACGGGCTTGAGCGTCTCCGAGGTGGGCTATGGCGCCTGGGGCATCGGCGGCTCGATGTGGCTCGGCGCGGAGGACCAGGAGTCGCTGCGCGCGCTCAACCGCGCGATCGACCTCGGCGTGAACTTCATCGACACCGCGGCGGTCTACGGCAACGGGCACTCCGAGCGGCTCGTCGGCGAGGTCGTGCGCGAGCGCGACGAGCGGATCGTCGTGGCGAGCAAGATCCCGCCGAAGAACTTCGAGTGGCCCGCGCGGACCGACGACCCCGACGAGGCCTTCCCGGCCGACCACGTGCGCAAGTGGACGGAGCGGACGCTGACCAACCTCGGGCTGGACGTCCTGGACGTCCAGCAGTTCCACGTCTGGAACGACGAGTGGGTCGGCCGCGGTTCGTGGCTCGAGGGCATCCAGGCGCTCAAGGACGAGGGGAAGATCCGCTTCTTCGGCGTCTCGATCAACGACCTCCAGCCGTCGAACGCGGTCCGGCTGATCGAGACGGGGTCCGTGGACACCGTGCAGGTGATCTACAACGTCTTCGAGCAGGCCCCCGAGGACGAGTTGCTGGCCGCCTGCGAGCGCAACGACGTCGGCGTGATCGCGCGCGTGCCGTTCGACGAGGGGTCCTTGACCGGCCGGCTCACGGCCGACTCGACGTTCCCCGAGGGGGACTTCCGCAACGAGTACTTCAGCGGCGGGCGCTCGCTGGACAAGGTCGACGCGCGGGTGCAGGCGATCCTCGACGACCTCGGGCATCTCGCGCGAGGAGCTGCCCGAGGTGGCGCTGCGCTACGTGCTCTCGCGGCCCGAGGTCTCGACCGTCATCCCGGGCATGCGGTCCGTGGGCAACGTCGAGCGCAACGCTGCGGTGGGCGACGGGTCCGGTCTCGACGACGAGACCCTTCAGGCTCTGAAGGCGCACCGGTACGACCACGCTTCCGCCTGAGCGTCTTCTGAGGTCGCCCGCCGTCGCGGCGGTTCAGACCGTTCGGGCGCTTCGGCCGTGCTCGAGGCCCCAGGAGACGATGCGCTCGGGGTGGATGCGGATCAGCGGGGTGGGCATGGCGATCGCCTCTCCTCGGCCTCGGACCTCGATGCCGCGCGGGTGCCACTGGTCCGTGTCGGCGATGTCGTCGATGACGATCGCGGCTCGGCCGCTGCGGGCGACGTCGCGGAACTTCTTGGTGCGCTCGAGCTCGTGGCCTCCGATGTCGATCGTGTCGCGCACGGCGTTGTAGATCCACGCGACCGGCACGACGTGCGGGGTGCCGTCGGCGCCGACGGTCGCGATCCGGCCGAGCTGGCGGCCGCCCGCCAGGTAGCGGAGCTCGGCGTCCCGGAAGACGCTCAGCGCGACTTCGCCTCCTCGAGCGATTGCTCGAGCGCGGCCATCAGGTCGGGCACCGGCGAGGGCTGGTCGCCCTCGTCGTCGGGGATCTCGATCTCCTGGCCCTTGCCCTTGGCCTTGACGATCTTGCGCAGGCGCTTCTGGAAGGAGTCCTCGTAGCGGGAGGGGTCCCAGTCGCAGGAGAACGACTCGATCAGCTCGACCGCCGCGTCGACCTCCTTGCGGCTCGGGCGCGACGCCCAGCTCCTCGGAGAGCGTGAGGGCGAGCGCGTTGTGGGCGTCCAGCGGCGGCCGCGGACGGGCCATGACCTGCCGCATCGCGGCGTCGGAGGGCAGCGCGACCTCTCCGCTCCAGACCGCGACGATCCAGCGCGCCTGCAGCTCGAGCAGCGGGAAGTACGGGCCCTGGGCGAGGAACTGGCCGATCACGCCGAGGCCGGGGAGGTCGGGGTGGAAGGTGCGCTGGTAGAGGTCCGGGCCGTCGCCGAGCAGGGCCGCGACATCGCGCGGGAGATAGGGGAGGTCGAGGTCGTAGCCGGTCGCGCAGACGATCGCCTCGACGGTCTCCGACGAGCCGTCCGCGAAGGTGACCGTGGTCCACCTCGACGGCTGCGATCTCCGGCCGGCAGGCGATGCTGCCGTCGCGGACCTGCTCGAGGTAGTCCTGGCACAGCGACAGGCCGGCCACGCGCAGGTCCTCACTCGGCTCGGGCGCGCCGAAGCCGGCCGGGTCGCCCGCGACGCGCAGGATCCGCTCGCGCTGGCGGGCCGCCCACTCGGCGGGCTCGAGCAGACGCCGCTCCAGCGCGCCGAAGAGCGTGTACCACTGCCAGTCGGAGGAGACGCCGCCGAGGTTCTTCTGGATCACGTAGCGCGGCTTGCGGAAGGCGGAGGTGACCGGCGACGTGCGGCGCGAGGTCGGACGCGATCTCCAGGCCGCTGATGCCGTTGCCGTAGACGAGCGTGCGCCGGTCGCGGAACGGGCCGGCGCCCGGGTAGTCGAACGCGTGCAGCAGCTCGCCGCGCGAAGCCGCGCGAACGGCGTCGGGGACGCCGCGGCCGCCGGAAGCGTCCCGACGACACCACGACCGCGTCGAACGGCTCTCCGTCCACCGTCCAGCCGGCGCCGGACCGCGCCGACCGGCGTGCCGAAGCGGATGCGCCCTGTGACCCCGGAGGCGCTCGCGTAGGCCGCGAGGTAGGCGTGGATCTGCTCGGCCGCTAGGTGCAGCGCGTGCTCGGCCGGCGCCGGGAAGTCCGAGAACGCGGTCATCGCGCGGCTCGTGTTGGTGTGCATGCCCGGCCACACGCCGCTGTGGGCCGCGCTCGTGCTGCCACTGGCCGCCGAGCTCCCCGCTCGTCCTTCCGAACACCGTCGCGTCGAAGCCCGCCTCGGAGTCGCGTGACTTTTAATCTTGGCGGCCACGAGGCCCGAGGACCCGCCCCGACGATCGCGATTCCACCGCGAGCGGTCCCTCGCGCAGGCCTCACCGGCGCGACACTAAGCCCGCGATCGCCGTCCCGCGCGAGCGTCAACGACGAGTGTCGATCGCCCGTTTCCAGGCGTGCCTCAGGGAATAACCCGGCCCGAACGCTGAGCCAAGAACGATGGGAGCTGGCCATGGGCGACGAGCTCGACCGTACACAGCGAGAATCAGGATCTCGAGCAGGTCTCGATGGACGAGATCGAGGCCGAGGGCGCGACCGCGCTGCCCAACAAGGAAGTGATGTCGCTGCTCAACGTCGACGCGAACGTCGACCTCGGGCTCGACCTCGCGGCGCCGGTCGACCTCGCCGTCGCGGCGAACCTCAACGTCGCCGCGCCGATCGAGGCCGCGGCGAGCGCGAACCTCCTCAGCGACAACGCCGAGGCCGTCGCCATCTCGCAGCAGCACGGCACGATCGACCAGGGCATCAGCGGCAGCGCCGAGGCGACGGCGCCGCAGAACGCCGACGATCGACCAGAGCAACGACGTCGTCGACGCCGGCAACGACGGCTCCGGCGGCCGACGCACCGCCGGCCGCCGGCACGGCGGCGCGACCGACGCCGGCGCGGGCGCCGACGGCGCGGCGTGGTCGACGGCGCCACGGGCGCGGTCGGCGGTGCGGTCGACGGCGCGACCGGCGCGGTGCCGGGCGCCGTCGACGGCGCGACCGGCGCGGTGCCGCGGCGTGGTCGACGGCGCCACGGGCGGCGCGCCGGCGGTGTGACCGACGGCGCGACCGGCGCGGTCGGCGGCGCGGTCGACGGCGCGACGGGCGCGGTCGCCGGGTGCGCGTGCGACGGCGCGACGGCGCGGTCCCGGGTGCCGTGGACGGCGCGACCGGCGCGGTCGACGGCGCGACGGCGCGGTCGGCGGCGTCGGCGGCTCGGTCGACGGCGTCACCGGCGGCGTCGGACTCGCTGCTCACGGCGGCAGCCTGCTCGACGCGAACGTCGACATCAACGCGGACGCCGACCTCACGGCGCCGGTCGCGGGCGCCGTGGCGGCCAACGCCAACGTCGCCGCGCCGATCAACGCCTCCGTGGCGGCCAACATCGGCTCCGACGGCGCGGTCGCGCAGTCGCTGGCCGACCAGCAGGTCGACATCCACCAGAACCTGGACGACGTCTCGGCGGAGGCGACCGCCGAGCAGAACGCCGACATCGAGCAGTAGCCCGGCCGGCGTCGGACGTCGCATGAGCGCGACCGTCGACCGGCCCGCTGCGCGGCCGCATCGGCGCCTCGGACCCTCCGCGCGCCCTCGCGCGCGCGGAGGGCCTCGAGCTGCTCGGCGAGGTCAGCGGCTCGGGCTACAAGGACGGCGCGCGGCTCGCCCGCCGCGCCGACGGGCAGATGGTGCAGCTCGGGCCGCTCATGTACGGGCTGCTCGAGGAGCTCGACGGCGAGCGCGACGTCGCACGCGCTCGCCGCCGCGATGTCGGAGCGGCTCGGGCGCAGGCTCGGGCCCGAGCACGTCGTCAAGATCGCCGAGAAGCTCGCCGCGCAGGGCCTGCTCGCCGGCTACGAGGACAAGGCGCCGCCGCAGTCGAACCCGCTGCTCGCGCTGCGCTGGAAGGTCCTCGTTCACCGACCCGAAGGTCACCAGGCGCGATCACGCGCGCCGTTCGAGCTCCTGTTCCGCCCGTGGGTGCTGCTCCCGGCCCTGGTCGGCTTCCTCGCCGTCTGCTGGTTCGTGCTGATCCACAAGGGCGTGGCGGCGGCCACCGCCGAGGCGTTCGACAAGCCCGGAGCTGCTGCTGCTCGTCCTCGGGCTCACGATCGCCTCGGCCGCGTTCCACGAGATCGGCCACGCCGCGGCGTGCCGCTACGGCGGCGGCCGCCCGGCGGCATGGGCGCCGGCATCTACCTCGTCTGGCCCGCCTTCTACACCGACGTCACCGACGCCTACCGGCTGCCGCGGCGCGCCCGCCTGCGCACCGACCTCGGCGGCATCTACTTCAACGCCTTCGTCGCCGTGGTCACGCTCGGCGTCTGGCTCGCGACCGGCGTCGAGGCGCTGCTGCTGCTGATCGCCGTCCAGATGCTCGAGATCGTCAAGAACCTCTCGCCGGTGATCCGCGCCGACGGCTACCACATCCTCTCCGACGCGACCGGCGTCCCGGACCTCTACGCGCACATGGGCCCGACGCTCAAGCGCCTGCTGCCGTGGCAGCGGCGCGAGCCGTCCGCGCTGAAGGGCTGGGCGCGCGTGCTCGTGACGGCGTGGGTGCTGATCATCGTCCCGATCCTGCTGGCGATGGCGTTCAGCGCGATCCTGCTGTTCCCCAAGCTCGCCGCCTCGGCGTGGGAGAGCGGCTCGCAGCCTGATCTCGGCGCATGCCGGCGACCAGGACGTCGCTCGGCGTGCGCGACCTCGATCGCGCGCCTGTTCGCGCTCGCGCTGCCGGTGCTCGGGCGTGACGCTGATCATGCAGCGGCTGGTCACCTCGACGGGCAAGAAGGCGTGGGGCTGGAGCGACGGCCAGCGCGCCGCGCCAGGCGCTCGTGATCGCCGGGGCGGCCGGGCTGGTCGGCGCTGCTCACCTGGGCGTGGTGGCCCTCCGGCCAGTACCAGCCCGTGCGCCCGACCGACGGCGGCACGCTGGTCAGCGCCTTCCAGACCGTCAGCGCCCCGGCCGCCGCGGCCCGCCCGGCGGGCGTCGCCGCGCCGCGCCCGCTCGCGCCGGGCCGCCACCTCGCGGTGGCGCTGATCCCGCGCGGCGGCCCGACCAAGGAGCACCCGGCGCTGTTCGTCGTCAAGGGCGAGGACGAGGACGACAAGCCGACGATCCTCGTCAGCCCCGAAGCGCCCGACGCCCGCAAGGCGCCGGCGCTCGACGAGCCGCCGGCAGCCCGCCGGCGCGCGCCGCGCCGCCGCGGCGAGGCGCCCCGCCGGCCGCCGACGCCCCGTCGACGCCGACCGGCCCGGCCACCCAGCTCCCGTTCACGCTGCCGGACGAGCCCGGCGAGGGCGACTCGCAGGCGCTCGCGACCAACACCACCGACGGCGGCATCGTCTACGACGTCGCCTACTCGCTGGTCACGGTCACGGACGGCGCCGCCGGTCGACAACGAGAACTCCGCCTACGCGCTCGCGAGCTGCAAGGCCTGCACGACGCTGGCGGTCTCCTTCCAGCTCGTGCTCGTCGTCGGCCAGAGCGACAAGATCATGCCGATCAACGTCGCCGAGGCGCTCAACCTCAACTGCCCCGCCTGCATCACGACCGCGATCGCGAAGCAGCTCGTCGATCTCGCGTCACGTCCGCGCCGTCCGAGGAGCTGCTGCGCCGGCTGACCGAGGAGCTGCAGAAGCTCGACGCGATCGACACGTCCGACCCGCCCGCCGACGTCCTCGACCAGGTCAACGCGGTCAGCGACGCGATCAACAAGGCGCTCGACGAGAGCGGGATCACCTACCCGAAGGCGACGCCGACGCCGACATCCGACGGCGACCCCGGACGCGACCGCCACGCCGGACGCGAGCGCGACCCCGCAGCGCCACGGCGACCCCCACGCCGACGCCGACGCCACCGCGACGACGACACCGACGCCGACGGCCACCGCGACGCCGACACCGACGCCGACGGCCACCGAGACCGCGACCCCGGTCCCGACGCCCTAGTCCTCGAGCCGGAACCCGATCTTCAGCGTCGCCTGGTAGTGGGCCACCTTGCCGTCGGCGACGTGGCCGCGGACGGAGACGACCTCGAACCAGTCGATGTTGCGCAGGGTCTCCGAGGCCTTCGCGACGGCGCGGTCGATCGCCTCGGTCACGCCCGCGGGCGAGGAGCCGGTGATCTCGACGGACTTGTACACGTGATCGCTCATCGCGCGAGTATCCCGCCTCCCGTCAGCCGACGCGGAGCGGGACCGCGTGGGGGAGGTCCGCCGACGAGCGGCCGACGCGCAGGACGTACGTCCCCGGGTCGATCCGCCAGCCGCCCGTGGTGCGGCGGGCCTCGTCGGAGCGGATCATGGGGGAGACGGCGGCGCGCGGGAGCAGGGACTCCCAGCTCGCGTCGCCCGGGTCCCAGTAGGCGAACGCGCGGTCGTCGAGCTCGAGCGCCACCGTGGCGGTCTCGCCGGGGTCGAGCTGCACCTTGGCGAAGGCCTTGCAGCTCCTTCGGCGGGCGGACGAGCGCGCTCGGCGGCGGCGCGACGTAGCACTGCACGACCTCGGCGCCCGGCGCGGTCGCCGGTGTTCGTCACCGGCGACCTCGACGGTGAGCGTCGCCGCCGGCCGCGAACGTCGGCGCCGAGAGCGCGGGCGCGCCGATCTCGAACGTCGTGTACGACAGGCCGTGGCCGAACGGGAAGCGCACCGGCAGGCGCGCGGGCGTCGTACCAGCGGTAGCCCGACGAGCACGCCCTCGCCGTAGCGGACCTCGCCGTTCTCGCCCGGGAAGTTGCCGAACGACGGGTTGTGCTCGAGCGCGCAGCGGGATGCGTCGTCGGCAGCCGGCCGCCGGGCTCGGCGTCGCCGAGCAGCACGTCGGCCAGCGCGTCGGCCATCTCCTGGCCGCCGAACCACGACCTGCAGGATCGGCGCGCGGCGCCGTCGGCCCACGGCATCGTCGACCGGCGACGCCGGCGTTGACGACCACGACCGTGTCCGGGTTGGCGGCGAGCACGCCGGCGCACGAGCTCGTCCTGCGTCGCCGGGCAGGTCCATCGACGCGCGGTCGTGGCCCTCGGTCTCCCACTCGTCGGTCGTGCCGACCACGAGCACGACGCGCGTCGGCGTGCCGCGGCGGCGGCCGACGGCCCGCTCGAGCAGGTCGTCCGGCGCCGGCGGGCCGGCAGCCCGACCTTGACGCCGTGCGAGCGTCGCCGGCGCCCTGCTCGAGTACTCGACGACGCACCTCGACCGGCTCGCCCGCGGTCGAGCTCGACGCTCGGCCGCGATCTCCTCGCTGCCGAGGCCGAAGCAGTCGGTCGCCGCGCGGCGGCGGGTCGGCGACGCCGTCGAGCACGACCTCGCCGTCGACGAGCAGCGCGGGCGCGCCCGGCCTGGACGAGCGTGAACACGTGCGTGCCGCGACTCGGCGGCGTGAACGTGCCGGCGCGCGGAGCGAGAACGTCGTCGGCGCAGGCCCGGCGGCGGGCGCGCCGAAGAACAGCAGTCGGCGCGGTCGCGTGCCGGCGCTCGGACTCGCCGTCGAGGTCGCGGCCGGCGAGCACTCGACGTCGAGCCCGGCTGCCGCCGAGCGCGGCGAGCGCACGGCGCCGAGCGGCGGCACGTGCGGTCGATGTCGCAGCCCGGCTCGTGCGACGACGTCGACGCCGTCGCCGAGCGCTCGCCGGAGCGCCTCGAGCGGCGTGACGCGGTAGTGCGGCGCGCAGCTGGGCCGAGCCGCCGCCCATGATCTGCGCGCGGTCGGCGTTCGGGCCCGATCACGGCCACCGAGCGCGACGGCCGCGGTCGAGCGGCAGCACGCCGTCGTTGCGCAGCAGCACGATCGCCGTCGGCGGCGGCCTCGCGCGCGAGCGCGCGGTGCTCGGGGCGGTCGACGGACGCTCGGCGTCGCCCGGCGGCGTCGTCGAGCGCGCCGATCGCGGTCGAACACCGCGAGCAGGCGGCGCACCTGGCGTCGACGAGCGCCTCGTCGACCGTCGCCGGCGCGGACCGCGTCGGCCAGCGCCGGCCCGAGACGCGCGGCCGGGCCCGGGCATCTCGAGGTCGAGCCCCGCGCGCGGCGAGGCCGTCGGTCGAGCCGAGCGCCGAACCAGTCGGTGACGACGAAGCCCTCGAAGCCCCACTCGCCGCGCAGGATGCCGCTCGAGCAGCCGTCGTCCTCGGTGCACTACGCGCCGTTGAGCCGGTTGTAGCCGTCATCACCCCGAGCGCGCCGCCCTCGCGGACGGCGAGCTCGAACGGCACGAGGTAGAGCTCGCGCAGCGCGCGCTCGTCGATCACCGAGCTGATCGTGTAGCGCTCGAGCTCGGCGTCGTTGCCGACGAAGTGCTTCACGCGTCGTGGCGACGCCCTGCGACTGCACGCCGCGGACGAACGCGGCGGCGAGCGCGCCCGACAGCAGCGGGTCCTCGGAGTAGCACTCGAAGTTGCGGCCCGCCGAGCGGCGAGCGGTGCAGGTTGACCGTCGGGCGCGAGCAGCACCCGGCAGCCCTTCGTGCGCGCCTCCTCGCCGAGCAGCGCGCCGACCTCGCTCGATCAGCTCGGGGTCCCAGGTGGCGCCGAGCGCCGAGCCGCACGGGACGCACGACCGGCGGTCGGCCTCGCCCGCGCCGAGCACCGGGCGCCGCGGGCACCGTTGGGGCCGTCGGTCACCCGCACCTTCGGGATGCCGAGCGCGCTCGACCGGCGACGGTCGCCCAGATGTCGGCGCCGGCGGTGAGCGCCGCCTTCTCGTCGAGCGTCAGCGACGGCGATCAGGGCGTCGAGGTCCCGGCTCACTGCGGCCTTCGCGGCGGCCGCGGGCGGCGGCGGTCGGGGCCGAGGCCGAGCGTGCGGGGATGCGGCTCCTCGGGCGGCTTGCCGTTGCCCGACTCCGGCCGGTCACGCCCCTCGCGGCGCGCGGCCGCCTCCTCGCGATCGCGGTCCTCCGCGCGCCCGATCGCCCAGAACATCATCGAGACGGCGCCGACCGCGGCGACGCCGATCAGCGCGATCGCGATCGCCGTGAGCGCCGTGGAGTCGCCGGCGGCCAGGGCGAGGATGCCGCCCACCGCCGCGAGCGCGATCAAGGCTGCACCGGCGAGCTTCACCGCCGAGCATCGCACACGCGCGCGTGCCGGCGCCGTCCCGGCGTCAGTCCGGTTGACCCCCTTCCGGAGGGGGCGGCACACTGGGGGCGTGAGCTCACGGGTCCGGAGGACGGCCGGCTGGGGGCTGGCGCTGCTCGCGCTGGCCAACGCCGGCGTGGTCGTGGGCCTGTGGCTGGCCGGCGGCGGGCCCGCAGACATCCACGACCTCTCGAGCGGCCTCACGTCCGCGGGCCGGGTGGCCGGGCTGCTCGGCGCCTACCTCGTGCTCGTCGAGCTGCTGCTGCTGGCGCGGATCCCGCTGCTCGAGCGCGTCTACGGCTTCGAGGCGCTCGCCGCCGCCCACCGCGTCAACGGCCGCGTGGCGGTCGTCCTGCTGAGCGGCCATGCCGCGCTGATCACCGCCGGCTACACGATCGGGGACCGGATCTCGCTGCCCGGCGAGGTCGAGCGCCTGATCACGGGCTATCCCGGCGTGATCACCGCGATCGCCGGCCTGGCGCTGCTTATCGCCGTGGCCGTCACGTCCGCGGTCGCCGTCCGGCGCCGGCTGCGCTACGAGACCTGGCACTTCGTGCACCTGTACGCGTACCTGGGCGTGGCGCTCGCGTTCAGCCACCAGCTCGCCACGGGCACCGACTTCCTGGCCCGTCCCGGCGCGCGGGCGTACTGGACCGCGCTGTACGTGCTCACGCTCGGCGCGCTGATCGCGTTCCGCCTCGTGCTGCCGCTCGCGCGCAGCCTGCTCGTGCACCGCCTGCGGGTGGAGCGCGTGATCGAGGAGGCGCCCGGCGTGGTCTCGCTGGAGATCGGCGGCGCGCGGCTGCACCGTCTGCGCGCGCAGGCGGGCCAGTTCTTCACGTGGCGCTTCCTCACCCGCGACCGCTGGTGGGAGGCGCATCCGTTCTCGCTCTCGGCCGCGCCCGACGGCCGCCGCCTGCGCATCACGGTCAAGGGGATCGGCGACTACACGGCGGCGCTGCGCGCGATCCCGCCCGGCACGCGCGTGATCGCCGAGGGGCCGTTCGGGAGCTTCACCGCCGCCGCGCGCCGGCGCCCGCGCGTGGCGCTGATCGCCGGCGGCGTCGGGATCACGCCGATCCGCGCCCTGCTGGAGGAGATGCCGGGCGGCCCGGAGGACATCACCGTCGTCTACCGCGCGCTGCACGACGACGACGTGATCCTGCGCGCCGAGCTCGACGAGCTGGCCGGCCGGCGCGGGGTGGAGGTGCACTACGTGCTCGGCGACCACGACGCCGGCGAGCCGCTCTCCCCGGAGCGCCTGCAGGCCCTGATGCCCGACATCGCCATGCGCGACGTCTACGTCTGCGGCCCGCCCGCGATGGTCGAGGCCACGCGCGCGACGCTCGGGCGCACCGGCGTCTCGCGCCGCCACATCGTCACCGAGCGGTTCGCGTATTGAAGGCGCTCGCCGCCATCGTGGTCACGGCGGCCGTCGTGGTCCTGCTCGCGCGCTTCGAGACCGAGCCGCCGCGCACGTTCAACCCGAACTCCTCGCTCGGGCCGGTCAGGACGCCGCGCGCGCTCGCGAAGCCGGTCGCGACCCCGCCACCGCGACGCTCGGGCGAGGGCGCGCGCAGCTTCCTCGGGCCCGCGATGACGACGCCGTTCTCGGCGATCCAGGTGCGGGCCTTCTTCACCGGCCGCCGGCTGACGGGCATCGAGACGGTGCTGCTCAGCGGCGACGGCCCGCACACGGAGGCGCTCAACGCGCGCGCGGAGCCGATCCTGCGCGAGTCCGCGCTGGAGGCCGGCAGCGCCGACGTGGACGTCGTCTCGGGCGCGACGTCGACGAGCGAGATCTGGCTCGACTCCCTGCAGGGCGCGATCGACAAGGCCCGGCGCCGTGGTTGAGCGCACGGAGCACGTGATGGGCATGCCGGTCACGGCGCACGTCCGCGACCCCGGCTACGACGCGGCGGCGCTCGACCCCGCGTTCGCGTGGCTCGAGCACGTCGACGCCCTGTTCAGCACCTACCGCCCCGCCAGCGAGATCCGCCGCCTCGACGCCGGCACGCTCGAGGAGCGCGACGCCGACCCGCTCGTGCGCGAGGTGCTCGCGCGATGCGAGGAGCTCAGGCGCGCCACCCGCGGCGCCTTCGACGCGCGCGCCGGCGGCGCGCTGGACCCGTCGGGCTACGTCAAGGGCTGGGCGCTCGAGCGCGCGGCGGCGCTCGCCGGCGCCCGCGAGCTGTGCCTGGACGGGGGAGGGGACCTCGTGGTGCGCGGCGGGCCGTGGCGGGTCGGGATCCGCCACCCGCTGCAGCGGGACCGGCTGTGCTCGGTGCTCGACGTCAGCGGCGGCGCCGTCGCGACCTCGGCCACCTACGAGCGCGGCGAGCACATCCTCGACCCGCGCACGGGCCGCCCACCGGCCGGCGTGCTGTCGGTCACCGTCACCGGGCCGGACCTCTCCGTAGCCGACGCGTACGCCACCGCCGCGTTCGCGATGGGCGCCGACGGCCCGGCGTGGACCGCCGGGCTGGACGGCTACGCGGCGATGACCGTGCTCGACGGCGGCCGCGTGCTCTCCACCCGCCGGTTTGCCGGGCGCCCTCCGGGCGCGTAGCATGCGACCCATGCGGGCCCTCAAGGAGAGCAGGCGCTACTCGCTGCCGATCGCCGCCGCCGTGCTGTGCCTGCTCGCCGCGTCGTTCGGCCCGCCGCCGCTCGTGGCCTACGTGCTGATCATGGGCGCGTTCGGCCTCTGCTTCGACGCCGCGACGGCCTGGCTGGCGCGCGCCG
The DNA here is from genome assembly GCA_963831105.1 of uncultured Solirubrobacteraceae bacterium. Classification (GTDB taxonomy): domain Bacteria; phylum Actinomycetota; class Thermoleophilia; order Solirubrobacterales; family Solirubrobacteraceae; genus DATFQI01. The sequence continues at coordinate 235,774 of CAWHOS010000008.1, read as the reverse complement.
GCGGCACCGGCGGCATGCACGACTACAAGCAGTAGCCGGCCGGCCGCCCCGCAAGGGGACGGCCGGCACGACCACGAGGGTCTAGCCCTTGACGGCGCCCGCGGTGAGGCCCGCCACGATCCGCTTCTGGAAGAAGAGGACGAGCAGGATCAGCGGCACCGAGATCGTCACCGACGCGGCCGTGATCGTCCCGTAGGGGATCTCGAACTGCGTCGACCCGGTGAAGAAGGCGATCGCCGCCGGCACCGGCCGGGCGGCCGTCGACGACGTCAGCGTGATCGCCAGCAGGAACTCGTTCCACGTCGCGATGAAGGTCAGGATGCCCGCCGTGGCGAGACCCGGTGCCGCGAGCGGCACCACGACCTTCCGGAACGCCATGAAGTGGGTGGCGCCGTCGACCAGCGCCGCCTCCTCGAGGTCCTTCGGGATCTCCTTGAAGAAGGAGACCAGGATGTAGATGGCCAGAGGCAGCGCGAACGTGAGGTTCGGGATGATCAGGCCGATCAGGGTGTTGTAGATCCCGATGTCGCTCCAGAGCCGGAACAGCGGCGCGGCGATCGCGATCGCCGGGAACGTCGTGATCGACAGGACCAGCGCGAGGATCCCGAACTTGCCCCGGAAGCGCAGGCGCGCGAGCGCGTAGGCGCAGAAGGAGCCGACCAGGAGCGCGAGCGCCGTGGTCGTGAGCGAGATGATTGCGCTGTTGAGCAACGATCGCGTGAAGTCGGCGTTGTTGAAGATCGACTCGTAGTTCGCGAGCGTCGGATTGGGCGGGAACAGCGACGAATCGCCGAGGTCCTCGCCGGTCTTGAGGGACAGGTTGATCAGCCAGTAGAACGGGAACAGGCAGAAGACCACGATCGCCGCGACGGCGATCCACATCCACCACGGGGTCCCGCCTGTCGGCTTGGGTGCGTCGCGCTTGACCTTGCTCTCCGGCTTCGCGCGATCGGCTACGGCAGTCTCGGTCGCCATGGCCTAGTCCTCCGCCAGTCCGCGGATGTTGCCGCCCACGGTCCAGATGTAGGTGAACGACACGATCATCACCGTGATGAACGTGAGGATCGAGTACGCCGCCCCGAGCCCGTATATTCGGTTCTCGGCGAACGTCTGCTGTGCGATCAGCGACAGCGTCGTCGTCCCGTTCGCGCCCTTCGTGAGCACGTACGGGAGGTCGAAGATCCGCAGCGCGTCCAGCGTGCGGAAGATCAGCGCCACGAGGATCGCCGGGGTCAGCAGCGGCAGGGTGATCTTGCGGAACCGCTGCCACGCGGTCGCCCCGTCCACCTTGGCGGCCTCGTAGATGTCGCCAGGGATCACCTGCAGGCCGGCGAGGATCAGCAACGCCATGAACGGGGCCGTCTTCCACACGTCGGCGATGATGATCACGATCAGCGCTTGCGGCTCGGATCCGAGCCACACGGTGTCGCCGCCGATGATCTGATTGACGAAGCCCTGCGGCGACTCGAAGATCGTCCGCCACATGATCGCGGTGACGACCGTGAGCACGGCCCACGGGACGAGCACGACCGTACGCAGGAGCCCCTGGCCCTTGAACGCGGCGTGCATCGCCATGGCCATCGCGAGCCCGATCAGCAACTCGAGGATGACGCTCGACGCCGTGAAGACCAGCGTCGTCACCATCGCGTCCCAGAACTCGGCGTTCTGGAGCGCGGTGGTGTAGTTACGGAGCCCGAAGGGGCCGGCCCAGCGGGACAGCCCGGCCTCCCGCACGCTGTACTCGTGCAGGGAGAGCCAGACCGCGTAGAGGATCGGGTACGCCGCGACGAGCGCGATCAGCGCCATCGACGGCGAGACCATCCAGAACGCCAGCCGCTTCTCGGAGAGGCCCCGGGAGCGCCGCCTCTGCGGCGCTCCCGTCTGAACGGTGGCTTCAGCCATGGCCTAGAAGGTCGCTAGCGCCTTCTCGATGTCCGAGTTCGCCTGCTTCACCGCGTCCTCGGGCGAGGTCTGACCCGACAGCGCCGCATTGACGTTCTTGTAGATCGCCTGCGAGATCTGCGGGTAGACCGGCGAGACCGGCCGGGCGCGCGCCTGCGTGATGCCGTCGCGCAGGGCGTCCGCGAACGGGATCGCCTTCTGGACCTCCTTGTCGTCATAGACGGAGGCCTTCACGGGCGACAGCGAGAACTGCGCCGCGTAGGCCTTCTGGATCTCGGGCGAGCCGATGTGCTCGATGAGCTTCAGCGCGCCGCCCGGGTTCTTGGAGTACACGGAGATCACGCTGTTGTGACCGCCGAGGATGCCGGCCGGCTCGCCGCCCTCGAACGTCGGCTGCGGGCCGACGTCGAAGTTGTCCTTGACCCGGTTGGCCTTCTGGTTGAGCGCGTAGGCGTACGGCCAGTTGCGCATGTACGCGTACTTGCCGGTCTGGAACGCCGTCAGCGACTCGGGCTCCATGTAGGTCGTCACGGCCTTCGGGGCCGCACCGCTCTCGACGCCGTCGACCATGAACGTCAGCGCCTTCACGGCGGCGTCGCCCTCGGCGAACGTCGACTTGGTGCCGTCCTCGGAGAGCACCTCGCCACCCGCGCCGAAGAACAGCTCGAGGTAGTCGCAGGTCAGGCCCTCGTAGGCAGCGCCCTGGTAGACGATGCCGCCCTCCTTCTTGGCCTGGTCGTAGACCTCCTGCCAGGTCTCCGGGATCTCCTTGACCTTGTCGGTGTTGTAGTAGAGGAGGCCGGCGTCGCTGGTCTCGGGGACGCCCCAGATCTTGCCGTCGTAGGTGACGGTCTCGACGGGCGCCTCGATGTAGTCGGCCTTCTTGTCCTCCATGTAGGGGGACATGTCGTAGAGCCACTTCTGGGAGGCGAACTCCGCCGTCCAGATCACGTCGGACGAGAAGACGTCGCAGTCGCCAGACTTGGCCTGCTGGCGCTGGATGAACTGGTTGCGCTGCTCGTCCGCGGACGCGGGGAACTCGACGAGCTTGGCCTTCAGGTCCGGGCCGAACTTCTTGTTGAACTCGTCGATCATGTAGTGGGCGTTGCCAGAGGTGTCCTTGCCCTGGCAGTAGGTCACTTCGCCCTTGGCGCTCTCGGCGAGGCTCGGGTCGATGACCTTCGCGCCCTCGGTGGCGCCGGTCTCCTCGCTTCCGCCGCCGCCGCCACCACCGCCACCACCACTGTCGTCGCCGCACGCGGCGAACACACCGCACATCAGCGCGGCGCACAACAAAAGAATCAAACGCTTCGACACTCCATCCTCCTCAGTACTACGTCGGTGAAGACTGCGTGATCATGCCATTCGTGGCTGTCTTCGGGGCCGTCTTCCCCACGGCCCGGTCGTCCCTCGCGCGGCGGCGCGGTCGTACCCCGCACCACGAGCTCGAGGGACAGCTGCTGCCTCGCCTGGAGCACGTCCTCCCCTTCCAATGCCGAGAGCAGCAGTTCGGCTCCCCTTGTGCCGCTGTCCTCCAGCGGCTGGGCGACGGTGGTCAGGCCCGCGTAGCGGGCCAGTTCGACGTCGTCGAACCCGACCACCGAAAGATCTTCCGGCACCCGCTTGCCGAGTGCCTCGAGGGCGTCGAGCATCGCCAGCGCCTGCAGGTCGGACGCGGCGAACACCGCGGTCGGCGGCGACGCGAGCCCGATCAGGTCGAATGCGATACCGGCCGCCTCGCGGCCGTGCGGGCGCAGCCTGACGAGGTCCGGCCGCACGGGGACGCCCGCCTCGTCGAGCGCGCGCTGGTAGCCGATGCAGCGGCGCGAGCTGGCCGAGGCGCCGTGGACGCCGTCGACGGTGTCGCCGGCGAACGCGATCCGCCGGTGCCCGAGCTCGAGCAGGTGCTGGGTGGCCAGCCGGCCGCCCTCGACGTCGTCGACGGTGACGGTCGGGACCGAGTCGTGCGATTGGTCGATCAACACGACCGGGATGCCGGCGGCGGCGAGCCGCCGCAGCTCGGCCTTGTGGGGCGAGAGCGAGATCGAGAGCAGGCCGTCGACGCGGCCGATCACCGAGCGGAAGACGTCCGTGCGCTGCTCCGGGCGCTCCACGTCGAAGAGCACGAGCTGGTAGCCGGAGTTCGCGAGCAGCGGCGCGACGCCGCGCAGGCGCTCGATGACGGAGGGGCGGGTGAAGAAGGGGGCGATGACGCCGACCGAGCGGGTGCGGCCGGTCGAGAGGGCGCGGGCGGTGGCGTTCGGCTCATAGCCGAGCTCGGCAACGACGTCGAGGACCCGCCGGCGCGTGGCCTCGCTCACCGATGCAGACCCGTTGATGACGCGCGAGACCGTGCCCACGCCAACACCTGCCTCCTGCGCGACCCTCGCGATGGTTGTCACCCCTCCAGCTCCCCCTCGTGGAACCGCTTCCATCCAATCACGCGGCGCGCGGCGGTGTCAACGGGCCGCACACGGAAGGGTGCGTATCCTGGCGCGCCATGGCTCCCGCGAGTTGGTGGCGCGACGGCGTCCTGTACCAGATCTACCCGCGCTCCTTCGCCGACTCCGACGGTGACGGCATCGGCGACCTGCGCGGCATCACCCGGCGCCTCGACCACCTCGAGTGGCTCGGGGTCGACGGCATCTGGCTCAACCCGACGTTCCCGTCGCCGAACGAGGACTGGGGCTACGACGTCAGCGACTACACGGCGGTGCACCCGGACCTCGGCACGCTCGAGGACCTCGACGAGCTGATCGCGGAGGCCGGCAAGCGGGGGATCCGCGTGCTGCTGGACCTCGTCCCCAACCACACGAGCGACCGGCACGCGTGGTTCCAGGACGCGCTGAGCGGCCGCGAGGCCCGGTATCGCGACTTCTACGTCTGGGCCGACCCGGCGCCGGGCGGCGGCCCGCCGAACAACTGGATCTCCAACTTCGGCGGCTCGGCGTGGACGCTGCACGAGCCGACGGGCCAGTACTACCTCAACCAGTTCCTGCCCTCGCAGCCCGACCTCAACTGGTGGAACGAGGACCTGCGCGAGACGATCGACGACGTGCTGCGGTTCTGGTTCGACCGCGGGGTGGCCGGCTTCCGGATCGACGTCTGCCACGCGATCGTCAAGGACCGCGAGCTGCGCGACGATCCGCAGCCGGAGCCCGGCGACCACCCGCACATCGTCAAGCGCGGCCTCAAGCAGGTGTACTCGATGAACCGCCCCGAGCTGCACGACGTGTTGCGCCGCTGGCGCGCGCTGACGGCCCGGCGCGACGGAGACGAGCCTGTGCTGGTGGGGGAGACCTACGTGCTCGACCTCGAGCAGCTGATCCCGTTCTACGGGCTGGGCGAGGACGAGCTGCACCTCGCGTTCAACTTCCTGTTCTTCCACTGCGAGCTCGACCCGGAGCAGATGCGCCCGATCGTCGAGGGCGTCGAACGGATGCTGCCCGAGGGCGCGTGGCCGGTGTGGACCGGCTCCAACCACGACGGCAAGCGGTTCGCGACCCGCTGGGCCGGCGGGGATCCCGCGCGCACGCGCGCGGCGCTGATGGTCCTGCTCGGCCTGCGCGGCACGCCGTTCCTCTACTACGGCGACGAGATCGGGCTGCCGGACACGCCGCTGGACCCCGCGGACGCGCTCGATCCGGTGGCGGCGCGGCTCGGCGACCCCGAGGAGAACCGCGACGTCTGCCGCACCCCGATGCAGTGGGCCGACGTGCCGGGTGGCGGGTTCACTCCGGATGGCGCGCGGCCGTGGCTGCCGTTCGGGGACCTGGCCGCCCACAACGTGGAGGCCCAGCGCGAGGACCCCGGCTCGGTCCTGCACCTGGTGCGGGACCTGATCGCGCTGCGGCGGTCGCGCTCGGACCTGCGCGAGGGGACCTACGAGACCTTGGCGGCGCCCGACGGCGCGTGGGCGTGGCGGCGCGGCCCGGGTACGGCCGTGGCCGTGAACCTCGGCGACGCGCCCGTGTCGGTAGAGGGCCTGACGGGCCGCGTGCTCGTGGGGACGGACCGCGGGCGCGACGGGTCGGAGGTCTCGGGCGTGCTCGAGCTCGCGCCGGGCGAGGGTGTCGTCGTGGAGCTGCGCTCGTGAGCGTTGTTCCTGGGCTCGACGAACTGCTCTCTGAGGAAGGCTGGCCGTACGCCTCCTCGCCTCCGGTCGAGGCGGGTGACCCGGGCCGGTTCCATGCGCTGTTCGGGCGCGACTCGCTGATCACCTCGCTGCAGGTGCTGCCCGAGCGCCCTGACGTGGCGGCCGCGACGCTGCGCGCGCTGGCGCGGCTGCAGGGGCGCGAGGAGCACCCGGGCACGCTCGAGGAGCCGGGCAAGATCGGCCACGAGTTCCGCGACGCACCACCCGGGTCCTTCGTGGCGTCGGGCTGGCCGCCCGAGGGCCCGTTCGCCTACTACGGCACGTCCGACGCGACGTCGTGGTTCCTCGTGCTGCTCGCCGCGACGGGCGACCGCGCGCTCGCGGAGGAGCTCTCGGGCGCGTGGCGCGCCGCCGGCGCCTGGCTCGAGGGCGCTCTGGAGCGCGGCGGCGGGTACGTGCGCTGCGCGGCGGGCACCTGGGGCGCGCTCTCACAGCAGGGCTGGCGCGACGCGATCGACCCGGTCTCCGCCGAGGACAACGGCGGGATCCTGCGGCCCGACGGCACCGCGCCCGCCTCGCCGCTGGCCGACGTCGACAGCCAGGCCGCCGCGCACGCGGCCCTGCGCGCCCTCGGGCGGCTGTCGGGCGACGAGCGCTGGGACCGGCTCGCCGCGGACCTGCGCGAGCGGCTCGGCGCGCTCGGGCCCGAGGCGATGGCGGTCGAGCCCGACGGCACGATCGTGCCGGGCGCCGGGTCGCAGCTCGGCTGGCTGCTGTGGTCCGACGCGCTCGAAGGACCCGCGCGCGAGGCCGCCGCGGCGAGGCTGTGCGAGCCCGACGTGCTCAGCGCGCACGGCCTGCGCACGCTGTCGACCGACTCGCCCGTGTTCGGGCCGGCCTGGTACCACCGCGGTTCGGTCTGGCCGTTCGACTCGTGGATCGGGTGGGGCGGGCTGCGCGCGGCCGGCCGCGACGCCGAGGCCGAGCGCGTCCGGACGGGCGTGCTCGCCGCGCTCGAGGAGCTGGGGCGGGCACCCGAGCTCTACGCGGTCTCGCGCGAGGGCGCGGTAGAGGGCATCCCGCTGGCCAACCGCGTCCAGGCGTGGACCGTCGGAGCGCGGTGGGCGCTCCGACGGTCCTGGGACGGCCGGCTCAGCCGGCCGTGACGACCAGCACGTGCTCGCCCGGCGTCGTGGGCACGGTGACCTCGACGCCGCGGTTGGTCTCCCGCCGCTCGTAGGCCACGGGAGCGCCGTCGAGCTGGACGGAGGCCACGGTGCTGCCGGCCGGCAGCGTGTGGCCGATGAACAGCCGCTGCACGGGCGCGCCCGTCTTCACCGTCGTGCGGTAGCGCGACCCTTGGCGGTCGGCGGAGACGTCCGCGGCGCCCGCGCCGAGGCGGATCGCCTCACCGGCGATCGTGGTCTGGTCCGGCGGCAGCTGCGGCACCACCTCGAGGTTGCCGCGGCCCAGGTCGGGCCGCACCCCGAGCTGCTGGTGGACGACCGGCCACGCCGTGCCGTAGTTGCCCCACGCCTGCAGGACCATCGCGCGCTCGTTGAAGTGGCGATCGATCGAGCGTCCGTAGTCCGGCGACGGCGCGATCTCGGGCATGGCACCCGGCTGCTCGTCGAAGTCGGGCAGCTGCAGACGCCGGTTGGCCGTGGTGAAGCGGCGCTGCTGGGCGGGGCCGAGACGGCCGTAGTTGCCCTCGCCGACCGCCATGATCGACGTGTTGAGCGTGAACGTGGTGCGCTCGGCCGGACGGTCGGACACGGCCGGGTCGCAGCCCGGCGCGCCCGTGTGGAAGAGCCCGAAGTCGTCGCCGTAGCAGGACTTCTCGCGCAGGTCGAGCGCCTGGTCTCCGTGAGCCTTGGTGGTCAGGCCCGGCACCGTCTTGCCGTCGCGCACCGTCTCGATCTCCATCGGCGTCACGCCGATCCAGTGACGCTGCTGGATCTTCTCGTTGCCCTCGCCGAGCGAGTCGGCGTGTTGCGGGATCTCGGGCATCCACCAGTCGTTCTCGAAGCGCGCCTCGAGGTCGGCGGCCTTGGTCGCCGCCCAAGTGGCGGTGGCCGTGTCGCCCTTGGACTTCGCGAGGTCCTCGAGGTCGCGGAGCCCGCGCATCGTGGCCGTCGTGTTGTCGAGCTTCTCCTCGCCCATCCCCGGGCGCTCGACGTTGCCGAGGCCCTCCGGCCAGCCGTCCTTGTCGTCGTCGAGCTCGCGGTAGATGTACTCCATGTTGGACTTGGCGAAGTCGTACATCTCGTCGCGGAACGCGTCGTCGCCGGTCCAGCGCCAGATCAGCGCGACGGCGCTCGGGAACTTCGCGGTCTCGTCCGTGTTGCCGGCGTCGGCGTTGGCGCCGAAGTAGACCGAGCCCTCCGTGATCACCTCGTGGACGACCTTGCCGCTCGTGCCGTTGTTGATCAGCGATGCCCGCCGGAGCGCGCGCATGTGCTCCTTGATCGGGCCGAACTGACCGAGCGCGACGGACGCGAACGCCGTGAACTCCCCATCCGTGGCGAACAGCCACGGGTAGTCGGGGAAGCCGGCGGCGACGAAGCGCGCGCGGTCCAGCTTGCCCTTCGGCGGCGGGTAGCGCGTGCCGGCGTTGGTCTCGCGGATCTCGAGGTCTCGCGCCTCCTGGACCGAGTCGGCCAGGTTCTGCTTGCTCCAGTCGATGCCCTGCGCGAGCAGCGGATCGCCGGGCAGCGTGAGCCGCGTGCGCTGCGCGAGCCGCTCGCGGCGGGCGACCTTCGCACGCAGAGCCGCACGGGGCCGCCGGAGCATGCGCGCGAGCTCGGCGCGCGCGTCACCCGCGCCCGACTCCGAGCCGGCGACGCCGAACCAGACCGTCTTGCGGCCGGAGCGCGGCAGCTTGATCCGGTAGGTCAGCTCGCCGCCGACGCCCTTGCCGTAGGCCGTGTCGTCGCAGCGCGGCGGCATGGCCGGCGTGTTCGGGCCGGAGGCGGGGCAGATGACCGGCGGCTCCTGCGGGCCGCGGAAGCCCGCGCCCGTGCGATGGGAGCGCGGCGCGCGGCGGCTGCCGACGGCGGCGGCCCAGTTGTGCGGCTCGGCCTCGGGCGCCGGCTGGCCCTGCTCGGTGAACACGAGCGCGCCACCGGCGTAGCCGGCCTTGTCCTGGAGGTTGAACGTCCGCTGGTCGTAAGGCTTCGTCTCTCCCCAGGGGAAGATCGACATCAGCTCGGAGTGGGTCTGCATGCGCAGGTTGACCGTGCGCGGGCCGTTGGCCCGCAGGCGCAGCCCGATCAGCACACCGCGGGCCTGGCCCGGGACGAAGTCGGTGCGCTCGATCGAGAGCCCGCCGCTACCGGGCAGGCGCATCTTGACGTGGCCGTAGCCGCTCGTGAAGCGGGTGGCGGGGCCGATCCACTTCTTGTTGACCCCGAACCAGATGCCGTCGACGAGCTTCATCGGCGGGCTCCAGATGCCGCCCATCTCGCCGCGGGTGTGGAAGCCCATGGCGGGATAGCGGCCCGCCTCCGTTCCGACGTCGTACGCGCGCGGGCCCGTCGTGACGTAGCGGCGGTCGTCGAGCCGGTCCGAGGTGGACAGCTCGGGCGCGGCCTGGGCCGCGGTCGCGGTTGTCGCGGCCAGGCAGATCCCGGCCAGCACGGCGCGTCTGAGTCTCACGCTTTCCTCCCCTGAGTGGCTTAAGCGCTTAAGTTCCCGTCATGGCAGAGTACACGACCGATGGTGTCCGCATGACCGATGGTCGTAAACCGGCGCGCAGGCGTCCGACGATCGACGACGTCGCCCGCAGGGCGGGCGTCTCCTCGGCCGCCGTGTCGTTCGCGATGAACGGCCGCCGCGGCGTGGGGGAGGCCACCCGCACACGGATCCTCGCCGCCGCCGCCGAGCTCGGCTGGAGCCCGAGCGCGCCGGCGCGCGCCCTCGGCCGCGGCCGGGCGGGCGCGATCGGCCTGCTGCTGTCGCGGCCGGTGGGGACGCTCGAGGTCGACCCGTTCTTCCTGCGCTTCCTCGCAGGCGTCGAGCGCGGGCTCGCGAGCACGGACCAGGCGCTGCTGCTGCGCGTGCGCGATGACGAGGGGCCGGTCGACGTCTCGGCGTACGAGCGGCTCGCCGCCCAGGGCCGGGTCGACGGCTTCCTGCTGTGCGACGTCGAGCTCGACGATCCGCGCTTCGAGCTGCTCGCGCAGGCCGACCTGCCCGTGGTGGTCGCCGGGCATCCGCCGGGCCCCTGCCCGTTCCCGTCGCTGGAGACCCGCCATGCGGACGGCCTCGCGGAGGCCACGGCGCACCTGGTCGCGCTCGGCCACGAGCGGATCGGCTTCCTCGGCAGCCGCGGACGCCTGGAATACGAGCAGGCGCGCCAGGAGGCCTGGCGCGGCGAGCTGGCACGCGCGGGCCTGGAGCCCGGGCCCGTCGCGTTCGGCGACCCCGGCGCGATCCTGCACGCGGGAGCGTCCGCGGTGGTCTGCACCAGCGACGTCCTCGCCGCGGCCGTGCTCGCCGGCGCGCGCGAGCGGGGCATCGCCGTGCCCGGCGATCTCGCGATCACCGGCTTCGACGACTCGCCCCTGGCCGCGCTCTCCTCACCGCCGCTCACGAGCGTGCGGATCGACTACGCGCAGTTCGGCGAGGCCGCCGCCCGCGCCCTGCTCGCCGCGATCGCCGCGGAGCCGCTCCCGGCGTTCGAGCCGGCCGAGCCTCGATTGATCGTGCGCGGATCGACCGCGCGCCTTCGCTAGCCCTCCAGCTCCGCGTCGGGGTTGCGCACCTCGCCCTGCCGCAGCCGCGAGTGGCGCATCCCGTAGACGAAGTAGATCACCAGGCCGAGCGCCATCCAGATCAGGAACCGCACCCAGGTGGTGCCGGGCAGGTCGACCATCAGGTAGATGCACAGCGCGGTGCCGATCAGGGGGAAGACCGGGACGAACGGCACGCGGTAGCCGCGCTCGAGGTCGGGGCGCGTGCGGCGCAGGATGATCACGCCGATGTTCACGACCACGAACGCGAACAGGGTGCCGATGTTGACCAGCTCGACGATCTCGGTCAGCGGGACGACGGCGGCGAGCGCGGCGAACAGGACGCCGAGCACGCCGATGATCCGGACGGGCGTCCGGGTGCGCGGGTGGACGTGCGAGACGGCGCGGGGCATCAACCCGTCGCGGCTCATCGCGAACAGGATCCGCGACTGGCCGTAGAGCAGCGTGAGCACGACGCTCGTGATGGCCACGAGCGCGCCGAAGGAGATCACGTCGGCGCCCCAGGAGATGCCGGCGCCCTCGTCGAGCACGGTCGCGAGCGGCGCCTCGGCGCCCTTGAGCTGGTCGAACGGGAGCGCTCCCGTCGCGACGATGGCGACGAGGATGTAGAGCGTCGTCGCGATCGCCAGCGAGCCGATGATCGCGCGCGGCAGGTCGCGGCCGGGCTCCTTGACCTCCTCGCCCGATGTCGAGACGGCATCGAAGCCGATGTAGGCGAAGAAGATCAGCGAGGCGGCCGTCACCGTCCCCGAGAAGCCCTCGCCCTCGACGAAGAACGGCGAGAAGTTGTCCGACGTAAAGGCGGTGATGCCGAGCGCGATGAACAGCGCGAGCACGATCAGCTTGATCGCGACCATGATCGTGTTGGCGCGCGCGGTCTCCCGCACGCCGATCATCAGCACCGCCGTGACGGCGAGCACGAGGAACGCGGCCGGAACGTTGACCGTGCCGCCCTCGCCGGGAGGGTTGGCGATCGACTCGGGCAGGGAAAGGCCGAACAGCGAGTCGAGCAGGGCGTTGAAGTACTGCCCCCAGCCCACCGCGACCGCCGCGATCGACACGCCGTACTCGAGGATCAGGTCCCACCCGATGATCCACGCGGCGAGCTCGCCCAGCGTCGCGTACGAGTACGTGTAGGCGCTGCCGGAGACCGGGATGGACGATGCGAGCTCGGCGAACGCGAGCGCCGAGAACGCGCAGGTCACGCCCGCCAGCAGGAAGGCGAGGATGATCGACGGCCCCGAGGTCGTGATCGCCTCGCCGATGATCACGAAGATGCCGGTGCCGATGATCGCGCCGAGCCCGAGCGCGGTCAGGTCGAGCGCGCCGACGGCGCGCCTGAGCTCCGTCTCCTTCTCGTGCGTGTCCTCGACGAGCCGGTCGATCGGCTTCGTGGCGAAGATCCCCCTGTCGCCCTTGGCGGTTGCCATCGCTGCGTCCTCCGTCTTCAGTTCTGGTTGTCGGGCGGGGTGATCACCAGGACCGGCCGCCGCGCGCGGCGGATGAGCTCGACCGGCACGGTTCCCAACAGACGCTGCGCCACGCGGCTGCGCGAGGACGCGCCGGCGACGATCAGGTCGGCGTCGTGCTGCTCCGCGAACAGCAGGACGCTGGTCGCCACGGGCCCGTGCAGCACGTGGGGGCGCGCCTCCACGCCGGCGGCGCGGATCTGCTCCGCCATCGCCTCCGCGGCGTCATGAGGCGGGCCGCTCGCCTCCTCGCGCGGGATCGTGGAGAACGCCTCGATGTCCACGCCGTCGGCACTGACGACGTCGACGGACGCGCCCTGCTGTTCCGCGATCTCCGCAGCGGCCTGCGCCAGCCACGGCTGATCCGCCCCTGCCTTCGCTGCCACCACGATGCGCCGCACCTTCGCCTCCCGGTCGCTTCCCATCGGGCCGATCCCCTGAGCGGCGCTCGCCGAAACCCGTGGGCGAAAGCTTTCCGTCCGGCGAGACCACTATCGTCACTGGGTCCATGCCGCCCTTCAAGCTCGACTCCGTGTACTCGCCCACCGCGGACCAGCCGGCGGCCATCGAGCGGATCGCCGAGGCGGTCGAGGCGGGCTCGCGCGGGGTCACGCTGCTGGGCGCCACCGGCACCGGCAAGACGATGACGATGGCGGCGACGATCGAGAAGCTGCAGCGGCCGGCGCTGATCCTCGCCCACAACAAGACGCTCGCGGCGCAGCTCTGCAACGAGTTCCGGACGTACTTCCCGTCCAACGCCGTCGAGTACTTCGTCTCGTACTACGACTACTACCAGCCTGAGGCCTACGTCCCGAGCAAGGACCTCTACATCGAGAAGGACTCGGCGATCAACCAGGAGATCGACCGGCTGCGCCACGCCGCCACGGCGGCGCTGTTCGCGCGGCGCGACGTCGTGATCGTCGCCTCGGTGAGCGCGATCTTCGGCCTCGGCTCGCCCGAGACCTACAACGACAACTGCCAGATCCTGCTCAAGGGCGGCGAGGTGGATCGCGACGAGCTGCTGCGCAAGCTCGTCTACCTCCAGTACAACCGCAACGACACCGCGCTCGGGCGCGGCACCTTCCGCGTGCGCGGCGACACCCTGGAGGTGTTCCCCGCCTACGCCGAGACGGCGTTCCGGGCGCTGATGTTCGGCGACGAGGTGGAGCGCCTGCAGCACTTCGACCCGTTGACGGGCGAGCTGATCGTGGACGACCTGGAGCACGTCGCGATCTGGCCGGCCACGCACTACAACGTCAAGGAGGGGACGATGGAGCGCGCGGTCGCCGAGATCGGCCGCGAGCTCAACCACCGGACCGCCGAGCTCGAGGCCGAGGGCAAGCTGCTCGAGTCCCACCGCCTGCGCCAGCGCACGCAGTACGACATGGAGATGCTGCGCGAGGTCGGGTTCTGCTCGGGGATCGAGAACTACTCGCGGATCCTCGACGGCCGCCCGCCCGGCGCGCGCCCCTACTGCCTGATCGACTACTTCCCGAAGGACTTCGTCTGCTTCATCGACGAGTCGCACCAGACCGTGCCGCAGATCGGCGGCATGTACGAGGGCGACCGCTCGCGCAAGTCGACGCTGGTGGACTTCGGGTTCCGCCTGCCGAGCGCGATGGACAACCGGCCGCAGACGTTCGAGGAGTTCCTGTCGATCACGCCGCAGCTCGTGTTCGTCTCCGCCACGCCGGGCACCTACGAGCGCGAGCACTCGGTCGACGTCGTCGAGCAGATCGTCCGCCCGACGGGCATCGTGGACCCGGAGGTCGAGGTCCGCGAGACCCGCAACCAGATCGACGACCTGATGGGCGAGATCCGCCAGCGGGTCGAGCGCAACGAGCGCACGCTGGTCACCACGCTCACGAAGAAGATGAGCGAGGACCTGACGGACTACCTGCTCGAGATGGGCTTCAAGGTCCGCTACCTGCACTCGGAGATCGACACCCTGGAGCGGATCCAGATCATCCGCGAGCTGCGCCTCGGCGAGTACGACGTGCTGGTCGGGGTCAACCTCCTGCGCGAGGGCCTGGACCTCCCGGAGGTCTCGCTGATCGGCATCCTCGACGCCGACAAGGAGGGCTTCCTGCGCGGCGCCACCTCGCTGATCCAGACGATCGGCCGCGCGGCGCGCAACGTGGAGGGCAAGGTCGTGATGTACGCCGACAAGGAGACGGACGCGATGCGCACGGCGATCGCGGAGACCGACCGCCGCCGCTCGATCCAGCGGGCGTACAACCAGGAGCACGGCATCACGCCGGAGACGATCGTCAAGGGCATCTCCGACATCACGGAGTTCCTGATGTCGGACTCCAAGGTCCCGACCAAGGGCCGCCGGCGGCGCGAGAAGAAGATCGACATGGCGCCGGCCGAGATCGAGTCGACGATCGTGGAGCTCGAGGAGGAGATGCTCGCCGCGGCCGAGGAGCTGCGCTTCGAGTACGCCGCCAAGCTGCGCGACGAGATCCGCGAGCTGCGGCGCGAGCTGGACACCGCCACCTCCTCCGGCTAGCCCGCCGTTTTCCGGCTCCACCGGTAGCCTCCGCGGCGTGCAGCGCGTCTCCTTCCGCATCCCCGAGTCCACGCGGGAGGACGTGCTCGACGGCGTGTTGCCGCTGCTGCCCTCGGGGATCGTCGAGCGGCCGGCGGGGGACGGGTTCTCGTTCCTGTCGTCGTTCGGCGAGCTGCTGCCCGGGGCGGACGCGCTGCGCGCGGCGTCGCCGGTGCCGCTGGAGGACCTCGAATACGAGGACGTGCCGGCCGACTGGCGCGAGCGGCGGCTGCGCTTCGGCGGCGGCGCGGTGCTGATCTCGAACCGGCTCGTGATCCGCTCGCCGTTCGACCCGCCCGCGCCCGAGCAGGTCATGGAGATCGTGATCGAGCGCGGCGGCAGCGGATTCGGGTCCGGCTCGCACCCGACGACGCAGATGTGCCTCGGCCTGCTGCTCGACATCGAGCCCGAGGGCGGGGCGGGCGACTTCGGCTGCGGCGTCGGGACGCTCGCGATCGCGGCCGCGAAGCTCGGCTGGTCGCCGGTGTCCGGGCTCGACCGCGAGGAGCCGGCGATCGAGGAGGCGCACCTGAACGCCGAGCGCAACGGCGTGCAGGCCGACTTCGCGCACGCCGACATCGACACGGCGGAGCTGCCGATCCGCGAGCTGCTGCTGGCCAACGCGCCGCCGCCCGTCCACCACCGGCTGGCCGCGGCCGTCACGCCGCAGGTCCGCCACGTGATCGTCTCGGGGATCCTCGAGGGCGAGCTCGACAAGGTCCGGGAGGCGTACGCGACCGCGGGCCTGTACCCGCAGCAGGGGATGGCGGCCGACAGCTGGGTCGCCGTACGGTTCGGGCGCGGCGATGACTGACCTGCTCGATCCCGAAGCCGCCTCGCTCGCCGGCGCCTCGTTCGGCCAGCTCGCCTCGCGGCTCAGCAACGGCGGTCTGTTGATCTCCTCCTCGCGTCTGATCGAGTTCAACTGCCGCGCGGCGATCCTGATCGCCCCCGGGCTGTTCCGCTTCGACCTCACGCCGCAGCAGGAGACGCTCGGCCTCGCCCCGCGGCCGCTCGGCGAGCACGGCCTGCACTGGCAGGCCGACGAGTCGTCGTGGGACGCCTATCGCGACCAGGCCAGCCGCGAGGCGCCGCTCGAGATGCACGGCGTCGTCGACATCCCCGGCGACCCCCTGCTGGCGTGGGTGAGCGTGCTCTCGTTCACCGACCGCGACGCCGGCGCGGTGCACTTCGTCGCCAAGGCCGAGATCAAGCGCCCGCCGCCGCAGTGAGCTTCGACGCCGGCGCGCTGCTGGACTGGTACGAGCGCGTGCGGCGCCCGCTGCCGTGGCGCGCCACGCGCGACCCGTACGCGCTGCTCGTCTCGGAGGTGATGCTCCAGCAGACCCAGGCGGCGCGCGTCGTGCCGTACTACCACGCGTTCCTGGAGCGCTTCCCGGACCCGCCCGCGCTCGCCGCCGCGCCGGCGCGGGACGTGCTCGCCGCCTGGAGCGGCCTCGGCTACAACCGACGAGCGCTGGCGCTGCAGCGCGCCGCGGCGGTCGTCGCGGAGCGCGGCTGGCCGGAGGACCTGACCGAGCTCCCCGGCGTCGGCGCGTACACGGCGGCCGCCGTCGCCTCGTTCGCCTGGGACCGGCAGGCGGCCGCGGTCGACACCAACGTCCGCCGCGTGCTGTGCCGCCACGACGGCGCGGAGCACGCCCCGCGTGCGCTCGCCTCCCGCGCGGCGGAGCTGATGCCCGCGGGCCGGGCGGCGCCGTTCAACCAGGCGATGATGGAGCTCGGCGCCACGGTCTGCCGCCCGCGCCGCCCCGAGTGCGGCGGCTGCCCCGTGCGGTCCGGGTGCGCCTCCGACGGCATGGCTCCCGAGCCCCGCCGCCCGGCGCGGCGCGAGCGCTTCGAGGACAGCGACCGCTGGGCGCGCGGGCGGATCGTCGCCGCCCTGGTCGCAGGCGAGCCGCCGCCCGCGCTCGCCCCGGCGCGGCGCGCCCGCGCCGAGGCCGGCCTCGTGCGCGACGGGCTCGCCGTCATGGCGGCGGACGGCGCGCTGCGGCTGCCCTAGGTACCGTCGCCTGCGATGCGGCACGTCGCGCTCACGATCCGCGCCGGGGACCTCGACCAGGTGCTCGACCAACTGCTCCCGATCACCCCGCAGGGCGTCCATACCCACGAGCTGGGCGACGACCGGCTCGAGCTGAGCGTCTACGGCGACGCTCCGGGGCGCGCCGAGCTGGAGTCCGCGGCCGGCGCGGCGCTGCTGGCGAGCGAGGAGACCGAGGCCGACGACGATCCCGAGCGGCGCCGGCTGCAGGCGCACGGGCGCCGGCCGCCGATCGGCGGCCGCGTGGTCGTCCGCCCCGAGGGCGCGCCGGAGGCCGGGCCGGGCCTGCTCGACATCGTGCTGCGCGACGACGGCGGCGCGTTCGGCGCCGGCACGCACCCGACCACCGTCATGTGCCTCGAGTTCCTGCTGGGCCTCGAGCCGGGCGGCCCGTTCGCCGACCTCGGCTGCGGGACCGGCGTGCTCGCGATCGTCGCGGCCAAGCTTGGCTGGGCGCCGCTGATCGCGCTCGACCACGAGCCGGTCGCGCTCGTCGCCACCGACTACAACGCGCGCCGCAACGGCGTCGAGGTGGAGGCGATGCAGGCCGACCTGACGGCGATCCCGCCGCCGCCCGCGCCGACGCTCGCCGCCAACGTCCCGATCAAGGTGCACGAGCGTGATCGCCGCGCGGCTCGCGCCCGAGACCCGCACCGTGCTCGTGTCCGGGATCCTCGACGAGCACGTGCCGGGCGTGGTCGAGGCCTACGGCCGCGCGGGCCTCCAGGCCGCCGGGCAGAAGGTCGTGCGCAGCTGGGCGGCCGCGCTGCTGGTGCGCCCATGACCGCGCGGCTGGACGCCGCCGCCGCGAACGCCGCGGGCGCCGCGCACGGCCAGATCGCGAGCGCGATCGCGGACGGCGTCGCCGTCTCGGCCCACAAGCTCGTCGAGGAGGGCGCGCGCGCCCAGCTGCTCGTCCTGCCCGGGGTGGTGCGGGTCGACGTCCGGCCGCTGCCGGACGGCCTGCAGGTCGTGCCGCGGCCGCTCGACGGCGTGGAGCTCGGCTGGGAGATCGACCCGGAGGCGGTGACGGACTACGGCAAGACGGCGGCCGAGACCGAGCTGCCGGCGCTCGTGCGCTTCCGGATCGCCGTCTTCACGGGCGAGGAGACGCTCGGCGGCCGGCTGCTGGTGGGCTACACGCGCGACGACCGGCACGGGCCGACCCACTTCGTCGGGCATCTCGCGATGCAGGAGGTGAGCGCGGAGCGGTGACGTATCCTCAGCGCGGTGGATCGTGAGGAGATCGAGCGGCGCGACTTCCCCGTCGGGCGCCGCGGATACGAGCAGACGGCCGTCGACGCGCACCTGCGCGAGGTGGCAGACGAGATCGAGCAGCTGCGCAGCGGCGCTGCGGCAGCGCGCAAGCCGGCGGCGTCGCTGTCGGCGGGCGCGTCCGAGCAGGTTCGGCTGATCCTGGAGGCCGCCGAGCGCGGCGCCGCCGACCTGCGCGAGGACGCCGGCCGGCAGGCCCAGGCGCACGTGGCGCGCGTCGAGGAGGCCGCGGAGGGGATGCTCGCCAAGCTCGAGCAGCTCCAGTCCGAGCTGGCCTCGCTCCTGGAAGGGTTGCAGGCGGGCGGCGAGCGCCTCACGCAGGGGCTGGCCGCGCTCCACACTCAGGTCGGGGAGGTCGGTGCGGAGCCGGCGCCCGGGGCGGAGGACTTCGCGGCGGCCGAGCCCGAGCCGGAACCCGAGCCGGAGCCGGAGCCGGAGCCCGAGCCCGCGCCGGAGCCTGCGGCGCCCGCACAGGCCGGCAACGGCGCCGACGAGGCCGGGGCCCGCATCATCGCGCTCAACATGGCGCTCGGCGGCTCCTCGCGCGAGGAGACCGCGGCCTACCTGGCCGAGAACTTCTCGCTCCCGAACCCGGACGCGTTGCTCGACGACGTCTACGCCAAGGTCGGCCGATGAGCCCGCCCGAGCTGCGCCGGCTGCGCGAGCGGCTGGCCGAGATCACCGACCTGTCGGCGCTCGGGGCGCTGATGTTCTGGGACCAGAACACGATGATGCCGCCGGGCGGCGCCGCCGCCCGCGCGGACATGGCCGACACGCTGCAGCGGACGGTCCACGCGCGCGAGACCGACCCGGAGCTCGGCCGCCTGCTCGACGCGCTGGAGCCGTGGGCGGCGGGGGAGGACCCCGACTCCGACGACGCCCGGCTCGTGCACTGGGCCCGGCGCGACTTCGAGAAGTCCGTCCGCGTCCCGGCCGACCTGGCCGCCCGGCTCACGCGCGCGAAGGCGACGGGCCTGCAGGCCTGGACGGAGGCGCTGGCCGCGTCGGACTACTCGCGCTTCCGCGACTCGCTGGCCGAGCACATCGAGCTGCGCCGCGCCTACGTGAACTGCTTCGAGGGCCACGAGCATCCCTACGACGCGCTGCTCGACGACTTCGAGCCCGGGCTCACGACGGCCGAGCTGCGGCCGATGTTCGCGGAGCTGCGCGAAGCGCTCGTCCCGCTGGTGGCCGCCACGGGCGATCCCGAGCAGCCGCGCAACGACGGCGTCTTCCACGGCCCGTTCACCGTCGAGTCGCAGCGCATCGCGGTGCTCGAGCTGCTCGACTCCGTCGGCTACGACCCGGACCACTGGCGCCTGGACCCGTCGCTGCACCCGTTCGCGCAGAGCCTCGCGCCGAGCGACGTGCGCCTGACCACCAAGTACGACGTGCACGACTACGCGGTCGCGCTCTACTCCGTGCTGCACGAGTTCGGCCACGGGCTCTATGAGGCGTCCGTCGACCCGGGGCTGTACCGGACCTCGCTCGCCGAGCCCGTCTCGCTCGGGGTGCACGAGTCCCAGAGCCGCATGTGGGAGAACGTCGTCGGCCGCTCGCGCCCGTTCTGCTCGTTCCTGCTGCCGCAGCTGCGGCGCCAGTTCCCCGGCTCCTTCGACGACATCGACGCCGGCGCGCTGTACCGCGCCGTCAACACGGTGCAGCCCTCGCTGATCCGGATCGAGGCCGACGAGACGACCTACAACCTCCACATCATCCTGCGCTTCGAGCTCGAGCTCGCGCTGATCGAGGGGACGCTGTCGGTGGACGAGTTGCCGGCCGCCTGGAACGAGGCGGTCGAGCGCCTGTTCGGGCTCGAGGTCCCCAGCGACGCGGAGGGCGTGCTGCAGGACACCCACTGGGGCGCGGGGCTGATCGGCTACTTCCCGACGTACTCGATCGGCAACCTGATGGCCTCGCAGCTGTGGGAGCGCGTCGAGGCCGACGTGCCGGACGTCTGGGACGGGATCGAGGCCGGCGACTTCGCGCCGCTGCGCGAGTGGCTGCGCGTCAACGTCCACCGCCACGGCCGCAAGCTCTACCCGCGCGAGTTGCTGGCGCGCGTGACGGGCGAGCCGCTGCGTGCGGACCCATTCCTGACCTACCTGCGCGCCAAGCTCGAGGACGCCGGGCTGCTCGCGCCCGCCTGAACCCCGCTCTTAGCGGGAAGCGAACACCTGTTCGCGTTTTTCCGTCGGGCCCCGCCGTAGACTCAGTGGGGAGTTATGTCCCGTCAGGAATCCATCGTCGTCGCGGGCGCGCGCGAGCACAATCTCAAGGACGTCACGGTCGAGCTGCCGCGCGACGCGCTGACCGTGATCACCGGCCTCTCGGGGTCCGGCAAGTCCTCGCTGGCCTTCGACACGATCTACGCGGAGGGCCAGCGCCGCTACGTCGAGTCGCTGAGCGCCTACGCGCGCCAGTTCCTGGGTCAGATGGACAAGCCGGACGTGGACTCGATCGAGGGCCTGTCGCCGGCGATCTCGATCGACCAGAAGACGACGTCGCGCAACCCGCGGTCGACGGTCGGCACGGTCACCGAGATCTACGACTACCTGCGCCTGCTGTGGGCGCGCATCGGCAAGCCGCACTGTTACAACTGCGGCCGGCCGATCGAGGCGCAGTCGGCGGAGCAGATCATCGACCAGATCCTGGCGATGGAAGAGGGCACGCGGTTCATGGTCCTGGCGCCGATCGTGCGCGGCCGCAAGGGCGAGTACGGCAAGCAGCTCGAGGAGCTGCGGGCCGAGGGCTTCACGCGCGTGAAGATCGACGGTGAGCTGCGGCTGCTGGAAGAGGAGATCGTCCTCGACAAGAAGTACAAGCACGACATCTCGGTCGTGGTGGACCGCTTGTCGATGAAGGCGGACCTGCGCAAGCGGCTGGCCGACTCGGTGGAGACGGCCGTCGCGCTGGCCGAGGGGATCATCGACATCGAGACCGTCCCGCGCGACGGCTCGGATCCGGTGGTCACCAGCTACTCCGAGCGCTTCGCCTGCCTGCACTGCGGGATCTCGATGCCCGAGCTGGAGCCGCGCTCGTTCTCGTTCAACTCGCCGCACGGCGCGTGCCCGCGCTGCACCGGCCTCGGCTCGCAGATGGAGATCGACCCCGAGCTCGTGGTGCCGGATCCGTCGCTGTCGCTCAACGAGGGCGCGATCCTGCCGTGGGCGTCGGGTGCCTCGAACTACTACGACCAGATCACGCAGGCGATCGCCGAGCGCTACGAGATCGACCTGGACGCCCCCTGGTTCGACCTGCCGGAGGACACGCAGGATCTCTTCCTCTACGGCACCAACGGCGACCGGATCTACGTCTCCTACCGCAACCGGATGGGCCGCAAGCGCTCGTACATGACCTCCTTCGAGGGGATCGTCCCCAACCTCGAGCGCCGCTACAAGGAGACGGACTCCGACTGGTCGCGCGAGAAGATCGAGGAGTACATGTCCGTCCGGCCGTGCCCGGAGTGCAAGGGCTCGCGCCTGCGGCCCGAGTCGCGGGCGGTCAAGGTCGGCGAGATGGCGATCCACGAGTTCACCGGCATGAGCGCGCGGCGCTCGCTGGAGTGGCTGGACGCGCTGGATCTCTCCAACCAGGACCGGGCGATCGCGCGGCTGATCCTGCGCGAGATCGAGGAGCGGCTGCGCTTCCTGGACAACGTCGGCGTCGGCTACCTCTCGATGGACCGCGCGGCGGCGACGCTGTCGGGCGGCGAGGCGCAGCGGATCCGGCTCGCCACGCAGATCGGCTCGTCGCTGGTCGGGGTGCTCTACATCCTCGACGAGCCGTCGATCGGCCTGCACCAGCGCGACAACGAGCGGCTGATCGCGACGCTGGAGCGGCTGCGCGACCTCGGCAACACCGTGCTAGTGGTCGAGCACGACGAGGGCACGATGCGCGCGGCCGACCATCTCGTCGACATGGGCCCGGGCGCCGGCGAGCACGGCGGCTACGTGGTGGCGGCCGGCACGGCGGCTGAGGTCGAGGCCGTCCCCGAGTCGCTGACGGGCCAGTTCCTGAGCGGCACGCGGCGGATCGAGATCCCGGCCGAGCGCCGCAAGCCGAGCGGCCAGGTGCGGATCGAGGGCGCCTCCCAGCACAACCTCAAGGGCGTGGACGTGGACATCCCGCTCGGCGTCTTCACGGCGGTCACGGGCGTCTCGGGCTCGGGCAAGTCCACGCTCGTCAACGAGATCCTCTACAAGGCCGTCGCCAACAAGCTCAACCGCGCGCGCATGCGGCCCGGCTCGCACAAGCGCATCCGCGGCCTGGAGCACCTGGACAAGATCATCTCCGTCGACCAGTCGCCGATCGGGCGCACGCCGCGGTCCAACCCGGCGACCTACATCGGGCTGTTCGACCAGATCCGCGACCTGTTCTCCAAGACGCAGGAGGCGCGGGCGCGCGGCTACAAGCCCGGCCGCTTCTCCTTCAACGTCAAGGGCGGGCGCTGCGAGGTCTGCCGCGGCGACGGCCAGATCAAGATCGAGATGCACTTCCTGCCCGACGTCTACGTGCCGTGCGAGCAGTGCCACGGCAAGCGGTACAACAAGGAGACGCTGGACATCCGCTTCAAGGGCAAGACGATCGCCGACGTCCTCGAGATGCCGATCGAGGAGGCGGTCGAGTTCTTCGCCCACATCCCGAAGATCATGCGGCGCCTGCAGGCGCTGCACGACGTCGGGCTCGACTACATGCGGCTCGGCCAGCCGGCCACGACGCTCTCGGGCGGCGAGGCGCAGCGCGTCAAGCTCGCGGCAGAGCTGTCCAAGGTCGCGACGGGGCGCACGCTCTACATCCTCGACGAGCCGACGACCGGCCTGCACTTCGCCGACATCCAGCGGCTGCTCGAGGTGCTGCAGCGGCTCGTGGACGGCGGCAACTCGGTCGTTGTGATCGAGCACAACCTGGACGTGATCAAGACCGCGGACCAGATCGTGGACATGGGCCCCGAGGGCGGGGAGGAGGGCGGCCGGTTGATGGCCGCCGGCACGCCGGAGGAGGTCGCCGCGGTCGAGAGCTCGCACACCGGCGCGTTCCTGCGCGACCTCGTCGAGGCCAAGCCCGCCAAGGGCGGCCGCCGCCGCGCCGCCGGCTCAGGCGCCCGCCCGCGGCGCAAGGTCGCCGCGGCCGCGTGAGCGAGCCCCCGGCCGCGCCGCAGGGCACCGCACCGGGCGCGCCGGACGGCACCGCCGCGGGCGCCGGCGAGCCCACCGCACCGGGCGCGGGCCCGCAGAGCTCGGCGCCGCGGCACTCGGTCCCGCGCTGGCTGTTCCCGCTCGGGCTGCTCGTCGCGCTCGAGCCGCCGATCCTGATCGTGCTGTGGGCGGTCGACCACGACCTCGCGGGCGGCGACCTGCTCGCGATCGCGCTCGTGGGAGGCCTGTTCATCTCGCTGCCGTCGCTGGCGATCCTCGGCCTGGCGATGATCTGGGACCGCCGCCTCTCCGGCGGCGCGGCGGTGCCCGGGCTCCCGGAGGCGATGACGGGCGCGACCGCCTCGCGGGTGGCGGCGATCGCGCTCGTGGTGAGCACCCTCCTGCTCGGCGGCTTGCTCGTGCTGCTGATGGGCGCCTGGGCGCTCGTCGCGCTGCCGCCGCTGGCGCTCAGCCTCGCCTCGGCGTGGCTGATGAGCCGCAACGCCTAGCACCGCCCGCCCCGGCGCGGCCGGAGCGGGCGGATCAAGCGCTTGTCCTGGAGGGGACGGGTCAGCCGCCGAAGCGGGCCCGCAGCGCCTGCACGTTGGCGACGTACTGCTGCGTGTCGTCGAACATGCCGCGCGACTGCACGGAGGCCAGGCCCTGGTAGTAGCCCGCGATCGCGGCGGACTCGTCGCCGCCGGTGTCGTTGAGCAGTCGCTTGAGGTAGAGCACGCCGGCGTGGACGTTGTCCGTGGCCGAGTTGGGGTCCAGCGCTCGGTCGGCGAGGTTCTCCTGCACGTAGGACCACGTGCCCGGCATGACCTGCATCACGCCGCGCGCGTTGGCCGAGGAGACCATCGAGTTGTTGAAGCCGCTCTCCTGCCACGCGATCGCGGCGGCGAGCGAGGGGGAGACCCCGTGCAGCGAGGCGACCGACTGGACGTCGGCGGCGCCGACGACCGCGGCGGTCGGGACCGGGTCCGCCTGCGGCACGACGGTCTGCGCGGGCTCGGGCGTCGCGGCGCCGGGCGGGGCCGGGGCGCCGCTGGGCAGCTTGAGCACCGTGCCGACGAGCAGGGGCGCGGACGGGTCGATCCCGTTCATGGCGGCCATCGCGTCGACCGAGACCCCGGAGGAGCCGGCGAGCGCGCCGAGCGTGTCGCCCGGGCGGACCTTGTAGTGGCCCTGCGGCGCCGGGCCGGACGAGACGGTCGCGGTCGTGGCCTGGGCAGGCGCGGCGGTGGTCACGGCGCCCGTGCCGTCGGGTGCGGGCGCGGCCGGAGCGGCGGCGGGCTGCGCCGGGTCGGCGGGCGCGAGCCCGGCGTTGACCAGCGCGGAGTAGCCCTCGACCGTGGTCGGGACCTGGACCGTCTGGCCGAGCACGACCTGGCTGTCCTCGGACAGGCCGTTGAAGGCGGCGACCGTCCGGGTCGTCAGGTTGTTGGCGGCGGCGATCGACCAGAGGGTCTCTCCGGGCTGCACGACATGTGGGACGGCCGCTCCCGCGGGAGCGGCGCCGAACGCCGCCGCGATGCCCGCGGCAAGCGATGTTGCAAGAACCGATCTGAGGCGCATCTGGCGCACGTCTTGGACCTCCGTGGTGCGGACGAACGTGGGCCTGTCATAGCCCAGGGCCGCCCGCCGGCAACGAACCCGCGCGTGGTTACGACACCCTGCAAGACATACTGCGGCGGCCGATGAACCCCGAAGACCTGAAGCTGTGGGCCCAGAAATGGCGCTGGTACGAGCGTGCGAGCCTGCCCTGGAACCGCGCAAGGATCCATTTCGAGTTCGCCCGCCGGCGTTCCTTCTGCCGCTGGCCCGTGCACGGCAACGTGCTCGAGATGCTCGAGGAGGGCCGGCTCGAGCTCGGCGAGCACGTGCTGCTCGAGCCCGGCGTGTGGCTGACGGCGCCCGCGCCCGCGCGGATCCGCATCGGCGGCGGCACGTTCCTCAACCTCGGGGTGCAGGTCGCCGCCGTCGAGCTGGTGGAGATCGGCGAGCACTGCATGTTCGCCAACGGCTGCTTCGTCACCGACGGCAACCACCGCTTCGACGATCCCGACAAGCCCGTGCCGTGGCAGGGCTTCACCTCCAAGGGCCCGACCCGGATCGGCGACAACGTCTGGTGCGGCGCCAACGTCGTGATCACGAGCGGCGTCACGATCGGCGAGCGCTGCGTGATCGGCGCCAACTCCGTCGTGACGACCGACCTGCCGCCCTACTCGATCGCCGCGGGCGCGCCCGCCAAGGTCCTCCGCCAGGTCACCTACCCCTGACCGCGGCTCGAACCTGCAGTTGTTCGGCCTGGGGCCGGACAACTGCGGACTCGGCGCCGGGCTCGTAGCCTCAGAGCGATGGCCGGGACGCTGATCGCGCGCGAGCTGCACAAGGCGCACGGCGCCGCGACGATCCTCGCGGGCGTCTCCGTGACCGTGGCGCCCGGCGACGTGCTCGGCGTGGTCGGGCCCCAACGGCGCGGGGAAGTCCACGCTGCTGCGGCTGCTGGCCGGGATCGACCGGCCCGACCGCGGCACCGTGCGCCTGACGGCCGGCGCCGCCGGCTACCTGCCGCAGGAGCCCGACCGCGCGCCCGGGGAGCGGCTGCAGCGACTACCTCGCCCGCCGCACCGGCGTCGCCGCCGCCGACGCGCGCGTGCACGACGCCACCGACGCGATGGCCGCCCACGCGCCCGGCGCCGCCGAGGACTACGCGCACGCGTTCGAGGCTTGGCTCGCGCTCGGCGGCGCCGACCTCGAGCCGCGCGCCGAGACCGTGCTGCGCGACCTCGGGCTGGACCCGGCGATGCTCGAGCACGAGACCGCGACGCTGTCGGGCGGGCAGGCCGCGCGCGCGGCGCTGGCGGCGATCCTGCTCTCCCGCTTCGACGTGCTGCTGCTCGACGAGCCCACCAACGACCTCGACTTCGACGGGCTGGCGCGGCTCGAGCGCTTCGTCGCCGAGCGGCCCGGCGGCGCCGTGATCGTCTCGCACGACCGCGCGTTCCTGGAGCGCACCGTCACGCGCGTGCTCGAGATCGACGAGATCGCGCACACCGCTGCCGAGTTCGGCGGCGGCTGGGCGGGCTACCAGGAGCTGCGAGCGACCGCGGCCCGCCACGCCGAGGAGCGCTACGAGACCTTCGCGACCGAGCGCGACCGGCTCACGGACCGCGCGCGCCGCCAGCGCCAGTGGTCGGAGACCGGCGTGCGCAACGCCAAGACGAGCGACGAGCCGGACAAGAACGTCCGCCGCGCGCGCACGGAGCGCTCGGAGAAGCAGGCGTCGAAGGTCCGCGCGACCGAGAAGGCGCTCGAGCGCCTGGACGAGGTCGACAAGCCCTGGCGGCGCTGGGAGCTGCAGCTGCGCTTCGGCGGCGGGGAGCGCTCCGGAGACGTGACGGCGCGGCTCGAGGGCGCGCTGATGCGGCGCGGCTCCTTCGAGCTCGGCCCGCTCGACCTCGAGCTGGCGTGGGGCGAGCGCGCCGCACTCGTCGGGCCCAACGGGAGCGGCAAGACCACGCTCGTGGACGCGCTGCTCGGCACGCTCCCGCTCGCCGCCGGCGCCCGCTGGGTGGGGCCCGGCGTGCGGATCGGCACGCTCGACCAAGCCCGGGCGGGGTTCGACGGCGAGGCGTCGCTGATCGACGCCTTCGTCGCCCGCAGCGGGATGACGCAGCAGGAGGCGCGCTCGCTGCTGGCCAAGTTCGGGCTCGAGAGCGACGCCGTCGCGCGCGCCGCTCGCAGCCTCTCGCCGGGCGAGCGCACGCGCGCGAGCCTCGCCCAGCTGATGGCCTCGGGCGCGAACTGGCTCGTCCTCGACGAGCCCACCAACCACCTCGACCTGCCGGCGATCGAGCAGCTCGAGACCGCGCTCGGTGCCTACGACGGCACGCTGCTGCTCGTCACGCACGACCGCCGGCTGCTCGAGGCGGTCGAGCTCGACCGCACGATCGCGCTCGGCTAGCGCTCGCCGCCGAGCGCGGCGATCCACCCGTCGAGGTCGCGGACCTCCCACGCCATCGCGTCCTCGGCGCCCTCCGGGGTGCGCCAGCGCACCCGCAGCAGCCGCCGGCCGACCCACTTGCCCAGCCACGTCCGCTCGCTGCCGACGGACGTGACCGCGGCGAGCGGGATCCGCGTCTCCCGGTCGGGCACGAACATGCGGAAGCGCAGCTCGTCGTCCGTGAGCGTCAGGCGGCCGTTGCCGCGCACCTGCGACGCCCCGCGCGACTGGAGCCCGAGCCCGCGGACGTGCTCGCTGCGCCGCGCGCCGGGGCCTGCCTCGGCCACCGCCTCCGCGGACACCCGCCGCGCCCGGCGCAGCAGCGGCGCCAGCGTGAGTGCGAGCACGACCACCACCGCGAGGGCGACGGCGGAGATCGCAAGCGCGGACACGCCCGGACCCGCTAGCCCTTGGACAGCATGATGTGCACGGCGTACACCACGAGCGCGCCGAACGCCACGAACGCCAGCGCCGCGGCGGCGCCGTAGGCCATCGCGATGGTGCCGCGGCCCGCGCGCCTCGTCTCGGCCGAGCGGGCGCCGAACAGCACGACGAGCGCGAACAGGAAGGAGACGACCGCGCCCGCGAGGGCGGAGGCCCACACGACCTCGAAGAGCAGGCCGACGTCGATCGACGCGAGCACCACGGGCCTAGCCCTCCGCCGTGAGGGTCTGGCCCTGGCCGACGCGGCGCGCCATCGCCACGGCGAGCGCGATGAGGAGCACCGTGCTGACCACGACCGGGCCCGCCGCCCCGTCGCCGAACAGATGAACGATGAGATACGTGACCGCGCCCACGAGCGCGGAGGCGGGCAGCGTGAGGACCCAGGCGACGACGATGTTGCCGGCCACGCCCCAGCGGACCGCGGAGACGCGCTTGGCGGCGCCCGCGCCCATGATGCCGCCGGAGATCACGTGCGTGGTGGAGAGCGGGAAGCCGGCGTGGGAGGCGGCGAGGATCACCGCGGCGCCCGAGCCCTGGGCGGAGAAGCCCTGGGCCGGGTCCATCTTGATGATCCGGCTGCCCATCGTCTTGATGATCCGCCAGCCGCCGACGTAGGTGCCGAGCGCGATCGCCGTCGCGGCCGAGACGACGACCCACGTCGGAATGTCGTCGGCGGTGGTCAGGTTGCCGTTGGCCACCAGCGCCAGGAAGATGATGCCCATCGTCTTCTGCGCGTCGTTGGTGCCGTGGGAGAGCGAGAACAGGCTGCCGGTGATGATCTGGCCCAGCCGGTACCCGCGGGAGACCGTGCTCGGCCGCTGGCGCCCGACGATCCGGTAGGTGACGAGGATGCCCACCCCCGCGACGATGAAGGCCAGGATCGGCGCCATCACGGCGGGGATCGCGACCTTCTCGATCAAGCCGTCGCCGAGCACGGCGTCGGGCCCCTCGGCGGCGAACGCCGCGCCGACGACGCCGCCGATCAGGGCGTGCGAGGACGACGAGGGCAGGCCGAAGTACCAGGTCAGGAGGTTCCAGAAGATCGCCCCGATCAGCCCGGCGAAGACGATCGCGAGCGTGACCATGTCGGCCTCGACGATGCCGCTGGCGATCGTCGCGGCCACCTGGAGCGACAGGAACGCGCCGACGAAGTTCAGGATCGCCGCCAGCCCGACGGCGACCCGCGGCGCCATCGCCCGCGTCGAGATCGACGTGGCGACCGCGTTGGCGGTGTCGTGGAAGCCGTTGGTGAAGTCGAACGCGAGCGCCGTCGCGACGACGATCCAGAGGACGACGTCGTTGTCCATGGTTCAGCTAGTGCCCGGTCAGGCGTTCTTGATGACGATGCCCTCGAGGATGTTCGCCGTGGTCTCACAGGCGTCGATCGCGTCCTCGAGGCGCTCGAAGATGTCCTTCCAGCGGATCACGAGCATGGGGTCGATCCCGCGCTCGAACAGGGACGCGAGCGCCTGGCGGACCACGCGGTCGCCCTCGTTCTCGAGCCGGTTGATCTCGACCGTGAAGTGGCGGATGTCGTCGAAGGTGCGCAGGCGGGGGACGGCCTGGGCGATCTGGCGCGACGCCTCGTGGAGGATCCGCGCGAGCTGCTGCGACTGCTCCATCGGCGCCTCGATGCGATAGAGCGCCAGGAAGTCGGCGACCTCCTCGATGAAGTCGACGATGTCGTCCATCCCCGACGCGAGCGCGTAGATGTCCTCGCGGTCGATCGGGGTGACGAAGGTGGAGTTCAGCCGCTGGATGATGTCGTGCGTGATGCGGTCGCCCTCCTGCTCGCACACGACCACGTCGCGCGCCAGCTCGCCGTGATCGGGCCACTGGTCGAGCATGCGCTCCAGCAGCTCCGCGGCGCGGACGATGTTCGAGCCGGCTTCCTCGAACAGGTCGAAGAACTCGCGCTCTTTCGGCGCGAAGAGCTGGGACAGGCGCATGCCCGCCAGTGTATGTAAACGACTTGCGGAGCCGTCAGGCCATGCTGCGCGACCGTGTGCGAACCGCGCTCCGGAGCCGTTCGAGCTCCTCCGGCGCGATCCCGTAGCTGTGCTGCGGGCTCGGGAAGGCGCGGTTGCGAACGTCCTCGGCGTACGCCCGCACGCCGTCGACCATCGCCTCGCCGATCGCCGCGTACTCCTTGACGAACTTCGGCTTGAAGCCCTGGTGGATCGCCAGCAGGTCGTGCAGGACGAGCACCTGGCCGTCCGTGCTCGGCCCGGCGCCGATGCCGATGATCGGCACCTCCATGAACTCCATGATCACGTCGGTGACGTCGTTGGGGATCGCCTCGAAGACGATCGAGAAGCAGCCGGCCTCCTGCAGCGCCAGCGCGTCGTCGAGCACGGCCTGCGCCCGCTCGGCCGTGCGGCCCTGGGCGCGGTAGCCGCCGAGCGCGGTGGCGGTCTGCGGGGTCAGGCCGACGTGGCCCATGACCGGCACGCCGGCGCGCACGATGGCGCGCGCCCGCTCGGCCATCGCGCCGCCGCCCTCGAGCTTGACGGCGTCACAGCCGGCCTCCTTGACGAAGCGGTGCGCCGTGGCGATCGCCTGGGCGTCGGAGGCCTCGTAGGAGCCGAACGGGAGGTCGCCGACCAGCAGCGGCGTCTTCAGGCCGCGGCGCACGGCCGCGGAGAGCATCAGCAGCTCCTCGACGGTGATCGGCACCGTGTCGGGGTAGCCGAGCACGTTGTTGGCCGCCGAGTCGCCGACGAGCACCATGTCGACCCCGGCCGCCTCGACGGCGAGCGCGCTCGGGTGGTCGTAGGCGGTCACCATCACGATCGGCTCGCCCAGCGCCCGCTTCTCGGCGAGCTTCATGAGCGTGATCGGGGCGCGGCTGGCGGCGGGGTGCTCGCGACGGGGCGGGGAGGACATGGTTCAGGGCTCCTTCGTGATGGTTGGCGCCCCTGCGGGGTCGCCACCTCGTGTCTGGAACAGGGCGTTGTCGATGAGTCGGGTGTCTCCTACCCGCGCGGCCACGGCGACGAGCACGCGGCCGTTGACGGTGGAGACGGGCTGGAAGGAATCGGGGTCGACGAGCGCGAGGTACTCGGGCTCGACGGCGTAGGGCGCCATGGCGGCCAGCGCGGTGTCGCGCAGGGCAGCGGCGTCGCGCTCGCCCTCGCCGAGCGCGTCGCCGGCGGCGCGGAGCGCGCGGCTCAGGGCGATCGCGCGCTCGCGCTCCTCCGCGTCCAGGCGCACGTTGCGGCTGGACATCGCGAGACCGTCCGGCTCGCGCACGGTGGGGACGACCTCGAGCGCGACGGGCAGGTCCAGGTCCGCGACCATCCGCCGCAGCACCGCCACCTGCTGCGCGTCCTTCTGGCCGAAGAACGCGACGTCGGGCGCCACGACGTTGAAGAGCTTCGCCACGACCGTGCAGACGCCCGCGAAGTGGCCGGGGCCGCGCTCGGCGCCCTCGAGCACGTCGGAGAGGCCCTCGACGCGGACGGAGGTCGAGAAGCCGGGCGGGTAGACCTCCTCGACCGCGGGCGCGAACAGGACGTCGACGCCGAGCGAGGCGGCCTCGCCGGCGTCGCGCTCCAGCGTGCGCGGATACGCGGCCAGGTCGCTCGCCTCGTCGAACTGGGCCGGGTTGACGAACAGGGACACGACGACCTCGTCGCACGACTCGCGCGCCGCCCGCATCAGCGCGTGGTGGCCGGCGTGGAAGGCGCCCATGGTCGGCACGAGCCCGATGCGGCGCCCGGCGGCGCGCGCGCTCGCGGTGTGGGCGCGCATCTCGGCCTTGGTCGTGATGGTGATCACGCCGGCACCTCCGCGCGGGCCAGCGCGCGCGTGGCGTCGACCAGCGCGTCGAACAGCGGCGCCAGCTCCGGCGTGCGCGCCAGCACGGCCTCGCGCTGGCGCGCGACGGTGCCCTCGTCGCCGCGCGCGATCGGGCCGGTCAGCGCGCGCTCGGGGCCGAGCTCGGCCCACGTCTCGACCGCGGCGCGCACGAGCGGGGCGAGCGCGGCGCGGTCGACGCCGGCGGTGGCGGCGAGCCGCTCCGCGGCGGCCTCGAGCGTGACGACGAAGTTGGACGCGATCGAGGCGGCCGCGTGGTAGGCGGCGCGGTCCTCGGGCGCCACGCGCATCGGGCGCATCCCGAGCCGCCGCGCGAGCTCCTCGGCCGCCGCCAGAGCGCGGGGCGTGGAGCCGTCGACCGCGGCCGAGGCGCCGCGGAAGACCTCGGGCGGCGAGCCGGCGGGCACGGTCATCAGCGGATGCAGGCCGAGCGCCTCGTGGCCGTCGAGCGGCTCGAGCGTGGTGGCGCCGGAGCAGTGGCCGACCAGCGGGCCGGCAGCGACCGCCGCTGCAGCGGCGGCGATCTCGCCGTCGGGCACGCAGAGCAGCACGAGCGTTGCGCCCTCGAGGGCGTGCGCGCGGCCGAGCGGGCCGCTCACGGAGAGGCCGGCCGCGCGCAGGGCGGCGGCCAGGGCGGTGCCCAGGCGGCCCGCGCCGACGACGGCGATCGAGTCCAGTTCTCGCACGAGATACCGGCTTCAGGGAGAAGGTGGAAGGAGTGTCGAGGTCGCGCCCGATCCGCGGTGCGCGCCTCTGCCGACAGGATACCCCGCAACCTGCGGGAACCATCCCCGCTCCCGCCGTATCCGTGTCTAGAGTCACATCCGTGAGCGATGCGGGGCATCGGCGCGAGGAGCTCAAGGCCGTCTGGGAGCAGGCCTCGACCTGCCAGAAGTGCCCGCAGCTCGCGTCCACGCGCCAGACCGTGGTGTTCGGGGCGGGGAACGCCGACGCCGACCTGATGTTCGTCGGCGAGGCGCCCGGCGCCCGCGAGGACGAGCGCGGCCTGCCGTTCGTCGGCCAGGCCGGACGGCTGCTCGACCAGCTGCTCGGCGAGATCGGCCTGCAGCGCGGGGACGTATTTGTGGCGAATGTCCTCAAATGCAGGCCTCCCGGCAACCGCGATCCGCTCCCGCAGGAGATCGACAACTGCCAGGACTACCTGTTCCGGCAGCTCGAGCTGATCCGGCCCAAGGTGGTGTGCAGCCTCGGGAACTTCTCGACGAAGCTGCTGCGCGGCGACCCCACCGGGATCACGCGCCTGCACGGCCGCGACGAGATCCGCACGCTCGGTCCGCGCACGCTGCGGCTGTATCCGATCTTCCACCCGGCGGCGGCGCTCTACACGCCTCGGATGCTCGAGACCCTGCGCGAGGACTTCGCGCGCCTGCCGGAGCTGCTGGCGCTCCCGGAGCCGCCGCAGCCCGAGCGTGCCGACGCGGAGCCCGCCGTGCCCGAGCCCGAGCTGGCCGCGGTCGCGGTCGCGGCGGCCCGCCCTGAGCCCGCGCGCGAGCCGGAGCCGGAGCCGGAGCCCGAGGGGGCGCCCGGCGCCGAGCAGCTCGGGCTGTTCTAGGCGCCTTCGGCCGGCTCGTCGGCGGTGATGGCGTAGCGCTCGTGGTCGCGCCACTGGCCGCCGATCAGCAGGTAGCGCGGCGAGAAGCCCTCGAGCCGGAAGCCGGCCGAGCGCGCGAGCGCGATCGAGGCGGCGTTGCCGGGCTGGATGTTGGCCTCCAGCCGGTGCAGGGCGAGGGGGCCGAACGCGTGCGCGACGGTCTGGAGCATCGCCTCGCGCATGTAGCCCTTGCCGGCGTGGCGCTCGTGCGCGTAGTAGCCGAGGTAGGCCGACTGGAAGGCGCCGCGCACGATCTGGGAGAGGATCAGCACGCCCGTGATCTCGCCCCCCTCGCGCAGGCAGGCGAGCAGGCAGACGGTGTCCTCGCGGCGCGAGCGCGCGTACAACTCATCGAACTGCTCCGGGCGCTCGGGCGGATACGTCCACGGGCGGTGCAGCGTGCGGCTCTCGGCGGCGAGGCGCAGGAACTCGTCGCGGTCGCCCCGCTCGAGCAGCCGCAGCGCGACGCGGTGGTCGCCCGGCGGCGCCGCGAGAGCGCCGTCCGCGGGCCGGATCGCCAGCCGCGAGCCGGCCGGCCGCCGCAGCAGCACCGGCCGTCTCATCCTCGGTCCCCCGTCTGACGCATCGATCGAATCAAACCGCACGCGATACGCAAGCGTGGCACCCCGAAGGGCCCCGGCGCAAACGCTCTGGGATAGTCCCGCGCGCTGACGCCCCCGATCGCCATCGACGCCCGCGCCGCCGCGCGCCCCGAGCTGGGCGGCGTGGAGCGCTGGGCGCGGGAGCTCTCCGGGCGCCTGCCGGCGCTGCGACCTGGCGCCTACGCGGTCCTGCGGCCGCCGCCGCGGCTGGTCCACCGCGCCGGGCACGCGTGGGAGCAGCTCGTGCTGCCCGTGCGCGCCGCCCGCCTGCGCGCGCCGCTGCTGCTGTGCCCGGCCAACCTGGCGCCCGCGGCCTCGCGGCGCACCGTGCTGGTGCTCCACGACGCCGCCGCGCTGCGCCATCCGGGCTGGTACTCCGGCGCCTACGCGACCTGGCAGCGGCGGCTGCTGCCCGTGCTCGCCGGCCGCGCGCGGCGGATCGTGACCGTGTCGGAGTTCTCCCGCCGCGAGCTGAGCGAGCTGCTCGGGGTCGACCCGGCGCGCGTCTCCGTCGTTCCGGGCGGCGTGGACGGGCGCTTCACGCCGGACGCGGATGCCGCCGCCGCACGCGCGGCGCTCGGCCTCGAACGGCCCTACGTCCTGTGCGTCGCCTCCCACACGGCGCGCAAGAACCTCGCGGCGCTCGTGCCCGCGGCGCGCGCTCTCGCGGCCGACGGCGTCGAGCTGGCCGTCGCGGGCGGCCACCGGCCGCAGTTCGCGGCCGAGCAGGGGCTCGACGCGCTGCGGCTGCTCGGCCACGTCGACGACGCGCTGCTCCCCGGGCTCTACGCGGGCGCGGAGGCGTTCGCGCTGCCCTCGCTCTACGAGGGCTTCGGGCTGCCCGTGCTCGAGGCGATGGCCGCCGGCACGCCCGTGCTCACCACCACGGCGGGCGCGCTGCCCGAGACCTGCGGCGGCGCCGCGCGGCTGGTCGAGGACCCGGCGACGTTCGCGACCGAGCTGCCCGCGCTGCTCGCCGACACGGCCGAGCAGGAGCGGCTGCGCGCCGCCGGATTGGCCCGCGCCGCGAGCTTCTCGTGGGACCGGACGGCCCGCGAGGTCGACGCGCTCCTCCAACGCGAGCTAAGGGGACAGGCCCCTTAGCTTCGGCAGCGGGTGGCGTCGCCCGGGGCCTTCGCGCACCCCTGGAGGCGCTGCGCGGCCTTGCGGAAGGCGGCGAGCGCCGGCACGGAGATCACGCGGTCGCCGCGGACGCGGCGCAGGCCGGAGTAGTCGAACGAGTTCGGCGAGTCCTCGCGCGAGAGCCACGTGTACCAGAACACCCGCTCGATCCGCAGGCGCTTGCGGGCGCGCGCGAGCAGCCGCAGGCCCTCGCTCAGCCGTGAGGCCTGGCCGCGGTCGGTGGTCTCGAAGCCGGTGGTGTTCTTCGTCTTGCCCTTCGCGGCCGGCCACGAGAGCTCCGTGATCCAGAGCGGCTTGCGACCGTCGCGGAAGCGGCGCATCTCCTTGCGGGCGAGCTCGGCCAGGCGCACGACGTTGCGCGGCTTGCCGGTGTACGGGTGCAGCGCGACCGCGTCGAAGGACCCGCGGGCGCCCGCCTTGTAGACCTGCCGCAGCGCGATCCAGCTCTCGTTCGGGAGGCCGGCGAGGATCGTGCGCGAGCCGGGGTCGGCGGCCTCGAGTGCGCGGTCGGCGGCGCGCAGCAGCTTGACGTAGCTGCGGGCGAAGCCCTGGCCCTTGGGCGGCGTCCAGTAGCGCGTGAGGTTCGGCTCGTTCCAGATCTGCCACGCCCGGATCGGCCGCGCGGTCAGCTCGGGATGCTCGGCCCAGAGCGAGCCGGCGGGCCCGTAGCGGCCCACGAGCGCGCGCAGGAAGTCCGCGTAGAGCGCGGGATCGCGCGGGGGAGAGGTCTCATCGCCGGCGCGGCTGGCCGCCCAAGTCGGCGTGCCGGTCACGATCGGCAGCACGGGGAGCCCGCGGCGCGCGGCCTGCAGCACCACGCCGTCGAGGTGCGCGAAGTCCGGCGGCGCGGCGCCGTCGCGCTGGGCGCTCGGCCAGTAGAACGCCGTCCGCACGCCCTCGGCGCCGCTGGAGGCCATCAGGTCCCACTCGCCGTCCATCGCCCCGCCCGACGTCAGCGGCCCATCGGCGATCACGCCGAGCCAGCCGCGCGGCACGCTGCGCGCCGCCCCCGCCGTGGCGGGCAGGGCGGCCAGGGCGAGCGCGATCAGGGCTGTTGCGGCGAAGAGGCGCATGCGACGAGTCTTCCAACAGACAAGCGGCGCGCGGGTTGCGGTCCCCGAGCAGCCCTCCGCGCGCCGGCGCATCTACACTCGCGCACCGGTGAGCACCCGTGTCGCACTCGTCCACGACTTCCTGCTCGACCTCCGCGGAGCGGAGCGCGTCTTCGCGTCCATCTGCGACGCGTGGCCGGATGCGGACGTCTTCACGGCCGTCTACGACCCAAAGGGCACCGAGGGGCGCTTCGAGGCCCGCCGGCCGCAGACGTCGTTCCTGCAACGGCTGAGGCCGACCTCGCGGACGTTCCGCCCGCTGCTGCCGCTCTACCCGCACGCGATCGAGTCGCTCGACCTGCAGGGCTACGACGTCGTCGTCTCCTCCTCGAGCGCCTGGGCGCACGGCGTGCTGGTCGACCCCGGCGCCGTGCACGTCTGCTACTGCCACAACCCGTTCCGCTACGCCTGGTCCGAGCGCGAGGCGACGCTGCGCGCCCGCGGGCCGCTGCTGCGCCCGCCGCTGCGGCTGCTGCTCAACCAGTGGCGCCAGTGGGACTACATCGCGGCCCAGCGGGTCGACACCTACGTCGCCAACTCGCACCTCACCGCCTCGCGCGTGCGGCGCTACCTCGGGCGCGAGGCGACGGTCCTGCACCCGCCGGTGGAGCTCGACCGCTTCGCGCCCGTCCCGGCCGAGCGGATCGGCGGCCACTACCTCGTGCTCGCCGAGCTGATGGCCCACAAGCGCATCGACGTGGCGGTGCGCGCCTTCAACGCGATGGGCCGCCCGCTCGTGGTCGTCGGCGACGGGCCCGAGCTGCGCCGGCTGCGCCGGATGGCCGCGCCGAACGTTCGTTTCACGGGCCGCGTCAGCGACGAGCGGGTCGCGGAGCTGCTCGCGACGGCGCGCGCGCTGGTCGTCACCGCGGCCGAGGAGTTCGGGATCGCGGCCGTCGAATCGCTCGCCTCGGGCCGCCCCGTGATCGCGCTCGGCGCCGGCGGCGTCCGCGAGAGCGTGCGCGAGGGCGTCACCGGGACGTACTACGAGCGCGACGAGCCGGAGGCGCTGGCCCGCGCCGTAGAAGGGTTCGACCCGCTCGCCGTCGACCCGGCGGCGTGCGTGGCGACAGCGCGCCAGTTCGGCGCGGACCGCTTCCGCGACCAGCTGCGCCGGATCGTGGCCGGCGCGGTCGAGGCCGAGCGCGCCCCGAGGCCCGGCGAGCGGCCCGCGGTCGTCACCGGGCTGCTCCCGCGACGCACCACGAAGCGCGCCGCCGCGGGCTGAATTGGCACGGAATCCGGGCAGGATTCCTCAGTTCAGCCTAAAACCTCGGTGCACCGGGCAACAAAGTCCGTAACCCTCTGGCATCCTAGGGGTTGTGTTAGTGCGCGCCGCCCTGCGGGGCGACGTGCTGGACCTGATCCACGGTGGCTCCCCACAGCGTAGCCGAGGGTCAGGAGACGGAACTCAGGGACGCGCTGGACCTCCCCTCAGACGCGCTCCACCGCTGTGCCGACGGACCGCCTTGCGACGGAGCAGGGGTGGTTGCAACGGCAACCGGACTCTCGTATAATTCCTACTGAAACAGTTGGTTATAGATATGCCGAAAGGACTTACGACGCCCACCATCACCGATACCCCACGCCCCCGTAAGAACGAGGAGGCCGTCGCCGACCCCACGATGGATTCGCTGCAGCTCCTGCTGCGCGAGGCGGGCCGTTACCCGCTGCTGAAGCCGAGCGAGGAGATCGAGCTCGCGAAGCGCATCGAGAAGGGCGACCTCGCCGCCAAGGACCGGATGATCAACTCCAACCTGCGCCTCGTGGTGGCCAATGCGCGCCGCTACCAGGGCCAGGGCCTTGCGCTCGGCGACCTCATTCAGGAAGGCATGCTGGGTCTCATCCGCGCGGTCGAGAAGTTCGACTGGCGCAAGGGCTTCCGCTTCTCCACCTACGCAACGCTCTGGATCCGCCAGGCCATCCAGCGCGGGCTCGAGAACACGAGCCGGACCATCCGGCTCCCCGTTCACGTGGCCCAGCGCTCCCGGAAGGTCGGGCGCATCGAGCGTGAGCTGACGACGAAGCTCGGCCACGAGCCGAGCGACGAGGAGATCGCAGACGCCGCCGACCTGCCGCTCGCCGACGTGATCGAGATCCGCAAGGCCGATCGCGCCGTCGTGAGCCTCGACAAGCCGGTCGGCGACGATGGCGACACCTCGTTCGGCGACCTGCTCGCGCTCGAGACGCCGGCGGTCGACGAGGAGGTCCACGAGGCCCTCCGTTCGGAGACGCTGCTGACGGCCATCCAGGAGCTGCCCGCCCCGGAGCGCGACGTGATCGAGATGCGCTTCGGTGCCGGCGACCAGGAGCCGCAGACGCTCTCGCAGGCCGGCCGCAAGCTCGGTGTCTCCACCGAGCGGGCCCGTCAGATCGAGGAGCGCGCCCTCAAGCGCCTCTCCCAGCGCCCGGAGCTGATGGCGCTGCGCGAGGCCGCGTAGAGGCTCAGCGACACATCAAGTTGGTACCGACGACCCGGCCCCGGCCGGGTCGTCGCCGTTAATCGTCGAGTTGGGTGACGTTGCCCGAGCCCTCGAGGCGCGAGCTCACCGACGGGCGGCCGCGGTAGGTGACGTCGCCGCTGCCCTCGACGATCAGCTCGAGCGAGCGCGCAACGCGCAGGTCGGCGTCGCCGGAGCCGTCGATGCGCACGCTCGCGTCCTGGGTGGCGAGGTTGCGCAGGTCGGTCTCCGCGGAGCCGTCGACCTCCAACCCGAGGTCGTCGACGCGGCCGCGCGCCTGCACGAGCCCCGAGCCGTTGACGCGCAGCTCGAAGGACCTGGCGGACAGGCCGCTGAGGTTGACGTCCGCCTGGTCGTCGACGCGCAGCGCGAGCAGCGACGGCACGCCGAGGCTGATCTGGACGTCGCCGAGCGGGTCGGGCCCGATCGTCAGGCCGCGCGACTTGGTCGACACCCGCAGCACGTCGCCGACCACCTCGGTCTTGATGCGGTCGATCGCCTTCGTGCCGGCGGTGATCCGCACACCCGGGTCGGGGCGGTTGAAGAGCCGGATGTCCAGCGAGAGGTCGCCCGAGACCTCCAGGCGCGAGAAGCCGCCGAGCTCGCGGGTCTGGGAGACGGGCGGGCCGCTGTCGCAGCCGGCGAGCGCGGCGGCGGCGCCGAGCGCGGCCAGGATCGCGAGCGCGCGCTTCACGGGCGCTCCAGCGGGAGCTCGGCGATAACGACGGTGCCGCCGCCGGCGGGGGAGGTGACCTCGAAGCGGCCGTCGAGCGCCGCCACGCGGTCGTTGAGGCCGCGCAGGCCGGTCCCGCGCCGCGGGTCGGCGCCGCCGCCCCCGTCGTCTCGTACCGTCACGCGCAGGCGGCCCCGCTCCTCGTGCAGCTCCACCCACGCCCTCGCCTCGTCGCCGGCGTACTTGGCGACGTTGGTCAGCGCCTCGGCGGTGATGAAGTAGGCGGTCGCCTCGACGGCGGGCGGGAGCCGGTGGTCGGGCACGCCGGAGATCTCGACCTTGAACGGGGCGCGGGCCGCGAGCGCCTCGAGCGCCGCGATCAGGCCGCGGTCGGCCAGCAGCGCGGGGTGGATGCCGCGCGCGAGCTCGCGCAGCTCCTTGACGGCCTCCGTCGCCTCGACGCGGGCGCGCGCGACGAGCGGGGCGGCGGCCGCGGGGTCTTTCTCGAGCTTGCTCTCGACCACGCCGAGCAGCACGTTGAGCGCCACGAGGCGCTGCTGGGCGCCGTCGTGCAGGTCGCGCTCGATCCGGCGGCGCTCGTCGTCGGCGGCGGCCAGGATGCGCGCGCTGGCGTCCTTGAGGCCCTCGACGCGCTCGCGCAGCTCGACCGAGCTCGGGCCGAGCATGACCCGCGCGCAGACGCCGTAGAGCCACGCGAGGCCGTTGAAGAGGTGCAGGCAGCACAGCCACAGCAGCACCCCGGCGGGCACGGCCGCGATCGCCGCGACCGGGTTGTCGATCTCCCAGCCGAAGAAGATCACCGGGGTGATCGCCACCAGCACGGGCGCGAAGGCGAGCACGAGCGAGGTCAGCCCGAGCAGCCCGACCGCCGCGAAGGCGACCACGCCCATCGGCAGCTTGCCGAGCATGAAGACGAGCGACTTCCAGGTGACGGGGTCGCGCAGCCACAGCTGCACACGCTGGCGCCAGTTGGAGTGGATGCCGCCCTCGAGCGGCGGGTGGATCGAGATCCGCAGCAGGCGGCGGGCGAGCGTGCGCTCGACGGCCGCCATCCCGCGCAGGGCGATCAGGGTGGCGACGAGCAGCGCGATCCCGACGAGGATCACCGCGAGGCCGGCGCCGACCGACAGCCCGGCGACGAGGATCGTCACGTAGGCGGCGCCGAGCGGCAGCGCGATCAGCAGGTAGAGCAGGTTCCGGTAGCTCTGCGGGTCCGCCGCGACGCGGGCGAAGCGCACCAGCGGACGCCGCAGTGAAGCGGCGCCTGCGGTGGCGCCCGCTCACCAGGACCCCGGTTGTGCTCATGCCTTTGAGCCTAGGCCTCATGAGACGTCGCGCCGTTACGGCTAGCTCCCGATCTCCCTGCGTAGAGCCGCGAGTTGCGACCGTTCGCGGGTCGCGTCCCGGCGCAGCGCCGCGCGCGCGGCGATGCGGGTCGCGAAGGTGACCAGCTGGGCCGCGTCGTCGAGCGCGCGGGCGCGCGATCCGAGCGTGGTCTCGACCGCCTCGCGGCGGCGGCGGGCGAGCAGCGCGAACGGCTCGCCGCCGCGGTTGATCGAGTGGCCGCCGGTGTGGCGGACGCGCAGGTGCGGGTGCAGGACGGTCGGGACGCCGCGGGTGCGGGCGCGCAGGCCGAGCTCCATGTCCTCCGCGAGCAGGTGCACCGCCGGGTCGAACGGGCCGAGCTCGCGCAGCAGCGCCGTCGAGCCGGCCAGGCACGCGGCGATCGCCCAACCGACCGTGCGCGGGCGCTCCGCTCGGTACGGCTCGGCGCGCTCGCGCAGCTCGCGCGGGAGCAGCGGCGGGTGCACGAGCGCGGGCAGCAGCGCGCCGACCGTACCCGGCAGGGGGTGGGCGGAGCGCTGGACGGCGCCGTCTGGCTCGAGCAGCCGGGGAGCGTGCAGGGCACGGGGATGGATTCGCGCCTGCGCCGCGAGCTCATGCAGAGAGTCGTCGGCCAGCTCGGTGTCGGGGTTGAGCAGGACGGTGACGTCGTGGCGGGCGCGCGCGACGCCGGCGTTGTTGGCGGCGCCGAACCCGGGGTTGTCCGGGAGCTCGACGAGCTCGGCGCCGTGCCCGCGCGCGCGATCGGGGCCGTCGTCGCGCGAGCCCGTGTCGACGACGATCAACTGGGCGTCGGGCGCGTGGCGCCGCAGCGTCGGCAGCAGCGCCGCGATCTCCGGGCCCGAGTCGTGCAGCACGGTGACGATCGTGAACGGGGTCACCGGGCGATCGCCTCCACGGCGGCGGCCAGCCGGGCGGCCGACGCCTCGACGGGGAAGCCCTCCGCCCGGGCCCGGGCGGCCGCGGGCGCGGCCGCGTCGCCGAGCAGGGCCCGGACCGCCTCCGCGCCGGCGTCTGGGTCGCCCGGCGCGTAGAGGCACCCGGCGCCGTCCTCGACGATCTCGAGCGGCCCGGCGGCGGCCGGCGCGGCGACCGGGCGGCCCGTCGCGAGCGCCTCCAGCAGCGCCATCCCGAACGGCTCGGCGTCCGCGCAGTGCAGCAGCACGTGCGAGCGGGCGAGCGCGACGCGGGGATCCGGGACGGCGCCGGAGAAGGTCACGCGGCCGGCCAGGTCGCGCAGCGCGGCGCGGACCCGCAGGCCGACCTCGAAGCCCTCGCGATCGCCCGGCAGGGTCGCGCCGGCGAGCTCGAGCCGCAGGTCCGGGATCCGGGCGGCGATCTCGAGCGCGAGGTCGGCGCGCTTCCACGGCACCAGCGCGCCGAGCACGAGCGCGCGCGGCGTGCCCTCGGCGGGCGGCAGCGGCGTCCACGCGTCGAGGTCGACGCCCGGGTGCAGGATCGTCGCGCCCGCGGCCGGCGCGCCTTCGGCGTGCGGCCCGCCCGCCACCACCCGCAGGTCGCGCGCGACCGCGTGCGAGGTCGCCACGACGCCGTCGGCGCGGCGGCTCGCGGCGCGGACGGCGGCGGCCACGCCGGCGCTCGGCAGCAGGTCGTGGTGGACGGCGAGCCACGGCGTGCCGGAGAGCGGCGCGGCCGCGGCGGCCAGCACGGCGCGGGCGCTCCAGGCCAGCAGCGCGGCGGGCCGGTGGCGGCGGGCGAGCCGCGCGGCGTCGAGGGCGAACCCGCCGAGCCGCCGGCCCGCCTCCGCGCGCGACCCGCGCAGGTGCAGCGAGCGGTCCCGGATCGGGGCGACCCGCAGCCCGGCGCCGCGGGCGGCCGCGGCGAGCGGGCCTTCCGGGCAGGCGAGCAGCGCCGGCCGCCCGAGCCGGGTGGCGCAGTCGAGCAGCACGCGCTCGGCGCCGCCGAGCACGCCCGAGTAGGACAGGAACAGGACCGGCCGGTCGTCCATGGCGCGGGTAGCATCGCGGCTCATGCCACGGTCGAGCAGCGCGGGTGGCTCCTTGCGCGCCGTGACGGCGCGCGGGGGCGCCCTCAACGCCGCCTTCCTGTCGGGTGCGGAGGGCCTCGTGCTGCTCCAGGGGCTGCTGGCGACGGCGCTGCTGGGCCCGAGCGCGATCGGCCTCTACGGCGTGGTGACGACGACCGCGATGACGATCGTGGCGCTGCGCCGGGTCGGGATCGACGAGGCGTTCGTCCAGCAGGCCGCCGAGGACGAGGAGGCGGAGTTCCAGCGCGCGTTCGGCGTCGAGCTGACCGTCGGGCTGGTGGCCTCGCTGGCGATCGCGCTGCTCGCGCCGGTGCTCGCGGCGCTCTACGACGACGACCAGCTGCTCGCGCTGACGCTCGCCGTCGCGTACCTGCCCGTCGCGTTCTCGCTGCAGGCGCCGCAGTGGGTGTTCTTCCGCCGCATGGACTTCCTGCGGCTGCGGCTGCTGCAGGCGATCGTGCCGCTCGGCACCGTGCTCGTGACCGTGCCGCTGCTGCTCGCGGGCGTCGGCGTGTGGGCGCTGGTGATCGGGCCGTTCTGCGCGCACGTGGCGGCCGTGATCGCGGCCGCGGCCGTCTCGCCGTACCGGCTGCGGCCGCGCTTCGAGCGCGACGCGGCGCGCCGCTACCTGCGCTTCTCGTGGCCGGTGTTCGTGACCGCCGTGGCGGCGCTGGCCGTCGCGCAGGGCCAGATCGCGGTGTTCGGGCTCTCCGAGGACGGGCTCGCTGCGGCGGGCTGGATCACGCTCGCGGCGACGCTCACGCGCTACGCCGACCGCGCGGACCAGATCGTGGCCACGACGATCTACCCGGCGATCGTCCGTGTGCGCGAGCGCGTCGACGTGCTCGAGGAGCTGTTCGCGAAGTCCAACCGGCTGACGCTGATGTGGGCGTTCCCGTTCGGCGCGGGCCTGGCGCTGTTCGGCGCGGATCTCGTCGCGTTCGTGCTCGGCGACGAGTGGGAGCCCGCGGTGGTGCTGCTCGGCGGGCTGGCGGCGGCGACCGCGCTGCAGCAGCTGGGCTACAACTGGTTCGCCTTCTACCGCGCCCGCGGCGAGTCGCGGCCGCAGGCCGTCGAGTCCGCGGTGTTCGCGGGCTCCTTCGCGGTCCTGGCCGTGCCGGCGACGCTGGCGTGGGGGAGCTGGGGGTTCGTGGCCGGCCGCCTGGCCTGCACGGTCTGCGTCCTGGCGGTGCGGCGGCGCTACATCCTGCGGCTGCTGCCGGGCGCGCGGCTGGGGACGATGGCGCTGCGGGCCGCGCTGCCCGTCGCGGTCGCGACGGCGCCGGTGCTGGCGCTGCGGTTCGCGATGTGGGGCGGCGACCGGCCGCTCGCGGCAGGCGCTGGCGGAGCTCGCGCTGTGGCTGGCCGGGCTCGTGCTCGCGACCCGCCGGCTCGAGTCGGGCCTGCTCGGCGAGCTCTGGGGCTACCTGCGACCCGGCGGCGACCGGCCGTCGTGGGACGCCCCCGCGGCGGCCCGCTCATGACGGCCGTGGCGCCCGCCGCCGCGGTTCGCGCCGGCCCGCCGCGCGCGCGGCGCGGCACGGCGTTGCTCCTGTGGCTCGCGGCGGCGGTCATCTCCGGCTTCACGATGCGGCGCTACCTCGAGCCGTTCGACGAGGGGCTGCTGATGCAGGGCGCCTCGCGGATCCTCGACGGCCAGTGGCCCTACGCCGACTTCGGCTGGCCCTACGGACCCGGGCAGCCCGCTGCCGTCGCCGGGCTGTCGTGGCTGTTCGAGCCGTCCGTGGCCTGGTGGCGCGTGCTGCGCGTCGCCGCCGACGCGACCGCCGCGGTCGCGGTCTGGGCGCTCGTGCGGCCCGCCGCCGGGAACCGCTGGGCGCTCGCCGCCTGGCTCGCCGCGGCCGTCACCGTCGCGCAGCCCACGAGCGCGAACCCGTTCCCGGTCGCGCTGGCGCTCGCGCTGTGCGCCGTGCTGGCGGGCGCCCGCGGGAGGCCCGTGGCCGCGGGCCTGCTCGCCGCGCTCGCCGCCTTCTGGCGCCCCGACATCGGCGTGATCGCGGCGCTCGCCGCGATAGTGGCGCTCCTTGCCGCGCGCGGCGCGGCCTCCGGCAGCGAGGGCGGCGCCCGCGGTTCCGGCGCGGGCGGTTGGCGGCCGGCGGCGACGGCGGCCCTCACGGCGGTGCTCGCGAGCGTGGCGCTGTACGCGCCGTTCGCGGCGGAGGCGGGCATCCCGGCTCTCTGGGACGAGCTCGTCGGGATCGCGGCGGGGGACGGAGAGCTGTGGCGGCTGCCGTTCCCGATCGACTACGACGGATCGCTGCGGGGGTGGCCGCCGTCGGCGCTGGCCGAGGATCTCAAGGACGTCC
Source organism: uncultured Solirubrobacteraceae bacterium (assembly GCA_963831105.1). Taxonomy (GTDB): domain Bacteria; phylum Actinomycetota; class Thermoleophilia; order Solirubrobacterales; family Solirubrobacteraceae; genus DATFQI01. Next base: position 190,951 of record CAWHOS010000008.1, on the reverse strand, counting down.
TGGGCTTCTACCTGCCGCTGATCGGGCTCGTGCTCTGCGCGCTCGTGCTGATCTCCTTCGTCCGCCGCCGCCCCGGGCCCGAGCTCGCCGGCGTGACCGCGCTCGCCGCGGGCTGCGTCCTGTACCTGCTCTCGCGCCCGGACGAGCTGCACGCGCAGCCGCTGATCGTGTGCCTCTGCGCGGCGATCCCCCTCGCCGCGGCCGCGCCGCCGCGCTCCGGCAGGGACCGCCGCGCCGCGCCCGGTGCCCGGCGCGCCGCCCGCGCTGCGCACCGTGCTCGCGGCCGGGCTCGCCCTGATCGTGCTCGCGGGCGCGGCCAACCGGCTGTCGGCGCTGCTGCTGCCCCCGGATCTCGAGCCGGTGGACCTTGCCGGCGTGCCGGGGATCCGCGTGCCGCCGGCCGAGGCCGCCGCGCTGCCGCGGCTGGCCGCGCGGGTCCAGGAGCTCGTCCCGCCGGGCGAGCCGATCTACGTCGCGCCGCGGCGCAGCGACCTCGTGACGATCTCCGATCCGCTGATCCACTTCCTCGTGCGGCGTCCGAACGTCCTCTCGCGCGACGTCAGCGTGCAGGCGCTCCCGCGCGAGCAGGCGCTGACCGTGGCCGCGCTCCGGCGCACGCGCCCGAAGGCCGTCGTGCGCTGGACCGACCCGGCGTCCTCGCGGCCGGAGCCCAACCGTCGCGGGCGCCCGAGCGGGTCGCGGGCGCTCGACGAGTACCTCGCCTCCGACTACCGGCTCGACGCCCGCTACGGCGCCTACGACGTGCTCGTGCGGGCGGGCGGGGCGGGATAACCTCGCCGGTCGTGCCGGAACGGATCCTCCTCGCCGTCGTCGCGCTCGCGGTCGCCGCCGGCTTCGCCGTGGCGCTGACCGCCGCGCGCGCCGAGGACCGCCTGAACGCCCTCCAGTTCAGCCCGCCGAAGCTCTCGGCGGCCGACCTGCGCCACGCCGAGACACTCGAGCAGGACGCCGGCCGCCTCACCCCCGGCGAGCGGCGGGCGATCCTGCTCGCCAACGTGCGGCTGCGCGGCGGCGACGCGGAGGGCGCGCTCGCCGAAGCCCGCGCGGCCGCCCGCCGCGAGCCCGAGAACGCCGAGGCGTGGCTCGCCGTGTCGCGGGCGGCCCGTGAGGCGGATCCGGCGCTGGCGCGCGAGGCGCTTCAGCGGCTGCGCGAGCTCGTGCCGCCGGTGCCCGCGCCCTGACCGCCGGGGGCGGTGTCCAGCGGTGACGCGATCACGCGGTTGACGAGGTAGAGCGGGCGCTGGAGCGTCTGCTCGTGCATCCGGGCCACGTAGCGGCCGAGGATGCCGACGCTGATCAGCTGCACCCCGCCGAGGAAGAGCACCGACACGAGGATCCAGACGCCGAGGCTCGCCGTCACCACCCCGGCCACGGTCAGCACCGCGATCACGGCCGCCGCCAGGCTCGCGAGCACGGCGGTCACGAGCCCGAAGTACGCCGCGAGCGCCAGCGGCACGTCCGAGAAGGAGGCCAGCGCCTCGACCGCCAGCCGCAGCAGCGCGTGGTAGGAGGCCCCGCGCCCGGCGGTGCGGCCCGCGCGGCGGTACTCGATCGGGACCTGCTCGAAGCCGACCCACGCGACCATCCCGCGCAGGAAGCGCCGGCGCTCGGGCATCTGCCGCAGGGTCTCGACGACGCGCCGCGACATCAGTCGGAAGTCGCCCGCCTGGCCCTGGTAGGGCGTGCGCGCCAGCCGCTCCATCAGCGAGTAGAAGCCCGTCGCCAGCGCGCGCTTGAGCCAGCTCTCGTCGCGCCCGATCCGGCGCGCGTAGACGACGTCGGCCCCGGCGCGCGCCTTCTCGAGCATCTCCGGGATCAGCTCGGGCGGGTCCTGCAGGTCGGCGTGCATCAGCACCACGTGGTCGCCGCGGGCGTGGTCGAGCCCGGCCGACATCGCGATCTCCATCCCGAAGTTGCGCGAGAGCTGCACGAGCACGATGCCCTCCTGGCGGGCGGCGAGCTCCTCCACGATCGCCGCGGAGCGGTCCGTCGAGCCGTCGTCGACGAACACCAGCTCGTGCGGGATGCCCTCCAGCGCCGCCTCGACGCGGCGGTGGAGCTCCGGCAGCGTGTCCTCCTCGTCGAGGACGGGGATGACGAGCGAGACGGTGGGCAGATCCATACCCGACCGGATCGTATGCTCTCGCGCGTCGTGTCCGCGCGCCGCCCGTTGTCCGCCATCCGGCGGCGCCCCGTCCTGAGCGCGGCGCTGGCCTACGCCCTCCTGTCGCTCGCGCTGTTCGCGCCGGCGCTGGTGCCGGGCCACGCGCTGTCGGCCTCCGACCACCTCTGGTCGGCCGCACCGTGGACGCAGGAGCGCCCGGCGGGCGTGCAGGAGCTCGGCTCCAACTACGAGGAGGTCGACGCGGTCCTGCAGTTCCAGCCGTTCCTGCAGTACGCACGCCGCCACCTGCCCGACGTGCCGCTCTGGAACCCGCACCAGATGGGCGGGCGGCCGTTCGTGGCCAACAGCCAGTCGGCGCTGTTCTCGCCCTTCAACTGGCCGTCGCTGCTGCTGCCCTTCTGGTGGTCGCTCGGGATCGCGGCGGCGCTGAAGGTGTTCGCGGCGGCGTTCGGGACGTTCCTGCTGGCCCGCGCGCTGGCGATCCGCTACGCCGGCGCGCTGATGGCCGGGCTCGTCTACGGGTTCGGGCTGTTCTTCGTGGTCTGGCTGTCGTGGCCGCTGTCGAGCGTGTGGGCGTGGCTGCCCTGGCTGCTGCTGTGCGTGTGGCTCGCGGTGCTCCGGCCGGGGCCGCGGCCGGTCGCGGCGCTCGCGCTCGTGGTGGCGCTGCAGTACTTCGGCGGGCACCCGGAGTCGAGCTTCCACGTGCTCGCCGTGGGCAGCTTCTTCGCGCTGCTGGCGCTCTCGCGGATCGAGCGGGGCGCGCGGCTGGGGGCGATCGGACGGCTCGCGGCCGGGTTGGTGGCGGGCTCGCTGCTCGCCGCGATCGCGCTGCTGCCGTTCCTCGAGCTGCTGTCGCATTCGGGCGACTTCGAGAACCGCGAGGGCAAGACGGGCGGGCACTTCCCGGCCACCGCGCTGATCAACTACGTGCTGCCCGAGTACTGGGGCCGCCCGTCGCAGGCGCCGACGCAGGCGTTCGCGTTCTCGCGCGCCTACTACGCGGGTGCGCTGCCGCTGATGCTGGCGCTGTGGGCGGTGGTCTCCGGGCGCCTCACGCGCGAGCGGGTCGCGATCGCGCTCGGCGGCGTCGTGGCGATCCTGATCACGGTCGGCACGCCCGGCCTGTTCGACCTCGTGACCGCGATCCCGGGCTTCAACCACGCCTACAACCAGCGGCTGATCATCGTCGGGCTGCTCGCGCTGGCGCTGCTCGCGGGCTGGGGACTGGGGGACCTGCTCGAAGGCGTGCGGCGGCCGCGGCTGCTGCTCGGCGGGGCCGCCGCGCTGCTCGTCGTGCCCGTGCTCGTGGCGCTCTTCCGGGTCGACGTGAGCGCCGCGGCGATCGGCGACGGCCTCGCGACCGCGTGGGGCTTCGCCGAGCCCGCGAGGGAGACCGCCAAGGACGTCGTGCCGCTCGGCGCGGCGTGGCTGTGGATCGGCCTCGCCGGGCTCGCGCTGGCGGTGCTGTGGCTGCGCGCCTCCGGCCGCGTGGCCGGCGCGGCGTTCACCGCGCTGGCGCTGGCCGTGGTCGTGTTCGACCTGTTCCGCGTCGGCGTCGGCCAGAACCCGGCGATCCCGACCGAGCACGCCGAGCAGCCGGTCACGCCGGCGCTCCAGGAGCTGCTCGACGCGCGGCCGGCGCGCTTCGTCGGGCTCGCGCCGCCGGTCGGTCCGCAGGCGGTCGCCCCCAACGTCGCGATGCGCTACGGCCTCTATGACGCGCGCGGCTACGACTTCCCGATCGAGCGCCGCTACAACCGGCTGTGGCGGACGCAGATCACCGACGACGAGGACGGCTTCGCGCCGCCGACCCTGCTCGCCGCCACGACGGAGCCGGCGCTGCGGGCGCTCGGCCTGCTCGGCGTCGGGCAGATCATGCAGCCGCCCGAGCTGCCGCCGCTCGAGGGGTTGAAGACGACCTACGACGGGCCGGACGCGCGCATCTACGCCAACCCCCACGCCGTCCCGCGCGCCTGGTGGGTCGGCGGGCAGCGCGTCGTCCCGTCCGAGGCCGGCCAGCTCGCCGCGATCGCCGAGCCGGGCTTCGCCCCGACGCGCGAGGCGATCGTGGGAGAGCCGGTCGAAGGCCTCCCGGAGACGCCGGGCGAGCCCGGCGGGCGCGTGCGGATCGGCGCCTACGAGCCCGACCGCGTCGAGCTGACCGCGAGCTCGCCCGGCCGCGGGCTCGTCGTGCTCTCCGACGTGCACTTCCCGGGCTGGAACGCGACGCTCGACGGCCGCCAGGTGCCGATCGAGCGCGTCGACTACCTGCTGCGCGGGATCGCGGTCGGCGCGGGCGAGCACCGCATCGTCATGACCTACGAGCCGTGGAGCTGGCGGCTGGGCTGGATCGTCAGCCTGCTCACGGCGCTCGGGCTGCTCGCGGCCGCGATGTGGAAGGGTGCGCGGCGATGAGCTTCGTCGACCGCGTCCGCAACGCCGCCGATCCGCGCGCCCTCGGCGCGCTGGTGCAGCGCTCGCTCAAGCACGCCGACCGCACGCGCGCCGTCTATCCGGCGCTCGGCGAGCTCGCGCAGCGCTGGGGCGGCGGCCCGGACCTGACCGCCTCGGAGCTGCGCGTCTTCTCCCAGAACGGCGAGGACGGCGTGATCGCGGCGATCTTCGACGCGATCGGCTCCGGCGGCGGCGGCTTCGTGGAGTTCGGGATCCAGGACGGGACGGAGGGCAACTCGGTCTTCCTCGCCCAGGTGCTGGGCTGGAGCGGCGCCTTCCTGGAGGCCGATGACGCGAGCTTCGCGGCGCTCGAGCGGCGCTACGCCGCCAACCCGCGCGTGCGCACGCTGCACGCGGCGGTCGAGCCGGACAGCGTCGAGGCGCTGTTCGCGCAGGCCGAGGTGCCCGAGGAGCCCGACCTCGTCTCGATCGACGTCGACGGCAACGACTACTGGATCTGGCGCGCGCTGACCGGCTACCGGCCGCGCCTGGTGATCGTCGAGTACAACGGCGCGATCGATCCCCGCGAGCGGCGCGTGATGCCGTACACGCCCGGCTTCCGCTGGGACGGCACGAGCGACTACGGCGCCTCGCTCGGGGCGCTCGAGGAGCTGGCGGCCGGGAAGGGCTACCGGCTCGTGCACACCGAGCTGGCGGGGGTCAACGCGTTCTTCGTGCGCGAGGACCTCGTGGGCGGGCTGCCGACGGGAGACGCCGTGCCGCGCCGCAGCGCCAACCACGTGCTCATGGGGCTGGGGCATCCCGAGCCGCGCTCGGGCGCTCGCGTGCGCTGAGCACGAGCCCGGCGAGCACGAGCGCGACCAGCGTCAGCGCCGGCAGCTCCCAGTCCCAGTCGACCCCCGCGTGCAGCGCGTAGGCGGCGAGCGCCGCGACGGGGCCGGCGTATCTCGCCGCGACGGCGCGCGCGGCCACGGCCACGGAGGCGAGCAGCGCGAGCACGAGTGCCAGGCCGACCAGGCCGAGCTCCGCCGGCGTCTCGAGGTAGAGCGAGTGGGCGTCGCGAACGGGCTCGCGGAACGGCCGCTCGCGCAGCCACTCCGCCTGGAAGCCGCCGCTGCCGACGCCGTCGAGCGGGTGGTCGCCGAACGTGCGCAGCGCGACCTTCCAGTAGGCGTAGCGGTTGCTCTGCACGGACGCGAGCCGCCCCGGCGTCGCCTCGGGGTCGTCGCGGCCGCCCTGGCGCTCGACCTGCGTGACCGCCACGGCGCTGCCCGCGAGGGCGAGCACGAGCGCGCCGGCGGCGAGCAGCCGCACGCGCGGGAGGACCGCCTCCCGTTCCGGCGCGTGGCGGGCGAGCAGCGCGGCTCCCGCCGCGACTGCGAACAGCAGCACGAGCATCGCCGCGCCCTGGCCGCTGCCGCTCTTCTCCTGCGCGACCGCGGAGAGCGCGAGCGTGGCGACCGCCGGGACGGCCGCCGCCGCGGCGACGAGCACCGCGGCGCGCAGGTGCGAAAGGGTCGGCGCCAGCGCCAGCAGCACCGCCAGGCCGGCCGCGGCCGCGCCGATCCCGCCGCGCGAGAACGTCAGGTAGAGCGCCAGCCCGAGCACGGGCGCCGCCGCCGCGGCGCCGGCGCGCACCGCTGCGGGCCGCTCGGGGGCACCGGCGATTCCGGCGGCGAGGATCAGCCCGAGCGCGGCGAACGCCCCGGTCCCGTTCCAGTAGGTGAGTGGCTGCGCGAGCCGGTCGCCCGCGCTGAGGACGTCGGTCAGGTCGACGAGCCCGGGGACGAGCCGCTCCGAGAGCCCGTACAGGGCCGCGCCGGTGATCCCGGCCAGCAGCAGCGGCTCGGCGAGCCGCGCCGCCGCGGGCTCGCGCAGGATCCGCGTCGCCGCCGCGAGCGCGGCGAGGTAGAGCAGCAGCCGCTGCACGTCCTCGCCCGCGGGCTCTCCGAGCGGCGCCCACGCGAGGCTCGCGGCGGTCCAGGCGGTCAGCGCCGCGAGCGCGGCCAGTGCCGCGACGGCGGGTCCGGAGCGCGGCAGCGGCCGGGGGAGCGCGATCGCCGTCGCCGCGAGGAGCAGCCAGGCGGCGACGCCCGCCGCGGCGCGCGCCGTGTCGGAGTAGCCCCCGGAGAAGAGGGCGACGATCCCGGGGCCGAGCAGCAGCGGGACGGCGAGAACCTTGGCGCGCATCGGCGGCGCAGGCTAGGGGTCGGGCCGGTCCAACGGCGGGCACGTAGGGAGGGGGAGCGGGGGCCCAGCCACGTCGAAGTCCCTCTGGGGCCCCACTGTGGGGCCTGAGAGGGATCTCGACGGGGCGCGCCGCACTCCTCACCTTCCTACCCAGCCGCCGTTCGCCACGTCTAAGGTGGCGCGCCGTGCCACGGCCGTCCCTCGACCGCCTCGTCCTTCCCGGCCTCGCGGCGCTCGCGTTCGTCATTGCGCTGATCCAGCGGCCGGGCCGGGCCACCTCGGACACGAAGATCGGCCTGCACGTGGATCCCGTCGGGTTCCTCGGGGACGTCGCCGCCGCGTGGTCGCCGACCGAGGACCTCGGCCACGTCCAGGGCGGGCAGTACGGCGGCTACCTGTTCCCGATGGGCCCGTTCTTCGCGCTCGGGCGGCTGCTCGGGCTCAGCCCGTGGCTCGTCCAGCGCCTGTGGCTCGGGCTCGTCCTCGCGCTGGCGGTGTGGGGGATGGTGCGGCTGATGGACGCGCTCGCCGGCCGCCCGCGCGGCGCGGCGCACCTGGTCGCCGGGCTGCTGTTCCTGCTCAACCCGTACGTGGCGGTCTTCACCGCGCGCACGTCGGTGACGCTGCTCGGCTACGCGGCGCTGCCGTGGCTGCTGCTGTGCGTGTACCGCGGGCTGCGGGCGCCGCGCTCGTGGTGGTGGCCGGCGGCGTTCGCGCTGGCCGTCGCCTGCACGGGCGGCGGCGTCAACGCGGCGGTCACGGCGTGGGTGCTGATGGGGCCCGTGCTGCTGGCGCTCTACGAGCTTGCGACCCGCGCGGTCGGCCTGCGGGCGCTGGTCGCGTTCGGCTGGCGGACCGTGCTGCTGACCGGGCTCGGAGCGATCTGGTGGGTGGTCCCGACGCTCGTGCAGGCGCGCCATGGCGTCGACTTCCTGCGCTTCACCGAGCAGCCCGGGACGATCTGGTCGACCACGAGCCTGCCCGAGTCGCTGCGGCTGATGGGCTACTGGATCTCCTACCTGGGCGTGGGCTACGGCGGGCGGCTGCGGCCGCTGTTCGGTGACGGGGCGGTGTTCCTGTTCGCCTGGCCGGTCGTGCTCGCGGGCCTGCTGGTGCCGGGCATCGTGCTCAGCTCGTTCGCGCTCGTGCGCCGCTCGCGGGCGGCGGCGTTCCTGCTCGTGCTCGCGCTCTGCGGCCTGGTCGTGATGGTCGCCGGCTTCCCGGAGGGGACGCCGCTGCGGCGCGCGATGAACTTCACCTACAACCACGTCGCCCCGCTGCAGTTCCTGCGCACCACCTACAAGGCGGGGCCGCTGCTGGCGCTCGCGCTCGCCGGGCTCGGCGGGCTGGCCGCCGTGCGCGCCGCCCCGTGGCTGCGCGCCCGCGGCCGCGCGCTGCCCGCGGTCGCGCTCGCCGCGCTGGCCGGCCTGGCGGCCGTCGCCTGCTGGCCGCTCGTGCGCGGGCAGGCGCTCGACTCGCAGCTCACCTGGGACCGGATCCCGCCCGCCTGGACCGCGGCGGCCGACCACGTGGACGCGACGGTGGGCGACGACGGCCGCGCGGTGGTGCTGCCGGGCCAGCTCTACGCGGACTACGACTGGGGTGGGACCGTCGATGCGATCCTGCCGGCGCTCGCCGACCGCCCCGTGGCGGTCCGCTACGCGGTGCCCTATGCCGATCTGCGCGCGGTCGACCTGCTGTGGACGGTCGACGGGCTCGTCCAGCAGCGCCGCGCGCTGCCCGGCCAGCTCGGCCCGCTGCTGGACCTGCTGTCGGCGCGCTCGGTCGTCGCGGGCGCCGACGACGATCGCGCGGGCAGCGGCGCGGTCGCGGCCGCGGACGCCGCCGACGTGCTCGACCAGCTCGGCGCGCCCGACCGCTCCTGGGGCCCGGTGCGGCGGGAGCCCCGCGCGGCCGGCACGCTCGGGGCCGCGCGGCCGCTGCCGCGCGTGCGGGCGTGGGACCGGCCGGCGGCGCGCCCGATCGTGCGCCTCGAGAGCGATGCGCGAGCGACGATGGTCGACGGCAGCGCCGACGCGCTCGCCGGGCTCGCCGCCTTCGGCGCCCTGCCGCCCGGGCGGATCGCCTACGCCGGCGACTCGAGCGCGGATGAAGTGCGGCGCGCGGGCGAGGTCGTGATCTCCGACTCCAACCGCCGGCGCGTGCTCGCCGCCGCGCGGATGGCGCAGAACCACGGCGCCACGCTGGCCGCCGACGACCCGTTCTCACCCGACGCGGCGGTGCTCGACCTGTTCCCGGCGCGCGGCGCCGACGGCCAGACCGTCGCGACCTACGAGGGCGCCCGCTACCTGCGGATGCCGTTCTCGCCCGCGTACTCGCAGTTCCCCGAGCGGCGGCCGTTCGCCGCCTTCGACGGTGACGCGGCGACCCACTGGCAGGCCGACCGGGCGCTGGAGGAGGCGCGCCACTGGCTCGAGATCGGGTTCGAGCGGCCGACGGACGTCGACGCGATCGACCTCATGCCCTACTCCGACCGGCGGGCGAAGGTGACCGCGGTCGAGGTGGCCGGCCGCACCTTCCCCGTGCGCCAGGGCTGGAACCGGGTCAAGCTCGGCCTGCGCGGCGCGCGCTCGCTGCGCGTCCGGATCGCCCGCGTTACCGAGCCCGAAGACGGCGCCCCGGAGGGCGCCGGCGGGATCCGCGAGCTGCGCATCCCGGGCGTGCGGGTCCGCGAGGCGCTGCGGCCGCCGGTGCTCGCGGAGCAGGCGCTCGAGGGCCGCGACCTCGACTCCACCGGCCTGACGTACCTGTTCGAGCGCACCACGGGCGACGACCCGTTCCGGCGCGACCCTCGGAGCGGCACCGCGGGAGCCGTGCTCGTCCGCGACCGCCAGGACGGCCAGCGCGGGATCGAGCGGCAGATCGCCCCTCCCGCCGCCCGCGAGTGGGAGGCTGACGGCTGGGGGACCGTCGACCCGCGCGCGCCCGACAGCGCGATCGACGCACTCGCCGGTGGTACGGCGCGGAGCCGCGCGGGGGGCGGCGGCGCCACCTTCGAGTCGTCGGGCCGCTTCCAGGGCCGCCCCGGTTTCCGCGCCTCACGGGCGTTCGACCGCTCCCCCCGGTCGTGGATCGGCTCGTGGCTCGACGGCCGCACGGCGGGGCTCGAATGGACGACGCCGCGGCGCGAGACGGTCCAGGAGCTGCGCCTGGAGGCGCCGCGCGAGACCGTGCGCCGGCCGACGCTCGTCCGTCTTCGTGCCGGCGGCACCGTGACGGACGCAGTGCCGGTCGGCGCGGACGGCCGCGTGGAGCTCCCCGAGCCGCTGCGCGGCCGCACGTTCCGCCTGGAGATCCTGCGGGCGGCGTTCCCGGACGGCGCCTCCGGGGTCGAGCGGCAGCGGCGCGCGGTCGGGATCCGCGAGATCACCGGCGCCGGCGTCCCGATCGTGCCGGCGACCCCCGGCGGGCCACTGCGCGGGTCGTGCGGCGACCTCGAGGGCACGCTCGAGAGCACGCTCGGCACCGCGCGCGTGCGGATGCGTGCTGACGCGACCGTCGCCGACCTGGACGCGGGCCGCCCGCTGCGCTTCCGCCCGTGCGGGACGGCGGAAGTCCCCGCGGGGCCGGCGCGGCTCTCGATCCCCGCCCGCACGTTCGCGCCGTACCTCGTCCGGCTGCGCTCGCCAGCCCCCGACCCGCCGGCGCGCGCCGCCGCGGCGCCCGGACGCATCCTCGACACGGGCACGCCCAAGCGCGACGCCCGCACGGGCGTGAAGCTCGAAGTGCGCGAGCCCGCCTGGCTCGTGCTCGCGCAGTCCTACAGCGACGCCTGGCGTGCGAGCTGCGACGGCCGCGACCTCGGCGCGCCGGTGCCCGTCGACGCTTTCGCGATGGGCTGGAAGGTGCCCGCGGGCTGCCGGGAGGCGGAGATGGCCTTCGCGCCGGACAAGATCGTCCGCGCGGGCTACCTCGTCTCGCTGCCGTTCCTGCTCGCGATGCTGGGCCTGGTGCTCGTGCGGCGCCCGCCCGAGTCCGAGCCGGTGCCCGACGAGCTGCCGGAGCCGGCGGCCGAGCGCCTGCCGGCCGGCCGTGCCGCCGTGCTCGCGCTGCTGGCCGGAGCCGTGCTCGGCTTCGTGTTCGCGGCACGCGGCGCGCCGCTGATCGCGCTCGGCACGTTCCTGATCCTCTGGCGCGGCGTCGGCGTCCGCGCGCTGGTCGCCGCGGCCGGCGCGCTGCTGCTGGTCGCCGTGCCGGTGCTCACGCTCGCGATCGGCGTCGAGGACCGCGGCGGTTACAACCCGGAGTACGCGCAGGTGCGGATCGCGGTCCACTGGGTCGCGGTCACCGCGGTCATCCTGCTGGTGCTGGCGCTGGCTCGGGTGCTCGGTGCAGCGCGACGCCGGCGATCACCAGCATGACCCCGGCCGCCTCGGCGACGGAGGGCACCTGCCCCAGCACGACGACGCCGATCACCGCTGCCGTGGCGGGCAGCAGCGAGACCAGCAGCGCGTAGGTCGCGCGCGGCAGCTGCGCCATCGCGAGCTGGTCGAAGACGTACGGGATCACCGACGAGGAGATCCCGACGCCGATGCCCGCCAGCAGCGCCACCGGGTCCGCGAAGGCCGGCAGCGCCTCCGCGCCCGCCAGCGGCGTGACCGCGACGGCGGCGACGATCATCGCGGCGCCGAGCGCGTCGACGCCCGCCCCCTGCGCCGCCCGGTGCGCGAGCACGATGTAGAGCGCGAACAGGCCGGCGTTGGCGAACGCCAGCGCGACGCCGAGCGGCTCGCCCTCGAGCCGGATCCCCGTCAGCAGGTACACGCCGGGCACCGCGATCAGCAGCGCCGCGGCGTTGCGCGGCGTGCGCGCGCCGAGCGCGGCCAGGGCGATCACCGGCAGGAACTCGATCGCGGCGACCGTGGCCAGCGGCAGCCGGTCGATCGCGAGGTAGAAGCAGCAGTTCATCAGCGCCAGCACCGCGCCCCAGGCGAGCAGCGTGCGACGGTCGAGCACGCGCAGCGCCCGCCACGGCCGCCGCCAGACCGCGAACACCAGCGCGGCGCTCGCGATCCGCAGCCACGCCACGCCGAGCGCGTCGACGCGCACGAACAGCAGCACGGCGAACGCCGGCCCGAGGTAGTGGAAGACCGCGCTGCCGACGAAGTAGGCGTGGGGCGGGACCCGCTGCATGCGATCCAGCATCGCGCCTGATGTGCGACCATCCCATGGGTGATCGCAGGAGTTTCCACCCAGCCGCCTTCGAATCGACGGCCGATCGACGACATCGACCTTCGCCTGCTCGCGGAGCTCCAGGAGGACGCGCGCGTGTCCAACGCCGAGCTCGGCCGCCGCGTCGGGCTCTCGGCGCCCGCGATCGCGGACCGGATCGCTCGGCTTCAGGAGTCCGGCGCGATCACGGGCTTCCACGCCGCTGTGGATCCGCGCGCGCTCGGGCTGACGCTGTCGGCGATCCTGCGCATCCGCCCGGCGCCGCGCGAGCTGCCGAAGGTCGCCCAGCTCGCCCGCGACACGCCCGAGGTGGTCGAGTGCCACCGCATCACGGGCGACGACTGCTTCTTCCTCAAGCTGCACGTCCGCGACGTGGAGCACCTCGAGGAGGTGATCGACGCGTTCGCCTTCTACGGGCAGACCACGACGTCGATCATGCAGACCTCGCCGGTGCCGCGGCGGGCCGTCAGCGCGCCTGGTAGCTGAGAACGAGCACGTCCTTGCCGCCTTTCCAGGAGGCGGTGACGGTCCAGCATCCCGCCGGCAGGTCGACGATCGACGGCCCAGGCCCGCTCTCGACCACGCGCCGCACGATGCGATCGCCGTCGCGCGCCCGCAGGCGCAGCGGTCCGGGCTCCGGCGTGCGCCGCGCCACCCAGAGGATCTTGTTCGAGCGGTCCGGCGCCGGCGGGGCCACCAGCGGGTCGCCGAACAGGATCGCCGCGAGCCGCTTGTTGCGCCCGACGACGTGCGGCATCTGCGGCCGCGGATCGGAGAAGCCGGTGCGCGCCCAGCGTGGGAGCACGCCGCGGGAGATTGCCTGCTCGCACGCCGACACCCCGCGGTCGTAGTTGCGCACGACGGGGTCCTCATCGCGCTGGCTCGCGATCACGGCCACGACCACCGCGCACGTCGCCACCAGCGTCACCACGAACAGCCCGAGCGCGATGCGGCCCCGCCGTTCCACCACGCTCGAAGGTACTCCCGCCGATGAGTTCCGGTTCCGCCTCGGGTCGGTATGAAGGAACCGAACGAAGGAGAACCCATGAGCCTCCCCGAGATCGTGAGCGCCGCACAGTGGCGCGAGGCGCGGATCGCACTGCTCGAGAAGGAGAAGGCGATGACCCGCGCGCGCGACGAGCTGAGCGCGGAGCGCCGCCGGCTGCCGATGGTCGAGATCACCAAGGACTACCGCTTCCAGGGCCCGCAGGGCGAGGTCGGCCTGCTCGAGCTGTTCGAGGGGCGCCTGCAGCTGATCGTCGGGCACTTCATGTTCCACCCGGAGTGGGAGGACGGCTGCCCGAGCTGCTCGGCCGGCGCCGACGAGGTCGCCGACGGCCTGCGCGAGCACCTCGCGATCCGCGACACCACGCTCGCCTACGTCTCGCGCGCGCCGCTCGAGAAGATCGAGCGCTACAAGGCCAAGAAGGGCTGGACGTTCCCCTGGTACTCGTCGGCCGGCAGCGACTTCAACTACGACTTCGACGTCACGCTCGACAGCTCCGTCAAGCCGATGGAGTTCAACTACCGCGGCGCGCCGGAGGCCTGGGAGGAGTCCGAGCAGCCGTTCGACATGCCCGGCACGAGCTGCTTCCTGCGCGACGGAGAGCGGGTCTTCCACACCTACTCGTCCTACGCCCGCGGCGCGGAGTGGACGGGCGGCTCCTACGCCTTCCTGGACCTCACGGCGCTCGGGCGCCAGGAGGACTGGGAGGAGCCCCAAGGGCGCGCCGGCCACGCCCGCGGCAACTCCCCGGACTTCGCGAGCTAGGCGCTCGCGGCGAGCAGCCCCGCCGCGGCCACAGCGGCCGCCACCCGGACGTGGTTGAGCGCCGTCCAGCGGCGCACGTACTCGCGCCACTGCGCGGCGCCGCTCGCGGGGTCGAGCCCCGCGAGCGCGTCGTTGAGCGGCACGTTGCCGGCGATCGTGGTGCCGAGCGCCCCGAGCACGTAGAGCGCCGCGCCCGCGATCGCGAGCGGCTCGCCGCCGAGGACCGCCACGGCCACGGCCGCGAGCGCCGGGGCGAACAGCGCGGTCATGAACGCCGGGGTGACCGCGCGCACGTTGATCGACTGCATGGCGCGGATGCCCTCGTCGGGCGCCAGGCGGGCCAGGGCGTCCATCACGAACGCGGAGAAGGCGAACAGCGCGCCGCTCGCGAGCGCGCACGCCAGCGCGGTGGCGAGGGTCAGTGCGGTCATCGCCAGGCCCCCGCGGCCGCGGCCCGCGCGGCGTAGTCGCTGAAGTCGCGCGGCGGGCGCCCGAGCGCGCGCTGCACGCCGTCGGCGAGGCTGGCGTTGCGGCCGTCGAGCACGACGGTGAGCAGGTAGCGCAGCAGCGAGACGACGTCCGGCGGCACGCCATGGCCCGCGAGCCCCGTCACGTACTCCTGCTCGGAGACCTGCGCGAGCCGCACGTCGCGCCCGCTCGCCGCGCCGATCTCGCCGGCGGCCTCCGCGAACGTGAGCAGCCGCGGCCCGGTGAGCTCGTAGAGCTCGCCGATGTGGCGGTCGTCCGTGAGCGCGGCCACGGCGACGTCGGCGATGTCGTCGGCGTCGACGAACGGCTCCGGCACGTCGCCGACCGGCAGCGCGATCTCGCCGGCCAGCACCGCGTCGCGCAGGTGGTCCTCGCTGAAGTTCTGGCTGAACCAGCTGCAGCGCACGATCGTCCAGTCGGCGCCGGAGGCGATCAGCTCCTGCTCGGCGCGCTGCGCCTCCTCCTCGCCGCGGCCCGAGAGCAGCACGAGCCGGCGCGTGCCGCCGGCGACCGCGACCCGCGCGAGCTCGGCGATCGCCTCGGCCGCGCCGGGCACGGCGAGGTCGGGGAAGAAGGAGACGTAGGCGGCCCGGGCGCCCTGCAGCGCGGGGGCCCACGTGGCGCGGTCCTCCCAGTCGAACGGCGGCGTGCCGGAGCGGGAGCCGATGCGGACGGGCAGGCCGCGCTCCTGGAGGCGGGCGGCGACGCGGCGGCCGGTCTTGCCGGTGCCGCCGATGATGAGGATGGGGGAGGTCATGAGAGGCATTGAACGCGGGATCCCTGAGACGGTCCATGGTTGAAACAAGCCGATTCATGTGCGAACGTCTACAGGCATGGATGCGGTCGCCGGCTTGCTCGACGGGCCTCGGGCGCGAGGGGCGTTCCTGCTGCGCTCGACGCTCGCCGCCCCGTGGTCGATGCGGATCGCCGACGAGGCGCCGCTGACCTTCCTGGCCGTCGTGCGCGGCGGAGCGGTGGTGGTGCCGGATGCCGGCGAGCCGGTGCGGCTCGAGCGCGGCGACGTCTGCCTCCTGCGCGGGCCGGACGCGTACATCGTCGCCGATGCCCCGGAGACGGAGCCGCAGGTGCTCGTGCTGCCGGGCCAGCGCTGCGTGACGCCCGAGGGCCGCGAGGTCGTGATGCGCCACCACGGCGTGCGCACGTGGGGCAACGCGCCCGGCGGCGACACCGAGCTGCTGACCGGCACCTACCAGCTCCACGGCGCGGTCGGCGGGCGGCTGCTGCGCGCGTTGCCGCCGGTCGCCGTGATCCGCGCCGGTGCGCTCGAGAGCCCGCTGATCGAGCTGCTCGCCGAGGAGATCGTCCGCGACGCCCCCGGCCAGGAGGCCGTGCTCGACCGCCTGCTCGACCTGCTCCTGATCGCCGCCCTGCGCGCCTGGTTCTCGCGCCCCGACGCGGCCGCGCCCGGCTGGTACCGCGCGCACGCCGACCCGGTCGTCGGGCACGCGCTGCGACTGATCCACGACGACCCGGCGCATCCGTGGACGGTCGCGGAGCTGGCCGCCGAGGCCGGCGTCTCGCGCGCGGCGCTGGCCCGCCGCTTCACCGAGCTGGTGGGAGAGCCGCCGATGAGCTACCTCGCCGGCTGGCGGATCGCGCTCGCAGCCGACCTGCTGCTCGAACCGGGGACGACGATCGGCTCCGTCGCGGGCCAGGTCGGCTACGGCAGCCCCTACGCGCTCTCGACGGCCTTCAAGCGCGTGCGCGGCGTGAGCCCGCGCGAGCACCGCGCCGCGGCGTGATCGCTCCGTAGAGCGGGTACGTGCCATGCGGGATGAGGGTGCTCGGCAGCATCGTGCTGGCGCTCGCGCTGGCCTCGCCCGCCGCTGCGGCGCCGGGTGACCTGGACCCCTCCTTCGGCGGCGGCGCGGGCTGGGTCCGCACGCTCGAGATCCGCGACGCCTCGAACAACTACCTGCCCGAGGGCGCCGAGGACGTGGTGGTGCAGCCCGACGGCCGGATCGTGGTGACCGGCAGCGTGATCGACGGGCGATCGAACCGCTACTTCGGCGCGCTGCGCTACCTGCCGGACGGCTCGCTCGACGGCTCCTTCGGCTCGGGCGGGCTCGTCGCCGCCGACCTCGGCAGCTTCGAGGATCCGCGTGCCGTGGCGCTCCAGCGTGACGGGAAGATCGTCGTCGCGGGGGAGACGGACTGCGAGACGGCGCGCTGCTTCGCGGCGATGCGGCTCAATCCGGACGGCAGCCCGGACGGGTCGTTCGGCGCCGGCGGCGTCGTGCGCGTGCCGTTCTACCTCAAGGCCGCGTGGGCGAATGACGTCGCGATCGACGGCTCCGGCCGGATCGTCATGGCGGGCGTGCGCCTGCGCGGCGGCGACGCCCAGGACAGCGCGACGGTCTGCGTGATCCGGCTGCTGGGAGACGGGCGCCCGGACCCGGCCTTCTCGGGCGACGGCGTCGCGATCGTGGACCACGGCTACGGCAACGACAGCGCGGAGGCGGTCGTGCTGCGCGGCGGCAAGGTGATCGTCGCGGGCGACGGGCGGCGCGCCTCCGGCGGCAGCCGCTTCGGGCTCGCGCGGCTGCGCGGCGACGGCCGGCTCGACCGCTCCTTCGGCCGCCGAGGACACCGCCTGATCTCCTTCGGCGCCCGCCGCCTCGCCGGCGCCTACGCGCTGGCGCCGGCCCCGCGCGGACGCTTCGCGGTCGCCGGCGGCGCGGTCATCGAGGGCCGCCGGCCGCAGATGGCGCTCGCCCTGATCTCGCGCGGCGGCGCCGTCGCCCGCCGCGTACGCACCTCAGCCCGGCCCGTTCGGCGGCTACGCGAGGGCCGTGCGCGCGACCCGCGGCGGCATCCTCGTCGCCGGCCGCGCCTACACGGAGCCCGGCACCGGCCCCTCCGACTGGGCGCTGGCCCGCTACACGCCCTCCGGCCGCGTGCTCGGCACCACCCGCACGGACTTCGGCACCGGCGAGGACAGCGCGGAGGCGATCGCGCTCACCCCGGGCCATGCGACGCTCGCCGGCTCGATCTACGGCAGCCACGGCGTCGCCCGCTACCTGACGGACTAGCCCGCCGGGATCGGCCCGCCGCTACGGGACGTCCACCGGTTGGGTGACGTGCTCCGCGTCGCCCGGCGAGTAGATCAGCAGCCCCTGCAGCGGCTTGGTCACGTTGGCCGTGTGGACGACGCCGCGGGGCACGAAGACGAACGTGCCCGGGCCGGCGACGACCTCGCGGTCGGGGAAGACGAAGGTGATCTCTCCGTCGCCGACGTAGAACCCCTCGTCCGTGTGGGGGTGCGTGTGCATGGGCGGTCCCTCGGCCACCGGCGCGCGACCGACCAGCACCCGGTAGGCCCCGCCCGTCAGCTCGTTCCCGACGAGATCGGGCTCGCGCTCGCCGGCGAAGATGAAGGTGGCCCCGGAGATGGTTTCCATCGAACGACACTAACCGCGCGCCGGGCGCGTGAGTAGGGGTCCGTCAGTAGGGCCAGTGCATCCCGGCGGGCAGGCCGAGACGGTGCGCCACCGGGCGCAGGCGGGCCAGCACGAGCACCTTGAAGAGCACGTTGCGGGCGAACCACGGCAGCTGCGCGAGCTGGCGGGCGGCGTCGCGGAGCGCGCTCGCGGCCGCGGAGCGGCGAGGGGAGGCGAACGTACTCGGCGAGCGAGCCCGTGCGGCCGGCGTAGCGCCAGCCGCCGCGGGCGACGCACTCGGCCAGCAGCGCGCCGGTCACGCCGATCGAGGAGAACGAGTCGTGCACGAGCATCGTGCCGCCGGGCGCGACGCGGGCGCCCCAGCGCGCGATGTCGTCGCGGGCCGGGCCGAAGCGGTGGGCGCCGTCGACGTAGAGCAGCGCCAGGGGGCCCTCGACGTCGCCGAGCGCGTCGGCGCTCATCTTGCGCACGTGGCGGACCCGCTCGGCCACGCCGGCGGCGGCGAGGTTGGCGGTGAAGGCCTGGTGGTCGGCGTCGCCGCGCACGTGGTCGGCGCCGATCTCCTGCGGGCCGCGGTCCGAGCCCGCGTGCGGGTCGATCGCGACGACGCTCGCACCGTCGGCCGCGGCACTCGCGAGCACGACCGTGGAGCGCCCGCGGAACGAGCCGATCTCGACGATCGTGCCCGGCCCGGCGGCGGCCGCGCGCGTGCGCAGGCGCTCGGCCTGCGCGGCGGTGAGCCAGCCCTCCGGAGGAGCCTCGCTCACGCCGTGGCGGCCGCGCGCGCGGCGGGTCGGCGGGCGAGCCCGAGCGCGAGCACGGCGAGCGCCGCGACCGCCTGGAGCACCAGCACGACGGTCGCGAAGCCGACGATGCTCGAGAGCCCGGTGCCCGACAGCACGGCGATCTCCGCCGCGGCGGCGACGCCGAGCGCGATCAGGAACCGCATCTCGCGCAGCGCGAGCATGTACTGCACGCACAGGTAGCCGGCGGCCAGCAGCGTCATCGCGACGCCGAGCACCAGCAGCGCGCCCGACGCCTGCACCGTCTCCTCGCCGAACGCGAGCCGCAGCACGAGCTTGGGCGCGACGGCGTACACGATCAGCATCGGCACCGCGACGACCGCGACGACCCCGAGCGCGCGCAGCAGCACCGGGCGCGGGTCCTCGCCGGCGCCCGCCTTGCGGGTCGCCTCGGGCAGCAGGTAGAGCCCGACCCCGATCGCCACCCAGACGACCGCCTTGGCGGCGACCGCGGCGGCCGCGTACGCGCCGGCGGCGTCGCCGCCGATCGTGCGCTTGACGAGGATCACGTCGACGTTCTGCAGGACGGCGACGAGGAACAGCCCGATCACGGCCGGCCACGCGCCGGACACGAGGTCGCGCAGGCGCGTGGCGGCGTGCGTCACGTGGGCTGCCCCGAGCTTCCGGCGCGCGATCACGACGAGCACGACCGCGGTCACGAGCATCGAGACCGGCGTGCCGAGGTAGGCGCCCGTGACGCCGAGCCCGGCGGCGACGAGCACCAACCCGGAGACCAGCCGCCCGCCGGCCTCGAGCACGATCGACCAGCCGACCTCGCGGTAGGCGTGCACGCCCTGCAGCGCGCCGCGCTCGATCGACAGCAGCAGCCACAGGCAGCCCGTCGAGAGCGTCGCGGCGGCGGCCCACTCCTGCTCGACGGCGAGCACGTCGGCGATCTGCCCGCGCAGCAGCACCGAGCCCGCCGTCACGCACACGAGGGCGAGCAGCATCGCCCGCCTCCAGGCCGCGATCGTCGAGGCCAGCCGGTCGCCCGCCCCCAGCGTGCCCGTGGCGACCTCCCGCGCCACCACGACCTGCAGCGCCGAGCCCGGCACCGCGAGGATCAGGAACGTCGAGATCAGCGCGGCCAGCGAGCCGTAGCCGCCCGCGCCGAGGATCCGGGCGAACAGCACGGTGAACAGCAGCGCGATCGCGTTGGAGGCCAGCGTCGCGGCCGCGAGGCCGGCGGCCTTGAGCGTCTCCGAGCCGCGCATCGACGCGCGCAGCCCGGCGCGCTCGGAGACGGCCTCGTGCTCGAGCACGGCGAGGTTCTCCCGCGCCGTGCGCTCCCACGTGAAGCCGGTGGCGCGGTCGTGGGCCGTCTCGCCGAGGCGCTCGCGCAGCTCGCTGTCGGTCACGATCGAGCGCACGGCCTCGACCAGGCCGGGCCCGTCGTCGGCCAGCAGCCCCGTGCGGCCGTCCTCGATCGACTCGGGCAGGCCGCCGACGGCGAGCGCCGCGCTCGGCGTGCCGTACATCGCGGCCTCCATCACCGTCAGGCACCAGCCCTCGGCCGAGGACGCCGTCAGGTTCACCCACGAGCGCGACAGCAGCTCCGCCTTGAGCTCCTCTGAGACGTGCCCGTGCATGACGACGCGGTCGCCGAGCCCGCGCGCGGCGATCTCAGCCTCGAGCGCCTCGCGGTGATCGCCCTCGCCCGCGATGTCCAGGACGGCCTCCGGGACCGCCTCGAGGACGTCGAGCAGCAGCTCGATCCGCTTGTACTGCTTGAGCCGGCCGAGGTAGAGCAGCCGCGGGGTCTCGGAGCGCTCGGCCGGCGGGAACGGCGGCGGCTCGACGCCGAGGTAGGCGACGTGGATCCGGTCGGCGGGCAGCCCGAGATCGAGCAGGTCGTGGCGGCCGGACTCCGAGATCGTCAGGAACGTCGTGTCGCGGTAGAGCAGCCGCAGCGGGAGCGACTCGGCCAGCAGCGCGGCGAGCGCGCCCGGGCGGCCCATCTCGGCGACGTAGTGGTCGCGGTGGACGTGGTGCACCAGCGCGACGCGCGGGCGCCGCAGCCACAGCGGGGTCAGGAAGGTGATCCCGTTGACGACCTCGAGCACGACGTCGGCCTCGCGCGCGAGTCCGCGCCGCAGCGAGGCCAGGGCCGCGCGCGGGAAGACGGTGAGGCGCGTGCCCATGCGGTGCACGGTCAGGTTCGGGGCGGGCTCCTCGCGCTCCACGGCGCCCGGGTAGTCGCCCGCGACGACGGTCACGCGGTGGCCCCACGCGAGCCAGCGCGCCACCTGCCCGTAGAGGTTGGTCCCGGTGCCGCCGCCCTGGGGATGCGTCCAGTCGCGGTCGGTCAGGACGAGGATGTGCAGACCCTCCGCCATCGGGCGAGGACGGTAGCGGGGGATACACTGGCGCGCTCGATGACCCGCCTCCTGCTCTGCATCGCGGCCCTCGCGTGCGCCCTCGCGGCGCCGTCGGCGGCGCTCGCCCAGGGCGCCGGGGACGAGCAGTACCAGGACCCGTTCGGCGACGAGCAGTCCGAGCCCGCGCCGACGGCGACGGCCACTCCCGCGCCCGCCCAGAGCGCGCCCAGCGCGCCGGCCCCCACGGCCACGCCGAGCGCGAGCGCCGCCCAGGCGCCGACGCAGGCCGCACCGGCCGAGCAGCTTCCCCGCACGGGCACCGACGCGGGCTGGCCCGCCCTCGCGGGCGCCGTGCTGCTCGCCGCCGGCCTCGTGCTGCGCCGCCGTGCGGACCACCAGCGCTGAGGCGACGGAGCGCGCGGGCGCGGAGCTCGCGGCCGAGCTGCGGCCCGGCGACGTGGTGCTGGTCTCCGGCGAGCTCGGGGCCGGCAAGACGACGTTCGTGCGCGGCGCGCTGCGCGCGCTCGGCGTCAGCGGGCCCGTGACGAGCCCGACGTTCGTCGTCGGCGTGGCCTACGAGGGGGCGAGCGGGCCGCTCGCGCACCTCGACCTCTACCGGCTCGGCGGCATGGGCGGAGAGGACCCCGGCCTGCTCGACCCGTTCTTCGCGCCCGACACGATCGCGTTCGTGGAGTGGCCGGAGTGCGCGCCCGGCGCCTGGCCGCAGGAGCGCGTGAAGCGCCATGTGCAGCTCGAGCACGCCGGCGGCGACGAGCGGGAGATCGCGTGATCCTGGGGATCGACACCGCGACGGCCTCGACCGCGGCCGCCGTCTGGACGCCGGACGGCCCGGGGTTCGAGGCACGCGACGATCCCGCGCCGGGCGAGCGGCCGCGCCACGCGAGCCGGCTGCTCGAGCTGGTCGAGGCGGCGCTGGAGGGCGCCGGCGCCAGGTGGGACGACATCGAGCGGATCGCCGTCGGCGTCGGGCCCGGCGGCTTCACCGGGCTGCGGCACGGGATCGCCACGGCGCGCGCGCTGGCGCAGGGGCGCGGGCTGCCGCTCGCCGCGGTCTCGAGCCTCGAGGCGCTGGCGCGGGGTGCCGCGGAGGTGGCCGACGTGGCCGGCGGCCACGCCGCCACCGCCGGCCGCCCCGCCGCGCCGGTGCTCGCCGTCATCGACGCGCGCCGCGGCGAGGTGTTCGCCGCCGCGTGGCAGGGCGCCGAGCCGTTGCTCGAGGCCATCGCGATCGCGCCGGAGGATCTGGCCGCGAAGCTCGGCGCAGGGCGGCTTGCAGGCCCGCTGGCCGCCGGGGACGGGGCGGTACGCTTCAGGGAGCAGCTCGAGCGGGCCGGGGCCCTCGTTCCGGACGACCGTTCCCCCGCACACCTTCTCAGCGCACTCCAGATCTGCAGGCTGGGTGCGGCGGGGGACGTCACGGACCGGGACCGGCTCGTGCCGGACTACCGCCGCGAGCCCGACGCCAAGCCCCGCCCCTCTTGACCGCCCCGCCCACCGCCGCCATCGAGGTCCGCCGCCTCACCTACGCCGACCTCCCGCAGGTCGTCGCGATCGAGCGCCGCGCCTTCACGACGCCGTGGTCGCTGGCGATGTTCGTGCTCGAGCTGTCCAAGCCGAGCGGCGTCTGCCTGGCCGCCGAGGTCGACGGCGAGCTGGCCGGCTACCTGGTCTGCTCCCGCTACGACCTGGTCTGGCACATCATGAACGTGTCCGTCGACCCCGACCGCCGCCGCCGCGGGATCGCCACGGCATTGCTGCACGCGCTGTTCGAGCGCGTTAACGACTCCGAGGCGCAGTTCACGCTCGAGGTCAGGCGCTCCAACACCGGCGCCTACGCGCTCTACGAGGCGCTCGGCTTCAAGGGCGCGGGCGTCCGCCGCCGCTACTACGCCGACAACGGCGAGGACGCGGTCGTGATGTGGCGCACCCCGGCGACCCGGCGCGGCTCGCTCGACGACGTGCCGAACGCGCAGCCGCTGTGATCCTCGCGCTCGAGACCTCCTGCGACGACACCTGCGCCGCGGTCGTCACGCGCGACGGCGAGATCCGCTCCAACGTCGTCTCCTCCCAGGGCATCCACGACCGCTACGGCGGCGTCGTGCCGGAGATCGCCAGCCGCCACCACCTCGAGCTCGTCAACGCCGTCGTCGACGACGCGCTCCAGCGGGCCGGAGCCACGCTCGACGACGCCGAGCTGATCGCCGTCACGCAGGGGCCGGGCCTCGTCGGCGCGCTGCTCGTCGGGGTCGCCACCGCGAAGGGGCTCGCCGCCGCGCGCGGGCTGCCGCTCGCGCCCGTCGACCACCTGCAGGGCCACGTCGCGGCCAACTACCTGGCACCCGACCCGATCGAGCCGCCGTTCCTGTGCCTGCTCGCCTCGGGCGGCCACACGCTGCTGGCGCGCGTGACCGAGCACGGCTCGCACGAGCGGCTCGGCTCGACGCTCGACGACGCCGCCGGCGAGGCCTTCGACAAGGGCGCCCGCCTGCTCGGCCTCGGCTACCCGGGCGGTCCCGCGCTCTCCAAGCTGGCGCTCGACGGCGACCCCGCGGCGTTCGCGTTCCCGACCGCGCAGCGCGTCGCCGGGCTGGACTTCTCGTTCGCCGGGCTGAAGACCGCGCTGCTCTACAAGGTCCGCGAGCTGGGGGAGGAGGAGGCCGGGCGCCGCCGTGCCGACCTCGCCGCCTCCTACGAGCACGCGATCGTCGAGACCCTCGATCTCTCGCGTCGAGCGCGCGCTGGAGGCCGAGCCGGACGCGAGGCTGGCGATCGGCGGCGGCGTGGCCGCCAACGCGCGGCTGCGCGAGCGCGCGGCCGGGCTCGGCGTGCCCGTGAAGATCCCGCCGCCCGCCCTGTGCACCGACAACGCGGCGATGATCGCCTCCGCCGCGCGCTGGGTGCAGCCCGTCGAGCACCCGCGCTACCTGGGCCTCGACGCCTACCCGACCGCGGCGTGAGCGCCGCCGTGACGCTGTACGGCAGGCCGGGCTGCCACCTCTGCGACGAGGCCCGCGAGGCGCTCGAGCGCGTGCGGGCCGAGGCGCCGTTCGAGCTGCTCGAGATCGACATCGAGCGCGACGACGAGCTGTTCAAGCGCTACCTCGAGCGGATCCCCGTCGTGTGCCTCGACGGGGAGGAGCTGTTCTCCTACGAAGTGGACGAGGCCGCGCTGCGACGCCGCCTCGCTCTATCGTGAGGGCAATGGGCATCGGCGACGTCGCGACACCTTCGAGTGGCGCCTCGCCGGGCGAGGGCGGGGTGGGTCTCGGCACCGACCGCTTGTCGCTCGGCGTGGCGGCGCGGCTGTCGCGCTACCTGCAGGTCCTGACCCAGGCCCGCAAGATGGGCAAGGAGACGATCTCCTCGCAGGAGCTCTCGGAGTACACGCACGTCAACTCCACGCAGATCCGCCGCGACCTGTCGGGCTTCGGCAAGTTCGGCAAGCGCGGCGTGGGCTACAACGTCGACTCGCTGGTCTCGCAGATCCGCAAGATCCTGCGCACCAGCGGCCAGCACAACATCGCGCTGTTCGGGGCGGGCCACCTCGGCAAGGCGATCGCCTCCTCGGACATCTTCGCCGACCACGGCTTCCGCGTCGTGGCGATCTTCGACCAGGACGCGGGCAAGATCGGCGAGAAGGTCGGGCCCACGACGGTCCGCCACCCGGACGAGCTGCGCCAGATCGTCGAGGAGGAGGACATCGTCGTCGGCGTGCTCGCCGTCCCGACGGCCGCGGCCCAGGTGCTGGCCGACCAGCTCGTCGACGCGGGCGTCAAGATCATCTTCAACTACTCCGAGGCGCTGCTGCACGTGCCGCCGGAGGTCACGGTGCACACGTCCAGCCCGGCCGTCGACCTGCTCTACGCGCTCTACTTCTACCTGACGTAGACCACCGGATGATCGACCTCGCCACCGCGCGCGAGACCTTCGAGAGCTCGACCGACTTCACGGTCGGGATCGAGGAGGAGTTCGCCCTCCTGGACCCAGGCACGCTCGACCTCGTGCCGCGCTTCGAGACGCTCCGCGACGCCGCGGCGCCGGACCCGGAGCTGAAGGAGTCGATCGCCGGCGAGCTGATCTCGAGCGAGATCGAGATCCGCTCGGGCCGCGGCCTGGACGCCGAGGACGCCCGCGCCCGCCAGGCCGACCGCCGCCGGCGGCTGTTCACGCTCGCCGCCGCCCACGGGGTGGCGCTCGGCTCGACCGGCACGCATCCGCTCAGCGACTACCGCGAGCAGCACATCATCGACACGGACCACTACCACCGCGTCGAGGACGGGCTGAAGTACGTCGCCTGGCGCAACAACACGTTCTCCGTGCACGTCCACGTCGGCGTGCGCGGCGCGGACCGCGCCGTGCTCGTGTGCGACCGCCTGCGGCCCGTGCTGCCGATGCTGCTGGCGATCTCCGCGAACTCGCCCTACGTCGACAAGATGGACTCCGGCCTGCACAGCGCGCGCAGCCAGACCTTCACGAAGTCGTTCCCGCGCTGCGGCGTGCCGGACGCGTTCGGCTCCTGGCAGGCGTGGTCCGACTACGTCGAGCTGCTCGTGCGCACGAACTCGATCGTCGAGTTCACCCAGCTCTGGTGGTCCGTGCGCCCGCACCACGACTTCGGCACCGTCGAGGTGCGCATCTGCGACGCCCAGACGACCGCGCAGGAGGCCGACCAGCTCGCCGCCCTGATCACGGCGTGCGTGCGGCGCGCCGCCGAGGAGGTCGACGCGGGGGAGACGCCGCCCGACCTGCCCGGCCGGCTGATCGAGGAGAACATGTGGCGGGCGATCCGCTACGGCCTCGACGGCGAGCTGCTGGACCTCACCGCCCCGCGGATCGAGCCGTATCCCGCGGCGGAGGCGCTCGACCGGCTGAAGGCCTGGACCGGGGCGGACGTCGCGCTCCCCGAGCTCAACGGCGCCCAGCGCCAGCGCCGGATGATCGATGCCGGCGCGAGCCCTGCCGAGGTGTACGCCGCGGCCGTAAAGGAAACCCACGCGACCTACCACCAGGAAGAGGAGCGCGTCTCATGAGCCAGCCACCGAACGAACCGCAGCTCACCGAGGAGCAGCTGCGCCAGATCGAGGCCGAGATGGAGCGGATCACGGTCGACGACGTGCTGCTGCAGACCCTCGTGACGCTGCTCAACCTCGCGGCCCGCAAGGCCGGGCTCGCGTCGCCTCCCGGCGAGGGCCCGCCGCCGGACCTCGAGCAGATGCGCCAGGCGATCGACGGCGCGCGCGCGATCCTGCCGCTCGTCGAGCAGCGCCACGCCGACCAGCTCGGACCCGTGCGGGACACGCTCTCGCAGCTCCAGATGGCCTACTCGCAGCTGCGCGGGCAGGGCGGCGGCGAGCCCGGGGACGAGGGCGGCGGCGGTGGCGGAGCGCCGCCGCAGGACCCCAAGGGAGCCCGAGGGCCCCGGCCGCGCGCAGTCCTCCGGGCGCCTCTGGGTCCCCGGTCAGTAGCCCGCCGGACCACCTTGTAGACTCACCGCGTCCGAGCGGCGGCCATTGGCTGCCGCTCAGCGCGTTTCCAGGCTTCACGCGAGCCCGCGCTCGCTGACTACAAGAATTCCAGAGGGGTTACCTTGCAAGATCTCCTGATCGACCACGGCGTCGTGATCGCCCTGGTGTGTGCCGGCCTCGCCGTGGTGTACGGCGCGGTCACGAGCCGGGCGCTGCTCGCCCTGTCGCCGGGCAACGCCACGATGCAGAGCCTGTCGTCCGCGATCCAGGAGGGCGCCTCCGCGTACCTCCGCCGCCAGTACACGGTGATCGCGGCCGTCGGCGCTGTGCTGTTCGTCGCGCTGATCTTCCTGCAGGACATCGAGGTGGCGATCGGCTTCCTCATCGGCGGCCTGGCCTCCGGTGCGGCGGGCTTCATCGGCATGAACGTGTCCGTGCGCTCCAACGCGCGCGTCGCCGAGGCCGCCCGCGGCGGCATCGGCCCGGCGCTGGACGTCGCGTTCCGCGGCGGCGCCGTCACCGGCATGCTCGTCGCCGGCCTCGCCCTGCTGGGCGTCGCCGGCTACTACGGCGTCCTCACGTTCGTCTTCGACGTCGACACCAAGGACGCCGTGGACGCGCTCGTGGGCCTCGGCTTCGGCGGCTCGCTGATCTCCGTCTTCGCCCGTCTGGGCGGCGGCATCTTCACGAAGGGCGCCGACGTCGGCGCCGACATCGTGGGCAAGATCGAGGCCGGCATCCCCGAGGACGACCCGCGCAACCCGGCCGTGATCGCCGACAACGTGGGCGACAACGTCGGCGACTGCGCCGGCATGGCGGCCGACCTGTTCGAGACCTACGCGGTGACCGCGGTCGCCGTGATGCTGCTCGGCGTCCTGACCTTCGACGCCGCCCAGGCGACGCAGGTCGTGCTGTACCCGCTGGTCCTCGGCGGCGTCTCGATCATCGCCTCGATCATCGGCACCTTCGCCGTCAAGTCGGCCAGCGGCAACGTCGAGCGCGCGCTCTACCAGGGCGTCGTCCTCGCGGGCATCATCGCCGCGATCGCCTTCTACCCGGTCACGGACTGGATGATGAGCGACCTGACGCGCCGCGAGCGGCGCCGCGGCCCCGAGCGTCGGCGACATCTACCTCTGCTCGCTGATCGGCCTCGTGGTCACCGGCCTGCTGTTCGTGATCACCGACTACTACACGTCGACGCGCTTCTCGCCGGTCAAGAAGACCGCCGCGGCGTCGGAGACCGGCCACGCGACCAACATCATCCAGGGCCTCGCGCAGGGCCTGCAGGCCACGGCGCTCCCCGCGCTGGTGATCGTCCTCGCCATCTTCGCCGCCAACGAGCTCGCCGGCATCTACGGCGTCGCCGTGGCCGTGATGGCGCAGCTGTCGCTGACCGGCCTGATCGTCGCGCTCGACGCGTTCGGCCCGATCACCGACAACGCCGGCGGCATCGCCGAGATGGCGGACATGCCCGAGGACGTCCGCAACGTCACCGACCCGCTCGACGCGGTCGGCAACACGACGAAGGCCGTCACGAAGGGCTACGCGATCGGCTCCGCCGCGCTCGCCGCCCTCGTGCTGTTCGCGGCGTTCAAGATCGAGCTCCAGGAGGAGCTCGGCAGGCCCGTGCTGTTCGCGATCGACGATCCGGAGGTCCTGATCGGCCTGCTGATCGGCGGCCTGATGGTCTGCCTGTTCGCGGCGCTCTCGATGGAGGCCGTCGGCCGCGCCGGCGGCGCCGTCGTCGAGGAGGTCCGCCGGCAGTTCCGCGAGCACCCCGGGATCATGGAGGGCACCGAGAAGCCGGAGTACGGCCAGTGCGTGGACATCGTGACCAAGTCGGCGCAGCGCGAGATGATCATCCCGTCGCTGATCCCGATCGTCTTCACGGTGATCGTCGGCGTCCTCTCCTACAAGGCGCTCGGCGGCCTGCTGATCGGCGTGATCGTCGTCGGCCTGTTCTTCGCGATCCTGATGACCGCCGGCGGCGGCGCCTGGGACAACGCGAAGAAGCTGATCGAGGACGGCGCCCACGGCGGCAAGGGCTCCGAGGCCCACGCCGCGTCGGTGACCGGCGACACGGTCGGCGACCCGTTCAAGGACACGGCGGGCCCCGCGATCAACCCGATGATCAAGGTCGCCAACATCGTGGCGCTCCTGATCATCCCGCTGATCGCCTAGCACGACCCTTCCCGCGCGGGCGCCCTCGGGCGCCCGCGCGCCCTCCGGGGCGTTAGCCTCCGGCTCGTGCCGCCCGCCGAGGCGCCCTCGTTCTCCCCGGAGCTGTTCGCGTTCCTGCGCGAGCTGAAAGCCAACAACGAGCGCGAGTGGTTCAACGCGAACAAGGCGCGCTACGAGAACGACATCAAGGAGCCGGCACTCGCCTTCGTCGAGGACATGGCCTACCGGCTGCCGCAGGTCGCTCCGCAACTGACCGCGGACAAGCGCTCGCTGTTCCGGATCTACCGCGACACGCGCTTCGCGAAGGACAAGACGCCTTACAAGACGCACGTCGGCATCTACTTCCGCCACGCCCGCTCGGCCGACGCCGACACGGCTGGGATGTACGTGCACCTGGAGCCGCGGCACCTGTTCCTTGGCGCGGGGATCTGGCATCCGGGCACGCCCGCCCTGAAGCGCATCCGCGACGCGCTGGTCGCGCGGCCCGAGGGCTGGCGGGAGGCGGTGGCGGCGGTCGGGCCGGCGTGGACCCTGGCCGACGGCGAGGCGCTCAAGCGCCCGCCCGCCGGCTACGACAAGGAGCACCCGCTGATCGAGGACATCAAGCGCAAGAGCTTCGCCATCACCTCGCCGATCACGCAGCGCGACGCCACGGGCTCGGGCTTCCTCGACCTGTGCGAGGCGCGCGCGGCTCAGGCGCGGCCGTTCATGGCCTTCATCTGCTCGGCGCTGGGCGTCGAGTACTGACGCCGACCATCCGGGCGCCCACCGCGGGCAGCCGCCCGGCGCCGATCAGGCGCTCCTCGTTCTCGCGCAGGCCGGGCGGGAGGTGCCAGCGGTGCAGGTACGGACCGCGCACGGGCTCGCCGAGGGCGAAGTGGGGCGCGAGCGCTTTGCGGACCGCATCGAGCGGGTGGATGTGGTCGCGCATCCCGGCCAGGATGCCGTCCACGCCGTGGTCGTGCTCCTCGTGGCCCGCGGCGCGGCGCTGGTGCAGCCACCACGCGACCGCGCGCTCGTCGTAGCGGTCGACGTCGAGCTCGTCGATCGCCAGCACGCCGCCGGGCACGACCAGCTCGGCGAGGCGGGCGCAGGACTCCTCGAGCGGCTCCACGTGGTGCAGGGAGACGATCGCGATCGCGCCGTCGTAGGTCCCCGTGGCGTCGATCAGCGCCGTCGCCTCGACGCCGCTCCCGTCCTGGGCCTTGGGGTCGATCGCGGTCACCTCGTGGCCGCCCTCGCGCAGCGCCGCGGCGAGCTCGCCGTCCCCGGCGCCGATCTCGAGGATCCGCGCGGGCGGCGCGGGCAGCACGCCGCGGGCGAAGGCGAGGACACCGGGATCGACCATCGCGGGACGGTACCGTGCGCGGGCATGGCACGGCAGATCGCGCTGCTGCGCGGAATCAACCTCGGCTCCCGCAACCGCGTCTCGATGCCGGACCTCCGGCGCGCGCTCGGCGAGGCGGGCTACGAGGACGTCGCGACGCTCGTGCAGAGCGGCAACATCGTCCTGACCTCGACCAAGAAGCCGAAGACGCTCGAGCGCGACATCTCCAAGCTCGTGCGCGACGAGTTCGGCGTCGAGTCCGCAACGGTGGTGCGCACCCGCGACGAGCTGGCCGCGGTGATCGAGCGCAACCCGATCCCCGACGGCCCGTCGATCCCGAAGCTCTTCCAGGTCACCTTCTTCGCCGACGAGCCCGACGCCGCGCGCGTGACGGACCTGCTCGCCCAGGACTTCGGCGACGAGCAGATCGAGGTCATCGGCCGCGAGGCCTACGCCTGGCACCCCGGAGGCATCCAGAAGTCCAAGCTCGCCCGCGAGCTCGGCAGGGGCCTGCGCGGCGACGGCACGGCCCGCAACTGGAACACCGTCACGAAGCTGCTCGCGCTCGCCGACTCCTCGTAGCTCGAACGAACGTCAACGGCGGCTGGGTAGCGGAGCGGGGGAGCCACCCGCGGCGTCGAGTCCGGAGTTGTTCAGCCTCAGACTGAACAAGTCGCGGCTCGATCGAAAACGGAGCGGCTCGACGCCCTCGCCACCCCTACCCAGCGCCGTTGGTCCGGGCTCGCGCCCCGAGCACGACGGCGCCGAGAGATGCCGCCAGCACCGCGGCCAGAGACGCGGTCTGGAGCACGGCGTCCACGGTGTCCAGCCCGTCCAGGTGGCCCACGTGCCACGCCAGATGGAGTGCGGAGAACAGCGCGAACGCGCTGCACACCGGGACCACGAGCTCGCGCGACGGCCGCCACGCCGCCCACGCCAGCAGGAGCGCGAACCCGAGGTAGAACGCGCCGACGTCGGTGACGAGGTGCTGGCTGTAGGCGGGCAGGGCCGCGGTCCAGTGGTGGCCGGCGCCCGGGAACTCGTCGAAGAACGCGCGCGGGGCGAGCGTCGCCCAGGCGCCCGGGAAGGCCGCCGAGACCGCGAGCGCGGCCAGCAGCGCCCTCACGTCAGCCCCACCAGTCGCGCCAGCGGGCCTCGTCGGGCGGCGCGCCGAAGCGCGTGAAGGTCATCGAGGCGGTCGAGGCGGGCGGCTTCTCCCAGACGGCGAGCAGGCCGCCGTCCACGAGCACGCCGGCCTGGTGCTCGGTGCGGTACCACGGCTCGCCGCCGAGCTCCTCCGCGCGCGCGGCGGCGCCGGGCGACCCGCCCGACAGGTGCAGCGTGCGGCGGTCGCCGGCGTCGGCGTGCGCGAGCGCGAAGCGCAGCTGCTGGGCGAAGGTGATCCAGCCCTCGGTGATGTCGTCGTAGTCCGGCTCGGGTGCGCCGCGCACGACCCGCAGGCCGGTCTCCACGCCGAGGTCGGTCAGCTCGAAGCGGTCGCCCGCCTCGATCCCGTCCCCGAAGTCGAGCACGCGGCCGCGGTCGTCGACGGACACCTCCTGCATGAAGATCACGTCGATCTCGTGGCCGAGGCCCTCGTAGTCCCAGCCGAACCAGCGCCGGATCAGCTCGGGCTCGCGCAGGTGCCGCCAGGCCACGTCGGGCTCGGAGGGGAGGGTCAGCTCGGCGATGATCATGCGCTCGTAGGCTAGGCCGCCGATGCACGTCGACGCCCCATCCGCGCTCACCCACCTGGAGGGCTCCGCCTCCGGCGAGACCTACGACGCCGATCAGCTGATCGGGCTGGACCCCGCCGACGGCCGCCCGCTGCTGGCCCGCTACGACCTCGAGCGGGCCGGCGCCACGCTCACCCGCGAGGCGCTCGCCGCCCGCCGCGCCGGCGGGCTGTGGCGCTGGGCCGAGCTGCTGCCGGTGCGCGATCCGGAGCACCGGATCCACCTCGGCGAGGGCGCCACGCCGCTGCTGCACGCGCCCCGCCTGGGCGCGCGAGCTCGGCGTCCCGGGCCTGCGGATCAAGGCCGAGGGGCTCAACCCCACCGGGTCGTTCAAGGCCCGCGGGATGGCCGCCGCGGTCTCTCGCGCAGCGGAGCTGGGCGCCACGGCGCTCGTGGCGCCGAGCGCCGGCAACGCGGGCGGCGCGCTGGCGGCATACGGCGCCGCGGCGGGCCTGCCCGTGACCGTGGTGATGCCGCGCGACGTCCCGGCCGTCAACCGCGACGAGGCGGCCGTGATGGGCGCGCGCGTGCTCCTGCACGACGGCCTGATCGACGAGTGCGGCGCGGTCGCGCGCGAGATCGCGGCCGAGACCGGCGCCTTCGACGTCTCCACGCTCAAGGAGCCCTACCGCGTCGAGGGCAAGAAGACCATGGGGCTCGAGCTCGCCGAGGACCTCGGCTGGGCGCTGCCGGACGTCGTCGTCTACCCGACCGGCGGCGGCACGGGCCTCGTCGGCATGTGGAAGGCGTTCGCGGAGCTCGAGGCGCTCGGGCTGATCGGCGCCGGGCGCCCGCGGATGGTCTCCGTCCAGGCCGAGGGCTGCGCCCCGATCGTGCGCGCGTTCGAGACGGGAGCGGAGACCGCGGAGCGCTGGGAGGGCGCGGCCACGCGCGCCGGCGGCCTGCGCGTGCCGCAAGCGGTCGGGGACAAGCTGATCCTGGCCGCGCTGCGGGAGTCCGGCGGGACCGCGGTCGCGGTGAGCGAGGAGGCGCTGACCGAGGCCCAGGGCCTGGCCGGGCGGCTGATGGGGTCGTATGTGGCGCCGGAGAGCGGCGCGGCGCTCGCGGCGGTGCGGGTGCTGGTCGAGCGCGGGGACGTCGGCGCCTCGGAGAGCGTCGTCGTGTTCGACTGCGGGATCGGCCAGAAGTACCCGCCGCCTCCCGGGCTCACGTCAACTGCGGCTGGGTAGGGGAGCGGGGGAACCAGCCGCAGCGTCGAGACGCGAGTTGTTCAGCCCCAGACTGAACAACTCGCGACTCGAGCGAACGACGGGGCGCTCGAACCCTCGCCACCCCTACCCAGCCGCCGTTCGAACCGGCGTGGGAACCGAGCCCTCGGGGTACCGTGCTGAACGTGCGCGTTCACAGGGGGATCGCGGCGGTCGCCGCCGCGCTGGCGTTCGCCGTGCCCGCAGCGGCGCAAGCCGCGTTCCCGGGCTCGGACCCGGACGAGTCGGTGCGGCATCAACACGCCGGACGACCCCGACTTCGACCACTGCGAGTCCGACGACGAGCAGGGCGCCGACTGCTCGAACGTCTTCGACGAGGAGTACGAGCGCTTCGGGTTCGCCCCCGACGCGTCCGAGAACACCGCGCTCTACAAGAACCCGCTCGACACCCTCCGCCAGCAGGAGCAGAACACCAAGGCCGGCCGCAACCCGCTCGGGCAGATCCCCGGCGTCAGCGCCGACCGCGCCTGGAAGCGCTCGACCGGCCGGCCCGACGTCAAGATCGCGATCCTCGACACCGGCATCCGCTGGCGCGAGACCAGCCTGCGGCGCAAGGTCGCGCTCAATCGCGGCGAGCTGCCGAAGCCGGAGGGCTGCGCGGAGTACGACTGCGACGGCGACGGCGCGTTCACCGTCGACGACTACGCGGACGACCCGCGCGTGTCGCCGGCGGCCGGCAACGACGAGGCCGACGACATCCTCGACGCGTCCGACCTGATCGCGGTCTTCTCCGACGGCACCGACGCCGACGGCAACGGCTACGCCGACGACATCGCGGGCTGGGACTTCTTCGACGACGACAACGACCCCTACGACGCCTCGAGCTACAGCTCGGCCTCCAACCACGGCACCGGACGCGCCCAGGAGGCGGGGCAGGAGACGAACGAGGGCGCCGGCGGCACCGGCGTCTGCCCGCGCTGCCAGATCGTCCCGATCCGCGTCTGGGACACGTTCGTCACCGACACCAACCAGTTCGCGCTCGGCGTCACGTACGCGGCCGACAACGGGATCCGCGTCGTCGAGGCGGCGCTCGGCGGCCTGACCAACACGAGCTTCGCCCGCGCCGCGATGCGCGACGCGTACGCCCGCGGCGTCTTCATGGCCGTCGTCTCCTCCGACCTCAACACCGCCAACCACAACTTCCCGACCACCTACGACGAGGCGATGATGGTCGCCGGCACCGTCGCCGACGTGCAGGGGCTCGGGCACGAGCGACGCCGAGGTCGGCGGCTTCCTCGGCGACCTCGGGATCCCGACCAGCGCGCCGATCGCCACGTGGTTCCGCAACTCCGGCACGACGCAGTACGGCGGCCACGGGCACATCGTGATGCCGGCCGTCACCGGCTCCGCCGCCACGGGCCAGGCCGCGGGCGCCGCCGGGCTGGTCGCCTCCTACGGCCTCGAGCGCGGCTTCGACCTCGCGCCGAACGAGATCAAGCAGCTGATCACCCAGACCGCCGAGGACGTGGTCCCCGAGAACACGCTCGGCACCGGCACGCCGGACCCGGCGCAGAAGGGCTGGGACCAGCACTTCGGCTACGGCAAGCCGGACCTCGGGCTCGCGCTGGAGCGGATCGGCCAGGGCCGGATCCCGCCGCAGGCGCTGATCACGAGCCCCGACTGGTTCGAGCCGCTCGCGCTCGAGCGCCACAGCACCGTCGACATCGGCGGCCGCGTGTCGGCGCGCGGCGGCGGCGTGACCTACCGGGTCGAGTGGGCGCCCGGGATCGAGCCCGCCGAGAGCGAGTTCCGCCCCGCTGCGGCGGGAGCCGGGGCCGCGAACGGCCGCCTCGCGACGATCGACCTGCGCGCCGTGCGCGCTGCGCTCGACGCCAGGCCCGGCGGCGGCGCCGCCGGCGACCCGACCGCCCCGCAGAAGGGCCCGGGCGACAAGGACCCGAACGAGCCCGCCTTCACCGTGCGCGTGCGCGCCACCGACGCCGCCGGCAACCGCGGCGAGGACCGCAAGGTCCTGTTCGCCTACCGCGACGCGACGCTCGCGCCCGGCTGGCCGCGCTCGCTGGCCGGCGGCGGCGAGGCCTCCCAGCGGCTCTGGGACGTCGACGGCGACAACAAGCTCGACGTCGTGCAGGCCGAGTCCAGCGGCACGCTGCGCGTCACGCGCGCCGACGGCAGCACGCTGCCCGGCTTCCCCGTCCGCACCCGCACGGCGGCCGCCGTGCACCCCGGCGCGGCCGCGTTCTCGCGCGTCGAGGCGCCGCTGGAGCCGCTGCGCACGCCCGCGATCGGCGACATCGACGGGGACCGCCGCGCCGAGATCGTCGACACGGCGGGCGAGCACGTCTACGCGTGGGAGCTCGACGGCGCGCCCGTCGCCGGCTTCCCCGTGCGGCTGAACCCCGACTTCTCGCGCCCGCAGGACCGCACGCGCGAGAACCACGTCAAGCGCGGCTTCTTCGCCGCGCCCGTGCTCGCCGACCTCACCGGCGGCCCCGCGCTGGAGATCGTCGCGACCGCGATGGACCAGCACGTCTACGCGTTCGACGGCAACGGCGCCGCCGTCCCGGGCTGGCCGGTGAAGCTGCGCGACCCGAGCATCCCCGGCGCCGAGATCATCACCGCGCCGGCGGTCGGCGACATCACCGGCGACGGCCGGCCGGAGCTCGTCACGCCGACCCAGGAGTTCGACGACGCGGCGCAGGCGCCCGAGGGCGACCTCGTCTCGCTGCTGCGCAGCGGCGTCACCAACGTCCTCGCCAACGCCGCCGGCGGCTCCGGGCGCACCTACGCGCTGGACGCCTCCGGCCACGTGCTCCCGGGCTGGCCCGTCAAGCCCAACGGCGCGGTGCCCGACGCGCTGCCGCTCGTCGGCCCCGGCGTCGAGCACGTGATGGCCAACACCGACGCCGACCCGCAGCTCGAGGTGATCGGCAACGTCGCGTCCGGCGACGTCCAGGTCCGCGACGGCGACGGGCATCTGAGGACCACGCTCGACCCCGCGCCCGCCACGGGCGAGCACGCCGACAAGAGCCGCGTGCTCAACCTCTTCGAGCACCCGATCGCCGCCGACCTCGACGGCAACCCCGGCGTCGAGATCGTCAAGGGCGGCCTGACGCTCAACGGGCTCGTGAACCTCGGCATCGCGGTCGGCCAGAACCTGCCGTACAACCACGTCCTGCAGGCCTGGGACTCCGCCTCGGGCGGCGCGCTGGCCGCGTTCCCGCAGGCGGTCGAGGACTACCAGCTGCTCTCCAGCCCGGCGGTCGCCGACGTCGGCGGCGGCGCCGAGCGCGAGGCCGTCGTCGGC
This sequence comes from uncultured Solirubrobacteraceae bacterium, assembly GCA_963831105.1. Taxonomy (GTDB): domain Bacteria; phylum Actinomycetota; class Thermoleophilia; order Solirubrobacterales; family Solirubrobacteraceae; genus DATFQI01. The sequence continues at coordinate 154,977 of CAWHOS010000008.1, read as the reverse complement.
ACGGGCCTGTACCTCCTGCGCGCGGTCTCGGCCTCCGGCGCCGAGCCGCCCGGCTTCCCCAAGTTCACCGGCGGCTGGCTCTACGCCGTGCCCGCCACGGGCGACGCCGACGGCGACGGCAAGCTCGACATCGCCGCCGTCACGCGCGAGGGCCGCGCGTTCCTGTGGAAGACCGACCGCCCGGCGTGCGGCGGCAACGGCGAGTGGTGGACCTCGCGCCACGACGAGCGCTCGACCGGCGCCCACGGCACCGACACGCGCCCGCCGGGCACCGCCCGCGCCCTCACGGCGACCTTCAAGGCGGCCAAGGCCCAGCTCGCCTGGACGGCGCCGGGCGACGACTGGCTCTGCGGCACGCCGGCGCGCTACGAGATCCGCAACGCCACAGGCGCTGTCGTGGCGACCGGCACGACCGGCGCCAGCGCCGCGGTGCCCGGCAAGAAGGGCGACCGCTTCACGATCGCCTACGCCGACGAGGCGGGCAACTGGGGGCTCCCCGCCCAGTTCCCGCCCGTGCGCTGAACGCGCCTAGAATCGCCGTCTAGATGGCAAGACGCCGGCTGGAGGGCCTCGAGCGCGTGCTCGGGGTCAACGCGCTCTTCTCGACCGCTTACGGGAACGTCGGCTCCTCCATCTATTACGCGCTCGGGCTCGTCGCCGCGCTCGCGCTCGGGCTGACGCCGGTCGTCTTCATCATCACCGGCGCGCTGTTCTACGCCACGGCGACGACCTACGCGGAGGCGACCGCGATGTACCCCGAGGCGGGCGGTTCGTCGCTGTTCGCGCGCCAGGCGTTCAACGAGTTCTGGTCCTTCTTCACGGCATGGGCGCAGATGCTCAACTACGTGATCACGATCGCCATCTCGGCGTTCTTCGCCGCCCACTACGCCGGCGGCGTGTCCTGGGACTACTTCTCGACGTCGCCGGGCGACATCGTGTTCGGCATCGTCCTGATCGCGCTGCTGGCGCTCGTCAACGTCCGCGGGGTCAAGGACGCCGTGTCGGTCAACGTGGTGCTCGCGGTCGTCGACTTCCTCAGCCAGCTCGCGATCGTGGTCGCGGGCCTGTTCCTCGTGTTCAGCCCCGATGTCCTGACCGAGAACATGTCCCATCTCGGCACGGCTCCGACCTGGCGCGACTTCCTGATCGCGATCCCGCTCGGCACGGTGGCCTACACGGGGATCGAGACGATCTCCAACATGGCCGGGGAGGCCAAGGAGGAGGCCAAGACGATCCCCGCCTCGATCAAGCGCGTGATGATCGCGGTGTTCGCCATCTACTTCACGCTGCCGTGGATCGCGCTCTCGGCGCTGCCGGTGGAGTGCGACGAGAACGGCAAGTGCACGACGCTGCTGGGCGTGGCCAAGGAGGACGGCGGCTACGCGTCGGATCCGATCCTCGGCATCGTCAAGAACATGGATCTCGGGCCGTTCCAGAGCGTCTCGGAGGTCTACGTCGCGATCCTCGCCGTCACGATCCTCGTCGCGGCCACCAACGCGGGCGTGCTCGGCGTCTCGCGGCTCGTCTACTCGATGGGCATGCACCGGCAGATGCCGGACTCGCTGCGCCGGCTCCACCCGCGCTACCGCACGCCCTACATGGGGATCCTCGTCTTCTCGGCGCTCGCCTGCGTGGCGCTGCTGCCCGGCCAGGCGAACTTCCTCGGCCTGATCTACGCGTTCGGCGCGATGTTGTCGTTCACGATGGCCCACCTGGCCCTGATCCGGCTGCGGACCAAGGAGCCGGACGTCGCACGGCCCTACCGCAGTCCCGGCCGGATGCGGGTCGGCGGCCGCGACGTGCCGCCCCTGGCGGTGCTCGGCGCCACCGGCACGCTGCTGTCGTTCGCCGTCATCAGCGTGCTCAACCTCGACGTCGCCGCCGCCGGCGTGGGCTGGCTCGTGCTCGGGATGCTCGTCTACATCGCCTATCGGCGCCGGCAGGGGCTCGACCTCGTCTCCACATACAAGGTCGCGATCCCACAGCCGGCCGTCGACCACGAGGCGGAGTACGACTCGGTGCTCGTGCCGGTCTCCGACGGCTACGACGAGCACGTGATGGCCACGGCCACGAAGCTCGCGGCGCGCAAGCGGCGCGGCATACACGTCGTGTCGTTCGTCACCGTGCCGCACGCGCTGCCGATCGAGGCCGCGATGGAGGAGGCCGAGGCGGCCGCGCAGTCCGCGATCGAGCAGGCCCGGATCCAGGGCGGCCGGCGCGTGTCGGGGCACGTGGAGCGGATCCGCCCCGGCCAGGCCGGCCGGCGGATCGTGGAGGAGGCGATCGACATGCGCGCCGCGGCGATCGTGCTCCCGCTCCCGCGCCGGATCCAGGGGGCGTCACTGTTCGGCAAGACGCTCGAGACGGTGCTGGCCGAGCGACCCTGCCGCGTGGTGATCGAGTCCACGCCGGCCTCGGACGGCGCCGTGCAGCACCAGGTCGCCCTGCAGCGGGAGCGCGTGTGAGGGCGCTGACCCTCCTGACGTCGGGTCTGATGCTCTTCATCGGGGTCGCGATCGTGGTGCGCACGATCGAGGCCGGCGGCGGTCCCGGGGCCCTCGGGATCCTCCTCGGCGTCGCGTTCATCGCCGCGGGCGCGGGGCGGCTGTGGGCGACGAACGCGCTCAAGCGCCACAGCGACGAGGAAGAGGAGGACCGCTGATGCCGCGCCGGCCGGCGGAGCCGTTCAAGCGTGGCCTGAGCGCCGCGGGGCGGATGGACACGCTGCCGCAGCTCAAGAAGGGGCTCGGCTCGCCGGCGCTGTTCGGGATCGTCCAGGGGTTCATCGGCGCCTCGATCTACTTCGCCGTCGGCGTCGTCGCCGCGAAGGCGCTCGGGCTCACCTGGGCGGTGTTCCTGGCCGGCGCGGTGTTCTTCGCGGCGCTCGTCCCCAGCTACGTGGAGGGCGCCTCGCTGCACCAGGAGCGCGGCGGCGCGACGGTGATCGCCCGCTACGCGTTCAACGAGCTGTGGAGCTTCGTGGCGGGCTGGGCGATCCTGCTCGACTACCTGATCCTGATCGCGCTGACCGCGTTCGCCACCACGGACTACGCGGCGGTGTTCTTCGAGCCCTTCGACCGCGGCGCGCCGGAGTTCCTGCTGGCCGCGGCCGTGATCGTCGGCGTCGCCGTCGTCAACGCGCGCGGAAGCACGCCGCGGCGGTTCGAGCGCGCGGCGCTGATCGTGCTCGCCGACCTGCTGCTGCAGCTGCTCGTCGTGGCCTTCGGGCTGTTCCTGATCTTCGAGCCCGAGGTGCTCACCGACCCCGGGGCGATCGCGGGCACGCCCTCGCTCGAGGACCTCGTCTTCGCGTTCCCGCTCGTGCTGGTCGCCTTCAGCGGCATCGACGCGTCCTCGGGCCTCGCGGGCCAGGTGGCGATCGGCCGCCGCGGCCTGCGCCGCCTGATCGGCGTGCGGCTGATCGCGGCGTGCGTGCCCTACGTGGGGATCGCGCTGGTCGCCTCCGTGGCGCTGCCGACGACGCCCGGCACGGCCTGGGTCGAGGCGCCGATGGTGGGCGTCGCGGACGCCTTCGAGCAGGCGTGGATCCGCGAGCCCCTGCGCTACGCGCTGGCGGTCTCCGGCCTGCTGATCCTCGTCGCGGCGTGCAACGCGGCGATGCTCGGGCTCTCGCGCCTGGGCTACGCGCTGGCGGTCAACCGCCAGATCCCGTCGCTGATCGGCTACCTGCACCCGCGACGCTCGACCCCGGTCGTCGTGATCGCGATCGGCACGGTCCTGGCGATCGCGCTGCTGCTGCCCGCCGACCTCGACTTCCTCGTGAGCATCTGCGCGTTCGGGGCGACGATCGCGTTCTCGATCGTGAGCGCGGGCGTGATCCGCCTGCGCTGGCGCGAGCCCGACCGCGACCGCCCCTACAAGATGCCGCTCAACGTGCGGCTGGGGCGCGCCGAGCTGCCCCTGCCCGCGCTGCTCGGGACCGTGCTCTCGCTGGCCGCGCTCGTCGCCCTGCTCTTCTACCACGGCGACTCGCGCTGGATGGGCATCGGCTGGATGGCCTTCGGCGTGGCGCTCTACGTCTACTACCGGATCTCGGAGGACAAGCCGGTCTTCCGGCGCGTCACCGTGCCCGAGAAGACGCTCACGCGGCCCCGGCAGGAGGCGGAGTACGGCTCGATCCTCGTGCCGATCCGCGGGCTCCCGCTCGACGACGACATCGTCCAGACCGCGGGCCGGCTGGCGACGGAGGAGAACGAGGACCTCGGCGAGGGCGGAGCGGTGATCGAGGCCCTGTGGGTCTTCGAGGTGCCGCTCTCGATGCCGCTCGACGCCCGCGTGCCGGACGAGGAGCTCAAGCGCGCCCGTCGCGCGCTGGCGCGCGCGAAGGCGGTGGGGGAGGAGTACGAGGGCGTCGAGGTCGCCACCGCGGTCGTGCGCGCGCGCCGGGCGGGCGAGGCGATCGTCCACGAGGCGCGACGGCGCGGCGTCGAGGCGATCGTGCTGGCCGCCGAGGAGAAGGCGCGGATCCGCGGCGGGACGCTGCTCGGCGGCAAGGCCGGGCTGCGTGACACCTTCGTGGGGGAGACGACCCGCTACGTGGTCAACAAGGCCCCGTGCCGGGTGATCCTGACCGCCGCACCGCCGCAGGCGGCCGTGGAAGCGCCGGCCGAGGACATCTCCGCCCCGCCGCCGGGCGGCGATCCGGCCCGTCCCGGCGATGAGCCCGTGGCCGCGCCTCGCTAGAGTCCGCGCCGAATGTTCGTCCTCGTCGTCGGAGCGGGCCGTGTCGGCTCTGCGGTCGCCACCTCCGCCCTGCGGGCGGGCCACACCGTCTCCGTGCTGGACGAGGACCCGCTCTCGCACGAGCGCCTCGACGTCGAGCTCGGCCAGGGCTGGGAGGAGGCCGGCGGGCGCTTCACGATCGGGACCGCGCTGGAGATGGACGCGCTGGTGGAGGCCGGCATCGAGCAGGCCGACGTCTTCATCGCCTCCACCAACGGCGACAACACGAACCTCGTCGTCTCGCAGATCGCCCAGCGCCGCTACGAGGTCCCGCGCGTGATCGCCCGCATCCTCGACCCGCGGCGCGCCGCCTGGTACCAGGAGCAGGGGCTGCAGACGATCTGCCCGACCCAGATCGCGATCGAGCAGCTCGAGCGGGCGGCGCTGTCCGAGGCCGAGTCGGTCACCTGATGGCCGGCCTCTACGTCATCATCGCCGGCGCCGGCAAGGTCGGCTGGAACCTCGCGCGGGAGCTGCTCGAGAAGGGCCACGAGGTGACCGTGCTCGAGCAGGACCGCCGCCGCTACCTGACCGTCGAGCAGGAGCTCGAGCACGCGGTCCAGTACGGCGACGCGACCGAGCTGTGGGTGCTCGAGCGCGCGGGCATCCAGCGCGCCGACCTGGTCGTCGCCGTCACCGGCGACGACGAGGACAACCTGCTGATCTGCCAGGTCGCCAAGGAGAAGTACCTCTGCGAGCGGATCATCGCCCGCGTCAACAACCCGCGGAACCTGGAGCACTTCAAGCTGCTCGGCATCCAGCCGGCCGTCTCCGCGACGGACCTGATCCTGCGCCTGATCGAGCACGAGGTGCCGCGCTACGGCCTCGTCCACCTGCTCGACCTGCCGGAGGAGCGGCTCGAGATCATCGAGCTCGTCGTCTCCGAGGACGCGCCGGCGGCGGGCCAGAAGGTGCAGGACATGACGCTGCCCGAGGGCGCGCTGGTGATCTCCGTGCTGCGCGACGGCAGCGGCTTCGTCCCCAAGGCGGACACGGTCGTCGAGGCGGGCGACGAGGTGCTCGTGGTGCTCGACCCGGGGCTGGAGGAGAGCATCACCGCCCAGTTCGTGGGCGAGAACTCCAACGAGCGTGCCTGACCGCTCCGTCGACGTCCTGATCGTCGGCACCGGCGCGGCCGGGTCGGCGTGCGCGGAGGCGCTGGCGCGGGACCGGGGCTTCTCCGGCTCGGTGCTGCTGGTCGGGCGCGAGCAGGACCCGCCCTACGAGCGCCCGCCGGCCTCCAAGGACTACCTGCGCGGGGAGACCGACCGCTCGGGCACCTACCTGCACCCGGCCGACTGGTACGCCTCGAAGGGCGTCGAGCTGCTGTCACGGACGAGCGTGATGAAGCTCGACACCGCGGCGAAGGTCGCGAAGCTCTCCTCGAAGGAGGAGGTCGGCTACGGCGCCTGCGTCCTGGCCACGGGCGCCAACGTGCGCCGGCTGCGGGTGCCCGGCTCGGACCTCGAGGGGATCCACTACCTGCGCGCGCTCGGCAACGCGGACGCGATCCGCGACGAGGCCGCGGAGGCCTCGCGCGTGGTGCTCGTCGGCGGCTCCTACATCGCCTGCGAGGTCGCCGCCTCGCTGACGGCGCTGGGCAAGCGCTGCACGATGGTGATGGTCGAGGACGCGCCCCTGTCGGCGCACTTCGGCGAGCAGGTCGGCGCGTTCGTCGCGGCGCTGCTGCGCGAGCGCGGCGTCGAGCTCGTCACCGCCGACCCGCTGGCGGCCTTCGTCGGCGATACCCAGACGGCTTCGCCGTCGGGCACAGGTGGGCGCGTGGCCTCGGTGGAGACGGAGTCGGGCCGGCTGGTCGACGCCGACCTCGTGGTGATGGGCACGGGCGCGATGCCCGACGTCATGCTCGCGCGCTCGTCGGGGCTCTCGCTCGGCGAGACCGGCGGAGTCGAGTGCTCCTCGACGCTCGCGACCTCGGCGGAGGGCGTCTGGTGCGCCGGCGACGCCTGCGAGTACGACTCCGTGCTGCACGGCCGTCGCGTGCGGATCGAGCACTGGGAGGTCGCCCGGGCGCAGGGCAAGGCGGTCGCGGCCGCGGTGGCCGGGCGGCCGGCCGACTTCGTGGAGGTGCCGTACTTCTGGTCGGACCTCGCCGACTGGGTGACCCTGGAGTACGTGGGCACGGCGACCTCCTGGGACCAGGAGATCGTGCGCGGGTCGCTCGACTCCGGGTCGTTCGCGGTCTTCTACCTGGCGGACGGGCGGCTCGTCGGCGCCCTGTCCGTGGGGCGGCCCGAGGACCTCATGCAGGCCCGGCGGATGCTCGCCGCGGGCGGCGAGCTCGGCGGGCGCGCCGACGCCCTGGCCGACCTCGGGTCCGACCTCTCCGAGCTCTGAAACTGCGGCTGGGTAAGGAGGTGGGGTGCGGGGCCGGGTCGGCTCGCGTGGTCGCGCGGCGCAACGCGGGGTCGTTGCGGCCCGCTGAGCGTGCATTTCGCGACCAGCGTTTCCCCGCCGGAATCGTTGGGAGTCTGAGGTCCGTCAGGCGAGCGTTAGGAGACCGGCGATCGCGCCGGCGCTCCCGCTTCCCTACCCAGCGCCGTTGACGTTCGTCTGCAGCTACTGGCGCGCGGCGAAGCGGATCGGGTCCTGCGGGGACTCGACCGTGCGGTCGGTGGCGGCCGAGCGCGGCTCCGGCGGGTCGCCGCGGAGGAGCCAGCCGCCGTCTGGGCGGCGCTCGATCTCCTCGCGGGCGATCAGCTGGCCGAGCGCGGTCGTGACCGACGGCCGGCGGGCGCCGACCATGCCGGCGAGCGTGCGGTGGGGGAGGCGCAGGCTGACGAGCACGCCGCCGGGGACCACGCGGCCCCAGCGCTCGGCCAGGCACCACAGCAGCGCCAGCAGCCGGTCGTCGACGCGGGTGAGGTGCGCGATCGCCTGCATGACCACGAGCCGCTCGGCGCGGCGCGCGGCGCGCTCGACGAGCGCGGCGAAGATCTCGGGCCACTGGGCCGCCCGCACGGCGAGCGCCTGGTCGATGATCGCCAGCCGCGAGTGCGTCAGCGCCGTCCACTCGACGGTGCGCGGCAGCAGGATCTCGGCCTCGCGGTCGTCCCAGGCGCGCAGGAGGTCGCCCGGGCCGAGGAGCTCGGCGCACGGGTGATCGCCGACGGTGGCCTCGCGTACGAGCAGGCCGTCGAGCACCAGCAGGCCGATCGGCTGGCTGCCCTGGTTGAGCGAACGTCCGGGAGTCCATGAGCCCCGTGGCGCGTCGATCGCGCGCACGAAGAGCCGCTGGCTGACCTCGCGGATCCGACGAGGGTCGAGCCCCCGCGCGAGATCCGGGTCCGCTTCGAGAAGCTGTACAGAGCCGCCGCCCGCCTCTGGCATGCGCAAACGACCTCCACTGGCGATCCGACTCCGAGCCCGGCAACGCCCATTGCCGTCCCGGCCTGGAAGAGCACGGTCGGACTCCCCGGAATTGAACCGCGGCGCCTCGACCACCCCGGAGAGTAGCGCGACACGGGGCGGATGGAAGGGTTACGCGCCCAGATCCTCGATTCTGTGGACACATGGCGGCCGGCGAAGCTCCGATCCCGCGAGGACCGACCGGCGAAGGGCTCGCTAGCATTACGGGAGACCATTGCGGGGTCGTCTAATGGCAAGACTCCGGCCTCTGGAGCCGGCTATCGGGGTTCGAGTCCCTGCCCCGCAGCTCGAGGTGGGGCCCCGAGCGTCCTAGGCCGCGGCCTGTTCCGCCCAGTCGCGGTGCAGGCGCCAGTAGGCCCCTTCTGCCGCGAGCAGCTCCTCGTGGGTGCCCTGCTCGACGATGCGGCCGTGGTCGAGGACGACGATCCGGCCGGCGCGCTGGATGGTCGAGAGCCGGTGGGCGATCACGATCGCCGTGCGGCCCGCGAGCAGCCGCCGCAGGCCGGCCTCGATGCGGCCCTCCGTGTGGATGTCGACGTTCGAGGTGGCCTCGTCGAGCACGAGGATGCGCGGGTCGGCGATCAGCGCGCGGGCGAAGGCGACGAGCTGGCGCTGGCCGGCCGAGAGCTGGGCGCCGCGCTCGCCCGTCGGGGTGTCGTAGCCCTGCTCGAGCCCGGCGATGAAGTCGTGCGCGCCGACGGCGCGGGCGGCGTCCTCGACCTCCTCGGGCGTGGCGTCCGCGCGGCCGAAGCCGATGTTCTCGCCGATCGTGCCGGAGAACAGGAACGCCTCCTGCGGAACCACGCCCATCTGGCTGCGCAGCGACGAGGCGGTGACCTCGCGCAGGTCGTGCCCGTCGACGAGCACGCGCCCCGAGGTGGGGTCGTAGAAGCGCGCCATCAGCTTGGCCATCGTCGACTTGCCGGCGCCCGTGGCGCCCACCAGCGCGACCGTCTGGCCCGGCGGGACGTGGAGGTTGACGTGGCACAGCGCCTCGCCCGACCCGTAGGAGAAGACCACGTCGTCGAACTCGATCTCGCCGCGGATCCGCCCGAGCTCGACCGCGTCGGGCGCGTCCTGCAGCTCGGGCTCCTCGTCGAGCAGCTCGAAGATCTTGTCCAGCGCCGCCATCCCCGCCTGGTAGGTCGTGTAGAACTGCGACAGCGACTGGATCGGGTCGAAGAAGTTGTTCAGCGCGGCGATGAACGCCACGAGCACGCCGACCGTCACCTCGCCGTTGATCGCCTGATAGCCGCCGTAGAGCAGGATCCCGGCGGTCGCGAGCCCGCTCAGCAGCTCGACGGACGGGAAGTAGGCCGCGTTGAGGTTGACGGTCTTCATGTTCGCCTCGCGGTTCTCGTCGTTGAGCTCCGCGAAGCGCTTGAGGTGGCGCTCCTCCTGGGCGAAGGAGCGCACGACCCGGATCCCCGACAGCGACTCCTGCAGGTAGGCGGTGATCGCCGCGACCTTCTCGCGCGTGAGCCGGTAGGCGTCGGCGGAGACGATCCGGAACGCCAGCGAGCCGACCGCCAGCACGGGGAAGACGAGGAACGTCAGCAGGGCGAGCTCGAGGTCGAGCACGATCAGGATCGCGGCCGTGCCGATCAGCGTCAGCGTCGAGCCGAACAGCGTCACGACGCCGTCGGAGACGAGCTGGTCGAGCGCCTGCACGTCGTTGGTCAGCCGCGAGATCAGCACGCCCGCCTGCTTGCGCGAGTAGAAGCCGATCGACAGCGTCTGGAGGTGCGCGAACAGCTGGATCCGCAGGTCCTGCAGCGCGCGCTGGCCGACCCAGCCCGTCAGGTAGGTCTGGGCGTAGGTCGCGCCCCAGTAGATCAGCGCCGACGCGAGGAACGCGACCACGATCCAGGTCAGCGCGGTCAGGTCGCCGGGCGTGATCCCGGAGTCGATCGCCAGCTTGGCGAGCGGCGGCGGCGCCAGCGCGGCCGCGGTGGCGATCAGCAGCGAGCCGAGCATCAGCAGCGTGCGCCCGCGGTAGGGCCGCAGCAGCTCGAGCAGGCCGCGCAGCTTGCGCCCGCGCCCGCCCGTCTGGCGCAGCCGGCGGCGCAGCTCGGCCAGGTGCCGGTGGGGCTGTTCAGAGACCTGCGACACGTTCCACCGGGTCGCGGTTGAGGAACACCTGGTCCGGGAGGCCCTTGGCGGCGATCTCGGCGTAGAGCCCCGAGCGGGTGAGCAGCTCGTCGTGCGTGCCCTGGGCGATGACCTCGCCGGCCTCCAGCACGACGATCTCGTCGGCGAGCGCGATCGTCGAGAGCCGGTGGGCGATCACGAACGTCGTCCGGCCCGTCATCACCTCGCGCAGCGCCTCCTTGATCGCCTGCTCGGTCGTCGCGTCGACGGAGGAGGTGGCGTCGTCGAGGATCAGGATCCGCGGGTCGGCGAGCAGCGCCCGCGCGATCGCCAGCCGCTGGCGCTGGCCGCCCGACAGCGTCAGGCCGCGCTCGCCGACGCGCGTGTCGTAGCCGTCGGGCAGCTCGGCGATGAAGCCGGCGGCCTGCGCGCGCTCGGCCGCCCGCTCGACCTCCTCGCGCGACGCCGACGGCCGCCCGTAGGCGATGTTGTCGTGGACCGTCGCGGAGAACAGGAACGGGTCGTCGTCGACGACGGCGATCGCGCGCCGCAGCGCCTGCAGGTCCAGCTCGCGCACGTCCGCGCCGTCGACCAGCACGCTGCCCTCGGTCGGGTCGTAGAGCCGCCCGATCAGCCGCACGAGCGTCGACTTGCCCGAGCCGGTGCCGCCGACCAGCGCGACGGTCGAGCCCGCCTCCACGACCAGCGAGACGTCGCGCAGCGAGGGCGTCGCAGCGTTCTCGTAGGCGAACGTCACGTCGCGCAGCTCCACCCGCCCGCGCCCGTCCGGCAGCGGCCGGGCGTCGGCGGGCGCCACCAGCCGCGGCTCGCGATCGAGCAGCTCGAACAGTCGCGCGCCCGAGGCCGTCGCCCGCTGGGCGAGCCCGAGCGCGATCCCGAGCTGGCGCATCGGCCCGATCAGCATCAGCAGGTACGCGTAGAAGGCGGTGAAGTCGCCCAGCGTCAGCGTGCCGTTGATGACCTGGCGGCCGCCGATCAGGAGGATCACGGCCAGGCCGAGGTTCGGCAGGAAGCCGATGAACGGGTTGTAGAACGCCCGCAGCCGCGTGGCGTCCATCGACTGGTCGAACACGCGCGTGACCGACTCGCGGAAGCGGTCCAGCCGGCGCGGCTCGGCCGCGAAGGCCTTCACGACCCGCACGCCCGAGACGTTCTCCTCGACGTCGGCGGTCAGCTCGGCGATCCGCTGCTGGACCTCCTGCAGCGACGGCCGCGAGCGCCGCCCGTAGCGTGCGGCGACGAGCACCACGAACGGGACCGGCGCGAGCGCGAGCGCGCCCAGGAACGGCTGCAGCGCCAGCATCGCGATCGCGGCCAGCACGATCGTCAACGCGCTCTGGGCGATGAACACCAGCCCGTAGCCGAGGAAGAAGCGCACGCTCTGCAGGTCGACGGTCGCGCGCGACATCAGCTGGCCCGTCTGCGTGCCGGCGAAGAAGCCCAGCTCGAGCGATTGCAGGTGCGCGTAGACGAGGTTGCGCAGGTCGACCTCCACGGCGAGCGACACGCGGCCCGCCACGAGCCGCCGCGCCACCGACAGCACGACGCGCAGCAGCGCCATTCCGGCGATCACCGCGACGAGCGTCGTGAGCCCGTCGCGATCGCCGCGACCGATCTCGTCGACCGCGCGACCGGTCAGCCAGGGGATCGCGACCGTCGCCGCCATCGCCAGCCCGGCGAGCACGAGCGAGACCACGGCGCCCCGGGTGTAGGGCCTCAGGAAGCCGAGCAGCCGCAAGAACGTGTGCACGTGCAACCAGGATACGGACCGTCCTCATCTGCAACACTCGCGCCGCGGATGACCGATCCGATCGCGCTGCGCAACCGCTTCGCCATGGTCAAGGGGGCCTGGGAGGACCATCTCCCCGGAGTGCCGTTCCCGCGCTCGCTCGGCGACGGCAGCGCGGAGGAGAAGATCGAGCGGCTCGAGCTGGCGCTCGTCGACGAGATGCGCGCCCGCGCGACGCCCGAGAGCGCCGAGCAGGTCGCCGACGCCATGTGGGGGATCGTCCACGCGCGTCCCGACGGTGACGCGGTCAAGCTCCGCGTCACCGAGCACCACGAGGAGCTCGCACGCCTCGGCCACCGTCGCCTGTGACCGGCCGGCCGCCGGCCGGCCTCTGTGATTCCTGCCGCCACCAGAAGCTCATACGGACCGGCAGGGGGTCCGAGTTCTCCATGTGCCTGCGCTCGAAGGACGACCCGCGCTACGACAAGTACCCGCGCACGCCGGTCGGTTCCTGCCCCGGCTACGAGCGCCGGTCGAGCCCGAACTAGCGGAGCGACTGCTGCAGCGCCACGACGCGCTGCGCGGACTCGCGCACCCGCTCGCGGAAGGCGGGGTCGCGGCGCGCCTCGGCCAGCAGCGCGCGGTAGACCTGGATGTAGGACCCGCGGCCCGTGGTGAGCACGATGTCCACGCCCGCGCGGATGTTGCGCACGGCCGCCTCCTGCACGCCGGTGACGGCCTGCACCGCCGCGGCCTCCGTGGAGTCGGTGATGACGACGCCGTCGAAGCCGAGCTCGTCGCGCAGCAGGCCGTCGATGATCGGCTGCGACTGGGAGGCGATCCGCTCGCCGTCGAACGCGGGGTAGAGGGCGTGGCCGGCCATCACCAGCGGCACGCCGGCCTCGATCGCCGCCCGGAACGGGACGAGGTCCTCGTCGCGGATCTGCTGCGCGCTGCGCTCGATCGTCGCCGGGCCGTCGTCGGTGTTCGTGACGGCGCCGCCGATCCCCGGGAAGTGCTTGGCGGTCGGGGCGACCCTGCCCTTGCGCCAGCCGCGCACGGACTCGGCCATCGCCTCGGCCGCGGCCTGGAAGTCCGTCGAGAACGCGCGGCCGGCGAGCGCCGCGTTCGGGACGCTCGCGACGTCGCCGACCGGCGCAAGCGTCACGTTGATCCCGGAGTCGCGCAGCGCGCGCGCCGCCGCCTCGGCGTCGGAGCCGACGCTGCCCGCGGCCGCCTGCCGCGGCTGCGAGGCGGCGGGCGGGGCCCAGGGGAGGATGCGGATGTCGCCGCCCTCCTGGTCGACCATGACCAGGGGCGGGCCTTTCGCACCCTTCTTCAGCTGCCCCGCGAGCGCCTTCGCCTGCTCGGCGCCGGTGAGGTTGTCGCGGAACAGGATCGCCCCGGCCGCGCGGCCCTGCGAGAGGACGCGGCGCACGTAGCCCGGCGCGCTCGTCCCGGCGAAGCGCAGCACCACGAGCCGCCCGACCTGCTGGCCGAGCGGCAGCCCCTCGGAGACCTTGCGGGCCTCCTCCTCAGGGGCGGGAGTGGCGGCCGGAGCGGGTGCCGCGCTCTCCTCGCCGTCGTCGCCGCCGCCGACCGCGATCCCGATCACGAACGCGAGCACGGCCGCGATCCCCAGCGCCGTCAGGCGCCGGCGAGCGATCGTGCGGCGGCGTGCGGAGGCGCGCCGCCGCTCCCGTGTCTCTCGTGACGCCTCGATGGGCAAGGAGGTTATTCGCGCCAAGAGGGGGTACTGTCAGCGCGAAGACCATAAGGGGGAAGGGAACTGGATGAGGGGACTTGCCCTTACCATCGAGCAGCTCCGCGAGAACGCCGTGAAGATCGTGCTGCGTGGCGAGCTCGACCTCGAGCACGCGTACTCGTTCGACGAGGAGCTGAAGCGCGTGGAGGCGCTCGGGCCCGAGGTGCATCTGCCTGGACCTGCGCGAGCTGACGTTCCTCGACTCGACCGGGCTGTCCCGGCTCGTGGCCGCACGGCGGCGCGCGATGAAGGCGGGCCGCCGGCTCGTGCTCGTGCGCGGGTCGGCGGCTGTGCAGCGCGTGTTCCAGCTCACGGCCGTCGACGAGGCGTTCGAGATCGTGAACGGCCCCGAGGCCGTCTTCGCCTGACGCTCCGGGAACCGGCGCAGCGGCGGCGGGCGTTGCGTACCGTGCCCGGCCATGCGCAGATGGCGATCCCTGCCGGCCCTCGCGATCACGCTCGCGCTCGCCGCGGGCGGCGTCGCCATCGCCGCCGGCGCCTCCTCCACGGCCACCCAGACGATCGCCGACCGCGACGGCGACAACCGGCTCGAGACCGCGCCGGGCGACGCCTATGAGCAGCGCGGCGAGCTCGGCACGCGCACGGCCGCGCGCGGGACCGCCCTGTGGACCTTCGGCCAGCTGACCGACATCCACGTCGTCGACGAGGAGTCGCCCGCGCGCGTGGAGTTCCTCGACAAGGTCGGCCCGCCCTTCACCTCCGCCTACCGGCCGCACGAGGGCATCGGCCCGCAGGTCGCCGACGCGATGGTGCGCGAGATGGTCGACGCCGTCAGCCCCGTCACGCACCGCCGCATCGACGCGGTGATGACGACCGGCGACAACACGGACAACACCCAGTGCAACGAGACGCGCTGGATGATCGACATCCTCGACGGCGAGGCCAACGGCGACCCCGGCTCCTGCGTGCCCGCCGGCCTGCGGCCCGCGACGAAGCAGATCGAGCCCGACTCGGGCGTGGAGGGCACCTGCGGCACCGTGCCGGACGGCACCCGCTACGACGGCGTCCGCGGCGGCCGCGAGTACTACGAGCCGGACGCCAGCGACGGCCAGGACGGGCCGGGCTACTCGCCGCTCCAGGAGCAGAACGAGGCCGAGGCCCAGCGCTCCAGCCAGGTGCGCGACTTCCCGGGCCTGTTCGAGCGCATGAACGAGCCGTTCCTGCCCAAGGGCTTCGGCGACCTGCCCTGGTACGGCATCTTCGGCAACCACGACGGGCTGGTCCAGGGCAACCAGAACCGCAACGCGGCGTTCGACGCGCTCGCCACGGGCTGCGTGAAGGTCAAGGAGCTGCCCGCGGGCGCCGACACCTCGCCGGCCGGCCTGCGCGCCGCGCTGATCGCCGCGGCGGCCGACCCGTCGCTGACGACGACCGTCCCGCAGGACCCGCGCCGCCACCTGCTGCTCAAGCACGAGTACATCCAGCAGCACTTCGTCACCACCGGCACGCCGGTCGGCCACGGCTTCACGGCGGACAACATCGCCGGCGGGCAGGGCTACTACGCGTTCCACCCGCGGCCGGGCGTGCGCTTCGTGGTGCTCGACTCCGTCTCTGACGCGGGCGGCGACGGCGGCAACCTCGACCAGGAGCAGTTCACCTGGCTCGACGGGCAGCTCGCCGAGGCCGACGCGGCGCGCGAGCTGACGCTCGTGTTCGCCCACCACACGCTGGAGACCATGAACCAGGCGGCGAGCCCGTTCCCGCCCGGCGACAACCCGCCGCCGCCCTACGACGACGTCCACCTCGGCGAGAGCTCGCCGCAGAGCCCCTGCCCGGAGGCGCCCGGCCCGGCCGAGACCGTCAAGTGCCTGTTCCTGCGCCACCCGACGGTGGTCGGCTACATCACGGGCCACGAGCACCGCAACCGGATCCGCGCGGTGCCGCGCTCGGGCGTCGACGGCGACGAGGCGAGCGGCCGTGCCGACGGCGGCTTCTGGCAGGTCACGACCGCCGCGCACATCGACTGGCCGCAGCAGTCGCGGCTGCTCGACCTCGTCGACAACGGCGACGGCAGCCTGTCGATCTGGGGCACGCTGCTCGACCACGACGCGCCGCCCAACCCGGGCTCGGGCACCGGGTCCTCGGCGAAGCAGCTCGCGTCGATCTCACGCGAGCTCTCCTACAACGACCCGGACGCGCAGAACGGCGAGGACGGCCGCGACGACGCGCGCGGGGCCGAGGGCGACCGCAACGTCGAGCTCGTGGTGCGCGACCCGCGCTAGTGCGCTAGGCCATCGCCCGGCGCCGCGTGCGGTACTGGGCGACGGCCAGGCCGGCGGCCACGAGCGCGGCGCCCGCCAGAGCCGGCAGCGTGACGGGCTCGTCGTAGAGCGCGGCGCCGAAGGCGAGCGCGCCGAACGGCAGCAGCAGCGTGATGTAGGAGACCGTCACCGCGGGCAGCTCGCGCAGCAGGACGGTCAGCGTCACGAACGGCACCGCGGAGCCGATCACCGCCAGGTAGGCGATCGAGCCGATCGCCTGCGCGCTCCAGCTGACCTCCCACGCCTCGGACGCGGCGGAGACGGCGAGCAGCAGCCCGCCGCCGCCGAGCATCGCCCAGCCGTTGAGCACGATCGCGTCGAGCGCGCCGCCGTCGCGCTTGATCGCCACGTTGCCGATCGCGCTCGCGAACGGCGCGGCCGCGCACGCGATCGCCGCCGCGAGCGCGTACTCGCTGTGGCCCAGCTCGAGCGTCTCCCCGAACGCCAGCGACAGCCCCGCCAGCGCGACCGCGATGCCCGCGATCAGCCGCGGCCGCAGCGGCTCGCCAGCGAGCAGCAGCGCCGCGAGCGTCGCGCTGTAGAGCGGCATGATCCCGAACAGCACCGCCGCCAGCCCCGACGGCACGTACTGCTCGCCCCAGTAGATCAGCCCGTACGCGGCCGCGAACGGGAGCAGCGCGAGCACCGTCGCCAGCCGCGCGTCGGTGCGCAGCGGCCGCCCCATCAGCCGCGCGAGCACGAGCAGCCCGACCCCGGCGAGGGAGAACCGGATCCCCGCGCCGAGCAGCGGCGGCAGGTCCTCGAGGCCGATCTTGATCGCCACCCACGTGCTCGACCAGATCACCACCAGGCACGCGTAGAGGGTCCAGACCAGCGAGCGGGGCACCCGCCCCAGCCTACGAGAGGCGCTTCTCCATCAGGTAGTCCTGGCGCGCGCCCTCGCGCGGCGTCGCGACGATCGCGTAGCCGGCGTCCTCGTAGAGGCGGCGCGCCTCGCGCAGCACCTCGGTCGTGATCAGGCGCACGCGCCGCTGGCCGGCGGCGGCCGCGCGGCGCTCGAGCTCGGCGAGCAGCGCCCGCGCGTGCCCTCGCCCGCGTGCGGCCGCCGTGACGAACATGCGCTTGATCTCGCCGGTCTCGGCGTCGAGCGCGCGCAGGCCGCCGCAGGCCACCGGGCCGCTCGCCGTCGTAGGCGACCAGCCAGGCGGAGCCCGGCCCGGTGAACGACTCGGGCGAGGCGAAGATGTGGTCGGGGTCGGCGACCGGCGCGTCGAGCCGCTCGCCCAGCAGCGCCTGGTACTCCGCCCACAGCGCCCGCGAGGCCGGGCCGTCAGGGGTCTCGGCGCGCAGCGCCGCGCTCATCGGCGGACCCGCACGGCGAGCACGACGAGGTCGTCGTCGAGCTGCCGGCGCCCACGCGTGCGCCTCGTCGCGCAGCCGCTCGGCGAGCGCCTGCGGGTCAAGCGCGCGGCCGTGCTCGGCGAGCAGGGCGCCGAGCCGCTCGTCGCCGAACTGCACGCCGTCGCGGCGCGCCTCCCAGAGCCCGTCGGTGGCGGCGACGAGCACGTCGCCCGGGGCCAGCTCGCACTCGCGCTCCTCGTAGGTCGGCGTCCTCGTCGATGCCGAGCGGCAGGCCGGTCGTGCCCAGCGCGGCGGACGGATCGGCGGCGCTCGCCCACAACAGCTGCGGCGGCGGGTGGCCCGCGTTGCACCAGCGCAGGCGGCGGCCCTCGACGATCGCCAGGAAGGCCGGCACGAACAGCCCCTCGGGCAGCCGCGAGCGCAGGATCGCGTTGGTCTGGCGCAGCACCTCCGCCGGGCGGTCGCAGTCGAACGTCCGCGCCTCGACGAAGAAGCGCACCATCGCGGCGGTCGCGGCGACCTCGAGCCCGCTGCCGCTGACGTCGCCCACCAGCAGCCCGAGCCCGCCTCCCGGCAGCGTCCAGATCCCGAACACGTCGCCGCCCGAGACCTCGTGCCCGGCCGGCTCGTAGACGAGGCCGACCTCGTGATCGTCGAGCGCCGGCGGGCGCTGGGGCACGAACCCGGCCGTCATCGCGCGCGCCACCCGCCGCTCGCGGTCGTAGGCGTGGGCGTTGGCGAGCGCCGCCGCGGCCATGGGCGCGAGCGCGACCAGGCGCGTGACGCCGCCGGCCGCGAAGCCGGCGTCCGGGGCGCGCGCGGTGAGCACGCCGAACAGCCGCGCGCCCAGCGCCACGGGCACCCGCACCTCGTCGCCGGTCAGCGCCGGCTCGGCGCCGCCGCGGACCCGCCCGGCCGGGTCGGCGCGGACGAAGGCGGCGTCGGCCGCGCCGGTCTGCTCGCGGACCTGCTCGAGCATCGCGGCCTCGACCTCGACGGGATCGAGCGTGGCGGTGATGGCCCGCGTGGCCCGCCCGAGCGACTCCTCGGCGTCGAGCAGCTGCGAGCGCTCGAGCGCGAAGGCGGCGAGGTCGGCCAGCACCTCGGTGACCCGCAGGTCCTCGGCGCTGAAGGCCGGCTGGGGGAGCGAGCGGGCGATCGCCAGCACGCCGAGGATGCGCCCGTCACGGGTGCGCACGGGGCAGGAGAGGAACGATGAGCTGCTGTACCAGTCCCACAGGCGGGCGGCGGTCTCCGCGTCCAGGCGCTCGTAGAGGCGGTCGTGCAGGGCCTTCGCTCCGGGCCAGTCCTCCATGCGCTCGATCCGGACCGGGCTGCCGGTCTCCACGGCCGCCTCGGTGACGCCGCCGCGCTCTGGCTCGTAGGGCCGGTCGAGCACGGGCCCGAACGCGGCGCGGACGGCGTCGGAGGCGAACCAGGACGCGGCGGGGTGGATGTGGGCGTGCGCGGGATCGACGACCAGGAACGAGACGCCGGTGACGTCCAGCAGCCGCCGCACCTGCGACACGATCTCCTCGAGCGTCCGCCGCAGCCATGTCTGCGACCCCGCGGCGTGCTCGATGCCGCGCTCCTCCAACATGAGAGCGAGCCTATTCCGCTCCGCGGATCCCGTGCTAGCTTCGCCCGCAACACGAGTCCTGGGGAGGACACGGGAGCAATGGCTCGACTTTCGCGCACAGTGACGCTGACCGCCGTCGCCCTGCTGGCGCCCCTCGGGGCGCCGGCGGCGGCGGAGGCGCTGATCCAGGTCGACCGCGGCATCGCCGGGGCGCGCCTGGGCAACACGCGCGCCGAGGTGCGGGCCGCACTCGGCACGCCGTCCTCGATCCGCACGGGGACCAACGACTTCGGACGCTTCGTGCAGTACCGCTTCCGCGGCGGCATCACGGTCATCTTCCAGGGCCGGCGCGAGGTCAGCACCGTCTCGACCACGGGGCGGGGAGACCGCACGCGGCGCAACGTCGGCGTGGGCTCGACCGAGGCGACGGTGCGGGCGCGCGTGCGCGGCGTCCGCTGCGAGACGATCGCCGGCTTCCGCTCCTGTCACACGGGCCGCTTCACCGCCGGTGAGATCGTCACGGACTTCCTGATCCGCGGCGGGACGGTGCGCCGGGTATCCGTCGGGCGGGTGATCGACTGATGGCCGACGACGACGACTGGGTCGGCGAGCCGCCCGAGGGCCGCCACACGCGCGACCGCGCCAAGCCGGGCTTCTGGGACAACCAGTGGCAGGCCGCCGCTGCCGGCTCGGTGCTGTTCGTGCTGGTCGTGATCGTGCTGCTGCTCGCGCTGCTCTAGGCCGGCTCGGGCTCGCGCCGGACCGCCGCGATCGCGACGGCGACCGAGGCCGCCCACAGCACCGCGACGATCACCGTCAGCGTGGTGATCTGCTCGCCCGAGGCGCCGAGCGCCTCGCCGAGCGTGCGGCCGTTGGTGAGCACGATCAGCCCGCCGACCGCGGCCCCGAGCAGGCGCGGTGGCAGGATCTTCACGAGGTAGGCGGCGATCGGCGCCGCGACGAGCCCGCCCGCGAGCAGCGCGGCGGCGAACCCGAAGTCGATCCGCTCCGCGCCGAGCCCGACGAGGAAGCCCGCCGAGGCGCCGAGCGCGACGGCGAACTCGCTCGTGTCGACCGAGCCGATCACCTTGCGCGGCTCCATCCACACCCAGTCGACGTTGCGGAAGCGCCAGTGGGCGGCCCCGGAGGCGGCGGTGGTGCCGATCTCGGCGAGGTGGACGGTGGCCGAGACGACCGCGGGCGCCAGCCCGGCGCTGAGCAGCAGGCTGGTGGAGGTGGCCCCGTAGGCCATGCCGAGCGCGCCGTCGACGAGCTGGGCCGCGAGTCCGATCACCGCGACCAGGGCCAGCTTGCGCATGTCAGGCCTCCTTCAGCGCCTCGAGCACACGCTCAGCCGTTCGCTCCGGCGCCTCTCCGTCGGGGATGTGCACGTCAAGGAAGGGCAGGTCGGCCAGCGCGTGCAGCTCGCGCGCCTCGCGCCGGGCCTCGGCGGAGGCGGCGGACAGCGCGACGACGGCGACCTGGCCGCTGTCGGCGAACAGCCGCGCCAGCCGCCCGGGGTGCAGGCTCTGCTGGGAGAGCCCGCCGTCGATCAGGTACGCGGAGCGCCCCTGGTCGACGACCGCGCGCTCGACGGCCTTGCCGGCCTCGGCCAGAAGCTCGGGGGTCGCGCGCAGCCAGGCGGTCGCGCCGCTCGCCCCGATCGCCTCCCAACGCTCCTCCCGCGCCAGCGCGGGGGGCTCCCAGGCCAGCTCGGCCTCCATCCCGCCCTCGGCCTGCTTGGCGCTGCGGATCATGCCGGCGGCGACGGTGTCGCGCGTGAGCTCGTCGACGAGCACGAACGCGCCCGTGACGCGGTTGCGGTCGTAGGGGTCGGCCATCACGGGCGAGGACGTGAGCAGCCGCACGCGGCCGATGTCGTTGAGCTCGAGCTGGGCGGGCTCCGGGTCCTCGTCGAGACTGGTCACGTCCACGCGCGAGAGCAGCGCCTCGACCGTGGCGCGGACGGTGCGGGTCGTGTGCTTGAGGCGCAGCTTGGTCCCGGGGCGCAGCGGCGCGTCTGCCATCCAGCACACCGTCGCCTCGAGCTCGCGCGCGACGGGCGGCGCCTCCTCGGGCGACGTGAGCAGGTCTCCGCGGCCGACGTCGAGGTCGTCGGCGAGCCGGACCAGCACCGACATCGGCGGGTAGGCCTCCTCGAGCGGGCCGTCGGCGGTCTCGACCGACTCGATCCGCGTGCGCGCTCCCTCGGGCAGCGCCGCCACCTCGTCGCCCGCGCGGATCACGCCCGAGGCCA
Organism: uncultured Solirubrobacteraceae bacterium; assembly: GCA_963831105.1. Taxonomy (GTDB): domain Bacteria; phylum Actinomycetota; class Thermoleophilia; order Solirubrobacterales; family Solirubrobacteraceae; genus DATFQI01. The sequence goes on along the minus strand of CAWHOS010000008.1, from coordinate 133,797 downwards.
CCTGGCCGGCGTAGAGCCGGTGCTCGCCGGGCTTGGCGTCGCGCGGCCGCACGACCCACTGGACCGGCAGCCGGATGTCCTCGAGGTTGCGGTCGCGCGCGATCTCGACCGTCTCGAGCAGGTCGAGCAGCGGCGGGCCGTCGTAGAACGGCGCCCGCTCGCTGCGCCCGACGACGTTGTCGCCCTTCAGCGCCGAGATCGGCACCACGTGGGCGTCGGGCACCTCGAGCCGCTCCGCGAGCTCCAGCGCGTCGCGCTCGATCTCGCGGAAGCGGGCCTCGTCCCAGTCGACGAGGTCCATCTTGTTGATCGCGAAGACCAGGTGGCGCAGACCGAGCAGCGAGGACAGGCAGGCGTGGCGGCGCGACTGCTCGACGACGCCGTGGCGCGCGTCGATCAGCACGACGGCGAGGTCGGCGGTCGAGGCGCCCGTGACCATGTTGCGCGTGTAGCGGACGTGGCCGGGGGTGTCGGCGATGATGAACGAGCGCTTCGGGGTCGCGAAGTAGCGGTAGGCGACGTCGATCGTGATGCCCTGCTCGCGCTCGGCGCGCAGCCCGTCGGTCATCTGCGCGAGGTCGACCTCCGCGTCGGCGACCTGGTCGCTCATCAGCGACTTCGAGTCGTAGAGCAGCCGCCCGATCAGCGTGCTCTTGCCGTCGTCGACCGAGCCGGCCGTCGCGATGCGGAGGAGATCCGCCACTAGAAGTAGCCCTCGCGCTTGCGGTCCTCCATCGAGGCCTCCGATGCGCGGTCGTCGGCGCGGGTCTGGCCGCGCTCGGTCAGCCGCGTGGCGGCGGTCTCCTCGAGCACGGCCTCGACGTCGGCGGCGTCGGACTCCACGGCGCCGGTGATCGTCATGTCGCCGACGGTGCGGTAGCGGACGGAGACCGTCTTGACCTCCTCGTCGTCGCGCGGCTGCAGCCACTCGGAGACGGCGAGCAGCATCCCGTCGCGCTCGAAGACCTCGCGCTCGTGCGCGAAGTAGATGCTCGGGATCTCGAGCCCCTCCTCGCCGATGTAGCGCCAGACGTCGAGCTCGGTCCAGTTCGAGAGCGGGAACACGCGCACGTGCTCGCCGCGGGCGACCGCGCCGTTGTAGAGGTTCCAGATCTCCGGCCGCTGGCCGCGCGGGTCCCACTGCCCGTGGCTGTCGCGGAAGGAGAAGATCCGCTCCTTGGCGCGGGCGCGCTCCTCGTCGCGGCGCGCGCCGCCGAACGCGGCGTCGAAGTCATGGGCGGCGATCGCGTCGAGCAGCGTGGTGGTCTGCAGCCGGTTGCGCGAGGCGTCCGGGCCGGTCTCCTCCTGCACGCGGCCGCTGTCGATCGACTCCTGCACGGAGGCGACGATCAGCCGCTCGCCGAGCTCGCGGATCCGCCGGTCGCGGAACTCGATCACCTCGGGGAAGTTGTGGCCCGTGTCGACGTGCATGACCGGGAACGGGAACGCGCCGGGGCGGAAGGCCTTCTCGGCGAGCCGCAGCAGCACGATCGAGTCCTTGCCGCCGCTGAAGAGCAGCACGGGGCGCTCGAGCTGCGCGGCGACCTCGCGCATGATGTGCACGGCCTCGGCCTCGAGCGCGCGCAGCTGGGAGAGGTGGGGGACGGTGTCGGTGGCGGTCATGCGGGGACCTCCTCTCGGAAGCGGTCGACCCACTCCTGCGAGCGGTGGTCGGACTGGCGCCGCATCGGCGGCTCGGGCACGTCGACGCCGTCGCTCGGCACGCCGATGTGCTCGAGCACCCGGCAGATCGTCGGGGTCGGGTCCTGCGCGAACTCCTCGTAGACGATCTCCAGCGGCTCGATGCCGCGCTCGGCGAACCACACGCGCCACGCGGCGGCGTGCTCCTCCTGGCGGCGCTTGAGATGCGCGATCGCGCCCGCGTGGAAGACCGGCTCGTCGTCGGAGTCGCCGGAGTCGCGGTCCTCGGCGCGCCACTGCGCCGTCTGCACCGCGCGCCACAGCGAGATCGCCTGGGCCAGCGTGTCGCGGCGCTCGACGTGCACCCACTGCAGCGGCCCGAGCTGCTCCTCGGGCTCGCCGTGGGCGAGGAAGTCCGGCAGGTAGGCCCACATCATCTTCGAGCCGAAGACGCCGTTGGGGGTGGTGCCGCGCTCGCGCGCCTCCGCCAGTCGCTGCTCCCACGGTACGGAGGGGAGCGGCTCCTCGAGCGGCGCAAGCAGCTCGAGGATCTCCGGGTCGGCATCGTCCGGGAAGTACTCGCGCGGCTGCCGCACGCGTCCGGTCGCGCTGAGAAACTCGAAGTACTCCTCGGGCCTGCCGGCCACGCCGGTGCCGGCGAGCAGCTCGCACAGGAGCGTGCTCCCGCTGCGCTCGGTCGCGCAGACGAGGTAGGAATGTGCGGGCCAGCCCTCCATAGCTATTCTCGATCTTACCGGTCGACTAGGGGATCAAACGCAGCCGTGAAGAAACCCAACATCCTTTATCTGCACTCGCACGACACCGGGCGGTTCATCCAGCCCTACGGCCACCAGGTGCCGACGCCGAACATCCAGCGCCTGGCCGACCAGGGGCTGCTGTTCCGCAAGGCGTTCTGCGCCGCGCCGACGTGCTCGGGCTCGCGCTCCGCACTGCTCACGGGGCAGTACCCGCACACGAACGGGATGATGGGCCTGGCCCACCGCGGGTTCGAGCTCTTCGACTACTCCCACCACATCGTCCACACGCTGCGCGAGGCGGGCTACTGGTCGGGGCTGATCGGCGAGCAGCACCTCTCAAGGGACCCGGCGGTGCTCGGCTACGACCACGTGGTCGAGAGCGACACCAACCACGTGGACTACGTGGCGCCGGCGGCCGTCGAGCTGCTCGCGCAGGCGCCGCCGGAGCCGTTCTTCCTCTCCGTCGGCTTCTTCGAGACCCATCGCGAGTACTTCGAGCCGACCTCGGTGCGCGACGCCCTGTACTCGCTCCCGCCCGACAACCTGCCCGACACGCCGGAGACGCGCCGCGACATGGCCTCCTACAAGGCCAGCGCGCGCTCGCTCGACCAAGGCGTCGGCTCCGTGCTCAACGCGCTCGACGAGCACGACCTCGCCGACGACACGCTCGTGATCCTCACGACCGACCACGGCCTCGCCTTCCCGGGAGCCAAGGGCACGCTTGTTCGACCGCGGGATCGGCGTGCTGCTGATCATGCGCGGGCCCGGCGGGGCGCACGGCGGGCGCGTCTCCAACGCGCTCGTCTCGCACGTGGACATCTTCCCGACGATCTGCGACCTGGCCGGGATCGAGGCGCCCGCGCGCCTGCAGGGGCGCTCGCTGCTGCCGGTGATGCGGCGCGAGGTCGAGGACGTCAACGACGCGGTCTTCGCCGAGCTCACCTACCACGCGGCCTACGAGCCGGTGCGGGCCGTGCGCACGGAGCGCTGGAAGTACATCCGCCGCTTCGGCGACCGGCTGCGGCCCGTGCTGCCCAACGTCGACGACAGCCCGACCAAGGACCTGCTGCTCGCCGACGGATGGGGCGACCTCGAGCTGCCGCGCGAGACGCTGCACGACCTGCGCTTCGACCCAGTGGAGGCGCACAACCTGATCGACGCGCCGCACGCCGCCGGGATCGCGGACGAGCTGCGCGGGCGCCTGGAGGAGTGGATGCGCGCCACGGAGGACCCGCTGCTGGACGGGCCGGTGCCTGCGCCGGACGGCGCCGAGCTCAACAGCCCGGACCAGGTCTCGCCCGCCGAGCCGGCCAACGGCCACGTGCTCGACCCCGCGGGGTCGGTGCACTGAGCTACTTGACGCTCTCGATGAACTCGACGAGCTTGGCGACGTCCTCGGGCCGGTTCTGGAGGTCGAAGCCGTCGATGCCGGCCTTCATGATGCCGGCGTTGTAGCCCTTCGTGACCTCGGCGTCCGGGTCGGTGATCGCCTTCTTCAGGTAGGCGGCGTCCGCCTTGACCTTCTTGCCGTCCTCGAGCGTCACCGTCGAGCCCGCGAGCCCCTTGAAGGTGGGGCCGGTGCCGTCGCGGCCGTCCAGCGAGTGGCAGCCGGCGCACGCGTACTGGCGGTATTGCTGCTCGCCCGGGCCGGACGCGGTGTCGGAGCCACCGCTCGAGCCGCCACAGGCGACCGCGGCGAGGGGGAGCGCGCAGAGCGCGGCGACGGCGAGCTTGCGGGGGTCCGGCATCGAGCCGGAGAGTGTACGAACGGCCCATGAGGACGGGGCGCCGCCGCGCTCAGGATGCGCGGCGGCCCCGTCAGGGTCACGCCCGGCGGCCGGTCGTCGAAGGAGGGGGGAAGACGGTCCGGGGCCGGTGCTGAGACGATGGGGTCCTCATCCGTGAGGTCGTCTCTGTTTGGGGGAACGGTGAGGATGCTTCCACCGGTGAACGGCGCACTTGCTACGGCCCGCATGTGAGTGGGCGTTCGGGCAGCCGCACCCCCTGGTGCGGGTAGCCGCGCGGGTGACCTCAGACGGCGGCCGGCTCGCCCGCGCGGGCGGCGTTCTCGGCGATCGCGCCGATGATCTGCGACCAGGTGCCGCGCGGGAGGTCGTGGCCCATGCCCTCGATCTTCACGAGCCGGGCGCCCGGGACGGCCTTCGCCGTGGCGCGGCCGCCTGAGGGGCTCACGAGCTTGTCCTTGGTGCCGTGGATGACGACGGTCGGCACGGAGATCGAGCCCAGGCGGGACGTGCGGTCGCCGGAGGCGATGATCGCCGCGAGCTGGCGCCCCGAGCCGGCCGGGTTGCGGCCGCGGTCGTAGCTGCGGGCGGCGATGTCGCGCAGGTCGTCCTCGTTGCGGTCGAAGCCCGGCGAGCCGATCACGCGGTACATCTTCAGGACGTGGTCGATGAACTTGTCGCGGTCCTTCGGCGGCGTGCCGAGCAGGACGCGGTAGGTCGCCAGCTTGGGCTGGCCCGACCAGCGGGCGCCGGTGTTGGACATGATCGAGCAGAGCGAGAGCACGCGCCCGGGGTGCTCGATCGCGATCGTCTGGGCGATCATGCCGCCCATCGAGGCGCCGACCACGTGCGCGCGCTCGATCCCGAGGTGGTCGAGCAGGCCGACGGCGTCGCCCGCCATGTCCGAGAGCGTGTAGCCGGCCGCCTTCTTGGAGCGCAGCGCGAGCTGGCGCACGGTCGGCACGGGGATGTCGCGCATCGCGCTCGAGCGGCCGACGTCGCGGTTGTCGAAGCGGATCACGTGGAAGCCGCGCTCCGCGAGCTGCGCGCAGAAGTCCTCGTGCCAGGCGATCATCTGCGTCGCCAGGCCCATCACGAGCAGCAGCGCGGGATCGGAGGGGTCCCCGAACGTCTCGTAGGCGATGTCGACGTCGCCGACGCGGCAGGTCTGCTCGGCCATGGCTCAGACCTTACCCGCGGGCCGAGGCTCGTCATCGCGGTTGCCCTCGGCGGCGGCGCGCCGGGCGACGACGCGCGCGAAGCCGCCGAAGATCGCCTCGGAGAGCGCACGCTGCCCCGGCAGGTGCTCGCGGTCGGCCGCGCGCGCGTCCTCCTCGGTCACGCCCGCCGCGGCGAGCGCGTCGTGCCAGTCGACGTACCAGTCGTCGAGCGCGGCGTCGTCGAGCTCGGGGTGGAACTGCACGCCCCAGGAGCAGGCGCCGAGCCGGAAGCCCTCGCCGGTGCCGGCGGGCGAGCGCAGCAGCTCGACCGCCTCGGCCGGGAGCGCGAAGCCGTCCTCGTTCCAGTGCACGCCCGCGGCGCCGGGCGGCAGCGAGCCCAAGACGGGGTCGCCCTCGGCGGCGGGCAGCGGCTTCAGCTCGAGCCAGTCGAGGTGGCGCTTCGCGAGCTTCCGCACCTCGCCGCCGTGGGCGTGCGCGAGCAGCTGCGCCCCGAGGCAGACGCCGAGCACCGGGACGCCGAGCGCCGTCGCCTCGCGCAGCAGCGCGGCCTGCTCGCTCAGTGCGGGGTCCGGCGCGGTCTGCTCGCCGCCGAGCACCACGATCCCATCGGCCTCGTCCGGCGCAGGCAGCGGGTCCCCGGCGCGCAGGAAGCGCTCGTCGAGCTCGACGCCGGCGGCACGCAGCGCCGGCCCGGCATGGCCGAGGAAGGGCCGCTGGAGGTTGTGGAGGACGGCGACGACCGGGCGCACGTCGCCCAGGCTACGGCCTGAGCAGGATCGAGAGCGTCCGCCGCACGGCCCGCGTGCCGTCGGACGGGACGAACGTGACCTGCACCTTGATCCGCAGCGTCCGCGTCGTCTGGCGCCTGAGCGCCGCGCGGACCTTGCGCGTGAGCTTCACGTTGATCTTCACCCGAGCCGGCGCCGTGGCGGTCCGGCGGCCCGTGCCTGCGGTCGTCGTGCGCCGCCCGACCTTCAGCCGCTTGGCGGTCACCGTGTCCACGGTCGCCCGCGCGGTCAGCCGCCCGGCCTTGTTCGTGCGCGCGAACAGCGACAGCACGCCCTTGCGGGCGGCGCTCGCGATCCGCGTCGTGTTCCGGGTCAGCCGCACCGAGGTGGCCGGCGGCGGCGGGGGCGGCGGGGTCACGGTCGGCGTCGCGGTCGGCGAGGCCGTCGGCGTGGGCGTCGGCGTCGGCTCGGGCTCTGGCTCTGCAGGGGGGCAGGGCGTAAACGTGGGGAGTGGGCCCGCGGCGGGCTCGGGGGGCGTGGCGGTCGTGGCGGTCAGCACGAAAGCCTGCGTCGTCCTTCGTCCAGTCCCAGTCGCCAACGTCAACGTCAAAGTCGTCGTGCGACGTGTCGGCGTTGACGACCACCGCCGTGATCCGGTCGAACTGCCGGGATCGTCGAGCGATGACCGTGACCTGGCCATCGGCGTCGAGCATGCCCGAGCGCCTTGGTCTGATTCCGGCCGGGTCGTGGCCGACGAGGGCGATCGCTGCCGCGCGGTGCCCGCCGGCAGGCCGCCGGTCAGATAGAGCTTTGCGCGCCGACGGCGGGGCGATGCCATAGAGCGCGGAACGCGGTGTGGTCCAGACGCACCGGTCACGGTCGCGTCGCTCGGCGATCAGTGCGCCTCGCGCTCGACATCCGCCGGGAATGTCGGGCCCTCATGGATGCCGCTGTTGGCGGCGTCCCACTCTGCGACGGACGCGGTGAAGTCGCATGAACTCGAACGCGAAGCCCGGCCCGCAGTGTCTGCGGATCGCTTTGTCATAGGCACCAGGGGCGAAGCCTCCGCCGGAGACCGAGTTGGCTCTGCGAGACTGCCCAGGCTTGGCGCACGACCTGCGCGGCGTAGCGGTTTTCGAGCCAGTGGTTCCAGATCGCCGAGCCGTACATCTTGAGATCGTCCGAGCTGGGCAACTCGCCGTCGCCGGGCGACGTGAGCGGTTCGTCGGGCTCGATCGGCCCAAGAGCTCAGGTAGAAGCGGTAGTCGTTCGCGTCGTCGAAGACCTTCTCCTCGGCCCAGGTCGCGGTCGACTCGAGCATCCACGTGTCCTGGTAGGTGTCGTAGACGTACTGCAGCACGTGGTTGAACTCGTGCGCCGCCGTCACCTGGACCGGGACCGCATACGCACCGTCGTAGCGCGGGAACTGCGCATCGCTGTAGTCGTTGTCGATTACGAGGTAGCGAGGGCGCGCTGCGAGCGGTGCCCGTCGGGCACCGCGTACCCGTAGGCGTCGTCGCCGATGTCGGAGATGTAGACGTCGACGAGGCGTCGACCGCCCGCGGCTGAAGTCGGAAAGCGGTGGGACCCAACCGCAGCGTGCCGACCTCGGTGGCGTAGGACTGCTCGAACGCGCCAGCCATGAACTCGACGTAGTCGGGGACAGTGTCCGCGTCGGAGTCGGTCGAGCGGCGGTGCGTCGCTCGTCGTCGTCACCCAGTGCAGGCAGAAGTGCGCGGTGCAGCATGACGCCGCTGGTTGCCGACTGGGGCCGTCCACACGCCGGGACCCGTTCCATCGGTCGGTGGCCGCGCGAGGATCCGGTTCGCTCGCCGCCGGTCGGCGGCGGGTCAGGTCGGCCTTGGCCGCGCACGAGCTCAACGAGCGCCGTGGTCAGCCCGCGCTTGTCCTCGACCCCGCGGCCGTCGAGCAGCCGCTCGACGTCGCGCGAGCGCCGCCTCGGCGGCTCTCACGGTCCGTGCGGTCGAGGCCTCTGCGCCTGAGCCGGGCGAGGCGAAGAGGAGCAGGATCAGGAAGGGCAGGGCACGACGCATCCCTCGCACATGGTCGCAGTACGCCACGCGATTCCAACCCCTCGCGCGCGACGGGGTTGCGGCGGGCGGCGCGAGCCGCCCGCCGCGTGTCCGTTTCCCTACGGCCTGAGCTTGACCTTGACCGTGCGGGTCGTGGCGCTTCCGCCGGCGGCCTTGAACGTGATCCGCACGGTGACCGTGACTGGGCGGGCGGAGCGCTTCAGGCGGGCGCGGGCCTTGGCCGTGAGCGCGACCTTGAGCGTGCCCGAGCCGCCCGCGGCGACGGTCAGCTTGCCCGTGCCGATCTTCAGTGCGCGGCGGCCGAGGCGCAGGCGCTTCGCCGTCGCGGCGTCGATCTTCGCCGTCGCCGTGAACGTCCCGGCCGTCCCGGAGGCCGCGGTCAGCGTCAGGGCCTTGGCCTTGGCGAGCCGCGGGGCGGCGCCGAGCTTGAGCTGGAGCAGCGTCGACGGCGTGGAGCCGCCGCCGCCCGGCGTGGAGCTGCCGCCCGACGTGGAGCCGCCGCCCGTGCCGGGATCGATCGTGCCGCCGTCCCCGCCGTCCGCCGCCGTCGTCGCCGCCGCCACCGCCCGTCAGCGCCGTGGCGGCCACGTTGATCGCCTGCTGGTCGCGGGTCCAGTTCCAGTCCGTGCCGTTCCAGCCCGCCTTGTCGTAGCTGCCGTTGACCACGACGGCCGTGATCCGGTCGTAGCTGCCGGGGTCGTCGAGCGTGACGCTCGTGACGCCGCCGGTCGGGATCACGCCCTCGGTGGTCTTGCGCACCTGGGAGCCCTTGCGGGCGACGAGCATGACCGCGCCGGCGGTGCCCGCGGGCAGCGAGCCCGTGAGCTTCAGCTTCGGCGCGTTGGTCTTGGCGACGTCGAACAGCGCGTAGGTCGTGTGGTCGAGCTTGCCGCTGAGCACGGAGCCGTCCGTGGGCAGCGTGACGTCCTCGATCCGCTTGACGTCGGGGAACTTCGCGCCCTCGTGGACGCCGGCGGCCGCGGTCTTCCACTCGGCCGTGGAGGCGGCGAAGTTCGCCAGCTCGTAGGAGAAGCCGGGGCCGTGGTACTCGCGGATCGCCTTGTCGTAGGCGCCGGGGGCGAAGGAGTCCTGGTTGAACGAGAGCTCCCAAGCGCGGCGGACGATCGTCTCGTCGTACTCATCGTCGAGCCAGCGGTTGAAGACCGCAGAGCCGTAGACCTTGTCGCCCTGCTGGCGGTCGAAGCGGGTCAGCGGCATCGTGCTCAGCTGCGACCACGGCCCGACGTACTGCAGGTAGTCGTCGATCTCCGGATAGACCTTCTCCTCCATCCAGGTGGCGGTGGACTCGAACATCCACTTGTCCTGCAGCACGTCGTAGGCGAACTGGAGCACGTGGTTGTACTCGTGCGCGGCAGTGACCTCCAGGGGGTCCTGGGGGTCGTCGTAGCCGTACTCGGCGTAGTCGTCGTCCATGACCATGAACGCGTACGGGTTCTGCGTGTTCTGGCCGGGATCGGGCGCGGCGTAGCCGTACAGTCCGAGCTGGCCGAGGTCCTTGAGGTAGATGTCGGTCCGGCCCTGCTTGCCGTCCCAGGTGCAGCCGCCGAGCGCGCCGTCGCTGATCGGCTCGCGCCACTCCAGGTCGCCGTGCTCGCGCTGGATGACCTCGCCGAAGACGCTCGCGACATCCTGGATGTACGGCGGGATCGTGTTGAGGTTGCCGTCCGAGCCGGGGGGCGCGTCGTCGCCGCTCTCGACCCAGTGGAAGCAGAAGTAGGCGTTCGCGGCCTCGGTCGAGGGGGCGGTGTAGGGGCCGCCGGGCTGGCCGGCGGTGTTGTCGGTGGGCCGCGCGAGCAGGTCTTCCGCGGCCTCGCGGTCATCGGGGGAGAGGGCTTGGCTGCGGCCGTAGAGGGCGGCGAGCGCGGGCGTCAGCTCGCGGCCGTCGCGGACGCCGGCGCCGCCGGCGAGCGTGGCCGCCTGGCGCAGCGCCTTCACGGCGCCCGGCCGGTCCGTGTCCAGCCGCTCGGCGCGTTCGGATGCTGCCTGCGCCGGCGAGGCCGCGAGCACGCTCACGAGGAGCACGCCCGCGGCCACGGGGAGCCGCCGCAGGAGAGGGGAGGAGGCGAGATTCATGGTCGCGCGATCGTCCCGGGAGCGGTCGCCCGCGGCGATCCGGAGAACGCGACTTCGAGGTTCGGGCACCTCCGCCCAGAAGTGCGGGCGCCTCCCTAGCGGCGGGGCGCGCGCTCGGGCGGCCCGAGCACCTTCATCGCCGCCCGCAGGACCGGCTCGGGCATCCGCTGCGTCTGCTTGAGGGCCGCCATCCCGGCCTTCGAGCGGCGCGGCGTGCCGCGGCCGAGCTGGCGCGAGAGCGGCGGGCCGTCGGCGGGGAAGGAGTGGTGCAGCGGCAGCTCGCCGGTGGACTCGCCGAGCGCGCGCCCGATCACCATCCGCTGGATCTCGCTCGTGCCCTCGAAGATCGTGTAGAGCTTCGCGTCGCGGTACCACTTCTCGACCGGCAGGTCGGAGATGTAGCCCCACCCGCCGCAGGTCTGGATCGCCTGCTCGGTGGCGCGCACCGCGACCTCGGACGCCTTGAGCTTGCTCATCGAGCCCTCCGCGTGCTGGAACGGGACGCGGTTGGCGGCCATCCACGCCGCTCGCCACGTCAGCAGCCGCGCCGCGTCGAGGTCCGCCGCCAGGTCGGCGAGCGGGAACGAGATGCCCTGCTTGTCGATGATCGGCCCGCCGAACGCCTCGCGCTTGGTCGCGTAGTCCGCCGCGAACTCGAGCGCCGCGCGCGCGATCCCGAGCGCCTGCGCGGCGACCATCGGCCGCGTCTGCTCGAACGCGCCGAGCGTCGCGGAGCCGCCGTCCTTCTTGCCGCCGCGACCGGCCGCCTCGGCCTGCGCCTCGCGCGCCCGCTCGAGGCTCTTCTCGAGCTTCGCGTCGCCGCCGAGCAGGTTCTCCGCCGGCACGCGCACGCCGTCGAAGTGCAGCTCCGCCGTGTGCGAGGCGCGGCAGCCGAGCTTGTCGAGCTTGCGCACGAGCTCCAGCCCGGGCGTGCCGCCGGGGATCACGAACAGCGCCTGGCCGCGATGGCCGAGCTCGGGGTCGACGGTCGCGTTGACGATATGGACGTTCGCGATCCCGCCGTTGCCGATCCACATCTTGTGGCCGTCGATGACCCACTCGTCGCCGTCGCGGCGCGCGCGGGTGCGCAGGTTGCGCACGTCGCTGCCGCCCTCGGGCTCGGAGATCGCGAGCGCCGCCAGCTTGAGGTCGCCCGGGTCGCCGAAGCACTCGGGCGCCCAGCGCAGCAGCTGCTCGGGCGTGGCGGCCTGCGCCATCGCGCTCAGGGCCAGACCGGGCATCACGACCGCCAGCCCGATCCCGGCGCAGCCCCAGAACAGCTCCTCCATGAACAGCGGCAGCGACAGCCCGGTCGGGTCGCCGATCAGGTCGCGGTAGAAGAGCGGGTTGTAGAAGCCCTCCTTCGCGGCGGCCTCGATCACCTCCCACGGGAACTCCTGCTCGCGGTCGTAGCGCGGCGCGACCGGGCGCACCACCTCCTCGGCGAAGCGGTGGGTGCGCTCGATCAGGTCGTGGTGGGCGGGGGTGAGCGAGAAGTCGAAGCTCACTTCTCCATCACCGCCACGACGCCCTGGCCGCCGGCGGCGCAGATCGAGATCAGGCCGCGGCCCGAGCCCTTCTCGTCGAGCAGCTTGGCGAGCGTCGCGACGATCCGCCCACCGGTGGCGGCGAACGGGTGCCCGGCGGCGAGCGAGGAGCCGTTGACGTTGAGCTTGGCGCGGTCGATCGTGCCGAGGCCGTTCTTCTCCCAGGCGGCGAGCGTGGCCAGCACCTGCGAGGCGAACGCCTCGTGGATCTCGTAGAAGTCGAAGTCCTGCAGCGTCAGGCCGGCCTTCTCGAGCAGCTTCGGGACGGCGTGGACGGGCGCCATCAGCAGGCCGTCGGAGCCGTTGACGTAGTCGACCGCCGCGGTCTGCACGTGCGTGATGTGCGCGAGCACGGGCAGGTTGCGCTGCTGCGCCCACTCGTCGCTGGCCAGCAGCACGACCGCCGCGCCGTCGGACAGCGGGGTGGAGTTGCCGGCGGTCATCGTCGCGTCCTCGCCCTCGCCGAAGACGGGCTTGAGCTTGGCGAGCTTCTCCACGCTCGAGTCCGGGCGCAGGTTCTGGTCGCGCTCCAGCCCCGCGTAGGGCGTGACGAGGTCGTCGAAGAAGCCACGGTCGTAGGCGGCCGCGAGGCGCTGGTGGCTGGCCGCGGCGAGCTCGTCCTGGTCCTCGCGCTCCACACCCCACTCCTTGGCGGTGATCGCCGCGTGCTCGCCCATGCTCAGGCCGGTGCGCGGCTCGGCGTTGCGCGGGATGTCGGGCACGATCTGGCCCGGCCGCAGCTTGCCGATCAGCTTCGCGCGCTGGCCCGCGGTCTTGGCGCGGCGGGCCTCCATCAGCACCTTGCGCAGGTCCTCGTTGAGGCCGACGGGAGCGTCGGAGGCGGTGTCGGTGCCGCCCGCGATTCCGACCTCGATCTGGCCGAGCGCGATCTTGTTGGCGACGAGCACCGCGGCCTCCAGGCCCGTGTCGCACGCCTGCTGGATGTCGTAGGCGGGCGAGGTGGAGGCGAGCTGGGAGCCGAGCACCGACTCGCGGGTGAGGTTGAAGTCGCGCGCGTGCTTGAGCACCGCGCCGGCGACGACCTCGTCGACCGGCTCGCCCTGCAGGGAGAAGCGGGCGACCAGGCCGTCGATCGCGGCGGTCAGCATCGCCTGGTTGGACTCGGTGGCGTAGGGGCCGTTGGCGCGGGCGAAGGGGATCCGGTTGCCGCCGATGACGGCCGCATGGCGTGGGGAGGTCATGGGTACATCATCTCATGTACCCTCGATCGAGGTAATCATGCCATCGGACCGATACCAGCAGCTCACCGCCCTGCCACCGGGGCGCTTCATCGCCAAGCGGCTCGGCCTGCCCGAGTCGCGGCCGCTCCGCCGTCACGAGCCCGGCCAGCCCGCCCTCGCCGGACCCGCCGTGATCGGCGGCGACGGGCGCATGGGCGACACCGTCGCCGCGACGCTCGCCGCGCTCGGCGCCGAGATCCGCCAGGTCGTGCCCGACGAGGACGTCAAGTCCGGCGCGCTCGTCTTCGACGCCACGGGCATCGAGGACTCGACCGGGCTGAGGGCGATCTACGAGTTCTTCCATTCGACGATCCGCTCGCTCGGCCCGAGCGGGCGCATCGTGGTGCTCGGCACGCCGCCCGAGCTGTCCGAGTCCCGTTCTCAGGCGGTCGCCCAGCGCGCGCTCGAGGGCTTCGTGCGCTCCGCCGCCAAGGAGCTGCGCCAGGGCGCCACGGGCCAGCTCGTCTACGTCGCGCCCGGCGCCGAGGCCAACGCCGAGTCGACGCTGCGCTTCCTGCTCTCCGCCCGCTCCGCCTACGTCTCCGGCCAGGTGATCCGGATCGGCGCCGGCGCGAAGACCGACCCGCAGGACTGGGAGCAGCCGCTCGCCGGCCGCGTCGCGGTCGTCACGGGCGCCTCGCGCGGGATCGGGGAGGCGATCGCCCGCACGCTCGCGCGCGACGGCGCCACGGTCGTCGGCGTCGACGTCCCCGCCCAGGGCGAGGACCTCGCCGAGGTCGTCAACGAGATCGGCGGCGCCTCGCTGCTGCTCGACATCACCGACGAGGACGCGGGCGCGAGGCTCGCGGAGTACCTGAAGGAGCGCCACGGCGGCGCCGACGCCGTGGTCCACAACGCCGGCGTCACGCGCGACCGCACCGTCGCGCGCATGAGCGAGGAGGAGTGGGACCTCGTGCTGGCGATCAACCTGACCGCGCAGGAGCGCATCAACGACGCGCTGCTCGACGGCGGCATGCTGCGCGAGGGCGGCCGGATCGTGACCGTCTCGTCGATCGGCGGGATCGCCGGCAACCGCGGGCAGACCAACTACGGCGCCTCCAAGGCCGGCGTGATCGGGATCGTGGAGTCGCTCGCACCCGTGCTCGCGGAGCAGGGGCAGACGATCAACGCCGTCGCGCCCGGCTTCATCGAGACCCAGATGACCGCCGCGATGCCGCTCGGCACGCGCGAGGCGGGCCGGCGGATGAACTCGGTCGCCCAGGGCGGGCTGCCGGTCGACGTCGCGGAGACGATCGCGTGGCTGGCGAGCCCGGCCTCGGGCGGCGTCAACGGCAACGTGGTGCGAGTCTGCGGCCAGAGCCTGATCGGCGCATGACCGTCCGCGAGCTCTCGTCGCCGCCGAGCCTGACCGCGCTGTACCCGCGGGCGGTCGGGGTCCCGCTGCTGCGCAAGATTCCCGGCCTCGGCACCGGCAGGGAGCTCCCCGACACCGAGCTCGAGGTCCGCGACGTCGAGACGGACCCCGAGCACCTGGCCGCCTACAACGAGGTCTGCGGGTTCACGCGCGACGACGTGCTGCCGCCGACCTATCCGCACATCGTCGCGTTCCCGCTGGCGGTGCGGATCATGGCCGAGCGCGCCTTCCCGTTCCCGCTGCTCGGCTTGGTGCACATCGGCAACGAGATCGCCCAGCACCGTCCGATCGGCGCGGGGGAGCCGCTGACGGTGCGGGTGCGCGCGCAGGACCTCGAGCCGCACGAGCGCGGCACGCAGTTCGCGATGGCCGCCGAGGCGCGCGTGGGGCAGGAGCTCGTGTGGAGCTCGCGCAACGTCTACCTGCACCGGCACGGCAAGCCCTCCGGCGAGAAGTCCAAGAGCGAGCGCGAGCCGGCGGCGCCGGCGAGGGCGCACTGGCGCGTGCCCGCCGACATCGGCCGCCGCTACGGCGCGGTGTCGGGCGACCGCAACCCGATCCACCTGCACGGCTGGAGCGCGAAGCTGTTCGGCATGCCGCGCCCGATCGCCCACGGCATGTGGGTCAAGGCGCGCTGCCTGGCCGAGCTCGAGTCCACGCTGCCGGCCGCGTTCAGCGTCGACGTGCGCTTCAAGCTGCCGCTGTTCCTGCCCGCGCAGGTGGCGTTCGGCGTGCGTGACGACGGCGCCGGCTTCGAGGTCCGCGACGCGAGCAGCGGCAAGCCGCACCTGAGCGGGGCGCTGACCGAGGGCGCATGAGCGAGCGCGGGGAGCTTCAGCTCACGATCGGCGAGCTCGCCGAGGCCGCCGGGATGACCGTCCGCAACGTCCGCAACCACCAGGCGCGCGGGCTGCTCGCGCCGCCGTCGCTGGTGGCCCGCACGGGCTACTACGGCCTGGAGCACCTCGAGCGGCTCAAGCTGATCCGCGCGATGCAGGCCGAGGGCTTCAACCTCGAGGCGATCGCCTGCCTGCTCGGCGGGTCCGCCGGGGCGCCCGCGGTCCCGGCCGAGGACGTGGCGGCGCGCTGCGGGGTCTCCGTGGCCGCCGCGCGGCACGCCGTGGTGGCGATGAGCGGGCTCGCCGCGCTGTTCGACCGCGCGCTGTCGCGATGACGCTCCCCGACCCGTACGCGCAGCTGCGCACCCTGCGTGAGTCGCTGGCGATGGCCTCCAAGCCCGCCGACGAGCAGCTCGCGGCGCTGCCGGGCGACGCCGCCGGCCAGCTGCTGCGCATCCATGAGGACGTCGCCCACCTGGCGCCCGGCCTGCACATCGCCGGCCTGCTCGACGGTGAGGCGTTCCGGCGCCTGTCCGCGTTCGACCTCCACCACGAGGAGATGACCGACGAGGAGGAGCTCTGGAGCGACGAGGCCCTGCGCGCCGACCCGCGCTGGGAGGAGAGCCGCTCGCTGGCGCTCGCCGCGCTCTCGGCGCTGGCTCAGTAGGGCCCGCGCTTCCAGCCGCCGAGCAGCTTGCGCCGCTCCGCGCGCTGCCCCGGCTCGAGGTCCAGCACGTCGAGCAGGCTCTGGTCGCGGTCGAGCGCCTGGTGCAGCCGGCCGTGGCGGAACGGATCCTCGTCGCCGCTCAGCAGCTGCCAGCCGCCGTCCGCGTCTCGCGCGACGGCGCGCGCCTGCTCGCGGCCGTCGTAGACGGGCTGCGCCGTGGCCGCGGGTGTCGCGAACAGCCAGTGCAACATCCAGCGGGCCCTGCGGTCCTGGTGCATCGCCTCGTCGGCGACCCACCAGACGTACTTGAGGTCCGGGTGCTCGAGCGCCTCGTCGCGGGTCAGGTCCGGGCCGCCCTCGGGGACGTCCTCGAACGGCTCGTCGTTGAGGCCCATGGCGTACGCGCCGTCCTGCTCGACGATCGTCGCGTGGAACGAGCCGCCGCCCTCGTTGCCGGCGCCGATGCCGATCGTGATCGCGCCGCGGCGGTCGTCGTGGGTGGTCGTCCAGCCGAACGCGTAGGAGGCCAGCTCGCCGCGCTCGGACTCGCTCTCCCCGAACGCCCGCCGCTCGATGCCGCCGCAGTGCGGGCACACCCGGTCGACGAGGCGGCCTTCGGTGATGCGCATGCCGCCCATGGCCTCAGCGCGCCAGCACGGCGCGGATCAGCTCGGTGGCGGCGTCTGCGAGCTCGCCCATGCGATCGGCGTGGCCGGCCTCGGCGGCCTCGAGCATCAGCTCGTCGAGGCCGCCTACGACGGCGGTCGCGAGCGCGGGGGTGAGCCCGCGGATGCCCGGCTCCTCCGCCTCGGCCGCCAGCGAGAACGTCCGCAGCTGCTCGGCGTAGCGGCGCTGGACCTCGCGGCGCAGCGCCCGGGCGCGCGGACCGGCGGCCTGTATTTCCAGCAACCCCGCGCGGATCACCTCGGGCTCGGCGGCGACGCGCTCGAAGTACGCGCGCGCGGCCGCGCCGATGCGCTCCTCCCACGACCCTCTGGCCGTGGCCACCGCGTTGCCGATCAGCTCGAGCAGCTCCTCGCTCGTCTCGGCGTAGAGCGCGAGGAAGCACGCCTCCTTGTCGGCGAAGTGCTCGTAGAACGTGCGCTTGGACACGCGGGCGACGCGCACGACGTCGGCGATCGTGACCGCCGCGTAGCCCTTCTCGGCGATCGCCGTCGCGAGGCCCTCGGTCAGCCGCGCGCGGTGCCCGGGCGCGGCCGGCCTGGTCGTGAGCGTGGCCATCAGGCGGTCTGCTTGTCCTGCTCCTCGACCGGCGCCGCGACCGGCATCGCCACGCTCGACGTGCCGTAGTAGCGGCCGAGCGCCTGCACCTCGGCCTCCATGCGCGGCACCATCTTGGCGACCTCGCGCTTCATCGCGAAGTACCCGACCGTCCCGGTGGTGAGGGTGCGCAGCGCCTGCACGAGCGCGATCGCCTTCGGCACGTAGACGCGCCGGCGGCGGCGCTCCATCCCGTCGACGATCGCGTCGGCGCAGTCCTCGACCGACGTCGTGGCGTTCATCGGCCACGGGAACTTGTCGAAGGCCTCGTCGAAGCTCTTGAGGTCCTTGCGCTGGTCGCGCACGAGGTCGGTGTCGATCCAGCCCGGGTGCACCGAGCCGACCTTCACGCCCTTGTGGGCGACCTCCAGCCGCAGGCAGTTGGCGAACTGCTCGACGGCGGCCTTGGAGGCGGCGTAGGCGGCCAGGCCTGGCGCCATCGTGAAGGCGGCGGTGGAGGAGACGATCATCACGTAGCCGCGCCGCTGCGTGACGTGCGGGAGCGCGGCGCTGACGGTCCGCACGACCCCGTTGACATTGATCTCGATCGTGCGCAGCAGCACCTCGGGCGGGCTGATCGCGACGGTGCCGCTGTTGCCCACGCCGGCGTTGGCGAGCACGACGTCGATCCCGCCGAACGCGGCCACGGTGCCCGCCACGGCGCCGTCGACCTGCTCCTGCGAGGTGACGTCGGCCTCGAACCACGCGGCGCGCTCGCCCAGCTCGTCGGCCAGCGCGCGCAGGCGCTCGGGCTCCAGGCCCACGAGCGCGACGCGGGCGCCCTTGGCGACGGCGCGGCGGGCGGTCTCGGCGCCGATGCCGCGGGCGGCGCCGGTGATCAGCACGACCTTGTTCTCGAGTCCCATGCCGGGACGGTACCCGCTTGGTACCGATCCGTACCGGGAAGCTCAGCGCGTGAGCCGGCGGGCGGCGGCGGCCGCGCTCGCGGCACGCCCGGCCAGCCGCCCGAGCTGGCGCGCCTCGGCCTTGTTGAGCCGGTTCGGCCGGCCGCGCGACTTCACCAGCAGCACGCGGACCTGCTCGCGCTCCTCCGCCGACAGCGCGCTCCAGCCGGCCTGCAGCCAGAGGAAGACGATCCCCGAGCGGCGGCGCAGCTCGGCCCAGGGGATCTCCTCGGGCTTCGGGATCGGTCGGCGGCGAAGGGCGGGCACTCCTGGCAGGCTACCCGCGAGCGCCCGCCCTTCTCTCACCGAATCAGTTGCTCAGCGCGCGCTCGTCGACCGAGTCGGGCTGGGGGGCGATCATCGGCCCGTCGCCCGACGGGTCCGCGATGCCCTCCTCGACCCACTGGTAGCGGCCCTCGAGGACCGCCTGGGCGCCGGCGTAGTTGGCGTCGTCGTTGTTGGACCACAACTCGTCGAAGAGCCGGTCGACGCGCCCGCGGGCCTGCTTGCAGAACAGGTCCGCCAGCTCGTAGGCCTGCTCGGCGAGGTCCGGGCGCTCGCTCTTGATCGTGTTCGCGTACACCGCGGCCGACGCGATCGCGTACAGCTCGGCGCCGATGTCCACGATCCGGCCGAGGAACGCCTGCTTCTTCTCGAGCTTGGCCTGCCAGCGGCCCATCGCGTAGAACGTCGTGCGCGCGAGCTTGCGCGAGTGGCGCTCGACGAAGCGCAGGTGGGTCGCCAGGTCGCCGAACTCGTCGTAGGAGCCGGGCTTGAGGCCCTCGCCGACGGTCAGGCCGGGCAGCCACTTGGCGTAGAACTTGCCCGCCCCGACGGCGGCCTTGGCCTTCGTCGAGAGGTCGCCGTCGCCCTCGAGGATCTCGCCGGCGACCTGCAGGTGCTGGTCGACCGCCTCGCGCGCGATCAGCAGGTGCATGATCTCCGTGGAGCCCTCGAAGATGCGGTTGATGCGCATGTCGCGCAGCGCCGCCTCGACGGGCACGGGCTTCTCGCCGCGGTCCTTGAGCGACTGCGCGGTCTCGTAGCCGCGGCCGCCGCGGATCTGCATCAGGTCGTCGAGCACCTGCCAGCCGTTCTCGGAGGCGTAGAGCTTGGCGATCGCGGCCTCGATGCGGATGTCGTTCTTCTTGTCGTCGGCCAGGCGGGAGGAGACGTCGAGCATCGCCTCCAGGCCGAAGGCGGTCGCCGCGATGTAGGCGATCTTCTGCGCGACGGCGTCGTGCTTGCCGACCGGCTGGCCCCACTGCACGCGCTCCTTGGACCACTCGCGCGAGATCTTGGTCGCCCACTTGGCGTTGCCGACGCAGATCGCCGGCAGCGCGAGGCGGCCCGTGTTGAGCGTGGAGAGGGCGATCTTGAGGCCCATGCCCTCCTTGCCGATCAGGTTCTCCTCCGGCACGAAGACGTCCTCGAGCACGGTCACGGAGTTCTCGATCCCGCGCAGGCCCATGAAGGCGTTGCGGCTCTCGACGGTCACGCCGTCGGTCGTGTAGTCGAGCACGAACGCGCTGATGCCGCCCTTGTGGCCGTCGACGCCCTTCGGGACCTGGGCCATGACGACGACGATGTCGGCGATCGCGCCGTTGGTCGCCCACAGCTTGCGGCCGTTGAGCAGGTAGCCGCCCTCGGTCGGGGTGGCCGTCGAGCCCAGGCGCGCGGGGTCCGAGCCCACGTCGGGCTCCGTGAGCAGGAAGGCGGAGATGTGGTCCTTGGCCACCTTGCGGCAGCCACTTCTGCTTCTGCTCGTCC
Source organism: uncultured Solirubrobacteraceae bacterium (assembly GCA_963831105.1). Lineage (GTDB taxonomy): Bacteria > Actinomycetota > Thermoleophilia > Solirubrobacterales > Solirubrobacteraceae > DATFQI01. The sequence continues at coordinate 113,971 of CAWHOS010000008.1, read as the reverse complement.
GAGCCGAACAGCATCAGCGGCTCGGCGACGCCGATCGACTGGTGCGCCGAGAGCAGCGTGGCCAGCGAGGAGTGCCAGGTGCCGGCCAGCGCGAGCGCCTTGTTGTAGTAGACCTGCGAGAGGCCGAGGCCGCCGTACTGCTCCGGGACCTTCATGCCGAGCGCGCCGAGCGACTTGAGGCCGTCGATCGCCGCCTCGGGGATCTTCGACTCGCGCTCGATCTCGAGCGGGTCGACGTGCTCGGTGAGGAACGCGCGCAGCCGGCCGAGGAACGCCTCGCCCTTCTCCACGGCGGCGGCGTCGAGCTTGGGCTGCGGGTGGATCAGGTCGAGCCGGAAGTTGCCCAGGAACAGCTCCTTGCCGAAGCTCGGGAGCTTCCAGTCCTGCTCGCGCGCCGCCTCGGCGACCTGGCGTGCTTGCTGCTCTGAGACTTGGGTCGACACGGTGGTTTCAGCCTCCAGGGTTCATAACGGGTCAGGTACATCTTGGTACCCGCGTTCGGACGAGGTGAGGCGTGTAGCCTCGACGCGCCGTGTGGCGAGCGATCCTGGCCATCCTGGCGGCGGCCGCCGCGTCGCCGCTGCTCGTCCGTGCGGCGCCGGGCTACGACCCGTGGACCTGGCTGCTGTGGGGCCGCGAGGTCGCCGGCGGCACGCTCTCGACCGTCGACGGCCCCGCCTTCAAGCCGCTCCCGGTGGCGGTCTGCGCGCTGCTCGCCCCGCTCGGCAGCGCCGCGCCGGTGGTCTGGGTCGTGCTCGTGCGCGCGGCCGCCGGCGCCGCGCTCGTGCTCGCCTACCGCCTCGGCCGAGACCTCGACCCACCTCGACGGGGTCAGACCCCGTCGAGGGTTGGTCGAGGGTTGGCCGAGGGGTTGGCGGTGGCGGGTGTGGCGCTCGCGGGTGGGTTCGCGCTCGAGACGGCGCGCGGGGGAGAGGCGCCGCTCGTGATCGCCGGGGCGCTCGGCGCGATCGCGTGCTGGCGGGCGGGCCGGCTGCGCGCGGCGCTGGCGCTCGGCGCGGCGTGTGCCCTGCTGCGGGTGGAGGCGTGGCCGTTCCTCGCGCTGGCCGCCGTGGTGGCCTGGCGGCGGGACGCGGGCACGCGGGTGCTCGTCGCGGCGCTGGCGGTGGTGGTGCCCGCGGCGTGGTTCGTGCCGGAGTGGCTCGGCTCGGGCGACGTGCTGCGCTCGGGCGCCCGCGCGCGAATCCCCAACCCCGGCCAGCCGGCGCTGGCGGACGTGCCCGCCCTCGCATCGCTGTGGGCGGCGGCGAAGCTGCTGCTCGTGCCGCTGTGGCTCGGCGTGGTGCTCGCGCTGCGCGAGCCGCGCGCCCGCGCGCTCGCGCTGGCCGGCGGCGCGTGGGTCGCGCTCGTCGCGCTGATGGCCCAGGCCGGCTTCTCCGGCGAGCCCCGCTACGCGCTGCCGGGAGTGGCGCTGCTCGCGGTGGCCGGCGCCGCCGGGCTCGCGCGCGCCGCACGCGCGCGAGGAGCAGTTCATCGGGCTCAGCCCGATGGATCGTCTCCTGGCGGCGTGGTGGCGGTGGCGGCGGTCGCGCAGTCGGTCGCGGCGGTGCCGGCTCTGACGGAGCTGCGCGACGTGCGCGACGCCCAGGCGCACCAGTGGGCGCTGGCGCGCGACCTCGACGCGGCGGTGCGCGTGGCGGGCGGCCGGGAGGCCGTGCTCGCGTGCGGGCGGCCGTTCGTCGGCCCGTACCGCGGGCCGCTGATGGCCTACGCGCTCGACGTGACCAAGCGCACGGTGGAGCCCGACGCGGCGCCGCGGTCTCCCGGCGTCGTGTTCCGAGCGCGCCTGACGGCCGCGTCCGCGCCGGCGCCCGAGGCGGGCCCGCCGTTCCATGCCGCCGTGCGGGTGGGGGAGTGGGAGGTCCTGCGGAGCTGCTCCGCGAATTAGGGTGCCCTAATATGCTGCGGCGCGCATGCGGATCGGCCTCGTCATCCTCGCCGTGCTCGCGCTCGGGCTCGGCGGCGCCTACGTCGCCTTCGGGCGCGGCGACGCGCTCGACGACCTGAAGATCCCCGAGGTCGCGACGGAGTCGGGCACCGCGCACCACTTCGACGTCCGCGCCATCGCGAAGGGGTTCAACCGGCCGACCTGGGTCGGCCAGGCCCCCGGCGACGACGCGCTGTGGGTGACGGAGCAGCCCGGCCGCGTCATCCGCCTCGACGGCAAGCGCCGCACGGTCGCGCTCGACCTCGGCGACCGGCTCCTGCTCGGCGCCGAGCAGGGCCTGCTCGGGATCGCCTTCCACCCCGACTTCGCGACGGACCGCCGCGTCTACCTGCACTGGTCGGACCCGAAGGGCGACACGCGCGTGGCGGAGTTCGAGGCCCGCGAGGACGGCACGCTGAAGCCCGAGCCGCTGCGCGAGCTGCTCTACGTCGACCAGCCCGAGGAGAACCACAACGGCGGCCAGCTCCTGTTCGGCCCCGACGGGCGCCTCTACCTGGGGCTCGGCGACGGCGGCGGCGCCTTCGACCCCAACCGCACGGCCCAGGACCCGGGGAACAAGCTCGGAAAGATCCTCGCCGCCGACGTCCGGCAGCCGAAGCCGCGCTGGGACGTCGTCCTGACCGGCCTGCGCAACCCCTGGCGCTTCGCCTTCGACGCCGCGCTCGGCGAGCTGTGGATCGGCGACGTCGGCCAGGACGAGGTCGAGGAGATCGACCGCGTGCTGCTCGAGCCCGACGAGCCGCCGAAGAACCTCGGCTGGAGCGCCTTCGAGGGCTCCCACCGCATCAAGGGCCACGAGCTCGACGAGGCCGGCGAGCTCGTCTGGCCCGTCGCCGAGTACCCGCACCCCGAGGGCTGCTCGGTGACCGGCGGGGTCGTCTACGCCGGCTCTGCGCTCACCGAGCTCGGCCGCCGCTACGTCTACGGCGACTTCTGCTCGGGCGCGCTCTACACGCTGAAGGGCACGCCGGAGGGGCGCGCGACCGACGTCCGCCGCGAGCAGGCCAAGGTGCCCGGGCTCACGCACATCGGGACGAACGACGACGGGGAGCTGCTGTTCGCCTCGGGCAACGGCGCGCTCTACCGCGCGGTGCCCGCCGGCTCCGGGTCCTGATCGGCGGCGACGGCGTTGACCGGGCCGTCGAGCCAGACGCGCACGCGGTCGCCCGGATGCCAGGCCGGGAACCCGAGCCGGCGGCTGCGCAGCCGCAGCCCGGAGCGCAGCTCGAGGTGCACGAGCTGGTCGTGCCCGTAGAACGAGCGCTCCAGCACCACCGCCTCGGCGGCGTCGCGCGACCCGCCGCCGTGGCCGATCGCCACCGACTCGGGCCGGATCACGACCTGCACCGCGCCCGAGAGCTCCGTCCCGACCGGGAAGCGGCCGAGCTCGCAGCGCACCGTGCCGGCCTCGGCGGTGCCGGGGAGCACGTCGGCCTCGCCGAGGAACTCCGCCACCCAGCGCGAGCCGGGCCGGTCGTAGACCTCCTCCGGCGAGCCGGTCTGGACCACGCGCCCGTCGCGCAGGACCGCGACCTGGTCGGCGAGCGAGAGCGCCTCGGCCTGGTCGTGGGTGACGAGCAGCGCGCTCGCGCCGGCGGCCCGCAGGATCCCGGCGACCTCCTGGCGCAGCGTCTCGCGCAGGCCGGCGTCGAGCGCCGCGAACGGCTCGTCGAGCAGGATCACCTCGGGGTCGGCGGCCAGCGCCCGCGCCAGCGCGACCCGCTGGCGCTCGCCGCCCGAGAGCTCGTGCGGGTAGGCCTTCGCGCGGTCGGCGAGGCCCGACGAGCGCGAGCGTCTCGCCGACGCGCTCGCGCCGCGCGGCGCCGAAGCCCACGTTGGCGGTCACGTCGAGGTGCGGGAACAGCGCGCCCTGCTGGAAGACCATGCCGATCCGCCGCTGCTCCGGCTCGACCCAGTGGCCGTCGCCGGCGACGAGCCGCCCGCCGATCCGCACGCGCCCGGCGTCGGGGCGCTCGAAGCCCGCGATCATGCGCAGCAGCGTCGTCTTGCCCGAGCCGCTGGGCCCGAGCAGCGCCACCAGCTCGCCGTGCCCGACGCGCAGGCTGGCCCCGTCGACCGCGGTGAGGGCGCCGAACGAGCGGCTGAGACCGTCGGCTTCGATGGCGCAGGGATCGCTCACGAGGATCCGGGCTTAGGCTAGCCTAACTCCGATGCTCGGAGCCCTCATCCGGCGCCGTGGGCGCCTGCTCGCCGTGATCGCCCTCCTGCTCGTGGTCCTCGTCGGCGCCGCCGTCGTCGCGTTCGGCCGCTCGGCCGACGTCGTCGTCTACAACGGCCGCTCCCAGTACGGCGACGAGGCCGCCTTCACGAAGTGGGAGTCGAAGACCGGCAAGTCGCTCGAGCTGCGCGCCGGCAGCGCGCCCGAGCTGTTCGAGCGCCTGCGCAGCGAGGGCTCCGACACCCCCGCGGACCTGCTCGTGACGACCGACCTCGCGAACCTGTGGCGCGCGAAGGAGGCCGGGATGCTCCAGCCCGTCTCGAGCGCCGCGCTCGAGGGCCAGGTGCCGGGCGAGTACCGCGACCCCGACGAGCAGTGGTGGGGCCTGAGCCTGCGCATCCGCACGCCGATGCGCTCGACGGAGCGGGTCGACGAGGACGCGATCGACTCCTACGAGGACCTCGGCAAGCCCGAGTTCCGCGGCAAGCTCTGCCTGCGCACGTCCAACAACGAGTACAACCAGTCCTTCGTGGCCGACCGGATCGCCAAGCACGGCGCGGCCGACGCGGAGAAGCTGCTGCGCTCCTGGATGGCCAACGACCCGCAGATCTTCGGCTCCGACGTGGACGTGCTCGAGGCGATCGAGGCCGGCCGCTGCGACGTCGGCCTGACGAACCACTACTACCTCGGCCGCATCCTCAAGGACAAGCCCGACTTCCCGGTGGCGCCCGCCTGGCCCGACCAGGACGGCGCCGGCGCGCACACCAACCTCTCCGGCGTCGCGCTCGTGAAGGGCACGGAGCACAAGGCCGACGCGGTCTCGCTGATGGAGTACCTGACGAGCCCGCCCGCGCAGGAGGAGATCGTCGAGAACTCCGAGCTGGCGGCCAACCCCGACGTCGCGCCGCCCGAGCACATCCGCGACTGGGCCGACGTCAAGCGCGACCCGATCGACGTCGAGCGCGCCGGCGCGCTGCTGCCGGACGCGATCGCCCTGATGCAGAAGGTCGGGTGGAAGTAGCCGCACCCGCGGCGCGCCCCGGGCGCGCGCGGCGGCGCCCGCCCGGCTGGGCGGTCGCCTCGCTGGTCGTGGCGCTCGTCGTCGCCGGGCCGCTGGCGGCGCTGCCGCTGTCGTTCCTCGTCGACCCGGGCGCGTTCGGCGACGTCGCCGACTCGCTGCTCGGCGAGGCGCTGCGCGCGAGCCTGGTGCTGGCGGTCGGGGTGGGAGTGGGGACGCTGCTGCTCGGCGGCTCGCTCGCGGCGCTCGTCTCCTTCTACGACTTCCCGGGCCGGCGCTGGCTCGACTGGGCGCTCGTGCTCCCGCTCGCGATGCCCGCCTACGTGCTCGTGTTCGTGCTGCTCGGCCAGTACGACGAGGCGAGCCCGCTGCAGAGCGCCCTGCGTGCGCTGCTCGGCGACGGCTTCCAGCTCCCGCAGGTGCGCTCGACCGCCGGCACGATCGTGGTGCTGACGCTCGTCCTGTACCCGTACGTGTACGTGCTCGGCCGCGGCGCGTTCCTGGAGCAGTCGCGCGACACGATGGAGGCGGCGCGCACGCTCGGGCTCAGCCACGCCCGCGCCGTCACCCGCGTGGCGCTGCCGCTCGCCCGCCCGGCGCTCGCGGCGGGCGCCGCGCTGGCGGTGATGGAGGCGCTGGCCGACTTCGGCGCGGTCAACCTCCTCAACTACCGCGCGATGACCGACGCGATCTACCGCGTCTGGTACGGCGCCTTCGACCAGGCCGCGGCGCTGCAGCTCGCGACGATCCTGCTCGGGCTCACGCTCGCCCTGATCGCGCTCGAGCGGCTGCTCCGCGGCCGTGCCCGCTACCACGGCGCGCTCGCCCGCGGCGAGGCGGTCGTCCCGCGGCGGCTGCACGGCCCCCGCGCCGCGCTGGCGATCGCGCTGCCGTGCGTGCTGCTCCTGCTCGTGCTGGTCGGGCCGATCGCGCAGCTCGTGGCCTGGGCGATCGAGTCGGTCGGCGAGGGGGCGTCGGGCGGCGACCTGCTGCGCGACGCGCTCACGAGCATCACGCTGGCCGGCATCGCCGCGCTCGTCGCGGCGGCGACCGCGACCGTGATCGTCTACGGCCGCCGCACGCAGCCGTCGCGCATCGGGGCGCTCGCCGCCCGGCTCGGCTCGCTCGGCTACGCCGTGCCTGGGACGGTCGTCGCCGTGGCCGTCTACACGCCGCTGGCCTGGCTGGACCGGCGGCTGGCCGACGGCGGGCGGGACCTGCTCGGGCTCGACCTCGGGCTGCTGTTCACGGGCACGCTGCTCGGGCTCGTGGTCGCCTACGTCGTGCGCTTCCAGGCGCTGGCGTTCTTCTCGGTCGACTCGCGCATGCGCCGCGTCGACCCGGCGCTCGACGACGCCGCGCGCTCGCTCGGCGCCGACGCCAACCGCGTGCTCGCCGACGTGCACCTGCCGCTGCTGTGGCCCGGCATCGTCACCGCGGCGCTGCTCGTGTTCGTGGAGGTGATGAAGGAGCTGCCGGCGACCGCGCTGCTGCGGCCGCTCGGCGGCGACACGCTCGCCGTCGCGGTCTGGGAGGCCACGCGCGACTCGCGCTTCGAGGTCGCGGCGCTGCCCGCGCTGCTGATCGTGGCCGTCGGGCTCGTGCCGGTGCTGCTGGCGATCCGCTCCACCCGCTCGGACCCGGCGTCGCTGATCGGGCCGAGCGCTGATGGCGGCGATCAGCGATCCGACTTGGAGCGGCGGGCGTGAGCGGCCACGCTGGCCGCATGAACACCGTCACCGATGATTCCTTCCAGGCCGAGGTGCTCGAGTCCGAGCGCCCGGTCGTCGTCGACTTCTGGGCCGCCTGGTGCGGGCCCTGTCGCGTAATGAGCCCGATCCTCGAGGAGCTCGCGGCCGAGCGGCCCGACCTGCGCGTCGTCAAGATCGACGTCGACGCCAACCAGGCGGTCGCGGCCCGCTACGGCGTCCTGGGGATGCCGACCTTCATGGTCTTCCGCGACGGCGCGCCCGTCGGGCAGATCGTGGGGTCGCGCCCGAAGAAGCGCCTCGTCGCCGACCTCGACGCGCTCCTCTAAGAGAGCGCCTCGCACAGCTGCGCGTGCAGCAGCCGGCCGGCGGGCGTGAGCCCGCCGGCGGGCGCGAGCAGGAACGGCCGCAGCCGCGGCTCGGGGTCCAGCCGCGCGATGGACACCTCCGGCCCGGGGGCCTCGAGCCAGGAGGCCGGGACCACGCTCGCGCCGAGGCCCGCGTGCGCGAGGAAGCGCGCCGTCGCCGGGTCGCCGACCTCGAACGGCGGGACGGGGCTGAAGCCGGCCTGCTGGCAGGCGGCCGTCACGGCCTCCCGCAGGGCGGTGCCGCGCTCGGCGAGTATCAGGGGCCGCAGGCTCAGCTCGGCGATCGGCACGACGGCGGGGAGCGCCTCGTCCGGCGCGGCGATCAGCCGCAGCGGCTCGTCGCGCAGCGGCTCCGCGTCGAGCCCGGCCAGCTCGGCCTCCCCGGCGATGGCCAGCAGCGCGAGGTCCGCGCCGCCGCGGCGCAGCGCCTCCAGCACCTCGCGCGCGGAGCCGTGGCGCAGCGCGATCCGCACGCCGGGGTGCGCGCGATGGAAGGCGGCCAGCTCGGCGGGCAGCCGCAGCAGCTCGCCCGGCGCGGTGGCGAGCCGCACGAACCCGCGCGTGACGCCGGCGTGCTCGTCCATCGCGGCGCGGGCACGGCCGACCTCGGCGAGGATCGACTCCGCGCGCGCGAGCAGCTCCTGGCCCGCCGGGGTCACGTCGACGCCCGCGCTCGTGCGCGTGAGCAGCTCCAGGCCGAGCTCGCGCTCCAGCCGGCGCACCTGCTGCGAGAGCGCGGGCTGGGTGACGTAGAGCTCCTCGGCCGCGCGCGTGAAGTTGCGGTGGCGCGCGACCGCCGCGAAGTATTCGAGCTGCCGCAGGTCCACGCCTGCGGAAGCTAGACGAGTGCGGGGTCCTCGGCCTCGTGCAGGAGGAAGCCCGCGGCGTCCAGCACGCTGCGGTCGCGCAGGCGCTGGAGGCGCGAGGCGCACTCCGGGTTCGGGTCCCAGGCGGCGACGGCCGCGGACTCGGGCAGCGGCTTGAGGCCGTTGGTCTCCGGCTCGTCGAACGCCTGGCGCAGCCACGCGAGGTCGTCGGCGATCCGGCGCGGGCGCGGGGCGTCCGCCTCCGGGTTCCATGGGTCTTCCTCGCGGCGGCGCTCGGGGACGCCGGGCGGGCGGGTGAGGGCCACGCCGAGGGCCGCGAGCCAGTCGGGCTGATGTCTCACGAGCTCGAGCATGTCCTTGTGCCTTTCCGCTGGGATGCAGGATCAAACGGGCTGCTAACCGGCGCATCACGGCGCCCGGACCTCTAGGACTCCGTCCATGCGCGCCGTTCTCGCGATCCTCGCACTCCTCGTCCTCGCCCCGTCCGCCGCCGCCGCGCCCAACGTAGAGATCCGGCGCACGTCGCACGGGATCCCGCACATCAAGGCGAAGACGTTCTACGGCGCCGCCTACGGCTACGGCTACGCGCTCGCCCAGGACAACCTCTGCGAGATGGCCGAGACCTACGTGACGGTCAACGGCGAGCGCTCGCGCTTCTTCGGGCCCGACGCGAGCTACGAGAGCCGTGGCAACGGGGCGGAGTTCAACAACCTGGACTCGGACTTCTTCTTCCAGCGCATCAAGGACGACCGGGTCGTCGAGGGGCTGCTCGAGCAGCCGCCGCCGGGCGGCCCGCTGCCCGAGATCCGCCAGGGCGCGCGCGGCTACGCGGCCGGCTACAGCGCGTATCTCGCCGAGGTCGGCGTGAACGGCATTCCGGACGCGCGCTGCCGCGGCAAGGCGTGGGTGCGGCCGATCACCGAGCTCGACGCCTTCCGGCGCTTCTACCAGCTCGCGCTGCTCGCCTCCTCGGGCGTCGCGGTCGACGGGATCGCGCAGGCGCAGCCGCCCACGCCTGCCACAGGCAGCGGCCCGGTGATCCCGCCCCTGCCCCTCCCGGGCGACCTCGGCACGCTGCAGGACCGCCTGCCGCTCGGCGACCTCGGCTCGAACGCGGTCGCGCTCGGCAAGGAGTCGACGAAGGACCGCAAGGGCCTGCTGCTCGGCAACCCGCACTTCCCCTGGGACGGGGCCGAGCGCTTCTACCAGGCGCAGATCACGGTCCCCGGCGAGGCCGACGTCGCCGGCGCGTCGCTGCTCGGCGTGCCGCTGATCCTGATCGGCCGCACGCGCAACCTCGCCTGGAGCCACACGGTCTCGACCGCGTTCCGCTTCACGCCGTTCGAGCTCAAGCTCGTGCCGGGCTCGCCCACGACGTACCTCGTCGACGGGCAGCCCAAGCAGATGCGAGGCCAGGAGGTCACGGTCCAGGCGCGCAAGGGCGACGGGACGCTCGAGCCGCGCAAGCGGACGCTGTACACGACCGAGTTCGGCCCCGTGTTCACGTCGCTGCTCGGGCTGCCGCTGTTCCCGTGGACGCCCGCGACCGCCTACGCGCTGGGCGACGCGAACGCCTCCAACTTCCGCCTGCTCAACCACTTCCTCGAGATCAACCGCGCGCAGAGCACCGCGCAGGTGGACGCGATCGAGCGCCGCTACCAGGGGATCCCGTGGGTCAACACGATCGCCGCCGACTCGAGCGGCTCGGCCTACTACGCCGACATCGGGACGGTGCCGCATGTCACCGACGAGGAGGTCGCGCGCTGCAACACGACCGCGCTCGGCCAGGCCACGTTCAACGCGCTCGGCCTGCCGGTGCTCGACGGCTCGCGCGCGGCCTGCCACTGGGGCAGCGACCCGGACGCCGCCGCGCCCGGGATCCTCGGCCCGGCGCGGATGCCGTCGCTCTTCCGCGACGACTACGTGACGAACTCCAACGACTCCTACTGGCTCTCGAACCCCGAGCGGCCGCTGGAGGGCTACGACCGGATCATCGGCGACGAGCGCACGGAACGCTCGCTGCGGACCCGCACCGGGCTGCGGATCGTCGCCGACCAGCTCGCGCAGGGCCCGTTCACGCGCCGGATCCTCCAGGACGCGGTCTTCTCCAACCGCTCGCTGGCGGGGGAGCTGATGCGCGACGACCTCGTCGCCGCGTGCAAGCCGGACCTGAAGGCGGCCTGCGACGTGCTCGCGGCCTGGGATCTGCACGAGAACCTCGACTCCAAGGGGGCCGTGCTGTTCCGCCGCTTCGTGTCGCGGCTGCTCGAGGGCGGTGCGCCGCCCGCCGGGATCTGGCGCACGCCGTTCGACGCGAACGACCCGGTGAACACGCCGCGTGACCTCAACACCGAGGACCCGCGGGTCGAGGCGGCGCTGCGCGGCGCGGTCTCCGACGTGGAGGGCCTCGGCAAGGGCCTCGCCGTGACGCTGCGCCAGGTGCAGTTCGAGAAGCGCGGCGACGAGAAGATCCCGATCCACGGCGGCCCGGGCGACCCGGAGGGCGACTTCAACGCGATCAACGTCCCATGGGTCGAGGGCGAGGGCTACCCGGACGTGCCGCACGGCTCGAGCTTCGTGATGGCGGCGCACATGGACGGCACGAAGTGCCCCGACCTGCGCACGATCCTCACCTACTCGCAGTCGACGAACCCGTCGTCGCCGTACTTCGCCGACCAGACGCGCATGTTCTCCAGGAAGGAGTGGGTGGACCCGGGCTTCTGCGAGCGCGAGATCCTCGCCGACCGCAACCTGACGATCCAGCGCTTCGGGAAGGTGCGCTGCACGAGCCGGCGCGCGATCACCTACCGGCTGCCGCTGCGCAAGCGCGAGCGGGTCAAGCGCGTGCGGGCGACGGTCAACGGCAAGCGCGTGAAGGTCCGCAGGGTCGGGCGGCGCGGCGTGCGCGTCTCGCTGCGGGGCCGCCCGAAGGGCCGCTACCGGATCCGCGTGACCGCCAAGACGTCGCGCAAGCGCACGATCAAGCTCGACCGGCGCGCGCGGACGTGCGCCAAGCGGGCGCCGAAGGGCCGCGGGCGCTGAGGTGGACGGCGCCGCGCCGCCACGCCACATAGGCTGTGGGTGATGAATCTGCTCCAAGAGGTGCACGGCGTCCCCGAGTCCGCGCTGGCCGACGACGACGCCGCGCGGCTGCCGGGCGCGTCGGCGCCCGCGCCGTGGGCGACGGTGCTCGACGCGGTCCTGTGGTTCCACCGCGCCGCGCCCGGCGCGGCGGAGCGCCTGCCCGCGGCGCTGCGGGGCCGGAGGGCGCTGCCGATCACCGTCGGCGCGCTGATCCGCTACGCCGAGACGCCGGTCGGCGCCTACCACGAGGTGCTCGCCTCGCCCGTGCTGCTCGCCGGCCCGCGCGGGCCGGAGGCGGCCGTGCCGTTCATCGCGGTCGACTCGCTGCCCTCGGTCCACGGCGGGCGGGAGAACTGGGCGCTGCCGAAGACGCTCGCGCGCTTCGACTGGCCGGAGCGGCCCCGCGGCGGCTTCGAGCTCGACGCGGAGGGCGAGGGCTGGTCCGTCCACGCCTCCGTGCGCCCGCGGCCGCGCCGGCTCCCGTTCGCGGCCGTGCTGCGCAACCGGCAGGTCACGCCGGCCGGGCAGGAGATCCTCTTCGACAGTCGCTGGCGCGGGCCGGCGCGGCTCGCGACGGTCGAGCTCGAGACCCGCGGGCCGACCCTGCCGGGGTGGCTGCGCTCCGGGCGGCACGTCGCGCTGGTGCTCGAGGGCGCCTCGGTGCGCGTGGGTCCTGCGCGGCCTGGCTGAGGGTTCAACGGCGGGCAGGTAGGGGGTGGGGGTGCCGGCCTCGCCGCGGCAACGCTGGGTCGGATACACCCGCCAGGCGGGACTCTGACTCCCAGCGTTCGGCGGCCGCGGACGACTGGTCGCGAAACGTACGCCCAGCGGACAGTTCGGGACCAGCGTTGGCCGGGAGTGGCCGGCACGGGCCGCCCCTCACTTCCCCACGGGCCCTAGGACCGGTGCGCGTGGACGACCACGCGCCCCTGCTGGGCCCGGAAGCGCGGCCCGCGCAGCCGCCGGTAGCCCGCGCGGGCGACGCGGTACGGCAGCGGCTCGCGGTGCACGACCTCTACGCGCGCGAAGCCCTCCTCGCGCAGCATCGCCTTCAGCGCCGCCAGGTTCGGCCCCCACCAGTTCGACGCGTCGCCGGCCACCTCGTCGCCGGGATACAGGGCCATCGCGGGCCGCCGCAGGTCCAGCAGGTCGGCGTGGGTCTCGAGGATCAGCAGCCCGTCGCAGACGCTCGCGACCCGCTCGAGCGCCACCCACGGGTGCTTGAGGTGGTAGAGCACGCCGAGGAACAGGACCACGTCGAAGCGGCCGACGGCCGAGGGCGAGATGTCCTCGAGCTCGAGCTCGACGTCCTCGACCTTGGAGCCGAGCGCCCGCCGCGCGAGCTCGAACCCCGAGCGCGTCCCGAAGCCGCCCGGGCCCCAGGCCGGCTCGCGCCACGCGGGCCCGTCCAAGGCCACGACGCGCTCGGCCCCGCGGCGCTCGCACTCGAAGGAGAAGAAGCCGTCCCAGGCGCCCACGTCGAGCACGGTGCGCCCGCGCAGGTCGGCGGGCAGGTCGATCCAGCCGAGCTTGCGCGGCGACTCGTCGCGGCCGTCGGTGACGACCCCGTCGCCGAGGTCGATCGTGTGGAACCAGCCCTGCGCGGCGACCTCCGCGCGCAGCTCCTCGGTCTCGCGAGCGCTCACGTGCCCACTCTTTCAGCCGCGCCAGCGGAGGCGTATCGTCCTGGCCAGGCGAGAGGAGAGAGAGGCCATGTACGAGAAGGCCGGCGAGAAGTACTTCGTGCTCGACACTCACGCGCACTTCTGGGACGCGAGCCCGGCGAACTGGGTGAAGGGCGCCGAGGAGTACGCCAAGGGTTGGATCGAGTGCTTCCACGCGTACCAGGGCCTCGGTCCGCCGGAGACGCACTGGCCGATCGAGAAGTTCATGAAGTACACGGCCGAGGACTTCGAGCGCGACGTCTTCGAGGAGGGCCACGTCGACGTCTGCATCTTCCAGCCGACGTACCTGAAGGAGTGGTACTCGGACGGGTTCAACACGCCCGAGCAGGACGCGGCGATGGCCGCCCGCCACCCGGAGCGCTCGATCGTCAACGGCCGCTGGGACCCGCGCGACGGCGAGGCCGGCCTGCGGCAGCTCGAGGCGGACCACGAGCGCTTCGGCTTCAAGGGCGTGAAGCTCTACACGGCCGAATGGAAGGAGGGCTCGCGCGGCTGGAAGCTCTCCGACGACGCCGCCCAGCCCTACTTCGAGAAGTGCATCGAGCTGGGCATCACGAACATCCACGTCCACAAGGGCCCGACGATCTGGCCGCTCGACAAGGACGCGTTCGACGTCTCGGACGTCGACAAGGTCGCGACCCGCTACCAGGAGCTCAACTTCATCGTCGAGCACGTCGGCCTGCCGCGGATCGAGGACTTCTGCTTCATGGCCACGCAGGAGCGCAACGTCTACGCCGGCCTTGCCGTCGTCGTCGGCGCCCTGATGCACGCCCGCCCGCGCTTCTTCGCGAAGGTGATGGGGGAGCTGCTGTTCTGGGTCGGCGAGGACAAGATGCTCTTCGGCGCCGACTACGCGATCTGGGAGCCCAAGTGGCAGGTCGAGGGCCTCGTCGACTGGGACTACCCGGACGAGACGTACTCGGACTACCCGCGCCTGGACGCCGCCGGCAAGAAGAAGATCCTCGGGCTCAACGCCGCGAAGCTCTACGGCGTCGAGGTCCCGGCCGAGCTCCGCCTGCACGACGAGGCGCCCGCGGCGCGGGAGGACGCCCAGCTGGTCGAGTCCCCGTGACGGCCGACGACGTCCTGGCCGCGCTCGGCACGGTCTACGACCCCGAGCTGGACGAGCCGATCACGGCGCTGCGGTTCGTCGCCGCCTGCGAGGTGGCGGACGACGGCGCCGTGAGCGTCCGCCTGCGCCTGCCGACGCCGCAGTGCGCGCCGAACTTCGCCTTCCTGATGGCGGCCGACGCCGCCGCCGCGGTGCGCGCGCTGCCCGGCGCGGGAGACGTGACCGTCGTGCTCGAGGACCACTACACCGGCGCGGAGATCAACGCCGCGGTGGCCGGCAAGGGCGGCTTCGGCGACGCCTTCCCCGGCGAGACGGAGGGCGAGCTCGACGCGCTGCGCGAGCTGTTCCGCCGCAAGGCGCTCGTCGCGCGCGAGGGACGCCTCCTGGCGACGGTCGCCGATCCCGCCTCGGCGCGGCTCACCGACCTGGACGGCCCCGACGCGGCACGCTGCCGCGAGTTGCGCCGCGAGCTCGGCATCGACGCGTCCGACGGCGCCCCGGCGTTCGTGCGCGGCGACGGCACGCCCGTCCCGGCGGCCGAGCTGGCGCGGTTCGCCCGCATGGCCTCGCTGACCGCGACCTCGCTGGAGGTCAACGGCGGCGTGTGCCGGTCCCTGTTGCAAGTCCGCTACGGCATCGAGGAGGTCGCGGCATGAAGGCGGCGAGGCTGCACGACTACCACCAGGCGCTCCAGCTCGACTCGGTCGACGAGCCCAAGGCGACCGGCCCGTTCGACGTCGTCGTCAAGATCGGCGCGGCCGGTCTGTGCCGCACCGACCTCCACATCCAGGAGGGCCAGTGGGCCGAGAAGTCCCAGGTGCAGCTGCCCTACACCCCCGGCCACGAGAACGCGGGCTGGGTGCACGAGGTGGGCTCTGGCGTCAGCAACGTCGAGGTCGGTGACACCGTGATCGTGCACCCGTTCATCGCCTGCGGGCTGTGCACGCCGTGCCGGCGCGGCGACGACATGCACTGCGTCAACGGCTCCTTCCCCGGCATCGACCGCGACGGCGGCTTCGCCGAGCTGCTGCTGACCAGCGCCCGCTCGGTCGTCAAGCTCGACCCGTCGCTGGAGCCCGCGTCGATCGCGGCGCTCGCCGACGCGGGCCTGACCGCCATCCACGCCGTCAAGAAGGCGATCCCGGTGCTCGGCGCGGGCACCAAGGCGGTCGTGATCGGCGCCGGCGGCCTCGGCCACATCGGCATCCAGTGCCTGAAGGCCTACACGCCGACCGAGATCATCGTCGTCGACCCGAACGAGAAGGCGCTCGCGCTCGCCGAGGAGCTGGGCGCCGACCACACCGTCAAGGTCGAGGACGGCAAGCACATCGCCGCCGTCCAAGAGCTCACGGACGGCATGGGCGCCGAGGCGATCATCGACTTCGTCGGCGAGAAGGGCGCCGTCGAGGACGGCGTCGCGATGATCCAGGACGGCGGCTTCTACTACGTCATCGGCTACGGCCAGAACATCGACATCCCGACGATCGACGTCATCTCGCGCGAGATCTCCTTCATCGGCAACCTCGTCGGGACCTACGTCGACCTGCAGGACCTGATGACGCTGACCGCCCAGGGCAAGGTCACCCTGCACACGACGACGTATCCGCTCGACGCCGTCAACGACGCGATGGCCGACCTCGACGGCGGGCGGCTGCAAGGGCGCGGGATCCTCGTGCCCGCCTGACGGGTAGGGTCAGCCGCATGCCCGAGGCGGACTACGTCATCGTCGGCGCCGGCTCGGCCGGCTGCGTGCTCGCCAATCGGCTCTCGGAGGACCACGGGGCGAGCGTGCTGCTGCTCGAGGCGGGCGGCCGCGGGCTGCACCCGAACATCGCGATCCCGGCCGCGTTCGCCAAGCAGTTCCACACGCGCCTCGACTGGGATTTCTCCACGGAGCCCGAGCCGCACTGCGACGGCCGCTCGCTCTACCTGCCGCGTGGCAGGGGCCTGGGCGGCTCGAGCGGCATGAACGCGATGCTCTACGTGCGCGGGCGCCCGCTCGACTACGACCTCTGGGACGTGCCGGGCTGGCGCTGGGACGACGTGCGGCCGTACTTCCTCAAGGCCGAGGACAACGCGCGCGGCGCCTCCGAGCACCACGCCACCGGCGGCCCGATGCGCGTGGAGGACGAGCGCTCCCCGCGCCCGCTGACCAAGCGCTTCCTGGCCGCCGCCGAGTCCTACGGCATCCGCTACATCGACGACTACAACGGCCCCGAGCAGGACGGAGCGGCGCTCTGCCAGGTCACCCAGCGCAACGGCAAGCGCTGGAGCACCAACGACGCCTACCTGCGCCCCGTCCGCGACCGCGGCAACCTCCAGGTCGTCACGGGCGCGACCGTCAGCCGCGTGCTGATCCAGGGCGGGCGGGCGACCGGCGTCGTCTGCCAGGGCCGCTTCGGGCGCGAGCACGTGCTCGAGGCCCGCCGCGAGGTGATCCTCGCCGCCGGCGCCTTCG
The DNA here is from genome assembly GCA_963831105.1 of uncultured Solirubrobacteraceae bacterium. Classification (GTDB taxonomy): domain Bacteria; phylum Actinomycetota; class Thermoleophilia; order Solirubrobacterales; family Solirubrobacteraceae; genus DATFQI01. The sequence goes on along the minus strand of CAWHOS010000008.1, from coordinate 97,605 downwards.
GCTCCCCGCAGCTGCTGATGCTGTCCGGGATCGGTCCCGCCGAGCAGCTGCGCGCGCTCGGGATCACCGTCGAGGTCGACGCGCCCGAGGTCGGCGAGAACCTCCAGGACCACCCGTTCAACACCGTCGTCTGCGAGGTCGAGGCCGATTCGCTCGGGGACGCCGAGCATCCGCGCTACCTCGCCGAGTGGCTGCTGCGCCGCAGCGGCCCGCTGACCTCGACCGTGGCCGAGGCGTTCGCGTTCGTGCGCACCCGGCCCGGGCTGCCGGCGCCCGACGTCCAGTACCACTTCGCGCCCGCCTACTTCGTCGACCACGGGGCGGAGGAGTTCGACGGGCACGCGCTGACGCTCGGGCCCGTGCTGATCACGCCCAAGAGCCGCGGCCGGCTCTGGCTGCGCTCGTCCGACCCGTCCGAGAAGCCGCGGATCCTCACCAACTCGCTCGCCGAGCCGGAGGACGTCGCCGCGATGCTGGAGGGGATGAAGATCGCGCGCGAGCTGATCGCCCAGGGGCCGCTGAGCTCGGTCGTCAAGCGCGAGATCTTCCCGGGGCCTGCCGGAGGGGACCTCGAGGACGACCTGCGCCGCCGGGTCGAGCTGCTCTACCACCCGGTCGGCACCTGCCGCATGGGCACCGACGACGCCTCCGTCGTCGACGCCGAGCTGCGCGTGCGCGGCGTCGACGGCCTGCGCGTGGCCGACGCCTCGATCATGCCGCTGATCACGGGCGGCAACACGAACGCGCCGTGCATCATGATCGGCGAGCGCGCGGCCGACCTCGTCAAGGGCCTCGTGGCCGCGTGAGCCCTCGACTGGCACCGTATCCGCCCGACGTGGGGATGCGGGCGGCGATGGGTCGCATCTGGACGCTCTACGACGGCGCCTACGAGGAGATCCAGGTCCAGATCCGCGAGCGGCTCGCCGGCCATCCGCACTTCGGGCCGCTGATCCGGGACCTCCCCGAGGACGAGGCGCAGGACGCCGCCAACCGCGAGCTCCTGCGCGCGGCGATGGTCGACTGGGACTGGGACGGCTACTGGGACAACACGCGCATGCAGGCGGCCGGGTACGCGACCGCGGAGATCCCGCTCGCCTCCTGGGTGGAGCTCGTGAACCTCTTCCGCCACGACATGCTCGCGCGGCTGTTCGAGAACGGCGAGGCCGAGCACCGGCTCGAGGACGTGCAGGCGCTGGACCGCTGGCTCGACGACGCGATCGGGGCCTTCGCCCAGGCGTTCGTGGACGCCAACGAGAGCGTGATCGAGGGCCAGCAGCAGGCGATCCGCCAGCTCTCGACGCCGGTGCTGCAGCTGCGGCCGGGCCTGCTGATCCTCCCGATGGTCGGCGCGCTCGACCGCGAGCGGCTCGCGCAGATGCGCGCGCTGATGCTGCGGGCGGTCCACGAGCGCCGGGCGCGCGCGATCGTGCTCGACGTCACCGGCGTGCCCGAGATCGACTCCGTCGCGGCCAACCAGCTCATCGGCTCGGTCACCAGCGCCCGCATGATGGGCGCCGAGACGATCATCTCCGGCCTCTCCGCCGAGATCGCCCAGACGCTCGTCACGGTCGGGATCGACCTCAGCCTGGTCGTCTCGGCCGGCGACCTGCAGGGCGGCATCGAGCTCGCCGAGCGCCACCTCGCCGGCGTCGCCTAGCCGTTGGCGAGCACGTCGGCGAGCACGTCGGCCGCCTGGGCGCAGTCCTCGGCGCCGACGTCGAGGTGGGTGACCGCGCGCACCGTCCGCGGCGCGAAGGCCATCACGAGCACGCCGCGCTCCCTCGCGCGGGCGACGACCGTGGCGGCGTCGGGCAGGCCCTCGCCGAGCCGGAAGACGACGATGTTGGTCTCGAGTCGCTGCAGGTCGAGCGCGATGCCGTCGACGGCGGCGAGCCGCTCGCCGATCGCGCGCGCGTTCGCGTGGTCCTCGGGCAGACGGGCCACGTGGTGCTCGAGCGCGTGCAGGCCCGCGGCCGCGAGCACGCCGGCCTGGCGCATCGCGCCGCCGAGCATCCGCCGGTAGCGGGTCAGCGCGGCGATGTCCTCGCGCGTGCCGGCGAGCACGGATCCGCCGGGGCAGCCGAGCCCCTTCGAGAGCGCGATGGCGACGAGGTCGAACGGCGCCGCCAGCGCGGCGGGGTCGTCGCCGCGGGCGGCGGCGGCGTTGAGCATGCGCGCGCCGTCGAGGTAGCTCGCGGCGCCGTGCTCGCGCGCGGCGCCGGCCACGGCCTCCAGCTCGGCGCGGTCCCAGACGAGGCCGCCCATGCGGTTGTGGGTGTCCTCGACCTCCACGAGCGTCGTCGGCGGGAACAGCAGGTGCCCGCGCGGCTTCATCGCCGCCCGCAGCTCGTCGGCGGTGTAGAGGCCGCCCGCGCCGGCCGTCGTGAACTGCACGCCCGCGTTGGCCGCGGCCGCGCCGGTCTCGTGCCAGACGGCGTGGCTCTCCTCGCCGACGACGACGTCGTCGCCCGGCTGGCAGTAGAGCTTGAGCGGGAGCTGGTTGGCCATCGTCCCCGTCGGCACGAACAGGCCGGCCTCCTTGCCGAGCAGCGCGGCGACGCGCTCCTGCAGCAGGTTGACGCTCGGGTCCTCGCCGAACTGGTCGTCGCCGAGCGGCGCGGAGGCCATCGCGGCCCGCATCGCGTCGGTGGGCAGCGTGACCGTGTCCGAGCGCAGGTCGATCATCGCGCGGAGGCTACGGACGCGATCGCCTCGAGCGCACGGCGGTAGTGGTCCTCGGTGATGCGGATGTGCGACTGCTGGCTCATCGAGCGCGCGGCGACGCCGATCGCCTCGACCGGCGGGGCGGCGTCGAGCACGGGCACCAGCAGCAGCGTCTCGATCTCGACCGTCCACGGCCAGCGCGGGTGGTCGCGCTCGCGCGGCTCGCCGGTCACCTCCGCGAGCGCGAAGACGCGCCGCCAGACCGACGCGTAGAGCACGAGCCGGTCGCCCGGCTCGATCCGCGGGCGGCGCGGGAAGCCCGTGCTGCGCAGCAGCGTCGCGCGCGACTCGATCCAGTCCTCCGCGAGTGGCCCGCGGGCGTGGCCGATCGCCTTGAGCCAGTAGCCGGCCACGGCGGGTAGCTTGCCAAGCATGGAGACGCGACGGCTCGGCGAGGCGAGGCCCGGAGCTGTCGGCGATCGGGCTCGGCTCGTGGCTGACCTACGGCGGCGGCGTCGGCCGCGAGCGCACCGAGGCGTGCACGCGCGCCGCCTTCGAGGCCGGGATCACGTTCTTCGACACCGCGAACGTGTACGGCCGCGGGGCGGCCGAGCGGGCGTGGGGGGAGATCCTGTCGGCCTATCCGCGCGACTCCTACGTGCTGGCCACGAAGGTGTTCTTCCCGATGGGCCCGGCCGACCGCGGCCTCTCGCGCGCGCAGATCCTCAAGCAGATCGACGCCTCGCTCGCGCGGCTGCGGGTCGACCACGTGGACCTCTACCAGTGCCACCGCCACGACGACACCGTCCCGCTCGAGGAGACGATGGGCGCGCTGACCGAGGTCGTCGAGGCGGGCAAGGCGCGCTTCATCGGCTTCAGCGAGTGGCCGGTGGAGGCGATCGCGCGGGCGCTCGAGCTCCCCGGCGTGGCGCGCTTCGTCAGCAGCCAGCCCCAGTACTCCGCGCTCTACCGCGTGCCCGAGCGCGAGGTCTTCCCGCTCTGCGCGCGGCACGGGATCGGCCAGGTCGTCTGGTCGCCGCTCGCCCAGGGCGTGCTGACCGGCAAGTACCGCCGCGGCGAGCCGCCGCCCGCCGACGCCCGCGCCGCGGGCTCGATGGGCCGCTTCATGGGCCGCCTCCTGCGCCCGAAGGCGCTCGACGCGGTCCAGCGCCTGCGCCCGATCGCCGACGAGGCCGGCCTGACGATGTCCCAGCTCGCGCTCGCCTGGGTGCTGCGCTCGCCGCACGTCACCAGCGCGATCGTCGGCGCCTCGCGGCCCGAGCAGGTGCTCGAGAACGCCGCGGCCGCCGACGTCCGGCTGTCCGACGACGTCGTCGCCGCGGTGGACTCGGCGCTGGAGCGCGTAGCCGCGGTGTAGCGCGAAACGGCGGGCACGTACGGGAGGGGTGGCAGGGGCGCCGGCCGCGGGCCCGCGCTTTCCATCGACGTCCCGATCCGAGGCCCCACTATGGGGCCTGATCGGGATCTCGACGCGCGGAGGCGGGTCGCGGCTCGCTCCCTCACCCTCCTACCCAGCGCCGTTCAGAACATCGGCGGCGTGGTCACCAACGCGGAGACCCGGAAGGCCCCGTCGACGGCGACCGCGTGCCAGAGCTCGTCGAAGCCCTCCTCCGGCGCCGGCCGGATGAACCGCCGCGCCGTCCCGAGCACGCCGCGCTCCGGGACCCGCCGCGGCCCGCTGCCGCGTTGCCGGCCAGCGCCTCGCCGGGCGAGGCATCCACGAGGTAGCCCACGACCTTGAACCCGGCGGCCCGCGCCGGCGCGACGTAGCGCGCCCGGTCGGCGACCGTCGGGTTGGTGTTGTCGACCACGAACGGCTGCCGCGTCGACAGGCAGAGCTCGAGCAGCGCCGCCTCGCGCGAGCGGGTGCGCAGGAGGTCCATCGAGATCCGCACGTGGGTCTCGAGCCAGCGGTCGCGGTAGAGCGTGGTCTTGCCCGCGCCCTGGAGCCCGCAGAGCACGATCGCCTCCATGGCGCCGACGCTACCGCGCTCATGACTTCGGCGGGCGGAGCCGAGAATTGCCGAGATGAGCGAACCGTTCGCGCCGAGTGGCTCGAGCGCGACCGGCGAATCCGCACGACGCGGCTCCCCGCGGGCCTCCTCGTGTCGGCGCCCGGCACGCTCTTCGGGTTCCTCGGGCTGATCGGGGTGGTCTCCGACACGACGGGCGGCATCCGCGTGCTGCTCGCCGCGCTCGTCGCGCTTACGACGCTCTGGGTCTGGGCGCGGCTCGCGACGGAGTACGCGGGCCTCGTGCAGCCGCAACGGCACTAAGCCCCCGCGCCCAGGGGTAGGGCCGCCTCATGCCCATCTCCCGTCGCGAGCTCGGCTCGCCCGACGCGCCCGTGCTGGTGCTCATCCACGGCCTGGGCGCCTCCGGCCGCGCGCTCGACCGCGTCGTCCCGCTGCTCGCCGCGCGCTTCCGCGTGATCGTGCCCGACCTGCCCGGGTTCGGCGACACGGGCGGGGAGCACACGACGATCGAGGGGATGGCGCGCGCGGTGCTCGAGGCGCTCGACGCGGACGGGGTCGCCGAGTTCGCCGCCGCCGGGCACTCGATGGGCGGACTGGTCGCGACCGCGCTCACCGAGCTCGTGCCGGACCGCGTGACGCGGCTCGTGCTCGTCAACTCGCCGCCGAGCTACGAGAGCCGCACGGCCGCGCGCGGCCGCGGCGAGCGGGTCCTCGCGCTGCCCGTGATCGGGCCGCTCGTCTGGCGCAGCCTCTCGGATGACAAGCTGCGGGCCACGATGCAGACCGCGTTCGCCCCCGGGCACGACGTCCCGGACGTGTTCGTCGAGGACCTCAGGCGCACCACGCTCGCGGCGTTCACGGGCGCGAGCGGCGCGATCGACGACTACCTGCAGCGCCGCCCGCTGCCTGCAGCGCGTCGGCGCGCTCACCCAGCAGGCGCTCGTGGTCTTCGGCGAGCGCGACGGCCGCGTCGACCCCGCGCTCGCTGGACGCGCTACGGCCCGCTCGCCAACGCCACCGTGGTCACGATCCCCGAGGCCGGGCACACGCCGGTCTGGGAGGCGCCCGACCGCACCGCCGAGCTGATCGCGACCGGGGCCGGCGCGCGATGAAGGTCCCGCGGCTGGAGCCGATCGCGCCCCGCGTCTGGCTGCTGCGCGGCGGCCTGACCGGCGTCATGAACGTCTATCTGATCGAGGACGACGGCCAGGTCGTCGTCTTCGACGCGGGGGAGAAGGGCATGGCGAAGGCGATCGCCGCCGCCGCGGCGCGCCTCGGCGGGATCCGCCAGGTCGTGCTCGGCCATGGCGACACCGACCACCGCGGCTCCGCGCCCGCGCTCTCGAAGGTCGCGCCGGTGTACTGCCACCCCGACGCCAAGCCGCAGGCGGAGGGCTCCGGCGGGCGCGACTACTGGCACATGGAGCGGCTGCCGGCCGCGATCCGGCTGCTGCACCGCTTCACGCACCGCTTCATCTGGGACGGCGGACCGGTGACGATCTCGGGCACCGTGAGCGCGGGCGAGCGGATCGCGGGCTTCGAGGTGATCGAGCTCGCCGGCCACGCGCCCGGCCAGATCGGCCTGTGGCGGGAGTCCGACGGCGTCGCGCTGGTGAGCGACACGGTCTACCTGACGACGATGGCCGGCCGCCCGACCGCCGCCCACGTCCCGCACGAGGCCTACAACCTGGACACGGAGCAGGCGCGCGAGAGCATCCGCCGGCTCGCCGCGCTGCGCCCGAAGATCGTCGGCGTCGGCCACCTCGGGCCGATGACCGGCCCCGACGTGGTCGAGGAGCTGGAGGCCGCGGCGCGATGAACGACGCGGCCGCGAGCGCGCTGCGCGACCTGCTCGGCGAGCGCTTCTCGACCTCGCCCTCGATCCTCGGCCTGCACGGCCGCGACGAGTCGCGCTTCGCCCCGCGCGAGCCCGACGCGGTCGCCTTCGCGAACACGACCGAGGAGGTCGCCGCGGTCCTGCGGACCTGCTCCGAGCACGGCGTGCCCGTGATCCCGTGGGGCGCCGGCAGCTCGCTCGAGGGCCACGTGCTGCCCGTCCACGGCGGGGTCGCGCTCGACCTCACCGGCATGGACCGCGTGCTCGAGGTCAACGCGGAGGACCTCGACTGCCGCGTCGAGGCGGGCGTGCACCGGCTCGCGCTGGAGAAGCTGCTCGGCCAGGACGGCCTGTTCTTCGCGGTCGACCCCGGCGCGGACGCGACGCTCGGCGGGATGGCGGCCACCGCCGCCTCGGGCACCCGCACGACGCGCTACGGCACGATGCGCGAGAACGTGCTCGGCCTGCGCGCCGTGCTCGCCGACGGGACCGTGATCGACACGGGCTCGCGCGCCCGCAAGTCGTCCGCGGGCTACGACCTCACGCGGCTGCTGCTCGGCTCGGAGGGCACGCTCGCGGTGATCTGCCGAGCTCACGCTGCGCATCCACGGCATCCCGGAGGAGATCGCCGCCGCCCGCTGCGTCTTCGAGGACCTCGCCGGCGCCGTGGCGACCGTCACCGAGGCGGTCCAGCTCGGGATCCCGATGGCGCGCTGCGAGCTGCTCGACCCCGCGGCGATCCGCGCCGTCAACGCCCACGACGACCTGAGCGAGCCCGAGGCCTACACGCTGTTCCTCGAGTTCCACGGCGGCCCGCAGTCGGTCGCCGAGCAGGTCGAGTCGGTCCGCGAGATCGCGGCCTCGCACGGCGGCGGCGACTTCGGCTGGACGCGGACCACCGACGAGCGCAACCGGCTCTGGCGCGCCCGCCACAACGCCTACTTCGCCGTCACCGCGACGAGGCCGGGGACCCGGGCGCAGACGACCGACGTCTGCGTGCCCGTCTCCCGGCTGGCCGAGAGCATCACCGCCAGCGCCGCCGACGCCGCCGAGCTGCCGTTCCCGGCCGCGATGGTCGGCCATGTCGCCGACGGCAACTACCACTGGATCTGCCCGGTCGACACGGACTCCGAGGCCGAGCAGGCGGCGCTGCGCCGGCTTCGTGGAGCGGATGGTCACGCGCGCGCAGCAGGCCGGCGGGACGTGCACGGGCGAGCACGGCGTCGGGATCGGCAAGCGCGAGGCGCTGCTCGCCCAGGCCGGGCCGGAGGCGATCCGGACGATGCGCGCGCTCAAGCAGGCGCTCGACCCGGCCGGGATCCTCAACCCGGGGAAGGTCCTCCCGGACGCCTGAAGCGGGCGGCCCACCAGGTCATCAGCACCGTCCCGTCGCCGATCGTGAAGCGGCGCGCGCCCGCGGGCGGCGCGGCCATCAACCGCTCCAGCAGCGCCCGCGCCGCGGCGGTGCCGCTGCCGCGCTCGAGCCAGTCGCCGAGATCGAGCGCGAGCGGCGAGACCTCCTCGCGCTCGAGCTCCAGGCCGGCGTCCGCGCCGAGCGCCCGCAGGCGCTCCAGCGGCAGCGACGCCCAGTGGGAGGGGTCGCGCAGCCGCTCGATCTCGGCCGACCACGCGGCGGCCTCGGGATCCTCGTCGAGCAGGTGGTCCGCGAGCACGACCGCGCCGCCCGGGCGCACGACGCGCGCCAGCTCCTCCACGAGCCGCGCGGGGACCGGCACGTGGTGCAGCGTGAAGCGGGCGATCGCGCCGTCGTAGGCGCCGTCGGGGTCGGGCAGCGCGGTCGCGTCGCCGACCGAGAAGGTCGCGTTCTCCAGGCCGGCCGCCTCGCGCCGCGCCAGCTCGACCATCGCGGGCGTGAGGTCGACGCCGTGCACGGAGCCCGCGCGCGGCGCGAGCGCACGGGCGACCACGCCCGGCCCGCAGGCGGCCTCCAGCCAGCGCTCGCCAGGCCGCGGGTCGGCGAGGTCGACCAGCGCCGCGAGCGTCTCGGGCGCGTTCGCTGCCTGGCTGCGGTTGAAGCTCTCCGCCTGGTGGCTGAACTCGCCCACGAGGCTCTCATCGTGCATCTGGCGAGGCTACCGCTGCGGGAGTAGGCTCGGCTGACCATGATCCCGACCGGCGCCGCAAGCGCCCTGTCGGTGCTTGCGGCCGCTCCGAGCAAGGTCCCGTTCTACCTCGCCGGCGGCGTGCTGGCCGTCTGGGCGGTCGTGCTCGCCTTCGTCGGGATCCGGCGCCCGGGCTTCCCGTCGTCGAAGGGCGGGCGGCGCGGCGTGATCGGCGCGAGCCTGCTGCTGGTGCTGGCGGCGATGTCGACGGCCGTGGGGACCGCCGGGGAGGAGCACGAGGGCGAGGCGGCCGCCACCTCGTCGGAGCTGACGCTCACGGCCGACCCCTCCGGCGCGGCCGCGTTCGACCGCACGGAGGGCACCGTCAAGAGCGGCACGGTCACCGTCAAGCTCGTCAACGAGTCCACAGCTCGGCCACAACGTCGCGGTCGCGCAGGGCGCGCGCGAGCTGGGCAAGTCCGACACGATCACCGAGGACGAGACGGAGCTGCGGGTCGACCTGCGCCCGGGCGAGTACGAGTTCTACTGCACGGTCACCGGGCACCGCGCGGCCGGGATGGAGGGCACGCTGACCGTGCGATGATCCGGCCATGGAGGCGCCGGGGGAGGTGCGCGCGGCGATCCGCCGCGGCGAGTGGACCGGCCCGACCGCGGGCCTCGCGCCCGCCTACATGCAGGCCAACCTGGTCGTGCTGCCCGAGGCCGACGCGTTCGGCTTCCTGCGCTTCTGCCTGCGCAACCCGAAGCCGTGCCCGGTGCTCGAGGTCTGCGAGCCCGGCTCGCCCGAGCCCGTGCGGCTCGCGCCCGGCGCCGACCTGCGCACGGACCTCCCGGGCTACCGCGTCTGGCGCGACGGCGAGCTGGCCGAGGAGCGCCCCGACATCCGCGAGCTGTGGCGCGATGACCTCGTCGCGTTCCTGATCGGCTGCTCGTTCACGTTCGAGCGCGCGCTGCTGGCCGCGGGGCTGCCGGTCCGCCACGTCGAGCAGGGCGTCAACGTGCCGATGTACCGGACCTCGCGCGCGTGCGCGCCCGCGGGTCGCTTCTCCGGCCCGCTCGTCGTCTCGATGCGCCCGATGACCCCGCCGCAGGCGCTGCTCGCCGCCGAGATCACCGCCCGCTACCCGGAGGTCCACGGCGCGCCCGTGCACGCCGGCGACCCGGCGGAGCTCGGGATCGCCGACCTCGCGGCGCCCGACTACGGCGACGCGGTGGAGGTCCGCGAGGGCGAGATCCCGGTCTTCTGGGCCTGCGGCGTGACCCCGCAGGCGGCGGCCGTCGCCAGCCGCCCCGAGCTGATGATCACCCACGCGCCCGGCCACATGTTCATCTCGGACGTGCAAGAAGGTGTCAGGCACGTTTCTTGCAGTCAGACGAGCGCGATCGGCCGGACGGGTGAGCCCGTCCCGCCGCGCAGCTTGAGCGGCAGGCAGACGAACGCGAACTCGCGCACGCCGTCGGCGGCGAGCGCCTCGAGGTTCAGCGACTCGACGATGTAGATCCCGCCTCGCACGAGCAGGTGCACGTGGCCGGGGAGCGTGGTGCCCGTGCCCTCGTCGACGACGCCCGGCACGTCCCAGGCGAGGTTGTCCGCGCCGACGAGCAGCGGCTCCTGCGCGGCGATCCACTCCGACGCCTCGCCCGACACGCCGCCCGCCGCCTCGTAGGCGGCCCGGTCCTCGAAGACCGCGCCCGAGCCGAGCCGCACGAGCACCGCGTCGCCCGCGCGCAGCTCGATCCCCTCGGCCGCGCGCCGCAGCTCCTCGAGGCTGACGCTGTGGCCGTCGGGCAGCCGCTCGACCCCGAGCGCGCCCGCGACGTCGAGCAGCACGCCGCGCGCGACCAGAGGCGGGATCGTGTCCGCGCCCAGCTCCGTGAACCCCTTCGAGGTCTGCACCGCGGCGTCGACCGCGACGCCGCCGTGCAGCGTGAGGTCCTCGGCCTGGTGGCAGAGCGCGTCGACGTGGGTGCCGGAGTGCTCGGCCATCACGAGCAGCGCCGACGCGCTCGTGCGCGCCTCGCCGAGCCCCGCCTCGTGCCGGCGGTGCAGGGACAGCACGAGGCCCGGCTCGTGCGAGGGGAAGGTGGGCGCGCCCTGGTAGCGCGGCTGCTCGAGGTCGTAGACGCGCGCCCCGAGCAGCGCCTCCGCCAGCTCCGTCACTCGGCCGCCGCGAACTGCCGCCCGTGGGTCTCCGGCAGCGCCGCCAGCGCGCAGATCGCCAGCACGTAGCCGAACACGCCGAACGCGACCGCGCCGCCGAGCCCGATGGCCGCCGCGAGGAAGCCGATGATGCCCGGGAACAGCGCGCCGAGGCCGCGGCCGACGTTGTAACAGAAGCCCCCGCCCGTCCCGCGCGCCCGCGTCGGGAACAGCTCCGAGAGGTAGGAGCCGAAGCCCGAGAAGCAGCCCGAGGCGAAGAAGCCGAGCGGGAAGCCGACGAGCAGCAGCGTCGTGTTGGAGCCCTCGGGGACGAGGAAGTAGAGGACGAGCGCGGTGCCCGCCAGCGAGGCGAACAGCGCGAACGTCTTCCTGCGCCCGAGCCGGTCGTGCACCATCCCGGCGGTCAGGTAGCCGAGGAACGAGCCCGCGATGACGACGAACAGGTAGCCGCTCGTGCCGACGACGGTCAGGTCGCGCTCCGTCTTGAGGTAGGTCGGGATCCAGGTGAACATCGCGTAGTAGCCGCCCTGGATGCCGGTCGCCAGCAGCGACGCCGCGACGTCGTCTTGAGCAGCTTGCCGCTGAGGATCTGCTTGAGCGGCAGCTCGTCCTCGCTTGGTGTCCGCCTTCTGGAAGACCTCGGGGTCCTCGACGTTGCGGCGGATGTAGAGGATCAGGAACGCCGGCAGGATGCCCAGGCACATCAGCACGCGCCAGGCGCTCGTCTCGGCGAACAGCTCGAACGTGATCAGGTAGGCGACGACGGCCAGCGCCCAGCCGACGGCCCACGCGCTCTGGATCACGCCGAGCGCCTTGCCGCGCGACTCCGGCCGCACCAGCTCGGCCACCAGCACCGCGCCGACGCCCCACTCCGCGCCGAAGCCGATGCCCTGGAAGACGCGGAAGACCATCAGCATCTCGTAGCTCGACGCGATGCCCGACAGGAACGTGAAGAGGAGTAGATCGCGACGGAGAAGATCAGCGTGCGCGCGCGGCCGATCCGGTCGGCGAGCACGCCGCCGAGGATGCCGCCGACCGCCGAGGCCGACAGCGTCACGGTCGACAGCGCGCCGGTGGCGCCCGTGCCGACGCCGAACGTCGCGCCGATCGCGGTCAGGCTGAGCGTGAGCACGATCAGGTCGAACGCGTCCAGCATGTAGCCCGCGAACGCGGCGCGGAAGCCGCGGCGGCCCTTCTCCCCGAGCGCCGCGAACCAGCTCCCCGAGGCGTGCTGTGGCTCGCGCGGCGGCTCGGTCGGCGCGTCCGGACGCCTCCGTCCGCTCGACGGTTCCCGTGCTCATGGAATGCCCCTTCGGACGTGCCCCGCGCCCCTGTCCGCACGGGGGCCTTACCCAGCGGCTACCCGATCGTGCCGCGGATCACCCGTGCAGCGGGGCCGGGTCCACGAAGAAGTCCGGCATCAGCTCGCCGCCGCCCTCGCCGCTGGCGTGGTAGCGGCCGAGGTCCGTGACGCGGTCGGCGAGCTGCGCGAGCACCTCGTCGTCGATGAACAGGTTGCCCGTGCACTCGCGCGAGGGCTGGGTGAGGATCGCGTAGGCGGCGTCGGCGACGATCTCGGGCGTGCGCGACTTGGCCATCACCTCGTCGCCGCCGAGCAGGTTCTGCACCGCGGCGGTGGCGATCACGCTGCGCGGCCAGAGCGCGTTGGCGGCCACGCCGGCCTCGCGCAGCTCCGCCGCGGCGCCGAGCGTGAGCAGGCTCATGCCGTACTTGGAGAGCGTGTAGGGCGCGTGCGCGCCGAGCCAGCGCGGGTCGAGGTCCAGCGGCGGCGAGAGCGTGAGGATGTGCGGGTTGGTGCCCTGCTTGAGGTGCGGGATGCAGGCGCGGATGGCGAGGAAGGTGCCGCGCGAGTTGATCGCCTGCATCAGGTCGTAGCGCTTGACCTCGGTCTCCTCGATCGTCTTGAGGTTGATCGCGCTCGCGTTGTTGACGCAGACGTCGATGCCGCCGAAGCGCTCGGCGGCCTGCGCGACGGCGTCCGCCACGGAGGCCTCGTCGCGCACGTCGCCGACGATCGGCAGCGCCTTGCCGCCGGCCGCCTCGATCTCCTCGGCGGCCGTGTAGATCGTCCCCGGCAGCTTCGGGTTGGGCTCGGCGGTCTTGGCCAGCAGCGCGACGTTGGCGCCGTCGCGGGCCGCGCGCAGCGCGATCGCGAGGCCGATGCCGCGGCTGCCGCCGGTCATGAACAGGGTCCGGTCTCTCAGGCTCATCCGTCGCCCCTACCCGCGATCGCCCGCACGGTCTCCACCGTGTCGGCCTCCGCGGCGGGCTTGTCGTCGCGGTAGCGCTTGACGCGCGCGAAGCGCAGCGCCATCCCGGCCGGGTAGCGGCGGGCTGGTCTGGATGCCGTCGAAGGCGATCTCGACGACCTGCTCGGGGCGCACGAACACCGCGTGGCCGTCGCGGTGGGTCTCCAGCTCGAGGAAGCGCTCGGTCTGCCAGGCCAGCAGCTCGTCGGTGAGGCCCTTGAAGGTCTTGCCGAGCATCGCGCAAGCCGTCGCCGTCGCGCGCGCCGAGGTGCAGGTTGGAGAGGAAGCCGCGGCGGCGGCCGTGGCCCCACTCGGCGGCGAGCACGACGAGGTCGAGCGTGTGCACGGGCTTGACCTTCAGCCACGCGGCGCCGCGGCGGCCCGCGGCGTAGGGCGCGTCGAGCGCCTTGACCATCACGCCCTCGTGGCCGGCGGCGAGCGCCTCGTCGAACGTCGGCCTGCGCCGCGCCGGCGTCCTCGGCGACGGCGTGCGGGATGCGCAGGCCGGGCGCGAGCGCGTCGAGCGCGGCGGCGCGCTCGGCCAGCGGCGCGTCGAGCAGGTCCTCGCCGTCGAGGTGCAGGAGGTCGAAGAAGAACACGCTGAGCGGGATCTCGCGGCGCAGCTCTTCGAGGTCGCGGCGCGAGCCGAAGCGCGAGCCGGTGACCTGGAACGGGTGCGGGCGGCCGTCCGCGCGCAGCGCGATCACCTCGCCGTCGAGCACGAGCGCGTGCGGCGGGCAGCGCCAGCGCGGCCTCGACCGCCTCGGGCACGTGCGCGGTCACGTCGTCGAGCGTGCGCGTGAAGACGCGCGACCTCGTCGCCGTCGCGGTGGATCTGCACGCGCGCGCCGTCGAGCTTGTGCTCGACCGCGGCGGGGCCGGTCTTCTCCAGCGCGGCGCCGACGTCGGGCGCGGTGGCGGCGAGCATGGGGGAGAGCGGCGTGCCGACCTGCAGCCGCACGGCGCGCCAGCCCCTCGCGGCCCTCGGCGAGCGCGATCCGCGGCGGTCTCGGCGAGGTCGCCGTTGAGCGTCAGCGCGCGGCGCACGTCGGCCTCCGGCACCTCGCGCGGCGTGCGCGACGGCGGCGGCCATCACGCCCGCGAGCGCGCCCTGGCCGAGGTCGCCGAGCAGCAGCCGGACCAGGAACCGCTGCTCGTCCTCGTCGGCGCGCGCCAGCAGCGCGGCGCAGCGCCTCGCGGCGCGGCGGCCTGCGAGCCGGCGCCGGCCATCGCGCCGATCGCCCCGAACGCCGCGTCGACCTCCGCGACGGTCAGCGACGGCTCCGCCGCGGGCGGCGGCGGCTCGCGCAGCTGCGCCCAGCCGACGCCGATCTGGCGCTGCGTCAGCCGCCCGGACAGGAACGCGACCGCGGCCGCCACCTCCTCGGGCGCGGCGCCGGCGAGCAGCGCCGGCGATCGCCTCCGTCTTGGCCTTGCGCGAGCGCGTCGCGGCGACGGCGGCGGAGACGTCGGTCGAGCTCGCGCAGGCGCATGGGGGCTGACATCCTCGCGGACGATGCCGCACCGCAACCGCGTGACCCCCTTCGGCGAGATCGTCGCGATCGCCCGAGCGCGGCACGCTGATGGGCAACCGCGGCGTCCTGCACGGCGACGACGGGTCGCACCGCCGCGACTGGCAGGTGCGGCGCTGGATCGCCTGCCGGCTCGAGTTCAAGGGCCGCCGCCGCCCGATCCGCCAGCCGCGCCGCTGGACCGAGCTGTTCTTCCTCGACGAGGCGACCGCGCTCGCCGCCGGCCACCGCCCGTGCGCCGAGTGCCGCCGCGAGGACTACCGCCGCTGGCAGGCCGCCTGGCCGCACGCCGACACGCAGCGCCGACGCGATGGACCGCGTCCTGCACGCGCGACCGCCTCGACGGCCGCGCGAAGCGCACGTTCGAGGCCGCGCTCGGCGACCTCCCCGATGGCGTGATGGTCACCCGCGGCGCACCGGCCGCCGCCCACGGCGCGGCCACGGGCGGCCCTGCGGCCGCCGGCGCGGACGCCCTGCTGCTGGGGCGCGGCGCGCTGCGGCCGTGGGCGCCAGGCGGCTACGGAGCGCCGGAGCCGGCGCGCGCGGGCGAGCGCGTGACGGTCCTCACACCGCGCGCGACGGTCGACGCGATCGCGCGCGGGTACGCGGTCTCGGTGCACCCGTCCGCGACGTGACCTCAGCCTTCCGGCCGCGCAGCCGATAACCTGTGGGGTCGGAGGTCATCGCTGACACGGCTCCCACGCCGGGCCTCCGCGCAAGTGAAAGGAGGTGGAGCGAGAAATGATCCGCTTCATCTGTCAGAAGTGCCTGCGGCTCTGGGACGGGGAACAGGTGTCACACACCGCCTCGTGTCCGTACTGCGGCGGCGGGCTGAACGCCCGCTGACAAACGCTCGGCCCGCCTCGGATAGGCGGGCCGTCTGCGTTAACGGGCCGTGCTGTGGCAGGCGCCGAGGGCGTCTGGCGGTTGCGCGTGGCGTGGGCAACGGCATTGGCTTGTACGGGGGAGGGGTTTGCTCCCGGTCACGCGAGCGGTCGACTTGTTCAGCCTCAGCCTGAACAAGTGACCGTTCGAAGCGCGATCGACCGTCGGCGCAACCGAGGCCCACTCCCCCTCCCTACAAGCCCAAGCCGTTGCCCACGCACCTCGTCGCCTCCAGACGCCCTCGGCGCCTGCAACAGCGCGGCCGGCGCCCCAGCTAGGGGAGCGTCCAGCCGAGCTTGGCGGCGATCGCCCGGCCGAGCTGCTCGTTCGGGTCGGGGCCGGTCTCGACGCCCGCATGGACGACCTCGGTGCCGTCGATGCGCAGGTCGAGGCCGTCCGTGTGCAGCTGCCACAGGTGCACGCGCGTGGGCTTGACCGTCCCCGTGAGGTCGGCCATGTCCTCGAAGCGCTCCGTGACCTCGAGGCTCACGGTGGCCGGGATGAGGTGCAGCAGGCGGCAGCGGACGGGCACCGAGGTCTCGTTGAGCGCGGCCATCGGGCGCGCCTGGAAGACGAGCAGCCCGGTGTCCAGCAGCACGGCCATGGCCGGGCCCGCCGGGGTCTGGCCGACGCCGACGAGGCGGTTGTCGGGGGCGAGCTCGCGGACGGCGCGCGAGACGGGGCCGCGCTGTACGGCGACGCTCGCCGGGTCGTCGTGGGCCGCCAGCCAGAGGTGGACGAGCTCGCCTGCCGCCTGTGGGTTCATGGCGCGGGAGCCTACGCGGCGCCGCCTCAGGCGGCCACGGCGCGGTCGCGCCCCGCGCGCTTGGCGGCGTAGAGCCGCGCGTCGGCGTCGCGGGCGAGCGCGCCGAGGTCCTTCGCGTCGGGCGCGGTGACCACGCCGAGGCTCGCCGTGATCCGCAGGCCGGCGGCCAGCTCGTCCCACGGCTCGGCGCGCAGCGCCGCGCGCACGCGCTCGCAGCACGCGAGCGCCTCGGCGTCGTCCGTGCGCGGCATCAGCAGCACGAACTCCTCGCCGCCGGTCCGCGCGACGACATCGTCGGAGCGGACCTGCTCGCGCAGCAGCTCCGCGACGCGCACGAGCACGCGGTCGCCGACGACGTGGCCGAAGCGGTCGTTGACCGTCTTGAAGTGGTCGATGTCCAGCGCCGCGAGCGCGACGGGCCCGCCGATGTCGCGCGCCCGCTCGAGGTAGCGGCGGTTGTGCAGGCCCGTGAGCGGGTCGCGCTCGGCCTGGTCGCGCAGCAGCTCCATCTCGATCCGCGCGCGCTCGAGCCCGAGCTGGAGCTCGGACAGCTCGCGCATCGCGGCGCGCTCGACCTCCACGCAGCGCTCGAGGACGTCGTAGGCCTGCTCGGCCCGGCCCGCGTCGCGCAGGGAGGAGGCGATCGTGCCGAGGATCATGCTGCGCGCCTGCGGCACGCGCTCGCCGAGCCGCTCGAGCGCCTCCTCGCCGGCCGCCGTCACGTCGTCGACCCGGCCCAGCGCGGTCAGCACCTGGACCTTGATGAGCACGGCCATGCCGAGCAGGTACGGGTTCGGCTCGCCCATCGCGATCAGCAGCGCGACCGCGCGGTCGGCGTCGGGCAGCGCGTCCTGCGGGCGCTCCGCGCGCAGCCGCACCTCGGCGCGGGTGCAGTTGACGACCGCCAGCGCGAAGCTGTGGCGCTCCAGCCCCAAGACGACCGCCTCGGCGCGGGCCAGCTCGGCCTCGGCCTCGGGGATGTCGCCCTGCTCCATCCGCAGGTGGGCGACGTCGTTGCGCGACATCGCCTCCTCCCACGGCTCGCCGGCCGCGATCGTCATGTCCAGCAGCACCTGCAGGCGCTCGGGCCAGCTCGCGACGCCCATGTTGCCGAACACGACGCAGCCCATCCGGCGCGCGAACACGCGCAGCAACAGGTCGCCGGACGCGGTCGGCGAGCTCCACCGCCAGCTCGGCCTCGGCCAGTGCCGCTGCGTAGGAGCCCGAGAAGAAGTTCAGGTGGCTCTTGAGCGCGGCCAGCTCCGCGCGCGCGGTCGGGTCCTCGCCGGCGAGCAGGTCGCCCTCGGCGGCCAGCGCCAGCGCGCCGTGCAGGTCGCCGCGATGGAGCGAGCAGGCGCCCTGCAGGGCCAGCGCCCGCGCGCGCAGCGGCGCGTCGCCCGTGGCCCGCGCCTGCTCGTGCACGTCGATCGCGACCTCGAGCGAGCGCCCCGCGTCCTCCCAATAGGAACGGCGGGCGGCGTCGAGCTGCTGGGCTGGGGACGGCATGGGGCACGACCTGCTTCGTCCTTCCGTCCGCGGGACTTGAGCGCGGCTAACGTCCGCGCGCATGGACGATGCGACCGCGCTCTCGGAGCGGATCGCCCGCCGGGAGCTGTCCTGCGCGGAGCTGATGCGGGACACGCTCGAGCGGATCGGCCGGGTGAACCCCGAGCTGAACGCGATCGTGTCGCTGCGGGACGGTGAGGAGCTGCTCGCGGAGGCGGCCGAGCGGGACGCCGAGCTGGCCGGCGGGGAGCGGCGCGGGTGGATGCACGGGCTCCCGCATGCGGTCAAGGACCTGGAGGAGACCGCCGGGATCGTGACCACGTCCGGCTCGTTGCTGTTCGCGGACTTCGTCCCGGAGGCCGACTCGGAGCTCGTCCGCCGCATCCGGGCGGCCGGGGCGATCGTGATCGGCAAGACCAACGTGCCCGAGTTCGGCTACGGCTCGCAGACCTACAACGAGGTCTTCGGCCCGACCCGCAACCCCTACGACCGCGCGAAGACCGCCGGCGGCTCCAGCGGCGGCGCGGCGGCGGCGCTGGCCGCCGGGCTCGTGCCGGTCGCCGACGGCAGCGACTACATGGGCTCGCTGCGCAACCCCGCGGCGTTCTGCAACGTCTACGGCTTCCGCCCGTCGCTCGGCCGGGTCGGCTCGCCGCCGGCCGAGTCGGCCTTCGAGGCGCCGATCGGCACCGCCGGCCCGATGGCGCGCAGCCCGCGCGACCTCGCCGCGCTGCTGGCGACCCTCGCCGGCCCGCATCCCGAGCTGCCGTTCGCGATCGACGAGGACCCCGCGGCGCTCGCCGCGCCGCTCGTGCCGCCCGACCCCGCGGGGATCCGGATCGGCTGGCTCGGCGACCTCGGCGGCCACCTGCCGTTCGAGCCCGGGATCCTCGAGCTCTGCGAAGCGGCACTCGAGGCGCTCGGCGCGGAGGTCGTGCCCGTCGCGCCCGGCTTCGACCCAGCCGAGGCGTGGGAGGCCGCCGTCACGATCCGCCACTACGACGCCACCTGGCTGCTCGAGCTCCCGCGCGACCGGATCAAGCCCGAGCTCCGGTGGGAGGCCGACGGCGCCCGCGCGGTCACCGGCCCGGCGCTGCACGCGGCTCAGCGGGTCCGCACGCAGGTGGCCGCCGCGCTGCGGGCGCTGCTCCGGGACCACGACGCGCTCGCCCTGCCGAGCGCCCAGGTCTTCCCCTTCGACGTGGACACGCCCTGGCCGCGCGCGATCGCCGGACGTGAGATGCCGACCTACCACCGTTGGATGGAGGTCGTCGTCCCCGCCTCGCTGGCCGGGCTGCCGGTCGCCGGAGTGCCCGCGGGCTTCGGGCCGGGCGGGCTCCCGACGGGCCTGCAGCTGATCGGCCGCCCGCGCGGCGACCGGGCGCTGCTCGAGCTCACCGAGGCCTATGACCGCGCCACGGGCTGGGTGCGACGGCATCCGCCCGCGCCCCGCTAGGGTCGCGGCCGTGCCCGAGATCGTCCTCCACGCCCTGCCGCCGTCGCATCCCTGCATGACCGCCGAGGCGGCGCTGAAGCTCAAGGGGCTCGCCTACGAGCGGATCGACTTCGTCCCCGGCGAGCACACGGCGAAGATGGAGGAGCTCTACGGCGACGGGCGCACGACGGTGCCCGGCGTGCTGATCGACGGCCGCCCGGTGCACGGGTCGCGCCCGATCCTGGAGCGGCTGGAGGCGCTCGCGCCCGACCCGCCGCTCTACCCCGCCGAGGGCGCCGGCGCCGTCCGCGAGGCGGAGCGCTGGGGCGACGAGGAGCTGCAGGACCTCGGGCGCCGGCTGCCCTGGGGCGCGCTGCACTTCCGCCCCGAAGCGCTCGGCACCTTCGGCGGTGCGGGTCCGCTCGACCCCGCCGGCACGGACTTCGCCATCCGCATGGGCCGCGCGACCTGGAAGTACCACGGCATCACGGCCCAGCGGCTCGCCGACGACCTCGCCGGGCTGCCCGCCAAGCTCGACCGCGTCGACGCGCTCGCGGAGGAAGGCACGATCGGCGGCGAGCAGCCGAACGCCGCCGACCTGCAGATCGGCGCCACGCTGCGCGTGCTGCTCACGGTCGGCGACCTGCGCCCCCTGATCGAGGGCCGCGCCGGCGAGCGGATCGCCCGCGCCTGGTTCCCGGACTACCAGGGGGAGATCCCGGCCGGGGCGTTCCCGGCCGGGTGGGTCCCAACCTAAGGGGCCTGTCCCCTTAGGTTCGCGTCTAGGGGCAGAGCTGCT
Organism: uncultured Solirubrobacteraceae bacterium; assembly: GCA_963831105.1. Lineage (GTDB taxonomy): Bacteria > Actinomycetota > Thermoleophilia > Solirubrobacterales > Solirubrobacteraceae > DATFQI01. The sequence continues at coordinate 77,669 of CAWHOS010000008.1, read as the reverse complement.
TCTGGTAGCGGCAGGCGACGATCGTCGGCCGCTCGATCGGCTTCCCGGCCTGGATCGACCACGCCAGCCGCACGAACTGCGCGTGCGTCCACGCCAGCGGCGTCGCCGAGCGCGTGCCCTCGCCGTTGGCCTCGTCCGGCGGGCGGCCGTCCCAGACCTGCTCGGGCAGCATCAGGCCGTCGTTCGCGGCGCCCGCGATCGCCTTCAGCCGCGCCGAGGCGTCCTTGCCCGCGATCAGCTCGTACTCGCCGCGCTCGCCCGCCAGCAGCGGCCACGCGCGCCCGAACGTCTGCCGGGCCGGGTTGTCGAAGAACAGGTCCCAGTCGCCGCCGTCCGCCTGCTCGCCGTAGCCGTCGAACGTGAAGCGGCGCCAGAACTCGCCGTTGTCGGTGGTCACCTTCAGCGGCTCGGCGCTCGTCTCGTCGCCGACCTTCAGCGAGTTGAGGATCGTCTGGTCGTCATGGCGCTTGACGCCGAACAGCACCAGCCCGAGGAACGAGTTGTCGACGATCTCGCGCTGGTCGACCTGGCGCGGGAAGTTGTCGCCGAGCGTGTACTTGAAGCCGTTGTCCGGGTTGCCGTCCTTGGTGACGCGGAGGTAGTAGGGCTTGGGGGAGTAGGGGCCGTTGGTCGTCGCGGTCCAGCTCTCCACCTTCGCCTGCCACTCGTCGGCCTTGGCCAGGTACGCCTTCTCGCGATCGGGATCGCCGTTGCGCTTCGCCACGTCGGCGGCGCACACCAGCGCGGCGATCTCCGTCGCGATCGTGTTCGGCGAGTAGCCGTCCTGGTTCTCCCAGCGCTCCTGGCCCGTGCGCGGGCCGTCCTCGTTCTTCATCAGGTAGTCGGCAGCGGCCCGGATGTTGTCCCAGTCCGTGGGTGCGGTGCGGCCCAGCCACCACGCCAGCACGATCGGCAGGGACGTCTCGTCGAGCTGCTCGCTCTTCCAGACCGGCGTGCCGTCGACCCGGGTGTTCTGCCAGAAGTCGCCCTCGGGCTTCTGGACGCGCCACAGGTAGTCGACGAGCCGGTTCGCGGCGGCGTCGTCGCCCGCCGCCTTCTGCGCGGTGGCGGCGTGGTAGAAGTCGCGCGGCCAGACGAGGTGGTACGGGTCGGAGGTCTCCTTGTCGTCGGCGAGCGAGAGCGTGCCCCAGATCCACGGCATGTTCGGGGCCGCGATCGAGGCGCCGCGGTGGGTCTTGTCCTCCAGGGCGGCGAGCACGAGCAGCGACTGCTCGTAGAGCCGCTCCATCTGCGTGTCGCCCGCGACGGGTGCCGGCGGCGCGTTCAGCGAGTCCAGGTACGAGGTCCAGCCGCTGTCGTAGGCGGTCTTGGCCGCGTCGAAGCCGGTGGCCAGCGAGCCGGTGGCCGTGGCGGTCGCCGCCGACGCGTCACGGCCGAAGCCGATCGCCAGCGTCATCGTCTGGTTGTCCTTGCCGTCGAGCGCGGCGCGCGCGCCCTGCACGACGTTGCCGGGCTGCGTGGCGTCGGTGCGCTCGAGCTTGTAGTCCTGCAGGTCCTGCCACGGGTCGCTGGGCGTCCCGCGGTAGCCGCTGGAGGTCTGCGCGAGCGCCGGCGAGGCGGCGACGGCGCTGGCGGCCTCGTCGTCGTAGGCGACCATCGTCGACTCGCCCGAGATCCCGCGGTCGTCGTTGCCGTCGTTGCCCGGGGCCCCGTCGGCGAGCACGTACAGGCGCAGCGCGGTCCGGGTCTTGGCCTCGAAGCGCACGCGCAGCAGCACGCTGTCGCGCGCGGGGTCGGTGATCCACGTCTTGGTCAGCCGCCAGCGGGCGTTCTCGGTCACCTGGCGGAACGCGAGCGTGCCGTCGAGCGGCGTCACGCTGGCCGTCACGCCGGGAGCGACGGGCTCGATGTGGCGGTCGTCGTCGTCGACGACCTCGCGGTCCACGAACGACCTGCCGTCGGTCACCGCGAACTGCAGGCCGCGGAACGCCGGGGTGGAGAGGTCGGGGTAGTAGACCTCGCTCAGCGACGCCTGGCGCAGCGTGAAGTACGCGTGGCCGGTGAGCTGATGAGCGGTGCCGTAGCCGTGCTTGTCGGCCGGCGCCCAGGTGTGCTTGGCGCCCGGCGCCCCCTGCGCGGGCGGCCTGGCACCGCTGCGCCGGCGCGGCGAAGGCGAATACGGCGAGGACGGGCACCAGCAGACCGGCGGCACGCAGCGGCATCATCGGCTCCTCCCAGAGACGGTCGGCTCTCGGCCTACCCGCGCCGGGCCGAGAGGTATCGTCCCGTTCATGATCGGCGCCATCATTCTCGGATTCGTGGCCGGCGTGATCGGCCGCATGCTCATGCCCGGCGACGTGTTCCGGCACATGAGCGGCCCCAAGTCATGGGGCATCTCGCTGCTGATCGGCCTCGCCGGCGCCTGGGTCGGCTGGCTGATCTTCACCGGCCTGCTCGGCATCGGCGACGACGACGTCTTCGACCTCGGCGGCCTCCTCAGCGCGATCATCGGCGTGCTGATCGTGCTGCCGATCGCGGGCTTCGCGCTGCGGCGCGTCGGGATGTCGCCCGAGCGCAAGCCGCTCGACCGCGTGAAACCCTGAAGCCGTGCCCCAGCCCCGCATAACTCGCGACGACGTCAGCTCGATGGTCGGCGCGCGGCAGGAGCTGGGCGCGGACATGGAGCCGGCGGTCGTCGACGCCTTCCTGGACAAGGTCGAGGCGGCGATCGAGGCGCAGGCGGCCGAGCGCCGCCCGAAGCCGCGGGGCACGGTCCCGGAGAGCGGCGAGCGGCTGGCGCTGGCGATCGTCTCGCTCGGAGCCGGAATCCCGATCACCGCGATCGCCGCGGACGCCGCCCAGGCGCTCGGCATCGCGCTCGCCTGGGCCGGGATCGCCGCCGTGAACTTCTCGTTCGGACGCCGCCGCGGCTGAGGGGTGACGCGGGCGCCGGGTCGGCGTAGGGTCCGGGGCGAGGAGAACGGATGCGCCGCAGTGAGAGCGACCCGGAGCAGCTGCTCGTCGAGCTCGGGCGCGCATACGCGAAGGCGCTGCTCGACGGGGACGAGATCGCCGCGGAGCTGGTCGTCCGCGACGCGATCGACGCGCGCCTGAGCACCGCGGAGATCGACGACGAGATCATCGCCCCGGCGCTGTGGCTCGTCGGCCGGCTGTGGGCGCGGGGCGAGATCTCCGTCGCCGACGAGCACCTCGCCACGGAGATCTCCCTGCGGGTGCTGGCGCTCCAGCGCGAGGTCAGGCGCACCGCGCGCGACCGCACCGGCCGCAGGGCGCTGCTCGCCGCGCCCGCCGGCGAGCTGCACACCGTCGCGCTGCAGATGATCGCCAACCTCCTGCGCGACGCGGGCTACACGGTGCTGATGCTCGGCCCCGACGTGCCGCCCGGCGCGCTCGCCGAGTCCGCCTGCCGCCACGAGCCCGAGGTGATCTGCCTCACGGCGACGATGCCGGACGTCAGCGACCGGGTGATGCTTTCGATCCATGAGGTCGAGCGCGGCTGGCCGGGCGCGGGCTACGTGCTCGGCGGCCAGGGGCTGTCCGCGCGGCTGCGGGCGCGGCCCCGGATCCACGTCTGCAAGCGCGTCTCGGAGGTCGTGGACGCCGCCGACGCGGTCGTCAAGCGGGCCGAGTTCAACTGACGGCGGTTCGCAGGGCCACGGCGGCCCACATCGCGGCCTCGGCCTGCCCGAGCTCGGTGTCCAGCGGCGCCGGGGTGTTCCAGCCGTCGTCCACGATCGACGCCGGGCGGCGGAAGAGCCCGATCTTGTCCTCGCGCATGGGCCACAGCCAGGCGATCCCGTCCGCGTAGGTGTCCAGCAGCAGGTGGACCCAGAGCGCGAGCACGCAGCGGCGCACGATCCGGTGGCGCCGGCCGAGGGCGAGCGCGAGCAGGCTGGGGCCGATCCAGCCGGCGAAGCTGTGGCTCACCCAGCGATGATGGTCGCGGCGCTTGACGCCGAGCCGCTTGGCCACGCTGCGGTCGAGGTCCGGCAGGTGACCGGCGAGCACCGTGAGCGCCACGGAGAGCGCCGGATCGCGCCGGATGTCGCAGAGGACGAGAGACGCCGCGGTGTGGGCCTGGGGCCTGATCTAACGGATCGTAATGGGGTAAACAGCCGGATCCGGGCATATTCTCGCCGCCATGTTGGTCGCCAGTCGCAAAGACGGCGCGCCCGCCGGCGAGTCCGCCCACCGGCCCGCGCCGCCGCCCAAGCGCGCGTACTACGTGGCCCCGGCGATCGCGGCCGGGATGCTCCTGCTGACGCTCCTCTGGGGCGCCCACTACAAGCTCGGCCTCCGCGATCCCGACGGGATCATCGGCTGGCGCTTCACCTTCGTGCTGCTGCTCGTCGGCGGCTTCTGGGCCCTCGACGTGATCCCGCGCGCGTTCGTGGCGTCGCGCCGGAACGGCACGCCGCGCTGGAGCACGCTCGTCGGGCTGGCCCGCGAGCGCTGGCCGTGGGGGCGGATCGCCTTCGTCCTCGGCTCGATCGTCGCGTTCTACGTGACCTACCTCTGCTACCGCAACGTCAAGAGCTACCTGCCCCTGGCGCGCCCGGAGCTGCTGGACGCCGACCTGGCCAACTTCGAGCGCGGGGTGTTCGGCACCGACCCCGCGACGCTGCTGCACGACCTGCTCGGGACGGGCGTCTCCGCACAGGTCCTCTCGACCGTCTACCTGCTGTTCCTGACCTTCGTGCCGATCTCCGTCGGCGTCACGCTCGTGTGGTCGACCGACCGCGCCGGCGCGCTGTGGTGGATCAGCGTGCTCTCCATCAACTGGGTGATCGGCGCGCTGAGCTACTTCGTGCTGCCCTCGATGGGGCCCGCCTTCGTCGAGCCGCACCTGTTCGCCGGCCTGCCGGACACCGGCACCGCGCTCGCTCCAGGCGGCGCTGATGGAGGACCGAAGGGCGTTCGTCAGCGACCCGGTCGGCAGCGGAGGGCTGCAGAGCATCGCGGCGTTCGCGTCGCTGCACATCTCGATCGTGTTCGCCGGCGCCCTCGTCGCGCACCTGCTGCGCGCCCCGCGCGCGATGCGGATCGCGATGTGGGTCTACCTCGGCCTGACCTTCCCGGCGACGATCTACTTCGGCTGGCACTACGTCGTCGACGACATCGCCGGCTTCGCGATCGGCCTCGCGTCCGTCTACCTCGGCGCCGTGCTCACCGGATGGCGGATCGAGCGCAGCCGGGCGGCCCACCGGCTGCAGCTCGAGAGCGCCTGACGGATGCGCGCGCACACACGCGGGTAGTCGAAGGGCTCGTGCCGCTCAATCTCCCCAACGTCCTGACGCTGAGCCGGATCGCGTTCGTCCCGCTGCTGCTCGTGCTGCTGCTGGGCGAGGAGGCCGGCCCGCTGCCCGCCGCCGCGGCGGTGTTCGGCGCGGCGGCGCTGACCGACGCGGCCGACGGGCACATCGCCCGCTCGCGCGACATGGTCACGACCTTCGGGCGGATCGCCGACCCGCTCGCCGACAAGCTGCTCGTCGGCACCGCGCTGGCGTCGCTGGTGATGATCGACCGCCTGGCGCTGTGGGTCGCGCTCGTGATCGGGCTGCGCGAGGCGTCCGTGGCGGCGCTGCGCTGGCACGCGGGGCGCCAGGGCGTCGTCCTGCACGTCAGCCCGCTCGGCAAGGCCAAGACCGGCTTCCAGATGACCGCGATCGTGGCGCTGATGCTCGTGCCCGACCCCACGGCCATGTGGGTGACGGCGTGGCTGCTGGTCGTGGTCGGGCTCACGGTCGTGTCGGGGCTGCAGTACGTGCTCGCCTTCGCGCGCAGCCCCGTGATGGTCCCTGCCCGGTGACCGGCACACTCATCGCTCCCGCGCCGCCTCTCCGCGGCGTCCAGCGCACGCACCTGCGGCTGCTCGTGAACCCGTTCGTGAGCCGGCTCGACGACGCCACGGCGCAGGAGGTCGCGCGCCGGCTCGGCGGCGGCTTCGCCGTGTCCGTCGCCTACACGGAGGCCAAGGGTCACGCGACCGAGCTCGCCCGCGAGGCGGCCGGCGGCGGCTACGACGTGGTCGCCGCGCTCGGCGGCGACGGGACGGTCAGCGAGGCCGCGAGCGGGCTGGTCGGCTCGCCGACGCCGCTCGCCTGCGTGCCCGCGGGCGTGACGAACGTGTTCGCGCGAGCGATCGGGATGCCGAACGACCCGCTGGCGGGGGCCGACCGCCTCGTCGAGCGCGAGCGCGCGGGGCGGCTCGCCGTCCGCACCGCCGACGTCGGCACGGTCAACGGGCGCCACTTCCTCTACACGGCCGGCGTCGGCTTCACCGCCGCGATGGCCGAGACCGCCGAGCAGGCGCCGGACCGCAAGGCGCGCCTGGGCCAGCTGCACTTCGCGGCCTCGGGGATCGGCGAGATCGCGCGCCGCTACCTGCGCCGGCCGCCCGAGATGGAGGTCGAGGCGGGCGAGTTGCGCGACCGCGCGGTGACCGTGGTCGTCCAGAACTGCGAGGCGCTGACCTACTTCGGCCCCCGCCAGATCCGCCTCTGCGAGCGCGCCGGGCTCGGGAGCGGAGCCCTGTCGCTGATGCTGCTGCGCCGCACCCGGCCCGGCGACGTCGCGACCGTCATCGCGCGTTTGCTGGCGGGCGGAACGGGCGCGGTGGAGCGCCACCCGCAGGTGCGCTCGGCGTCCGGCCTGGCCGGCGCGACCGTGCGCGGGAAGGACCTGCCCGTCGACGCCGACGGCGAGTTCCTCGGGACGTTCTCGGAAGTCGTGTTCGGGGTCGAGCCCCGCGCGCTGCGCGTCGTCAGCTAGCGCCCGGATCGGGCTACGAGCTCGAACTCGGCCGGCTCCAGGCGCTGGATCCGCCCGAAGTACTCGCGCATGTAGCCGGGCCACTGGGTGACGATCCGGCCGTTGGCGTCGCGGTACCAGGAGTCGCACTGCGTCCAGGCCGTGCCGGCGAAGCGCCCCTGCACCTCGCGGTCGGAAGCCGCCTCGACCTCGGGGCGCACGGACAGCGGGGCGCCGCGCTCGCGCTGGAGCTCGATCGCCTGCCGGATGTAGCCGGCCTGCGCCTCCAGGTAGGCGATGATCGAGCCGCCCGAGGTGTTCGTGTTGGGCCCGTACATCACGTACAGCGAGGGGAAGCCGGGCACGGTCATGCCGAGGTGGGCGCGCGCGCCGTCCGCCCACACGTCGGCGAGCGAGCGGCCGCCGGCGCCCGTGATCTCCATCGGGAACATGAAGGCCGTCGTGCGGAAGCCGGTGCCGTAGATGACGCAGTCGACGGCGTGCGTGCGGCCGTCGCGGGTGACGACGCCCTCCGGCGCCAGGCGCTCGATCGGCTCCGTGGTGACCTCGACGTCCTCGCGCGCGAGGGTCGGCAGGAACGTGGAGGAGAACAGGATCCGCTTGCAGCCGAACGTGTAGTCGGGCCAGATGCGCTCTCGCAGCTCTGGATGGTCCCTGAGCTGGCCGCGCATGAACACCCACGAGTAGGTGCGCCAGATCCGCCCGACGGTCCGCGGGTGGCGGATGGTGAGCGTGAGCAGCTCCAGGATCCAGAACCAGACGGCCCGCCGGGCCCACTGGACGCCCGGCACGTGTTCGATCAGCCACCGGTAGGGGCGCGGGTAGGGCCGGTTGCGGCGCGGCAGGAACCAGTTGCCCGTGCGCTGGAAGACCGTCGTGTGGGCCGCCTGCTCCACCACGGGCGGCACGAACTGGACCGCGCTGGCGCCCGTGCCGATCACGGCGACGCGCTTGCCGCGCAGGTCGTAGCCGTGGTCCCACTCGGCGGAGTGGAAGCTGTGGCCGGCGAACTCGCCGGGCAGCCGCGGCGTGGCGGGCTGGTGGAGCTGGCCCGTCGCGACGATCAGCGCGTCGGCGGTGCGCTCGCCGCGACTGGTCTCGACGGTCCAGCGGCGTTGCGCGCCGTCCCAGCGGCAGGCCGAGACGTGCGTGCCGGTCTCGATGATCTCCGCCAGCCCGTGCTCGGCGACCACCTCGTGCAGGTAGCGCAGGATGTCGGGCTGGGTGGGGCAGAGCTGCACCCAGTCGCGCCGCTGGGCGAACGAGAACGAGTAGAAGTGGCTCGGGACGTCGCAGGCGGCGCCCGGGTAGGTGTTGTGCAGCCACGTCCCGCCGTAGCCGCCGGACTTCTCGAGGATGCGGACGTCGTCGATCCCGTTGCGGCGCAGCTCGATCGCCGCGGCGATCCCGCCGAAGCCGGCCCCGACGATCAGGACGCTCGGCATCAGAAGACGTAGACGATGTCGCCCACGCCCCAGCGCGAGTAGACGCCGTGGGCCGCCCACAGCGGCACGCGGGCGCAGCCGTGGCTCGCCTGGTAGGGAGGCACGGAGTGGTAGCCGTGGACCGCGTAGCCGCCGACGAAGTACAGCGTGTCGAGCATCCCGATCGCGTTGTAGCCCGGGTCCTTGCGGTAGATCCGCCAGCGCCCGACCGGGGTGTTGCCGGTCAGCCCCGTCGAGGTGTTCACGACGTGCGCGACGCGCCCCCGGCGGACCTCGAAGAGCACCTGGCGGCGCTTGTGGACCTCGATGTGGCTGCCCTTGCGCGACGGGCGCGGCGTGTGGGCGCGCGCGAGCGCGTTCCAGACGGTGCGGCCGACGACGCCCGTGCGGGAGAGTCGCTGGACCTTCTGGAAGGCGTAGACCGCGTCGCGCGTGTCGGCGCCGAAGGAGGCGTTGCGGTTGGCGAGCAGGTAGTGCAGGCGGTCGAGCCGGCGCTCGAGGAACCGCACGGCCGGGCCGCGCGAGCCGGCGGCCAGCGACGGCGCGGCGATCGTCACGCAGCGGCGCCGGCTGATCCGGGCGTAGCCCGGGTTGGGGCGCACGCGCACGCGCGTGCAACGGCGGCCGGCGGAGCGGGCGCGCGTGCGCAGCCGGAAGCGGCCGTCTCCGCGCGCGGGGAGGTTGACCGTGCCCGCGGCGGCGGGCACCAACCGCCCCGTGAGCGCGATCCGCCCGCCCGGCAGCCGCGTGCCGGTCCAGCGCGCGGTCAGCCGCGGGCGCAGCGTCAGCTGCGCGGGCGCCGAGGCCGCGGGGCCGGCGTGCGCGACAAGCTGCCCGGGCACCGTGGCGCGGGTCTCGAGCGCGAACGTCCCGTCGGCGCGCGTCGTGCCTGCCACCAGCTCCTGCGGCACGCCGCCAGGCGGCTGCACGGTGACCGAGACCGGCTGGGCGCCGGGCGGCGTCACGGCACCGGTGAGCCGCAGCGGCTTCCCGTGCACGCTCGAGCTGGGCGCCTCGAGGGTGACGGTGGGCGGCGCCTGGGCCGCCGCCGGGCCCGCCCCGGCGAGCGTCGCGAGGATCACGGCCGCGGCGACGCGCCGAAAAGGAGTCCGGTTCCGGTTCATGCGCGCATCCTGCCATGCCGCGGGTAGCCCCGGATCCATGCCCTCTCTCGGACGTACCGGCCTGGACGTGTTCCCGATCTGCCTCGGCGGCAACGTCTTCGGATGGACCGCCGACGAGGCGGAGTCCTTCGAGGTGCTCGACGCCTATGTCGCCGCGGGCGGGAACTTCATCGACACCGCCAACTCCTACCTGGTCGAGCACGGCCGCTCGGAGACCATCATCGGGCGCTGGATGGCCGACCGCGGCAACCGCGATGACCTCGTGGTGGCGACGAAGGTCGGCGGCGGCAAGGGCGACAAGCGCAACCTGCGCCCGGAGACGATCGAGCGCGAGGCCCGCGCCTCGCTCGAGCGCCTGCGGACGGACCGGATCGACCTCTATTACGCGCACTTCGACGACGAGGACGCGCCGCTCGAGCACACGCTGCGTGCGTTCGACGCGCTCGTGCAAGGCGGGACGGTCGGCGCGATCGCGGCCTCCAACTACTCGCCCGAGCGCCTGGACGCCGCGCTCGAGCTCCAGCGCGAGCAGGGCTTGGCGGAGTTCACCGCGCTGCAGCCGCACTACAACCTCGTCGAGCGCGCCTTCGAGCGCTCCCTGCTGCCCGTCGCGGACGCGTGGGACCTGGCGGTGCTGCCGTACTACGGGCTCGCCAGGGGATTCCTGACCGGCAAGTACCGGCCGGGCGGCAAGGCGGTCGAGTCCCCGCGGGCGGAGGCCGCGCGGGCCTATCTCGAACGCGGCGGCGAGGCCGTGCTCGAGGCTTTGGACGAGGTCGCCGCCGCCCGCGAGGTCCCGGTCGCGGCGGTCGCGCTGGCGTGGCTGCTCGCGCACCCGCGCGTGAAGGCGCCGATCGCGAGCGCGCGGACGGTCGAGCAGCTCGAGGAGATCATCCCGGCGGCCACGCTCGAGCTCACGCCGCAGGAGGTCGACCGCCTGTCGGGGTCCTTCCGCGCCGGGTAGCGTCCCGGGGCATGACCACGCGCACCGTCCTCATCACCGGCTGCTCGACCGGGATCGGCCGCGCCTGCGCCGAGCGGCTCGCCCGCGCCGGTCACACGGTCTACGCGACCGCGCGCCGGCTGGAGTCGATCGAGGATCTCGCCGCCGCGGGCTGCCGCACGCTCGCGCTCGACGTCACCGACGAGGGCTCGATGCAGGCCGCCGTGGAGACGGTCGAGGCCGAGCACGGCGCCGTGGGCGCGCTCGTCAACAACGCGGGCTACTCCCAGTCGGGCGCGGTCGAGTCGCTCTCGATGGAGGATCTGCGGCGCCAGTTCGAGACCAACGTGTTCGGCCTCGTGCGGATGTGCCAGCTCGTGCTGCCGGGGATGCGGCGGGCGGGCCGGGGGCGGATCGTGAACATGAGCTCGATGGGCGGCAACTTCACGTTCCCGGGCGGCGGCGCCTACCACGCGAGCAAGTACGCGGTCGAGGCGCTCTCCGACGCGCTGCGCTTCGAGGTCAAGGGCTTCGGCGTGGGCGTGACGGTGATCCAGCCCGGCGCGATCCGCACCGAGTTCGCAGCGACGGTCACGGAGCAGCTGCCGGAGGGCGACGGGCCGTACGCCGCGTTCAACGCCGAGGTCGGCCGCGCGACACGCGACGCCTACGAGAAGGGCCCGCTGGCCCGCCTGGGCGGCGAGCCCGACGCGGTCGCGAAGGCCGTCGAGAAGGCGATCACCGCCCGGCGCGCCCCGATCCGCATGCGCGTGACGCCCTCGGCGCACCTGCTGATCACGCAGCGGCGGCTCATGCCCGACCGCGCCTGGGACGGCTTCGTGGCCACCCAGTTCAAGCGCCCCGGCAACTAAGGGGCCTGTCCCCTTAGGTGCGCGCGCACCTAAGGGGACAGGCCCCTTAGGTTTCTCATGAGGCTTGGCGGTGGCTCTGAGCGGGGATGACTGAGGCGTCAGGTAAGCGACACACACCGGAGGCCCCATTGATCATCGCCGGAATCGTGCTGCTGTTGCTCGGCTTACTGCTGGGCGTCGGCATCCTCTACACGATCGGGATCATCCTGATCGTGATCGGCGCCGTGCTCTGGATCGTCGGCTCCACCGGCCGCGCGGTCGGCGGCCGTAAGCACTACTACTGAGTACCGGCGGTGCCCGGTGGCCGTCAGAGTCTGGGACGGCCCCGGGGCAGCGCCAGGTCGATCGCCTCGATCTGCTCGCCGGGCGGGAGCTTGTCGATCACCGACCGCACGAGCCGCTGCACGTCGTACTCGTCGTGGCCGAAGTCGTTGAGGAAGGTCTTCAAGGCCGCGTAGGTGACCTTGAGCTCCGCCGGCGAGAGCTCCAGGCGATGGGCTTCCTGGGTCTCCATGGACCCGACTCTACTCCCCGCCCGAGCTCCAGTCAGGAGCCTCGTAGACCGCGCCGGGAACGGCGCCGACGCACAGCACTCGCAGCCCCTCCGGCCCGGAGGAGAGCACCCGCTCCGTGCCCGCGTCGACCTTGACGAGGTGGTCGGCGTCGAGCGGCAGCCGCTCGTCGCCGATGTCGACCGAGCCCGCGCCGCGCAGCGCGACGTAGAGCTCCTGCTGGCCCGAGTCCCCTTCGTCGTGGGACTTCGTGGAGTAGTCGGGCGGCAGGTCCATGATGTTGGCCCCGAACGCGGTGATGTCGAGGCCGGGCCGAACGAGCTTCGCGAACCCGTCCCACAGGGTCGGCAGCTCGTCGATGGCCTTCGCTGAGTAGCCGGTCATGCTGTCGATCATGACGGCTCGCGGCACGGCCGTGTGGATGGCTCTGGCCCTCGCGCTCGGCGGCTGCGGCGAGCGCCGGGCGCCCGCGGCGGCGACGCCCGACGCGCCGACCCCTCCGCCGCCGGCGCGCCTGTCCGCCGCGGTCGCGTGCGTGACGAGCGGCGCCCCGTTCGCGGTCGCGCGCAGCCGTGTGGCGATGAGGCGGCGAAGCGTGGTGACGGGCGACCGGCGCAGGCTCGATCCCGAGCTCTGGTCGCCGCGCGGCGGGCGCTGCGCGCGGCCGCTGATCGTCTTCTCGCACGGCCACCACGGCGCCCCGGAGAGCTGCGCGCAGCTGTGCGCCCGGCTCGCCCGCGCTGGCTTCGTCGTGATCGCGCCCCACCACGAGGACCGCGACGTCGACCGCTTCGGCCTGCAGGCCGGCGAGCGCGTCGACGACGTCGAATGGGTCCTCGACCACCTGCGCCTGCGGATCGACCGCCGCCGGATCGGCATCGCCGGGCACTCCTTCGGCGGGGTGACCGCAGGGGAGGCCGCCGCCCAGGATCCCCGCTTCCGCGCCGTGGTCTCGCTCGCGGGCAGCGCCGGCCACGGCACCATGACCGCCACGAGCGCGCCCACGCTGCTCGCGGCCGGCACCCGCGACGCGATCGAGACCGTGCAGAGCAGCCGCGCCGCCGCGGCGGCGATCGCCCCGACCGTCCCGCACGAGCTGATGGTCGTGGCGGGCGCACGGCACGGCGCGCTGGTCGGCCGCTGCGAGGCTCTGGGCGTCTGCGCGCGGGTGGAGGCCTTCTTCCGACGCTACCTCCTCTGAGTCACGAGGCCTTCGGCGGCCGGTAGCTCCGGAACCACGGCAGCAGCTTGAAGTTCGCGACATACATCGAGCCGGCGCCCGCTCCGAACGCGGTCAGGTAGTCCGTCAGCGATCCGAATGTCGAGTCGTAGATCCCGATGAAGTAGACGAGCGTGGCGACCGAGGCGGTCAGCCAGAAGCTCCGCCGGTCAGCCGCCTTAAGGCCCTCGAGCGAGCTGGCCGAGATGCTCGGCGCGGGCTCGAGGTGGCTCGGGCCGGCGGGGATCCGCGGGGCGGGCGGCGGCGTCTCGTCCGAGGGCGCCTCTTCGATCTCGACGTCGACCCTCTCCTCGGCCATGAACATCCGCGTCACCGAGGACCGGCTCCCCAGCGGCCGCACCCGGGCCCGGAACTCCGCCACGTTGGGCACGGTCACGAGCACGTCGACCTCCTCGTCCTCCGGCTCGGAAGGAGGCGGCGGGGACGTGAGGTCGAGCGAACGCAGCACATGCAGGTCCCGGCACAGGGCGTCGAACACACCGCAGCGGTCGAGGTCGTCGGCGTCGGCGGCCGTCTCGAGGTCCTGCTCCCAGCGAGCCGGGTTGTGTCTGCGGACGATTTCCTGATCGCGGTCGCGTTTGCGCACCAGACGCCTATGGATCATCGACGCCTCTCGGAGCATTCCCGACGCGGCGATCCAGGTCTGGATCGCTTCGACCTGGGAGTCGACCTGCTTTTGATACGCCTTGGTGGCGGCCTCGTCCGCCGGCGCCTCGCTGCGCGTCTCGAGGACTTTGGCTTTCGCGCGGATGGCGTCCGCGGCCTTGTCCGCCGGTAGCAACTTGCGCGCATCGATCAGGTTGCCCACCTTGGCCCGCGACACGGGCCAGAGCGTCACGCGCGCGTCGAGGTCGGCGATCGCCTTCTGGATGTCGTCGAGGTCCTCCTTCAATGTCGCGCTCGAGATCCGGCAGAACAGCTTGTGGGCCTCCTTGGACGGGTCGGTGCAGTCGTCCCAGTCGCTCGGGAAGACGTCTAGGTCGTACGGCACGGTGCCGTCTGCCTTGTGGTCTTCGGCGTGCGCCTTCTGGAGCCGCTTGAGCGCGTTCTTGAGCACCAACTTCGGCCGCTCCTCCTCCTCTGCCTTGAGCTGCCAGTACGCGAGCGCCGCGCCGAGGAGCAGTACGGCCAGCGGCCAGAGGAAGACGTCCGCTACCCGGACCTTGACCGTCATTGTCGGGGCCTCCGCGTCATCCGCGTCGAGGGCGACCTTCGCCTCGTAGTTCCCGTAGCGCGTGACCTTGTCGACGTTGACGCGCAGGGTGTCCTCGTCTCCCTCCAGCGCCGACACGATCACGGTCCCGCGACCGCCCTCGTCGCCCGCGATCGGCTCGGTGAGCTTCGTGTCCGCAGGGACCTTTGCGCCGTCGACACGGACCTTCTCACTCGCCACGCGCAGCTCGTCGTCGTTGTTGAACGGCGCCGGCCACCAGCGCTTGACGGTCATGACGATCGTCTCCGGCTTGACCGTCGCCTCGTGCCAGACCGATGCTGCGGGCGTCTCAGCAGGCGGCGACAGCTTCACCGGGACGGTCAGCGGTGAGACCCGGCCCGGCTTGGGGGTGGCCACGATCAACGTGCCGGACAGCGCCGTCTTCGGCAGTTCGTCGGCCCAGGCCTGGACCTTGATCCGCTTCACGTCGCGTGGCCCGATCCTCAGCTTGCGCTTGCCGCGCCGGCCGAGCCAGACGTTGATCCTCTGCTTGTCGACGCGGATCACGACGTGCTTGCGGCGCGCCCGAACGGTCGTCCCGTCGTCGTAGACGAGCCGCACGCGCAGCGAGCCGCGGTACCGGGAGTCGTTGCGCACCGACACCGCGAGCTCGGCCTTCTGGTCGCCGCGCGTTGGCTCGAACGTCGCGGACACGGTCCCCGGGCTTACGGGCGACAGCCGTTGCTGTGCCGCGGCGGGGGCGGGGAGGACCAGCGCGATGGCCAGCACCGCCGATACACCAGGAAGCCGGAGACGGCGTTCCATTGTTCTCTGACGCTAACCGCACCGGAACCTGGATTGCAAGGGAACTCGACTCCCGGCCAGGGGTCAGTGCGGTCCGCGCGCGCGAGAGAGGAACAGCCGCACCGCCAGCGGCGGCAGGACGATGACCTCGCCCGCCGAGGTCGCGAACCACAGACCGCCGCCGGCGCGGACCATGCTCGTGGTGCCGAAGCTCGGGATCGTCGCGCTGGCCAGGACGCGGCCCGTCGCCGTGTCGATCGCCCACAGCCGGTCGCCGGCATCGCGGAAGGCGGCGCCGTGGGCGAGCAGGATCCCCTCGCGGCGCAGCAGCGTCGAGATGCGGAAGCCGAGCGGGCGGCGCCACCGCAGCCGGCCCGTGCGGACGTCGACGGCGACGAGCGCGCCGACGGCCGCGGCGAGTGCGATGCCGCGGTCCACGGCCAGCAGCTCGGCGCGCACGAGCGCCGGGCTGCGGCGGCCGGGCAGGGCGCCCTCCTCGCCCAGGTGGATCAGCCGGCCGTCCGCCGTCGAGGCCAGCAGGCCGTCCCCGTCGACGACGGCGCCCGTGAGCTCGCCGTCCGCGCTGGCGACGTCGTAGGCCGTCGTGATCGCCGCGGAGCCCGGGTCGAGGCGGACCACCCGCCGCGGTCCCCACACCCAGATCCCGCTCGGGCCGGCCAGCACGCCGAACGCCACGTCGTCGCCGAGCGGGACGCGGTCCGTCACTCGCCCGGTGGCGGCATCGATCCGGTACAGCGGCCCGCTCGGCGTGCGGAAGAAGCGCCCGCCCCAGCGCAGCGCCCAGACGGACTCGCTCGTGACGGCGAGCGCGATCCGGCGCCCGAGGTCCAGGCGCGTTCGGACGTGGCCGCTGCGCCCGTCGATCCGCAGCAGCTGCTCGCGCCCGAAGTCGTTGACCCAGACGTCCCGGCCGCCGGCGGCCATCGCGCCCAGGTTCTCGCCGACCTCGAGCCGGACGAGCGGCGCGCCGCCGCGCTCGCCGGCCGAGCAGCCGGCGAGCGCCGCCGCGAGCGCCACGACGGAGATCCACGCCCCGCGTCTGAGGCTGCCCGCAGCCGCGGTCCGCGTGTTGGCTCCGTGGCCGCGGCCGCGCATGCGATCGATCATCGCTCGTATGGACGCGACCCTCACACCCGAGCCCTTCTGGCGCGCCGCGCTGCGCCCGCTCATCACGACCCGCGGCTGGACCGCGGTGACCCATCACCTGCTCGGGCTGCCGCTCGGCACGGCGTACTTCATCTGGTTCGTCAGCGGCTTGGCGACCGGCCTCGGGCTCGCGATCACGCTGCTCGGCATCCCGCTGCTCACGCTCGTGCTTGCCAGCGTGCGGCCGCTGCTGGCGGCCGAGCGGTCGTTGTCGAACTCGCTGCTGGGAACCGACATCCCGGCCGCGCCGCTCGCACCCACGGGCGACGGCTGGTTCGGCCGGCTGAAGGCGTACTGGAGCGACAAGCCGACCTGGCGCGGCATGGCCTACCTGCTCGCGCGCTTCCCGGCCGGCATGCTCGCCTTCTGCGTCGCCGTGGGCGCCTACTCCGGCGCGGGCTACCTGATCGCCGCCCCGATCGTCGCGCCGTTCGGCGGGATGGAGCTCGGGATCTGGCAGCCCGACACCTGGTACGAGGGTTTCACGCTGGTGCCGCTCGGCCTCGTGGCGCTCGTCGCCTCCGGCTGGATCTCCGAGGGCCTGGCCGCGATGTCCCGCGGCCTGGCCCGCTGGGGCGCCCGCTAGCTCACTCGGCCTTGCTGGCGGGGTCGCCGTCGACGGCGGCGGCGATCCCGTCCACCTCGTTCTCGAGCAGCCACTCGAGGCTGAGCGCGCTCGCGAAGCCGAGCGCGCCGGCGAACTGGTCCGTCAGCCCGATGAACACCATCCGCCCCTCCTTGGCCGCGTCCAGGCGCTTGACGACCGGGTTGGCGAGCACGTCCCGCTCTGAGCCGTACATGGCGACGAGGTCCTGGTCGAGCAGGCGGAACTGCTCCTGGCTGAACTCGGTGAAGAAGCTCTCGCCCGCGAGCTCGTCGACCTTCCCGGGCAGCTCGAAGCCGAGGTCGGTGAAGAAGCGGCTGCGGGTGTCCCCGGTCGCGTACGCGCCGTAGCCGTCCGGGCCGCCGTAAGCGAGGATGGCCGACTTGCCGGCGAACTCGGGGTGCTCCTCGCGGACCTTCGCGAACTCGGCCTTGACCTGCTCGACGACCGCCCGGCCGCGCTCCTCCCGCCCGAGCGCGCGGGCGACCAGCATCGTCTGCTCGTCCCACGGCATGCCGAAGTCGATGTAGTCGCCGGACTGGGCGACGGTCGGCGCGATCCGCGAGAGCTTGTCGTAGTCGGCCTGCTTCAGGCCGGCGTTGATGGCGAAGATCAGGTCCGGGCGCTGGGCCGCGACCGCCTCGAAGTTGATCTGCTGGCCCGCGACGACCTTCGGCTTCGCGCCGCCGAGCGCCTCCTGCGCCCACGGCCGCGCGCGCCAGTCGTAGCCGCCGAGGAAGTCGCCGACGCCGACCGGCACGACGCCGACGGCGAGCGTCGCGTCCTGGTCGGTGTAGCCGACGGTGACGACCCGTTCCGGCGCCTTCTCGACCGTGGTGGAGCCGAACTCGTGCTCGACGGTGACGGGGAACGCCCCGCTCTTCGCCGAGGGTTGAGCGCTGGACTCCTCGCCGCCGCAGGCGGCGAGCGGCAGGACCAGCAGGGCGAGCAGGATGAGGGTCAGGTTGCGCATCGGGTCCTCCTGGGGACGGCGGTGGGAAGGCACAGCGGGGTGCCGGACACGGGGTCCTCGACGACGTGGGCCTCGAGCCCGAAGACGTCGCGGACGAACGGCGCATCGACGATCTCCTCCGGCGGGCCGGCCGCGCGCACGCGCCCGCCGCGCAGGGCGACGAGCAGGTCCGCGTAGCGGCACGCCTGGTTGAGGTCGTGGAGCACCATCACGACGGTGCGGCCGCGCTCGGCGACGAGCCGGTCGAGCAGGTCGAGCACCTCGAGCTGGTGGGCGAGGTCGAGGAAGGTGGTCGGCTCGTCGAGCAGCAGCAGCTCGGTCTCCTGCGCGAGCGCCATCGCGATCCACGCGCGCTGGCGCTGGCCGCCGGAGAGCTCGTCGAGCGGCCGGCGCGCAGCTCGCCCATGCCGGTCGCGGCGAGCGCGTCCTCGACGGCGAGCTCGTCGCCGGGCGACCACTGGCGGAACAGGCCCTGGTGCGGGTAGCGGCCGC
Source organism: uncultured Solirubrobacteraceae bacterium (assembly GCA_963831105.1). Classification (GTDB taxonomy): domain Bacteria; phylum Actinomycetota; class Thermoleophilia; order Solirubrobacterales; family Solirubrobacteraceae; genus DATFQI01. The sequence goes on along the minus strand of CAWHOS010000008.1, from coordinate 59,587 downwards.
GGGCGACGAGGTCCGCGACGGTCAGCCCCTCGGGCGCCACGGGCGACTGCGGCAGCACGCCCAGGCGCCGAGCGACGTCGCGCGAGGGCAGCTCGCGGATCTCGCGGCCGTCGAGCAGCACGGAGCCGGCGCGCGGCGCGATCAGCCGGGCGAGCGCGCGCAGCAGGGTCGACTTGCCGCAGCCGTTGGCCCCGACGATCGCGGTCACCCGCTCCCGCGGGATCGTCGAGCTCGAGCCCGTCGAGCACCGGGGCGCGGTCGTAGGCGACCGAGAGGGCGCGCGCCTGGAGCGTCATGCCGGCGACCTGCGCAGGAGCCAGAGGAAGTACGGCGCGGCGACGATCGAGGTGATCGAGCCCGACGGGGATCTCGTCGGGCGCGAACAGCACGCGGCCGGCGAGGTCGCAGGCGACCACGAGCGGCGGCGCCGCAGGCGGCGGCCAGCGGCAGCAGGCCCTGCAGCGAGGTGGGGCGGCCGAGGCGGCGGGCGAGGTGCGGGGCGACGAAGGCGACGAAGCCGACCGGGCCGGCGGCCGCCACGGCCACGCCGGTGAGCGCGACGGCGGCGGCGAGCAGCCCCAGCCGCGAGCGCTCGACCGGCACTCCGAGCGAGCGGGCGAGGTCGTCGCCCAGCTCGAGCGCGTCGGCGCGGCGGGCCAGCGCGCCGAGCGCCGGTGCCAGCAGCGCCAGCGTGGCGGCCAGCGGCCACACCTGCTCCCAGCCGCGGCCGTTGACCGAGCCGATGAGCCAGACGTACGCCTGCGCCGCCTCGAAGATCCGGCCCTCCGTGAGCACGTAGCCGACGCCGGCCTGGCAGAGCGCGGCCGTCCCGATCCCGACGAGCACGAAGCGCTGGCCCTGGACCCCGTTGCGCCAGGCGAGCGCGTAGAGCGCGGCGCCGCCCACGATGGCGCCGGCGAGCGCGGCGAGCGGCACCGGAGCGCCCCACCCGAACACGATCACGGCCACCGCGGCCAGCGAGGCGCCGCCGGAGACGCCGACGATGTCCGGCGAGACGAGCGGGTTGCGCGCGACCTGCTGGAACGTCGCGCCCGCCATCGCGAGCGCCGCGCCCGCGAGCAGCGCGGTCAGCACGCGCGGCAGCCGCAGGTCGAGCACGACGAAGTCGACCGCCGGGTCGCCCGCACCCGCCAGCGACGCGAGGACGTCGAGCGGCGGCACGGGGTACTCGCCGACGGCGATCCCGGCGACCAGCGCCGCCGCCGCGACCGCCGACAGCGCGGCCGTGACGGCGAGCGTGCGCCGGCCCGCGCGGAACGACACCGGCCCGCGGCGGACGACGATCACAGCGCCACCGCCCGGCGCCGGCGGACGAGCCAGATGAAGAACGGCGCGCCCAGCAGCGCGGTGACGATCCCGACCTCGAGCTCGGCGGGGCGCGCGAGCATCCGGCCGGCGACGTCGCCCGCCAGCAGCAGGCACGCGCCGAGGACGATGCTGTAGGGCACGATCCAGCGGTAGTCGGGGCCGGCGATCAAGCGCGCCACGTGGGGGACGGCCAGGCCGACGAAGGCGACCGGCCCGGCCGCCGCGACCGCGCCGCCCGCCAACAGCACGAAGCCGAGGCTCGCCGCGGCGCGCGTGTGCGCGACCCGCTGGCCGAGCGAGCGCGCGACGTCGTCGCCCAGCGCGAGCGCGTTGAGCCGGCGGCCGGCGGCGAGCGCGATCGCCAGCCCGGCGGCGATGAACGGGAGCACGGCGGCCGCGACGGCCGGGTCGCGGCCCGCGATCGAGCCGACGATCCAGAAGCGGAACTCGTCGAGCGTGCGCGCGTCGAAGACGAGCACGGCGCTGGTGAGGGAGACGAGCAGCGTGGCCAGCACGGCGCCCGCCAGCGCGAGCCGGACCGGGGTGGCGGCGCGGCCGCCGAGCGCGAAGATCGCGCACGGCCGTCAGCGCCGCGCCGACGAGCGCGACCACGGCGTAGGCGGTCGGCGACGTCGCGCCGAGCAGCGCGATCGCCAGGACGACCGCGAACGCGGCGCCCGCGTTGACGCCGAGGATCCCGGGCTCGGCCAGCGGGTTGCGCGTGACGCCCTGCATCAGCGCGCCGGCCGCGCCGAGCGCAGCGCCGACCAGCAGCCCGAGCTCCGTCCGCGGGACGCGCAGCTCGCGCACGATCACGTGCTCGTCGCTGCCGTCGTAGGCGCTGAAGGCGGCCAGCACGTCGCCGAGCGAGGTCGCCCGCGAGCCGATCGCGATCGACGCCAGCACGCACAGCGCGAGCAGCCCGAGGCAGCCGAGCAGGCCGGCGACCCGCCGCGCATCGAACGAGTTAGGGTGCCCTAATACGGTCACGCGGCGGAGCACCATACACCAATCCCGACCACAGCGGACGGAGAATGTTAGGGTGCCCTAACAATGCTGGACCGGATCAACGCGCTCCGCGGCGACGGCTTCGGCCTGACGGTCGAGCAGCGCGACGCGCCGGGCGACGGGTGGCTCGCGGTCGACGCGATCGCCGCCGATCTCGACGGCCTGCTCGCCGGCATCTACGACCTCGCGGGCCTGCGGCACCCGCCGCTCGGCGCCGAGTGGCTGCTCGAGCACTGCGCCTGGCAGGGCGCGTCGCTGGCCGTCGCGGCCGCGATGGACGGGTGGGTGCCGGACCTCACGCCGGGCAACGTGCTGCTGTGGTTCCGCGACGGCGGTGTGTGGGGGATCGCGCTGCGCGAGGTGCGCGCGGCCGGCGCTGACCCGCGGGCCGCGCACGACGCCCTGGAGGCGTTCCTCACCCCGGTCGTCGCCGCGATCACCGCCCGGCGCCTACGAGCCGCGCGCCCGCTCTGGCGCGCCGCCGGCGATCGCGTCGGGCAGGCGGTGATGTGGGCGGGCGCGGCATACGGCGATCCGGGGTCGGCGCGCCGGCTGGGGGAGGCGATGCTCGCGCCGCCGTCGCCGATGCACGTGCCGCTGCGCACCGACGTGGCCGAGGACGGCACGCCGTACCACGTGCGCTCGAGCTGCTGCCTCTACCACCGCGTGCCCGGCGCGGAGGTCTGCGCGGGCTGCCCGCTGCGCCGCTCCCCGCGGCTGCGCGCGGCCGCCTAGCCGCAGGGGATCTGCACGCGCAGGTGCGTCCCGCGGCCGGGCGGGCTGTCCACCGACAGCGTGCCGTCGAGCGCGGCGACGCGGTCCGCCAGCCCGCGCAGGCCCGAGCCGCGCGCGGCGTCGGCGCCGCCGATCCCGTCGTCGCTGACGTCGACCGTGAGCGTGCCGTTCTCGCGGCGCACGCGCCACGTCCGCGCGGGTCGCGTTCGCGTACTTGGCGACGTTGGTCAGCGCCTCCGAGACCGCGTAGTAGGCCGCCACCTCGACCGGCTCCGGCAGCCGGCCGTCGTTGGGGCTGTCGAGCGTGACGGGCAGCGGCGCGCGGGAGGCGAGCGAGTACAGCGCGGCGTCGAGCCCCTTCTCCGACAGCACCGCCGGGTGGATGCCGTGCGCGAGCTCGCGCAGCTCGGCGAGGCTCGTGCGCAGCTCGTCCATCGCCCGGTCGAGCAGCTCGGGCACGCGTTGCGGCTCGGAGTCGGCGACCCGGCGGGCGTGGCCGAGCTGCAGCGCGAGCGCGACCAGCCGCGCCTGCGCGCCGTCGTGCAGGTTGCGCTCGAGCCGCCGGCGCTCGGTGTCGCTCGCCTCCACCAGCCGCAGGCGCGACGCCCGCAGGTCCTCGTCCAGGCGCGCGACGTGGTTGCGCAGCAGGCCGCCGAGGAACGCGAACGGCAGCAGCGCCGTCGCCGCGAACGCGGGCCAGATCGCCGCGTCCCCGCCGGCCGCGGTCGCGACCGTGTACAGCAGGAACGTGAGCAGCCCGCTGGCGTACACCGGCGTGAGCTGCAGCCGCTCGAGCACCGGCGTCCGCCGCCAGCGCAGCGCGAGCCGCGCGAGCACGAGCAGGAAGAGGCCGGCGTAGAGCGCGGCCTGGAACGCGAACGCGGCCTCGCGCAGCGTCTCGTGGCGCTCGATCAGCAGCAGGTTCCGCGGGCAGTCGTCGCAGCCGAAGTCGCTCGGGCCGGCGACCAGCATCGCCGGCACGTTGGCGAGCGTGAAGATCACATAGCCCGCGATGACCAGGCCGCGGTCCCAGCCGGCGGAGAGGCGCCCGGAGGGGAACGTGATCACGAGGTGCAGGAACACGCCGCCCCACAGCCCGCCCGTGATCAGCCCGAGCGTGTAGAGCAGCGGCACGTCGGTGGTCCCGATCGCGTTCGAGAACCACGCGAACCCGAGCACCACCATCAACGTGCCCGCGCGGCTCTCCGGCCGCCGCCGCTGGGCGTATATGCCGGTGCCGATGAAGCACCACCCGACCAGGGGACCGAACACCGCCCACACGGCCTCGTCCGCGAGGTGATCGCTCGAGAGGATCAGCGCGGCCGCGCCGAGGCCGCACGCGAGTGCGGCGACGGCGATCAGGACGGGGCGCGGGCCGGTCACGCGGCGGATCCTCTCGCGCCGCGCGGCGAATGGGTAGGGCTAGTTCACTGCTTGACCGACCAGGAGACCGACCCCGAGTCGCACGTGTCGGTCACCGTGCCGGCGGCGTCGCGCTCGGTCGCCTTCAGCTGCCAGCGGCCGCTGGCCTTGGTCCGCGCCTTGTTGAAGGTCCCGGAGATGCTGCCCACGAACTCGGTCGTCGTCCCGTCGTCGTTGCGCTCGGTCGTGGGGTCGAACGCGAACGCGAACTTGCGGTTCTTCTTGATCGTGAGCTGCCCGTAGCGGTCGAACAGGCTCGCGAACGACCCTGAGGTGCAGTTGAGCCGCAGGCCCGAGATCGCCTTCACGACCCGGCGGCCGTTCTTGCTGACCTCGAGCACGACCGGCCAGCCCTGCGAGTTCGTGCCGCCGAGGACGACTCCGGGGACCGCCTTCGCCGCCACCGCGGTGCCGTTGTGGGTGCTCGCCGGCGCGGCGAGCGGGACCGCGAGCGCGATCCCCGCCGCCACTCCCACCGAAGCGAGCGCTCGCTTCGAGGTCCCTGTCCACGTGCCAACCGGACGCATCCCGATCCCCTTCTCCTGGGTGGCGCCCGTCGACCACCGTTCTTCGGGCTATCGCGACACTCTCACCCGCCGGGCGGCCAGGCAAGGGTCAGGACGGCGCGGTCAGGATCCCGACCCGCCGGGCGCGCCAAGCGGCTCCGGCAGGCCGTGCAGCCGGCGCTCGGCGAGCAGCCGCTCGACCATCCGCTCGGAGTGGTCGTCGCTCAGACGCCGCGTGGTCGGAGCCGGCGGCGCGCCCCGCGAGCCGGGCGCGACCTCGCGCAGCACCCGCTCCAGCGTGGGCTCGTAAGCGGCGACCAGCTCTTCGTAGACGACCACCACGGGCTCGACCCCGTTGCCGCGCAGGAAGCGATCCCAGTGCACCTCGGCGCTCTCGATCCAGCGGCGGCAGCCCTCGATCCCCTCGTAGTCGTACGGGACCGCATCGCGGCCGACGGGGACCCTGCCGGCAGCCAGCGACCAGGTGCCGGTGTGCAGGGCGAACCACAGCGACACGGCCTGGCGGTCGACGTCGAGCCGGATCGTGCGCACGATCCGGGCGCCGGGGAACAGCCGCTCGAGGAACCCGCCGTCGAGCGCGTACTCCGGCTCCGCGGCGGGCAGCCCGAGCGCCTCGGCGCGCAGGCTGGCGAGCTGGTCCCAGTGGACCTTGGCCGCGAACACCCCGGAGCTCGTGGTCCGGCGGGCGTAGAGGTCGCGGACGTAGCCGGCGAGCCCGTCGCGGGTGCCCCAGCGCTCCGTCAGCAGCCCGCGGTGCACGGGGTTGAAGTACTCGAGCGGGGAGCCGGCGCCGGGCGCCGCGGCGAGCCCGCGGCACAGCAGCCCGCTGCCGCTGCGCGGAGTCGAGGCCACGAGGTAGGGGCGCGCGGGCGGGACCGGCTCGCATGGCGGCACGGTGTCGCGGTCGGCGCCGATCAGGTCCTGGAGCACCTCCATCGGCCGGGCACGCTACAGACCGCGATCTATGCTCCTCCGATGCTGCGCGACGGCGACCTCGCCACCGGGCCGCTGCGCGTCGCGCGGCCGAGCCTGCCCGCGTTCGAGGACTACGCCGACGCGCTCGCGGCCGTCGTGGGAGAGCGGGCAGCTGTCGAACTTCGGGCCGATGGCCGTGCGCTTCGAGGAGCACTGCCGCGCCTACACCGGGCTGCGGCACGTGCGCGCGACCTCGAGCTGCGACATCGGGCTCACGCTCGCCGTCCGCGCGCTCGGCCTCGAGCCCGGCACGCCGGTGCTCGTGCCGTCGTTCACGTTCGCCTCCACGCTGCACGCGCTGCTGTGGAACGGCCTCGAGCCGCGCTTCGTCGACGTCGACCCCGGCAGCTGGTGCCTGACCGCCGACTCCTGCGCGGGCGCGGCCGACGGCGCGGGCGCGATCGTCGGCACGCACGCCTTCATGGGCGTCTGCGACGTCGAGGGCCTCGAGGCGCTCGCGGCGGAGGCCGGCGCGGCGCTGCTGTTCGACGCCGCACAGGCGCTGGCGTCGTGGGTCGGCCCGCTGCACGTCGGCGAGTTCGGCGACGCGTCCGTGTTCTCGTTCAGCCCGACGAAGGTCGCCACCTGCGGCGAGGGCGGGCTCGCCGCGTTCCGCGACGCGGCCGCCGCCGAGCGCTTCGAGCTCCTGCGCTCCTACGGCAGCGACGACGCCTACGACAGCCGCTTCGTCGGGCTCAACGGCAAGCTCTCCGAGCTGCACGCCGCGCTCGGCTGCCAGACCGTGCCGGCGATCGAGGACGAGGTCTCGGCGCGGCTGGCGCTCGCGGACCGCTACCGCGAGCGCCTGGCCGCCGTCGACGGCGTGGCGCTCCAGGCGCTCGCTCCCGGCGTGCGGCCGACGCCGACCCAGCTCGTCGTCGATCTCGGCTCCCGCCGCGACGCGGTCGCGGCGAGGCTGGCCGCGGCGGGCATCGACACGCGCCCCTACTTCCGGCCGATGCACCGGATGGAGCGCTTCCGCGACCTCCCCGCCGCGGCGATGCCGGTGACCGACCGGCTCGGGGCGTCGCTGCTCGCGCTCCCGCTGCACCGCGCGCTGGACCTCGGCGACGTGGACCGCGTGTGCGACGCGGTCGAGCACGCGCTCAGCGCGTGAGGCCCCACGCCTTCGAGGGGTAGTAGTCGCAGGTCACCTCGGGCAGGTGGGCGATCCGGACGCCCGCCCGCAGCATCCGGTACATCCGGAACCAGTCGCCGGGGAGGCCGAGGTCGGCCGCGACGTGCTCGCGCGCGAAGAAGCGCAGGCCGGCGTGGGCGATCCCGCCCTGCCAGCCGAAGCGGGTGTGCTCGGGCGGGAAGCCGCCGACGAGCATCGTCGAGCCGTCGGGCAGGTGCGACTCCAGCACGCCGTAGGCGACCTCCACCCGGTGCTCGCGCGCGTGCGCGAGCAGCCGCTCGACGGCGTCCGGGCGCAGCGCGTCGTCGTCGTCGAGGTCGAGCAGCCACCGGCCGCTCGCCATCCGGTAGGCGAGGTTGCGGGTGAGGGTCGCCGCCGTCAGCCAGTGCGAGCCGTCGCCGCGCTCGAAGCGCTGCGTGAGGTCGACGAAGCGCACGCGCGGGTCGCCCACCGCGGCGACGGCGGCCTCCGTCTCCGGGCCGGCCGCGTCGCCGACCACGAGCACCTCGATCCGCTCGTGGGTCTGCGCGAGCGCGGACGCGAGCGCGCGCTCGGCGAGCAGCCGCGGGCGGTCGCGGGTCGGGATGGCGATCGTGACGAGCGGGTCCGGGTCCTCCCACGGCTTCGCGTAGTCCGGGTGCTCGCGCATCGCCTCGAGCTGCCGGCGATGGCCGGGATCGTCGACGGCGAGCGTGCCGAGCACTGGCGCGAGCCGGTCCAGCGCCGCCTGCTGGGAGGCGAGCATGGCCTCGATCCGGTCGAGCCGGCCGGTGACCGCGCGCGACGCGCCGGTCGACCGCGCCCGCGGCGCGCTGACGCAGGCGCCCGATCACGACACGGCGGGCTCGAACGCCCGCGCGGGCACGCCCTGGACCCGCGCCCCGGCGGGCACGTCGCGCACGACGACGGCGCCCGCGGCGACGAGCGCCCCCTCGCCGATCGTGACGTGGTCGGCGACGACCGCGCCCATGCCGATCGTCGTGCCTCTTCCGACCTGCACGTGGCCGGCGACGTTGGCCCCCGGGTTGAGCACCACCCCGCCGGCGAGGCTCGTGTGGTGGCCGACGAGCGCTCCGCGGCCGATCAGCACGTGCTCGCCGAGCTCGGAGGCGGCGGCCACGACGGCGGCGGGGGCGATCACGCAGCCGGGCGCGAGGCGCGCGCTGGGGGAGACGTGGGCGGTCGGGTGGCGGACGGTCGCGGCCTGCCAGCCCTTCTCGGCGAGCGGCGCCCACATCGCGTTGCGGTCGCCGCCGGCGCCGATCACCGCGATGCCCGGAGCCGCGCCGTCTCGCACCGGAAGCCCGTGGATCACGCTCCCGACGCGCTCGTCGTCCATCAGCTCGATCAGCCCGGCCACGCGCCACCCGGCGGCCATCGCGTACTCCACGACCTCGAGCGCGAAGCTGCCGGTCCCGGCGATGTGCAGCTCGTCCAAGGTTGCCACCATAACGACTCGATGGAGAGCCCAACCCGCACCCGAGCGCACGTCCCGCACCCGCTGCGCCCCTACGAGCCGCTGATCGTCAACGCGGCCCTGACGGGCATGGTCCCGCGCCGCTCGGAGGTCCCCGCCGTGCCGGTCACGGCCGAGCAGATCGTCGAGTCGGCGGCCGCCTGCGTGGACGCCGGCGCCTCGATCCTGCACCTGCACGCCCGCGACGCGGACGAGGCGCCCGAATGGCGCCGCGAGGCCTACGAGGAGTTCATCCCCGCGATCCGCGAGGCCCGCCCCGACGCGGTGATCTGCGTGACCACGAGCGGCCGCGACGCTGCGGAGCTCGCCCGCCGCGCCGACGTGCTCGACCTCGAGGGCGCCGCCCGCCCGGACATGGCGAGCCTCACCCTCGGCTCCCTGAACTTCCGCACCGCCGCGAGCGTCAACGCCCCCGACACGATCGTCGCGCTCGCCGAGCGGATGGCGGCGCGGGGCATCCGGCCCGAGCTCGAGATCTTCGACACCGGCATGGCCTACCTGGCCTGCGACCTGCTCGACCGGGGCATCCTCCAGCCACCGCTGTACGCGAACCTGATCCTCGGCTCCGTCAACACCGCGCCGGCGACCAACCGAGCGCTCGCGAACCTCGTCGACGCGCTACCGCCCGGCACCATCTGGGCCGCGGGAGGCATCGGCCCGTTCCAGCTCCCGATGAACGCGGTGGCCGTCTTCACGGGAGGTCACGTCCGCACCGGCCTCGAGGACAACCCGACCTACGACGCCGCACGCACCCGGCCCGCGACCAACGAGGGCCTGGTCGCCCGGGTCGCCGAGCTCGCGCGGATCGCCGGCCGCCGCCTCGCCACGCCGGCCGAGGTACGGGAGCGGCTCGCGCTCGCGCCACAGCCGGCTCCTGCGCCTAGCTGAGCACTCCCGCATATGATCGCCCGGTCCGGCCGGGAGAGGAGGAGCAGCCGTGAGGATCGCGATCGTGGGTGGCGGCCCGGCAGGGCTGTACTTCGCGATCCTGGCCAAGCGCCTGGACCCGGCGCACGACGTGCGGGTCTACGAGCGCAACGCCGCTGACGACACGTTCGGGTTCGGCGTCGTCTTCTCCGACGAGACGCTCGAGGGCATCGAGGCCGCCGACCCGGAGGCGTTCGCCGAGCTTGCCCCGCAGTTCGCCCGCTGGGCCGAGATCGACATCCACTACAGGGGCGAGGTCGTGACCTCCGGCGGCCACGGCTTCTCGGCGCTCAGCCGCCGCGAGCTGCTCGACACGTTGCAGCGGCGCGCCGCCGCCCTCGGGGTGGAGCTGCACTTCAACGCCGAGGCCGACCTCGCGGACGCGGACCTGATCGTCGGCGCCGACGGCGTCAACAGCACGGTCCGCCGGCGCCACGAGGCCGCGTTCCGGCCGTCGCTGGACCCGCGCCGCTCGAAGTACATGTGGCTGGGCACGGAGCTCGTGTTCGACGCCTTCAAGTTCTTCATCGCCGAGACCGAGCACGGCGTCTTCCAGGTCCACGGCTATCCGTACGGCAACACGATGAGCACGTTCATAGTGGAGACCTCCGAGGAGACGTGGCGGCGCGCGGGGCTCGACCGGACGGGCGCGCTGGCGCCGGGGGAGAGCGACGCCGCGGGGATCGCGTTCTGCGAGGAGCTGTTCGCCGACGCGCTCGACGGTCACCGCCTGATCGGCAACCACTCGCGCTGGATCAACTTCGTCACCGTCCGCAACGCCGCCTGGCACCACGAGAACGTCGTGCTGCTCGGCGATGCCGCGCACACGGCCCACTTCTCGATCGGCTCCGGCACGAAGCTCGCGCTGGAGGACGCGATCGGGCTCGCCTGGGCGCTGCGCGAGCAGCCGGGCGACCTCGGCGGCGCACTCGCCGCCTACGAGGCCGACCGCCGCCCGATCGTGGAGAGCACCCAGCGCGCCGCGCAGGGGAGCCTCGAGTGGTTCGAGGGGATCGCGCGCTACGTCAAGCAGCCGCCGGTGCTGTTCGCCTTCAACCTGCTCACGCGCAGCCGGCGCATCACCTACGGCGAGCTGCAGCTGCGCGACCCCGGGTTCGTCGAGGAGGTCGACGCGGCCTTCGGCTGTGCCGGCCGCCCGCCGATGTTCACGCCGTTCCGCCTGCGCGAGCTCGAGCTGCGCAATCGCGTGGTCGTCTCGCCGATGGACATGTACTCCTCGCGCGACGGCCTGCCCGGCGACTTCCACCTCGTGCATCTGGGCGCACGCGGGATCGGCGGCGCCGGCCTCGTGATGACGGAGATGATCTGCGTGTCGCGCGAGGGCCGGATCACGCCCGGCTGCGGTGGCCTCTACGCCGAGGAGCACACGGCCGCCTGGGCCCGGATCGTCGACTTCGTGCACGCCAACGGCGGCGCTCGGATCGGCGCGCAGATCGGCCACTCGGGCCGTAAGGGCTCGACGAAGCTGATGTGGGAGGGCGAGGACGAGCCGCTGCCCGACGGCAACTGGCCCCTGATCGCGCCGTCGCCGCTGCCGTACCTGCCCGGAACGAGCCAGGAGCCGCGCGAGATGACGCGGGCCGACATGGACGAGGTCCGCGACCAGTTCGCCGCGTCCGCCCGCGACGCGGCTGCGGCCGGGTTCGACCTGCTCGAGCTGCACATGGCCCACGGCTACCTGCTGTCGTCGTTCCTGTCGCCGCTGACCAACCTCCGCGAGGACGAGTACGGCGGTTCGCTGGAGGGGCGTGCGAGGTGGCCGCTGGAGGTGTTCGCGGCGTGCCGCGCGGTCTGGCCCGAGGAGCGGCCGATGTCCGTGCGGATCTCGGCGACCGACTGGTTCGAGGGTGGCTTCGACGGCGACCAGGCCGTGGCGTTCGCCGCGCTGCTGCAGGCGGCCGGCTGCGACATCGTCGACGTCTCGAGCGGCCAGGTCTGGCCCGACCAGCAGCCGGCGTACGGCCGCAGCTACCAGACGCCGTTCGCCGACCGGATCCGCCACGAGGTGGGCATCCCGGCGATCGCGGTCGGGGCGATCTCCTCCTACGACGACGTCAACACGATCGTCCTGGCCGGCCGTGCCGACCTGTGCGCGCTCGCGCGCCCGCACATCTACGACCCGCACTGGACGCTGCACGCCGCCGCCGACCAGGGGCACGCGGTCGAGTGGGTGCCGCAGTACCGCTCGGGCTCGCGGCGCCCGAACCTGGGGAAGGGGGACGGGATCCGGAGGGCGCCGGTGCGGCGCTTCGGCCCTCCCGTCGACGACGAGCGCCCACCCGCCCGCTGGCGGCCGAAGGTGACCGCATGAGCCGTGTCGTGGTGGTCACGGGCGGCACGCGCGGGATCGGCCGCGCCGTCGTGGAGCGCTTCGCGGCCGACCAGGTGGTCGCGCTCGGCCGCAAGGAGTGCGACGTCACCGACGAGGCGGCGGTGGCGGCGATGTTCGAGCGCATCGGGCCCGTCGACGTGCTCGTCAACAACGCCGGCATCTCGAGCAGCGCGCCGCTCGCCCGCACGTCGCTCGACGACTGGCGCGCCCAGATGGACGTCAATGCCACGGGGGCGTTCCTGTGCACCCGCGCGGTGCTGCCGGCGATGCTCGAGCGCGGCAGCGGCCGCATCGTCACCGTCGCCTCGACGGCGGGCCGCGCCGGCGCGCGCTACACCGCCGCGTACACCGCCTCCAAGCACGCGGCGGTCGGGCTCATGCGCGCCGTCGCCGCCGAGGTGGCGGGCACCGGCGTCACGGCCAACGCGGTCTGCCCGGCGTTCGTGCGCACGGACATGACGCGGCGCTCCGTCGAGCGGATCGTGGCCTCGACCGGCCGCGACGAGGCCGCCGCGGAGGCGGCGCTGGCGGAGATGGCGCCGCTCGGCCGGCTGCTCGAGCCCGAGGAGGTGGCCTTCGCCGTGGCCTTTCTCGCCGCGGAGGAGGCCGGCGCCATCAACGGCCAGACCCTGATCCTCGACGGTGGAGGCATCCAGACGTGAAAGCGACGCACTTCGGGCTGGAGATCGCCGACGCGGTGGCGACGGTCACCTTGACCGGCGCCGAGCGCAAGAACCCGCTCACGTTCGAGTCCTATGCCGAGCTGCGCGACACGTTCCGCGCGCTTGCGACGGCCGACGACGTCGACGCCGTCGTGTTCACGGGCGAGGCGGGCAACTTCAGCTCGGGCGGCGACGTGCACGACATCATCGGGCCGCTGACCCGGATGGACATGGACGGCCTGCTCGCCTTCACGCGCATGACGGGCGACCTCGTGAAGGCGATCCGGCACTGCCCGCAGCCCGTCATCGCCGCCGTCGACGGGATCTGCGCCGGCGCGGGAGCGGCGATCGCGACCGCCTGCGACCTGCGGCTCGGCACCCCGCGGGCCAAGGTCGCGTTCCTGTTCACGCGCGTCGGGCTGGCCGGCGCCGACATGGGCGTCTGCGCGATGCTGCCGCGCATCATCGGCCAGGGCCGGACCGCCGAGCTGCTCTTCACGGGCCGCTCGATGAGCGCCGAGGAGGGCGAGCGCTGGGGCTTCTTCAACCGGCTGGTCGAGCCCGAGGCGCTGGGCTCGGAGGCGCGGGCCCTGGCGGAGTCGCTCGCCGCCGGGCCGAACTTCGCGCACGCGATGACCAAGAAGATGCTCGACCAGGAGTGGGACATGAGCGTCGACGCGGCGATCGAGGCCGAGGCGCAAGCACAGGCGATCTGCATGCAGACGCGCGACTTCGAGCGCGCCTACCAAGCCTTTGTCGAGAAGCGCCGGCCGGAGTTCGAGGGCGATTGATGGACACGTTCGCGGTCGACAACCTGCCGCCCCGCGAGCAGTGGCCGGACATCTCCGAGATGGACTACCCGCCGCGGCTCAACGCGGCGGTCGAGCTGCTGTCGGGACCGTGGGCCGACCGGCCCTGCGTCCTGTCGGACGAGACCTGGACCTACGCGGAGCTGCGCTCGCGCGCGGAGGGGATCGCCCGCGTGCTGGTCGAGGAGCAAGGTCTGGAGCCCGGCAATCGCGTGCTCCTGCACGGCTTCAACGACGCCCAGCTGATCGCGTGCTGGTTCGGGATCCTGCTCGCCGGCGGGATCGTGGTGGCGACGATGCCGATGCTGCGCGCCGGAGAGCTCTCGAAGGTGATCTCCCGCGCGCAGGTCTCGCACGGGCTCGTGGACGCGCGGCTGGCCGACGAGGTGCGCAAGGCCGGCGGGCCGATGCGGGCGCTGCTCACCCTCGACGAGGCGATGGCGAAGCCGGGCTCGTTCGAGCCCGTCGCTACCGCCAGCGACGACGTCGCCCTGATCGCGTTCACCTCGGGCACGACCGGAGAGCCGAAGGGCTGCGTGCACTTCCACCGCGACGTGCTCACGATCTGCGACACCTTCGCCCGGAAGATCCTCGACCCCTCGCCGGAGGACGTCTTCACCGGCACCGCGCCGCTGGCGTTCACCTTCGGGCTCGGCGTGCTCGTGCTGTTCCCGATGCGCTTCGGGGCGTCGTTCGCGCCGATCGCCAAGCCGGGCATGGAGCCGCTGGTGGAGACGGTCCGGCGCCACGACGTGACGAGGCTCGCCACCGCGCCGACCATGTACCGGGCCTTGCTCCGCGAGGGCGTCGAGCTCCCGTCGCTGCAGGCCTGCATCTCCGCCGGCGAGCCGCTCCCGTCGAGCGTCGCGCAGGCCTGGCACGAGCGGACCGGGATCCGCATCGTCGACGGCATCGGCTCGACCGAGATGCTCCACATCTTCATCGCCGCGCGGGCGGAGGACTCCAAGTTCGGCTCCGTCGGCACGCCGGTGCCCGGCTACGAGGCGCGGGTGGTCGGCCCGGACATGCAGCCGGTCGGCGTGGGGGAGGTGGGCCGCCTGGCCGTCCGGGGCCCGACCGGCTGCCGCTACCTCGCCGACCCGCGCCAGACCGACTACGTCGTCGACGGCTGGAACCTCACGGGCGACTCCTTCCGCGTCGACGAGGACGGCTACTTCTGGTTCGAGGCCCGCAACGACGACCTGATCGTCTCGTCCGGCTACAACATCTCGCCCTTCGAGGTCGAGACCGCCCTGCTCGAGCATGACGCCGTAGGCGAGTGCGCCGTCGTCGCCTCACCGGACGAGGCCCGCGGCCACATCGTCAAGGCCTTCGTCGTCCTGCCCGAGGGCGTGGTGGGCGATCCCGCGCTCGTGGACACGCTGCAGACCCACGTCAAGCAGCGGATCGCGCCCTACAAGTACCCGCGCGAGATCGAGTTCCTCGACGCCCTGCCCCGAACCCCGACCGGCAAGGTGCAGCGGAGCGCGTTGCGCGACCGGGAGGCCTGACCGTGCGCGCCCTGCAACCACCCGGCTGGCCGCGCCCGCGCGGCTACTCCAACGGGGTCGAGGCCAGCGGCCGGCTCGTGTTCACGGCGGGCCAGATCGGCTGGCACCCGGACGGCTCCTTCCCGGCCTCCGACCTCGCGGGCCAGGTCCGCCAGACGCTCTCGAACGTGGTCGCGGTGCTCGCCGAGGCCGGCGCGGGCCCCGAGCACGTGGTGCGGTTGACGTGGTACGTGACCGACCGCGACGAGTACGTCGCCTCGGCCAAGGAGATCGGCGAGGCCTACCGCGACGTGATGGGCCGCGTGTACCCGGCGATGGCCGTCGTGGCGGTCACGGCGCTGGTCGAGCCGCAGGCGAAGGTCGAGATCGAGGCGACCGCGGTCGTCCCGGAGGGATCCTAGGCCTCGAGGTATCGCCCGCACGAGGCCGGGTCGCCTGAATCGAACCCGTTCCTCCACGCCTCCTCGCGCTGCTCGGGTGTGCCGTGGTGGCCCGGGTTGCCCGCGTCGAAGTCGCCGACCGCGAGGACGGCGTCGAGCGCCTCCTGCAGATCGCCGTCCTCGAGCCGGTCCTCCTCGGCCGCGCTGTGGGCCCACGTGCCGGCGAAGCAGTCGGCCTGCAGCTCGAACGCCATGGTCGGCACCCGCTCGCCGTACGTCTCGAACAGGCCGAGCTCGTCCTGGATCTGATGGCCGTACTCGTGCGCCACGATGTAGGCGACGGCGAAGTCGCCGGTCGTTCCGCCGTAGCCCTGGGAGCTGCCGGGAAGCGCGTGATCGAGCGCTCCCTCGTAGATGTCGGTGGCGAACTGCTGCGAGATGTAGATGGTGTCGTCGCCGGGGCAGTAGGCGGCGGCGCTGTCGCCGAGGGTGCCGCTCTCGCCGCCGCACGCGCTCGCAGCGGTCTGGCCGGCCGGGATCCAGGCGTAGCTGACCCTGGGCTCGGCGAGACCCGAACCCGCGAAGACCTTCGTCCAGTAGGCGTCGACGTCCGTCGTGGCGGCCGTGAGGAAGGCCTCCACGGTCTGCGGTTGGCCCGCGTCGATGTCATCGGCCCGCGCGGAGCCGAGGAACTGCGAGGCCCCGGCGAGTGCGAGCACCAGGGTGGCGCCGGCGAGCACGCGGGCGCGGGTCGTGATCTTCATGCCGCAGCAGGAAGGCAGCCGCTGCTTAAGGCGAGCCGCGATTTCCCTAACGATTGTCCGACGATCGGCTAAGCGCGCGCTCAGGCGTGGGAGCCCCGCCGGTGCGTGGCCGCGACCACGACCGCACCGATCAGGAGCCCGAGCACCGCCGACGCGGCCGTGTTGATCAGCCATCCGAGGACGCCGCCGTGGACGTCCTCCTCGAGATGGTGGACGGCGTCGTAGAGGAAGTGGACGCCGAGCTCGTCGAGCCCGACGAGGATGATGTGCCCGCCGACCCAGAGCATCGCGGCGATCCCGACCTTCGAGAGCACCGACAGCACGACGGGCATCGCCCGCACCAGCCCGCGCCCGAACGACGCGGTGGTCCCCTCGCCATTGCGCGCGAGCCGCACGCCGGCGTCGTCCATCTTCACGATCAGCCCGACCACCCCGTACACGCCCGCGGTGATCGCGAGCGCGACGACCACGAGGATCAGCGCACGGGACAGCAGCGGCTCGTCGGCGACCTCGTCGAGCGAGATCACCATGATCTCCGCCGACAGGATGAAGTCGGTCCTGATCGCGCCCTTGACGAGCTGCTCCTCGTCGGCGGGCTCCTCCTCGCCGCCGGGCTCCGCATGCGCCGCGTCGTGCGGGCCGACGTACTCCCACAGCTTCTCCGCGCCCTCGTAGCAGAGGTAGGTGCCGCCGAGCATCAGGATCGGGGTGAGCAGCCACGGCAGCAGCTCGCTGAGCAGCAGCGCGGCGGGCAGGATGAAGAACAGCTTGTTCCGCAGCGAGCCGACCGCGATCCGCTTGATCATCGGCAGCTCGCGCTCGGGCCGGAACCCCTGCACGTAGCGCGGGGTGACCGCCGCGTCGTCGACGATCACGCCGGCCGCCTTCACGCTCGCCCGGCTCGCCCCGGCGGCGACGTCGTCGACCGACGCGGCGGCCGCACGGGCGAGGACCGCGACGTCGTCGAGGAGCGCGGCCAG
Organism: uncultured Solirubrobacteraceae bacterium; assembly: GCA_963831105.1. GTDB lineage: Bacteria > Actinomycetota > Thermoleophilia > Solirubrobacterales > Solirubrobacteraceae > DATFQI01. The sequence goes on along the minus strand of CAWHOS010000008.1, from coordinate 42,590 downwards.
CCCCGCGCTCACCTTCGGCTCACGATCTTCACCGCGGGAAGCCTAGGGGGCGCCGGTGATGACTCGATCACCGGCGCCCGGTCGGCTTACAACTTGTTCGGGTTCTGCGGCTTGGGCTTGGGGAACGCCTGGACGTCGAACTTCGCCCGCCCGCGCGGGCCGCCGGCCATCGGGTTGTTCTGCGCCAGCGTGATCGTCGCGTGCGCCGCGGCGTCGCCCATCTGCTCCTGCGCAAGGCTGCTCAGGTTCGACAGCCCGTCGCAGCCGAGGTGGTAGCAGGGGTCGTACTGCGCCCCGGCCATGCCGCCGAACACGCTCGCCTCCTCAGCGGTCTTGAGGCCCTCCGCGCCCGTGAACAGGCCGCCGGCGGGGATGCCCGCCTCGATGAACGGCCCGTAGTCCGAGCGGCCGTCGAAGGCGGTCGGCCGCGTCGCGAGCCCTTGGCTCGCGAAGTAGTCGAGGAACAGCTTCTCGATCTGCGCCGAGCCCTCCGGTGCGCCGCCCGCAGGCGGCTCGGAGTCCGACAGGTCGCCGTCGTAGACGAACCGCACGAAGTTCGGCGAGCCGATCATGTCGAAGTTCAGCATCGCCGAGATCTTGCTCCGCTCGGTGCTGGGCAGGCTCGCGACGTAGGCCTCCGAGCCGAGCAGGCCGGACTCCTCCGCGCTGAACCAGACGAAGCGGATCTTGTTGCGCAGCGCCACGCCCGAGAGCTGCTCGGCGATCTCCAGGATCGCCGCCGAGCCCGAGCCGTTGTCGTTGATGCCCGCCCCGACGCCCACGCTGTCGAGGTGCGCGCCGACCACGATGACGTTGTTCGGGTCGCCGGACGCGGTCTCCGCGATCACGTTGCGGGTCGGGTAGGTGCCCGGGCGCCAGTCGATCTTGAAGCGGGCGGTCAGGCCCGTGAGACCGTTCTCGTCCCCGTTGGCGAGCGCCGCCGCCGCGTCATAGGTGGCCGCCATCGACGGGACGGTGATGCCGGTCACGTCGAACCAGAGCGGCACGGTCCGGCCGGGCTGGCCCTCGTTGAACAGGACGAGACCGCCGGCGCCTGACCGGTTCGCGAGCTTGAACTTCTGCGCGAAGGTGCAGGTGCCGCGCTGGACGAGCGCGATCGCCCCGGCCGGCATCCCGTTGTAGTCCGAGGACTGGCAGCCGCTCGAGTTGCTGTTGATCGGGGCGGCGGGGTCGAGGTTGAGGTCGACCGCGAACACCGGGGCCGCGATGTTGGTGGAGCGCGAGTTGTACATCGAGCCGAAGTCGCCCCCGAGCGACCCGCCCGCGATCCCGGGCACGAACGAGCGCGCCGGCCCGCCGGCCGTCACCGCGAGCTGCGGCGGCGTGAAGTCGGCGAGGAAGTCGAGCGGGTAGTCGAAGCTGTGGAGCGACACGGCCATCCCGGCGGCCGCCGACCGCTGGGCGACGTACAGGGCGGACGCGTCGTGACCGGGCGCACCCGCCAAGCGGTTGCCCCCGGACGCTCCCGAGATGCCGCTGAGCGCGCTCTCGTGCTCGAAGATCCCGGCCGCGCTCACCGCGGCCCGCAGCTTCTCCGAGTTGTTGTTGCTCGGATCCGCGCTCGCGACCCCGCCCGTCGCGAGCATCGCGACCACCGAGGCCGTCACGACGCGCGTGTACCAGCTCCGACTCATGTTCCCCTCCTCAAGGGCAGTTGGACCGACTATCACGCGCGCTCGAAGTGCTGTCAACGACCCGTGCGGCGGGTTCGTGTGCTGACGGCCGGCCTCGCGCCGCCCGCGCCGCTGGGCGATGATCATGGCCGCTGTGCCGGCGACCAAGAGGAGGGGTGGCACATGCATCGCAGAAGGTGGCTGACGGCCGCGCTGGGAGCGGTCTTGGCGGTCTCGATGGCCGGGACGAGCCCGGCCGATCCGCCTGCTCATGTGCCGGGTGGCCCGTGCATCGAGCCGGGCCAGCAGGTCAACCTGAGCAGCATCCCGAGCTACGCGGAGGTCGTGAAGCAGCTGCGCTCGATCGAGGCGTCGAGCCGCGGCGCGGTCGAGGTGGCCAGCGCCGGGCAGTCGGGCGAGGGACGCCAGCTCATGTACGCGACCGTCGGCGACGGGCCCGACGTCTTCTGGCTCCAGGCCCGCATCCACGGCAACGAGCTCCACAGCACGGAGGCGGCCCTGCAGATCCTCAAGTACCTGGCGAGCAGCGGCAGCGCCGAGGCGCGGCAGATCCGGGACGCGCTGACCGTGATCGTGATCCCGATGTACAACCCGGACGGGGCCACGGCCAACATCCGCCAGAGCACGGTGCCGACGCGCACCGACCTCAACCGCGACTGGGAGAACTTCGTGCAGCCGGAGTCGCGGGCGTTCTACGCGCTCTGGGAGCGCCTCCAGCCGCGCCTCGCGCTCGACCTGCACCACTTCGGGCAGGCATCACGGGTCGCCGGCACGAACGATCTCAACCAGTTCCAGATCGGCGCTCGCTCGATCGACCCGAGCCGGATGACGGCCGAGCAATGGCTCACGAACCGCCAGATGGCGATGATCTCGGTCGACACCGTCGAGCGGATGGGCGGGGTCGGCGTGGCGCGCTACCCGCTGATCGACATCACCAACGCGGTGCTCAGCCGCATGCTGCTCGGCGGCCCCGGACCGGACGGCAGCGACCCGGGCTTCCAGACCCAGGGCGCGATCTTCTACGAGGTCCGCTCGGTCGGCCAGAAGAGCAACGGCATGCTCGAGCAGCTGTTCCTGCGGCCGTCGATGGCCGTTCTCTCGGCAGCCGCCGACGGCAGCCTCTACGAGCACCCCGGCACCGGCTGGGACGCGCTCCCGTTCGGTGAGTCGGTGGCTTGCGGAGGTGGGCCCGGCTTCTGACGCCGACGTCTCAGTGCTGCTCGGCCGTTGCCAGCCAGCGGCCGAGCGCATGGCGCCCGACGAGCGTGACGGCGCCGTCCGCGTCGATCCAGTCGCGCTCCCGCAGCTCGCGGACCAGCCCGAGGGCGTTGCGCGGCCCGGGTCCGCCCCCGCTGACCGAGAGCGTGGCCGTGCCGGGCTCGAGCGTCCAGCGCCCCGAGTCGAGCGCGGCCAGCGCGGTGCCCTGCTCCTTGGTGGGCACGTCGAGCGGATCGGGCTCGGCGTCGCGGAGGAAATCCTCGCCCTGAGCCGCCGGTCGCCGGCGCTGCTCACCGACGCCCTCGAACTGCGAGCGCAGCCACTCGCCCGCGGTGTCGACCCACTCGCGCACCTGATCGGGATCGACGCCGGCGGCGCGCACGATGTCCTCCGGGTCGGCGCGCGAATAGCGCTCCATCGACTCCCGGAGCTCCTCGAAGAGCTCGCGGGCCGCCTCCTCGAAGCTCTTGGGCTGCTGCTCGTCGTCGGTCATGCCCCTGATGATCGCAGGGCCGACGCCGCTGCTGAGCGATCTCGGTCGCCGGGCGTTCTCTTGAAGCCTTAGGATCCGCGCCGAGGGCTTTCGAGGTGACGAGGGGGTCGGCGTGGCTGATGACCGGAAGCACGGACTGGACGAGGGCGGAAGCGCCGGCGACGGCTACGACCCGAACGGCGACGGGCGCCTGACCGAGGCGTTCGTCGAGCAGTGGCGGACGAACGCGTACGGGTGCTTCTCCTCCGGGCACAAGTTCTGCCGCGAGGTCTGCCCGGTCATGCAGGTCACGCGCAACGAGAATCACACGCCCACGGCCTTCCACGCGAACATCGTGGCGATGGAGAAGGGCTTGCTCGGCGTGGAGGACGTCGCCGACGACTACGTGCACTGCACGCAGTGCGGGGCGTGCGAGCTGCGCTGTCCGAACACGCTCTTCACCGGCGACTTCTACCGGCATCGCACGCGCACCGTCGACGTCGTGAAGGCGATGCGCGCGCTGATGGTCGACACGGGCAACGAGCGCGAGGGTTGGAAGGCCTGGAACGAGCGGCTCGCCGAGCGGCACAACGAGCCCGTGCTGGGCGACGTCCCCGTCAATCAGGAGCACGTCGCCGACTGGGCCGACGGCCTCGACATCGCCGTGGGTGGCGAGACGATCCTCTTCGTCGACTGCGAGGCGGCGTTCTACCGGACCTCCTACACGCGCGCGTTCGCGCAGCTGCTCCAGCGCGCCGGCGTCGAGTTCGGACTCATGCGCGAGCAGTGGTGCTGCGGCGGGCCGGCCGCGGAGATGGGCTACGTCGAGCTCGCCCGCCGGCACGCCGACCACAACGTCGCGGACTGGCGCGCCGTAGGAGCCAAGCGGATCATCGCTCCCGACCCGCACGACTTCATCGCGTTCACGGAGGACTACCCGCGCTACTTCGGCGACGAGTACGACTTCGAGATCGTGCTCGGCGTCGAGCTGGTCAACGACCTGGTCAAGGAGGGCCGCATCCAGCTCACCCGCCCCGTCGAGCGCACGGTCACCTACCACGACCCGTGCCGGCTCAACAAGCGCAAGGGCGTCCACGAGGCGCCGCGGGAGCTGCTGCGAGCGGTGCCGGGCATCACGTTCAATGACGTCGACCACGTCACGCAGTGGTCCTACTGCTCGGGTGGGGGCGGCGGCCTGCCGGTGGAGAAGCCGGAGATCACCGAGGAGATCAGCCGCCGGCGCGTCGCGCGCGCACAGGAGCTGGAGGTCGACACGCTGATCAGCGCCTGCCCGTGGTCGGAGCGGCCGCTGTCGCAGGCCGGAGCGGCGGCTGAGGTGCCGCTGGAGGTGATGGACCTCTTCGAGCTCGTCGCCCACTCGGCCGGGATCGACGTGGGCGGGCACAGTCACGGGCCGGTGCAGGAGGCGCGGTCATGAGCGTCGCGTTCAAGAGCGCCGTCGACGATGCGGTGGTCGACGAGCTGCGCGCGATCATCGGCGACGACGAGCGCGTGCTGCCCAACCTCAGCTCGCGGGTGAACCGGACGCGCGTCCCGGCGCCGTTCCCCGTGCACCGGTGGGCGGAGTTCATGCCCGACGTGGCGGTCCTGCCGCGCACGGCGCAGGAGGTCTCCGACGTCGTCAAGCTCGCCAACCGCCTGCGCATCCCGGTGGTGCCCCGCGCGGGTGGCACCGGGCTCTCGGACGGCGCGGTCCCGCTCCGCGGCGGGATCCTGGTCGACGTGAAGCTGATGAACCGGATCCACGAGATCGACCTCGTCGACCGCACCGTGACCGTCGGGCCCGGCATCAACATGCTCAAGCTCAACGAGGAGCTCAAGCGCCACGGCGTCTTCTATCCCGACGACCCCGCCTCGTACCCGTGTTCCCTGGTGGGCGGGCGCATCGGCACCGGCGGCTGGTCGCTGCTGGGGGCGCGCTTCGGTCACACGCGCGAGAACGTCGTCTCGATGGAGGTCGTGCTGCCCACGGGCGAGATCGTCGAGATCGGCGACGGCGGCGGGCGCAAGCTGCGCAAGTCCTCGACCGCGTTCAACCTCAAGCAGCTGTTCACGGGCCACCAGGGAACGCTCGGCATCTGCACCGAGGCCACGCTCGAGCTCGCGCCCCGGCCGGAAGTGGAGTTCGCGGCGTTCTTCGCCTTCGACGACTACATGAAGGCGTGGGAGACCACGGGGGTGCTCACGAAGTCGGGCCTCGCGACGCTCGCCGGGGTCGTCCTCTTCGACGAGTGGAAGGTCGCCTACCTGCGGCGTGACGACGAGGCCTACATCCCGCAGCCGGACTCGGTCAAGGCCGTTGTCGCCGTGGCCATGTACGGCAGTCGCGCGGAGGTGGAGCCGGCGTCGAAGATCGTGATGAAGCTCGGCCGCAGCCTCGGCGGCAAGTACCTCGGGGACGAGATCTCCTCCGGCGACTGGGCCTCGCGGCACGATCGCTACGCGACGCCCCTCCACGGCCGCTCCAAGGAGGGCCAGGCGGTGATGATGTCCTGGCACTGCGAGGACGCGGCGCTCAACTACTCCGTGCTCCCGCAGGTGCGCGAGGAGTGGCACGCGATCGTCTCGCGCTACCGCGAGCGGTACGGCATCTTCGACGACTGGGGGATGTTCGCCTACACCAGCGGCCCCTACAAGCCTTGGGCCGACTACCTGGTCGAGATCGACGTCGGCATCTGGGAGCAGCGTCTCGACGACGAGAACTGGGCCGCGTGGGTGAGCTGCAAGCGCGAGATCTCCGAGGTGACGCTCTCCTACGGCGGCTCGATCACCGCGTGCCACGGGGCCACGCGCGAAGGCGACGCGGAGCTCGTGCCGGCCGAGATGGGCGGCGCCTGGCAGGTCGTGAAGGCGATCAAGCGCGCGCTGGACCCCAACAACGTCATGAACCCGGGCAAGCAGTCGCTCGACGAGGCCTATGAGGAGGAGCGCCCCGCATGAGCATCTTCCGGCTGGGCGACCAGAAACCGCCCGAACCGCAGCGGATCACCGACGCCGTCGTCATGCGCTTCGAGCACGTCTACGAGGTCGACCCGGCGCTGATGGAGCTGACCGGCCAGCAGGATCTGCCCGCATGGGACACGAAGCGCATCGTCGACAGCCGCTGGGACCACCTGGACTGGATGCACGAGCACTTCGCCGACGAGGTGCTGCTCGCCGGCGCGGAGTCCGAGACGATGCCCGTGGACCGCCCGGACGTCCAGGAGTAGGCTCGCAACGCACCTAGGAGAGGAGACCAGATGGGCAACGGGATGCGCTGGAGCTTCTGCATGCTCCCGGACTATCCGCTCGGCGAGTCGATCGACACGATCAAGACGGCCGACGAGCTGGGCTTCTACGCGGCCTACTCGGTCGACGAGACCTGGCACAAGGACCTCTGGGTCTTGTTCGCGGCGGCGGCCGACAAGACCGAGCGCATCCGCTTCGGCCCGAACGTCACTCACGTCTTCCTGCGCGAGCCGACGCTGATCTGCCAGCAGGTCGCGACGCTCGACGAGCTCACCGGAGGGCGGACCGAGCTCGTCGTGTCGACCGGGAACTTCGGCCTGCTCTCCCAGTACGGGATCGATTGGGCGCGCCAGAAGCCCCTGTCGCGGCTCAAGGAGGCCATCCACGTGATGCGCACGTTCCTCGCCGAGGGCGCGATCACGTTCGAGGGCGACTTCTTCAAGTACGACGGCCTCTACACGTTCGCCCGGCCCGTCCAGGAGCACATCCCGATCAAGATGGGCGGCATGAAGGGCCCGCGATCCTTCCAGGCGGCGGGCGAGCTCGCCGAGGGCCTGCACCACGCGCTCTCCTACTCGCGCGAGGCGTACGACTACATGGCCGAGAACATCCGGATCGGTGCCGACAAGGCCGGTCGCGACTGGCAGGAACTGGACATCGGCGCGTGGGTCGTGACGGTCGTCTCCGACGACTCGGCGGCCGCCAAGCGCGCGGCGCGCATCCTCGTGGCGTTCTACATCTCCTCGATGCCCGAGGAGCAGCTGGCCCGCCACGGCATCGACGCGGCCGAGCTCGCCCCGGTCGTCGAGGCGCTCGGCGCCGGCGACATCCCCAAGGCGGTCGAGCTCTTCAAGCCCGAGTACGCGGAGAAGCTCTCGATCGCCGGCACGCCGGAGGAGTGCGTGGAGAAGATCAAGTCGGACATCCAGCCGACCGGCGTCAACCACATGATCCTCGCGCTCGCCGATCCGGCGATCGTGAAGCTCTTCTCGGGCGAGGAGGTCGAGAACGTGCCCGACATCAGCGGCCAGCTCCGCCTCGTGGCCGAGCGCGTGATGCCGGCGTTCGAGCCCGCGCTGCGGTGATCACCTAGCGCCCGATCAGCGGATCGTCACGGGGGTGCCCACGGGCATCAGTCTCGCGAGCGCGAGCACGTCGGCGTTGCGCAGCCGGATGCAGCCGTGGGAGACCCGGCCGGGGACGAGGTCGGGCCTGTCGGTGCCGTGGATGCCGACGAAGCCGCCGGCGGGCCAGTCGGTCGCCTGCGGGGAGCGCGCGCTCGTGCCGAAGGCGACCGGCCCGTACGTCGGGCTGCGGTAGCGGGTGAGCCGGTTGCGGACGTAGAACTCCCCGCGCGGCGTGGGCGTGTCGGTCGTCCCGACGCCGACCGGCGCGTGCAGCACCGCCCGCCCCTCCCGGTAGAGCGTGGCCGTGAGCGCGCCGGTGTCGACGACGAGGCGGGTCAGGACGGTCCCGTAGCCGCCGAGCGCGGCCCGCGGAACCCAGCCGGTGGTCCCGTTGGGGAGCACGGCGAGCCGGATCTTGACCCACGGGCGTCCGGCTCGATCCTCACCGCGCGCGGCGACCGCGACGACATTGCGGGTGCCCTCCGGTGTCGCCGGCTCGAGCATGCCGATCGTGGACGCGCGGCTGTCGGGCGCCGACCGCACCGCGGCCGGCCGCTTCACGGGCGCCCAGAGGGCGCGGTGGCGGCGGCCACCGAGCCGGTGGGGCGGCCCAGGCGTGAACGCGGGCGCCACCGGCGCCGGGAGGGCATCCGCCGCGGCGAGATCGGCGCGGCGCGGCCCGTCCCCGCCGGTTCCCGCCGCGAGCACCGCGGCCGTCGCCGCGACCGCCGCCACGACGAGGGCAGCGGGGCGCCGGGCCATCAGCCCGTGAAGCGGGGCGCGCGCGTGCCCGAGACCCGCGGGCGCGAGACCACGAAGCGCGTCCGGGCGATCGCTCCCTGCACCTGGCGGAGGGTCATCGGCTCGTCGAAGGCGCGCGGTGCGGGGGTGGACCCGACGATGTGCCGCGCCCAGGCCGCGTGCCGCGCCTCCACCGTCAGCAGGCCGAACAGCGCGGCGACGAGTCCCTTGTCCCTGACCTTCGGCGTGACGCCGGCGAGCAGCGCGACCGTGAGGTCCTCCATCGCGACCGCCGTCTTCGTGAACGCCGCGTCGGTCTCGTTGGCCTTGCCGAAGTCGAACGACGGCCGGCCCTCGGCCTTGGACCCGAGCACCTGCTTGATGATCTTCACGTGAGCGCGCTCGTGCGCTCCCAGGGTGCGCGCCCATTCCCGCTTCGCCGCGGCCATCGAGGCGATCGTGCCCATCTCGTCGGCCTGCGTGTAGAAGGTCGCCTGCAGCCGCTCGAAGCGCAGCCCGAAGTTCAGGATGGCCACGTCGTCGATCTCGGCCGCAGCGACTGTGGGGGCCGCGAGGGCCGCGAGCATGGCGGCGCCGCCGAGCGCCGTCGTCCGGAGAAAGCCGGCGCGGGTGCTGCCGCAGAGCTCGCCGATCGCCTCGGTGAGGGCCTCGTCGCGGTCGATGTCCGCGAGGGTCGGCGTGCTCATGCGATGTATCCCTTGTCGCGCAACTCCCGGAGGACGGCGTCCGCCTTCCGGGCTGGATCGGCGGCCCGCGGTGCCGGCGAGATGCCGGCGAGGTCGCGCAGCCACGCGACCTGACGGGCCTCCACGGAGATCAGCGTCGCCACGGCCGCGATCGCCCCGCGGCCGAGGTTGCCGGCCTGCCCGACATACCCGGCGAGCGCGGTCTCCTCCAGCTCGATGGCGGTCTCGCGGAAGCGCGCGGGGGAGTCGAAGGCATCGCCGAAGTCCGAGGCGGGCGGCGGCGGCGCGGTGCCGCCCAGCCGCCGGGTCAGGGACGCCGCATGCTCGCGCTCCTGGGCGCCGACCCGGCTCGCGAGCTCGAGCAGCTCGCCGTCCAGGCCGCCCGATTCGACGGCCTGGCGGTAGAAGGCCTCCTGGACCTGCTCGAGCGTCAGGAAGAAGGCCAGGATCTCGCGATCGGAGGACTTCGACGGCGCCGCGTGCGAGGCGCCGTCCCCGCCCCGCAGGGCGACCGTCGCGCCGCCGGCCGCCGCCGCGCCGGCCCACAGGAACCCGGCGCGGGTGATGCGCGCCGTCACCGGTCGGCCTCCACGGGGGCGGGATCGAGCTGCTCCGGCGGCGCGCCCTCCCGCCGCCAGACGAAGCGCAGCTCGTACCAACTGGGCCCGCGGCCGGCCGGCTCCCACCCGGCTGCGGCGAGACGGTCGGCGAGCCGGCGGACCTGGCCGAGGAAGCGGGCGTCGCTCGCCGCGGGAACGCCCTTCAGAAGCCACTTGAAGGTCTCGGAGTGGCCCAGGGTGACGCCGCGATGGCGCTTCGGCCCGTGGGCGACGGCCCGGAAGTCGGAGTTGGCGTAGCCGGCGTGCCACTTGATCTCGCAGCGCCACAGCTGCTCGCTGCCGGCCGGCCACTCCGTCTGGCGCTTGAAGCGACCGGAGTGCGGCACCGGTGCGGGCGACCGCTGCTCCTCGCGCGGGGTGGTCGCCGCCCAGGCGAAGCGCTTGGAGTACCAGGCCTCCCCGGGCGGAAGCGACGTCCAGCCCGCCGCGAGCATCGACGCCTCGAGGCGCTCCACCGCCCGGCTCATGTCCCTCACGGCCTTCGGGCCGGAAGGTGGCCACTGCAGCGGGCGGGACGTGGCGACGGAGACCTCCTTGCCACGTTTCCCCGCTCGCGCGACCACCTCGAAGCGCGTGTCGCTCCACTGCACCTCCGCGGTCCACGCCCGGCGCGGGTCCGGCGGTCGCGCGGGATCCCCCGGCGAGTCGCCCGACCATTGAGACGGTCCGTCGCCCAACGCGGTGAGCCGCGGCGAGCGTGGCCGCTGGCCGGGGTGCATCGCGGTCGCGGCCGCGGTCACCAGCAGCGGCGCCCCCCATCGCGGGCGCGCCAGGGCCGGCGGCCGCGAGCGGACCCGCAGGAGCGCCAATGCGCCGGCGAGCGCGACGAACAGGCCGGCCACTCCGATCAGCGCGAGCGGCGCGCCGTCGTCGGGGGCCGGCGGCGCCTCCGCGGGGCGGGAGGAGGCGGTCGGGGTCAGGGTCTCGCTGGGCTCGGGGCTCTCCTGCAGCGGGTAGGTGCGCCAGAGCTCATCGGCCGACGGCGTCGGCGACCGATCCTGGCCCGCGGCTACCGGAGGCGCGAGCATCACCGCGCACACCAGGAGGCACAGGCCAGGTACGTACGTCCTCACCGCCCCTTGGCCTGAGGCTCCGCTTCGTGCACGAGCACGTCGAGCAGCGACTGCGCACCGGCGCGGGCCTCCGCGAGCGTGCTCCGGGCGTCGTCGAGCTCGGAGCGGGTCGTCTCGAGCTCGCCGGCCGCCGGCTCGAGCGCGGCGACGCGCTCGCGAAGGGCGGCGATCTCGGTCTGGGCCTCCTGCTCAGCGCGCGAGCGCGCGAGCTCGGCCGCGCCGATCGCCTCCTCGGCCGAAGCCCGCACCCGGGCGAGCCCCTCGCGGAACCGCTCGGCGTCGTCGGCCCCGCGCTGTCGCTCGGCGGCCAGGTCCGCCTGCGCGCGGTCGAGCTCCTCCTGCGCGCGCTGCGCCGCGACGCGCGTCTCCTCGAGCTCCTGCCGCGCGTCCAGCAGCTGCGCCTCCAGGCGCAGCCGGCCGGCGGCGCCACCGGTGTCCGCGACAGCCGTTGTGTTCGTTTGCGGTCGAGACGGGCAGCGAGCTGCCGGCCTCGCCCTGGCCGGGTCCGGGCAGCTCGACGGCGAGCGCCGGGCCGAGCTCGAGACGGGCATGGTCGAACGCCACCGGCGCCTCCAGCCACGCGAACGCCGCGGCCCATGGCGAGCCGTCCGCGGGCGGACCGGCACCGTCCTCGATCGCGGGCAAGCGGTGCGGCCCGTCCGGCCCGTGGACGGTCAGAACCGGGTCTGCCGCGGGGCGGCCCTCCAGGCCGGAGAAGCTGCCGGCCACCTCGAGCCGATCCGGAGCGCCCCACTCGAAGCGGTCGAGGGCGAACATCGGGTCGCTGCGCCGGGCGCGGTCGCGCCGCATGACGCACCTAGATCACACCTGCCTGGGCCTGTGAAGACCCCGCGTCCGTTTTTCACCCACCCGAACGGCTAGACCTGTTGCGGGAGAAAAATGTTGCCATGGGTTACATTCCTAACCCAAAGGGAGTAGTCTGGCCGTATCGCAGCGCGGAGTCTGCGTGTGGCCCGCTCGGGATACATGGGCCGCCATCTTCCGCCCGTCGTGGAGAAGCGGGTGCCGGTTACCAGCCGCAGGCCAGGAGCTGCGGCTCGACTTTCGCTGGGCCATGTCTCACACGATCCCCCATTGCGGGCTGGCGCTCATCGTCACGGTGTCAGTTGGCGGCGCCGCGACCGTCCTGGCGACCCCCGCGGCTGCGCAGCGCTGCAGCGCGAGCGGCTCGCCCGGGTCCACGACGCGGCCGACGGAGCAGACCCTGGAGGAGGCGGCGACGTCCGTCACGCGCGAGATCAATCGAGAGCGCGGCGCTCGCGAGCTGGGGCGGCTGGCCGCTGATCCGAGGCTCGCGCTCGCGGCACAGCGGCACACGCGGGACATGGTGCGGCGTCGCTTCTTCTCGCACGTGACGCCCGACGGGCGCGGCCTGAGGGCCCGGGCGCGGGCCACCGGCTACCTCTGGAACGCGGCCACGTGGGCGCTCGGCGAGACGCTCGCCTGGGGAATCGGACCCTGCTCGACGCCTGCCGCCACCGTCGCGGCGTGGATGGGCAGCCCGTCGCACCGCCGCGTGTTGCTCGGCCGCCGCTACCTCGAGGTCGGCGTCGGCGTCGCCCTCGGCGTGCCGTTCGAGCGCGCGCCGGCGACCCGGCGCCACGTACGCGGCCGAGTTCGGGTTCGTCCGGCCATGAGCACGACCACGGTGATCCTGCTCGTCGCCGGCATCGCGGTCTACCTCGGCTTCGTGGTCTTCGTGCTCGGGCTGTGCAGGCTCGCTCAACGCGCCGACGAGGCGGAGCAGCGTCCCGCGGGTCTTCGTGGACGCGCACGCAGCGGTTCGTGCACCGCGACGGTGACGAGCTCACCGCGAGTGATGTCGAGCACTTCGATCAGCGAACGGCGCGGGAGGTCCGAAGACCCTAGAGGCCGCTCAGCCGGTGCTCTGTGCGCGGCCCCGCGCCCTTGGGCCGCTCCTGGCGGCCGTTCTCCAGGTTCGGTGCGGGGCCGCGCAGAGGGCACAGGCCACCCGCGCCTTACGCTCGCTCGTCGCCCGCTCGCCAGCCGCCCATGAGCTCGTGGTCCGCCTCACTGCGCTGGGCGCCGAGGACGGGGTGGAGCTCCATGGCCGGCGAGTACCGGCTGGCCGGCGTCTGCCGGCCCAGCGCCTCCGCCATGGCTCGCACGTGATGCGGTCCCCCGCCGCAGCAGATGCCGACGTAGTCCACGCCGATGTCGCGCGCGCGGCGCGCGAAGTCCGCCATCTCGAACCGCGTGCATTGGAAGGGCTCGAGCTGGATCGGGAACAAGTGCTGCCCGTCCTCGGACTCCAGCGACTCGAAGGCGGGAGTGTCCGGCGAGGTCCGGTAGGGGACAGGTTGCGCCGCCACCCCGACGTCGACTGACGAGCGGATGCGCTCCAGCAGCGGCAGCATCGTCTCGGGCCCCCTCGAGCAGTTGAGGCCGACGATCGCCGCGCCCTCGCTCGCGAGGATCCTGCACGCCTCGACGTAGTCGTATCCGTCGTACGTCCTCGTCGGCCGCACGCTCGCGAACGTCACCATCGCCGGCAGGCCGAGCTGCTTGCACACGTCGAGGCCGATCAGGGCCTCGCCGAGATGGTCGTAGGTCTCGGCGATCACGAAGTCGACGCCTTCCTCGACGGCCCAGCCGAGCTGCTCCTCGTACTGCGCTCGGACGACGGCCCCCGAGCGATGCGGGTCCTGCGGGTCGTAAGACCAGGTGTTGCAGATGTTGCCCGCCACCAGCGCGTCGCCCTCGGCCGCGATCTCGTTGGCGATCCGGACCGCCTGCCGGTTCATCTGCTCCAGGTCTCCGGCGCGCCCGACGTCCTTGAGCTTCTCGCGGTGCGCGTAATAGGTGAGCGCGACCATCACGTCGGCGCCGGCGCGCAGGAACTCCCGGTGCAGCTGCCGGAGCGCGTCCGGCTCGTCGAGGATGACCTCGGGCACGAAGGGACCGGCCTTGATGTAGCCGCGCCGCTCCAGTTCGAAGACGTAGCCCTCCGCGCCGATCACGACGCCTTCAGCGAGCCGTTGTTCCAAGGTCCTCTGCGACCGTCTCATCGGTCGTCCTCCCTTCCTCGAAACGAGCTGGATCGAAGCGGGCGACGTCGTAGACCGTGCCGCCCTGCACCGCGCTCTCGGCCAGCACCCGCCCCACCCAGGGCGCGAACTTGTAGCCGGTTCCACGCCATCCGACGCCCACGAAGGCGTTCGCGAAGCCCGGGATGGGTCCGAGCACGAAGTCGTCGTCGGCCACGAGGTCGTAGTCGCACTGATCGACGTCCTCGACGTCGCGCATCGTCGCGTCTCGCAATCCCGGCACGCACTGCTCGACGAAGCTCGCGACGCTGTCGATGCTCGTCGTGTCCCTCGGAACGTCGGGCGGGTTGTAGTAGCCGATCTTCACGGCATCGACGAGGCCGTCCACGATCGGATGGCAGTAGATCCCGGCGTCGAGATAGGCGATGACCGGCATCGCGTCCGCGGTGAACCGATCGCGAGCGCCGGCGGGCGGGACGAGGTACTTCGCCTCGCGAGGCCTGTCCCGCGTGAGCGGGACCTGCAGGCGGCCGCCGGGCAGCAGCGACAGGACGGCGTTGGTGCCGTGTCCCGCCGTGATGACGAGCGATCGAGTGAGGATCTCGCCCCTCTCGGTGATCACGCGGATCGAGCTGCCCTCGGGCACGATCGACGTCGTCTCGACACCCTCGATCGTGCGGACGCCGTGCCGGCCGAGGGCCAGCGCGAGCGCACGGTTCACGGCGGGCACGTCGACGACGCCGCCCTCCAGATCGAGATGGCCGAGGTCCGCGTCGAGGTACGGGAAGCGCCGCCCGATCGCGCCCGCGTCGAACGACTCCGTCCTCATCCCCAGCCGGGTGAGCGTCTCGAAGCTCTGCTGCGCATAGGTGCCGGCGAGGTCGGGCGTGACGGCGCGCTTGGCGATGTTCAAGCAGCCGCAGCGGACGAGCACCTTGCTGCCCGTCCGCTGCTCGAAGTCGATCCAGAGCCGGAAGGACTCGTGCGCAAGCCGCGCGTAGGTCGCGTCCAGGTAGTCGTTGCGGAACGAGCGGGTGCGGCCGTACGAGGCGGTCAGCGGATCGCCGATCCGCCCACGCTCCAGCACCACGACCCGTGCGAGCCGCTCTGACGCGTGGTAGGCGGTGAACATGCCCATCACGCCGCCTCCGATGACAACGAGATCGGCGTCCACCGCTCACCCCGTGCTCTCGGCCGGGCGGAGCTCCTCGGCGTAGGAGATCGACTGCCGGCGCAGGCTTCCGTCCGGCGCCCACGGTGTAGCTGCCCATCCGCCACAGCGGCGGCGAGTAGGCGTGGATGGAGACGGCCGGCGTGTCGCTGTCCTGGCGCATGCGGTGGACGTGCGCCGAGTCGAAGTCGAACACCTCGCCCGCGCGATGGTGGATCCGGAGGGGCGTCCCGCCGAGCGCGAGCCGCTCCTCGATGAGCTCCCCCTCGACGACGGCGACCGCGCCGCTGGAGACGTCGTGGTCGTGGAAGCCGGTGTCGTTGCCGTTGCCCCACGAGATCACCCACACGTCGACGTCGTCGTCGCGCCAGAGCTGCTCGAAGTGGCGCTCGCCGGTGTCATGGCGGACCAGCGATCGCCACTGCTGCGGGTCGGCGGCGATGTCCGCGACGAGCTCGCTCAGCGCGCTCCGGTCGTGCTCGATCACGCCGCCGCCTCCATCCGTGCGGGACCGAGGAGGCGGGCCGGGTTGCGCTCGCGCAGCGCGACCTCCATGGCGGCTCCGAGCGACAGCTCGGCCGGGGTGACGACGGGCCGGTCGCTGCCGTAGACCAGCCGGTCGACGCCGATCTCGCGGACGACGGCGTCGATCGCTCGCGTTCCGTAGGAGGAGGTGTCGAGGAAGACGTCGGGATCGCTGACCGGCCGCCCGCCGCGGGCGACGAGCCGCTCCCGGTGCAGCGGCGCGAGGCCGGCGAGCATCGCGAAGCACACCCGCAGCCGGGAATGGGCGGACCGGCCCCAGACGGCGAAGGCATGCCACGCCCGCTGCATCGCGGCGACGTAGTCGGTGACGGCGGGCCACCAGCCCGGACGGGCCGAGGCACCCGCCGCCGCGGGCCCCGGATGGATCAGCAACGGCGCCCCACGGCGATCCAGCGTCTCGAGCACGGGACCGAGGCGCTCGAAGCCGTCAGGATCGCCGAGCGCTTCGGCCACCACGCAGGCGCCTACGAAGCCCCGGTCGAGGAGTGCGGACAGCGCGGCCGGTGCCGGGTCGGCCAGGCCGACCGCGGCCCATGCGCCGAACTCGGCGGGCAGCTGGGCGACCCCGTCGTGATAAGCCGCGAGCAGCGGCTCGGCCTCGGCGGTCGGAAGCGCCTCGATTCCGAGCGGAGGGGAGAGCGCCACCAGCGCGCGATCGATGCCGTCGGCGTGGACGAGGGCGGCTCGCCTGTCGGCGTCGTGGTCCGCCGGGTCGAACGGCGCTTCCGGCTCGCCGTCGATGCGCAGTCTCCAGCCGTCGCGACGGCGCACGAGCGACGGCGGCTCGGTCCGCTGCGACAGCGCCCGGAGCAGGGGCTCGGGCCACAGGTGCTGGTGGATGTCGACGCGTGCGGACGTGGGAGCGGGGCGGTTTGTGAACCGGTTCAGTGAACCGCTTCAATATCATGCGCCCACCCATCGCTCGTGTCAACCCGAGTAGTCTCGCCCGGGTGGCCAGAAACCGGACCACGATCCGTGACCTGGCCGAGCACACGGGCCTTTCACCGGCCGCGGTCAGCTACGCGCTGCGGGGCATGCACGTCGCCCCCGAGACCGAGCGGCGGGTGCGCGAGGCGGCCAAGGAGCTGGGTTACGAGGCCGATCCGATCGCGCGCGCCCTGGCGGGCGGGGCGACCGGCGTCGTCGGCCTGCTCGTGGGCAGCCTCAGCGACTTCTGGAACCAGGAGCTCGTGCGGGCCGTCCAGCGGGAGCTCTACGGCGCCGCCCTGAGCACGCTCGTCGCCGATGCCGACGGCCTGCCCGCCCGCGAGCTCGAGCTCGCCCAGCGGCTCATCGACCAGCGGGTCGACGGACTGGTCGTCGTCCCGATCGGCCCGGCGAGCGGCGGCTGGGCCGCTCTGGCCCGGCAGATCTCGACCGTCACCATCGGCGACGCGCTGCCCGGCGTGGCCCCTGCCGGCGAGGTGGTGTTCGACAACGAGCGCGGCGTACTGCAGAGCCTCGAGCACCTCAGCGCGCTGGGCCACCGCCGCGTCACCGTGCTCTCATGGGCCGTCGAGACCTCGCCCGAGCGCGAGGCCGAGCGGGCGGTCGCGGGCTCGGCGGCCTCGCTGGGTCTCGACTGCAGCGTGGTCCCTTGCGCGTACTCGCTCAACGCCTCGCGTCCGCTGGCGCTCGAGTTGCTGGCCGGCCCCGACCGCCCGAGCGCAGTCCTGTGCATGTCCGACTCGATCGCCTACGGCGTCTATGCGGCCTGCGCGGAGCTCGGGCTCTCGATCCCCGGCGACGTCGCCGTGGCGGGCTTCGGAGACCACCCGATCTCACAGCTGCTCTCGCCACCGCTCACCTCGACGGTCTGGGACGTCGAGCAGGTCGCGGAGCGGGCCACGGAGTTCCTGATCCGGGCGATCGGCGCGGACGGTCCGCAGGCGACGCTCCGCGAGGTCATCGCGCCGGTGCTGGCCGCCCGGGCGTCGACGGACGCCTGACCGCAGCGCGCGGCCTGGATGAATCCGACGGACCCGTCAGACCTACGTCGCGGTGAGGTCCGCGCACACAGAGGAGGCACCCATGACACGCGTGATCTGCGACATGTCGATGTCGCTCGACGGATACGTCACCGGACCGAACGACAGCCGCGAGAACCCGTTCGGCGACGGCGCCGAGCTTCTGCACGGCTGGATCTCCGACGCGGCCACGGACGAGGACCGGGCCATCCTGCAGGACGTGCTCGACAGCGTCGGCGCCGTCGTGATGGGCCGCACGTCCTTCGACAAGAACGAGGGCGAAGGCGGCTGGGGCGACGGTGGCCCGCTGGGAGACACCCCCTGCTTCGTGGTGACCCACCACGAGCCGACCGGACCCACTCGCCGGTCTTCACCTTCGTCACCGACGGCGTGGCCGTCGCGATCGAGCAGGCCGAGCGCGCGGCCGGCGACACGGTCGTCCACCTCTTCGGCGCGACTGTCATGCAGCAGGCGCTCCCGCTCGGCCTGGTCGACGAGATCCGCGTGCACGTGATCCCGGTCCTGCTCGGCGGCGGAACGCCCCTGTTCGCGGACCTGGATGCGGCTGTGCGCCTCGAACGGACCAAGGTGGTGGCGACCCCTGCCGCGACGCACCTGGCCTTCCGCGTGATGCCGTAAGGCGGCTCTCCGCCCTTGACGGGGACGCCGCGGCCGGGGAGGCTCGGGGCTGATGCCCGAGGCGGTGAAGACGGTCGGCCGCTACGAGATCCTCCGCGAGCTCGGGCGCGGCGGCATGGCGACGGTCCACCTCGCGCGCCAGCGCGACCTGGACCGGCTCGTCGCGCTGAAGGAGCTCGGGGCCTTCCACGCCGCCGACCCATCGTTCGCGCAGCGGTTCGTGCGCGAGTCGCGCGTGGCCGGATCCCTCAGCCACCCGAACATCGTCACCGTGCACGACTACTTCGAGCACGACGGTACGCCGTACATCGCGATGGAGTACGTCGAGGGGGGATCGCTGCGGCCGTGGGTGGGGCGGATGACGCTGGCCCAGCGCACCGGCGTGCTGGAGGGCATCCTGGGCGGCCTGACCTGCGCCGAGGCGCAGGGGATCGTGCACCGCGACCTCAAGCCCGAGAACGTGATGGTGAGCTCGCATGGGCTGGTCAAGATCGCCGACTTCGGGATCGCGAAGGCGACGACGAACCTCCAGACCGGCGCGTTCCAGACCGCGACCGGGGTCACCATCGGGACACCGAACTACATGGCTCCGGAGCAGGCCATGGGCCAGAAGGTCGGGCCTTGGACGGACCTCTACTCGGTCGGCTGCATGGCCTTCGAGCTGTTCACCGGACGTGTCCCGTTCCACGACACCGACGCGCCGATGGCGATCCTCATGCGCCAGGTCAACGACCAGATCCCGCCCGTGCGGGCGATCGACCCGTCGATCGATCAGGAGATCTCCGACTGGATCCAGGGGCTGCTGAGCAAGGACCCCGCGGCGCGGATGGGCTCGGCGACCGCGGCGTGGGACGCGTACGAGGAGATCGCCGAGCGGCTGCTGCCGCGGCGGTGGCATCGCGTGGCGCGGCTGACCGGGGAGCCGGGCGACGCGCCGCGGGCAGGCACACCGCCCCCGTTCACGCCGCCGCCCGTCGACCTCCCGTCGCAGCCGATGGCCGACGACTTCGAGACGCCGCCGCCCGGCGACCTCCCGTCGGAGCCCATGGCCGACGACTTCGAGACGTACCAGGAGCCGCCGCCCGCCAGGCCGCCGGTGGAACCACCCGCCGAACCTCCGGTTGCGGCGCCGCCCGCCGAGCCGACGCCGGAACCACCAGCGGCGGAGGAGCCGAGCGACGAGTCGCCGGTGGCGCCGCCACCCGCCGAGCCGCGGCCTGGACCAGGGGCGGCGCCGGAGCCGAGCGACGAATCACCGGTGGCCCCGCCCGCCCCGCCCGCGGCGCCGCCCGATCTCCCGACCACCCCGCTCCCCGCGGAGCGACCGGACGGCCAACGGCGGCGGTGGGCGGCGATCGCCGCGCTCGGCGTCGTCGTGGTGGCGATCGTCGCGGCGCTGGTGCTCTCGGGCGGAGGCGGCGACGACGACGGCGGAGGAGGGGCCGGGACCGCGACTCCGACCGCGACCGCGAGCCCGGAAGGCGGCGGCGAGGTGGCCGTCGACGTCCCGCGCGCACCGAACGGGCTGGCCCTCTCCGACGGGATCGTGTGGGCGTCCACGCGGGCCGGCACGGTCGGCATCACTCCCGACCGCAAGCTGCTCGAGCGCGGCCGCGGCACCACGCAGGGCGGCCGCACGGTCGCCGAGCAGGGCGACGTGCTGTGGGTACCGATTCCCGACGAGAACCAGGTCGCGCAGCTGGACGCGCGCACCGGGGAACCCCGCGAGCCGACGATCACGACGGCGGGACGGCCGAAGGCGATCGCCGTCGCCGGCGACGAGATCCTCGTCTCCGAGTCCGATGGCGCGACGACGTGGGTGCAGCGCTACGACGGCGCGACGGGCGAGCCGGGTTCGCGCATCAACGTGGCGAACGGCGTGGAGCGGATCACGCTGCGCGGCGACATCCTGTGGGTGCTCACGTCGGGGCCCGACTTCCTGCACCGGTACGACGCCACCATCGGCACACGGCTCAGCAGCACGGAGGTCGGCGAGGGCGCCAAGTCCATGACCGTCTCCGATGGCGTGTTCTGGGTCACGGGCTCGGAGGACGGCTCGCTCACCCGCGTCGACGAGGAGACGCAGGAGACGGAGCGCTTCGAGCTCGGCGGCTCACCCCAGAACGTGCGCGTCGGGCTCGGCGCGGTGTGGGTCACGAACGCGACGAAGGGCGCGCTTCAGGGCTTCGATCCGGACACGGACGACGTGCGTGAGATCCCCGCCGGCGAGCGCCCGTTCTCGCTCGTGCTCGCCGAGGACGGCATCTGGGTCGGCGACACGGCCGAGAACAAGGTTCGCTTCGTGAAGCCCTGAGAAACATGTCGAGAAGCTCTGACCGGCTCCGCTCACCAGGTGAAGGGCCAAGACAGACGGCCCACGACACCAGGAGACCAAGATGAGCACCGCCAAGCCCGACATCGTCACCCCTGAGCAGTGGCGCGCCGCGCGCGAGGCGCTGCTCGTGAAGGAGAAGGCCCACACCCGCGCGCGTGACGCCATGGCGGCCGAGCGCCGCCGCATGCCGATGATCCGCGTGGAGAAGGACTATCGCTTCACCGCGCCCGGCGGCGGCGACGCGACGCTGCTCGAGCTCTTCGACGGCAGCCGCCAGCTCGTCGTGTACCGGTTCTTCATGGATCCGGACATGGACATCTACCCGGAGCGCGGCTGCCCCGGCTGCTCGATGTACGCCGACCAGCTGGGCAACCTGCTGCACCTGCGCGAGCGCGACACCCGCTTCGTGGCCGTCAGCCGCGGCGAGCAGGAGCACCTGCAGCGCTACCGCGAGCAGATGGGCTGGGAGTTCCCCTGGTACACGCTGCGCGACGACTTCGACGCCGACCACGACGTCGCGGAGTGGCACGGCACCAACGTGTTCCTGCGCGACGGCGACGAGGTCTACCGCACGTACTTCATCGACGCCCGCGGCGACGAGGCGCTCGGCTCGACCTGGAGCTTCCTCGACATCACGCCCTACGGCCGCCAGGAGGAGTGGGAGGACTCCCCCGAGGGCTGGCCGCAGACCCCGCCCTACACCTGGGCCGGCTGGCACGACAAGTACGACAACACCCTCTGACGTGCTCGCCCACGTCGCAGGCATCCCCGTCGAGGAGGCGCTGCAGGCCGCGCCGGCGCTGCTGGCGAGTCTGACCGTGTTCGCCGGCTACGTCCGGGCGACGGTCGCGCGCCCGCGCCGCTGATACCGACACCTGCCCGTACGGGGAGGCGGTGGTGTCTCCCTCTGCCGGCGGCCGGCCGGTCGGGGCGTCCCGGCCGGCTGGGACGTCTGGCGCGTCGGTTATCAAGCACGCATGGCCACCGAGGCACGCCGCAACGACGACGCGTTCCGAGCCGTCTGGCGAGAGCTCCGCAGGCCACGCATCCTCGTCCGCTACCTGCGCAAGAGCGGCGACCTGACGCTTCCGCTGATCTTTGCCGGACCGACCTTCGTGCTGGTGGCGTACGTCGTGGCCTTCGGCGTCACGCCCGCCGACCGCGCGACCGAAGAGTTCTATTCGGCCGCGTCGCAGATCATTCCCGTCCTGCTGCTGGTCCTGGCCGTCGAAGGCCAGGTGTTCCGCTGGGAGATGGCGCGATCCTCGATGTCGACCGCGAGCCGGGAGGACATCGAAGGCGATGAGCGCTTCCAGCGGTTCGCCGCGGGCGAAGGCCCGGTCGACGAGGCGGTGGAGGCGATGCTCGACGCTGCTGTCGACACCGCACGCAGCGTCGCCGACACGCTCCTGAGACAGGCGACGGCGCTGCTCCTGCTCGCGAGCATGCTCCTCGGCGAGGTGGTCGCACTGATCCCGATGCTCACCGACGACCCCGGCAGCACCAGCGCCAAGCCGGTGATGGCGGCCATCGTCGCCGGCTTCGCGGGCGTCGCCTACGTCGCGATCACGGGATCGAGGTTCGTGTCCCGGCCGGCCTGAGTCAGGCGGCCTGCGCTTCCACGACATCGTCTCGCGCCCGATGCTCCGGCGCCGCGGGCGCAGCTCTCCTCGTCCGGCGGTCGCCGTGCCGGCCGTCGCGGCGGGCGGTCTGGCCGTCGGTGCTCTGCTCGAATACTTCCTCGATCCGAAGGCCGGCCGGCGCCGTCGCCACAGGGCTCGCGACCGTGCACGCTCGCGGCTACGCCGCGGTGAACGCCGCGCCATCGTGCACGCCCGGCGTGCCGAGTCGCCTGCTCTGAGCACACTCGTGCTCGTCAGTGCAGTCGACTACGAGGAGCTGCTCCGCGCCGCCTGCGCCGCGCGGGTCCGTGCTGCGGGGTTGGCTGCCGCCGTTCGGCCGTTCGCCGACGCTCCCGCGGCGTCCGGGGACCCGCGCGACACCCTTCTCGAGTTGCGCGACGGCGCCCGTCGGGCGGTGCGAGGCTTCGGACATGTCGAGCTCCGCAGCGACTTGGCCTCGCCGGCGGCGGTGACGGGCTGGTCATGCGCGCAGTGCGGCAACGTCGACATGCCCGAGCCGTGCATCGGGGTCTGCGTCTGGCGTCCGGCGGAGTGGGTCAATCTCGCTCTCTACGACCGTCGACTCAGGTCGGCCGAGTCGGATCTGAGCGCCGTGCGCTCGCTGAGCGGATTCCTCGCCCGCGCCGCCGCCGTCACCGCGCGCGCCGGCGAATGGCAGCGCAACCTGGACGCGTTCCAGGCGCAGGCGCGCGTGGCGCTGACGAGCGTCACCTGACTTGTCCGGCGGTCTCCGGCCCGCCGCGTGGTGCGTGACCGCCCGGATCGTCGCGCCGGAACCGCTCGTGGAGGTTGGCGATGGTCTCGCGCGTCGCGCGCTCGCTCGCCCTGCGGACGATGGACCGGTCAACGAGGCCCCGCCATCCCGGCCGCGGCTCGTACTCGACGACGATCCGGTACGCGAGCTCGCCGTCGCGTTCGTCGAAGTGTCGCCGGTGGCGGGCCGCCGGGAGGCCGGCCTGCTCGCTCGTGTACTCGACCAGCCGGTAGGGATCGATCCGCACGAGCGTCATCTCGAGCGCGACCCGGCGCCCGGCGAGGCGCAGCACGACGCGCGCGCGGTCGCCGGGCCGTTGCCAGCGCGTGTCAGGGTCGACGCTTACCGCTCGCGGCCAGTACTCGAGCCAGTTACCCGGGTCGGTGATGTAGTCGAAGCCGTCGCGCGCCGAGACCGGGAGACGGCGCTCGGCCTCGACGCGGATCATGGCGCGCTCAGGTGCTCGGCTTGACGTTCTGGCTGGTGCGGAAGAGGTTGCCCGGGTCATAGCGGTCCTTGAGCGCCTGCAGGCGTCGGTAGCCCTCGGCACCGAACGACGCGACGACCCGCTCCTCGCCCTCGTCGCCGATGAAGTTCACGTAGACGCGCCCTGTCGTGAACGGCCTGAGCGCCGCGCTGAGCTCCCGGGTCCAGGCGATGTTGGCCTCGTCATCGCCGGGGTCCTCCCACTGCGAGGTGATGTGGATGTTGAACGGCGCCACGAGCGGATCGATGGCCATGGCGCCCTCGGGCACGCGCGAGCCGGCGCCGCCGTCGGGGAGCAGCAGGATCGCGGTGCCCGGTGACGGCTTGGACAGGTGGAAGCGGCACAAGGTCGCGATCAACTCGTCCGGCAGGCCGGTGAGGAAGTCACCCGTCCAGTAGTGGCGCATCCCGGGCGGATAGTCGGAGTCGAGGAGCTGCTGCAGGGCCACGTACGGCATCGGCTGGACCGTGTCGAGCGCGGGCGGGCCGAATTCGCGCAACGGCCGCAGCGCCTCCTCGGCTTCCTCCACGGGCCCGGCGTAGGCCGCGACGACGCCGACCACCGGCTGCCCGCGGACCGGCTCCGGCACGAACTCCGCGTGTGGGGCGGTGAGCAGCGCCACGCCCGAGCCGACCGCGTCGGGGGCGTGTGCCGTCACCGCGTCGAAGTTCCGCAGCACGGCAGCGGCCATCGGGGTCGGGTAGATGAGCAGGCCGGCCATGACGGTCGGGCCGATCGCATGCAAGCGGAGCTCGAACCGTGTGGTCACGCCGAGGTTCCCGCCGCCGCCGCGCGTGCCCCAGAAGAGGTCCTGGTGCTCCGTCTCGGAGGCGGTGAGGATGCTGCCGTCCGCCGTGACGACCTCCGCCGAGATCAGGTTCTCGACCGTGTAGCCGCAGCGCCGCTCGATCCAGCCCGAGCCACCGCCGAGCGCGAGCCCGCCGAGGCCGGTCGTGGAGACCCGTCCTCCGGTGACGGCGAGGCCGTGGGCCTGCGTGGCGGCGTCGAGCTCGCCCCAGGTGAGCCCCGCGTCGGCGCGGCAGATGCGCGTGACGGGATCGATCTCGATGCCCTTCATCGGGCGGAGATCGATCGTGATGCCGTCCTCGACGACCGCGTTCCCGGTGACGTTGTGGCCTCCGCCGTACACGGACACGCGATGGCCGTTGTCGCGGGCGAATCCGACGACCGTCGCCACGTCCCGGGCGTTCGCACAGCGGGCGATGAGCGCCGGGCGCCGGTCGACCATCGCGTTGAAGACCCTACGGAGCTCGTCGTAGCGCGGATGGCCCCGGCCGACGATCTCGCCCTCGAACTCCGCCGCGACCAACCCCTGCTCCGCGGCCTCGCCGAGCGCAAGGGCCAGCGCGTGCACGAAGGCGTCGGGCTGCTCGATCGGCGGGTCGTCGGCGCAGTCCTCGATGACGTGGAGCGGCCAGCCGTGGCGGAGGTTCGCCGCCTGCGCGACCTCGAGCCGGGTCGCGAGGTCGTGCCGGCCCCAGATCAGCGTGGTCGGGACGTTGATCCGCGCCGGCTCATCCGCTGGCATCGTGAAATGGGCCATCAGGCTTCCGAGCGCACCCATGGCGCTCGGTGTCCGCGCCTGGTCGACGTTGAAGGCCTCGAACGGCTGCCACCGCTCGCCCATCTCCTCTCGGACTCGGTCAAGGTCGAACGCGCACTGCCGCCACAGCCCCGTGTGCGTCTCCTCGTCGGGGTGCGCCAGGAAGCGCTCAAGGGCGGTGCCGAAGTCGGGGGCGGCCTCGAAGGGGCCCAACCCGAGAGAGTCCACGAGCACCAGCCCGCTGAGGCGGCCTCCGTGGCTGGACGCGAACCGGAGGGCGATGGCGCCGCCGAGCGCGAATCCGACGAGCACCGGGGGCGAGGGGCAGGTGCGCTCGATCAGCTCGCCGAGCCACGCGCCGACCCGCTCGGCGTCCAGCTCGCCGGCGTCGTCCACCATCGAGGCACCGTGGCCCGGCAGGTCGGGGACGATCACGCGCCGCGTCGAAGCGAGACCCGGGATGATGCGCATCCAGTGCGCCGCGTTCCCCGCCGGGCCGTGCAGGAGCACCACCGGCGGTCCGTCACCACCCTCGAGGACGGCGGTCGAGACGCCCGCCAGCGGGAGGCGGCGCTCCGTGACGGGGAGCCCGGCGAGCAGCTGCTCGCGGGCATCCGCGCGGACTCGCAGGTGATCGATCGTCGGATGCGTTGCCATCTCGTCGCTCCCATGTGCGCTCGTCGGGGCCTGACCACAGGCGACGCTACGGACGGCGGCGCGCGGCGACATCGCCGCAAATCACCAACCTGCGCGGGAGCGCGTGGTCAATCTTCACCACGAGAGGTCAGACGAGGTCGTGCGCGAACGCGAACGCGCTCGCCGCCGTGCGCGACGAGACGTTGAGCTTGGCGAAGATGTTCTGCAGGTGCCGGGCGACGGTGTGCTCGCTGATCACGAGCACCGCGGCGATCTCCCGATTGCTGCTGCCGGCGGCGACGAGCCGCAGCACCTCGAGCTCGCGCAGCGTCAGTCCATGCGTGTTGGGGCGGGCGTCGAGCCGCTCGAGGTCCGGCGTCGCCTCGAGCTGTGAGAACACCTCGCGGGCCGCGTCGAGCTCCAGCGCGCCAGCGTCGTCATCGCCGAGCGCGCGGCAGGCGATCCCGACGAGCACCTGGGCGCGAGCCGCCTCGTACGGCGCGTCGAGCTCCCTCCACGCGTGCGTCGCCTTCCGCAGCTCTACGAGCGCCGTCCCGGCGTCCCCGTCCGCCAACGCGATGGCACCCCGGGCGTGCGCGACCGTCGCGCCGATCATCGTGCCGGTCCACTGCTCAGCGAGCCGTTCGAGCTCCTCGCAGGCGCCGCGCGCCGTCGCGAGATCACCGACGTCCAGCATGATCTCGACCGCCGCCGGCAGCACGCTCGCGCGCCGCGACGGATCGGAGGTCTCGCCGACGAGGCGGCGGATCGCGGCCGCGGCGGCCCCGCCGTTCCCCTGGGCGAGTCGCAGCAGCGCCAGGCCTGGCTGCGGCTCGTAGCCGCCCCGGTGCGCCTCTCGGTACGCCGCCTCGGCCGCGGCGAACTCGCCCCGCAGCCGGTGCACCTCACCCTCCCGGTAGCGTGCGTACGCGGCCACCCGGTCGTTGTTCGCGCGCAGGCAGCGCTCTGCGGCCCGGCGTGCCTCATGCAGGGCATCAGGCCACGCGCCGCGGAGCTGCATGATCTCCGACCGGTGCACCAGGCACGTGCCGGTGAAGCTCACCAGGTCGGGCTGATCCTCGCACCACCGGCTCAGCGCCGCGGTCCACTCCTGCGCGCGCCGTGGCTCATACGCGGCCTGGCAACCCATGATCACGCCGCAGTACACGAAGCCGTTGACCATCGGCGAGAGCTCGCCGGCGGTCACCGCGACCATCGCCTCGTCCAGGAGACCGAGTCCCTCCGCGACGTGGCCGCGCTTGATAAGGATGCCCCCGAGGTCCTGAGCGGCTAGCGCGAACAGGTCCGCGTCGGCGAAGCGGTCGCCGATTGCGACCGCCTCGCGGCCAGCCGCGATCGCCGCGTCGGGATCGCCGGCCGCCGCACGGCCGAGCATGTCCGCCAGCACCAGATACCCGCGCTCGACGGTGTCCTCCGGCTCCCGGTCGACGAGCCGCCGGGCCCGGCCGAACCACCCCTTCGCGCCGCCCGCCTCGCCCCGGATCGAGAGGTTGATGGCGATCCAGAACGCGGCGCGCGCCGCCGGAAGGCCCTGATCGCGTTCCAGGTACGCACGATGAGCCCGCTCCAGAGCCGCGACGTACGCCGCGTCGCGGCCGAGCATGTACGCCGACGTCGCCAGCAACTCGAGGTCCTCGGCTCCCAGCGTCGCCACGTGATCGGCGGCGCTCAGCGAGTCGTACGAGTCCGTCCACGCGCGCGCCGCATATCGCTGACGGCCGCGCTCGAGGTGATCGATGCGATCCAATGCCGGCTCCTCGACCGGCTGGGAAGACCGGTGCGGTCGACAGCCGGGCCGGACACAGCATGGCACCGGTGGGGGAGGGTGGGCCAAGTGGCGGCTCAGGGGTCAGCGCCGTGGCCGTGGCGCCTCGGGCTGTTTGCGACCCCTGATCACGCTGGCTTGCGCCCGGTCGCGAGCTTCACGGAGACCGGGAGTTCGAGCCCGTCATCGATCTCGTACTGCTGCAGGTTGCGATCGAACGCCGCGCGAATCTGCCGTTGCATCTCGCTCGTCTGACCGCGGATGAGCGCGGAGATCCGGACGGTCCCACCGAGCAGCCCTCGCCAGAGCGCATCAGGCGACGGCAGGTGATGGGAGAAGGAGACGGTGCTCACCTGAACGTCCTCGAGTTGTCGGCCGCGGAGCAGGTCAGCGAACTCCTGGTCGTTCGAGTACCGGAAGATTGGCGGCCCTACAGGGACATCCTGCGGCGGATCGGCTCCCGCTGTCGCCACCGCCTCGACGAGCGCGCCGATAAACCGGGCTCGCTCGGGAACGTCCCAGACCGTGAGAGCGAGCCGGCCGTCAGGGGCCAGAACCCGCGCGAACTCGGAAGCCGCCTGCTCTGGGCGGCCCACATGCAGCATCACGAAGTTCGCGACCACGGCGTCGAATGAGCCGTTCGGAAACGGCAGCGCCTCCGCGTCGCCGCGGCGGAACTCGAGCTCCGGATGGAGTTGACGTGCGAGCGAGAGCATCCCGTCGGCGATGTCGACCCCGATGACGGACGCACCTCGTTCGGCGGCCCCGGCGGCCACATGGCCGGGTCCCGAGGCCACGTCCAACACGTGGGCGCCGGGGCGGACCTCGGCGGCGTCGAGCAGCGGCCCGACGAGCCTGGCCGTGATCGGGACGAAGAACTCCTCGTATCCGGCGACCTGTTGCTCCCAGCCCGCCGCCTCGAACGAGTTGAAGGCGTCCGCATCGACCGTCGGATCGGTCATTGCAAACCGACCCTACGGCCGCGCGCAGGCGCAGGCAACCGACGCCCGCAACCTGGGCGGCCTCACCGGAGCGCCGGTGCCAGCTCGGCAGGCGGCTCACCGAGCGCCGGGTTGCTCGCCGTCCGGCACGCCTTGACGCCTCGTGGCCCGCAGGCGGGCGGCTGTGGAGCTCCTGGCCAAATCGACGCTTCACCTGATCCGCGAGCGAGACGGCTGCCCGTCAAGCGAAAGGTACGCCGTCCGTCGTCGACGCGCGGCTTATGATGGCCAAGCGGTTTGGCTAAGCGGCTCGTTTGCAGGCGATTTCGGGTCATGAAAGGGGACAGATCCGCGGATCTCACGGGTCGAACTGAACAATCCCGATCGGCCGTTCTAGGACCGTGCGGGCACCAATCCGAGCCGCGCCGGTCTTCACCTGGCCCGTCGCATACAACCTGGATCTCTGAACTCCGAGGCGCCATTCCCACGTCTGGTCCGAGCAGCGAATCGACCCTAACTGGTTCCTGATGGCGCTGCTCGGAGTGGTGATCAAATGAAGTGGCAGGTGGGACCGCACCTCGAGCAGCCTGGCCGGTCGCGTCCGGAGAGCAGCAGGTCCCATGCGCCGCTCGTTGGATCGCTACGTTATGGTCTGGGCCGTCGTCGTCAAGCAGGTCAAGATCCAGGATCCGCGCGGCGACACGGGCGGCGACGATGCCTCAACGGTTGACTGGATAGACGGGCAACTCCGCCGGTGTGCTCCGCACGGGTTACCGCGGCGATAATCGAAGCACACCCGCGTCGGCCGAAATGATCGCTCCGATCGCCGCCGCAACATGGTCGGCGCCTATCGCCGCATCGGTCGGCGTCGGACCAAGTGGCATAACGGGATGCCCCGCGGGAGCGAACATGTCCGCGATCCCCCGAAGGTCCCGCGGTCTAAGCGTGCCCCGGGGACTCGATGATCACGGAGACCCCGGCCGCGCGCAGTTCGTCCGCTAGCCGCAGCTGCTGCTCGATCTCGAGCCGTTGACATGCATCCGCGGCATCGAAGATTGTGGCTGAACGAAAGGAAGCTCCGGCTTAGCGCCGCGCCTCGTCGCTGGACGGTCTGTACCGACTCCGGGAGGATCTGCGCGTACACGTTCTGGCCTCGGCCTGACTTGAGGAGGTCGTCGATCAGAGCCCGCCTCCGCGCGATGTCCACGGAACCAAGCGGTTTGAGCCAGGCTGATCATTCTGTTGTCGGCGTGGGATGGATCGTGAATGCCCGACGCCTCCCTCCAGATGTTCGAGGGCGACATCGAGCAGTCGATTCGGATCGACGCGGCCGTCCGGGCGACGAGCCAGGTCAGCAGGTGGCGGCGACCGCTGTGCCGCGCTCGACGACCTGGCGCCAAATCGGGGAGCTAGCCGAGCCAACCGACACATCGCTCACGATGTCCGGCGAGTCATCTCCCATATCCATCAGCGCGGCGACCTTCGATGGGGGTGAGCTCTCTCATGCGCGAAGTGGAGCCGATAATCGCCATCACGCGGGTACGGGTGCCCGCACCGACCAGCACGTCATGGCGTACTGCCGCTAGCCGAATCGGACTCGACATCATGCAACCAGTCGCTCGACCTCGCGACAGATCGTGTCCGCATCCAAGGAACCACGCTCAGCTCCCGCCACGTAGGCCGGCGACAATCGTCTTCGGAAAACATCAGGACGCGGAAGAACGCGCGACGCGGAATCCCCGCTCGAGAGAGGGACTGGAAGGACGCTACATCCGGCGCGGATACCCGCGTCGACCTCGGCCTCGGTGCCCAAACCCCCGGGAAAACAGATCAGAACAGAACATCGTCTAAGCAGTGCCGCTCGCAACCCTTGAAGCTGCGGTACCGCGCTGGGTCGGACGCAATGACGCGTCAATTGAATAAGGATTGAGGAACGTTTCGAGACGGGTGGTGAGGTCGTGACGCCGCGTCAGCAGCGGCTTCTCGCAGAAACCGTTGACGGCTTCTCTGCCAATCCCTTGACTCTGTCCGTCGAGGAGGACACGCCTGGGATCGCGGCGAGTCCTCGACCCAGTTCCGTCGCGAGCGGAAGCGGGTCGGTATGCGAACCAGTTACGTAGATCGTCGCGCCCCGAGAACGCCTTGCCAGCTCATGGGAA
Organism: uncultured Solirubrobacteraceae bacterium; assembly: GCA_963831105.1. Classification (GTDB taxonomy): domain Bacteria; phylum Actinomycetota; class Thermoleophilia; order Solirubrobacterales; family Solirubrobacteraceae; genus DATFQI01. Next base: position 12,071 of record CAWHOS010000008.1, on the reverse strand, counting down.
GAATTGCGAGCACTCCGTCGTAAGTCGCTGCTTCGACAGTCTCGATACCTGTTCGCCGTAGATCCTCGCGCCAGAGTCTTTCCGAACGTCTCCTGGCCAGGCTTGGGAGGGGTAACGACGATGAAATGCGGCGGCGATCGCCAGGCGTCGGACCTCAGCGAGAGCGGTGACAAGATCGGGATCAGAGAGCGAGTAGCCCAGAAACAGCAGTGAACGGCTAAGCAGGTCGCTTCCAAGCCGTTGAGCGATCGCGGGCCGCCGAGCGAAGAAGTCCTCGTAGTCGCCCTGAGTGATGACGAGTTCCGTAATCGGTGAACGCTCGATGCATCCGTGGGAGTTCAGAACTTCAGGTGTGCCGCTCGACTTCGGGACCAACAACGAATAGTCGTCGTGCCGAACGATTGGGTTGCGTGCCGCGAGGCCTTTCTCGAGAAGAGTATCGAAGTTGGTTGTCCACACGACATCGATCGGCATCGCCGATATCGCGCGTGTAACGGTTCGTATCTAGTCCACGGGTCGCCTCGAGGATGCGCGCGTACAGCGGACGGCGATTCGCGTTATTGCGGTTGACGATCCACTGGGGGCGACGGCGGGCAACTCCGAGTGCTCGTCAGCGCAGACCGAGCTGCGACAACGCAAGTGGCTGAAGCAGGCCAAGCCAGCCAGGAGCGCCGGCACGGCACGCGAAGCCTCAGATCCCACGAATAGGCCCGCCGTGCCATCACGAACACGCTGACTGAAGTCGCGGACAAGATCGTCTGGATTCATGCCAATCGGAAAAATCACCTACCGTCTCTATGCCGTTCCGCGCTGTGTCCGCTCTCGACCTCGCCGCACTACCCTTAACCCCCAACACCCTGCGCTGCTGCCGGGTGCATTGGTGCCGTAGCCCCGTGTCTGCTTGCTGACCGCCGATCGAATCCCGGTGGCCCGGACGGGCTTTAGCGGCCTGAGTACTGTAGAAATCGTCGCTGGACGATGAGCTACCTGCCATAGCAACGAGTGTCAGGCTCAAACGAGGCGACGATCGCATCAGCAGTTGTCGATGGCGCGTCGAAATGCACCCGTGGCAGATGGGCCGCTAGTCAAGGACCATGGGAGGAGGATCGCCGCCGAGAAGCGCGACCGCACGCTCAGTAAGCACTCCGATCCCAGCAAGGTTCAGGAGTTCAAGGCCAACAAGTAGGACGCGTACGTCGTCGTCAAGGTCTCCATCGTCGATGTCTCGAATCGCGCCCGCAAGTGCGTCCTTCTCTAGCCGCGTCGCGTTCTGCATCAATCCAAGACAAAGCGCCGGCAGGTCAGTCCGCGGCGGTCCACGGGATGCTCTCGAGCAGTTCGTTTACCTGATCGGCACGCTTGGAGCCGCGCAGGCGATCGACACCTCGGTCGGCGACGCTCATGAGCGCACCGAGCAGGCTGCTGGGGCCTACCCCGACGTCCTCGCCTCCGACCCGTACGACAAACAACGAACTCCGAAACAACGCCATTGCACCCAGTCCGGCGACGAGAACTCGAGTCCATCGAGCAGCATCGGGATCAGTGACTCCGAAGTTCCAATCGAAAGCCGACACTAATCCGTAAGCGGCTGCGGAGGCTGCCAGGTTGAACCCGACATAGAGGAGAGCCGGACCGCAGACCAGAGCGCTCGCCGGCGCGTCGCGATACCGGTTACCAGTCCACCGGAGCCGACAAGCGCACCCAGCGCGGCAGCGACAAGAACGTCAACGACCTGTTGGTCAGTCACGCTGCTTCTCTTCGACGGTCGAGCCCAGTTCCGTCAACTTGACAAAGTCCTGCGAGCCGCGATGCTCGAGCGAGATCAAGTTCAGCTGATTCAAGTTTACGAGGGTGTCGAACAGTATCGCCCGCGAGATCCCGACGTTAGCGGCGATGAGGTCAACGTCGACGCCACTTGTGCCTGGCCCTGCCAACTCGGCGAGCACCGTGAGGGTCTTAGCCACGGGCAGATGACCCTCTGCGTCGTCGGCTCCCTGAGCTCCCGGGCGACGACGGTCGCCGACTGCCCGAAGGAAGCTTCCTGCGGCGTTGATATTCGCAGAGCGGTCCACTTAGCGGATCCGCACGCGCGGACGTGGTCGGAGGCGAGCTCGCAGCGGAGCGTGGAGGCTTGCCTGGGTATCGGCGTGCTTTAGGGACACGACCACGGCATATCGCTGGGCGTTGAGCTCGGGTGGAGCCCACTTCCGAAGACAACTCACCGCGAGAATCAGCGGGCCTCCGTCGTACTCCCAGGACATATTCGTGATCTTGCGCAAACCTCGCTGTAGCGTTCCCCGGCGCCGGACGGTCGCACCTGGCGTGAAATCCACCTTTTGACTGCCGGGGATCTTGCCGAGCGAGCTTTCGAGTCGTTGTTCGTCGGGACCCGCTGGCTCCGCTTGCCAATCGCGAAACGCGCCGCTTACAGCTTCCGCCGCGATGTTGCGGAACATGTGAAACTGCATCGCCAGTCCCAGATAGGAATCGCCTCGTGTCTGGCGAGTTGGAGGGTCGAATGCCAGGCTCACGCTGATCCAACGGCCGCCGGCGCGGCCCAAGAAATCCGGTGGCAGAAACGGGATCTCGAAAAGCTGAAAAGCGTCGGGAGAGATTGTGGTCTCTGAGACGAGAAGAACGTCATTGTCGTCGGAGCTCGCGGCGCGGTCGAGTGCCGGCCGACCATATCCGTAGACGCGGAGCACGCTCTCGTCATCGTGTCTCCTATTGAGCGGAGCGGGTCTGTCGCTGGGCAGCTGCGCACTGTCGGCCAACAACGCTCGGATGAGATTTGGCGTCGCATCCGGATAGCGGTCGTAGAGCATGGCTGCCATATGGGCAACCGCAGGTGCTGCGAAGCTCGTTCCAGACACCGCACGAAGAAGTCGGCCGTCCGGTGGACCGAAGTCCCGGTTTGTCGTCGGGAGTCCGAGGCCGGGATCGGTGCGATCAATTTTTCCTGGCGATGACGGGTCATATGCGTAATCGCCCGCGAGCTCAACGAGTTCTGGCTTGATCATCTGACCAACGCCGAGGCCGGTGCGTGTGAAGGGCGACGGATGCCCTTCGGCCGCTGCAACGGCACGGCGACCTGCCGCTTGCGCCAGTCGTGCTGGAGCGCCGCCCCCGGAGAGGCCACCGATCGTCAAGGCAAGCGCGGCAGTAGCCGGCTCGATCAGTCCGGCCTCGTCTCCCAGGAGATATGCGGGGTAGTCATCGACGTGCGACGCATGATGCGCGGGATCGTGGGCGTAGTTGCCACTTGATATGACAAAGAGGATATTTCGGGCCTGCAGCTCGTAAGCGAGTTCGTCGATACGAGCAGCTAGCCGCGTCTGACGATTGCCTTCCATGAAGACGAGCCGATCGTCGCCAAGCGACAAATTGATGACGCGGCACTCCGGATACGCGTCAAGGAAGTATAAAATCGCGGCCTCGAGCTGGTGCTCTACCAGGAGATTGGGATCGTATTCCGCGTTGGAATCGAGAACGCGGGCGGAGAAGAGAACGACGCGCGCCTGAGCCGAACCGCCGTTCAGGACACCGTGAGGGACTCCCCACACGGCAAACCCAGCAACTGCCGTGCCATGTCCGTGTAGCCGCTCATCACCATCCGCAGGTCCGAGTCCGTCGCGCTCGCCAAGCTCAGCAGGGAAGACTTGGGCGTCCCCCATCGCCGGCGCAAGCAACGGATGGTTAGCCGTCACGCCGCTGTCGAGAATGAGTACACCGGGCGCGTCGTCTGGCGCCTCAAGGATCTCGGGCAGATCTGCCGCGCCAACACCAAGCGCCTGAAGGCGCTCGATCGCCGCTGCAGGTATGCGGTCGACTTCTCGCACGATGTCTACGTTCAGGAGGAGGTCTACGAGGACCGCATCTACGCGACACCTCACAACAATGAGATCAGCGCCTACGTAGTGATCGGTAACGCGTCCTTGGTCGCCGACAAACGATCGGAACTCGTTCACGCGCTCCAGCGCGCCACTCGCCGTTCCCGGATGCCACAACTCGACATCGACGGGTACAGCGTCCTCGTTAGGCTGAATCGGATCCGCCGAGAGGCGTCGTCCGGTGCGATCTTCGGCTGTGATCGGTTCGAGGCTCTCAATGTTGCCGACCTCGCCGTACTTGGCGCCCGTCGGAGCGCCGTAGATCTCGACGCGCTTCCGAAATGCCGAAAGGTCTTCATCAGACGCGAACACCACCAGCGTCTTGCTTGCGTCTCTCGCCACCAAGGAGAGTCCAAACCGCCCTAGGGACATCCTCGTCGACATCCGCCTTTGGGTGCAGTCGGAGCTTGAATATGAGCGCGGGAGTAACGCCGGCGGCGCGTGTGCTTGCTCCGCTGGGTGTCCAAGACCTGCTTTGCGTCCGCCTTTAGCTTTGCGGCGTGGCCGGAAGTGCTCGAGCGCACGATGCTGCTGCCGCCACCACGCTTCTTTCGCGGGATTGGGGCCTGCACCTGCGGCAGAGCGAGGTGCTCAAGTTCTCTCGCCACGTTCAGTCAGTAACGCCGTTGGCCGCCGCCATACGCTGCCGCTGCCGGCGAAGCGCGCCCAGGAGGTCATCGAGGTCGATCTCCTCACGGGCCGCGAGGATTGCCTGCTTCACTGCCTCCACGGCAACTCGCTCAAGATCGCTGCCCGTCAATCCCTCGGTATCGCTCGCCATGCGCCTGACGTCTCCTTCGCGATGTCGGAAGCCATGGAGGAACTTGCGAAGTAGCGCTAGTCGTTGAAAATGGTCGGGGGGTTCGAAGTGAGCGATCTCGTCAAACCTGCGCCATAGAGCAGGATCAAGCATGCGCTCATGGTTGGTCGCCGCCACGAGCAGGCTCGGTCCCGTCATACTGTCCATCAACTGCAGCAGACTGTTGATTACTCGCTTCAACTCTCCATGCTCGCTGGCATCATCACGGCTCTTGCCCACCGCGTCAAACTCATCGAAAAGGACAACCCAAGGACTTGTCTGCGCGAAATCGAACAACCGGCGCATATTTGCGGCCGTCTCGCCGAGATATGAGCTAATCAGCGCGTCGAATCGTACGTAGAGCAGAGGAACATTCAACTCTCCTGCGAGCGCGCGAGCTGTGACAGTCTTTCCACAACCCGGCGGCCCGAAGAAGAGGGTTTTCCTCTTCGGTGGTAGCCCCCAGGCGGCGAATTGCTCACGCGCCCGAACATCTTCCACGAGTAGCCTCAGGGTCTCGCGAACCTCCCCGAGGAAGCACAACCGACTCAAGTCCTTGCTCGGGATACTCGACAGTCGCTAGGGGGAGACCTCTTTCTGCATCCACTGGTACGTCGGGCGACCGACGTGGTCTTGGCATCGTGGAGACCGTGGTTCCATCGATGAGTCGACGAAGGTCGCGGGCGAGGAGTCGGTGGCCTTTACGTGCCTCGTCTTCGGCTAGCTGAGACGCCGCATCTCGAAAGCCCGCCTCGTCCTGTGCGACGTGGGCTGTGAGAAGTGCCTTGATGTGCTCGGCTTGGGTCACGGGGTCACGATCGTGGAAGCTGTCTGAGTCTACGGAGCGCCAAGGACAGCACGAACCTTTGCACGAATGAAGGGATGTCACCGGCTCGCGACGCCAAGGCACAAGAGATGCCGGCACCGACATCCTCGTGCCTCCGATCTCGACGTACGCCGCATCAGGCACTTGCACGCCGCATCAGGCACTTGGGCTCTCGTACCACAGGCGATGCAGACACACACCCCTGCACTTCGTGCCGGGGCCGGCCGGCGCGACGGTGAGCCCGGTGTCCGCTTGCTGACGCCGATCGAAATCCGATGGCCCGAACGGGCTTCTCGGCGGCCTGAGTACTGGAGACCAGCTCCGGATGCTCTCGATCGGCAAGCTCGCGGCCGGCCAGGCCAAGTACTACCTCGACCAGGCGGAGGTCCGCGTCGACGTCGTCGACAGCGTGGCCGAAGGGGCCGAGGACTACTACCTCGGGGCTCCTGAGGCGCGCGGGGAGTGGCTCGGTTCGCTCGGCGCCGAGCTCGGGCTCGATGGGCCTGTGCAGGGAGAGGATCTGCGGCGCGTGCTCGCCGGGTGCGATCCGCGGGACGGCTCGCCGCTCCGGACGGCCGCGGCGGGGTTCGCGTGAGCGGGTTCGACTTGACGTTCTCAGCGCCCAAGAGCGTCAGCGTGCTCTTCGGCGTCGGGGATGACGAGCTCCGATCGAGCGTCCGCGCGGCGCATGACCGGGCCGTCCGGGAGGCCCTCGGCTACCTCGAGCGGTCGGCCGCGGCGGTCAGGCGAGGGCCGGCAGGTGCGGTGGTCGAGCCGGTGGCCGGGTTCGTGGCTGCGGGGTTCCGGCACCGGACGTCGCGTGCCGGCGATCCGCAGCTGCACACGCACCTGCTCGTGGCGAACGTGGCGCGGGGCAGCGACGGGCGCTGGTCGGCGCTCGACGGGCGGCGGCTGTACGCGCACGCGCGGGCGGCGAGCTTCATCTACCAGGCCGTGCTGCGGGCGGAGCTCACGCGAACGGTGGGCGTCGAGTGGGGCAGGGTCCGCGGTGGGATCGGCGAGGTCGTCGGCGTGCCTCGTGCGGTTCGCGAGGCGTTCAGCCGGCGGCGCGTCGAGATCGAGGCGGCGCTCGAAGGGCGCGGCACCGAGGGACCGCGCGCGGCCGAGGCGGCGGCGTTGGCCACGCGCCGGAAGAAGGACGTCTCGCAGCGTCCCGAGGACCTTGTTCGGGAGTGGCGGGCTCGGGCGGCCGAGTTGGGGTTCGGCCGGGAGGAGCTGGGGCGCGTCATGGGACGGCCGCTCGGCCGCGCGGCGCTCGGTTCGGACCGCGAGCTCGCCTTCGAGGATCTGGCCGGCCCGCAGGGTCTCACGCGCTCGCGCGCGACGTTCTGTCGCCGCGACGTGATCCAGGCGCTCTGCGAAGCCGGTCTCGGCGGCGACGCGAGGACGATCGAGGCGGCGGCGGACGCGTTCCTGCGGTCGTCGCACGTCGTGGCGATCGTCCCGAGCGCCGGAGAGGTGGCAGAGGTCGAGCGGTTCCGGCGGAGCGACGGGCGCTCGATCCCGGCCAGCGGCGAGCTGTTGCGCTACTCCACGCGTGAGCATCTCGCGCTCGAGCGGTCGCTGATCGAGCGCATCGCGGCGATGACGGACACGGGCTCCGGACTGGCGGACGCGCACGCCGTGCGCCGCGCGATCTCCTCGAGGCCGACGCTGTCCGACGAGCAGCAGCGGCTCATCCGCAGGCTCTGCCTGGACGGAGCCGGCGTCGCCGTGATCGCCGGCAAGGCCGGGACGGGCAAGACGTTCGCCCTGGCAGCGGCCCGCGAGGCATGGCAGGCGGCCGGGTATCCGGTGCTTGGCGCGGCCGTCGCGCGACGCGCCGCGCGCGAGCTGCAGGACGGCGCCGGCATCGAGAGCACGAGCGTGGCGGCGATGCTCGGTGAGCTCCAGCGCGGGTACGGAGAGCTTCCGGATCAGGCCGTCGTGGTCGTCGACGAGGCGGGGATGGTCCCGACGCGCGAGCTGGCCGAGCTCGTCGATCGGGTCGAGCGGGTTCACGGCAAGCTCGTGCTCGTCGGTGACCACCGCCAGCTGCCGGAGATCGAGGCCGGCGGCGTCTTCCGCGGCCTCGTCCAGCGCGGGTTCGCGATCGAGCTCAAGGACAACCTCCGCCAGGCGCACGCGTGGGAGCGGCGCGCGCTCGATCTGCTGCGCGATGGTCGCGCCGCCGAGGCCGTCGGCCTCTACGAGCGGCACGGCCGTCTCGCCGTCGAGGCGACGGAGGAGCGAACGCGCGAGCGCATGGTCGACGACTGGCTCGCCGCCGGCGATCGTCGACCGAGCGGTCATGATCGCCCGTCGACGCGCTCGACGTCGCCGAGCTCAACCGGCTTGCGCGGGCGAAGTTGTGCGTCGCCGGGGACGTGGCCGGGCCCGAGCTCGAGCTGCCGGGCGGGCGCTTCGCGCCGGGTGATCGGATCGTCGTCAAGCGCAACGACCGCCGGCGCGGCGTCGACAACGGCGACCGCGGGCGGATCTTGGCTGTCGATCGCGAGCAGGGCTCGCTGCTGCTGCAGATCGGTGCCCGCCAGGTCGTGCTCGACCACGACTACCTCACGGGCACGACCAGCGACGGCGAGCCGACTCTGCTGCACGGCTACGCGATCACCGGGCACGTCGCGCAGGGCCTTACGGTCGACCGCTCCTACGTGCTCGCCGACGAGGGAATCAGCCTCGAGTGGGGCTACGTCGCGCTCAGTCGTGGGCGCGAGGAGAACCAGCTCTACCTGTGCTCCCAACCGGACCAGGCGCGGGCGGAGTTCGCACCGACCGCGACCGAGCCAGCCGATCCGATCGCCCGACTGACCGCGCGCCTGCAGACGAGCAGCGCGCAGATCCTCGCGATCGACGCCGGCCAACCGATGGCTGAACATGGCGCTGAGGAACTGCACCGCCTCGAGCGGGCGGCCGCCGTGGCCGAGCGCGAGCGCCGCACCCTCGAGAACGGGAAACGAGGCTGGATAGCCGCGGCCACCGGCCAGCGACGTCGAGCGCGTGAGCGCGCGGCCGACGCGCGCTTGGAGCTGCTCCAGGCTCGGCGGGTGATCGCGGAGCAAACGCACGGAGCCGTGCCGCACGACCTCGAGCGAGAGCGGGAGGCGAGCGCTGCCCGAGCAGCCGAGAACCTCCGCGAGCGCCAGGCCGAGCGCATGACCCGCCGCGAGCGCGGATTCGGACGGGAGCTCTGATGCCGCGACGATCGACACGGCCACTGGCGCCGGTGCCGCGCTACACGCTGACCCGGCGCGAGGCCGCCGCGTCGCTGGGCGTGAGCATCAACCACTTCGAGCGCAAGGTCCAGCCGGAGCTCAAGGTCGTGTTGTCGGGCCAGCTAATCCTGATCCCCGTGGCCGAGCTGGAGCGCTGGGTCCAGCGCCACGCGCACCAGCTGACGCAGGTGCGCGGCATGGACGACGACGCCAACGTTGGCTAACCACTTCTGACGTCGTCTCGCCCGGATAGCTCGGCAGGTGACGCTCGTCCCTGCTGAAGCTCTCCAGGCGAGAGAAGCAGCGCCGGCGCGGGCGGCCTCAGCTGCGCTTTGCATGGAAGCCAGAATGCACGGTGCGGTGTTGCCGGCTGTCGCTTCCGCGCAAGCGGCGCATTCCGGCTGCCTCGCGCTATGGCACCTGCTGAAGAGGCCAATCTCACTCGTCGGCCGCGTATCGCGTCTCTGCGAGCCAGTCGTGTAGCCGTGCACGCCGTTCTCGAAGTCGTCGGCGTACGTCTCAAGCGCGTCCAGGTCGATGAACGGTTCGCGCTTCGGCTCCGCGCCCGCTCGGTTGATGGGGTAGCGTAGCTGAACGAGCCTTCGTCGGCCGTCGTGGATGGCGGCCACGAACTCGCCGTCTCGAGCGCGTCGGGCGATGCACGTCGCAAGTCCGATCTCGGAGCCGTTCCTCGGCGCGGCGGCACTCTAGCGCACGCCCGGAACGCCGGGCCTATGGCTAGCTTCGGCGACCGCGTGGGGTCCTCGCACAAGGTCCACGAGCGCCGGTGCTGTCAGCGAGAAGTTCGTCGGGTGCCGCTGATAGGTGACGAAGACGGCCGAGGCCGCTCTGATCAGCTCGGGCGGTGCAGTCTTCCTACGGGCTTAGGTGTAGCATCGGTGCGCCCGCAGAACTCGCTGCGGGCTTGAGAGCGCCCAGCCTTCCGAACATTGTGCCTGGAGAAGTCGCGGGTCGGTGCTCCGGCGACGGGTTCATCGGTCACGTAGCTGCGCATGGGTGCGCCGTCCTAGGATCGCCCTGTTGTAGGGCGCCGCGCCGTGGCCCTGCTTCATGCCCGGTCGCCATTTGAGCAGCACGGCACTGTTCGCGCGCGACGAACGGGATGATCGTCCGCCGGCCTTGACCCGCAAGACGGGCGATATACCGCGCAAGGCCACCGAGCAGCGCCGATGTCGAGCACGGGTCGCGACCTTGACCGGCGAAGCCGTCCGCGTCAGGTAGATGCGCCGGACTCACTGCGGGACGGTGGCAGATCACCGCCGAACGGCACCGCAAGGGTCACCGACGTGCAGCGACATTCGGCGCTCGCGCCAGAACGTCCTGCGACGTGACCAGGTACAACATCTGCTCGAGGAACTGGGCCACGGCGCGAGGCCGCGAGTCGAGGATCCCGGAGGCAGGTCGGCCTCCGCTTCGCGCTGCTCGGCACCTTGCGATGCTACCATTCGCGCCCGGCGGCTGGCCCACAGGCACCAGGACGGGGCTGATGCACCCTGCGAGCGGCGCGTGCCGAGTTCAGGGGCAAGCGCGACGCGCGTTCGCTTCTGCCAGCCGGATGGCGGCCTTCGCATCTCGGCCGCCGGAGCGAGTGGAGTGTAGCATCTACGACCGGAGGTACCGCTGAGAATACGTCACCGCTGAGACTACGCCCGAGTCATCGGGCTTCGGATCCGTTCGACAGACCACCGGGTGGCCGGAGGCAGCGTGCCGGCTGCTTGAGGCATCTCAGTGCGAGCAGCTCCTCGAGCGGCGGCCGAAACGCGTCCCGGGCGAGCTGACCACGAGCGTCGACGGGCCCTGCGCCGGTGAGATACTGCCCGTATCCGGGAAACCGTCGAGGCGATCGCGCCTCGGCGCTCTGCGAGATCGATCGGCTCGGATGCACGGCGGCGCGGCGGTCAGGCTCATGCGTCGCGCGACAGTCGCGAAGCGCCAGCGTCAGAGCGCGAGCCGAAGGAAGAGCCTGGTTAGGCGTCGCGGCGATCGGACGCCGAGCGCCGTAGGTAGTCGTTGAGCCGCGCAGCCGCGTCGTCCTCGCCCGGCTGCGGCAGGAGCTTCACGTAGCGGTTGACCATCTGCAGGTCGGCGTGGCCCATGAACTCCATGAGCTCCTTGATCGTGTAGCCGGCGGCCATGAGCAGGGAGGCGTACGTGTGGCGGCACTCGTGGAGCGTGATGCGGTTGAGGCCGGCGGCCGTCCAGGCCGCGTCGGCTCGCTCGGCGTGCTTGCCGGACATCACGGAGACGCCGAGGACCTTGCCTTCGCGTGGGCGGCCCTGGCGCTCCCAGGCGGCGGCGAGGATCGTGCGGAGGTTGTCGGCGATCGGCGGCCGGCGGTGGGTGCCGGCGTCGCTCTTGGACTTCATGACGTGGATGCGGGTGGCGATCCGGTCGCCGTCGAGCACGTCGGGCCATTCGAGGCGGTAGAGCTCGGAGCGGCGGAGACCGGCGTAGAAGGCGATCGCGTAGGGGAGGCGGTCCTCGGGCTCGAGGGCGGCCAGGAGCGCGGCGGCCTCGGGCGCGAGCGCGACGCGCATGCGTGGCTTCTCGTCGTTGGGCGGGAGCTCGACGAGGCGGAGCGGATTGCGCTGGACGAGCCGGCGGCTCGGCGCGGACGGCCCAGGCGTAGATGCCCGAGGCGAGCGAGATGAGCTGCGCGATCGATGGAGCGGGACAGGCCCTGGCGCGTGAGCTGGTCGATCCAGCGCTGCCAGTCCATCTCGGTCAGCTCGCCGGCGAAGCGGTCGCCGAACTCGGGGCGCACCTTGTACTCCCAGCGGCGGCGCATGCTCTCGATCGTCGTCTCGGAGTACGGCTTGCCTCGGCCGCGCCGCCGGCCGATCCGGCCGCGCTCGACGCCGTCGAGCCACTCGTCGCCGAGCGAGCCGAGGGTCGGACCGCGGGCGGCGAGCTCGGCCAGGTGGTCGGCGCCCTTGGCGGCGGCGCCGAGCCAGACGAGCACCTCGCCGCGGTCCTTCGTCGCCTTGCTCCAGACCGGCTTGCGCGGTGCCGGATCCCAGCGCCGGCCTCGCCAGGACGGCTTGCAGCGGCACCGCGCGTCGGCGTCCGCGAAGGCCGGGCACGACTTGCGAGTGCGCGACGTAGACGCCGGGGGTTCGAGTGCTCCGCCAGTTCGCCATGACCCCTCTAGCGGACGATCGCGGAAAAGTCGCCCCCGGGGGACATCGGGGGACACAAATGTCAGAAACCGAGGGGTTCGCTGGGGTTCGTTGGGGTCGGACGCCCGAACGGATTCCGCGCGAAACGCCTGCAAAGGCGCGGAAAACGGCCAACGAAGCGGA
>CAWHOS010000007.1:0-540379 GCA_963831105.1 uncultured Solirubrobacteraceae bacterium | reverse complement strand
CAGCTCGCCCGCTCCGCCGGCTCGAGCATCCAGCTGATGGCCAAGGAGGGCGACATGGCGACGCTGCGCCTGCCCTCCGGCGAGATGCGCATGGTGCGCGCCGAGTGCCGCGCCACCGTCGGTGTCGTCGGCAACGCCGACCACCAGAACGTCACGGTGGGCAAGGCCGGCCGCAAGCGCCACATGGGCGTGCGCCCGCAGACGCGCGGCACCGCCATGAACCCGGTTGACCACCCGCACGGCGGCGGCGAGGGCGCCACCCCGCTGGGCAACCACCCGCAGACGCCCTGGGGCGTGCCGACGATCGGCTACCGCACCCGCAAGAAGGGCAAGCAGTCCGACCGCTACATCGTCCGCGGCCGCCGCCGTGGCAAGAAGGGCAGCCGCTGATGTCTCGTTCATCCAAGAAGGGCCCGTGGGTCGAGGACCGTCTGATGGACCGCATCGAGTCCATGAACGCCTCCAACTCCAAGACGATGATCCGCACCTGGTCGCGCGCGTCGACGATCTTCCCCGAGATGGTCGGCCACACGATCGCCGTCCACGACGGGCGCAAGCACGTGCCCGTGTTCGTCGACGAGGCGATGGTCGGCCACAAGCTCGGCGAGTTCGCTCCGACGCGCACCTACCGCGGGCACGACTCCAAGGGCCGGGTGCGATGAGCCCCGCTCCGAAGAAGAAGCCGACCGAGGCCGAGGAGGCCAAGGCGCCGGAGGTGGCCGAGGCCAAGGCCGAGGCGGCCGAGGCGAAGGCGGAGGCGCGCCGAGGCGAAGCCGAGGCGGCCGAGGCGAAGGCCGAAGCCGCGAGGCCGAGGGCCAGGCCGCCGACGAGGCCGGCCGAGGAGGCCCCCGCCGAGGAGAAGCCGAAGCCGAAGCGCCGCGCGCGAAGAAGGCGGACGCCGAGAAGCCCGCCGAGGAGAAGAAGCCGCCGCCGCGCCGAGAAGACGCCGGCGGCCAAGGCGTCCGGGCGCAAGCGCGACCGCCGCCCCACGCCCGAGCCGGGCGTGCTGGTGCAGGCGCGCGCCCGCTACGTGCGCACGTCCGCCCGCAAGGCGCGGCTCGTGTGCGACCACATCCGCGGCAAGGACGTCGCCGAGGCGCGGGCCATCCTGGCCTTCACGCCCCGCGCCGCCGCCAAGCCGTGGCTCAAGCTGCTGGAGTCCGCGGTCGCGAACGCGGAGCACAACCACGAGCTGGTCGGCGAGGAACTGAAGATCGCCGCCGTGCACGCCGACGAGGGCCCGACGCTCAAGCGCTTCCGCCCGCGCGCCATGGGCCGCGCGACGCGGATCCGCAAGCGCACCTCGCACCTGTCGATCACGCTCACGCCGAAGGAGTCCTAGAACCTCATGGGTCAGAAAGTCCATCCAGAGGCGATGCGCGTCGGCTACATCCACGACTGGAAGTCGAACTGGTTCTCCGAGAAGAACTTCTCCGACTTCCTGATCGAGGACGTGCGCATCCGCGACCACATCACGGGCAAGCTCGCCCACGCCGGCCTGTCGGACATCACGATCCGCAAGGACGCCGCGGAGGTGGAGGTCAACATCCACACCGCGCGCCCGGGCATCGTGATCGGCAAGTCCGGCTCGGAGGTCGACGCGCTGCGCCGCGACCTGCACCGGATGACGGGCAAGTCGATCAAGGTCAACATCCTCGAGATCAAGCGCCCCGAGCTCGACGCGAAGCTCGTCGCGCAGTCGATCGCCGAGCAGCTCGTCAACCGCGTGGCGTTCCGCCGCGCGATGAAGCGCGCGCTCACGAGCGCGATGCGCTCGGGCGCCAAGGGCTGCAAGATCCAGGTCGGCGGCCGCCTCGGCGGCGCCGAGATGGCGCGCACGGAGAGCTACTCCGACGGCCGCGTCCCGCTGCACACGCTGCGCGCGGACATCGACTACGGCTTCTACGAGGCCCGCACGACGTTCGGCCGCATCGGCGTCAAGTGCTGGATCAACAAGGGCGAGATCATGCCCAAGGGCTTCAGCGGCCAGGACCTCACCTCGCTGGACGAGCCGCAGGGCGGCCCGCAGGACGACGACCGCGGTCGCGGCCGTGGCCGTGACGGCCGCGGGCGTGGCGACGGCCGCGGCGGTGGCCGCGGCGGGCGCGGCGGCGGTCCCGGTGGGCCCGGCGGCCGCGGCGGCGGTCCGGGTGGCCGTGGCGGCGGTCCGGGTGGCCCCGGTGGCGCGCGGCGGCGGTCCGGGTGGCCGTGGCGGCGGTGGCGGCTACGGCGGCGGCGGTGGCCGCGGCGGTGGCGGCGGCCGTGGCGGCCAGGGTGGCCGTGGCGGCCAGCGTCCCGACCTGAGCGGAGGGATCAGCCGGTAATGCTCTCCCCGAAGCGAGTCAAGTTCCGCCGCCAGCATCGCGGCCGCCGTGCCGGCCTCTCGCGAGGCCAGCAGCAGGTCGAGTTCGGCGAGTACGGCCTGAAGGCCCTCGAGCAGGGCTGGCTGACCAACCGCCAGATCGAGGCCGCCCGTATCGCGATGACGCGCAAGATCAAGCGTGGCGGCAAGGTCTGGATCAACGTGTTCCCGGACAAGTCGTTCACCAAGAAGCCGGCCGAGACCCGCATGGGCTCCGGCAAGGGCTCGCCCGAGGGCTGGGTGGCCGTCGTCAAGCCGGGCCGCGTGATGTTCGAGCTCTCCGGCGTGCCGGAGCCGCTCGCCCGCGAGGCGATGCGCCTGGCCGGCCACAAGCTGCCCGTCAAGACCAAGTTCGTCATGCGAGAGGACGGTCAGTGATGAAGTCCTCCGAGCTCCGAGACATCCCCGAGGACAAGCTGCGCGAGCACATCGCCGTCGCGCGGCGCGACGTCTTCGGCCTGCGCCTCCAGCACGCCACCGGCGAGCTGGAGAACACGGCCGGCCTGCGGCACGCCAAGCGCGATCTCGCGCGTGCGCTGACCGTGGCCCGCCAGCGCGGCGTCGACCCGCAAGTGACCACCACTGCAGAGATTGATAATGGCTGAGACCCCCGAAGAGACCCCCGAGACCGAAGAGACGCCGACCGAGACGCCCGAGGCCACCGAGGCCGAGGCGACGGAGGCTGCTGCTCCGGCGGAGGAGACTCCGGCGGAGGAGGCTCCCGCCGAGGAGGCCAAGCCGGCCGCTCCGGCCGCGACGACCCGTCGCGAGCGCCTCGAGCAGCGTCGTGCCTCGCGGCGCAAGCCGCGCGGCCAGACGTCGCCCGAGGAGCGTGCCGCCGAGCGCAAGGCCAAGCGCGAGCACACCGCCGCCGAGCGGCGCCGCTACCGCGCGCGCCTGAAGACCAAGCGTGCGGAGCTGCGCAAGACCCAGCCGGCGCCCGAGCCCGACCACGCTCCCGAGCACGGCCCCGGCCGCGCGAAGGTGCGCCAGGGCATCGTCGTCTCCGACAAGGCCGACAAGACGATCACCGTCCGCATCGACGTGGTCCGGCGCCACAAGCGCTACCACAAGATCATGCGCACCTCGATCAAGCTGCACGCCCATGACGAGCGCAACGACGCCGGAGCCGGCGACACCGTGCGCGTCCAGGAGTGCCGCCCGATGTCGCGCAGCAAGCGCTGGCGCCTGGTCGAAGTCGTGGAGCGCGCCAAGTGATCCAGAACGAGACACGCCTCAAGGTCGCCGACAACACCGGCGCCCGCGAGATCCTCTGCATCCGCGTGCAGGGCGGCTCACGCCGCCGCTACGCGGGCGTGGGGGACGTCATCACCGCGACGGTCAAGCAGGCCAACCCGCAGGGGTCGGTCAAGAAGGGCGAGGTCGTCAAGGCGGTCGTCGTGCGCACCAAGAAGGAGTTCGGGCGCGACGACGGCACCTACATCTCCTTCGACGAGAACGCCGCCGTGATCATCGACGCGGCCAACAACCCGCGCGGGACGCGCATCTTCGGGCCGGTGGCCCGCGAGCTGCGCGACGGCGGCTTCATGAAGATCGTCTCCCTGGCGCCGGAGGTGCTGTGATGAAGATCCGCACCGACGACAACGTGATCGTCATCTCCGGCAAGGACAAGGGCCGCACGGGCAAGGTCATCCGCACCGACCCCAAGCGGGACCGGGTCTACGTCGAGGGTGTCAACATGGTCAAGCGCCACATGCGCCCGACGCCGGGCCGGCCCAACGCCCCGGTGGGCGTGATCGAGAAGGAGGGCCCGGTCCACGTCTCCAACGTGGCGATCGTGGACCCGAAGGACAACAAGCCGACGCGCGTCGGCGTGCGCCGTGACGAGAACGGCAATCGCATGCGCGTCACCAAGCGCTCCGGCGCAGAGCTCGACTAGACATTCACATGGCACGCATCAAAGACCGTTACAACGACGAGATCCGCTCCGCCCTGGTGGCGAAGTTCGGCTACTCCTCCGTCATGCAGGCCCCGCGCCTGGAGAAGGTGACGCTGAACATGGGCGTCGGCGAGGCCAAGCAGGACTCGAAGATGCTCGACGCCGCCCAGCAGCAGCTGGCGGACATCGCCGGCCAGAAGCCGAACATCCGCCGCGCGCGCAAGTCCGTGGCGGCGTTCAAGCTGCGCGAGGGCATGCCCGTCGGGCTCACCGTCACGCTGCGCGACGAGCGCGCGTACGAGTTCCTCGACCGGCTGGTCTCGATCGCCCTCCCGCGCCTGCGCGACTTCCGCGGGCTCAACCCGCGGTCGTTCGACGGCCGGGGCAACTACTCGATGGGCATCCGGGAGCAGATCATCTTCCCGGAGATCGACTACGACAACATCGACCAGGTGCGCGGCCTCGACGTCACGCTGACGACGAGCGCGCAGACCGACGCGGAGGCGTTCGCGCTTCTCTCCGCTCTCGGCATGCCGTTCGCCCGCGACACGCGGCCGGCAGGCTTCGAGACGCTCGAGATCACGCCGCTCGCCGCCGCGTAACCCAGGAGACCGAGAGCAGATGGCCAAGACATCCATGATCGTGCGGGCCAACCGCACGCCCAAGTACCCCACGCGGGCGCACAGCCGCTGCCGCCGCTGCGGGCGCTCGCGTGCGGTGTACCGCAAGTTCGGGCTGTGCCGCATCTGCCTGCGCGAGCTCGCGCACCAGGGCTTCATCCCCGGCATGACGAAGTCGAGCTGGTGATCGCATGTCGATGACCGACCCGATCGCCGACTTCCTGACCCGGATCCGCAACGGCATCCAGGCCGCCCACGAGGACGTCATCGTCCCGTCGTCGGGCCTGAAGACCGAGATGGCCCGCATCCTCAAGGAGCAGGGCTACATCGAGGGCTACGACGTACGCCCCGCCGAGGGCGGCGCGCCGGGCGACCGGATCCACATCCGGCTCAAGTACACTGACAACCGCACGTCCGTCATCTCCGGCCTCAAGCGGGTCTCCCGCCCGGGGCAGCGGACGTACGTCGACGCCAAGCACGTCCCGAAGGTCCTGGGCGGCATGGGCACGACGATCATGTCGACCTCGCAGGGCGTCATGACCGGCCACGATGCGCGCAAGGCGGGCGTCGGTGGCGAGGTCGTGGCGCAGGTCTGGTAGCCAGCAATGAGCCGCATCGGTAAGAAGCCCATCCCCATCCCCACCGGCGTCACCGTGACGATCGAGCCGGAGGTCGTCCGCGTGGCCGGACCCCGCGGCGACCTCTCGGAGCGCAAGGCGCGCGCGATCGAGGTCCGCGAGGAGGACGGGACGCTGCTCTGCACGCGCCCGACCGACCGCGCCGAGCACCGGGCCCTGCACGGGCTCACCCGCTCGCTCGTGGCGAACATGGTCGAAGGCGTCACCAACGGCTTCACGAAGACCCTGGAGATCCAGGGCGTCGGCTATCGCGCCGCGCTCAAGGGCCGCGACCTCGAGCTCGCGCTCGGGTACTCGCACCCCGTGCCGATCAAGGCGCCGGAGGGCATCGAGTTCGAGGTGCCCCAGCCCACGCGCGTGATCATCAAGGGCAACTCCAAGCAGCAGGTCGGCGAGATCGCCGCCATCATCCGCAAGCAGCGCCCGCCGGAGCCCTACAAGGGCAAGGGCATCCGCTACCAGGGCGAGTACGTCGCCCGGAAGGTTGGTAAGCGCGCATGACCATCACGCACGCCCCCGCCAAGCGCCTCAAGCGCCGCCGCCGCGTCCGCGCGAAGGTGCACGGCTCCGCCGAGCGCCCGCGCATCAGCGTCTTCCGCTCCAACCGCGGCATCTTCGCCCAGCTCATCGACGACGACTCGGGCCGCACGCTGGCCTCCGTCAACTGGACGGAGTCGGACCTGCGCTCGCTCAAGCCGATGGAGCAGGCCAACAAGGCCGGCGCGCTGCTGGCCGAGCGCGCCAAGGCCGCCGGTGTCGAGTCCGTCGTGTTCGACCGCGGCGGCTACCAGTACCACGGCCGTGTCAAGGCCCTGGCCGAAGGCGCCCGCGAGGGCGGCCTGAAGTTCTAGATCGCTACCCTCGAAGGAGCCATGCCCGCCCCCGATCGATCCGTTTCGTCGTCCAGCCTCGACCTCCAAGAGCGCGTCGTTGAGATCAACCGCGTCGCCAAGGTGGTCAAGGGCGGCCGGCGCTTCTCGTTCACCGCGCTCGTCGTGGTCGGTGACGAGAACGGCATCGTCGGCTACGGCTACGGCAAGGCCAACGAGGTCCCGCTCGCGATCCAGAAGGGCGTCGAGCGCGCGAAGAAGAACCTCTTCCGCGTGCCCCGCCATGGCGCGACGATCACGCACCAGACCACTGGCATCTACGGCTCGGGCCGCGTGTTCCTCAAGCCCGCCTCGCCCGGTACCGGCGTGATCGCCGGCGGCGGCGTGCGCGCGGTGCTCGAGCTGGCCGGGATCCACGACATCCTCTCGAAGTCGCTGGGCTCGCAGAACCCCATCAACCTGGTCAAGGCGACCATCGCCGGCCTGCAGGACCTCCGCAAGCCGGAGGAGATCGCGCAGCTGCGCGGCCTGTCGGTCAACGCCGTGCTCGGGCTCTCCGAGGGCGTGAAGGTCGTCGACGACTCGCAGGTCGAGCCCTCCTCCGAGGAGCCGGCCGCCGAGGAGCCCGTCGAGGCATGAGCGAGCTGGTGATCACCCAGGTCAAGTCGGCCAACGGCGCCAACGGCAAGCAGCTGGACACGCTGCGCTCGCTCGGCCTGCGTGGCATCAACAAGTCGGTGGAGCGTCCTGATTCCCCGCAGCTTCGCGGGATGGTTCACGCAGTCCGCCATCTCGTCACCGTGGAGGAGAAGTGATGGAACCCGAGGAGATCGGACTCCACAATCTGAAGCCGGCTGACGGCTCGCGGCGCGATCGCAAGCGCGTCGGCCGCGGCCACGGCTCCGGGCACGGCAAGACCTCGGGCCGCGGCCACAAGGGCTACGGCTCGCGCTCGGGCGCCAAGCAGCGCACCCGCTTCGAGGGCGGCCAGAACCCGCTCCACATGCGGATGCGCAAGCTGCGCGGCCCGAACAAGAAGATGTCGATGCCGTTCGAGCCGTTCCGAACGCACACGCAGCACGTGAACCTGGACGACCTCGCCCGCCGCTTCGACGACGGCGCCTCCGTCGACCTGACCGCGCTCAAGCGCACCGGCCTGGCGACCAAGCGCGACGTCCCCGTGAAGATCCTCGGCCGCGGCGAGCTCGACAAGAAGCTCACCGTCCACGCCCACAAGTTCTCCAAGACGGCCCGCGAGCGGATCGAGTCCGCCGGCGGGACGTGTCAGCTGATCGAGTCCTAGCTCGGCGGACGAGTCGATGGTCGGCACCATCCTCAACGCCTTCAGGGTCCCGGAGATCCGCAGGAAGCTCGCCTTCACGGCGGCGATCCTGGCGCTCTACCGGCTGGGCTCGTTCATCCCCGTGCCGGGGGTGGACACCGAGGCCGTCAAGGCCCTCGAGGAGAACTACTCCACGGGCAACATCCTCGGCTTCCTCAACCTGTTCACGGGCGGAGGGCTCTCGCGGATCGCGATCTTCGCGCTCGGGATCATGCCGTACATCACGGCCTCGATCATCCTGCAGCTGCTGACGGTGGTCTCGCCGGCGCTGGAGAAGCTGCAGAAGGAGGGCGAGGTCGGCCAGGCGAGGATCACGCAGTACACGCGCTACCTCACCGTCGGCCTGTCGGCCGCCCAGGCGATCGGCTACGTCTTCCTCTTCCGCTCGCAGGGCAACAACGCCGGCACGCCGGTGATCGACAACTTCTCGGCCGGCGGGGTCATCCTGATCGTCGTCTGCCTCACCGCGGGCTGCGTGCTGCTGATGTGGATGGGCGAGCTGATCACCCAGCGCGGCATCGGCAACGGGATCTCGCTGATGATCTTCGCCTCGATCGTCGCCGGCCTGCCGAACGGCGTGCAGGCCTGGTGGACGAGCCCGGACGCGGTCTTCAGGGTCCTCATGCCCTTCCTGGCGCTGGGGGTGATCGCGGCGATCGTGTTCGTGCAGGAGGGCCAGCGGCGGATCCCGATCCAGTACGCCAAGCGCGTGATCGGGCGCCGGATGAGCTCCGGCGGGCAGACCTACCTGCCGCTGCGGGTGAACATGGCCGGCGTCATCCCGGTCATCTTCGCGGCCTCGATCATGGCCTTCCCGCCCACGATCGGCCAGCTCGTGCCGGGCGCGCAGGGGCTCGCGAACTTCTTCAACCCGAGCGGTTGGGCCTACATCGCCGGCGAGACGGTGTTCATCATCCTGTTCACGTACTTCTACACCGCGGTGACCTTCAACCCGGTCGACCAGGCGGACAACCTCAAGAAGTACGGCGGCTTCATCCCCGGCGTGCGCCCGGGGCGCCCGACGGCCGAGTTCCTGGACCGCATCCTCGCGCGGCTCACGTTCCCCGGCGCGCTGTATCTGGCGGCCGTTGCGGCGCTTCCGACGATCCTGATCAACCAGACGTCGGCGAACTTCTACTTCGGCGGCACGTCGATCCTGATCGTGATCGGCGTGGCCCTGGACACCATGAAGCAGCTCGAGGCGCAGCTCATGATGCGCAACTACGAAGGCTTCCTGAAGTAGGCTTGCGCGCTTCATGAGCGAGTTGAACCTGATCCTGCTGGGTCCCCCCGGCGCCGGCAAAGGCACCCAGGCGTCCCGCCTGACCGAGGACTTCGGGCTGCCCTACATCGGCACCGGCGACCTGCTGCGCCAGCACGTCGCCGACGAGACCGACCTCGGCAAGCAGGCCAAGGAGCACATGGACAACGGCGGGCTGGTGCCCGACGATCTGGTGATCCAGATGATCCTCGACAAGATCGACGAGGAGGGCGACGACGGGTTCCTGCTCGACGGCTACCCGCGCACCGTGCCGCAGGCCGACGCGCTCGCCGACGAGCTCGAGAAGCGCGACCGGCGGCTGACCGCCGCGCTGCTGATCGACGCCCCGGACGAGACCGTGATCAAGCGGCTCTCCGGCCGGCGCCAGTGCTCGGACGGCCACCTCTACCACGTCGAGTTCGACCCGCCCAAGCACGAGGGCCGCTGCGACCAGGACGGCAAGCCGCTCAAGCAGCGCACGGACGACGAGCCCGACAAGGTCAAGAAGCGCCTGAAGACCTACCACGATCAGACCGAGCCGCTGATCGACTACTACGAGGAGCGCGGCCTGCTGCGCCGCTTCGACGGCACGCGCGACAAGGTGGAGGTCCACGACCACATCCGCGCGACGCTCGCCACGCTCCGCCTCGAAGAACGACTCTGAGGTCGTCATGATCATCAAGAAGTCACCTGCCGAGATGGACAAGATGGCGGCGGCGGGTGCCATCCTGGTCAAGACGATGGACCTCCTGGCGGGCAAGATCCGCCCGGGCGTGACCACCGGCGAGCTGGACGCGGCGGCCGAGAAGTTCATCCGCTCGCAGGGCGCGACGCCGGCCTTCAAGGGCTACCGCGGCTTCCCGGGCTCGATCTGCGCCTCGCCGAACCACATGGTCGTGCACGGCATCCCGGGCAAGTTCAAGCTCTCGCGCGGCGATGTGCTCTCCGTCGACATCGGCGTCGTCTACGACGGCTGGGTCGCCGATGCCGCGCGCACCTTCCCGGTCGGCGAGATCGCGCCGGTGGCGGCGAAGCTGCTCGAGGTCACCGAGGGCTCGCTGTTCAAGGCGGTCGAGCAGTGCCGGCCCGGCAACCGGCTCGGCGACGTCTCGCACGCGGTCCAGGAGCACGTGGAGTCGCAGGGCTTCTCGATCGTCCGCTCGCTGGTCGGCCACGGCATCGGCCGCTCGATGCACGAGGAGCCCCAGATACCCAACTACGGCCCGGCCGGCAAGGGCGTCCCGCTCGAGGAGGGCATGGTGCTCGCCGTCGAGCCGATGGTCACCGCCGGCCGCCACATGGTCCGCATGGGCGACGACGGCTGGGCGATCTACTCCCAGGACGGCTCCCTGGCCGCCCACTTCGAGTTCACGATCGCCATCACGGCGGAGGGTCCGCGGATCCTCACGCCGTGGCACGAGAGCAAGACCGCCTCCGCCGCGGCCTGACGCGCTGCCGCGCCCGCGCGCGCCACCGCGCGGCTACGGGCGCTGGTGCAGCCCGAAGGGCGATCCCTGGTCGTCGCGGCAGAGCTTGAAGCGGCCGGTCCTGGCCTGCTGCTCCGCGTCGCCCTCGATGTCCATGTCGATCACCTCGCCGCCGAGGTCCTGCACCCGGGTGGCCGCGGCGTCGATGTCGTCGACGGCGAAGAACAGGTACGGGGCCGCGCCCTTGTCGCCGCCGTGGATCCCGCCGGGCAGGCCGGCCGTGCCGATCTCGTAGCCCTCGTTCGGCCCGGGGCGGAAGTCCCAGCCGAACAGGTTGGAGTAGAACGCCCTGCCCTTCTCGTCGTCCTGGACGCCGAGCTCGAAGAACGCTGGTTCGCCTGCCACTGGTGCCTCCTCGGTGCGTTGTGTTGTGCGGAACGTAGCCGTCGAGTCCGGAGTTGTTCAGCCTCAGGCCGAACAACTCCGGGTTCAGCGCGGCGCCGATCGCCGGCGGCGCCGCACCGCCGCGAGGCCGGCCAGCGCGAGCAGCGCGACGGCGCCTCCCGCCAGTGCGGTCTCGGCTCCGTCGCAGGCGCCGACCGAGACGCACCGCCGCGCGGTGCACGCCTGCGCCGAGCGCGCGAACGCCGCCGGGTCGTCCCAGCGGACGCCCTGGAAGGCCGGCCCCGGCGGTGAGGACTGCTCGGGCGGGAACCAGCCGGCCCTGGCTCCGCCCCAGCGCCCGCGGTATCGCATCCACGGAGGCGACTCCGACCCCACACGCACCGCCCGGGGCCGCAACACCGCACCTCGGCCGTCGGCCTCGTCGTTGGGGTCGGGCCACATCCGGTCGCGCGTGCCGGCGTGGAAGTAGGACGCGTGCGAGCCGTTCGCGACGTAGACGACCGGGCGCCCGCCGCGGCGCTCGAGGTCGCGCGAGGCGCATCGCTCGGCGCCCGAGTGCTGCGCGTAGACCGCCTCGGAGCCGTCGGCGCGGTACTGGACGAGCTCCCAGTCGCCGGCGTGGCGGCCGCTGCGCAGGACCCCGCGGTCCTGGGTGTTCTGCTCGAACCAGATCCAGTACTGGACCCATCCGCCGGCGCGCCGCTCGTAGATGACAGGCTCCCGCCCGGCGCCGCGAGTGCCGGGGATCCCGGAGCCCTCCACGGAGGTCGCCGGATGCCGCTCGGAGGCGTCGTGGATGAGGATCGGAACGGCCGCGGAGGCCGTCGAAACCGCGCCACAGCAGGCGATGAGTACTATCGACAGGACGGCGGTGAGCGGGCTGATGTCGCGTCGGGACCGTTTGGTATTCTGCTTGGTCGCGCTCGGGCCCGCGAGGCCTCAGTGCGCAAATGTTTGCGCTCCGGGGGCATGGTAGCGGTGGCCGGCACGGTCACCAGAGCCACCCCGTCTGGAACAACTCCGAAAGGGATCATGAAGGTACGACCGTCGGTAAAGCCGATGTGCGAGAAGTGCAAGATCATCCGCCGTCATGGGCGGGTCCTCGTGATCTGCCAGAACCCACGACATAAGCAGCGGCAGGGGTAAAGAACTTGGCACGCATCGCCGGCGTCAACATCCCGCTCAACAAGCGGGTCGAGATCGGGCTCACCTACATCTACGGGGTCGGCCAGCCGACCTCCAAGAAGCTTCTCTCCGATCTCGGCATCAGTCCTGACACCTACGTGCGAGACCTCACCGACGACGAGGTCTCCAAGCTTCGCGACAAGATCGACAACGACCTCCTGGTCGAGGGCGATCTCAGGCGCGAGCGCTCGCAGGCGATCAAGCGGCTGATGGAGATCGGGTGCTACCGCGGGATCCGTCACCGCCGTGGCCTGCCCGTGCGTGGTCAGAACACCAAGACCAACGCGCGCACCCGCAAGGGCCCGAAGCGCATGTCGATCGCCGGCAAGAAGAAGGCGGGTAAGAAGTGAGCCCCGCTCCCCGCCGCCCCCAGCGCGGCCGCCGCAAGGTCAAGAAGAACGTCCCGATCGGCCAGGCGCACATCAAGACGTCCTTCAACAACACGATCGTCGCGCTCACGGACCGTGAGGGCAACGTGATCGCATGGGAGTCCGCCGGCGGCGCCGGCTTCAAGGGCTCCCGCAAGTCGACGCCGTTCGCCGCCCAGGTGACCGCCGACGCCGCCGCCCGCAAGGGCATCGAGCAGGGCATGCAGAAGGTCGAAGTCTTCGTGAAGGGCCCGGGCTCGGGCCGCGAGACCGCCATCCGCTCGCTCCAGGCGGCCGGCCTCGAGGTCACCGGCGTCAAGGACGTCACCCCGCAGGCACACAACGGCTGCCGCCCCCGGAAGCGGCGAAGGGTCTAGAACTTTCCATGGCACGCGATACCTCCCCACAGTGCAAGCAGTGCCGCCGCGAGGGCCAGAAGCTGTTCCTCAAGGGCGAGCGCTGCCTGACAGACAAGTGCGGCGTCGAGCGCCGCTCGTACCCGCCCGGCGACCACGGCCGCGGACGCCAGAAGCAGTCCGAGTACCGGGTGCAGCTGCGCGAGAAGCAGAAGGCGCGCCGGTACTACGGCGTCCTCGAGAAGCAGTTCCGCACGTACTACGCCAAGGCGTCGCGCCAGCCCGGCATCACCGGCGAGAACCTGCTGCGGATGCTCGAGTGCCGCTTCGACAACGTCCTCGTGCGCCTCGGCTTCGCCGCGTCGCGCCGCCAGGCGCGCCAGCTGATCCGCCACGGCCACTGGACGGTCAACGGCCGCCGCGTCGACATCCCCAGCTATCAGGTGCGGGAGAACGACGTCATCGCGATCAAGATGGACACCGGTGCCAACCAGGTGATCCGCGACGCCACGGAGCTCGTGGCGCAGGTGCCGGCCTGGCTGCAGGCCGACCACGACCAGCTCACCGCGAAGGTGCTGCGCAAGCCCGAGCGCGCGGAGATCGCGGCGCCGGTGCAGGAGCAGCTCATCGTCGAGCTCTACTCCAAGTAGCCCGCCCTTCGAAGACCCCCGCGTGCGGACCGAGCACGCGGCGGGTCCTTACGCGGCCGCTCCCCACCATAGGCCGCCTCGCTCCACCCCCGACGACACGTTAGGACCCTGATGCTCGACTTCCAGATCCCCCGAATCACCGCAGAGTCCGTCGAGGACAACCGCGGCAACTTCGTGGTGGAGCCCCTCGATCGTGGCTTCGGCTACACGTTCGGGAACTCGCTGCGCCGCGTGCTGCTCGCCTCGCTGGCGGGCGCCGCGGTCACGTCCGTCCGCATCGAGGGCGTCGCGCACGAGTTCTCGACGATCAAGGGCGTCACCGAGGACGTGACGGACATCGTCCTCAATCTCAAGGGCATCGTCTGCCGGATGCACTCCGACGCGACCGAGATCGAGGCCCCGCTGGTCGTGACCGGCCCGGGCGAGATCACCGCGAAGGACATCGACCTGCCCTCCGGCGTCGAGATCCTCAACCCGGACGCGCACATCGCCACGCTCGAGAAGAAGACCAAGCTCGAGCTGTACCTGACGATCGGCCGCGGCCGCGGCTACCGCCCCGCCGAGGAGAACAAGTCCGCCGACCAGCCGATCGGCGTGATCCCGATCGACTCGATCTTCTCGCCGGTGCGCCGCGTGGCGTACTCCGTCGAGCAGGCCCGCGTCGGCCAGCGGACCGACTTCGACAAGCTGACGCTCGACATCGAGACCGACGGCTCGATCGACCCCACGACCGCGCTCCGCGAGGCGGCCGAGATCCTGATCTCCTCGCTGGCGATCTTCACCGACGAGGACCGCATCGAGGACCTGCGCGCGGGCCCGGGCGGCATCGCCGGGATCGGCGACAACGGTGCCGGCTCCGGCGCCCTGGCGCCCCCCGGCGGGCGCGCGGGCGGCAGCCCGATGGACGACATCCTGATCGAGGAGCTCGAGCTGGGCGTCCGCTCGTACAACTGCCTCAAGCGCGCGGGCATCCAGACGGTGGGCGACCTCGTCTCGAAGTCCGAGGGCGAGCTGGCGGCGATCCCGAACTTCGGCAAGAAGTCGATCGACGAGGTCATCGAGACGCTGTCCCAGCGCGGCCTGACGCTGCGGACCGACTAACCTTCACGTCGCCGTGCGCCACCAGAAGACCCGACACAAGCTCTCGCGCGATTCGGCGCACAGGAAGTCGCTGCTGGCGAACCTGTGCGTCGAGGTCATCGACCACGAGCGCATCAAGACCACCGAGGCCAAGGCCAAGGCGGTCAAGCCGGAGCTCGAGAAGCTGATCACGCTCGCCAAGCGGGGTGACCTGCACGCCCGCCGCCAGGCGATCTCGACGCTGCAGCACCCCGACAAGGGCGTGATCTACAAGCTCTTCGAGGAGATCGCCCCGCGCTACACGGAGCGGCCGGGTGGCTACACCCGGATCCTCAAGCTCGGCCCGCGTCAGTCTGACGCGACCGAGATGGTCTACCTAGAGCTGGTCTGACCGCTCGCCTGACGTTGGCTTATGACGGCACGCCCTTCGCGGGGTGGGCCGTCCAGCCCGGCGAGCGCACGGTCGAGGGGGAGCTGCAAGCCGCCCTGGCCACGGTCTTGCGCGAGCCGGTCAAGCTGATCGTCGCCGGGCGCACCGACCGCGGTGTGCACGCGCTCGGCCAGGTCGTCTCCTACGAGGGCGAGCTGCCGCGCCTGCGCTCGGTCAACGCGCTGTTGCCGCCCGAGATCGCGGTGCTGCGGGCCGAGCCCGCCCCGGACGGCTTCAGCGCCCGCCACGACGCCCGCAGCCGCTCCTACCGCTACCGGGTGCTCGCCCGCAGCGCGCCGTCGCCGTTCGAGCGCGGCCGCGCCCTCTGGCACCCCTATCCGTTCGACGAGGCCGTCCTGCACGCCTGCGCGGCGCTGCTGCCGGGGCCGCACGACTTCACGGCCTTCACCCCCTCGGACGGCTACCACCGGCGCTTCGAGCGCGACGTGCTGCGCGCGGGCTGGGAGCGCCGCGGCGACGTGCTGGAGTTCACGATCGAGGCCGACTCGTTCATGCGCAACATGAACCGCGTCCTCGTCGGCACGATGCTCGAGCTGGCCGGCGGGCGCGGCGGGCCGGACGAGTTCGCGCGCCTGCTCGAGGGCCGGCCGCGCTCCGAGGCCGGCCGCACCGCCCCCGCGCACGGGCTCTATCTGGAGTCGGTCGCCTACTAGGCTGGATCCGATGCTGCGCGTCCTGCTCACCAACGACGACGGGATCGGCGCGACCGGTCTCCAGACGCTGCGGCGCGCGCTGCTGGAGCTCGACGACATCGAGCTCGTGACGATCGCGCCCGACTCCAACCGCTCGGCCACGGCACGCTCGATCACCTTCAGCCGGCCGCTGTGGGTCACGGACGTGGACTTCGAGGACGGCACGCGCGGCTACGCCTGCGACGGCACGCCGGTGGACTGCGTCCGGCTCGCCGCGCTCGGGCTGATCGACGGCTTCGAACCCGACCTGATCGTGTCGGGGATCAACCACGGCTCCAACCTCGGCGACGACATCACCTACTCCGGCACCGTGGCGGCGGCGCTGGAGGGGATCATGCTCGGGGTGCCGGGGATCGCGGTCTCCCAGCAGTCGCTGGCGCGCGAGATGGACTTCCGGCTCGGCGAGCGCTTCGAGTTCGAGCCGGCGGCCAGGTTCACCGCGCGGATCGTCGACCGCCTCGAGGACGTGCCGCTCTCGGAGGGCACCCTGCTCAACATCAACGTGCCGGCCGGAGAGCCCGACGGCGTCGAGGTGACGCGGCTCGGCAAGCGCATCTACCGCGACGAGCTGAAGGTCGTCGAGCGCGAGGACGGGCGCCGGCGCTACCACATCTACGGCGACTCGCCGGTCCACGACGACGAGCAGGGCACCGATCTCGCCGCGGTCTCCGCCGGGCGGGTGGCGGTGACGCCGCTGCACTTCGACCTCACCGCCGCGCACGGGCTCGACGCCCTGCGCGACTACGACCTCACCGCGCTGCTGGCGTGAGCGCGGCCGCCCGTGCGAAGGAGCTGCGCGAGCAGCTCGCCCACCACGGCCACCGGTACTACGTCCTCGACGACCCCGAGATAGGCGACGACGCCTACGACGCGCTGCTCGACGAGCTGCGCGCGATCGAGCGCGACCACCCCGAGCTCGTCACGCCGGACTCGCCGACGCAGCGCGTGGGCGGCGAGCCGGTCTCCAGCCTGCGGAAGGTCCGCCACCTGCGGCCGATGCTCAGCCTCGCCAACGCGCGCTCGGAGGAGGAGCTGCGCGCCTGGGTGACCCGCATGCGCTCGCACCTCGCGCGCGAGGGCATCGAGGATCCGGACCTGCGCTTCGTCGCCGAGCCGAAGATCGACGGGCTCGCGATCTCGCTGCTCTATCGCGACGGCGTGCTCGAGCGCGGCGCCACCCGCGGCAACGGCGAGGTCGGCGAGGACGTCACCCACAACCTGCGCACGATCGGCGCGATCCCGCTCACCGTCGAGGGCGCGCCGCCCTTGCTGGAGGTCCGCGGCGAGGTCTACATGTCGCTGCCGGACTTCGCCGCGCTCAACGAGCGCCGCGCCGAGGCCGGCCGGTCGACCTTCATGAACCCGCGCAACAGCGCCGCGGGCACGATCCGCCAGCTCGACCCGGCGCTCGCCGCAGAGCGCCCGCTGAGCCTGTGGTGCTACGGGATCGGCGTCACCGAGGGGCTCGAGCTGGACTCGCACTGGGAGGCGCTCGAGTGGCTGCGCGCGCACGGCTTCCGCGTCAACGGCGACGTCGAGCGGCTCGACAGCGAGGACGAGGTGGTCGCGCGCTGCCTCGCATGGCAGGAGCGGCGCGGCGCGCTGGACTTCGAGATCGACGGGGTCGTGGTCAAGGTCGACGACGTCGAGCTGCAGCGCCGCCTCGGCGTGGTCGGGCGCGACCCGCGCTGGGCGATCGCCTGGAAGTTCCCGCCCACGACCGCCGTCACGACGCTGCACGAGGTGCTCTGGAACGTCGGCAAGTTCGGCGACCTGCACCCGTTCGCGCGCCTGGAGCCGGTCCACGTCGGCGGCGTGACGGTGAAGATGGCGACGCTGCACAACGAGGAGGACCTCGCCCGCAAGGACGTGCGGCCGGGCGACGAGGTGATCGTCCTGCGCGCCGGCGACGTGATCCCGCAGGTGCTCTCCCCGGCCCCGCACGCCGTCGAGAACCCCGACCGCGCGCCGGTCCCGCGCCCGCCCGCCAGGTGCCCCTCGTGCGCCACCCCCACGGTCAAGCCGGAGGGCGCGGTGTTCACGCGCTGCCCGAACCGGGACTGCCCGGACCGCCGCTGGCAGCTGCTCAAGTCCTTCGCGGCGATCATGGACGTCGACGGCCTCGGCGAGAAGCAGGTGGCGGCGCTGCAGGAGCACGAGCTCGTTCGCACCGCGGGCGACTTCTACCGCCTGCGCGCCGAGCAGCTCACGGAGCTCGAGGGCTACGGCCAGGTCAGCGCGGAGAAGCTCGTGCGGGCGATCGACGCCTCAAAGGAGCAGCCGTTCGGCGTCGTGCTGTTCGCCGTCGGGATCGAGGGCGTCGGCTACGTCACGGGCCGCAGCCTGGCCGGCACAGTTCCGCACGCTGGACGCTTTGCTCGCCGCCGGCGCCGAGGACATCGCCCAGACGCCCGGCGTGGGGCCGAAGCTGGCCGAGCTGATCCACTCCCAGCTCCAGGACCCGCAGATGCGCGCGCTGCTCGAGGACCTGCGCGCGCTCGGCCTGCGCACGGAGCAGGAGGGCCCGCCGCCCGGCGAGGGCCCGCTGCGCGAGAAGACCTTCGTGCTGACCGGCACGCTGCCGGACCTCACGCGCGAGCAGGCCACCCAGCGGATCCTCGAGCAGGGCGGCAAGGTCACGGGCTCGGTGTCCAAGAAGACCAGCTACGTCGTGGCGGGCGCCTCCCCGGGCTCCAAGCTCGAGAAGGCCGAGCGCCTCGGCGTCCCCGTGATCGACGAGGCGGGCCTGCTCGAGCTGCTCGAGCCCTAGCCGAGCCGCGGGTGCACGCCCGGCGCGAGCCCCTGCGCGGCGGCGAGTCCCTGGAGCTGTGCGACCAGCTCGCGGCGCGCGGCGGGCCCGAGCGGCGCCAGCAGCACGTCCTCCTCGTCCTCGGCGATCGCGTGCAGCTCGGCGAGGCGCGTCCTTCCCTCGTCGGTCAGCTGCAGCGTGTAGGCGCGCCGGTCGGCGGGATCGCGCCGGCGCTCGGCGAGCCCGCGCTCCTCCAGGTCGTCCACGAGCGCCACCATCGCGCTGCGGTGGACGCCGAGCGCGTCCGCCAGCGCCTGCTGCGAGGACCCCTCCGCGGCGGCCAGATGGCCGAGCATCCCGTAGTGGCGCGGATGCAGGCCGAGCGGGCGCAGGCGCTCGGCGAAGCGGTCGTGCATGCGGGTGCCGAGCTGCGTGAGCAAGAAGGCCACGCGGTCAGCGTGCGGCGGAGCATTGTTACGTGCCATAATTGTTTAGACGTAGAACTATATGGGAGGTGCCGTCGTGCACGCGACCGTTCGCTACATCGTCGACGAGATCGACCCCGCCGTGACGTTCTACACGGACCGCCTGGGCTTCCGGGTGGAGATGCTGCCCGAGGGCGCCGGGTTCGCGATGCTCTCCAACGGCCCGCTCCGCCTGCTGCTCAACGAACCCGGCGCCGGTGGGGCCGGCGCCCCGGCCGACGACGGCCGCGCGCCCGAGCCCGGCGGCTGGACCCGCTTCCAGCTCCAGGTCGCCGACATCGACGCCGAGCTCGCGGCGTTGCGTGACGCGGGAGCCCGGATCCGCACGTCCGTCGTCGGGGGCCGTGCCGGACGGCAGATCGTGATCGAGGACCCGTCCGGCAACGCGGTCGAGCTGTTCGAGCCGGTCAGCGCGGGCGCTGGCGCAGCCGGTACAGCGTGACCTCGCCGGCCGCGCCGGCGTCGAGCGCGAAGCTCGCGCGGGCGGCAGAGAGGAAGCGGCGGGCGTTGGTGCGGCCCGGGTCCGCGAGGCGCGCTTCGCCGTCCGGCGCGAGCAGCCGCGGCAGCAGCCGGACGAGCGCGTCGGCGTTCTCGGCCGTGTAACAGACGTCGGCGGCGAGGACGAGGTCGAACGGGCCGCGCGCCACGAGTTGCTCGCCGTGCTCGGCCCAGGCGGCGTGGGCGACCTCGCCGACCGTCTGGTTGAGCGCGAGCGAGTGCGCGGCGAAGGCGACCGCGTCGGTCGCGCCGTCGGTGGCGAGCACCTCGGCTCCCGCGCGCGCGGCGACGATGCTCGGGGCGGCCAGGCCGCAGCCCAGCTCGAGTACGCGGGCGCCGGCCGGCGGCGGGTCGGCGGCGAGCGCGTTCGCGAGCGCATTGCCGCTCGGCCACGGGCGCGCCCAGAACGGGACGGGGCGCCCGGCGGCGCCCTCGTCGTGGCGCAGCGCCTCCCAGTCGGCCGGCAGCAGCAGGTGCACGCCCGCCACCTCGCGCACGGCCACGGCGAGCAGCGACTCGGGGAGCTCGCCGACGGCGACGCCCCGCAGCTCCGCGAGCTGCTCCGACAGCGACGTCCGGACGGCCGTCAGAGCCCCGTTGCCGTGCACGCTTCGAGTGTGTCACTCCGGGTACGCTCCCGCCCATGGCGGAGACCGACCCGACCGAGCCGCTCGTCGCGATCGTCGAGATCCCGAAGGGGTCCTCGAACAAGTACGAGTACGACGAGGAGCTCGGGGCGATCAAGCTCGACCGCCTGCTGTTCGCCTCGCTCGGCTACCCGACCGACTACGGGTTCTTCCAGGACACGCTGGCCGCCGACGGCGACCCGCTCGACGTGATGATCGTCGTCTCCGAGCCGACGTTCCCCGGCTGCCGCATCGAGGTCAAGCCGGTCGCGCTGTTCCGCATGCGCGACGAGAAGGCCGAGGACAACAAGATCCTCTGCGTGCCGTTCTCAGACCCCAACTGGAGCCACGTCGAGACGCTCGACGACCTCCCGATGACGCTGCGCGACGAGATCTCGCACTTCTTCTCGATCTACAAGACGCCCGAGTGGAAGGTCGTCAAGGTCGACGGCTGGTACCACCGCGAGGAGGCGCTCGAGTCGATCGAGCGCGCCGCAGAAGCGCTGGCAGGAGAAGCACGGCGGCTGAGGGGCGGCCCTACGGGCAGCTCGGGGCGACCGGGCTGCCGGGCAGCAGGCTGTCCGGGTGCTCGTGCGGCCAGTCGTGGATGTCGTGCCGGGCGGCCGTGGTCGCCTGCATGAAGTCGATCAGCGACTGCAGGCCGACGTCGCCGTCGCGGCCGACGCCCGAGCCGAGGTAGAGGTTGTAGAGCACCTGCTCGGGGTTCTCGGCGGCGGCGATCTCGTACGCCTGGTCGAAGCTCGAGTCGATCCCGTACGGGTCGCCGCCGTGCGGGTACTCGGCCATGACGTCGCGCAGCTCGTCCTCGCTGATGTCGACGCGGTTCTGCTCGAGCCGGTGCATGAGCTGGTCGAACGCCTGGTCCTGGATCTCCGAGAAGTCCTCGGCGGAGAAGTCGAAGCGGACCTGGTCGTCATCGCCGTGGGCGAGCGGCTGGCCCGTCACGTGCTCGTAGGTGTCGATCATGTCGTCGGAGACGTTCTCGAGCAGCAGCGAGTAGCGAGTCGGCTCCGGCTCGCCGCCCTTCGGCGTGTGGGTGGTGACGGCGACGCCCGCGTCGTTGAAGTGGGCGGTGAAGGAGGCGTCGACGCTGCCGTCGGCGTTCGTCGTCTCGACGCCGGTCGCGCCGGACTCGGCCAGCACGCCGCCGATCGAGAGGTTGCCCAGGTGCGCCTCCGCCTGGGTGACGTCGGTGAACTCGAACACGTCGGAGCTGGTGGGGTCGCTCGTGCCCGGCCGCGCCGTCCTTCGGCAGCCGGCCGGACTTCAGGAACGCCTGGTAGGCCTTCCAGCCCGCCGACGTGGAGATGTCGATGTCGACGCTGCGCAGCTTGCCGTCGCTGAGCTCGGAGCCGGCGGCGAGCGCGACGCCGGCGGCGTCGTTGCCGACCCCGAGGCTGAGCGCGTTGCGCACGAAGTCCTCGTCGCCCACGTAGACGCGGACGGTGCCCGGGCTCACGCGCGAGACGCCGGCGCTGACCCGGGTGCCCTCCTCGTAGCCGAGCTCGAGCTGGAGCGCGCGGTAGCTGGCCTTCTGGCCCGTGCCGGCGTAGAACTCCTGCGAGAGCTCGACCGACTCGCCGGCCTGGATCGTCCGCGGGTCGATCGGGTTGGGGACGGAGCGGTCGCCGTTCTCGATCGCGTCGGCGGCGTCCGGCGGGACGGTGACGGAGTAGGTGGTGGCCTCGCCCAGGTAGCTCGAGAGCTCGCCGGAGGCGACGGGCGTCTCGCCGGAGACGGAGGTCTGCAGCTCCAGGCTGCCGGTCACCGAGAGGGTCTGCGTGGGGCAGCCCTCGGCGTCGAGCGTGGTCTCAGAGCGGCTGATCTCGAGCTTCCCCTCGGCGCCCACCGACACGCCGCCGCCCTCGCCCGGCTGGCAGGCGCCGGGGCTCGAGCTGGAGTAGGTGCAGGACACCGACGCGGAGCCGGGGAACGGCAGCACCGGGAAGGGCAGGTCGAAGTCGACGGGCGCGGGGCCCTCGGTCGTCCCGGGCTCGCCGGGCTCCTCGCCCTCACCGCCGGCGTCGCACTCGCCGCCGATGATCGCGCAGACGGCGTTCTGGGCGGCGTCCGCCACGGTGGGGGCGAGCCCGCTCGCGAACAGGGCGATGAAGATGGCCGCGACGACGCCGAGGATGCCGGCGTATTCGCTGGAGGCCTGGCCCGTCTCGTCGCGGAGCATGCCACGACGGTAGGTGCGCACCGGCGATCGGTCCATGGGCCGGTGGCCTCAACTTTGGCCCGGGACCGGGCCTGGGCCGCGCCGGGCGGCGCGGCCCGCCGCGGCTCAGCGGCGCTTCTTCTTGGTCGGCACGCAGGTCCGGTAGACGCGCGTGTCGCGCAGCACCTTGCCGCGGGTCGTGCGGGCCACGACCTTCACCCGCACGCGCTGGGGCGCGCGGCCGCGCAGGTCGATCCGCGCGCGAATGCGACCGCGCTTGCGGAACACCTTCACGCGCCTGCCGGCGACCGTCACGCGGGTGCCGCGCAGCCGCAGCCGGCCCGCCTTGGGCTCATGCAGGCGGATCACGAAGCTGCGCCGCGACAGGCAGCGGCGCGAGCCGGGCAGCAGCGCGCCGCCCCCGCCGCCCGCTCCGACGGTGGGGATCTCCAGCCGCGCCTTGGCGATCTGCAGGTCGGCCGCCGTGCGGGCCGGGCCGTAGATCTGGCTGCCGCCGGTGATCTGGAGCGTGAGCTTCGATTGCGGCGTGAGGCTCGCGGCGATCGCCTCCAGCGGGCGCTCGATCGTGTGCTGCTTGCCGTCGAGCACGAGCGGGATCGGGCGCACCTGGTTGCCGACGACGACGCCGCGGACCTCGTCGGCGATCTGCGCGAACGCGTAGCCCTGAGGGGCCGCGCCGGTCCCGGTGTAGGTCAGCTTCAGCGTGGGCGCGCCGACGGCCTGCACGGCGGCGCGCGGCGCCGGCACCGGCACGTTGACCGCGTTGGCCGCGCGGCCGGCCGCGACCGGGCTTCCGGAGGCCGCGTCGGCGGGGTTGATCGCCAGCCGCCCGGCGCCCTCGGCCACCAGCGGGGCGCCCGCGGGCGGCGGGAAGTCGGCGGCCGAGCGCCACTTGGCGTCGTCGGCGAGCCACTCGAAGCGCGGGCCGGTGCCGACCGACGTGTCCCGCGCCAGGTAGCGCTTCATCCACGCGATGACGGCGCGCTCGACGTGCCCGGCCTCGCCGCTCCCGGTCAGGCAGGTCCCGTGCCCGCCGCAGAACCAGACCAGCTTCGCCGGCACGCCGTTGCCGCGCAGGATGCGGTAGTTCGTCATCGACTCGTCGAGCGTGAACAGCGTGTCGGCCGTGCCCTGGACCAGCAGCGTGGGGACTCGGATCGCGTCCACCAGCGACGTCGGGCCGCGCGAGTCGAACCAGGCGCGGTCCTCGGCCGACAGCTTGCCGGTGCTCGCTCCCGAGACGAACGCGGAGGTGATGTGCGGGTCGAGGTTGCCCGTCTGCGGGCCGGCGGGCGAGCCGACGCCGTCCAGGCCGGAGCTCGGCACGCCGGCGGCGTAGAGCAGGGCCGCCCAGCCGCCTTTGATGGTGTCCTCCTTGTAGAGCGAGGTCAGCAGCGAGTGCCAGGCGATGTCGGGCGCGATCGCGTCGATCCGGCGCTCGAATCCGGCCGCCACGAGCTCGATCCCGCCCGCGTACGACGCTCCGTGCATGCCCACGCGCGGGTCGCCGGGGCCGTCGAGCAGCGCCTCGGGCTGCTTGGCCAGGTAGTCGATCAGCGCCTGGACGTCGCGGCCCTCGTTGTCCTTGTAGTCCACCGTCACGGTGCCGCCCGACTGGCCGAAGCCGCGCGAGTCCCAGGTGAGGACGTTGAAGCCGGCCTTGCGCAGCGGCGCGGCGCCCACGTTGCCGGTCGTCTCGCTCGTGCCGCCGGTGCCGTCGGCGTCGCGGTTGCCGGCCCAGCCGTGGGTCATCAGGATCGTGGGCGCCTTCGCGCCCGGCGCGAGTCCCTCCGCCGGGTGGAAGGAGGTCACGATCGGCGTGCCGTCGGCGGAGGTCACGACCGCGTCGCGGGCGGCGGCGGGGGAGGCGAGGGCGAGAGCGGCGGCGGCCGGGGCCGCGAGGCCGAGCAGCGCGCGAACGGTGGCGTTCATCACACGCCGCCATACCCGGCTGACCGAAGAGCTACCCGAACGCACCTTGATGGCGCGCCTGCCGCCAGGGTAGGTTCGGGCCCGCGTGCACCACCCGGCGAGGCCAGAGAGAGCGGTGGACCCCGAGCGCGAGCGGCCGCCCGAGCCCGCCGCGCCCGAGCAGGAGGCGAGCCGCGCCTCCACGATGCTCGACCTCCAGCAGAGCCACGGGAACGCCTGGGTCGCGCGTGCAGTCCAGCGCGGGCTGCTGCGCCAGCCCGACGCCGAGCAGGCCGCCCGCGAGGCGTTCATCGCGCGCGGGGTGATGCCGTCGGCCGCCGGCCTGGACTTCCAGTCCTCCACCGGCATCGGCGGCTTCAACGTCCGCTACGACCCGGACGCCTCCGAGCTCGTCTGCACGCTCAAGGTCGGGATCGACTTCCGCGACGCCCTGACCGTCGACACGACGACCGGCGTCGTCACCCCGGCGACGGCCGGCTTCGCCGCCGCGGCGGCGGCCGTGATGGCCAGCAACCCCGGTCCCACGCCGGAGGCGGTCGCCGCCCGCGTGGGCGAGGTGCAGGCCGACTGGCAGTGGTCGGCGCAGCAGCGCACGGACTGGACGGGCGACTACGAGTCGACCGCCGAGGGCATGTGGGGCGGCCAGCACCACTTCACCGCCGACCGCTGGGACGACGTCTACGCCGACGTGCGCGTCGACATGGACGTCCACGCCGGCCACCGGGCGGGCGACCACTGCCGCGCGACGGTGTTCAAGGACCCACCGGGCAACCGCAGCGGCCCCGGCGCGGTGGTGAACTCGACGACGGGCAACGCGACCGCCAGCACGGGCACATTCCGCGCATCGGACCTCCAGGGCACCAACGACTACCTCAACTACTCGCTGCAGTTCGAGAGCGGCTCGGCCAACCTGCACCGCGCGTTCTCGACCAGCCTCGAGGCGTTCGGCGACGACGGCGACGCCCATCTGGACAAGCTGATCGTCGACTTCCAGCGCGGGACGCCGACGGGCGGCGCGCACATCACGGTCACCGGCCACGCCAGCGCGAGCGGCGACGGCGAGAACAACATGCGGCTCTCGCGGCGGCGCGCCGAAGCCGTCGCCAACTACCTGCGCACGCACGGCGACCAGATCGCCTCGGCGCGGATCACGGTCGAGGCCGTCGGCGCGGAGGGCGCGGACGCCGAGGAGACCTGGCAGCGGGTCGACATCCGCATCGGCGACGGCCGCGCGCAGGTGACGATGGCGCACGAGACCGGGCACATGTTCGGCCTCGACGACGAGTACGCCTCGCCGCCCGGCGGCATCGCGCCCGGCGCCGGCACGCCGGGCCAGATCGGCACCCCCGTCGCCCACGGGGCGCTCGCCGGCGCGATGGGCGGCGGCGTGCAGACCGCCGTGTTCGAGAACAATGACAACATCATGTCCGTCGGCAACGTCGTGCGCCCGCAGCACTACGCCACCTTCCTCGAGGGCCTCAACCTCGTCACGGCGCCCGAGCGCTTCCACTACGGCGGCGCCGGCCACTCCCCGACGGCGATCCCGGACCTGATCGGGCCCGACGTCGTCCAGCCGCCCGACGCGACGCCGACGGCGGTGGCGTGAGCCTCGTCTTCGGCTACGCCGCGGGCGCCTCGCGCGGAGGCTCGGTCGCGGGGATGCGGGTCCACGACGACGGCCGCGTCGAGCTGCTCGAGCCCGCCCGTGACTGGCGCGAGATCGCCGTGCTGGAGCCCGGCGAGGTCGAGCAGCTCGCCGAGAGCACGCGCGGGGCGGGCATCCAGGACCTGCCCGCGGAGGTCCCGCGCCCGGAGACGATGCGCGACGGCAGCGACTGCGAGCTCTGGACCGACCTCGACGGGCGCTCCGTGCACAGCGTGGTGCACGGCTGGTCGGAGGAGAACGAGCTCGCCCGGCCCTCGCTGGACCTCGTGCTCACGCTGTCGGGGCTCGTGTCCGCCGCGCAGGCGCGCGGCTAGCCGTCGTAGCGGGCGAGGGCCTCGGTCATGCGGTCCTGCAGGCGGCGCGCCGTCCACGGATAGACGTAGTTCATGAGGAAGGCGAACGCGACGCGGCCGCCGGAGCGCGTGTCGCAGTAGCCCGCCAGGGCTGAGACGTTGGAGAGCGTGCCGGTCTTGGCCCGGCAGACGTCGCGTGCGGCGCTGCGGCGCATCCGGTCGATCAGCGTCCCGCTGCGGCCGGCGATCGGCAGCGAGTTGTAGAAGCCCGGGGCGAGCTCGCTCTCGTCCATCGCCGTCAGCAGCGCGACGACCGCCTTCGGCGACGTGCGGTTGGAGCGCGACAGCCCCGAGCCGTCGGCGACCGTGGTCCGGATCCCGAGCCGGGCGGCCTCGGTGCGCACCACGTCGGCGCCGGCGCTCGTGGTCCCGCCCGCGCCGAAGCGGGCGCCGAGCGTCTTGATCAGCGTCTCGGCGTAGAAGTTGTCCGACGGCACGTTCATCGAGGCGACGAGGCTCTCGATCGTCGGCGAGGCGCTCTGCGCCAGCAGCACGGTCTGCTCCGGCGTCGCCCCGGAGCGGGCGCTGCGGCGCACGGTCACGCCGCGGCGCCTGAGCGCGGTGGTGAGCGCCTTGGCGGCGAACAGCGGCGGGCGGGCCTGGAACAGCGGCCGGCGACGGCCGGTGAAGCCCCGGTTGAAGGTCAGCGCGCTGAGCGGTCCGACGTAGCTCGAGGTGCGGAAGCCCTCCGACGGCGGCCCGCGCAGCCCGTCGAAGGCCGTCTCGTCGCCGATCACGCGGCCCGTGACCTCCGTGAGCCCGGTCTGGGCGACCAGGGTGTCGGCGAGCGGCCCGCAGCGCGCGGGCGTCGAAGCTCGGGTCGCCGTTGCCGCGCAGGTACAGGTTGCCGGACAGGACCCCCGTGGCCGGATCGACGGAGACCGGCGCCAGCAGGTCGGTCGAGATCGTGCTCTGGGCCCCGAACTGCCGCAGCGCGACGGCGCTCGTGTAGAGCTTCTCGACCGACGCCGGGATGCGCGGCACCGCCGCGTCCTCGGTGTAGAGCGCCGCGCCCGTCTCCAGGTCGACCACGTGCGCGCCCGAGGAGGCGCCCGCCTTGGCCATCTCCGTGCGCAGGATCCGCTTGGTCTGCGCGAGCCCGGCCGCCTGGGCCGAGGGGGCCAGGGCGGCGCAGATCAGGGCGCAGGCGAGCACGGCGATCCGGAACATCGGCTTTCGAACCCGCGCGAGGCGGCGAAGTCGCGGAGTCCGCCGAATAGACTCCCGGATCCCATGGGGAACGTGGTCAAGCTCGACTCCCAGTCCCGCCGCCGGCGCCGCTCCAAGACCGCGCTGGTCCTCGGCGGGGGCGGGTTCACCGGCGCCGTCTACGAGATCGGCGCGCTGCGGGCGCTCGACCTGCTGTCGGTCAACCGCACGATCAACGACTTCGACGTCTACGTCGGCACGAGCGCCGGGGCGCTCGTGGGCGCGCTGACGGCCAACGGGGTCACGCCGGAGACGATGATGCGGGTCGTCAACGGCCAGCCCGTCCCCGGCTTCCCGGCGATCCAGCGCGAGATGCTGCTGCGGCCCAACTACCGCGAGTTCGCGGCCAAGGGCGTCAAGCTGCCGTTCCATCTCGTCGGCATCCTGCGCGAGCTGACCCGCAACCTGGGCTCCTTCGGCGCCGTCGACCTGGCGATCGCGCTCGCCGACGCGCTGCCCTCGGGCGCCTACACCGGCGCGGGCATCGAGGCCTACGTGCGCGAGGTGCTCGGCACGGAGGGCTGCACGGACGACTTCCGCGAGCTCGAGTGCGAGCTCTACCTGGCGGCGACCGACCTCGACACCTGCGAGCGCCTCGTGCTCGGCGCCGAGGGCTGGGACGACGTGCCGATCTCCTCGGCCGTGCGCGCCTCGACGGCGCTGCCGATGGTCTACGAGCCCCACCGGGTCAAGGATCGCGAGCTCGTCGACGGCGGGATCGTCTCCACCACCAACCTCGACATCGCGGTCGAGGCGGGGGCGAAGTTCATCGTCGTGGTCAACCCGCTGGTGCCGTTCGTGAACGACTTCACGAAGGAGATCCCGACGCTGTTCGGCACGAGGACGCGGCGGGTCTCGGACATGGGCTTCCCGAAGATCGGCTACCAGACGTTCAAGCTGCTCGCCTACCAGCGCCTGCACGAGATGGCCGAGAGCTGGAAGGAGCGCTACCCGGGCGTCGACATCGTCCTGATCGAGCCCGAGCCCGACGACGAGCTGATGTTCCAGACGAACATCCTCAACTACAACTCGCGGATCGCGGTCGCCCGCCACGGCTTCCACTCCGTCACGCTCAAGCTGGCGGAGCGCTACGACGACTGGCGGGCCGTCGCCGAGCGCCACGGGATCACGATCTCGGCCACGCGCGTGCGCAAGATCGTCGAGCACTACGGTGCGGAGAAGGAGAAGACCCGTGCCTGGCGGCGGATCCTCGAGCAGACGACCGGCACCCTGCTGCGGCAGAGCGCCGGCCACCAGTGACGCAGCGCACAACGCCGCGCGTCCGCGTGTGAGAGGGTCGGCGTCGTGCTGATCCCCTCGCGCGAGCACGCGATTCCCGGCCCGCGCACGCCGCGCCCGCTGCAGGGCGCGCTGTTCCTCGCCGACGAGTACCGCTACCTGGCCCGCTGCCGGCGCCGCT
Organism: uncultured Solirubrobacteraceae bacterium; assembly: GCA_963831105.1. Taxonomy (GTDB): domain Bacteria; phylum Actinomycetota; class Thermoleophilia; order Solirubrobacterales; family Solirubrobacteraceae; genus DATFQI01. The sequence goes on along the minus strand of CAWHOS010000007.1, from coordinate 511,671 downwards.
ACGGCGACGTGTTCGCACTCGAGGTCTGGCCGTTCCACCCGCTCGTGGTGGTCGGCGACCCGGCCGGGGTCAAGCAGATCTTCACGGGCGACCCTGCGCAGCTGCACGCGGGGGAGGGCAACCAGGTGCTCGAGCCGATGGTGGGCTCGCACTCGGTGCTGGTGCTCGACGAGCAGGAGCACCTGCGCACCCGCAAGATGCAGCTGCCGCCCTTCCACGGCGCGCGGATGCGCGTCTACGGCGACGTGATGCGCGAGCTCACCGAGCAGGCCGTCGCGACGTGGCCGGTGGGCGAGGCGTTCCCGCTGCTCCCCGAGATGCAGCGACTCACGCTGCGGATCATCCTCCGCACGGTCTTCGGCCTCGAAGAGGGCGCCCGCATGGCCGAGCTCGAGGACGCGCTGGTGCGCTCGCTGCCGCTGGCCACGCGGATCATGCTCGTGCCGCCGCTGCAGCGCGACCTCGGGCCCTGGAGCCCGGCCGGGCGCTTCGCGGCCGCGCGCGCCGAGGTCGACCGCCTGCTGCTGGCCGAGATCGCTCGCCGCCGCGAGAGCGGCGTCCGCGGCGACGACGTCATGTCGATGCTGTTGGAGGCCGACGAAGACGCCTCCGACGAGACGCTGCGCGACCACCTGGTGACGCTGCTCGTGGCGGGCCACGAGACGACCGCGACCCAGCTGTCGTGGACGTTCGAGCGGCTCGTCCGGCACCCGGAGGCGATGGCGCAGGCGCGCGAGGACGAGGCGTACCTGGACGCGGCCGTCCAGGAGAGCCAGCGGACGCGCCCGGTGCTGACCTTCGCCATGCGCACGCTCAAGGCGCCGCTCGACGTGGCGGGCCACCGGGTGCCGCAGGGCGCCACGGTCGGCACCTCGGTGGTGCTCATGCACAGCCGCGAGGATCTCTACCCGGAGCCTTACGCGTTCCGCCCCGAGCGCTTCGTCGGCGCCAAGCCGGAGACCTACGGCTGGATCCCCTTCGGCGGCGGCGTGCGCCGCTGCCTGGGCGCCTCCTTCGCGCAGTTCGAGATGCGGCAGGTGCTGAGCGTCGTGCTGGCCCGACGCGCGCTGCGCCCCGCGGACCCGGCGCCCGAGCGGCGCCGCAGGCGCGGCATCACCCAGGTGCCGGCCCGCGGCGCGCGGGTGATCGCTCAGCCCGTGTAGAGCGCCTCGAAGCGGTCGGCGTACTTCTCGTTGATCACGTTGCGCTTGACCTTCAGGGTCGGCGTCAGCTCGCCGGTCTCCTGGGAGAGGTCGTGGTCGAGGATCGTGAACTTCTTGACCTGCTCGACCTGCGCGTAGTTGCGGTTGACCTCGTCGACGATGCCCTGGATGCGCTCGTGCACCTTCGGGTCCTCGGCGAGCGCGGCCGGGTCGGCGTCCTCGATGCCGAGCTCCTTCGCGAGCGCCGGCGCCTCCTCCGGGTCGAGCGTGATCAGCACCACGGGGTACGGGCGCCGGTCGCCGTGCATGACCGCCTGCGAGATCCAGCGGGTCTGCTTGAGGTCGTTCTCGATGTTGGCCGGCGTGAGGTTCTTGCCGCCCGCGGTGATGATGATGTCCTTCTTGCGGCCCGTGATGCTCAGGAAGCCGTCCTCGTCGAGCGAGCCGAGGTCGCCCGTGTGCATCCAGCCGTCGACGATCGTGCCCCACGACTCGTCCTGCATCTTGTAGTAGCCCTGGAAGATGTTCGGGCCCTTGAGCAGGATCTCGCCGTCGTCGGCGATCCGGACCTCCGAGCCCGGGATCGCGAAGCCGACCGTGCCGAGCTTGAAGCGCTCGCGCGTCTGGGTCGTCACGACCGTCGAGGTCTCGGTCATGCCGTAGCCCTCGAGCACCGGCACGCCGCAGGCGTAGAAGAACTCGAGGATCTCCTTGGCGATCGGGGCCGCGCCCGTGTTGGCCTGCTTGAGGTTGCCGCCGAACGCCGCGCGGACGTTCTTGAACAGCGCCTCCTCGGCGGCGTCGAAGTGCTGCTGGAGCTCGGCGGGGACCTCTTGGCCGGCCGCCTGCAGCTGCCGCACCGCCAGGCCGACCTTCGTGGCGCCCTTGATCTTCTCCGGGTCGCCGTTGGAGGTGACGAGCGTGTAGATCTTCTCGAAGATCCGCGGCACGGACGGGAGGTAGGTCGGGTGGACCTCGTTGAGCTCGACCACGATCTGCTTCACGTCGCCGCCGAAGTAGGCGATCGTGGAGCCGAGGTCGATCGCGAGCAGCTGGATCAGCAGCGCGTAGGAGTGCGCGAGCGGGAGGTAGAGGTAGGCCACCTCGCCCGACTCGAGCGCGCCGATCGACTCGCACGAGTTGAGCACCTCGCGGTAGTTGCCGTGCGTGAGCACGCAGCCCTTCGGCGGGCCGGTGGTGCCGGAGGTGTAGATGAAGGTGTACGGGTCCTCGGGCTTGACCGCGGCGGAGCGCTCGGCCACCTCGGACGCGTCGCGCCCGCGGCCGCGCTCGCGCAGCTCGTCGAGGGCGATCGCCCCTTCGGCCGGCTCGATCGCGATGACCTGCTCGAGCGCGGGCAGCTCGCCCCGCACCTCGGCGATCTTCGCCGCCTGCTCGGCGTTCTCGACCACGACGAAGCGCGACTCGGAGTTGCCGGTCACCCACGCGCACTCCGACGGAGAGTTGGTCGGGTAGATCGGCACCACGACCCCGCCCGCGCTGGTGATCGCGAAGTCCGCGTACGTCCACTCGGGCCGCGTCGTGCACAGCAGCGCGACGCGGTCGCCGGGCTGGAGGCCGAGGTCGATCAGCCCGCGTGCGATCTCCGAGACGATCTCGCCCACCTCGGCGAACGACACGTCGTGCCATGCGCCGTCGCGCTTGTACTTGACCGCGGCCTGGTCGCCGAACTTCCCGGCGGCCGCCGCCATCATGTCGGCGATCGTCTTCGAGCCCGTCGATTCCTCGACCGCGGGCACCGTGCTCGATTCCATCCGCTCCTCCTCTGAACCCTCCTGGGAGCGCGGATTCTATGTGGGCGGCGCGCACGAGGCGCGCTGCCGGTGCCTCAGGCTGTTGCTACCCGGGCGCCGTGGTTGTGGGCCGCGCTCTGCTCGCTGATGTTGGCGAGGAAGAGGGTCTTGTCGATGCGGCCCTGGAAGATGGGCACTCCCATCTCCATGCACTTCTCGATGACTTCGCGACGCTCCATTCCGGACTCTCGCGCGAGCTCGGTGGGCGTGAGGTGGATTGCCATCGCTATGTGCCTCCTGTGAGGTTTGCCACGTGCCTGGAAGGTACATGCTCCCCCGGACGCTCTCAACCGCGATTGCTCAATCTGAGCTAAACATTGTCTTCGCGGCGACCGGAAGGCCGCTCAGACCGGATTCGGGACGTCCACGAAGACGTGCTCGAGGCCGAATCGGTCGCCCAGCCAGTCGCCCAGCGCGCGGACGCCGAACGTCTCCGTCGCGTAGTGGCCGGCCGCGATGAAGTGGATGCCGAGCTCGCGCGCGTCGGCCATCACGTGCTCGCGCGGCTCGCCCGTCAAGAACGCGTCAAGGCCCAGATCGGCCGCTTCGTCGAGCGCGTCCGCCGCCGATCCCGACACGATCCCGATCCGCCGCACCCGCTCCGGGCCTGCGCCCTGCACCAGCGGCTCGCGGCCGGTCACCTCGCGCACGCGCGTGAAGAGCTCCTCGGCCGGCACGCCGTCGCCTGGGAAGGTCCCGGCGCGGCCGATCGCGCGGCCGCGGAAGTCGCCGAAGGCCTCGTGGCGCTCGCAGCCCAGCGCATTGGCCAGGATCGCGTTGTTGCCCACCTCGGGGTGCGCGTCGAGCGGGATGTGGTACGCGGCCAGCGCCAGGTCGTGCTTGAACAGCGGCCGCAGCCGCTCCGCCAGCACGGGCGTCAGGCCCGTGGGGTGGAAGTCCCAGAACAGCCCGTGGTGGACGAGCAGCAGCTGCGCCTCGAGCTCGATCGCGCGCTCGATCAGCTCGCGCTGGGCGGACACGCCGGTGACGACGCGGCGCACCTCCTCGCCGCCGGGCACCTGCAGGCCGTTGGGCCCGAGGTCGGCGAATGCGCCGGGGTCGAGCAGCTCGTCGAGCGCCGCGATCACGGAGGTGATCCGCACGGACGGTGTCATGCGCATATCTGCAATGTTTGGGGAACGTTAGAAACGGTCATCTGAACGCTAGAGTTTCCGGTCTCGCTTTCAGGGAGCGAGGCAGGGGGCCTCGCCATCATCGCGGAAGCGCAGGAGGGATCTCGGAAGTGGGTAGGGGTAGATGAGTGCGCTCTTGCAGGCGCCAGACGGCGCCGCAGAACCAGGTGGCGCCGCGAGCGACCACTCGCTCGTCGCGCGCGTCCGGCGTGGGGACGACCGGGCCTTCGAGGCGCTCTACGAGCGCTACCACCGCCGCATCCACGCGTACGTCTACGGCATGGTCAAGGACCACCAGCGCGCCGAGGACGTCACGCAGGAGGTCTTCGTGTCCGCGCTGCGCCGCATGCGCGCGACGGAGCGCCCGATCGCGTTCAAGCCGTGGGTCTACGAGATCGCCAAGAACGCGTGCATCGACCAGTTCCGCCGGTCCAAGCGCGCGGAGGAGATCTCCTTCGACGCCGACGAGGGCCTCGCCCCGTCCGACTACGGCCGCCTAGTCTCGCCCGAGCCGGTGCCGGACGCCGCGTTCGCCGCCAAGCAGCAGCTCGACCACATGGTCGGCGCGTTCGGCGGGCTCTCCGAGGCCCATCACCAGATCCTCGTCCTGCGCGAGCTCGAGGGCCTCTCCTATCGCGAGATCGGCGAGCGGATGGGCATGAGCCGCCCCGCCGTCGAGAGCACGCTCTTCCGCGCCCGCCGCCGGCTCTCGGAGGAGTACGACGAGCTCGCCTCCGGCGAGCGCTGCCTGCGGGTCCAGTCGATCATCTCGACCGCCGCGAGCGGCCGTCTCGGTGCGCGCGACACGCGCCGCCTGGCGCGCCACGTCGCCCACTGCCAGCCGTGCCGCCGCCAGGCGCTCGCCGCCGGCGTCGACAAGGCGCTGGTCGCCCGCCGGCCGCTGCGCGAGCGCGCGATGGAGAAGGTCGCCGCGCTGTTCCCGCTCCCGCTGCTGCTGGGCCGCCGCCGCGGCGGCTCCGGCGACGCCTGGTCGAGCCAGCTGCCGCTGCTGTCCGACCACGCCGCCGCCGGCGGGGCCAAGCTGGCCGCCGTCGCGGCGATCGTCGTGGCCGGCCTCGGCGCCGGCGTCGGCACGCAGGTCGCCCAGCGCGACGACGGCACCGACCGCCCGGCGCGGGCGATCGAGCGCGTCACCTCTCGCGCCGTCTCGAGCGCCACCGCCCCGCTCTCCGCCGCCGTCGCGGCCTCGCGCTCCGCGCACGAGCCGCGTGCTGCCGGCGACACGCGCTCCGCCACCGAGGACGCGGGCGACCGGGTCGGCACCACGACCGACGAGCGGGCCGGCGCGGGCACGCGCCGCGACGCCGACGGCAGCGGGCCCGCCGGCACGGGCGGCGGCTCCTCGACCCCGGATCTCCCGGACGGGGTGCAGGGCTCCGCGCCTGCGGCCCCCGGCCACGCCGTCGGCCCCGGACGCCCCGTCCGCGCCGACGACGGAGGCCCCGCGGACGCAGATCGAGCTGCCCAAGGTGCAGCTGCCGACGGTGACCGTGCCCCAGAGCTCGGGCGACACGACAGCGCCCAGCCTGCCGACCGTGGACGTCGGGCCGACGGTGGACAGCGTCACGGCCCCCGTCCAGGAAGTGGTCTCGGGCGTGACGCAGCCCGTCGCAGGACGCCACCGGCATCCAGCTCCCGTAACCGCGACCGGCACGGCGCAGTACGCTCGCGCCGTGCCCGATCGCGCCGCCTTCGTCGAGTCCCTGATGGAGACCCACCTGTACTCGGTGGGCGCCTACTTCGTGGACTCCAACCCCGACCTGGCCGACGACGTCGTCGCCCAGGCCGCCGCGATCGAGCACATCGGCCTGGAGCGCTACGCCCAGAGCGAGGCGATCGAGCTGGAAGCCGCCTTCCAGACGCTCGTGACGGGCCTCGCCGTCCGCTACTACCGCGCCGTGAACGGCCGCCCGGCCTGAATCGGCCTGAGCTAGACTGCTGCGCATCGGGGCGTGGCGCAGCCTGGTAGCGCGCGCCGTTCGGGTCGGCGAGGTCCCCGGTTCAAATCCGGGCGCCCCGATGTTCCTCCTCTCCCAGAGAGTTCATGTGCAGGGTGTGACGCCACGCCAAGCGGGGCATACACTCGCGCGATGCTCGGGCTTCCTGAGGGCGTGACCGTCCTCCTCTTCGACCTCGACGGCGTGCTCACCGACACCGCCTCGGTCCACCAGAAGGCGTGGAAGGAGATGTTCGACGACTTCCTGCGCGAGCGCGACGGGGACGGCTTCGCGGAGTTCACGAGCCGCGACTACGAGCGCTACGTGGACGGCAAGCCGCGCTACGACGGCGTGCGGTCGTTCCTGGAGTCGCGCGAGATCGAGCCCGAGGAGGAGCTCGTCAAGACGCTCGGCGACCGCAAGAACGACGCGGTCCAGCGCAAGATCCGCGAGGAGGGCGTGAAGGTCTTCGAGGGCTCGCGGCGCTACCTGGAGGCGGCGCGCGACGCCGGGCTGCGGCGCGCGGTGGTCTCCTCGAGCGCGAACACCAAGGAGGTGCTCGAGGTCACGGGGCTCGCGCCGCTGATCGAGGCGCGGGTCGACGGGGTGGTGGCCAAGGAGCGCGGGATCCCCGGCAAGCCGAAGCCCGACACGTTCCTCGAGTGCGCGCGGATGCTCGGCGCCGAGCCGGCCGAGGCCGCCGTGTTCGAGGACGCGATCGCGGGCGTGGAGGCCGGCAAGGCCGGGAACTTCGGCGCGGTCATCGGCGTCGACCGCGTCGGACAGGCCGACGCGCTGGCCGAGCACGGCGCCACCCGGGTCGTCCAGGACCTGGACGAGCTGCTGTGACCGACCGCGGCCAGTTCACGATCGAGCCCTGGGGCCTGCACGAGGCCGAGCTCGATCTCGACCGGCTCGCGCACACCGAGACGGTGTTCGCGCTCTCCAACGGCCACATCGGGCTGCGCGGCAACCTCGACGAGGGCGAGCCGTTCGGCCTGCCCGGCACCTACCTCAACGGCTTCTACGAGACCCGCCCGCTGCCGTACGCGGAGGCCGCCTACGGCAACCCGGAGGACGGCCAGACCGTCGTCGACGTCACCAACGGCAAGATCATCCGCCTGCTCGTCGACGACGAGCCGTTCGACATCCGCTACGGCGAGCTGCTGCGCCACGAGCGCCGGCTCGACTGGCGCGCCGGGATACTCACCCGGGTCGTCGAGTGGCGATCGCCGACCGGCAGCGCCGTGCGCGTGAAGTCCACGCGCCTGGTCTCCTTCACGCAGCGCTCCGCGGCCGCGATCCGCTTCGAGGTCGAGCCGCTGGAGGGCCCGCTGCGGGTCGTCGTGCAGAGCGAGCTCGTCTCCAACGAGCCCGTCCCGGTGCTCACCAAGGACCCGCGCGCCGCCGCCGCGCTCGCGGCGCCGCTGGAGGCGGAGGACCACCACACGCACGGGCTGCGCGCCGTGCTCGTGCACATCACCAAGCGCAGCCGGCTGCGGATGGCGGCGGGGATGGATCACGAGCTCGAGGGCCCGGAGGGCTACGTGACCGCGGTCGAGAGCCACGACGACCTCGGGCGCATGACGGTCACCGCCGACATCGCCCCCGGCGAGCCGCTGAAGGTCGACAAGTTCCTCGCCTACGGCTGGTCGAGCGTGCGCTCGCTGCCGTCGGTGCGCGACCAGGTCGACGCCGCCCTGGCCGCCGCGCGCAAGTCCGGCTTCGACGGGCTCGCCAAGGAGCAGCGCGCCTACCTCGACGACTTCTGGGACCGGGCCGACGTCGAGCTCGACGGCGACCTCGAGCTCCAGCAGGCGGTGCGCTTCGCGATCTTCCACACGCTGCAGGCGGGCGCCCGCGCCGAGCAGCGCGCGATCCCGGCCAAGGGCCTGACCGGCCCGGGCTACGACGGCCACACGTTCTGGGACGCCGAGGCCTTCGTGCTCCCGCTGCTGACCTACACGGTGCCCGACGCGGCCGCCGACGCCCTGCGCTGGCGCTGGTCGACGCTGGATCTCGCGGTCGAGCGCGCGCAGACGCTGCACCTGCAGGGCGCCGCGTTCCCGTGGCGCACGATCCGCGGGCAGGAGTGCTCGGGCTACTGGCCGGCGGGCACGGCGGCCTTCCACATCAACTCGGGCATCGCGGCGGCGGTGATCCGCTACGTGCAGGCGACCGGCGACCTGGAGTTCGAGCGCACGGTCGGCCTCGAGCTGCTCGTGCCGACCGCGCGGCTGTGGCGCTCGCTCGGCCACCACGACGCCGAGGGCGCGTTCCACATCGACGGCGTGACCGGCCCCGACGAGTACACGGCCGTCGTCGACGACAACGTCTACACGAACCTGATGGCGCAGTGGAACCTGCGCGCGGCGGCGGAGTGGTGCGCCCGCCACCCCGACGAGGCCGACGCCCTCGGGGTCGACCGCGAGGAGGAGGCCTCCTGGCGCGACGCCGCGTCGCAGATGGCGATCCCCTACGACGACGCGCTCGACGTCCACCCGCAGAACGAGGACTTCACGCGCAACGCGACGTGGGACTACAAGCACACGCGGCCCGACCAGTACCCGCTGCTGCTGAACTTCCCCTACTTCGACCTCTACCGCCGGCAGGTCGTCAAGCAGCCCGACCTCGTGCTCGCGATGCAGTTCCGCGGCGACGCGTTCACGCCCAACCAGAAGGCGCGCAACTTCGCCTACTACGAGGCGATCACCGTGCGCGACTCCTCGCTGTCGGCGTGCACCCAGGCGGTGATGGCCGCCGAGGTCGGCCACCTCGAGCTGTCATACGACTACTTCGGCGAGGCCGCGCTGATCGACATCGCCGACCTCAACCACAACACCAAGGACGGCCTGCACATCGCGTCGCTGGCCGGCGCGTGGAGCGCGGTCGTGCACGGCTTCGGCGGCCTGCGCGACTACGACGGGCGGCTGAGCTTCTCGCCCCGGCTCCCGCCGGCGCTGACGAGGCTGTCGTTCCGGCTCGCCTACCGCGAGCGGCGGCTGCAGGTGGAGGTGCGCGGGGCCGAGGCGACGTACACGCTGACCGAGGGCGAGTCGCTCGAGATCTCCCACCACGGCGACCGGATCACGCTCGAGCCCGACGAGCCGCTGACGCTGAAGGTGCCGCCCGCCCCGCACCGCCCCGAGCCGACGCAGCCGCCCGGCCGCGAGCCGATGCGGCGCCGCTTCCACCCGCACTAGCTCCTAGGTCGTCAGCATCCCGCCGTCGACCGGCAGCGTGATGCCGGTGACGTAGGAGGAGGCGTCGGAGGCGAGGAACAGCAGCGCCGCGGTGAGCTCCTCCGGATCGCCGCCGCGGCCGGCCGGGACCCGGATCATCATCGCGTCGAGGTAGCCGTCGGGGTACTGGTCGGTCATCTCCGACGGGAAGAAGCCCGGCGCGAGCGCGTTGACGCGGATCTTCTTGCGACCCGTCCACTGCTGGGCGAGGTCGCGCGTGAGGCCGATGATCGCCGCCTTCGAGGCGCCGTAGGCCGCTTGGGGCAGCCCGGCCGTGGTCGAGCCGAGCACGGAGCCGATGTTCACGATCGAGCCGCCGTCCTCGCCGATCGCGCGCGCGAACGCCTGCGCCATCCAGTAGCTGCCGTTGAGGTTGATGTCGATCACCTTGCGGAACTGCTCCGGCGTCTCGCGCGTGGCGGGCACCGCGGTGCCGACGCCCGCGTTGTTGACGAGCACGTCGGCCTTGCCGAGCTCGGCGACGGTCTCCCGCACGACGCGCTCGCAGTCCTCGGGCTCGGAGACGTCGGCCTCGATCGCGAGGCAGCGGCGGCCGTGCGCCTCCACGCGCTCCTTGGTGGCCTGGAGGCGGTCGGCGCGGCGGGCGCAGATCGCGACGTCGGCGCCGGCCTCGGCGAGGCCGTCGGCGAACGCGACGCCGAGGCCGGAGGAGGCGCCGGTGACGATGGCCACCTTGCCGTCGAGGCGGAAGCGGTCGATGAGGCTCATGGCCCGCAGCGTATGGAAGGATCTCCTGCCATGCCCCGTCCCGTCACGCTGTTCACCGGCCAGTGGGCCGACCTCCCGATCGCGGAGCTCGCGGCAAAGTGCGGCGAGTGGGGCTTCGACGGGCTCGAACTGGCGTCATGGGGCGACCACTTCGACGTCGCGCGCGCGCTCGAGGAGCCGGACTACTGCGACGGCGTGCGCAAGCTGCTCGAGTCCCACGGGCTCGGCTGCTGGGCGATCTCCAACCACCTCGTCGGGCAGGCGGTGTGCGACCCGATCGACGCGCGCCACGAGGCGATCCTGCCGCCCGAGGTCTGGGGCGACGGTGACCCCGACGGCGTGCGCTCGCGCGCAGCGGAGCGGATGAAGGACACCGCGCGCGCGGCGGCACGGCTCGGCGTCCAGGTCGTGACGGGCTTCACCGGCTCGCCGGTCTGGCACATGCTCTACTCGTTCCCGCCCAATGACTTCGCCGAGATCGAGCGCGGCTACGAGCGCTTCGCGGAGGCGTGGGGGCCGATCGTCGACGTCTTCGACGCCGAGGGCGTGCGCTTCGCGCTCGAGGTCCACCCGACGGAGATCGCCTACGACTTCGTGACCACGCGCAAGGCGCTGGCGGCGCTCGGCCACCGGCCGGGCTTCGGCATCAACTTCGACCCGAGCCACCTCGAGCCGCAGCTGCTGGACTCGGCGGCGTTCGTGGACGAGTTCGCCGGCCACGTGCACCACGTGCACGTCAAGGACTCCAAGCGGCGGCTCGACGGCCGCCGCTCGATCCTCGGCAGCCACCTGAACTTCGGCGACGCCGACCGTGGCTGGGACTTCGTCTCCCCGGGCCACGGCGACGTCGACTTCGAGTCCATCCTGCGGGCCCTCAACCGCGCGGGCTACGAGGGCCCGCTCTCGATCGAGTGGGAGGACTCGGGGATGGATCGCGAGTACGGCGCCCGCGACGCCCTGGCGTTCGTCCGCAGAACGGACTTCCCGCCGTCGGGCGTCGCGTTCGACGCCGCGTTCGCGCGCGAGGACTGAGTCCCCGCGCGCGCAGCGGACCTCGCTAGTAGGTCACGCAGCTCAGGTAGGCGAATCCCTCCGCCGCCGCGACCTTCGGGTCGAAGGTCGCGTCGTTGCGCGGGTCATGCTCGACCACGTAGTAGCGGACCGGGCCCTTGCTCGCAGCGAAGATCGATGGGAAGTCGATCCCACCGCGGCCCACGATCTCGATCCGGCCCGGGAACGTGGTGGACGGGAGGGTCGTCGACATGTCCTTGACGTGGAACAGCTGGGCACGGTTGCCGAGTCGGCGCACGAGCTCCGCGGAGAGGTCGTCGGCCTCGGAGACGCTCGTCACGCCCGCGGCGGTGCCGAGACCGTTCGTCGACCAGTGCAGGTCGACCTGGAAGACGACGTTGCGCGGATCGGTGTTGGCGAGCAGGATCTCGTAGGCGTTCGTGTCGGCGAAGGACGTCTCGAACTCCCAGTTGTGGTTGTGGATCATCAGCGTCTGGCCGGCCTTGCGGGCCCGCTCGCCGAGCTCGTCGAGGTACTCGGCGTACGCGATCCACTGGGCCTCGGTCGTATAGCGCGGCGTCCCGCCGGACCCGAAGTACTTGATGCCGAGCGTCTTGTTCTCGGCCAGCAGCGCGTCGAAGTCGACGGGCGCTTCGGGCGAGCCTACGTTGACGTGACGCGAGGGCGCCTTCATCCCATACTCGTCGAGCAGCGCGCGCAGCGCCTCGGGCGAGAAGCCGCTCAGCGTGTACAGCTCGATGTTGCGGTAGCCCGTCTCGCTCAGGAACTTGAGCATCTCCTCGACGCGCACCTTGTTGAGGGCGGCGTCACCGGTGTTGATGAATCTCGAGAAGGTGAACTCCTGGACGGAGACCTTGTTGACGGGCACCCCTCGGCCCGTGCAATCCGGCTGGGCCGCGCTCGCCGGTGCGGCGGCGACGGCGAAAAGACATAGTGCGGCCGCGAAGGCGCGGCGCATGCGTGCAGACATGACGCTCTTTCTCCTCACTCGGTGCGGCCGCCCCTCGCGACCGCCAAGGGGCAGAAACCTACCGGACTTTGATCGTTAAGCAAGCAGAAGTCCGGAAAGGGACAGTGGACTTTGAACTGATGAACGACTAAAGTCTCGAAGGGCGATGCTCCGGTACGCCTACGTCTCGAGCGGTCTCGCCCAGCACCGGCTCGAGGACGCGCTGGAGCTCCTGCGCGACGCCGGCTACGACGGCGTCGCGCTCACGCTCGACCACGTGCACTTCGACCCGCTGGCGCCGCGCCTGCGGGCGCGAGCGGAGCGCCTCGGCGCACGGCTCGACGAGCTCGGCCTCGCGCGCGTCGTCGAGACGGACTCGCGCTTCGTGCTCGACCGGCGCCGGCCGGATCACCCGAGCCTGCTGTCGGAGAGCCGCCAGCGCCGGATCGAGCTGCTGCGGCGTGCCGTCGACGTCGCCGCCGCGGTCGGCGCCCCCGTGGTCTCGATGCGCTCCGGCGCCGCTCCGCGCCAGCAGGATCCGGTGACCGCCTGGACGCTGCTGATGGACGGGCTGGAGCGCGTGCTGACAGTGGCGGGGCGGGCCGGGGTGGAGATCGCCGTGGAGCCCGAGGGCGGGATGCTCGTCGAGCGGCTCGACGACTTCTTCACGCTCTCCCGCCGGCTCGGTGACCCGCCCGGCCTGGGGCTCACGCTCGACCTGGGCCACTGCGCGGCCGTCGAGACGGGCCCGATCGAGGACAGCATCCGGCGCGGCGCGGACCGGCTCCGGCACATCCACGCCAAGGACATGCGCCGCCGCGGCGCCGAGCAGCTGATGCTCGGCGACGGCGACCTCGATCTGCGCGCAGCCGTGCGCGCGCTGGCCGAGACCGGCTATGGCGGTCTCGTCGCGGTCGAGCTGCCGCGCCACGCGCACGTCGCGCCCGACGCCGTGCCGCGGGCCATCGCCCGCTTGCGCGACGCCGAGCGCGACCGCGCGATCCTCTAGACGCGCTCGACGGCCTTGGGCTCGTCGGCGGTCCGCGCGCCCGAGCCCGTCAGCGAGTCCTTGAACTCGCGCATCCCCTGGCCGAGCGAGCGTCCGGCCTGCGGCAGGCGCTTCGGGCCGAGCACGAGCAGGGCGATGACGAGGACGATGATGAGCTCTGTGGGTCCGATGTTGGGCATGCGTGGCCTCCAGGCCTAGGTGATGACGGGACGTCGGCGCCGGGGGGCGCGGGCGCGGAGCTCGTAGCCGAGCCACGCGAGCAGGAATACAGCGGCGAACACGGCGACGGGTATCCATCCTGGGGTGGAACCTTCGCCACCTCCGGCGCGCGACGGGCCGGGCGCGAGCAGCTTGGCGGGCGGCACGTCGGCGGGCAGCGCGTGGCCGCCGGCCCGTGCGACCCGCCGCACCGCGTCGGTCGCCAGCACCGCGAGAGCGTCGCCGTCCGCCGGCCGGCGGGCGCCGACCGGCCCGAGCAGTGCGGGCACCTGCGCCCGCGTGATCGGTCCGTAGGTGCCGTCGGCCATCGCGCGGCCCGCCACCCCGATGCCGTGCGGCGTCACCACCAGCACCGGCGCCGTGACGGGCCGAGCGACCTCGAGGTCGGCGGCCAGCCGCTCGGCGTAGCGCTGGGGCTGCCGGTAGAACCCGGGGTTCTCCTCCACGTCGCTCTCGTTGCCGAGGATCGCCACCTTCACGGGGTAGCCGTCGCGTTGCACGGCCTGCAGCACGCCGAGCAGCTGCAGCTCGATGGCTTGCGACCCGCGGGCGGCGATCGACGGATACAGCGAATCCGTCTCGAGGTAGTGCCCGGTCGGATCGCCGTGCCCGTACGCCGGCGCCGCGACGCCCAGGGACGCCGCGACGCAAGCGATGACGAGGGGGCGGAGCAGGCGCACGTCAGCCGGCGGCCTCGACCGTGTCGCTCTCGTAGATCGCCTCGTCGGGCACCGTGCTCCTGCCGTGCGCCTTCACGCCGCCGCGCAGGCCGAGCATGTTCTGCAGGCTGTACTTGGCGTGGCGCAGCGAGCGCCCGGGGTCCGCAGCCTGGCCCAGGCCACTGTCGGTCTCGACGATGTACCAGCGCGAGCCCTTCTCGCCGACCTCGTCGAAGAGCTTCTTGTAGCCGACGACGGCCGGGTCCGGATCCACGGGGTAGCCCTGGCCGATCGAGCCCTCGCCGGACAGGACCGCGTCCGTGAACCCCGGGGCGCGCTGGAGGGTCTGCGTGAACGGGTTCGCGCCGGCGGCAGGCGGCGGCACGATCCGGCTGCCGTCCTTGACGTGCCAGGCCAGGATCCGCTTGGAGTTCTCCTTCCAGAAGTCCAGCGCGCCCCAGAGGGAGCCGTCGACCGGGTCCGGGAAGCGGGCGCGGCCGGCGTAGGAGTGCAGGATGTCCGGCTCCAACCAGGCGAGCGACGGGTCCGTGTTGGCCACCCACCAGTCGATGCGGTGCACCCGCGACAGCTCGGGGTGCGCCGGGTCGTTGAAGAACATGAAGTTGTTCTGCTCCGGGTGCCAGTAGTAGCGCAGGCCCTCGGCGGCCAGTGCCGTGCCCACGGCCTCGAAGTTCTGGGCCGCGGTCTGCCAGTTGGCGAGCAGGTTGGCGGCGCCGCCGCCGACCGCGTCGCTGGCGAAGCCGATCATCGTGTGCCCCAGCGTGTGGGCGATGTCGATCTGCGTCTGACGCGTGGTCGGGTTGACCATCGCGGCGAGGCCGCCCGTGTGCGAGCCGACGGACACGAGGCCCGCGTTGTCGAGATAGGACCGGATCTCCGCGGTGGTCGGCTGGCGCCCGAGCTCGGCCTGGTTCTGCGTGAACTGGAAGAACTCGAAGCCGCGGTAGCCGACGGAGGCCAGGTACTGGAAGACCTCGATGTACCCGCCCGGGAGCGGCACCAGCGGACCGAGGTCCGTCGGGTCGTCCGGGAAGTTCGGGCCGCCGAGGCGGCCCATCGTCGGCGCGATGCCGGCCGCGGTGCTGCTCGCGATGCTGCGGCGCGTGATCGCGTCGCGGATCGAGAAGTGCTGCACCGCGAGCTTGCCCGGCGGCACCAGGCGCTCGCCGACCCCGTTGCCGGGTCCGCCGAAGGCCCGCGGGGCCCAGGAGCCGAGCGCTGCCGCGCCGGCCGCGCCGGCCGCCGCGCCGAGGAACTTCCGGCGACTGATGCTGTGATCGTTGCCCATGGTTCTCCTCCTAGTCACTGCTGGATGCCCGGGCCGCTGAACTCGACCCAGTTGAGGTTTCCGAAGCCGGTCGGGGGACCGCCCTCGGCCTGGCGGAAGACCAGGTAGATCCGTCGGCTGCCGCTCACCGCGGCGGTGAAGTCGCACCGTTGGTTGGTGAACGTGTTGTTGGACCCGGTGGCCAGCAGCGTGCAGGTCGCCGCCAGCGGCCCCGTCGGCGAGTCCAGCCGGACGTCGACCAGCCCGCGGGTCGAGCCGGCCGCTCCGTTGTTGGCGAACCGGAACGTGATCGCCTGGTCCATATGGGCGAACGTGAACCGGTTGTTGAGCGCGATCCAGTCGCCCGGGTCGAGCCCGTTGCGGTGCTGGCCGCCCCCGACGTCGTTCGTGTTGGCGATCGTCGTGCCCTGCTGGTCCTGGACGAATTCGACCTGCTGGCGGCGCAGCTGCACGATGTGCTGCTTGACCGTGGTCAGCGCGGGCTGGCCGTTGGCGCCGTCGTCCGTGTAGGAGACGCTGATGCCGCCGGCGAGCGCGCCGCCGTGGCTCGCGTCCGCCGCGTCCGTGTGCAGCACGCCGGAGCAGGCGTTCACGCTGTCCTCGCCGTGGCCGTGCGTGTCGTGCACCAGCACGAACGAGACCTCGACGCGCGAGCAGTCGATCGGGCCGTCTTCGGGGTCCGTGACCGTGACCGAGAACGGGATGTCCTGGCCGAACTCGAAGAAGTCGCCGTCGAGCGGCGTGTCGATGGCGATCGTCGGCGACGTGTTGCCGACGGTGATCACCGTCGTCTTGGAGTCGGTCTTCCCGCTCGAGTCGGTGACGGTGAGCCGGGCGGTGTAGACGCCGTTCGCCGTGTAGGTGAACGACGGGCTCGGGTCCACCGAGTCGACGCTGCCGTTGCCGTCGAAGTCCCACGCGAAGCGGATCGAGTCAGCCGGATCCGGGTCGCGCGAGCCCTCGCTCGAGAACGCCACCGTCAGCGGGGCGTGTCCGTCCGTGGGCGTGGCGCCCAGCACGGCCTGCGGCGCGCGCAGGCCCTTCACGTACGCGAAGCGGTACATGCCCGCGTCCGCGTTGGCGGCGAAGAAGCCGTCGCCGTAGGTCAGCAGGTAGAAGTTCCCGTCGGCCCCGATCTGCAGGTCCATCGGGTTGTCGCACTCGAACGGCTGCGCGACCGAGCCGACGGCCCCGCAGTCGAAGAGGTTGTTGATCTTCTGGACCTTGCCGGCGGAGTCGAGCCGGATCTCCTTCAGGTAGTCACGGGTGAACTCGCCGAAGAGGACCGCGCCGTCGTAGTAGGGCGGCAGCTTGGTCGTGCTCGGGTTCGCCGCGTCGTAGTGGTACTTGGCCGCGCCGTGCGGACCCACGCCGCCGCTGGCACCGAGCTCGGGCCACAGCCACGGGCAAGGCCGCGCCGTCGCCGTGTTGTAGCTGTCGAAGCACGGGGTGCCCCAGGTGGCGTCCTGGAACGAGTACCAGAGGTCCGGATTCGTGACCGGCGGGGTCACCGTGCGCCCGGTGTTCCAGCGCGAGGTGTTCTCCGGCCCGTGCGACGCGTTGCCGCACTCGTACGGCTCGCCGAGCGTCGTGGACGTGTTGAAGTCCCACTTGTAGTAGGGGAGGTCGGTGCGGTAGCAGAGCGGCCAGCCGTAGTTGCCCGGCTTGCGCACGATCTCCATCCGGCCCGTGCCGGCCGGGCCGCGGAACGGCCCCGGCACGCTCGAGTCCGGCGAGTAGTCGGTCAGGTACGCGACGTCGTTCTCGTCGACCTGGACCCGGAACGGGTTCCGGAAGCCCATCGCGTAGATCTCCGGGCGCGTCTTGTCGTCCGCGTCCTCGGACTCCGGGAACAGGTTGCCGCTCGGCACCGTGTAGGAGCCGTCGGCGGCGACCTTGATGCGCAGCAGCTTGCCGCGCAGGTCGTTCGTGTTGAGCGCCGAGCGCCGCGCGTCGAACCAGGGCGGGTTGTACAGGCCGCCCTGGGTCGTCGTCGCGGTCTGCGCCGACGGCGCGGTCCCGGTCAGGCCGGAGAAGTCCACGCTGATCTGCGGGAGGTCGCGCTCGGACAGCGCGCCGCGGAGGTTGACCGAGACGTTGGACGTGTTGACCGGCCCGCCCGTGGCCGCGACGTCGCCGGCGCCCACGTTGCCGAGCGCCTCGAGGGCCGCCTGGACCTGCGCCGCGGTCGCGTCGAACGCGAGCGGCGCCGTGGTCTGGCCGTCGAACGTCAGCGTGAAGGTGCCGCCGCTCGCGCCCGTGACACGGACGGTCTGCGTCTCGTTCGTGAGCATCGCGTTGAACGGCGAGAAGCCGCCCGAGTTGCCGCCGCCCGCGGGCGTGTCGTCGCCCGTGACCAGCCACAGGTTGCCGTGGCGGTCGAAGTCGATGTCGCCCGCGACGTGGCAGCACGCGCCGCGGTTGTTGTCGACCTTGAGGATCTTCTGCTCGCTGGAGAGGTCCAGCGTGGGGTTCTCGCCGTCGACGAACTTGAAGCGCGACAGCTGGAAGTAGCCCTTCCACGCGTCCCACGCGCTCGGGTCGGCTTGCGGCGTGATCGGCGCGGCGCCCCCCGGCGTGCTGGGCGGGTACGGCGCCTCCATGCTCAGCGGCGCATAGAAGAGGTAGACCCAGTGGTTGGTGGCGAAGTCGTTGTCGACCGCCGGCCCGTACAGGCCGTCCTCGCTGTTGGTGTAGACCGGCAGCGTCGCGATGACCCTGGAGGTGTTGGCGGCCGGGTCGTGCAGGCGCAGCTGGCCGGCGCGGGCGGTCTGGATGATGCGACCGTCGGGCAGCTGGTCGAAGCCGATCGGCTCGTTGAGGTTCGGGGGCGCGCTGATCTTCTTCTGCTCGTAGTTGGCGAGCACGGTGGCGCCGCAGTCGCTGTAGACCGGGTCGGCCATGCCCGCGGCCCATGCGATGCCGCCCGCGAGGTGACGGCGGAAGGCGGGCTCGCCGTATGCGGCGGTGGTGTGGCCGCCGCCCGTGTAGAAGGAGCGCCCGCCCTGGTAGTCCTTGCACCAGGCGATCGGGTGGTCGAAGCCGTTGCCGCCGCCGGTGTAGGTGGTCTCGTCGACGGTCGCGAGGACGTGCGAGCGGCCGCGGACGTTGGCGGCGAAGTCGTACCACTCGTCGGTGCGCTGCCAGTACTCCGGCAGGCTCTTGCTCGCGACGTGGACGCGGTCGGCCACCTTGATCGTGGCCTGCGTCACGGCCGACGCGCGCGTCGCCCGCGTGCCCAGCACGTCGGTCAGGAAGGCCCAGGAGGACTCCGTCTCGATCGCGGAGTGGACGCCGACGAAGCCGCCGCCGGCGCGGTAGTAGTCCTCGAACGCCGCCTGCTGGGCGTCGTTGAGGACGTCACCCGAGGTGTTGAGGAAGACGACGGCGCGGAACTGCTTGAGCCGGTCGGCGCGGAACTCCGTGGGGTCGGCCGTCGCATTGACGACGAACCGGTTGTCCTTGCCGAGGTCCTTGAGCGCCTTGACGCCCGCCGCGGTCGATGCGTGCTGCTCGCCCACCGCCCTCGTGAAGACGAGCACCTTGTACTCGCGGCTGCTGTCTGCGGCCTGGGCCGCGGCCGGCAGGGCCAGAAGCAGCAACAGGATGGTCAAGCAGGCACGGCGAAGCGTCCGCGAGAGCGCGGTCATTTCCTTCCCCTCCTCCACAAGGAACCGGACGAGCCGACCCTACTCCGGCTTTTGCCGTTAAGCAAGCAGAAGCTTGTCGATGATCCTGCGTAACTGCACCGAGAAACGGTGAATAACGCGGCAGTTCCGCGTTCGGCGAGTCAGAACGAGAGGAGGATCAGGCGGCGGCGTGCAGCGCGCGATCCACGACGTCAGGCGCGAGCACGTGCTCGATCACCATGATCGCGGCGCCGACGACGCCCGCCCGGTCGCCGAGGCGGCTCGGCTCCGTGCGCAGGTCGCGGGTGGCCAGCGGGAGCGACCGCTCGAAGATGACCTCGCGGACGCCGGCGAGCAGCTGCTCATGGGCCTCCCCGAGGTCGCCGCCGAGGATGATCACCGCGGGGTTGAAGAAGTTCACGGAGCCCGCGAGCACCCGCCCGAGCGAGCGGCCCGCCTCGCGCACCATGCGCGCCGCCTGCGGCTCGCCGGCGCGCACGAGCCGCACCACGTCGCGGCTGCCGTGCGCCTCGAGACCGACGGCTTGCAGCTGCAGCGCGAGCGCGCGTCCGCCCGCGACGGCCTCGAGGCAGCCGACGTTGCCGCAACGGCAGAGGACGTCCTCGTTGCCGGGCACGCGGATGTGGCCGATGTCCCCGGCGGCGCCCTGGGCGCCGCGGTGGATCACGCGGCCGGCGACGATGCCGCAGCCGATGCCGGTGCCGACCTTGATGAAGAGCAGGTGGTCGGTGTCGCGCCAATGCCACCAGTGCTCGCCGAGCGCCATGATGTTGACGTCGTTGTCCACGAGGACCGGCGCCTCGTAGCGCGTGGAGAACCAGCGCGGCAGCGAGAAGCCGTCCCAGCCGGGCATGATCGGCGGATTGACGGGCTGCCCGGTTGCGAAGGCGACGGGCCCGGGCACGCCGATGCCGATGCCGCGGACGTCTTCCGGCGTCCGCTCGAGCTCGCCGAGCATGGCGGCGAACTGGTCCTGGACCTTGCCGAGCACCGCCTCCGGGCCGGTGGCGATGTCCAGCTCGAGCGCCACCTCGGTGAGGGGCGCGCCCGCGAGGTCGCTCACGGCGAGCCGCGAGTGGGTGGCGCCGAGGTCGGCGGCGAGAACGACGCCCGCGAGCTGGTTGAACGCCAGGATGGTCGGCGGCCGGCCACCCGTCGACGTGCTCCCTCCCGCCTCGTAGACGAGCTCGTGCGCGAGCAGGGCATCGACGCGCTGGGCCACGGTGGAGCGGGCGAGGCCGGTCCGGCGCGCGAGATCCGCGCGGGTCACCGCCTCGCCGTCGCGGATGAGCCGCAGGACGGAGCCGGCGCCGAGCAGCGGGGTCGATGCGCGGTCGCCGCTCTGGTTGGGGCCCCTCATGAACGGACTGTAACTCACTTCGCCGTCAGTCCCTCCGCCTTGTGCCGCGATTCTACGTTTGTAGCGAGCTTGTAGGCAAAACCTATCAGACTTCTGCTTGACAAACGATCAAAGTCGTGGAAAGGTCCCCGGCCATGGCTTCCGTTCTCCGAGTCGCGATCGCCGGTGCCGGCTTCATCGGCGCCGTGCATGCTCGCTCCGCACGGCTGGCCGGGGCGCGCATCGTCGGCGTCTCCGCCTCCTCACCCGCCCGTTCCGAGGAGGCGGCCCGCGCTCTCGGGGCCGAACGCGCCTTCGCGACCTCCGAGGAGCTCACCTCCTCGCCCGACGTCGACGTGGTGCACATCTGCACCCCGAACCACCTCCACCTGCCGCTCGCCGAGGCCGCCCTGGCCGCGGGCAAGCACGTGATCTGCGAGAAGCCGCTCGCGACCGACCTCGCCGGCGCCCGCCGGCTCGTCGACGCGGCCGCCACGGCCGGCACCGCCGCCGCGGTGCCGTTCGTCTACCGCTACTACCCCACGGTCCGCGAGGCCCGCGACCGCGTGCGCTCCGGCGCCACCGGCCCGGTCCGGCTCGTGCACGGCACCTACCTGCAGGACTGGCTGACCGATCCCGAGGACGACAACTGGCGCGTCGACTCGACGCTCGGCGGCGCCTCGCGCGCCTTCGCCGACATCGGCTCGCACTGGTGCGACCTCGCCGAGTTCGTCACCGGTCAGCGGATCGTCCGCCTCAGCGCCCGCACGCTCACCGCGATCCCGGAGCGCCTGCACGCGGAGCACACCGCCGCGTTCGCGCGCGGCAACGGCGGCGGCGAGAAGCGAGCGGTCGACACCGAGGACGCCGCGGTCGTGCAGTTCGAGACCGACGGCGGCGCGATCGGCAGCACGGTCATCTCCCAGATCTCGCCCGGCCGCAAGAACCGCCTCTGGCTCGAGGTCGACGGCGCCAAGCAGGCCGTGACCTTCTCCCAGGAGGAGCCGGAGACGCTGTGGAGCGGGACGCGCGACGCCACGACGCTCGTGCCGCGCGACATCGCCGGGATGAGCGCGGACGCCTCGCGGCTCTCGTTCCTGCCTGCCGGGCACCCGCAGGGCTACGCCGACTGCTTCGACCTGTTCGTCGCCGACGCGCACGCCGTCGCGCGCGGCGAGGCGCCCGCCGACGGGATGCCGCTGTTCGCCGACGGGATGCGCTCGGCGCAGATCGTCGAGGCGGTGCTGGCCTCCGCGCGCGAGCAGGCGTGGGTCGACGTGCCGGCCATCGAGGCGGAGGGGGTGACGTCATGAGCGAGCAGCCCATCCTCGAGGTGCGCGGGCTCGAGAAGGAGTACCCGGGCGTGCGCGCGCTGCAGGGCGTCGACTTCGACGTCCGGCCGGGCGAGGTCCACTGCCTGCTCGGCCCCAACGGCGCCGGCAAGTCCACGCTGATCAAGTGCGTCTCGGGCGCCGTGGAGCCCACGCGCGGCGAGATCCTCGTCGGCGGCGAGCCGCTCCCGGTCGGCGCCCCGAGCGCCTCGATCAAGCGCGGCGTCGCGACGATCTACCAGGAGCTCGACCTCGTCGAGGACCTGACCGTGACCCAGAGCGTGTTCCTCGGCCACGAGCTGCGCCGCGGCCCGCTGCTGGACCGCGAGGCGATGAAGAAGCGCACGGTCGCGCTGCTCGAGCGCCTCGACCACGCGAGCATCCCGCCCGGCGCGCACGTCCGCGCGCTGCGCCCGGCCGCGCAGCAGGTCGTCTCGATCGCCCGCGCGCTCTCGCACGACATCAAGGTCCTGATCATGGACGAGCCGTCGGCGATCCTCGACGACGAGGAGGTGGAGACGCTGTTCGGCGTCGTCCGGCGCCTCAAGGACGAGGGCGTCGGGGTCATCTACATCTCCCACCGCCTCGACGAGATCCCGCGTATCGGGGACCGCGTCACGGTGCTCTCCGACGGGCGCACCGTCGCCACCGGCCTCCCGGCCGACACCCCGCAGGGCGTGCTCGTCGAGCACATGGTCGGGCGCAAGGTCGACCAGCTCTACCCCGCCCGCTCGGCCGCGACCGGCGACGTGATGCTGTCGGTGCGCGGCGTCTCGGGCGCGCCGATGGTCAAGGAGACGAGCTTCGAGGTCCGCGCCGGCGAGGTCGTCGGCATCGGCGGCCTGGTCGGCGCCGGGCGCACCGAGCTGCTGCGGCTCGTGTACGGGCTCGACAAGCCCGACACGGGCGAGGTGTACGTGGGCGGCAAGCGGCTCCCCGCGGGCAAGCCGGCCGCGGCGATCGCCGCCGGGCTCGGGCTCGCGCCCGAGGACCGCAAGTCACAGGGCCTGCTGCTCGACTGGAGCCTGACCAAGAACGTCACGCTCTCGGACCTCGGCCGCTTCCGCCGTGGGCCGCTGCTCGACGGCGGCGGCGAGCGCGTCGCGGCCGGCGACCAGCTGCGCGCGCTCAAGACCGTGCCCGACGACCCGGACCGGATCGTCCGCGAGCTCTCGGGCGGCAACCAGCAGAAGGTCGTGCTCGCGCGCTGGCTGCTGCGCCAGTGCAAGGTGCTGCTGCTCGACGAGCCCACGCGCGGCGTCGACGTCGGCGCCAAGGCCGAGATCTACAAGGTGATCGCCGACCTCGCCCTCGAGGGCCTGGGGGTCGTGGTCGTGTCCTCGGAGCTGTCCGAGCTGGCCGGGTTCTGCACCCGGGTGCTCGTGATGCGCGAGGGCGAGCTGGTCGCAGAAGTCCCAGGCGAGGAGGCGACCGAGCTCGAGCTCCTGCGCCACGCCGTCGCACCCACCGACACGGAACCCGTCATCGCGGGGGAGGAGATCTGATGAGCACCACCGACGCAGCGCCCGGGGAGGGCCGGTCGCTGCCGCTGCCGAAGCCGAAGGGCCGCATCCAGCTGCAGGAGTACGCGCTGGTCGGGGTCGTCGTCCTGATCCTGATCGGCGGCGCGATCCTCGAGCCGGACTCGTTCCTGACCTCGGACAACATGCTCAACGTCCTGCGCCAGGCGAGCGTCGTCGGCGTGCTGGCGATCGGCATGACCTTCGTGATCGCCACGGGCGGCATCGACCTGTCGGTCGGCTCGATGGTCGCCGTGTGCGGCGGTCGCGGGCGGACAGCTCGCCGACTCCGGCAGCGTCGCGTTCGTGCTCGGCGCGCTCGCGATGGGCCTCGTGCTCGGCGGCGTCAACGCCACCGTGATCGCGTTCGGGCGCGTCGTGCCGTTCATCGCCACGCTGGCCATGTTCACGATGGCCCGCGGCCTCGCGCTCTGGCTGAGCGACAAGACCCCGGTCTCCCTGTTCAGCCTCGACGGCCTCCGCTGGTTCGGCAACGGCGAGGTGATCGGGATCCCGTCGGCCGCGATCGTCTTCCTCGCCGTCACCGTGTTCGCGTGGGTCCTGCTCAACCGCACGCGGTACGGGCGCTACGTCGTCGCCACCGGCGGCAACCGCGAGGCGGCGCGGATCGCCGGCGTGAAGGTGCCGTGGATCGTCTTCAGCGTCTACGTCATCTCCGGCATCTGCGTGGCGATGGCGGCGATCCTCGTCTCCGGCCGCCTGGCCAGCGCCTCGCCGATCATCGGCAACCTCTACGAGCTCGACGCCATCGCGGCGGTCGTGATCGGCGGCTCCGCACTTGCAGGTGGGCGGGCGACGATCGTCGGCACATTCCTCGGCGTCATCACGTTCGCGCTCATCTTCAACCTGCTGACGCTCATGGATCTCGCGGTCGAGATCCAGCAGATCACCAAGGGCCTGATCATCCTGGCCGCCGTGCTCGTGCAGCGCAAGGAGCGCTGACCCTATGCCCACGTTCGTCCCTTCCAGAGGAGGAAGTTCCATGTCCATCAAGCACATCGCCGGGGCCCTGTCCCTGTCGCTGGCGCTGGGGGTCGCGGCCTGTGGCGGCGACGACTCCGGCTCGAGCGACTCCGGCGACAATCAGTCCAAGCCGACCAGCGGCTCCACCGCGGCCAAGTCCGAGGGCCCGGTCAAGATCGCCTTCAGCGCGCCCGGCGCCGATCACGGCTGGATGGCCGCGATCACCGAGAACGCGCGTGACGAGGCCGAGAAGCTCGGCGACGTCGAGCTCCAGGCCGCGGAGGGCGTGACCGACTCGGCCGCTCAGGCCGACCAGGTCGAGACGCTGCTCGCCGGCAAGCCCGACGCGCTGGTGATCCTGCCCAACGAGCCCGACGCGCTGATGCCCGTCGCGCAGAAGGCCATGGCGGCCGGCATCCCGGTCATCGACATCGACCGCGAGTTCACCGAGCAGGGCGCCTTCCGCTCGCTGATCACCGGCGACAACTACGGCATCGGCTACCAGGCCGGCAACTACTTCGCCGACGAGCTCAAGTGCTCGGGCAACGTGGTGGAGATCCAGGGCATCGCCGGCATCCCGGTCACCGAGCAGCGCTCGCAGGGCTTCCGCGACGCGCTCAAGCGCAAGTGCCAGGACGGCGTGAAGATCGTCGCCAGCCAGCCGGCCGACTTCGTCCCCGACAAGGGCCTGTCGGTGATGGAGAACATCCTCCAGGCGCAGAAGCAGATCGACGCCGTGTACACGCACGACGACGACATGGCCGAGGGCGTCGTCTCCGCGATCCAGAACGCGGGCCGCGAGGACGAGATGTTCCTGACCGGCGCCGGCGGCTCGAAGGCCGCGATGGACCAGATCAAGGAGGGCGGCCTGTACCGGGCGACGTTCCTCTACAACCCGTCGATGTCGGCCTCGGCGATCCGCATGGCGCGCAAGATCGTCCGCGGCGAGGGCTTCGAGGACCTCACCGAGCCCGAGGTGCCGCAGAAGATCACGGTCCCGGCGACGACGGTGACCAAGGAGAACGTCGACGACGTGCAGGAGCTCGGCTTCTAACAGCCCGAGGGGGAGCAGGTCGACAACCGAGCCGGCCGGGCGCCTGGGGGCGTCCGGCCGGTTCCGTCGTTAAGGTGCCGCGCCATGCGCAGAGCACTCAGCAAGGGTTACTCGGGTCTGGCCTGGCTGGCCCTCGCCCTCGGCGTCCTCCAGTTCTTCCTCGCAGGCCTCGGCATCTTCGGCGCGTCGAGCTTCAGCGCGCACGAGGGCGTCGGCTACCTGTTCCACACGATCGCCGTGGTCGTGTTCCTGCTCGCGCTGGCCGGCCCGCGCACGGGCCGCGACATCGGGATGGGCGCGTTGTTCGCCGTCCTCGCCACGGTGCAGGTCTACCTGCCCGAGTTGCGCGGCGATGCGCCCGAGCTCGCGGCGATCCACCCGCTGCTGGCCCTGTTCCTGCTGGGCCTGGCGGCCCACATCGGCCGCCGCTACATCGGCGGTGCGGCCGGCGGCGGCTCGGGCGCCCCGGCGGCGGCCTGAGGCAGCGGTCCGAACGCGCGCCAGAGCGCGATGAGGACCGCGATCGACATCCCGAGCATCGGCCACATCGGCCAGAAGTAGCCCGCGCCGGTGATGGCCCAGAGGGCGAGCAGGATGGCCGTGACGAGCGGTCCGGTGAGCGTGAGGAGCAAGGCGTCGCGCCGAGCGTGCGCCCGCTCTTCGGCGCGCTCGGGGTCGGTTGTCATGTTCATGGTTCCCTGAGTCGATGGCGTGTGTTCCCTGACGCCATCCAGTATGACTTTCTCCGGACTCCGGAGAAAGGCGGGTGCCATGCCTGTCGCGGGAGGAACTTCCCCTAGGGATGCGGTGAAGCAAACCGCACCGGTGTTGCACCTTCGAGCTCCGCGCCGGCGACCAGGCGGCGCTTCTCCCGTGCGGTCAGCCGCTTGATGCGCGCCTCGAGCCTGCGCGCGTCGGTGCGGGTCGGCACCTCCCAGGCGGCCGCGAGCGCGTGCGGCCTGCGGGCGGCCGTGTAGCGGCTGGCGCGGCCGCTGGCGTGGGCCTCGACCCGCTTGGGCACGTCGATGGTCCAGCCGCAGTAGAGCGAGCCGTCGGCGCAGCGGAGGAGGTAGACGAAGGCCATCGTTGTCGGGGACCTATTCTGCGCGCCGTGGCCACGATCCTCGTCACGGGGCACCGCAATCCCGATCTGGACTCGATCGGAGCGGCGATCGGCTACGCCGAGCTCAAGAACCGGATGGAGGACGGGGACGAGTACGTGGCGGCGCGGCTCGGCGAGGTCAACGCCCAGACGGCGTGGGCGCTCGAGCGCGCCGGCGCCGAGGCGCCCGAGCTCCTGGCCCACGTCAAGCTGCGCGTCCGGGACGTGATGGTGCCGTGTCCGGTCACCGCGGCGGAGGACGACCCGATCCGCGACGTCGGGCTCGCGATGGGCCGGGAGGGGGTCGACCTCGTCGCCGTGCTCGACGACGACGGCACGCTCGCCGGGGTGCTCTCGGAGAACGCGCTCGCCCGCCGCTACATCCGCGAGTCGCGGGACGCGTCGGACTTCGCGAGCCGGCCCGTCCGGCTCGAGGCCGTCTGCGATGTGCTCGACGCCGAGATCCTCGTCACGGGCGACGGCGACGTGTCCGGCCGGCTGTGGGTGCTCGCGATGGAGGCCGAGGCGCTGCGCGACATCGTCGGCGAGGGGGACATCGCCGTGGTCGGCGACCTGCCCGCGTCCCAGAAGGCCGCGATCGAGCTCGGCGTCGACCTGCTCGTGCTCTCCAACGGCACGCGGCCGGGCGAGGACGTCCTCGCCGCCGCGCGCGAGGCGCACGTGAACCTCGTCGTCTCGCCGCTGGACTCCTACGTGAGCGCGCGCATGATCCAGCTCGCCGTGCCGGTCGGGCGGGTCATGGACGTCGAGCCGCTGACCGTCGAGCCGGACGACGTGCTCGAGGACGTGACGCCGGAGATCCTGGAGGTCGACTACCGCGCCGCGGTGGTGGTGGACTCCCGCGGGCGGGCGCTCGGGCTCGTGACCCGCTCGGCGCTCGTCGGGCCGCAGCCGCGCAAGGTGATCCTGGTCGACCACGCCGAGGAGTCCCAGAGCGCGCCCGGGATCGAGCAGGCGGAGATCGTCGAGATCCTCGACCACCATCACATCGGCTCGATCGAGACGCACGTCCCGGTGCGCGCGACGTTCGACCCGGTCGGGTCGACGGCGACGCTCGTGTTCGAGCGGTTCGCGGCCGAGGGGCTCGAGCCCGGGCGGCCCGCCGCCGCGATGCTGCTCGCCGCCGTGCTCTCGGACACCGTGGTGCTGACCTCGCCGACCACGACGGACCGCGACCGCCGCGTGGCGGAGCGGCTCGGGGAGCAGCTCGACGTGGAGGTGGAGGCCTTCGGGCTCGAGATGTTCCGCGCGTCCTCGGACGTGTCGGAGCTGTCCGCTTCCGAGATCGTGCGGCGCGACGCGAAGGCCTACGAGCTCTCGGGCGAGCGGACGGCGCTCGTCGGGCAGGTCGAGGTGGTCGGCGACGAGCTGCTCTCGCGCGCGGGCGAGCTGCGCGAGGCGCTCGAGGCGGTGCGCTCCGACGCCGGGCACGAGATCGCCGCGCTGATGGTCACCGACATCGTGGAGCGCGCGACCACGCTGCTCGTCGCGGGCGACGTGGCCGCCGTCGAGCGCGCGTTCGGCGAGCGGGCCGAGGACGGGGCGGTCGCGCTGCCGGGCGTGATGAGCCGCAAGAAGCAGGTCGCGCCGAAGATCCTCGCGGCCTGACCGCGCCGCGCGCGCGCCGGGCGCCGGGCGCCGGGCGACCGCGCGCCGGGCGCCGCGCGCCGGGTGGCTCCGCCGGCGGGGGGCGAACAATCCGCCCGACCGCCTAACGTGGACGAGATGTCCGAGACCGCCACACTCGAAGCCCGCGCCAACGAGCTGCTCCGCGAGCTCGCGGGCCCCGAGGCCGAGTTCCGCGAGCACCAGCTCGAGGCGGTGCGCGATCTGGTGGCCGACCGCGCGCGGGTGCTGTGCGTGCAGCGCACGGGGTGGGGCAAGTCGGCCGTCTACTTCCTCGCCACCGCGCTGCTGCGCGAGCGCGGCGCCGGGCCGGCGCTGATCGTCTCGCCGCTGCTGGCGCTGATGCGCAACCAGATCGCGGCGGCCGAGCGGCTCGGCATCAGCGCGCTCACGATCAACTCGACCAACCGCGACGAGTGGGACGAGGTCCGCGCGCTGCTGGCCGACGACGCGGTCGACCTGCTGCTGATCAGCCCGGAGCGGCTCAACAACCCCCGCTTCCGTCAGGACATGCTGCCGCTGTTCGCCGAGCGGGTCGGGCTCGTCGTCGTCGACGAGGCGCACTGCATCAGCGACTGGGGGCACGACTTCCGGCCGGACTACCGGCGCCTGCGCGACATGCTCGCGGCGCTGCCCGAGGGCGTGCCGGTGCTCGGCACGACCGCGACGGCGAACGACCGCGTGGTCGGCGACGTCGAGGAGCAGCTGGGCGGCGCGGTCAAGACCTACCGCGGCGAGCTGGGGCGCTCGAGCCTGCGCTTCGAGGTCGTCGAGCTGCCGGGTCAGGCCGACCGGCTGGCGTGGCTCGCGACGTGGCTGGAGCAGCTCCCGGGCTCGGGCATCGTCTACACGCTCACCAAGCGCGACGCCGACGTCGTCGCGGAGTGGCTGAACACGCGCGGGATCCCCGCCGAGGCCTACAGCGGCGAGATCGAGTCCGAGCGCCGGATCGCGGTCGAGGACCGGCTGCTCAGCAACGAGCTCAAGTGCGTCGTGGCCACGAGCGCGCTCGGGATGGGCTACGACAAGCCCGACCTCGGGTTCGTCGTGCACTACCAGGCGCCGGGCTCCGTGATCGCCTACTACCAGCAGGTCGGGCGCGCGGGCCGCGCGATCGAGCGCGCGGAGGTCGTCCTGCTGCGCGGCGCCGAGGACCGCCGGATCCAGGACTTCTTCATCGAGCAGGCGTTCCCGCGCCGCGAGCTGGTCGAGCGGGTGCTCGCGCGCATCGAGGCGGCCGGCGAGGAGGGCGCCTCGACGCCCGAGCTGACCGCGGAGGTCAACCTCGGCCGCGGCCGCATCGAGGCGATGCTCAAGGTGCTCGACGTCGAGGGCGCGGTCGGGCGCGCCGGCTCGCGCTGGGTGCCGGCGGGCGGCGACTGGACCTACGACGCGGAGCGCTACTCGCGGATCACGGAGCTGCGCCGGCAGGAGCAGCGCGCGATGGCCGCCTTCGGCGCCGACGGCCGCTGCCTGATGCGCGTGCTGCGCGAGCAGCTGGACGACCCCGCCGCCGAGGACTGCGGGATCTGCGCGGTCTGCGCCGGCCCGAGGTTCACCGGCACGCTGGACCCGCAGCTCGTCCGCGAGGCCGCGCTGCTGCTCCGCTCCCGTCCGCTCGTCATCGACGTCAAGAAGATGGCCCCGGACGACTCGGGCGCGATGAAGAAGCTCCCCGAGGACGTCCGCGCCGAGGAGGGCCGGGCCCTCGCCCGGCTCGGCGACGGCGGCTGGCACCCCGAGATCCAGGCCGGCCTCCGCGCCGGCCGCTTCTCCGACGACCTCGTGACCGCCGCGGCCGACCTCGTCCGCGCCTGGGCGATCCCGGCGGACTGGATCGCCGCGGTGCCCGCGCGCCGCCCCGTCGCGGCCGCCGCCGGCGCACCCGGCGACGCAGCGCCGATCTGCGAGGCCGGCGCCGACGGTGCGGCCGGCTCGGCCGGTGCGGACATCGTGTCCGACTTCGCGGTGCGGCTCGCGGCGGCGCTCGGCAAGCCGTTCGCGCCGGTGCTCGAGCGCGCGCAGGACCGGCCGCCGCAGCGCGAGATGGCCAACTCGGCGCAGCAGGTCGCCAACGTGCGCGGGGCGTTCCGCGTCGCGGGCGAGCTGCCGCCGGGCGCGTGCCTGCTCGTCGACGACGTCCGCTTCAGCGGCTGGACGCTCGCGATGACCGCGGGCCAGCTGCGCCGCCGCGGCGCCGCGGCCGTCTTCCCGCTGGCGCTCGCCACGGCGTTCTGACGCGCCGCTTCGGCTGGCGCCGTGGGCGTGGCCGGCGGGTCCGGCCGAACGTCAACGGCGGCTGGGTGGGGGAGGTAAGGGTCGCCCGGGCGTGGGTGGAGCAACTTGACCGGCCTATAGCCCGCAAACTTGCTCCATCCGCAGCAAGTGGAGTCGATTGACCCCGCTATAGCGTGCAAAGTGACTCCACCGACCAGGCTGGGGCGACTCTCAGCCGTAGTGCCGAGCCCCGGCCAAACTCACCTCCGCACAAGCCCGCCGTTCAAACGCCCGCAAGCCAGAGCGGCCCAAGGCGCCAGCCGGCGAGTCGCCCCGGCGCCCCCGGCGCCCCCGGCGCCCGCCGGCGCGCCCGGCGCCACGGCGCTACGGCGCCACGGCGGGCAGCGGCGATGCGAGACTGGAGACGATGACGGCACGAGCGTGGGCGGGGTTCGCGACGATGTCCGTGCTCTGGGGCATCCCGTACCTGTTCATCAAGGTCGCCGTGGACGACGGGCTCTCGGCGGCGTTCGTGGCGTGGTCGCGGGTCGTGCTGGCCGCCGTGGTCCTGCTGCCGCTCGCGTACCGGGCCGGGGCGCTGCGCTCGCTCAAGGGCCGTGGCCGCTGGCTGGCCGCCTACGCGTTCCTGGAGATCTCGATCCCGTTCCCGCTGATCGCCGCCGGCGAGCAGCACGTCGACTCGTCGCTGGCCGCGATCATCATCGCCTCCGTGCCGCTGCTGGTCGCGGTGCTGGCCCTGCGCTTCGACCGCGCCGAGCGCGCCACGGGCAGCCGGCTCGTCGGCCTGCTGGTGGGCTTCACGGGCGTCGTCGTGCTCGTCGGGATCGACGTCGCGGGCCAGAGCGACGAGCTGCTTGGCGCCGCGTTCATCCTGATCGCCTCGCTCGGCTACGCCGCCGGCCCGATGGTGCTGCGCCGCCACCTCTCGGATCTCGACCAGCGCGCCGTGATGGGAGTCTCGCTGGCGATCGCGGCGGTGTTCCTGACGCCGGTCACGGTCGTCGGCCTGCCGAGCGAGACGCCGTCGACCGACGCGCTGCTGAGCCTCGTCGTGCTCGGCCTGCTGTGCACGGCCGCGGCGTTCGTCGTCTTCGGCCGCCTGATCGCCGAGATCGGCCCGGGCCGGGCGCTCGTGATCACCTACGTCAACCCGGTCGTCGCGCTCGCGCTCGGCGCGGCGGTGCTCGGCGAGCGGCCCGGCGCCGGCGCGATCGCCGGGCTGCTGCTGATCCTCGCCGGCTCCTGGCTGTCGACCGACGGGCGGCTGCCGCCCGGGATCGCGGGCGCGGTCAGTCGCGCCCGGCGTACTCGACGAAGAAGTCCAGCGCCTTCGGATTGGCGAGCGAGTCGCGGCTCGCCGCCTTCTCCGGAGCGGTGCCCTGGAGGATCTTCTTGACGGGCAGCTCGAGCACCTTGCCCGACAGCGTGCGCGGCACCTCGGCGACCGTCACGATCTCGTTCGGCACGTGCCGCGGCGAGCAGTCCTCGCGGATCCGCGCCTTGATCGCCTTCGAGAGCTCCTCGTCGAGCTCGGCCCCGTCGCGCAGCACGACGAACAGCGGCATGAAGTTCTCCTCGCCGTCGCGCGGGATGTCGACGACGAGCGCGTCCGTGACGTCGTCGAGCGCGAGCACGGCGCGGTAGATCTCCGCGGTGCCCATCCGGATGCCGCCGCGGTTGATCGTCGAGTCCGAGCGGCCGGTGATGATCGCGGTGCCGCGCTCGGTGATCTCGATCCAGTCGCCGTGGCGCCAGACGCCCGGGAACATGTCGAAGTAGCTCTCGCGGTAGCGCTCGCCGTCGTCGTCGCCCCAGAAGTAGATCGGCATCGACGGCATCGGCTCGGTGATCACGAGCTCGCCGACCTCGCCGATCAGCGGCTCGCCGTCCGGGCTCCAGGACTCGACGGCGCAGCCGAGCGCGCGCGCCTGCAGCTCGCCCTCGTAGACCGGCAGCAGCGGGCAGCCGCCGACGAACGCCGTGCAGACGTCGGTGCCGCCGCTGGTGGAGAACAGCCACGTGTCCTTCCCGACGTGCTCGTAGACCCAGCGGAAGCCCTCGGGCGAGAGCGGCGAGCCGGTCGAGCCGACCGCCGTCAGCCGCGAGAGGTCGCGGCCGTCGCCGGGCTCGACGCCCGCCTTCATGCAGGAGGCGATGTAGGACGCGCTCGTCCCGAACGTCGTGACCTGCGCCGACTCCGCGAGATCCCACAGCACCCCCATGTCGGGGCTGCCGGGGCTGCCGTCGTAGAGCACGATCGACGCCTCGGTGAGCAGGCAGCCGACGAGGAAGTTCCACATCATCCAGCCCGTCGTCGTGAACCAGAAGATCCGGTCGCCCTCCTGCGCGTTCACGTGCAGGTGCAGCTTCTTGAGGTGCTCGAGCAGGATCCCGCCCTGGCTCTGGACGATCGCCTTCGGCAGGCCGGTGGTGCCGGACGAGTAGAGCACCCACAGCGGGTGGTCGAAGGGCAGGCGCTCGAACTCCAGCTCGCCGTCGCCGAGGAAGCCGTCCTGCCAGCCCGAGCCGTCGAGGTAGCCGAGCGTCACGAGCTCGCCGCCGACCTCGCCGTGGATGCCGGCGACGGTGTCCGCCCGGTCGAAGTCCTTGCCGTTGTAGCGGTAGCCGTCGACCGCCAGCAGCACCTTCGGCTCGATCTGCGCGAAGCGGTCGATCACGCTGCGCGCGCCGAAGTCGGGCGAGCAGCTCGACCAGACGGCGCCGATCGAGGCGGTGGCCAGGAAGGCCGCGATCGCCTCGGGGATGTTGGGCATGTACGCGGCCACGCGGTCGCCGCGCTCGACCCCCAGCGCGCGCAGCCCGGCGGCGATGCCCGCGACCTGCTCGCGCAGCTCGCCCCAGGTGACCTCGGCCTGGTCGCGCAGCTCGCCGGCGTGCACGATCGCGACGCGGTCGTCGGGCTTGCCGCGGAAGGCGTGCTCGGCGTAGTTGACCTCGGCGCCGGTGAACCACTTCGCGCCCGGCATCGAGCGGTCCGCGAGCACCTGCTCGTAGGAGCCCTCGACCTCGAAGTGCTCCCAGATCGAGGCCCAGAAGCCCTCGAGGTCCTCGACCGACCACGCGCGCAGGTCCTCGTAGGTCTCGAAGCCCCGGTCGAGCGAGCGCATGTACTTCGTCATCAGCGCGCCCTCGACCAGCTCCTCCGGCGGCTCCCACAGCTTCTGCCCCATGGACCGGCATGATGCCAGCCGTGCTCCGCACGGTGACCGCCACCCGCTACGTGACGCCGCTGCGCGAGGGCGGCTCGATGCCCGGGCTGGTCGAGGCCGACGACGACGGGCTCTACGTCCTGAAGTTCCGCGGCGCGGGACAGGGCACCAAGGCGCTCGCCGCGGAACTGGTCGCCGGGGAGGTCGCCCGCGCGCTCGGCCTGCCCGTGCCCGAGCTCGTGTTCCTCGAGCTCGACCCGGCGCTCGGCGCGGCCGAGCCCGATCCGGAGATCCAGGAGCTGATCGCGGCCAGCGGCGGCCGCAACCTCGGCATGGACTTCCTACCGGGCGCGCTGCCGTTCACCCCCAAGAGCCCGCCCGACCCCGAGCAGGCCGCGGACGTGGTGTGGTTCGACTCGCTCGTGCTCAACGTCGACCGCACCCCGCGCAACCCGAACCTGCTGCGCTGGCATCACGGCATGTGGCTGATCGACCACGGCGCCGCGCTCTACGTCCACCACGCGCCCGGCGATCCGGTCGCGCGCGCCGGCGACCGCTTCCCGGCGATCCGCGACCACGTCCTGCTGCCGTTCGCCGGCCCGATCCCGGGCGCCGACGCGCGGCTCGCCCCCAAGCTCGACGCGGGCCGGCTCGAGGCGATCGCCGCCGAGCTGCCCGCCGACTGGGCCGACGGCGAGACCTACGCGGCCCACCTCGCGGCGCGGCTCGCCGACCGCGCGGGGTTCGTCGAAGAGGCGGAGGGCGCCCGTGGCTGAGCCGTTCCAGTACGCGATGCTGCGCGTCGTCCCGCGCGTCGAGCGCGGCGAGGCGGTCAACGCCGGCGTGGTCCTGTTCTGCCGCCCGAAGCGCTTCCTCGGTGCGCGCATCGAGCTCGACGAGGCGCTGCTCGCGGCGCTCTCGCCGGGCTGCGACCCGGCCGAGGTGCACGCCCAGCTCGACACGCTCGTGGCCGTGGCCGAGGGCCGCCCCGAGGGCGGGCACGTGGCGGCGATGCCCCAGTCAGAGCGCTTCCACTGGCTGACCGCGCCGGCGAGCACGATCGTCCAGCCCTCGCCCGTGCACACGGGGCTCACGGACGACCCGGCGGGCGAGCTCGAGCGGCTGTTCGCCGAGCTCGTCAGCCGGCCAGGGCGGCGCGGCTGACCGGGAAGTCGAAGAACGTCTCGGGGTAGGGCTCGTCGCGGAGGGTGAAGTGCCACCACTCCGTCTCGAGGCCCTTGAAGC
Organism: uncultured Solirubrobacteraceae bacterium; assembly: GCA_963831105.1. GTDB lineage: Bacteria > Actinomycetota > Thermoleophilia > Solirubrobacterales > Solirubrobacteraceae > DATFQI01. The sequence goes on along the minus strand of CAWHOS010000007.1, from coordinate 477,175 downwards.
CGGCCGCGAGCATCGCCCGCCGCAGGATCATGCGGTTCGCGCGCTGCTTGCCCTTGACACGAGCGTTGAACGGGTGCGAGAGCGGATCGAAGCAGTCGTAGCCCGTGCCCATGTCGATCGAGTTGTCCCGGAAGCGCTTCGCGCGCGGCGCAGCGCAGTCGCGCAGCCGGTCGCCGCGCCGGTAGCGCTCCTGCCCCGCGGGCGGCCGGCGCACGAGCGTGAGGTCGACGGTGCTGCCGCGGCTGTGGCCCGACTTCGTCGCGATGTAGCCGTCCTTGAACACGTCGCGCTTGTCGACGCGCGGATAGAACTCGGCCTTCATCCGCTGGTCGCGCAGGCGCTTGCCCCAGGCGACGAAGTCGTCGACCGCACGCTGCGGGCGGTAGCAGTCGTAGACCTTCAGCGTGTAGCCCTGTGCGCGGACCGCCTCCTGGGCCTTGAAGAGCGCCTCCGCGGTCTCGCGCGTGACGATGCACAGTGGGTCGCGGTAGCCGCGGATCGGCCGCCCGATGAAGTTGTGCGCCGTCAGGTAGCGCATCTCGACCACGATCGAGGGCACCTCGGCCTTCAGCGAGACGAATCCCGCGGGCGCCTTCTCCTGCGCCGCGGCGGGCGCCGCGAGCGCCAGCGCGGCGGCGATGGTCAGCGCAGCCCCTGCACGTCGCATGCCCACCGCCTACCCCGGGCCGTAGGCTCTCGAACCGTGGAGACCCGGGAGATCGACACCCCGCGCGGGCCGGCGCGGGCGCACCTTCAAGCCGCAGAGGCGCCACGCGCGCTGCTCCTGCTCGGCCACGGCGCGGGCGGCGGCGTGACCGCGCCCGACCTCGTCACGGCGGCGGAGGTCGCCGCCGCCGCGGGCGTCTCCGTGGCGCTGATCGAGCAGCCCTACCGCGTGGCCGGCCGCAAGTCGGCCGCCCCCGCGCATCACCTCGACGCCGCCTGGCTGGCGGTCGTGGATGCGCTGCGCGGCGAGGAGCCGGTGCTGTGCGGCGGCCGCTCCTCCGGCGCGCGGGTGGCCTGCCGCACCGCGGCCGGCACGGGCGCGATCGGCGTGCTCTGCCTCGCCTTCCCGCTGCATCCGCCGGGGCGGCCGGAGAAGACGCGGCTGGGAGAGCTCGACGCCGTCGAGGTGCCCGTGCTGATCGTGCAGGGCGAGTCCGATCCGTTCGGCATGCCGCCCGAGGCGCCCGCGCGCGAGGTCGTGCGCCTGCGCGGCGACCACGGCCTGAAGTCCGACCGGCCGGGCTTGCGCGCGGCCGTCGCCGAGTGGCTTGAGCGCCGCTTGACCGAGGCTGCGTAGCGTTCTGGACCCATGAGCGTGCACCCGGCCAACCCCATGCCGTCGGAACGCGAGCGCACCGGCGGCTACGTCGTGATCGCGGCGATGACGATCCTGATGTGGCTCGTCGAGACGATCGACGTCGCGGCCGGCGACCTCGACAACGCCGGGATCCACCCGCGCGACGCGGAGGGCCTGACCGGCATCGCCGCCTCGCCGTTCCTGCACGCCGGCTTCGGCCACCTGATCGGCAACACGATCCCGTTCCTCGTGCTCGGGCTGGCGATCGCCGTCGGCGGGCTGATGCGCACGCTCGCCGTCGTCGGCATCGTGGCGGTCGTCGGCGGCCTCGGCACGTGGCTGACGGCGCCGTCGAACACGGTCGTGATCGGCGCGAGCGGGCTGGTCTTCGGGTTCGCCACCTACCTGGTCGCGCGCGGTGCCTACAGCCGCACGCCGTGGCACATCGCGGGCGGGCTCGTCGTGCTCGTGATCTACGGCTCGACCCTGCTGGTCGGGCTGGTCCCGACGCCGGGCGTGTCGTGGCAGGGGCACCTGTTCGGCGGCGTCGGCGGCCTCGTCGCGGCGCGCGCGCTGCACCGGGCGCGTCCGGGCTCACGCGTGTGACATGCTCGCGCTGATGGTGCGGCTCAGGGTGATCCTCCCCACCGCGGGCGCGGTGGCGGCGCTCGTGCTCGGCTGCGGCGGCTCGGACGGCGGCTCGGCCGCGCGCGCGACGCCGACCGCCACCACCCCGCAGGCGACCGCCGAGCCGACGGCGACCGCGACGCCGGCCCAGCGCCGCGGCGTGCGGCTCGTCCGCATCGGGACCTTCGACGCGCCCGTGTTCGTCACCGCTCCGCGCGGCGACCGGCGCGTGCAGTTCGTCGTCGAGCAGGGCGGCCGGATCATGGTCGTGCGCAACGGGCGCAAGCTGCCGTCGCCGTTCCTGGACATCTCCGGCCAGGTGACATCCGAGGGCGAGCAAGGCCTGCTGTCGATGGCCTTCGCACCCGACTACGCCTCCAGCGGGCGCTTCTACGTCTACTTCACCGACAACGGCGGCGACCAGCGCGTGGTCGAGTACCGGCGCGGGAGCGCCGATCGCGCCGACCCGGACTCGGCCCGGCTCGTCCTCGAGATGGCCGACTCGGAGCCCAACCACAATGGAGGGCTGCTGCTGTTCGGCCCCGGCGGGCACCTGTACATCGGCACGGGCGACGGCGGCGGCGCCGGCGATCGCCACGGGTCGCGCGGCAACGCCCAGAGCCTCGGCTCGCTGCTCGGCAAGATCCTGCGGATCGACCCGCGCCCGTCCGGCGGCCGCGCGTACTCCATCCCGCGCTCGAACCCGTTCGTGGGCCGCTCCGGCGCGCGCGGCGAGATCTACGCCTACGGGCTGCGCAACCCGTGGCGCTTCTCCTTCGACCGCCGCACCGGCGACCTCTCGATCGGCGACGTCGGCCAGGGCGAGGTCGAGGAGATCGACTCGGTGCGCAGCGGCCGCGGCAAGAACTTCGGCTGGCGCCCGTTCGAGGGCCGCCGCCGCTACACGCCGGGCGAGTCCGCCTCCGGCCACGTGCGCCCGGTCATGCAGCGCTTCCACGACGACGGCTACTGCTCGATCACCGGCGGAGTGGTCGTCCGCGACCGCGGCGTCCCTGGCCTGTACGGCCGCTACGTGTTCGGCGACTTCTGCGTCGGCCGGATCGAATCGGCCAAGCTGGGCCCGGGCCGGGCGACGCGCCAGCGCAGGACGCGGCTGCGCGTCCCGATGCTGTCCTCGTTCGGCGAGGACGCCCGCGGCCGCGTCTACGCGACGTCGCTCGACGGGCCGGTCTTCCGGATCGCCGCACGCTAGTAGATGACCGTTTCCACGACCCCCACGGCTCCTCGGAGCTGTCTCGCGGCGCCCTGCGGCACCCGCCGGAAGGGGCTGTGGGATCGACCACTATCCCCTTCGGCGGGCACCGCACGGCATCCACGATCCAGGTCCGACGAGCTCGCGCGGGCCGCGGAACCGATCATCTGATGCCCGAGCTGGCCGAGCACGGCATCGCCCGACTGCGCGCGGACAACCCCAGCCCCTACACGCTCGACGGCACGAACACCTGGGTGATCGGGCGCGACCCGGCCTGGGTGGTCGACCCCGGGCCGGCGCTGGACGCCCACCTCGACGCGGTGGCGGCCGAGGTCGCGGCGCGCGGCGGCGCGGGCGGGATCGCGCTCACGCACGATCACGACGACCACGCGGAGGGCGTCGCCGCGCTGCGCGAGCGCCTCGGCGGGCCGCCGGTCGCGGCGGCGCGCTTCCCGGGGGAGGTGGAGCTCGCCGACGGGGACGAGTTCGGGCCGCTGCGCGCGGTCGCGATCCCGGGCCATGCCGACGACCACCTCGCCTTCGTGGCGGGCGCAGCCGCGTTCACGGGCGACGCGGTGCTCGGCCAGGGGAGCGTGTTCGTCACCAACCGGCTGGGGGAGTACCTGGCCGCGCTCGAGCGCCTGCGCGGGCTCGGCCTGGCGCTGCTGTGCCCGGGCCACGGCCCGCCCGTGTGGGACCCCGAGGCCAAGCTCGGCGAGTACCTCGCCCACCGGGCGGAGCGCGAGCGCATGCTGCTCGCCGCGCTCGAGGCGGGGGCCCGCACGCAGGACGAGCTGCTCGACGCGGCATGGCCCGACGCGCCGGCCACGCTGCGGGGCGCCGCCGCGCTGACGCTGCGCGCCCACGCGGCCAAGCTCGCCGACGAGGGCCGGCTGCCCGACGACGTCCGGCTAGCCTGATCGGCCATGCCGCGGACGATCAGGGTCTACGACGAGTACGCGTTCGGCTTCTCCTGGGTGCTGGAGGAGGGGATGCAGCGCACCTCGCACGCGCTCGTGGCCGACGGGCGGGTGTGGCTCATCGACCCCGTCGCGTTCGACGAGGCGCTCGAGCGCGCGGCCGGCCTGGGCGAGATCGCCGGCGTCCTGCAGCTGCTCGATCGCCACAACCGCGACTGCGAGCCGCTCGCCGAGCGTTACGGCGTCCCGCACCTGAAGGTCCCCGACGCCGTGCCGGACACGCCGTTCAAGACGATCCCGGTCGTGCGCTTCCCCGGCTGGAAGGAGACCGCGCTCTGGTGGCCCGAGCACGAGGCGCTGATCGTCGCCGAGGTGGTCGGCACCAACGAGCTCTACACGGGCGGGCGCGCCGCCGTCGGCATGCACCCGATGCTGCGCGCCCTGCCGCCGCGGGGCCTGCGCTCCTACTCGCCGCGGCACCTGCTGATGGGCCACGGCGCCGGCGTGCACGGCGCCGCCGCGACGCCCGCCCTGCGCCAGGCGCACCACCGGGCGCGGCGCGACATCCCGCGCGTGCTGGCGAAGCTGCCGACCCTCGGCCGCTAAGAGCCCGCGCTCTAGGCCGCCGCGGCGCCGGCCTCGGCGAGCCGCCGGCGCGCGATCTCCATCGCCGCGGCGAGCGAGGTGGCGCCGGTCGCGTCGGCGTGGTCGAACACCGCGCGGGTGGTGTCGCCGACGCCGCGCACGCGCTCCTCGGCGCGCGCCGCGTCGTAGCCCGTCGTCCTCGAGCTCGACCGAGATGTTGATGATGCCGCCGGCGTTGGCGACGAAGTCGGGCGCCCAGACGATGCCGCGGTCGGCGAGCTGCACCGCGATCGCGTCGGCGGCGAGCTGGTTGTTGGCCGCGCCGGCGATCACGCGGCAGCGCAGGTCGGGCACGGTGTCGTCGTCGAACACGCCGCCGAGCGCGCACGGCGCGAGCACGTCGACCTCGGCGGCCAGCGCGGAGTCGGGATCGGTCCAGGTGGCGCCGAGCTCGTCCGCGAGCGCGCGCTTGCCCTCGTCGAGGTCGGCCACCACGAGCGAGGCGCCGGCGTCGTGCAGCAGCCGGGCGAGCTTGCCGCCGACGCGGCCGAGGCCGATGACCGCGACCCTCAGCCCGTCGAGCGACGCGCTGCCGAAGGCCCGCTCGCAGGCGACCTCCATCGCGCACAGGACGCCGAGCGCGGTCCACGGGCTCGGGTCGCCCGAGCTGCCGCTCTCCACGGCGAGCCCGGCGACGTTGTCGGTCGCCTCGGCGATCACGGCCATGTCGCGGTCGGAGGTCCCGACGTCCTCGGCGGTGATGTAGGCGCCGTCGAGTGCGGCGACGGTCCCGCCGAAGTCCAGCAGCACGTCGCGGCGGTCGTCGCCGGATCGGCGGAGGGTGCCCGGCGGGGAGCATGATCACGCCCTTGCCGCCGCCGAGCGGCAGCCCGGCCACGGCGGCCTTGAATGTCATCGCGCGCGACAGGCGCAGCACGTCGCGCACTGCGGCGCGCGAGTCGCCGTAGGTCCACATGCGGCAGCCGCCGAGCGACGGGCCGCGGGCCGTCGAGTGGACGGCGACCATCGTGTAGAGGCCGGAGCGCCGTCCGCGCCGGACGAGCAGCGTCTCGTGGTCGAGGGTCTCGAGGTAGCGGTCGATGGCCGCGAGGTTATCGCCGCTAGTGCTCGGAGGGCGGGGCGCTCGGGTCGCCCGACCCGTTCTGCGTGCCGCTCCCGGTCGAGCCCGACGGCGTGCCCTCCTCGGGGGCGGCCGTGCCGCTCTGCGGCGGGGTGCCGGAGGCCGGAGCCGTCGTGCCCGGCGCCGTCGTGCCCGGCGGCTGCGCCGGCGCTTCGGCCTGCTCGGGCGCGCTGACGCCGCCGGTGCGGGTCGGCGCGGTCGTCTCCGGCGCGCTCACGGGCGCCGTCTCGACGGGCTCCTTCACGGGGGCGCCGGTGGCGAGCGGAACCACGACGGCGGCCTTCTTCTCCGCCTTGACCTTCTCCTTGGCGGCCTTCGGCGCGGCCGGCGTGACCGGCTGGCTCATGGTGCGGTGCAGGACCGGCTGGTCGGCCACCGGGACGGCCCTCGCCGCCGTGGCGGGGCGCGCGGTCGCGGGCGCCGCGGCCGCCTTCGCCGGCGTGGCCGCGCGGTCGTGGCGGAGCTTGTGGACCTCGACGGCGCCGCCCGCGGTCAGCGCCGCGGTGCAGACGACGGCGGCCACCTTGCAGGCCGTGGCCGTGGCCAGCGTGCCGCCGGCGGCCGTCGCGGCGACTCCGCCGCCACCCGCGGCCGCGCCGCCCGCGGCGGCTCCACCGCCGCCGATGCCGAGGCTGGCGGCGATCGAGCCGAAGAGGCCGGCCGACACCGGGGTCAGCGCGGCGAACGAGCGCCGCATCCCGCGCAGGGCCTCGCGGTACTCGCGGCAGCCCGAGCACGAGCGCATGTGCTTGCGGGCGCGCCCCGAGGCCTTCACGCCGCGGTCGTAGGAGGCCATCAGGTCGTCGCGGATCTCGCAGCAGTCGGCGTCGCGCGCCTCGGCGGCCTCGACGAGGCCGACCCGCGCGCGGACGAGCAGGGACTTGATCGCCGGGACCGTGACGTCCAGCGCGGCGGCGAGGTCGGCGTACGACATCCCGTCGATCTCGCGCATCAGCAGCGCGGAGCGCTGCTGCTCGGGCAGGCGCCCGACGTCCTCGACGAGGCGGGCGAGGTCCTCGCGCCGCTGCGCCTCCTCGATCGGATCGTGCAGCGGCTTGCGCGACATCTCGAAGATCTCGGCCGGCGGCGGCGTCGGCCGGCGCAGGTGGTCGATGCAGCGGTTGTGGGCGACGCGGTAGAGCCACGCGCGCACGTTGACCTCGCGGTCGTCGGCGCGCAGCGCTCCGTAGGCGCGGACGAAGACGTCCTGCAGCACGTCCTCGGCGTCCTGGCGCGGGCCGGCGGAGAGCATCTGGCGCGCGTAGGCGAACAGCCGCTGCCGGTAGCGATCGTGGATCGCGCCGAAGGCCTCCTCGTTGCCGGCGCGGAAGAGCGCGAGCAGCTGCTCGTCCGAGCGGAGCCGCAGCAGCGGGGCACCGAGGGGAACCCGGGTCAAGCTCGGTGCGTGAAGTGCTGAGGCTTCCACGGCGACTAGGGCTCCATTCGAACGATGCGTCCAGCCGACTCTAACCGTCTTCGGGGTCGGAAGTTACGAACTTCGTCCCTGCCAAGCTTGGCGCCGGATGCCCGAGTTCCTGCACATCCGCCCCGGTTTGGCTCTTCCACTGAGCGAAATTGAGCTTCGTACCTCCCGTTCGTCCGGACCGGGGGGTCAGCACGCCAACGTGACGGCATCGCGCGTGGAGGCGTCGTTCGACGTCGCGGCCAGCCCGACGCTCACCGACGAGCAGCGCGCGCGGATCGCCTCCAAGCTCGGCCCGCGCGTGACCGCCTCCGCGCAGGACACCCGCTCCCAGCACCGCAACCGCGAGCTGGCGCTCGAGCGGCTCGCCTCCCGGCTCGCGCACGCGCTCGAGGTGCGCCGGCCGCGGGCGAAGACGCGGCCGACGCGGGCGAGCCAGAAGCGGCGGGTCGAGGGCAAGAAGCGCCGGGGCGAGATCAAGCGCGCCCGGCGCAAGCCCGGCCTCGACTAGCGGTGCACGATGATCGGGGATCCAGGCTCAGCCGATGCGGATCAGCTTCTTGTTGACGAACTCGTCGATGCCGTAGCGGCCGAGCTCGCGGCCGAAGCCGGAGTTCTTCACGCCGCCGAACGGGAGCTCCGCACCGTCGGCGCCGACGAGGTTGACGAACACCATGCCCGCCTCGATCCTCTCCGCGACCCGCTGCGCCTGGTCGGCGTCGGTGGTCATCACGTACGAGCCGAGGCCGTAGGGCGTGTCGTTGGCCAGCGCGACGGCCTCCTCCTCGTCGCCGGCGCGGTAGACCTGCGCGACCGGCCCGAAGAACTCCTCGTGGCGGGCGGGGTTGTCGGGCGTGATGTCGGTCAGCACGGTGGTCTTGAAGAAGTTGCCCTCGTGCTCGCCGCCCGCGACGAGCTTGGCGCCGTGCTCGAGTGCGCGCTCGAGCTGCTCGGCGAGCCGCTCGGTCGCGCCGGACGACGACAGCGGGCCGATCTCGGTCTCGGCCTTGGTCGGGTCGCCCGGCTCGACCGCGGTGATCGCGGCGGTGAACTTCTCCAGGAACGGCTCGTAGAGGTCGTCGACGACGATGAAGCGCTTGGCCGCGTTGCAGGACTGGCCCGTGTTGTCCACGCGGGCCGCGACGGCGTTCTCGACCGCCGCGTCGAGGTCGTCGGTGCTGAGCAGGATGAACGGGTCGGAGCCGCCCAGCTCGAGCACGACCTTCTTGAGGTTGCGCCCGGCGATCTCGGCCACGGCCGCGCCGGCGCGCTCCGAGCCGGTCAGCGAGACGCCGCGCACGCGCGGGTCGCCGATCACCCACTCGATCTGCTCGTTCGACGCGCGGATGTTGTTGTACGCGCCCGCGGGGAAGCCGGCCTCGTCGTAGATCTCCTGCATCGCCTCAGCCGACTCCGGGCACTGGGGCGCGTGCTTGAGCAGGATCGTGTTGCCGATCGCCAGGTTCGGGCCCGCGAAGCGCGCCACCTGGTAGTAGGGGAAGTTCCACGGCATGATCCCGAGCAGGACGCCGTAGGGGCTGCGGCGGATGTACGCCGAGCCCTCGCCCTCGAGCAGCTCGATCGGCTCGTCGGCCAGCAGCTTGGGCGCGTTGTCGGCGTAGTACTCGTAGATCGACGCGGTGAAGTCGAGCTCGGCCAGCGCCTGCTCGACCGGCTTGCCCATCTCGCGGACGATGATCTCGGCGAGCCGCTCGCGCTGCTCGGCGTGCAGCTCTCCGACGCGGCGGACCAGCGCCGCACGGTCCTCGACGGACGTCCGGGCGCTCCAGTCGCGCATCGCCTGATCGGCGTGTCCGATCGCGTCGCGCAGGTCGTCGTCGGAGATGGTCGGGTACTCCTTGACGGTCTCCCCGGTGGCAGGATTGACAACGGCGTAAAGGCTCATGGCCGGAAGCTAGCAGCGAGCGAGGCTCCGCTCAGGACAACGGTCCGGGCGGCGATGCTCCGGGTAGCACCCGGTCCATGGCCACGACCCGATACTTCTTCGGCGCCTCGCACGAGCACTTCCCGCCTGAGGCGCTGCTCGACCAGGCCGTCGCCGCCGAGCGCGCGGGCTTCGACGGCATCTCCGCCTCCGACCACCTCCAGCCGTGGTGGGAGCCCGGCGAGTCCGGCCACACGTGGGTCTGGCTCGGCGCGGCCGGCCAGGCCACCGAGCGCATCCCGCTCGGCACCGGCGTCACGCCGACGGGCGCCCGCTACCACCCGGCGCTGATCGCCCAGGCGTGGGCGACGCTGGAGCGCATGAACCCCGGCCGCGCCTTCCTCGGGATCGGCTCGGGCGAGGCGCTCAACGAGGTGCCGGTCGGCGACGAGTGGCCGAGTCCGGCCGACCAGATCGCGCGCATGGACGAGGCGCTGGACTGGATCGACCGGCTCTGGAAGGGCGAGACGATCGACGGCGACGGCCGCTTCTACAAGGCGAAGGACCTCAAGCTGCACACGCTGCCCGAGCGCCGCCCGCCGATCTGGGTCTCCGCGTTCGGACCGCAGGCCGCGGAGGTCGCCGGGCGCCGCGGCGACGGGCTGTGGACCCTGCCCGACCCGGAGTCCACCCCCGAGGTGATCGAGGCCTGGCGCGCCGCGGGCGGCGAGGGCGAGATCGTCTTCCAGGCGCTGTTCTCATGGGCGGAGACCGACGAGGCCGCGTTCGAGGCGGCCCGCAGGTGGAAGGGCGCCCAGCCCGAGGACCACTTCAAGCGCGACTGGCACAAGCCGCAGGAGATGTACGAGCACGGCGAGCAGGAGACGTCCGACGAGGAGTTCGCGCAGAACGCGATCATCGGCTCGGACCCGGCGCACCACGTCGAGCGCCTGCGCGAGCTCGAGCAGCTCGGCGCGACGGTGATCGTGCTGCAGAACAACTCGGGCGCCGACCCGCTGCGGGCGATCGAGGTCTACGGCGAGCAGGTCCTGCCGGCATTGCGGGGGGCCCGCGTCTGACGCGCGGCCCGCGCGAGTAGGGTGCAGCGCCGTGCTGACGGTGCTGCACCTCTCGCCACATCCCGACGACGAGGTGCTCGGGGCCGGCGCGACCCTGCTCGGCCTGCGCGACGCGGGTCACCGGATCATCAACCTCGCGTGCTCGCTCGGGCGCCCGGACCAGCACGAGCGGCGCCGGGCGGAGGTCACCGAGGCGTGCTCCCGCGCCGGGTTCGAGCTCGTCATCCACGACCCTCCGCTGGGCCTCTCGTCCGACGACGACCCGTTCAACGCGCGCAAGCTGCTGGGCGCCACGGTCGAGCGGCTGATCGCCGACGAGCGAGTCGACCTGCTGATCTCGCCCGACCGCGACGACGCCCATCACGCGCACAAGACGGTCGCGGCGGTCGCGCGCACGGCGGGCGTGACGTGGTGGACGTGGGGGCTGTGGCGCGACCTCGCGCGCCCGACGATCTTCTCCCCGTTCGGCGACCGAAGGCTGGCCGAGCTCCAGCACGTGCTCGGCGCGCACCGCGGCGAGGTGGACCGCAACGACTACCACGACCTGCTGCGCGCCCGCGCGATCGGCGCACGGATCCTCGGCGCGGAGCGCGTGTTCGGCTTCGGCTCCGAGCGGCGCGCGGAGGAGCCCTACGCCGAGCTGCTCGCCGACGGCGGCCCGGGCCGCGTGCTGGACGTGCACGACCCGCTCGGCGCGTAGGCTGGGGGCATGGCCACCGCCGCCACGCAGGAGACCGACCTCGACCTGCAGGCGCTCGACCGCGTCCAGCGGCGGGTGCTGTGGCTGGCGACCTCGATGGTCCACCACGCCAACCGCGTGCGCGAGAACCGCTCGGGCGTGAAGGTCGGCGGCCACCAGACCTCCAGCGCCTCGATGGTGAGCCTGATGACCGCGCTGTGGTTCGCGCATCTCGAGGCGCCGGACCGCGTGTCGGTCAAGCCGCACGCGTCGCCCGTCCTGCACGCGATCAACCACCTGCTGGGCAAGCTCGATCGCAAGTACCTCACGACGCTGCGCGAGTACGGCGGCCTGCAGTCCTACCCGAGCCGGATCAAGGACCCCGACCCGGTCGACTACTCGACGGGCTCCGTCGGGATCGGCGCGACGGCGCCGATCTGGGGCGCGCTCGCCCACCGCTATGTCGCCGGGCACTTCGAGGTGCCGCGCGGTGGGCGCCAGATCGCGCTGCTCGGCGACGCCGAGCTCGACGAGGGCGCCTGCTGGGAGGCGATCGCCGACCCGATGGTGAGCCAGCTCGGCGAGGTCATGTGGGTCGTCGACCTCAACCGGCAGTCGCTCGACCGCGTCGTGCCGGACATCGCCGCGGACCGGCTGGCCGCGATGTTCGAGGCCGCGGGCTGGCATTGCGTGATGGTCAAGTACGGGCCGCGGCTCGCCGCGCACCAGCCGTTGCGCGAGCGCATCGACGCGATGCCCAACGAGGAGTACCAGCGGCTGCTGCGCGCGGACGCCGGCGAGCTGCGCGAGCGGCTCGAGGTCGACGTCTCCGGCCTCGAGGACCACGACCTGCTCGCGACCTTCCGCGACCTCGGCGGCCACGACCTCGGCGCGCTGATCGACGCCTACCGCCAGGCGGATGCCGAGCCCGGGCGCCCGACGGTCGTCTTCGCCTACACGATCAAGGGCTGGATGCTGCCGACGGAGGGCCACCCGGCCAACCACTCCGCCCTGCTCAACGCCGAGCAGTACGCGCAGCTCGCGGACACGCTCGGCACCGACCCGGAGGACCCGTGGGCGCCGTTCGAGCCCGACTCCGCCGAGGCGGCGCTGTGCGCGGCGACGGGCCGGCGGCTCGACCGGCCGGAGCCGAAGTTCGTCGCCGATCCGCCCGCCGTGCCGGACGACCTCGGGCGCGAGCACAAGGGCGAGGAGTCCACCCAGCAGGCGTTCGGGCGCTTCTTCGTCGACCTCGTGCGCGAGGCGCCCGAGGTGGCCGAGCGGGTCGTGACCGTCTCGCCCGACGTCGGCACCTCGACCAACCTGGGCGGCTGGATCAACAAGGCCGGCATCTGGGCGCCCGGCGACCGGATCGACTGGTTCGCCGACGACACGGACACGCTCGTGCGCTGGCGCGAGTCCGACCACGGCCGCCACATGGAGCTGGGGATCGCCGAGGTCAACCTCGTCGGGCTGCTCGGCGAGCTGGGCGCCACCTGGTCCCGGGACGGCCAGCCGCTGCTGCCGGTCGGCACGATCTACGACCCGTTCGTCTCGCGCGCGCTGGAGCCGTGGTCGTTCGGCATCTACGCGGGCGGGCAGTCGATCCTCGTCGGCACGCCGAGCGGCGTCACGCTCGGGCCCGAGGGCGGCGCGCACCAGTCCGTCATCACCCCGTCGATCGGGATCGAGCAGCCCGGCTGCGTGTCGTGGGAGCCCGCCTTCGGCAAGGACCTCGAGTGGACGCTGCTGCACGCGCTGGGTCAACTCGGCCGCGATGACGGGTCGAGCGCCTACTTCCGGCTCTCCACGCGCCCGATCGACCAGTCCCTGCACACGGGCACGCGCGAGGAGGTGCTCGCGGGCGGCTTCAAGCTGCGGGACCCCGGGGACGCGCGGGTCTCGATCGTCGTCATGGGCGCGCTCGTGCCCGAGGCGATCGAGGCCGCAGACGTGCTCGCCGAGGAGGCGGGCATCGACGCGGAGGTGGTCTGCGTGACCAGCGCCGACCTGCTGTTCCGCTCCTTCCAGGCGCGCGCGGGCCTCGGCGAGGGCGACCCGGCCACGATCGACCGGCTGTTCGGCCGCCGCGTCCCGATCGTCACGCTCGTCGACGGGCACCCGCACACGCTGGCCTTCCTCGCGGGCGCGGCCGGGGCGCCGATCGCCTGCCTCGGCGTGCAGAACTTCGGCCAGTCGGGCGACATCGCCGAGCTCTACGAGCACCACCAGATCGACGCCGAGTCGGTCGTCGGCGCCGCGCTGGACCTGCTGGACTGATGCGCGTTGAGGCCGGACGGACCGTGCGCGGTCGTCGGCGGGCGGACCTCGATCGTCGGGCCTGGCCGACGGCGCGGGCGCTCGCGCTGCGCGGCCGCCGCGTGCTCGTGCTCGAGCGCGAGGACCGGCTCGGCGCGCACCAGACCTCCCACAACAGCGGCGTCATCCACCAGGGCATCTACTACGCGCCCGGGCTCGCTGAAGGCGCGCCTGTGCCGCGAGGGCGCCGACGCGCTGTACGCCTACTGCGCCGACGCATGGGATCCCCGCGCAGGCCTGCGGGAAGGTCGTCGTCGCGGTCCGCGACGCGGACCTGCCGCGGCTGGACGAGCTCGAGCGCCGCGCGCGCGAGAACGGCGTCCCGCGGCCTGCGCCGCGTCGGGCCGGAGGAGCTGCGCGAGATCGAGCCCGAGGCCGCGGGCCTCGCGGCGCTGCACTCCCCGCAGACCGGGATCGTGGACTTCGCCGCCGTCGCCGCGGCCTACGCCCGCGACGTCGAGGCCCACGGCGGCGAGATCCGCACCGGCGTCGACGTGCGAGCGGTCGTCGACCGCCGAGGACGGGGTCGAACTGCGACCTCGGCGGTCCGGATCGTCGCAATCCGAGCACGCGGCCGCGCGCGGTCACCTGCGGCGGGGCCTGGTCGGACCTGCTGGCCGCGAGCTCCGGCGCCCGCGCTCGACGTCCGCATCGTCCCGTTCCGCGGCGCGTACCTGAAGCTGCGCGCCGATCGCGCGCACCTCGTGCGCGGGCAGATCTACCCCGTGCCCGACCCGTCGCTGCCGTTCCTCGGCGTGCACCTCTCGCGCACGATCGGCGGCGAGGTGCTGCTCGGCCCGACCGCGCTGCTGGCCGGGCGCGCGCGACGCGTACCGGCTCGCGCGGGTCCGCCGCGCCGACCTCGGCGCGACGCTGCGCTGGCCCGGCACCCGCCGGCTGGTGCGCCGCTGGTGGCGGACCGGCGCGCGCGAGATCGCCAACGCGGCCTCCCGCCGGCTCGTCGTGCGCGACCTCGCGCGCTACGTGCCGGAGATCGGCCTCGACGACGTCGAGCCCGGACCCGCGGGGGTCCGGGCTCAGGCCGTCGGCCGCGACGGCGCGCTGCTCGACGACTTCGCGTTCGCCGAGACGGCGCACGCGCTGCACGTCGTCAACGCGCCGTCGCCGGCCGCCACGGCTTCGCTGGCGATAGCGGAGCTCGTGGCGGACCGGCTACAGCGGCTGGGCGCTTAGGCGGCGTCCAGCGCGGGGCGCAACGTCGGCTGCGGCGCGGGCTCCGTCTCCTCGACGGGGGCCTCGGCGGCCGCGCCGTACTTGCTGGAGATCAGGAACCAACCGGCGAGGGCGCCGACGGCGGCGACGAGGCCGCCGACGAGCAGCGCGTCGTGCATGCCGCTGACGTACTCGGCGGGGTTGCCGCCGAACGCGTGCTCGGCCGGGATCAGCGCGCCGAGGGCGGCGACGCCGACGGCGATGCCGGCCTGCCGGGCGGTGTCGTTGACGCCCGCCGCGACGCCGCTCTGCTCCTGCGGGACCGAGGACAGCGCGACGTTGGTCAGGGCAGGGTTGAACAGCCCCGTTCCGATGCAGGCGACGATGAAGCCCGGCATCAGGATCGGCCAGGAGGAGTCCGTGCCGGCGAGCATGAACAGGCCCATGCCGACCGCCACGAGGGCGAGGCCGCCGGCGATCATCGTGCGTGCCGGGACCTTCTGGCCGAGCTGCGCGGTCGCGCCGGAGACGACCAGCATGATGAGCGTGCCGGGCAGGTAGACCAGGCCGGCTTCGATCGCCGATAGCCCGAGGATCTGCTGCAGGTAGATCGTGATGTAGAGGAAGATCGCGAAGAACGTTGAGGAGATCGCGAACGCCGTGATCTGCGCGCCCGTGAACGATCCGTCGCGGAAGAACCGCATCGGCAGCATCGGGCGCCTTGATGCGCAGCTGCGAGATCACGAACGCGACCAGCGCGACAGCGGCGCCGGCGAGCTCGGCGATGATCGGGGTCGAGGTCCAGCCGTCCTCGTTGCCGCGCAGGAGCGCGAGCACGAGCAGGCCGAGGCCGGCGGTCAGCGTGATCTGGCCGAACCAGTCGACGCCGTGGGCGGAGGGGTCGCGCGACTCCGCGACATAGCCGCGGGTGATCGCGAGGCAGGCGATGCCGATCGGGATGTTGATCAGGAAGATCCACTGCCAATCGAGGCCGCTGGTGAGCACGCCGCCGACGAGCGGGCCGACCGCGAACGAGGCGCCGATCGTGGCGCCGTAGGCGGCGAGCGCGCCAGAGCGCTCCTTGGCGGAAGGGAACGCCTGCGCGAGCAGCGCGAGCGAGACCGCGAACATGATCGCGGCGCCGACGCCCTGGACCGCGCGGGCGGAGTTGAGGAAGACGATGTCGGTCGCCAGGGCGCATGCAACCGAGGCGAGCGTGAAGATCGAGAGGCCGATCGTGAAGAGGCGGCGACGGCCGAGGCGATCGGCGAGCGAGCCGGCCGTCAGCACGACGCTCGCGAGGGCGAGCGTGTAGGCGTCGACGACCCACTGCAGGCCGCTGAGGCCGGTGTCGAGGTCCTCGGCGATGCGCGACAGAGCCGTGTTCACGACGGCGATGTCGAGCATCAGCATCGCGGTGGCCGCGCAGACCACCGCAAGCGTCCAGCGTTGCGTTGTTGACATGTGTGAGGGGCTCCGGGGAGAGAGGGAGAGAGAGGGGGTCGCACCGGACTCTCGCGTGTGGACAGCCCCAGGTCTGCGGAGCGAACCCGCGAATGCACGTACGGGAACCCGGGTTCCGCTTGGTGCGGCTGCCACGAATGCTCCAGACTGCGGACCGTGGACGAGGCCCACCTGGACCGGGTCCTGATCGGGGGGCGCGAGCGGCGCGAGATCGTGATCGCCGAGTACGACCCGGCGTGGCCGCGGCGCTTCGCGGCCGAGCGCGAGCGGCTCGCGGCGGCGCTCGGCGACCGGGCGCTGCGGATCGAGCACATCGGCTCGACCTCGGTGCCCGGGCTGGCGGCGAAGCCGATCGTCGACATCCTCGTCGAGGTGCGCTCGCTCGACCGCGTGGACCTCGAGCGCGCGGGCTACGTCCTACGCGTGCGCGAGGAGGGGCACCGCATGTACCGCACGCCCCAACTCGACGTCCACGTGCACGTCTGGCGCACGGGCTCGCCGAACATCGCGAGCCACCTGGCCTTCCGCGACCGCCTCCGCGCGTCGGCCGAGGACCGCGCCGCCTACGAGGCGCTCAAGCGCGAGCTCGCGGCCCGCGAGTGGCCGGACATGAACCACTACGCCGACGCCAAGGGCCCGCTGATCCGCGAGATCCTCAGCAGGAGCGGATCGCCCCGTCGCCGCTGACCGCGACGAGCGCGACCGTCACCACCGCGAGCCACGCGACGCCGAGCCACGCCCAGGCCGAGCGCCGCCGCAGCGCCAGGGTGACGAGCACGGCCGCCACCGCGATGGAGATCACCCACAGCGCGAGCAGCGGGAACGCCGCGGAGAGCGCGTCGGTGCCGATGGAGACCATCTCGGCGGCGGCGAGCAACGGCACTCCGAGCGCAGCCGGCCGCCAGTCCGCGGCGGCCCCCTCGAACGCCAGCAGCATGCCGGTGGCCAGCACCCAGAAGACGACGAGGATCCGCACCGGGAGCAGGGCGGCCTCGAGGTCGCGGTTGCTCGCGCCGGTGAGGTGGCGGCAGCCGTTGCCGCTCTGCTCGTAGACGAGCTCCACCCCGTCCTTCGCCAGCGCCGCCAGCACGACGATCACCGCCAGCGCCGCCATCGCACGGCGCTCCCCGCCACCACCCGCCGCGTCATCACGGCCAGTCCAGCACGAGCGACGCCCGCGCGCGCGGGTCACAGGCGGCGAAGTAGCGCTGCTGACCGAGCACGTAGCGGTCGCGCGTCGGCTCGCCCTCACGCTCGAGCAGGCGCGCCGCCGCCACGTCCTCCGGGACGTCGAGCAGGATCGAGAGGTCCCAGCGCTCGCGCAGCTCGTCGCGGTGCAGGAACAGGCCGTCGAGCAGGAGCAGCGCGTCCGGCGGCGCGTGCTCGTCGGCGCCGGGCACGGCCCGGTCGCTGACCACGTCGTAGGCCCGGCGCCGGAACGGCCCGCCGGCGGCGAACGGGTCGAGCAGCAGCCGCGTGAGTGCGTCGAGGTCGTAGGAATCCAGGAAGAAGCCCTCGGGCGACTCGCGCCCGCGCGCGTGACGGATCGCCGCCGGGTTGAGGAAGTCGTCCTCGCAGGCGCGCACGACCGGGCGCTCCAGCAACGGGGCGAGCCGGTCGGCGAAGGTCGTCTTGCCCGCGCCGTCGACGCCGTCGACCGCCACGAGCACGCGCCGGTCGCGCGGCAGCCGCGCGATCGCCTCGGCGGCGCGCGCGAGCTCGCTCACGGGGAGACGGCGAGGAACAGGAACGCCGCGAACAGCACGAGGTGCACGCCGCCCTCCTGCAGGGTTGCGCGGCCCGGCAGCACGGTGAGCGCACCCACGACGGCCGTGATCGCCAGCAGCACGATCTGCGTCGCGCCGAGGCCGAGCACGAGCGGGCCGTCGAGCCAGATCGAGGCGACGGCGATCGCCGGGATCGTGAGCCCGATGCTCGCCATCGCGGAGCCGAGCGCGAGGTTGAAGCTCGTCTGCACGCGGTCGCGGCGGGCGTTGCGGACGGCGGCGAGCGTCTCCGGCGCCAGCACGAGCAGCGCGATCACGACGCCGACCGCCGACTGAGGCGCGCCGATAGACGCGATGGCCTCCTCGATCGGGGACGACTCGAGCTTGGCGAGCCCGACGACCGCGACCAGCGAGACCACGAGCAGGCCGAGGCTCGTGAGCGCCTCGCGGTCCGACGGCGGGTCCGCGTGGTCCTCCGGGCCGGCGTTCTCGGGCACGAAGTAGTCGCGGTGGCGGACCGTCTGGACGACCACGAACAGGCCGTAGAGCGTCAGCGACGCCACGGCCGCGAACGCGAGCTGGTCGGCGGTGAACTCCGCGCCCGGCGCGCCGATCGTGAACGTCGGCAGGACGAGGCAGAGCACGGCGAGCGTGCAGACCGTCGCCAGGGCCGTCGCCGTTCCCTCGGCGTTGAAGGACGCCGTGCCCTTGTGCAGCGCGCCGAGCAGCAGGGAGATCCCGACGATGCCGTTGGTCGTGATCATCACCGCCGCGAACACGGTGTCGCGCGCGAGCGTGTCCGTGTCCGAGCCGCCCGAGACCATCAGCGTCACGATCAGCGCGACCTCGATCACGGTCACGGCGACCGCGAGGACGAGCGAGCCGAACGGCTCCCCGACGCGGTGCGCGACCACCTCGGCGTGATGGACCGCGGCCATCACGGCCGCCGCGAGCAGCGCGCCGGCCACCACGAGGACGAACGTCCCCGGCTTGACTGCCCCAGGTCGCGGCCGTCAGGACGGCCGCGACCACGGGGACGACGGTGGTCCAGCGCGGTCGGCTCAAGAGAGCCGCTCAGGATGGCAGTCGGTGCTCAGCCTCCCTGCTCCGCGTGGTTCATGCCGGCGCCGCCCTCCAGGCGGTCGCGGCCCGGGCCGCCCGCGAGCACGTCATCGCCGTCTTGACCCTCCAGCCGGTCGACGCCGTCGCCGCCGTAGGCCGTGTCGTCGCCTGCCCCGGCCTCGATGCGGTCGTCGCCGGCGTCGCCGAACAGCACGTCGGCGCCGCCGCCGGCCAGGATCAGGTCCTTGCCGCCGAGCGCGCAGATGACGTCGTCGCCGGCCGTGCCGACGAGGCGGTCGGCGCCGGCGGTGCCGGTCACCGTGCATCCCCGCGGCTGCACGTTGAACTCCTCGACGCCGAGCACGGGCCGGACGGCGCGGGCGAACTCGCCGCCGGAGAAGGCGTCGCGCAACACGTCACCGCCGAGCGCGTTGCCGAGCGCCGCCATGATCATCCCCTGGTCGAGCGAGAGCCGGGCGGGCGACGGGAAGCCCGCGCCGACGTTGACGGAGTCGGCGAAGCCCCACTGGTTGTAGGCGCCGGGGATGCGCTCGATCCGCGAGAGGTTCGCGAGCGCCGCGGCGCGCCGGTAGCGCAGGCCGAGGAACGAGGCGTGCGGCGTCACGACGCCGTTGGTGTAGGCGCTCGCCGGCGGGTCGGGCTTCGCGGGCCGGTCCGGGCACCCCGCGAACCCCCGGTCGACGAGCGTGCCGTCCTCGTTGGACGGCATCCCGTTCGGGTCCATGCCGGCAGCGTCGACGCCATAGCCCGCGTAGCCGCCCTCGGGGACGTTCGACGGCGAGAACCCCCACATGCCGTACTTCGCCACGTTGAGCCCGTGGTCGATCTGGGCGTCGACGGTGAACGGGTGGTTCATCCGCCACGAGCCGGCGCCCCAGCGCTCCTCGGGCACGAACAGGTCCGGCATCAGCGCCTCGAACATCGAGCCGCCCCAGCTCGGCGTGATGCGCGTCGCGTTGTAGGGATAGCTGCCCTCGTAGACGGTCACGCCCTCATACGTGCGGTGGAAGCCGCTCGGACGGGCCTCCTGGAAGGAGTACTGGCAGGAGTCCGGGAACGTGCGCCAGCGGCCGTAGTAGGCCTTCGACGGGATCTCGCCCTTCGCCGTGCCGATGTAGTCGGCGATCCGGCTCTCGGAGACGACCGTGTCGTAGCAGCACGGCCCCTCGCCCTTCGCGGGCGAGTAGTGGAAGAGGATCCGGTTCTGCTCCGGCCGGTAGTAGAAGCCGAAGTCCATCGAGTCGTACAGCGCGCCGGCGCGGGCGGACAGCGACGGGATGCTGCGCTCGACGATCCGCAGGCCGGTCGCCAGCCAGCCGTTGTCGACCGAGGAGAGGATCGGGTCCAGGTCGGCGCCGGTCGGCGGCCACTTCGTGAGCTTGGACCCGTCGCGGTGGTCGTACCAGTTGTAGAACTGACCGCTCGGCGCGTGGCGCTCCATGCGATCGAGCGTCGTGAGCGTCCGCGTCGCCCGCGCCACGAGCTCGTCGCGGGAGATGATCCCGAGCTTCTCGGCGGCCACGGCGCTCCACAGGTAGGCGCCGATGTTGGTCGTCGAGGTCTGGACGGAGCGGCTGCCGTCGGCCTCGAGGATGTCGGCCGGCAGGCCGGTGCTGTCGGGCGTCATGGCCACGAACGACGCCCACGTGTCGCGCGCGTAGCGCTGCAGCGTCGCGTCACCCTCCGCCGCGGGGGCGACCCCCGGCGTCGTCACCAGCACCGCCGCGCACACCAGCGCGGCCAGACACGTCCTGCGCATCGGCTGCCTCCCTTGTTGGGGGAGGTTTGTACCCCCGATGAGCCGTGTCTACCTTGGGCATGTGCGAGTCCTGGGCGCCACCCTCGCCGCGTTCGTGCTGCTCGCGGCTCCCGCGTGGGGTCGCAGCGGGCCCGTGCAGCTCGGCACGGCGCTCAACTCGGGCGGGATGGACTCGCCCGCGTATCTCGACGCGGTGCGCCGCTACGACGCCGTGACCCCGGAGTCGGCGCTCAAGTTCGCCGAGCTGCAGCCCTCGCAGGGGCGCTACGAGTTCGGCTTCGCGGACCGGATGGTCGACTGGTCGGTGGCCAATGGCCGCCCGATGCACGGGACGACCCTGATCTGGTGCCTCGACGAGGTGCAGCCGGCGTGGCTGCTCTCGCGCTCGTGGACCCGCGAGCAGCTGCTCGACGTGATGCGGAACCACATCAGGACGGTGATGGACCACTTCGAGGGCCGCGTGCCGGCGTGGGACGTGGTCAACGAGGCGTTCGCGTCCAGCGGGGCGCGGCGCGACTGCCTGTGGCAGCGCGTGATCGGGAATGACTGGATCGAGCAGGCGCTGCGCGCGGCGCGGGCCGCGGACCCCTCCGCGCGGCTGTTCTACAACGAGACCGCGGCGGACTTCCCGAACGCGAAGTTCGGCGCGGTGGAGGCGATGGCGCAGGACTTCCGCGCGCGCGGCGTGCCGCTCGACGGGGTCGGGCTCCAGTACCACGTGAACACGGGCAGCGCACCGCTGCAATTCCTCTCCGAGGACGCGATGCGGCGGCTCGGGGCGCTCGGGCTAGCGGTCCATGTCTCCGAGCTCGACGCGTTCGTCTCGCAGTTCGGCGGCACCACCGCCGAGAAGCTCGATCGCCAAGCGCAGGCGTTCCAGACCGTCGCGGCGGCGTGCCAGGCCGTCGACGCCTGCTTTCGCATCACGCTCTGGGGCGCCGCGGACCACTGGTCCTGGCGCGGTCGCTCGGAGATGGCGGTGGCGCTCGACGACGCCTACCGCGAGAAGCTCGGGTGGGCGGGCATCCGCGAGGCGATCCGTCCCGCGGCGGTCCCCGCGGGCCAGCCGCCCTCCGCGCCGGGCCAGCCCGCGGCGAGCGTGGCGCCGAACACCGGCGTGTTCACGATCTCGTGGCCGGCCTCCTGGGACCCCGAGGGCGCGAGGCCCAACTACGGCCTCGAGCACCGCGACGCCGACGACACGGGCTGGTCGGCCGTGGCGAGCGGCGTCAGGTCGACGGGGTTCTCGTTCGCCGGCGGGCGGCTCGAGCGGCAGGGGACCTACCGCTACCGCGTGCGCGCGTCCGACGGGACCCGGGCCGGCGTATGGTCGCCGGAGTCCGCCGCGGTGATCGTCGACCGCACCGACCCCTCGGCACCCGCGATCACTCCGGACCGTGCGCCCGACGGCGGTGGCTGGCATCGCGACCGCGTCACGCTGACCTTCTCGGGAGCGGGCGACGGGGCGCTGCCGGACGGGAGCGCCGGCTCGGGCGTCGACCCGGCGAGCGTGCCCGCGCCGAGCTCGTTCGCCGCGACCGGCTCGCACACCGTCTCGGGGATCGTGCGCGACCGCGCGGGCAACGCCTCCCGCAGCGCGACGGCCACGGTGCGCGTGGACGCCTCCGCGCCGTCGGCCACGCTGACCTGCCCCGCCGCCGTGCGCGAGGGTGAGCCCGCCAACGCCACCTGGTCGGCCGGGGACGAAGGGTCCGGCCTCGCCGGCCCGCCGACCGGGTCGCTCCCGCTCGACACGACCCGGGCGGGGACGTTCACCGCCCGCTACGAGGCGGCCGACGTGGCCGGCCACCGCACCCCCGCGACCTGCGGCTACGTCATCGAGCCGGCCGCGCAGCCCGAGCCCGAGCCGAGCCCGTCGCCCACGGCCACGCCGACCGCGTCGCCCACGGTCTCGCCGACCGCGTCGCCCACGGCGTCGCCGTCCGCCACCGCGGAGCCGTCGGCCACGGCCACGCCGCACGTCTCGCCGTTCGGCACGGCGGAGGCGGAGCCCACCCCGGGGGCCACGACCGAGCCCGCCGGCCCGCCGGCGCCGCAGCCGGGCGCGCCGGCCACGGAGCCTGCGGCGCCGCAGGCGCTGCGAACGGCCGCGCCGGTGCTGCGACACGCCTCGCGGGTCGGCCGCGACGGGCGCGTGCGGCTCCGGCTCGGGTGCGCCGCCGCGTGCTCGGGGCGGGCGACGCTCCGCGCCCGCGGGCGGACGCTGGCCGCGCGGCGCTTCGCCGCTCCCGCCGGGACCGTCCGCGTGACGCTGCGGCTCGCCGAGCGCGACCGCCGCGCGCTCGCCCGCGCGGGGCGCCTCCGCGTGCGCCTCCTGCTCTCCCCGGCGGGCGAGACCTCGCGGCTCACCCTGCGCCGCTAGAGCAGGCCGGCGTCGCGGGCGCTGCGGGCCATGTCGGCGAGCACCGCCTTCGTGTCGTGCAACGGCTCCCAGCCGAGCTGCTCGCGGGCGCGCGACGTGTCCATCACGACCGGCACGCGGAACGCGTTCAGCCACGAGGCCTGCGGCGGCATCAGCGGCAGCAGGTCGACGACGCCGGCGGTCAGCGCGACGCCCGCCTTCGGGACCGGCACGGAGCGCCAGCCGAACGCGCGGGCGAGCTCGGCGACGGTGATCGTCCCGGAGCCCGCGAGGTTGTAGACGCCGGGCTCGCCCTCCCCGCGCACCGCGGCGGCGAGCGCGAGCGCCACGTCGTCGGTGTGGACGAGCTGGAACGGCGTGCCGGGGTTCGGCAGCACGGGGCCGAGCGGCGACTTGCGCACCACGCCGGGGAACGCCTCGACGAGCGCGAGCGCGTCGCCGCCGGCGACGATGCACGGGCGGAACACGTAGGCCTCGGTGTCCGCGCCGTCGAGCGCCTCGCGCAGCGTCTGCTCGAGCTCGGCCTTCTGGGCGGAGTAGTAGTGCGCGTCCGTTCCGCGCACCGGCACGTCCTCCGTCAGCGGCTGCGGGTTGTCGGCGTGGAAGCCGTAGGCGGCGACGGACGAGGTGTAGACGAGCCGGCC
Source organism: uncultured Solirubrobacteraceae bacterium (assembly GCA_963831105.1). Classification (GTDB taxonomy): domain Bacteria; phylum Actinomycetota; class Thermoleophilia; order Solirubrobacterales; family Solirubrobacteraceae; genus DATFQI01. The sequence continues at coordinate 453,768 of CAWHOS010000007.1, read as the reverse complement.
GACGCCGCGGGCGGCCTCGAAGACGTTGCGCGAGCCCTCGAGGTTGACCGAGCGGGTCTCCTCGCGGCCGCCGACGATGATGAACGCGAGGTGCACGAGCACGTCCGCCTCGTCGGCGAGCGCCTGCACCGCGTCGCGGTCGAGCACGTCGCCCTGCCGGTACTCCGTCTTCGTCAGGCCGAGCGAGGCCGGGTCGAACTCCCGGCGCGCCATGCCGAGCACGCGCTCGACGAGCGGGTCGGAGTCCAGCCGGCGCAACAGCGCACGGCCGATGTCCCCGGTGGGGCCGGTGACAGCAACGATCACGCTACGGCGTGTACCCGGGTTCGCCGGGCAGCACCAGACGAGCCGCGGGGCCCTCGCCGACCACCTGCGGCTGCACGGGCTCGACCTCGCGGCCGGCCGCCCACTCGAGCAGCTCGTCGGCGGTGGAGAACTCGCCGAGCTGCTCCAGCGTCTTGATCGTCGGGAACACGAGCAGGATCTCGTCGCGCTCGTGGGCGTCGATCGCGCCGCGCGGGGTGAACCAGCCGAGGTCGACGGTCTCGCCGCCGTCGGGCCGCGGCTCCGCGCCGTCGGGCACGGCGGCGAGGAAGAAGTGCGTGTCGAAGCGGATCGCGACCACCTCGGGGGTGATCCAGCGCGAGAAGCGCACGAGCGCGTCCGGGTCGGGGAGCGCGATCGCCGCCTCCTCCTGCACCTCGCGCACGCCGGCCGCGCGGTGGGCCGCGTCGCCCGTGCCCTCGCCGGCGTCGACGGCGCCGCCGGGGAACACCCAGGCGCCGCCCATGAAGCGCTGCGCCGGGTTGCGCTTGACCAGCAGGACCTCGAGCGTCTCCGAGCCGCCCCGGAGCACGATCACCGTCGCCGCCTGGCGTGGCTCGACCGGCTCGCCGCGGTTGAACTGGGCGCCCGGCTCGAGGCTCAAGCGATCAGTCCTCGAAGAGCGTGAAGTCGGCCTTGCGCGCGCCGCAGACGGGGCAGAACCAGTCGGCGGGGATGTCTTCGAAGGCCGTGCCGGCCGGGATTCCGCCGTCCGGGTCACCCTCCGCCGGGTCGTAGATGAATCCGCAGGACTCGCAGATCCACTTCTGAGCGGTTTCCGTGGTCATGCGTACTGAGAGTAGGAGATCGGCCTCGCCATACTCGCCCCATGCGCAGGCGGATCCCGACCCTCGAGCTGCTCGTATTCGTGGTCGGCACCTCGACGCTGGGCGCCGAGATCGCGGCCGCGCGGCTGATGGCGCCGTTCTTCGGCGACTCGACGATCGTGTGGGCGAACACGATCGCGATCGTGCTCGTCGCCCTGTCGATCGGCTACTGGTTCGGAGGCCGGCTCGCCGACCGCCACCCGCACCTGCGCGGGCTGTGCCTGCTCGTGCTGGCGGCGTCGCTGATCCTCGGGCTCGTCCCGATCGTCGCCAACCCGTTCCTGTCGCTGAGCGTCGACGCGTTCGACTCCGTCTCGATCGGGACGTTCGCCGGCTCGCTGTTCGGCGTGCTGGCGCTCGTGGCCGTGCCCGTGCTGATGCTCGGCGCGGTCTCCCCGTGGGCGATCCGGCTGAAGCTGCACGCCGTCGAGGACTCGGGCGAGGTGGCGGGCCGGATGTACGCGATCTCGACCGTCGGCTCGCTGGTCGGGACGTTCCTCGCCGCGCTGCTGCTGATCCCGCTCGTGGGCACGCAGCGCACGTTCCTGGTCTTCGCGCTCGTGCTCGCGCTGGTCGCCGCGCTCGGGCTCGGCGTGCGCTGGCTGCCCGTGCCGGCCGTGGTCGCGCTGCTGCTGGCGCTCCCGCCGGGCGCGATCAAGGGCTCCGACGAGGGCCGCGTGATCTACGAGACCGAGACGGAGTACCAGTACGCGCGCGTGGTCGAGTACGACGACGGCGTCCGCCGGCTGGAGCTCAACGAGGGCCAGGCGATCCATTCGACCTACAAGCCCGGCACCGTGCTGACCGGCAACTACTGGGACGGGCTGCTCGTCGACCCGTTCGCCGCGCTCGAGCGGGCGCCGCGGCGCGTGGCGATGCTCGGCACAGCGGCCGGCACGACCGCCCGCGCCTACGCCCGCTACCTGCCCGAGACCACGATCGACGCGGTCGAGATCGACGGCGAGCTGCTGGACATCGGCCGCCGCTACTTCGACCTGCGCGAGCGCCCGCAGCTGAACACGATCGCCGAGGACGCGCGCCCGTTCCTGCGCCGGACGGAGCACCGCTACGACGTGATCATGGTCGACGCCTACCGGCAGCCCTACATCCCCTTCTACCTGACGACGAAGGAGTTCTTCGCGCTCGCGCGCGAGCGGCTCGCGCCGGGCGGGGTGGTGGCGATCAACGTCGGGCACCCGGAGGGCTCGGACCGGCTCGAGCGCGTGCTCAGCGCGACCCTGCGCTCCGTCTTCGGCGAGGTCGCGCGCGATCCGCTGAACCCGACCAACACGATCCTGATGGGCTCCGACGCGCCGATCACCGGCGGCCGCCTGCTCGCCTCCGCGCGGGGGCTGTCGTCCGACCTGCAGCCGGTCGCGGTCCGCGCCGCCGGGCGCCTGCGCCCCGGCCTGAGCGGCGGCAGCGTCTACACGGACGACCACGCGCCGGTCGAGTGGCTCGTCGACGAGTCGCTCGTCGAGTACGCGGCGGGCGGCTGATGCGCGTCCTCATCACCGGGGCGGCGGGCACGATCGGGCTGGACCTGCGCGCGGCCCTGCGCGGGAGGCACGAGCTGCTGCGGCTGCTCGACGTCGCCGAGCAGGAGCCGGCCGGCGCGGGGGAGGAGGTCGTGACCGCGAGCGTCGCCGACGCGGCCGCGATGCGCGCCGCCGCCGAGGGGATGGACGCGATCGTCCACCTCGCCGCCAACCCGGTCGACGCGCCGTTCGACGTGATCCTCGAGCCGAACATCGTCGGCACGCAGCGGGTCTTCGAGGCGGCGGTCGCGGCCGGGGTGCCGCGCGTCGTCTACGCCTCGAGCCACCACGCGGCCGGCTTCTGGCCGCGCTCGCACCCGATGCGCGTCACCGACCCGGTGCGGCCGGACAGCCACTACGGCGTCTCGAAGGTCTTCGGCGAGGCCGTCGGCCGGCTGTACCACGACAAGCACGGCCTGCAGGTCGCCTGCCTGCGCATCCAGTCCTGGACCGACCGGCCGGCCGATACCCGCCACCTCGGCTCGTGGCTGAGCCCGCGCGACGGCGTCGAGCTCGTGCACCGCTGCCTGGTCGCGCCCGAGCTCGGCTTCGCGGTGATCTGGGGCGTGTCGGCCAACACGCGCAACTGGCTCGTGCAGCAGGACCTGTCGTGGCTCGGGTGGGAGCCCGTCGACGACGCCGAGACCTATGCGGACGAGGTCGAGCCCGAGCCGCCGGGGCTCACGCAGGAGCTGGACGGCGGCCCGTACGTGGGCCGCGTACAGCATCCGAAATACGACTAGGCCGCCCGCGGCAGCGCGGCGCCGTCGAACACGCGCCCGACCTGCTGGGCGGCGACGACCGGCACGCCCTCGCCCGGCCGGAAGCCGCTGCGCACGCACGCCCGCGCCAGCGACGAGGCCGCCTCGCGCAGCTCGGGGCGGGTGTGGGAGGCCATCACCGCGAGCCGCAGCCGCGCCGTGCCGTCCGGCACCGCCGGCGGCAGCACGGCCTCGATGAACGCGCCCTCGTCGACCGCGGCGTCCACGATCCGCTGGGCGCGGTCGGCGTCGCCGACGACGATCGAGACGATGTGGCCCTGCGCGCCGGCGGTGTCGAACCCCTCGCGCGCGAGCCCGTCGCGCAGCGCGTCGGCGTTGGCCTGCAGCTTCTCGATCCGCCGCGGCTGCTCCTCGAGCAGGTCCAGCGCCGCCATCGCGGCGGCGATCGCGACCGGCGACGGCGCGGTCGAGTGCAGCAGCGTGCGCGCGCTGTTGACGAGGTAGCGCGCCGTCACGTGGTCGCAGGTCGCGAAGCCGCCGTAGGCCCCGAGCGCGAGCCCGAGCGAGCCCGTGATCACGTCGACCTCGCCCTCGAGGCCCGCCTCGGCCACCGCGCCGCGGCCGCCCGGGCCGAGCGACCCGATCGCGTGCGACTCGTCGACGAGCAGGCGGACGTCGTAGCGCTGCGCCAGATCGGCGAGCTCATCCAGCGGGGCGACGTCGCCGTCGAGCCCGAACAGGCCCTCCGTGGCGATCAGCGCGCCGCGGCCGTCGGACTGCCGCAGGCCCCACGCGAGGTGCTCGGCGTCGCCGTGGTCGTAGGCGAACACGTCCGCGCCGGCGAGCTTGGCGCCGTCGACGATCGAGGCGTGGCAGAGCTCGTCGTGGAAGACGACCTCGCCGCGGCGGGCGAGCGCGGGGATCACGCCGAGGTTCGCCAGGGAGCCGGAGCCGAACAGCAGGCCGGAGCGGGCGCCGCTGAAGGTCGCCAGGCGCTCCTCGAGCCGGCGGTGCAGCGTCATCGTGCCGGAGGCGACGCGTGCCGCCCCTGCGCCGACGCCCCAGCGCATCGCGGCATCCGCCGCCGCGCCGCGGACGCGCGGGTGGTCGGCGAGGCCGAGCGCGTTCGCCGAGCAGAGCAGCAGCACCGGGCGGCCGTCGAGCACGACGCGCGGGCCCTGCGGCCCGCTGACCATGCGCAAGCGGCGGTAGGTGCCCAGCTCCCTCAGCTCGTCGAGACGCTCGTCGAGATCCAGCATCGGCTCTCCTCCCGGACGCCGCGCGCCCGGATGTTCGGTGGAACGCTGGCGCAACGGTACGGCCGCCCCCGGACGGCTCGCGGCGGCTAGGCTCGCGCGCGTGTCGCTCGCCGAGCCGGTCGTCAGCCTCCCTGTCGCTCACGCGAGCCCGTGGAGGCGGCTGGCCACTCGCCTGGCCATCGCGATCGGCCTGCTCGTCTTCGTCACCCTCGTCGCCTACCTGGGCCGCGACGGCTACCGTGACCTCAACGAAACGCCGGTCGGCTTCCTCGACGCGCTGTACTACTCCACAGTCAGCATCACCACCACCGGCTACGGCGACATCACGCCCGTGACCGACGAAGCGCGGCTGGTCACGACCGTGCTGATCACGCCGGCGAGGATCCTGTTCCTGATCATCCTCGTCGGCACCACCATCGAGGTGCTCGCCGAGCGGACGCGAACCGCCGTGCGCGAGCGATTCTGGAGGAGCGGCTTGAAGGACCACACCATCGTCATCGGGTTCGGCACGAAGGGCCGCGCGGCGGTCGAGACGCTGATCGCGCGCGGGACCGACCGCGGCAAGATCGTCGTGATCGACTCCAACGCGGACGCGATCGAGGAGGCCACCCGCTCCGGCCTGGCCGCCATCCACGGCTCGGCCGGCCGCACCATGGTGCTCGAGACGGCCGGCATCAGGGAAGCCTCGTCGGTGATCGTGGCCACGGACCGCGACGACGCGGCGGTGCTCGTCACGCTGACCGCGCGCGAGCTCGACCCGGACGCGACGATCGTCGCCGCCGCCCGCGAGGCCGAGAACGTGCACCTGCTCAAGCAGTCCGGCGCGGACTCGGTGATCCTCTCCTCGGCCGCCGCCGGGCGCCTGCTCGGCCAGGCCGTGCACAGCCCGCAGACCGTCGAGGTGCTCGAGGACCTGCTGTCGGTCGGCTCGGGGATCGACCTCGTGGAGCGCGAGGTCGGCGAGGCCGAGGCGGGCATGGAGCTCGCGCGGCTGGCCACGGCGGAGCCGATCGTCGCCGTCGTGCGCGGGGAGCACCTGCTCCGCTTCGACGACGATCGCGTCGCCACGCTGCAGGCGGGCGACCGGCTGATCTGCCTCAGCCCGGCGAAGGACGCCTGAGCTCGAGCCGCACGTGCAGGTGGTCGTCGTGGTGCACGAGCGGCACGACGACCTTGCGCGGGCCCTTCAGGCCCAGGCTCGGCCCGACGTAGACGACCTTCGCGCCGGCGGCGACGAAGCGGTCGACGAGGTCCTGCGCGAGCTCGAGGTCGACCTGCGAGGGCTTGTAGGCGCGCCGCTCCTGCCCGTCGAGGCGCGGGTAGTAGACGTCGGCGTCGAGGCCGTTCTGGTGCGAGGCGTGCCCGAGCCCGCCGAAGCGCACGCCGAAGTCGCCGCCGTGGCGGCGCGAGAGGTCGCCGACCCCGACGCGCGGCGCGAGCATGTTGGCGAGCCGGTGCTCCGCGATCACGTCGAGCACCGTGCGCACGAGCCGGTCGGTGCCCCAGCGCCGCCAGCCGCGGTCGGGCGAGCGCTTGAGGATCGGGTCCCAGGTGAACCAGTCCGGGCCCTCGGCCGGGAGCTGGACGCCGCGGCGCAGCTTGCCGGCCCACCACAGGCCGACCGGGACCGAGGCGCGGTAGTCGATCTCCGGCACGGGCTCCGGCGGCGGAACGGGATCCTGCTGCGGGAGCGCGTGCGCCGCCGGGGCGAGCGCGAGCGTCAGCGCGAAGGCGAGGACGAGGCGGGCCACACCTTCATTGTGCCCGCCACTGCGGCTTGCGCTTCTCCGCGAACGCCCGCACGCCCTCGTAGAAGTCGTCCGAGCGGAAGCACGCCTCGCGCAGGTCGACCAGCTCGCGCTCCGTCTCGGGGTCCAGCGCGCCCTCGGCCTCCAGCAGCTCGCCGATGACGCGCTTGTTGCCGCGCTGGGAGAGCGGCGCGAGCGCGGCGATCTCCGCCGCGTACTCCACCGCCCGCCCGGCGAGCTCGTCGGCGGGCACGACCTCGCCGACCAGCCCCCAGCGCTCCGCCTGCTGCGCCGAGATGTTGCGCGCGGTGAAGAACAGCTCGCGGGTGCGCGCGGCGCCGATCGCGTCGACGAACTTGCGCAGCCCGGTGTGCGAGTAGACGAGCCCGAGCCGCGCCGGCGGCATGCCGAGCTTCGCGTCCTCGGAGGCCAGCCGCAGGTCGCACGAGAGCGCGAGCTCCAGCCCGCCGCCGATCGCGGAGCCGTTGAGCGCGGCGACCGAGGGGAACGGGAAGGCGTCGAGCGCCTCGATCGCGTCGTGGAACGGGTGCGCGACGAGCGCCTCCGCCCGGTGCGCGAACTCGTCCCGCGGCAGCCCGCCGATGTCGTAGCCGGCCGAGAACACCGGCCCGGCGGCGGTGATCAGCAGGCAGCGCGCATCGAGCTGCGGCACGGTCTCGGCGATCGCGTCGAGGATCGCGTGGTCGAGCGCGTTGCGCTTGGCGGGGTTGTCGATCGTCAGGCGTGCGACGTGCGGCGCCGGCTCGTCCAGGCGCAGCTTGCCGTCGGCGAGGTGTCGGAGGAGGCGGATCAACTATTCGAGGACGATCAGGGTGTCGCCCTCGGAGACGGCCTGGCCCTCGGAGACGACGATCTCCTTGACCGTCCCCTCGTCCTCGGCCTCGACGGGCATCTCCATCTTCATCGACTCGAGGATCGCCACCGTGTCGCCCTCGGCGACGGCGTCCCCGACCGCGACCTCGATCTTCCAGACCGTGCCCGTGATGTGGGCCTCGATGTCCGCCACGAATGCTCCCCGTTCGATTTCAGCGCCGCTTGCGCAGGAAGACGTCCGCCTCCAGCGACTCCACGCGGTCGAGGAACAGTAACCCGTCCAGGTGGTCGATCTCGTGCTGGAGGGCGCGAGCCTCGAAGCCGGCGGCGTCCACGCGCAAGCCTTCGGCCTCGACGGTGACGTGCGTGGCGCGGCGCACGTTGCCGGTCAGGTCGGGGATGCTCAGGCAGCCCTCGCGCCCGACCTCGGCGCCCTCGGCGGCCACGATCACCGGGTTGACGAGGATCAGCTCGCCGTGCGCGTCCGGCGCCTTGCGGTGGCCCGTGCAGTCGACCACCGCCACCCGCACGGACTCGCCGATCTGGGGCGCGGCGATGCCGACGCAGTGGCCGAAGCTGCGCATCGTGTCCAGCAGGTCGGCGATCACGGCGTCGGGGTCGGTCGCGGGCTCGGCGCGCCGCGTGAGCAGCGGGTGGGGGTGGAGCAGGACCTCGCGGATCAAAGGACGTCGGCGTCGGCCGGGCGCACGCTGATCGTCACGCCCTGCTCGGCCGCGACGGCCCGCAGGCGGCGGTCGAGCTCCTCCAGCGCGAGCCCGGGCGGCACCGCGGCGTCGATGATCATCACGTAGAGGTCCCTCGCCAGGCGCGTCTGGAGGTCGGTCACGTTCACCCCCGCGTCGGCGAGCACGCGCGTGACGGCGGCGACGATGCCGAGGTGGTCGGCGCCGTGCACGGACACGACCGCGGTCGGCTCCGAGCGCGGGTGCGCCGCCGCCTCGGGCACCTCGGCGACCGTGACGGCCTCCAGCCCGAGCGTCGCGAGGTCGCCGTAGAGCGCCTCCCGCTCGGCGCCCTCGACGATCAGGGTCATCGCGAAGTGCCCGCGCAGGATCGCCATCCGCGAGTCCGTGATGTTGGCCCCGTGGGCGGCCAGGCGCTCGGTCACGCCGGCGATGATCCCGGGCCGGTCGAGCCCGACGGCGGAGACGGCGAGGGTCGGCATGCCCGCAAGGTACCTTTCCGCGCGCATGTTGCTGGCCATCGACCAGGGGACCACCGGCACGACCTGCCTCGTGTTCGACCTGCAGGGGGAGTGCATCGGGCGCGGCTACCGCGAGTTCACCCAGCACTTCCCGAAGCCGGGCTGGGTCGAGCACGACGCGGGCGAGATCTGGGAGGTCTCGCACGCCGTCGCCGGCGAGGCGCTCGAGGACGCCGGGCTGGAGCCCGGCGAGCTCGAGGCGGTCGGCATCACCAACCAGCGCGAGACCGTCGTCTGCTGGGACCCCTCGACCGGCGAGCCGCTGCACCACGCGCTCGTCTGGCAGGACCGCCGCACCGCCGCGCGCTGCGACGAGCTGCGCGAGGCCGGCGAGGAGGAGCGCATCCGCGAGCGCACCGGGCTGATGCTCGACCCGTACTTCTCCGCCACCAAGATCGAGTGGCTGCTGCGCAACGTCGACGGGCTCGCCGAGCGCGCCCGCGACGGCCGCGCGGTGTTCGGCACGGTCGACTCCTGGATGCTCTACAAGCTCACGGGCGAGCACGTCACGGAGCCGTCGAACGCCTCGCGCACGCTGCTGATGGACATCGCCAAGGGCGAGTGGGACCCGGAGCTGCTCGAGCTCTTCGGCGGCATCCCCGAGCGCTCGCTGCCCGAGCTGCGGCCGAGCTGCGGCGTGCTCGGCACGACCCGCGCGGACGACTTCCACGGCTTCGAGGTGCCGGTGAGCGGTGTCGCCGGCGACCAGCAGGCGGCGCTGTTCGGCCAGCGCTGCCTCGAGCCAGGGCTGGGCAAGAACACCTACGGCACGGGCTCGTTCGTGCTCGCCAACGCCGGCACGTCGGTGCCGAAGGCCGAGGAGGGGCTGCTCGCCACGATCGCCTGGCAGATCGGCAACAACACGACCTACGCGCACGAGGCGGCGATCTTCGTCACGGGCGCCGCCGTGCAGTGGCTGCGCGACGGGCTCGGGATCATCTCCGAGGCGGGCGAGACGGAGGAGCTCGCCCGCTCGCTGGAGTCCAACGACGGCGTCTACTTCGTGCCCGCGCTCACCGGGCTCGGCTCCCCGCACTGGGACCCGTACGCGCGCGGGACGATCGTCGGGCTCACCCGCGGCAGCGGCCGCGCGCACCTCGCCCGCGCCGCGCTGGAGGCGATGGCCTACCAGACGGTCGACGCCGTGCGGGCGATGGACCGCACCGGCCGCGAGCCGCTCGCCGAGCTGCGCGCCGACGGGGCCGCCACCGTCAACCGCTGGCTGATGCAGTTCCAGGCCGACATGCTCGGCATCCCGGTCGCGGTCGCCGAGGTGGCGGAGACGACGGCGTTCGGCGCGGCCCTGCTGGCGGGCGTCGGCGCCGACCTGCTGACGCTCTCCCAGGTCGCCGAGCTGGGCGACGAGCGGGCCCGCTACGAGCCCCAGATCTCCGACGACGAGCGCGAGTCGCAGCTCGACGGATGGCACCGCGCGCTCGAGCGTAGCCGCGGGTGGGCGCGGGAAAGCTAGAGTCAAATTCTCATGGAGGAGCAGGAGACACCCAAGGACCTCGCGCCGATGAAGGCGCAGGTGTACAAGGACCCGCGGCCGGTCGAGTACTTCGCGCGCTTCCACGAGCGCTCGCGCACGCGTGACCCCGACTGGGTCTACGAAGCCGTCCGGATCGTCACGACGATCTACGCCTGGCTCTTCTTCCGCACGCGCGGGATCGCCGCCGAGAAGGTGCGCGGCGACGGCGCCGTGATCCTCGCGCCGAACCACTTCTCCTTCATGGACCACTTCTTCCTCGGCGTCTCGATCCGGCGCAAGGTCCGCTTCATGGCCAAGTCGCAGCTCTTCACGCGGCCGCTGCAGTTCATCTACACCCACGGCGGCGTGTTCCCCGTGCGGCGCGGCTACGCCGACGAGGACGCGTTCATCACCGCCTCGGGGATCCTCGAGAACGGCGGCGCCGTCGCGATGTACTGCGAGGGCGGGCGCTCGCGCACGGGCCAGCTCTCCGAGAAGCCCAAGCGCGGCATCGGCCGGCTGGCGCTGATGAGCGGCGCGCCGGTGGTCCCGACCGCGATCCACGGCTCCTCGAAGGTGCGCAACTGGAAGCGGCTGCAGTTCCCGAAGGTGACGGTCCGCTACGGCGACCCGATCGTCTGGGACCGCGTCGAGGACCCCACGCGCGAGCAGCAGCAGGCCGTCGCCGAGGAGATCTTCGCGGCGATCAAGGCGCTCTACGCCGAGCTCGAGGCCGAGGGCCGCAAGGGCGTCGCGCGGCGGGTGCGCGAGCTGCGCCGGGCCGAGCGCGGGCGCAAGAAGGCCGCCACGGCCTGACCGTCCCGCGCGTGCTCAGGGACGGCGTGCTGGCGGGGACCGCGATCGTCGTCGCGGGCTCCGGGGAGCTGGGGGACGCGGTGCGCGAGCGCGCGGCGGCGCTCGGCGCGGGGGTCGCGGATCGCGCCGTGGATCCGGCCGGGGAGGAGGCGCCGTTCGAGGGCGCGGCCGACGTGCTGGTCTACGACGGCTCGGCCGTGGCGGGGATCCAAGCGGTGCTCGACGGGGCCTGGCTGACGATCCGGCCGGTCGCGACGGCGGCGATGATCGACCACGGCGGCGGGCTGATCGTGCTGCTCGCGCCGCGGCCCGGAGGCCCCGCCGAGGAGGCCGCGCGCGCCGGCCTGGAGAACCTCGCCCGGACCCTGAGCGTCGAGTGGGCGCGGTTCGGTGTGCGGCCGGTGGCGGTGCTGCCGGGGGTGGAGACGGCCGCCGGCGAGGTGGCCGAGCTCGTGGCGTTCCTGGCCTCGCCGGCGGGCGAGTACTACTCGGGCTGCGCCTTCACGATGGGGACCGTCCGAACGGCCAGTTGACCGGTCTCCTGAGTGCTGAGAAGGTCAGCGCGTTCGCGGCTCGGGGGCGCCGTCCGACGATGGGAGCTTGAGATGCGCAGATCGCTTCGCGTGACGGTGATGGCGGCCTCGGCCGCAGCCCTGCTCGCCGCTGCGCCTGCCGCCGGGGCCAAGAGCACCGGCGCCTGTCCCTCCGGCGGCGAGTGGACGCTCGCGAGCGTCGCGGGCCTCGGCATCACGCCCGAGGAGGCGGACGGGATCCCGTCGCTGGACGGCAACGGCGACGGCATGACCTGCACCAAGCCGTTCTCCCACGGCCCGCTCGACGGCGGCTTCGCGTTCCGCGACAACACGGTCCAAGGGGGATGACGTGGAGGCGTGCCGCGCGCCTTGGGGCGCGCGGCACGCCGGCCGCTCAGGCGGCCACGGGCTCTGCGACGGCATGGACCGGGGCCGGAGCGGTCGCCGGCGCGGTGCCGCGCCCCGCGGCTCGCGGGATCAGCAGCGCGACCAGCGCGCCCGCGGCGAGCACCGCCGCGCCGACCCAGACCGCGCTGACCATGCCGTCGGTGTAGGCCTGCGGGGACGCGTAGGAGCCGTGGGCGCTGAAGACGCTCGCGAGCACCGCGATGCCCATCACGCCGCCGAGTTCGCGGATCGCGTTGGTCGCGCCGGAGGCCTGGCCGGCGGAGCGCTGGTCGACCGAGCCGAGGACCGCGTTTGCCGAGGGCGCGAAGACGAGCGCCATGCCCGCCCCGGCCATGATGAACGGCAGCACGAGCGACGTGTAGGCGATGCCGGGTGTCGAGATCGCGGCCAGCCACGCCAGCGCTCCCGCCTGCAGCGCCAGGCCGGTCGCCATCAGCGGCCGGGAGCCGATCCGGTCGGACAGGATGCCGGCCCACGGGGCGACGAGGATCGGCATGGCCGTCCACGGCAGCGTGCGGATGCCGGCCTCCAGCGGGGACAGGCCCTGGGTGACCTGCAGGAACGGCGCGAGCAGGAAGATCGAGCCGAAGACGCCGAAGGACATGACGAAGCCCACGCCGTTGGCGGACGAGAAGGTCCGCGAGCGGAAGAAGCGCATCGGCAGCATCGGGTGCGGCGCGCGCAGCTCCCAGGCGACGAAGGCGGCCACGAGCACCGCGCCGGCGATCAGCGAGCCGAGGATCTCGGCGGAGGCCCAGCCCTGCTCGTTGCCGCGCACGATGCCGTAGACGACGCCGAGCAGCCCGAGCCCGCCGAGCGCGAGGCCGGGCAGGTCGAGGTGCTTCGCCGGGCCGTGGCTCTCGGTCAGGAAGCGGGCCGCGAGCGGCACGAGGGCGATGCCGATCGGCACGTTGATCCAGAAGATCCAGTGCCACGAGATGCCGTCGACGACCGCGCCGCCGACGAGCGGGCCGACCGCGACGGCGAGCCCGGAGAGGCCCGACCAGAGCCCGAGCACGAGCCCGCGGCGGCCGGCCGGGAAAGCCTCGGAGAGCAGCGTCAGCGTCAGCGGCAGCACGGCAGCGGCGCCCGCGCCCTGGATGGCGCGGGCGGCGATCAGCGCCTCGGTGGTCGGGGCGAGCGCCGCGGCGGCCGAGGCGATCGTGAAGACGGTGACGCCGATGCCGAACATGCGCTTGCGGCCGAAGCGGTCGCCGAGCGCCGCGCCGGTGAGCAGCAGCACCGCGAAGGTGAGCGTGTAGGCGTTGACGGTCCACTGCAGCGACTCGATCGTCGCGCCGAGGTCGGCGCGGATGCTGGGCAGCGCGGTCGTGACGACGAGGTTGTCGAGGACGACCATGAAGAGCGCGGTCGAGACGACCGCGAACGTCCACTTGGGACGGATCTGTTGTGAGCGATCACTAACCATAGGTAGTGAGTATGCACTCACAACCCTGGGCTGTCAAGCGCTGGGTAAGGGGTGGGGAGTGCCCGCGGCGTTCGCGAGCGGTCAGTTCTTCAGGCTCAGCCTGAAGAAGTGACCGCTCGATTGGTTTCAGCCGGCCCAGGGCACCTCGACGGAGTCCTCAGTGGGCGAGTCGCGGGCGACGACGTACTCCGCCGGCTCGCTGTCGCTGAGGTTCTGGAGGATGTGGGTCTCTCTCGGCGGGACGTAGACCATGTCGCCGGGGCCGATCTCGACCTCCTGCTCCAGGTGGTCGCCCCACTTGACCGACAGGCGGCCGGAGAGCATGTAGACCGCGCTCTCGCAGGCCTCGTGGTAGTGCGGGCGGGAGCGCGCGCCGGGCGGCACGCGGAACACGCCCATGTAGATGTTCGTGGCGCCCGTCGTCGCCTGGGAGATCTCGGCTCCGCCGACCACCCCGCGCGGGACGTCGCGCTCCTCATCGCTCGGTTTGACGACTTTCATGGGCCGCAGCCTACGCGTCGAGCGAGTAGTCGAGCCACTCCTCGCGCTTGCCGCCGATGCGGTCGTAGACGGCCTGGGCGCGCCCGTTGTCCTTCGCGGTCTGCCACGTGAGCTTGGTCGCGCCGCGCTCGCGGCACGCCTGGCGGCAGCGCTCGATCAGCGCCTCGGCGGCGCCGCTGCCGCGGCCCTCGGGCGCCACGAACAGGTCGTTCATGAGCCCGATCCGCGAGGCGCTGGTCGTCGACCACAGCCAGTAGACGGTCGCGAAGCCGATCGCGCGGCCGTCGCCGTCGCGGGCGAGGAACTGCATGCCCCTCGCCGATCGGGTCGGCGATCAGCGCGCGCGAGAGCTCGAGCAGGGCCTCGTCGGACGGCGTGACCTCGTAGAAGTCGGCGTAGCCGCGCACCAGCGGCAGCAGCTCGCCGAGATCCGCCTCGCCGACCGTCGAGACGGCGGTCACGTCGTCATCCCCGTGAACTGCCCGCCCGTGATGTTCAGGACCTGGCCGTGCACGAAGTTCGACCACGGCGAGCAGAGGAAGAACACGCCGCCGGCGGCCTCCTCGGGCGTCCCGGTCCGGCCCAGCGGGATCAGCATCGAGGCCATGCCGCGCATCTGGTCGGGGATGCCGAGCTGCACCTTCTCGCCGCCGATCTCCATCGTGTTGTCGTCGACCTTGGAGGCGGTCAGGCGGGTCTCGATCCAGCCGAACGCGACCGCGTTGACGTTGATCTTGAACTGGCCCCACTCCTTGGCCAGCGTCTTCGTCAGGCCGACGACGGCGCTCTTGCCGGCCGAGTAGTTGGCCTGGCCGGCGTTGCCCATCGTGCCCGAGATCGAGGAGACGTTGACGATCTTGCGGAAGACCTCCGTGCCCTCCTCGCGCTCCTTCTTGGCCGGCTCGCGCAGGTGCGGCGCGGCGGCGCGGATCACGCGGAACGGCACGATCGTGTGGATGTCGAGCATCCGCTGGAACGCGTCGTCGCTCATCTTGTGGATCGGCGCGTCGATCGTGTAGCCGGCGTTGTTGACGATGATGTCGATCTTGCCCCAGGCGTCGATCGCCGTCTGCACGAGCTCGTCGCACGCGCCCTCGGCGGTGAGGTCGCCCGCGTAGACGGCCGTCTCGCCCGCGATCTCGGACGCCGTCTGCTCCGCGACGTCGCCGTCGAGGTCGTTGATCAGCACGCTCGCGCCCTGCTCGGAGAGCAGCTCCGCCGTCGCGCGCCCGATGCCGCGGGCCGATCCGGTGACGATCGCCACCTTGCCGTCGAGGACTCCCATGGTCGTCTCCTGGTTTCGTGATCCGAGAGGCCGCCATTCTGCATAGACTCGCCCTCGCCGTGCGCCGTGCCCTGCTGATCCTCGCCGCCGTCCTCGCCCTCCCCGGCTCCGCGCAGGCGCACGACCTCGCCACCGCCGCGACGGCCGTGACCTCCTCGGTGGCCGAGCCCTGCCCTGGCGATCCGATCCGAATCGACCAGCTCACCACGGGCAGCTTCGAGTCCAACCTGCAGGGCGGCTACGTGCTCGTGCCGTTCGACGTGCCCGCCGGCACCACCGCGGTGCGCGTGAAGTACTGCTTCGACCAGCCCGAGGTGCCGACGCCCAACGTCCGCCACACGCTCGACCTGGGGATCTACGACCCGCGCGGCTTCCGCGGCTGGGGCGGCTCCAGCCACCCGGACGTGACGCTCTCGCCCGAGGGC
Organism: uncultured Solirubrobacteraceae bacterium; assembly: GCA_963831105.1. Lineage (GTDB taxonomy): Bacteria > Actinomycetota > Thermoleophilia > Solirubrobacterales > Solirubrobacteraceae > DATFQI01. Next base: position 438,423 of record CAWHOS010000007.1, on the reverse strand, counting down.
TTCTCGACCGAGGCGGAGTACCTCGCGAAGCCGAAGGGCCACGTGCCCGGCAAGACCACGCGCGGCTTCCGGCCGGGGCCGATCCGGCCTGGACGCTGGTCCGCCGAGCTCGGGCTGGCCGCGATCGCCGGCGCGCGACCTCGGCGACGCCGACGACCGCGTCGCCTGGCGGGTCGAGGTCGAGTACTCCAGCGACCCGGCGTTCGCCGACCGGCCCTACCGCAAGGCCCGCTACCCCTCCAAGCCCAAGCGCAAGAAGGCCGGCTGGTACACGGGCGACCTGCACGTGCACGCGGAGCACTCCGCGCTCGGCGACGCGACGATGCGCGAGACCTTCGACTACGCCTTCCGGCGGGCGAAGCTCGACTTCATCACGCTGACCGACTACGTGACGGACTCGGCCTGGGGCGAGATCGGCCGCTACAAGACCGGCCGTCACCTCGTCGCCCGCTCCTCGGAGGTCATCACCTACCGCGGGCACACGAACAACCAGATCTCCGGCCGCTACGTCGACTACCGCACCGGGCCGGTCTACGACCTGCGCGCCGACGGCGGCGTGACGCTGCGCCGGGCGGCGCAGCCCGCGAGCCGGATCCTGCGCGACGTCCGCAGCGCCGGCGGCTTCACGCAGATCAACCACCCGACGATCTTCCCGTCCTCGAACCCGCTGTTCGCGCTGCTCTGCCGCGGCTGCCCGTGGGACTACTCCGCCCAGGAGACGAACTACAAGCTGGTCGACGCGATCGAGGTCAACACGGGGCCGCAGAAGATCGGCGAGGCGCCCAACCCGTTCACGAGCACCGCGATCGACTTCTACGAGCAGGCGCTCGCCGCCGGCGCGCACGCCGCCGCGCTCGGGGTCAGCGACTCGCACCGGGCGGGCCGCACGGACAGCCCGACCCAGTCGCCGGTCGGCGTCGGCGCCACCGCCGTCCATGCGAAGCAGCTCAGCGAGAAGGGCCTCCGCTGCGCCGTCAAGGCCGGCCACACCTACGCCAAGATCGCCGGCCCCTCCGGCCCGAGCCTGCGCTTCACCGGCCGCGTCCCCGGCGCGCGCAAGCGGGCGATCTTCGGAGACAGCGCCCGCGGCCGCAACCTGAAGCTCGCCGCGCGAGCGACCGGCGGCGGCGTCCTGCAGCTCCTGCGCAACGGCACCGTGATCGCGACGGGCTCCAGCTCGATCAAGCGCACGGTCACGCAGTCCGGCCGCTACGGGCTGCGCGTGCAGGACGGCCAGGTCACCGAGGCCGTCGGCACGCCGATCTGGTTCCGCGCCGCCAAGCGCGGCCGCGTCAGCACGCGCGGCTGCTGAGCAGCGCCACGAACCGCTCGGCGGTCGTCGCGCGCGTCTCGTTCAGCTGGCGGTCGGTGACGCGGACCGTGCGCCAGCCGGCGGCGGCGAGCACGATGTCGCGTTCGCGGTCGGTCTCGAAGGCGCGGCGGTGTGCGTGGTAGGCGTAGCCGTCGAGCTCGGCCACGAGCTTCAGGTCCGGCCAGTGCAGGTCGACCTCGTAGCCCTCGACGATGCCGTTGGAGATCGGTCGGGGGAGGCCGTGGTCACGGAGGAGCCTGCGTAGGTCGCGCTCGAGCTTCGACTTCGTCGGCGCTGCCGTTTCGAGCAGGCGCCTCAGCTTGCCGGTTGCCCGTGGCTGCAGGTCTTCGAGCGTGACCAGCTTGCGGACCAGTGCCTCGGCCAGCAGGGTGTCCATGGCCTCGAGGGAGAGTGTTCGGGAGAGGTCCAGGAGTGTTCGGAGGGGTGTGGTGACCGGGATGCCCCAGTGGACGGTGACGTCCTCTGGTGGGAGGTTGCGCGTGCGGTGGATGACGAAGCCGGGGCCGCTCCAGCTGTGCGAGCCGAGCGCGTGCACCGGCCCGTGCCACGGGCGCGTGATCGCCCACAGGCCCGCCGCGCTGTGCCATGCGACCGGGCCGTTCGCGAGCAGGGCAACCGCCATGTCGCGGCTGCGGGGTCCCGACCGGTCGATGGCCCACGGCGTAAACACCGCGGTAAAGGAGGATGAGACGGCCGGCCGCCGACCAGATGATCGACCTGATCGCGCGACAAGCCCGCCCGCAGCAGCTGGCGTCGCGTCACAACCCCGTGCTGCGGGGCCGCGATCGCGCCCGCAAGCCCAAGTGGAGCAGGTTTGCGGGCTATAGGCCGGTCAAGTTGCTCCACCCCGCCAATCTCGCCCCGATCGCGTCACCACTCAACGCCCAATCGCAACGAAACGGCCCCGAAACTCCCACCTCCCTACCCAGCCGCCGTTGACGTAGACGCCGGCGCTACAACCGCTTCCGAAGCATCCCGAACACGCCGCGGATCACCTCGCGCTGGATCGCCTTGCCCTGGCGCGAGTTGAGGAAGTCGCCGATCCCGCCGGGCTCCGGCGCCGGCGCGCGGCGCTGCTTGGGGAGCTTGGGCGCCGGGATGTGCTCGAGCGGCTTGTCGGCCTCGGGCTTCGCCGCCGGCGTGCTCGCGGCCTCGAGGCGCGCCGCGAGCATCTCGCGCGCGCTCTGCGCGTCCACGCGCGCGCCGTACTTCGCGTACAGCGGCGAGGCCTTCGCCGCGCCGTCGACGTCGGCCGGCCGGCGCCATCTTCGAGGCGGGCGCGAGCATCCGCGTGTGCACGACGGGCGTCGGCACGCCCTTCTCGCTCGAGCAGCGTGACCGCCGCCTCGCCCGTGCCCATCGAGGTCAGCAGCTCGCCGACGTCGTAGAAGTCCGACGTCGGGTAGGTCGAGACGACCGCGCTTGAGGTCCTTCGCGTCCTTGGGCGTGAACGCGCGCAGCGCGTGCTGGACGCGGCTGCCGAGCTGGCCGAGCACGGACTCGGGGAGGTCGGTCGGCGCCTGGGTGACGAAGAAGACGCCGACGCCCTTGGAGCGGATCAGCCGCACGGTGCGCGTCGACCGACTCCGACGAACGCGTCGGTCGCGTCGGCGAACAGCAGGTGCGCCTCGTCGAGGAAGAAGACGAGCTTGGGCTTGTCGAGGTCGCCCGCCTCCGGGAGCTGCTCGAACAGCTCGGCGACGAGCCACATCATCACCGTCGAGAACAGCCCGGGCTTGTCCTGGACGGCCGGCAGCTCGAGGCAGGAGATCACGCCGCGGCCGTCCGGCGCCGACCCGCATCAGGTCGGCGATGTCGAGCTGCGGCTCGCCGAAGAACTCCGTCCCGCCGCCGGTCTCCAGGCCGACGAGCGAGCGCAGCAGCACGCCGACGGTCGCCTTCGAGAGCCCGCCGATGCCCTCCAGCTCGGCCTTGCCGTCCTTGGAGTCCAGGTACGTCAGCAGCGCGCGCAGGTCGCCGAGGTCGAGCAGCGGCAGGCCCTTGGTGTCGGCGTAGTGGAAGACGAGCCCGAGCGAGGACTCCTGCGTCTCGTTGGCGCCGAGCACCTTGCGCCAGCAGCTGCGGCCCGAAGTCGGAGACCGTCGCGCGCACCGGCACGCCGGGGCCGATGCCGCCGAGCGAGAGGAACTCGACCGGGAAGCCGGTCGGGCGCGAACGGCAGCCCGAGGTCCTTCATCCGCGCCTCGGCCGGGCCGCCCGCCTCGCCCGGCTCGGCCAGGCCCGAGACGTCGCCCTTGACGTCGGCGACGAACACGGGCACGCCCTGGGCGGAGAGCTGCTCGGCGATCAGCTGCAGCGTCTTCGTCTTGCCCGTGCCGGTCGCGCCCGCGATCAGCCCGTGGCGGTTCATCGTCGCCAGCGGCAGCCGCACGACCGCCTCCGGCGCCAGCGCGCCCTCGTGGACGCCGCGGCCGAGGTCGATGGCCGCGCCCTCGGTCGCGTACGCCTGCCCGATCGCCTCGCCGAAGTCCGCCATCAGACGCCCATCGTCCGGCCCAGGATCTCCTTCATGATCTCGTCGGTGCCGCCGCCGATCGGCCCGAGGCGGGAGTCGCGCGCCGCGCGCTCGAGCTCCGGGTCGGGGCCGAGCAGCGAGAGCAGCCGGTCGTGCAGGTCGAACGACGCGCGCTGGGTGGCGAGCTTGGCCATCGTGACCTCGCGCACGGCGTCGCCGCCGTCGAGGAAGCGGCGCAGCGCGTGGTAGGTCAGCGCGCGCGCCCGCCTCGGCGGTCGTGGCCAGCTCCGCGACCGCGTGCCGGACCGCCTGCCCGCGGCCCTGCCAGCCGCGGGATCGCGCGCTCGAGCGCCGGCGCGCATCGAGCCGACCGCGCCGAGCGCCATCAGCAGCCGCTCCCACTGGAAGTTGGCCATGATCAGGTAGAAGCCGCGGCCCTCCTCGCCGAGCAGGTGCTCGTCGGGCACGAACACGTCGGCGAACGCGATCTCGCCCGTGTCGGAGGCGTGCCAGCCGAGCTTCTCGAGCTTGCTCGCGGTCACGCCCTCGCCCTTCTCGATCACGAGGAACGACAGCGAGCCGTGGCCCGGGCTCGTCGCGCGGTGCGCACCGCGGTGACGTAGAAGTCGGCCCGCACGCCGTTGGTGATGAACGTCTTCGCGCCGTTGACGAGCCAGCCGCCGTCGACGCGTCCGCGCGCGCGTGCGCGCGCCCGCCACGTCCGAGCCCGCGTCGGGCTCCGTGATCGCCAGCGCGCCGATCTTCTCGCCGCGGATCGCCGGCGCCAGCCAGCGCTCCTGCTGCTCCGGCGTGCCGAACCTCGCGATCGGCGGCGTGGCGATGCTGGTGTGCGCGCCGATCCCCGCCGCCAGCCCGCCCGACGCCGCAGCGCGCGAGCTCCTCCGCGAACACGGCGTCGGCGACCCAGTCGGCGTCCGGGCCGTACTTCAGCCCGAGCCAGCCGCGCTCCGCGAGCGCCCCGAACACCTCGTCCGGGAACCAGCGCGCGGCCTCCCACTCGTCCGCGTGCGGGCGCAGCTCGGCCTCGACGAAGGCCCGGATCTCGGCCCGGAGCGCCTCGTGGCGCTCCGTGAAGGGATGGGAGCCCATGGCGAACCCCGGCGCGCCCGGATGCGGCCGTGGACACTTCGCCGGATCGCCACCCGAACCCTCGAAATCAGGAGATCCCTTCGGATTCGTGCGGCGCCCGGCTCGGTCCACGACCGCCCGGTCGGCCGGATCATCACCGACGGACTCCTGGCGCCCGCGGCGGCGCCGCGACGGCCACGTCAGAGCCCGTAGCTCTTCCCGATCACCTCGAGCATGACCTCGTCGGTGCCCGCGCCGATGCGGTTCAGGCGCAGGTCGCGCCACACCCGCTCGACGTTGTACTCCTTCATGTAGCCCGCGCCGCCGTGGATCTGGATGCACTCGTCGGCGACCTCGCAGGCGATCCGCGAGGCGTAGAGCTTGGCCATCGAGATCTCGCGCACGGGGTACTCGCCGTTCGCGAAGCGCCAGGCGGTCGTGTAGACCATCTGCCGCGCCGTCTCGATCTTGGTCGCCATCTCGGCGAACTTGAAGCGGGTGACCTGGAACTTCGAGATCGGGCGCCCGAACGCGTGCCGCTCCTGCGCGTACTGCAGCGTGCGGTCGAAGACGTTCTGGGCCGCCGCGACGGCGCCCGCGGCGCCGATCATCCGCTCGCCCTGGAGCTCCCACATGATGTGGTAGAAGCCCTTGCCGACCTGCCCGAGCACGGCGCTCTCCGGCACGCGCACGTCGTCGAAGGCCAGCAGCGCCGTGTCGGAGGCGTGCATGCCCATCTTCTGCAGCTTCTTCTCGCGGATCACGCCGGGCAGGTCCATGTCGACGATGAACAGCGTGAAGCCGTCGTAGCCGGCGTCGAGTCGTCGGTCTTGGTGACGAGGACGATGAAGTCGGCCCGGTGGCCGTTGGTGATGTAGGTCTTCGAGCCGTTGATGACGTACTCGTCGCCGTCCTTGCGGGCGCGCGTCTTGATGCCGGCCACGTCGGAGCCGGCGTCGGGCTCGGTGATGCCGAGGCAGGCGATCTTCTCGCCCTTGATCGACGGCACGAGGTAGTCCTGCTTCTGCTGCTCGGTGCCGAACAGGTGGATCGGCGGGGTCGCCATGTCCGTGTGGACCGCGATGCCCATGCCGAGGCCGCCGCAGTTGGCGTGCGTCATCTCCTCGGCGAGCACGAGCGCGCAGTAGTAGTCGCCGCCCTGGCCGCCGTACTCCTCGGGGTAGGTGAGGCCGAGGAAGCCGAGCTCGCCCATGCGCTGGAAGACCCAGTCCGGGAAGGTGGACTCCTCCCACTCCTCCGCGTGCGGGCGGAGCTCCTTGACGACGAAGTTGTGGATCGACTCGCGCAGCTGCTCGTGCTCGTCGGTGAAGATGAAGTGCTTGCGCGAGCCGGCGTGGTCGGGCTTCAGGACATCGGTGGCGGCCATGCCGGAACCGTACCTCTCGGAGCCGTCAGAGTGAACAGTGGGACTTCTCACTTTCCACCGGCGGCCGCCCGAGGTGCCACAATGCGCCGCGTCGTGCCCCGCCTTGCCCTCGCCGTGCTGCTGTTCGTCCTCGCCGCCGCGGCCGTCGCGGCCGCCCAGGACACCCCGACCATCACGATCGGCCACGACGGCACCCGCGACGGGACGGCCCGCGAGGTGCGCTCGGGCGGCTACGCCGGGGACGCGCCCGGCACCGCGGACCCGATCGGCGCCCGCCCGCTCGACACCTACGAGACGTTCCCGGTCGACGTGCCGGAGGGCTCGCGCCACTCGCGGCTGGACGCCAGCATCGGCTGGAAGGACGAGCGGATCGACCTCGACCTCACGGTCTACCGCACCGACTCGACCGGCCGCGCGGTCGCTCCGGCGCTCGCCCGCTCGTCCTCCAAGGCGACCGACACCGAGCGGGCCGTCTACGCGCCCTCCGGAGGGATCGTCGAGCCGGGGCGCTACCTGGTCGTGGTCGACAACGTCTGCTCGCACGACGGCGAGGCGCCCGGCTGCACGGTCGCGAACATCCCCGACGAGGACGACTTCGACGGGCACCGTGACGCTCGGCAACCAGGCGCCGAGCGTGACGCTCACCGGCCCGGCGAGCGTCCGCGCGAAGGAGACCGCCACCTTCCGCGCGCACGCCGAGGACGCCGACGGGACGATCAACACCTACCTGTTCGACCTCGACGGCGACGGCACGTACGAGCTGGACTCCGACGGCATGCCGGAGGTCTCGACGAAGTACGCCACGCGCGGCCGGCGCACGGTCGGCGTGCAGGTGCTCGACGACTCGGGAGCCGCCGCGTTCGCCACCTTCGACGTCAACGTCTCGCGCGCGGCGAGCACGCCCGACACCCGGCCGCCGCTGAGCACGTTCAAGCTGAGCCGCAAGACCTTCGGCGGCGCGGCGGCGCGCACGCTGCTGATCACCTACCGCCTTCGTGAGAAGGCGCGCGTGGAGGTCAAGCTGCGGCGCGGCGCCGGGTCGGGCAAGCTCGTGCGGCTGATCGACCGCGGCGTGCGCAAGCGCAACCGCTACCACCGCATCCGCCTGCGCCCGGCGCGCCTCAAGCGCGGCCGCTACGTGGTGCGGATCTTCGTGCAGGCGGCCTCGGGCAAGCGGCAGGTCGCGCAGCTCGTCGCGCGCCGCCGCTGAAGGGGCCCCTGAACGACGAGCGCCCGCCGGGTGGCGGGCGCTCGACTGCTCATGTGCCCTCGCCGTGCCTCAGGTGCCGGCGGGGCAGCGGTTCTCCTGGATGTACTTGCCGCGCTTGAAGAAGCGCGAGTTCTTGCGCTCCAGCACGACCCGCCGGGCGTCGACCTTCTTGTTCGCGTCCACGATCCGGAAGCGCACGTAGTACGTGCCCTTCACGAGCGGGCGCTTCTTCGATGTCGACCCGGACCACGTGAAGCCCCGCGTGCGGTTCTTGAAGCTCTTCACGCGGATCGGCTGCTTGTTGATGCGCCGGCCCTTGGACACCTGGAAGACGTCCACGGTGACCTTGTTGGAGACCTTGCGGCGGAACGAGAGCCGCAGGCCCTTGCCGCGGCGCGACACGCTCACCGAGCGGAACCCGTTCGGATCGGCGCACGTCGTGTTCGTGGTCGGCGTCGTGGTCCCGCCCCCGGTCCCGCCACCGGCGGCGGCGCCGCAGGTGAGGCCGACGTTGATCGTCTGCCCGCGGTCCACGAACACGTCGCGGCTCTCGAGCACGTTGCCGGACGCGTCGCGGCAGGTGAGCTTCCACGGCGTGGTCTGGCCGCTGCGCGGCTGGCTCGACGGGTTCACGTGCCAGACGAACTGGCCGTTGGACGGGACCTGCAGCGTCGAGCGGCGGGGCTCGGTGATGGTGTCGGGCCCGTTCACCTCGCCGTCGTCGTCCGGCCGGCTGCTGGTGGCGTAGGAGATCGTCTTCTCGATCTGCAGGGTCCGGCCGGCCGGCGCCGTGCCCTGGATGATGCTGTCGATCTGCCAGCGCGACCCGTCGTCCTCGGGCGCGAACCCGACCGTCGCCATGGCCGCGCGGGTGTAGGCCTCGCGCAGGCCGCCCAGCTTCTGCGTCGTCGGGTTGCCGTTGGCGTCCTCGGCGAACTGGCCGTCGTACTCCGGGACGTAGTCGGCGTAGGCCGGGTGGAACTCGTCCTTGCCGATCTCCGGGGTGTACGAGAACCCGCCGAGGGCGTCGTAGATGTAGTCGTCGGTGGTCCCGGTGGTGTCGTAGAGCTGGTACGAGTACTGCGAGATGTAGTCCGTCTCGCGACCCATCACGTCACCGAGGCGGCGCAGCAGGTTCTCGTCGGGCACCGGGCCGAAGTCGCTCGTGCCCGGCGGGCGGAGCATCAGGCCCGTGAACGTGTGGTTGGTGATCAAGACCGTCGGCTGCAGGTCGCGCAGGAACTCGCGCATGCCCTGCGTCTCCGGCTCCGACCACGCCTCGGGGCCGTGGTAGGTGAGGTCCTCGACGTCCGACGAGGTGCCGGGGCCGCCCCACTCGACGCCGTAGTTGCGGTTCGGGTCCACGCCGCGGTCCGGCAGGTCGCTCGCCGTGTCCGTCGGGTCGGGGGACTCGTGGTAGCTCGTGCGGGCGAGACAGGGCAGCGCCTGGAGCGCCGGGTCGGGATCCGAGCAGGTCTTGCGCTTGTAGGCGCCGGAGCCCTCGCTCTGGTCGCCGCTGGTGTCGCGGCCCGGCTCGCCGCCGGAGTCGACCGGGTCCTCGTAGGACCCGTCCGGGTTGCGGCCCTCCGACTCGATCGTCGCGTCGAAGCCGTCGACGTTCATGACGGGGATCACGAAGCTGCGCGAGTCGTTGACCACCGTGTCCAGCTCCGGGCTGAAGGGCCGGTTGTAGGTGGGGTCGCGAGTGAAGTTCTTGATCAGCTCGTAGCCCCACTCGAGCGTCGACTCGTTGGCCGGCCACTCGCGGGCGTGGTGCGTGCCGACCTGGACCATGAGCGGCCGCCCGTCCGTCGGCGAGCCGACGCCGCGCGCGATCTCGATGCCCATGATCGCCCGGCCCTCGGTGGTGCGCCGCGGCAGCTCGAAGAGCCGCACGAGCGTCGGGTTGGCGTCACGCAGGTTCTTGAGCTCGGCCTGGATGTTGGCGAGCGTGCGGTACTGCGTGCTGCCGCTCGGCAGCGCCGAGGCGGCCTGCGCGATGCGGCCCTTGCGGCGCGCGACGCGCGCCGCGCGGGTGGTCCGCACCTCGCGGCGCAGATTCGCCCGGCTGCGGGCGGCGAGATCGTTGATGCGCACGCCGAAGCTCAGGCCGCTCGCCTCGAGCTTGCGCTCGTCGGCGGCCGAGTGGAGGATCGCGAAGCGGGCGCGCCCCGTGCCGTGATCGGCAAGGTCGAGCCCGAGGCTCTCGAGCTTCTCGCGGTCCGCCGCGTCGGCGGTGAGGACGCGGACGAGCTTCATCGTGCCCGAGCCGCCGGCGAGCGTGGCCTTGGTGAACTGCGTGCTGACCGACACACCCTCCGAGGTGCCCGAGCGACGGCACACCTGGACGGCGAGCTTCTGGCCCTTGCGCACGGTCGTCGTGGCGACCTCGGTCGAGGTCATCGAGGCGGAGCCGTTGAGCAGATGGCCCGTGGTGCGGTCCGCGATGCCGAGGTCCCAGTCACTCGTGGACGACCCGCTGGTCCTCACTGTCAGATATCCGTCGGCAGGCGCGGTGAGCGCAGCGCTTGAGGGCGGACGAACCAGTCACGGTTCGGACCGCACAGGACCGGCTGTCTGCTTCATTACCGGCAAGCCGGAACTGCTGCGCCGGCAGCAGCCTGGGCTGCGCGGCGAAGGCCGAAGGCGCGGTGGCCGCAATCGCTGCGACCAGCCCGCCGACCACTAGGGCACGTGATGACGACTGCATGGGCTCCCCTGCTGGTGGGACCGGGCACCCGCTGCATACGCCGCGTGCACCCCCTCTCCTCAATGGACGTGCATAATGCCACGAAATCGTTCGGGCCACGTCTGAGGAGAGGGGTACCGTGGTTTGTAGATCGACGTCACCGTTGGTGGCGATCGCCGTTGGCTTGGTGCTGTGCGCTTTGCCGGCTACCGCGCAGGCACAAGGTCAGCTGACCGACACGTTCTATTTCGCACACGACGACACGTTCGAGACGCAGTCGTCGCTGTTCAACGGCATCGTCAGCGCCCCGGCTGACGAGCAGCCGGACGACCAGCGCCTGTACTTCCCGGACGATGTCCTGGACACGGCCGACAACGACACGGCCGAGGGCGGCAACAACAACTTCACTGTGCCCGACGTGGACACGCTGCGCGAGGCCTTCGAGTTCGACGTGGCCCCGGACGAGGAGAACGGGTCCTTCACGGTGCAGCTCAACTGGGCGAACCCGACGATCGACCTCGACATGTACATCTACCGCAAGCGCCCGAACGGCACGATCGACCCGTCGCCGGTGGCGCAGTCGGCGACGGGCAACGACGAGGAGGTCGCGACGTACATCTCGCCGACGATCGACTCACCGGTCGAACCTGGCACGTACGTGATCTACGTCGACAACTGGTGCTCGAGCGAGAGCGATCCGGTCATCGACGAGACGGCCGAGTGGGCCGGCATCCCGACCTCCGCTCCGCTGTGCGGCGTGCAGGACCCCGGAATCGACGAGGACGACTTCAGCGGCAAGGTGGAGTTCTCGCCGCTGGTGAAGATGAACAAGCTCCCGTCGGCGAACCTCTCGGGCCCCGGCGAGTCCAACGCGGGTCAGCGCGTCACCTTCACGGGCGCCGGTCAGGACTCCGACGGCAGCATCGTCGAGTACAACTTCGACCTCGACGGCGACGGTCTGTTCGAGTACACCGCCAGCGCCTCCAACCCGTCGGTCACGAAGCTGTTCGACCAGCCGGGCGACTTACAACATCGGGCTGCGGGTCATCGACGACCAGGGCGGCGTGGGCTACGACAGCCAGCTGCTGCGGGTGAAGGGCGCGGCGCCCGCCACGCCGTCCACGCCGGTGGAGACGAAGGCCGTCGCCGCCGATCCCGTCCTGTACTCGTTCAAGCTCAGCTCGCCGGTGTTCGGCGGCCGCAAGGGCGTCGCGCTCGTGGCGCGCTACCGCCTGCGCAAGGGCTCGCGCGTGGACCTCGGGCTCTACCGCGGCACGGGCAAGAAGATCCGCCGCGTCAAGACGCTCGACCGGGGCACGCGACGCGACGGCAAGCCCTACCGCGTGAAGATCCCGTCGCGCGGCCGCAACCGCGGCACGTACACGATCCGCCTGCGCGTGACGCCGTCCGACGGCAGCGCCCGGAGGATCTACAAGCTCGTCGCCCGCAAGCTCTAGGCATGGTCACCGGCAGGGCGGCCCGCTTCTCGCGGGCGCCCTGCCGGTAGCGTCCCGCCCATGGCCTTCGAAACCCTGCGCTACGAGGTCGCCTCGGGTGGCGTCGCGACGGTGACGCTCGACCAGCCCGAGACCCGCAACGCGCTCTCCGACCAGGTCCTCGACGAGCTGATCGCGGCGTTCGAGGCCGCGCGCGACGACGAGGCGGTGCGGTGCGTCGTGCTCACCTCCTCGCACGAGAAGGTGTTCTCCTCCGGGGCGAACCTCGGGGGGTTCGCCGAGGAGCAGCCGCTGGTGCACAAGCACCTCGGCACCGCGCGCTTCCCGCGCCTGTTCCGCCTGATCGGCGAGCTCGGCAAGCCCAGCATCTGCGCCGCCAACGGGCACGTGCTCGCCGGGGCGCTCGGGGTCGCGCTCGCGTGCGATCTGATCGTCGCCCGCGAGGGCGTGCGCTTCGGGACGCCCGAGATCAACGTCGGCGCGTTCCCGTTCATGATCATGGCCCTGATCTACCGCAACGTGCCGCGCAAGAAGACCACCGAGCTGCTGCTGCTCGGCGAGCAGATCTCCGCCGAGGAGGCCGAGCGGATCGGGATCGTCAACAAGGTCGTGCCGGCCGACTCCTTCGACGCCGCGGTCGCCGACTGGGCCGAGCGCCTGGCGGCCAAGTCGCCGCTGATCATGCGGCTGGGCAAGGACGCGATGTTCCGCCAGCAGGACATGGCGTTCCTCGACGCGCTCGACTACCTGCGCGCGCAGCTCACGCTCGCGTTCTCCACCGACGACATCCACGAGGGCGTCAAGGCGTTCTTCGAGAAGCGGGAGGCCGTATGGACCGGCAGGTGACGTGCATCCGCGGCCGCACGTCGGATCGCACGGCGGGCGCCGGGGAGGGCGCGCAGCGGCTCGCGGAGCGGCTCGGCGGCAGCATCTCCGGCGAGCCGGGCGAGCCCGCGGTGCGCGACTGGAGCGAGGACCTGCCCGCCGCGCGCCCGGTGCTCGAGGCGGCCGCCGCCGCCGTGCGCGAGGCGCTCGAGGCCGGCGCGCAGCCCGTCCTGACCGCCTCGGACTGCTCGATCTGCATCGCCACGCTGCCCGAGGTGGTGCTCCACGAGCCCGACGTGCACGTCGCCTGGATCGACGCGCACGGCGACTTCAACACGCCGGAGACGACGCCGAGCGGCTTCCTCGGCGGCATGTGCCTGGCCGCGTCGTGCGGGCGCTGGGAGGCGGACGGCTGGCCGGGCACCCTGGACCCGTCGCGCGTCCACTTCCTCGGCGTGCGCGACCTCGACCCGGGCGAGGAGACCGAGGTCGAGGCGGCCGGCGTGAGCGCGGAGATCCCCGACGGCGTGCCGCTCTACGTGCACCTCGACACCGACGTGCTCGACCCGTCCGTGATGGCCGCGCAGTTCCCGGTCCCGGACGGCTGGGACGCGCGCCGCCTGCGCGCGCAGCTCGCCGAGCTCGCGGCCGGCTGCCGGATCGTCGGCGTCGAGATCACCGCGCTCGAGGACACCGGCGCCGTCGAGCTGGTCGCCGAGGCGATCCAACCGCTGCTGGACTGATCCCGTGCGCGGGCGTAGGGTCGGCGCGATCGCCCCGTGCGCCGGTGCACTGCACCCGTCCTGCTGATCGTCGCGCTCGCCGGCTGCGGCGGCGGGGAGGAGCGCGCCGCGACGGCCGCGCCCGACACCGGCGGCGTTCGTCGCCGCGGTCGACGCGACCTGCGACCGCACGCGCGAGGCGGTGCGCGAGGGCCCGCGCTTCCCGTTGCGCGACTTCGACCCCTCCAACCCCGACGGGCGCCTGCGCGCGGTGGGGCGCTTCTACCGGCGGCTCGACAGCGAGGGCACCGTCACCGCGCTCGCCGAGGACCTGCGCGCGCTCGACCCGCCCGAGTCGCTGGAGGCCCGCTACTCGAGCCTGCTCGACTCGCTCGAGGCGCTCGTCGCGGCGATGCGCGCTCAGACCCGCGCCGCGGCGGCCGGTGCCCGCGCGCGCACGATCGAGGCCACGGACGGCGTGGAGACCGCGTTCGACGAGCTCGGGCTCGCGGCCTCGGACGTCGGCGCCTTCCTCTGCGCCCTGTCGCTGGAGCGCAAGCCGAAGGCCCTGCGCTGAGCGCTAGCGTGACCCGCATGGCTCCCAACGAGAAACCGCAGATCGAGATCCCGGACCACTCGCCGTCCTACCAGCTCGAGCTGGAGGACCTCGAGGTCGGCGAGGGCGACGAGGCCACTCCCGGCAGCATCGTCGAGGTCCACTACGTCGGCGTGTCCTGGAGCACCGGCCGCCAGTTCGACGCCTCCTGGGACCGCGGCGACACGTTCAAGTTCGGCCTCGGCAAGGGCCAGGTCATCCGCGGCTGGGACGAGGGCGTGGCCGGCATGAAGGTCGGCGGCCGCCGCCGGATCACGATCCCGCCGGACATGGGCTACGGCAAGCGCGGCGCCGGCGGCGTGATCGGCCCCGACGAGACGCTCGTCTTCGTCGTCGATCTGGTGGGCGTCCGCTGAGGAGCCGTCAAGGAACCCCGCCACGCCCCGGATGCGGCCGTGGACACTTCGCCGGATCGTCACCCGAATCCCTCGTAGGTACCACCAGTACCTACTTCGGATTCGTGCGGCGCCCGGCTCGGTCCACGACCGCCCCGGTCGGGACGGATCTTCCTTGACGACTCCTATCCGAGCGGCGCCAGCAGGTCCTTCTTCCCCTCGAAGGCGAACAGGAGCAGGTCGCTCATCCGGAACGTGGTGTTGTCGGGCCCGAGCGAGGGCCGCCACGCCGGGTCGCGCACGATCGAGAAACGGCTGCCCTCCATGGCGCGGTGGATCGTCTCCACGACGATCCGCGCGCCGGCGCCGTCCAGGCGGCCGCCGTTGAGCTCGGCCTCGCGCAGCACGTAGAACCACAGCGGGGTCTCGTTCAGCACCCGGTTGCGCTGGTGGGCGGTGAGGCCGGCGAGGCTCGCGCCGCCGTCCCCGTCGCGCAGCTTCGCCTTGGCGAGCAGGCTGACGCTGACGCCCTTGGCCTTGAGGAAGGCGACCGCCTTCTGGCCGGTCGCGAGCTTGACCATCTTCGCGCGCACCAGGTTGCGGAACGCGAGGTTGGCCCGGATCGTGCCCTCGTCGGCGAACTTGCCGCCGAAGGAGCCGCGCGGCAGGAACTTCAGCGGGTCCGCGAGCAGCGTGTCGATGCGGCGCGCGCGGTTGAACTGGCCGGGCGGCGCCTTGAGGTCGTTGCGACCGGTCTCCGTGAGGTCGTAGAGCCGCCGCCAGTCGGCGATCCAGTTGCTCGGCAGACGCGAGCCGCCGCCGATGAACCCGCTCGTCCCGGAGAACCCGAACAGGAAGTCCAGCGTGCCCTGGTCGTCGGGGAACTCCTTGTTCCACGCGTAGTCGCGCCGGATCATGCTGTGGCCGAGCCGGAACGCGGCGACGGAGAACTCGATCGGCATCGTGGGCACGTCGGTCGGCACGGCGTTCTTCTCGAACGCCTTGCGGCCGTTGGTGAACACGTCGTCGACGATCGAGGGCTCGACGATCCGCGGCAGGTAGTCGTGGCGGATCACCCACTGGTAGTGCTTGACGACGATCTCCCGCGCCGTGACGAAGCGCTCGGTGGCCGGCGTGCCGGGCGGTAGCGCGTCGTCGACGACGCGGTTGTGGAAGCGGTGGAAGGCGAGGTGGGTCTGCGCGACGGCGAGGTTCTCGTCGTTGCGCTTGTCGGGGATGAGCGCCTTGCCGTCGCGCGGCAGGTCGAAGCCCTGCTTGGCCGGGATGCCGGAGGCGGCCTCGGTCTTGCCCATCTTGAGGTGGCGGTCGTCCTTGTAGAACTTCGCCGAGCCCGGGCTGTTGGGGCCCTTGCCGTAGAGCGAATCCAGGTCCAGCGCCGGCGAGCGGCCCTGGATCAGGTCGGCGGCGGACACGTTCGCGCCGAACGAGACCGTCGTCTTGTCGAAGGTCAGGTCGTGGTCGACGAACTGGCCGAAGTAGGTGAAGCCGGCGGGGACCTGGCCGAAGCCGCCGCCGCCCTCGGTCATCGCGAGGGCGAGCTTCTTGCGCGCGGGATCGCCGAGCTGGGTGCCCTTGGGCGCCATGCGCGAGAAGCGGAACGGCGGGGCGGCGGCCGCCATGGCGACCGGAGCGGCCGGCCCGGCGCCGTTCTCGTTCGCCTCGCTGAGCAGGCCCTCGCCGATGACGAAGTACGCCTCGGAGCCGTGCATGGGGCAACCCTCTCACCCATGACTCGGGCGGTCAACGGGTGTCAGGCGCCCGGCAGGAACACCATCTCCGGGAGGTGCGCGCTGACGATGTACTGGCCGGCGTCGACGATCTCCGAGATCCGCAGGTCCACGCACAGGCTCGACAGCAGGTAGGCGTCCTCGGGCGAGAGCCCGTAGGTGGTGTGGATGTGGTCGACCATCGCGCGGACCGCGTCCTGCGCGGCCTTGTAGAGGTCCCCGCCGACGCCCGTGGTGCCGTAGAGCGGGCCGAGCGGCGACGGGCGCCCGGCGGTGCGGTACTGCGGCGCGGGGATGCTGCGGCCCTTCTCGAGCGTGAAGCGCAGGCTCGCGTACATCGGCGCCTCGAGCCCGGTCACGCAGACCTCGCCGTCGCCCTGCACGCCGTGCGCATCGCCGGTCGAGAACAGCGCGCCCGGGACCTGCACGGGCAGGAACAGCGTCGTGCCCTGGTTGAGCTGGCGCGTGTCCATGTTGCCGCCGAACGTGCCGGGCGGCATCACCGGCTGCGCGTCCGCGCCCTCGGGGCAGACGCCCATCGTGCCCAGGAACGGGTCGAGCGGGATCGCCGCCGACTCCAGCCGCGCGAACTGCCCGTCGGAGATGTCGAACACCCGCAGGTAGGCGTCGGAGAACTCGTCCGCGAGCAGCCCGAGCCCGGGCAGGATCGCGGTCCAGCCCCAGCCCTCCGTGTGGATGTCGAGGACCTCGACGGCCAGCGTGTCGCCCGGCTCGGCGCCCTCGACCGCGATCGGCCCGGCGAGCGGGTACACGCGGTCCCAGTCGAGCCGATCGATGTCCTCCGTGGTCGACTCCAGCGTGATCTGGTTGTCGCTGACGTCGCGCGTGTGGACGACGACGGTGTCGCCCGACTCGACCGTCAGGACGGGCTCGTGGCCCGCGTCCCAGGTGAAGTGGACGCTGTCTTCCGGGAAGTAGTGGGTGCGCGCCATGAGCGGACCCTACGCCTCACGACGGTCCCCCGCCGAACCCGACCTCGTTGCCGTCCGCGTCCCGGTAGGTGACCTTGCGCACGCCGTTGGAGTAGGTCTCGTCGGCGGCGGGCTCGATCCCCCGCCCGGCGATCTGAGCCACGCGCGTCTCGAGGTCCTCGACGAACAGCGTCACGAGCCCGCCGCCGGCGCGCTCCGTGTCGAGCACCACGTAGACGTGGCGCTGCTCTTCGAGCGTCCACACGGCCTCGGTGTCGTTCGGGAGGAAGCTCGGCTCCGCCCCGAGCAGCTGCGAGTAGAAGTGCTTCGCTCGCTCGAGGTCGGCGACCGGAATGCCCGCGAACAGCTCCATGGTTCGTCGGGCAACGCTAACCGCTATGCGCGAGGGACAGGCGCCCGGGCGGCGGGTCCTGTCACGAAATGGAACCCGCCGTGGACTTTTCGTTCCATCGCCTGCCGCCTCGACGCGCCTGAATAGCGCCCGAAAAAGCTCCCCGGCCCGCAGCGCCCTTTCGTGCCACCCGCCGAATGTCGTCTACGGCACCTGCTCGGACGCTGCCGAGTTCACGCGAGAGGAGCACTCGCGAGAGTGGCTCCTTGCAAACGCGGCGGAAATGGGCCGGCCGGGCATGAGCTGGTCCACGGTGGCCCAGGCGCCATCCGTTACGCTGCGCGCATGGCTTCAGTGTGCCCCCGCGACGGGACGCAGCTGGTCGAGGTGGAGCGCTCGGGCGTGCGCGTGGACGCGTGCCGCACGTGCCGCGGCGTCTGGCTGGATCGCGGTGAGCTCGACAAGATCCTCGAGCGCGAGGCCCAGGCCTTCGACCGCCGCGATGAAGAGGACGAGGCGTTCCTGCGGGAGGTAACGGGGGGCGGCGGTCGTCCCCCAGGTGGCGGTGGCGGCCAGTCCGGCTTAGATCGCAAGACCGCCGAGCGCATCTTCGAGGAGTTCCGCAGCCACAAGCACAAGAGTCACCGTGACTCCGGCCACGGCAGTCGCCGCAAGAAGTCCTTCCTCGACGACCTCCTGGGCTGAGGGCGTCGCGGGCACGTCGTTGCCGCTTGCGCGACGAGTGATAGTCGCGGCTCGGCAATCAGCACTATCGCCTGTGCCTCAACGCAGCTGCGGCGCGCTGGTCAGCCGCCGGTTACGGGCGCCAGACCGATACGAAGCTCCCCCAGGTGAGCGCGGCCGCACGCCCGGTAGGCGCCGCTACGGCGAGCTCGCCAGCCGTGGCGGGCGCGGGCTCGGCGGTGCGGGAGCCGGCGGGCACGACTTGAACGCCGCCCTGTACGAACGGGGTCGCCGGGAAGCTCGTGTCGCCCGTGAGGATCACATCGCCGCTCGCCGTGATCGTGTAGGGGACCAGCCCGCCAGTGACGGGCTGAGCGCTGCCCACAGTGCCATCAGGACCGATCTGTGTGCTGAAGACGCCGGTGTAGTCCGCCCAGCTCGCGATCCCGCCGCCGGCGGGCGCGGCGGCGGCGGTCGTGTTGGCCGCCTGCGTGCTCGGGTCGGTGAGCGTCAGCGGCGCCCCGAACGTGCCTGCGTGTAGCACGCTCGCGTGCACGGGACCGAGAAGGTCCCCCGCCGCGAAGTCTCTCGTGCAGTAGCCATCGATCCAAGTCGCGAGACCTTCTCCGGGGCTGCCGAGCGCGAGGTCGAAGGCGAGCGCGTGCTTGGAGAACACCACCGGCGCTCGGAACCGGCGGCCGCGCGGCGCGGTGCGCAGCACGACCCCGTTGCAACGGCCAGAGATGTATGCCGCACCGTTGGCGTCGAATGCCGGAATCGGGCCGAGCCCCTTGGGTGCGCGCTTCAACGCGTGCGCCGCTCCGAAGCGGTGCCCGCGGCTGCGCCAGGCGACCGTCGGACGGCCCGGGCCAGGCCACTCATCGCTTCGGTTCCACGCGAGCAGCACGCGGCCGTCGAGCGCGGCGGCGAGCTGTGGAGAGTCCACCGGCGACAGCGGTTCGTCGTAGCTGTGCCCAACCACCTGCGGGCGTGCCCAGCGACCGGCTCGCGATCGGTACGTCGTGAGCACGGTGTCCCCACGCCCACGGGGGCCGGCCGCCGCGGTCCACGCAAGCGTGATCTCGCCACGGCGGTCGATCACGACCGAGATCCCGCCGACCCCGCGCCTGCGGCCCGCCCAGACCCGGCGCGACGTCAGGCGCCCTGCACTGGAGCGCAAGGAGACGTGCAGCGATGTCGGCGTGCTGCTGCGCCTCGTCGCCCAGGCGACGACCGCATCCCCCCGTGCGTTGACCGCGACCGCGACCGGTCCGGCCTCACGAGTTGTGATCCGGGCAGGCGCCGACCACGTTGCGTGGGCGGGCGCCACGAACACGAACGCGGCGAGGACACCGACGACAAGCAGAAAAACCCGCATGCTTCGATGCTAGGCACAGCGCCGACTGTCGGCATCCGCACTGATCCACGAGACCACCCCGTAGGTTCCGCCCACGCCCTCGACGAGTTCCGCGCGAAGTCGACAACACCCCACCAGTGTCGGTCGGCATTGCGCACCGACGCGCTTCTCCTTTCGCTGCGAAGCGGCAGCCACGCGACCCCGCAATACGCCGTAGTGATCCGGTGAGCCCGCGCTCGCGCACAGTGTCCAGGGGAGGCAAGGAAGCCTGCAGAACCCTTCCCCCAAGGGCGGTATCCCCCAGGGCGGCACGGACGCCGCCCGAATCCTTCTTTTGCGCCTGATCTCGTCGATCAACGGCTTTCGGATCTAGGTCGACGAGGGATTGAGCTGCCGACTACTGGAACGCGACCTCACAAAGACGGTTGTACGGCTCGCCGGCCCCCAGGACTGCCGGTTCTTCCTCGAGACAGCGGCGCCAACGCGAGGTTGCAAAGCGCAGCGCTAGGGGATCTACAAGCTCGCCGGATCTACACGCCGCCGCTGCCGCCGTTGCCTTTGCTCCCGGTTCGCATCGCGCGCCGGGCGTTGTCCTCGATCTTGTATTCCTGCCGCGTCCGCGAACGCTGCGCAGAGCGCTGCTTTCGCGCCTGACGTCTCGCCCTTAAGCGCTCGCCTAAGCCCGTCTTCTCCATCGGGTTGCCCCTCTTGCGTCGACGAGCCGACTCTACGCCCGCCGGAAGCATTTGAATAGCCTTCACGACCGGTCGGTCTGGTTGAAACGCGCGTCCGTCCGCAGGTTCGGTGACGCTGCTGCTATCGCCTGCGCCATCCGGAGCAGTCATCCGACGATCTAGCGGAGTGTCGCTTCGCGCGACAAGCTACGGCGTCTGCAGACGCACTCCTCACCGCCTAATCGTGGGCACGTCGAACCTGGGTCCGCTTCGCCTCCCTCTTCTCGTCGTCGAGTTCGGCACGGGCGGTGATGAAGCCCATGCCGAGCCGGCGGGCGATCTCGACCAGGATGCCGATACCCACGAGCACGTAGCCCGCGGTGAAGATCTTCAGCCACGGATCGGTGATCGTGAGCGAGGGGTCGAGGACGCTCGATGTAGTGAGCGTCGCGACGGCGACGTAGAGACTGTCGACGAGATTCCAGCCGGCGCCGAGCGAGTACGCCAGGGTGCCGATCACGATCAGGACGAAGCCGGCTGCCAGGACTCGTCCGAAGTCTTCGTCGCGGAGCGCGACTCGCAACGCTTGCGCGAGTCGCCGCATCATCAAGAGCGCTGAAAGCACCGTGCCCTCCGATCCGTCGCCGTGGTGTGGCGGGCCCGGTATCGCGGCTAGGTTGCGCGGTAGCCCACGACTACGCGACGTAGGCCCGCCGGTCCAAGCGTCGCAGGATCTGAAGGCGGCCGCCAGCGCGTGCGCCGGGCGCGGTGTGGACCGAGCCGGACTAGCGCATTGCGCGAGGAGCGGTAGTGGCTTCGGGCGATTCACGGCGACGGGTCACCGTGCCAGGGACGCGAATCGGTCCGCAGAAGGGAGTAGAGCAGGACGTCTTGGCTACGGCCGCCGTTGAAGAACGCGCCGCGAATCGTTCCTTCCAATACAAACCCGCACTTCTCCGCGATATGACGGGAGACGGCATTCTCGGGAACGATCACCAGGTGGATGCGATACCGCTGCTTGGTCGCGAACAGGTAATCCACCAGAAGCTGAACGGCTTCCGTCGCAAACCCCCGACCGGCGAAACGGTCCCCGTACAGCTGGTAGGAGAGCTCGAACGCGTCCCAGTAGCTGACGGGTTTGAAGAACTCGATGTGGCCCGCGATTTCGCCGTCCTCCGAGGCGACGATCAGGAGCGTGCCTTCGTCTCGCTGCCAGAAGCCGTGCTCGGCGAACTCCCGTCGAAAGGCGGGCTCGGAGAGAACGCCGAGAGGAAAGTGAGGGCCGCGGTCCGCGATGTTCACGTGCGCCGCATACATCGCATCGAGGTCGCGCTCGCGAACCGGGCGGAGGTAGATCAGCCGTCCTTGCAGCATGGCAGTCGGCGCCGATTATGAAGGCTTGGCAGTCTGCGGACCGGGCCACAACTAACTTGACCCGCGCGCACGCATCTAGGCGAAGGCTCAATGACGCACAGATTCGTTGGGGAAGCGTCGGGCACCCACCGCAACGATGGCCGAAAGCAGCGACTACTTCTTCCGCCTGCACGCGCGGCCGCGGCGCGGCTCACTATCGCTTAGCGCGAGAAGCGGACTCGATGACGCACGCCGCTGATCCGGATCCATCGCGAGCGGGTCGTCAATCGGGGGCTCGAACGGGACCCAGCGCCCGTTCGGTCTAGCCGCCCTGCGTCCGCGCCGCCCGTACGACCCCGGCGATCGCGTCGAGGACGGGTACCGGGTCGAGCGTCCACATATCGTACTGATGCGTGTCGGTCGTGACGTGGCGCGCCCCGGAGATCGTCGCGGCGTAGCGGTCCTGATAGTGCAGCCACGCGCGCTTGATCTTCTCGCGCGGCCAGTGCGACGGGAGATCGTCGAAGCGGGTCGCGCTGACGACTGTCGTCGGGACTTGCGGCAGGTCACGTAGGCGCGCCCGTGCCTGCGCGGCCACGCGATCGAGATCCAGCGGCTCCTCACGCTGACCGAGTGCCTCGTAGCGCCGCCGCTCGCGCGCGGGAATGAGGGCGCCGAGCGCGGCGCCGGCCCCCGGGTACTCGGCGTCGAGCAGCACGAGACCGCGCACGTCGTCGGGGTGCTCGGCGGCGTGGAGCAGCGCGAGCGGGCCACCGTCCACGTGGCCGGTGAACACGTACGGGGCCGGGACCTTCGCCGCAGCCAGAAGGGCGGTCAGGTCCTTGTCGACGTCGAGCCCGTCGGGCGTTGTGGTCCGCGGGTCGCTCAGGCCCAAGTTCGCACGGTCATACACGCACGCCCTGGTCTCGGCGCCCACCTGGCGGGCCAGGTTCATGTACAGACCCATGTCGGCCCCGTGCGCGCCCTCGAAGATCACGGCCGGCGAACCGGTCCCGTAGCACCGGAGGTTGAGCTTGCGGCCGCCGACGTCGAACCTTCCAAGCACCTCGCCCGAAGGCACGACGGTGGGCGTCGCCGCGCGCTCCTGGCGGTTCTCGGCGGAACCGCCGCATCCGCAGACGACGATCGACAGCAGGCCGGCCACGCAGAACCGGCGGAGAACCTTGGTGTGGGAGGCCTGATCGGCGAGCATACCGAGGAGCTTTCTCCTGCGCCGGACCGGGTGGGAGACCCCCTAGGTGTCGAGATCCACACCGCTGCTCAGCGATACCGATCGCATTCGCCTCCCAGGAGCAGCGCGGCGCGCGAAGCTCAAGGTGCGCTTTGCGCGACGAGCGCTAGCCATGGCGCGCTGGCCCGCGCGTTCGCTGCCGTCGCCGACGAAGGTGTCGATGTGCCCCCAGTCTTGCTCGCCCGTCGCGTCGGTCGCGGGTCGCGTGCCGCGCTCGATCCACTCAACGCCACGGACGCTCGGGAAGATGAGCGCCAATCGCCGGTAGCAGTGCACCTCGCCCGGCTTCGGCTGGTTCCACTGGGGATGCCCCTCCGTCAGCACGGCCTCCAGATCGAAGCTCAGGCCGCCATCGGACTCGTGGACACCGAGCACCCACGAGTCCTCCAAGTAGACGTTCTCTAGGCCAGCGATCTGCGCGTATCCCGGCACGCCCGAGGCCTACCCGCGTCAGCAGAGCCGCTTCGGCAGCGCCGCCCAGTCCTCTGCCGCCAGCGCGTGGCGGATGGCGGCCATCCGGTCGGCGTCCAGGTCCTGGATCTGCTCGCCGCGCGCCGGCGTGCGGTCGACGCGGCGGCCGTCGGCGCGGATCTCGAGCACCTCGTCGCCCTTGCCGGTGGCGAACGTGATGCGCACGAGCGGCGTTCCGTCTGGCGGGTCGGCGGCGGCCCCGCCGGAACGAGCAGAGGGTGGGCTGGGCAGGAAGATCGCGTCGCGCAGCGCGTCGAGGACCGCCACCTCGCCGATCTCGCAGTCGGCTGAGAGCGTCACGAGCTTCGTCCCCGTCCACAGCTCCCAGGTGCTGGGCACGGGCGGCCGGCGGCGCAGGTCCCGGACCCTGCCGATCAGCCGCTCGAGCTCGGGCGGGGCGTTGGCCGGCCAATCGGCGACCACGATCTCGCGATCGCCGAGCGTGAAGCGGGCGGTCGGCGCGTCCTGCGGGGGAGGGTCCGCCGACACGCGGTCCGGCAGCTCGGCTGCCAGCGCCTCGTCGACGGCGCCGCGGATCTCCTCCACCTGGTCGGGCGTGAACGGCTCGTAGGAGGTCCAGTCCGGGCGCTGCTGCCCGGAGGCGGTGAACAGCTCGTAGCGCCCGTCGGCGAAGACGCGCGCGCCGTAGCGGTGGAGGTGGTTGCCCGCCTCGTAGGAGACGAGCAGGCCGTCGGCGCCGGTGTCAACCACGGTGCGCTCCACGGGCGACTGTCCGCCGCACGCGCCGGCGGCCAGCAAGCAGAGCACTGCGACTGAGGCTCCCCACCGCACCGTCCGTCATACCGCGACAGGCTCACCCGGTTGCGGCACCGGGAAGTCGCCGGGACCCTGCACGCCGCCGCCGGCGGCACCGGCCGGCAGCGGGTCGTTGCGGCCGGTGGGCGGCCCGAGCGCCCACGGCTCCTGGTCCGTGATGTCGGTCAGCGCGGCATGGAAGGTCGAGTAGTGCTGCGGGCGGACCACGTCGCCCACCGACATGATCGAGTCCGTCGGCTCGCAGACGGCGCCCGCCAGCGGCTGGCCGCCCGCATCGACCATCTTCTTGACGAGCGGATCGTGCGTCGCCGTATCGCCCATCTGCGGCGTTCCGGTGTCGCGTCCGAGCCCGGAGCTGACCAGCGGCGTGTTCGCGTACTCGTCGCCGAGGCCGAACGCGTGCCCGAACTCGTGGATCACCGTGTTCTGGGCGCCGCCGCTGCCGATCACGATGTCGACCCGGCGATCGCTCTCGACCTCGCCGCCCGTCGCCTCGGTCTCGCCTGCGCCCTCGCCGCTCACGCGGGTGATGACGTTGACGAAGCCCTCGCGCTCCATGAAGTCCGCGACGGCCCCCACGCGTTGCTCCGAAAGGCGTTGATTGTGCTCGTCCGAGCCCGTGGAGCTCGCGTGGCCGGTGAGCTCGACCGGCGTCTGGAGCGAGCGCGGGTCAGCGACGCCTGGGGACGTCTCCGCGCCCTTGAAGGTGTTGACGACATTCCGGAGGTTGTCGGCCTGCGTGCCGGCGATGGCCGAGCTGTTGATCCCGAACGTGATCGAGTGGCGCAGGAACTGGTTCGTCGCGCCCAGGTTGCTGGACAGCACCATCTCGTTGTCCTGCGCGTTGGCCAGGTCGCCGTGCCGCACGAACGCGCCGACGTTCACGTCCTGCGGCACCTTCAACGGCTTCATCGTGAGGTGCGCGTTCGGCAGGTTCGCCTTGTCGTCCACCTGGATGTCGATGCGAACCGAGGCGCCGAGCCAGCTCCAGCCGCGCTTGCGGAGGAAGAACTCGTGGCGGCCGCCCCAGAAGCCCTCTATCTGGGACTCGACGGTGGTCTTGAACGCCACCTTCTCCGGGTCGGCAGGGTCGGGAGACCAGCGGAACAGGGCGAGGCGCTGCTGGCGCTCGATCTCCGTCGGCAGGTTGCGGATCGCCTCCGCCTCCTCCGCGAGGCCGTCCGCCGGTGTCCCGTCGGCCGCGATGCCGTCCGTGAACTCGACACCGCACCGCATGATGATCTTCAGCTCGCTCGCGCTCGGGTCGTACTCGGCGTCGAAGCCGCCGCCGGCGTTGGCCAGACCGGCGCCCGCGTTGCCCGGCGTGAGGTCGGTGCCGCGCTTGATGCCCTCGGCCGCCCAGGCGTCGGCCTCGGCCAGCTCCTCCGGCGTCGGCGGCTCATGATCCTGGCGCGCGAGGATCCGCTGCGTCGCCAGGATCCGGCCGAGCGCGGCGTTGCCCATCCCAGGCCGGAGCGCCATCAGGTGCTCGGGCGCCGCGCCGGCGGCGAGCGCACGGCTCACCGCGGCGTTGCCGAAGCCGGCCGCGACCGGTCCCTCAGGCGCGGCCTCGGGCGCCGCGGTCGCGGCCACGGAAGCGGGCCCGGGCTCTGGGGCCTGCTCATGTGCCGTGAGGGCGTCGCCGCTCACGGGCCCCACCTTCTCAAAGCGAGCCGTGGAACGCCAGATCCGAACGGGCCGACGGTCGGGCAGGCCTCCCGCATGCGGAGCTGGAACGTCGCGAGCTGTCGCGGCCATGCGACCATGGCCAGATGTCGCGTGGTAGCGACCGCTCGGTCGTGGTCTTGTCTTGGGTCGTGCTCGCGCTGCTGGCGGCGCACGACGTCACGCACCTGGCCGACGATGGGCTGGACACGAGCCCGGGGCAGCTCGCGCTCGTGGCGATCCCGCAGTGGCTCGCGCTGGCCGCCGTCATGGCGATCGTGCTCCGTGGCAGCGCCGACCAGAGCCGGGCCGCCGCGATCGTGCTCGGCCTCAGCGTCGCCGTCGGTTTCGTGCTCGTCCACCTGGTGCCGCTCTCGCCCACGGCCTACTGGGACCTCGAGCCGTCGGGCGTGTCCTGGCTCCTGGTCTGGCTGCCCGCCGCCGCCGGCCTCGTGCTCGCCGCGATCTCGAGCCGGCGCGAGGTGCGGGTCTGATGGCGACCGTGCTCTACATGTCGATGTCGCTCGACGGGTTCATCGCGGGGCCGAACGAGCGCCCGGACAACGGGCTCGGCGACGGCGGTGATCGCCTGCACGAGTGGGCGTTGCGCGACCCGGCCGGCGTCAACCGACAGGTGGTCGACGAGTTCATGTCGACCGGGGCGGTCGTCGCCGGCCGCGGGACCTTCGAGCCCGCCGGCGGCTGGGGCGGCGACCACCACGACGGCGTGCCGATCTTCATCGTGAGCCGCCACGAGCCCGCGACCGAGTTCGCCCGCTACCCGCTCGTCACCTATGTGGAGGACGTCACGACGGCGATGACCGAGGCCAAGCGGGCCGCGGGCGACAAGCACGTGCTGGTCCACGGCGCCGGGATCGCGCGGATGGCGCTCGCCGCCGGCGTGCTGGACGAGATCGAGCTTCATGTCGTGCCCGTGCTCTTCGGCCAGGGGCGGCGGCTGTTCGAGGGCCTCGCGGCCGAGCAGATCGAACTCGAGCGCATCCGAGTTCTCGAGGGGGAGGGCGGGGTAGCCCATATGCGATATCGCGTGCTGTACTGAGCGCCAGCCCCAGCCAGACCAGGGAGACGAACGTGGCCAACCCGATCCAGGAACGCTTCGCCGAGGTCCTCTTGGACAAGATCCGCGGCGACCAATACCCGAGCACCACGCACATGTCGATGCTCGAGGCGACCGCATCGGATCGCGTGCTCGCCGAGTACCTCCTGCACCTGATGGAGCGGATCGAGCAGGAGCCGCACCCGAGCACCTCGATGATGCAGCGGGTCCAGCGCCTCGCCGCCCAGTACGGCGGCTAGGTGAACGCCGCCGTCCTGCACGAGTTCGAGAAGGCTCCGGAGTACGGGTCGTTCGAGGAGCCGCGCCCCGAGCCCGGCACCGTCGTCGTGGAGGTCGCGGCCGCCGGGCTGCACCACCTCGACCTGCTGAAGGCGTCGGGGAGCTTCTACATGGGCCCGCCGAAGCTGCCGAGCGCGGTCGGCACGGACGGCGTGGGGAGGCTCGAGGACGGCCGGCGCGTCTACTTCGACGAGACGGTGCAGCCGTTCGGCTCGATGGCGGAGAAGGCGCTCGCCCGCGACGGCGCGCTGTTCGACCTCGACGAGGGCATCGACGACGTCACGGCGGCGGCGCTCGGGAACACCGGCCTCGGAGCTTGGCTGGCCGTGACCTGGCGTGCCGGGTTGGAGCGGGGCGACACCGTGCTCGTGCTCGGCACGGGCGCCTTCGGGTCGCTCGCGGTCCAGATCGCCAAGCTGCACGGCGCCGGCCGCGTCGTGGCCGCCGACCGGGACGGGGAGAGACTGGAGCGGCTGAAGGAGCGCGGCGCCGACGCCGTCGTGGCGCTCGACGACGCGGACGACATGGCCGAGGCCTTCAAGGAGGCCGCCGGCGGCGATCTCGACGTCACGATCGACACCCTCTGGGGCGACCCCGCGGCCGCGGCGATCCAGGCCGCCGGCCGCCACGCCCGCCACGTGCAGGTCGGCCACGTCGCCGGGCCCACCATCACGCTGCCCGCCCCGGCGCTGCGCTCGGTCGCGCTCGACCTGCGCGGGTTCCGCGTCGACCTCCCGCCGGCCGAGCAGCGCCGGCAGGGCTTCCTCGACCTCACGCGCCACGTCGCCGCCGGCGACATCGCCGTCGACGTCGAATCCATGCCGCTGCAGGACGTCGCCGAGGCCTGGGAGCGCCAGCGCCGCGCCGAGGGCCGCGCGAAGCTCGTGCTGGTTCCTTGACCACGCAACCGGCCGTCTGGAATGGTGCGGGGCAGCCGAGGGAGAGGAGCCCACGTTGAGCGAGATCGAGGCCGGCCGTCCGGTCGTGCTGCGCGGCGGGACCGTACTGACCATGAACGACGCGCACGACATCCTGCGGGATTCCGACGTGCTCGTCGTCGGCGAGGAGATCGCCGCGGTCGGCCCCGGGCTGGAGGTTCCCGAGGGCGCGGCGGAGATCGACGCCTCCGGCGGGATCGTCATGCCGGGCATGGTCGACACCCACCGCCACATGTGGCAGACGGCGATGCGCGGCTATGGCGCGGACTGGACGCTGGCCCAGTACTTCGTCTTCTACTACCTCGAGTGGGGCAAGGTCTTCCGCCCGCAGGACATCTACGCCGGGAACCTGCTGTCCGGGCTCGAGTCGATCGAGGCCGGCGTGACCACGACCGTCGACTGGTCGCATGGGCTCCAGACCGTCGACCACGCCGAGGCGGCCGTCGACGCGCTCCAGGCCGTCCCGGGCCGGTTCGTGCTCGCCTACGGGAACATCCAGCAGGGGCCGTGGGAGTGGGCGACCTCGAAGGACTTCCGCTCCTTCGTCGAGCGCCGCTTCGGCTCCAAGGACGACATGCTCGGGTTCCAGATGGCCTTCGACGTCACGGGCGACCCCGAGTTCCCCGAGAAGGCGGCGTTCGAGGTCGCGCGCGAGCTCGGCGTCCAGGTGACCACGCACGCCGGCGTCTGGGGCGCCACCAACGACGACGGCATCCGGCTCATGCACGAGCACGGCTTCATGGACCCGGGTCACATCTACGTCCACGCGGCGACCCTGACGGAGGACTCCTACCACCGGATCGCCGCCACCGGCGGCTCCGTGAGCGTCTCGACGGAGAGCGAGCAGAGCGCCGGGCAGGGCTATCCGCCGACCTGGCAGCTGCGCAAGCACGACATCCCCGTCTCGCTCTCGATGGACACGAGCGTGTGGTGGAGCGGCGACCTCTTCTGCGCGATGCGCTCGACGCTCGGCGCCGACCGCTCGCGCGAGCACCTCGAGGCGCACGCCAAGCAGGAGACGGTCACCAACCACCACCTGCGCGCGGAGCAGGTCGTCGAATGGGCGACCCGCGGCGGCAGCAAGGCGCTCGGGATGGACGCCCTCATCGGCAGCCTCGAGCCGGGCAAGAAGGCCGACGTCGTACTCGTCAAGAACGAGCACTCGCCGGTCATGTTCCCCGTGCTGCACCCGTACGGCCACGTCGCCTTCCAGGCCCAGCGCGGCGACGTCCACACCGTGCTCGTCAACGGGCGCGTCGTCAAGAGCGAAGGACGGCTCGTCGGCATCGACCTCCCCGCCGCGCGGCGCGCGATCGAGGAGACCGTCTCCTACGCGGAGCAGACCCTCGGCGAGGAGCAGTGGACGGCCGGGATGCACCCGGAGATCCCGGAGACGAAGATCCTCGAGAACCCGTACCAGTACACCCAGTGGGACGCAGGAGCAGCGCAATGGAAGCGATGAGCACAGTCGGCAACGAGCGCCTGGCGGCGGTGGCGGGCGACGTCCTGTCGGCGCTGCACGAGGTGCTCGAGCGCCACCAGGTCACCGAGCAGGAGTGGATGGCGGCGCTCGCCTACCTGACCGAGGTCGGGCGGGCGGACGAGTTCGTGCTGCTGTCGGACGTCACGCGCACGTCGGTGCTGATCGACGCGCTCTCGCACCGCGACGACGACGGGGCGACGGCGAGCGACGTCGAAGGCCCGCTGTACGTGGAGGACCCGCCGTTCCGCGAGGGCACGCCGGCGAAGATCTACGACGAGTACGAGGGGATGGGCGACGCCGACGTGCTGCTGATCGGCGGCACCGTCACCTCCACGTCCGGCGGCCCGCTCACGGACGCGGTCGTCGACGTCTGGCAGACGGGGCCCGACGGCGGCTACGACATCTGGGACGAGCGGCAGCCCGAGATGAACTTCCGCGGGCGGATCCGGACCGGCGAGGACGGCGGCTACCAGATCCAGACCATGCTCCCCAAGCCGTACACGGTGCCGACCGAAGGGCCGGTGGGGCGCTATCTGGAGGCGGTCGGCCAGCACGCCTGGCGGCCCGCGCACATCCACTTCAAGGTCTCCGCGCCCGGCCACCGCACGCTCGTGACCCAGGTCTTCTTCCCCGACGACCCGTATCTGGAGAACGACACGATCGGCGCGGTCAAGCCCGCGCTCGTGCGGCCCGTCGAGCGCCGCGGCGAGCACCTGGGCTGCGACTTCGACATCGCGCTCGCACCCGCGTGAGCCGCTTCGCGAGCTGCTCGCTCGGCGAGCGCCGGTTCGCGGCGCTCGTCGACGGCGAGGAGGTGCTGCCGCTGCGCGACGTCGAGGAGCTGGGCGCCACGACGCCCTCGGAGGTGCTGGCCGACCCGCCGCTGACCGGGGAGAAGCTCCCGCTGGAGGAGGTTTCGCTGCGGCCGGTGATTCCCGCGCCCGGGCAAGATCATCTGCGTCGGGCTCAACTACAAGGCGCACGTCGACGAGGGCGTGTACGACCTGCCCGACTACCCGGCGCTGTTCCCGAAGTTCGCCGACACGCTGGTGGGGGCCGGGGAGCCGATCGTCCTCCCGCCGGAGTCCGAGGCCGTCGACTTCGAGGCCGAGCTGGCGTTCGTGGTCGGGCGGACCGTGCGGCGCGTGAGCGGCGAGGAGGCGCTGGGAGCGGTCGGGGGCTACACGATCGCCAACGACGTCTCGATGCGCGACTACCAGTACAAGTCGCACCAGTGGCTGGCGGGCAAGGCGTGGGCGCGCTCGACGCCGCTCGGCCCGTTCCTCGTCACCCCCGACGAGGTCGGCGACCCGCACGCGCTCGACATCTCGCTCGAGCTCAACGGGGAGCGCATGCAGGAGGCGAACACGCGGCTGTTCATCTTCGACATCCCGACGATCGTCGCGACGATCTCCGAGTTCACGCCGCTCGCGCCCGGCGACGTGGTGCTGACGGGGACGCCGGCGGGCGTCGGCTACCGGCGCGACCCGAAGGTGCTGCTGCGCGACGGCGACCGGATCGTGGTCGAGATCGAGCGCGTCGGGCGGCTCGAGAACACCGTCGCCGCCGAGTGAACGTCAGCGTCACCTTCGACAACCTCGGGGAGGCGAGCGACCTCGAGCGCGGCTGGTGGCCCGAGGACGAGCCGCTCGGGGCGCACTACTCGGTGACCGAGGCGCTGCCGCGCGTGCTCGCGGCGCTCGACGACGCCGGCCTGCGCGCGACGTTCTTCGTCGAGGGGCTCAACACGGAGCTCTACCCGGACACCCTTCGCGAGCTCGGGGAGCGCGGGCACGAGGTCGCCTGCCACGGCTGGCGCCACGAGCGCTGGACGGCGCTCGATCCCGCGACGGAGCGCGACCGGCTGCGGCGGAGCGTCGACGGGATGCGGGCGCTGGGCCTCGAGCCGTGCGGCTTCCGCCCGCCGGGCGGGGAGCTGACCGCGGCGACGCCGGGGCTGCTGCGCGAGCTCGGCTTCACGTACTGCTCGCCGGCCGCGGGCGTTCAGAGCGGCGGCGTCCCCGCGCTGCCGTTCCGCTGGGAGCTGCTCGACGCCTACCACTACCTCCCGCACTTCGCCGGCAGGCGCGGGACGGAGGAGCCGCTGCCGCCGGCGCGGCTGCGCGAGACGCTGTTCGGCGCTCTGGACCGGGGCGAGGGGTTCCTGGCACTGCTCTTCCACCCGTTCCTCGCCGACACGGACGAGCGCGTGGGCGGTGATCCGGGACGTGCTCGGTCGGGTGCGCGAGCTCGTCGACGCGGGCGCGCTGCGCTGCGCGCCGTGCCGCGAGCTGGTCTAGGAAAGGCGGTCGCGGACGATCCGCGCGCCCTCGACCAGCGCGTCCAGCTTCGCAAGCGCGAGTTCGCGCGAGAGGTACTTCATCCCGCAGTCCGGGCCGACCTGCAGCCGCTCCGCGGGCACGACGGTCAGCGCCGCCTCGATCCGCTCCGCGACCTGCTCGGGCGTCTCGGCGGTGTCCGTGGAGAGGTCGAGCACGCCGACGATCACGGTCTTGTGCGCGATCGGCGCGAGCATCGCGGGGTCGAGACCCGGCTGGGCGGCCTCGATCGCCAGCACGTCGGCCGTGCAGTCCGCGAGCTCGGCCAGGAACGGGTAGCCGTCCGGCTTGTCGTGGACGACCGCGGCGTAGCCGAAGCAGGTGTGCAGCGCGGTCGTGCCCGGCACGCCCTCCAGCGCCCGGTTGATCGCGGGCAGCGCGAACTCGCGCGCCTTCTCCGCGCGCGACTGCAGCCACGGCTCGTCGATCTGCACGATGTCGGCGCCCGCCGCGAACAGGTCGCGCACCTCCTCGTTGACCGCGACGGCGAGGTCCATCGCGAGCTCGGCCTCGTCCTCGTAGGCCTCGTTGGAGGACTGCTGGCTCATCGTGAACGGGCCGGGCAGCGTGATCTTGATCGTGCGATCGGTGCGCGCCCGCAGGAACTTCAGGTCCTCCACCTCGACCGGCCGCGTGCGGGCGATCTTGCCGACCACGCGCGGCACCGCGTTGGTCCCGCCGGCCCGGCCGGGCACCATCGCGGGGTTGTCGATGTCGAAGCCCTCCAGCGCGGTCGCGAACCGGTTGGAGTAGCTCTCCCGCCGGATCTCCCCGTCGGTGACGATGTCCAGCCCGGCGCGCTCGAGGTCCGCGATCGCCAGCGCGGTCGCGTCGTCCTGCGCCTGCGCGAGATACGGCTCCTCGACCCGCCACAGCTCCTTCGCGCGCACCCGCGGCGGCAGCGAGCCGCGCAGCTTCTCCCGGTCGACCAGCCAGTCGGGCTGCGGGTAGCTCCCGATCACGGTCGTGGGCAGCAGCTTCGCCATCGGCGCGAGCCTAGCGGTCGATCAGCCGACGCAGCCCGTGGCGACGCAGGCGCCGAAGCGCGAGCACTGCGGAGGCGCCTGCGAGCGCTGTCGCGACGAGCGCCGCGAGCGCCGCGGCTCTGGCGGGGCCGAGACGTCCCGCCATCAGCGCGAACGTCGGGAGCGCGCCCACCACGGCGGCCACGCCGAAGGACAGCGGGAACGCGATGACCGGCGCGAGCAGGCCGCCCGCGAGCAGCGTGATGAACGCGCCCACGAGCACCGCGAGCCCGAGTGCAGGCGCGACTCCGTTCGACCTCCCGCGCGTCCATCAGAGCTGCTCCAGCAGCCAGCGGGCTCCCGCGGCCTCCGCGCCGTGCTCGCGCACCCGGCGGGCGAGCTCCGCGTCGGAGGTGACGACGAACGGCGGATCGTCCGCTGCGGCGACGAGCTCCGCGATGTCGTCGTCCGCCGCGTCGGGGCCGCTGCGGCTCGCGAAGCGGACCTCGACCCGGTCGGGCTGCGGCATCGCCGGCGGCGGCGCGCCGTCGAAGACGACGAGGACGTCTTGATCGGCGCGGGCGGCCCAGTCGCCGATCTCCTCGACCAGGCGCCTCGCGGCGCCCGCGCGGTCCTTCCACCAGCCGTCGGGCCGGCTCCCCATCACGTTGTTGCCGTCGACGAGGACCACTCAGTCGAGAGGTTGCAGCAGCTCCAGCACGCGCGCCTCGGCCTGGCCCGCGGCGCCGGCGTCGTAGGCGGGGAGGCTGTCGTCGGCGAACAGGTGGCCGTCGCCGGGGTAGGCGAAGAAGGTCGCCTCGTCGAGCGTCGCGTCGAGGCGGCGCGCCGTCTCGAGGTCGATCTCGGGCGGCGAAGCCAGCGGGTCGTCCTCCATGATGTGGATCTGCAGCGGCACGCCCGCCGGCCAGCTCCCGAACTCCTCCGGCGGGATGCAGGAGTGGAAGAGCACGACGGCACGCGCGCCCGGCCTGCTCTGCGCGACCGCCTGCGCCGGCAGCGCGCCGAGCGAGAAGCCGACGTACACGAGCTCCCCGGGCAGGTCGGCGGCGGCCGCGTGGCCGCGCTCGATGACGGTGCCGAAGCCCACCTGCTCCGCGTAGGCGATCCCCTCCTCGAGCGTCTCGAACGTGCGCCCGTCGTAGAGATCCGGCAGGTGCACCGTGTGCCCGGCGGCGGTCATCCGCTCGCCGAAGGCCCGGCAGCCCGCGGTGAGCCCCTGCGCATGGTGGAAGATCAGAAGCTCGGCCATGAGCGGTGCAGCCTATTCGCGCGAACGGTTCGCGAGACGTCCCTACCGTTGATCCCGTGAACGGCATTCAGGGGCTGGTCGCATCGTGGTTGTCGGCGTCTGCGGGGCGGTGCTGATGATCGCCGAGTCGCGCGCGGGGCGCGGACGCTCGCGACGCGCTGGGGCTCGTCGCTGATCGTCTGGGGCTCGACGATCGCTGTGGTGCTCCGCGGCATGGCCGTCGGGTATACGGCAGGCGGCCGGCTCGCCGGCCGCCGGCCAGGGCCGCGGACGCTCGTCGGCTTGCTGCTCGCCGCCGCGGCGACGCTGCTCGCGGTCGCGTTCGGCGCCCTCGCTCCTCGACCGGGTCGCCGACCTGCTGCCCGGGCCGCCCTCCGGCTCGCTCACGGGGGCGCTGCTGACGCTCGCCGCGCCGGCGGCGGTGCTCGCCGCGGTGAGCCCGTTGGCGCTGACGGCGGTGCCGACTGCCGAGACTGCCGGCCGCGACGCGGGCCGTATCCACACCGCCGGAGCCGTGGGCTCGGTCGCCGGGTCGCTCGCCGCCGCGTTCTGGCCCGTTGAGCTCGCGGGGCGGAGCGCTGCTCGCCGGCTGCGCTGCCGTCCGGTCGTGTGCGCCGCGGCGGGGATGCTGCTGTCGAGCGCCCACCGGCGCGCCTGGGCGCTCCTGGCCGCCGGCGTCCCGGCTCTGGCCTCCTCGGCCGCGCTCCGCGCCTCGAGGCTCCTTCGGCGGCGGCATCCGTGCGCACGTGGAGACGGGCGCGGTCTCCGCGGTCGTCGCGAGGGCCCGATCAGGCGGATGGTCTTCCCCGGCGACCTGGTCCAGTCCGAGCAGGACGTGCGCATCCGCGGGAAGCTGCAGCTTGGCTACACGCACGTGGTGCACGGGGCCGTCTGCCGGGCGCGCGAGCTCGACCGCGTGCTGCTGATCGGCGTCGGCGGTGGTTCGCTCGTCCGCTCGGTCCACCAGGTCGCACCCTCGGCGCGGCTCGATGCGTTGGAGCTCCACCAGCCGGTGCTCGACCTCGCTCGTCACTGGTTCGGCCTGCCGGAGGGACCATGGGGCGACTACCACGTCGACGACGGCCGCCGTTCCCTGACCCGAGCTGAGGACCGCTACGACCTGACCATCCTCGACGCGTTCGGCACCGAGCGCGTGCCGCCCCATCTGCTCTCGCGCGAGTTCATGACGCTCGCACGCGACAAGCTCACCCCGGGCGGGGCGCTCACGGCAAACGTCATCGCGGACCACGACTCCGACCTGGCGGAGGCGGTGCAGGGCACGATCACCGACGCCTTCGGCTCCGCGGAGGTCCGCGAGCCGGCCGAGGCGACAGGCAATCTGATCTGGACGGCGCCCGCCGCCGGCCCGCGACCGGGTGCGAGGCAGCGCAGGCGAGAACGCTCGATCTCCCGCGCCAGGCGGTGGCCGGCGACCGGGTGGACGTCGCCGGCGGCCGGGTGCTCACCGACGACCGCAACCCGGCTGACGCGCTCAGCCGGGAGTGACGACGACCTCGACTCGGCCCGGCCACGGCGCGAGCATCTTCGCGATGGGGAGCGCGTCCTCCTCGGACGGCGCCTCGTAGACCCAGAACGCGTCCTTGGCGCCGGGCGCGGAGAAGTAGGTCGCGTCGCCCTTGAACGGGCAGTGCGATGTGGTCTCGCTCGGCTCGAGCAGGTCGGTCCGCACGTCCTCGCGCGGCAGGTAGTAGCGGGTCGGCAGGCCGGTCTCCTCGAGCGCGACCGCCCGGTCGGAGGCGGCGAGGATCTCGCCGTCCTTGCAGACCTGCACGTGCCCGGCGAACGGGTGGGTCGCGATGCGGTGCGCGCCCACGGCGTGGGCGGCCTTCTTGAGCGTGTCCGATGAAGCCATGCCAATAAGGATGCCCGAGGCCTCGTCCCGGCAGACTTCGCTGACGCCCGCCGTCGCGCGCGCTACCCTGACGGGGTCAGACAGCGAGGGCAACCAGAGGGCGAGACCTTCTTATGAACGTCCCCTTGCCGCGAAAGCCGCCTGATCTTCTGATGGCCGAGAGTCCACCCACGGGTGGGCTTTCCGCGTTAAAGGCGCCGGATCAGGGCAGGATGTCGTTCAGCGTCACCGTGTAGCGCTCGCCCGATTCCTCCTCGAGCTCGCCCTCGATGTGCAGGCGCGCGGGGCCGGTCTCGGTCCACAGGTCGAGGAAGTAGGCCCAGCCGGGCATGTCCGCGTCGTCGGACTTGGTGATCGCCTCGACCCGGTAGATCTCGCGCGGCGGCAGGACGAGCGCCTCGGGGCAGTCGTCCTCGACGCGCCGGCGCAGATCCTCGATCCCGAGCTGGTCGCGAGACAGCGCGCGGAGCTCCGCGTAGTCGCCGTCCACCACGAGCTCGACGACGTCCTCGAGCGTCCGGTACATCGCGTCGGGCATCAGCTCGAGCCCGTCGGCGATCTCCTCGGGGCCGCCCAGCTCGTCGTCCGGCGTGAGGCTGAGCCGGGTGTAGAAGTAGTCCTCGCAGGCCGCGCGCGCCTGGCGGCGGATGCCCTTCGAGAGCCCCGCGGCGCTGAGCCCGAAGATCCCCGCCTCGATCGCCTCCTCGAGGGTCCCCTGGCGGCGCGTGATCTGCGCGGTGACCGCGCGGCCGTGCTCGGTGTCGCGGGCGATCGACGATCCCTCCATCAGGATCGACGGAGCGTCGTGGCGGTTGTATCCCGCGCAGCCCCGCACCGCGGAGTGGAGAACGATGAGATGGTCGCCCATTAGGGCCTGCATCCTACGAACGGGTACTTCGCTGGCTCCGAGCGGACGCGCGGAGTAGGTTCGGCGGGTGCGCGCCGGTGATGTCGTCTGGAACCCGTTGAGCGGTGAGAAGGCGATGCTCGTCGAGTCGGCGGAGGAGACGGACGGGGCGCGCATCGTCGCCGACTTCGCCGTCGAGGCGGGCGGGTTCGTGCCCGGCGGCGAGCACGTCCACGACCACTGCGCCGAGCACTTCGAGGTCCGCTCGGGCCGGATCGCGTTCCTGCTCGGCGGCGAGCAGCGGGTGCTGGAGCCCGGAGAGCAGGTGACGGTGCCCCCCGGGATGTGGCACCGGTGGTGGAACCCGGGCGACGAGGAGGTCGTCACGCGCGTGCGGGTCGAGCCGGCGCTGCGCTTCGAGGAGGCGATCCTCATCTTCTGGGGTCTGTGCGCCGACGGGCACACGAACCGCGAGGGACAGCCCTCGCCGCTGTTCGGTGCGCTGATCGCGACGCGCTACCGCGCCGAGATCCGTTACAGGCAGCCGCCCGACCTCGTCCAGCGGCTGATGTTCCCTCCGCTCGCACGGGTCGCCCGGCGCCGCGGCCTGGTTCGCGAGCTCGACCGCTACCTCGACCTGGACACGCATCCCGCCGCGGAGCACGGCCTCGGGCGGCTGCCGGAGCGCGTGATGCGGTGATCCGCCGCGCCACGCCTGACGACCGCCCCGCTCTGGTCGCGCTCGGGCTCGCCGAGGACGCGGCCTGGTCCGACGCCCCTGCGGTGACGGTCGAGGAGGTCGGCGAGTTCATCGATTCCTGCGAGCCGGGGGTGATCTTCGAGCGCGGCGGCCGCGTGGCCGGCTACGCCGCGACCGGCGAGGGCGGGCAGACGGTCCTGCTCGTCGATCCGGGCGACGACCCGCGGCCGGCGCTGGAGGCGCTCGTCGCGTGGCTGGGCGAGCGCGGGCACCACGAGATCGACAGCTACGGCCGCGACGCGCGGCGGATCGCGTGGCTGGAGGCGAACGGATTCATCCACCGGCGCTCGTTCTTCGATCTCCAACGCGGCACCGACCCGCCGCTCGCGCCCCCGGCCTGGCCCAGCGGGGTCGAGATCTCGCGCTACCGGCCCGGCGTGGACGACGAGGCGGTCCACGCACTGATCTACGTGGACGCCGCCTGGGCCGAGGTGCCCGGACACACGCAGCGGTCGCTGGAGACGTGGCGGGCGAAGCTCACGCCCGACTACCGCGGATGGGTCGCGAGCCGGGACGAACACCCCGTCGGCTGGGTCGCCGGCCGCGTGTTCAGCGACGGCCGCGGATGGGTCGAGCAGCTCGCGGTCGCCCGCTCGTCACGCGGCCACGGCCTCGGCCGGGCGTTGCTGCTGCACTCCCTCGCCGAGCTCCGCGAGCGAGGGGCGACCTCGCTCGCCCTCGGGGTCCAGGGCGAGAACGAGACCGCCACCCGGCTCTACCGCGGCGTCGGCTTCGAGATCGAACGCGAGTGGCGCGTCTACGCGAGGCCTGCCCGCGGTTGACGGCCTATCTGCCGATGCCCAGGCCCTCCGTGATGCCCTCGATCGCACCCTTGGTGCCCGCCTTGTAGGCGCGTTGCTGACCGGTCTCCAGCAGCTCGGGCAGGTCCTCGCCGCCGCCCTCGGCGAGGTCGATCCGGCTGACGGCCTCGGCGAAGCGCAGGTAGGTGTCGACGCTCGCGATCACGATCCGCGCGTCGATCGTGATCAGCTCGATGCCGATCAGCGAGATGGCGCACGTAGGCGTCGATCACCAGCCCGCGATCCCCCACTCGTCACGCTGCCACCGGCCCGACGCCCGCGCCTGCCCCCCCCCGCGCGGCGGCACGCGCGGCCTCGATCGCGCCGCCCGCTTGTCGAGGATGACCTCGATCACATCGGCCAAGCCGCTCGGCTGCGGCCGTCCGAGATAGCCCTCGCCCGGCCGTCCTGTTACCGCCATCCGGCGCCCTTCCCCCTTGCTCTCGTCGGCCTCACGCGGTACTGCCCGCGAACGCCCCGGATCAACCTGGCGCCGCGGACTCGACGAGCTCGGGTGTGATGTCGGCCACGCCGGCCACCGACGCGGCGGCGAGGGCGAGGGCGTCGTCGGCCGGCGGGTAGTGCGGGTTGGGCACCGCGATGACCGGCATGCCCGCGGCGGCGCCCGCCCGGATGCCGTTGCTGGAGTCCTCGATCGCAATGGCGCGCGAGGGGTCCACGCCGAGCTTCTCCGCCGCGCGAAGGTAGACGTCCGGTGCGGGCTTGCCCCGGGCGACCTCCTCGGAGGAGACCGTGACCCGGAAGGCGTCGCCGAAGCCGGCGAGCTCGAGGAAGAGGTCGATCAGCTCGCGGTTGGAGGAGGAGGCCAGGCCGAGCGGCCAGCGGGTCGCGAGCGCCCGGACCGTCTCGCCCGCTCCGGGGAGCAGCGGCAGCTCGACGCGAAAGGCGTCCTCCATGCGGCGCACGACCTCGCGGTTGATGTCCTCGCGCGCGAGCGGGACCTGCAGGTCGTCGCGCAGGTAGGCCGACCACTCGGGCGAGCTCATGCCCATCATCGTCTCGGGCGCCTCCTCGCGCCACGTGCCGCCGGTCTCGCGGACGAGCGCCTCCTTGGCCTCGTTCCAGCGCTGCTCGGAGTCGAGCAGCACGCCGTCGAGGTCGAAGATGACGGCCTCGACCGTCACGGCGTCTGCGGCAGCTTCTTGGCGCCGCGGCGGGTGACCGGGGCCGACGGGGGAGGGACGACCGGGCCGATGTCGCCGTCCGGCGCCTCGTCGAGGTCCGACGATCACGGGCGCGTGGTCGCTCGGGCCCTTGCCCTTGCGCGCCTGGCGGTCGATCCAGGCGGCCTGGACCCGCTCCGCCACTGGCGCGCCGGCGAGGATCAGGTCGATCCGCATGCCGAGGTCCTGGTGGAACATCCCGGCGCGGTAGTCCCAGTAGCTGAAGACGCGCTCGCCCGGCCAGCGGTCGCGGACGACGTCGTGCAGCCCGAGCGCCTGCAGCTCGCCCAGGGCGGCGCGCTCGGGCGCGGTGACGTGGGTGTGGCCCTCGTAGGCCTCCGGGTCGAAGACGTCCTCGTCGGCCGGCGCGATGTTCATGTCGCCGCAGACGAGTGCGCGCGAGGCGTCGGGGGCGACCATGTCGCGCAGCGCGCCGAGCCACTCGAGCTTGTAGGCGTAGTGGTCGGAGCCAGGCGAGCGGCCGTTGGGCACGTAGACGGAGACCACCCGCACGTCGCCGCACGTCGCGGACACCGCCCGCGCTTCCGGCTGCGGGAAGCCCGGCCCGTCGGGGATCCCGCGCACGACGTCCGACAGCCCCGCCCGCGAGAGGATCGCGACGCCGTTCCACGCCGCCTCGCCGTGGGTCGCGACCTCATAGCCGCGGTCGGCGAGCTCGGAGCCGAGCAGCTCGGCGAACGCGTCGTCGGCGAGCTTGGTCTCCTGCAGGCAGACGACGTCCGGCTTGCGCTCGTCGAGCCACGGCAGCAGCCGCGGCAGGCGCTGCTTGACCGAGTTGACGTTCCAGGTCGCGATCCGCACGGTCCTCCACGGTATCCCGAGCCGCTCGCGTAGGGTTCGCCGCACGATGCCCGACGTCCGGCTCAGCGACCGGCGGCGCGTGGCGGCCCTCCGCGACATGGGGCTGCTCACGGACACGCCCGAGGAGGCCTACGACCGCTTCACGCGGCTCGCGGCGACGATCGTGGACGCCCCGATCGCGCTGTTCACGGTGGTCACCGAGGAGGAGCAGTTCTTCCGCAGCCAGGTCGGGCTTCCCGAGCCGATCGCCACGACCCGCCGCACGCCGCTGTCGCACTCCTTCTGCCAGTACGTGATCCTCTCGAGCGCGCCGCTGGAGGTCGAGGACGCCCGCGAGCACCCCGTGGTCAAGGGCAACCCCGCGATCGAGGAGCTGCAGGTGATCGCCTACCTCGGCGTGCCGCTGATCACACGCCGCGGGGAGACGCTCGGCTCGCTGTGCGCGATCGACCGCGAGCCGCGCGAGTGGAGCGACCGCGACCGCACCGTGCTGCGCGACCTCGCGGCGGCGACCGTGACCGAGGTCGAGCTGCGCCGGGCCACCCGGGAGGCCGTCGAGCTGGCCGAGAAACTCGAGGCCGCGCTGCGCGGCAAGGAGCTCCGCGCGTGAGCGAGACCACCAAGCCCACCTCGATCCTCCGGCCGCTCGTGGAGGAGCTGGCCGAGCGCCGCGAGCGCGCCAAGCTCGGCGGCGGGGAGGAGCGGATCGCCCGCCAGCACGACGCGGGCAAGCTGACCGCGCGCGAGCGCATCGACCTCCTGATCGACGCGGGCACGTTCACCGAGCTGGGCATCCACGCCGGCATCCACCACTCCGTGCGCGGGCTGGAGGGCAAGGAGGCGCCCGCCGACGGCGTCATCACGGGCTACGGCAAGGTCGACGGGCGGATGGTCGCCGTCGCCGCCTACGACTTCACCGTGATGGCGGGCTCGATGGGCATGACGGGCGAGATGAAGGTCGCGCGCCTGCGCGAGCTGGCGCTGACCAAGCGGATCCCGTTCGTGTGGCTGCTCGACTCCGCGGGCGCGCGGATCCAGGAGGCGGTCGGCTCGCTGTTCGCGGGCTCGGGGCACCTGTTCCGCGAGGAGGTGATCGCCAGCGGCGTGATCCCGCAGGTCGCCGCGCTGATGGGCCCGTGCGCCGCCGGGACGGCCTACATCCCCGGCCTGGCGGACTTCGTGCCGATGGTCAAGGGCCGCGGCTCGATGGCGCTCGCCGGCCCGCACCTCGTGCGCGCGGCGGTCGGCGAGGACGTCACCCAGGAGGAGCTCGGCGGCTCGCGCGTGCACTGCCGCAAGAGCGGGGTCGGCGACCTGGAGGTGGCCGACGACGAGGAGTGCATCGCCCGCATCCGCCAGTACCTGTCGTACTTCCCCTCGCACTGCGAGCAGGCGCCGCCCGCGCGCCCGCCCGGCGACCCGATCGACCGCATGGACGAGGAGCTGCTCGACGTCCTGCCGGAGTCCAACCGCAAGCCGTACGACATGTACGAGGTGATCCGCCGGATCGTCGACGACGGCGAGTGGCTGGACCTCAAGCCGCAATGGGCGAAGACCATCATCACGTGCCTGGCGCGGATGGGCGGCCGGCCCGTCGGGATCGTCGCCAACCAGCCCCGGCAGCTCGGCGGCATCCTCGACAACGACTCGGCCGACAAGGCCGCGCGGTTCGTGAACCTCTGCAACGCGTTCGGGATCCCGCTCGTGTTCCTGATGGACGTGCCGGGCTTCATGGTCGGCACGAAGGTCGAGCAGGCGGGGATCATCCGCCACGGCGCGAAGATGCTCTACGCCGTCGCCAACGCGACCGTCCCGAAGGTCACGGTCGTGCTGCGCAAGGCCTACGGCGCCGGCTACTACGTGATGAACGGCCGCGCCTACGAGCCCGACCTGATCGTCGCGTGGCCGAGCGCGGAGATCTCCGTGATGGGCGCCGAGGGCGCCGTCGAGATCGTCTTCCGCAAGCAGGTCGAGGAGGCCGAGG
The DNA here is from genome assembly GCA_963831105.1 of uncultured Solirubrobacteraceae bacterium. Lineage (GTDB taxonomy): Bacteria > Actinomycetota > Thermoleophilia > Solirubrobacterales > Solirubrobacteraceae > DATFQI01. The sequence continues at coordinate 396,397 of CAWHOS010000007.1, read as the reverse complement.
ACCCGGCGGCCAAGAAGGCGGAGCTGATCGAGGCCTACCGCAAGATCATCGACGTCTACATCGCGGCCCGCAACGACATGATCGACGACGTGATCGACCCGCGCGAGACGCGCCCGACGATCATCCGCGCGCTCGAGATGGCCGAGGGCAAGCGGCTGGAGCGCCCGTGGAAGCGCCACGGCGTGGTGCCCGTCTAGGCGACGGGCACCACGCGCGCAGCTGGGTCAGACCTTCCCGCTCGCCGGGGTGCCGGATCCGCGACCGCGGACGGCACGCAGGACCAGCAGCACGAGCATCGTGCCGACGATCGCCCCGATGATGCTGCCGAGGTCGAACTTGTCGTCGTCGCCGATGCCGAGGACGTAGGCGAACAGCACCCAGCCCACGAGCGCGCCGACGATGCCGACGAGGATGGTGGGCACGAGGCCCATCGAGTCGTCGCCCGGGAGCAGTGCCCGGCCGATGAAGCCTGCGATCATTCCGATGAAGATCGCGGCGATTATTTCTCCGATCATGCCCACAGCCTGCCCATGCGCCTGTTCCGGCAACCCTCGCGGCCTGTAGGTTGTGGCACGTCCTACTTCCAGGAGCCGCCGCGTGAGCCTCGACGACCCCGTGATCCTCACCTGCTCGATCTCCGGCGCGGTCGCCAACCGCGACCAGTGCCCGGCGATCCCCTACACGCCCGAGGAGTACGCCGCCGAGGCGCGCCGGATCGTCGACGAGGGCGGCTCGATGATCCACATCCACGCGCGCACGCCGGACGGCACGCCGTCCTACGAGGTCGAGGACTTCCGCGCGATCACCGAGGCGATCCTGGCCGAGGTCGGCGACGTCGTCATCAACTACTCGACCGGCGCGCTCGGGGTGCCGGTGGAGAAGCGGATCGCCTACCTGCGCGAGCTGCGGCCCGACGTGGGCGCGCTGAACATGGGCTCGATGAACTACGCGAAGTACTCGCGCCGGCGCAAGGAGTTCGTCTTCTCGTTCGTGTTCGAGAACTCGTTCGACACGATCCGCGCGCTGCTCGAGGCCATGAACGAGTGCGGGATCCGGCCCGAGCACGAGTGCTTCGACTCCGGGCATCTCGCCAACCTGGACCCGCTGCTGGACATGGGCGCGCTGCAGCCGCCGCTGCAGGTCTCCTGCGTGATGGGGGTGACGGGCGGCATCCGGCCGACCGCGCGCAACCTCGCCCACATGGCCGAGCAGGTGCCCGACGTGCCGCACGAGTGGGGCGTGATCGGCGTCTCGCGCGACCAGTGGACGCTGGTGGCGGCGGCGCTCGCGCTCGGCGGCAACGTGCGCGTCGGCCTGGAGGACAACTTCTACCTGCCCGACGGCGAGATGGCCCGCTCCAACGGCGACCTGATCGCGCGGGCGCGGCGGATGGCCGAGGACAGTGGCCGGCGCGTCGCGACCGTGGCGGAGGCGCGGGAGCGGCTCGGCCTGCGCGAGCGGGCGGCGCTCGCGTGAGCGGACCGCTCTCCGGGGTCCGGGTGCTGGACCTCTCGCGGCTGCTGCCGGGCGGCTTCTGCTCGCTGCTGATGGCCGACTTCGGCGCCGACGTGATCAAGGTCGAGGACACCGGGATGGGCGACTACGTGCGCTGGGCGCCGCCGTTCTACGAGGGCGCGGACCGCTCCGCCGCCTCGGCGCTCTTCCTCTCGCTCAACCGCAACAAGCGCTCGATCCGCGTCGACCTGAAGACCGAGCAGGGACGCGAGGTGCTGCTGCGGCTCGCGCGCGACGCCGACGTGCTGCTGGAGTCCTTCCGGCCGGGCGTGATGGACCGGCTCGGCGTCGGCTACGAGACGCTGCGCGAGGCCAACCCCGGGCTCGTGTACTGCGCGATCACGGGCTACGGGCAGGACGGCCCGCTGCGCGACCGCGCCGGGCACGACATGAACTACCTCGGCCGGATCGGCCTGCTCGGGCTCAGCGGCGACGCGGACGGCCCGCCCGTGCAGGCGGCGGGCCAGATCGCCGACCTCGGCGGCGGCGCGCTGATGGCCGCCTTCGGGATCCTCGCCGCGCTGCGCGAGCGCGACCGCACGGGCGAGGGCCAGTTCGTCGACAGCTCGATGGCCGACGGCGCGCTGTCGTGGCTGGCGATGGTCGCCGCGCGATACTTCGCAGAGGGCCGCACGCCCCGGCGCGGCGAGCTCGAGCTGGCGGGCTCGCTGGTCTGCTACCGGCCCTATCGCTGCAGCGACGGCTGGGTGACGCTCGGCGCGCTGGAGCCCAAGTTCTGGCAGGCGTTCTGCCGCGGGGTCGGGCGCGAGGACCTGATCGAGCGCCAGTTCGACCGGCCGGGCTCGGAGGCGCACGCGCGAGGTCGAGGCGGTGTTCGCGAGCCGCACGCCGCGACGAGTGGGAGGCGTTCGGCGCCGAGCACGACTGCTGCCTGGAGCCCGTGCTGGAGCTCGACGAGGCGCTCGACTCCGAGCTCGTGCGGGCGCGGGGGATGGTCGCCGAGCTCGCCCAGCCAGGGGCGGAGGGGCCTGTGCGGCTGCTGGGCCTGCCGGTCAAGCTCTCGCGCACGCCGGGCGATCCGGCGCGCGCGCCCGGGCCGGCGCTGGGCGCCGACACCGAGGCGGTGCTGGCGGAGGCGGGCTACGCCGCCGGCGAGATCGCGGCGCTGATGGAGGCGGGCGCGGTGGCGGGCGCGGACGCGAAGGCCGGCGGGAGCTTCCTGGCGTGAAGCCGGGCCTGAAGATGTCCGAGCTGGCCGACGCCTCCGGGGTGTCGGCGGCCACGATCAAGCACTACCTGCGCGAGGGGCTGCTCGGCGCCGACGAGGACATCGTCCGCACCTCGCGCAACATGGCCTACTACCCGCCCGAGTTCGTCGAGCGGATCCGCCACATCAAGCGCCTGCAGGGCGAGCGCTTCCTGCCCCTGCGGCTGATCAAGGTGCTGCTCGACGAGCAGGGCGACGGCCCGCTCCCGCGCGAGGAGGTCGCCGAGCGCTTCGCGATGCCGGCCAACGTGCTCGACCGCCTGGAGGAGATCGGCGTGCTGACGCCCGGCCCGGGCGGCTACGACCCCGACGACGTGAAGATCATCGAGGCGATCGCGCGCTTCCGCGCCGGCGGCTACGACGAGGCGATCGGCTTCACGGTCTACGACACGCTGCGCTACCGCGAGGCGCTGCAGCCCCTGGTGGAGCAGGAGGTGCGCGTGCTGGTGGAGCGCCTGTCGGGCGACGTCGACCCCGACGCGGCGGTCGAGATCATGCGCTCCGGCCGCGAGCCGCTGCGCGACCTGATCGGCGCGATGCACTCCAAGCTCCTGCTGGCGGAGTTCCAGCGGCGCCGATGAGCGAGGCCTTCTACGAGCCGCTCGGCGACGGGCGCTTCCGCTCGACGGAGCACACCGCCGGGCCGTGGGACGTCCGCAGCCAGCACGCGGGGCCGCCGGCCGCCTTGCTGGGCCGTGCGCTGGAGGGGACGGAGCCGCGCGAGGGCACGCTGCTCGCGCGCGTCACATTCGAGATCCTCGGGCCCGTACCTGTGGCTGAAGTAGAGGTTGAGAGTCGGGTAGTGAGGCCCGGCCGGACGGTGGAGCTGCTCGAGGCGCAGCTGAGCGCCGGGGGCCGCCCGGCCATGACCGCGCGCGCCTGGCGGCTGCCCCTTACAGAAGCGCCCGCAGCCGGCGACGATGCCGGTCCTCCGCCGCCCCGCCCGGAGGCCGAGACGCCGCCGCCGCACGACTTCGGCTACGGCCACGCGGTCGAGATCCGCTTCGCGGCGGGCGGCTGGTTCGATCACGGGCCGGCGACCGCCTGGACGCGGCTGAAGGTCGGCGTCGTCCCCGGCGAGGAGCCGTCGCCGCTGCAGCGCGTGCTCGCGGTGGCCGACTCGGGCAACGGGATCTCGGCGGTCATGAGCTGGGACGAGTGGCTGTTCATCAACCCGGAGCTGACCGTCCACGTCCTGCGCCCGCCCGCCGGCGAGTGGGTGGTGCTCGACGCCGCCACGACGATCGCCCCCGGGGGCGCGGCGCTCGCCCGCAGCGTGCTCTCCGACGAGCGCGGCCCGGTCGCCTACGGCGCCCAGTCGCTGCTCGTCGCCCCGCGCCCGCCGCGCTGAGGCGCGGCCCGAGCGCCGCGTGAAGCGCCGCGCCGGCCTCAGCGCCGAACCTGCAGTTGTTCGGGCTCAGCCCGAGAAGCTGCCGACTCGGCTCTTGACAAACATTCTTGTCAATGGTTCGATGGAGGGGTGCTGGACGTGGAAGTCATCGAGAACCCCGCCGCGGCGGTCGTCGCGCTGGACCCGATCCGGGCGCGGCTGCTGGCCGAGCTCGCCGAGCCGGCGTCGGCGGCGACGCTCGCCGGCCGGGTCGGGCTCGCCCGCCAGAAGGTCAACTACCACCTGCGCTCGCTCGAGGCCCAGGGCCTCGTGACGGTCGCGGAGGAGCGCCGCCACGGCGGCCTGACCGAACGGCTGCTGGTCGCCACGGCGGCCTCGTACGTGATCTCGCCGTCGGCGCTCGGCGCCGTCGCCGCGGACCCGGCGCGCACCGCCGACCGGCTCTCCGCCCGCTACCTGATCGCGCTCGGCGCGCGGGTCGTGCGTGAGGTCGGCCTGCTGGCCCGGCGCGGCGAGGTCGCAACGCTCTCGATCGACGCCGAGCTGCGCCTGCGCCCCGAGGGGCGCGCGGCGTTCGCGGAGGAGCTCGCGGCGCTGGTCGCCGAGCTCGCGTCCCGCCACCACGACGAGGCCGGCGAGCCGCACCGCTTGCTCGCGGCCGCCCACCCCATCCCCGAGGAGGACGACCGATGACACCGGACGAGCTTGGCCTGGACCTTCAGATCGAGGTTGCCGCCACACCCGAGCAGGTGTGGGAGGCGATCTCCACCGGACCCGGCATCAGCGCCTGGTTCATGCCCGCCGAGGTCGAGGGCGAGCGCATCACCTTCCATCACATGGCCGGCGGCAGCAGCGAGGCCGAGGTCACCGACGCCGAGGCGCCGCGCCGGCTGCGCTTCACCGAGGGCGACGGCGCGCAGGCCACCGAGTTCCTCGTCGAGGCTCGCTCCGGCGGCACCTGCGTGGTCCGCGTCGTCGGCTCCGGCTTCGGCGGCAAGGGCGCCGACGACGGCTGGACCGCCGCCCTGCTCGGGCTCAAGCTCTACCTCGAGCACTTCGCCGGCCAGGAGGCCGCCAACGTCCTCGCCGGCGGAAGGGTCGACGGCCCGCAGGCGCGCGCGTGGGAGGAGCTGCAGAGCTCCGTCGGCCTCGGCGAGCTCACCGAGGGCGCCCGGGTGACCGCGAGCGGCGACGGCGCGCCGCCGCTGGCCGGCGTGATCGAGGGCACGCTCGACACGATGGTCACCCTGCGGGTGGACGAGCCGGCCCCCGGGCTCGCGTTCATCGGCGTCGGCGGCCCGGACGACGAGACGGTGTTCGCGATCATGCGCGCGCAGTTCTTCGGGCCCGAGGCTGCGGCGATCGTGGCGCGGGATGAGCCGGTATGGCGCGCGCTGATGGAGGAGCGCGTCGGCGTCGCACGTAGCCGGGGGCGTGGCCCGCGGCGGACGTCAACTGCTCTGGGTGGGGGAGTGGTTCTGTACGAACGTCGATCGGCGGCACTCCCGGGCCGGCGGGATCGACGTTTCCGGGCTATACGACCCCCAACGTCGATCCACAGACCCGCTCGGTGCTCCCGATCGACGTTCGTGCACCAACGTCACTCGGCGGCACCACGCGCCGGTTCGAAGTGACGTTCGGGGTCCTATGTGCCGTCAACGTCACTCGGCGGCAGTCCGAGCTGCCGCGACGTGACGTTGACGGCGATATTCGCCGTCAACGTCACACGAACAGGGGTCGGCGCTCCGGCGATCGACGTTGACGGCACCCGGCCCAAACCCTCACCACCCCTACCCAGCCGCCGTTGACGTTCGCCGGCGCCCCGAGGTCAGCCGACCACGACGGCGCCCTCGCGCGCCGGCACGAGCGTGATCGACCGCCGGGCGGTCCGCTCGGGCACGACGCCGTCGGGCTCCAAGGACGAGCACCGCCGCGCGAGCACCCGCAGCACCGCGGCCATCTCGAACTGCGCGAAGCTCGCGCCGAGGCAGCGGCGCACGCCGCCTCCGAAGGGGATCCAGGTGTAGGTGCCGGCGGGCTTCTCGAGGAAGCGCTCGGGGCGGAACGCGAGCGGGTCCGGGTAGAGGTCGGGCCGGCGGTGCATGAGGTAGATCGACGGCACGGCGCTCACGCCCTCCGGCAGCTCCCAGCCGCCGATCTCCATCGGCGCCTTCAGCCGCCGCAGCACGATCGGGACCACGGGCCGCAGCCGCAGGGTCTCCTTGATCACCGCGTCGACGTACGGCTCGTCGCCCGAGCGCAGCCGTGCCCACGCGTCCGGGTGGCGGGCGAGCCGCTCGAGCGCCCACGACAGCGCGGTCGCCGTCGTCTCGTGGCCGGCGACGAGGAGCGTGACGAGCTCGTCGCGCAGCTCGGCGTCGGTCATCGGCGAGCCGTCGTCCTCGTGGCGGGCGCCGAGCAGCATCGAGAGCACGTCGTCGCGCTCGGCGACGTCGGGCTCCGCGCGGCGGCGCGCGATCTCGTCCGCGATCACCGCGTCGAGCTCGCGCATCACGGCGCGGTACTCGGGGATGTGCGGGATGCCCTTCGGCCCCGCGGCGACGAGCAGGACGAGCCGCGAGGGCTTGGTCGTCCAGTCGAGCATCGACGTGAGCGCGGCCCGCAGGCGCTCGAGCCCGCCGCCGAGCTCCGAGACCCCGAAGATCGCGCGCATCACGATCTCGAGCGTGATCCGCTGCATGGCCGGCCGCGTGGCGACGACCTCGCCGCCGGGCCACGCGGCGATCTCCGCCTCGGCGGCGGCCGTCATCAGCTCGCCGTAGGCCTTCATCCGCTCGCCGTGGAACGGCGGCAGCAGCAGCTTGCGCTGGCTCATGTGCGCGCGGTCGTCGAGCAGCAGGACCGAGTTCGGGCCGACGATCGGCCGCAGGATCCCGTTCGCCTCGCCCGAGTGCAGCAGCTTCGGATCGCCCGTGAAGATCTGCTTGACCGCCGCGGGGTCGCTGAACATGACCCAGGTGCCCTCGTTGTACATCCGCAGCGAGAAGGCGTCGCCGTAGCGGTCGCGGCAGCGCTCCATGAACGGGCCGGGCCGCGCGATCCAGCCGAGCGTCTGCAGGGCGAGCGGGTATCGCGGGCCGGGCGGGAGCATGGCGCGACGCTACTCCTCCGGCGCCCACCGGCGCACCCATTCGTGCATCGCGACGGCGCTCGCGGCGGCGGCGTTGATCGAGCGGGTCGAGCCGAACTGGCGGATCGCGAGCACGGCCTCCGACAGCGCGCGCGCCTCCTCGGACAGGCCGGGACCCTCCTGGCCGAACAGCAGCACGCACTCGCGCGGGAGCGCGTAGGCGTCGATCGCCACCGAGCCCGGCAGGTTGTCCACGCCGAGCACGGGCAGCGAGGCGGAGCCCGCCCACGCGGCGAACTCCGCGAGCGTCGGGTGGTGGCGGACGTGCTGGTAGCGGTCGGTGACCATCGCGCCGCGGCGGTTCCAGCGGCGCTCGCCGACGATGTGCACCTCGGCGGCCAGGAACGCGTTCGCGTTGCGCACGACCGCGCCGATGTTGAGGTCGTGGCGCCAGTTCTCGACCGCCACGTGGAAGGGGTGCCGGCGCTCGTCGAGGTCGGCGACGATCGCCTCCATGCGCCAGTAGCGGTAGCGGTCGGCGACGTTGCGGCGGTCGCCCGCGGCGAGCAGCTCGGGGTCCAGCCGCGGGTCCTCGGGCCACGGCTCGGGCGCCGGCCCGACGCCGGCCGGCTCCTCACCAGGCGACGGCATGGCGCTCCATCACGCCCCAGCCCGCGCGCAGCTCGCCGGCGCCGGGCACCGTGCCGGTGAAGCGCCCGAACGGCTGCTCGTAGTCGGAGCTCATCAGCACGAGCCGCTCGCGCCGCGCGCGCGTCGCCTCGGCCGCGAAGCGCAGGCCGCCGACGCCGTCGAGCCCGTCGAACGGCTGCGGCGGCACCTCGCGCGGCTCGCCGTCCACCCACACCGTCCGCTCCGAAGCGACCTGCGCGTCGTGCAGGCCGTCGACGAGGTTCCACGCGACGGGCGCGCCCGACTCCAGCACGCCGGCGCCGGCCGACCACAGCCACGCCGTGTGGCGCGCGTGGTAGCCCGCCGACTCGTCGACGAGCCCGGCCGCGTCGACCTCGCGCCCGAGCGCGGTGCCGCGCACCCGCACCCCGCCGCGCTTGCGGGTCCAGATGTACTGCGCCCCGTGCGGGGAGACGACCTCGACCGGCTCGGCGTCGCCGACCTCCAGCTCCATCACGCCCGGCACGTGCACGCGCGAGGGCGTGACGACGAGGCCGCCGCCGCGCCGGAGCGAGCGCTCGCTGAAGCGTCGTGCCGTCCCAGACCGCCCACCAGGCCGCCGTCGCCGGGCCGACCCGCGCGACCGCCGCGCACAGCATCAGCTCCGGGCCGAACGCGCCGACCCAGGTCCAGCGCTTGAGCGGGCGCCCGCCGCGCCAGCCGGGCATCCGCTCCGGGGGCAGCGGCAGCTGCGGGCGCCCGGGCCCCGGTCCCCGCCACGCGCTCACGTGCTCCGCCATGCCCGGACGATATGCTCCGGCGCGGGTTGACTGACGAGTCAATCCGTGGGAAGGGAGAGACCATCGTGCGTGCCGCAGCCGTCCAGCTGACCTCCACCGCTGACCGCGACCGCAATCTCGCGGCCGCCGATCGGCTGACCCGAGCGGCCGCCGCCGCGGGCGCCGAGCTCGTCGTGCTGCCCGAGAAGTGGGCGGTGCTCGGCACCCCCGAGGAGACCGCCGCGGGCGCCGAGCCGTTCGACGGGCCCGCCCTGCGCTGGGCGAGCGCGACCGCGCGCGAGCTCGGTATCGACCTCGTCGCCGGCTCGATCGCCGAGCGCGTCGAGGGCGCCGAGCGCGGCTCCAACACCTCCGTGCACTTCGGTCCCGACGGCGAGGAGAAGGCCGTCTACCGCAAGGTCCACATGTTCGACGTCGAGGTCGGCGGCAAGGTCTACCGCGAGTCCGAGAACGAGGCGCCCGGCGAGGAGCTCGTCGTCTCCGAGACCGCGGGCGGCGTCGAGCTGGGCCTGAGCATCTGTTACGACCTGCGCTTCCCGGAGCTCTACCGGATCCTCGCCGTGCGCGGCGCGCGCGTGCTGGTCGTCCCGGCCGCGTTCACGCTCGCCACCACGCGCGAGCACTGGGAGGTCCTGCTGCGCGCCCGCGCGATCGAGGACCAGGCGTTCGTGGTCGCCGCCAACCAGGTCGGCGAGCACGCCCCCGGCTACCGCTCCGGCGGGCGCTCGATGATCGTCGACCCGTGGGGCGTCGTGCTCGCGCAGGCGCCCGACATCGAGACCTACGTGCTGGCCGAGCTCGACCTCGAGCGCCAGGCGGAGATCCGGCGCACGATGCCCGTCGCTGGCCAACCGGCGCCCGGCGGCCTACCGCTGGCCGAGCGAGGTGCACGCCTAGTGGCCGCCACGAAGCCCACCGTGCGACAAGCGCCGGATCATCCTCGACGCGGCGGTGCGCGTGTTCGCGCGCCAGGGCTTCCACACCTGCCGCGTGTCGGACATCGCCGACGAGGCGGGCGTCGCCTACGGGCTCGTCTACCACTACTTCGGCTCCAAGGACGAGGTGCTCGACACGCTGTTCCTGGAGCGCTGGGGCCTGCTGCTGGAGGCGATCGCCGAGATCGACCGCCGCGACGTCCCGGCCCGCGACAAGCTGCACGCGGTCGCGTCGTTCATCGTCGACTCCTACCGCTACGACCCCGAGCTGATGAAGGTGATCATCGTCGAGGTCACGCGCGCGGCGAACTCGTTCGGCGCCGCGCACCTGGGCACGATCTCCGATGCCTACCGTCAGATCCAGGGCATCGTCGAGAAGGCCCAGGCGAGCGGCGAGTTCCGCACGACCGTCACCGCCCAGTTCGGCGCCATGGCCTTCTACGGGGCCATCGAGCAGGTGCTCACGGGCTGGATCTTCGGGCTCATCGAGGAGGGCGAGGACTCCTACGAGCGCGCCAAGGACCACGTGGTGGAGACGGTCTGCCGCGGGCTCGAGACGTACACTCCGGCGCCATGACCGACAACGACATGGTGAAGCGACTGGCCTGGGCCGGACTGGTGGCCGGGGTCGGCGCGCTGGCGTCCATCATCACCACCCGCACCGCCGCCGTGATTTACCGCCGCGTGTTCGGGGAAGATCCGCCGGAGTGACCCCAGACGACGAGTACACCGACGCGGAGCGCGAGCGCTCCGAGGCGCGCGGCGCCGAGCTGCGCAGCGAGCTTGCGGCGACCGACGCACGCCGCGCCGAGGAGGAGACCGCCGAGGCCGAGAGCGACCTCGAGAAGGCGACCAAGCGCAAGGAGGAGCGGGAGCGCAAGGAGAAGGAGCTGCGCGAGAAGGCCGAGCAGGCCGAGCGCATCGCCCAGCGCGAGCGCCAGGAGGCCGAGGCCGCAGAAGCCGCCGAGGCGTCCGGCACCGCGCGGCCCGGCGTCGCCGCGTTCGCCGCCGGCGGCAGCGAGTCGGGCGCGGAGCGTCCCGAGGTGCTGGTCGGCGCGGCCTTCGCCGGCGCCTTCATCTTCGCCCGCGTCCTGAAGCGGCTGGTGGACTGACATGCCCGACGAGAACACGACTTCCGACCTCGGCCGGGCGGTCCAGGAGGTCTCCGAGCGGGCCTCGCTGCTCGTCCGCGAGGAGATCGAGCTGGCCAAGGCCGAGATGACGGAGAAGATCACCAAGCTCATCAAGGGCGCGGTGGTCGGGATCGTCGGCGGCATCTTCGCCGTCTTCGCCCTGATCTATCTCGTGCACTCGCTGTCCTGGGGGATCTTCGCGCTCGTCAGCGACGACATCAACTTCGTCTGGGTCGGCTACCTGATCGCGGGCGGGATCCTGCTGCTGATCGGCGGCCTTGCCGGGTTCCTGGCCACCCGCTTCGTCAAGGGCGGCACCCCGCCCAAGCCCGCGATGGCCATCGAGGAGGCCCAGCTGATCAAGCAGACCATCGAGTCCTCGCGGCCCGCCAAGCCGATTGGCGCCGGCGGCCGTGTCGAGCACTCCGACCCCGCGTCGCGCACCGCCGACGCGTCGCGCAACTGATGGCCGAGACACGCACACCGGAGGAGATCCGGCGCTCGATCGAGGCCAACCGCACGGAGCTCGGCCTCGCCGTCGAGCGGCTGCGCGGCGAGGTCACCGAGGCCACCGACTGGCGCAGGCACCTGCGCGAGAACCAGAAGCAGGTGCTGATCGGCGCCGCCGTGGCCGGCTTCGTGCTGGGCGGCGGCGTGGCGGCGATGACCGGCCTGCTCACGGGCCGCCGGCGCAGCCGCGAGTACTACTAGGTCCCGGGCTCGACCTCGGGGGCCGGGACGCCCGGCGGGGGGAGATCCTCCGCCGGGGTGTCCTTGAACGCGTTGACCTCGCGGATCGTGATCTGGATCGCGGCGGCGACCGGGATCGCCAGCAGCGCGCCGAGCACGCCGAACAGCGTGCTCCCGAACAGCACGGCGACGAGCACGACGAACGGGTGCACCGCCACCGCCCGCGCCTGGATGCGCGGCTGGATCACCGTGTTCTCGACCTGCTGGTAGATCACGGAGAAGATCACCCAGATGATCGTGTCGATCGGGAAGTCGCTGAACAGCGTGACGACGCCGACGATGACCGCGCCGAGCGTGGCGCCGACGAGCGGGACGAGGTCGAGCAGGAACACGACGACCGCGAGCGGCAGTGCGTACGGGACGCCGAGGATCGAGAGCATGATCCAGGCGAGCGCGCCGGCGATCGTGGCCTGCAGCAGCGCGCCCGCGACGTAGTTGCCCACCGTCGCGCCGATGCGGTCGTAGAGGCGCTTCATCCAGCGCGCGCGGTCGGGTGGGTAGCGGTCCGCGAACGCGTCGAGCCAGCCGCGGGCGCTGTTGAGCATGAACAGGCTCAGCACGACGATCGTGATCGCGGCGAACAGCGAGTTCACGACGCCCGACGCCGATGTCGCCGAGCACGCCGGCCGCGTCGCCGAGCCGCGCCGGCAGCTTGGCGGCCTGCTCCTCGAGCTTGCCCGTGATGTCGTAGTCCTCCTCGAGCTGGCGGAGCCGGCCGTTCTCCTGCACGAAGTCCGTGAGGTCGCGGGCGTAGTCGGGCAGCGACTGGGCGAGGTTGTTGCCCTGGGTGACGATCGGCGGTACCAGCGACGCGATGATCAGGATCGGCACCAGGATCAGCCCGACGTAGACGATGCGCGACCGCGATAGCCGCCGCTTCATCCAGCGCCGCAGGAAGCTCACCGGACCCGACAGCGCGATCGCGATGAAGCCGGCGATGAAGATCCAGGTCAGCGGCTTGCGCAGCAGGTAGATCAGATACAGCGTCAGGACGCACGCGATCACCGTCAGGACGATGCGGACGATGCCGCGCGTGGACAGCGACGACGTCGGCGTCGGGGCGGCTGCGGAGGGCGCGCTCACCTCCGGGTGGTTCGCACCGCGGAGGCGGAGTCCTGCCGCTAGACGGTGCCGAGCAGGTCCGAGGGCAGGGCGGTGACCCCGACCAGGCCGGGGCCGGTGTGCGTGCCGATCACGGGCCCGATCGCCGAGACGAACTCGGGGTCGCGGCCGTAGATCTCGCGCCCGCGCTCGCTGATCCGCTCGGCCAGCTCGGGCGCCTGCACGTGCTGGATGAAGTAGACGTCCGAGCCGGCCTCGCGCTGCTCGGAGAGCTCGCGCACCAGCCGGTCGATCGCGCGGCCCTGCGTGCGGACGCGCTCGACGGGCGTGATCTCGCTGTCGATCGAGAGGATCGGCTTGATCTTCAGCGCCGAGCCCAGGAACGCCTGCGCGGCGCCGATGCGGCCGCCGCGGCGCAGGTACTCGAGCGTGTCGACGGCGAACAGGATCGTCATGCGCTCGCCGAGCCTTGACCGCGGCGTCGGCGGCCTCCTGCGCGCCGGCCCCCGCCTTGACCGCGTTGGCGGCGGCGACCGCCATCAGCCCGTGGCCGGCGGCGCCCGTGCGCGAGTCCAGCACCACGATCCGGCCCGGGTCGACGCCGCGCTCGACGAGCGCCTCGCGGGCCTGCTCGGCCGAGCGCACGGTGCCGGAGATGCCGCCCGAGAGGTGGATCGAGACGATGTCGTCGCCGCGCTCGAGCAGCGGCTCGTAGACGGCGAGGAAGTCGCCGACCGACGGCTGCGACGTGCTCGGCAGCTCGCCTTCGCCGCGCTTGAGGAAGTCGTAGAACGCGTCGTAGCCCGGCATGTCGCTCTCGCGGTCGGTCCGCCCGTCCCAGTTGACGTAGAGCGAGACGAGGCTCAGGCCGTGGCGGTCGACGACCTCCTGCGGCAGGTACTGCGTCGTGTCGGTGACCACGGAGACGCCGGGCATCGCGCCGGAGCCTATCTTCCGAGGGGATGGACCCCGTCGTGCTCCACCGCTGCAAGACGCCTTCGAACCGCCTGTGCGCCTGCGGGCGGGTGGCCCGCGAGCTGGCACGGCACGGGATCGAGGCCGAGGAGCGGCGGGTCCCGTGGCGCCGCGGCGAGCGCGCCGGCGTCGAGGAGCTGACGGGCCAGACCGTGGTGCCCGTGCTCGAGATCGGCGGCGAGGCGATCTGCGACTCGGCGCGGATCGTCGAGCACCTCCGCTGGCGCGACGATGAGCGGCAACGCGCCAGCTCTGTCGATGACGGCGGAGCGTGACGTCGGTAGGTTGAACGCGGCCGACATGGCGCCGCGCGAACCACCGGAGGTCCCCATGCAGTACCTGCTGACGATCTACGTCGACGAGTCCGCGGTCGACGCCGTGCCGCCCGAGCAGGGCGTGAAGGTCACGGAGGCCTACGAGGCGCTCACCGCCGAGCTCAAGCAGGCCGGCGTGTTCCTCGGCGGCGAGGGCCTGCAGCGCGACGTCGACGGCCACGACGGTGCGCGTCCGCGACGGCGAGCCGCTGCTCACGGACGGCCCGTTCGCCGAGACGCGCGAGCAGCTCGCCGGCTTCTACCTGCTCGAGTGCGCGGATCTCGACGAGGCGACGCGCTGGGCGAGCAAGGTCCCCAGCGCCGCGATGGGCTCCGTCGAGGTGCGCCCCGTGATCACCTACGAGGACCGGGTCGCCCGGGCGCAGGCCGGCGGCGCGGCGGCGCACGCCTGACCGTCACCGCCGACCTGGACCGCCTGTTCCGGCGCGAGTCGGCGCAGGCGGTCGCGGCGCTCGCCCGCGCGCTCGGCGACCTCGACCGCGCCGAGGAGGCCGTCCAGGACGCCTACGCGACCGCGCTCGAGCGCTGGCCGCGCGACGGCGCGCCGGAGAACCCGGCGGCGTGGATCATGGCCGTGGCCCGCAACCGCGCGCTCGACCGGATCCGCGCCGACCGGCGCTCCGCGGAGCGGGCCGAGCAGGTCGCGCGGCTGGACGCGCTCCTGCGCGCCGGGGTCGGCGGCGAGGCGGCCGCCGGAGGCGAGGACGCAGAGGACGACGTGAGCCCGATCCCCGACGAGCGGCTGCGGCTGATGTTCACGTGCTGCCATCCCGCGCTGGCCCCGGAGGCGCGCGTGGCGCTGACGCTGCGGCTGCTCGGCGGGCTGACGACCGCCGAGGTGGCGCGCGCGTTCCTGGTCTCCGAGCCGGCGATGGCGCAGCGCGTCGTGCGCGCCAAGTCCAAGATCCGCGCCGCCGGGATCGCGTTCGAGCTGCCGCGCGACGCCGACCTGCCCGCGCGGCTCGGCTCCGTGCTCGCGACGCTCTACCTCGTCTTCAACGAGGGCTACGCCGCCACGTCCGGCGACGAGCTGATCCGGCGCGAGCTCTCGGCCGAGGCGATCCGGCTGGCGCGCGTGCTGTGCGCGCTGATGCCCGACGAGCCGGAGGCGCTCGCCCTGCTGGCGCTGATGCGCCTGCACGACTCCCGCCGCGCCACGCGCGTCGACGCCGGCGGCCGGCTCGTCCTGCTCGCCGACCAGGACCGCACCGCCTGGGACCGCGCCGCGATCGCCGAGGGAGTCACGCTGACCGAGCGAGCGCTCGCCCTCGGCTCCCGCGGGCGCTACGCGATCCAGGCCTACATCGCCGCCGAGCACGCCCGGGCGCCACGCCCCGAGGACACGGACTGGGAGGCGATCGCCGGCGCCTACTCCCACCTGATCCAGATCGACCCGAGCCCCGTGATCGCGCTCAATCGCGCGGTGGCGGTCGCGATGGCGCGCGGACCCGAGGCGGGGTTGGCGCTCGCCGACGAGCAGGCCTCCGCGCTCGACGCGTACCACCTGCTCCACGCCACCCGGGCCGACCTGCTGCGCCGGCTCGGCCGCGACGAGGAGGCGCGAGCCGCCTACACGCGGGCGCTCGAGCTCGCGGCCGTGCCCGCCGAGCGCGCGTTTCTCGTGGAGCGGCTGGCGGAGCTCGAGCGAACGGCGGGCAGATAAGGGGGGAGGGGAGCGCCCCGCGCCGCATCGAGCCCGGAGTTGTTCAGCCTCAGACTGAACAACTCCGGGTTCGACGTCGGGAGAGGGGCGAATGGCGGCGCGGGCGGCCGGGGCAGGCGACGCGGGCGGCTCCCTCGCTCCCCTACCCAGCCGCAGTTGACCCGGCCTAGGCCACGGCGGCGACCGAAGCCACCGTGACGGGTTGCGCCACGCCCCGCTCGGTCACCAGCGCCCACACGAGCTCCGCCGGGGTCACGTCGAACGCTGGGTTGCGCACACGCGTGCCCGCCACCGACACGAGCGAGCCGCCGACCGAGAGCACCTCGTCGCGCGCCCCGCTCCTCGATCTCGATCGCGTCGCCGGAAGCCAGCCGCAGGTCCACCGACGACGACGGGCCCGCCGCCACGAACGGGATCCGCGCCGCGCGAGCCGCCAGCGCCAACCCGTACGTCCCGACCTTGTTGGCCACGTCGCCGTTGGCGGCGACCCGGTCGAACCCGGTGACCACCGCGGCGACCTCGCCGCGCGCGATCAGCCCGGCGGCGGCGGAGTCGACGAGCAGCTCGTGGTCGAGCCCGAGCCGGGCGCACTCCCACACGGTCAGCCGCGCGCCCTGCAACAACGGCCGCGCCTCGCACGCGAGCACGGTGACCGGCCGGCGGTCGGCGAGCTCGGCGATCACGCCGAGCCCGGTGCCGCGACCGGAGGCGGCGAGCGCGCCCGAGTTGCAGTGGGTCATGACGGCGACCGGGCCGTCGGGCAGGACCGCGCTCAGCGCGTCGGCGCCGTGGCGCGCGAGCGCGGCGCTGGCGGCCTCGTCCTCGCGGTGGATCTGCTCGGCGGCCTCGCGCGCCGCGTCGGCCATCCGGCCTGGCGCGGCGAGCGCGGCGGCGGTGACGCGCTCGACGGCCCAGCCGAGGTTGCGGGCGGTCGGCCGGGCGCCCGCCATCAGCGCGGCCGCGCGCTCGAGCGCCTCGGGCGACTCGTCGCGCGCGAGCTCCATCGCGAGCCCGTAGGCGGCCGCCACGCCGATCAGCGGCGCGCCCCGCACGGCGAGCCGCTTGATCGCCTCGACCGTGTCCGGCGTCCCGCGCAGCTCGAGCACGACCTCCTCGGCGGGCAGCCGGGTCTGGTCGAGGATCCGCAGCGTCGTGCCGTTCCAGTGCAGAGGCGGAGGAGATTCCGTGCAAGTTCCCGTCTCCATCGGTCGGGATGCTAGAGCTACGGGGAGTGACGCCCGCACTCGCCGTCTCCGACCTCCGCAAGAGCTACGGGCGCACCGAAGCGCTGCGCGGCGTCGCGCTCGAGGTCGGCGAGGGGGAGCTGTTCGGCCTGCTCGGGCCCAACGGCGCGGGCAAGTCGACGCTGGTCAAGATCGCCTGCGGGCTCGTCCGGCCCACGACGGGGAGCGCCCGCATCGCCGGCGCGCCGGCCGGATCGCTGGAGGCGCATCGCGCGCTCGGCTACCTGGCGGAGCTGTTCCGCTTCCCGGAGTGGCAGACCGCCGACGAGCTGCTCGCCCTGCACCAGCGGCTCGCTGAGTCGCCGGGAGGAGCCGCCGAACGCGCCGAGTTGCTGGACCTCGTCGGGCTCGCGGAGGCGGCGCAGCGCCCCGTCGGCCAGATGTCCAAGGGCATGCAGCAGCGGCTCGGGATCGCCCAGGCCATGGTCGGCTCGCCGCGGCTGCTGCTGCTCGACGAGCCCACGAGCGCGCTCGACCCGTCCGGCCGCCGGACGGTGCGCAGGCTGCTGGAGGAGCTGCGGTCGCGCGGCGTGGCGGTGCTGCTGAACTCCCACCTGCTCTCCGAGGTCGAGCTCGTCTGCGACCGCGTGGCGATCATCGCCCGCGGCGAGGTCGTCGCCGCGGGCACGCCCGCCGAGCTGTCCAAGCCGGGCGGCGTGGAGGTCGAGACCGGCAACGGCACGCGCATGTTCCCCGAGGCCGACCGCGACGACGCACCGCGGATCGTGCGCGAGATGGTGGCGGCCGGCGATGAGGTCTACGGCGTGCGCGTGCTCACCTCGTCGCTCGAGGACGCCTACCTCGAGGCGGTCGGGGAGGACGCCCGGTGAACGCCGCGCGCACGATCGCCCGGCTCGGGCTGCAGGAGGCGATACGCCGGCGCGTGTTCCTGATCGTCGCGGTGCTCACCGTGGCCTACCTCGCCCTCTACGGCCTCGGGGTCTGGCAGGCGTTCCAGGAGGTCGAGGAGGAGGGCTTCGGGCCGTCCGGCCTCCGCGGCGTGGAGCCCGACGTCATCGCCGGCGCCACGCTGCTCGGGCTGAACATGTTCGGGACGCTGTTCCTCGGCACGATCCTCGCCGTCTTCCTCACGCTCGGCGCGGTCCGCGGCGATGCCGAGCGCGGGCTGCTGCAGCCGCTGCTGGTGCGGCCCGTGCACCGGCGGACGCTGCTGGCGGCTCGCTTCGCCTCCTCGGCGCTCGTGTGCGGCGCCTACGTGATCGTCGTCTTCGCGCTCGCCACGACGATCACCTGGGCGCTCGGCGGCTGGTGGCCGGATCGCGTGCTGGAGCCCGCGATCGGGCTGGCGGGCGCCGTCGCGATCCTGTGCGGGCTCTCGCTCGCCGGCTCCGTCTTCCTCGCCTCGACGGCGAACGGCATCGCCGTCTTCATGGTCTTCGGCGCCGGCCTCGTCGCCGGGCTGCTGGGCCAGATCGGCGAGGGGATCGGCTCCGAGACGCTCAGCGACGTGTCCAAGACCGCGAGCTGGCTGCTCCCGTTCGAGGGGCTCTACCAGTCGGCGCTGGGCGCGCTGACGGCCGACACCGTCGGCTTCACGCGCCTGGCGATCGACCTCGGCCCCTTCGGAGGGGCCGAGGACTTCGGGCCGCTGCTGTGGCCGTGGGCCGTGGTCTACCTCGGCCTGGTCGGCTTCGTCGCGCTGCGCGCCTTCGCGCGCCGCGATCTCTAGAGCCCTAGAGCCGGTTGTCGATCTGCAGCGGCGCGCCCGGCTCGGCGCCGTTCGCCGCGGGCGCGTCGGCGGGCTGCTCGACGCCCAGCGCGGTGGCGAGCTCGCCGCTCTCGTACATCTCCGTGACGATGTCGCAGCCGCCGACCAGCTCGCCCTTGACGAACAGCTGGGGGATCGTCGGCCAGTTGGAGATGGCCGACAGCTCCTGGCGGATGCGCGGGTCGGGGAGGATGTCGACGGCCGCGTACTCGGCGCCGAGGGCCTCGAGGGCCGCCGCCGTGCGCGCGGAGAAGCCGCACATCGGCCGCTCGGGCGTCCCCTTCATGAAGAGGATGACCTCGTGGTCGCTGATGGCGTCCTGGATCGCGTCGCGGACTGGGTTCTCGGACATGGTCACTCCGCTCTGGTCTCTAGGGAAAGGGCGTGGATGGGGCCGCCGATCTCCGCTCCGAACACCGCGTAGACGGAGCGGTGCTGCTCGATGCGGCTCAAGCCCGCGAAGCTCGGGGCGATGACGGTGGCACGGAAGTGGTCGCCGCCGCCCGTGAGATCCTGGACGTCCGCCGTGGCGCCGGGAATCGCGGCCTCGATGCGCTGTCGGAGCTCATCGGTGGAAGGCATTCGAAGACAGCCTAGCGGTCGCTACACTTCGTGAAGCATTGGACTCCGTGAGCACTGGAGCGAGCACTTGATCACGTTCACCGAGAAGGGCGCAGAGAAGGTCCAGGAGTTCCTGGACTCCCAGAGCGCCGACATCCAGACCTCCGGTCTGCGCGTCGGCGTGCGCGGCGGCGGCTGCTCCGGCTTCCAGTACGCGCTGGCCTTCGACACGCAGCGCGACGGCGACCAGGTCTTCGAGGACCACGGCCTGCGCATCCTCGTCGACGGCCCGAGCCTCCCGTACGTGCGGGGCGCGGTCGTCGACTACGTCGAGGGCCTGCAGGGCGCCGGCTTCAAGGTCGACAACCCGAACGTCATCGCGGCCTGCGGCTGCGGCTCCTCCTTCCGCGTCGCGGAGGAGGAAGAGGTCTCCGCCGTCTAGTTCCCCGGGGCGGGCGCATCCGCCTTCGAGGGACCGCCGTCGCGGTCGGCGCGCTCGCGCTGGCCATCTCGGCCTGCGGCGGCAAGGACGAGCCCAAGCCGCCACAGGCACAGGCGACCCCGACCCCGACGCCGACCGCCACGCCGACCGAGGCCCCGGCTCCGGAGCCCACGCCCGAGCCGCTGTGGAAGTCGCTGGAGACGCGCGGCAGGCACGTCGCCGTCGGCATCACCGAGCCCAACCCGAACTTCGTCTCGCCCAGCGGCACGATCCCGCGAGCCGTTCGCGCGCTGGCGCGACGCGCTCGGCCGAAGATGCACCCGGCGCTGTACCGGCTCGTCGTCTACTGGCCCTCGATCCAGCCGAGCGCCGCCGCCGCGGCCGACCTCGACGCAGCTCAACGGCGGCTGCCTGCGCGACAAGCGGCCCGTGCGCGGGCTACCTCGGCGTGCGCGACCAGCTGAGGGCGCTCGCCGCGCGCCAGTCCCAGGGCGGGGCTGGGAGGGCTTCGTCGTGATCACGGGCACGCCGGAGTGGGCGGCGCGGCCGCCGTCGGGCTGCGAGCGGAGCCGGATCGGCCCGACCAACCGGATGCCGCGCACCGACGCGCTGCCCGCCTACCAGAAGCTCGTCGCGCGACATCCTCCGGGCCGCCCGCAAGGAGCGGCGCCACGCTGCGCTACTGGGCGCCGTGGAACGAGCCCAACCACCCGTACTCCTCCTCGCCCCAGCGCGCCGCGCCGTGCGGCGCCGCCCAGCCGAGCATCTCGGCCGGGCCCTACGTGGAGGTCGCCAGCGCGCTCCGGACGGCGCTCGCGCAAGGCGCCCGGGGACCAGCGCTACGTGATCGGCGAGGTCGCCGTGATGGTCCGCCGCCTGTCGCATCACCACGACCGTCAACGAGTTCCTGGAGGCGCTGCCGGCGAAGCTGCTGTGCGGCGCCCGCGCCTGGACCCAGCACACCTACATCGGCGGCGAGGACGTGCTCGACGACGTCGACGCCGCGGCTGAAGGCCAAGGGCTGCGGCGACATGCCGATCTGGATGACCGAGACCGGCGCCGGCGCCGCCGCGCACCGCGACCTCGCGCACCGGCGGGCGGCCGGCCGAGATCCAGCGGCTGCCGCGCCGTGCACCGGATCCTGAAGAGCTGGTACCGCGACCCGCGGATCACGGCCGCGGTCCAGTACACGCTGCGCGAGGACGACGTGTTCCCGACCGGGCTCGTCACGACCGACCTCGCCCGCGCCTATCCGGCGCTGAAGGAGTGGCAGCAGTGGGGCCTGCGGGCGCGCGGGCGCCCCGAGGATCCGCCGCCCGCCAGACCGCGCTGCGGCTGAGCCCTTCCAGCCAACCGGTCCTCACGCGATGATGTGACCGTCATGAAGCGCGGCCAGCTCGCCATCCTCCTTTTCGCCGCGCTCGCGGTCGGCGCGATCGCGTTCGCGGGCGGCGGCGGGGGCGACGACGAGAAGGGCGGCGGCACGAGCAGCCGGGACGAGCGGCGACGCGCCCGCCAAGGCGCCCGCCGGGGCGCTGCGGATCACGTTCCCGTACTCGCCCGAGAAGGAGCCGCTGCTCGAGCCGCTGATCGAGCGCTTCAACGCCTCGCGCACCGAGGTCGCCGGCAAGGCCGTCTTCGTCGAGGGCCGCTCGGAGTCCTCCGGCGTCACGCAGCAGCGCATCGCCCGGGGCCGCGACGAGCCCGTCGCCTGGTCGCCCGCCTCCTCGCTGTGGGGCCGGCTGCTCAACTTCGAGGCCGACCGGCCGCTCGTGCCCGACGAGAACCCGTCGATCGTGCGCACGCCGCTGGTGATCGCGATGTGGGAGCCGATGGCGAAGGCGCTCGGGTACCCGCGCAAGCCGCTCGGCTTCGACGACATCCTGCGCCTCGCGCGCTCCTCGAAGGGCTGGGGCGAGTTCGGGCTGCCCGAGTTCGGCGCCGTTCAAGCTCGTGCACACCAACCCGGACTACTCCACCTCCGGCCTCTCCGCCGTCGTCGCGGAGTACTACGCGGCGACGGGCAAGAAGGAGGGGCTGCGGCCGGAGGACGTCACGGGCAAGGCGCGCGAGACGGTGCGGGCGATCGAGCGCAGCATCGTCCACTACGGCGACATCACGCCGTTCATCGCCGAGCAGATGCGCAAGGGCGGCTCGGCTACGCCTCGGCCGTGGCGATGGAGGAGGCGACGCTGCTGGCCTTCAACGCCGACCGCGGCGGCCAGCCCAAGCTCGTGGCGATCTACCCGGAGGAGGGCACGTTCTTCTCCGACAGCCCGTTCATCGTGCTCGACGCCGACTGGGTCACGCCGGAGCAGCGCGAGGGCGCGCTGGCGTTCCAGAAGTTCCTCGCGGAGGAGATCACGCCCGAGGTGGCGGCGCGCGGCGGCTTCCGGCCCGGCCGACCTCGAGACCGAGCCGGTCGCCCCGATCACGGCCGCGAACGGGGCCGACCCGAAGCAGCCGAAGCGCGAGCTCGGGCCTGCCGGAGCCGCGCGTGCTGGCCCTGCTCAAGCGCACCTGGCGCGAGGACCGCAAGCCCGCCAACGTGCTGCTCGTGCTCGACACGTCGGGCTCGATGTCGGAGGAGTCCCGGCTCGAGAACGCCAAGCAGGGCCTGAAGGTGTTCCTCGGGCAGGTGGCGCCGCAGGACCGCGTCGGGCTGACGACGTTCTCGGACGAGATCACCCCGCGGGTCCCGGTCGGGCCCTTCCGGGAGAACAGGCCCAAGCTCGAGCGGACGATCTCGCGGCTGATCGCCGAGGGCGGGACGGCCTTCTACGACGCGGCCGTCGAGGGCTACTCGACCGTGCGCGACCTCGCCGACCGCGACGACCGCATCAACGCCGTCGTGCTCCTCACCGACGGCGCGGACACGGACTCCACGCGCGAGCTCGACGCGGTCGTGAGCGAGCTCGGGGCCCAGGGCGACTCCGCCACCCAGGTGCGCGTGTTCACGATCGCCTACTCCGTCGGCGCCAGCGAGGCGCGGCGAGCGCTCGAGCGGATCGCCGAGGCCTCGGGCGGCAACTCCTACCCCGGCGACCCGGAGAACATCGAAGCCGTGTACCGCTCGATCTCCTCCTTCTTCTAGCCATGGGCGACCTGGAGCCGTACCGCCGCAGCGACTTCGCGGGCGCCCTGGCCGCCAATGCGGCGACCAAGCCGTTCAACCTCGCCGTGCTGATCGGGACGATGGCGGCGGGCACCGCCGTCGGCGGCGCGGTCGGGCTCGTGCTGATCGTCGCGCTGCTCGTCTACGCCGTCGCCTGCGTGCGCACGTTCTTCGACGAGGAGGAGGCCGACAAGGTGCTCGAGCGCGTCCGCGCGGATCGCCGCGGGCGGCTGACGTCCGGGGACAAGCAGCTGCGGCTGGACGAGTTCTCCCCGCCGATCCGCGAGCACGTGCGCGCCGCGCGCCGGCGCGAGGCCACGATCCGCGAGGCGATCGAGCGCTCCGAGCTCCCTACGCCGAGGTGTCGGCCGAGGTCGACGGCTTCGTGCGCGCGATGGAGCGCACGGCCGCGCGCGCCCAGACGCTCTACGAGGCGCTCGCCGACAACCCGCCGGAGCAGGTCGAGGCGCGGCTGGCCCAGGTGCGCGCCGAGCCCGGCCGCGAGGCGCTCGTGGAGGCGCTCGAGCACCAGGCGCGCGTGCAGCGCCGCATGGAGTCCCAGCTCGGCCGCTTCTACGACGAGATGGAGCGGATGACCGTCGAGCTCGACACGATCCGCGGGAGCCTGCTGAGCCTCTCGGCGAGCGAGGGCGCCGAGTCCCAGACGCGGCTGGCGGGCGACGTCCGCTCCCTGCGCGAGCGCATGGGCGCCGTCTCCGACGGGATGGCCGAGGTCTACGAGGGCGGCTAGGTGCCCGCCTGGGCGAGCAGCCACAGCGCGAGCGTGGTGAAGCCGACCATCACGGCGAGCATCCAGTACTGCGAGCGCACCGCCAGACGCGGGTTGTCGTAGAGCACGAGCGCGCGGTCGTGGGCGAGGATCAGCGCCGCGACGTGGCCGACGACCACGAACGCCACCTGCGCGTACCAGGCGCCGTTCTGGCTCAGCAGCGAGTAGTCGATCGCCGCCGAGGCGGTTCCGAAGATGTCCCAGCCCTGGCCGAACGGGTCCGAGGCCAGGTAGCGGATCGCCTGCCCCTCGAAGAGCAGGAACGTCAGGTAGTGCGCGGCGACGTAGACCATCGCGATCGGCACGAGCGAGTGGATGAAGGCACGTCGCAGGCGCTCGGCGCTGATGTCGCCGCCGACCGAGTGCGCGCCGGCGATGCCGGCGCGGTAGAAGAGGCCCACGAGCACGACGCAGGCGACGAGCCCGATCGTCGCGACGACCTTCGGCGCGTCGGTGATCGGGATCCCGACGCTCGTGACGACGTCGGTCAGCTCGACCGCCGTGTCCTTCCACAGCCGGCCCTGGGTGAGCCCGTCGAAGGTGACGGTGCCGATCATCACCGAGACGAGCGCGACGGTCCCGGGGGCCGGCTCGAGGTGCGGCAGGCCCGTCAGCGGCGGCCGCACGCCGACGACCCGGTCGCGGGTCTCGAACGGCGAGATCCGCGAGAAGAGGTTGAAGTAGACGGCGAACGTCTCGCCGTAGCGGGTCCAGGTCTCCACGCCGAAGACGACCTGGGCGGCCAGCGTGAGGATCGTGTACCCGAGCGCCGCCGTCACCAGCAGCGCCGGGTCCTCGCCCCAGCCCGAGGCGAGCTCGATCCACGTGAAGATCAGCAGCCCGGTCGCGGCGGGCCAGCGGCCGAGCTTCTCGGGGTAGGGGCGCAGGCCCTTCGACGGCAGCAGCCGCCCCAGCGCGCGCCAGGGGCTGAAGGCCCGGAAGACGTCGCCGAAGAACGCGCTGACGAAGACCAGCCCGACCCAGAAGGTGATCAGGATGAACGTCGGGGCGAAGTTGTCCAGCGCCACGCCGCTGCCGATGTAGCCGGCCAGCAGCACGATCACCAGCAGCGCGACGCCGATCGCGCCGCACAGGATCTCGACCGGCCTGGAGCCGAGCACGGCCCCGCCGGGCAGCGGCTTCCACGGCGGGCGCCCCTCCATCCGCGGATTCGGCCACGCCGCCGCGAGCGCCACGAAGGAGATGACCAGCACGGCCGCCGCCGCGTAGCTGAACAGCCACTCGGGGATCGGCAGGTTGGAGCGCTGGACCAGCCCGTGCGCGGAGGCGGTCGCGGGAACGACGACCAGTCCGGCCGCGGCGATCAGCAGCGAGGCGAGGGTCCGGCGGCGCACGGCGTCAGAGCGCGGTCTTGACGGCGTCCTCGAACGTCTTCAGGCCGAACGAGCCCTCCAACCGGGCCGTGACCTTGCCGTCGGCGCCGACCACGAACAGCCACGGCTCCGAGCGCAGGTTGAACTGCTGCAGCGGCGGCCGCAGGCCCTTGTTGGGGTCGTTGTCGACGTAGACCTCCTGGTGGATGAACGTCATGCGGTCGCCGTACTTGGCCTTGAGCTGCAGCGCGATGTCGGTCACGGGACCGCAGACGCGCGACTGGCACAGCTGCGGCGTGGCGAACAGCAGCGCGACCGGCTTCTTGCCCACGACGTCGGCGAAGGACTGCTCGTGCAGCTCGGGGGCGGTCGGGATCCGCGTGTCGACCGCCTCCTCGTCGCCCTTGGCCGAGGCGACCGTGTCGGTCTGCACGCGCGGCGCGGCCTCGCCGACCTGGGGGATGGCGTCGTCCGCGGGCTTGACCACCTTCACCTGCGAGGGCGCGGCCAGCATCCCGCCGCCGGACTGGGTCACGGTCAGCACGGACCACGGACCGGGCTTGGTGAACTTGACGTCGGCGCCGTAGACCGCGGCGAACAGGTCGCTCTCGCTCGCCGCCTGGCGAGAGCGGAAGGCGGGGTCGGTGACGAGCACGTCGGCGGGCGCCGGGAACGGGCCCCGGGCCTTCGCGTCTGGCGTCGGGGCGACGTAGACGGCGGTCTTGCCGTAGACGAACGCGCCCTGGGCGTCGATGACCCCGAACGCCACCCGGTTGTCGCCGACCGTGTACGTCTGCCCCGCGAGGCCGACCTCCGGGCCGCCCTGCATCGAGTCGGCGACCGCCTGGAGGCTGCGGCCCTGGACGGCCGGGAACTCGGTCGCGGCCGGGGACGCGGCGGCGCGCACCTTCTCGCGCAGGCCGCCCGACTCGGGCACGTTGGCGGTGCCGTCCCCGCCGTCGTCGGAGCCGCCGCCGCAGCCGGCGACGGCGAACACGGCCGCGATCAGCGCCATGATGAGTGAGAGGCGACGCATCGGGCCGATGAGCTTAGACACCCACGCGCACCACTCCCATGGGCATCACCACCACGCGGTGGCGCCCGACGCGGACCGCCGGCGCCTCGCCGCGGCGCTCGCGCTGATCCTCGGCTTCATGGTCGCGGAGGTCGTCGCGGGCCTGCTCGCGGGCTCGCTGGCGCTGCTGTCCGACGCCGCCCACATGCTCACCGACGCGGCGTCGCTCGCGCTCGCGCTGGTCGCCGCGCGGCTGGCGGCGCGGCCGCCGAGCGCGCGCTTCACGTTCGGCCTCGGGCGCGCCGAGGTGCTCTCGGCGCAGATCAACGGCGCGGCGCTGCTCGTGCTCGCCGGAGTGATCGCGATCGAGGCCGTGCAGCGCTTCACGGCGCCGCCGGAGGTGGAGGGCGGCATCGTGCTCGCGGTCGGCCTGCTCGGCGCGCTGGTCAACGTCGCGGCCGCGTGGCAGCTGGCGCGCGCGGAGCGGCGCTCGCTCAACGTCGAGGGCGCGCGCGCCCACGTCCTGGCCGACCTCTACGCGTCGCTGGGCGCCGCGACCGCGGGCGCCGTGGTGCTGCTCACCGGCTGGCGGGAGGCCGACCCGGTGGCCGCGCTGCTGGTCTCCGCGCTGATGCTCCGCTCGGGCTGGAGCCTGCTGCGCGAGTCGAGCACGGTGCTGCTCGAGGGCACCCCGTCGGGGGTCCGCACCGAGGACGTCGGCCGCGCTCTCGCGGGTGCGCCGGGGATCGTCGAGGTCCACGACCTGCACGTGTGGGAGCTCACCGCGGGCTTCCCCGCGCTGGCCGCGCACGTGCTCGTGGCGCCGGGCGACGACTGCCACGGCCGCAGGCGCGAGCTCGAGCAGCTCCTGCACGACCGCTTCGGGATCCGCCACACGACGCTGCAGGTGGACCACGAGGCCGAGCGCGAGCTGCTGGACATCGAGGACCGCCGGTGATGCGGCCCCCGCCCACCCCCGCGGCGCGCGCCGGCTAGCGGCGCGCGGGCACTGCGGGGCGCTGCGGCACGGCGGGCACGTCCTCCTCGACGAGCTCGTCCGCGTTGATGCGCTCGATCAGCTCGCCCAGGACCTTCGGGGCGCGCGTGTTGGAGACCTGGCAGGTGCCGGCCGCATCGTGGCCGCCGCCGCCGTAGGAGAGCATCAGCTCGCCGATGTTCGTGCGGCTCGAGCGGTCGAGGATCGACTTGCCCGTCGCGAACACGGTGTTCTGCTGCTTGAGGCCCCACAGCACGTGCATCGAGATGTTGCACTGGGGGAAGAGCGCGTAGATCATGAAGCGGTTGGTGGGGTGGATGACCTCCTCGTTGCGAAGGTCCAGCACCACCAGGTTGCCGTGCACCGAGGCGCAGCGGACCACCTGCTCCTTCGCCCGCTCGGCGTGCTCGAAGTAGAGCTCGACGCGCTCGGCGACGTCCGGCGTGCGCAGGATCTGCTCGACGGTCTTGGTGGTGCACGCGTCGATCAGCTGCATCATCAGCTGGTAGTTGGAGATGCGGAAGTTGCGGAAGCGCCCGAGGCCCGTGCGCGGGTCCATCAGGAAGTTCAGCAGCACCCAGCCCTCGGGGTGGAGGATCTCCTCGAGGGTGAACTGGGCGGCGTCGGCCTTGTCGACCGCGTCCATCATCTCCTCGGAGATGCTGGGGAAGATCGGCGCGCCGCCGTAGTACTCGTAGACCACGCGCGCGGCGGACTCGGCGCCCGGCCAGATCACGTGGTTGTCGTGCCGGCGGGCGACGCGGACCATCTCGGAGGAGTGGTGGTCGAACGCCAGGTGCACGCCCGGGTGGTAGGGGAGGTTCGTGGTGATGTCGGACGGGCCCAGCTCGACCTTCCCGTCCTGCACGTCCTTGGGATGCACGAACTTGACGTCCCCGAGGATGTCCATCTGCCGGAGGAGGGCGGCACAGACCAGCCCGTCGAAATCGCTCCGCGTCACCAGCCGGTAACGCTCTGCATGAAGCTGGGTCATGACCCAACCATCGGCATCTCGCCGGGAAAATGAAGCCCTGACCCGATGGAGGCGCGTTTCAGCCCTGCAGCGAGACCGGCAGCGCCGCGCCGTCGAGCGCGTTCAGCGCCCGCTCGACCGACATCGACACGCACGTGAACGTCGGCGTGTCGCGCTTGGTGTACTCCGAGGACTCGGTCGTCCGCAGGCGCTGGACGAGGTCCAGGAACGAGCCCGGGTCGTCGGTCTCGAAGGCGACCACGAACTCCTGGTCGTCGAGCCCGAACGAGTAGGAGGTGTTGAGGTCGATCTCCGGGTACTCGCGGCCGACCTTGATGTGCTCCTGCATGACCCGCCAGCGCTCGTCGGGCGGCAGGCGGTACCACTCGCGCGTCTTCACGAAGGGGTAGACGAACAGGTAGCGGGCGTGCGCGGGCCGGACCTCGAGCCGCGACTCGTCGGAGTACTCCGAGGCCTTCGTCATCGCCAGGTAGGAGTACGGCGTCTCGCACCAGTGCATCAGGCCGCTCTGGGCCAGGACGACGTGCAGCTCGTGGATGCGCTCGAGATTGGCGGCCTGGGCGAGCAGCATCAGGTCGGCGTCACCGCGCGTGCCCACCAGCGAGAAGGCGCGCAGCAGGCGCTCGGCGCCGAAGTCCTCGCACGCGGCGATGAACTCGCGCTTGTGCCGGGCGCGCTCCTCGGCGTCCAGCCGGCGCCAGGCAGGGTCGACCTTCAGGAAGGTGTACTTGACGAACTGACGTTCCGGCATTGCTGCCTACAGCGTATTAGAGGGGGTTAGCCGAACAGGGTCCCTCAGCCCGGCCGCGTAGGATCGGGGGTACATGCGGGTCGCCCTCGTCTCCCCGTACTCGTGGACGTACCCGGGCGGCGTCACGCGGCACATCGAGGCCCTGGCCACCGAGCTCTTGGCGGCGGGGCACGACGTCCGCGTCCTGGCGCCGTTCGATCCCGACGTCCGCCGCACCGCGGTCCTGCACCGCGGCGCTCGTCCACAGGTCCGGCCGATGCCGGACTGGCTGGTGCCGCTCGGGCCGACGATCGGCTGGCCCTCCAACGGCGCCGTCTCCAACCTGGCGCACACGCCGTACGCGGTCTCCACGCTGCGGCGGGAGCTGCGCGCGGGCGGCTTCGACGTGGTCCACCTGCACGAGCCGGTCGCCCCCGTCGTGGGCTGGGACGCGCTGACCTCGACCGACGCCCCGCTCGTGGGCACGTTCCACTGCTACTCCGAGAGCGCGCCGCCGCACGCCGTGGCCGCGCTGCTCGGCGCCCGCCGCAAGCTCAACCACCTGTCGGCGCGGATCGCGGTCTCCGAGGCGGCCGCCTGGACCGGCCGGCGCTTCTACGGCGGCCGCTACCGCGTGATCCCCAACGGCGTGGTGCTGCCCGACGGCGGCGCGCGGGCCGTGTCCTCGCGCGCGCCCGGGGGAGCCGCTGCGGATCGTGTTCGTCGGCCAGGCCGTCGAGCGCAAGGGCCTGCCCGTGCTGCTGCGCGCCTTCGAGGCGCTGCGCCGCCAGGTGCCGGCCGAGCTGACGATCGTCGGCGTCGAGGAGCAGGAGCTGGCGCCGATGCTGCTCGACCCGGAGGGCGTGCGCGCGCTCGGGCCGCGTCGGCGACGCCGAGAAGCACGCCGCGCTCGCGGCCGCCGACGTCCTCTGCGCCCCCTCGCTCGGCGGGGAGTCCTTCGGGATGGTGCTCACCGAGGCCTTCGCGGCCGGCACGCCGGTCGTGGCCTCCGACATCGCGGGCTACCGCGACGTCGTCGGCGACGGCCGCGACGGGCTGCTCGTCCCGCGCGGGGACGCCACGCGGCTGGCCGAGACCCTGCGCGACCTCGCCTTCGACCCGGCGCGGACGGAGCGGCTCGCCGCCGCCGCCCGGCTCAGCGCCGAGCGCTACGCGTGGCCCCGGGTGGCCGCCGAGGTGGCGGCGACGTACGAGGACGCGCGCGCCGTGGAGCGGCCCGAGGGTGCGCTCTCGCGCGCGGCGGTACGCGTGGGCGCGCGCGCGGCAGACGGAGAACGGGCGCCCGCACGCCGGATGCCGTCGCTCGAGCCCCCTGTCGCCGGGCACGGCGCGCCCGGCGGTCAAGCTGGCGCGGCGCGGGCTGCTCGCCGCCGCGGCGCTCGCCACGGCGGGCGGGGCGGCCGCTGGCGCTCGAGCGGATCGGCATGCGGCCGATCGGCCAGGCGCTGCTGGCCTCCAGCCCCACCTGGGTGCTGGTCGCGCTCGGCCTGATGTGCCTGTCGATGTGCCTGCGCGCCGTCTCCTGGCACGCGATCCTCAAGGCGGCGCTGCCCGACGCGCTGCCGCGCTTCGCCGACGCGATGCAGGGCACGTCGATCGGCGTGCTGATGTCCGCGACGCTGCCCGCCCGGCTCGGTGAGCCTTCGCGTGCGCTGATCGTCGCCCGCCGGCTCGGGCGGGCGCGCGACCGGCTGCCGGTCGTGCTCGGCACGCTGGTGTCCCAGACGCTGCTCAACGTGCTCGCGCTGGTGATCCTCGGCGCGGTGATGTTCGCGACGATCGGGCTGTTCGCCGGCCGCCAGCAGGCGCTGATCTGGTACGCCCTGGCGCCGTTCGCGGTGCTCGTCGTCGTGCTCGTCGCGCCGGCGCTGCTGCGCTCCGGCCTGCCGTCGCGCTCGGCGCGCGTGGGGCGCTGGGTGGTGCAGGCGCGCGGCGCCGCCGCGCGCGTGCGGCGTGGCCTGGTCGTGTTCCGCCGCGCCCGCCTCGGCGCCGCCGCCACGGGGCGCAGCTCGGCGCCTGGGGCCTG
This sequence comes from uncultured Solirubrobacteraceae bacterium, assembly GCA_963831105.1. Classification (GTDB taxonomy): domain Bacteria; phylum Actinomycetota; class Thermoleophilia; order Solirubrobacterales; family Solirubrobacteraceae; genus DATFQI01. Next base: position 365,931 of record CAWHOS010000007.1, on the reverse strand, counting down.
CAGTGGGTCGCCTGCTACGTGCTGCTCGTGGCGCTGAACCTCGACGGCGCGGCCGACCTGGGCGCGGCCGCCGCCGTGCTGTTCGCCGTCAACGTCACGGCGGTGCTGCCGGTCACCCCGTCCAACCTCGGCGTCTTCCAGGCCGCCTGCGTCGCGGTGCTGACGGGCGCCTACGGCATCCCCGCCGCGCAGGCGCTCGGCTACGGGATCATCCTGCAGGCCGTGGAGATCGCCACGGCGGTCGTCATGGGCGCCCCGGCGCTCGTGAAGGAGGGCGTCTCATGGCGCGAGGTCCGGCTGCGTGCGCTGCACACGGCGCCGGTCTCGCTGGGCTCGCCGTCTCCGGCGGACGCCGTCTCGCGCCCGTAAGCGCCAGATTCTCACTTGTGGTGCGTTGGGGCTCTCATGAGGAGATCTCTCATCGCCCTTTCCGCGCTGCTCCTGTTCGCTCCTGCCGCGAGCGCGCAGGAACGCCACGAGCACAGCGCCAACATGAGCCACGTCAAGAACCTGCCGTACGCCGTGGCCAACGGCGGCACGCCGAACTACGGCACCGACATCGAGTTCGCGACGCTGGCCGGCAAGAAGTACGCCCTCGCGGGCTCCTACAAGAACGGGCTGCAGATCGTGGACATCTCGGATCCCTCCGAGGCGCAGATCGTGTCGACCTACGACTGCGGCGTCACGCAGGGCGACGTCCAGGTCTTCCACCAGGCCGACGAGCCCGGCCGCACGTTCGTCGGCTACGCGTCCGACACGTTCGGGGACGGCACCTCGACCTGCTACCGCGAGGCGCAGGCGCTCGGCTTCGACATGCTCAAGGAGGACGGGACGGGCAAGAACGGCACGTTCATCGCCGACGTCACCGATCCGCTGCACCCGAAGACCGTCGGCTTCGTCGAGGTCGGCCAGGGCTCGCACAACCAGTCGATCCACCCGAGCGGCAACTACCTCTACAACTCCAACTCGGACCTGATCACCTCGATCCAGCCTGCGATCGAGGTCTTCGACATCTCCGACCCGGCCGCGCCGAAGTCCGTCGGCGAGCTCTCGCTGCCGTCGCGGCCCGGCCTCGGCACCGAGTCGCACGACATCACGTTCTCCGACGACGGCAAGCGCGCCTACTCGGCCGCCCTGTCCCAGGGCGTGATCATCGACACGCGCGACCCCGCCAACCCGGCGATCATCTCGTCCTTCCTGGACCAGACGATCAACGTCTGGCACCAGATGGACCCGTTCACGATCACCGACGCGGCGGGCCGCGAGCGCGAGTTCGTGATCGCCGAGGACGAGTTCGCGGGCGCGGTCGGCACGGGCCAGTGCCCCAACGGCGGCGTGCACGTGTTCGAGACGACCGGCGCGCTGGAGAAGAACCCGCAGAAGGTCGGCTACTGGAACATCGACACGCTCGGCCCGACCGACCAGGTCGACGGCACCTGCACGGCCCACGTCTTCGACATCCACGAGGACGAGAAGATCATGACCATCGCCTACTACAACGGCGGTGTGCACGTGGTCGACCTCGCGGGCCTGACCGGGATCTCGCTCGCCGGCCAGCAGGTCGTCGGCGAGGGCATGAAGGAGATCGGCTACTACCGGATCCAGAACATGGACGCGTGGTCGGCCAAGACGCCGTCGATCGGGGAGGACGGCTCGTTCCACCTGTTCGCGAACGACATCGCCCGCGGGCTCGACGTCTACAAGTTCGACGGCGCCGGGACGACGTCGGCCAAGAGCGGCACCTGGATGGGCGCCGCGCAGGCCGCGAGGTACTTCGCGGGCCTGCCGAAGGTCAGCGTGACCGAGCGCAACGCGCTGGTCTGCTTGCTTCCGCAGGGGTGAGCGCATGGCCGCGCCGCGCCTGAGGGCGCGGCGCGGTTCGCGCGCCATGTCGCGGCCGGCTGCGCCGCCCGGCGTCAACGGCGCTGGGTAGGGAGGGTGGAGGTTTGTAGCGTTGGGGTGGTGGACCGGGGGACCGCCATCGCTCTGACGCTCGCCGTGGGCGCGGGGTTCGCCATGCAGGCGCCGATCAACTCGGCGCTCGGGCGCGACATCGGCCCGATCCCGGCGGCGACCGTCTCCTTCGCCGCCGGCACGATCGCGCTGTTCGTGGTCGCCGTCGCGTTCGGCGGCGGCTTCAGCCGGATCGGCGCCCACCCGGTCTGGTGGCACTACCTCGCCGGCGGCCTGATCGGTGCCGCGGTCGTCGGCGTGACCCTCCAGACCGTCTCGACCCTCGGCGCGCGCGGCATGATCGCCTGCCTGCTCACGGGCCAGCTCGCGATGGCCGCGATCATCGACCAGTTCGGCCTCCTCGGGGTCAACCAGCAACCCCTCACCCTGGCCCGCTCGATCGGCCTCGTCCTGCTCGCCGCCGGGGTCGCGCTCGTGATCGGCGGCGCCTGAGGGGGCGAACTTCCACACGGCGCCACTAACAGCGCCGTGGCCCTGACGCACGTCCAGCGGGATCGATCCTCCCAGCGTTTCCAGCCCGCGAACGCTGGGGCGATAAGGCGCCTCCGGCGGGCCTCAGGGGACCGGCGCTGATGGCCGGCGTGGCCGCGGAGGCAGCAGTCGCCCGCACCGCTGCCGCGCAGCACGGGATCGTGACCACCCGCCAGTTGCGCGAGGCTGGCTTCGGCAGGCATGCGATCGCACGTCGTGTCTGCGGCGGATGGCTCGTCCGGATCCACGAAGGCGTCTATCAGGTAGGGATCTTCGGCGGTGAGTTCGCCCGCGAGATGGCGGCGTTGCTCGCTTGCGGCCCGCGTTCGGTGATCGGTCGCCGCTCGGCCGTCGTCGTCCTCGGCGTGCCGTGGCCGCGTGGCGGATCGGTCGAGGTCGTCCTGCCCCATGAGGTCAAGACCGGCCGAGCGGGCATACGCTGCCTCCGTGCCGCACCGGTTCGGGCCGACGAGGTGACGGTGCTCAGAGGGCTCCGTGTCACGACCCCGGCGCGAACGCTCGTCGATCTTGCCGCGATCACGCCGCCCGCCGACCTGGAGAGGCTCGTCGAGGAGGTCCAGGTCCAGCGGCTGGCAGGTCCCTCGGAGATCCTCGAGGCCATACGACGCGGCGCGGGGCGTCCAGGCGTGCGGAAGCTCCGTGCGGTCGCGGACCTCCTCGATGAGCCGTTGTTCACACGATCCGAGGCGGAGCGGCGGCTCAAGGCGCTCCTGAAGTCGGCGGCGCTGCCGATGCCCCGGACGAACGTGAAGCGGGCAACGTGGGAGGTGGACGCCGTCTGGGATCGGCAGCGCCTGGTCGTCGAGGTGGACGGTTACCGCTACCACCGGACGCGCGCGAAGTTCGAGCGCGATCGCCGCAAGGACGGTCAGCTCCTGCTCGCCGGCTATCGCGTACTGCGCATCACCTGGCGTCAGCTGACCCGGGAGCCCGAGACCGTGGTCGCCATCATCGCGGCAGCGTTGGTCGCCTGAGGCCCGTTGCGCGGGCGTTTTCACCCCAGCGTTGTCGGGCCCACAACGTTGGGACGATCAGGAGGGGTGAGCGGACGTTTCGCGACCTGCAATCACGCCGTGAGGCGTGCGCAGACGTCGTCGATGAGGGCCGTCTCGCGGGCGATGAGGCTCTCGGCCTCCTCGCGGAGGCGCTCGAGGTTGTCGGAGCTGGCGTCGTCGAGGTCGTCGCTGGCCTTCTCGAGCTGGGTCTGCAGGCGGACGTAGCCGTCGGGGAGGAGGGCGCGCAGCTGCATGTCGACGGCGTCCTGGCCGCCGTCGAAGACGACGTCGATCACCGGGCGGGCCCATTCGAGCTGGCCCCAGTTCTTGACCTTCTCGTAGGGCAGCGGGCGGGTGTGCTCGCCCGTGCCGAGCGAGAGCAGGAGGTCGAGCTTGCCGCGGACCTCGGCGTAGGCGACGAGCGCGGGGTTGGTGGCGAAGACGCCGCCGTCGATCAGCGTGGCGCCGTCCAGCTGGACGGGCTCGAAGTAGGTCGGCGCCGCGGAGGTGGCGTGGGCCGCCTCGACCATCGAGGCGCCGGAGTGCTCGCCCTCGGAGCGCAGGAGGTGGATCGCGCGCGCCTCGGTGTCGTAGGCGGTCAGCAGCAGCGGCAGCGCGGCGGCCGACATCGGCGTGTCGCCGAGGTAGCGCTCGAGCGCCCGCACCAGGCCGCTGTCCGAGTAGCGCTCGTCGAGATAGCCCCCGAGCGAGGTGATCTGCTTGAGCAGCGAGCGGTCGAAGATCTTCGGCCCCTCCTCGACGTAGAGCGAGGCGACCTCGGCGGCCGGCAGCGGGTCGGGCTTGCCGAGCGCGCAGGCGAGGATCCCGCCGGTCGAGGTGCCGGCGATCATGTCGACGAGCTCGGCGATCCGGCGCTCGGTGCGGCGCTCGATCTCCGCCAGCACGAGCGCGGGGATCAGCCCCCGGATGCCGCCGCCGTCGATGGCCAGGACCTTCACGGCGCGCGATCCTATTCGCTCGGGACGTCCCACCCGCCGCTTGCGCGCCGGCCCGCGCCCCTGGTACGGCTAGGGCCCATGCGCCTGCCGGTGCTCGTCGCCGCACTGCTGCTCGCCGCGCCCGCGACCGCCGCCGCGGAGCCCGCCGCCTCGCTGCCGGGCGAGGTGACCGTGTCGGAGTCCGCGGGCACGGCGCGGATTCCAGTGACGCTGTCCGAGCCGGCTCCCGGCCACGTCGCGGTCAGCTGGCGGACCGTCCGCTCGATGATCCAGGACGCCCCGCTCGCGGTCGCCGGCGAGGAATACGTGGAGGGCTCGGGCACGCTCGAGTTCGCCGCGGGCGACACGAGCAAGGAGCTCGCCGTGACGGTGCTCGACGATGCCGTGGACGACAGCAGTCCCTATCTCGCCGTGGAGCTCTACGACCCGCAGGGCGCGACGCTCGGCCCTCAGCGCAGCGTCACCTTCGCCATCGACGATGACGAGCCGACACCGCCGGCGTCGCTCTCCGACGTGACGGTGAGCGAGGGCGCGGGCGAGGCGCTCGTTCCGCTCACCCGGCCCGTGATCTCGCTGCTCGGCCACGCCGCCTACATGTGGACGCCGCGGCCGGGGACGGCTCGCGCCCCGCAGGACTTCGCGGCGACGATCGGCCACGGCGGCATCGCCTACGGCGGGCTGGGCACGGTGGCGCGCGTGGCGATCGCCGACGACGACCGTGACGAGCCCGACGAGACCTTCGAGCTCGAGCTGGCGCCCGACCCGGGGGCGGTGCGGCCGTTCAGCATCATCTTCGCCGGTCCGGTCGCCGACGCCGTGGCCACGGTCACGATCACCGACGACGATCCCGCCCCGGCCGTGAGGGTCCGCCGGATCAGCGGCCGCGTCCGCGTCGCGGCGGGCCTGTTGCGCGGCTCGGCGCCGCTCGCGCGCGGCGGCCGGGTGGACGCGCGCCGCGGCGCCGCGCGGATCACGGTCGCGCTCGGCGGCAAGGTCCTGCGGGCGGCGACGATCGCGGGCGGCCGCGTCCGCCTGACCCCCACGGACGACCTCCGGATGGCGAGCTCGCGCCTGTTGGTGGCGAGCACGGGCGACGTGGGCGTGCAGGCCCGTGCCGTGCGCGTCGATGCCGTGACGCCCCGCGCGCGCTGGATCGTGCGCGAGCGCGGCGCGGGGACGCAGGTCCGCGTGCTCGCCGGACGGGTGCGGGCCGGCGCCGTGGTGTTGCGCTCGGGCCCGCCGCGGCTCTTCCGGCGCCCCTGAGTCAGACGGCCGCGGGAGACGGCTCGAAGCCGAGGTTCGCGCAGACCTCGAGCGTCGCCGCCGCGCGGTTCATCGTGTAGAAGTGCAGCCCCGGTGCGCCCGCGTCGAGCAGGTCGCGGCAGAGCTGCGTCGCGTGCTCGACGCCGATCCGGCGCACCTCCTCCGGCCGGTCGGCGACGGCGTGCAGTCGCGAGGCGAGCTCCAGCGGCACCTCGGTGCCCGACATCGCCGCCATCCGCTCGAGCTGGCGCACGTTGGTGATCGGCATCACGCCCGGCACGACCGGGGTGCCGGCGCCGACCGCCTCGACGAAGGCGCTCCAGTCGGACGCCCGGTGCAGGAACTGGGTGAGGCCGAAGTCCGCCGCGCGCAGCTTCTCCGTCTGCCATCGCAGGTCGGCCGCGCGTGAAGGCGCGGCCGGGTGGCCCTCGGGATGCACGGCAACGCCGACGCTCGGGAACTCGGCCTCGCGCGCCAGCGCGACCAGCTCGATCGCGTAGCGCAGGTCTCCCCGCGGCAGCGGGCGGTCGGAGGCCAGCGGCGGGTCGCCGTGCAGCGCAAGCAGGTCACGCACGCCGGCGGCCAGGTAGCGCTCGAGCAGCGTCACGAGCTCGGCCCGCCCGTGCGCCGCGCAGGTGAGGTGCGCAAGCGGCAGCAGCTCCGTGCCCGCCAGCCGCGCGACCAGCTCGTGCGTGCGCTCGCGCGTGGAGCCGCCGGCCCCGTAGGTGATCGCGACGAACGCCGGGCGCAGCGCGGACAGGCCGGCGAGCGCCTCCTCCAGCGCCGCCGCGGACTCCGGGGAGCGCGGCGGCCACAGCTCGAACGAGACGAACCTGCCCCGCCCGATCCGCTCGGCCACCGTCATGCGGGTGCTAGGCGGTCGTGCTCGCGGGCTCGCGAGTGCCGGGCTCGGCGGGGTCCTCGTCGCCGATCTCGCCGAAGCGCGACGGGTCGCGCGGAGAGCCCTTGATGATGTCGTCGGGTGAGCCGTCCTCGAGCAGGCGGCCGTTGCGCATGCCGAAGTAGGTCGCCTGGGGGTGGTGGGCGATGATCGCCAGCGTCGACTGCTCGGGCTCGACGGCGTAGCCGCCGGACAGCCGCAGGCCGATCCGCTCCGTCGCGTCCAGCAGCCGGAAGACCTTCTCGTGCTCGGCCTGCTCGGGCACGGCCGGGTAGCCCCACGAGTAGCGGCGACCCTGCGCCTCGCCGATCCCGAGGTCTTGGCGCACCTGCCAGTGCAGCCACTCCGACAGGCCCTCGGCGGCCTGCACGCCGAGCCCGTGCGTGAACAGCTGCTCGGCGAACTCGCCGTCGGCCTCGAGCTTGGCCATCAGCTCGGTGACCTCGTCTCCGGCGGTCACCGCGGTGAGGGCGACGACGTCGAGCTCGTCGGAGTCCTTGTGGCGGTAGAAGTCGGCCAGCGAGAGCCGGTCGCCCTTGGGCTGGCGCGGCGCGTACAGGCGCTCGAGCACCGTCTCGCGGTCCTCCGGGTCGAGCACGACGATCTCGTTGCCCTCGGAGTAGCAGGGGAAGTAGCCCAGCAGCGCGCGCGGGTGCAGGTAGTCGGCCTCGGCCCACATGCGCTCCAGGCGCGGGCGGAAGTCCTCCTCGAGCAGCTTCTTCCAGGCGTCGCCCTTCACGCCGCGCCCGCCCCAGTGGAGCTTGAAGAGCACGTGCGTGTCCAGGTGCGAGTAGAGCTCGTCGCGGTCGACCTCGATCTCGCGCACGCCCCAGAACGGCGGCTCGGGGACCGGGTTGTCGGTCGCCGCGGCCGAGCGCACGGAGTCGTCGGAGGTGTCGAGCTCCTCGGGCTCGGAGCCCTCGGTGCGGAACTTGGCGGCCTCCTCGCGGACCTTCTGCACCAGCTCCTCGTGCTGCTCGGGCTCGACGATGCGGTCCATCACGGCGAGGCCCTCGAAGGCGTCCTTGCAGTAGAAGACGCCGGGCTCGTAGATCTCCTCGGAGTCCTTGCCGCCGGGGTACAGCGCGCGCCAGCCGAACTTGCGGTTGATCGCCGCGCCGCCGATCAGCAGCGGGTACTCGAGCTTCTGCTGGTGCAGCTCCTGGATCGCGAGCGGCATCTGCTTGGAGGTCGAGACGAGCAGGGCGGAGAGGCCGATCGCCGTCGCGTCGTGCTCCTTGGCGGCGTCCAGGATCGTGCCGATCGGGACCTGCTTGCCGAGGTCGACGACCTTGTAGCCGTTGTTGGTCAGGATCGTGTTGACCAGCGACTTGCCGATGTCGTGCACGTCGCCGAAGACGGTCGCGAGCACGACGGTGCCCTTCGTGTAGCCCTCGACCTTGTCCAGGTACTGCTCGAGCTGGGCGACCGCGCGCTTCATGACCTCGGCGCTCTGGAGCACGAAGGGCAGGATCAGCTCGCCCGCGCCGAACTTGTCGCCGACCTCCTTCATGGCCGGCAGCAGCACCTCGTTGAGCGTCGGGACGGCGCCGATCTTCTCGACGCACTTGTCGATCTGGTCCTCCACGCCCTCGCGCTTGCGGCGCAGGATGTGGAAGTGCAGCGCCTCCTCGGGCTCCATGCCCTCGGTGGGGTTCGCCGACTCGGCGGCCTCCTGCGGGCCCATCGACTCGAAGTGGTCGATGAAGCGCTCGAGCGCGTCCTCGCGGCGGTTGAAGACGAGGTCGTCCGCCAGCTCGCGCTCCTCCTCGCCGATCTCGCCGTAGGGCGTGATGTGGTTCGGGTTGACCATCGCGAGGTCCAGGCCGGCCTCGACGCAGTGGTGCAGGAAGACGGAGTTGAGCACCGAGCGCGCCTTCAGGCCGATGCCGAACGAGACGTTGGAGACGCCGAGCGAGGTCTTGACGCCCGGCAGCGCGTCCTTGATGAGCTTGATGCCCTCGATCGTCTCGACCGCGGACGGCCGCCACTCCTCGTCGCCCGTCGTGAGCGTGAACGTGAGGTCGTCGAAGATCAGCAGCTCGGGGTCCAGCCCGTGCTCCTCGCAGACGAGCTCGTGGATGCGCTTGGCGACCTCCACCTTGCGCTCGCGCGTCTTGGCCATGCCCTCTTCGTCGATCGTCAGCGCGATCAGCGCGGCGCCGTGCTCCATCGCGATCGGCACGACCTTGTCGAGCTTGTCGCGGCCGGCCTCGAGGTTGACCGAGTTGACGATCGCGCGGCCGGGGATCTGGTCGAGCGCGGTGGCGATGACCTCGGGCTCGGTCGAGTCGACCTGGATCGGCGCGGGCTGGGTGAGCGAGACCTTCTTGGCGACGAGGCGCATCTGCTCGTCCTCGTCCTGGCGCTCCGTGAGCGCCACGCAGAGGTCCAGCACGTGCGCGCCGCCCTCGACCTGGTCCTCGGCGACCTGGACGAGCGAGTCGTAGTCGTCGGCCAGCAGCAGCTCCTTCGCGCGGCGCGAGCCCTGCGAGTTCACGCGCTCGCCGACGATCGTCGGGGCGGGCTCCTGCACGAGCGGCTCCGCCGCGATCATCGAGGAGACGTGCGGGGGGCGGGGCGCGGGGCGCGGGGCGATGGCGTGGGAGGCGCAGCGCTCGTGGATCGCGCGGATGTGGTCCGGGGTGGTGCCGCAGCAGCCGCCGACGATCGAGACGCCGTAGCGCTCGACGAACTCGCCGAGCACCTCGGCCAGCGGCTCGGGCTCCTCGGGGAAGATCGGTCTCGCCGTCGGGGCCCTGGTGCGGGATGCCGGCGTTGGGGATGCAGTGGACGGGGAGGGGCGAGAACTCGCCGAGGAAGCGGATCGCGTCGCGCATGTCCTCGGGGCCGGTGGAGCAGTTGAGGCCGATCACGTCGACCTTGAGCGCCTCGAGCGTGGCCAGCACGGAGGAGATGTCCGTGCCGAGCAGCATCTTGCCGCCGTTGGGCAGCAGGGAGACGGAGGCCTGGATCGGGGTCGTGCGGCCGGTCGTCGCGAACGCCTCGCGGACGCCGAAGATCGCGGCCTTGACCTCGAGGATGTCCTGCGCGGTCTCGATGATCACGAGGTCGACGCCGCCCTCGAGCAGGCCCTGGGCCTGCTCGGCGAAGACGCCGACGAGCTCGCGGAAGCGGATCTGGCCGAGGCTCGGGTCCTCGGAGGCCGGCAGGAAGCCCGTCGGGCCGATCGAGCCGGCGACGAAGCGGTCCTCGCCGACCGCCTTGCGGGCGATCTCGGCCGCCTTGACGTTGATCTCGAGCGTGTGCTCGCCCAGGCCCCACTCGTCGAGCTTGAGCCGGGAGCCCTGGAAGGTGTCGGTCTCGACGACCTCGGCCCCGGCCTCGACCATCGACTCGTGGACGCCCTGGATGACGTCGGGGCGGTTGAGCACGAGCGCCTCGTGGCAGCGGCCGGGGAGGCGGTAGTCGCGCTCGAGGTCCAGGTCGAACTGCTCGAGGGTGGCGCCCATTCCCCCGTCGAAGACGATCACGCGGTCACGGGTGGCGGCGAGGAAGTCACGCATCCCGAGGAATCGTAGCGCAACCTTGACACACCTTTGGCAAGGTTGGCCGGGAAGCGGCACCGGCACATCTTCTCGACCAAATTGGTCGAGAAAGTGTGTATTGTGCCCTGTACGTGCCCCGATCAGACCTGCATCAGCACCTCTGGCCCGAGGCGTTGCTGCGGGAGCTCGCGGTGCGGTCTGCGCCGCCGAGGCTGCGTCGCGACGGCCGCGAATGGCTGCTCGAGCTCCCCGGCGAGCCGCCGAGCCCGGTCGCGCTCGCCGACCACGACCCGGTCGTCCGGGCGCTGGAGGCCGAGCGCGACGGGATCGACGTCGTCGGGATCGCCCTGTCGGTCCCGCTCGGGATCGAGCTGCTGCCCGCCGCGGAGGCCCTGCCGCTGCTCGACGCGTTCCACGACGGCGTCGCGGAGCTCGGCGGGCCGTTCCGCTTCTGGGCCGCCACGGCGCTGACCGGGCCCGGTGCGGGCGCGCTGGAGATCGACGCGCTGCTCGACCGCGGCGCGATCGGCGCGACCGTGCCCGCGGGAGCGCTCGCCAGCGAGGTCGGCCTCGTCCGGCTCTCGGCGCTGCTCGTCGCGGCTGGAGGCGCGCGACGCGCCGCTGTTCGTGCACCCCGGCCCGGCGCCGGCCGCCCATCGCGGCGCGCCGCCGTGGTGGCCGGCGATGACCGCCTACGTGGCCGACATGCACGCGGCCTGGCACGCCTGGGCGGCGTGGGGGCGGGCCTCGCATCCGCGCCTGCGCGTGCTGTTCGCGATGCTGGCCGGGTGCGCGCCGCTGCACGCCGAGCGCCTCGCAGCCCGCGGCGGGCCCGCCGAGGCGGTCCACGACGAGCTCACGTACTTCGACGTCTCCTCCTACGGGCCGCGGACCGTCGACGCGATGCTGCGCGTCGTCGGCGCCGACCGGCTCGTGCACGGCTCCGACCGCCCGGTCGCCGAGCCGCCCGTCCTCGACGCCCTCGGCCCGTCGGTGGCCCACGCCCTGACCGAGGCCAACCCCGCCCGCCTGCTGTCCCCCGACCCCGTGACCGCCTGATGCTGCCCACCCACCATCGCGACCTCGACGCCGGCGCGCTGAGCGCGCTCGTCGACCGCCTCGCCGCGCGCCCCGAGGCGTGGCGCCACCTCGTCTCCCACCGTGCGGACGCGCGCACGTACGAGCAGTTGCACCGCGACGACCACGTCGCGGTCTGGCTGATCTGCTGGATGAACGACCACGACACGGGCTTCCACGACCACGACCTCTCCGCCGGCGCGTTGTCGGTCGTGCGCGGCGCGGTCCGCGAGGAGCGCCTCGTGCTCGGCGGCGCGCCCGCCAGCCGCGTCGTCTCCGCGGGCCAGTCGCTCACCTTCGCGGCATCGGACATCCACCGCGTCTCGCACGCGGGCTCGGAGCCCGCGGTCACGCTGCACGCCTACTCGCCGCCGCTGTGGCGGATGGGTGCCTACGAGGTCTCCCCGGACGGCACGCTGCGCCGGCACTCGATGTCCTATGCCGAGGAGCTGCGCCCGCTCGACGAGAGCGCCGCGCCGCTCGCGGCCTAGAGCCCTTGAATGCGAAACGCCCGGCTTGTGGCCGGGCGTTTCACTGAGGGGAGGGGTGAGTCCCCCGGCTTGAAGCCTCGTCCTGTGACGAAGGGGATTTGTGAGGACTGGGCGATGCCGGTGGACTCACTCCCTTCATCGGCAGCCGTGCGCGCGACTTGAGCGGGAGTCACAATCAAGACGGCGATGGCGGTGGAGCTGCGTCAATGGCGGGTCGAGCACGCGGGTGCGCAGGCGCGCGCGATCGAAGAGAGCCTCGAGCACCTGCGCCCGTGGATGGCCTGGGCGGTCGAGTGGCCCAAGCCCCGCGAGGACCAGCTCGCGATGATGCGCGAGTGGGAGGAGCGGCGGCTCGCGGGCACCGACGAGTTCCTCGGCGTGTGGCAGGACGGCGAGCTGGTGGGCAGCTGCGGGCTGCACTTCCGGATCGGCCCCGGCGGGGTCGAGATCGGCTACTGGATCCACCCGGACCACACGCGCCGCGGGCTGGCGACGGAGGTCGCGCGCCTGCTGTGCGAGCGGGCGTTCTCGGACCCGGCGATCGACCGCGTCGAGATCCACCACGACCGCGCCAACGTCGCCAGCGGCGGCGTGCCGCCCAAGCTCGGCTTCGAGCTCGTCGGCGACACGCGGCGCGCCCGCGTCGCGCCCGGGGAGGAGGGCGTGGAGCGGGTCTGGCGGCTCAGCCGCTCGGCGTGGACGGCACGCCGTGACGCTCCACCGCGCGCTCGTAGTTGAGGCGGATCAGCGCGATCGCGTCCTCGACGTCCTCGTCGGTGTCCAGCGCCCGCGAGGCGTAGCCCGGCTTGCCGGGGAAGACCGGGTGGTAGTCGATCCGCCCGGCGTCGTGGAGCTTGTGCCACACGGCCTTGGGGAAGCCGATGTGCAGGACGCGGTCGCCGTGCAGGTGGCCGATCTCGCGGCGCCCGACGCGGAAGCCGAACTCCCCGCGCTCGCCGATCCCCGCCGTCACTCCAGGCCAGCTCGTCACCTCGGACGTGATCCGCTCGCTCGCGCTCGCGCTCGTGCTCGTGGTAGTCATGCCGACAGTGTCCGCGCGCGGGGGCGCGGGCACCATCGGCAATTGGACCTAGGCCCGAGGGCTATTTGATGAAGAGGACCTCGGAGTACTTCGGCAGCGGCCAGAGGTCGTCGGGCACGACCTTCTCGAGCTTGTCGGCGACCTCGCGGACCGCGTTCATCGCGTCGATGACGGCGCTCTGGACGTACTTGGCGCCCTCGAGGACGTCCTCGGTGTCCGGGTGCGCGTTGTTGGCGGCCTCGAGGGCGAAGATCGCCTCGACGAAGTCGTCGACGAGCGTCGCGATCTCCTCCTTGAGGCGGGTGATGCCCGCGCCGCCGCCGGTGACCTCGAGCTGCGCGAGCCACTTGATCGCCGCCGGGAGCAGCATCGTCCGCGCGATCGCCGCGGCCGTCTCGCCCTCGATGTTGATCGTGGTCGTGTACTGCTCGAGGAAGACCTCGTAGCGGGACTCGAGCTCGCGCTCGGAGAGGACCTCGTACTTCGAGAAGACCTCGACGGTGCTCGGCTCGACCAGCCACGGCAGCGCGTCCGGCGTCTGGCGCAGGTTGGCCAGGCCGCGCGACTCGGCCTCCGTGTGCCAGTCCTCGGAGTAGTTGTCGCCGTCGAAGACCACGCGCTTGTGGTCCGACCACGCGTCCTTGATCACGGAGAGGATCGCGTCCTCGAGCGAGCCGCTGCCGGCGGCCGCGTCGAGCTTGTCGGCGAGGTCGTCGATCGACTGGGCGACGATCGTGTTGAGCACGGTGTTCGGGAGCGCCAGCGACATGCTGGAGCCGAGCGCGCGGAACTCGAACTTGTTGCCCGTGAAGGCGAACGGCGAGGTCCGGTTGCGGTCGCCGCCGTGCATCGGCAGCGCCGGGAGCACGGAGGTGCCGAGATCGAGGTGGCTCTGCGGGGTCTCGCCGTCGCCCTTGCCGCTCTCGATCGCGGCGAAGATCTTCTCGAGCTCGGCGCCGAGGAAGACCGAGATGATCGCCGGCGGCGCCTCGTTGGCGCCCAGTCGGTGGTCCTGGCCCGCGTTGGCGACCGATGCCCGCAGCAGCTGCTGGTGGTCGTCGACGGCCTGGATGACGGCCGTGCAGAAGAACAGGAACTGCAGGTTCTCGTGGGGCGTCTCGCCCGGCTCGAGCAGGTTGACGCCCGTGTCGGTGCCCATCGACCAGTTGTTGTGCTTGCCGGATCCGTTGACGCCCGCGAACGGCTTCTCGTGCAGCAGGCAGACGAGCCCGTAGCGGCGGGCCACGTTCTGCAGGATCTGCATCACGAGCTGCTGGTGGTCGGAGCCGACGTTCGAGTTCTCGAAGATCGGCGCCACCTCGTACTGCGCCGGGGCGACCTCGTTGTGGCGGGTCTTGATCGGCACGCCGAGCTTGGCCAGCTCGCGCTCGGCGTCGAGCATGCACGCGAGCACGCGCTCGGGGATCGAGCCGAAGTAGTGGTCGTCGAGCTCGTGGCCCTTGGGCGGCTGCGCGCCGAACAGCGTCCGGCCCGTGGTCACCAGGTCGGGGCGCTCGAAGTAGTACTGCTCGTCGATCAGGAAGTACTCCTGCTCGGGGCCGACGGTCGTGAAGACCTTCGAGGCCTCCGCGTCGCCCAGCAGCGACAGCGCGCGCACGGCGGAGCGCGACAGCGCGTCCATCGAGCGCAGCAGCGGGATCTTGTTGTCCAGCGCCTCGCCCGTCCACGACGCGAACGCCGTCGGGATGCAGAGCAGCGCGCCGTTGGGGTTCTCGAGGATGAAGGCCGGCGACGTCGGGTCCCAGGCGGTGTAGCCGCGGGCCTCGAAGGTCGCCCGGATGCCGCCGGTCGGGAACGACGAGGCGTCCGGCTCGCCCTGGATGAGCTCCTTGCCGGAGAAGTCCGCGATCGCGGACCCGTCGCCCGTGGGCGCGTAGAAGGAGTCGTGCTTCTCGGCGGTGATGCCGGTCAGCGGCTGGAACCAGTGCGTGAAGTGGGTGGCGCCCTTCTCCAGGGCCCACTCCTTCATCGCCGACGCGACGGCGTCGGCGAGCGCCGGCTCGAGGGCCCTGCCCTCGGCGAGCGTCTCCTGGAGCTCCTGGTAGACGGCCTTGGGCAGCCGCTGGCGCTGGACGGCGCCGGAGAAGACGTTGGCGCCGAAGACGTTGGCGCCGGGCTGGGTCAGATCCGACTGCCCGATCGAGCCCCCGTTCGGGCTCCACTGGGCGGCGGTCACATTCTGGCTACGAAGGCGTGGCATGTCTGGGGGTCCCTCCTCGGTGAACGCCCCGCAGCCTAGTTGCGCCTTCGCGCGTGCGGGGTGTCCACGTGGACAAACATCCGCAAGGAGCGTTTCGCCATCGGGAAGACCCCCGCCGCCCGGCGAAGACCCGACGGAGAACTTTCGACACCGGGCCAAAGACCCCTGCCCGCCGTCACCGGAGACTGCTGCTCGTGAATCTCGAACGAGGAGGTCGGCAGTGAGCGGTATCGAAACGGTGGCCGAAGAGCTCAACGTGATGTGGATCCTGGTCGCGGCGGTGCTCGTGATGTTCATGCAGGCGGGCTTCGCGTTCCTGGAGATCGGGTTCTCGCGCGGCAAGAACGCCGGCATGGGGATCGCCAAGATCCTGGTGAACTTCTCGATCGCGACGATCGCGTGGTGGGCTTGTGGATTCGCCCTGGCCTTCGGTGGCGCCGGGGCCTTGCTGGGTGACTCGGGCTTCTTCTTCTCCACCGGCTCGACGATCAGCGGCGGTCTGGTGGAGGGCGAGGTGACCGGCTCCACGGCCGCCTTCATGCTGTTCCAGTTCATGTTCTGCGCCGTCTCCCTGGCGATCGTCTGGGGCACGACGCTGGAGCGCCTGAAGTTCGTCGCGTACGTCATCTACGCCGTCGTGTTCGCCGCGGTGATCTACCCGATCAGCGCGCACTGGATCTTCGGCGGCGGCTTCCTGGGCGAGATCGGCGGCGGAGTGCAGGACTTCGCCGGCTCGACGGTCGTCCACCTGGTCGGCGCGACCGGCGCGCTCGCGTGCCTGCTGCTGCTCGGCCCGCGCAAGGGCAAGTACGGCACGGACGGCAAGCCGCGCGCGATCCCGGGGCACTCGATGCCGCTGGTCGGCCTCGGCGTGCTGATCCTCTGGCTCGGCTGGTTCGGCTTCAACGGCGGCTCGACGCTCGGTACGAGCGGCTCGCGCTTCGCCGAGGTCATGCTCGTCACGCAGCTCGGCGCGGCGGCCGGCGTCATCGGCGCCTGCCTGGTGACGTACTTCAAGACCCGCACGCTGGACGTCGGCATGGCCGGCAACGGCGCGATCGCGGGCCTCGTCGGCATCACCGCCGGGTCGGGCTACGTCGAGTTCTGGGCGGCCCCGATCATCGGCCTCGTGGCCGGCATCCTGGTCGTCTACGCCGTCCTGGCGATCGAGAAGAAGCTCGACGACCCGGTCGGCGCGCTGTCGGCGCACGGCCTGGCCGGCGTGTGGGGCACGCTGGCGTGCGGCCTGTTCACCTCCGACCGGCTCGCCGAGCTCAACGGCATCGGCGTCCCGGGCCTGTTCTACTCGGGCTCCTTCGAGCAGCTCGGCGTGCAGGCGGTGGGCGTCGGGGCGGCGTTCGCGACCGTGTTCGTGCTCTCGATCCTCACGTTCTGGGGGATCAAGGCCACGGTCGGGCTGCGCGTCGACGAGGACGCCGAGGAGGCGGGCCTCGACATCGCCGAGCACGGCATGTACGGCTACCCGGAGCAGTTCATCCCGCAGCCGGAGCTGTTCGGCGGCGGGATGTACGAGCCGACGGTCGTCGGGACGCCGATCGCGCCGGTGCACGCCCACCCCGGGGAGGCGCCCTCGCGGCGCTCGATCGGCGAGCCGCAGACGACGGGAGCCTGATCGCATGAAGAAGATCGAGGCCTACATCCGCCACGAGGCCTTCGAGCCGATCCGCGGGGAGCTGCTCAACCTGGGCTTCCCCTCGCTGTCGATCTCCGAGGTCAAGGGCTCGGGCCGCCAGAAGGGGGTCACGGAGCGCTATCGCGGCGCGAAGCTGACCAACTACCTGCGGCCCAAGGTCAAGCTGGAGTGCGTCGTGGCCACCACCGACGTGGAGACGGTGGTCAGCACGATCCTCAAGCACGCACGGTCCGGCTCGATCGGCGACGGCAAGGTGTTCGTCATGCCGGTCGAGGAGGCCTACCGCATCCGCACGGGCGAATCGGGCGAGGAGACGCTCCAGGCCCACCCGGAAGCGGCCGTCGAAATCGCGGGATGAGGCCAGACTAGTTGGAACCCGCCCGCCCGGCCCGCGAGGCCGCCCCGTCGGCCGGCCCGACGAACCTGCGCACCGTCCACCAGCGGATGCTGGAGGCGGTGCTCGGGGGCGGCGGGCTCGGCGAGGTGGCCGAGCTGGCGGCCGAGGCGGCCGGCGCGCCCGTGGCGATCGTGGTGCCGCGGCTCGACGCCGCGGTCACCTCGCCCGGCACGCGCGCCGACGTGGCGGCGCTCCGGCGCTACGTGCTCGAGCGCTCGCGCGGGCGGCCGGTGCCGGTGCCCGGCGGTGTCTCGGGAGAGGCGCCGATCCAGTCCGGCGGGGAGATCGTGGGCGGCGTGCTGCTGCTCGGCGATCCGGCCTATCCCGAGGCCGGCGAGTATCTGCAGATCGCGGCGCTCGCCGCGCTCACCGAGGTCGCTGTCCAAGGCGGGCGCGCCGAGGCGGAGCGCACGGTCCGCGACCAGTTCTTCGAGGAGCTGCGCTCGCGGCGCCCGCCGAGCGCGGAGGAGATCCTCCGCCGCGGCGCGCGCCTGGGCTGCGACCTGCGCCGCGGCGCGGTGGCGCTGTGCGCCGAGCTCAGCACGGAGCGCCCGCGCCATATGGCCGCGCGGGTGTCGGGCGAGCACGAGGGCGTGCTCGCGCACTGCCTCGACACCGCGGGAGGGCGCCTCTACGCGCTCGTGCCCGCGGCCGAGGACCCGGAGGGGACCGCCGCCGCCGCCCAGCGCGTCGCCGACGACCTGCGCCGCAGCGGGACGGTCGGCGTCTCGAGCTTCTACGGCGAGCCCGGGGAGCTCGGCCGCGCGCTCGGCGAGGCGGAGCTGGTGCTCGACGTCCTGCGCCGGGGCGAGGTCCCGGTCGGCGAGGACCTCGGGTCCGGCGCCTACCGGCTGCTGTTCCGCGTCTTCGCCTCCCACCCCGACGAGGTGCGCTCCTTCTACGAGGACACCGTCGCGCCGCTCGTCCGCTACGACGAGTCCTACGGCTCCGAGCTGGTGATGACGCTGGAGAGCTTCCTCGAGCACAACGGCGCGACCGGCGCCGCCGCGAGCGCCCTGTTCGTGCACCGGCACACGATCGCCTACCGGCTCGAGCGCGTGAAGGAGCTCAGCGGGCTCGACCCCGCGCTGAGCGAGGACCGCGAACGGCTGGGGCTCGGGCTCAAGGCGTACCGGATCCTGTCGCCGCGGCTGCCGCGCTGAAGCGCACGGGATCGCTGAAGCTCTCGAGGCCCGAGGCGTTCGTGGCGTCCGCGAACGCCTCGCCCGTCACCTCACATCCCCGCGGGAGCCGTATCCGGCCCGAGCGCCGGCGCTCGACCGGGGCGAGGACGCCCGGCGCGATCCGGATCCGCTCGATCTGCGACGGCGGCAGGTGGACGGTGCGGCCGCGGCGCTCGCCGCCGCAGTCGGCCTCCCAGCGCACCGTGAGGCGGATCCTGCCCGTTCCGCCGTCCGGGTCGCGGATCACCGCGGTCGCGCGCACCTCGGGGCGCGCGAGCGCCACCGCGGGCCCGTCGCCGGCTCGGACGGGAGAGCGGTGCACCACCGCGGGCTCTCCACCGCCGGGCTCGAGGCGCAGCTCCGCGAGCGGCGGCGTCGCATCCCGCTCGGGGACGCGCACCCGCCGGTCGCCGGCGCCGTGGCCGGCGGCGACCCCGCCGTCGGGGACCGCCACCTCTCTCTCGGCCGGCGCGCCGCCGGGCGGCGGGCCGCCATCGCCGCAGCCCGCGAGGACGACGGCGAGGGCGAGGATGGATCCGGCGCGGAACCGCATCCGGGCGACCATAGGCGCGCCGGGCCGCGGTCCCGATCGAACCTCGCGCGCATCGATAGGGTCCGTGCATGGATCTCGACGCCCGCCTGCTGCGGTCGTTCGTGGTGCTCGCGGAGACCCTGCACTTCGGCCGCGCGGCCGAGCGGCTCCACCTGACCCAGCCGACGCTCAGCCAGCAGATCGAGCCGCCTGGAGCGCCAGCTCGGCGTCACGCTGCTGGAGCGCAGCTCGCGTCACGTGGAGCTGTCGCCGGCGGGGGCGGCGGTGCTCGAGCACGCCCGCGCCGCGGTCGCCGCCGCGACGGCGGTGGACGCGATCGCGCGCGAGCACGCGGAGGGCCGGCGCGGCGAGCTGCGGCTCGGCTTCTCTCCCGGCGTGCACTATCTCGCGCAGGGGATCCTGGCCGAGCTCGGGCCCGAGGTCCGGGTCAGCGCGCGGCAGGACAACACCGGCGTCCTCTCGGACCTCGTGGCCCGCGGCGAGCTGGAGATCGCGCTCGGCTTCTGCCCCGCGCCGCGCCCGGGCGTGGAGACGGAGTCGGTCGCCGAGGAGCCGGCGTTTATCGCGGTCCGGGAGGACCATCCGCTCGCGCGGCGCCGCTCCGTGGCGCTCGCCGACCTCGCGCGCGACACGTTCGCGCTGGTGGACGCCGCGAGCGGCTCCGGCTACAACGGCGCCGTCGTCGAGCGCTGCCGGGCCGCGGGCTTCGAGCCTCGCACGGCGCCCCACCCGAACGGGCCGCTCGCCTGGGAGACCGCGGTCCGCTCCGCGGGCTGCGTCGGGCTCACCACGCGCACGGCCGCGGCCGGCACGACCCGCGGCGTGCGCCTCGTGCGCGTGCAGCCGCAGGTCACCTTCCCGATCGCCCTGCTGCGCTCAGGCCCGCTGGGTCCGGCGGCCCGATCCTTCGCGGCTCTGGCGCACCGGCTCGGCGCCGCGTCTCGTTAGGCTGCGCGCCATGAAGAAGGTTGAGGCGTTCATCCGTCACGAGGCGTTCGAGCCGATCCGCAACGACCTGCTCAATCTCGGCTTCCCGTCGCTCTCGATCTCAGAGGTCAAGGGCTCCGGGCGCCAGAAGGGCATCACGGAGCGCTACCGCGGCGCCCAGCTCACGAACTGGCTGCGGCCCAAGGTCAAGCTCGAGTGCGTCGTCGCCACGCGCGACGTCGAGACCGTGGTGGAGACGATCCTCAAGCACGCGCGATCCGGCTCGATCGGCGACGGCAAGGTGTTCGTCATGCCGGTCGAGGAGGCCTACCGCATCCGCACCGGCGAGTCCGGCGAGGAGACCCTCCAGGCCCACCCCGGCGCCGCGGACGAGCTGACCTAGCCCGCGCCGCCGGGGCGCACCCACGGCACGGGGGCGGCCACCGGCACGGCGTCGGCCACGACGACCGTGACGTTGTCGCGGGCGCCGGCCTCCAGCGCCGCGCGCACGAGCGCGTCGGCGGCGCTCGCCGAGTCCGGCTCCGCGAGCAGCGACGCGATCTGCGGCTCGTCGACCGCGTCGGAGAGGCCGTCGGAGCAGAGCAGCAGGCGGTCGCCGGGGCGCGCGGGTACGCGGGTGATCGCCGGCGCGCGGCCGGGCGCGCCGTCGAGCGCCGCCGTCACGAGGTTGCGCTGCGGGTGGCGCCGTGCGTCCTCGGGCGAGACCACGCCCGCGTCGAGGAGCTCCTGCAGGTAGCTGTCGTCGCGGGTGAGGCGGCGCAGCTCGCCGTCGCGCAGGAGGTAGGTGCGCGAGTCGCCGATGTTGGCGACGACGTAGTCCTCGTGGAGCGCGACCGCGGTGAGCGTCGTCCCCATGCCGGCCGTCTCCGGGCGGCACTCCATGAGGAACGCGATCCGCTCGTTGCCGTCCGCGACCGCGCGTGCGAGCGCCGCGTCCAGCGGCTCGTCGACCCACGCCTTCTCCAAGCTCGCGAGCACGCCGACCACGGTGCGACTGGCGACCTCGCCGGCCGCGTGCCCGCCGACGCCGTCCGCGACCGCGGCCAGCCTCGGCGTCGCGAAGGCGGCGTCCTCGTTGTGCGGTCGCACGGGCCCGGTGTCGGTCCGCACCGCGCAGGAGAGTGCGAGTGCGCTCACGGCCGGGGAAGCTACACCCGGGCGGCGCTCACGCGGCGCGGTCCTGCGGGGTGAGCTCCTCGCCCTGACCCTCGGAGCGCTGGCGGCCCTCCGGGACGCGCTCGGTGCCGCCCGGGGCGATCCGGATCGTGTAGACGATGGCGGCGACGGCGACGACCGCCGCGACGATGGCGAGGAAGATGATCATGCCCGGGGTACGGCCGCCGGGCCGTGCCGGGATCGAACCCCGTCAGTCCTTGCCGGCGCCGGCCTCTTCGCCGCGGACGACCTCGCCCTTGGAGTTCACGCGCGCGGGGACGGGCTCGTCGCGGACGATGACGGCGAAGGTGCCGCGGGCCTTGGAGCCGGCGGCGAGGCGGGCCTTGCCGTCGAGGCCCGGGGCGACGCGGTAGGCGAGCGAGTAGCTGCCGGGCTCGACCGCGGTCAGCTTCCACTCGAAGGTCTTGGTCTGGCCGCCCCTGAGCGGGCCGAGCGACCAGGTGTTGGCGTAGGCCGAGGTGCCGCCGACGGGCTCCTGGTCGAGGATCCAGATCGGGCGGTTGGCGTCGGCGAGGCGGGAGTCGTCGGCCTTCTGGCCGAAGGCGGTGACGCCGGCGGAGGCGTTCGCGCCCTTGGTCTCGACCGTCACGGCCACGTTCGGGACGGCGCGCCGCTCCGGGTTGCGCACGCGGATGCGCATCGTCGTCTGCTCGGCGATCGCCCTGCTTGGCCGGGAACGAGGCGTCGGCGACCTCGAGCCGGTAGGTGCCCTCGGGCTCGTTGGCGTCCTGCGACTCGCCCCCGCCGCAGCCCGAGAGGGCCACGAGGCGGCGAGCAGCAGAGGGATGAGCCGGGGGGCCGACACGGCGCGGGCGAACATACCATCGGCCTTCAACGCCGCGCGCAGGTGGAACTTGCGGGAGCGACCGGCGCGCGTTGGCGCATGTTCCGGTTTGATGCTGCGTTGGTAGGTGGCATAACCTTCACGCCTGCTTGACCAGCGGGTGCCATCGGGGCACCCGCGATGAGGGGGAGAGAGATTGGTCCGAAGCGTCGCCGATAGGGCCTTCCTACCGGCAAAGAGCCTGCTCGAGGAAGTGGGCGACATGATGATCCTCACGGGGAAGACCATCATGTCCGCGCTGCGGCCCCCGTACCCGTACGGCGGCGAGTTCGTCTCGCAGTTCCTCTTCGCCCTGAAGCTGTGCTGGTTCCCGCTGATCGTCTCGACGGTCGCGTTCGGCTACGGCGCCCCCGGCCTGCAGGCCGCGAACTTCCTCGTGCTGTTCGGCGCGCTCGACCGCCTCGGCGGCTTCTTCGTGCTCGCCTCGATCCGCGAGTTCGCCCCGTTCGTGACCGCGATCGTGCTGGCCGGCGTCGCCGGCACGGCCATCACCGCCGACCTCGGCGCCCGCAAGATCCGCGAGGAGCTCGACGCCCTGCAGGTGCTCGGCGTCGACCCGGTCAAGAACCTCGTCGTCCCGCGCTTCCTCGCCCTGATGCTCGTCACGGGCCTGTTCGACGTCTACGCGCTGCTGTTCGGCATCTTCGGCGGCATCGTCGCCACGCTCGTCAACGGCGCGCCGCTCGGCCCGTTCTGGGCGACCTTCTTCACCAACGCGTCGGTCGTGGACCTCTGGGGGTCGGTCCTCAAGTGCACGATGTTCGGCGCCATCATCGCGATCGTCTGCTGTTACAAGGGCATGACGGCGTCCGGCGGCGCCGAGGGCGTCGGCCGCGCCGTCAACCAGGCCGTCGTCATCGCCACGCTCGGCGTGTTCGCGTTCAACTACGTGTTCACGCAGACGCTGCTGGCCACCCACCCCGAGATCGTGCAGATCAAGTAATGGGCAACACCTGGCTCGCAGTCCCGAAGGACTGGCTCTCCTCGATGGGCGAGATCGTCCGCTTCTGCTCGCGCATCGTCGTCGAGGTCTTCACGCTGAAGGTCTTCCGCTTCTTCGGCGAGGGCCTGCGGCAGGCCGGCCTGCTGATCCTGTCCTCGACGCTCGTGATCTGGGGCCTGATCTTCATCATCGGCCTGCAGTGCGGCATCGAGGGCGCGTACTTCAACCGCGCCACCGGCGTCCCCGCGTACGCGGGCGTGTTCGCCGCCTGGTGCGACCTGCGCGAGCTGGTCCCGTACGGCTTCGGCTACATGATGGCCGCCAAGGTCGGCACCGGCATCGTCGCCGAGCTCGGCTCGATGCGGATCTCCGACGAGATCGACGCGCTCGAGGTCATGGGCATCCCGTCGCTGACCTTCCTGTGCGCGACCAAGCTGCTGGCCGCCTGGCTCGTGCTCCCGTTCATGTACCTGGCGGGCATCGGCGCCGGCTTCTTCGCCTCCTACCTGGCGGTGGTCCAGCAGATCGGCGAGGTCTCCAGCGGCGGCTACTTCCTGATCTTCTGGATGTTCCAGAACCCACCCGACCTCTTGTACAGCGTGATCAAGGGCATGGCGATGGCCACCGCTGATCGTGCTGGTCGGCTGCTACTACGGCTACAACGCGAGCGGCGGCCCGGTCGGGGTCGGCACCGCGACCGCCAAGTCCATGGTCCTCAACATCGTGCTCGTGCATCTCGTCGGCATGCTCGGCACCCAGCTCTTCTGGGGGGCGAACCCCCGGGCACCCATCGGAGGTTGATGCGCAGTGGGCCTGTTCGATCGCAATCGCGGTGAGCAGAAGCGCGACGAGGAGCCGCGCGGCGAGCAGCAGCGCGCCGAGGAGCCGCTGCGCCGCGACGAGATGGAGCGAGCAGCAGCGCCCCGACGAGGAGCCCACGCGAGAGCAGCGTGAGGACGGCGGCGCGACCGCGGCCGCCGTCAAGCAGCGAGCCCGAGCAGCCGACCGCGACGACGACCGCCAGCGACGACCCGGACAACGAGTACGAGTGGCACACCGGCCGCCAGCGCCCGCACGGCGAGGAGGACGCGGTCGAGTTCGTCGAGGTGCACAAGGCGTTCGGCCGCAACAAGATCCTGCGCGGCCTGAACATGGGCATCCCGAACAACAAGATCTCGATGATCCTCGGCCCGTCGGGCACCGGGAAGTCCGTCTGCATCAAGCACATGGTCGGCCTGCTCTATCCCGACGACGGCGACGTGCTCGTGCACGGCGAGTCCGTGCCCAACATGGCCGACGACGACCTGTTCGAGATGCGCAAGAAGTTCGGCGTGCTGTTCCAGGACGGCGCGCTGTTCGGCTCGATGAACCTCTTCGACAACGTCTGCTTCCCGCTGCGCCAGCACACGGACAAGAGCGAGGAGGAGATCGGCGAGATCGTCAACCGCCGCCTGCGCGAGGTCGGCCTCGAGGGCGCGGCCGACAAGATGCCGAACGAGCTCTCCGGCGGCATGCGCAAGCGCGCCGGGTTCGCCCGCGCGCTCGTGCTCGACCCGGACATCGTGCTCTTCGACGAGCCGGACTCCGGCCTGGACCCGGTCCGCACCGCCCTGCTGTGCGAGCTCATCCAGGAGATCCACGAGGAGAACGGCGGCGCCTACGTCGTCATCACGCACGACATCATGAGCGCCAAGCGCGTCGCCGAGTACATCGCCGTGCTGTGGAAGGGCCGCATCGTGGAGAGCGGCCCGGCCGAGGAGCTGTTCAACTCCGACAACCAGTTCGTGCGCCAGTTCCTGTCAGGTGCCTCGCGCGGGCCCCTCGGCATGGAATAGTTCCCGCTCCAGCCTCCTAACCGCCAGTCAACGAACGACGGATAGCGTGCGCCCGGCTCGGACCGGGTAGCGTGCGCGGTCCTGCGCACCGGAATGCAGGACGCGGGTCCGAGGGGGAGAAGCAGTGCCGGAGGAGGAGATGGGTCCCATGACGAGGAGGAGGGCTTGACCGCAGCGCGCGGAGTCGCGCTGTCCGCGCTCGTCCTGGCCGTCCTCCTCGCGGGATACCTGCTGCTCTTCCGCGGCAGCGGCGGGCACGAGTACACGCTGCTGTTCCAGACGGCGGGCCAGCTCGTCAAGGACGACGACGTCCAGGTCGGCGGCCGGCGGATCGGCTCCGTGCGCTCGATCGAGCTGACCGACGACAACCTCGCGGCGGTCAAGGTCGAGGTCGAGGAGCCCTACGCGCCGCTGCGCGAGGGCACCACGGGCGTCGATCCGCCTCACCTCGCTGTCGGGCATCGCCAACCGCTACGTCGCGCTGACGCTGGCGCCCGACACCAACAAGGAGCTCGACCGACGGCGCCAGCTTGGACCTCTCCAAGACGACGTCGGTCGTCGACCTCGACCAGGTCTTCAACGCGATCGACGAGAAGACCCGCGGCGACCTGCAGGACGTCATCCAGGGCTTCGCGACCCAGTACGAGGGCAAGGGCGAGGAGGTCGGGCAGTCGGCCAAGTACTTCAACCCGCTGCTGTCGACCTCGCGCGTGCTGGCCGACCAGGTCACCGAGGACGAGGGCGCGCTGACGCGCTTCCTCGTCGAACTCCTCGCGCGCGGTGACCGCGGTCGCCGAGCGCCGCGACGACCTCTCCGGCCTCGTCTCCAACGCCAACGCGACGACCGGCGCGATCGCCGCCGAGAACGCAGGCGCTCTCGCGCGCGCTCGAGCTGCTGCCGACCACGCTGCGGCGCGCCAACACGACGTTCGTGAACCTGCGCGCCACGCTCGACGACCTCGACGTGCTGGTCGCCGAGTCCAAGCCGGCGACGAAGGACCTCGCGCCGTTCCTGCGCGAGCTGCGCCCGCTCGTGCGCGACGCGCGGCCGACGATCCGCGACCTGCGCACGCTCGTGCGCCGCGACGGCGCCGACAACGACCTCGTCGAGGCGACGCGCAAGATGCCGGCGCTGCAGCGGGTCGCCACGCCCGCCTTCACGCAGGGCCGGCTCGCGCTCCAGAAGCGCCCAGCCCGTGCTCGAGTTCATCCGGCCCTACACGCCCGACTTCGTCGGCTGGCTGCGCGACTTCGGCCAGGGCGCCGCCAACTACGACGCCAACGGCCACTTCGCGCGCATCCAGCCGATCTTCAACGCCTTCTCGTTCACGGACAACCCGGCCGGCGGCGTGCTCACGCCGATCCCGCCGGCCCAGCGCATGGACGGCGCTCGAGACCGGCGTGATCAAGCGCTGCCCGGGCGCCGCCAGCCAGCGCCCCGAGGACAACTCCGCGCCCTACACCGACAACGGCAACCTCGGCGCCGACGACTGCGACCCGAGCCTCGTGCTCCCCGGGCCCTGATGCGGATCCTCGTCCCCATCCTCCTCGTGGTCGTCCGTCGCCGTCGCGGTCGTGCTCGCCACGCGCGACGGCGACGAGCCCTACCTGGTGCGCGCGATCTTCGACAACGCCGGCTTCGCGATCCCGGGCGAGGACGTCAAGGTCGCGGGCGTCAAGGTCGGCAAGATCGACTCGCTCGACGTGACGAAGGACTTCAAGGCCGTCGTCGTGCTCAGCATCGACGACAAGGGCTACCAGGACTTCCGCCGCGACGCCGAGTGCATCGATCCGGCCCGCAGTCGCTGATCGGCGAGAAGTTCGTCGAGTGCGAGCCGACGCAGGCGCGACAGGCCAACGCCGAGCCGCCGCCCGCGCTGGAGAAGATCGACAGGGGCAAGGGCAAGGGCCAGTACCTGCTGCCGGTCTCGCAGACCACCAAGCCGGTCGACCTCGACCTGATCAACAACATCACGCGCGAGCCCGAGCGCGCGCGGCTGTCGATCATCCTCAACGAGCTCGGGACCGGCGTCGCCGGCCGCGGCGACGACCTCAACGAGGTCATCCGGCGCGCCAACCCGGCGCTCAAGGAGGTCGACAAGGTCCTCGAGATCCTCGCCTCGGAGAACAAGACGCTCCAGCGCCTCGCCGTCGACGGCGACACGGTGCTGGCGCCGCTGGCGCGCGAGCGCAAGCGGGTCTCCTCGGCGCTGGAGAACTCGGCGGAGGTGGCCGAGGCGACCGCCGAGCGCTGCGGCCGACCTGGAGGCCGACATCGAGCGCCTGCCCGCCTTCCTGCGCGAGCTGCGCCCGACGATGGAGCGCCTCGGCTCCTTCGCCGACGAGGCGACGCCGGTGTTCGCCGACCTCGGCGCGCAGGCGCCCGCCATCAACCGCTTCGTCCGCCAGCTCGGACCGTTCGCGCAGGCCGGCATCCCGGCGTTCGAGTCGCTCGGCGACGCGGCCGAGGTCGGCACCCCGGCGATGATCGCCGCGCTCCCGATCACCCGCGACCTGCGCGCGCTCGCCAAGGACGTGCGGCCCGTCGCCGACACGGCGAGCAAGCTGCTCGACGTCGCTGGAGACGACGCGACGGCTTCGAGCGCTTCCTCGACTACGCCTTCTACCAAGTGGCCGCCGTCAACGGCTTCGACACGTTCGGGCACTACCTGCGCGCGGGCCTGATCGTCAACCAGTGCTCGACCTACGCCGTCACCCCGACCCCGGGCTGCACCGCGAACTTCGCGCCGGCGAGCGCCACCGCGGCGTCGTCCGTGCCCGAGGGTCCGCGCGACCAGGTCCTGATCGCCACCGCGGAGGCGATCCGGCGCGCGATGGCCGGCCAGTCGGGCGACGAGGCGCCGCGCCTGCAGGCCACGCCGACCCCGACGCCCAAGCGTGAGCGGTCCGCTCCGGTCGCGACCGCCACGCCCGCGCCCACGGCGAGCGCGACCCCGGTGCCGCAGGCCAGCGCGACGCCCGCACCGGCGGCGTCCGCGACGCCCGCGCCGGCGCCCCCGGCGCCGGCGCCGAGCGGCGGCGACGATCCGCTGCTGGACTTCCTGTTCGGGAAGGACACGCCGTGAACAACCGCGGCGCCGGGATCGCCGGCAACCCCGTCCTGATCGGCGCGGCCACCGTCCTGGTGATCCTCGTCGCCGTGTTCCTGGCCTACAACGCCAACCAGGGCCTGCCGTTCGTGCCGACCTACTCGCTCAAGGCCGAGGTGCCGAGCGCCGCCGCCCTCGTGCGCGGCAACGAGGTCCGGATCGGCGGCGCGCGCGTCGGCACGGTCGACGGGATCACCGCCAAGCGCCAGGACGACGGCAGCAGCGTGGCCCTGCTCTCGCTCAAGCTCGAGCGCGACCAGATGCCGCTGCCGAAGGACTCGACGCTGCTGATCCGCACGAAGTCCGCGCTCGGCCTCAAGTACGTGGAGGTCACCCGCGGGCGCTCGGACGACGGCTTCGGCGACGGCGACACGATCCCGCTCGAGGCCGCCACGCCCGCGCCCGTCGAGTTCGACGAGTTCGTGAACATGTTCGACGACGAGACGCGCGAGGCGATGCGGACGAACATCGAGGGCTTCGGCACGGCGTTCGCCGGCCGCGGCACGTCGATCAACCAGGCGATCGCCGCCTTCCGGCCGCTGCTGGCGGACATCATCCCGGTCGCGCAGAACCTGTCGGACCCGAACACCAACCTCGACCGCTTCATCGGAGAGCTCGGCGACGCCGCCGCCGAGGTCGCGCCGGCGGCCGAGGAGCAGGCCGAGCTGTTCGTCAACCTCGACACGACGATGGCCGCGCTGCGCGAGGTCGCGCGCCCGTACATCCAGGACTCGATCACCAAGGGCCGGCCGGCGCTCGACGAGGCGATCCGCTCGTTCCCGATCCAGCGCCCGTTCCTGGCCAACAGCGAGGGCCTGTTCCGCGAGCTGCGCCCCGGCGTGCGGGCCCTGCGCACCTCCGCGCCGGTGCTCGCCGACGCGCTCGAGATCGGCACGCCGACGCTGCGCCGCTCGGTCGCGCTCAACCGCCGCCTGGAGCCGCTGCTGCGCGAGCTGCAGACGTTCGCCGAGGACCCGCGGACCGAGCTCGGCGTCGACGCGCTGTCCGACGTCGTGCGCACGCTGCGGCCCGACGCTGGCGCACCTCGCGCCGGCCCAGCTGCAGTGCAACTACGTGACCCTGTGGTTCCGCAACGTCTCCTCGCTGCTGTCCGAGGGCGACAAGAACGGCACCTGGCAGCGGTTCATCATCATCGCCACGCCGCAGGGCCCGAACAACGAGGGCGGCCCGTCCTCGGCGCCCGCCGACGGCCCGACGGTCGACAACCACCTCCACACCAACCCGTATCCGAACACGGCCTCGCCGAAGCAGCCCAAGGAGTGCGAGGCCGGCAACGAGCCCTACGCGAGCGGCAAGACCGTGATCGGCAACGTGTCCGGCACGCAGCAGGCCCGGACGGAGAAGACGAGCCCGTAATGGCACGCGGAGCCGTCAAGCGCCACACGCCGCGCAGCCCCGTCGCGATCGGGCTGATCGCGCTCGTGATCATCCTCGTCGGGACCTTCCTGGGCTTCACGAAGGACATCCCCTTCACGACGCCCTACCAGGTCAAGGCGACGTTCGAGTCGGCCAACTCGATCCGCGTCGGCTCGCCCGTCCGGATCGCCGGCGTCAACGTCGGCAAGGTCGCCTCGGTCGAGGCGGGCAAGGACTCCGACACGTCGGTCGTGACGCTCTCGCTGCAGAAGCAGGCGCTGCCGATCCACGAGGACGCCACCGCGAAGATCCGCCCGCGCATCTTCCTCGAGGGCAACTTCTTCGTCGACCTGCGGCCGGGCACGCCCGCCGCGCCCGAGCTCGACGACGGCGGCGTCATCAAGGTCACGCACACGTCCTCGCCGGTCCAGCTCGACGAGGTGCTCACGTCGCTGCAGTCCGACACCCGCCAGGACCTCAAGGACGTGCTCGACGGGCTCGCGCAGGCGCTCAACTCCAAGCCGACGGCGGCCGACGACCGCGACGCGGCCCCGTCGGCGCGCGGCGAGACCGGAGCCGAGTCCTTCAACGACGCCTACGTCGACATCCCGGCCGCCGAGCGCTCGACGGCCCAGGTCTTCGAGGCCTTCCTCGGCCAGGAGCCCGGGGAGGACCTCTCGCGCCTGATCGACGGCACCGCGCGCACCAGCGCCGCGCTGATCCGCCACGAGGAGCAGCTCAAGGACCTGATCACGAACTTCAACCGAACGACCGCGGCCTTCGCCTCGGAGTCGGACAACCTGCAGGCGACGATCCGGCTGCTCGCCCCGACGCTGGAGAACGCCAACACGGCGTTCGCGTCGCTCAACGCCGCGTTCCCGCCGACGCGCGCGTTCGCCCGCGAGATCCTGCCCGGCGTGCGCGAGACGCCGGCCACGATCGAGGCGTCGTTCCCGTGGATCGCGCAGACGCGCAAGCTGGTCTCCGCGAGCGAGCTCGGCGGCCTGGTCAAGGAGCTCTCGCCGGCCACGCGCGACCTCGCGCGCCTGACCAACGCCTCGCTGAAGCTGCTGCCGCAGACGACGCTGACCTCGCGCTGCGCGCGCCAGGTGATCCTGCCGACCGGCGACATCGTCATCAGGGACGAGTTCGAGACGGGCGTAGAGAACTACAAGGAGTTCATGTACGGCCTGGTCGGGCTCGCCGGCGAGGGCCAGAACTTCGACGGCAACGGCATGTACGTGCGCTTCCAGCCGGGCGGCGGCTCGCAGGCGGTGTCGCTCGGCGCCGGCTCGCCCTCCGGCGAGGTGTTCGGCAACAACATCGCCCCGCCGCTCGGCAACCGCCCGTTCTATCCCGGCAAGCGCCCGCCGTACCGGCCCGACGTGAAGTGCCACACCAACAAGCTGCCGAATCTCAACGGCCCGGCGGCCGCCAAGACCGACCCGACGACCCCGACCGCCCAGCCGAGCTCGCGATGAAGACGGCGATCCGAAAGCACCTCGGGGACTTCGCGGCGATCATCGGCCTGATCCTGGTCGCAGTGCTCGTGTCGTCGGTGATCCTCTCCAACCAGCGGCTCTCGCTGCCGGCCTGGGTGCCGGTGATCGGCTCAGGACTTCTACGAGATCGAGGCGGAGATGCAGACCGCCCAGTCCGTCACGCCGGGTCAGGGCCAGACCGTCAACGTCGCCGGCGTCGAGGTCGGCGAGATCAAGAGCGTCAAGCTCGAGGACGGGCGCGCGATCATCGGCATGAAGATCGAGCCGCGCTACAACCGCGTCTACCGGGACGCGACGGTCCTGCTGCGGCCCAAGACCGGCCTGAAGGACATGGTCGCCGAGCTCACGCCGGGCACGAGGGCCGCGGGCCGGCTGCCGGAGGGCGGCCGCATCCCGGTCTCGCAGACGCTTCCCGACGTCAACCTCGACGAGATCCTCGCCGCGCTCGACGCCGACACGCGCGACTACCTGACCCTGCTGCTCAACGACGGCGGCCAGGCGCTCAAGGGCAACGGCCGCGAGCTGGCCAACACGATCCGCCGGATCGAGCCGACGGCGAAGCTCTCGCGCCGGGTCAACGAGGCGCTCGCCAAGCGCTCGGCGAACATCAAGCGCGCGATCCACAACTTCTCGCTGCTGACCGAGGAGCTCGGCGACCGCGACGACACCGTGGCCGACTTCGTGGTCGACTCCAACGCCGTCTTCGCCACCTTCGCCCGCCAGGACGCCAACCTGCGCGAGACGCTGCGCGAGCTGCCCTCCTCGCTGCAGATCACGCAGTCGACGCTCGCCAAGACCACGCGGCTGGCCGACGAGCTCGGGCCGACGCTGGAGGCGCTGCGGCCGACCGCCCGCGCGCTCGGGCCGACCCAGCGCCAGCTGCGGCCGTTCCTGCGCACGACGACGCCGATCATCCGCGACGAGCTGCGGCCGTTCGCGCGCGCGTCGCTGCCGACCGTCAAGGAGCTGCGGCCGGCCATGCGCGACCTCGCGGCCGCCGCCCCCGACCTCACGAACACCTTCACGCGCCTCAACCGCCTCCTCAACATGCTCGCCTACAACCCGCCGGGCGAGACGGAGGAGGGCTACCTGTTCTGGTTCTCCTGGGCGAACCACCTGGCGCCGACGATCTTCGCCACCCAGGACGCCCACGGCCCGATCCGCCACGGCCTCGTGGTCTTCGGCTGCCAGACCGCCTCGCTGCTGGACTCCGTCGCGGAGGCCAACCCGCAGCTCGGCACGCTCGTCGACCTGCTCAACGGGCCCAACCGCAGCGGGCTGTGCCCGAGCTCGAGCCAGGACCCGGGGGTCGGCGGTGGTTAAGAGCACTCCGTCACTCGGGCGCATCGCCGCGATGGTGATCTTCGCGCTGTCGTGCTTCGGCCTGCTGCTGTTCCTGTGGCTGGCCTTCGGCGGCTCGATCCCGCTCAAGCCGAAGGGCTACCGGTTCCAGGCCAGCTTCGCCGAGGCGACCCAGCTCGCCAAGGAGGCCGACGTCCGCATCTCCGGCGTGCCCGTCGGCAAGGTCAAGACGATCGAGCCCGACACGAAGACGGGCCGCACGATCGCCGTGATCGAGCTGGAGTCGCGCTACGCGCCGGTGAAGTCCGACGCGAAGGCGATGCTGCGCCAGAAGACGCTGCTCGGCGAGACCTACGTCGAGCTGACGCCGGGCACGCCCGACGCCGAGCCGGTCGCGGAGAACGGGTCGCTGGCGCAGACGCAGGTCTCCCCGACCGTCGAGCTCGACGAGATCCTGCGCGCCTTCGACCCCAAGACGCGGCGCGCGTGGCAGACGTGGATGCAGGCGCAGGCGCAGGGCATCGACGGCTACGGGCAGGACATCAACGACGCGCTCGGCAACCTCGGCCCGTTCGCCGAGGACACGGCGACGCTCGTGGACATCCTCAACCGCCAGGAGGGCGGGGTCAGCCGGCTGATCTCCAACACCGGCGTGGTGTTCGAGGCCCTGACCGAGCGCCAGGGCCAGCTGCGCTCGCTGATCCGCAACTCCAACCAGGTGTTCGCGACCACCGCGTCGCGCGACGAGGCGCTCAAGGACGCCTTCGTCGCCCTGCCGACGTTCGAGGACGAGTCGCGCGTGACGCTGCGCCGCCTGGCGGAGTTCGCCACGGACACCGATCCGCTCGTCGACCAGCTGCGCCCGGCCGCGCGCGAGCTGAGCCCGACGCTGATCGACCTCGGCGCGCTCGCGCCCGACCTCAAGAAGCTCTTCATCGAGCTCAACCCGCTGATCGACGCCTCCAAGGCGGGCTTCCCGGCGGCCCAGCAGGTGCTGGAGGACCTGCGCCCGCTGCTGGCGCAGATCGACCCGGCGGCGAACCAGCTCGTCCCGATCCTGGACTTCGTCGGGATCTACAAGCGCGAGCTCAACGCCTTCTTCGCCAACGTCACCGCCGCCACGCAGGCCCGCTCGACCGCCACCCGCGTGCACTACCTGCGCACGACGAACCCGCTCAACCCGGAGAACCTCGCGGTCTATCCGCGCCGGATCGGCACCAACCGGCCGAACCCGTACACGAAGCCCGGTGCGTTCGACGGGCTGCGCGGCGGGCTCGAGGTCTACGAGGACCGCCACTGCGGCCGCGCCGTGCCCGGCATCACCAACGACGCGAGCTCCCTTGTGCCGACGGTGCCCACCCCGCCGCTGCCCGGCCTCCCCGTGCCGGTGCCGACGCCGCCGCCGACCACCGAAGCGCTCGAGGCGCTGGTACCCGACGAGCTGCTGGACCGGATCAACAAGTTCGCGTTCGCCAACGCGCCCGCCGGAACGGTCCCGGCGCCGCCGTGCAAGAAGCAGGCGCCCTATACCTACGGTGGTGAGACCACGCAGTACCCGCACGTGAAGGCCGGCACGGGGCGGTAGCCCCGCGATCGTGAAGCCCTCTCGCGCACTCGAGCGGATCGTCCGGGCAGCGGCCCGGCGGCCGGGCCGCGTCGTCGCGGCCGTGGCCGCGCTGGCCGCGGTCTGCGCCGCGCTGGCGCTGACGCTGGAGCCGAGCGCGGCGACCGACACGCTCGTGGACCGCTCCAGCGACTCCTACGCGGCGACGGAGCGCTATCGCGAGCGCTTCGGCGAGCAGTCGGTGATCGTGCTCGTCCGCGGCGACGTGTCCAACCTCGTCCTGACGAAGAACCTCAACACGCTGGTCGGCCTGGAGGGCTGCCTGTCCGGCAACAAGCCGGCCGACGCGCCGGCGCCGGGCGGGGAGCGCTCGCCGTGCGCCGCGCTCGCGCGCACGAAGCCGGTGAAGGTGGTCTACGGGCCGGGCACGTTCGTCAACTCCGCGGTCGGGGAGATCCAGCAGCAGCTCTCGCTGCGCTCGCAGCAGACGGCGCAGCGCGGCCCAGCGCGCCGGCCGCGCGGCGCGCCGCGTCGCCCGCGGGCAGGGACGCTCGAAGGCCGCGCAGGACAAGGCGGCCAAGGCGGCCGAGCAGGTCGTCTACGCCGAGCTGCTCAAGCAGCTGCTGCAGATCAACCTCAAGTACGGGCTGGGCCTGACCGGGGCGCCGCAGCTCAACGACCCGAACTTCGTGTCCGCGCTCGTGTTCGACCCCAGCCGCGGCGCCGGGACGCCGAAGGCGCGCTTCGCCTACCTGTTCCCCAACCGCAGCTCGTCGGTGATCCAGGTGCGCCTGAAGGAGACGCTCACCGACGCCCAGCGGCGCGACGCGATCAAGCAGATCCGCGCCGCCGTGGCGATGCCGGAGTGGCGGCTCGACAAGGCCTCCTACACCGTGACGGGCGCGCCCGTCGTGCTCGATGACCTCGCGGACGCGCTCGCGGGCTCGGTGCTGCGGCTGCTGGTCGTGGCGCTGATCGTGATGGCGGTCGTGCTCGCGCTGGTCTTCCGCAGCCGCCTGCGGATCGTGCCGCTGCTCGTCGCGATGGCCGCCGTGGCGATCACGTTCGGCGCGATGGCGCTGCTCGGCGCGCCGCTGACGATGGCCTCGATCGCCGTGCTGCCGGTGCTGCTCGGGCTCGGGGTGGACTACGCGATCCAGTTCCAGGCGCGCGTGGAGGAGGAGGGCGGGGACGCCGAGCAAGCGGCGCGCCTGTCGGGGCCGACGATCGCGACGGCGGCGCTCGCCACGGCGGTCGGCTTCCTCGTGCTCCAGCTCTCGCCGGTCCCGATGGTGCGCGGCTTCGGGGCGCTGCTGGTGGCCGGCATCGTGTTCGCGCTGCTGCTCGCGTTCTCCGCCGGGACGGCGGCACTCGCCCTGTCGCTGCGGACGAGGCGCGACGGGCCGCTCGCGAGCTCGCTGCGCGGGGCCGGGGAGCTCGCCGACGCGGCGCGCGACGCCCTGGCGCGCCCGGCGGCCCGGGTCGGTGCGGTGGGCGCGGCGGTGCTGCGCGGGGCGCTGCGGCGGCCGGGGCGGGTGCTCGCGATCGGCCTGGCGCTGGCGGCGTGCGGCTGGGCGCTGGACTCCCAGACCGAGGTCGTCTCCGACGTCGAGCGGCTGGTGCCGCAGGACCTGACCGCGGTGCGCGACATCCAGACGCTGCAGCGCACGACCGGCGTCGCCGGCGAGGTCGACGTGATCGTCGAGGGCAAGGACCTCACGGACCCGGAGGTCGTGCGGTGGATGCGCGACTACCAGGCGGGGCTGCTGGAGAAGTACGGCTACTCGGCGGGCAACGGCTGCGGCAAGGCCGAGCTGTGCCCGGCGCTGTCGCTGACCGACCTGTTCCGCGACGAGCAGTCCGCGGCGACCCGCGAGCAGGTGCGCTCGCTGCTGGACGCCGTGCCGCCGTACTTCTCCCAGTCGGTCATCACGGCCGACCGCAAGACCGCCAACCTCGCCTTCGGCGTGCGGTTGATGCCGCTCGACCGCCAGCAGGAGATCTTCGAGGACATGCGCGAGCGGCTGAAGCCGCCCCCCGGCGTGAGCGCCGAGCTGGGCGGCCTGCCCGTGCTGGTGGCCGGCGCCAACGACACGCTGTCGGACCCGCTGCGCCGGCTCGGGACGCTGCTGGCCGGCCTGCTGGCCGTCGCGCTCGCGCTGCTGGCCGTCTACCGGCGCTGGGAGCGCGCGCTCGTCCCGCTCGTGCCGATAGCCCTGGCGACGGGCTGGTCGGCGCTCGTGCTGTTCGCGATCCGGATCCCGCTCAACCCGATGTCGGCGACGCTGAGCGCGCTCGTGATCGCGATCTCGACCGAGTTCTCGGTGCTGCTGACGGCGCGCTACCGCGAGGAGCGCGCCGCGGGGCTGGAGCCGGCCGACGCGCTGCGGGCCACCTACGCGTCGACCGGCGCCGCCGTGCTCGCGTCGGGCGCGACCGCGATCGCCGGCTTCGCGGTGCTGGCCTTCTCCGACGTCGCCATGCTGCGCGACTTCGGCATCGTGACCGTGGTCGACCTCACGGTGTCGCTGCTCGGCGTGCTCGCCGTCCTGCCCGCCGTGCTGATGCTCGCGGAGCGGCGCGCCGCGAGCAGGGCGCCCGCAGGGGCGGGCGGTGCTGGATCGCCCTCAGACGACCCGGCCTCGCCCGCCCCGGCCGTCCCGGCGTGAACGAGCCCGGCCCGTTCGGCGTCCGCGACCGCGGGGAGGACCCTGCGCCGGATGGGGTCCCCGCCCGCCCCCATCCTGAGCCGCCCCCGCCGGCACCGCCGCCGCGCCGCTCGACCGTCACCTGGATCGTCGGGGTCGCCGTCGTGCTCGCGATCGCCTACATCACGCTCAACACCATCCGCACCGACGCGCCCGGCTCGCGCGGACTCGACCCCGGCGATCCGCTGCCGCCGTTCGCCGCGCCGCTCGCCCTCTCCTCGCTCGACGGCGACGCCAACCTCGCCACCGAGCCAAAGCAGGGCCGGCAGGGCGACCGCCCCGCCTGCGAGGTGCGCGGGCCCGACATCCTCAACTCCTGCCAGCTCGCCGAGCGCGGGCCGGTCGTGATCGCGTTCGTCGCCGCCCGCTCGGAGGCGTGCGACCGGCAGGTCGACGTGCTCGACGGCCTGCGCGCCGACTACCCCGACGTCTCGTTCGCCGCCGTCGCGATCCGCGGCGACCGCGACGAGCTGCGGCGCACGATCCGCCGGCGCGGCTGGTCGCTGCCCGTCGGCTGGGACCGCGACGGCGGCGTCGCCAACGCCTACGCGGTCGCGGTCTGCCCGACCGTCACGTTCGCCTACGAGGGCGGGAAGGTCGAGGGGACGTCGCTGACGATGATCGACGGCGTCGAGCTGCGCTCCAGGCTCGAGAAGCTGAGGAGAGGCCAGTGAGCGAGCCGCCGCTCGTCGAGGGCGAGGTCGCGCCCGAGCTCGCGCGCGAGTGGCCCGGCCTGCGTATCGCGTCGATGACGTTCGGCTTCCTGCCGGGTCCGAGCCCGCCCGAGCTGCGCGAGCGGCTGCGGCTGCTGTCGGACCGCTTCCGCGGCCCGCAGGCGATCGCGCTGCGCCGGCAGCCGATCCCGCAGGCCTACCGGATCTTCTTCCGCCACATCGGGCTCGAGCCCGACGAGCACCGCGTGCCGGTCGAGGCGCTCGCGCTCGAGCGCATGCGGCACGGCGGCTTCCGCAGCCGCAACCTGCTCGACGACGCGATCACGATCGCGGTGATGGAGACGGGCGTGCCGGTCTGGGCGCTCGACGCCGCGGCGGTCGACGGCGCCCTGCGGCTGCGCGCCGCGCAGGCGGGGGAGGGGGTCCCGGCCGGGCGGCTCGTGGTGGCCGGCGCGGACCGGCCGCTGGCCGTCGTCTTCGGCGCCGTCTCGCCGGACGCCGGCGTCACGGAGCGCACCCGCGAGATGGTCCTGTTCACCGTTGCGGTGCCCGGCGTGCCTCCGATACACGTCGAGGAAGCGCTCTGGACGGTATGGGACACCGTCGCCTCCGACTAGAGTGCACGGCGTGCCCCGACTGATCGTGCCGCTGCTCACCATGGCAGCGCTCCTCTCCGCCGTGCCCGCAGCGTCCGCCTCGACCGTCGGCGCGACGGCGCAGACGACCGTCGAGCCGGGCCCCAAGCCCGGCGTGCAGCGCATCCACTACAAGTTCGGGCCGGTCAAGATCGCGCCGGGGCAGAACACGATCGAGTTCGAGGGCAACGAGCTCAAGCCGGACGTCCCCGGGCACATCACGCGCTTCAAGCCCGACCTCACGTACAAGGACGGGACGGTCCCGCGCGTGGACGTCATCCACCTCCACCACGCCGTCTGGGTCTCGAACTTCAGGCCGCTGTTCGCGGCGGGCGAGGAGAAGACGATCTTCAACGCGCCGGACGGCTACGGCTGGGTCTACAAGCCGCAGGACAACTGGATCATGAACCACATGATCCACAACCTGACGCCGACGCCGACCGAGGTGTACATCACCTACGACGTCGACTTCATCCCGGCGGGGACGCCGGCCGCCGCGGGCGTCCGGGACCTCCACACGCTGTGGAGCGACGTCGAGGCCGGGAAGATCTACCCCGTCTTCGACGTCCACAAGGGCGCGGGCGGCCGCGACCGCCGCTTCACCTACCCGCAGGAGTCCCCGGGGGCTTCGAGCTCTCGCCAGCACGAGCTGACGATCGAGGAGGACGGCGTGCTCGTCGGCACGGCCGGCCACCTGCACCCGGGCGGGCTGTGGACCGACCTCACGCTCACGCGCGACGGGAAGACGGTGCGGCTGTTCCGCTCCAAGGCGGAGTACTTCGAGCCCGCGGGCGCGGTGTCGTGGGACGTGGCGATGACCGCGACCCCCGCCGAGTGGCGCGTCGGCGTCAGGCGGGGCGACGTGCTGTCGGTGTCGGCGACCTACGACACCAAGCGCTCCTCGTGGTACGAGTCGATGGGGATCATGATCACCGCCTTCAACCCGGGCGGGACCGGTCCCGACCCGTTCGCGACGAACGTCGACGTGCCCGGCAAGGTCACCCACGGCCACCTGCCCGAGAACCGCAACCACGGCGGCGCCTTCGGCGGCCTGCCCGACGCCCGGCGCCTGCTCTCCGCCCCGCCGCCGCCCTCCCGCACGGTGCCGATCCGGGGCTTCGTCTACGGCCGCGGCGACCTCGGCATCACCGGCCGCAAGGGCCGCCCGCCGACGGTCCGGCCCGGCCAGACGCTGCGGTTCCTCAACCGCGACGCCAAGCGCAACATCTTCCACACCATCACGAGCTGCAAGGCGCCCTGTAACGGCGCGACCGGCATCGCATACCCGCTGGCCAACGGGCCCGTCCGGTTCGACTCCGGCAACCTCGGCCTCGGCCCCGAGGGCCGCACGCCGGCGGCCCAGCGGATCACGTGGCGCACGCCGAAGTCGATCCGGCCCGGGACCTACACGTACTTCTGCCGCGTGCACCCGTTCATGCGGGGCGCGTTCCGCGTCAAGCGCTAGGTCGGCCGGAGGCGTTGCCCCGGCGGACGTCAACGGCTCTGGGTGGGGGAGTGAGTGAGCGGTTCGCGGTCGCGCCGCCGTTGGCCGCCCCCGCAACGCGGGTCCGTTCAGGCCCCCTGGGCGCGCGTCATCGTCCCAGGGTTTCGCGGCGTGGAATGCTGGGTCGAACACGCCCGCTGGCGGGAACCCAGCAACCCCGCGTTGCGGTGCCGCCGCGTGGCCGACCGGCGCGGCCGGCCACTCACCCTCCCTACCCAGCGCCGTTGACTTGCAGGTCCTTCAGCGCGGCGGCGAGCCGGTCGGTCGCCCCGGGGCCGCGCAGGGCGATGCGGACGTGGCGGTCGTCGCCCCAGGCGGTGCCGGGCGCGACGAAGATCCGCTTGGTCGCCAGGCCGGCGGCGACGTCCCTGCCGGGCAGTGAGGCGCTCGACAGCCACAGCAGCGGGCCGGTGCCGGCCGGGAAGGCGAAGTCGCTCCCGGTGAGCACGGCGGCCAGGTGCTCGCGCTCGGCCGCGGCGAGCTCGCGGCGGCGCGGCAGGTAGCGCTCGCCGTTGACGGCCGCCCAGGCCATCCCCGCCGCCGCCGGCGCCGAGATGCCCTGCGCCGGGGCGAGGCGGCCGAGCAGCTCGCCCGCGCCGCCGGGGCCGACGGCGTAGCCCGCCCGGAACCCGGCCATCGCGTGCGCCTTGGAGAACGAGCGGAACACGAGCAGCCGCTCCAGCTCGCCGGTCAGGCCCGCGAGGTCGGCCTCCGGTTCCTCGAAGTCCGCGAGCGCGGCGTCGAGCAGGATCCACGCGCCCGCGGGGAGCGCGCCCGCCAGCCGCCGCAGGGCGCCGGCGTCGATCGTCCCGCCCGTCGGGTCGTTGGGCGAGCAGAGCGCGACGGCCCGCGTGGCCGGTCCCGCCGCGGCGGCGAGCGCGTCCACGTCGGCGGCCCCGTCGCGGCCCAGCGGGACGGGCACCGGGCGCCCGCCGGCCTCGTGCACCAGCCGCGGCAGCGGGCCCCAGCCCGGCCAGGCCATGGCCACCTCCCCACCCGAGCCCGAGCCGGCCAGCAGCGCCTGCAGCGCGGCGCGCAGCAGCTCGCCGGCGCCGTGGCCGGCCACCACGCGCTCAGGGGCGACGCCGTGGCGCGCGGCGAGCGCCTCCAGCGCCGTGCTGGCGTCCGGGTACGCGTTGACCGCGCGGCGCAGCGCGAACGTCGCGGCGTTGACGATCTCGGCGTGCGGCGGCTCGTGCCAGGCCGGCGAGCTGAGGTCCAGCGACGGCGTCTCGGTCAGCGCCTGCGCCTTCTCGTCGTCGCGCCGCTGCTTGAGCTCGCGCGAGACCTCCTCGGGCGAGAGCTCCTCGAACTGGCGGTAGTAGCCAAGGAACCGCCGCATCGAGGGCGTCGCTCAGCGGGGCGCCAGCATCGGCGCCGGGCCCTCGATGATCAAGAACCAGAGCGTGAACAGCACGAGCGCCACGATCGCCGTGACGGCGAAGATCCGCGGCAGGATGCCCTCCTGCTGCTCGTGGCCGGCGGCGCGGCGCAGGATCCGCCACAGCCGGTCGAGCCGCGTCGCGATCCCGAGCGTGATCATCAGCGTGGCGATCATCCCGAAGAAGGTGACCGCCAGCGCCAGCGTGATCGACCCGGCGTGGTAGTCGACCTGCGATCCGACCCACAGCCACGCGACCGGCTGCGGGCCCCACAGTGTCAGGCACACGATCGACTCCAGCACCAGCACGGCGGCGGCGAGCAGCGCGTCGGTGCGCCGCCGGCGCTCCCCCGCCCGCTCGGGGTCGGTCTTGTAGCGCAGCGGGGCGGTGCCTGGGCGGCGGCCGATGAAGAGGCCGCCGGTGTCCGTGGGGTCGTTTCGAGGCATGGGGCGCGAGGGAGGATAGGTGTACCCTGCGAAGTGGTCCATCGAGGGGGTCCTCATACATGGCACTGATCGAGCAGCTCAACCCCGGCCCCGTGCGGGTCGTCGTCCCCGAGGTCGACGAGCGCGCCGCCCGGCGAACGCTCCGGGAGCAGATCGCCCGCCTCGAGCGCGAGCTGACGAGCACCTGCCTCGACGCCTGTCCGCGCTTGACGCCGCCCGCGCCCCCGCCGGCGTCTGCCCGGCCGCGGATGCTCTCGCTCGGCGAGCTCGAGCGCGTCCGTGACGCCCTCGCCGGCCGCCTCGCGAGCGTGCGCGAGGACCTCGACGCCCAGCTGCTGCGCCAGGCCGAGTCCCGCACCCTGCTCGAGCGGATGTTCGCCGACCCGCCCGCGTACAAGTGGATGCGGATCTCCAACGCCCAGCTCGGCGAGCCGGGCTGCAAGCACTTCCACGTCCGCCCGCGGCTCGGGCCGGTCGGCCTGCTGGCCGGCTGGTGGCACGTGAAGGTCTCCTCCGGTTGCCCGTTAGCCTGGGGGCCGTGACCGCCGTCACGGCCCCGCCGGACTCCATCTGAATGGGCAAGCGCGCCCGCAAGCGCGGCGGGCCCGTCGCCGCAGGCGCGCCCGCGCAGGGAGGCGGAGCGCCCGCCGGCGAGCGTGGCGCGCGCGTCCGCGAAGCGGGGGCCGCGCCGCGGCGCCGCGGCGGGCGCCCGTCGCTCGAGGATCGCCCAAAGCCGCCATGGCACCCCGTGCCGCTCGTCGAGCTGTGCGTGCTCGTCGGGATCGTGCTGCTCGTCCTCGGCGCGCTCGACATCCGCTCGGACCGCGGCAAGCTGATGCTGGTGCTCGGGATGGCGCTCGGCTCGCTGGGCGGGCTCGACACGGCCCTGCGCGAGCACCTGGCGGGCTACCGCTCGCACACCACCGTGATCGCCTCGCTTCCGGCGGTCACGTGCGCCGCCCTCCTGTACTTCGCCGGAGCCCCCTGGCCGGCCGTCGTGGTCGCCGCCGTGGCGGTCCTCGGCGCCGTGTTCTGGTGGATGCGCCGGGTCTTCATGCGCCGCGCCAGTCGTGCGCGCCGGGCACACGGCTAGCCTCTACCGCCGTGTCAGATGAGAAGCGCATGCAGCTGCGCGGCCTGCACCACGTCACGGCGATCTGCCGCGACGCCGACGCCACGATCGCGTTCTACCGCGACCTGCTCGGCCTGACGGTCGTCCACGACGGCCCGTCCGACGACGACCCGGACTCGCGCCACGTGTGGTTCGGCGCGCTCGACGGCGGTCCTGGGCGGCTCGTGAGCTTCATGCAGTACCCCGAGCTGCCGACCGGCGTGGTGGGCGTCGGCTCCACCCACCACTTCGCGCTGCTGGTGGAGAGCGCCGAGGAGCAGGAGGCGTGGCGCGACTACCTGCGCGGCCGGGGCGTGGAGTGCTCCGACGTCTTCGACCGCGGCGCGAGCCGCTCGATCTACCTGCGCGATCCGGACGGCCACATGGTCGAGATCGCCACCCGCGGGCCCGGCTTCAACACCGGCGCCCCGGCCACTTACTAGGTGGCCGGCGCGCCGGCGTGAGCGTCTCCGGCTAGCTCCGCCCCGCCCAGGCGAGCCCGCCGATGGCGAACGGGTCGACCTCGGCGTTCGTCTCTCCGCGCAGGCGCCCGGCGAGGCAGCGGCGCTGGCGGTCGGTCATCGAGCCGATCGTCTTCGTCTCGTTCATCGAGAGCTGCACCAGGAAGCGACGGCACCGTGTCCGTCCCCACCGGTGCTGACTCATCAGCAGATCCGCGATGGTCATGCTCTCCGCTTCCCACGGGCAGTCGAGCACGACGTCCGCAACGGACAGCTCACCGTCGGCCACCTGGCGCTTGAGCTCGGCGCGCGCCAGTCGCACCTTGTTGGCCTGGGCCAGCGCCTGCATGTGCTGCGGCGCTGGAGCTGTCGCGGTTTCCAGCATGGAACCTCCCCCTGGCCCGCATCCCACGGGCCGGTCGTACGTTGATCACATTGGGGTCGGGCGCACACGCGAGGGCTCCAGGCACGCATCAGTCCACTGCCGTACGGGCCGCCTCCGGCGGCTCCGTCCGGTCCCCCTGACATCGTGATCTCTTCCCCAGCGAGCGCGTCTGCGCTCGACCGGTCGCCAGGCTAGACAGCCCTGGGGTCAAGAGGCAACGCTCAACCACCCTCTGCATTCGCAAAAAGCGGGTGATTTATCGAGCTGTTCACCTTGTGCATCCGCGGACAAGGTAGGAAGCCCGCAAACCGCGCTACAGAGCGGAAATCTGCTACACGCGAGGGTTGACGGTGCGTTGACGATCCGCTAACGGGGCAGCGGGCCGTGCTCAGACTCGAAGCGCTGCTTGACGTCGGCGAAGATCGCGAGGGCCCGATCGAGCGTCTCGCGGTCATGGGTCGCCATCACGCTCGTGCGCAGCAGCGCGCCCGCCGGCGGCACGGCCGGGTGCAGGGCGACGTTGACGTAGATGCCCGCGTCGTAGAGCGCCTTCCAGAGCAGCACGGCCTTCCAGTCGTCGCCGACGACGACGGGCACGATCGTGGTCGTGTGCTCGTCCTCGATCACGTGGAAGCCGATGTCCGCCAGCCCCTGGGACAGGTAGGCGGCGTTCTCCAGCACGCGGCCGAACAGCTGCGGCCCCTCCTCGGAGCGGACGATCCGCAGCGCGGCGAGCGCGGCGCCGACGGCGGCGGGCACGGCCGCGGCCGTGAACATGAAGGCGCGCGAGGAGATCCGCAGGTAGTCGACGACCTCGTGGCTGCCGGCGATGAAGCCGCCGCAGGAGGCGAGGCTCTTGGAGAACGTGCCCATGCGCAGGTCGACGTCGCGCTCGACCCCGAGCAGCTCGCTCGCGCCCGCGCCGCGCGCGCCGAGCACGCCGGCGCCGTGCGCCTCGTCGACCATCAGCCGCGCGCCGTGCGCCTTGCAGAGCTCGACGATCCGCGGCAGGTCGGCGACGTCGCCCTCCATCGAGAAGACGCCGTCGACGACCACGAGCACGCCGCCGCCGTCCTCGCCGGCGCGCTGGAGCATCTTCTCCAGCTTGTCGAGCCGGCCGTGGCGGAACGGGCGCAGCTTGGCGCGCGAGAGCAGGCAGCCGTCGAGGATCGAGGCGTGGTCGCCCGAGTCGGCGATCACGGTGTCGCCCGGGCCGAGGATCGTGCCCAGCGTCCCGACGTTGGCCTGGTGGCCCGTCGTGAAGACGATCGCCTCCTCGGTGCCCATCCAGTCCGCCAGCTCGGCCTCGAGCTGCAGGTGCAGGTCGATCGTCCCGTTGAGGAAGCGCGAGCCCGTCAGCCCGGTGCCGTAGCGGTCG
Source organism: uncultured Solirubrobacteraceae bacterium (assembly GCA_963831105.1). GTDB lineage: Bacteria > Actinomycetota > Thermoleophilia > Solirubrobacterales > Solirubrobacteraceae > DATFQI01. Next base: position 321,934 of record CAWHOS010000007.1, on the reverse strand, counting down.
AGCGCGTCCCGGGCGCCGGCGATCACGCGCTCGTCGCCGGTCAGGCCGAGGTAGTTGTTGGAGCCGAGCATGATCCGCTCCGCGCCCTCCATCTCGACGACCGGCCCGGCGGCCGACTCGAGCACGCGGAAGTAGGGGAGCAGGTCCGCCTCGCGCGCCGCGCGCAGCTGCTCGGCGCGCTCGTGGCCGCGGACCTTCTCGAAGACGTCGATCGCAGTGGGCATGTAGGTTGCCGCTCCGTGTCAGTGGTCGTGCAGCCCGTCGCCTCGCGACGGGACCTCAAGGAGTTCGTCGAGCTCCCCTACCGCTTGCACTCTACTTCCGGGGTCTGGGTCCCACCGCTCAAGCTCGAGCGCCGGATCTTCCTCTCGCGCCGCTTCAACGCCTTCTTCACGCACGGCGACGCGCAGCTGTTCCTCGCCCGCCGCGACGGCCGCGTGGTGGGGCGCATCAGCGCGCAGTACGACGACGCCTTCAACGCTCATCACGGCAACCGCTGGGGGATGTTCGGCTTCCTCGAGCTCGAGGACGACCCGGAGATCCTGCCGCCGCTGCTGGAGGCCGCGGAGCAGTGGCTCTCCTCGCGCGGCCGCGACCACATGATCGGCCCGATGGACTTCACGATGAACGACGAGAGCGGCGTGATGATCGAGGGCTTCGATCGCGTCCCGATGATCAAGCAGCCCTGGCACCCGCCCTACTACCAGCGGCGGGCCGAGGAGGCCGGGCTCGGCAAGGCGATGGACCTGCTGATGTGGGAGCTGCAGATCGCCGACCGCGAGAAGATCCTGCCCGTCATCTTCAAGCTCGCCGGCGAGGTCGAGCCCCGCCACGGCATCAAGCTGCGCAAGATGACGCGCCGCGGGCTGCGCAAGGACATGGACCGCTTCGCCGACGTCTACAACTCGGCCTGGAGCGAGAACTGGGGCTTCTCCCCGTACTCCAAGAAGGACCTCGACGCCTACACCCAGGAGCTGCAGCTCGTCTTCGACCAGCACTGGTTCATGGTGGCCGAGACGGCGGAGGGGGAGACCGTGGCCGTCGCGATCACCGTGCCCGACGTCAACCAGGTGCTGGCGAAGATGAAGGGGCGCCTGCTGCCGTTCGGCTGGTGGCACTTCCTGCGCAAGGGCCGCACGATCGACCGCGTCCGGGTCGGCTTCCTCGGCGTCAAGCCGCAGTTCCAGCACACGGGCGTGGCGGCGAAGATGTACGTCGAGCACTTCGACATGGCCTCGGCGACGCCCCAGACCTGGGGCGAGATGGGCTGGATCCTCGAGACCAACACGAACATGAACCGGGCGATGGAGGCGATGGGCGGACGGGTCGTCCGGCGCTACCGGGTCTACGAGCGAGAACTGGGGAAAACCCCACTATCGCCCGCGCTTTCGAAGGGTTAGCGTTTCGGCCATGCGCCGTTCCGAGTACTTGAAGGCCTCCCCGCCGATGTTCGAGTCCGGGCTGCTGGATCGCTTCACCCGCGTGCATCCCGCCGTTCCGGTGCTCATCTACCTCCCCGTCATCGCCGTCCTCTTCCTCACGGGAGCCGGGCGGCTCGGCCTGCTCACCGCGATCGGGCTCGCGCTCGGCGGCTACGCCGTCTGGACGCTCACGGAGTACTGGCTGCACCGCGTCGTCTTCCACTTCGAGCCAGAGCGTGGGCTCGGCGCGCGCCTGCACTGGATGATCCACGGCGTCCACCACGACCACCCGAACGACCCGATGCGGCTCGTGATGCCGCCGTCGGCGAGCGTCCCGCTCGCGCTGGCGTTCTACGGGCTGTTCTGGCTGATGCTGGGCGGCGACAACGCGACGGCCTTCACCGCCGGCTTCCTCGCGGGCTACCTCGCCTACGACATGGTCCACTACGCGGTGCACCACCACGTGCCGCGCACGGCGGTCGGGCGCAAGCTGCGCGAGCTGCACATGCGCCACCACTTCCAGGACCACGAGCGCGGCTTCGGCGTGAGCGCGCCGTACTGGGACCGGGTGTTCGGAACCGCACCACGCACCCGCTCACGCTGACCTCCCGGGTGCAATCGTCCGGGAGACCCGTCATGCTGTCGGGTTCGTGAGCGAGACGCCTGAGGACTTCCAGGAGGAAGAGGTCGTGGACGGGCTGCCGGTGCCGGCGGCCCCCGCGGTCATCGAGCCGTCGCTACCCGCCCCCGTGCCCGCCCGCCAGGCGGCCGCGCTGGCGGCGACCGGGTTCGTCGCCGGGGCGGCGACGGTGGCGGTCGTGAGCCGCCGTCGCGGCCGGGTGCCGCGGCGCAAGCGCAAGAAGTCCAAGAACGGGCTCGGCGAGATCGTCGCCTCCAACTCGTTCCTGGTCGACGTCCACCTCCTGCGCCGCGACTAGAAGCCTTCCGTGACCTCCGCGGCCGGATGATCGAGCTTCGGGTCGAGGTCGTGCCGCCGTGGCCGTTCCGGCTCGGCGGCGGGTCGGCCGACGGCCTGATGCGCCGGCGCGGCGCGTCGCTGCAGCGGCTGCTGCACCTGGGCGGCGAGCCGGTCCGCGTCGGCGTCGTGCAGCCCGCGGCCGACCGCGTGCTGTTCGCCGCGCGGGCGCGGACGGAGCAGGCGGCGGCCGAGGGGATCGCGCGGATGCGCTTCGCCACCGGCGTCGACGAGGACCTGCGCCCGTTCCACGACCGCTTCAAGTCCGACCCGGTGATCGGCAAGGCCGTGCGGGCCAACCCGCGCCTGCGGGTGCGCCGCCGTCCCGTGCCGTGGGAGGCGCTGTTCGCCGCGGTCACGGAGCAGCTGATCGAGTTCGAGCGCGCGGTGGCGATCCAGCGGCGGATGATCGCCGTGCTCGGGCACCGCTGCCCGGAGACCGGGCTGCGCGACGGGCCGTCCGCGGCCGCGATCGCCGCCGAGGCGCCCGCGCGCCTGACCTCCTTCGACCTCGCGCCCAAGCGGGCGATCGCGCTGCGCCGCGTCGCCGCCGAGGTCGCCTCGGGCCGGGCCGACCTCGAGGCCGCGATGGGCGCCGCGCCCGGCTCCGGCGCGGCGGAGGCGGCCGCGCGCCGGCTGCTGCGGATCACGGACATCGGGCCGTGGACGGTCGAGATCCTGGCGCTGCACGGCTTCGGGCGCCACGACGTGATCGCCGCGGGCGACCTCGGCTTCATCAAGCTCGTCGGCCGGATCACGACCGGCCACCCGAAGGCGCGCGCCGAGATCGCCGAGGTGCGCGAGTTCATGGCGCCCTACGGCGAGTGGAAGGGCCTGGCGGGCGAGTACCTGCGCTACGCGGGCGCGTCCGGGCTGCTCGGCGTCAGTTCAGCCCGGAGACGCCCGGGTCCAGCCCCTCGCCGGGCAGGAACTCGTTGGTCAGCGCCCGTGCCGCGTTCGGCGGCCGCTTGAGCAGCCCGTTCTCCTGCATCCAGCGCCCGTAGGCCTCCCACTCCTTCGGGTCCTGCCAGCCGAACGGGCGGTCCTCGTCGGCCGGGAAGAAGGCGGGCAGCGTGGCCTTCACGACCGCCTCCTGGAGGCCGCGCTCGAGGCCGTTCGAGGCCTTCAGCAGCGCGTCGACGCCCGCATCCGGGTCCTTCTCGAGGATCCGGTGCCCGCGCCCGGTCGCCTGCAGGAAGCGGCGGATGCGCGAGGCGCCGTCCTCGTCGAGGCCCTCCCTGCGGGCGACGAAGACCAGCTCGTCGTAGGCGGGCACGCCGAGCTCGTCCATCTTGAGGATCACGGGGTCCTTGCCGCGGCGCTCGAGGTCGGTGCCCTCGTAGTTCCAGAAGGCCCCGAGCGTCGCGTCGACGCGCTTGGCGATCAGCGGGCGCGAGAAGTCGAAGCCGACGTTGGTCTCCTTGATCGAGCCCGGGTCGATGCCCGCCTTCTCCGCGATCGTGCGCAGGTAGGCGGACTGGTAGGAGATGCCGGCCGTGCCCACGCGCTTGCCCTCGAGGTCCTTCGCGGAGCGGATCCCGCTGCCGGGGAGCGCGATCAGCGAGGTGAGCGGCTTCTGGACGAGCGCCCCGACCGCGACGAGGTCGTCGGCGCCCTTGTCGCGCGCCAGCAGCAGCTCGGGCTCGTAGGAGATGACGAGGTCGGCCCGGCCCGCCCGCAGCAGCTTCAGCGGGGCGGCCGGATCCGGCGGCGCCTTGATGTCGACCTTCAGCCCGGCGCGGTCGTACTCGCCGCTCGCCTGGGCCGCGTAGATGCCCGCGTGGTCGGCGTTGGGGAAGTAGTCGAGCACGAGCCGCAGGTCCTCGCGCGTGCCGCTGGACGCGCCGTCGCCGGGCTCCTCCTTGGCGCCGCAGCCAGTGGCGGCGGAAAGCACTAGAGACAAGAGCGCGGCGAGCGCGAGCGGGCGGTTCATGGTCCTCCTCGGGGGGCGGTGCGGGGCGTCCAGTCCACGACGCGCCGCTCGAGCAGCGCGAACAGTCCGTACAGGGCGATGGCGAGGGCGAACAGGAGCACGGTCGCGGCGAAGGCGCGCGCCGTCTCGAGCTGCCCGTTGGCGATCAGCAGCGTGTGGCCGAGCCCGCGGTCCGAGCCCGCCCACTCCGCGAACACCGCGCCGATGACGGCGACGGCGGCGGCGATCTTGATGCCGGTGAAGGTTGCGGGCAGGGCGCTCGGGGCCTCCAGCAGGGCGAGCCGGCGCCAGCGCGAGGCGTCGAGCGAGCGCAGCAGCTTCTGCGCGTCCTGGTCGACGTCGCGCAGCCCGTCGTAGAGGTTGATCGTCACGGGGAAGAAGCAGACGAGCGCCACCATCAGCACCTTCGGGGCCAGGCCGAACCCGAGCACGAGGATGAACAGCGGCGCGATCACCGGGATCGGGACGGCCTGCGAGCCGATCACGAGCGGGCGCAGCGTGCGGCGCACGGGCTCCCACAGGTGCATGGCGAAGCCGAGCGTGGCGCCGAGCGCCAGCGCGGCGGCCAGGCCGAGCACGACCTCGCCGGTGGTCACGATCAGGTCCTCGGTGAGGATCCCGCGGTCGTCCCAGAGCGCCTGGGCGATGCCCGTCGGCGCGGGCAGCAGCAGCTCGTCGACGGCCCCGGCCCGCACGAGCGCCTCCCAGCCGGCCAGCGCCAGCAGCACGAGCAGCAGCGCAGCCATCAGGCGCCCCCTCCGCCGGCGTGCGGCCGCGCCGCGGGCTCGCGCGCCGGCGCCGGCTCGCCGAGCGCCTCCAGGGCGTGCTCGCGCAGCTCGACCACCGCGAGGTCCGTGCGGGCGCGCGGGCGCGGCAGGTCGACGTCGATCGTCTCCACGACGCGCCCCGGCCGCGACGAGAGCAGGACGATCCGGTCGGCCAGCAGCACGGCCTCCTCGACGTCGTGGGTGACGAGCACGACCGTCCGCGGCTCCCGGATGAGAGCAGTGGCGAGCCAGCGCTGCATCTGGCCGCGCGTGAGCGCGTCGAGCGCGCCGAACGGCTCGTCGAGGCACAGCACCGGCCGCCCGGCCAGCAGCGTCCGCAGGAACGCCACGCGCTGGCGCATCCCGCCCGAGAGCTCCGCGGGCCGCGCCCGCTCGAACCCCTCCAGCCCGAACGCCGCGAAGTGCTCGTGCGCCGCCGCGCGGGCGGCCTTCTTGGAGGTCCCGCCGGCGCGCAGCGCGAGCCCGGCGTTGTCGAGCGCGCGCAGCCAGGGGAGCAGCCCGTCGCGCTGGGGCATCAGCGCCGCGGGGGGCGAGGTCACCGTGCCGGCGTCGGGCTCCGAGAGCCCGCAGATCAGCTCGAGCAGCGTCGACTTCCCGCACCCGCTCGGGCCGACCACCGCCACCGTCTCGTTCGCCGCGGCCCGCAGGCTCACGTCGTCGAGCGCGACGACGTCGCCGTAGGCCTTCCTCACCGAGGTGAGCTCGAGGTCCAACTCCACTCCCTCCGCGGGCATTACCCCACAGGTTCGAAGGGTCAGCGCCGGGGTCCGTAGGCGCTATCTCAGCCGACTTCCGTCAGCCCCCCTGGTCAGGTACGCGTCCAGCCTACTAAGCGGCCGGAACGACCCGGGGCGCCGGCCGTCGCCGGCCGGCGCCCCGGAGTCGCGGCGGGTCAGAGGCTGACCCGTGTGCGCGGCGTCGACCGCATGCGGGTCGTCAGAGCGGCGAGGCCGCCGAGGACGAGCAGCGTGCCGGCGATGCCGATGCCGATCGTGGTCCAGTCGACGCCGTCGTCGCTGGTGGCGGCCGCGGGGGCGGGCGCCGGCGGGATCGGCTGCGGGTCGACGGCCCAGGTCGGCTGGCCGGGGGCGACGGGGGTCGACTTCGCCTGCGAGTCGACGGCGCTGGCGCCGGGGGCGTTGACGGCGACCGGCGACTTGCGCGGGTGCTGGGCGGCGTCGATGGCGTCCGGCGAGCGCAGGTCCTGCACGAGCTCCGCCTTGGTCGAGTCGTGCTGCTTGGCCAGCAGCGCGGCGTGCCTGGCGTCCGGCGAGCGCAGGTCCTGCCCGTGCTGCTGCGCCTTGGCCGCCGCGATGGCGGTCGAGGCGTGCATGTCGGCGGGCTGCGCGGCGGCCGTGGCGGCGGGAACGGCGATCGCCACGGCGGTGAGCGCGGCGATGAGGGTGCGACGAGTGGACATTGCGTCCTCCGGGTGGGGGTGGGGTGGGGACTGGCCTGGCGGACGATCGCGACGGCGCCTTGCAAACCGCTTGCAACTCGTTGACAGCCCGCCCGCGCTAGCGTCCCGGGCCACGTGGACTGGGATGCCGAAGGGCTGCTGGACGAGCTGCCGGACGACCGCGCGCGCGAGGCGCGGCGGAAGCTGCTCGACGAGCTCCACGAGGACGGCGTGCCGCTGGAGGAGCTCCGGCAGGCCGTCAAGGAGCAGCGGCTGGCGCTCGTGCCCGTCGAGCGGCTGCTCGGGGGCGAGCCGCGCTACAGCGCCCGGGAGATCGCCGAGCGCTCAGGCCTCGAGCTCGACACGCTGCTGGCGACCCGCCGCGCGCTCGGGCTGCCGGTGCCCGATCCGGGCGAGACCGCGCTGGGGGAGGAGGACCTCGAGGCGGCGGAGATCCAGGCGAAGGTGGCCGGCGCCGGCTTCGCCACCGAGGACCTGCAGGAGACCAACCGCGTGCTCGGGCGCGGGGTCGCGCGCTACGTCGAGGCGCTGCGCACGACGATCACCGAGTCGCTGCTCGAGCCCGAGGTGGACGAGCACGAGCTCGGCTTGCGGTTCACGAACCTGGCCGCCGAGCTCGTGCCGCTCAACGCGCCGTGGATGGACTACGTCTTCCGGCTGCACCTGCGCCAGATGCTGCGCAACGAGGCGGTCACGCTGCAGGAGCGCGCCTCGGGCCGCGGCGAGGAGCGCACCGCCGCGATCGCCTTCGCCGACCTCGTCGGCTTCACGGAGCTCGGCCAGACCGTCGACGTGGCCGAGCTGAGCGACGTGGCGGGCAACCTGCAGCGGATGGCCGGGGAGCTCGTCGACCCGCCCGTGCGGCTCGTGAAGGTGATCGGCGACGCGGTGATGCTCGTCGCGCCGGAGGCGGGGGACCTGGTCGCCACGACGGTCCGGCTCGTCGAGCGCGCGGAGGCGACGGAGGGGTTCCCGCCGCTGCGGGCCGGCGTGGCCTACGGCCCGGCCGCCAACCACTTCGGCGACTGGTTCGGCTCGACGGTCAACCTCGCCAGCCGCCTGACCGCCCGCGCGCGCCCGAGCTCCGTGCTCATCACGCAGGAGGTGCGCGACGCGCTCGAGGGCGACGGCTACGCGATCTCCTCCGCCGGCCCGAAGCGCCTGAAGGGCATCGCCGAGCCGGTCAAGACCTATCGCGTCAGGCGCGAACCGGACGGGTGAGCGCCTTGACGAAGTCCTCGAGCTGGCGCGTCGTCCAGCACTCGTAGGCCTCGCAGTAGGGCTCGTAGGCCGAGATCACCGAGTCGCCGTAGTTCCAGTACAGGCGCGGCTCGGGGTTCAGCCAGAACGTGCGGCCCGCGCGCTCGGCGACGCCGGCGAACAGGTGGGCGGCCGGGTCGCGGCCGTTGGTGCGCGCGTCGCCGAGCACGATCACGGTCGCGCGCGGGTGCAGGTCGTCCTCGACGAGCTGGAGGAACTCCCGCCAGACGCGGCCGTAGTCCGTGTAGCCCGAGACGTCGGCGACGCCGGCGTCCTTGGAGATCGCGTCCGAGACGGCCTTGAAGGAGCGCTCGCGCTCGAAGACGTCGGTGACCTCCGAGATCCGCTCGACGAACACGAACGAGCGCATCTTGCGGAACGAGTCGTGCAGCGCGTGCAGCACCGACAGGAAGAACACGGAGGCCGACGTGACGCTCGTGGAGACGTCGCAGAGCACGTAGAGCTCCGGGCGCCGCGGGCGGCGCGGCTTGTAGCGCAGCTCGACGGGCACGCCGCCCGTCTGCAGCGAGGCGCGCATCGTGCGGCGCACGTCGACCTGCGCGTGCCGGCGGTGCCCGCGCGTCTCGTGCCCCTGGGTCGCGAGCCGGCGCTTGAGCTGCATCACGACGCGGTGGACGGCCGCGAGGTCCTGCAGCGGCCCCGACGGCAGCGCCCGGTCGAGCTCGTTCAGCGGCCGCGAGGGCGGGAGCGCCTGCGTGCGCTCGATCTGCATCCGCTCGAGCTCCCGCCGCAGGTGCTGCTCGAAGCGGCGGATCTGGTCGCGCGTCAGCGGCTCCGGCTGCTCGCCGGCCTGGTCCTCCCGGACCGGGTGGGTGGGGGCGGGCTCCGTCTTGAGCCCGAGCGAGCGGCGGATCCGCTGCACGTCGACCCCGAGCACCCCGGAGCCCTGCCCGCGGCGCCCGAAGGCGGCGATCGCCAGCCGCGCCAGGTCGCGCATCGCCGCGTCGTTCTCCTCGCGGATGGCGCGCAGGACCTGCTCGCGCAGGGCGTCGAAGTCGATCCGCTCGCCGCCCTCCATGCCGTCCGGCTGCTCCTCGCCCTCGGCGCCGGCGCGCTCGCGCACGCCCTGCTCCAGGGCCGCGGCCTCGGCGGCGCGGAAGAAGAAGCGCTCGAACACGAGGTCGAACACGCGCCGGTCCTCCGGCGACTTGGCGATCGTGGCCGCGAGCGCCTCGCGGAACGGCACGCGGTCGGTCCAGCCCACCTCGCCCAGGGCCGCGAAGGCGTCGTTGAGCTCGGAGGTCCCGATCGCGACGCCCTCGGCCCGCAGCTCCTCGGCGAAGCGCAGGACGTGGGCGGGGAAGGTCATGCCGCCAGCTTCACGCCGACGCGCTCGGCCACCACGTCGAGGTCGGTCCGGTGCTTGACGATGATCGACAGCGTCGAGCGGAAGACCTCGGCCGTGATGTCGTCGGCGCCCATCAGCAGCAGCGCCCGCGCCCAATCGATCGACTCCGCGATCGACGGCGGCTTCTTGAGGTCGAGCTCACGCACCATCGCGACGACCTCCACGAGCCGCCTCGCCACGGTCTCGGGCAGCTCGGGCGCGTGCAGGCGCACGATCTCGAGCTCGTGCTCGGTCGAGGGGTAGTCGAGCCACAGGTACAGGCAGCGGCGCTTGAGCGCCTCCGTGAGCTCGCGCGAGTTGTTGGAGGTCGAGCAGCACCACGGGGTGGGTGCGCGCCTCGATCCGGCCGAGCTCGGGGATCGTGATCTGGAAGTCGCTCAGCAGCTCGAGCAGCATCGCCTCGAACTCCTGGTCGGTCTTGTCGATCTCGTCGATCAGCAGCACGACCGGCTCGGGGGAGGCGATCGCCTGCATCAGCGGGCGGGTGAGCAGGAACTCCGGGCCGAAGATGTCGTCCTGGACGGCGTCCCAGCCGGCGTCGTCTGTGCTCTCGGCCTGGATCCGCAGCAGCTGCTTGCGGTAGTTCCACTCGTAGAGCGCCTTGGCCTCGTCGAGGCCCTCGTAGCACTGCAGGCGCACGAGCGTGCGGTCCAGGTAGCGCGCGAGCGCCTTCGCCAGCTCGGTCTTGCCGACGCCGGCCGGGCCCTCGACGAGGACCGGCTTGCCCAGGCGGGCGGCCAGGTAGGAGACCAGTGCGGTCGACTCGCCGGGCAGGTAGCCCGCCGCCCGCAGGCCGGCGGCGACCTCCTCGGCGGATTCCGGTGCAGCGACGCTCACGGCGTCGAGTCTAGACTCGCCGCCGTGGACGAGACCTCGCCGACGCCGTTCGTGGCCCTGATGGTGCTCGGCTTCCTGATCGGGTGCGCCGGCCACCTGTACAAGTCGCCCACGACGATCGCCATCGGCATCGCGATCGCGTTCCTGGCCACCGCGGCCGCCTACGCGGTCTACCTCACGTAGGCCTGCGCCACCGACTCGCCGCGCGGGGCCGGGCGGCCGGCGATCACCACGACGGGCCGCTCCCCGACGAAGGCCGCGTGGCCGAAGCGCGAGTCGCGCCCGGCCGCCGAGACCTCCTCGGGCGCCCCGAACGGCGCGCCGACACCGTCCGCGACCGCCGCCCGCACGATGCTCGCCTGGTCGTCGACGCCGCCGTCCCAGACCGCGACGAGGCGCCCGCCCGGGCCCGCGGCGAGATCGGAGAGCACGGCGGTCGTCCCGGGGGCCGAGAGCGTCTGCGCCGGCGCCCCGCCGCGCGACGCGCGCACGCCGGCCGCGCCGCGCCACGCGATCGCCACCACGCCCGCCGTGTCGGCGACGGCGTCGATCGCCCGGCCGAGGCCGTCGTAGCCGCGCGCCGGGATCGTCTCGAGCAGCCGCGCGCCGGCGAAGCGGCGGGCCCCGGCCCGGCGCGTGGCCGCCTGGAAGTACACCGGCCCCCTGAGGCCGCCCTCGGAGGTGAACTGCGCGCTCCACGCCAGCACGGTGCGCCCCGACGGCGTGACGACGGGGTGCATCTCGGCGTTGAAGGCGGGCTTGGAGCGGATCGTGTCCGTGGCGCGGAACGTCCGCTTCCCGCGCGGCTTGAAGCGCGTGCGCACGATCCCGCGCGCGTCCCAGCTCACGAGCACCTCGCCGCGCTCGCCGATCCCCGCCGCCACGCCGCGGATGCGCCCGGTGGCCAGCCGCCGCGGCTTGCCGAACCCCTTGCCGGCGCGGCGCAGCGCCACGTAGACGCGGTCCGTGCGCGTGCCGCGGTCCTCGAACCACGCGAGCGCCGCGTCGCCGCGCGCGTTGACCGCCAGCGAGGCGTCGGCGATCGAGTAGGCCCGCGTGCGGCGGATCGTCCGCAGCTTCCCGAAACGCCCGCTCGTCGAGCCGAAGCGCACGCCGAGCCGCGCCTGCGGCTTCGTCTGGCGCGCGGTGATCAGCGCCAGCAGCGCACCGCTCGCGCCGTAGGGCTCGAGGCCGGCGACGGTCGTCAGCGGCCGGCTGATGGACGTCGCCGGCACGATCGCAACCCGCGTGCCGAAGCCGCTCGCTCCCGGGGAGCGGGTCGCGCCCTCGGTGCCGACGCGGCTGCCGTTGCCGAGCCCCTCCTGGAACCGCCACGACGCGAGCGCCGCGCCGTTGCCCGAGACGATCACCGAGGGGTCGCTGACGAAGCTGTGCTCGCTCGAAAGCGTCTGGCCGGACCATTCGGCGTGGGCGGCCGCCGGGGCGAACAGCAGCAGGGTGAGGATGGCGACGGTCAGGCGCATACCGCTCAAACGCGCTCACTTCCCCGCAGTTGCGCGCCGAACCCGGAGTTGTTCAGCCTCAGGCTGAACAACTCCGGACTCGGCGCTCAGAAGAGGCGGTCGGGCGGCTTGTCGGGGTCCGGCTCGGGTTCGGGCGCGGGCCGGCCGCGGCGGCGCGGGTCCGGGGCGTCGGGGACGTCGCCGTCCCAGCCGGGCCGGTCGCGCAGGACCTCCGTGACGGCGGTCGCGTCGCGCGGCTCGCGGTCGGTCGCGCGGCGGCGCGGCCTCGGGGCCGCGCTCTCCCAATCGAGGTCCTCGGCCGGGTTGGGCGGCTCCGGGCGGTGCGCGGCGCGCACGCGCGCCCCGGCCGCCACGAGCGCGGCGGCGGCGCCGAGGGCGACGATGAACCCCCACTGGACCCCGACGACGACGCCCGGCGTGTCGTCGCCCGGCCGGTCGAACACGCGCCAGATCAGCAGCACGACCGCCCAGCCGCCGGCCAGCGAGATCACGAGCCCGTCGCCGCCCGGCAGGTGGAAGCCCTTGCCCTCCATGCGCGCCCAGATCAGGAAGAGCACGCCGGCGGCGACGAGCAGGATCGCCGCCTCGACGAACGTGAAGACGCCGAACGCGTTCAGGCTCTTGGAGACGAGGTCGCTGTCGGCGCCCGGGTCGACCGTGCGCTGGTACCAGGGCAGCGCCCATCGACAGCACCAGCACGACGGCGGCGATCCCGGCCGTGCGGTGCTCGGGCGGAATCTCCCGCAGGCGCTTCTGGAGGGGCGGCACGACGTCGAGTTTGTCAGGAGATCGGGATGTCCTCCACCGCCGCAGGCGGAGGCTCCCGGCCCGGCTCGAGCCGGTCGATCGAGTAGTCCAGCACCGCCCGCAGGGCGATCAGCAGCTCGCGCAGCGCCTGCTGGAGCTGGCGCTGGAGGTCGGGCGGCAGCGAGCCGCGCGCCAGCTCGACCAGCCCGGCGAGCGCGGACAGGTCGGGGAAGGGCGGCGCGGTCCCGGGCGCATCCCGCCGGGGCTCCTCGTAGCCCCGGGGCGGCACGTCGCCCGCGATCTGCTGCGCGCGCTCGGTCGCCTCGCGGACGAGCCGCTCCGCCTCGCGCACGGCGTCCATCGGATCCTCAGGCACGGGCCGGCTCCTGCTCGGTGAATCCGACCACCAGCGCCCCGTCCGTCAGCGTCGCCGAGCTGGGCCGGTGGGCGGCCATCGCGCCCGGGAGCAGGATCGTGCGCTTGTGGCCGTCGACGCGGACGACGAGCTCCAGCCCGATCTTCTTCAGCGACACGTCGCCCTTGGAGACGAACGGCAGGTCCAGCCGCAGCTGCGCGCCGCCGTCGTGCAGCGAGAGCTCCTGCGTCACGCGGCCGTGCAGCACCGCCGCCGGGTCCTGCCCGGCGAACAGCGCGTCGCCGAGCCGGTCGAGCATCTCCGCGCCGAGCACCTCGCGCTCGAAGTACGGCGCCCGCAGCACGGGCACGGGCGCGAAGCCGGACTCGACGAGCTCGAGCTGCTCGGCCTGCACCTCCCGCCACGCGCCGAAGTAGGCGCCGACCTCGTCGGGGAACACGCGGTTGACGACCACGGCGTCGGTCACGTAGCCGTAGAGGTTCAGGTAGGTGAACGTGCGCATCGCCTCGGCGACGACCATCCGGTCGGGCGTCATCACGAGCCGGATCGAGGCGTGCTCGGCGTCGCGCAGCAGGTCGTGCATCGCGACGAGGTTCGCCACGAGCGACTGGATCTCCGCGAACGCGCGCTCGTCGGGGAGCTGGAGGTCGAGGAACGTGCGCGCCAGCGGCCGCGCCGCCGCCAGCAGCGCCCGCTCGCGCCCGAGCACCTTGTCGAGCCACCACTGCGCCGCGTCGGGGAACGAGAGCAGCCGCAGCGTCTCGCCGGTCGGCGCGCAGTCGACGACGATCACGTCCCAGTCACCGGACTCGTGGTGGGCCTTGAGCGCGAGCAGGCTGAACAGCTCGTCGCCGCCGGGCGGCACTGTGAGCTCCTCGGCGGCGATCCGGTCGACCCCGCGCTCCATCAGGATTCCGCCGAGCCAGCGCTGCACGCCCGACCAGTGGCGCTCGAGCTCGTCCTGGGCCTGGATCTGCTGGGCGTACAGCCCGCCGCCGACGTCGGTCGGCCGGCCGCCGACGGCGGTCTCCAGCGACTCGGCGAGCGAGTGGGCCGGATCCGTCGAGAGCACGATGGTGCGCAGCCCCTGGGCGGCACAGCGCCGGGCGGTCGCGGTGGCGACGGACGTCTTGCCGACGCCGCCCTTTCCCGTGTAGAGGATCGTGCGGGGCGCCATGAAGCCCCGGGAGCCTACCCGCGGCGCTTCTTCTTACGCGGCTTCAACACCTGGATGTCGCCCGTGGCCGCCGCGGTGTTGCCCGCGAGGTCGCGCACGTTGAGCGTGACCGTGTAGGTCCCGGCCCTGCGCGGCACCTCCCAGCCGAGCGTGTGCGGCCCGCGCGAGAGGTTGCCCACGTAACGCGTGTGCACGAGCTTCTCGCCGCGCGTGATGCGCAGGGTCGTGCCCGAGATCTTGTCGAGCGCCATCTTGATCCGGCCGTACTCGCCGCCGCGCAGGCGCCGGCTGACGAGCCGCACGACCGGCGCGGTCGTCAGGTCCTCCGTGAAGCTCTCGACGGCGCCGCAGTAGGTCGGCTCCGCGGTGCGGGTGCAGAGCGACTTCAGGAAGTCGCGCAGCAGCGTGTGGTAGCCGAGGTCGGACTCGTGTGTGACGGTCCCGCGCGAGTACAGCGACCACGCGCCCGTGTCGTAGGTGGGGACCTCCTGGCGGGCGCGCGCCTCGCCGGTGACGTAGAGCGCCTTCGCGCGCTCGTCGCCGGCGTAGCGGCCGTAGTCGTAGAGCCCGACGAGCGACTGGATGAAGCCGTTGAGGATCCGCAGGCCGGGCTCGAAGGAGTACTGCGCGTAGTGCACCCCGGCCCCCGCGGGGACGCGCACGCCCTCCGGCGGGGCGCTCTCGAAGATGTTCAGGCCGCGGCTCGTGACCGGGAACACCTGATCCTGGCGGCGCAGCCGCGTGGCGGCGCGCGAGAGCGCCTGCAGCGCCGTGCCCTGCGCGAGGCTGGAGACCCACGGCGCCTTGCCGGCGCGGTAGGGGAAGTAGTACTCCCAGGCGAGGCCGCCGGCGCGCTCGGCGGCGAGCGGCAGCAGCTCGTCGACGGCCTGGCCGAGCGCGGTGTTCTGGCGCGAGGACCAGAGCGCGTTGACCTTGCCGAAGGTGCCGAGCACCTGGATCTGGATGCCGGCGCCGGGGTAGTACTGCCAGACGATCTGGGAGCCCTCGAAGCCGACGCGGCGGCCCGAGCTCAGCAGCGGGCCCGTGGTCCACCACTCGCGGTTGCGCTGGAGGGTCAGGAACAGCGGCGCCAGGCGCGACGCGCGCAGCTGCCCGCGGGCGGCGACGTCCTCGAGCGTCCGGACGACCGCGCCGAGCTCGAGCTTGCGGCGGCCGCTGAGCTTCTTGACCGTGCGCTTGGCGTCGTCATAGGCGGCCCGGCGCTCCGCGTAGGCGTTGTCGTCGATCGCCCCCGAGGCGCGCAGCTTCTTCAGCTCCCCGGGAACCGTGCGGCGCTTCTGCGCCAGCGTCGCGGTCGGCTCCGCGCGCCGCTGGTCAGCAGCCGAACGCACCGGGGGGAACGTCTCGGCGGGCGTAAGCGAGTGGCGGTGGCGGACGACGCTGCCGTCGTCGCGCATGACGAGTACGGGTGCGGCGGCCGCCGGCACGGCGGTGCAGAGCGTGCACGCGAGGGCAACGAGAAGACAACGAAATACGGGCCAGAAGGGCATCCACCCAATGCTAGGCTCGCCCGTCCCATGACCTTGCGCCCTCGCCTGCTCCTGTTCGTCCTCGCCGCCCTGCTCGCGGCGCTCGTCGCCGGCTGCGGCGGCGGTGACGGAGGCGGGGCCTCCGTCGACGAGGACACCAGCGTCGACCAGGTCCTCGACGACACGTTCTCCGGCAAGAAGAACGTCGACTCGGGCAAGCTCGACCTGTCGCTGAAGATCGACGTGCAGGGCGGCAGCTCGCAGGAGCTGCAGGGCCCGATCACGCTGAGCCTGTCCGGCCCGTTCCAGACGCAGGGCAAGGGCAAGCTGCCCAAGTTCGCGATCGACGCGGCCTTCGAGGGCGCCGGCCAGAACCTCAAGGCGGGCGTCACCTCCACCGGCGACAAGGCGTTCGTGAACTTCCAGGGGACCGACTACGCGGTCACCGACCAGGTCTTCGAGCAGTTCAAGGCCGGCTACGAGCAGGCGCAGAAGCAGAGCGCCAACAAGGACAACCAGCAGTCGCTCGCCACGCTCGGCATCGACCCGCGGCGCTGGCTGACCGACGCCAAGAACGCCGGCGAGGCCAAGGTCGGCGACACCGACACGATCAAGATCACCGGCGGCGTCGACGTCAACAAGCTGCTCGACGACGTCAACACGGCGCTCGAGAAGGCCCGCAACCTCGGCGTCGAGGGCTCCGACTCGCTGCCCGAGAAGCTCACGGACCAGCAGAAGCAGCAGGCCGCCGACGCGATCAAGGACCTGTCCGTCGAGATCTACACGGGCAAGGACGACACGACGCTGCGCCGGATGCTCGATCGACATGGCCGTCGATGCCGAGGAGAACGGCCAGAAGACGGCCGGCAACCTCACGCTCGACTTCCAGCTGCTGGACCTCAACGAGGACCAGTCGATCGAGGCGCCCTCCGGCGCGAAGCCGTTCGACCAGCTGCTGGGGCAGCTCGGCGGACTCGGGCTCGGCGGCTCGGGCTCGGGCTCGGGCTCGGGCGGCTCCGGCTCCGGCTCCGGCTCGGGTTCCGGGGGCGCGTCCGCGGAGGACCTCAAGAAGTACTCCGACTGCGTCACCGAGGCCGGTTCAGACACCGCGAAGGCGCAGAAGTGCGCCGAGCTTCTCTCACCGTAGGCTCATCTTGTTGCTACGGGCCGTAAGCTCGGCGCCGTGAACCAGCCCGCGGAGCGCTTCAACCTGCGCCGGTTCCTGCTCTCGGGATCCGGCTGGCCGTACCTGCTCGTCCCGTTCATCCCGATCGCGATCGTGCTCGAGCTCACGCACGCGAGCGCGTCGCTGATCTTCGGCGCCTCGGCGCTCGGCGTCATCCCGACGGCCGCGCTGATGGGCCGCGCCACCGAGGAGCTGGCCGCGCGCGCCGGGCCGGGCATCGGCGGCTTCCTGAACGTGACGTTCGGCAACGCGCCCGAGCTGATCATCGCCTTCTTCGCGCTGCGCGAGGGCCTGCTGGAGGTCGTCAAGGCCTCGCTGGTCGGCTCGATCCTCGGCAACATCCTGCTCGTGATGGGCGCCGCGATGCTCGTCGGCGGCCTCAAGCGCGAGCGCCAGTACTTCGACCGCACCGCCGCCAACGCGCAGTCGCTGATGCTGCTGCTCGCCTGCGTCGCGCTGATCATGCCCGCGATCTTCGAGCTCGTGATCGGCGGCAGCCTGCCGAACCCGACCGACAAGTCCGAGCAGTTCCCGGCGGACCTGGAGAAGATTTCCTTCGCCGTCGCGATCGTGCTGCTCGGCACCTACGTCGCCGGGCTGATCTTCTCGCTCAAGACGCACAAGGACCTGTTCAACCCCGAGCACGCCGAGGAGGACCACGTCGGCGACCACTGGTCCGTGAAGAAGTCCGTGATCGCGCTGGCGCTCGCCGGCGTCGCGGTCGGCGTGATGTCGGAGATCCTCGTCGGCTCGATCAGCGAGGCCTCGGAGTCGATCGGCCTGTCGCCGTTCTTCGTCGGCGTGATCGTCGTGGCGATCGTCGGCAACGCGGCCGAGCACTGGGTCGCGATCTACTTCGCGGCGCGCGACAAGATGGACCTGTCGGTCAACATCGCGATCGGCTCGAGCGCCCAGATCGCGCTGTTCGCCGCCCCCATGCTGGTGCTGCTCTCCTTCGTCGTCGGGCCGTACCCGATGGCGCTGGTCTTCAACGGGCTGGAGCTCGGTGCGATCGTGCTTGCCATCCTGATCGCGCAGCAGGTCACCCAGGAGGGTGAGTCGACCTGGTTCGAGGGCCTGCAGCTGCTGTCGGTCTACGTAGTGCTCGCGCTGGTCTTCTTCTTCGTCTGATGCCCGTCGTCTTCGCGTTCTTCACCGGCCCCTTGCCGTGGGTGATCCTGGCTGCGGTCACCGTCGTCTGCCTGTGGGTCGACCTGCACTTCTTCGCGCGCGGGCGCGAGCCGAGCTTCCGCGAGGGCGTGTGGTGGAGCATCGGCTGGCTCGTCTTCTCGCTGCTCGTCGCGGTCGTGGTGCTGGTCCTCTCCGACGCCGACGACGCGATCACCTACACGACCGTCTACTTCATCGAGCGCTCGCTGTCGCTCGACAACCTGTTCGTCTTCCTGCTGCTGTTCTCGTACTTCGGGATCCAGGAGGCCTACCGCGCGCGGCTGCTGTTCTGGGGCATCGCGGCGGCGCTCGTGCTGCGCGGGCTGGCGATCCTCGGCGGCGTCGCACTGATCGAGCAGTTCCACTTCGTCATCTACGTCCTCGGCGTCCTGCTGCTGATCCTGGCCTACCGGATCCTCCAGGGCGTCGACGAGAACGTCGACCCGGACAAGAACTTGATCGTGCGGCTCGTGCGTCGGTTCTTCCCCGTGACACCCGACGACGAGGGAGGCCACTGGTTCAAGACGATCGACGGCACCAGGCACGTCACGCCGATCTTCCTCTGCCTGGCCGCGATCGTGGCGGCCGACATCGCCTTCGCGGTCGACTCGATCCCGGCCGCCTTCGCGATCACGCGCGACTCCGTGCTGATCTGGATGGGCAACGTGTTCGCGCTGCTCGGCCTGCGCGCGCTGTTCGTGCTCGTGGAGGGGCTGATCCGGCGCTTCCGCTACCTCGACGAGACGATCGCCGTGGTGCTCGCGCTCGTCGCGGTCAAGCTGCTGATCGAGGACATCTACAAGATCGGCCCCGTGGGCTCGCTGCTGATCGTCGCGGCCGCGTTCGTGATCGGCATCACGGCGTCGGTGATCGCCGACCGGCGCGACCCGGACGCCGAGGCCAAGCGCGAGGAGCGCGGACAGCGCACCTCGCGCTCGGCGGAGGAGGAGGAGGGGTCAGGCGGCGAGGCCGAGGCGGCCGAGGCCGAGACCGAGGCGGCGCGCCGGCCCTGAGCGCTCCTGCCGCGCCCGCAGGCGCAGCAGGTCGACGGCATCGCCCGTGCGGGCGAACGGGTCGGCGACCACGCGGCCGTCGGCGACCGACATCGCGGCGACGGCCTCGCCGTCGGCGACGGCGAGCAGGACGTCGCCGGTCAGCGGCTCGGCCTCGTCGAGGGCGGCCAGGCGGGCGAGGGTTCCGGCGTCGACCGGCCCGGCGGGGAGGAGGAGAAGGGAGGCGGGGGAGGTCATGGGCACAGTGTCGGCCCGAAATCCCTTTACGTCCAGCGAGTGTTCCTGCATGAAACCTGTAAGGTCGGCTTCACGATGCTCGACGTCCGACGGCTCCGGCTTCTGCGCGAGCTGGCCGCGCGCCGCACGGTCACGGCCGTCGCCGAGGCGCTCTCCTACACGCCCTCGGCGGTCTCCCAGCAGCTCGCCGCGCTCGAGCGCGACGCCGGCGTCCGGCTGATCGAGCGCGTCGGCCGCGGCGTGCAGCTCACCGAGGCCGGCCACCGGCTCGCGGGGCACGCCGACGCGGTGATCGCGCGCCTGGAGGCGGCCGAGGCCGACCTGGCGCGCGCGGCCGGCGACGTCGCGGGCCGCGTCCGCGTGGCGTGCTTCCAGACCGGGGCGCACGCGCTCGTGATCCCGGCGCTCGGGCCGCTCGAGACGCGCCACCCGGAGCTGCGGTGCGAGCTGGTGCAGGCCGAGGCCGAGAATGCGCTGCCGGCGCTGCGGCTCGGCGACGTGGACCTCGTGGTCGCGGAGGAGTACGACCATGCGCCGCGACAGCGCGACCCGGCGCTCGAGCACCGCGAGCTGTGCCGCGACGCGCTCGTGTTCGCGGTCCCGGTCGGCCATCCGGCGGAGCGGCAGGAGACGATCGCCTTCGCGGACCTGCGCGGGTACGAGTGGGCGGGCGGCGAGACCGGCACCGCGTGGAACGACATGATCACGCGGGCCTGCCGCTCGATCGGCGGCTACGAGCCGAATATCCGCCACAACGTCGACGACGTCCGGCTGATCCTCTCGCTCGTGGCGGGCCGCGGCGCCGTCGGGCTCGTGCCCGCGCTCGGGCTGCACAACGAGATCGAGGGCTTCGTCTGGCGCCCGCCGGCCGAGGGCCCGCTCGAGCGCCGGATCTTCACCGCCGTGCGCCGCGGCCAGGCCGAGCGGCCGGCGCTGCAGGCGATGCGCGAGGCGCTCGCCGAGCAGGCGCGCGGGCTCGGGCTCGAGACCTCGCCTCAGTAGCCGTCGTCGGGGTCGGGCTCGAGCTCGTCCTCGTCCTCGACGATCTCGTCGTCGTTCTCCGGCCCGGTGCCGACGCTGCGCGTCTCGAACGCCGTGATCAGCTCGTCGCGCTTGTGCTCGTCGATCGCCGGCTCGTCGCCGAGCAGGACCCACTCCTGCTCGTCGTCCTCGTCGACGAGCACGGTCTCGATCGCGGTCGAGTCGTCGACCACGATCACGACCTCGGTCGTGGGGTTGTAGTAGGTGCCGGGGCGGTTGGCGAGCTCTTCGAGCTCGTAGCGGCGGACGTCAGCCATGCGCGGCAGCCTACCCAGGAACCGCCGATAATCGTGGATGCCTCGGCGCCGTGGATCGAGGCAGGGTCGATCGGCCGCGCATCCATGTGGCGGGTCACCTGGTT
The DNA here is from genome assembly GCA_963831105.1 of uncultured Solirubrobacteraceae bacterium. Lineage (GTDB taxonomy): Bacteria > Actinomycetota > Thermoleophilia > Solirubrobacterales > Solirubrobacteraceae > DATFQI01. Next base: position 301,648 of record CAWHOS010000007.1, on the reverse strand, counting down.
CGCGGCCGATCGGGCTTGGCGAAGGGCCACGGTGGCGAGGCGCCGCGAGCATCGGCGGTTTCTGGGTTCACCCAGGGAGATCGCGGAGCTGACGCGCGATCTCGGCCTCGACGTCGAGCGGCTCCTGGCCCCGCGCGATCCGCCGCGCGTTGCGGGCCTCCACGAGCTGGCGGACCTCCTCGAGGATCTCGGGATCCGAGGATGCGGCCCCGCCCGCCCCGGTGAGCTCCGCGAGCTCGGCCTCGACGTCGACCGTCGGGCGGCCCTGCGCGGCGCGGCGCGCGTTGCGCGCCTCGAGCATCTGGCGGATGTCGTCCTCCCGCTCCGCCGCGGACACGGGTTGCCCGCCCGAACCGCCCGGGCGCATGTCGCGGTCCTCGCCGATCGACAGGCCGCCGCGCCCGATGTCGTCGTACAGACGCGAGCGCCCGAACAACGAGATCACCGCGATCACGGCCCCGAGGCCGACCACGACGAAGATGACGACGCCGAAGGCTTCTTGCATCCAGGAGGATTGTGCCCATGTGGCGGAGGCTCAGACGCAGGACGATGGCGCCGCGGCGCCCGGTGCTCTTCCCGGACCAGTACGCGCTGGCGATCGTGACCGTGCTCGTGCTGATCGGCTCGATCGCTCTTGTTTTGTGGGCGATTTTCGGCTGAACGGGGTACCATCTCCCCAAGCATTGACTGACCAGTCAATCGCGCACGAATCGAGGAGCCAACCACTGTGGTCGATTTCACGCTGACCGACGAGCAGAAGGCGCTGCGCGAGATGGCGCACGACTTCGCGGCGAAGGAGATCCGCCCCGTCGCCTGGGAGCACGACAAGGACGGCTCGTGGCCGGACGACGTGCTGCGCAAGGCCTGGGAGCTGGGCCTCATGAACACGCACGTGCCGGAGGAGTACGGCGGCCCGGGCGCGTCCTACCTGGATGGATGCATCATCGAGGAGGAGCTCTCCTGGGGCTGCTCGGGCATCACGACGTCGCTCGGCGCCAACGGCCTGGCCTCGGCGCCGCTCGCGCTGGCCGGCTCGGACGAGCTCAAGAAGCAGTACCTCGGGATGCTCACCGAGGACTTCAAGCTCGCCTCCTTCTGCCTGACCGAGCCCGACGCGGGCTCCGACGTCTCGGGCATGCGCACGACCGCGGTCCGCAAGGGCGACAAGTACGTCCTCAACGGCTCCAAGTGCTTCATCACCAATGGCGGCTACGCCGACTGGTTCTCGGTCTACGCCAAGACCGACAAGGAGGCCGGCCACCGCGGGATCTCCTGCTTCATCGTGCCCAAGGACGACACGGTCACGGTGGACAAGAAGGAGGACAAGATGGGCCAGCGGGCCTCCAACACCGCGACCATCACCTTCAACGAGACCGAGATCCCGGCCGACCACCTGATCGGCGAGGAGAACAAGGGCTTCAAGATCGCGATGATGACCCTGGACCGCACGCGCCCCGGCGTGGCGGCCATGGCCACCGGCATCGCCCGCGCCGCGTTCGAGTTCGCCACCAGCTACTCCAAGGAGCGCGTGCAGTTCGGCGTGCCGATCGCGATGCACCAGGCGATCCAGTTCATGATCGCCGACATGGCGACGAAGGTGCACCTCTCGCGCCTGGCCACGTGGAACTCGGCCGTGCTGCTCGACCAGGGCCGCCGCAACACGCTGGAGTCCTCGCACGCCAAGCGCTTCGCCGCGGACACCGCGATGGAGGTCGCCACGGACGCCGTGCAGGTCTACGGCGGCTACGGCTTCATCAAGGAGTACCCCGTCGAGAAGCTGATGCGCGACGCCAAGATCATGCAGCTCTACGAGGGCACCTCGCAGATCCAGCGGCTCGTGATCGCGCGCGAGACGCTGCTGCCGCGCCGCGTCGAGGAGCCCGCCGCCGCCTGACGCCCACCGGGCCGACATAAAGGGCCTGTCCCTTTATGTCGGCCCGGGCGTAAGCTCGGCGTGTGACCCCTCGGGGCACCGATTGGAGCCTGGCGGCGCTCGTCGCGCTGCTCGCCGTGCACCGGCGGGCTGACGGCGCTGGCCGGGTCCGCCGGCGCGGGTTGGGTGTTCGCCGCGCACGGAGCGGGCGGGTTCGCGCTCGCCGCCGTGCTCGCCTTCAAGGCGCGCCGCGTCCGCGGCCGCCTGCTGCATCCGCGGCGCTGGACGGGCCGGGCCCGCGGCGGGATCCTCGCCGCCGCGCTGGTCGTGGCCACGCTCGCCAGCGGCTGGCTGTGGTCGTCCGGCGCGGTGCTGCGCGGCCTGGGCTACAACCTGCTCAACCTGCACGTGGTGCTCGGCTTCGCCCTGGCGCTCGGCGTGCTCGGCCACGCGCTGCTGCGCGCCCGCCGGCCACGCCGCACGGACGTCACCGACCGCCGGCAGTTCCTCACCGCCGCCGCGGTCACCGGTGGCGCGTTGCTGGCCTGGCAGGTGCAGCGGCCCGTCCAGCGCGCGCTGGGGTGGCGCGGCGCCGAGCGGCGCTTCACGGGCTCCTACGAGACCGCCGGGGCCGAGGGCAACGCGTTCCCCGAGACGTCGTGGGTCGCCGACCGCCCGCGGCCGATCGCGGCGGGCTACCGGCTGGCCGTCACGGGCGAGGTCGAACGGCCGCTCGAGCTCACGGCGTCCGAGCTCGACCGTGGCGACGTGCTGCGCGCCACGCTGGACTGCACGGGCGGCTTCTACGCCGATCGCGCGTGGCAGGGGATCTCGCTCGGCGCGCTCCTGGATCAGGCCGGCGCCCGCGGCGGTCACGTCCGCGTGATCTCGCACACGGGCTACCGCTGGAGCTTCACGGCCGAGCACGCCCGCCGCTGCCTGCTGGCGACCCGCGTCGGCGGCGAGCCGCTCAGCCACGGCCACGGCGCGCCGGCACGGCTCGTCGCGCCCGGCCGCCGCGGGTTCCAGTGGGTCAAGTGGGTCACGCGGATCGAGGTCCACGAGGGGCCCGATCTCGGCGCGCCCGCCTCCACGGTGTGGAGCTCGTTCACCTCAGAGGGGAGCGGCGACGCTTGAGCAGTTGGCAGGATGGAGTGGTGGACCGGCCATCGCGCAAGACCGCCGACGCCGCCTCCGCCGCAGGGCTGGAGGCGGCGCGGGCGGCGGTCGAGCAGCCGACGCCCGGCAGCGGCCGCGGCGCGGGCTCCGGCGACCCGCTGATCGGCGACCTGCGCCGCGCGGGGCTGCTCCCGCTGCTGGTGCTGCACTTCGCCGCGCGGGAGCCGGCCTACGGCAACCAGCTGATCGAGCGCATCGAGGCGCTGACGGGCGGCGCGCTGCACGTCAACCCGAACACGATGTACCCGCTGCTGCGCTCGCTCGAGGCGCAGGGCCTCGTGGCCGGGGAGTGGGAGCACCCCGAGCGGCGCTCGCGGCGCTTCTACGGCGCGACCGACGAGGGCCGCGCGGAGCTGGGCCGGCTGCGGGAGGAGCTCGCCCCGCGGCTGGACCGCATCGCCGCCTCGATCGAGGCGATCCGAGCCGAGCTGAACGCCTGATGGGCCGCGCCAAGGCGTCGATCACCGTGCCCGGGCGGGCGGCCGACGCGGAGTCGCTCTGGTACGACCCGCACCGCTGGCAGTCGTGGGTCGACGGCTTCGGGCACGTCGTCTCGCTCGAGGGGGAGTGGCCCCGCCGCGGCGCCGAGCTCGTCTGGCAGTCCCCGCCCGGAGGCCGCGGCCGCGTGTCCGAGCGCGTCGTCGCCTACGAGATGCGCCTGGGCCAGACGCTCGAGGTCGAGGACGCCGCGATGACCGGCCGCCAGAGCGTGAAGTTCGAGCCGGGCACGGAGTCCGTCGAGGTGACGCTCTCGCTCGAGTACCGGATCAAGGACCGCACGCCGCTGACCCCCGTCGTCGACCTGCTGTTCGTGCGCCGGGCGATGGCGGATGCCTTGCGCCGCACCGTGACGCGCTTCGCCAACGAGCGCAAGGCGGAGATCCAGTTCGGCGAGCCGCGCCGCTAGGGTCCGGCCCATGTTCGTCTTCAAAGCCGCGGTGGTCGGCGCGGGCGTGATGGGCGGGGAGATCGCCCAGGTCGTGGCGGCCGCCGACATCCCCGTCCTGCTCAAGGACGTCGACCAGGAGTACGTGGACGCCGGCCTGCGCAAGGCCCGTGAGGTGACGGAGAAGCAGGTCGGCAAGCTCGTCTCCAAGGACAAGCTCACGGCCGAGCAGGGCGCCGAGCAGGTCGAGCGCACGCTGGCGCTGATCACCGGCACGACCTCCTACGACGGCTTCGGCGACGTGGACTTCGCGATCGAGGCCGTGCCCGAGCGGATGGAGGTCAAGCACGAGGTCTTCGCCGACCTCGACGCCGCGACGCCGGGGCACGCCGTGCTCGCCAGCAACACCTCCGGGCTCTCGGTCACCGAGATCGGCGACGCCACGAACCGCCCGGACAAGGTCGTCGGCTTCCACTTCTTCTGGCCCGCCTCCGCGATGCGCCTGATCGAGATCGTGGAGGGCGAGGAGACCTCGCAGGCAACGCTGCAGGCGGCCTCGAACTTCGCGCAGGCGATCCGCAAGACGCCGGTCCGCTGCGCCGAGTGCCCCGGCTTCGTCGTCAACCGGATCCTGACCGCGGCGGCGTCGGAGATCTGGCGCCATCAGGACGAGACGGGCGCCTCCCCCGAGGCGCTGGACGCCTTCGTCACCGAGCAGGCCGGGATGCCGATGGGCCCGTTCCGGGTCGCGGACATGAGCGGCCTCGACACCGTGGTGAAGGTCGCGCACGACATGTACGACGCCTACGGGGACCGCTTCCACGTCCCCAAGCGCATGGAGCAGCTGGTCTCCGAGGGCCATCTCGGCGCCAAGACCGGGAAGGGCTTCTATGAGCACTGAGCAGATCGACCCGAAGCTGGCGGACCGCTTCACGCTGAAGGCGTTCGTCGAGGCATGCCTCGTGCTCGAGGAGGGCGTCGCCGGGATCCGCGACGTCGACCTCGGGATGATGATGGGCACCGGGATGATCCCCGGCCCGTTCGCGCGCGCAGACCTCCGCGGGCTCGACGACGTGCTGGCCGCGCTCGAGCAGGCCGAGGAGGACTGGGGCGAGCACTTCGAGCCGCCGCTGATCCTGCGCCGGCTCGTCGCCCAGGGCCGGCTCGGCGCCAAGAGCGGCCAGGGCTTCTACCCGTACCCGCAGCCCGACGCGGGCTACGAGGAGGCGCCGGTCAAGCTCGACCGCCGCGGCGACGTCGCGGTGCTGTGGCTCGACAACCCGCCCGCCAACTCGCTCTCGCCGGACGTGATCGGCGGGCTCGAGCGCGCCTGGGGCGACGTCGAGGGCAGCGCGCGGGCGATGATCGTCGCCTCGCCGAACCCGGCGCTGTTCTGCGCCGGCGCCGACATCAGGGCGTTCACGAAGATGGACGAGGCGGGCGGCCGCGATCTGCTCGACCGCGCGCACGGCCTGTTCCGCTCGTGGGAGCGCTCGCGCGTGATGTCGATCGCCGCGGTCAACGGGCTGGCGCTCGGCGGCGGCTGCGAGATCGCGATGGCCTGCGACGTGCGCATCGCCGGGTTCTCGGCCTCGTTCGGCCAGCCCGAGATCGCGCTCGGGCTCATCCCCGGCTTCGGCGGCACCCAGCGGCTGCCGCGGCTCGTCGGGCCGGCGAAGGCGCTCGAGATGAACACGACGGGCGAGCCGATCGCCGCGAGCGAGGCGTTCGAGTACGGCCTCGTCAGCACGGTCGTGCCCGACCACGAGCTGTTCGACGCCGCGCTCAACTGGGGCCGCAAGTTCGCCCGCCAGGCGCCGGTGGCGCTCGAGCAGATCAAGCGGGTCTCGCACGCCGGCGACCTCGACGAGGGCATCGAGGCCGAGAAGGGCGGCTTCATCGAGGCCTTCACGTCCGAGGACGCCAAGGAGGGCATCTCCGCCTTCCTGGGCAAGCGCACGCCGAAGTTCAGCGGGAAGTGACCGCGGCCGCCGAGCTCGCCGGGCTGATCCGCGCGGCGGGCTCGGTGGTGGCGCTGACGGGCGCCGGGATCTCCGTGCCCTCGGGGATCCCGGACTTCCGCTCGCCGGGGACCGGCCTGTGGGCCAACGTCGACCCGATGGAGGTCGCCCACATCTCCGTTTGGCGGCGCGATCCGGCGACGTTCTGGGGCTTCTACGGGCAGCGCTTCACGATCCTCGACGGCAAGCAGCCCAACGGCGCCCACCGCGCGCTCGTCCAGCTCGAGCGCCGCGGGCTCCTGGACGCCGTGATCACGCAGAACATCGACGGCCTGCACGCCGCCGCGGGCAGCGCCGACCCGATCGAGGTCCACGGCTCGGTCGCCACCGCGTCCTGCCTGACCTGCGGCGCGTCGTATCCCCTGAGCGACACGCGAGAGCGGATGGACGCCGATCCGGAGGGGATCCCGCGCTGCGACTGCGGCGCGCCGCTCAAGCCCGACGTGACGCTGTTCGGCGAGCTGCTCCCGGAGGCCGAGATCCAGCGTGGCTACGAGCTCGCCGCCCGCGCGGACCTGCTGCTGTGCGTCGGCTCCTCGCTCGAGGTCTGGCCGGTCGCGGAGCTGCCCGAGGTCACGCTCGACGCCGGCGGCGCGATCGCGATCGTCACGATGGGCCGGACCCCGTACGACCACCGCGCGGCGGTCAAGCTCTCCGGCGACGTGGTCGCCGAGCTCGAGGCGGTCCTGGCCGCGCTCTAGAGCTGGTCCTTGCGTGCCGGCTTGCCGGTGGTGGCGTCGATCAGCGTGCGGTCGCCGAGCGGGCGCGAGAGCTCGACGGTGTTGTGCGTGGTCCTCGATTCGAGCGTCTGGCCGCCGTTGTAGGACTGCACCACGACGCCGATCGTCACGCGATCGTCGGCCTCGGCGACCTCGAGGTGGTCGAGCTTCACACCGCCACCGGACTCCCACCCGACGTCGATCCGCGCGCCGTCGACCTCGTACTCGTTGATCTCCCTGCAGGCCGGCGAGTAACGCTCCGTCGCGACCACCCGGGTCGCGACGTGGGTGCCGTAGCGCTTGCGGAAGTAGGCGAGGTGGTCCGTGCGCGACGTGATCAGCTCGATCTCCACCACGCTGCGGTCGATGTCCGGCGCGGTGCCCGTGACATCGAACCCGTCGCGCCGTGCCGCCCGGAAGTCGATGCGGTCCTGGATCCTGGCCAGGTCGCGCTCGGACAGGGGGACCTTCTTCGTGCGCAACAGGCTCGGGTAGCGCGCGAGCCGCCGCAGCTGCCGGGCGTGCCGCGCGCGGTCGTGCTTCAAGCGCACGAGCAGATACGGGTCGCGCGGCCAGGCGTCCTCGATCGACGTGCCGCCGTCGATGTCCGGGCGCCGGCGCAGGTAGCCATCGGCGCGCGGGCCGAGGTCGAGCCGGTCGCGCAGCTTCAGGTAGCGCAGCTCCCGGCGGGTCATCGGGAAGCGCTGGACGTCCCACGTGAGGACGAGGCCGCGCCGGATCAGGCTCCGGATGTACGCCTCGTCGTCGCGGAACCCGAACTCGCCGCGGATCTGCTGGTAGACCTCCATCCGCGTGGGCGGCGCGGGCGGCGGGCGGCAGAACGGCTCCTGCGCCGCCTGCGCGCCGGGCGATCAGCGCGATCGCGGCTCCCAGCAGCGCCCCCAGCATGGTGAGCAGTGTTGCGCATCCGCCGTTCTACTGTCAGTGCCATGTCCTACATCGCGCGCGAGGCGCGCCAGGAGCTGCTGGAGACCGTCGCCGGGGCGGCCGAGGAGATCGGCGCCGCGCTGGCGCTGGTCGAGGCGGCCTACGAGCGGCTCGACGAGGGCAGCGCCGACCGGCTCGAGGAGCAGCTCTTCCGCCCCGTCCAGGGCGCCTACGGGCGCGCGCGCCGCACGCACTCGGGCTTCGCCGAGCGGCACGGCCTCGAGGCCCGGCCGCTGGCGCCGCGGCAGCCCACGCACGCCGCCGCGCAGCCGCGCGAGCTGGTCGAGGACGCCGCCGACGCGGTCGCCGAGGCCGACGAGCGGTTGTCAGAGCTGCAGGACTCGATGCGGCCCGTCGAGGTCGGCGACCCGGAGCTGCGGGCCGGGCTGGCCGAGGTCCGCGAGGCGCTCGCCGCCGTGCAGGATCACGCCGACGCCTTCCTGCGCACGCTGGGCCGCTAGGCGCTCCTGCGGAACGTCATGTCGAAGTCGTGCACCCAGGTGCCGTCCTCCTCCGTGCGCTCCCAGGCGCCCTCGACCGCCGAGCCGTCGTCGCTGAAGCGGCCCGTGTAGCGCTGGGCGAAGTCCTCGTCGTCGCGTGACAGGCGCAGGGTCCCGTTCTCGAGCGTGATCTCGTAGATCCGGGCCACCCCGCGGGAGTCGAAGTAGTGCTGGACGATCATCTCGCCGCTGCGGTCGGGGCCGATCGCCGCGATCGTGCGCGGGAAGCGCGGGTCCTCCATCGTGGTCCGCTGGACCAGGTAGCCGCCGCCGTCGAGCCACTCGACGGACATCGACCCGGGCAGCTTCTCCTCGCTGCCGGGCATCACGACCTCGATCGTCCACTGGCCGACCAGTGCCTCGAGGGCCTCTAAGTCCGTCATCGGTCTCCTTCCGCGGTCTGCGCCGCCTCCAGCCACGCGGCCTCGGCATCTTCCCGCTCGGCGGCGACGGCGTCGAGTTGCGCCTGCAGGTCGCGCAGCCGCTCGTGGTCGGTCGCGCTCGAAGCCATGTCGGCGTGCAGCGCCTGCTCGCGCTCCGTGAGCCGCTCCAGCGCGCGCTCCAGACGGGCCGCCTCCTTGCGCGCCGCGCGCAGGACCGCGCCGGCCGGGGCGCCGCCGGAGCGTGCGGCGGGACGGGGAGGCGCCTCGCCGGCCGCGGCGGCGCGGCGCAGCTCGAGGTACTGCTCGATGCCGCCGGGCAGGTGGCGCACGCCGCCGTCGCCGAGCAGGCCGTGGACGTCGTCGCAGACGCGCTCGACGAAGTAGCGGTCGTGGCTGACCACCACGAGCGTGCCGGGCCAGCCGTCGAGCAGGTCCTCGAGCGCGCGCAGCGTGTCGATGTCGAGGTCGTTGGTGGGCTCGTCGAGCAGCAGCACGTTCGGCTCGCCCATCAGCAGCCGCATCAGCTGCAGGCGGCGGCGCTCGCCGCCGGAGAGGTCGCGCACGAGCGTGCGTCCCTTCTCGCCGCGGAAGCCGAAGCGCTCCGCGAGCTGGCCGGCGGTCAGCTCGCGGCCGTCGCCGAGCGTCGCGCGGCCCTTGACCGCCTCGAGCGCCTCGAGCACCCGCAGGTGGCCCGGGATCTCGCCCGTGTCCTGGGAGAGCAGCGCGGTCTTGACGGTGCTGCCGCGCTCGACCTCGCCCGCGTCGGGCTCGCGCTCGCCGGCGAGCAGCCGGATCAGCGTGGTCTTGCCCGAGCCGTTGACGCCGACGAGCCCGACGCGGTCGCCCGGCCCGAGCCGCCAGGTCGCGCGGTCGAGCACCGGCCGGCCGTCGTAGGCGACGGACACCTCGACGGCGTCGAGCACGCGGTCGCCGAGCCGGGAGGTGGCGAAGCGCAGCAGCTCCGCGCGGTCGCGCGGCTCGGGCTCGCCGGCGATCAGCGCCTCGGCGGCCTCGATCCGGAAGCGCGGCTTGGAGGTGCGCGCCGGCGGTCCGCGGCGCAGCCACGCCAGCTCCTTGCGCAGCAGCCCCTGGCGGCGCTCCTCGCGCACCGCCTCGACGCGATCGCGCTCGGCCCGGGCCAGCACGTAGGCCGCGTAGCCGCCCTCGTACTGGTGCACACCGCCGTCGGCGACCTCCCACGTGGCGGTGCAGACCGCGTCGAGGAACCAGCGGTCGTGGGTGACCACCAGCAGCGTGCCGCGGCGCGCGGCCAGGTGGCGCGCCAGCCAGTCCACGCCCTCGAGGTCGAGGTGGTTGGTGGGCTCGTCGAGCAGCAGCAGCTCGGGGTTGTCGAGCAGCGTGCGGGCGAGCGCGATCCGCCGCCGCTCGCCGCCCGACAGCGGTGCGACCGGCGTGTCCAGGCCCTGTGGGAAGCGGCGCAGCTCCACGCCGCCGAGCAGCCCGTCGAGCACCGAGCGGAAGGTCGCGTCGCCCGCCCACTCGTGGTCCGCGCGGCCGCCGACGAGCTCCTCCCGGATCGTCCGCGCCGGGTCGAGGTCGTCGCCCTGGCCGAGCAGCTCGAGCGTGACCGAGCCGGTGCGCGTGACGGCGCCGGCGTCCGGCTGCTCGTCTCCGGCGATCAGGCGCAGCAGCGTCGACTTGCCGTCGCCGTTGCGCCCGACGACGCCGATCCGGTCGCCCGCCGCGACGCCGAGCGTGAGGTCGCTCAGGATCGTGCGGGCGGCGTAGCCCTTGCCGACGCCGCTGAGGTTGACGAGGTTGCGCGGGCCGCTCATGCCGGGCGGCGGTGCAGCACGGCCATCAGGGCGAGCCCGGCGACGAGGCCCCAGAACGGGGCGCTGACGCCGAGCGGCGCCACGCCGGAGGCGCTCACGACGAGCGTCACGACCGCCGCGTCGCGATGCTCCTCGGCCGCCGCCGCGGCGGCCAGGGCGCCCGCGAGCGCGCCCAGCAGCGCGAGCCCGGCGACGGCCTCGATCAGCAGCGGCGGCGCGGCGGCCGCGAACGCGGCGATCAGCCCGGCGCCCAGGCCCAGCACGACGTAGGTGGCGCCGGCGGAGACCGCGGCGACCCAGCGGCGCGCGGGGTCGCGCCCGCCGTCCGGGCCCGCGGTCAGCGCGGCGCTGATCGCGGCGAGATTGAGCGCGTGGCCGCCGAACGGCGCCGCCGCGACGGTCGCGGCGCCCGTCCCGGCGAGCACGGCGGGCAGCCGCGGCCGGTAGCCGTAGGTGGCGAGCACCGTCATCCCGGTCACGTTCTGGGAGGCCATCGTGACGATGAACAGTGGCAGCGCGAGCCCGACGAGGACGCCCGGCTCGAACGCCGGCGTCGTCCACTCCAGCGCGGGGAGCAGCCCGACGCCGCTCTCGCGCCCCGACGGGTCGGCCGCGACGACCAGCGCCGCGGCGACGAGCGCGCCCGGGATCGCCCAGCGGCGCCGGACGCGGAGGAGGATCGCCCAGGTGAGCACGATCGGGGCGGCGGCGAGCGGCGAGTCGGCGGCGAAGCGCACGGGGGTGAGGCAGACGCTCAGCAGCACGCCGGCGAGCATCGCGTTCGCGAGCGGGCCGGGGATCGCCGCGATCAGCCGGCCCGAGCGGGCGCCACAGCCCCGCCAGCGCCAGCAGCACCCCCGTCACCAGGAAGGCGCCGACCGCGGCCGGCCAGCCTCCCTCGACGGCTCCGGCCGACACGAGCAGCGCCGCGCCCGGCGTCGACCACGCGATCGTCACGGGGATCCGCTCGCGCGCCGCGAGCCAGATCGTCAGCAGGCCCATCCCGAGCGACACGGCCAGCAGCCCGGAGGCCGCCTGCGCGTCGCTCGCGCCGACCGCGGTCAGCCCGGCGAGCACGACCGCGAACGCGCCGCCCCAGGCGACGACCGCCGCGACGATCCCCGCGACGACCAGGTGCGCCGTCCTGCTCCGGCGCCGCCCTCCCCGCGCGCGGCGCGGCGCCGCCCTCCCCGCGCGCTGGCGCGGCGCCGCCCTCCCCGCGCGGCTGCGCGGCCTGCTCAGGCAGCGCGCAGCACGGAGTCGAGCAGGCCCGGGAAGCGCGCGTCGAGATCCTCGGCGCCGGAGCGAGTTCAGCCGCGCCGTGCCGCGCTGGCGCTGGGAGATCACGCCGGCCTCGCGCAGCACCTTGAAGTGATGGGTGCACGTGGACTTCGTCACGGGCAGGTCGAAGGCGCCGCACGCGGGCTGCTCGTCCGTGGCGGCCAGCGCGGCCACGATCCGCAGTCGCATCGGGTCGCTGAGCGCGTGCAGCACCGTCGCGAGGTCGAGCTCCGCGCGGGCGGGCTGGGCGATCGGGTCTTGTGCTTGTACGACGTTCATCGAACTATCTGATACGGTACGACAACCATCGTACAAGGAGGACCTCGATGACCGCAAACGCCCCAGCGCACCGCCACCTGGCCGCCACCGTCGCCCAGTACATCCACGAGCTCTCCGAGCGCCACTCGAAGGACCGCGAGGCCGTCGCGGCGGCCGTGGCGCAGCCCGTTCCCCGCACCGCCTGATCCCGGCCGTCGCGGCTCGCCCGACCGGGGGCGTTGCCCCGGCGTACGGCAACGGCGCTGGGTAGGGAGGTTGGGGGAGCGGGACGCGGCCGGTTGAGCCCTCGCCCGACTCCGCATCGCTGGCCGGTTCAGGCCCGCAAGGCGTGCTTCGTCCTCCCAGCGTTTCGCGGCCAGAAACGCTGGGCCGTAAAGTCCCGCCTGCGGGGACGAAACGACCCCGCGTTGCGGGGCGGCCCGAGGCCGACCGCCCCGCCGGCTCACCCCACTTCCCCAAGTCCACCCGTGCAACGCCCCCGGCCAGACCTCTCAAGACCCCGGCGGCGCGGCGGCCTCTCCGGCGGCCCGTGCCCGCAGCGCCGCCTCGAGCCGCTCCAGAGCACCCGACAGCGCCACCACCACGTCGGGCTCCAGCCCGCCCTGGATCGCGGTGTTCGCCGCCGCCGCGACGTCCGCCCGCAACCCCGCCAGCTCGTCGATCCGGTCGCCCATGTCCGAGCGGCCGCGCCAGCTCTCGAGCTCGACGACCGCCGCCTCGAGCGCGAGGTGCAGCTGCATCGCGGCCTCGCGCTGGCGGCCGGCGGTGAGGTCTCCGCGCGCCCGCAGCGCGAGCTCCTCGCAGGCCAGCGCGACGTCGCGCCCGCTCAGCAGCGCGGCGAGCCGCTGCTGCGGGACCAGCGCCCGGGAGCGCTTCGTCTCGCGGCGCCGGCAGCTCGCGCGCGGCCTCCCAGTCGCCCTCGGCGACCTGCTCGCCGACCCCGTAGCCGACGCGGGTCACGAGCGCGCGCGCCGGGTCGGCGTCGGACAGCAGCGGGTCGGCGGCGGAGACGCGGTGGCCGGCCACCGCGCGGTTGAGCACCGTGAGCGCTCCCGCGACGATCTCGTCCGAGCGCTCGCCCGCGGCCTGCTCGAGCCACGCCTCGGCGGCGTCGCGCTCGTACATCGGCGTGGCGTCGATCACCGTGGCGCGCGTCACCTCGACGGGCCCGCTCGACGCCTCGGCGACCGCCCTGGGCCGGCGGCGGTGCGGGCGCAGCGAGCGCCGCGGGGCCTCGAGCCCGCCGATCACCACGATCTCGCGCACGTCGTCGCCCGCGAACCGGCGCACGGGATAGCGCCCGGGGTCGGGCCCCAGGCGCCCCGCGAACTCCCATTGCACGAAGCCGAACCGCCGCTCCGTCACGGGATCCGCTGCCAGTGGACGGTTACTCGCCCTTGTGGGCGCCGGACGCGCGCTCGGGCGGCTCGGCGTCCAGCGAGAAGCGCGACGGCGTGCGGCGCACGGTCGGGTTGTCGATCTCGCCCAGCCGGTCGATCAGCTTGATCCACTGCTTGGGCTTGAGGATCGCGTTGACCTGCTTGGCCGTCTTGGAGTTGCTGCCGTAGAGCGAGTGGAAGCCGACGTGGATGTGGTCCGCGTGGTCGCCCATCGCGAACGTGTTGTCCGTGTTGTCGAACTTCATCAGCGAGATGATCTGGTGCGGCTTCATCGTGCCCTGCAGCGTCAGCAGCCGCTGGACCGTCAGCTCCGTGATCGAGCCCGGGCCCTGGTGGCCCATGATCGGGATGCCGTTGACCGCCGCGATGTCGACCGCGTTGCCCGTGGAGTGCTCGGACACGTTGCCGGACGCCGTCATCAGCGAGTGGCCGCAGCGCAGCGAGGTCACCGTCGGCTTGAAGCCGGAGGCGGCCAGGAACTCGAGCGTGGCGAGCACGCGGCGGTCGATCTGGCCCGACTCGACGTCGCGGCGGCCGCACTCGTAGAGCTGGATCCGCGGGTTGTTGACCACGCGCTCGATCAGGGAGTCCTTGCTCATCAGCAGGATCTGGCCGATCGACGGGGCGCCGGACTCCGAGCCGAAGAACGGGTTCTTGCCGGCCGCGCGGTAGATCGCGGTGGACTCGAGCAGCTTCCAGCCGTCGAGGATCGGCTTCGGGTCGATCCGCGGGGCGCCGCGGCCGGCGGGCCGGATCTCGAACAGCGTGTGAGGAGCGGAGCCCTTCTGCGTCTTGCCGATGCGGCCGAGGATCGTGCCGGCGACGATGCGGGAGCCCTTCTTGAGCGGCTTGAGCCGCACGTCGCTGCGGTCGAGGCCGTAGACGCGGCTCAGGTAGCCCTGGAACGTCGCCACGCCGTCGATGCGGCCCGTGCGCTCGAACTCCTGCTGGGCGCCGCCCGCGTCGGCGGCGTTCTTGCGCCGCGGGTTGGCGAACAGGCGCTCCTTGCCGGCCTTGCCGGCGGGGGCCTGGGCCTTGGCGCGGTCGGCCTTCTCGGTGACGCGCGGCGCGGCCTTCTCGGCGGTCTCCTGCTTCGGCGTGCGGGCGGCCGGGGACTTGGAGCCCGACGCCTCGACGGTCGGCGGCAGGTCCTTCGCCGGCAGCTCGAGCTCCTTCTGGATCTCGCGCTTGGTGACCTTGCGCTCCTTCGGCGCCGGGTAGCGCTTGCTGACCTTGGCCAGGTGCGCGTACGTGTACGTGTTGCCGTGGACGTCCTGGAGCTTCACGTAGCGGCCGAGGCGCTTGCTCGTGCCGACGGCGGTGATGCGGCCGTCGTTGACGGCGACCACCTCGGCGCCCTTGCGCGAGAAGATCTTGATCCCGCGGCGCGTGGTGCCGGACTCGACCACGACGGCCTTGTTGCCCTTGCCCTTGAGCTGCTTGATGTCGCGCTCGGAGATGTCGTCGGCGTAGGTGGCCTTCGAGTGCACGGGGAAGCGGCCCTGCGTCAGGCCCGTGAGCGAGCCGACGAGGTTGCTCGGGATGCCGCCGATCACCCGCGCGCGCAGGAGGACGGACTCGACGTACCAGTCGGCGTGGTTGTAGGCGAAGATCGCGCGGCGGAGGTCCTGGTCGCCGCCGGCGGCGCGCAGGTAGCGCGCGGCGGCGAAGATCGCGTCGACCGGGTTGAAGGGATCCTTCTTGCCGTCGCGGTTGGCGTCGACGCCGTACATCTTCCAGGTGGCCGGCATGAACTGCATCCAGCCGACGGCGCCGGCGGAGGAGATGTTCAGGTTGCGGCCGTAGTCCGTCTCGATCTCGTTGATCGCGGCCAGGACCTCCCAGCGGATGCCGTACTGGATGCCGGCGGCCTGGTAGATCGAGAGCAGGAAGGGCGGGATCCGGAACTTGTCGATGAAGAAGTTCGGGACGCCGATCGGGGCGGCGCCGGGGGTCGACAGCGAGAAGGTCGGGTTGTCGAGCGTCGGGGTGCCGTCGAGGTTGCGGCCGGGGTTCGACGGATCGGGAGTGGTCCGGCGGACCTCTCGCTCCTTCTTCCTCACCTTGCGCTTGAGGGTCTCCGTGTTGGCGCCGGGGCGCTTCTGCTTGCCCTTCTCGGGCGCGGCCGGGTCCGTGGTCTGGCCGCCGTCGTCGCCGCCACCGGTAACGGGCGTGTCCGGGGTCGCGGGCGTGTCGGGCGTGCCCGGGTTGTCAGGCGAGGGCGTGGGAACGGGGAGGTCCGGAACCTGCGGCGTGGCCGTCGGCAGCGGCACCTGCGGCAGCTGCGGCGTCGGCACCGCGGTCGGCACCTGGACGGGCCCGAGATCCTCGATCGTCTGGGTCGGCGCCGGCAGCGGCGGGATCTGCGCGGCGGTCGCGGTCGCCCCCTCCGGGACCTCGACCTGCAGCGTCATGACCTGCCCGTCGACCAGCGTCACGCGCACGTTGTGCAGCTGCGCCGACGCCGTGCTCACGAGCACGGTCGCGTAGAGCGCGGCAGCTACCGCGGCGGTGAGAAAAGGGCGTCGGATCATCCAGCGAGGTAGGGGAAGCTATCGAGGGGCACGGGGGGCATGCAATGAAGAACGAAGGATCGGGCGTAACCTTGCGGTCAATTCTGGGCGAAAGGACGGGGCGATGCGGCACCTAAGCCTCGACCTGAGGTCCAGATTTCATCTCCCCCTCCCCGGAACCGCTCCGGGTGTGCGCTAGCGTGCCCGATCTGACCTGAATTCGAACGCAGCGCTGGAGGAAACACCATGGCAGACGACGGGTTGCGGGGTCGCCTCGCCAAGCAGGGCGAGGACGCGCTCGGGAAGCTGGCGCAGGATCTGCTCGAGAACCCGCTGGTCAACGGCGCCCTCACGCGGGCGTTCGAGGCGCGCGAGAAGGCCACGCAGGCCCAGGAGGCGGCGCTCGGCGCGCTCAACATCCCGTCCGCCGCCGACGTCGAGCGGCTCACGCGCCGCCTGCGCTCGGTCTCCCAGCGCCTCGAGGGCATCGAGGACGGCGTCGACCGGCTCGATCAGCGCCTCGCCGATCTCAAGGCCGACGGCGCCAATCCGCTGGCCGCCGTCGAGGAGCGCCTCGGCGCGATCGAGGGAATGCTCAACAAGCTCGCGGCCGACGTCGCCCTCGTCGCGGGCGCCTCCGACGCCGCGCCGGCGACGGTGCCGCGCGAGCAGGAGCGGCTCGCCGTCGACAAGCCGGCGACCAAGGCGCGCAAGCCGCGCACCAAGAAGTCCGCTTCGTCCTGAGCCCTTAGGCCGCGAGCGCGTCGAGGCCCGCGCGGCCCAGCTCGGCCTCGGCGCGCTCGAGCTCCTCCGGGCCGATCCGGGCGCCGTCGGCGACCACGTCGGACACCGTCAGCACCACCGCGGCGGCGACGCCGTGCCGGGCGCAGACCGCCAACAGCGTGGCCGCCTCCATCTCCACGGCGAGCGCGCCCGCGTGCGCCCAGCCGCGCGCCCGCGCGGGATCCGGGTCGTAGAACAGGTCGGAGGAGACGACCAGGCCGCTCGCGGCCGCCGGCGCCGCAGCCGTGAGCGCCGCTCGCAGCCCCGGGTCCGGCCGCAGCGTGCCGCTCGCCCCGAGCGCGCGGCTCGTGCCGTCCTCCGCCAGCACGCCGTCCGCGACGAGCAGCGTCCCGAGCTCGAGCCCGCCGGCCAGCGCGCCGCAGGTGCCGACCCGGACGATCCTCCGCGCGCCCAGCTCGACCAGCTCCTCGAGCACGATCGCGGCGCTCGGTCCGCCCATCCCCGTGCTCTGGATCGTCAGCGGCGCGCCGTCCACCGCGACCCCGGAGTAGCCCCACAGGCCGCGGTTGTGGTTGAGCATCCTCGGCTGCTCGAGCAGCAGCTGCGCGAGCCGCAGCGCGCGGCCCGGATCGCCCGGGAGCAGGACGCGCTCGGCGACCTCCTCGTGCGGGCGCAGATGGATGGTCGCGGGCGCGCTCACGGAGACGTAGACTGCCGCAACCATGCCCAAGAAGGACAAAAAGAAGGCCGCAGCGCCCAAGAAGGACAAAGGCCGCGAGCCCGCCGACGTCGTCGAAGCCGTCCGCGGAGCCGTCGAGCGCACCTTCCAGGCCACCGCCGGTCAGACCGAGGGGGCGCGCGACCGCGGTCGCAACCTGCTCGACGACGTGGCATCCGCGGCGACGCGGATCCGCGAGAGCTTCGACGATCTCCGCGTGCTCGAGGACGTCCGCGGGATGCGCGCCGAGATCGAGGCGCTCGGCAAGCGGGTCGCCGAGCTCGAGAAGAAGCAGGCGGCCGCGCCCACGGCGGCGGCGAAGGCCAAGGCGACCCCCGCACGCCGAACGCCGGCCAAGAGCGCCGCGACGCCGGCCAAGAGCACCGGGACGACCGCCAAGAAGGCGCCGGCCAAGCCGAACGCCGCCGGCACCGCGGCCAAGACCACCGGCCCCAAGCCCAAGCCCGCCACGCCAAGGCGCAAGCCCGCCGCGCCGCGCAGCACGCCGTCCGGCGGCAGCTGATGGCGAAGGTCGAGTTCGACTCCGAGGACGAGTTCGTCGAGGTCATCGACGAGGTGTTCACGATGATGGACACCGACCCCGACATGGGGCCCAAGCTGCGCGACGCCGACGTCCCGCAGCGCTTCGAGTTCACCGATCTCGACCTGGTGGTCAACATCCGCGCGGCGGAGGACGGCGAGAAGGGCAACCTCCACTGGGAGTGGTCCGACGAGGTCGACTGGGAGCCGAAGGTCAAGATGGCGATGTCCTCGGAGACCGCCAACAAGTACTTCCAGGGCAAGGAGAACGTCGCGGTGGCCCTGGCGCGCCGGCGGATCAAGTCCGGCGGCGACGTGAAGGCGGCGCTGAGCCTGATCCCGATCACGAAGCCGATCTACGCGCGCTACCGCGACTATCTGGAGCGCGAGCATCCTCACCTGCTCGTCTGATCACGAACGGGTGATTGACAGGACCCGGGACGACCGGTAGACCTTGCGGCACTGACCAAGGCAATAGGCCGGGAAGTGGGTGGCTCCTCGTGGGCGCCCGCAAGGCGTCGCCCTTGACGAACGCCGCCGGCCGAGGCAGCGGGCCGCATTGCCCGCAACAGCGGCGGAACCACTGGTTCCGCCGCTTTATTCTCCGGGTCGGATGTCGCAGCCGTCGCTGAGCGAGGTCGCCCGCACGCTCGAGGTGTCGCCCGACACCCTGCGGCGCTGGACGCGCGACGGCATCATCCCCCTGCGCGACGGCGAATGGACCCCCGCGGCGCTCGCCCAGGCACGGATCGTCGCTCGCCTGCGCGAGCGCGGGCACTCGCTCGACGAGCTCCGCGAGGCCGCCCAGAGCGGCCGGCTGGCCTACGGCTACATGGAGGAGCTGTTCCCGCCGCGCGCGGAGACGATGAGCCTGCGCGAGGCCGCCAAGGACTCGGGGCTCGAGGCCGAGCTGATCCGGCGCATCTGGAGCGCGGCGGGATTCTCGGCCAACTCGCTCGAGGAGGGGGTCTCGGCCGACGACGTGCAGCTGCTGCGCTACATGGCGGCGGTGCTTTCGGCGGGCTTCCCGCTCGTGGCCTTCCTGCAGCTCGTGCGCGTCTACGGCCAGGCGCTCGCGGCGATCGCCGACGCCGAGGTGAAGCTCTTCCACCTGTTCGTGCACGAGCCGCTGATCCGCGAGGGCGTCGACGGCCTCGAGATCGCCGAGGAGATGGAGGGCCTGGCCTCCGAGCTGCTGCCGCTCGCGGCGCCGATCATGGAGCACGTCCACCAGCGCTGGCTGCAGCACTTCATCGAGCAGGACGCGGTCGGCCACCTCGAGCTGGAGGTCGACTCCGACGCCGAGCTCGGCCGGCTGCGCGTCGCGATCGCCTTCGCCGACCTCGCCGGCTATACGCGGCTGACCGAGGAGGCGGGGGAGGAGGAGGCGCTGGACATCGTCGAGCGCTTCGTCGAGTCGGTCGAGGAGACGCTGCCCGAGGACGCGCGAGTGATCAAGACGATCGGCGACGAGGTGATGGTGGTCGGCTCCGACCCGTCGGCGCTCGTCGACTGGGCCGTCGGCTTCCAGCTGCTCCACGGCGGGCGGCGCCCGCTGCCGCGGATCGGGATCCACGCCGGCGGGGCCCTCTATCGCGACGGCGACTACTACGGCCGCGCCGTCAACCTCGCCTCGCGCGTCGGGGCGCGGGCGGCGGGAGGAGAGGTGCTGGTGACGCGGCCGCTGGTGGAGGCGGCGGGGCGGCACCTGGCCTTCCGCCACATCGGCGAGGTGCGGATGAAGGGCTTCGCCGAGGCCACGGAGCTGTTCCTCGCCACCCGGGGGGACGAGCCGTGAGCGTCGAGGCGCGCGTCAGGGCGGGCGGGCTGCTGGCGCCGGGCGAGCCGGTGCTCGTGCTGCTCTCCGGCGGGCGCGACTCGGTCTGCCTGCTCGACCTGGCGGTGCGGCTGGGCTGCGACGTCGCCGCGCTGCACGTCGACCACGGGCTGCGGCCCGATTCGGCCGAGGACGCGGCGTTCTGTGCCGATCTCTGTACGAGTCTAAGCGTCGAGCTGACGGTGAGGCATGCCGGCGTGTTCGACGGCGGCAACGTCCAGGCATGGGCGCGCGAACGGCGCTACAGGGCGGCTTCGGAGCTTGCCGAGCCGCGTGGCGCGGCGATCGCGACCGGCCACACCGCGACCGACCAGGTCGAGACGGTCCTCTACCGGCTCGCGGCCTCGCCCGGGCGCCGGGCGCTGCTGGGCATCCCTGCGCGCGCGGGTGCGGTGGTGCGGCCGCTGCTCGAGGTGACGAGGGAACAGACGGCGGCGTACTGCGCCGAGCGCGGCCTGCCGTGGCGCGAGGACCCGAGCAACGCCTCGGACGCCTACGCCCGCAACCGCGTGCGCGCCGAGCTGCTGCCCGTGCTGCGCGCCCTGCACCCGGCGGCCGAGGCCAACATCCTGCGCACGCTGGCGCTGCTGCGCGACGAGGCCGCGGTGCTCGACGCCGCCGTCGACATCGCGCTCACGGACGAGCAGGCGGGGCTGGCCGCGCTGCCGCCCGCGCTCGCGCGCCTGTGCCTCCAGCGCCTGGCCGACGAGGTATGCGGCCCCGCCCGCCCCGCGCCGGCGGTTGGCTCGCGCACCCCCGAGCTGCTCGCGCTCGGCGGCGGCGAGGGGAGCGCCGCGCTGGACCTGGGCGAGGGCCTGCGCGCCGTCGCGGAGTACGGCCGCCTGCGCTTCGAGCGCGCGGGCGCCGAGTCGCCGGCCGGGGCCGCGCGGCTCGACGTGCCCGGGCGCGCCACATTCGCCGGCGGCATGCTCTCCTGCGAGGTCGGCTCGGACCTGGCGATCGGCGACGGCACGCTCGACCTCGACACGCTCGCGGCTCCCCTCGAGGTCCGGCCCTGGCGGCCGGGCGACCGGATGCGCCCGCTCGGCCTCGGCGGCAGCCGCTCCCTGCAGGACCTCTTCACGGACCGCAAGGTCCCGCGGGCGCGTCGCTCGCGCACGCCCGTGGTCCTCTCCGGCGGCGAGATCGCCTGGGTGCCCGACGTGGCCACGGGCGAGCGTTTCCGGGTCGGCCCGGGGACGCGCCGGCGCGCCAGGCTGGCCTGGCGACCCGGGCGGGCGGGATCTGGTCCGCCGACGTAGACTGCGCGACCGTGCTCCGCGACGAGTCCATCGGCGAGATCATCGTCCAGGCCGACGACCTCCAGCACCGCGTGCGCGAGCTCGGCGCCGAGATCTCGCGCGACTACGCGGACAAGGACCTGCTGCTGATCGGCGTGCTCAAGGGCGCCGTGTTCTTCCTCAGCGACCTGATGCGCCACATCGATGTGCCCTGCGAGGTCGACTTCATGGCCGTCGCCTCCTACGGCTCCTCGACCGACTCCTCGGGCGTCGTGCGGATCCTCAAGGACCTGGACGCCCCGCTCGAGGGCCGCGACGTGCTGATCGTCGAGGACATCGTCGACTCCGGGCTGACGCTGCAGTACCTGATGCGGACGCTGGAGGCGCGCAAGCCCGCCTCGCTCGAGGTCTGCGCGCTGCTGACCAAGCCCGAGCGGCGCAAGATCGAGACCCCCGCCCGCTACATCGGCTTCGAGATCCCCGACAAGTTCGCGATCGGCTACGGGCTCGACTACGCGGAGCGCTACCGCAATCTGCCGTATGTCGCAGCGCTGACCGGCGTCGACGGCTGAGCCGTTCGTTAGGAACCGCCGCCACACTGGCTCAAGGCCGTCTCGGGACGGGCCGAAACCCTGCAGATCGTGGAAAGACCCCTGGTAGCCTTGTTCATCTTGTCCAGCCGTTCCATCCCTGCGTGCGGGCAGCGCGCCGATAGCTGATGAGCAGGTTCTTCAAGAGCGCCGCGTTCCCGATCCTGATCGTGATCGTGCTGGCGTTCTTCGCCTCCAAGCTGATCGCGCGCTCCGACCAGGCGCCCGCGAAGTCGTTCAACGGCTTTCTCGAGCAGATCGACAAGGGTCAGATCCAGTCCGTGACGCTGCGGACGAAGGACAACTCCGCCGAGGTCACGCTGCGCGGCGCCGACAAGTCCCGCTACGAGGTCGGCTACCCGCTCGACTACTCCGACGTGCTGGTCAACAAGCTGCGCTCCGCCACGGCCGAGGGGAAGATCACGGACTTCGACGTCAAGCCGGCGAGATCGAGCGTGATCCTGTCGCTGCTGACGTACGTGCTGCCGTTCCTGATCTTCATCGGGTTCTGGATATTCCTGATGAACCAGGTCCAAGGCGGTGGATCGAAGGTCATGTCGTTCGGCAAGTCGCGCGCCAAGCGGCTGTCGGTGGACTCGCCGAAGATCACGTTCCGCGACGTCGCCGGCGTGGACGAGGCGGTCGAGGAGCTGCACGAGATCAAGGAGTTCCTCGAGAACCCGAAGAAGTTCCAGGCGCTCGGCGCCCGCATCCCCAAGGGCGTGCTGCTCTACGGGCCCCCTGGCACCGGCAAGACGCTGCTCGCGCGCGCCGTCGCGGGCGAGGCGGGCGTGCCGTTCTTCTCGATCTCCGGCTCTGACTTCGTCGAGATGTTCGTCGGCGTGGGCGCCTCGCGCGTGCGTGACCTCTTCGAGCAGGCCAAGCAGAACTCCCCCTGCATCATCTTCATGGACGAGATCGACGCGGTCGGCCGCCATCGCGGCGCCGGCCTCGGCGGCGGCCACGACGAGCGCGAGCAGACGCTCAACCAGCTCCTGGTGGAGATGGACGGCTTCGAGGCCAAGGACAACATCATCATGATCGCGGCCACCAACCGGCCCGACATCCTCGATCCCGCCCTGCTGCGCCCTGGCCGCTTCGACCGCCAGATCACCGTCGACCGGCCGGACCGCAAGGGCCGCGCGAAGATCCTCGAGGTCCACACGCGCGGCAAGCCGCTGGCCAAGGAGATCGACGTCGACGCGCTGGCCGGCCAGACGCCCGGCTTCACCGGCGCCGACCTCTCCAACCTCGTCAACGAGGCCGCGCTGCTCGCCGCTCGCACGGGCAAGAAGGAGATCACCCAGGTCGAGCTCGAAGAGGGCATCATGCGGGTGGTCGCCGGCCCGGAGAAGAAGACCCGGGTGATGGGCGAGAAGGAGCGGCTGATCACGGCCTACCACGAGATGGGCCACGCGATCGTCGGCCACTACCTCGAGCACTCCGACCCGGTGCACAAGGTCTCGATCATCTCCCGCGGGCAGGCGCTCGGCTACACGATCTCGCTGCCGTCCGAGGACAAGTTCCTCACCACGCGCGCGGAGCTGACCGACACGATGGCGATGACGCTCGGCGGCCGCGCCGCGGAGGAGATCGTCTTCGGCGAGATCACCACGGGCGCGTCCAACGACCTCGAGAAGGTCACGGCCACCGCCAAGCAGATGGTCATGCGCTTCGGCATGAGCGAGAAGCTCGGCCCGCGCGTGTTCGGCCACGACCACGGCCAGCCGTTCCTGGGCCGCGAGTTCTCCGCCGAGCCGGACTACTCCGACGAGATCGCGCGCGAGATCGACGACGAGATCCGCCGGATCGTCGAGAGCGCGCACCAGCAGGCCAAGGACATCCTGGCCGAGCACCGCGAGGCGCTCACCCAGATCTCCGAGCTGCTGCTCAAGCGCGAGACGATCGAGCGCGAGGAGTTCGAGGCTCTGCTGGCCGGCAAGGACCCCGAGGACGTGTTCGGCCCGGACACGCCGCCCAGCGACGGCACGCCGGAGCGGCCCGAGCTGCCACCGGCCGCCGACCGCGCCGGCCGTGACGTCCCGCGCCCGCTTCCGCGCCCCGGCCTCGCCGGCGGCACGACCGAGGCGCGCGGCCTCACGCTGCCCGAGAAGCCCGACCTCGCCTAGCGCCCCCAGCTCGCTGCCGCGCAGCGCGGGCGGGTGGGGTTGTCCGCACCCCCGCGGCGGGCTGCCCCGACCGGGCATTCGCTGGGCTGCACGAGCAAGTGGGGTCCGGCCCGATGGGAGAGTTCCGTTCCAGAGAGAACGCCATGCACTCCCTCCTCCATATCCATCACGCGAACGCCGTAGAGCAGCAGCGCTCGGCAGTCCGTCGCCCCTGGTGGCAGTTCGCCACCCCGACGGACTCCCGTCCCGCTCGGCGCCACACCCCCAAGGCGCAACCGGCTCCGGTCGTCCGCACCGCATAGCGATCTCCACAGCGGCCCCCGTCTCGCTCCTTCCCCCCGGGCGAGACGGGGGTCGAGTCGTTTAACGGGTCGGCTCCAGCGGCAGCGGCGACGCCGGCTTGAGCTCCTCCAGCCGCAGCAGCGTCATCACGCGCTGGGCGCCGCCGCGGGTGGAGAGCCGCACGAGCACGCGCTGCAGCTCGGCCACCTCGCGCGCGACGACCATCAGCATCGCGTCGGTCTCGCCCGTCACCCAGTCGGCGGCGATCACCTCGGGCATCGCGCGCACGGCCTGGGCGAAGCGGCGGTGCGCGGTGTCGTCGTGGCGCTCGAGCGAGACGGCGACGTAGACCTGCAGCGCGTAGCCGGCCGCCGCGGAGTCCAGGCGGGCGGCGATGCTGCGGACGATGCCGGACTCCTTGAGCCGGCGGACGCGGTGCAGGGTGGCGGCGGGGGAGAGCCCGACGATGCGAGCGAGCTCGACGTTCGAGCGGTCGGCGTCGGCTTGCAGCTCTGCGAGCAGCTGGATGTCAACGGAATCGAGCGAAATGGCCATGACACGAAACAATATTCGGTTATCGGCGTGATCGGGCGAATCGTGACTGGAGAAGTCCCGATCTCCTCCGATCATGAGTGGTGCCATGACCGCGAACCGCTCCGCCATCCTCGCCCTCGCCGCCGCCGGCGCGCTGTGGGGCCTCACCGTGCCGCTGTCGAAGCTCTCGCTCGACTGGCTCGGCGGCGCGTGGCTGACCGTGATCCGGTTCGCGATCGCCGCCCCCGTGCTCGCCTACGCGGGCCGGCGCGGGCTGCGCGCGGCGCTGACGCCGCGGATCGCGGCCGCCGGCGCGGTCGGCTTCGGCGCGGTGATCCTGCTCCAGAACGCCGGCATCGAGCGCACGAGCGTCTCGCACGCAGCGCTGGTGGTCGGCGCCGTGCCCGTGATGGTGGCGCTGATGGCCGCCGCGCTCGGCCACGGCGTCGCCCGGCCGACGGCGTGGGCCGGCTACGGCCTGGCGCTGGCCGGGATCGCCGTGGTCGCGGGCGGAGGCGGCACCGGGGCGACGACGACGGGCGACCTGCTCGTGTTCGCGTCCGTCGCGCTGTCCGCGACGTTCATCGTCGCCCAGCCGCGGCTGCTCGCCGGGCGCGACCCGGCCGCGGTAACGGCCGTGCAGTTCACCGCGGGCGCGCTCGTCGCGCTCCCGCACGCGCTGGTCTTCGAGGGCCTCCCGCCCGCGCCGGTCGAGGCCGGCCCCGTGGTGGCGCTGGTCGCGCTCGCCTTCGCGGGCACGGTGCTGCCGTTCTGGCTGTTCGCCTTCGGCCAGGCACACGTCCCGGCCGGGGTCGCGGGCGCGTTCCTCAATCTCGAGCCGCTCGTCGGCGTCGCGATCGGCTGGGTCGGCTTCGGCGAGGCGGTCACGGCCCCGCAGCTGCTCGGCGGCGTCGCCGTGCTCGCCGGCATCGGGCTCAGCACCTACAGCCCAGGCGAAGGGAGGCGGCGCCCGCGCAGCGGGCGCCCGCGCGCCTGGCGGCTCCGCCCGCTGATCGGCACGTAGCCTCCCGCGGGTGCCGCCGCCGCCCGCGATCGCCCGCTCCCGGCTCGTCACCGAGCTGCGCGCGCTCGGGCTGCGCGAGGGCGCGGCGGTGATGGTCCACGCCCGCATGAGCGCGCTCGGCTGGGTCGTCGGCGGCAGCGGGACCGTCGTCGCCGCGCTGCTCGAGGCGCTCGGTCCGCAAGGCACGCTGGTCGCCTACGCCTCGTGGCAGGAGCACGTCTACCACGCGGAGGAGTGGCCGGCCGGGCATCGCGCCGCCTACCTCGCCGAGCCCCCGGTGTTCGACCCCGCGACCGCCGAGGCGGCGCGCGACCACGGCCGGATCCCCGAGCGCGTGCGCACCTGGCCGGGCGCGCGCCGCAGCGTGCACCCCGAGGCGAGCGTCGTCGCCGTCGGCCGGCTCGCGACCGAGCTCACCGCGGACCACCCGCAGCACGACGCCTACGGCCCCGCGAGCCCGTTCGCCAGGCTCGTCGCGGCGGCGAGGCGACGTGCTGATGCTCGGCGCTCCGCTCGAGACGCTCACGCTCCTGCACCACGCGGAGGCGATCGCCAGCGCCCCCGGCAAGCGCACCGTGACCTTCGACATCCCCGTCGCCGCGCCCGGCGGCGTCGAGACCCGCACCTACACGGACATCGACACGAGCCGCGGCGCCTACCGATACGAGGACCTCGACCTGCCCTTCGAGGACGAGTTCACGACGATCGGCACCGCCGCGCTCGAGGCCGGCATCGGCACCACCGGCGCCGTCGGCCTGGCCACGTGCCACCTCTTCCCGGGCGCCGCCCTGACCCGCTTCGCCGTCGATTGGATCGACGCGCGCTTCAGCTGACGAGCGCGGTGAGCTCCTCGTAGGGGGCGTGGGCGAAGAACGGGTCGAGCGGCTCGCCCTGCTCGCGTGCCGAGCGCAGCGCGCGCTCCCAGGTCAGCGTGCGGGCGATCCGGGCGACCCGGCAGGCGAGCTCGAGGTCGGCGGCGAGCTCGTCCGGCGGGGCCAGGTCGGCGAAGGCCTCGAGGTAGGCGGCGCGGGCGCGGGCGAGCTGCGGGCCGGCGAGCACCTGCGCGGGCACGAGCATCGCCGCGAACGCGTGGGCGAGCACCGCGTCGCCCCAGTCGTAGAAGCGGTAGGGGCCCGTGCCGAGGACGTTGTCCTGGTGCAGGTCGTTGTGGTCGAGGCTCACGGGCACGGGCGAGGCGGCGAGCCGCTCGCACCAGCGCGCGACGTCGTCCGCGAGCGCCTCGACGGCCGCCAGCGTCCCGGCCGGGCTCGCCGCGGACGGGGACGGCGCCCCGGCCGGCGGCACTGACGGCGCGCCGGCCCGCGCCGCCTCGAGCGCCTCCGGGAATCGCTCGGGGATCACCTCCGGCCGCATGTCCGGCACGCCGAGTGACGGAAGCTCGCCTGCGAGCGGCGCGAGCGAGCGCTGCAATCGCCCGTACTGCCCGAGTGCCGCTGCGAGCTCCTCGTCCCAGCCGCCGCCGTCGAGGCGCGCGGCGAGCGACGGCCCGCCGTCGGGCAGCAGCATCCAGCCGCGCGGCGCGTCGACGGCGAGGGGCGCGAGCACGTCGTCGGGCGCCTCGCGGGCGAGCAGCTCGTAGAGGCCCGCCTCGAACGCCGTCGCCGGCCCGGCCGCCTTCATCCACACGTCGCCGCCTGTGGTGGGGGCGCGCAGGACGGTCGCCCACGGCCGCACGCGCGGCTGCTCGACCTCGCCGGTCCGCTCGAGGCCGGCCTCGGCGAGCCGGCGGTCGATCCAGCCGGCGGCCTGCTCCCGCCACGCGACCGAGGACCAGAGCCGCACGCTCATCCGGCGAACCTACCCCGCGCCGCGGCCCGGTGTGCCCTGGGCCGGTGTACCGCCGGGGCGCGGCGGGCTGCGAGGATGCGCGGCCGTGCTGACGGTCTTCGACGGCCACAACGACACGCTCACGCGCGACGACGCGGACAACTTCGCGACGGGCCGCGAGGGCGGCCACGTCGACCTTCCCCGCGCGGGGCGGGGCGGCCTCGGCGGCGGGATCTTCGCCGCGTTCACCGGCACGCCCGGCGACGAGCCCCCGGACGGCGAGCCGGCAGCCCCGGTCGGGCAGGAGCTCGCGGCCGGCGTGGTCACGCGCACGCTCGGCCGGCTGCTGAAGCTCGAGCGCGAGGGCCACGTCGCGCTCGCCCGCGGGCCCGGGGACCTCGACGCCGCCCGCGAGGCGGGCACGTTCGCCGCCGTGGCCCACATCGAGGGGGCGGAGGCCGTCGACCCCGGGCTGCTGGCGCTCGACGTCCTGCACGCCGCCGGCCTGCGCTCGCTCGGCCCGGTCTGGAGCCGTCCGAACGCGTTCGCCCACGGCGTCCCGTTCGCGTACCCGAGCTCGCCCGACACCGGCCCGGGCCTGACGCCGGCGGGCACCCGGCTCGTGCGCCGCTGCGCCGAGCTTGGCATCGCGGTCGACCTCAGCCACCTCAACGAGGCGGGCTTCTGGGACGTCGCCGGGCTGGAGCTCGCGCCGCTGATCGCCTCGCACTCCGGCGCCCACGCGATCTGCCCCGCCAGCCGCAACCTCACGGACGCCCAGCTCGACGCCATCGGCGCCAGCGGCGGGCTCGTGGGCATCGTCTACGCGGTCGCCTTCATCCGGCCGGACGGCGCCGAGGACCCCGACACGCCGCTGGAGGCGATCGCCGCGCACGCCCGCCACGTCGCCGACCGCATCGGCGTCGACCACGTCGCGCTCGGCTCGGACTTCGACGGGGCGGAGATCCCGCGCGCGCTCGGCGACGTCACCGGCCTGCCGCGGCTGCTCGACGCGCTGCGCGACGCCGGCTTCGACGAGGACGAGCTCGAGCGGATCGCCTGGGGCAACTGGCGGCGCGTGCTCGAAGCCGCCTGGGGCGGCTAGCTCAGGCCGCGGGCTCCTCGGCCCACAGCCCCGCCAGCCGCACGACGACGGCCGCAGCGGAGGCCATGTCGTGCACGGAGGCCCACTCGCGCACGGAGTGGTACTCGTGACCGCCCGTGAAGAGGTTCGGCGTCGGCAGGCCGCGCGAGCTGAGGATCGACCCGTCCGTCCCGCCGCGGATCGGCTCGCGCAGCGGCTCGATGCCCTCCTCGCGGATCGCCCGCTCGGCGACGTCGACGCTCTGCGGGAACGCGTCGACGAAGCGGCGCATGTTCGGGTACTGCGGGCGCTCGGTGACCGTGACGCGCGAGCGCGGCTCCTCCGCGGCGACCGCCTCGGCGGTGCTGCGGATCAGCGCGATGTGCTCGGCGAGCAGGTCGTCGTCGAAGTCGCGCGCGATGAAGCGGACCTCCGCGCGCCCCGCGTCGCCCCCGAGCGCGTACGGGTGGATGAAGCCCTCGCGGTCCTGCGTGGTCTCGGGCGTCAGCCGGTCGGAGGGGAGGCGCGTGAGCAGCCGGCCGGCCAGCCGCGCGGCGTTGACGAGCTTGCCGGTGGCCCAGCCCGGGTGGATGTCGACGCCCTCGAAGACGACGGCCACCTCTGTCCCGGAGAACGTCTCGTCCTGGATCTCGCCCGGCTGGGACCCGTCGAGCGTGTACGCGCACGCCGCGCCGAAGCCCTTGACGTCGAACAACGTCGCGCCCTCGCCGATCTCCTCGTCCGGCGTGAAGCCGACCTTCAGCGTCGGCCGCGGGAGCTCGGGATGCGCGGCCAGGTGCGCGACGGCCGCCATGATCTCGGCCACGCCGGCCTTGTCGTCGGCGCCGAGCAGCGTGTCGCCGCTCGAGGTCACGACGTCGTGGCCCGCCTTGCCGGCGAGCACGGGCATGTCGGCGGGGTCGAGCACGGTGCCGCCGCGCGGGAGCTCGAGGCGCGAGCCGTCGTAGTCGCGGTGCACGAGCGGCTCCACGCCGGCGCCGGGCGCGTCGGGTGAGACGTCGACGTGCGCGACCAGGCCGACCGTGTGCGGCGCGCCGTTCGTCGCGGGCAGCGTGGCGTAGACGTAGCCGTGCTCGTCGAGCGCGGCGTCCTCGAGCCCGGCCTCGCGCAGCTCGTCGACGAGCATCCGCTGCAGGTCGAGCTGGCCGGGCGTGCTCGGGCTCTGCTCGCGTTCGCGGGCGGACTGCGTGTCGACGCGGGCGTAGCGGAGGAAGCGGTCGAGCACGTCCGCGGCCAGCTCCTCCGCGAGCTCTGACGTATACGGGGCGGGCATCCGCGGGTCATAGCAGCCGGGTGGTGCTGGCCGCACCGCGACGGCGGGACACCGCACCGCGAGACGCAGGGTCGCACCAGTCCGCGCCGGCCCGCCGATTGCGAGAGTCCTGTCATCGCAGCAACCCCCTCAATCGAAGGGCCAGGCGATCACATGAACTCCCTCCTCCACATCGTCCACGCACAGGCCACCGACCAGCAGCGACTGGCCGTCCGCCGCCCCCGGCGCAAGAGCTAGAGGAAGCACTGCCATGCTCACCTCCGCCTCCTTCGCCCCGGCCGACACCCGGTCCGCTCAGCGCCTCTCCGACGCGCACATCTACAGCGTCCCGGTCGTCCGTGAGCTTCCGCGGCCCGTCCCCCACGGGCTCGGCAGCACCGCCTGGTAGAGCCTTCTCCCCCCGCCGGCCCCCGTCGCGTCCCTCCCCCTCCTCGGGGACGCGCCGGGGGTCGACGTGTTTTCGGCGCGTCAGCGCTCGTATGATCCCCGGCATGAGCGGGCCCGCCTCCCCGGAGGACGCCATCCGCGAGCTGCAGCAGATCAGCGACGCGGCGCTCGCATCCCTGTCGATGGAAGAGCTCTTGCGCGAGCTGCTCGAGCGCATCGCGGCGATTCTCAGCTCGGACACCGCCGCGTTCCTGCTCCTCGACGAGGTCTCCGGCGACCTCGTAGCCCAGGCGGCCAAGGGCATCGAGGAGGAGGTCGAGCAGGGCGTGCGCATCCCGGTCGGGCGCGGCTTCGCCGGCAGGATCGCGGCCCAGCGCCGTCCCGTCGCGATCGAGGACGTCGACCACGCGGACATCCTCAACCCGATCCTGCGCGAGAAGGGCATCCGCTCGCTGCTCGGCGCGCCGCTGCTCGTCGAGGGGCGCGTGATCGGCGTGCTGCACGTCGGCTCGCTCACGCGCCGGATCTTCGGCGACCGCGATCGCGACCTGCTCCAGCTCGCCGCCGACCGCGCCGCGATCGCGATCGAGCACGCCCGTCTGCATGCGCAGCGGCACATCGTCGAGGCGATGCAGCACGCGATGCTCCCGGCCGCGCTGCCCGTCATCCCCGGGATCCAGCTCACCGCGACCTACCGTCCGGCGGCGGTCGACGCGCGCGTGGGCGGCGACTGGTACGACGTGTTCGAGCTCGGGCGGGGGAAGATCGCGCTCGTGATCGGCGACGTCGTGGGCCGCGGGGTGGAGGCCGGCGCCCTGATGGCGCAGGTCCGCACCGCGCTGCGCGCATACGCGCTGGAGGGCCACCCTCCGGCGACGGTCGTGGATCTGCTCAACCGGCTGTTCTCCGCGGAGCGCCCGACGAAGCTGACGACGGTCGCCTACCTCGTGCTCGACCCGGAGGCCGGCCAGCTCGTGATCGTCAGCGCCGGGCACCTGCCGCCGATCGTCGTCGGGGCGGACGGGCGGGGGCGGCTGCTCGAGGTCGAGGGCGATCCGCCCGTCGGCGCGTTCCGGGCGGCCGCCTACCACGAGCACCACGTACCGCTGGAGCCCGGCAGCCGCGTCGTGCTCGTGACCGACGGCGCCGCCGAGGTGCGCGGCGAGCCGCTCGACGAAGGCCTGGAGCGCCTGCGCCTGCTGAGCGAGCAGGAAGAGGACGCGCGCAAGCTCTGCAGCGCGATCGCCGCCGGCGCCGCCTCCGGCGGGCCGAGCAACGACGATGTCGCGGTGCTCGTCGCTCACCTCCAGCCGCTGCCCGAGCGCCTCAGCACCCGCTGGCCGGCCAACGCCGACGCGCTCGGCGGCCTGCGCCACCTGATGCGCCGCTGGCTCGCGGGCCACGGCGCGAGCCCGGACGAGATCTACGACATCACCGTCGCGGTCCAGGAGGCCGCCGCAAATGCCGTCGAGCACGCGTACGCACCAGGCCTTGCCGCGTTCTCGGTCGACGCGCACAACGACGAGGGGGCGATCATCGTGACGGTCACCGACCGCGGGCGCTGGCGCGAGGCTCGCGGCGCCAACCGCGGCCGCGGCCTGCCGCTGATGGAGGGGCTGATGGAGAGCGTGGATGTGACGCAGGCTGCGGGCGGCACGTCCGTCGTCCTGCGGCGGACCCTGGGGGCGGCGCGGTGACCTCGATCATCCGCGTCCACGAGGAGCGCCGCGACAGCACCGTCATCGCGATCCTCGACGGCGAGCTGGACGCCTCGAGCGTCGGGGAGGTGGCCGTCGTGCTGCGCCGGCTGGTCGAGAACCGCGTCATGCGGGTGGTCGTGGACCTCGAGAAGGTCATCTACATGGACAGCGCCGGCATCAACCTGCTCTACGCGGTCGGCGGCGACCTCTCGGCGCGCCAGCAGCAGCTGCACCTCGTCGTCGTCCCCGGCTCGCCGATCGAGCGGACGCTCAAGATCGTCGGTGCGGACCGGGCGTTCCCGGCGCACGCGAGCCGCGAGGCTGCGCTGGCGTCCTAGCCGACCTGCGGGCCGGAGAGCTGCGCGCGGAACGTCGCGATCTCCGTGACGGCGGCGCCGACGTAGGCGCTGCGGTAGCCCTCGATCTCGCGCTCGAGATCGTCGATGTAGGCCGGGATCGCGTCGGCGCCCCAGGCGAGGGCGGCGGCGCGCTCCTCAGAGAGGGAGTCGAGGTGGGTGCGGATCTCGGTGGTCGTCATGGCCAAGCAAATGTCGCAGTCCGCGGACCGGCTTCAGAGGGGGCCCGCAGGTGTCTCTTCGTCGGAGTTCCCTACTGTCGCGGTGTGGTCGACCCCACTACGTGAAGGGTCCGTTACCGTCACTTCGCGGATGCCGCCGTTCGAGATCATGGGCGTGGTCAATGTCACGCCGGACTCGTTCTCCGACGGCGGCACGTTCGACGACGACGCCGCGGCCGTCCGCCACGCGCGCCGGCTGGTGGAGGAGGGCGCCGCGATCGTCGACGTCGGCGGCGAGTCGACGCGCCCGGGCGCCGCGCCGGTGCCGGCGGAGGAGGAGCTGCGCCGCGTGGTCCCCGTCGTGGAGGGGATCGCCGGGCTCGGGCTCGGCGCGCGCATCTCCGTCGACACGATGAAGTCCGAGGTCGCCCGCGCGGCCGTCGGCGCGGGCGCCACGTACGTCAACGACGTGACCGCGTTCCGGCACGACCCGGGGATGGCCGAGCTGGTCGCCGAGCGCGGGCTCGACTGCTGCCTGATGCACATGCTCGGGGAGCCGCGCACGATGCAGCGGGACCCGCACTACGACGACGTCGTGTCCGACGTCAAGGCGTTCCTGGAGGAGCGCCTGGCGGCCGCCGTCGCCGCCGGGGTGCCCGAGGAGCGCGTGCAGCTCGACCCGGGGATCGGCTTCGGCAAGACGCTCGAGCACAACCTCGAGCTGCTGCGGCGGCTGGACGAGATCGCCGCGATCGGCCGCCCGGTCGTGCTCGGCACCTCGCGCAAGTCGTTCATCGGCCGCCTCACCGGGCGCGACGTGGCCGGCCGCGTGCACGGGACCGTCGCGACCTGCGTGCTCGGCTACGAGCGCGGGGCCCGCGTGTTCCGCGTGCACGACGTCGCCGCGGTGCACGACGGCCTCTCCGTGGCGGCTGCTACGTTGGCGCCGGATGGCCCCTGAGGACCCGGATCCCTACGAGGACGAGGACGAGGAGCTCTCGAGCAGCGACGACGAGGACGACGAGGGTCCCGAGGTCGGGGTCACCGTCGAGATCGTCGGGCTCTCCCTCTACACGCACCACGGCGTGACCGCCGCGGAGCGCGAGATCGGCCAGCGGCTGGTGCTCGACGTGCGCTTCGACGTCGGCGAGCCGGACGCGCTGATCACCGACCGCGTCGAGGACACGGTCGACTACGGCGAGGTCTGCCAGGTGATCGCGCTGATCGCGCAGCAGCGCTCCTACAAGACGCTCGAGCGGCTGTGCGCGGTGATCGCCGACCGGCTCGCGTCGCAGTTCGGCGCCGAGAGCGTCACCGTGAAGGCGGCCAAGCCCGAGCCGCCGATCCCGCTGCCGGTCGAGGAGGTCTCGGTCGAGGTGTGGCGGGAAGAGCGTCCTTGAAGTTGTTGTGAGCGATCACTAACCTCCCCGGCATGGCCGTCGAGCCCCGCGTCCGCAAGTCCGCCGAGGAGCGCCGCGAGGAGATCCTCGAGGTCGCCGTCCGCCACTTCGCGATCGGGGGCCTGCACGGCACCTCGACCGAGGCGATCGCGCGCGAGGCCGGCATCTCCCAGCCGTACCTGTTCCGGCTCTTCCGTACCAAGAAGGAGCTGTTCATCGCCTGCGTGGACCGCGCCAACGCGCGGGTGCGCGACGCGTTCCGGCGCGCCGCCGCGGAGGCGCCCGAGGACGAGCGGCTGAAGGCGATGGGCCAGGCCTACATCGATGACCTGCTCCCCGACCGCCACGCCGTGCTGATGCAGATGCAGGGCTACGTGGCCTCGTCGGACCCCGACATCCAGGCG
Organism: uncultured Solirubrobacteraceae bacterium; assembly: GCA_963831105.1. Lineage (GTDB taxonomy): Bacteria > Actinomycetota > Thermoleophilia > Solirubrobacterales > Solirubrobacteraceae > DATFQI01. The sequence goes on along the minus strand of CAWHOS010000007.1, from coordinate 267,657 downwards.
CACGTCCGCGACTGCTTCGAGCGGCTCGTCGCCGAGGTCACCGAGCTCTCCGGCGCGGACGCCGGCTCCGTCTGGGCCTTCTTCGCGCAGGGCATGCTGCTCAACGTCACCAAGTCGCTCGACCTCGAGGCGATCGCCGACGAGAGCGAGTGGGCTGCGAGCTGGTGCAACGGCCCGCCCGGTTCGCCGGAGGGCTGATGCTCGAGCGGCTGGCCCGCCTGATCGACCGGCGGCGGAGGGCGGTGCTCTTCGTCTCGGTGCTCGTCGTGTTCGCCGCCGGGGCGTTCGGCGGCCCGGTCGTCGGGCTGCTCGACGTCGGCGACGACTTCTCCGACCCCGAGTCGGAGTCGATCCAGGCGCGCGACACGGTCGAGCGCACCACGGGGCGCTCCGCCGCGCCCGACGCGATCGTGCTGGTCAGGCTCGGCGCGCGGATCGAGGAGCCGGAGGCCGGCCGCAGGCTGGAGGCCGTGCGCGCGAAGATCCGCGACGACGGCGACGTCGTCGGAGGTCGTCGCGCCGGAGCCGGGGCGCCCGTCGCCGCAGGTCTCCGAGGACCGCCGCTCGGTCTATATGCCCGTGACCTTCTTCACGGCCGCCGACGAGGACGAGGCGGCCGACGCGCTCGTGGAGCGCATGCGCGGCGAGCCGGGCGTGACGGTCGGTGGAGGGATCGTCGCCTTCAACCAGGTCGGCGAGCAGGTCGAGTCCGACCTCCAGCGCGCGGAGATGCTCGCCGCGCCGATCCTGCTGCTGTTCTCGCTGCTGGTCTTCCGCAGCCTCGTCGCCGCGCTGCTGCCGCTCGCGGTCGGGACGGCGACGGTCCTGCTGACGTTCTCCGGGCTGCGGATCATCAACGAGTTCGAGCCGATGTCGACGTTCGCCATCAACCTCACGACCGGCCTCGGGCTCGGCCTCGCGATCGACTACTCGCTGTTCATGGTCTCGCGCTTCCGCGAGGAGCTCGAGGCGGATGGCGACCGCTCGCGGGCGCTGCACGCGACCGTGCGCACGGCGGGCCGGACGGTGCTGTTCTCCGCCTTCACGGTCGCCGCCGCGCTGGCGGCGATGCTCGTCTTCCCGCTGCGCTTCCTGTACTCGATGGGCGCGGGCGGCGTGCTGGTGGCGCTGAGCGCCGCCCTCGTCTCGCTCACGCTGCTGCCCGCGCTGCTCGCGGTGCTCGGCCCGCGCGTGAACTCGCTCGGCCTGCGCCGCTGGCAGGTGGCCATGAAGCGCGACGCCGCACATGTGCGGGCCGGCCCCTGGTATCGCCTCTCGCGCGCGGTCATGCGCCGCCCGGCGCCGGTCGCCGCCTTCACCGCCGTGGCTGCTGATCGTGCTCGGACTGCCGTTCCTTCGGGTCGAGTTCACGGGCGTCGACGCGTCGGTGCTGCCGGCGGAGAAGAGCGCCAAGGTGGTCGACGAGGCGCTGCGGAGCGAGTTCCCGCCCGGCCCGACCACGCCGGTGCTGGTGGTTGCCGGCGTGGGGGAGCGCGGGTTCGAGGCCGCGCAAGGACTACCACCAGCGGCTGGCATCACTCGACGGCGTCGCGAGCGTCAGCGCCGCCGAGCAGGCGGGCGGCTACTGGATCTACGACGTCGTGCCCGATGACCAGGCGCTGTCGGAACCCGCGAAGGACGTCGTGCGCGACGTGCGCGCGATGGACGTGCCGTTCCCGGTGCAGGTCGGCGGCGAGACGGCCGGCTTCCTCGACCAGCAGACCTCGCTCGGCGACTCGCTGCCGCTCGCGCTGGCGATCCTGACCACGACGACGCTGCTCATCCTGTTCGCGATGACGGGCTCGGTCGTGCTCCCGGTGAAGGCGCTGTTGATGAACCTGCTGACCGTCTGCGCCGCGTTCGGGCTGCTCGTGCTGATCTTCCAGGACGGCCGCTTGGAGGGCCTGCTCGCGTACGACTCGCAGGGAGCGCTGGAGGCGACCCAGCCCGTGCTGCTGTTCTGCGTCGCCTTCGGCCTGTCGACCGACTACGGCGTGTTCCTGCTGACGCGCATCAAGGAGGCGCGCGACGGCGGCGCCGGCGAGCGCGAGTCGGTCGCCATCGGGCTCGAGCGGACGGGGCGGATCGTGACCTACGCCGCGCTGCTGTTCTGCATCGCGATCGGCGCGTTCGCGAGCTCGCAGGTCGTGTTCATCAAGGAGGTCGGCGTCGGCACGGCGCTCGCGGTGCTGATCGACGCGTTCCTCGTGCGCGCGCTGCTGGTGCCGTCGCTGATGGCGCTGCTCGGCCGCTGGAACTGGTGGGCGCCGCGGCCGCTGGCGCGGCTGCACTCCCGGCTGGGGCTGCAGGAGGCGTGACGCTCGCCGCCGACACGATGCTGTCGCGCGACGGCGACGGCCGCTTCCGCGGGGAGGTCTCCGAGGACTGGTGGATCGAGCGCGGGCCGTTCGGCGGCTACCTGTCGGCGTTCCTCGTGCGGGCGATGCAGGCCGAGCTCGACGACCCGCAGCGGCCGCCGCGCTCGCTCACGGTGCACTTCGTCGACGCGCCGCAGGCGGGCCCGATCGAGGTCGCGGTGGACGTCGAGCGCGCCGGGCGCTCGAGCACGGTCCTGAGCCTGCGGATGGAGCAGGACGGGCGCCCGATCGCGCTGGCGCTCGCCGGGGCCGCCACCTGGCGCGACGGCGAGCCCGAGTGGGCCGACCTGCAGGCGCCGGCCGCGCCGCCGCCGGAGGACTGCCCGATCCTGCCGCGCGCCGAGGGCGCGCCGCGCTTCCAGGAGCGCTTCGACCTGCGCTGGGTCGAGGGCGGCTTCCCCGGCCGGCCCGCCGACCGCGCGCGCCACCTGGCGTGGATGCGGCTGAAGGAGGGCGGCCCGCTCGACCACCTGGCGGTGACCGCGATGTCCGACGGCTGGATGCCGGCGGCGTTCTCGAAGCTGGGCCGGTTCGCGATCGTCCCGACCTTCGACCTGACGATCCACTTCCGCGCGCCGCTGCCGGCGCCCGGCGAGTGGCTGCTGGCCGAGTACCGCTCCGCGTTCTCCGCCGGCGGGGCGTGGGAGGAGGACGGCGAGCTGTGGGCGCAGGACGGCACGCTCGTCGCGCAGTCGCGCCAGCTCGCGATGATGCGGGAGCGGCGCCGGTGAGCGTCGCGCTCGGCTACCTCGGGCTCGGCTCGAACCTCGGCGACCGGCGCGAGATGCTGCAGGCCGCCGTCGAGGACCTGTGGACCCACGGGGTGCAGGCGATCGCCTCCTCCTCGGTCTACGAGACGGAGCCCGTCGGCGAGCTGCTCGACCAGCCGGCGTTCCTCAACGCGTGCGTCCGGATCGAGACCGCGCTCGGGCCGGAGGCGCTGCTCGACGCGTGCAAGGCGGTCGAGGCGGCCCTGGGGCGGGCGCCCGGCGGCGTCCGCCACGGCCCGCGGCCGGTCGACGCCGACGTCCTGCTGCTCGGCGACGAGGCTTACGCGTCGGAGCGGCTCGAGATCCCGCACCGCGAGCTCGCGCGCCGGCGCTTCGTGCTCGTCCCGCTGCTCGAGCTCGATCCGGGGCTGGAGCTGCCCGACGGCACGTCGCTGGCCGGGGCGCTCGCCGCGCTGGAGGGCCAGGACGTGCGCCGTGCCGGCCCGCCGCTCGACGTGCGGGCGTAGGCCGCGCCGAGTAGCGTTGCGCCCGTGAGGTGGAGCCGGGCGGTCGTGGTCGTGGTGCTCTTGGGTTGCCCGCCCGCCGCGCCCGCGGCGACGGCCGAGGCGGCGACCTACTGCGTCGGCGTCCGCGCCATGGGCTGCACGGCGAAGGACACGGCCGCGGACGCGTTCACCGCCGCGCGCTCGGACACCGAGCGCGACACGATCATGCTCGGCCGCATCAGCGAGGCGGGCGCGTTCGCCGACGCGGCTGGCCGGCCCGTGCGCGTGATCGGGCTCGGCGCCGACGCGACCCGGCTGCGCGCCGGGCCCTCCGGCCCGACGCTGCGGCTGCTCGACGCGGGCAGCAGCGCGCGCGGCCTGCGGATCGACGGCGGCGGCGCCGCGCCCGCGCTGCAGATCGACGATGGCGCGGGTCTGACGAGCTCGGTCGTGGAAGGCCGCGTGCGCGTGCGCGGTGGCGCCGCCGAGCTCGCGAGCGTGCTCGTGGACGCGGCCGCGCCGGCGGTCGAGGTGGTGTGCGAGGCGGCCAGCGCGCGGCTGGCGCTCGAGCACGTGACCGTGCGCGGCTCCGGCGATGAGGGGGTGACCGGGAGGTGCGCCACGGCCGGCCGCACCGTCGCCGTGTCCGCGACGGACTCGATCGTGTGGGGCTACGCGCGCGGGTTCGACCTCGGCGGGGGCGCGCTGTCGGCCGCCTACTCGGACTTCCCGGAGGCGACCGGGGACACGAACCTCGCCGCCGACCCGCGCTTCACCGCGCCCGGCGACGCGCGCCCGCAGCCCGGCTCGCCGGTGCTCGACGCCGGGCGCCCCGGGCCGCTCTCGGACTCGGAGACCCACGAGGACGCGCTCGGCTTCGTGCGCCTCGCCGACGGCACGGGCGACGGCAGCCTGCGCCGCGACATGGGCGCGCTGGAGCTGCAGCCGCCGGCGCTCGGAGCCGTCACGGGCAACGTGCTCTCCAACGCCGGGGCCGAGGCCGGCACGCCCGCCGACGACGACACGTCGAGCCCGGCCCCGCCGCAGTGGTCGCGCAGCGGGTCGTTCACGTTCGTGCGCTACGGGACGGTCGCCGGCAACTTCCCCTTCCCGTCACGGCGGATCGGCGAGGCGCTCGGCGCCGGCGCCGCCTTCTTCACGGCGGGCCCCGGCAAGGGCAACACCGCCACCCAGGTCGTCCAGCTCGGCGAGGCCGCGCCCGAGATCGACCTCGGCCTGGGCTCGGCCGCGCTGTCGGCGCTGCTCGGCGGCTACCGCGCGAGCGCGGACGCCGCGATCGTGGAGGCGGAGTACCGCGACCCCGCGGGCCGCCCCCTCGGCCGGCTGTTCATCGGCCCCGTCACGGCCGCGGACCGCGGTGGCGCGACGAACCTGCTGCCGCGCTCGACCTCGGGCGCGATGCCGCCGCTCACCCGCTCGATCGCGGTGACCCTGCGCTCCGCCCCCGCCGCCGGCGGCTACGACGACGCCTACTTCGACTCGCTCGCGCTCGTCCCCCGGATCGCCGGCGCCGCCCCGCACCGCGACCCCGTGCCCGCCGCCGGGCAGGCGGCTGCGCCCGTTCGCCGGGGCCACGTTGACGTCCCGCCGCGCGCCCGTCGACCGCCGCCGCCGGGCCTGGGTCAGCCTGGCCTGCGCGGACCGCGTCGTGGGCCGCTGCACCGGCGCGGTGACCCTCACGGCCCGGCTCACCCGCCGCGGCGCCCGCCGCCGCATCGCCCGCCGCCCGTTCTCGCTCCGCCACGGCCGCGTGAAGCGCTTCCCGATCCCGCTCAGCCGCGCGGGCGAGCGCGCGATAGGCGCGAAGAGCTGGTTGAGCGCACGCGTGTACGTGGCGGCCCGGGACGGCCAGGGGCTGACGAGATCGTCGTCGTCGCCGGCGCGGGTGGTGCGTGGGCGCGGGTTCAAGCGGCGCCGCTAGGCGCCCCGTTGCGCCGGCGGACGTCAACGGCGCTGGGTGGGGAGGAGGGGGAGCGGCCCGCGGTCGGTCGCGCCCCCGCCCGGTCCGCAACGCCGTCGACGCTACGCCGGATATGCAGGCCGAACGTCGACCGCGACGCGGGCGGCGAATCGCCGTCGACGTTCGGCCGCGATACGCGGCCGAAAGTCGACCGCGTGGCGGAGTGGCCCCGAGGCCGACCGCACCGGCCGGCCCACCCAATTCCCCACCCAGAGCCGTTGACGTCCGCCCCGCACGACGCCCCCGGCCCGAAGCTCACACAGGCGCCGGAGCCCGCGCCGCCAACCACTCGGCCGGCAGCGTCCCCGCAGGAACCTTCCCCGGATACCGCTCGAACCACCGCATCGCCAGCGCCTCGCACGGCCGGCCCGAGATCCGCGGCACGAGGTCCTCGATCGTGAGCAGCAGCCGGACGCCGGAGCCGATCTGCAGGTCGGCCGCGTTCGGCACCTCCGACGACGCGCCCGCTGCGCCCGTCTCGATCCAGCGGTCCGCGCGGTCGAGATGGAAGTCGAGGTTGATCAGGTCGGCGCGGATCGCGGGGTCGCGGGCGCCGTTGAAGGCGGCCGACGCGCGGGCGACGAGCGGGGCGGACACGCGCACGAGCGCGTCGGGGACGGGCAGGTCGGCGTCGGCGGCGAAGCCCATCATCGAGCCCGTGTCGCGCACCAGCGCCGCCCATGCGAGCCGCCGGGCCAGCGGCTGCAGGACCTCGTCGCCCCAGCGCTCGGCCTCCTCGACGGCGCGGCGCTCGCGGGCGTCGGCCGGCAGCAGCGGCGGATCGGGCGCGCGGTGCTCGAGGGCCCGCAGGATCTCGCGCGAGCCGAGCACCTTCTCGCCGTCGTCGAACTCGATCGCGGGCACGGTCAGCCCACGGAACTTCGCGAACTGCTGGACCTTCGAGAGGACCGGGATCATGTCGACGCGACGGAAGTCGACGCCCTTGAGCCGCAGCGCGAGCGCGATCGCGGCGCACGGGTGCGAGGCCGGCAGGGCGTAAAGGGTGGCGGCGGGCAAGGCGGCGCGAGTCTAACCTCCGCGCATGCTGCTGGTCGTCGACGTCGGCAACACCCAGACCCACCTCGGGGCCTACGACGGCACCGAGCTGGTCGAGCACTGGCGCTTCGCCACGGTGCGCAAGTCGACGGTGGACGAGCTGGGCGCCGCGCTGCGCAACCTGCTCGCGCTGCGCGGGCTCTCGTTCGACGACCTCGACGCCTCGATCGTGTCCTCGACGGTGCCGCGGCTGCGGCCGGAGTGGGTGGAGGTCGGCGAGCGCTACCTCGACCATGAGCTGCTCGTCGTCGGGACGGGCCTGCGGACCGGCATGCCGATCCGCTACGACAACCCGCGCGAGATCGGCCCCGACCGGCTGGTCAACGCCGTCGCGGGCTACGAGAAGGTCGGCGGCGCCTGCGTGATCGTCGACTTCGGCACCGCGGTCACGCACGACGTCGTCTCCAAGGCCGGCGAGTACCTCGGCGGCGTGATCTTCCCGGGGCTGGAGATCTCGCTCGAGGCGCTGACCGAGCGCGCCGCCGCGCTGCCGACGATCGACCTGACCCCGCCGCGCGCGGTGCTCGGCAAGTCGACGGTGGACGCGATCCGCTCCGGCGTGCTCTACGGCTACGCCGGGATGGTCGACGGGATCCTCGGGCGGCTCCGCGACGAGGTCGGCGCGGCGCGCGCGATCGCGACCGGCGGGCTGGCCGGCGCCGTGGCGCCCTACTGCGAGCTGATCGACGAGGTCGACGAGGAGCTCACGCTGACCGGCCTGCGGCTCATCTGGGAGCGGAACCGTTGAGCAGGGCGGGCAGCTCCGCCATCGACGTGAAGACGCGCGCCCCCTCGGCCGCGAGCAGCTCGGGCGCCGTCAGCCCCGCGTAGCCGAGCACGTCCATCCCGGCGCGCCGCCCGGCCTCGGCGCCCGGCGGGGCGTCCTCGACGACGGCGCAGCGCTCGGGCGATGCGCCGCACGCGCGCGCCGCGTGCAGGAACAGGTCGGGCGCCGGCTTGCCGTGCTCGACGTCGGTCGCGGAGAAGATCCGCCCCTCGAAGCGCGCGAGCAGCCCGGTCGCGGCCAGCGCCGCGCGGATGCGCGGGTGCGCGCTGCTCGAGGCCACGCACCACGGCGCCTCGATCGCGTCGAGCGCGGCCGCGATGCCAGCGACCGGCTGCAGCTCCAGCTCGAACGCCGCGATCACGGCCGCGTGGTAGGAGTCGACCCAGCCCTCGGGGAGCGGCCGGCCGAGCCGCCCCTCGATGATCTCCTGGTCGGTCTTCCAGGAGCGGCCCATGTAGTCGCGGATCGACTCCTCCGTCGTGGTCGGCAGCCCGATCGCGGTCAGCCGCTCGGCGAGGATCCGGTTCGACAGCGGCTCGGAGTCCACGAGCACGCCGTCGCAGTCGAAGATCACGAGGTCGTAGGCCATCGGCCGCCGTACCCTAGAAGCGTGCGTTCACTGACCGAACCCTGGGAGCTCGGGGGCCTGACGATCCCCAACCGCGTCGTGCTCGCTCCGCTGGCGGGCATCGGCAACTGGTTCGTGCGCCTGCAGGCCAAGCGCTACGGCGCGGGCCTGGCGTTCTCCGAGATGGTCTCGAGCTTCGCGATCCACTACGAGAACCGCAAGACGCTCGACGAGCTGCTGGTCATCGACCCGCGCGAGCGCGAGGGCGGGCCGGTGGCGATGCAGCTGTTCGGCCAGGACCCCGACGTCATGCGCACGGCCGCCGCGCGCGTGGCCGAGGCCGGCGCCGACCTGATCGACCTCAACATGGGCTGCCCGGTCCCGAAGGTCTGCAAGACGGGCGCGGGCGCCGCGCTGCTCAAGGACCCCGACACGGCCGTCGCTGTCGCGCGCGCCGCCGCCGAGGGCTCCGGCCTGCCCGTCACGGTCAAGCTGCGCGCCGAGGGCTTCGACGTCGCACGGCGCCTGGTGGAGGAGGCCGGCGTGGCCGGGATCACCTTCCACCCGCGCACCGTCAAGGTCCGCCACAAGGGCCGCCCGGACTACGAGCTCGCCGCCGAGCTCGTCCAGGCGCTGCCCGTGCCCGTGATCATCTCGGGCGGCATGCGTGAGTCCGAGCACGTCCGCTGGGCGTTCGAGTACACCGGCGCCGAGGCGATCATGCTCGCCCGCGGCTCGCTCGGGAACCCATGGCTGTTCGAGCAGGTGCTCGGCACGCGCGAGGGCGACCCCGCGCGCGAGGAGGTGCTCGAGGAGTGGACGTGGGTCCTCGACCGCGCCGAGGAGCACCTCGGCCCCGAGCGCGCCGCCCGCTACCTGCGCAAGTTCCACCCCTGGTACATCGAGCGCCTCGGCGAGGCGCCGGGCGTCCAGGACGCCCTGCAGCGTGCCGAGACGCTCGCCGAGCAGCGCGAGCTGATCGCCGGGCTGCGCTCCGCGATCGCCGCCTGAAGGGCTCGGTCCGGTGCTACCATGCCGCGCTGCGCCGAACTGCTTGAGCGCACCACAGGTCCGCGATTTGCGCGGGCTTTTCTTTTCTCCGGACCCGACTTAGGACGACGAGATGCAGAGAGACGTCCTGCTCACACCCGAAGGGCTCGACAAGCTGAAGGATGAGATCGAGCACCTCTCCACGGTCAAGCGCCGCGAGGTCGCCGAGCGCATCAAGGAAGCGCGCGAGTTCGGCGACATCTCCGAGAACTCGGAGTACGACGACGCCAAGAACGAGCAGGCGATGCTCGAGGCGCGGATCGCCTCCCTGGAGGAGAAGCTCCGCTCCGCCTCGGTCATCGACGCCTCCGAGCTGGACTCGGACGTCGTGCGCGTCGGCTCACATGTGACGGTCAAGGACGAGGGCTCGGGCAAGTCGCTGAAGTACACGATCGTCGGCTCGACCGAGGCCAACCCGTCCGAGAACCGGCTCTCCAACGAGTCGCCGGTCGGCAAGGGTCTGCTCGGCCGCAAGAAGGGCGACACCGTCAAGGTGCAGCTCCCCAACGGCAAGATCCGCGAGCTGAAGATCACGAAGATCGACGTCGGATGAGCGAGGAGGCCGCTGCCGCCTCCGGCGGTGAGGCCGAGATCCTCGCCGCCAGGCGGCGCAAGCTCGAGGAGCTGCGCGCCGCCGGCACCGACCCGTTCCCGCACGAGTTCGCCGGCGTCACCCCGATCGCGCAGGCGCGCGAGGGCCACGACGACCTCGAGCCCGGCGGCGAGACCGAGACCCGCGTCCGCGTCGCCGGCCGCCTCGCCGCCAAGCGCGGCCAGGGCAAGGCGATCTTCGCCGATCTCGTCGACCGCTCGGGGCGCATCCAGCTGCTCGGCCGGCTCAACGTGCTCGGCGAGGAGGCGTTCGAGCGGCTGCGCTCGGCCGACCTCGGCGACATCGTCGGGGCCGACGGCACGATCATCCGCTCCAAGGCCGGCGAGCTGACCGTCTCGCTCGACGACGTCACGCTGCTGGCGAAGTCGCTGCGGCCGCCGCCCGAGAAGCACCACGGCCTGACCGACACCGAGACGCGCTTCCGCAAGCGCGAGCTGGACCTGATGGCCAACGAGGAGTCGCGCGAGGTGTTCATCGCGCGCGCCCGCGTGATCACCGAGATCCGCCGCTTCCTGGACGAGAACGGCTTCGTCGAGGTCGAGACGCCGATGCTCCAGACGCTCTACGGCGGCGCCGCGGCGCGGCCCTTCGTCACGCACCACAACGCGCTCGACCGCGACATGTACCTGCGGATCGCGACCGAGCTCTACCTCAAGCGGCTGATCGTCGGCGGGCTCGAGCGCGTCTACGAGATCGGCAAGAACTTCCGCAACGAGGGGCTCTCGCCCAAGCACAACCCCGAGTTCACCGTGCTCGAGTGGTACGAGGCCTACGCGGACTACAACGACGTCGCGGCGCGCTGCGAGCAGCTCGTCCACCGCGTCGCGAGCGCGCTCGGCCAGGGCGAGCGGTTCGCGCCGCCGTGGCACCGCGAGACGCTGGCCGGCGCGATCGAGAAGCGCTCGGGCGTCGACATCCTCGCCAACCGCGATCTCGCGTCGCTGCAGGCGGCGATGCGCGCGGCCGGCCACGAGGTGCCCGAGCACGAGGAGACCTGGGCGCGGCTCGTCGACTTCCTGCTGTCGAAGTACGTCGAGCCCACGCTGCAGGAGCCGACCTTCCTGCTCGACTACCCCGTCGAGCTCTCGCCGCTGGCCAAGCGCCACCGCAGCGCCGATGGCCTCGTCGAGCGCTGGGAGGCGTTCGCCGGCGGGATGGAGATCGCCAACGCCTTCACCGAGCTCAACGACCCCGACGACCAGCGCGCCCGCTTCGAGGAGCAGAAGCGCGCCGCCGCCGAGGGCGACGAGGAGGCCCAGCCCTACGACGAGGCGTACGTCGAGGCGCTCGAGCAGGGCATGCCGCCGACCGGCGGCATCGGGATCGGCATCGACCGCCTGGTGATGCTGCTCACGGGCCGCAGCACGATCCGCGAGGTCGTGCTGTTCCCCGCGATGCGCGAGCAGTGAGGCGGCGTCAGCCGCGGATCAGCGGGGTCGGGCCGTCCGGCAGCGGAGCCGTCCACGCTGTAGCCGCACTGCTCCGCGGCGGGCGGCAGCGTGAACCGCGACCGCCCCCGGTTCTCGCCTCCCTCGACGCGCACGGCCCGGACCTGTGCGGTCCGCGGGACGCTCAGCACCCACACGCGCCCACCGCCGTAGCGCCTCGGTACCCGCAGGACCCGGGCGCGCAGCGTGCGGCCGCCGCGCAGTACGGCGCGGACCGCCCGCGTGCCCTTCGGGAACGTGCCGGCGATCACCGCAAGGCGCGGCGTGCAGGAGACCTCCGCGTGGAAGCCGTCGAAGCTCCGCTCGTCCGGGAACGCGACGCACTGTGGGTCCTCGCCGCGGAGCCGAAGCGTGACGCACGTCCCGTAGCGGTGCCGTGACGCCGCGAGCCGCCAGCCGCGGCCGCCGGCCAGGCGGGCGGAGCTCGAGAACGGAGGCTCCGAGGAGAACAGATCCGGGTCGTAGACCGGAAGGGAGCCGATCACCGCGCCCGCGGAGTCGAGCAGCCGGACGCGGTCCTCGATGCCGACGGTCGCCTCCGCGATCAGGAACCGCACGGCCCCGGAATAGCGACCCCGGTAGCCGCCCTCGATCGTCGGGATCTCGCGCCCGTCCGGGAGTCGCACGCGCGCGACCTCGGTCGGGAGCACCGCACTCACGATCCCGGACGACGCGAAGCCGAAGGCTTCGTCGCCGTTGACGGCGGGCAGCTGACAGTCGCTCTGGTCGGCGAGCAGGTGGTCGATACCGGCGCACAAGCGGTCCGCCTGGCCGTCGCGGACGACCAGCCGGTGCCCGCCGGCCTCGGCGACGACCTGCTCGTCGCCGGCGGGCGGGCGCTCCGCCCCGGATCCGTCCAAGCCCGGCAGGAAGATGCCGAAGCCCAAGCCGCCGCGGCACGGAAGCCCGCTCGGCGGCTCGCCGAGGTCGTAGCTCGCGTCGGCGCCGACCGCGCTGAGGGAGCGGACCGCCTCGCCGCGCGGGACCATCGTGGCGACGTACCGGTGCACGCCGCCGCGCGGATCGCGCAATGTCCGCGCGCGGACCTCGCGCACGCGCCCGCTCCCGAGCCTGACGCGGACCGCGGTGACCGCGTCGCCGACGAATCCCGACAGCACGGTGCGCAGGCCGTTGCACCCCCGCTCGGGGGAGCACGGCGAGCACCGGCCGGCTCGGGCCCTCGTCGTGGCAGGCCGTGGACGAGCGGGTCTCGCCGTACCGGCTGCGCGAGCGCACCCCGATGCACGTCAGCTCCTCCGTGCGGTCGAGCTGCAGCGGCGTGGAGACGATGCGGCGCAGCGTCTCGCCGACGACCAGCGTCGAGTTGCGGCCGGCGCGCTCGCGCAGCAGCACCGTACGGCGGCCGACCGGGGTGCCGAGGAAATCGCCCGCGGCGACGCCCTGCAGGGTCCCGTCGGAACCGAAGAAGCGCACGGCGACGAGCCCGCCGGACTCGAGGTCCTGCGGGTCGGCGAGCGGCAGCCTGGCCAGGAAGAAGCGCAGCCTGCCCGCGTAGCGGCCGCGGTAGCCGGGGCCCGCGACGGTCTCGAAGCCGACCCGCCGGCCGTCCGACAACTCGGCCTCGGCGCGCGTGATGGCGGCGGGCACGGCGCCCCCGGCCAGCAGCCGGTCGCCGGCCACCCAGGTGACGAGGCTCGACCGGCGCGGACGCCACGGCGCCTTCGCGCAGCTGGTCCCGCCGCCCTCGAAGTCGGAGGTGATCTGCGCCACACGAAGGCACAGCTCCCCGCCCCGGTCGCGCGCGTCGAGGCTCCCGCCTTCGACCCGCGCCACCTCGGCCGCACCCGCCGGCGCCGCGAGCACCAAGAGCGCGAGCGCGCCGAGCAGCGACCGGTGAGCGATCGTGAGCAACATCGAGCGGATCATGGCGCAACCCGCGGCGGGGCGCACTGAAGGGTGCGCGGGGTGCACGTCGAAGCCTGTTCGAACCGCCCGTTCGGACGCCCGTTCGATCGTCGGGCCCATTGGTAAACTGACCCATGGCCGCAATTCGAACCCCGTGTCGCTCATCCGGTCCGGCGTCCGTGCCGAATACCGGGTCAGAGGCCGGGGTATTTTCGTCTCTCGGCCTGAACGCCCAACCGACCGACGGAAACTTCACGACCGAGCGCTAGGGCAGCACTTAGCAGGAAGGAAACACCCCACCACCATGTTCGAGCGATTCACAGAGCGCGCACGTCAGGTGGTCGTCCTCGCCCAGGAGGAGGCGCGGACGCTCAAGCACAACTACATCGGCACCGAGCACATCCTGCTCGGCCTCCTGCGCGAGGAGGAGGGCCTGGCGGCCCGAGTCCTCGAGAGCCTGGACATCACCGTCGAGCGTGTGCGCGCCCAGGTCGTGCGCATCGTCGGCTCCGGCGAGGAGGTGACCTCGGGCCAGATCCCCTTCACGCCGCGCGCGAAGAAGGTGCTGGAGCTGGCGCTGCGCGAGGCGCTGTCGCTCGGTCACAACTACATCGGCACGGAGCACATCCTGCTCGGCCTCGTGCGCGAGAACGAGGGCGTGGCGGCCCGCATCCTGCTCGACTTCGACGCGGACTCGGAGAAGATCCGCAACGAGGTCATCCGGATGCTCTCGGGCCCCGGCGGGCGCCGCTCGGGCTCAGGCTCGGGCCAGAGCTCCGGCTCGGGCGCCGCGGCCGGCCAGGGCGAGGGCAAGAAGTCCTCGAAGCTGCTCGACCAGTTCGGTCGCAACCTGACCAAGCTCGCCTCCGACGGCAAGCTGGATCCCGTCGTCGGCCGCGAGACCGAGATCGAGCGGATCATGCAGATCCTCTCGCGCCGCACCAAGAACAACCCGGTGCTCGTCGGCGAGCCCGGCGTCGGCAAGACCGCCGTCGTCGAGGGCCTGGCCCAGCGCATCACGAACGGCGACGTGCCGGAGCTGCTCAAGAACAAGCAGATCTACACGCTCGACCTGGCGGCGCTGGTCGCGGGCTCGAAGTACCGCGGCGAGTTCGAGGAGCGCCTGAAGAAGGTGATGAAGGAGATCACCCAGCGCGGCGACATCATCCTGTTCATCGACGAGCTCCACAACCTCGTCGGCGCGGGTGCCGCCGAGGGCGCGATCGACGCCGCGTCGATCCTCAAGCCGGCGCTCGCCCGTGGTGAGCTGCAGACCGTCGGCGCCACCACGCTCGACGAGTACCGCAAGTACCTCGAGCGCGACTCCGCGCTGGAGCGCCGCTTCCAGAAGATCACGGTGGACCAGCCGTCGCTGGAGGAGTGCGTGCAGATCCTCAAGGGCCTGCGCGACCGCTACGAGGCGCACCACAAGGTCAACATCACCGACGAGGCGCTGGAGGCGTCGGCCGAGCTGGCCGACCGCTACATCTCCGACCGCTTCCTGCCCGACAAGGCGATCGACCTCATCGACGAGGCCGCCTCGCGCATGCGCATCAAGTCGATGTCCGCCCCGCCCGTCTACCGGGAGCTCGAGGACGACATCGAGACGACGCGCCGCGACAAGGAGGCCGCGATCGAGGCGCAGGAGTTCGAGAAGGCCGCCAACCTCCGCGACAAGGAGCGGCGCCTGACGAACAAGAAGCGCGAGCTCGAGGACGCCTGGGAGTCGGGCGAGGGCGGCGAGCGGCCGTCGATCGGCGAGGAGGAGATCGCCGACATCGTCTCGATGTGGACCGGCATCCCGGTGTTCAAGCTCACCGAGGCCGAGACCCAGAAGCTGATGCGCATGGAGGAGGAGCTCCACAAGCGCGTCATCGGCCAGGTCCAGGCCGTCGAGGTCATCTCGAAGGCGATCCGCCGCTCGCGCGCCGGCCTGAAGGACCCGAAGCGCCCGACGGGCTCGTTCGTGTTCCTCGGCCCGTCCGGCGTCGGCAAGACCGAGCTGGCCCGCACGCTCGCCGAGTTCCTCTTCGGCGACGAGGAGGCCATGGTCCGGATCGACATGTCGGAGTACATGGAGAAGCACGCCGTGTCCCGGCTCGTCGGCTCGCCCCCCGGCTACGTCGGCTACGACGAGGGCGGCCAGCTGACCGAGGCGGTCCGCCGCAAGCCGTACTCCGTGCTCCTGCTCGACGAGATCGAGAAGGCCCACCCGGACGTGTTCAACATCCTCCTGCAGATCCTGGAGGACGGGCGCCTGACCGACTCGCAAGGGCGGACGGTGGACTTCCGGCACGCCATCGTGATCATGACGTCGAACATCGGGGCCTCCGAGATCGCGCGCAACACGCCGCTCGGCTTCTCGGTCGGCGACGAGGACCACGGCATGACCTACGACGACATGAAGAACCGGGTCATGGGCGAGCTCAAGAAGGTCTTCCGGCCGGAGTTCCTCAACCGCATCGACGACGTGATCGTCTTCCACAAGCTCCAGAAGGAGGAGATCAAGCAGATCGTCGACCTCCTCCTGCTCCGCATCCGCGGGTCGCTCGCGGAGCGCGACCTGCAGCTCGAGCTCACGGAGGCCGCGGAGGACTTCCTCGTCGAGAAGGGCTGGGACCCGTCGATGGGCGCGAGGCCGCTGCGCCGCGCGATCCAGCGCTACATCGAGGATCCGCTCGCGGACTTCGTGCTCCGCTCGGAGCTCGTGGCCGGCGGCACCGTGATGGTGGACACCGCGCCCGAGGAGTCCGAGGACGACCTGAGCATCAAGATCGTCAAGCCCGAGAAGGCCCCGACGCCGGTCGGCGTGGGCGGTCGCAAGGAGGGCGAGGAGGCCGAGGGCGAGCCCGCCGACGACGGCGGCGCGCTCGACCAGCCGGCGGTCCAGCCGCCCGATCCCGAGTAGGGATCCGGGCGACAGCAGAATGAGCCGAGGGCGCCCGCAAGGGCGCCCTCGGTCGTTGTGGGTGAGGTTTCTGACCAGGGTGACCGCAAGTTCTCGCGGCGTGGCGCGTTGGCGCTCCCATGCACATCACGAGAACCCTCAAGGCCCTGCTGGCCGCGACGGTCGTCGCCCTCGCGCTGCCAGGCGCCGCGTCGGCAGCGGTGACCCTGCAGCCCGGCGCCTACATGGAGACCGACGTCGGCTCCTGCACACTGAACTTCGCCTACACCGGCCCGAGCGGTGAGACGCTGCTCGGCACCGCGGCGCACTGCGTCGAGAACGTGGGCCAGGGCGTGCGCGACTACGACGGCGTCCAGTTCGGCACCGTCGCGTTCATCGGCAACGCCGACGCCACCGCCACCGACTACGCGTTCATCAAGGTCGAGCCCGAGGACGTCGGCCGCGTGAGCGCCGCGGTCAAGGGCTGGCCGGCCTACCCGAAGGGGTCCACGGTGCCCGCCGACACGCTGACCGGCGACAGCATCCAGCTCTCCGGCTACGGCCTCGGCTACGGCACCACCCAGCCCACGCAGGAGCAGCGCACGGCCGTCATGGGCTTCGACGACGCGGAGACCTACGACGTCTCCGGCCCGATCCACTGGGGCGACTCCGGCGGCCCGCTCGTCCACAAGCGCACGGGCAAGGCGCTCGGCATCGTCTCCCGCCTCTGCGCGGGCGCGTGCAGCGAGGAGGGCCCGACGGTCCAGGGCATCCTCGCCAAGGCCGCCGCGGCCGGCTACCGCGTCACGCTCCGTACGGTCTAGCGCCGCCGCTCAGGCTCCAGCAGCCGCCCGAACACGCCTCGCAACGTCTTCGTCGCGTAGGCGTGGCTCGGGCTGCCGCTGGTGAGCACGGCCACGGAGACGCGCTCGCGGCCGCGGGTGAGCAGCGCGACCTGGTGGTCGACGAGCCCGCGGCCCGAGCCCCAGCCGCCCTTGAAGTACAGCTGCCAGCCCGGGGGCGCCGCGCGCGCGACGCCCCAGCGCTGGCGGGGCACGATCCGCGCCAGCAGGCCGAGCCCGTAGGCGCGGTGGCGCCCGGGCAGCAGGCGATCGATCGCCAGGAAGAAGCGGGTCTGGTCGCGCGCCGTGATGCGTGCACAGCCCCAGCAGTCCTGCGGCGCCTCGACGAAGCTCGTCATGCCCGCGCGATCCGCGAGCCGGTCAAGCGCCCCGAAGCCCAGCTTCACGCTGACCGCCGACGCGTCCTTGTTCGAGGACCAGCGCACCATCGGCGTCAGCAGGTCGCGCTCGTCCGGGCGCAGATCCCGCGCGCGCACGGACGGCTGCCGCAGGTAGGCGACGAGCATCATCGCCTTGACCACGCTGGCCGACGGGAACACCTGGTCGGGCGAGCGGCCCGCGACGCCGCGCTCGGTGCGCACCGCGAACGACACGTTGCCGGCGCGCGAATCGGCGTACGCGCCCGCGGCCGCCACGCCGTCGCGCCAGCCGCGCGGGGCGGCGGCCGAGGCGGGCGCCGCGCACACGAGGACGACGACCAGGACCGCCGGCAGCGCGCGCCACATGGGCGTCACGCTACCGGCGGTTCCGGATCTACAGCTGCGCGCTGAGGACCTTCACGCCGCGCTTGTCGAGCCGGCCGACGATCCGCCGGACCCACTCGCCGCGAACGTGGTCGTTGCCCGACCTGCGCACGCCGCGGACGACCAGCGTGACGGTGCGCTTGCTCTTGACGTAGCGCACCTTCTTGCGGGCCGTCTTGGGCAGCTTGGCCGCCCGCACCGCGCGCCGGAGCTTCGCCGCGTGCTTGCGCGCCACCTGGATGCGGACGTCACGGTCGCCGCCGCGGCTCTTGCGCACCGGCCGCGACCTGACCGCCGGCAGCTTCGCCGCCGCGACCGGCGCGCTCGCCGGCTCGGCCTGATCCGCCGCCTTCTGCGCCTGAGCGACCGTGGCCGGCGGCAGCGCCGCCGTGGTCGGGTAGAGCAGGGCGTTGAGCACGACGCGCTCGTCGATCTCCTTCCAGGAGCGGTAGAACGCGTCGTGGCCGATCATGATCGCGCGGCCGGAGCCGAACGGCTGGTCCACGACATCGGGCCGGCCGTCGAGCTTGCCCGGGCCCGTCGCGTTGCGCGAGAAGCCCAGGCTCTTGAGCGGATCGGCGTAACTGACCGCGGCCGTGGCCGGCGGGATCGTCGACCCGTTGCCGTTCATGGTGCCCGGGTCGTAGATCGGGTTTCCGCTCGAGTCGCGGTAGATGAACCCGCCGTCATCGAAGCCCCACGCCGCGGGACTGGCGGTGGGCCTGTAGGTCGCCGTGAACGTCGAGCCCGGCGTCGACATGATGTTCGGCGCCGGCGAGAACGTCGTCGCCGCCACGGTGTTGAGCATCGTGATCCCGGCGGTGCGGGCGGTGGTCGTGCCGTTCGCCAGCGTGCCGACGTAGACGCCGCCCTGGTTGACGAACGCTTGCAGCGCCGTGGCGCCGGCGCCCGCCGGGATCGACTGGTTGGCGTTGAGCAGGGCCGTGTAGCCGCCGGTGATCAGATCGCCGTTGGCCAGCTCCGTCGCGGTGACCGTCGAGAGCATCCCCGCCGGCACGTCGCTCTTCGTGTAGCCGGTCAGTCCGATCTTGTTGATGAGGGTGAACAGCGCCACGCAGTAGTTGGCGGCCCCGCCGACCCCGGCGGCCTGCTCGTTGCAGTGCCCCGCGCGAGGATCGTCGGGCACGTTGAGCGCTTCGTTCGGCTCCAGCGGGCTGTTCGGCGTCGTCGCCGCCTGGGAGAGGACGCCGATCTTGGGCTTCTCCATCGCGAAGTGGTGCACCGGGTAGCCGTCCAGGCCGGTCAGCGGCGTCTGGCGCTTGGCGGCCATCGCCGCCAGCTCCGCGCCGGCGATGTCCGAGCCGTCCACGAGCGCCGTACCCGTCGTGAAGTCACGGCCGCCCGCGCTGAACGCGTCGCGGGCACGGGCCACGTCGACGCCCTTCTGCAGCAGCTCGTAGACCAGGGCCAGCGACTGCATCGAGTCGGTCTCGAACGCGAACACCGGCTTGCCGGCGCCCGCGACGGTCCCGAGGCCCGGATCGGCGATCTCGGTCATCTGCACGCCCGGCGGCAGCTGGCTCGTCAGGAAGCCGTCGCTCGCCAGGCCGCGGTGCATGCCGTAGGACCAGGTCGCGACGTCGTAGAAGAACTCGATCGGCTCGAACGGGTCCTCGCCCATGACGGCCTGGATCCAGTGCTTCAGCGGCTGGTTGAGCGGCATGTAGAGCGTGCCCTTGGGCAGCACCGCGGTGGCTGCGGTGCCCGTGCCGTACTCGCGCACGCCGTTCGTGTTGACGTCGTGCTCGAACCGGTAGACGTGGACGCCCTGGGCCTGCATGTGCTTGATGAGCGCGGCGGCGTCTCCCTCGTGCTTGTCGGGCCGGAAGAAGTAGCCGCACACGTCATAGGCGGGCTGCTGCTTGAGCTCCACCGCCAGCGGGCTCACGAGCTCGTTGGGCTCGAGGTCGCAGTTCTGGCCCTGGCGTACCGCCTCGGCCCACTGCTCGACCCAACCGGTGAGCACCGACGCCTTGTTGCGGACGGTCACGTTGATCGTCTCGTCGATCGCCACGTAGTGCTCGTAGACCTGCTTGCCGTAGACCTCGTTGGTGCCCTTCTCGTACGTCATGCCGGCGGCCCCGGAGAGCAGCGACGGGACGGTGTCGCCGTACTCGGGCACGAACAGGTCGTACGTCTGGTAGTTGAAGTAGTCGATGCTCTGGTCGTTGAAGGCCTTGCGGATCGCCGGGCCGATCAGGTCGCCGATGTAGTCGACGGTGAAGTCGGAGATCTCGTGATGGACGGGATCCTCGTTGGGCGGGAAGAAGTAGCTCGAGCCCGTCTGATGGGCGTCGATGAAGAACACGCCCGGGTAGGGCTTGAATTGCGGCAGGAACGAGCCGTTCTCGATCTGGTTCTGGGTGCCGAAGTCGCGGTTGTGGTCGAAGGTCCAGGCGCTGGTGCGCTGGATGACGTCACGGCCGTCCGGGTTGCGGACCGGCAGCAGGAAGTGGTCCATCGACTGCAGCCGCCGGGCGTTCCAGCAGTCCGTACGGGCGACGAGCTCGTACATGGTGCGGGTGATCGCCTCGCCCGCCGCCGGCTCTGCGCCGTGCGGCGTGGAGGTGACCCAGCCGAACGCCGGCCGCGTGTGCACGGCCGCGAGGCCCGCCGCCTCCGAGACTGAGCCGTCGCGGACGCCCTCCCAGAACGGCGCGTCCTTGCGCCCCGCATCGAGGTTGTCGATGTTGCTCGGCGTGCTGATCACGTAGAAGTAGAGCGGCTTGCCGAGCACCGAGGTGCCGTACTGCCTGCGGATCATCTTCACCCGCGCGTTGCCCTGCGTGGCGTCCATCACGGCCTTGAAGTAGCGGTCGATGACGGCGCTCTGGTTGCGTCCGCTGCTCCCCGTCGGCCCTTCGCCCAACGGGCGGCCGATCTCGCTCTGGAACGTGGGGATGGTCGGGTCGAACTGCACATCCTGCGTACAGCCCGCGGGGTCGACGTCGGCGAGGCCGCGCGCCGGCATGAGGATCGCCATCAGCGCGGCGATGGCGAGGCCGAGCGTCACCGCCCGGGCGAGCGAGAGGCTGTGCGAGCGCATCAGCGGAACCTCCGGGTCTTCTGGGCGGTGGCCAAGACGGTGGATCCGCCGAAGCGGACGGTCGTCTTGTAACGCAGGGCGCGGGACGCACCGCGGCGCGTGGTGAGCCGCAGGACGGTTGCCCGGCAGCGCTCGTCGAGCTCGGTCTCGCGATCGACGAGGATCGTCGAACCGCGCTTGACGATGGTGTTCACGCGGCCGTCGCCGCAGGCCGCGGCGCGCTTGACGCCCGTGGGCGGGATCACGATCGCTCTCACGGTCCGGCGGACGCGGCCGTTGGCGAGCTTCTTGCGCGAGACCTTGAGCTTGAGCTCCTTCGGGCCGAAGCGCGGGACCTGGACCTGCTGGCTGTCCTGGCCGGTCAGGCCGACCTTGTCCGTCACGACCACGCGGACGGTCTGCGAGCCGATCTCCGACGAGTACGGCTTGATGAGGCAGGCGTACGGCGCCTCGGTGTCGCGGCAGACGCGGCGGGTGCCCAGGAAGAACTCCACGCTCTCGACGCCCTGCTCGGCGATGGGGTTGACCGTGACGGTCTCACCGCCGCGCCTGATCACCCGCAGGTTCTCGGGCAGCTCGACGGACGGCGGGGTCCGCGGCGGACCGGCGCAGTTGACGGTCAGCTGTCCCGTGCCGGTCGCCGTCTGGCCGAGTGAGTCCTCGGCCGTGGCCGCCACGTCCCGCGGTCCGCAGGGGGCGTTCGCCGGGATGGTGAACGCGGTCTCGTAGGGCGGCGAGTCGTCGCTGCCGACCTCCGTGGCACCGTCGAAGAAGGTCACGCGGCGGATGCCGAAGTCGTCGCTCGGCACGGCGATCAGCTTGACCGTCTCACCGCGGCTGTAGCTGCGGCGCTCAGGACTCACCGAGACTGAGGGGCCGGTGTCGTCGACGGGTATCGGCGCCGGCATGACCCCGTGCTGGCCGGTGTTCGGGTCGCCCTGCGGGCCGCTCCGGTAGGGCCAGAAGTCGACCGCCGTGGAGGTGACGCCCGCGCCGTCGGGCGCCGGGGCCCCGTTGACGGGATTCTCGGGGTAGGGCGGGTTGGTGGTCGGGGAGATCGCCGGGCCGGTGTTGGCCGGCGGCGGGGTGCCCGCGGCCGAGCGCAGCCCCCACCAGTTGGCGTCACTCGCGTCGCTCGTCCCGGCCGCGTCGAGCACCGTGCTCGCGTCCGTGCCGTTCTCGGCGAGGTTGAGGATCCCGTAGGCGTTGTCGGTGATGTTCGAGCGCTTGACCGATGAGTTGGCGGTGTCGGCGCCGATGAAGCGGATCCCCGAGCCCAGCGGCAGGTTCTCGTTGTTCGTGGCGGTGCCCCGGACCGGCGAGTTCTCGCCCTGCACGAGGTTCTGCGTCACGCTGGAGCCCCGGATCGCGGCGCGGGCGCCACCGGCGACCCGCACGCCGTCCTGGCCCATCAGCGGCCCGGTCGTCAGCGGCTTGGGGTCCGGGTTGCTCGGCGGGGTGAAGCGCCCGCAGTCGCCGTCGACGTGCGCGTCGGGGCAGAGGTTGCGGCCGACGATGCTCGAGCCGACGATCTCGGCTCGCGTGTCGAGGCCCGGTGCGGCGGTGGGATCGGCGTCGGCGCGCCCGCCGTCGATCAGCACGCCGATGCGGTTGTACTCGTCGACGCGCACGTTGTCGAGCGTGAGCGTGCGGGTCCCGGAGCCGACGGACGAGGCGCTGACCTGCGCCACGCCGTAGCCCAGGTAGTCCTCGGCGCGGTAGCCGCCGGGCAGCTCGTAGGCCCCCGGCATCTCGGACGTCACGACGTCCGTCACACGGCTGCGGACCAGGGAGCCCTGCGCGTCGAGGAAGACGACGCCCGCCTTGGCCGCGACGCCGTCGCCGTCGAACGAGACGCCCGACACGTTGACCGTGATCGGGAGGGCGGGGCTGCCGACCGCCGTCAGGATGTTGCCCTTCGGGTGCCGGATGTTCTGCGCGGGGATCGACGGGTTGCCGGGGTCGCTGGCGTCCTCG
Source organism: uncultured Solirubrobacteraceae bacterium (assembly GCA_963831105.1). Taxonomy (GTDB): domain Bacteria; phylum Actinomycetota; class Thermoleophilia; order Solirubrobacterales; family Solirubrobacteraceae; genus DATFQI01. Next base: position 245,157 of record CAWHOS010000007.1, on the reverse strand, counting down.
GCGATGACGCCGTCGTTGCCGTCGTAGCGGACCGGCGAGATCGTGACGAGATCGGCGCCGGCGCCCTTGAGCGTCAGCGACTTGTCGACGGTCAGTGCGTTCGTGTTGGGGTTGCCGTTGCCCTCGGAGTAGTTCCCGGGGCAGATCACCACCGTGTCGCCCGTGGCGGCGGCGTCGATCGCGTCCTGGATCGACGTGTAGCCGGCCGCGGTGCAGTCCCTGCGATCGTCGTCGACGGAAAGTGTTGCCGCGGACGCTACGGGCGCTGCGAGCAGTGCCACGAGTACGGCCGGCAGGCACGCGTGAGTGACGCGTCTGCGCACGATGAACTCCCCTATGTGGATGATGCGAACCGGCGGCGGTGGCGCCCATCCACGTGCGTGCAGAGGTCGCGTCCTACGCCTGACTGGCCCCCTCGGCCGTCAGCGGTCATTCATACAGCGCCCGGGGCGCCTCTGTAAAGAGCGCGCCCCGGGAAAGTGCGTTCGCGAACTACGGCGTGATCTCCTGGACGGTGCCCCAGACGAGGCAGGACGCGGCGGCGGAGCCGCGCCCGTCCTGGCGCACGACGCCGTTGACCAGCAGGTTGCGGCCGCGGTACTCGACGTGGAACAGGAACGTGTTGGAGCCGTTGATGACGAGCTGCGCGACCGTCCCGTTGGGGACCGCGTTGTACTGGGCGTCATCGCGGATACCTGCGCGGCGGGCGACGTTGATGAAGTCGCCCGAGGTGTTGACGAAGTTCAGCTCCGTCGTCGGGTCCTCGGCGCCGGCGCGCGGCGCCTGGTCGTTGCACGTGGCGGTCAGCGTGCCGAGGCTGCCGCCGTCGCCGATCTGCACCGGCGCGCCGGGCGCGTTGTCGGCGACGTCGAACGAGCGCCCGAACGTCTGCGTGTGCGCGACGCCCGCGAGGTGCTTGCCCGGGATGCGGCCCTTATCGGGTCCGCTCTTGTTGGCGGCGACGAGGTTCCCGGCCGCCTTGTTGGTGCTCGAGCTGGCCTTGACGGCGTCATAGCCGTCGACCTTCCCGGCGTTGCGGGCGTAGGAGACCGCGGCGACGCTCGTGCCTCCGAGTGAGACGAACAGCGCGATGGACGCCACCACCATCGACGGTGACGGCTTGTGGAAACGCATGGTTGACCCCCTGCGATCGGTTTGTATCCGTCAACACGAACCCGCGGGATGCGGGAAAGGAGCGCCGCTCAGGCAGGCGCCTCCCAGAGCCACAGCCCGGCGTGCTCGCGGCCGCTGAGGCCGAGCTCCGCGACGGCCTCGGCGACGCCCGGGTAGGCGGGGTTGCCGTAGTCGTGCAGCACGACGAGCGCGCCCGGCGCGAGCCGCGGCTCCCACGCGCGGAACTCGGCGACGGTCGCGTCGCGGTCGTGCGAGGAGTCGACGAACAGCAGCTCGACGTGGACGCCGCGCGCCTCGTGGCCGGGGGCTGGGACGAGCTCGAGCCGCTCGCGCGCGCTGCGCGGCAGCAGCGCGAGGTAGGCCTCGCGGTGCTCGCGGACGACGGGGTCGAAGGACATCAGCCGGCGCTTGCGGTCGGCGAGCAGCAGGGAGCCCGCGGTCCAGCCCGTGGCCGTGCCGAGCTCGACCACAAGGCGACGCCCCTCCGCCAGCCGCAGCAGCTCGGCCACGTCGGCCGGGCGCGTGGAGGACTGCAGCGCCCAGTCGTCCTTCAGCCGGGCCGCGCGCAGCATCGCCCTCGCCTGGAAGAGCGCGGCGCGGGCGGGCAGGGCGCGGGTGGCGAGCAGCAGGCGCGCGAGCTGGCGGGGCGGCATCGCGGCGCGAGGCTATCGTCCGCGCCATGAGCGGTCCGAACACGCGCGCGATCCACGCCGGCGTGCCTCCGGGTGAGCAGGGCGAACCGCTGCTGCCGGGTCCCGTGCTCGCCGCGCCCTACCACCTGCGCGGGGACAAGGACGCGGCACCGTACGGCTACGGCCGCGACGAGAACCCGTCCTGGACCCACCTCGAGCGCGCGCTCGGCGAGCTCGACGGCGGCGAGAGCACCGTGTTCGCCTCCGGCATGGCGGCGGTCACGGCGGTGCTGTTCACGGTGCTGAAGTCCGGCGACGTGCTGGTCGCCTGCGGCGACGGATACCCGGGCATCCGCGGCCTCGCCCGCGAGCGGCTCGAGCCGCTGGGCGTCGAGACGCGCCTGGTGCCGACGACCGAGATCGCCGACGCGGCCGAGGGCGCCAGCCTCGTCTGGCTCGAGACGCCCTCGAACCCGCGCCTGGATGTCGTCGACATCGCCGCCGCGGCCGGAGCCGCCCACGCCGCCGGCGCGCTGCTCGCGGTCGACAACACGGTCTGCACCCCGCTCGGGCAGCAGCCGCTCGCCCACGGCGCCGACTTCGCGATGCTCTCTGGCACCAAGAGCCTGTGCGGCCACTCCGACGTGCTGCTCGGCGCGGTCTCCGTGCGCGACGGCTCGCTCGCCGAGGGCCTGCGCCGCTGGCGCACGCTCTCCGGCGCGATCGCCGGCGGCTTCGAGGCCTGGCTCGCCCACCGCTCCCTGGCCACGCTCGGCCTGCGCCTCGAGCGCTCGAGCGCCAACGCCGCCGCCGTGGCGGAGCTGCTGCGCGGGCGCGACGACGTCGCGGAGGTCTGCCACCCGGGTGAGTCGCCTCAGATGGACTTCGCGGGGCCCCTCGTGGGCTTCGACCTCGGCACCGCGGAGCGTGCCCAGGCGTTCCTCGCGGCCTGCTCGCTGGTCGCCGAGGCCACGAGCTTCGGCGGCGTGCACTCGACGGCCGAGCGCCGGGGCCGGTGGGGGACCGACGCCGTGTCCGACGGGTTCATCCGCTTCTCCGCGGGGTGCGAGGACACGGACGACCTGCTCGCCGACGTCGAGCGCGCTCTCGACTCGGCGTAACGGCAACGGCGCTGGGTAGGGAGATGGGGGAGCGGGGCGCGGCCGGTCGTGCCCCCGCCCGCCCCCGCAACGCCGGGAGCCTCAGGCCCGCCAGGCGGGCTCCATCGTCCCGGCGTTTCGCGGCCCGAAGCCCTGGGATCGTCAGGCCCGCCAGGCGGGACCAATCCTCCCCTCGTTGCGGAGCGGCACGAGGCCGACCGACCCACTTCCCTCCCAGAGCCGTTGACGTCCGCCACGCACAACTCCCCCGGCTAGAAGGGGGCGAACCCGTCCGGCCCGCGACCTACCGTCAACGACGTGCCCCGCCCGACCACCGTCCACGTCTGCTCGGCCTGCGGCGCCGAGGCCCCGCGCTGGCTCGGCCAGTGCCCGGGCTGCGGGGAGTGGAACACGCTCGTGGAGGAGCAGCGCTCGGCGCCCGCCGCCAAGGGCCGGGCCGCCGCCCCGGCGCGCTCCGCCGCGGCCAAGCCCGTCCGGCTCTCGGAGGTCCAGGCCGTCCGGCACGTGCGCCACATGACGGGGATCCGGGAGCTGGACCGGGTGCTCGGCGGGGGCCTCGTCCCCGGATCGCTGGTCCTGATCGGCGGCTCGCCCGGCATCGGCAAGTCGACGCTGACCTCGATGGCGCTCGGCAACCTGCAGGGCGCGGGCAAGCGCACGCTCTACGTGTCGGGCGAGGAGTCCGCGGCGCAGATCCGCCTCAGGGCCGAGCGGCTGCCCGGCGCGGCGCTCGAGGTGCCCACGCTCGCCGAGACCGACCTCGAGACCGTGCTCGCGACGCTCGAGCAGGAGCGGCCGGAGGTCTGCGTGATCGACTCGGTGCAGACGCTCCACGCCGCCGACCTCACGGGCGCGGCGGGCTCCGTCGGCCAGGTGCGCGAGGTGGCGGACCGGATCACGCGGCTGGCCAAGGCGCGCGACATCGCGGTGCTGCTCGTCGGGCACGTCACCAAGGAGGGCGCGCTGGCCGGGCCGCGCGTGCTCGAGCACCTCGTGGACTGCGTGCTGCAGTTCGAGGGCGAGCGCGAGCGGACCTACCGCACGCTGAGGGCGCTCAAGAACCGCTTCGGCTCCACGAACGACGTCGGCGTCTTCGAGATGCGCCAGGGCGGCCTCGTCGAGGTCGAGGACGCCTCCGCCCGCTTCGTCGGCGAGGCCACCCGCGCGCCGGGGAGCGCCGTGCTGGCGGCGATGGAGGGCTCCAGGCCGCTGCTGGTCGAGGTCCAGGCGCTCGTCTCGCCCTCGGAGCTGGTCCCGCCGCGGCGGGTCTGCAACGGCATCGATCGCAACCGGCTGGCGCTCGTGCTCGCGGTGCTCAGCCGCCACGCGGGCGTCTCCACCGGCAGCGCGGACGTCTTCGTCAACGTCGCCGGCGGCGTCCGGGTCGACGAGCCGGGGGCGGACCTGGCCGTCGCGCTCGCGGTGGCCAGCGCCGCGCGCGGGATGCCGCTCGGGGGCGACTCGCCGAAGCCCGTCGCGTGCTTCGGCGAGGTCGGCCTCACGGGCGAGCTGCGCTCCGTCGGGCACGCCGACCGGCGCCTCGCGGAGGCCCGCAAGTTCGGCCTGGAGCCGGTGATCGCGCCCGCCGGCAGCGAGGGCGGCGCGACCGAGGTGCCGACGCTGCGCGCCGCCGTGCGCGCGGCGCTGCCGCAGCAGCCCCGGGCCCGGGCCGCATGAACGCTCGCGTGTAGCAGCCCGGAAGGGGTTCGTCAACCGGTGAAATCCCTGCTCTAGAGCCAAAAAGGCGACTCAAGAGACCCTAAAAGGCTGCTAGAATGGGTCTTGATGACGCCATGGTCTGGGGAAGAGCTCTCAGAGCTCGAAGCGCGTCAGGAGCCCCGGCTGGTCAAGGCACTGGAGATGGTCGCCCCCGGCACCGCCGTGCGCGAGGGGATCGACAACATCGTCCATGCCCGGACCGGCGGTCTGATCGTGATCGGCGACCCTGACGAGCTGTCGTTCCTGTTCTCGGGCGGGATCAAGCTCGACATCGATTACACGCCGGCGCTGCTCTACCAGCTCGCGAAGATGGACGGCGCGATCGCGCTGAACGGCAACGCGACCCGGATCGCGTGGTGCAACGTCCAGCTGATGCCGGATCCCACGATCCTCAGCTCGGAGACCGGCACCCGCCACCGCACGGCCGAGCGCGTGTCCAAGCAGACGGACGCGCTGGTGATCGCCGTCTCCCAGCGGCGCGACGTCGTCTCGCTCTACGTCGACGGCGCCAAGTACATCCTCGAGGAGATCCCGGCCGTCCTGGCAAAGGCCAACCAGGCGCTGCAGACGCTCGACAAGTACCGCTCCCGCCTTGACCAGGTCTCCACCCGCCTGACCGCGCTCGAGTTCGAGGGCGGCGTCACGCTCCACGACGTGCTCACGGTCCTCCAGCGCGCCGAGCTGGTGACGCGGATGGCCGTCGAGATCGAGCGCTACATCGTCGAGCTCGGCTCCGAGGGCCGGCTGATCGAGATGCAGCTCGAGGAGACGATGGTCGGCGTGGCCGGCGACAAGGCCGCCCTGCTGCACGACTACCTGGCCGAGCCCGCCGAGGACGCCTTCGCCGTCGCGCTGGACGGCATCTCCGGGCTCGCCCACCAGGACCTGCTCGACTTCGGGCGCCTGGCCGAGCTGCTCGGCCACGACCGCAAGGTCAACACCCTCGACTTCCCCGTCTCGCCACGCGGCTACCGGATCCTCGGGCGCATCCCGCGCCTGCCGAAGCTCGTGGTGCAGAACATCGTCCGCGAGTTCCGCGGGCTCGACGAGATCCTCGCCGCGACCGACCCCGAGTTGGAGTCGGTCGAGGGCGTGGGGGAGATCCGCGCGAAGGACATCCGAGAGGGCCTTCGCCGGCTGCAGGAGATCAATCTCGTGGATCGCTACCTGCAGACATGACCAAGACACCGTTGGACGTCCGGCATCCGGACGCACCCCGATGAAGGAGGACACCATCCCCGATTCCACCGACCAGCTCGACGACCTCGACATCGTGCGCGAGCCCGAGTGCATCGCCTTCGAAATCGGCGACAACGTGGTCTACCCGCACCATGGCGCGGGTCAGGTCATCAAGAAGGAGCAGAAGGAGATCCTCGGCGAGGTGCGCGAGTACCTCACGATCAAGATCCTTCATAACGACATGACCGTCATGGTCCCGTGCGAGAACGCCGGCAAGGCGGGCCTGCGCCGCGTGATCGACGAGGACACGGTCAAGAAGGTGCTCTCGGTGCTCTCCGACGACGTCTCGGAGATGCCGAAGAACTGGAACCGGCGGTTCAAGCACAACCGCGACAAGATCAAGACCGGCGACATCATGGAACTCGCCGAGGTCGTCCGCAATCTCGCCATCCGCGAGCAGGACAAGGGCCTCTCCACCGGCGAGAAGCAGATGTACACCCGCGCGAAGAAGATCCTGGCGAGCGAGATGATGTACGCGCTCGACAAGGACGAGGAGCAGGCCGAGGCCTACCTCGACGACATCCTCTCGCGCGAGGACTCGCTGGCCGGCAGCGCAAGCTCCTAGCAGGCTCGATTCGTGGCGGTCGCCCTCCTGGTGGCCGCCGGCAGTGGCGAACGCCTTGGCGCCTCACGGCCCAAGGCGTTCGTCGCTCTGGCCGGCCGGCCGATGCTCGAGTGGTCGGTGGATGCCCTGCGGGCGGCGGGGTTGTCGGAGATCGTCGTGGCGCTGCCTGCGGGTGAGATGGCGCCCTCCGGCTGCGTGGGCGTCGCCGGTGGCGATACCCGGTCGGCGTCGGTGCGCGCTGCGTTGACGGCGGCAGGTGAGGGGGACGTGGTCGTGCACGATGCCGCTCGGCCTCTCGTGTCGCCGGCGCTGTTCCGTCGGGCGCTCGACGCGCTTGCCGGGGCGGACTGCGCGGTCGCGGCGGCGCAGGTCACCGACACGGTCAAGGAGGCCGGGCCGGATCATCGGGTGACGGCGACGCTGGACCGCTCGCGGCTGTGGGCGATCCAGACGCCTCAGGCGTTCCGGCGCTACGCGCTGGAGCGGGCGCTGGACGTCGGCGACGACGTCCTCGCTCAGGCCACCGACGACGCCTGGCTGGTGGAGCGGGCGGGCGGGAGCGTGGTGGTGGTCCCGGCGCCGCCGGGCAACTTCAAGGTCACGACGCCGCACGACCTCCAGGTCGCCGAACTGCTCCTGCGCACGCGAGCGGTGGATAAGTCGGGCTGAGCCCGACTTATCCACCGCTCGCGGTCCAGGAGGACCAGCGGGTTACGTCGATGGCGATGACCGGGCCGTGCGGTGGGTCGTCGCGGTACTGCGGGTAGCGCTCGCGGAGCAGCTCGATCGCCGGCTCGTGGCCGGGGTCGAGGATGCGGGCGGTGCCGTCGGCGCGGGCCCACCAGAGCAGGCTCCAGTCCTCCTGGTAGTGGTCGGCGAGGACGGAGGCGCGCGGGTCGGCGCGCAGGTTGTCGAGCCGCTTGAGCGCGGTGGTGCGCTTCGGCTTGTGGTCGACCGCGTGGTAGAGCGTGTCGCCGGCGAGGGCGAACACGATCGGCACGATGTGCGGCCCGTCCGGCCCCGTGGTGGCGAGCCGCGCCACCCGGGCGGAGGCGAACCGCTCGCGCGCGGTCATGTCTCGCCGTTGAGCTCCGCGAAGGCGGCCTCGAAGCGCTCGAGCGCCGCCTCGACCTGCGAGCGCCCGGCCGAGGGCACCCAGCGGATCACCCGCTCCACGCCCGCGTGCTGGAGCTGCTCGAGCGCGTGGACGTCGGCGGGGACGCCCATCACCACGACCCGGATGCCGCGGTCGCGGGCCTCGGGGATGCGGTCGAGCACGTTGCCGCGGGCGAAGTTCGGGAACCACGCGTCGCCGAACGCCTCGGCGCGGTCGAGCACGGTCGGGCCGTTGCCGCCGACCAGCACGGGCGGATGCGGCCGCTGGGCGGGCTTCGGCCACGACCAGATCCGGTCGAAGTCCACGAAGCGCCCGTGGTAGCTGGCCTCGTCCTGGGTCCAGATCGCCTTCATCGCCTCCACGCGCTCGGCAGCAGCGCCATCCGGGTCCGCGGGTCGGTGCCGTGGTTGGCCATCTCCTCGCGGTTCCAGCCCGCGCCGACGCCGAACTCCAGCCGCCCGCCCGAGAGGTGGTCGACGCTCGCGACCTCCTTGGCCGTGACGATCGGGTCGCGCTCGACGACGAGGCAGATGCCGCTCCCGACCCGCAGGTGCGAGGTCGCCGCCGCCGCGGCCGTCAGCGCGACGAACAGGTCGTAGGTGTGGGCGTACTTGCGCGGCAGCTCGCCGCCGCCGGCGTACGGCGTCTCGCGGCCGGCCGGGATGTGCGTGTGCTCGGCGAAGTAGATCGCCGCGTGGCCGTGCTCCTCGACGAGGCGGGCGACCTCGCCCGGACCGGGAGCGTCGTGGGTCGGGAAGTAGCCGATGCCGGTGTCCATGCCGTCCAGGCTAGAGTCACCGCGCCGTGCTGACCGACTACCACGTCCACCTGCGCCCGGACGAGCCGCGAGCACGCCGGCCGAGCGAGTACTTCACGCCCGGCAACGCCGAGCGCTACCGCGCGGCCGCGGAGGAGCGCGGGATCGCCGAGCTCGGCGTCTCCGAGCACGTCCACCGCTTCCCCGCGGCGCTCGACGTCTGGGACCACCCGTTCTGGCGCGAGTCGGCGCGCGACGACCTCGACGAGTACGGCGACTTCGTGCGCGAGGAGACCGACCTGCGGCTCGGCATCGAGGCCGACTTCGTCCCGGGCCGCGAGGACCGCATGGCGAACCTGCTCGAGGCGCGCGACTGGGACTACGTCGTCGGCTCGGTGCACTTCCTGCGCGACCGCGTCGCTCGACACCGAGGACTACTCGACATCTGGGGCGCGCGGCGAGTCGGCCGACAAGGTCTGGCGGCGCTACTTCGAGACGCGTCGCCGAGTCGGCGCGCTCCGGGCTGTACGACATCATCGCCCACCCCGACCTGGTCAAGGTCTGGGGCGAGCAGGCGCCGCGGCCCGACAAGCGACCCGCGCTACTTCTACGAGCCGGCCGTCGAGGCGTTCGCGGAGGCCGGCGTCGCCGTCGAGGTGTCGACGGCCGGGCCTGCGCAAGCCGGTCGGCGAGATCTACCCGGCGCGGCCGTACCTGGAGATGATCGTCGACGCGGGCTGCCCGATCGCGCTCTCCAGCGACGCGCACGTGCCCGAGCAGCTCGGCTACGGCTACGAGCAGGCGCTCGAGCTGCTCGAGGAGCTGGGCGTCAGCGAGCTGGCCGTGTTCGAGCGCCGCGAGCGGCGCCTGGAGCCGATCGGCTGATGCCGCACCGGGATCGGGTCGACTCGCACGCTTCGCGCCGGGCCGCCGGCTGTCCTCGGCGGCGTCGAGATCCCGCACGACGCAGGGGCTGCCGGCCACTCCGACGCCGACGTGCTCACCCACGCGATCATCGACGCGCTGCTCGGCGCCGCCGGCCTGGGCGACATCGGCCAGCACTTCCCCGACACCGACGAGCGCTGGCGCGACGCCGACTCGCTGGAGCTGCTGCGCGGTCGTCGCGTCGCGCCGCGTCGGCTGCGATCGAGCACGTCGACGCCACGGTGATGATGGAGCGCCCCAAGCTCGCGCCGCACCGCGACGCGATCCGCGCGCGCGCTCGGAGGCGCGTCGCTCGGCTGCACGCGTCAACGTCAAGGCGACGACCGGCGAGGGGATGGGCTTCGTCGGCCGCGGCGAGGGCGTCGCGGCGCTGGCGGTGGCGACGCTGCTCGATTAGTGTCGCGCCATGAAGCGCCTCTCAGCCCTCGTCGTCCTGCTCGCCCTCGTCCCCGCCGCCACGGCCGCCGCCCGGCCCGCCGCGGAGAAGCCCAAGCCGCTCGACGGCAACGCCGTGATCGGCTTCAACGGCGTCGGGCCGATCGAGCTCGGGATGACGATCGACGAGGCGCGCAAGGCCGCGCGGCGCGGCATCGTGGCGGGCGCGGAGGTCACGAAGGGCTGCCGCCACGACACGGTGCTGCCGCAGCCGCTTCGGGCTGTCCACGCTGCGCTTCGACAAGAAGATCCGCGTGCTCTACGTGACCCGCACCGCGATGCCGACGGCGAAGGGCATCCGCGTCAACGACACGCTCGCCCGGCTGAAGTCCAAGTACGGCTCCAAGCTGCAGGAGCGCGGCTCGGACGTCAGCCCGGAGACAACGATCTTCGAGCTGCCACGGCAAGGGCACGCGCGAGATCCAGTTCTCCGTCAACGCCGACCGGGCAGATCTTCCAGATCGCCACCGGGCTGCGGCCCGGAGGTCGACTTCGCCGAGGGCTGCGCCTAGCCGGCGCGCGGCTGCGGCTCGGCGGCGCTCGGCGGCCTGCGCGCGCAGCTGCTCGTGCTCGACCTGGCGCTTGAGCTGCTGCAGCGAGCGCCGCAGGTGGCCGCGCACCGTCGGGGCGGCGAGGCGCTCGGCGACCCAGCCGAAGATGCCGGAGCCGGCGACGCCGTAGGGAGGCGCAGCTCGACGCGCGAGGCGGCCGTCGCCGCGCTCGCGCAGGCGCCAGCGGCCGCGCTGGTCGATGCCGGTGACCGAGGTCCAGGCCATGTCGCGCGCGGGCGTCGAACTCGACGATCTCGATCAGGCCGCCGACCTCGGCCGAGCCGACGCGCAGCAGCATCCGGTAGCGGGCGCCGAGCCCGTCGCGCTGCTCGCCGTCGACCTCCCAGCGCGTGACGCCGGACATGAAGTGCAGGTAGCGCGCGGGGTCGGACGACGTGCTCCCAGACCAGCTCGGCCGGCGCGATGACGTCGATCGCTCGCGCGACCCGCTCATCCGATCACCGGCAGCCGCCGCTCGGCGGCGAGCGCGTCGAGGGTGTCCTGCATCAGGCGCACGACGTGGTCGTAGACCTCGTCGACGTCGGGCTCGGCGCCGAACTCCTCGCGCAGGTGGATCGGCGGCAGCGCCTCGACGATGATCTTGGCCGGCAGCGGGATGTGGCCGAGCATGTCGCCGACGTTGAGCCCCCACGGGCAGCGCGAGCGAGATCGGCAGCACCTTCAGGCGGAACAGCCGGTCGAGGCCGCAGCACCTGCGCCAGCGACTCGCCGCGCGAGAGGAACAGCGCGGTCTCCTGGCCGCCGATCGAGACCACCGGGCACGATCGGCACGTCCTGCTCGAGCGCGAGCCGGATGAAGCCCTTGCGCCCGTCGAAGTCGACCCGGTGGCGCTCCCAGCTCGGCCGGTGGACCTCGTAGTCGCCGCCCGGGTAGACGAGCACCGCCGCGCCGGCCTCCAGCGCCTTGCGGGCGTTCTCCGGCGAGGCGGCGACCGTGCCGTACTTGCGCAGGAAGGACGAGGCCCGGGCATCGAGAGCACGAGGTTGTGGGCGAGCTGGTAGAAGGCGCGCTCGACGCCGAAGTAGGTCGAGAAGGCGAGCGTGAAGACGATCGTGTCCGGCGTCAGGTTGCCGCCGGAGTGGTTGCCGACGAGCAGGACGCCGCCCTCCTCGGGGATGTTGCCCAGCCCGCGCACCTCGCCGCGGAAGTACAGCGAGGCCAGCAGCCACAGCCGCGGCAGGCTCTCGCGGATGTAGTCGGGGTCGCGCTCGTCGAGGTCGGCGGGCGGGATCCGGCTCGGCCGACGAGGCCCTTGACGCGCGCCGAGCACGCGCAGCCGAGCAGGCCGCCGCCGCCGAGCGCCGTCCCCGGCGCTCGTCCTCGCGCGGCCGGCGGCCGCGCAGCGTGCCGCCGCGCGGCCGTCGGCGCGTGCCGTGGCCGTTCGGTCGGACGGTCGCGCGCGCTCACGCCGGCCTCGAGCCGCGCGCGCGCGCGCGCCGAGCGCGTCGACGCGGGCGAAGAAGCGCCGAGCAGGCCGTTGGTCTGCTCCGGGCGCTCGACCTGGGGCACGTGGCCGCAGCCGTCGAGCACGATCTGCTCGGCGCGCGGGCAGCCAGCGCTCGACGTGGCGCCGGAAGCCGGCCGGGATCAGCTTGTCGTGGGTGCCCCAGACGAACATGCGCCGGCGGCTGCGAGCTCGGCCAGCCGCGGGTAGAAGCCGCCGCGGCCGAACGGCTTCTCGAGGTAGATGTTGCGCGCCGAGGTCAGGAACGCCAGCCGCGCGCCGGCGATGCGGTAGATGCGCTGGAACTCGTCGACGACGATGTCGGCGACGCTCGGGTCGACCAGGTCGCGGTCGGCGAACAGCGACCAGAACTGGCGCCTCGATGCGGCCGCGGCCGAGCGGTGGGGCAGCAGCCCGAGCTCGGGGCGCAGCGACGCGCACGAGCGGGTGCCAGCTCGCGGCGGACGAAGGCGACCGCGGGACACAGCAGCGCCGAGCCCGCCGACGCGCTCGGGGTGCCGCAGCCCGACCTCGAGCGCGACGCGGCCGCCCATCGAGTTGCCGACGACGTGCGCGCGCTCGATGCCCAGCTCGTCCATCACGCCGACGCACGGTCCGGGCGAAGCAGGCGCGTCGTAGGGCGCCAGCGGCGGCTTGGAGGAGCCGCCGAAGCCGGGCAGGTCGAGCGCGTGGACGCGGTAGCGGCGGCTGAGCGCGGCCGCCGTGTCGAAGAACGAGGACTTGGTGGCGCCGAGGCCGTGGATCAGCAGCACGTCGGGGCCCTCGCCCATCGTCAGCGTCGAGACCTGCAGCCGCGCCGACCGGCACGTCGTGGATGCGCAGCAGCGGCGGGCGGCCGTCGGCAGCCGGAACAGGCCCTCGAAGCCGACCGCGAGGTCGAGGTCGCCGCGGGCGTACAGCCGGCGCTGGCGAGAAGGCCTCGATGCCCGACAGCTCGCCCTGGCGCAGCCGCAGCCAGGTCTCGGCGTCGGTGCCGATCGTGACGTCGGGCCGCGGCGGCGTGACGCCCTTGCGCACGCGGGCGCCGTGCGTCGTACAGCGGACCTCCCAGGTGTGGCCGATGTCGCCGAGGCGCACGTGGTAGGTGGCGTCGAAGCCGGGCTCCGCGCCCGAGGTAGCGCTCGGGCAGCGTGCGGAACGCCTCTTGCGACCTCCGTTCGAGAGCGTCGGCATCGGACGGGCACGCTACTCACGCCGGTGGCAGCGGAACGTGCCGCGTCGCGAGGTAGCCTCACCGCTCCGTGCGCGAGATCCGCCTCCACGACACGCAGACCGGCGAGCGTGCGCCCGCTCGAGCCGCGCGAGCCGGGCAAGGTCGGGCATCTACGCCTGCGGGCCGACGGTCTACGGCCGCATCCACGTCGGCAACGCGCGCCCGTTCGTCGTCTTCTCCCTGCTCAAGCGCTTCCTCGAGCACGAGGGCTACGACGTCGACGCTCGTGGCCAACGTCACCGACGTCAACGACAAGATCTACGACGCCGCGCGCGCGCGGGGCGTCCGCTCGGCCGAGCTCGCGCGCGAGATGACCGCGCACTACGTCGCCGACACCGACGGGCTCGGCCTCGGGCGCCCCGACCACGAGCCGCTGGCCACCGAGACGATCGACGGGATCGTCGACCTGATCGAGGCGCTGATCGACGCGCGGCCACGCCTACGAGGCCGACGGCGACGTCTACTTCCGCGTGCGCTCGCTACGACGCCTACGGCGAGCTGTCGCACCGCGACGTCGACCAGATGGACCAGGGCGAGGGCGTCGAGGGCGCCGACCGCAAGGAGGACCCGCTCGACTTCGCGCTGTGGAAGGCGACGAAGGAGGGCGAGGACACGGCCTGGGACTCGCCCGTGGGGCCGCGGCCGCCCGGGCTGGCACATCGAGTGCTCGGCGATGGCCGAGGAGCTGCTCGGCGTGGACTTCGACATCCACGGCGGCGGCATCGACCTCGTCTTCCCCCACCACGAGAACGAGGCGGCGCAGACGCTGGCCGGGCGCGGCGAGCCGCTCGCGCGCTCTGGATGCACAACGGCATGCTCGCAGCTGGCGCGACGAGAAGATGGCCAAGTCGGTCGGCAACATCCGCGGGCTCGCACGAGGTGCTCGACGAGGTCGGCGCGCGACGCGCTGGTCATGTACTTCTCCGGCGGCCACTACCGCCAGCCGATCGCCTTCTCCGACGAGCGCGCTCGAGGACGCGCGCGCGCGCGTGCGGCGCGGATCCGCGAGGCCGGGCGGCGGCTGGTCGCCGGGCGACGTCGCCCGCAGGACCTGGCGCCGCTGCGCGACGCGTTCTTCGACGCGCTGGCCGACGACTTCAACACGCCGCGGGCGCTGGCGGCGCTGCTACGACTGGGTCAGCGAGGCCAACCGGCGCGAGGGCGCGGTCGGCGGCGCCGACCTGCGCGAGATGCTCGACGTGCTCGGGCTCGACGACCTGCTCGACGCGGCGACGACGGGCCGCCCGCCGAGGCGGTCGGCGCTGGCCGAGCGCGCGCGACGCGGCCCGCGACGGCGCGCGACTTCGCCGAGGCCGACCGCCTGCGCGACGAGCTGCGCGCGCCGGGCTGGGAGGTCCGCGACGGCCCGGCAGGGCCGGAGCTCGTCCCGGCGGCCTGAGGGCCGCGCGGCGGCGAGCCGCGGGCGGCCGCGAAGCCGCCGCGCGGCGGGGCCCGCCGCGCGCGTCGGCGCGCCGCGGGCGCGCGCGGCGCGCGCCGGCGAGGCGCCGGCGCCGACCGCCGATCGTCTACGGCCGCAACCCGGTGCGCGAGGCGCTGCGCGGCCGCCGGCGCGTGCAGCGCGTCTGGGCGACCGCCGCGGCGGCCAAGGAGGGCTCGAGGGCACGGTCGTCGACGCCGACGAGATCGCCGCGCGCTGCGGCACCGACGCCCACCAGGGCATCTGCGCGCGAGGTCGACCCGTATCCGTACGCCGACGCCGCCGAGCTGCTGGCGGCGCCCGACCCGCTCATCGTCGCGCTCGACGAGGTCACCGACCCGCAGAACCTCGGCGCGGTCGTCCGCACGGCCGAGTGCGCGGGCGCGACCGGGCGTCGTCATCCCCGAGCGCCGCTCGGCCGAGGTCACGCCGGCGGTCGTGCAAGGCGTCGGCCGGCGCGGTCGAGCACCTGCCGGTCGCGCGCGTGCGCAACCTCGCCGACTTCCTCGCCGAGGCCAAGGAGGCGGGCTGCTGGACCTACGGCGCCGCGGCCGGCGCGCGCACGCCGCTACGACGCGCCCGGACTACACCGGCGGGGTCGTCCTGGTGCTCGGCGCGGAGGGCCGCGGGCTGCGCCCGCGGGTCGCGGCGCTGTGCGACGAGCTCGTCGTCGCTGCCGCTGCGCGGGCGGATCGACTCGCTCAACGTCAGCGCCGCCGGCGGCGGTCGCTGCTGTACGAGATCTTGCAGCAAACGGCTTGACAGCGTCCACATAAGCGTGCGACTGCTCGCGCTCACATAAGGTTGAACTTGAGGGTTAGCGATGGCCCTCGAGCTCGATGGAATAGGCGCCAGGGGAGGAGTGCGCCACGACAGATCCGAGGCCCGAATTGCGGGCTCGGGAAAGGTGTCGCTCGTGGCCAGACTGTCTCCAACCAAGGCTCAAGCTCAAGTTCAGCTTGAGGATGGGTACCTGCTCGCGCTCGCCAAGCAGGGCAGCGCCGACGCCTACGACCGCCTCGTGCGGCGCTACTACTCGTTCGTGCGCCTGAAGGCGTCGTCGTACTTCCTGGTCGGCGGCGACAGCGAGGACCTGATCCAGGAGGGCCTCGTCGGCCTCTACAAGGCGATCCGCGACTTCCGGACCGACCGCGAGTCGCTCGTTCCGCAACTTCGCGGAGCTGTGCATCACGCGCCAGATCATCACCGCGGTCAAGACCGCGACGCGCAACAAGCACACGCCGCTCAACGGCTACGTCTCGTTCTCGGCCACGCCGGCGCGGCGCCGAGCGACGGCGAGCCGACGCTCGACGAGGTCCTGCCCGGGCTCGCCGGTGCACGACCCGGTCAACCAGGTCATCTCCTCCGAGGAGCTGCGCTCGCTGGTCGCCTGCCTGTCGACCGTGCTCTCCGAGCTCGAGTCGCGCGTGCTGTCGCTCTACCTCGACGGCCACTCCTACACGGCGATCGGCGAGAAGCTCGGCTGCGACTGCAAGACGGTCGACAACGCCCTGCAGCGCGTCAAGCGCAAGGTCGGCGCGCACCTCGCAGTCGCGCGCGGTCCTGCTGTAATCAGGCTCTCGTGCCGACCTGGCTGATCATCGTCGCTCGTCGTCCTGCTGCGTCCTCGCGATCGGCGGGATGATCGCCCGCGCGCATGCTGCCAGAAGCGCACCGAGGCGGGCTTCCGGCGCGCGGCTGGAGCAGGCCAACCACGACCTCGCCGAGGCGGCCGCGGCCGACCGCGGCTGGGACCGCGCGACGCTCGAGGGCGCCGCGCGCCGCGTCTACGCCGAGCAGCGCGGCGCCGAGCCGTCCGAGCTGCTGCTCGTCGAGGTGCTCGACCGCCCGGGCACCGACGAGGACCTCGCCGTCTTCCACGTCGAGGGCGAGGGCCGGCAGCGAGACGCTCACCCTCGGCCGGCGCGACGGCGAGTGGGTGCTTCCGGACCCTCGAGTAGACCTCCCGCGCGCCGAGCGGCTGCTGCCGCGCGCTCGACCGCGACGGCGGCGCGCGTGCGCCGCTGACGCCGGTGCGTCGCGCCTGAGCGCCGGCCTGGCCGAGCGGCGCGCTCCGTGCACCGACCGCGGTCACCGCGGCCGAGCGGCTCGGACTGCGGGCGCGAGCTGACCGACGGCGCTCGGCGAGCGCCTGCGCGAACTGCGGCCGCGGTGCACGCGCAGCGGCGAGCCGGACGGCGCTCGCGGCGCTCGACCGGTGCGACGAACGCGCGGACGACCGGTCGGATCGGCCTCAGCTTATCCACCGCTCGACGCGTTCGGGCGGCCGAAGGACGCCAGCCGCGCCGAAACGCCGGCTCCCTACCCAGCCGCCGTTGACGTTCGGGCCGCGAGGCGGTCAGGCCGCGCGGCGCGGGCGGCGGTGCTCGACGTCCTCGACGATCTCGATGACGCGGTCGAGGTCGTCGCAGACCGCGATCGCCTCGAGGTCGTCCTCGGCCGATGTAGCGGTCGGCGAGCATCGAGTCGCGCAGCCAGTCGCGTCAGCCCGCCCCAGTAGTCCGAGCCGACGAGCACGATCGGGAAGTAGCGGATCTTCTCCGTCTGGCGCAGCGTCGCGGCCTCGAACATCTCGTCCATCGTCCCGAAGCCGCCCGGGAAGACCACGAAGCCGCTCGCGTAGCGGACGAACATGACCTTGCGCGTGAAGAAGTAGTGGAAGTTCAGCGCCGAGGTCGACGTACTCGTTCATCCCCTGCTCGTGCGGGAGCTCGATGCCGAGCCCGACCGACGGCACGCCGGCCTCGCGCGCGCCGCGGTTGGCGGCCTCCATGATCCCCGGGCCCGCCGCCGGTGATGATCGCGAAGCCCTCCTCGCCGAGCCGGCGCGCCAGCGCGCGCGCCTGCTCGTAGCGCGGGTCGTCGGGCGGGGTGCGGGCGGAGCCGAAGATCGACACCGCCTTGCCGATGCGCGCCGAGCGCCTGGAAGCCGTTGCGCAGCTCGTCCTGGATGCGCAGCAGCCGCTGGGCGTCGGTCGAGCTCGGCGAGGATCGCGCTGGTCTCGGCCTCGAGCAGCTCCTCGTCGGCCGAGCGCGGGTGGCGGGGCGGGTGGACGTCTTCGCTCACCTGTCCAGGGTAGGCCGGCCCCGGTAGGGTCGGCGCGGTGTCCGGGCCCGCCTACACCCGCCTCGACGTCGACGAGCGGCGCCGCCGCCTGCTCGTGCTGGGCGCGGAGCTGTTCGCGCGGCTACGCCTACGACGAGCTCTCGATGGCGACGATCGCGCGCGAGGCCGGCATCTCCAAGGCGCTGCTCTACCACTACTTCCCGGGCAAGCAGGCGTACTTCGCCGCCACGCTGGAGGAGAAGGCGGCCGAGCTCGCGGCGCTGACCGAGCCCGACCCGTCGCTGCCGCCGCTCGAGCAGCTCACGCGGAGCCTCGACGCGTTCCTGGACTGGGTCGGAGGCCAACCGCGAGGCCTACGGCAAGCTCGTGCGCAGCGCCGCCGCGATCCCCGAGGTGCGCGAGGTCGTCGACCGCGTCCGCGACGCGACCTCCGAGCGGATCCTCGGCCGGGATCGCGCCGGGAGCGCCGCCGCCCGCGCTGCGCACCTCCGTGCGCGCGTGGCTGTGGTTCATGGACGGCGCGATCCTCGACTGGGTCGAGCACGGCGACCTCACCCGCGAGCAGCTGCAGCGGGCTGCTGCTCGGCACCCTGCTGGGCGCCGTGAGCGCGGCCGGGGAGCCGGGCGCGCTTACTGGACGCTGAGCAGGTCGATCACGAACACCAGCGTCTCGTTCGGCCCGATCGACGGCGGCGAGCCCTGCGGGCCGTAGGCGAGATCGGGCGGGATGACGAGCTGCCGGCGGCCGCCGACCTTCATGCCCTCGACGCCCTGGTCCCAGCCCTGGATGACCCCGCCGGAGCCGAGCTGGAACGAGAACGGCTCGCCGCGGTCCCACGACGCGTCGAACTGGCGCCCGTTGAGGAACGAGATGCCGACGTACTGGACGGTGACCTGCTTGCCCGCCTCGGCCGTGGCCCCCGTGCCCTTCTCGATGTCCTTGATCACGAGCTTCTTGGGCGCCTTGCCCTTCGGCACGGTGATCTCCGGCTTGGTCTTGGCGGGCGTCGAGGTCGCCTCGGGCTTCGACGAGGCGGTGTCCTCGGAGTCCGAGCCACAGCCCGCGGCGACGAGCGCGGTGCAGGCGAGGACGAGCAGGAGTCTGGCGAGCGGCATGGCGCCGAGGGTAGCGGCGGCCGCCAGCGATCACCGTCCCCGCTCAGCGGTCGGTGCCGAAGATGCGGTCGCCCGCGTCGCCCAGCCCGGGGCGGATGTAGCCGTTGGTGTCGAGCTCGCGGTCGAGCGCCGCCGTGATGATCGAGACCTCGGGATGCGCTGCGCGCAGCGCTGCGACGCCCTCGGGCGCGGCCACCAGGCACACGAACGTGAGCCGCCTCGCGCCCGCGCGCTTGAGCCGCGCGATCGCCTGCGTGGCGCTGCCGCCGGTGGCCAGCATCGGGTCGACCACGAAGACCTCGGCGTCCTCCACGCCCGGCGGGATGTTCTCGTAGTAGCCGACGGGGCGCAGGGCCTCCTCGTCGCGGTACATGCCGAGGTGGCCGACGCGCGCGTCGGGCACGAGGCGCAGGAAGCCGTCGACGAGCCCGAGCCCGGCGCGCAGGATCGCGACGATCACGACCTGGTCGGCGAGCCGCACGCCCGCGGCCGGCTCGAGCGGGGTCTGGACCTGGATCTCGTCCGGCCGCAGCCCGCGCATCGCCTCGTAGCCGAGGATCATCGCCGCGTCGTCGAGGGTCTGGCGGAAGCCGCCGTGCGGCGTCTCGCGGTCGCGCAGGATCGAGACCAGCCGCCGCAGGAGGACGTGGTCGACCACCGTGACGCCGTCGGGCACGCTCATCGCCGCGGGACGCTACCGGGTCGGGGCATCCACTAGGCTCGCCCCGGTGTCCTCGCCCCGCCGCAACGTGGAGCTCAAGGCGACCGACCCCGATCCCGAGCGCTCGCTCCGGATCGCCCTCGACCTCGGCGCCGAGGACCGCGGCGTGCTCGTCCAGCGCGACACCTACTTCCGCGTCCCCGAGGGGCGCCTGAAGCTGCGCGAGGAGACCCCGGGCGGCGCCGTGCTGATCCAGTACGCCCGCGACGGACCGCCCCGAGGCGCGCGAGAGCCGCTACCGGATCACGCCCGTGGAGGACCCCGAGACGCTGCGCCGGTCGCTCGACGAGGCGCTGGGCACGCTCGTCGTGGTGGACAAGGAGCGCCGGCTGCTGCTGTGGCAGGGGGTCCGGATCCACCTCGACACGGTGCGCGGGCTCGGCTCCTTCCTCGAGCTCGAGGGCGTCGCCCCCGAGGACTCGGACCTGTCGGGCGAGCACGACCGCGTCGCGCAGCTCAGCGAGGCGCTCGGGCTCGACGGCTCGCGGATCCTCGCCGACTCCTACTCGGACCGCGTGCTGGCGGCCGCGGGCAGCGAGCAGCTGATCGAGGCAGCCCGCGCGGCGCTCGAGCGCGCATACGCCCCGTACTCCAACTACCGCGTCGGCGTCGCCCTGCGCGCGCCCGACGGCTCCGTGCACGTCGGCGCGAACGTCGAGAACGCCGCCTACCCGCTCGGCAACTGCGCGGAGGCCTCGGCGATCGGCGCGATGATCGCCGCGGGGCGCGACAAGATCGTCGAGGCGGCCGTGATCGGCGACGGCGAGGAGCCGTGCGTCCCGTGCGGCGGCTGCCGCCAGCGCCTGCGCGAGTTCATGCCGCTCGACGCCACCGTCCACCTGATCGCGGAGAAGGGAGCCCGCGCGGAGATGACCCTGGAGGAGCTGTTGCCCCGCTCGTTCGGCCCGGAGTTCCTCCCATGAGGGCACGGGCGCACGACCTCGACCCGGCGGTCGCGCGCGGCGAGGCCGCCTCGGACGTGATCGCCCGCCGCGCGCCGGGCTTCTCGCCCCGGCTCGGGCTGATCCTCGGCTCCGGCCTCGGCGGGCTCGCCGACGCCGCCGAGGACGCGATCCAGATCGACTACGCCGACCTGCCGGGCTTCCCCGAGCCCGGGGTCGCCGGCCATGGCGGGCGGCTCGTGCTCGGCCGGCTGGGCGGCCTGCCCGTCGCGTTCCTGCAGGGCCGCAGGCACATCTACGAGGGCGGGGACCCGGGGGCGATGCGCGCGCCGGTCCGCGCGCTGCAGCGCTGCGGCGCGCTGGCACTGCTGGCCACCAACGCGGCCGGCTCGCTGCGCCCGGAGTCGCCGCCCGGGTCGCTGATGGCGATCGCCGACCACATCAACATGCTCGGCGTCAACCCGCTGACGGGGGCGAACGACGACGACGTGGGGCCGCGCTTCCCGAACATGGCCGAGGCCTACGACCCGACCCTGCGCGGCCTGCTGCGGCGCTGCGCCGAGGGGCTCGGGATCGCGCTGCCCGAGGGCGTCTACCTCGCCGCGCACGGCCCGAGCTTCGAGACGCCGGCCGAGATCCGCGCCTTCCGCACGCTCGGCGCCGACGCCGTCGGCATGTCGACCGTGCCCGAGGTGATCCTCGCCCGCCACTGCGGGCTGCGGGTGGCGGCGGTGTCGGCGATCACCAACCTCGCCGAGGGCATGGGCGGCGAGGCGCTCTCGCACGAGCAGACGCTCAAGTACGCGGCCAAGGCCGCGGGCGACCTGGAGCGGCTGGTCGCGAGCTTCTGCGAGGCGCTGGCCGCATGACCCTGCTCCCCGCCGAACTGATCCGCCGCAAGCGCGACGGGGCGGCGCTCTCCGGCGAGGAGATCGGCTTCCTCGTCGACGGCATCGCGCGCGGCGGCCTCAGCGACGCGCAGGTCGGGGCGCTGGCGATGGCGCTGTTCCTGCGCGGGATGGAGGCCGGCGAGCGGGTGGCGCTGACCGAGGCGATGCGCGACTCGGGCACGGTGATCGCCTGGGACCTCGACCGGCCCGTGCTCGACAAGCACTCCACGGGCGGCGTCGGCGACAAGGTCTCGCTGATGCTGGCCCCGATCGTCGCGGCCTGCGGCGGCGCGGTGCCGATGATCTCCGGCCGCGGCCTCGGCCACACGGGCGGCACGCTGGACAAGCTCGACTCCGTCCCGGGCTACGACACGACGCCGTCGGTGGCGGAGTTGCAGCGCGTCGTCGGCGGCCCGGCGGGGTGCGCGATCGTCGGCCAGACGTCGGACCTCGCCCCCGCCGACCGGCGGCTGTACGCGATCCGCGACGCCACCGGCACGGTCGAGTCGATCCCGCTGATCGTCGCCTCGATCCTGTCCAAGAAGCTCGCGGCCGGCCTCGACGCGCTCGTGATGGACGTCAAGTTCGGCTCGGGCGCGTTCATGGCCGAGCGCGCGGCGGCTGAGGAGCTCGCCCGCGCGCTCGTCGAGGTCGCGGGCGGCGCCGGGTTGCCGACCGTCGCCCTGCTGACCGACATGGACCAGGTGCTCGGCTCGAGCGCCGGCAACGCGCTCGAGGTGCTCGAGTCGGTCGACTACCTCACGGGCGCCGCGCGCGAGCCGCGGCTGCACGACGTGACGCTCTCGCTCGCCGCCTCGCTGCTCGTCCAGGGCGGCCTGCAGGCCGACGAGGACGCCGCGCGCGCCGCCGCGGAGCAGGCGCTGGACTCCGGCGCGGCGGCGGAGCGCTTCGCGCGCATGGTCGCCGAGCTCGGCGGGCCGGCCGACTTCGTCGAGCGCCCCGGCGAGCACCTCGCCGCGGCGCCGGTCGTGCGCCCGGTCGCGCCCGAGGCGGCCGGGACCGTCGGCGGGATGGACTGCCGCGCGGTCGGGCTCGTGATCACCGGGCTCGGCGGCAACCGCGCCACGGAGGCCGACACGATCGACCCGGCCGTCGGGCTGGCGGAGATCGCTCCCGTCGGTGCGCAGGTCGGCCCGGACCGCCCGCTCGCCGTCGTCCACGCGCGCGACGAGGCCGGCGCCGAGGCGGCCGCCGCGGCGCTGCGCGCGGCCGTGCGCGTCGGCGAGGCGACGCCGGACGAGACTCCCGCCGTGGCGGGGAGGATCGAGTGATCCCCAAGGCGGAGCTGCACGTGCACCTGGAGGGCACGGCGCCGCCCTCGCTCGTCCGCCGGCTGGCCGAGCGCAACCGGATCCCGCTCCCCGAGGGTCTGTTCGCGGACGAGGACACCTTCCGCTGGACGGATTTCCTGGACTTCCTCGCCACGTACGACATGGCGGCGAGCGTCATCCGCACCGCGCAGGACTACCGCGACGTCACCTACGAGTACCTCTCCTCGTGCGCGGCCGAGGGCTGCGTGTACGTCGAGCTGATCGCCTCGCCCGGCCACGCCGACGCGGTCGGGCTCAGCGACGAGGAGCACTTCGGCGGCATCGCGGCCGGGATCGACGACGCGCGGCGCGACCACGGGATCGAGGCCCGCATCCTCGCCGCCGCCGTGCGCAACCACGGGGAGGAGTACGCGGAGATGCTGGCGCGGCGGCTCGCGGCCGACCGGCATCCGTACGTCGTCGGCTTCCAGCTCGCCGGCGACGAGGCGGGCTTCCCTCCCGGTCCGTTCGCGCCGGCCTACGAAATAGCCGCAGATTCCGGCCTCGGTTGCAGCGTCCACGCGGGCGAGCACGCCGGCGCGGAGTCGGTGCGCGGGGCGCTCGCGCTGCCCGTCACGCGGATCGCGCACGGGGTCCGGGCGATCGAGGATCCCGCCCTGGTGGCCGAGCTGGCGGAGCGGGGGACGATCCTGGAGGTCTGTCCCACCAGCAACGTCGCCACCGGCGTGTTCCCGAGCTACGAGGACCATCCGCTCGGTGCGCTGCGCGAGGCCGGGGTGCGGACCTGCCTCGGATCCGACGACCCGCCCTATTTCGGCTGTAGTATCGGCTCAGAGTACGCCGTGGCGCGTGAGCGCCTCGGTGTGGATGAGGGTGAACTGGTTGAGATGACGCGTACTGCGTTGGAGGGCGCATTCGCGGACGATGAGCTCAGACGTTCTCTTCTCGCCGCTGTAGATCCGGCGAACGACCGGTGACGCCTGTAGGCTGCCGCCGCCTTTTCGCAGGACCCATCACATTCCTTGGAGGGAAGCGAAGTGCCCACGCGTCGCGCAGTACATCTGTTGGTGATCTTCACGCTCTGTCTCTGCGGCCTCGTGGCCGTCGGCTGCGGGGACGACGAGTCCTCGAGCGGCGGTTCCGGCGGCAGCGCCGAGTCCACGCCTGAGGGCAAGAAGATCAAGGTCGGCATCGTCACCGACATCGGCGGCCTCAACGACCGCTCGTTCAACCAGCTCGCCAACGAGGGCCTCGAGCGGGCCAAGTCGGAGCTCGGCGTCGAGGGCCGCGCGCTGACGTCGAGCAAGAACTCGGACTACGTGCCGAACCTGTCCACGCTCGCCCAGCAGAAGTACGACCTCGTGATCGGCGTCGGCTTCCTGATGGCCGAGTCGGTGGAGACCGTCGCCAAGAAGTTCCCCGACGTGAACTTCGCGATCATCGACTACCCGCAGGCCGCGATGAAGAGCAAGCCCGCGAACGTCGACGGCCTGCTGTTCAAGGAGGCCGAGGCCGGCTATCTCGTCGGCACGCTCGCCGCGCTCTACACGAAGGACAAGGGCGGCGACCAGGTCATCTCCTCGGTCGGCGGCCAGAAG
This sequence comes from uncultured Solirubrobacteraceae bacterium, assembly GCA_963831105.1. Lineage (GTDB taxonomy): Bacteria > Actinomycetota > Thermoleophilia > Solirubrobacterales > Solirubrobacteraceae > DATFQI01. The sequence continues at coordinate 221,197 of CAWHOS010000007.1, read as the reverse complement.
ATCCCGCCGGTGGACGCCTACATCGCCGGCTTCCAGGCCGGCGCCAAGAAGGCCAACCCGGACATCAAGACCCTCAACGGCTACTCCGAGGACTTCGTCAAGCAGGACCTCTGCAAGGAGCTCGCGCTCAACCAGATCGCGGAGGGCTCGCAGGTCGTCTTCCAGGTCGCCGGCCAGTGCGGCCTCGGCGCGCTCGACGCGGCGAAGGAGAAGAGCATGCAGGGCATCGGCGTCGACGCCGACCAGGGCTACCTCGGCGCGCACATCATCACCAGCGCGCTGAAGAAGGTCGACGTGGCCGTGTACGACACCGTCAAGGCCGTCCAGGACGGCTCCTTCAAGGGCGGCACCGACACGATCTTCGACGTCAAGTCGGGCGGCGTCGGCCTCGGCAAGGTCTCGTCCGAGGGCTCCAAGTACGAGGAGCAGGTCAACCAGGTGATGGAGCAGATCAAGTCGGGCGAGATCACCGACATCCCGACCGAGGTCAAGTAGTCCGGGAACTGCTGTAAACACTCACCGATGCCCGGGGACGCCCCCGCACTCGAGCTGCGCGGGATCACCAAGCGCTTCGGCTCGTTGGTCGCGAACGACGCGATCGACTTCGAGCTGAAGCGCGGGGAGATCCACGCGCTGCTCGGTGAGAACGGCGCCGGCAAGTCCACCCTCATGAACGTCCTCTACGGGCTCCACCAGCCCGACGAGGGCGAGATGCTGGTCGGCGGCGAGAAGGTCGAGATCAGCTCGCCGCGGCACGCCATGAACCTGGGCATCGGGATGGTCCACCAGCACTTCATGCTCGTCCCGGTCATGACCGTGGCCGAGAACCTGGTGCTGGGGGCCGAGCCGCGCAACGGGCTGCTGCTGGACTACAAGGCGGCGGCCCGTCGCACGCGCGAGCTCTCCGAGCGGTTCGGCCTCGCGGTCGACCCCGACACCAAGGTCGAGAACCTCAGTGTCGGCACCCAGCAGCGTGTGGAGATCCTCCGCGCGCTGTTCGGGGGCGCCAAGGTGCTCGTGCTCGACGAGCCGACCGCCGTGCTGACCGCGCAGGAGACGCAGGACCTCTTCCGGATCCTGCGCGAGCTGCAGGCGGAGGGCACGTCGATCGTGTTCATCTCCCACAAGCTCAACGAGGTGCTCGAGATCTCCGACCGCGTGACCGTGCTGCGGCGCGGGGAGAAGATCGACACGGTCGTCACCGAAGGCTCGACGGAGCGCAGCCTGGCCCGCCTGATGGTCGGCCGCGACGTGCTGCTGCGGGTCGAGAAGCCCGAGCACAAGGTCGGCGAGCCGTTGCTGCAGGTGGAAGGCGTCTCCGCCCTCGACGACCGCGAGCTGCCCGCCGTCAACGACGTCTCGCTCGAGGTGCGCGCAGGCGAGATCGTCGCCATCGCCGGCGTCGACGCCAACGGGCAGAGCGAGCTGATCGAGGTGCTGACGGGCCTTCGCAAGCCGACCGCGGGCACCGTGAAGGTCGCCGGCAAGGACGTGACGGGCGTCAAGCCGCGCGAGGTGCAGGACGCCGGCATGGGCCACATCGCCGAGGACCGCCACCGGCGCGGCCTGGTGCTCGACTTCTCGCTGGCGGAGAACGTGTACCTGCGCGAGTACCGCCGCAAGGGCAACACCCGCTTCGGGCTGATGTCGCCGCGCCGGATGGCCGAGCGCGCGCGCCCGATGCTCAAGGACTACGACGTGCGCGGCGGCGACAGCGACACCCGTGCGGCCTCGCTGTCGGGCGGCAACCAGCAGAAGGTCGTGATCGCGCGCGAGCTCAGCGCCGACCCGGCGGTGCTGATCGCCGCGCAGCCCACGCGCGGGCTCGACGTGGGCGCGATCGAGTTCGTGCACCGCCGGCTCGTCGAGCAGCGCGACCAGGGGCGCGCGATCCTGCTCGTGTCGCTCGAGCTGGAGGAGGTCCGCTCGCTGGCGGACCGCGTGCTGGTGATCTACGAGGGCGCGATCGTTGCCGAGCTGCCGCCGTCGGCCTCCGAGGAGGACTTCGGAGTGGCGATGACGGGCGGCGGGCGCGGCGGGGAGCAGGCGGCGTGAGCGACGCGCCGGACGACGACGTCCCGATCGCACCGACCCCGGAGGCGCCCGGCGAGGGCGCCCCGCTGACCGTCGCCGGGCGGCTGTCGGGCTACCTGCGCGGCGGCGGCATCATCACGCCGTTCCTGACCGCGCTGATCGCCTTCGCCATCGGCGGCCTCGTGGTCGCGCTCACGGGCAAGGACCCGATCGAGACCTACCGGGCGATCTTCAACGGAACGGGCCTGAACTGGTTCTTCCCGTGGCTCAGCGCCGACGACCGCACCGTCGCGGCCCTCAACCTCCAGCAGACGCTGATCGTCACGACGCCGCTGATCCTCACCGGCCTCGCGGTGGCGTTCGCGTTCCGCTGCGGCCTGTTCAACATCGGCGGCCAGGGCCAGTACCTCGTCGGCTCCTACGTGGCCGTCTGGTTCGGCTCGTCCTTCGACGGCATGCCGTCGGTGCTGCACATCATCGTCTGCATGATCGGGGCCTGCGCGGCGGGTGCGTTGTGGGGCGGGATAGCCGGGCTGCTGAAGGCGACCACCGGCGCCAACGAGGTGATCACGACGATCATGCTCAACTGGATCGCGCTCTGGGTCGGCGTCTGGCTGGTGAACCTCAACGGACCGCTGCAGAACACCGAGCAGAAGTCCGTGCCGGTCTCGCCGGACATCGTCGAGGGCGCCAAGCTGCCGGTCTTCTGGGGCGACCCGGAGCTGCAGGGGCTGCACATCGGCCTGTTCATCGCGCTCGCCGCGCTGGTGGTCTTCTGGGTGCTGCTCAACCGGACGGTCACGGGCTACGAGGTCCGTGCGGTCGGCTTCAACCCGGACGCCGCGCGCGCCGCCGGCATCTCGGTCAGCCGCAACTACATCCTCGTGATGGCGATCTGCGGGCTGTTCGCCGGCCTGGCGGCCTCGCTCGACGTGCTCGGCTGGCAGTTCAGGGTGGCGCGCAACGACATCGAGATCTCCCAGATCGGGTTCCTCGGCATCGCCGTGGCGCTGCTCGGGCGCAACACGGCGATCGGCACGTTCTTCTCCGCGCTGCTGTTCGGCGCGCTGCTGACCGGCACGTCGGTGCGCAACCTCGACCCGCTCGTGTTCCCGCCCGAGCTGGCGACGGCGCTCACCTCGATCATCCAGGGCCTGATCGTGCTGTTCGTCAGCGCGGACATCCTGGTCGTGTACCTGTGGCGGCTGCGAAGGCGGATCCGCAGGCGCGGCCCCGCCGAGTCCGAGGCGGCGGCGGCATGACCCGGCGCCAGATCGGCTGGGCGGCCGTCGCGGCCGGCTTCCTCGCCTTCTTCGTCGCGGTCCCGCCGCTGACGGTCCGCACGCCGGTGCTGCCGATCGTGCTCGGGCTGCTCGGCCTGTTCCTCGGCACCTGGGCGGTCGCCGGCGGCGAGAAGCGCCACGGCTGGGGCGGCATCGCGGCGGCGATGGTCGGCATGGCGGGCGGCATCGCGGCCACGCAGTCGGGCGTCGGCAACCTCGAGCGGGTCGTCGTCTGGTCGGCGCTGTTCGCGGCGATGCTGCGCTACGCGACGCCGCTGATCTTCGCCTCGCTCGGCGGCCTGTTCTCCGAGCGCAGCGGCGTCATCAACATCGCGCTCGAGGGGATGCTGCTCATGGGCGCCTTCTTCGCCGTGCTCGGCGCCGACCTCACCGGCACCTGGTACCTGGGCGTGCTGATCGGGATGGCGGCCGGCGGCCTGCTGGCGCTGATCCACGCGATCTTCTCCGTGTCGCTGCGCGCGGACCAGATCGTCTCCGGCACCGCGCTGAACTTCCTCGCGTTCGGCCTCACGACGTACCTGTACCTGAACCGCTACGGGGCCGAGGGCACCCCGACCGACCTGCCGCAGGTGCCCGACGTGCACCTGCCGCTGATCGAGGACATCGGGTTCGTCGGCGACATCTTCGGCCAGCTGAACCTGCTGATCTGGATGGGCCTGGCGCTCGTCCTGGTCACCTGGGTCGTGGTCTTCCGGACGCCGCCGGGCCTGCGGCTGCGCTCCGCGGGCGAGAACCCGCTCGCCGCCGAGACCGCCGGCCTGTCGGTCGTGAGGACGCGCTACCTCGCGGTCGTCACCTCGGGCGTGCTCGCCGGGGCGGGAGGCGCGTACCTGTCGATCGGCTTCGTGCACTCCTTCTCGCAGAACATGACCATCGGCAAGGGCTTCATCGCGCTGGCGGCGCTGATCTTCGGGCGCTGGCGGCCCGGCGGCGCGCTGATGGCGGCGCTGCTGTTCGGCTTCTCGACGGCGCTCGCGCAGCGGCTGCCGGTGTTCTCGCCGTCGGCCGCGACGCTCTTCCAGGCGCTGCCCTACGTGCTGACGCTGATCGCGGTCGCGGGCCTGGTCGGCCGCTCGATCCCGCCGGCCGCGATCGGCCGCCCGCTCGAGCGCTCCTAGAGGATCCGCTCCTCGAGCCAGGCGTTGCGGAACGTGCCGCCCGGGTCGAGGCGCGCGGCGAGCGCGCGGAACTCGGGCAGCCGCGCGAAGCGCCCGGCGAGCTCCTCGCGGCCCGTGTGGAAGAGCTTGCCCCAGTGCGGGCGGGGCTCGAACGGGGCCAGCGCGGCCTCGACGACGTCGATCGCCCGGCCGACCGCCTCCGGCTCGCGCGCCCAGGTGAAGTGGATCCCGAGCGTCGGGCCGTCGTGCTGCGGGCTCAGCCAGAGGTCGTCCCCGGCCACCGAGCGGAGCTCGCTGACGAGGATCGGCGCGCGGATCTCCGGAGCGGCCGCGAGCAGCGCCTCGATCGCGGCGGCCGCGTGGCGGCGCGGCACGTGGTACTCGGACTGCAGCTCCTCGCCGTTGCTCGGCGTGAACTCCAGGCGGAAGTGGGCGAGCCGCTCCGACCACGGTCCGGGGCGGCCGAGCTGCGGCGTGGCGTGGACGGGGTCGTTGCCGAGGATCGGGTGGCGGTCCTGCGTCGCCGGGCGGGCGCCGAACAGCTCGGCGCGGGTGCCGTCGCCGCGCTGCTTGAGCCACACCTGGTCGACCGCCTCGCCCCAGCGCGAGAAGACGCTGACGGCGTAGGCGCTCGCGAACACCTCGTCGAGGTTCTCGATCAGCCGCTCCCAGGCGAGGCCCTCGAAGACCTCCTGGCGGACGTCGTAGGCGGGCTCGACGTCGAGCTCGATCCGCACGATCGCGCCGAGCGCGCCGAGCGCGACGACGTGCCCCTCGAAGCCGGGGTCGCCGCGGCGCACGACGCGGCGCTCGCCGTCGGCGGTCACGAGCTCCAGGCCGGCGACGGACGTGGCGAGATTGCCGTTGCGGTCACCCGAGCCGTGGGTGGCGGTCTGCACCGCGCCGGCGACGGAGATGTGCGGCAGCGACGCGAGGTTGGCGAGGGCGAGGTCGTGGCGCTTCAGCTCGGCCGCGAGCGCGCCGTAGGAGATCCCGCCCGGGCAGCGCACGGTGCTGCTCCCGGCGTCCACCTCGACGTCCGCGGGCAGGCGCTCGAGCGAGACGAGCTCGTCGGAGTCGGGCAGCGCGCTGAAGGAGTGCCGCGAGCCGAGCACCCGGATCCGCGAGGTCGCCGCGATCAGCTCCTGCAGCTGCTCGATCGTCTCCGGCCGGTGCAGCGCGACGGCGCCGTAGGTGTGGTTTCCGGCCCAGTTGCGCTCCACGCCGGCGACCCTAGCGCTGATCCGGCTCGGCGCATCTGCGTATATGTCTCTGATGCCGCGCCTCGCCACGGTCCTGATGCTGTGCCTCCTCGCGCTCGCCGGCTGCGGCGGGGGCGGCGACGACGGGGACGGCAAGGCCGAGCGCCCCGCCGCCGCCACGCCGAAGGCCGGCGACGGCGAGGCGGAGCTCTCGCCCCGCGGCTCCTCCTCGCGCGAGCGTCCGCCCACCGGGCCCGTGACCAAGGCCGAGCGCGCCGTCGTCCGCGGCTGGGCCGACGCGATCCGCCAAGGCGACGTCGAGCGCGCGACGAGCTACTGGAGCGTCCCGGCGATCGCGGCCAACGGCACCCAGCCGTTCCGGCTCGTCACGCGCCGCGCGGTCCGCCACTTCAACGAGGGCCTCACCTGCGGCGCCCGCCTGGAGTCGGTCGAGCGCGACAAGACCTACGTGCTGGCGACCTTCCGCCTGACCAACCGGCGCGACCGCCCCGGCGCCTGCGCCCAGGGCGTCGGCAACCGCGCCCGCACGCTGTTCCTGCTGCGCGACGGCAAGATCGTCCAGTGGATCCGAGCCGCGGATCCGCCGTCGGGGACCACGAGCTAGGCGCGGGCGAACGTCAACGGCGGCTGGGTAGGGGTGTGGGTGAGCACGCCTCCCGGGCTGCGACGAGACGCTCCGCGGCGCCGAACCCGGAGTTGTTCAGCCTGAAGCTGAACAACTCCGGACTCAACGCCGCGGGTGGCACCCTCGCACCCCTACCCAGCCGCAGCTGACGTGGACCCTGCAGGCGCCACGTCGGCGACCATCGCCGAGTGATCCGACAACCCGGCGCGGCGCCACTCGTGGGCGTAGGCGCACGCGCGCACGTCGAGCCCGAGCACGAGCACGTGGTCGAGCCGCCAGCCGCCGCGGTCGTCCTTGAAGGTCCAGCTCGCCGAGCGCTCCCCGTAGCCGTGCAGGGAGCGGTAGGCGTCGGTCCAGCCGTGTCGCGCCCGCAGGTCGTGGACGAGCGCGCGCTCGGCGGCGTCCCAGCGCTCGCCCCGCTCCGGCCTCAGGCGGGCGGCGCTGTCGAACGCGAACGTGAGCACGTCGCCGCCGGGCAGCTCGCGGCGCGGGGCGTTGAAGTCGCCGCAGAGGATCCGCGGCGCCGGCGGCAGCGTCGCGAGGTGGGCGGCGACGGCCTCGTGGGTGCGGATCTTGGCCAGCTCGGGTGCGGGCGCGATCGGCGAGTGGAGGTTGAGCACCTCGACGCCGCCGGTACGGCAGCCGAGCAACCGCTCCGGCCACGGCACGTCCGCGGGCTCCGGAAGCCGCTCGAGCGGCTCGCGCGCGGCGGTGAGCACGCCGAGCAGGCGCCGCCCGGTCGCCTCGGGCGGCTCGTCGAGAGCGCACGCCACGTGCGGGAACCCCGCCTCGGCGAGGGCGTCCCGCCACAGCGGCAGCGTGCGGGCGGTCACCTCTTGCAGCGCGACGACGTCGGCGCCCACGGCCGCCACCACCTCCGCCTGCTCGGGCTGGCGCCGTACCCGGCCCGCCACGTTCCAGCTCACCAGCCGCACCGCCCCGATGATGCACGAACCGCAGGGTGCGGCGAGGCCTCGCGCGCGCGGGCGGCCGGGCGTATCGTCGGCCCATGCGAGCGCCCCTCGGGAGGACGCGCGGGCGACTCTCCGCCCTCATGCTGCCGGGCCCCGAGCGCCGGGCCGCAGCCGCCGAGCGCCGCGCGGAAGAGGCGCTCGAGCGCGAGCGCTTCCCCGCCGTCTGCTTCGCCGAGCGCCGCCGGGCGCAGCTCGAGGCCGAGCGCCGCCGCTGGGGCGTACTGGGCGAGTGGCGTTGAGCGACGTCCGGCTCGTGGTCGCGGAAGCGCGGCTGCTCGACGCCGCGCTCGAGGGCTCGCGCGCACTCGAGCGCGCGCTGGGGGTCGCGGTCGTGGAAGGCTGGTACGTGTTCCCCGGCTCGCTCGTGCGCGTGCGCGACGCGCTCGGCGACGACCCTGCCGCGCCCCGCTGGGGCTCCCGCTTCTTCGTGGCCGGCGAGCCGCCCGAGCTCGTCGGCTGGGGCGGCTTCAAGGGCCCGCCGCGCGACGGGACGGTCGAGCTCGGCTATGCGGTCGCGCCGCCGCGCGAGGGCCGCGGCCTCGCCACGGCCGCCGTCCGGGCCATGGTCCGCGACGCGTTCGCCGACCCCGGCGTCCACGCGGTCATCGCGCACACGCTCCCCGCGTCCGGGCCGTCCCCGCGCGTGCTCGAGAAGGCGGGCTTCACGAGGACCGGCGAGGTGATCGGCGATCACGGCGAGCCGGTGTGGCGCTTCCGTATCCTCGACGGAGCGCTGCCCGCCTAGCTCAACTGGCAGAGCACCTGTCTTGTAAACAGGAGGTTGCCGGTTCGAGTCCGGCGGCGGGCTTGGGATGCGCCTCGGTGTCTGGCTGCTCGTGATCGCCTTCGCCTACGGCGTCGCTTGGCTGGGCGACGCCGCGCTCGGCGACCCGTGCGTCGAGTCCGGGGGCGAGACCGACTCGGTCGACTACGTCCAGCGGTGGCTCCCGCCTCGCACGGACTGCCGGGTCACGACCCCCGGGGGCGAGACACACGTCGAGGAGGGTTCCGCGGAGGTCTCCGTCACGATGTTCGCGCTCACGCTCGTGCTCGCTGCGGCGCTGCTGGCCCGCGGCGCCTCGCTCGCGCTGCGCGCCGCGGCGGCGCTCGCGGCCGGCGGCGTCGCCTTCCTGGTGGTCTTCGTGTGGTGACCCTCGACGACGTCCGCGCGCTGGCGCTGACCCTGCCCCGCGCCCGCGAGGGGGAGGTGCGCGGGCGGGTGAAGTTCTATGTCGGGCGGATCGTGTTCCTCGCGTTCGCGCGCGACGAGACGATGATGGGCTTCGGCTTCCCGAAGGAGTGGCGCGACGCGGCGCTGGAGGCCGAGCCGGACAAGTTCGTGCGGCCCAAGACCGGCGACCTGAGGTACAACTGGCTCGTCGTGCGACTGGCCGCGATCGACCACGCCGAGATGGAGGACCTGGTGACGGAGGCATGGTCGATGTGCGTGCCGCAGCGGGTGGTGGACGAGTGGACGGCTTCGCAGGCTTCGAGCTGACCGATCTCGAGACCACGCGCGGGCGCGTGCGCGCGCGCGTGGGCGGCGACGGCCCGCCGCTGCTGCTCCTGCACGGGTTCCCGCAGACGCACCTCGATGTGGCACCCGGTGGCGCAACGGCTCGCGGGCACCCATACCGTGGTCGCGGCGGACCTGCCCGGCTACGGCGGCTCGTTCCGGCCGGCGCCGGCCGAGGACCACGCGCCCCACTCCAAGCGCGCGCTGGCGGCCGACCTCGTGGCGGCGATGGCCGCGCTCGGACACGAGCGGTTCGACGTCGCCGGGCACGACCGCGGCGGCCGCGTCGCGTACCGGATGGCGCTCGACCAGCCGGAGGTCGTGACCCGCCTGGCGGTGCTCGACATCGTGCCGACGGGGGAGATCTGGCGCCGCGCGGACGACACCTTCTCGATCGGCTACTGGCACTGGGCCTTCCTCGCGCAGGCCGCCCCGCTGCCGGAGCGGATGATCCTCGGCGACCCCGCCGGCGCCTGGATCGCGATCGAGCGGATGGGCATCAAGGCGGGCGACGAGCGCTACCCGGACGACGTGGTCGCGGCCTACCGCGAGCAGCTCGAGGACCGCGCGACCGTCGAGGCGATCTGCGAGGACTACCGCGCCGGCGCCACGATCGACCGCGCGCTCGACGACGAGGACCGCGGCGCCCGCACGATCGCGTGCCCGGTCCGCGCGCTGTGGGGCGGCGCCGGCGCGCTGCCGCGCTTCTACGAGGACCCGCTCGAGCTGTGGCGGCCGCTCGCGCCCGGCGTCACGGGCCGGGCGGTCGAGGGCGCCTCGCACTTCCTCGTCGAGGACGCGCCCGGCGAGGTCGCGGACGACCTCGCCGGCTTCCTCGCCGCGGGCTAGGCGCGCTCGGCGGCGAGCCGCACGGCCAGCATCCCGCCGCTCAGCTGCGTCGTCTCGGTGACCTTGAGGTCGTGCCGGCTCTCGCCGCCGAACAGGCGCTTGCCCTTGCCGAGCACGATCGGCGAGTACAGGAGCACGAGCTCGTCGACGAGGCCCTCGTCGAGCATCCCCTGCACGAGCGACGGGCTGCCCCACGTGAGCAGGTTCTGATCGGCCTTGAGCTCGCGGATGCGCGCGAACGGGTCCTCGGAGAGGATCGTCGAGTTGTTCCAGTCGGCGGTCTCGAGCGTGGTCGAGACGACGTACTTGGGCATCGAGTTGAACTTGTCCGCGAACGGGTCGCCCGAGCGCGACGGCCAGGCGGCCGCGAAGCCCTCGTAGGTGGTGCGGCCGAGCACCATCGCGTCGGACTCGCGCAGCACCGAGTCGTTGAGCACGCCGGTGTCCTCGCTCTGGTAGGCGCCGGACCACAGGTGCGGGTCCTCGACGACGTTGTCGAGCGTGATGAAGCTGGTGGCGGTGAGCTTGCCCATGGTGGGTCTCCTTGGTGGGTCGTGATCTGCCTTCACCCCGACGTCGAACGAGCACCGCCGAGGACGACACGAAGCTCAAAGCTGGCGCGTTGGCACTCATACCGCAAACGCGGGATCAAGCATCTGCGCGCCGCGCCGATCTACAACAGGTGTCCGTCTTCCCGTCCTCGGCAAAGGCCGGCGACTCCGCCCTAGAGGCGCTCGTCGACGCCGCGGCGGGGATCCTCGCAGCAGACTCGCTGCCGGGCACGCTCGGCCGGATCGCGCACCACCTCGCCACGCTCGTCCCGTTCGACGATCTCTCGCTGTACGAGATCGAGGAGGGCGGCGACTCGCTCAAGCCGGTGTTCGCCGTCGGCGACTGGGTCGACGAGATCATGGCCGAGGAGATCCCGGTGCTGAGCGGGGTCACGGGCTGGGTCGTGCGCAACCGCCGCACCCGCAACGTGCCCAACACGCTGCACGAGCCGCTGTGCACCGTCGTCACCGGCACCGACGAGGCCGCCGAGGCGTTCGTCGCCGTGCCGCTGATCGCCCACGACCGCGTCGTCGGCTCGCTCAACGTCTACCGCACGGGCGCCGACGTCCCCTTCACCGACCGCGAGGTCGAGCTCGTGGAGCGCTTCGCGACGATGGCCGCGCTGGCCTACGACTCCGCGCGCCAGCGCGACCTGCTGCGCGAGGAGGTCCGCACGGACAGCCTCACCGGCCTGCTCAACCACCGCGGCAGCCAGGAGCGCCTGCGGGCCGCCCTCGACGAGGCCGACGGCCGGCCGGTGAGCGTCGTCGTCATCGACCTCGACCACTTCAAGCGGATCAACGACACCTTCGGCCACGCCGAGGGCGACCGCGCGCTCGCGCTCGCCGCCGCGGCGCTGCGCGACGTGGTCCGCGACACCGACGCCGTCGGCCGGCTGGGCGGCGAGGAGTTCGTGCTCGTGCTGCCGGGCGTCGACGCCGGCGCCGCCCGCGAGGCGGCCGAGCGCGCCCGCGTCGCCATCTCCGGGGTTCAGATCGGCGGCCGCGTGCTCGCCTGCTCGGCCGGCCTCGCCTGCCACCCCGACGACGCCGCCGACGCGCCCGGGCTGCTGATGGCCGCGGACGCGGCGCTCTACGCCGCCAAGGACAAGGGCCGCGGGCGCACCTGCCGCTACCGCCCGAGCCTCGCCCTGCGGCCGTCGCCCGGCGAGGAGCGCGAGGAGATCGAGGCGATCCTGCGCGACAGCGACCGCTGCCTCAGCGCCGCCTTCCAGCCCGTGCTCGAGCTCGCCACGGGCCGCGTCTCGGGCTACGAGGCGCTCGCCCGCTTCGAGGTCGAGCCGCGCCGCGGCCCCGACGAGTGGTTCGCCCAGGCCCACCGCGTCGGGCTCGGCGCCGAGCTCGAGGCGGCGGCGCTGCGCGCGGCGCTGGCCGTGCCCGGCCGCCCCGGCGGGACGTTCCTGGCCCTCAACGTGAGCCCGCGGGCGCTGGCGCAGCCGCTCGTCCGCGACGCGCTGCCGGAGGACCTCTCCACGATCGTGGTCGAGCTGACCGAGCACGAGCTGTTCGGCGCCGAGGACGAGCTCGCCGCCCGGCTCGCGGAGCTGCGGGCCCGCGGCGCACGGATCGCGCTCGACGACGCGGGCGCCGGCTACGCCGGCCTGCAGCAGCTGATCGCGGTCGCCCCCGACATCCTCAAGCTCGACCGCTCGCTCGTGCACGGCGCCAACGCCGACCAGGCGAAGCTCGCGCTGCTGGAGGCGATGATCTCCTTCGCGTCCTCGACCGGCGCCGCCGTCTGCGGCGAGGGGGTCGAGGACCTCGACGACCTGCGGGCGCTCGCCGAGCTCGACGCGACCTACGCGCAGGGCTACGCGCTCGCGCGGCCCGCCCCGCCGTGGCCCGTGCTCGCGCCGGGCGCGGCCCACACCGCGGCCGAGCGGCTCGAGATGGGCGTGCGCGTGGCCGGCCGCCGCGCCGCCGGCACCTGGTCGCATAGCCTCGCCGAGCTGGCCGGCCACCTCGGCGCGATCGACTACGTGTCCGAGCTCGCCGGCGCGGGCCGCCTGGTCGCCGACCTGCTCGGCGCCGACGACGTGTCGCTGATGAACGTCACGACGGAGCCTTACGCGATCGTCGAGCTGCTCTCCGCCCATCCCGACAACGCGCCGGGCGAGAGCTGGCTGCTCGAGGACTTCCCCGCGACCGCGCACCTCGTCGCGACCGGTCGCACCGGCCAGGTCGTGGCGGGCGACCCGCTCGGCGACCCGCACGAGCTCGCCGAGCTCGAGCGCCTGGGGATCGGGGCGATGCTGATGGTCCCGCTCGAGCTGGGCCGGGGCCGCCGGGCCCTGATGGAGGTCTACCGCGTGCGCCCGCAGGCGTTCTCGCGCGCGCAGATCGAGCGCGCCCGGGTGGTGGCGCTCCAGCTCGGCGCCGTGATCGCGCGCCTGACGCGCTGATGCCGGCCGCCACGCGTGCGGCGAGGGCCCGCCGCATGCCGGCCAAGTTCAAGCTGGCCTTCGCCGTGGCGATCCTCGCCGTGCCCGTCGCGTGGGTCGTCGAGCGCCAGGACCGCGTCGCGCTCCAGAACCGGCTGTCGGCGGTCGCGACCGAGATCGCCGAGCGGCCGGTCGGGGTGCGCTGCCCGGGCTGGTGGGGCCGCCTGCTCTCGCCCGCCGACACGAACGCGGGCGCCGTGCGGGTCGACGCCGACGGGCGGGTCGCCGATCACACGGAGCTGCGCAAGGTGACCTGCGCGGAGCTGGAGGCGGTGCTCGAGGGCGGGCGGGAGGAGCAGCTCGCGTGCGCGGCGCGGTCCACGTCGTGCGGCGACGACGTCCAGCGGACGGCCTGGGCCGTCAACACGCTCGCGCACGAGGCGATCCACCTGCGCGGGATCCTCGACGAGGGCATCACGGAGTGCTACGCGGTCCAGCACGTGGCGCTGGCGGCGCAGCGGCTGGGCGCGACGCCGGCGCAGGCGCAGAACCTCGCCCTGCTGCACTGGGAGACGGGCGTCCCGCAGCTGCCGGAGCAGTACCGCGCACAGGACTGCGGCGACGGCGCCCCGCTCGACCTGCGCCCGGACGACCCGGTCTGGCCCTAGCCCGGATCCGGGCCTTCGCGGAGCCGCTCGCGCCACCAGGCCACGGTGTCCGCGAGCGTGCGCTCGAGCGGGATCTCGGGCTCCCAGCCGGTCGCCGCCCGCAGCCGCCCCGGGTCGCCGCGCACCTCCATCACCTCGTGCGCGCGCACGAGCGCCGGGTCGATGCGGTGGTCGAGCCCCGCGCCGGCGGCCGCCGCCAGCAGCTGCAGCAGCTCGCGCGCCGACGTCGAGCGGCCCGAGCAGACGTTGAAGATCCCCGGCTCCGCGCGCTCGGCCAGCAGCCGGTAGGCGCGCACGACGTCGCGCACGTCGGTGTAGTCGCGGCGCGCGTCCGGGTTGCCGGTGGTGAAGGCGATCGGATCCTCGCCGCGCTCGGCCGCCGCGGCCGCCTGGCGCGAGAAGGAGGCGATCGCGTAGGTCGGCTCCTGGCCGGGGCCGGCGTGGTTGAACGGGCGCGGGCGGATCACGCGCAGGCCGTGGGCGTCGGCGTAGAAGCCGGCGAGCAGGTCCGCGGACGCCTTCGAGACGGCGTAGGGGTTCTGCGGGCGCAGCGGCGCGCGCTCGTCGACGGGCAGCGACTCCGGGGCGCCGTAGAGCTCGCCCGAGGCGACCGCGACGACGGTCGCGCCCGGGGCCTCCGACCGCACGGCCTCGAGCACGTTGAGCGTCATCGCGAGGTTGTCGGCCAGGAACCGCCCGGGGTCCTCCCAGGACTCGCCGACGTGGGCGCGCGCGGCGAGGTGGTAGACGACGTCGGGCCGCGCCTCGGCGACGGCGGCGCGCGCCGCCCCGGCGTCCGCCAGATCGGTGCCCGTCCCGCGGGACGCCTCGGCCACGTCGTCGCCACTCGCCCGGCAATGCGCGGCGAGATGGCCGCCGGCGAACCCGCCGGCGCCCGTCACGAGCGCTTTCACGGACCCGTGACGACCAGGTGCTCGGCCGAGCCGTGCCCGTTCGAGGCGGCGGCGGCCGCGTCGATCGGCTCCGGCTCCGCCTCCGGCGGGTTCAGCCGCCGCTCGAGCTCGCCGAGCAGCGCGCCGAAGAGCAGGTGCCGCCACGTCGCCTGGGCGAACGCGCGCGGGTCGCCCCACAGCTTCGGGAAGTCGCGGCCGAGCGAGAGCCGGTCGATCACGAGCGTTCCCGGCCATGTCGCCAGGTGCTCGGCGAGCCCGGCGGCGGCGCCGCGCGCGGCGCCCGGACCGGGCAGGCTCGGGGCGACGTTGGCGTAGAGCGCGCCGAACGCGGCCCCGTTGGCGACGTGCAGCGCCAGGCCCACCGGGTGGGTGGCGGGCGGGCGCACGCGCGCGAGGCGCCCGAGCAGCTCGGCATCGTCGTAGTCCACGCCGAACACGCGCTTGTCGAGCGGCTGCTGCGCGGCCCACACGGCCGCGGCGGCTGCACCCGCAAGCGCGCCCCGCAGCGTTCGCGTCGCGTCGAAGGCCATCTGGCCACTGTAACGACCGCGCCCGGAGCGAGTATGGCTCGTGGAGGGAGCGACGCCATGACGCAGACGACGACCGATCACACCCAGCTGCACGCCCGCCACCGCGAGCGCGGCGTCAACCCGCTCGTCTACTGGCTCGTGCGGGCGCTCTTCCAGCCGTTCTTCCACCTCTACTTCCGCCTGTCGCGGATCGGCCGCGAGCACGTGCCCGAGAGCGGCCCCGTGATCTTCGCCGCCAACCACCGCTCGTTCCTGGACCCGTTCGTGATCGCCACGATCGCCCGGCGGCCGATGTACTACGTCGCCAAAGAGGAGCTGTTCCGCCACAAGCTGACGGCGTGGTTCCTCAACTCGCTCGGCGCCTTCCCGGTCCGCCGCGGCCAGGGCGACGCCGACATGCTCGAGACCGCGAAGGCGATCCTCGCCCGCGGCGACGCGGTCCTGATGTTCCCCGAGGGCACCCGCATCCGGCCCGGCTCGCTCGGCCGCCCGAGGCGCGGCGTCGGCCGGCTCGCGCTCGAGACCGGCGCCCCGGTCGTCCCGGTCGCCATCATCGGCACCGAGGCGGTCCGCAAGGGCTGGCGCATCCGCCCGCACAAGGTGCGCATCCGCGTCGGGCGCCCGCTCACCTTCCCGCAGGTCGAAGCGGCCTCGCCGCAGCTCGCTGCCGCCGTCACCGACCGCATCTGGCCGAACGTGATGCTCCAGTGGGAGTGGCTCGGCGGCCTGCCGCCGCTGCGCCGCGCCGCCGTCGTCGGCGCCGGCTCCTGGGGCACCGCGGTGGCGGTCATGCTCGCCCGCGCCGGCCTCGAGGTGGACCTCGGCTGCCGCACGCGCGAGCAGGCCGACTCGCTGCTGGAGCTGCGCCGCAACGAGCGCTACCTCGACGGGATCGAGCTGCCGCAGAACGTGAACGTCCTGCGCGCCGGGGAGCTCGAGCTCTCGCGCCACGACCTCGTCGTCTTCGCCGTCCCGTCGGCCCAGCTCCCTGGCGCCGTCGCCGCCCACGGCGGCCAGATCACCCCGCGCAGCGGCGTGCTCGTGTGCGCGAAGGGCCTCGTGCCGCCGCTCGGCACGCTGCCGACCGCCTACGTCTCCGAGCGCGTCACCGGCTGGGCCGTAGGCGCGCTGGGCGGCCCCGCCCACGCGGCCGCCGCGCTCGACGGCGGCGCCTCGCTCGTGTTCGCCACGGCCAACGGCGCCTTCTCGCGCCAGGTCGGCGACGCGCTCTCCGCCGCCGGCTTCGACGTCGCGACCAGCTCCGACGTGATCGGCGTCGAGCTCGCGGGCTGCGCCAAGAACGCCGCCGCGCTCGCCGCCGCCGCGGCCGCCGGCGCCGGCCCGAACGCCGCCGGCGCAGCCGCCGGCAAGGTCTTCGCCGAGGTCGACGCGTACGCGCGCCGCTCCGGCTCGCGCCCCGAGACGTTCGCCGGCCTCGCCGGCACGGGCGACCTCGTCTCCACCGTGATGGCGACGGGCTCGCGCAACCGCCGCGCCGGCGAGCTGCTCGCCCAGGGCATGCCGGCCGGCGACATCGGATCGGCACTGGGACAGACGGCCGAGGCCGTCGACAGCGTGCCGCTGCTGGCCGCTTGCATCCGCGACGCGGGGGTCGACGCGCCCGTGCTGCGCGGGCTTGCGGGGATGATCGAGGGCCGCGTCGAGCCCGAGCGCTGGGCGGCGTCGCTGACGGCGCCGAAGCCCCAGGGCCGCCGCGACAAGGCCAAGGCCGCCTGAGCAACGCAGGGGGTAGGGTCCGTGCATGGCGACCGACGCGGCGGCGCAGAAGCAGCAGCTCGACGCCGACTTCTCCGCGCTCTACAAGGCGCACCTGCGCGACGTCTACTCCTACTCCTACTACCGGGTGGGCAACCACCACGACGCCGAGGACCTCACGGAGCAGACGTTCCTGCAGGCCTACCGGCACTTCGAGCGCGCGCAGCGCGAGTCCAAGGGCCGCCCGCTGCGGCCGTGGCTGATCCGGATCGCCCACAACCTCGCGGCGAACTACTACCGCGACCGCTCGCGGCGCCCGCAGACGGCGATCGACGACGCGGACACGCTGGCCGCCACGCACACCACCGAGGCGCTGGTGCAGGACCGCGACGACCTCAAGCGAATCCTCGAGTGCGTGCAGCAGCTCCCGGACGATCGCCGCGAGGCGCTGATCATGCGGTTCGCGCTCGGAATGGACAACCGCGAGATCGCGCGGGCGCTCGGCCGCACCGACGGCGCCACGAAGGTGCTATTGCACCGGGCCATCCGGCAGCTGGAGGAGCTCGTGAAGAACGCGGAGAACGGTGTGACCTGACATGAGCCAGCCGTTCGACATCGAGGCCCGCCTGCGGGCGGCGCTGGCGCCGATCGAGCCGCCGGAGGAGCTCGCCATGCGCATGGAGAGCAAGCTCGGCACGCTCGTCGAGCTGGCCGCCGACGAGCTCGAGACGTGGGAGCTGTCGTCGCTGCGCGACCCGCGCAACTGGCCGCGCGCCGCGGTCCGGCCGGCCGCCGCCGTGGTGGTCGGGGCCGGCGCGGGCGCCGGCCTGGTGGTGCTGCGCACCCGCCGCAAGCGCCACAAGCGGCGCGCCGCGGCCCACAGCCCGCTCGACCTCGCCGAGCGCACGCTGCGCGACGTCGCGCGCGAGGCGTTGCGGGTCTTCGAGGACCACGCGCCAAGACGCTGAGCGCGGAGTGATCCGCGCGGTGCGCCGGCGCGAATGCCCACCTGATGGCACAGGATCTCCGCGCCCTCGCCGACGAGGACCTCATGCAGCTCGTGCGCCGCGGGCGCGCGGGCGCGTTCGAGGTCGTCTACGAGCGCCACGCCTCGGCCGCGTTCTCGCTCGCCTACCGGATCGTCGGCACCCGCAACGGCGCGGAGGACGTCTCCCAGGAGGCCTTCCTGAGCATCTGGCGCTCCGGCGCCCGCTATGACCGCGGTCGCGGCTCCGTCCGCACGTGGGTGCTCGGCATCGTCCACCACCGTGCGATCGACTACCTGCGGCGCTCCGCCGTGCACGACAAGCGGCGCGCGAGCGACGAGGGGATGGAGGAGCGCTTCGAGGCGCGCGAGCGCACCGACGTCGAGGTGGCGCGGCGCGACGAGGCGCGCGTCGTCCGCAGCGCCATGGAGGCGCTGCCCTCCGACCAGAGCCAGGTGATCGAGCTGGCCTACTTCGGCGGCTTCACCCACACGGAGATCGCGGAGATGCTCGAGACGCCGGTCGGGACCGTGAAGGGCCGCATGCGGCTCGGCCTCAAGAAGCTGCGCGACCGGCTCGGCGAGGGAGCGGTGATGCGCTGATGCAGTCGAGCGGACCCGGACACGAGCACTGGCACGACGCCACGGCGGCCTACCTGCTGGGCGCGCTGGACGAGGCGGAGCGCGCCGCCTTCGAGGAGCACCTCGCGGGCTGCCCGGCCTGCCGCGAGGAGGTCGACGAGCTGGCCCCGGCGGCGCAGGCCCTGCCCATGTCCGTCGATCCCGTCGACCCGCCGCCGGCGCTGAAGGCGCGGATCATGGCCGAGGTCGAGCGCGAGGCGTCGCTGCTGGCCGCCGCCGGGCCCGAGGCCGACCGGCCGCCGGCCGCGCGCCGGCGCAGGCGGCCGTCGTGGCGCATCCCGCGGCTCGTGCCGGCCGCACTCGCGGCCGGGCTGCTCGTGGTCGGCGTCGCGATCGGCGTCGGCGTCGGGGAGCTGCAGGACGCCCCCGAGCGCACCGTCGCCGCGAAGGTCAACGGCGCGCCGGGCGCCACCGTCTCGCTCGAGATGAACGGCGAGGAGGGCCGCCTGCTGGCGCGCGGCCTGCCCGCGCCGCCGAGCGGCCGCGTCTACCAGGTGTGGCTCAAGCGCGACGGGCACGCCCCCGAGCCGACCGCGGCGCTGTTCGTGCCCAGCCGCGACGGCGCGGCCACGGCCTCGGTCCCCGGCACGATGGAGGGGATCGACCAGGTGATGGTCACCGACGAGCCCGACGGCGGATCGCCCCAGCCCACCGGCGATCTGCTGGCCGTCGCGGACGTCTCCTGATTGAAAGAGCCGTGAGGAACGGCTGCTAGCGTCGCGCCGCCATGGCCGTCTGCTACCGCCACAAGGACCGAGAGACCGGCGTCTCGTGCTCGAACTGCGGGAACCCGATCTGCCCGGACTGCATGACGTCCACGCCGGTCGGGATGCGCTGCCCGGAGTGCTCCAGGCAGAAGACGCAGGTGAAGACGATGCGCTCGATGGCCGTCGAGCCGACGGTGGCCTATGTCCTGATCGCGATCAACGTGCTCATGTACTTCGGCCAGAGCGCGAGCCCGGACAACGCCGTCTACCGGGACTTCGTGCTGTTCGGGCCGCTGGTGGCCGACGGCGAGTGGTGGCGCCTGCTCACGGGCGGCTTCCTGCACGGCGGGTTGTTCCACCTGCTGCTGAACATGTACGCGCTGTTCTTCCTCGGGCGCATGCTCGAGCCGGCGCTCGGCCACGTGCGCTTCGGAGCGATCTACTTCGCCGCCTTGCTCGCCGGCTCGTTCGGCGCGGTGCTGCTGAACCCGTCGACACCGGTGGTGGGCGCCTCGACCGCGATCTTCGGCCTGTTCGGAGCGGCGATCGTGATGGCCCGCAACCGCGGGATCGACATCATGGCCTCGGGCCTCGGGCCGATCCTGCTCATCAACCTCGCGATCACGTTCTTCCCGGGCTTCAACATCTCGATCGGCGGCCATCTCGGCGGCCTCGTCGGCGGCGTGCTCGCCGCGCTGGCGGTCGAGGCGATCAGCGCCCGGCGCCGGTCGCCGATCCCGGCGGTGCTCGCGTGTGCGGTGATCGCGATCGCCTCCGTGGTGGCGGCGGTCGCCTACACCACGGCCAAGTTCTCCGTATAAGGAGCCCGTCAAGAACCCCGGCCCGACCGCCCCGGTCGGGCCGGATCTTCTTGGCGGACTCCTAGAGGGCGATCTCCGCGAGGCCCTCGGGCGCGTCGGGCACCCGGTCCGGGTGCAGCACGTGGGCGAGCAGCTCGAGCCCGTCGATCAGCCGCGGGCCAGGCCGGGAGAAGTAGGCGGCGGCGTCGACGGCAACCACGCGGCGGGCGCCCAGCGACTCGAGCTCGTCGCCGTAGTCGTAGGCCTCCTGGGCGGCGCGCTCGGCGTCGTAGCCGCACGGCATCACGATCACGACCTCGGGCCGGGCCGCCCGGACCTCCTCCCACGAGCGCCGCTCGGAGTGCTCGCCCGGCAGGCCGAGCACGTCGAAGCCGCCGGCGTACTCGATCATCTGCGGCGTCCAGTGGCCCGCGACGAAGACCGGGTCCAGCCACTCGAGCGCGGCCACCCGGACAGGCTCCGCGCCGCGCACGGCCAGCCGCACGCGGTCGATCCGCGCGGCGGCGTCCTGCACGAGGTCGACGCCCGCGTCCTTGCTGTCGGTGGCCTGCGCGAGCGTGCGGACGTCGCCGAGCATCTCGCCGAGCGTGTGCGGGTCCAGCGAGAGCACCTCGGGCACCGGATCGAGGCGCTCCGCGACGGTCTTGACGTCGTCGTAGGAGACGGCGCAGACGGCACACAGGGCCTGCGTGACGATCAGGTCCGGCTGCGCGCGGCGCAGCGCCTCCTCGTCGAGCTCGTAGATCGCCTGGCCCTGCTCGGTCAGCTCGCGCACCGCGCGGTCGATCTCCGCCGGCGCGAGGCCGGGGCCGATCACGTCGCGCGTGACCTTGGGCAGCTCGCGCGCGCCGCCGGGGTGGTCGCACTCGTGGGTGACCGCGGTGACGTCCTGGCCGAGTCCGAGGGCGAACAGCATCTCGGTGGCCGACGGGACGAGCGACACGATCCGCATGGCCGAAAGGCTGACAGACGGGGTTCAGCGGTTTGTCCGCCTCTTGGCCCCGGTACCATCTGGGCGTCGCCACATGAACGACGACGACTCCTCCCGAAGTAGCGGCGCGCTTCGCGCGCGTCCCCCGGTGGTCCGATGACCGTTCTGCTCCTGCTGGCGGTCCTCGTGCTCGTGCTCCTGAACGGGTTCTTCGTGGCGGCGGAGTTCGCGCTCGTGCGCGTGCGCCGCTCCCGGATCGAGGAGGAGGTCGAGGAGGGCGTCAAGGGTGCGCGGCTGGTGCTCACGCAGCTCGACGACCTCTCCCGCTACCTGGCGGCCTGCCAGCTCGGCATCACCCTGACCTCGCTGGGCATCGGCTTCCTCGGCGAGCCCGCGATCGCCTCGATCTTCGAGGACCTCTTCGGCTCCAGCATCCCGCACGAGGTCTCGCTGGCGATCTCCCTGGCGCTGGCCTACATCATCTCGACCTCGCTGCACATCACGATCGGCGAGCAGGTCCCGAAGATCTACGCGATCAACAAGGCCGAGCCCGTCGCGCGGCGGATCGCGCGGCCGCTGCAGTGGTTCACGAGCGCCTTCAGCCCGTTCATCCACCTGCTCAACGCCGTCTCGAACGGGATCCTGCGGACGATCGGCATCTCCAAGACCGGCGAGTTCGACGAGGGCGGATCGCCCGAGGAGCTCAAGGTCCTGATCGCCCAGTCGCTGACCGGCGGCAAGCTGGACCCGGGCGAGGCCGGGATGCTCACGGGCGTCTTCCACCTGCACGAGCAGCAGGCGCGCCAGGTCATGACGCCGGCGCCGGCGGTCGTCACGGTCGACGTGTCGGAGAACGTGGAGACCGCGCTGCGGCGCTGCGTGAGCTCCGGCCACACGCGGCTCGTGGTCACCGAGGACGACAACCACGACCGCGTGAAGGGCATCGTGCACGCCAACGCGCTCGCCCAGCTGCTGCTCTCCGAGGGCCCCGAGGGCTCGTTCGAGGGGCTCGTGCGCGAGGCGCCGATCGTCCCGGAGACCAAGCCGCTCGACGACCTGCTCGCCGACCTCCAGCGCGAGCGCAGCTCGCTCGCCGTCGTGATCGACGAGTACGGCCGCACGGCCGGCATCGTCACCGTCGAGGACATCATCGAGGAGGTCGTCGGCGAGATCGACGACGAGACCGACCCGCTCGGCGGCGCCGTGCGGCGGCTCTCCAACGGCGACTGGTTCGTCCGCGGCCACGTCGCGATCACCGACCTGCTCGACTACGGGCTCGAGCTCCCGGTCGACTCGGACGCCTACAACTCGGTCGGCGGCTTCGTGTTCGGCGAGCTCGGGCGGCTGCCCAAGCGCGGCGACACCGTCACCCACAACGGCTACTCGATCCGCGTCGAGTCCGTCCGCGAGAACCGCATCGAGGCCGTGCGGATCCGCGAGCGCCGCGCGGCGGCTTAGCGCCGGCGAACGTCAACGGCGCTGGGTAGGGAGGCGGGGGAGCGGGGCGCGGTCGGCCGCGCCCCCGCCCGCTCCGCAACGCTGGGCAAGTCAGGTCCGCCAGGCGTGCTTTGTCGTCCCAGGGTCTCGCGACCGGAAACGCTGGGAGCCTGAGGCCCGCTTGGCGGGCCCCATCGTCCCCGCGTTGCGGGGCGGCCGCGAGGTCGACCGTCCCGGCCTAGAGCCGCAGAGCGCAGCCGCCGAGCTGCAGGTCGTCGCCCGGGGCGACCTCGGCCTCCATCACGCGGCGGCCGTTGACCCAGGTCCCGTTGGAGGAGCCGAGGTCGCGCAGCATCCAGCGGCCCTCGTCGAAGCGCAGCTCGGCGTGGCGGCGCGAGACCGTGTCGTCGTCGAAGACGAGCTGGCAGGCGGGCGCGCGGCCGAGCAGGAGGCAGCCGCCGGCCGCGCCCTCGAGCAGGCCGGCGGGGCGCCGGCGCCGGAACCAGGAGCGCGGCAGCGCCCGCGGGCGCGGGCAGGTCGGCGGTGAGGCCGTGCAGCTCCGCGCCGTGGCCGGCGCGCAGCGCGACGTCCACCCGGCGGCTGAAGGTGTCCGTGTCGAGCCGGCCTGCGACGTAGCCGCGGCGCAGCCGCTTGACCGTGCGCTCCCTCGTGTCCTCCGACGGTCGCATGCCGAGGCCGGAGCGTATCGCCAACTCAACGGTTGCGAAACAAAACTGTGTGCGCAATTGCACAAAGGCGTTTCACGCGCTACGGTCCCCGGCAACCGACTGGCCGCTTCGGCGGTTGAGGAGGAGAGAGGGAGATCCTGGGGAGGATCGACCGAGAGACACAAAGCGCCCGGCTCAGGGGAGCGAGCCGGGCGCTAAGTGTTTTGGAGGAGGGGTGCGATGAGGTACGTTCGTCGCGCACAGCATGGTCCCAATGCTGTCTCAATCTCCCCTAAACATTCCGCGTCGGCCCCGTGCAGGGCTCCGGCGTCAGGTGTAGTCGTAGAAGCCGCGCCCGGCCTTGCGCCCGAGGGCGCCGTCCGCGACCAGCGAGTCGATCCGCGGGGGGACGTCGGCGCCGATCGAGTTGCCGATCGACTGGGCGACGTCGAGGCCGACGAGGTCCAGCAGCGCGAGCGGGCCCATCGGGTGCCCCGCGCCGAGCTGCAGGCACGAGTCGACGGCGGCCGGGTCCAGGCCCGTCTCCTCGCGGAGTCGCACGGCCTCGAAGAGGAACGGGAAGAGCAGGCGGTTGACGACGAAGCCCGGGAGGTCGGGGACCTCGACCGCGGTCTTGCCGAGCTGCTCGCAGAGCGTGAACGAGCGGTCGCGCGTCGCCTGCGTGGCGGCCTCGGGGAAGACGAGCTCGACGAGGTCCATCTTCGTGACCGGGTTGAAGACGTGCAGGCCCGCGAAGCGGTCGGCGCGGCCCGACGCGCCGGCGAGGTCCTCGATCGACAGCGACGAGGTCGTGCTGGAGAGGATCGCGTCGTCCGACAGGTGCGGCACGAGGCGCTCGAGCAGGGCGACCTTGTCCTCGCGCTCCTCCACGATCGCCTCGACGACGTAGGTCGCGTGCTCGCCGAGGCGGGCGAGGTCGGTCGTGAGCTCGACGTCGGCGGCGACCTCCCAGCCGCAGCGCTCGATCAGCTTGGCGATCCGGCCGCGGGCCTTCTCGGCCGACGCGTCCGAGCGCGCCCACAGGACGACCTCGCCCCCGCGGGCGGCCACGGCGGCCAAGCCGCAGGCGATCGCGCCGCTTCCGACGACGCCCAGACGCTCATTGATTGACTGACCAGTCAACGCAGGGCGGCACTCAATCACACCCCGGGGAACGGAGGCGTTCAGGTGGACGATCCACCCACGCTGAGAGCGCCATGAGCCGGGTAAACTCCGGCCATGAGCGAAACCACCCACCAGTACGGCTACGCGGACGCGCGCGTCCGCGAGATCTCGACCGCGCAGCTGCTCGGTCAGGTCATGTTCCTCGTCGCCATCGCCCTCGGCTTCTGCGCGCTGGGCACCCTGCTGGGACGTGATCTCTCGCTCGGCACCGCCCGCCTCTGCTCGTTCGCGGGCTTCGGGATGCTGCTCGTCGCGTCGTTCGCCGGGGCGCGCTTCCGCGTCGGCGCGTTCGCGATGGGCTGGCTGTTCGCCACCGCGCTGCTGATCGGCCTCGGGCTCGGGCCGGTCATCGCCTACTTCGCCTCGGTCGAGGAGGCCGCGCTCACGCAGGCCGCCGCCGGCACCGCCGCGACCGTCCTCGGCGCGGGCGCGCTCGGCTTCGCGCTGAGCAAGGACCTCGCGCGCTGGATGCGCCCGCTGTCCCTGCTGGTGTTCGCGGCCTGCATCTTCACGATCGTGCTGACGCTGTTCGGCGGGACGATCAGCCCGATCATCTCGCTCGTGATCTACGGCCTGTCCGCGGCCCTGATCGTCGTCGACTTCAACTACCTCCGCAAGCACGGGACCGAGGCCGACGCCATCTGGCTGGCGACCGGTATCTTCGTCTCCATCGTGAACATCTTCGTCTCCCTGTTGAACATCTTCTCCGGAAGGTGAGATGAAGGTCGAAGCCGAGGCGGATCACGAAGCCCGGCTGGCTGCGGAGCGGCTCGGCCTGCCGTTCCTGGTCTACCGCGACGGCGACGGACATCAGCGGATCCATCCGCTCGATCGCGGCCGCCGGTCGGTGACGATCGGCCGCCGCGACGAGGCGGACATCTCGCTCCCGTGGGACCCGGAGTGCTCGCGGCTGCACGCCGAGCTCGAGCTGCGCGCGGGCGAGTGGACGATCTCCGACGACGGCCTCTCGCAGAACGGGACGTGGGTCAACGAGCTGCGCCTGGTGGGCCGCCGGCGGCTCTCCGACGGCGACGACGTGCGCGTCGGCCGCACGCACCTGATCTTCGCCAACCCGGTGTCGGTGGGCATCGGGCCGACGCTGGTGCCCGGCGAGCTGAGCGCCACGCCGCGCTTCTCCGACCAGCAGCAGCGGCTGCTGAGGTCGCTGTGCCGGCCGCTGATGGGCGACGGCGAGGGCACCGTCCCGGCGACGGATGACGTGATCGCGGCCGAGACGGGTATCCCGGCGAGGACCGTGACCACCGAGCTCGATCACCTGACGCGCGCGCTCGCCCTCGACGAGGGGTCGCCGGAGAAGCGGCGCCGCGAGCTGGCGCTGCTCGCCGTGCGCTCCGGGCTCGTCGCCGCCGACGACAATGGCTGAGCTCCCGGGCGAGATCCGGGCGTTCGTCGCCGAGAAGGGCGACGACGGCGTCGATCGCGGACTGCGCACGATCGGACCCGACGAGCTCGGCGAGGGCGACGTCGTCGTCCGCGTCGACTGCTCGAGCGTCAACTACAAGGACGCGCTGGCGACGATCCCGAAGGGCCAGGTGGCGCGCATCTCGCCGCTGGTGCCGGGCATCGACCTCGCGGGCACGGTCGTCGAGGGCGCCGGCGAGGGCACCGAGGTGCTCGTCCACGGCTACGACCTCGGGGTCGCCCACCACGGCGGCTACGCCGAGTACGCGCGCGTGCCCGGCGACTGGGTGGTGCCCCTGCCCGACGGCTTGAGCACCAAGCAGGCGATGGCGATCGGCACGGCGGGGTTCACCGCGGCGCTGGCCGTCGCGCGGCTCGAGCGCCACGGCGTGGAGCCCGGCGACGGGCCGGTGCTCGTCACCGGCGCGACCGGCGGCGTCGGGTCGACCGCGGTCTCGATCCTCGGCGCGCGCGGCTACGAGGTGGTCGCGAGCACCGGCAAGGACGCGCGGGAGTACCTCGAGGCGCTCGGGGCGGCCGAGGTGATCGGGCGCGACGACGTGGCGGGCGACGGCAAGCCGCTGGGCAAGCAGCGCTGGGCCGCGGCGATCGACTCCGTCGGCGGCGACGTGCTGGCGAGCCTGTTCCCGCAGATCCGCTACGGCGGGGCGGTGGCGGCGACCGGCCTGACCGCCGGCGTGAAGGTCGAGACCACGGTGATGCCGTTCATCCTGCGCAGCGTCGCGCTGCTCGGCATCGACTCGGTGCAGACGCCGATGGAGGAGCGCGCGGAGGTCTGGCGCCGGCTCGGGGACGACCTGCGGCCGCCGCAGCTCGACGACCGGATCGCGCGCGAGATCTCGCTCGACGACGTCGAGCCCGCGCTCGACGCGATCCTCAAGGGCGGCCTCACGGGCCGCACCGTCGTCCGCGTCGCCTGAGCGCAGCCCCTTGACGCCCTCCCGCGGGAGGGGAGAGACTTGCCCCCATGCGCGCGCGGCGCACGCTGCTGATCGCTGCGATCGCCTGTGCGACGGCGCCGGTGGCTGTCGCGAGTGCGCAGGTGCAGGCGCCCGCCAAGCCGCAGACGCAGTCGCTCGACTCCGAGGCGCCGCAGGGCGCGCCTCCGCACTGGCTGCCCGGCGAGCCCTGGGTGATGCAGCACTGGCTTCCGTACGACGAGCGGCGGCTGTACGCGCTGCTGGAGATCGACCGCGGTGACATCTGGCGCTGGCTGCGCGACGACACGCGCTCGCTCGCCGACCTCGCGCGGCTCCGCGGCTGGCAGCCCGAGGCGCTCGCCGCGGCGCTCGTGGCGCCCTGGCGGGAGAAGCTGCGCGACCCGGCGCGGCTGGCCACGTTGCAGAAGCGCGCGCTGCGCACGCTGACACAGGGCCACCTCGCGCAGCACATCTTCTTCCACTCCCTCCACCAGGAGGCGCTGCCCACGCACTCGCCGGAGATCTTCGGCGTGGCCAGCCGGGTGGAGTGGTCGACGCTGCGCCGCAGCGAGCTGAGCCCGCTGCAGATCTGCCGCCTCAACGGGCTGCCCCGCAGCCACGCGCAGCGGGCGGCCGAGCAGCGTCTGCGCAGGGTGGCGGCCTGGGGCGTCAAGCAGCAGGTCATCCCCGCCGCGCAGGCGAAGCGCCTGCTCGCCCGCCAGCTTCGCCAGCTGCCCCGCTGGCTCCAGCAGACGCGCTACAACGGCCCGCCGCCGCTCGTCTCGCCGCGCGAGTCGCCCGCGACGGCATCAAACTACTCCAACAACGCCACGATCTCGCACGACGGGCGCCGCGTCGGCTTCGAGTCCTACGAGGCGAAGCTGACGATCGCCAAGACGCGGGGCGAGATCGCGGTCATGGCCCGCCGGCTGTGGGGAGCGGATCCGACGCTGGCGAGCCCCTCCACGGGCCTGCCCGTCTCGAGCTACAACCCGGCGATGTCGGCGGACGGACGCTGGGTCGCGTTCGAGTCGGCGCGCGGCAACCTCAACTTCGCGAAACGCTACGGGCAGATGGCGGTGCTCGTCCGCGACCTGCGCACGGGCGTGCTGCGCCGGGCCAGCCACCCGCGCGGCGCGCGGTCGCGCTCGGCGTACAACCCGACGATCTCCGGGGACGGCCGGCTGGTCGCGTTCGAGACCTACCAGGACCCGCAGGCGTCGGCCTCGCGTACCGATGTCGTCGTCCGCGACATGCGCACAGGCGCGCTGACCCGCGTGCGACCCCCGGCCGGCGCGGGCGACGCGTCCGAGCCACGGCTCTCGGCCGACGGCCGGCGCATCGCCTTCACCTCGCTCGTCCGCTCGGCCGGCCACGAGCGCTCCGAGGTCTTCGTCCAGGACCTGGTGAGCGGGCGCGTGCGGCGCGCCTCGCGGAGCGGCGAGGAGGCGTGGGAGCCGGTGCTCTCGCGCGACGGCCGCACGGTCGCGTACACCGCGGCCCGCGAGGGCGGCGGCTCGGTGATCGTGGTGCGCCGGCTCGGCGGTCGCGGCGGCGCGGTTATCGCTCCGCCGGCCGGTTCGGGCGTCGCCTTCGAGCCGTCGCTGTCGGCCGACGGGCGCCGCGTGGCGTTCGTGGCTCGGGCGGGCGGCGTGCGGAGCACGCAGGTGTTCGTCCGCGACGTCGATGCGGACGGCGGCGGGGCGCGGCTCGTCTCGCGCGCCGACGGTCGCGGCGGCGCGCCCGCGCAGGGCAGCGCCGTCCATCCGGTCCTGTCCGGCGACGGCACGAAGGTCGCCTTCACGTCCGACGCCTGGAACCTCTCCGCGGAGAAGTGCAACAGCGCCCGCGGCGTGTTCGTCCGCGATCTGGCGCAGGACCGGACGCGGCTGGCGAGCGTGGGCGACGGGGCCAACCGCTACATCGGCCCGACCAAGGGGTCGAGCACGGGCGGTGACGCGTTCGTGATGATGCTCTGCGCGTGAGCCGGCCCGCGGCGGGCGTCGCGCGGTGCCGCGGGGCGATCAGCCCCGGCAGGCCCGCGGCAGCGGGTGGGTCAGACGGTCGCGGTCCGACAGCGGCACGACGCGGCAGAAGGCGTAGCGGCCCGCGGCGAAGTCGGCGACGAGCCGGAACGGGATCCCGATCACGCCCCGCTGGTCGCCCTCGCCGAAGCGCGAGGTGACCGCGACGCACTGGTACCGCGCCCGCTCCACCGCCAGGTCCTGGACCGGCGGGCGCGGGGCGGAGCCGCGCGGGAACGGCTCGCAGTCGATGCCCTTGATCTTGCCGTCGCCACGGGCGGCCGCGTCGTCGCGGAGGGCTTCCTGGGCGGCCCCCAGCAGCGCCGTGCGGGCCCGGATGCGGCGCGTGTCGGCGGCCCCGGCGCCCGGGTCGGCGGCGCCCCGGCCCGTGCGCGGGAGCTGCTCGCGGTCGGCGGTGGCGAGCGCCTGCGCGTGCTTCCGCTGGGCGGCCTCGCGGGCCCGGTCGCCGGCCCGCTCGCGGTCGTCGAGGATCCCCGGCACGAGCAGCGCCGCGGCTGCCAGCAGGGCGAGGGCGAGCAGCACCGCCCCCGCGACGATCGGCCGCCACGGCACGGGCGGTACCACCGCCTCCCGCGGCGGAGTCCACACGCCCAACCAGGCGCCCAGCACCTCGAGGCGCCCGAGCCGCCGTTCCTCCATCGCCCGGGACGGTAGCTCTAGGACTCGAGCCGCGTCACGAGCTCACCGAGCCGGAGCTCCTCGAGCCCCTGGCCGACGGCCTCGAGCTCACCCGCGCAGAACTCCACGAGCGTGCGGCCCTCCTGGCAGAGCTCGAGCGTCTCCCGCAGCCCGGCCTCGCCGGAGTCCAGCCGGGCGATGATCGCCTCGATGCGCGCGCAGGCGCTCTCGTAGGTGGGAGTGGCGACCTCGCTCATCGTGTCCCTCAGGGTACGTCGCGGTCGGGACGGACCCGCACGGAGCCGTCGCGCATGCGCAGCGACAGCTCCGGCCAGGTGGCGGCCGCCGCCGCGCTCGTGACGGGCACGCCCTCGGGTCCCTCGACGAGTGCGTAGCCGCGCTCGAGGGTGCGTTGCGGGTCGTGCGCCGCGATCGCGAGTGACAGCGTGTCCAGCCGGCGGGCGCGGTCGCGGTCGGGCCGCGCGTTGCGCTCGAGCGCGGCGCCGCGGCGCAGGTTCGCCCGCCGCCCCTCGGTCACGGCGCGGGCGCTGCTGGCGCGCAGCTCGCGCAGCTGCTGGTGCAGCCGCGTGCGGTGGCGGGCGATGTGATGGGCGGGAGCGCGCGAGAGCCGGGCGAGCGTCCGGGCGCGCTCGACGATCGCGCGCGTGCTCTGGCGCTCGAGCCTGGCCGCCTGCGCGCGCAGCGCTGCGCGGGCGGCGCTGCAGTCGACCGGCACGGCGGCCTCCGCCGCGTGCGTCGGCGTCGAGCACGCGACGGCGGCGACGTCGTCGATCAGCGTGTGGTCGCTGTGGTGGCCGACGGAGGAGATGACCGGCACGCGCAGCATCGCGACCGTCCGGCACAGCGTCTCGTCGCAGAACGCGAACAGGTCGGCGAGCGAGCCGCCGCCGCGCGCGATGACGATCACCTCGATCTCCGCGCAGGCGGCGAGGTCCTGCAGCGCGCGCGTGATCGCCGGGGCGGCGTGACGGTCCTGGACGGGGGCGAACGCCCACACGACGCGGCCGCCCCAGCCGCGGCGGCGCAGCCCGGCCAGCACGTCGTCGCGCGCCTTGCCGCCCTCGCCGGTGACGACGCCGATCGTGCGCGGCAGCGCCGGCCGGGCGAGCCGCTTCTGCGGCTCGGTCAGGCCCTCGGCGTGCAGGGTGCGGCGCAGCCGCTCGACCTGGGCGAGCAGGTCGCCCTCGCCCGCGAGCCGCAGCCCGGTGACCGCGAACGAGAACTGCGGCGAGGACGTGCGCGAGCCCGCGTAGTAGTCGCACCCGCCCGCGGCCACGATCTGCGCGCCGTCGGCGAGCGCGGGGATGCCGAGCGCGTCCCAGTCGCCGCGCCACATCGAGCAGGGGAGCGCCCCGGCGCCGTCGCGCAGCTCGAACCACACGCGGGCGCGGCCGGCCTTGAAGCCGAAGACCTCGCCGAAGACCTGCACGCGCGCGAACTCGCGCAGGCGCGCGCGCAGCCGGGCGGCATAGTGGCCGACCGGGAACGGCCCCGAGAGCGAGGAGCCGGGGATGCCGTCGGGCCGCGCCGTCTCGCTCACAGCGCCTCCGCGAGCGTGCGCACGGCGCCGGCACGGTCGGACCCGCACGGCACCACGAGCAACGTGTTCACGCCCACCGCCTCGAACGCGGCCAGTCGCTCGGGCAGCGCCTCGGGCGTCGTGGCGAGCGCCATCGTGTCGATCAGCTCGGCCGTGAGCGCGGCGGCGGCGCCCGCGCGATCGCCGCCCAGGAACGCCTCCTGGCACTCGCGCGCCGCGGCGCCGTGACCCGCGCGCTCGGCCAGCTCGACGTAGAAGTTCTTCTCGCGCGAGCCCATCGCGCCGAGGTAGAAGGCCAGCCACGGGCGCACGGCGTCGCGCGCCGCGTCGAGCTCCGGCTCGATCGCCATCGCGGTGCAGGCCGCGACGTCGATGTCCGCGCGGCTGCGGCCGGCCTTCGCCAGCCCGCGGTCCAGCGGCTCGAACAGCGTGTCCGCGTGCTCCGGGCTGACCATGAACGGCAGCCAGCCGTCCGCGATCTCGCCGACCTGCTCGACCGCCTTGGGGCCGACGGCGCCGAGGTAGACCGGGATCCGCTCCTGCACCGGCTTGGCCAGCAGCTTCAGCGGCTTGGCGCCCTCCAGCGGCACGCGGTACTCGCGGCCCTCGTGCACGACGGTCTTGCGCGCGAGCGCGGCGCGCACGATCTCGACGTACTCGCGCGTGCGGCGCACGGGCCGCTCGAACGGCACGCCGTACCAGCCCTCGGAGACCTGCGGGCCCGACACGCCGAGCCCGAGCCGGAAGCGCCCGTTCGACAGCACGTCGAGCGAGGCGGCGGCCATCGCGGTCGCGGCCGGGGCGCGCGCGGGGATCTGGAACAGCCCCGAGCCGAGCGCGACCCGCTCCGTCTTGCCGGCCAGCAGCCCGAGCACCGACACGGCGTCCTGGCCCCACGCCTCCGAGATCCAGACGGAGTCCAGCCCGATCTCGTCGGCGAGCACGGCGAGATCGACCTGCTCCTGCGGCGTGAACCAGGGCCAGTAGGCGAGGAAGAGACCGGCGCGCATCGGGGGAGAGACCCTAGCCCGGCATCCGGCCGTCATCCCCACGTGCCACGATGCTGTTCGTGACCCGCGAGACGCGCGCGCTGCTCTTGATCGCCCTCCGCGCGTCGGGCGGCCGCGGCCCGCACGCGGAGGCCGCCCGCAACGTCGTCCTGACCATCCTGCTCGCGCAGATGCTCGCCGGGGCCGGCCACGACGGCCCGCCCCACCCGGCATGGCGAGCGCCCCGGCGCGTCGCCCCGAGGCGGGCGTGGGTCGTGCGCCGCGGGTCGGTCGCCGGGCGCCGGCCGCGGGGCTAGGACCCCCGGCCGGGGCGTTCGCGGGGCGGACGTCAACGGCGCTGGGTAGGGAGGTGGGGAGCGGGGCGCGCGGTCGGTCGAGCCCCCGCCCGCTCCGCAACGCGGGTCGTTCTTGGCCCGCCAGGCGTGCTTCATCGTCCCAGGGATTCGAGGCCGGAAACGTCGGGAGCTCTAGGCACGCCAACCGGGCCTCATCCTCCCCGCGTTGCGGGGCGGCCCCGGGGCCGACCACCCCCGCCGGCTCACCCGCTTCCCCACCAGAGCAGTTGACGTCCGCCGGGGCGACGCCCCCGGCAGGTCGTCAGCCCGAGACGCGGGGCGTCGGCTCGTCCTCGCCCAACGACGGCATCGGCCGCTGGCCGTCCTGGAACCCCTCGCCGCGGATCTCGCCGGTGACGCCGAGGCGCTCGAGCCGGGCGATCTCCTGCTCGCCGAGGCGGCGGGCCGGGTCGTCCTCCGGGAGGCCGGCGATCAGCTTGCGGATGCGGTTGCGCAGCTGCAGGGCGAAGTGCGGGGTGGAGGCGCCCATCAGCTGGCGGACGTCGTCGACCGACACCTGGTAGGTCGGGCGCAGGCGCTCGGGCTGCTCGGCTTGGGCCATGGGAGTCAGTCGCCTCCGGTGTCGACGGGCTGGATCTCGAGGAGAGTGTCGATGCGCGACTGCACGTCCGCGGAGATGGCCGCCTCGTCGCCCATCAGCCAGCCGTGATTGTAGACCCCGCGGACCGGGTCCTTGTCGTAGCCGGGCTGGATGTCGAGCAGGTAGTCCTGCAGCGTCTGCGGAAGGGCCTGGGCCTCCGCGACGAGCAGCAGCGGGCCGTACTTGCCGGCGGCCGACAGCGGCGCGGCGGCGGCCGCGTCGAGCGTGCGCTTGGTGCTCGCGAACACGAAGCCGTGCCCCGGGTCGGTGACGCCCCAGCCGAAGCCGGCGTCGGAGAAGCGCGCGAAGGCGATCGCGTTGGTGACCGGGTCGGGCCCGGAGACGCGCTTGACGGCGCCGAGCTTGCGCAGCTCCTCGACGACGGCGTTCGAGATCACGTCCTCGGGGCCGAGCACGTAGATCTTCGGCTTGCCGTGCGCCTGGATCGCCGCCTTGGTCTCGGGCGGGAGCGCGTCGCGGCCCGTCCAGAGCACCGGGTCGCCGGACTTGGCGGCCCAGCCCGCGGCGGGCATCGCGAAGTCCGGCCGGTCGGCCGAGGCGACGACGACGGCCGGGCTCGGCTTGCGCGCCGCGCTGGACTGCAGCTTGTCGATCGCCCGCGCGGTGGCGGCGGGGTTGCCGGCGGGGATGTCGGTCGCCTCGAGGTCGTCGGGCTCCGCGACCTTGCCGATGCGGATCACCTGCGCCTTGCCGGCCCGGTCGGCGCCGGTGGGCTGGAGCTTGTCGAGCGCGTCCTCCGTCGCGCTCGGCAGGTCCTCGCCCTCCGTGAACAGGACGGGCGCCCGCAGCGGCGGGGCGGCGAGCTGCGCGGCCGCGATGCCCGCCCGCCAGTCGTCCTGGTCGACGAGCACGACGGCGTCCGGCCGGGTGTCCTCCGAGCGCGAGGTGAAGACCGCCTGGGCGACGGCGGCGGCGTCGGCCACGGGATCGGCCCCGCCCACGCGCGTGGTGTTCTTGGTCGCGAAGACGGGGAACCCGAGCGCGGGCCCCGCGGGCTCCTCGTCGCCGGTCTGGCCGAGCACCGGCGTGCCCTGCTCGGCCTGCTCCTTCGGCGAGGGCTTGTCGCCCGAGCCGCCTCCGCCGCCGCCGCAGCCGGCGAGCAGGAGGGACAGCAGGACGAGGGCGGCTGGGGCGCGACGCATCGAGCACGACAAGCTAGCGGCAGGGCGCCGCACACGGTCCCCGATTCAAGTTGGGTTCATAACCGGCCGATCAGGGGTAGGTACCGCCGCGCGCATGGCGAATAAGTCATGCGCAGGCCGGTACTCGACATAACTTCGCGGCGGTGGCTACACTGCCGCGCTACGCCGAACCCCTGCCAGGAGGGCAGGGGGCGGGGGAACCATGTTGTTTGGGGCGAGTCGCGTCGATTTGGACGCGAGGCGCAGGCTCTTTCAGCGCTAGCCCGTCAGCTAACCCCGCAGGCCGACGAAAGAGGTTGATTCATCGATGCCGCGGGTTCTCGCGTTGCTGTTTTTTGGATGTCTAGGTTTGGTCTTTCCGGCGGGCGCCGCGGCACAAACGTCCTCTACGGGCGGTGCTCAGTTTTCTGACCCGGCGCCGATCGTCGCCCCGGGCTCGCAGGCCAAGCTGCTGCCCGACGGCTCGGCCGCCGCTCCCGCCGACGCGCCCCCGCAGGTGCAGCAGGCGATCTTCGCCGCCAACAAGCTGCTCGACAAGCCGTACAAGTACGGCGGCGGTCACGCCAAGGTCGAGGACTCGGGCTACGACTGCTCGGGCACCGTCTCCTACGCGCTGCTCGCGGCCAAGCTGCTCAAGAGCCCGCTGGACTCCTCGAGCTTCCTGCGCTGGGGCCTGAGGGGCAAGGGCTCGTGGATCACGGTCTACACGAACCCGGGCCACGCCTTCGCCGTCATCGCCGGCCTGCGCCTGGACACGAGCACGGGCGGCATCACGAGCCGCAAGATCACGCGCACGGCCGAGCGCGGCCCGCGCTGGCGCGTCGCGCTGCGCAACACCCGCGCCTTCAAGGCGCGCCACCCGCTCGGGCTCTAGCCCGGGCGGCTCGCCGGCCTCAGGCCGAGCGGTCGCGCTGCAGCTCGTCGCGCTCCGCCAGCCGGTTCCGGCGGCGGGTCTGCGCCTCGCGCTCGCGGCGCCGCTCGACCTCGGACTCCGCCAGCAGCGGCGGCACCTCGGTCGGGCGGCCCTCGTCGTCGAGTGCGACCATCGTCAGGTAGGCGGTGTTCGTGTGCCGCACGCCGCCCTCGCGCGGCTGCTCGGCGTCGACGCGCACGCCGACCTCCATCGAGGTCCGCCAGGCCGCGTTGACCGACGCGGTGAACGTCACCAGCTCGCCGATGTGGATCGGCTCCATGAACGTCATCCGGTCCATCCCCGCGGTGACCACGCGGCAGCGCGAGTGCCGCACCGCGGCGAGCCCGGCCACCTCGTCGCAGAGCTTCATCACCGTGCCGCCGTGCACGTAGCCGGCGGAGTTCGCGTCGACGAGGCCCATCCAGCGCACCAGCACGGCGTGCGAGTCGGCGGCTTTACGCGGGCTTGGCACGGCATGGGTACGCTAGCCCCTCGACGCAGAAACTGAGGGAAGGGAGGCCTCCGTGGCCGGCATGGGCGGACGCATGTCCGTAGTCATCAAGTCGAAGATCAGCAAGCTCCTCGACAAGGCCGAGGATCCCTCGGAGACGCTCGAGTACAGCTACCAGAAGCAGATGGAGCTGCTGCAGAACGTCAAGAAGGGCATCGCGGACGTCGTCACGTCCAAGAAGCGCCTCCAGCTCCAGCAGCAGAAGCTCGAGCAGCAGGTCGTCAAGCTCGACACGCAGGCGCGCCAGGCGCTCGCGCAGAACCGCGAGGACCTCGCGCGCACGGCGCTCGAGCGCAAGCAGTTCGCGCAGACCGAGCTGCAGTCGCTCGACCAGCAGGTCGCCGAGCTCGAGACCCAGCAGGCCCAGCTGATCGACAAGGAGCAGAAGCTGCGCTCCAAGCTCGAGCAGTTCCGGACCAAGAAGGAGGTCATCAAGGCCCAGTACTCCGCCGCGGAGGCCCAGGTCAAGATCTCCGAGGCGGCGACGGGCGTGGGCGAGGAGATGGCCGACGTCGGGCTCGCGATGCAGCGCGCGCAGGACAAGACCGAGGACATGCGCGCCCGCGCGGGCGCGATGGAGGAGCTCGAGGCGGCCGGCGCCTTCGACGACAACCTCCAGCTCGGCTCCGGCGGCGACGACATCGACCGCCAGCTGCACGAGCTGACCTCCCAGAGCGCCGTCGACGACGACCTCGCGAAGATGAAGGCCGAGCTCGGCCAGGGCTCCGCCCCGGAGCCGGGCAGCTCGGCGCCGGGCGCGCCCGAGGCGGCGCCCGGCGAGGAGCGTCCTTCGTGATCGTCCGGATCGCCACCGAGGGCCAGTACCACCTGCCCGACGAGGACGCCCAGCGGCTCAACGAGCTCGACAACCAGACGGTCGAGGCCGTCGAGGCCGGCGACGAGGACCGCTTCGCCCAGCTCTTCGAGGAGATGCTCGAGCTCGTGCGCCGCGACGGCACGCCCCTCGGCGACGACGAGCTCGAGGAGTCCGACGTGATCCTGCCGCCCCCGGACACGACGCTCGAAGAGGCGGCGCACGAGTTCACCGGCGACGGGCTGATCCCCGACTGAGCTAGCGCGCGCGGGCGCCGCCCGTCGGCGGCGTGCGCGGCGCCCGCTTGAGCACGATCCGGCGCGTTACGGTCCGCGTCGCGCCGCCGCTGCCGCGCACGCGCGCGTCGATGACGACCGCGACGCGCCCGCGGTGGTGCAGCGCGCGCTTGAGCGTGCGGACGGCGCGCGGCGTGAGCCGCAGGCGGATCCGCCCCTCGGCCGTGCCCTTGCTCGGCAGCGAGCGCCGGATCCCGAGCCCGTGGAACACGCGCCGGCGCAGCAGCGTGCGCGCCGAGGCGCGCGCGAGTGGCGAGGTCTGGATCCGCGCGCGCAGCGAAAGCAGGCACGGCCGGTCGCAGTTGCCGTACAGGGTGATCCCGCGCGTGCCGAGCACGCGCTGGTGCGGGATCCGCAGCTGCAGCCGCGGCGCGCGGCGGACCGGCAGCGGCGCCTCCGACGAGACCGCGGGCTGGGGACCCGTGCCCGGCGCCGTGGGGTCGCGCCCGGCGTGGCCGCCGGGGTCGGGGTCGGTGTGGCGGGCGGCCCGACGGACTCCGTCTGCCACGCCCAGTCGATCGTGACCGAGGAGCCCTGTACCGCGTTGTCGCGGCCGGCGGCCCCGGTGTCGGGCAGCGTGAGGGTCAGCTTGTAGCTGCGGCCCTCGCCCGGCTCCATGATCCCGAGGTCGAGCGCCTCCGGACCGGCCAGTGGTCCGGTCCACGAGCCGCCGCCGACCTCCTCCACGCGCAGCAGCAGCGCCTCGGAGAGCGGGCCGCCGAAGCGGCCCGGCGTGTCGACCATGCCAGTGCGCAGGAGCGTGAGGCGCCCGCGCGACTCGCCCACGTTGGCGAGCGCGATGTTGCCCGCGACGGACTGGCCGGGACGCAGGTTGGACGCGGTGAGGATCGCGTGCGAGGAGCCGGCGGCGGCGAGCGTGACGGCGCCCTCGGCGGCCATCCGGCCGAGCTCGGCGGGCCGCTCGCGGGCAGGCGCGGCCGTCGCCACCAGGGCGGCGAGGAGCGCGAGGAGCGCCCCGGTCGCGATCGCCCGCGCCCGCGTCACGGGCCGGCCCCGTTGCCGTCCCAGACGGCGACCGGCACGGTGTAGTTGAGGAAGCTGCCCGTATAGCCGGGGTACCTGACTGTCAGCGTGAGCGTCGGCCTGACCATCACGTTGTTGCCGGGGAAGCCCTGGGTGACGACGCGCAGGTTGAGCTGCTTCTTCACCCCGCCCGTCAGGGTCGCGGTCGCGGCGGCGTTGGCCCCGTTGGTGTCGGAGAAGGTGATCTGGCTGAGCGGCTGACGGCCCGAGGTCGGGTCGGCCGCCAGCGACGCGGTGACGGTCAGCGGCGACCGCCCCGCGGGCAGCGGGTTGAGCGCCTGCAGCGTCAAGACGCGCGCGAGGTTGGTCCCCTTCTCGTTCTTCCAGGCGCCGAGGGCGACCGCGAGCGTCAGGTTGGAGCCGGTGGCGGCCGGCACGCTCGGGCTCGAGTTCTTCTTGATCGCGTAGCCCGTCAGCCCGGCGGGATCGGTCGACTGCGAGTACAGCCGCAGGTAGTTGGCCGGCGAGTCGGCCTCGACGCTGTTGGCCTTGTTCGTGCTGACGGAGTTGAAGCGGGCGTCGGAGCGGATCGCGGGCAGCGCCAGGGTGGCGGTCGCGGCCAGCCACGCCGCCGCGGCCAGCAGCCGTGTGACGGTGACGGTCACGGCGTCTCGGTCTCGCGCTCGGCGGCCAGCAGCTCGCCGCCCTGGCGCCAGACGCCGTAGAGCGCCCACAAGGCCAGCGCGAGACCGGGCAGCGCGATCAGGAAGATGCGGGCCTCCTGCATCGCGAGCAGGATGAAGAGCCAGCCGAGGTAGGGGATCGCGAAGGCGACGCGGGCCTGGCGCGGCTGGTCCAGCGTGAACGGCCGCAGGTCGGCGTCGGCGTTGTTGTCGCCCTTGGTGCGGTAGACCCGCTCGCCCTTCGGCCCGCGCCCGACCGAGATGATCCGGTGCGTCACTGGCTCGCGGGTGGTCGGCGGGACGTAGGTGATCACGTCGCCACGGCGGAGGGCGTCGGCGGGGACGATCTCGTCGAAGACCAGCGACCCCTTGTGGATCGTGGGCTCCATCGAGTGCCCGACGAGCACGTAGCGCTGGTAGCCCAGCAGGCTCGGCAGGAACGTCGCCGCGATGGCCAGGACGCCCGCCAGCAGGAAGAGACGCCCCAGCCCGCCGGCCGCCTTGGAGGCGAGCCGGCGGGCGGAGGACCGGGGCATGGTGTCCGTCCCCCTTGCGAGGCCTAGTTGTTGACGGCCTCCCAGTCGAAGTCCGCCTCGACGCGCGCGGACTTGAAGGCGTTGTCGGCGCCGTTCGGGCCGCCGTCGTTGAACTTCACGGTGAACCGGTACGTGTTCGTGTCGCCCGGCGCGATCACGTCATTGCCGACCGTGCCGTTCATGGCCGACAGCAGGCCGTCATACAGCGGCGTGGCGCCGGTCGTGATGTTCTCGACCTTGAGGTTGAGGTGGGCGGCGAACGGGTTGGACGGGGTCAGGGCGCCCGTCGTGTCCGTCGTGATCGTGCGGGCGATCGAGAAGACGCCGTCGATGTCGCCGGTGTTCTCGATGTCGACCGTGCCGGTGCGCTCCTCGCCCGGCTTGATCAGATCGACGTCCAGGACGGCGGAATCGTCCTTGTGGTTGATGTGCATGAGGTTGCCGGCGGTGACCACGTTGCCGGGGTTCGCCGACCGCGAGTTGAAGTTCGCGCCCGAGCCGACGGCCATCATCGCGGCCAGCAGCAGGACGAACAGCACACCCACCATCTTCTGGGGGGAGGCATGCCAAACGGCAGCAAATCGCTGCATGGAGGAACCTTTCACCGAGGGGGTGCCGCCGAGGTGGATGGCCTCGGAAGCAGGGGACGGCGGTGGTATCGACCGCCCCTCGATGGGGTTGAAGCCCCATGGACGGATGTCCGGAATTTGCGGGTTTCGCTCAAGCCCCGGCCGTGCGCGGCCGACTGCCGCGCGCGCGTTTAAACCGGGATGCCCCAGAGGGGGAACCAGCGCTCGAGCTCGGGCTCGATCGGCAGCTCGGCGCCGATCTGCGCCTTCAGCCGCAGCTCCCGCTCGCTGTCGCGCTGCTGCGCGCCCTGCGCGGGCACGAAGGGGTAGAACGAGCCGCGCTTGTAGTTGTAGATCCAGTAGACGGGCTTGGACGCCTCGTCGCGGAAGGGGAACACGGCGGCCAGGATGCGGTCGCCGTAGCCGCCGCCCTCGATCGCGGTGGAGACGGCGTTGATCCCGACCACCAGGTCCTCGAAGTCGGGGTCGGTGAGGATCATCCAGCGGTAGCCGAAGTCGTCGTCGGAGGTCTCGATCGTGGTCCCGGTGTCCTCGCCGGAGCTGCGCACGACCTCCTCCATGTCGCGCACGATCTGCTCGAAGTCGGCGGTCGCCAGCGGCTGGAAGACGATCGCGGACTTGCCCGTGCTCCTGAGGCCGAGCTGCATCTCCAGCGTGATCTGCGCCGTGGTCATCGCGAACACGCGGTCGGTCGGCGCGGCCTGCTTGATCGCGCGCTTGCCGCGCAGGATGTCGAGGAAGCCCATGGGGCTCGGAGGCTACGCGGTGCCCTGCAGCTGCGCTTCGAGGCGCTGGAGCGCGGCGATCCGCTTCTCCATCGGCGGGTGCGTCGAGAACAGGCCGCCGATGCGGCCGATCGGCGAGATGAAGAACGCCTGCAGCTCGCCGGTGTTGCGCAGGTCCTGCTGCGGGATCCGCTGCATGCCTCCCGAGATCTTCACGAGCGCCGAGGCGAGCGCGCTCGGGCGGCCGGTGATCAGCGCCGCGCCGCGGTCGGCGGAGAACTCGCGGTAGCGCGAGAGCGCCTGCATGAGGAAGAAGGAGACGACGTAGACGGCGAGCGAGACGAGGAAGAGCACCATGAAGCTGGGGTTCTCGTCGTCATCGGAGGAGCCGCCGAAGAAGAAGCCGAACTGGACGATGTAGGCGGCGATCGTGGCGAAGAAGCCGGCGAGCGTCATCACCAGCACGTCGCGGTTCTGGACGTGCGTGAGCTCGTGCGCCATGACGCCCTCGAGCTCCGCGGGCGAGAGCAGCTCCATGATCCCCGTCGTCGCGCAGACGGTCGCCGACTTCGGCGAGCGCCCGAGCGCGAAGGCGTTCGGCATCCGCGTCTGCGCCACGGCGACCTTCGGCTTGGGCAGGTCGGCCTGCACGCACAGGCGGTCGATCATCGCGTGCAGCTGCGGTGCCTCCTCCGGTGTGACCACGCGCGCGCCCATCGCGGCCAGCGCGAGCTTGTCGGAGGCGAACAGGTTCAGCGCGGCGAGGCCGCCGGCGATGATCGCGACGGTGACGCCGTTGACCCCCGACCCGAGCAGCGCGACGACGAGCGCCACGTAGAGGGCGCCGAGCAGGAACAGCGTGAGGGCCATCCGGAGCTGCAGTCCGGTGTCGCGGCCGAAGGACGTCGGTCTGGGCATCTGATGAGAGATGGTGGCAGACCACAGGCAGCCTTGAGCAACTTATTAAGTGCTGCAACCACCCCGTTCGGAGTGGTAGATTGGCCGCCGCCGAACCGCCCGGAGACCAGAACGGGCGGACGGGGGACCCATTGAGCAGTACCGGGGCGAATCGCCACTTGGTGGTGGCGTAGCGCACTGCGCGAGCCCGTCAGCTAACCCCGCAGGCGCCCACGATGAGCCGTCCGTCGAGCACGCCCGCAAAGTCCCTGCATCTTGCAGGATTCCTTGCACGTTCCATAACCCGGGGCGATTTCATGGAGAACCCGCGGAGGGGCTCCTAGAGTGGCGCGCCGCATGTCCCACCGGCTCCGCCTGTTCATCGGCGTGGCGTTGCTGCCACTCGCCCTCTTCGCGTTCCTGCCGCTGGTCTCCAGCGGCCAGCAGAAGAACCTGGGCTCCAAGATCGAGCGCAAGAAGGACCAGATCGCGTGGCGCAAGGGCCGCGAGCGCGTCCTCTCCTCCGACGTCGCCGGCTTCACGCGCCGGATCAACTCGCTCCAGGGCGACATCACCGTGCTGCAGAACAAGCAGGTGCGCCTGACGGCGAGCCTGGATCGCAAGCGCGCGGAGCTCGCGCGGATCCAGGAGGACCTGCGGCGCGAGCGGCTGCGGCTCGCCCGCCTGCGGGCGCGGCTCGCCGAGGCGCGTGCGGCGCTCTCCAAGCGGCTCGTAGAGCTCTACAAGGCCGACCAGCCCGACCTGGTCACGGTCGTGCTCGAGTCCAACGGGTTCGCCGACCTGCTCGAGCGCACGGAGTTCATGCAGCGCGTCTCCACCCAGGACGCGCGCATCATCGACATCGTCGTGAAGGCCAAGGCGGAGGCGACCGCGACCGCAAAGCGGCTCGACAAGCTCGAGAAGCGCGCCAAGGTCGTCGCGGACCAGATCGCGAACGAGGTCAACCAGGTCACCGCCGTCAAGGACCAGCTCGTCGACCGCCGCGGCCGCTACGAGGAGGCGCGCGGGCAGAAGTCGGCCCTGCTGGCCAGGACGCGCGACGACCGCCACCACCTCGAGGGCGACCTGCGCGCGCTCGAGGCCGAGCAGGCCAAGGTGCTCTCCGCGCTGCAAGCCGCCGCGAGTCCCGGCTCGGCGCCCGCGGGCCCGATCCAGCAGGGCTCGGGCGGCCTGATCTGGCCCGTCAGCGGCCCGATCGTCTCGCCGTTCGGCATGCGCTGGGGCCGCCTGCATGCGGGCGTGGACATCGCCGTGCCGGCCGGCACGCCGATCCGGGCCGCGCAGTCCGGCCGCGTCGTGCTGCTCGGCTGGACCGGCGGCTACGGCAACTACACCTGCATCCAGCACACGGGCGGGCTCTCCACCTGTTACGCCCACCAGTCGCGCTACGCGACCTCCAGCGGCGCGAGCGTCTCGAAGGGCTCCGTCATCGGCTACGTCGGCTGCACGGGCCACTGCTTCGGCGACCACCTGCACTTCGAGACGCGCATCAACGGCTCGCCGGTGAACCCGGCGGGTTACCTGTAGCCCGTACGCGTAGGCTTGCCGGGTGCCTCACCCGGACATGAGCGAGCGGATCGCGGGGCACGACTGGACGTCCACGCCGCTCGGACCCGTCGAGGGCTGGCCGCAGAGCCTGCAGACCGCGGTGCGGATCGTGCTGGGGTCGCGCTTCGCGATGTGGATGGCGTGGGGCCCGGAGCTGACGTTCTTCTACAACGACGCCTACGCGCGGGACACGCTCGCGTCCAAGCACCCGTGGGCGCTCGGCCGGCGCGGCCGACGCGGTCTGGGCGGAGATCTGGGAGGACATCGGCCCGCGCATCGACCAGGTGCTGGCGACGGGGACCGCGACCTGGGACGCCGGGCTGCGGCTGTTCCTCGAGCGCAGCGGCTACCGCGAGGAGACCTACCACACGTTCTCCTACAGCCCGCTGCGCGACGAGGACGGCGCGACGGCCGGGATGCTGTGCGTGGTCGTCGAGGAGACCGACCGCGTGCTGGGCGAGCGCCGCCTCGCCACCCTGCGCGAGCTGGCCGAGGCCGCCGGCGCGGCCACGGGCGAGCGCGACCTGTTCGCCGCCGTCGACCGCAGCCTGTCCGGCAACCGCGCTGGACCTGCCGTTCGCGTTCGCCTACACGGCGGGCGACGACGGCGTGCTCGTGCCCGTCACGGAAGGCGCGCCGGCCTGGCCGAAGGTCGCGCGGCTCGAGGGCGCGCCCGCCGTGATCGAGCTCGACGGGCTCGAGGTCCCGCTGGGCGCGTGGGAGGAGCCGCCGCGCCAGGCGTTCGCGATCCCGCTCGCCGACTCGGGCCGGCCGGAGTCCGCCGGGCTGCTGATCGCCGGCCTGAACCCGTACCGGGCGCTCGACCAGGCGTACCGCGGCTTCCTCGAGCTGGTCGCGGGCCAGATCGCCTCCAGCCTGGCGAGCGTCCGTGCGCGCGAGGCCGAGCGCGAGCGGGCCGAGGCGCTCGCCGAGCTCGACCGCGCGAAGACCGACTTCTTCTCCAACGTCAGCCACGAGTTCCGCACGCCGCTGTCGCTGATCCTCGGGCCGGCCGAGGACGCGCTCGCCGACGCGGGCGACGGCGAGCAGGCGGAGCGCCTGAGCGTCGTCTTCCGCAACGCGCTGCGCCTGCAGAAGCTCGTCAACAACCTGCTCGAGTTCTCGCGCATCGAGGCGGGGAGCGCCGAGCCGGTGCGCGAGCCGACCGACCTCGCCGCCTTCACGACCGACCTGGCGAGCATGTTCCGCGCCGCCACCGACCGGGCCGGGATCACGCTGGTGGTCGAGCGCCCGCGCGAGCCGCTCGTCGCCGGCGTGGAC
The DNA here is from genome assembly GCA_963831105.1 of uncultured Solirubrobacteraceae bacterium. GTDB lineage: Bacteria > Actinomycetota > Thermoleophilia > Solirubrobacterales > Solirubrobacteraceae > DATFQI01. The sequence continues at coordinate 177,902 of CAWHOS010000007.1, read as the reverse complement.
CGCGAGATGTGGGAGCGGATGGTGCTCAACCTCGTCTCGAACGCGTTCAAGTTCACGTTCGAGGGCGAGATCCGGGTCGCGCTGCGGCGCGACGGCGCCGACGCCGTGCTGTCGGTCTCCGACACGGGCACCGGCATCGCCGCCGACGAGCTCGACGAGCCTGTTCGAGCGCTTCAAGCGCGTGCGCGGCGCGCGCTCGCGCACCCACGAGGGCAGCGGCATCGGGCTCGCGCTCGTGCAGGAGCTGGCGCGCCTGCACGGCGGCAGCGTCTCCGCGGAGAGCGAGCTCGGCGTGGGCTCCACGTTCACGGTGCGGGTGCCGCTCGACGAGGCCGGCCGCCGCCGCGGCCGCGACCCCGACCAGCGGCGCCGCCGCCTACCTGGAGGAGGCGCTGCGCTGGCTGCCCGACGCGGAGGACTCCGTCGGGGTGCGCGAGGCGGTCGGCGCCGGCGTGCCGGCGGACGATGGCGACGCGCCCGAGCGCGCGCGGATCCTGATCGCCGACGACAACGCCGACCTGCGCGACTACCTCGAGCGCCTGCTGGCCCGTCACTGGGACGTCGAGACCGCGCCCGGACGGCCGCAGGGCGCTGGACGCCATCAAGGCGCGCCGGCCCGACCTCGATGCTCTCCGACGCGATGATGCCCGGGCTCGACGGCTTCGAGCTGCTGGCCGCGCTGCGCTCGGACCCGGCCACCTCGCAGCTGCCGGTGATCATGCTCTCGGCGCGGGCGGGCGACGAGGCGGCCGTCGAGGGCCTCGCCGCGGGCGCCGACGACTACCTCGTCAAGCCGTTCTCCTCGCGCGAGCTGATCGCCCGCGTGCGGGCCAACCTCGACCTCGCGGAGCATGCGCCAGGCGGCCGCGCGCGCCACGGAGCGACACGCCCAGCTGCTGCGCGACCTCGCCGACGCGGCCGTCGAGATCAACCGCGCCGCCACGGTCCCCGCGGTGCTCGAGGTCGTCGCGCAGCGCGCCAGCGCGCTCGTCGGCGCCGACCGCGCGGTGGCCCGGCTCGAGGGTGCGGGCCCGGGGCTCGCCGCGGACGGGCTTCGAGCGCCGCGTGCTGCTAACGGGCTCGGCCGGCCGGCCGCTCGGGGAGCTGCTGCTCGCCGGGGAGTCGGGCACGGGCGGCGTCGAGGCGGCGGCCGTCCTCACCCAGCTCGCCCAGGTCGCCGCGACGCGGCTGGAGAACGCGCTGCTCTACGAGCGCGAGCACCGCGTCGCGGAGACGCTGCAGCGCAGCCTGCTGCCCGAGTCGCGTCCCCCAGTTCGACCGCGCGGAGCTGGCCGCGCTGTACCTGCCCGGCTCCAGCGAGGCCAGCGTCGGCGGCGACTGGTACGACGCGATCGTGCTCGACGAGACCACGATCGTGCTCGTGATCGGCGACGTGGTGGGGCGCGGCGTGCGCGCCGCGTCGGCGATGGGCCAGCTGCGCAACGCGGTCCGCGCGTACCTGCTCGAGGGCTACGGGCCGGCCCAGACGCTCGAGCGCGTCAACCGCCTGCTCGAGACCCTCGGCGGCGGGTTCGCGACGCTCGCCTGCCTGTTCGTGGACACCGAGACCGGCGCGGTCCGCTACGCCAACGCGGGCCACCCGCCGCCGCTGATCGTCTCCTCCGACGGGACGACCCGCTGGCTGGACGGCGGGCTGGCGCCGCCGGTCGGGGCCGCGCGCGAGATCGCCTATCGCGAGTCGGAGGACGCCATCCCGGACGACGGCGCGCTCGTGCTCTACACCGACGGGCTGGTCGAGCGGCGCGGCGAGCCGATCGACACCGGCCTGGGGCGGCTCGCGGAGGCGGCGGCGGACAGCCCGGGTCATGCGGCGACGCTCGTCGAGCGGCTCGTGGCGGCGATGCCGGGCTCGGCGCGGCCGGACGACGTCGCGGTGATGGCGCTCTCGCGGCGCGAGGCCGGCGGCGAGCGGCTCGTGGTCCGGCTCCCGGCCGACGCCACGTCGCTCGCGCCGCTGCGCGAGCGCCTGCGCCGCTGGCTGGTGGCGGAGGGGCTCGGCCGCGCGGACGCCGGCGACGTGCTGCTCGCCGTCGGCGAGGCGGCCTCGAACGCGGTCGAGCACCCGATCGAGCCGGTGCCGCCGGCGATCGTGGTCACGCTCGCTCGCGAGGAGGCCGGGGTGACGCGGGTCGAGATCCGCGACCACGGCAGCTGGGACGCCGCGCCGTCGCAGAAGCACCGCGGCCGCGGGATGCAGATCATGCGCGCGATCTCCGGAGAGGAGATGGAGATCGACCGGACGCCGCAGGGCACCACCGTCACGATCCGCCACCGGAGCGGCGCATGAGCATCAGCGACCGCCTGAGCTTCGACACGGATGCCCTCCCGGGGGCGCTGGTGGCACGGCCGGAGGGCGACGTGGACATGGCCGTCGCGCCCGCCCTGCAGGCCGACCTCCTCGCCGCCGTCCGCGCGCGCTCGGCGACGTGCCTCGTCATCGACCTCGGCGGCGTGGAGTACATCGACAGCTCGGGGATCGAGCTGCTGTTCCGCCTGCACGGCGCGCTGGCTGCGGACGGCGCCGACCTGATCGTCGTCGCCCCGCCCGGCTCCGGCGCCGCGCGGCTGCTCGGGCTCGTCGCCCTCGGCGACATCGGCGAGGTCCGCCCGTCGCTGGCCGAGGCGCTGGACACCTGCGGCGACCGCGAAGCGCGCTGAGCGACCGCGTACCCTCAGAGTCGTGCAGCCCGAGCTGAACCTCTTCGGCCTGACCCTGCAGACCTTCGGGCTGATGCTGGGCATCGCCTTCCTCGTCTGCGGGTGGCTGACCGCGCGCTACCTGAAGGAGATCGGCAAGCCGGTCGACTGGGCCTACGAGTTCATCTTCGCGGCGATCGTCGGCGGCATCGTCGGCTCGCGCCTGTGGTGGATCGCCGAGAACTGGGACGAGGCCAACGACGACCTGCTGGGCTCGCTGTTCTCGGGCGCCGGGCTCGTCTTCTACGGCGGCGCGCTCGGCGGCGCGCTGTGCGTGCTGCTCTGGAGCCGGCACAAGGGCTTCTGGGAAGGGCGCACGCTCGACATGGGGGCGGCGCCGCTGGCCGCCGGCTACGCGATCGGCCGGATCGGCTGCCAGCTCGCCGGCGACGGCGACTACGGGATCGCGTGGGACGGCCCGTGGGCGATGGCGTACCCGAACGGCACGGTGCCGACCGACGTGCCCGTCCACCCGACGCCGGTCTACGAGACGATCGTCATGGGCATCGTCACGCGTCGTGCTGTGGCGCTGGCGGCACCGGTTCCGGCCCGGGAACCTGTTCGCGCTGTGGGCGGTCTTCGCGGGCACCGAGCGCTTCCTGGTCGAGTTCCTGCGCCGCAACGAGGAGGTCGTCGCCGGGCTGACCCAGCCCCAGCTGATCTCGATCGCGATGATCCTGGCCGGCGGCGCCTGGTTCGTGACCCACCGCGGGCCGGCGCCGGCCGCGGAGCCGGCGGGCGGCGGCGACCGATCGCGCGCACCGCACGCCAGCGCGCGTGACGGCGATAATGCGCGCGCCGCATGGCCGCCGCGACCGCCCACGTCCTCCCGGACGCCTCAGAGATCCGCGACGGCCGCCTGCTGATCGGCGGCTGCGACGCGGAGGCGCTCGCGCGCGAGCACGGCACGCCCGCCTACGTGCTCGCCGAGGACGACCTGCGCTCCCGCGCGCGGGCGTTCACGACCGCGCTCGCCGCGCATCACGACGGACCGGGCGAGGTCGTGTTCGCCTCCAAGGCGCTGCCCTGCACGCCCGTCCTGCGCCTGTTCGCCGAGGAGGGGCTGGGCTGCGACGTGGCCTCGGGCGGCGAGCTGCACCTGGCGCTGCACGCCGGCTTCGCGCCCGGGCGCATCTACCTGCACGGCAACGCCAAGTCGCGCGAGGAGCTGCGGATGGCGCTCGACGCCGGCGTCGGCACGATCGTGCTCGACAACGCCGAGGAGGCGCTGCGGCTGTCCGAGTTGCTCGGCGGCCGCGCGCAGCGCGTGCTGCTCCGTGTCGACCCCCGGCGTCGACGCGGACACCCACGAGGCGATCCTCACGGGGCAGGCCGGCTCGAAGTTCGGCTTCGCGCCCGACGATGCCCGCGCGCTGATCGCCGACCCGCCCGCGGGCCTCGAGATCGCGGGCCTGCACATGCACCTGGGCTCGCAGCTGTTCGCGCTCGAGCCCTACCGGCGCGCGATCCGGGCGCTCGGCTCGCTCGGCGACTTCGGGACCTACGACCTCGGCGGCGGGCTCGGCGCGCCCTACACGGCCGGCGACGCGCAGATGGACGTCGAGACCTGGGTCGCCGGGATGGTCGAGGCCGCGCACGACGAGCTCGGCCCGCCCCGGCCGCGAGATCGTGCTCGAGCCGGGCCGCGCGCTCGTGGCCAACGCGGGCGTGACGCTCTACGGGGTCGAGTCGGTCAAGGCCGGCGTGGCCGGTGAGCTGCTCGTGGCCGTCGACGGCGGCATGTCCGACAACCTGCGGCCGATGCTCTACGGCGCCTCCTACGAGGCGCACGTGGCGACGCGCATGGGCGCCGAGGGCGTGCCGAGCACGGTCGTCGGCAAGCACTGCGAGTCCGGCGACGTGCTCGTGCGCGACGCGCTGCTGCCCGACCCGCGCCCGGGCGACGTGCTGGTCACGCCGGCGACCGGCGCCTACGGGTACGCGCTCGCCAACAACTACAACGGCCAGCCCCGCCCGCCGGTGGTCTTCTGCTCCGGCGGCCGCTCGCGCGTGGTGGTGCGCCGGGAGACCTACGAGGAGCTGCATGGCCGCGACGTCTGAGCCCTTCCGCGTCGGACTGCTGGGTCACGGGACCGTCGGCGCGGCGTTCGAGCGGCTGCTGGAGGAGCGCGCCGGCGCGGTCGCCGCGACCACGGGCCTGCGCCCCCAGCTCAGCGGCGTGCTGACGCGCTCCCGCGGCGACTTCGAGGCGATCCTCGAGGGCTCGGACCTGATCGTGGAGCTGATCGGCGGCATCGAGCCGGCGCGCGACTACGTGCTGCGGGCGATGCGCGCGGGCAAGCACGTCGTCTCGGCCAACAAGCAGCTGCTCTCCCAGCACGGGGAGGAGCTGTGGGCGTGCGCGCGCGAGCACCAGGTCCAGCTGCGCTTCGAGGGCGCGGTGGCCGGCGTCGTGCCGGTGATCCGCGTGCTGCAGGAGTCGCTGGCGGCCGCGCACGTCGAGCGCATCCACGGCATCGTCAACGGCACGACGAACTACATCCTCTCCGAGATGGCGCGCGCCGGCATCTCCTACGAGCAGGCGCTGATGCAGGCCCAGGAGCTGGGCTACGCGGAGGCCGACCCGACCGACGACGTGACGGGCCGCGACGCCGCCGCCAAGATGGCGATCCTCGCCCGGCTGGCGTTCTCGACCCCGGTCCACCTCGACCAGGTCGTCTACGAGGGGATCGAGCACATCACCGCCGACGACATGGCCTACGCGGACGAGCTCGGGCTCGGGCTGAAGCTGATCGGCACCGCCGAGCGCGTCGACGGCGGCATCAGCGTGCGCGTGCACCCGGCGTTCCTCTACGGCGAGCATCCGCTGGCCACCGTCAACGGCCCGTTCAACGCGGTCACGGTCGAGTCCGACGCCATCACGGAGATCACGATGTCCGGCCCCGGCGCGGGCGGCCCGCAGACCGCGAGCGCGGTGCTCGGCGACGTCGATCTCGGCGATGATCCCGCCCGCCTCGACGCCGGAGACGACGCGAGGCGCTGCCGGTCGTCAGCGACGTCGAGCTCGGCGTTCTACCTGCACATGGAGGTCGCCGACCGCCCCGGCGTGCTCGCGCAGATCGCCGAGCTGCTCGGCATGCAGGGCGCCTCGATCAAGTCGTTCGTGCAGCGCGGGCTCGGCGACAACGCGCGCCTGGTGATGGTCCTGCACCCGCTGCTGGAGTCGCGCTTCTACGCGGCGGTGCGGATGATCGGCCAGCTCGACTTCATGCGCGCGGCCCCGCGCGCGATCCGCGTCATCGACGAGGACTTCACCTGAGCCGATGCCGGGCTGATCGAGCGCTACCGCGAGCGCCTGCCGTTCGCGCCCGAGGACCCGGTCGTCTCGCTCGGCGAGGGCTCGACGCCGCACGTGCTCGCCGAGCGGCTGTCCGAGCGCGCCGGCGCGGAGGTGTGGCTGAAGATCGAGGGCGCCAACCCGACCGGCTCGTTCAAGGACCGCGGGATGACCTGCGCGGTCTCGGCGGCGGTGCGCGAGGGCGCCGAGGCGCTCGTGTGCGCCTCGACCGGCAACACCGCGGCCAGCGCCGCCGCCTACGCGGCGCGCGGCGGGCCTGCGCGGCGTCGTGATCGTGCCCGAGGGCAAGATCGCCACGGGCAAGCTCGCCCAGGCGCTGATGCACGGCGCGCGCGTGATCGCGCTGCGCGGCAACTTCGACCAGGCGCTGACGCTCGTGCGCGAGCTCGCGAAGCGGCGCCCGATCGCGCTCGTGAACTCGGTCAACCCGTTCCGGCTGGAGGGCCAGAAGACCGCCTCCTTCGAGATCCTCGACGAGCTCGGGGAGATCGACGCGCTGTGCATCCCGGTCGGCAACGCGGGCAACGTGACCGCCTACTGGAAGGGCTTCACAGGAGCGCGGCTCGCGCCCGCGCATGCTCGGCTTCCAGGCCGCGGGCGCGGCGCCGCTCGTGCACGGCGCGCCGGTCGAGTCGCCCGAGACGGTCGCGAGCGCGATCCGGATCGGCAACCCCGCCCGCTGGGAGGAGGCGCTCGACGCCTTCACGAGCTCGCGCGGCGCAGGTGCGCGCGGTCACCGACGCGCAGATCCTCGACGCCTACCGCTTCCTCGCCCGCGAGGAGGGCGTCTTCTGCGAGCCGGCGTCGGCCGCCGGCGTCGCCGGCCTGCTCGCCAACGGCGCCGAGGGCGCCGAGCGGATCGCCTGCGTGCTCACCGGCCACGGCCTCAAGGACCCGCAGACCGCGCTCGCGCACGCCGGCTCCGTCGTGCCCTGCGAGCCCGACATCGAAGCGGTCGAGCGCGCCATCGATGCATAGGCGCAGGCTGGTGCGGGTGCCGGCTTCCTCGGCCAACCTCGGGCCGGGCTTCGACGTGCTCGCCGCCGCGCTCGGGCTGCACGTCGAGCTCGAGGTGGAGGAGACCGGGCCGCTTCGCCGTCCACACCGACCTCGCGATCGCCCGCGACCGGCGCAACCTCGCCGTGCGCGGCGTTCGAGACGCTGCACCCGGCCGACGACTTCGAGTTCACGATCCGCTCCGACGTGCCGCTCTCGGGCGGGCTCGGCACGAGCGCGGCGGCCTACGTGGCCGGGCTGATGGCGGCCGACTCGATGTTCGAGCTCGACGCGCCGCTGCTGGCCGCCGCGACCAGGCTCGAGGGGCATCCCGACAACGCCGCCGCGGCGCTGCTCGGCGGCTTCGTGGTCTGCGTCGGCGCGCGGGCGGCGCGCTTCGACGTCCCGGCCGGGCTCGAGGCGATCCTCGTCGTGCCGCACAAGCACGTGCGCACCGCGCAGGGCGCGCGCCGCGATGCCCGCGCAGGTGCCGCTCACCGACGCCGTCCACAACGTCGGCCACGCGAGCGATGCTCGTGCTCGGGCTCGTGCGCGGCGACTGGGACCTCGTCAGCGCGGGCCTGCACGACCGCCTCCACCAGCCGCGGCGCGCGTCGCTGTACCCGCAGTCGATGGCGCTCGTGCGCCGCGCGCAGGAGCTCGGCGCGCTCGGGGCGACGATCTCCGGCGCCGGGCCGTCCGTGCTGTTCTGGACGCACTACGAGGCGACGGGCGCGGTGATGGCCAGCTCAAGCCCGCCACGGCCGGCTGGGCGCCGGTGCATGCACGTGCCCTTCGAGCCGCAGGGCGCGTACGTGCGCGAGCTCTAGACGCACTGCCGCGGCGGCGACGGCGCGGATCATCGCCACCAGGGCTCCTCGTCGTCGCCCTTCTCGAGGTAGGCGTCGGCTTCGCCGCCGAGCTCGCCGTCGTCGAGGAGCGAGACGTAGCCGCTGTAGACGATGCACGCGCGCTTCGGGGCGCCGCGCTCCGGATGCGCCGCAGGAGCGTCGGTGTCGCCGGGGGAGCCCATCGTGTCGAGCAGCACGACGTCGGGCTCGGGCCGGGCCGATCGCCGTCGATCGCCTCCTCGCCGTGTGCGCCTCGCCGACGTGCTCGAGATCGTCGTGGTCGTCCAGCCAGTGCCGGACCAGCCGCGTGAACGCGGACGAGTCGTCGCAGTGGAAGATGCGGATGATGCTGGGGCACGATGAGCTCCTCATACCCGACTCGAGGCTTGGTCCGAGTCCGCAATTGACACCGTGTTCACGGACTGACGAAAACCGGCGCGCCGAGCGGCACGATCCGCATCATCGCCTGCAGATCGCGCGTTGGGCGCGCAGGCAGCCGAGCGAGGCGGCCTGGCCGATGCGTCTCCGGCTGCGGCGTCGCGTGGATCGCGAGCCGGTCGCCGCCGGGCCAGCCGGGCAGCAGCTTGGGCTGGTGGCCCGAGAGCGCGAGCGCGCAGCAGCCGTACGGCGAGTCGGCGCGCCGCGTGCGCAGCTTGTCCGTGACCGCGAAGCGGCCGGTCGGCGTCTCGGTGCCGGGCGCGCCCGACGGCGACCGGGACGCGCCGCAGCACGCGCCCGCCGCGGCGGACGGTCAGCCGTGCGGCGCGGAGCGGTCCACGTGCAGCGAGACGTCGATGGCGCCGAGGCGCGCGTCGCGGCGCGCGCGGATCCAGCCGCGGCGGCCGTTGGCGAGCTCGGGCGCGACGACCCGCAGCCAGCCGCCGCGCCGGCGCAGCACCGAGACGACCTTGGGCGAGCCGAACTCCGTGCGCGGCCGCAGGCGCCCGATGCCGGCGGCCGCCCGGGCGCGGCGCGCAGCGCGATCGTCCGCGCGGGTCAGCGCGGGCGGTCGCCAGCGCACGCGGCCGCGCGGGCCGGCTCGCCGCTCGCGCGCGACGGCGAAGGGCGTCGTCGCCGACTCGCCGCGGCCACGCGGCGGTCGTGTGCCGCGGCGCTCGGCAGCCGCGCGAGCCGCCGCCGCAGCCGCGCCGCCGCGGCGAGCGACCAGCACGCAGCGGCGCGGCGCGGCGCGGTCACTGCTCAGGCCGCCGAGCAGCGGCTTGAGCTTCTTGCGCGCGTCCTTGAGCCCGACGCGCCGCAGCACCTCGTCGGCGAGCGCGAGGTAGTCCGTGCCGAGGTCGGGGCGGTGGTCGAGGATCGAGACGCCCTTCTCGGCCGACTCCGCGTAGGCGATCGAGGAGCGGATCACGGTCTCGAAGACCTTCTCGCCGTAGTGCTCCTTGAGCTGCTCGAAGGCCTCGCGCGAGTGCTTCGTGCGCATGTCGGCGATGTTGAGCACCACGCCGAGCAACTCGAGGTCCGGGTTGTAGAACTCCTTCGCCTGCTCGACGACCTCGAGCGCGCCCTCGACGCCCTGCAGCGCGAAGTACTGCGCCTCGGAGGACACGAGCGCCCAGTCGGCGGCGACGAGGCCGTTGATCGTCAGCAGGCCGAGCGCCGGCGGGCAGTCGATCAGCACCAGGTCGTGCTCCTTGCGGACGTCCTTGAGCGCCTTGCGCAGGACGAGCTCGCGGCCCATCTTGCCCGACATCGAGCGCTCCACCTCGGCGAGGATCGGCGTCGCGGGGATCACGCCGCCGTGGGAGGCCGCCTTCGCCTTCGCCTGGCCGCCGAGCACGTCGGCGATCGTCGGCGTCGGCGTCAGGGGCGACGTCGAAGTAGTCCGACAGGTTGCCCTGCGGATCGAGGTCGATGGCGAGCACGTCGAGCCCGATCCGGCGGAAGACGTCCGCCAGCGTGCGCACCGTGGTGGTCTTGCCCGTGCCGCCCTTCAGCGACAGGACGGCGATCGTCTCGGCCATGGCGCGCGCACGTATAGCGCCGAACGGCGACTGCGGCGACGACGGAGCTCGTTTCGCCGGCAGGCGAACTAATCCGCCTTCGGTGACGTTACTCGGCGAGCGCGGCCTGCTGCGGGCCGCCGAGCCGACCGTCGCCGTGTCCAGGAAGAAGATGCTGTGGCGGCCGATCGTGATCTCGTCGCCGTCCGTCAGCGGCGCCCACTCGACGCGCTCGCCGTTGACGTAGACGCCGTTCAGCGAGCGGTCGTCGAGCACGCGTACGCCCTCCGCCTGGCTGACGACGAGCGCATGACGGCGCGAGACCGTCGCGTCGTCGAAGCGGATGTCGGCGGCCAGCGAGCGCCCGATGCGGGTCCACTCCTGGTTGAGCGGGCGCCACGACCTGGCGGCCGACTCCTCGTAGGCGAGGTACTTGCCGGGCTGGGTGAGACCGTCGCGCGCCTCCTGCAGCCATGCGCGGGCGCTCGCGCTCCACGGCCGCGGGCGCCTGCACGGGCACCGACTCCTGCCCCGACAGGGGCAGCGTGCCGGTCGCCTGCACGTCGCTCGATTCACGTGGATCCATCGGGTTCTCTCCTGTCTCGGCGCACAACGCGCCCCGTCCTCCGGGTGAGAATTCTACGCACCCGGTCAATGGGGTCAGGACCGCATACGCGGGCCGATCGTTGCAACGGGAGGGCTCTCCGTGCCCGCGGCGAACCGCCTCTGCACCATGCAGGTGCTCCCCCTCCACCGCTCCAAGCTCCGCGTCCCGACGGAGATCTCCCTGCTCGGCAAGGGCCGCGACCATCCCGTGGACGGGGCATGCTCGCACTGCCACCGGACGCCGCTCGTCGGCGAGCACGTCCACCTCTACGGCGACCGGCTCGTCTGCCAGCTCTGCCGCCACCTGCGGCGGGAGCCGCCGGGCGACACCGTCGTCGTGCACTCCTCGGAGCACCACCGCACCGTCAAGGGCGCGGTGCGCCTGCGCGCCAGAGCCGCCTGACCGCGCCCGCGGCCATTAGACTCACGGCCGCCGTGGACCCAGTCACCAGCACGATCACGATCGGCCGGCCGCGCGAGGAGGTCTTCGACTACCTCGCCGACATCGCGAACCACCCCGAGTTCAGCGACCACTACCTCAAGGACTGGCACCTGACGCGGGTCGACTCCGTGGGCCAGGGCGCGGGCGCGCGCTTCCGCTACGACAAGCGCCGCGACCGCTTCGGCTGGGCCGACATGACGTTCATCGAGGTCGAGCGGCCCTACCGGATCGTGGCCGCCGGCCGCGGCGGGAAGTTCAACCGCAACAAGACCTACTCGACCTGGACGCTGTCGCCCTCGGGCAGCGGCACGCGGGTCGAGCACACGACGGAGATCGAGCCCAAGCTGCCGACCGACCGCCTGATGGAGAGCCTCGGGGGCACGCGACGGTGGTTCAAGCGCGGCGGCCGCAAGGCGCTGCAGCGGCTCCAGTCGATCCTCGAGGAGGACCACGACCGCGGCAAGCGCGCCACGGTCGCGGGCGTCTAGGATCCCGGCCATGAGGCGTCTGCTCGTCATCTTCGCCGCGCTGCTGTGCGCGTTCGCGGCCGCGGGCTGCGGCAACAAGCAGGAGACCGTCACGCTGGGCGAGACCGAGGGCATCTACCTCGACATCGACGAGCTGAAGTACCAGGTGCAGATCTCCCGCTACATGAACCCGGACGACGTCGAGGACCAGGCGTACCTGAAGGGCCTGACCGGCGGCTCGACCGACACCGGCGAGGACGAGACGTGGTTCGGGGTCTTCATCCGCGTGCAGAACCCGACGGACGAGACGATCGCGCCGGCGAACGACTTCGTGATCGAGGACACGCAGAAGAACCTCTACCGGCCCGTCCCGATCGACACCGACATCAACCCCTTCGCCTACAAGCCGGAGCCGATCCCGCCCAAGGGCCTGATCCCGGAGGCCGACTCCGTGGCCTCCGAGACCACGATCCAGGGCTCGATGCTGCTGTTCAAGGTCAAGACCGAGTCGCTGCAGAACCGGCCGCTGGAGTTCCGCTTCAAGCGCGGGTCCGGCACGACCGGCGATCGTCGACCTCGACGTCTGAGCCGGCTCGGCCGGCTGCGCTTGCGCCGCGCTCAGGGTGCGGTGCGTCTGAACGGCGGGCACCGAGGGGGTGGGTTTCGGGCCGCGCGGCTTCGAGCGGTCGATTCTTCAGGCTCAGCCTGAACAACTGACCGCTCGATGGAGATCGGGACGGCTCGGGCACCCCTCACCTCCCTACCCAGCGCAGTTTCAGCCCTTCAGGGCGGCTTCGATGACGGTCTTGGCGGCCGGGGCCGCGGTGGCCCCGCCCGCGCCCTGGCCGACGAGCAGCACGCAGACCGCGACCTTCGGGTCGCGCAGCGGGGCGAACGCCGTGAACCAGGCGTCGGTGTCGCGTGAGGTCCTCCTCGGCGGGCGGCTGGGACGGGTCGTCGGGGATCGGGTCCTCGCTGACCGTCGAGCGCAGCTCGGCCGTGCCGGTCTTGCCCGCGACCTTCACGCCGGGGACGGCGGCGCCGATGCCCGTGCCGTCGGTGACGACAGAGCGCATGGCGCGGGCGATGAACCTCGCGGCCTCGGGCGTGGTGGCGCGGCCGGCGACGCCTCCCGCGCCCTTGAGCAGGGTGGGCTTGGGGCGGCGGCCCTCCTGGGCGATCGCGGAGGCGACGTCGGCCATCAGCAGCGGGGTGGCGAGCACCTTGCCCTGGCCGATCGCGGTCGAGCCGACGGCGAGGTCGTCGCCGACCTCGTCGGCGGCCGGGATCGTGGAGCGCGCGGCGCCCGGCAGCCCGGGCTCCTCGTTGAAGCCGAACTTCTCGGCGGTGGCGACGAGCCGCTCCGCGCCGAGCTTGGCGCCGAGCGGCGCGAAGACCGAGTTGCAGGACTCCGCGAACGACGCCCGCAGCGAGCCGCCGCAGGCCTCGCCGTTGGCGTTCTCGAGCTCGACGCCCTCGAGCGTGGTCTTGGTCTCGATCGGGAACTTCTCGTTGCGCTTGACCACGCCGGCGTCGAGCAGCCCGGCGAGCGTGACGATCTTGAACGTGGAGCCGGGGGGCTGCGGGGCGCTGTAGGCGATCCCGGCCAGCGCGAGCACCTCGCCGTCGCGCGGGCGCATGACCGCGATCCCGCCGAAGCGGCCGGCCAGCGCGATCACGGCGGCCTCCTGGACCTCGGGGTCGATCGTGGTCCGCACGGCCGAGCCCTCGGCCGGCTCGCTGCGCGCCAGCACGCGCGCCCCGGCCTTCAGGGTGCCGCCCGGCTTGCCCGCGAGCCGCTCGTCGAACGTGCGCTCGAGCCCGGTCAGCCCGACCGGCGTGCCCTCTGGCACGCCGCGGCGGGCCAGCTCCTCCTCGCGCTCGGGCGGCGCCGGGCCGAGCCGGCCGGCGATCTCGGAGGCCAGCGATCCGAGGTCGGAGAGCCGCTGCTCGCCCTGGGCGATGATCGTGCCGTCGCGCGCCTGGATCGCCGCCCGCGGGGGCATCTCCGTCGTCGCGCTCCAGCCGCTCGCCCGCTCGCAGCCCGGGGAACACGAGCTCGGGCCGCCAGGCGACGCCCGAAGTGCCGTCGTCCGGGTCCTCCTCGACGGCGAGCTCGAGCTTGCTCGCCTTGGTCCCGAAGATCCGGGTCTTCAGCCGCACGCCGAGCTCGACCTTGCCGTCGTCCAGCACGCGGGGCCGGGAGGCGCGCAGCTCGGCGAGCGTCGCGGTGTCGGCCGCGCGCGTGTACGCGCGCTCGAAGCGGCGCAGCGGGAACTCACCGCGCGCCTTCGCGGTCAGCAGCGAGTGCATCGTCGCGTAGTCGCCGCGCTCCCAGGCAGCCGCGAAGCGCGCCGCGACGCGGCGCTCGGACGGTTCGTGGCGGGAGCCGATCACGATCCCGACCGCGAACGCGACCGCCGCGAAGGCCACGAGCGGGGCCAGCCGCTGGAGCATCCGGCTCTGGCGCGTGGGGCGACGCGGGGGCGGACCGACGAGGGGCGACGGGGGTTGGGCGGCCATTGCGAGAGTCGGGCGAGGGTAGCCTCACTGCGGCAATGACGGGGCTCGACTGGATCGTCCTGGGGATCGTGATCCTGCTCGCCCTGTTCGGGTGGGCCCAGGGCTTCGTGTCCGGCGCGCTCGCGCTGGTCGGCTTCGTGATCGGCGCGTGGGTGGGGACCCGCGTCGGGCCGCTCGTGCTCCCCGACGGCGCCGATTCCGGCTGGGCGCCCGCGTTCGGACTGATCGGCGCGCTCGTCGCCGGGGCCGTGCTGGCGATGGGCTTCGAGGGCATCGGCGCGCGCCTGCGCGCCCGCGTGCGCACGCCCGCGGCCGCTGCGCTCGACGGCGTGCTGGGGGCCGTGCTGACCGCCTGCATGGGCCTCGGCGTGGTCTGGGTGCTCGGCGCGGTGGCGCTCGGCTCGGGCGGCGAGCTGCGCCAGGCGGTGCAGCGCTCCTACGTCCTCCAGCGCCTCAACACGATCCTGCCGCCCACGAGCGGGCTCTCAACGCGCTCGAGAACCTCGATCCGTTCCCGCGCATCGACGGGCCCGAGGTGCGCGTGCAGGCGCCGGCCAGGGGGATCGTCGACGACCCGCAGGTCGACGCCGCGGCGCGCAGCGTCGTCAAGGTGCTCGGCACCGCCTGCGGCCTCGGCGTCGAGGGGTCGGGCTGGGTGGCCGGCGAGGGGATCGTGGTCACGAACGCGCACGTGGTCGCGGGCCAGAAGGACACGCGCGTGCTGCTGGAGGGCGACGAGCCCGGCATCGACGCCGAGGCCGTCGCACTTCGACCCGCGCAACGACGTCGCGGTGCTGCGGGTGCCCGGGCTGCAGGCGCCGGCGCTCCCGCTCGCCGCCTCGCCGCGCGCCGGCACGTCGGCCGCCGTGCTCGGGTTCCCGCGCAACGGGCCCTACGACGAGCGCGCCGGGCGGCTGGGCGCGACCCGCGACGTCGTCACGCAGGACGCCTACGGCCGCGGGCCGGTGCGGCGCTCGATCACCTCGCTGCGCGGCGCGGTGCGCTCGGGCAACTCGGGCGGCCCGATGGTCGACGGCCGCGGCCGCGTGGTCACGACGATCTTCGCCGCCACCACGAGCGGCCCGCGCGGCGGCTACGGCGTGCCCAACGCCGTCGTGCGCTCGGCGCTGGGCGACTCGAGCGGACCGGTCTCCACCGGTCCCTGCGCCTGAGAAGCCCGCCCGCTATCGTCGAGCGGCCATGGCCAAGACGCTCGTCCTCGCCGAGAAGCCCTCCGTCGGGCGCGACCTGACCCGGGCCCTCCCGGGTCAGTTCGCCAAGCACGAGGGCTACCTCGAGTCCGACTCCCACGTCGTCACGTGGGCCGTCGGCCATCTCGTGCAGCTCGCGGAGCCCGACGAGTACGACGCCAAGTACAAGAAGTGGCGGATGGCGGACCTGCCGATCATCCCCGACGACTTCAGGCTCGAGGTCCGCGACGAGCGCTCGCGCAAGCAGATGACCGTGATCACGCGGCTGCTGCGGCGCAAGGACGTCGACGAGATCATCAACGCCTGCGACGCCGGCCGCGAGGGCGAGCTGATCTTCGCCTGGACGCTCGAGAAGTCCGGCGTCGAGAAGCCCGTCCAGCGGCTGTGGCTGTCCTCGATGACCTCGAGCGCGATCAAGCAGGCCTTCGCCGGGCTGCGGCCCGCCTCGGAGTTCGCCAAGCTCGAGGAGGCGGCCCGCTCGCGCTCGGAGGCCGACTGGATCGTCGGCATGAACGCCACCCGCGCGGCCACGATCCGGCTGCGCTCCTCGTTCGACCGCGCCGTCACGCTCGGCCGCGTCCAGACGCCGACGCTCGCGATCATCGCCCGCCGCGAGGAGGAGATCCGCGCCTTCAAGCCCGAGCCCTACTGGCTCGTCGACGCGAACTTCGAGCCGACCTCCGGCGAGTCGGGGCGCCGCTACGCGGGCCGCTACCACGACGGGTCGCAGCCTCGCCTGAAGACCGGCGAAGCAGGCCGAGGCGGTCGTCGAGGCCGTCCGCGGCCGCACGGGCGAGATCACCAAGCTCGAGACGACCAAGCGCTCCGAGAAGGCGCCGCTGCTGTACGACCTCACGACGCTCCAGCGCGAGGCCAACACGCGCTACGGCTTCTCGGCCCGGCGCACGCTCGCGGCCGCCCAGCGGCTCTACGAGGAGCACAAGGCGCTCACCTACCCGCGTACCAACTCGCGCTTCCTGCCCTCGGACATGGGCGCCGAGATCAAGCCGATCGCGGGCCACGTCGGCCAGCACCGCGAGTACGCGAAGGCGGCCGCCTACGTGACCGGGCTCGACGTGCTGCCGACCGGGCGCGTCATCAACGACGCGAAGGTCACCGACCACCACGCGATCATCCCGACCAACTCGTCGCACCGGATCGAGAAGATGTCCGACGACGACCGGCGCATCTACGACATGGTCGCGCGCCGGTTCCTCGCCGCCTTCCACCCCGAGGCCGTGTTCGAGAACACGCGCCTGGAGACGACGGTGGCCGAGCACGTCTTCCGCACCCGCGGCCGCGTCCTGCTCGTGGCCGGCTGGCGCGGCGTCTACGGCGAGGAGGCGCTGGAGTCCGGCGCCCAGTCGGCGTCCGACGAGGACGAGGGCGGCCCGCAGCAGCTCCCGAAGCTCGAGCGCGGCGAGGCCGTGGACACCAAGGACGTCGCCGCCGAGGAGAAGGTCACCAAGCCGCCGCGCCGCTACTCGGACGCGTCGCTGCTGGCGGCGATGGAGACCGCGGGCAAGCTCGTCGACGACGACGAGTTGCGCGAGGCGATGAAGGACTCAGGCATCGGCACGCCGGCGACCCGCGCCGCCATCATCGAGCGCCTGATCGACGTCGAGTACGTCGAGCGCGAGGGCCGCTCGCTCGTGGCCACCGAGAAGGGCCTCAACGTGATCCGGCTGCTCGGCGAGCACCCGCTGACGTCGCCGTCTCTGACGGGCGACTGGGAGACGCGGCTGGGCAAGATCGAGCACGGCGAGGAGCCGCGCGAGATCTTCATGCGCGACATCGCGCTGTTCGCCGGCGAGACCGTGCACACGCTCGACGAGACGCTCAAGGACGTGCGCATCCCGCGCGCGAACCTCGGGCCGTGCCCCGTCTGCGGCCACGACATCGTCGAGAACCGCAAGGGCTTCTCGTGCTGGTCGCGCGAGGACCCGGGCTGCGGCTTCGTGATCTGGAAGTCCAAGGCCGGCAAGACGCTGCCCGCCGCGGTGGCGCGCGAGCTGATCTCCACGGGCCGCACGGAGCGCGCGGTCGCCGGCTTCAAGGGCCGCTCGGGCCGTTCCTTCCGCGCCCGGCTGGCGCTGCTGCAGACCGAGGACGGCAAGTGGCGCGTCGAGTTCGACGAGCCGTGGGCGCGCGAGGGCGCCAAGCCGCCCGAGGGCGAGGACGAGGCCGCGCAGGCGGCACGGGACCGCGCCGCCGACGGCGCGGCCCAGGCGGCGTAGGACAGGAGCCCGTCAAAGAACCCCGGCACGCCCGGATGCGGCCATGGACGCTTCGCCGGATCGACTCGGTCCGCGACCACACCGGTCGGGCCGGATCTTCTGTGACGGACTCCTAGATCGACGGCTCGCGCGTCGCGCCGGCGACCGGCGCGGGGGCGATGCGCTGCGCCGGCGGGCCGGTCAGCGAGCGCCAGAGGGCGGCCACGCCCTGGAAGAGCGCGATCAGCAGGTCGGCGAAGGGGTTCGTCTCCGGAGCGGGGCGCTCGTCGCGCACCACGGCCTCGACCTCGGGGGTGCCGGTACCGGCTTCGATCGTCCAGGTGACGTAGAGGTCCGCACTGGACACGGCCGCGGCGACGTCCGCCGCGAGAACGAGGTCCGCGTCGGTGTGCTCGGTGGGCAGATACAGGTGCGGCATGGTTGCTCCCGTCGGTGCTTGCTCTATTCCCTCTATCGGAGTTACGACAGCGAGCCTGACAACTTGAGGCAATGGGGGTACCCCAACATTCGTCCAATCGTGGTTTGAACTCCCCCGATCGGTGGACGTTGCGGGTTCTTCGCTGATGCCGTCGGGTCCGCGCGCAACCCTTGGTGGCCATGCCGCTGACACTCGTCACCGGACCCGCGAACGCCGCCAAGGCCGGCGTCGTGCTCGAGCGCCTGCGCGCGCTGCGCTCACAGGATCCGCTGCTGGTGGTGCCGACGTCGGCCGACGTGGACCACTACCGGCGCGAGCTGGCGGCGGCGGGGATCGTGTTCGGGGCCGAGGTGCTGACGTTCCGCCGGCTCGTGCGGGAGATCGCGGCGGCGGCCGGGGTGCACGGGCGGCCGCTCGGCCCCGTGGCGCGCGACCGCGTCGTGCGCGCGGCGGTCCGGGAGACCCACCTGAAAGTACTGGTCGCGTCAGCACGCGCACCAGGCTTCACGGCGGCGGCCGGCGACCTGTTCGCCGAGCTCGGCCGCTCGCTCGTCACGCCGGCACGGTTCACGCGCGCGCTGCGCGGCTGGGCGGCCGGCGGCGAGGCGCCCGCCCACGCCGAGGAGCTGGCGGCGCTCTACTCGGCCTACCACCGGCGGCTGGAGGGGCTCGGCCGCCGCGACGAGCAGGGCCACGCCCGCGCGGCGCTGGACGGGCTGCGCGAGCGGCCCGCCGCCTGGGGCCGGCGTCCGGTGCTGCTGTACGGCTTCGACGACCTGGATCCGCTGCAGCTCGACGCGGTCGAGACGCTGGCCGGCCGCGCGGAGGCCGAGGTCTGGGTGGCGCTGCCGTATGAGGCGGGGCGGGCGGCGTTCGCCGGGCACGCCGCGACGGTCGAGCTGCTGAAGCCGCTCGCCGACCGCCACGTCGCGCTCGACGACCGCTCGGAGCACTACGCGCCGCCCGCCCGGCGCGCGCTGCACCACCTGGAGCGCCGGCTGTTCGAGGGCGGGGGCGATCCCTGCCCGCCCAACGGCGCCGTGCGCCTGCTGGAGGCGGGCGGCGAGCGCGCCGAGGCCGAGCTCGTCGCCGCCGAGGTGCTCGAGCTGATGCGCGAGGGCGTGGCGGCCGAGGACATCGCGGTGCTCGTGCGCGAGGGCGGCGCCGCGGTCGAGGTGCTCGCGACCGGGCTCGCCGACTACGGGGTCCCCGTCGCGCCGGACGCGCGGCTGTCGCTGGCCCGCACCCGGCTCGGGGCCGGGCTGCTGGCGTTCGCCCGCGCGGCGCTGCCGGGCGGCCGGGCGAACGACGTGATCGCGTGGCTGCGCACCCCCGGCAAGCTGGCCGACCCCGACGCGGCGGACGCGCTGGACGCGCGGGCGCGGCGCTCGGAGGCCGTGACGGCGGCCGACGCGCGGCGCCTGTGGGAGGGCGGAACGCTGGACGAGCTCGACGCGTTCGCCGCGGCGGCCGCCGAGGGGCCGGCGGCGCTGCTGGACGCGCTGCTCGCCGAGGGGGAGAGGATCTGGACCGCGCCGCACCGCCGCCGCGCCGCCGTGCTGGGGCCGGAGGAGGCCGCGGACGCGCGCACGGCGGCCGAGCTGCGCGGGGCGGCGCGCGAGCTGCGCTCCCTGGCGGAGGCCGACCCCGAGCTGCTGGCCGGCGGTCCGGAGGAGGTGCTCGAGGCGCTCGCCGCGGTGACCGTCCGCCAGGACGCGGCGGCCGGCGGCGTGCTCGTCGCCACCGCGCGCGCGATCCGGGCGCGCCGCTTCCGCGCCGTCTTCGTCTGCGGCCTGCAGGAGGGCGAGTTCCCGCGCCGCCCCTCGCCCGAGCCGTTCCTCGACGATGACGCCCGCACGTCGCTCGCGCGGGCGAGCGGGCTCTTCCTGCGCCGCCACGAGGACGTACTGGGCGAGGAGCGCCACCTCTTCTACGCCTGCGTCTCGCGGCCGGAGGAGGTCCTGTTCCTCTCCTTCCGGTCCTCCGACGAGGACGGCGACCCGGTGCAGCCGTCGCCGTTCATCGCCGACGTCCGCGCGCTGTTCACGGACGAGCTGTGGCGCGAGCGCGGCACGCGGCTGCTCGCCGAGGTGACGTGGCCGCCCGCGACCGCGCCGACCCCGCACGAGCTGCGCCGCGCGCAGGCGGCCGCTCAGCGCGGGCCCGAGCCGCCGCCGCTCGGGCCGCCGGGCTCCGGCGCGGTGCTCGCGGCGCTGGCCGCGCGCGGGCCGGAGGCGGCGCGCGGGCTGGAGACGTTCGCCGCCTGCGGCGTGCGCTGGCTCGTCGAGTCGGTGCTCAAGCCGCTGCGGGCCGAGCCGGATCCCGAGCCGATGCGCAAGGGCTCGCTCGCGCACGCGGTGCTGGAGACGACGCTGCGCGGGCTCAAGGAGCGCACGGGCTCCGCGCGCCTGGGGCCGGACACGATCGAGGCCGCGCTGGCCGAGCTGGAGCGGGCGCTCGGCGCCGTGCGCGCGAGCCGGGGCCGCGAGCTCGCGAGCGCCCGCGGGCGCGCCGGGCTGCGCGCGCTCGAGGAGGATCTCGTGCGCTACCTGCGCCACGAGGCCGAGACGGGCGCCGGGATGGAGCCGCAATGGCTCGAGTGGAGCTTCGGGCGCGAGGGCGACAGCCACGGCGCGCTCGCGCTCAACGGCTCGGGCTTCTCCGTCACGGGCCGGGTCGACCGGATCGACGTCGACGGCAGCGGCACGGCCGTGGTGCGCGACTACAAGGGCAAGACCGTCCACGCGGGCGCCCGCTGGGGCCAGGACGGGCGGCTGCAGGCGGCGCTCTACGCGCTCGCGGCGCGCGAGCTGCTGGGGCTGGAGCTCGCCGGCGCGCTCTACCAGCCGATCGGCAAGGGCGACCGCCGCCCGCGCGGCTTCGTGACCGCGGGGACGCCGGGCCGCTACGTCAACGGCGACGTGGTCGCGCCCGAGGCGCTGGACGCCGCGCTGCTGGAGGCGCGCGAGGCCGCGCTCGGGGCGGCGCGGGCGATGCGGGAGGGCCGGATCCGCCCGTGCCCCTCGCGGTGCTCGCCGAACGGCTGCGCCTACCCGGGGATCTGCCGGGCCGGCGAGGAGCCGCCGGAGGAGGCGGCGTGAGCACGCCGCGCTTCACCGCCGAGCAGCGCGCCGCGATCGAGGACCGGTCGGGCTCGTCCCTGCTCGCCGCCAACGCGGGCTCCGGCAAGACCGCCGTGATGGTCGAGCGGTTCGTCGAGGCGGTGCTCCTCGACGGCGTCCCGGTCGGCTCGATCCTCGCGCTCACGTTCACCGAGAAGGCGGCCGGCGAGCTGCGCGAGCGCGCCCGCAAGCGGCTGAACGACCTCGGCGAGGACGAGCACGCCCGCGCCGTCGACGCCGCCTGGATCGGGACGATCCACGGCTTCTGCGCGCGGGTGCTGCGCTCGCGGCCGCTGGCGGCGGGGCTCGACCCGCGTTTCACGGTGCTCGAGGAGGCGGCCGCCGGGCGGCTGGCCGCGGCCGCCTACGAGCGGGCGCTCGAGGCGTGGGTGGCGGCGCTCGGCCGCCCCGCCGTGGACCTCGCCGCCGCGTACGGGCCGGGGCTGCGCGACCTCGTATTCGCCGCGCACGCGACGCTGCGCTCGCGCGGCGCGGCACCGCGGCTCGCGATCCCGGCGGAGCGGCCCACCCCGTCACCCGCAGCACTGGCCGAGGCGCACGTCGTCGCGGCGCGCGAGCTCGAGGGAGCGGGCGATGGCATCCGCGTCAGCGAGGGCCGCAGCGCGCTCGCCGCGTGCGAGCGCGCACTCGCGGGCGCCGGCGCGGCCGTGCCGTCGCCGGGCGAGCTCGACGCGGCGAAGCTCGGCGCGGGCGCGAAGGCGCTCGCGACCGCGGCGTGCGAGGCCTACCGGACCGCGTGGGAGGCGTACCGCTCCGGCTGCGCCGACCACCACGCGCGCAAGGCCGTGATCCTGCTCGACCAGCTGCTGGCCCGTTTCGCGGCCGAGTATGCCGAGGGCAAGGCCGACCGCGCCGCCGTGGACTTCGAGGACCTCGAGCTCGGCGTGCGCGACCTGCTCGCCGACGAGGCCGAGCGGCGGCGCTGGAGCGAGCGCTTCGCCCTGCTGATGGTCGACGAGTTCCAGGACACGAACCGGCTCCAGCTCGACCTGCTGGAGTCCCTCGAACGCAAGAACCTCTTCGCGGTCGGCGACGAGTTCCAGTCGATCTACCGCTTCCGCCACGCCGACGTGCAGATCTTCCGCGAGCGGCGGGCCAAGCTGGACGCGTCGCGAGTCCGCGGGCTGCGAGCGAACTTCCGCTCGGCGCCGGAGCTGCTGGACGTGCTCGACGCGGCCTTCGCGCCGGTGTTCGGCGATGCGTTCCAGCCGCTCGTGGCCGGCCGCCCGCGCGAGTCCGCGCCCGCGGCTGCCGACGACGGCGAGCTGCGGCTCTTCGACCCGGACCCGCCAGCGGACGCGCCCCCGGTCGAGCTGCTCGTCACGGACTCGAAGGGCTGGGACGAGCTCGCGGGCGAGGTCGGGCTCGGCGCGCTCGCCGAGCAGCCCTGGCGGCGCGCGGAGGCGCGCCTGGTCGCGCACCGGCTGCGCGAGGAGGTCCGCGCCGGCCGCCGCCCCGGCGACGTCGTCGTGCTCGTGCGCGCCACCGCGTCGCTGCGGCTGTTCGAGCAGGCGCTCGAGGAGCAGGGCCTGCCCACCTATGTCGTCGGCGGCCGCGGCTACTGGTCCCAGGAGCAGGTCCGCGACGGCCTCGCCTACCTCGCCGCCTTGGCGAACCCGCGCGACGAGACCGCCTTCTACGGCGTGCTCGCCTCGCCGTTCTGCGGCGCGGGAAGCGACGCGCTCGTGCTGCTCGCGCAGGCCGGCCGCGACGGCGCCCGAGGGCCCTGGGCCGCGCTGCGCGCCGCCGCGGGCGCCCCCGCTACGGGCGGCGGCGCGCCCGGTGCGGCAGGTGAGGCCGCGTGGCTCGACGACGTCCCGGCCGCGGACCGCGACCGGCTGCTGCGGTTCGCGGCCTTCTTCGCCGGCGAGCGCGCGCGGGCGGAGCGGCTGCCGCCGGAGACGCTGCTGGAGCGGGCGATCACCACTACCGGCTACGACCTGGCGATCCTGGCGCGGGCCGGCGGCGAGCGGCGGCTGGCGAACCTGCGCAAGCTGATGCGGCTGGCGCGCGAGTACGAGCACTCCGAGGGGCGCGACCTGCGCGGCTTCCTCGACTTCGCGGTGACGCAGGACCTCGCCGAGGCGCGCGAGGGCGAGGCGGCGCTGGAGTCCGACGGGCTCGACGCCGTGCGGCTGATGACGATCCACCGGGCCAAGGGGCTCGAGTTCCCCGTCGTGTGCGTGGCCGACCTCGGGCGCCTGGGCGCGGGCGGGCGGCCGCGGCTGCTGATCGGCCACGACGGCGCGGTCGGCCTGCGGCTCGCGCCGCTCGGCGGCGGCGACGCGGTGCCGGCGCTGGCCTACGACCGGCTCGCCGCCGAGGAGGACCGCGCGGACGCCGAGGAGGAGCGGCGGCTGCTCTACGTCGCGATGACCCGCGCACGCGAGACCCTGATCCTGTCCGGCGGCACCGACGTCGCGCGCTGGCCCGAGCCTCGCTCCGGCGGCGCGCCGCTCGACTGGATCGTGCGCGCGATCGCCGGCGAGCCGCACGAGCTGTTCGCGCACGCGACCGACCACGTGCTCGAGCGCAGCTGGGACGGCCGCGCCGCCCGCGTGCGCTGCGCGCTCAACACGGCCGCCACGCTCGGCGCCGTGCTGCCGCGCCAGGCGCTGCGGCCGGAGGGCGTGCCGCGCCCGGGGGCGCCCGCGACCGCGCTGCCGAAAGCGCCGAAAGTGATGCCGGCGCCGCCCGTGCGCGCGCGGCCCGCGCCGCAGCGGCTCTCCTACACCGCGCTGCAGGCGTACGCGCGCTGCGGCTACCGCTTCTACCTGCAGCGCGTGCTGGGGCTGCCGGACGAGCCGCCGCCACCCCCGCTGGAGGCGCCCGGCGAGGAGCGCGAGGGGCTCGACCCGCTGGTCCGCGGCGGGCTCGCCCACGCGCTGCTCGAGTCGATCGACTTCGCCCGGCCGGAGCCGCCCGACGCCGAGGCCGTGACGGCGCTGGCCGAGCGCCACGGCGTCCGGGTGACCGCTGACGACGTCGAGGACCTGCGGGCGATCGTCGGCGCGTTCGCGCGCTCGCCGCTGTGCGAGCGGCTCGCCGCCGCGGACGCCGTCCGCCGCGAGGCCGGCTTCGCGTTCTCGCTCGAGCCGGGCGGCGGCGGCTCGCTCGTCAACGGCTTCGTCGACGTGATCGCGACCGAGCCCGGCGGCGGCCGCCTGATCGTCGACTACAAGACCGACCGCCTGGACGGCGCCGACCCCGCCGAGGTGCTCGACCGCGACTACTCCACCCAGCGCGTCGTCTACGCGCTCGCCGCCCTGCGCGACGGCGCGCCCCGCGTCGACGTCGCCTACTGCTTCCTCGAACGGCCGGGCGAGCCGGTCGTGCGCGGCTACACGGCCGCCGACGCCGACGCGCTGCTCGAGCAGGTCGTCTCGCTCGCCCGCGGGGTGCTCGACGAGCGCTACGAGGTCACCGGCCGCCCGCACCGCGAGCTCTGCGCCACCTGCCCGGGCCGCCGGGCGCTGTGCTCGTGGCCGGAGGAGCGCACCCTGGCGCCCGCCGGCACCGGCGCGGCACCGCACCACCCCTAGGCGTCGGCGGGCTCCTTGGCCGGCAGCGGCGGGCCGTCGTAGCGCACCGACAGGTGGGGCGAGCGGCGCAGGTCGATGACCGCGTTGAGCTCCGCCCCGAAGAGCAGCACGACGTTGGTCAGCCACAGCCAGACGAGCAGGATCACCATGCCCGCGAAGGCGCCGTAGGTGGCCTCGTATGACGAGAAGTTCGCGACGTAGACGAAGAACGCGAGCGAGGCGAGCATCGTCGCGAGCACGCCGAACATCGCTCCCGGGGTGATCCACTGGAAGCGGCGGATCTCGACGTTGGGCGCCGCGAAGTAGACGACGGCGTAGATCAGGATCATCGCCAGCACCGCGGCCGGCCAGCGCGCGTAGCGCCAGATCGCGGCCGTGGTGTCGCCGAGCCCGATCTGGCTGAAGACGAACTCCGACAGGGCGCCGCCGAGGAACACGAGCACGGCCGTCATGAGCACGAGCGCGAGCACCACGATCGTCCAGCCGACGTCGTGCGCCTTGTGCTTGACGAACGAGCGACCCTCCTCCACCCGCCAGATCACGTTGAGCGCGCGGCCGACGGCGCCGAACGCGCCCGAGGCGCCGTAGAGCGACGTCACCATCGCGAGGACGAGAGCGGTGAGGGCTGTGTCGCGGTTCTCCTGCGCGCCCTCGAGCGCTCCCGTGACGGCGTCGACGGTCTCGGTCGGCGCGCCGACGGAGATCAGGAACTGGGCCGCGTCCGACACCAGGGCCTGCTGGCCGAAGAAGCCCAGCAGTGCGACCCCGAACAGCAGCCCGGGGAACAGCGACAGCAGCGCGTAGTAGGTGAGCGCCGCCGCGTGGTCCGTGACCTGGTCCTTCTGGAAGCGCGTGAAGGCGCGCTTGAAGTCGCCCGCCTCGATCGCGGGGCCCGGCCGCCCGTCCCTCACCACGGCGGAGAGCGACCCGGAGTCGGCACTCATGCCGGTGGAGTTCCCGCCCCCGGGGGCGCCTACTCCTGCGTGGAGCGCGCGGGCAGCAGCGCGTGGCCGTCGACGACGGCCTGCGCGACGTCCACGACGCGGCGGTTGCCGGCGCGCGCGTGATCGCGCATGCGCTCGAACGCGGCCTTGTCGTCGATCGCGTGGCGCTCCATCAGGATCCCCTTGGCGCGCTCGATCACGGCGCGGCGCTCGAGCGCGGTCTCGAGCTGCTGGACCTTCTCGTTGAGCCGGGCCGCCTCGCGGTAACGGCGGATCGTGACCTCGATCGCGGCCTGCACCGACTGCGGGTCGTTGGACTCGACGTAGGCGGAGATCCCGCGGTCGGCCGCGCGGGCCACGAAGTCCACGTCGTCGTGGCCGCGCAGCTGCGCGATCACCGGGCCCGAGGCGGTCTCGACCGCCTCGGCGATCAGCGCGAGCGCGTGATCGTCGTCCTGGTGGACGACGACGATCGTCAGGTCGGGGTCCTCGCGCACGATCAGGTCGGCCGCCTCCGCGACGGAGACGGCGAACGGGGTGACGTCGTGGCCGAGGTCCTGGAGCACCTGGCCGAGCTTCTGCAGCGCGGCCTCGTCCTCGTCCGCGAGCAACACGGTGAGGTTCGTCTCGTGGCGGGTACCTACGGAGGGAGTAGAACTCATACCGCCGCGTCCGCGAGCGCAATACAATAGGAGCCGCCGAGGTCCAGCCTCTTGCCTGCGGCACCGCGGCGCCCAAGACACCCGGCGCTGGTTTGCTGCACGTTGACGATGGGGTTGGGAGTCATCGGGGATCTATCGAGCCTGCCTGGAGCAGGCCAACAATCTACTGATCGTGCGCGACAGCCCCAGGCGGCGACCGGGGAGGATCGGGCGACCCGTGCGCGCGAGGACCGCCGGCTGCTGGTCCAGTACCACAACGGCGGCGACGCGTCGGCGCGCGACGCGCTCGTGGAGCGCTTCCTGCCGCTCGCCCGCCAGCTCGCCCGGCGCTACCAGCGCGGCGGCGAGCCGCTCGACGACCTCGTACAGGTCGCCTCGCTCGGCCTGCTGAAGGCGATCGACCGCTTCGACCCGGAGCGCGAGACCGCGTTCTCCTCGTTCGCCGTCCCGACGATCCTGGGCGAGCTCAAGCGTCACTTCCGCGACAAGGGCTGGTCGGTGCGCGTGCCGCGCGACCTCCAGGAGCTCGCCGTCAAGGTCGACCGCGTCGGCGACCAGATGAGCCGCGAGATCGGCCGCGCGCCGACCCCGGCAGGAGATCGCCGAGTCGATCGGGGTCACCGCCGAGCAGGTGCTCGAGGCGCGCGAGGCGGCCGGCGCCTACCGCGCCGTCTCGCTGGACCGCCCGCGCGACGACGACGACGAGGACGGCGCCGGGATCGCCGACGCCGTCGGCATCGACGACCCGGGCTTCTCCGTCGCCGAGGACGCGGCCACCGTCGAGCGGCTGATGCGCGTCCTGAGCGACCGCGAGCGCGAGGTGCTGCGCCTGCGCTTCGAGGAGGACCTCACGCAGTCGGAGATCGGGGTCCGCGTGGGCGTCTCCCAGATGCACGTCTCGCGCCTCATCCGCCAGTCCGTCGCGCGCCTGCGCGAGGTGGCGGAGTCCGGCGCCCCGCCGGCATCGTCCTGACCCACAGTGGCGCGCGGCGCGCGCGGGTGGCAATGTTCAGGGCAGGGACTGGACAGCGCCTGTAGGCTGCGCGCTGGAACCGGTTCCACTGGGGTCTGAGAGAGAGGAGAGGGGAGACCGGATGGCTGAGATCCAGTTCAAGGGGATCACCAAGCGCTACCCGGACGGCTTCGAGGCGGTCAAGGCGATCGACCTCGACATCGCCGACGGCGAGTTCATGATCCTCGTCGGCCCGTCGGGTTGCGGGAAGTCGACGGCGCTGCGGATGATCGCCGGGCTGGAGGACATCACGGACGGCGACCTCGTGATCGGGGGCGAGCGCGTCAACGACCTGCCGCCGCGCGATCGCGACATCGCGATGGTCTTCCAGAACTACGCGCTGTACCCGCACATGACCGTGCGCGAGAACATGGGCTTCGCGCTCAAGCTCGCCAAGACGGACCCGGGCGAGATCGACAAGAAGGTCGGCGAGGCGGCGAAGATCCTCGACCTCGAGCAGCACCTCGAGCGCAAGCCGGCGAACCTCTCCGGCGGCCAGCGCCAGCGCGTCGCCATGGGCCGCGCGATCGTGCGCGATCCGAAGTGCTTCCTGATGGACGAGCCGCTGTCGAACCTCGACGCGAAGCTGCGCGTGCAGATGCGTACCGAGGTCGCGCGCATCCAGCGCCGGCTCGGCACCACGATGGTCTACGTGA
This sequence comes from uncultured Solirubrobacteraceae bacterium, assembly GCA_963831105.1. Classification (GTDB taxonomy): domain Bacteria; phylum Actinomycetota; class Thermoleophilia; order Solirubrobacterales; family Solirubrobacteraceae; genus DATFQI01. The sequence continues at coordinate 150,194 of CAWHOS010000007.1, read as the reverse complement.
CGCACGATCAGACCGAGGCCATGACGCTCGGCGACCGCGTCGCGGTGATGCGCGCCGGCATCATCCAGCAGGTCGACTCGCCGGCCACGCTCTACGACGATCCGATCAACCTGTTCGTGGCCGGCTTCATCGGCTCGCCGTCGATGAACTTCCTGCCCGGCCGGCTCGACGGCGACAAGCTCGAGCTGCCGTTCGGCTCCGCCGAGGTGCCGGAGCGCCTGCGTGCCGCGCTGAAGTCCGGTGGCGGTGGCGGCGGTGCGCGCGACGTGATCGTCGGCGCACGGCCGGAGCACTTCGAGGATGCCTCGATCGAGCCCGACCGGCCCGGCCTGATGAAGTTCAAGGCCAAGGTCGACGTGGTGGAGTCGATGGGCTCCGAGCTCTACGTCTACTTCGACGTGGACGCCGAGACCGACGTGCAGTCCGACGACCTGACCGATCTGGCCAAGGACGCCGGCATGGAGGACCTGCCGAGCGGCGGCGTGGGCCAGCACGTGGTCGCGCGGCTGGACTCGGACTCCAAGGCCACCGCGGGCGGCGAGATCGAGCTCGTGCTCGACGCGACGGAGGTCAAGCTCTTCGACCCCGACGGCGGTCGCAGCCTGACCTACAGCGGCGGCAGCGGCAACGGCGCCGGCTCGAAGGCCGCGAGCGCCGCCGCCTCCAACTAGCTGCTCACGAGTACGCGGGAAACGCCCTCCAGGCCTCGTAGGCCGGGCGTTTCACCGTGCTCGGGAACGGGTCGAGCAGGCCGCAGTCGAAGTTGGGGTCGGCGTAGAGCAGGTACTGGGCGAACATCGCCACGCCGGCCCCGGCGCCGTCCGGGCGCTCGTGCAGCGCCCAGGCGTCGCGCAGGCACTTCGCCTGCGCCGCGCGCGGCTCCTCGGCCGGGTACAGGCGCGGCATCCGCGACAGCCGCGCGCCGCCCTCGGTGATGTGGACGGTCGGCCCCTCGCCCTCGACGTGGCCGCTCCAGCGGCCCCGCAGCAGCGCTCGGATCGCCTGGCTGCGCGTGCTCGTCTGGCGCTTCTCGACGTCCGTGTAGTTGTGGTGCGACCAGGCCTGGCCCGGGTGCGGCGTGTAGCCGATCGCCTCCAGCTCGTCGAGCAGCGCGGGCACGAACTCGCTCCAGCGCGTGTAGCGCTCGCTCGTGCGGGCGTCGTCGTCGCTGATCGAGGGCGCGTAGAGCATCGTCGAGTGGCCGCTGCGGGCCGAGATGCCCTGCGCGGTCATCATCAGCCGCGCGACCTCGCGCGCGACCCCGGGCTGCGGCCAGAGCTGCAGGTTGGGCTCGTTGACCAGCTCGAAGCCCGCGACCCGCGGGCCGGACTCGCGGCCCGCGTGGTAGCGGTCGTGCAGGAACGCGAAGAACCCCGCCCACGCGCTGCCGGGCCCGTAGGCGTCGGCGGGCAGCCGGTACTCGAGCGCCTTGCCGCGCGGCGCTCCTGCACGAGGTCCTCCGTCCCGTTGGCCCAGCGCGGGAAGCGGTAGGGCATCAGCATCACGCGCAGCCCGAGCGAGTTGGCCAGCGCGATCTGCTCGTCGAGCGCGCGCAGCTTCCAGGCCGCGGGGCTGCGCGGGTCGTCGGGCGCGTGGTCGGCGCTGGGCTGCAGGCTCGGCCAGTCGGCCCACATGCGGATCCAGCGCGTATCGGTATCGGTGAAGTAGCCCGCGTTGCCGGCCGCGCGGAGGTCCTGCGCGGAGCCCGGCGCGATCACGCCGCCGGGGCCGATGTCGAGCAGCTTGCGCAGCGGCTTCGGGGACGGCGGCGGCGGCGCGCTCGCCGGGCCTTCGCGGGTCGCTTCCCAGGCGACCCCCGCGCCCGCCGCGCCGGCGGCGAGCAGCGCGCCGCGGGCGAGGAACTGGCGACGGCTCGAGCGCTCCACCGCTCCAGCCTAGGAGACCCGCCGCTAGATCTTGCGGCGGCGCGCGCGGTCCGGCGGCGGGCGCCGGCGGCGACGCCGGGCACGGTCCTCGCGGCGCAGCTCCTCGAGCACCTCGTCGCTCCACTCGTGCGTGCGCAGCACGCGGTAGCGCATGCCCGAGATCCGCATGTAGGCGTCGGTCTCGGTCTCGCCGCGGTCGATCAGCTCGCCCGCGTTGAGCATCTCGACGACGGGCAGGTACTCCGAGGTGAACCAGACGTGCGCCACCTCGCGCCGGTCCATGTAGGAGCCGCGGTCCTGCATCGCGCGGAAGCCCCAGGCCTCGACGGCCTCGGCGAGGCGGCCGTAGTCCCACGGGTCGCTCACCTTGATCCGGGCGCGCTCCTCGCGCCCCAGCGGCACCCGCTCGCGGAACAGCCGCTCGTGGTCCTTCAGCGGCAGGTCGCCGACGCGCACGTCGCGGCCGAGCCGCACGCGCGTCTGGACCTCGACCACGTAGGCGTCGATGTCCTCGCGGCCGAGCGACTTCGCGACGGAGACGCGGTGGTGGCCGTCGCGCACGAAGTAGAGGTCGCCGACCTTGTAGAGCGAGATCGGCGGCAGCGACTCGCCGCGCCGCTGGGCGGCGGCGATCCGCTCCCAGCGGGAGCGCAGCCGCGGGGACGTCGGCCGGAAGCCGCGGTCGAAGTCGGCCGCGCGGTCGACGGTGCCGACGATCGCGTCGAGCGCCACGATCTTCAGGCCGAGGTCCTCGCGCCCGACGACCCCGAGCGCCTCGATGACCTCCTCGAAGGGGAGGATCAGCGCGACGTCGTCGGGCTCGCGCCGCAGCCGCCGGCCGATGTCGGCCAGCAGGCGCGCGCGGCGGGCGCGCGAGAAGTCGCCCTGTGCGTCGGCTTGTGAGAACCCGGAGGACACGCGCCCATTATGCGGGCCCCGTCAGTCGCGACGGTTACGCGGCCGTGGTGTCGTCCGAGAGCGCCTGCTCGACGGAGCTCGCGAGCGTGAACACGCCGTCAAGCCCGGTGATCTTGAAGGTCTTGGCGATCGCCTCGCTCTCGCAGACCACGAGCAGCGCGCCGCCGCGGAGCTTGAGCCGCCGGTGCGCGCCGATCAGCACGCCGAGGCTCGAGGAGTCGATGAACGTCGTGTCGGTCAGGTCGACCACCAGGCGCGAACGGCCCGCGTCGATCAGCTCGGACATCCGCTGCTTGAACTCAGGCGCCGTGAACAGGTCGATCTCGCCCGTGACCGTGATCACGTGCGTCTCGTCGTCGACCTTCCGGTCGGTGATCTCGAACTCGACCGCCATCAGCGCGCGGAGCCTACCCAGCCACGCGCGGCTTCTACGCCGTGGTGGCCACGTAGGCCAGCCGGACCAGCAGGAACTCCCCGTCGTCCTCGGGGGACACCCTGAGCTCGTCGGCCAGCTGCTCGATCACGTTGCCCACGCCCGGCACGGCGGCGTCGACGATCAGCGCCTGGCCGCCGCCTGGGCGCAGCGGGCCGACGCGCAGCGACAGCGAGCGGGGGCCTGGCTCCAGCGCCACGTCGACGCGGCTGCCGGCGACGTGGGCGGGCGCCCGCGCCGCGATCAGGTCCGCGACGAGCACGGCGTCGTCGAGCCGGTCCAGCGGCAGATCGGCGCGCGCGGCGAGCATGCCGACGACGCGGCGAAGCACCGGGCCGACGAGCGGGCCCGCCACGATCGAGACGGTGGTCAGCGGCTCGTCGACGGGATCCGTCGTCACGCCGGCTCCAGCTCCGTGCCGCGATGGAACGACATCCGCAGCCGCGAGCCGTTGTCGGGCACCTGCTCGATCTCGAACGAGTGCGAGAGCGCGGCGATCAGGGGCAGGCCGAGGCCGGGTCCGGTGCTGTCGGCGCTCGGGCCGAGCCCGCGCCCCTGGTCGGAGACGATCACGAGCAGCGTGTCGCCCTCGGGGCGGATCAGGATCTCGACCGGGCCGGGGTCGCCGTCCGCGTAGGCATGGCGCACGACGTTCGTGCAGGCCTCGGTCACGGCGAGCCGCATGTCCTCGATCACCGGGTCGGGCAGCTGCAGCGCCTCCGCGAAGGCACCCAGCACATGCCGCACGACGGCGACGTTCTCGGGTCGAGCGGGGAGCGTCAAGCGGACGTCCGAGCCGCCGCTGGCCTGCTCTCCCTCGCCGAGCCCTGGCGAGGTCGATTCTTCTCTCATCAACAAGTGTCGCAATACCCAGCCTCGGAGCGCCCCTAACCGGGCGCGGGGCCTGGCATGACCCCCGTCGGATGTTCGGCCATCGTGGTACGAAGCATGACATCATTCACTGCGTCAACGGTGCTCGCCGTGCATCGTTGTCGGCATCGTTCGTGGAGGAGCGATCAGCAGTGGGGATGAGCGAGGGTCACCGGCTACACGAAGCACAATTCGAGGGGGACATCGAGCCGGCGGGGGCGTATGCCCTCGAGCGCCGGCCTGCGCCCGCGGGCATCACGCTCGTGGAGCTCTCGGGCGAGCTCGACATCGCCGCCACCTCGGAGGTGCGCACCTGCGTCGCGGCCGCCGCCGGCGGCGGCGGTCTCGTGCTGGATCTCTCGGGCGCGACGTTCGTGGACTCCTCGATGCTCAAGGAGCTGCTGCGGGCGAACGACGAGTTGGCGCGCGCGGACACGCGCCTCGTGCTCGCGGGCATCGCGCCGGCCGCGCGGCGCGTGTTCGACCTGACCCGCACGACCGAGCTGTTCACGCTCGCGGACGACCGCGCGGCGGCGTTCGAGCTCCTCGGCGTCTAGGCCGCGCGCGCGGGCGCCACGTCCGCGGGCTGGGGCGTGCCGTTGCCGTGCTTCGCCTCGCGCTCCTGCGTCGTGGCGCGCGCGCAGACCCACGTGAAGCCGGCATGCAGGAAGTCGTTGCCCGCCGAGGAGGCGAGCACGGTGTTGACGGTGCGCGCGGTGGCGGGGGCGTGCAGGCGCAGGCCGACCAGGGCGAGCGCGGTCCAGGCGCCGGTGCAGCGCGTGCAGGTGAGCAGCTCGCCGACCGCGTAGCGCAGCCGGCGCCCGCGCGGGCGCCGCTTGCCGCCGGGCCTCTCCTCCACGAACGGCTGGCGGATCCACGTCTCGACCTTCTCGTGCACGATCAGCTTGGAGAGCGTGAACGTCGCGGCGGCCAGCGCCGGGACCTCCGTGGCGGGGATCGGCGGGCGCCGCCGCGCCGAGAGCGCGGTGCCGGCGAGCAGCGCCGCGTAGGCGGTGCTCAGGACGGCGTAGTCCGTCGCCTCGGTCGGCGTCTGCGAGACGGGGCGCACGTCAGATCGGCCGCGGATTCGGGTCCGGCGGCAGCGGCGTGGGCTCGGGTCCCGGCGACGGCGGGCGCGGGTCCGGGCCCGGCCCGGGCGGTGCGGGTGCCGGCGGCTCGGGCGCCGGAGGGCCGGGGGTGGGGACGCCTGGGGCGGTCATGTCGACCGGCGTACCCGCGCCGGTCCTTAACGCAACCGGGGCGCCGTGGGCGCCCCGGTCGATGAGGAGGAGGGTTCGTCGCGCCGGTAGCGGAAGAGTGGAGGGCATCCGCGAAGCTCGACGTGACTTTTGTGCCCCGGCCCGGCGGGGCGCAAACCCTTACCGGGGGCGATTCGCGACGTGCTCGGAATCCGGTGCGGTCGCCTCGGGTCCCGGGTCGCCGACGCGCGGCTGCTGGACGCCGTCGGCGCCTTCGGAGCGGCCCTCGTCGCCGGTGGCCCCCGAGTGCTGCGTCGTGTCGCCGAGCGGCGACTCGTCGGGCGAGGCGATGCCTGCCGGCGTGCCCTCTTGGCCCGGGTCGCCCGGCGCCGCCTTGCCCGAGCGCTTGGTCGCGTTGAGCACGAAGAAGGTGACGAAGCCGGCCACGAGCAGCAGCACGACGATGGCGGCGATGACGTAACCCATGTACCGGGCCGTACCCGGCGCGTCGCCGCCGGTAAACGGCGCGGGGCCCTGGGTAGGCCCGGAGTGACCCGACCTTCGACAAAGGAGCGATCACATGGCTTCCGATACCCCGACTTCGTCGGCGGGCACAGGGAAGCTCTCGGGCAAGCGCGTGGCCTTCCTGGTGGCCCCCGAGGGCATCGAGCAGGTGGAGCTGACCGAGCCGTGGAAGGCGGTCGAGAGCGCGGGCGGCACGCCCGAGCTGCTGTCGACCGACTCCGGCGAGGTACAGGCCTTCAACCACCTCGACAAGGCCGACACCTTCAAGGTCGACCGCACGGTCTCCGAGGCCGACGCGTCCGACTACGACGGCCTCGTGCTGCCCGGCGGCGTCGCGAATCCGGACTTCCTGCGCACGGACGAGGACGCCGTCGCCTTCGTGCGCGCGTTCTTCGAGCAGGCCAAGCCCGTGGCGGCGATCTGCCACGCGCCGTGGACCCTGATCGAGGCCGACGTGGTCAAGGACCGCACGCTCACGTCCTGGCCGTCGCTGCAGACCGACCTGCGCAACGCCGGCGCCAACTGGGTCGACGAGGAGGTCGTCGTCGACCAGGGCCTCGTCACCTCGCGCAAGCCCGACGACCTCGAGGCGTTCTGCGCCAAGGCCGTCGAGGAGATCTGCGAGGGCGAGCACGCCGCACAGGCGCAGAGCGTTTGATGACCGATTCCACGATCCAGGTCCGAGTGGCCACGCGGGCCGCGGAAACGATCATCTGATGGCCGCCAAGCCCGCGGCGATCCTGGACGTCGACGGGACCCTCGTCGACACGAACTACCAGCACGCGCTCGCGTGGTACCGGGCGTTCCGCCAGCACGGGGTGGTGCTGCCGATCTGGCGCATCCACCGGCACATCGGGATGGGCGGCGACCAGCTGGTCGCCGCCCTCGTCTCCGAGGAGTGGGACGCCGAGTACGGCGAGGACGCGCGCGCGGCGGAGAAGGCGCTCTACATGTCGCTGATGCCGGAGGTGGAGCCGCTCGAGGGCGCTCGCGACCTGATCGTGGACCTGCGCGAGAGCGGCCACGCGGTCGTGCTCGCGTCCTCGGCCAAGCCCGACGAGGTCGACCACTACCTCGACCTGCTCGACGCGCGCGGCCTCGTCGACGGCTGGACCACCTCGGGCGACGTCGAGCAGACGAAGCCCGAGCCCGACCTCGTCGCCGCCGCCGTCGAGAAGGCGGGCGGCGGGAAGGCCGTGATGGTCGGGGACTCCACGTGGGACTGCGAGTCGGCCAAGCGGGCGGGATTGAAGACGATCGGCGTCCTCATGGGCGGCTTCAGCGAGCAGGAGCTGCTCGACGCCGGCGCGGCCTGTGTGTTCGACTCGCTGGCGGCGTTGCGCCGGGATCTGGCGCAGACTCCGCTCGGATAGCCGTCCGACCAGGGGACCAGGGGTTGCGGGACCGGTAGGGTGCGTGGCGAGGAGCGATCACGCATGAGTTCCCAACCCCTAGGCCGGCCCACGGATGCCGTCAGAGAGGCGGAGGGGGCGGGGGTGAGCCGCGCCGCCCAGGACAGGCGGCTGCTCATCCGCTACCACCGCCACGGAGACCAGACCGCCCGCGAGGAACTGGTCCAGCGACTGCTCCCCCTGGCCAGGCGGATGGCACGGCGCTACCGGCGTTCGGACGAGCCGCTGGACGACCTCATCCAGGTCGCCACGCTGGGCCTGATCAAAGCGATCGACCGCTTCGACCCCGCGCGGGAGACGGCCTTCTCCTCCTACGCCGTGCCGACGATGCTCGGCGAGCTCAAGCGCTACTTCCGCGACAACGGCTGGGCGGTGCACGTGCCGCGCGGGATGCAGGAGCGGGTGATGCAGGTCGACAACTGCGTCAAGGACCTCTCGCGCAAGATCGGCCGCTCGCCGTCCGTGCACGAGATCGGCACCGCGCTGAACCTCACCACGGAGCAGGTGCTCGAGGCGATGGAGGCCGCGTCCGCCTACGACGCCGTCTCGCTCGAGTCCTACCGCTTCGGCGACGAGGGCGACGGCGAGACCTACGCGGAGTCGATCGGCTTCGAGGACGACCGCTTCGAGCTCGTGGAGTACGGCGCGACGATCGCGCCGACGCTGCAGGCGCTGCCGGCGCGCGACCGCATCGTGCTGCACCTGCGCTTCGTCGAGGACCTCACGCAGGCCGAGATCGCCGAGCGCGTCGGCGTCTCCCAGATGCACGTCTCGCGCCTGATCCGGCGCGCGCTCGAGCGGCTGCGGACCGTCGCCGAGCACGCGGGTTGAACGGCACCGTTTGACCGGGAGAAAGGGTCGGGTAGGTCCGTCGGTGACTCTCCACGACAGGAGGTACCGACGATGGGCATCACCGACAAGATCTCCGGCCGCGTCAAGAAGGCCGCGGGCGATCTGACCGACGACGCGTCGCTGCGCCGCCAGGGCCGCCAGGAGGAGCGCAAGGGCGAGGCCAAGGAAGAGCTGACCCGCGACCAGGAGCGCGCCGACCGCAAGGCCGAGGAAGTGGCCAACCTCGAGCGCAAGACCTGACGTGGGCGACGGCCCGAAGGAGTCCGACCAGGGCTACCCCGAGGAGCAGCCGGGCGAAGTCGCCGGCTCGGGCGAGCAGGACGACCGCGAGCGCGACAAGCCCGACGAGGCCGACCGCGGCGACGAGGACACGGCCACGGGCAACCCCCGCTCGGCCGGCTGATCAGCCGCGCGCGCGCAGCGCGACGACCGCGATGTCGTCGCGCGGCGCGGCCTGGACCCCGAGCGCCTCGCGAACGGCGTGGTCCACGACCGCTTGGGGCGAGCCGCCGGCGGCCCCGCCGAGCACCTCGGCCACCTCGGCCGGCCCCCACACGCGCTGCGGCGCCCCGGCCTCGGTGAGCCCGTCCGTGTAGAGCACGATCGTGTCACCGGCGTGCAGGTCGCCGGCGCGGTCGTGCAGCTCGGGCCGCTCGACCAGGCCGAGCAGCGTCCCGGCGGTGCCGAGCTCCTCGACCGTGCCGTCGGCGCGCAGGATCGCCGGCAGCGGGTGCCCGCCGCAGGCGACCGTCGCGCGCGCCGGGGAGCGGGAGAGGTCCAGGTGCAGGCAGGCGATCGTGCAGAAGCGGCCCACGAGCTCGGGTGACTCCTGCCGCAGCATCGCCTCGCCGAGCAGCCGCAGGATCGCCGCGGGCGAGCGCCTGCGCACGGCGGCGGCGCGGATCGTGTAGCGCGCCATCGCCGTCACCGCGGCGGCCTCGGCGCCCTTGCCGCAGACGTCGCCGACGACTGCGTACCACTGGTCCTCGGCCGTGTTGAAGACGTCGTAGAAGTCGCCGCCCACCTCGGTGCCCTCGCTCGCGGAGTGGTAGACCGCGGCGAGCTCGAAGCCCGGCACGTCGGGCAGCGTCGGCGGCAGCAGCGAGGCCTGCAGCGAGCGCGCGATCGCCGAGCGGGCGGCGTACAGGCGCGCGTTCTCGACCGCGGTCGCGGCGCGCGACGCGAGGCTCTCGGCCAGCGCCAGGTCGGCGTCGTCGAAGCGGTGGCCCGTCTCCGCGCTCACGAAGGAGACGACGCCGACGACGGAGCCGCGCGCGATCATCGGCACCACCATCGCCGAGGTCATGCCGATCGAGCGCAGCAGCGCGAGGTGCTCCTCGTCCTGGGCGGCCGAGACGAGCAGCTCGTCGCTGATCTCGGGGTAGACCTCCGAGCGCCCGCTGCGCATCACGCCGTACGCCCCCGAAGGCGACGCCGGGTCGGGCGGGTAGCGCTCGGCGATCTCGAGCACCTCGACGACCTTGCGCGGGTCGGCGTGCGCCGTCGCGAGGCGCTTGAACTGGCCGTCGACGATCGCGTCGACCGCGCACCAGTCGGCGATGTCGGGCACCGCGAGCCGGGCGACGGCGGCCAGCGTCTCCTCGTAGTCGAGCGAGCCGGCGAGCACGCGCCCGGCCTCGGCGAGGAAGCGCTGTCCCTGCTCGGCGCGCTTGAGCTCCGTGATGTCCTCGATCACGTTGATCGCGAGCCGCACGCTGCCGTCTGGCTCGAACACCGGCGTCGCCTTCACGCGCGACCAGCGCCACTCGCGGGTGCCGCCCATGCGGCTGCGGACGACGAGCGGCTCGGGAAGCTCGCCGGCCATCGCGCGGCGCCCTGGGAGCCGCTCGATCGAGAGCGGCCCGCCGTCCTCGTCGGTCATCTCGAAGCGGGAGGCGATCTGGCCCGGCGCCGCGGACAGCAGCTCCTCGACCGAGTCGTAGCCCGTGATCGCCACCGCGGCGTCGTTGGCGTAGACCAGCGAGCCGTCCGGCGCCTGGGCGGTGACCGCGTCGGCCACCCCGCCGAGGATCGTGTTGACCTCGTCCCCGGCCATGTGCGCGGCGACCACGGCCTCGGTCAGCTCCGCGTAGAGCCGGGCGTTGTCCAGCGCGAGCGCGCAGCGGTCGGCGAGCTGCTGCGCGAGCGCGAGGTCCTCCTCGCCGTAGCGGCGGCCGGACTCCGCCATCGCGAGCGCGAGATCGCCGATCACCCGCCCGCGGGCGCGCAGCGGCACGATCATGATCGAGGTGAAGCCCATCCCCTCCAGCACCTCGCGCTGGCGCGGGTCGGGCGCGGCGAGCTCGACGAACTCCGGCGGCAGCTCGGCCATCAGCTGCGGCTCGCCGCTGCGGATCACCTGCGGCGAGCCGACGGGCGAGTCCATGTCGAGCGGATAGAGCCGGACGTACTCCTCGGCGATCGGGCGCTTGGCCGGGTCGGCGACCGCCATCGCGTCGCGCGCCAGCGAGCCGTCGGGCTGCAGCAGCTCGACGATCCCGAGGTCGGCGAACGCGGGGACGGTCGCCGCGGCCACCGAGGCGGCGACCTCGATCGGGTCGAGCGACTGGCCCAGGTGCGAGGACGCCTCGGCCAGCAGCGTCGAGCGCCGCCGCGCGGCCTGCAGCTCCGTGACGTCCTCGAACGTCAACAGCGCCACCTCGCCCGCCTCGCCGAGCGGGACGGTGTTCGCCGAGACGACGATCGAGCGCCGTCCGGCCGCCGGCGTGACCCAGTCGACCGGGACGTTCTGGAAGGACTCGCCGCCGGCGGCGCGCACGCCCGGGTGCTCGTCGCTGGCCAGGCGGCGGCCGGTCTCCGGGTCGAACACGCCGTACACGGAGGCGTAGTCCGCGTCCTCGGCCTTGTCCATCCGGCCGCCGGCGAGCCGGTGCGCCGCGGGGTTGATGTAGAGGACCCGCGCGGTGCCCGGCTCGATCAGCATCACGGGCGTGGGAACGGCGTCGAGGAGCGGCTCGAGCTGGGTGAGCGAGCCGACCTCGACACTCATGCCCGCAAGTCTATGGCCAAGCGCATCTGCGCCTAGCCGCGGCCCTCCAGCTCGTACTCGCGGAGGAAGCCCTCGAAGAGGCGGCGGTGGCCCTCCTCGTCGCGCAGGATCGCGATCACCATGTCGTTGGTCACCGGGTCGATCTCGTCGGTGAACTCGATGATGCGGTTGTAGTGCTCGATCGCGCCGGTCTCGGCCTCGATCACGCCCTTGATGACGTGGACGATGTCGGTCTGCTGCTCCGGCGGCTGCAGGTAGCTCTGCTCGGGGGTGAACTCCATCGAGCCGGGGACGGTCCCGTAGAGCTCCTTGATGCGGTTGGCGAACTCCTGCGCGTGGCCGAGCTCCTCTTGGACGTCCTCCTTGAGGGACTCGATGATCTCCTGGGCGCGGACGCCGTCGGGGTTGACCGAGTTCGTGATGTAGCTCATCACGGTCTCGATCTCCATGAAATAGGCCTTCTTGAGCATCTCGATGAGCTCGTTGCGGGCATCGGCGCGCTCGTCGGAGAGGATGCCCTCGGAGGAGGAGCGGACGGTCATGTCGGGGTCTCCTTGTGTCGGTTCTGGGTTCTCCGGTCACCTACCCGGCCCGCAGTTTCCCTAATGGGGACCCCGGGCAGGCCTGACCGCATGCGGATCGTCGTCACGGGCGCCACGGGCAACGTCGGGACCGCGCTGCTGCGGGCCCTGGCCGCGGACGAGCGCGTGGAGGAGATCGTCGGCATCGCGCGGCGGCTGCCGGACTGGCACAACCCGCGCACGCGCTGGGTGCGCGCCGACGTCGCTTCCGATCCGCTCGAGCCGCATCTCGCCGGCGCGGACGCCGTCGTGCACCTCGCCTGGGCCATCCAGCCCTCGCGCGACGAGCGCGAGCTCGAGCGCGTCAACCTCGTCGGCTCGAAGCGGGTGTTCGAGGCCGCGGCGCAGGCCGGCGCCGCGGCGCTCGTCCACGCTTCGTCGGTCGGCGTGTACTCGCCGGGCCCGAAGGACCGCCGGGTGGACGAGTCGTGGCCCAAGGACGGCATCGAGGCCTCGTTCTACTCGCGCCACAAGGCCGCCGCCGAGCGCGCGCTGGACACCGTCGAGGCGCGCCATCCGGCGCTGCGCGTGGTGCGGCTGCGCCCCGGGCTGGTCTTCCAGCGCACCGCCGCGCAGGAGATCCGGCGGCTGTTCGCGGGCCCGCTGCTGCCCTCGCCGCTGCTGCACCCGCGCCTGCTGCCCGTGCTGCCGGTCACGGACCGGCTGGTGGTGCAGGTGGTGCACGCCGACGACGTCGCGGAGGCCTACCGGCTGGCCGCGACCGACACGAGCGCGCGCGGGCCCTACAACGTCGCCGCGGAGCCCATGCTGGGGCCGCGCGAGCTCGGCGAGCTGCTCGGCGCGCGGCCCGTGCGGGTGCCGGTGCGCGTGCTGCGCGCCGCGGCGGAGTGGACCTGGAAGGCGCGGCTGCAGCCGACGCCGCCCGGTTGGCTCGACATGGGGCTGGGCGTGCCGGCGATGGACGTCTCGAGGATCCGCGGCGAGCTCGGCTGGACGCCGCGCCACGACGCGGGTGAGACGCTGCTGGAGCTGCTCGACGGGATGCGCCGGCGCGACGGTGGCGCGACGCCCCCGCTGGACGCCGCGGCGGGCGGGACGCTGCGGGTGCGCGAGCTGCGCACCGGTGTGGGTCGCGTCAATCCCTGAGCCGGAAGGTGCTCTCGCCGCCGCGCTCGAAGCGGCGCGTGGTGCGCATCAGATCGGGCTGGTGCGACGACGGGCGGCGCGACAGCGTCTCGGCGTCAGGGGGATCCCCCTGCAGCAGCCACGAGCCGTCCGGCCGGCGCACGAGCTCGCCGCGGTCGGCGAGCTCGGCCAGCGCGGTCGAGACGGTCGGCCGGCGGGCGCCGACGAGCTGGCCGAGGATGCGGTGCGTGAGCGCCAGCGGCACGATCACGCCCTGGCCGGAGACGCGGCCCCAGCGCTCGGCGAGGTGCCAGAAGAGCGCGCGCAGGCGGCGGTCGACGCGGGTCAGCTGCGAGATCGCCTGGGTGGTGGCGAGGCGGATCGAGCGCTCGCCGAAGCGGTCCAGGAGCACGGAGGTGATCTCGGGATAGCGGGCCAGCTCGACCGCGAAGTGGCGGTCCAAAGCGGCGACGGTGACCGGCGAGAGCACCGACCACACCGCCTCGACGGGGAGCAGGCTCGCCCGGTTGCCCGTCTGCCAGGGCCGGATCACGTCGCCCGGGCCGAGCAGCTCGGCGCTCACCTGGTCGGCGACCATGAGCTCGCGCGAGAGCACGCCGTCGAGGATCAGCAGTCCGACGTGGTCGCCCGACGTGCCGCTCAGGCGTGCGACGTCCCAGGCGCCCGCGGGTACCTGATAGGTCCGGACCGTCAGCTCCCGCTCGGCCTCGACCCTGCGGACGTCGGAGAGCATCGCCCCGAGGTCCGGGTCGGCTTCGAGGAGCTGCACCGTTCCGGGTGCTCTCACCATGCGCATCGCGACTCCCGCCACGACCTCCCCTTACCCACCGGCGCCGGAAAGCAGACGCCGGTGGGGTGATGTTCGTGCTCGCTTAGTCGACGAAGCCGACGCGGTCGACCTTGCGGTGGTAGCGCTCGCCCGCCTTGCCGCCGATGACGGCCGCCAGCAGGGTGCCCAGCACGACCGCGGCGAGCGCGATGGCGCCGCCGGTGGTCAGCGTCGCGTCGCCGACGGGCAGCGACGGGAGGTTGAGCTGCTCGAGCACGTTGTACTCCGAGCCGAGGATCACGGCCGCGAGCGCGAGCGCGATGGTCACGATGATGCCGAACAGCCACGCGCCGAAGCCCTGGCGGGCGCCGTCGAAGCGCGACATCCGGCCGGCCACGTAGCCGCCGCAGTAGTAGGCGATCATCAGGACGACGAGCAGCGCGATCGCGCCGCCGAGGCCGATGGTCTCCGCGTTGCTGGTGGCATCGCTCGTCGAGACGTTCTCCGTCAGGCCGACGGCGGCGCCGGCGGCCGCGAGGATCGCGACCAGCAGCGAGCCGAGGCCGACCGCGACGAGCCAGCCGAAGAAGGCGGCGCCCCAGTTGACCCCGCCGTACTCCTCGCGCTGGCGGGCCCGGGCCTCGTGCATGTGCTCACGAGTGCCGACGGCTCCGCCCGTGGCGGTCGCGGCGGTCGAGCCCCGCGTGGGGGTGTGGCGACGCGTGGCCTGCTCCTCGCGAAGCGCCTCTTCGTCGCGCGTCCGCGTGTGGGCGGTCTCGCCCTCCATCGCGGTTGTGCGGGTGTCCGCAGGCCGCTCGGCGACGGCGGTGCGACCGTTGGCGGTGCGCGCCTCGCGATCGGTGGCGGTCCCTTCCGAGTCTCTCTTGAAACGTTCGAACACGGGTCGTTCCTCCCTTGAAGGTCTTGACCGGATGATTCCCGTCGATCGCCTGTGATCAAACGCACGAGCGGGCGGCCGACGTTTCATCACTCGCCGTTCCGGTGAGTCATCCACAGTGATGACAACAGCGAGTGAAGCCTCGGGTGGGCCCATCGCGGCGCTCATCGACAGGGGAGAGGAGCGCGGCTGCCTCGACCTCTCCGAGGTGGATGAGCTCGCGCAGGCCCTCGAGCTCGAGGAGACCGACCTCGGGAACCTCTACGAGCAGTTGCAGCTGCGCGGGATCGACCTGCGCGACGACTGCGGCCGCGAGGACGCGGTTGCGGCGCCGGTGGACGACGCCGCGCTGGCGACTGTCACGACCGACACGCTGCAGCTGTTCCTCAACGAGATCGGCCGCCACCGGCTGCTGAGGCCGGCCGAGGAGATCGAGCTCGCGAAGCGGATCGAGCGCGGCGACCTGGCCGCCAAGGACCGCATGATCAACGCGAACCTGCGGCTCGTCGTGTCGATCGCGAAGAAGTACCAGGGCTCCGAGCTGACGCTGCTCGACCTCATCCAGGAGGGCATCCTGGGCCTGATCCGCGCCGTCGAGAAGTTCGACTGGCGCCGCGGCTACCGCTTCTCGACCTACGCCACGTGGTGGATCCGCCAGGCGGTCGAGCGCGGGATGGACGCGAAGGCCCGCACGATCAAGCTTCCGATCAACCTCGTCCGCACGCAGCGCAAGGTCGCCCGCGCCGAGAACGCGCTGGCGCTCAAGCTGGACCGGGCGCCGCGCGACGAGGAGATCGCCGCCGAGGCCGGGATCGCCGTCGACGAGCTGCGCGCGCTGCGCGACGCGGCGCGGACGGTGACGTCGCTGGACCGCCCGCTCGGCGAGGAGGAAGACGCCGCGTTCGGCGACCTGCTGCCCTCGGACGCGCCGCCGCCCGAGGACGTCGTGCACATCTCGCTGCGCGAGGAGACGCTGCGCCGCGCGCTCGGCGAGCTGCCCGAGCGCGAGCGCACGGTCGTCGAGATGCGCTACGGCATCGCGGGCGCCGATCCCACGCCGCTGCGCGAGATCGGCCGCCAGCTCGGCATCACGCCCGAGCGGGTCCGCCAGATCGAGTCAAAGGCGCTCGGCCGGCTCGGCCGGATGCGCGAGCTCGACGCGCTGCGCCAGGCCGCCTAGGAGTCCGTCAAAGAAGATCCGGGCGTGGCGGGGCTCTTTGATGGGCTCCTTGCCGCTAGGCGGGCGGCTCGCCCGGTTCCCAGCGCCCGTCGTCGCCGACCTGGCCCGGGACGGGGTTCGCGTCGGCCGGGTCGCCGTCGCGCACGTAGGCGAAGGACATCCGCACCTCGGTGCCCTGGCCGGCGGTGCCGCGCAGCTCGAACGCGTCCGAGAGCGCGGCGATCAGCGGCAGGCCGAGGCCGAGCGCGGGCGGCTCCGTGCGGGCCGGCTTGGGCTGGATGCCCGTGCCGTGGTCGCGCACGACGATCGTGAGGTCGTCCTCGCCGGCGAGCATGTGGACCTCCAGCTCGCCCGCCTGCTCGTCGTAGGCGTGGACCACGACGTTGGTGCAGGCCTCCGTGACGGCCATCTTCATGTCCGACAGCACGGCCGCGTCGAAGGCCAGCGCGTCGGCCATCCCCGCCAGCGCCTGGCGGACGACGCCGACGCCCTCCGCCCGGGCGGGCATGTTGAGGACGACTTCGGGGGCGGGGCCGGCGTCGCTCATCCGGCCGCGGTGCCGTTGGTGCGGGCCGCCTCGATCGCCTCTTCGCGGCCGCGCAGCACCGGCAGGACCGGTACCAGGCCCGTGATGTCGAGGATCCGCTGCACGCCCGGCTCGACGGTGTCGCCGACGCAGACGACGAAGCCTTGGGAGGACTCGAGCGCCCGGCGCCGGGCGTCCAGCAGCGCGCCCAGGACCGAGGAGTCCACGAAGGTCGCTGCCGTGAGGTCGACGACGATGCCGCCGCCCCGGCTCAGTGCCTCGTCGAGGCGCTCGCGCAGGGTCGGCGCTGTGTAGATGTCGTGCTCGCCCTCCACGACGACGACGATGACGTCGCCGGCCGTGTCGTCCAGCACGATCGCGTTGGCTTCCATCGCGGGGGCAGATTACCCAACCGCGCGTCGCTCGGTACCGTTTCGGGTCCATGGGCGACCGGCTGGGGCCCTACCGGGCCAAGCGCGACTTCGGCGCGACGCCGGAACCTGCCCCCGCCGAGGGGTCCGCGGAGGACGGCCGGCGCTACGTCGTCCAGGAGCACCACGCGCGCTCGATGCACTGGGACCTGCGGCTCGAGCACGAGGGCACGCTCGCCTCCTGGGCCGTCCCGAAGGGCATCCCGCCCGATCCCGAGCGCAACCACCTCGCCGTGCGCACGGAGGACCATCCGCTCGAGTACCTCGAGTTCCACGGCGACATCCCGGAAGGGGAGTACGGCGCGGGGTCGATGCGGATCTGGGACCGCGGGACCTACGAGCTGCACAAGTTCCGCGAGGACGAGGTGATGGTCACCTTCCACGGCGAGCGCCTGGAGGGGCGCTACGTGCTGTTCCGCACGGGCGGCAAGAACTGGATGATCCACCGGATGGACCCGCCGCAGGACGCGGACCGGGAGCCGATGCCGGCCAGGATCGCGCCGATGCTCGCGCGCACGGGGACGCTCCCGCCCGACGACGGGCGCTGGGGCTACGAGGTCAAGTGGGACGGCGTGCGCGCGATCGGCTACGCGGTGGGCGGCCGGCTCAAGCTGGAGAGCCGCAACGGCAACGACATCACGCCGCGCTACCCCGAGCTGCGCGAGCTCGGCCGGGTGCTCGGCTCGCGCGAGGCGGTCCTCGACGGCGAGGTGGTGGCGTTCGGCCCTGACGGCAAGCCGAGCTTCCAGGTGCTCCAGAGCCGCATGCACGTCGCATCCGAGAGCGCGCAGCGGCGGCTCGCGGCCGCGAACCCGGTCGCCTACGTGATCTTCGACCTGCTCTACCTCGACGGCCACTCGCTGATGGAGGCGCCCTACGACGAGCGCCGCGCCCAGCTGCTCGAGCTGGGCCTGAAGGGGCCGAACTGGCAGACCCCGGCGCACCGGGTCGGCGACGGCGCGGCGCTGCTGGAGGCCACCCGGGCACAGGGCCTCGAGGGCATCATCGCCAAGCGGCTCGACTGCCCGTACACCCCGGGCCGCCGCTCCCAGGGCTGGCTCAAGGTCAAGAACATCCGCCGCACGGAGGCCGTCATCGGCGGCTGGCTCGGAGGCGAGGGAGGCCGCGCCGGCCGCCTCGGAGCGCTCGTCGTCGGCTACCACGACGACTCCGGCGCGCTGCGCTACGCCGGCCGCGTCGGCACGGGCTTCGACGACCGCGAGCTCGACCGCCTCGGCAAGCTGCTCGCTGGGCGGGCGCGGAATTCCAGCCCCTTCGAGGGCCGCCAGCCCCCGAAGCTCACCCGCTTCGTCGAGCCCGACCTCGTCGCCGCCGTCGACTACTCCGAGTGGACCTCGGCCCACACGCTCCGCCAGCCCTCCTACAAGGGCCTCCGAGAGGACATCCCACCCACGGACGTGCGAGGCCCCGAAGACTCGTAACGCTTTCGCGGCAAACGCGCGTTGATCCGTTCACCCTGCGCAGCCACGCTCCCGGCCATGCAAATCGACCGGTTAGTTCTTCAGGCTGAGCCTGAACAATCAACCGCTCGCGACGTGCAGCTCGCGAAGCTCGCTGCTCGCCAGCACGGAGTGGTGACCTTCGCAGACCTCATCGCGTGCGGGTTCACCCACGATGCGATCTCCGTGCGTGTCGGGAACGGCCGGCTGCACCCGCTGCATCGGGTGTCTACGCGGTCGGTCACGCGAACGTCGACCCTGGACGGCTGCTACCTGGCGGCGGTCAAGGCGTGCGGGGAGGAGGCGGTGCTGAGCCATCGGTCCGCGGGCGATGCTCAGAACATCATCAGGTGGGAGGACAGGTACCCGGACGTGCTCGTGCTCGGTGACAGCGTCCCGCGGCACCCGCGGATCAACGGCCATTGCACCTCGTACCTGCCCCCGCACCACGTCACCACGGTCCGCGGGATCCCGGTCACCACGGCGGAGCGCACGCTGCTGGACCTCGCCGCGGTGTTGCCCGAGCACCGGCTGCGACGGGCGGTCCGGCAGGCGCAGTTCCTCAAGCTCACGACAGTGCGGCTCGCTGGTGGAGGTGCTGCACGGCCCCGGGCCGACGCGCGGGCGCAAGAAGCTCGCGCGGATCCTTGCCAGGAGCGCCGCTCCGACGCAGAGCGAGCTCGAGGACGTCGTGCTCGATCTCATCCTGCGCGGCGGGTTCGTTCATCCGCTTGTCAATGCGCCGTTGTACATCGCGAGGCCGCCGGATCGTCCCGGACTTCCGCTGGCCCGAGCAACGGCTCGTGATCGAGGCGGACGGCCCGCATCACGACGACCCGCTCGAACGCGCGGCCGACCTCGAGCGGCAGCGGATCCTCGAAGCACACGGTGACCGCGTGATTCGTGTCACCTGGGACCAGGCGATCGCCCATTGTGCCGCCACGCTCAAGCGCTTCGGAGAGGCCGGAGCACCGCGAGCGGTTGATTGTTCAGGCTCAGCCTGAACAATCAACCGCTCGATCAACCGTCCGTCCAGTGGCTATCGAGCGCGCTCGTGTGCCGCCGACGCAGTGAACATGCGACGCGGCCGGCGAGCGCCGGATTCCCCTACGGCGACGCCCGGCGCCTCGTTGCCCCTGCGCGCGCAGGCGCTGGTGCCGTTCGCGCTGGCGCTGGCGCTGGTCGTGGCGCTCGCGGCGGTCGGGGCCGCGGTGGTCGCGCGGTCCGCGGTCGACCGGGAGCTCGAGGCTCAGGCCGAGACCGCGCGGCATCTCGTCACGGGGGAGCTCGGCGCGATCCAGCAGCGGCTGAGCGCCGAGGTCGCCGAGCTGGTCGACGACTCCGGCGCGGGGAAGGGCCGCGCGCTCGAGGAGCGGCTGATGGGCTTCTCTCGGCGCGAGGGGCTGACGCTCGCCGCCGCGATCGACGACGGTGGGACGCCCGTCGGCGACGGGAGGCTGGCGTGGGCGCGGCTCCCGTTCACCCGTGCCCTGCTCGAGCAGGCCCGGCGCGACGGCCGCCCGGTGGCCGGGACCGGGCGCTCGAAGCAGGACGAGCCGTTCGTGCTCGCCGTCACGTGGACCAAGACGGGCCGCGCGCTCGTCGTCGGGCAGTCGGTCGACCGCAAGCTGCTGGCGAGGGTCGAGCGCGCCACCGGCGTGCTCGTGCGCCTCGAGACCGTCGCCGGGGCGAAGGTGCCGGCGCCGCACGGGACCGCCGGGTTCGAGTGGCCGCTCGAGCTCGACGACGGCTCGCACACCCGCGTCCAGGTGGCCGTCGCCTCGGACGCCCGCCGGGACGCGACCGTCTCCAGCCTCCTGCTCGTGGGCGGCGCCGGCGTGCTGATCGTCGCCGGTCTGATGCTCGTGCTCTCCAAGCTCCTGCGCCGGTCCGTCGTCCGGCCGGTGGAGAGCCTGCGCGCCGCCATGCAGCAGGTCGAGGGCGGTGACTACACGGCCCGCGTCACGCCTTCCGGCGCCGGCGAGATCCGCACGCTGGTCGGCGGCTTCAACGACATGGCGACGCTCGTGGGGGCGCAGCGCGACCGCCTGCAGGCGCTCGCCGAGAGCGATCCGCTGACGGGGCTCGCGAACCACCGCCGCTTCCACCAGGCGCTGGCCGACACGATCAGCTCGTCGCGCTCGGCGGCGGTCGTGGTGCTCGACCTCGACCACTTCAAGTTCCTCAACGACACGCGCGGCCATCCCTACGGCGACCAGGTGCTGCGCGAGGTGGCCGCGAAGCTGCGCGAGGCGGTCCGCGGCGCGCACGACCTCGTCGGCCGCCTCGGCGGCGAGGAGTTCGGGATCCTGCTGGCCGACGTGGGCGCGGACGAGGCGTTCCGCGTCGCCGAGCGCGCACGGGCGCTTGATCCGCGGGCTGCCGATCGACGGCTTCTCGCTGGACTGCTCGGCCGGCGTGGCCGCGTGGCCGACCGACACGGACACCCCCGCGAGCCTGCTCGACCTCGCCGACGCCGCGCTCTACCAGGCCAAGCGCCTGGGCCGCGGTCAGACGCGCCGCGTCGACGCCGACGCGGGCGAGGCGGCGGTCGACCAGCAGCGCGCGGCCGTCCGGCGCCTGCTCGACGACCCGACGCTGATCACGCCGGTCTTCCAGCCGATCGTGGATCTCGCGACGGGCCGCGTGGCCGGCTACGAGGGCCTCTCGCGCTTCCCGGCCGAGGACGGCCGCCGGCCCGACGAGTGGTTCGACCTGGCGCGCCGCTGCGGCCTGGGGCCGCTGCTGCAGGCGCTGGCGCTGCGGCGGATGGTCGAGGTGCCCGGACGGCCGAACCGCACCTGGCTCTCGCTCAACCTCGACGCGGGCGCGCTCGCCACGGACGCCGTCCAGGGCGCGCTGCCCGAGGACCTCGACGGGATCGTGATCGAGATCACCGAGCAGGAGCTGCCTCCGGACGACGAGGCGCTGCAGCGCATCCTCGCCGACCTGCGCGCGCGGGGCGCGAAGATCGCCCTCGACGACGCGGGCGCCGGCTACGCGGGCCTGCAGCACGTGGTGCGCATCCGCCCCGAGATCATCAAGCTCGATCGCAGCCTCGTGAGCGGCGTCGACGAGGACGCCGAGCGGCTCGCGCTGATCGAGTCCTTCGCGGCGTTCTCCGCGCGCACCGGCGCGCTGCTGTGCGCGGAGGGGATCGAGACCGACGAGGAGCTCGCCGTGCTCGTCGACGCCCGCGTGGACCTCGGCCAGGGCTACCGCCTCGGCCGCCCCGCCCCGCCGTGGGCCAGCACGGCGCCCCAGACGGGGCGTGTCGTGCCCCGCACCGTCTGACCGGACACCTGTCCAGGGTCCATCGAGGGCCTCATGGCACCCGCCGATGGTGAATTGCGGAGGGGGAAGGATCCCCGTCCGCCTCGGACTCAGGGAAGACACGCCATGTTCTCGAAAATCCTCGTAACGCTCTCGGAGGTGACCGCCGCGAAGGCGCTCCCCATCGTCGGCGTCGCGCTCGCGGCCGGTACGGCCACGGTCGGCGCGACCGGCGTGACGAAGAGCACGGGCGGCGAGCGGACGAAGATCGTCCGCGACGTGCGCGCGGACCGCGGCGCGGTCGGCGCCCGCGGCCCCGTCGGCCGCACGGGCCGCGCGGGCGCTCGAGGGCGAGACCGGCGGGCGCGGCACGGCCGGCCCGGCCGGCACGGCGGGCTCCAACGGCCTCGACGGCTCGGCCGGTCCCGCGGGCGCGATCGGCGCCACCGGCCCGGCGGGCGCCACCGGCCCGGCCGGCATGGACGGCGTGAACGGCGTCGACGGCGCGACCGGCGCGGACGGCATCGACGGCCTCGCGGGCGCCGCGGGCGTCGACGGCAAGGACGGCGCCCAGGGCGACACCGGCGCAGCCGGCGTTGACGGCGCGAAGGGCGACACCGGTGCTGCAGGCGCTGATGGTGCGAAGGGCGACACCGGTGCTGCCGGCGCTGACGGCGCCAAGGGCGACACCGGCGCCGCAGGCGCTGACGGCGCCAAGGGCGACAAGGGCGACACCGGTGCTGCCGGCGCTGACGGCGCGAAGGGCGACACCGGTGCTGCTGGCGCTGACGGCGCGAAGGGGGATAAGGGCGACACCGGTGCGGCCGGCGCTGACGGCGCCAAGGGCGACAAGGGCGACACCGGTGCTGCGGGTGCCGATGGCGCCAAGGGCGACAAGGGCGACACCGGTGCGGCCGGCGCTGACGGCGCCAAGGGCGACACGGGCGCCCAGGGTCCGGCCGGTCCGGCCGGCCCGCAGGGACTTCAGGGCCCGAAGGGCGACACCGGCGAGACCGGCGCGCAGGGTCCCGGCCGGCGCCGATGGCGCGCAGGGCCCGGCCGGCGCCGACGGCGCGCAGGGCCCCGCGGGGCCGCAGGG
This sequence comes from uncultured Solirubrobacteraceae bacterium, assembly GCA_963831105.1. Classification (GTDB taxonomy): domain Bacteria; phylum Actinomycetota; class Thermoleophilia; order Solirubrobacterales; family Solirubrobacteraceae; genus DATFQI01. The sequence continues at coordinate 127,765 of CAWHOS010000007.1, read as the reverse complement.
GCCGCAGGGCCTCCAGGGCCCGAAGGGAGACACCGGCGAGACCGGCGCCCAGGGTCCGGCCGGCGCCGATGGCGCGCAGGGCCCCGCCGGCCCGATGGGCCCGCAGGGTCTGACCGGCCCGAAGGGCGACAAGGGCGACGCGGGTGACGCGGGCGCCGATGGCGCTCAGGGTCCCGCGGGCACGGCGGGTGCTGACGGCGCCAAGGGCGACACGGGCTCGCCGGGTCCGGCCGGCGCCGGCCGGCGCGCAGGGTCCGGCCGGTGCCACGGGCGCCGCGGGCGCGCAGGGCCCGAAGGGCGACAAGGGCGACACGGGCGCCCAGGGCCCGAAGGGCGACAAGGGCGACACCGGCGCGATGGGTCCCCAGGGTCCGGCCGGCACGAGCGGCATGGTGACCGCCAAGGAGGTCTACCTGGACGGCGCGGTCGCGCTGGCGGCCGACACGACCGTGGCCATCACCGCGATCAGCCTGCCCGCCGGCAGCTACAGCCTCGACGCCGTGACCCGGCTCACCAAGGGAGCCGGCACCGCGGACTGGGCCTGCTCGCTCAACGGCGACCCGGCCGCTCCCACGGCGACCGACGACGTCGACTCGGGCAACTACGGCCACACGCAGAACAACTCCGTGACCGCGAACATGCACCTGACCGCGACGCTGAGCTCGGCCGGGACCATCGTGCTGCGCTGCCGCACGACGTCGGCCGCGACGGCCCGCGAGACGAAGATCATCGCCACGCCGCTCGGCGCCGCCAACCGCGTCGCCGGTACGGCTGGAGCTTCGGGCTCCTAAAGCCGATAAGCAGGGAATGAGCGCCGTCCCCGCCACCGCGGCCACCGTGTCGCGCCAGCGTCGCCGCCCGCGCCGGCGACTGGTGATCGCGCTCCTGCTCGTCGCGCTCCTGGCCGCGGGCGGCGCCTTCGCCGCGGTCCAGCTCACCCGCGACGACGCGCCCGCGCTGCCGGCCGCCGGACAGCCGGCGCTGCTCACCGCCGAGGTGCTCGCCGCCGTGGCCGCCGACTCCGGCCACGACGTGTACGGCGTCGCCGCCCCCGCGGGCACCCGCCCCGAGATCACCCGCGGCTCGAACGGCGAGGTCTGGGTCCGCTACCTGAACGGCACCGCGAAGATCGGCGACAAGCGGGCGGACTACCTGACGATCGGCACCTACCCGCGCAGCGACGCGCTGGCCGCCGCGAAGGCCGCGGCCTCCGGCGACCAGCAGCGATCGGCCGAGCTGGCCGACGGCGGCGTGATGCTGTGGAGCATCGAGCGGCCCGAGAGCGTCTACGCGGCCAGCCCGGGCAGCGACCTCCTGGTGGAGGTCTACAGCCCGGACCCCGCCCGCGCCCGCGCGCTCGTGAGCGGCGGCGCCGTCGCGCCGCTCCGCTAGGTCGCGCCGAACGATCTCGACGGCGGGGCCGTCGCGCCGCTCCGCTAGGCGGCCGACGCCTCCGACGCCCGCGCCGGCTCGCGCCCGCGGATGAGGTCCGCCGCGCGCTCCGCGATCGCGATCACCGGGGCGTTCGTGTTCCCGCGCGGCACGCTCGGCATCACCGACGCGTCCACGACCCGCAGCCCCTCGACCCCGCGCACGCGCAGCTCCGGGTCGACGACCGACGTGGCGTCGGACCCCATCCGGCACGTCCCGACCGGGTGGTAGATCGTCTGGCAGTTCGCCCTGACGTGCGCCTCGAGGTCCTCCTCGGAGTCGGACGCCGGCGCCATGTTCGGCGTCTCGGCGTAGCGCGCGAGCGGCTCCGCGCTGCAGAAGTTCAACACCATCCGCAGCCCGGCCACGGCGGAGGCCATGTCCTCGGGCTCCGTGTAGTAGCCGTGCACGATGAACGGCTTGCCGGTGGGGTCCGGGGTCGTGACGGCCACCATCCCGCGCGAGCGCGGCTTGAGCACGCAGGCCGAGAGCGTGAAGCCGTGCGCGGGCGGCGCGAGCAGCCCCTCCTGCTCGAACACGACGGGAACCATGTGGAACTGGACGTCGGGCGCCGGGAGGTCCCCGCGCGTGCGGGCGAAGCCGCCGTTCTCGCCGATGTTGGAGGTCAGCGGGCCCTGGCCCTGCATCCACATCGCGAGGTTGGCGTCGTTGAGCGCGTCCTTGAGCGAGCTCTCCTCCTCGCAGAAGTACGTCACGCCGGCCGTCGGGTGATCCTGCAAGTTCATGCCGACCTCGGGCGACTCCGCGACGAGCTCGATCTGCAGCAGCTCGAGCTCGTCCGGGCGCCCGATGCCCGACAGCGTCAGCAGCTGCGGCGAGTTGTAGGCGCCGCCGCACACGATCACCTCGCGCTCGGCCTGCCAGGTCAGCGTCTCGCCGCCGCGCATCGCCGCCACCCCGGCCGCGCGCCCGCCGGCGAACAGCACCTTGAGCACCTGGGCGTTGGTCTCGACCGTCAGGTTCTCCCGCTCCATCGCCGGGTGCAGGTAGGCGACCGAGGCGCTGGCGCGGCGGCCGTCGCGCTGGGTCACCTGGTAGTAGCCGTAGCCGTCCTGCTCGCCGTCGTTGAAGTCCTCGTTGCGGGCCAGGCCGAGCGCGTCGACCGTCTCCATGAAGGCCTCGCAGCTGGCGCTGCGGGCGCGCGCCTCCGACACCGGCAGCGGGCCGCCCGCGCCGTGGAACGCGCTCGCGCCACGTTCGTTGTCCTCCGCGCGCAGGAAGTAGGGCAGCAGGTCGTCCCAGCTCCAGCCGGACAGGCCCCACTCGTCGTAGTCGAGCGGGTTGCCGCGGATGTAGATCATCGCGTTCATCGAGGAGGAGCCGCCGAGCATCCGGCCGCGCGGCAGGTAGATGCGGCGGTTGTTCGCCCCGGGCTCCCAGCCCGTGTAGTGGTCCCAGTCGTGCTGGGTGCGGAAGAGCGCACTGAACGCGGCGGGGATGTGGATGAAGTCCGCGGTGTCCGGTGGCCCGGCCTCGACGAGCAGCACCCGCACGCCCGGATCCTCGCTGAGCCGGCTCGCGAGCACGCAGCCCGCCGACCCTGCGCCCACGATCACGTAGTCGTACACCGCCGCACTCCTCCTCGTCGCCGTGTGTGGCGATCTTGTCAGGTGGTAGCACTGACGGCATGACCAAGACGCGCAAGCTCGGCGACGCCGAGGTGTTCCCGATCGGGCTCGGCGGCATGCCGATGTCGCTCTCCAGCCGCCCGCCCGAGGAGCAGTCGATCCGCACGATCCACGCCGCTCTGGACGCGGGCGTGAACTTCATCGACACGGCCGACGCCTACTCGGCCGACGAGACGGACTTCGGCCACAACGAGCGGCTGATCGCGAAGGCGCTCAAAGGCCGCCGCGACGGCGTGATCGTCGCCACCAAGGGCGGCCACACCCGGACCAAGGACGGCGCCTGGGAGCTCGACGGCCGGCCCGAGTACATCAAGCGCGCCTGCGAGCAGTCGCTGCGCGCGCTCGAGACCGACCGGATCGACCTCTACCAGTACCACCGCCCCGATCCGACCGTGCCCTACGCGGAGACGATCGGCGCGTTCAAGGAGCTCCAGGACGAGGGCAAGGTCCGCTGGATCGGGATCTCCAACGCGAACGTCGACCAGATCGAGGAGACCCGCGCGATCGTCGACCTCGTCTCCGTGCAGAACCAGCTCTCGCTCGAGTACGGCTCGCCGATCGGCAAGGGCGAGGTCGAGCTGTGCGAGCGGCACGGGATCGCGTTCCTGCCCTGGTCGCCGTTCGGCGGCATCTCCAAGGCGGCCGAAGCGCCGGGAGCGCACGACCCGGTGCGCGAGATCGCCCAGGCGCACGACGTCTCGCCGCAGCAGGTCGTGCTGGCGTGGCTGCTGGCGCTCAGCCCCGTGATGATCCCGATCCCGGGCGCCAGCCGCCCCGAGTCGGTCACCGACTCCGCCGAGGCCGTCTCCCTCGAGCTCTCGCACGAGGAGTTGCAGGCGATCGGGGGGATCGCGCAGACCGCATAGAATCTCAGGCCATGCCTCGATCGATGTGGAGTGGCGCGATCTCCTTCGGCCTCGTGAACGTGCCCGTCAAGCTCTACTCGGCCGTCTCGCGCAAGACCGTCCGCTTCAACCAGCTCAACGCGGAGACCGGCAACCGGATCGCGCAGAAGCGCGTGGACCCCGAGACGGGCGAGGAGGTCTCCTACGACCAGATCGTCAAGGGCTACGAGCTGACCAAGGACCGCTACGTGGTCATCACCCCTGACGAGCTCGACTCGCTGGACCCGGAGAAGACGCGCACGGTCGACATCGAGGACTTCGTGGACCTCGACGAGATCGACCCCGTCTACTACGACCACCCGTACTACCTCGTCCCCGACAAGGGCGCGACGAAGGCGTACGGGCTGCTGCTCGGGGCGATGAAGCAGGCCAACAAGGTCGCGATCGCCCGCGTCGTGCTGCGCTCCAAGGAGCAGCTCGTCGCGATCCGCCCGGCCGGCGACGTCCTGATGATGGAGACGATGCTCTTCCACGACGAGGTCGTCCCTGCGCACGACATCGAGGACCTGCCGGACGGCAAGGAGCTCAAGGCGACCGACCGCGAGCTCAAGATGGCCCAGCAGCTGATCGACTCGCTCTCGAGCGAGTTCGACCCGACCAGCTACCACGACGAGTACCGCGAGAAGGTGCTCGAGCTGATCGAGATGAAGGCCTCCGGCCAGGAGATCGCCGTCCAGCCCGACGCCCCCGAGCCCGCGAAGGTGCCCGACCTGATGGCGGCGCTCGAGGCGAGCCTCGCCGCCGTCAAGGACGACGGGGCGGGCAAGAAGAAGTCCTCCTCGAAGAAGTCCGAGAAGTCCGAGAAGAAGGAAAAGGCGAAGGCCGCCTAGGGCTTAGTCCATCTCGAACCACACCCGCGTGCGCGGGTCGTGGTCGATGCCCCAGCGGTCCGCGAGCTCCTCGACGAGCACGAGGCCCCAGCCCGAGGCGCGCAGCGGGTCGTCCGGCGGCGGCTTGAGCTCGAACCCGCGGCCCGGGTCGTGGACCTCGATCCGCAGGCCCGAGCCCTTGAGCGCGATCACGAGCCGCACTGCGTCGCCGCCCGCGTGGCGGACGGCGTTGGTCACGAGCTCGGAGACGAGCAGGCGGACGTCGCGCATGCGATCGGGCGCGATCCGGCCCTTGATCTGATCGAGCGCACCGCGGGCGCGCGCGGGCGCTGACGAGGTGCTGGGGAGCTCGACGTCGATCATCATGCCGCCGCCTCGTCGCCGTCTGCGGGGCCGGGCTCGTCCACGAACGTGAGGTGCTCGTCCATGCGGGTGATCGCGAACACCCGCTGCACGGCGTCGGCGCCCCGGACCAGCACCAGCTCGCGCTGCGCGGCCCGCAGCCGGCGCTCGGCGAGCGCGACCATCCGCAGCCCGGTCGAGTCCATGAACTCGAGCTCGCGCAGGTCGAGCACGACCCGGCGCACGCCCTCCTCCTCGGCGAGGCGTTCGACCTCCTCCTCGAGCGGCGCCGTGGCGGAGAGATCGAGCTCGCCCGTCAGCGAGATCAACGCGTCGCCGGCGCTCGTCAGCGTCGTTGTGAAGGCGAGGGGGGCCACCTCGACGTGAAGCCTAAACGGCCGCGCAACAGGGGAGACCGCCAGGATGGCGAGGCTCCGTCGCGCGGATTGCTCACAACCGGGTTTCCGGAGGGTCAAGCGCGGCCGCGGTTTCTCCTATCTCGACGAGGACGGCGACCCGATCGAGGAGCCCGACGTCGTCGAGCGGATCCGCGGGCTCGGCATCCCGCCGGCCTGGAAGGAGGTCTGGATCTGCCCCTGGGACCGCGGGCACATCCAGGCCACGGGCGTCGACGCGGCGGGCCGCAAGCAGTACCTCTACCACGAGGATTGGCGCACCCGGCGCGACTCGGAGAAGTTCGAGGAGATGCTCGACTTCGCCAAGGACCTGCCGGCGCTGCGGGACCGGGTGACCGAAGAGCTGGCGGACGGCGACGAGCTCACGCGCGAGCGCGTGCTGGCCTGCGCCGTGCGGCTGCTGGACCGCGGCTTCTTCCGGATCGGCACCGAGGAGTACGCGGAGTCCAACGAGTCCTTCGGCCTGGCCACGATGCGCAAGAGCCACGTGAAGCTCGAGGACGACGACACGATGGTCTTCGACTACCCCGCCAAGTCCGGGGTGCGCCAGATCCGCGCGGTCGTCGACCCGCTGGCGATGGAGGTCGTGAGCCGGCTCAAGCGCCGGAGGGGCGGCAGCGACGAGCTGCTGGCCTACAAGGACGGCCGCCGCTGGACCGACGTCCGCTCGGGCGACATCAACGACTTCATCAAGGAGATCACCGGCAAGGGGTACTCCGCCAAGGACTTCCGGACCTGGAACGCCACCGTGCTGGCGGCGGTCGCGCTGGCCGTCTCCGGCGAGGTGGCGGACACCAAGACCGGCCGCAAGCGGGCGATCTCGCGCGCCGTCAAGGAGGTCTCCCACTACCTCGGCAACACCCCCGCGGTCTGCCGCGCCTCCTACATCGACCCGCGGGTCTTCGACGCCTACCAGGGCGGCCTGATCATCCGCCCGGCGCTGGAGGCGGCGGCGGAGGAGGCCGACGAGGCCCCCGCGATCCACCAGCCGGCGCTCGAGAAGGCCGTCCTGGACCTGATCGACGAGCGCTCGGCCGCACCCGGCGTCGAGAAGCTCGCCGCCTAGCCCGGGTCGAGCACGTTGCCCTGGAGCCAGCGGTTCAGCGGGCCGGCGGTGACGCCGTGGAGGACGACCGAGACGACCACGACGGCGATCGCGGTCCAGGTGATCACCTGCGCCTCCTCGCCCGAGAGCGCGCCGAGCCCCGTGGCGGCGGCGACGTAGAACAGCGTCCCGACGCCGCGCACGCCGAACCAGGCCAGGAACGCGCGCTCGCCCGGCCGCTGCAGGCGCGAGCCCAGCAGCGCGAGGTTCACGGTCGCCGGGCGCAGGACGAACACCACCAGCAGCGCCAGGCCCCAGCCGGCCCAGCCCGGCGTGCCGAGCCCGTCGAGGGTCAGCATCGACCCGAGCAGCAGGATCACCGCGAGCTCGCCGAACTTCTCGACGATCTCGGCGCCGTTGTGCACGCGCGCGTTGAGCTCGTGATCGTGCTCGTAGCGGTGGAAGGCGAGGCCGCCGGCGAAGGCGGCGAGGAAGCCGTAGGTGCCGGCCGTCTCGGCGACGCCGTAGATCAGCAGCGTGGCGGCGACGCCGACCCAGCCGTCGAGTGCGTCGATCAGCAGCTCGCGCTCGCGCAGGCGCGAGATCAGCGCCGCGAGCCCGTAGCCGAGCGCGGCGCCGATCGCCACCCCGCCCGCGATCGCGTACACGACGTCCCAGGCCAGCCAGGACGCCAGCGAGTCGTCGGCGGCGACGGCGATGCCGAGCAGCACGAACGGGAACGCGAGCCCGTCGTTGAAGCCCGCCTCGGCGCTGACGCCGAAGTGCGGCTCGTGCTCCTCGCTGTCGTCACCGGGCGGCCCGACGCCGATGTCCCCGGCCAGCACGGGATCCGTGGGCGCCAGCGCGGCGGCCAGCACGATCGCCGCCCCGGCGGAGAGGCCCATCACGGTCGTGCCGAACAGCGCCGCCAGCGCGATGAACGCCGGCATACCGATCACGAGCAGCCTCGTGACCGTGCTCCACTCGCGCCAGCGCAGCGCGCGCTCGACCTTCAGCCCGGTCGAGAACAGCGCGATCACCACCGCGAGCTCGGTGATGTGGGAGAGCAGCGAAGCGTCGTCCACCGGGTCCATCCAGCTCGCGTCGAGCACCTGCAGGCCGACGGCGGCGACGAGCCCGAGGCCGAGGTAGATCAGCGACGCCGAGAAGGCGCGCTCGTGCTCGTGCGAGAGCGCGCCGACGGCGGCGAACACGGCCAGGCCCAGGAAGGCGAGCCCGACCGCCCAGGGGTCTGCGAAGGAGAGTCCGGGCAGGGGCTGCTACTCGGCGGGATCCGGCACCGACGGCCCGTCCGGCTGCGGGGGCAGCGGATCGTCCGGCGGCGGGGAGTCGGGGCCGGTCGGGATGTCGGGCGTCTCGCGCGACGGGGTGGGGTCCGCGGGCACGGTCGGCGTCTCAGGCACGACGGGTTGCGCAGGCTCCGCGGGCTGGGGGATCTCCATTGTCATCGGGGTCTGCATACCCATGCCCTACCCGCGGCCGTACGCGTACAGACGCTCGAGTGAGGACCGGATGATCCTCGACACGTGCATCTGCGAGCAGCCGACGCGCTCGGCGATCTCCGACTGCAGCAGGTCCTCGCTGAAGCGCAGGTGCAGGATCTCGCGGGCGCGGTCGTCGAGGATCGAGGTCAGCTGCTCGAGCGTCGCCTCGGCCTCCACCTGCTCGAAGCCGGGATCGGCGCCGCCGATCAGGTCGCCGGCGCTGGCCGAGTCGCCCTCCTCCTCGTGCACGGGGGCGTCCAGGGAGCGCAGGGAGCGGCCGTCGGAGGCCTGCAGCGCCTCCATGACCTCCTCGGGCGCCCGGTTGACGCGCTTCGCGAGGTCGGCCACGGTGGGGGAGCGGCCGAGGTCGATCCACAGCGCGTCGCGCGCCTCCTCGACGGCGAGGCACAGTTCCTGGACGTCGCGCGCCGGGCGCACGTCCCACGTGGAGTCGCGGAAGTAGCGGCGCAGCTCGCCGAGGATGGTCGGCACGGCGTAGCTCGAGAACGCCAGCCCGCGGTCGGGGTCCCAGCGGTCGACGGCCTTCACGAGCCCCACCGAGGCGACCTGGATGAGGTCGTCCAGCGGCTCGGACGCGCGCCGGTAGCGCAGCGCCAGGCTGCGCGCGAGCGGCATGTATCGCTCGATCAGCTCGGTCCGGGCGCCCGGCTCGCCGCGCTTCTGGCGCATCGCCAGCCGGTGGTCCTGCCGCTGGCGGCGCGCGCGATCCGTGGTGCGGGCGCGGGTTGGGGCAACAGTCTCGGACACTGCTGCCGGAGTACCCCGATCCCGCACCGGTTCAAGGATCGCGCCGGGTCGGGGGTACGGAATGGGACCGCAGTCAGACCGGCACGTACGGGATGTCCCAGAGGATCGCGGCCGCGGCCGCGGCGGCCGCGGCACACGCGATCGCGAGCCCGGAGAGGATCTTCTGGCCGCGCGAGGCCTCGCTGGCCTTGCGCTTGGCCTCCTCGCCCTTGATCAGGGCCTTCTCGAGCAGGTGCTCGGCCCAGGCGAACTCCAGCGACAGGATCGCCAGGCCGATCGGGATCACGACGAACGCCGGCCCCGGGAGCGCGAGCATCGCGATCCCGATGCCGAGCACCGCGATGCCGAGCAGGACGAACGCCCAGCGGTACAGCCGGCCGCGCTGCTTGTGCTCGACCTGGCGCTCGCGCAGCTTGCGGACGAGCTTGGGCTCGCCGGGGCGCTCAGGCTGGTCGCGGCGCTCGGGGGCTGCGGTCATCCCCGAACGGTAGCCGGTCGCGCTGGACCTCGAACCACACTGCGAACCCGTTCTCGCGCTGCACGCCCCAGCGGTCCGAGAGCCGGTCGAGCAGGATCAGCCCGTATCCGCCGGCCGAGCCGGAGGCCGGCGGGCTCGGCTCGTGGGCGTCGAATCCCTCGCCGGGGTCTGATAGGCGCACCAGCACGCGGTCGGGCCGCACGTCGGCCTCCACCGAGAGCTCGTCGGCGTCGCCGCAGCCCGAATGGCGCACGCTGTTGGTGGCCAGCTCGGAGACGATCAGCTCCACGTCGGCGAGCTTCGGTTGCGGCAGGGCGTCCCGCAGCTCCTCGCGCACGGCACGCCGGGCGCACCGGGGAGCGGACATGCCTCCGCTGAATCGTCGAATCGACATTGTCTCTGCTCTGCCCGGACTGGCACCCGATGAATCGGTGCTTGGTCACAGACTTGACGCACTGCAACGAACGTCTCAGCCGCTAGGTTCGGGCGGATGCCGCAGCCGAAACGGGTCGAGGTCCACGTCCAGGGCCGGACGCTGTCGCTCTCCAACCTCGACAAGGTGCTCTATCCCGCGGCCGGGTTCACCAAGGGCCAGGTGATCGACTACTACACGCGGGTCGCGCCCTACGTGCTGCCGCACCTGGAGGGTCGCGCGCTCACGCTCAAGCGCTATCCCAACGGCGTCGAGGCGCAGCACTTCTACGAGAAGAACGCGCCGAGCCACCGCCCCGAGTGGGTCAGGACGGCGACGATCCCGATCCGCACGGACGGACGCACGATCGACTTCGTGCTCGCCGACGACCTCCCGACGCTCGTCTGGCTGGCCAATCTGGCCGACCTCGAGCTGCACACCTCGCTCGCGAAGGCGGCCGACCCCAAGAGCCCGGCGATCCTCGCCTTCGATCTCGACCCGGGCCCGCCGGCCACGATCGTCGAGTGCGCCCGCGTGGCCCTGCGCCTGCGCGAGGTGTTCGACCACCTCGGCCTGCAGGGCTTCCCGAAGACGTCGGGCTCGAAGGGGATGCAGGTCTACTTCCCGCTCAACGTCCCAGGGACCACCTACGCCCAGACCAAGCGCTTCTCGCAGGCGATCGCGCAGCTGCTCGAGCGCCGGCACCCCGAGCTCGTCGTCTCCGAGATGCGCAAGGACCTGCGCCCGGGCAAGGTGTTCGTCGACTGGAGCCAGAACGACGAGCACAAGACCACCGTGGCGGTCTACTCGCTGCGCGCCAGGGAGCGGCCGACCGTCTCGACCCCGCTGCGGTGGGACGAGGTCGAGGCGGTGATCTCCTCCGGGGATCCGGACGATCTCGTGTTCACCTCCGCCGACGTGCTCGAGCGGGTCGCCGAGCACGGCGACCTGTTCGCGCCGGTCGAGCAGCTCGAGCAGGAGCTCCCGGAGCTGTGATCGCCTTCGTGCTCGGCGGGGGCGGCGGCCCGCTCGGCGCCCACGAGGTCGGCATGCTGGGCGCGCTCGCCGACCGCGGGATCGTGCCCGACCTGGTCCTCGGCACGTCCGTCGGCGCCATCAACGGCGCCGCCTTCGCGGCCGATCCGACGGCCGCCGGGGTCGAGCGGCTGGCGGCGCTCTGGACCTCGATGCAGGACGGCGACGTGTTCTCGGGATCGCTGCTCGGGCGCGTCGCCACGCTCGCGCGCACGCGCACCCACCTCCACGACAGCGCGCCGCTGCGGGCCCTGCTGGCGGGCGGCCTCGGCGACGCCAGGATCGAGGACCTCGCGATCCCGTTCCAGTGCGTCGCGGCCAGCATCGAGCGGGCCGGCGAGCACTGGTTCACGGAGGGCCCGGTCGTCGACGCGGTGGTCGCGTCGGCCTCCGTGCCCGGGCTGCTGCCGCCGGCCGAGATCGGCGGGGAGCACTTCGTCGACGGCGGGATCGTCAACTCGATCCCCGTCAACCGGGCGGTCGGGCTCGGGGCCACGCGGATCTTCGTGCTGCACGTGGGGCGGCTGGACCGTCCGCTCGAGCCGCCGCGCTGGCCGTGGGAGGTCGGCCTGGTCGCGTTCGAGATCGCCCGCCGCCACCGCGTGATCGGGGACCTCGCGGCGCTCCCGGAGGGCATCGAGGCGCACGTGCTGCCGACGGGCGCGCCCGACCCGCCGCGCTACGGCGAGCAGCTGCGCTATCGCGACGCCTCGCGCGTGCACGAGCGGATCGCCGGCGCGCGCGAGGCGACGGCGCGCCGCCTCGAGGAGCTGGACCTGTGAAGACGCCGCCGATGCTGGTCCGCCGACTGGTCGTGGCGCCGCTGGCGTTCGTGGTGGAGCTCGCCTTCGTGATCGTCTCGCCGCTCCTCGCCGTGCTGGCGGCGCTGCTCGTGCCCTTCGTGGGCACGCGGGCGCTCCGGCTGCTCGCGATCGCCGTCGGCTACGCCGTCCGGCATGCCGCGGGCCTGCTCGCCTGCCTCGGACTGTGGGTGGCGAGCGGGTTCGGCGCGCGCAGCCGCACGGCGCGGTTCCAGCGCGCCTATTACGACCTGCTGCGCTGGTTCGTGGGCGGGGTCTACCGCTCGATCGCGCGCTGGGCGCGCGTGGAGGTCCGGCTCGACGGGTCGGAGGAGGCGCTGGCCGCGCTCTCGCGCGCCGGCGAGCCGGCGATCGTGCTCAGCCGCCACGCGGGTGAGGGCGACTCGCTGCTCGTGCTCCACCAGCTGCTGTGCCGGCACGGGCGCCGCCCCCGGCTCGTGCTGCACGAGGCGCTGCGGCTCGACCCGCTGATCGACATCCTGGGCCACCGGCTGCCGAACCGCTTCGTCGACCCGCGCGGCGGCGACACGGAGGTGGAGATCGCCGCGATGACCGAGGACGCGGACGAGGACTGCGCGGTGCTCATCTTCCCCGAGGGCGCCAACCTCACCCCGGAGCGCCGCAGGCGGGCCATCGAGCGCCTCCAGGAGGCCGGGCACGAGCAACAGGCCGAGTGGGCGGCCGGGATGCGCCACGTCCTGCCGCCGCGGCCGGGCGGGACCCTGGCCTCGATGCAGGCCGCCCCGCACGCGCGGGTGTTCGTCATCGGGCACGTCGGGACGCCGGTCGGCTTCGGCCAGATGTGGGAGCGGTTGCCCGCCCGCCAGACGATCGAGCTGCGCGTGTGGGTCGCCGAGGACGCCCCGGACGACCACCTGGAGCGGATCGACTGGCTGTTCGGCGTGTGGCGGGCGCTCGACGACTGGGTCGAGGCGCGCCATCCGCACGCGGGGTAATACGCTGCTGGCATGGACCTCGAAGAGCGCACGCTCGAGGACACGCTCGAGCGCAGCTGCGCGGTCTGCGGCGCGCAGCTGACCACCCAGGAGATCCACGAGTCGCGCGAGTCCGGCGGGCCCTTCCTGTGCTCCGTGCACGCCGCCGAGGAGCTGCCGGCCGAGGCCGCGCAGCTCGACGACGGCGTGGACTGAAGCTAGGCGCGGGCTCCGACGACCTGGCGCGCCGCGGCGGCGATCGCCTCCGCGTCGATGCCCGCCGCGTGCAGGAGCTCCTCCGGCGAGCCGGAGACGGGCATCTCGCGTACGGCGAGCTTGACCACCTTCGGGCGATCGTCGGCGTCGGCCAGTGCCTCGAGGACCGCGTCCCCGAGGCCGCCCTCGGGCCAGTGGTCCTCGACGGTGACCAGCGTCCCGCACTCGCGGGCGGCGGCCCGCACGGCCTCGACATCGATCGGCTTGATCGAGTAGCAGTCGAGCACGCGGGCCTTGATGCCCTCGCCCTCGAGCGTCTCGGCCGCCCTGACGGCCTCGTCGACGGTGATGCCGGTGGCCACGATGGCGACGTCGTCGCCCTCGACCGTCACGCGGCTGCCGCCGATCCGGACGTCCTCGTCGGCCGGCGTGCGGACGGGCGTCTTGCCGCGCAGGGTGCGCATGAAGACGATGCCCTCCTGCTCGGCCATCGCGCCGATCAGCTTGCTCGCCTGGTTGGCGTCGGACGGGTGCAGGACGGTCGAGGAGTGGATCGCGCGCATCGACGCGATGTCCTCCAGCGCCATCTGCGACGGGCCGTCCTCGCCGATCGACACGCCGGCGTGGGAGCCGGCGAGCTTGAGGTCGGCGCGGCTGATCGCGGCCATCCGGATGAAGTCGTACGCCCGCGAGAAGAACGCCGAGAACGTCGAGGCGAACGGCTTCCAGCGGCCGCCCACCTGGATCCCGACCGCCGCCGCGATGAGCTGCTGCTCCGCGATGAACATCTCGAAGTAGCGGTCCTCGTGCGCGTTGCGGAAGTCCTCCGAGTGCGTCGAGTTGGACACCTCGCCGTCGAGCGCGACGACGGTGCCGTCGATGCTCCCGAGCGCGGTGAGCGCCTCGCCGTACGCCTTGCGGGTGGCGACCTCCTCGCCGAGCTCCCAGGTCGGCAGCTCGCCGTCCGAGGTCTCGAACGGGGAGACCTCGGCGGCATCGGGCTTGGCGACCTCGACCGACAGGTCGCGATAGCCCCCGAGCTCCTCGATCGCGGCGTCCGGGTCGTCGAGCGGCTTGCCGTGCTTGCCGGGCAGGTCCTCGACCGCCTCGACGCCCTTGCCCTTCTTGGTGCGCGCGATGATCGCCGTCGGCTTGCCCTTGGTCGACTCGGCCTCGGCGTAGGCGGCCTCGATCTCGTCGACGTCGTGGCCGTCGATCTCGATCGCGTTCCAGCCGAAGGCGCGGATCCGCTCGGCGTAGCCGGCCAGGTCCCAGCCGAGCATCGTCTCGCGGGTCTGGCCCAGGCGGTTGACGTCGATGATCGCGACGATGTTGTCCAGGCCCTCCCAGCCGGCGTGCTGGAAGGCCTCCCACATCGAGCCCTCGGCCATCTCGGAGTCGCCGCAGAGGCACCACACGCGGTAGGGCAGCTTGTCGAGATGGCGGCCGGCCATCGCGATGCCGACCGCGATCGGCAGCCCCTGGCCGAGCGAGCCCGTCGCCACGTCCGTCGGCGGGATCCGCGGCGTGGGGTGGCCCTCGAGCCGGGAGTCCAGCTTGCGGAAGGTCAGGAACTCCTCGTCGTCGATCGAGCCCGCCGCCTTGAGGATCGAGTAGTACAGCGGCGAGGCGTGGCCCTTGGAGAAGACCAGGTGGTCGTTGGCCGGGTTGGCCGGGTTCTGGTAGTCGAGCCGCAGGTGGCCGTCCAGCAGGACGGCCATCAGGTCGGCGGCCGACATCGAGGAGGTCGGGTGGCCGGAGCCGGCCGCGGCCGAGCAGCGGATCGAGTCGACCCGCAGCTGCTGGCCGAGCTCGCGACGGAAGTCGCTTCCCTGGCCCGCCATCAGGCGGCCACGAGCTGGTCGCGCTTGGACTCGATGTCCGCGAACAGCTCCTTGAAGGAGTCGGCGAACTTCTGCACGCCCTCCTTCTCGAGCGTGTCCACGACGTCGTCGTAGTCGATCCCGGCGGCCTCGAGGTCGTCGAGCACCTTGCGGGCGCCGTCGACGTCCTCCTCGAGGCTGTCGCGGATCTCGCCGTGGTCGACCACCGCCTCGACGGTGGCGCGCGGCATCGTGTTGACCGTGTCCGGGCCGACGAGCTCCTCGACGTAGATCACGTCGCGGTACTCGGGGTTCTTCGTCGAGGTCGACGCCCACAGGCAGCGCTGCGCCGTGGCGCCCTTGCCGCGGAGCGCCTCCCACTTCTCGCCGGAGAAGACCTCCTTGTACTGCTCGTACGCGAGCTTGGCGTTGGCGATCGCCAGCTTGCCCTTCAGCTCGTCGTGACCGCCGATCTCGTCCAGGCGCTTGTCGGCCTCCGTGTCGACGCGCGAGACGAAGAACGACGCGACGGAGGCGACCCTGGAGAGGTCACCGCCCGACTCGGCGAGGCGCTCGAGCCCGCGGACGTAGGCCTCGGCGACCGCGCGGTGGCGCTCGAGCGAGAAGATCAGCGTCACGTTGACCGGGATGCCGGCGGCGATCGTCTCCTCGATCGCGGGCAGGCCCTCCTGCGTGGCCGGGATCTTGATGAAGACGTTGGGCTTGTCGATCAGCCCGTGGAGGCGCTTGGCCTCCTCGATCGTCCCCTGCGTGTCGTGCGCGAGGTTCGGGTCGACCTCGAGCGAGACGTAGCCGTCCTTGCCGCCGCCCTCGTCGTGGACGGGGCGCAGCACGTCGCAGGCGTCGCGGATGTCGTCGGCGGCCAGCCGGATGAAGATCTCCTTGGGCTCCTTCTCACCGCTGGAGACGATCTCGCGGATCTGGTCGTCATAGGCGTCGCCCTCGGCGATCGCGCCCTGGAAGATCGTCGGGTTGGACGTGACGCCCTTGATGCCCTGCTCGACCAGTCCGGCGAGGTCGCCGTCCAGGACGAACGGGCGCGACAGATAGTCGATCCACACGCTCTGGCCGTGATCGGCCAGCTCTTCGAGCGGTGTCTTGGCCATGAGGGCTCCTTCGGGGTTGGGAAGTTCTCGAAAGGTTGTACTACCGACCGTGCCCGCGTGCCACGCGGGAAAAACGGTGCGTGTCCTCCGAGGTCAGCGACCGCGCGAGAGCTCGCGCAGCCAGGCCGAGACGGCCTGCTGGTTGCTCAGCGCCTCGCGGCGGCGGGCGGCGCGAGCCTGGCTGGCGCTGATCGTGTTCGGCTCGGGCGCGCGGCCCGGCCTGGAGAACCGGGAGGCGGGCTTCTCGGGGGCGGCGCCTCGTTGATCAGGCTGCCGCTGCGCGTCAGGAGCGAGCGCCATCGTGCCGAAACGTACTTGAAGCCCGGGGGGTTTGTCTACACCCGACAGGCATATTGATGACACCACGATCTGCCTAACCGGCCAAGCAGGAAACGGGAACGATGGCGTATTCCAGGAAGAACAACAGCCACACCCGCATGTAGAAGCGCGTGAACCTTTCGTTGTCCGCCGGGTCGGCTCCGCGCGCCGCGATCCACAGCGCCGCGAGCGCGCCCAGGTGGCCGGCGACGAGCAGGACCGGATCGGCGCCGTCGATCAGCAGCGGGCCGAGCACGGCCATCCCGAGGTAGGCGAGCGTCAGCACGGCGAGGCCGGCGTGCAGCACGGGGCGGCCGCCGTGGCGGACGGTGAAGGTGGCGATCCGGTGGGCGCGGTCGCCCTCGGCGTCGGGGACGTCCTTGAGGATCGCGATGGCGAGGCTGAACGGCAGCACGAACGCCGTCAGGGCCCACACGCCCGGCGGGATCGTCGCGCCGTCGCTCCCCAGCGCGGACGTGAAGTGCGCGGCCACCCCGAGGTTGACGATCGCCGAGCGCACGCCGGAGACGCACAGCGAGGCCACGACCGGGAAGCGCTTCAAGCGGGCGGGCGGGACGGAGTAGGCCGCGCCGATCGCCAGCGCGGCGAGCACCGCCGCCAGCTCGAGCGGGCCCTGCGTGAGCGCGAGCAGAACGGGCAGCAGGCCCGCGGCCGCGACGATCAGCCAGGCGCGCTCGAGTCCGAGGTCGCCCGCGGCGATCGGCAGGTACGGCTTGTTGACGCGGTCGATCTCGACGTCGGTGATCTGGTTGATCCCGACGATGAAGACGTTGACCGACAGGCCGGCCACCAGCGTCCAGAACAGGTGGAAGGCGGCGCGGCCGGCGTCGACGCTCCCGATCGCGTCGACCGCGATCGCGAACAGCCCGACGACGCTCACGGCGGTGCCGACGATCGTGTGCGGTCGCGAGAAGCGCCATAGGACGCTCGCCGCGCGGGCCGGTGCGGCGACGGCGCCCGCGGTGGCCATCAGCGGCGTGCCAGGCGGGCGCGCAGCGCGAGCGCGGCGCCGATCGGCACGAACGCGAGCCCGGCCGCCGAGCCGAGCACGAAGCGGGCGGCGAAGCGCGCGCGGCCCGCGAGCGTGAGCGGCGCGGCGGGGTCCTCCGCGGATGTCGATCCCGTCCACCCCAGCGCCGGCGTGCGCCCGCGCTTGACGCCGCTGACGGCGACGGCGTAGACCGAGCGGCCGCGGTACCAGTCGGGCGCCAGGGCGTGGACCTGCACGTCCTCGAACCCGGCGCGCTCGAACCACGCCCGGTAGTCCTGCTCGGGCGGGAACAGCATCCAGGTGCCGGCGAGCCTCTTGAGGATCGGGTTCGCCGGCTCGACAGGCCCGATCACGACGCCGGTGCCGCCCTCGCGCAGCACCCGGTGCGCCTCGGCGATGCCGCGCTGCGGGTCGGGCCAGTACTCGATGCTGCCGGCCGACACGTAGCGGTCGAAGGAGGCCTCCTCGAACGGCAGCCGCTCCGCGTCCCCGAGCAGCTTGCGGCAGGCGGCCAGCGCCGGCTTGCGGCGCGCGCGCTCGAGCTGGTGCGGGCTCTGGTCGAGCATCGTCACGCGCGCGGCGGGGACCCGGTCCACGATCCCCTCGGTGGTGAAGCCGGTGCCGGCGCCGGCGTCGAGCACCTCGAGGCCCGGGTCGTCGAGCCGGGCGGCCGCGAGCGCCTGCGTACGCATCTCGGGGGTCCAGAACAGCGGGTTGACCCAGCGGTCGTAGCCGAGCGAGAGGAAGCGGTAGAACCAGTACGCCTCGCGCTTGTGCTGGATGAGGCCCATGCGCCAGGCGACGATACTCGCGGGCGATGAGCCGGGTAGCGTCGGGGCGATGGCAGCAGAGCGGCTCGACGCCTGGTTGGGCTCACCCCTCGTGTCCACCCACCACCGGCGCACCGCGGCCGCGCCGCCGGACGCGCTGTGGCAGCGCGCCACGGAGGTGCGCATCGACGAGACCCGCTCGCTCGGCCGGCTGGTGCGCTGGAGGATCCCGGGCCTCGCGCCGGGGATGACCTATCACGAGCTCTTCCGCGCCTACCCGTTCTGCGTGCTCGAGGAGGACGACCATCTGCTGATCACCGGCCTGTGCGGCCGGATCTGGACCCTGGCGCGCGATTACCCGAGGCTTGGCTCGGCGTCGGACTTCACGGAGTGGGACGAGCCCGGCACGGTCCGGGTCGCCTTCGCCCACTGGGTCCAGGAGGACGGCGACGGGCGCGCGGAGTTGATCTCCGAGGCCCGCGTGGAGCCCGTCGACGGCCGCGCGGCCCTGCGGCTGCGGGCGCTGTGGGCGGTGATCGGGGGCTTCGAGCGCCTCGTCGGCGCGGAGCCGCTGGCGCTCGCCGCCCGGCGCGCCGAGGACGGCAGCGGCGCTGGGTAGGGGTGGGGAGCGAGGCGCGCGCGGTTGCGCCCGCGCTCCACCCCGCAACGCGGTCGACGTCAAGCCGCTATGTCCGGCGTTTCGGCGACGGCGTTCGCGGCGACGCGTTGCGGTCGACGTTAGGCCGGTATGCGCGGCCTTTCGTCGACCGCGTTGCGGAGCGGCGGCCAGGCCGAGCGCCCCGGCCGGCTCACCCACTCCCCACCCAGAGCCGTTGACGTCCGCTTCGCACGACGCCCCCGGACGAAGGCCTCACCCGGGCGTGCCGTGCTCGAGCCCGGCCACGTCGGACTCCGCGCGCAGCACCACCCGCCGGCCCCGCCGCAGCACCACGCGCATCCGCCCGGCCAGGTGGTGGTGGGAGCGCATGACGGCGCGCCGCTCCGCCGGCACGGGCACGGGCAGCACGTGCGGCGGGAACGCCGCGCTGCCCTCGACGAGCACGGACCAGCGGGCGGACCGGCCGCGCAGGCGCCACTCCCCGCCGCCCGCGGACGCCTGCACGACCGCGCCGGGGAGGGCGAAGCGCGCGACCTCCTCGCCGGCCCGCACGACGACCGCGCTCGCGGCGAGCGGCCCGCCGAGCCGGCCGCCCGCGAAGGCGGCCATCGCGCCCTCGCCGAGCGCGGCCTGGCCCCACCACCACTCGCCGGGGAACGCTCCGCCCCAGTTCTTCTCGACGTAGGCGTCCCAGCCGTCGAGCGAGAGCGTGGCGCCGCCGAGCACCGCCTCGCCGCGCACGCGCGCGCCGAGCACGACGGGGTGCCAGTACTGCGGGAGTCCGGGGACGACCTGCGCGACCCCGAGTCCGCCCAGCGCGGCTCGCGCCCAGCCCGTGCGGCCCTCCAGCACGGCCTCCAGCCGCGCGTCCGGGCCGAGGTCGACGGCGATCCGCCGCTCCGTGCCGCGCAGGACCGGCGCGGCCGCATCCCAGGCGGCCGCGCCGAGCCCGCCGTCGTCGGCGGCGGCGGAGGCGGTGGTCCGCCAGCGCACGAAGCCGCCGGGGTGGCCGGCGAGCGCCACCATGGCCCACGGCGGGGCGCCGGTGCCGCGCCCGTCCCGGCAGACCCCGCAGAGCGCGATCACGCAGCGCCCCGACGCCGGGTCGCTCAGCCGCCAGTAGTAGCCCTCCATCGCGACGCCGTGGGCGCGCCGCGGATCGCCGAACGGGAGGTCGGCCCCGGCCCTGCGGTAGGCGTCGTGGAGCCTGCTCAAACCGCCGGGCGGCGCTTGACGTCGTACGGATCCCAGTCGCGGCCCCAGAACGCCTCGAGGCCGTGCTCGTGGATGAAGGACCGCTCGCTCTGATGGATGGGATAGACGCCCTGGATGCTGACCGGCAGCTCGTCGCCGACGTCGATCCCGACGTAGTCGTCGCGGCCGAGCACCGCCGGAGCGAAGACGACGAAGGCGTCCAGCCCGGACCCCGGCTCTACGGGCTCGCCGAGGTTGATCGTGTCGCCGTAAGCGAACGGGCACTCGCCGCGCAGCGACTCGGCGATGTGGCCGAGCACGTAGCCCCACGCGGGGTCGAGCGAGCGCACCGACAGCGCGAGCTCCGGCTTGCCGAGCCGCCACTCGTCGTGCTCCGCGAGCGACACGCCGTAGGTGATCGCCGTCAGCATGCCCGGCTCGGGCACGCCGTCGTAGGAGATGACGGTCACGCCGCGCAGGCCGGGCCGCGTCGAGGCGACCCGCGTGAAGCGCGGCTCGATGCCGCCCGAGACGCGGTCGAGGTGGGCGAGGTAGCGCTCGGCGCGGGATCCACCCACGCCGCCGGACCCTAGCGGGAGATCAGGGCGTGCGTGAGGGGGATGCCGAAGCGCTCCTCGGCGCCGGCGAGCCCGTCGTCCTCGCGATAGTCGCGGTCGCCCTCCGGGTGGGAGAAGACGACGATGCGGTCGGCCTTGAACGTCGCGAGAGCGTCCTGGATCGCCTGGGCCGGCTCGGCCTCGCCGGTGTCGCCGGCGGCGTCGACGCCCTCCTCCTCGAGCCGCTCGACGGTCTCCTCCTGCGCGGCGTCGGCCTCGGCGATCGCCTCGTCGTTGTCGGAGACCCAGAAGGCGACCTTGGAGCGGGTCCCGGCGGGGGAGACGACGAGCACCTCGGCGCCCTCGACCTCGTCTCCGAGCGTGGTGCGCAGGGCGTTGGCGTCGACGGGCTCCGGGGTCACTACCAGCAGCTTCATGCGGGCTGTGTTGCCCCCGGCGCGGGCTGGTCAAACGGCGTGGAGCGCAGCACCACGACCGCCACGTCGTCGCGCAGCCGCCCGTCCTGGACCGCGAGCGCCGTGCGCTCGACGGCCTCCGCGATCGTGCCCGCGTGGCCGCCTCCGACGCTGTGCAGCAGCGCCGCCAGCCGCTCGGGGGCGAGCGCGTGATCGGCCGGGCTCGCCTCGATCACGCCGTCCGTGTAGAGCACCAGCGCGTCGCCGGAGCCGAGCTTGACCCGCTGCTCGGAGATCTCGGGCTCGCGCACGATCCCGAGCAGCGTGCCGGGCGAGCCGGCCTGCTCGACCGCGCCGCCTGCGCGGATGACCAACGGGAGCGGATGACCGCCCGTGGCCAGCACGACCTCGCAGCCGTCGGGGACCGGCGTGACCGACGCGTAGAGCACGGTGCAGAAGCGGTACTCGAGCCCCTGGCGCAGCAGCGCCTCGTTGAGCTCCGCCAGCACCTGCGCGGGACGGCGGGTGTGGAGCACCGAGGCGCGCAGCGTGTAGCGCGCGAGCGCGGTGATCGCGGCCGCCTCGGCGCCCTTGCCGCAGACGTCGCCGATCACCAGCGCCCAGTCGCCGCCGCCGGTGGCGAAGCAGTCGTAGAAGTCGCCGCCGAGCTCGATGCCGTCGCCCGAGGCGCGGTAGCGGGCGGCGAGCTGGGCACCCGGGATCCGCGGCAGGTCCGGCGGGAGCAGCGAGCGCTGCAGCGTGCTCGCGATCGCGCTGCGCTCCGCGTACAAGCGCGCGTTGTCGAGCGCCAGCGCGGCGCGGCGGCCGAGATCCTCGAGCAGCGCGAGCGCCTCGTCGCGCTCCGCCTCCTCGAGCGCATCGAAGCCCGCCGCGAGCGCCCCGAGCACGCGCCCGCGGGCGCGCAGCGCCACGACGATGCGGTGCTCGCCGGCGTGGGAGCGGCCCGTGCGCATCACCTCGGCGACCGGGTCGCCGGTGCGCCCGTCGGCCAGCGCCGCGCCGGCCAGCTCGCCCTCGCGCGCCGGGTCGCGCGCGACCGCCACCCGCCGTCGCGCCGGCCCCGGGTAGCTGCCGAGCACGATCACGCACGTGTCGGCGAGGTCGCGCACGCAGAGCTCGGCGACGCTGCGCAGCGTGCGCTCCTCGTCGAGCGACTGGTCGAACAGCGAGCTCGCCTCCGCGAGCAGCGCGAAGCGGTCCAGCAGCCGCTCGCGCTCGGCCTCGGCGCGCCGCCGTGCCGTCACGTCGCGCACGACCACGACGAGCTGCTGGTGCGCGGGCGGGCCCGCGATCTTCAGCGGCACGCCGGCCAGCTCGAGCGTGACCCGGTCGCCGTCGCGGCGCCGGATCGCCACGGTGTAGGTCGCGTCGTCGACGAGGTCGCGCTCGATCCGCAGCCGCGCGCGCTTGGCGGCCTCCTCGCGCTCGTCCGGCTCGACGATCGCGAAGAGCGACTCGAGCGCGGTGAGCTCCGGGAACGTGTAGCCGCTGATCTGCTCGAACGCGTGGTTGGCGTACACGCAGCGGCCGTCCTCGAGCACGACCATGCCCTCGCCGACCTCCGAGAGCGCGGCCAGCAGCGTCTCGTAGCGGTCGGTCTGCGTGCGTACGGCCCGCTCCGCCGCGCGCCGGTCCGTGACGTCGAAGACCACCGCGCCGACCCCCAGGAGCGGGCCGCCGCCGGCCGCCCGCACGGGCCAGTAGGAGGCCACCCACTCGCGCTGCACGCCCGGCTGGGCGGGCGTCTCGCCGCGCACCTCGACTTCGGTCGAGGGCTCGCCGGTGGTCGCCACCCGGCGCACGTCGTCGCCGACCTCGGGCAGCCCGGGAAGGATCTCCTCGAGCGTGCGGCCGATGTGCTCCTCCGGCGTGCGCCCGTTGATCTCGGCCAGGTGGTCGTTGATGCGCACGTAGCGGCCCTCGAGGTCGTGGAAGGCGAGGCCGACCGGCGCGCGGGCGAAGATCACGTCGAGCAGCGCCAGCGTCTCCTCGGCCTGCCGGCTCGCCGTGCGCGCCTCGGCCGTGCGCTGCTCGAGGCGGCCGCGCAGGGCCGCGAGCACGACCGCCAGCGTGGAGACCACGAGCACGGTCAGCAGGCGGACGCCGTCCTGCAGCCCGAGCGGCCCGGCGACCAGCATCTCCAAGAGCGCGACGGCGACCGCGAGGGCCGCGACGCCCGCCGTGGCCCACCGGCTGCCGCCCAGGGCGGCGATCAGCGGCCCGGCGGCCGTGAGCGTGACCAGCGCGACGTTGGCGCTCGTCAGCCGGTCGACGGCGAAGACGGCGAGGATCGCCGCGACGCCCGCGATGGTCCAGCGACGGCTGTCCGCCGAGGCGGTCACCGCGACATCATCGCGGGCTCGCGACGCGCGAGGGCGCCGGTCTCCCGGCGCCCTCGCGGCACTGCATCTCTTGTGGCTCCGGTCTAGCGCCCGTCGGCGCCGACCGCGGCGGCGTTGACGATGCCGTCGCCGTAGAACCCGTTGCGATCCGGCGTGCCGTCACACCGCGCGGTGTACTGCGCGGGGTTCAGCGGCGGCGGATAGACGTACGGGTTCTGCGCGGGGCACGGGGTGTCCGTGGCCTGCTCGCGCATGATCGACTCGGTCTCGGCCGGGTCGAGCGTGAGCCCGCGGTGTGCCTTGTCCTTGGAGCCGTACTCGGCCACGACCAGCGCGGCGACGCCCACGGCGTGCGGCGAGGCCATCGAGGTGCCCTGCGCCCAGGCCCAGTAGTTGCCCTTGCCGTCGGTCACGAAGCCGTTCGGGTCCGCGCCGCCGGCCAGCTCCTCCTTGGCCACCTCGGCCGGGTAGGAGGAGAGGATGCGGGTGTCCCACCGCGGCGTGGCGGGCGTGGCGGAGTCGCGGGCGTCGCCGCCCGGCGCCGAGAGGTCCACGCCCGAGATGCCGTAGTTGGAGTAGTACGCCTTGCGCTTGCTCGGGCCGAGCGCGCTGATCGAGAGCACGTTGTCGCCCTCGGTGGGCAGCGACAGGCAGTCGTCCGACGCGTCACGCGGGTGGTTGGTGCCCGGCGGGTAGTCGGGGCTCGAGTTCTCGGGCTCCGGATCGCCCAGGTCGTCGTCCTGGTTGCCGGCCGCCGCGATCAGCGTCACGCCGCGGTCGTGCGCGTAGTGCAATGCGCGCTGCGTGGCCTCGATGATCACGCGCTGCTCCGCCTGCTGCGCCGGCGTGTCGGCCGGGTTGGCGGCGCAGTTGTAGAGCCACGGATCGATGTAGTAGCTCATGTTCACGACGTCGATCCCGTGGTCGCCCGCGAACGTCAGGGCGTCCACCGACGGCTGCAGGAAGAAGTAGCCCGAGTCCTGGCCGGCGCGCAGGTTCACGATGCCGGTCTTCGGGGCCACGCCCGCGATGCCGGTGCCGTTGAGCGCGGCGCCGACGGTGCCCGCCACGTGCGTGCCGTGGCCGCCCTCGTCGGTGTCGGCCGCGTCCGAGCAGGACTGGTCCGGCTCGTCCTCGCAGGGCCCGTCGATGTCGGGCATGTCCGTGGTGAAGTTGCGCGAGAGCGACTTCACGAAGTTCGGCCGGATGTCCGGATGCGACGCGTCGACGCCCGTGTCGAGGATGCCGACGAGCACCTGCCGCGAGCCCGGCTGGGTGCGGTAGGACTGCTCCGGCGTGGCGCCGATCATGCGCATGTCCCACTGGTTGGCGGCCAGCGGCTCGCCCTTCTTGGCCTTGGCGGCCTTGCCCGCGGCGCGCAGGTCCTTCTCGCCCGGGATCTCCTTCTTCTTGCCGCCCGGCTCGCCCGTGCCGATCGGCTTGTTCGCCGCGGCGCCCACGAGCGCGCCCTCGGCGGTCGCCTTGCGGGCGAAGTCGGCGTCGCTGGAGCGGACGGTGGCGACACCGATCGCCGCGTTCTCCTTGACGATCGAGCCGCCGGCGTCGGCCACGGCGTCGCGAGCGGCGGCCTTGGCGGCGTCGCTCTCGTAGACCACTACGTACTCGCGGGCCGGCTGGTCGTCAGCCGGTGCGCTCTGGACGGCCCCGAAGGCCGCCGCGGCGAGTGCTCCCGCGAGGAGCGGCTTGCGCAGCATGCGCATGCAGTCCCCCTTCGGATGAAATTCGGGGCCGCGCCAGGTTCCCTGCCCGCACGACCCTCCCCTGTGCGGGGAAGCCTAGCGATCAGCCGAAGAACGTCTCATAAAGGAGAAAGACGTTGAGCGAGATGATCAGCGCCGCCACCACGGAGGCGATGGCCGTGGTGTGGCGGCGGTTGACCAGCTCGCCCATCACGTCGGCGCGCCGCGTGAGCAGGATCATCGGCACGAGCGCGAACGGGATGCCGAACGAGAGCACGACCTGGGAGATGACCAGCGTCGATGACGGGTCCAGCCCGAGCGCGAGCACCACGAGCGCCGGCGCCATCGTCACCGCGCGGCGCAGGAACAGGTTGATCCGGCGGTCGATGAAGCCCTGCATCACGACCTGGCCCGCGAACGTGCCGACGCTCGAGCTCGACAGGCCGGAGGCCAGCAGCGCGACGGCGAACGCGAGCGCCGCGCCGCCCCCGATCAGCGCCTCGATCCCGGCGTGCGCGCCCTCGATCGTGTCCACGCCCGTGCGCCCGGAGTCGTGGAACAGCTCGGCCGCCACGACCAGCATCGTCATGTTGATGAACCCGGCGATGCCCATCGCGGCCAGCACGTCCACGCGCTGGAAGCGCAGCAGCTCGCGCTTCTCGTCGGCGCTCTCGGTCGGGATCCGCCCGCTCGTGAGCGCCGAGTGCAGGTAGACGACGTGCGGCATCACGGTCGCGCCGAGGATCCCGACCGCGAGCAGGATGCTGTCGGTGCCGGCGAAGCCCGGGATCAGCCCGGCCGCGAACTCGCCGGAGTCGACGCCCGTGAACGTGAGGTCGTAGAGGAAGCCGAGGCAGACGATGCCGAGGAACGCGGCGATCGCCAGCTCGAAGCGGCGGTAGCCCTTGGCCTGCAGCCCGAGGATCGCGAACGCGACGACGGCGGTGATCAGGCCGGCCGCGAACGGCGGGACGCCGAACAGGAGGTTGAGCGCGATCGCGGCGCCGACGAACTCCGCCAGGTCGGTGGCGATGGCGATCGCCTCGGCCTGGACCCACAGGCCCCAGGTGACGGGGCGCGGGAAGCGGTCGCGGCACAGCTCGGGCAGGTTGCGGCCCGTCGCGATGCCCGTCTTGGCCGACAGGTACTGCACGAGCATCGCCATCAGGTTCGCGGCGACGATCACCCAGACGAGCAGGTAGCCGTACTTGGCGCCGCCGGCGATGTTGGTCGCGAAGTTGCCCGGGTCGATGTAGGCGACGGCGGCCACGAAGGCCGGGCCGAGCAGCGCGACGCGCCCGCGCAGGCGCCCGCGGGAGCGGATCCGCCGCAGCGCCGAGAGCTCGGGCGCGTCGTGGCCGGGGAGCCGCGGGGCGGCCTCGAGGGTGGGCGGCGGGTTCACGCGCCCACCTCCACGCTGATCGCGCGCGCCAGGTCGCCGCCGAGGACGTGCACGTCGCCGCCGAAGCTCACGAACAGCGGCCCGTCGAACGGCTGGCGCTCGAGCACCTCGAAGCGCGCGCCCGGCGCGATCCCGCGCGCGGCCAGGTAGCGCAGCATCTCCGGCTCGGAGTCCGACACGCGTGAGAGCACGCCCGTCGCGCCCGCCTCGAGCGAGGCCATGCACACGCACGGGCGCTCCTCGAGCACGAGCTCGGCGGAGGGTATGGGATCGCCGTGCGGGTCGTGCGTGGGGTTCCCGAGCTTGGCCGCGATCAGCGCCTCCAGCTCGTCGGAGAGGACGTGCTCGAGCACCTCGGCCTCGTCGTGCACACGGTCCCACGGCACGCCGAGCGACTCGGCGAGGTACGTCTCGAGCAGCCGGTGGTGGCGGAGCACCCGCAGCGCCACCTGCCGCCCCGCGGGTGTCAGCTCGACGGCCTTGTAGGGCTGGTGCTCGACCAGCCCGTGCTCGTGCAGCCGCCGCACCATCCCGGACGCGGAGGCCGGCGTCACGCCCAGCCGCTCGGCGATCGCGTTCGTGCTGACGGGCCCGCCGAGCTCGGCCTGCAGGGCGAAGATCGCCTTCGCGTAGTCCTCCGTAGCGGACGACAACTCTGTAGCTCGTGCGGGCACAAAGCAGATTATGGCATGCCTAAATGAGAATCTGGGCCTGCCTGGACGGATAGCGTGCTCGCCTCTATGAGACGCGTGCTGATGGGCCTGCAGTTCTTCCCGCGCGGCGGCTCCGCGCACGTGGCGCGCAACCTCGCCCGCAACCTGCCGGCCGCGGGCTGGGAGCCGAAGCTCGTGTCCGGGTCGCTGACGATCCCGGGCCGCCCCGGCGACGCGCGCGAGTTCTACTCCGGGCTCGACGTCGCGCCCGTCGACATGACCGCCGCGCTGGAGTCGCAGGACCCGATGCGCGCCGAGGTCCCGCTCCACCCCTCCTACGAGGACCGGCCGGAGGCGAAGGACCGCGTGTTCGCCGAGCTCGGCGACGACGTCTTCGAGCATCACGTCCACGCGTGGGCGCGCGCGCTCGCGGATGCGGCCGGACGCCGACGTGCTGCACCTGCACCACCTGACGCCGCTCAACGCCGCTGCGGAGCGGGTCGCGCCGGACGTGCCGGTGGTCGGGCACCTGCACGGGACCGAGCTGCTGATGCTCGAGGCGATCGACGACGACCCCGCGCGCTGGGCGCACGGCCCCGCGTGGGCGGAGCGGATGCGCGGCTGGGCGGCGCGCTGCGAGCGGCTGATCGTGCTCTCCGACTCCCAGGTCGCGCGCGCGGAGCGGCTGCTGGGGATCGACCCGGAGCGCTGCGTGCGGGTCGCCAACGGCTTCGACCCGGAGACCTTCCGGCCGCGCCACGTCGACCACCGCGCCCACTGGCGGCGCGCGCTGGTCGACGAGCCGCGCGGCTGGGCGCCGGACGAGGAGGCGGGCTCCGTCCGCTACGCCGAGGCCGACCTCGCGGCCTTCGGCGACGACCGCGGCGAGACGCCGGTGCTGCTCTACGTCGGCCGCTACACCGAGGTCAAGCGGCTGCCGCTGCTGATCGAGGCCTACGCGCAGGCCGCCCCGCGCTTCGACCGCCGCGCGCCGCTCGTGCTCGTCGGCGGCTTCCCGGGCGAGTGGGAGGGCGAGCACCCGCTCGAGACGATCCGCCGCACGGGCGCCCGCGACGTGTTCCTCGCGGGCTGGCACGACCACGCCGAGCTGCCCGACTTCCTCGCCGCCTCCGACATCGTCGTGCTGCCGTCCGTGCGCGAGCAGTTCGGCCAGGTGCTCGTCGAGGGCGGGGCGTGCGGGCTGCCCTCGATCGCCGTCGACGCCTACGGCCCGGCGGAGATCGTCCGCGACGGCGAGACGGGCCGCCTGGTCGCGCCCGACGACCGCGACGCGCTCGCGGCGGCGCTCGTCGAGGCCGTCAACGAGCCGGACGAGCGCCGTCGCCGCGGCGTGCTGGCCGCCGAGGACGCGCGCGCGAAGTACTCCTGGCCGGCGCTGGCGGAGAAGGTCGCCGCGGTCTACGAGAGCGCGCTCGGCTGAGCGCTCACGCGCCCTCGAACGCCTCCGCGTCCTCCTCGGAGATCCCGAGCTCGCGCATCCGGTCCGCGGCGGCTGCGGACTTGCGCTCGAAGCCGCGGCCCGATCGCGGCCAAGATGCTGCGGTACTCCGCCGTGGCGGCACGCACGGTCCGCAGCGGGTAGCCGTCCCGCCGCCAGGCGGCGAGGTCGGCGCACACGTCACCGCGCGGTGGCAGCGCCATGTAGGCCTTCGCGAGCCGCCGCCACGCGGCGCGGCCGCTGATCAGCGCCGGATCGCGGGTCTGGGCGTTCGCGATCTCCGTGCGGAAGGTCGATAGCGCGGACTCGATCGCGTCACCGGCCTCCCGGATCTCGTCGCGCAGAGCGAACGCGCGCAGGGCGTCCTGGCGCCGCCGCGGAATGCGGAACAGCTCGCGCCGGCAGTGCGGCGCGTCGAGCCCGTCGTCGGGGTCGTGGTCCTCGGGTACCGCCTCCGCTGCGGCGATCAGCCGCTTGGCGGCGTCGGCCAGCGCCTGCGCGGCGGCGCGCTCGTCCGGCGGCGGCGCCTGGGCGGCGGCCGGCCCGGCGAGCAGCAGCGCGAACAGGACCGCGAGGGCGGCTCCAGAGGCTCTCATCTCGCCAAGATACTGCGGGTTCGCGCAAGATCTTTGCGCCGAGGACGCTGGCCGACTGCGTGATCGCTGCAAACGGCGCAACGTTCGCTCGCGACGCGTCATAACACCGCCCCTCCCGCTGCTACCTTTCCGCTTCCGCCTCAGTGCCCGGCCGGGCCATCACTCGGGAGCACGCCATGTCACGCATGCCGAGGCCGACCCAGCCGGTTGGCCTTTACGACCCAAGCTACGAGCACGACGCCTGCGGCGTCGCCTTCGTCGCGCGGCTCGACGGCAAGCCGACGCACGAGACGGTGCAGCGCGCGGTCGTGGCGCTGGAGAACCTCGAGCACCGCGGGGCGGCGGGTGCTGACCCGAACACGGGCGACGGCGCCGGGATCCTGCTGCAGATGCCCGACGCGTTCATGCGCGCGGTGCTCGACGAGGACCTGCCGCCGCCGGGCGCCTACGGCGTGTGCGTGTGCTTCCTGCCGCACGAGCAGGACCGCCGGGAGGAGCTCGAGGCGCTGCTCGAGCGGGCGGTGACCGACGAGGGCCAGCGCGTCGTCGCATGGCGCGACGTGCCGGTCGACAAGGACTACGTCGGCATCACGGCCAACTTCTTCGCCCCCTACGTCAAGCAGCTCGTGGTGGCGGCCTCGGACGAGCTCGCGGGCGACCCGGACGCGTTCGAGCGCAAGCTCTACGTGATCCGCCGCGTGGCGGAGATCGCCGCGGGCCCCGACCTCGTGGTGCCGAGCTTCAGCTCGCGCACGATCGTCTACAAGGGGATGCTCACCTCCCCGCAGCTGCTCGGCTACTACCCCGACCTGCAGGACGAGCGCTTCGCCTCGGCGCTGGGCCTCGTCCACTCGCGCTTCTCCACGAACACCTTCCCGAGCTGGGAGCTCGCGCACCCGTACCGGATGATCGCCCACAACGGCGAGATCAACACGCTGCGCGGCAACGTCAACTGGATGCGCGCGCGCGAGTCGCAGCTCGCCAGCGAGCTGTTCGGCGACGACCTGCAGAAGGTGCTGCCCGTCGTGCGCCCCGGCGGCTCGGACTCCGCGACGTTCGACAACGTGCTCGAGCTGCTCGTGCTCGCCGGCCGCTCGCTGCCGCACGCGGTGATGATGATGGTGCCCGAGGCCTACGACGGCCGCGACGACATCCCGGAGCACCTGCGCGGCTTCTACGCCTTCCACTCGTGCCTGATGGAGCCGTGGGACGGCCCCGCCGCCGTCGCCTTCACCGACGGCCGCGTGATCGGCGCGACGCTGGACCGCAACGGCCTGCGCCCCGGCCGCTGGCTGGAGACCAAGGACGGCTGGGTCGTCCTGGGCTCGGAGACCGGCGTGATGGACGAGCCGGCCGAGAACATCGTGCGCAAGGGCCGGCTGCAGCCCGGCAAGCTCTTCCTCGTCGACCTCGAGGCCGGCGCGATCGTCGCCGACGAGGACGTCAAGCGCGAGGTCTCCACGCAGGCGCCCTACGGCGAGTGGTTCGAGGAGGGCATCGTGCAGCTCGGCGACCTGCCGGAGCGCGAGCCGTACTACGGGCAGCCTGCGTCGGTGCGCGAGCGCCAGCTCGCCTTCGGCTACTCCCAGGAGGACCTGCGGGTCCTGCTGGCGCCGACGGCCGCCAAGGGCGAGGAGCCGATCGGCTCGATGGGCAACGACCAGGCGCTCGCGGTGCTGAGCGACCGCCAGCCGCCGCTGTTCAACTACTTCAAGCAGCTCTTCGCGCAGGTCACCAACCCGCCGATCGACCCGATCCGCGAGGCGATCGTGATGAGCGTCGGCACGGGCGTGGGCTCCGAGCGCAACCTGCTCGACGAGGGGCCCGAGCACGCGCGCCAGCTCGCGATGAAGACGCCGATCCTGCGCAACGGCGAGCTGGAGAAGCTGCGCCAGGTCGACTCGAGCGTCTTCGCGTCGCGCACGCTGGACATCACGTGGCCGGTCGCCGAGGGCCCCGACGGGCTCGACGCCGCCGTCGACCGCGTGTGCACCGAGGCGAGCGCGGCGCTCGCCGACGGCGTCAACGTCCTGATCCTCTCCGACCGCGCGCTCGGTCCCGAGCGCGCGCCGATCCCGTCGCTGCTGGCCGTCGGCGCGGTCCACCACCACCTCGTGCGCGATGGGCACGCGGCTGCAGACCGGGCTCGTGCTCGAGTCGGGCGAGCCGCGCGAGGTGCACCACTTCGCCACGCTGATCGGCTTCGGCGCCAGCGCGATCAACCCGTACCTGATGTTCGAGTCGCTCGCCGAGCTCGTCGAGGACGGGCGCGTGCCGGGCGTCGACGACGTCGGCCGTCGCCGAGACCAACGTCGTCAAGGGCATCGCCAAGGGCCTGCTCAAGACGATCTCCAAGATGGGGATCTCGACGATCCAGTCCTACAACGGCGCGCAGATCTTCGAGGCCGTCGGCCTCGGGAAGGGCCTGATCGACCGCGCGTTCGTGGGCACCGCCTCGCGCATCGGCGGGATCGAGATCGACGTGCTCGGCCGCGAGACGCTGGAGAAGCACGCGCGGGCCTATCCGCAGGCCGAGTCCCTGCTGCCGGTCGGCGGCGTCTACGCGTGGCGCCGCGAGGGCGAGCACCACATGTGGAACCCGGAGACGATCGCGCTGCTCCAGCACTCCGTCCGCCACGGCGGCAAGCAGACCTACGAGGAGTACGCGCGGCTCGTCAACGAGGACGCCGCGGCGCGCGCGACGCTGCGCGGGCTGCTGCGCTTCCGGGAGCTGCCCGAGGACCAGTGGCTGCCGCTGGACGAGATCCAGCCCGCATCGGAGATCGTCAAGCGCTTCGCCACGGGCGCGATGTCGCTCGGCTCGCTCTCGCGCGAGGCGCACGAGACGCTCGCGATCGCGATGAACCGCATCGGCGGCAAGTCGAACACGGGCGAGGGCGGGGAGGACGTCTCGCGCTACACGCGCGACCCCAACGGCGACTCGCGCCGCTCGGCGATCAAGCAGGTCGCCTCGGGCCGCTTCGGCGTGAACATCAACTACCTCGTCAACGCCGACGAGCTGCAGATCAAGATGGCCCAGGGCGCCAAGCCCGGCGAGGGCGGCCAGCTGCCGGGCCACAAGGTGGACCGCTACATCGGCTCGATCCGCTTCACCACGCCCGGCGTGGGCCTGATCTCGCCGCCGCCGCACCACGACATCTACTCGATCGAGGACCTCAAGCAGCTCATCTACGACCTGCGCTGCGGCAACCCGCGCGCGCGGATCTCCGTGAAGCTGGTCTCCGAGGTCGGCGTCGGGACGGTCGCCGCGGGCGTCGCGAAGGCGAACTCCGACCACGTGCTGATCGCCGGCCACGACGGCGGCACCGGCGCCTCGCCGCTGTCCTCGATCCAGTCGGCCGGCGTGCCGTGGGAGATCGGCCTGGCCGAGACGCAGCAGACGCTCGTGCTCAACGACCTGCGCTCGCGCATCTGGGTGCAGACCGACGGCCAGCTCAAGACGGGCCGCGACGTGGTGATCGCCGCGCTGCTCGGCGCCGACGAGATGGGCTTCTCGACCGCCCCGCTGATCGCGACGGGCTGCATCATGATGCGCGCCTGCCACCTCAACACGTGCCCGGTCGGCATCGCCACGCAGGACCCGGAGCTGCGCAAGCGCTTCCAGGGCCAGCCCGAGCACGTCGTCGAGTTCTTCTTCCACGTCGCCGAGGAGGCGCGCGAGATCATGCGCCGGATCGGCGTGCGCGACATCGAGTCGACTGATCGGCCGCGTCGACCTGCTGCAGGCCGCCGAGGCGATCGAGCACTGGAAGGCGCGCGGCGTGGACCTCACGCATGTGCTGTCGATGCCCGAGGTCCCCGAGGGCACGCCGCTGCGGCGCGTGCGCCCGCAGGACTCGCCGCTGCCGGGCGCGCTCGACTGGCGCCTGATCGAGAAGGCCAAGGACGCGATCGACCACCGCAAGCCGGTCACGGGCGAGTTCGCGATCCGCAACGTCAACCGCACGGTCGGCGGGCTGCTCTCGAGCGCGGTCACCGAGGTCCACGGGGCCGAGGGGCTGCCGCCGGAGACGATCCGCTTCACGCTGCGCGGCTCCGCCGGCCAGTCGTTCGGCGCGTGGCTGGCGCCGGGCGTCGAGCTGACGCTGATCGGCGACGCCAACGACTACACGGGCAAGGGCCTGTCCGGCGGCGTGCTCGCCGTGCGCCCGCCCGACGAGGCCGCCTTCGTGGCCGAGGAGAACGTCGTGATCGGCAACACGGTGCTCTACGGCGCCACCGCCGGCCGGGCGTTCTTCCGCGGCCTCGCCGGCGAGCGCTTCGCCGTGCGCAACTCGGGCGCGAGCGCGGTCGTCGAGGGCGTCGGCGACCACGGCTGCGAGTACATGACGGGCGGCCGCGCGGTGATCCTCGGGCCGACGGGGCGCAACTTCGCCGCCGGCATGAGCGGCGGCGTGGCCTACGTGCTCGACCACGACGGCCGCTTCGAGTCGCGCTGCAACATGGGGCTCGTCGGCTTCGACGAGATCACGGAGGCCGACGCGATCGAGCTGCACGGGCTGATCGAGGAGCACCACCTGCGCACGCAGTCGGCGGTCGCCGCGCGGATCCTGCGCGACTGGGACGCGACGCTGCCGCAGTTCAAGAAGGTCATGCCGCACGACTACAAGCGGGCGCTGGCCGAGCTGGCCGAGGAGGAAGCCGGCCGCGGAGTCGAGGGCGTCGCGGGAGCGGGTCGCGTAATGGGCAAGCTCGGAGCCTTCCTCGAGATCACCCGGGTCGACGCGCCGGAGCGCGACCCCGCGCAGCGCACGGCGGACTACAAGGAGTTCGTCGACACGCTCCCCGTCGAGGGCCTGCGCGACCAGGGCGCGCGCTGCATGGAGTGCGGCGTGCCGTTCTGCCACAACGGCTGCCCGCTCGGGAACCTGATCCCGGACTGGAACGACCTCGTCTACCGCGACCGCTGGCGCGAGGCGATCGACCAGCTGCACGCCACCAACAACTTCCCGGAGTTCACCGGGCGGCTGTGCCCGGCGCCGTGCGAGGCCGCGTGCGTGCTGGAGATCCGCGAGGGCGACGCGGTGGCGATCAAGCAGATCGAGGTCGCGATCATCAACCGCGCCTTCGACGAGGGCTGGGTCGTGCCGCGGCCGCCCGCGGTCGAGACGGGCCGGACCGTGGCCGTGATCGGCGCCGGCCCGGCCGGGCTGGCCGCCGCGCAGCAGCTGCGCCGCGCGGGCCATGCCGTGACCGTCTACGAGCGCGACGAGGCCGGCGGCGGGCTGATCCGCTTCGGCGTGCCGGACTTCAAGATCGAGAAGTGGGTCATCGAGCGCCGGCTCGAGCAGCTGGCGGCCGAGGGCGTCGAGTTCCGCTACGGCGTCGACGTCGGGGTCGACGTGGACGCCGACGCAGCTGCGCGCCGAGCACGACGCGGTCGTGATCGCGACGGGCTCGCGCGTGCCGCGCAACCTGCCCGTCCCGGGCCGCGAGCTCGACGGCGTGCACTTCGCGATGGACTACCTCTACGACCGCGCGCGGGTGCTCGCGGCCGAGCGCGGCGAGCCGTCCGCGCTGGACGGCCGCCCGCCGATCTCCGCCGCGGGCAAGCACGTGCTCGTCGTCGGCGGCGGCGACACGGGCGCCGACTGCGTCGGGCACTCGCACCGCGAGGGCGCGGCGTCGGTCACGCAGATCGAGCTGCTCGGCGAGCCGCCGAAGTCGCGCCCGGACGACCTCACGCCGTGGCCGCGCTGGCCCGTGAAGCTGCGCACCTCCTACGCGCTCAAGGAGGGCGGCGAGCGCGACTTCGCGATCTCCACCACGAAGCTGACCGGCAACGGCCGCGTGCAGGAGGTCCACTGGGTCAAGAACTCGGGCGAGCCGCCGTTCGACGCCGTCCCGGGCACGGAGGAGTCGCATCCGGTCGACCTCGTGCTGCTGGCGATGGGCTTCCTGCACCCCGAGCAGCCGCTGCTCGAGGCGCTCGGCGTCGACACGGACGGCCGCGGCAACGCCAAGGCCGGCGCCTACGCGACGTGCGCCGACGGCGTCTTCGCCGCGGGCGACGCCCGCCGCGGCCAGTCGCTGATCGTGTGGGCGATCAACGAGGGCCGCCAGTGCGCGCGCGTCGCCGACCGCTACCTCGAGGGCCTGCCGCCGCGCGACCCGCGCCAGGACATGTCCGCGGGCACCTCGCTGCGCGCGGGCTCGTCCGAGCTCGGCGCCGACCCGCCGGACAAGGCGCAGTTCGGCTCCGGCCACGGCATCACGGACTGACGCGCTCGCTCGACCTGATCCGGCCGGAGCGCCGGCCCGCGCGGCCGGTGCTCCGCGACGGCTACGTCGATCTCCTGGGCTCCGACGATCCCACGGGCGGCGGGCCGGGCCAGCGGTTGATGGTCAGCCGGGTGCTCCCGGTGATCTACGAGCGACTGTGGCGGCCGCTCGGCGGGCGGCTGCTGATGGGCGCGCTCGGGCCGAGCATGGCCGGCGAGCGGCGGATCGCGCTCGAGCTGCTGGAGATCGCGGCCGGCGACGCCGTGCTGGACGTCGCGTGCGGGCCGGGGAACTTCACGCGGGCGTTCGCGGACGCGGCCGGGCCTGACGGCGTCGTCGTCGGGCTCGACGCGTCGCGGACGATGCTCGCCCAGGCGGCGCGCGAGCGGCCCGGCGACGGAGTCGAGTACGTGCGGGCGAGCGCGACCGACCTGCCGTTCCGGGACGGCGCTTCGACGCGGTCTGCTGCTTCGCCGCGCTCTACCTGATCGAGGAGCCGCTGCTCGCCGTCGCGGAGATCGTGCGGGTGCTCGCTCCGGGCGGACGGGTCGCGCTGCTCTCCAGCGTGGCGCGCGGGCCGGTGCCCTCGCGGCTGGCCGACGGCGTCGTGCGGCCGCTGACGGGCGTCCGGATCTTCGGCCGCGACGAGCTCACCCGCGAGCTGCGCGCGGCGGGGCTCGTCGACGTGCGGCTGCGCCTCAACGGGCTCGCCCAGTTCGTGTCGGCGCGGCGGCAGGACTCGAACCCGTCGGGGCATCCCGTGGGCGCCGGCGGCGGCTGAGCCACCAGCCGGGGGCCGTAGCCTTGGCGGGATGGAGGTCACCTTCCGCCGCACGGGCGAGCGCCGTTACGCGGTGGTCGCCCGGCCCGATCGCTCGCCGGACGTGACGATGGACCCGGCGCCCGGGTTCGATCCGCGGCTCCCGCACGACCTCGTCCACTACGCCGTCGAGCGCGAGCACCGCATCGAGCTCGGCGTCTTCGGCCAGCTCGCCGCCGGCGGCAACCTGCGGACCTTCCGGCGCCTCGACGGGACGCCGGACCGCCGGCTGCGCCGGCGGGGCGAGCGCCTCGCACGCGAGCACCTCGACGAGCTCGCCCGCTCCGAGCACCTGGCGGCCGAGGCCCTGCGCGCCTGGGTGCGCGGCCCGCGCCCGCACGCCGACGAGCGGCTCGAGCGGGTGTGCGTGCGGCTCGACGAGCTCAGCGAGCTCTGGCGACGGCTCGCCATCGGCGGCGAGCTGACCCTGACGTGGGTGGAGACTGCCCGTTCGCCGCACCGCGCTCCCGCTCAGCCCCGTCCGGATCGGCTGGCCCGCCGGCCGGGGGCGGGGCGCGCGGCGTAAGTCAACGGCCTCTGGGTGGAAGGTGGGGGAGGGCCCGAACCGCCCCGATCTGCCGCGAACCTGCAGTTGTTCAGGCTGAGCCTGAACAATCGACCGCTCGCGTTCGGAGTGGTCGCTGCGGGCGGCAGCCTCGCCTCCCTGCCCAGATGCCGTTCAAGCGGCCGGGTCCTGCAGGCCCGCGGCGAGCCAGTCCACGATCCCCGCCACCGCCTTCCAGTCCTCTCGCCGGCGCGCGTCGATCAGCTCGTGGAGCACCTGCGGCTCGACGGAGAGCAGTGCCTCCGAGCCCGCGGAGACCCACCGGACGAGCGCGAAGTGCACGAGCGTCTCCACGGGCACGCCGGTCGCCGCGGACAGCGCCTCGAACGTCGGCATCGGGTCCACGACCAGCGTGTCCTCGGCGCGGCGCGCGAACTCGCGGTGCTCCGGAGGGACGGCCACGCGGCGATCGTAGTCGGCACACTGCCCGGGTGGACAACGCCTCGATCGCCGACCGCCTGGACGCGTTCGCCTCGCTGCTGGAGCTCGCGGAGGCGAACCCGTACACGATCCGGGCGTACCGGCGCGCGGCGGAGCTGATCCGGGGGACCGCCGCGCCGGTGGACAAGCTCGTCCTCTCAGGGCGAGTGAAGGAGCTGCGCGGGATCGGCCCGGGGATCGAGGGGCGGCTGCGCGAGCTGCTGGAGACGGGGCAGATCGCGGAGCTGGCCGAGCTCGAGCGCGAGCTGGCGCCCGGGCTGATCGGCCTCGGGCGCTACCTCGGGCTCACCGCCAAGCGCTCCGTGGAGATCGCGCGGGCGCTGCAGGTCCAGACGCCGGAGGAGTTCCGCGAGGCCGCGGCCGACGGCCGGCTGCGCGCGGTGCCCGGCGTGGGGCCGAAGCTCGAGCTGCAGATCCTCGAGGCGCTCCGGCGCGAGGGCGAGCCGCGGCCGCCCCGCGGGATCCACCTGCCCCGCGCGAGGGAGCTCGTGGCCGGGATCGCGGAGGCGCTGGGCGGCGAGCCCGCGGGCGACCCGCGCCGCTGGCGCGACTCGTGCGAGCTGCTCGCCGTGGTCAGCGTCGCGCCCGACCCGGCGCCGCTGCTCGAGCGGTTCGCGGAGCTGCCGCAGATCGTCGCCGTGATCGAGCGCGAGGAGCGGCGCGCGCTCGGCGTGACGGTCGAGGGCGTCCCCGTCGAGCTGGTCGTGGCCGCCCCGGGCGCCGCCGGCACCGAGCTCCTGCGCGCCACCGGCGCCGAGCCCTACGTCGCGGCGCTCGGCCCGCTGCCCGACGCGGCGACGGAGGAGGAGGTCTACGCGGCGCTCGGCGTCCCGTGGTGCCCGCCCGAGCTGCGCGAGGCGCCGTTCCGCGGCGAGCCGCCGCCGCTGCTCGAGCTCGCCGACATCCGCGGCGACCTGCACTGCCACACGACCTGGTCGGACGGCCGCGCGAGCGTCCTGGAGATGGGCCGCGCCGCCCGCGCGCGCGGCTACGACTACCTCGCGATCTGCGACCACACGCCCGCGGTCGGCGCCGTGCAGGGCCTGACCGCCGACGACGTCCGCCGGCAGGCCGAGGAGATCGCGGCCGCCAGCGAGGCGCTCGCGCCCTTCCGCGTGCTGCGCGGGATCGAGTGCGACATCCTCCCCGACGGGCGGCTGGACCTTCCCGACGACGTGCTCGCCGAGCTCGACTGGGTGCAGGCGAGCGTCCACGGCGGCCAGCGCATGCCGGCGCCCGAGATGACCCGCCGCGTGGTGGAGGCGATCAGCCACCCGCATGTCTCGTGCCTGAGCCACCCGACCGGCCGGCTGATCGGCCGCCGCCCCGAGAACGCGGTCGAGCTCGACCGCGTCTACGAGGTCGCCCGCGAGCACGGCGTCGCCGTCGAGGTCAACGGGCTGCCCGACCGGCTCGACCTGCGCGGCGAGCACGTCCGCGACGCGATCGCGGGCGGCGTGAGGATCGTCTGCTCGACCGACGCGCACGGCCCGGAGCGGCTGGCGTACATGGAGCTCGCGGTCCACACGGCGCGCCGCGGCGGGGCGACGGCCGCCGACGTCGTCAACGCCGGTCCGGTCGGCGCGCACTAGGGTTTCCCCATGGCCACGATCCTTCTGTACGGCGACACCGTCCGCTACCCGGCCATGCGCCATGAGGTCGGGCTCGAGATCATCGACCCGATGCTGCTCGCGGTCGAGAACGGGCGCACGTCGATCCTCACCAGCTCGCTCGAGGCCGCGCGCCTCGCGGAGGCACGCCCCGACGCCGATCTCGTGCTGCTCGACGACCTCGGCTTCTACGAGATGCTCGCCGACGGCACGTCGCGCGACGAGGCGGAGCTCGAGGTGGTCCTGCGCGCCGTGCGGCAGTGGGGGATCGAGCGCGCGGTCGTGCCCCCCGACCTACCCGTCGCGGTCGCCGACAAGCTGCGCGACGCGGGCGTCGGGCTCGACGTCGACGGCAAGGCGGTGGAGGCGCGCCGGCGCAGCAAGACCGCGGCCGAGCTCGAGGGCATCCGCCGCGCCCAGCGCGCCGCCGAGCGCGGGATGGAGGCCGGCCGAGCGCTGATCCACGGCGCGACGGCGCAGCGACGGGCTGCTCCAGCACGACGGGAGCCCGCTGACCGCCGAGGCGGTGCGCGACGCGATCCGCGCCGAGTGCGCCGCCGCGGGCGCCCCGGCGCCGCCGGACATCATGGTCGTCTGCCTGTTCGCCGGCGGCGGGCACGACCCGGGCTCTGGCCCGCTGCCCGCCGGCCTGCCGATCGAGATCGACCTCTGGCCGCGCGACGAGGTCAGCGGCTGCTGGGCGGACATGACCCGCACCTTCGTCGGCGGCGGCGAGGTCACCGAGGCGGTCGCCGAGCTGCGCGACATCACCCGCGAGGCGCTCGAGGCCGCCCGCGGCGCCGCGCGTCCCGGCGTCACCGGGCGGGTCCTCTATGACGCCGCCTGCGACGTCGTCGAGCGCGCCGGCCACCCGACCCAGCGCACCCGCGAGCCGGGCCAGGTCCTCGACCACGGCTTCTACTTCGGCCTCGGCCACGGCGTCGGCCTCGAGGTCCACGAGCCCCCGGGCCTCGGGCTCTCCGGCCACGACGAACTCGTCCCGGGCGACGTCGTCGCGATCGAGCCCGGGCATCGAGGGCATCGAGGGCATCGGCGGCGTCCGCTTCGAGGACCTCCTCCTGATCACGGAGGACGGCTGCGAGACGCTGACCGACTACCCGTACGACCTGTGAGGAGCCGCTAGCGCTTCGCGCCCTTGGCGCGGCCCGCGCCCTTGGCGCGGCCCTTGGCCGAGCGCGCCGTGCCGCGGCCTCGCGCGGCCTTGCCCTTGGCCTTCGTCGAGCGGTTGCCCGTCACCTTGCCGACGGCGTCGAGGACCCGCCCGGCGATCTTGTCGATGGTGCCTTCCGCGTTGTCGCGGCGTCTGCTCTTCGTCTTCATGGGCCCGCTCTGCCCGGTGGGGCCATGGGCCGAAAACCGGTCGTTCCGACCGTGACCGTTCAAGCCGGCTTGTGGCAGACGGCCTCGACGTTGTTGCCGTCGGGGTCGAGCACGTAGGCGCCGTAGTAGGTCGGGTGGTAGATCTCGCGCACGCCGGGGGCGCCGTTGTCGGTCCCGCCGGCCTCGAGCGCGGCGGCGTGGAAGGCGTCGACGGTGGCGCGGTCGGGAGCTTCGAAGGCGACGTGGACCTCGGTGACGACGCTGCGGCCGTCCTCGAGCCAGAAGAAGGGCTTCTGGCCTTCGCCGAAGCCGGCGGCGCGGCCCATCACCTCCATCACGAGCGTGATTCCGAGGGGCGCGAGCGCGCGCTCGTAGAAGGCCTTGCTGCGGGCGTAGTCGCTGACGCCGAAGCCTGCGTGATCGATCATCCGGACATGATCGCCCGCGCGAGCTCCTCGGGTCGGCTGAGCGCCGGCAGGTGACCGGCGTCGACGACGGCGACCTCGTCGAGCCCGACCCGGTCGCGGGCCAGCCCGCGCATGAACTCCAGCGGCAGCAGCCGGTCGCGAGCGCCCGCGATCACGGTCGTCGGGATGTCGGGCCAGGCCTCGAGCGGCCACGGGTCCTCGAACGACTTGCCCTCGTCGCGCGTGTCGCCCTGCTCGAGCAGCCAGGCGGCGACCGCGTCGGGCACGTCGTGGAGGAACATCTCGTGCAGGTCGAACGGCGCGTCCGGGTCGCGCCCCTCCTCGACCGCGAGGGCGCGCTGCGCCGCGTACTGGCCGCTGGCCTCCCAGAACGCGCCCGGCGTCTCGCCGGGTGCTGGGATCATCGGCGCGACGAGCGCGATCCGCGCCACGCCGTTGTGCGCCACGGCGGCCATCGGCGCGCTGAACGCGCCCAGCGATTGGGCGACGAGCACGACGTCGCGGCGATCGCCGATCGCGGCGGCGATCACGTCCGCGTACTCGGCGAGGCCGGCGCCGTCCTCCCCCGCCGGGAGCCGCACCGCCTCCGCTTCGTGGCCGGCGTCGCGCAGCAGCGGCACGACGAGGTCCCAGTAGAGCGGGTCGCCGCCCGCGCCCGGCACGAGGATGAAGGTCGAGGTGGTCATGCCCTTACAACTCGGCCGCGGTTGCGAACTCATCGCTCGGGTACGGTTCGCGCATGGGCTGGCTCGCGTACCTGATCATCCTCGCCGTCCAGGGCCTCATCTTCGGGGCGCTGGCGCGCCTCGCGCTCCCCGGCAAGGACCCGATGAGCATCCCGATGACGATCCTGCTCGGCATCGCCGGCTCCTTCATCGGCGGCATCCTCGTGTACCTCCTCAGCGGCGGCCGCTCCGTGGGCGGGTTCTTCGTCGCCTTCGTCTGCACGGTCGGCCTGGTCTACCTGGTGCGGCGCAGCCGCGGCGGCAGCCTCTTGTCGCCCGACGCCTCCGCGCGCGACCGGCGCAAGCGCCGCGGCTACGGCTGAGCGAGCCCGCTGACGGCCTCGAGCAGCCGCTCGGCGTCGCTCGCGTCGTTGTAGTGCACGAAGCCCGCGCGGACGGCACCGTGCGGGACGAGGCCGAGGTGGCGCTCGAGCTCCCAGGCGTAGTAGTTGCCGTTCCAGACGGCGATCTCGCGCTCGGCCAGGGCTGACGCCACGGTCGCCGCGTCCATGCCCGCGACGTTGAACATCAGCGTCGGCGTGCGGTCGCGGGCGTCGCCGTAGAGCGTCACGCCGTCGATCGCGCGCAGGCCGTCGCGCGCCGCCTCCAGCAGCATGTCCTCGTGCTCGCGCACCGTCTCCCAGGACAGCGAGACGACGTACTCCGCCGCCGCGCGCACCCCGGCGAGCGCCTCGAACGGCAGCGTGCCGAGCTCCCAGCGCTCGGGCACGCCGTCCGAGGAGGGGCGCAGCTTGTCGGGCGCGAGCTCCGCGAGCAGCTCGGGGCGGGCGCACAGCACGCCGATGTGCGGGACCGAACCACTTGTAGGCCGAGCAGGCGAGCGCGTCGACGTCGAGCTCCGCGAGGTTGTGCGGGCGGTGCGGGGAGGCGTGCACCGCGTCGACGTAGACGCGCGCACCGGCGCCGCGGGCGGCGGCGACGATCCCCGGCAGGTCCGGCACGGTGCCGACCGCGTTGGAGGCGGCGGTCACCGCGATCCAGCGGGTGCGGTCGGTGAGCACCGCCTCGACCGCGCTCGCGGGCAGCTCGAGCGTGTCCGGCTCGGGCTCGGCGAAGCGCACGGTCGCGCCCGCCCGCTCGGCCGCGATCAGCCACGGGCGCACGTTGGCGTCGTGATCCAGGCGCGTGCAGACGATCTCGTCGCCGGGCGCCAGCGCGCGCCCCGCGGCGGCCGAGAACGCCATCGTCAGCGCGGTCATGCTCGGCCCGAACGCGACGCCCCGCGGGTCGGCGCCGAGCATGTCGGCGACCGCGCCCCGCGCCAGCTCGACGACCTCCCCGGACGCGCGCGCGTGCGGGAACGCGCCGCCTTCGTTCGCGGTCCGCCCCGAGCGCATCCAGTCGGTCATGGCGTCGATCGCGCTGTCGACCATCTGCGTGCCGCCGGGGCCGTCCAGGCGCGCCCAGCCGTCGGCCAGGCCGGGGAAGCGCTCGCGGTTCACGTGAGCTCCCGGACGAGCGCCTTGTCGTGCTCGTAGGTGAGCAGCTCCGCCGCGGCGGAGGGGATCAGCCAGCGCAGCTCGTCGACCTCGCGGTTGGGGGTGAAGTCGCCCTCCTCGGGCTCCATCAGCCAGTAGCGCACGACCTTCGAGCGGCCCTTCTGGTCGCGGTAGGCGGTGGAGGAGAGCTCGCGGCCGAGCGTGCAGCGGAAGCCGATCTCCTCCTCGACCTCGCGCAGCGCGGCCTGCTCCCAGGTCTCGCCCGGGTCGAGCTTGCCCTTCGGCAGCGACCAGTCCTGCCGGTGCGGCCGGTGCGCGATCGCGACCTCGACGCCGCTCGGCCCCCGGCGCCACACCACGCCGCCCGCCGCCTTGACCTCCGCCGCCTCGTGATCCATCACGCCGTCATCCTCGCGGGCGGCCGAAGATGACGCCCGTGTCAGGTTCGCTGTAGCCTCGCCCGATGGCCGCAACCGGCAGGCGCGAGCGCACCAAGGTCGCCAACCGCACGGCGATCCTCGCGGCCGGGCGCGAGCAGTTCGCCGCCCGCGGCTACGACGCCGTCGGGGTGCGCGACATCACGCGCGCGCACGGCGCTCGCCTCGGGCACGTTCTACAACTACTTCCCGGACAAGGAGGCGGTGTTCCGGGCGATCGTCGAGGAGTTCGGCGCCGAGGCGCGCCGCCGCGTCCGCGCCGCCCGGCGCTCGGCCACGGGCGCCGAGGACTTCCTGGAGAGCGGCTTCCGCGCGTTCTTCGAGTTCATCGTCGCCGACCCCGTCACGTTCGCGTTCCTGCGCCGCAACCTGAGCACGATCCGCGAGCGCTTCGGCGACGCCGTGCTGCCCGCCGGGCTGGGGGAGCTCGAGGACGACATCGGCGGCGCGATCGATCGCGGCGACCTGCCGGCGGTCGACGTCGGCTACCTCGCGCACGCGATGCTCGCGATCGGGCTCGAGCT
This sequence comes from uncultured Solirubrobacteraceae bacterium, assembly GCA_963831105.1. GTDB lineage: Bacteria > Actinomycetota > Thermoleophilia > Solirubrobacterales > Solirubrobacteraceae > DATFQI01. The sequence goes on along the minus strand of CAWHOS010000007.1, from coordinate 84,374 downwards.
CGGCCAGGAGCTCGCCGAGCGCGACCCGCCCGACGTCGAGGGCGCGACCGCCTTCGTGACCGCGCTGTTCTCGGGCGGTGTCGGCCGCCTGCCTCGACGCTACGCTCCCGCGTCATGCGCTCCCGCCTCCCGCTCCTCCTGATCGCCCTCCTCACGCTGCTCGCGCTCCCCGCCGCGGCGCAGGCCAAGCTCACGGTCGGCATCGCCGAGAACAACCCCGGCATGTTCAGCGACCCCCTGTTCACGCAGCTCGGCGCCAAGCACTCGCGCGTCGTCGTCTCCTGGAACGTCGCCACGGCGCCCGGCGACGAGCTCAACCGGGTGATCGACTACCTGCACCGCGCGGAGGCGGCCGGCGTCACGCCGCTGGTGACCTTCGAGCACGCGCGCGGCGACGCCTCGATCTGCAACAAGCGCAAGAACCGCAAGAAGGCGCAGTGCAAGCTCCCGACGGCGAAGCAGTACGAGGCGAACCTGAAGCTCTTCAAGCGCTACTTCCCGAACGTGCGCAACGTCGTCGCGTGGAACGAGATCAACCACTTCACGCAGCCGACCTACAAGAACCCGAAGGCGGCCGCGAAGTTCACGATGATCGCGCGCAAGGTCTTCAAGGGCGGGACCGTCGTCGCGGCCGACATCCTCGACCAGGCCGACAACGTGCGCGCCAAGCGCCCGACGTACCGCTCGGCGACGAAGTACGTGAAGGCGTTCCGCAAGGCCTACAAGGGCCCGCGCAGCGTCTGCGGCGTGCACAACTACTCCGACATCAACCGCTTCCGCACGACCGGCACCAAGGCGATCATCAAGGCGCTCGGCTGCAAGCAGATCTGGCTCACCGAGGCCGGCGGCCTGTACAAGTTCGCGGGCTTCAAGGCCAACCAGAACCGCCAGCTGAAGGCGACGAAGTACATGTTCCGCGTCGCCAAGGCCAACAAGAAGATCAAGCGGCTCTACGTCTACACGTGGTTCGGCGTCAAGCGCAGCGCCCGCTTCGACGCCGGCCTCGTCGGCCCGGACGGGAAGCCGCGCAAGGCCTACGCCGAGGTGCGCAAGAACGTCAAGTAGCCGGTGGAGGTCGCTGACGCCCAGCGGCTCTTCTCCGCGGAGGGCACCTACCTGAACACCGCCTCCTACGGCCTGCCGCCGCGGCCGGCCTGGGAGGCGGTGCAGTCCGCCAACGACGAGTGGCGCCACGGCCGGACGGGCTTCGACGGCTGGGACGAGTCCGTCGGGCGCTCGCGGGCGAGCTGGGCGCGCCTGCACGGCGTCGCCGAGGCCGACGTGGCGATCGGCCCGCAGGTGTCGCCGTTCGTCGGCATCGTCGCGGCAGCGCTCGAGCCCGGCACGCAGGTGCTCGCGGCGCGCGAGGAGTTCACCTCGCTGCTGTTCCCGCTGCTCGCCCAGGAGGAGCGCGGCGTGCGGGTGCGGCTCGTCGCGCTCGAGGAGCTCGCGGAGGCCGTCGACGGCGGCACCGGCCTCGTCGCGGTCAGCGCCGTGCAGTCATCGGACGGCCGGCTCGCCGACCTCGACGCGATCGCCGCCGCGGCCGCGCACCACGGCGCCCGCACGCTCGTCGACGCCACCCAGGCCTGCGGCTGGCTGCCGCTCGACGCGTCGCGCTTCGACCACGTGGTGTGCGCGGGCTACAAGTGGCTGCTCGCGCCGCGCGGGACGGCGTTCTTCTACGCGAGCGCGCGGGCGCGCGAGCGGCTGCGGCCCCATCTGGCCGGCTGGTACGCGGCGGATCCGCCGATGCGCAACCTCTACGGCGGGCCGCTGCGGCTCGCCGAGGACGCGAAGGCGTTCGACGTCTCGCCCGCCTGGATGAGCTGGGTCGGGCAGGCGCCGGCGCTCGAGCTGCTGGAGGCGGTCGGCATCGAGCGCGTCCACGCGCACGACACCGCGCTGGCCGCGCGCTTCCGGGAGGGCTTGGGCATGGGGCCCGGCGACTCGGCGATCGTCTCGCTCGACCTGCCCGAGGAGGCCGCGGACCGGCTGGCGGCGGCGCGCGTGCGCTGCGCGGGCCGCGGCGGGCTGACGCGCTTCTCGTTCCACCTCGCCAACACCGAGGCCGACGTGGACCGCGCGCTCGAGGTGCTGGGCTAGCCGTCGGGGAACGGCTGCGGCGCGATGCCGTGGCTGTCCGGCGCCACGCCGTACTCGTACACGCCGCCGTGGGCGGTGCGCAGCTCGCGGTCGCCCAGGCGCACCGTGACCTCGGCGATCGAGCAGTTGAGCGAGTGGTGCTCGCCGCCCGCCGGGGTCGGCGTAGGGCCAGGCGACGGTCTGCCCCGCGGGCGAGCGGGCCTCGACGACGGCGCCCGGAAGCTCGATCCTGCAGCCCTCCGGGGTCGCGTGGACGCGCGCGGGCCGCGGCCCGCCGAGGCGGACCCGGCTCCCGCCGGCGTGCAGCGGCGCCGTTGGCGATCCACGGCGTCAGCACCGGCCCGACGCGCACGCGCCCGACGGAGAGGTCCAGCCACGCGCCCGGCTCGCCCGCGAAGGCGACGCCGTGCAGCCAGATCCAGGTCGCCGCGTGCTCGGCGCCCCAGTTGTGCCCGGCCATCCCGGGCCAGCCCGTCACGGTCACGGGCTCGCGCCCGCCCGCGGTGATCGTGCCGTCGAAGACGGCGCTCGGCAGCGGGCTCTCGAGCTTGGTGCGCGGCAGCGGCGCGCGGTACATCCACTCGCGCGGGAGGTGGCGCAGCGGCTCGGCGTCGCCGCGCATGGCGAGCTCCCACGAGGCGCTGCGGCCCTGGGCGCTCGCCGCGCCGTGCGCTCCCTCGGGCCCGAACCGGCTCCCGCCGATCGCGATCCAGTCCGCCGCCAGCCGGTCCCGGCAGCGTCTCCTTGACCGCGTAGGGCGGCTCCCGCCTCCGCGTCGGAGTAGGTGCACCAGACCGAGCCCGTCACGGGCCGTCCGGGGCGCTGGTGGGTGGTGTGGCGGATCCAGACGCCGCGCGGGCGCTCCGGGTCGACCGCGCGCAGGTAGAACGACTCGTAGTGGCCCTTGCCGGGCGCGACGTGCGGGAAGCGCGCCTCGGTCACGCCCGCCGCCCGTCGCGCCAGCCGCGCCACAGCCAGTACGGGATAGGAGGCGAACAGCGCCGCGCTGACCGCGTGCGTGACCGGTCCCGCGGCTCGCTCGTCGATCCGCAGGACGCCCGAGTTGAGCATCCAGTCGCGGCCGTCGCGGGCGCGGCAGAGCCGCCAGATCCAGCGCGTCCACGGGCGGTTGAGGTAGAGCGAGACGCTCACGCCCCAGAAGACGGCCATCGTCGTGGCGCCGACCGCGGCGGCGGTGCGGCCCTGGGCGCGCTCGGGTGCGAGCGCGGCGTAGGCGCGGCCGTTGGCGTACAGCCACGGCGGGTCGATCAGGAACGAGATGCCGGCACCTCCGTTTCGAGCAGGTGGTGCGCCAGCCGGGTCGCCAGCGCCATGATCGTGATCTGCGGGTTGACGCCGAGCGGACCGGGGACGGCGGCGCCGTCGGCGACGTGGACGCCGCGGACGCCGTGCAGCGCGAGGTCGCCGTCGACGACCCCTCGTGCCCGGATCGCGGTGGGCGCGCGCCGTGCCGAGCGGGTGGAACCCCATCAGCTTCAGGTCGCGCGGCCGCAGGTCGAGGTCGCGCAGCGGCGAGGAGTCGCCGTCGCGCAGCTCGGGCACGCGGGCGACGGGCAGGACCACGCGGCGCGCGCCCGCGGCCCACATCAGCTCCGACGAGGCGCAGCAGCCCGGCGTGGAACGTCCGCGTGTCGTGGTCGCAGAGGTCGTAGCGGACGACGGGGCGGCCGAGCACGCTCGCGACCCGCCCGCGCGAGCGGTCGCTGACCATCAGCCCGCACTGGGCGACGTGGCGGTGGCCGAGCATCAGCTCGCGCAGCGCGTCGCCGGCGAACGGCGCCGCCAGCGCGAGGTAGTCGGGCGGCCCGGCGATGCCCTCGAACACGAAGCCGTCGCGGGCGAACTCGTCGACGTAGTACGACTGCGGCACGCCGCGGCTCATGTCGACCGGCTCGTCGAAGACGCCCCAGACGGCGGTCGCCGGATGCACGGTCAGGTGGCGGCCGAGCGCCGCGGAGCCGAGCCCGCTGCGCGCGAGCAGCAGCGGCGTGTGGATCGCGCCGGCGGCGACGACGACCGTGTCCGCGTGGACGGTGAGCCGCCCCGCGTCGACGCCCGCGGCGCGGTCGCCGCGTTGCGCGGCGACGCCCACCGCGCGGCCGTCGCGCACGAGGATCCGCTCGGCGCGGGCGTCCGTGACCAGCGTCGCGCCGGCCTCGAGCGCGCGCGGGAGGTAGACCTCGCCGACGTGCTGCTTGGCCCCCGTCGGGCAGCCGAAGGCGCACACGCCCGAGCCGCGGCAGCCGCGGGCGTTGCGGCGCAGATAGCCGCCCGACCAGCCGAGCCGCTCGGCCCCGCGGCGGATCGTGGCCGCGTTGCGCCCGGCGAGCTCCGGCGGCACCTCGGCCACGCCGATCGCCTCCTCGACGCGCTCGAACACCGCGTCGGTCAGGCCGTCGATCCCGTGCTCGTCGCGCCAGCGCGCGAGCACGGACGGCGGCGTCCGGAAGCACGTGCCCGAGTTCACGAACGTCGTGCCGCCGGTGCCGCGCCCGAGCGGGAGCATCAGCGGCGGCCGCCCGATCGTGGCGACCTGGCCGCCGTCGCGATACAGCCGCGGCAGCGTGTCGCGCGGGCGCCCGGTCGCGTCCGCGCGCCCCCGCGCCGGCCCCTCCTCGAGCACCACGACCCGCAGCCCGCCCTCGGCGAGCTCTGCGGCCGCGACCGCGCCGCCGGCGCCGCTGCCGATCACGCACACGTCCGCAACAAAGGTGTCAGGCACCGTTCTTGCGCCCCTCGCTCGCGGGAACGGTTTCGGGCACCGCCGCGGCGCCGCGTGCAAGAAAGGTGTCAGGCACGTTTCTTGCGTGGGAAGGCCCGTGGCCGAGCGCGCGCAGCACGCCGGCGTCGCCGTAGTAGCTCACGGCGGCGGTCGCGCGCAGGCCCTCGGCGAGCGGGGAATGGCCGAGGCGGCGCAGCAGCGCGAGCCGGCCGGCCCGGCTGCGGTGGGCGAAGCGCGCGGCGGCGAGCGCGAGCAGGGCCGCGCGCAGGACCGCGCGGTTGGGCTGCGGCGCGTACGCCAGCCAGCGGGCGAACGACGCGACCGCGTCCGTGTCGCGGACGGGCGGCAGCGGCGGCTCCGGCGCGGCGACGGCGTCGACGAGCGCGGCGACCGCGCGGGACTCGCGGCGGCGCATGGTCATCCGAGCCCCTCGAGCCAGGCGGCCTCCTGCGCGGCCGCGAGCTCGCCCACGATGCGGGCGGCCGCCTCGCCGTCGCCGGCTGCCACCGCCGCTGCGGCCTCGGCGTACAGGGGCGCCAGCACCGCGCGGTCGCGCACGAGCGCGCGGAAGTCGGCGAGCCGCGCGAAGTACAGGTCGCGGATCGAGTTCGCCACGAGCAGCAGCACGAGGTTGCTCGACGCCGCGATCAGCGTGGCGAAGAACGCGAAGTCCGCGCCCTGCGCGGCGTCGTCGTCCCGAGCCGCCGCGACCTCGCCGGCGAGCCGGGTCATCAGCGCCGCCTGGTCCTCGTCACGGCGCTCCGCGGCGAGCCGCGCCGCATCGGCGAGCAGCAGCCCGCGCGCCTCCATCACGGACCGCATCACCTCGTCGTCGAGAGCCGGGGCTCCGCCGAGCGCGTGCACGAGCACGTCGAGCCCGCCATGGGCGCGCCAGTCGCGCACCCGCATCGCGTCGCCATGGCGCACGTCGACGAGCTTGAGCTGCTCGAGCCGCTTGATGCCCTCGCGCACCGAGGCCATGTTCACGCCGAGCGCCGCGGCCAGCGCACGCTGGGTCGGCAGCCGCTCGCCGGGGGCGTAGCGCCCAGCCAGGACGTCGGCGGCGAGGCGGTGGAAGACCTGGTCGGGGAGTGACGACCGTGAGAGTTCCATTGTTCGGAACACTAGCATCGTTCCGGTCGTCCTCGGGGCCGGGGGTGTGGCCCGGCGTACGTCAACGGCTCTGGCTAGGGGAGGTGGGGGAGGTCCGAACCGCCCTGATCCGCCGCGAGCGGTCAGTTGTTCAGGCTCAGCCTGAACAATCGACCGTTCGGTGTTCGAGCGGTCGGAGCACCCGCTGCGGGTGGCTCCCTCGCTCCCCTACCCAGCCGCAGTTGACGTTCGCTCGCGGTGCGGTCTTTGCGGGATGGCGCGCGGTGCCGTCCGGTGCCCCTCGTACCTTCCGCCGCATGCCTCTCTGCTTCATCGAGCCGCAGGATGCGATCCGCGTCATCGCCGAGTCCGTCGGCCGCGATGCGCGCCGGCAGCTGCTGGGGGAGCTGGTGCGTGCGTGGGTCGACGAGATCCCGGAGGCGGAGCTCGCGTCGCATTACGCCAAGGCGGTCGAGGACCTGGACGAGCACGACCTGTCGATGCTGGCCGCGTGGCACGCGTCGATGGAGGTCGGCATGCCGGTCGCCAACAAGGAGTTCCTGGTCAACGCGTTCCCGTCGCTCGGCGAGAACCGGCGCGAGGCGCTGAAGATCGCGGCCGGCTTCCGCGGCGAGGACGCGTTCAACGCGGGCGTCGCCGAGGAGCAGGCGCTGGAGTCCGTCCTGCCGTGGCTGTCCGAGGCGCGCTGCGAGGAGCTCGCGGCCGAGTGCCTCGAGCTCTACTGCTGGGACCGGCTCGGCTCCGAGAACTAGCCGCCCGAGTCGGAGCGGCGCAGCACGTCGTAGCGGCCGACGCCGGTCTCGCCGTCGATCCGCCAGCGGAAGAACGAGCAGTCCAGCCGCAGCGCGCCGAGGTCGAGCGTCGAGCCGCAGAGCACCTCGCCCGAGCCCGTGACCGGCGACTCGCCGTCGCGGACCCACAGCTCCAGGCCGGCGCGGCGCTGGCGGCCGTCGGCGTCGTAGGTCGTGGAGAGCCGCGGGTCCTCGACGCGGACCGTGCCCTCTTCGTCGAGCAGCGCGGCCCAGACCTGCTCCTCCGCGTGCGGCGCGCCCTGCGGCCGCACGCTCGAGAGCGCGACCCCGAAGCCGGCGGCGGGCCAGGCGGTGACCGTGCGGGCGGCCTCGATGCGGTCCCAGTCGGGCTCGCCCCAGCCGTGCCCGCGCTGCCCGAGGCAGCGGATCTCGTGGGTGCGGTCGCCGGCGCGGACGGTGCCCGTGACGCCGCACAGCTGCTCGTAGCCCGCCATCCCGCCGGCCTCGGCCACCGCGTCGTCGTCGGCGATCCCGGCGGGCGGGGAGAGGGCGTGGAAGCGCAGGTCGAAGCCGTTGCGCTCGCCTTCCATCGCGACGGTCCAGTCGCGCAGCGGCTCGGTCACCGCCATCCGCAGCCTGTCGAGCGCGATCGACTCCCAGCTCGCGTCGGAGGCGACCTCGAGCCCGCCGCGCGCGATCGCGGCGACCGGCTCGCGCCCCGCGAACAGCACGGCCAGCGCGCTCCCGCGCGGGCCCTCGCCGTCCTCGCCGGGGGAGAGGCCGATCCGCGCCAGCCCGTAGAGCTGCGCGTCGGCGTCGCCGAAGGCGAACGTCACGGCATCCGCGAACGCCGGACCGGTCGGCGTCCGGGCCTGCTCGAGCTCGGCTCCGCTCACGTGGCCGGTCGCTTCTGGCCAGGTGGGGGTTGGTGCAGCGTGTCGGGCTGCGCGTCGACCGCGCTGCCCTCGACGTCATAGGCCTGCCGCGGGCGCTGCCCGCCGCCGTCGCGCGGCCCCGTCATCGAGGCCACCATCCGGTTGGCGAAGCGCCGCACCAGCACGGCGCGCACGAGCGCCCGCGTCGGCGGCAGCAGCAGGAAGACGCCGAGGATGTCCGAGAGGAACCCCGGCGTCAGCAGCAGCGCGCCGCCGAACAGGACGAGCGCGCCGTCCATCACCTCGCGTGCGGGCGGGCGGCCCGCGCGCAGCGCCTCGTTGAACCGCCGCCAGGTGATCCGGCCCTGCGAGCGCGCGAGCAGCGAGCCGAGCACGGCGTCGACGATCAGCAGCGCGATCGTCCACCAGACCCCGATCGCCTGCCCGATCTGGATCAGGATCGCCAGCTCGGCGATCGGCACGACGATGAAGAGGACTACGAGAAGGAGCCGCATCGCTCCCTAGACAGTACGCCGCCGCGTCAGGTCGAACGCCGGCGCCGGCCCGGCGAGCCGCACCGCGGGCAGCCGGTCGAGCCCGACGGACTCGATCAACCGGCGGATGTTCGGCTGCGCGCCCGCCAGCCACAGCGTCCGGTCCTGCGCGCGCAGGCGCTGGGCGAGGCACGCGAGGTCGACGATCAGCGACGAGTCGGCGAAGGTCAGGCCGGACAGGTCGACGATCACGTCGCGGGTGGCGCGCAGGGCCACCGAGATCGGCCGGCGGCGCCTTCCGCTCGTCGCGCGGTCCTCGTCCCCCGAGATCACCATGATCGCGAGCTGTTCATCGAAGCTGACGATCGGCGCAACCTATTGCATACCTGGCGGTTCGTTCAAGGGGTCGGGGTACCATCGTGGGAATGATCGTCGACGAAGAGGAAGTCACAGAGGCCCTCAGCAACGTGATCGACCCGGAGCTGGGGCTCGACTTCGTCGAGCTCGGGCTCGTCTACGGCGTCGAGATCGACGGCGGAACGGTGACCGTCACCTTCACGCTGACGACCCCCGCGTGCCCGATCGGGCCCCAGGTCTCCGAGCAGATGCAGGAGTTCGTGGGCGAGATCGAGGGCGTCGAGGAGGTCGTGACCAACATGGTCTTCACGCCGCCGTGGTCCCCGGACAAGATGTCCGAGGACGCGAAGTTCGCGCTCGGCTACTGAACCTTCGAGGCCGGGGCGCTCTTGCGCCCCTTGGCCGCGCCCTTGGACTGCTTCTTGGCGGCCACGACGAGCTCCTCGAGCGCGACCTCCAGGTCGCGGCCGAACTCGTCGAGGTCGGGCATCGCGTCGTAGTCGCCGAGCAGCCCGAAGTCGATGCCGCCGTTGTAGGACATGATCGCGATCGCCATCGCATGATCGCGCGGCAGGAACGCGACCGGGAACAGGTCCTGCAGCTCGCGCCCGAGCAGGTACAGCGGGAACTGCGGGCCGGGCACGTTGGTGACGATCAGGTTGAACAGGCGCGTGGAGAAGTTGATCCGCGACGCCTGCGCGAGCACGGTCGGCGGGGCGAAGCTCTGCACGCCCGCGAGCACCTCGGCGCCGATCGCCTGCTTGGACTCCTTGAGCCCGTCCATCGCCTCGCGCACGACGGCCAGCCGCGCGACGGGGTCCTCGACGTAGACGGGCAGGGGGCCGCGCATCGCGGCGATCCGGTTGCCCATCGTGTGGTGCTGGTCCGCGGCGCGGATCGACACCGGGACGAGCGCGCGCAGCTCCATCCCCTCCGTGCGCACGCCGCGCGAGCGCAGCCAGTGGCGCAGCGCGCCGGCCACGACCGCGAGCACGACGTCGTTGACCGTGCCGCCGAGCGCGTCCTTGACGCGCTTGAAGTCGGCCAGGTCCTGCCGGACGAAGGCGAACCGGCGATGCGGGCCGATCGGCACGTTCAGCGGCGTCTCCGGCGCGGGGTTCAGCCCGGCCCACGCGACCTCGCCGACGCCCTCGATCGCCTCGCGCGCGACCTCGAGGCTGCGGTTGGGATGTGCGGCCGCGCCGATCGCCTTGCCGCCGAGCTCGAACGGTGTGCGGATGAGGCCCTTGACCCCGCGCGCGGCGAGCTGGGCGGCGCTCGGCTCCTGCGCGGGCACCCACGGCTCGCCCTCGTGCGGCGCCGACGGCGGCACCGGCTCGGAATCGAACAGCACGGTCGCGAGGTCTACGCCGGCGACACCGTCGACGAGCGCGTGGTGGGTCTTGGAGATCAGCGCGAAGCGGTTCTCCTCGAGGCCCTGCACGAGCCACGTCTCCCACAGCGGCTTCGAGCGGTCGAGCCGCTGGGAGTGCACGCGCGCGGCCAGCGCGCGCAGCTGCTCCTCCGAGCCGGGCGACGGGAGCGCCGTGTGGCGCACGTGGTACTGGAGGTTGAAGTTCGGGTCGTCGACCCACAGCGGCCGGCCCGTCTCCAGCGGCGGGAAGGCGAGCTTCTGGCGGTAGCGCGGGACCAGGTGCAGGCGGCTGCGGATCTGATTGCAGAAGTCGTCGTAGTCCGGCGGCGGACCCTCGAAGATCAGCACGGCGCCCACGTGCATGTGGGCGTTCTCGACCTCTTGCGCGAGGAAGGACGCATCGACCGCGGTCAGCCGGTCACCGTGAGCCTGTGCCATGGCCTGAGCCTATAGGCCTCAGAGCACGGCGGTGACCAGCCCGGCGACCACCGCGATCGACCAGCGTCGCGTTGAGCACCGGCTCGTAGCGACCGGTCTCGGCGAGGTGCGAGAACAGCGGGCGCCCGGCGATGTGGGCGACCAGGACGAGGGGCACGAACAGCGCGACGAGCCAGCCCCGCGGGACGGCGTCGGGCGTGCCCGTCGCCACCAGCGCGACCGCGCCGATGACGCTCAGCCCGAGCTGGCAGACCGTCAGCGTGTCGCGCACGATCCCGGGGTCGTCGCCGCGCCCGAGCAGGTACAGCAGCAGCGGCGGCCCGCTCGTGTTCGTGGAGGTCACCAGCGCGCCCGCGCTGAGGCCCGTGACGGGTGCGGCCCAGCGCGGCTCCGGTCCTCGCCTAGTCTCGGCGGGCGCGCGCCGCCGCACGATCAGCGTCGCGGCCACGCCGATCGAGACCGCGATCTGCAGCGTGACGGCGTCGAGCGCGCGCAGCACCGCCACGCCCGCGACCGCGGCGGGGATCGCCCAGGCGAGCACGATCGCGCAGCGGCGGACCATCGGCTGCGGCCTCCGCCCCTCCGTGGCGAGCGTCAGCACGCCGATCTCGATCCCGAGCAGCAGCAGCAGGCCGATCGCCTCGTGCGAGTCGAGCGCCGCGAACGCCAGCGGCGCGGCCAGCAGCGCGAAGCCGAAGCCCGTCGCGGACTGGATCGCGGCGCCCGCCATGACGGCGACCGCCGTGGCTGCCAGTAGCGGAGTCACGAGGAGCCACCCTAGACTCAGCCCCCGGACCCGACTCCGACGGGGGGAAGCATGGCCTGGGATTTCTCGACCGAGCCCGAGTTCGAGCAGCAGCTGGAGTGGATGCGCACGTTCGTGCGCGAGGAGATCTGGCCGATCGAGACGATCTTCGGCGAGCTCGGCGACGACGCCTTCCGGCGGCTGATCGCGCCGCTGCAGGAGCAGGTGCGCGAGCGCGGCCTGTGGGCGGCGCACCTCGACCCGGAGCTCGGCGGCCAGGGCTTCGGCCAGGTCAAGCTCGGCCTGATGCACGAGATCCTCGGGACGACCCCGTTCGCCCCGGTGGTGTTCGGCAACGCCGCGCCCGACTCGGGCAACTCGGAGATCCTCGCGCTGGCGGGCACGGAGGACCAGAAGCAGCAGTGGCTGTATCCGCTGCTGGCCGGCGACCTCAAGTCGGCGTTCTCGATGACCGAGCCCCACACGGCGGGCTCGGACCCGACGCTGCTGGAGACGACCGCGGTGCTCGAGGGCGACCAGTGGGTCATCAACGGCCGCAAGTGGTTCTCCTCGAACGCATCGGTGGCGGACTTCCTGATCGTGATGGCGGTCACCGACCCGGAGGCGCAGAAGTACCAGCGCGCGTCGATGCTGATCGTGCCGGTCGGCACCCCCGGCGTGCAGATCCTGCGCGACATCCCGACGATGGAGCATCCGTACGAGCACTACGGCCGCTACGGCGGGCACTCCGAGATCGTCTACGAGGACGTGCGCGTCCCGGCCGACGCGCTGCTCGGCCCGCGCGGCGCGGGCTTCCTGATCGCCCAGCAGCGGCTCGGCCCCGGCCGCATCCACCACTGCATGCGCTGGCTGGGCGTCTCCAAGCGCGCCTTCGACATGCTCTGCGAGCGCGCCGTCACCCGCCACGCCCACGGCTCCGCGCTGGCCGACAAGCAGACCGTCCAGAACTGGGTCGCCGACTCGGCCGCGCAGATGCACGCCGCGCGGCTGATGACGCTGCACGCCGCCTGGAAGATGGACACGGAGGGCGCCGCCGCCGCCCGCCAGGAGATCGCGCTGATCAAGTTCTACGGCGCCGGTGTGCTGCACGACGTCGTCGACCGCGCGCTGCAGGTCCACGGCGCGCTCGGCTACTCGACCGACCTCCCGCTGGAGGCGATGTACCGCTTCGCCCGCGCGGCGCGGATCTACGACGGGCCCGACGAGGTACACCGCCAGAGCGTCGCGCGCCGGATCCTGCGCGGCTACGATCCGCCGGAGGACGGCGTGCCGACCGAGCACGTCCCCACGCGCCGCGAGGCCGCCCGAGCGCGCTTCGCCGACCTGCTCGAGGCGGTGACCTCGAACGACTAAACCGGTCTACGTCATCGCCATGATCGCCCTTCCCGGCCTCGTCGTCCTCGCGCTCGTGCTCGCGCTCGTCGCGAACGACGACGGCGTCCCCGACGGCGGCCCCTCGCCGAGCGTCACCGCCTCGGCGTCCCCGCGCGCCGACCGCTTCGACTCCGCGCGGGCGTGGAAGCACCTGACCTACCAAGTCGAGCTCGGCCCGCGCCCGGCCGGCTCGCCGCAGCTGGCGAAGCTGGCGGGCTACCTGCGCGCACGGCTCCCGCGCGGGCACTACGAGTCGGTCCCCGGCCACCCCGGCCTGCGCAACGTCGTCGGGCGCATCCCCGGGAAGAAGCCGGCGGTCGTGCTCGCCGCGCACTACGACACCAAGGACCTGCCCGGCTTCGTGGGGGCCAACGACGGGGCCGGCGGGACCGCCGCCGTGCTCGAGATCTCGCGCGTGCTGCGCAAGCTGAAGCGTCCGCGCACCGCCCCCGAGATCCGCTTCGTGTTCTTCGACGGCGAGGAGGCCACGGACGACTCGCGCCCGTTCGAGGCCACGGCGCTGCGCGGCTCGAAGGCCTACGCGAAGCGCCACGCCGAGGAGATCCGCGCGCTCGTGCTGCTCGACTTCGTCGCGGAGAAGGGCGCGATGCGGATCCCGCGCGAGGCCAGCTCGGACGCCCGGATCTGGCGCCGCCTGCGCGCCGCCGCCAGGCGCGTCGGCTCCGAGGTGGCGTTCCCGCGCGGCCTCGTCGGCGAGGTCACCGACGACCACACGCCGTTCCTGCGCAAGGGGATCCCGGCCGTCGACCTGATCGACTTCACGTTCCCCTGCTGGCACAAGACCTGCGACGACCTGTCCGCGGTCTCCGAGAACTCGCTCGACCTCTCGGGAGAGGCCGTCTACGAGCTGTTCAGGACGTGGCGCTAGCCTGGGTGGCATGCCTGTCGAGAAGCTCCTGCTGGCCGCTCCGCGCGGCTACTGCGCCGGCGTCGACCGGGCCGTGCAGACCGTCGAGCGCGCGCTCGAGCTGTACGGGGCCCCGGTCTACGTGCGCAAGGAGATCGTCCACAACAAGCACGTGGTCGCGCAGCTGCGCGAGCGCGGCGCCGTCTTCGTGGACGAGCTCGACGACACGATCCCCGAGGGCGCCGTCACCGTGTTCTCGGCCCACGGCGTCTCGCCGGCCGTCCACGCCGACGCCGAGCGCCGCTCCCTGCGCACGATCGACGCGACCTGCCCGCTGGTGACCAAGGTCCACCGCGAGGCCGTGAAGTTCGCCGGCGACGGCTACACGATCGTGCTGATCGGCCACGCCGGGCACGAGGAGGTCGAGGGCACGATGGGCGAGGCCCCCGAGCACATCGTGCTCGTGGAGACCGAGGCCGACGTCGACGCCCTGCAGGTCGAGGACCCCGACCGCGTCGCCTATATCTCCCAGACCACGCTGTCGGTCGACGAGACGCGCTCGATCATCGCCCGCCTGCGCGAGAAGTTCCCCGGCATCACGGGCCCGCGCACGGACGACATCTGTTACGCGACGACCAACCGCCAGGCGGCCGTCAAGCAGATGGCGGCCGAGTGCGACCTGGTGCTCGTGATCGGCTCCTCGAACTCGTCGAACTCCCAGCGGCTGGTCGACGTCGCGCGCGACTACGGCGCCGACGCGCACCTGATCGACAACGAGACCCAGGTCCGCGACGAGTGGCTCGAAGGCGCCCGCGTCGTCGGCATCTCCTCCGGTGCCAGCGCGCCCGAGGAGCTCGTCAAGCGCCTGGTCGACTACTTCCGCGCCCGCGGGACCGAGGACGTCAGCGAGTTCGAGGTCATGCGCGAGGACGTCCGGTTCATGCTGCCGAAGACCATCCGGCAGGCCATGACCGCGGCGAGCGCCTGACACTGCACGGCTTAAGAGCCGTTAGCCGGAGGCTTGGGACCGCCGAGCCGGTGGCAGGCTGAAGCCGTGCGAGCTCGCGTTCCGTTCCCCCCTGCCGTGCTCGCGGCGCTCGGCCTGCTGATGGCCGGATCGCTGCTGTTGCGCCTGTCCGGCATGGAGGCGGGCTACTGGATCGACGAGGGGATCGCGGTCGGGATCGCCTCGCACGACTTCGGCGACATCCCCGCGACCCTGACGATGGACGGCTCGCCGCCGCTGTACTACCTGCTGCTGCACGGCTGGATGGGGATCGTGGGGGAGGGCGAGGCCGCCACCCGCGCGCTCTCGCTGATCTTCGCGCTGGCCGCCGTCCCGATCGCCTACTGGGCCGGCAACACGATCTTCGACCGCCGCACCGGCGTGCTCGCCGCGATCGGCATCGGCGCTTGCCCGTTCCTGAACTACTACGCGCAGGAGACGAGGATGTACTCGCTCGTCGTCGTCCTGTCGCTGCTGGCCTCGGCGAGCTTCGTGCTGGCCTTCCTGCACGGCCGCCGCGGGCACCTCGTCGCGCTCGTCGCCTGGATGACGCTGCTCTTCTACACGCACGCGTGGGGCCTCTACCTCGCCGTCGCCATGGCCTGCGCGTGGCTCGTGCTGTGGCGCCGCGGCCGGGTCTCCGGCCGCGACGGGCTGATGGTCGCGGGCGCGGTGCTGCTGCTGTACGCGCCGTGGATCCCCACGCTGATCACGCAGGTGCAGCACACCGCGGCGCCGTGGTCGGACCGGCCGACGGCGCTGTACCTGCTCTGGATCCCGTTCACCCTCTTCGGCGAGGACGACCGCTGGCTCGCGACGCCGCTGCTGATGCTCGCCGTGGTGGCCGCGCTGCCACGGCTGCGCGATCGCGACGGCGCGATCCGCGTGCTGGCCGGGCTCGCCCTCGGCGCGGCGCTCGCCGCCTGGATCGGCTCCCAGATCGAGCCCGCGTGGGCCAACCGCTACTTCTCCGTGCTGCTGGGCCCGCTGGTGCTCGCGCTCGCCGCGGTCCTCGCGCGCGGCCGCTGGCTGACCGCGGTCGCGCTCGTGGGCGTCGTGGGGATCTGGCTCTACCACGCCCCGATCGCGGAGCGCAGCAATGTGCGCACCGTCGCCGCCGAGGTGACGCCGGTGATCCGGCCCGGCGACGTCGTGGCCTCGACCCAGCCCGAGCAGGTGCCAGTGCTCTCGCGCTACCTGCCGAGCGGCGTGCTGTACGTCACCCCGCTGGGGATGGTCTTCGACGAGCGGGTCACGGACTGGCGCAACGGCGTCGAGCGGATGCGCGCGGGCAAGCCCGGCCGCGACCTGATGCCGCTGCTGGAGCGGCTCGGCCCTGGCCGGCGGATCCTGCTCGTCACCCCGATCCCGAACCGCCCGCTCTCCAACGCCCCGTGGAAGCGGGCGACGCGGGCGCGCACGCGCGAATGGCGCGCCGCGCTGCGCCACGACCCGCGCCTGCGCAAGATCGAGGCGCCGCGGCGCGGCCCGCTCAAGCACCTGCGCAGCACGGTGCGGGCCGAGGTCTTCGAGGTCCGATGAGCGGCAACGTGCCAACTCCGAGAAGTCGGCTCAAGTTCTCGGGGCCATCTGCCGATACATGACCATGAGCCGCCTCCTGAGGGCGGCTCGAGTCGTTCTAGGGCGCTTTCAGCCAGGCCCTGATGGCCTCGCCGTGCTCGTCGAGACTCGGCGGGACGCGGCGGATCTCCGGCCGCTCCCCGTCCACTCGTAGCGGCGGTCGCACCAGCGGGACGCCGTCGCGGGTCTCCGTCGGCTCCATCCCGAGCTCGTCCGCGAGCGCGAACGCCTCGTCGATGCCGTTGATCGGCCCGACCGGCACGGCCGCGGCGCGCAGCACGGCCACCCAGTGCGCCGCGGGCTCGCGCGCGATCGCCTCGCCGAGCAGCCGCGAGAGCTCGTCGCGGTGCTCCACGCGCGCGGCGTTGGTGGCGAAGCGCTCGTCGCCGGCGAGCCCGGCCAGGCCGAGCGCCTCGCACAGGCGGGCGAACAGCCGGTCGTTGCCGACCGCGATCGCGATCGGCCGGTCGGCGGCCTCGTAGGTCTCGTACGGGACGATGCTGGGGTGGCGGTTGCCGCGCCGCGTGCCCGCCACCCCGCCGGCGACCCACGCCGACGCCTGGTTGAGCAGCGAGGCCAGCGCCGCGTCCATCAGCGACACCTCGACGTGGCGGCCGCGGCCCGTGCGGGCGCGCTCGAGCAGCGCGGCCTGGATGCCGTTGGCCGCGATCAGCCCGCAGATCAGGTCGACGACGGCGGCGCCGACCTTCAGCGGCGGGCCGTCGGGCTCGCCCGTGACGTGCATCAGCCCGCCCATCGCCTGCAGCAGGAAGTCGTAGCCCGGCAGCGCGCGGCCCGCCTCGCCGGTGCCGAACGCGGTCACCGAGCACGACACCAGGCCCGGGTTGCCCTGCTCCCGCAATGCGTCGCCGCCGAGGCCCCAGCCCGCCATCAGCCCGGGGCGGAATGACTCGACGAGCACGTCCGCACGCAGCGCGAGCGTGCGCGCGAGCTCGCGGTCGCCCGCGTCGGCCAGGTCGAGCGCGACGGAGCGCTTGTTGCGGTTGGTGGTCAGGTAGTACGTCGAGGCGTCGCCGTGCCACGGCGGGCCCCAGGCGCGCGTGTCGTCGCCGCCGTCGGGGCGCTCGACCTTGATCACGTCGGCGCCGAGGTCGCCGAGCAGCATCGTCGCGTACGGCCCCGCCAGCACGCGCGAGAAGTCGGCGACCAGGATCCCGTCGAGCGGCGTCATCGGCTGCCACCCTAGATGGGGTGCGGACGATCGTCGTCTCCGACCTGCACGTCGGCTCGGCACGGCACACGGACCTCGTCCGCAGGCCGGAGCTGCGCGCGCCGCTGCTCGAGCTGGTGCGCGGCGCCGACCGGCTCGTGGTGCTCGGCGACGGCGTCGAGCTGCGCGACCGGCCCAAGCGCGACATCGCCGAGCTCGCCGCCCCCGTCTACCGCGATCTCGGCGAGGCGCTCGGCCCGGACGGCGAGCTCGTGATGGTCGCGGGCAACCACGACCACGGGCTCGTCGCGGGCTGGATCGACGGGCGCCTGGAGACCGAGCCGTCCGGCTTCCTCGCGCTCGAGCAGTTCATCGAGCCCGCCGAGGCCGGTCCGCTCGCGGGGACGCTGGCCGGCTTCGCGGGGCCGGCGCGGGTGCGCGTCGCCTACCCCGGGTTGTGGCTGCGCGAGGACGTCTACGCCCTCCACGGCCACTACGCCGACGTGCACACGACGGTCCCGACCTTCGAGCGACTCGCCACCGGCGCGATGGCGCGCTGGATCGTCCGGCTGCCCGAGTCGGGCGCCACGCCGGACGACTACGAGGCCGTGCTCGCGCCCATGTACGCGTGGATGAGCGCGCTCACCCAGCGCAGCGAGCACGCGGTGATCTCGGCGGGCGCGGGCGCGTCCTCGCGCGCCTGGGTCGCGCTGGCCGGCGACGGCCGCCGCACCCGGCCGGTCCGCGCCGCGGCGCTCGGCGCCGCCTACGTCGCGGCGGTCTCCGCGCTCAACGCGGCCGGCCTCGGCCCGCTGGACCGCAACCTCTCCGGGCCTTCGCTGCGGCGCGGCTACCTGCGCGGCATCGGCGAGGTCGTCGGGCGCCTGGGCATCGGCGCGCGCCACGTCATCTGGGGCCACTCGCACCGGGCCGGCCCGTGGCCGGCCGACGACGCCGCCGAGTGGGTGTCGCCGGCCGGCGCGCGGATCGTCAACTCGGGCTCGTGGGTCTACCAGCGCCACTTCCTCTCGGACGCCCCGAACGACTCGCCCTACTGGCCGGGCTCCGCGGTCGTGGTCGAGGACGACGGACCGCCGCGGCTGGTCAGGCTGCTGGGGGAGCGGGGGCACCGGGAGCTGGCACCCCCGGCGTGAAGCACGTCATGTGGCACTCGAGCCCGGCGCCGACGGCGAGCTCGAGCACGCCCTCGGTGTGGTGCGGGTGCTCCACGAGCGGGTGGCAGCCCGGGTGCGCGATCGCGATCTCCCGCCCGCCCACCGTCACGGTGCCGCTGCCCGACAGCACCGCCCATGCGCCGCCCGCCTCGTACGGTCCGGAGTAGGCGCCGGGCTGGTCCTCGGTCTGCGCCGGCAGCAGCAGCCCCGGCTCGTCCTCGGGACGGACCGGCGCGAGCGGCTCGCGCTCGACGCCGAGCAGCTCCTGGATCTCGAGCTCCGTCTCCTGGTAGGCGCCCTCGCCGTAGTGCATCGAGAACAGCGCTCCCTTGGTGTCCCACAGGTAGCGGCCCGGCCAGCCCTCGTTGCCGTAGAAGTCCCAGACCTCGAGCTCCATGTCGATCACGACCGGGTACTCGATCCCGAGCCGTTCGACGGCCGCCGCGATCTCCGTCTCGTCGCGCGATGGCGGGAACGCGCCGGTGTGGACGCCGATCACCCGCAGCCCGGCCTCCGCGTAGCGCGCATGCCAGGCCTTCAGGTACGGCAGCGTGCGCAGCGAGTTCACCCGGCAGAAGTCCCAGAACTCGACGAGCACGGGCCGGCCCTTCTGCTTGTCCATGCGCAGGGGCGCCACGTTGAGCCACGTGAGGTCGCGCGGGAACGGGGGCGCGGGGATGGTCGCGGGCGGTGCGCGCACGGGGCGTCCGAACGTAGCAGCGACCCCTCAGACGTTTGTCCAGGTTGCACAACGCCGCTTCAGCACGCGAAACTTTCCCGTCCGTAGCGGTATATCCGCATGACGTTCATTTCTTTACTCCTGAGGAGGAGCCCCCCTTGCGCAAGTCCCTGATCGCCGTGCTCACGGCGCTCACGGCGCTGGCTGTCACAGCCGTCGCCATGGCCCAGAACCCTGCTCCGACCGCCAGTCTCGAGGTCTCCATCGCCCCGTCGAAGGTCGGCACGAAGAAGAAGCCCCGCTCCGGCCGCCTCGAGCTCAACGCCCAGACGAACCGCGAGTCGAAGTCGACCGCGAGCAAGATCGAGATCTGGATCCCGAAGGGCGCGAAGCTGAGCACCAAGGGCCTGAAGGCCTGCTCGTTCGGCAAGGCCAACGCCTCGGGCAAGGCGGCCTGTCCGAAGGCCTCCAAGGCCGGTTCCGGCGAGGCGGACGCGCTCCTGAACCCCTACGCCACGAACCCCTCCCCGATCAAGTTCGTCGTGACGGCCTTCAACGGCGGCAAGCTGAACTCGACCGACACGGCGACGCTCAAGCAGCAGTTCCCGAACAGCGGCAGCCTCTACAAGAAGGGCCGGGAGTACCTCGTCTTCCACCTCCAGTCCGCGAGCCCGGAGGTCGACCAGGCCCTGGCCGGCGTGATCACCCCCGTGTCGACCAAGCTTTACGCCCAGAAGCTCACGATCGACATCGCGCCGAACCTGCAGCAGCCGGCGGGCAACGTGTACTCGTCGCTGCAGCGGCTCGAGACGAGCATCGGCCTCAAGTCGGGCAAGAACATGCTGATGAAGCTCACGGACTGCCCGAAGGCCCGCGAGAACCAGTTCCAGCTCCGCCTGTCCTTCGTGCCGAACCCGACGCCGCCGGCCAGCAGCACGGCCACGGCGATCGACGGCGCGCGCTGCTCCGGCTGAGCGAGCACCGCATCTGAAGCATCTCGACGGCCCCGCCCACCGGCGGGGCCGTCGTCGTTTCTAGAGTGACGCGCTCCCGATGCTCGTCATCGCCCATGGCATCGTCGGCAGGGCCGACCTCCCGATCCCCGAGACGCTGTTCGGCGCGGCGGCCGCGGCCGTGCTGGTCGTCTCCTTCCTCGCGCTGGCCGCGGGCTGGTCGCGGCCGCGGTTGGAGCCGGTGCGCGAGCGCGCGCTGTTCCGCCTGCCGCTCGCCGTCGAGATCGCGTGCGGCGCGATCGGCGTCGCCGTCTTCACCGCCGTCGTCTACGCCGGCCTCGCCGGCACGGACTCCCAGCAGGACAACCTCGCCCCGTCGGCGGTCTACGTCGGCTTCTGGGTCGGCGTGCCGTTCCTGTCCCTGCTGCTCGGCGACTGGTTCCGCCTGTTCAACCCGTGGCGGGCGATCGGCCGGGCGACGGGCTGGGTCGCGAACCGCTTCTCGGAGAGCGAGGTGTTCCCGTACCCCGAGCGTCTCGGCCACTGGCCCGCCGCGGCGGGGATCCTCGCGTTCGTGATCTGCGAGCTGTGCTGGGCCACCGCCCGCGAGCCGGGGCCGCTGGCCGTGCTGATGCTGATCTACGTCTTCGTCCAGCTCGCGGGCCAGGGCGTCTACGGCGTCGAGGCGTGGTCGCGGCGCGGCGACGCCTTCGGGGTCTGGTTCGGGCTGTTCGCGATGCTCGCGCCGCTCGGCCGTCGCGCGGACGGGACGGTCGTGCTGCGCCCGCCGGTCGCCGCCGCGACGCGGCTCGCGCCGGGCGCCGGCACGGTCGCGCTGCTCGTGATCGGGATCGGCTCCACGGGCTTCGACGGCGCCAGCGAGGGCCCGCTGTTCAACGGCGTGCGGCCCGAGCTGCAGGACTTCTTCACCTCGCTGGGCGCGACGCTGGCCGTCGGGCTCGAGCTCGCCTACGTCGTCGGGCTGCTGGTCGCGATCGGCATGGTGGGCGCGCTGTGGCGGCTCGGGACCGAGGGCATGCCGCGGGCGGGGGCCGATGGCCGCGACCGCAAGGCGCTCAGCCGCGCGTTCGCGCACACGCTGATCCCGATCGCCGCCGCCTACGTGGTCGCGCACTACTTCTCGCTGCTCGCCTACAACGGGCAGGACCTGTGGCGGCTCGCGTCGGACCCGCTCGGCGACGGCTCGGACCTGCTCGGCGGCGCGGACGGCGGGATCGACTACTCCGTCATCGGCGCGACGGCGATCTGGTACGTCCAGACGCTCGCGCTCGTGGCGGGTCACGTGGCCGCGCTCGTGCTCGCCCACGACCGCGCGCTGGTGGTCTACGGCTCCGCGAAGGCGGCGGCGCGCTCGCAGATCGTCATGCTGGTGCTGATGGTCTGCTTCACGTGCCTCGGACTGTGGCTGCTCTCGGCCGCGCTGAACGGATAGTTGACGATGCTCGTCCTCGCCCACGCCGGCCATTGGCTCGTGCAGCTGATCTACCTCGTGCCGTTGCTCGTGCTCGTCGGGGTGATCCTCGTCGGCCGCGCGCGCGACCGCCGCGAGGCGGCGCACGAGACGGTTCGCCGCGATCGCGACGAGTGAGGATTGCGCCGCGGGGGCGCGGGGTACCGGCACCGCGTGTCCCGTGACGAGCTCTTCGTCCTCTGGAGCGCGGCGCGCGCCGAGGCCAACATGGCCTACGACGCGTGGTGCGACGCCCCCGGGCGGATGACCTACGCGGTCTACCGCGCCGCCGAGGACCGCTGCGACGCGGCCGAGGTCGCGCTGATCGAGCGCGCCGCGCCGGCGCTCGCCGCGGCCTAGCCGGCGTCGTCTCCGCAACCGGCGCGCCACGTCGTGCGTATCTGATGGCGAGACCGGGAACAGGCCGGTCAACGGGTCCCACCATGCGCGTCGACGAGCTGAGACACCTGCTGGACGGCGTTCCCGATACGCGGGAGCTCGTGATCCGCCGCGCCGGCACCTGGGCGCCGGAGCGCGACGCGTGGCGCGACGCGCACGACGACGCGGCGGTCGCCTATCGCGCGTGGACGCGCGACCGCACGCCGGTCGGCTACGCGGCCTACCGCGCCGCGCAGGATCGCGAGGACGCGGCCCAGGACGCGCTCGCGGGCGGGCGGGGCCTTATCGCGTCGGCGGCAGCGGGGTGACCGTCGCCTCGATCTGCGTGCGCAGGTGCTCGTAGGCGGGCGGCAGCGCGAGCTTCTGGCCGAGCGACTCCTGCGGCTCGTCCGTGGCGAAGCCGGGGCCGATCGTGGCGATCTCGAACAGCACCCCGCTCGGCTCGCGGAAGTAGATCGAGCGGAAGTAGAAGCGATCGATGACCGGTGTCGGGCGGCCGCCCGCGCGCAGCACCTCGTCGCGCCAGGCCTCGTGCTGGTCCATCGGGGACGCCCAGGCGACGTGGTGGACCGTGCCCGCGCCCTGGATGCCGCCGCCCTCCGGCGGCGGGTCGTAGGCGTAGGTGCTGCCGCGCCGCTCGCCGCGCGCCTCCCAGCCGTCTCCGGACGGCTCGAAGGCGAGCGCGCCCTCGAGCAGCCCGCGGCTGTGCTCGGCGTTCTGCGCGTACGCGCGCACGCCGTCGAAGCCGCGCAGGGCGTGCTCGGCCGGCACCTCGGGGTGCTCGGCGATCAGCGGGTCGTCGCCGCTGGAGTCGACGACGAGCTCGTGCTCGAGCCCCTCCGGGTCGGCGAACCGGATCGCGCCGGCGCTCGGCCGGCCGACCTGCATGCCCTCGCCGGCGAGCCGCTCGGCCCAGAACGACAGCGCGTCCTCTGACGCCGCGCGCCAGAGGATCCGGTGCACCATGCCGCGGCCGGGGCGCCCGGGCGCGGCGCCCGGGTACTCGAAGAACGTCAGGTCCGAGCCGGCGCTGCCCCGCTCGTCGGCGTAGAAGAGGTGGTAGACGGTCGGGTCGTCCTGGTTGACGCTCTTCTTGACCAGGCGCAGCCCGAGGACGCGCGTGTAGAAGTCGACGTTCCGGGGCGCGTCGCCCGTGATGGCCGTGATGTGGTGGATGCCCTCCAGCCGCATGAGCCTCCTCCACCCTGGCACACCCGGGCGCCGCGAGCCCGGCCGCCTACGCCTTCGCCTTCGCGCGGGTGCGCGCGCCCTTCTTCGCCGCCGCGCTGCGCTGCGCCGCCTTGCGCTTGCGCGTCGCCGCGGCCTTCTTCGCCGCCGCCTGGCGCTTGGCCGGGCCGCCCTTGGCGCGGTCCTCGAGGTCGGCGACGACCTTGCGCAGGTCGGCGATCCGCGTCGTGGCCGCCTTGCCCGGGCCGGAGCTGCCCGCGCTGCTCAGCGCCTGGGAGAGATCACGCGCCACGCGCTTGCGGATGCCGTTGGCGCGCAGGCGGTCGAACAGGACGTCAGCTTGGGACTTCGCCATCAGAGGCTCCTCAGGACGGATGAACGTTGTTGTTCATTCCCGAACATAGGTGGCGCCGAAACGCGCTCTGAACGCCGGGCCCGACCGTATAGTCGAGGTGACCTTGCGTCGATGCACCGGCTTCTGGATCGCGTGCGCACTCCTCCCGGCCGTGGCTGCACCCGCCTCGGCGGCCCAGCGGACGTACACGTTCCGGTCCGCCGCGATCCCGCTGTCGGGCTATGAGACCGGGGTCGACGTCGCGCGGCCGGTCCGCACGCCGCGCGTGACGGGGTTCATCACCGGCATGGAGGTGCACGTCGTGGACGCGAGCGGTGCGCCTGTGCCGCAGGAGCGCGTGATGCTCCACCACGTGCTGTTCCTCAACCACGGCCGCTTCCGCGGCGACCGCTGGGGGACGGACTGCACGAAGCTCCCGCGCGAGCCGTTCTTCGGGACGGGCGAGGAGGCCCAGCCGCTGCGGCTGCCGCCGGGCTACGGCTACCGCGTCCGCCGCAAGGACCGCTGGTCGATGGCGTGGATGCTGATGAACCACCGCCACGTGCGCGAGCGGGTGTTCCTGCGGTACCGGGTGACGGTCGAGCGCGGCCGCCGGCTCGCGCCCGTGACGCCGCATTGGGTCACGACCAGCTGCAACCGCGACCGGATCTACGACGTCCCCGGCGGCGGCGCGCCCGGCTCCGAGCACCACCAGACCCGCATGTGGACCGTGCCGCGCGACGGGCGCATCGTGGCGGCCGCCGCGCACGCGCACGGCGGCGCCCGCACGTTCACGGTCGACCAGCCGCGCTGCGGCGGCCGGCGGCTGCTCAGCTCCGACGCGCGCTACGGCGCGCCGGACGACCCGATCTACCGCGTCAGCCCCGTGCTGCACGAGCCGAGCCCGCGCAACATGAGCTGGGCGCTGTCGTCGGAGGGCTGGGAGGTGCGGCGCGGCGAGCGGCTGCGGATGACGTCGGTCTACGACGGCGAGCGCCTGCACTCGCGCGTGATGGGCATCGCGCACGTCTACCTGGCGGCGCCGAGGGCCCGCGGCGCGGCCTGCGCGCCGCTGCCCGCCGACGCGCACCAGGTCGTCGAGGACTTCCCGGGGGCGCCCGGCCGCACCGACCCGCCGCGCGTCACCGTCCAGCTCAGCCGCCGCGAAGCGGGGCAGCCCGCGGTCCCGGCCGACGGCCCGCCGGAGGACGAGCGGGTGCTGGGAGGCGACGCGACGTTCTCCGTGCGCGACATGCGCTTCGCCCCGGGGCGCGTGTCCGTGCCGCAGGGCGCGGTCCTGCGCTGGCGCTTCGGCGACCCTTTCCAGCACGACGTGACCGTCGCGGACGGCCCCGCCGGCTTCTCCTCCCCCTACGCGACGCGTGGCGAGCGCTTCGCCACGCGCCTGACGGTGCCGGGCGAGTACCGCATCTACTGCTCGCTGCACCCGGTCCAGATGTCCCAGGTCGTGCGCGTGCGCCCGCCCGGGACGTAGGGCTCAGGCCTCGGTCAGGCCCCTCCGGATCGCGTAGCGCACGAGCTCCACGCGGTCGCGCATGCCGAGCTTGCGCAGCAGGTTCGCGCGGTGCGACTCGACGGTCTTCTCGGCGAGGTGGAGGATCTCGGCGATCTGCTTGTTCGTGTGCGCCTCCGCGATCAGCTTGAGCACCTCCTGCTCGCGCGGGGAGAGCGGCTCCTCGGGGCCGGCGGCGTCGTCGGCCATCCAGTCGCGCACCAGCGAGCGCTGGACGGCGTTGGTCAGGAACGCCTCGCCGCGGTGCACGGCGCGGATCGCGTTGAGCAGCGCCTGATCGACCTCGCGCTTGAGCACGTAGCCGGAGGCGCCCGCCTTGAGGGCGTCGAAGACGTAGCGCTCGTCGTCGTGCATCGACAGTGCGAGCACCTGCGTCTCGGGCAGGTGGGCGCGGATCTGGCGTGCCGCCTGCAGGCCGGTCATGCGCGGCATGGAGACGTCCATGACGCACAGGTCGGGCCGGGTCTGGAGCGCCCGCTCGAACGCCTCGACTCCGTCCTCGGCCTCCGCGACCACCTCCATGTCGGGCTGGCGATCGATCAGCAGCCGAAGGCCGCCGCGCACGATTCCGTGGTCGTCTGCGATGAGGATCCTCATGTGGCTCCCATGGTGAGTTCGATGGTGGTGCCCTCGCCGGGCGTGGAGAAGATCGCGAGGTTGCCGCCGACCAGCAGCGCGCGCTCGCGCATGCCGGAGACGCCGAGGCGGTTCCGCCCTCGGCCCTTGCGGGCCTCGAAGCCGTGGCCGTCGTCGCGCACGCGCAGGACGGTCCGGCCGATGGTGTTGAGCTCGACGTCGACGCGCGTGGCGCCGGCGTGCTGCGCGATGTTGGAGAGGCTCTCCTGCGTGACGCGGTAGATCACGAGCTGCTCCTCGTCGCTGAAGATCGGCAGCTGGCCCGTCGGGGGGACGAAGCGCGAGCGGATGCCGGTGCGCTCGCCGAAGGCGGCGATCTGCGACGCCAGCGCGGGCACGAGCCCGTGGTCGTCGAGCGCGGTCGGGCGCAGCTCGCGCGCGAGATGCAGCAGCTCCTCCATCGCCTGGGTGGCGAGCGCCTTGGTGTCGCCGAGCTCGGCCTGGAGGTGCGGCGGGGCGTCGGACATCGTCGCCTCCAGCCGCAGCAGGATCCCGGTCAGCGCCTGGTTGACCTCGTCGTGGAGGTCCTGGGCGATCCGCGAGCGCTCCTGCTCCTGGGCGCGCAGGACCGCGCGGCCGGACTCGCGGCGCTCGTGCTCGAGCCGGCTCATCATGCGGTTGAAGTCCTTGGTGAGCCGCTGGACCTCGCTCGAGGCGCCCTTGATCTGCTCGGCGCGCATGCCGGGCGAGGTCAGGTCGACCTCGCTCATCGTCAGGACGAGGCGGCCCATCGGCTCCAGCCGGCGGCGCAGCAGCATCGAGTTGAGCAGCACGACCGCGAGCACGGCGAGGCCGATCAGCAGCAGCCCCTGCGTGCTGACGGCCTGGCTCAGGCGCTCGCGCGCGACGATCGCCGCCACGAAGGCGGTGACCGCGACGAGCACGGTGTTGACCGCGAGCACCTGGGTGAGCAGCGTGCGTTGGCGCATTCGCCCACGTCATCGGCACAACATGGACATTCGTTGATGGGGTGGGGGCCTGACGCCCCGCCGGGGCCGCTATCCTTCGTGAAGTATTGAATCCCGACCGAGTTCGAGGAATTTTCCCATGAGCCCGTCCGGCGCGGAGGTCATCCGCCAGATCAAGAGCCAGATCGAGGAGGTCGACCCCTCCGAGGTCAACTCCGCAACGAGCAACGGCAACGGCAGCCGTCCCGTGCTGATCGACGTGCGCGAGAGCGAGGAGTGGGACGCCGGCCACATCCCCGGCGCCCGGCACGTCCCGCGCGGGTACCTCGAGTCGCGCATCGAGGGCGCGGTCCCGGACCGCTCCGCGGACGTCGTGCTCTACTGCGCCTCGGGCAACCGCTCGGCGCTCGCCGCCCACACGCTCAAGGAGCTCATGGGCTACGAGAACGTGAGCTCGATGACCGGCGGCATCACGCTCTGGAAGGACCGCGGCTACGAAGTCGAGACGCCGAAGTCGCTCTCCAAGGAGCAGCGCGAGCGCTACTCGCGCCACCTGCTCGTCCCCGAGATCGGGCTCGAGGGCCAGACCAAGTTGCTCGAGGCGAAGGTGCTGCTGCTCGGCGCCGGCGGCCTCGGCTCGCCGACGGCGCTCTACCTCGCCGCCGCCGGCGTGGGGACGCTCGGCATCGTCGACGACGACGACGTCGACCTCTCCAACCTGCAGCGCCAGGTCATCCACACCACCGACGGCATCGGGACGCCCAAGGTCGACTCCGCCGAGCGCGCGGTCAAGGCGATCAACCCGGGCGTGGAGGTCGTCAAGTACCAGACGCGCCTCGACGCCTCGAACATCATGGACATCATCCCGGGCTACGACGTGATCGTCGACGGGGTGGACAACTTCCCCACGCGCTATCTGCTCAACGACGCGACGGTGCGCCTGGACATCCCGGTCGTCTCGGCTTCGATCCTCGGCTTCGACGGCCAGCTGTCGGTCTTCAAGCCGCACGACGGCCCGTGCTACCGCTGCCTGTACCCCGTGCCGCCGCCCGCCGAGCTGGCCCCGTCCTGCGGCGCCAACGGCGTGCTCGGCGTGCTGCCGGGGACGATGGGGCTGCTGCAGGCGACCGAGGTCGTCAAGCTCGTCACGGGCGCGGGCGAGCCGCTCGTCGGCCGGCTGCTGCTCTACGAGGCGCTGGGCGCGACGTTCACCGAGCTCAAGGTCCGCCGCGACCCGGAGTGCCCGATCTGCTCGAAGGACCCGTCAGAGATCTCCGACGAGGAGATGGGCGTCTTCCCGGACTACGAGGCCTTCTGCGCGGCGGCCGGCTAGCTAGCCTCAGACCCATATGGCCACGATCAAGATCCCGCCCGTGCTGCGCCCCTCCGTGGGCGGCGAGAAGGAGGTCCAGGCCGCCGGCGACGACGTCGGCGCGGTCCTGACCCAGCTCGCCGAGCAGCATCCCGCCACGCAGTCGCAGCTCTTCGGCGCCGACGGCGCGCTGAACCGCTACGTCAACGTCTACCTCAACGACGAGGACGTCCGCGTCCTCGACGGGCTCGGCACGGCGGTCAAGGAGGGCGACACGCTCGTCATCCTGCCCGCCATGGCCGGCGGCTGCTGAGGAACCCTCACTCGACAGCGCGGACGCCCGGGCTACCGGGTATGGTGCCGCGCCATGTCGGGCAACCCCGGCCTCCGGCCGCTCAGCTTCGGTGAGATCCTCGACGTCGCGCTGAAGATCTTCGGGCGGCACTGGCGGACGCTCGTGGCGTGCGTGCTCGTCCCCACCGTCCCGCTGCAGATCCTCAGCGTGCTCGTCGTGCTGTCGATCGCGCCGGAGCAGTTCGACCTCGACGGGGAGACGACCGCGGCGCCCGAGGGGACCGGGACGGAGATCGCCGCGGTGCTGGTGGTCCAGCTGCTCTCGGCCCTCGCCTCGCTGCTCGCCTGGGCCGCGTGCTTCAAGGCGGTCGCCGACGGCTACCTCGGCCGCGACCCGTCGGTCGGCCGCTCGCTGCGCTTCGGGCTTCCCAAGATCCTGCGCCTGCTCGGGCTCGCGATCGTCACCGGGATCATGATCGCCGTCGGCTTCCTCGGCATCCTCATCGGCGCCTTGTTCGTCGCCGCGCTGGTGATCCTCTCGCCGGCTGCGCTGCTGTTCGAGCGGGTCGGCGTGTTCTCGGCGATCGGGCGCTCGTTCGAGCTCGTCCGGGGGCGCTACTGGGCGATCGTGCTCCTGGTCGTCGTGATCTTCCTCGCGATCCTGGTCATCGGGGTCGTGTTCGGCGGGATCCTCGGCGCCGTCGCCGGCGCGGCGGGCTCCGAGGACGAGACGGCGGGCGCGATCGTGTCGTTCCTCTCCAACACCGCGCTGACGGCTGTCACCACGCCGCTGTTCGCCGCGATCGTCACGGTGCTCTACTTCGACCAGCGGGTGCGCAAGGAGGGCTTCGACCTGCAGCTGCTCGCCGAGGGCATGGGCGAGCAGCCGGCGTTCACGGGCGCACCGCAGCCGCAGTCGCAGCCGCCGCAGCAGGCGCAGCCGCCGGCCCAGCCCGCACCCGGCGGCACGTCGGGCTGGCAGCCGCCGTCGAGCTCGCCGCCGCCCCCAGGGTCGCCCGGCGACCCGTGAGCCGCCGCGGCGTCGCGGTCGCCCTCGCCGGCGCACTGTGCGGGGTCGCGCTGCTCGCCGGCACGCCCGCCGGCCCGGCGACCGTCCCCGCGTCCGCGGCCGCCGATCCCAGCCGTGACGCCGCCTCGGCCCGCGCCGAGGCCCGGCGCATCCTCTCCGGCCGGCGCTACACGGGGACCACCGTGCGCGGGCCGTTCCGCGGGCTGCTCGAGCGGCTCGGCCGGCAGATCGACCGGCTCGGCGAGATCATCCCGTCGATCGACGCGCGGCTGCCGGGAGGCCGGCTCGTGACGTGGCTGGTGATCGTCGCGATCGTCGCGGGCGCCTCGTTCGGGCTCGCCCAGCAGACCGCCCACCGGCGCGCGGCGGCGGTGATCGCGCAGGCCGAGCAGTCGTCCGAGGGCGGCCGCGAGCGCCCCGCCGCGATCGAGCGCCGCGCGGAGGAGGCCGAGCGCGCCGGGGACTTCGCGGAGGCGGTTAGGCTGCGCTTCCATGCGGGGCTGCTGCGGCTCGACGCCCGCGGCCTGATCGAGTACCGGCCGTCGCTCGGCACGGCCGCGGTGGCGCACCGGCTGCACTCGCCCGAGTTCGACCGGCTCGCCGGCCGCTTCGACGAGATCGTCTACGGCGGGCGGGCCGCCACGGCCGCCGACGCGGAGGCCTCGCGCAGCGGCTGGGCGGCGGTCGCGAAGGCCGCCGCATGAGGCTGCCGGCGTCGCCGGGCGGGCGCTTCGCGGTCTGGTCGGTCGCCGTGCTCGGCGGCATCGCAGTGTTGCTGATGGTCGTCGACCGGCTCACGCCGACGCCCAGCGGCCCTGCGTCGTCCTCCTACGCGACCACGCCGAAGGGCGTGGGCGCATACGCGGAGCTGCTCGAGGCGGCGGGCCATCGCGTGACCCGCCTGCGCCGCCCCGTAGCACGGCGTGCGCCCGGGAGCGGCAGCACGCTGATCGTGCTCGACGCCCGGGACGTCCCGCTCGAGGAGGCGCGCGCGATCGGCGCGTTCGTGCAAGGCGGCGGGCGCCTGGTGGTGGCCGGCCGCGAGGACCTCGAGTGGCTCCAGGAGGCCGTCGGCCCGGCGCCGCGGGCGATCGCGGACGAGCCGCTGGTCGCCCGGCCGATCGGCTCCGCGCCCGAGACGGAGCAGGTGCGCGAGGTGCGCGCCCCGCAGGGCGGCGAGCTGACCGAGCTCGGCGATGCGGACGCCATCCTCGGCTCCTCCAGGCCGGGCCTCGGCGCGGACGGCGCCGTCTTCGCCGCCGCCCAGGACGCCGGCGACGGCCGCGTCGTCGTGCTCGGCGACGTCTCGCCGCTGCAGAACCGCGCGCTCGACCAGGCCGACAACGCCGCCCTCGCGCTCGCGCTGGCCGGCGCGGAGGACCGCCCGGTCGCGTTCCTCGAGACCGTGCACGGCTACGGCGCGACCGGCCTGGCGGCGCTGCCCGGCTCGGCGAAGGCGGGGCTGGCGCTGCTCGCGCTCGCCCTCGCCGCGTTCGCCTGGAGCAAGGCGCGCCGGATCGGGCCCGTCGAGCGCGGCGAGGACGAGGAGCTGCCGCCCGCGCGCGCCGCCTACGTGGACGCGCTCGCGGCGACGCTCGAGCGCACGCGCAGGCCGGACGCGGTGGGCGAGCGGCTCGCCGCCGAGGCCCGCGCCCGGCTCGCGCGGCGGGCCACGCTCGACGGCACGGCGAGCGACGAGGTGCTGCGGGAGGCGGCCGCCCGCTTCGGGCTGCCGGAGGATGAGGCGCGCGCGGTCGTGGACGGCGTGGAGGGACCGGAGGGGGCGCTGGCGGCGGGGCGGGCGCTGGCGCGGCTCAGCGAGAGGGAGGCGGTGTCGTGAAGGAGCTCTGCGAGCGTGTCGTGGCCGAGGTCGAGAAGGTCGTGGTCGGGCAGCGCGAGCCGCTGGAGATCGTGCTCGCCGCGCTCTCGCTCGGCGGCCACGTGCTGCTCGAGGGCGTGCCGGGGGTGGCCAAGACGCTGATGGCGAACGCGACGGCGCGGGCGCTCGGCGTCGAGTTCCGCCGCGTGCAGTTCACGCCGGACATGCTGCCCTCCGACGTCACGGGCACGGTCGCGCTGCGCGAGGGCGAGCTGCGGTTCCGGCCCGGCCCCGTGTTCGGCAACATCGTGCTCGCGGACGAGATCAACCGCACGCCGCCCAAGACGCAGGCGGCCCTGCTGGAGGCGATGCAGGAGGGGCAGGTCACCGTGGACGGGGAGGCGCATCAGCTCCCGCAGCCGTTCCTCGTGCTCGCGACCCAGAACCCGGTCGAGTACGAGGGCACCTACCCGCTCCCCGAGGCGCAGCGCGACCGCTTCCTCGTCCGCGTCGACCTCGGCTACCCCTCCGAGGAGAACGAGCGCGCGATGCTCGCGCTGGCGCGCAACGGGCTGACGCCGGCGGGCCTCGCCGAGGTGCGGGCGGTCGCGAGCGCCGACGAGCTGCGGGCCGCGCGCGAGCAGGTCGACGCGACGGAGGTCGACGAGCGCGTGCTGGGCTACGTGGTCGCGGTCGTGCGGCGGACGCGCGAGCTCCCGAGCGTGTCGCTGGGCGCCAGCCCGCGCGCGGCCGTGCACCTGCTCGGGGCGGCGAAGGCGGCGGCGCGGCTGGCCGGGCGCGAGTACGTGACGCCGGACGACGTCGCGCGGATGGCCGTGCCCGTCCTGCGCCATCGCCTGGTGCTCACGCCGGAGGCCGAGCTCGAGCGCTTCACGCCGGACGCGGCCGTGCGGAACGCGCTCGACGCCGTGCCGGTGCCGCGGTGAGCCCGACGCCGCTGGCCGCCGCGCTGCTGGGCGCGGTCGCGCTCGCGGCGTTCGTGCTCCCGCCGGTGATCGCCGTCCTGGTGGCCGGGGGCGTGCTCGCCGCGGTGGCCGCCGACGCGCGCATTGCCCGGCGGCGGCCGCGGATCGCGCGCGAGCTGCCGGCCGTGCTCTCGCGCGGGGTGCCGGTCGGCCTGCGCGTGCGCGTCCAGGCTCCGCCGGCCGTCACCGTGCGCGTGCGCCAGGCCGTGCCGCAGGCGCTCGCCCTCGAGCCCCGCGAGGGCGACGGCGGCCTGGAGGCGGAGCTGCTGCCGCGGCGGCGCGGGCGGCACGTGGTGCCGGCGGTGGGCACCCGCTCGGTCGGGCCGCTGCGGCTCGGGGCGTGGTACGCGCGCGCCGGCGTTCCGGGGGAGGTGTCCGTGTTCCCGGACCTGCTCACCGCGCGCCGGCTCGCGCTGACGGTGCGCCAGGGGCGCTATCGCGACCAGGGCATCTCGGCGCGCGGCCCGCTCGGCCTCGGCACGGACTTCGAGCTGGTGCGCGACTACCTGCCCGACGACGACATCCGGCAGGTCAACTGGCGCGCGACCGCGCGGCTCGGGCGCCCGATGAGCAACCAGTACCGGGTCGAGCAGGACCGCGACGTGATGCTGGTTCTCGACGCCGGGCGGCTCTCCGCGGCGCCGCTGCCGGCCGGCGCCTCGGGCGTGCGGCCGACCGTCCTCGACGCCTGCCTGGACGCACTGACCGCGGTCGCCCTCGTCGTCGACGAGGTCGGCGACCGCTGCGGCGCGATCGCCTTCGACCGCGAGGTCCGGCGCACGCTGCAGCCGGGCCGCCAGGGCGGGGGCGAGGTGGTGCGCGCGCTGTTCGACTGCCAGCCGCGGATGGTCGACTCGGACTTCGAGCTCGCGTTCCGGCACGTCGGGGGCGCCAAGCGGGCGTTCGTGCTCGTGCTCTGCGACCTGCTCGAGGAGGCGGCCGCGCGCCCGCTGGTGGAGGCGATCCCCGTGCTCACGCGCCGCCACGCGGTCGTCGTGGCGAGCCCAGCGGACCCCGGCGTGGCCGCGCTCGCCTCCCGCGCGCCCGCCGGGGAGGGCGACCTGGCGCGGGCGGCCGTCGCCGTCGACGTGCTGGCCGCCCGCACCCGCGCCGCGGCGCTCGTGCGCGCCGCCGGAGCGGCCTTCGTCGAGGCGCCCGCCGACGGGCTCCCGCGGGCGTGCGTGACCGCCTACCTGCGCGCGAAGTCGCGCGCGAGGCTGTGAGGCGCCCGCCCGCGCCAGGCCACGAGGCCCCAGAACAGCGCGAACAGCGCGATGCCGATCGCCGTCTGCACGGCGACGGGCAGCTCCGGGCCGGTCAGGAAGCCCTCGGCGACGCCGCAGAGGACGAGCCACGGCACGGTGCCGATCGCGATCTCGACCGCCACGCGCGCCTCGCGCGCGAGCGCGCGCCCGCGCGCCGACGGTCCCGGGGAGATCAGCGCCCAGCCCATCCGCAGGCCGGCGACGCCGCCCGCGACGATGCACGAGAGCTCGAGCGGGCCGTGCGCGGACACGAGCCGCAGGAACGCCGTGCCGTTGCCCGCGTCGATCGCGAGCCCGGCGATGACGCCCAGGATCATCCCGTTGAAGACGAGCGCGACCAGCGTGCCCACGCCGGCCGCGATGCCGCCGGCGAAGG
Source organism: uncultured Solirubrobacteraceae bacterium (assembly GCA_963831105.1). Taxonomy (GTDB): domain Bacteria; phylum Actinomycetota; class Thermoleophilia; order Solirubrobacterales; family Solirubrobacteraceae; genus DATFQI01. The sequence goes on along the minus strand of CAWHOS010000007.1, from coordinate 50,996 downwards.
CCGTGAACGTCACCTGGATGTTGTTGATCATGACCTCGGTCGAGAACGCGGCGCTCTCTCCCGCGCCGAAGTCGCGGCCCGAGGCCGGGGGATCGGCCGCCGCCTGCAGCTCCTCGGGCACCACCGCGAGCGCGGCGCTGGAGTCCGACAGCGCCCACAGCCCCGCCGCGAGGGCGGGGACGAGCAGCAGCGCCCAGGCAGTGAACAGCGGCACCGGGCGCTCGGCGAGCCGGCGCCAGTAGCCGCGCGTGACGAAGTCCCGCACGCGCCCGCCGCGCCGGGCGTGCCCGTAGACGGCGCCGCGGCCGCGCACGACGAGGTCCTCGAGCCGCAGCACGACGGGATCGCCCGGGAACCGGCGGCGCGCGAAGGCCAGGTCGGCGGCCGCCTGCCGGTAGAGCCCGCCCAGCTCGAGCACCGCGCCGGGCTCCATCCGCGCAGGACGGTTGCCCGCTCGGGAGAGCAGATCGCTGAGCCGAACCCAGGAGCTGCCGCGCTCCGCCTCGAATGCCTTTAGGTTCACGCCCGATGGAGTATGAGGACACCACGACGATCGCGACCCCGGAAGGGGTCGAGCTCGAGCTGCGGCTCGCCGGCGTCGGCTCGCGCTTCTCGTCGGGATCGCTGGACTACCTGATCAAATTCGTCGCGCTCGGAGCGTTCGCGTTGCTGGTCGAGCTCATCTTCGGGGGCGCCGTCGCGGCGGTCGCGATCTCCGTCGCCTTCTTCCTGGCGGTCGTCGTCTACGACGTCGTCTTCGAGGTGCGCTCGGCCGGGGCGACGCCCGGAAAGCGCGCGCTCGGGGTCCGGGTCCTGCTCGCCGACGGCGGGCCGGTGGGCGTGCGCGCGAGCAGCGTGCGCAACCTGCTGCGGCTGATCGAGGGGCCGGTGCTGATGTACGTGCCCGCGGTGATCTCGATCCTGGTCACGAAGCGCAACCAGCGCCTCGGCGATCTCGCGGCGGGCACCGTGGTCGCGCGCCAGTCCCCGCGCGGCGGGCCGTCCTTCAACCGCTACCGGGCCCCGGGGCAGCAGCTCGGCGACTGGGACGTCTCGTCGGTCACGCCCGAGGAGCTGGCGGCCGTCCGCAGCTTCCTCGCCCGCCGGCACGGGTTCGACCCCGCGGCGCGCAGCCGGATCGCCTCCATGCTGGCGTTCAAGCTGCGCGACAAGGTCGCAGGCGCCAACACGCCGCAGTTCCAGCCCGAGCGCTTCCTGGAGGAGCTCGAGCGGGCGAAGTCCGACCGCACTTGAATTTGGGCCCTTCGGTCGCGACCTGAACGAACCGGTCGCCACGAACGGGGAGGTTCGTACGGGCTATTGACAAACGTCGGCGGATCGGTTCGGATATCGCCAATGGCCGGACGAACCGGATCGCTGGAGACGCTGCGCCGTCTCAACCGCCTGCGCGTGATCGATGCGTTGCGCGACGAGGGCCTCATCTCGCGCGCCGAGATCGCGCGCCGCACCGGGCTCTCGCGCTCGACGGTCTCGAGCCTCGTGTCCGAGCTGCAGGCCGACGGGCTGGTGGTCGAGCGCCCCGAGCCCGCCGCCGCCCATGGGGACCAGGGCGGCCGCCCGCCGATCCTGCTGTCCTTCGACGCCTCCGCGGGCGTCGCCGTCGGGATCGACTTCGACCACCACCACGTGCGGGTGGCGGTCTCCGACCTCTCGTCGCGGATCCTCGCCGAGCGCGAGCAGCAGCTCGACACCGACCACGCCGCGCACGAGGGCCTCGACGCCGCCGCGGCGCTCGTGTCCGAGCTGCTCGAGGAGGCGGGCGTCGACGAGGCGCGCGTGATCGGCGCGGGCATGTGCCTGCCCGGCCCGGTGCACCGGCCGACCGGCGTCGTCGGCTCGACCGCGATCCTGCCCGGCTGGGTCGGCGTGGCCGCCGCCGAGGAGATGCACCGCCGGCTCGACCTGCCGATCCTCGTCGACAACGACGCCAACCTCGCCGCGCTGGCCGAGGCGGCGTTCGGCGCCGGGCGCGACGCCAAGGACCTCGTCTACCTGATGATCTCGTCGGGCATCGGCGCCGGGCTCGTGCTCAACGGCCGCCTCTACCGCGGCGCCGAGGGCCTCGCCGGCGAGCTCGGCCACGTGCTGGTCGACGCCGACGGCCCCGTCTGCCGCTGCGGCAACCGCGGGTGCCTGGAGACCGTCGCCGGCACGGACGCGCTGGCGGACCTGCTGCGGCGCAGCCACGGCGACGGGCTCGACGGGCGCGCGATCGTGCGCCTCGCCCGCGAGGGCGACCTCGGCTGCCGGCGCGTGATCGCCGACGCGGGGCGAGCGATCGGCAAGGCCGCCGCGACGCTGGTCAACGTGCTCAACCCGGAGCTGCTGATCGTCGGCGGCGATCTCGCGGACGCGGGCGAGCTGTTGCTCGGCGGCGTGCGCGAGTCGCTCGAACGGTCCGCGCTCCCCACGGCCGTCCAGGCGGCCGCAGTCGTCGCCGGCTCGCTCGGCGACCGCGCCGAGGTGCTCGGCGCAATAGCGCTCGTCCTCTCCGAGGCCGAGCGCGATCACCCCCTTCGCCCGATGGTGGAGATGCGGTGAGCTGGAGGAGGAGACAAAACCAATGAGGAGGGAATTCCATGCGTAGAGGTGCATGGTTCGTGGCCACCGTCGCAGCAGGCTGCGCGCTGGCCGTCGCAGGTTGCGGCGACGACGACTCGGGCTCGAGCTCGGGCGGCGGCGGAGGCGGTGGCGAGGAGCCCGGCAAGGTCGCCGTGCTGCTGCCGGACTCCAAGTCGTCGGTGCGCTGGGAGACGGTCGACCGGCCGTTCCTCAAGGAGGCCTTCGAGAAGGCCGGCGTCGAGGCGACGATCCAGAACGCCGAGGGCGACAAGTCCACTCAGCAGCAGCAGGCCGAGCAGGCGATCACCAACGGCGCCAAGGTGCTGCTGCTGGTCAACCTGGACTCGGGCTCCGGTGCTGCGATCGCCGCCAACGCGAAGGGCCAGGACGTCAAGGTCATCGACTACGACCGACTGACGCTCAAGGGCGACTCCGACTACTACGTCTCGTTCGACAACGAGGCCGTCGGCAAGCTCCAGGGCGAGGGCCTCGTGAGCTGCGTCGGCGACAAGTCGCCGGCGAACATCGCCGTCCTGAACGGCTCGCCGACCGACAACAACGCCACGCTGTTCAAGAACGGCTACGACGGCGTGATCAACGAGAAGTTCGACAGCGGCGACTGGAAGAAGGTCGACGATCAGTCCGTGCCCGACTGGGACAACCAGAAGGCGCTGACGATCTTCGAGCAGATGCTCCAGAAGGCCGACAACAAGGTCGACGGCGTGCTCGCGGCCAACGACGGTCTCGGCAACGCGGCGATCTCGGCGCTCAAGCAGCGCAAGCTCCCGCAGATCCCGGTGACGGGTCAGGACGCGACGCTGCAGGGCATCCAGAACATCGTCAACGGCGACCAGTGCATGACGGTCTACAAGGCGATCAAGAAGGAGGCCGACGCGGCCGCCGAGCTGGCGATCGCGCTGGCCAAGGGCGAGACGCCCGAGGCGCCGGACACGATCAACAACGAGACCAAGGACATCCCCGCGGTGTTCCTCGACCCCGTTGCGGTCACCAAGGACAACATCAAGGAGTACCTCGGTGAGCCGGACTTCCCCAAGAAGGAAGAGATCTGCGCCGGCAAGCTGGCGTCCAAGTGCGAAGAGCTAGGGCTCTAGCCGCTCGTGACCAAGTGAGGGATGATCCCCCGGGGCCATCGGCCCCGGGGGTGAACCCGCGGAGGAGGAGAGAACCCAAGTCATGAGCGACAGCCCGATCCTCGAGCTGCGTGGCGTGTCGAAGAGCTTCGGCGCGGTCCAGGCGCTCTACCAGGTCGACTTCCACGTCGCGCCGGGCGAGGTGATGTCGCTGGTCGGCGACAACGGCGCCGGCAAGTCGACGCTGATCAAGTGCATCGCCGGCATCCACCCGTTCGACGAGGGCGAGGTCGTCTTCGAGGGCTCGCCGGTGAACATCCACGGCCCGAAGGACTCCGCGCGCCTGGGGATCGAGGTCGTCTACCAGGACCTCGCGCTGGCCGACAACCTCGACGTCGTCCAGAACATGTACCTCGGCCGCGAGGAGACGGACGGTCTCCGGCGGCTCGACGAGACGGCGATGGAGGCGCGCGCGAAGGAGACGCTCAAGGGCCTCTCCGTGACGACCATCCGCTCCGTGCGCCAGCTCGTGGCCGGCCTCTCCGGCGGCCAGCGGCAGTCGGTCGCCGTCGCCAAGGCCGTGATGTGGAACTCGAAGGTCGTGATCCTCGACGAGCCGACCGCGGCGCTCGGCGTCGCGCAGACCAAGCAGGTGCTCGACCTCGTGGCCCGGCTCGGCGAGCAGGGCCTCGCGGTGATCCTGATCTCGCACAACCTGCACGACATCTTCCAGGTCGCCGACGGCATCACGGTGCTGCGGCTGGGCCAGAACGTCGCCGAGTTCCGGCGCAAGGAGACCAACCAGCAGGAGGTCGTCGAGGCGATCACCGCCGGGCAGCTCTCCAAGGTCCCCGGCCAGCAGGAGGCCATGGCATGAGCGCCGTCGCCGCCCCGCCGCCCGCACCGTCCTCGGACGCGCCGGCGCCCAACACCGTCGGCGCCTACGCCAAGCGCTGGTGGACCGACGTCAAGTCCGGCGAGCTCGGCTCGCTGCCGATCTTCGTCGGCCTGATCATCATCGCGATCGTCTTCCAGAGCCAGAACGACCGCTTCCTCACCGCGTCGAACTTCGTCAACCTGATCCTCCAGACGGCGCCCTACGCCGTGATCGCCATGGGCGTCACGTTCGTGCTGCTGCTGGGGGAGATCGACCTCTCGATCGGCTTCGTCTCCGGCGTCGGCGGCGTGATGACCGCGATCCTGCTCACGCCCGACGGCAACGAGCTGCCGGTCGCGGTCGTGTTCGCGATCGTGTTCGGCGCCGGGCTAGCCATCGGCACGATGCACGGGCTGATCATCACCAAGATCGGCGTGCCGTCGTTCGTGGTCACGCTCGCCGGCCTGCTGGCCTGGAACGGCGTCGTGCTGCTGCTGATCGGCAGCCGCGGCACCGTGATCCTGCAGAACGACACGGCGATCGGGCTCGCGAACGACTTCCTGGCGCCCGGCGCGGCCTGGATCCTCGCGGGGCTTTGCGTGGCGCTCTATGCGGGCGTCCAGCTCGTGTCGGTGCGCTCGCGGACGAAGGCCGGCCTCGAGGTCGCCCCGATGGTGATCGTCGTCCTGCGGGTCGTCGGCCTCGCGGTCGCGCTCGGCGTGGTCGTCGCGGTCTGCAACCAGAACCGCGGGCTGCCGTACGCGGCGGTGGTGATCGCGGTGCTGTTCGTCGTGCTCACCTACATGCTCAACCGCACCAAGTTCGGGCGCCACATCTACGCGGTCGGCGGCAACGCCGAGGCCGCGCGGCGCGCGGGCATCGACGTCGACCGGGTCAAGATCGCCTGCTTCGCGCTCTGCTCGCTGCTGGCGGTGCTCGGCGGCATCATCCTCGCCTCGCGCCTGCGCTCCGTCGACACCAACACGGGCGGCGGCCAGGCGCTGCTGTATCCGATCGCCGCGGCGGTCATCGGCGGCACGTCGCTGTTCGGCGGCCGCGGCACGATGAAGGCCGCGCTGCTCGGCGCGCTCGTGATGCTCTCGATCGACAACGGGCTCGGCCTGCTCGGCCTGTCCTCGGGCACGAAGTTCGTGCTCACGGGCGGCGTGCTGCTGCTGGCCGTCACGGTCGACTCGATCTCGCGCCGGGGTCGCGCCCAGAGCGGCAGGGCATGACGGAGCCGCTGCGGGTCGGGATCCTCTCCACGGCCAAGATCAACGACGCCATCCTCACCGGCGCCCGCGAGTCCGCGGGCGCCGAGGTGGTCGCGGTCGCCTCGCGCGACCGCGACCGTGCGGCCGCCTACGCGGACGAGAAGGGGATCCCGCGCGCGCACGGCTCCTACGAGGACCTGCTCGCCGACGAGGACGTCGAGGCGGTCTACGTCCCGCTCCCCAACGGCATGCACCTGCCGTGGTCCGAGCGCGCGCTGGCGGCCGGCAAGCACGTCCTGTGCGAGAAGCCGCTGTCGCCGCGCGCGGCCGACGTCGAGGCGGCGTTCGACGCCGCCGAGCGCGCCGGGCGGATCCTGATGGAGGCGTTCATGTGGCGCTACCACCCCGCCACGGAGAAGGTCGTCTCGCTCCTGCGGGACGGGGCGATCGGGCGGCTGCGCGTCGCCCGCGCGGCGTTCGGCTTCACGCTCGACCCGGCGGCGGACAACGTGCGCTGGTCGGCCGAGCTCGAGGGCGGGGCGCTGATGGACGTCGGCTGCTACTGCATCAGCGCGCTGCGGCTGCTGGCCGGCGAGGCCGAGCGCGTCTCGGCCGAGCTCGTGCCGGGCGGCGACGGCGTCGACGCGCGGTTCGCCGGGCTGCTGCGCTTCGGCGGCGACGTGCTCGGCACGTTCGACTGCGCCTTCGACGTCCCGTACCGGGCCGGCCTCGAGCTCGTGGGGGAGACCGGCACGATCGTCTCGCTGGACCCGTGGCACGGCCAGACGCCGGGCGTGCGGATCCTCCGCCCCGACACCGACGAGGAGGACGTCCCCGTCGAGGCCGCCAACCCGTACGCCCGCGAGCTCGACGACCTCGCGCGCGCGGTCCGCGAGGGCGGCGAGCCGGCGCTCGGCCGCGCCGACGCGGTCGGGCAGGCGCGCACGATCGAGGCGCTCTACCGCGCCGCCCGCGACGGCGGCCCCGTCCCCGTCTGAACCCTCGACCACCCTCGACGGGGTCTGACCCCGTCGAGGGTTCGCGCCTAGGCTTGCCGGGTGGATCTCCTCCGGCGGGCGCTGCGTGCGGTGACGGTCGACGCCGCCCTGCTGCGGCGGCGGCGCGACCTGCGCCTGCTGATGATCGGCCAGGGCGTCTCGCTGCTCGGCACGGCGGTGACGCTCGTGGCGATCCCCGTGCAGATGTACGACCTCACGGGCAGCACGGTCGCGGTCGGGCTCGTCGGCGCGACCCAGTTCGTGCCGATCCTGGCGCTGGCGCTGCTCGGGGGCGCGCTCGCGGACGCGTTCGACCGCCGCCGGCTGATGATCACGGCCGAGCTCGGCTCGCTGGCCGTGACGGTGGCGCTGACCGTCAACGCGCTGCTGCCGGACCCGCGGCTGTGGGTGCTCTACGTCGCCTCGGCGCTGCTGGCGGGGTTCATGGCGATCCTGCGCCCGCCGCTGGACGCGCTCGTGCCGCGGCTCGTGGAGCGCCGCGAGCTGCCCGCCGCGAGCGCGCTCTACGGCGCGGTCCGCAATGCCTCCTCGCTCGGCGGGCCCGCGCTCGCCGGCGTGCTGATCGCGACCGTCGGCTTCGAGGCGACCTACGGCCTCGACGCGCTCACCTTCGCGATCTCGCTCGCCGCGCTGTGGCGGCTGCGCACGCCGCCGCCCCCGCCCGGCGCGGAGCCGCCGAGCTGGCGCGGGATCGTCGAGGGCGTCCGCTTCGCGCGCTCCAAGCCCGAGCTCGTCGGCACCTACCTGATCGACATCAACGCGATGTTCTTCGCGATGCCCGAGGCGCTCTTCCCGGCCTACGCGGAGCGGCACGGCGGCGCCGCGGTCGCGGGCCTGCTCTACGCCGCGCCGGCCGCCGGCGCGCTGGTGCTGTCGCTGGCCAGCGGCTGGACCCGCCACGTCGTCCGCCACGGCCGCGCGGTCGTGCTGGCCGCCGCGGGCTGGGGAGCGGCGATCGTCGTCTTCGGCCTCGCCGGCCCGCTCTGGCTCGGCGTGCTGGCGCTCGCGGTGGCGGGCGCCTCGGACGCCGTCAGCGCGATCTTCCGCGCGACGATCTGGAACGAGACCGTGCCCGACCGCATGCGCGGCCGGCTGGCGGGGATGGAGATGATCTCCTACACCTCGGGCCCGACCCTCGGCAACGTCGAGGCGGGCTTCGCCGCCGCCCTGATCGGGCTGCGCGGCTCGATCGTCGTGGGCGGCGTGCTGTGCGTGGCGGGCTCCGTCGCGCTCGCCGCGGCCCTGCCGGGCCTGTGGCGCTACGAGTCCGAGGCCATGAAGCAGCCGCTGCTCTCGGCGACGCGGACGGTCACGGCGCGTCGCGGGCACGACGAGCCCGTCCCACCCGCGGCTTCAAACCGACCAGAGCGGTTGTACGCGCGACCGCGCATCTGTAGCGTCGATCCATGAGCAGCTCCTCGCCCGCCTTCGGCGTGCGCGCTCGAGCCTTCGAGCGCGCGCACGTCGTCGCCCCGCGCGGCGAGCTGGACCTGTTCACCGTCGACGAGCTCAAGGCCGTCATGACCGAGCGGCCGGAGTCGTGCGACGCCGTCGTGCTCGATCTGCGCGGGCTCACGTTCTTCGACACGAGCGGCATGCGCCTCGTGGTCGAGACGCTGCACGAGCTCACCGGCACGGGGACCCGGTTCGCGATCGTGCGCGGCAACTCCGAGGTCCAGCGGCTGTTCTCCCTGGCGCGCCTCGACGAGCGGCTGCCGTTCTTCGATGACCTCGACAGCGCGCTCGCGGCCTGACATCAGCGCGCTGGGCGGCGTGCGCTCGGCGCTCGCGCCCGTGCCGTTCTCGCGCGCCGCCGCGGCGGGCATCGCCGCCGTGCTGGCACTCGGGGTGCTCGAGATCGCGGCAGGCGAGGAGGTGCTGGTGGCCGCGCTGCTCGTGCTGCCGCCCCTCGTCGTCGCGCTGACCGGGCGCTGGGGCGACACGCTGCTCGTCGCGGCGGCCGCGCTCGCGGTGGTCGCTGATCGTCCCGCTGCTCGGAGACGCCATGCAACAGGCCGTCGCGATCGTGCTCGTGCTCGCCGGCGGCATCGTGGCCGCCGCGGTGGCGGTCACCCGTGCGGCGGCGACCGCCTCACTGGAGCGCTTCCGGCTGCTGGCAGGCGCGGCCGACGTAGCCGACGCCGCGGAGGGCCGCCATGACGACCTCGTCTCGGGCGTGCTCGACCTCTTGGTGCCCTCGCTCGGCGACGTCGCGGCCATCGACGTGCTGCGCGGCGGCGCGCGGCGCCGGATCGGCGCGCGCACCGGCCCGGGCGTCGACCCCGAGGTGGCCGGGGCGATGGGCCGCCGCCGCTCGCTCGAGGGCGAGGCTCGCAGCAGCGAGGGCACGATCGCCAGCGACCGGGCGCAGCTCGTGAAGCCCGACGAGGAGCTGCTCGCCGCCGCCGCCAGCAGCGACGAGGACGCCGCGCTGCTCTCCGGCCTGCGGATGACGACCGCGCTGATCGTCCCGCTGCGCTCGCGCGGCCGCGTGATCGGCGCGCTCAACGCGGCCTACGGTCCCTCGCAGCGGCGCCACACCGAGTACGACCTGCACTTCGCCGAGGTGCTCGCCGGCCGCGTCGCCCTCGCGCTCGACAACGCCGGCCTGACGAGCGAGCTGACGGTCGCCGAGGAGCAGTTCGGGCTGGTCGTGCACGCCTTGGCGGAAGCCGTCATGCTGAACGACGCCGAGGGGCGGCTGGTCTACGCCAACCCGGCGGCCGCCGAGCTGCTCGGCGCCGCCGATCGCGGACGAGCTCGTGCGCGCCGGATCGCATGAGCTCATGGGGCGCTATGCCGTCTTCGACGAGCATGGGCGCCCGCTTGCGATGGGGGACCTGCCGAGCCAGCGGCTGCTCGCCGGCGAGCCCGACCCGCCGCCGCTGCTCGTGCGCAACATCGTGCGCGCGACCGGCGCCGAGCGCTGGCTGCTGCACCGCTGCTCGGCCCTGCGAGACCAGGGCGGCGCGCTCCTGCGGGTGGTCAACGTGATCGAGGACGTCACGGAGGTCAAGCGCGCCGAGTGGGCGCAGCGGCTGCTCGCGGAGGCCAGCGAGGCGCTCGCCTCCTCGATGGACCCGGCCGCGCAGCTCGGCGCGCTCGTCCGCACGCTCGTCCCCGCGCTCGCGGCCGGCGCGGCGGTCGAGCTGCCCGACGAGCGCGGCGAGCCGCGCCTGGTGGCGGCGGCCGGCGACGAGGCAGCGGTCGCCGGCGAGCGCGCGCTGCGGATCCCGCTGCGGGTCGGCGCCGAGGCGATCGGCACGCTGGCGCTGGCGCACAGCGAGCCGTGGCGCGAGCTCGGCGGGACCGAGCGCGAGCTCGCGGAGGAGATCGGCTCGCCGCGCCGGCGTCGCGGTCTACAACGCGCGCAGCCACAGCCGCCGCACCGCGATCGCCCGCGCGCTCCAGCACGGCCTGCTCCCGCCCGAGCTGCCCGAGGTGCCCGGCTGGTCGACCGCCGTCCTGTACCGGCCGGCCGGCGAGTTCAACGAGGTCGGCGGCGACTTCTACGACGTCTTCGCCGGCCCGCGCGGCTGGATGGTCGTGATCGGCGACGTCGCCGGCCAGGGGGCGGAGGCCGCCGCCCAGACCTCGCTCGCGCGCTTCACCCTGCGCACGGCGGCCGAGCTGACGGGCGACGTCAGCGCCGCCGTCTCGCGCCTCAACGACACGCTGCGCGGCCAGACCGGGCTGCCGCTGTGCACGGTCGTGTGCGCCGAGCTGCGCGAGCGCGGCGACGGCACCGCGGTCGTGACGCTCGCCAGCGCCGGGCACCCGCCGCCGCTGCTCGTGCGCGGGCGCGACGTGATGCCCGTGGGCGAGCCGGGCACGATCGCGGGGGCGTTCGAGGGCGAGTGGCCCGCCGTCGGGGTCGAGCTCGAGGCGGGCGACGTGCTCGTGCTCTACACGGACGGCGTGATCGACGCGATGGGGGAGGACGAGCGCTTCGGCGAGCAGCGCCTGCAGGAGGCCCTGGGCCGCCTGGAGGGCGGCGTCGGCGAGCGGCTGGCGGCGCTGCGCGGCGAGCTCGAGGCGTTCGAGCGCGGGCCGCAGCGCGACGACACGACCGTGCTGGTCCTGGAGTACCGCGGCGCCGGCGCTCAGCCGGCCGAGGCGAGCCGCCCGGCCGCCTCGTCGATCACGGACTCGCGCTTGCAGAACGCGAACCGCACGAGCGACCGCCCCGCCTCCTCGTCGTCGTAGAAGACCGACGTCGGGATCGCCACCACGCCCGCGCGCTCGACGAGCTCGCGGCAGAACGCCACGCCGTCGCGCTTGCAGTCGACGTTGGCGAAGTACGTGCCCGCGGGGCGCAGCACCTCGAGCCCCGCCGCCTCCAGCCCGGCGCACAGGTGGTCGCGCTTGACGCGCAGCTCGCTCGCGAGCGCGGCGTAGACCTCGTCGCCGAGCCCGAGTGCGACCGCGCCCGCGTGCTGGAACGGGGTCCCGCCGGCGAAGGTCAGGTACTGCTTGGCCGTCCGCACCGCGGCCACGAGCGCCGCCGGCCCGACGGCCCAGCCCGTCTTCCAGCCCGTGACGGAGAACGTCTTGCCCAGCGAGGAGATCGTCAGCGTGCGCTCCGCCATGCCGGGCAGCGTGCACAGCGGGACGTGCTCGCCGTCGTAGACGAGGTGCTCGTAGACCTCGTCGGTGACCGCGATCAGGTCGTGCTCGAGGCAGGCGTCGGCGATCAGCTGCAGCTCCTCGCGCGTGAGCACCTTGCCCGTCGGGTTGTGCGGCGAGTTGAGCAGCAGCAGGCGAGCCTTCGGCGTGATGGCGGCGGCGAGCGCCTCGGGGTCGATCGCCCAGTCGGGCGGGCGCAGCGTCACGGGCCGGCGGACCGCGCCCGCCATCGCGATCCCGGCGGCGTAGGAGTCGTAGTAGGGCTCGAGGCAGACGACCTCGTCGCCGGGCTCGCACAGGCCGAGCAGCGCCGCCGCGATCGCCTCCGTGGCGCCGAACGTGACCTGCACCTCCGATCCCGGGTCGACCTCGATCCCGTAGAAGCGGCGCTGGTGGGCGGCGATCGCCTCGCGCAGCGCCGGCACGCCCGGCAGCGGCGCGTACTGGTTGTGGCCGTCGCGGATCGCCCGCTGCGCCGCCTCGAGCACCTCGGCCGGGCCGTCCTCGTCGGGGAAGCCCTGGCCGAGGTTGATCGCGCCCGTGCGCTCCGCCAGCGCGGACATCTCCGTGAAGATGGTGGTGCCGAAGCCCTGCCACCTGGTAGCCGTCGAGCTCATCGGCGTGTGAAGCTACGGGATATGGCCTCCGAACATCGCTTCACATTCGGGCTCTGGACCGTCGGCAACCCGGGTCGTGACCCGTTCGGTGAGCCGACCCGCGCCCCGCTGGACCCCGTTGACTCCGTGCGCAAGCTCGCCGAGCTCGGCGCGTGGGGGATCTCGCTGCACGACAACGACCTCGTGCCTTGGGGCACGCCGCCCGACGAGGAGGAGCGGATCGTCTCCGGCCTCGAGTCGGCGCTGGCCGAGACGGGTCTCGGCGTCGGGCATGGCGACGACCAACCTGTTCGGGCACCCGGCGTTCAAGGACGGCGCGTTCACCTCCAACGACCGCGGCGTGCGGCGCGCCGCGATCGGCAAGGCGATGCGGGCGATCGACCTCGGCGGCCGACTGAACGCCGAGGTGTTCGTCTTCTGGGGCGGTCGCGAGGGCACCGAGGTCGGCACGGCCAAGGACCCGCGCGACGCGCTCGAGCGCTACCGCGAGGCGATCGACGTGCTCGCGGACTACTCCGCTCTCCCAGGGCTTCTCGATGACGTTCGCGATCGAGCCCAAGCCCAACGAGCCGCGCGGCGACATCTTCCTGCCGACCGTCGGCCACGCGCTGCACTTCATCACCACGCTGGCGCGGCCGGAGATGTGCGGCGTCAACCCCGAGGTGGCGCACGAGACGATGGCCGGCCTGTCGTTCCACCACGGCGTCGGGCAGGCGCTGTGGGCGGACAAGCTGTTCCACATCGACCTCAACGGGCAGCGGATCGGCCGCTACGACCAGGACTTCCGCTTCGGCGCCGAGGACCTCAAGGAGGCCTTCCACCTCGTGCGGCTGCTCGAGCGCGCGGGCTACAGGGGGCCGCGGCACTTCGACGCGCACGCCTACCGCACCGAGGACGCCGAGGGCGTGTGGGAGTTCGCGCGCGGCTGCATGGCGACCTACCGCGCGCTCGCGGAGGCGGCGAAGCGCTTCGACGCCGACCCGGACGTGCAGGAGGCGCTGGCGGCGGCCTCCGTGGCCGAGCTCGGCGAGTCGACCGTGGGCGGCGACGACCCCGAGACGCTGAAGGCCGAGGTCGACGGGCTCGACGCGCTCGCGACCCGCGGCTACGGCAACGAGCGGCTCGACCAGCTCGCCGTCGAGGTCCTGCTCGGCGTCCGATGAGCGTCGCCGTCGGCCTCGACGTCGGCACGAGCGGCGTCAAGGCGCTCGCCGTCGGCGCGACCGGCGAGGTGCTCGCGAGCGCCGAGGTCGGCTACGGGCTCTCGACGCCGCGGCCCGGCTGGGCCGAGCAGGACCCGGCGGACTGGTGGCGGGCGACGGAGGAGGCGCTCGCGTCGCTCGGCGTGGAGGAGGTCGCCGGGATCGGGCTCAGCGGCCAGATGCACGGGCTCGTGGCGCTCGACCCCGCCGGCGAGGTCATCCGCCCCGCGATCCTCTGGAACGACCAGCGCACGGCCGCCCAGTGCCGCGAGATCGAGGAGCGGGTCGGCTTCGAGCGGCTCGTGGAGCTGACCGGCAACCGCGCGCTGACCGGCTTCACCGCGCCCAAGCTGCTGTGGCTGCGCGAGCACGAGCCCGACTCCTACGGGCGGATCGCGCGGATCATGCTGCCGAAGGACTACGTGCGGCTGAAGCTGTGCGGGGAGCACGCGATCGACGTCGCCGACGCGTCGGGCACGCTGCTCTTCGACGTGGCGCGGCGGCGCTGGAGCGACGAGGTGCTCGAGGCGCTCGAGATCCCGCGCGAGTGGCTGCCGCGCGTGCTGGAGTCGGCAGAGGTGTCCGGGACCACGCCGGACGGCGTTCCCGTCGCGGCGGGCGCCGGCGACCAGGCGGCCGGCGCGCTCGGCGTCGGCGCGATCGGGGCGGGCGGGGCGAGTCTTGCCTCGGTGGTGCTCGGGACCTCGGGCGTGGTCTTCAGCGCGCTCGACGCCTACCGCGCCGACCCGCAGGCGCGCGTGCACGTCTTCTGCCACGCCGTGCCGGACCGCTGGCACGCGATGGGCGTGATGCTCTCCGCCGCCGGCTCGCTGCGGTGGCTCCGCGACACGCTCGCCCCCGGGGTCGAGTACGGGGAGCTGCTCGCGGAGGCCGGGCGCTGGGAGCCCGGCGCGGAGGGCCTGACGTTCCTGCCCTACCTGGCCGGCGAGCGCACCCCGCACGCCGACCCCGACGCCCGCGGCGCCTTCGCGGGGCTGTCGCTGCGCCACGATCGCGGCGCGCTGGTGCGCGCGGTGCTCGAGGGCGTCGCGTTCGGCCTGCGCGACTGCCTCGACGTCGTGCGCTCGGTGGGGGCGGCTCCGGAGGTCGCCCGTGCCTCTGGCGGCGGCGCCCGCAGCGAGCTGTGGCTGCGGATCGTCGCCTCGGCGCTGGAGCTCCCGGTCGAGCGGCTCGCCGTCGAGGAGGGCGCCGCCTACGGCGCCGCGCTGCTCGGCGGCATCGCAGGCGGCCTGTGGGACGACGCCGAGGAGGCCGTCACCGCGTGCATCCGCCCGCACGGCCGGGTAGACCCGGAGCCGGACTGGGTCGAGGCGTACGGCGCCCAGCGGGAGCGCTTCCGCGCGCTCTACCCGGCGTTACGCGATATTCCCTGAAGCAACTACACTTTTCGAAGCTATGGCGCAGGAACTCAAGAACCGCCCGTGCGGCGGCCGCTACGGCGACATCGTCCAGGCGATCGGCAACACGCCGCTCGTCGAGCTCAAGCGCCTCTCGCCCAAGCCGGGCGTGCGCATCTGGGCCAAGCTCGAGTCCCACAACCCGACGGGTTCGGTCAAGGACCGCGTCGCCCGCGCGCTGATCGAGGACGCCGAGGAGAAGGGCGCGATCCGCCCGGGCCAGACGATCCTCGAGCCGACCTCGGGCAACACCGGCATCTCGCTGGCGATGATCTGCTCGCGCAAGGGCTACCGGCTGAAGGTCGTCATGCCCGACAACGTGACGCCCGAGCGCACGCAGCTGCTGCAGATGTACGGCGCGGAGATCGTCTACTCGCCCGGCGACCAGGGCTCCAACGGCGCGGTCGCGATGGCGCTCGAGATGGCGCAGGCCGACGCCTCGTACTACATGCCCTACCAGTACGGCAACGAGGCCAACCCGCGCGCGCACTACGAGGGCACGGCGCCCGAGATCCTCGAGGAGCTCGACGAGATCAGCGCGTTCGTGGCCGGCCTGGGCACGGGCGGCACGCTGATGGGCAACGGCCGGCGCTTCCGCGAGGAGCTCGGGGACGGCATCAAGATCGTCGCCGCGGAGCCCAAGCAGGGCGAGCCGGTGCAGGGGCTGCGCTCGCTCGACGACGGCTTCATCCCGCCGATCATCGACCTCTCCGTCCTGGACCGGAAGATCTTCGTCACCAACCACGACGCGATCGTCTGGACCCGCAAGCTGCTCGACGAGGAGGGCATCTTCGCGGGCGTCTCGTCCGGCGCGATCGCCTCGATCGCCGTGCGCATCGCGGGCGAGCTCGACGAGGGCAACGTCGTCTTCATCGTCTGCGACGACGGCTGGAAGTACCTCTCCTCGGGCCTCTACACCCGGCCCGTGGAGGAGATCGAGAACCTGGACTCCACGGTCTGGTGGTAGGTACCAGCACCCGCCGCGGCCTGCTGGTCGCCGGCGCGGGGCTGGCCGTCGCGGGCTGCGGCGCGCCGGACGACGAGGTGCCGCCCGACGCAGAGCTGCTCGCGCCCTCGCTGGCCGCGGCGCTGGCGCTGGTCGAGACCTACGAGCGGGTCGGCGGGCGGGCCGGGCGCGCGCTGGCCGCGCGCGAGCGCGACCACGCCGAGCGCCTGCGCGCGGCGGGCGCCCGCGGCGGCGCCGCCGCTCCCGAGGCGCCCGGCGGCTCGCCGCTCGCGGCCGCTCTGGCGCTCGAGCAGGCCGCCATGCGCGCGCACGTGCACGCCGTCGGGCTCGTGCGCGGAGCCAACCGGCGGCTCGCGGCCGAGCTGCTCGCCGACGACGCCCGGCACCTCAACGCGGTGCAGGCGCTGCTGGGCCGCGACCCGCTGCCGACGGCGTTCCCGGACGGCCGCGATGCCTGAGCGCCGCACCCGCCGGGACGCGCTCGCCGCCGGGCTGGCCGGAGCCGCCGCGCTCGCGCTGACGCCCGCGACGGCCGCCGCGCAGCGGGGCGGACGAGAGCGCCGTGCTGACGAAGCTCGCGCGCGCCGAGCGGGACGCCGTCTACGTCTACCTCAACGGGGCCGTCGCCGAGATCGGCAGCCTGCTGGCCAAGCACGACCTCGAGCACGTGAGGGCGCTCGCGACCCACCTGCAGGCGCTCGGGATGCCGATCCCGGCCGCGACGCGCGGGCGCGCCGGCCTCGGGCCCGAGGCGCTCGCCGTCCTCGAGGCGCGCGACCCCGGGGAGCGGCTCCGCGCCGCGCTGGCCTACGAGCGCTCGCTGGTCGACGGCTGCGCGCGCTCGCTCGCCGCGCTCGAGCACCCGAACGCGGTCCGCACGGTCGCGACCGTGATGGCCGGGCACGCGCAGCACGCGGCCCTGCTCGAGCGGCGGGCCGGCATCGCCCCCTTCTCATCCCGATCGTGATCCGCCCGGCCATGCTCCCGCGCAGATCGTGTAGGCAGCGGAGCCCCGCGCCGATACCCTCCGAAGAGACCCGAAGAGCCCGAGAGGAACCGAGACCATGCCCTTCAACGTCGGCCCAGGCGAGCTCGTCATCGTGCTCGTCATCGCCCTGATCGTGCTCGGCCCGAAGCGACTGCCCGAGGTCGGGCGCTCGATCGGCCACGGGATGCGCGAGTTCAAGGACTCGCTGAGCGGAGACTCGCGTCGCGACGACGACGACGACGAGTACGCCCCGCTCGAGCGCACCACGGTCAAGTAGACGCATCTGCTCCGCTAACGTCGGACCCCATGCGGATCGCCCGCGAGCTGTTCGACGAGATGGTCGCCCACGCGCGGGCCGAGGCGCCCAAGGAGTGCTGCGGCATGATCGCCAGCCGCGACGGCGAGGCGGTCTCACTGCACCGCGCGCGGAACGTCGCCGACGACCCCGTCAAGCTCTACGTGATCGACGGCAAGGAGCAGTACGACATCCAGCAGGCGATCGAGGAGGCGGGCCTCGACCTCGGTGTGATCTACCACTCGCACCCGGCCACGGAGCCCGCGCCCTCGCCGACGGACATCCGCCTCGCGTTCTATCCCGACTCGCTGTACGTGATCGTGGGCTTCTTCGAGGACGGTGAGCCCGACGTGCGCGCCTGGCGGATCGTCGACGGCCAGGTCAGCCGGGCCGAGCTGGAGGTCGTCCCCTAGTGCTCGTCTGCCCCTCCTGCGCGACGGGGCACGAGGACGGGGAGCGGTTCTGCGCGCGCTGCGGCGTCCCGCTGGTCGACGCCGAGGCAGAGACGCGGGGTGAGCCGGGCCCGGTCTCCGACCGCCACGAGCGTGCCCGCAAGATCCGCCCGCAGTACGCCGAGGGCCCGCTCGTGAAGGTCGTCGGAGCGCGCAACCAGTCCGAGGGCGAATGGCTCCAGGGCATGCTGCTCGAGGAGGGCGTGCCGTCGCTGATGCGCCGCTCCGGCGGCTTCGACGTCCCGGACTTCCTCGCCTCGGGCCCGCGCGACATCCTCGTGCCCGCCTCCGGCGCGACCGCGGCCCGCGAGATCCTCCAGCTCCCCGAGCCGGTGCCCGGCGCCGCGATGGCGCCCGGCGAGGGCACGCCCGCGTGGGTGAAGGCGATGGCCGTCGCGCTGACGGTGGTGATCCTGGCGATCATCGCCGCCGGGGTCTACTCCGCGGTCTTCTAGCGGCGGGGCGCCTACGTGCGGCGGCGGGTCGGCGCCGCGGTGGCGTCGGCGATCCGGGTCAGGTGCGAGCGCCAGGCGTCCTCCGTGCGGCGCAGGCCGCGGCCGTGGAAGCCGTCGGCGAGCAGGTGGTCGGCGCCCGCCCGGGCGGCCGCGACGGCCGCGCGCTCCCCCTCCTCGCGGGCGAGCAGGTCGAACACCGTGCCGCCGAGCAGCAGCGCGTCGGCGGGGCCGGGCGGGAAGGCGGGCTTGCCTCCCTCGCGCAACCGCCGCGCGACGGCCGGGCGGACGTGGCGCGTCTGGCCGCTGAGCCACTGTGCGGCGCCCTCGACGAACCATGCCGCGCGCATCCAGCGCCGCAGCCGCAGCGGCCCGAGCGGCGGCGGGAAGCCCGGGTGCCGGAGTGCGAGCGCGTGGCGCGCCAGCAGGGCGCCCGGCGCGAGCATCAGCATCTCCAGCGAGCCCTCGACGTTGGACGCCCGCCGGGCGAGCAGCCGCGGCGAGAGCACGTGCAGCTCCCGCTCGCCCGCCCAGCCGACCACGTAGCGCCGCGCGGCCGGCGCCGTCAGCCGCCGCTGCAGGGGCAGCCACGGCTGCGCCGCGTCGAGCTGGGCCGGCGAGCCGTGCAGCACGACCGCCAGCTCGCCGAGCGCGATCTCGAGCTGGCGCTCCAGCCGCTCGCGCCCGTACTCGAGCTGCGCCAGCACGCGCTCGGCGTCGGACGCGTCGCGCTCGTCATGGCGCGCGACGAACGTCTCGGATGCGGTCTCGGTCCAGCCCACGCCTCCGTTCTAGCGGGGCACGCGCGATTGGATCTCGTTGACCTGCTGGTAGGTGGGCCGGTTGATCCACGGGATCAGCGGCTGCGTGGCGCCGCCGACCGGGCGGAAGCGGACGGCGTCGTAGCACGCCTGGTCGCCCGCCTTGCCCTCCTCCTGGCAGACCTGATCGTCGCCGTAGAGCGCGCTCGCGGGCACCTTCAGGGCGGACTTGAGCGAGGAGCGCAGCCGGTTGCGGCACTTGCGCAGCTTGCCGCCGCCGCAGTAGCGCATCACGTAGCGGCCCTTGACCTTGCGCCCCATGATCGTCCGCAGGTCCTTGCGCACGTAGCCGTACCACGCGCCCTGGTAGGCCGAGCCGAGATGGTCGCCGTGGTTGTTGGGCGTGTTGTCGAGCTGGGTGGTGGCGAGCAGCCGGTCGACGGCCGCCTTGCCCATCCGCGGCTGGAACTGCGCGCGCACCCAGCGCGGCCACCAGGCGTCCATGATCCGGATCGCGTCGCTGTGCTCGTAGACGCCGTCCCGGTCGCCGTCGATCCGCCGCCCGCCCGCGCGCCGCCAGGCCTGCAGCGTCGCGACGGCCTGGCGCAGCCCGGCGTCCTTGGGCCGCCCGATCACCCGCAGCGCGAGCGGGAGCACCGCGTGCGCGCGCAGGTCGCCCGTGCCGGCCACCTCCATCACGTCCACGACCTCCGGCAGCGTCAGCTTGCGCCCGCCGCGCAGCTTGGCCTTCAGCGGGTCCTCGAGCAGGACGGACCGGTACGTCGAGGAGAAGACGTTCTCGTCGGGCCCCGCGAAGCCGAGCGCCTGGCGGTTGTTCCAGGAGACCAGGTACTGCTGGTCGACCGCCTGCGGGTGCTTGGCGAAGGAGGCGAAGCTCGCCGTGTGGCGGTCCGGGTTCCAGCCCTTCCACTCGGTCGAGCGCCGCGCCCGCACCGGGAACGCGTGGTCGACGCGCTTGGCGCGGACCGGGTTGGCGCCCGAGTTGAAGTAGGCGATCTTCTCGGGGTCCGAGTAGAACCAGTTGAAGGCGTAGCCGATCTTGCTCGCGGCGCGCTGGAAGGAGGCGGCGTCGCGGACCTTCTCGGGCTCGTTGAAGTCCTTGAAGCCGGCCGCCGAGTCCACCTCGTGGAAGTAGGTCGAGCGCAGCTTGGCGAAGATCACCGGCCGTCCGCGCACGGTGCCGCGCCCGGCGACGAGGCCGAGCTTGGTGCGCTCGGCGCGCAGCGTCTGCGTGCCGGCGGGCGTGTCGTCGCCCGGCGAGGGCTGCCAGGAGTTCTGCTTCTGGAGCACCTCGATCGGCAGGCACGAGCCGCGGTAGGAGTAGTGCATCGACTGCAGCGTCGCCCTGCCGCCGCCGGGCTCGCACAGCGTCATCGCGTAGGTGTCGATCAGGTCCTGGCCCGCCGAGGTGGCGCTCCAGGCGTAGTCGCGGCCGCGCCCGAGCTGCACGTAGAGGTTGACGCCGATGAACGCCGCCCCGCGCGCGTCGATCGCCGGCCCGGCCTCGGAGGCGGGCGCGTGCACGTCCTGCTCCATCAGGATCTGCGGGTTGAAGTAGGCCACCTGCGGCCCGGCGACCATCAGCGGGTGGCCGCTGGCCGAGCGCCGGCCGGACACGAGCACGGCGTTGGACTCCGTGAACGGCAGCGCGTCGCGCGACAGGGCGAGGCCGGACGCGTTGGCCGAGGCCGAGCCGCCCGACTTCGCCGCCACGATCTCGTGCGTCTTGAGCGACCCGCGATCGGGGCGCGCCACCGCGCGCGGCCGCTTCGGCGTGCGCTGGTAGGGGAAGCGCTTCCCGAGCACCGTCGTCGGGGACTCGGGGTCCTCGGCGGAGCGGAAGTCGCGGAACGCGCGCAGGCCCTTGCGCTTGCCGAAGCGCTTCTGGAGCGCGTCGGCGACCTGCGTCCACGGGAGCTCCTCGCCGCCGCCCTTGCCGAAGATGCCGCCGACCAGCGACGCCGTGGCGATCAGGTCGGCCTCCTTCCAGGGCTGCGGACCCTCCGGATGGCCGAGCGCCGCGTACTCGCCGGGCAGCTTCGACGGGTCGAGCTTGGTCTCGTTGATGTAGGTGTTGATGCCGGCGATGTAGTTGCCGACGTCGCGCTGGATCTGCTTGCCGTCGGCGCCGAGGAAGTCCGGCAGCTGGGTCGCCTGGCGCTCGAGGTCGGCCTCCGTGTAGGGCGCGACCTCCCACTGCTCGGCGTCCATCGCCGCGTTGGAGCCGCCCGCGAAGTCGGACAGCTCGGCCCGGCCCGCGTGCCGCAGGACGTCCATGAAGAACAGCCGGTCCTCCGCGGCCGCGTAGCCCGTCCCGAACATGGCGCCGTCGCGCGAGGCGCCGTAGATGTGCGGCACGCCGAAGCCGCGGTCGCGCACGATCGTGACGTCCCCGCGCGGGGAGTAGGTCCGCTCGGCCTGGCCGTCGGGCACGCCGAAGCTCGAGTCCTTGAAGTAGTTCGGCAGCTGCTCGGCGGTCAGCCCCGGCGTGGCGTACATCAGGTCGCGGTACATGCCGAGCTGGTCGCAGCAGTGCGGCACCGTCGCGCCCGTGGCGAGGAAGGCCGCCAGCTCGGCGCCGTTGTAGCGCCCGCGCGTGCCGGGCGGGAGGACGTCGCGGAAGCCCTTGCCGTCGTTGGCCTGGTAGGGCTGGGCGCCCGGGCCCTGCGATGGCAGGCCGGGGACGACGGTGGGCACGACCGTCGGGATCGGCAGCGGGATCTGCGCTGCGGCGGGGGCGGCGGTCAGGAGGGAGGCCGCGACCGCGACGATCGCGGCGGGCAGGGTGCGAGGCAGCATGGCGCTGCCTCGCGTACCCCTGAACGACCTCGTTCAGTCAGCGGGGATGAGAGCTAGGCGTACGCGGGGACGCCGTTGCACTCGGCGATCGACGCGATCTCCTCGGAGGCCCGCTCGAACTCCTCGTCGGAGAGCACGGGCGTGCCCTCGAAGGGGAGGTCGCGGGTGATCTCCAGCCAGGAGCGGCATCCGCCGTAGTCGTCGCGCACCCGGACGGTGACGGGGCGCGGGATCCGGTAGGTGCGCAGCAGCAGCACGTGCAGCGGGTGGCGGCGCTTCCACGCCAGGCGCTTCTCGGCGTAGTCCGGCGTCCACACGTAGAACGGCGACAGCGCGTCCACCGCGCGGCGGTCGGTGACCGTCCAGGCCGAGGCGACCTCGGCCCAGGCGCGGATCCGCACCCGGTCGGGCTGCGGGATGCCGCCGTCGCGCGTCAGGGCGTGGGCCGGCGGCTCGCCGTCGGTCCAGACGCCCTCCTCGAGCGCGCGCCGCATCTCGGGCTGGTGCGACTCGCGCACCAGGTCGCTGCGCTGGTGGTCGAACGTGGGGTACAGGAAGAAGCGGTCGTGGTCGAGCGCGAAGTGCTTGCCCGGCTCACGGATGCCGCCCTTGCGGAGCGTCACGAGCTGCTCGCCCTCGGCGAGTGCGCGCACCGTGACGGCCCATTCCTTGAAGGCGATTGGCATAGGGAGAGGTGTCTCGTCGAAGGAGAGAGGAGTGAACGTGCTACCTGGGGCTACCCGCGCGCAAACACATGGCCGAGGCAGGAACAACACTGCTCCGGCCGACCCCCGCGTCGGGCTCAGTCACATACTATGCACAAACTCGCGAATTCGCCAAATCTCCCTGCAAAATACGTAGTTTGTGGCAATTACGCGGTGTCAGCAGAGGGCCGGTCGCCGGTGAGCCCCTCGACGACCTCGAGCACGGCCGCGAAGTCCTGCTGGCCCAGCCCGCGCCCGACGCCCGCGCTGTAGAGCTCGCCCGCGAGCCCGGCGAACGGGAACGAGGCCCCCGCGCCGCGCGACTCCTCCAGGCAGAGGTGCACGTCCTTGAGCATGTGCTCGAGCTTGAAGAGCACCGGGATGTCGTGGTCGACCATCGCCTGGCCCTTGAGCTCGCGCATCGTCGAGTCCGACGAGCCGCCCGTCATGACGTCCAGCAGCGCGCCGAGGTCGACCCCGATCCGGCGCCCGACCGTGATCGCCTGAGCGAGCGTGGCGCAGTTGACCGCCGTCACGCCCTGGGAGAGGACCTTGACCGCCTGGCCCTGGCCGGCCGCCCCGGCGTGGACGATCTTCTCGCCCATCACCTCGAACAGCGGCCGCGCGCGGGCCACGTCGGCGTCGGCGCCGCCGACCATGATCGTCAGCGTGCCCGCCTCGGCCTTGGGCGAGGAGCCCGTCACGGGGGCGTCCACGAACGCGTGGCCCTCGCCGGAGAGCCGCTCGGCGAGCGAGCGCGCGGTCGCCGGCGCGATCGTGGACATGTCGACGAACAGCGTCCCGGGCCGCGCCCCTGAGAGCGCGCCGTCCTCGCCGAACAGCATCTGCTCGACCTGGGCTCCGTCGACGACCATCGTGATCACGACGTCGGAGCGCTCGGCCACCTCCCGGGGCGAGCCCGCCACGTGCCCGCCGTGCTCGGCCACCCACTCCTCCGCCCGCTCGCGCGTGCGGTTGAAGACCGTCAGCTCATAGCCCGCCTGGGCCAGGTTGGCCGCCTGGCGCGAGCCCATGATGCCCAGCCCGACGAAGCCCACGGAGTCACTCGCCATGCCCGCCACCTCCCGGTGTCTCGATCCTCAACCGCTGTCCGGCGCGCAGCTCGCCGCTCGCCTTCGGCTCCAGCTCCTCGCCGTCGAGGAGGTTGCGGCCCCGCTCGCCCGGCTCGCCGCCGTCCGCGCCCGGCGGGGCGTGGCGGCGGCGCTCGGTCAACAGGGAATAGCGCATGTCGGTGAGTGCCTCGACCTCGCGCACGACGCCGTCGCCGCCGCGGTGCGCCCCGGCGCCGCCCGACTCGCGGCGCAGCGCGTACTCGACGACGCGCAGCGGGAACTCGAGCTCGAGCGCCTCGACTGGCGTGTTGAGCGTGTTCGACATCGCGACGTGCACGCCGCTCGGGCCGTCGGCGTCCGGGCAGGCGCCCTGGCCGCCGCCGAGCGTCTCGTAGTAGGCGAACTCGTCGTTGCCGAGCGTCAGGTTGTTCATCGTGCCCTGGCCGAGCGCGCGGCCGAAGGCGGCCAAGACGAGGTCGGCCACGCGGCTCGACGTCTCGACGTTGCCCGCCACCACGGCCGCGGGGGAGCGGGCGTTGAGCAGGCTGCCCTCGGGCGCGATCACCGTCACGGGCCGCATCGCGCCCGCGGCGGGCGGGATGTCGGGGTCGGTGAGCACGCGCACCGCGAACCAGCAGGCCGAGCGGGTGACCGCCATCGGGCAGTTGAGGTTGCCGCCGTGCTGGCCGGCGGAGCCCGTGAAGTCGAGCGTCAGCTCCTCGCCCTCGATCGTCGCCTTCAGGCACAGCTCGAGGTCGCCGTCGGCGGCCTCGAGCACGTCGCGCGCCTCGCGGGTCCCGTCCTCGAGCTCGGCCAGGCAGGCGCGCATGCGGCGCTCCGCGTAGTCGACGGTCTCGGCCATCGCCTCGCTCAGGCCGTCAGCGCCGAGCCGCTCGCGCAGCTCCACGAGCCGCTTGGCGCCCGCCCGGTTCGCCGCGAGCTGGGCGCGCAGGTCGGCGCGGCGCTGGGCGGGCTGGCGCATCTGGGCGGCGAGCTCCTCGATCGCGTCGTCGTCGAGCCGGCGCGGGGAGATCACGACGCCCTCGTCCTCCAGCGTCGTCGAGTCCGCGGGCATCGAGCCGGGCGTGGGGCCGCCCACGTCGGCGTGGTGCGCGCGGCTGGCGGCGAAGCCGAGCAGCTCGCCGTCGTCGAGGACGGGCGTGATGACCGTGATGTCGGGCAGGTGCGTGCCGCCGGCGAACGGGTCGTTGAGCACCCAGGGAGTGCCCTCGCCGTGGTCCTCGCCGGCGACGGCGGCGACCGCGTCGGGCATCGCGCCGAGGTGCACGGGGATGTGCTCGGCCTGCATGACCATCTGGCCCTCGGCGTCGAACAGCGCGCACGAGGCGTCGCGGCGCTCCTTGATGTTGGCGCTGTGGGAGGCCTTGACGAGCACGGCGCCCATCTCCTCGCAGGCCGCGCGCAGGGCGCCGGAGACCACGCGCAGGGTGATCGGATCGACGCTCACGGGAGCTTCTCCAGCCGGATCGTGCCCGACTCGAGCACCTCGCCGGCCCAGCCGGGCGGCACGGCCAGGGTGGACTCGGGCAGCTCGACCAGCGCCGGGCCCTCGACCTTCGTGCCCGGCTCCGGCTCGCCGGTGATCACCGCCGTCTCGTGCTCCTCGCCGCCGAAGATCGCGCTGCGCGTCGACTCCGAGGCGCCCTCGGCCGCCGCCCCCGCCGCGGCGGCGTCGACGTCGGGGCCCGGCTCCGTGGCGGTCGCGCGCAGCGTCACGAGCTCGACCTCGCCCTCGGGGTCGCGGAACCCGTAGGCCTCCTCGTGGGCGGCGTGGAAGGCCTCGCGCAGCTCCTCGGCGGACTCGTGCGCCACGACCGCGAGCTCGAACGCCTGGCCGCGGTAGCGCAGCTCGGCGGTCACGCGGACGTCGGCCTGCTCGTCGCCGAGCTGCTCGCGCGCCCGCTCGGCGAGCTCGCCCGTCTCGCGCCCCAGCGCCTCGTCGGTCAGCTCCTCGCCGGCAAGCAGGACGCTGCGCTGGACGTCGCGCCGGCGGTCGGAGACGACGAGCCCGAGCGCGGCCAGCACGCCGGAGGCGCGCGGGCAGAGGATCCGCGTCATGCCGAGCTCCTCGGCGATGTCGGCGGCGTGCAGCCCGCCCGCGCCGCCGAAGCACAGCAGCGCGAGCTCGCGCGGGTCCACGCCGCGCTCGACGGTCATCACGCGCAGGGCGCGCACCATCTCGGCGTTGGCGACCCGGCGGATGCCCTCCGCACACTCGAGCGGCTCGAGCTCGAGGCTGTCGGCCAGCTTGCGGACGGCCTCCTCGGCAGCGTCGCGATCGAGCGTGATGTCGCCACCCAGCGACGCGCCCGCGGGGAGCAGGCCGAGCAGCAGGTTGGCGTCGGTGACCGTCGGCTCCGTGCCGCCGTGGCCGTAGCAGGCTGGGCCCGGCCGGGCGCCCGCGGACCGCGGCCCGGCGCGCAGCGCGCCGCCCGGGTCGCTCCAGCCGATCGAACCCCCGCCGGCGCCGACCGTGTGGATGTCGAGCATCGGCAGCGACACGGGCCGGCCGCCGACCTCGCGCCCGGCCGCCTCGCGCACGGAGCCGCCGAGGATCACGCAGACGTCGCACGAGGTGCCGCCCATGTCGAAGCAGAGCGCATCGGGCTCACCGGCGGCCTCGGCGGCCCAGGCGGCGCCCGCGGCGCCGCCCGCCGGCCCCGACAACACGGTCAGCGCCGCGTGCGCGCCGGCGTGGGCGGCGCTCGCCAGCCCGCCGGAGGACTGCATCACGGCGGGCTCGGGCAGCCCGGCCTCCCCGGCGCGCTCGACGAGCCGGCGCAGGTAGGAGCGCAGCAGGGGAGAGAGGGCGGCGTCGACCTCCGTCGTCGCGGCGCGCTCGAACTCGCGGAAGGTCCCGACCGCCTCGTGCGAGAGCGAGACGTGCACGTCCTCCAGCCGCTCGGCGAGCGCGTCGCCGAGCGCCCGCTCGTGCTCCGGGTGCCGGTAGGCGTGCAGCAGGCAGACCGCGACGGCCTCGGGCTCGGCCGCGGCGACGGCGTCGACGGCGGCGCGCAGGGCGTCGTCGCCGAGCTCCTGCAGCGGGCCGTCGGGGCCCATCCGCTCCGCGGCGCCGACGCGGCGCTCGCGCGGCACGAGCGGCGCCGGGTGCGCCTTGCAGAGGCGGTAGAGGTCGGCGCGCGCCTGGCGGCCGAGCTCGACGACGTCCTCGAAGCCCGCGGTGGCGACGAGCACCGTGCGCGCCCCCTCGCCCTCCAGCAGCGCGTTGGTGGCGACCGTCGTCCCGTGGGCGAACGCGCGCACCTCGCCGGCCGAGGCGCCCGCCCGCTCCAGCGCCGCCTCCACGGCGGCCAGCACGCCCTCGGACTGGTCCTCGGGCGTGGTCGGCGCCTTGGCCGTCACGAGCCGGTCGCCGACGGCGACCACCGCGTCCGTGAAGGTCCCGCCGACATCCACCCCGAGCAGCACGGGGCCGGACGCTACAACCGCGCGCCGCCGCGCGGCGCGCCGCTATGCGGCGAGTGCGACCTCCTCGGTCTCGGCCAGGTGCTGGTGGGATGGGCAGTAGCCGTTGTGCGGCAGCGGCACGCGCTGACAAGCCGTCCCGCGGCGCGTCGTGGCGCGACACTCGATCCGGTTGCCGTCGAGGTCGTAGCCGCTGGCCGGCTGCGAGGCGAGCCACTCGCGGCAGAAGGTCAGGTAGCGGTCGACGACGCAGTAGACGCGCCGCTGGGAGGACATCGGGAAGTAGATCCGGATGTCGTTGAAGAGCGTCTTCGTCGGCCTGGCGAAGTAGTGCATGTCGGTGGCCAGGCGATGGACCGCCGCTTCGCAGGCTCTGAGCACCAGCTCGTGGTTCGACGGGCCGCTCTGGAGCGGGTGGTCGTCCAGGATCTCGTCCTCGAGCTCCCGATATATGGCGCGGCTGAAGCGATACATCTTCGTTCCCCCTCGGACTCCAATCGCCGCGGGCCGGCTCCGTGGCCCGCGACGCAGTCCTTGCCGATCTCGTGTGATTCCGAACGAGCTTTGTGTTGACTTCTCGTTAAGCCGAACGAGATCGTTCGCTGGAGCTTGCGGTCAGCTCCAGGACTCGGTGCGCGGGACCGCGGCGGCGGCGTCCACGACGGTGTGGAGGCCGTCGAGGCTGGAATCGGTTCCAGGGAAGTCGGAGCGGGCGTGCGCGCCGCGGGACTCCTCGCGCGAGAGCGCGCAGGCGGCGACCAGGCGGGCCAGCGGGTGGGGGTCCTCGAGCAGCGGGGCCAGGTCCTCGGCGCTGCGCTCGAGCCCCGCGTGGCGCCACATCGCCTCGCGCGTCTCGCGGCTCGGCGGCGGGGCCACCGGCGCCTCCGGCAGCCGTGCCGCCGGTGCGCCGCCGGCCGTGGGCAGGGCGAGCCCGGCGAACGCGGCGCGGCGGCCGAAGACGAAGCACTCCGAGAGCGAGTTGGACGCGAGCCGGTTGGCGCCGTGCAGGCCGGTGCAGGCGCACTCGCCGACCGCGAACAGGCCCGGCACGCCGGCTGCCCGGCCGTCGAGGTCGGTGACGATCCCGCCCATCACGTAGTGGCTCGCCGGCGCGACCGGCACGAGCTCGGCCATCGGGTCCAGGCCCGCCTCGCGCAGCGCCGCGACGACGTTGGGGAAGCGGCCGGGGTCGACGCCGCGCATGTCGAGCCCGACCGACGGTGAGCCCGTGCGCGCGAGCTCGTTGAAGATCGCGCGCGCGACCGCGTCGCGCGGCGCCAGCTCGTCGACGAAGCGCTCGCCGTCGGCGCCGTGCAGCGTGGCGCCCTCGCCGCGCACGGCCTCGGAGATCAGGAAGCCCTCGCGGCCTGGGAGGCCGACCACCGCGGTCGGGTGGAACTGGGCGAACTCGAGGTCGGCGAGCGCGGCGCCGGCGTCGCGCGCGAGCATCAGCCCGGAGCCGAACGAGCCGGGCGGGTTGGTCGTGCGCGACCACAGGGCGGCGGCCCCGCCCGTCGCCAGTACGACCGCGCGGGCGCCGATCGCGCGCCCGTCGTCGAGCAAGAGGCCGGCACCGTCGTCCATCGCCAGCCGGGCGGCACGGCGGCCCTCGAGCACCTCGATCCGCTCGTGCTCGGCCACCACCGCCGAGAGCGTGCGCAGGATCCGGCGGCCGGTCGCGCTGCCGCCGGCGTGGGCGACGCGGCGCGCGCCGTGGCCGCCTTCGAGCCCGAGCGCGAGATTGCCGTGGCGGTCGGCGTCGAACCGGACGCCGATCCGCTCCAGGTCGCGGAAGCGCTCCGGCGCCTCCTCGCAGAGGACCTCGGCCGCGGAGCGGCGCACGAGCCCGCGACCGGCGGCGAGCGTGTCGTCGAGGTGGCGCTGCGGCGAGTCGTCGGCGGCGAGCGCGGCCGCGAGCCCGCCCTGCGCCCAGTAGGAGGCGGTCTCGCCGAGCGGGCGGCCGGAGATCAGCGTGACGCTCGCGCCCTCGCGGGCGGCGCACAGGGCCGCGTAGAGCCCGGCGGCCCCGGCTCCCACGACGGCGAGATCGGCGGGCGGGGCCATTGCCCTACGGTACCCGCGTGCCCAGCTCCCCCTGGTTCCGCCACGACGCGCACCTCGCCCACGACGTCCCGGGCCACCCCGAGCGCCCGGCGCGGATCCGCGCGCTCGAGGCCGAGATGTCCGCCCACGACTGGTTCGGCTGCGAGCGCGTCGAGGCCCCGCGCGCGGAGCGCTCCGCGCTGCTGGCCGTGCACCCCGAGTCGCACATCGCCTCGATCGAGGCGCTCAGCGCGGCCGGCGGCGGGCCGATCGACGCCGACACGTTCGCGATGGAGGGGACCTACGAGGCGGCGCTGCGCGGCGCCGGCGGGGCGTGCGCGCTCGCCGACGCGCTGCTCGGGGAGGGCGCGCGGACCGGCGTGTCGGCGCTGCGCCCGCCCGGCCACCACGCGGAGACCGCGCAGGCGATGGGCTTCTGCTTCTTCGACAACGTCGCGGTCGCCGCGCGGCGGGCGCGCGACGAGCACGGCGCCGAGCGGGTGCTGATCCTCGACTGGGACGTCCACCACGGCAACGGCACCAACGAGATCTTCCACGCCGATCCGGGCGTGCTGTTCGTCTCGATCCACGAGTCGCCGCTCTATCCGGGCACCGGCCCGGCCTCCGACCTCGGCTCGGGCGCGGGCGAGGGGTTCACGGTCAACCTGCCGGTTCCGGGCGGCACCGGCGACGCGGGCTACCGGTCGCTCGTCGAGCACGTGACGGGCGCGCTGATCCGCGACTGGCGCCCGCAGCTCGTGCTCGTCTCCGCCGGCTTCGACGCCCACGTCGACGACCCGCTCGCGACCTGCCGCGTCAGCGAGGCCGGCTACGCGGGGATGACGGCGTCAGTACGGCGGGCGGCCGACGAGGTCGGCGCCCCGGTCGGGCTCGTGCTCGAGGGCGGCTACGACCTCGGGGCGCTTTCGCGCTCGATGGCGGCCCTGATGCCGGTGCTGCTCGGCGACACGCCGCGCGGACGAGGAGCTGGCCGTGCACCCGCTGGCCGCGCGGGCGCTGGAACGGCTCGCCCGGTACTTCCCCGGGCTCTGACTACTTCTCGGGGACGATCCGGCGGGTCGAGCCGCCGCCGGCCTCGTCGCGGACCTTGGTCAGCGCCTCCTGCGCCTCCGCCTCGGAGTCGAAGGTGCCGCTGAAGATCACGAACGAGTCGGGTCCGAGCGACTCGAAGTCGTTCGAGTCGATCACGCCGACGTCGGGCACGCCCTTGGCCGCCAGCTCGCCGGCCAGCCGCTCGGCGTCCTCCTGGCTGCCGGACGAGTTGAGCACGACGGTCCAGGCGGTGCGGCCCTCCGGCCACTCGGTGAGGCCGGGGCTCGCTGCGCCGCCGCTCTCGGGGGAGGCGGACGGCGTCGGGGTGGGAGTGGGGGTCGGCGTCGGTGTCGGCGTCTCGCCGCCCTCGGCGCCGGGCACGGGCGTGGCGCTGGGCACCGCCGTGGCCGCGGGCGTCGGGGTCCCGGCCACCTCCTGGACGCCCTCGGCGTCGCGGGAGAGCTCGACGATGGCGAGCACGACGGCGATCAGCGCGAGCGCGAGCAGCACGCCGACGATCGCGACGGAGGCGCGCCATCCGCGCGGGCCCGCGATCCGCGTCCCGACGGCGGCGCCGCACTCCAGGCACCACTCCTGCTCGGCGCTGAGGCGCGCGTCGCAGCGTGGGCAGCGCCGCTCGACCGGAGTCGGCGACGGGGGCGTCTCGACGCTGCTCACGGCCGCTGCTCCGACGTGACCGGCTCGGTCAGCTCGCTCGTGGGCTGGTCCTCGGCGGGCTTGGAGGGCTCGGGCTCTGCGCGGTGCTGGCCCGTGTACTCCGCCAGTGCCCGCTTGTGCTCGTCCGTCGGCTCTTCGGCGACGGGCGGTGCGGCGGCGGCTTGCGCGGCCGCAGCGGCTGCGGCGGCGCGCTCTTCCTCGGCGGCCCGGCGGTCGGCGATCGCGCGGTCGGTCGCGGCCTCGGCGTGCTTGCGGGCGCGCTCGGTCAGCGGGGTGCCGCAGTGGGCGCACCAGCTCGCGTCGGAGCCGTGCAGCTCGCCGCAGACCGGGCACGTGCCGCCGATGCCGGGCTCGCGGATGACGGTCTGCGCCGGCTCGGTCAGCCCGAGCGCCGCCTCGTGGGCGCGCAGCTCCTCGTCGATGTCGGCCAGGCGCTGCGCCTTGCGCTCGATGATGTCGCGGTGGCCGCCCTGCGGGGCGCCGCCGGCGCGGTGGACCTCGTAGGAGAAGCCGCCGAGGTCGCGCAGGAGCACCTCGCGGGAGGCCTGCAGGAAGCGGATGCGGCGGCGCAGCGCGCCGCGGCGCGAGCCCTCGCCCGGGACCTGCTCGAGAAGGTCGGCGTCGAGCCCGGCGGGCAGGTCGCGGCGGCGGCGCCTGAGCTCCTCCTCGCGCGCGCGCTCCTCCTCGGACAGGGCCGGGCCCTCCTCTTGGGAGACGACGGTGGCGTCGACCGGCTCGGAGGCCGCCGGCGTTTCGGGCGGGGGCTCGTCGGCGGTCGCGGCGCGTCTACGTGTCAGGCGTCGCAACAGGCCGTTCATTGGCGTCGGGGCGCGTCGCTCGAAGCGCCCTGGAAATCGAGTATAGGGTCGCGGTTGCCGCGCTCCGCCAGCAGGCCGCGCCAGGCCGCGACGACGCGGGCGGCCATCCGGTCGGCGGAGAACAGCTCCGCGCGCCGCCGGCCGGCCACGCGCGGATCCTCCGCCTCGAGCGGCGCGCGCAGCGCGGCACGCCACGTCTCGCGCTCGTAGGGCGCGCAGAACGCGCCCTCGATGCCGTGCAGCGCGATCGGGTGGATCCCGACCGGCGTCCCGAAGGCCGGGACGCCGCAGGCGATCGCCTCGATCACCGACAGCCCGAAGCCCTCGGCCTGCGAGGGGACGAGCACGGCGTTGGCGGCGTTGATCCAGTACGGGACCTCGTCGGGCGGGACGCGGCCCATCCGCAGCAGCTGCACGTCGCCGGCGGCCTCCTGCGCGCGGTCGAAGCGCTTGAGCGGCCGCGCGGGGTCGTGCGGGAACAGCAGGTAGGGGCCGTCCGGGTCGAGCCCGAGCCGCTCGCGCGCCTCGCGACGGGGGATCGGCCGGAAGCGGGTCAGGTCGATGCCCACCGGAAGCACCGCCACGCGCCGGCGGGTGCCCGCGCCGGGGATGTTCTCGCTGAACTCGCGCGAGACCGCGGCGGGCAGCGCCGTGAACGGCAGCACGGCGCGCGTGATCCGGTTCGAGCGCGGGTGGAAGAGGTCGTTGCCGTGCAGCGTGACCACGACCGGGCCGAGCCGCGCCAGCACGGCGGGCCAGGCGGTCAGGCCGAAGTGGGCGTGGACGACGTCGAACTCCCCGCGGCGGTGGCGGCGGCGCAGGTCGCGCGCGGCGGCCGGGTAGGAGCGCAGCCCGGGCGGGAACGAGAACACCTCGACCTCGACGTCGCCGCGGCGGCGCAGGGCCTCGACCTGGTCGAGCACGAAGCGGCCGTACTCCGGCCGCTCCGGCGTGGGGTACATGTTCGTGACGACCAGGGCTCGCACGGCACGAACATGACACCTCAGGACGCCGAAAGTGTCGCGGCCAACCCGCCCCGGGTCGCGCGCGAGCATCGTGGATGACTTGTCGCAGAGTCGTCGCGAACGCGTGTAGATCCGTTCGGCGGGCGGCCGGAGACTCGTTCGCAGCCCCGCGGCAGGCGGGGACAGCGAACCGACAGGGGTCCGGATGGTCTACGAGCTGATGGGCAGGGCGCACGCCGCGTGGGCGGCGGAGCGCGGGCAGGGCACGGTCGAGTACGTCGGCCTCGTGCTGCTGATGGCGGTGCTGATCGCCGGGGTGGTCAAGGCGAGCGGCTCGTTCTCGGACACGGGGATCGCCGAGGCGGTGGTGAAGCGCCTGAAGGCCGCCATCGACGGAGTCGGCGGCGGCCGCTGATCGGCGTGGCAGACTGGCCGGCGTGCCGAACGCTCCTGACGAGCTGCGCCGCCGGCCGGTCGGGGTCTTCGACTCCGGCGTCGGCGGGCTCACCGTGCTGCACGAGCTGCTCGTGCAGCTGCCGCACGAGGACTTCGTGTACGCCGCCGACGCCGCCCGCTTCCCCTACGGCGAGCGCACGGCGGCCGAGCTCGAGGCGTTCTCGCTCGAGATCGCCGAGGAGCTGCTGGCGCGGCGGATCAAGCTGCTCGTCGTGGCGTGCAACTCCGCGACCGCCGTCGCGCTGCCGGCGCTGCGCGAGCGGATGATGCAGACGACGCTCGGCGTCGACGTGCTCGGCGTGGTGCAGCCCGGCGCGGTGCAGGCGGTGGCGGCGACCCGCAACGGCCGCATCGGCGTGATGGCCACGCCGGCCACGGTCGCCAGCGGCGCCTACGCGGCGGCGATCGCGGCCGCCGACCCGTTCGTGGACGTGACGAGCATCGCCTGCCCGGACCTCACGCGCGATCATCGAGTCGGGCTTCCCGTTCGACCAGCGTGTCGTCGACACCGTGCGCGACTACTGCGCGCCGCTGCGCGAGGCGGGCGTGGACACCGTGATCCTGGGCTGCACGCACTACCCGCTCGTGCGCCCGATGCTCCAGCGCTTCCTCGGGCGCGGGGTGGAGATCGTCTCCTCCGGCGCGCCCGTCGCGCGGCAGGTCGAGCACGTGCTCGGCTCGCGCGGGCTCGGCTCGCCGCAGGAGGGCGAGGGCCTCTATTCGTTCCTGTGCACGGGCGACGCGGAGGGCTTCCGCGCGCTCGGCACGCGCTTCCTGCAGCTGCCGCTGGGCGAGGTCGAGTCGCTGCCGAGCACCGGCACCGCGCTCGCGGGGGCGCGCGAGTGAGCCGCGAGCGCAGCGGCGGGCGCTCCGCCGCCGATCTGCGGGAGACCAAGATCGAGCCAGGCTTCGTCGCGACGGCGACCGGCTCGGCGCTGATCAGCTGCGGCGGCACGCGCGTGATCTGCACCGCGTCCGTGGAGGAATCCGTGCCGCGCTGGATGCACGGGCAGGGCCGCGGCTGGCTCACGGCCGAGTACGGGATGCTCCCGGCCTCGACCGGCCAGCGGAAGGTCGCGCGACATCACGAAGGGCCGCGCCGACGGCCGCACGGTCGAGATCCAGCGCCTGATCGGGCGCTCGCTGCGCGGGGTCGTTGACTTCGAGCGGCTCGGCGAGCGCACGGTCTACGTCGACTGCGACGTCCTGACGGCCGACGGCGGCACCCGCTGCGCGTCGATCACGGGCGGCTACGTCGCGCTCGCGCTGGCCTGCGCGCGGCTGGTCGAGGAGGGCAAGCTGCGGCGGTCGCCGCTCACGCAGAGCGTCGCGGCGATCTCCTGCGGGATCGTGGACGGCGAGCCGCTGCTGGACCTCGACTACCCCGAGGACTCGACCGCCGAGGTGGACGCCAACGTCGTGATGACCGGTGACGGCGGGCTCGTCGAGGTCCAGGCGACCGCGGAGCGCACGCCGCTCTCGCGCGCGAACCTGGACGCGCTGCTGGCGCTGGCGCAGGGAGGCATCGAGTCGTTGAAGGGCATCCAGTCCGCCGCCGTGGAGGGGTGAGCGTGGGGCTGCTGCTCGCCACGCGCAACGCGCACAAGGTCCGCGAGTTCGAGCGGTTGCTGCCGGGCCTCGAGCTGGACCCGCTGCCCGACGATGTGGAGACGCCGCCGGAGTCCGGCTCCACGTACGCCGACAACGCGCTGATCAAGGCGCGCGCGGCGGCGGCCGCGACCGGCCGCGCCGCGTTCGCCGACGACTCGGGGGTCGAGGCGGAGGCGCTCGGCGGCCGCCCGGGCGTGCGCAGCGCGCGCTACGCCGGCGCGGAAGCGAGCGACGGCGACAACCTGGCGAAGCTGCGCCGCGAGGTCCCGCCCGGGAGCCGGCTGGAGTACGTGTGCGTGATCGCGCACGTCGCGCCCGGCGGGGAGGAGAGGTTGTTCTACGGCCGCTGCGCGGGGACGATGGCCGCCGAGGGGTCGGGGACGCGCGGGTTCGGCTACGACCCGGTGTTCGTGCCCGACGGCGAGCGCCGCACGATGGCCGAGCTGGCCGACGACGAGAAGGACGCGATCTCCCACCGGGGGCGGGCCGCGCGGGCGATGCTGGAGTGGCTCAGGACATGAAGCTCGGCGCCGCCAAGGCGCCCGCCCGCGAGCGCACGCGCGCCGCCGCGGTCTCGATCGCCTCCAACACGTTCCTGATCGCGCTCAAGCTGTTCGCGGGCGCGGCCACCGGCTCCGTCGCGATCCTCACCGAGGCGATCCACTCGGGCATCGACCTGATCGCCTCGTGCATCGCCTACTTCTCCGTCCGCCAGGCCGAGGAGCCCGCCGACGCCGAGCACCGCTACGGCCACGAGAAGTTCGAGAACGTGGCCGCGGCCGCCGAGGGCGTGCTGATCCTCGTCGGCTCGGGCGTGATCATCTACGCCTCCGCGAACTCGCTGATCAACGGTCAGGACCTCGAGAAGCTCGGCTTCGGCATCGCGGTCGTCGGCTTCGCCTCGCTCGTGAACCTGCTCGTCTCGGCCTGGCTGTTCCGGCGCGCCGCCGCGACCGACTCGCCGGCCCTGGAGGGCGACGCGGCGCACCTGCGAACGGACGCCTACACCTCGCTCGGCGTGCTCGTCGGGCTCGCGCTCGTGCACTGGACGGGCTACGAGTGGCTCGACCCGGTCGTCGCGCTGCTGATCGCGGGCGCGATCGTGATCACCGGCCTGCGGCTCGTCGCCCGCTCCTGGCGCGTGCTCGTCGACGAGGCGCTCCCGCCCGAGGAGCTCGCCGCGATCCGCGCCGCGATCGAGGACTTCGCGGGCGGCGACGTCGTCGGCTACCACCAGCTCCGCACCCGCCGCGCGGGCGCCCGCCGCTACGTCGACCTCCACGTCCAGTTCCGCGCCGGCACCACGCTCGAGGACGCCCACGCGATCGCCCACGACCTCCAGGACCGGATCGCGGCGGGGTTGCGCGGCGCGGACGTGCTGATCCATCTGGAGCCCGAGGACAAGGTCCGCGAGGACCCGATCGGGCTGCCCCTGGCGAGCCGTGGGGCACACGCGTGCCCGCGGCGAACGTCAATCGACCGCTCGCGTGAATCGAGGGGTCGAAACTGCACGCTCGCGTCGGGAGCAGGCGCTGCGGGTGGCTCCCTCGCTCCCCTACCCAGCCGCAGTTGACGTTCGCCGGCAGCTAACGGAGGTTGATAGCCGCCGCCAGCGACACCGCGAACACCACCCCCGCGTAGCCCACGTAGCCGGACAGCAACAGGATCAGCGCGGCGAGCACGCAGATGGCGACGGTGACGGACCAGGCGATCTTGGGGAGCGGCACGGGTGGGTATTCTCGCGAAGGGCCGATGACCCCTGCCGTCTCCTTCGTTCCGCCCACCCCGCCGGCCGTGCCGGCTCGGCCCCGATGACGGGCGCCGGGCCGGGCCTGACGCCCGAGCTGGCGGTCGGCTACCTGTGCGAGCTGAGCGCCGACATCCGCGACGCGGCGATCCTCACGCCGGAGGGTGAGCCCGTCGCCGGGCCTCCCGAGCTGGCGGCCGCCGCGGCGCGGCTGCTGGCCGCGGCGCCCGACGCCGCGGAGATCGAGGTCGTCGTCGGCGGCGGCTCGATCCACGCCGCGCGCGGAGACCATCACGCCGTCGTCGCCGTGTGCGGGCGCTACGCCCTGCCGGCGCTGATCCGCTACGACCTCAAGGTCGTGCTCGGCGAGCTCGCGGCCGACGCCGGTCCCGGCGGCGCCGCCACGGAGGCCGCCTGATGCCGCGCCTCCCACGGCGCTCGGGTGCGTCTGGAGCGCGCCGTCCAGGGGGCGTCCCGGCGGCCGTCGCGGCCACGCTGGCGCGGCGTCGCGACGCGCGCGCCGCACGCGTAGTGGTCCGTGACCGGACCGGACAGCCGCGGGCGCTCGATGTCGACGATGACCCCGTCGCACAGGCGCTTATCGAGGCCGCCGAAGACCTGATTTTGGCGGTCCAGCGCGGTTCGGACGCGTGAATCGGACCTGAATTCTCAACCAGTTTCTCCGCAAAGTGCGGGTTTTTCGGCAGGATGCCGCTTGGCGCGTCCGGTACCGCTGTTAGCTTCGCGCCGAACCAATCCCGCCAAGGGGACAAGGAGGAGTCATGACGAAGTCGGACTTCGTTGATCAGGTCGCTTCCGAGAGCGGCCTCAGCAAGAAGGACGCGGGGGCTGCGGTGGACGCCGTTCTCGGCACCATCGAGAAGGCGCTCAAGGGTGGAGACGAGGTCTCCTTCACGGGCTTCGGCAAGTTCCACGTCGCCCAGCGCGGCGCCCGCGAGGGTCGCAACCCGCGCACCGGCGAGTCGATGACCATCGCCGCCAGCAAGGTCCCGCGCTTCACGGCGGGCTCCGGCCTCAAGAAGGCCGTCAAGTAGCCACTCGTTCCGAGGCCGAGGGGGGCGCCGGCGAGCAGTCGCCGGCGCCTCCCGAGGTCGCCCCCTTCGGCGCCCGCCTCGCGGCCGCCGTGGAGGCGCGCCGGTCACAGGTCGTCGTCGGGATCGATCCCGACCCGCAGCGCCTCTGGCCCGCCGCCGTCGAGCGTGCCCCCGAGGCGCGCGCCCTCCTCGCAGGATCGCTCGCCGCCGCGGATCGCGCGGCCGCCGATCTCGCAGCCGCCCCCGCCGCGTCCGGCGCGCACTTCGAGACCGCCGCCGCGGTGCTCGCCCACTGCCTCGCGCTGATCGACGCCGCCGCCCCCGCGTGCGTCGCGGCCAAGCCGCAGCACGCCTTCTTCGAGCAGCTCGGCTTCGCGGGCTGGCTCGTGCTCGAGCAGGTCTGCGTGCACGCACGCGCGACGGGCCTGCTCGTGATCGCCGACGCCAAGCGCGGCGACGTCCCGAGCACCGCCGCCGCGTACTCGCGCGCGCTCACCGGCCCGCCGCCGGGCCTCGGCGCCGACGCGATCACGGCCAACCCGCTGATGGGCCGCGACGCGCTCGCGCCGCTGATCGACGGCGCGCGCGCCCGCGGGGCCGGCGCCTTCCTGCTCGTGCGCACCTCCAACCCCGGCGCCGCCGACGTGCTCGACCTCGAGCTCGCGGACGGGCGGCCGCTGTGGGAGCGGCTCGCGGAGATGACGGCGGAGCTCGGCGAGGGCGCGCCGCTCGCCGACGTCGGCGCCGTCACGGGCGCCACGGTCCCCGAGCACCTCGCGCGTATGCGCGAGCTGATGCCGCGGACGCCGTTCCTGCTGCCGGGCATCGGCGCCCAGGGCGGCGACGTCGCCGCGCTCGCGCCCGCCTTCGCACCCGGCCGCGCTGCCGGCCTCGTCTCCGCGTCGCGCTCGATCGCGGGCGCCGGCGAAGCCCGCGGCGGCGACCCCGCCGAGGCCGCCCGCGCGGAGGCCGAGCGGCTGCGCGAAGCGGCCTGGCACCTCGCTTAGGAGCCTCGCCGGAACCGCCAGGAGCGCCGCTATGCTTGCCCGCGATGGCCGGTCGAAGCCCCGCGCGGTTCCTGGCCCCCCTCGCGTTGGTGGCCTTCGCGGTCGCGCTGTTCTCGATCCTCGGAGGCGGGGACGGAGGTGGGGAGGAGCCCGCCAACACCCAGCAGCCGCGCGCCACCGCGACGGCGACGAAGACGCCCGCCACGAAGCGCAAGCGCAAGGTCTACGTCGTCAAGCCGGGCGACACGCCCTCCGGCATCGCCGAGAAGACCGGCGTCTCGCTCGAGCAGCTCGAGGAGGCCAACCCGGACCTCGACCCGCAGCTGCTCGCGCCCGGCCAGCGGATCCGGCTCCCGCAGTGAGGACGCTCCGCGCGACGGCGCTGCTCGTGCTCGCCGCCGCGCTCGCTCCGGCCGCCGCCCAAGGGGCCGAGCGCCCGCCGCGCTGCCCGGTCTCCGCGCCGAGCGCGATCGTGATCGAGGTCTCCACCGGCGAGGTGGCGTGCGCCACCAACCCGGACGAGCGCCGCTCGATCGCCTCCACCACGAAGCTGATGACGGCGCTGCTCACGCTCGAGCGGGCCAAGCTCTCGGACACGTTCACCGCCGCGGACTACGCGCCCGCGCCGGCGGAGTCCAAGATCGGGCTCGAGGGCGGCGAGCGGATGAAGGTGCGCGACCTGATGCGCGGCCTGCTCGTGGAGTCGGCCAACGACGCGGCGGTCACGCTCGCCGAGGGCGTCTCGGGCTCGCGCCGCGCGTTCGTGCGCGCGATGAACCGCCGGGCGAAGCAGCTCGAGCTGACCAACACCCGCTACGCGAACCCGATCGGGCTCGACGAGGCGGGCAACTACTCGAGCGCGCACGACCTCGTGCGGCTCGCCGTCGTGCTGCGGACGAACCAGTTCTTCCGCACCACCACCGACCGCCCGTCCGTACGGCTGACGACCGGCAACCGGCCGCGGACGTTCGTGAACCGCAACACGCTCGTGCGCACCACGAGCTGGGTCAACGGGGTCAAGAGCGGCCACACCAACCAGGCGGGCTACGTGCTGATCGGCTCCGGCCGCAAGAACCACATCCAGCTCGTCTCCGCCGTGCTCGGCACGCCGAGCGTCGCGGCCCGCGACGCGGCCACGCTGAAGCTGCTCGAGGCGCACTTCAAGGACTTCCAGCAGATCACCGCGCTGCGCCGCGGCACCGTGATGACGCGCGTGCCGATCCGCTACCGCCGCGGGGCGGAGCTGGCGCTGGTCGCGGGCGAGACCGTGCGGCGCGTCGTGCCGCGCGGTCAGCGCGATGACGTGACGCGCAGGGTGGTCGGGAGGCCCGACGACGTGGCCGGCCCGATCGTCGCGGGACAGGCCTTCGGAGCCATCGAGATCCTGCAGGCAGGCCGCGTGGTGGACCGCGTGCCGCTGGTCGCCGCCTCGAGCGTCCCGAGGGCCGATCTGGAGCAGAAGGCGAAGTCCTGGTTCACCAGTCCGCTGCCCTTGCTGCTCGTGGTCGCCGTGATTGGCTGTACCGTCCTCGTGGGCAGGCAGATCCGTCGCACCGTGCGCAATGGGCGCCGCCCCGGCGACCGGCCCCGCGCCGCATGATCATCACCGTCACCCTCAACTCCGCCATCGACAA
Source organism: uncultured Solirubrobacteraceae bacterium (assembly GCA_963831105.1). Classification (GTDB taxonomy): domain Bacteria; phylum Actinomycetota; class Thermoleophilia; order Solirubrobacterales; family Solirubrobacteraceae; genus DATFQI01. The sequence goes on along the minus strand of CAWHOS010000007.1, from coordinate 11,323 downwards.
GACGTTGTCGGTGCCGAACTTCCGGCTCGGCCGGCGCCACCGCACGGTGGAGCAGACCACGATGCCGGGGGGCAAGGGCGTCAACGTCGCGCGCGTGCTCAAGGCGCTCGGCCAGCCCGTGATCGCCACGGGCTTCACGGGCGGGGCGACCGGCACCCGCATCGTCGACCAGCTCACGCAGCTGTCCGTGCTCAGCGACTTCGTGCGCATCCGCGAGGAGTCGCGCACCAACACGGCCGTGATCGACCCGACGAACGGCGAGCAGACGGAGATCAACGAGCGCGGCCCGAAGGTCTCCGCCCAGGAGGTCGAGCTGTTCGTCGACAAGCTCCTCTACCTCGCCAAGGGCGCGTCGATGTGCGTGTTCGCCGGCTCGCTCCCGCGCGACGTCGACACGGACATCTACGCCGGCCTGATCCGCGAGCTGCGCCGGCTCGGCGTGACCTCGGTCGTCGACACCGACGGCGACCCGCTGCGCCGCGCCGTGCGCGCCGAGCCCGACGTGATCTCCCCGAACGTGCTCGAGGCCGAGGAGCTCGTGGGCCACGAGTTCACCGACGACCCCGACGAGTGGGCGATCGCCACGCGCGAGATGTGCGAGCTCGGCGCCCGCGAGGCGATCATGACCATGGGCGAGGGCTGCTTCGCGCGCATGCGCCCCGAGGACGGCGGGTCCGACCCCGCGCTCTACCGCGTCCGGCTCGCCTCCCCGACGGTCGAGCCGCGAGCGACGATCGGCTCCGGCGACGCGTTCCTCGCGGGCTTCGTGGCGGCGCGCTACTCCGGCCGCAACGCGGCCGACTGCCTGGCCTACGGCGTCGCCTGCGGCGCCGAGTCCACCCAGCACCTCGGCGCCGGCCTGATCGACCCGGACCGGGTCGCCCGGCTGCTCGGCGAGACCGAGGTGCAGCGGATGCACGCTCCGGCCGAGATCTCCTAGCCGCGCCTGACGAACGTCAACTGCGGCTGGGTAGGGGAGCGAGGGAGCCACCCGCGACGCCTGCTCCGAGCGCGAGCGGTCGCATTGTTCAGGCTGAGCCTGAAGAACTGACCGGTCGATGGAGATCGGGGCGGCTCGGGCACCCCTCACCTTCCCTACCCAGCGCCGTTGACGTTCGCCGGCGCGACGCCCCCGGACGGAGTTGCGGAGAGAGCGGGGTAACGTGGTTATGTCTCCCGACACCGTCCGCCCCCACACCTAGGATTCCGCCATGGAGATCGAGATCGGCCGAGGCAAGAAGGCGCGCCGCGCCTATGGATTCGATGACGTAGCGATCGTCCCGTCGCGCAGGACGCGCGATCCCGACGACGTCGACATCTCCTGGACGCTCGGCCCGTACCGCTTCGAGCTCCCGCTGCTGGCCTCCGCGATGGATGGTGTCGTCTCGCCGGAGACCGCGGGCATCGTCGGCCGCCTGGGCGGGCTCGCCGTGCTGAACCTCGAGGGGATCTGGACGCGCTACGAGGACGCCGACTCGATGCTCGAGCGCATCGCGGGCCTGCCGCGCGACGAGGCCACCCGGGAGATGCAGGAGATCTACCAGGAGCCGGTCAAGGAGGAGCTGATCGCGCAGCGGATCCAGGAGATCAAGGCGCACGGCGTCGTCGCCGCCGCGTCGCTGACGCCGCAGAAGGTCGAGCGCTGGCACGAGCTGGCGCTGGACGCGGGGCTGGACATCCTGGTCGTGCAGGGCACCGTGATCTCCGCCGAGCACGTCTCGAGCGCGGGTCACGTGCTCAACCTCAAGGAGTTCGTGCGAGAGCTGCCGATCCCGGTCGTACTCGGCGGCTGTGCCAGCTACCACACGGGCCTGCACCTCATGCGCACGGGCGCGGCCGGCGTGCTCGTCGGCGTCGGCCCCGGCGCGGCGTGCACCACGCGCGGCGTGCTCGGCATCGGCGTCCCGCAGGCGACCGCGATCGCCGACGTGGCGGCCGCGCGCTCGCAGCACATGCTCGAGACGGGCGACTACTGCCGCGTGATCGCCGACGGCGGCATGCGCACGGGCGGCGACGTCGCGAAGGCGATCGCCTGCGGCGCCGACGCGGTGATGATCGGCTCCCCGCTGGCGCGCGCCTACGAGGCGCCGGGCCACGGCTTCCACTGGGGCATGGCGACGTTCCACCCGTCGCTCCCGCGCGGCGCGCGCGTGGCGACGACGCAGAACGGCTCGCTCGAGGAGATCATCACGGGCCCGGCCCGCGAGAACGACGGTACGTTCAACCTGATGGGCGGCCTGCGCACCTCGATGGCGACCTGCGGCTACCAGGACATCGCGGAGTTCAACCGGGCCGAGCTGATGGTCGCCCCGGCGCTGCAGACCGAGGGCAAGTCGCTCCAGCGCGACCAGGCGATCGGCATGGGCGCCCGCGGCAACGCGCAGCCCGAGCCGCAGCCGGTGCTGGCGGGCCGGTGACGGAGCTCGTCTCCGAGGGCCGCGGCTCCTCGCTCCCTGCCGAGCAGGGCGTCGAGGAGCTCGCCCTCGAGCGGGCGGTCGCGGCCGACGAGGTCGTCGTCCTCGACTACGGCGGGCAGTACTCGCAGCTGATCGCGCGGCGGGTGCGCGAGTGCGGGGTCTTCTCCGAGCTGCTGCCGCACCACGTGGGCGTCGAGGAGGTCCGCCGCCGCAACCCGAAGGGCCTGATCCTCTCCGGCGGCCCCGCCTCCGTGTACGCGGACGGCGCGCCGCGGCTGGATCCGGAGCTGCTCGAGCTCGGGATCCCGGTGCTCGGCATCTGTTACGGCATGCAGGCCCTGGTGCTGACGCTCGGCGGGCGGGTCGAGGGCGCCGAGATCGGCGAGTTCGGCCGCTCGAGGCTCACCGTGACCGAGACGGGCCGGCTGCTGGCCGGCACCCCGGCCGAGCAGTCGTGCTGGATGTCGCACCGCGACACGGTCTACGAGCCGCCGCCGGGCTTCACCGCCCTGGCGAGCTCGACCGAGTCGCCCGTCGCCGCGCTGGAGGACGTCGAGCGCGGCCTGTACGGGATCCAGTTCCACCCCGAGGTCGTGCACACGCCCTACGGCCAGCAGGTGCTCACGACCTTCCTCGCGGACATCTGCGGCTGCGAGCGCACGTGGAGCCCTGAGTCGATCATCGACGAGCAGGTCGCAGCGATCCGCGCCCAGGTCGGCGACGGCCGCGTGATCTGCGGCCTCTCGGGCGGGGTGGACTCCAGCGTCGCCGCGCTGCTCGTGCACCGCGCCATCGGCGACCAGCTGACCTGCGTGTTCGTCGACCACGGGCTGATGCGCAAGAACGAGGGCGAGCAGGTCATCTCCGCCTTCCGCGACCACTTCAAGGTGCCGCTGGTGGCGGTCGACGCCGAGACGCGCTTCCTCGAGCGCCTGGCCGGCCTCAGCGAGCCCGAGGCCAAGCGCAAGGCGATCGGCGCGGAGTTCATCCGCGTCTTCGAGGAGGAGGCGGCGAGGATCGGTTCTGCGGCCTTTCTCGTGCAGGGCACGCTGTACTCCGACGTGATCGAGTCCGGCGGCGGCACGGGCGCGGCGACGATCAAGTCCCACCACAACGTCGGCGGCCTGCCGGACGACCTCGAGTTCGAGCTGGTGGAGCCGCTGCGCGCGCTCTTCAAGGACGAGGTCCGTGCCGTCGGCGCCGAGCTCGGGCTGCCCGAGCGGCTCGTCTGGCGCCAGCCGTTCCCGGGCCCCGGCCTCGCGATCCGCATCGTCGGCGGCGAGGCGACGAAGGAGCGCCTGGACACGCTGCGCAACGCCGACGCGATCCTGCAGGACGAGATCCGCAAGGCCGGCCTGTATCGCGAGCTGTGGCAGTCCTTCTGCGTGCTGCCCGACATCCGCACGGTCGGCGTGCAGGGCGACGAGCGCACCTACGGCTACCTGGTCGCGATCCGCGCGGTCACCTCGGACGACGCGATGACGGCCGACTGGGCGCGGCTGCCCTATGACCTGCTGGAGCAGATCGCCTCGCGCATGATCAACGAGATCCGCGAGGTCAACCGCGTCGTGCTCGACATCACGAGCAAGCCCCCCGGCACCATCGAGTGGGAGTGAGCCGGCTCCGCGAGCGCATCCAGTCGCGCCCGCCCGAGCCGATGAAGCCCCGCCAGTGGGCGCTCGCGGGCGCGTTCATAGGAATCCTGTTCGCGATCGGCTCGATCGCGCGCGGCGACGTCGCGCCCGGGATCGTCGGCGGCATCCTCGCCGGGGTGCTCTGCTACCTCGTGCTGCGCCAGATCTCCGAGCGCCAGTGGCAGCGGATCCGCGAGTGGGACCGCCGCCACGGCGGCCAGCCGGCGTCCCAACGGGCGGCGGACCCGGCGCCCTAGGTCGCGGCCGGCCGGCGCTTGACGCGCGCCGCGCCCGGGCAGAGAATCGGCTCGTGAGCACCGCCACGGGGCGCCTGCAGGAGCTGATCGCCGCCTACAACGACGCCTGGAACGCGCACGACCTCGACGCGATCGCGGCGCTGCACGCGCCCGACATGGTCTTCGAGAACCACACGGCGGGCGAGCGGGCCGAGGGCGCCGAGGCGCTCGAGCACATCGCCCGGATCTTCGAGTCCTGGCCCGACATCGCGTTCACGCACGCGCCGGCTCTACGTGCGCGAGGACCTCGTCGTGCAGGAGTGGACCGCGAGCGCCACCCACGTCAAGGAGCTGCGCCGCGGGGACATCGTCGCCGCGCCCTCGGGCCGCCGGATCGAGTGGGTCGGGATGGACGTGATCCCGTTCGAGGACGGCCTGATCAAGCGCAAGGACGTCTACTCGGACTCCGTCTCGATCCTGCGCCAGGTCGGCCTGCTCTGAGGCCCCGGGCACAGCGGCCGGTACGCCATCCGTCGATTGGCAGGCCTCACCTGGCCGCACGTTCAGGCACGGCCGGACGCTGGGTGGTCATGTTTGTGACATGAACAAACTCACTGCGACGCGCCGGGGTGATCGGCCTACTCGCTTCGTGCGTCGCCTTTCCGTCCTCCGCCTCTGCGAGCACGGCCCTTCGCGGGTGGTGGCCGATGAACGAGCGATCTGGCCAGACGGTTCACGACTGGTCGGGCAACGGCAATCACGGCATGCTCGGCTCGACGCCGGGCGTCGACGCCAACGACCCGACTTGGATCCGCGGCGTCTTCGGCATCGGATCGGCCCTGCGGTTCGACGGCGACGACGTCGTCTCGACCCCCGACGACGATGCGCTCCGGCCGGAACGGGTCACGGTGTCGGCCTGGGTACGCAACGCCGGGGGTCCGGGTCCGTTCCGCTACCTGGTCGCCAAGGGCGCCGATGGCTGCGAAGCAAGCTCCTTCGCGCTTTACACGACCGAGGCTGGACTCTTGGCGTTCTACGTCTACGACGGCACCGACTGGGTGCGCTCTGCCGAGGCGGCCGCAACGATGTGGGACGGCGGTTGGCATCACGTCGCAGGCTCGTACGACGGGACCATCTGAGGCTCTTCGTCGACGGGAAGCAGGTCGGAGCCGGGACACCCGTCACGAACCCGATCAAGTACGACCTGCCGTCAGCCGCCGGCGCTCTCGGGGCCTATCGAGGCACGTGTGCGCTGTATCTCGTGGGAGACCTCGACGGCGTGAGCATCTGGACCGGGCGCTGCCGATCTCGGACCTCGCCCGCGTGATCTCCTCGTTCATCGGCGGTCGCTGAGAGACAGAAGTCTGGTTCGCCTGCCGTCGTTCTATGTCGATGACTGAGAACTGCAAAGGAGGATGACGTGGCTACCTGTCTCGTCACCGGTGGCGCGGGATTCCTTGGGTCGCACCTGTGCGACGAACTGCTCCGTCGCGGTCACCGCGTGATCTGCGTGGACAACTTCGAGACGGGCTCCCTCGCCAATATCGAGCACATCCGCGTGCCCGAGTTCAAGCACGTCCACCACGACATCATCCAGCCGTTCTACGTGGATGAGCCGATCGACTTCGTCTATCACTTCGCCTCGCCGGCCTCGCCGATCGACTATCTGCGGCTGCCGATGCACACGCTGAAGGTCGGCGCCTACGGGACGCACAACGCGCTCGGCCTGGCCAAGCCCAACGCGCGCGCTTCTTGACTGGCCTCCACGTCGGAGGTCTACGGCGACCCGCAGGTGCATCCGCAGCCCGAGACCTACTGGGGCCACGTGAACCCGATCGGGCCGCGCGGCGTCTACGACGAGGCCAAGCGCTACGCCGAGGCGATGACGATGGCCTATCACCGCCAGCAGGGCGTGGACACGCGCGATCGTGCGGATCTTCAACACCTACGGGCCGCGGATGCGCCCGCACGACGGGCGCGCGATGCCGACGTTCATGCGCCAGGCGCTGCAGGACAGGCCGATCACGGTCTTCGGCGACGGCTCGCAGACGCGGTCGTTCTGTTACGTCTCGGACCTGATCGACGGGATCATCCGCCTCGCCGAGTCCGGGCTGCACTATCCGGTCAACATCGGCAACCCGGACGAGTTCACGCTGCTCGAGCTCGCCCAGGCGGTGATCGAGATCACCGGGTCGCGCTCCGAGATCGTCTACGAGGCGCTGCCCACCGACGATCCGCAGGTGCGCCAGCCCGACATCTCGCTGGCGCGCGAGCTGCTGGGCTGGGAGCCGACGGTCGAGCTTCGCGAAGGGCTTGCGCGCACGCTGGAGGAATCCGGCGCCGAAGCCCTCACCGGCGCGGCTGTCTGAACCGCTCCCGCCCGCGGGGCCCCGGACAGGCCGGCGGCTCCCCCTGGGCCGCCGCTCAGCCGACGCGGGTGGCCATGTCGGTTTGGATCTGGGTGGGGGTGAGGGCCTGGTTGTAGATCCGGACGTCGTCGATTAGTCCGCCGAACAACTCGCTCCACATGTTGTTGCCGCCGAGGCGTAGGGGTCTGGTGTGAGTCGATGGTGGTGGTCCGGGCCTGCGCTGGCGACCTGGTTGCCGTTGACGTAGAGGCGCATGGTCGTCCCGTCGTAGGTGACGGCGACGTGGGTCCAGGTGTTGGTGGCCAGCGCGCGAGGGGCCGGTGAAGCCAGCGCCGCGGTCGTGGCGATGTAGCTGCCGGGACGGGCGGTGCCGCTGGCGTAGAGGGCGTAGCCGAGCCCGCCGCAGCCTTCCTTGATCATGGCGGTGCGCCAGCCGGCGTGGTCGTGGGCCGGACCCAGGCTTCGAGCGTCATGGCACTCGATGAGGCGAGATCGGCGCGATCCGCCACGGTGACCCAGTCGTTGACCCCGTCGAAGGACAGCGCCCCGGCGTGTGACCCGCCGTCGACCACGCCGCCTGGAAGATCGTGCCCGTGTGGCCCTGGCCGGTGACGTCGATGACCGTGGCCCCCGACCCTTCGTTGAACTTGTAGGCCGCCATCGGCGTGGGGACCGGGGGGATGGTGTTGTTCACGCGTCACGGTGACGCGCGACGAGGTCGTGGTGTTGCCCGAGGCGTCACGGGCGACCGCCGTCAGCGTGTGCCCGCCGTTGGTCGCGGTGGTCGTGTTCCAGCCGACGCTGTAGGGCGAGGTGGTGTCCTCCATCCCGAGACGGCGCCGTCGAGGCGGAACTGCACGCCGGCGACACCGCCGTCGTCGCCGGCGCTCGCGGTCACGGTGACGGTGCCGGACACGATTGCGCCACCCGCCGGGCGGTGATCGAGACCGAGGGCGGGGTGGTGTCGGCCGGTGACGCCGGTGACCTCGTTGGACGGGCGCAGACGTTGCCCGCCTGTCCTCGGCGAGCACCTGGTAGTAGTACTTGCCGGCCGCCAGCCCGTTATCGATGTAGGAGTTGCCGGGGGCGTCGCGATCCTCGTGGTCGGCCCGGCCGTGAATCCGGCGGTGTCGAGCGGTGGACGTCGTAGCGCGCCACGCCGTTGTTGTCGGTGGACGCCGTCCAGCTCAGCGACACCCGCCCGACCCCACCGGCGGCGATCATCGTCGGTCGGCTCCGCGGCGTCGTGTCTCCTGCCGCCGGCGCCCCGACCGTGCCGTCGGTGACGATCTCGGCCGGCGTGAGGGCCCGGTTGTAGATCCGGGCGTCGTCGATGAGTCCGCCGAAGAACTCGCCCCAGACGGCGTTGCCGCCGAGGCGCAGGGCGCCGGTCGAGGCGGTGATGGCGCCGGTCTGGGCCTGGGTGGCGACCTGGGTGCCGTTGACGTAGAGGCGCAGGATGGTTCCGTCGTAGGTGACGGCCACGTGGGCCCAGGTGTTGGCCTCCAGGGTGGACGGGCCGATGACGCCACGTTCGGTGGTGCCCATGGTCGCCCAGCCGGAGGGCTGGCGGTTCCGCGCCGCCGTAGAGGGCATAGCAGAGCCCGCCGCAGCCCTCTTTGATCATGGCGGTGCGCCAGCCGGTCGTGGTCGTCGGGCCGGACCCACGCTTCAAGCGTCATACCGCCGCTGAGGTCCAGATCCGGCGTGATCGGCCACGGTGACCCAGTCGTTGACCCCGTCGAAGGACAGGGCCCCGCCGGAGCGGCCGGCGGTCGACCAGACCGCCTGGGATCGGCCGGTGGGCCCCGGCCGGGACGTCGATGACCGTGGCCCCCGACCCTTCGTCGAACTTGTAGGCCGCCATCAGTCGTGGGGACCGGGGGGATGGTGTTGTTCACGCGTCACGGTGACGGGCGACGAGGTGGTGGTGTTGGCCGAGGCGTCACGGCGACCGCCGTCAGCGTGTGCCCGCCGTTGGTGGCGGTCGTCGTGTTCCAGGCGACGCTGTAGGGCGAGGTGGTGTCCTCCAACCCGAGCGGCGCCGTCGAGGCGGAACTGCACGCCGGCGACACCGCCGTGTCGGCGGCGGTCGCGGTCACGGCGACGGTGCCGCGCAGCGTGGCTCCCGCGGCCGGAGCGCCTCAGCGAGACCGTCGGCGCGGTCGTGTCGGCCAAGGCAACGCCGGTGACCTCATCCGAGGGCGCACTGGCGTTGTTGGCCTGATCCTCGGCGAGCACCCGGTAGTAGTAGTTGCCCGGCGCCAGCCCGCTATCGACGCAACGACGTGCCCGTCGGCGTCGCGACCCGCGTCGCGGCACTGGGCGTGAACCCCGGCGAGGACGATCGGTGCACCACATAGCGCGCCACACCCACATTGTCCGAAGACGCCGTCCAACTCAGCGACACCCGCCCGACCCCACCCGACGTCGACACACCCGACGGCACCGACGGCGCCTGCGTATCCGCGCTGTTGGAGATGCTGAGGATCGCGGCCTTCGATGGCACCCCGTTGTCGTCGATGATGAACAGGTAGTACACGCCGGGCGGCGCGGTGTTGGGCGATGCGGGGGCGTCGATCTCCAGCTGGCCGTCGTTCCGCTCGGAACGTGAGCTCCCTGCCAGCGCTGGTCCATGTTGAAGTTGTGCGTGACGGAGCCCATGCGCACGAGGCTCACCTTGGCGATCCGCGCGGCGTCCGGCGTCGCGAGGGTGATGGTCTTGGCGTAGTCCATCGTCGTCGGCGGGCCCTGGGATCACCAGGCCGCGGCCCCTTGTGCAGGTACGGCGGCGAGAAGATCTCGGCGCTCTGCCTCGTTGACCATCATCGACCCGTCGAGCCCGCCGCTGCCTGCCAGCAGCACCCGGCCATCGGGCAGCAGCAACGACGTGTTGTGGTAGCCGCGAGGCCGGACGCTCCCCGGCCATCTTCGTCCAGGTGTTCGTCCCCGGATGCCAGATCTCCAGGCTCGAGCACGGCGCTCGTCCGCAGCGAGTCGGCGCCGGGTGATGTTCTGCCCGCCCATCGCCAGCACGTCGCCGTCGGGTAGCACCGTGAGCGTGTGGTAGGTCCGCGCCTCCTTCATCGACGCCGCATCGCTCCAGCTCGGGACGGTCTGGTTGAGGTCGAGCACCGCGGCGCGGATTGGTGATGGGCACGCATCTGAGGGAACTCGGTCTCGGTCCACCGTGCCCGACTTGAGGATCTTCCCTGGCTCGGAACATCACCGCGCTGTGCCCGTCGATCGGCGATGGGTTCGGCAGCGTCGACCACCCCCCCCCGTCCGAGGGTCGAGGATGCGGGTCGTGGGATCGGGCCCTGCGTCGACCAGACCCGCCCGTCCGGGGGTCGTGAACATGAACGGGTACAACGGCATGGGCCGGGCCGCGGACGGAAGCGAGGTGACGCTGTTCGTCTTCGGGCTCGTTGATCTCCGGCAGCGTGTCCGACGTGACGCGGAACGGCGTGTACGGACCGTTGGGGCGGCGTCGTCCCCGGAGACGATCAGGATGCGCCCGTCGGGAAGGGTCGTCGTGGTCGGGTACCAGCGCCCGCGCTGCCATGTCCGGCCCGGCCGCCCAGGTGCGGTTGAACGGGTTCAGCAGCCGGATGTCCCTCAAGCCGAGATAGTTGTTGCCACGCTGCTGGCGGTGAGCCCCCCGCCGGTCCCGGCAGCAGCGCGTGGCCGGAGCAGAACAGGTTGATGCCCGACGGCGCCGATTCGAACTGCCCGGTCTCGGGGTTCCAGATGCGCTCGGAGTTCAGTGCCGCTCCGAAGCCGTCCCACACCGCGACCTTGCCGTTGGAGAAGCACTCCGAACGCGTGCACGGCGACGAGCGGCCAAGCGGCCGGCGGGGTCCATGACCCGAGTTGGGCCCGGCCCTTGTGATGGCGGTGGTCCGGCCTGGGCGCCGACCGCCGTGGTCATATCGGTCTGGATCTCGGCGCCCGTGAGCGCCCGGTCGTAGATGCGCACCTCGTCGATCGCGCCCGAGAACCACTCGTCCCAGACCTTGTTGCCGCCGATCGTGAGCGGGTTGTCGCTCGTTCACCAGGGCTTGGGTCCGTGCGGCGCTTGCCACCTGTCGCCCCCGACGTAGAGCCGCAGAGCTGACCCGATCGAAGGTCAGGGCGACGTGGCTCCACGTTGAGCGGAGCGCTGATGGCGCGGTGGCCGAGCTCAGGCCTCCGGTTGTCGTGACGTAGCCGCTCGGGCGGCTGATCCCGCTCGCATAGAGCGTGTACGCGAGGTCGGATTGGTACTGCTTCATGATCACCGTGCGCCCAGTCGCCCCTCGCGCGCGGCTTGACCCAGGCCTCCAGCGTCATGCCCGACGTGAGATCGAGCGTGGGCGCGTCAGCGACCGTCACGAGATCGTCGACGCCGTCGAAGTCCAGTGCGGAGCCGAAGCGGCCGGTCACGCGCGTGGCGCCGGTGACCTCGCCCGTGTTGGCGTTGGCGCTCGAGTCGCCGACGAACGAGAGGTCCCCCGAGTCCTCGAACCCGTAAGCCGCGACGGGAGCCGTAGCGCCATCGTGGCTGCGCGTCCCCCCCGACGAACAAGGCGATGCTCAGCGCACCGGCGAGGAGGATTGGACCGGGCACCCCGCACCCGGGCATCCTCGCCGCCATCGGGAGTGGCGGATACTCCCCGTTAGTTCAG
>CAWHOS010000006.1:0-242667 GCA_963831105.1 uncultured Solirubrobacteraceae bacterium | reverse complement strand
AGCGCAAGGGCCGCGGCCTGGCGCTGCGCACCGCGTGGTCGACCTGCGGCGCAGCGTGGTCGCCTACATGGACGTCGACCTCTCGACCGGCCTCGAGGCCTGCTCCCGCTCGTCGCGCCGCTCGTCACCGGCCACCGCGACCTCGCGCATCGGCTCCCGGCTGGCGCCGGGCCCCGTCGCCCGCGGCCCGAGCGCGAGATCATCTCGCGCACCTACAACCTGATCCTGCGCGTGTGTTCGCGAGCCGCTTCCGCGACGCGCAGTGCGGGTTCAAGGCCGTCCGCGCCGACGTCGCCCGGCGTGCTGCCGGGTCGAGGACGACGGCTGGTTCTTCGACACCGAGCTCCTCCTGCTCGCCGAGCACAACGGGCTGCGCATCCACGAGGTCCGGTCGACTGGGTCGACGACCCCGACAGCCGCGTCACATCGCCCGCACCGCGCCCGACGACCTCCGCGGCGTGGCGCGGCTCGCCGCGGCCGCGCCGCTCGCTCGCTTCCTCGGCATCGGCGTGGTGAGCACGGCTCGCGTTCGCGCTGCTGTTCCTGCTCCTGCACGGGCCGCTCGGCGCCGCGGGCGCCAACGCCGCCGCCCTCGCGATCACGGCCGTCGGCTAACACGGCCGCCAACCGGCGGTTGACGTTCGGATTGCGCGGGCGCGGGACGTGCTGCGCCATCACGTGCGCGGGGGCCGCCGTGTTCGGCGCCCACGCTCGCGCTCCTCCAACGGCGCGCTCGGCGTGCTGCACGGGATCGACGCCACCGCCGCCGCGCGGGGTCGAGCTCGCCGTGCTCGTGCTCGGCTCGGCGCTCGCCACCGTCACCCGCTACGTGGCCCTGAAGACGTGGGTGTTCGCGCATCGCCGGCGCGCGGCCGCCGCGCACCCCGCGCCGCTGGCCGGGATGGGGGCGCGTCATGACCGAGCACATCTTCTGGCTCACCAGCCGCTCGGCCGGGATCGTCGCATTGCTGGCCTCGAGCGCGTCGGTCGGGTCGGCCTGCTGATGGCCGGCCGGATGATCCGCGGCAAGGCCCAACGAGCTGCGTCTCGATCCACGAGGCGCTGTCGCTCGCCACCATGGCGGCGATCGTGATCCACGCGGGCGCGCTCGTCTTCGACGGCTACGTGAACCTCAGCCTCGCCGACGTGACGATCCCGTTCCTGGGCGACCACGCGCCTCTGTGGACGTCGCTCGGGATCGCCTGCGGCTGGGCGTTGATCGCGCTCGGCCTCTCCTACTACGCGCGCGCCCGGATCGGCGTCGCGCGCTGGCGCCGGCTGCACCGCTGGACCGTCTTCGTGTGGGTGCTCTCGATCGCCCACGCGCTCGGCGAGGGCACCGACGCCGGCCGGCTGTGGTTCCTGGCCGCCGCCGGGATCGTGATCGTGCCCGCCGCCCTGCTGCTCGCCGTCCGCCACCTCCCGTCCTCCCCGACCCAGGCCTCCTCATGACCCCTCCCGCACTCCACCCCGCCCTGCTCGCCCGCCGCGCCCGCGTGCGCCGGATCCGCGCCCGCGTCGCCGCCGGCGCGACCGCGCTGTTCCTGGCGGCCTTCTCCGGCCTCTATGTGCAGATGGCCACCGGCCACGACCCGGCGCTGGGCACGTCGACCGCGCAGGTCGCGTCAGCGACACAAGCCACGACGTCATCGACGACGACGTCGAGCACGAGCTCCCGCGACTCGGAGCCGATGACGACGTCCGCCTCGTAACGCGGAACTGCGGCTGGGTGGGGTGGTGAGGGTGCCGCCCGCAGCGCTTGCTCCGGGGGCCGCCGCGCCATCGATGTAGCGCTCGCTCACGCTCAGGACGAGCGATCGACACCGCGTTTCCCGCCACGGAACGCGGTAGCACTCGCTCCCGCTGAGGAGGAGCGAGCGCGACCTCGCTGTAAGTGGCGGCCGGGAGTAAGCGGTCCGGACGGCACCCTCACCACCCCCCCGCCGCCGTTGACGTTCGCCTCGTGCGATGGAATGCCGCATGGACTCAGTGCTGCGCGAGTGGCGGACCGGTGACGGCGCGGCCGTCGCCGGGATCTGCGGGGACCCCGAGGTGTGCGCCTGGGCTGCGATCCCGTGGGAGCGAGACCTCGAGGCGCTGAACGGCTGGGTCGCGAGGCAGCGGGAGATCCATGCCGGGCGGCAGTTGTCGATGGCAATCTCCGACGGCGGCGACGCGGTCGGCTGGGTCGGGCTGTGGCCGGCCGAGGAGCGCGCCGAGCTGGGCTATTGGATCGTCCCGGAGGCGCGCCGGCGCGGCCTCACCCTGCGCGCCGCCCGGACCGCGGCGAGATGGGGTTTCGAAGTGGCGGGCTTCCCGGAGATCCGGCTCCACACGGGCGCGCACAACGCCGGCTCGCGGCGGATCGCGGAGCGCCTCGGCGCGCGGCAGCTCCCCGAACCCGTCCCGGCCACGGACCACGAGGGCCGCGAGCATCTGCTCGTCGGCTACGTGCTGCGGGCGCCCGCTAGCGGATGTGCCGGCCGATGACGGCGTCGGCGCGGAGCGCGTCGTCGACCGCGGCGTGGGCGGCCGGGGTCTCGGGGAGGCGCTCCTCGAGCACGGCCTCCAGGGCGGAGTACGCGTCGCGGTCGAGCCGGCGCGGGACGTCGGGGCGCATGACCTCCAGCGCCTGGGCCGAGCTCATCGCCGGCCGGTAGGGCCGCGCGGAGGTCAGGGCCTCGTAGACGTCGGCGACGGCGAGTACGCGCATCGGGACGCTCAGTGCGCCGCCGTCGAGCCCGTGCGGGTAGCCCGAGCCGTCGAGCCGCTCGTGATGGGCGCCCGCCACCGGGGCGAGGCCCGCGAAGCCGGGCGTCCGCTCCAGGATCGCGGCCGTGTGCAGCGGATGGCGGCGGACGACCGCGAACTCCTCGTCGGTGAGCCGCGCGGGCTTGTCGAGGATCTGGTTGGAGATCGCGAGCTTGCCGACGTCGTGCAGCAGCGCCGCCCGCCGCATGTCGTCGAGCACCGGTCGTCGCAGCCGAGCAGCGCCGCGATGCTCATCGCGATCACGCACGTGCGGTCGGAGTGGCGGTAGGTCCACGGCGACTTCGCGTCCACGACCCCGGCGAACGCGTCCGCGATCCGGTCCAGGTAGCTCTCGTCGGCGGTCAGGCGCCGCTCCCGCGGCTCCCACGGCTCCAGCTCGCCCGCCGGCAGCGACGCCCAGAACGCCGTGTCGGCGCGGGTGCGCTTCAGGACCGACACCAGCTTCGGGTCGAACCAGCCGCCGCTGCGCCGCTCCGCGACGTGCAGCGCGGCGTCGAGCCCGCGCTGGGCGTGGAAGATCTCGACCGTCTGGGCCAGGCAGAGGATCCGCCCGCCGAGCGGGATCTCGTCACCGCGCTGACCCTCGGGCTGCCCGTGGCCGTCCCAGTGCTCGTCGAGCCCGCGGATCGCGTCCGCCGTGCCCTGGCCGAGCCCCAGCAGCCGGGCGATCTCCGCTCCCCGCTCGCAGCGCGCGCGCATCAGCGAGCGGGTGATCTCGGTCTCCTGGCGGATCGACATCAGCTGCGACGCCCGCGAGCGCCACGAGCCGCCCGGCGCCACCGTCCGCAGCGTCCACAGGAACGCGGTGTAGGAGCGCGCCCAGTCGACCCGCTTGGAGCTGCGCTTGGCGTGGCGGTCGTCGACGGCGAACAGCGCCGCCATGCGCGCGGAGTTGGCCGAGCAGCCCGCGTCCTTGAGCAGCAGCGCGTAGAAGAGATCGGTCCGCTCCGCCTCCCCGAGCCCGAGCTCCTGCGCGATGCGCATGCCGATCATGCAGGTCCGGACGGCGTGGCCGGGCGGCTCGCCCTCGGTCAGGTCGAGCGCATACGAGAGTGCTCCGATGACCTCGGAGAGCGGTACCTCCCGCGGGCGGGGACCAGCGCCCATCGCGCCAGTATGCCTGGCAGTATCCGCGCCCGCATGCGAGCCCAACAGATCACCGAGCTCTCCGGACCCGCCTCGGCGCTGACCCTCGTCGACGTCCCCGAGCCGGGCGCCACCCACCTGATGACCCCGCCGAGGGCGTCGTCGTCGACGTCCGCGCCGCCGGCGTCTCCTTCCCCGAGGTCCTGCAGACGCGCGGCGAGTACCAGTTCAAGCCGCCGACTGCCGTTCGTCCCGGGCAGCGAGGTGGCCGGCGTCGTGCGCAGCGCGCCCGAGGGCGCCGGCGTGGAGGCCGGCGACCGCGTGGCGGCGTTCTGCATGCTCGGCGGCTTCGCCGAGGTCGCCGTCGCGCCCGACGTTCATGACCTTCGCGCTGCCCGACGCGCTCGACTTCGCCCAGGGCGCCGGGCTGATCCTCAACTACCACACGGCCTACTTCTCGCTGTGCTGCGCGGGCGCCTCGCAGGAGGGCGAGACGCGTGCTCGTGCACGGCGCCGCCGGCGGCGTCGGGACCGCCTCGATCCAGGTCGCCAAGGGCCTCGGCGCTGCCGCGCGATCGCGGTCGTCTCCAGCGACGAGAAGGAGCGCGTCGCGCGCGAGGCGGGCGCCGACGAGGTGCGTGCGCTCCGACGGCGCCGTGGAAGGACGAGGCCAAGGAGCTCTCCGGCGGCGGCGTCGACGTCGTGCTCGACCCGGTCGGCGGCGACCGCTTCACCGACAGCCTGCGCTCGCTGGGCGAGGGCGGCCGCGCTCGTCGTCGTCGGCTTCACCGGCGGCTCGATCCCCGAGGTGCAAGGTCAACCGGCTGCTGCTCAACAACACCGAGGTCATCGGCGCCGGCTGGGGCGCCTACGTGATCGCCAAGCCCGAGGTCAACCGCGAGATCGGCGCGGGCGCTCGACGCGCTGACCGAGCAGGGCTTCGTGCGCGCCGATCGTCGGCGCGCGCTTCCCGCTCGAGCGAGCGCGCCGAGGCGCTGCAGCTGATCGACGAGCGCGGCGCGATCGGCAAGGTCGTGCTGGAGCTCTAGACATGTAGTTGTTCATGCAACTACTTTCGTCTACACTCTCCTCAACGCGAATCCGGAAGAGGAAGAGATGAAGCTCGAAGGCCTCCACCACATCACGATGATCACCGGCGACGCGCAGCGCGAACGTCGACTTCTACGCGGGCGTGCTCGGCCTGCGGCTGGTCAAGAAGACCGTCAACTTCGACCAGCCCGACGCCTACCACCTCTACTTCGGCGACGAGAAGGGCGCGCCCGGCTCGATCCTCACGTGGTTCGAGTTCCCCGGCGCCGCGCGCGGCCGCGCCGGCATCGGGATGATCCACACGCTCCAGCTCGGCGTGGCCTCCGACGCGGCGCTGGACTTCTGGGCCGACGCGCCTGCCGGGACGGCACGCCGAGCGCGGCGAGCGCTCGCTGCGCTTCACCGACCCCGACGGGCTCGCGCTCGAGCTCGTCGTCGCCGACCGACGGCAACCCGCCGCTGCGCGCCGCGCACCCCGAGGTCCCGGCCGAGCACGCGATCACCGGCCTCGAGGGCGCGCGCGCCTACAGCGCGTTCGCCGCCGGTCGAGGAGAGGCGTGCTGACCGACGTCCTCGGCTTCACGCACGAGGGCGGCGGCGAGTACCGGCTGCAGGGCGAGCGAGCGCCACTTCCACTGGGCCTACGACCCGGCGCCGCCGGTCGCCGGCCGCCAGGGCGCGGGCACGCGTGCACCACATCGCCTGGGCCTCGCCGCGACGAGGACCACCTCGCCTGGCAGGAGCGCATCGCCGACGCCGACGGCTACGTGACCGACGTCCGCGACCGCGACTACTTCCGCTCGATCTACTTCCGCGAGCCGCGCGGGGTGCTGTTCGAGATCGCCACCCTCTCCCCCGGCTTCGCCGTCGACGAGGACCCGGAGCACCTGGGCGAGGCGCTGCAGCCTCCCGGCCCAGCACGAGCACCTGCGCGAGCAGCTCGAGCGCGCGCTGACGCCGGTCGCCAACCCGCGCGCGCGCGCGCAGCGGTCGCATGAGCGCGCTCATCCTACCGCGAGCGGCCCGCCGGCGGCGACCCCGCCGGCCTGCTCGTCCTCCACCACGGCCGCGGCGCGGACGAGCACGACCTGCTCGGCCTCGCCGACGTGCTCGACCCGGAGCGGCGGCTGCACGTCGTCACCCCGCGGGCGCCGCTGCAGCTCCCGGGCTGGCCCGGCAACCACTGGTACGTCGTGCCGCGCGTCGGCTACCCCGACCACGACACCTTCCACGCCGCCTACGGCGAGCTCGCCGCGCTTCCACGACGAGCTGTGGGAGCGCACCGGCATCGACGCCGGAGCGGACCGTCTTCGGCGGCTTCTCGATGGGCTCGGTGATGAGCTACGCGCTCGGCCTCGGCCGGCCGACCGCCCCGCGCCCGCCGGCATCCTCGCCTTCTCGGGCTTCGTCCCGACCGTCGACGGCTGGCAGCCCTCGCTCGCCGACCGCACCGGCACGCGCGCGTTCATCGCCCACGGCCGCCAGCGACCCGGTCATGGACGTCGGCTTCGCGCGGCGCGCCCGCGAGCTGCTCGAGGCCGGCGGCCTGGCCGTCGAGTACCACGAGTCCGACGCCGCGCACCACATCGACCCGGCGCACGTGCCGGCGGCGGTCGACTGGCTGCGCGCGACGCTGGCCTAGCGGAGCGCGGCGCCCGCTACCAGCGCGCGGCGTGAGGCGGCCGGCCTCGCGGAGTTCCTCGAGCGTGACGAGCTTCACGCGCGGGCGGCCCTGGGCCTCGCCCGCGGCCTTCTCGACGGCGTCGATCGCCTGCCAGCCCTCCCACGTGACGGCGTCGGGCACGCGCTCGGCCAGCCACGCGGCGACGGAGTCCGGGTCGGCGTCGGCGGGGGTGCCGAGCGTGCCGGCCTGCTCGTCCTCGAGGATGCGGGCGACGGTGTCGGCGGCGTCCTTCTTGTTGGTGCCGATCACGCCGCGACGGGCCGCGCTTGATCCAGCCCACGCAGTACTCGCCCTGCGCGACGCGGCCGCCCTCGTTGGCGATCAGGCCGCGCTGCTCGTTCCACGGGAGCCCGTCGAGCGGGCGCCCGCGGTAGCCGATCGAGCGCAGCACGAGGCCGCACTCGATGATCTCCTCCTCGCCGGTCGGGACGGCGCGCGCCGTCCTCGAGCCGGTTGACCGAGACGCGCACGCCCGTCACGGGGCCGTCCTCGCCCTCGCCGAGGATCTCCAGCGGCGAGCGCAGGAAGCGCAGCTCGATCCGGTGCGACTTGCCCTGCGGCTCGCGCGCCGCGTAGTCGCGGAACAGCTCGACGTTGCGCTGCTGCGTCGGCGTCCCGGGCTCCGTGGCCTCCGCGACCTGCTGGGGGTCGCAGACGATGTCCGCGCGCGCGAGCTCGCCGAGCTCGCGGACCTCGGGGTTGGTGAAGGCGGCCTGGGCGGGCCCGCGGCGGCCGAGCAGGATCACCTCGTCGACGGTCGAGCGCCCGAAGTGGTCGATCGCGTGGTCGGCCGTGTCGGTCGGGGCCAGCTCGGACGGGATCGAGCACGAGCATGCGCGCCACGTCGATCGCCACGTTGCCGTTGCCGATCACGACCGCGCGCCCGCCCGAGAGGTCGAACTCGTGGCCCGCGTAGTCCGGATGGCCGTTGTACCAGGCGACGAACTCGGTGGCGGAGTGCGAGCCCGGCCGGTCCTCGCCGGGGATCCCCAGCCGGTTGTCGTCGGCGGTGCCGACCGCGTAGACGACCGCGTGGTAGCGCTCGAGCAGCTCCTCGCGCGTGACGTCCTTGCCGAGCTCGACGCCGCCGAAGAAGCGGAACCCCGGCTTGGCGGCGGTCTTCTCGTAGATCCGGGTGACCGACTTGAGCTTCGGGTGGTCGGGCGCGACGCCCGAGCGCACGAGGCCGAACGGCGTCGGCAGCGCGTCGTAGAGGTCGACCTCCCAGCCCGCCCCGAGCAGCTGGTCGGTGGTGTAGAAGCCGGCCGGACCGGCGCCGACGACGGCGGCGCGGTGCGTCACGCGGGCCTCCGCAGCGGCCGCACCGCGACCGTCACGCGCGAGTGCGCGACCGGCGCGTCGTCCTCGCCGCGGGCGTCGGCGGTCCAGACCCACTCGCGCTCGCCGCTGCTCACGGCGCGCGCGAGGAAGTGGATCGTGCCCCGGCGGACGTCGGCGAGCACGGTCGTGTCGTTGGAGAGCCCCATCGCGGCGTAGCCGTCGCCCATCACCGCCAGTGCGGTGCCGGTCGAGGCGATCGCCTCGGCCGCCGCGGCGAACACGCCGCCGTGGACGATCCCGTGCTCCGTGAGCAGCTCGTCGCGCACGGCGATGCGGCCGCGCAGCTCGCGCGCCTCGGCGTCGTGCTCGAGGATCTCGAGCCCGTAGCGGGCGTCGAAGGAGCGGTCGTACGCGACGACCGGCTCCCAGACCGGGGCTTCAGCCATGCGTTTGAGGCTAGCGACGGGTCTTCTTGCGCTTGGGCGGGAGGTCCGTGATGGTGCCCGTCCCCACCTCGGCCGCCATGCCCACCGACTCCGACAGCGTCGGGTGCGGGTGGATCGTCAGCCCGATGTCCTCGGCGTCGGCGCCCATCTCCAGCGCGTGCACGAGCTCGGCGATCAGCTCGCCGGCGTTGACGCCGACGATGCCCGCGCCGAGCAGCCGCTTGCTCTCGGGCTCGAGCACGAGCTTGGTCATGCCCTCCGTGCGGCCCATGCCGATCGCGCGCCCGGACGCGGCCCACGGGAACACGGCGGTCTCGACCTCCGTGCCGTCCTCCTTGGCCTGCACCTCCGTCAGCCCCATCCAGGCGACCTCGGGGTCCGTGTAGGCGACGCTGGGGATCGCCTTGGCGTCGAAGGCGACGTTCTCGCCGGCGATCACCTCGGCCGCGACCTTCGCCTCGTGCGTGGCCTTGTGGGCGAGCATCGGCTCGCCGACCACGTCGCCGATCGCGAAGATGTGCTCCACGTTCGTGCGCATCTGCTCGTCGACGGAGATGAAGCCGCGCTCGTCGACCTTCACGCCCGCCTTGTCGGCCTCGACGGCGCCGCCGTTGGGGCGGCGGCCGACCGCGACCAGCACGCGGTCGAAGGTCTCGTCGTTGCCGCCGTAGGTGGCGACGATGCCGTCGTCGGTGGCCTTGATCGCCTCGACCTTGGTGCCGGTGTGGATCGCCTCGTAGCGCTTCTCGATCCGCTTGCGCAGCGGCTTGACGACGTCCGGGTCGGCCCCGGCCATCAGCTCGTCGAGCATCTCGACGACGACGACCTTCGAGCCGAGCGCGTCGTGGACCGTCGCCATCTCCAGGCCGATGATCCCGCCGCCGATCACGAGCAGCCGCTCGGGCACGTCGGGCAGCTCGAGCGCGCCGGTGGAGTCGACGATGCGCGGGTCGTCGGGCATGTCCGGGAGCGCCACGGCCTGCGAGCCGACCGCGATGATCGCGTGTTGGAAGGCGATCTCGGTGCCGTCGACGTCGAGCGTGTTCGCGCCCGTGAACTTGGCGGTGCCCGTGACGACCTCGACGTTGCGGGTCTTGGCCATGCCGGCCAGCCCGTCGGTGAGCTTCTTGACGGCGCCGTCCTTGAACGCGCGCACGCCGTCGAGGTCGACCTCGGGCTCGCCGAAGGAGATCCCGGCGCCGGCGGCCTCCTCGGCGTCGGCGAGCACGCGCGCGAGGTGCAGCAACGCCTTGGAGGGGATGCAGCCGACGTTGAGGCAGACGCCGCCGAGGCGCTCGTAGCGCTCGACGAGCACGGTCTTCAGGCCGAGATCGGCGGCGCGGAAGGCGGCGGTGTAGCCGCCGGGGCCCGAGCCGATGACGACGACATCCGCACGATCGCCGTCGCCCGAGTCTAAGGGGACAGGCCCTTTATCTTCCTTCGCGGGCTCCTCGTCTTTCGCCTCCTCCTTCGGAGGCTCGTCCTCCTTCGCGGGCTGCCCGTCGGACTCGAGCGTGAGGATCGGCGTGCCCTGGGAGACCTTGTCGCCGACCTTGACGAGCAGCTCCCCGACCGTGCCGGCCTCCGGGGAGGGCACGTCCATGCTCGCCTTGTCGGACTCGAGCACGATCAACGGGTCCTCGGCGGCGACGGTGTCGCCGGGCGAGACCAGCACCTCGATCACGGGGACGTCGGTGAAGTCCCCGATGTCCGGGACCTTGACCTCGCTCACAGCAGGGCCCGCCGCATGTCGGCCAGCACGCCGGCGAGGTGCGTCGTGAAGCGCGCGGCGAGCGCGCCGTCGACGACGCGGTGGTCGTAGGAGAGCGACAGCGGCAGGATCAGCCGCGGCCGGAACTCGCTCCCGTCCCAGACGGGCTTCATCGCCGAGCGCGAGGCGCCGAGGATCGCCACCTGCGGCGGGTTGATGATCGGCGTGAAGAACGTGCCGCCGATCCCGCCGAGCGAGGAGATCGTGAACGTCGCGTCCTTCATGTCGCCCATCTTGAGCTTGCCCTCGCGCGCGGCGCCCGACAGCCGCGTCAGCTCGCCCGCGATCTCGAGGATGCCCTTGCGGTCGGCGTCCTTGATCACCGGGACCACGAGCCCCTGCGGCGTGTCGGCCGCGAAGCCGATGTTCCAGTAGCGCTTGAGGACCAGGTGGGAGTCGCCGTCCAGCGACGAGTTGACCTCGGGGTACTCCTTCAGCGACGTCACGCACGCCTTCACGAGCAGCGCGACCATCGTGACCTTGACGTCCTTCTGGGAGGCGTTGACCTCCTTGCGGAAGGCCTCGAGCTCCGTGATGTCGGCCTCGTCGTGCTGGGTGACGTGCGGGATCGTCGTCCAGCTCTTGACCAGGTTCGGGCCCGAGAGCTTCTTGATCCGCGAGAGCTCGACGCGCTCGGTGCGCTCGCCCGGCTCGGCGCGCTCCCCCGACGGAGCGGCCTGCGGCGCGGCCGACGGCCCGCGCTCGACGTCCTCCTTGGTGATGCGGCCCTTGCGCCCGGAGCCCTCGACGGTGGAGAGGTCGACCCCCTTCTCGCGCGCGAGCCGGCGCACGGCCGGGCTGGCGTAGGGCAGGTCCTCCCCCGTCTCGCTCTCGTCGGGCCCCGCGGAGGGCTCTGGCGCGGCCTCCGTCTCGGCCTCGGCCTCGGCTTCCACCGCGGTCTCGGCGGCGCCGGCCTTGCCAGGCTCCTTGGCCTCCTTCGGCTCCTCCGCCGCGGGCTCGTCCTTCGCCGGCTCGGCGCCGTTGTCGCCGCCGCCGACCTCGATCAGCAGCAGCGGCGAGCCCTGGCCGACCTTGTCGCCGACGTTGACCTTGAGCTCCTGGATGACGCCCGCGAACGGCGCGGGCACGTCCATCGTGGCCTTGTCGGACTCGAGCGTGACGAGCGGGTCCTCCTCGGCGACGGTGTCGCCGGTGGAGACCAGCACCTCGATCACGGGGACCTCGTCGAAGTCCCCGATGTCGGGGACCGCGACCTCTTTCACCTCAGCCACGGTGCCTCCGCGTCGGCGTCGATCTCGTACTTCCCAACGGCCTCGGCGGCCTTGTCGGGGGCGACGGAGCGCAGGGCCGCCAGCGTGACGTAGCGGCGGTCGACCTCGAAGAACTCGCGCAGGGAGCGGCGCCAGTCGCTGCGGCCGAAGCCGTCCGTCCCGAGCACGGTGTAGCTGCCGGGCACGTACGGGCGGATCTGCTCGGCGAAGGCGCGCATGTAGTCCGTCGCCGCGACCGCCGGCTTGTCGGAGAGCGCGCTCGCCACGTAGGGCGTCCGCGCGTCCTCGCCCGGGTGCAGCAGCGACCAGCGCTCGGCGCCCATGCCGTCGCGCGCCAGCTCGGTGAAGCTCGTGACGCTGTAGACGTCGGCCTCCACGCCCCAGTCGTCCGCCAGCAGGCGGGCCGCCGCCTCGACCTCGCGCAGGATCGTGCCCGAGCCGAGCAGCTGGACCGCGCCCTTGCCGTCGCCCGCGATCCGGTGGATCCCCTTGAGGATCCCCTCCTCCGCGCCCTCGGGCATCTCGGGGTGCGGGTAGTTCTCGTTCATCAGCGTGAGGTAGTAGAAGACGTCCTCCTGCTCGCCGACCATCCGGCGCAGCCCCTCGCGCACGATCACCGCGACCTCGTAGGCGTAGGTCGGGTCGTAGGAGACGCAGTTGGGGATCGTCGAGGAGAGCACGTGCGAGTGGCCGTCCTCGTGCTGCAGGCCCTCGCCGTTGAGCGTCGTCCGGCCGGCGGTGCCGCCGAGCAGGAACCCGCGCGTGCGGTTGTCGCCCGCGGCCCAGGCGAGGTCGCCGACCCGCTGGAACCCGAACATCGAGTAGTAGATGTAGAACGGGATCGTCTGGATCCCGTGGTTGGAGTACGACGTGCCGGACGCGATCCAGGACGAGAAAGCGCCCGCCTCGTTGATGCCCTCCTGGAGGATCTGGCCCTTCTTGTCCTCCTTGTAGAACATCAGCTGCTCGGAGTCCTCGGGCCGGTAGAGCTGGCCGACCTGGCTGAAGATCCCGAGCTGGCGGAACATGCCCTCCATGCCGAAGGTGCGCGACTCGTCGGGCACGATCGGCACGACGTGCTTGCCGATCTGCTTGTCGCGCACGAGCGTCGACAGGATCCGCACGAACGCCATCGTCGTGGAGATCTCCCGCTCCGCGGTGCCGTCGAGCTGGGTCTTGAACGCCGACAGCTCGGGCACGGGCAGCGACTCGGGGGCCCGCCGCCGGCGGACCGGCAGCCCTCCGCCGAGCGCGTCGCGGCGCTCGCGCAGGTAGGTCATCTCCGGCGTGTCCTCGGCGGGCTTGTAGAAGGACTTCTTCTCGATCTGCTCGTCGGTGAGCTCCAGCCCGAAGCGATCGCGGAAGGCGTACAGCGCCTCGTCGGTCATCTTCTTCTGCTGGTGGGTGATGTTCTGGCCCTCGCCGGCCGCGCCCATCCCGTAGCCCTTGACCGTCTTGGCGAGGATCACCGTCGGGCGGCCCTCCGAGCGCATCGCCTCGGCGTAGGCGGCGTAGACCTTCGTCGGGTCGTGGCCGCCGCGGTTGAGGCTCCAGATCTGGTCGTCGGACCAGTCCTCGACGCGCTTGGCCAGCTCGGGGTAGGCGCCGAAGAAGTTGTCGCGCACGTACTTGCCGTCGCGCGACTTGAAGGTCTGGTACTCGCCGTCGACGCACTCGTCCATGCGGCGCTTGAGCAGCCCGTCGTGGTCGGCCTTGAGCAACGGGTCCCACTTGTTGCCCCAGATCACCTTCAGGACGTTCCAGCCCGCGCCGCGGAAGACCGTCTCGAGCTCGTTGATGATCTTGCCGTTGCCGCGCACCGGCCCGTCGAGGCGCTGCAGGTTGCAGTTGACGACGAACACGAGGTTGTCGAGGTTCTGGTGGCCGGCGAGCGAGATCGCGCCCAGCGACTCCGGCTCGTCGGTCTCGCCGTCGCCCAGGAACGCCCACACCTTGCGGCCGGTCGTGTCGGCCAGCCCGCGGCCGGTGAGGTACTTCATGAAGCGCGCCTGGTAGATCGCCATGATCGGCCCGAGGCCCATCGAGACGGTCGGGAACTGCCAGAAGTCCGGCATCAGCCACGGATGCGGGTAGGAGCTCAGCCCGCCCTTGGAGACCTCCTGGCGGAAGCCGAGCAGGTCCTCCTCGCTGAGCCGGCCCTCGAGGAACGCGCGGGCGTAGACGCCGGGCGAGGAATGGCCCTGCATGTAGACGAGGTCGCCGCCGTGCTCCTCGCCCGGCGCGTGCCAGAAGTGGTTGAAGCCGACCTCGTAGAGCGTCGCGGCCGACTGGTAGGAGGCGATGTGCCCGCCCAGCTCGGACGACTCCGCGTTGGCGCGCAGCACGGTCGCCATCGCGTTCCAGCGGATGATCGCCCGGATGCGGTGCTCGAGCTCCAGGTCGCCGGGGTACGCATCCTCGCGCTCGGGCGGGATCGTGTTGATGTACGCGCTCGGCGCGACGGTGCCGTCATAGGCGCCCGAGCTGCGCGCGTGCTCGAGCACGCGATCGAGCAGATCGCCGGCGCGCTCGACGCCGTCGTGCGCGACCACCGAGTCGAGTGCCTCGACCCATTCGGTCGTCTCCTGCCGATCGATGTCCTCCGCATGCGCCGCCATCGCAGACTCATTGTGACGAACGCACCTCCACCACGTCGACGAGCGCGCTCAGCCACGCCTCGATCCGGTGCTCGGTGCGCGGCGGCGCGTCGACGCAGACCTCGAAACGGCCGGGCCCGTGCCGGTCAGCCTCGTGGAAGTCGACCGCGACGATCCGGCAGCCGCGGCGGCGCAGCAGCGCCAGCGCGCGCACGAGCACGTCGCCGCGGCCGGTCGTCTCGACCGCGTAGCGCCGTGGTCGTGCGGCGCCAGGGTCGGGCGGGAGATCAATCGTGCGGACGGCGGTGATGGCGGACATGGCGGTGGTCCTTTCGGGTCACACCAGGTCCGGTCGCCACCGCGCCGGCCCCGGAGGGACCAGTCGTGGCCTGAAGCGCGCGGAAGCGGGCTCAGGCCGAGGTGGCAATGACGATGATCGCGCAGGGGATGCTGGAGCGGGAGCGCGTCATCGTGTCCGGACTGTATCGGTCAGCGGGCGATCGCGCACGAGGGTTCGGCCGCCGTGGTGGCCGGGAAGACGGTCGGGATGGAGTCGCTGTTCCGCGGCAACGTCACCGAGGTGAAGGTCGTGCTCGCCTCTGTGGCGCTCGCGCTGGCCGGCTACCAGCTCGTGCTCGCCGCGGTCGGTTACCGCAAGCTGCGTCCGCGCTTCCTGGCGCCCCGGCCCGCGTTCCGCGCGCACCGGGCGAGCGGCGACACGATCGCGTTCCTGCTCGTGCTCGTGCCTCGAGGAGCGCGAGGACTCCAGCGGCGAGGGCGGCCGCTAGCCCCGCAGCCGCACGGGCAGGATCGCGGCGAACGAGGCGAGCCCGACGAACAGCGATCCGGCGATCGCCGGCCCGTAGCCCGCGGCGTCGACCACCGCGCCCGCCAGCGGCGGCCCGACGGCCGAGCCGATCCCCGGCCCCGTGTACAGCACGCCCAGCAGCGCGCCGAGGTTGGCCACGCCGAAGCGGGCGGCCACCACCGCCGGGGCGAGCGCCACGAAGCCGCCGTAGCCGACCCCGAGCACGGCGGCGAAGGCGAGCATCACCGCGTAGGAGCCGCCCGCGACGGCCCACAGCGCGAAGCTCAGCCCCATCGCCGCGTAACAGCCCTGGAACACGCGCAGCAGCCCCGCACCGCCGGCGAGCGCGCCGAGCGCCAGCCGGCCGGCCACGCTCGCGACGCCGATCGCGCCGATCAAGCCGGCCGCCGGGACCGGGTCCACGCCGTGCTCCTGCGCATAGGCCGGCAGGTGCACGAACGGCACGAACAGGGCCACCGAGACGAGCACCGCGGACAGGTAGATCCAGCGGTAGCTGTGGTCGCGGGTCGCCTCCGCCACCGACGTCCCGGTGCCCGCCGGGGCCGGCGGTGCGGGCGCGACCAGCAGCGCGCACAGCGCCAGCACGGCCGCGCCGGCGATGCCGTGGACCAGGTAGGCGTCGCGCCAGCCGGAGGCCTCGATCAGCGCCGCGGTCGCCGGCGGGACGATCAGCGTGCCGAGGCCGATCCCGGCCACCGCGACGCCGAGCGCGAGCGTGCGCCGGCGCTCGAACCACCCGCCCACCAGCGCGACCATCGGCACGTACGCGCACGCCACGCCGATCCCGACCCCGAGCCCGTAGGCCGCAAGCGCGACGGGCAGCGAGCCGGCCATCGACGTCGCGACCAGGCCGAGCCCGAAGGCCGCCGCGCCGGCCAGCAGCACCCGGCGCGGGCCCCAGCGGTCCGACGCGAAGCCGCTCAGCGACCCGAGCCCGAAGTACAGCAGCGACGTGAGCGAGAAGAACACCGACGCGAGCGCCCGCCCGGCGCCGAAGTCGGCGCGCAGCTCCTCCAGGAACGCGCCGTAGGAGTAGGCGATCCCGAACGCCGCGAACATCGACGCGAACGCCGCCCCGACGACGCCCCACGCACGGCGCGAGTCGATGCCGGCGGCGCTCATCCCGCCCGCACGCTACACGGCGCGGACTGGGATCCCGCCCGCCCCGTACCCTGGGACGTCATGGATCCCGACGACCTGTTGGCCGGGCCCGCGGTCGAGGCGGCCGTCGCCGCCCTCGCCGAGCGCAACCGCCACCACCTCGAGCAGATGTCCGAGGCCGAGCGCGAGGACGCCCTCGGGCACTGGCGCGAGCTGGCCATCACCGTGCTCACGGCCGCCCGCAGCGCGGTCGGCGCCGACAGCGCCGATCGCAGCCACGGCCGCGCCACGATCGTGCTCGAGGACGCCGGCGGCGAGGAGGTCACCGTGCACGCGACCTTCTGGCCCGAGATGCAGGACCTCGGCGGTGGCGAGATCGCCGCGACGCCGGCCCAGGTCGCCGCCCTCGAGCTGCTCGAGCAGCTCACAGGCGACGACGAGGAGGAGTGAGCCGCGTGGACGACGACCTCCTGATGACCCGGGCGGACTACGAGAAGCTCGAGAAGGAGATCGAGGAGCTCGAGACGAGCGCCCGCGGCGAGATGGCGGAGCGCATCAAGGCGGCGCGCGAGCTCGGCGACCTCAAGGAGAACGCCGAGTACCACGACGCCAAGGACGCCCAGGCGATCCTCGAGACGCGGATCCTGCGGCTGCGCGATCAGCTCACCCGCGCGCAGGTCGTCGAGGCGGAGTCCGGCGGCGACGCCATCGCCTTCGGGCGCGAGTTCACGATCGCCGACCGCGACAGCGGCAAGCGGACGACCTACACGCTCGTCTCGGCCGTCGACGCCGACGCCGCGGCCGGCCGGCTCAGCGTCGAGTCGCCGGTCGCCCGAGCGCTCGTCGGCGCCCGGGCCGGCGACGTCGTCGAGATCCGCACGCCCAAGGGCACGCGGACGCTCGAGGTCATCTCGCTCGCTTGACGCCCACGACCGCCACGTAGTGGATCGGGTCGCCGGCGACGTCGAGCCGGTGGCGGTAGCGGCGCCGGCCGCGCTCCTCGATCGCGCCGTCGTCCAGCAGTCCCGAGATCAGCCCGGCGAAGCCGCTGTCGTCGCCACCGTCGAGGAAGTCCTCCTTGATCGTGAAGGCGACCCAGCCACCGTCCTGGACGCGGTCGAAGGCCGCTGAGAACACCTCGGGCGGGATGTCGCCGAAGCCGAGCGCGGCGACCGAGGTCATCGCGCCGAAGCTGGCCCCGGCGAGCTCGGGCGGCGGGTCCAGCAGGTCGCAGACGTGGTAGTCGGCGTACACGCCGGGCCGGTCGCGCTCCGCGGCCTCGCCCGCCTCGGGCGTGATGTCCACGCCGGTGATCTCCTCGAAGCCTTGTTCGCGCAGCGCCTCGCCGACCATCCCATTGCCCGCGCCGAGGTCGAGGACGTCCAGTTGCGACGGGTCCTCCCCGGCCTCCCGCACCGCGCCCGCCAGCAGCTCCGCGACGACCGCGGGAGACTGGCAGCGCAGGCGCTCGTAGAACAGGTGCTCGTACAGGCCGGGGACCGAGTAGATCTCGGCGTAGTCGTGGAAGCGGACGCGCGTCCACTCACCGTCGAGCAGGACCTCGCACCACTCCTGGTCCTGACTGAGCTCCGCCGCGTTGTCGCTCGGGAACCGGACCTGGTGTGTGAGTTTCGTGAGTGTCATCGACCTCACGCCTACCCACTGATCCGGGCCTCAGTCGCCCCAGTAGCGCTGCTCCCGCCAGGGATCGCCGTAGAGGTGGTAGCCGCCCTGCTCCCAGAACCCGGGCTCCTCCTCGAGCGTCAGCCGCAGCCCGCGCACCCACTTCGCGCTCTTCCAGAAGTACAGGTGCGGCACGAGCAGCCGGGCCGGGCCGCCGTGGGCGGGCTCGAGCGGCTCGCCGTCGTACTCGTAGGCGATCCACGCCTTCCCGTCCTGGATGTCCTCGAGCGGCAGGTTCGTGGTGTAGCCGCCATCGCAGAAGACCGTCACGTAGGTGGCCTCGGTCGCCACGCCGTCGAGCAGCGTGTCCAGCGAGACGCCCCTCCACGTCGTGTCGAGCTTGGTCCACTTGGTCACGCAGTGGATGTCGACCGTGACCTCCTCGGCCGGCAGCGCCTGCAGCTCCTCCCAGGTCCATGAGAGCGGCTCGTCGACCTCGCCCTCGATCGCGAACGTCCAGCGGTGCAGGTGGACCTTGGGGGTCGGCCCGGCGGAGAGCACCGGGAAGTCGCGCGTGAGGTACTGCCCGGGCGGCAGCCGGGCGGGGTCGACGTCGGCGCGCCGGCCGAGGAAGCCGCGGGAGATCGGGGGCATGGAGCGACGATACGCCCCCGAAACCGCCGCGTCTTGCGTCATTTGTCCTAGATCACGACGTAGCGGTCCCGCCCGGCCCGCTTGGCCGCGTACATCGCCCGATCGGCCTCGCGCTCTCCAGCGCCTCGCGCAAGGCGTCCACCCGCCGGATCCCACCGGGTCTGGCGGACGAACGCGCGCGCTCATCGCTGCTTGCGCCAGGGACCCTGGATCGCGAGCACGTGGCCCGGGCTCTGGATGTTGGCGAACAGCGTCTTCTTGTCGTGGGAGAACGTCGGGCCCGCGAACTCGGAGTCGTTGAGCTCGTTGCGGGCCAGGAAGAACACCTCGCCGGAGTCGGTCGAGCCGACCAGGTGGGAGGCGCCCTCGCCGTCCTCGGCGATGATCAGGCCGCCGTGCGCCGAGACGGTGATGTTGTCCGGCCCGTCGGGGTCGGAGTCCTGGTCGGCGGGCGTGTAGGCGAAGTGCAGCTTGAGCTCGATCGTGTCCGCGTCGGGGTCCAGGAACCAGACCTGGCCGTCGTGCTGCGCGGCGCTGCCGTCCGAGGTGCGCGCGAAGGAGGCGACGAAGTAGGCGCCGCCGTCGCCCCACCACATGCCCTCGAGCTTGCGGCTGCGCGTGATCGGCTTCGCGTAGGGCTGTCTGCGCGTCGGCCCCAGCGTGCGGGCGTCGCGGTCGGGGACGTCGACCCACTCCACCCGGTACGTCGTGCCGGGCTGCGTGGCGACCGAGAGGTCCGGCACGAACGTGCCCGAGCGCGTCGAGGCGCGCATCGCCTCGAGCGTGCCGGCGTCGTCCGCGAGCTTCCGGAACGAGCCTCCGCGCAGCGGCAGCGCGTCGTCGGGCGCGGTCCAGCGGTAGAGCAGGCCGTTCGGGTTGCCGGCGTCCTCCGTGTGGTAGACGCGGGCGCCCTGCGGCTCGACCACGCACGACTCGTGCGCGTAGCGGCCGAAGGCCTTGATCGGCTTGGGGTCGCGGTTGGCCTCCTGGTCGTAGGGGTCGACCTCGAACACGTAGCCGTGCCCCGGGCCGCCCAGCGACTCGGCCTCCTCGCACGTGAGCCAGGTCTCCCACGGCGTGCGCCCGCCGGCGCAGTTGTTCAGCGTGCCGGCCAGCGAGACGTACTCGCGCACGCGATTGCCGTCCTTGTCGACCTCGAGGGTCGTCGTGCCGCCACCGACCGCCGGGTCGTAGGTGAAGCCCGGGCACGCGCGGGACGAGGTGCTCCTCGCCGCCGCCGATCTCATGGTTGTAGACGAGCACGCTGCCGTTCCCGCCGCGGCGGACGAAGGCGGCCATGCCGTCGGGATCGTCCGGCGTCTTCTCGCCGCTCTCGAGCAACGTCTCGCCCGACTTCGCGACGACGGTGTAGCTGAAGCCCTCGGGGAGCGCGAGCAGGCCCTTCGGATCGGCGATCAGCGGGCCGTAGCCGGCGGCGCGGGCGGCCCCGTGGGCGGAGGCGGCGGTCCCGAAGAGGCCGTTGAGGCTGCCGGTCAGCGCGAGGCCGAGGCCGGTGGCCCCGCGGCTGAGGACGCTGCGGCGTGAGAGGCCGCCCTCGGCGGCTGCGGTGTCATGCGTGGCGGTCATGGTGCGGCGCAGGTTGGCCGCCGTGGCGCCGCCGCAGGTGACCGGGCTGTGAACCTCGCTACCAGACGGCGCCGTCGCGCCAGTCGCACGTGATCTCCGCGGCGCGCTCCAGCGGTGCGGAGACCTCGAGCACGTACAGCGAGTCGTCGTCCTCGGGCGTGCGCACGCGGCCGTCCGGCGTCAGCGCGAACGTCTCGCCCTGCCACGGCAGCCAGCCGCGCGCGAGGTAGAACGGGATCGCCATGTCGCTGGCCCCGAGCGCGCCGACGTCGTAGGCGCCGCGGATCACGCCCTCGACCGCCTCCATCAGCGCGCCCGCGTGGCCGCGGCGGCGGGCCTCGTGCCGGACCCCGACGCCCTCGACGTAGCCCGCGCGCAGCGCCCGGCCGCCGTGCAGCAGCCGCCGCATGACCACGGAGGCGTGCCCGACCAGCGCTTGGTCCTCGTAGGCCAGGGCGTGGATCCCGCCGAGGGCGTGCTCCCAGTCGCTGTCCTCGAAGTCGCCCTCGAAGACCTCGACGAGCATCGCGTGGGCTTCTTCGAGCTGGGTCGGCTCGAGGTCGGCCGTGTGGGCGACGCGGATCATGGCGTTCAGGGTGACGTTCCGGCTGGCGCCTTGCGCCGCGCCGGCGGTGCGGGGCGTTCGAACGGCGGGCACGTACGGCGGTGGGTTCGACCCGCTCGAGAGCTCGAGCCCGGAGTTGTTCAGCCTGAGACTGAGTAACTCCGGGTTCGACGCTGCCGGTGGCTCCCTCGCCTCCCTACCCAGCCGCCGTTGACGTTCGCCGGCGCCTACGCCACGGCCGAAACCAGCAGCCCCGCTGCGACCGCCACGACGAGCGCGGCGAACCCTCGGCCGAGGGCTCGCTGCGGGAGGTGGCCGGCCCAGCCGGCGCCGGCCAGCGCTCCGGCCATGCAGGCGAGCGCCATGGCGGCGGTGACCGGCACGTCGACCACGCGCCCGGCGGCGAGGTGCGTGACGAGCCCCAGCGCGGAGGTCGCCGTGATGATCGCCAGCGACGTGCCGACGGCCGTGCGCATCGTGAAGGCCAGGCCGACGGCGAGGGCGGGCACGATCAGGAAGCCGCCGCCGATGCCGAGGAAGCCCGTGACGAAGCCGACCGCGGCGCCGGCCAGCGCGTCGCGCGGGAGCCGCAGCGGTGGGCAGGTGTCCGCACCGGCCCCCGGGTCGGGCGGCTCGCGGCCGGCCCGCTGCCAGACCGATTGCGCGGCGGCGAGCATGACCAGCGCGAAGACGACCAACAGGACGGTGTCCGGCAGCGCGTCGCCGGCGAGGGTCCCGAGCGCGATCCCGGGCAGCGCGGCGATCGTGAACGAGATCGCGTGGCGCCAGCACACGCGCCCGGCGTGGGCGTGGGACGCCGCGCCGGCCAGCGCGCCCGCGCCGGCCACCGCCAGGCCGGCGGTCGTGGCGTCGGGGAGGTCCTCGCCGAGCACGTAGACGAGCACGGGCACGGCCAGCACCGAGCCGCCGCCGCCCAAGGTGCCGACGGCGACCCCGATGACGAGGCCGAACAGGATCGCGAGCAGCACGCCTCAGGCCCGCTCGACGGGCCAGCCGCTGCGCTCCCACAGCGGCACGCCGCCGTCGACGACGTGGATCACGTCGCCGGCGCCGTGGCGCAGGAGCAGGCTGGCCGCGACGGCCGAGCGCTGCCCGGAGCCGCAGACGACCGCGACGGGCCGCGACGGGTCGATCCCGTCGGGCACGGCGTGGAGGTCGTGGTAGGGCGTGAAGACGGAGCCGGGGATGTGGCCGGCGTCCCACTCGGTGCGCTCGCGTACGTCGAGCACCTGCGGGCGGTCGCCGTTCTCCCAGCGCTCGTACAGCTCCGGCACGGTCATGCGCGCCACGGATGCGACGGGCCTGCGCTCCTCGCGCCAGGACGTCATCCCGCCGGCGAGATAGCCCGCGATCTCCCGCAGGCCGACGGCCGCGGCGAGCCCGGCGGCCTCGACGGCGTCCTCGTCGTCGCGGCCGACCAGCACGATCGGCGTGCCCGGATCGGCCAGCCAGGCCAGCTTGGAGCCGAAGCCCGCGCGCCGGGCGGTGATCGAGACGGCGCCCGGGACGTGGGCCTCGTCGAACTGCAGCTCCGTGCGCACGTCGACGACCATCGCGCCGGCCTGCTCGACCTGGCGCGGCGTGAGCGGGTGCGCCTCGGGGACCTCCATCACGAGCGGCCCGCGGTTGAGCGCGACGATCGCACGGAAGTTCGGCGGCTGCGGGCCCAGCCCGGCGGTGGTCTCGCGCACGAACGCGTCCTCGTCGTCGATCGCCAGCAGCTCCTGGTGTGCGCGCTCGAAGCCGATCGTCGAGGAGACCTTGAGGTTCATGCCCGGGCCGCCGCAGAGCGAGCCTCCGAGGTGGCCCGGCCACAGCTCGGCGGTGTCGGGCAGCGCCAGCAGCTTCTCGTGCAGCGAGCGGAAGATCCCGCGCGCGCCGTCCTCCTTGTCGACGGCCAGGTCGGGGCGGGCGATGTCGCCCACGAACAGGCTGTCGCCCGAGAGCACCGCCCACGGCTCCTCGCCGCGGCTCGTGTCGATCAGCGCGAAGGCGGTGTGCTCGGGCCGGTGCCCGGGCGTGTGCAGCGCGCGCACGCGGAGGGCGCCGAGCTCGAGCTCCCAGCCGTCGTCGAACGGCTCGTGGTCGTAGTCGGGCTCCGCGTCGCGGTGGACGTGGATGCGCGCGCCCGTGGCCGACACGAGCCGGCCGTGGCCCGAGACGTGGTCGGCGTGGTTGTGGGTCTCCAGCACGTGCTCGATCCGCACGCCGAGGTAGCGCGCGAGGCGCAGGTACTCGTCGATGTCCAGGCGCGGGTCGACGACCGCCGCAACGCCGGCGTCCTCGTCGCCGATCAGGTAGCTCGCGCAGCCGAGGTCGTCGTGGGTGAGCTGGCGGAAGATCACGGGCGAAGCATCTCATCACCACGCAAGTGGCCAACCTCGATCCGCATGCGGGGTCTCACCCGGCATGACCAAGAAGCTTCTGATCGCCGCCGCGCTCTGCGCGGCCGCCATCGCACCCACCACCGCTTCCGCGCAGGATCCGAATCGTGCGGACTTCAAGAACGCCGCGGCGTTCTGCAAGGAGTTCAAGGCGAAGGCGGGGACGAACAACTTCGCGTCGATGTTCGGCACGAAGAAGAACGCCTACGGCAAGTGCGTCTCGCAGACCGCGAAGAAGGACGCCGCCGAGGACGCCAAGCAGGCCAAGCAGGCCCGCGCCGAGGCCGTCGAGGAGTGCCGCGCGGTCAAGACCAAGGGCTCCAAGAACGCCTTCGGCAAGTGCGTCTCCGAGAAGGCCAAGGCCAAGAAGGCCGCCGCCGACAAGGAGGACGAGGCCCAGGAGGACGACAAGGTCAACGCCGCCAAGACCTGCAAGGCCGCCAAGAAGGCCGACGCCGAGCAGTTCGGCAAGGACCACGGCACCGCGCGCAACGCCTTCGGCAAGTGCGTCTCCACGACCGCCAAGGATCTCGCCGCCGAGCGCAAGGCCGAGCGCGAGGCCGCGCCGACCGCGTAACACCGCGACAGCGCCGCGACGGCCGGGCCTGGCCGTCGCGGCGCTCCGCTTCCGGTGCTCCGCTTCAGAGCTCGCGCAGCCGGTAGCCGACGCCCCGCACGGTCTCGAGCGCGCCCGCCCGGTCGCCGAGCTTGCGGCGCAGCCCTGAGACGGCGACCTCCACGACGTTGGAGCCGCCCGTCCACTCGTAGCCCCAGACGTCGCGCAGCAGCGACTCGCGCGTCACGGGCCGGCCCTCCCGCTCGCGCAGGTGGCGCAAGACGTCGCATTCGAGCTTGGTGAGCGCGATCCGGCGCCCGCCGAGCAGCAGCTCGCGGGCGTCGCCGTCCAGCCGCGCGCCGTCCGCGCCAGGATCGTCGGCGGCCAGCCGCGACACCCAGCCGGCCACGGACTCCGGACCCAGGTCGAGCAGCGTCGGCCGGTGCATGCGGCCGCCGTGCTCGAACTCGCGGCCGGGCAGCGGCGCGAAGCCGATCGGGGCGATCTGCGCGAGCAGCGCCTCGCCGCGCACCACCGAGTAGATCCGGCGCACGGCCGGGCCGGCCTCCAGCGAGGCGCGCTCGAGGTCGCGCAGCAGCGCGGCCAGGCACGGCGAGGTCGCCGCGCCGGTGCCGTGCGCCAGCGCCTGGCGCGCGAACAGGACCTGCTGGCCCTCCGGCACCGGGTGCTCGGCGAGGTGGCGCCGCCACGGCTCGCACACGGGATCGTCCGCGAGCAGCCGGCGGGGCACGTCGCCGATCTCGCACAGCACCGTGAACGCCACCACGCGCCCGCGCGGGTCGCGGGCCACCCGGAACGCGTGCGGCACGGCCTCCCACCACGCGCGCACCTGCGCGACCTCCGCGGGGGCCTCGTGGCGCGCCGCGATCGCCTCGATCGCGTCGCGGTCCCGCGGCCGCGCGCGCTCGACCGCGTAGTGCTGCACGGAGGCGGGGAAGAACGCCTCGCGCACGAGCGGCTCCTCGACGAGCGCGAGCATGTCGGCCACCGACGCCCAGCGCGCGGCGCCCGTCGCCCCGGCCAGCTCACCGCGGATCTGGCGCCACGCGGCGGCGCGGTAGGCGCGGTGGCGCACCGGGTCGGCGGCGCGCAGCAGCGCGAGCACGGCCTCGCGGAGCGTGTCGTGGACGACCAGGCCCTCGCGGCCGAGCTCCACGAAGGGCAGCGCGGACAGGCGCGCGAACGCGACCTGGGGCGGCTCGCCGGGCACGAGCGGCGCCAACAGCGACAGCGTCACGCGCCGCAGCACCGAGGTGGCGTCGAGCGCCTCGCGCGTCGCCGCGTCGAGCCCGTCGAGGTAGAGCGCGGCGAGCTCCTGGACGACGCTCGGCAGGATCGCGTCCTCCGCGGCGTCCGGCCGGGAACGGACCGCCGAGGCGGCGAGCTGCAGCGACAGCGGGTGCCCGCGCGTGAAGCGGTTCACCCAGGCCGCCTGCTCGTCGTCGAGCCCGGCGCGGCGCAGCACCTCGGTCGCGTCGGCCGGCGCCAGCGGTCCGAGCGCGACCGTCTGCAGCAGCGGGCCGAACGAGGAGCGCCAGGCGGCGCCCGGCGCGTCGCGTGTGGCGAGCACGACCCGCACGTGCGCGGGCAGCGAGGGCAGCAGCTCGCGGCGCAGCCAGCCGTCGATCAGGCGCAGCCGCTCCGCCGTGTCGACGACGAGCACCGTGCCCCGGCCGGGCTCCGCGGGGTCATGGGCGCCGAGCGCGGCGCGGAAGGCGTGCTCCGTCGGCTCGATCGCGCGGCCGTCGATCGCGACCACGGCCACGCCGCGCGCGACCGCCTCGGCGCGGAACGCGCGCAGCAGCGCGGACTTGCCCGCGCCCGCGACGCCGTGCACGATCGCGGCGAGCGGGCCGCCGTCGTCGAGCACGCCGAGCAGTGCGGCGAGCTCCGCGTCGCGCCCGACGAGCGCCGCGCGGCGCTCGGCGAGCAGCGCTCCGAACGTCCGCGCCACGGTCAGGACGCCGTAGTCGATTCCGGGTCGGGGGCCGCGACGATCGTGGCGGCGACGGGCTTGATCGCGTCCGTGGGCAGCATCAGCGCGTCGCCATGGCGGCGCAGCGCCTCGGGACCGCTCGCCTCGTAGACGCAGTAGCCGCTGAAGGTCCCATCCTCCTCGGCGACGACGTAGGAGCGGATCCAGCGGATGTCGGGGAGCGTGGCGTTGACGGCGGGGACGCAGTCGGCGGCCGCCGCCACCTCCTCCGCGGAGAGCCAGGCGCGGGTGCGGGGCACGAGGTAGAGGGGCACGCGCGCACGCTACGGCGGCGGCGCCGGCGTGGCCATGGAGCCAGCTCCACGGCCACCGGGCGGGAGCCCGCACCGCACCCACCCAGGCTTCAGGAAACGCTCAGGAACGGCGGCCGGGCGCCCGTAGCTTCCGCTGCGACCCCAACCCCTCCCCCAGGAGCTCCCCATGTCACCCTCCCGATTCAAGCCGGCGATCGCCGCCCTCGCGGTCGCCGCGGCGCTCTGCACGGCCGGCAGCGCGCAGGCCACGCCCATCGACTGCGAGGGCGGCGCCGAGCAGGTCGAGCAGCAGTTCCGCGAGATCGAGGCCAAGAAGGGCTACGACGCCGCCGTCAAGTGGTGGGACGGCGCGTGGCGCAAGTACCACGACCGGTGCGTGATCTGATGGCCGTCACGGACATCGACGAGGCCAAGCTCGAGGCGTTCGTCGGGCACGTCGCCACGGAGCTCGGCGCCGCGGTCAACGCGGCGCTGGTCCTGATCGGCGACCAGCTCGGGCTGTTCCGGGCGATGGCCGACTCCCAGCCCGTCTCCTCCGAGGAGCTGGCCGCCCGCACCGGCACCCAGGAGCGCTACGTGCGCGAGTGGCTCGCCGCCCAGGCCGCCAGCGGCTTCCTGGAGTACGGCGAGGCCGGCTACATGCTGCCGCCCGAGCACGCGCTCGTGCTCGCCGACCCCACCAGCCCGTTCGAGATGATCGGCGCCTTCCAGAGCGGCAACGCCGCGGTGGCGGCGCGCGAGCGGGTCGCCGAGCGCTTCCTCACCGGCGAGGGCCTCGGCTGGCACGAGCACCACCACGGGCTCTTCCACGGCGTCGAGCGCGCGTTCGCCGTCGGCTACCGCGCGAGCCTGGTCGCGGAGTGGCTGCCGGCGCTCGACGGCGTCGTCGAGCGGCTCGAGGCGGGCGGCTCGGCCGCCGACGTCGGCTGCGGCCACGGCATCTCGACGGTCCTGATGGCGCAGGCCTTCCCGGCCTCGCACTTCGTCGGGATCGACTACCACGCCGAGTCGATCGCGACCGCGCGCGAGCGCGCCGCCGAGGCGGGCGTCTCCAACGTCGAGTTCCACGTCGCGGGCGCGGACGAGATCCCGGGCTCCGGGTACGACCTCGTCGCGTTCTTCGACTCCTTCCACGACCTCGGCGACCCGCTGGCGGCGGCGCGCAGCGCCGCATCGGCGCTCGCGCCGGGCGGCCGCTGCATGCTGGTGGAGCCGTTCGCGGGCGACCGGGTGGAGGACAACCTGCACCCCGTCGGGCGCTTCTACTACGCGATGTCGACGCTCGTGTGCACGCCGGGGTCGCTCTCGCAGCCTGGGCGCGCCGGGCTCGGCACCCAGGCCGGCGAGGCGCGCCTCGCCGAGGTGCTGCGGGCGGGCGGCTTCGGCGCGGTCCGCCGCGCCGCCGAGACGCCGCTCAACCTGGTGCTGGAGGCTCGGCTCCCGTAGAGAGCACGAGCAGGGCGACGTCGTCTTCGCCGCTCGCGCCGAGCTGGGCGAGGAGGTGGTCGCACAACGCCTCCGCGCCCAGCTCGCGCCCGCTCTCCAGCGCGCCGGTCAGCCACGCGAGGCCGCGGTCGATCGGCACGTCGCGGTGCTCCACCAGGCCGTCCGTGTAGAGCACGACGACCGAGCCGGGCTCCAGCTCGACGGTGTGCTCGCGGCGCGACCCGGCGCCGATCCCGAGCAGCGGCTCCGCGGGGTCCGTCCACAGCAGCCGCGCCTGCCCGTCGGGGCCCAGCACGGCGGGCGGCGGGTGACCGGCGTTGCACCATCGCAGCGTGTGCCCGTCGAGCTCGGCGAGGACGGCGGTGGCGAACTCGCCGACATCGAGGCCGCTCATCGCCTGGTCGAGCGCCCCGAGGCTGCGGGCCGGCGCGCCCGCCTGGGCCCACGCGGCGCCGCGTAGCAGGCTGCGGATCTGGGCCATCCCCGCGGCCGCCCGCCGGTCGTGCCCCGTGACGTCGCCGACCGCGAGCGTGAGCGCGCCCGCGGGCCCGGCGAACGCGTCGTACCAGTCGCCGCCGACCTGGGCCAGCCGCGTCGCCGGCTTGTAGCGGACGGCGATCTCGGCGCCGGGGCGCCGCGGCGGCCTGCTGAGCAGGCTCCGCTGCAGCGATTCGGAGAAGCTGCGCTCGACCTCGCGCGCGTCGACGCGGTCGAGCGCCTGGCCGATCGAGGCGGCCACGAGCCGCAGGAACCCGAGGTAGCCGGTGTCGGGGTCGAGGTGGCGGCTGAGCTCGACCTCGAGCGCGGCCCGGCCCGAGCGGGCCGGCCCGAGCGCAAGCCTGGCCACGCCGTGGGCGACGACGAGCGGCCCGTCCTGCGCCTGCGCCGGACGCAGGCTGACGGCCGGGAAGTCCGCGGCGTCGGCGCGCAGGGACGCGATCCCTCGCTGGAGGATCGCGTCGGCGGAGTCCAGCCCGGCGAGGATCTCGCGCAACCGGCTGAGCGTGCGCAGCCGGCGGCGGTCGATCACCTGCTGCGTGGTCTCCATCGCGATGTCCATCACGCCCTCGATCTCGCCGCCCGTGCCGCGGACGGGCGAGTAGGAGAACGTGAAGTAGGCCTCCTCGAGCCGGCCGCGGCGCAGGAGCGGCACCGGCTCGTCCTGGACCCAGGTCGCGCCGCCGCCCTCGCGCACCGACTGCATCATCGGGCCGATCACGTCCCAGGCCTCGGGGAACACCTCGCGCGCGGGCCGCCCGAGCGCCGCCGGATGCTTGTCGGCGATCAGCGGGATGTACCCCTCGTTGTAGACGAGCACGAACTCCGGCCCCCACAGCAACGTGACCGGGAACTGCGTGTGCAGCGCGAGGTCGACTGCGTTGCGCAGCGCGGGGCTCCAGTCCTCGATCGCCCCGAGCCCCGTGGCCGCCCAGTCCACCTCCTCAAAGGCGCGCCGCAGCCCGCCGGCGGCGGCAAGGAGGAGTTCAGGTGACACGCGGACGCAAGGTAGCGGCGCGTCCGCGGCACAGGAGCCGCTGCGGTGCGGCGCCGGACCGTCAGGGGGACTTTTCCACCCCTCCGCCTCCCGTGGCCGCCGGTATCCTCTGAATCCTGATCGCCATTCCCCGGATCCTTCGACGCAAGGAGCTCATATGAGCCTCACCATCGGCGACACCGCGCCAGACTTCGAGGCCGACACCACGGAGGGACGCATCTCCTTCCACGAGTGGATCGGCGACGGCTGGGCCGTGCTGTTCTCCCACCCGCGCGACTTCACGCCCGTCTGCACGACCGAGCTGGGCTACATGGCCCGCATCAAGCCGGACTTCGACAGCCGCGGCGTGAAGATCATCGGGCTCTCCGTGGACCCCACCGACAACCACGAGCAGTGGGCCCGCGACATCGAGGAGACGCAGGGCACCGCGCCCAACTACCCGCTGATCTCCGACCACGACTTCGCGGTCTCCAAGGCCTACGGGATGCTCCCGCCCGACACCGGCGGCGACCCGACCGACCGCACGCCGGCCCAGAACGCGACGCTGCGCAACGTCTTCGTGATCGGCCCGGACAAGAAGATCAAGCTCGTCCTGATCTATCCGATGACGACCGGCCGCAACTTCGACGAGGTGCTGAGGGTCATCGACTCGCTCCAGCGCACCTCGCAGCACCAGGTCGCCACCCCCGCCCAGTGGCAGCCCGGCGACGACGTGATCATCGCCGGCTCGGTCTCCAACGACCAGGCCAAGGAGCGCTACCCGGACGGCTGGGAGGAGCCCAAGCCCTACATCCGGATCGTCAAGGATCCCGTCTGACCTCGCTACGGCGGGCGCGGCACGCCGCGCCCGCCGGCCGTGCGCTCAGGCCTGCGGCTGGGCGATGTTGACCATCCAGTTGACGCCGAAGCGGTCGGTGACCATGCCGAACACGTCGCCCCACATCTGCTTCTCCAGCGGCATCGTGACCTGGCCGTTGTCGGCCAGCTTGTCGAAGTAGCCGCGCAGCTCGGACTCGTCGTCGCCGGAGAGGCTGACGGAGATGTTGGTCCCGGGCTGGAACGGCATGCCGGGCGGCGTGTCGGAGGCCATCAGCGTGAAGCCCGACGGCGTCTCGAGCTGGCTGTGCATGACCTTGTCCTCGAAGCCCGGGGGCGCCTGGCCGAAGTCGCCGAACGTGTTGACCGACAGCTCACCGCCGAAGGTGGCCTTGTAGGTCTCCATCGCATCCCGCGCCGCTCCGTCGAAGGAGATGTAGGGGTTCAGTACCGAGGCCATGACGGCGCTCCTTCCGGTTGAAGGGTCGCCCCCGATCCTATGCTCCGGCCCACTCCGACCACGGCTCGCGCTCGAGGGCGGCCTCGAACGCGCTCCGGTCGTGCACGGGCTCCCCGTGCGAGACGATCACGTGCTCGAACGGGAGCTCGAGCAGCTCGCGCATGGCCGGCAGGACCCGCTGCTCGTGCCACGGCGTCCCCCACACGCGCAGGACGCCGTCCGGCGCGGTCATGCCGTCGGCGAAGACGAGCGCGCGCTGCTCGGGCAGGTAGACCGGCGTCTCCTGCATGCCGCGGCCGTCGTGGCAGGCGAGCAGGCCGCCGGGCAGCTCGAGGCCCGGGTGCACCGCCTCGAGCTCTGTCTCCGGCACGTCGTCGCGCCAGAACAGCGACGGCCCCAGCGCACGGCACCCGTACCAGCGCACGAACAGGTCGACGTCGCGCACGTGGTCGGGCTTGAGGATCACGGCGACCTGGGGCGCCAGCGCGTCGAGCCGCTCCCACACCTCCCGCTCGCGCGGCGGCGGCGCGAGCGGGTCGAGCACGAGCGCCATGCCGCGCGACTGGACCGCGACCGAGGTCACCAGCGGGTCCCAGTCGTTGCCCTCCTCCCAGGCCGGATGCGGCTGGCGCCACAGCCACAGCCCGGGGACGACGTCGTGCAGCTCGACGGCCACCGGCTCAGGCGAGCGCGAGCTCGAAGGAGACCTCCACGCCACCACCCGTGGCGGGGCGCGCGACGTCCCAGCTGCGCGCCATCTGCCGGACGATGTGCAGACCCCAGCCACCGATCTGGCCGGTCTGCGGCGCCGGCACGGCGGCGGGGTCGAAGCCGACCCCGGGGTCGCTGACGCGGCCGCGCACGGACCCGGGCTGGACCACGACGTCGATCCCGACGGAGCTCGACGGCTCCAGCCCGGCGTGGCGGACGCTGTTGGTGACCAGCTCGGAGACGATCATCTGCAGGTCGCGCATGCGGTCCTTCGGGATCCACTCCGCCAGGCAGTCGATCGCCCGCCGGGCGGCCCGCACCGCGCGCGGCGTCGCCACGACCCAGAACGCCAGGTGGGCGACGCGCCCGTCGTGCTCGACCGCGGCGCAGGGGCCGCCGTCCAGCCAGCGCGGCGCGCCCGCGGGCGGGCGCTCCAGCGCGTCGGCGAGCAGCCGGGCGAGCACGCGCATGAACGCGACGTCGCGCTCGCGCAGGTCGTCGAGGGCCTGCTCGCTGGCCGCGCAGAGCGTCCCGTAGACGCGGCCCGTGGAGAGCTGCAGCGGCACGCCGAGGTAGGCGAGCGGGCGCGACGGCTCCGCCTCGCGGAGCTCCCGCAGGATCGGCACGGCGTCCGCGTCGGGCACCGCGAACGGGATCGTCTCGTCGAGCATCTGCCGGCAATAGGTGTCCTCGAGCGGGACCTGCGTGCCCGCGACGAGCCCGAGGCCGCCGGGGTCGCCGGCCACCCGGTGGATCACCTGCTCGCCCGCGTCGATCTCCGTGAAGTACGCGATCTGCATCCCGAGCAACTCGCGCGCGGTGGCGAGGATGCGCTCGACGCGCTCCCGCTCGTCGCCGACCGCGACCTCGCTGAGCGCGCCCACCCGGTCGGAGTCCGCTGCCACCGGGCGGAGTATCTCAGTCCTTGCGGGCGCGGCTGGGCGCGACGCGCCGCAGCTCGCCGGGCTGCTTGGGATAGACGGGCGGCCACGGTGCGTCGGGGAGCCCGTTCTCGCGGTCGCGCTCGTGCAGCTCGAGCAGGCCGTCGAGCGACTGCGGCACGCCGTCGATCGCGGCCCAGGGGTCGCCGCCGCGCTCCACCCGCTCGGGCACCGTATGCAGCGTGAGCGCGTCCGGGTCGGCCTCGTCGAGCTCCTCCCAGCGCAGCGGCGTCGAGACCTGCGCGCCCTTGCGCGAGCGCACCGACCAGGCGCCGAAGACGGTCTTGTGCGGCGCGTTCTGGTTGTAGTCGACGAAGATCCGCTCGCCGCGCTCCTCCTTCCACCAGGCCGCGGTGAGGATGTCCGGGCGGCGGCGCTCGAGCTCGCGCGCGGCGGCGACGGCCGCGGCGCGCACCTCGTAGGCGTCCCAGCGCGGCTGCAGCCGGACGTAGACGTGCAGCCCGCGGTTGCCGGTCGTCTTCGGGAAGGCGGCGATGCCCAGCTCGTCGAGCAGCGCCTTCAGCTCCCAGGCGGCCTTGACCGCTTCGGCGAACCCGGTGCCGGGCTGCGGGTCGAGGTCCAGCCGCAGCTCGTCGGCGTGCTCCTGGTCGTCGGCGAGGCTGGGCCAGACGTGGAAGCCGAGGCAGGCGAGGTTGACCGCCCACGCGACGTGCGCGAGGTCGGCGGCCACGAGCGCCCGCGACGGCGTGCCGTTGACCGTCTGCACCGTCGTCGTCTCGAGCCAGT
Organism: uncultured Solirubrobacteraceae bacterium; assembly: GCA_963831105.1. Taxonomy (GTDB): domain Bacteria; phylum Actinomycetota; class Thermoleophilia; order Solirubrobacterales; family Solirubrobacteraceae; genus DATFQI01. Next base: position 210,541 of record CAWHOS010000006.1, on the reverse strand, counting down.
CGGGCGCGTTGTCGGGGACGCGCTTCTGGAAGAAGTTCTGCTTGCCGACGCCGTTCGGGAAGCGCTGCATCAGCACGGGTCGGCCGCGCATCGCGCGCATCAACGGCTCCTCGACGGCCGCGTAGTAGTTCACGAGGTCGAGCTTCGTGACGCCGGCGTCGGGGAACAGCAGCTTGCCCGGGCTGGTGATCGGCACCTCGCGCCCGGCCAGCTCGAGCACCTGGGCGTCGCCGCGGGCCACGGCAACACCCTAACCGGCCCCTGCCGGCTCCCTCCTGCACGCGCCAGATCCTCAGGCAGACACCACGACGGTCGGCAGGTGCGCGCCATTGCCGGCCGCCTCCGGGCCCGCCTACGCTCGCCGCAATGTGGCGACGATGAGGCTCGACCAGTCACCAGCAACCGGTGCGGTGCGCGTCCTGACCATCGACGATCAGGCGATCTTCCGCGCCCTGGCGCGGGAGGTGATCAACGCCACCCCCGGCTTCGCCTCGATCGGCGAGGCGGCCGACGGCACCTCGGGGATCGAGGAGGTGGGGCGTCTCCGGCCCGATCTCGTGCTGCTCGACCTGCGCATGCCGGGGCTCGGCGGGATCGAGGTCGCGCGACGGCTGACCGAGATGCACCCGGAAGTGGTGGTCGTGCTGATCTCGATCGAGGAGCGGATCGACGTGCCTTCGGCGGCGCAACTCGACACGGTTCCCCTGGTGCGCAAGCAGGATTTCGGGCCCCGCCTGCTGCGCCGGCTCTGGGACGAGAACCGGCGCTGAAGGAACGCAATCGTGCGATTGCGCCCACCACCGGCTGGGTCTACCGTCGTCGTCGTGGGCTCGGAGGGCTCCCATCGCCGACGGAACGGCGGCGATGTCCTGATCGCCGCCGCGGGGGCGGTCCTGTGCGCGGTGGCCGCGGGGATCACGGCCGAGGGGTCGACCGTCGAGCAGCCGTGGCTCGAGGCGGTGGCGCGCGCGAGCATGGTCGGCGCGCCGATCGCCGTCGGTCTCTACGCCCGGCGCCGGCCGGCATCGGCGCGCTTCGGGAACCTGTTGCTCGCCACGGGCGCGGCGTGGTTCCTCACGACGCTCGCGGAGAGCTCCGACCCGCTGTTGCACGCGATCGGGCGGATGAGCGGCTGGCTCGCCGAGCCGCTGCTCATGTACCTCGTGCTCTCGTTCCCGACCGGCCGCCTCCCGGCGCGCGCCGACCGGCTCCTCGTCGGCACCGTCGCGGCCGCGGTGGCCCTGCTCTACCTGCCGTCGGTGCTGCTCGTCGAACGCTTCCCCGAGCCCTCGCCCTGGACGACGTGCAGCGCGGGCTGCCCCGCCAATCCGCTCATGGTCCTCGGCACCGAGCCGGGGTTCGTCGAGGATGTGCTGCGCCCGCTGCGCGAGCTGCTGATCGTGGCCGCGTTCGCCGCCGTCTGCGTGCGGCTGCTGGTGCGGCTCCTCGGCTCCAACCTGCTCATGCGCCGGGCGCTCGGCCCGGTGCTCGTCGTCGCCATCGCCCGCTTCGGGGCCTTCTCCGCGCTGATCGTGCTCCGTCGCATCGATCCTGAGTCGCAGGCGTTGGATGCGTCGATGTGGGCGCTCTCGCTGACCGTTCCGCTGATGGCGGGGGCGTTCTTGATCGGGATCGCGCGCTGGCACCTGTTCCTGGCGAACGCGATCCAGCACCTCGCCGGGCGCCTGGCGGAGCATCCGGGCCCCGCGGATCTGCAGTCCGCGCTCGCCGAGACGTTCGACGACCCGCTGCTGGAGATCGTCTATCCGCGCGACGGTGATGGGTGGACGACCGGCTCTGGTGCGGTGGTCGTCGCGCCGATCCCGGGGTCGGGCCGCTGCCTCACGGAGGTGCACGACGACAGCCGGGTGATCGCCGGGATCCTCCACGACGCGAGCCTGGCCGATGAGGAGGCGTTCATCGACGCCGCGCGCGCCTATGCCGTGCTGACGCTCGACAACCGCCGGCTCGGCGCCGAGGCCGCCGCGCTGCTCGACGAGGTGCGCGAGTCGCGCTCGCGCATCCAGGCGAGCGCCGACGACGAGCGCCGGCGGGTCGAGCGCGACCTGCACGACGGCGCGCAGCAGCAGCTCGTCGCGCTGCGCATCAAGCTCGAGCTCGCCGCGGAGCGCCTCGACGGCAGCGACCGCCGCAGCGCGGAGGTCATCCGCGCGCTCGGGACGGACGTCGAGGGCGCGCTCGAGGAGATCCGCTCGCTCGCGCGCGGCATCTACCCCTCCCCGCTCTCCGACCGCGGCCTCGTGGAGGCACTGCGCTCCGCCGCGCTGCTGGCCGTGCTACCCGTGACCGTGCACGCCGACGACACCCGCGAGCGCTACCCGCGCGCGATCGAGAGCGCGGCGTACTTCTGCTGCCTGGAGGCGATGCAGAACGCCGCCAAGCACGCGCGCGGAGCGCGCCACGTGGACATCGCGGTGAGCGACGACGGGGTCCTGCAGTTCGAGGTGCGCGACGACGGCGACGGCTTCGAGCCCCACCTCGTCGAGGCGGGCTTCGGGCTCACGAGCATGCACGACCGCCTCGCGGCCGTGGGCGGCGAGCTGCACGTGGTGTCCGCGCCCGGCCGCGGCACCCGCGTGATCGGCCGGATCCCGCTCGACCGGTCGCTGCCGCTCTTCGTCCCGGCGCGCCGGGCCGGCGATCGCCCCACCCGCCCCTGACGCCGCTCAGTGCACCAGCGCCTTGACGGCGATGACGAAGACGCCGATCGCCGCCACCACGCCCGCGTGCATCAGTGCCTTGTGGTTCGGCGCGCCCCCGAGCCGCGCCGCCAAGAACCCGTAGGACGCGATCAGCCCGAGGCCGCTCCACTTCGCGATCGTGAACGCGGTGTCGAGCTCGAGCACGCCGACGGCCGCGAGGACGAAGAACACCGCCGGGAACGCCGCGCCGGCGACGACGGCGAGGACGTCGGAGGCGACGACCCCGCCGTGCTGACCGTCGACGTTGCGCCGCACGCGCGCGCCGACGAACTCGCTGTAGAGCTCGGCGAGCCCGACGGCGATCGCCGTGGTGACGATCGTCGCCGCGGTCACGCCGGCGGCGGGTGGATGCGCCTCGAGGGCGACCACCAGCGCCAGGCCGATGACCGTGCCGTAGACGACCTCCGACACCTGCTCGGAGCGGAGGTGGGCGGCGAGCGCCGACGGTAGGTTGAGGCGCTCGCGGGTGCTGCCGGGCCTGTCGGCTCGCTGGCTCGTCGGTCGAGCGTGCCAGCGGGCGCGGCGTCCGGCCACCATGCGAGCACGAGTGAGTGCGGTGGTGCGTGCCACATTGAGCGCGCGCGCCGGCTGCCGGACGATCGGCTCGGCCAGTCTCAGACCGAAAGGAGCAGCATGGCCACCACTCCCGCGGCCGGGACGCGCGAACCGACGAACGACTTGACCGACTATCCCCCTGAGGGCAGCGGCTGGGTGCTGTTCGCCGGGATCATGATCTTGACGGTCGGCGTCCTGAACATCATCTGGGGCATCGCGGCCATCGACCGGTCGGGCTTCTTCCTCGAGGACACGAGGTTCATCTTCAGTGACCTCCGGACCTGGGGCTGGATCATCCTGATCCTGGGCGGCCTGCAGCTCGCCGCGGCCTTCTCGGTCTGGGCGGGCGGCAGCTACGGCCGCTGGTTCGGCATCGCGTCCGCGGTGTGCAACGCGATCGCGGCGCTGCTGTCGATCCCCGCCTATCCGTTCTGGTCGCTCGCGATCTTCGCGGTCGACATCCTCGTCATCTACGGGCTGGCCGCCTACGGCGGCGATCGCCGCATCACGGCCGGCTGACCCCCATCGAGAGGAGCACGATGAGCACGCTGATCGCGATCGGGTATCCCGATACGCAGACCGCGGAGGAGGTCCGCGGCGTCATGATCGCGGCGACCAAGGAGCACCTTCTGGACCTGCAGGACGCCGTCGTCGTCGAGCACCAGTCCGACGGCAAGATCAAGCTCCACCAGGCGGTCAGCACGACGGGCGCCGGCGCCGCCGGCGGCGCGCTGTGGGGCGGCCTGATCGGCCTGCTGTTCCTCGCCCCGCTGGTCGGCATGGCGGTCGGCGCCGCCTCGGGGGCGGTCGCGGGCAAGGTGACCGACGCCGGAGTCAACGACGACTTCATGAAGCAGCTCGGCGCCCGCCTGGAGCCCGGCGGCGCGGCGTTGATCGCGCTCGGCTCCAGCAGCGCGCCGGAGAAGCTGCTCGATCGGCTCCGCCCGTACGGCGGCGACGTGATCCAGACGTCGCTGAGCACGGAGGAGGAGGAGCGTCTGCGGTCGTCGCTCGGCTCAGGCGCCCCCGCTTAGCGAGGGGCCTACCCGACGCCGGCCCAAGCGGCCACCGACGCGCGCGCGGGATGCGCGAACTCGTCGGCGAGGCGCTCGAGCAGGGCGGGGAACCCGTGGCGGGCGGCGAAGCGGCGCTGGCGCGCGTAGCCGGGGTCGGCGGCGAGCGCCGCCGCGTCGCCCAGCTCGGCCGCGCAGCCGAGCTCGCGTGCGAACGGGGCGCAGTCCTCGAGCAGGGCGGCCAGCGCGGCCCGCAGCGCGCGCCGCCCGCTCGGCCGGCGCGCGTCGAGCAGCTGCGCCTCCATGCCGTCACGGGCGGCCAGGAAGCGGTTCTCCGCGAGCAGTTCGGGCGACGGGGCGTACGCCGGCCGTCCCTCGGCGTGGCCGCGGACGGCGCACTGCACCGCGGCGGCCAGTGCCGCGACGTCCAGCAGACGCGACTGCGCGTCAAGCACGCGCACCTCGACGGTGCCGAGCCGCGGCTGCAACCGCGCGTCCCACCAGAGGAAGCCGGGCTCGGGGATCGCGCGCGAGCGCAGCATCTCCCCGACCGTGGCGACGTACTCGTCGTAACGGCCGAAACGGCGCGGGATGCCGCTCCGGGGGAACATCGAGAAGATCGGCGTCCGCACGGACGCGAAGCCCGAGTCGCGGCCGCCCCAGAACGGCGAGTTGGCCGACAGGCCGAGCAACACCGGCAGGTCGCAGCGGAGCCCGTCGAGCGCCCGGATCGCGGACTCGGCGTCCGGGACCGCGACGTGGACGTGCTGCGCCATCGTCGGCTCGCGGTGGGCGAGCGCGCGCATCGTCGCCTCGATCTCGCGGCGGCGCTCGCCGCCGGAGACCTCGGCTTCCGAGCGGGCCACGAGCGGATGCAGGCCCATCACGGCCGCGCGCAGGCCGAGCTCGTGGCGCAGCGTCCCGTCGACCGCGGCGCGCAGCTCCCCCAGCTCGCGGGCGGCCCCGGCCACGGTGCCGTGCGGCCCCGTCCGCAGCTCCAGCACGCACGCGTGCGTTTCACGCGCCGTGCGCACGGCAACCTCGCCCGGCAGCGCCTCGAGGACGTCCTCGACCCGGTTGGCCACAGACCAGTCGCTCGGATCCAGCAGGATCAGCTCTTCCTCGATCCCGACCGTCCACGGGCAGGCGGCGCCGGCCCCGGCCCACTGCGACCACGCCGCCGGCGGCATGCTGCGGCTGGCGCTCATGGCCCGATCGTCACCGCCGTGCGCTGCGGCGGCAATGGGGCCCACCGGTGTGCCCGCTCACATGCCGGCACGATTGGCGGGGCCGGTGCCCGCGATTAGCGTCTTGCGATGGTGGCCGCAGAGCGCCTGAGACCGGGGCCGTACGGGCTGCTGCTGGGCTCGGTCGCGGTGACGGTCGCCGTCCAGGGCGCCCTGCCGTCCAGCGACCCACAGCAGCTGATCGTGAGCGTGCTCTTGGGCGCGGACCTGCTGCTGGCGGTGCGGGTCGCGCGCGCCGCGCCCCGGCTGATGGCGCTCGCCGCGGCCCTGGCCGCGGCCGGCGTCGCGATCAACCTCCTGAGCTGGCTCGGCGGCGTCGTCGGCGACGGCGAGGTGCGCGTGCTCAACGCCGCCGTCGTCCTGCTCGGCCCGCCCGCGGTCGCCGTCGGCGTGGTCCGGACGCTGCGGACGAGCGGCGCGGTGCGGCTCGAGGCGGTCTCGGGCGTCCTGTCGCTCTACATGCTCATGGGGCTGCTGTTCGCGTTCGTCTTCGGCGCGGTCGACCGGCTCGGGGGCCACCCGTTCTTCGTGGACGGCACACCCGCCACGATGGCCCGCTGCCTGTACTTCAGCTTCACGACGCTCACCACCGTGGGCTACGGCGACCTCACCGCGCGCAGCGACCTCGGCCACACCCTGTGCGTCTTCGAGGCGCTCATCGGCCAGATCTACCTGGTCACGGTCGTCTCGCTGATCGTCAGCAACCTGGGGCGGCGCGACGCCGCCCTGGCCCGGCCCCGGCCCGGCGACTGACTAGCCCTGCTCGTCGCCGCGCACCACGACGACCGGGCACGGCGCACGGTGCAGGAGCGCGGCCGACGTCGAGCCGAGCAGCTTGGACTTGACCGCGCCACGGCCACGGGTGCCGACGACGATCGCACCGGCGCCGAGCTCCCTCGCCAGCGCGGCGACGGTGTCGGAGATCCGCCCGCGCTCGGGCTCGGCGTGAGGCTCGGCGTCGGCGCCGAGCTCGCGGGCGATCTGCGCGCCGGCCTCGGCCGTCGCCGCGGCGCGCTCGTGCTGCACCTCGTCGAGCAGCGCGGCCTCCTCGACCGTCGGCATGGGATAGCCCCTCATCGTCGGGTCGTAGGCGGGTGCCGAGGCGGCGTACGCGAGGCCGGGCTCCCACACGCTGACCACGGCGAGCCGGCGGTCGCCGAACAGCCCGGCGGCCGCGCGCACCGCGCGCTCGGACTCCGCGGATCCGTCGAACGCGACGATCACGGGCGCCTCTCGGGTGCTCATGGAGCCACCACATCACCCCGCGCGCGCCGGTGCTTCATCCCGATCGGATGATGCGCACCGGCGCCGCCGGCCGGATGCTCGTCTCCGAAACGAAGAAGGAGGGTCTGCATGAGCGTGCTGGAGATCGAAGAGCTGGGCCCGATCGACTACATCGTCCTCGAATGGCCCGGCAAGCAACCGACCGGCGAAGCCGCACCGCTGATCGTCGACCTCGCCGACCGCGGGATCATCAACATCCTCGACGTCGCGTTCATGCTCAAGCGCGAGGACGGCACGGTCGACGCGATCGAGATGGGCGACCTCGGCGGGTCGGGCTTCGAGGAGTTCGAGGGCGCGTCATCGGGCCTGATCGGCCAGGACGACCTCGAGGAGGCCGCCGCCGCGCTGAACCCCGGCACGTGCGCCGCCGTGCTCGTGTGGGAGAACCGCTGGGCGGCCCCGGTCGCGGTCGCGCTGCGCCGCTCGGGCGGCCAGCTGGTCGCCAGCGGCCGCCTGCCCGTCCAGGCCATCATCGCCGCGCTCGACGCCGCCGAGGCACGGGCCTGATCGCTACCGAGGAGCCACCATGCCAGGACTGCTTCGCGGGGTCGCCCGCACCGCCGCCGTCGCCGGGACCGCCACCGCCGTCTCCAATCGCGTCTCGCGACGCCAGGCGCGCCGCTGGTCGGCCCAGGACGGCGGATACGACCAAGAGCCCGTGTACGAGGCCCCGCCGCCACAGGAGGATCCGATCGCCAAGCTCAAGGAGCTCGCGGCGTTGCGCGACCAGGGAATCCTGACCGACCAGGAGTTCGCCGATCAGAAGGCGAAGCTGCTGGCCTGAGCGAGCCGCGCGGGCGCTTCAGCCGTCGATCAGGCCGACGGCGCGCCCGCGCGCGACCGCCTCCGAGCGGGAACCCACGCCGAGCTTGCGGTAGGCCGACAGCGCCTGCGTCTTGACGGTGTTCGCCGAGACGTGCAGGCGGGCGCCGATCTCGCGGAAGGTGAGGTGGCTCGGGAGGAAGCGCAGCACCCGCAGCTCGGCGTTGGTGAGCGCCGGCACCTCGCCCGTCTCGCCCGCCGCGAACGCGTCGGCGCGCTCCCACCCCTCGTGCAGCCAGGCGCCGAGCAGCGGCGCGCCGGCGGCGGCCACCAGGCCGGCGGCGCGGGCGAGCGGGGCGCGCGCCGCGGCCGCGTCGCCGAGCCGGATCTCCGCGCGCGCGAGCCAGACCTGCGACTCGACCGCCAGCCACGGCGGGAGCCCGTCGCCGGCCGCCAGCAGCGCCCGCGCCTGCGCGGCGGCCCGCCGGGCGTCGGCCACCTCGCCCTGGTGCGCGGCGGCGACGGCGCAGCTGACGTGCACGAGCGCGGCGACCCGCGGCGGCGCAGCGATGGCGGCGAGCGCCTCGCGCGCGGCCAGCGCGCGCTCGGCCGCGGAATCCCAGTCGTCCCGCTCGGCGTCGAGCAGCGAGAGCTGCGCATGCCCGAGCGCGCGCACGAGTGCCAGGTCGCCCGGCTCCGGCCGCACGGCGCGGGCCAGCAGCGCGCCCGCCGTCTCGCGATCGCCCGCGAGGTGGCCGGCGACGCCCTGCAGGAGCGTCGCGAGCGCGTGCCACGGCTGGTCCGGAGCCATCAGAGCCGCGGCCCGCGCGGCATCCGCTCCCATCTCGGCCGTGCCGCCGCTGCCCGCGCACGCGCGCAGCAGCGCGAGGGCGGCGGTGCGCTCGGGTCCCCGCGCCACACGCCGCGCCGCGGCGTCGGCGGCGGCCGTCCAGCGCTCGGCCTCCTCGCGCCGGCCCGCGGCGAGATGGAGGGCCGCGGCCGACATCGCCAGCTCGGGGTGGGCGGCGAGCGCGCGCGGGCCGAACGGCCGCAGCCACTCCCCCAGGCGCTCCGTGCGCCCGGCGGCCGCCGCGCCGGGCGCCAGCGCCCACAGCACATGCCCCGCGCGGCCCGCGTCGCCGGTGGCGACCGCGTGGCGCAGCGCGGCCTCCGGGTCGCCGTCTCGCAGGTGCCACGACGCCGCGCGCCGGTGCAGCTCCGGCTCGAGAGCGGGCTCGAGGCGCGCCAGGTCGGCCCGCAGCAACTCGCGCACGAGCGGGTGCAGGCGGAAGGCGCCGCCGGTCTCGCGGTCCTCCGGCGCGAGCCCGACGCCGCCGCGCGCGAGCGCCTCGAGCGTCCGGGCCGCGTCGTCGCGGCCGAGGATGGCGTCGCAGAGCCCCGGCGAGAGCCGTTCGGCGATCGAGGTGCGCCGCAGGAACGCGACCCGGTGCGCGGGCAGGTCGGCGAGCAGCTCGTTCCGCAGGTACTCCGCCAGCATCCGGTCGCGGCCGCCGAACGCCCGCGCCGCGTCCGCCGGCGCGGCGTTCCCGGTCAGCGCCTGCGCGGCGACCGCGAGCGCGGCCGGCCACCCGCCGGTGCACGCCACGAGCCGGTCGATCGTGGCGCCGTCAAGGCGCAGCCCGGCGGCCTCGAGCAGCAGCGAGGCCTCGAGGCGCGTCATCGCCAGCTCGTCCGCGCCGATCGCCAGCGCGAGACCGTGTGCGCGCAGCCTCGCGACGGGAGCGCCGAGCGCCCGCCGCGACGCGAGCGCGAGCGTGGTGCCCGCGGGCAGCCGGCCCGCGGCGTCCGCGAGCTCGGCGAGCGCCCCGGCCGTGAGCCGCTGGGCGTCGTCGACGGCGATCACGACCGGGCCGCCGGCGGCAAGGCGCTCGCAGCAGGCCGGCGCCGGCCCGCTCGAGCGAGGCGGGGCGCAGCCAGGCGAAGCGCCGGTCGCCGCGAGCCTCCCACTCGGCGAGCAACGTCGTCTTGCCGTAGCCGGCGGGTGCGGCGAGCAGCACCAGTGGCACGTCACCGGTGACGGCCAGCCGCCGCGCGAGCCGCGGCCGCGGCACGAGGCCGGGCGCGATCCGGGGCGTGCCGTCGCCGGTGTGCGGCGGCCGGCGCACGTCCCGCACCGGGCGCAGGGTTGCGGTGGAGGAATCGGGCGGCATCGGGTCCGGAGCCATCGTTCCCGTGCCCGCGCGAACGGTCGAGGGTGCACGCCTCCCGCCGCCGGTGGCGCGCGCACATCGGTAGTGCGGGGATTTCATCCGATCCGGGTGATGCGCCGCTGCCGCTCCGCGCCTAGCTTCGGGAGCATGGACGCCCACGCCGACACCATCGCGCCGGTCATCGCCGCCTTCGCCCCGGGCACCAGCTCGCGGGAGCCCGTCGACTTCGCCATGGCCGCGAGCCACGTGACCGGCGGGCCGCTGATCGTCGTGCACGTCCACCGCAGCGGGCCGCTCGTGTCGTGGTTGGGCGGCGACGTCAGCGACTCCGTGGGCGACGACCGGAAGGCCGTCGAGCGCCTCACGCTCGACCTCGAGCGCCGCCGCGTCGACGCGAAGATCGAGATCGTCGAGGACCGTACGGTCGGCGGCGGTCTGCTGAAGGCGATCGAGCGCTTCTCGCCGCGGCTGATCGTGCTCGGCTCCTCGCGCCGCGGCGCGGTGGGCAGCGTGCTGCTCGGCGGCACGGCCGAGCGCGTGATCCACGACGCCACGTGTCCCGTCGCGGTCGTCCCGAACGGCTACGAGCGGCCCGAGCAGGGCGTGCGGCTGATCGGCGCCGCGTACTCGCAGACGCCGGAGGGCCAGGAAGCTCTCGAGATCTCGGCCCTGATGGCGCGCCGAGGCGGCGTCGCCCTGCGCGCGATAACGGTGCTCGAGGGCGACATGGAGCAGCACGGCGGGCTGATGGCCGAGCAGCACCACGACGCCGACCCGCGCGAGGTCGCGGCGTCGCGCAAGCGCATGGGCACCGAGGCGGCGCTGCGCACCGCCGTCGCCCAGCTGGCGGGTGACCTGGACGTCGACGTCGACGTGCTCGCCCAGGACCCGGCCGACGCCCTGATCGCCGCCTCGCGCCACGTCGACCTGCTCGTGATGGGCTCGCGCGCCCGCGGGGCCAAGCGCGCCGTCGTGCTCGGCAGCGTGTCGCGCCGGGTGGCCGGCGGCGCCGCCTGCCCGGTCCTCGTGCTGCCGCGCGCGGCCGGCGAGATGGCGCACCGGCTCGCCGACAGCGTCCAGGCGCGCGACGCGCCGTGACCGCGGTCACCCGCGCCGCTCCCCGTGGCGCGGAAGAACGCGCCGCGGCGGGGCGCGCCGCGCGCCGGGCGGCCTCCCGCGCGGCGCACGCCGAGTGGACTCCCGCCCCCGGCCGCGAGGACCCGGTGGCGATCGTCGAGCGCCAGGAGGAGACGCGGATCGCCGAGCTCGTCCCGATCCGCCACGCCCGCATGCTGCGCTCCCCGTTCGCGTTCTTCCGCGGCGCGGCGGCGATCATGGCGGCGGACCTCGCCGGCCGCCCGTCGCCGGGCCTCACCGTGCAGCTCTGCGGTGACGCGCACCTGGGCAACTTCGGAACGTTCGCCGGCCCGGACCGCCGGCTGGTGTTCGACCTCAACGACTTCGACGAGACCCTGGCCGGGCCGTTCGAGTGGGACGTGGCGCGGCTCGCCACGAGCGTCGAGGTCGCCGGCCGGGACCGGGCGTTCGCGGCGGCGCTGCGCCGGCGTGCCACGCGCGCGACCGTCCGCAGCTACCGCGACGCGATGCGGCGGCTCGCCGAGCTCGGCACGCTCGAGGTCTGGTATGCCCGCGACGACGTCGACGAGCTGCTCGCGGACTACCGGCGCCGGTCGTCCGCGGCGGAGGCGCGGGAGCTCGAGCGCCGGCTGGCCAAGACGCGCGCGAAGGACAGCCTGCGCGCGCTCTCCAAGCTCACGGAGCGTGTGGACGGCACGCGCCGGTTCGTCCACGATCCGCCGCTGCTCGTGCCGCTCTCCGAGCTGCTCCCGCAGGGCGAGCTGGCGGGCATGGAGAAGCAGCTGCGCGCATTTCTGCGCGGCTACCGGGCGAGCATCTCCGCCTCGCAGCGGGTGCTGCTGGACCGCTTCAGCTTCACGGACATGGCTCACAAGGTCGTCGGGGTCGGCAGCGTCGGGACGCGCGCGTGGGTCGTGCTGATGCTCGGCCGCGACGAGAGCGACCCGCTCGTGCTGCAGATCAAGGAGGCCCAGCGCTCCGTGCTCGAGCCGCACCTGGGCGCGGGCCCGTACCGGCAGCACGGCCGTCGCGTCGTCGAGGGCCAGCGGCTCATGCAGGCCGCGAGCGACGTGTTCCTCGGCTGGCTCAGCGGCGACGGGCGTGACGGCGTCCGCCGCGACTTCTACGTGCGCCAGCTCTGGGACGGGAAGGGCTCCGCGGACCTCGAGCGGATCCCGGCCGACCGCTTCACGACCTACGGCGAGCTGTGCGGCGCCGCGCTCGCCCGCGCGCACGCCCGCTCGGGCGACCCCGTGGCGATCGCCGCCTATCTCGGCCGCGGCGATTCGTTCGACCGTGCGATGCACACCTTCGCCGTCCGCTACGCCGACCAGAACGACGAGGACTTCGCGGCCCTCGAGGCGGCGGCCGACTCCGGCCGGATCGCGGTCGCCGAAGCGCGATGAGCGCCCCCTCGCAGCCCGTGGCGAGCCCGCGGCTCGGGTTGCTCCTGGCGGCGGCGATGTTCGTGCTCGTCGTCGACACGTCCCTCATGAACGTGTCGATCTCCTCCGTGGTCGAGGATCTCGACACGACGGTCAGCAGCGTGCAGTCGGCGATCGCCCTCGAAGCGCTCGTGTCCGCCGCGTTCATCCTCATCGGCGGCAAGGTCGGCGACCTGATCGGCCGCAAGCGGGCCTACGTGCTCGGCCTGCTCGGGTACGCCCTCGGCGCGCTGTCGATGACGCTCGCCCAGAGCCTGACGGCGATCATCATCTTCTGGGCGATCACCGGCGGCCTCGGCGCCGCGCTGTTGCTGCCGTCGATGCAGTCGCTGATCCACGGCAACTTCGAAGGACCGGCGCAGACGAAGGTCTACGCGCTGGTCGGGGCCGCCGCGGCGATCGCCGCCGCCGTCGGCCCGCTGCTCGGCGGCTTCATCACCACGTACCTGTCGTGGCGCGTCGCGTTCGGCCTGGAGGTCGTCGTGATCGCCGTCGTGCTGTCGGGCATCGGGCTCGTGCGCGACGTGCCCTACACCGGCCCGCGCGGTGTCGACGTGGTCGGCTCCGGCCTGTCCGTCGTCGGGATGGGCGGCATCGTGCTCGGCATCCTCGTCTGGCAGGAGGGCGGCGAGGCGGTCGGCGCCCTGCTGGCGCTCGGCGCCGTGTCGATGGCGCTGCTCGCCACATGGCTCCGGCGGCGCAAGCGGCGCGGCGAGCCGGCGCTGCTCGACGCCGGGCTCTTCCAGTCCAAGCCGTTCCAGCTCGGCATCTCCCAGCAGATGCTCCAGCAGATCGCGCTCGGCGGCGCGATGATCGCGCTGCCCATCTACCTGCAGATGGTGCTCGAGTACGACGCGCTCGAGGCCGGGCTCTCGCTCGCGCCGCTATCGCTGAGCATGTTCGCCGTCGCGCTGATCGCCGGCCGCCGGGCCGCCGGGCGGCGGCCGAGCAGCATCGTCCGGGTGGGGTTCGCGCTCCTCTCGGGCGGGATGATCGTGCTGATCGCGCTCGTGCCGCGGGCGGACTCCGGCTGGGACATCGCGCCGCCGCTGGTCGTCGCCGGCTGCGGCCTCGGCCTGCTCGTCTCGCAGCTCAACAACTACACGCTGTCCCCGATCTCCGAGGAGCGCGTCTCGGAGGCCGCGGGCGTCAACTCGGCAGCCGGCTCGTTCGGCCTGTCGTTCGGCCTCGCGTTCGCCGGCGCGATCATGCTCGCGACGCTCTCGATCGCCTTCACGAACCTGGCGGACGCCAGCGACGTGCTGCCCGCGGCGGAGAAGGCCCGCGTGGCGGAGGTGCTCGAGGACGACGCGGAGGTCCTGAGCAACGCGCAGCTCGAGGAGCTGCTGGCCGAGCAGCCGCCGGAGATCAGCGCGGAGATCCTGCGCATCAACACCGACGCGCGGCCGCTGGCCCTGCAGGTGGCGCTGCTGATCCCGGTGCTCGCCGCGCTGCTCGGCTTCGCCAACTCCTTCCGCATGGCCAGGCTGCCGGACCCGGCGCCGGCCGCGGGCGCCGAGCCGATGGTGCTCGGATGAGGCGCCTGCGACGACCGCGGGCTACTCGCCCGGGCGCCCGGGTGTGACGAGTCCCGACTCGTAGGCGAGCACCACCGCCTGCACGCGGTCGCGCAGCCCGAGCTTGCCGAGCACGTGGGCGACGTGCGTCTTGACCGTGGTGTCGCTCAGGACGAAGTGCGCCGCGATCTCCGCGTTGGACATCCCGCGCGCGAGCAGGCGCAGCACCTCGAGCTCCCGCGGCGTGAGCTCGTCGAGCTCGGATGGCCGCGCGCGCCGGGCGGGGCCGACGCGCGAGAACTCCTCGATCAGCCGGCGGGTGACGGTCGGGGCGAGCAGCGCCTCGCCGGCGGCGACGGCGCGGATGCCGCCCGCGAGCTGCTCGGGCGGCGTGTCCTTGAGCAGGAACCCGCTCGCGCCCGCCTGCAGCGCGTCGTAGACGTACTCGTCGAGGTCGTATGTGGTGAGCACGAGCACGCGTGCGGGGTGGCGCGCCGTGATCTCGGCGGTGGCGGCGATCCCGTCGAGCTCGGGCATCCGGATGTCCATCAGCACCACGTCGGGCTGCAGCCGCGAGGTGCCGTGGACGGCCTCGTGGCCGTTGGAGGCCTCGCCGACGACCTCGATGTCGTCGTGGTTCTCGAGCACGAGCCGGAAGCCCGCGCGCACGAGCGACTGGTCGTCGGCGATCAGGACGCGGATCGCCATCAGCCGAGCGGGATCCTGGCCCGGACGAGGAAGCCGCGGCCGTGCTCGCCCGGCCCGGCCTCCAGCGTGCCGCCGTAGAGCCCGACGCGCTCGCGCATCCCGACGAGCCCGTGGCCCGTGCGCTCGTCGGCGCCCTGGCGGGCGCGGGCCGGGCCGCGGCCGTCGTCGGCGATCTCGAGGCCGACCGCGCGCGGCTCGCGGCGGACGGTCACCCGCGCGCGGCGCGCGCGGGCGTGCTTGGCCGTGTTGGCGAGCGCCTCCTGCACGACCCGGAACGCTGCCAGGTCGACCCCCGCCGGCAGCGGCTCGTGCGCGCCGGCGACGTCGAGCTCGACCGCGAGGCCGGCGGCGCGCGCCCGCTCCGCGAGCACGCCGACGCGCGCCAGGCCGGGGCGCGGCCCGTCCTGCGGAGTGTCCCCGCCGAGCCGGCCGAGCTCGCTCAGCGCCTCGCGCGCGACCTGCTCGATCAGCTCCAGGCACGCGGCGGCCCGCTCCGGGTCGCGCTCGACCAGCGGCTCGGCGCCGCCGGCCTGGATCGCGATCACGGAGACGTTGTGGGCGACGGCGTCGTGCAGCTCGCGCGCGACGCTCGCCCGCTCGCGGGTCACGGCGGCGCGGGCCTCCTGCACGCGGCCGCGCTCGATCTCGGCGCCACGCTCACGGCCCTCGCGCGTGAGCTCGCGGCTGCCCTGCACGACGCGCCCGACCGTCCACGGCAGCAGGACGCCGCCGAGCAGCGCGGCGGGCACGCCGTCGGGATAGACGATCGCGGCGTGCACGGCGACGCCCGCCGCGAGCAGCAGCACGCCACCGACCGCCCGCCGCCGCGTAGCGTGCGCGCCGATCGCGTACGACGCCGCGACCATCGCCAGCATGTCGCCGAGCGGGAACGAGTCGGGAGCGGCGAGCGCGCTCTGCAGCGCGATCGCGGCGAGCACGGCGGCCGCCGCGGCCAGCGGGGCCCGGCGGCGAGCGAGCAGCGGCAGCGCGATCGGGAGCGCCGAGAGGGCCGCCGCAGGCGACTCCGAGAGCACGAGCTCGACCGCGATCGTCACGGCCACGGCCGCGACGAGCAACGCGTCGGCGAGCCGCGGCGCGAGGCCGGCCGGCGCGGCAAGGTCGACCGACGGGGCCGACGCGGCGGGGCCGACCGGCGCGGCCGGCACGGCCGTCGCCGCGGCGGGCTTCGGCGGGTCGAGCCGCGGCGCGGCTCCGTCGCGGCGCAGGACGCCGAGCACGCGGCGCACGTCGGCGAGCGCGGTTCGGGCGGTGCCGGCGATCGCGGCGAGCCGGGCGCGGGCGTCGTGGGCCGTGCCGCCGGTCAGCTCGGCGCGCAGCGCGGCCGCCTCGCCGATCACCTCGCGCAGGCCGCCCGCGACCGCGAGCTGCAGGTCGGCGGCGATCCGGGCGCGCTCCTCCTCGGCGGCGTGGAGGGCGTCGCGCGTGCGCAACCGCTCGCGGCGGGCGGCGCGCTCGGACAGCTCGCGCTGCAGCAGGCCCTGCCCGCGGACCCAGCGCCCGACCAGCAGCGGGCAGGCGACCGCGGCGAAGGTCAGCAGCGCCTCGCGCGGCGGGCGCGCCGCGGGGTCGGCGGCGACCCGGGTGGCGGCGATCACCGCCGCGAAGCCCGCCGCGCCGGCCAGCGGGAGCCGCCCGGCGGCGAACCGGCCGGCGCAGAACAGGGCGACGACCAGCACCGCGATCGTCGTCACCGAGGCTCCCGCGAGCGTGCCGCCGAGCGCGGCCTGCGCGGCGAGCACGGCCGCGACCGCGCCGAGCGCCGCGACGGGCGCGCGGCGGCTCCACGCCAGCGGCGCGGCCAGCAGCACGGCGGCGACCGCTGCGACCGCCCGCGCCCCCTCGGCGCCCGGCGCCAGCAGCGCCTCGAGCGCCCCGGCCACGGCCAGCGCGGCGGCGATCGCGGTCAGCGGGCGGGAGCTCACACCAGCACCGTAGTTCCGGCCCTCCGCGCCGTCCTCGTCCGCCCTGACGAGCCGCGCCTCCTCCGCGAGGAGGAGATCGCCGCGCGCTCCATCCCCGCGGACGAGCTCGAGATCGCCGCCGCGGCCGACGACGGATCGCGCGGTCCGCGAGATCGTGCCGGCATGGCCATCGCCAGCACCACCAACACCCCGCCCACCGTCCGCATCCGCCTGCGCCCCGCGGCGCGCCGCCTCGTGCTCACCGCGCACATCGTCGCGGGCGTCGGCCTGCTCGGCTCGGTCGCCGCCGTGCTGGCGATCAACGTCCGCGCCGCCGCGACCTCCGACCCGGAGCTCGCCGCCGCGTCGTACGACCTGCTGGCGATGTTCACGGTGCTGTTCGGGATCCCGCTCAGCATGACCGCGCTCGTCTCGGGCGTGCTGCTCGGGCTCGCCTCGAAGTGGGGCGTCGTCCGTCATGCGTGGGTCGCCGCGAAGCTGGTGCTTCTGCTCGGCGTGATCCTCGTCGGCGCGCTGGTGCTCGGCCCTGGCACGGAGGCCATGCGGGCCGGCGACGGCGGCGCCGAGGCCCGGCTGATCGCTGGCTCCGCGTACGACGTGATCGCGCTGCTCGCGGCCACGGGGCTGTCCGTGTTCAAGCCGCGGCGCCGCCGCCCGCGCGCGTGACGCCCGTATCGCGGCACCCGATCGGGTAGTGCGGCCGGATGGCCCCGACGACGACCGCCCGGCAGTCCCTCTGGCTCGAGGGGCTGCCCGTGACCCCACGCTCCCAGCCGACCCCCGAGGGCGAGTTCGACGTCGCCGTGATCGGCGGCGGCATCACCGGCATCACGACCGCGCTGCTGCTCAAGCGCAGCGGCGCGCGGGTCGCGGTGATCGAGGCCGCGAGCGTGGGCAGCGGCGTCACCGGCGCCACGACCGCGAAGGTGACCGCCCTGCAGTCGACCGTGCTCTCCGCGATCCGCCGCCGCCACGGCGACGACGCCGCGACGGTCTACGCGCAGGCGAGCGCGGCCGCCGTCGAGCAGGTGGCGACGCTGGCCGCCGAGCTCGGAATCGACTGCGACCTCGCCCGCCGCCCCGCCCTCACCTACGCGGCGGACGAGCAGGACATGGACTCGGTGACGGCCGAGCACGATGCGGCCCGCGCCGCCGGGCTGCCCGCGGAGCTCGTCGAGGACGCCGGGCTGCCCTATCCGGTCGCCGGCGCCGTGCGCCTGGCCGGCCAGCTCGAGCTGCACCCCGTCCGCTACGTCCGCGGGCTCGCCGGCGCGATCGACGGCGACGGCTCCATCGTGATCGAAGGTCTCCGGGCGCTCGGCGTCGACGACGGCACGCCGTGCCGCGTGAAGACCACGGGCCCGACGATCGCCGCCCGGCACGTGGTCGTCGCCACCCACTACCCGCTGCTCGACCGCGGCGTGTTCTTCGCGCGGCTCGAGCCGCAGCGCTCCTACTGCGTCGCCGCGCGGGTCAAGGGCGCGCCGCCGCGCGTGATGGCGATCAGCGCGGGCAGCCCGACGCGCTCGATCCGCTCCCACGGCGACCACGTGATCGTCGGCGGCGAAGGCCACACCACGGGCGCGCGCGAGGCGACGCCGGAGCGCTTCGCCGCGCTGGAGGCCTTCGCGCGAGATCACTGGGACGTGCGCGAGATGACCCACCGCTGGTCGGCGCAGGACCCGGTCGCCTACGACTCCCTGCCGGTGATCGGCCCGTACGTGCCGGGCTCCTCACGGCTGTCCGTCGCGTCGGGCTTCATGAAGTGGGGCCTCACGGGCGGCACGTTCGCGGCGATGATCCTGCGCGACCGGATCGGCGGCGCCGAGCACCCGTGGGCGGCCACGTTCGCGCCCAACCGCGTCTCGCTGCGGTCGGCCCCCAAGCTCGCGGAGATGAACGCCCGCGTCGGCGCCGACTTCGTCGGCGACCGCCTCAAGCCGCCGCTCGGCGGCGACGAGGACGACGTGCCGGCCGGCGAGGCGCGCGTGGTGCGCGACGGCCTCGGCCGCAAGGGCGTCTACCGCGACGAGGCGGGCGGACTGCACGCGGTCTCGCTGCGCTGCACCCACCTCGGCTGCCTGCTGCGCTTCAACAGCGCCGAGACGAGCTGGGACTGCCCGTGCCACGGCTCCCGCTTCGACGTCGACGGCGGCGTACTCGAGGGCCCCGCGGTGGACCCGCTCGAGCGGCGTTAGGCTCCTAGGCCTCGGCGAGCACGGCGGGCGGCGCGGCGAGCGCAGGCGCGCCCGCGGGCTCGGCCGCGAAGCGGTAGCCGATCCCGAAGTGCGTGTGGATGTAGCGCCAGTCCGGCGAGACCCTCTCCAGCTTCTGGCGCAGCTTGCGCACGAACACGTCGACAGAGCGGTCGCCGTGCGCCATCGCGTAGCCCCACACGCGCTCGTAGATCTCCTCGCGCGGCAGCACCTGGCCCTCGCGCCCGGCGAGCAGCTGGATCAGCTCGAACTCGCGCCGCGTCAGGTCGGCGCTGAGCTCGCCGACGTAGGCCTGGAAGCGGTCGGGCCGGACCGACAGGCCGCCGACCTCGACCGGCCCCTGCTCGGGGCGCGCGCGGCCGAGCGCGCGACGGCGCACGACGCCCTCCAGCCGCGCGACGACCTCCTCGGGATGGCACGGCTTGGCCAGCCAGTCGTCGGCGCCCAGCCGCAGCCCGCGCACCCTCTGCGCGACGGCCACCGGCGCCGTGCAGACGACCAGCCCCAGGTTGGGCATCCGCACGCACATCGTCTCGAGATAGCTCCACGCGGCCGGGCCGAGCACGGCCGGATCGACGACGAGCGCGGACAACCGCAGCGCGACGAGCGCGTCGTGCGACGGCGGCGTCCCGATCACGCGGTGCTGGAGCCCCGCGGCATCGAGCCGTCTCACGAGCACCTGGATGAAGCCGCTGTCGGTGTCGAGCACGCCGACCATCGCGGCGCACCATAGTCGGGCGTTTCCCCGCCGTGAGGACGCACACCGCGCCCGGTAACAGCTCGGCCACAGGCTCCCGCGTCGATCCCGCATTTTGCGAGCAGCGCCCCTGAGGTGTGCATGAGTTGTGAACGCCCGCGCAAAGAGGGGCGCCGCGCGCCTACGGTGCGAGGGGATGCGCCGCAGAGCGGCACCCGACCCCGATCTGCTCGAGCTGTTCGAGCGCGCCGGCGAGAACGCCGAGCGCGGCACCGCGCTGCTGCGCGACACGCTCGCGGCCGTCCCCGACGCCGCCGAGCAGGTCCGCGAGGTCTACCTCTGCGAGCAGGAGGGCGACAGGATCACCCACGCGATCCTGCGCCGGCTCGCCGAGCAGGGCCGCCGCACGCACCTCGACGCCGCCGACGTCCACGCGCTGGCCGTCGCGCTCGACGACGTCGTCGACTTCGCCGAGGAGGCGGCCGACCAGCTCGGCCGCTACGCCGTCGAGGCGCCGATGGAACAGGCCGAGGCGATCGCCGAGCTGCTCGTCGCCGCCGCGCACGAGGTGACGGCGGCGCTGCACGAGCTGCGCAACGGGATGGACCTGGCTGACCACATCGTCGAGATCCACCGGCTCGAGAACGAGGCCGACCAGATCGTCCGCGCCGCCGTCGCGCAGCTGTTCGCGCACGGGATCGACCCGATGATCGTGATCCGCTGGAAGGACATCTTCGAGACGCTCGAGGAGTCCGTCGACGCGTGCGAGCGCGTCGCCAACGTGCTCGAGGGCATCACGCTCAAGCAGCGCTCGCGCCGCTGAGCGGGCCGGCGCAAGGCGCCGCCAGCACGAGCGCTACTCGAGCGAGAACCGCAGCATGGCCGCACGCAAGCGGGCGACCGCGGCGAGCCAGAGCGACGCATAGGTCAGCAGGTCATGAGCGGCCGCGGCGAGGCGCACGTCGTCGTGGCCCGAGAGCAGCTCGCCCCGCGCGGCGCGGGCGAGGAAGCGGGCCTCGGCCTCGCGCTCGCGGCAGCGCGCGTCCCATACCTGCCGGGCGCCCTCGTCCTCGATCGAGGCGGCCGCCCGGGAGGCGGCGCGCGTCGCGTCGCGGATCGCGCGCAGGACGTTCGCGAGCTGCGGGATCGGATGGCGCGACCAGGCCCAGGCGACCGAGTTCACGGCCTCGGCCGTGCGGTCCGTCGTGCGCGCGAGCTCGGCGAGGCGCGAGCGGTCGGGCCCGGGGCGCCGGCTCGCGCGCACCGCGGCCAGCAACTCGGCCGCGGCGTGCCCGCACGCGGCGCGCCGAAGGTCCATCTCCTCGACGGCCGCCGCGCCGGATCCCGCGATCACCGCATCGAGCTGCGCGGCGCACGCGGCGAGCGCCGTCGCACACGCTTCCACCCACGCCGACACGTCGGCGGGGAGCCGCTCCAGGCCGATCGGACCGCTCACGACCGCAGCCTACGCCCGCGGCGGCCGCGGCTCACCGGCCGGGTAACGAGATCGTCACGCGGTCTCCGCCCGCGCCGGCTTCAATGCACGCAGCGGGCGCTCCACGAGGTCCCCCCAAGCGCCCGCCGCCCGAGGTCACAGGCTCGGTCTCTCCTCCTCATCACCGACCCTCACGACCTCGGGCGACCCGACTTCACCCCGCGCCGTCGAGCACGGCGCGGGCCTGCGCCCACAGCCGCCTGTACGCCTCCGACGCGACGTGGCGCGGCGCCGAGGTCACGACCGGCTCGCGCCGCAGGCCCATCAGCTCGACGACGCTCGCGTTCGGGATCGCCACGTCGGCGACCCCCGGGAGCTCCGCGGGCAGCGAGGCGACCAGGTCGCGGTGCAGCCGCTTGCGGCGGTCGACCATCGAGAAGAAGGCGAGCACCTCCGGCGCGGGCTGCTCGATCTGCGTCAGGAAGCGCCGCAGCTGCTCGAGCGTGCGCACCGACAGCGTCGAGGGGATGAGCGGGACGAGCAGCAGGTCGGCCGCGGCGAAGACGTTCTCGGAGACGAGCGAGATCGAGGGCGGGCAGTCGAGGATCGCCAGGTCGTAGTCGCCGTCGAGCTGCGCGAGCACGCGGCGGACGCCCGCCAGCGGCTTCTTGCGGCGATCGAGCTCGAGGTCGAGGTTGCGGTAGGAGAAGTCGGCGGGCAGCAGGTCGAGCCCCTCGACGTCGGTGCCCTTCATCACCGCGAGCGGCTCCTTGTCGCGGATCAGGCGGCCGCCGCCGCCCTTGACCTTGGGCCGGATCCGGAACAGGAAGGAGGCGGCACCTTGCGGGTCGAGATCCCAGAGCACGGTGCGCAGGCCGTCGGCCGCCGCCAGCGCGCCGAGGTTGACGGCCGCGGAGGTCTTCCCCACGCCGCCCTTGATCGAGTAGGTGGCGAGCGTCTTCACCCGAAGGCCTTCTCGACGCGCTTGCGACCGGCCGCCTGGGCGAAGCCCGCGAACGCGTCCGCGAACTCGGCGCGCGCGGCCTCCTGGTCGGCGAGCAGGGCGTCGAGCACCGGCCCGAGCGCGATCAGCGCGGCCGGCCCCTCGGGCTCGGCGGCGAGGTCGTGGCGCATGTCGCGCAGCGTCTCGACCTGGACGGCGCGGTCCTGGAAGCGGCCGAGCACCTTCTGCAGGTCCTTGAGCGCCGAGAGCAGCGGGTCGACCGCCTTGGCTCCGAACACGGAGCCGAACAGCTCGAGCAGGTACCGCAGCTCCTTGCAGCGCTTGCGCAGGTCGTGCAGCGCCTCCGCCGGGCTGTCGTCGTCGATCTCGGCGCCGTCGCGCAGGATCCGCCGGCGCACCTTGAGGATCCGCTCGCCCGCGGTCGCCTCGATCGGCCGCCCCGCGTCCTCGCCCGGCCCCTCCGCCTCCACCGCGAGCGCGTGCCAGGCCCGCAGCGCCGCACGGAAGCGCTTCCCGCGCAGGCCACGGCGCATGACCACCCGCTCCCGCTCGCGGCGGCGCGCCAGCAGCGCCCGCAGCGGCTCGAGCTCGGCCGCCCGGGTCTCGCCCACGTGCGTGGCGAGCTCCGGCCACTCGAGCAGCTGGACGTCGAGGTCGCGCACCGGGCCGGTCAGCGCCTGCGCCCACTTCAGCTCCTGCGCGCAGGTGGTCGCGGGCCTCCGGGTCGTGGACGTCCTTGAGCTCGCGCAGCACGGAGCGCGCGCGCCGGATCGAGACCCGCAGGTCGTGCAGGAACTCCGGGTCGAGGTCGTCGACGGCGCCCGGCAGGTTGAGCTCCGCGACGCCCGCGAGCTCCTCGAGCACGAACGCCGCCGCGGCGGCCGTGCGCGTCCCGCGCGGCAGGTCCGGGCGCAGCTTGGTCGGCACGCCGTCCGGCCGGCCGCCTGCCGCGAGCACCGCCTCGTCGTAGAGCGTGCGCTCGGCGGGCTCGAGCCCCAGCTCGTCGCGCAGCACCGCGAGCGTGCGGGCGTAGGCGCGGTCGTAGCCGAGCACGGGCCGCAGCGCCAGCCGCGGGGTCAGCGCGACCCGCCCGCCGTTTCCGTCGACCAGCTGGGGGTGCTCGATCTCCAGCCGCACGACGGTCTTGGCGTCGGAGTCGACGACCGCCAGCGGCAGCAGGGCGCTGCGCACGCGCACCGCCGGCAGCAGCGCGCGCTCCTCGAGCACGGGCTCCAGGCGCTCGCGCACCGCGCCCCGCGGGAGCTCCTGCGCGAGGTGGCGCTTCGCGCGCGCCACCTCCGCCCGGCGCACCGGCGCGCCGGGCTCGTGCAGCTCGATCCGGGCGCCCCGGCCGGCCGGCCGCTCGGCCCGCAGCCCCGCGGCCCGCAGGCGGCCGTCGAAGGTGTCCAGCATCGTGCGGTCGCCGACCCGCCGGCGCCCGCGGGTGAGCTCGAGCCGCTCCTCGAGCAGCGCGAGCGCCGCCGCCTGATCCAGCGACGAGGGCAGGATCAGATCGACCGGATCCGGCGACACGGGCCGTAGTGTTCCATGCATGACCGCCGCGCCCCGCGTCGAGATCGAGCGCAAGTTCCTGCTCGCGCGCACGCCCGACGGCATGCCCGCCGGCGAGCCGATCGAGCAGGGCTATCTGGCGATCGCGCCCGACGGTGTCGAGGTCCGCATCCGCCGCCGCGCGGGCCGCTCGACGCTGACCGTCAAGTCCGGCCCGGCGCACGTCCGCGTCGAGGAGGAGCTCGAGATCGACGACCGCCGCTTCGAGGCGCTGTGGGCGCTGACGGACGGCCGGCGGATCGCCAAGACCCGCCACCTCGTGCCGCTCGAGGGCGGCGTGACCGCGGAGGTCGACGTCTTCGAGGGCGCGCACGCGGGCCTGCTCACGGCGGAGATCGAGTTCGCCTCCACCGAGGCGAGCGCCGCCTTCGCCCCGCCCGGCTGGCTCGGCCAGGAGGTCACCGGGGACGCCCGCTACGCGAACCAGTCGCTCGCGCTCGCGGGCGTCCCCGCCTGACCGCTACTGCAGCTCGCTGCAGGACACCGCGTCCGCGTCCTTCGCCGCCCCCGGCACCCAGCGGACGTTGGCGAACGCCGCCTCGAGCTCGCCCTCCGTGTAGATCAGGAACGGCGTGTTGATGTGATCGAACTCGAGCGCGCCGTTGTCGAGGCACGACACCGGGATCTTGATCGTGTGCTTGGCCCCGTCCGCGCGGTCCGCGAGCACCTTCGTGATCGGGGCGTCCGAGAAGCACGGGTAGACGCAGTGCGCGCTGATCACCGTCCGCAGGGTCGGCGCCTTGGTGATGATCGTGTCCCACACGATCGCGGCGTCGCTGTTGAGGTACGGGCGCAGGTCGGCCTCGGGGGACTGGATGTAGAACTGCCCCGCGCCGCCCTTCCAGGTGATCTTGCGGGCGTCCTGCTGGACGTTGACGTCCGACGTGCGCGCCTCGATGTTCGGGTGCGTCGTCACCTTGCTCGGGTCGTTGCCGAGCTCGTCGCCGCCCCAGTTGAACGGTGAGCCGATGTAGCTCTTGTACGGCGCGATGTCCTGGCGCACGAACAGCTCGAGCTCCTCGGTCGTCGTGCCGCCGCCCCCGCTGTCGACGCAGCGGGCGACGTACTCCTCCGGGAGCTGCGGCACGGTCGCCTTCTGCCCGTTGCGCAGCCCGTAGCCGAGCTTGAACAGGGGCGCGTAGCCCTCGTCGCCGGCGTTGAGCGGCGTCTGGCACGGCGTGGCCGGCCACGAGTACGACAGCTTCCCGGTGAAGCCGCGACCCGTGTGGCGGCCCTTGACCAGCAGGTCCGCCACGCCCTGGCCCTCCGTGCCCGGCAGCCAGGCGGCCACGAACGCGTCGGAGCGGTTGAGCTCGCGGTTCATGTACATCGGCCGGCCCGCCACGAACACGGTCGCCACCGGCGCGCCCTTGCCGCTCACGCGGTCGAGCACCGCGAGGTCGGACTCGTCGTCCTTGTCCAGCGGCTGGGACATCGCGAGCGAGCGCTTGCCGATGTCGCCGTTGCCCTCGGCGTACGGCGTCTCGCCGATCACGGCGATCACCGCGTCGAACTTCGACGGGTCGGCGCCTTCGCCGGTCTCCGAGAACGTCACGTCGCTGGCCCCGAGCGCCTGGCGCAGGCCCCCGAGGATCGTCGTGCCGTTCGGGAAGTCGGCGTTGGTGTTGCCCGTGCCCTGCCAGGTGAGGCTCCAGCCGCCCGTCTGGTTCGGCAGCGAGTCGGCGCTCTTGCCGACCACGAGCACCTTGGAGTCCGAGGGCAGCGGCAGCAGGCGCTG
The DNA here is from genome assembly GCA_963831105.1 of uncultured Solirubrobacteraceae bacterium. Classification (GTDB taxonomy): domain Bacteria; phylum Actinomycetota; class Thermoleophilia; order Solirubrobacterales; family Solirubrobacteraceae; genus DATFQI01. The sequence goes on along the minus strand of CAWHOS010000006.1, from coordinate 185,453 downwards.
CTGGTTCTTGAGCAGCACGAGCGACTCGCGCACGGCCTTGCGCGCCAGCGCCGGCTCCTGGAGCGCCGAGCCGTCCTGGGCGTGCTCGCGCGCCGACGGCTTGGGCTGGTCCATCAGGCCGGTGCGCAGCTTCACGCGCAGGATCCGCGTCACCGCGTCGTCGATGCGCTCCATCGGGATCTCGCCCTTGCGCACCTGCGCGAGCGTGTTCGCGATGAACGCCTTCCAGTCGGCCTTGGCCGGCACCATCACGACGTCGATCCCGGCGTTGATCGCCTGCGGGCAGCTCGCGTTCGTGCAGCCCGGGACCTGGCCGATGCCGTTCCAGTCGGAGACGACGAGGCCGTCGAAGCCCATCTTGCCCTTGAGGATCTCGGTGAGCGCCTTGCGACTGCCGTGCAGCTTGCCCTCGTCGATGCCCAGCTCCTCGTTGGTCCACGAGTTGAACGAGACCATCACGCTCTGCGAGCCGGCGGCCAGCGCGCCGTAGTAGCCCTGGCCGTGGAGGTTGATCATCTCCGCCTCGGAGGAGGCGTTGACGCCCTGGTCCTTGCCGCCCTCGGTGCCGCCGTCGCCGATGAAGTGCTTGGCGGTGCCGATCACGCCGTCGGAGCCGATGCCATGCCGGCTGTGGCCCTGCAGGCCGCGGATCGCCTCGTAGCCGTAGGCGCGCGTGATCCGCGGGTCCTCCGAGAAGCCCTCGTACGTGCGGCCCCAGCGGTCGTCGCGCACGACGGCGAGCGTCGGCGCGAACGCCCAGTCCTGGCCGGTGGCGCGCACCTGACGCGCGGTGGCGGCCTGGACGTCGCGGATCAGGCACGGGTCATGGGCGGCGCCGAGGCCGATGTTGTGCGGGAACAACGTCGCGCCGAAGACGTTCGAGTTGCCGTGGACGGCGTCGATGCCCCAGATCGCCGGGACGCCGGCCGCGTTGCCCTGCTTGGAGGCCTCCCAGTAGGAGTCGGCGAGCGCGAGCCAGTCGGCCTGTGTCGCGTGCTTGTCCGCGCGGGGCCACGCGCCGCCGCCGTTGAGGACCGACCCGATGTGGTACTGCCGGACCTCGGCCGGGGTGATCGACGTGATCTCCGGCTGGGTCATCTGCCCGACCTTCTCCTCCAGCGAGAGCTGCGAGACCATCCGCTGCACCCGCGCCTCGAGCTTCGCGTCGTCCTTCACGCGGCTGTGCACGCGCGGCCAGTCGGCGAGCGTCGGCAGCTTGCTCTCGATCCGCGCGCACCCGTGCTGCATTCGCGGCTTGCCGATCTCGGGCTGCTTCGCCTTGTGCGCGCCGCCGGCGCTCGGCACGGCCACCACGGCGATCAGCGCGATCAGCGCGACCAAGTACCGACCCATCGTGTACCCCTCTTCCTCCCGGTGACAGACCGCACGCCGACTCCCGGCGGCATTTGTGCGATTTCGAAGTATGTCACCGTGTCAAGTCTTGGAACGGACCGACCCAGCCACCCGGCTCACCGCCCGCGCCCGCGTGTTCGGCGTGCTGGCGTCGGCGGGCCCCACGTCGCGCGCCGAGCTGGCGCGGCGGACCGCGCTCGCGCCGTCGACCGTGTCGGCGGTCATCAACGAGCTGCAGGAGGCGCGGCTGGTCGTCGAGCCGCACGGCGGCGCCGCACCGCGCGACCCCGGCGCGATGGGCCGCCCGCCCGTCCTGGTCGCGCTCGACCGCGCCGCGGGGGTCGCCGTCGGCCTGGACTTCGGCAAGCGCCACCTGCGCGTCGCGCTGGCCGACCTCGCTCACCGCGTGCTCGCGCAGCGCCAGGTGCCGCTCGACGCCGACCTGCCCGCCGCGGAGGCGATCGCGCTGGCGAAGCGGCTCGTCGCCGAGGTGCTCGAGGAGGCGGGCGCCGCCCCGTCGGAGATCGCGGGGGTCGGGATGGGCCTGCCGGGGCCGGTGCACCGGCCGACGGGCGAGCTCGGCGACTCGACGATCCTCCCGGGCTGGGTCGGCGTTCGCGCCGCCGACGCGATGTCCGACGCGCTCGGCCACCACGTCGAGGTCGAGAACGACGCGAGCCTCGGCGCGCTCAGCGAGTGGATGTGGGGCGCCGGCCGCGGCGCCGGGGACCTCGCCTACCTCAAGCTGGCCACCGGGATCGGCGCCGGGTTGATCGTGCGCGGCCGCCCCTACGGCGGCAGCGGCGGCACGGCCGGCGAGATCGGCCACACGATCATCGAGCCCGGCGGCCCCGTCTGCCGCTGCGGCAACCGCGGCTGCCTCGAGACGCTCGCGGGCTCGGACGCGATCCTCGCCTCGCTGCCCGACGGCGCGCCCGCGTCGCTGCCCGCCCTCGTGGACGCCGCGCTCTCAGGCGACGACGCCAGCGCGACCGCGATCGCGCGGGCGGGCACGCGGATCGGGACCGCCGTCGCCACGCTCTGCAACCTGCTCAACCCGCAGCGGGTCGTCGTCGGCGGCGACCTCGCGGCCGCCGGCGAGATCCTGCTCGATCCGCTGGCCGCCGCCCTGCGCCGCGGCGCCGTCCGCTCCGCGGCCGACGACGTCACGGTGCTCGAGGGCGCGCTGGGCGACCGCGCCGAGGTGCTCGGCGCGGTCGCCCTCGTGCTGCGCCGCGGCGCGCGGCTGCTGCGCGCCGCGCGCTGACCGGCTCAGCCGCAGGAGCGCGGAGGCCTCCCGACCGGGTCGAAGCAGAGCGCGTCGCCCTGGTTGGAGTTGCCGTCGAGGAAGCCGACCCGGTCCACCTCGCCCGCGTACGGCCCGTCGTAGCGCAGCACGTAGAGGCCGTTGCGCAGGTCGACGACGTAGATCAGGCCGTCCTGCACGACCGCGTAGCTCCACATCACGACCTTCTCGTTGCGGCCCGTGTCCGGGTCCGACGACAGCCGCGGGTCCTCGATCAGCACGGAGCCCAACGGCTTCGGCGTGAACTCCGCGAGCTGGTACGGCTGCCGCGGATCCTCGAGCGAGACCGCCTGCAGCCCGCCGGAGTGCCATGTGCTGAACGCGATGTGCGGCGTCAGCGTCGGGTTGTGCGCGGAGTAGGACGTGCGCGGCGGGTTCCACGTCGGTGCACGTCGCCGGGTCGTTCTCCGGCTCCCGGTACTCCGCCTGCACGGTCGGCGCCTTCGGGTCGGAGACGTCGACCATCCGCGTCCAGCCCCACGGGCAGCCGTGGTCGGCGCCGGTCGCCGAGCCGTAGACCTCGTCGGAGACCCACGCCCAGTCGCGGCCCCACAGCCGCACGGCGCTGTGCGCGCCGGGGCCCGCCCACGTCGGGCGCGCCTCGTTGCGGGTGATCGCCCGCGGCTGCGGGAACGGGTCGCCGTCGGCGAACTCCGACACGTCGGCGATCGCGAAGCCGCCGGTCAGCAGCGCGAAGAACGCCTCGCTGCCGTCGTTGGAGACCGTCAGCGAGTGCAGGCCGCCCGTCGGCTTCTGCACCGGCTCGGGCGCCGCCGGATAGCGGCTGTACGGGTACGGCCCGCTGTAGAGCGTCTCCGGCGCTCCGCCGTCGAGCACGTCCGAGATGTCCCAGACGGAGAACGGGCAGCTCGGCGCGCCGCCGCGCGTGCCGCAGGTGGAGCTCGCGTTGCCGGCGAAGATCAGAGCCCGCCCGCGGTCCCCCGGGTCCTCCCAGAGGAAGAACTCGTGCGTGTCGACCTTCAGCTCGCGCACGAGCTTCGGCCGCGTCCGCGTGGCGCCCGTTGATGTTGTAGAAGCGGATGTTGGAGATCGACGGCACCGTGCACTGGTGCAGGGTCGGCCCCACGCCGCAGTTGGTGTTGAGCACGATCAGCAGGCCCTTGGAGCGCCACACCCGCAGCTCGCGCGTGGACTCCCCGGGGCGGGGATCGAGCGGCCCGGCCACCAGCCGCGGCGCCGAGGCCCGCGAGACGTCGACGACCATCAGCCCGCCCTGCGGCTGGCCCGGCGTGGCCGCCGTCGGTGCGGCTGCCGACGTACGCGTAGTCACCGTGGACCGCGAGCGCCGCGTTCATGCCGCGGTCGCGCAGCGGCTCGTGGCCGACCTGGCGGAAGGAGCCGGTCGGGCGATCGTCCGCCGCCGACGCGGCCGCGGGCGTGCGGTCGGGGCCGGCGGCCTGCTCGGAGGCCATGGTCACGCAGCCGTCGCTGCCGCCTCCCCAGTCGACCCAGCGCTCACCGCTCGGCGCCCTCGTGAGGTCCTTCGCGCAGTCCGCGGGATGCGCGGACGCGGCCGCCGGCAAGGCGGCGAACGCTGCGAGCGCGACGACGACGGCCGCAGCCCGGTACCTGCCTCTGTGGGTCATGACAACCCTCCCCTGTCGCTCGGTGCCCTCCCGAGGCACCCCTGCACGAGGTTCGCTACCCCGTTCTCAGGAGGATGTCACCGATCACCCACCGGCGTCGTCGATCCGGGCCAGGTCGCGCAGCCACGCCTCCGCGCTGGAGTCCGACGGCGCGCGCCAGTCGCCGCGCGGCGACAGGGACCCGCCGGCCGACACCTTCGGCCCGTTCGGCAGCGCCGAGCGCTTGAACTGGGCGAAGCCGAAGAAGCGCCGGCAGAACACCTCCATCCAGCGCAGGATGTCGGACAGGTCGTAGGCGAGCCGCTTGTCGTCGGGGAAGTTCGGCGGCCACTCGCCCTCGTCCTGGTCGCGCCAGGCGTGCCAGGCCATGAAGGCGATCTTGGACGGCCTGAACCCGTGGCGCAGCGTGTAGAAGAGCGTGAAGTCCTGCAGCGCGTAGGGGCCGATCTTCGACTCGGTCGACTGCAGCTCGTCGCCCGGCACCAGCTCGGGGCTGATCTCCGTCCCGAGGATCGAGGTCAGCGTCTCGCCGACCTCCTCCTCGAACTGGCCGCTCGAGATCACCCAGCGGATCAGGTGCTGGATGAACGTCTTCGGGACCCCGGCGTTGACGTTGTAGTGGCTCATCTGGTCGCCGACCCCGTAGGTCGCCCAGCCGAGCGCCAGCTCGGAGAGGTCGCCCGTGCCGAGCACGATCCCGCCGCGCTGGTTGGCGATCCGGAACAGGTAGTCCGTGCGCAGGCCGGCCTGCACGTTCTCGAAGGTCACGTCGTAGACCTCCTCGCCGTTCGCGAACGGGTGGCCGATCTCCTCGAGCATCTGCCGCGCGGTCGGCGTGATGTCGATCTCCTCGGCGGTGATGCCGAGCGAGCCCATCAGCCGGTGCGCGTTCTCCTTTGTGCCCTTGCTGGTCGCGAAGCCGGGCAGCGTGAAGCCGAGGATGTCGCTGCGCGGCCGTCCCATCCGGTCCATCGCCTTGGCGGCGACGATCAGCGCGTGGGTCGAGTCCAGGCCGCCCGAGACGCCGATCACGACCTTCGGGTTCCCGATCGCCTCCAGCCGCTGCTGCAGGCCCGGCGACCTGGATGTTGTAGGCCTCGTAGCAGTCGAGGTTGAGCCGCTCCTCGTCGGCGGGGACGAACGGGATAGCGCTCGACCGTGCGGCGCAGGCCGAGGTCGGCGTGCGGCGGCCCGAGCTCGAACGGGATGCGCCGGAAGGCGTCCGTGCGCTCGAGGTGCACGCGCCGGTTGTCGTCGAAGGTGCCCATGCGGGCGCGCTCCTGGCGCAGCAGGTCGAGGTCGACGTCGGCCACCGAGCGGCGGTCGCCGTCGGGGAAGCGCTCGGTCTCCGCCAGCAGCACGCCGTTCTCGAAGATCGTGGTCTGCCCGTCCCACGAGAGGTCGGTCGTCGACTCGCCCTGCCCGGCCGCCGCGTAGACGTACGCCGCCAGGCAGCGAGAGGACGCCGACCGGCACAGCAGCTTGCGGTCCTCCGCCCGCCCGACGGTGATCGGGCTCCCGGACAGGTTGAGCAGCACCGTCGCGCCCGCGAGCGCCGCCTCCGCGCTCGGCGGGATCGGGATCCAGACGTCCTCGCAGACCTCGGCGTGGACGACGAGCCCGGGCACGTCCTCGGCCGCGAACAGCAGGTCCGGGCCGAACGGCACGTCGGCGCCGCCGACGCGGATCGTGCCGCGCTCGTCCGCCCCCGAGGCGAGCTGGCGGCCCTCGTAGAACTCGCGGTAGGTCGGCGGGTAGGACTTCGGCGCCACGCCGAGCACGCGGCCGCGGTGGACGACGACCGCGCAGTTGTAGATCCGGTTGCGGTGGCGCAGCGGCGCGCCGACGCACGAGCACCGGCAGCAGCTCGGCCGAGCCGGCGACGACGGTCTCCAGCGCGGCCTCGACGCCGTCGAGCACCGCGTCCTGGAGCACGAGGTCCTCGATCGAGTAGCCCGTCAGGCACAGCTCGGTGAAGACGGCCACCGCGACGCCGTCCTCGTGGCACTCGCGCGCGAGCCGCAGGACGGTTTCCGCGTTCGCGGGCGGGTCGGCGACCGCCACGCGCCCCGTGCAGGCGGCCACGCGCGCGAACCCGTGCTGGTAGAGCGAGCGGAAGTGCATCCGCGCAGTCTTACCCGACACGCCATCCTGTGCGGCATGACGACATTGCCCTCCGCCCTGCGGCTCGGCGCCGTCGAGCTGACCGTGCGCGACCTCGACCGCGCGATCGGCTGGTACCAGCAGGCCCTGGGCCTGCGCCTGCACGGCCGCGGCGACGGGACGGCGGAGCTCGGCGACGGCTCCGAGGTGACCGTCGTCCTGCGCGAGGACCCGCAGGCGCAGCCGGCCGGGCGCCACGCCGGCCTCTACCACTACGCGCTGCTCTATCCCTCGCGCGAGGAGCTCGCCCGCGCCGCGGTGCGCCTGGCGGCGACGAGCACGCCGATCCAGGGCGCGTCGGACCACCGCACCCACGAGGCGATCTACCTCCCCGACGCCGACGGCAACGGCATCGAGCTGGCCGCCGACCGGCCGCGCGATGCGTGGCCCGAGGACCTCGGGTACGCCGGCGGCCCGGCGCCGCTGGACGTCGAGGACCTGCTCGGGACGATCGAGGGCGAGGCGCCGGTGCCGCAGGTCGGCGACGGGCTGCGGATGGGCCACCTGCACCTGCACGTCGGCGACATCGACGAGGGCCTGCGCTTCTACCGCGACGTGCTCGGCTTCGAGGTCCAGGCCAACCTCGGCTCCGCCGCCTTCGTGTCCGCCGGCGGCTATCACCACCACCTCGGGTTCAACATCTGGAACGGGCACGGCGCGGGGCCGCCGCCGGAGCACCGGGCCGGGCTGCGCCACTGGACCGTCGCGCTGCCCACGGCGGACGACGTCGCCGAGGTGCGCGGCCGGGTCGAGGCCGCCGGCATCGAGGCCGAGCCGTTCGACGGCGGCTTCCTCGTCCGCGATCCCTGGCGGACCGCGGTCGCGTTCGTCTCCGGCTGAGCCAGGCTCAGCTCAGGCGGAGGCGTCGGCCAGCGCGCCGCTCAGCGTCGCGTGGACTGCGAAGCGGCGAAGGCGGCCGGCCTTCAGCGCGCGGGCGGCGGCGCTCCCCGGCAGGGCGACGACCCGCAGGCGGTCGCCGGCCGCGCGCCAGGCGGCGCGCAGGATGGCCACGGCGTCATCGCCGACGCTCGTCACGTGCGTGAGGTCGAGCACGACGGGGCGGTCGCTGCCGCGGATCTGCTCGAGGTGCTCGTCGAGCCGCTCGGCCATCGCGCCCTCGAGCTCGCCGGTGGCGTCGATCAGCACGACGCCGCCGATCACGTCGAAGCGCAGGTCGGACGGGACTTCGTCAGCTTCATTTCGGAGCATCGGGCCGCTTCCGTACCCGGACCCGGCAGATTCATGCCCCGCGGTCACCGCGATGACCCGGCCGCCCGTGGCGCGGCACGTGCCGCGCCACGGCGCGCGGGGGCCCGGGGTTATCGTGCGCGCATGGCGCAGGAACGGCTCCGCCGCGAGGCCCGCGCGGCGCTCCGCAGCGGGCCCGAGCGGGCCGGCGCCCGCGCGCACTTCCGCGCGATGGGGATCGACCCCGAGCGGCTCGACGGGCCGATCGTCGGGGTCGCCTCGACCTGGACCGGGACGATGCCCTGCAACCTGACCCAGCGCGAGCTCTCCGACCGCGTGGTCGAGGCGATCGGCGCCGGCGGCGGCGTCGCGCTGCCCTTCAACACGATCGCCGTGTCCGACAACCAGTCGCAGGGCACGCCCGGCATGCGCGCGTCGCTGATCTCGCGCGAGGTGATCGCCGACTCGATCGAGCTGATGGTCCACGCCCACGACTTCGACGCGCTCGTCTGCCTCGTGGGCTGCGACAAGACCGTGCCGGCGGCGCTGATGGCGCTCGCCCGCGTCGACAAGCCCGCGGTCGTGCTCTACAGCGGCCCGATGCGCGCCGGGCGCGTGGACGGCGAGGAGCGCACGATCCAGGACGTGTGGGAGGCCGTCGGCGCGCACGAGCGCGGCGTGCTCGACCGCCGCGGGCTGGACGCGCTCGAGCGCGGCTCGTGCCCGGGCGCCGGCACCTGCGCGGGCCACTTCACGGCCAACACCATGGCCGTCGCGCTCGAGTGCCTCGGCGTCGCCGCGGTCGGCGACGGTCTGATCCCGGCGGCGGACGAGGAGGCCAAGGACGCGGCCGCGGCGCGGGCGGCGGGGCTCGCGCTCGAGCAGGCGGCGCGCGGCACGACCGCGCGCACGTACCTGGACCGCCGCGCGCTGCTGAACGCCATGGCCGGGGTGGTCGCGACCGGCGGGTCGACCAACGCCGTGCTGCACCTGCTCGCGATCGCGCGCGAGGCGGGCGTCGAGCTGGCGCTGGGTGAGCTGATCGCCGTCGCCGCGCGCACGCCCGTGATCGCCAGCCTGGTGCCCGGCGGGCGCTGGGCGGCCGAGGACCTGCAGCGCGCGGGCGGCACCGCGACGGTGATCGCCGAGCTGATCCGCGCCGGCAAGCTCGACGGCGACGCGCCGACCGTCGCCGGCGGCACGCTGGCGGAGGCGACCGCCGGCGCCCCGGAGCCCGACGGCGAGGTGACCTTCTCCGCCGCCGCGCCGTTCAAGCCCAGCGGCGCGCTGCACGCGCTGCACGGCAACCTCGCGCCGGAGGGCAGCGTCGTCAAGCTCGCGGGCACCGCCCGCACGCGCCATGCCGGCCCGGCGCGGGTCTTCGACAGCGAGGAGGCCTGCACGGAGGCCGTGCGCTCGGGCGCGGTGCAGCCCGGCGACGTGCTGATCGTCCGCTACGAGGGGCCCGCCGGCGGGCCGGGCATGCGCGAGATGCTGAGCGTCACCTCCTCCGTCGTCGGCGCGGGCCTCGGCGAGAGCGTCGCGCTCGTGACCGACGGGCGCTTCTCGGGCGCGACGCGCGGGCTGATGGTCGGCCACGTCGCGCCGGAGGCCGCGCGCGGCGGGCCGCTGGCCGCGCTGCGCGACGGCGACGCGATCACGATCGACGTCGGCGCCGGCACGCTCGACGTCGACCTCGCCGAGGCCGATCTCGCCGCCCGGCTGGCCGACTGGGCGCCGCCGCCCGCGCCGTACGACTTCGGCGTCTTCGCCCGCTACCGGGCGCAGGTCGGCTCCGCCTCCGAGGGTGCGGTGCTGCGCCCGTGATCGCCCTGCTCACCAAGCCCGGCACGCCGCACTCGACGACGGTCGAGGAGATCCCCGACGTCGCGCCCGGCGGCGGCGAGGTGCTGCTGCGGACGCTGCGCGTCGGCGTCTGCGGCACCGACCGCGAGATCGACGAGGGCCTGTTCGGGGCCGCGCCGGAGGGCGAGGAGAAGCTCGTGCTCGGCCACGAGATGCTCGCGCGCGTGGAGCGCGACGGCCATGGCTTCGAGCGCGGCGAGCTGGTCGCCGCGACGGTGCGCCGCTCGTGCGGGCACTGCGACGCGTGCGCCGCCGGGGCGCCCGACGCGTGCCTGACCGGCGACTACCTCGAGCGCGGGATCACGCGGCTGCACGGCTTCGGCTCGCGAGCTGGTGGCGGAGGCGCCCGAGCACCTCGTCCGGATCCCGGCCGAGCTCGGCACGCTCGCCGTGCTCGCCGAGCCCGCCTCGATCTGCGCGCGCGGCATCCGCCACGCGCGCGCGATCGGCGACCGCCAGCCGTGGAGGCCGGGGCGCGCGCTCGTGCTCGGGACGGGCGCGATCGGGATGCTCGCCACCTACCTGCTGCGGCTCGACGGCTTCGAGGTGTGGATCGTGGGGCGCTCGGAGGCCGGCGGCGAGAAGGCCGCGCTGGCGGAGGCCTGCGGCGCGCGCTACGTCGCGACGGGCGACACGCCGCCCGAGGCGGTCGCGAAGGACGTCGGCGGCTTCGACGTCGTGGTCGAGGCGACGGGCGACGCGCAGGTCATGGCCGACACGCTCGGCCTGCTCGCCCGCGGCGGCGTCGCCTGCCTGCTCGGGCTCGACGGCCGGCCGCGCCAGGTCACGCTCGACGGCCGCGTGATCGGCGTCGACGCGATCCTCCAGAACCGCGCGCTGTTCGGCAGCGTCAACGCCAACCGCGTGGACTGGCTCGCGGCCGTCGGGCAGCTCGAGCGCGCGCGGCAGCGCTGGCCCGACGCGCTGGCGGCGTTCGTCGGGCTCGAGGTGCCGGCCGACCGCTTCGGCGAGGCGTTCGGCTTCCGCGGCGTCAAGGCGACCCTCGCCTTCTCGGAATGAAGGCCGAGCAGCTCACCGGGCCGGAGGCCTTCCACGCCGAGGGCCCGGTGTGGGCCGCGAGCTGGGGCGGCCTGCGCTGGGTCGACATGCTCGCGGGCGACGTGCTCGCGCTCGGCGAGGACGGCGCCGTGCAGCGGCGCCACGTCGGCGACATCGCCGCGGCGCTGCGGCCACGGGCCGGCGCGGGCGGTGCGGTGATCGCGCTCGAGCGCGGCTTCGCGCTCGAGGCGCCCGACGGCGAGCTGACCCGCCTCCCCACGTTGTGGGACGACCCGGGCGTGCGCTTCAACGACGGCGGCTGCGACCCCGAGGGCCGCTTCTTCTGCGGCTCGATGGCCTACGACGGGCGCCCGGGCAGCGGCACGCTGTACCGCCTCGACCCCGATGGCGGCGTCGAGGTCGTGCTCGAGGAGGTCACGATCTCCAACGGCATCGACTGGAGCCCCGACGGCCGCACCGCCTACTACGCCGACACGGCCACCGGCGCCGTGTCGGCGTTCGACGACGGCCGGCGGCTGGCGGGCCGGCGCACCTTCGCGGCGATCGCCGGCGACGACGGCGCGCCCGACGGCCTGACCGTGGACGCCGAGGGCGGCGTCTGGGTCGCGCTCTATGGCGGCGGCGCCGTCCGCCGCTACGCGCCCTCCGGCGAGCTCGACGCGGTCGTCGAGCTGCCCGTGACCAACGTCACGGCCTGCACCTTCGGCGGCGCCGGGCTCGACCGCCTCTTCATCACCACCACGCGGGAGAACGTCCCGGAGGGCGAGCAGCCGGCGGCCGGCTCCGTGTTCTCGTGCGCCCCCGGCGTGCGCGGTCTCGCGACGCGCCCCTTCGCCGGGTGAGGCCGCGGGCGATTTCGTTTGCGTACTGACAAGCTGGCGCGGCCGGACTCGCCTCGCGGGGTCATCGCTCCACTTTCTTGAGTGGTTCGCCGCGAACTGCCTGCCGCCTCGCGAACCACCTCCCGGTGGGTGAACGCACTCCCCTCCGCCCGGTTGGCAACGCCTTGACCGCGGGTTAGTTTCGCCCCACCCAAGAACGGATTCGGCGATGCCCAACCTCTCACGGATGTCCGGCATGCTGCGCGCGGCGCAGGTGCTTCCCGCGGCGTTCGACGCCCGCGCGGCCAGGATCGCGAAGCTCCGGATCGCGCGCGAGCCCGAGGTGGCCGTGGCGTCCGGGGTGGGGGCGGAAACTCCCCTCGAGGGCACGATGGTCGCGGCGGTGCGGCTGCGGCCCGAGCTGCTGTTCGCGCACGCCGTGCTGCAACCGGACCAGCCGCGGGCCCGCGACCAGGTCGAGGTCCCCGTCTCCCGCGTCGCCCCGCCGGCCGACACCGCGCTCTTCGAGTCGGCCGCCGACCCCGCGGTCCTCTTCTACCTCCCGCGCTATCGGCTCCGCCGCGAGGGCGCGCGCGAGCTGATCCGCATGGACGAGCGCGACGGCGCCTGGGTCCTCACGCTCGAGCTCGAGGCGTTCGCCGCGCCCGAGCTGGGCGACGTCGGGGCCGCCGGCCCGCTGCCCCACACGTTCACCGTGCTGCTCCAGTGCACCCCGGGGGACGGGCAGTTCGAGCGCACGCTGGCGGTCGAGCCGACGCCCGAGGGGCACTGGCGCGCGACGCTGCCGCTGCCCAGCACCGGCGAGCGCGACGTCGTGTTCCGCGCGCTCAGCGACGGCGCGCTGCGCACGCGGCTGGTGATCCGCCGCGCGATCAGCGTCGGCGTGCCGGAGGCGGCGCCCGCGCCGGCGGCGCCCGAGCCCGCCGAGCCCGCCGCCGGGGGCCGGGTCGTCCGCGACCACCGCCGCGGGCGGTCGTGCGCGACCACCGCACCGGCATGCGGATGGCGATGGCGCCGCGGCTCGCCTCGCTGCGCCGCTTCGAGGCCACCGCGATGATCGCCCAGCCGGCCGCCGTGACGGCCGCCGCGCCGCAGACGCTCTACCGCGTCACGGCCGCGACGCTCGACCACGACGAGCGGCAGTCGTTCGTGTTCCCGCGCGACCTCTACCCCGACCTCTACGCCGGGATCGGGGCCGGCGGCTCGCGCGACTTCCAGCTCATCTACGTCCCGTTCGGCGACCGCCAGCACCGCTACCTGCGCGACCCCGCCGACCCGCGCATCTTCCACCACCTGCCCGACGCGTTCACGCTCGGGCGCCAGACGACCGCCCCGCACGCGCCCACGATGGTGCTGCGCTTCCTGCCGGGCGCGGAGGGGCTCGACGACCTGCGGGCGCAGATCGACGTCTTCGCGATGCCGGCGGTGGAGCCCGCGCGGCTGGCCGACGCCGCGGCGCGGCTGCCCGGGCTGCTCGGCGACGACCCGCTGGAGGCCGGCGAGGTCCCGCAGTTCAAGCTGCTCGCGCTGCCGCGCGAGAAGCTCGTGCTGCGGCTCGGCCTGCCCGGCGCGGCCGCCGGAGAGGCGGGGGCGGGTGGGCGGGGTCCTTACGCCGTGCGAGAGGGCGCCCGGATCGAGCTGGACACGGTCGTCAGCGACCAGCTCGAGCTCGCGCTGCCGGCGTTCCGGGCCGCCTGGGAGGCGCTGTTCTCCGCGACGCCCGTGCTCTTCCAGGGCTCCGTGGAGGCGACGTTCGCCGACGGCGTCGAGCAGATCCCGTTCGTGGCCCGCATGGACCGGCTCGCCGGGCCGGTGATCGACGTCACCGGCGCCGTCGGCGCCGACGGGCAGGCGAGCGCGACCGTCGTGAACTCGAGCGAGAGCCCGGTCGTGCTGACCGGCCCGCAGCCGCTGATCGTCGGCGAGGCCGGCGCCGTCGCGGCCGACGTCACCGAGCCCGATCCCGCCCAGCCGATCGAGCTGGCGCCGGGCGCCAGCGTCGTCCTGCGCTTCGCGCCGCGCGAGCCGGCACCGGCGGGCGCGAGGGTGAGCCTCCGGTTCGCGACCACGGAGGTGAAGCTGGACCGCGACGCGCTCTACGACGCGGTGCTCGAGGACGAGACCTCGGTGGTCTCGCTCGAGCGACCGATCACCGTCCAGGGCCCGCACCTGTTCGCCGCCGCGTCGGCGGCCGGGACGCCGCTCGTCGCCGCGCTGGTCGAGTTCGAGCACGGCACCACCGCCGAGCTGACCCCCGAGGCGATGAAGGGCGAGGGCGTCGTCTCGCTCCCGCTGCGCGACTTCGTGCTCGGCGCGATGTCCTCGACCGACCTCGCCGACGCGGCCTACCGGTATCGCGTCCGCCTCGTCCGCGCCACCGGCCAGGAGCGCAGCCCGGACTGGATCGAGGACACGGTCGAGATCCTCTATCCGGTCGCCCCGGCGCCGGCCGCCAGCCCGGGGGCGCCTCCGGCATGAAGGGGCTCCCGGACCTCGGGACGGTCGTCGGGCGGGATCCGCCGACGTTCGCCGCGTGGTTCGAGCCGGGCGCCCACATCGTCGTGCCGGACGCGCTCGCGCTGGCGGCGCGGCCGGACGGCTCTCCCGACCTGCAGCTCGAGCTGGCCCGCGGCGCCGACGCGATGGCCGGGCCCGCCGCGCACGGCACGCTCGACCTGCGGCTCGCGACCGCCTGCCGGCTCGACGCGGCGCTCACCGCCGCCCGCGCGGCCGATCCGGCGGCGACCGTCCGCCCGGCGGCCTTCGCCGCGGGCTGGCTCTGGCTGCTGGAGGGCGAGGCCGTGCTGCCCGAGCTCGCCGAGCCGCTCGCGCTCGGCACGCTGGGCGTCGGCGCGCAGCGGCTCACGCGCCGCCTCGACGCCGCGGGCGCGATGCGGCTGCGGCGGCTGCTCGACGAGGACGTGCTGCTGCTGCGGGCCAGGGCGCACCTCGAGTTCGACGCGGTCGCGCCCCGCCTGCCCGTCAAGGTGCGCCTGCGGCCGCGCGCGGCGCGCGACGCCGTGGCGGCGCTCGGGGCCGAGGGGGGAACCGTCGCGCGCGACGCGCTGGCCGCGGCCGTCCGGCGCGACCCGGCGGCGCTCGGCCTCGAGCTGCTCGGCGAGACCGGCGCCGCCGGCTCGCCCGAGCACGAGCAGCTGCTCGAGACGGTCGCGGCGCTGCTCGCGGGCCGGGTCGGGACGGGCGCCGCGGGCACGCCCGGCGGCGGGCCCGCGATCGCGCTCGCCGCCGATCTCCCGGACGCGCAGGAGGAGCACGACCTGCGCGCGCCGCTGCGCGTCCGGCGGGCCGTCGTGCTCGACCTGCCCGCGCTGGCCGACCGCCCCGCGGCCCCGCTCGTCGCCGAGACCGTCCTGCCGACGCTGGTCACCGGCATGCACGCCGTCGAGGTCATGGGCAACCTGCCCGCCGAGCGCGCCGGCGTGCTCGCGATCGGCGCGACGCTGACCGCACCCGCGCAGCCGCCCGCTCGCCCGCAGGCCGTCGTGCGCTCCGTCGAGCTCGTGCCGCCCGGCGACCGCGCCGTCACCACGCTCGCGCTCACGCCGCGCGAGCCGCTGGCCTTCCGGGCGGTCGCCACCGCCGTCCTCCCCACGGGCCGCCGGGTCGAGGGGCCGGCGCGCGAGTCGACGGACGACTTCGTGCGCATCGGCCCGGCGGACCTCCCCGTGCGGTTCGTGACCGTGACCGCCACGCCGGCCCTGCTCGCGCTCGCGCGCATCGAGGCGACCCTGACCGCCACGGGCCCGGCCGGGCCGATGACGGTGACCGGCGCGGCGGCGCCGGCGGTGGCGCTCGCGCTCCCGCTCGAGGCGGCGGACGCGACGCTCGCGATCGCCGCCCGCCCCGTGGCGGCCGAGGAGCCTGTGCTCGCGCTCGCCGGGCTCGGAGCCGAGGACCTGCACCTGGACCTGTCGGCGTTCCCCCAGTACGGACCGCACCGGATCGAGGTCACGTGCGCGTTCGGAGCGGGCGCCGGCGCATGCGAGCTGGAGCTGCTCGCCGACGGCGCGGCGGCGCCCTCGCGGCTCGTGCTCGCGCCGGAGCGCCCCACCGCCACGTGGGCCTGGTTCGCCGCGTCGCCGTTCGCGGGCGGCTACCGCTACCGGCGCGCGGGCGAGGCCGAGTGGTCGGCGCCGCGCGGGCCGTCGGAGCCGCTGGCCGTGACGGCCGCGGAGGGCGTGCCGGCATGACGCCGCAGGCCGGATGGCGCGAGCTCGGCGGCGTGTGGGTCGCCGCCGCCGCCGGCGCGCCGGGCGCCTACTGGTACCTGCCCTCCGCCCCCTCGCCGCAGCTCGGCCCGGACGGCGCGCCCGCCGTCGGGCTGCTGAGCGCCGCGGGCGCCGGGTTCCTGCAGCTCACCGTCCAGTGGGACCCGCCGGCCGAGATGCTCGAGCGCCTGCGCGAGGAGCTCGCCGCCGGCTCGCCCGTGCCGGTCACGCTCGCGCCCCCGCCGGGCCTGGTCGTCGAGGAGGCCGCGCTCGAGCTCGACGGCGAGACGCTCGCCGCCACGCGCACGTCGGGCTTCCCGCCCTGGACGGCCGTGTTCGCGGTGCCGCTCGGGACCGAGGCCCTCGCCTCCGCGGCCTCCGCGCTGGGAGGCGCCATGGACCGCCTGGCCGTCCGCTTCCGCGCGCGCCTCGACGGCGCGCCCGCCGATCTCCGCGCCGACGCCGGCAACTGGCTCGCCGCCGGCGGCCCCGACCCCGTCCGCGTCGTCGCCACGGAGGCCATCGCCGGCCTGCGCGGCGGCGAGCCCCCGTCCAGCACCCCATCGAGGTAAGCCCACATGCTCAAGATCGACCGGCAGCAGACCATCGAGGGCGTCACCGTCTACGGCGACGACGAGCGGCCGCAGCTGTTCTACCTCCTGCCCTCGAACCTGTCGTTCCGGATCGACGACAACGGCAAGCCGGTCTTCAAGTTCGTCAAGTACCGCTTCCCGATCGACCGCGAGGACGGCCGCAAGGGCGGCGGCTTCGTCTTCTTCGACGTCGCGCTCGAGGTGCCGGCGGCCAAGGAGCAGAAGATCCGCCAGCAGCTGCAGGGGGGCCTCGACGCGCTCTACCAGAGCCAGCCGCTCCCGCCGCTGCTGGCGCCGCTGCTCGGCGGCTGGGCCGGCCGCGGCGGCGAGACGCCGCCGGTCGAGCTGGGCTCGATCACCTTCACGCGCGGCACCTGCGACTTCCTGCTCTCCGACACCAGCGGCGCGCTGATCCAGAAGGTCACCGGAGCCGGCAAGCCGTCGCTGTACGGCAAGAACGTCGCCGCCTTCGCGATGGAGCTCACGCCCGAGGGCGCGACGCTGTTCGAGCAGACGATGCAGGGCCAGGGCGTCGGCGGCGTCGCGGTCGCCTACGACCTCTGGATGTGGGCCCGCATGCCCGCGATCGAGGGGCGGGCGTGGTTCCACGGGCGCGAGTTCTACGCGTTCACCCAGAGCATCACGATCGACTACAGCCTCTGCGGCGACGACGAGTACGTCGAGAAGATCCGCGAGCGGGCCTACTCGAGCGAGACGATGGGCGTCGAGCTCAACCCCGGCTTCGCGATCCCGGGCGACGCCGAGGCGCACGCGCAAGATCGTCGACTCCGTCCGCTCGTCGCTGCAGAAGGGGCTCGAGGACCGCGGTGGCGCGCAAGGCCCTCAAGCCGATCGACCCGGTCGCGGCCGACAAGCGCGAGCTGCCGGAGGGCGACTTCGAGAAGGTCACGCGCGACTTCTCGACGACCAAGGACGTCCACTACGAGCAGACCTACAGCGAGACCAGCGTCATCGAGTGGAACGTCGCGCCGCGCGGCAACGTCCCGAACATCACCTCGATGGCCGGTCCCGACGGCAAGCCGTTCCTGTGGAAGGACTACGCCGTCGAGGTCGACCTCAACGACCCGTTCTTCCGCCAGATCAACGTCACGCTCGGCGTCAACGCGGACTTCGCGGTGCTGCCGATCCACAGCGTCGAGGTCCACCTCGAGTACAAGTCGGGCGAGACGCACCAGATCGGCGAGTACGCCTTCACCGACCCCGCCAAGGTCGAGCGCTTCGCCTCCTACACCGAGGGCGACGTCCAGGACTACGAGTGGTGGTACGAGGTCAACTACAAGGGCGAGGCGCAGACGTTCAAGTCCGAGCCCAAGCGCACGGACGAGCGCGTCCTGACCGTCAACGTCGACGACCTCGGGATCCTCCACGTCGACGTCGAGGCGGGCGACATCGACTTCGCGCAGGTCGGCTCCGTGCAGATCGCGTTCGAGTACGAGGCCGCCTCCGGCAAGGTCGAGCGCCAGTTCACGCTGACCAAGGACGCGCGCGCCGCCGCGGTCAAGGAGGTCATCTTCGAGCCGCGGCTGCGCCCCTATCGCTGGAAGCCGAAGTTCTTCATGGTCGACGGCTCCGAGCAGGAGGGCGAGTGGAGCGACGGCTTCTCCGACAAGGTCTTCGTCAACGACCCGTTCGGCGTCACGAAGATCGTCGCCCTGCGCGCGGCGGGCGACCTCGTCGGTGAGATCGACCAGATCTTCCTCGACGTCAAGTACGCCGACGGCGCGTTCGAGCGCACGACCAGCGTCGCCCTGAGCGCCACCACGCCGTTCTTCGACTGGCGCTTCAGCGTGCCGGGCGAGGGCAAGGGGACGGTCACCTACTCCGGCCAGATCCGCCGCAAGAACGGGACGATCGAGGCGATCGAGCCGACCACCGCGGAGTCGACCACGATCCTCGTCGGCGAGGTGCTGGCCGACCGGATGAAGGTGACGGTCGTGCCGTCGCTGCTCGACTTCGCCACGGTCAAGCTCGCCCGGGTCGCCCTGCGCTACTCCGACCCGGCGAGCCCGCAGGCGAAGGACTTCCTGTTCTCGGCCGCCGACTCCGCCCCGAAGGACTGGGACGTCGAGCTCACCGACGGCGCCAAGCGCGACTACACGTGGCAGGCGACGTACTTCGGGCACAGCGGCGACCAGGTCACGATGGACCCGGTCGGCTCGACCGAGCCGACGGTGATCCTGCAGCCGCCGGCGCTCACGCCCGCGAACCCGGCGCCGGTGCCGATCGGGCAGCCGACGCCGCCGGCGCCCACGCCCGTCGCCCCGGCGCCCACGCCCGTCGCGCCGGCGCCCACGCCCGTCGCGCCGGCCCCGGCCCCCACGCCGGACCCGTTCACACCAGCGGGGCCGCCCCCGCCGACCGGGCCGCAGGGCTGAGCCGATGCTCTACCTCAACCCGCCCTACCACGTGATCGAGGGGGTCTCGCTGCTCCCCGATCACGCTGACCCGCTGCAGTTCTACTACCAGCCGCTCTCCCCCCACCTGACGCTCCTGAAGGACGAGGCGACCGGCCAGAAGATCCCGCAGCTGCAGGTGATCCTCTACACGCGGCGCGACTGCGAGCGGCGGCTTCCTGAACTTCGACTGCGACCTCGGGCTCGACGAGAAGCAGTTCGACGCGGTCGCACCGAGCGTGGCCGCGGCCGCGGGCGCCTCGGCGGACGAGATCAAGCTCGCGCCCGTGCCGCTCGTCGACGGCACGGTGCGGATGATGCTGCTCGGCAAGGAGAGCCCGCCGCTGGAGCCGCCGCGCCCCGGCCAGCCCGCGCCCGCCGCCCCGGCGCCGACGGGCCCGCAGTTCGTCCTGAAGATCAGAGCTTCGGCAAGCCGTCGCTCTACGGCGACAACCGGCCGCCTTCTCGGTGCAGCTCGACCCCGAGGGCGTGACGATCCTCGAGCAGGCGCTGATGGGCGAGATGTCGCCGATCGGCGTCGTCTACTCGCTCTCCTACGTCGGACTGCGGCCGGCCTACAACGTCAGCGTCGACGCCGACTGGGACCGCGTCCAGACGCACGTCGAGCGAGAGCTTCTCGGTCAACACGCTCTTCTACTCGCAGGACATCGACAAGGTCGTCGACAAGCTCGTCGAGGACCGCGCGATCGTGATCGAGGCCGACACGTTCGTCGCCGCCGGCGACGGCTCCGACGACGTGCTCGCGCGCCGCGACCAGGCGCTCGACCGACGTGCGCGAGATGGTCAACGACACCTTCTTCGAGCCCAGCCTGGAGCCGATGGAGGGGCCGAACCCGACCGGCGGGACGCTCGACACGTTCGCGCGCGTGACGCAGCTGCTCGCGCGCGGCGGCCAGTCGTCGATGTTCAGCCGCAAGGAGGTCGACCTCACCCGGATCGACCAGAAGACGCTGACGTCAACTTCAGCGAGCGCACCGCGGTGATGCGCAACATGCACCCGCAGGGGCACCTCGCCGGGCTCTTTCGCGTGCTCGAGCAGGAGGGCCTCGACAAGGAGAAGTTCATCCTGCGGGTCGGCCTCGATCACCCGTTCTTCCAGCGCCGCAAGCTGCGGGTGCTCCCGTTCGTGGACTTCGAGGCGCCGGCCGACGCGCCCGACCGCGTGCAGTCGGTCACCGTCACCGCGACCTACGAGGGCGACCCGCAGTCGCTCGTGTTCGACGCCGCCCACGCCGACGGAGCAGAGCCTCGACTGGGCGAGCGTGCTCGACGGCAACGCGATGCGGCGCCGACGTGCAGGTGACGTACGACGGTCAACTTCGCGCCGCCCGCGTCGGGCCGGCCGGCCGTCCGTCGCTGACCGGCAGCGCAGGCGCTCGACCGGCGACGCGCTGACGCTCTCCCCGCGCGGCGAGCTCTACGAGGTCCGTGCGATCGCGATCTCGACGCGTCGACTTCCCGTGGGACCGCTACCACACGGTCGAGGTCGAGCTGCGCGCTACACCGACGACGCCGAACGGCATCGAGCAGACGCGCAGTTCACGCTCACGCGCGAGACCGTCGACCAGTTCACCTGGCCGGTGTTCATGCTCGACCCGACCGCGCGCACGGTCCGCTACCGGCTCGTGATGCACGGCGCCGACGGCCGCGACTTCGACCGCGGCTGGGTCGAGACGGCCGAGGACAGATCCGCATCGTCGACCCGTTCCCGCGCCGCGCACGGTCGAGGTCATCGCGCCGCCGGCGCTGTTCGCGACGCGTCGACCGCGTCTTCGTCGACGTCCACTACGCCGACGCCGACGAACGGCGTCGACAAGCGCGAGTCGTTCGAGCTGTCCGCCCAGGACGCCGCGACGAAGACGCTTCTCGGTCGAGCTCGTCGATCCCGAGCAGCGGCCAGGTGCACGTTCCAGGTCGACGCTTCGTGATGGCCGACGGCACCACCGTCGACGTGCCCGAGTCCACGACCGCCCAGGAGCCGGATCGTCGTGCGACCGCGACATGATGCGGGCCACCGCGCCGTCGCGATGCGCGTAGCGACGGTGGGCGACTTCGCCGCCAACGGCCTGCGCGAGATCGTCGTCGAGGCGCTCTACGACGACGACGCTCGCGAAGCTGCGCTTCGCCGACGACGTCACGCTTCACGCACGCCGTCCGACGACGGGCGCTCGTTCGAGTTCGACTTCGTCGACACGCGCCCAGGACCAGCTACCGCTACCACGATCACCACGACCGCTACGCGAACGGGCTCGACGCGCGACGTCGCCGAGTCGGCAGCCGACGTCGCGACGTCGCCCGAGCTCGTCGTCCCAGGAGGACGTGATGCTGCAGCTCGGCAGCCGGGCATGCAGACGATCGACGGGGTCACCGTCTTCCCGGACCACGCCGACCCGAGCAGTTCTGGTACCTGCCGGCGCCCGTCGCTCGCGCGCCGCGGCGCCCGAGAACGACGGCGCAGCTTCACGTTCATCAAGTACAAGCCCGCCGCCGCCGCGGCGGCGTCGAGGGCGGCGGCTTCCTCGATGTTCGAGCGTCGAGCTCGAGCTGACCGAGGACGACGAGCGCGAGATCACGGTCGCAAGCTGACCCGGGCGGCCCTCGGCTCACCGCGGTGCCGTTCGACGCGGGCACCGTCGAGTGCGTCGCGCTCAACCTCCAGGGCGCCGGGCGGCACCGTCGCGCCGGCCGGCGAGCGACGGCACCGGCTTCACGCTGTCGAGCAGATCCTCGGCGCGTCGGTGCCGTCGCTGCACGGCGACAACAACGCCGTCTTCAGCCTCGCGCTCGAGCCAGGAGGGCGCGACGATCCTCGAGCAGGCGTTCGCGCAGGGCACGCGCCGGTCGGCGTGATCTACGACCTCAAGTTCACCGCGCTGCGGCCGGCGCTGGACGTCGAGATCACGGCCGACTTCGAGCGCATCTACAAGCCAGTTCGGCGCCGGCGCTCGACGCCCAGGTCTACTTCCGTCGCAGGGCGAGCATCGACGCGGGCTTCGAGAAGCTCGTCCAGGACGGGGCGATCAAGATCGAGGTCATCGACTTCTCGGGCGACGCCGACGACAAGGCCGAGCAGGAGAAGTGGGCGCTCGAGTTCTTCAAGGAGAACCTCCTGACGCGACTGGTTCCAGCCGAGCCTGCAGCCCGGCCAGCTCGCCGGCGCGACCCGGCGGCCGGCCACGCCGACCGGCAAGGCGGGCACCGCAGGCACGGCCACCGCGCCACGACCGGTCGGGACGACGCCGGGGACGCCCTAGGCACCGCCAGCCCCGGGACCCCCGGCACCCTCCGCCCCATCAGGCCCCGGCACCGCACCCGGCCCTGGCCGCGCCCCCGCCCACTGCGGGCCAGCCCGGGCCGGCGGCCCGGCCGCCGCACCACGCCCCGTCGCCACCGCTGCCGGGCGACCGCGAAGACCGGCCGGCAGGCCCGGGGAGCGCGCCCAGCCGCAGGGCCAGCCGCAGGACCCACGGGCCAGGCGCAGGACCGGGGGCGGCGCCCGCCGCGGGCCCGGCGCCGGACCCGGCGCCGCGCCGGGGCCGGCCCGGGCGCGGCGGGCCCCCTCGCGGGCCTCGCGACGACGCCCGACGCGAGCCCGCCGGCAGACCCGCGGCGGAACGCCGCGCCCGCCGCGCCCGCCGGGCCCGCCGCGACCTCCACGGCACGCCCGCCGACGGTCACCGCCGGCGCTCCGGCCGGCCCGCGGCGGCGGGACCCGGCGCCGCCACCGCAGCCGCAGCCCGCCGGACCGCGCGCCGCCGCGGGCCGGGCGCTCACGCCGCGGCCGCCAGCACACCTCGCCACGCAGCGCCAAGCCGGCCGGCGACGCCGACCAGCCAAGCCCCGGCCGCGGCCAGGCGGGCGCGAACCCGATGGTCACCTTCCACCTGAAGCGCTTCATCCGACCAGGAGGAGCGCAAGACGCTCACGTTCGAGTACCACCGCTCCGAGGCCACCAAGCGCACCTACGCGCCGCAGTCAGCTGTTCGGGCTGCTGGTCACCGACCTCACCCGCGCCGACTACTTCCTCGACGTCAAGCTCAACGACCCGTTCTTCCGAGACCTTCACGGTCGCACGTCGGACGTCCCGGTCGAGCATGCCCAGCAGCTCGGCCTGCGCTCAGGCGACGGTCGCGCTGCGCTACGGCGACCCAGCCGACCGACGCCCAACTCCATCGCCACACCGACCTCGTGTTCACGCCCGCGGACCACGGCCGCCGCGCAGCGTGGGAGGTGCTCGCGTCAACCGCACGCCCACGACCTCGACTACGAGCACCGGATCGAGTTCCACTTCGACCCTGACGTCCGACTGGCAGGGCGAGCAGTCCAGCTACTGAGATCCCGACGACCCAGCACGAGCCGATCCGCACGCTTCTCGCTCGAACCCGTACGAAGCACCTCGCGTTCGTCGACGGTCGACGTGTTCGCCAACCGCATCGACTAGGAGGCTCCATCGCGTCGATCGACGTCCAGCTCGCCCACGACCGCGCCGAGCGGCTGGAAGGTCGACAAGCGTGCTCACGCTCACCCAGGACACGCCGCGCCAAGCAGTGGAAGCTGCGCACCGAGCGCCCGCCGAGCACCGCGCGCTACACGCACACGCTCACGCACCGCCTCGACGGACGGATCCACCCGCGTGATGCCGACCGTCACGAGCACGAGGCCACGTCGCTCGCGATCGACGATCCGTTCGCCAGCCGTCGAGCCGCACCTGAGTCTTCCAGTGTCCGCAGGCGACGCCGGCCGCTTCCGCTCGATCATCGTCGACGTCGAGCTACGACGACCCCACTCACGCCTACGAGCGCGAGCGAGCACGTCGAGATCGCCGGGCGCCGCGCCCGCCCAGACCAGCGACTGCGGATCGCACATCGCTGGACCCCGAAGTCAAGCGCACCTACACGGCAGCCGCACGACGCTCGTCGAGACCAGACGGCCAGATCATCGCAGGGCGCGCTCGTCGACTCACCAGCGAGCAGCTCGTCGGCCGTCACCGAGACCGCCGACGTCATCAATCTGTGCTCAACGTCATGCTCAGCTGAAGCCGTCCAGCGCGCACGATCGATGCCGAGCACTCGACGCCCGACCTCGCCGCGACTCGAACCAGGCCGGGCCAGACGCTCGACCCCGATCATCCCCGAGTGCAGACGACGCGCTCGCTCGCCCGTTACCAACGTCGTCGAGGTCCGCGACGAGGCCGGACGCCGAGCGCCTGCAGTCGCTAGCTGCTCTCGCATCGCCCGGCGTCGAGGGCACCTATGTCCAAGCCCCACACGATTCCTCCCCTGAGGAGGACCACAGCACATGACTGACGAGACTCGAAGACACCACTCCCCAGAGCTCGTCGTCATCACCGAGCCCGGCGCAGGCCGGCGCGCCAGAGCGCCGACCCTCGGGAGCCGGGGCTCCGGCCGACCCGACCGCGAGCCGGCGATGTCGACACCTGCGGCCCTCGACCAGCATCCTTCCTCCGCAGGCGACGCGCAGCTCCAGACCGCTGTGGGGCTAGCGGAGCGACGTGTCGACGCAGGTCGTCGCACCAGGCCCAGTCAGGCCCCGACACGTGGATGCCCGACCTGACGATCTTCTTCAACGTCGTCGCCGCGACGGACAGCGCGCCGCCCGCCGACGTCGAGCTCGACGACGCTGGCCGAGCAGCTGCGCGCCCACGAGGCGATCGTCGGGCGCCTACGTCACGCCCCCGACGCAGGATGCCCGAGGGCACGGTGACCTCGCCGCCGGCCGCCGTCACGCCCGACTTCAGCTCCAGCCGGCAGGGCTATCTGCGCCCCGGCGCCCGACGGGCTCGACGCCCGCTGGGCCTGGCACGACCCCGGCGGCGACGGCGCCGGGGTCACCGATCATCGACATCGAGGGCGCCTGGCAGCTCGCCGCCCCGAGGATCTCGGCAGCCAAGCTCGCCGGCCTGGTCGGCGGCACCCCGACCGACCGGTCGCCTGGCGCAACCACGGCACCGCCGTGATCGGCGTCATCGGCGGCGACGTCAACGGCTTCGGAGTCACCGGGCATCGCTCCGGAGGCGGACGTCCGCGCGATCGTCGCCTTCGGGGGCATCGGAACCGCCGCGGCGATCCGCGCGGCGGCCGACCGCGCTCGGGCCCGGCGACGTCATGCTGCTCGAAATGCACCGGCCCGGGCCCCGGACGACCACGAGACCGCGACGACCAGCCGGGCTACATCGCCATCGAGTGGTGGCCGGACGACTTCGCGGCCATCCGGTACGCGACCGGCGCGCGGCGTCATCGTCGTGGAGGCCGCCGGCAACGGCGCCGAGAACCTCGACGACGCGATCTACGACACGCCGGCCCGCCGGCTTCCCGGCGACGTGGCGCAACCCGTTCCGCCGCGCCAACCGCGGACTCCGGCGCGATCATCGTCGGCGCGGGCGCCCCGCCGCCCGGGCACGCACGGCCGCGACCACGGCCCGGACCGCTCGCGCCTCGCGTTCTCCAACTACGGCGCGCGCGTCGACGCCCAGGGCTGGGGGCGCGAGGTGACCACGCACCGGCTACGGCGACCTCCAGGGCGGCGCCGAGGAGGACCGGCTGGTACACGGACACGTTCTCGGGACGTCGAGCGCCTCGCCGATCGTGGCCGGCGCGCTGGCCTGCGCTGCAGGGCGTGCTGCGCGGCGGCGGGCCAGCCGCCGATGGCGCCCGGAAGGCGCCGGCAGTGCTGCGGGCCACGGGCTCGCCCGCAGCAGGACGCACCCGGGCCGCCCGCGCTACGCAGCGGATCGGCCACCGACCCGGACCTCGCCGACGCTGATGCCGCGCGCGCCGAACCCCGCCGGTCGATCCCGATGACGCGGCCTCACGCCGAGGCACTGGGGTCTCGGCTACAGCAACCTCGCTCAGCTTCGTGCTCGGCCTCGACAGCTACCTGCTCGGCCTACAAGGCGGCCGACTGGGCCGACGACCAGGCGCCACGCAGGGCGGCGGCCCGATGTTCATCGCCAAGTTCGACCCCACCGGCCAGCAGAGCTCCTCCACCCATCGGGGCACGGGACGCCCCGGCTGGACCACGATGCTGGATGCCGAGCTCGGCGGCGTCGCCGCACCTGGTCTCCTACAAGGCCGGCGTGGCGGGCCAGGCCAACGCCGCGATCGACCGCATCGCGCCGGGCGGCACCGGCACCGTCGAGCACTACACGGGCGAATGGCAGCCCGACTGGACCGCGCTCGCGGGCTGGTCGATGGACGGCGGCGACCTGCTCTGCTACGGCTCGGGCGGCGACCAGGTCTCGCTCGACGTGGTCGCGGCCGACGCCTCCGGCTTCAGCCACACGCTCGTCAGCGGCGCCTGGGAGGCGGGCTGGACCCACCTGCTGGTGCACGAGCTGCCCGACGGCCCGCACCTGTTCACGGGCCAGGCCGGCGGCGGGGCGGTGTCGGTGAGCCAGATCAACCGCGACGGCAGCCTGAGCCGCCGCTTCGCCGAGCGCTGGCAGCCGGCCTGGGCGCTGTTCGCGGGCTTCGACCTCGCGGGCGAGCGCTACCAGATCTCCTACCAGCCCTCGACGGGCTGGGCGGCGATCGACCGGGTGCTCCCCGACGGCGACGGGTTCGAGACGATCAGCTGGCACGACCTCGGCATCGGCCACACGGCGCTGACCGCGTTCGGAACCGCGGCCGGCGTGCGCGCGCTCGCGTACTCCTCCGACTCGGGGGAGGCGTCCTACTGGTCGATCGGCTAGCCGAGCTGGCACGCGAAGAGTGATACCGCTTGCCGTGATGCGGGCAGCCCCGATGCGATGAAGGCAGTCACTTGGCACGGCAAGCGCGACGTCCGGGTCGACAACGTGCCCGACCCGACCATCCAGGAGCCGACCGACGCGATCGTCCGCATCACCTCGACCGGCATCTGCGGCTCCGACCTGCATCTCTACGAGGTGCTCGGCGCCGTTCATCGACGAGGGCGACATCCTCGGCCACGAGCCGATGGGCATCGTCGAGGAGGTCGGCGCCGAGGTCACGCACATCGCCGCCGGGCGACCGCGTCGTCGATCCCGTTCAACATCTCCTGCGGGCACTGCTGGATGTGCGACCAGGGCCTGCAGTCGCAGTGCGAGACGACCCAGGTCCGCGAGCAGGGCAAGGGCGCCGCGCTGTTCGGCTACACCAAGCTCTACGGCCAGGTGCCCGGCGGCCAGGCCGAGCTCCTGCGCGTCCCGCAGGCCCACTACGGCCCGATCAAGGTGCCCGAGGGCCCGCCCGACGAGCGCTTCGTCTACCTCTCCGACGTGCTGCCCACCTCCTGGCAGGCGGTCGAGTACGCCGCGATCCCCGAGGGCGGCAGCGTCGCCGTCTTCGGCCTCGGCCCGATCGGCCAGATGTGCCGCCGCGGATCGCCCAGCACCGCGGCGCCGGCCGCGTCATCGGCGTCGACCTCGTGCCCGAGCGGCTCGCGCTGGCGCGCGCGCCACGGCATCGAGACGATCGACCTCGAGCGCAGTCGACGACGTCGCGCGAGGCGCTGCGCGAGCTGACCGACGGCCGCGGGCCGGACTCGGTGATCGACGCGGTCGGCATGGAGGCGCACGGCGCGCCGCTCGGCAAGCTCGCCCAGAAGATCGCCGGCCTGCTGCCCGACGCCGTCGCCCGCCAGGTGATCGAGAAGGCCGGCGTCGACCGCCTGGCCGCGCTGCACGCCGCGATCGACTCCGTGCGCCGCGGCGGCACGATCTCGCTCAGCGGCGTCTACGGCGGCACAGCTCGACCCGATGCCGATGATGGACCTGTTCGACAAGCAGATCCAGCTGCGCATGGGCCAGGCCAACGTCAAGCGCTGGATCGACGACCTCCTGCCGCTCGTCTGACCGACGACGACGACCCGCTCGGCGTCGAGGACCTCGCCACCCACCAGCTGCCGCTCGACGAGGCGCCCGCACGCCTACGAGATCTTCCAGAAGAAGCAGGACGGCGCGATCAAGATCCTGCTGCAGCCCTCCTGAGCGTCAGCGGCGGCGGGCCCAGGGCGCCAGCCTGGGCTCGCGCCGCACGCGCGGCTGGTTGGCGCCGCGGTCGGCCGCCAGCGTGCCGCCGGCCGCGAGGAGGTTGGTCGTGGACTGCTCGTCGAGCCCCGGCGCGTAGCGGTGCGAGCAGACGTCGGCGGGCAGTCGCGAGACCTTCGCCGGGCCGGCGTGGCGCACGGCGTCGTCCGCGGCCGCGAAGCTGACCGAGTCCAGCGCGGTGCCGAGATGGGTCACCTCGCGTCCCGGGCAGACGTCCTGGATCAGGATGTTCGTCGCCCCCTTCAGCGCCGAGGTCGGATGGCGTCCGGTCGTCGGCCGCACCACCTCGTCGGTCGCCGAGCGCAGCGTGGTCCACGAGGCCGGCCCCGGCGTCTCGTCGCGATGGGCATTGAGCGCGCGCAGGAAGCGGGACCCGGCCGCCTGCTGCCAGTAGGCGGGAACGCACAGCCGGCACTCGGTGGCGCCGACCGTCGTCCCGTGCTGCGTGCCCGCGATCGCGACCACGTCGCCGACCTTCGTGCGCAGGCTCGGCCAGTACGTCAGGGCGACGCGCGGCAGCAGCCCGCCCTGGCTGATCCCGAACACGGCGAGCTTGCGGCCCGCCCGCCGGTGCATCTCCCGCAGCCCGTACACGAGGTACTGCACGGAGACCTGGATGTCGGTGGTCGTGAAGTTCGGGAAGTTGACCCAGCACGCCGGCGCGCCGTAGAGATCGAAGGCGGGCTTGGCGATCCCGTACGCCTCGTCGCCGCTGACCCCGGTCCCCGTCACCAGCATCACCGGCGTGCGCGCGGCGCCATCGATGCCCTCGGTGCACTTCAGCGCCGCGGCGAGCTTCGCCTTCGAGACGGTCAGCTTCGGCTCGGCGGCCGCGGCGGGCGCGGCCGCCGCGAGCGAGGCGAGCAGGGCACACAGCAGCGGGCGCGCGATCCGGGTGGGCATGGCCCAAGCATGCAGCACACCGCGGCCGGGCGCTAGAAAAAGCGTAAACAGTTCAGCTCGGGGTGCCGCATCAGCGCCCACTCCCCACGGCCGTCAGCTCGGCGACGTCACGGCGGAAGACGGCGGCGACCGACCAGTCGGCGAGCACGCGCAGCCGGCGCGCGGCGAACGGCAGCGCCATCAGGTGGTAGCCGCGCGCGACGAGCCAGCCGGCCAGGCCCCGCAGCCGCAGCGGGCCCAGCACCGCGATGCCGCGCCCGCGGCCGAGCCCCGCCATGTGCCCGCGGGTGCGGTAGCCGTACGGCCGCGGCGCGCCGGCGACGTTCTTCACGAGCCGCCGGGCCTGGCGCAGCGCGTGCTGGCACGTCGGCGGGTCCAGCTCGCCGGTGGCCGCGTTGGGCACGGCGGCGCAGTCCCCGAGCGAGAGCACGCGCGGCATCCCGGCGACCGCGAAGGTCTCGTCGACCCGCACGCGCCCGCGCTCGTCGAGCGGCAGCCCGAGCGCGGCGGCGACGGGGTTGGCGGCGACGCCGGCGGTCCAGACGAGCGTCCGGGCGTCGATGCGGCGCCCGTCGGCCAGCGTCGCCCCTTCCGCGTCGGCGGCCGCCAGCGCGGCGCCGGTGAGGATCTCGATGCCGCGGCGGTCGAGCGTCCGCGCCGCCGAGCGGGCGAGCGTCTCGGGCGTCTGCGACAGGATCCGCGGCGCCGGGTCGACGAGCACGAAGCGGGCCTCGGTGTCGCGCAGGCGGCGGTGCCGGCGCAGCGCGCCGGACACGAGCTGCTGGACCTCCGCGAGCGCCTCCACGCCGGAGAAGCCCGCGCCGGCGAAGACGAACGTCAGCCGGCTCTCGGCCTGCTCGGGCGCGGCGTCGGCGAGCTCGATCTGGCGCAGGACGTGGTTGCGCAGCCGGATCGCGTCGGGCAGGTCCTTCAGCGCGAAGGCGTGCTCCGCCAGCCCCTCGACGGCGGGCATCCGGGTGACGGCGCCGAGCGCGACGATCAGGTCGCGGTAGGCGACGGTGAAGCGCCCGGCGTCGGACTCGACGGTCACCACGCGGCGCTCGGGGTCGAGGGCGACCGCGCTCCCGAGCAGCAGGTCGGCATGCGGGCACATCGTGCGCAGCGGGACGGCGACGTGGCGCGGCTCGATGCTGCCGCCGGCCGCCTCGGGCAGCAGCGGCGTGTAGAGCATGAAGTTCGTCGGGTTGACGATCGTGGCCCCGCGCCGGCCGAGCCGGCGCGCGACGTATGCCCCGGCGTAGCCGCCGCCGAGGATCAGCGTGCCACCACGGGCGACGCGGTGAGTGTGGTTCGTGAGCGAGGTGCGAGGCATGCGGCGAGCTTCCCTGCCGGGCCCCGAGCGGTCATCGGGGGAGCGCCCTGATCCGCCCCCTGATTTCTCCGGCGCGCTCGTTTATGCTCGCGCCAGCGTGGCGCTCTCCGCGGAGCCTCTCGTCGGGCGCGCCGCCGAGATCGGGTCGCTCGAGCAGGCGCTGACCCGGTTCCAGCGGCAGGGCTTCACCGCGCTCGAGATCTCGGGCGAGCCCGGGATCGGCAAGACCCGGCTGCTGGCCGAGCTCGCGCGCGCCGCCGACCAGCGCGGGCACCTGGTGCTCTCGGGCGCGGCGTCCGAGCTCGAGGCCGACCTGCCCTTCTGCGTGTTCGTCGACGCGCTCGACGAGTACGTGCACGGGCTGCCGCCGCACCGCCTCGAGGAGCTCGGATCCGAGGCGCGGGCCGGCCTCGCGCACGTTCTCCCCTCGCTCGCGCCGCTCTCCCCCGAGGCGCCGCAGGCCGAGCGCCATCGCGTGCACGGCGCCGTCAGAGCCCTGCTGGAGCAGCTCGCCGACCGGACGCCGCTCGTGCTCGTGCTCGACGACCTCCACTGGGCCGACTCCGGCTCGCTCGAGCTGCTCGGCGCGCTGCTGCGGCGGCCGCCGTCCGGCGAGGTGCTCATGGCCATGGCGATGCGTCCGCGGCAGGTGCCGCCGCTGCTCGCGGCGGCGCTGGAGCGCGCCCGCCCCGGCGGGACGCTGGCGCGGGTCGAGCTGCACGCGCTCAGCGAGCCGGAGGCCCGCGACCTGCTCGGCAAGGAGGTTGACGAGGCGACCGCCCGCCGGCTCTACGCCGACTGCGGCGGCAACCCGTTCTACCTCGAGCAGCTCGCGCGCCACGGCGGCTCGACGGGTGCGGACGGCGCCGCGGGCACGCTCGGCGCGCTCGACGTCCCGCCGGCGGTCGCCGCGTCGCTGGCCGAGGAGCTCGCGCTGCTGGACCCCGTGGCGCGCCGGGTGCTGGAGGGTGCGGCGGTGGCCGGCGACCCGTTCGAGCCCGAGCTCGCCGCCGCGGCGGCGGGCGTGTCCGACGCGGAGGCGATCGGGGCGCTCGACGAGCTGTTCGAGCGCGACCTGATCCGCCAGACGGACGTCCCGCGCCGCTTCCGCTTCCGCCACCCGCTCGTGCGCGGCGCCGTCTACGCCGCGGCGCCGGCCGGCTGGCGGCTCGGCGCCCACGAGCGCAGCGCCGACGCGCTGGCCGCGCGCGGCGCGCCGGCGGCCTCGCGGGCGCACCACGTCGAGTACGCGGCCCGCCACGGCGACGCGGAGGCGATCGCCCTCCTGGCGGAAGCGGGCCGGGAGATCCTATATCGCACTCCGGCCGGGGCGGCACGCTGGTTCGCCGCCGCGCTGCGGCTGCTGCCCACCGGCGCCCCCACCGAGGAGCGGGTCGGGCTGCTGCTGGCGCTCGCCGGGGCGTTGGGGGCGACCGGCCGCTTCGACGAGGCGCGCGACGCCGTCCTCGAAGGCCTGGCGCTCTCGCCGCGCGATGCCGCCGGACAGCGCTTGGAGCTGATCGCCGCGTGCGCGTGGTACGACACGCTCAAGGGCGAGCTCGCCCGCGCGCAGGCGCGGCTCGAGGCCGCGATCCGGGAGCACGAGGACGCGCCCGCCGCCCAGGCGGTGCAGGTGATGCTGCTCCTGTCCGACAACGGCATCTGGCGCCTCGACTTCGAGCGGACCCTGACCTGGGCTCGTCGCGCGCACGCCCGCGCCGAGCAGGAGGGCGACTCCGCGCTCGTCGTGGCGTCGGCTGCCGCGCTCGCGATCGGGCACGCGGTGTGCGGAGACGTCGCGCAGGGGCGCGAGTGGGACGACGTCGCGGCCGCAACGCTGGACGCCATGACCGATGCGGAGCTCGCGCCCGCGATCCTCACGCTCGGCCAGATCGGGAGCGCGGAGTACTACCTCGACCGCTTCGCCGAGGGGGAGGCGCACTCCGCGCGC
This sequence comes from uncultured Solirubrobacteraceae bacterium, assembly GCA_963831105.1. Lineage (GTDB taxonomy): Bacteria > Actinomycetota > Thermoleophilia > Solirubrobacterales > Solirubrobacteraceae > DATFQI01. The sequence goes on along the minus strand of CAWHOS010000006.1, from coordinate 153,636 downwards.
ACGCTGGAGGTCGCGCGCGGCACCAACCAGGGACAGCTGTTCCCGATGCTGGCCCCTGTGCGCGGCATCTTCCTCGCCTTCCTCGGCCGGCTCGACGAGTCCCACGCCCTCCTCGACGCCGCTTCCGAGGCGGGGCGCCTCGGCGGCGACTCGCACGCGACGGCGTGGGGGCTGATGGCGCGCGGCATGACCACCCGGCAGCTCGGGGACCTCGACGCGGCGATCGCCGACGCTACGGAGAGCCTCGAGCTCGCGCGACACTGCGACGTGCACAACGTCGTCGCCATGTTCGCCGGGCTCGCGCTCGGACTCGCACTGCTGGAGCGCGGAGGGGCGCGCGAGGCGGCCGAGGCGATGCTGGCGAACGCCGGCGGGGCCCGGCTGCCGCTCGTTCCCGGCACCTGGCGCGCCTACTTCCTCGACGGCCTGGTCGACGCCTCGCTGGCGAGCGGGCGCACGGAGGAGGCGGCGGCAGCGGCGGCCGAGGCGTCCGCGGTCGCCGAGACGACCGGGGCCGCCCTGCCCGCGATGGCCGCGCAGCGCGCCGCGGCGCGGGTCGCGTTCGACGGCGGGGATCCGGGCGAGGCCGCGCGTCTCGCGCTGGCCTCCGCTGAGATCGCCGACGGTCTCGGCGCGCGCGTCGAGGCCGCGCGGACGCGCACGCTGGCCGGACGGGCGCTCGCCGCCGCCGGCCGGACCGACGATGCGGTGGCGCTCCTGCAGGACGCGGCGACCGCCCTCGACGCCTGCGGCGCGCGGCGCTACCGCGACGACGCCGAGCGCGAGCTACGGCGGCTCGGCAGCCGCGGCCCGCACCGGCGCACGCGCGCCGGGCAGCGCGATTCCACCGGCATCGAGTCGCTCACGGAGCGCGAGCTGCAGGTGGCGCGGCTGATCGTCGACCGCCGGACGAACCCCCAGATCGCCGCGGAGCTCTTCCTCTCCCCGAAGACGGTGGAGAGCCACGTCCGCAACCTCTTCCACAAGCTCGGCGTCTCCTCGCGCGTGGAGGTGGCGCGGGTGATCGAGCGCGCCGGTTAGGAGGCGGGGGCGGGCGGGCGGGGACACCCTGTAGTGCTGGCCGCACCCTGAGTCCGGCTCAGGGTGCGCGAATCCGGATCGCCGCCCGATGTCGGCGGCGCCGCATCGTAGGACGCTCGCGTCTCCTCGCCACCACCAACAGGAGACGACGCGAGATGGCAACGTACCTCTACAGACTCGGCGGCTGGGCGTTCAGGCGCCGGCGACGGGTCCTCGCGGCATGGATCGTGATCGTCGCGCTCGTCGGCGCCGCGGCCGCGGCCTTCAGCGGCCAGACCGACAACTCCTTCACGGTGCCCGGCACCGAGTCCCAGCGCGCGCAGGATCTGCTCGAGGAGAAGTTCCCGGGCGCCGGCGGCGCCTCCGCCCGCGTGGTCTACAAGGCCCCGGAGGGCGAGTCGCTCACCGACCCGCGCCACAAGGCCGCCGTGATGGAGAGCGTCGAGCGCGCCCGCCACGCCGACGAGGTGACCGCGGTCGTCGACCCCTACGAGGCGAAGACCATGACCGAGGACGGGCAGATCGGCTTCGCCGACGTGATCTACCCGATGCCCGCGGGCGAGATCTCCGAGGCCACCCGCGAGGAGCTGGCCGAGGTCGCCGAGCCCGCGCGCGACGCCGGCCTGCAGGTGGAGTTCGGCGGCGGCCTCGTCAACGACCAGGAGGAGGCCGGCTCCGAGAGCGCGGGCATGATGGTCGCCTACGTCGTCCTCGCCATCACGCTCGGCTCGCTGCTCGCCGCCGGGCTTCCGCTGATCACCGCGATCATCGGCGTCGCGATCGGCGTCACCGGTCTCACCGCGCTCTCGGGCGCGATGGAGATCTCCGAGACCGCGCCGATCCTCGCCACGATGCTCGGCCTCGCGGTCGGCATCGACTACGCGCTGTTCATACTCGCCCGCCACCGGCAGAACATCGGGGCCGGGATGGGGGTCGCCGAGTCGGCGGCGCAGGCCACCGCGACGGCCGGCGGCGCGGTCGTCTTCGCCGGCGCGACCGTCGTGATCGCGCTCGTCGGCCTGACCGTCGTCAACATCCCGTTCCTGACCGTGATGGGTCTGGCCGCCGCGGGCACGGTGACGATCGCCGTCCTGGTCGCGCTCACGCTGCTGCCGGCCCTGCTCGGCTTCATGGGCGAGCGGATCACGCGCGTCAACCGCGTGCTCGGCCACGGCTCGCGTCGCGAGCGCCGCCGCGATCCCGTCAGCCTGCGCTGGGTCCGCTTCGTCGCGCGCCGCCCGATCGCGGTGCTGGCCGTCGGCCTCGGGCTGCTCTCGTTCGTCGCCCTGCCCGCGCTGCACATGAAGCTCGGCCTCCCGGACGGCGGCTCCAGCCCGACCTCGACGACCGAGCGCCGCGCCTACGACATCCTCACCGACGCGTTCGGCCCCGGCTTCAACGGCCAGCTGACCGTGGTGGTGGACGCGCCCGGCGTCGACCGCGCCGACCAGCAGGAGTTCGCCGGCACGGTGGCCGAGGAGGTCGGGAAGGTCCCGGGCGTGGCGGCGGTGTCCCCGCCGATCCAGAACAAGCAGCGTGACCTCACGATCGTGATGGTCACGCCGGAGGGCAGCCCCGCCTCCGACGAGACGCGCGACCTCGTGGCCGACCTGCGCGACCGCGCCGACCAGATCCCGAACGACCTCGGCATCGAGGGCCTCGTGACTGGCACCACGGCGCTGAACATCGACACCGCCGACCAGCTCGCCGCCGCGCTGCCGCGCTACGTGATCGTGGTCGTCGGCCTGGCGCTGCTGCTGCTGACCGTCGTGTTCCGCTCGCTCTACGTGCCGATCAAGGCCGCGTTCGGCTTCCTGCTGAGCATCGCCGCGTCGATGGGTGTCGTCGTCTGGATCTTCCAGGACGGCAACCTCGCGGATCTGTTCAACGTGGCGCAGCCCGGGCCCGTGCTGTCGTTCCTGCCGGTCCTGCTGATCGGGATCCTGTTCGGCCTGGCGATGGACTACGAGGTCTTCCTCGTCTCCCGCATGCGCGAGCACTTCGTGCACACGGGCAAGGCGCGCGAGGCCGTCATCACCGGCTACGCCCAGAGCGGGCGGGTGGTGATCGCCGCGGCGACGATCATGATCGCCGTCTTCGCGGCGTTCATCCTCGACCCGAGCCCGATCACGAAGTCGATCGGGTTGTCGCTGGCGTTCGGCGTGCTGGTCGACGCGTTCGTCGTCCGCCTCACGCTCGTGCCCGCCGTCATGACCCTGCTCGGCAAGCGCGCCTGGGGCCTGCCCAAGCGGCTCGAACGGCTCGTGCCCGACGTCGACATCGAGGGCGAGCGGCTCGCCGCCCGCCTGCACCCGTCCCCCTCGGCCTAGGAGCCCTCCATGTCCCATCACACGACGAGCCGCCGGCGACCTTCGCCGGCGGCCATCCTCCTCGTGCCGGTCGTCGTCGCGCTGGTTTTGGCGCTGTTCGCCTGGCCCAGCGCGCGGCTCGAGCCGCGCGAGCTCCGCCGTCGGCGTCGCCGGCCCTCCCGGACGCCGCGCGCGTGATCACGCAGAAGCTCGAGTCCGACCCGGGTGCGTTCGACGTCAACGCCTACGCCGACGAGGGCGCCGCCCGCGCGGCGATCGAGGACCGCGAGGTCTACGGCGCATTCGTCGCCGGCCCGTCCGGGCCGAAGGTCCTGACCGCCTCCGGCGCGAGCCCGGGCGTGGCCCAGGCCCTCAGCCGCGCCGCGACCGAAATGGGCGGCGGGGCCGCCGCCGGTCCCCTCGTCGAGGATGTCGCCCCCGCCCCGCGCGGCGCCGCCCTCGGCTCCGCGGTCCTGCCGCTGCTCATCGCCGGCACGCTCACGGGCATCCTCAGCACCCTGCTCGCCACGGGTGTCCTCGCCCGCGCGGCGCTGGTCGTCACGGGCTCGGTCCTGTCCGGGCTCGTCGCGACCGCGATCGTCCAGAGCTGGCTCGACGTCGTCGGCGGCGACTGGGCCGCGAACGCCGGCGTCCTGTCGCTCACGGTGCTCGCGATCGCCTCGATCGTCGCGGGCCTCAAGAGCCTCTTCGGAGAGGCCGGAGCGGCGCTCGGCGCCCTGACGATGGTCCTCATCGGCAACCCGTTCTCGGCCGTCGCCGCCGCCCCGGAGCTCCTGCCCCGCCCCGCCGGAGGCATCGGCCAGCTGTTCCCGCCCGGAGCCGGATCGAACCTCCTCCGCTCCACGGGCTACTTCGACGGAGCCGCGGCCGGAGGCCACATCGCGGTCCTGGCCGCCTGGACCTGCGCCGGCCTGGCCCTGCTCGGAGTCGCCGCCTGGCGCCTCCGGACCGCCCCGGCCCGCTCATTCGCCGAGGCACCGAGCCCGGCCTGAGGCGAGGCGACGTCACGTCCTCCCGGAGCAGCGCGCGCAAGCTTGCGCTCGAGTGCTCCGGGAGGACGAGCCGCGCCCCGCCATCGGGCAGCCCCGCGCGACGCGCGACGTCTTCTCCTTGGGGTCGTCGTCGGTCGGGGCAGCTACCGACAAGCCCCTGGGCCATCTGCTCTTTGAAAGGTCGCGATCTTCGCCCTTCGGGTCCCGAGGACCCGCGCAGATCTGCCGTGGGGCGCCGGTCGGCGGGCCCGGCTCAACGATCGCTGCGCTTCGCGCCCGAGGGACGCGAGACCGCGAGCGGTCATTTGTTCAGGCTGAGCCTGAACAACTGACTCCTCGGTACTGCCGCGACTACGAGCGTCGGCTGCTGCTCTCTCGCGCAGCGGCAGTTGCACATCGTCGTGAGCGACTTCTGCAACCAGGCGATAGCGGCAGCGGTCACTGGGAGACTTAGGGCGTGGACTACGCGTTCTTCGAGTCGCTATCGCGCCAGCAGGCCGCGGAGTATCTGGACGCGTTCAAGCGCGCGGGCCGTGCCCGCATCGGCGACCCGTGGTGGTCACGATTGCTGAAGGAAGGAACCGCGTCGATCTGTCCGTACTTTGAAGAGGTCTCAGAGGCGGTCCACGTCGTCCGCACGGCGGCGCCGCCTGACACACCGGCGTTCATCGTTGAAGCAATGGAGCGCGAGCATGGCGGATTCCAGGACTTCGCAGACGACGACTCGCGCGTTCGTGTTCTCGGAGCCGCTTTCTTCCTCGGCGCGGCCTTCATAGAAGAGTTTCCGTCGCTGAGATGGGCGGTTGGAAGCGAGGACGTGGCCGACGTAGGCCAGCCCATCGTGAGCGGCTTCCGCACCGGCACGCATCTACCGGTACTGAGCGTCGCAGCGAACCTGTTGATCAGCTTCGACGACGAATCCACGGCAACCGCCGTGTCGATCTGGCGAGGAGTCATCTAGAACTTTCGCTTTGAGGCAGATCCGATAGCGGGGCTAGCACCCGCGCCGGCTATCGGATCTCGCGCGAAGCAGCACTCGAAGCTCGAGGACGATTGCGCTCGGACTCCGCCGGCGTAGGCTGGACGTTGACCAAGGTGTATGTCCAGCCGCGGCTCAATCAGTCGGTCGCCCCCGCTTGCACTTTCGCATGGGGTAGGCCGCCGCGCGCGGAGCCGGCTGAGTGCTCCTTTCGCGTGATAGCGACAGCGCCTGCGCGGTCTTGCGAACCGTCGGCGGAGCAGCGATCGTTGAGCCGGGCCCGCCGACCGTGCCGACGGCAGAGCGGCGCGGATCCTCGGGACCGAAGGGCGAAGATCGCGACCTTTCACAGAGCAGATGGCCCAGGGGATTGCTGGTAGCTGCCCCTACCCAGGCAGACCAACGAGGGTGGCGTACGCCCCGGGCGGCTGCCCGAGGGTCCGATGGCGGCTCGCGGCACGTCCTCCCGGGAGCGCTCGAGCGCAAGCTTGCGCGCGCTGCTCCGGGAGGACGTGACGGCGAGCCGGCCTCAGTGTGGTCGGAGTGGCGGCTCGCCTGAGCTCGGGCGCTCGCCGTGGATGAGCAGTGGCTCGGCGAGGTGGCGCGGTCGCGTGCCTTCCTCGTCGAGCAGAGGCTCGGCGGTGTACTGGGCGACGTAGACGCGGCGGATGGTGTCGGTCGTGTTGGGGCCGCTGCGGTGGAGGAGCGTGCTCGAGAAGCAGACGATGCTTCCTGCGCGCGCGATGACCGGGTCGCCGGGGTCGTCGCCCGTGTAGCCGACCATGTCGTTGGTCTGCTCGTCGCGGACGTGCGGGACGACGTCACGCGTGCCGGCCCGGGCGTAGGGCAGCAGGTGGACGGTGCCGTTGGCCTCGCTGACGTCGTCGAGCGGGATCCAGCAGGTGAGGTACGGCGTGTGCGCGTACGGGATGAAGCCGGAGTCCTGGTGCCAGCTGAACCGCATCCCGTGCTCGGCTGCCTTGACGACGTACTGCTCGTTGAACAGGTGGACGCTGTCGCCGAGCGCGGTGCGGGCGACGTCGGCCATCAGGTCCGACAGCAGGAAGCGCCGGACGTCAGGGGACGTGTCGTAGGCGTGGAGGAAGTAGCGGCGGCCGCGGTGGTCGAGGTCGAGCACGTCGACACCGAGGCGGTCCATCTCGCGGTCGCGCTCGCCGACGAGCCGATCGCACTCGCGGCGCAGGGTCTCCAGATCGCTCGGCGGGACGGCGTCCTCGAGCACGATGAAGCCATCCTCGGCGAACCGGCGAGGGTGGGTCTGTTGAAGTGAAGCACTCATCTGTTGCACAGCTTCCCGCGAGCCGGCGCGCATTTCATCTCACCGCTCGTCGAGTCCTTATCGTTTCTTGTGATGTCCGAGGAACTAGGGCTCCAGCTCGGGGCCGACGGGCGCGTGGGTCACCACGTGGCCGCCGACGGGCCACCGCGAGGCCATCGCCACCCCGAGCTCGAGCTCAACCTCGTGCTGCGGGGCAGGGCGACCTACCTGCTCGGCGACCGTCGCTACGAGCTCACGCCGCGCACGCTGACGTGGCTCTTCCCCGCGCAGGATCACGTGCTCGTGAACGAATCCCATGACCACGAGCTGTGGTGGGCGGTGTTCCGCCCCGAGCTCGTGTTGCGCGTGGCACCGGGAAGTCCCGTGGTGGAGCGCGATCCTGCGGGCCAGTACTCGCGCAGGCTCGACTCACGGCGCGCGGAACGCCTCGACGGGCTCCTGCGCGAGCTGCGCGACGCGGAGCACGAGGACGTCGAGCTGCTCAACGCCGGTCTCCCCTACCTCCTGCTCTCCGCCTGGCGCGCGTTCCTCGACAGCGCGGACCTCGTCGCCGGCGTCGACGTCCACCCCGCGGTCGAGACCGTCGCCCGCCTGCTGCGCGCCGACCCCGAGGCGGGCGCCCTCGACGCGCTCGCGCGGACAGCCGGCCTCAGCCCATCGCACCTCAGTCGCATCTTCAAGGCCCAGACGGGCGTCTCGATCACCCGCTTCCGCAACCAGCGCCGACTCGAGCGCTTCCTGGCCCTCTACGGCGACGGACGCCGCACCACCGCGCTCGCCGCCTCACTCGAGGCCGGCTTCGGGAGCTACGCCCAGTTCCACCGCGTGCTCCGAGCGGAGACGGGCCAGACGCCGACCGCGCTCCGCGCCGCCGCCCAGCTGACCGGCCGGGGCGGGCGCTGACTGGTCTCGTGGAGCGGCCGCGAACTGGATCTTCTCAGCGCACCAGTCATCCCCCACCATCGTGCCCATGCCCACCCCGATCACCATCACGCCGATCCACGTTGCCGACCTGACCGCCGAGGGCGAGCCGATGCCGCTCTACGTGCACGTCATCGACCATCCCGATGCGCGCGTGCTGGTCGACACCGGCATGACGGTGCTGCATCCCCTGCTGGCCGACCTCGATCCCCGCATCCGACCGCTGAGCGAGCAGGACTTCGACCTCGCCGGCATCGACATCGTCGTCAACACCCACCTGCACGCCGACCACTGCGGCGGCAACCACCTCTTCGCCGGCAAGCCGATCTACGTCCAGCGCCGGGAGCTCGACGACGCGCGCAGCGAGGACGGCTACACCATCCGCGAATGGGTCGAGGCGCCCGGCGTGAGTACGTGCCCGTCGACGGCGAGCATCGAGCTGCTTCCCGGGCTCCGGCTCGTCCCGGCGCCGGGCCACACGCGCGGCATGCAGATGGTCGTCGTCGAGACCGGCGGGCGCCCGGTCGTCGTCGGCGGCGACGTGGCGGTGTGGTTTGGCGAGCTCGACGAGCCGGACACAGAAGGCCAGCTGCGGGTGCTCGCGCTCGACCCCGAGCTGGTCTGGCTCGCACACGAGCACGAGCCGTGGCGACCCTCCATCGCCTGAGGCAACACGCGGTGCGCTCTGAGCCGCCCGACGCAGGCTGAACCCGGGGAAATCTCACCGTTGCGCTGGTGCCGTGCGTCGGGGTAGCGTCGGTCAAACGCGCCAGGAGGTCGTGCCATGCGCCGGACGCCGCTGATCCTCGCCACCGCCGTGCTCTTCGGAAGCCTTGCCGCAGCACCTGCGCAGGGCCAGGACGACCCGGCGACATGCCTGAGCCTGGTCGACTTCGAGCTCCATGCCGCGACCATCGTCGGCACGCCGGGCAGCGACACGCTGCGCGGCACCGACGGTCCGGACGTGATCGTGGGCCTCGGCGGCAACGACACGATCTTCGGCCTCGGCGGCGACGACGTCATCTGCGGCGATCTCGGTGACGACCGCATCGACGGAGGCAGCGGCGGCGACTCGATCCTCGGCGACACCGGTGAGTCGTTCCTGCTCGGCAACCCGGCCGGGATGAACGTGGCGGGCGGCGACGACACGCTCTCAGGAGGTAACGGCGACGACGCCATCGGCGGCGAGAACGGCGCCGACCGGATCCGCGCCGGCGCCGGCAACGACTTCGCCACCGGCCAGACGGGCGCCGACACCGTCAGCGGCGACGACGGAGACGACGAGCTCTTCGGCGGACCGGCCGACGACGTCGTGCAGGGCGGCGACGGCAACGACACGCTCGTCGGCAACTTCGGCAACGACACGCTGCTCGGCGGAAAGGGCGACGACCTGTTCCTCGGCGACAACCCCAACGGCGCACCCGACGCGGGAACCTCCGACACCTGCAACGGCCAGCAAGGCAGCGACTTCGCCGTCGTCGACACCTGCGAGACGCTGGGCCAGATGGAGGGCGAGATCCCCTTCCCCGAAGGCTGATCGACCGCAGCGCCTCCGAGGGCGCTGACGTGGCGAGCGACGAACGCAGGTCACGCGGCGAGCGGCAGAGTCTCCTCTCCCTCGTAGCGCGTGACCGGCGCCCCGGGAGCGACGCGCAGCAGCTCGCCGCGGTGCTCGATCAGCAGGCCGGTGCCGGAGAGCAGGGTGTACGTGGTCTCCGACGGCGTCATGTCGACCTCGAGCCGCTGGCCGCGGATCTCGACGCGGAAGCGCAGGCGGTCCCAGCCGGCGGGCAGCTGCGGGTCGAAGCGGAGCTCGCCGTCGAAGTCGCGCAGGCCGCCGAAGCCCGCGACGAGCGCGAGCCAGGTGCCGCCGCAGGAGGCGATGTGGAGGCCGTCGCCCGCGTTGCCGTGGCTGTCGAGCAGGTCGACCGAGGCGCCGTCGAGGAAGTAGCGCAGGGCGGCGTCCGGGTGGCCGGCGGCGGTCGCGACGATGCTCTGCACGCACGCGGAGAGCGTCGAGTCGCCGGTGGTCAGCGGGTCGTAGTAGTCGAACGTCCGCCGGATCTCCTCCTTGCTGAACGAGCGGTCCAGCAGGTAGGTGGCGAGCACGACGTCGGTCTGCTTGATCACCTGGTGGCGGTAGAGCTCGAGCGGGTGGTGGTGCAGCAGCAGCGGGTAGCGCTCGGCCGGCGTGCCGTCGAAGTCCCAGCGCGGGCGGTCGAGGAAGTGCTCGTCCTGGAGCACGATGCCGAGCTCGTCGTGGCGCGGGACGTACATGTGCGCGGCGGCGGTGCGCCAGCCGGCGACCTCCTCCTCGGTCACGCCCGTGCGCCGCAGCAGCGCGGCGTGCGCGTCGCGGTCCTGGCCGGCGAGCCAGTCGATGACGCGCGCGGCGCCCTCGAGGTTCTCGCGCGCCATCAGGTTCGTGTAGGCGTTGTTGTCGACGACGGTCGTGTACTCGTCGGGACCCGTGACGCCCGTCAGGCAGAACTGCCCGCCGCGGCGCTCGGAGAAGAACCCGAGCTCCATCCAGAAGCGCGCCGTCTCGATCAGCACCTCGGCGCCGCGGCCGAGGACGAAGTCGAGGTCGCCCGTGACCCACAGGTAGTGGCGCATGCCGTAGGCCACGTCCGCGTTGATGTGGTACTGCGCGGTGCCCGAGGCGTACCAGGCCGAGGCCTCCTGGCCGTCGATCGTCCGCCACGGGTACAGCGCGCCGCCGTGGCCGACCTCGCGGGCGCGCTGCCGGGCGGCGTCGAGCTTGCTGCAGCGGAACTCCAGCAGCTGCCGCGCGGCGCCCGGATCGGTGTGGATGAGGAACGGGACGACGTAGATCTCGGTGTCCCAGAAGTAGTGGCCCTCGTAGCCGCGGCCCGTGACGCCCTTCGCCGGCTGGCCGAGCCCGTTGAGCTGCGCGGTCGCCTGCAGGAGCGAGAACAGGTTGAAGCGCACGGCCTTCTGGATCTCCGGCTGACCCTCGATCACGACGTCGCTGCGCCGCCAGAACGCGTTCACGCGCCGCCGGTGCGCCCGCTCCACGCGGTCGTAGCCGGCTCGCGCGGCGCGGTCCAGCGTGCGCTCCGCCCGCGCGGCCAGGCCGTCCCGCTCGGCGTCGGCCCAGTGGTAGGCCGCGAACTTCTCGAGCCGCAGGCAGGCGCCGGGCGCAAGCGTGCCGCCGTAGACGACCCGCGCGCCGTCGCCGGCGGCCGCGGCGTCCAGCCACGCGGCACCGGTGACGCGGTGGTCGATCGCGCAGGCGAGCCGCAGCCCGCTGTTGCGGGTCCTCAGCTCGAGCACGGCGCGGCCGCCGTCGGCGCTCGCGCGCTCGGGCACGAGCGGGCTCTCGCCGAAGCCCTTCCCGCGGCGGGGGTCGTCGCTGTCCTCGGCCGGAGCGTGCGTGAGCAGCTCCGAGGAGAGCTCGACCTCGGCGCCGTCGGGGGCGTGCACCTCGTAGCGCATCGCGGCGAGGTGCGGGTCGGCGAGCGACGCGAGCCGGGTCGAGCGCACGACGACGCGCCGCCCCTGCCGCGTGAGGAACTCGACCTCGCGCGTGAGCACGCCGCGGCGCATGTCCAGCGCGCGCTCGTGGCGGACGAGCGGCGTGCCGGCGAGGTCGAAGCTCTCGCCGTCGACGGTCAGGCGGATGATCGAGGCGTCGGGGCACGGGACGATCGTCTGGCCCGTGCGCGCCAGGCCGAAGGCGTCCTCGGGGTAGACGATCGGCCACGTCTCGTGGAAGCCGTTGACGACCGCGCCCGGATCGCGGGCCGGGAAGCCCTCCTCCGGCGTGCCGCGCAGGCCGAGGAAGCCGTTGCCGACCGCGAACACGGACTCGAGCGAGGCCCGGCGCCACGGGGTGTCGCCGCGCTCGACGATCCGCCACTCGCCGCCGGTGCGCCCCAAGGCCTCGCCGAGGGCGTTCACGAGCGCGCGCGGGTTGGCGTCCTGCATCCGACGGCTCATGACGCACCCCGGATCAGCGCCGCGCAGGTCTCGGGCTCGTCGGCGAACGGTGCGTGCCCGGCGGGCAGGACGTCGACGCGGGCGTCCGGCATCAGCGCGGCAGCGCGGCGGCCGATCTCGGGGCTGCCGTAGACGTCGTCGTCGCCGAGGATGAAGCGGACCGGCGGCTCGATCGAGCGCAGCTCGTCGTCGCTGAAGAGGTTCTCGGGCAGCGGGCGGCCGGAGCGCATCGCCCGGTTGAGGTGCGAGGACATCGCGAGCCGCCAGCCCGGCATCGCCATCGTCGCGCGCATGAGCTCGAAGTAGCTGTCGGGCAGAAGGCAGACCGCGCGGCGGCCCATCGCCTTGGTCGAGGCGCGACGCGTGGCCTTGGCCGTCTTGGGCGCCGGCGCGCGGCCGACCAGGGCCCGGACGCCCGGGGTCGTCATCGCGCGGAAGTAGGGGTCGCCGCGCATGCCCGCGAGCGAGACGGCGGGGATGCCGAGGGCGACGACGGAGCGGACCCGCTCGGGCTGCTCGAGCGCCATGCACAGCGCCCACATCGCTCCGAGGGAGGTGCCGACGACGGTGGCGCGCTCGAGCCCGAGCGCGTCGAGCATCGAGCCGACCTGGGCGACGGCGTGCCGCCGCAGCGAGCGCCCGCCGTAGTCGTGCGGATCGCTGAGCCCGAAGCCCGGCAGGTCGAAGGCGTGGATCCGGCGGTCCTGCAGGTGCGGCAGCATCGGAGCCCAGGTCGGGGCGGACATGCCGCTGCCGTGCAGGAGCAGGATCGGCTCGCCCTCGCCGGTCTCCAGCACGCGGGCGCACAGGGCGGGATCGGCGAGCAGCAGGCGCCGGCTGCGCGCCGTGACGCCGTACTCCTCGAGCAACTGCCGCTCGGCGCTCTCGTACTCGTGGCGGGCATCGGCGGAGGAGCGCTGGTCGTTGGGGGGAATCTGGGTGGCGGTCATGGAGCGAGATTGCCTGCGCGCCAGGGCCCTGACATCGGTGGGCCACCCTGAACCGCAGGAAGATCAGGGTCCGGTTCAGGGAGCCCCCCTGATGGCACGCGGACCCTTTCGGCGCAGACTGCTGCCATGGCTCGTTTCCTTCTCCACCACCGCCACGAGGCCGAGGACTGCGGCGTGGTGTTCGCCTCCTTCCGCGGGCACGAGAGCACCCTGCGGCACCGGGATGCGCTCGCCACGTGCGCGTTCGGCGGCCACGCGATCTTCTGGGCGGTGGAGGCGACGGACGAGTCACAGGCGCTCGGCCTGCTGCCCTACTTCGTCGCCGAGCGCGCGACCGCCATCAGGGTGAAAGAGGTGCGCATTCCATGAGGACCTGGGATCTGATCTACGACGCGCTCTGAACGCGCACGTGGGGTCACACGGGGCCGGGCCGGCGATGGCCCGGCCCTTCCACGTTCAGGGGACGTCGGCCTGCGCGGGGGGCTCGGTCGTCCGGCGCTTGCCCTGCGGGCGGGCTCCGGGGATACTGCGTGCAGCGTCCGCCAAGGAGAGGCCCGTGCCACCCATCGCCAACGTTTCCGCCGTGATCATGTGCTGCCATTCCGGCCCGGTGGTGGTCTTCCCCAAGCAGACGAAGGTCATGGTCGGCGGGTCTCCCGCGCTGTGCGCCGGCGACATCGCGGGGAACCCCACGACGTGTCCGGTCCCGCCCTCGCCGGCCTCCAAGCCGTGCACGACGGCGACCGTGCTGCCGGTCCCCGGCGCCTCGATCTCGACGAAGGTGATGATCATGGGCAAGCCGGCGATGCTCGGCAACCCGTCGGTCCCAGGGATCACCGACGGCGCCCCGGTGCCGTGCCCGACGCTGATGGTGACCTACCCGGGCCAGGTCCAGGTCATCGCGTCGGGCTGAGCGACCGCCGGCGTTCAGCCGCCGAGCGCGCGGTCGCGCCCGGCGTGGATGGTGAACACGCGGTCGAGGCCCGTGATCTCCAGCGGCTTGAGCACGTCCTGGCCCGTGCACACGAGCTCCAGCTCGCCGCCCCGGGTGCGGGCGCGCTTGAGGCCGCCGACGAGGATCCCGAGGCCCGCGGAGTCGAGGAACCCGACGGCCTCGAGGTCGATGACGACCCGCTCGCCCTCGTCGATGACCTTCACGAGGCACTCGCGCAGCTCCGGCGCGGTGGCGAGGTCGAGGTCGCCGCGCAGGACGACGAGCGTCGCCGCCTCGCCGCGCTCGACGCCGATGTTGAGGTCCGTCATGCCGTCCTCCGGAAGACGGCGACGCTGCGGGCCTCGATCGTCGCGGGCTCGCCGGTGGCGGGCGTGTCGCCCTCGTTGAACGCGTCGGCGGTGTCCAGCACGCGCAGCCAGCGCTTGCCGGTGTCGGGCATGCAGAACTCCAGCGGCTCGAAGTGGGCGTTGAAGACGAGCAGGAACGTCTCGTCGGTGATCGGCTCGCCGCGATCGTCGGTCTCGGTGATGGCCTCGCCGTCGAGCGTGACGCCGACCGCCTTGCCGAAGCCGGAGCTCCAGTCCTCGCCGGTCATCTGCCCGCCGTCGGGGCGGTACCAGCCCATCTCGTCGGCCGTCGAGAAGCGCCGGCGGCGGAACACCGGGTGGCGCTTGCGGAAGTCGATCACGCGCTGCGTGAAGGCCAGCAGCTCGCCGTCGATCTGCTCCCAGTCGAACCAGGAGATCTCGCTGTCCTGGCAGTAGGCGTTGTTGTTGCCGCCCTGCGTGCGGGCCATCTCGTCGCCGCCGAGCAGCATCGGGATGCCCTGGGAGAGCAGCAGCGTGGCGATGAAGTTGCGCCGCTGGCGGCTGCGCAGCTCGTTGATCTCGGGGTCGTCGGTCGGCCCCTCGGCGCCGCAGTTCCACGACGAGTTGTGCGACTCCCCGTCGGCGCCGCCCTCGCCGTTGGCGTCGTTGTGCTTCTCGTTGTAGGCCGTGAGGTCGGCGAGCGTGAAGCCGTCGTGGGCGGTGACGAAGTTGATCGACGCGTTCGGGTGGCGGCCGTCGTCCTGGTAGAGGTCGCTCGAGCCGGCGATGCGCGAGGCGAACTCGCCCAGCGTCTTGTCCTCGCCGCGCCAGTAGTCGCGGATCGTGTCGCGGTACTTGCCGTTCCACTCCGACCACAGCGGCGGGAAGTTGCCGACCTGGTAGCCGCCCTCGCCGATGTCCCACGGCTCGGCGATCAGCTTGACCCGGCTCACCACCGGGTCCTGCTGGATGAGGTCGAAGAACGCCGACAGCCGGTCGACCTCGTGGAACTCGCGCGCGAGCGCGGAGGCGAGGTCGAAGCGGAAGCCGTCGACGTGCATCTCCGTGACCCAGTAGCGCAGCGAGTCCATGATCAGCTGCAGCACGTGCGGGATGGCGCGGGTTGAGGCTGTTGCCGGTGCCCGTCGTGTCGTAGTAGAAGCGCCGGTCGTCGTCGACGAGCCGGTAGTACGCCGGGTTGTCGAGGCCCTTGAACGACAGCGTCGGGCCCAGGTGGTTGCCCTCGGCGGTGTGGTTGTAGACGACGTCGAGGATCACCTCGATGCCCGGCCGCGTGCATCGCCTTGACCATCTGCTTGAACTCCTGCACCTGGCCGCCCGCCTGGCCCGACGCGCTGTAGCCGTTGTGCGGCGCGAGGAAGCCGATCGAGTTGTAGCCCCAGTAGTTGCGCAGGCCGCGCTCGATCAGGTGGGAGTCCTGGACGAACTGGTGGACCGGCAGCAGCTCCACGGCCGTGACCCCCAGCGCTTGGAGGTACTCGAGCGCCGCGGGGTGCGCGAGCCCCGCGTAGGTGCCGCGCAGCTCCTCGGGGATGCCCGGGATGGCGCTGCGTGAAGCCCTTGACGTGGACCTCGTAGACGATCGTCTCGTCCCAGGGCGTGCGCGGCGGCCGGTCGTGCGCCCAGTCGAAGTACGGGCTCGTCACCACGCCCTTGGGCATGTAGCGGGCCCGAGTCGAGGTCGTTGACCGCGCCGTCCGGGTCGTCGAAGCGGTAGGTGAACATCGCCTCGTTCCAGTCCACCTCGCCCTCGACCGCGGTCGCGTAGGGGTCCAGCAGCAGCTTGGAGGGATGGCAGCGCAGGCCGGCGGAGGGCTCGTAGGGCCCGTGCACGCGGAACCCGTAGCGCTGGCCGGGCCCGGCCGTCGGCGCGTAGCCGTGCCAGACCTGCGCCGTCCGCTCGGGGAGCGCGACGCGCGTCTCCGTGCCGTCGGGCTCGAACAGGCACAGCTCGACGGCGTCCGCCACCTCCGAGAAGACCGCGAAGTTCGTTCCGGTCCCGTCGTAGGTCGCGCCGAGCGGGAAGGGGGATCCAGGCCAGAGTCGCATCCGTCCGCGGGCATACCCGATGCGAGTCGGCCGAACCGCGGCTCGTGACTCGCGTGGTCCGCCCGGGTAGCGACGAGGCATGCTCGAGCTGGTTCTCGTCTCCGTCCTCGCCGCGGCCCTCGTGGGTCTGTCCACGCTCGCGGGCCGGCGTTGGGGCCACGAGGTGGCCGGCCTGGTCGGGGCGTTCCCGCTGATCGTGGGGCCGGTGCTGCTGCTCACGGCGGAGCGCCAGGACGCGGCCGCCGCCGCGCGGACGGCCGTCGGCACGCTGCTGGGGCTCGTGACCCTCAGCGGCTTCGCGCTCGTGTACGCCCGCTCGGCAGGCCGCTCGCATTGGCCTCTCAGCGTGGCGCTCGGGTGGACCGCGGCCGCGGCGCTGGGGATCCTGGTCGGCCGGATCGAAGCTGGGCTCCTCGGCGCGCTCGCGGCAGCCGCGCTCTCCATCGCGCTCGCGAGGGCGGGCCTTCCCCCGCGGCAGGGTGCCGAGCTCGCGCCCGTGCTCCCCCGCTGGGAGCTACCGGTCCGGATGGCGCTGACCGTGGCTTTGATCCTGGGCCTGACGGCCGCCGGCGAGCGGTTCGGCCCGGCCGTCGCGGGCATCCTCGCCGCCCTCCCGACGCTGGCGTCGGTGCTCGCCGTGTTCACCCACGCGCGCTTCGGCCACGTGGCTCTCGTCTCGATGCTGCGCGGGATGCTGGGCGGCCTGGCGGGCTTCGTGGTCTTCTGCGCGCTGATCGCCCTGCTCGTCGAGCCGGCCGGCGTGCCCACGGCCTTCGCGCTCGCGACGGTCGCGGCGGTTCTGACGCAGCTGGGCGCCGAGCGCACAAGGGTCTGATCGGGGACCGCAGTGGGCGAATGCCCGCGTGCCGCGTTTGCCCTCGCCACCCGGGCGGGCAGCCCAGCACGGTCGAGGGCATGGCCCGCGAAACCCGGGTGACCGGGGTGCGCGTCGCCTGGCCCCGGCACCTCCCGCGGCACCGGCCGCAGCGATGCTCGAACTCGCTGCGCGCGGAACCGCCAGAACAAGAACTGACAACCGCCGGCGCGCTCCCGTGCGCCCAGTCCCCGCTCCGCGGACGCACCGGCACCGACACGATGGAGGGCCTCATGGCCACGTCACCCGCAGCGACCACCCGCACCAACGATCGCCACGATCGCGACCACGTCCGCCACACGGCGGTGACCAAGTCGACCGAGACGAAGTCCGCCTTCAAGACGACCGAGATGATCGCCTACGTCGTCGCCACCCTCGGCGTCCTGATCGCCGCCGCGATCGTCGACCAGTCCGACGCCGGCGGCCTCGGCGCCAAGCAGGCCTGGCTCTACGTGACGATCCTGACCGTCGGCTACATGATCAGCCGCGGCCTCGCCAAGTCCGGCAGCCGCGACCCGTACACGGACGACAACCGCTAGACACCCCAGCACCGCCGGGTCCGCGAACGCGCGGGCCCGGCTCTGCTCTCAGCGCGCGAGATAGCCGCCGTCGATGACGAGCTCCGTCCCCGTGACGAAGCTCGCATCGTCGCTCGCGAGATAGGCCACGGCGCCGGAGATCTCGCTGACGTGAGCGCGCCGGCCGAGCGGAGTGAGCGGCACCACGCCGCCCTCGGGCTCGTTCTCGTTCATCGGCGTCGAGACGCCGCCCGGGCAGATCGCGTTGACGCGGATCCCGTCGGCCGCGTGCTCGAGCGCCGCCGTCTTCGTCATCGCGACGATGGCCGCCTTGCTCGCCGTGTAGGCGACGTAGCCCTCCGAGCCCGTCACCCCGAAGATGCTCGCCACGTTGACGATCGAGCCGCCGCCGGCGGGTGGGCGGGTTCTCATCATCGCCGGGATCGCGGCCTGCATCCCGAGCAGCGTGCCCGTGGCGTTGACCGCCATCAGCCCGTTCCACGCCGCGAGCGTCTCCTCCAGCAGCGGCGACACGTGGATGATGCCGGCGTTGTTGACGAGCACGTCGAGGCGCTCGCAGTCCGCCACCACCGCCTTCCAGCCGTCCTGGTCGGTCACGTCGAGGTGCCGGTAGGCGACGTCCAGCCCATCGGCGCGGAGCCGTCACGGCGGTCTCCTCCCCCGCGCCGTCGAGGACGTCGACGCATCACCACGCGCGCGCCCTCGCGCGCGAGCCGCTCGGCGTGAGAGGCGCCCTGGCCGCGGGCGCCCCCGGTGACGATGGCGACGCGCCCGTCGAGGCGGCCCGTCACGGGGTCACCGGCTCGGGCTGCGGCCGGTGGGCCGCGACGGCGCGCGAGCGCCGCACGACGCGGTCGATCCGCCGGTGCGCGCGCTCCAGGTCCCGCTGCCACTCGTGCCGCGGGACGTCGATCCGGGCCTCGGGCCGCGACGAGCGCGCGTAGAGGGCCGACGCCGCGAAGCCTCTGTCCCGCTCCTGCGCGGTCAGGAGCTTGGCGACGAGCCGGGTCTGGGCCGAGTAGACGGGGAGCTGCGGTCCGCGCGGCGCGGCCAGGCCGACGAAGTAGAGCCGCTCGAGGCCCACGGGCACGGTCATCCCGGCCACCCGCAGCGGGACGCCGTCGGCCCACCGCAGCGCCGCCGCGTCCAGGAACGGCAGGGTCACCCGGAAGCCCGTCGCGAAGAGGATCGTGTCGAACTCGCGCGAGCTGCCGTCGGTGAAGCGGACCTCGCGGCCGTCGAAGCGCTCGATCCCGGGCGCGACGCGCACCCGGCCGTGGTGGATGAAGTGCAGGAGCTGCCCGTTGACGACCGGGCGGTTGCGATGGAGGTTGCGCGTCGCCGGGGCCGGCAGCCCGTAGCGCTCCGGCTTGCCGAGCGCGACGTCGATCAGCGCCCGCGTCACCCGCTCCTGGGCGCGGACCGGCAGGCGCGCGAGCAGCGGCAGCTCCGAGCGGGGCCGCCCGTACAGGGTCTTGGGCTGGAACACGAGCCCGTTCCGCACGGAGATGTGGGTCTCGCGCCCGGCCTGGGCGGCGTCCACCGCGAGGTCGCAGCCGGAGTTCCCGGCGCCGACGACGAGCACGCGGTCGCCCTCGATGTCGCCCGTGTTGCGGTAGCGGCCCGAGTGCAGCACGCGTCCCGTGAACTCGCCGGGGTACGCGGGGACGAACGGGTCCCAGAGGTGCCCGTTGGCGACGATCACGCCGTCGTAGGCGCGGCGCTCGCCGTCGGACGTCGTGACCTCCCACCCGTCGAGCCCGCCCGCGCTGAGCGGTCGCGCCTCCGTGACCGCGGTGTTGAAGCGGATCCGCGAGCCCAGCCCGTGCCGCGCGGCGAAGCCGAGGATGTAGTCGCGCATCTGGTCGCGGCTCGGGAACAGCGGGTACTCGCGCGGCATCGGGTGCCCCTCGAAGCCCGACGAGTCGCGCGGCGTGATCAGGTGCAGGCAGTCGTAGTCCGTGTGCCAGTGGCCGCCGACGCGGTCGCTCTTCTCGAAGCAGTCGACGGAGAATCCTTCGTCGGCCAGCACGTGGAGCGCGCCGAGGCCGGCCGCGCCGGCCCCGATCACGCAGTAGTTCCCCCGGGTCATGCGACGGATTGTCGGCCCATTCGCCCTCAGGTGCGAGAGCTGGTTGACTGCGCGTCCCGTAGGAAACGCCTACGCCTATGACGCTGCAGCAGTTGACCTACTTCCTCGCCGCCGCCCAGCACGGCTCCTTCACCGCCGCGGCCGACGTGCTGCGCCTCGCCCGCCCGAGCGTCTCCGAGCAGATCGCCGGCCTGGAGGCCGAGCTCGGCGTCGCCCTGTTCGTCCGCGCCGGCCGCCGCCTCGAGCTCACCGACGCCGGCCGCCTGCTGCGTCCCGAGGCCGAGCGCACGCTCGCCGCCGCCGCCGAGGCCTCCGACGCGGTGCGGCGGGCGCGCACGCTGGCCGGCGGCACCGCCTCGCTGGGCACGTTCAGCACCGCCGAGCACCTGCTGCTGCCCGGCCTCGTCGAGGACTTCGCGCGGCGGCACCCGGACGTCGCGATCCGGATGGTCGGGCAGAACTCGAGCGAGCTCGCCGACGCCGTCCGCGCCGGCCGCCTGGAGGCGGGGCTCGTCGCGCTGCCGATCGACGCCGACGGCCTCGAGGTCGGCCCCGCCGTCGCCCAGTTCGAGGTCGTCCTCGCGAGCGCGCGACCCGGCGGGCTCGACGGCGCGGTGACGATCGAGCAGCTCGGCCAAGCCGTGCTCGTGCTCCCGGAGGCGCGCTGGGGCGACGAGGATCCCACCCGCCGCCAGCTCGCCGACCGCGCCCAGCGCGCGGGGATCATCGTCCGCCCGCGGATCGAGGTGCAGCACGCCCACGCCGCCCTCGAGCTGGCCGCCCGCGGGCTCGCCGACACGGTCGTCACCGCCGCGCTCGTCGACCGGCTCGGCTTCGCCGACCGGCTCGCGAGCGTGCCGCTCGACCCGCCGCTCTACGAGGCGTTCGCCTTCGTCAGCCGGCGCAACGCCAGGCTCTCACCGGCCACCCGCGCGCTGATGGCGCTCGCGGAGGACCACCTCGCGCGGCTGGTCAGCTCGCGACGCGCTTCTTGACGCGATCGAACACCGCGGACGGCAGCAGCGGCTCGAGCAGCGTCACCGCGCGCGCTCCGCGGCCGACGAGGTAGCGATCGTCCGGGCTCGAGGCCGTGAGCGCCTTCTCGATCGTCTCGGCGACCTCGCCCGGATCCTCGCCGTCCTCGTCCGCGGAGGCGAGCGTCTGGTCGAAGCCCTCCAGCGCCTCGCCGTAGACCTCCCGCTGCTCGGGGGTCAGGGCGGCGCGGACGGCGGAGAGCTGCTCGCGTCCCTTGCCCCAGATCTCGGTCGCCATCGTGGCCGGCTCGATCACGGAGACGCTCACGCCGAGCGGCCGCATCTCCGAGCGCAGCGACTCGGCGAGACCCTCGATCCCGAACTTCGACGCGTGGTAGGCCGACGCGTACGGGAACGCCACGCGCCCGCCGAGCGAGCCGACGAACACGACCCGTCCCCGCGCGTGCCGGACCAGGGGCAGGAACGCCTTGGTGACCGCGAACGAGCCGATCAGGTTCGTCTCGATCAGCTCGCGGAAGTCCTCCACGGGGACCGTCTCCACCGCGCCCGCGACGGGGATGCCGGCGTTGTTGACGAGCGCGTCGAGCCGCCCGCCGGTCCGCTCGCTCACGTGCGCCAGCGCGCTCGCGATCGAGACCGCCGAGGTCACGTCGAGCTCGACGACCTCGACCCCTTCGAGCCGCGCACCCGCCGTGTCGCGCACGCCGGCGAACACGCGCCAGCCCGCCTCGGCGAGCCGTGTCGCGGTGCTGTGGCCGATGCCCGTGGACGCGCCGGTGATCAGGACGCTCGAGGAGTCTGCGTTCATCCACGGCGGCTACCCCCGGCCCGCCGGCGGGAAGCAGCTTCGCCGCGCCATCCCCGGCTCGCCCGGCACTCCCTTCCACCGTCAAGACACATAACAACACCTACCACCAAACAAATCATCATCACACAACCAAACAATGATCACCCCCAACAAGCTCATCCCCAAGCCACACGAGCTCGTCCACCGGCAACGGGACGCCTGACACGATCGCGGGGTGGAAGGCGCTGGCCTACGGTCTGCTCACCGACCAGTCCTGCGCATTCCACCGCAACCTCGAGATCTCCTCGCGCTACGCTCGCTCTACAAGTTCCTGCCCGCGTACTTCAAGTGGGCCGGGATGGCCGCGTTCGCGTCGCACCACGTCCGGCTCGCCCTCTTCCCGTTCCGGCTGGACACCGATCGCACCGGCTACGTGGACATCCCGCACAGCCTGCGTCGCCAGAGGGCGCTGCTGCTGTCGGACGTGAACACGATCCGCGAGACGAACAACGCCATCTTCGACGACATCTTCTGGGTGCACCTCGCCTACGGCACGCCTACGACGGGATCGATCGTCTGCGCGCTCTCCTCGCAGCGGAGCCCCACTACGCCGCCGTCCTCTCCGGCTTCGAGGCGATCGACCGAGGACGCCGCGTCCTGGAGGACGGCACCGCATCCGCGGAGGCTCGGCGGCGGCCGTCGAGCTCGTCTGGCGGGGCAACGTCCAGCTGCTCGAGCACGAGCAGCGCGCGCTGGTGCAACCCAACCTCGATCGCCTGTCATGCGCCTTCGCCAGGCTCTTCTCGATCGGCTCCGCCCTGACCTTCGAGGTCCGTGGGCTGCGGCACGAGGCCGCGTACTTCACCTCGTTCTACCTCTACTCGCTCACGCGAGGGATCCCGCAGGTCGTGCAGGCGCACACGTGGCCGAGGATCACCCGCTACGACGACCGCTGGCGGTGGATCGTGACGAGCATCGTGCCTCGCTTCCGGAGGTTCGACGCCGACGCGCGCCTGGCCGACGCCAGCCTTCGCCGCATCTTCGACGAGGCGCGCGACTACGCGTCGAACCCGTGCGTCCTACCACGCCCGACGGAGGCGGACGAGTCGATTCACGCCGACGTCGCGACCTGACCTTCCGCGGCCGCGCTCTAGGCACTGGGCGCGGCGGCCCCGAAGCGATCGAGCAGCCCGTCGGCGGCGGCGAGTGCGCGTTCGACGCACCGCCGCGTGAACGCCGCCAGCGGCTCGGCTGCGGCGTCGCGGCCGTCCCCCGACCGCAGCTCGGCCGCCGCTGCGAGCACCTCGTCCAGCTCGGCGCGCCACGCCGACTCGAGCGGGTCGAAGGCGTCGCGGACCAGCGGGTGGCGGTCGGCGTAGGCCGTGCCGAGCACGTCTCCCTTGACCGCGTCGAGCAGTCGCTGGAACGTCCACCAGTACGAGTCGCCGGCCGGCTCGTCCTGCGGCGCGCGCTCCGGGTTGAAGCCGGCCGGCCGCGCCGTCCCGCGCCGGCCGAGCGCCTCCGGCAGACCGCCGACGAAGACCGGGACGTAGACGCTGGTGCACGGGGTGGCCGCCGCCCACCACAGGTACGGCGGGCGGCCGTCGGGCGGCAGCACGAAGATCGCGGACGACGCCGTGTTGCCCCACGTGAAGCCGGAGGGGTGCGAGTGCATGCACAGCGTCAAGAAGTCGGGCAGCGCCGCGTTGAAGTACGGGCCCTCGAGGAACGTCCCCTCGTAGTGGTCCCGGAGCACGCGCGCGGCCGCGGCGACGTCCGCGCCCCCGCCCCGGACGGCGTCGCGGAGCAGCTGGCGCGAGCGCTGCAGGCGGATGTGGGAGACCTGCAGCGGCACCTGCGGGTCGGTGTATGCGGCGGCGAAGTCGAGCGGGCCCGGCGTCGCGGTGCCACCATCCGGACTCGCGCGCGTGCTCGGCGACGTCGGCGCTCGCGCGGTCCCAGTCGGTCCGGATCGTCGCTTGGTTGGAGACCGACCACGACGAGTCCCGCACCTGGGCCGCGATCCACCGCCGCCCGCTCGTCTCGAGCACCCATGCCTCGCGGCCGTCCGCGATCAGATACGAGTTGTCGTAGGCGCCGTCGACGGCCGACTTCCCCGGCACGCCGGCCCCCCACTGCCCGTGGCGCTCGAGCAGGCCGGTCATCACCTCCAGCGCCTCGGCGGCGGTCCGCCCGCGTTCCAGGCCGAGGCGGAGGAGCTCCATCCCGAGGATGCCCGGCTCGGGCGGATCCCCCGCCCGGGCATCGCCTGGTTGCGCGCGAGGTCGCGGGTGAACAGCGCCTCGTTGCCGATGGCCACGCCGCGTTCGTTGACCCCGAGCTCGTGTCCCCAGCACCAGTACGGCGAGGCGCCCACGTGCGCGAGCGTCTCGCTCGCGTCGGCGATCTCGACGTAGGCCAGGCTGAGGCGGTCGCTGCGCGAGGGCGACCGCGCCGGCAAGTACCGGAGCGGCTGCGTCTCGTTGACCGGCCGGTCGCTGTTCTTGCCGAGCAGCATCGAGCCGTCGGTCGTCGCTCCAGGGAGGACCACGAAGCTGTCGCAGCTCCACGGTCGCGTCATGTCCGGCACCCCCAGTTCGGGCCCCTCACCGGTCGGAGCCGGAGTGCGACGTGCGGTTGCGATCGGGCCCGCCGTGCCAGTCGAGGCACATTGCGGTCGCATCGTCGACCGAGTTCGCCGCCGGTCGCCTTGAGGATCGCCTGGGTGAGGTGCTGCACGGCCTCCCGGGGGTGTGGTCGGCCCCGCTCGCGACCATGGCCGCGATGTCGACGTCGGAGTGTTGCGCTCCAGCATCCCGTCGGTGAAGAAGAGGAGCCGGTCGCCGGGTTGCAACGGCAGTTCCTGCACGCGGTACTCGTGTCGCGGCAGTTCCGAACGGCGGGTCGGCGTGCAGCTCGACGGGCGCGGCCCGTCCGTCTCGTAGCCGCAGCGGTAGCGGGTGCCCGGCGTTCATGATCTGGCGGTTCCGGTGAGCAGGTCGATCCGCTCGACCTGCCCGGTGACGAACCCGTCGTCGGAGGCATGCTCAGCGACCCTCATTGGCCGACGGGTCTGCTCGGCGAGGCCGGCACCGCGCCGGCGGGCGTTGCGCAGGCCGCCACCATGACGTGGCCAGCATCGCGGCAGCCACCTCGTGGCCCATCGCGTCGGTCATCGAGAGGTGCAGCATGTTCCGGTCCAGCGAGAAGTCGAAGGTGTCGCCGCCGATAGCGCTGGCTGGCTCCAGCCAGCCGGCAAAGGTGAACTGCCCCGCCTCGCACGTGTACGCGTCCGGCAGCAGCCGGTGCTGGATCTCCGCGGCGAGCGAGAGCGGGATCGAGTGTTGTCCCCAGCTGAACAGGTCCGTGTACCGCCGGTTCGCGATGATCACCTACGCGAACGCCTTCGCGGCGAACGCGACCTAGGCCTCGCACCTGCTCGGCCGGCGGCTCGGGAAGCAGGAGCACGAGCACCCCGATCGCCTCCCCGCGGTTGGTTACCGGCGCGAACACCCCGGCCCGCCCGCGCTCGTGCTCGGCCACGACCTGCTGCGTCGCAGCGCGCGCCCTGGCAGACCGCCGTCCAGCGGCACCCGCTCGGCGGTCTCCTCCCCCAGCATGCGCGTCACGGCGCCGTGGCGCAT
Organism: uncultured Solirubrobacteraceae bacterium; assembly: GCA_963831105.1. Taxonomy (GTDB): domain Bacteria; phylum Actinomycetota; class Thermoleophilia; order Solirubrobacterales; family Solirubrobacteraceae; genus DATFQI01. The sequence goes on along the minus strand of CAWHOS010000006.1, from coordinate 128,896 downwards.
GCGCCAGCCGGACCAGCGCATCGCCGCTGAAGTCCGCGATGAGGAACGCCACCTCGGGCGCGTCTGACTGGTTTTCGCCAGCCGCTCGCGAGCACGTCGGCGGCGTCCAACGGCGGAGCGTCCTCGACGGCCGAGAGGAGGTTCGCGAGATCCAGATCCTCCGTCAGGCCGTTCGCCATCCCTGCAGCCTAGTCCGCGAGGCGCACTCGAATCGGGCTTCACTCCGGCACCTCCCTCGGATAGCGTTGCGGCGATGGCTGCGGCCACCCACCGGGTCGTCATCGTCGGCGGCGGCTTCGGCGGGCTCCAGGCCGCGCTCGGGCTGCGGCGGGCGCCCGTGGAGATCACGCTCGTCGACCGGCGCAACTTCCACCTCTTCCAGCCGCTGACCTACCAGGTCGCGACCGGCGCGCTGTCGCCGGGCGAGGTCGCCTATCCGCTGCGGGCGGTCTTCAAGCGCAACCGCAACGTGCGCGTGCTGCTCGCCGAGGTCGCGCGCTTCGACCTCGAGCGGCGCGAGGTGGTCCTCGCGCCGGTCGCCGGCCTGCCGGCGCCCGAGCCGGTGCCCTACGACACGCTGATCGTCGCGGGCGGCTCGCGCTACTCGTACTTCGGCCACGACGAGTGGAGCGCCCATGCCGCCGAGGTGAAGTCGCTCGAGAGCGCGCTGACCGTGCGCGGCCGCATCCTCGCCGCCTTCGAGGCCGCCGAGATCGAGCGCGATCCCGAGCGGCGCGCGCGAGTGGCTGACGTTCGTGGTCGTCGGCGCCGGCCCGACCGGCGTCGAGATGGCCGGCCAGATCGCCGAGCTCGCCCGCGACACGCTCCGGCGCGACTTCCGCGCCGCCGATCCCGGCAGCGGCCGCATCCTGCTCGTCGAGGCCGCCGACCGCGTGCTCACCGCGTTCCCGCCGTCGCTGTCGGCGAAGGCCGAGCGCTCGCTGCGCAAGCTCGGGCGTCACGCCGGTGCTCGGCAGCACCGTCGTCGACGTCGACGAGGGCGGCGTCACGATCGAGGGCGCGGACGGCGCGACGCGAGCGCATCCCGGCGCGCACCGTCGTCTGGGCCGCCGGCGTGACCGCCTCCGGCCTGGCCTCGGCGCTGGCCGAGCTCACGGGCGCCGAGCAGGACCGCGCCGGCCGCGTGACGGTCGAGGCCGACCTCACCCTGCCGGGCCATCCCGAGGTCCTCGCGATCGGCGACATGGTCCGCGTCCGCGGCGCGCGACGGCGCGGCCGTCACGCTCCCCGGCGTCGCGCCGGTCGCGATGCAGCAGGGGCGCTACGCGGCGAAGGCCGTCCGCGCCCGCCTGGAGGGCCGCGCCGCGCCGCCGTTCCGCTACCTGCGACAAGGGCAACCTGGCCACGATCGGCCGCGCCGCGGCCGTCGCGGACATCAAGGGCATCAAGCTCAGCGGCCTGGTCGCCTGGCTCACCTGGCTGGTCGTCCACCTCTTCTACCTCGTGGGCTTCCAGAACCGCCTGCTCGTCTTCATCCGCTGGTCGTTCAGCTTCGCGACGCGCGGCCGCGGCGCGCGGCTGATCTCCGACCTCGGGACTCAGCCCGACTGACCTCCCGACTGCACGTTGCCGGGCGGCGCCGGCTCGGCCCCGCCCTCGGGGTCGTTCGAGGTGTCGCCGTCGGGCGAGCGCTCGTCGGAGTCGCGCTCGCGCGCCTCGCGCTCGTGCTCGCGCATCTCGCGCTCCTGCTGTGCGGCGTCCTTCTCGGACATCGTGGCTCCTCTCGTCGGTGGCGTAGGGCTACCCGGAAGCTCCACGCGATGTCCGTCACGTCGCTGACGGGCCCGAGGTCGCGCGCCACCAACACCGAGAGCGACACGGTCAGATCCCGACCCCGTCTGGTCGCGCTGCACGGCGGGCTCGTAGCCCGCACATGACCATCGACGAGAAGCGCGCCCGGCTCGCCGGGCGCAGGGTGCTGATCACCGGCGCGAGCTCGGGCGTGGGGCTCGCCGCCACACTGGCGTTCGCCCGCGAAGGGGCGCGGCTGGCGCTCATCTCCCGCAACCCCGCGGCGATCGAGCCGATCCTCCTCGAGCACGGCGTACAGGCGCTGATCCTCCCCGCCGACCTGGCGGACCGCGACGCGACCGAGCGCGCGGTCGAGGACGCCGTGAGCGAGCTCGGCGGCCTCGACATCGTGGTGTCCAACGCCGCGGCTGCGGTCTTCGGGCACGTGCTCGAGGTCGATCCGGACGACTTCGACCGCACCGTCGCGGTGACGTTCACGGGCGCCGTGAACGTGATCCGGGCGGCGTTGCCGCACCTGCGGGAGTCCCGCGGGACCGTGGTCGCGACGGGCTCGCTGATGGCGCGGGCCCCGCTGCCCACCTGGTCGGCGTACGCCGCCGCCAAGCACGCGCTGCGCGGGTTCCTGACCTCGTTGCAGATCGAGGAGCTCGAGCAGCGCAGCGGCGTGCGCGTGCGCGATGGTCCACCCCGGCCCGATCGACACCCCGTTCTTCGCGCACGCGACCAGCGGGACCGCGCGGACGCCGCGCGTGCCGCCCGACGCCTACCGGCCCGAGGTCATCGCGCAGGCGCTGGTCGAGGTCGCGATCCGGCCGCGCGCGGAGGTCGTGCTCGGCGGCGAGACCGTGATCATGGACCTGCTCGACACCTACGCCCGTCCCGTCTCGCAGCGCATGCTCATGACCATCGACCGCTGGTATCGCTCCGGCGATCAGCCCTCCCCGGACCCGGGCGCCCTGTGGCGGACGCCCGAGCGAGCCCAGCTCGAGCGGGGGCATCCCGGGACGCGACAGCCTGCTCGCACCGCTGCAGCTCGGGCGCCGGATGCTGCCGGACCCGCTCACCCCGCTGCGCATCGCGAAGCACCTCGCCCGCGCAGGCCGCCGCGCGGTGCAGCTCGGGCCGGCGCTCACCCAGCCGGTCGCCGAGCGCCATTACGACGCCGGCGGGCCGGCCCAGCCCCGGCGGACCGAGGCCGCCCAGGTGAGCGTCTGACCGCGGGCGTGTCGGCGCGTGAGATGAGCGGCTCGGCTGAGTGGCGACGCCAGACAGCCCGATGCTCACGGCCGCACAGCTCGCGAGGCTGGCCGAGCTCGGCGAGGAGCGCACGGCTGCCGCCGGCGACGTGCTCTACGGCGTCGGCGCCCGGAGCTACCCGTTCATCGCGATCCTCGACGGCGAGGTCGCGATCCTCGACCCGGCGGGCCACGAGATCATCCGCCACGGCCCGTCCCGCTTCCTCGGCGAGATGAACTTCCTCTCCGGCCAGACCGTGTTCGTCACGGCGAAGGTGACCCGGCCGCTGCGCTACATCGCCGTCGATCGCGACGTGATGCGCGCGCAGCTGTTCGAGGACGGGCCGCTGAGCGACCTCGTCCTCTCCACCTTCATCGCCAGGCGGGAGGCGCTGCAGACGGTCGAGGGGCTCGGACTCGAGATCGTCGGCCCGCGCTCGTCCGGCCCCCACGATGCGGATGCTCGACTACGCGCGCAGCAACCGCCTGCCGTTCAGCTGGCGCGACGAGCCGGTGGACGGCGCGGCGCCGGTCGTGCGCCTGCCCGGTGGCGCCGAGCTGGAAGCGCCCTCGGTCGGCGAGGTCTCGCGCGCGCTCGGCATCGGACGCGTGCTCGAGCCCCGGGAGGAGGTCGACCTCGTCGTGGTCGGCGGCGGGCCCGCGGGCCTGGGCGCCGCCGTATACGGCGCGTCGGAGGGGCTCGAGACGCTCGTCGTCGAGAGCAGCGCCCTGGGCGGGCAGGCCGGCACGTCGCGCCGGATCGAGAACTACCTCGGGTTCCCCGCCGGCATCACCGGGACCGAGCTCACCAGCCGCGCCGTCGTCCAGGCGCGCAAGTTCGGCGCGCGGCCGGCGACGCCCTACCGGGCCCTCTCGCTGGAGCCGGGAGACGGGCGGCACGTCCTGCGCCTCGAGGAGGACCACGAGATCGCCGCACGCGCGGTGCTGCTCGCCACGGGCGCCGAGTACCGGCGCCTGCCGGTCGCCGGCCTCGCCGATTACGAGGGGCTGAGCGTCTTCTACGCGGCGGGGCCGCCGGAGGCGCAGCTGTGCGGCGCCTCGCGCGTCGCCGTCGTCGGCGGCGGCAACTCGGCCGGCCAGGCCGCGATCTGGCTCGCCCGCGGAGGCGCGCTCGTCACGCTGCTGCACCGCCGCGCCGACCTGCGCGAGACGATGTCCGACTACCTCATCCGCGAGCTCGAGCGCTACGGCGTCGCCGTCCGCGACCGCAGCGAGATCGCGCGCGCTGCACGGCGCGGACGGGCGCGTCGAGGCGGTCACGCTGACCACCGGCGAGCGCCTCCCGTTCTCGTTCCTGTTCCTCTTCCTCGGCGCCGCGCCATGCACGGAATGGCTCGGGGACGCCGTGGCGCGCGACGAGCACGGCTTCATCCTCACCGGAGCCGCCGCGCAGGCCGACCACCTGCTCGAGACGAGCGTCCCCGGCGTCTACGCGGCCGGCGACGTCCGCTCGGGCTCGACCAAGCGGTGTGCCACCGCCGTGGGCGAGGGCGCCATGGCCGTGCAGTTCGTCCACGCGCACCTCGGCCGGACGCCCGCCGGCCCGCCCGCGTCGTGTAGCCCGGTCTGACGACTGGGATCGCCGCGTGGCCGGCCGTTCGCGACTGATGGGAGACCAGTCGCCGCCGGTGTGAGACGACGCGGCGCACCTGGGCCGCCGGTGCTCCGGGCGCCTCGCCCGTCAGCAGCCAGGTCGCGTCCTCACGGCGCCTGACCGTCCCCTGGCGCTCGAGCGCCGCGAGCGCCGTCGAGACGGTCGGCCGGCGAGCGCCGATCAGCTCGCCGAGCAGGCGGTGCGAGAGCGTCAGCGGGACGACGATCCCGTCGGCGGTCACTCGCCCCCAGCGCTCGGCGAGATGCCAGAGAAGCGCGCAGATCCGGCGTTCGACGGAGTTCAGGTGCGCGATGGCCTGTGTCGTCGCAAGGCGCTGCGAGCGCGCCAGCGCCCGGTCCGTGAGCGCCTCGCTCAGCTCGGGGTAGCGGTGGAGCGCCTTCGCGAACGACGGGCCGAGGACGGCCGTCCGCGCCTCGGCGAGCACCTGCCAGCGCACGCGCTGCCTGAGCAGGCTCGGCTCGTCGTCGGACCAGGGGCGGATGAAGTCGCCGGGCCCGAGCAGCTCGGTGCTGATGGTGTCCTCGAGCACGACCTCGCGCGCGAGGACCCCTTCGATCACGAGGAGCCCCGCGTTCGCGCAGCGGAGCGGACCGAGCTGCCCTGGCGACCACTCGCCACGGCGCAGCGTGAGTGGGAGCCCCCGGATCTCGTGCCGGGCCATGGCGAACCGCTCGGCGATCATGCCGGCGCCGAGCTCCGGGTCCGCGTCGAGCAGCGCGATGGCCGCCCGGCTCATGACCGGGTCCAGCGGGTGGGATCAGGATGCGTCGCGCTCATCGGCCTCCTCGAGACTGCCATTCGCGACGCCGTTCGCGCCTCCGATTTCGAAGGGGAAACTTCGTCGATCCAAGAGTTAGCTCAGGGCCTCGCGTGCGCTGCCCGATCCAAGACAGAGAGTAGTCCCGACCACCCGAACCACAAGATGCGGTCATGGGTCGAACGCCGACGTGGCTAGGGTCCCGCTCGTGCGCGCAACGACCGGATCGGGGGCTGCCTGGGAGCTGCCCGCCGAGCCGTCGGCCGTCGGGCAGATGCGCCATCGTGCCGCGGCCTTCGCGTCTGCGACGGGCGCCTCCGAGGAGATCATCCGCGCCGTGACGCTCGCGGTGTCGGAGACGGTCACCAACGCGGTGATCCATGCCTACGCCGGGAGGGAGCCCGGGCAGGTGACCGTGCGCTGCCGTGCCGGCGACGACCGGTTGCTGGTCGAGGTCCTCGACGAGGGCGTCGGCATCGCGGCGCGTGCCGACTCCCCCGGGATCGGGCAGGGCCTCGCGCTGGTCGGTGCCGTCGCGCGGTCGCTGGAGATCGCGCCGCGGGCGGACGGACCGGGCACGATCGTGGCGATGTCGTTCGCCGCGGCGAACGACCCGCCGGAAGTGCCAGGGCTGGAGCCGCTCTGCGCGCTGGCGCTCGAGCACGTGGCCGATGTCTCGTGCGTGGACGTCGTCGACGGCGGCGTCCTGCGCCGCGCGACGGCCGAGGTGGCCGGCGATCCCGCGCTCACCGCATGGCTGCGTGCGACCGCCCCTCCGGCCAAGCCCGGCACCGCGACCTGGGGAGCGCTGCGCGAAGGGGGCGCCCGCATGGTCGTCCACGATCCCGGCGTGCCGCGCTCGCCCGGGGGCACGGGCGAGCGGCTCGAACTGGCGTGGTGGGTCGCGGTCGCCCTCGAAGGCCCCGACGGGAGGCCGGCGGCGTTGTGGGGACTCGGCGGCCGCGAAGGTGGCCGTCCCGTCCCCTCCGAGGAGGTGGTGCGCGCGCTCGCCGGCGCCGCCCGCGCCGACCTCGCGCAGGAGGGCAAGCGAGCCGCGCTCCGCGCGCGCCTGGCGCTGGCGTAGTCCGCTCGCCGAGGGGCAGCCGGCGTGGTGTGGCCCCTTCGCGGACACGGAAAAGCGCTGCGCCCGCCGGTGGGCGGGCGCAGCGGTCCGGCTCGGATGTCGGTTCGATCAGGCCGCGGCGGGCGTCACCTCCGGCTCGTGCTCGAACTTGGGCAGCCAGCTCAGTCGCTTGGGCAGGTACCAGTTGCGCGAGCCGAGCAGCTTCATCGTGGCCGGCAGCAGCACCGCCCGCACGATCGTGGCGTCGATCAGGATCGCCGCTGCGAGGCCGACGCCGAGCTGCTTCATGCTCTGATCGGAGCCCGTCGCGAAGGCGCCGAAGGTGACCACCATGACCGCGGCGGCGCTGGTGATGACGCCCGCGGTGGACTTGATGCCCTCCGCGACCGCCTCGTCAGTGGACCGGCCACGGTCGACGAGCTCCTTGACCCGGCTGAGCACGAACACGTGATAGTCCATCGAGAGGCCGAAGAGGACCACGAACAGGAACAGCGGCAGCCAGGGCGTGATGCCGCCGACCGACGCGAAGTCCAGCGCCTTCTCACCGTGCCCGTCCTGGAAGACCAGGGTCAGGATGCCGTAGGCCGAGCCGACCGACAGCAGGTTGAGGATGATCGCCTTGATCGGGATCACGATCGAGCGGAACGTGACCAGCAGCAGGATGAACGCCAGGCTGAGCACGAACAGGAACACGATCGGCAGGTGCGACTTCATCGTGTCGAGGAAGTCCTTCGAGGAGGCGGTCATGCCGCTCACCGCGACGTCCGCGTCGAGCTTGCCGACCGTGGCCGGCACGACCTCCTCGCGCAGGACGCGCACCGACTCGTCCGACGCCGCGTCGGTGCCCTTGCCCTGGACGGCCAGGGACACCACCGCGACGGTCTTGGCCGGGTTGATGTCGACGCTCGAGGGCTCGGACAGCTTGCCGGTGGCGATCGCCTTGTCGTGGAGGTCCTTGATGGCCGACTGCACCGCGGGCGCGGTGACGTCCTTGGCCTTGACGACGACGCTGGCCGGGACGCTGCCGCCCGGGAAGGCCGCGTCGACGCGGTCGAGCGTCTGGATGATCGGCTGGCTGCGGGACATGCCCTCCGTGCCGGGCTCCTTGAACTGCATGCCGAGCGCGGGGATCGTGAGGGCGACGAGCAGGCCGCCGGCGAGCACGGCCGAGATCAGCGGACGCGCCAGGACGCGGTTGAGGATGGCGTTCCAAATGCGCGACTCGCCCTTGGCCTTGTGGCGGCGCTTGGCGATGTAGGGCATGCGGCCCTTCTCGATCCAGCCCTTCTGGCCCAGGTATGACAGGACGGCGGGCAGGAACGTGAGAGAGCCGATCATGGCGACGCCGACGACGAGGATCGTGCCGATGCCGAACGAGGAGAAGATCGGATTGCCCGAGAAGAACATGCCGGCCATGGCCGCCATGACGGTGAACCCGGAGATCATGACCGCGCGGCCCGAGGTGGCGGCGGCGATGTCGAGCGCCGCCTGCGGCGAGCGACCCTTGTCCTGCTCCTCCATCATCCGGCGCAGGTAGAACATCGCGTAGTCGACGCCGACGGCGAGGCCGATCAGCATCGTGACCTGACCGACGGCCGCGTGCAACGGGCTGAGCTGGCTGATGGGGCCGAGCAGGCCGGTGGTGGCGACGAACGCGGAGACGCCGAGCAGCAGCGGGACGCCCGCGGCGACGGCCGCGCCGAACGCGAGCAGCAGGATCAGCAGCGTGCCGCCCATGGAGAACTGCTGCGACTTGGCCTCGTCGGCGCGCTCGGAGGCGCCGAGCGCCTTCTGCGCCGACGCGTCGCCGTACTCCTCGACGCGGAGCTCCGGATGAGCGTCCTGGACGGCGGCGACGGCGGCGAGCGGGGCCTCGGCCGACTTCTCGATCTTCTCGCCGTCCGCGGGCGTCTCGTACTTGCCCGGCATCGTGAAGTTCACGACGACGGAGCGGCCGTCCTCGGAGACCGTGTGGGCGCGCTGGGCGGGGTTCAGCGGGCTCTCGATGTCACTGACGCCTTCGATGGCGCCGAGGCGGCTTACGACGTCCTTCACGGCGGCGGTCACCTGAGGATCGCCGGACTCGATCGAGCCCTTGCCCTGGATGAGCACCCGCTCGCCGATCGTCTCGGGGAAGCCGGCGTCGGCGACGATCAAGTCGCCCCGCTTGGACTCGCCGTTGCCCATCGCCGACGGCTCGAGGTTCTGCTGGCCGACCTTGCCGCCGATCACGGTGGCGAGGACGACGAAGAGGATCCAGCCGATGATGGCGGTCTTGCGGTGGGTGGCACTCCATCTGCCGGCCCGTGCCGCGAGGTTGCGAGGTTGCATTGGGCTCCTTGGAACGGTCTTCATGGGGACCGGTCCAGACTCCCAGCGGGCTCGCGTGCCTCCCAGGAGGGCTGCAGGCGTCCGCGCTCCGGGAAAAGCGTGGCCGGCGGTGCGGCCACCTCTCGCGCGTTGGTGCGGGGGTCCCCTGCCGGGTCAGCCGTCCTGCGCGCGCAAGTAGGCGAGGACGGCGAGCACGCGGCGGTGCGCCTCGGCGTCCCGCGGCAGGTCGAGCTTGGCGAAGATGCTCGAGATGTTCCGTTGCAGCGTGGCCTCGCTGATCTCGAGGTCGCGCGCGATTGCGGCGTTGGAGCGGCCCTCCGCCATGCCCGCGAGCGTGGCCCGCTCCGCAGGCGCGAGCCGATCGACCGGGCCGCCGGGTGCCCGGCGCTCGAGCATCTGCTCGACGACCTCGGGGTCGAGGGCCGTCCCGCCGCGCGCCAGCAGCCGCACCGCGTCGGCGAAGCTCGCCGGCTCGGTGACGCGCCGCTTGAGCAGGTACCCGACGCCCTCGGGGCTGTCGCCGAGCAGCTGCAGCGCGTAGCTCTCCTTGACGTACTCGGAGAGCACGAGGACGCCCGTCCCGGGCAGCTCTGCGCGGATCCGGATCGCCGCGCGCACCCCCTCGTCCGTGTGCGTCGGCGGCATGCGTATGTCCGTCACGGCGACGTCGGGGCGGTGCTCGGCGACCTGCTCGAGCAGCTCCTCGGCGTCGCTCGCCTCGCCGACGACGGCGAACCCCGCGTGCTCGAGCACGCGCACGACACCGGCTCGGAGCAGGAACGAGTCCTCGGCCACGACCACGCGGAGGGGCGTGTGCGCGGCCTCGCTCACGAGCAGGGCAGCTCCGCGTGCAGGCGCGTGCCGCGGCCGGGGGGACTCGTGACCTCGAGCGTGCCGCTGAGCGCCGCGACACGGTCCGAGAGCCCGCGCAGCCCGGATCCGAGCTCGGCGCTGGCGCCGCCCACGCCGTCGTCGCTCACGTCCACGAGCAAGCGCCCGTCGACGCGTTCCACGCGCACGGTGGCGTGGCCGGCGCGCGCGTACTTCGACACGTTGGTCAGCGCCTCGCACACGACGAAGTACGCCGCCGTCTCGACGGCCGCCGGAAGCCGGCCGGTGGGGCCGCCGACGATGTCCACCGGCACCGGCGCGCGGGCGGCGAGCGCCCGCACCGCCGGCTCGAGCCCGCGATCCGAGAGCACCGCCGGATGGATGCCGCGAGCGAGATCGCGCAGCTCGTCGAGGCTCAGCCTGAGCTCGTCGATGCAGCCGTCGAGCTGCGCCGCCGTCTCGGACTCCTCCGGCACGCGCATGCGCGTGAGCCGGAGGCTCAGCGCGAGCGCGACGAGCCGCGCCTGGGCGCCGTCGTGGAGGTCCCGCTCGATGCGGCGGCGCTCGTCGTCGCCCGCCTGCACGATGCGGGCGCGCGAGGCGTCGAGCTCGACCAGCCGCGCGCGCAGCTCGGCGTCGAGTCGCCGGTTGTCCAGCAGCAGCGCCGTGGCGGCCCCGGCGGCGCGGACCGTCTCCCGGTCCTGCGCCCGGTCGTGCACGATGACGGCCATGGGCGCGTCCTGGTGGCGGATCTCCGTCGCCGTCCGGCGGGGATCGTCCTCGGCGGGCAGCTCGAAGGGTGCTCCGGCCGCATCGACGTAGCGAGACAGCCCGGGCATCCAGAACGCGAGCTCGAGCGCCGGGTCGCCGAGCGCCTGGGCGAGGCTCTCGCGCAGGTCGGCCCGCTCGGGCATCTCGCCGAGCCTGGCCATCAGGATCCGTACGCCGCGTGAGCCCGAGAGGTCGGCGCGCGCGAGGCCGGCGAGGAACGCGAACGGGGTGGCGGCGAAGGCCGCGAACGCCACCCAGAGCAGCGCGTCCACCTGGCTCACGGCGTACGCCGCGACGACCGCGAGCGTCAGCCCGCCCGCGGCGAACAGCGGGACGAGGCTGCGGCGCTCGGGCGCCCCGGCGGCGCGCCACTGGCGCACCAGCATCGCGACCGCCACGACGCAGAGGCCGAGCGTCACCGCCGACCCGAAGGCGAGCGCGGCGTCGCGCAGGCCCGGTTCGTCGGAGACGAGCAGCACGTTGCGCGGGCACTCCCCGCGGCAGCCGTTGATGACCTCGCCGGCGTCGCTGACCAGCAGCGCCGGCAGAGGCGCGAGCGGGATCAGCACGTAGCTGGCCGCCACGAGCCGGCGCCGCGCCCGCGTCGGCAGCCGGCCGGTCGGGAAGCTCAGCAGCAGATGGCCGAAGACGGGGCCCCAGAGGCCGCTGAGCAGGATGCCGAACGTGAACACGAGCGGAGCGTCGGAGGCGTACAGCGGCCCGAGGAACCACGCGAACCCGGCCAGCACCATCAACCGCCCGAACCGCGACTCCGGCCGGCGCCGCCAGGCGTACAGCCCCGTGCCCACGAAGCTCCACCCGACCACGGGGCCGAACACGGCCCAGACCTCAGGGTCGGTGAAGTGCTCGCTGGCGAGAACGAGCAGCACGTCGCCGACTCCGCAGAGCAGCGCCGCCGCCGCGATGGCGAGCGTCCGACGCGCCGTCATGAGCGCATCCTGACGCCTCCCGGCGCGCCTGGCTAGGTACGGCTCGCCCCACCGCCGGTGCGACCCGACTTCGCACGGACACCGGCCGGCCCCCATGTCGCGCCGGCCTCCTCGCCGGAAGGCTTGCCGGCATGACCGCAACCGTCCCCTCCCCCGTCCGGGCCGCGTTCCTCGTCGGCGCCCCGGTCGCCTTCTCCGCGCTGCTGTGGCTGCACCCGATGGTCGGTGACTGGGAGGGCCTGCGTGAAGCGACGACGCGCTTCCAGGCCGTGCACGTCGGCATGGTCCTCACCTTCTGCCTCATCGCCGTCGGCATGAACGTCCTGCTCGAGGGGCTCCCGGGCCGGGCCGCCGCCGTCGCCCGCGTCGCCCTGATCCCGTTCGCCGCGTTCTACATCCCCTACCTGGCCTTCGAGGGCTTCGCCATCGGAGCGCTCGGCCAGGAGCTCAACGGCCTCCCCGCCGCCGAGCGCGACGCGGTCGCCCCCGGCCTGATCGAGGACCTCGCGCGCAACCCGATCATGGGCGAGCCCGGCATCTTCTGGCTCATCGGCTCGACCGCATGGATCGTCGTGATCGTCGCCACGGTGCTCGCCTTCCGCCGAGCCGGCGCGCCGCTGCGGCTGCAGGTGCTCCTCGGCGCCTCCGCGCTGATCGCCGGTCACACCCCGCCGCTCGGCCCGATCGGCCTGCTCTGCTTCGCCGCGGCGAGCTGGCTGGTGCTGAGGCGCCACGTCGGGGTGCCCGGGCATCCGTCCCTCCGCCGGGCGCGCAGTGTCCCTTGCACGTCACTGCGATGAAGGGACCACCACCATGCACCTCCGCACCCCCGCCGTTCTCGCCACCGCCGCCGCTCTTGCGCTCGGCGCGACCGCCTGCGGCAGCGACGACAGTTCCTCGAGCTCGGGCTCCAGCGCTTCCGCCAGCAGCAAGCAGGCGAAGCCGGTCGCCCAGGTCGACCAGCTCAGCGGCCGCTCGACCGCGGTCACGCTCGACGCCGGCTTCGTCGACGCGCTCACGCAGCTGAAGCTCACCCCGAGCCCCGTGGGCGACGCGTCGATCTCGAAGAAGGGCGTCGCGAGCTTCCCGATCACGGGCGGCAACGTGAAGTACTTCGAGCCGGGCACCGTCTCCCCGTTCGTGCAGGGCGAGATCGACCATGACGGCTCCGGCCTGCAGCTCGAGGGCGGCGGCAAGACCGTCCAGCTGACCGACTTCGTCGTCGATCCCGGCGCGTCCGTGCTGACCGGCAAGGTCACGGTCGACGGCAAGGAGGCCGCCGCGAGCGCGCCGCTGTTCTTCCTCGACGGCCGCACGCTCGACCCGCTGAAGACCAACCCGAACGGCACCGCCGTGCTCGAGGGCACCACGGTCAAGTTCAAGGACGAGTCGGCCAAGCTGCTCAACGACACCTTCGGCGTCGACGCCCTGAAGGGCGGCCTCGAGGTCGGCGTCGCCAAGATCACCATCAACACCGGCGCGTGAGCCGTGGTCGCGGTGTGCCCACCCCGGGCGCACCGCGACGGCATCACGCGCGCAGCGGGGCGCGGGCGAACTCGCGCATGCCCGCCTCGAAGTCCTCGCCCGCGCGGAATCCGAGCCGCTCGGCGGCCAGCTCCGCGGACGCGAACACGTGCCGGACGTCCCCGCCGCGCCACTGCCCGGTGACCTCCGGCGCGGGCGCGCCCTCGAACGCCCGCGCGAGCGCGGCCGCCATGTCGAGCACGGTCCGCGGCGTGCCGCTGGCGACGTTGAAGGCGCCCGGCACCGGCTCGGGCGCCGTGAGCGCCAGCACGTTGGCGCGCGCGACGTCGCGCACGTGCACGAAGTCGCGCCGCATGCCGCCGTCCTCGTAGACCTGCGGCGCCTCGCCCGCGGCCAGCGAGGAGCGGAAGATGCTCGCCACGCCCGCGTACGGGGTGTCGCGCGGCATCCGCGGCCCGTAGACGTTGTGGTAGCGCAGGGCGGTGACCGGCGCGCCCGTCTCGCGCGAGAAGGAGGCGCAGAGGTGCTCCTGCGCGACCTTCGTGGCGGCGTAGACGTTGCGCGGGTCCAGCGCCGCGTCCTCGGGCACCGTGCGCGGCTCGAGCGCGCGCCCGCAGACCGGGCAGGGCGGCTCGAACTCGCCGGCGTCGAGCGCCGCGGCGGCGCGCGGGCCCGGCCGCACGACGCCGTGCTCGGTGCACGCGTAGCGGCCCTCGCCGTAGACGACCATGCTCGAGGCGAGCACGATCCGCCCCTCGAAGCCGCGGCCCGCGAGCGCGCGCAGCAGCTGCGCGGTCGCCAGGTCGTTGTGGCCGACGTAGTCGGCGATGTCGGAGATGTCGGCGCCGAGGCCGACCATCGAGGCCTGGTGGCAGACCGCGGTCACGCCCTCCACCGCGGCCTCGGCGACGGCCGGGTCGCGCAGGTCGGCCTCGAGGAGCTCGGCGCGCGGGTCGAGGTAGTCCGGGCGCTCGCGGTGCGCGGCGGGCAGCAGCGCGTCGACGATCCTGACCTGCTCGCCGCGCTCGAGCAGCGCGTCGACGACGTGCGAGCCGATGAAGCCGGCGCCTCCCGTGACCAGGATCATGGCGGCGAGGGTACGTTCCGATGATGCCCGACGTCGTCCTGCCGGTCCTCAACGAGCGCGAGGCCCTCCCGTGGGTGCTCGAGCGGATGCCCGCCGGCTACGTGCCGATCGTCGTCGACAACGGCTCCACCGACGGCTCGGGCGCAGCTCGCCGCCTCGCTCGGCGCGCGGGTGGTGCACGAGCCGCGGCCCGGCTTCGGCGCCGCCTGCTTCGCCGGCCTGACCGCGGCCGAGGCGGAGCTCGTGTGCTTCATGGACTGCGACGCGTCGTTCGATCCCCGCGAGCTCTCGCGCGTGACCGACCCGGTCGCCGCGGGCACGGCGGAGCTGGTCCTGGGCGCCCGGCGGCCGGCGCCGGATGCCGCCTGGCCGCCGCACGCGCGGCTGGCGAACGCCGTGCTCGCGCTCGAGCTGCGGCGGCGCACCGGCGTGCGGGTGACCGACATCGGGCCGATGCGGGCGGCCCGGCGGGAGGCGCTGCTCGCGCTCGGGATCCGCGACCGCGGCTTCGGCTGGCCGCTGGAGATGGTCCTGCGCGCCGCCCGCGCGGGCTGGCGGATCGAGGAGGCGCCCGTGACCTACCTCGCCCGCGAGGGCCGCTCGAAGGTGACCGGGACCGTGCGCGGCACCGTCCGCGCGGTGCGCGACATGGCCGCCGTCCTGCGGTGAACCGGACGCGCGGCTGGCGCGCATACACACCATGGCCCCCGCACTGCTGGTGATCGCCAAGGCCCCGGTCCCCGGGCGCGTGAAGACGCGCCTCACGCCGCCCTGCACGCCCGAGCAGGCCGCGGCGGCTCGCCCGCGCCGCGCTCGAGGACACGCTCGCCGCCGCCCGCGCCGTCGAGCGCGACGTCCGCCGCGTGCTCGTGCTCGACGGGGAGCCCGGCGACTGGGTGCCCGCACGGCTTCGAGATCGTGCCCCAGCGCGGGGACGGCCTCGCCGAGCGCCTCGCGGCCGCGTTCGAGGACGCCGGACGGCCCGGCGTTCCTCGTCGGCATGGACACGCCGCAGGTGACGCCCGCGCTGCTCGCGGCGGGCCTCGACGCGGTGGTCCGCGGCGAGGCGGCGTTCGGCGCCGCGCTCGACGGCGGCTACTGGGGCATCGGCCTGCACGAGCCCGACGCGCGCGTCTTCGAGGGCGTGCCGATGAGCGCCGGCAACACCGGCGCCGTGCAGCGGGGGCGGCTCGCGATCCTCGGCCTGCGCACGCGGACCCTGCCGCCCCTGCGCGACATCGACACGATCGAGGACGCGCGCGCGGTCGCGCTCGAGGCGCCCGGGAGCCGCCTCGCCGCCGCGCTCGCGGAGGTCGAGCCCGGAGCCCTGGCGGCATGAGCGCGCTGCCCGCCATACGAGCTCTACGGCGACCTGCTGGCCAGCGCGGCCGGCGGCGGGCCGCCGCGCGAGGGCCGGGTGCGCCGCGCCGACGGGCACGTCGAGGCGCTGCCGATCGCGCGCTGGCTCGGCCCGGTCGACGCGAGCGACGCGGAGCTGCTCGGGCGCGTCGAGGGCGCGGTGCTGGACATCGGCTGCGGGCCCGGCCGGCACGTGGCCGCGCTGAAGGCCGCCGGGCACCGGTGCCTCGGCATCGACCTCTCGCCCGTCGCCGTGGACATCACGCTCGGCCGCGGCGCCGACGCGATACTGGGCTCCGTGTTCGAGCACGTCCCGGACGCCGGCGCGTGGGACACCGCGCTGCTGCTGGACGGCAACATCGGCATCGGCGGCGAGCCCGCCGCCCTGCTGGCGCGCGCCCGCGAGCTGCTCGCGCCCGGCGGCGCCGTGCTCGCCGAGCTCGACCCGCCGGGCGCGTGGAGCGGCGCCACGCGCGTGCGGCTCGAGGCGCCCGGCGCGGTCAGCGACTGGTTCCCGTGGGCGCACGTCGGCGTCGACACCGTCGCCGGGGCCGCCGCGCGGGCCGGCCTCGCGATCGACTGGACCATGCGCTCGGGCGGGCGCTGGTTCGCGGCGCCTGCGGCGGCCATGACCCCGCCGGGGCCCTTCCGCCCCGCCTTCTGGCGCTCGCCGCTGCGCGGACCGTGGCTGACCACGCTGCTGGGCTCGGTGCTGCTCGCGCTCGTCGCCGTCGTGGCCGTCACCGGCTTCCTCTCGCACGCCGCCTACCAGCCCGACCTGCCCGGCAACGCGATCGTCGACCCGCGCGCCGACCTGCCGCTGAGCTTCGCCTGGCCGAGCGGCTTCGCCTACCTCTACGCGGTCACGCAGGGGCTGCACGTCAACGTCGGCCTCGTCGCCATCCCGTTCCTGCTGGCGAAGCTGTGGTCGGTCATCCCGCGGCTGTTCGCGTGGCCGCCGGCCGCCTCGGGCGCCCAGGCGCTCGAGCGGCTCTCGATCGGCCTGCTCGTCGCCAGCGCCGTGTTCGAGTTCGTCACGGGCGTGATGAACATGCAGTACTGGTACGCCTTCCGCTTCAACTTCGTGGTCGCGCACTACTACGGTGCGATCGTCTTCGTCGCCTCGCTGGTGCTGCACGTCGCGCTGAAGATGCCGGTCATCGTGCGCGCCTACCGGCACCGCGACGAGGCCCGCACCGATCTCGTCGCCACCGCTCCCGCGGCGCCGACGATCTCGCGCCGCGGCCTGTTCGCGCTGGTCGGCGCCGGCTCGCTGGCGCTGCTGGCGGCCAACGTCGGCGAGACGATCGGCGGTCCGCTGCGGCGGCTGTCGCTGCTGGCCCCGCGCCGGCAGGTGCTCGGCCCCGGCCCGAACGACTTCCAGGTCAACCGCACGGCGCGCGTCGCCGGGATCACGGCGGCGATGACCGGCCAGGACTACCGGCTCGCGCTCCGCTACCGAGGACGCGAGCGCACGCTCTCCCGCGAGGAGCTGCTGGCGATGGAGCAGCACACGGCGCGGCTGCCGATCGCATGCGTCGAGGGCTGGACGACGACGCAGGAGTGGACCGGCGTGCGGCTCGCGGACCTCGCCCGCGACGCGGGCGCCGAGCGAGCCGGGACGGCGCTCGTGCGCTCCCTGCAGCCGCGCGGGGCGCTGCGGCTCGCGTCGCTGAACGAGAGCCAGCTGCGCGATCCCGACGCGCTGCTGGCCCTGAAGGTCAACGGCGCGGACCTCTCGCCCGACCACGGCTACCCGGCGCGGATCATCGTGCCCGCGCTGCCGGGCGTGCACAACACGAAGTGGGTCGAGGCGATCGAGTTCGCATGAGGGACCGCTACGGCGCATCCCCGCTGCACCTGCTCGCCCACCTGGCCGTGCTGCCGCTCGTCGCCTGGGCGCTGCTGCAGGTCGCCGAGCGCCCCGACGGCGTGCGGATCCTCGTCTGGCTGGCCCTCAGCGCGGTCGTCCACGACCTCGTCCTGCTCCCCTTCTACGGACTGCTCGACCGCGCCGGGCGGCGCACGGCGGGCCCGGCCGTCAACTACGTGCGCGTCCCCGCCCTGCTGTCGGGGCTGCTGTTGCTCGTCTTCTTCCCGGTCATCTCAGGCAAGGGCGAGCCGTCGTTCACCCGCGCCAGCGGGCTCACCTACGACGGCTACCTGGCGCGCTGGCTGCTGATCACCGCGGCGCTGTTCGCGCTCTCGGTCGTCGTCTACCTGGTGAGGGGCTCGAAGACCTGAACCGCGCCCGGATCACGACCGCGCACGAGTACCTCGCCCGACGGCTCGACGGCGACGGCCGAAGGCTGCGCCACGGAGGCGAAGTCGCGCAGGCGCCGGATCCGGCGCCCCGTCGTGAGCTCGGCGAGCCGGTTCGCGCCGGCCAGCGTCACCCACAGCCGCCGCCGCTCGGCGTCGTGGACGATCGCCCACGGGTTGCCCGCCATGCCATAGCGCCGCACGAGCGTCAGCTCCGGCACCGAGTGGAAGACGAGCACCGAGCCGCCGATCGCGTCGGTCACGTAGAGGTAGTTGCCGCCGTCGGAGGCGACCTGCACGGGCCCGCTGCCGGCGTCGGCGCGCCCGATGCGGCGCAGCGTCCGGGCGTCGTAGAGGTCGAGGACGCGTCCCCGCACGGACAGGACGGCGACCTGGCCGCCGTTACCGGCGACCGTCACCGCGGCGGGCGCGAGCGCCGTGCGCAGCCGCTTGATCTCCCGCCCGCCCTCGAGCACGCGCAGGGCGCCGGCGCGACGGTCCGCGACGAACGTGCGCCCGGCCGTCGTGGCGCGTGCGGGATCCGGGAACGTGCGGCTCTCGGAGACGACGCGGCCGGCGGGCGCCGCGGACAGCGCGGGCGCGCCGGGGAGGGTCGCGGCGGGCGGCAGCTCGGTCGCCGGCGCGGAGCCGCAGCCGGCCGGCGCGAGGGCGAGCGCGCACAGCAGCACGGGCGGCAGGGCTGGCGGCCGGTTCGCCACGATGCGGCCAGCATGGCACCCCACGGCCCCGCCTCTGCGCCATGAGCGCCTCACGCGCGATGTCGCCGCCGCCGCTCGCGGCCGCGCGGCGGTGGCTGCCACACGCCGTGTTCGCCGTGGGCGCGGTGACGATCGCGGTCGGGCTGATCGTCCGTCGCTTCACCGACACGTCGATCGGGGTGCCGTGGCCGCCCGCGCTCGGCAACCCGAGCCCGTCCGCGCACGCGCTGCTGGCCGTGTCGCTGCTCTTGTTCGCGGCCGCGGTGGCGCTCGCGCCGCGGTTCGTCAGCGCGTCGCTGCGCCCCGCGGTCGTGGCGCTCGTCCTGTTCGCGGGGACGCTGGTGCTGCGGCTCGCGCTCGCCGCCGGCCGCGGCGGCACGGGCGCCTGGACCCGCGTGTTCGACGAGTCGCGCTCCTTCGAGGCGGCGAACGAGTACCTGCCCGCCCTGCCGACCGTCGATCTCGGCCCTGCCTACTTCCTCGACCGCTTCGCCGAGCTCGTGCCCTCGTTCCCCGTGCACGTCGCCGGCCATCCGCCCGGGCTGCCGCTGGTCATGCACGCCCTGGCGCTCGACACGCCCGCGCGGCTGGCGGCGTTCTGCATCGTCGTCGGCGCGCTCGGCGCCCCGCTCACCTACGGCCTCGCGCGCGGGCTGTTCGACGAGCGCGGCGCGCGGTTCGCCGGCCTGCTGATGGCGCTCTCGCCGCAGGCGCTGATGTTCGGCGTCACGACCGCCGACGCCGTCTACCTCACGCTCGGCCTGCTCGCGGCATGGCCGCTGACCCGCTCCTCCGTCCGCGCGCGGGTGCTCGGCGCCGTGCTGCTCGCGATCGCGACGCTGTTCGCCTGGTCGCTGCTGGCGATCGGCGCGTGGGCGGCGATCCTCGCCTGGCGCCGCGGCGGCCTGCGCTCCGCGATCGTGCTGTCGGCGACCTGCGGCGCCGTCCTGCTCGCCTTCCACGGCGCCTTCAGCGCGCTGACCGGCTTCGACCCGATCGGGACGGTGCGCGCGACGGAGGAGGTCTACCGGCTCGGCATCGCCTCCACGCGCCCGTACTGGTACTGGCTGTTCGGCTCGCCCGTCGGCTTCCTCCTCGTGCTCGGCCTGCCGATCACCTGGCTCGCCCTGCGCGAGCTCGCCCGCGGCACCCCGGAGGCGGTGGCGATCTTCGCGGTGCTGGCGATCGCGGCCGTGATGGGCTTCACGAAGGCCGAGACGGAGCGGATCTGGCTGTTCTTCGCGCCGTTCGTCTGCCTCGCTGCGGCGCGCGCGCTCTACCGCCGCCCCGGCCTGCTCGTGCCGGTCGCGGCGGCGCTCGCCGTGCAGGCGCTGCTCCACGAGGGGCTGTCGGACACCGTGTGGTGAGAGAACGAGCGGCGGCCCCCGCCGGCCCCCTTCGAGGGAACCGCCGGGGGCCGCCGGACGAGGGTGCTACCAGGCGGAGCCGCCGAGCCCGGTGAGGGTGGGGCGCGGCTGCTCGCGAACGACCGGGGTCGCGTGGAAGTGCGTCTCGGAGAGACGCGAGCCGGACCGGGAGCCCGTCGGGGCGAAGGAGCGCATTACTTGCTCCAGCGCCGGTTGCGACGGACGGCCAGCCGCTCGGCGGAGACGGCGTTCGCGTGAGTGATGTGGAGGAGGGAGTTCATCTGATCGCCTGGTGGGTTCGTGCGATGAGAGAACCTTCCCACCGCGCCGCCGCCCCCGGGCGGGGGTGAGCAGGCGTATCCGGCGGAGCCACCCGGCGGGGCCGGCTACGGCTTGCCGCACCCCCCGGCTCAGTGCGCGGCGCGCTGCACCCGGTGCTCGGCGCCGGCGTGCGCGACGCGGTCGCGCTGCGCGCCGCCGTGCCAGTCGAAGCACAGGGACGTCGCGTCGTCGCGGAGGTCGCCGTCGACGGCGTCCAGGACGACGCGGGTGAGGAACTGGATCGCCTCCCGCGGATGCAGGTGGGCGCTGGCCAGGATCAGCTGCGGGACGTCGAGGCCCTCCGCGTTGCGCTCGAGCATGCCGTCGGTCAGGAACAGCACGCGGTCTCCTGCCTCCAGCGAGAGCGACTGGGTGCTCCAGGTCGCGCCCTTCGACGCGCCGAACGGCTGCTCGGCGGCGAGCACGATCTCCTCGGCCCGCCCGTCGCGCAGCCGGAACGGCCGCGGGTGGCCGGCGTTGACCACGGTCGCGACCTGGTCGACGAGGTCCACCCGGACGAGCTGGCCCGTGACGAACCCGCCGTCGGTGGCATACGCGGAGAGCGCCTCGTGCGCGGACTGCGCCTGGTCGACCAGGTCCGCGGAGCGCCTGCGGGCGTTGCGCAGCGCGCCGACCACGAGCGTCGCCAGCAGCGCGGAGCGCACGGAGTGGCCCATCGCGTCGGTCATCGAGATGTGCAGCGTCTCGCGATCGAGCGAGAAGTCGAACGTGTCGCCGCCGACCTCGCCGGCCGGCTCGAGCCATCCGGCCAGCGTGAACTGGTCCGCCTCGCAGGTGAAGGTCGCGGGCAGCAGCCGGCGCTGGATCTCGGCCGCGAGCGACAGCGGGACGGTGCGCTGGCCCCACTCGAAGAGGTCGGTGTAGCGCCGGTTGGCGATCACCATGTAGGCGAGCTGATGGGCGGCCAGCTCGATGTCCTCGAGCGTCGCCTGAGCGGGCTCGAACGGCAGGACCAGCTCGAGGATCCCGACTGCGTCCCCGCGGCTCGTCACGGGCGCGATGACACGGGTGTCATCGCCCTCCCGCAGCACGACGGTGCGCTGTGTGGCCAGTGCGTCGCCATAGGCCGAGCCGTCGAGCAACACCTGCTCGGCGGTCTCCTCGCTGCGGGAGCCCGGTTCGCCGTTCGCCTCGATATGGCCCAGGCGGTTCAGAGATCGGCCGCTGAAGTCCGCGATCAGGAAGCTCACGCCGCGGGCCCCGAGCATCTCGAGCATCGCGGCGGCCAGCGCCTCGACCACGCCGACCGGCGCGGCGGCCTCCGCGCGCGTGAGCAGGGAGCGCAGATCGAGCCGGCGTGCCTGGTCCATGAGCGCACCCTATGCCCTTCGGCGTACGGTTCGGCCATGTTCGACATCACGACCACCGCCCGAGTACGCCGCGCCGGGAGCTCCCGGTGAGCGCGCCCGTCCAGGGCGAGCTCTGGAGCAGCGATCCACAGGGCTGGGCCGAGGTCGCGGAAGGCCGCATCCAGACGCTGTACGAGCGCGTGCTCGAGCGCCTTCAGCCGCTCTCCGGGACGCGGCTCCTCGACGCCGGCTGCGGATCGGGCCTGTTCGCCGAGCTCGCCGCCCGGGGCGGTGCGGACGTGATCGGACTGGATGCGGCCCCGGGACTCGTCGAGTACGCGCGCCGCCGGCGCCCGGCGGCCGGCTACGTCGTCGGGGATCTCGAGCGCATGCCGTTCGCCGATCGCGCCTTCGACGTCGTCACCGCGTTCAACTCCGTGCTCTACGCCGCCGAGCCGCGCCGCGCGCTCGCCGAGATCGCGCGCGTGACCGCCCCCTCGGGCCGGGCGGTCGTGACGGTGGGCGCCGGTCCCGAGCAGGCCGAGAGCGCGGGGCTGATCAATCCGCTCGCTCCCCCCGGCGAGGTGCCCGACCGCGGCATGCTCGACCTCGCCGACGCGGACGCGGCCCGCGGCGCCCTGCTCGATGCCGGGTTCGCCTCCGTGGCGACGGCCGACATCGCGTTCGACGTCGAGTTCGAGAGCGAGGACGACGCGGTCGCCGCCCAGCTGCCGGCCGGCCCGGTCGCCGCGGCGGTCCGCCACTCCGGCCGCGCCGCCGTCGAAGCGGCGCTGCGGGCCTTCTTCGCGCCGCGGTCACGGCCCGACGGGACCGTGCGCATGGGCCTCGTGTTCCGCTGCCACCTCGCGGAGCGGGCGCCAGACGAGTGACCCGCGGTTGCGGCGGCCCGCCCGGAGGGTTACGGTCGGTCCATGCGCGAGCGCCGGCCAGCGCCGGAGCAGCAGGCCGAGCCTCGCACCGAGCGGGCTGGTGGATCCCTGCAGGCCCGCGACGCCCGGCAGTTGGCGTCGCAGATGGGCAACGTGCGCTTCACGGCCCTCGCGCGTGCCCTCGCCCGCCAGCCCGACGAGACAGGTCAAGGCCCGACGATCGGGCCCGGCGGCGTCCTCGAGTTCCCACCCGATTACATCGGTCCCAGCGGCGACGAGCCCACGGTCGGCCCCGACGGCATCCTCGAGTTCCCGCCCGACTACATCGGCCCGACCGACGACGCCGGCTCCGGCGACGGGCCGGGCCCGACCATCGGGCCCGACGGCGTCCTCGAGTTCCCGCCCGAGTACATCGGCCCCAGCGGCGAGCAGCCCACCGTCGGTCCCGACGGCGTCCTCGAGTTCCCACCCGACTACATCGGTCCCGGAGGCGAGAGCCAGGGCCCGACCGAAGGCCCCGGCGGCATCCTCGAGTTCCCGCCCGACCACATCGGCCCCAGCGACGAGGGCTCGGCCGGCGAGACCATCGAGTTCCCGCCCGACGTCATCACCCCCGACGGCTCCGGAGCGGGCGCCGCCGGAGGTGCAGGCGGCGGGTTCTTCGGCTGAGCCGTACGGTTCGGGGATGCAGCTGTACGACGTAGTCCTGTGGATCCACATCACGGCGGTGATCGCCGCCTTCGGAGCGCTGTTCGCGTATCCCGTGTTCCTCGCCGTCAACGCGCGGGCGCCGATCTCCGAGCGCGCCTCGCTGCACCGCTCGCAGATCGCGTTCAGCAAGGGCGTCACCGGCCCGGCGATCGGGGTCGTGCTGCTCGCCGGCGCCTACCTCGCGACGGACGCCGAGCTCTGGTCGCAGGTGTGGGTCGTCGTACCGCTCATCCTGCTGTTCGTGATCGCGGGGCTCGGCGTGACGGTGCTGCGCCGCGGGGAGGAGCGCCTCGTCGCGACGGCGGAGGCCGGCGACGAGCCGGCTTACGAAGACGCGCTGAAGACCCTGCGGCTGTGGACGGGCATCACGCTCGCCCTGATCGTCGTGGCGATCTTCTTCATGGCGGTAAAGCCCTAGCGCCCCCGGCGAGGCGTCGACCTCGTGCCGCTACTCTAGGACACAGCTTGTATGCAAGGTGTGTACAAGGAGGTCCCATTCCTGCTCCCACGGCCTCGCCGCGGGCGCGCCACCTCCCGAGAGGACGCCATGACTGCCGCCATCTTCGTGATCTCCATCAACCTGCTGCTCATCGGATCGCTCGCCATCCGCGACCGCTAGCCGGACGCCGGCGCTCAGGCAGCTATGAGCCGGAGGCCGGCTCGCCGGCGATCTCGTGGTCGTCGCCATGGCGGCCTGGATCGTCCCGGCGCATACGCGCCGTGACCGTGGTGGTGTGTTGTTCTTCCGGCCGTGAGCAAGGACGCAAGCCCCAGCCGACGTTCGAGCCATCCGTTCCTGGGCGATGGGTCGCCCGTCGCGATCGCGCATCGCGGCGGCGCCGAGGAGGCGCCCGAGAACACGATGGAGGCGTTCAGCGCCGCCGTGGCACTCGGGTACCGCTACCTCGAGACCGACGCCCACGTGTCCCGTGACGGCGTCGTGGTGGCCTTCCACGATCCGCGCCTGGACGCCCCTACGAATCGGCAGGGCGAGATCGCGAAGCTGACGATCGCGGAGATCGAGGCAGCGGACGCCGGTTGGAGCTTCTCGCCCGACGAGGGCCGCAGCTTCCCGTACCGCGACCGCGGCGTGCGGGTGCCGCGCCTCGAGGAGCTGCTGCTGCGCTGGCCGCAGGTCCGGGTGAACATCGATCCCAAGTCCGACGCGAGCGTCGAACCGCTCGTCACCCTCATCGACCGGCTCGGCGCGTGGGAGCGGATCTGCATCGGCTCCTTCTCGGATCGGCGCCTGCGCCGCGTGCGTGCGCTCAGCCGCGACCGGGCGTGCACGTCGATGGGACCGCGCGCCGTCGCGATCGCCCGCTCCCTGTCGCTCGCGGGCCGGATCCCCCGTCAAGGCGCGGAATGCATCCAAGTGCCGATCCGCAGTGGCCGCGTCCGCATCGTGTCAGGGCGGTTCGTCCGTGCCGCCCATCGCGCCGGCCTGCGCGTCCACGTCTGGACGATCAACGAGCGCTCCACGATGCACGAGCTCCTCGATCTGGGCGTCGACGGCATCATGACCGACCGCCCTCGCGTACTTCGGGACGTGTTCGTCGAGCGTGGCCTGCGGCTCTAGCCGCGCAGGCCCCGTCTCCAAGGAGCGGTTCCCGTCGAGCCGTCGCCCGGCTCGGTGTCCGGTCGATCTTCGAGCCAGAGGACGTCGTCATCGCCGAGCACGGCCTCGGTCGGTTCCGACCCCTCGATGCGCGCCGGAGCCGGCTCGGACACGGGCAGCGGCACCTGGCGGGCGGGGACCTCGGGCTGCGGCCGGGCGCGAGGCGCGGCGGCAGGGGCCGGCTTGGGTCTGCTCCGCTTCGCGGCGTGGCCGTTGGACACCCCCGCCGCGGACGGTTCCGGCGGCGGCGCCGGCGGCTCTTCGTCGAGCATCCGCATCGGGCGTGGCTCCACACCCGTCTCGATGTCGACCACGCGCGCTCTTGCCTCCTGCAGCATCCACTCCCGTCGCGGAGACGCGGGAAGACGCTCGATCCGAGCGACGAGAGCACGGAGGCGCGTGAGCCTGCGGTCGAACGCCATGGTTCAGGCCGTCGCCCGCAGACGCCGCGCCCGGACCTGCGTAGCCGTCCGATCTGACTGCATGAGCGTCGCCTTCCTCGGGATCGGCCCCGTCAGGGCGCGCTCCCGTTGGACGTCGAACGGTACCGCGTTCTCGCGCAGGCGCGCACGAGTGGTGTGCGCACCTCCGCGGCCCGGGCCGCGCGCATCCTTGCCGCGCCGCCGCATGCGGGGTTAGCTCGGAGTCGGATCGAAGCGTCGAAGGCGCATCGGGCAACTCACTCCGAGGGAGGTTCGCGATGTCCACCCCAATGTCGTCGCCCTACATGTCGGCGGGCGGCATGATGTCCTACGACTACGACCAGTCGCACGGCCAGGGCTGGGTCACGTTCGCCGGCGTCATGGTCATCATCGCGGGCGTCCTGAACACGATCTACGGGATCGCTGCGATCGACAAGGCGACCTTCTTCACACAGAACGCGAAGTACGTCTTCGCCGACCTCCAGACGTTCGGGTGGATCGTCCTGATCCTGGGAGTGACCCAGATCCTCGCCGCGCTGGCGATCTGGAACGGCACCGGCTGGGGTCGCTGGTTCGGCGTCGCGTGCGCCGGAGCGAACATGATCCTGCAGATGCTGTGGATCCCGTCCGCGCCGTTCCTGGCGCTGACGATCCTCGTGCTCGACATCCTCGTCGTCTACGGGCTGCTGGTCTACGGCGGCAGCCGGCGCGGGGCGATCGAAGCCCGGGAGCGCGCCGAGGCCTCAGCCGCGACCTGACACCGGGCGACCGTCAGCTCGGACGCTGGTGCCCATCCCCACGATCGCCCGCGGCGCGGGATTCGCCGCCCTCACGGGCGCGGCGGTGCTCGCGCACCGCAAGCTGCTGGGGATCGAGCAGCGCGACTGCTGGCCACCCGGGACCGGCGCGGTCACGCCGGACGGCGCCCTGGCGGCGACGGAGGCGTTCGGCGCGCGGGCGCGCGGGCGCCCGCGCGACGCGAGGCTCGAGTTCGCGTGGAGCACCGCGGCGACCGTCGAGCCATGGATCGACGGAACGAGCTTCTTCCCGCTCATCCTCGATGACGTCGAGGCGGCGCGGAGCTCGGTGCACATCCTGATGTTCGGCTGGCGCGAGGGTGAGATCGGCACACGGATGGCCGCCCTGCTCGAACGCAAGCTCCACCAGGGCGTGGAGGTGCGCGTGATCGTCGACGGGCTCGGATCGCGGCCCTACGGCGCGGCCCGGCCGATGTTCACGCGCCTCGCCGCGGCAGGCGCCCGGATCGTGGTCAACGACGTGCTGCCGCCTGACCGCGACGGCCTGTTCCCGGATGGCCAGCGCGTCGACTGGCGCCACGACGAGCTCGGCCGCAGCGACCACCGCAAGCTCTACGTCGTCGACGGCCGCGTGGGCTGGACGGGCGGAGCCGGGCTGGAGGACCACTTCCACGACGGCCGCTTCCACGACGTGATGGTCCGCGTCACCGGCGACGTCGTGCGCCAGCTGCAGGCGGCGTTCCTCACGAGCTTCCACGGCTACGGCGGCGCGCTGCCGGCCGACCTCTCCCCCGCCTTCCCGGTCCCGGACGACCGCGGCGGCACGCCGATCGTGCTCGCCCAGTGCCTCCCCGGCGGCTTCGTCGCCGCGGCGCAGGCGATCGCGGATCAGATCGCGGGCGCGCGCGAGCGGCTCGACATCATCAACCCCTACGTCACCGACCGCGACATGCTCGGGCGGATCCTCAGCGCCGCCGGCAACGGCGTGAGAGTGCGGCTCGTCGTCTCCGAGCGCTCCAACAACCACGCGGCCACGGCGGCGCTCAAGCACCACTACGCCGACCTGCAGGCGGCCGGCGTGGAGGTGTGGGAGCTCCCGGACACCGTCGTGCACGCCAAGGTCGTCGTCGCCGACGACACGGTCAGCTTCGGCACGGTCAACCTCGACGCCTGGGCGCTGTACCGCAACTCCGAGCTGATGCTGCTGGCGCGCAGCGCCGAGCTGGCCCGGCGCTTCGAGGAGCAGCTGTTCTCGCCCGACATCGCGCGCTCCAAGCAGGGCGAGCCCCCCACAGGCGCCGTGGCGCAGCTCAAGAGCCGGCTCTGCGACGGGCTCGCCTTCTACCTCTGAGACGGCCGGCGCGCCTCCTCCCAGCGCGCCGTCAGCGTGTAGACGACGATCACGTCGAGCGTGATCAGGAACAGCGCGAGCAGCGGCAAGGAGGGGAAGAAGCCCACCTGCAGGATCACGTCGAGGGTCACGACGACGATCGCGGCCCAGCGGGCCCACTCGCGACGCGCGTTCAGCCCGGCGCCGACGGCGAGCAGCGCGATGCCCCAGAGGATCAGGATCACGCCCCAGGCGTCGTAGCTGACGAGCACGAGCTCCTGGCCCTGGGCGACGAAGTAGCCCTCGTCGAACAGCGCCAGCAGGCCCTGCAACGCGTTGATGCCCCCGAGTATCACGAGCATGAGGGCGCCGAACGTCACCCAGCCCTCCCATGGGCTCGGGCGGCCCGGCATGTGGTACTCCTCCTCCAGCACCGGCATGTGGTGGCTGGGCGCCTCTTCCGGCTCGCGCGTGGACATGAATGGCTCCTCCTGGGCGACAGTTCCTGGGTCGAGCGGCTGTCAGGCGCGCATGACGGCGCCTGATGCGATCCAACTCCCTGGCGGCGCACCCTGGCAAGGGGGCACGCACCCCGTCGCATGGGCTGGAAACACGCCATTGCTGCGCGATCACCGGTCGTCATGCGGGCACGCGGCCGGCGGTGGTGCGCGCCACATTGAGCGCCCCCCAGGTCCGGCGGAGGATCGGCCCATCCGATCAGGCGTTCTCCCACCTCGCGCTGTTCGACGCCGCCGCCCGGATCATCCTCTCCGAGCGGAGAGGTGACATGTCGCGCCCGAGAAACGTCCTGATCGTCGCGCACCAGTCCGTGGCCACGCCGACGCTCGTCGACGAGGTGCGGTCCCGCTGCGATGCGGGGCCGTGCCGGCTGGCGCTGTTGATCCCCGACGCGAGCGATCCGGAGGTCGCGGCATGGACGCTGCGCCGCGCGCGCCGGATGCTGTCCAAGTCGGTCGGCGTGCCCGTCGACGGGATCGTCGCCGAGGGCGACGATCCGTTTGACGGCATTGTGGCCGCGCTGCGCGAGGGCGAGTACGACGAGATCCTGCTCTCCACGTTGCCCGAGGGTGGCTCGCGCTGGCTGCGCGACGAGCTGCCCGCGCGCGTGAGGGCGCTCGGCGTGAACGTCACGGTGGTCACCGCGGCGCCGGTCGCGTCCTGACTCGAACCCGCGGCCGCCGGATTTCGGCTCGCAACTTCCGCCGTCTGCTCCGAGCGTAGGTTCGTGGGCGTGATCGCGGCACGGCGATCGCGACGCTCGGAATGCTGCTGCTCTCCCGCCTGGACGCGGGGACCTCGACGCTGTACGCGACGGCCGCGATGTTCGTGATGGGCCTCGGGCTCGGGCTCGTGATGCAGGTGCTCGTGCTGGCCGTGCAGAACGCCGTCGACTACGCCGAGCTCGGGGTGGCGACCTCGGGCGCGACCCTGTTCCGCTCCATGGGCGGCTCGCTCGGTACCGCGGTGCTCGGAGCGATCTTCACCAACCGGCTCACGACCGAGCTCGCGGGGTCACCCGCCGCGCAGGTCGGCAGCGGATCGATCGATCCCAGCTCCGTCGAGCGGCTCCCCGCCGCGATCCGCGACAGCTACACGAGCGCGTTCACCGACGCGCTCTCCACGGTCTTCCTCTTCGCCGCGGCGATCGTCCTGCTCGCGTTCCTGCTCTCCTGGCTGATCGAGGAGCGGCCGCTGCGCCAGACGGTCGAGACGGCCGGCGTGGGCGAGGCATTCGCGTCGCCCACGAGCGGCGACTCGCTGCAGGAGCTCACGCGCGAGCTGGCCCGACTCGTCGGGCGCGAGCGCACGCGTGCGTTCATCCAGCGCACGGTCGACGCGGCGGAGGTGGACCTCCCGCCCGGCGAGGCATGGCTGCTCATGCCCGACAGTCGGGCCGACCGTGGGCCGCGCGGTCCTGTCCAGCGGTCCATGGCCAGGCGACGGGCCTCCCCGGAGACTCCTCGGTATGCCGCATCCCACACGCTCCGGCCTCGGCGAGGCCGCCATCACCGCCACGCTGCTGTCGATCTACCTCTCCGCCCGCGGGACGACCCGCGCCCTCGGCGCGGTGCACGCCGCGATCGGCAGCCTCGAGCGGACGCGCGGCTAGGTCCAGCCGGTCGCGGCCACGACCTCGCGCGCGACGTCCACCACGGATCGTTCATCGGTGACGATCCGCACCGCTCCCGACGGCACCTGGCTGTCCAGGAGCCGGGACCGTTCGGCGCTCGTCCTCAGTCCGTCCTCCAGCTCGGACCCCAGCTCGCGGCCCGTCAGTCGCGCACGAGCAGTCGTGTCGGATGCGGTGAGCAGGACCCGTATGAGGCGGACGTCGATGCCGATCGCGCGCTCGAACATGCCCGTCATGTCCGGTAGGACGCTCAGCGTGTTGGTGTAGATCAGCCGGCGATGGCCCAGAGCAGCGAAGTTGGCCCAGACCGCCGCGAGGCTTCGCTCTTACCGCGGGAGGACCTCGGCGAGCTTGTCGAGCATCCGCTGCTCGCCCTCGCTCACGCGTTGCGCGTGGAAGCCCATGAACCCTCCCTCCTTGGCCGCGTTCGCGGCCTCCTGGGCGGCAGCGCGGAGCCACTCGCGGTATGCGTCCGCCTCTTCCGGCGTGGCCTTCTCGGACACGATGCGATTGACCTCGGCGAGCTCCTCGAGGATCTCCTGGCCGGCCAGCGCGCCCTTGGGCTTGAAGTCGCGGAGCGGGCTCTTGCGCATTTGAGCGTCCGCGACGACGTCCCGGGCGACGCCGTCGACCAGCTCTCCGCGTCCGCCCGAGGCCGCCGCCTCGCGCACGGTCTTCAGCGTCGCCGCGGTCTCCTTGACGACCTCGATCGGGCCGCCGGGATCAGCGAGTGAGATCGCCATCCCGGCCACGAACGGCGCTCGCTTGAGCCGTGTCCACTCCTCATCGCTGAACTCGGTCTTGCTCGTCATCGGCGCCTCCTCGAATGGCTCATAGTGGACGACGCGCCGTCGCGTCGGCCGCGGTCCCAGCTCCAACCGGCGTGCCGGACATCGTCCCTACTCGAGCGGGGTCTCAGGTCCAACGCCGACGCTACCCCATGGGAACGGGTCAAGGTCCAGCGCCGCGGCGAGCCGCTCCTTCGCGACCGCGCGTTCAGGTTGGCTGTTGCGGGAGTCTGGCCCACATCGAAGCGGTCATGCGCGGACAACGGTCACGTGCAGATTCGCGTAGAGATCGTGGACGACCACGAGCTCCGCGCCGCAGGTGCCTGCATAGCGTTCCGCGGAACGCGCCGCTGCAGAGGCGTCTCCATGGACTGAAGCGGCATCGTCGCTCTCATCGGACTGAACGGTCCAATCACCGTGTTCATCCGGGCGGACGTGGATGCAGTGCCGCTGGTCGGTCTTGATCATGCTCGCCACTCTCGCGCCGATCGGAGGAGGTCACATCGGTTCGAGTCCCTCCGCGGCCTCCGTAGTTGTCCGCGGGATTCACGACGTGCGCCTCATGGATCGTGGCCTGGAAGAACGGCCTGTAGCGTGCCGTCCCGTACCGCCATCCGATCGTGAGCTCGCTCGGAAGGACAAGGTCTTCGAACCGCCGTTCGGCGTGGATGTCGCCGCCGAACGGGATGTAGCCGAATCCCTCCTGTCCGGCGTTTCCCCAGCGCATGATCTGCACGGAGCGGAGTGCGCCGGTGGTGCCGATGCGCAACCGGACCTCGGCTCTTTCGGGTGGCACGTCGAAGCGCGCGACGATGAGGTCGTCGCGCTCAGCTCGCCAGCTCACGCCGTTGTCGGGTAGCAGGCTCGCAGGGTCCATGATGCTCTCGGCAGCCGCGCGGCCGGCAGCCGAGCGCGCGGTGTTCTGGTCATCGGCGTGCATGAACCGGAGGAGGCCGAGGAGGCGCCCCTCGGTGGAGCCGGTGCCGAGCCTGTAGCGGTCGACGACCCGCAGCGGCCGAAGGGCGCCGATCCCCGCCCGGGCGGTCCACGTGAAGCCGTGGTCGTCACGCGACATCTCCTGGACTGCGTCGAACGCGAGCCAGCGACCGACGTCGATGCGCCCGGCCATGCTCAACCGCCGACGGTCGGCGACGACCGCTCCGGGTGCGAGCGCGTGGTTGAGGTACCGCTGCACCGGCTCTTCGAGCGACTTCAGCGATGCGGGGTCGAAGTACCTCGGCGATGCCGATGGGGAGAAGCGATGGTGGTCGGGGGTCACGAACTCACGTCACTGGCTGGAAGACGATGCGAGGAGCGACATGGCCACCTCGCCGAGCCACCTCGAGGCCCGCGGACCAACCCGGCGCGCGGCCGTGCAGCGGCGGTTGAATGAGGTCCGCGGACAGGCCGGCCGTGGCGATCAGCCACGAGGCCACCGAGTTCGAGTTCCACATCTCGCCCGCTTCGAGCTCGTCGCGCCCCCAGACGGGCGTGGGTACGTGCGTGACGGCGTCGAGCAGCCGGAGGGCGACCCGCGGATCGCAGCTGAGCCTTCGGGGCCCGTCGACCGCGTCGCCGAGATCGGGAATCGACCCGCCACGCCAGCAGCGAACCTCGTAGCGGAAGATGCGCAACCAGCCGGCGTAGCGGCTCCCGACGGCGCCGGTGGCGACGACGCCACGGTTCGCGCCGTCCGCGTCCGGCGAAGGAGCGACTTCGATCGTGTAGCTGTCGTCGTCGAGCTCGACGACGAGTGCCGCGTGGTAGAGGTCGCATCGTCCCCGGTGCTTGCGCGCGGCTTCTATCGCCTCGAAGACGCGGCCGTTGAAGCGAACGAGATGACCGCCGGCGCCGAGCGGAATCCAATACAGGTCAACGGTTCCTGTTTGCGATTCGTGCATGCGAGTCGCAGCCTCGCGCGCCGAGCGCAGACGCACATCCGAAGTCCCACGCAGGGCGGGTGCGGATTGTCCGCAGCGATGGAGCTCAGGTCTCGAGCAGCCCGTGCTCGAGCGCGTAGCCCACGAGTCGGCGCGCGTCGTGAGGTTGAGCTTGCGCTGGATGTGCGAGCGGTGCGTCTCGACCGTCCGCACGCTGAGGAAGAGCTGCTCGCCGATCTCGGCATTGGTGTGCCCGAGGGCGATCAGGCGCAGGACCTCGACCTCCCGCGGGCTGAGGTCGTCCGCCACCTCGGCGGCGGCGGAGGGTTCGGCGGCCATGCGAGCACCGAGCTGCGGGTTCAGATAGGTCCCGCCGGCGGCCGCCATCCTGACGGCGGTCAAGAGCTCCGCGCCGGCTGCCTCCTTGAGGACGTAGGCGCGCGCGCCGGCTTGCAGCGCCTCGCGGGCGAAGGCGGGGTCGCTCTGCATGGTCAGGACCACGACGGCGCACTTGTCCTTGACCTCGGCGATCACCGACAGGCTCGGCGGGCCGGGCATGTTGAGGTCGAGCACGAGCACGTCGGGACGCCTCGTCTCGACCAGCCGCAGCGCGCCGGGGACATCGCCGGCTTCGCCGACGACGTGCATGGTCTCCTCACCTTGGAGCAGCAGCCGCAGCCCGGCTCGAACGACCACGTGGTCGTCGGCGAGGACGATGTTGATGGCTCGAGCCTCGTCCTCGGTGGCCGCCATGGAGCGACCTTACCGGCGGCCCGGTCAGTGGACGGCCTGCAGCTCCCCGTGCGCGGCGAGGTACTCGGCGAGGCGGCTGTCGCGGAGCGACCACCTCGTCCTCCGCCGGCGGGTTTCGCAGGTGCAGCGGCGCCCGACCGCTGAGCAGCGTCGCGCGCAGCACCGGCCGGTACGGCTGGACGCGGACCGGCGCGCCGGCCGAAGCCCCGATCGCGCTGGCGGCGACGTTGGCCTGCTGCGCGGCGAGTCCGCCCTGCTTGAGCGGCCGGCTGGTCATGTCGCCGACGGCGTAGACGTCATCGAGTCCGCAGACCCGGCCCCGTTCGTCGACCGAGGTGAATCCCCCGAGGTCATGCGGCACGCCGGGCACCGCCGGCCCGAGCAGAACCGGAAGGGCGACCGCGAGGTCCACACGGATCGAGCCCTCTGGTCCGATGCGCAGACAGCCGTCCTGTACGCGGTCGACCTCGGCGCCCGGGATGAAACGCACGTCGTCCGCCCGCAAGAGGTCGGCGACCTGCCTGCTCGCACGCGATCCGAACGCCTCTAGCGGCTCGAGCTCTCCGTCGCGAGCAGGACGTCGGCGACGACGTCGCGCTCCCTCGCCCAGGCCCCGGTCTGCAGCGCGAGCTCGTACAGCGGAAGCGTCCACGTGGCGGCCGAGCGAGCGACATACGCGATGCGAGTAGGACCCGAGCCGATGCTCTCCAGCGCGTCCTCGACGGCGGCCGCGTCCTGCCAGCCGCGGAACGGAAGCGCACCGTGGACGGCCGCCACCGGCCGTGCGCCGAGCGCGAGGACGAGCACGTCGTAGGCCATCCGATCCCCGCCCTGGGTGACCGCCTCGTGGCCGGCGGCGTCGACGCGTTCGAGGGCGTCGCGAGTCAGGTCGAAGCCGCGGTCCTCGGCGATCGCGGAGAGCTCGGAGCGCAACGTCCTGATCGGCTCGAACGGCGCGCCCATCGTGGGCGGCCTGTGAACGAAGTGGCGCTCCGGCGCGAGCATCGTCGATGTCGAACCAGCCCGGTGCGAGCGACTGCAGCGCCAGAACCGTCTCGAGGCCGGCGACACCACCGCCGACGACCAGGATCTTCGGGGGGCGGTTCGCGGGCATGCCGTCAAACGTAGCTCGCGGGAGCGCACAGGGCATGCGGACTGCATACGTTGATGGGTACGAAGAAAGCCGCAGTCGAACGAGTATCCCTAGGATCGGTCCGTGACCGATCGCCTGCCCGACGAGCAGCTCGCGCTGGACGAGGCGACGCTCCGCCGGTTGCTGGAAGCCGGACGGTCGCTCGTCAAGCTCCTCGATCTCGAGCGCATCCTCGACAACCTCCTCGGCGTCGCCACCGAGCTGACGAGGGCGCGGTACGCGGCGATCGGCGTCCTCAATGAGCAGCGCAGTGGACTCGAGCGCTTCGTCACGCACGGCTTCGATGCCGACACGCACCGCGCCATCGGCGAGCTGCCGCGCGGCCGCGGCGTCCTCGGTGTCCTGATCTCGGACCCGCGTCCGCTGCGGTTGTCGCACGTCGGCGACCATCCGCGGTCCTACGGATTCCCGGTCTCCCATCCGCCCATGAGCAGCTTCCTCGGAGTCCCCATCGTCATCCGTGGAGAGGCGTGGGGGAACCTCTACCTGACCGAGAAGCAGGACGACGACGAGTTCACCGCCGCCGACGAGCAGACCGTGATGGTCCTGGCCGAGTGGGCGGGCATCGCCATCGACAACGCCCGGCTCTTCAAGGGTGTTCAGGCTCGCAAGGACCAGCTCGAGCGCGCGGTGCAAGGCCTCGAGGCCACCACGACGATCGCGCGCGCCATCGGCACGGAGACCGATGTCGACCGGGTGCTCGAGCTGATCGTCAAGCGCGGCCGCGACCTGGTGGAGGCCCGCTCGCTCGTCTTGCTCCTGGCCGAAGGAGACGAGCTGACCGTCGCCGCGAGCGCTGGACAGGTCCAGAGCCGAGCCGTGGGCTCCCGGATCCCGATCGAGGCGACCACGGCAGGAGACGTGCTGTCGTCCGCGCACCCGAGGCGCATGAGCGATGCCCAGACGATGCTCACGCTCGAGGACGCCGGGCTCGGCGTCGTGGGCGCCGAGACCGGGATGCTCGTCCCGCTCGTGTATCGCGGGACGCCGCTCGGCGTGCTCGCCGCGTTCGACAGCATGGCCGGCGACGCCGAGTTCGACCGCGACCAGGAATCGCTGCTCGTGACGTTCGCGGCGAGCGCCGCGACCGCCGTGGCCACCGCGAAGACGGTCGAGCGCGAACGCCTGCGCGACTCGCTCAAGGCCGCGGAGAGCGAGCGCCGCAGGTGGGCCCGCGAGCTCCACGACGAGACCCTCCAAGGCCTCGGTGGCCTGCAGGTCCTGCTCTCGTCCGCCGGGCCGGCCGCCGACGAAGCACCGTCGACGAGGCGGTCGGGCTCGCCGTCGCGCAGATCCAGGAGCAGATCGACGGCTTGCGCATGCTGATCACCGAGCTCCGCCCCGCCGCGCTCGACCATCTCGGTCTGAAGCCTGCGCTCGAGAGCCTGCTCACGCGGCTGGGCACGGTCGAGGGCCTCGACGTCTCCGGCGAGCTCGATCTCGGTCCGCAGCGCCTCGATCCGGAGATCGAGACGACCATCTATCGCTTCGTCCAGGAAGCGCTGACCAACACCGCCAGACACGCGCGGGCCGAGCACGTGCGCGTCCGGCTGATCCCCGGCCCCGACGCCGTCGAGGTCGAGATCGCCGACGACGGCCATGGATTCGACCCCGCGCAGCGCGTCGAGGGCTTCGGCCTGATCGGCATGCGCGAGCGTGCCGGGCTCGTCGGCGGCGACATGCGCGTGGAGTCGTCCGAGGCCGGCACGACGGTCCGGGGCTCGTTCCCGCTCATGCGGGAAACCACGGAGGCCGGCGCAGCGACTCCGTAGTCGATCCGCGTAGTCGGAGCGGATGGCGGCGCTGCTGGAAGCGATTCAAATGAGCGGACAGAGGCGGCAAGCACTGCCGAAGCCGTCCACCGCATCGGAGTCATCATGAAGTCCTTCACCAAATACGGCGGCATCGTCGCCAGCGTCATCCTCATCGCGTTCGGCATCGGATCCATCGTCGTTGGTGTCAACGGGCGCTCCGAGGTGCGGAACACGCTCAAGCAGGAACAGATCGTCGGCACGCCCGACATGGACAAGCAGATCGCCAACAAGCCGGTCGACACCGGCGCCAAGGCCAAGCTCTTCGCGGACGGGATCCGCAAGCACACGCTGGAAGCCACCGACGGGCAGCTGTACTCGCAGATGGGCCAGTTCCTGACCTCAGCGGGCGAGCCGACCAGCGACGCCAAGGCGGCGGCGATCGACAAGGCGACCGGCAAGCCGGTTCCGAACGCCGCCCGGACGATCTGGGTGACCGAGACCGCCCTGTCTACCGCGCTGAACACCTCGTTCTTCGCGGAGAGCGTCGCCACCTTCGCCATCGTCATGGGCGTCGCGCTGCTGCTGACCGGCATCGGCTTCCTGGTCCTCGTCTTCCGCCTCCCCTGGGAGACGGCCGCAGTGACCGAGCCTCGCGCCAAGGCCGCCGTGAAGAAGACCGCAGTCCCGACGCCCGCCTAGGCTCGCGACCCGGCGCTCGTCAAGGACCCTCCGCCCCGCCTTCCGCGGGGCGGAGACCGTTAAGGCTCCGTAGTTCTCCCCAATGCGCCCGGGCGGATCCCCCGGATGCCCGCGGCCCCGGCGCGACCTACGGTGGAGGACATGACCGATTCCGCCATCTCCCCCACTCGCCATGTCGTGATCCTGGGAGGGGGCGTCGCCGGCCTCGAGTCGCTCATCGCACTTCGACGACCTGGCCCGCGATCGGGTCAGCGTCACGCTCGTCGTCCGTCCGTCGCCGGACTTCACGTACCGCCCCCTCACCGTCGCCGAGCCGTTCTCGCTCGGGCACGCCGAGCATCATCCGCTGCAGCGTGTCGCCGATGACTTCGGCGCCCGCCTCGTCGTCGACAGCTGCGAGGAGGTCATTCCCGACCGCGGCGTCATCCGCTGCGCCAGCGGCGAGCGAGATCGCCTACGACGACCTCGTGGTCGCGGTCGGCGCCCGCACCGCCCGCCCGTACACGCGTGGCATCACGTTCGGCGAGCCGGGCACGCACGAGGCGCTGGGCGGGATGCTCGCCGACGCCGAGGATGGCTACCTGAAGCACATCGCCTTCGTCGTGCCGAGCGGCTCGTCGTGGCCGCTGCCTCTCTACGAGCTCGCGCTGATGACTGTCGCTGAGGTTCGCGGCATGGGAATCGACGACGTGCGGGTGTCGCTCATCTCCACCGAGCCGGCGCCGCTGCGCATCTTCGGCACGGGCAGCAAGCGACGCCGTGGCAGCGCTCCTCGCCGATGCGGGAATCGAGTTCATCGGCGGCTCCCACGCGGCGGTCGAGGGCCAGCGGCTGCTGCTGAGTCCGAGCGGCCGCGAGCTCGAGGCGGGCCGCGTCGTGACCCTCCCGCTGCTCTTGGGCCCGGGCTTGCCGGGCCTGCCCAGCGACTCTAACGGCTTCATACCCGCCGACGAGCACGGCCGCGTCCCGGGCTGGCCGGACGTGTTCGTAGCAGGCGACGCGACGACGTACCCGATCAAGCAGGGCGGCATCGCCGCCCAGCAGGCCGACGCGGTCGCCGAGGTGATCGCCGCACGCGCGGGCGGCGTGACTGCCGTGACCTCGCAGAGCCCGGTGCTGCGCGGCATGTTGCTCACGGGCGGCCAGGCCCAGTTCCTGCGACGCGAGCTGAGCGACGTCCACGGCGAGGGCGACGCCGCCGCGCACGCCCTCTGGTGGCCGCCCAGCAAGATCGCCGGCCGCTACCTGAGCCCTTACCTGCTCGGGCGCGAGGAGGACGAGATCCTCAGCGCGGCACCGGGCCCGCAGCGCGAGGTGGCGATTGCCCCCAGGCTGGAGGGCGGCGATCTGCGCACCAACATCGACATCCTCGCGAGGCCGGCCGCCGGGGCGGTCTGAGGGTCATGGTGCCGGCGGGCGCCAGTAGGGCTTGCGCGCCCCGCGACGTACGAACTGCCGCGCGCATGTAGCGACAGCCCGTGGGTGTATCGGCGCTCGGGCGGGAGGGTCCTCGGGCGCCTCGGCGGCCAGCGTCCTGCTGTTGCAGACCACCGGACGCCACTCCGGCCAGACCCGCACCACGCCCGTCCAGGAGCGCACAGAGCTCTGGGACAAGCTGATCGCCACCCACCACTACCTGCAGAAGGTCCAAACCAAGGCGGAACGGCAACTGCCGCTGATCATCGTGACGACAACTGCCCCGCGACGGCGAGGCGACTGCTGAGCTCACATCGCGCGAGGGCGGCGCCCTTCCGGACGCCGCCCCGAGCCGCCTCGCTGACGCGCGACTACTCGACCTTGAAGGGCAGCTTCTGCCCCGCGGCGTAGTGGCCCGCGAGGTGGCAGACCAGCTCGTACTCGCCAGGCGTCAGATCGGCGCTCATGGTCTCGGTGGCGCCGGCGGCGAGATTGCCGCCCTTGGCGAGGAACGTGCTCTCAGCGAGCATCCCGCCCGCCGCCTCGGCCGGGGCCTTGACGATGGCCAGGCCGTGCATCATCGCGCCCTGGTTCTCGACGGCGAAGTCCACCTTGCCGGCCTTGGCCGTCGGCGCCGCCGACTTGATCCACATGTCGCCCATCGTCACGCCGATGGATCCCGCGGGGGCGGCAGCGCTCTCGTGGTGCGCCGGTGCTGCGCCGTGACCGGCGGCCTTGGGCGCGTTGGGTGTGGCGAGGATGCCCAGCGAGCCCTTGACCATGTCGCCGAAGGCGTGGTTGACGAACGGGAAGGTCCCTTCCTCCGCGAGGGTGAACTCGACCCAGCCGCCCTGGGAGGGAGCGAGGTTGATGGTCTGCGCGTCGTGCCCGGCCGTGCCCTCGACCATCGTGCGGTCGAAGACGGTCCCGATCACGTGGAAGGCGCTCCAGACGCTCGGGCCCGCATTGAGCACGTACATCCGGACCTTCTCGTCCTTGCGGACGCTGATCGGTGCCTGCTTGTACTGGTCGGCGTAGCCGTTGAAAGCGATCACGTCGGGCTTCTTGGCGGCCATCTTGACCATGTCGGCGTCGCCGCCCGGCTTGCCGATGTAGTACTCCTGCTGGGTGATCCACAGCTCCTTGTCGACCGGAGCGAGGTCCTTCGGCTTGACGACGAACATGCCGACCATCCCCGCGCCCGTGTGCATCAGGACAGGCTGGGTCGCGCAGTGGTACATGAACACGCCCGGGTGCTCGGCGACGAACCGATAATGGAGCGACTCGCCGGGCGCGAGGTCCTTGTAGCGGGTGCCCGGGTTGACCTCGGCAGAGTGGAAGTCGAGCGAGTGCGGCAGATCGACCTTCATCGAGGCGTCCGAGCCGTTGGTGAGCGTGAAGTCGACCTTGTCGCCCTCGGTGACGACCATCGGACCGGAGACGCCCGTCCCCTCGTAGCGCTTGCCGTTGACGGCGAAGCTCCACACCTCGGTCGGCGCGAGGGCCTCGGAGACCTGGGTCACGTGCTGGTAGACGTCGACCTCGAACTTCTTGACCGCGCCCGCCGGAACCGGCGGCAGCGTCGGGTCCACGCGCTCGAACGGCTCGAAGGCGACGCCCTTGGCGTCGGCGAGGGTCGGCGCCGCCTGCTCGGCGGCCGCCGGCTGGTCCGCGGGCGCGGCGGTCGCCGCGGGCGCCACGACCGTCGGAGCGGAGCCGTCGCGGGTCGCCATGGCCCAGATCGAGACGGCGATCGCGAGCACGGCGACGAGGGAGGCGAGGCCGGCGGCGACCATCAACCACTCGCGCCGCCGCTTCTCGCGCTCGCCCGGCGGCCGGATGGGGATCTCCGCGGCTGGAGCCTCGGTCAAGCCCTCCGCTGCTTCATAGTCGACCTGCGTTGTCGGCTCCGGCTCGGAGCCCGGGATGAGCGTTGACATGTCACCAGTCCTCGGACGTTGGTTCCTGAGACCCATCCTCGCCGCACCCGCTGCCCGCGCCCTCCGGGATGTGGCGCACACCTGGTGCGGGAAAACACCGAGTCTGCTGCGTGCGGTGCCGGACCCGGCCTGGGCCGAGTCCGGCGTGCACGGTGCTCAGCCCGCGACCAGCACCGCTTCCTCGACGGGCTCGGTGTGTGCGACCCCCGAGCCTTGGAGGACGACCTTCAGCGCGCCGGTCGTCCCGGCGGCGGCGAACGTGTCGTATGCGGCCATCGTGTCGCCGAGCGCGTAGCGATGGGTGGCGAGGACCGTCGGGTCCAGGCGTCCCTGCTCGACGAGCTTCATGAGCTGCGGGATCGTGAACGTGTCCACGAGCCCGGTCGTGATCGTGACGTTGCGGCTCCACATCGTCTCGAGATGCAGGCAGGCGGAGTGCCCGTGGACACCGATGTTCGCCACGTGCCCGCCGGGCCGGATCAGCTCGGCGGCGAGCTCGAACGTCGGCGCGATGCCGACCGCTTCGAGCGCGACGTCCGCGCCCATGCCATCGGTCAGCTCCATGATGCGCGCGACGGCATCCTCGGTGCCGTTGTTGATCGTGACGTCCGCGCCGAACTCCCGGGCCCGCGCCAGCCGGCCGTCATCGAGGTCGATGACCGCGATCCGGCTCGGCGACAGCAGTCCGGCGGTGAGGACCGCAGCGAGCCCGATCGGCCCGGCGCCCACGATCGCCAGCACGTCCCCGGGGCCCACCGCGCCGTTCAGGACCCCGACCTCATACGAGGTCGGGAGGATGTCGGCGAGGAAGAGCACCTGCTCGTCGCTCATCGCGTCCGGGAGCTTGTAGAGCGAGGTGTCCGCGAACGGCGTCCGCGCATACTCGGCCTGCAGCCCGTCGATCGTGTGCCCGAGGACCCAGCCGCCGCCGCCGAGGCATTGCCCGTAATGGGCCTCCTTGCAGAAGCGGCAACGCCCGCACGCGCTGATGCACGACACGAGCACGCGATCGCCCGGCGCGACCGTGGTCACACCGGCCCCGACCGCCTCGACGGTTCCGACCGCCTCATGGCCCAGGACGGTGCCCGGAGGGGTCTCCGGGACATCGCCCTTGAGGATGTGCAGGTCGCTGCCGCAGATCGTCGAGGTGTCGATCCGCACGACGGCGTCGGTGGGATCCACGATCTCCGGATCCGGAACGGTGTCCCAGGCGCGCTCGCCGGGGCCGTGATAGACGAGGGCCCTCATGCCGGAACCGGCGCGATCGGGCCCGCGGCCTTCGGCTGCGCCGACGCGACCGGCTTCGGCTCGCGGATCCAGCGAACCGTGAGAACGAGAAGGCCGGTGCCGATCAGCAGCAGGGCGATGCCGACGACGATCGCGAACAGGCCGACGCTCGAAGCGAAGTACGAGGTGTTCAGCGCCGTGCCCAATGCGGTTTCGGTGACCCATACGTTGCGCGCCCCGTTGGGCGTGGGCTGGCCGGTCTTGGGATCCGTGGCGGCCTCTGTCTTCTCGCTGGTCTCCTTGCCGTCCGCTGTGAGGTACTGGCCCATCTGGGAATAGGTGCGGCCGCCGGTCGCTTCGAGCGCGTGGATGCGCATGTAGCTCGCGAAGCACTTGGCGCTGGCGCCGTCGTTGATGGGCTTGTCCGCCACCGAGCAGGTGGGGATGGTGATCCCATCCAGCTTGCTCTCCTTGACGGCGGCCGCAGTAAGGGCCGGCGTCATGTCCGGGGTGCCCGTGATGTGCTCCTGGGCGAGGTTGTCATTCACCGTGCTCTGAGCGCTGCTGCCGGTGACGACCATGCCGATGCCGAAGGCGATCAGCAGCACGCTGGCCGCGATGCCCGCGTATTTGAAGAACTTCGAGTTCATGATGGCTCCTTCGAGGCGGTTGTCTGCCGACCGTCGGGTCGACACGCTTCACGCCGGCCGGAGTGATGGAGCCGGAACTGCGGAGTCCGCCGGGGTTTGAAGCGGACCACAACCCACCATAGACCTATCGCCAGGATCGCCGTCGGATGTAGCCTCAGGTGAAGATGCAGCCACCCGCAAGCGATGGAATCGAGCACCTCCGCGTCCTGATCGCGAACCAGCGCAAGGACCGCCTCGCGCTCGTCGCGGCGGTGGTCGTCGGACTCGGCCACGAGGTCATCGCCCGCGAGATCGAGGTCGACGACGTCGGACCGGTCACCGCCCGCGAGAGACCCGACGTGGCGCTCGTCGGACTCGGTGAAAGCTCAGACCACGCGCTCGACCTGATCGATCGGATCGTCCGCGAGGCGTCCTGCCCGGTGATCGTGCTCCTCCACGCCCGCGACCCGGAGTTCGTCAGGCAGGCGTCCCGGCGCGGCGTGTTCGCTCACATCAGCGATAGCGACACCGACGAGTGGCAGAGCTCGATCGACATCGTGCTGCAGCGCTTCGCGGAATTCCACGCGCTGCAGGGCGCGTTCGGACGACGTGCCCTGATCGAGCGGGCAAAGGGCATCCTCATGGAACGCCACGCGATCACCGAGGCGAGCGCATTCGAGATGCTCCGCGAGCACTCGCGCGTCGACAACCGGAAGCTGATCGACCTCGCCGCCGCGATCGTCGACGGACACCGCATGCTCCCGCGCGAGCCAGGAACAGTCCCCGTCAAGCTCTGACCACGCTCGCCGCCGGGCTGCGGCGGACACACGCTTGGGCCCGCAACGCGAAGAAGGCCCGCGGGCGCGGGCCTTCTCCGTACGACTAGGCGGTTCGAGGCGGTTAGGCCTGGACGAGGTCGCGCGTCTTGTGGACGACGACGTCGCCGCTCGTGAGCTTCGGCGCGTTCGGGAGCGCCGTCTCGAGCTTCTGCTCGCGCAGCCAGCCGGCGGCGATGCGGGTCGACTCGTCGGCCTGCGCCGCGGTGTCGAAGAAGCCGACGGAGGTCACGACGCCATCGCCGGCGTCGATCAGGGAGTAGCCGCTGAAGCCCGGAAGCTCGCTCAGCTTCGGGAGAAGGCCTTCGTCGACCATCTTGATGAGCTCGCTCTTGCGGCTCTGGTCGACCGACTCGTAGCGGCGGATGGTGGCATACATGGTGACGCTCGTTTCTGCAGGGTGGAGGTCTCGATTGAGTCCTCCGGGAGCGCTCGGCACGAGAAGGACAGTCGAGGAACTCGATGGTCCGCCGACGTCGGTAAGGGTCGAGCGCTTGCCGTGACCCTAACAGCCGGCACGTGCCGGAAGCGAGCGCGGCCCGCTCCTGAGCTCAGCCGCGCAGCCCCTGCCTCCACGGTTCGGTCCCGGTCGAGCCATTGCCTGGCTCGGCGACCGAGTGGCCG
Source organism: uncultured Solirubrobacteraceae bacterium (assembly GCA_963831105.1). GTDB lineage: Bacteria > Actinomycetota > Thermoleophilia > Solirubrobacterales > Solirubrobacteraceae > DATFQI01. The sequence continues at coordinate 86,038 of CAWHOS010000006.1, read as the reverse complement.
GGTCGATCCTCGAGCCACAGCAGCTCCTCGGTGCCGAGGACGGGTGCGCTGGGATCCGGCCCGCCGGTGGGAGACGGAGCTGACACGGGCGGCGGCTGCTCCGGGGTGGGGGCCTCGAGCCGCGGCCGGTCGCGAGAGACCGCGACGGGGGCGGGCGTGGGTCTGGACTGCTTCACGGCACGGCGGTATGGCGCCCGCGAGCCCGGTTGCGGTGGTTCCGACGCCGCTGACGCGTCCTGAAGGGTTCTCATCGGCCGCGGTTCGTCACCCGTCTCGACGTCGACCAAGCGCACTCTTGCCTCCTGGAGCATCCACTCCCTGCGGGGGGAAGGGGGAAGGCGCTCGATCCGAGCCACGAGAGCACGAAGGCGCAGGAGCCTGCGGTCGCCGGCCACGGGTCAGGCCGTCCGCGTGGCGCTCGCGTCGACCGCACCCGTCCGTGGTGTCCGCAGGAGCTGCGCCCAGACCTGCGTGCCCCCCGCGGCGAACCGCTCGACGCCCCACCGCTCGCTGAGCATCTGCACGAGATTGAGCCCGAACCCACCCCCGGTGTCGAAATCCGGCGGTTGCGCGGCGATCAAGGCATCCGAGCCGGAATCGTGAACACCGACACGAAGGAACTCGGGCATCAGCTCGACGCTGACGACCACCTCGCCCGTCGGCAAACGGCCGTGACGCAGGCTGTTGGTGACAAGCTCGGAGACCACCAGCTGCGCGCTGTCGAGCACCGACATCGCGACCCGTCGCTCGAGGCACGCGACCACGAAGGCCCGAGCCTCGCCGGGCGCCCGCGTATTTAGAGCCATCACCAGCTCGGCCAGCTCCCCGTCGGCCAGACGGAGGGCCGCGCCGCCCAAGCCAGGCTGCCTATCGCGAAGCCCGACGAGCTCCGCACGCAGCTCGGCGTTCTCCGCCTTCAGGGCCGTCGCTCCGCGACGAAAGCTCGACACCGCGTCGCTGAGCGTGTCGATCACCACCGCCTGGTGGCGGCACATGGCCTGCAGGCGCGCGAATTCCGTGCGCGAATCGGATTCGTCGGACGGCGACACGGGATGGCCGTTCGCCGAGGCGCTCCGATCAGACTGCATGAGGCGTCGCCTCCTCGGATCCCCCGTCCGGCCGTGGCCCGAGATGCCGGGACCGGCGGAGTGTCCTGTAACGGGCGAGAAATGCGCCTCGACGGTTCACGGTCCGGCGTGAACACCGGCCACGCCCCGTCATGGCACGCTCCCCTTGAACCCCGAACCGTAGCGCGTCCCGGCCGCGCTACGCGCGAGCGGGCGCACGGACACCCGCGAGCGCGATGCGAAGCGATTCGCTCGCGGCGCGTTCGAACCCTGCGACGCGCCCGGTCGCACCTGTCAGACTGGGTGTGTCGTCGCCTGGTTCTGTTCGTTTCTCTCCGCCACGCGCGTCTTCGCCTCTGAGGGAAGCGAGAACCGGGGCGTCATGCCCACCTCGTCACACGAAGGTCACGCCGCAGGAGACGGGCTCCATGGGCGCGGCGCGCTCAGCGCCGGCATCTCGCGGGCTGTCGTCAGGCTCTTCTCGGAGCACACCGGCAGGGGACCGACCAAGGCCCGCACGACGATCGACGGCGAGCTGATCGTCGTGCTCCTGCACGACAGCATGACCCACGCCGAGAAGACGCTCGTCCGGGCCGGCCGCCCCGCTGAGGTCCTGCAGATGCGCCGGACCTTCCAGGAGACCATGCGACCCAGCCTGATCGAGGCCGTCGAGGGGCTGACCGATCGGACCGTCGTGTCGTTCATGAGCGCCAACGACGTCGACCCCGACGCCGCCGCCGAGATCTTCGTGATGGACCGAGCGGTCTGACACAGCGGGCGACGTCCATGAGCGCGGGCAGCCGACGGAGACGCTGCCTTCGTCTAACGTCGACGGTTCAACGAACGGAGGCGGCGACCAACTCGAGTTGGGAATCGGTCCTCCGGGCGAAGGAGAGGAGAGCCGATGGCTCCGAGGAGTTCCGTACCTGCCACCAGCGGCGCGCGCCACGACGCCGTCACCGCCACCGCGCTGACCGTCGTCCGGCGGGCGCTCATCGAAGGGGTGCCCGTAACACGGGAAGTCGTCGAGCGCGAGGCCAGCGTCAATCTCCGCGCATCGCCGAAAGAGGCGATGCAGCAGGTCGACATCGTCGCGCAGCGCCTCGGCGTCTCCTCGCTCGGCTGACCAGCCGCTCACTTCGAAGGGTCAGACGGTGCGAACGTCATGAGGGTGCCTCGCACGGTGCCGTCAACAAGCTCGCGAGCTCGGAGGCCGTGAGGAACGGGAGCCTCGCGCGCGCCCCCGTGAGGTCGAAGATTCGCTGCACACGGGCCGGACCACCGATCAGCTCGAACTTCCAGCCCTGCGCGCGCGAGGCCGCGTCGGCCTCGAGTACCAGGTGCAGCCCGGTGGAATCCGTGAACGTCACGCCGCACAGATCCAGCACGACATGCCTCGCCCCCGAGGTCGTGGCGTTGTCGAGCTGCTCGCGTATCTGCCCGACCGTTCCGATGTCGACCTCTCCCGACGGGGAGATGCGGACCACGTGGCGATCCTCCCGCACCACGACCCGAAACGGCACGGAATCCCCGGACTGGCCGCCCGCCGGTGGTTCGGCGGGACTCAGACGAGACATGCTGCTCACGGGCACGAACACCCCCGGCACGACTCGCAGCGCGGTGCTGCCCAAGCCCCATGGGAAGGCCGGATCGCTCCGCTCTAGTAACCAGGCACGCGCGTCGCGGACGGCGCCGCTCGGGCCCGCGCGAACCCTAGTCGCGAACCCCTGGCAGCGCAAGGGATTCCCGCCCCCCGTGAGGGCCCCCGGTCCGCTGACCGGAGGCATGCGCGAGCCTCAGACGAGCGCCCGGCCGCACGGCAGTTGCGCCCAGACGCGGGTGGGCCCGCCAGGGGCGCGCAGGACCCCCCAGCGTTCGCTGAGCATCTGCACCAGGTTCAGGCCCAGCCCGGTGCCGCCGGCACGGTCTGGAAGCCGGGGCTCGATCACCCCGTCGCGCCCCCGGTCCTCGACCTCGAGCCGGCACTTGCCCCGCCACATATGAACGCGGACGACGAGATCGTCGCCCTCGGTGGCGCCGCTATGGCTCACGCTGTTGGTCACCAGCTCCGACACGATCAACTGCGCGTCCTCGAGCACGGGAGCGACGAGGTGCTCGGCGAGGCAGCGCACGACGACGCTCCGCGCGAGGCCGGGCGCCCGCACATCGAGCGGGATGACCACGCTTGCGAGCTCCGCGCCCTCGATGCGCTGGGCCTCGCGACGGCAAGCATCACGGAGCCGATCGTTCTCCGCCCGCAGCTCCGCATTCTCGGCCGTCAGACGCTCGAGCTCGGACGGCGGCGGGGCTTCCGCATCCGCCGGGTCGAACTGGTCGAGTCGCATGGGTTCGCCTCCTTGGGTCCCCCGACCGGCCGAGGTCTGCGACCGTGACCGTCCGGAGTCTCCAGCGATGGGGGGCGGAACGGCACGCCGACGTCCCAAGACCGAGCGTCGATCGCAAGGCCGAGCCGCGTCGTACGCGCTCCCGTAGTGAAGCTGGAACAGTAGTACCCCTCGCGACGCTCGCAAGAACCGGACCGCACGCTCGTGAGGGGTTCGGACGGTCCCGGTCGCCGGGCGCCGGCTCAGCCTTCCTCGAACCCCGTCATGTCCGTCCGCTCCTCCGCGAGCAGGAACGTCTCGACCGACACGTCCTGGTCGATGTCGGTCTCCGACAGGAACACCTTGACCTTACGGCCGGTCGCCTGCTCCACCACGCTCGTGAAGCTGTCGGCCATCTGCTGCTGGAAGCGCCGGCGGATGTGCTGGATCGCCTCGCGTTCACCACGCTCGGCGAGCGTCTTCTCCGCGCGCGTGAACGACTCCTCCAGCACCACGACCACGAGATCGTCGACGATGTACGTCTTCGCCCTCGTCGGACCCTTGCCGTAATACTCGGCTTGCAGGCGCACCATCTCCCTCGAGATCGTCGCCCGCATCTCGCCCAGTGACTTCTGCGGCCCTTCGCTCATCGCTTGCCGTCGCCGTCCGGGACCATCGTCGCGGTGGATTTTACCCGGCTGCAGCCAGGCGCTAGACGCGATACAGGAAGGTGTACAGCGCGGATCGGCCGCTCTGGACCCAGCCTTCGAGGCAGTAGCGGCACGTGCTGCCGTCGTCAGCGGGCGCGTCGAGCGTCTTAGGTGGGCGACCTTCGACCACCTCGGCCTCGATGCTGCGACCCGCCAGCGGGCCGTCCTCGAACATCGCGGTGATCGTGGGACCGCTCTCGGCACCGGGCATCAGGTGGCACCGCACGATACATCGCTGCGAGGCTCGAAGGCGTGGCTACGACACGCCTGCCCCCGTGAGCTCGCTCTTTGCGGGCGTCCGGGGTCGCTTCGTAGGCTCTGTGCGGCCGTCGATGACCGCGAGCGGCACCTTGTGCGTCTCGCGCGCCGTCGCGACGGCGATCGCCGCGATCAGGCTGGAGACGAGCACGTAAGCGGCGACGGGGACCCAGCCGTTCGGCCCGTCACCGGCGATCGCGCTCGCGGCCGTGGGAGCGAAGCCGCCGATCGCGAAGCCGATCTGCGTCCCGATCGCCATGCCCGAGAGGCGGACCCTGGTGGGGAACATCTCGCCGTACAGCGACGGCTGGATGCCGTTGAAGGCGCTGTAGACGACGCCCGACATCAGGATCGCGGTCAGGAAGATCATCGGGTAGCTGCCGCCGGCGATCGCCCCGAGGTAGGCGAACATGAGTGCGCCGCTGCCGACCGCGCCGAAGATGAACACGGGCTTGCGGCCGATCCGGTCGGCGAGCGTGGCCCACAGCGGGATCGCGGCGAGCGCGATCACGTTCGTGACGATCGCGACCCACAGCATCGTCGTCTGGTCGAGCCCTTGGTCCTCGACGGCGAAGTTGAGGGCGTAGACGGCGAAGATCGTGCTGACCGTCGAGGCGATGGCGGCGAGCACGACGCGCAGGACGGCGGGCCAGTGCTCGCGCAGCAGCGTGGCGACGGGGACCGAGTCGTCGGCGTGGCGGGCCGCCTCCTCGCGGAAGGCTGGCGGCTCCTCGATGCGGCGGCGGATCAGGATGCTCACGATCACGACGATGGCGCTCAGCCAGAACGGGATGCGCCAGCCCCAGCTCAGGAGCTGCTCCTCGGGCATGGCGCCGATCGGCAGGAAGACGGCGGTGGCGATGATCAGGCCCGTCTGCGTGCCGCTCGAGCGTGAAGCTCGTGAAGAACGCGCGACGGTGCTCCGGAGCGTGTTCGAGGCTGAGCGAGTTCGCCCCCGACTGCTCGCCGGATGCCGAGAAGCCCTGCAGCAGTCGCAGCGCGACGAGCAGCACCGGCGCCCAGATGCCGATCTGGTCGTAGGTCGGCAGGCAGCCGACCAGGAACGTGGCGACGCCCATGAGCGTCACGGTGAGCAGCAGGACGCGCTTGCGGCCGTAGCGGTCGCCGATGTGGCCCATGAAGAACGCGCCGATCGGGCGCGCGACGTAGCCGACGCCGTAGGTGGCGAACGAGAGCAGGGTCCCGGTCGCGGGGTCCGACTCGGGGAAGAAGACCTGGCCGAAGACGAGCGCAGCCGCGGTGCCGTAGATGAAGAAGTCGTAGTACTCGAGCACGCTGCCGACCCAGCTGGCGAGCGCCGCCTTCTTCGGGGTCTTCCCCGGATCCCGGTCGTGACCGTTCTGCTCGTTCGTCCCCTTCACAGCGTCGCCTCCCTCGTGGCGCCGGTGTCCCGTTCGGCCATGTCGACCGAATGTACTCACTAGTACGTTACCGGCGGCGACCTCTTTCAAACACGCGAGGGAGTGTCAGCCGCGCAGGTAGTCCACGACCATGTCGCCCAGCATCTGCCGGTAGCGCTCCCGCAGCTCCGGATCGGCCGGGTCGCGCCCGAAGATCGCCCCGAACGTGTGGCGATTGGCCATGCGGAAGACGCAGAAGGCGCTGATCATCATGTGCAGGTCGAGCGCATCGACCTCGCGCCGGAACGCCGCGTGACGGTAGCCGCGTTCGAGGATCCGCTCGATCAGCTCGATCGCGAGGCTGTTCTGGCCCGCGAAGTCGTCGCGGCCCGCGATGTGCTCCGCGCGATGGATGTTCTCGATCGCCACCAGGCGCGTGAAGTAGGGATGCGCATCGTGATGGTCGAACGTCAGCTCGGCGAGCCGGCGGATCGCGGCGATCGGATCGAGGTGGTCGACGTCGATCGTCTGCTCGGCCGCCCGGATCTCCGCGTAGGCCCGCTCGAGCACCGCGACGAACAGCTGCTCCTTGCTGCCGAAGTAGTAGTAGATCATCCGCTTCGTCGTGCGCGTCTGCTCGGCGATGTCGTCGACGTGGCCGCCGGCGAAGCCGCGCTCGGCGAACTCGCGGGTGGCGACGTCGAGGATGTCCTGACGCGTGCGATCGGCGTCGCGGCGGCGCTCCGGAACTGCGGCCTTGGCCATGGGCCGAATCGTAGAGGTGTCGCCGGTCCCAACCCGGGTATGTAACGTACTGGTGAGTACATGAGCCGGAGGCCATCCACCCAGCAGACGTACGCGGCGGGCTTGATCGGCGCGGGGATCAGCCGATCGTTCAGCCCGGCGCTGCACGAGCGCGAGGCGCGGGCACTGGGCATGGCCGCTGAGTACCGGCTGTTCGACATCGAGACGCTGGGCAGGCCCGCGGAGGACGTGGGCGCGCTCGTGCGGGAGGCACGCGAGCTCGGCCTCGCCGGCGTCAACGTCACGCATCCCTGCAAGCAGGTCGTCGTGCCCGAACTGGACGAGCTCTCGCCCGAGGCCGAAGCGCTCAACGCAGTCAACACGGTGGTCTTCGACGGTGACCGGCTGATCGGGCACAACACCGACACGACCGGATTCCAGGAGGCGTTCCGGAGCGGGCTCCCCGATGCGGCGACCGACCTCGTCGTCGTCGTCGGCGCCGGGGGCGCGGGAGCGGCGGTCGCGCATGCCGCGCTCGGGCTCGGTGCCGGCGAGCTGGTGATCGTGGATGTCGAGACGGCTCGCGCGGAGGAGCTCGTCGTGGCGCTCGCACGGCGGTTCGGCGAGGGCCGCGCGCGCGCCGGCGAGCCAGACGCGCTCGAGCGCTGGCTGCCCGCGGCGGATGGTGTGATCCATGCCACGCCGGTCGGCATGTCCGCGTACCCCGGCACGGCGGTGCCGGCCGCGCTCCTGCGCCCTGGATTGTGGGTCGCCGAGATCGTCTACGTCCCGATCGAGACCCAGCTGCTCGCGGACGCGCGCTCGCGCGGCTGCCGCACCCTGTCGGGAGCCGCCATGGTGGCGCTGCAGGCGGCCGACGCGATGGAGCTGTTCGTCGGCGTCCGCCCGGACCGCGACCGCATGCTCGCTCACGTCGGCGAGCTGTCCGCCGAGTCCACGCCGATGGCGGCGTGACGATCGAGCAAGCGCCCACCCGGATGCGCAGATCGATCGCGACGGTCTGCCTCAGCGGAACACTGGAGGACAAGCTCCACGCCGCGGCATCCGCCGGCTTCGACGAGGTGGAGCTCTTCGAGCCAGACCTGATCGCGTCGGCGCTCGCGCCCGAGGACGTTCGCGATCTCGCGCACGAGCTCGGGCTCGGCATCGGCCTCTATCAGCCGTTCCGCGACTTCGAAGCCGTGCCCGAGCCGGTGCTGCACGAGAACCTGCGCCGCGCCGAGCGCAAGTTCGCCGTCATGGAGCGGCTCGGCGTCGAGACGATGCTGGTGTGCTCGAACGTCTCCGAAGCGGCGATCGACGATGACGCCCTCGCAGCGGCCCAGCTGCGAGGCCTGGCCGAGCGCGCCGCGGAGCACGGCGTGCGGATCGCTTACGAGGCGCTCGCCTGGGGCCGGCACGTCCGCGACTACGACCACGCCTGGAGGATCGTCGAGGCCGCCGACCACCCCGACCTCGGCACCTGCCTCGACTCGTTCCACATCCTCTCGCGTGGCGCCGATCCGAGCGGCATCCGTGACATCCCCGGCGACAAGATCTTCTACCTGCAGCTCGCGGATGCGCCGTATCTCGTCATGGACGTGCTGCAGTGGAGCCGGCACTACCGCTGCTTCCCCGGCCAGGGAGGATTCGACCTCGCGGGCTTCCTCCAGCACGTGCTCGCGACGGGCTACGCCGGGCCGCTCTCGCTGGAGGTCTTCAACGACGTCTTCCGCCAGGCGGACCCGGACCGGACGGCCGTCGACGCCATGCGCTCGCTGATCATCCTCGAGGAGGCAGCGGGCACGTGCGCACTCCCGGCCGCCTCCGAGCTGCGCGGCTACGCGTTCGTCGAGCTCGCCGTCGCGCCCTCGGCGGCGGCCGGCGTCGAGAGGCTCCTCGTCGCAATGGGCTTCCGGCACGCCGGCCAGCACCGCAGCAAGCCCGTCCAGCTCTGGCGCCACGGGGCGACGCACGTCCTCGTCAACCACCAGCACGGGCCGGGGCAGCACCCGCGGATCGCCGCGATCGGGGTCGAGAGCGCGGAGCCGCTGCGGGCGGCCGAGCGAGCGGAACGGCTGCTCGCGCCGCTGCTGCCGCGAGATCGGGGCCCCGGCGAGGCCGACCTCTCGGCGGTCGCGGCGCCGGACGGGACGTCGGTCTTCTTCTGCCGCACCGATAGGGGCGACACCGGCGGGTGGCTGTCCGACTTCCTCACCGCCGGACCGCCGGGGCCCGCCGACCCGGCGGAGGTGGCCGGCATCGACCACGTCGCGCTCTCGCAGCCCTTCGACTCCTTCGACGAGGCCGCGCTCTTCTACCGGTCGGTGCTCGGGCTCGAGCTGCACGGCGCCGACGAGCTCGCCACGCCCGACGGCCTCGTACGCAGCCGCGCCGCACGTGACGCCACCGAGAGTGTTCGGTTCGCCCTCAGCGTGCCGCTCGTGAGCGGCAGCGACGGCTCGGAGCTCCAGCATCTCGCCTTGGCCAGCGAGGACGTGTTCGCCGCTGCGCGAGCGATGCGCGACCGCGGCGTGCCGATACTGCCCATCCCGGCCAACTATTACGACGACCTGGCCGCCCGCACGAGCCTGTCACCGGACGAGATCGCGCGCATGCAGGAGCTCGCGATCCTCTACGACGCCACCGGCGACGCCGAGCTGTTGCACTTCTACACCGCGCTGATCGGGCCCGGCCTGTTCTTCGAGGTCGTCGAGCGACGCGGCGGCTACGACGGCTATGGGGCCGTCAACTCACCCGTCCGCGTCGCGGCGCAGCGGCACGGGCTGGGCCGCTGAGCCCCGCCCGTCCTCCAGGTCGACTACCCCTCGTCGAGCCCGGCGAGCAGCGAATCGACGGCCGTCGCGTAGCTCTGCGCCGGATCGCCTTGCAGATGGGCGACGAGGGGGCCGCCCCAGCGCCGGTGCGTGAGTTCGATGCTGACCAGGCCGTGCATCGTCGCCCAGACGAGGTGTGCGGTGGGTGCGGGGTCGGCGAGGCCGGGCTGCCAGTCGGCGATGCGCTTCGCGAGCATCTCGAAGGTCGTGAGTCCTGCCATCCGGCTGTCGTCGGAGGGGATGAAGTCCGGCGTGCCGCGCTCGAACATCAGGCCGTAGAGCGCTTCGTTGTCGAGCGCGAACTCGCGGTAAGCCATGGCGAACGCCAGGAGCTCCTGCCTCCCGTCCCCAGCGGAAGGAACGGTCTCGAGCCCGGCTTCGAGGCGGCTGAAGCCGTGCAGGTAGAGCTGTTCGAGCAGCCCCTGCTTCGACCCGAAGTGCGTGTAGACGCCCATCGTCGACTTGCCGACGGCATCTGACAGGTCGCGGATGCGCAGCGCCCCGGGACCGCGCTCCTCCAGCAGCCGCAGGGCGGCTTCGAGAAGGGTCTCGCGCGTGGTTGCCGGGCTGGGCACGTGCCGCATCGTAGCCGACTTGACGGGCGGCCATAACTAAGTTATGTTCCGGTCATGACCACTCAGAGAACCGCGCACACCGACAAGGCCTCCGGGTCTCCCCCCAAGCTGTTGCTCGGCCTGACCGGGGCCCTCCTGGCGCTCCTGATCCTCAACCTCGCCGTCTTCGACGACCTGCGCATCGACTCGTCCGCAGGGGTCCTCGAGACGTTCGCCAAGCCCCAGCACCTCGCAAGCCTCGTCGCCGTCCTGATCGCCGGCGCCCTGCTGGCGTTCAAGCACCGATCCGCCGCCCGGGTCGCAGCGGTCGTCGCCTGGATCGAGATCACCGCGTTCACGTTCTTCCACCTCGTTCCCGCGGAGGTCGGACCGTCCAAGCCGTACTGGGGCGAAGGCACGGGCGACGCCCTCCAGTGGGTCGGCGTCGTGTCGATCCTCGTCGTGAGCGCCGCCATGGTCGGCGCCGTGCGGCGCACACCGAAGCCGTCGATCACGACGTGCGCCACGAGCGTGCCCTCATGAGTCGTGCCGCGGTCGCCGTCCGCGACCGCTAGGCAGTCGTCGAGGCAACGTCGACCCAGAGTCCGCAACCACGGCCGGACGCGTTCGGTTTTTCCCCTTTGCGCCCTCTGCTCGGTTGACGCGCCTGACGCAGCCCACTTCGCCAGGCGCGTCGTCGCCTGCTCAGGCGGTCGCCGGCTCGAGCAGCGCGGGGCTCAGCGGTGCGGAACGCGCGGCGCGGGCGCGCGAGGGCAGGAATGCGAGCGCGATCAATGCGCCGATCACGGCGGCGGCGGCACCGAGGGTCGCGGTCGTGGTCAGGGCGTCGACGAACGCGCCGTTGGCGGTCTCGATCAGCTTGGCGCCGGATCCGCCGGCGAGCTGTCCGCCGACCTCGTGGGCCGCGCCGACGCTGTCGCCGGCCGCCTCGGCTGCCGGGTGCGGCAGCCCGGCGGTGGCGTCGTCCATGCTCGAGCCATAGCTCGAGGCCAGGATGCTGCCGAGCACGGCGACGCCGAGCGTGCCGCCGAGCTCGCGGACGACGTCGTTCATCGCCGAGCCGATACCCGCCTTCTCGCGAGGCAGGGAGCCCATGATGGCCTCGGTCGCCGGTGACATCGCGAAGCCCATGCCCAGGCCGAGGGTTCCGAGCGCTGCGGCGATCTGGAGGCTGCCGGTGTCCGTGGAGAACATCGCGATCATCGCCAGCGCTCCTGCGACGAGGGTCAGGCCGGACGCCACCGAGAATTTCGTGCCGAGCCTGCGTGTGATGCCGACCCCGAGCTTGGAGGCCAGGATCATGCCGATCGCGATGGGCAGCATCTTGACGCCGGCCTGCAGCGCGCTGTTGCCGAGGACCGACTGCAGGTAGGTGGTCAGGCAGTACATGACCCCCATCAGCGCGAAGAACACGAACGCGATCGAGACGCTGGCCGCGCTGAAGCGCAGGTTGCGGAACACGCTCACGTCGAGCATCGGGTGATCGGTGTGGCGCTCCCAGGCGATGAACGCGCCGATGATCGCTGCGCCGGCCGCGAAGGTGGCCAGGATCGTCGGGCTGCCCCAGCCGAGCTCGGGCGCCTCGATGAGGGCCCACACGACGGCGCTCAGGCCGGCGATCGACAGTCCGGTGCCGGGCAGGTCGATCTTGGGTGATTCGGGGTCACGGGAGTCGGGCACGAGCGCGGCGGCGCCGATCAGGCATGCGACCACGACGGGCAGGTTGACCAGGAAGATGCTGCTCCAGGCGAAGTGCTCGATCAGGAACCCGCCGGAGATCGGGCCGAGCGCGATGCCGAGCCCCGCCACGGCGGCCCAAGCGGCGATCGCCTTCGGGCGCTCGTTCGAAGGGAAGATGTTGGTCAGGATCGAGAGCGTCGTGGGCATGATCCCGGCCGCGCCGAGCCCCATCAGGGCGCGTGACGCGATCAGCATCGTGGCGTCGCTCGAGACGGCCGCGAGCGAGGACCCGAGCCCGAACACCGCCAGCCCGGCCATGAGCGCGCGCTTGCGCCCGAATCGATCTCCGAGGCTGCCGGCCGCGAGCAGCAGGCCGGCGAACACGAGCAGGTAACCGTCGACGATCCATTGCAGCTGACTCGAACTGGCGTCGAGCTCTTCGCGGATCGTCGGCAGGCCGACGTTGAGGATCGTGTTGCCCATCGTGATGACGAGCAGGCTCAGCGCCAAGACGCCCAGCGCCTGTCGCCGGCGGGGATATGGAGTCTCTTCGGATCGGGGCATGGGACGAGACTGACGCCGGGCCCGCGCCCCGGCATCGGGCGGGCACCCCGATCTCGCACCCTGATCCCGCGGCGGGGTTATGCTCGGCGCGCAGTTCTCTCCCCGTGACCGAAGTCTTCGACCATGTCGTCGGGCGCGCCGCCGAATTGGAGGCGATCGATCGCGCCATCAGCGAGCTGTGCGAGGGCAGGTCGACTCCGCTCGCCGTCCAGGGCGAGCCGGGGATCGGCAAGACCAGGCTGCTGGCCGAGCTTGCCAAGCGCGCCGACGCACGCGGGTGCATCGTGCTCGGCGGCAGTGCGTCCGAGCTGGAGCGTGACCTGCCCTTCTGGGTCTTCGTCGACGCGCTCGACGAGTACGTCGCCGGTCTGGACCCACAGGTGGTGGGATCGCTCCCCGAGGAGGTTCGCAGCGAGATCGCGTACGTGATGCCGTCCTTGTCGGAGTTCGCAACCGGCGACGCTCCGATGGTGCAGGACGAGCGGTATCGCGCCCACCGCGCGATACGCGAGCTGCTGGAGCGGCTGGCGGTGGGCAGGCCACTCGTGCTGATGCTCGACGACGTCCATTGGGCGGACGCCGCCTCGGTGGAGCTGCTGTCCGCGCTCCTGCGCAGTCCACCCGACGCCGCGGTCCTGGTCGTGATCGCCAGCCGCCCGCGCCAGCGGCCGGAGCGCCTCGTCACGGCGCTCGAGCGGACCGACCGCCTTGGAGGGCTCACCCAGCTGCAGCTGGGCGGTCTCGCCCGCGACGCGGCGGGCGCCCTCCTCGGCGACGACGTAGGACGCGAGCGGGCCGACGTGCTCTACGAGGAGGCGGGTGGCAACCCGTTCTATCTCCAGCAGCTCGCCCGATCACAGAGCGCACCTGCGCGGTCGGTGCCCGGCCGGGGGGATCTCGAGGCCATCGGCGTGCCGGTCGCGGTGATCGCATCGATCAATGAGGAGCTCGGGTTGCTGTCCGCCGACACCCGCCGGGTGCTGCGTGGCGCGGCCGTCGCCGGCGACCCGTTCGAGTCCGACCTCGCCGCCGCCGCGGCCGACGTGGACGACGTCACGGCCATGGAGGCGCTCGACGTGCTGCTCGAGCTCGGCCTTGCGCGCGTGACCGATGTCCCGCGGCGCTTCCGCTTCCGCCATCCGCTCGTGCGCCGGGCGGTATACGTGAGCGCGCCCGGCGGCTGGCTGCTGGGAGCTCACGAACGGTGCGCGCAGGTCCTCGCCGCGCGAGGCGAGACGGCGCTGGCGCGGGCGCATCACGTCGAGTTCGCGGCGCGTCACGGAGACCTGGCGGCGGTGGCCGTGCTCACCGAGGCCGGGGCGGCGGCAACCCTTCGCGCGCCCGCCAGCGCCGCCCGATGGTTCAGCGCGGCACTGCGACTCCTCCCCGAAGCGCACGGCGGTCAGCGAGTCGAGCTCCTGCTGGCGCGGGCACGTGCGGTCGCCGCCGAGGGCCGCCTCGCCGAGAGCCACGCCGACCTGCTCGAGAGCATCCGGCTCGCCCCGGCCGACGCGGTCGGCCTCCGCGTGCAGCTGGCCACGACGTGCGCCGGCGTCGAACGCCTGCTCGGCCGCCACGAAGAAGCGCACAGGCGTCTCACCGCAGGTCTGGATCAGCTTCCCGACCCGGCGGCTCCCGATGCGATCGCGCTGATGATCGAGCTCGCGATCGACGGGCTCTTCCGCGCGGACCCCGAGTCGGTCTGCGACTGGGGGTCGCGCTCGCTCCGCGCGGCCCGCGAGCTGGGCGAGCGGCCGCTCGTCGCCGCGGCCGCCGCCATACTCGCGCTCGGTCACGCCGTCGCCGGGAGCATCGCCGAGGCGCAGTCCGCCTACGCCGAGGCGTCGGCCCTCGTCGAGGCGATGTCCGACGCAGAGCTCGGCGCCCGCGTCGACGCCGCCGCTTACCTCGCCTCGGCGGCCACCTACCTGGACCGCTACGACGAAGCCGTCGCGCACGCTGAACGGGCGCTCAGGCTGGGCCGCGCCGCAGGCCGTCTGCACCCGACGCTGCTCCCCGCGCTGGGGGCGGCGCACTTCATGCGCGGCCGGCTCGACGAGGCGGCCAAGGTGCTCGACGACGGCATCGAGGCCGGCCGGCTGAGCGGGATCACCCAGAGCATGGCGTGGACGCTTCGCAACCGCGCACTGCTGTCGGTCGTGGCCGGCGACCTCGACGCCGCCCTCGACATGGCGGAAGAGGCGCACGAGCTCACGAGGCGGCTCGACCAGAGCGTCCTGACGTCCTGGGCGGCCATGGCGGTCGCGCGGGCGTCCGTGATGGCCGGGCAGAGCCAACGCGCGATCGACGTCCTCGCGGGAGACGAAGCGATGCTGATGGCGATTCCCGGGGCCTGGCGGGCGATGGGACTCGACGCCTTGGCGAGCGCCTTCGCAGAGCTCGGCCGCAGTGACGAGGCCGCACGAACGGCGGCGAGCGCTGAAGCGCATGCTGCCGCGCTCGGCCTTCCCATAGCGATCGCCTGGGCCCAACATGCCGCCGCGGTGGTCGCCATGCAGACCGGCGAGCACCGCACGGCCGCCGAACGGGCGTTGGCGTCCGCGGCGGCCGCCGAGGAGGTCGGCGCCGTGATCGAGGCCGCGCTGTCGCGGATGCTCGCCGGACGGGCCTTCGCGGCGGCCGGCGAGACGGACCTCGCCGTGGCCGAGATCCAGCGCGCGGCGGCCACCTTCGGGGCCTGCGGCGCTCTTCCGCACCGAGATGCCGCCGAGCAGGAGTTGCGCCGTCTCGGCAAGCGTGTCCATCGCCCTACCCGGCGGGGCACCGCCGGCGGCGAGGGACTTGCGGCGCTCACCGCGCGCGAGCTTCAGGTCACCGCGCTCGTGGTCGACCGCAACACCAACCCGCAGATCGCGGCCGAGCTGTTCCTCAGCCAGAAGACCGTGGAGACGCACCTGCGCAACATCTTCCACAAGTTCGGCGTGTCCTCGCGGGTCGAGCTGGCACGCGCCGTCGAGCGCGAGCGCCGCGACCGCTGACGCTCGTCTCAGCGCCTCAGACCGCCGACACGGAGGCCCCCGGAGGCGGTCGTGGGATCCGTGCGCGGCTTCGCGCGTCCGGGGCGAGGGGGCGCACCGGTGTCCGCTCGGGGTGCGCGCCTGACCGGCCAAGGCAGGCGCGCGCCGTTGGATGCCGCCCGCGCCGGAGCGACGCTACGCACATGGGATGCGACAGATCGTCCCCGCACGGATGAGCCGCGAGCGGCTGATGGCGCTGCTGTTCGGCGCGGGGTCAGCATGCTTCGTGATCGGGCCGTTCCCGGGCTACGCCGAACTCGTCGGCGCCGGGGCGGACGGCGTCACTTTCTTCGTCGGCTCGATCTTCTTCACCGCCGGCGGCCTGGTGCAGACGTCGCTGAGCTTCCGGGCGCGCCGGCAGCGGGGCGGCGGCCGCTCGGCGTGGTGGGCGGCGATCATCCAGACGGCGGGAACGCTCTTCTTCAACGTGACGACGTTCCAGGCGATGGACACCGCGTTGTCGAACGCGGACTATGACCGGCTCGTATGGCGTCCGGACGCGTTCGGGTCGATCTGCTTCCTCGTGTCCGGGTACATCGCCTACCGCGCCGCGCCGCGACGGGGCTGGATGCCCCTGCGCGGCGGCCCCGGCTGGTGGCAGCCGGCGGTCAATCTGCTCGGATGCATCCTCTTCGGGATCTCCGCCGTGGCGGGATACGTGGTCCCGGCTTCCGGCTCTGAGCTCGACCTCGCCGCCGCAAACTGGAGCACCTGCCTCGGCGCGGCGTGCTTCCTGGCCTGCGCGGTCTCGACGTACCGCACGGATCAGGCCGAGCCCGACGGAGCCGCGACGAATCTCGGCGCGAGCACTCCGAGCCGGGTGCCGGGCACGGCCTAGTCGAGCGGCGGCGTGCGCGGCGGCCGCCGGACGCGCGTCATCCGGTTGGGATGATGCCGCTCGGGCAGGCGACCTCGATGATCCCGCGCTCAGCGCAGTACTCGCCCCGGACGGGAGGTCCTTTTCGATGTCGGTCCACCAGCACACGAGCCCGGCGGGGGCGACCAACGGCGGCGCCGACGTTCCGGTGATCGAGCGGCTCGACGCTCTCGCGGCGCAGTACGGCAACCGCTTCCTGCTGGAGGTGGCGCCCGACGACCGGCTCCCGGAGCACGGGATGCCCGCGGTCGACGCCATGCGTCTGATCGACGAGGAACTGGTGCTCGACGGCATCCCGATGCGCAACCTCGCGACCTTCGTGACCACGTGGATGGAGCCCGAGGCCCAGCGGGTGATCGCGGAGAACCTGCATCGCAACTTCATCGACCACGCGGAGTATCCGCAGACCGCAGAGATCGAGCAGCGCTGCATCCGCATGCTCGCCGATCTGTTCAACGCACCCGGCGAGACGACCGGCGCGCGGACTCAGGGATCCTCCGAGGCCATCATGCTCGGCGCCCTCTCGCTGAAGTGGAGGTGGCGGGGACGGCGCGAGGCCGCCGGAGCGGACACCGCGCGGCCGAACCTCGTCTTCGGCGGCGACGTCCACGTGGTGTGGGAGAAGTTCTGCCGCTACTTCGACGTCGAGCCGCGGATCATCCCGCTGCAGCCCGACAAGTACACGATCGGGCCCGAGGACGTGGCGCCCCACGTCGACGAGAACACGATCGGCGTCGCGGCGGTGCTCGGTACGACGTTCACGGGTCACGCCGACGACATCCGGGGCATCAACGACCTCCTCGTCTCGCTCAAGCACGACCGCGGACTTGACGTCCCATTGCACGTCGACGCCGCCAGCGGCGGGTTCGTCTGGCCGTTCCTGTACCCGGAGTCCGCGTGGGACTTCCGTCTCGAGCAGGTGCGCTCGATCAACGTCTCGGGCCACAAGTTCGGGCTCGTGTATCCCGGCATCGGCTGGCTCGTCTTCCGATCGCGCGAGGACCTGCCCGAGGACCTCGTGTTCTACGAGAACTACCTCGGCAAGCGCGACGCGACCTTCACGCTGAACTTCTCCACCGGCTCGGCCATGGTGCTCGCGCAGTACTACAACTTCGTCCGCTTCGGGCACGAGGGCTACCGCTACATCATGGAGACGATGCAGGCCAACGCCCGCACGCTGGCCGGGCGGATCGAGGAGATCGGTCGCTTCCGCCTCATCGGGGGCGATGCCGAGCAGCTCCCGCTCGTCGCCTTCCAGCTCGCCGAGGAGCAGGCCTACGACGAGTTCGACGTCGCCTCCCAGATCGCCGCGACCCGCGGCTGGATGGTGCCCGCGTACACGCTGCCGCCCAACGCCGAGCACGTGACGATCATGCGCGCGCTCGTCAAGCTCACCCTCGGCCACGCCCTCGCCGGCACCCTCGCCGACGACCTCGCGCTCGCGTGCGAGACCCTCGACCAGAAGGGCGGGCTGCACGAGATCGACCGCAAGCGCGTGAAGACCGGCACGGGCTACTGAGGCGCGCCGGTCGGCGGGTCACGGCGCGCCGTCACCGCCCCACCGATCCGCGGCTCGTTCCTCTGCGCCGACAGCTACTGCCTACGCTACCGGCCCGCCGCGCGTCGGCTGCGCTGCGTGAGCGCCGGGTGATCATCCGGTTCGGGTGATGAAGGGTCCCCGGGGCGCTCGTAGCGTGCTGCCATGGCCACGACTGCGGACACCCACGCACCCCGGAGGACCGAGTTGAAGAGCTGGCGCGACGGGCCGGCCAAGCACGCGATCCTCTCGTTCGTCGCGCGCGTCACCGGCGCGGACGGCCACGAGCCCGTGCCGGTCGAGGACCGCGTGGCGGTGTTCGACAACGACGGCACCCTGTGGTGCGAGAAGCCGATGCCGATCCAGCTCGACTTCATCCTGCGCCGCTTCGTCGAGATGGCCGGCGCGGAGGCCTCACTGCGCGAGCGCCAGCCGTGGAAGGCCGCCTGCGAGCGCGATTACGGTTGGTTCGGCGCGCTCATGGCGCAGCATTACGCGGGCGACGACTCCAACGTCCGGGTGCTGGCCGGGGGCATCCTGGCCGCCTACGACGGCATGAGCGTCGACGAGTTCGAGGCCCGCGCCGACCGCTTCCTGCGCGGCACGCAGCACCCGACGCTCGGGCGCGGCTATCTCGAGTGCGTGTACGCGCCGATGCTCGAGCTGCTCGCGCTGCTGGCCGCCAACGGGTTCACCAACTACATCGCCTCGGGCGGCGGCCGCGACTTCATGCGCCCGATCACCCAGGACGTGTACGGCATCCCGCGCCAGCGCGTGATCGGCAGCAGCGCGGCGCTCGGATACACAAGCGACGAGCACGGCGGGACGATCACGCACAAGGCGGAGCTCGACTACCTCGACGACGGCCCGGAGAAGCCCGTCCGCATCTGGAGCCGCACAGGCCGCCGGCCGCTGCTGGCGGCCGGCAACTCCAACGGCGACATCCCGATGCTGCACTTCACCCAGCACGCGGACAAGCCGTCCCTGCGCCTGCTCGTGCTGCACGACGACGGCGAGCGGGAGTTCGCCTACACCACGGGCGCCGAGCAAGCGCTCGAGCAGGCGGCGGCCGACGGATGGACCGTGATCAGCGTCAAGAACGGCTGGACCACCGTCTTCTGACCGCCTTGACGGGTCGTGGCGACGAGGATGGGAGCGGTCATGCGGCCATCAGTCTCCGCGCGCGCGAGCCGTGCCGGTGGTGCCCTCCCGTCGACCGGCCGGGGTGCGCGCACCACCGCCGAACCGCCGTGCGCCTCCCGGATCTTCCCCGGCGTGCGCCCTAGCGGCGCCGCGGCCGCCCAGGAATGCTGGGAGCGTGAGCGCAGCACCCACCTTCGTCTTCGAGGCACGGTCACCTGCCGTCGCCCTCGACAGCCACCCGCGCATCCGCCGGGGCACGGTGCGGCGCAACCGGCTCGTACGCACGCTCGTGCAGTCCACGAACGCCCCGCTCGTGCTCGTCCGCGCCCCGGCCGGCTACGGCAAGACCACGCTGCTCGGCCAGTGGGCCGAGCGGGACGACCGCCCGTTCGCCTGGATCGCGCCCGAGGCCGTCCACCCCGGCGCCGCGCTCGAGTGCGCGGCCCGTGCGCTCGAGGCGTTGCCGTCACCGGCCGTCGCTGTCCTGGACGGCGCCGACGTCGAGGCGGCCCAAGACGAGCTGGCGGCGTGGGCTCGCGAGCTGCCCACCGGGTCGCAACTGGCGGTCGCCGCGCGGAGCGAGCCGTCGCTGCCCCTCGGCAGCCTTCGCGCGCAGGGACTCGTGGTCGAGGTCGGCGCAGCCGAGCTCGCGATGACGCGGCGAGAGGCCGCGGCGATGCTGAGCATGGCGGGAGTGGAGCTCCAGCCGGCCGACCTGGCCGCGCTGCTCCGGCACACGGAGGGCTGGCCCGCCGCCCTCTACCTCGCCGCGCTGTCGATCCGCAACGGGCGCGATCCGCATGCGGCCGTGGCCGGCTTCGCCGGTGACGACCGAATGATGGCCGACTACCTGCGCGACGAGATCCTGAGCCGGCTCCATGCGCCCGCCGTCGCGTTCCTGCTGCGTACCTCGGTCCTCGCGCGGCTCTCGGGCACCGCCTGCGACGCGCTGCTCGACAGAGCGGGCTCCGGGATCCTGCTCCGGGCGCTCTCGCGCGCCGGGGTCCCGATCGTGCCGCTCGACCACGCCGACGACGAGTACCGCCACCACCCGCTCCTCGCCGAGATGCTCCAGGCGGAACAGCGACGGCGTGATCCGATCCGGACCGCGGACCTGCATCGGCGCGCCGGCGCGTGGCTCGAGCGCGAGGGCTCGATCGACGACGCGCTCGGCCACGCCCTCGCCGCCGGCGACGTCGCCGCCGCCGGCACGCGACTGTGGGCCATCGCGCCCTCCCGGATCGCGCACGGTCACGTCGACGAGATCCGGACGTGGCTCGGCCGGCTGCGCCCCGAGCAGATCTCCTCGCACGCGTCGCTCGCCCTCGCGGCGGCATCCACGCACCTCGTCGACGGCGACCGCGACCGCCTCGAGCACTGGCTCGACACGGCCGAGCGGCTGCTCGCCGCCGGACGGGAGATCGAGGCGTCGCCCGCGGACTGCGCCGTCCTGCGGGCGGTGCTCGCCCGCGGGGGGACGTCCGCCATGGTCGACGCCGCCGAGGTCGCATACGAGCTTGCGGCCGAGGACCACCCGTGGCGGCCGCTGGCGTGCATGCTGCGCGGCGCAGGCTTGCACCTGCTCGGCGATCGGGCGCGCGCCGTGCCCGTGCTGGAGGAGGGCGCGCGCCGCGGCAGCGTCGTCGCCCCGAGTGCCCAGGTGCTCTGCCTCGCTCAGCTCGCGCTGATCCGCGCCGACGACGAGGACTGGGAGGAGGCGGCACTGCTCGCATCGCGTGCCCGGGCGCAGCTCGAACGAGCCGACGTCTCGCACTATCCGAGCTCGGCGCTGGTGTTCGCGGTGTCGGCGCTCGTCCGGGCCCATCGCGACCGTGTGGACGCGGCCCAGGACGACCGCCGGCAGGCGCAGGAGCTGCTCGCGCGGCTCGTGGACCCGGCGCCGTGGTACGCCGTCGCGACGCGCGTGGCCCTCGCCCGGACGATGCTGCGCCTCGGTGACGCCACCGCCTCACGCACGGTGCTCTCGCAGGCGGGAAGGCTCCTGCACGCGGTGGCCGACGCGCCGCTCGCGGCGCGCTGGGTCGAGGACGGCCAGCGCCAGGCAGACACGTTCGTGACGACCGCGCTCGTGGGTCCCGCGTCGCTGACGAATGCCGAGCTGCGCGTGCTGCGCCTGCTCCCGACCCACCTGTCCTTCCGCGAGATGGGCCTGCACCTCAACGTGACCGCGAACACGGTCAAGACCCACGCGCACGCCGTCTACCGCAAGCTCGACGCCTCCTCGCGCTCGGAGGCGGTGGTGCAGGCCCGCGACATCGGCCTGCTCGACGACTTGGGCGCTGCCTGACCGTGTCCCGCCGCCATGGCATCCGCGCACGTTTCCGCCAGCGCCCGGACGCCGCCGGGCGGCACGAGGAGCAGGCCTACTTCGTCGACGTCGAGCCCGGTGAGCTGGCCGGCGTCTTCGCGGCGCCGCGATGGCTGCGGGACTTCGGCGCGATGTCGTGGCTGCTGGTCGGCATCTGCGCGCTGGTCGTCGCGGCCGTCGCGCTGCTGGCACTCGATCAACACCATCGTCATCCCCGTCGTCACGGCGACGATCATCGCCGCCGTGTGCGCCCCGCTGGTCCGGATCCTTGCGAGGCGCATGCCGCGCGCGGCAGCGACCGTCGTCGTGTTCCTCGCGCTCCTCGGCCTCGGGATCGGCGTCGTCATCCTGGTGCTCTCGGGCATCGCGAGCCAGGCGAGCACCATGCAGGACACGCTCCAGAAGGCCGTCGGCAAGATCGAGAGCGGGCTCCAGGACGCCGGGGTGAGCGCGGACAAGGCGCAGAGCGCGTCAAGCGACGCCAGCTCGACGGTGAGCGACGCGTTCCACGCCCTCCTCGAGGGGCTCAGCGTGGGCATCAGCGCGCTGGCCTCGCTCGTCGTGTTCCTGTCGTTCACCGCGCTCAGCCTGTTCTTCCTGCTCAAGGACGGGCCGCAGATCCGGGCGTGGACGGAGCGCCACATGGGCCTCCCCCGCTCCGTCGCGAGGGCGATCACCGGTCGCACCCTCGGCGCGCTGCAGGGCTACTTCGCCGGCGTGACGGCGATCGCCGCCTTCAACGCGATCGTGATCGGTCTCGGAGCGCTCGTGCTCGACCTCCCCCAGGTCGGCTCGATCATGCTGGTCAACTTCTTCGCGGCGTACGTGCCGTATCTCGGTGCGTGGGCGGCCGGCGCCTTCACGGTGCTGATCGCGCTCGGATCAGGGGGCAGCGACGTCGCGATCGCGATGGCGGTGATCGTGCTCTTGGCCAACGGGGCGCTGCAGCAGATGATCCAGCCGATCGCGTTCGGCGCGACGCTGGGGATCCATCCGCTCGCGGTGCTCATCGTCACGATCGCCGGCGGGAGCCTGTTCGGGACGATCGGCCTCGTCCTGGCCGCCCCGCTGACCTCCGCCGCGGTCCACATCTCCTCCGACCTCGCGCGCGCCCGCGCGATCGAGAACCGCGGCTCCCCGCAGGCGCAGACCCCTCGCGACGACGAGATGCCGGCCACCCCGATCGTCCCGATCGGGTGATGCGCGGACGTGCGTGGTGCCCTGAAGTGTCAAACCACTGAGTCCGGCGAAGGAGCATTCGGCCCTAGTGCCCCACGTCCACAACCACGCTCCCCACGAGCTCACGGAGCCACCGGGGCACGGTGAAGGGAGGTCCGGCGCGCCCGACCGCAGGGAGCGCGTGCTCGAGCTCTACGCGATCCTGCTGCTCGCGCTGACGACGCTCGCCACCGCGTGGAGCGGCTATCAGGCGGCGCGGTGGTCCGGTGAGCAGGCCCAGAGCTTCGCGCGCGCATCGACGATGCGGATCAAGGCGCAGGCCCAGTCGACGCTCGCGGGACAGCTGCGCATCGACGATCTCGTGATGTTCAACGGCTGGCTCGACGCGCGCGAGGCCGGCGACCGGGAGCTCGCCGCGATCTACCGCCGGCGCTTCCGGCCGGCGTTCGAGCCGGCGTTCGAGGCCTGGATGGCCCAGCGGCCCTTCACGAGCCGGAGCACGGTCCCGGGCCCGCTGTACATGCCCGAGTACCGGCTCGCGGAGACGGTGCGCTCCTCGGAGCTCGATGCCGAGGCCGACGGGCTCTACCGCGAGGGGACCACCGCGAAGACCAACGACGACCGCTACATCC
The DNA here is from genome assembly GCA_963831105.1 of uncultured Solirubrobacteraceae bacterium. GTDB lineage: Bacteria > Actinomycetota > Thermoleophilia > Solirubrobacterales > Solirubrobacteraceae > DATFQI01. Next base: position 63,183 of record CAWHOS010000006.1, on the reverse strand, counting down.
TCTCGACCCTGTTCTTCGCGGCGGTGCTGTTCTTCGCGGGCATCTCGCTGCGGCTGGACTGGCGGCCGTTGCGCTACGGCGTCCTCGGGATGGGGACCGTGCTGCTGCTCGTCGGCGTCGGCTACGTCGTCACGCTGCCGGTCGTGTAGCCGCCTCACCCGTTTCGCACGAGGACGGCGGGCGCGCGCGCTCATACGGTGGGCCGATGCGACTCGATCTCGGCAGTTCGGTGCACTGCTCCGACGCGGCGTTCGGCCGGCTGGCGGACGTCGTCGTCGACCCGGCCACCCGCCGGGTCACCCATCTCGTCGTCGAGGCGGGAGACTCGCACCGGTCGCGCCTCGTGCCCGTGACGCTCGCGCGCGGCGGCGCGGAGCCGGAGATCGGGCTCTCGTGCACCCTCGACGAGGCGCTGGCGCTGCCGGCGGTCGACATGGTCGACTACCTCCGGCTCGGCGAGTTCCCCGTCGAGGACCCGGAGTGGGACGTCGGCATCAGCGAGATGCTCGCCCTGCCGTATTACCAGCCCGTCGACCTCCCGGGCGTCGGCGTCCCGGACCCCGCGCAGGGGGTCACGGTCCGCTACGACCGCGTGCCGAAGGGCGAGGTCGAGATCCGCCGGAAGAGCGCGGTCATCTCCTCCGACGATCACGTCCTCGGCCACGTCGACGGGTTCGTCGTGGACGACACGCAGCAGATCAGCCACGTCGTGCTCGAGCACGGCCACCTCTGGGGCCGGCACGAGGTCGTGATCCCGATCGGCGCCGTGGCGACGGTCGAGGACGACGCCATCGCGCTCTCGATGTCGAAGTCCGACGTCGGGGCGCTCGAGCGCGTGAGCCTCGATCGCCGCCACCTCGTGGACCGGCGCGACCGCGACGGGTGAACGTCCTCGCCGCGGGAGTCATCGTCGTCGCCTGCGCTGCGGCGGCGATCGGCCTGCTCCTGCTCGTGCGCAGGCGGGCGCCGGATGGCGGCTTCTACACCGACGGGGATCGCGCCGCGGGCGTGTTCGGCGTCCTGGCGACGGGCTTCGCGGTGCTGCTGGGGCTCGTCGTCGTGCTCGCGTTCACGAACTACGACGAGTCGCGCGCGGGCGCCGAGACGGAGGCGATCACCGTCGCGCAGCAGTTCGAGGTGGCCAACCTGCTCCCGGAGGAGCAGGGCCGTCGTCTGGCCGGGGAGCTCGTCTGCTACGCCCGCTCCGTCGTGCACGAGGAGTGGCCGCGCATGGAGGCCGGGACCCACACGTCCGAGATCAACCCCTGGGGGCTGCGGCTGTTCCGGACGCTGCGGAGCATCGAGCCACGCACCGCGGCCCAGGAGGCGGCGTACGGGAAGTGGCTCGACCAGCGCCTCGAGCGCGAGGCGGCGCGCAACTCCCGCCTGCACGGAGCGGCGGGGGTCATCCCGGCGCCGCTTTGGCTCGTGCTGGGCGTCAGCGCCGTGATGATCATCGGCTTCATGCTGGTGTTCGCCGACAGCGGCGAGCGTGCGGTGGTCCAGGCGACGTTCGTCGGCTCCGTCGTGATGGTCATCGTGGGCACCTTGTTGCTGATCCGCTTCCTCGACGATCCCTACGACCCGGGCCTGGGCGCCCTGAGACCCGTCGCGATGGAGCGCACGCTCGACGTGCTCGACGACTACCGGCGCGCCCTCGGCGACGACGCGGCGCTGCCGTGTGATCCGCGGGGCAGGGAGAGAACCTAGGTGTTCACGCGATTTTCCCCATCCGGCATGTCGGCTCTGGCAACATCGCGCTGTGAGGGTGTTCTCCGGCGTCGCCGTGCCGGCCCTCGGTACGAGCCCCGCGTCCGAGGCCGGTGCCGGACCGTCTTGGCGCTCGCGGGTGGCCGCGTCGACGTTGCAGAAGCTCGTCGCCGTCGCGATCGTGCCGATGGTCGCCGTCACGATCTGGCTGGCGCTCACCAGCGAGCACCTCGACAAGCCGGCGGCCGCCGGCGTCTACTGGGGCTATCTCATCGCGGCCTCGACGACGATCGGCCTGTACTGGTGGATCCGCCGCCCGGGTAGCCGCTTCGGCCCCCTGCTCGTCGTCTTCGGCCTGCTCACGTGGATCGTGTCGTGGCAGGGGGCGGACGAGCCGCTCATCTTCGACATCGGCGTATTGGCCGAGGCGCCGTTCTTCGTGCTCACCTTCTACCTGTTCCTCGCGTTCCCGATGGGGCGCCTGGAGCCGCGCGCGGCGCGCTGGGTCATGGGCGCGCTCGTGATCGGCGTGCTCGCCTTCTTCCTCCCCTGGGCGCTGTTCACCCCGGTCATCGCCGGCGGTGGACCGCTGACCCGGTGCGCGGCGGCATGTCCCGAGAACGTGCTCCAGATCGCGACGGCGCCGAGGCTCGTCGAAGTGGCCGGCAAGGCCGAGACCTACACCGCCCTCACGATCGTGGTCGCGGTCCTGGTCATCTACGCCATCCGCTTCCGGAACGCGTCGAGACCGCAGCGGAGAGCGCTCGCCGCGGTCGGGGCGACCTCGCTGCTCTTCCTCCCGGCGTACTTCGTCTACAACGTCGGCGCCTGGATCCTCTTCCTCGACGCGGAGACCCTCGACACGCTGGCCTGGGGCATCGTCGTCACGAGGGTCCTCCTCCCCATCGGCTTCCTGATCGCGCTGCTCCAAGCCGGCCGGTTCGCCATGACGGCGCTGCGCAAGCTGCTCGAACGGCTCGCCATGCGACCGACCCCCGACGGCTGGAGGGCGATGATCGCGGAGGCGCTGGACGACGACGCGCTCCAGCTGGCCTATCACGATCCGGGACCGGCGAGCTTCCGCACCGCCGACGGCATGGTGCTCGCCCCGCCGGCGCCCGCCGGACGGGCGTGGGTGCCGGTCGAGCGCGACGGGCGGCCCGTCGCCGCGATGGTGGTCGACGAGTCGCTGACCGAGGATCCCGAGCTGGTGCAGGCCGCATCGGCGGCCACCCTGCTCGCCGTCGAGAACGGCGGCCTCGAGGGCGAGCTCCGCGCGTCCCGCGCCCGCATCCTCCAGGCCGGCCACGAGGAACGGCGGCGCATCGAGCGCGATCTGCACGACAGCGCGCAGCAGCGGCTGGTGGCCCTCCGGATCCACCTCGAGCTGGCGGGCGGGACGATGGGCAGCGCCGAGCAGCGCGAGATGCTCGAGCGCCTCGGATCGGAGGTCGACGACGCCATCGACGAGCTCCGCGAGGTGGCTCACGGGCTCCACCCGGAGATCCTCGCGCAGGCCGGCGTCGGGCCGGCCCTGAAGGCCGTGGCGGTGCGATCGGCGACGCAGGTCGACATCGCCGGCACGCTCCCGCGCCAGTCCGAGGCGGTCGAGCTGGCGGTGTACTTCTGCTGCCTCGAATCCCTCCAGAACGCCGCCAAGCACGCAGGCGCCGGCGCCGCGGTGACGGTCCGGCTGGCCCAGGACGACGGCCGCGTGCGCTTCTCGGTCGAGGACGACGGGATCGGGTTCGACCCCGCGGCGGTGCCGAGGGGAGCGGGCCTCACCAATCTCGGCGACCGCGTCGCCGCCGTCGGAGGCGAGCTGCGCATCGACTCGCGGCGCGGGGGCGGCACGCGCATCGCCGGCGATCTTCCGGCGGCTCCGACCGCGGCCTGACTCATCCCATCCGGACGATGCGCCCGGAAGGGAGAGCGAGTGGCATGGACGGATGCGTGCAATGCGATCCGCGATCCTCTGCACCGGCGCGCTCGCGGCCACGAGCCCGGCCGCGGGGGCCTCCGTCGACTACGGGCCGATCTCCCACAAGGGCCTGAAGACCGTCGGGGCGGCGTCGAAGAAGCTCGAGCTGACGTTGCAGCTGGGCTTCGTCGCGAACCAGTCGGGCCTGCGCGGAGCAGTCAAGTCGGCGAGCGACCCGGGCTCGGGCTCCTATGGCGCCTACCCGTCGCTGTCCACCCTGCAGAGCCGCTACGGAGCGTCCTCGTCAAAGCGCAAGTCGGTCGTCGACGCGTTCAAGTCGGAGGGGGTGAGCGCGAAGGTCGACGTCACGCACCTGCGCGCGACCGCCTCCGTGACCGTCGGCAAGGCGCAGAAGCTGTTCGGGACCAAGTGGAAGGTCTACAAGACCAGCTCGGGGTCGAAGGTGGCCCTGCCGGCCGGCACGCCGAAGCTGCCGAAGGGCATCAAGGGCAACGTGGACACCGTGGCCGGGATGCGCGTGCAGCTCTCGGGCGGGGGATCCTCCGCCGCCCGGGTCGCGCAGGTCGCCGGCGGCGGGTCCCCGACGAGGACGGGAACACCGGCCTTCGGCTGCGTGCCCGCGAGCTTCCCCGTCGCGCTCGCCTCGGGCAGCGGCCTGTACCCGAACCAGCTCCAGGCCGCCTACGGGATCGCGCCGCTGCACGCCGCCGGGCTCGAGGGCCAGGGCGCACGGCTCGCGATCGTGGGCGAGGCGCCCACGCCGGCCGCCGACGTGAACACGTTCCGCACCTGCTTCGGGACCCAGGGCACCGCGCTGAAGATCCACGGCGCCGGCTCGATCAAGCCGATCCTCGAGAGCTCGCTGGACGCGATGGTGGCCTCCACGGTGGCGCCCGCGCTCTCGCGCTTCGACCTGTGGGTGCACCCGATCAGCGAGAACGACGACGACGGGGACGCCGAAGGCTTCCTCGAGCTGCTCGCGCAGCCGTTGCAGGCGACCGTCAACGGCGCGCCGCTGCCCCATGTCATCTCGGTGTCCTACGGCGAGTGCGAGTCGCTGGTCAAGCCCTATACGGCGGCGCGCACGCTCGTCGAGCGCCAGCTCACCGCCACCGCGGCGCTCGGCATCACGACCGTGGTCGCCGCGGGCGACACCGGGTCCTCGGCGTGCGCGCGCGGCGTTTCCGCCGGCCAGCTGACGTCGGCCGACAAGAAGCCGCAGGTGTCCTGGCCGGCCTCGTCGCCATGGGTGCTGGCCGTCGGGGGGACCAACCTGACGCTCGGCGCCGACAACTCGATCGCCTCCACGGGGGTGTGGAACGACACCGCCTATCCGGCGCCCTTCGACGCCACCGCGGGAGGCGGCGGCGGCTCGAGCACCTTCGAGCAGCGGCCGTGGTGGCAGCCCGCCCAGTCGTTCGGCAGCTCCGGCAAGCGCATGGTTCCCGACGTCGCCGCCTTCGCCGACCCGAGCCCCGGCTATCCGATCGTCTGCTCCAAGGGAGTCCAAGGCTGCAAGGGTTCGGGGCAGAGCATCGCGTTCGTCGGCGGCACGAGCGCCGCGGCGCCGCTCGTCGCCGGCATGGTCGCGCTGTGGAATCAGCAGGCGCGCGCGCAGGGCCTGCCGAGGCCCGGGTTCGTCCCGCCGCTGCTCTACGCCCTCGCGCAGCACCATCCGGCCTCGTTCACGGACGTCACCCTGGGCACGAACGCCCTCTTCGGCGGCTCGTGCTGTCCGGCGCGCGCGGGCTACGACACGGCGACGGGCTGGGGCTCGCCCGCCGCGGATGTCGTCGCCTCCGCGCTCGTCCGCTGACCGCTCAGCCGGTCGGTGCGAACGCTCGCGCGAGTGCGGGCGCGCCGGTGTGGCGAGGCCGGAACGGCCGGTGCTCGAGGACGCCGCCCCGCCGCACCGTGACCGCGCTCGCCGGCTCGATCTCGTGCCACACGCCGGGCAGGTCCGAGAACGGCTCGGAGACGATCACCCGGTCGTCGGGGGTGAGCTGCTGGAAGCGGGGGTTCTCCGGGTGCAGGCGACGGATCGCCTCCACCTCGGCTGACGCGAACAGCGACCGCGGGACGCCCTCGCTCGCATAGCGGACCGCCCACAGGGCGTCGCCGTCGGCGACGCCGAACGTACCCTGGACGGCGGCGCCGATCCCGTGCTCGCGCGCCGTGGCCTCGATGTAGCCGATGGTGCGCTCGAGCGCGTCGATCGGGTCGTCCTCGAGGCCGAAGCTCAGCGCGAGGTGGAAGACGACCTCGGTGTCGGTCGAGCCGTGGATCCGCGCGAAGCGCACGGGGTCGACCGCGAGCATGAGATCGCGCCGCAGCTCCTGGAACCCCGCGAGGTAGCCGTTGTGTACGAACAGCCACCGCCCCTCGCGGAAGGGGTGGCAGTTGGTCTCCTGCACCGGGGACCCGATCGCGGCACGGACGTGGGTCATGAACAGCGGCGACTCGATGTGCGCCGCGAGCTCCCGCAGGTTCGCGTCCGACCAGGCCGGCGACACGCTGCGATAGACGCCAGGACCGTCGCCTCCGCCGTACCACCCGAGGCCGATCCCGTCGCCGTTGGTCGGCTCCGCGCCCATCCTGGCGTGGAGGCTCTGATCCACGATCCCGTGCTGCGTGTTGAACAGCAGCTCCTCGACCAGCACCGGCTGCCCGAGCCAAGCCATCCAGCGGCACATGAGTCCACCTCTCAGTCGTGATCGATGCGCGCGACCGACCGTACGCGAGCGGCGGCCCCGGCTCGTCATCCGGATCGAGTGAGGCCGGCGACCCGGCGACCGCTCACCTGCGGAAGGCGGACCAGGTCCAGATGTCGATCAGCACGGCGACGCCGACGGCAGTCCACTCGAAGCCCGTCACCTGGTCGGAGGAGATGCTCCACATCGTCGCGTATGCAAGCGTCGTCCACGGCAGGACGATGAATCCGGCGACCGCGGCGACCCAGCCCCCGAAGGCGCCGCGCATGAGCCCGCTGTCGACGATGGCGAAGCCGAGGATGACGAGCCGGGGCCAGACCAACAGCGACCCGAGGATGAACAGTCCGAGTGTCTCGACCAGCCCGCTGTCCTCGGTGCTGTGACGCTGAGCTTCCATCACGATCCTTTCCGGTCGCTGTGCCATCGCCCATAGACACGCCATTCGCGGAGCACCCAGACCAGCCCGATGAGTGACAGGATCGCCAGGATCCCGTTGTAGAAGGCGGTCGACCAGATCAGCTGGCGAGCACTCGGCTCCAGGGCCCAGAGCTCCTCGTTCGGCCAGACGAGCGACCAGCCCACGCCGGTCACGCCCTTGCTGAGCATGACCGACCAACCGTTCGCCTGATCCCACAACGCGTGCAGGGCGATGATGCCCGCGAGGGTTCCGGCGAGGCGCCTCGTCACGTGGAATCGGCCGGCCCGTGAGCTCGCGAAGAGAGCGCCGCCGAGCAGGGCCGTCCAGGTGATGTGCCCGAAGGGGGCCAGCACCGCGCGGAACGCCTCGATCTCGACGATGCTGATCAACGGCCGCGCGGCGAGGTGGTCGATCATCGCCTGCAGCGCGTAGCCCGAGCTCTCGAACGCCGCGAAGCCGGCCCCGATGACCGCGCCGAGCACCATCCCGTCGCGCGGTTCCCTGTGGTGCACCTGGTGCGCCACCGCGAGCAGCACGGCGCCCTTGCCGACCTCCTCGATGACCCCGACCGCGATGAACGTGCCCGCGGCGGCAGGCAGCAGATAGACCTCGGCCACGGCCGTCGCGATCAGGCCGAGCGTGCCCGCGCCGAGGAAGCCGAGCAGGACCTCCTCGGTGGTCAGGTATCCCTCGCGTTTCCGCGAGAGCGCGAACGCCGCGAGGGTGACGGGGATCAGGAAGCTCCCCACGATGATCACGGTGGGCACGAGGATCTCGTCGCCGGTGATCTCGGTGATGAGCGCGGCGATGAGCCACACCCCGGCACCGAGGCCCAGCAGGACCTTCCACACCCGGCTCGGGACCTGCACGAAGTGCTCGTGGTGAGCCGGCACGGAGGGTGGCGTCGGAGCCATGGCCATCCCGCGCAACGCTAGATCCGGCTCGCGCGCGTGAACTCATCCGAACCAGGTGATCCGGGTCATCCGGAGCGGATGACGCGGCGCGCGGAGCGCGCTGGGATCGTCGAGGCCATGAGCTCCACCACGACCGTCAAGACGAAGCCCAACGGCAAGGGCGCGCTCCCCGCCGCGCAGCCGCTGCAGGAGCAGAGCGCCGCCGCCCCCTCTCCCTTCCCTCCGATCGCCGACTACGCGTTCCTGTCGGACTGTCACACCGGCGCGCTCGTGGCGCCGGACGGCTCGATCGAGTGGCTTTGCGTCCCGGCGTTCGACGCGCCGAGCGTGTTCGGCGCGCTGCTGGACCGCCAGGCCGGCTATTTCCGCTTCGCCCCGTTCAACATCAATGTGCCGACCGAGCGCGTCTACGAGCCCGGCACGAACGTGCTCGTGACCACGTGGAAGGTGCCGACGGGCTGGCTCGAGGTCCGCGAGGCGCTGATCATGGGCCCGCGGCTCGGCGAGGACGAGGTGACCCCGCACACGCGGCCCCCGACGGACTTCGACGGCGAGCACCTGCTCGTGCGGACGGCTCGCTGCCTGAGCGGGATCGTGCAGGTCGAGCTCGTGTGCGAGCCGGTGTTCGACTACGGCCGCAGCCCGGCGGCGTGGACGCTCGAGGACGATCGCCGGTCGGCGGTCGCCGAGGCCGGCGGCCGGCGGATCCGCCTCGGTGCGGACCTGCCGCTCGGCATCGAGGGCGAGGCCGTGCGGGCGCGCCGCGTCCTGACCAGCGGCGAAGAGGTGTTCTGCGCGCTGTCCTGGGGCGGAGAGCTGGCCGTGCCGGTCGATGTCGCCTCCGCGGAGGAGAAGCTGGCGACGACGATGCGGTTCTGGCGCACCTGGATGGACTCGACCCGCTTCCCCGACCACCGCTGGCGCGGACCGATCCAGCGCTCGGCGCTCGCGATCAAGGGATTGACGTACATGCCCACCGGCGCGACCGTGGCGGCGCTGACGACCAGCCTGCCCGAGACCCCGGGCGGCGAGCGCAACTGGGACTACCGCTACACGTGGATGCGCGACACCACGTTCACCCTTCAGGCGCTGCACTGGCTCCAGCTCGACTGGGAGGCCGACGAGTTCATGCAGTTCGTCGCCGACCTCGAGCCCAACCCGGACGGCTCGCTGCAGATCATGTACGGCATCGACGGCCGCCGCGACCTGACCGAGAGCACGCGCGACGAGCTCACCGGCTACGCCGGCGCGCACCCGGTGCGCATCGGCAACGGCGCGTTCGACCAGCGCCAGAACGACGTCTACGGCGCCGTGCTGGACTCGATCCTCGTCCACACGAAGCACAGCCAGCGCCTGCCGCGGCGGCTGTGGCCGATCGTCGAGTCCCAGGCCGCGGGAGCGATGGCCGCGTGGCGCGAACCCGATCAGGGCATCTGGGAAGCGCGCGGTGAGCCGCGCCACTACGTCTCCTCCAAGCTGATGGGCTGGGTCGCGCTCGACCGCGCGGCGAAGCTGGCCGAGATCCGCGGCGCTCCCGACCAGGCGACGACGTGGCGCACCGCGGCCGAGGAGGTCCGCGCCGACATCCTCGAGCACGGCGTCTCAGACCGCGGTGTCCTGCGCCAGCACTACGAGACCGACTCGCTCGACGCCTCCACCCTGCTGGCGCCGCTGTTCGGCTTCCTCCCGGGTGACGACCCGCGGATGCACGCGACGGTCGATGCGATCGCGCAGGACCTGACCGACGACGGCTTCGTCCTGCGCTATCGCACCGACGAGACCGACGACGGGCTCTCGGGCCGCGAGGGCTCGTTCCTCATCTGCTCGTTCTGGCTGGTGTCGGCGCTGGCGATCGTCGGCGAGCTGCAGCGCGCGCGCGACCTGATGGAGCGGCTCCTGCGCGTCGCCTCGCCGCTCGGCCTCTATGCGGAGGAGTTCGATGCGGGGACTGGCCGCCACCTCGGCAACTTCCCGCAGGCCTTCTCGCACCTGGCGCTGATCGAGGCCGCCGGCCGGATCATCCTCGCCGAGCGCATCAAGGAGTTCTGACCCGTGCCCCGCAGGCTGGGCTGGCCGGTGCGGAGCGTCCTGGCCGGGACCGCCGGCACCGCCACGATGACCGCCGCGTACGCCGCCGAGCATCACGTCCGCACGAGCGTCCTCGGCCAGCTCGACTACGACGACGGGCTCGTGCCCGGCCAGATCGTCGCGAGCATCCTGCATCTCCCCCAGGTGACCCACGCGCAGGAGCACGAGCTCGGGCTGCTCCTGCGCTGGAGCTACGGGTCCGCCTTCGGGCTCCTGCACGGCGCACTCCGCCGTGGCGTCCGCGAGCCGGTCGCGAGTGCGATCTTCGGCGGCGTGCTGATGACCGCGACGTTCACGCTCTTCCCGATGCTCGGCCGCACGCCGCCGCCCTGGCGCTGGCCGGCCGATGTGCTCGCCACGAGCATCGGCACCCACGTCGCGTACGTCGCGGCGGTGGCGGCCGCCGACGACGGGCTGCGACGCGGTCGGCGCCGCTAGACCTGCGGCCCGCCGAGGCCGAGCCGGTCGGGCCGCGTGGCGAGCGCCTGGTCCTCCGGGTCGGGGAACGCCCCGGCGAGCGCCTTCTCGAGCAGCCGCCGTTCGAGCTCGACGCGCGATCGGGCGGGTCCGTCGACCTCGGCGAGCAGGTGGTCGTAGAGCGCGTGCAGGCGCCTGCAGACCTGGACCGAGCCGCCGCCGTAGTGGCGGATCTCGGTGACGGCGAGCTCCAGGTAGTCCGTCCACGTGGGTGCCGGGACGCGCCCGGCCGGGACGCCCTCGCGGTCCACGACCATGAGCGGCCCGGGAGCGCGCCGGTGCAGCTCGACGAGCAGCCCCTCGAGCCGGTCGAGCGCCTGGACCGCGGTCGTGGGATCGTTGACCGCGGGCGAGAGGGCGCGGATCGCGATGTCGACCAGCATGCGAAGCGCGAACGCGGGGTCCTGGTCGATCGTGCGCTGGCGGGCCAGCACGAGGACCCGCCGGGCGCGGGCGCCGTCCGGCGCCGTCCGGGCGCCGTGGACGCGCAGGATCGGGGTCCCGGGCGCGACGAACTGGCCCACCATGGTGAGCACCTCGACGAACCCGCCCCCTTCGCGCGCGAGGCGGACGAGCGCCTCGCGATCGACCGCCGCGACGACCGCGGCGGGTCCCTCGTGCACGACGACCGTCGCAGCGGGGTCGGAGGCCCGGTCCTGCGCCTGCCGTGCATCCGCGGCGCCGTAGGGATGGACGTCGTCGATCACGGCGCCCGCCTTGCGCATCAGCCCGCGGAAGATCCCGCCGATCTGCGTGAGCTCGAACGCCCGCTGTACGAGCGCGACGAACGACCCCAGCGTGACGACGAGCAGGACGAGCCCGAGGAGCACGGTCAGCGTCGGCGCGAAGCCGGGCCCGGCGCGGTCGGCCTGCACGTCGACCGCCGCGATCGCGAACAGCGCGTACGTCGCGGTCGCGGTCGGGAGCGCCAGGCCCGCGATCACGATGGGATCGCGCCGCAGCCGGGCCGCGAGCCTGGGCGAGTAGGAGGATGTCTGGATCTGCGCCGCGACGAAGACCGCCGAGAAGATGATGCCCGTGAACGTGATCATCCCGGCCGCCAGCGCGCCGAAGATCTGCTCCGCGGCCGCGGGACCGATCGGGGCCCGGCCCTCGTCCCCCCGTCGCTCGTCCAGCACGGGCAGCGCGAGGGCGAGCACGATCGCGGCCGCGTTGGCGGCGAGCACCGGCACCCACATCGCCGACGCGAGCCGGAGGCGGGCGCGCAGGAACCGCCGCGGACCCGGGCCGGCGCTCACGCGGGCACCGCCGGTGGGTCGCCCCGGAGCCGCAGGCCGACGATCGGATAGACGAGGGTCGAGAGCACGGCGGCACCGATCAGCGACGCCGCGGTCGAGGACCGCATGTGCCCGCCGTCCTGCGCCAGCGTCGTGATCGCGATCACGAGCGGGAGCTGCGTCGACGAGAACAGGGCGAGCGCGACACGGTCGCGGCGGTCGAGCTCCTGCCGGTACAGCAGCAGCGCCGGCACGCCGCGCACGACGAGGAACAGCCCGAAGAACACGACGAGCTTCACGACGCCCGACACGCTGGCGAACAGCGCGTCGACGTCCAACTGCATCCCGCTGACGACGAAGAAGAACGGGATGAAGACCCCGAAGGCGACCGCCGAGAGCTTCGAGTCGAACGCCGGGACCTCGCGCGTCTTGAGCACCTGCCGCGTGATCAGCCCGGCGGCGAACCCGCCCAGCAGCAGGTCGAGGCCCAGCTCGGAAGCGAGCAGCGCCAGCGCGAACACGAGCACGACGATCCAGCGCACGGCGAGCTGCGAGCTCTTCTCGAGCGTACGCTCGAACAGCGGGATCGTCCGGCCCGAGGAGCGCACCGCGACCACCGCGACCCCGACCGCGAGCGCCACGAAGGCGATCAGGATCGCCGCGTGGTGGAGCGGGCTGCCCGTGGACAGGACCAGCGTGATCAGCAGGATCGGCCCGAACTCGCCGACGGCTCCCGCGCCGAGCAGCAACGTCCCGAAGCGCGTCCTCAGCTCGCCGCTGTCCGACAGGATCGGGATCAGCGTGCCGATCGCGGTCGTGGCGATCGCCGAGCCCGTGTAGAGCAGCGAGAGCACGACCCCCGCGGCCGCGAGGACGCCCCCGAGCGCGTACGCCAGCGCGAGCGAGAGCAGCCAGCCGATCGCCCCGAGGCGCAACGGCGTCCCGGAGATCCGCCGCAGGTCGATCTCGTAGCCGGCGAAGAAGAACAGCATCCCGAGCCCGAGGTCGGCGAAGAACTGGATGAACTCGGACACCTCCAGGCCCAGCATCTGCGGCCCGATGAGCACGCCGAGCAGGAGCTCGACCACGACCGCCGGCAGCAGCAGCCCGCGTCCCGTCACGACCGCGGCGATCGTGCCCGCGACGGCCGCCACGCCGACGACCGCGAGGAACGCCTCGGGCTCGACCTGGACGGCGGCGGGGACGGCGAGCCCGCTCACGGGGCGGCGCCGGCGTCCTCGGCGTGGTAGGCCGCGAGCAGCCGCTTCTCCTCCTCGGCTCTCGGGAACTTGAAGAACACGAGGGCGGCGCCGAGCAGCACGGCGACGATCCCGGCGAGATAGGCCCACTGGTCGCCCTGCAGGAACGCCGTCTTCGCGGCCGCGACGATCGAGTCCTGAACCGACTCCGGGTAGCCCTTCGCGGTGTCGACCGCGCTCGAGAACGACTTCGTGAGCTCGGCCTGCACCGTGTCGTTGACGTCGTCGCCCGACGCTGCGACGGCGGCGCCCGCGGCGCTGGCATAGCCGGCGGTCAGCAACGCGCCGAAGATCGACTGCATGATCGCGCCGCCCAGATCGCGCTGCAGGTCGGCGGTGCCCGAGGCCATGCCGACCCGCTTGACGGGCACCGAACCGGTGAGCGAGTGCGACGCCGGCGTACCGGCGAGGCCGACGCCGATGCCCACGAAGGCGTAGCCGAGCGCGACCTTCCAGTAGGAGATGTCCTCCTTCCAGAGCAGGAGCATCGTCAGGAAGCCGAGCATCACGAACACGTAGCCGGACAGCAGCGTCTGCCTCGCCCCGTTGCGCTCGACGAGCTTCGCGGAGCGCGGCGCGACGATGACCATGCACACGGCTGCGGGCAGGATCGCGAGCCCGGCGTCGACGGTCGAGTAGCCGAGCACGTTCTGGAGGAACTGCTGGCCGATGAACATCGCCCCCATCAGCGAGCCGAACACGATCAGGCCCGCGCACGCGGCGACCCAGAACGTGGGCCGGGAGGCGGCGTCGAGGTCGTAGAGCGGGTTCGGGGCCCGGCGCTGGCGGAGGAAGAAGGCGACGAGCGCGGCGGCCGCGATCGCGAACAGGCCGATCACGAGCGCGGTCTCGCCGGGGACCGGCGCGAAGTTGATCCCGAGGATCAGCGCGGCCACGAGCAGGACGGACAGGACGCCGCCGAGGTTGTCGACCGGATCGGTCGCCTCGTTGACGTGGGCCGGCACCAGCTTGAGCGCCATCACCAGCGCGATCACCGCGAGCGGCAGCGTGATCAGGAAGACCGACCCCCACCAGTAGTGCTCGAGCAGCAGCCCTGAGCACAGCGGGCCGAGCGAGCTGATCGCCCCGCCCGTCGCCGCCCAGAGCGCGATCGCGCCCGTCCGCAGCGGCCCCGACCAGAGCGCCGTGATCAGCGCCAGCGTCGTCGGGTAGGCCATGCCCGCCGCGAGCCCCCCGAAGATCCTCGCCCCGATCAGGACCTCCTCCGACGGCGCCCACGCCGCGAGGCAGTCGGCGGGGACCGTGAGCACCATGCCGAGGACGAGCAGCCGCTTGCGCCCGTACCGGTCGCCGACGGCGCCCAGGTAGAGCACCGACGCCGCGAGCCCGAGCGAGTACCCGACCGCGATCAGGTTGAGTGCGGTCTGGGAGGCGTCGAAGTGCTGGCCGATCGACGGCAGCGCCACGTTCGCCACGGCGAGGCCGAGGTTCGCGACGGCCGCGACCGCGATCAGCGCCCCGAGCACCAGCCCGGCTCGGGCGGGCGCGGTCGAGGCTTCGTCGTGGGCGGCGGCTGCGGTCATGCGTCACCTCGGTCGGGCGCCGGGGGCGTCGCCCTCGGCGATCAGGTCTCGCTGCGCGAGCGTGTACAGCAGGGCGAGCGACGGGATCACCAGCACGATCGCGATGCCGAAGACGATCAACACGGCCGTGAGCGTGGCGCTCGGCGCCGCTGCGTCGTCGATCGTGAGCGTCTGCGGGAGCAGGTACGGGTGCTGCGCGACGCCCCAGCCGCTCACGACGGCGGCGACGGCGCCCACGGCGAGCGGCCGGGCCCCTCGCCGCGCGCCGCGCCGGAGCAGGACGAGCACGGCGACGCCGCACAGCGGCGGACACGATGACCAGCGGGAGCCCGTCGCTCGTGAGGCCGTCGTAGACGAAGCGCGCGTCGGCGCGCAGCGCGACGATCCCGGCGACCGCGAGCGCGCCCGCCACGACGGCGGCGCCGAGCGCGCGCGCAGCGAAGTAGCGCTCGAGGTCCGTGGCACGCCGGCGCGGCGCGCGTCGCTGACGAGGAACACGGCCGCGAGGTACGCCGAGGCGGCGACGAAGAGCGCGCCGATCAGCAGCGAGAGCGGGTTGAGCCAGCTCGCCACAGGATCGCCGGCGGCGTTGCCGACCGGCACCTCGCCGCCCGCGACCGCGCCGACGACCGTGCCCATGAAGAACGGCGTCAGCAGCGAGGAGAGCCCGAAGAGCCGCTCGGCGAGCCGCGCGCCCCGCAGTCGCCGCGCCGTCTTGTGGAACGCGAAGCCCGAGCCGCGCAGCACGATCCCGAGCGCCGCCAGGCTGAGCGGGATGAACAGCGTCGAGAAGATCGACGCGAACGCGGTCGAGAAGCCCGTCCAGAGCACCACGAGCACGAAGATCAGCCACACGTGGTTGGCCTCCCAGACGGGCCCGATCGCCCAGTCGATCAGCTCGCGCGCGCGGCGCGCCGCGCTCGCCGCGCCCGGCGACCAGGCTCCAGAATCCCGCGCCGAAGTCCGCGCCGCCGAACACGGCGTACGCCGTCACGCCGATCCACAGCACGGCCGCCACGGCGTCGGCGCTGCTCATCGCCGCGCCTCGGCCGGCGGCCCGGACGGGCCGTAGGGCACCTCGGAGTCGTCCTCGTCGGCGGCGCGCCAGCGCCGTGCCATCGCGCGCAGGGTGACCACGAGCGCCACGCCGAGCGCGGCGTACAGCGCCGATCACGAGCGCGAACGTCACCCAGACGCCGTCCGCCTGCGTGACCGCGTCCTCCGTGCGCATCACCTCGTAGACGATCCACGGCTGCCGCCCGACCTCGGTGACGATCCAGCCGCACTCGAGCGCGACGATCGCCGCCACGCCCGAGACGGCGACCGCGCGCAGGAACCACTTCGTCTGCGGGATGTCGCGCCGCCGCCACCACGCCACGCCGAGCCACAGCCCGAGCGCGAGCATCGCGGTGCCGATGCCCGACCATCGTGTCGAACGCCCAGTGCAGCATCGTGTTCGCCGGCGGCCGGTCCTCCGGCGGCACGGTGTCGAGGCCGATCACCTCGGTGTCGGTGCTGCAGCCGACCAGGAACGAGTCGAGGCCGGGGATGCCGATCCCGCCCTTGACGCCGTCGGGCGTGCAGCGGCCGTAGATGTACTCCGTCACGTGCGTGGAGGTCGTCTGCACGCACTCCATCGCGGCGAACTTGATCGGCTGGTCCTTGGCGATCGCGCGCGCCGCGGTGTCGCCGACCGCGAACTGGATCGGCGCGAGGATGCAGGCGACCGTGAGCGGGATCAGCAGGCCGAGCCGGTGATAGCGGTCGCGCCGGCCACGGAGCATGCCGACGGCGTAGACCGAGGCGACCAGGAACCCGGTGACGAGGTACGCCGCGAGGATCATGTGCGGCACCTCGTACGGCACGGCCGGGTTGAAGATCACCTTCAGCGGGTCGACGTCCGTGACCTCGCCGCCGGTCGACATCGTGAAGCCCTGCGGCTGGTTCATCCACGAGTTGACGGCCACGACCGAGAAGGCGCCGCCGAGCCCGCAGATCGGGATCGGCATCCCCGCCCAGAAGTGCGTCCACGGGGACAGCCGCTCCCAGCCGAAGATGTAGATCGCGACGAAGATCGCCTCGAGGAAGAAGAAGATCCCCTCGATCGCGAACAGCACGCCGAAGACCTCGCCGAAGCGGCCGGTGAACTCCGGCCACAGCAGGCCGAACTCGAACGAGAGCACCGTCCCGGTCACGGCTCCGACCGCGAACGTCACCGCGACCACCTTCGACCAGCGGCGCGCGAGCAGCAGCGCGTCCGCATCGTTGCGGCGCAGGCCGCGGTGGTTGGCGATCAGCATGATCGCCGGGAGGGCGACGCCCACGGAGGCCAGGATGATGTGGAACCCGAGCGTGAACGCCATCTGGCTCCGCGCCGCCTCGAGCGTCGAGGCCAAGGGCACGACCAGGTGCGTCACGGCGTGGCGGCGGGCTCGCGCTCGGGCGTCATGTCCTCGTCCCAGTGGATCGCCGCCGTGTCCGGCCGGTCGAGTATCTGGGGGCCGCGCGCCTCGGTGAAGTAGTCCCAGCCCCAGTCGACGAACGCGTCGATGCGGTTACGGACGCCGGTCATGAGCGAGGCGTGGACGCCGAGCCAGGCGGAGAACGCGATCGCCCCGTGCAGCTCATGTCGGTGCGCGCCGACCTCGGCGATCGCCGCGCCGCGGCCGATCATCGCCATGATGCCCTTGTCGTGGTAGTGGAACGGCTTGCGCGGCTTGCCCGCGGCCTCGGCCAGGATGTTCTCCGCCGCCGACCTGCCGCTCTGCAGCGCGACCGAGCCGAGCTGCGGCTGGGCGGTGCCGTCGGGACCCGGGATGTTGGCCATGTCGCCGATCGCGTAGACGCCGGGCGCGCCCGCCACCGTGAGGTCCGGCTGGACCTCGACCCGCCCGCCGCGCCCGCGCGGGAGTCCACCCGTCGCCGCGACCGCGGGTGCCTGGATCCCTCCGCCCCACACCACGCAGCGTGTGCGGATCGTCGAGCCGTCCGCGAGCGAGACGTGCCCCGGGCCGACCTCGGTGACCGCGACGCCCAGGTGCAGCCGGACGCCCTTTCGGCCGAGGATCCTGGCGGCGTAGTCGTGCGCGCGATCCGAGAACGGGCCGAGCAGCGTGTGCCCGAGGTCGACCAGGTGGATCTGCGCCGCGCTGACCGCCAGGTGGTGGTACTCGGCCGTCATCGTCTCCGCGATCAGGTCGGCGAGCGCGCCGGCCAGCTCGACGCCCGTCGGGCCGCCTCCGACCACGACGAACGTGAGCGCGCCCTGGTCCAGGAGCGCCGGATCGCGATCGGCCGCCTCGAACACCTCGAGGATCCGCGAGCGCAAGCGCGTCGCGTCGTCGAGCGAGTAGAGCGGCAGCGCGTGCTCCTCGGCCCCGGGGGTGCGGAAGAAGTTCGGCCGCGATCCCGCCGCCACCACCAGCGCGTCGCCCGCGAAGCGATCGCCGTCGGCGAGCGTGACGCTGCGGTTCGCCGGGTCGATCTCGACGACCTCGCCGAGCTTGACGTCGACGTTCTCGTGGCGGCGGAACAGCTTGCGCAGCGAGAACGCGATGTCGCTGGAGGCCAGCTGCGAGGTCGCCACCTGGTAGAGCAGCGGCTGGAACTGGTGGTAGTTGTGGCGGTCGATGAGCGTCACCCGGACGCCATCCTCGCCCGCGAGCCGCTTGACGCAGCCCACGCCGGCGAAGCCGCCGCCGACGACCACGACGTGCCGGCCCGTTCCGCCGTTGTCACGCGACATGCTGGCTCACCGTCCGATCGGGACGGCGCGCGCCCATCCGGTCGAGGAGGTGGTCGCCCGACGCGCAGCGCGTTCGCCATCGCCGTCAGTGCCGGGTTCACGGCACCGATGCTCGGGAAGAAGCTCGTGTCGACGACGTAGAGGTTGTCGACCTCGTGCGCGCGACAGTCGGTGTTCAGGACCGACGACGCGGGTTCGGCGCCGAACCGGCACGTGCCGGCCTGGTGCGCGCAGCCCGCGACGGGGATGTCGTTCTTGAGGTACGCGTGTCGCGGCACCAGGTGGTCGTGGTGCATGCCGAGCCGCCCCAGCAGCGACTTGAGCTCGTGCAGCAGCCGCTTCTTCGGCTCCTGGTTGGACGGCGCGTAGCTGAGCTGGATCGCCCCGTCGTCACGGAGCGTGACGCGGTTACCCGGGCTCGGAAGGTCCTCCGTCGAGAGCCAGAAGTCGACCGCGTGCCGGGCGACGGCCTCCAGCGTGTGCTGCGGCGCCAGGCGGGTCTGGAGCGGCTTCTCGCCGCGATACATGTCCGCGGAGGACTTCCCGACCATCTGGATGTTGCCCAGGGGGTGGTCGAAGTCGCGCGAGCCGAAGTAGAAGTCGTTGAGCCCGAGCGTCTTCTGGAAGACGGTCGGGTTCTCTTCCTTGGACAGCGCCAGCACCGCCTG
Source organism: uncultured Solirubrobacteraceae bacterium (assembly GCA_963831105.1). GTDB lineage: Bacteria > Actinomycetota > Thermoleophilia > Solirubrobacterales > Solirubrobacteraceae > DATFQI01. The sequence goes on along the minus strand of CAWHOS010000006.1, from coordinate 44,469 downwards.
GCTGTTGTGGAACATGTAGTTGCGGCCGACCTGGTCCGACCCGTTCGCGAGCCCCGCGGGATGCGCCTCGCTCGCCGAGGCGAGCAGCAGCCGCGCGCTGTTGGCGGCGCCGCAGGAGACGACCACCACGTCCCCGGTGAACGTCTCGCGCTCGCCGGCACGGTCGACCACGACGCCCGTGACCTCGCGGCCGTCCGGAGTGGTCTCGAGCCGGACCGCCTCGGCGTTGGTGAGCATCGTCACGTTGGTGCGCTCGAGCGCCGGCCGCACGCAGAGCACCTCGGCGTCCGACTTCGCATGCACCAGGCACGGGAAGCCGTCGCAGGTGGCGCACCGCACGCAGTGGCTGTGTGGCATGTCGCGCTCGGCGAGGCGGACGCCGCACGGCGCGTGGAAGGGCTGGAGCCCGGCCGCCGCGAGATCGTCGGACAGCTGCTGGATGCGCGGCTCGTGGCTCACCGCGGGGTGCGGGTACGGCGCGGAGGCGGGCGGCTCGGTCGGGTCCTCGCCGCGCACGCCGTGTACCTCGTAGAGCTGCTCGGCGAGCGTGTAGTACGGCTCCATCTGCTCGTACGCGATCGGCCACGCGGGCGAGATCCCGTCGTGGTGGCGGAGGTCGCCGAAGTCCTCCTCCCGCAGCCGGTACAGCGCCGCGCCGTAGAGCTTCGTGGCGCCCCCGACGAAGTAGTGCACCTGCGGCTGGAAAGCCTGGCCGCGCTCGTCGTACCAGGTGTCCGGGGACACGTAGCGGTTGTCGACGAAGACGGGGTGCGCCTGCCAGTTCTGCGGTTCGCGCGCGAGCCAGTCCCCGCGTTCGAGCAGGAGCACGCGCTTGCCCGAGGGGGCGAGGTGTCGCACGAGCGTGCCGCCACCCGCCCCGCTGCCGATCACGATCACGTCGTAATGGCTCATGAGGTCGTCCAGGGCTCGTGCCAGCGGCCGTGGCCGGCGACGAGGCGATTGGCCTCCGCCGGCCCCCACGTTCCCTTGGCGTAGGGGTGGACGGGCGGCGGCGCGCTGACGAGCGGCTCCATCACCCGCCATGCCTCCTCGACCCCGTCCTGGCGCTTGAAGCGCGTGCTGTCGCCCCGCATCGCGGCGTGCAGCAGCACCTCGTACGGGGCCGGGACGTTCCCGCCCTCCGTGCCGAGGTCCTTGTCGAGGTTGATCGTCTCAGGGCCCGCGGGCTCGCCGCGCTCGGCGTCGAGCGTGAGCCGCACGCCGGTCGAGGGGTCCAGCCTGATGACCAGCTGATTGGCATCCGGCGTCTTGCGGTGGTCGTACCCGAGGCGCGGAGGTCGCTTGAAGACGAGCCGCAACTCCGTCTGTGTGGCGGGCAGGTGCTTGCCCGTGCGAATGAGGAACGGCACGCCCGACCAGCGCCACGTGTCGACCTCCAGGCGCATCGCGGCGAAGGTCTCGGTCGTCGAGTCCGCCGCGACTCCCTCGATCTCCCGGTACCCGTCGTGCTGGCCGCGGACGTACTGCGCCGGATCGCCCGGCGGCATCGCGTGGAAGACGGCCACCAGGGCGTTCTTGAGCGTGTCGGGATCCCGCGCGGCCGGGGGTTCCATCGCGGCCGCGCCGACGATCTGCATGAGGTGGTTGACCACGACGTCGCGGAGTGCGCCGACCGGGTCGTAGAAGTGCCCGCGGTCCTCGACGCCGAAGCTCTCGGCCATCGTGATCTGGACGCTCGCGACGTGATGGCGATGCCAGACCGGCTCGACGATCGCGTTCGCGAAGCGAAGTCGCAGGATCTCGGCGAGGCCCAGCTTGCCGAGGTAGTGGTCGATCCGGTAGAGCTGGCGCTCGTCGAGGTGCTCGTGCATCTCGGCCGCGAGCGCGCGGGCGGAGTCGAGGTCGTGGCCGAACGGCTTCTCGACGACGACCCGCGCCCCCTGGGTCAACCCCACGTCCGCCAGCCCCTTCACGACGGCGCCGAACAGGAAGGGCGGGATCTCGAGGTAGAAGACCGGACTGCGAGCCTCGGCGAGCAGCGCTGCCAGCCGCTCGAAGGTCGCCCGATCCGCGAAGTCACCTGCCAGGTAGGAGAGGCGGGCGGCGAAACGGTCGAACACGTCCGGATCCAGCCGCTCGCCCGATGCGACGATCGCCTGGCGGGCGCGCTCGCGCAGATCCTCGACGGTCCAGTCGTCGACGGCGACGCCGACGATCGGACAGCTCAGCAGGCCGCGCGCCTCCAGCCGGTAGAGCGAGTGGAGGGTCATCTGCTTCGCGAGGTCGCCGGTGATGCCGAAGACCACGAGCACGTCCGCCGGCTGTGGCGTGTCCGCAGCGTCTCGGATCCCGCGCGTCCGCTGACGAGGTCGTTCCGCGGTGCTCATAGGAGCCCTTCCTTCGGGAGAGCGACGATGCACCCGTGGATCGTCGATCGCGCGCCGCCGTCACGCGTCATCCCGATCGGGTGACGGCGCGTACGTTCGACTCGGCCGAATGCTCGATGAGGCGCCCGACGACTCCGCTGCACCGCGCAAGGCGTACTTCATGGCGACCGCCGTGTCGCGATCCGGATTACCGTGGAGCCGAGGCGTTCGGGTTCATCTGGTGATCTGCAGGGCGGCTTCGACCCGCTCGGCGATGGCCTCTACCGACGCTCCGGTGTCGACGGCGATGCCGCTCTCGTCCGGCTCCAGGGGCTCGAGGGTCTCGAACTGGGACCTGAGCAGCGAGGCCGGCATGAAGTGCTGCCGTGACGCCATCCGCTCGCGCAGCAGGCCCTCGTCGCCGTACAGGTGCACGAAGAAGGAGTCCGGATCGGGTCGGCGCAGGACGTCTCGATAGGCCCTTCTCAAGGCGGAGCAGGTGAGCACCGTGCTCTGCCCCGCCGCCCGCCTCTGCGCGGTCCAGTCCGCGAGTGCTTCGAGCCATGGCCAGCGATCCTCGTCGGTCAACGGCCGGCCGGAGGACATCTTCTCGATGTTGGCGCGGGGGTGGAAGTCGTCGCCCTCGGCCATCTCGAGCTCGAGGTCGTCCGCGAGACGCCGCGCGATCGTCGACTTGCCGACGCCCGCTACGCCCATGACGATCAGGTGCCGGGTCAGGCCCGAGCGCGATTCGGCCATGTCACGCCACGGCCCACAACGCCAGGCTGATCACGAAGGCGGTGAGGCCGAGGGTCGTCTCCATCACCGTCCACGTCTTCAGTGTCGTCTTCTCGTCCATGCCGAAGAACCGGCTGACCAGCCAGAAGCCCGAGTCGTTGACGTGGGAGAGCACGGTCGCGCCGGCGGCGATGGCCATCACGAGCAGCGTGAGCTGGAACTGGCCGAGGTCCGCCGCTGCCGCGGCCGGGCCGAGCAGACCTGCGGCCGTCGTCAGGGCGACGGTGGCCGAGCCCTGCGCGACGCGAAGCAAGGTGGCGATGATGAAGGCCTGGAAGATCAGCGACATCCCGAGGTCCGAGAGCGACTCGCTCAACGCCGTGCCGATGCCGCTCAATTCCAAGACGCCGCCGAACATCCCCCCGGCGCCGGTGATCAGGATGATCGAGCAGATCGGACCCAGGGACTTGTCGAGGATCGTGCTGACGTCGGCCATCGAGCGGTCGCGCCGGCCCAGGACGAAGATCGCCGCGAGGACCGTGATGAGCAGGGCGATCGTGGTGTCGCCGAGCAGCATGAGGTGCTCCGCCCAGCCGGCGTCCTCCTCGATCGTGCCGGCGGTCATGAGGGTGTCGAGCACCGTGTTGAAGGAGATCAGCACCAACGGGAGCAGCAGCAGTGCGAGGACTGTCCAGAAGGCCGGTGGCGTCCGGGCCGGTGCGCGTCCTTCTGGATCGGCGCCGGCGCCGGCGGCGGCGGGCTCGCGCTCCGCGTCCTCGTCGCGGCCGCCGTTCACGTGGCCGAACAGGGCCTCGGGGATGTCGACGTACACGCGGCGCCCCAGCACGCGGGAGACGAGCAGGACGCCGAAGTACCACGACACGACGGCGATCGGGACGCCGACGAGCAGAGTCAGGCCGATGTCGGCCTCGAGCGCTTCAGCGGCAGCGACGGGTCCGGGGTGTGGCGGGACAAGCGCGTGCATGGCGGCGAAGGCCCCGGCGGCCGGCAGCGCATACAGCAGGAGCGACCCGCCGAAGCGGCGCGCCACCGTCATGATGATCGGCAGGAAGACGACCAGGCCGGCGTCGAAGAAGATCGGGAAGCCGAAGAGCAGCGCCGCGACGCCCAGCGCCATCGGAGCCCGCTTCTCGCCGAACCGGTTGATGAGCGTGTCCGCGAGCACCTGAGCGCCACCGGTGACTTCGAGGAGCCGCCCGATCATGACGCCGAAGCCGACGAGCAGGGCCACCGAGCCGATGGTGTCTGCGAACCCGAACAGCAGCGCGTCGGGGACGTCGCCCACCGGGATCCCGGCCGCCACCGCCGTCAGCACGCTCACCAGCACGAGCGCCACGAAGGCATGCAGCTTCACCTTCATGATCAGGAACAGCAGAAGGGCGACGGCTGCTGCGGCGATGAGCAGCAGGGTTACGGTGCCATATGCCGGCTCGATCGCTTCCACGAGGCCTCCCGGACGGTCGGAGCCCGGCCCCTGCCGGACGTCTGCCGGCGCCAGCTTGCCGCATTTCTTTCGTTCGCGCTCGCCGCCCCTGGCGCTAGAGGTAGCGCAGCGCCAGGTAGGCGGTCACGAGCACCATCGAGGCGAGCATGGTCGTGGTGCCGATGCGCAGGAAGTACATGAAGCCGATCGGGCGGCCGGCGCGGGCGGCGAGGCCTGCTGCGGCGACGTTGGCCGCGGCGGCGATGAGCGTCGCGTTGCCTCCGAAGCAGGCACCGAGGGCGAGCGCCCACCAGTAGGCGTCGTCGTCTCCTCCTCCCTGCAGCGAGTCGACGACGGGGATCATCGCGGCGGTGAAGGGGATGTTGTCCACGACCGCCGAGCCGAGCGCGGAGGCCCAGGCGATGCCGAGCAGCTCGGCGGTGCGGTCGCCGTCGGTGAGCGATGCGATGCCGTGGGCGACCTCGTCGATGGCGCCGCGCTCCTCCAGCGCGCCGACGAGAACGAACAGCCCGATGAAGAAGAACAGCGTCGGCCATTCGATCGACGCGAGTGAGCGCTCCAGCGGCGCCCGGCTCGCGAACAGCATCACCGTCGCCCCCGCCATCGCGACGGTCGCCGGCTCGATGTGAAGCGCCTGGTGGGCGAAGAAGGCGAGGATCGTCGCGACGAGGACAGGGACCGTGCGCTTGAGCTCGTCCATGTCCTCGATCGCGCTGGCGGGATCGAGGTCCATGACCCGCGAGCGCGCCTGCGGGCTGACGTGCAACTGCCGCCGGAACACGAGATAGAGCCCGGCTACGACGACGGCGAACGTCACGGCGACGATCGGGGCGAGGTTGACGATGAACGCCATGAACGTCAGGTCGGCCGCGCCGGCGATGAGGATGTTGGGCGGGTCGCCGATCAGGGTCGCGGTGCCGCCGATGTTGGAGACGAGCACCTCGGTCACGATCAGCGGGATCGGGTCGATGTCGAGCGCGTCGGCGAGCAGGAAGGTGATCGGCACCACCAGCAGGATCGTGGTGAGGTTGTCCAGGAACGCCGACAGCAGCGCGGTGGTGCCGGCGAGCGCGAGCAGGACGGCGAACGGCCGGCCGCGCGAGAGGTGGCCGGCCCGGATCGCCAGCCACGCGTAGACGCCGGTCGGCTCGGTGACCTTGACCATGATCATCATCCCGGCGAGCAGCCCTAGGGTGTTCCAGTCGATCGCCGCGATCGCCTCTTCCTGGCCGATCGTCTGCGTGAGCAGCACGACGACCATCGCCGCCAGCGCGACCTTGGTGCGGTCGACCCGCTCGCTGGCGATCAGCGCCAGCGCCGCCACGAACGTGATGATCGCCAGCGCCAACGCTCAGAGCACCGCGATCAGCACGATCACGATGGACAGGACCCAGAGGATCTTCACGAGTCGCCCTTCTCGAGGAAGCGCTTGGCGACCGAGCGGAAGAAGTCCGCCCGGGTGATCACTCCGACCACGCGACCGTCATGGGTCACGGGGACGATGAGCACGCGGTGATGCATGAAGATCTCCGCGACCGCGAGGTCGGAGAAGTTGCGATCGACATGCACGTGCTCGGTGTACATGTGCCGGTCGACCGTCTCGGTGCGGCACTCGTCTCGTTTCTCGAGCGCCTCGTCGAGGCTGCGGCGGACGAACCCGGCGTGCTTGAGCTCCTTCACGTAGCCGGGGAAGACGGCTCCGAGGAACTCGCGTTCGCCGAAGACGCCGACCAGCCGCTCGCGCCCGTCGACGACCGGCAGCGCCGGCAGCTCGCTGTCCAACAGCGCTCTGGTCGCCTCCACGACTGTGTCGTCGCCGCGCAGCAGCGGGGCGTCCCTGATCAGCGGCTCGCTGACGTCGCGCGGACTCACGGCAACCTCCTCATAGATACCTCAGCGCGATGTAGGCCGTGGCGATCAGCATCGAGACGAACGTGACCGGCAGACCGACCCTCAGGAACTGCATGAAGCCGATCGGCCGCCCCGCACGGGCCGCCATCCCGGCGGCGGCGACGTTGGCCGCCGCGGCGACGAGCGTCGCGTTGCCGCCGAAGCAGGCGCCCAATGCCAGGGCCCACCAGTAGCTGTCGTCCTCGCCGCCACCGAGCTGCTCCACGACCGGGATCATCGCCGCCGTGAACGGGATGTTGTCCACGATCCCCGAGCCGACCGCCGAGACCCACGCGATCCCCAGCAGCTCCGCCGTCCGGTTCCCCGCCGTGACGTCCGCGATGCCGTTGGCGACCTCCTCGATCGCGCCCGTCTCCTCCAGCGCCCCGACCATCACGAAGAGCCCGACGAAGAAGAACAGCGTCGGCCACTCCAGCCCGGCAAGCACGTCCTCGACCTTCTGCGAGGTCACCAGCAGCATCACCGCCGCGCCGGCCAGGGCGACCGTCGCGGGCTCCAGGTGCAACGCCTGGTGCGCGAAGAACAGCAGGATCGTGGCGACGAGGATCGGCACCGTGCGCTTGAGCTCGCGAGCGTCCTCGATCGAGTCGGCGGCGTCGAGCTCCATCACCCTCGCCTGCGCCTCCGGTGTGATGCGCAGGTGCGGCCGGTACGTCCAGTAGAGGCCCGCCGTCACCACCGCGAACGTGACGATCGCCACCGGCGCGAGGTTGACGATGAACTCCACGAAGGTCAGGCCCGTCGCGCCCGCGATCATGATGTTCGGCGGATCGCCGATCAGCGTCGCCGTCCCGCCGATGTTCGAGACCAGGATCTCGATGATCACCAGCGGGATCGGATCCACGTCGAGGGCGTCGGCGAGCAGGAACGTGATCGGCACCATCAACAGCACCGTCGTGAGGTTGTCCAGGAACGCCGACAACACGGCCGTCGTGACCGACAGCGCCAGCACCACCGCGAACGGCCGTCCTTTGGATAGCTGCCCCGCCCGGATCGCCACCCATGTGTAGGCCCCCGTCGGCTCGGTCACCCGCACCACGATCATCATCCCCACCAGCAGCCCGAGCGTGTTCCAGTCGATCGCCTCGATCGCCCGCTCCTGCTCGATCGTCTGGGTCAACAGCACCAGCACCGCGCCCAGCAACGCGACCTTCGTGCGATCGACACGCTCCGTCGCGATCAGCGCCAGCGCCAGAATGAAGATGATCACCGCGAGCGCCACGTCACTCACCCGGGCGGGTCGATGGCGGCGACGAGGCTGGTGAGGGCATCAGGGGAAGCGATCAGGGTCGACGAGATGTGTCGCCGACCAGGCTTCCCGGCACTCCGCGACCGAGCATAACGCACCCGGCGCGTCGAGACATCTCCCCCGCCGGGTAGTGCTCGGGCCGACCTGGGTGCACCGCGACCGCCGTCTGGAGAGTCGCCCTCATTGTGCGGCACGGCGTGAAGAGCGAGACTGACACCATGCCTGAACAGACGCCGGATCTCGTCCCCGCGACCCGGGTGGTCACCGGGGAGCCAGTGCCGGACTCACCGTCGACGCGTCCGAGTGTCGACGAAATGGGCGAAGCGTCGTTTCCCGCCAGCGACGCGCCCGCCGTGTGGACGTGGGACCCTCCCCGACCCTCTCGGTGACGCCCGCGGCTCCGCGCGCGCTGATGGGGGTCCCGGCCGCCGCAAGATGCGGTCGCGACCTCATCGCCGCCGGGCGGCAGGAGCGCCAGAGTCACCGGATGACCGAGCACCGTCCGATCACCACTGGCGCCGAGCGCCCCTCCGACGTTTCTCCTCTGGCCGCGTCCAACGCTCCCCCTCCCGCTGCCGCGGGCGCCGTCCTCAGCGCCGCGGACTACGCCGAGCTCATACGAGAGCTCGACGACCTGCGCAGCCGCCACCGTGGCGAGGTCTCGCGCCGGCTGCGCGACGCCCGCGACTTCGGCAGCCCCGGAGACGACGACGACCGGCAAGCGATCCGTGAGGACGCCGCGTTCGCGGAAGCGCGCATCGCCCAGCTCGAGCATCTCGCGCGCTTCGCCACCGTGCTCGCGGTGGAGGACGTCGACGGCGTGGCGGGCCTCGGCTCCGTCGTCAGCGTCGTCGACGAGATGGGCGGCACGACTGAATACCGGCTGGTGGGCCGCCGCACCACGGACTCCAAGCCCCGCGACGTCTCCTTGGCGTCGCCGGTCGGCAAGGCGCTCACCGGCGTTCGTGCGGGCGATGTCGCGCGGGTGGCGCTTCCGAGCGGCGGGATCCGGGTGCTGTCCGTGCTCGGCGTCGTGCCGTCCCCGCAGACGACTCGAGATGCGCCGGCCGAGGCGGCGTGATCGCATGCGAGGCTTGAGGCATGCTCGCGCGCTTGAGCTCGTTGCCGCTGTTCTGGCAGGTCTTCGGCACGAACGCCCTCGTCCTCGTCCTGGCGTTCCTCGGTCTGGTCTTCGGGCCGGTGACGGTGTCCGTGCCGCCGCACGCGACCGAGCTCATAGTGCTGGCCGCAGGCCTGCTCGTGATGCTCGCGATCAACCTGGTGCTGCTGCGCCGAGCCTTCATGCCGCTCGACCACCTCGCCGACACGATGCGCCGTCACGACCCGCTCTCGCCCGGGCGGCGCGTGCGGGTCGAAGGTGGTCCCGTCGTCGCCGCGCTGGCAGAGACGTTCAACGAGATGCTCGACCGGCTCGAGTTCGAGCGACGCGACAGCGCTCGGCGCGCGTTGCTCGTCCAAGAAGGTGAGCGAAGCCGGATCGCGCGCGAGCTCCACGACGAGGTCGGCCAGACGCTGACCGGCGTCATGCTCCAGGTCGAAGGCCTCTCCGCGGCGATCCCGGATCACCTCCGGCCCCAACTCGACGAACTGCGCGAGACGGCCCGCCAGGGCACCGAGGACGTCCGGCGGATCGCCCGGCAGCTCCGGCCCGAGGCGCTCGAGGACCTCGGGCTGCAGAGCGCGCTCGCAGCACTTGCAACCGCGTTCGGTGAGCAAGCGCACGTCCGCGTTGACCGTCACCTGGAGCCGCCGCGGCTCCCGCTATCAGAGGAGCAGGAGCTGGTCATCTACCGCGTCGCGCAAGAAGCGATGACCAATGTCGCGCGGCATGCGGACGCGACGGCCGTCGAGCTTCGCCTCGAACGCACCGGAGACCAGGTCGTGTTGACCGTGCGCGACGACGGCCGCGGCCTACCCCCGGCGGCGCACAAGTCGTCCCACGGGATCCGCGGCATGCGCGAACGAGCGATGTTGATCGGCGCCGCCTTCACGATCATGCCAGCGCCGGAGCGGGGCACCGAGGTCAGGCTCTCGATCCCGCTCGACGTCGCCTGACCATGCTCCCTGGCCCCATTGGGGCGCTCACGGAGCGCAGGTGCGGTCCGCACCCCATCGCACGCGGCGCCGGCCACCCACACACTCCGAGCATGATCCGACTGGCCCTACTCGACGACCATCCCGCCGTTCTCGTCGGTCTGCAGCGCGTCATCGAGCAGGAATCCGACATCGTCATCGTGGGCGCAGCATCGTCCGCCCCAGCGCTGGCGAGGCAACTCGACAACGCACGCGCCGACGTTCTCGTCGTCGACCACGACGTCGCGCGCTCCGACGGCCTCTCCCAGTGCCGGCGCATCAAGGACCGGCCGCAGCCGCCGGCGGTGGTCATCTACTCCGCGTTCGCCACGCAGACCCTGGCGCTGCCCGCTCGCGTCGCGCACGCCGACGCCGTCGTCGACAAGGCGGAGCCGGTGTCATCGTTGCTCGCGGCGATCCGTACGGTCGCGCGCGGCGAGACCATGCTGCCCCCCGTTCCCCGGGCCGCGTACGACGCCGCTACGACGCGGCTGGACAGCGAGGACCTGCCGGTTTTCGCGATGCTGCTCGACGGCGAGAACGTGCCCGCCATCGCCGACGCGTTGCGGGCACAGCCTGACGAGATCGCGTGGCGAGCACAGCGCATCATCGGCCGTCTTCGCCCCGGCGCCGCCAGCCGATCCGACGAGCGGGAGCTGGACGCTGCCGGCGGTCGCGTGCCCGAGCTGCCCTTTCGCTGACTGACGGGCCGCGATGGGCTCCGGATGGGTGCTCGAGTCCATGGTGTCAGCGCACGTCTCGAGCGACCATGGGAGCTGCCAACCCACGACGAAGAAGGAACCCATGATCACCATCATCTGGATCGCCATGGCCGTCACCGTCCTCGGCTCGATCGAGCTGCTCGCGCGTGCTGCGACGAGCAAACGATCAGCAGTGGAGGCAGACGACCGGAACCTCCGAGCGAGGCGCCGATGAACCCGCTGCCTCAGGGCGCTGAGATTCGCTCCCGGCCCAAGGTGACCCGCTGCAGCACGGTCTCGATGCGGGAGAGCAGCTCGCGATAGGAGTCGCAGAACGCGCTGACCCCGGCACGCTCGAGCTCGCTCGTGATCGCGTCGAGGTCCACGCCGGCTTCGCTCGCGTCGCGCAGGGTCTCCTCCGCTGGCCCGGCGTCAGTGGTGAGCTCCGCCCCGACCGTCCCGTGGTCGGCGAAGGCGCGGAGCGTGGCCTCGGGCATCGTGTTGATCACGCCCGGTGCGATCAGCTGCTCGACGTAGAGCACGTCCGAATAGGCGGGATCCTTCGTGCCGGTGCTGGCCCACAACGGCCGCTGGGGATGTGCGCCGGCGCGCTCGAGCGCGAGCCAGCGCCGGTCGGTGAAGCGAGCGCGGTAGCGCGCGTATGCCCTGTGGGCGTTCGCGATCGCCACTCGGCCGCGCAGCTCCGAGCCCGCAGGGAGGACGGCGTCGGCTTTGGCGTCGATCCGCGAGACGAAGAACGAGGCGACCGATGCGACGGCCTCGACCGGTTCCCCCGCCTGGATCCGGCGTTCGAGTCCGGCGACGTAGGCGTCGATGACCTGCTCGTAGCGGTCGACGGAGAACAGCAGCGTCACGTTGACGTTCACGCCACGTGCCGTGAGGGCCTCGATCGCGGGCACTCCCGCCTCGGTGGCCGGAACCTTGATCATCGCGTTGGGCCGGGCGATGCGGGCCCACAGCTCGAGCGCCTGCTCGACCGTGGCAGCGGTGTCGTCGGCGACGTCGGGGGTGCACTCGAAGGACACGAACCCGTCGCGACCGCCGCTCGCCTCGTAAGCGGGCCGCAGCAGGTCGGCGGCGCGACGAATGTCCTCGAGCGCGACCGCGAAGAACAACTCTCGGAGGTCGCGGACGCCAGCCGCGGCGACGGCGGCGAGCTGGTCGTCATACAGAGCGGAGTCCGCGATCGCCTTCGCGAAGATCGTTGGGTTGGACGTCGCCCCCGTGACCGCCGAACCGGCGATCAGCTCTGCGAACCTGCCGCTGGAGAGCAGATCGCGCGACAGCGTGTCGAGCCAGATCGACACGCCGGCGTCGTGGAGTTGCCGGAGGCGGATCATGGCCTGTTAGCGCGACTCGCGACCGGTTCCTTACCCATTCTGCGCCAGGTCGCGGGGATCTGGGAGAGATGCCGCGAGAGCTCGCGGCCGGAGATCTTGGTCCAGGGCGGATCCTCCGGTGGCCCGGCCGCGGTGCTGGTTCCTGCGTCGTCGGCACGCAGGTCGTGGTGCAGCCGTCTCGCGGCGTGCTCCGTGACCAGCAGCGCCCGCAGCACCGGCGCGAATGCGCTCGGCTCGATCGGCGCTCCGGCGCTCGCCGCGATCGCTTCCGCGGCCGCATCCGCCTGCTGGCACGCGATGCCGCCCTGCTTGATGCCGAAGTCGGTGACGTCGCCGGCCGCGTAGACGCCCGGTGCGTCCTGCACGCGGCCGTGCGGATCCACCGGTAGGAATCCGGCGCCGTCGTGCGGCAGCCCATCGATCCTCGGCCCCGCCAGCGTCGGAAGCGTCACCACGCGATCGACAAGCAGGCGCTCGTTGGCCGGACGCAACTCGACCACGTTGGACTTCGGCACATCGGCGCGAGTGCTGGTCCGCAGCGCGATCCCGGCCGCGTCGAGCAGTTCTCCCACGTCGCGCGCGATGTCGGGCCCGAACAGCTCGAGTGGCGACGCCTCCGGAGTCACGAGCGTCAGCTCGACGTGGGCGCACATGTCGTCGGCCCGCTCGGCCGTCATGAGGGCCAGCTCGTAGAGCGGCAACGGCCACGAGACGTCGGGGTGCACGACGAACGCCACCCGCTTCACGTAGCCGTCCTCGACGTCCTGGATGAGCCCGTGCATGCGCTCCTCGGCACCCGGTCCCCCATAGGCCAGCGCACGCGGATACGGGAACTGCTGGATGCCGCCGACGGCGATCAGGAGCGCGTCATATGCGAGCGTCTCGCCGTCTGCGGTGCGCACCTCGCGCGCTGCTGGCTCGACCGAGGAGATGGTGCCTCGGCGCAGGATGGCGCCGGCATCGCCCACCAGGGCATCCAACGGATAGCGGGTGCTGCCGGACCGAGCGAACGGAGCCAGCACTGACATGGGCAGATGCACGCACTCCTCGTCCGGGGTGATCATCGTCGCCTCGACGCGTGCGCCGGCCAGCTGCCGCAGGACGAGTGCCGCCTCGATCGCCGCGGGCCCGCTGCCGCCGATGATGACCTTGAATCGCTGCTGACGATCGAGCATGAGCGTCTCCTTCGCGAGGTTCTGGTGCGCAAGCGCCCGCCGAGCCGGCGGCGCTCCCTAATGAGGTCCCGAGCCCATGGAAGAGGCCGCCTCGCCGGAGCAGGATCGGCGTCATGAGCCGCGAACCCACAGCGCTCGAACTGCTGTGGTGGCCCCAGTTCGAGCGTGACTTCGAGGCCTACGTCCGCCTCGGCGCGCAGCGAGAGCAAACGGGGATTCCGGTCGCGCTTCATGACCCACGGCCCGGTCGCCCGAGGGCTCGACTCGTGAGCGAGCGAGCTGCTGCCGCGGCGGTATGGGCATCGAACAGCGCCTCGTGAAGGTTCGCGTAGCCACGGTGCATCCGCTCCACGACGCGATCGGTACGGCCGACCGCGGCCTCCTCCATGGCCTGTTCCAGCGCCGCCGAAGCCATGACGAGCTCCTGAAGCGCCGAGTCGATGCACCCGAGGACTGCCGGGACCGCACGGCTGGCTTCAGGCGATCCTGCGACACGGCGGATCGCCATCGCCGCTTCGACGAGATCCGCTCCACGGTCGTAGAGCTCGTTGTCGGGAGCCCGTGCGAGTGGGTCAGGGGCGGGAGAGAGACGCATGATGAGCGGCGGGTTCTCCCGGCGCCGTCAGATCGATCAGCAGGTCGTTGGCTCGCGCGCAGGCCCGGCGGGACACCCGAAGTGTGGCTCCGGCCTCGTAGAGGGAGCTGAGGAGTTGGGCCTGACGTTCGTAGGACGGGCCTTCGCATCCGTAGGTCGCCGGCCAGGCGTCGGCCGCCCTATCGAATCGCCGGCAGACAGGTTCCCGAGGATCGCCGGCAGGGACGAGCGATCGGGGCGCGCGTTCGAAGGCGAGGCTCAACGAGTCGAGCGCCTCGCCGATCCGGGCGAGTGCCGCCGGCAGATGGATCGCGGTCGACGGATCTGCCACGGAGTCCGCCAGCCGACGTGCCGCGGAGACCAGCTCCACCGCGTGCTCTGTGAGGTGCGCTGCGTCGGGTTCCATGCCACGCACTCTGCTTCGCCGTGGCCCGCACGTCGATGGGTGGAAGGATGTACTGCCGACTCATGACCACTCCCCTCAAGACCCGGATCCTCGTCGCAGACGACCACCCGATCGTCCTCCGAGGTCTCAAGACGGTGCTCAACGCCCAACCGGACTTCGAGGTCGTGGCCGAGGCGACGGATGGCGATGAAGCAGTCGAGCAGGCCCTGGCCCAGGACGTCCATCTGGCGATCCTGGACATCTCGATGCCGCGCAAGACGGGCCTGCAGGCCGCCCGCGAGATCAGCCAGCGCCGCCCCGAAGTGCGCGTCCTGATCCTCTCGATGCACGACAACGAGCAGTACCTGTTCGAGGCGATCAAGGTCGGCGCCTCGGGCTACGTGCTCAAGAGCGCCGTCGACCGTGATCTCGTGGAGGCATGCCGGGCGGCGATGCGAGGAGAGCCGTTCCTCTACCCAGGAGGCGTTCGCGCGCTCATGCGCGACTACGTCGAGCGCGCGCGCGCCGGCGAGGTCGGCCGCGGCGAGGTGCTCACGCCGCGCGAGGAGGAGATCGTCAAGCTCGTCGCGGAGGCCCACACCAACGAGGAGATCGGCGAGATGCTCTTCATCTCCAAGAAGACCGTCGAACGCCACCGCGCGAACATCCTCGAGAAGCTCGGCATGCGCGACCGCGTCGAGCTCACCCGCTACGCCATCCGCCGCGGACTCGTCGAACCGTGAACGACGAGCACCGGCACGCGACTCCCCTGCAGGACGTGGTGGCTAACGCTGCCGAGCAGTAGGGAACGCAGCTCGCCACGCCCGCGCGAGCCCATCACGACTACGTCGTGGTGATCTACGCCCAATGGCGCCCGACCTCGCGGGCCTCCCCTCCCGGGGCCTGCAGAGCCACGCTCCGCTTCGGATCGAGCTCCTCACCGCACATCGAGCACTCGAGCGCCCCCTCCGGGGCCAGCTCGCCGCACCCTGCGCACTTCAGCACCTCGTGATCGCGCTTCCGCTTGAACAGCCGCATCGTGTCCTCCTCTGTCGCGTGGCTTCAGCGTGGCGCGGGTCGTGGCGCGCGGCCATGCATGGGCGCCCCCATTCGGGGGAGGTGTCCGCCCCAGTTGCGCTCAGAACGAGTCAGCCACAGCGGACGGGCCGAAGAGCGAGCCGACGGTTGACGCCGCTCCCCGTGGGACGACGATCACGGGACACGCCGCCGAGCGGATGAGCTGTCCGGACACGCCGCCGAGCAGGACCGCCTTGAGCGGGCCGTAGCCGCGCGAGCCGACGACCATCAGATCGACGGCCTCAGACAGGGCGCCGAGCCGATCAGCGGGTCTACCGACCTGGAGTGTGCCCTCCAGGTGGTGCAGCCTTGCGCTCAGGTGGCCGACGCGCTCGCTGAGCATCCGGTCGGCGTCGGCTCTCGTCTTCGCGTCGAGCTCGGGCATGTTCAGCGGCATCTCCCCCGAGTCGTAGAGGTACGACGGCGGCTCGACGACGTGCATGACCTGCAGCGAGCCTCCGAGGGCGAGCGCGAGCTCCTCCGCGGCACCGAGCGCGGCCTCTCCGTCGTCGGTCGCCTGGTAGCCGCAGCCGATCACCGGGTGCTCCGGAAGCCCGTGGGCTCCGAAGCCGACGGGAACGACCGCCACCGGGCACGGGGCCCCATGGAGCAGCCGCTCCGCCGTGCTTCCCGGCAGCACGCGACCGAGACGGCCGATGTGACTCGAGCCGACCACGATGATGCCTGCGCCGGCCTGCTCGGCGGCTTCTTGCAGCGCGTGGGCGGGCGAGTGATCGGCCAGGAGCCGGCGTTCGACATCGCCGACGTCGAGCAGCATGAGCGCATACCGGGCGAGCATCGTCTCCGCCTCTTCCCGCAGCCCTGCGGGCGCGAGGTAGGCGTCGAGCCGGGGCTGGCGTGGTTCCGTCTGGTGCACCGTCGCCAGGATCACCGGGGCGCCGGCGGCGAGCGCGAGCGCTCGTCCGAAGGCGACGGCATCCTCCGAGCGATCAGAGCCATCGACGCCGATGAGGATCTTGGTCATGTCGTTCCTCGCTTCCGTTGACGGGTTTGATCAGCACCTCGTTGAAGGCGCTACACGCGCCAGGCTTCGCGCGATCTCTCGAGCCCCCCTGTCGAGGTCGGCTTCGAACCGGCGCGCTTCGTCGTTGTCGACGACGACCTCGCGAGAACTCCCACACTCGCCGCAGCGCAGATGGATCGACCACCGCTCCGCGTCGAGATCGGACCACGAGACCGGGATCACGAAGTCGCGGCCGCACTGCTCGCAGTCGACCAGCCTCTGCGGCCGCCCGCAGCGCCGTAGCGCTCGCATGAGTCTCGACCTCCGCAACATCATGGATGCAGCCTTCCACCGCCGGCCGGCCGAGACCATTGGTTCCAGACTCCATGACCTCGTCACGGGGACCCCAACCCGGCGTTCGTGCGGGACCGCCGCTGAGGAGCAGATGAGGCCCGGAGCCCATGGTGGCGCAGGTGGCGCATGACCACCATCGGAGGCATGAATGACGAACGCTCGACACCCCATGATCGGCAGGCCCTGAAGGCGGGAGCGCACGAACTCCAACGGGCGGCCGGCAGGGTGCTCACACACGCCTCCGCGGCCGAAGACCCCCAAACGCTGGGCGTCGCGCTCGCTCATATCGAGGAAGCGCTCGACCGGCTCTCCGTCGGCATGCTCCAAGCCGCCAACGCGGTGGCCCTCGGTCACGACGACCCGGCGGACGGGGGCCATCTGAAGCCCTCCGCCGAGGCCCTGTGCTTCCACCTGCGTCTGACGGCCGACCGGCTTCGCGAGCCCCAGCTCGCATGCCAGTCCAGCAGGTTCTGGACGCGCCGGATGACCGAGTCCGCGCCGCACGCGGAGGCCATTCGCGGTCCGGCTTGACCGTCGGTGTGCTCGCTACTCGTGGGTGTCCTGTCGCCGGGGGCCCCATTCGGGCTGCGCCGGCCGACGCGGTGACCCACCTACACCGACGGAGCTGAGCGCGTGACGGAGGATCTCGACTACCCGTCGCTAACGTCACGGCATCAGCCGGATCGTCGAGGACAACCCAGGCAAGAGCCGCTTCGAGCTGCGCGACGACGGCGAGCTGGTCGGCTGGGCCGAGTATCGGCCTGCGGGCGAGAACGTGATCGTCGCGCATACGGAGATCGACGAGCGACGGGAGGGCGAGGGACTCGGGAGTGAGCTGGTCCGCGGAGTGCTCGATCGCATCCGGGCGAGCGGGAAGACCGTGATCCCGCTTTGTCCGTTCACCGCCGCCTACATCCAGCGCCACCCCGAGTACGTCGACCTCGTCGACCCCAGTCTGCGCGGCCGGTTCGTCCCGTCGACCTGACGCGGCTGGTCCCCTTCGAGGCAGTCAGGCGTCGCCGAGTTCGAGCGCCCTGCCCCTCGGGACGATGACCACGGGGCATCCGGCTCCGTGCATGAGCTCGCGGGTCGTGCTGCCGAGCAACACCGCGCCGAGCGGCCCGTAGCCGCGCGAACCCGCCACCAGGACGTCCAGCTGCTGGCTCTGCTGCAGCAGCACGTCGGCCGGCTCCCCACGCACGAGAACGCTCTGGGTTTCGACGAGGTCCCGGCTCTCACTGACGGCCGTGTCGTGGACGGTCTGCATCTCGTCCTCGAGGAGGCGGCCCGCGGAAGTGGCAGGCTCCATCGTCGAGACGGGGACGGCGCCGAAGGCCAGCGGCTCGACGACGGTGATGATGTGCAGCGTGGCGCTCGCGCGGCGGGCGAGTTGGCGCGCGCCGTCCAGCGCCTGCTGCGCTTCGACCGAACCGTCGTACGCGACGCCGACGGTGGCGAGCGGACGGGCGTCCTGCTCCGCGTAGCCGTGCGGCGCGATGGCGACCGGGCACGCCGCCCCGCTGAGGAGCTGGTGCGCGATGTTGCCGGGCAGCACGCGCCGGATCGCGCCACGCGTCGTCGACCCGACCACGACCAGCGCCGTCGACGGGTCCGTGCTCCGCTCGTGAAGCGCGCGAGCCGGCGAACTGCTGGCGAGGACCAGCGCATCGTCGACCACGACGCCATCCAGCGTCCGCCCGAGCTCGAGCAGATCGTGCTGCGCTGCGGTTCGTGCCTCGCGCTGCCCGTCCGTCTCAGGACCGGTGAGCATCGGGTGGTGGACGAACACGGTGATCAGAACAGCCGGCAACTCGAGCCGACGCCCGAGCTCGCCGCCCAACCGCAGCGGGTCCAGCGGGCTCTTGGACGGATCCAGCGCGATGATGATCCGCTTGGCTCCTGGCTCGCTCATGGCCTCGACCTTATCCGTCGCTTGGCCCAGGCGCGCCCTCGCGCCTATCGCACGACAAGGACGTCACAGGGCGCGCCGGACACGCCCTGGAACTCACGGAGCCGAGGACGAGACTCTGAAGTCGGCGTCGGCCCGTCCGTCGTCAACGCGCAGCCGACGAGATCGTCGTCGGCTCGCGGGGATTCGGGCCTATCCGGGGTGCCCTTGGAAGCGTGTCGCACGCGCTGCTGCGCGACGCGGATCGCGTTGTCGTCGTGATCCCCGCCGCCGCAGTCAAGAGCGGCCGGAAGCGCTTAGTTTCCCCGCGTGCGCCCCGCACTCGATCTACCGTGACGCAGAAGATCGCGATTTGCAGGGACCAACAGGGTGAGTGACGGGACTCGAACCCGTGGCCGCCGGGACCACAACCCGCACCAACGGTATGTCTGAGGCGTATCCGGCGCTCTCAGGCGATCTGAGTTGCGCTCAGTTGCCATGACTTGCGCTCACAATTTTCCCCGCCGTTTGCCCCGAGCGTAGGTTCGCTAGGCGGCGAAAGGCGATGTTCTCGCCCCTCTGACCTGGCGTGCCGACCGCGGGCACGGTGGATTGATCTCGAACGCATCAGCCTGACCGAGCGCCGCGGTATGCCGGAGCCTGCGGCTGCTGGCTGAGATCGCCGCGTTCCACGGTTCGCGCCACCTCGACACGGGAGGAGACGCCGAGCTTGTGGAACAGGTTGCGGAGGTGGGTCTCGACCGTCTTGATGCTGAGGAACAGCTCCGCGGCGATCTCGGCGTTGGTCTTTCGCGCGACGACGAGCCGTGCCACCTCCAGCTCGCGATCGCTGAGCGCCTCCAGCCCGCGGCGGTCGCCCATGCCGGGTCGAGAGCGGCGGTGGATGCGGTGCCCTTGCTTGCGTAGCTCCTGCTCCACCTCGTCGCGATAGCGCGTCGCGCCGCAGGTTTCGAAGGCAGCGGCCGCAGCCCGCAGCTCGGCTGCAGCCCGCGCACCCTCGCCGGCTCGCCCGAGCGCCCGCCCCGCGAGCATCCGTGACCACGCGATCTCCGCCACCGCGCCCGCTCGGGCGGCGGCGGCCGCCGAGGCGAGCGCCCGCTCGGCCGCAGCGGCCGCATCGCCGGCATCGAGCGCCACGAGCGCCACTGCGCGATCGGCCCACGCGACCGCCATGGGCAGGCCAGTGGCCGCTGCCGTGACCTGCGCGAGCGCTGCAGCCCGCGCGGCGTCGTGGCGTTGGCCGAGCTCGAGGTGGCAGCGAGTGAGCAGCTCGTGTCCCATCGCGCGCCAGCCTCCGGGAATCAGGGGCAGCTCGTCGCCGCCGGCCGCGCCGACGAGCACCTCGACGGCGCCGGCGGGATCTCCCGACGGCAGCAGCGCGGCTGCGAATCCCAGCCCGGGATACGCCGTGATGAAGTTCTCCTCCTCCAGGCCGCGCGTCAGCTCCACTGCCTCCTTCGCGGCCGCGAGCGCGGTGTCGAGGTCCCCGGCCGCGACCGCCGACGCCGAGCGGATGTGCAGCCTCCAGGCGAGGTCCTGTGCGTTGTTCGCGAGTCGTCCCGCCTCGATGCCGCCGTCGAGGATCTCGATCGCCTCGGTCAGCCGGCCGCGCATGAGGTACGCGCTGCCCAGGGTCGGCACGAGCGTCGGGAACTGCTGGCCGGTCGCCCGAGCGACCGCAAGCGCCCGCTCGGCGTGCGCGATCGTCTCGTCGTAGCGGTCCAGATAGAGCTCGGCCGCCGCGAGGTACGCCGGCGCGTCGATGCGGCCGGCCAGCTCGTCCTCGGTCATCGCGTCGACCAGCGCGACCGCCTCCTTACGGGTCTCCTCCCCCTCGGCAGACCGTCCGCCCCACGCGCGCGCGAGCGAGAGCACAGAGGCGGCCGCCGCCGTCAGCGGCCGGCCGCCGAGCGGCCTGGCAGCGGCGAGCGCCCGCGCGGCCGCGTCGGCCATCGCATCGAAGTCCGCGCGGAAGAGGCCATCGAACGCAAGCACGATCATCAACTCGACCGCCTCCGGAGTGGCGCGATCCGGGATCGTGTCCAGCGCCGCCATGATGCGCGTGCGGGATTCCGCGTGACGGCCCAGCATGTGCTCCACGCCGGCGCATGCGACTGTGAGCCGGACGCGCACGGCGACGAGCTCGTCCGGCACGAGCCTGATGCTCTCCACGAGGTCGTCACGGCTCTCCTCGAGCCGTCCCGTCGCGCCGACGGCCTCGGCGCGCGCCAGCAGGAGCTCGACCCGCTGCTCGGGCGGCGCGCTGTCGGGCAGCAGCCGCAGCGCGGCACCGAACCATCGCGCGGCGCTGGCCGGCGCGCGGAGCGCGGCCGCCAGGCCGGCGTCGCGCAGTACCGCGAGCGCGGCGGCGTCACCGTGGCGGGCGGCGTGCTCGACGTGATGCGCGCGCGCCGACGCTGAAGCGCCGCGGTCTGCGAGCGCCGTCGCGCAGCGCTCGTGTGCACCTAACAGCCAGCCGCCGGGCGCACCGTCGTAGACGGCCTTGCGCACGAGCGGGTGGCGGAAGCGGAAGCGACGGGGCACGTCCGTCGTCCGGATGAGCTCGAGGGCGAGCAGCTCGTCGATCGCCTCCACCGCCTCCGGCTCGCTCACGCCCGCGGCCGCGGCGGCGAGCTCGGGCTCGAACGGGTCGCCGGCCACGGCCGCGCCCTGCAGCAGCGTGCGCGTCGCCGGCGAGAGCAGGTTCAGCTCCTCGCTCAAGGCGGCCGACACGGCGGCCGGCACTCCGATCGCGCCTAGCGAGAGTGGCGCACGTGTCGACGGCGGGCCGTCGGGCAGACGCGCGGACCGCGCGAGCTGCTCGAGGTAGAACGGGTTGCCGCCGCACTCCTCGTAGTAGCCGTCGAGATGCGCTTGGTCGACGTCAGTGCCGAGCAGCGCGGCGGCATCGGCGCGCCCGAGCCCACCCAGCTCCAGCCGGACCAGCGTGCCGGCTCGGTTCGCCCGCTCGACGGCCACCGCCAGACGCTCCGGAAGCTGCCGCGGCCGGGCGCCGATCGCCAGCAGCACCGCCGCCGCCGGCGGGCTCCGTAAGAGAGCGCCGAGCAGCTCGACCGAGGCGCTGTCCGCCCAGTGCACGTCGTCCAGCATCAGCACCAAGGGCTTCGTCGCCGCCAGGCGCTCCAACAACACTCGCACCGCGCGATGCGCGCGATAGCGCTCGTCCTGAACCGTAGGCGCGGCCCGCCCTGCCAGGTCCGACAGCGACGGGAGGACCCGCGCGAGCTCGACCCGGACCTCATCGTCAAGCGCGGCGAGCCGGCGCGGGTCGAGCCCGGCGGAGTACTCGTCGAGCGCGTCCACGAACGGCCAGAAGGGCAGGTCGAGCTCGAGCTCCGATGCACTGCCTGCGAGCACGACGCAGCCGCTTGCATCTCCGCGCACGGCCAGCTCGCTCAATAGGCGGGTCTTCCCGATGCCCGGCTCCCCAACCACTGCGACCGCGATCGGCTCTCCGCGCTTGAGCCCGGCTAGTGCGTCGTCGAGAGAACTCAGCTCCGCGGCGCGTCCGACGAGATGCTCGAGGACCTTGGGCAGTCTGGGCTTCCCTTCCGGGCGAGCATCCCAGCTTCGGGGGGCGCGACGCAAACCAGGGTCGCCGATCGGGGTCCGACCCCGATGACGGGGCGGCGACCCGCTGGGACCCTCGTCGCATGCCTCGCTTCCTGGTCCATCACCGCCACGCGCCGCACGAATGCGGCATCGCGTTCGGCGCCTTCAAGGGCCACGACAGCCCGCTCCGCCACCGCGCGGCGCTGGCCTCGTGCCTCGCCGGCGACCACGCGATCTGGTGGGCGGTCGAGGCCGACAGCGAGGACGCCGCGCTGGAGCAGCTCCCCTACTTCGTCGCCCAGCGCTCGACGGCCACCCCGGTGGCCGAAGTCCAGATCCCCTGATCCCCTCCCCGAAGGAGACCCGGATGCAACCGTATCCCCGCCGATGGCAGGCGCTGGGCGTGCTCGCGCTCAGCCTGCTCGTCATCACGATGGGTAACACCATCCTCAACGTCGGCCTACCGACGATCCGCGAGGAACTCGACGCCAGCTCGAGCCAGCTGCAATGGATCGTCGACAGCTACCTGCTCGTCTTCGCCGGTCTGCTTCTCGCGGCCGGAAGCCTCGGCGACCGCTTCGGACGCAAGCGTGCACTGATCGCCGGCCTGGTCGTGTTCGGGCTTGGATCCGTGTCCGCAGCCTTGGCAACCGACGCCACATGGCTGATCGCCTCGCGCGCGCTCATGGGCCTCGGCGCGGCCGGGATCATGCCCACGACGCTCTCGATCCTGACCAACATCTTCCCCTCGAACGAGCGCCCGAAGGCGATCGCCATCTGGGCCGCGGTCTCAGGAATCGGTATCGCAGTCGGCCCGATCTCCGGCGGCTTCCTGATCGAGCACTTCGCCTGGAGCAGCATCTTCCTGATCAACCTGCCCGTGGTGGCCGCCTGTCTGCTCGGCGCCGTCGTGCTCGTGCCGAACTCACGCGATCCCGAGTCACCGAAGCTCGATCTGCCCGGCACCGGCCTGTCGATCGCCGGCCTCAGCGCCGTGGTCTGGGCGCTGATCGAAGCGCCCGAGCGTGGTTGGACCAGCCCTACGATCCTCGCGGCCTTCGCCGCCGGAGCGGCGATCATCGCGGCGTTCATCGCCTGGGAGCGACACACCGACCACGCGATGCTCGACGTGAGCGTGTTCCGCAACCTGCGCTTCAGCGCGGCGAGCATCTCGATCACCTTCGTGTTCTTCGCGCTGATGGGCGTCATGTACTTCCTCACCACCTACCTGCAGTCCGTGCTCGGCTACAGCGCCCTGCAGGCCGGCGTCAAGATGCTCCCGATCGCGATCGGCATGATCTTGGCGTCGAAGCTCGCCGTCGGACTGACGCAATCGCTTCGGCACGAAGTTCTCCGTGGCGTTCGGCCTGGCCCACGTCGCCGGAGCGCTGGCGATGGTCGCGATGTTCGACACCGAGACGAGCGGCCTGCAGATCGCCCTCGCGCTCGGCACGCTCGGGCAGGGCATGGGCCTGGCGATGTCCCCGGCGACCGACGCGATCATGGGCGCCCTCCCACGTTCCAAGGCCGGCATCGGCTCCGCGATGAACGACGTCGTCCGCGAGCTCGGCGGCACGCTGGGCGTCGCCGTGCTCGGCAGCATCCTCTCCTCGAGCTACGGCTCGGGCATGGGCGATGCCACTGCCGCGCTGCCGCACGGAGCCGCCGAGGCGGCCGGCGACAGCGTCGGCGCCGCCCACGAGGTCGGCGCCCAGCTCGGCGGCGGAGCCGGCGCCAGGCTGATCGACACCGCCAACGGCGCCTTCGTCGACGCCATGGCCACGACCGCCACACTCGCCGCCGCGGCCGCCGTCATCGGCGCGCTCATCGCGCTCGCCTTCCTGCCATCGCGGGCCCGCACCGAGACGCCCGCGTCGCACGGCGTCGGGGTGCTCGAGCCCGCCCCCGCCTGATCCGCAACGCCCCTGATCCTGGCCCGGGCGCCCGTCGGCGCCCGGGCTGAGGCCTGGGGTTGCCGGTGTGGACGGGAGCGGGTTAGGCTCGGGGCCACCCTCCAGAGGACTGCCCATGCCGACAGAAGCGGCGCCCTCCCACGCCGCTGCACCAACCGCAGACGTCCCTGGTCCGGCGGTTCCCCGGCCGATCGGTGAGCTGGTCGAGCGGCGGCGCCTGTTCGCGCTGCTCGATCGCGGCGCGCTGGGCCGCGTGACCCTGCTCTGCGCGCCGGCCGGCAGCGGCAAGACCATGCTGCTCGTGTCGTGGCTGCGTCGCGCGGACCTACCGGGACCCGTCGCATGGATGACGGTCGAGCGTGACGAGCACGATCGCGCGCACTTCTGGAACGGCGTCTTGCGCGCACTGCGCGCGGCAGGGGCGTTCGCCGTCACGGATGGGCTTGCGACGCTCGCGCCCACGCCGATGGGCGGGGACCAGGAGGAGCTGCTCCGGCGACTGCTCGAAGGCCTCGGCCGCCTCGATCGGCCAGTCCTGCTGGTCCTGGACGACCTCCATGAGCTCCGGGACCCTGCCGGTCTGCGTGATCTGGAGCAGCTACTTGCCCGTGCGCCTGCGCGACTGCGCGTCCTGATCACCACGCGGCAGGAGCCCGGGCTCGGACTGCACCGGATGCGGGTCACCGGGGAGCTGGTGGAGATTCGTGCCGGCGATCTCGAGTTCACGCCGGACGAAGCTGGGCGGCTGCTGACCGCCTCCGGTGTCGAGGTGGGGAGCGGCGACGTCGCGCAGCTCTGCCGGCGGACGGAGGGTTGGGCGGCGGGGCTGCGCCTCGCGGCGGTGTCGCTCGCCAGGCAGGACGATCCGAGCCGGTTCGTCCGTGAGTTCTCGGGCAGTGAGCGGACCGTCGCCGACTACCTCTTGGCGGAGGTGCTGGCCAGTCGGGCGCCGGAGGCGCGGGATCTCCTGCTGCGGACCTGCATCCTCGACCGGGTCAGCGGTTCGCTGGCCGACCGGCTGACCGGTCGTAGCGACGGGACCCGGCTGCTGCACGAGCTCGAGGAGTCGAACGCCTTCGTCGTGGCGGTCGATGCCGGCCGGGAGTGGTTTCGCTACCACCACCTGCTCGCCGACCTCCTGCGGCTCGAGCTGCGCCGGGAGTGCCCGGAGGACATCCCCGACCTGCACCGGACCGCAGCCCACTGGCTGGCCGGGCACGGGCAGCTCCTGGACGCGATCCGCCACGCCCAGGCCGGCGCAGATTGGGATCTCGCCGTCGAGCTGCTCGGGCGCCACTGGGTGCACCTCGCGCTGGACGGCGAGGAGGCGACGCTCGAGTCGCTTCTGGACGGCCTTCCGCGCGAGATCGCGGAGGAGGACGGCGAGATCGCCGCGATCGCCGCCGCCGACCGGCTCGCTCGCTCGCGCTGGAGCGAGGCGGACGCGCTGCTGGACCGCGCGCAGCAGGCGGTCCCGACCGTGCCGGAGCACCGGCGTGCGCGTGCGCGGACCACGCTGGCCACGGTCCAGCTGCTGCGTGCACGCCGGCTCGGAGGGCTCGACGAGGTGGTCGATCAGGCGGCCGTGCTGCTCGCCGGCGACGATGGGCCGTCCGCGGCGGACGACGAGCTGCAGGCGCTCGCACTGATGAATCTCGGCATCGCGGAGAGCTGGGTCCTGCGCCTTCCCGAGGCCGCCGGCCATCTCGAGCAGGGGCTCGAACTCGGCCGTCGCGTGCGCCGCCCCTACGTCGAGGTCGGCTGCCTCGGGGCGCTCGGCGTGGTGGCCATCATGACGCAACAGGCCGGCCTCGCCGAGCAGCGGCTCCGGCAGGCCATCGACACGAGCGAGCGCGCCGGTTGGTCGTCGCATCCGATGCTCGGGCCGATCCTGGTGTCGCTCGCCTACGCGCTCATCGATCGGGGTGCGCTCACGGAGGGCGAGGAGCGACTCGACCGCGCCGAGCCGATCCTCGAGCGGGCGCCGGAGCCCCCGGCGACTGTGGGACTCCATCACGAGCGCGGGATGTTGGCGTTCTGCCGTGGGCGCTCCGAGGACGCCCTCGCTGCCTTCGCGGCTGCAGAGGAACTCGGGCTTCGGCTGCGTCCGCCGCACTTCCTCGCCGCCGTCGCGCGCCAATGGCGACTCAGGACGCACCTGCGCCTCGGAGATGCCGGCCCGGCGCGCGCCGCGCTCGCCGAGCGGGGCGACGGCGCGGAATGGTGCAGCCTCGCCGCCCGGGTATGTCTCGCCGAGGGCGACGACGAGGGTGCCGCGCGGGCGGTGGCCCCGGTGGTGAGCGGGCAGGCGCTCGCCCTCCACCCGAACCGGGTGATCGAGGGTCTGCTGTTGGATGCGATCGCACGCTCGCGCCTCGGCGACGCCGGCGCCGCGGCGCGGAGCGTGGAGCAGGCCTTCGGCGTCGCAGAGCCGCTCGGGCTGGTGTGGATCTTCCTGGCCGTCGACGGCGCCGCTGAGCTGCTCTCACGCCACCCGCTCCACGGGACCGCCCACCGGGCTCACCTGCAGCTCGTGCTCGACCATCTGGGCGGCGCCGAGCCGGCCGCCGGCCCTCAGGAGCTCGCCGAGCCGCTGAGCGAGCGCGAGCTCGCCGTCCTGCGATTCCTGCCCACGAACCTCTCGGCGGCTGAGATCGGGGGCGAGCTGTTCCTTTCGGTGCACACCGTCAAGACGCACATGCGCAAGCTCTACGCCAAGCTCGGCGCGCACACGCGAGCGGAGGCCGTGGACCGCGGCCGGGCGCTGGGGCTGCTCGCGCCGCATCGACGCGGCGCCTGACCGCAGCTTCACACGCATCGTGTGGTGACCGCTCACACGGGTGAGCCGGAACCTTGCCGGGCCATGAACTCCCCCGCTCCCGGAGGTCCTCCCGTGTCATCCGCATTGCGAAGAATCGCGGTGTTCTCCGCGCGCCATCGCGCGCTCGTCATCGGCGTCTGGCTCGTGCTGCTCGTCGGCCTCGGCTTCACCAGCCATGCCGCCGGCACCAAGTACAGCTCGAGCGCCCAGGTCGCCGGCTCCGACAGCCAGGCTGCCAACGACGTGATGGCGCGCTCGTTCGACGCCAACCTCTCCGACGCCAGCCCGATCGTCTACCACGTCGAGGAGGGCAAGCTCAGCGACGAGGCCAATCGAGCCGTGGTCGAGGACTCGACGAAGACCTTGTCGCAGGCGGCGAACGTCAAGAGCGTCAGCGACCCGTACGAGCGGCTCTCGCGCGACGGGCGGACGGCCTACTCGACCATGCTGCCGTCCACGGCGCTCGGCGACGTCTCCGTCGAGGACGCCGAGGCGATCCTCGACAGCGCCGCGGAGCCCGCCGAGGGCACCGGCGTGCAGGTCGAGGCCGGCGGGCAGCTGGGCACGAAGATCTCCAAGCCGGAGGGCAAGACCTCCGAGATCATCGGGATCGCGGCCGCGATGCTGATCCTCGTTCTCGTCTTCGGGACCGTCACCGCGATGGCGCTGCCGATCGTCGCGGCGATCTTCGGGCTCATCTGCGGGCTCAGCCTCGTCTCGCTGCTCGGCCACGTCGTGTCCGTGCCGGACGTGGCACCGACCGTGGGGGCGATGATCGGCCTCGGCGTCGGCATCGACTACTCGCTGTTCATCGTCACCCGCGCCCGCTCGGCACGGCACGAGGGCATGAGCGTGCACGACGCGATCGGCCATGCGGCCGCAACGTCTGGGAGCGCGGTCGCGTTCGCCGGCGTCACCGTGGTCATCGCACTGCTGGCGCTGGCGGTCTCCGGCGTGTCGCTGATCACCGTGCTCGGCCAGGCCTGCGCGATCGTGGTGGTCGTCGCCGTGCTCGCCTCGATGACGCTGCTGCCCGCCCTGCTCGGGCTCTGCGGCGACCGCATCGAGCGCCTGCGCGTCGGCCGCGACAAGCTGCCCACGCTCGGCCACAGCTCGCTCTGGGAGCGCTGGGGCGGCCGCCTCTCGCGCCGGCCCGCACTGTTCGCCGCCGGCTCTATCGCGCTGCTGCTCGCCGTCGCCGCCCCGACGACCGGTCTCGGTCTCGGCCTGTCCGACAGCGGGAGCTCCCCGCAGTCGACCACCGTGCGCCAGGCCTACGACCTGATCACCGACAACTACGGCGCCGGCGCCAACGGGCCCCTGCTCGTGACCGCCGACGTCGACGGCAAGGACGACCCGGCCCTCGCGAAGCTCCACGAGGGGCTCTCGCAGAGCGGCGCCCAGGCCGTAGCGGAGCCGCAGATGTCCGAGGACGGCACGGCCGCGATGATCAACGTGATCCCGGCCGGCTCGCCGACGTCCGACGCCACGAGCGGCCTCGTCGACACGGTTCGCGACGAGATCATCCCCGCCAGCGGCGCCGACGCCCATGTCGGCGGCTCGACCGCCCAGCAGCTCGATCTCGCCGACCTGATCGGGGAGCGGCTGCCGCTGATCATCGCGGTCGTCGTCGGCCTCAGCGTCCTGCTGCTGCTGATCGCGTTCCGCTCGGTCGTCGCGCCGCTGCAGGCCGCGGTCGTGAACCTGCTCGCCGTCGGCGCCGCCTACGGCGTGCTCACCGCGGTCTTCCAGGAGGGCCACGGCGCGGCCGCGATCGGCCTCGACGGCGCGATCCCGATCGTCTCCTACGTCCCGATGATGATGTTCGCGATCCTCTTCGGGCTCGCGATGGACTACCAGGTGTTCCTCCTGAGCCGCGTGCGCGAGGAGATCGACGCCGGCAAGTCCCCCCGCCGCGCCGTCATCGACGGGCTCGCCGGCACCGGCAAGGTGATCGGCTCCGCGGCGGCGATCATGGTCGCGGTCTTCGCCAGCTTCATCCTCAACGGCGACCCGACCGTCAAGGAGTTCGGCGTCGGCCTCGCCTCGGCGATCCTGATCGCCGGAAGCATGGTCTGCGTCCTGCTCCCCGCCGTGATGCTGCTCATGGGCCGCCACACCTGGTGGCTCCCGCGCCGGCTCGACCGGGTCCTCCCGCGCATCAGCGTCGAGGGCTCCCCGGCCGCCTGACCCACTCCTCCCCACCTCCCGCACCACCCCAACCCCACCCGACCCAGGAGGTCACCCCCA
This sequence comes from uncultured Solirubrobacteraceae bacterium, assembly GCA_963831105.1. Lineage (GTDB taxonomy): Bacteria > Actinomycetota > Thermoleophilia > Solirubrobacterales > Solirubrobacteraceae > DATFQI01. Next base: position 15,607 of record CAWHOS010000006.1, on the reverse strand, counting down.
TGTCCGCCATCACCGACACCGCCCCGGCCACGGCCGGGGCGGGCACCGGCTCCCTGCTCGCCAAGCTGGGCATCGGCACCGGCGTCGCCGCGATCCTCGCCGCCGCCACGATCGCCCTCTGGCCCGCCTCGGAGACCGAGAAGGCCTACGACGACGGCCAGGCGTTCGGCGCCGCCGTCGCCCAGCTGCAGTCCGCCGACACCTACGAGGAGGTCGACGACGCACTCATCGAGCTGCACGCCGCCGCGGTCGACACGGCCGATCACGCGGGTGACGCCGTCTACGACCAGGTCGCCGCCCAGGAGGACGCGCTCTCGCGCGCCGCCGACGGCTTCGTCGGCTCGCACACGTCCGACGACTCGTTCGAGGCCGACCTCTACCAGGCCGAGCTCGACGTCGCCGTCGACGACCTGACCGGCAACGCGGAGGACTTCCGCAGCACCGGGCCCGAGGTCCAGCAGTCCTTCTGGGACGGCTACGACGACGGCCTCGACGCCTGACCGGACCCGACAACCCCTGAGCCCACGGAGACGAGCATGTCGCCCGAGACCAATCCCTACGGCCGCCGCTGGCAAGCCCTGATCGTCCTCGCGGTCAGCCTGCTCGTGATCAGCGTCGGCAACACGATCCTCAACGTCGCGCTGCCGACCATCCAGACCGAGCTCGACGCGAGCTCGAGCGAGCTGCAGTGGATCGTCGACGGCTACCTGCTCGTCTACGCGGGACTCCTGCTCGCCGCCGGCACGCTCGGCGACCGCTTCGGGCGCCGCCGCGCGCTCGTCACCGGCCTGTCGGTGTTCGCCGCCGGCTCCGTCCTCGCCGCCCTCTCCGACAGCTCGTCCGCGCTGATCGCATCACGCGCGCTGATGGGCGTCGGAGCGGCGGGCATCATGCCCACGACCCTCTCGATCCTCACGAACATCTTCCCCGCGAGCGAGCGCCCGAAGGCGATCGCCATCTGGTCGGCCGTCGCGGGGCTGGGCGTGGCCATCGGGCCGATCTCGGGCGGCTGGCTGATCGAGCACCTCGACTGGCGCTGGATCTTCCTCTTCAACCTGCCGGCCGTCGCCGCGTGTCTCGTCGGCGCCTGGATGGTCGTCCCGGAGTCGCGCGACCCCGAGAAGCCCAGGCTCGACGTCGTCGGCGCTCTGCTGTCGATCGCCGGTCTGAGCGCGCTCGTGTGGGGTCTGATCGAGGCACCCGAGCGCGGCTGGACCTCCACCGCGATCATCGGGGCCTTCGCCGGCGGCGTCGCGATACTGGGCGCCTTCGCCGCCTGGGAGCGCCGCGTGGACCAGCCCATGCTCGACCTGAGCGTGTTCCGCAACGCGCGCTTCAGCGGCGCCAGCGCGTCGATCACCTTCGTCTACTTCTCGCTGATGGGCGTCATGTACTTCATGACCACCTACCTGCAGTCGGTGCTCGGCCACAGCGCGCTGGAGGCGGGCTTCCTGTTCCTCCCGATCGCCGCCGGCCTGGTCGTCTCCGCGAAGTCCGCGGTGAAGCTCACGGCCAAGTTCGGCACCAAGCTGGTCGTCGCCTCCGGCCTCGGCGTCGTCTCGGGCGCGCTCACGCTCGTCACCGGGTTCGACCTCGGCACCTCCGACGGCGCGCTGTGCGTGACGCTCGGTCTCATGGGCGCCGGCATGGGGCTCGCGATCGCGCCCGCCACCGAGTCGATCATGGGCTCGCTCCCGCGGGAGAAGGCCGGCATCGGCTCCGCCATGAACGACGTCGTCCGCGAGGTCGGCGGCACCCTCGGCATCGCCGTGCTCGGCAGCGCGCTCGCCAGCGCCTACGCCTCGACGATGGACGGCGCCTCCGCCGGCCTCTCGGGCGAGGCGGCGGCCGCCGCGAGCGACAGCGTCGGCGGCGCCCACGCCGTCGCGGCGCAGACCGGCGGCTCCGCCGGCGCCGACCTCGTCGCGACAGCCAACCAGGCCTTCGTCGACGCGATGAGCACCACCGCCGGGATCGCAGCTGCGATCGCCATCGCCGGCGCGCTGATCGCCGCCGTCTTCCTGCCCGCGCGTGCGCGCGCTGCATCCGTTGTCCCTACCACCGCGCTGCCCGAGGGCGCCGCGGCCTGACCACCCCACCACACCCGGAGAACCAGACCCATGATCCGCATCGCCACGATGGACCGCCACCCCACGGTGCTCGCCGGCGTGGACGCGATCCTGCACGGCCATCCCGGCCTCGAGCACGTCGGCTCGGCAAGCGACCGCTACGGGCTGTGGCCGCTGCTGCAGCGCACCAATCCCGACGTCGTCCTGCTCGAGCACAGCCCCGGCAGTGACGGCCTCGAGCTGTGCCTGCGCCTCGCGGGCCGCGACCTGGCGCCCCGGGTCGTGCTGCACGGCGCCGGCCCCGACGCGCTCGTCCCGGCGACCTTCGCCGGCGCCGACGCCGTGCTCGACAAGACCTCACCGGTGCGCGAGCTCATCGAGACGCTGCGCGCCGTGGCGGCCGGCGAACACGTCATGCCGGACGTGGCGCTCTCGCTCCGCTCTCGGGCGGCGGAACAGCTCGCCGGACCCGACCGCGCGATCTTCGCAATGCGCATGGCCGGCACCTCGTCACCGGACATCGCATCCGTCGCCGGCGTCCGCCAGTGCGAGCTTCACGGCCGGCTGGCGTCGATCGCCGCCCAACTGGCCGGCCACGACGCCCATGCCCCCGACCGCCGCTTGCGCCTAGCCGCCTGAACAACCAACAGCCCAACCCCACAAGGCCAGTCCACCTAGTGCCCTTCTGTGGCTCACGTGCGGCGCCGCGACCACGTAGAGCGCGTAATCGCTCCCACGGACGCTGCGCGGCGCCATAGAGTGCGCACGATGTACGTTCGTGACGCGGGTGGCGCCGAGCTTGCGGCCGTGACCACGGCCGTCGACTTGACCGGCAAGCGCGTCTTGGAGTTCGGCTGTGGTGACGGCCGCCTTACGACGGCCGTCGCCGAGCACGCGTCGGAGGTCTATCTGCTCGGCGGCGACCGCCAATGTGCGCCGAAGGCCCCCGCGGCGCTCGAACCAGAGCTGAGACAGCGAGTGCGCCTCGCCGCCCACGACGCGGACGCGCTCGACGTGAAGCGCCGGCGATTCGATCTCGCACTGTGTGGCTGGTCGCTGTGATGCGTCGACACCGAGGACGTCGTGGACGTCCTGCGCAAACTCCGTGCAGCGCTGGCACCTCGCGCACTCCTCATCGACACGCAGCCGGTCTCGGCGTTGCCGCCCGTCGAGACGAGATCGCAGTATCTGGGCGCGCTCGATAGGCGCGATTGGGCGAGGACCATCCGATCGGTCGACGGCCAGGTGGCGAGGGCCGTCGATGACGGACTGTTCGATCTGATCGAGTCCACCTACTTCGACGTCGCCGACGAGTTCGGCAGCGGGCCGGAGCTGGTGAAGGTGACGCGGCGATGGCACGGCACGTCCGTCCCGCACGCGTTCGCCGCGCGCCTCGCTCGCGAGACGAGCTCCGTGCGACTGCGGCAGGCAGTCAGGCTCCGCGTGCTGCGGACGCGTTGATCGCCGAAGGTGCGGCTAGCGATCGGCCGCGAGCACGCCGGCCTTCGCCCAGTTCTCGTGGTCGACCTCCTGGATGAACACCTGGACGTGTTCCGGAGGCACACCGTAGGCGTCGACGAACGCCGCGGTGATGCCGGCGACCAGACGTCGCTTCGGCTCGATGTCGCGAGGCGATTGCTGCACGGTCACGATGGGCAAAGCGAGCCTCCTCCTGCGGTCGGGAATCCGCCCAATCGTGCACGAACGGCGCACCCACGGCCCGGCGGGCACCGTGGCACTGACGACCTTGAAGTCGTCGCCTTCGCGGCGGAGTTCGCGCGCGAACCCGTTCGCCCCCTCGGGAAGGTTCTCGATGTCGGACAGGTACTCGAAGACGGCCCGCGGTGTGGCATCCAGGACGGTGGTGACCGTTGCGCTTCTCATAGTTCGATGACTCCCTTCAGCGCACGCCTGAGCGCGGCATGGTTGGTCTTGCCAAGTGACGCGACCAGCTCTGCGTCCAGGCTCTGCAGCTCCCGCTCCGCCACGGCGCGGAGCGTCCTGCCGCGGGCCGACAGCCGGATCCTGAAGGCGCGGCCGTCCCCGGGATCGCGCTCGCGGACGACCAGGCCGGCCTGCTCACAGAGCTTCACGAGCCCGGTCATCGACTGCTTCGACAGTCGTGCACGTTCCGCGAGCTCGCCGAGCCGCAGGCCGTCTTCGTCGAACAGCGGCACCAGGATCGATCCGAACGACGGCCTCACGTCATCGAAGCCGTGAGTGGCGAAGCGCTCCATGAGCAGCCGGTTGAAGCGCTGCGAAGCCTTGGCCAGCAGGAAGCCGATGTCCTCCGGTGTGCGGGTAGTACGAGTCACGTACCAATATAGTACGGATGTAGTACTAGTCTCGTCAAGCGCAGCGGAGGCCGGCAGGGACCGGGATCACACGCGCGAGGCTCGACCGCTGATTCTGGAGAGGAGCGGTCGGCAGCTCGATGGCGGCTCGGTGCTCGAGCCGGTCCGGTGGATACCGCAAGCGGCTGGAGCGAACGCGCCGCGTCATCGCGAACGCGGTCCGCCGGTACGCGGGCGGCGTCTACGACCCGCGACGGGAGCGGTCCGCGCGCTCGAGCGCGTGGCCCCGTCCCCGCCGCATGACGCCGTCGGCCCGCGGGCTCTGGCGACGGAGGCTCCTCGGTCCTGGCTGCCCGGTCTTGGGGGAAGGCTGGGACGACCAGCGGCGTGGCGATCGCGCTCTATCTCGGCGTCGTTCCCGGCGCTCTGGGGTACGCGCAGTTCGCGCGCGGCCTGCGACCGGCACGACTCGGCCGAGCATCCGCCCGGCCGCCCGACTTCATGGCGCTCATGTTCGAGCCGGTGGTGGCGCCGGAAGCTCACCCGAGCCGCGGGCGATGAGCGTCGTCGAGAGCACGACATGGCGGTAGGGGCCTTGGTCGCCGCGCAGCCGACCGAACAGCAGCTCGGCCGCAGCGCGGCCGAGCGCATATGGGTCCTGGGCGACCACTGTCAGGCCGGGGTCGACCACGTCGCTGAGTGGGATGTCGTCGAAGCCGACGTGCGCGACGGTGTGCCGTGCGGCGAGCTCGTGAAGCGCGCGAAGTGCGCCGATCGTGAGCAGGTTCTGGGCGCTGAAGATCGCGCTCGGCGGGTCCGGTCCGAGCAGCAGCGTCCGTGCTGCCTGGCGCGCGGCAGCGGCATCGTGGAGGTCGGGGCAGACGAGCTCGGAGGGAACCGCGATGGCGTGGTCTCGAAGCGCTTCGAGGTAGCCACTCCGTCGCTCAATGGCGGTGTGGATCGGCTCGCGGCCGCCGAGGAACGCGATTCGTCGGTGGCCGGTGGCGAGCAGGTGCTCGGTGGCGAGGCGGGCGCCGCCGGCGTTGTCGGTCAGGACGGTGTCACTTTCGAGCAACCGCGGCGGGCGGTCGAGGAAGACGAGCGGCATCCCGGCCGCGCGCTCACGCAGCAAGTAGGCGTGGTCGTCGCCGGCGGGCACGACGATGAGACCGTCCACGCGGCGGGCCGTGAAAGCGGCGGCCAGTCGGCGCTCCTGCTCGGGATCTTCGTCGGAGCTGCCAGCGAGCGTGACGACACCATGCGGTCGTGCGATGTCCTCGACGCCGCGGTGCACGGCGGAAAAGAACGGGTTCGCCACGTCTTCGAGGATGAGTCCGATGCTGGCGGACCCGCGGTCTGCCCGGCGCAGGGTGCTGGCGACGTCGTTGCGCTGGTATCCGAGCAGGTCGACGGCATCGAGCACGCGCGTGACGCGGTCGGCCTTGACCGCGGTGTCGCCGCTGAGCACGCGCGAGACGGTGCTGATGCTCACACCGGACACCGCCGCCACTTCCTTCATCGTCGGCCGTCGGCGCGGGGGCGCGCGTCGAGCATCAATCTCAGTCATGTGAGAACGATTGCACAGTTGGTGGACCAACGCCATGCTCTGGCGTTCTTGAGCGCCTGGGTCCGCTTCGAGACCACAACGATTGCGCAGCGGCGCGTTCAGCGCTACGTTGTGAAAACGTTCTCACAAATGGCGGGGTGGGCGCGCAAGTGGAGCGCTCCGGTGCAGGCCGGGGCGGGTTCGAAAGCAGGACCGAGGAGGGAGTGTCTTGATGAGGCACACTGCACGCCGTGCCGCTCTGGGCTGGTGCGGGAGGTTGGGTCGGGCTGCCGGGATCGCCGGGCTGGTGGTTGCCATGACCGTGCCGATGACCGGTTCGGCGTCGGCCGCGTCGATGCCTGCGTCGTCAGCCGGCGCGAGCTATCAGGAACTGTTCCGGCCCCAGTTCCATTACACGCCGGCGAAGAACTGGATGAACGATCCGAATGGGCTCGTCTATTACAAGGGCGAGTATCACCTCTTCTATCAGTACAACCCGTTCGGGGACACGTGGGGCCACATGTCCTGGGGGCACGCGGTGAGCCGCGACCTCGTGCACTGGAAGGAGCTTCCGGTCGCGATTCCCGAACAGGGCGAGGAGATGATCTTCTCGGGCAGCGCGGTGATCGACAAGGAGAACACGAGCGGTCTCGGTAGCCGGGGCAATCCCGCGATGGTGGCGATCTACACGAGCGCGCGTCCGGGCTCGCAGGCGCAGTCGCTCGCATACAGCACCGACCGGGGGCGGACCTGGACCAAGTACGCGGGCAATCCGGTGCTCGACATCGGCTCGGGCGAGTTCCGCGACCCGAAGGTGTTCTGGTACGCGCCGGAGCGCAAGTGGGTGATGGCGGTCTCGATGGCCGTCGAGCGCAAGATCCGCCTCTACAGCTCGCCCGACCTCAAGTCATGGACGCTGATGAGCGACTTCGGCCCGGCCAACGCCACCGGTGGGGTGTGGGAGTGCCCCGACCTGTTCCCGCTCGCCGTCGACGGCAAGCGCAAGAAGACCAAGTGGGTGATGATCGTCAACCTCAACCCCGGCGGCATCGCGGGCGGTTCGGCGGCGCAGTACTTCGTCGGCGACTTCGACGGCAAGCGCTTCACGGCGGACAACGCGAAGCCGTACACGCCGCCGGGTGGTGACGTCTTCGCCGACTTCGAGGGCGCCGACTACGGCAGCTGGACGACGACCGGCACGGCGTTCGGAAGCGGGCCGGCACACGGCACGCTTCCCGGGCAGCAGACGGTCTCCGGCTTCCAGGGCAACGGGCTGGTCAACAGCTTCCTCGACTTCGACGGCTCGCAGGGGACGCTCACATCGCCGCGCTTCGCGATCACGCGCGACTACGTGAACTTCCTCGTCGGCGGCGGCGCGCACACGCACGATCCGGCGGCCGGCGACGGGTCACCGCCGGCCGGCGAGGTGCTCGGCGACTTCGAGGGCTCCGACTACGGCAGCTGGACGCCGACCGGCGACTTCGCGGGCACCACGCCGCACCGCGGCGGCGATGGCCGGATCGGCGAGCAGATCGTCGATACGTTCTTCGGCAACCCCAACGACGGCGACCAGAACATGGGCTCGATCGTCTCTCCCGAATTCACGATCGACCGTGACTTCCTGGACTTCGAGATCGCCGGCGGCAATCACCCGGAGCAAGGGCCGGGTCAGACGGCGGTCAACCTCGTCGTGGACGGCCAGGTCGTGCGCACCGCGACGGGGAACGATTCCGGGACGCTCAACTGGAGGGCCTGGGACGTCAAGGATCTCGCGGGCAAGCGGGCGCACATCGAGATCGTCGACCGGGCGACCGGCGGCTGGGGGCACGTGCTCGCCGACCACTTCGTGCTCTCCGACATCGCGGCCAAGATCCGCTCTGACGAGACGGCGGTCAACCTCCTCGTCGACGGCCAGGTCGTGCGCAGCACGGCCGGGAAGGAGAGCGAGGCGCTCGATTGGACGAGCTGGAACGTCTCAGACCTCAAGGGCAAGGACGCGCAGATCCAGATCGTGGACCGCAATAGCGGCGGCTGGGGCCACGTCCTGGCCGACCAGTTCATGTTCGCCGACGCGCCCGCACAGTCGGCCGAGCAGCGCTCCAGCTGGATGGACTACGGCAAGGACTTCTACGCCGCGGTGACCTACAACGACGTGCCCGACGGGCGCCGGATCGCGATCGGGTGGATGAACAACTGGAACTACGCCAACCAGATCCCGACGTCGCCGTGGCGCAGCGCGACGAGCGTGCCACGCGAACTCGCGCTGCGCACGATCGACGGCAGCCCGCGGCTTGTGCAGCAGCCGGTGCGGGAGCTGAGGTCGCTGCGGTCCGGACCGTCGTATCACCTGGGCCGCCGGGCGATCCAGCCCGGCAGCTGGACGGTGCCCGCGCGCGGCAAGGCGCTGGAGATCACCGCCGAGCTGCGGCCCGGTACCGCCAAGCGAGCGGGTCTGACGGTCCGCGCGGGTGACGGCGAGGAGACGGTGATCGGCTACGACGCGGAGACGAGCGAGCTCTACGTCGACCGCACCCGATCGGGCGAGAGCGGCTTCAGCCGCGACTTCCCCGGCGTCCAACGCGCTCCGCTGCCGACCCGCCACGGGAAGGTCCGCCTGCACATCCTGGTCGACTGGTCCTCCGTGGAGGTCTTCGCCGGCCGCGGACGGACGGTGATCACCGACCAGATCTTCCCGAAGCCCGCCAGCGACGGGATCAAGCTGTTCGCCGAGGGAGGTACGGCGAGCATCCGGTCGCTGCACGTGCGGCCGCTCCGCTCGAGCTGGACGCAGGGCAACCACGACCGCCGGCAGTAGCCCGCAGCAAGGGACAAGGCGGGCGGCCCACGGCCGCCCGCCGAGCCCCTTGCCGGCGTCCGACCGACTCAGGAGAGGGACTCGAGGGCGATCGCGCGTGTTGTCGGTTCGTCCGAGCGAGACTTGCGAAACGCAGCACCAACGCCTTAGCTGGCGGCCGAGCCGATTTGCTGACCGGTCTGCAGCACGCCGTCGGAAGGCTCGTGACACTGAGGCGTATACGGCGTTGTCAGGCGATCCGAGTTGCTCTCAATTACCTGACTTGCGCTCACAGTTGCCCCGAGCGAGCGTTCGTATCGGCGTGCTTCGATCCGTGGCGGCGAGCCTGGCGTAGATCCCGTCCAGCCGCTCTGCTGGCGCACCGAGCCCATCGATCCGCTCGAGCTCATCGACGATGCGCTCCGAACGCCAGTCGACCGCGAGCATGTCGAGCGAGGAGGAGAGCATCAGGGCGTGGTGGTCGAGGAGAGGACCGAGCTCCTCCGTGATCTGACGCAGTTCGACGTCATCGGACTCGGGCAGCCTGGCGCGGAGCTCGCAGAAGCGGCGGACGAGCGGACCGCCCCGCGGCGCGAGCTCGGCGAGCGGCTCGCGCCGGCTGACGGCCGCGAGCACGTCGTTGGCGGCGTCCTGCCAGATCACCGCCTCGGCCACGATCGCGCGCAGCTCGCGCCATGCCTGCTCGCGCGCCGCGGCGCGCGCGGCGGGCCCGAGATCCTCGTCGTCCACGTCGACGAACACCACGCTGACGCCGAGCTCGTCCCTCATGGTGGGTTCGCGTCGCGCGCGTCGTCGGCCGAGCATCGGGCGTCCTCACCATGAGGGTACGACGCCGTCTCAGCCGTAGAGCGCCGGGCGCTCGGCGAGCCGGACGTCAACGGGCTGACCGCTCGCCAACGACTCCAGGCACGCGTCGGCGACGGCGCTCGCGGCGTAGCCGTCCCAGGCGGTCGGCCCGCGCGGGCCACCGTCGGCCACGGCGTCCACCCAGCCGGTCAACTCGAGCCGGTAGGCCTCGGCGAACCGCTCCAGGAACCCGGGAGTCACCGCGGGCTCCAGTACGAGCGTGCCCCACTCGCCGACGAGCTCGCAGCGGATGTCGTAGCCATATCCCGCGTTGACGAAGACCTCGACGTCCGCGAGCACGCCGCCCTCGGTCTGGAGGATCAGGAGCTGCGGGTCGCGCATCCCGTCCGCGGCCCTGCTCGTCGGCCGGGGCGTCAGCACCGTGGCCACCACGATCTCCTCCCCCGTGAGCCAGCGGACGACGTCGAACTCGTGCGTCCCTGACGAGGTGATCAGCATGTCCGAGGTGTACGTGGGTGGGACGGCCGCGTTGCGGTGCGCGCAGTGCACGAGCAGCGGCCGGCCGACCCGCCCGTCGTCGAGTTCGCGCTTGACCGCCTCATAGCGCGGGTCGAAGCGGCGCATGAAGCCGACCTGCACCAGGCGGCGCCCGAGTGCCGCCTCCGCCTCCGTCACGGCCAGGCTCGCCGCGGCCGTCGTCGCGAGTGGCTTCTCGCACAGCACCGGCTTGCCGGCGTCGATGCACGCGAGGACGAGGTCCGCGTGCGTGGCGTCGGAGGAGGCGATGAGCACCGCGTCGACCTCGTCGGAGCGGATGAGGGCGATGGGATCCACGTGCAGACGCGCGCCCTCGCGGGCCACCATCCGGGCGCGGGCGACATCGACGTCGCATACCGCCGCGACCTGCGCCCGCGGCACGTCCGCGGCGAGCGTGCGCAGGTGGCCCGCGCCCATGATCCCGAGTCCGACGACGCCGACCCGCAGGGCTTCGGTGGTGCTCACGGCGTCTCCACCTTCTCGTGGGTGCTCAGGTAGGTCTGCTGGGTGCGCTTGTTGCGCTCGTACTCCTCGCGCGCGGTGCGCGTGCTACCGAGCTCAGAGGTCTCGGCGACGGGGACGTCCCACCACGCCTCGGAGCTCGGTGCACCGACGAGCGGGTCGGTCTCGACGTGGATCACCGTCGTGTGTGTCGAGGCGCGCGCGTCGCGCAGGGCGGTCTCGAGTTCGGCGACCGTGCTCGCGCGCACGGCCTCGGCGCCGAGGCTCGCGGCGTTGGCGGCGAGGTCGACCGGCAGCGTGCGGTCGCTGTCGCGGTAGCGGTAGCGGGTGCCGAAGCGCTGCGAGCCGACGGATTCCGATAGCGCCCCGATCGACTGGTAGCCGTGGTTCTGGACGAGCACGACGGTGAGCTTGTGGCCCTCGGCGACGGCGGTGGCGAGCTCGGAGTTGAGCATCAGGTAGGACCCGTCGCCGACCATCACGACGACCTCGCGCTCGGGCGCGGCCATCTTGACTCCCAGCCCGCCCGCGATCTCGTAGCCCATGCACGAGAACCCGTACTCGACGTGGTAGCCCTTCGGGTCGCGCGTGCGCCACAGCTTGTGGAGGTCGCCCGGCATGCTGCCGGCGGCGCAGACGACGACGTCCGTGGGCTCCGTGACGCGGTTGACGGCGCCGATGACCTCGCTCTGCGCCGGCAGCGGGGCATGGCCCAGCCGGTACGCGCGCTCGACCGTCTCGTCCCACGCGTGCGCCAACTCGGTCGCCCGCGAGCGGTGTGCGCCGTCGACCGCGAAGCCCTCGAGCGCCTCCGACAGCACCTCCAGCCCGGCACGGGCGTCGGCGACGAGCGGGAGACCGGCGTGCTTGAACGCGTCCACCGGCGCGACGTTGAGGTTCACGAAACGCGTGTCAGGACCGAACAGGCTCCGCGAGGCGGTCGTGAAGTCGCTCCAGCGCGTGCCGATACCGAGCACGACGTCGGCCTCGCGCGCGAGCGCGTTGGCGGCCGTCGTCCCGGTGGCGCCGATCGCGCCGACGCTGCTCGGGTGGTCGTAGGCCAGTGACCCCTTGCCGGCCTGCGTCTCGGCGACGGGGATTCCGGTCGACTCGGCCAGCGCGCGCAGCGCGTCGGTCGCCTCGGCGTAGATCGTGCCACCGCCCGCGACGATCAGCGGGGCGCGCGCGCCGCGCAGCCTGCGCGCGGCCTCCTCGAGCACCACCGGCTCGGGCACCGGCCGGCGGACGTGCCAGACCCGGCGCTCGAAGAGCTCCTGCGGCCAATCGGCCGCCTCCGCCTGGACGTCCTGCGGCAGCGCAAGCGTCACCGCGCCCGTGTCCGCCGGATCGGTCAGCACCCGCATCGCGGCCAGCAGCGCCGGCGCGAGCTGCTCGGGACGCTCGATCCGGTCCCAGTAGCGGGAGACGGGCCTCAGGCAGTCGTTGACCGAGACGTCGTAGGACCCGGGGTCCTCGAGCTCCTGCAGCACCGTGCCGGCGGCCCGGGTGGCGAACACATCGCCGGGCAGCAGGAGCACGGGCAGGCGGTTGATGGTCGCGAGCGCCGCGCCGGTGACCATGTTGGTGGAACCAGGCCCGACGGATGCGGTGCACGCGAGCGTGGAGAGCCGGTTGCGCATGCGCGCGTAGCCGGCCGCGGCGTGCACCATGCCCTGCTCGTTGCGCCCTTGGTGGTAGGGCATCAGCTCCGGCTCCTGGACCAGCGCCTGACCGAGCCCGGCGACGTTGCCGTGGCCGAAGATCCCGAAGCAGCCGGCGATCAGCCGCTGCTCGACGCCGTCGCGCTCCGTGTGCTGGGCGGCCAGGAACCGCACGAGCGCCTGGCCCACGGTCAACCTCATGCTGGTCCACCTCCCGCCGACGTCATCGGCAGTCGCGGGTCGACCGCCTGGCCGGCCCAGGTTTCGCGGATCCACGCGTGCGCCGGGTCGTCGGTGAAGCGCCACGCGCGCTCGCCGGGTCCCGCCATGACGTTCAGGTAATAGAGGTCATAGCCGGGCGCGGCCATCGACGGCCCGTGGTAGCCGTGCGGCATCACGATGGCGTCGCCGCTGCGGACCTCCGCGCAGACGTCGATCTCGCGCCCCGGCCCGGATCCGTAGACCCGCTGATAGCCGAACCCCTCGCGCGCGACCTCGTAGTAGTAGATCTCCTCGAGCACGGTCTCCACGCCCGGCTTGTCCTCGTCGTGCTTGTGGGGCGGATAGGAGGACCAGTTGCCGGCCGGGGTGAGCACCTCGACGGCGATCAGCCGGTCCGCCTCGAGCGCCTCGGGAGCGCAGAAGTTGTTGACCTGCCGGCTCGCTTGCCCCGCGCCGCGCAGCTCGACGGGCACGTCGGCCGCCGGGACGTAGCGCACGGGCAGGCGACGATCGGCTCGGGCCGACGGCAACGCGAACCGTCCGCCGCGCTCGCACGCGATCTCCACGCGCGCGTCGCGCGGGACGTACAGGAAGTCCGTGACGCCCGCGAAGACGCCGGCGCGGCCCGCGAGCGCGAACGGCTCACCCTCCACCTCGACGGTGCAGGCGCCTGACAGCGGCAGCACGATCAGCTCGTCGCCGCCGGTCTCCAGCGCGCGCCGCTCGCCCAGGCCCAGCTCGAGCACGCGCAACCCGCTGAACCCCCAGCCCGCCGACTCGGGCGTGATGGTCAGCTCGCCGTCGGCCCGCACGAGGCCGCTCATGACGCGGGTGCGGGGTCGGGGAACAGGCCGGCCGCCGCGTCGACGGCCGCCGCGACGTCGTCACCCGGCGGGTACAGCAGTGAACGCCCGACCACCAGACCGAACACGTTCGGCAGCGCGAGCGCGGACCGCCAGCGCTCGAACGTCGCGTCCTGGTCGGCGGCGACCTCGCCGCCGAGCAGCAAGGTGGGCTGGGCCGTCGCCGCGGCCACGCGCTCCATCTCGTCGACCACTGGGACCTTGAGCCAGGTGTACGCCGAGGTCGGCCCGAGCCCGGCGGCGATCATCGACGCCTTCACGGCGGCGTCGGCCGTGAGCTCGTGGGTGACCCGCCCGTCGACGGTGCGCGCCATGAACGGCTCGACCATCGCGACCAGCCTCCGTCGCGCCAGCTCGCCGATGGCATGTGCGCACGCCTCGCCGGTGGCGGCCGTCGCCGGGTCCTCGAGATCGAAGCGGACGAGCATCTTGCCCCCCTCGAAGCCCATCGCCTCGAGCGTGGCCGCGTCGTAAGCGGTGAAACGGTCGTCGATCTCCCAGCGCGCATCCTTGATTCCGCCGCGGTTCATCGAGCCGAAAACGGACATGCCGTCGAGCGCGCCGAGCAGCAGCAGGTCCTCGAGGATGTCCGGCGTGCCGAGGACCCCCGTCACGCCCGGCCGGGACAGCGCGAGGCACAGCCGCTCGAGCAGGTCTCCACGGTCGGCCATCGCGCCCGGATGCCGGCCCGCGCCGACCATCCCGCGGGCCGAGTGGTCGGCGGCGACAATGAATGTCCGGCCCTCGCCGAGCCCGACATCGGGGCGCCGGCGCACGGCGGCCGCCTCGGCGATCCGCTCCGGCTCGCGCGCGCGGGTCAGCGCGAGCTCCCGCACGGTCTCATCGGACATGGGCGGTCTCCTCGATCAGGGTCAGGACCTCGGACTCATCCGGCATCGCGTCGGCGCACGCCAGCCGTGATGCGACGAGCGCGCCCGCGGCATTGCAGAAGCGCATCAGGCGCGCGAGCTCCCAGCCGGCCAGCAGCCCGTGGCACAGCGCGCCGCCGAAAGCGTCACCAGCGCCGAGCCCGTTGACCACGTCGACCGGGACGGGCGGGTCCTCGACCCACTCCTCACCGCGGCGGGCGAGCACACCGGCCGGGCCCTGTTTGACGACCGCCAGCTCCAGTCCCTCGGTCGCGGCGGCGGTGCGCGGATCGCGCGTTCCGACGGCGGTTCCGACTCGTCGAGGTTGCCGACCGCGACGGTGGCAGAGGGCAGCGCGCGGGCGTACTGCTCCCTGGCCTCCTCCCGCGAATTCCAGAACATCGGCCGGTAATCGAGGTCGAACACCGTCGGACCGGCACCTGCTCGCGCTTCGAGCGCTGCGAGCGTCGCGCTGCGGCTGGGCTCCTGCGAGAGCCCGTCCCGGTGACCCAGAACAGCTTCGCCGCGCGGATCGCGTCGAGGTCGAGCTCGTGCGGGTGGATGACGAGATCGGGCGCTTTGGGCCGCGGTAGAAGTACAGGGGAAGTGGTCGGGCGGGAAGATCTCGCAGAACGTCACCGGCGTGGGCAGCCCGGGCACCGCCGTCATGTAGCGGTCGTCGACGCCGAAGCCGCGCAGCGCGTCGTGCAGGTACTCGCCGAACGGGTCCTCCCCCGTGCGCGATCACCGCGGCCGAGCGGCCGTAGCGCGCTGCGGCGACCGCGACGTTGGTCGGGCTGCCGCCGAGGAACTTGCCGAAGGACCCGACCTCGCGCAGCGAGACCCGGTCTGCAGCGGGTAGACGTCCACGCCGATCCGGCCGATCGTGATGATGTCGAAGGTGATTTCACCACCCCGCATGCTCGCGCAGCCAGAGACCGCCACGAGCCTGCTCGCGGTGGCCGCGGCAAACGCGCCACCGTCCTCGAACACGCGGTCCTGCTCGACGACGACCCAGCCGTCGTAGCCGCGATCCGCGAGCGCCGCGCAGAAGCGCTCCACGTCGGCGTCTCCCTGGCCCAGGCCGCAGAGAGGCTGCGCGGCGACGCGGTAAGCGTGTCCGCGCGCTCGGCCTTCACGGTCTCTAGCATGTCGAGCCGGACGTCCTTGATGTGCACGGCGCCGATCCGCTCGCCCCAGTCGGCGAGCGCCTGGACCGCGTCGCCGCCGGCGACCGCGATGTGGCCGCTTCGAGCAGCAGCTCGACGTCGGAGTCCTCGAGAGACGCTCGATCTGGCAACGCCCTCGACATAGGTCGAGGTGTGGTGGTGGAAGACCGGGTCGAAGCCGCGCTCGCGCGCGGCCTCGGCGGCATGCTCCACCCCTTCGACCAGCGTCCGCCAGCGCGCGTCGTCGAGCCGCAGCGAGGCGTCCTCGCCTCCGCGGCCCGGGC
Organism: uncultured Solirubrobacteraceae bacterium; assembly: GCA_963831105.1. GTDB lineage: Bacteria > Actinomycetota > Thermoleophilia > Solirubrobacterales > Solirubrobacteraceae > DATFQI01. The sequence goes on along the minus strand of CAWHOS010000006.1, from coordinate 9 downwards.
TGGCGATGC
>CAWHOS010000005.1:0-310437 GCA_963831105.1 uncultured Solirubrobacteraceae bacterium | reverse complement strand
TGCCTCCCGCCTATCTTCGTGGCGCGCGGGCGATCTCCTCGCCGATCCCGTCCGTGGCACCCGTCACGAGCACCGCCTGCTCCCCGATCGGTCGCATCACGAGAGCTATACTGCGCGCCGCGCGCGGCTGTAGCTCAGTTGGCTAGAGCGTCTGCTTGCCATGCAGAAGGTCGAGGGTTCGAGTCCCTTCAGCCGCTCCTCTTAGAAGCCCTGCTATTCGCAGGGTTTCTTTGTTTCCGGGACCGTTTCACCCTTGGGCGTGAACTGCCGGCGCGACAAGACGTAGCGGCACGCGCTTGCACCCCCGTTGCACAGGTGCGCCCGCCCTTGATGGGGTCGCCCCTGGCTCGGACACTGGAGCGATCGAGCCACAGGAGAGCCGAATGACCACTGTTGCGGCGGGAGCGTCCCGGCCGGGCGTCACCGTCGGACCGACGAGCGAGTTCAGCCTGTTCTTCCGCGTCAAGCCTGGCCAGGCCGAGTCTCTGCGGGCGCGCTGCACGACCTGCAGGAGACCCCGGGTACCGGCCAGGGGACTACGGCGTGGCCATCGCCACGATCCACGAGGCGAGGTTCGTGCTCTTCGACGACGACACACGGCTCGCGTTCATGACGAGCTTCGACGGCCCGTGGGACGCCTACATGGAGGACTTCTTCACGTCCGGGCCGACGCTCGGGCTCTTCGACATCATCTTCCGGCACGTGGAGGGCTACGACGGCCTCCCCGACCTGGCGGCGGTGAAGGGTTCGTCCTCGGCGCGCAGCAGACGGCGGCCGCCTACGCACGCAACTACGGCGGCACGGTCAAGGAGATCCGGAAGGCCCAGCGCGTCAACACGGCCTTCCAGCAGGTGCTCGACCACCCGGATGCTGCGGAGGCACTGCAGCACCCGGCGTTGAAGCCGCTGCTGGACGAGGCCGCCGACTGACGAGGCCCGCGCGAACCGCACACCATGGCGACCGTGACCGCGCGCGAGGAGCACCGCGCCTCGAGCTCGACGACATCCAGAGCGGCGCGCTGCACGAGCGGCCCTCGCCCTATGTCGGCACCTACCTCCTGCTCCGCATCGATGACCGCGCCGCCGGACGCGAGCTCGTCCGGCGACTGCAGCACATCGTCGACAGCGGGCGCCCCTCTCCGATCCCGCCCACGACGCCTGGATCACGGTCGCCTTCACCTACCACGGGCTGAAGGCGCTCGGGGTCCCGCAGAGCTCGCTCGACAGCTTCGCGCCGGAGTTCCGGGAGGGCATGGCCGCCCGCGCCGCGCTGCTCGGCGACGTCGGCGACAGCAGCCCGGAGCACTGGGAGAAGCCGCTCGGCACCAGCGACGTCCACGTCGCCCTGGCGGCGCTCTCCCCCGACCGCGAGCGGCTGCAGGCCGTGGTCGAGAAGGCGCGCCGCGCGCATGCGGAGCTCGCGGGCGTCGAGGTGATCTGGCGCCAGGACTGCTACCAGCTCCCGAGCGGGCGGACGTCCTTCGGCTTCAAGGACGGGATCGGCCAGCCGACGGTCGAAGGGAGCGGCAGAGCCCCCTCGAACCCGCAGGAGCGGCCGCTCAAGGCGGGCGAGATCATCCTCGGCTACCCGGACGAGACGGGCGAGCTGCCGCCGATGCCGACCCCGGAGGTGCTCGGCCGCAACGGCACGTACGTCGTCTTCCGCAAGCTGCACACGAGGGTCGCGGCCTACCGGCAGTACCTGCGGGCGAAGGCGGCGAGCCGCGAGGAGGAGGCGCTGCTCGGCGCGAAGATGGTCGGGCGCTGGCAGAGCGGCGCGCCGCTCGCGCTCTCCCCGGACGGTGACGACCCGGAGCTCGGCGGCGACCCGCAGCGCCACAACGCCTTCCTCTACGGCGACGATCCGCGCGGCCTCAAGTGCCCCCTCGGCGCGCACGCGCGGCGCGCCAATCCGCGCGACGCGCTGGACGGCGACGGCGCCGTCGACGTCCGCCTGCACCGCATGATCCGGCGCGGCACGAGCTACGGGCCGATGCTGCCCGAGGGCGTGCTCGAGGACGACGGCGCCGATCGCGGCATCATCTTCGTCTTCGCGGGCGCGCACCTCAAGCGCCAGTTCGAGTTCGTCAAGACCCAATGGCTCAACGACGGCATCTTCATCGGCGCCCCGCTCGAGAAGGACCCGCTCGTCGGGCCGAACGACGGGTCCGGCAGCTTCACCGTTCCCGAGCGGCCGATCCGGCGCCGGCTGCAGGACCTGCCGCCGTTCGTCGTCACCCGCGGCGGCGAGTACTGCTTCGCGCCGGGCCTGCGGGCGATGCGCTGGCTCGCGGAGCTCGACTCGTGACCCGTCTCGATCGAGAAGAGGGGGAACCGTGGCAACCACCGACCGTTGGCAGGCGCTCGACTTCGGCCCACCCCCGTCCGGTGGCGAGGAACCGGAGTCCCCGGTCCTCGTCGACTACCTCGCCGACGGTCGTGTCGCGCTGATCACCCTCAACCGGCCGCACGCGGACAACGCGATCACGACCGAGATGGGCGCCCGCCTCACCGAGATCGTCGAGACGATCGCGGTCCGGCCGGCCATCCGCGTCGTCGTCCTCACCGGAGCGGGCGACGAGGGCCTTCTCCGTCGGCAGCGACCTGCGCCAGCGAAAGAACATGACGAAGGAGGACTGGCTGCGCCAGCGCCAGGACTTCGATCGCACGCTCTACACGGTCCGCCAGCTGCGCAAGCCGATCCTCGCCGCCGTCAACGGCGTCGCGTACGGCGGCGGCAGCGAGCTCGCCCAGAGCACCGACTTCATCATCGCCTCCGAGAACGCCACCTTCGGCCAGCCCGAGGCGATGCTCGGCCTCGCGGCCGGCGGCGGCTCGCCGGCGCTGCTTCCCCGTCTCCTCCCTCCGGGGAGGGCGATGCAGATGCTGATGACGGGCGACCCGATCACCGCGCAGGAGGCATACCGGCTGGGCATGGTCAACGAGATCCACCCGCAGGGCGAGCTGATGGACGCGGCGATGCGGATCGCGGAGAAGATCGCGAGCAACTCGCCGACGGCGGTGCAGGCGGTCAAACGGGCCGTTCGCCTCGGCGAGGGCCAGCCGATCGAGCAGGCGATCGCGATCATGATGGACTCGCACTGGCGCTCAGCCGTCCATCCCGACCGCATCGAGGGCATCGGCGCGTTCAACGAAGGCCGCGAGCCGACCTTCCAGGACTCCGACTACTGATGCTCGCCGACGAGGAGGCTGAGACATGGCCGTTGTGGATGAGCTCGACCGGGCGCGCGCCGCGCTTCAGATGATCAACCCGGCTCCCTACAACGCCGAGGCGCCGCCGGAGGCCCTGATCGGGGACATCACGCCCGACCGCGCTGCACTACGTCCGCAGCAACTTCGCGCTGCCGGCACACGACGGCACGCTCGAGGTCGGCGGCGCCGTGGAGAACCCGCTCACCCTGACGCTCGACGACCTGCGCGCGATGCCGGCGCACGAGCGGGCGGTCACGCTCGAATGCGCCGGCAACGGGCGACTCGAGACGAGACCGCTGCCGATCGGTGAGCCATGGGGTGACTACGCGGTCTCGACCGCGCGCTGGACCGGCGCCCTCCTGCACGAGGTGCTGGAGCAGGCGCGCCCGGCGGCGGACGGCGTCGACGTCCGCTTCGAGGGCGCCGACCACGGCGCGTACCACCTCCAGCCGGTCCTCGCCGACACCGACAAGGACGACCTGACCTTCGAGCGCGCCCTGCCGCTCGCCCTCGCGGCCGATCCGGCGGCGGAGATCCTGATCGCCTACGAGATGAACGGCGAGCCGCTGGGTCCCGACCACGGCGCCCCGTTCCGGCTCATCGTGCCCCACTGGTACGCCGTCGCGTCGGTGAAGTGGCTGAAGCGGATCGACGTCCTGACCGAGCCGTTCGCCGGCGAGTTCCAGACGGGCCACTACATCTACGAGTGGCCCGACCGGCCGCACGAGCCCGTCAGCCTCATGCGCGTGCGGGCGCGCATCACCGACCCCGCTCACGGCTCGGCGATCAGCCCCGGCACGCACACCGTGCGCGGCAAGGCCTGGTCGGGAACCGGGCCCGTCACGCGCGTCGACGTCAGCCTCACCGGCGAAGGCGACTGGCACGCGGCGCAGCTCGAGCCGCCCAAGGGCCCGTACCAGTGGCAGGACTGGGCGTTCGACTGGGACGCGAACGACATCGGCCGGCACACCCTCCGCGCCCGGGCGACCGACGCCGCCGGCAACGTGCAACCGGAGGTCCCGCCCTGGAACCGGCTCGGCTACGGAAACAACGCCATCGAGGTCGTCTACGTCGACGTGCGCTGACGGAGACGCTGCCATGTCGCACCACATCTCCGGACCGCGGGCGGTCGCCGAACCGATCGCCGACATCACCGACCTGTACGCCTTCCCGAGCCCCGAGCGGCACGGGTGCCTGGTCCTGGTCCTCAACACGCTGCCGTTCGCACCGCCGACCGCCCGCTTCTCCGACGCGCTCATCTACCGGTTCCGGCTGCGCAAGCTGACCCTCAACGGCGGCGGCGCTCAGGCGCCGTTCAGTCCTGCGGACGACGAGTTCGTCATCGACTGCGTCTTCTCCACGCCCGATCCCGAGGACGGCGGGGAGCAGCACTGCACCTGCACGCTGCCAGGCGGCGACACCGTGACCGTCCAGGTGAACGACGACCGAGGCTCGGCGACCGGTGGCACTCGCCTCTTCGCAGGACCGCGGTGGGATCCGTTCATCCTCGATGCGCCGGCGATGCTGAAGACGATCGCGACCGGGAAGCTGGCGTTCACCGACCCCGGCTCGATCTACCTCGACGGCAAGAACGTCCTCGGGCTCGTCGTCGAGATCGACTGCGCGACAGTGCTCGGAGACCTCGGATTCGTGGGCGTCGCCGCGGAGACGCTGACCCGCGGGAAGCTCAACGTCCGGCTCGAGAGCGCGGGACGACCCGAGGTCCCGAACATGATGCTCGGTCCCATGCAGTTCGACCGCGTCAACCGCGACCTCGAGATCCGCGACCTCTACAACATGGACGACCCGTTCCACCCGGCGCACGTCTATGAGGGCGCGTACCGGGCCCGGCTGAACGCCAACCTGGCCTTCTGGGACGGGCTCGACGGCAAGGTCGACTGGCCGCCGGACGAGGGGGGCGCACACCCGCTGACCGAGCTCGTCCTGGCGGACTACCTGGTGCTCGACCTCGCCAAGCCCTACGTCGAGCAGGGTTCGTTCCTCGAGATCGAGCTCGCCGCTCGGCGCGGTGAGAAGCACCGCACCTGCGGCGGCAGGGCACTCAATGACGACGTGATGGACCGGATCTTCACGCTGCTGATCGCCGGCGGCAACGGTCCCGCGATTCGCGACGGCGTCGACCGCTCCAGCCGCCCCGCGAGCCAGACCTTCCCTTACCTCGCGGCGCCCAACCCCGACCCACCTCAGCCCCCGAAGCCCTGACCGAGCCGGCGCCGTCAGCGCCAGCGGGTACGCGGGAAACGCGTCCTCGACGGCGTCCGTGTCGATGCCTTGGCTCCGCAGCCACTCGGCGACGTGTCGATCGCGCAGCAGGATCGCCTGCAGCAGCCGCGCATCCACGCGCGGGTGGCCGAGGTCGCCGAGCAGGAGATCGTCCAGCCGGACGGTGATCGGCGGACCGGGATCAGCCGGATCGGGCCCTGGCCCCGGCAGCTGCCCCGTCGACGGCGGAGCCGGGGGACCCGGGTCGCCCGGCGGACCCGGGATGAAGTCCCGAGGTCTCCACATCCACCACGGCGATGGGAGTGGCGAGGTCCAGGCCATTCAGACCCTCGTCCGATCGCGGCTGGAGATCGGGTGCTCTGCGCCTGCGCCAGAAACTCACCAATTCGGAACATTAACCGGTCTGCGGCACAACGGGGGTCACTGGCACGCCGTAGCCGAGCGAGAGCGGTCGAACTCGGCTCTACGCCGCCGTCTACGGCTGGCACATCGCGGATCACCGCGTCCGGACGGCGCGCGACGATGGGCCGCGTGCCCCGGATCAGCCAGTTCTACGGGATCGCGATCTACATGTACTTCAGCGACCATCCTCCGCCACACATTCACGCGCAGTACGGCGGCGTCGAGGCGGTCATCGCGATCAGCGACGGCGCCGTGATCCGCGGCTCGATACCCGATCGAGCGCTTCGACTCGTGCGAGAATGGCTGGAACTGCACCACGAGGAAGTCGAAGCCGACTGGCGGCTCGCCGGCGAGCCGCCCCGCTCAACGCCATCGAGCCATTGCCATGACCGCACTCCCGCGCATCACCGAAGCCGCCCCGCTCGAGGACCGATGGGTGCGCCTGCATTTCACCGACGGCCTCATCCAAGACGTCAACCTCGCACCCGTCTTTGAACGGGGCGGCGTGCTCTCCGCGATCCGCGACGACCGCTCCGTATTCGAGGCGCTCCGGGTCAATCCGGAGTCGGGCACCGTCGAATGGCCCGGCGAGATCGACCTCGATCCGGACGTGCTCTACGGAACCCACGAACCGGCCAACGACCAACCACTAGAGCGTCGGATCGTCGAGACCGCACGCTAGCCAGTAGCTCTCGCGCTTGGCGGTGAAACATCGCTCAGGCAGCGTGGACGTCAATCAGCCGAAGCTCGTCGACGTGCTGCCAGCGCTCGCGAGTGATCTCCGTGAATCCCTGGCCCGCAAGGGCGAGCTCGAGCTCGCGTCCCGGGTCGACGAGGCACGAGTTCACGCCCTCTGCGCGTGCGACGAGGAGGGCTGCCTCGGCGTGTATCTCGCGCCTGAGCGCAGGTCTAGGCTCATCGGCGGCACGATGTCGAGAAACGCCGGCCGGCTCCGCTCACCAGGTGAAGGGCCACGAAGCGCGGCCCACGACACCAGGAGAGATCAGCGATGCCGAAGTACCTGCTTCTCAAGCACTACCGCGGCGGCCCGGAGCCGCACCACCCGCACCCGCCGATGGACCAGTGGGCGCCTGAGGACGTGGAGGCGCACATGGCCTTCCTCAAGAACGTCAGCGAGGTCCTCGAGGAGAGCGGCGAGTACGTCGGCGCGCAGGCGCTCGCGCCGGCTCGCACCTGGGTGCGCTACGGCGGCCCGGACGCGGCGCCCGTCACCACCGACGGCCCGCACCCCGAGACCAGCGACCTGATCGCGGGCTGGTACATGATCGACGTCGAGTCCCACGAGCGTGCGCTCGAGGTCGCGGCCTTCGTCTCCTCCGAGCCCGGCCCGGGCGGCGAGCCGATGTACGAGTGGATCGACGTCCGGGAGATCATGTCCGAAGCGCCGGCGGAGGACTGCACCGAGTGATCGACGAGCCGGTCCATCAGCTGGACGAGGGCGCGCTGCGCGCGCTCGTCCCGCGGGTGCTGGCGGGTCTGGTCCGCCGGGGCGAGGACTTCGACGCCGCCGAGGACGCGCTGCAGGAGGCGCTGCTGGAGGCGCTGCGGGTCTGGCCCGATCACCCGCCGGACGACCCGCGCGCGTGGCTGACCACGGTCGCGACGCGGCGGCTCGTCGACGCCCGCCGCAGCGAGGCCGCCCGCCACCGCCGCGAAGAGGCGACGGAGGCAGAGCCGGCGACGCCCGCCTCCCCGGAGGAGGGCGACGACACGCTCTTCCTGCTCTTCACCTGCTGCCACCCCGATCTCGCCCCCACCTCCCAGGTGGCGCTGACCCTGCGCGCCGTCGGCGGGCTCAGCACGCGGGAGATCGCCGACGCCTTCTACGTCCCCGAGGCGACGATGGCGCAGCGGATCAGCCGCGCCAAGCGCACCCTGCGCGGCCGTCGTCTTGACCAGCCGGGCGACCTCGCCGTCGTGCTGCGCGTGCTCTATCTCGTCTACACGACCGGCCACGCGGGCCGGATCGACCTGGCCGCCGAGGCGATCCGGCTCGCCCGCCAGCTCACCCTCGCCACGGAGGAACCGGAGGCGCGCGGGCTGCTCGCGCTGATGCTCCTCAACCATGCCCGCCTACCGGCGCGATTCGATCCCGACGGTCGCATCGTCACGCTCGACCGGCAGGACCGCGCCCTCTGGGACACGCGCGCGATCGCCGAGGGCGTGCGCGTCCTGCAGTCCGCACTCGCCCTGCAACGCCCCGGCCGCTACCAGATCGAGGCCGCGATCGCCGCCCTGCACGACGACGCGGCCAGCGCCGAGGAGACGGACTGGCCGCAGATCCTCGCCTGGTACGACGACCTCGTCGCGCTGACCGAGAACCCCGTGCGCCAGGACCCCGCCGCGGTGCTGGGCCGCGCGGTCGCGGTCGGCCACGTCCTCGGCGCCGCCGCCGGGCTGCGCGAGACGGACCGGCTGCGCGAGGTGATCGGCGACCGCCACCGGTGGCACGCCGTGCGCGGGCACCTGCACGAGCTCGGCGGCGACCTGCCCGCCGCCGCCTCGGCCTACGCCGAGGCCGCCCGCGGGGCCACGACCGTCGCCGAGCGCGACCACCTCGTCCGCCAGGCCGCCCGCGCGCGGGCCGCGTCCATACCCTCGGGCGCATGACCGTCCTGCGGATGGACCACGTCGGCGTCATCGTCGGCGACCTCGCGGCCGCGATCGAGTTCTTCGTCGAGCTCGGGCTCGAGGTGCAGGGCCCGATGAGCGTCGAAGGGCGCCTGGTTGACCGCATCGTCGGGCTCGAGGGCGTACGCAACGACGTCGCGTTCGTGCGGACCCCGGACGGGCACGGGCAGCTCGAGCTGATCCAGTTCCACTCGCCCCCGATGGAGGAGGGCGACCCGCGCGCGCCGGCCAACACGGCGGGCCTCCGCCACATCACGTTCGCCGTCGACGACATCGACGACGTCCTCGGGCGCCTGCAGGCCCGCGGCGCGGAGCTCGTCGGCGAGCTCGTGAACTTCGAGGACAGCTACTGGCTCTGCTACGTCCGCGGTCCCGAGGGGATCATCGTCGAGCTGGCCGAGAAGATCGGCTGACGGCGGGCCTCAGTCGTGCGCCAGCACGCTGATCACGACGCCCTGCGGGTCGCGTACGAAGAAGCGCCGGACGCCCCAGGGCTCGTCGACCGGCCCGTAGATGACCTCGTGCCCGGCCCGGACCGCCTCGGCGTGCGCCGCGTCGACGGCCTCGCGTGTAGCGACGTCCACGCCCATGTCGGGCAACGCGGGCTCCACGCCCGGCGGCCCGAAGAGCACCTGAGCCTGGCCGGACCCGAAGCCGATGTAGCCGCCGCCGAAGTTCCCCTCCTCGAGCCTCAGAACGCGCGTGTAGAAGGCACGCGTGGCCTCGAAGTCCGGTGACTCGTGGTAGGGCATGATCCGTCGGACGGCCATGCAGGGAGTGTCGCAGGCGCCCGGGCGCACGGGGACGGCGAGGTGATCACCGGCGGCTGCCTGTGCGGCGCCGTCCGCTTCGAGCTCGTCGGCGAGCCGCTGAGCGCCGGCTACTGCCACTGCACCCGCTGCCAGCGGCGCACCGGGACGGCGGCCTCCGCGCAGGCGCGGGTCCCCGCGGAGGCGCTGCGGATCGTCGCCGGCGAGGAGCACGTCCGCACGTGGCAGCCCGAGCAGGGCTTCGCGAAGCTCTTCTGCGGGACCTGCGGGAGCGCGCTGTTCAGCCACGACCCGGAGAAGCGCCATTGGGCCGTGCGGCTCGGCGCGCTCGATCCCGGCCACGGGATCCGCCCGACCTACCGCCAGCGAGTCGAGTCGGCATGCGAGTGGGAGCCGATCCCCGACGACGGGCTCGCGCGCCACGAGGGGCGCGCGCCCGCCAACGACTGACGGCTCACCAGGTCTGCAGACCTCGTCGGTCATGTCGACCGCGTCGTCGTCGCCCGGCGGGTCGATCTCGACGCGGCTGATGGGCCTCGACCCCACCTCCGCCGTGTGGCCGTTCAGCGGAGCGCGGCGTACACCGACACGCCCTCGGGAACGGTCCCGATCCGCTCGATCTGCTGCGAGCCGCGGCGGACCGCGACGAGCGCCGTCCCGTCCGTCGTGACGATGTCGCCCGCACGCGTGATCACGGCGCTGAGATCCTTGAAGCCGTCGACGACCGTCCGCTCGCGCAACCGCATGTCGAGGATCCGCAGCTTCCGGTCGGAGCGGACGGCGAGTCGGTCCCTCGCGACCCAGCCGAGCACGGTCACCCGCGGGATGGCGATCCGGCGGACCGCCGCCGGTGCGGGCGTCGACGAGCCACGAGCGGAAGCGCAGCCCCTCGGTGAGGTGCGTCATCGCGAGCCGGCGGCCGTCCGGCGAGGGCAACACCTGGTGCGCGTACGGCGGCTCGGGAAGCCGGCGCACGACCCGCGCGCCCGGCAGCGTGCGCACCTCCAGGCCGTCGCGGCTCGTGAGGTACAGGCGATCGCGCGTGAGCAGCGGCGTCTCGCCGTGGATGCGGAGAACCGCCCGGACACCGCGGCGCGAGACGATCCGCAGCGTCCGGGTCGGCACCTTGTCGGACTCGGTCACCACCGCGACCCTCCGCCCCTGCGGGTCCAGGCACGCCACGCCCGCGAGGCCCTGGATCGGGATCCGCTGCCGCCACAGCGCCCTGCCGTCGAGACGCTTCACGCGGACCACCCCGGACCAGTCCTGCGTCTCCACGAGCCGCCGGGAGCCGGGGCAGGCGACGACCCGCTCGGCCGAGCGCGGCAGGACCCGCGTCACGCGCCCTTGCGCGTCGAGGAGCAGGACGCGGTCCTCGAAGTGACCCAGGAAGGCCGCCGGTCCGGCGCCGGGATCGGCAGACGGCGGCGGAGGCGGCGGTCCGGTGCCGACGCTCCCCGGATCCTGGGCCGAGGCGGAGCCGAGCACGCCGGCGACGGCGAGCACTCCGAGCAGCAGCGCGGCAACACGGGCGACCATGCCGCCAAGGTAGACCGGAGCGCCCTTACCGGCCTCTATGGTGCGTTCACGTGCGGACCATCGTGACCGGTCGCTACGACCGCCCCGTCGAGCGCTCGGTCCGCCTGCTCTCCGGCCTCGTGCTGTTCGGGCTGGCCATGGCCCTGCTGCTGGAGGCGCACGCGGGCCTGGACCCGTGGAACGTCTTCCACCAGGGCATCACCCGCCACGTCGACCTCACGATCGGGCAGGTCACGATCATCAGCTCGCTGGCGCTGCTGGCGGCGTGGGTGCCGCTGCGCCAGCGCCCCGGCCTCGGCACGTTCGCCAACGCGATCGTCGTCGGCCCCGTGATCGACCTCGGCGTCGCCTGGATCCCCGCCGCCCACGGCACTTTCGAGCAGGGCCTGTTCATGGTCGTCGCGATCCTCGCCTCGGCGGTCGCGACCGGGCTCTACGTCGGCGCGGGCTGGGGCCCCGGCCCGCGCGACGGGCTGATGACCGGGCTTGCCGCGCGCGGGATCCCGATGGGCGCGGCGCGCGCCGGGATCGAGCTGACGGTGCTCGTCGCGGGCTGGCTGCTGGGTGGCAGCGTCGGCGTCGGGACCGTGGCCTTCGCGCTCGCGATCGGCCCGCTCGTGCACCGCGCGATGCCGTGGCTGGAGGTCAGGGAAGCGCCTGCAGCAGGAAGGCGTCCAGGGTCGCCTCCTTGCCCTTCACGCGCACGTCCGTGACCGGCTCGGCCCGCGTGCCGTCGGGCAGCAGCTCGCGCGTGCGCTCGCCGATCAGCACGCCCCCGACGGGTGCCTGGCCCTCGAGCCGCGACGCCGTGTTGACGGTGTCGCCGATCACCGCGTAGGCGACGAAGCCGTGGCCGCCCATCTCGCGGACCATCGCCTCGCCGGAGTTGATGCCGATCCGCAGCCGCGGCCAGCCGGGGTTGGCGTCCGCGAGCCGGCCGATCTCCTCCTGCATGGCGAGCGCCGCGCCGGCCGCGCGCTCCGCGTGGTCGGGCTGGTCGCCGCGCGAGTTGAACGTGGCCATCATCCCGTCGCCCATGAACTTCTCCAGCTCGCCGCCGAAGCGGCGCGAGATCAGCGGGGCGGCCATCGCGTAGTAGGTGTTGAGCACGGTCGCGACCTCGGCCGGCGTGCTGCGCTCGCTGAAGGTGGTGAAGCCGGCGAGATCGCTGAAGAGCACGCTGACCTCCTCCCCGCGCTCGCGCGTGGTGGCGAGGTAGAGGTTGCGGAAGCGCTCGTCGCGCCACTCGCGCCGCGCCGCGTAGGCGACGACGACGTAGGCGAGCACGATCAGCCCGTGCCACTCCCACCAGCTCGCGTGCCACGCGCGCTCGCCCGTGATCGCGACGCCGATCATCGCCTCGGCGAGCAGCGCGAAGCAGGCGGCGACGCTCGCCGGCAGCAGCCCGAGCTTGCCGCGATAGACGACCAGGTAGCGCAGCGAGGCGACCGCGTAGGCGACCGTCGCGACGGCCGCGAGCACCGCCAGCGCGTCCTTGGTGCCGCCCTCGTTGGTGGGGCGGTCGAGCGGCGGCAGCTCGAGCCACGTCCACGCGAGCCAGATCGCGGCCGCGCCGAGCACGAGGCGCCAGAGCAGCGCCCGGCGCCGGACGACGGCCGCCGGGAACCACGGCCGCGCGTCGGCGAACGCCGAGGCGAGCGCGAACCCCGCGGAGAGCAGCAGGCCGATCGGGATCGCCACCTTGAAGCCCGCCCGCTCGGTCTTGAACAGCACGTCCGCGGTGCCGAACGCGTGCAGCATCAGGAACGCGCCGGTGGCCAGGAACGCCAGCGAGATCAGCAGCACCCGCGCGTCGCCCCGCCGGTGGGCCGACTCACCGGCGTCGTAGGCGATGATCAGCAGCCCCGCCCCGACCGCGAGGAACAGCGTGAAATGCAGCTGCGGGTTCGAGAAGTCGGGGTCGAGCTGCTCGCGCAGCAGCAGCGAGGCGAAGCCGACGATCGGCAGCAGCGCCGCCGCCACCCCGGCGGCGACGACGAGCCAGCGGCCCCCGCGCGGCGCGGGCCCGATCGCCGGCGCCCCGCGCTGAACTGCCGACGTGGCCATCGGCGCGAATGTAGCGGCCGCACCGGACCGGTGCGGTAGAAGTTCGGCCATGACGCGCGACTTCGACGGCCTCGTGGCGGCGGTGACCGGTGGCGCCTCGGGCATCGGCGCGGCCGTGGTGGCCGAGCTCACCGCCCAGGGCGCCCGCGTCGCGGTGCTCGACCTCCAAGACCCGGGCGAGGGCTCGCCGCACGCGCTGGCCCTGCGCGCCGACGTCGGCGACGACACCTCGGTGCGCGCGGCGATCGAGCGGGTGCTCTCCGAGCTGGGCCGCCTCGACGTGCTGGTCAACAACGCCGGCATCGGCGCGCAGGGGACGGTCGAGGACAACGACGACGAGGAGTGGGCGCGCGTGCTGGACGTGAACCTGCTCGGGATGGTGCGCACGAGCCGCGCCGCGCTGCCGGCCCTGCGGCGCTCGCCGTCGGCGGCGATCGTCAACACGGGCTCGGTCGCCGCCACCGCCGGTCTCCCTCAGCGGGCGCTCTACAGCGCGACGAAGGGCGCCGTGCTGGCGCTCACGCGCGCGATGGCGGCCGACCACCTCGCCGAGGGGATCCGCGTCAACTGCGTCAACCCCGGCACCGCGGACACGCCCTGGATCGGCCGCCTGCTGGACCGCGCGGACGACCCGGCGGCCGAGCGCGCCGCGCTCGAAGCCCGCCAGCCGCACGGCCGGCTCGTCTCGCCGGAGGAGGTCGCCGGCGCCGTCGCCTACCTCGCGGGCCCGCGCTCGGGCTCGACGACGGGCACGACGCTCGCTGTCGACGGCGGCATGCAGGACCTCCGCCTCAGGCCCCGCCGCTAGCCGTGCGCGCCGCGGTGATGCACGCGTTCCGCGAGCCCCTGCGGCTCGAGGAGGTCCGCGAGCCCGAGCTGCCGCCGGACGGGGCGCTCGTGGAGGTGCGCGCCACCGGGCTGTGCCGCAGCGACTGGCACGGCTGGATGGGGCACGACGCCTCGATCGCCCTCCCCCACGTGCCCGGCCACGAGTTCGCCGGCGTGGTCGCGCGGGTCGGGCCGCAGGTGCGCGGGGTCGAGCCCGGCAACCGCGTGACAGCGCCGTTCTGCTGCGGCTGCGGCGCATGCGAGCCGTGCCGGCTCGGCCACACGCAGATCTGCGAGCGCGACTACCAGCCGGGCTTCACGGGCTGGGGGTCGTTCGCCGAGCGCGTGCTGGTGCCCGTCGCCGACCTCAACTGCGTGCCGCTCCCCGAGGGGCTCGGCTTCGAGGCGGCCGCCGCGCTCGGCTGCCGCTTCATGACCGCGTTCGCAGCGGTCGGCGAGCGCGGCGGCGTGCGCGCCGGCGACTGGCTCGCCGTCCATGGCTGCGGCGGGGTCGGGCTGTCGGTTGTGATGCTCGCCCGCGCGCTGGGCGCCCGGGTCGTGGCCGTCGACGTGGCGCCCGGCCCGCTTGCGCGCGCCGCCGATCTCGGCGCCGTGCAGGCGTTCGACGCGCGCGAGGGCGACGTCGCGGAGCGGATCCGCGAGCTCACGGGCGGCGGCGCCCACGTGTCGGTCGACGCGATCGGCAGCGCCGCGACCGCGGCCGCCTCGGTGCGCTCGCTGCGCCGCCGCGGCCGCCACGTGCAGGTCGGCCTGCTCGCGGGCGACGAGCGCGAGGCGCGCGTGCCGATGGCCGAGCTGATCTCCCGCGAGCTCGAGATCGCCGGCGTGCACGGCATGCCGGTGCGCGACTATCCGGCGCTGCTGCGGCTCGTGGCCTCGGGCGCCGTCGACCCGGCGCGGCTGATCGGCCGCCGGATCGCGCTCGAGGAGGCCGGCGCCGCCCTCGCGGCCATGGACCGGCCGGCCGAGGGCATCACCGTGATCGTCGCGGACTAGAGCCGCGGGAAGCGGCGGTGCTCGTCGTTGTCCTGCTTCTCGCCGCTGCCGATCACGATCGCGTAGGCGATCAGGCCGGTCACGAACGCCGGGAACAGGATGCCCCAGATGAGGACGTAGACGATCGTCGTCTCGAGCGCGATGTCCGCGAAGGTCAACATTTCCCGAGACGATAGTGACTTCAGCGGCGCTCGAGCAGCACGATGGGGATCTCGCGGTCCGTCTTGGACTGGTAGTCGTCGTAGTCGGGCCAGTGGCCGACCATCTGGTCCCACAGCTCGGCCTTCTCGTCGGCCGTCGCCGTGCGGGCGCGCGCCGGGAAGACGTCGTCGAGCACCTGGACCTCGACGTCCGGGTCCTCCTTGATGTTGGCGTACCAGCCGGGCGGCTCGTCGGAGCCGCCGTTGGAGGCGACGATCGCGTAGTCGCCGTTGGAGGTGCCGTAGATCAGCGGCGTCGTGCGCTCCTCGCCGCTCTTGCGGCCCTTCGTGGTGAGCAGGAGGATCGAGGTGCCCTTCTTCCAGTCGTGACCGACCTCGCCGCCGGTCTCGCGGTAGCTGCGGACATGCTCGTCGCCGAAGAGATGGGATGCGTCCTGTCTGGCCATGCCAGGGGCTTACCCGCGACGGCCGCCGAGTATCGTGGCGCGCCGTCATGACGCGCCACGACGCCGTGATCGTCGGCGGCGGCCACAACGGGCTCGTCGCCGCTGCCTACCTCGCCCGCGCCGGGCGCTCCGTGCTCGTGCTCGAGCGCCGCGGGCACACCGGCGGCGCGGCCGTGTCCGAGCGCCCGTGGCCCGGCGTGGACGCGCGCCTGTCGCGCTACTCCTACCTCGTCTCGCTGCTGCCGCGGGCGATCGCGCGCGACCTCGGCCTGGAGGTCGAGCTGCGCCGGCGCGCGATCTCCTCCTACACGCCGCGCCCCGACGGCGGCGGCCTGCTCGTGCGCACGGACGCCGCGCCGCACGACGCCTGGCGCGACTTCTACGCGATGACGGCGCGGGTCGGCCGGCGCGTGTTCCCCACGCTCACGCAGCCGCTCCCCTCGCGCGACGACCTGCGCGCCGAGGTGGCCGAGGACGCCGCCTGGGAGGCGCTGTTCGAGCGCCCGCTCGGGGAGGCGGTCGAGGCGGCCTTCGAGGACGACGTGGAGCGCGGCATCGCGCTCACGGACGGGCTGATCGGGACCTTCGCCGCCGCGCACGAGCCCTCGCTGCGCCAGAACCGCTGCTTCCTCTACCACGTGATCGGCAACGGCGACGGACACTGGGACGTGCCCGTCGGCGGGATGGGCGCGCTCACCGACGCGCTCGCCCGGGCCGCGCTGGACGCCGGCGCGGAGATCCGCTGCGGCGTCGAGGTGACCGCGATCGACCCCGACGGCGAGGTCCGCTGGGAGGGCGGCTCGGCCGCCGCCGGGCACGTGCTCGCCACCGTCGCCCCGCCCGTGCTCGCCCGGCTGCTCGGCGAGCCGGAGCCCGAGCCGCCCGCCGAGGGCGCCCAGCTCAAGCTCAACATGCTGCTCTCACGGCTGCCGCGGCTGCGCGACGAGGCCGTCGACCCGCGCGAGGCCTTCGCGGGCACGTTCCACGTCAACGAGTCCGCGACGCAGCTCCAGGCCGCCTACGAGCAGGCCGACCGCGGCGAGATCCCGGCGCTGCCGCCGTGCGAGATCTACTGCCACTCGCTCACGGACCCGACGATCCTCGGGCCCGAGCTGCGCGCGGCGGGCGCCCAGACGCTGACCTGCTTCGGCCTGCACATGCCCGCGCGGCTGTTCGCCGACCCCGGCGCGAAGGCGCGCGCCGTCGAGGCGACGCTGCGCTCGCTGGACTCCGTGCTCGCCGAGCCGGTCGCCGACTGCCTCTGGCGCGCGCCCGACGGCGAGCCGTGCCTGGAGGCCCGCACCCCGCTCGAGCTGGAGGCCGAGCTCGGCCTTCCGGCCGGCAACATCTTCCATCGCGACCTCGCGTGGCCCTACGCCGAGGACGGCGACGAGCCGGGCAGCTGGGGCGTGGAGACCGCGCACCCGCGGGTGCTGCTGTGCGGGGCCGGCGCGCGCCGCGGCGGCGGCGTCAGCGGCATCCCCGGCCACAACGCCGCGATGGCGGTCATCCGCGGCCGAGTCGCAGCGGCGCGCTGACGGCCAGCGGCGTCGCGCCGTCGGCCAGCGTGAGCACGACGCGGGCGCGCACGCGCCGCGGCGTGCGCAGCTTGAAGCGGGCGTGACCGTGGTGGTCGAGCTCCGCGCGCTTGACGGGCCACCAGCCGAAGCGGTCGCGCAGGCGCAGCTGGAGCACGACCGTGCCGCCGTGTCCGGGCGGCGTCACGTGCACCCGCACGACGCTGCGGCCGCGCGCGGAGCGGCCCGTGGCGGCGAGCTTGCGGTCGAGCACCAGCAGCGGCACGGCCTGGCTGGCCGCGGCGCCCGAGACGGCCCGCAGCTGCCCGGAGGCGCGCGGCCGCAGGTCGGCGCGGAACGTCCCGTCCCCGCCGGCCGTGGTCGCGCCGACCGGGGCGTAGCCGCCGCCCTCGTCGGCCTCGATCGTGATCGGCGTGCCGGCGGCCAGCGCCGTGCGGCCGCGCAGCGGGAACGGCCGTCCGGGCACGGCCGGCTCGGCGGGCGCGTCCAGCAGCAGCTCGCGCACGCTGACGGCGCCGCGCATGAACGGGTGGATCGTGCAGAAGTAGGCGACCTCCCCGGCCGCGCCGAACGGGTGCGAGAACGCCGCCCCGCCGCCGAGCACGCCGGAGATGAAGCTGCCGTCGACGGCCGCGACGTCGTGGCGGCGGGCGCTGACGTTGTCCCAGCGCACAGTCTCGCCGCGCAGCACGTCGGCGAACGGCGGGTCGAACGCCGCGTACCCGATCGAGATCTCCGCGCCGCCCGGCGCGCCGCCGTGATCGTGCTGCGCCGTCGCGGCGGCGGGCGAGAGCGCCAGCACGGCGACGGCGGCGATCAGCGCGCGCCTCATCGGCGCCGCACCCGGTAGATGCCGATCATGCCCTGCTCCATGTGGGTCTCGACGTGGCAGTGGTAGAGCCAGGTCCCGGGGTCGCGCTCGCGCCAGCGGATGCGGAAGCTCTCCGCCGGGCCGACGGTCTTCGTGTCGACCGGGACGCCATGCTCGAGCCAGCGGTGGCCGTGGACGTGGAAGGTGTGGTGCTCGGAGCCCATCGCCATCACGTCCCACTGGATGCGCTGGCCCGGGAAGGCGGTGAACACCGGCGTGTTGCCGACGAAGGCGCGGCCGTCGATGCCCTGGAAGCGGCCCATCGGCGCGAACACGACGACGAACTCGCGGTCCGGCAGGCGCTCGCGGCGGCCGCGGATCGAGAGCATCCCCCACATGCCGCCGTCGATCGACTCGTGCATCGACGGCGAGTGGTCGTGGTAGGGCCAGGCGCCGACCGAGCTCGCCAGCGCGGTCAGCCGGTAGGTCCAGGTCCGCCCCGGCTTGACGTCGCCGTCGCCGCCCGAGAAGCCGGGCACGTAGGCCCCGTCGGAGCTCGGCTTGTAGCGGACGCCGTGGAAGTGCATCGAGTGGGAGCGGTTGAAGCGCGTGTCGAGGTTCTTGAAGTGCACCCGGATGCGGTCGCCCGCACGGGCGCGGATCAGCGGGCCCGGCATCCCGTCGTCGTCGCCCGAGCCGGGCGGCAGGTTGCGCATCGGGTGCTTCCAGCCGCGGCTGAAGCGGCGGTAGACGACCGTTCCGAAGACGGTCTCCGACGGGTCGTAGCGGACGCCCATGATCGCGTCGCGCCCGTTGGGCACGATGTTCCAGCTCACGGGCACCGCCGCCACCCAGAAGTGCCGCGTGGCGGCCCCCGCGGGGGCGGCGGAGAGTCCCGCCGCCCCGATCGCGATCAGGGCCGCCAGCGCGGCACGGAGCTTCACCCCTACTTGACCGTCACCGTCGCCTTCATGAACGGGTGGATCATGCAGTAGAAGTCGTACGTCCCCGGCTCGCCGAAGCGCACCGAGTTGCTGGCCGGGAGCGGGGTGCCCGCGTCGGTGTCCATCACGGCCGAGTTCCAGAACCCGTTGCCGTGCGACGCCTTCGTCAGCGTGGCCAGGTTCGGCGGCTGCTCGCTCGGATACACGGCCCGCGGGTCGAACACGGGCGACTGGAAGCTCGCCGCGATCTGCCCGAGGTAGGAGCTGGGCTCCGACTCCGGGTTGCCCGGACCGGTCGTCGCCGTGTGGACGTCGTAGGAGGCCGGGTGCATCCGGAAGTTCACCACCGTGCCCGGGGCCACCGTCACGGCGCTCGGCACGAAGGCGAACAGCTCCTCGCCGTGCTTGCCCGCCGCTCCGACGTTGATCGTGTTGGCGGGGGCGGTGCGTCTTCGGCAGCGTCTTGGCGGTCTTCAGGGCCGTCGCGACCTGACGCTTGAGTGCCCTCTTGTCGGCCTTCGCCGACGGCACCTTCGCGCCCTTGGCCTTGACCGTGACGGTGCCCTTCATCCCGGCGTGGATGTTGCAGAAGTACGTGAAGCGCCCGGTCTTCTTGAAGGTCACCGTGACGGGCTTGAGCTTCTCGCCGAGCGGCAGGCCGCTCGCCACGCGCTTGGAGCCGTTGTAGGAGAGCTTCTTGCCGAACGTGCCCTGGACGAGCGCGCCGGTGAAGCCGACCTGGTCCTGGCCGTTGAACCAGAACGGCTGGTTCGCCGCGTCGTTGGCGCCGGCGACCTTCTCGCCCGTGGGCGAGATCAGCGGGAGCATGTCGCCGCCGCGCGCCGGGAGGTCGAACGAGTGGAACCCGACGGGCAGGAAGCGGATCTTGTCGCCCCTGTTGATCGTGACCCCGTGCGGGAAGAAGTCGTTGACGTCGAGCGGCAGGCCGAGCTTCTCGAAGGACTTGCCGGCGCTCGGCGGGACGCCCAGGTTGACCGACTTGGTCTTGGCCTCCGCGATCCCTGGGAGGGCCAGCATCACCGCAAGGGCTCCGACCCCGGTTCTGCAACGTCCTGTCACGAGGTGCTCCTCTGTCCGTGCCCGCCGTCAATGGATGTGGGCGTTGGAGCGACCCTAATCGGGTCCGGAGTGCGTAGGCAAGTCGAGTGTGAACTGACGGTGAGTCAGCCCCGCAGGCGGATCCAGAGCGCCGAGGCCCGGGCGAGGACGCGGCCGTCGCCGGCGAGGATCGCCGTCGCGCTGCGGTGCTTGCGCCCCTCGGTGCCCAGCGTCCAGCCCACGACGGCGACGCGGCTCGCCCGCCGGCAGGGGCGCGAGCAGCTCCGCGTGCATGGACGCGAGCAGGCTCGGCATCGCGTGGCCCCAGAGCGGCGGCGTGTAGCTCGGGCAGTCGAGCGCCGCCCAGACGACCTCGGGCGCCACCGTGCCGGCGTCCAGCACCGCGGCGGTCGCATCGGGGTGCCCCGCCAGCCGCCCGAAGACCACGCCGAGCCCGTCGTGGCGGGCGGGCGAGCAGACCCAGCAGGAGTGGAATGCGGCCGGCCAGTCTTCCGGGCGCCGCGCGACGGCGGCGCGCGCCTCCTCGACGCTGGGCCGGTAGGGCGGCTCGAGGTCCAGCGGCAGCGCCGGGTCGCCCTCCGCGATCAGGAGCTCACCGTCGTGCAGCGTGACGTGGCCGTCGTCGTGGCGCTCGAGCTCGAGCGGGATGCCGAGCGGGACCGGGCGCCGCAGGCTCACGTGCGCCGGGCCGTCGACGTGCCGGGCCACGACCCCGCATGCGTAGCCGCCGTTGGCGGTATCGGGCGGGCCGTTGAAGCGGCGGTCGAGGACGACCGTCGTGACGGTGGCGGTGGGCGACACGGGCCGGGAAGCCTACGAGCGCTTGCGGGCGCCGGAGACCGGCGGGCAGGCGATCAGGCTGGCGGCCACGCGGGCGCGCTGGCTGCGGTGCAGCTCGCGGGCCTTGGCGCTTGGGACGGCGGTGAACATGGACACAGCCTCCTCCTCCGCGGCCTCGGCTCCCAGGGGGCAGGCCCGCGTCTGCCGCGCCGGGGGCCGTATGTCTCGGGTGCGGCCGTCCCCACCCCGCCGCGCGTGCCTTCCGGCCTGACCCCCGCGGTGCGGGCGGTACCGTTGATGGCCCGAGCATGCCCACCGTCGAAGGCCTCCAGTTCGCCTATGCGCTCTACGCGCTGCCGCCCGGCCGGCTCCCGTTCGGGCGCTGGCGCTGGGAGCTGTGGCACGGCGCGACGATGGTCGCCGCGGGCTGGCGGCTCTCGCGCCCGCAGGCGGGCCGCGCGCTGCGCCTGCACGCGGCCGAGTTCGGGCACCGGCTCTTCGGCCTGCCGGCGCCCGCACGGGAGCCGTCGACGGGCGCCGGGGACCTCCGCCCGGGCGTGGCGGAGCGGCTCGCGATCGGGTCCATCACCTGCATGCTGGTGCCGCGCGCGCTCGAGGCGCCGGCCGCCGCGGCAGGCGCGCCGCACTGATCCGACGTCCGTCCACCGACGGCGGCGTCGGAGGGACGTCTGGTAACACACTCTGCCGTGAACGCCGGTACCACAGACCTCGCCGCGGCGGCCGCCGCCCTCCGCTCCCGCCTGCCCGAGCCGCTCGCTCCGCTCGCGGAGATCGCCTACAACTACCGCTGGTCCTGGACGCCCGGCGGCCCTGAGCTGTTCGCCTCGCTGGACCCCAAGCGCTGGCAGGCCTGCGCGGCCAACCCCGTGCGCCTGCTGCAGGAGGTCCACCCCTCCCGGCTCGCCGAGGCGGCCGAGGACGCGGCCTTCGCCGGCGCGCTCGCGGAGCTCCAGGAGGAGCTCGACGCGGCGCTCGCCGAGGAGACGCTCGAGGGCGCGACGGTCACCCATGACGCGCCGGCCGCCTTCTTCTGCGCGGAGTACGCGGTCCACGGCTCGCTGCCCGTCTACTCCGGCGGCCTCGGCGTGCTCGCGGGCGACATCCTCAAGGAGGCCTCCGACCTGGCGGTGCCGCTCGTGGCCGTCGGGCTGATGTACCGCCACGGCTACTTCCGCCAGCGCATCGACGCCTCGGGCTGGCAGCACGAGTACTGGGTCGACACGGACCCCGACCGGATCCCGGGCGCGCTCGTCACGGGCGAGGACGGCGAGCCCGTCACGGTCACCGTCCCGCTCGGGGGCGAGCGCGAGCTGGTCGCGCAGATCTGGCGGGTCGACGTGGGCCGCGTGCCGCTGCTGCTGCTCGACGCCGACCGGCCCGAGAACGACGTCGCGGACCGCTGGATCACCTCGCGCCTGTACGTGGGCGACCCCGACGTGCGCCTGAGCCAGTACCTGCTGCTCGGCATCGGCGGCGTGCGCGCCCTGCACGCGCTCGGCGTCGAGCCCGGCGTCGTGCACCTCAACGAGGGCCACGCGGCGTTCGCGACGCTCGAGCTGGCCCGCACCTCGACCGAGGACGACCCGTTCGAGTCGGTCCGCCGGCGCACCGTCTTCACGACCCACACGCCCGTGCCGGCCGGCAACGACACCTACCCGGCCGACCACGTCGCCGCCCGCCTCGCCGGGATCGCCGCCGAGATGGGCACCGACGTCGGCGAGCTGGTCCGCCGCGGTCGCACCAACCCGTCCGACGAGCACGAGCCGTTCGGCGTCACGCAGTTCGCGCTGCGCTCCTCGCGCACGGCCAACGGCGTCAGCGCCCGCCACGGCGAGGTCGCGCGCGGCATGTGGCAGGGCCTGTGGCCCGACCGCGCCGTCGAGGACGTCCCGATCGCGCACGTCACCAACGGCGTGCACATCCCGACCTGGATCGGGACGCCGCTGCGCGAGCTGCTCGACCGCCACCTCGGCGAGGACTGGGTCACCCGCGCGGTCGACCCCGCGACCTGGGAGGCCGTCCGCGAGATCCCCGACGCCGACCTGTGGGCCGCCCGCAGCGCCCAGCGGCGCGAGCTGATCGAGCTCGTGAAGGCGCGCAGCGTCACGGAGCGCCTGCAGCGCGGCGACACGCCCGAGTACGTGCGCGCCGCCGTCGACGCGCTCGACCCCGACGTGCTGACGATCGGCTTCGCGCGCCGCGTGGCGACCTACAAGCGGCTCGACCTGCTGCTGCGCGACGTCGACCGCGCGCTGTCGCTGCTCGGCGACGACGACCGGCCCGTGCAGTTCATCCTCGCCGGCAAGGCGCACCCGCGCGACGACGACGGCAAGCGGCTCGTGCAGCGGCTGTTCGAGATGAAGGGCCACCCGCAGGTCGGCCGCCGCGTCGTCTACCTCGACGACTACGACGTCGCGCTCGGCGCGGCGATGACGCGCGGCTGCGACATCTGGGTCAACGTCCCGCGCCCGCCGCTGGAGGCCTCCGGCACGTCGGGCATCAAGTCCGCCGTCAACGGCGGCCTGCAGCTGTCGGTGCTCGACGGCTGGTGGCCCGAGGCCTACGACGGCTCGAACGGCTGGGCGATCGGCGGCGAGGTCGACGACGACCACGGCGCGCAGGACTGGCGCCACGCGCAGGAGCTCTACACGCTGCTGCTCGAGCACGCGCTGCCGACGTTCTACGACCGAGACGGCGACGGCCTGCCGGCCGAGTGGCTGGCGATGGTCCGCTCCGCCCTGCGGACGATCGGCCCGAACTTCGGCGCCGGCCGGATGGTGCTCGACTACGTGCACCAGATCTACCCGCCCGAGGTGCCGGCCGGAGTCTGAGCCGGGAACCTCGCCGCGCCGGCGGGCGTATGAGTCGCAGACGCCCGCCGACGAAGGAGCGAGGACATGCGTGCATGGTTGATCGCCGCCGCTGTGGCGGCAGGACTGCTGGTGCTGCCGGCCGGAGCGCTTGCCGGCGGCTGGGCGACGGTGTCGCTCAGCTCGACGCCGGACGACCTCGGAGCCGGTGCTCCGTGGGACGTCGAGATGACGATCCTGCAGCACGGCCGGACGCCGCTCGACGGCGTGGAGCCCTCGATCACGCTCACGAACGGGGCGACGGGCAAGACCGAGTACGTGGCGGCGAAGCCGACGGGGCGCCCCGGCGTGTACGAGGCGCGCGCGGTCTTCCCCGAGGCCGGCCGCTGGACGTACACCGTCGACGACGGCTTCTCGCGGATCCACGACTATCCGGCCGTCACGATCGGCGGTGCGGCGAGCGCGGCGACCACGGCCGGCGACGGCTTCCCGTGGATCGCGCTGCTGGCGGCGCTGCTCGCCGGCTTGGCGGCCGCGGCGCTGACGGTCGCGCTGCGGCGCCGCCGCGACCGTCCGCCGTTGGGCGGGCCGGCGTGACGCGCGGCTTCTGACGCCTCCGTCGGGGGGATCCGCCAAGATGCCGGATCCCCCCGCTCCGTTCGGGGCGCAGGGGTGTTCTCCCTGCCGTGCGCTCCCTCTCGCTGCCCATCGCCCTGCTCCTGGCGCTCGCCGTCGCGGCCCCTGCGGGCGCCGCGTTCCGCGGGACGAACGGCGTGCTGGCCTATGAGGGTCGCGCGAGCGCGTCCGGGGCGATCCTGCTCGCGCCGCACGTCGGCGGCAGCGCCAGCCGGCTGAGCGCGCCCGGCAAGCCGAGCGACCCCGCGTTCTCGCCGCTCGGGCGCCGGATCGCGTTCGCGAGCCGCAGCGAGGTCTGGGTCATGTTCGAGGACGGCACGAGCGTCCGCCAGGTGACCGTCGGCCCGGAGCCGGCGCGCGACCCGACATGGTCGCCCGAGGCCAGTGCGATCGCGTACGCGCGCGGCTACGCGGGTGATCGCGACCTCTACTCGGTCGGGGCGGACGGCAACGGCGCGCGGCAGCTCACCACTGGCCGCCACGACGACTGGGCGCCCGCCTGGGGCCCGTCGGGCGCGATCGCGTTCGTCCGCGACGGCGACATCTATCTCAAGGCGCGCGGGCGCCGCGCCCGGCCGCTGAGCGGCGGCGCCGCCGACGACCGCGACCCCGTCTGGTCGCCCGACGGCCGGCGGATCGTCTTCACGCGCCTGGGCGAGCGCGCCCCGGTGCGCAAGGGCAAGAAGCGCCGCCGCCCGGCGCGGCTGCGCGAGCTGTGGGTCATGCGCGCCAACGGCAGCCACGCCCGCCGGCTGAGGAAGCTCCCGGCCGCCGTCTCCTCTCCGGCGTGGTCGCCCGACGGGCGCTCGATCGCCTTCGCGATGGGCCGCGTCGGCCGGCGCGGGCTCTACACCGTGCGGACGGCCGGCGGCGGGCTGCGGCAGGTCGCCTCGCGCGCGGCCGACCCGCGCGCGATCGACTGGCAGGCGCGCGGCCGCGACCCGGTGATCGCCGCGGCGGGCGACATCGCCTGCGACCCCGACCTGACGCGCTTCGCAACCGGCCTGGGCACGAGCAACGCCTGCCACATGCTCGGGACCTCCGACCTGCTGCTGAAGATGGACCTGTCGGCGGTCCTCCCGCTCGGCGACCTCCAGTACGAGAACGGCACCCTGGACAAGTTCCAGCGCTCCTTCGACCCCACCTGGGGGCGGCTGAAGGCGCAGATGCGCCCCGTCGTGGGCAACCACGAGTACCGCACGGCGGGCGCGGCGGGCTACTTCGACTACTTCAACGGGCCGGGCGTCGCGGACGGCCCCGCGGGCCCCCGCGACAAGGCGTACTACTCCTACGACGTCGGCACCTGGCACGTGGTGACGCTCAACTCGCAGTGCGCCCATCCGGCGGCCGACAACCCCTACCGCAACGACTGCGCGGCCGGCTCGCAGCAGGAGCAGTGGCTGCGCGCGGATCTCGCCGCCCATCCGGCCCGCTGCACGATCGCCGCCTGGCACCACCCCCTGTTCTCCTCGGGGCTCGAGCCGGTCAACGTCCGGCTGCAGCCGCTGTTCCGGGCCCTCCACGACAACGGCGTCGAACTGCTGCTGACGGGCCACGACCACGGCTACGAGCGCTTCGCGCCGATGGACGCGGACGCCAACCGCGACGGCGCCCGCGGCGTGCGCCAGTTCGTCGTCGGCACGGGCGGCAAGAACGAGGAGATGCGCCGCTTCCCGAAGCCCAACAGCGAGCTGCGCGGAGCCGGCCAGTTCGGCGTGCTCAAGCTGACGCTGCGGCGCGACGCCTACGCGTGGGAGTTCGTGCGCGACGGCGGCTCGTTCAAGGACACGGGCGCGAACGCCTGCCACTAGGCGGCGCCCGCGCGACGCTACGCGGCGGCGGCCGCCGCGCGCGCGGCGGCGATCCGCGCCAGGCGCGCGCGATGCGTCGACGCGCCGCCGAGCAGCGCCGCGTCGAGCTGGGCGCGCTTGAAGAGCCAGTGCACGTCCGCCTCCCAGGTGAAGCCGATGCCGCCGTGGAGCTGGATCGCGGCCGCGGTGACCTCGCGGCCGGCGTCGGAGGCGGCGGCCTTGGCCATCGCGGCGGCCTCGGGGAGGCGCTCCGGATCGGCGTCGGCCGCCCAGGCGGCGAAGGAGACGGCCGCCCGCGCGCCCTCGGTGTCGAGCAGCATCTGCGCGCAGCGGTGCGAGACGGCCTGGTAGGCGCCGACCGGCGTGCCGAACTGCTTGCGCTCCTTGACGTAGGCGACGGTCATCTCGAGCGCGCGGTCGCACACGCCGACGAGCTCGGCGGCGACGGCCACGAGCGCCCGGTCGGTGGCCGCGGCGACGTCGCCCGGGAGCGGCTCGCCGGCGTCGGCGGGCACGCGCCCTGCGGGCCGGGTCGGGTCGATCGAGGCGGCGGGCTCGGCCTCGCCGCCCTCGACCAGGCGGGCCTCGCCGCCGGAGACCACGACGATCACGCCGGCGCCCGCGCCGCCGTGGATCAGCTCGGGCGCGTCGCCCGCGGCGCCCGTCAGCTCGCCGCTCGCGAGCCCGGGCAGCCAGCGCTCGCGCTGCTCGTCCGAGCCCGCGTGCTCGATCAGGGTGGCGGCGAGCACGCTCGGCAGGAACGGGACCGGGGCGATGGTGCGCCCGAGCTCCTCGCACAGGATCGCCAGCTCGACCGCGCCCAGGCCCTGGCCGCCGTGCTCCTCGGCGACGGCGATGCCGGGCCAGCCGAGCTCGCCGAGCTCCTTCCACAGCGCCTCGTCGGTGCGGGCGGCCTCCGCGTGCTCGCGCACGCGCTCGGCGCCGGCGCGCGAGCCGAGCAGCTCGCGGGCGGTGCGCTGGATGTCGCGCTGGTCGTCGGTGAGCCCGAAGTCCATGGCTACGCGACCGCCTTCAGCCGCGGCAGGCCGAGCACGCGCTCGGCGACGATGTTCTTGAGCACCTCGGTCGTGCCGCCCTCGATCGAGTTGCCGCGGGCGCGCAGCAGCTCGTAGCTCCAGCGCGTGCCGGCGGCCAGCGCCTCGGGCCCCACGACGTCGACGGCGACCTGGGTCAGCTTCTGGTTGGTGTCCGACCACAGCCACTTGACCAGCGAGCCCTCAGGGCCCGGCTGGCCGTAGCGCTCGATGTCGGTCAGGCCCTTCCAGGCCAGCAGCCGGATCTGCTCGGTGCGCACGTGCAGCTCGGCGAGCTTGTCGGCGACGAGCGGGTCGTCGAGCAGGCCGCGGGCCGCGGCGGCCTCGAACAGGTCGTCGAGCTGCTGGCGCAGCCGCACCTGGAGCGCGAAGCCGAGCCCGGCGCGCTCGTTCATCAGCGTGGTGAGCGCGACCTTCCAGCCGTTGCCGACCCCGCCGATGACGTATTCGTCCGGGATCACGGCCTCCTCGATGAAGAGCTCGTTGAACTCCGCCTCGCCCGTGATCTGGCGCAGCGGCCGGACCTGGACGGCCTCCTGCTCCATGTCCATCAGGAAGTAGGTCAGGCCCTTGTGCTTGGCGGCCTCGCCGTCGGTGCGGGCGACGAGCATGCACCACTTCGAGTACTGCGCGCCGCTCGTCCAGACCTTCTGGCCCGTGACCACCCAGCCGTCGCCGTTCTTGACCGCCCGAGTCTTCAGCGAGGCGAGATCGGAGCCCGCGTCGGGCTCGGAGAAGCCCTGGCACCAGATCTCCTCGGCCGACAGGATCGGGGCGAGGAAGCGCTCCTTCTGCTCGTCGGTGCCCCACACCATCAGCGTGGGGCCGCCGAGCAGCAGGCCGAGCACGTTGGCCGGCAGCGGGACGCGCGCGCGGCCGATCTCCTCGAAGTAGATCGCCGACTCGGTGAGCGAGGCGCCGCGGCCGCCGTACTCGGCGGGCCAGCCGGGGGCGGCCCAGCCCGCGTCGTACAGCGTCCGCTGCCAGTCGCGCCGCCACGCGTAGTTGGCGTCCTCGCCGCCCTCGGTGGGCTCCGGGGGCGGCGGGTTCTCGGCCAGCCAGCCGCGCAGCTCGTCGCGGAAGGCGGTCTCCTTCTCGGAGAACGTCAGGTCCATGGGTACGGCAGGGTACCCAGGTGCCCGTCATGCGGCGGCGGTCTCCGCCTGCAGCGCCGGGCTGCGGCCCGCCAGCACGCCGCCGTCGACCGGGAGCGTCGTGCCCGTGATCCAGCGCGCGCCGTCGCCGGCCAGGAAGGCGATCGCCTCGATCACGTCCGACGGCTGGCCGCGGCGCCCGAGCGGGTGGAAGCCATCGACGGAGTCCAGCACGTCCTGCGCCTCCTCGTGGGAGAGGAACCGCTCGTAGGCCGGCGTCTCGACGAAGGCCAGCGCGACCGTGTTCACGCGGATGTTCTCCGGCGCGAGCTCGAGCGCGAGGTTCTTGGTCAGCGCGTGGCGGCCGGCCTGAGCGGCCGAGTAGGCGCTCGTCGGGGTGGTCGCGATCGCGTCCATCGCCCACATGGAGCCGATGCTGACGATCGCGCCGCCGCCGCGCTCGCGCATCGCCTGCGCCGCGGCCTGCGAGACCCAGTAGGTCGGGTACAGGATCGAGCCCAGCGCCTCCTCGAGGTGCTCCTCGGTCTGCTCGAGGAACGGCACGATGCGGAAGATCCCGGTCGAGTTGACGAGCACGTCGACGCCGCCGAAGCGCTCGACGGCCCGGCCGATGAGCGCCTGCGCCTGCTCGCGGCCCGTGATCTGCCCGGCGACGATGTCGACGCGCTCGCCCGTCGGGTCGAGCTCGTCGCGCGCCGCCTCGAGCTTCGCCCGGCGCGTGCCGGAGAGCACGACGCGCGCGCCGTGGTCGAGGAAGTGCCGCGCCGCGGCCTTGCCGATCCCGCCGCCGCCGCCGGTGATGACGACCACCTTGCCCGTGAAGTCCATGCTGTCCTCCGCTCGTGATTGGTGCATCTGCACCTATATTTGCATGCATATGCATCTAATGCAAGCGCACTATGCTGTCGCGATGGCCGAAGACGACCTGGACGAGGCGGAGCTGGACGCCTGGCGCGCGTTCCTCACCGCTCACGCGCTCGTGACGCGGCGGATCTCGCGCGACCTGGTGGCGGAGGGGTTGCCCGACCTCGGCTGGTACGACCTGCTGTGGGCGCTGCGCCGCAACCCGGGCGGGCGGCTGCGGGTCAACGAGCTCGCCCGCGAGGTCGTGCTCTCCCCCACGGCGATGAGCCGCTTCGTCGACCGCGCGGTCGCCGCGGGCGTGGTCGCCCGCGAGGCCGACCCGGACGACCGGCGCGCCCAGCAGGTCGTGCTCACCGACGCGGGGCGGGCGCTGCTGCGGAAGATGTGGCCCGTCTACCGGCGCGGGATCGCCGCGCACTTCGCAGAGCACCTGGACGGCGATCCTGGCAAGCTGTCGGCGACCCTGGGGCGGATGGCCGACAGCGCGCGCGGCCGGGGCGTTTGACGGCACGACGAGTGGGGAGACCAGCAGGCATGAGCGAGCTTCCAGACCCTGATTCCTTCGGCAATTACGCGGACTGGCCCGGCCGCGAGGTCCACGGTCCCTTCGGCCGTCTCGGCACGGTCGTGGAGATCTACCTCGACGACGCCACGGACCGACCCGAGTGGGTCCTGGTCGAGCTCGACGAGGGCTCGCGCTTCGTGCCGCTGGCCGGCGGGTCGGTCGAGGGCGAGCAGATCCGCGTCGTGCACGGCGCCAGGGTGGTGACGGGCGCGCCCGACCTCACG
Organism: uncultured Solirubrobacteraceae bacterium; assembly: GCA_963831105.1. Classification (GTDB taxonomy): domain Bacteria; phylum Actinomycetota; class Thermoleophilia; order Solirubrobacterales; family Solirubrobacteraceae; genus DATFQI01. The sequence goes on along the minus strand of CAWHOS010000005.1, from coordinate 280,845 downwards.
CTCTCGAAGGAGCTCACGCAGGAGCAGGAGCGGCAGCTCTACGACCACTACGACGTTGCGGTCTCCGAGGAGACCTCGGACTCCCTGCTGCCGGATCCGGAGGCGGACGCGGAGCCGACCCCCGAGCCCGAGCCCGAGCCCACCCAGCCCCTGGCGGCCGCGCCGGATCCCACCCCCACGCCCGAGCCGGAGCCCGAGCCCACGCCCGCCGTCGTGCCCGTGACCGAGCCGGCCACGGAGCCCGCGCAGGCCACGGCGCCCGAACCGGTCGCGGAGCCCGTCGCGGCCCTGCCGCCCGAGGGCGAGACGTCCGAGCCAGAGAACCAGGGCCCGCCCGTCCCGCCGCGGCCCGAGCCCGTCGCGCCGACGCCGCCCCCGCCGGCCGCCGCGCCGCCTCCCCCGCCCTACATGGAGGCCGAGAGTGACTCGGGCACGCCGCCCGCGGCCGTGTTCGCGGGCGCCGCGGCGCTGGCGATCCTGTTGCTGATCATCCTGCGCCGCCGGGGCTAGTAGCTGCGCGAGGCCCGCGTGCCGCGGCGCGAGCGCGCGCGGCGCGCGCCGCTGCGCATGGCGTGGCGGCGCGCGATGACCTCGAACTCCTCGAGCGCCTGGCCGGCGCCCTCCGCGACGCACGTCAGCGCGGAGTCGGCGACGTAGGTCGGCATCTGCGTCTCCTCGTGCAGGCGCCGCTCGAGGCCGTGCAGGAGCGCGCCGCCGCCCGCGAGCAGGATGCCGGTGCTCAGGATGTCCGAGGACAGCTCGGGCGGGGTGCGGTCGAGCGTGTCGCGCACCGCCTCGACGATCGCCTCGACGGGCTCGGCGAGCGCCGCGCGCGCCTCCTCGGTCGTCATCGTCACGGTCTTCGGCAGGCCGGTGACGAGCTCGCGGCCGCGCAGCTCGGCGGTGAGCTGGGGTTCGACCGGCCCGGCGGCGCCGATCGCGAGCTTGACCTCCTCGGCGGTCGGCTGGCCGATCGCGAGATTGTGCTCGCGCCGGACGTAGGCCATGATCGCCTCGTCGAGGTCGTAGCCGCCGAGCCGCAGCGAGGACTCGACGACGATCTCCCCCATCGAGAGCACGGCGACCTCGCTCGTGCCGCCGCCGATGTCGACGACCATGTGGCCCGTCGGCTGCGCGATGTCCAGCCCGGCGCCGATCGCGGCCGCTATGGGCTCCTCGATCAGCGCGACCTCGCGCGCGCCGGCGGACAGGCACGCCTCCTCGACCGCGCGCGTCTCCACGTCGGTCACGCCGGACGGCACGCACATGACCACGCGCTGGCGCGCCCAGCGGCTGCGGTGCGCCTTGCGCAGGAAGTAGCGCAGCATCTGCTCGGTGACCTCGAAGTCGGCGATGACGCCGTGGCGCAGCGGCCGCGTGGCGGAGATGTTGGCCGGCGTGCGGCCGATCATGCGGTGCGCCTCGGCGCCCACCGCGTAGACGTCGCCGCGCTCGGAGTCCACGGCGACCACGGAGGGTTCCGACACGATGATGCCGCGCCCGCGTTCGAAGACGAGCGTGTTGGCCGTGCCCAGATCGACGGCGAGATCGCGCTGTCCCAAGGGAGGGAACCTTAGATGACCCCCTCCCGCCCCCGCCGCAACCGCTCGGCCGCCCGCCGCAGCCCGTGGCGCTCGCACAGCGCCGCAAGCGTCTCCGCCGCCGCGACCGGGTTGTACGGCAGCGCCTCGAAGGCCAGCAGCCCCTCCCGCAGGTCGTCGATCCCGACCGCCGGCGCCTCCATCGCCAAACGCGCCAGCCAGCGCACGACCGCACGCTCGTAGCGCTCGCCGTCCTGGCGCTCGATCAGCAGGCAGATCGCCAGCGCGTCGTCGAGGTCGATCCGCGGCAGCTCGGCCGCGGCCGCGCGGACCATCGACAGGCGCCCGATCCGGAGCGCGCGCTGGAACCGCGCGTAGGGGCTTCCGTGACTTGTCATATGCGAACGTATGTTCGCATGTCGTTCTGGGGAACGCGAGGTTCGAGCCACGGGGCGTTGCCGCCCCCGGACCCTCGGGCAGCTGCCCGACACGTACACCACCCTCCTTGCACGGCCCCGGTAGGGGCAGCTACCGGCAAGCGCCCGGGCCAGCTGCTCTATGGGAGGACGCGATCTTCGCCCTTCGGTCCCGAGAATCGCCGCGGGTCTGCCGCCGGCGCCGCGGGCGGGCCCGGCTCAACGATCGCTGCTCGCGCACGGCAGGACCACCCGGCCACCGGTCAGACCCGCACCCACGCCCACCGACCGCGCCCAGGCAACCGACGAACGCCGCACGTAACCGGCACTTCACCACGGTCATTTCGATCGGTTGCGACCCCGAGTCCGCGCCGTGCCATCTGCTCGAGGACTGCTCTCGGTTTCAGGCGAAAGAGAGAGCGCAGGACACGAGAGGGAACCGTGGCACTGCCGGGTCGCGGGCACCGGACACGTCGTGAGCGCTGGGTGTTAGCGGCGCTGCGGTGGGGCGAGAGCGGCGGCTGCGACGGTGAGCGCAGAGCCGCGCATGAGCTCGACTGCGCCCTGGCGGCTGAGCCCCCCGACGTCGGTGAGCCAGACGAGCGCCTCGATACCGCAGGCGGCGCGGATGGCCAGTGCGAGGCGGTGGATCTCCCTTGCACTGAGGCGGTCGCGGGCCGGCGCGAGGGCATCTTCGAACCAGCCGATGGCGCGACCTTGTCGCAGTGGGAGGTCCTCGGCGTCGTGGCCGACGTCGAGGGAGAGCCGCAGCTGCGCGCGCATCTCGGGCTCGTATGTGAGCAGCTGCTCGGTGAGGTGCTCGAGCGCGATGCTGAGACGGGCCAGCGGGTCGTCCGAGGTATCGCCGTCGAGCAGGCTCGGCGCGTCGAGTTGCGGATACGCGGCGACGATCAGCTCGCGCTGGTTGGTGAAGTAGCGGTAGGCGGTGGTGCGTGAGACGGCGGCGCGGTCGGCGGCCCGCTCGACGGTCGGCGACTCGCCGGCGGCCAACAGCTCGCGCGCGGCGCTGATCAGCGCCGCGCGGGTGCGCCGCTTCTGATTGATGCGGCCGGTTTGTTCATATCCGCTGGACAAGTGCGCGACATGGTACTACAGTTCCACTCATGGACACCATCGTACCGCGAACCATCATCAGGCAAGCCGGCGAGGGCGAGCGCTTCTGGTTCGCCGGCGGCGGGACATTCACGATGAAGGCCACCTCGGCCCAGACCAACGGCTCGGTCACGCTCTGGGAAGACCACATGCTGCGCGGCAAGACGACGCCGCTGCACCACCACCCCACCTTCGAGGAGGCGATCTACGTCCTCGAAGGCGAGATCCTCGTCCATACCGATGGCGAAGAGCACACCGTCGACAGCGGCGGGGTTGCGCTCTTCCCGCGCAACGCCCCGCACGCCTTCCTCGTCACCTCCGAGACCGCGCACATCCTCGCGATCGCCACGCCCGGCGTCGGGGAGTCGTTCTACCGCGACTGCATCGAGCCGATCACCCGCCCCGAGGACGCCGACCGCCCCCCGGACTTCGCGCGCCTGCGCGCCGCCGCCGCGCGATCCGAGCACATCGAACTCCTCGGACCGCCACCGTTCGAGCTCGGCTGAAAGACGCCTCCAGCACCGAGTGCTCACAGGACGAAACGCACGGGGTGCTTGGCCCGACCCGTTGCATCCGCTGCCTAGGCACGAGGTCGACCGCACACGTGCTCGCTATCGAACCGGGCGCGACGATCGTCGCTATCGCAATGAGGCAGAAGCGCAAGCCGGCGCCGACGCCGTCCGGACCTTGCTCGTGCCCAAGCCGCTGGTGCGCGCTTCTCCGTTTAGGCTCGCCGCGTGGTTGACAGTCCGTTCGTCGCGACCGTACGGCGCTTGGAGGCGTTGGTCGGCGCACTCGACCCGCGCGCGCAGACGCTCATCTTCTGCTGTGCAGCCCGTGCTCTTCTGGCTGATCGCGCCGGTGACGCAGATGACGTCCTCACGGCTGCCCAGCACTTCGCCTTATCCGGGCGTGTCCCCGATGAGATCCCACAGATGCTCGATGGCTTGAACGAGCAGCAAGCCAGGCTCGATGAGGGCGACGTCGTGGCGCACGACGCGCTGATCTGTGCCGATATCGCTCTGCGGATCGCTGACGGGACCTTCGACGCTCGGGACGGTGTGTGGTACGTGCTCGAACCGCAGTTCCAAGCGACATCGCAGCGGCTGTTCGGCTTCACCGACGTCGGGAGTGAACGTGAGCAGCGCGACGAGGCGATAGCGCTCCGAGATACCACGCTTGCTCGGGCTGTGCACGCGGTAGAGCTTGCCGCTGCGCAACTGAGCGCGGAACCGACAGAGCAGGAAGTCGCCATGGTGTGTGCGGCGCTCCGCGCTACGGCCATAGGCCTCTGACGCCCCCTCCAGGCGCGCACTATCGCTTTGCGCGCTGCAAGCGGTAGTCCTCGTGACCAGGCTGGCGGCTACGCGCTTGCCGTCAAACCGTGAGCGGCCAAGGGACTGTCTGCAGGGACGACTTCGCCCTCTTCCGCGACTGGTGTAGGGGAGCGTCGTCGTCGCACGCCGCGGTCTTGCGGCACCGCAAGCGGAACGCCCAAGCCGGCACACTCATCGACCTTCGACACACTCGGGCGCCGGATTACGTGCCGCCGTAGGCGGCCGGTTGTCGCGTAGCCGCTGCTGCGAGCCGGGGGTGTCAGCCGGCTAGCGGGGAATCGCTCCTATCTGCTGCAGCAGGCTGAGTACGTCGAGGTAGTGGTGAACCTCCCGCGCCTTGTCGCCGTCAAACCGAATCCACAAGGACGCCTCGACGCTGATCTGCGCTCCGGACGGCGGGAGAGTTCCCCCGGGCGTCTCCATCGGTCCCGTGTGCGTGCCTTCCCACAGGATCTCCTGCGCGACCTGGTCCTCGGTAGCGATCGCGCCGCGGATCGTGCCCCGGACATCGGGCAGCGCGACCTTCCACCCCTGACACAGTGTCACGTAGGCCTCGGCGCCTTCGACGCGCCGTCCCGTTCCGGTCTCGGCATAGACCGTGTCAGGCGAAAGGACCCCGCGAAAGCGCCCCCAGTCCGCCTCATTGAAGGCGTCGATCAGATCTGCTGACGCCTGCGTGAGATCAACCCCAGCTTCGGTCATGGCGGCCTCATCTCCTGATCCGCGTGGACAGTCCTAGGGCGCGAGCCTATGGGCCCGCCGGCATAGACCGAGCCGCGTTGTCGCATTTGAGACACGACCCGGCCAGGCTTGCCCGCGGGGCGTCTCCGCGGCTCCCGAACTCATGGCGGCGCAGGCACCAGCTGAGCAACGGGGAGGCGCCGACTGAGGGGCCGGCTGAGTGTCGCTTTGCGCGACAAGCGATGGTGGCGACGCCGCCGCCTAGCTCTGCTCCGCCTCGATGCAGGGGCCCCGCGAGGTGGTCGTTCGGTTGCTCAGCAGGTCTCGCTACGGCCGGTCGGCGTAGATCGCGCGCTCGAATGGCCAGCGCTCGACGAGCCAGCGCGACACCGCGGCGTGCAGCGGACCATCCAGCTCGGCGACGTCAGCGCGAACCCAGGAGCGGACCTGCGCATCGCCGCCGCCGTCCTTGGCGGGGTAGATGTACAGGCAGCCGATGACCTGCTCGGTGCCCGGCCGGAGCACGGTGAACGTGAAGCCGGTGCGCTCGGCGAAGTCGCGCGCGTGCTTTTCCAGGTCGCCTCGGTTGGCGTCGAGCGACATGCCCTCGAGCGGCGGCCAGCCCCAGGACTCGAAGCCGGGCGTCGCACGGATGTGCGCGATGCTCGACGTCCATGCCGCGTGGTCGGACTCGTTGTGCTGCGGGCCGAGCGGCTCGAGGTGGAACTCAGGCGTCTTCAGCTCCCGCGGCGGGTCGAAGTCATCGGGCACGAACGGCTTGGCGCTCACGGTCCGCGAGACTACCGTCGGAGTAGCAGGGCGCCCCTTCCGCACCTTCGTGTGCTGAGGCGACCGCGGCTGCCTTGTCTACCACCTCGCTTCGCGCCAGCCATGCGCTGCTGCTTCTGCCTCATCGCGGAAGCTCGGGACGACCTCTACTGAGTTCTGCGAGTTGGACCACTACGTCCTGATCATCGACCTCGTACATGACGGCGAGCCTACGGCTCGGGCTGAGTGCGTCGACCGGCACTCGAGCGAGCGCTGGGATCAGAGGTCTCCTTCGGGGATCACGCCCGCGCTGATGCTCGCCAGCTGCGAGGGCGTGAACGGCCGGCTCGCGAGCTCCGGGTGCTCGTGCCACGAGCGGAACAGGTGCAGGATGTAGTGCATCCGCTGCTGAAGGATTGACCAGTCGTGGGCTCCGCAGTCGTCGGCGGCCGGTGCGACGGGCTCGAAGCGCGTCACGAGCACCTCGAGGTCCTCGTCGGTGATCGCTTGGAGGGCCTCTGGATAGGGGTCGGCCAGGTGAGCTCCGAGCCAGAGGACCCGTCCTGGCATCGAGAGCACCATCAGCGAGCGCGTGATGACGCCTCGCGCGATCTCGGCCCCGTGGCGTTCGATCCTTCGTGCGGTGGCGCCCAGGACGGCCGCCGCGGCGGTGTCGGGCGTGGCTCCCCGCGCTCGCGTGCCGTGTGGCAGGAGGGCGTCGAGGATGCGTCGCCCGAGGTCGCCCCGGCCGGCGTAGGCAGCGTCGAGGGCCTCGAGGATCTCGGGCTGGAGGCGGGTCTGCTCGTGGAGACCGATCTCGAGGTTGGCGGTGAGCAGCAGCTGGGCCCGTGCGTTCGCATCGGGCTCGACGCTCAGGCGTTGATAGCGCCGGAACGCCTGGCGGAGGAACTGCTGCCCGTCGGGTGGTTCGCCGGCGGCGAGCGAATCGAGGAACGGTTGGATGTCCTCCGCGTCCGGAGGGCAGTCGTGCAGGTAGCGGGCAAACTCCAGCCCGATCTCCTCGAAGACCTTCCGGTTGCCTCGCGCGACGGCGTCGCTCGCGCGCTCGAGCGCGTCGAAGGGCGTGTGGAGCTCGGCGACGAGGCGGCCGAGCCGGCTCGTCGGGTCCAGCAGACCACGCCGGAGCAGCCAGCGCCAGAGCGACTGGATCGGATGCAGGAACTCGGCACGGCGGCCGAGGCGTATCCGCAGCAGCTCCTCGGCGTCCTCGCCGCGGATCGTGCTGCCGGCCTGCTTGGAGGCCCAGGTCGCGAACGTGCACCAGTTCGCACCGACCCCGGTGCGGCGGGCGACCGCCTGCGCGAGCCGCCAGTAGCAGTGCGTGATCTCGAGGTTGCGCAGGACCGCATCGTGCATCGCGGCGATCCGCCGCACCTCAGCCGGCTTCGGGCGCCTGGCTTGGCTCCGCTGCCTCCACGGTCGAAGGTTCTCATGGAGGCCGTGTTGCGCCACCGCCTGGGCGGGGGTGCGCAACATGGCGATGTCGGCACGGACGCCCTCGAGCCCGACGGTGCTGTCCACCGAAGGGCCCTCGACCTGCGTCTCGCCTTCAAGCTCCATACCGAGCTCGACGAAGAACGCCTTCGCGGCCTCGAGGTACTCGACCACGATGAGGACGTTGTCCATCCGCTTGAGCGTCATTTCTTCGGGGTTCCTGGTGTCGTGGGCCGCCTCTGTGATGGCCCTTCACCTGGTGAGCGGAGCGGGTCGGAGCTTCTCGACATGGAAGCACTGGTCGGCTGCTCTCCCAGGCGTCGCGCGACGACGATGATCTCCTCGTCGCGATCGGACCACGGCCGGCGATCCCAAGCGCCGTACACGTCCGTCACGGCGAAGCCTCGTGCGGACAGCGATTCCTCCAGCTCGGTCCGGGAGCGGAACCGCAGGGAGGTGCGCGCCGTCACGACCTCGCCCGAGTCGGCGAAGCGGTACCGCGCCACGGTCTCGACGACGCCGCCCGACGCGTTGGCTTCGGCGACCCAGGTCTCGATCGGGCCGAGCACGGGGTCGAGGACCGTGCGGCGCGTTCGCGACGGTGTCCACGACTTCCACGCCTGGACCTGCGGATTGCGGCTCTCGAAGGCGAAGGTCCCACCCGTTCGCAGTGCTCCGTGGATCGCCGTCAGGGCGTCATGCCAGTCCGCATCGGCGATGAAGAACTGCGCGACGTGGCCGGCCATGAGCGCCATGTCGGCGCGGTGGGAGGCGAGCTCGGACACGTCGCCGAGGACCCAGCGCACCAGCTCGCCTCCGGGACGGTGGCGCGCCAGCGCGAGCATGCTGTCGGACGGCTCGAGTCCGATGACGTCGACGCCGGCGCGGGCGAGGTGGGTCGACACGAGACCTGTACCGGATCCCACCTCGATGACCGTGCTCGCGCGGACCTCCTGTGCGAGCTCCAGATAGAAGTCGGGCTGCGTACCCGGCTCGTAGACGTTGAGGGTGTCGTACGCCGCGACCAGACGGGGATCGGTGAACTCCGCGGACGACGTCACGACGCCTCCACGGCATACGAGTGGTTCAGGCGCCCGCGCGGCTGAACGTCACGTGCGTGACTCCGCTGGGCGAGGAGGTGGCCTCGATCTCGTAGTCGTCCTCGATGCCCTCCAGCCCGTCCCAGAGGCGCGAGCCGCGGCCGAGCATGATCGGGACCACCGCGACGTGCATGTGGTCGACGAGCCTGGCGGCGACGAAGTCGCGGATCACCGTGGCGCCTCCGCCGATGCGCACGTCCTGGCCGCCGGCGGCCTCGCGGGCCGCCTCGAGCGCCTCGGCCGGCGTGGCGTCGAGGAAGTGGAACGTCGTGCCGCCCTCCATCTCGATCGGCTCGCGCGTGTGGTGGGTGAGGACGAAGGTCGGCGAGTGGAACGGCGGGTTGGGACCCCACCAGCCCTTCCAGTCCGGGTCCTCGTGCCAACCGGGTGGGCCGAACTTGTTCGCGCCCATGATCTCGGCCCCTATCCCGTGAGCGTTGTGCTGGGCAAAGGCGTCATCGACTCCGCCGCCACTGCCCGCCTTGTCGGGCTCGCGCCACCACTTGGTCTCGAACATCCACTCGTGCAGCCGCTCGCCGGCGTGGCCGAACGGAGCCTCCCGGCTCTGCGGCTCACCGGTGCCGAAGCCGTCGAGCGAGATGGAGAAGTTGTGGACGCGGGCCAGTGACATCGCTGTGGCTCCTTCGGGGATCGGGTCGGCGGACCAACAGCTTGCGGCCGATCGCTTCATACGTCCAATGCCAACTTTCGTACGAACTCATCGATGGAGTCGATGCATGCTTCCTCCGTGGCACAGCTACGCGATGATCCGGGCGTTGGATGTGTGACTCGATGTCGAGAAGGCCCGGCCGGCTCCGCTCACGGGGTGAAGGGCCTCCGCAGGCGCGGCCCCACGACACCAGGAGACCACGATGCCGAAGTATGGGAACACCGAGCCGACTCTCGCTCGTCCGCCTGTCGTCAGTCAGACCGAGTGGGACGCGGCGCGGACGGCCCTGCTCGAACGCGAGCAGACCGTCGCCGCCGCGATGCACGAGCTCGCCGCCGCGCGGAAGCGCATGCCGATGGTTCCGGTGGAGCACGACTACGCGTTCGAGGGTCCTGACGGGCGGCGGTCACTGCCCGAGCTGTTCGAGGGGCGCAGCCAGCTGATCCTCTACCGGTTCTTCTTCGAGGAGGGTGTCGACGGTTGGCCCGACGCCGGGTGCGTCGGATGCTCGTCCTTTGCCGATGGCATCCCCGAGCTCGGCCTACTGCACTCTCGCGACATCACCTTCGCCATGGCATCGCCGGCACCCCAAGCGAACCTTCGGCGCTACGCCGAGCGCATGGGCTGGACCGACGTGCCCTGGTACACGATCTCCACCGACCGGTTCTCGGCTGACTTCGGGGTCGACAAGTGGTTCGGCCTCAATGTCTTCCTGCGTGACGGCAAGGACGTGTACCGCACCTACTTCCTCCAGCACGGGGCGATGGTCCAGTTCATCGGCAGCATCTGGAGCATGTGGTCGCTCACGCCCTACGGCGGCCAGTCCGAAGACGAGGACTCGCCCAAGGGCTGGCCGCGGGCGTCGGGGTCGTTCTGGTTCCGCCGCCACGACGAGTTCGACGAGCCGGCGCCGTCGGCCCGCCTGAGCATCGACGCGGACGATCGACCATAGCTCCGGACGAGACGTCTCGGAAGCCGGCCTTCAGCTCGCCCGGCGGTAGCGGATGTGGGTGGCCAGCGGCGAGTGCAGCACCTCGACGGGCTCCAACCCCAAGGATCCGACGCCATCGAAGATCCGCTCGCCGGACCCGAGCAGGACCGGGGCGATGTCGAGCGTGAGCTCGTCGACGACCCCGGCGACGAGCGCCTGCCGGACGGCCGAGGCGCCGCCCGCGATGTCCACGCCGTCGTCGCCGGCCGTCTCCCGCGCCTGTGCGTAGGCGGCGTCGAAGCCGTCGGTGACGAAGTGGAAGGTCGTCCCGCCCTCCATCTCGATCGGCTCGTGTGGGTGATGGGTGAGCACGAACACCGGTGCGTGGTACGGCGGCTCGGGGCCCCACCAGCCGCGCCAGTCCTCCTCCCACTCACCGCGGATCGGCCCGAACATGTTGCGGCCCATGACGTAGGCGCCGCGCGGGCGCATGAGCCAGCCGACAGCGGTCTCGTCCGCCTCGTTGGCGCGCTCGTCGCCGAGGTGCCAGCGGTGGACCTCCCTTCCGCGCTTCCCGAGCGGGTGCTCGCGACTCTGGTCCGGCCCAGCGACGAAGCCGTCGAGCGAGATCGACATGTGGCAGGTGGTGAGGCTCATGCGGGGACCTGCTCACCGAGGAAGGCGGCGAGGCCGTCGAGCAGCAGACCGGTGCCGTGCTCGCGCTCCGCCGGATCCTCGAGGTCGTCGAAGAACGCGCCGTGCTCGGTGAAGACGAGCCGCGTGCCGTCGCCGTCGGGCCGCACCTCGACGGTCGTCAGCGACACGGACATGAGCCGCCCGTCGAGCAGGAGGTCGTAGGCGAAGACGATCCGCTCACCGTCGACGATGTCGTGGTAGCGGCTGCGGAACTCGTGCAGCGCCCCGTGCGGATCGCGTCCCACGCTCACCTCGCTGCCGCCGACGCGGAAGTCGAGCTCCCACTTGCGGTCGGTCCAGCCCTCGGGCACGCCGAACCAGCGCTGCTTGAGCTCCGGGGCCGCGAACGCGCGGAACGCCTGCGCCGGGGTCTGGCGGAACCGTCGCTCGATCGTGAAGTCGTGCTGGCGGATGCTCATCGGCGGTCTCCTGGGTCGGTGGGGAAGGCGTCGTCGAGGACGTCGGAGAGGCGGTCGAAGTGCCTCTCCCAGATCGCGCGGTGCTCGGCGATCCACTGCTCGAGCGTGCGCATAGGGCCGGGCTCGAGCCGGCACGTCCGGACGCGGCCGACCTTCTCCGAGCGCACGAGGCCGCTGCGCTGCAGCACGTCGAGGTGCTGCATCACGGACGGCAACGACATGTCCAGCGGGACGGCGAGCTCGCTCACGGAGGCCGCGCCGCGCGACAGGCGGACGACCATCGCGCGGCGGCTCTCGTCGGCGAGCGCGTGGAACGCCCGGTCGAGCTGTGCTGCGTCGGCGGTCGGCATGGCCCCATCGTAGCGCACACTTAGGCAATTGCCTAAGTGTGCTGCTGCGTTCGGAACATGCGCCGCGCCGGTAGCGTGACGGCATGGCGAACCTGCTGTCCCTCGACGACATCCGCGCTGCCGCGCGGACGATCACCGGCCACGTCGAGCGCACGCCGACGGTCGCAAGCCCTGGGATGAGCGCGCTGCTCGGCGTTCCGGTCACGCTCAAGCTCGAGCTGCTCCAGCGGTCCGGGTCGTTCAAGCCTCGGGGTGTCGCGATGAAGCTGCTCGCGCTGAGCCCCGCCGAGCGCGACGCTGGGGTCGTTGCCGTGAGCGGCGGCAACCACGGCATCGCCGTCGCGGAGGTCGCCAACGGCATGGACGTCCGCGCGACGGTCGTGATGGCGAAGACCGCGCCGCCGCGGTCGATCGACCGCATTCGCGCCGCGGGCGCCGAGCTGCGGCTCACCGAGGACATGGGCGCCGCGTTCGCGCTGCTCGACGAGTTGGTGGCGGACGGCATGACGCTGGTGCACCCGTTCGACGACCCGACGGTGGTCGCCGGCCAGGGAACGGTGGGCCTCGAGCTCGCCGAGGACGCACCGCCGCTGACCGACGTCCTCGTGAGCATCGGCGGCGGCGCGCTGATCTCCGGCGTGGCCGTCGCGATCAAGGCGCTGCTGCCGGACGTGCGGATCTGGGGCGTGGAGACGGAGGGCGCCGACGCCATGGCCCGCGCGCTCGCTGCCGGTGAACCGGTGGACATCGCGCCGTCCTCCATCGCGAGCACGCTCAGCGCGCCGCACGTGTCCCAGCTCACGCTCGACCACGTCCGCGAGCTGGTCGAGGAGGTCTTCGTGGTGCCCGACGCCGAGGCCGCGCGCGGCATGGTGGCCTTCGCCGAGGAGGCCAAGATGTGGGTCGAGCCGGCGACCGGCTGCCTCGTCTCGGCCGCCCGGCAGGTCATCGAGCGCGCCCGCGACGACATCTCACTGGGCTTCGTCGTGTGCGGCGGCAACGTCACCCACCGCGACGTCCGCGGCTGGTTCGACCGCCTGCTCTGAACCGCGGCGCTATCCCGGAGCGAGGGCGCGTACGGACCAGGTCGAGGAGTCGGCGTAGACCGCACCGTCGCGGACCAGGTCGGCCATGCCCTCGAGCAGCGCCGCGCGGACCTTGGGGCGGATCTCGGCGGCCCGATCGCCCCACAGCCGCAGGACCTCGCCGGCGGGACCGATCGACATGACGAGGTCCACGGCATGCTCCAGGTCGTCGCCGACCTTGATCGCCAGATCCTGGCGCTTGAGCTCGATGCCGTTGAAGCCCGCGTGCTTGAGGACGTCGGTGACGGTGTCCGCGTTCGCCATCGAGAAGGGACCCGGCCCGCAGGTCGGCTCGTCGTACTCGTCCGGGCGGTCGAGGAACTGCTCGACGATCGTCTCGGCGCGGTGCAGCCACTCGTTGTCGAGCTTGCGTCGCCAGACCACGATGTTCAGGCGCCCGCCGGGCCGCAAGGCCTCGCGCACGTTGCGAAGCGCTGCGACGGGGTTCGCGAAGAACATCGTCCCGAACCGGGCGAACGCATAGTCGTAGGTATCCGCGAACCGCGCGACCTGGACGTCAGCGACCTCGAAGCTCACGTTCTGCACGCTCGCCCGCGCTGCCTCCTCCCGCGCTCCGGCGATCATCCGCTCCGCGACGTCGACGCCATGGGCGTGTCCCTTCCGACCGACCAGCTCGGCGAGCTGGACGGTCGAGTCGCCGAGCCCGCAGCCGATGTCGAGCACGCGGTCACCCGGCTCGGGACGGTGATCCGCGAGCGCTGCGTCCCCATGCGCCCTCGCGTTCGAGACGACAACGGCCTGGAAGTCCTGCCAGATGTCGAACAGCGGGCCGTTCCAGGCCTCGGTCGCCTCGAGGTTCTCAGGCGCGACGCTCGCCTCGCTCATACCCGACGCACTCTAACGCCGGCGCCGTGGCGTCAGACGAGCACGGCCTGCGCGCGCCCGGCGCGCTTGGCCATATAGAGCGCCGCGTCGGCGCGGGCGGTGAGGGCCTCGGCGGTCTCGTCGCCGTCCCACTCGGCGATGCCGCAGGAGGCGGTCTGGCCGCCGGGGACGCCGTCGAGCAGGCGCGCCACGATCGCCTCGGCGGTGGCCGTGTCGCAGTGCGGCAGCAGCAGCGCGAACTCCTCGCCGCCGTAGCGGGCGAGCGTGTCCGTCGGGCGCAGCAGGCCGCTCCAGGCGCGCGCGGCGTCCTCGAGCAGCTTGTCGCCGGCCTGGTGGCCGCGGGCGTCGTTGAAGCGCTTGAAGTGGTCGAGGTCGAGCATCGCCAGGCAGAGGCGGCTCTCGTAGCGGCGCGAGCGCACGAGCTCGCGGCCGAGCTCGTCGTCCCAGGCGCGGCGGTTGGCGAGCCCGGTCAGCGGGTCGGTGCGGGCGGTCGAGCGGAGCTGGTCGAGCAGCCGCGAGCGCTCGACGAACTGCGCGATATGGGAGGCGATCGACTCGAGCAGCCGCTCCATCCCCGGTGCCGCCTCGCGCCGCTCGCGCGAGACGAACAGGACGACGGCCAGGGGCTCCTGGCCCTTGGCGATCGGCAGCGCCATCGCCGAGCGCATGCCGGCCTGCTCGGCCTCCGCGCGGCGCGGGAGCCGGTCGTCGGCCGAGATGTCCGGGCACCAGACCGGGATGCGCTGGGCCCACGCGAGGCCCGGCAGGCCGTCGCCCATCTCGAAGGTCACCTCCCCCGCCTTGAGCTCGAAGGCGGTCCGCGGGCCGCGGTCGCGCCGCCAGCCGCCCGAGACCACGAGCACGTCGCCGGCCTCGTCGGGGCTCCACAGCTCCGCGAGGTCCCATTCGAGGTGGCGGCAGAGCGCCTCGAGGATCGACGGCATCGCCGCGCTCGTGCTGTCGGCGCCCGAGAGCAGGTCCAGCACGGCGCGCTCGGCGGCGCCGTACTGCTGGGCGCGGTGCTCGTCCGTGACGTCCTCGACCACGCCGCCGATGCACTCCGGCGCGCCGTCCTCGCCGTGCATCAGCTGGGCGCGGACCTCGGCCCAGCGCACCGCGCCGGCGGCGGTCACGACGCGGTGGCGGTGGCGGACGAAGGCCGACTCGCCGCTGATCAGCGGGCCGAACGCGCGGGCGTGGGTCGTGCGGTCCTCGGGGTGGACGATGTCCCAGCAGCGGCGACCGGTCATCGCGGCCGCGTCGTAGCCCGTGGCGTGCTCGAAGCCGCCGCCCAGGAAGGTCCAGCGGCCCTCGAGGTCGGTCTGGAAGACCGTGTCGCGCACGCCGTCTACGACGGTGCGGTAGCGCCGCTCGCTCTCGCGCGCGCGGCCGAGCGCTTCGCGCTGCTCGGTCACGTCGACGTCCGCGCCGACGGCGCCGATGCTCTCGCCCTCCGGCCCGACCACCGGGCGCGCGGTGACGTGGAGCCGGCGTCCGCTCTCGGTGACGACCTCGGCGCCCTCGACGAGCTCGCCGTGCAGCGCGCGGTAGAGCGGGACGGACGCCGCGGTGGCGGGCTGCCCGTCGACCTCGGCCACGCCGAGGTGCCGCGGCCAGTCGAGCGGGTCCACGCCGCGGTCCGCGGGCGCGGTGCCCAGGCGGCGGTCGTCCTCGGCGAAGCGCAGCAGGTTGCCGTACTGGTCGCAGATCCGCAGCGTGTCGGCCAGCTCGGCCATGACGGCGCCGAGCAGCGCCTCCCGGCCCTCGAGGACCTTGCGCTCGGTGACGTCGCGCAGCACGTTCATGCCGCCGACGATCGCGCCGGCGGCGTCGCGCACGGGGACGATGTCCAGGTGGTAGTCGCCGCCGCGGACGCCGTGCATCTCGGTGGTGGTCGTCGTGCCCGCCAGCGCGGCGCGGTAGAGCGGCACCAGCTCGGCCGCGCGCTCCGCCGGCACGGCCTCGGTCACGAGCCGCCCCTCCAGCTCGTCGCGGCGCCAGCCGTGGTGCTCGAGCGCGGCGCCCTCCACCAGCGTGAAGCGCAGCTCGCGGTCGAAGACGAGCACGGAGACGTCGGGGAGGTGGGACGCGAGCGCGCGGTAGCGCTCGCGCGACGCGTGCAGCTCAGCGGCCGCGGCCTCGGCGCGCCGGGTCACGTGCCACAGGCGCACGGCGATCGCGGCGGCGGCGAGGGCGATCACCGCGGCGACGATCGCGACGTCCCAGCCGACGGCGATCGCGTGCGTCACGAGGCGCCGCCGAGCGCCTCGTTGAGGGCGTCGCGCGTCGGCGCGTACGCCGCCTCGAGCTCGTCGACGGCGCCCGCGGGCGCATCGCCGCGCTCCAGCGAGCCCGCGAGCGTCGCCATGAAGGTCGCGCCGACGTTCTGGCAGCTCCCCTTCAGCTTGTGGGCGGCGCGGCTGAGCGCCGCGCCGTCGCCGGCCTCGCGGGCGGCGCGCAGCGCCTCGAGCAGCTCCGGCGTCGTCTCGGCGAACAGCTCGGCGAGCCGCCCGGCGACGTCGGCGTAGTCCCTGCGGAACAGCAGCATCCGCGCCTCGTCGACGAGATCCTCGACCGGGCCCGCCGACGCCGGGGCCGGCTCCGGGTCGGGCTCGGCGGGCACGGCTCCGGAGACCCACTGCTCGATCACCCGGTCGACCTCGCCGGGCCGCAGCGGCTTGGAGAGGTAGTCGTCCATGCCCGCTGCCAGGCAGCGCTCGCGGTCGCCCGCCATCGCGTGCGCGGTCATGGCGATGATCGGCATCCGGGGGCGGTCGGGCTCCCGGCGCTCGCCGGACCGGATCGCGGCGGTCGCCGCGTAGCCGTCGAGCTCCGGCATCTGGCAGTCCATGAAGACGGCGTCGTAGTTGCCCGCGGCGAGCATCTCGAGCGCCTCGCGGCCGTTCTCGGCCACCTCGACGGCGATCCCGCGCGCCGCCAGCATGCCCTCGACGACGAGCCGGTTGATGGCGTTGTCCTCCGCCACCAGCACGCACGCTCGCCGTGGCCGCGGGCGTCGTGCCACTCGGGGCGCGGGCGCTCTGTGGCCTCGCGCGTGCCGGCCGCCTCGGCGACGGCCTCCAGCAGGCGCGCGCGGCGGACGGGCTTGGTGAGCATGTGCTCCACGCCCGCCTCGCGCGCGGCGGCACGGTGGTCCCCGGAGGAGGTGAGCATGACGAGCTTCGCGGCGCGCAGGCTCGGGGCGCGGCGGATCGCCCGCGCCAGGTCCAGCCCGTCCATGCCGGGCATGTTGTAGTCGAGCACCACGAGCTCGAACGGCTCGCCGGAGCGGGCGGCGGCGTGCATCAGCGTCAAGCGCCTCGCCGCCCCCGGCCGCCTGCTCGACCCGCACGCCGGAGCCGTCGAGGTAGGACTCGACGATGCGGCGGTTGGTGGCGTTGTCGTCGACGACCAGCACGCTGAGGCCCTCGGGCACGCGCGCCGCGGGGCGGCGGCCGCGCGACGGCGCCTCGACGACGGTGACCCGCACGGTGCACCGGAACGTGCTGCCGGCGCCCGGCTCGGAGGTGGCGGCGAGCGTGCCGCCCATCATCTCGCGAGCTGGCGCGAGATCGCCAGGCCGAGCCCGGTGCCGCCGTAGCGGCGGGTGGTGGAGCTGTCTGCCTGCGAGAAGGACTCGAAGACGCCGTCGAGCTTGGCGGGCTCGATCCCGATGCCCGTGTCGGCCACCTCGACGCGCACGATCGCCTCGTCGCGCTCGCGCGCCTCGAGCTTCACGCGGACCGTGACCTCGCCCTCTTCGGTGAACTTGACCGCGTTGGAGAGCAGGTTCGTGACGATCTGGCGCAGCCGCCCGCGATCGCCGCGCACGAGCGCCGGGACGTCGTCGTCGACCCACGCCAGCAGCTCCAGCCCTTGCGCGTGCGCCTGCGGCGCGAGCATCTCGCACGTGTCCTCGATCGCCTCGCGCACGTCGAAGTCGTGCTCGTCGAGCTCGAGCCTGCCCGCCTCGATCTTCGAGAAGTCGAGGATGTCGTTGATGACGTCCAGCAGCGCCTCGCCCGAGCTGACGGCCGTGCGCGCGTACTCGCGCTGCTCCGGCGAGAGGTCGGTGCCCAGCAGCAGCTCGGACATGCCGATCACGCCGTTGAGCGGCGTGCGGATCTCGTGGCTCATGTTGGCCAGGAACTCGGACTTCGAGCGCGAGGCCTCGACGGCCGCCGCGAGCGCGCGGCGGTGCTCGGTGACGTCGCTGGACATCGACGCGACCGCGTAGGGCTCGCCGTCGGCGCCCAGCAGCGCGAACTTGACGATGCGGTGGGTGCTGCGGCGGCCGTGCAGCTCGACCTCGCGCTCGAGCTCGACGACCGTGCGGCGGCGCAGCGCCTCGAGATCGGACGCGCGGGCGGGGACGGCGATCGCCGAGCCGAACAGCTCGCCGTCGGTGCGCCCGAGCGCGTCGGCCTCCGCGACCCCGGCGACCTCCTCCCAAGTGCGGTTGACGACGAGGTAGCGCCCCTCGGGGTCGCGGACGCTGATCGAGGTCGTGGCGTGGTCGAGGATCCCCTGCAGCCGGTCGTTGGTGACCCGCAGCTCGCGCTCGCGCTCGGCCAGCGCGCCCGCCATCCCGTTGAAGGAGCCGGCCAGCGTCGCGATCTCGCCGCTGCCGGCGACGGGCACGCGCACGTCGAGCCGCCCGTCGGCCAGCTCGCCGGCGGCGTGCGCCACGCGCTGCACCGGGCGCAGGACGCTGCGGCGCAGGTAGAGCGCGAGTGCGGACAGCAGGAGGACCGAGAGCACCAGGCCGGCACCGCCGAGCGTGGTCGTGCGCTCCACCCGCTCGTTCCAGCGCGCGAGGCGCGAGACCGCGAGCCGCTGCTGCGCGGCGTTGAAGACGGCGAACTCCGCGCGGATCTCATCGACCTTGCGCTTGCCGAGCGTGGAGGAGTCCAGCACGTCGTCGCGGGTCATGACGAGCCCGTTCGCCCGCAGCGGGGCGGCGTAGGAGCGCATGTAGGACTCGATCAGGGTCTGCAGCCGCCGTGCGCGTCGATCCTGGGCGGGCACGCGCGCGAGCTCGATCAGGGAGTCGAGCTGGCCCGGGATGGAGCCGCGGGCGTCCATGTACGGCTCCAGGTATCCCTCCTGGCCCGTCAGCAGGTAGCCGCGCAGGCCGGTCTCGAGGTCGATCACCCGCCGCTCGAGCCCGTTCGAGACGCGCAGGACCTGCTCGGAGCGGCGCGCGCTCTCCCCCACGTCGTGCTGCTGGCGCGCGCCCATCAGCTGCAGGACGAACATCCCGGCCACGACGACGAGCACGAGCGCGAAGGCGCCAAGGATCGGCCGGGTCAGGCCGGCGCCGGCAGCACGACGGGGGCGGGCGACCCGCGGGAGGACGGAGATCCGCATGTTCTCGCTCTTAGATCGGCCGCGGCGCGGGATCGTTGACCCGCGTGATATTCCAATCCGCCTCCATGAAAGTGCTGATAGCCGAGGACGACCCTGGATCCCGGCTGCTGCTGGCCGCGGCGGTCGAGCGGCTCGACCACGAGTGCCTCACCGCCGAGGACGGCCACGCGGCGTCGGAGATCTTCGCCGAGCAGCATCCCGAGGTCGTCATCACGGACCTCTCGATGCCCGGTCTCGACGGCTCCGAGCTCGTGAGCCGGATCCGCTCCACGCCCGACGCGCCCTACGCCTACGTGGTCGTCGTGACCGCGCAGGCGGACGAGGACCGCGCCCGCGCGGCGATGGAGGCGGGCGCCGACGACCTCGTGATCAAGCCGCTCGACCCGGCCGTGCTCGAGCGCAAGCTGATCGCGGCCCAGCGGGTCACCGAGCTGCACCGCCGCATGCACAGCGACGCGCGACTGGACACGCTCACCGGGATCGGGAACCGGCTCCGGCTGGCCGAGGACCTCGACACGCTGTGCGGGCGGGTGTCGCGCTACGGCCACGCGTACTGCGTCGCGCTGCTCGACGTCGACAACTTCAAGGCGCTCAACGACAGCGCCGGCCACCGCGCGGGCGACGACGTGCTGCGCGAGGTCGCCGCGGCCCTGGCGCGCACGATCCGGCGCGGCGACACGCTCTACCGATACGGCGGCGAGGAGTTCCTGGTGCTCCTGCCCGAGCAGACGCTCGCGGGCGCCGAGCTCGCCGCGGAGCGCCTGCGGGCCGCCGTCGAGGCGCTCGGGCTCGAGCACCCCGGCGGCGGGGCCGTGACGGCGAGCGTCGGCGTGGCCGGGCTCGGGAGCGCGGCCTGCTCGCCCGACGAGTTGTTCGAGCTCGCCGACCGCGCCCTCTACCGCGCCAAGGAGCGCGGCCGCAACCGCGTCGAGGTCGAGGCCGCGGGCGGCGCAGGCGCCACCCGCGGTCCGCGCGCCTAGACCGGCTTGCGGGTGTTGACCGCCGGGAATCCGGGGTCCGGGGTCCGCTTGGACACCTCGTCGTACTCGTAGAACTGCCCGGCCTTGGAGCCCTCCTTGCCGAAGCCGAAGCCGGCGGCTTCGAGCTGGGTGACGGCCTGGCGGATGTCGTAGAAGCCGTCGCTGCCGGTGGTGGGCAGGCCCGGGGCCTCCTCGCGGCCGCCGAAGCGCATGAACACGCGGTCGTTGCCGAGCTTGCCCAGCGACTGCAGCGCGAGCGCGCGGTGCACGGCCTCGGCGCCCATGAACTCCGCCGAGAAGCGCGCGAAGCGCGACCCGGTGAGCTTGCCTGCGCGCGCGAAGGCGGTCACGCCGATCAGGTAGGCGTTGATGAAGATCTGATCGCCGACGACCAGCGTGTTGAGAAAGTTCTGCGGGCTGGCGAAGACCTCGTTCGGGACCCAGATCCGCTTGGTGGCGGGCTTGGCGCCGACCGCGTCGGAGATCAGGGTCTCGTAGTGGATCTTCTCTTCGATCGCGGCGGCCGCGATGTTGCGCTTCGTGACGTCGTCGAGCGGCACCCGCTCGTAGCCGACCGTGTTGACGATCGTCGCCAGCACCTCGGCGGTCGCGGCCACCGTCGTGATGTTCTCGACCGTGTTCGGCGAGTTCCTGCCCTGGGCGAACGCGTCGCCGGAGGCGAGGCCCATGAGGCCCATGCCGCCGATCACGGCACCCGCGCCGCCGATCATCTGACGGCGGGTGTGCGCGGACTTCTCCGCGTTCTCCTCGTCGATGATCTTGTTGATGTAGTTCAGGGATTCGGACATGCGGGTGATGCGCGCCCACCGCATCCCGCGGATGCCTCGCCGGCGAGGCCTGGCGCCCTCACAGTCGGACGCGCACGTCCCACAGCTCCGGGAAGAAGCGGCGGTCGAGCGTCGTCTTCAGGTACGGCACGCCGGGCGAGCCGCCCGTGCCGCGGCGGCTGCCGATCTCGCGCGCGGCCATCAGGACGTGGTGGTGGCGCCAGAGGGCGACGCCCTCGTCGTGGTCGACCAGCCGCTCGGCCACGCGGTGGAGCCAGGCGCGCTGCGGGTCCTCGTCGTGGTCGCGATAGAGCTGCGCCAACGCCTCCAGCCGCTCCTCCTGCTCCTCGGGCAGCCCGGCGCAGGCGCGGAACGCCTCGTAGAGGGTCGGGCCGGGCGGCGGCTCGGCGTCGTCGGGGAAGGTGTCGCGCAGGCCGGAGATCCACTCGATCGCCCGGAACTGCACGGACTGGAAGCCGGACGCGGGCGCGAGCGGGTCGCGGAACTCCAGGAAGCCCTCCGGCCCCATCGTCTCGAGCACGTCCAGGTGCTTGAGGAGCAGCCGCTCGATCTCCACCGTGCGCTCCAGGCGCGGCACGGCCGCGTACGCGCGGCCGGCGAGCAGCTCGTCGCGGGCGCGCGTGAGCTCGTGCAGGATCAGCTTGAACCACAGCTCGTAGGACTGGTGGACGATGATGAACAGCAGCTCGTCGTGCGCGTCCGGGGTGAGCGGGCGCTGCAGCCCGAGCAGGTCGTCGATCAGCAGGTAGGTCGCGTAGTCGGTGCCGCCGCTGCGCCCCTGCGGTGGCGGCGCGGGCGCGGCAGCCGGCTCGGGCTCGGCGTCCGCCCCGTCGGGATCGGCGTCGAGCGCCTGGTTGACGAGCTTGTCCGCGCCCGCGTTCTGCGCGCGCGGGACGGAGCGGATCGCCCAGCGCTCGAAGCCGCCCAGCGCCTGCAGCGCCTGGGCGTGCAGCGGCTTGAGGTCGGCGTGCTTGACGCGGTACTCCCCGTTGACCTGCTTGGCGACCAGCTCGGAGTCGTTGACGACCTCGACCTCGTCGGCGCCGAGCGCCTTCGCGCGCTCGAGCCCGAGCAGCAGCGCGCGGTACTCCGCGACGTTGTTGGTCGCGGCGCCGATGCGCACGGCGGCCTCGTCGAGCTCCTCGCCCTCGGGCGAGCTGATAACGGCGGCCGCCGCGGCCGGTCCAGGGTTGCCGCGAGCACCGCCGTCCACGTGGACGACGACCTTCACGGACTGCAGGCTAGGCGTCCGAGGCGAGCGGTGCGAAGTCGCCGGTCACGCGCGGGCGCCGCCGGTCGCGCACTTCGCGCAGCCCGCCGCCGCCTCCGGCCTCGCGGCGCTCCTGCTTGCGACGGTCGACGATCACCGTCACGTTGGGGTCGTCCTCGTAGTAGTTGGCGAGCTTGTCATAGAGCTCGTCCGCAAGCGGCTCCGGAACGACGCAGTAGATCATTGCTGAAGGATGCTAGCCAAGGCGGTGGCGGGAAGGCAGTCGTCCATCCGTCGAGCCGCCTGGACAGGGGCTAGGAGAGGTGCAGCCCGCCGCGGTCGTCGGCGGCCGCGTTGGCGACCTTGTCGTCGTCGGCGAGCTCGGACAGCTCATCGCCCTGCGCGTCGCGCCGGACGCCGCCCGCCTCGTCGGAGAGGTCGATCTCGTAGCGGTACCAGGACAGCTCCCACATGACCGTGATCGCGACGACGCTGGGGCGCTCGGGCAGCGGCCGCACGGAGACCTCGGGGGCGCCGAGGGAGCGCGCCACGCCGCCGACGGTGCGCGTGTGGTCGGAGGCGTTGAAGACCTCCAAGGCGCGCTCCATCTTGAGATCGGCGTTGGTCGGCACGGCGCGTACGTGGCGCGGCCGGCGCGGCGCCTCGGCGACGGGCTCGGGCGCCTCCTCGCGGTCGCGGTCGCGCTCGCGCTCTCGCTCGCGGCGGCGCGTGGGCGCCGGGGCGGGCGCCACCTCGTCGGCCTCGATCTCGTCGTTGACCTCGCGCGCCCGCTCGCGGCGCGTGCGCAGGCGGTCCAGGAACGAGCGTCCGCGCCCCTCGCCGCGCGGGTGGCGCAGCGCGAGATCGTCACCGCCGGACTCGCGGATCCAGCCCTCGTGCTGGGCGCGCGCGGTGCACAACTCGCAGACCTGGCGCCGCTGGCCCGCCGCGAGGAACCCCTCGGCGTGCTCGCCGCGCAGGAGCGTGCGCCCGCAGATGTCGCAGGCCACGTCCTCCTGATTGGTCTTGATGTCAGTGGTCTTGGGCACGTTGTAACGTCGCACGGACACCGCCGGATCGGTGTAGCACGGCCGTTCGGCGACCGGGGCCAGATCCGGCGGTTTCCGGGCGAAACACCCTATCCAACGCGCCTTAGTGCGCCACCGCCTCCTCTTCTGCCGCGGCCTTCGCGATGACCTTGTCGGCGAGGTGCGCGGGGACCTCCTCGTAGCGGACGAACTCGAGCGTGTACTCGCCCTGGCCGCCCGTGATCGAGCGCAGGTCGGGCGCGTAGCTGAGCATCTCCGCCATCGGCACCTCTGCCTTGACCTCGGTCATGCCGCCCACGCCCTCGGTGCCCAGCGGGCGCCCGCGGCGGGAGGACAGGTCGCCCATCACGTCGCCGACGGACTCGTCGGGCACGGAGGCCGTCACGAGCATGATCGGCTCCAGCAGCACCGGGCGGGCCTGCTCGAGCGCCTGCTTCATGGCGATCGAGCCGGCCATCTTGAACGCCATCTCCGACGAGTCGACCGTGTGGTAGCTGCCGTCGAAGAGCCGCACGCGCACGCCCTTGATCGGATAGCCGGCGATCGCGCCCTGCTGCATCGCCTCCAGCACGCCCTTCTCGACCGCCGGGATGAAGCCCTGCGGGATCACGCCGCCCTTGATCGCGTTGACGAACTCGAAGCCGTCGCCGTCGGGCAGCGGCTCGATCTCGATGTGGCAGTCGCCGAACTGCCCGCGCCCGCCGGTCTGCTTCTTGTGGCGGCCGTGGGCCTTGGCGGAGCCGCGGATCGTCTCCTGGTAGGGGACGCGCGGGGGCTTGAGCTTGACCTCGGCGCCGAAGCGCGAGCGCATCCGGTCGACGATCACCTCGACGTGGATCTGCGAGAGGCCCGCGACGATCTGCTCGCCCGTCTGCGGGTCGCGGTGCAGGTCGATCGTCGGGTCCTCCTCCTGCAGGCGCCGCAGGGCCGTGTAGGCCTTGTCCTCGTCGCCCACGGGCTCCATCGCGAACGCCATCACCGGCGCCGGCAGCTGGATCGAGGGCATCGAGATCGGCTGGTCGCGCTCGGCCAGCCAGTCGCCGGCGTGCGTCTCCTTGAGCTTGGCCACCGCGCCGATGTCGCCCGGCCCGAACGACTCGGCGTGCGAGACCTCCTTGCCGTGCGGGACCAGCAGCTGCCCGATCCGCTCCTTGTGATGGGTGCGGGTGTTGAGCACCTGCGTGTCGTGGGTCATGACGCCCTGGTAGACGCGGAAGAGGTTGATGCGGCCCGCGAACGGGTCGGCGCGCGTCTTGAAGACGTAGGCGAACATCTCGCCGTCCTCGGTCGGCTCGAGCGTCATGTCCTCGAGCTCCAGCCCGCCGTGCTGCACGGGCGACGGGAGGTCGTCGACGATCGCCTCCAGCAGGCGGTCGGCGCCGAGGTGCTGGGTGGCGACGCCGCAGGTCACCGGGAAGATGTGCCCGTGGTCCGTGCCGTCCTCGAGCGCGGACACGATCTCCTCGTGCGAGATCTCCTCGCCCTCGAGGTAGCGCTCCATCAGCGTCTCGGAGTTCTCGGCGACCTCGTCCATCAGCTTCTCGCGGTACTCCTGCGCGAGCTCCTGGAGGTCCTCGGGGATCGGGATCTCCTTGCAGTTGTCCTTGCCGGAGCCGTCGTAGGCGAACGCCTTCATGTCGACGAGGTCGATCAGGCCGCTGATCTCGTGCTCGGACCCGATCGGGATCTCCGTCGCCACCACGTGCGGCCCGAAGGCGCCCTTCAGGGAGTCCAGCGTGCGGAAGAAGTCGGCCCGCTCGCGGTCGAGCATGTTCACGTAGATCAGCCGGGCGACGCCCAGCTCGGCGGCGCGCTGCCACAGCCGCTGCGTGCCGACCTCGACGCCCATGACCGCGTTGACGACGAACACGGCCGACTCGCACACGCGCAGCGCGCCGAGGGCATCGGCGATGAAGGACGGCTCGCCCGGGGTGTCGATCAGGTTGACCTTGACGCCGTGCCAGTCGAAGGAGGCAAGCGACGCGGAGATCGACATCCCACGCGACTTCTCGTCGTCGTCGGAGTCCGAGACCGTCGTACCGTCAGCCACCGAGCCGAGACGGGTCGTCGCACCGGCCTCGAACAGCAGGGCCTCGTGCAGCGACGTCTTCCCGCTCCCCCGGTGGCCCACCAACGCCACATTGCGGATCCTGTCTGCAGGATGGGACATGCCCGGCACCTCGCTCTCCTCTGCCTCCCCCTCCCTCAAGGGGGAGATGGAACGGCGGAGGCTACCTGAGGTTGTCGCCCTGGAGGCGGCTCTTGAGGCGGAGCACGGCCTTGGTGTGCAGCTGGGAGATGCGCGACTCGGTCACGCCGAGGACCTCGCCGATCTCGCGCAGGGTCAGGTTCTCGTAGTAGTAGAGCGCGATCACGAGCTTCTCGCGCTCGGGCAGCGCGGAGATCGCGTCGGCCAGGCGGTCCTTGAGCTCGGAGGCGTCGAGGATCTGCTGGGGGTCCGGCGCGTCGGGATCGTGCAGGGTGTCCAGCAGCGAGACCTGGTCGCCCGAGGAGTCCGAGACGGCCCACAGCTCGTCGAGCGCGACCACGGTCGAGTTGGAGATCTTGACCAGCGACTCCTGGAACTCCTCGACCGAGAGGCTGAGCTCGCGCGCCATCTCCTCGTCGGTCGGCGTCCGGTGCAGCCGGTGCTCGAGCTTGCCGTGGACCCGCTCGATCTCGCGGGCGCGGGCGCGCACGGAGCGCGGCACCCAGTCGAGCGAGCGCAGCTCGTCGATGATCGCGCCCTTGATGCGCGTGATCGCGTACGTCTCGAATTTGATCTCGCGCTCGGGATCGAAGCGCTCGATGGCGTTGATGAGGCCGATCAGGCCATAGGAGATGAGGTCGGACTCCTCGACGTGCGCGGGCAGGCCCGACGACATGCGGCCGGCCACGTACTTGACCAGCGGCGAGTACGCGACGACCAGCTGTTCGCGCGCGCGATCAGAGCCGCTGCCTTTGTAGCGGCGCCAGAGCTCCCTAAGCTCGATCGCTTTGACGTTGGTCTCCAGTGTCAGCCTCCGCCTAGGCCCGTGGGTGACTGCGTTCGTACGCGGCCCGTAGGCGCGCTGACTCTACCCGAGTGTAGAGCCGGGGGGTGGACATGGAACCGCGGTTCGACATCGCGGCATAGCGCGCCCAGACCCGAAGGCGGCGCCGGATGTCGGAGCTCGAGAGCCGCCGGCCCGTCTTGGACAGGAACAGCGCCGGCACGCGCAGGTCGCGGGCGAGCGCCCCGCGGCCGTGCTGGAGGTAGCGGGTCACGGCGCGCATGGCGGGCTCCCCGGGGTCGAGCTCGAGGGCTCCGAGGTCGAGCTTGACGAGCTCCTCCGCGCGCAGGCCGCGGCTGCAGGCGAGCTCGAACATGGCGCGGTCGCGGAGCTCCAGCGGCGTCGTGACGGGGATCCGGTCCAGCAGCCGCGCCACCTCGTGGTCATCCAGCACCTCCGAGGGATCGGCGCGCAGCTCGCCGTATTCGACGAGCACGCGCGAGAACGCCCGCGCGGAGCCGGGGCGCCGGCGCGCGGGGCTAGCATCGGAGCCGATGGCCACGTTCTTCATCGACACGTCCACGGGTCAGATCGCCACCAATCGCCAGCTCGTGGAGGCCGGCGTGATCGCGCCCGACGAGCAGCCCAAGCTGCCCTGGCACCGGATCCAGGGCACGCGTGACGCGAGCACCATGTGGTACGCCGTCATGCGCAAGCGGGAGAAGGGCGTGTACATCGGCACGCTGGTACTTCGCCACGGCGAGCACCATGCCTCCCTGCTGGAGGGGGGTTGGGAGGAGGTCCCGGTGGGGGAGATTTCTGCCGGGGCGCCGGGCTAGGCGATGTAGATCGGCGCGCCGACCGGGACCTGGTCGTAGAGGTCGATCACGTCCGGGATGCGCATCCGCACGCAGCCGTGGGATGCCGCCGTGCCGATCGAGCTCTCCGCGTCGGTGCCGTGGATCCCGGCCCCGTCGAAGATGCCCAGCCAGCGGGCCTTCAGCGGGTTCTCGGCCGTGCCGCCAGGGACCACCTTGCCGCGGTCCTTGGGCGCCACCCAGTCGGAGTTCGGCATCGTCCAGGCGGGGTTCACCGCCTTGTTCTGGATGTGGTAGAGCCCCGCGGGCGTCTCCAGGCCGACCTGGCCGATCGCGACACCGTAGGTCTTCGCGAGCTTGAGGTTCTTGTAGAGCGTCAGCTTGAACGCGCCGCGGTTGACGACCACGATCGCCGGATACTTCTTCGCGAGGTCCTCCGTGGAGACCTCGGGCTCCACCACGCTGGTGCGCACGCGCACCAGGCGGCGGTTGCCGGAGTCCAGCAGCTCGCGCTCGAGGTCGCGGCGCAGGCGGGCGGCGCGAACCGCGCGCCCGTCCTTGGACGGCTTGGGGGCGACGCTGCCGTGCTCGAGGTCGACAGCGGCGCTGACGGGCTCGATCGCCAGGTCGCGCTCGATGCGCTTGGCGAGGCGGCGGATCGCCGCCTTGGAGTAGGAGACCTTCGCGTCGAGGTCGGTGAGGATCGGCTTGCCGCGCACCTCGCGCCAGGTGCGGCTGAGGACGTCGCCCTCGCGCGAGCGGGTCAGGGCGCGCTGCACCGAGCCGTCGATGTCGACGCCGATCTGCGCCTGCGTGGGCGTCAGCTTGTAGCGCTTGCCCTCGTAACGGGCGGTGACCGGGCGGTTGAGCGGATCCAGCAGCGCGGCGCGCAGCTTCGTGCGCGCCTGCGAGGCGGTCAGGCCGCCGACGTCGACGCCGTTGACCTTGATGCCCTCGGCGATCTGCCCTTCCTTGCCCTGGTCGTACGCGTAGACGCCGCCCGCTCCGGCGAGCAGCGCGACGACGAGGATGGCGATGAGGGCGAGGGAGCGGCGATGCATGGGGAGCGGCGTCTTACTGTACGCACGGATTCCTGCCCTCAGGAATACCTGCAACCGATCTGGCAGGTCAGCTTCCTGACTTGCCGCCCGGAACCTGCTCGTTCCGGCGCCTCACGCTGGGGCTGTAGCGCAGGAACTCCTCGACCTCGCGCTCGTAGCGGTATGGCGCGCTGCCGTCCTGCCGCAGGGCCCGCACCCGCAGGTCCTCGGCGAACTTCGTCACGGCCTCGCGCGTCGTGTAGCGCAGGCTGAAGCCGGCCGCCTTGAGCTTGCGGTTGTCCAGCGCGCGCCCGAAACGCAGCTGCTGGGCCATCTCCTCCGGGATGCGCAGGCCGGCGGCCCGCAGCGCGCTCGTCGCGAGGCCCGTCCCCCACGGCGGCAGGACCGGCGCCAGCGGGCGGCCGAGCAGGCTCGCGACCTCCGAGAGCACCAGCACGCCGTCGCCGGCGACGTTGTAGGTGCCGGGCAGGTCGTGGCTCACCGCGTGCTCGAGCACGCCGACGATGTCGTCCTCGTGGACGAACTGGTAGCGCGGGTCGAAGCCGAGGATGCAGGGGATCGCGGGCAGCGAGAGCAGGTCGCGGTGCGACGTGCGCAGATCCGGCCCGAGCCCGTTGGCGAAGCGCAGGACGGTGACCGTGACGTCCTTGTTGCGCCCGGCGAAGCCTTGGACGGCGTTCTCGGCCTCGACGATGTCGGACTCCAGGCGTGTGCGCGGCGGGTGCGGGCGCTGCATCGCCTCCGTGAAGAACGCCGGGTCGTCGCGCTCGCAGCCGTAGTAGTGCGCGGAGGACTTGAAGACGACCTTGCGCACGGGCGAGTCCGGCCCGCCGCAGGCGGCGAGGATGTTCATCGTCCCGATCACGTTGATCTCGTGCGCGTCGCGCGGCGAGGCATGGATCGAGTCCACGACGAGCCGCGAGTCGATCACCGTGTCGATCTCGGCCGCCTGCACGATCCGGCGCAGCAGCGCGTGCTGGGTGCCGACGCGCACGAACTCCGTGCGCTCGAGCTCGAGCGTCGGGTCCTCCGGGCTGACGCCGATGATCGTCTCGACGCGCTCGTCGCGCTCGAGCGCCTGGGCGAGCTTGCCGCCCCAGAAGGACGACACGCCGGTGACGAGGATCCTGCTCATCCGAACCAGACCGAGCGGCGGTGGGCGAGCATGTCGATCAGCTCCTCCTGGATGCGGCCGCGGATCTCGTCGGCGACCGTCTGCACGAGGCCGCGGTCCTGCCACGGCTCCTCGCCCCATTGGTCGGTCGGGATGGGCTCCAGGAAGCGGATCTTGAACTTGGCGGGCAGGTAGCCGACGAAGCCGGCCAGCCCGAGGTGCGGGAAGGTCGGCGTGATCGGGAAGTACAGCAGCCCGGTGAGGCGCTGCAGCACGTTGACGTGGGCGAAGATCGGCATCGCCTCCTCCGCCCCGACCACGGCGACGGGCACGATCGGCGTCCGCGCGCGCATCGCGGCCTCGACGAAGCCGCCGCGGCCGAAGCGGCGCAGCTTGTAGCGGTCCTTGTAGAGCTTCTCGGTGCCCTTGCGGCCCTCGGGGAAGACGAGCACGAGCTGCTCCTCGTCGTGCAGCAGGCGGTGCACGTTGGCCGGGTGGGCGGGCACGCCGCCGATCTTGGCCACGAGCATGCTGAAGCCGGGATAGCCCTTGAAGAAGTGCTCGACGGTGAGGTGCAGCGGCCGCGGGCGGGAGTGCTCCTCCTTGATCGCCTTGAGGATCATCGCGGCGTCGGGCGGCAGCGCGCCCGAGTGGTTGGAGACCAGCAGCGCGCCGCCGGTGGCGGGCACGTTCTCGATGCCCTCGACCTCGCAGCGGAACCAGTAGTGGTAGAGCCAGTCGTAGACCGTGCGGTCCATCAGGCCCTCGATCCGCTCCGAGCGGCCCCAGTCGGTGACCTGGCGGTCGGGCTCGATCGCCGGCAGGTAGGACCGCAGCTCGTCGCTCGGCGCCGGGAGCTCCTTGCGGGCGCTCATCGCGGCGCCCCCTGCAGCAGCGGCTCGAGCGCGCGGGCCAGGGAGGGCCAGTCGGGCGCGCAGACGATGTCCTCCTCCTCACAGATGTCGCGGTTCCAGGGGTGCTCGAGCGTCGCCACCCGCAAGCCCGCGTCGACGGCGGCCTCGAGGTTGACCGGCGAGTCGTCGATCAGCAGGTCGATCCCGATCGCGCGGCAGTGGCTGACCTTGTCGTCGGAGCAGTAGAGCTCGTCGTAGGGCAGGCCGATGCGCTCCAGCCAGCGGGTGGTCGCGTCGTGCGCCTGCGCGTGGCGGTGCGAGGTGATGTGGATGAAGTGGCCGGCCTCCTTCCACGCCCGCACGGTCTCGACGGCGCCGGGGTAGGGCTCGGCGGCGAGGATCTGCTCGTCGCTGTGGGTCTCCTCCACGCAGGCGCGGACCTGCTCGGGCCGCAGGCGGTCGATGTGCCAGAGCTGCTCGGCGTACGGGAGCTCGACGCCGAAACGGCGCTTGGCCGCGGCCTCGAACTGGTCCCAGTAGTGGTGGAGCGTGGAGTCGATGTCGATCGCGATCCGCACAGGCGCGTTGATACGGTAGTCCGCGCCGTGCCGACGAGGCGTCAGCAGCTGCAGGGGGCGATCGAGAACGGCCTGCTGCGCTCCGGGCCCGACGACACCTACGCCGACGGCGACGACGCCACGTGGATGTCGATCGACTGGCCGGCGCTGACGAAGCAGCTCGTCGTCGAGGGCCGCGAGGTCAACGTCGTCGACACCGGCGGCGCCGGCAAGCCGGTGCTGGTGTTCGTGCACGGGCTGTCCGGGACGTGGCAGAACTGGCTGCTCAACATCCCGCCGTTCATGGACTCCCACCGCGTGATCGCGCCCGACCTGCCCGGGTTCGGCGAGTCGCCGATGCCGCGCGAGAAGATCTCGATCCAGGGCTACGCCCGGATCCTCGACGGCCTGTTGGGGCAGCTCGGCGTGGAGTCCGCGGCCGTGGTCGGCAACTCGATGGGCGGCTTCGTGGCCGCCGAGCTGGCGCTGTCGTTCTCCACGATGGTGGAGAAGCTCGTGCTCGTGAGCGCCGCCGGGCTCTCGATCGAGGAGTACCGGCGGGCGCCGCTGCTGGTCGGCGCGCGCGTGTGGGCCGCCGGCGCCACGTGGGTCGGCGCGCGCGGGCACTCGGTGGTCACCCGCCCGCGTGCCCGGCGGATCGGCCTGCAGCTGATCGTGCGCTATCCCGAGCGGCTCTCCCCCGCCCTCACCTACGAGCTCACGCGCGGCGCCGGCACCCGCGGCTTCGTGCCCGCGATGGAGGCGCTGGTCTCCTACGGCTTCCGCGACAAGCTCTCGGGGATCGAGGTGCCGACGCTGATCGTCTGGGGCCGCAACGACATGCTCGTCCCGCGCGGCGACGCGCGCGAGTACGTGCGGCTGATCGGCGACAACGCGCGGCGGGAGATGTTCGAGGACACGGGCCACCTGGCGATGGTCGAGCGCCCCGCCCGCTTCAACGAGCTGCTCGCCGGCTTCGTCAGCGGCGAGCGCGAGCCCGAGGAGGGCGTCGAGGGCGTCAGCGCGTGATGGCGCCCTCGGCGGCGCTGGAGACGAGCTTGGCGTACTTGGCCAGCACGCCCGTGCCCGACTCGCCGTTGTCGGGCGCCTCGTAGGCCGCGACGCGCTCGGCGATCTGCTCGTCCGAGAGGTCGACGTCCAGTCGCCGGCTCTCCACGTCGATCGTGACGGTGTCGCCCTCTTGGACGGCGGCGATCGGGCCGCCGTGGACGGCCTCGGGGGCGACGTGGCCGACCATGAAGCCGTGCGTGGCGCCGGAGAAGCGCCCGTCGGTGATCAGCGCGACGCTGTCGCCGAGGCCGGCGCCGACGAGCGCGCCCGTGACGGCGAGCATCTCGCGCATGCCGGGGCCGCCGGCGGGGCCCTCGTTGCGGATGACGATCACGTCGCCCTCCTCGATCTGGCCCGTGGTGACGGCGAGCATCGCGCCCTCCTCGCCGTCGAAGACGCGCGCGGGCCCGCTGTGGTGCACGCGCTCGTGGCCCGCGAGCTTGACCACGCAGCCCTCCGGGGCGAGGTTGCCGCGCAGGATCGCGAGGCCGCCCGAGGGCTTGAGCGGGTCAGACAGCGGGCGCACGACCTCCTGGCCCTCCGTCTCCTGGGCGGCGCGCGCGAGGTCGCCGATCGTCTTGCCGGTCACGGTCTGCGCGCCCTCGTGCAGCAGGCCGGCCTCGAGCAGGCGGTTGGCGACGACGGGCACGCCGCCCGCCTCGTGCAGGTGGGTCGCGAGGTAGCGGCCGCCCGGGCTGAGGTCGCAGGTCAGCGGGGTCTTGGAGGAGATCCGGTCGAAGTCGTCGATGTCGAGCTCGATGCCTGCCTCGTTGGCGACGGCGAGCAGGTGCAGGACGCCGTTGGTGGAGCCGCCGCTCATCGCCACGGCGGCGATCGCGTTCTCCAGCGACTCGCGCGTGATGATGTCGCGCGGGCGCTGGCCGCGGGCGAGCACGTCCATGATCAGCTGCCCGGTCCGGTAGGCGACGTCCTCCTTGGCGTCGTACTGGGCGGGCACGCCGGAGTCGCGCATCGGCGAGATGCCGAGCATCTCGAACGCCATCGCCATCGTGTTGGCGGTGAACTGGCCGCCGCAGGCGCCGAAGCCCGGGGAGGCGGCCTCCTCGATCGCCTTCAGCTCCGCGTCGTCGATCTTGCCCGAGGCGTGCGCGCCGATCGCCTCGAAGACCTCCATGATCGTGATCTCCTTGCCGTCGTGGCGGCCGGGCGAGATCGAGCCGCCGTAGAGCATCACGGCGGGCAGGTTGAGCCGCGCGAGCGCCATCACGGTGCCGGGGATCGTCTTGTCGCAGCCGCTCAGGGCGACGATGCCGTCGAAGTAGTGGCCCTTGGCGACGAGCTCGATCGAGTCCGCGATCACCTCGCGGCTGACGAGGCTCGTGCGCATGCCGGGCGTGCCCATCGTGATGCCGTCGGAGATCGCGACGGTGTTGAACTCCATCGGAGTGCCGCCGGCCGCGCGGATGCCCTCCTTGACGCGGTGGCTCAGGGCGCGCAGGTGGTAGGTGCAGGGCATCGTCTCGATCCAGGTCGAGGCGACGCCGATGATCGGCTTGGCGAGCGCCTCGTCGTCGAAGCCGATCCCCTTCAGCTGCGCGCGTGCCGCGGCGCGGTGCGGGCCCTGCAGGAACGCGCGGGAGTTGTGCTTGGGATCCAGCTTGGAGTCGAGGGATGTCGCGCTCATGGCGCGGACCCTAGCGACGGCGCGGCCTGGGGCCGCGGCCGGCGGGCGTGCGAGCGCGGCCTGCGGCCGGCGAGCGTGTTCCTCGGCTAGTCCGCGGGGCCCACGGCGTGGCGGCGCGCGGCGCGCTCCAGCCGCTCGCGCTCCCAGCGGCCCAGCCGCCAGATGTCGCGCTGGAGCATCTTCGGGTCGATCTGGCGGCCCGGGAGGTGCATGTTGGCCTCGGTGATCAGGCGCCGTTCGTCGCCCTTGAGCGCCATCCACTTGGCCAGCACGTCGTCGGAGTCCGGCAGCCGGCTGGACCCGTAGGGCCGCGTCTCGTCCGGGAACTCCACGCAGTACTCGTTCAGCAGCCGGCCCGTCTGCGGCAGGTAGGCCACGATCGGGCGGTGCGGATAGACGAGGTAGGCGTACGGGGCGCCGCGCAGATCGCGCGAGAGCACCGCCTCGTCGCCCGACTCCCCGCCCCAGACGCGGATGAAGCCGAGGTCGCGGTACATCTCCCACTCCTCGTCGTTCACGCACGACTTCAGCAGCTCGCGGGCGCGCTGCTCGGCGCGGCGCTCGCGGCCCGGGTCGTAGCCCGGGAGGCCCTCGCCGTCGGCGCGGCGGGCGCGGTTGGCCCGGAGGATCTCCAGCTTGCGGGCGGCCCACGGGTGCAGGACCTCCCAGAGCAGCGCGATCACGACGATCGCTGTGGCGGCCAGTGCGACGGTCACTTCGCGTGCCCCCGGCAGCTCAGCGGGCGCCGCCCGCGGCGCGCGGGAAGAAGATGACGCGATCGGTGGCGCGCGGGATGTCCTCGAAGGCGCGAACCATCTCGGCCTCGCGCCGGCCCGTCGAGGTCTGGACCGGGACGGCCGCCCACATGCCCTGGTCGAGCTGGCGGCGGAACTCCGAGACGAGGCGCTCCTCGTCCTCGGCCACCTCGACGTCGCCCTCGGCGATCAGCTGTTCGCCATGCCCCGGGCGCATGCGCAGGAACTTCATGTGGCGATTATGTCACGCGGCGTGCGGCCGGAGAACGGGCGGGCGCGCCAGAAGCGCGCTGGTGCGCGGCTCCGGTCAAATCGAAGACGTCGACCGGGCCGGCTCCCCGGCCGATCTGGCGCAACCCGTGCTCGACGGCCTCCCCCGCGATCCGGCGCGCCGCGCGTGCGGCCTCGAGCGGGCTGAAGCCGAGCGCCAGGTGTGCGGCGAGCGCCGACGAGTGCGTGCAGCCCGATCCGTGCGAGGCGCCGTCGGCGTGGCGTTCGCCGGGGATCAGCTCGAGCGACTCGCCGTCGAAGAAGACGTCCGTGGCCTGCTCGCGGTGGCCGCCCGTGACGACGACAGCGCGCGGGCCCATGGCGTGCAGCGCGCGCGCGAGGTCCTCGGCGTCCGAGCCGCCCTCCCCCTCGGCGGCCCCGGCAGCCCCGGCGCCCCCGGCGCCCTGGCCTCGGCGTCGGCGCGGCCGTCGGCCTCCCCCGCGAGGACCCGCGCCTCCGGCAGGTTCGGGGTGATCACGGCGGCCAGCGGCAGCAACTCGTCCACGATCGCCTGCCGCGCCGCGTCGTCGAGCAGCACCGCGCCCGACTCGGCGACCATCACCGGGTCGATCACGATCGGCGCGTCCCCGACGTACTCCAGCGCGTCGCGCACCGCGCACACCGTCTCCGCGGTGCCGAGCATCCCGATCTTCACCGCGTCGACGCCGATGTCGTCGGCCACCGCCCGGACCTGCTCGACGATCATCTCCGGCGGGACCGCGTGGATCGCCTCCACCCCGACCGTGCTCTGCGCCGTCAGCGCGGTGATCGCCGTCATCCCGTGGACCCCGCAGCGGGCGAACGCCTTCAGGTCGGCCTGGATCCCGGCCCCTCCGCCGGAGTCCGAGCCGGCGATCGAGAGCACCGCGGGTACGTGGGGGTCGGGCATGGGTTTCCAGGGTACGGCGGCGGGCGCTTGTTGCGATGCCCCGGCCGGGGGCGTGGTGCGTCACGGACGTCAACTGCTCTGGGTGGGGGAGTGGTTTGCACGAACGTCGATCGGCGGCACGACCAGGCCGGCGGGATCGACGTTTCCGGGCCATACGACCCCCAACGTCGATCCGCGGCCCCTGGCGGTGCTCCCGATCGACGTTCGTGCACCAACGTCACTCGCCGGCACCGCGCGCGCGGTCGAAGTGACGTTGGGGGTCGTATGTGCCGTCAACGTCACTTTGCGGCACCGCGGACTGCCGCGAAGTGACGTTGACGGCGATATTCGCCGTCAACGTCACACGAACCGGGGTCGGCGCTCCGGCGAGTGACGTTGACGGCACGCGGACGGAACCCTCGCCACCCCACCCAGCGCAGTTGACGTTCAAGGAGCAACGGGCTCATACCGCCCACCGAACGTCCGCCGGATCAGCCCGCGGAACTCGAGCTCGCCCAGCCCGGCCAAGACGGCCCGGGCCTCCTCCGACCCCGAGGCGAGCTCGCCGAGCGCGCCCCTCCCCTCCTCCACCGCGGCCAGCAGCGCCTGGAGGCTCTGGTCGAGCTCCGGTGGCGCCGCGCGGGCGGGGACTCGCCGGGCCTGGCCGGTCGTCTCGGCGAGCAGGTCGAGGACGTCGCCGGCGTCGCGGACGAGCGCGGCGCCGGATTGGATCAGGCCGTTCGTGCCGGCGGCGGTGCGGTTGCTCACGCGGCCGGGCACCGCGGCGACGGTGCAGCCGATGTCGGCGGCGAAGTCGGCGGTCGTCAGGGAGCCCGACCGCTCCGTGGCCTCGACGATCACGACGACCTGCGCGAGCGCGGCCACGATCCGGTTGCGGGCCACGAAGCACCAGCGGAACGCGTTCGAGCCGGGCGGGAGCTCGGACACGACCGCGCCGCGCTCGGCGACCGCCGCGTGGAGCATGCGGTTGCGCTGCGGGTAGGCCACGTCGGGCGCCGCCGCCAGCACTGCGACCGGCCGCCCCGTCCCGTCCAGCGCGCCCTGGTGCGCGGCGGCGTCGATCCCGAGCGCCAGCCCCGAGACCACCGGAACCCCGGCGCGCGACAACCCGCGTCCGAGCGTGCGCGAGACGTCGAGCCCGTAGCTCGTGGCGCGCCTCGCCCCGACGATCGCGACGCCGTCCGGGACGTCCAGCGCCTCGGGATCCCCGAGCACGTGGAGGACCGCCGGCGGGTCGGGCAGCGCGCGCAGCCGCGTCGGATACGCCTCCGAGCAGCGGCACACCAGCGCGACGCGGGCCCGAGCGGCCACCGCCCGCGACACCGCGGCGTCGAACCGCTCGTAGCGATCCCGGGCTGCCGCGGGCGCGAGGTCGAGCAGCTCCGCGTCGGGCAGCGCGAGCACGCGAGCGGCGGCGTCGCGGCGGCGCCACTCCACGTCGATGTAGCCGGCGAGCGCCTCGATCAGCGCCGTGCGCCGCAGGCACGCGTCGCACGCGCCGGCGCCGCCCGCGGTCGCGACGGGTCGGCGGCCGCCGGCGCGGGGTCCGGGCCGTTGCCGCCGGCCGCGCCGTCGCCGCCGGGGTCCGGGCCGCGCTGCCGGTCATGCCGCCGCGGCCAGGGCGGCCGTCTCGAGCCGGAGTGCGGTGGCGAGGGTGATGTGCTCGGGGCCGACGGCGTCGCTGTCGTCGAGGTCGGCGAGGGTGCGCGCGACGCGCAGGACGCGGCCGTGGCCGCGCGCGGAGAGCCGGTGGCGGTCGTGGAGCTCGTAGAGCAGGCGGAGGGCGCTCGGGGTGGCTTCGGCGTGCTCGCGCAGGAGCCGCGCGGGCATCTGCGCGTTGCAGGTCAGGCCGTGGCGGCCGAGGCGTTCGGCCTGGCGGTCACGGGCCGCGACGACGCGCTCGCGGACCGCGGCCGAAGACGGTGCCTGCTCGTCGCGCAAGGCTCCGGCGGCCGGGCGCCCGACGGCGACGAGCACGTCGATGCGGTCCAGCAGCGGGCCGGAGAGACGCCGGTGGTGCCGCGCCAGGTCGCCGGTGCTGCAGGTGCAGTCGTCCCCGCCGAGCCCGCACGGGCACGGGTTCGAGGCCGCGACGAGCATGAAGCGGGTCGGGAACGCCATCACCTTCTGGCCGCGCACGATCGTCACGTGGCCGTCCTCGAGCGGCTGGCGCAGCGCCTCCAGCGACGGCCGCGCGAACTCCGACAGCTCGTCGAGGAAGAGGACGCCGTGGTGGGCCAGGGTGGCCTCGCCCGGCGTCGGATGAGCGCCGCCGCCGACGAGGCCGGACGCCGAGATCGTGTGATGGGGCGCGCGGAACGGGCGCTCCGACGCGAGCCCGCCGCCGTGGTGCAGGCCGCCGACCGAGCGGATGCGGGTGACCTCGATCGCCTCGGCGGCGATCATCGGCGGCAGGATCGACGGCAGCCGGCGGGCGAGCATCGTCTTGCCGGTGCCCGGCGGGCCGTGCAGGTAGAGGTTGTGGCCGCCCGCGGCGGCGACCTCGAGCGCCGGGATCAGGCCGTTGTGGCCGCGGACGTCGGCGAGGTCCAGCGGCGCGGCCGCCGCGGGGCTCTCCGGCGCCAGGTCGGCGGGCGCCGGCGGCTCGGCCTCGCCGCGCAGGAACGCGACGGCCTCCTCGACGTCACCGGCGGCGAGCACCTCCAGCTCGGGGACGAGCGCGGCCTCGGCGGCCACGCCGCGCGGGACGAGGATCCGCCGCAGGCCGTGACGGCGGGCGCCCTCGGCGATCGCCAGCGTCCCGCGCACGGACCGCAGCTCGCCGTCGAGCGCCAGCTCGCCGATGACCGCGCAGCCCTCGAGGTCATCCGCGGAGACCTGATCGCCCGCGACGAGCAGTGCCACGGCGAGCGGGAGGTCGAAGACCGGGCCGATCTTGCGCAGGTCGGCCGGCGCGAGGTTGACCGTGATGCGGCCGCCGGGGAACACGAAGCCGGAGTTCACGAGCGCCGCCCGCACCCGCTCGCGCGCCTCCCGGACCGCCTTGTCGGCCAGCCCCACGACCGTGAACGCGGGCAGGCCCTTCGCGCGGATGTCGGCCTCGACCCAGACGCGCCGGCTCGTCACGCCGTCCACCGCGAACGTGCTCACGCGCGCGATCACGGCTCAGAACGCGTTCTCGACGTGGTCGAGCCGGACCAGGCCGTCGTCACGGTCGACGAGTACGCCGATCGCGTCGAAGCGCAGCTCCTCGTGCCACGGCCGGTCCGACGGCTCGCTCAGCCAGTGCGCGGCGATCTTGCGGACCTGCGACTGCTTGGCCCCGTGCAGGCTGTCGAACGGCTCGCCCGAGCCGAGCCGGCGCGTCTTGACCTCGCAGAACACGAGCGTGCGCCCGTCCGAGAGCACGAGGTCGAGCTCGCCGAAGCGCGTCTGGTGGTTCTGCGCGAGGACGGAGAAACCGAGCCGCGCGAAGTGCTCCGCGGCGAGCCGCTCACCGAGCCGGCCGAGTTGCTGTCGATGTGTGCGCTGCATGGCCGCGGACGCTAAGCCCGCAGCCGGAACGGATCAGCACGCGCGTGTCACGAAAGCGTGCCGCGACAGCGACGATTCCGCGCGCGCAGCGGCGCAGCGCGCAGTGGCGGCGCAGTGGCGCGCAGCGCGGAGCGGAGCAGCGCGCGGCGTCAGTCGTCGCGCACGATCAGCAGGCTGCGCGACACGTGGTGGGCGAGCTTGCTCGCCACGCCGCCGAGCGTGAAGCGCGCGCCGCCGCCGGCGTTGCCGCGGGCGCCGACGACGACCATGCCGGCGTCCTGCTCCTCGGCCACGTCGATGATCACGTGCGCGGGGTCGCCCTCGCGGGCGTGCTTCTCGACGGTGAAGCCCGCCTCGTCGAAGCGGCGCTCGTCGCGGGCGAGCACGTCCATGGCCACGCCGCGCATGTCGATGTTGTCCTGGCGGGCGGTCATCCCGAGCCGCTCGAGCGTCGACTTCCCGGGATACGCGGCGACGAGGTGCACGGTGGCGCCGGAGCCGCCCGCGAGCTCGATCACCTTGCGAATGGCGGCTTCTGCGCCCGGCGAGCCGTCGGTGCCGACGACGATCGCGTCCATGTCCCGAGCCTAGTGGAGCGGCGGCCCCGCGGCTAGAGGCGGTCGAGCGCGCCGGTCACGACGTCGTACATGAGGACGTCGACGACGAATCCGTCCGGCATCGCGCCGCGGATGCGGCGCGCGCCGTCGGCCATCGCGGTCGCGGTGGCGGCGTCGGAGCCGTGGCCCGCGCAGTCCGTGTGGCCCATCAGCACCGCGCGGCGGACGCCCAGCAGCGACTCGGCGGCATGCAGCGAGCGCAGGACGTCGTCGCTGACCGTCGCGCCCGCGTTGCGGATCACGTTCGCATCGCCGAGCGAGAGCCCGAGCACGCCCAGCGGGTCGATCCGCGCGTCCATGCACGTGATCACCGCGACCTGGCGGACGGGCTCGCGCGAGGGCGGAGGGACGACCGCCGGCTCGGGCGTGTCAGCCGGGGCGGCGGGCGCCGGCGCAGAAGGGTCGAGCCGCGTCGACCCGAACGGCTCCCAGCTCCCGGGCACCTCAGGAGCCCCTTGACCTCTCCCCGCCGCGCGGTGCGGCACGCCCGCGGCGCCGGATTGGCCGGGCCCGTGCCCAGGAAGACGCACCAGTCTGCCAAGGCACGGGCCCGGCGCCCGGCATCCACGGGCGCACCACCCCGCACGACGGCTCAGAGGTCAACGGACTCCTACAGGGCGAGCTGCTGGTAGGCCATCGACTGGAACGACATGCGGTGCAGCGGGGAGACGCCCTGGCGCTCGATCGCCGCGCGGTGCTCCGGCGTGGAGTAGCCGACGTGGGCGGCGAACTCCCAGCCGGGGTAGCGCTCCTCCATGCGGACCATGAAGCGGTCGCGCGTGACCTTCGCGATCACCGACGCCGCCGCGATCGCCGCGCTCGTGGCGTCGCCGCCGACCACGGGCCGCTGGTCGAACCCCGTGTCCGGCACCGGGAAGCCGTCCGAGAGGCACAGGCACCCCGGAACCCCCACCCGGCGCAGGGTGTCGCTCAGAGCGGCCAGGTTCGTCTTGTGCAGCCCCCGCTCGTCGATCCCGCGCACGCAGCGCGAGGTCACGGCGACGGCGGTCGCGGCCCGCAGCACCCGCGGGTACAGCGTCTCGCGCATCTCCATCGTGTGCTGCTTGGAGTCGTTGAGCGCGGAGAGCGAGCGCAGGTCCGTCAGCGTCAGCCGCTCGTAGTCGAACAGCACGGCCGCGGCGACCAGGGGGCCGGCCAGGCACCCGCGGCCCGCCTCGTCGGCGCCGGCCACGAAGCGCGTCTCCAGGCCACGGTCGTAGCGGAACAGCCGGCTGCCGCTGGACCGCCGCCGGCGACGGGCCCGGCGCATCGCCCTAGAGGAGCCCGATCCGCTTGGGAGGCCAGTAGGTGGCGAAAGCTTCCCCGATGATCCACTTTCGGGGAACGGGGCCCCAGAACCGGCTGTCGTCGGAGCTGCCACGGTTGTCGCCCATCATGAAGTAGTGGTCGGCCGGAATGCGGATCTCGCGCGGGAGATCGCACGCTTCGCCGCCGCCACAGGGCTCGATGAAGGACTCCTTCTGACGCTTGCCGTTGAGGATCACGTGCCCGCCGCGGATCGCCAGCCGGTCGCCCGGGCCCGCCACCACGCGCTTGATGAAGTTCACGTCGGCGCGCTCGTCGGTGGGGGTCGCGCAGGCCTGGCTCGGCGGCGGCGGGCCGCCGCCGCACTCGTTGGACTGCTCGGCGCCGGCGGGCGGATGGAAGACGACCACGTCCCCCACGCCCGGATCGCTGAAGCGCGCGCCGATGCGGTTGACCAGCACGCGCTGGCCGATCTCGAGCGTCGGCACCATCGACTCCGACGGGATCCGGTACGGCTTGACGAGGAACGCCTGGATGCCGAGCGCCAGCCCGAGGGCGACGACGACGATCAGGACGAGCTCGAGGAGCGAGCCGCCGGCTGAGCTCTTCGTCTTGGGCTTGGTGGCCACGGCGCCGGCGCCCGGACCGGCTCAGCCGCGGTCGTCGGCGGCTTCGGCGTCGTCGGCCGGAGCCTCGGACGTCTCGCCCGCGGGGGCCTCGCCGGCCGGCTCCTCGGAGGTCTCCTCCACCGGAGCCTCGAGATCGGCCTCCTCCAGCGCCTGCGCGTCCACGGCGTCGCCGGGCACCTCGGAGTCCTGCGCCGCCGCGGCCTCGGCCGCGGGATCGTGCAGCAGGCCGGTCTCGACGACCTCCTCCGGGCCCATGTAGCGGCGCTCGCGGACGCGGGCGCGCTTGCCGACACGGCCGCGCAGGTAGTAGAGCTTCGCGCGGCGCACGTCGCCGCGGGCGGCGACCTCGATGCGCTCGATCTTCGGCGAGTGCACGGGGAACGTGCGCTCCACGCCGACGCCGAAGGACTGCTTGCGGACCGTGAAGGTCTCGCGCACGCCCTCGCCCTGGCGCTTGATGACGACGCCCTCGAAGACCTGCGTACGGCGACGCGTGCCCTCGATGACCTGGAAGTGGACCTTCACGCGGTCGCCGGCCGCAAAGCGGGGGACGCGGCGCAGCTGTGCGCGCTCGAGGCTGTCGATGACGGTGCTCATGGCGAAAAAAGAGCCGCGAGCCAGGAGGGGCGCCGCGGAACGGGGATGGATGGTAGCGAACGAGGTTACGCCCGCTTGCGGCTCTGCTCCACCCGCCACTGGCGGATCTTCTCATGATGGCCCGAGAGCAGGATGTCGGGCACGCTCCAGCCGCGCCACTCGGCCGGGCGCGTGTAGTGCGGGTACTCCGGCGCGCCCTCCAGGGCCGGGCTGAAGGACTCCTCGAGCGCGGACTCCGCGTGCCCGAGCGCGCCCGGGAGCTTGCGCAGGACGGTGTCGAGCACGACCATCGCGGCCAGCTCGCCGCCCGCGAGCACGTAGCGCCCGATCGAGACCTCGTCCGTGCAGAAGTGGTCGATGATCCGCTGGTCGAAGCCCTCGTAGCGGCCGCACAGCAGCGTCAGCGACGACTCGGCGGCCAGCTCGGAGGCGAGCGCGTCGTCGAGCAGCCGCCCGCCCGGCGTCAGTGCGATCACGCGCCGCCCGGCGCGCAGCTCGACGGGGTCGACGCCGTAGCGCGCCCGCAGCGCCCGCTCCATCACGTCGACGCGCAGCACCATCCCCGCGCCGCCGCCGAACGGGGTGTCGTCGACCGCGCCGCCGCTGAGGTTCGTCGTGGCACGAGGGTCGACGCACTCGAGCGCGTGCCCGAGCGCGACCGCGTTGCTCACGTGGCGCTGCGAGCGGTACCAGTCGAACCACTGCGGGAACAGCGTGAAGACGTCAACGTCCATCGACGAACCCGAGGTCGACGTCGATCCGGCGGCCCTCGATGTCCAGCGAGCGGATCGCGTCGCGCACGAGCGGGATCAGCCGGTCGCCGACCACGATCGCCTCGCACGAGGGCAGGGCGATCATGCGCTCCACCACGCCGACCTCGACCTCGCCGTCGACCACCAGGCAGCCCTCGATCTCGCGCGCCCAGAACTCGCCCTCCTCCAGCGACGGCGCCTCGGCGAGCGTCACGCGCAGCTCGGTGCCGCGCAGCGCCTCGGCCGCGTCGCGGGTGACGCAGCCCTCGATGCGCAGGATCGGCCTCTGGGGCGTGCCCGCGCTGCGCGTCAGCGTGACGCGGCGCTCGCCCAGCAGCAGATCCTCGCGGCCGGCGAGCAGCTCGGGGTCCGCGCGGACCACGTGGAAGGAGCCGTCGAGCCCGTGCGGCCGGCCGACGTAGCCGGCCAGCAGCGTCTCACTCGACGATGTCGACGAGGACGCGGCGGTTGTCCTTGACCGCCGCAGCCTTGACCACGGTGCGGAGCGCTTGCGCGGTGCGTCCCCCGCGCCCGATGACCTGGCCGTAGTCATCGTCGGCCACCGACAGCTCGAGCACGAGCGTGCCGTCGTCCTCCTCGAACTGCTCGACCTCGACGCGATCGGGCTGGTCGACCAGCGCACGCGCCAGGTAGACGAGCAGCTCGCGCATCTAGCGGGGGGCGTCGATGCCCTGGATCTTGAGCAGCTTGCGGACCGTGTCCGACGGCTGCGCGCCGCGGGAGAGCCACAGCTTCACGCGCTCCTCGTCGAGCACGACGGTCGACGGCTCGGTCTGGGCGTTGTAGCGGCCGATCGTCTCGATGACGCGGCCGTCGCGAGGGGAACGGCGATCGGCGACGACGACCCGCCAGACGGGGTCCTTCTTCCCGCCGACGCGGGTGAGACGCATGGAGACGGACATAGCGGCCGAGGAGAATAGCGGAGCGAATTATCGCTGCCGCATCAGCGCGCCGAGATCGGGCATCTTCCCCGAGGAGAGGCCCTTCATCATCTTGCGCATCTCGCCGAACTGCTTGACCAGCTGATTGACCTGCTGGACGGTGGTGCCCGAGCCCTTGGCGATGCGCTGGCGGCGACGGCCCTTGATCAGCTCGGGCCGGGCGCGCTCCTCCGGGGTCATCGAGAGGATGATCGCCTCGACGCGGTCGAGCTCGCGCTCGTCGACCTGCAGCTTGGAGAGCTGGTGGCCCGCCAGCCCCGGGATCATCCCCAGCAGCGACGTCAGCGGGCCCATCTTGCGGATCCGCTTGAGCTGGTCCAGGAAGTCCTCGAGCGTGAACTGGTTCTTGCGGAGCTTCTTCTCGAGCGCCTTCGCCTCGTCCTCGTCGACGGACTGCTCGGCCTTCTCGATGAACGACAGGACGTCGCCCATGCCGAGGATCCGCTGGGCCATCCGGTCGGGATGGAACTTCTCGAAGTCGCCGAGCTTCTCGCCCGTCGAGGCGTACATGATCGGCTTGCCCGTGACGGCCTTCACCGACAGCGCGGCGCCGCCGCGGGCGTCGCCGTCGAGCTTGGAGAGGATCACGCCGTCGAACTGGGCGACCTCGGCGAACTGCTCCGCGACGTTGACGGCGTCCTGGCCGGTCATCGCGTCGACGACGAGCAGCACGGCATGGGGCTTCACGCGCTTCTTGACGTTCGCGAGCTCCTCCATCAGCGCCTGGTCGACGTGCAGGCGGCCGCTGGTGTCGACGATCAGCACGTCCTTGCCGTCGCGCTTGGCCTGGTCGAGCGCCCAGCCGGCGATGTCGACCGGGTCCTTGTCGGTGCCCTGCTCGTAGACGGTCGCACCGGCCTGGCCGCCGACCTTGATCAGCTGCTCGACGGCGGCGGGGCGGTAGACGTCGCAGGCGGCGACGGCGACGGAGGAGCCGTTCTGCTCCTTGAGCAGCTTCGCGAGCTTGGCGGTCGCCGTCGTCTTGCCGGAGCCCTGCAGGCCCGCCATCAGGATCACCGTCGGCGGGCGCGGCGAGAAGCTCAGCCCGGCCGAGGCGCCGCCCATCAGGGCGGTGAGCTCCTCGTTGACGATCTTGATGACCTGCTGGCCCGGGTTGAGCTGCTTCTGCACCTCGATCCCGAGCGCCCGCTCCTTGACGGTGCTCGTGAACTGCTTGACGACCTTGAAGTTGACGTCGGCCTCGAGCAGCGCGAGGCGGATCTCGCGCATCGCCCGCGAGATGTCCTCCTCGGTCAGGGCGCCGCGCTGGCGCACGCCGGCGAGCGCGCCCTGGAGCTTCTCGGAGAGGGAGTCGAACATCGCCCTTGAGACTGTAGGGCCCCGCGCGCTCTCAGCGGCTTCCAAGGTGCACCCTCATGATGGGGCTGTGCGAGTGCTGGTGGTCGAGGACGATGAGCGGATGGCCGCGGCGATCGCCCGCGGGCTGCGCTACGAGGGGCTGATCGTCGACGTCGCCGCCGA
This sequence comes from uncultured Solirubrobacteraceae bacterium, assembly GCA_963831105.1. GTDB lineage: Bacteria > Actinomycetota > Thermoleophilia > Solirubrobacterales > Solirubrobacteraceae > DATFQI01. The sequence goes on along the minus strand of CAWHOS010000005.1, from coordinate 236,192 downwards.
TGGGCTCGAGGCGCTCGCGCGCGTGGGGGCGGTCGAGTACGAGGCGGTCGTGCTCGACGTGATGCTGCCGGGGATGGACGGCGTCGAGACCTGCCGGCGCCTGCGCGAGCGCGCGCACTGGGTGCCGGTGCTGATGCTCACCGCGCGCGACGCGGTCGAGGACCGCGTGCGCGGGCTCGACGGCGGCGCCGACGACTACATGACCAAGCCGTTCTCGCTCGCGGAGCTGACCGCGCGGCTGCGCGCGCTGGCCCGCCGCGGCCATGGCGAGCGGCCGACGGTGCTGGAGGCCGGCGAGCTGCGGCTGGACCCCGCGACGCGCGAGGTCAGCCGCGGCGGCGAGCCGATCGAGCTGTCGGCGCGCGAGTTCACGCTGCTGGAGGCGTTCATGCGCCGCCCGGGCCAGGTGCTCACGCAGGGCCAGCTGCTCGAGGCGGCGTGGGACGCGGGCTACGAGCAGAAGCTCCAACGTCGTCGAGGTCTACGTCCGCTACCTGCGCCAGAAGATCGACGAGCCGTTCGGCGTGCGCTCGATCGAGACGGTGCGCGGGGTCGGCTACCGGCTGCGCCGGGACGGCGGCGCGTGAGCCGCGTGCCGATCCGCGTCCGCCTGGCGGCGCTGGTCGCCGTGGCGATGATGCTCGTGCTGGCGGGGGCAGGGCTGTTCGTCTACCTGCGCCTCGCCGACGACCTCGACGACGGCGTCGACTCGACGCTGGAGGCGAGGGTCGCCGCGGTGGCCGCCTCGGGCCGGGCCGCGGCGGGCTCGGCCGGCGACGACGAGGACGGGTTCGCCCAGATCGTCGCGAGCGACGGAAGTGTGCGTGAGCGGACCGGCGGCGCCGCGGGCGGCGTGCTCACCCGCGCCGAGCTCGCCCGTGCGGTCTCCGGCGACGACGAGGTCGAGGCCGAGCGCGAGATCGACGGCGTCGACGGCAGGACACGGCTGCTGGCCGAGCGCAGCGGCTCCGAGGTGGTCGTCGCCGGCCAGTCGCTCGAGGACCGCGACGAGACGCTCGCCTCGCTGGCGGGCGCCTTCGCGCTCGGGGCGCCGGTCGCGGCGATCGCCGTCGCGCTGCTCGGGTACGGGCTCGCCGCGGCGGGGCTGCGGCCGGTCGAGCGGATCCGACGCCGAGCCGAGGAGGTCTCGCTCGAGGGCGACGCCGAGCCGCTGCCGCTGCCCGCCGCGCGCGACGAGATCCGCCGGCTCGGCGAGACGCTCAACGCGATGCTCGACCGGCTGCGCGGCTCCTACGAGCGCGAGCGGCGCTTCGTGGCCGACGCCAGCCACGAGCTGCGCACGCCGGTGGCCGTGATCAAGACCGAGCTCGAGGCCGCACTGCGCCGGGCACCTGAAGACCCGGACCTGCGCGAGGCGCTGACCGCCGCCGTCGAGGAGTGCGACCGGCTGGCCCAGCTCGCGGAGGACCTGCTCGTGCTCGCGCGCAGCGGCGACGGCGCGCTCGCCGTACGTCCCGAGCCGCTCGGCGCCGCCGAGCTGCTCGGCCACATGCGCACCCGCTTCTCGGCGCGGGCGCGCGAGCGCGGCCGGGAGCTGCGCGTCGACGCGGATCCCGGCCTCACCGTCCACGCCGACGAGCTGCGGCTCTCGCAGGCGCTCGGCAACCTCGTGGACAACGCGCTCCGCCACGGGGAGGGCGCGATCACCCTGACCGCGAGGCAGACCGATTCGGCGGCCGAGCTGGAGGTCGCCGACGAGGGGCCCGGGCCGCCGGCGGAGCTGCGCCCGCGCGCGTTCGAGCGCTTCGCCCGCGGCGACGCGGCCCGCACGCGCGGCGGCGCCGGGCTCGGGCTCGCGATCGTGCGCGCGATCGCGGAGGCCCACGGCGGCACCGCCGAGCTGGGCGCCGGCTCGGCCGTGCGCCTGCGATTGCCGTCTAAGGGAGATCCAAGCTCACGCGCTTACGGTGCTCGCATCCCCACCGAAGGAGGCACATCGTGAGAAAGAAGCTCAAGGCACTGCTGATCACCGCCGGCGTCATCGCCGCAGCCGCCGGCGGCGGCGCCGCGATCGCGGGCGCCACCGGCGGCGACCGCGAGGACCGCGAGGACCGCGGCCCCGACCAGGCGATCACGGGCGACGCGCTTCAGCGCGCGAGCGACGCGGCGCTGAAGGAGGCCGGCGGCGGCCGGGTCACGGAGACCGAGGCCGGCGACGAGGACAGCTACTACGAGGTCGAGGTCACCAAGGCCGACGGCACGGAGGTCGACGTCCAGCTGGACCGCGACTTCTCCGTGGTCGGGTCCGAGACCGACCGCGACGACGGCGACTGATCAGGGTTGCGGCGGGCCTGGCGGCGGCGCGTCCGGGGCGGGCGGCTCGCCCGGCCCGATCTCGCCGGGCGTCATCCCTGGCCGCAGCCGCGACTCCGTCGTGGCCGCGGACGCCTCGCGCTCGGCCGCGCGGGCCGCGTCGGCCGCCGACCGGGCGTCCGCGGCGGCCGCGTCGGCCGCGGCGTCGGCGCCCTCGTTGCGCTCCTTCGGCTTCGGCCGCGGCCCGGCGCCGAGGCCGCTGAGCGCGTTGCCCAGGTTCCCGAGCGCCTGGTTGAACTCCGACGGGATGATGAAGATCTTGTTCGCCGGGCCCTGGGCGAGCTGCGGCAGCATCTGCAGGTACTGGTAGGAGAGAAGGCGCTCGTCGGGCGCGCCGTCGTGGATGGCCTGGAAGACCGTCTCGATCGCCTTCGACTCGCCCTCCGCGCGCAGGATCGCGGCGGTCCGCGCACCCTCTGCCTTCAGCACCGCCGACTGCTTCTCGCCCTCGGCCGTGAGGATCTGCGACTGCTTGACGCCCTCGGCGTTGAGGATCGCGGCGCGGCGGTCGCGCTCGGCGCGCATCTGCTTCTCCATCGCCTCCTGCACCGTGCGCGGCGGCTCGACCGACTTCAGCTCGACGCGGTTGACGCGGATCCCCCACTTGCCCGTCGCCTCGTCGAGCACGACGCGCAGCTGCGAGTTGATGTTGTCGCGCGAGGTCAGCGTCTCCTCGAGCGTCAGACCGCCGATCACGTTGCGCAGCGTGGTGACGGTCAGCTGCTCGATCGCCTGCAGCGGGTTGGCGACCTCGTAGGTGGCGGCCTTGGGATCGGTGACCGTGAAGTAGATGACCGTGTCGATGCCGACGACGAGGTTGTCCTCGGTGATCACGGGCTGGGGCGGGAACGTGACGACCTGCTCGCGCAGGTCGATCAGGGGCTTGACCCGATCGATGAACGGGATGATCAGCGTCAGCCCGGGGTCCAGCGTCCGCGCGTAGCGGCCGAGCCGCTCCACGACGCCGGCCCGCGCCTGCGGCACGATCCGCACGCCGGCGGCCGCGACGATGAACAGGAAGATCGCCAGGACGATCAGTGCGACGACGCCCGCTTCCATGAGTGCTTCTCCTACTCCTCGGTCACGAGCGCCGTGGCGCCCCGGATCTCGATCACGTGCACGCGCCTGCCGGGCTCGATCACGACTTCCTCGTCGTAGGCCCGCGCGGTCCAGGTCTCGCCCTCGAGCTTCACGCAGCCCGTGTCGGCATCGTTGGAGATGCGCTCGGTCACCATCGCAGAGCGGCCGACCAGCGCCGCGGTGCCCGTGCGCAGCTGGGCGGGCTGGCGGCGGTGCGAGCGGGCGATCGGCCGCAGCGCGGCGAGCAGCACCCCCGAGACGAGCAGGAAGACCAGCAGCGAGATCAGATCGCCGCCGCCCACGGCCGACACCAGGGCGGCCACGAGCGCCCCGCCCGCGAACGGCGCCAGGAAGAATCCGAGCGTCGCGATCTCGCCGACGGCGAACACGACGGCCGCGATGAGCCAGATCACCCAGGGGTCCATGAATCGGATTATCCCATCGGCTCGGACGCCGCGGCCAGAAGCGGCACCACGACGTCGCTCACGGGCGTCGCGATCCCGTGCCGCGCGGCCAGGCGGCGCACGACGCCGTTGCGCGCCTCCCACTCGAGGGTGCGCCCGGCCTCGGCGTCGAAGAGCATCGAGGTGCCCAGGTCCGCCGGCAGGTCGCGGTAGTAGGCGAGCAGCTCGTCGACCGCGTCCGCGGGCGGGTTCGCGCCCTCGGCGCGCGCGACGGCGAAGCACTCCTCGGCGTAGGCGCGGGCCAGCTCGGCGACGTCGGCGCGCGCGAACATCCCGGCGCGGCGGCGGGAGAGCACCATCAGCCCGGCGACGGCGTTGACCGCGAGCTTGCGCCAGGCCACGGTCGCGAAGTCCTCGCTGAGCGTGACGCCGCTCCCGAGCAGCTCCGCGAGCGCATGGCCCTCGGGGCCGTCCGGGACCGTCAGCTGGACCGGCCCGCGCTGGCGCACGCGGCCGGGCGCGAGGACCTCCGCCGGCACCCACACGATGGCCGGCAGCACCGCGGCGCCCTGCGCGAGAGGCTCGACCAGCTTGCGCTGCTCGACGCCGTTCTGCAGCACGACGACGGTCGTGCCCGGGCCGGCGAGCGCCTTCAGCCACGGCGCCGCGCCCGCCGTCTGGTGGGCCTTGACGGCGAGCAGCACCCAGTCGGCGCGGCCGCCGGCCTTCGCGGGATCGGTGTGCAGCGGCGCGGAGAGCACCTGCGGCGCCTCGTCCTCGCGCTCGACCGCGATCGCCTCGACCGGCGTCCGCCCGCACAGCACGAGGTCGCGGTGGCCGGCGCGCTCGAGCGCGGCGGCGAAGGTCGCGCCGATCGCCCCCGTGCCGACGACCGCGATCCGCACGCGCTCAGGCCGTCAGCAGGGCCCGGGCGAAGTCGTCCGGGTCGAACGGCCGCAGGTCCTCGAGCTGCTCGCCGATCCCGATCAGCTTGACCGGGATGTTGAGCTCGTTGGCGATCGCGAGCGCGATCCCGCCCTTGGCGGTGCCGTCGAGCTTGGTGAGGATGATCCCGGTGACGCCGACGGCCTCGCCGAACTGCTTGGCCTGGCGCACGCCGTTCTGCCCCGTCGTGGCGTCGACGGTCATCAGCGTCTCGTGCGGCGCCTCCGGCATCTGCTTGGTGATGACGCGCCGGACCTTCTCCAGCTCGGCCATCAGGTCGCGCTGGGTGTGCAGGCGCCCGGCGGTGTCGACGATCACGACGTCGGCGCCGCGCTCGCGGCCACGGGCGACCGCGTCGAAGGCGACCGCGCCCGGGTCGGAGCCCTCGGGGCCCTTGACGACGTCGACCCCCGCTCGCTCGCCCCAGCGCTCGAGCTGCTCGACCGCGGCGGCGCGGAACGTGTCGGCGGCGCCGATCACGACCGTCTTGCCGAGCGTGTTCTTGAGGTGCCAGGCGAGCTTGCCGATCGTTGTCGTCTTGCCCGTGCCGTTGACGCCGACGACCAGGATCACGGTCGGGTTGGGGCGGATGTCGATCGTCTCGTCGCCCGTACGCGCGAGCTGCGCGAGCAGCTCCGCGAGCCGCTCGGTCAGCTGCTCGCCGCCGACGAGGCCGCCCTCCTCCGCCTCGCGCTCGAGCTGCTCGACGACCTGCGCGGTCGTGCGAGCGCCGACGTCGGCGTAGATCAGCGCCTCCTCGAGCCGCTCCCACGTCTCCTCGTCGAGGTCGCCCTCGAACAGCGTCGCCTGGACCTCCGCGGCGAGCGCCTCGCGCGTCTTGCGCATGTTCTCGCGCAGGCGGCGGAAGAAGCCGCGGCGCTGCTCGGCCGTCGCCTCGGTCTCGGCGGCCGCGGGCACGGGGCCGTCGGTGAGGAAGAGGTCGGTCCAGTCGCGGGGCATCGGCGCGGCAGGATAGACGCGTGCCCGCTGGCTGGCGCCTTGGGCGGTGTGGCGGCGCGGTGCGTCTGAACGGCGGGCTTGTACTGCGGTGGGTCAAGCGCTCGCGGCTTCGACCGGTGGATTGATGTGCCTGAGAGGGATCAATCCACCGCTCGCGTCGGGACCGGGCGCTGCGGGCGGCTCCCTCACCTCCCTACCCAGCCGCCGTTGACGTTCGCCTGCGTCGCCACAATCTCCTGAGGTGACCGCGTTCGTCCTCACGCTCGTCGGGGCCGCGCTCGCGGTCGGCCTCGAGCTGCTCGAGGCGATGGCGATCGTGCTGGCGGTCGGCTCGACCCGCCGGCCCCGCGACGCGGTGATCGGTGCGGCCGGGGCGGTCGTGCTCCTGGCCGTCGCGGTGGTCGTCGTCGGGCCGCTCGTGCTCGCGCGGCTGCCGCTGGAGCCGTTGCAGGTCGTGATCGGCACGGCGCTGCTGCTGTTCGGGCTGGAGTGGCTGCGCAAGGGCGTGCTGCGGCTGGCCGGGGCGCGGGCGCCGTCGTCCTCGCTGCAGGAGTACCTGGACGAGCGCGAGGCGATGGAGGCGCTGCCGCTGCCGGAGCCCGGCAGGCCCGACTGGCCGGCGCGGATCGTGGCGGGCAAGGGCGTGCTGCTGGAGGGGCTCGAGGTCGTGCTGATCGTGGCGGCGCTGGGCGCCGGGCCGGAGGGGCTGGCGCCGGCGATCGCGGGCGCCGCCGTCGCGGTCGTGTTCGTGGTCGTGCTCGGCGCGGTCCTGCACCGGCCGCTGGCGCGGCTGCCCGAGTCGCACCTCAAGTACGCCGTCGGGGTCGTGCTCTCGAGCTTCGGCGTCTTCTTCCTGGGCGAGGGCCTCGGCGTCGAGTGGCCCGGCGGCGACGCCGCGCTCCTGTATCTCGCGCTGGCGTTCGTGGCGGCGGCGCAGTTGCAGGTCGCCGCCGTGACGGCTCGGCACGCGGAGGCCCCGGCCTGATGCGGGCGCTTCGCAAGCTCGTGCTCGGCGAGACGTGGACGCTCCCGCTCGGCGTCCTGCTCACGCTCGCGCTCGCCCTGGTGCTCGACGCCGCGGTCGGCGACACGCCGTTCTGGCGCCACGCCGGCGGGTTCCTGGTGCTGGCCTGCGTGCTGGCGGCGCTCGCCGCCTCGCTCGCGCCGGCCTGGCGCCGCCACCCGCGGCGCTGAGTCCGGAGTTGTTCAGCCTGAGGCCGAACAACTCCGGGCTCAAGTGCTGATTCGCAGGAGCGGGAGCATGCGTCCGGTCGACGACGAGACTCTCGTGCCGACCGGCTCGGCGCCGTGGGCGCGGTAGAACGGCTCGGCGTCCGGGTCGGACTCGATCGTCAGCTCGGCCAGTCCGGCCTCCCGCGCGCGGTCGAGCGCGTCGCGCAGCAGCGCGCGGCCGGCGCCCGTCCCGATCGCGGCCGGCTCGACGAACAGCAGCTCGAGCTCCGCGGCCTGCGGGTCGACCGCGGCGACGCCGACGACCGCGCCGTCGCGCTCGGCGACCCGCACGATCCAGCGCTCGAGGTGCTCCGGCAGCACCGTGAGCTCGCGGCGCGCGCGCTCGAGGAACGCCGCGTCGTGGCCCCAGTGGCCCTTCGAGCGGATCGCGAGCTCGGTGAGCTCCGGCTCCTCGCCCGCGCGCGCCGCGCGGATGGCGATGCCGGCCGCGGCGCGGCCGGCGCTCACGCCGCCTGCTCCTCCTGGCGCGGCGGGAGCCGGCGCGAGATCACGCGCGAGACGCCGTTGCCCGCCATCGAGACGCCGTAGAGGCAGTCCGCCGCCTCCATCGTGCGCTTCTGGTGGGTGACGACGATGAACTGCGCGCGGTCGGAGAACTGGCCGAGCACCTTCAGGAAGCGGTCGATGTTGAGGTCGTCCAGCGCCGCCTCGACCTCGTCGAGGATGTAGAAGGGGCACGGGCGCGCGAGGAAGACCGCGAACAGGAACGCGAGCGCGGTCAGCGACTTCTCGCCGCCCGAGAGCAGCGTCAGGCGCTTGGTCGCCTTGCCGGCCGGGGTGATCTCTATCTCGACACCGAGGTCGTCGCCGGGGCCGGCGCCGTCCTCCTCCGCCTCGGCCTCCGCCTCGACGCGGTCCTCGATCTCGGGCGCCTCCTCGTCGGCGTCGCCACCGCCGAGCACGGGGCGCGGACCGGTGTCCTCGCGGACGAGCCGCAGGCGGCCGCGGCCGCCCGGGAACAGCTGGGTGGCGACCTCCTCGAAGTTCTTGGCGGCTGCCGTGAAGGTCTCCTCGAAGGCCTCCTGGATGCGCCGGTCGGTGTCGCGGATCAGGCCCTTGAGCTCGCGCAGGGCGTTCTCGAGGTCCTCGCGCTGGCCCTCGAGCTCCTCGACGTGCGCGACCGCCTCCTTGTACTCGTCCTGCGCGAGCGGGTTGACCGGGCCGAGCTGCTCGCGGCGGCGCTGCAGGCGCTCGATGCGGCCCTGCAGGTCCGCGCGCTCGGACTCGGGGAGCGGCTCGGCGGCCGGCTCGGCCTCGAGGCCCAGGCGCTCGGCGAGCCGCTCGAGCTCCGCGCGGGCGTCGGCGGCGGCGTCGCGCGCCTGCTGGGCGCGCACCTCGCCGCGGGTCACGGCCTCGCCGCGCTCCTTCAGGCGCGCGTGCACCTGCGACTCGCGGGTGGCGCACGCGCGCAGCTCGCCGGCCAGCTTCTCGCCCGCCGCGCGGTCGGCCTCCAGCTCGGCGCCGAGCGCCTCGGTCCGGGTGGCGATGGCGGCGCGCGCCTGCTCGAGCGCGGTCGCGAGCCGCTCCGCGGCCGGGCGCAGCTCCGAGTCACGCGCGAGGCGCGCCTCGTCGAGCTCGATCCGGCGCGCGCGCTCTGAGCGCTCGCGCTCCGCCCGCTCGGTGAGCCGCTTCTCCGTGGCGATCGAGGACTGCAGCTGCGCGCGGCGCTCAGCGTCTGGGCCCTCGTCGGGCTGCTTGCGGCGCTGGTCCATCAGCCAGCGGGCGTGCCGCTCGGCCTCCGCGGCCTCGTCGCGAGCCCTCGCGGCGGCGCGGGCGGCGCGCTCGGCCTCGTCGCGGCCCTTGTCGGCCTCCGCCACGGCGCGCGTGGCGGCCTCGACGCGGGCGAGCGCCGCCTGCTCGGCCTGCGCGGCCTTCTCGACGTCGGCGACGAGCCCGTCGCGGCGGTTGCGCTCGGCCAGCACGCGGTCCTCGCCGCCGGCGGGAACCTGGCGCAGCTCGCGGGTCGCAGCCGACCAGAGCCGGCCGCCCCGCGTCACGGCGATCCCGGTGAAGCCATCCGCGAGGCCGTCGACGGAGTCCACGACCCACACGTCGGCGAGCAGCCGCTCGGCGAGCCACCGGGACGGCGAGTCGCCCTCGAGCTTGACGCGCTCGAGCAGGCGCTCCGCGCCGTCGGCCGGAACCACGGTGGGACCGGCCGGAGCCTCGCCGGTGGCGCCGGTCACAGCGGCACCGGCGGAGCGAGCCGGAGTAGTGCCGGCGGGAGCGACGAGCGCGGCCCCGCCGTCGCGGCCCGCGCGGTCGAGCAGGCGCTCGCCCTCGGCGACGTCTGCCGCCACGGCGGCGCGCAGGCGCGGGCCGAGGGCGGCGGTCAGGGCGAGCTCGTAACCAGGCTCGGCGCTCAGGCCGTCGGCGAGCGCGACCGCGCCGCCGGGCGCGCCGGCGTGGGCGCGCAGGAACTGGTTGACCTTCGCGAGCTCGGCGCCGACGCGCGCGGCCTCGCGGCGCGCGGCCTCGGCCGCCTTGTCGAGCTCGCGGCGCTCGCGGCGCGCGGTCTCGCCCGCGGCGTCGACCTCGCGGCGGCGGGCCAGCGCGGCCTCGGCCTCCCCGGCCAGCCGCGCGAGCTCGGCGCCGGCGGCCTCGCGGCGCTGCTCGAGCTCGGCCAGCTCGGCGTCCAGGCGCGCCTTGCGGTCCTCGGCGAGGCGGCCGAGCTCGGCCTCCAGCGCGGCGACCCGTTCGCCCGCGCCGTCGTCGCCCGTGTCGGCGGCGGCCTCCTCGCGCAGCACGGTCAGGCGCGCCTCGCGCCGCGCCACGCGCTCCTCGAGCCCCGCCACGGCGGCCCGCGCGGACTCGAGCCGCAGCCCGATCCGCTCGCCGGCCGAGCGGGCGGCGTAGAAGCGGCTCGACACGCGCTCGCGCTGCGAGGACCGCGCAGCCAGCGCCTCCTCGGCCTGCTTGCGCTGCTCGGCGACCTCGCCGAGCTCGCGCTCCGTCTCCCCGGCGGCCTGCCGGGCGGCCGCGACCTCGCGCTCGGCGCCGGCCAGCCCCTCGGCGGCGGCGCGCGCCGCGTCGGCGGCCAGGGTCCACGAGGCCTCGTCCATCTGGCGGGCGATCCGCTCGTGCAGCTCGGCGGCCTCGGCCTGGCGCTTCAACGGCCGCAGCCGGGTGCGCGCCTCGCGCTCGACGTCCAGCGCGCGGTCCAGGTTGTCCTGCGTGCGCTCGAGCTTGAGCTGCGCGCGGCGGCGGCGCTTGCGGTGCTTGCCGAGGCCGGCGGCCTCCTCGATCAGCATCCGCCGGTCCTTGGGCTTGGACGTGACGATCGCCTCGACGCGGCCCTGGGAGACGACGGAGTGCATCTCCTTGCCCAAGCCCGTGTCCGAGAGGATCTCGATCACGTCCGTGAGGCGGCAGCGGGCGCCGTTGACGCGGTACTCGCCCTCCCCCGCGCGGTTGAGCTTGCGCACGATCGAGATCTCGCCCGCCGGCAGGTCCACGGCGCCGCCCGCGTTGTCGAGCACGACCTCGACCTCGGCCTCCGAGCGCGCCTGCACGCCGTGCGCGCCCGCGAAGATCACGTCCTGCATCGACTGGCCGCGCACGGCCAGCGGCGACTGCTCTCCGAGCGCCCACAGCACCGCGTCGGTCACGTTGGACTTGCCCGACCCGTTGGGCCCGACGATCACCGACACGCCCGGGGAGAACTCCAGGCGCGTGCGCTCGGGGAAGGACTTGAAGCCCTTCAGGGTCAGCGACCTCAGGTGCACGTCAGGTCCCCATCGCGTCCAGCGCCGCCTCGGCGGCCGCCTGCTCCGCGTCCTTCTTCGAACGGCCGGAGCCGCGCGCCACCTCCTCGCCGCCCACCACCGCGGCGACCTCGAAGATCCGCTCGTGCGGCGGGCCCTCCTCCGCCGTCACGCGGTAGGCGACGAGCGCCCCGCGCCGCGCCAGGCGCTCCTGCAGGGCCGACTTGAAGTCCGCCGGCGAGTCCAGCGCCATCTCGATCTCGGGCTGGAACGCCTCCACCACGGCCTCGGCGGTCTCCTCGTAGCCGAAGGCCAGGTAACAGGCCCCGATCACCGCCTCGATCACCGATGCGAGCACCCGCTCCGTGTGGGCGAGCTGCTCCGCCGCCGGGCCGCGCGCGTCCTGCGGCGCCGCCGCCCGCAGCCGCTCCGGCAGCCCCAGCCGCTCCGCCACCTCGCGGCACGAGCGCCCCGAGACCGCCTGCGCGCGGATCTTCGTCAGCCGCCCGGCGCCGTGGGTGTCGGCCTGCAAGCGCGGCCACAGGTGCGTCGTGACCGCCAGCCCCAGCACGGAGTCGCCCAGGAAGGCCAGTCGCTCGTAGGACGAGGAGCGGCGCTCGACCCACGAGGCATGCGTGACCGCCTGCCGGGCGAGATCGTCCGGCAACCGCTCCAGCAGGTCGTTGAGCTTTCGCAGGGCTCAGGAGGATCCGGAGGTGGACGGGAGGTGCTCGAGCACGAAGTCCACGGCCTGCCCCACGGTCTGCACCTTCGCCGCCTGCTCGTCGGACATCCGCACTCCGTAGGTGTCCTCGAGCTCCTGCACGAGCGTGTAGAGGTCGAGCGAGTCAGCCTCGAGGTCGCGCTTGAAGTGCGTCTCCTCGGTCACTCGGGACGGGTCGATCTCCAGCTCGTCGGCCAGGTGCGCGCGGATCAGCTCGAGGACTTCGTCGCGGGTCATGACTGGTCGGGCAAGGTAGCGGCGGCCGCGGACGGCTCCGGGGCCTTGCGCAGCGCCCCCGCCTCGGCCAGCCGCTCGTGCGTGCGGCCGAGCACGTCGTCGCGCACGCCGCGCGCGGCGACCTCGATCGCGCTCGCGAAGCCGCGCGCGCCGAAGGAGCCGTGCGGCACGACGCCGAGGTGGCGCAGGCCGAGCAGGACCGCACCGCCGTGGGCCTCGGGGTCGATCTGGTCGCGCAGGCCGCGCAGCGCGGGCTTGAGCAGCAGGCCGCCGACCTTGGAGCGCAGCGAGGACATCGCGGCGTCGCGCACGGAGCGCAGCAGGACGTCGGAGGTCCCCTCCATCACCTTCAGCGCGACGTTGCCCGCGAAGCCGTCGGCCACGAGCACGTCGCAGACGCCCTTGCCGATCGCGAAGCCCTCGACGTTGCCGACGAACTCGATCGCCCCCGGGTTCGCGCTCAGCGCCTCGTGCGCGGCGACGACGTCCTCCGGCCCCTTCGAGGGCTCCTCGCCGTTGGAGAGCAGCGCCACGCGCGGGCGCTCGACCCCCATCACGACCTCCATGAAGGCCGCGCCCATGTGCGCGAACTGGACCAGGTGCTCGGGGCGCACGGCCACGTTGGCGCCCGCGTCGAGCAGCAGGAACGGCGAGCCGGGGACGGGCACGACGATCGCCAGCGCCGGCCGGTGCACGCCGCGGGCGCGCTTGAAGCGGAACAGCGAGGCGGCGAGCGCGGAGCCGGTCGACCCGCCGGAGACGAACGCCTGCGCGCGGCCGCTCGCGACGGCCTCGACGGCCTGCACGATCGACGCCTCGGGCGTCGAGCGCACCGCCCGTGCGGGGTCGGCGGCCTTGGCGATCGAGACCGGCGCGTCGACGACCTCGACGGCGGCGCCGGACAGCTCGGCGGCCGGCCCGAACAGGATCACGTCGATCCCGCGCTCGGCGGCGAGCGCGGCTCCGCGCGCGACTTCCGATGGGCCGAGGTCGGCCCCGTTCGCGTCGACCGCGACCGTGACCCGCTCGACCATGTGAGGCCCTACGGCCTAGTGGTCGTGGTCGTGATCGTGGTCGTGACCCGAAAGGTCCACGACCTCACGGCCGCCGTAGGAGCCGCAGTGCGGGCACACGCGGTGCGGGCGGCGCGGCTGGCGGCACTGCGGGCAGGTGTTGATCGACGGCGACGTGATCTTGTGCTGCGACCGGCGCTTCGTGGTGCGCGAGTGCGACTGCTTCTGCTTAGGGACGGCCATGGGCGGCCATCAGGGTAGCGAAGGGTCGGCTCCGGGGCTCCGACCGCGCCGTTGCAGGCGCCGAGGGCGTCGCGGGCAGCGCCGTCGTGGGCAACGGCGGGGCACCGAGGGAGGGGGAGTGGGCCTCGATTGCGCCGACCGGTGGAAAGTTCAGGCTCAGCCTGAAGATTCCACCGCTCGCGCTTCGAACGGTCACTTGTTCAGGCTGAGGCTGAACAAGTGACCGCTCGAGTAACCGGGAGCAAACCCCCTCCCCGTACAAGCCAGCGCCGTTGCCCACGCAACACAAGCCGCCCCACGCCACCGGCGCCTGCCACCGCGCGGTATCAGCCCTAGTCGAACTTCAGCTCGGACAGCTTCGCCCAGCGCTGGTCGGGCCCCGACTCGTGCCGGTGGTCGGGGTCCTCGTTGAGGTTCGCGCCGCACTCCGGGCAGAGGCCGGCGCAGTCGGGGCGGCAGGTGAGCTGCGCCGGCAGGACGAGCGCGAGGGCGTCGCGCGCCCAGGCCTCCAGGTCGAGCTCGTCCCCGGGACCCACGTAGGGCGACTGGAGCTCGTCGCCGCCGCCCGGGACCGACACCTCGCGCGAGTCGACGGCGAACGTCAGGGCGGCCGGCTCGAGGCAGCGCATGCACGGGCCTTGCAGGCCGGCCTCGAAGCGCAGGCGCAGCGCCCAGCCGTTCCCCGTCGTGCGGGAGACGTCCAGACGCGCCGCGACGAGCGAGGGCTCCACCTCGTAGCGCTGGCCGCCGTAGTCGAACGGCGCCACCGCCACGTGGAGATCGAGCCGGCGACCCTCGCCGGAGGTCAGGCCCAGCCGACCGAGCTCGAAGATGTCGGTGCGCTGGGGCATGCCCTTCAAGAGTAGGCCGCTAGCTCTCGGCCTTCTCCCCCTCGGCCTCGTCGCCCTCCGCCTTGTCGCCGCCGGCCTCGTCGTCGTCGCCCTCGCCCTTGAGCTCGCGCTTGAGCACCTTGCCGGTGGCGTTGCGCGGCAGCTCGTCGATGAACTCGACGTCGCGCGGGACCTTGTAGCCGGCGAGGTTGGACTTGACGTACTTCTTGACCTCGTCCTCGGAGAGGTCGCCGCCCTTGGTCACGACGACCGCCTTCAGCCGCTGGCCGAACTCCTCGTCGTCGACGCCGAACACGGCCGCCTCGGCGATGTTCTCGTGGCCCGAGAGCAGGTCCTCGACCTCCTGCGGGAACACGTTCTCGCCGCCCGAGACGATCATGTCGTCGTCGCGGCCGTCGACGAACAGGCGCCCCGCGTCGTCGAAGTGCCCGACGTCGCCCGACGACATCAGGCCCTCGATGACGTCCTTGTTGCCGCCGCCCGTGTAGCCCTCGAACTGCATCTCGTTGCCGACGAAGATGCGGCCCGTCTCCCCGACCGGGAGCCGCTTGCCGTCGTCGTCGAAGATCTTCACGACGGTCCCGCGCGGCGGCTTGCCTGCGGTTCCCGGCGCCTCGCGCAGGTCCTTCGGCGTGGCGATCGTCGCCCAGGCGACCTCGGTGGAGCCGTAGAGGTTGAACAGGTTGTCGCCGAACAGGTCCATCCAGCGGTCCGACAGCGAGCCCGGCAGCGCGGAGCCCGAGGCCGGCACGGCCTTGACCGCGCCGAGGTCGTAGCGCTTCAGCGTCTCGTCGTCGAGCTCGAGGATGCGCTGGAGCATCACGGGCACGACCACGAGCGCGGTCGCCTGGTGCTGGGCGGTCAGCGACAGCGTCGCCTCGGGGTCGAACTTGCGCTTGAGCACGACCGTCGAGGCGAGCGAGATCCCCAGGCTCCAGTGCGCGTAGCCCCAGGAGTGGAACAGCGGCGCGGCGATCACCGTCGTCTCGCGCGCCCGCAGCGGGATCCGGTCCAGCAGCGCAGCGATCGGGTCCATCGACTTCGGCTGGGAGCGGTTGGCGCCCTTCGGCGTGCCGGTCGTCCCCGAGGTCAGGATCGTCGCCTTGCCCGGCTCCTTGGGCGGCTTGAGGTCGGAGGTGTCGCCGCCCGTGACGAGGTCCTCGAGCCGCTCGTCGCCGGAGTCCTCCTCGGGCTCGTGCCAGGCGATGTAGCGCTTGAGCTCGACGTCGGCGTCGCCGAGCAGCTCGGCGAACTCCTGGTCGTAGACGAGCGCGGCGGGGTCCTCGCGCTCGAGCACGTCGGTCAGCTGCGGCTTGGAGAACGCCGTGTTGAGGAACAGGGCGTGGGCGCCGAGCTTGGAGCAGGCGACGACGGTCTCGATGAAGCCGCGGTGGTTGCGGCACATGATCGCGATGCCGTCGCCCGGGCCGATGCCGGCGTCCGGCGAACGCGTGGGCGAGCGCGTTCGTGCGCTCGTGGACCTGCTTGAAGGTGAGCGTCCCGGCCTCGTCGACGATCGCGACGTCGTCGGGATAGCGGGTCGCGGAGACCGTGTAGCCGGCGGCGGGCGTGGGTCCCCAGCGGGCCAGCGTGACGCCGAGCGCCACGAGCTTGTCCGGCCGCGCCGGCCGGACGATCCCGGCCTTCGTCAGCGTGGCCAGGGTCTGGGTCTTGGTCTTGAGGGTGGTGGCGATCTGCCCGGGGAGCGACATGTTCACCATCCAATCATCGTTGGGGCAGCCGCAGCTCCGATGGCGCGTCGCCCGTCTCGATGAACGCGCGGATGTCGCGCGCGCGGCGGGGGTTGAGGAAGACGTGGCGCTGGCCGACGGAGGGCTTCTCCTCCAGCAGCCCGGCGTCCAGCAGCGCCTCGCCGGCCGCCTGGGCGAGCGCCCGGTCGTTGCCCGCGAAGCCGCGCGCGAGGTGGGCGAAGTCCGTGTGGTAGCCACCCCACTTGCCCATCCCGTCGAGCCGCTGCAGGATCCGGCGGGCGACGCGGCGGGCCGGATCGGGGTCCTCGTGCGGGCGCACCGTCGGCGCCGGCGCCGCCGCCCAGCAGCGCCAGGAGGGCCTCCTCGCGCTGCTCGCCCTCGTACGCCGAGCCCAGCCGCGCCTCGGCCTCCGCGACGCGCAGCGGGTGCCCGGCGCCCATGGGCTCGCGCAGGTCGCCCGGGCTCGAGCACGCCGGCCGGGAGCGGGCGGGCGGCGGCCCGCAGGCGGTCGATCGCCGCGACCTGATCGTCGAAGACCACGGGAGCGAACTCCGCGAGCTCGGCCGGATCGACCTGCGCCGGATAGGCGAGCAGCAGCCCGCCCTGGCTCTCCCCCACGCGCAACGCCAGGTCGGCCGCCGTGGCGGGCGGCCCCGGGCACGCCAGCTCGACCAGCGCGGCGACCGTGGCGGCGACGAGCAGCCACTCGCGCCCGCCCGCCGCCTCGGGGTCGGCGCGCAGGCCGGGGGCGGCCGGCGCGGCGGCCAGCAGCAGCCCGTCGTGGGCCGCGAAGGCGACCTCCACGGGCGCCTCGTAGCCCGAGCGCGGCTTGGCCAGCTCCTCGCGGCCGTGACGCAGCGCGGCGGCCAGCACCTCGCGCAGCCGCGCCGCCGCCGTGGCGGGGGCGGAGACTCCTCCGGCGGCCTCGAGCTCGGCCGCGAGCGTCGATGCGCCGACGGTGCTCACGCGATTACCGTACCCGTGGATGGCCGAATCACCCGTCCGCCGCAGGGTCCGCGCCATGGGGCGCGTGCAGGGCGTCTTCTTCCGCGACAGCACGCGCCGGGAGGCCGAGCGGCGCGGCGTCGCCGGGTGGGCGCGCAACTGCGCCGACGGGTCGGTCGAGGCGGTCTTCGAGGGCCCGCCGGACGCGGTCGCCGCGCTGGTGGACTTCACGCGCGCGGGGCCCGGGCACGCGCACGTGGAGGAGCTCGACGTCTCCTCCGAGGAGCCCGAGGGGCTCTCCGGCTTCGACGTCCGCTGACCGGCGTAGCCTCCGGCGTTGCTCATGGAGGCCGCCACCCCACTCCGCCCGACCCGCGTCCACGCGCTCGTCGGCCGCCTGATCGTCGAGAACGTGGTCGTCGACGACCCGGTCGCCGCCGAGCTGGTCAGCCGCGCGATCGACGCCGGCGAGGATCCCGCGCGCGTCGTCGCCGACGCGATCGAGATCGGCGCCCGGGTGCTGGACCGCGAGCAGGCCGGCTCGAGCGTGGAGGTGCTGCGCGCCGACATGGAGAAGGCCTCGCGCGAGGTCGAGGCGCGCCTCGGCGCGACCTCCGAGCAGGTGGTGACGGAGCTGCGCACGCGGCTCGACGAAGCCTTCGGGCCCGACCAGGGGCACGTGACGCGCGTGCTGGCGCGGCACTTCGGCGCCGAGTCCAGCACCGCGGTCCAGCACCAGGTGCGCACGGCCGTCTCCGAGCTGCTCAACGAGTCGCGCGAGCGGCTGTACAAGCAGTTCTCCAGCGCGGACGAGTCCAACCCGCTCGCCTCCTTCCAGAAGCTTGCGGTGCAGGCGATCCGGCAGTCCTCCGACCAGCAGCACGCCCACCTGCGCGAGATGAACCAGCGCATCGGCTCGCTGCAGCTGGAGATCGCGAAGCTGCAGTCCGAGCGCGAGAAGGCGCTCGAGGTCGCCGCGGAGCACGACCGCTCGACGGCGAAGGGCCGCCCCTACGAGGAGGCGGTCTTCGACGCGGTGGACGCGATCGCCGGCGGCGCGGGCGACGACTGCGACTCGGTCGGCGACCTGCCCGGCGTCGGCGGCCGCAAGGGCGACGTCGTGGTGGCGATCGACGGCTGCTCGGGCACGCCGCGCGGGCGGATCGTCTTCGAGGCCAAGAACTCGCGCGCGGCCAAGAAGGTCGCGCTCGCGGAGCTCGACGAGGCGATGGCCCACCGCGACGCCTCGTACGCGATCTGGGTCGTCCCGTCCGAGGAGCAGCTGCCGGCGCGCGTGCAGCCGCTGCGCGAGATCAACGGCGACAAGCTGTTCGTGGTCTTCGATCCCGAGCAGGGCAGCCAGGGCCTGCAGCTCGCCTACCTCCTGGCCCGCGCCCGCGTGCTGATGGCCCGCGGCGAGGCCGAGGGGCTGGACACGACGGCGGTGCGCGGCGAGCTCGAGCGCGCGCAGGGGGCGCTCGAGGAGGGCCGCCGGATCCGCCAGCAGCTCACGATCGCCACCAACGGCGTGGCCACCGCCCGCGAGATCCTGGACTCGATGGAAGGGCGCGTGAAGGCGCACCTCGAGCAGGTCGACGCGCTGCTGGCGGGCGCCGGCGGCGAGGACGAAGAGGCCTAAGCGGCCAACTTCCCGGTGCCTTGCCGGGTGGTCAGGGCATGCGCATCCGCCTGCTCCTCGCCAGCCTCCTCGCCGTCGCCGCCACCGCACTCGCCGTCGCCACCGCCAGCGAGGCCCAGAAGCCGCCCAAGCCGGGCGCCACGTCGCTGAAGGCGTCGGCCGACAAGGTGACGTTCTCCCAGCCCGTGACGCTGACGGGCAAGGTCAAGGGCGCCAAGCAGGCGATGACGGTCACGCTCGAGCGCCGGTCGGCCGACGAGACGGCGTTCGTCCCCGCGGGCACCGCGATGAGCGACGCCAACGGCGACTTCACCTTCACGCAGCGCCCGTCCGAGAGCTCCGTCTTCCGCGCCACCGCCGACGGCGGGACCAGCCCCGAGCAGGCGGTCGCCGTGGCGCCGCTGGTGGGCCTGAAGGTCTCCGACTCGACGCCGCGCAAGGGCCAGCGGGTGCGGTTCCGCGGCACCGTGCGCCCGCAGCACGACGGCACTCGCGTCGCGATCCAGCGCAAGCGCGCCGACGGCACCTGGGTGACGGTCCGCTCGCCCCTGCTGCGCGACGCGGGCAGCTCCTACTCGCGCTACTCCAAGCGCATCCGGATCCGCCGCAGCGGCACCTACCGGACCGTGATCGCGGCCCACGCGGACCACGCCGAGGGCGTCAGCCGCGAGCGGGCGCTGACGATCGGCTAGCGCGCCAGGCGTCGCGCAGCTTGACGGTGGTGCCGGTGCGCAGCACGGCGCCGGAGTAGATGCGGGCGGCGAGCGGGATCAGCGCCGCCGCCGCGGCGACCGTGACGAGCGCGCCGCCGACCACCTCGTACCAGGGCGCGGCGCCGACGAGGATCCGCGGCGGCAGCGTCATCGGCGCGGTGAACGGGATCCAGGCGGTGACGTGCGCGAGCGTGCCGTCGGGCTCGGAGTTGACGGCGAAGGCGACGAACAGCGAGACCATGATCGTCAGCGTGAGCGGCATCGTGGAGGCCTGCAGCTCCTCCAGCCGCGGCACGAGCGCGCCGGCGCACGCGAACGCGCAGGCGAAGAACGCGTAGCCGAGCACGAACCACAGCAGCGACAGGCCGACGGCGAGCAGCAGGTCGCCGTCGACGTCGACCGCGCCCGAGGCGGCGGCGACGGCCAGTCCGAACGCCGCCACGATCAGCAGCTGGCCGAGCCCGAGCAGGCCCAGCCCGATCACCTTGCCGGCCAGCAGCTCGCGCGGGCGGATCGTGGAGAGCAGGATCTCGACCACCCGCGAGGCCTTCTCCTCGACCACGCCGCTGGCCACCCAGAAGCCGTACGTGAGCAGCTGGCCGTAGAGGATCAGGATCGTGAAGAACGCGACGCCGCCGAGCGCGTCGCGGCGGTCGTCGACCGGCTCGAGCGTGCTCACGCGCAGCGGCGGGCCGCCGCCGGCCCCGGCCTCGCGGATCTGGGCCGCGGTCTGCAGCACGCCGACCAGCTCGTCGTCGAGCTCCTCCTTGCCGCGCAGGGCGTCCCCGCCCAGGACGGCGTCGACGTCGCCGGCGCGCAGGGCCTTCTCGGCCTCGGCCGCACTCATCGGGCGCGCGTTGAGCTTCACGTCGAAGGCGTCCGCGTCGCGCTCGGCGGTGCGCACCACCGCCGCGGCGGCGCGGTCGGTCGTCGCGACCTCGTAGGTCGTCGTCTCGCCGAAGCCGAGCAGCGGCGGCAGGACGACCACCAGCGCGATGATCGCGATCGAGACGCACGTGCCGACGAGGAACGAGCGTTCGCGCACGCGCTCGGTCAGCTCGCGGCGCGCGACGAGCCGGACGGCCTCGTGCCTCACGCCGCCACCGCCTTGCGGAACAGGTCCGTCAGCGTCGGCCGCTCGAGGCTGAAGTGGGTGACCGCACCGGCCCGGCGCGCGGCGTCGAGCACGTCGTCGGGCGTCGCGCCGTCGCGCAGGGCCACGAGCAGCGAGCCGTCGCGCCCGCGCGAGACGGCCTCGGCCGCGGCCACCGACGAGAGCCAGGCATCGTCGGGTGCCGAGACGGACACCCGCACGGTGCGGTCGTCCGTGCCCCGCAGCTCGTCGACGGTGCCGCTGGCGACCAGGCGGCCGTCCTTGACGATCGCGACGGCCTCGCACAGGCGCTCGACGAGCTCGAGCTGGTGGCTGGAGAACACGACGGGCACGCCGGTCGCGGCGTACTCGGACAGCACGCCGCTGAGCACGTCGACGCCGACGGGGTCCAGGCCGGAGAAGGGCTCGTCGAGCACGAGCAGCTCCGGGTCGTGCACGAGCGCGGCGGCGAGCTGGACGCGCTGCTGGTTGCCCAGCGACAGCGTCTCCACGCGGTCGCCCGCCCGCTCGGCGAGGCCGAGCCGCTCGATCCAGCGGCCGGCGGCGGCCGCCGCGCCGCGCGCGTCCGCGCCGTGCAGGCGCGCGAGGTAGACGAGCTGGTCGCGCACGCGCATCTTCGGGTACAGCCCGCGCTCCTCCGGCATGTAGCCGAAGCGCGACCGCGTCGCGGCGTCGACCCGCTCTCCGCGCCAGCGCACCTCGCCGCGGTCGGCCGCGAGCACGCCGAGCACGATCCGCATCGTCGTGGTCTTGCCGGCGCCGTTGGGCCCGACGAAGCCGAAGAGCTGGCCGGGCGCGACGGAGAACGAGATCCCGTCGAGCGCGACGACGTCGCCGTAGCGGCGGGCGAGGTCGGTCAGCTCGAGCACCACGCGAGGTCTACCGATCGCCGCCGCGGCGCGACTACGGGCACCCGCACGTTGTCATCGCGCGCACGAGCAGGCAGGATGCGCCCATGAGTGCTCAAGGCAGGCCGGAGCTCGAGGCGGTCGTCGAGACGGCCCAGGCGGTGCCCGAGACGGCACCCGTGGCGCTCGAGGCCGCGACGGCGGCGCCGGTCGCCGTCCCCTACGGGGCGCGCGCGCCCGAGGGCCTGGGCGGCATGCGCGACGTGATCGCGCTGTCGAGCCCCGGCGAGCGCCGGCGCTTCGTGCTCCAGCTCCAGCGGACGGCCGGCAACGCGGCCGTGTGCCGCTGGCTGGGCGCCGTGCGCGACCGCTACGCGGCGGTGCACGGGTCGGGCGACGGGCCGGACGAGCCGCCCGACGCCGAGGCGCCGCGCGAGCGCTAGCTAGGTGCCCTGCCTTCAGAGGTTGTGAACGCGGCTGATCGGTGGTCGGTTGCCGATCGCTGAGTGCGGGCGCCGATGGTTGTAGTGCTCGAGCCAGTCTCCCAGGAGGTTGGCTCGGTGCTCGCTGGTGGGGTAGCTGCGGCCGTGAGCCCATTCGCGGCCCATGGTCTGGTGGAAGCGTTCGACCTTGCCGTTGGTGCGGGGCCGGTAGGGCTGGGTGGTGAGGTGGCGGATGTCGTGGGCGCCGAGCAGCTCGCGTAGCGAGCGGTTCTTGGTGTAGGTGAAGGCGTTGTCGGTCATCAGTCGCCGGGCGGTGATGGCGTGGGCGGCGTAGAAGGCCAGCGCGCGAGCGACGAAGGCCGTGACGGTGGCGGCGCGTTCGTCGTCTAGGAGCTCGACGTAGGCCAGGCGGCTGTGGTCGTCGACGATCGCGTGCGCGTAGTCGTTGCCGACCCGAGTCTCAGGGCGCATCCAGTGCCGATCGCGCTGAGAGCGATCGCCGGTCGTGCGATGTCCCGGGCGGCGAAAGCGCGGATAGGTGCAGTCGTCCATGTGCAGCAGATCGCCCGGGCAGGGCCACTCGTAGCGGTTCGGGGCGCCGCGCTCGACCGCCGGGCGGCGCGAGATCCCCTCGCGCCGCAGCACCTTCCAGACCGTCGAGTGCGACTGCCCGGTCGCACCGGCAACCAGCCGCGGCCCCCAACGGTCGCCTGCCTGACCGCGCAGATCCGCGCGGCCACCTCCTCTGCCGTCAACGCGGCTGGCGCTGCGGCCGGCTCGAGCGATCGCGCAACCATGCGCCGCTCGCGCGCGCTTCCGCGGAAGCGTCTAGCCAGCGATGCCACCACCAATGCGCCGTGGCGACCGAACAGAACTCTCTCGCGCGGCGGCTCTGAGCGAGCAACCCCCATCAACCAAACCAACAAGGGCCAGCCTCCCGGCCGGTCCGAGCTTCGCGTTAGCGTGCACGCGCATCCGGGCCCTCCTGATCTGCAGTCTTGGCGGACCGCAGAAAGACTCAGGACGGGCCCGGACGACTTCTCAGCCGTTCAGTTCACAACCTCTGTGGGCGGGAGAGCTAGGCCCTCACCTGAAGTCGACTGCGCGCGGAAGGGTGAACGTGTTCGTGAGCTTTCGCGACCCCGCCTTCCTCGGCACCTTCGTCGCGAACCGGTAGACCGCCGCCCTCTGGCCCGGCGGAGCGGACACCGTGACCGAGAACTTCCCGCTGCTGCGCGGTCTTAAGGTCGACACCTTCTCCGCCCGCGTGCACGCCACGATGCGCTGCAGCGTGATCGTCCGGTCCTTGGCCCTCGGCGCCAGCGGCTTGACGACGCTGCCGGTGATCGTCACGCGGCCGCTCGAAGCGACGAGACGCGTGACCGACATCCGGCGCACGAGCTTCAGGTTCAGGGAGGTGTCGGTCCCGATCCGGGCCTGATAGCGGGCGCTGCCGCGGCGCTTCCTCGGCGGCAGCGGAGCGGTGGTCCCGAAACGGCCGTCGGCGGCGACCCTGGCCGAGGCCACAGGGCGCCCGGCGAGCAGGAGGTCGACCCGGCGGCCGGCGTAGAGCCTGCGGTCGGCAACGCCGAGCAGGCGCACGCGGTTGCCCGCGATGAGCACGTCTTCGAGCACGACCCTGCGGTCGCTGCAGGCCAGCAGCTGCTCGCTGCCGCTGAGCACCGCCGGTCCGGGCGTCGGCGTGGCGGGCGGCGCGGTCGTCGAGACCGCCGTGGCCGAGGGCGTCGGCGTCGGCGTCGGACAGCCGACCGGTTGCAGCGTGACCTGCTTCGTGCTGCCCCCGGCGGTCGTCGAGATGGGCTGCGCGTCGCAAGCCGCCTGGGTGGTCGTGCGGAAGCAGAGCTGCGCCGGGTCGGCGTTCCAGGAGACGATCAGCCGCGGCGGGATCGCGTCCGCCCACGCGTCGCGCGCCGGCTTGCCCAGAACGGCGCCCGAGATGCGCAGTGCCGGATGGGCCTTGGCGTCGATCTCCGAGAGATCCAGCGCGCCGTCGACGACGTTCTTGAAGGCCAGGCGCTCGCCCGTGGCCGCGTCGTAGACGCTCACGCGCACGGCGCCGAGCTCGTGCGGCACGTCGTCGACCAGCCGCGCGCGGTCCCACGTGGCCGCTCCGGCCGTCCCATCGCACCGCTGGTCGCGCAGGTCGAGCGTCTGCTCGCCGGACGTCGCGCCGCAGGGCGCGAAGCCCTTGGGGTCGGCCGTGAACAGGAAGCCCGAGTCGCCGAGACCGATCAGGCAGGAGCCGTCGAACTGCACGCCGTAGGCGTCGGGAAGTGCCGCGCCCTCCACGTCCCGGGGCAGCCAGCCGTCCGCCTCGAACTGGCCGCCCGCGCACGGTTCGCGCGTTGCCCAGTCCCAGCAGGCGAGGCCGGCGCTCGGGTAGGACCCGAGGTACGTGCGCGAGCCGACGAGGACCTCCTGAGTGACGCTCCAATAGTCGTCGCGCATGGGCCAGTCGGAGTAGCGCGTCGCGGTCGCTGGCGCAGCGTCGGACCAACAGTCCGCCTCGGAGGGCTTGGTGGCGCAGATCCCATCCGGGCTCTTGACGAGATTCCACTTCGTGGTCTCGATGCGCTTCGGCAGCGTCCAGCCCGCGCACGTCATGCCGGCCGCGATGTCGAGGCAGGCGATGCGGCCTGCCTGCGTCGCGACGTAGACGCGCGAGCCGTCGGCCAGGATGTCGAAGTCCTGTCCGGGCGTCTCGCCCAGGCCCGTCGGGCGGCTCGGGCACAGCGCGTGCGTCACCGGGTCGATGCAGTAGAGCCGGCCCGTCTGCCCGGCCACGTACAGCTTCCCCCCGACCTCGACGACCGCGGAGGCCGTCGGGTCGCTGGGACCTGGGACCCGGTCGACGTTGATCAGCCCGCACGGCTTCGCGGTGGCGGTGTCCCAGCAGAACACGGAGATCGGCGCGTTCATCGCGTACGAGCCCTGCGCGCTCGACCACACGCGCACGTAGATGCGGTTGCCGATCACGACCCCCGGTCCCGGGATCTTGCCGCCCCCCGCGTTGATCGGCACGGGATAGCCCGTACACAGCTCGTTCGTCTCGCGGTCGACGCACACGACCGAGGTGGGCGAGAAGAGGTGATAGAGGGAGAAGACCCTGTTGCCGACGAGAATGGGCACGAAGCCGTCGCCCCCCACGTTGGTTCCCAGCGTCGTCAGCGGCTTTACGAGGTCGAGCGAGCGCTCGTCGCCGAGCAGAGCGGTCCCGTCCGCCTGCGCGTCGAGGCCGCTGCCGCTCCAGCCCTCGGCCCGCTTGATCGAGCCCGGGTCGAGCTGGTGCGGGCCGGCGATCTGCGCACTCGTCTGCGGAGGCTGGTGGGTGGCGCCGCGCACACCCACCTCCCACGACGCTGCGGCGCCGCTCGGCATCGGGTCGGCTGGGCCGTCGACCTCCGTCGTGTACTTCGCGTCCGCCGGTAGCACGGTGACCCGGACCTCGCCCATGTCGGTCTGGCCGGCGCCGTCCCGGAGCTCGTAGCGGAAGCCGTCTCGCCCGCTGAAAGCGACGTCGGGAACGTAGGTGCAGGTTCCGTCCGGCTCGCATGTGGCCTGGCCGTGGGGCGGATCCGTGACCTCCGAGAGCGAGCGGGGATCGCTGCCCACATCGTTGTCGAGCACCTCGAGCGTGGCCTGACCCCCGGCTGGAAGCGTCGCCGCGTCCAGCAGCGCCTGCGGCCTGGTCGGGACGGGCGGGTCCTCGACGGTGACGCTCACGGGCGCGCTCGCCGTCAGCCCGCCCGGATCGGCGGCCGTGTACGTGAAGCTGTCCTGACCGCTGTAGCCGGTGTCGGCGGTGTACAGACACGCGCCCAGCTGGCTGCACTCGACGGTGCCGTGCTCCGGATCGGTGGCGTCCGTGACCATGATCGACTCGCTGTCGGGATCGGAGTCGTTGTTGAGCACGTCTACCACCCCCGCGCGACGGACCGTGACGACGTCGTCGCTGGGCGCGGGCGCCTGAGGCGCGGTCCGTACGCGGATCGACCGCTTCGCCGAGGCGGTCGCGCCCAGCGGATCGGTGACCGTGAGCTTGACCTCGTACGGCTCGCGCCGGCCTAGTGGGAACTCGTGCTCGAGCACGGCGCCCGAACCGGCGATCGAGCCGTCGATCATCCACAGATACGTGAGTGCGCCGCCCTCCGTGTCCGTGGAGGCGCCCGCGTCGAGGCTGACCGTGAGCGGGGCCTCGCCCGTCTCCGGCGTGGCCGTGAAGCTCGCGCTCGGGGGCTTGTTGGGGTGAGGGGTCACCTGCTGGGTCTCGCTGGCGGAGTCGTAGGTCGTCTCGACGCGCTGCGTCACGGCGTACGTGCCGTTGGCGGCGTACGTGTGGCGGATGGTGTCGCCCGCGCGCGTGACGGCCGCGTGGCCGTCCCCGAAGTCCCAGGTGACGAGGTATGGGTCGTGGTCCTGGCTGAGGGTCGTGTCCCGGAAGGTCACCTGCAGGTTCCCGGCCTCGTCCGGGACGTCGTACTGGAAGGCGGCGTCGGTGGCCATGTCGTCGCGCCCGGCGGCCACGCCGGCCGCGCGGCCGAACAGCTCGGCCTCCTCGGCCATTCCGCGCATCTCGCCGGCGAGGAGGTCGATCTCCGCATCGATGGCGGCGGGTTGGGCGTCGGAGGGATCGCCGACGGTCATATCGTGACGCAGGCGATCGATGCCCGCGGCGTTGACGCCCAGCTCCTCCAGCGTCGCCGTCTCTTCGGCGTTGAAGCCGGTCGCGGCCAGGCGGTCGCGGATCTCGTCGGCCGTGTCGAGCTCCTGCTGCGTGATCGTGCGCGCCGTGGCGTCCGGATGCTCGGCGCGGACGCGGGCCGCCGTCCGGTTGAGGAACCACGCCCCGCGCCGAAGGCTCGACGCGTAGCCGAGCATGTCAGCCCCCAGGCGCGACGCGTGGGCGTGGACGAAGGTCGGGTCGGGGACGAGCTCAGCCCATTGGAAGCGCTCGTAGCTATGGAGCGAGGACTTGGCGTAGGCGCGGACGGCGTCGAGGTTGTCGCGGTCGCGGTCGAAGCCCCAGCTCGGATAGCCGAGGATCGACTCGTGGTCCACGAAGTCCGGCCGCGCGATCGTCGTGAACTGCGGGTCCGGCGGGTCGGCACCCCAACGCTGCGCGTACTGCAGCCACGAGTTCTCGGCCGCTTCGAGCGTCTTGTCAGCCAGCTTGCAGGCCTTCTGGTAGACCGTGTTCAACATCCCGGGGAGCTTCGTGTTCAGGTCCTCGCCCTTGACCACGTGGGTCCCGAGCACCTTGCCGCTCTGGTAGAAGCCGATCATCACGGTCATCGTCAGCGGTCCGCCGCCGGTGATGGAGGCCACGGCGAGATTGACGCCGGCGGCCGCCTCCCGGGCGCGCCACAGCATGGAGGCCGCCTTGACCATCCCGCACACCCTCTTCATCGTGGTGGCGAGGCTGACCGCCTGGGCCTTGAAGTCCGTGCTCGGCGTGACGTCGGCGGTGGGGCACGCGCCCTTGCACGGACGCACCCAGAAGGGCAAGCTCGTCGCTGTCACCGTCGCCAGATCCCCTTCGCCCTCCGAGGCGACGACGCGCCACCGGCCCGGCATCAGGTCGCCCGGCGCGATCGGAACGAAGCCGGCGAAGAACGGGAGCACGGGCGTGAGAAGGTACCCGCCGTCGCTGCATGGCGGCGGATCGACCTCGTAGCGCTGCAGGCAGATCTCACCACCGCTCGGGGAGGTCACGTACGCCTGCAGCTCCTCGTTGTCGAAGATCTCCCCCTCGGAGATCCCCTCCTGATTGCCGTTAAAGGGCTGGACGTTGGTGATGACGCCGGAGGCGGGCGCTGCCGAGAGCGACACGAATGCGACAACCAGCACAGAAAGCCGTAGCAGCCTCACATCGGGCCCAACCTACGGGCCGGGTCACGCGCTGTCTAGCTGGCCAGACAGCCAGTTGCGCGAGCGCTAGCGCCTAGCGCTCGGCGACTTCGGCGGGCTCTTCGCGGCCCTGCAGCCGCTCGCGCCCGCGCTGCACCGCGGCGATGAACTTCGAGAGGTTGACCTCGAGCGTGTTCAGGATCTCGTCGGCGTAGTCCTCGGCACCGAGCCGGATCTCGCGCTCGCGGGCCCGCGCGTCCTCGATGATCTCCTCGGCGGCGCGCTCGGCCTGCCGGGTGACCTCCTGCTGGGAGACGAGCTGCGTCTGGCGCTCGCGCGCCTCCTTCACGATCCGCTCGGCCTCGCGCTTGGCCTCGGCGAGCATCTCCTGACGCTCCTTGACGATCCAGCGGGCCTGCTTGATCTCCTCGGGGATCGTGGCCCGCATCTGGTCGAGGATGTCGTAGATCTCCTCTTTGTCCACGCGGACCTGGTCCGTCAGCGGGACCTGCTTGGCGTTGTGGACGAGGTCGTCCAGCTTGTCGATCAGTACCAGGACGTCCATGGCGCTCCCTAGTTCGTCAGCGCGCGAGCGCTTCCTGCAAGCGTCGCGCAACCCCCTCGGGCACGAGCTCGGAGACGTCGCCACCGAAGATCGCGATCTCCTTGACTCCGCTCGAGGAGAGAAAACTGTACTGCGGCGAGGCCATCAGGTAGACGGACTCGATGTCGGAGGCCAGCTGGCGGTTGAGCTGGTTCATCTCCAGCTCGTACTCGAAGTCGGAGATCGCGCGCAGTCCCTTGACGATCGACATCGCCCCTTTGTCTCGCGCGAAGTCCACGATCAGCTTGTCGAACGTCTCCACCTTCACGTTGGGCAGGTGGCTGGTCGCCTCCTCGATGAACGCGCAGCGCTCCTCGGCGCTGAACAGCGTCTTGCTCTTGCGCACGGACGCGTTGACGACGGCGACGATCAGCTCGTCGAACATCGGCGCGGCGCGGCTGATGACGTCGACGTGGCCGTTCGTGATCGGGTCGTAGGAGCCCGGGCAGACGGCTATGCGGTTATCGGGGGCCATGGATGCGTATGAGGGTGTCGCCGTAACGGCGTTCGTCTTCGAGGGGGAGGTCGATCTCCAGCGGCGCGCGGCGGTCGCTCTCCGTGACCACCCACGCCCCCGGTGCCAGCACGGCCTTCACGGCCGCCGGCAGGCCGCGCGCGAGCGCGT
The DNA here is from genome assembly GCA_963831105.1 of uncultured Solirubrobacteraceae bacterium. Classification (GTDB taxonomy): domain Bacteria; phylum Actinomycetota; class Thermoleophilia; order Solirubrobacterales; family Solirubrobacteraceae; genus DATFQI01. The sequence goes on along the minus strand of CAWHOS010000005.1, from coordinate 207,932 downwards.
CGTCCAGCCGGTATGGCGGATCGAGGAAGACGAGATCATATGAACGGCCGCTGCGCGATGCGCCGCCGAGGAAGCGCCGGGCCTCCGCGCGGACGACTTTGCCGTCGGCCCCGAGCGCCTCGAGGTTGGCCCCGATCGCGCGGACCGCGGATGCCGCCTTGTCCACGAAGGTCGCCTCGGCGGCCCCGCGGGAGAGCGCCTCGATCCCCAGCGCCCCCGAGCCGGCGAACAGGTCGAGCACGCGCGCGTCGAGCACCCGCTCGCCGAGGATCGAGAACAGCGCCTCGCGCACCCGGTCGGCGGTCGGGCGGGTGTCCGTTCCGGGCGGGGCCTGCAGCCGCCGGCCTCCGTACGTCCCGGCGATCACGCGCACCGGTCGTCACCATTGGCCCCATGGACGCCACCGCGGTCCGCCGCCTCTGCCTCGGCTTCGCCGAGGCGGTAGAGGAACGGCCGTTCGGACCGCAGACCACCGTCTTCAAGGTGGGCGGGAAGATCTTCGCGATCGTGGCGCTGGAGGCCGAGCCCCCTCTCCGGATCAGCCTCAAGTGCGAGCCGGAGCTCGTGCCCGCCCTGCGCGCGGCGCATCCCGCGATCAACCCGGGCTACCACCTGAACAAGCGCCACTGGAACACGGTCACGCTCGACGGCTCGCTGCCCGAGTCGATGGTCCGGGACCTCGTCGAGGACTCCTACGACCTGGTCGTCATGGGGCTCCCGAAGGCGGCCCGCGAGCGGCTGGGGCCGCACTAGGCCCAGTCCGTCGACACGGGCTCGAGCTCGCCCGTCTCGTGATCGCGGAGGCGGGGCTCGTCCTCGCCGGCGAGCAGCAGGAGCAGGTCGCCGCTCCCGTCGGCGGCGACCACCACCGCGCCGTCCGGGAGGTCGGGGATTCCTTCGTGGGCCTCCTCGGTCTCGTGCACCACGTGGCTCGCGGTCCGCGCGGCGCGGCGGCGGTCGCCGTCGTCCCACACCGGGTGCAGCTGCCACGGCCCAAGCTCCCCGAGGTCGAGGTCGCCCCCGTTGTCGCGCCGCAGGCGCTCGCGCAACCGCGAAGGGAGGGTCCTGCCGAGGGCGCGCTCCGCCGCCTCGATGCGCTCCTCGTCGACCGGGAAGGCCACGGCCGGAGCCTATCCTCCGCCCCCATGACCACCGTCCTCGTCACCGGTGCCACCGACGGCCTCGGCCGGGTCGTCGCGCGCGACCTGGCCTCTCGCGGGCTCGACGTGCTCGTCCACGGCCGCGACGAGGCGCGCGCCGCGGCGGTCGCGGAGGAGGTCGGCGCGTCCGGCGTGCACCTGGCCGACTTCTCGTCGCTGGCCGCGGTGCGCGCGCTCGCCGACGCGCTCCCGCGGGTCGACGTCCTCGTCAACAACGCCGGGCTGATCTCCGAAGAGCGTCAGGTGACCGGCGACGGGATCGAGCTGACCTTCCAGGTCAACCACCTCGCGCCGTTCCTGCTCACCACCCGGCTGCTGGAGCGCGATCCGCCGCGCCGCGTCGTGCACGTCGCCTCGGCCGGCCAGCAGCGCCCGGACTTCGGCGACCTGATGCTCGAGCGCGGCTACGACGAGTGGCGCGCCTACCGCCAGAGCAAGCTCGCCCAGATCATGTTCTCGTTCGAGAGCGCCCGGCGCTTTCCCGGCGTCGAGTCGGTCGCGCTGCACCCCGCGACGTTCATGGACACCAAGATGGTCCGCTCGCGGGTCGGCACGCCGGCCAGCACCGTGCAGGAGGGCGCCGACGCGACGGTCCGGCTGGCGGCCGATCTCGAGCTCGACGTCCAGGGCCGCTACTTCGACGGCCTCCGGGAGGCCCGTCCGGACGCGATGGCCTACGACGAGGACGCCCGCAAGCGGCTCTGGGACGTCTCGGAGCAGCTCGTCAGCCGGTGACGGCGGCGATCGTGATCACCGGCGCTCCCGGATCCGGGAAGTCGTCGGTGGCGCAGGCGTTCACGACGCTGCTCGACAACGCGGGGATCGAGCACGGCGCGATCGAGAGCGAGCAGCTCGCCTGGGGCACGCCGTGGCTGCCTGACGCCCTGGTGCACGAGCAGCTCGAGGGCGTGATCGCCGCCCAGCGGCGCTTCGGCCGGCGGCTGTTCGTGGTGGTCGCGACGACGGAGACGCAGGAGGACCTCGACTCGCTGCTCTCTGCGGTTGGAGCCGAGCGCTCGCTCGTGGTGTGCCTGCGGGCGCCGGGTGAGGTCTGCGCCGCACGGGTGCTGGAGCGCGAGCCGGAGCGGTGGGCGGGGCGCGACGCGCTCGCTCTGCATGCGCGGGAGCTCGCGGACGTGATCCCGGCGTTGCCCGGGATCGATCTGGTGCTCGACACGGACGGCCGCTCCGCGGAGACGGTTGCGGGGGAGTTGCTCGCGGCGTACGGCAACGGCGCTGGGTAGGGAGGGTGAGGGTGCCCCGGCGCCCCCGCGAACTCGCGAGCGGTCAGTTGTTCAGCCTCAGCCTGAACAATCGACCGCTCGATGGAGATCGCGGCGCCTGGGCACCACCCACCTCCCCTACCCAGCCGCAGTTGACGTTGGCCCGGGTAGCGGCGGCGCCGGCCCGTCGGTGAACGGCGGCGCGTCGGCGTAGGCGACCGCCGGGTCGGGCGTGTCGGCCGCGACGCTCGCGCCGTACCGGGCGGCCGCGTCGTTGGCGACGTAGAGCGTGCCGTCGTCGGGGCGGCGGGCGCCGTAGGCGATCACGACGCACGGTCCGTCGCCGGCCCCGACGAGCACGTGCTCCGTGCCGCCCGGGCAGTGGAGGTAGTCCCAGGGCCCGAGCAGCCGCTCCTCGCCCTCGACGATCGCGAGGCAGTGGCCCGAGAGCACGAGGAAGCCCTCCTGGGTGTCCTCGCGGTGGTACATGCAGGCCGGCTCGCCGGGCTGGAGCACGCCGACGTGGAACCCGACCTCGGGGAAGCGCACGTCGCCCTGGAAGCTCAGGTCCGAGCCGCCGAAGCCGGGGCTGTGCTGCCACTGCGCGCGGCGCGCGTTGAGGACGTACCAGCCCTCGCCGCGCGGTACGTCGCCGTGGCTCGTGGTCACGATCTCGGCCTCGTCCATGCCCGGTAGTGTCGCCGACGTGCCGCGCGTCCTCGTCAACGGCGCCCACCGGCCCGAGTCGGTCGCCGAGCCGAGCGGGGACGCCGCGGCGTTCCACGTGCGCCTCCCGGGCTGGCGCGAGACGCCCGTGCACCGGCTCGAGGCCGTCGCGGCCGAGCTCGGGCTGACCGAGGTCTCGCTCAAGGACGAGTCGGACCGGCTCGGGCTGCCGGCGTTCAAGGTGCTCGGCGCCTCATGGGCGGTCGAGCGGGCGCTGAGGGAGGCGCCGGACACGCGCACGCTGGTCGCGGCCAGCGCGGGCAACCACGGCCGGGCGGTCGCCCACGTTGCCGCGATGCGAGGGCTCGCGGCGCGGATCTTCGTGCCGGCGCGCGCGGCGGCGGACCGGCGCGCGGCGATCGAGGCGGAGAGGGCGGAACTCGTTGTCGTCGACGGGAACTACGAGGAGGCGGTGCGCCGCGCGACGGAGGAGGGCGCCGTGCCCGGCGCGCTCGCGATCGCCGACGTCGGCGACTCGGGCCCCGCGCACTGGGTGATCGACGGCTATCACACGCTGTTCGCGGAGGCCGCCGCCCAGGCGGGTTTCGACGCGCTGCTGGTGCCCGCCGGAGTCGGCTCGTTCGCGGCCGCCGCGGCCCGCTACGGCGCGCTGGCCGGCAAGGCCGTGATCGCCGTCGAGCCCGAGGCCGCCGCGTGCGTGACCGCCTCGCTGGCCGCGGGCGAGCCGGTCGCGGTCCCCACCCCCGGCACCCGCATGGCCGGGATGGACTGCGCCGAGGTCTCCCCCGCCGCCTGGCCCTCCCTGCGCGACGGCCTCACCGGCACGGTCACCGTCTCCGACGCCGAGGCGGTCGCGGCGATGCGCGAGCTCGCCGCGCTCGGCCACGCGATCGGCGACTGCGGAGCCGCGCCGCTGGCCGCGCTGCGCGCGCTGATGACCGAGCCGGACGGGGCGGAGCTGCGCGCCGCGGCCGGGCTGGACCGCCCCGAGGCGCGGGTGCTGCTCGTCGCCACCGAGGGGGTCACCGACCCCTCCGGGTACGCCGCCGCCGTGTCCGGCTAGGCCGGGATCGGCTCGAGCGCGTCGGCGCCGTAGGCGGCCTTCACGGCGTCCTCGAGCAGCACGTGCTCGGGCTCGGCGAGCCCCGGGTCGGCGTCGAGGATCGCCCGGGCCCGCATCCGGGCGCGCTCGAGCAGCTCGGCGTCCTCGGGGAGCCGGGCCACGCGGAACTGCGCGAGCCCGGACTGGCGGGTGCCGAGCATCTCGCCCTCGCCGCGCAGCTCGAGGTCGATCTCGGCGAGCTTGAAGCCGTCGCGGTGCTCGGCGAGCGCGCGCAGCCGCGCGGACTCCTTGGGGCCGAACAGCAGGCACAGGGAGTCGTGCGGGCCGCGGCCGATCCGGCCGCGCAGCTGGTGCAGCTGGGAGATGCCGTAGCGCTCCGCGTTCTCGACGAGCATCACCGACGCGTTCGGGACGTCGATGCCGACCTCGATCACGGTCGTGGCCACGAGCACGTCGGCGCCGCCCGCGGCGAACTCCGCCATCGCCGCGGCCTTCTCGCGCGGCTTGAGCTGCCCGTGCAGCAGCACGACGCGGAAGTCCTTCAGCTCGCCGGTGCGCAGCCGCTCGTACTCCGCGGTCGCGGCGCGGGCCTGCAGCACCTCGGACTCCTCGACCAGCGGGCACACGACGAACGCCTGGCGGCCCGCGCTCAGCTCGTCGCGGATCCGGTCGTAGGCGCGCGAGCGCTCGCGCTCGCTCGACGCCACGAACGTCTCGATCGGCCGCCGCCCCGCGGGCAGCTCGCGCAGCACGGTCACGTCGAGATCGCCGTAGGCGGTCAGCGCGAGCGTGCGCGGGATCGGCGTGGCGGTCATGTGCAGCACGTGCGGCGCCACGCCCTCGGGCGCCTTGCGGTCCAGCGCGCGGCGCTGGTTGACGCCGAAGCGGTGCTGCTCGTCCACGACCACGACGCCGAGCCGGTCGAACGCGACCGCGTCCTCGATCAGCGCGTGGGTTCCTACCAATAGCTTCAACTCCCCTGACAAGAGCTTGCCGAGCAGGTCCGTGCGCCGCGCCGCGGGCGTGGAGCCCGTGAGCAGCGCGGCCTGCACGAGCGCGCCGGGCATCAGCGCCTGCAGCGTCGCGAAGTGCTGCTCGGCGAGCGTCTCCGTCGGGGCCATCAGCGCCGCCTGCGAGCCCGACTCGACGGCGCGCAGCATCGCGTACACGGCCACGACCGTCTTGCCCGAGCCGACCTCGCCCATCAGCAGCCGCTGCATCGGCCGCCCGGCCGCGAGGTCGTCGTCGATCGTGGCCATCGCGGAGCGCTGGTCGCCGGTCGGCGCGAACGGCAGCGAGTCCTCCAGCCACGAGCGCACGAGCTCGCCCGGCGGCTCCAGCGGCTCGGCGCGGGCGCCCTCCCGGCGCCGCGCGCGGCGGCGCAGCAGCGCGATCTGCACGAGCAGCAGCTCCTCGAAGGCGAGCCGGCGGCGGCCGCCCTCGTGGTCGCCGAAGTGCGCGGCGTCGAGCGCGGACGCGCGATCCGGCAGCCGCTCGACGGCCCGCAGCCGCGCCGGCAGCGGCTCCATCGACTCCTGCGCGGCGCCGCGCCACTGGCGCGCCAGCGCGAGGATCTGCGTCGTCGAGAGCCCGTCCGTGGCCGGGTAGGTCGCCATCTCGTCGGAGGCCGCGCCGACCTCCTCCCCCGTCTCGGCGTGGAACTGCACGCGGAAGCGGTTGCGGGCCTGGTACTTGCCGCTCAGCAGCAGTCGCGTGCCCGGCGCGTACTTGCGCTGCAGCCACGGCTGGTTGAAGAACGTCGCCTCCATCGTGCCCGTCGCGTCGGCCACCACGGCCGTCACCAGCGGCTTCATGCCGCGCTTGCGCACGGGCCGGCTCGTGATCGAGCGGACCTGGACGATCACCGTCGCGACCTCGTCCATCGCCAGCTCGGCGATCGTGCGCGCGCTCTGGCGGTCGCGCGGGAGGTGCTCGAGCAGGTCGCCGATCGTCTCCAGCCCGAGCCGCTCAGCCGCCGCGGCCGCCTTCGCCGGCGTCACCTCCAGCGGCGTGGCGAGGCGCGACGGGCGCGGGTAGCGCGGCGGGCCTGCGGCCCGCAGGTCGGCCCCGCTCAGCGGCTCGGAGCTGGTGAAGGCGGTCGGCGGCACGACTCAAGCATGATCGTCGCCCGCGCGGACGAGCCCGGCCTCGTAGGCGACGATCACGGCCTGGGCGCGGTCGCGCAGCCCGAGCTTGAGGAACACGCGGCCGACGTGGGTCTTGACCGTCGGCATGCTCACGACGAGCGCCTGGGCGATCTCCGTATTGGAGAGCCCGCGCGCAATGAGCACGAGCACCTCGCGCTCGCGGGCGGTCAGCTCGTCGAGGCCGGGCGGCTCGGCCGAGCCCGGACCGCCCGCGTAGCGCTCGACGAGCCGCCGCGTGATCGACGGCGCGAGCAGCACGTCCCCCTCCGCGACGGCGCGGATCGCCTCGACGAGCCGGTCGGGCGGCGCGTCCTTGAGCAGGAAGCCGCTCGCCCCGGCGCGCAGCGCGTCGTAGACGTACTCGTCGAGGTCGAAGGTGGTGAGCATCAGGATCCGGCACGGCGAGCCGGCCAGCTCGCGCGCGGCCGCGATCCCGTCCAGGCCGGGCATCCGCACGTCCATGAGCACCACGTCGGGGCGCAGCCGCCGCGCCTCGCGCACCGCCTCGCGGCCGTCGGCCGCCTCGCCCAGCACCTCGATGCCGTCGCGGCGCTCGAGGATCGTGCGCAGCCCGGCGCGGACGAGCTCCTGGTCGTCGGCCACCAGGACCGACGTCACGCGCCGTCCTCGATCGGTAGCCGCGCCCGCACCACGAAGTCGCCGCCGTCGGGCCCCGCGCTGAACTCGCCGCGGGAGACCCGGACCCGCTCGCGCATGCCCGCCAGGCCGTGGCCCGCGCCGCCGGCGTGCGCCTCGAACGCCGCAGGTGGGAGCGCGTTGCGGATCTCCAGCGCGACGGCGCCGCCGTCGCGACGGATCGCCACGTCGGCCGGCGTGCGCGCGTGGCGGAGCACGTTCGTGAGCGCCTCCTGGACGACGCGATAGGCAGCGAGGTCGACTTCCGCCGGCAGGCCGGCGACGTCACCGTCGACGCGGGCGGCGACCGGTACGCCCGCCCCGCGGGTCTCTGCGAGCAGTGCCTCGAGCCGTGCCAGGCCGGGCTGCGGCGCCGTCGCGGCCGCCGTGTCGCCGTCGCGCAGGAGGCCCAGCAGGCTGCGCAGCTCTCCCAGGGCGAGTCGCCCGGAGCCCGCGATCGCGCCGAACGCCTGCTCGGCGCGCTCGGGCTCGCGCGCGGTGGCGATGCCCGCCTCCGCCTGGATGACGATCGTGCTGACGCGATGGGCGACGATGTCGTGCAGCTCGCGGGCGATCCGGCGCCGCTCCTCCTCGGCGGCGGCCTCCGCGCGCGCCTCGGCACGGCCGAGGCGCATGCGGCGCACGAGCTGGCTGCGCCCCACGAACCAGGCCCCGGTGAACAGCAACGCCGGCGCGGTGAGGTCGGTGATCGTCGCGTCCGCCGTGCGCGCGGCGCCGAGCCCGACCGTGGCGAGCGCGATCCCGAGCCCGATCACGGCGCGCTCTCCGGTCGCATGAGCGCCGCACGAGTACATCGACAGCAGGCCCACCGGGAGCAGGAACGTGACGGTCGGCAGGTCGCCCGTGAGCGAGAGGCCCGCGAAGCCCGCCATCGTGCCGGCGACCGAGCCAAGCGGGTGGCTCCTCCTGAACGCGAGCGAGATCGTCATCACCGCGGCGAACGCCGCGACCTCCGGCCGGCGGCCCGCGGTCTCCGGGCTCAGCCAGGACTCGACTTGGGCGAGCGCGAGCAGCGCGGCCGCGACCAGCGCGTCGAGCGCGGCTGGGTGTCGGCGCAGCGCGTGCACGGCCCGACCTTACGCCCGAATCGGGGGGATCGCGTCATACCGGGGGACGATTCCGGACCCGACCGTGGCCCGACGACGGCAGGCCGCGCCGATGCGACCGTCCTCCCACACCCGACCGGCCGAGGAGGTCGACGATGACGGACATGACGATCGCCACCCCGCTGCGAGCGAGCGCCGCGGGCCAAGAGCAGCCCGCGCTGGTGCGCTGGGGCGCCCGAGCGGCCGTGGCGGCTCCGCTCGTCGGCGTCTTCTCGATCGCCGCCGGGATCCCGATCCTCACCGCCGACATGAGCGAGGTCGGCGGATCCGCCCGCTGGCTGCTGACCACGGGCGCCGCGCTAGCGGTGCTGATCCTGCTCGCCGTCGCCCTGATCGGGCTCCACCGCGCGCAGGAGAGCGCCCTCTCGCGCTTCGGCCACGCGAGCGCGCTGCTCGCGCTCGCCGGGACGATGCTCGCAGCCGGCGGGTCGTGGGACACGCTCGTCACCGTCTCCTACCTCGCAGACGTCGCCCCCGCCGTGCTCGACCGCTCCACGGACGGCGCCCTGCTGGCGGGCTACATCACGTCGTACCTCGCCTTCTCGATCGGATGGGCGTGCTTCGCCGTCGCGACGATCCGCGCCGGCGTGCTGACCCGCGGACCGGCGATCGCACTGCTGGTGGGCGCCGTGCTGGCATTCGTGCCGGCGCCGACGGCGATGCGGACGCTGGTGCTGGCGGTGGCGGTCGCGCTGCTGGCTACTCGGCGGCGATGAGCCACCAGTAGGCGGGCTGCCCGCCGCGCTCGTACTCGAGCTCGATCCCGTCCGGGGCCAGGCCGGCGACCTGCTCGCCGGCCAGCGGCGCGCCGTCGCCCTCGATCAGCGTGACGAGCTCCGCCTCGCGCGAGAGCTCGGCGAGCACCGCCTCGAGCGTCTGGGCGACGTCGCCCCAGGCCACGAGCTCCTCCTCGACGAAGCCGACGGCGTCGCCCGCGAGGAAGCGCGGGGTCGCCGCGGCGGCGTCGTCGCGGGCGGCGCCCGTGACCGCGCCCGTGCGCACGTGGGCGAGCGCGTGGCCCATCGCGGCGGCGTTGGCCTGGCAGCTGCCGGAGGCGTCGAGCGCGACCGCGGCGGCGAGGCCCGCCTGCATCGAGCGCGACGGCACGACGCGGACGTCCTTCTCGGAGAGCTCGGCGGCGCGCTCGGCGGCCATCACGACGTTCGGGGAGTTCGGCAGCACGACGACCTCCTCTGCGGGCGCGTCGTGGATCCCCGCGAGCAGCTCGTAGGTCGAGGGATTCAGCGTCGCGCCGCCGTCGAGCACGAACGCCCCCACGCTCTGGAACAGCTCGCACATGCCCTCGCCGGTCACGACCGCCAGGGCGGCGCAGCGCTGCAGCGGCTGCGCCAGGCGGGTGGTGCGCTGGGCGACCTGCTCGTGCATGTCGGCCACGTCGAAGTGGGAGACCTCGCCGGCGTGCGCGAACAGGCCCGTCGCCGCTCCCGGGTCGTCGGTGTGGACGTGCACCTTCAGCGTCGTGCGCTCGCCGACCACGAGCACCGAGTCGCCCAGCGCCTCGAGCGGGCGCACCCACTCGTTGGGATCGAGGTTCTCGCCCTCGACGGCGAAGTTCGTGCAGTAGCGATACGTCGAGGACTCGTGCTGCGGGTGGGTCACGCGGGCCGGCGCGTGGTGCTCGAGCTCCGGCGGCTCGGCACCGCGCAGCGCCGCGATCACGCCGGCGAAGATGATCGTCAGGCCGTAGCCGCCGGCGTCGACCACGCCGGCCTCGCGCAGCACCGCGAGCAGGTCGGGCCCGCGCTTGACGCTGTCCTGACCCGACGCCAGCGCGCCCTCGAGCACGCCGGCGATCAGCTCGTTCTGCTGCTCCTGCGGGACGCGCTCGAGCAGCCGCGGCTGCTCCATGTGCGCGATCTCACGGGCCACGCGGTGGGCCATCTCGCGCACGACGGTGAGGATCGTACCCTCGGCCGGCTCGCGCACGGAGCCGTAGGCGCGGTCGGAGGCGCGCGCCATCGCCGCGCCGATCAGGACCGGGTCGACCAGCTCGCCGGGCCGCGAGATCAGCTCCTCGGCGGCACCGCGGATCAGCTGGGAGAGGATCACGCCCGAGTTGCCGCGCGCCCCGAGCAGTGCGGCGCGGGCGACGGAGTCCACGAGATCGTCGCGGCCGATCTCGTCGATGTCGCCCTGGGCGGACAGGCGGTCGAGCTCGTCGAGCACCGCCCGCAGGGTCAGCGCCATGTTGTCGCCCGTGTCGCCGTCGGCGACCGGGAACACGTTGAGGTCGTTGACCTCTTCGCGCCGTGCCTCGAGCTGCGCCAACGCGCCCTCGACGACGGCGCGGAAGCGGATCAGGCTCGGATCGGCCACGGCGCAGGCGCCGCGGCTAGTGCTTCGGTCCGTGATTCCGGTGCATCGCCCGGAGGATGCTGGGTCGTGCCTGCCGGTGCACGGAATCCCGAAGCATGCTGGTGGCACGTGACCGGATTCCGGGTGCCGGCAGGCGCGGGCCGGCGCCTCCGGAATGCATCGGAATCGCGGAGCGGAGCACTTAAGCCTTGGTGATCTTGCCGGCCTTCAGGCAGCGCGTGCAGACGTACACACGGGCCGGGGCGCCGTTCGCCTCGCGGATTCGCACCTTCTGGAGGTTCGGGTCGAACCGCCGCTTGGTGGCGACCATGGAGTGCGAGCGGGACTGGCCGAAGGCGGGGCGCTTGCCGCAGGAATGACAGACTCGAGCCATAGCGGCGGCGAAGGATAGCGGCCGAGTAGTGTCCGGGCGCCTTGGGTACGGTGTGAAGGTGCCACCCGTGAGCACCGCGCGCATCTCCCTGCCCGATCGGTACCGCGTCGTCCGCCACATCGCCAACGGCGGGATGGCGAGTGTCTGGGAAGCCCACGACGAGCTCCTGGACCGCGCCGTGGCGGTCAAGCTCCTCGCCTCGCATCTGTCCGAGGACGATCGCGCACGCCAGCGCTTCCAGCGCGAGGCGCGCGCCGCTGCGGCCGTCTCCAGCCATCCCAACGTCGTCACGATCTACGACGTCGGCGAGCACGACGGCAAGACCTTCATGGTCATGGAGCTGCTCAAGGGCGGCACCGTGGCCGACAAGCTGCGCGCGGGCGACCGGATCAGCCCGCGGACCGCGATGCGCTGGCTGCGCGACGCCGCGTCCGCGCTGGACGCCGCGCACGCCGCCGACGTCGTCCATCGCGACGTCAAGCCGGCCAACATGCTGCTCGACGACGCCGGCCGGCTGGCGATCGCCGACTTCGGGATCGCCCGGCTCGCGCTCGAGGACCAGCTGACGGCCACGGGCACGGTGCTCGGCACCGCGGCCTACATCTCGCCCGAGCAGGCGGTCGGCGACCCGGCGACGGCGGCCTCGGACCGCTACGCGCTGGCGGTCGTGGCCTACGAGCTGCTGACCGGCGCACGCCCGTTCGAGGCCGAGAACTTCGCCGCGCAGGCGCGCGCCCACGTCGAGGACGACCCCGAGCCCGCCTCCGTGCGCAACCCCGACCTGCCGGCCGAGGTCGACGGCGTGCTCGCCCGCGGGCTCGAGAAGGACCCCGGAGCGCGCTACGCCAGCGCCGGCGAGCTCGTCGACCACCTCGACGACGCCATCTCCGCTCCGGACACCCCGGCCACCCCGCCACCGCCGACCACGCGCAGCACCAAGCTGATGGGCGGCGGCCCGCCGCCGCGCACCGCCCCGCCGGTCGCGGCCGGCAACGGGCGCCCCGCCCCGCGGCGTCGCAACGCCGGGGTGCTGCTGGCCGCGCTGGCCACGGCCGCGCTCGTCGTCGTGATCGCCGTGCTGCTGCTCTCGGGCGGCGACGGAGGCGACGGCAACAAGCAGCAGGCCGAGAGCACGCCGCAGCGCACGGAGACGCCGAGCAAGACCGAGGAGCCGAAGGACGACCGCCACCCCGGAGCCCACCGCCGAGGAGACGGCCACCCCGGAGGCGACGGACACCCCCGCGCCCTCCGGCGAGGTCGACCTCGACAAGGCCCGCCAACTGCAGGTGGATGGCTACAACGCCCGCCTGGCGGGCGACTACGGCAAGTCGCTCGAGCTCTCCCAGCAGGCGATCGACGCCTGCGGGAACTCCAACGAGCTCGACCCGTGCGGCTACGCCCTGTTCGAGAAGGGCCTCGCCCTCAACCGCAGCGGCAAGCCCGACGAGGCCATCCCGGTGCTCGAGGAGCGCCTGGACCGCTTCGGCGACAACGAGAAGGGCGAGGTCGCCAAGGAGCTGAAGGCCGCGAAGAAGGCGGCCGGCTGAGCTTCGACGCGGTCGCGGCCGCCGTGGCGGGCGTGCCGTTCATGTCCCCCGAGCAGGGCCGGGTCGTCTACGACCACGTGCGCTCCACGCGCCCGGCCGAGGTGCTCGAGCTCGGCACGGCGCACGGCGTCGGCGCCGCCTACATGGCCGCCGCGCTCGCCGACAACGGCGCCGGACGGCTCACCACCGTCGACTTCCAGGGCTCCGCCTACGACCCGTCGCCGGAGCAGGTGCTCGCCCGCGCGGGCGTCGCGGACCGGGTCGAGGTCGTGCGCGAGTTCTCCACCTACACCTGGTGGCTCAAGGAGCAGGTCCAGGCGCGCTCGGACGCGCACGGCAACTGCGAGCCGCGGTTCGACTTCGTCTACCTCGACGGCGCGAAGAACTGGACCGTCGACGGGCTCGCCGTGATCCTGGTCGAGAAGCTCCTGCGCCCGGGCGGCTGGCTGCTGATGGACGACCTCGACTGGACTTACGCCCAGGACCCGGGCCGCGAGGCCACCGACGGGATCGTCCACCGTGAGCTGTCCGAGCCGGAGCGCTCGCAGCCGCACCTGCGGGCGGTCTTCGACCTGATCGTCGCCCAGCACCCGAGCTTCACGGAGCTGCGGGTGCAGGACGAGTGGTGGGGCTGGGCGCGCAAGGCGCCGGGCGAGCCGCGCCGCTACACGCTCGAGACCAGCCGCCCGCTCGGTGCGCTCGTCACGGGCACGCTGCGCCGCGCGCTGCGGCGTGCGCGCAACGCCCGTCGCGCTTAGCCGAGCGCCTTCCTGGGGAAGCTCCCGGCGGGAGGTCATGAGATGACGCACAGACTGGCTGTGGCGGTGACGGTGGGCGTGCTCGGGCTCGCGGGGTGCGGTGACGACGGCAGCTCCGGCGGCGCCGACTCATCGGCAGATCTCGACGAAGGGCAGCAAGAAGGCGCCCACGCTCGAGGCGGCGCAGGGCGCGAAGGGCACGGTCACGATGTGCGCCGGCAAGGACACCAGCGGCGCGCTGACCGAGGCCATCAAGCTCTTCAACAAAGAGCACGAGGCCGACGGGCTGAAGGTCGTCAAGCGCGAGCTGGCCACCGACGCGACCGAGGTCCGCAACCAGTTCATCCAGCGCGCGCAGGCCAAGTCCGACGAGTGCGACGTCCTGCAGTCGGACATCATCTGGACCGCCGAGTTCGCCCAGCAGGGCTGGATCATGGACCTCAGCGACTACGCGAAGCCGCGCAAGGACGAGTTCATCGAGTCCACGCTGTCCTCCTACGACTACGACGGCAAGCTCTGGGGCCTGCCGCAGGTGACCGGCGCGGGCCTGTTGTACCGCCGCACCGACCAGGTCGAGGAGCCGCCCGCGACCTGGCAGGAGCTCTATGAGAAGGGTGCCGCCAACGACGGCTTCGCCTACCAGGGCGCGCCGTACGAGGGCCTGACCTGCAACTTCGTCGAGCTCTCCTCGGCGGCCGGCGGCAAGATCCTCTCCGAGGACGGCACCAAGGCCGAGCTCGACTCGCCCGAGAACCTCAAGGCGCTGCAGCTGATGGTCGACGGCATGAAGTCCGGCGGCGCCGTCAAGGCGAGCCGGACGTACATGGAGGAGCCGGCGCGGATCTCGTTCGAGTCCGGCAAGGCGACGTTCATGCGCAACTGGAGCTACGCCTACGCGCTCGGCAAGAAGGCGCCCAAGGTCAAGGACAAGTTCGCCGTCTCGCCACTGCCGCCGTTCGAGGGCGCGGGCGACGGCGGCGTGCTGGGCGGTAACGGCCCGGTCATCAGCGCGTTCACCGACGTCCCGGAGGCCTCGGTCGTGTGGCTCGACTACTGGACCTCCGAGGAGACGCTCAAGCGCGACGCGGCGAAGTACGCGCTCCCGCCGACGATGCCCCAGCTCTACGACGACGAGTCGGTCGTCAAGACGCTCCCGTACGCCAAGGAGCTGCTGACGGCGGTCGAGAACGCGACGTCGCGGCCCGTCTCGCCCGTCTATCCGCAGATCTCCGAGGCGATCTACAAGAACGTCAACGCGGCGATCGCGGGCCAGCAGAGCCCCGAGGACGCGCTCAAGCAGGGCCAGGAGCAGATCGAGAAGGCGCTCGCCAGCTTCTGATGGCGCCCGTCGAGCTGCTGATCGCCGGTGGCGGCTCGCGCGGCGCGACGTTCGCCGGATGGGCCGCGCGCCACCCCGAGCGGGCGCGCGTCGTCGCGGTGGCCGAGCCGCGCGAGGACCGCCGCGCGGCGCTCGCCGACGCCCACGGCGTCCATCCCGACCTGTGCTTCGCGGACTGGCGCGAGGCGCTCGGCAACGGCCGCGTCGCCGACGCGGCGGTCGTCGCCACGCTCGACCGCGAGCACACCGAGCCCGCGATCGCCCTCGCCGAGCAGGGCTACGCGCTGCTGATCGAGAAGCCGCTGGCGACCACGGAGGCGGAGTGCGTGGCGATCGCGGAGGCGGTCGAGCGCGCCGGGGTCGTGGCGGCGGTCGCGCACGTGCTGCGCTACACGGAGTACACGAAGCTCGTGCGGCGGCTGCTCGACGAGGGCGCGGTCGGCGACGTCGTCAGCGTCGAGCACCTCGAGCCCGTCGGCTTCTGGCATCACGCGCACTCCTACGTGCGCGGCAACTGGCGCCGCGAGGACGAGGCCGGCCCGATGCTGCTGGCCAAGTGCTGCCACGACCTCGACTGGCTCTCGCACGTCGTCGGGGCGCGCTGCGAGCGGGTCTCCTCGTTCGGCAGCCTCGGCCGCCTGCGGCCCGAGCACCGGCCCGAGGGCGCCGGCGACCGCTGCCTGGACTGCGCGATCGAGCGGTCCTGCCCCTACTCCGCCCGCCGGATCTACCTCGAGCCGGCCGAGCGCGGCGATACGGGCTGGCCCGTCGACGTCGTCGCCTGGCCGCCGGAGCCCGAGCAGGTCGAGCTCGCGCTGCGCGAGGGGCCGTACGGGCGCTGCGTGTGGGCGTCCGACAACGACGTCGTCGACCACCAGGTCGTCTCGCTCGCCTACGAGGGCGGCGCGACGGCGAGCCTGACGATGACGGCGTTCACACGGATGCGCGACCGCGAGACGCGGATCTTCGGCACCCGCGGCGAGCTGCGCGGCAACGGCGCCACGGTCGAGGTCTACGACTTCCTGACCCGCACCACCACGTGGTACGACGTCCCGGGCGGCGGGGTCCTGACCGGCCACGGCGGCGGCGACGACGGCGTGATGGCCGACTTCGTCGCGGCGGTGGAGGCCGGCGACCCGGCACTCGTGCCGACCACGCCCCGGCACACGCTCGAGTCGCACCGGATCGCGTTCGCGGCCGAGACCTCGCGCCGCGAGGGCCGGACCGTGGCGCTCGTCTAGGCGCGCGTCTAGACGCCGAGGTCGCGCCGCAGCGCGGAGAGCTGGAGCACGGCCTGCGCTGCGTGCTCGCCCTGGTCGCGCTTGCCGCCGCCGGTGCGGGCCAGCGCCTGGTCCATGTTCTCCACCGTCAGCACGCCGAACGAGCACGGGATGCCCGTGCGCAGCTGGACGTCCTGGATGCCGCGGGCGGCCTCGGCGCAGACGTAGTCGTAGTGGTCGGTCTCGCCGCGGATCACCGCGCCGAGGCAGGCGACGCCGGCGTAGCGCCCGGTCTCGGCCAGGTAGGCGGCGGCCAGCGGCAGCTCGAAGGCGCCGGGTACGTCGTAGACGTCGGCGGCGTCGCCCGTTGCCTCGACGAAGGCGCGCTGGGCGCCCGCGATCAGGCGGTCGGCCAGATCCTCGTAGAAGCGCCCGATCGCGATCGCATAGCGGGAGGCGGCGTCGCTCACGTCGTCT
This sequence comes from uncultured Solirubrobacteraceae bacterium, assembly GCA_963831105.1. Classification (GTDB taxonomy): domain Bacteria; phylum Actinomycetota; class Thermoleophilia; order Solirubrobacterales; family Solirubrobacteraceae; genus DATFQI01. The sequence goes on along the minus strand of CAWHOS010000005.1, from coordinate 191,838 downwards.
TGTCCCGCGTGGCCGGCCGGGGTACGCCCGCGGCGTCGCGGTCATGCTCGTGCTCGGCGTGGACCATCTGCTCGTCGAGCGGCAGCCCCTGGTGGTGGAGCGCGTGGCCGAGGCGGTCGCGCTTGGCCTCCAGGTAGCGCTGGTTGTGCGGGTTGGCGGCGTGCACGATCGGGATCTGCTCGGCCACCGACAGGCCGTAGCCCTCGAGTCCGCGGATCTTCTTCGGGTTGTTGGTGAGGATCCGGATCGAGCTCAGGCCGAGGTCGGCGAGGATCTGCGCTCCGATGCCGTAGTCGCGCAGGTCGACGGGCAGGCCGAGCTCGAGGTTGGCGTCGACCGTGTCGAGCCCCTGGTCCTGGAGGTTGTAGGCCTTGAGCTTGTTCAGCAGGCCGATCCCGCGGCCCTCCTGGGCGAGGTAGAGCAGCACGCCGGAGCCCTCGCGCTCGATCATCGACAGCGCCGACTCGAGCTGCTCGCCGCAGTCGCAGCGCAAGGAGTGGAAGACGTCGCCGGTGAGGCACTCCGAGTGCACGCGGACGAGCACGTCCGCGGCGCCGTCGACCTCGCCCTTGACCATCGCGACGTGATGCTTGTCGTCGACCAGCGAGCGGTAGCCGACGACGTCGAAGTCGCCGTAGGCCGTCGGCAGGCGGGTCGTCACGACCCGCTCGATCAGCTTGTCGTGGCGGCGCCGGTAGGCGATCAGGTCGGCGACCGTGATCATCTTCAGCTCGTGGCGCTGGCAGTAGCGCACCAGGTCGGGGACCCGGGCCATCGTCCCGTCGTCGTTCATGACCTCGCAGATCACGCCCGACGGGTTCAGCCCCGCCAGGCGGGCGAGATCGACGGCGGCCTCCGTCTGGCCCGTGCGCTCCAGCACGCCGCCGGCCTTGGCCTTCAGCGGGAAGATGTGGCCGGGCTGGACGAGGTCGTGCGGCGCGGACTTGGGGTCGATCGCCACCTGGACGGTGCGGGCGCGGTCGGCGGCCGAGATGCCGGTCGTGACGCCGTCGCGGGCCTCGATCGAGACGGTGAACGCGGTCTCGAACGGCGACTCGTTCTTGGCCGCCATCAGGTCCAGGCCGAGCTCCTCGCAACGATCGGGCTCCAGGGCGAGGCAGATCAGGCCGCGCCCCTCCTTGGCCATGAAGTTGATCGCCTCGGGCGTGCAGAACTGGGCGGCCATCGTGAGGTCGCCCTCGTTCTCGCGGTCCTCGTCGTCGCAGACCACGACCATCCGCCCCGCGCGGATGTCCTCGAGCGCCTCCTCGACGGTGCTGAACGGCTCCCTGCTCATCGCGCGACCAGCTTTTCGACGTACTTCGCCAACACGTCCACCTCCAGGTTGACCGGCTGCCCCGGGGCGGCGGCGCCGAGATTGGTGCGCTCCAGAGTCTCGGGGATCAGGGCCACGCTGAACGTGTCAGCCGTCACAGACGCCACCGTGAGCGAGATGCCGTCGACGGCGATCGAGCCCTTCTCGACCACGTAACGCAGCGTGTCCGCCGGCGCGGCGATCTCCACCACGCGGGAGAAGCCGTCCTCGCGCACCTCGCGGATCGTCCCGAGGCCGTCGACGTGGCCCTGCACCACGTGGCCGCCGAGGCGGTCCGAGGCGCGCAGCGGCAGCTCGAGGTTGACCTCCGCGCCCTCCGCGACCTCGGCCAGCGAGGAGCGCCGCAGCGTCTCGTGCATCACGTCGGCGCTGAAGCGGCCGTCCGCGATCGAGGTGGCGGTCAGGCAGACGCCGTTGACGGCCACGGAGTCGCCCTCGGCGATCTCCGGCGCCAGCGCGGTGCTCACGGCCAGGCGCACGCCGTCCTGCGTGGCGTCCACCGCGGTAACGGTGCCCTTGTCGGCGACGAGCCCGGTGAACATCCCCCTACCACTCCCGCATGCGGGCGGAGATCAGGACGTCGTCGGCGACCCGCTGGCACTCGAGCGTGAGCGCGCGGGCGGCCTCGGCGATCCGCTCGACGCCCTCGCCCTCGAGCGGGTCGCGCGCGGCGGAGCCGCCGACGACCACGGGGGCCACGAACAGGCGGATCTCGTCGACCTCGCCGGCGTCGAGGAAGGCGCCCGCCAGGTGCGGGCCGCCCTCGAGCAGGATCGAGGTGACGCCGGCGGCGCCGAGCTGGACCAGCGCGTTCTTCACGCGCGCCGGCTCGTTCTCGCCGGTGGCGACGATCACGTCGGCGCCCGCGGCCTCGAGGCCGTCGGTGGCCCGGCGCGAGGAGGCGCGCGAGACGACGACGGTCAGCGGCAGCTCGGGGGCGCTCTGGATCAGCGCGGAGTCCAGCGGCAGCCGGGCCTCCGAGTCGAAGACGACCCGGCGCGGCTGGCGGTGGACGTTCTCGACCCGCGCCGTGAGCTGCGGGTCGTCGGCGAGCGCCGTGCCGATCCCGCAGGCGACGGCGTCGCACTCCGAGCGCCAGCGGTGCGCGACGCGGCGCGAGTCGTCGCCCGAGATCCACTTCGAGTCGCCAGTACGGGTGGCGACCTTGCCGTCGAGCGTCATCGCGGACTTGAACAGGACCCACGGCAGGCCCGTGCGGGCGTGCTTGCGGAACGGCTGGTTGAGCAGGCGGGCGCGCGCGGCGACCTCGCCCTCGGCGACCACGATCTCCACGCCCTCGTCGCGCAGGATCCCCAGCCCGCGGCCCGAGGCCTTCTCCGTCGGGTCGTCGGAGGCGACCACCAGGCGGGAGATCCCGGCCTCGAGGATCGCGTCCGTGCACGGCGGGGTGTGCCCGGTGTGGCAGCACGGCTCCAGCGAGACGTACATCGTCGCGCCCGCGGTGTCGACGCCGTCGCAGGCGGCCAGCGCCTCGCGCTCGGCGTGGGCCTCTCCGTGCGCGGCGTGGAAGCCCTCCCCCAGCACCTCGCCGTCACGGACGACGACGGCGCCGACCATCGGGTTCGGCGAGGTCCTCCCGCGGCCACCCTCGGCGATCTCGATCGCGCGTGCGAGGTGGACGTGGTCGGTCTGCAGGAGCTGGGTCATGGTGCAGACCGGAGGATAGGTGACCCGGGAACTACCGACGGTCAGCAGCGGCCGCCTGAGAGCTCGTAGATCCGCACCTCCGGCCCCATCCGGTCGTACGAGAGCGGATAGGCGTTGAACGAGAAGTCGTAGGAGAACGGCTGCCGGCCCGTGCCGCCCTCGTCCGGGCGGACCTCGTAGACCAGCTCGCCCTCGCGCTCGAGCGCCGCGTAGTAGCGGATCGCGTCGGGCACCTCGCGCGGCTCCGCGAAGGCGCGCCCGTACTGGGTGGAGCCCGTCACGACCCAGCAGAAGCCGCCGCGCGCATAGGAGCTCAGCAGCGCCGGGCGGGTGAAGCGCTCGTAGTCCTCGAAGCGGATCACGCCGCCGCCGGCGGAGTTCGGCGCGCGCGTGGTCGGCCACTTGTTCCAGCGGAAGCCGTTGCCGGTTCCGCCGCGGACGCTGCCGGCATCCGCCGCCCAGGCCGCGGGCACGAACGGCTCGACCACGACCTTGGAGCGGATCGGGACGTTCTCGACCATCCAGTCGCGGGCGAGCTGGCGGGTGTCGGGGCGCGCCAGCACGAGGTCGTTGTGCACGGAGAACACCAGCCCTTGCGCGCACAGCAGCGCGCCGAGGATGCCGGCCACGAGGCCCGTGCGCCGCCGCACGCGGGGCGCCAGCCAGACCGCGGCGGCCACCACCGCCCAGGCCGCGAGCATGCACAGCAGCGGGTAGACCGGCAGCAGCCAGCGGGCGAAGAAGCGGTCCTGGGTGCCCATGAAGGCCAGGAAGATCAGCGGCGCCGGGATCAGCACCGCGGCCAGCCGGCGGTCGCGCAGCAGCAGCCCGGCCGCGCCGGCCACGGCGGCCAGCGCCGGGAGCCAGCCGAGCCCCCAGGTCGCGGTGCCGAGGTAGTAGACGATCCCGCTGTCGGTCGAGAGCCCGAGCTTGCCGCCGCCGTCGCCCGAGGCCTCGGACTGGTGGCTGATGCCGTCCCGGAACGCGTCCCAGTCGAGCACGGCGAACGGGTTGGCGATCACGAAGCCGACGAGGGCGAGCACCCCCGCGAGCAGCAGGCCGCGGAGCCGAGGACCCGGAACGGGTGTGGCGAGCGCCGCGGCGGCGATCGTGAGCACGAGGATCCCCGCCGTGTACTTCGTCGCGCACGCCACGCCGAGCGCGAGGCCGGCGATCGCATAGCCGCCGTAGCCGTTGTGGCGGAAGATCGTCGCGACGCCCAGCAGCGCGAGGCAGACCGGCGCGAGCGTCGGCGCGTCGTTGAGCGCCAGGTGGGAGTAGTGCACGGGCAGGAACGCGACCGCCAGCAGCGCGCCCGCGATCAGGCCCGCCGCCCCGCCCATGAGGCGGCGCCCGGCCCACGCCAGCAGCGCGACCGCGCCCGTCCCCAGGATCGCGGCGGTGATCCGCGCGGCCTCGAACACGCTCGTGCGGTCGGTCGCCATCGCCTCCCCCACCCCGGCCCGGCCGCCGAAGCGCAGGTCGAAGACCACGTGCAGCAGGTACGTGTAGGCGGGCGGGTTGACGAAGTAGCCCGGGTTGTAGGAGTGCCCGAACATCCCGACCGCGCGCGGCACGAAGTGGGCGTTCTCGTCGGCGTTGTAGACGTAGGGCAGGCCGTGGGAGATCCCCCACAGGCGCAGCACGAGCGCCCCGGCGACGATCCCGGCGGCCGCCAGCAGCCAGCCGCGCTCCCGCCGCCAGCCGCGGCTGGGGCCGCGCCGGATGGCCGCCGCCGGCCTCAGCACGAGACGTACGCCGAGTAGTAGCGGGTGACCTTCACGCGGTCGAAGCCGGGCGGCGGCGACTGGATCAGCACGGAGTCGCTCGGGCTCGTCAGCGAGTGCTTGAACAGCGCGAAGCGGCTCGTCACGTAGATCCCGACGCCCTTGCGCGGCTGCGGGCGCAGCTTCGGGTCGGCGCGGGCGCGGACCTTCTCGTAGGGCAGGTCGGCGATCCAGCGCGAGTCCGGCACGAGCTTGTGGTTGGGCAGCGTCAGCGGCCCGCAGCGCAGGCCGGCGCGGACCTCGGGGTCGCGCAGGACCTCCACGAGCGAGTCGTGCGCGGCGCCGCGGAAGCTCAGCTCCGCGTCGAAGCGCTTGAGGTCGATGTGGATCGCGGTCCACACGACGCCGAAGACGACCACGAGCAACGAGGCGATCGTCCAGCCCGTGCGCAGCCTGCCCTCCTGCAGCAGCGTGAAGCCGCCGAACGTGACCGCCGCGAAGACGAGCAGCGCGACCGCGGCGATCGCGAGGTAGCGCTCGATCGCCGAGGCGCCCGCGATCCCGATCAGCACGAACGTGGCGATCCCCGCGATGAGCAGCGCGAGCGGCGCGGCCGCCCGGCGGGGCACGGCGACCACCGCGATCACCAGGCCGAGCGCGGCCGCCACCAGCACGGGCAGCTTGACGAGGTTGGCGAAGAACTCCGGCATCGCCGACGGCAGCTCGGAGAGCGGCAGGCTGCGGCCCAGCTCCTCGGCCGAGGAGCTCGTGTAGTGCACCGAGAACAGCGGGTCGCCGGTGACCGCGAAGTCCGTCGCCGCCCACAGCACCGGCCCGACCGCGGCCAGCGCGGCGTACAGGAACCGGTCGCGCCAGCTCGCGCTCCAGGCCACCCAGCACCAGTAGAAGGCCGCCAGCACCCACGCCTCCGGGCGCAGCAGGCCGGCGAGCGCGAGCAGCACGAGCACGGGCACGCCGCGGCGCGGGCGCTGGGCCTCCAGCGCCGCCGCCCACACGACCATCGCCATGTAGGGGATGTCGATGTAGCCGCGCGCGGTCAGGAAGGCGTAGTCGAAGCGCGTCAGCAGCAGCGCCGCGGCGATCATGCCCACCAGCGGCGTGAAGGCCAGCTTGCCGAGCCGGTAGACCCCGGCGATCAGCCACAGGTAGCTGGCGATGATCAGGGCGATCCAGACGCGGTCCCCGATGTCGCCCAGCAAGCTCAGCGCGGCGCCGGCGACGATCGCCAGCGGATGCTCGGTCGGGACGCGGAAGCCCTCGAACGTCGGGGCCTGCAGATCCAGCACCTCCCGCCCCCACAGCAGCGAGTAGTACGAGTCGTAATTGGGATAGGTGGGGTAGACGAGGAAGCCGACCAGGCTGCCGATGCACAGCAGCGCGAAGGCGGCCTTCGCGAAGCGATCGGCACGTCCCATTGCCGGAGCGAGGGTATCTACGCAGTAGATTCCTATCCCCGCCTGATGAAGCTCATCATCCAGATCCCCTGCCTGAACGAGGAGGAGACCCTCCCCGTCACCCTGGCCGACCTCCCGCGCGAGATCGACGGCTTCGACGCCGTCGAGTGGCTGGTCATCGACGACGGCTCGACCGATCGCACGATCGAGGTCGCGCGCAAGCACGGCGTCGACCACATCGTCCGGCTGACCAACAACAAGGGCCTCGCCTCGGGCTTCCAGGCGGGCCTGGACGCCGCGCTCAAGCTCGGCGCCGACGTGATCGTCAACACGGACGCCGACAACCAGTACTACGGGCCGGACGTGGTCAAGCTCGTCGAGCCGATCCTGGCCGGCAACGCCGACATGGTCGTCGGCGACCGCGAGGTCATGACGATCGAGCACTTCTCCCCCGCCAAGAAGACGCTGCAGCGGCTCGGCTCGTGGGTGGTGCGCCAGGCCTCGCAGACCAACATCCCCGACACCACCTCGGGCTTCCGCGCCTACAACCGCGAGGCCGCGCTGGCGATGCAGGTCGTCTCGAAGTTCACCTACACGCTCGAGACGATCATCCAGGCGGGCAAGATGACCGTCGCGGTCGACCACGTGCCGGTGCGCACCAACGCGAAGCTGCGCGAGTCGCGGCTGTTCCCGTCGATGTGGACCTACATCCGCCGCAACGGCGTCTCGATCTTCCGCATCTACGCGATGTACGAGCCGCTGCGGGTCTTCATGACCGCCGCGATCCTGATCGGGCTGATCGCCGCGGTCGTCTGGGGCCGCTTCGCCTACTTCTGGATCTCGGGCGACGGCGGCGGCCACGTGCAGTCGCTGATCCTCGGCGCCGTGCTGTTCAACGCGGCGATGGTGCTGGCGGCGCTCGGCGTGCTCGGCGACCTGCTCTCGAGCCAGCGGATCACGTTGCAGCGGATCTTCGAGCGCGTGCGCCGCGTCGAGCTCGAGCTCGAGGTGCCGCCGTCGCACTACGAGCCGGGCTCTCCCGCGGCCGGCCACGAGCCGACGACGGGCGCACGCGCCGGCCAGCAGGGCCGCGGGCGCACCGAGGAGCGCGAGGCGATCCGCTCGTGAGCCAGGCGATCACGCGCGACGCCGAGGGCACGGTCACCGGCAACACCTACGACAAGTACGGCTCCAAGAACCCGGTCGTCAAGCGGCTGATGGCGGGCTTCGAGCGCTCGCTCGACGAGCTGTTCGCGCAGGCCGCGCCGAAGTCGCTGCTCGACGTCGGCTGCGGCGAGGCGGTGCTGACCCACAAGTGGGCGGCGCGGATCGCGCCCGGGCGCGTGGTCGGGATCGACCTCGAGGACCCCGTGATCCAGGCCGAGTGGGAGAAGCGGCAGGCGCCGAACCTCGAGTACCGCGTGATGAAGGCCGAGCGGATGCCGTTCGCCGACGGGGAGTTCGACGTCGCGGCCGCGATCGAGGTGCTGGAGCACGTGCCGGACCCCGAGCACACGGTCGCCGAGATGGCGCGCGTCGCGAGCGGGCACCTGCTGGTCTCCGTGCCGCGCGAGCCGCTCTGGCGCGGGCTCAACATGGCCCGCGGCGCCTATCTGAAGGACCTCGGGAACACGCCCGGCCACCTGAACCACTGGTCCAAGCGCTCGTTCGTGGCGCTGCTCTCCAAGCACGGCGAGGTCGTGGAGGCCCGCTCGCCGTTCCCGTGGACCATGTTGCTCGTTCGGCGGTGAGCACCGCCCAGGCGTCAGACGACGCCACCCGTTCCTACGGGCGCGGCGCGCGGATCCTCTCGGTCGGGATCGCCACGACCGGCCTGGTCACCTTCGCGTACTTCTCGCTCGCCTCGCACGCGCTGAGCGAGGTCGACTACAAGGGCATCTCGCTGCTGTGGTCGGTGATGTTCCTGATCATCTCGATCATCTACCGGCCGGTCGAGCAGCTGCTCTCGCGCACGATCTCGGCGCGGCGGGCGCGCGGTCTGGAGGGCGGTCACCCGCTGCGCACCGCGATCGGGATCCAGGCCGTCTTCGCGGCGCTGTTCCTCGTGGTCGCGCTGGCCGGGCGCACCCGCATCCAGGACGACGTCTTCGACGGCAGCGCGGAGCTGTACTGGGTGCTGGTGGTGGGCGTGCTGGCCTACGCGGTCAGCTACTTCGCGCGCGGCTGGCTCGCCGGCCACTCGCGCTTCGGTCTCTATGGCGGCCTCGTGCTGCTGGAGTCCTGCTCGCGCTGCCTGTTCGCGCTGGCCGTGGTCATCGGGGTGCTCGAAGGCCAGGGCGCGGTGGCGCTGGGCATCGCCGCCGCGCCACTCGTCTCGTTGATGGTCGTGCCGTGGGCGCTGCGGGGGCGTGACCCGGTGCCCCCGTCGGACGCGGTGACCGGCGGCGAGCTTGGCTCCAACACCCGCTTCGCGGCGGCCGTGCTGGCGATCATGGCGGCGGAGCAGGCGCTGCTGAACGGCCCCGTGGTCGCCGCCGACATCACCAGCACGGACGCCGCGCTGGCCGGCTTCGTGTTCAACGTGCTGCTCATCACCCGGGCGCCGCTGCAGCTCTTCCAGGCGATCCAGACCTCGCTGCTCCCCCACCTGTCCGGGCTGGCCGTCACGGACGGGCGCGAGGACTTCGCGCGGGCGCTGCGGGTCACGCTGCTGGCCATCTGGGGCTTCGCGGGGGCGGTCGTGCTCGGGCTTGCGCTGATCGGCCCGTGGGCGATGGGGCTGCTGTTCGGCGGCGACTTCGACTACGCCCGCGGCGGGCTCGTCCTGGTCGGCTTCGGGATGGGCTTCCACCTCACGGCGGGAACCTTCAACCAGGCGGCGCTGGCGCGCGACCGGGCGGGCCTGGCGGCGGCGGCGTGGCTGGGCGGCGCGGCGCTGTTCCTCGGCTGGCTGTTCGCGTCGCCGCTGGAGGACGAGCTGCTGGAGGTCGAGATCGGCTACTGCGCCACCACCGCCGTGCTCGCGCTGGCGCTGTGGCTGATCGAGCGCTCCGCGCCTCAGGCGGCGCCGGGCCGGACGAGCCCCGTCTCGTAGGCGAAGATCACCGCCTGCACGCGGTCGGGCAGCCGCAGCTTCGCGAGCACGTTGGAGACGTGCGTCTTGGCCGTGGCGGCGGAGACGACGAGCTCCTGCGCGATCTGGGCGTTGGAGCGCCCCTGGGCCAGCAGCCGCAGCACCTCCAGCTCGCGCGGGCTGAGGTCGGCCAGCGCGCGGTCGTCGCGCGGCGGCGGCATGCGCGCGAACTGCTCGATCACGCGGCGGGTCACCGCGGGCGCGATCAGCGCCTCGCCGCGGGCGAGCAGCCGGACGGCATCGACGAGGTCCTCGCCCGGCGCCTCCTTGAGCAGGAAGCCGCCGGCGCCGGCGCGCAGGGCCTCGAAGACGTACTCGTCGAGGTCGAACGTGGTCAGCGCGAGGATCCGCGTGCGGGCCCCCGAGCCGACCAGCTCGCGCGTGGCGGCGAGCCCGTCGAGCTCCGGCATGCGGATGTCCATCAGCGTCACGTCGGGGTCGTGGCGTCGCACGGCGGCCAGCGCCTGGCGCCCGTCGGCGGCCTCCGCGACGACGCGGATGTCCTCCTCGCCCTGCAGCAGCGAGCGCAGGCCGGAGCGGATCATCCCCTGGTCGTCGGCGATCACGACGTCGATCACGCGGCGCCCTCCCGCAGCGGCAGCGTGGCGCGCACGCGGAAGCCGCCGCGCTCCCCGTCGCCGAGCTCGAGCCGGCCGCCGTAGAGCGCGACGCGCTCGCGCATCCCGACCAGCCCGTGACCGCCGGTGGCGGTCCCGTGGCCGTTGACGCCGCGGCCGTCGTCGTCGACGCGCAGCTCGAGGCGCTCCGGCTCGTAGCGGACGAGCACGTGCGCCCGGGCCGGTCCGGCGTGCCGGACCGCGTTGGTCAGCGCCTCCTGCACGATCCGGTAGGCGGCGAGGTCGATCCCGGGCGGGACCGGCGCCGGCTCGCCCTCGATCCGCAACTCGACCGGCAGGCCCGCCGCGCGGGTGCCCTCGATCAGCTTCGGCAGCTGGTCGAGCCCCGGCTGGGGCGCGAGCGGCATCGGCTCGCCGTCCTTGCGCAGCACCCCGAACAGCCGTCGCATCTCGGCCATCGCCTGGCGCGCCGTGAGCTCGACGGCGCGCAGGTCGTCGGCCTCGGCCGTCTGGTGCGGCTCGAGCCGGCGGCGGACGGCCTGGGACTGCAGCGCGACGACGCTGATCGAGTGCGAGACGACGTCGTGCAGCTCGCGGGCGAGCCGGGAGCGCTCGGCCTCGACCGCGCGGCGCTCGCGCTCCTCGTGGCCGGCCGTGCGGCGGCGCAGCAGCGCGCCGGAGAGGTACGGCGCGCCGTAGAGCACGCAGACGAAGATCGCGTCGGCCGCGGGCGCGTCGTCGGCGAAGAGCGCGGCGAGGAAGACGCTGAGGCCCGCGGCGGCGGCGACCGCGCTGCGCGGCAGCTCCACCTCCGCGCCGACGGTGTAGGCGGCGAGCGCCAGCGCGAGCGGCAGCGTCGGCTGGCTGTTGTCGGGGTCGACGGCGCCGAACAGCAGCACGCAGGCCGTGCTCAGCGCCGCGGTGGTCAGCGGCGCCTGGCGCCGGAAGGCGAGCGGCAGCGTGTAGCCGGCGGTCAGCGCGACGGTCAGCGCCCGCGGCAGCGCCGTGTCGCCGGTGAGCGCCGCGGCGCCGCCCAGCACCAGCAGCGCGCCGGCGAGCGCGAGGTCGAAAGCCGGTGGCCTCTGCAGCCGCATCGTGGGCCGACGCTACCTCGCACGCCGGCACCGCGCATCGGCCACTCGGCCGATGTCCGGTGCGCGAGCGATCGGCCGCGCGGCCGGGTACCGAACCGGCGCGCCGGCCGATGTGCGCGGCGGCGCGGTGCCCGAGGCTGCCGTCCATGACCGCTCACGCCATCTCCGGCTCTGCCGCCGGGCACCGCACCGGCGACCGGCTCGGCCTCGCCGGGCTCGCCGCCGCCACCGCCCAGCTCGTCGCCTTCGCGATCCACGTCACCCACGGGACGTTCGACGACCGCCTGACGAGCACGGTCGACTACCTCAACGACATCGCGTTCACCGTGGCGCTGCTCGGCGGCGCGCTGTGCCTGCTCGGGCTGCGCCGCTCCCTCGGCGCGCCGAGGGTCCCGGTCGCGCTCGCCGTGGCGGGCTCCGGCCTCGTCGCCGTCGGGGTCCTCGCCGGCATCGTCACGGGCGAGAGCCCGGCGTGGTTCGCCGCCGTCGGCGTCCCCGGCAACCTGATGCTGCTCGGCGCCTCGCTCGCGCTCGCGGTCTGGGCCTGGCGCTCGCGCTCCCTCCCCCGCCTCTGCGCGCTCGGCTTCGCGCTGCTCGTCCCGGTCGGGCTGATCCTCGCCGAGTTCGGCGGCACGCTCCTCCCGGCCGCGCTCTGGACCTACCTCGGCCTGCGGCTGCTGCGCACGTAGCATGGCCGCGTGCGGCTGCGGCTCGAGCTGTTCGTCGACGACCTCGACACCTCGATCGGCTTCTACGCCGGCATCGGCTTCGCGGTCGAGCGCCGCGAGCACGACTACGCGAGCCTCCGCTGGGGCGACGTCGTGCTCGGTCTCGGCCCGATCGCCAAGCTCCCGATGTCCGGCGCCGGACCAGGCTTCACCCAGGAACGCCTCGCCGCAGGCCGCGGCGCCGGGGTCGAGATCGTCCTCGAGGTCGAAGACCTCGACGTCGCGCTCGCGGCCGTCCGAGCCGCCGGCCACCCCCTCGCCGCCGACCCGGCCGACCGCCCCTGGGGCCTCCGGGACTTCCGCCTCACCGACCCCGACGGCTACTACCTCCGCATCACCACCCGGGGTCAGACCCCGCGGCGCAACTAAGTGAAGCGTCACCGCCTGCCACCACCGACATTTAGCCACGCCTTCGGGGTCTGACCCCTCGGCGGCGCTAAACGAGGGTTGAGACGTGGGGCGGCACTTCACTTTGGCGCGCCGCGGGGTCTGACCCGGTTGAGGGGGGTGAGGGTTTGGGGTCGTGGGCTATAGGGGTCGTGCCTCGTAAGCCTCGAAGCGAGATCGCCGGTGGCGTGCACCACGTCTGGGCTCGTGGGAACAACAAGGCGCTGCTGTTCCACGACGATGTCGATCGGGAGGGCTATCTGTGGCTGCTGGGCTCGGTCGTTGTGCGTCACCGGTGGCGGTGTCTGAGCTATTGCCTCATGGACAACCACATGCACCTCCTGGTCGAGACGCCCGAGCCGAACCTCGGGGACGGGATGCAGCGCCTCCATGGGGACTTCGGGCGCGGATTCAACCGGCGACACGCTCGGAGCGGGCACGTGTTCCAGGGGCGGTTCGGGTCCAAGCCGGTCGGGTCGGATGAGCAACTGTGGACGGTGGCCGGCTACATCGCCGCCAACCCGGTCGAAGCGGGGTTGTGCCGATCGCCGGAGGATTGGCGCTGGAATAGCCACGCCTGCGTGGTGGGCCGCCAGGCGGTGCCCGGATGGCTGGACGTGGAGCGGTTGTTCGAGCGATTCGAGGTGTGGGGAGGGAATCCGCGTGCGCGGTACCTCGAGGCGGTGGCGCAGCGCGGCGCGCGGGTGGAGCTCGCTCCGCGAACGGCTGGAGCCTCCGCGATTTTGCGGGAGCCTCGGTGACGGCGGGAGCCTCCGCGATGGGGGCGGCTGCCGCGGGCGGCCTATGCGGCGGCGGGCGGCCTAGATCGCGGCGGGCAGGTCTGCGGGAGTGGTGACGAGGACGTCGGCGCCCGCGGACTGCAGCTCGTCCGCGGTGCCGAAGCCCCAGGTGACGCCGACGGCGCGGAGGCCGTGGGCGTGGGCGGCCTCCATGTCGACGTTGCGGTCGCCGACCATCGTGCCGCCGGTCGCTCCGAGGGCGGCCAGCGCCTTGCCGACCGTGGTGGTCTTGGACTCGACGTGGAGGTCGAGCTCGGGCGCGAAGACGGCTTCGAACGCGTCGCCGAAGCCGAGCGCGGAGACGAGCGGCGCGGCGTAGGCGCCCGGCTTGGAGGTGGCGACCGCGAGCCGGCGGCCGGGCACAGCGGCGGCGATCTCGGCGAGGGCCTCGGGCACGCCCGGGTAGGTCGGCGTGTCGCGCAGTGAGACCTCGGCGTAGACCGAGCGGTAGGAGGCGATGCACGCGGCCACCTCCGGGTCGTCCGGGTCGACCGCGAGCAGGGACGCGAAGCCGTAGGAGAGCGACGGGCCGATCAGCGGGTACAGCGACTCGGGCGGCACCGGCTCGCGGCCGGCCTCCGCGAGCGCGTGGTTCATGCAGCTCGTGATCGCGAGGCGCGAGTCGGCGAGCACCCCGTCGAGATCGAACAGCACGACCGCGCCGGGCGCACCGGCGCCTGGCCGGCGCGACGCGCCGGCCGGCGATGCGGCGTGGCGGGAGCTCAGCTCGCCGGCGCCGCGTCGAGCGGATCGACGAACGTGGGCCCGGTGAGCTCCTCGGGCTTCCACTGGGTCTTCGGGGCGATCGCCCGCGTGACGACCCGCTCCTTGTGGCGTTCGATCGTGGAGAGCATCGAGCGCACGAGCTCCTCGCCGAGGTAGTGCGGCTTGAGGCCGAGGTCGCGCAGCTTCGTGTTCGCCGCGTTGTAGTAGTGCTCCTCGAGCTCCACGCGCGGGTTCGGGAAGTGGTCGATCGACACCTCGAGCCCGACCTGCTCGGCCGAGCGCTTGGCCAGCTCGGCCAGCTCCATGATCGTGAACTGCTCGGTGAACTGGTTGAAGACGCGGAACTCGCCACGGCGGGCCGGGTTGGTCACCGCGAGCTCGACGCACTGCAGCGTGTCGCGGATGTTGAGGTAGCCGCGCGTCTGGCCGCCCTTGCCGTAGACGGTCAGCGGGTGGCCGATCACCGACTGGACGCAGAAGCGGTTGAGCGCGGTGCCGAAGATCTCGTCGTAGTCGAAGCGCGTACACAGGCGCTCGTCGAGCACCGACTCGTCGGTCTCGATCCCGTACACGACGCCCTGGTTGAGGTCGGTCGCCCGCAGGCCCCACACGCGCGTGGCGAAGTGGATGTTGTGGGAGTCGTGGACCTTGGAGAGGTGGTAGATCGAGCCCGGCAGCTTCGGATACGGGAGCGTGTCCTTGCGGCCCTTGTGCTCGATCTCGATGAAGCCCTCTTCGATGTCGATGTTGGGCGTGCCGTACTCGCCCATCGTCCCGAGCTTCACCAGGTGGCAGTCCGGCACCCGGTCGCGCAGCGAGAACAGCAGGTTCAGCGTGCCGATCACGTTGGTCTGCTGCGTGTTGACCGCGTGCCGGCGAGAGATCATCGAATACGGCGCGCTCGGCTGCTCGCCGTAGTGGACGACCGCCTCGGGCAGCACGTCGGCGACGACCTGGTCGAGGAACTCGCCGTCGTCGATGTTGCCGATCATCGCCTGGATGTTGCGCCCCGTCACCTCGCGCCAGGCCTCGATCCGCTCCCCGAGGGAGGCGATCGGCGTCAGCGAGTCGGTCGAGTGCTCGTGGTGCCAGCGACGGCGGGAGAAGTTGTCGACGATGAAGACCTCGTGGCCCCGCGCGGAGAACCGCATGGCGGTGGGCCATCCGAGGTAGCCGTCGCCACCGAGGATCAGGATGCGCATCGCGCCCACCTTATCGGGACTCCCGGCAGGCATCGACCCGCCGGGAGCCCCGAAATGGTCAGGGCAGCTTCACGTAGTCCGAGAGGAACGCGCGGGCCGACTCGGTGTCGAGCCGGTAGTCGACGTTGGTCGAGCGGCAGACCGCGTCGCCCGTGATCGTGATCGCGGCGATGACGTTCGTGTTCCCGAGGAAGTTCGGCCCCCCGGAGTCGCCGTAGCACGTGCCGCCGTTGCCCGTGGACGGGTTCATCGAGATCCGCAGCAGCGTCTTGTTGATCGAGTTCAGCGTGCCCGTGGCGTACATGCGCACGTCGTCGTAGAGGTACTGGTGGCCGCCGGGCTCGTTGGTGACCTCGTAGGCGCCGTAGCCCACGGAAGTGAACTGCTGGTCCTTGGGCAGGTTCGAGAGCGAGCCGGCCTTGGGCAGCTTCGCCGGCGTGATGCCCTTGACGGCCTGGTCGAGCACGATCACGGCGATGTCGTGGTAGTCGCTCGTGGTGCCGGGATAGGCGGGGTCGGAGTAGAAGGTCCCCGAGTAGGTCTTGTCGCCGTCGACGTAGGCGGTGTCGAACGTCACGCGCGTCCGGGCGCCGTCGTCGTTGCAGTGCGCGGCGGTGAGCACGACCGTCGGCGAGATCAGCGTGCCGGAGCAGTAGATCCACGTGCCGTCGGAGTACTGGGTGTCGTTGACGAGACCGGCCACGTAGGGGTGGCGGTTGCCGTCGGGCGATCCGTTGGTGATCGCGGCGGCCGGTGAGGCGGTGATGAGCGCCGCGAGCACGACCGCGGCGGAGACGAGGCTTCGCATCGCCCCCGGGTACCCGGGCTACCCTCAACCGATGCCGCCGCGCCTGCGCACGCTGCCGGAACGGCACGGCGGCCGCGTCGTGCTGGGCCTGCTGATCGCGATCCTCGCGCTCGGGCTGGCCCTGCGCATGCAGGCCGCGCTGACCCCGCCCGAGGACGTCGGCAACGACGCCCAGGCCTACATGGCGATCGCCAAGGGCCTCTACACGGAGGGCCACTACGGCGGGCCGAAGCAGCAGGCGCCCAACGACTGGTCGCCGGGCGCGCCGCTGCTCTACGCCGGCGTGTACTTCCTCACGGGCGGCGTGCACGTCAAGGCGGCGCTGATCCTCGTGGCGCTGCTGGGGACGGGCACGATCCTGTTCACCTACCTGCTCGGCCGCCGCCTCGGCGGGCCGATCGCCGGCGTGATCGGCGCGCTGCTGGCCGCGACCTACCCGGCGTTCGTGGAGAACAACGGGCGCCTGCTGGCCGAGCCCGTCGCGCTGTTCTGGCTGCCCGCGGCGATGCTCGCGTTCCTCTGGGCCTCCGACGGCGGCCGCCCGTGGCGCTGGCTGGCGCCCGGCGCGCTGCTCGGGCTCACCACGCTCACCCGCCCGGAGTACCTGCCGTTCGTGGCCCTGTTCGCGCTGCTCGCGCTCGCGCGCGTGTGGCTCGGGCACCGGCGCGGCCTGCTCGGAGGCATCGCCGCCGCGGCGCTGCTCGTCGCCGCCTTCTGCGCCGTGCTGGCGCCCTGGACGGCGCGCAACGCGATCGTGCTCGACCGCTTCGTGCCGGTCACCACGGGCGGCGGCAAGGCGCTGTTCGTGGCGACCTACCTGCCCGGCGACGGCCGCCAGCAGCTCGTCAAGCGCCAGCTGATCGCGCGCTACTACGGCAAGAAGGACCTCCCCTACACGGAGGTGCTCCAGACCGAGATGGAGCCGCTGCTCAACCGGGTCGCGAAGAAGTACCCCGAGCTGGGCCGCGACGCCGCACTCGCCCGCATCGGCCGCGAGAACTTCGCCAAGTACGCCTCGGAGCAGCCGTTCGACTACGCCTGGATGGTGATCCGCAAGATCCAGAACATGTGGGACCGCGGCTCCTCGGCCGCGATGTCGCCGAAGTTCTGGTTCGCCTACCACAAGGTGCTGGTGTTCTGGGCCCTCGCGGCCCTCGTCGGGCTCGCGTGGCGGCGCCGCTGGGAGGTGCTGCCGATCGGCCTCACGGTGCTCGGGATCACGCTCGTCGGCGGCCTCCTGCTGGCCGTGCCGCGGCGCGCGCTGCCGCTGATGCCCTTCGTGCTCGCGCTCGCCGGCGTGACGATCGCGTGGCTCGGCGCGGCGGTCCCCGCCTGGCGACGGGCTATCCTGCCGCGCGCCCGATGGAGCTCTCAGCCCTCCGAATCCTCGGCCTCGGCCTCGCGGCCTGCCTGATCGCCTTCGCCGTCTGGCGCCGCCAGACCCTGCGCAACGGCGACATCCTGCTCCTGTTCGCGTCCGCGCTCGCGCTGGCGCTCGTGTCGGCGACCGACGTGCTCGACGCCGTCCTGAGCTTCTTCTCCTTCGAGCGCGGCGGCGGCGGCCGGATCCTCGGCCTCGCCGTGTTCGCGATCTTCGTGCTCGGCGCCCTGACGCTGCGCGGCCTGCTCCAGAACGGCCGGATCGAGCGCAAGCTGTCGGCGACGCTCGAGGGCATCGCCTGGGAGGAGTTCCGCGCCGACGGCCTGCCCGCGCGCTTCAAGGACAAGGTCGCGGTCGTCATCCCCGCCTACAACGAGGAGGACAACATCGGCTCGGTCCTCCCCCGCATCCCCGAGACGGTGTGCGGCGTGGAGACGGCGGTGCTGGTGGTCGACGACGGCTCGCGCGACCGGACCGGCGACGTCGCCCGCGAGCACGGCGCCGCGGTCGCCCGCCACGTCACCAACCTCGGCGGCGGCGCGGCCCTGCGGACGGGCTACCGGATGATGAGCGACTCCGAGGCGCGCGTGGTCGTGACGCTCGACGCGGACGGCCAGCACCTGCCCGAGGAGATGTCGCGCCTCGTGCAGCCCGTGCTCGACGGCGAGGTCGACGTCGCGCACGGCTCGCGCGTGCTCGGCCACGCCGAGGCCAACCACTTCGCCCGCGAGATGGGGATCATCTTCTTCAACCGGCTCGTGTCCTTCATCACCCGCACGAAGGTCACGGACTGCTCCAACGGCTACCGCGCCGTGCGCGCGAGCGTGCTGCCGACGCTCGTCCTGCGCCAGGAGCAGTTCCACACCTCCGAGTTCATGATCGAGGCGATCAAGCGCGGCGTCCCGGCCAAGGAGGTGGCGGTCACGGTCGTCTCCCGCCTGCACGGGCACTCCAAGAAGCCGGCCGTGATCCGCTACGGGATCGGCTTCACCAACGCGATCATGCGCGCCTGGCTGCGCTAGGCGCGCAGCAGGGCCAGCACGCGCTCGGCGGCGGCCTCCAGCGGCTCGCCGAACTCCACCTCGAGGTCCGGCGACTCCGGCTCCTCGTAGGGCTGCCCGACGCCCGTGAAGTCGGGGATCCCGCCCGCCCGCGCCTTGGCGTAGAGCCCCTTCGTGTCGCGCTTCTCGCACTCCTCCAGCGGCGTGGAGACCCACACCTCCAGGAAGCGCAGCCCGCGCGATTCGTGCGCCTCGCGCGCGGCGGCCCGGTCCGAGCGGTACGGGGAGACGAGCGAGGCGAGCGCGGTCACGCCCGCGTCGGCCATCAGCGCGGCGACCTCGGCGGTGCGGCGGACGTTCTCGCGCCGGTCCTCGGGCGAGAAGCCGAGGTTGCCGTTGAGGCCGTGGCGCAGGTTGTCGCCGTCGAGCACGTAGGCGGGGCGGCCCTCGCCGAGCAGCTTGGCCTCGACGGCGGCGGCGACGGTCGACTTGCCCGACGACGGCAGGCCGGTGAACCAGACGGTCGCGCCGGGACCGCCGAGCGCCTGCCAGCGCGCCTCGCGCGTGATCTCCCCCGGCTGCCAGACGACGTTGGCCGAGCGCGGCCCGTCAACGTCCGTCATCGATCATCCCTGCCCCGACGGTCTCGTTGGTCGCCTCGTCGATGAGGATGAACGAGCCCGTCGTGCGGTTGTCGGCGTAGCGGTCGAAGAACAGCTCGGCGGAGGTGCGCAGCGTCACCCGCCCGATCTCGTTGCGCGACAGGCTGTCCGCGTCGGGGCGCTCCGTGAGCTGCTCGACCTCGAGCGTGTGGTGGATCGTGTCCAGCACGGCGCGCACGGTCGACGTGGCGTGCTTGAGCAGGTAGCGGCCGCGCGGGACGCTGTGCGCCTCGCCGAGCCAGCAGACGGTGGCCTCGATCTCGCGGCCGGAGCGCGGCGCCTCCGCGGCGCCGCGCGATCATCGCCCCGCGGGCGACGTCGAGCTGGTCCTCGAGCCGCACCGCGATCGACAGCGGCGCGCCCGCGGCCTCCACGGTGCCCGACGGCGCGTCGATCGCCGACACCCGCGAGGTGGTGCCGGCCGGCAGCACGACGACCTCGTCGCCGACCCGCACGGTGCCGCCCGCGAGCTGGCCCGCGTAGCCGCGATGCTCGGTCTCCTGGTCGCGCACGACCCACTGGACGGGGAGCCGCAGCGGCCCGTCGGCGAGGCCGGCCGCGACCGGCGCCTCCTCGAGGAACTGCAGCAGCGTCGGCCCGCCGAACCAGGCGAGGTTCTCCGAGCGCTCGACGACGTTGTCGCCCTTGAGCGCGGAGATCGGGATGCACGCGAGCTCCTCGACGTCCAGGCGCCCGGCCCAGGCGCGGAACTCGCCGCAGATGCGCCGGAAGGCGTCCTGGTCGTAGTCGACGAGGTCCATCTTGTTGACGGCGAGCACGATCCGCGGGATCCCGAGCAGCCCGGCGATCGCCGCGTGGCGGCGGCTCTGCGTGAGCAGCCCTTCGCGGGCGTCGACGAGCACGATCGCCAGGTCGGCGGTCGAGGCGCCCGTGACCATGTTGCGCGTGTACTGGGCGTGGCCCGGGGTGTCGGCGATGATGAAGCGCCGCTTGGGCGTGGCGAAGTGCCGGTAGGCGACGTCGATCGTGATCCCCTGCTCGCGCTCGGCGCGCAGGCCGTCGGTGAGCAGCGCGAGGTCGACCTCGCCGTTCTTGGTCACCGCCTCGAGCGCGTCGGCGTGCAGCGACTTGGCGTCGTAGAGCAGGCGGCCGATCAGCGTCGACTTGCCGTCGTCGACGGAGCCCGCGGTGGCGAAGCGCAGCAGCTGGGGCTGCTCCGCGGCCGCCGGGGACACCCGCGCGGCGGCGGTCTGCTCGGGGGCGGTCGACTCACTAGAAGTAGCCCTCTCGCTTGCGGTCCTCCATGGCGGCCTCCGAGACGCGGTCGTCGGCGCGGGTCTCGCCGCGCTCGGTGATCCGCGTGGCGGCGATCTCGGCCACCACGTCCTCGAGCGTCGTCGCCGTCGAGCGCACGGCGCCCGTGCAGGTCATGTCGCCCACCGTGCGGTAGCGGACCCACTCGGTGAACGGCTCCTCGCCCTCCATCCGCTCGATGAACTCAGACACCGCGTAGAGCATCCCGTCGCGCTCGAAGACCTCGCGCTCGTGCGCGGTGTACAGCGGCGGGATCTCCAGGCCCTCGGTGAGGATGTACTCCCAGACGTCGAGCTCGGTCCAGTTGGAGATCGGGAACACGCGCACGTGCTCGCCGCGCCGCACGCGGCCGTTGTAGAGCGACCACAGCTCCGCGCGCTGGCGCCGCGGGTCCCACTGGCCGAAGTCGTCGCGGAAGGAGAAGATCCGCTCCTTCGCGCGGGCGCGCTCCTCGTCGCGGCGCGCGCCGCCGAAGGCCGCGTCGAAGCCGTGCTCGGCGATCGCGTCGAGCAGCGTGACGGTCTGCAGCCGGTTGCGCGAGGCGCG
Source organism: uncultured Solirubrobacteraceae bacterium (assembly GCA_963831105.1). Classification (GTDB taxonomy): domain Bacteria; phylum Actinomycetota; class Thermoleophilia; order Solirubrobacterales; family Solirubrobacteraceae; genus DATFQI01. Next base: position 171,410 of record CAWHOS010000005.1, on the reverse strand, counting down.
CGGGCCGGTCTCGTCGACCGCGCGGCCCTTGTCGATCGAGTCCTGCACGGAGGCGACGATCAGCCGCTCGCCCAGCTCGGCGACGCGGCGATCGCGGAACTCGATCGCCTCGGGGAAGTTGTGGCCCGTGTCCACGTGCATGATCGGGAACGGGAACGGCGCGGGCCGGAAGGCCTTCTCGGCCAGGCGCAGCAGCACGATCGAGTCCTTGCCGCCGGAGAACAGCAGCACGGGGTTCTCGAGCTCGGCGGCGACCTCGCGCATGATGTGGATCGCCTCCGCCTCCAGCACTTGGAGGTGGGTGGGCGCGGCGGTGGCTGTGCTCATGTCGTGGCGGGCGGGAGGTGGAGGCCGCACTCGATCCGGTCCGTGCCGGCCCAGCGGCCGTCGCGGCCGGCGCCCGGGACGGTGCAGTGCGTGCAGCCGATCGACTCGAAGCCGCGGTCGTGCAGCGGGTTGTAGGGCACGTCGTTGGCCGCGATGTAGCGCCAGACGTCCTTGTCGGTCCAGTCGGCCAGCGGGGCCGCCTTCCACTTGCCGTGCGCGTCGTCCCAGGCGAGCTTGGGCGTCCCGGCGCGGGCGGGGGTCTGGTCGCGGCGCAGGCCGGTGATCCAGGCGTCGGCGCCCTCGAGCGCGCGCTCGAGCGGCCGGACCTTGCGCATCGCGCAGCAGGCGTCCGGGTCGTTCGCCCACAGGCCGTCGACCCACTCGCCCACGTGGCGCTCGATCGTGATCCCGTAGCGGGCCTCGACGCGCCGCCAGGTGTCGTAGGTCTCCTCGAAGAGCACGCCCGTGTCGAGCACGAAGAAGCGCACCTCCGGCTCGATCTTGACGAGCATGTCGAGGATCACCGACGCCTCCTTCTGGAAGGAGCAGGCGACGGCCAGGCGCGGGTGGTACTCGCGCACCATGTGCTCGAGGACCTCCTGCGCGCCCAGGGATTCGAGGTCGGGGGCTGCGGCCGGGGCGGACACCGGCCGGAGAGCTTAGAGGCCCAGGCCGCTGGCTACTCCGTCGTGACCGCCCGCAGCACGTCGACCTTGGCCGCCCGCCGCGCAGGCGGGATCGCCGCGACCACGCCCGCGATCGAGGCGACGATGACGACCGCGATCAGCGTCCCGACCGGCAGCTCGAAGACGAAGCCGTCCTCGGCGAGCGGCCGCGACACGATCGCCGCGAAGGCGATCCCGAGCACGATCCCCAGCACCGCGCCGATCGCGGCCGTGATCACGGACTCCGCGCGCACCATCCGCCGCACCTGGCGGCGCGACATGCCGACGGCGCGCAGCAGGCCCAGCTCGCGCGTGCGCTCGTGCACGGACAGCGCCAGCGTGTTGACGATGCCGAGCAGCGCCACGATCACCGACAGTGAGAGCAGCGCGTAGACGAGCCCGACGAGCGCGTCCACCTGCTTGTTCTGCTCGTCCTTGAAGCCCTCGATCGTCTGCGGCTTGGCGGCGGGGAAGCCGGTGAGCGCGGCGTCCTCGCCCTTCTTGACCGCCTCGGGGTCGTCGCCGGCCACCAGCACGAACGCGATGTCCTTGGCGTCCCAGTCGTCCTCGAGCGAGGCGTTGGAGGCGAGCACGCCGCCGATCACGCCGGCGCCGGGCTCGTAGATGCCCCGCACCCGGTAGGTGACCTCGTTGCCGCGCGGGGCGGTCAGCTCCAGCGAGCTGCCCACCTTCAGGTCGTGCTTGTCGGCGAACTCCTTCGGGACGGCGACGCCGGTCGTGCCGAGGCCGGAGAGCACCGAGTCCGAGCCCTCGTCCCACTTGAGCGTGATCACGTCGCCGGCGGTGTCGGGGTCGATGCCGGTGACCGTCGTATTGCCGGTCTCGCCGACCACGCGGCCCGTGGCGAAGCGGATCCGCGAAACCGCGGTGACGCCCTCGACCTGCTCGATCGGCTTCGTGATGTCCGCGGGCAGCGGCGAGAAGCCGTCGTCGTGGGTGACGATGCTGACGGCCTTGACCTGCTCGTCGATGCCCTGGTCGATCGTCGCGCGCAGGCCGGCGGCGAAGATCGCCACGAGCACGACGAGCGCGACGCCGATCATCAGCGCCGACGCGGTGACCGCGGTGCGCTGCGGCTGGCGGCGGCTGTTCTCGCGGGCGAGCATGCCCGTGAGGCCCTGGAAGCGGGCCAGCGGGCGCCCGATCAGGCCGCTCAGCGGCCGCACGAGCGTCGGGGCCAGCAGCGCGAAGCCGAAGATCATCAGCAGCGTGCCGAAGCCGAGCACCGTCGCGGTCGCGCTCGCGGCGCCCGGGTCGCCGAGCAGCCCGTAGAGCAGCAGCGCGACGCCGATCGCCTCGACCACGAAGGCGGCCACGATCCGCCGCCTGCGCACGCGCCCGACGCCCGGCGTGATGCTGTCGCGCATCGCCGCCACGGGCTCGATCCGCGTGGCGCGGCGGGCGGGCACGAAGCCCGAGACGACCGTGGCCACGACGCCCACGATCAGGCCCGCGATCACGGTCCGCGGCTCGAGCACCGTGCTCGTGCTGCCGAGGTCGAGCCCGAACGACGCGAGCAACGCCGCCAGGGCGGGCGCCAGCGCCAGGCCCGCGGCGATGCCCAGCAGCGACGCCAGCACGCCGATCACGAACGTCTCGGCGAGCACGGAGCGCAGCACCTGGCCGCGCGAGGCGCCGAGCGTGCGCAGCAGCGCGAACTCCTTCGTGCGCTGCGCGACCGTGACGCTGAAGGTGTTGAAGATCAGGAACGAGCCGACGAGCAGCGCCACCCCGGCGAACACGAGCAGCGCCGTGCGGATGAAGCCGAGCGCGTCCGAGAGGTCCTGCGCCTGCTTCTCGGCCTGCTCCTTGCCCGTGCGCACCGCGAACTCCCGCCCCAGCTCGCCGGCGATCGCCGCCTTGAGCTGCTCGGGCGTCGTCCCGCCCGCGGCGGCCACGGAGATGTCGTCGAAGCCGTCGTGGCCGGTCACGCGCCGGCCCTCCTCGAGCGTGAACATCACCAGCCGCGAGCCGGCGAGGTTCTCGGAGTCCCCGAGCGTGGCGATGCCGCTGACCTCGTAGGCCTTCGCGGGCGCGCGGCCCGCGACCGTCACCTTGTCGCCGACCTTGAAGTCGAACTCGTCGGCGGTGCCCTTGTCGATCACGATCTGGTCGTCGTTCGACGGCTTGGCGCCCTCGACGTAGGTCAGCGGGTCGAAGCGCTCGGGCGTGGCCGTGACCGCGATCGTCGGCGGGCCGTTGGAGAGGATCGGCTCGCCGTCGCGGTCGAGCAGGTTCACGTCGCCGGAGACCGAGCCCGCGGCCTCCTCGACGCCGTCCACGGACCGCACGCGCTCGAGCGTGTCCGCGGGCATCGTCGGCGGCGCCGCGAAGTCGGCCTCGACCTCGAGCTTGGACTGCACGGAGACGTCCGTGCCCTTCGAGGTGCGCTCGAAGAGGTCCTTGAACGACGCGTCGATCGTGTCCGTGAAGATGAACGTCCCGGCGACGAAGGCGACGCCGAGGACGACGGCGAAGCCCGTGAGGACGGTTCGCAGCTTGCGCGCGAACAGGCCCTTGAAGGCGAGCTTGATCACGCCGCGACGGCCTTCATCAGGTCGAGCACGCCCTCCGTGCTCTCGCCCGCGCCGTCGTGGACGACCTCGCCGTCGCGCAGCACGACGATCCGCCCGGCCACGGACGCCGCCTGCGCGTCGTGGGTGACCATCACGACCGTCTGGCCGAGGTCGGAGACCGCGGTACGCAGCAGGCCGAGCACCTCCTCGGAGGAGTTCGTGTCGAGGTTGCCGGTCGGCTCGTCGGCGAACACCACCGCGGGCCGGTGCACGAGCGCGCGCGCCACGGCGACGCGCTGCTGCTGGCCGCCGGAGAGCTCGCTCGGGCGGTGGGTCAGGCGGTCGGCGAGGCCGACGCTGTCGATCAGCTGGTCGAGCCACTCCTTGTCGACCTTGCGGCCGGCGAGCGTGAGCGGCAGCAGGATGTTCTCCTCGGCGGTGAGGACCGGCACGAGGTTGAAGGACTGGAAGACGAAGCCGAGCCGGTCGCGGCGCAGCCGGGTGAGCGCCTTGTCGCCGAGCCCGCCGATCTCCTGGCCGTCGACGGTCACGGAGCCGCCCGTCGGCGTGTCGAGCCCCGCGAGCAGGTGCATCAGCGTGGACTTGCCGGAGCCCGACGGGCCCATGATGGCGGTGTACTGGCCGGCCGGGAACTCCAGGGTCACGCCCCGGAGCGCCTGCACGGCCGCCTCACCCTCGCCGTAGACGCGGCGCAGGTCGGTGCAGGTGACGATCGAGGTCATGGCACGAATATGACCACAGGGATCCGACGACCCGTGCGGGTGCCCACCGCGTCGGGGTGGGGCTGCCCGCACCTTTTCCCTTAGGGGATGGGAGCCGTTCTAGGCGGCGCGCAGGTACGCGAGCACGGCCAGCACGCGACGGTGGTCCTCCACCGTCGGCGGCAGGTCGAGCTTGGAGAAGATCGACGTGACGTGCTTCTCGACCGCGCGCTCGGTGACGACGAGCGCCTCCGCGATCGCGTTGTTCGAGCGCCCCTCGGCCATCAGCCCCAGCACCTCGCGCTCGCGCGCGGTCAGGCTCTCGAGCGGGTCCTCGCGGCGGCGGCGGCCGAGCAGCAGCGCCACGACCTCCGGGTCCAGGGCCGAGCCGCCGTTGGCGACGCGCCGCACGGCGTCGGTGAAGGTGTCCACGTCGGAGACGCGGTCCTTGAGCAGGTAGCCCGTGCGCTCCGTGGACTCCGACAGCAGGTCGAGCGCGTAGGCCTCCTCGACGTACTGGGAGAGCACGAGCACGGCCGTCGTCGGGCTGCTCGGCGCGGATCCGGTGCGCGGCGCGCAGGCCCTCGTCGGTGTGGGTCGGCGGCATCCGCACGTCCACGACCGCGACGTCGGGCTTGTGCGCGCCGACCTTGCGCATCAGGTCCTCGGCGTCGCCGGCCTGGCCGACGACGTCGAAGCCGGATTCCTCGAGCAGGCGACAGAGGCCCTCGCGCAGCAGCACGGAGTCATCGGCGACAACGACACGAAGGGAGCTCATGGATTGCGCAGCCTAGTCGTAACGTCGCCGAAGGCGCGGAGCGAGTCTCTTCGCACGGCGGGCCGCGCCCTCGCGATGCTGCTCGCGGAGCGCCTGGCAGGCGAAACCACCATCAAGGCAGCAGCTCCTGAACTCGGTCCCCGGACAACTCCGCCTTGGGCACGAATCCCCGGGCCCCGGAGCGGGTGACGAGCGGGCCGAAGTCCGACCCGTCGCGGCTGGAGACGAGGATCACCGTCGGGGCGTCGTCGCTGCCGGTCAGCCGGGCCGCGACGTCGAAGCCGTCGATGTCGGGCAGCTGCACGTCGAGCAGCACCACCTCGGGGCGGAGGCGGCCGGCCTCCGTGATCGCCTGGGCGCCGTCCGCGGCCTCGCCCACCACGTCGAACCCCTCGGCTTCGAGGAGTACGCGCGCGGAGGCGCGGAACGACGGGTGGTCGTCGACGATGAGGACCCGGGGACCCACGTGGCGACAGTGTGATCGCGGGCGCAATCACCGACGGTACGGCTGGCCGTACCTGACGGTGTGGCAGGTTCCCCTAGTGTGACCCGGCCTTCCGGGATGCCGCCTCGGCGATCTCGCGCACCTTCGCCGCCGGGTCGGCCGCCCCGAACACCGCGCTGCCGGCCACGAACAGCGTCGCCCCCGCCCGCGCGCACAGCTCCGCCGTCTCCGCGGCGATCCCGCCGTCGACCTCGATCACCGTCTCCGGCCCGCAGAGGGCGCGCAGGCGCTCGATCCGGCCTGGAGAGGCCTCCAGGAACGACTGGCCGCCCCAGCCCGGGTTGACCGTCATGCACAGCACGAGGTCGGCGCCGGGGGCGACCGCCGAGACGGCCTCGGGCGGCGTGCCCGGGTTGAGCGCCACCCCGGCGCGGCAGCCCGCGTCGCGCACGGCCTGCAGCGCGTAGTGCACGTGCGGCGTCGCCTCCACGTGCAGCGTGATGCCGTCCGCGCCCGCGTCCGCGAACGCCTGCACGTGGCGCTCGGGCCGCTCGACCATCAGGTGCACGTCGACGACGGCGCCGGCCTCGTGGACCTGCCCGGCGATCGCCTCCACCACCAGCGGCCCCATCGTGATCGGCGGCACGAAGTGGCCGTCCATCACGTCGACGTGGATCACCGTCGCGCCGGCCTCGAGCACCTCCCCGACCTGCTCGCCGAGCCGCGCGAAGTCCGCCGACAGGATCGACGGAGCGACGCCGGACCAGCTCAAATCGGCACCAGCATCGACTCGCGGCAGTGGTTGCAGGCGTACAGGGCGGTGCTGGACATCCGCACGATCGTCGAGTGCTCGCCGCAGTTGGGGCACACGGAGGCCAGCTCGAAGCGGTGCAGGCAGTTCACGCAGCGGTAGCGCCCGGGCAGGTTCGTCGGGCGCAGCCACGGCTCGCCGCAGTCCGGGCAGACGTCGCCGAGATCGATGTCGTCGTCGGGGCTCACGAGCCCTCGGCGCGGCGCAGGCGCGCGACGAAGAACCCGTCGGTGCCGTCGCGGTGTGGGAGCGTCTGGAGGTACATCGGCCGTGTCCCATGCTGCCACAGGGACCACTCCGACGAGCCCAGGTCGTCGGCGGCGAAGTCCTGGCGCTCGGCCAGGAAGCGCTCCACGACGCCCTCGTTCTCGGCCGGGGAGATGGTGCAGGTGGAGTAGACGAGCGTCCCGCCCGGGCGCAGCGCGGCGGCTCCGGCGCGCAGGATCGCGCCCTGCAGCTCCGCAAGCGAGGCCGGGTCCGACGCCTGCTTGCGCCAGCGCGCGTCCGGGCGCGAGGCGAGCGTCCCGAGGTCCGAGCACGGCGGGTCGACGAGCACGCGGTCGTAGGCCTCGGGCTCCTGCGCCTGCCCGGCGTCGGCCGTGCGCACCTCGACGATGCCCGCCCCCATGCGCGCGGCCGTGCGCGCGAGGGCCCCCGCGCGCCCGGCGTGGCGCTCGACCGCCACGACGGCGCCGGAGTCCTCCATAAGCGCGGCGAGGTGGGTGGTCTTGCCGCCCGGCGCGGCGCACAGGTCGAGCACGCGCTCCCCGGGCCGCGGGGCGAGGATCCGGCCGACGGCCATCGCCGCGCGCGACTGGGGCATGAAGCTCCCGTGCTCCCACAGCGGCGAGCCGAACGCGTCGAACGCGCCCTCGAGCACGAGTCCCTCAGGGAGCCCGTCCGCGGGCCGGCTCGCGACGGGCAGCTCCGCCGCCAGCTCCGCCGCGGTTGTGCGCAGTGAGTTGGCGCGCAGCGCCGCCTCCGCGGGGCGGTTGCCGGCGGCCATCAGCTCGCGCGCGGCCTCCGGGCCGAGCGCCTCGAACCACTGCTCGGCGATCCAGTGCGGATAGGAGTGCCGCAGCGCGGCCTCCGCGGGCGTCGCGTCCGGCAGTGCCTCCACGAGCGCGCGCCCCTCGCGCGCGGCGCGGCGTAGGACGGCATTGACCAGCCCCGCCCCGCGCGGCGCCTCGGCCTTGGCCAGCTCGACCGACTCGCCGACGGCGGCATGGGCGGCGACGCCGTCCAGGAGCGCGAGCTGAAAGGCCCCGAGCCGCAGGGCGGCGAGCACGGCCGGCTGCAAGCGCTCGACCGGCCGCCCCGCCAGGACGGCGATCAGGTGGTCCAGCGTCGCGACGCGCTGGACGGTGCCGTAGGCGAGCTGGGTGGCCAGCGCGCGGTCGCGCGCGTCCAGGCCCGCTCGACGCACCTCCCCGTGCAGCGCCCGGTCGGCCCAGGCGTCCTGTTCGAAGACCCGTCGGAGGACCGTGTAGGCGACCGCGCGGGCAGGGCTGACCGGCGCCGCCATCATGGGGTCAGGACCGGTTGCCGCGACGCCCTCGATTGGGGTACGTTTGTCCCCGTTGGGCGACTTCGTGCAAGACCTTGGGCGGGCCTTGTTTCTGGTGTCTTGCGCTGTTTCGGAAGGTCCGGAAAGCAGGCCGGTCGTACCTTCGTCCAAACCCTGACAATTTCCCTAAAGGGGCTAATCAACTTTGGCGAAAGTGCCGAGTCATCCGGTGCAAGGGGACTCTGACATGACGGATACGAACAACTCTCGCGGGAACTCCACCACCGGACGTGACCTCAAGTTCGCGGGCACCATCGCCGCCGTGCTGGTCGCCGGTGTCCTCGGTGTCGGCGCGATCGCCGTGCCGCTGATCGGCTGGAACGACTGGCCGGAGGCGCTCTCGAGCTCGAGCGGCGACCCGATCACCCTCTCCGCCGCGCAGGAGCGCGCCGCCGAGCGCGACTCCGACGGCTCCGTGGCAGTGCGCACCGCGCCCGGCCAGACCGTCAGCGGCCCGACCGCCGCGCTGGCGCTGCTGCCCGCCACGGGTGGCTCGGCCACCGGCACGACCGGCGCAGGCACGACCGCAGGCGGCGGCGACACGGCCGTCCGGGGCGACGCCTCGTCCGGCGAGCGGCGCTCGACCAGCAACGCCCGCCGCGGTGGCGGCGGCACCGCGACCGACCAGAACTTCGGCGACAGCGAGTTCGTGAAGGCCGCCGACTCCGACGGCGACGGCATCCCCGACGCCGTCGAGCATGAGCAGGGCCTCGACCCCAACGCCAACGACGCCGACGCGGACGCGGACGGCGACGGCGTGCCCAACGGCGTCGAGTTCCGGCTGCGCACGGCGGCCAACGCCAAGGACACCGACCAGGACGGCGTCGAGGACGGCGCCCTCGACACCGACGGCGACGGCGTCCCGAACGCGATCGAGGTCGCCCTCGGCGGCGATCCCTCGAACGCGGACGTCGACGGCGACGGCGTCGGCGACGGCAGCGGCGACGCGGACGGCGACGGCATCACCGACGCGGTAGAGGTCGCGACCGGCACCGATCCCGGCGTGCCCGAGCCGCCGACCGATCCGACCGATCCGGGCGAGCCGGCCACGCCGGAGGAGCCCGCCGCGCCGACGACCCCCACCGAGACCGATCCGACCCCGACCGAGGAGCCCGCCGCTCCGGCCGAGGAGCCCGCGGCGCCCTCCGAGCAGCCCGCCGACCCCTCGACGCCGGTCGAGCCGGCCGACGACGGCAAGGACAAGGGCAAGGACCACAAGAACCCGGACCAGCCCGCCCCCGTGACGGACCCGACCGACAACCAGGCCACCGAGCCCGAGCACGTCGACGTCGAGGACGCCCCGAGCGACCAGGTCCCGACCGACCCGCCCGACACGCACACTCCCGCGCAGGCCAAGGCCGCTCCGGCCGAGGCCGCGCCCGCGCCGGCTCCCGCCGTGGCTCCGGCCGCCGCGCCCACGCCGCCTCCGCCGCCCGCACCGCCGGCGCAGGCCGCTCCGGCGCCGGCCCCGGCCGCCGCTGCTGCTCCGGCCCCGGCCGCCCCGGCCGCCCCGGCCGCGCAGCCGGCTCCGGCCGCGCAGCCCGCCGCCTAGCGGCTCCTACGCCGGCAGATACGGATCGAAGCGCTCGTCGCCCGTCTGGGCGGCGAGCCGCTGCGCCGTCTCGCGCAGCTCCATCCGGCGCCACAAGCCGCCGTCGGACTCCGCCGCAGCGGCGAGCAGCTCCAGCGCCGGCTCGACGGCGCGCTGGTCGCCGCGCACCGCCAGGCCGTGGACGGCCTCCAGGCGCGTCTCCGGATCCGGGTCGGCGAGCCGCGCGGCGAGCGCCTCGCGCAGCTCGGCCGTGTCCTGCGAGGCGAGCATTCCGAGCGCGAACGTCGCCCAGTCGCGCACGTCCGTCTCGTCGTCGCGCGAGAGCCGGATCAGCGCGTCGATCGCACCCGGGGCCTCGCGGCCGGCGAGCGCGATCGCCGCCGCCTCGCGGATGCGCGGGTCGGCGTGCGCGCCCAGCGCGACCAGCGTGTCGAGCCCGTACGGCTCGCCCAGGTGGCCGAAGCCGTGCGCGATCGCCTCCAGCACGCCCGCGTCCTGCTCGCGCGCGGCCATCTCCTCCAGCGTGGCCGCGGACTCGGCCGGGAAGGTCGGCACCGGCGTGCCGAGCTGGCCGAGCAGGAACGCGGCGATCCCGCGCTCGCGCGGATCCTCGTCGGCGGCCATCGCGCGGGCGCGGAAGAGCACGTCCTCGTCGCCGCGATAGGCGAGCGCGGACAGATACGGCGCCCATTCGGCGTCCGAGGTCCACTCCTCGCGAGCGAGCTCCAGCAGCTCGTCGAACGAGCGCTCGGGCAGCGACGGATCGAGGAAGAAGCCGGTATCGCCGGCGTCGGGGCGGCCGCGCAGCCATGCGCGGGCGTCCATCTCCTTGCCGCCGGGAGGGCGGATCCGCGTGAGCTCGAGGGCGCCGCCGTTGCAGTCCAGCAGCAGCCGGCCGGCCTCGACGCGGACGCGACCGCCCGCCGGCGCGAGCGTCTCGCCGGCGACGCGGGCCTCGAGCACGGTCATGTACTCGCCGCCCGGCAGCCGCAGCCGCGCGCCGATGTGCGGGCGCAGCGCGCGCACCTGGCGCTCGACCGCCTCTGGGGCCTGCGTGAAGTCCAGCGCCCGGTCGCGCGCCTCGATCTTGTGCGCGTACGTGACGCCGTCCTCGCCCTGCTCGCTGAACGCCGGGCGCTCGGAGAGCGCGCGGACGAGCAGGTCGCCGCTCAGGCGCTCCAGGCGCTCCGACAGCGTCCCGTAGTCGTCGTCCGGCCGGATCGGCTCCTCGCCCCGCAGGCACACCGGGCCCGCGTCGAGGGCCTCGACGAGCCGGATGATCGAGACGCCGGTGACCGCGTCGCCGGCCATGATCGCCCGCTCGATCGGGGCGGCGCCGCGCCAGCGCGGCAGCAGCGACGGGTGGACGTTGAGGATCTCGTAGGCGCTCAGCAGCGGCTCGCGGATCAGCGCCCCGTAGGCGCAGACGGCCAGCGCCTCGGGATCGGCGGCGGCGATCCGCTCCAGCACGTCCTCGTCGTGCAGGCGCTCGGGCTGGATCAGCTCGATGCCGAGCGCGCGCGCCGTCTCGGCGACGGGCGGCGGCTGCAGGCGGCGCCCGCGGCCGCGCGGCGCGTCGGGGCGGGTGACGACCAGGACGGGCTTGTGCTCGCTCGCCGCCAGCCGCTCGAGCACGGTGGCGGCGAAGCTCGAGGTGCCGAGGTAGACGGTGCGCACGCGGGCTGGTTTACGCGCCGACGCCGAGCGGTGAGGTGCCGGCGCCCGCCTCGCGGAGGGCGCGCATGGCCTGCTTGCGCCGATCGCGCGTGGTGCGGTCCAGGATCAGCACGCCGTCGAGATGGTCGATCTCGTGCTGGAGCACCCGGGCCTCGAGCCCCGAGGCCTCGATCAGCTGCTCCTCGCCCTGCTCGTCCTGCGCGCGCACGCGCACATGGATCGGCCGCTCGACCTCGACCAGCACGCCCGGCAGCGACAGGCAGCCCTCCTCGAGCGGCTCGCGCTCCTCGCTGGTCCACTCGATGGTCGGGTTCACGACGGCGGCGACCGGCGCGTCGGGGTCGACGCGGTAGACGAGCAGGCGGTGCATCACGCCGACCTGGGTCGCCGCCAGCCCGATCCCGAGCGCGTCGTGCATGACCTGGCCCATGCGCCGGATCTCCTCCGACAGGCGGTCGTCGAAGCGCTCGACCTCGAGCGCCCGGCTGCGCAGGACGGGGTCGCCGTACTGGCGTATGAGCTTGAGCGCGGCGTCGCGGCGGGCGCGGGTCTCGGGGTCGATCCGGTCTTGGAGCGCCTCGGCCTCCTCCGGGGTGCGAGGCGGCGCGATCTGGTCCTCTTCGGCCATGGGACGGGAGTCTATTGGGGGTCGACGTCGACACTGAAGGTCACAGCGCGGTGCGCGCGATCGCGCGCGGCGGCCTCGACCGCGGCGCCCGTCGCACGCACGGCCTCCGCACGCGCGCGGGTCCGCACGACGACCTGGAAGCGCTCGCGCCCGCGCAGGCGGAACAGCGGCGCCGGCCCCAGCACCTCGGTCTGCGCGAGGCCGTCGACGGCGGCGGCGACGGCGCCCGCCGCCGCCCGGGCCGCCGCGCCGTCCTCGCCTGAGCAGACGACGCGGATCAGGTCGGCGAACGGCGGATAGCCGAGCGAGCGGCGGCGCTCGAGCTCGCCCGCCAGGAAGCCCTCGGCGTCGTGCTGGGCGGCGGCGGCGATCGCCGCGGCGCCGGGGGCGCTGGTCTGCACGAGCACGCGGCCGCCGCGCTCGCCCCGCCCGGCGCGCCCCGCGAGCTGCGCGATCAGCGCGAACGTGCGCTCCTCCGCGCGGAAGTCCGGGAAGCGCAGCGTCGAGTCGGCGTCGAGCACGACGCCGAGCGTGACGTCCGGGAAGTCGTGGCCCTTGGCCACCATCTGCGTGCCGAGCAGCAGCCCCTCGGGCGCGGCGCGGAAGCGCGCGAGCAGCTCGGGCACGGCGTCCTTGGCGCCGGCGGTGTCGGCGTCGAGGCGGAACACCGGCACGTCCAGGCCCTCGCGCAGCTCGTGCTCGATGCGCTCCGTGCCGGCGCCGTGGCGGGCGACCGACAGCGAGCCGCAGGCGTCGCAGCGCTCCGGCACGCGCTCGCGGTGCCCGCAGTGATGGCAGGCGATCGCGTTCTCGGACCGGTGCAGCACGAGCGCGACCTCGCAGTTGGGGCACTCCCACGTCTTGCCGCACGAGCGGCACGTGAGGAAGTTCGACCAGCCGCGGCGGTTGAGCAGCACGATCGACTTGCGCGCGCTCGCGAGCGCGCGGCGCGTCTCGGGGTGCAGCGGGTGGCGCGCGCCGCGCATGTCGAGCACGCGCACGGGCGGCAGCGGGCGCGCGTCGACGCGGTCCGGGAGCTTGAGGTGCGGGAGCGAGTGCCAGGTCTCCGGGCGCGGCGTGGCGGTGCCGACGAGCAGCCGGGCGCCGGCGCGGCGCGCGCGCTCGGCGGCGACGGTGCGGGCGTCGTAGCGCGGGTCGCCCTCGTGCTTGAAGGAGGCATCGTGCTCCTCGTCGACGACGATCAGCCCGAGGTCGGCGACCGGCGCGAAGACCGCGGAGCGCGGGCCGACCGCGATCCGCGCCTCGCCGGTGCGCAGCCGCCGCCACTCGTCGTAGCGCTCGCCCTCCCCCAGCGCGGAGTGCAGCAGCGCGACGGTGTCGCCGAAGCGGGCCTGGAAGCGCCCGACGGTCTGCGGCGTCAGCGCGATCTCGGGCACGAGCACGATCACGCCCTCCCCGCGCTCCAGCGCCGCGGCGGCGGCCCGCAGGTAGACCTCCGTCTTGCCCGAGCCGGTGACGCCGTGGAGGAGGTGCGATGCGCCCGGCGCGCCCTCGACGGCCCGGATCGCCGCCTCCTGGGCACCCGTGAGCGCGACGGGCGCCGACGGCTGGGCGTCGGTCCGGGGCGTGCGGCGGCGCTGACGCTCGGCCAGCGCGACCAGGCCGCGCGTCTCGAGGCGCCGCAGCGCCGGGAGCTGGCCCGTGGCGCGCATCGGCAGCGCGTCCAGCAGCGCCTGCTGGTTGCTCGTGAGGCGCTCCCCGTCGAGCGGCGCGTCGGTGCGGAACGCCCACGGCTCGGTGCGCGGCTTGCCGCGCGGGGGGAGCACGAGCTGCAGCGAGCGCGCAGGCGTCGAGCAGTACTCCGTGGCCATCCACAGCGCCAGCTCGACGAGGTCCGCCGGCACGTCGTCCTCGCGCACCCCGGTCGGCGCCACGAGCCGCTCGGGCGCCAGCTCCGTGTGCTCGGCGAGCCCGACCACGACGCCGTCGAGCGCCTGGCGGCCGAACGGCACGCGCACGATCGAGCCGATGCGCACGGGCTGCTCGGGCAGCGCGTAGTCGAACGGGCCGCTCAGGCGGCGCGTCGTCGTGAGGGGTTGCACCTGCGCGATCACGGGCCTGACGACGATAGGCGCGCCGGCGGTCGCCTCGCCCCGCCGGCGCCCTGCCGGCGGGCGCCAGGAGCGCTTGGCGTGGACGGGGCGCTGCTGAACGGCCTGGGCTTGTAGGGAGGGGAGTGGGCCCGGGTTGCGCCGACCGGTCAGTTGTTCAGGCTCAGGCTGAACAAGTGACCGCTCGCGCCACCGGGAGCAAACCCCTCCCCCGTACAAGCCCAGGCCGTTCGCCAAACGCACCGCACCACGACCCGGCCCCTGGCGCCCGCCGGCAAGGCGCCCGCCCAAGCCACTACGCTCGCCACGTGGAAGGGATCCGGCACGGCGACAACCTCGAGCTGCTCGCGGAGCTGCCGGACGGCTGCGCGCAGATGGTCTACACCGACCCTCCGTTCAACACGGGCAAGGTGCAGACGCGCAGGACGCTCGCCACCGTCGCGGCCGAGACCGGCGACCGGACCGGCTTCGGCGGGCGCCGCTACGCCTCCACGCTGCTCGAGACCTCCTCCTACCGGGACGCGTTCGACGACTACCTGGGCTTCCTGGAGCCGCGCTTGCGCGAGCTGCGCCGCGTGCTCCACGCCAGCGGCACGCTGTACCTGCACCTCGACTACCGCGAGGCGCACGCCGTCAAGCTGCTGCTCGACGAGCTGTTCGGCCGCGAGTGCTTCCTCAACGAGCTGATCTGGGCCTACGACTACGGCGGCAAGCCGAAGCGGCGCTGGCCGCAGAAGCACGACACGATCCTCGTCTACGTCAAGGACCGGGCGGGCTACCACTTCGACGGCGAGGCGGTCGAGCGCGAGCCCTACATGGCGCCGGGCCTCGTCTCGCCGGAGAAGGCCGCGCGCGGGAAGATGCCGGTCAGCGTCATCTGGCACACGATCGTCTCCCCCACCGGGCGCGAGAAGACCGGCTACCCGACGCAGAAGCCCGAGGGCCTCGTGCGCCGCTTCGTGCACGCCTCCTCGCGCCCTGGCGACCTCGTGCTGGACCCGTTCGCCGGTTCGGGCACGCTCGGCGCGGTGGCGGCCGCGACCGGCCGCCGCTACCTGATGATGGACTCCAGCGCAGACGCCGTCCGGGTGATGCGCGAGCGGCTCGGCGCGTGAGCCGGATCGTCGCCCGCGGCCCCGGCCGCGTGAACCTGATCGGCGAGCACACCGACTACAACGACGGGCTCGCGCTGCCGTTCGCGATCGAGCGCGGCGTGACGGTCACGGCCGAGCCGCTGGAGGGCGACCGGATCGAGGCGCACGCGCTCGACCTCGGCGAGCACGACGCCTTCGCGCTCGACGACGATCAGCGCGCGAGCGGCTGGCGCGCCTTCGTGCGCGGGACGGTCGCCGAGCTGCGCGCCGCCGGCCACGCCATCCGCCCGTGCCCGGCTGGAGATCGAGGGCGATCTCCCCCACGGCTCGGGCCTGTCCTCCTCGGCCGCGCTGGAGGCGGCGCTGTGCCTGGCGCTGCTGGAGGACCCGGACGTCGACCGCGTCGAGCTGGCCAAGCTCTGCTCGCGCGTGGAGAACGAGCACGTCGGGGCGCGCACCGGGCTGCTCGACCAGCTCGCCGTGCTGTGCGGGCGCGACGGCGCGGCGCTGCGGATCGACTTCCGCGACCTCACGATCGAGCCGGTGCCGCTCGAGCTGGGCGACTGGCGGCTCGTCACGCTCGACTCGGGCGCCTCGCACGAGCACGCGGGCGGCGGCTACAACGAGCGCCGCGCGGAGTGTGCCGCCGCCTGCGAGGCGCTCGGCGTCGCCAGCCTGCGCGACGCGACCTCGGCCGGCGGGCTGCCGGACCCGCTGGACCGGCGCGTCCGCCACGTGCTCGGCGAGAACGCGCGCGTCGAGGCGACCGCCGCCGCGCTCGAAGCCGGCGACCTCGAGCGCGTCGGCGCCCTGCTCTCGCAGTCGCACGCGAGCCTGCGCGACGACTACGAGGCGTCCGTCCCGGAGGTCGAGCGCACCGTCGAGGCGCTCGATGCGCGCCGGCGCCGCGGGCGCCCGGATGGTCGGCGGCGGCTTCGGCGGCTCCGTGCTGGCGCTCTTCCCGCCCGGCGCGAAGCCGCCGGACGGGTCCGTGTCAGTCGTTCCCGGCCCCGCCGCCCGCCGTCTCTGACTCGGCGAGCTCCTCGCCGAGCGGCCGCGGTGAACGCCCACGCCAGGAAGAGCGCGCCGACGAGCAGCATCGCCAGCCCGGTCCAGAGGTTCACGTTGACGCCGGCCGCCTTGTCGACGTCGGCGTCGGAGGCGCCGATGCCGAGGACGAACAGGATCACGCCGTAGATCAGGAACAGCCCGCCGATGAAGCGGCGGACGTCGAACAGGTTGGCGGCGCGCGCCGCGCGGTGGGCGTCGATCTCGGCCTTCTCGGCGTCGGCGATGTGCTTGTCTTCGGGCATCGTGGTCTCCTAGGCGAAGAGGAAGCTGAGGATGGCGGTCAGGCCGAGCGCACCGGCCGCGAGCGTGGCGGGCCGCCGGTACCAGACCTGTTCGGATGCGATGTCGTCCTCGTCGACGGCGGCCATGCCGTAGACGAGGTTCTGCAGCTCCTCGATCGGCTTCGGCTTCGTGACGAACGTGACCGCGACGGAGACGATCGCGTCGAGCACGAACGCGGCGATCGCGCCCCAGAAGGCCGCCGCCTGCGCGGAGCCGAGGTCGAACCAGCCCCAGTCGTTCCCGTAGTGCGCGATCGCCGCGCCGAGCGTGCCGGCCAGCAGGCCCCAGAAGCCCGCCCACGGCGTCATCCGCTTCCAGAACATGCCGATGATGAAGGTCGCGAACAGCGGCGCGTTGAAGAACGAGAACAACAGCTGGATGTAATCCATGATGTTGTTGTAACCCGAGGCGATCAGCGCCGTGGCGATGCCGATCACGATGCCCACGACGGTCGCGATGCGGCCGAAGTTCAGGTAGTAGTCGTCGCTCTTGCCCGACTTGACGTAGGGCTCCCAGAGGTCGTAGGTGACCACCGTGTTGAAGGCGGACACGTTGGCCGCCACGCCGGCCATGAAGGCCGCGATCAGGCCCACCAGCGCGAGCCCGAGCATGCCGTTGGGCAGGTACTCGTTCATCAGCAGCGGGATCGCGTTGTTGTACTCCATGTTCGGGTCGTCGCCGCCGAGCCCCTTGATCGTCACCAGCGCGACGAGGCCGGGGATGATCGTGATCGCCGGGATGAAGATCTTCGGGTAGGCGCCGATCAGCGGCGTGCGCTGCGCGGCGTTGAGGCTCTTGGCCGACAGCGCGCGCTGGACCTCGGCGAAGTTCGTCGTCCAGTAGCCGAACGAGAGCACGAAGCCGAGGCCGAACACGATCGGGATCCAGGACGCCTCGAGCGGGTTGTCGCCGCTGCCGGTGCCCCTCCAGGAGTGCATCAGGTCGTCGTTGCCCTTCATCTCGACGATCCGGTCCTTCAGGCCGTCCCAGCCGCCGACGTCGATCAGGCCGATCACCGTCAGCGGGATCAGCGCGGCGAGGATGATGAAGAACTGCAGGACCTCGTTGTAGATCGCCGAGGACAGGCCGCCGAGCGTGATGTAGACGAGCACGATCGCGGCGCTGACGACGATGCCGAGCAGGATCGGCCAGCCGAGCAGCAGCTCCAGCACGAGCGCCAGCGCATACAGGTTCACGCCCGCGATCAGCACGGTCGCGAGCGCGAAGCTCAGCGCGTTGAAGACGTGCGTCGGCTTGTTGAATCGCAGCCGCAGGTACTCGGGCACGCTGCGGACCTTCGAGCCGTAGTAGAACGGCATCATCACGATCCCGAGGAAGACCATCGCCGGGATCGCGCCGACCCAGTAGTAGTGGACGGTGTAGACGCCGAACTGCGCGCCGTTGGCCGCCATGCCGAGGATCTCCAGCGCGCCGAGGTTGGCCGAGATGAAGGCCAGGCCCGTGATCCACGCGGGCAGCGAACGGCCGGAGAGGAAGTAGTCGAGGCTCGTCTTGATGTAGCGCTTCGCCGCGAACCCGATCCCGAGCACGGCGATGAAGTAGATCGCCAGGATGGCGTAGTCCACGAAGTTGACGTCGAGCCGCAGCTCCTCCATCCCCTGCCTCCCCCTCGCCGAAGTCTGGAGGGGCCGATACCCATCTAAGGCTCGAATAAATCGACACCACGCGCTCCGCCGATGAGAGACTCGGTCTGCATGCAGGGACGCAGCGGAACGCGCGCCGGGCTCGTGTACCTCCTGGCGGGGGCGGCTCTGGGCGCCGCCGTGGTGATCGTCCTGTGGATCTACTCCGGCGGCAAGCCGTTCGGAGAGCTCGTCGGCACCGCTGATGTCAGGCCGGCGACACCCGCGGCCGTACAGCCCAGCGCCCCGGCGGACCGTGCCGCGACGCCTGCCGGCACCGGCGCTCAGCTCGAGTCCGAGCCGCCCGCGGTCGGCCGCTCGCGCGAGCTTCAGTTCAAGAAGAAGACCGCCGCCAAGCGCACGGCCACGGCCAAGGCCAAGGCGAAGGCGAAGGCGAAGCCGCGCAAGAAGCCCGCGCGGCGCAAGCAGGTCGTGCGCGTGGTCGCGCCGCCCAGCACGACGGCCGACGACGAGGAGGTCCCCGTCGCGGTCGTCCCGTCACCCGCGCCGTCGGCCGCCCCGGCGCCGCCCGCCCCCGCCCCGGCGGGCGGCGGGGGCAAGCCGGTGAACCGGGCTCCGACCTCCGGGGTCGGGGCCGGCGAGGGTTGAGCTAGGCCGACGCGGGAGCGCCGAGGCCGGCGGCCGCGGCGAGCGCCTCGGCCTTGTCGGTGCGCTCCCAAGTGAAGTCGTCGTCCTCGCGGCCGAAGTGGCCGTAGGCGGCGGTCTTCTGGTAGATCGGCCGGTGCAGGTCGAGCTCCTTGCGGAACGCTCCCGGGCGCAGGTCGAAGTGCTCGTCGACGAGCTGGGCGATCTTCGCGCGGCCGATCTTCTCGGTGCCGAACGTCTCGATCATCACCGAGACGGGGTGCGCGACGCCGATCGCGTAGGCGACCTGGACCTCGGCGCGGTCGGCGAGGCCGGCGGCGACGAGGTTCTTGGCGACCCAGCGCGCCGCGTAGGCGGCCGAGCGGTCGACCTTCGACGGGTCCTTGCCCGAGAAGGCGCCGCCGCCGTGGCGGGCCATGCCGCCGTAGGTGTCGACGATGATCTTGCGGCCGGTGAGGCCCGCGTCGCCGACGGGGCCGCCGATCACGAAGCGCCCGGTCGGGTTGACGAGCAGGTCGCGGCGCAGCTGCTCGGCGTCGTAGAGGTCGGCCGGCAGCACCGGGACGATCACGTTCTCCCAGAGGTCGTCCGGGATCAGCGACTCGGCGCCCTCGCGGTGCTGGGTGGAGATCAGCACGCGCTCGATCGCGACGGGCGCGCCGTCGCGGTAGCGCACGGAGACCTGCGTCTTGCCGTCGGGGCGCAGGTAGTCCAGCGTCCCGTCCTTGCGCACCTCGCTGAGCCGGTGCGCGAGCTTGTGTGCGAGCGAGATCGGCAGCGGCATGAGCTCCTCGGTCTCGCGCGAGGCGTAGCCGAACATCATGCCCTGGTCGCCCGCGCCGGCGACGTCGAGCTCGTCCTCGTCGGTCGGGTCGACGCGCGTCTCGTAGGCGTGGTCGACGCCCTGCGCGATGTCGGGCGACTGCTTGTCGATCGCGTTGATGACGGCGCAGGAGTCGGCGGAGAAGCCGAGATCGGCGTCGATGTAGCCGATCTTGCGGATCGTCTCGCGGGCGACCTCCTGGATGTCCACGAAGGTGGTCGTCGAGATCTCGCCCGAGACGACCACCAGGCCCGTGTTGACGAGCGTCTCGCAGGCCACGCGCCCCAGCGGGTCGTCCCGCAGCACGGCGTCGAGGACGCCGTCGGAGATCTGGTCGGCGATCTTGTCCGGGTGGCCCTCGGTGACGGACTCGGACGTGAAGAGGTACTCGTTGTCAGCGAACTGGGTCATGGGATCTCGAGGAACAGCTCCGCGGTCGTGTCGGTCGGCTGGTTGTCGTCCTCTTTCACGACCGCGCCGGCATTGCGCATCCGGCTGAGGTCGTCACGCGCCGCCGGGGAGCTGAGGGCCTGCAGGCCCGTCCGCTCACCCAGCGCGAGGAGCTTACGCGGGTCGATGAAGGCTAGCGCCTCCACCTTCTCGCCCTCCTCGGGCATGAGGTCCTCCAGCACGGCGGCGGCGGTCGCGGGCGACCGCGCCGGGCGGAGCTGCTCGAGACCCGAGCTCGCCGTGGAAGCCACCACGGCGCCCTTCGAGACCGCGTAGGACGGCTCGAGCTCGGGGGTCACGTTCATGGTGAAGGCGTCGGCCCCGCGCAGCTCGCGCTGCTCGAACGGACCGGTGCCGAGCCGGTCTGACACGGGCCCCTGCAGCCGAGCCAGCGACTCGCGGGTCGACGCCGCGTCGCGCGTGCGCGCGGCCAGCGTGAAGATCGGTGCGGCCTCGCCGGCCTGGACGCTGAGCACCGCCTCGTCGCCGAGCGGGGCGAGCAGGTCCTCGAGCTCGATCCCGGCCGCCGTCGGCAGCGCCTGCTCGACGCCGTCCAGCAGCGCGGCGCCGCCGGCGCGCTCGGCGATCGCCGCCATCGCGTCGAGGCCGGGAACCGCGACGAAGCCGGCCGTGCCGCTCGGGACGTGCTGGGCGACCTCGGGCTCGAACGCGGCGGGCTCGCCGCCCGGGGCGCGCAGCACGCGGGCCGTCGCGCGCACGCCGCGCTCCTCGGCGGCGACCTGCGCGTGCAGGCCCTCGAGGCGCGGGCTCAGCAGCATGCGCCCGGCGATCCCTGGGAGGCCGGTGGCGCCGTCGAGCAGGCGGCGCAGGCCGATCGTGGTCGCGAACAGCTCGAGGCTGGCCGCGCCCGCGCGATCCTCGGCGGCGCGGCGGAAGACGCGGCCGTCGGCCAGCGAGGGCGGGCCGTCGTCGCCGGCGCGGTCGATCGCGCCCGAGACGGCGGCGGCGGGGCCGATCACGAGGTGGTCGCCGGTGAAGGCGGCGGTGGCGCGCGGCGGCAGCGACAGCAAGGGCGTGCCGGCATGGCGGCCGGTGGGGCGGGCGCCGAGCTTCGCGAGCGTGCGCTGCGCGGCCGCGCGGTCGTCGACCGCGGCGATCAGCAGCGGCTCGGGGCCGGCGCCGCCGCCGTCGAGCAGCGCGATCGCCGTTTCGTCGCCGAGCCACGGCCGAACGTCTCGCGCGTAGTCGAGGCCGCCTGCGGCCGGGGTCAGCGCCATCGCGAGCGCGGGGATCCGCTCACGCAGCACCGAGAAGCGCCCGGCGAGCTCGAGCAGGCGGGCGTCCTGCGTGCGGCCCTCGCTCGTGGAGAGGTGCGCGTAGAGCAGCGCGTCGGGCGGGACCAGCCGTGCCGTGGCGTCGGTCGGCGCGGCGTCGCCGCGGGTCGCCAGCACGACGGTCAGCGCGATCGCCAGCAGCGCGATCGCGACGAGGATGACGGTGCGCCGCTCGAGCCGGCGCGGCGCGCGGCTAGGACTCTCCGCGCGGGCGCCGTTTGCGCTCGGCGAAGTCGATGACGAGGGGGATTCCGTCGAGGCCGTAGCGCTCTCGGAGGCGATTCTCGACGAAGTAGGCGTAATCACGGGTGAGGCGCGCTCGGCTGTTGACCTGGATGGAGAACCGAGGTGGCTTTACCCCGATCTGCGCCATGTAGAGCATTTTCAGGCGATGCCCCTGTTTAGCGGGTGGTTGCCGCGCCTGCGTCACTTCCCCCAGGAAGCGGTTCAGCTCGGGCGTCGCGGTCCGGTGCGCGCGGCGATCGCTGAGCGACAGCGCCTCCTGCAGCAGGCGTCGCACGTTGCGGCCGGTGACGGCGCTCGCGGTGAGCACCTTCGGCCGCAGGCGGAGCTTGCGGTTGACCCGGGCGCGCTCGCGATCGAGCTCGGCGGCGCCCACCCCACCTCCAGGTCCGGCGATCTGCTCGACGTCGCCGCCGGTCAGGTCCCACTTGTTGAGCACGAGCGCGGTCGCGCAGCCGGCCTTCATCGCCAGCTCGGCGATCCGCAGGTCCTGCGAGGTGACGCCGTCGCCGGCGTCGCAGACGACGAGCGCGACGTCGGCGCGGTCGGCCGCGCGCTGCGAGCGCAGCGTCGTGTAGTACTCGACGGACTCCTGGATCTTCGCGCCGCGCCGGATGCCGGCGGTGTCGATCAGCAGCATCCGGCGGCCGTCGACCTCGATCGGGGTGTCGATCGCGTCGCGCGTGGTGCCGGCGACCTCGGAGACGATCACGCGCTCGCGGCCGAGGAAGGCGTTGACGAGGCTCGACTTGCCGACGTTCGGGCGGCCGATCACGGCGAGGCGCACGACGTCCTCGTCCTCGTCGGCGTCGTCTTCGCCCTCGGGCAGCAGCTCCACGAGCCGGTCGAGCAGGTCGCCCGTGCCGAGGCCCTGCGCGGCGGAGACGGCCAGCGGCTCGCCGAGCCCGAGCCCGTGGAAGTCGTGGACGAGCCCGAGGTCGCCGGGCTGGTCGATCTTGTTGGCGGCCACCACGACCGGCATGCCGCCGCGGCGCAGGATGTCGGCGATCTCCTCGTCGCCGGGCCGCATGCCTGCCCGCGCGTCGACCACCAGCAGCGCGACCTGCGCGTCGGCCAGCGCCTCGCGCGCCTGGTCCTGGATCGAGACGGCGAGCGGGTCCTCGTCGCCGAGGTCGACGCCGCCGGTGTCGATCAGCGTGAAGCGGCGCCCGTTCCAGTCCGTCGCGAGCTCCTTGCGGTCGCGCGTGATGCCGGCGCGCTCGTGCACGACGGCCTCGCGCGACTGCGTCAGGCGGTTGACGAGCGACGACTTGCCGACGTTGGGATAGCCGACGACGGCGACCTTCATCGCAGCTCCCGTGCCTCGGTCGCCAGCATCTCGATCTGGGCGACGACCTCGTCGAGGCTGAGGCCGGTCGTGTCGACGGGGACGGCGTCCGTGGCCGGCTCGAGCACGGTGCGCTCGCCGGTCGCGTCGCGCTCGTCGCGCTCGGCCTGCTCGCGCAGGACCTGCTCCGGGTCGGCGCCGGTCTGCGCCGCGCGCCGGCGGGCGCGCTCCTGGGGATCGGCGGTCAGGAACACCTTGACGGCGGCGTCCGGGGCGACGACCGAGCCGATGTCGCGGCCCTCCGCCACCCAGTCGCCGTCCTCGACGATCTCCTGCTGCTTGCGCACGAGCGCGGCCCGCACGCCGGGGTCGGCCGCCACGCGCGAGGCGCCGGCCGACGCCTCGGGGGTGCGGATCTCGTCCGTGACGTCGCGGCCGTCCAGCAGCACGCGGTCGCCGACGCGGATGTCGGCGCGCTCGGCGATCCCCGCGGCGTCGTCCTCGCGGCCCGCGGCGGCGAGCGCCACCGCGCGGTACATCGCCCCCGTGTCGAGATACGTGAACCCGAGCCGCTCCGCGACGGCGCGGGCGACGGTCGACTTGCCGGCCCCGGCGGGGCCGTCGATGGCGATCACCATGGCGATGACGTTAGCCGGGCGCTTGCGCTCGTCCGCCGGGATCGGTAGGTGTTCGGCCGTGCGGTGGCTCGGGATCGTGGTGGTGGCGGTGCTGGTCTGGTGCTCGCCGGCGGAGGCGAAGGTCGCCTGCGGCGACGGCACGACCGCGTTCGTGGACGGCAAGCTGCGGATCTTCGGGATCCACTACCGCACGCCGTTCGAGAGCGGCTTCGAGGAGTACGCCTGCCTCGGCCGGCGGCGTCCGTTCTCCGTCGGCGGCGTCGGCTCGGACCAGGGCGTCGGCTCGGCCGTCACGCCGGTCTACGCGCACGCGGGCCGCTTCCTGGCCTCGTATCACCAGAGCGACGGCGAGGGCGGCCCGTCCGCGCACGTGAGCGTCGTGGACCTGGTCGCCCGCCGCTCGGTCTCCTTCGTCAACGTCGCCTGCTGCGAGTGGACGCCGTCGATCCGGCTGGCCACGGACGGGACGGTCGCGGTGCTCGCGCCGGGCGAGGGCGTGTTCGTCAAGCCGCCGGGGCGCCGGGCGCGCACGCTGGCCGGCGAGGACGCCGCGCCGCGCGACCTCGCGATGCACGGCGGCACCGTCTACTGGACCGAGGGCGCAACGGCGCGCTCGGCCAGGCTGCCCGGCGTGACCGGCGGCGAGGCGCGCGCGCTCGAGCCGGTGCACCTACGCCGCCGCGCAAGCGCGTGCGTCGCGGCCCGCGGCCGCACGCTCGCCGCCTCGGGCTCGGTGCGCGTCTTCGTGCGCGACGGCCGGCGGGTGGCGTGCCGGGTCGACAGCCGCCGCCGCTTCGGCGCGGCCGGCGACCGGCCGCCGCGCATCGTCTTCGACCGCTGGGTGCTCGTGCGGCGCGGTGGCGGCGTGCGCGTGATCGACACGCTGACCGGACGCCCCGGTCCCGCAGCGGAGCACGCCACCGACCCGGTGCTGCAGGCCGACGGCGGGCTCGCGTACATCGACGAGGAGGGCAGCCTGATCGGCCGCCACCCCCGCTCGGGTCCGCATCTGCTCTCGGGCCCGGGCGGCGCCGCGCTCGCGGCGGCGCGGCGCGCCGTCTACTGGACCCGCGACGGGAAGCCGGAGGTCTACCGGGTCCGCGTGCCGCCGCCCGACTAGTGTCGTGAGTCGGAAATTCGTGTGCTCCGCGGCGGATGCCGGGTCGTGCCTGCCGGTGCACGGCATCCGCGAGCATGCTGGTGGCACGTGACCGGATGCCGGGTGCCGGCAGGCGCAGGCCGGCGCCGCCGACTGCCCACGAATTTGTGAGTCACGACACTAGGCGAGCGAGGCCAGGTCGGTCTCGAAGCCGGGGTAGCTGACCGCGGCGGCCTCCATGCCGTCGACCTCGACGCCCTCGCGCGAGGCCAGCCCGGCGACGGCGCCGAGCATCGCGAGCCGGTGGTCGCCGTGGGAGGCGATCGTGCCGCCGCGCAGCCCTCCCGTGCCCTGCACGACGAAGCCGTCGGCGGTCGCCTCGATCTCCGCGCCGAGCCCGCGCAGGCCGTCGACGACGGTGGCGATGCGGTCGGTCTCCTTGACGCGCAGCTCCTCCGCGCCGCGCACGACGGTCTCCCCCTCGGCGAAGCAGCCGAGCAGCGCGACGAGCGGGAGCTCGTCGATCGCCAGCGGGACCTCTCCGGCCTCGACCGTCGTGCCCACCAGGGCGCCGTGGGCGACGTCGAGCTCGGTCACGGGCTCGTCGGGCGACAGCGGCGCGCCCGCCGGCTCGAGCTCGCCGACGAGCACCGCGCCCATCCGCTCGAGGATGCGCAGGAAGCCGACGCGGGTCCAGTTGGCGGCCATGCCCTCGATCACGATCCGCGAGCCCGGCACGAGCACCGCGGCGGCGACGTGGAACGCGGCCGAGGAGGGGTCGCCCGGCACGTGCAGGTCGCGCAGCTCCAGCTCGTCCTGCGGGCAGATGCGGATCCGCTCGTCCTCGCGCTCGACCGTGACGCCGCAGCGCAGCAGCAACCGCTCCGTGTGGTCGCGGCTCGGCTCGGGCTCGATCACGGAGGTCTCGCCCGCGGCGAGCAGGCCGGCGAGCAGCACGCAGGACTTGATCTGCGCGGACGCGACGGGCAGCGCGTACTCGATCCCCCGCAGCGGCTGCCCCGTGACCGTGAACGGGGCGAAGCGGTCCTCGCGCGCGTCGATCCGCGCGCCCATCCGCCGCAGCGGCTCGGCGACGCGGTCGACGGGGCGGCGGCGGATCGACTCGTCGCCGTCGAGCGTCCAGCTCCCGCCCGGCTGGCCGGCGAGCCAGCCCGGGAGCAGCCGCATCAGCGTGCCGGCGTTGCCGACGTCGATCGGGCCGTCGACGGTGCCCGCGGCGCGCAGCCCCGTGCCGCGGATCGTCAGGGCGTCCGGGCCGCGGTCCACGAGCGCGCCCAGCGCCTGCACCGCCGCCAGCGTCGAGTTGGTGTCGGCGGCGTCGAGGTAGCCCGTCACGCGCACGGGGTCCGATGCCATCGCGGCCAGCAGCGCCGCGCGGTGCGAGAGCGACTTGTCCGCGGGCGCGGCGAGCGTGCCGCGCAGCGGGCCGGAGGGATCGAAGCGCCGTCTCATCGCGAAACCTCCGCTCGTGGAGCCGGAGCCGGCCCGTCGGGCCGGCTCATCGCGCGACCTCCGCGTGCGTCGTCCCGTCGGCGTTCCGCCGGAGCCGGCGCACCGCGCGGCCGGCGCGGCCGTGCTCGAGCAGGCCGGCCCAGCCTTCGACGGGCTCCTCGCGCCAGTCGGGCTCGCGCCAGCGTGCGGCGTCGACCGCGTCGAGCCACTCGAGGCCGAGCGCCCACTCCGTGCGCGTGGCCTGCTCGTCGCCGAGCGCGGCGCGCAGGACGCCGAGGCGCGCGACCAGCTCGTCGACGGCGTCGAGGCAGGCGTCGCGGTTGGCGGCGAGGATCTCCGTCCACAGGCCGGCGTCGGCGCGCGCCACGCGCGTCATGTCGCGGAACGCGGTGCCGGCCAGCGCGGCCTGCAGCCCGCCGTCGGCCGCAAGCCCGGCGAGCGCCTGCGCGGCCAGGTGCGGCACGTGGCTCGTGCGCGCGACCGCCGCGTCGTGCTCCTCGGGCGTGCAGGCCACGATCCGGCCGCCGAGCGCGTCGACCGCCTGCGAGAGCGCGAGCAGCGGCTCGAGCGCCTCGCCGGCCGGGCACGCCGCCCAGGTCGCGCCCTGCAGCAACACCGCCGTCGAGGCGGCCCAGCCCGCCGACTCCGCGCCCGCCATCGGGTGCGCCCCGACGAGCCGCTCGTGCGCCGGCAGCCCGGCCTTCACCGAGGCGGTGTCGGCGACGAGCGCGGCGGGCAGCGCCTCGAGCACCTCCCCCACCACGTCGGCGCTGCGGGCCGGCGGCACGGCCACGAGCACGAGCTCGCAGCCGTCCAGGCCGGCGATGTCGCCGGCGACCTCGAAGCCCTCGCCGGCGGCCGCCTCGCGCACGGCGGGGTCGGCGTCGTAGCCCGCGCCGCCGAGCGCGCGCAGCAGGGAGCCGCCGATCAGCCCGAGCCCGACGACGCCGGTCTTCACGCCTCGACCTGCTCGAGCATCCGCTCGTAGCCCGCCACGGCCTGCTCGGGGTGCTCGGGCGGCGGGGCGTGGCCGCGGCGCGCGGCGTCCTCGGGGAAGGAGCCGAGGAAGCGCACGTCGCCCGGGAAGCGCAGCAGGCCGAGCACCGCGTCGCGCACGTGGGCGTCGGCGACGTGGCCCTCGCACTCGATCAGGAAGCGGTACTCGCCGAGCAGCGCGCGGGTCGGGCGCGACTCGATCGTGGTCAGGTTGATGCCGCGCACGGAGAACTCCTGCAGCAGGCGCACGAGCGAGCCGGGCTCGTCGCGGCGCGGCGTGACGACGAAGAACGAGCGGTCGCGGCCGGTCGGCGCGGGGCAGCGCGAGCGCAGCACGACGAAGCGCGTGCTCGGCCCCGTGGCGTCCTCCAGCCCCTCCCGCTCGACGCGCAGCCCGTAGACCTCGGCGGCGGTGACCGGCGCCAGCGCGCCGATACCCGCGCCCGCCCGCCCGCCGGCCAGCTCGCGGGCCGCGGCGGCGGTGCTGGCCGCCTCGACCGCCTCGAGCCGGTGCTCGCGCAGGAAGCGCGCGCACTGGGCGAGCGCGAACGGGTGGCTGGCGACCGCGCGCAGCGGCGCGTCGTCGCCCGCGGCGCGCAGGAGCGCGAACGAGACGGGCAGCGCCCGCTCGCCCGCCAGCACGACCTCGGGCGTGTGCAGGATCTCGTCGAGGTTCTCCGCCACCGAGCCCTCGAGCGAGTTCTCGAAGGCGACGACGCCGCCGTCGACCGCGCCCGCGGCGACCGCGCGCACCACGTCCACTGCGGTCGCGGCCGGGCGCAGCTCGTCGCCGGGGCGCGCGAGGTCGAGCGCCGCCTGGTGCGTGAAGGTGCCCTCGGGACCGAGGTATGCGAGCGCCGACACCTAGGCCGGTGCCGAGGAGAGCACCTTGCCCGCGACCGCGGCCGCCTGCTCCAGGCGCGCGACGTACTCGTCCAGCCCGTCCGTGTGGAGCTGCTGCGGTCCGTCGCAGATCGCCTCCTCGGGCGCCGGGTGCACCTCGACGATGATCCCGTCGGCCCCGGCCGCGGCGGCGGCCATCGAGAGCGCGGGGACGAGGCTGCGGCGGCCCGGCGCGTGGCTCGGGTCCACGATCACGGGCAGGTGGGTGAGCTCCTTGAGCACCGGGATGGCCGTGATGTCCAGCGTGAAGCGGTAGGCCGTCTCGAAGGTGCGGATCCCGCGCTCGCACAGGATCACGTTCGGGTTGCCCTCCTTGAGGATGTACTCCGCCGCCATCAGCAGCTCCTCGAGCGTCGAGGACAGGCCGCGCTTGATCAGCGCGGGCTTGCCGGAGCGGCCGATCTCGCTCAGCAGCGGGTAGTTCTGCATGTTGCGGGCGCCGACCTGGATCACGTCGGCCACCTCGAGCACGGGCTCGAGGTCGCGCGCGTCCATCAGCTCGGTGACGATCGGAAGGCCGGTCTCCTCGCGGGCCTCGGCGAGCAGCCGCAGGCCCTCCTGGCCCAGGCCCTGGAAGGAGTACGGCGACGAGCGCGGCTTGTAGGCGCCGCCGCGGAACATCGAGCCGCCGACGTCGCGCACGACGCGGGCGGTCGTCAGCACCTGGTCGCGCGACTCGACGGTGCACGGCCCGGCGATCAGCGAGAAGTTCTCGCCGCCGATCCGGCGGCCGCCGATCTCCAGCACCGTCGGCTCGCGCATCTGCGAGGAGGCGAGCTTGTACGGCTTGAGGATCGGCACGACCTGCTCGACGCCCGGGGCGCCCTCCAGGCCGAGGCGCGCGACGTGCTCGCGGTCGCCCACGGCGCCGATCACGGTCACCTCCTCGCCGCGCGAGGGGTGGGCATGGGCCCCGCAGGACTCGATGCGGTCGATGACGGCCTGGACCTGGTCCTCGGTCGCCCCCGCTTTCATCACGATCATCATCAGCCGGTCTCCTGGTGCAAGAACTCTAGAAAGGGATACGAGTGCGGCGGTGGGCGGTGGTCACACACGCCCGCGGGGTTGGCGCTCGGTCCCTCGTCGGACCCTGGCTGGTCGGCACGCCGCGGAGGCGCCGCCGGCCGAGAGCGCCTAGCTAAATCGCCAGGCGCGATAGGAGACGAAGCCGTAGCCGGCGAAGGCGCTGCGCGTGATGTTCGGCCGGGTGATCATGGCTTCGAGGGGCTACTTGTACCAGAACATCGGCACTGCGGCGGGAGAACTTCACCGCTCCCAATGGATCTCGTCGACGTCGACGGGTCGCAGCGCGTCGGCCAGTGCGAGCAGATCGGCCTCGTCCGCCGGAGCGCGGGCGGAGGCGACGATCAGCGTCCCGTCGCGGACGTCCAGGAAGCTGGCGACGCCGATCTGCATCTCGACGACGGCCACGAGCCGGCCGCGTGGCGTGCGGGCGCTCCGGCACGGGCCGTACCAGGCATGGAACGGGGTGCCGTCGTGGGCATGGCACTGCGGCGGTGTCAGGTCGTCGTCCTCCGCCACGACCTGGCTCACCGACAGCTCGCCGCCCCCGCGCTCGTAGCGGAGGTTCAGCTCCGGGTTGTAGTCCGGGAACACGTCGGCGTGCGTCTGGTGGAGATCGGTCGCCGCGAAGGCCGTGAACGTGACGGCGCGGGCGTCGGCCGCCTCGGTGCGCCGGTGCTTGGAGGTCGCGTAGGCGTTCACGCCGCCGAGCACGATCGCCGGGGCGAGCACCAGCGCCGTGGCGGCGCGGCGTGAGGCGCCGCAGCCTCGTGAAGCGCCCGGCCAGATAGAGCCCGCCCGCAATCGCCGCGATCGGCGGGCCGTAGACGATCGCGAAGAAGATCAGGCGGGTGGGCCAGTCATCCTCGGTGAAGACCGGTCCGGCGATCGGCACGCGAGTTAGATCGGTCATATCGTGCTCGCCCGTGAGTGAGACCTACCGCCAGCGGGCGTTCGCCGTCCCGCGCGACGCCACCGAGCTGATCGTGATCCGCCACGGCGCCTCGGCCGCCCTCGAGCCGGGCGAGACCTTCGAGCTCGTCGAGGGCCACGGCGACCCGCCGCTGGCGCCCGAGGGCCGCGAGCAGGCGCTGCAGGTCGCCGAGCGCCTGCACGGCGAGCCGCTGCGCGCGCTGTTCGTCACTCCGCTGCAGCGGACGGCGCAGACCGCGGAGCCGCTCGTGGCGGCGACCGGGCTGAAGCCGCAGGTGATCGGCGACCTGCGCGAGGTCCACCTCGGCGAGTGGGAGGGCGGCGAGTACCGCCGCCGGATGCACGAGCGCGACCCGGTCGCGATGAAGGCGCTGATGGAGGAGCGCTGGGACGCCATCCCGGGCGCCGAGTCCATGGACGCGCTCGCGGCGCGCGTGTCCGCCGGCCTGGACACGATGCTCGCGGCCATCGGCCCGGGCGGGCTCGGCGCGGCCGTGCTGCACGGCGGGGTGATCGGCGAGCTGTGCCGTCAGGTCACGCGGTCGCGGCCGTTCGCGTTCATCCACGCCGACAACTGCTCGGTCACGCGGATCGTCGAGTTCAGCGTCGGGCATCGGCTGCTGCGGTCGTTCAACGACACCGCTCATCTGGTCGGCGCCTGACGGCGTCGGGGGTGGGCGCGGCGCCGGCCGGTCCAACGGCGGGCTTGTACGGAGGTGGGTTCGAGGCCGCGCCGCGCTCGAGTCTGCAGTTGTTCGGCCTGAGACCGAGTAACTCGCGCGACTCGACGCCGCGGGGCGGCCCCCTCGCCTCCCTACCCAGCCGCCGTTTGCGCCAGGACCCACTGGAACGTGGCTGCTCCGCCACCGCCCTTCAGCAGCTCGTCGTGGAGCACGACTCAGCCACCTACGCGTAGCCGAGCTCGACGAGGATCAGCGCCCGGGCGGACTCCGGCACGATCGACTCCATCAGCGCGGCCTTGTCGGGCTTGTAGACGCGGTAGAGCGCCCAGCCAGACCTCGGGCGCGCAGAGCTCGACGGGGGCCGCGCCGTACATCCGGGAGCCGCCGGCCCGGAACGGCGCGGTCGCCCCGCCGGTGAAGCCGAGGCCGCCGAGCCCCTCCACCTCGACGCCGCCGACGTCGAGCGTCGCCTTCCAGTCGCTGGTCAGCACCTCGCCCGGCTCGGTGGTCGCGGAGACGAGCCACTCCGCGCAGGCGGCCTCGAAGGCCGCGCGGTCCTGCGGGCGGAGCATGAGGTCGACGTCGCGCACCTCGACCGTCGAGCCCGAGCGCGTCCAGCAGCGCGCTGCCGCCGAGCAGGAACGGCACGCCGGCCGCGTCGAGCCGCAGGGCGACCGCCTCGAGCGCCGCCTCCAGCGGCGCGCGCATCTAGAGCAGCGTGCCGAGCGCCTCGATGAAGCGCTCGTTCTCCGCCTGCGTGCCGACCGTGACGCGCAGCGCGCCCGGGCGGCCGAGCGCCCCGCCGGCGCGCACGAGCACGCCGCGCTGGCCGAGCTCCTTGACGACCTCGGGCTCGTTCTCGCCGACGTCGAACCAGACGAAGTTCGCGTGCGACTCGGCGACGCTCAGGCCGAGCCCCTCGAGCTCGACGACCAGCGAGGTCCGCTCGGCGAGGTTGCGCTCGACGCGGCGGGTGACCTCGTCCTGGTGCTTGAGCGCCTCGATCGCCGCGGCCTGGGCGGCCGCGTTGCAGAAGAACGGCTGGCGGACCTGGTCGACGGCGCTCCGGAACGCCTCCGAGCCGCACAGCGCGTAGCCCACGCGCAGGCCGCAGAGGCCGTAGATCTTCGAGAACGTCCGCAGCAGCACGAGGTTCGGGTGCTTGGCGAGCAGCTCGACCGAGTCCTCCGGGTCCTGCATCAGCGAGAACTCGACGTAGGCCTCGTCGAGGATCACGGCGATGTGCCGCGGCACCCTCTCGACGAACGCCTCGATCTCGGCGAGCGGGAGAGCGGTCGAGGTCGGGTTGTTCGGGTTGCAGACGATCACCAGCCGCGTGGCGCCGGTGATCTCCGTCGCCATCGCGTCGAGGTCGTGGCGGTGCTCGTCGTCGAGCGGCACCTCGATCGCCCGCGCGCCCGAGGCGGCGGCGAGGTGCGGGTACACGGAGAACGACGGCCACGCGTAGACGAGCTCCGCGCCCGGCTCGAGCAGCGCCTCGCCGGCGGCGAGCAGGATGTCGCAGGAGCCGTTGCCGATCGCGATCCGGTTCGCCGGCACGCCGTGGCGGTCGGACAGCGCGCGGCGCAGCGCCGCGTTGGACGGGTCGGGGTAGCGGTTGGCGCCGGCGAGCGCGGCGGCGGCCGCCTCGACGACCGCGGGGAGCGGCGGGTACGGCGACTCGTTGGAGGCCAGCAGGGAGACCGGGCCCTCGAGCGCGTAGCCGTCGGCCGCGGGATAGACCGGGATCCGCCGGATCCGCTCGGAGAACTCGATCGACATACGATCCGAGCGCTACCCGGGCTTGCGCAGCAGGACGGCGTAGTCGTTGACGCTGAAGACGAACTCGCCGCGGGAGGCCCGCACGCGCAGGTCGTCGATCCAGGCCTCGAGCTGGGAGGCGAGGTCGTGGTGCTGGTCGCGCCGGACCGCGTCCGTGATCCCGCGGATCGCGGTGTCGGCGGGCTCGCCGGCCGCCAGGTCCGTGTCGAGCACGACCCAGGCCATCGTCTCCACGTGCTCGAGCGGCGCGCGCCTGGCGATCGACGGCAGCTTGCGCCCGATCGTGCCGTCGGCGGCGTCCATCCACTCCTGCTGGGAGTCGGCGAACGCGTGCACGAGCCGGCGCGTGAGGTCCAGCTCGGAGGAGCTGAAGACGATCGTGTCGAGGTCGTTGTGGCCGAGCAGGAAGTGGCCGCCCGGTGCGAGCACGCGGGCGACCTCGCCGAGGAAGGTGTCGACGGACAGCAGCGCCTCGAGCGTGTTGTGGCAGACCGCCGCGCCGATGCTGGCGTCCTCGAACGGCAGCGGCTTGTTGAGGTCGGCGACCACCGTCTCCAGGCGCGGATCGGCGGCGAGCGAGGCCTCGAGCGCGGGCTCGCGCCGCTCGACGCCGACCAGCTCGACCTCGGCCCCGAGCCGCTCGCGCAGCGCGGCGAGCGTCAGCCCGCCGCCGCAGCCGAGGTCGACCACGCGCGGAAGCGCCGGCTGCGGGAGTGCCGCCGCGAGGCGGTGGTGGCGCTCGCTCACTGCGCGCCCTCGAGGTCGAGGCGCAGCGCCCGCGCCTCGCCCAGGTAGACGTGCTGGGGCTCGTGGCCGTCGTGCGCGTAGGCGTGGATCATCACTCGGATCACGCGCGGCAGGCTGCCGGGGACCGGGATCTCGCGGGCGCACAGCAGCGGGACCTTGCTGAGCCCCATGTTGCGCGCCGCGACGGCCGGGAACTCGGCGTCGAGGTCCTCCGTGAGCGTGAAGATGCAGCTCACGAGGTCCGCCGCCTCGAGCCCGTTGCGCTCGAGCAGCTCGTGCATGAGCTCCCCGGTCGCCTCGAGGATCGGCGCCGACTCGTTGAGCTCGACCGTGGTGGCGCCTCGGAGCGCGATCAGCCGCATAGCGCGGGCATTCAATCAGCGGCCTTTGCGGCGCGGCTTGCCCGCCCCGCGCAGGCGTTCGATCTCCGACGCCGTCAGCCGGCGGTGCTCGCCCGGTCCCAGGCCCTTCAGGCCGAGCGGCCCGAAGGCGACCCGCTCCAGCGAGGCGACCGGATGGCCGACCGCCTCGCACATCCGCCGCACCTGCCGCTTGCGCCCCTCCCGGATCGTGATCTCGATCAGGTCGGGGGCGAGGCGCTTCACGCGCGCCGGCGCGGTCTTGCCGTCGTCGAGCTGCACGCCGTCGCGCAGCTGCTGGAGCGCGGCGCCGCGCACGGGCGCGCGGCGCACCTTGGCGCGATAGACGCGCGGGACCTCGAAGGAGGGATGCGTGAGCTGGTGCGCGAGCGGCCCGTCGTCGGTGAGCAGGATCAGCCCGGTCGTGCCCGCGTCGAGCCGCCCGACCGGGTACAGCCGGCGCCCGCTCGGGATCATGTCCACGACGGTCTTGCGCCCGTGGGTGTCCTTCGCGGTCGAGACCACGCCGGCGGGCTTGTTGACGGCGTAGACGGCGCGATCGCCCTTCCACGAGCGGGCCGGCCTGCCGTCGACCTCGATCCCCTCGCTGCCGTCCACGTCGCGCGCCGGGTCGAGCACGACCTCGCCCGCGACCGTGACGCGGCCGTCGAAGACGATCTGCTCGGAGGCGCGCCGCGAGGCCACACCGGAGTGGGCGAGGAACTTGGCCAGGCGCATAGCGGTCCCTGCCACCATAAACGCACGCCGACCGCGGACTGTCGCGGCGGCGCAGCCGCCATGGACCTCGAGCTCCTCGACACCACGCTGGCCGCCGCCGGCGAGCCCGCCTTCCGCGCCCGGCAGGTATGGCGCTGGACGGCCAACGGCGCGCGCGGCTACGACGAGATGACGGACCTGCCCGCCGCGCTGCGCGAGCGCCTGGCCGCGGAGGTGCCGTTCACCTCGCTCGAGCTCGTCCACGAGGCGCACAGCGCCGACGGCACCGTCAAGGCGCTCTTCCACACCCATGACGGGCGTGCCGTCGAGGCCGTGATGATGCGCTACCGCGACGGCCGCCGTTCGATCTGCGTCTCGTCGCAGTCCGGCTGCCCGCTGACCTGCACGTTCTGCGCCACCGGCGCGATGAAGTTCGGGCGCAACCTCACCGCGAGCGAGATCCTCGACCAGGTGCTGCACTTCCGCCGCATCGAGCCTGTGAACCACCTCGTGTACATGGGCATGGGCGAGCCGATGATGAACCTCGACAACGTGCTCGCGAGCGCGCGCCGGCTGCCCGACGTCGGCATCACCCATCGCCGCACGACGATCTCCACGGTCGGCTGGCGTCCCGGCATCGACAAGCTCGCGGAGAGCGACATGCCGATCCGGCTCGCCTTCAGCCTCCACGCCCCGGAGGACGCATTGCGCTCGCAGATCATGCCGGTCAACGAGCGCTACCCGCTCGAGGACGTGCTCGCCGCCTGCGAGCGCTACTACGCGGTCCGCCGCCGCATGGTCTTCATCGAGTACGTGATGCTCGCGGGCGTCAACGACGGCTACGCGCAGGCGGTCCAGCTCGCGCAGCTGCTGGACCCGAGGATCTTCAAGGTCAACCTGATCCCGTTCAACCCGACCGACGCGACCTACGAGGGCTCCTCGCGCGAGGCGATCGCCGCCTTCAAGGCCGCGCTCGAGGAGCACGGGATCACCGCCACGGTGCGGTTGACCCGCGGCCGCGACATCGACGCCGCCTGCGGCCAGCTCGCCGCGAAGGCTGCAGGCGGTGTGGGGGTGGGCGGGCGGGATTCCTAGACGGCGCGTTCTTCGCCGGCGCGCAGCAGGCGGTCGCGCAGCGCCGCCTCGTCCTCCGGGCTGGGGTCCCAGGCGGAGGGGTCGGGCAGGTCGTCGATCGACTTCAGCCCGAACAGCTTCAGGAACAGCGGCGTGGTGCGGTACAGCACGGCGCCGAACTGCGAGCGGCCGGACTCCTCGATCAGCCCGCGGTCGGTCAGCGCGGCGGCGGCCGACTCGGAGGCCACGCCGCGGATCCGCGCCACCTCGGGGCGGGAGACCGGCTGCAGGTAGGCGACGATCGACAGCGTCTCGGCCTGCGCGGGCGTCAGCGACGGGGTGCGCGGGCGGGCGAGCAGCCGGCGGGCGGCCTCCTCGGCGTCCGGGTGCGAGGCGAGCGCGTAGCCGCCACCGACCTCGCGCAGCAGGACACCGCGGCCGCCGAGCGCGTGACGCAGCTCGCCGAGCGCCTCCGTCACGTCGTCCTCGGTTGCCTGCAGCGCGTCCGCGAGCTCGTCCACCGGGACGGGCTCCGGCGCCAGGAACAGCAGCGCCTCGATCAGGCGCGCGAGGCCGGTCACGACGGCACCGTGCGCGATACGGCGTCGCGCCGGGCGGCCGCGGCCACGCGCAGGGCGGGGACCGGCGCGTCGGAGCGCACCGTGATCTCGCCGAACGGCTCGTCCTGCTGCCACTCGGCCTCGCCGCGCTTGTAGAGCTCGAGCAGCGCGAACAGCGTCACCGCGACGGTCATGCGGTCGGCGCCCTGGACCGCATCCTCGAACGAGAACGCCCCGCGGCGCAGCAGCCCGCGCAGGACCGCCAGGCGGTCGGCCAGCGAGACGCGCGGCGCGGCCATGTGCTCGAGGTCGATCGGCGGCGGCGTGCGCAGCAGCCCGCCGAGCGAGGCGCCCAGCACCGCCGGGTCGTAGGCCTGCTCGGCCGCGGCCAGCGGGGCGCGGCGCAGGGCCTCGGGCAGCGGCGCGGACCGGTACAGGTGCCCCTGCTCGTCCTCGTGGCGCCCCGCGAGGTGCCGGCCGGCGCCGCGGAAGCGCGCGTACTGGAGCATCCGCTCCAGCAGCTCCTCCGCCGCCTCGGCCGGGGCGAGCTCGTCGAGCTCCGGCAGCTCCTCGCCGGGGAGCATCAGGCGCGACTTGAGCTCCAGCAGCGCCGCGATCAGCACCAGGAACTCCGTCGCGGACTCCAGGTCGAGCTGGTCGCTCGCCTCCAGGTGGTCGAGGTAGGAGACGACGATGTCGGCGAGCTCGACCTCGAGCAGGTCCACGTCCTCGCGCAGGATCAGCGAGAGCAGCAGGTCGAACGGCCCCGCGAAGACGTCGAGGTCCAGCTCCAGCCGATGCACCGCGGAGGTCATGGACCTCGAAGGCTAGGCGGCGGGGCCGACGGACCGGCGGCGCAGGGCCGAGCCCCATCGCGTCGCGCACGTCGGCCACGACCGGCGCGGCGATCGCGCGGGCGCGCCCTGCGCCCTCGGCCAGCATCTCCTCGAGCGCCGCCTCGTCGGCCCGCAGCTCCTCGTAGCGCTCGCGCACCGGCGCCAGCCACGCGGCGACCTCGTCGCCGACCGCGGTCTTGAGGTCGCCGTAGCCACGGCCCTCGAAGTCGCGCTCGATCTCGGCGGGGTCCGCCCCGCGCGCGATCGCCAGGATCTCGATCAGGTTGCTCACGCCGGGCTTGTCCTTGGCGCGCACGATCTCGCGGCCCGAGTCGGTCTGCGCGCGCTTGAACTTCTTGCGGATCGCGTCGGGCTCGTCGAGCACGTACACCGTGCCCTGCTCCGTGCCGCCCGTCGTGGACATCTTGCGCGTCGGGTCCTGGAGGTCCAGCACGCGCGCGCCGACCTGCGGGATCCGCGCTTCGGGCACGACCAGGGTCTCGCCGTAGCGCTCGTTGAACGTCCGCGCGGCGTCGCGCATGACCTCGACGTGCTCGCGCTGGTCCTCCCCCACCGGCACCTCGTGCGCGCGGTAGGTGAGCACGTCGGCGGCCATCAGGACGGGGTAGAAGAGCAGCCCTGAGCGCACCATCTCGCGCTGGCGCGTCGACTTGTCGCGGAACTGGTGCATGCGGTTGAGCGTGCCGAGCGGGATCACGCTCGAGAGCAGCCAGCTCAGCTCGGTGTGCTCCGGGACGTCGCTCTGGCGGAACAGGATCGAGCGCTCGGGATCCAGCCCGGCGGCGATGAAGAGCGCGAACAGGTCGTAGGTACGCGCCCGCAGCTCGACCGGGTCGAACTCGACCGTGATCGAGTGGAGGTCGACGATGCAGTAGATCGACGGGTCACCGCGCTCCTGTCCGGCGAGATAGCCGAGGAACCCGCCGATGTAGTTGCCCAGGTGCTTGGTGCCCGTGGGCTGGATTCCGGAGAAGATGACCACGACGGCCGCAGGGTACCGCGAGGGCACCCTGCGGCCGCGTGAGAACTAGCGTCCTGCGGCTGCGGCGGTGGCGGCGGTCGCGGGGCTCGTCGGGACGAGCGCCAGGATCGCGTTCAGCGCGGCGGCGAGGTTGTTGATCGCACCGGTCAGCTGGCCGAGCGCACCCGTCGGGTTGAGGATGCCCGTGATCGCGCAGAGCAGGTTGCCGAGCAGATTGCCGGCACCCGGGACGGCGTCGATGCGCACGTTGATCTGGTTCGTCCTCACGACGAGGCCGAGCAGGTTCAGGTTGATCGGGCCGAGCACGAGGTTCAGCACCTGGCAGGCGCCCGGGATGGGCGGGACCTGAGCAGCCTTGGCGGGCGTCGCGGGGCCGGCGCCGGTCGCGGCTGCGGGCATCACGACGTTCTTGCGGGTGACGCGCAGCGTCGCGCCCTTCTTGCGCATCTTGCCCTTGAGCGTGCCGACGGCGACGAGCTTGCCGTTGCGCGACGTGAAGCGATCGATCGTGTACGTGCCGGTGAAGCCCTTCGTGCCGGTGACCGCGACCTTCTTCGTCAGAGGCGTGGTAGCGGGCTGCTGCGCCGCCGAAGCGGTTCCTGCAGCGCCGAGGGATACGGCGCAGACCAGCAGGGCCGCGAAAGCGGCCGCACGGATTCGGTTCATGGGGACCTCCCGTTAGGGGTCGGGGTCGGTTGACGTCCGATTCACCGCCTGCCCAAGCGTGACCATCGCCCAAAACACGGTGCGTCGATGCACCGTGAAATCACCTTGGGTGGGTTCCTCACCTCGAACCGGCCCCGATCCGCATGGCGGCGCGGGGTTACGGTGCCCGGAGCCTCGGTACCGCGCAGGACCGGCGTGTCAGGGACCGGACCCGTCAGTCGAGGTCTTGGCGTATCACCGGGCGCTTGGCCGCCGCCGCCTCGTCGAGCCGGCGCACCGGAGTTGTGTAAGGCGCGTTGCGCGCGACCTCCGGGTCCTCGGCGCCCTCCTTCAGGATCTCGGCGATCGCGTCGGCGAAGCCGTCGAGCGTCTCGCGCGTCTCGGTCTCCGTCGGCTCGATCAGCAGCGCCTCGTCGACGAGCAGCGGGAAGTAGACCGTCGGCGGGTGGAAGCCGTGGTCGAGCAGCCGCTTGGCGAGGTCGGTCGTGCGCAGCCCGAGGTTCTTCTTCATCGGCGCGCCCGAGAGCACGAACTCGTGCATGCACAGGCGGTCGAAGGCGACGCGGCAGGTGCTCGCCGATCCCGTCCTCCTTCAGGCGCGCGAGCAGGTAGTTCGCGTTGAGCACCGCGGTCTCGGAGGCCTCCTGGAGGCCGTCGCCGCCGAGCGAGAGGATGTACGCGTAGGAGCGCACGAAGACGCCGTAGTTGCCCTGGAAGCCGCGCAGGCGACCGATCGACTTCGGCCGGTCGAAGTCCAGGTCGTAAAACGGTTTCGCACCTCCGGCCTCGCAAGCTCGGCCTTCGGGCGACGTTACACGCTGCACCACCTGGGGCCGCGGCAGGAACGGCTCGATCCGGTCGGAGACCGCGATCGGCCCCGCGCCCGGCCCGCCGCCGCCGTGCGGCTGCGTGAAGGTCTTGTGGAGGTTGTAGTGGACGATGTCGAACCCCATGTCGCCCGGCCGCGCGCGGCCCATCACGGCGTTGAGGTTCGCCCCGTCGTAGTACAGCGTCGCCCCGACCCCGTGCACGATCTTGGCGATCTCCTCGATGTTCTCGTCGAAGACCCCGAGCGTGTTCGGGTTCGTGAGCATCAGGCAGGCGACGTCCTCGTCGAGGTTCGCGCGCAGGTCGTCCATGTCGACGCCGCCGGCCTCGTCGGTGCCGATCTTGACGACCTCGTAGCCGCCCATCGTCACGGTCGCCGGGTTGGTGCCGTGCGCGGTGTCGGGCGTGAGGATCTTCGTCCGCTGGTCGCCGTTGGCCTCGTGGAAGGCGCGCGTGAGCAGCACGCCCGCGAGCTCGCCGTGCGAGCCGGCGCTGGGCTGCAGCGACACGTGCGGCAGGCCGGCGATCTCCGCCAGCGCGCCCTGGAGCTCGTACATCAGCTGCAGCGCGCCCTGGGCGCGCCTGGGCGCCTGCGCCGGGTGCAGCCGGGCGTTGCCGGGCAGCGCCGCGACGCGCTCGTGCAGCTTCGGGTTGTGCTTCATCGTGCACGAGCCGAGCGGATAGAAGCCCGTGTCGAGGTCGAAGTTGCGCTTGGAGATGCGGTTGAAGTGGCGGTTGATCTCCGGCTCGGAGATCTCCGGCAGCCGCGGCGGCTCCTTGCGCCGGAAGCGCTCGGGCAGCGCGTCGCGGTCCTCCGGCACGTCCAGCTCGGGCGCGACGAACGCGCGCCGGCCGGTCTGGGACTTCTCGAAGATCGTCCTCGCGCGGTCGCGCTGCTGCGGTGTCTCGGTGATCACGCGGTCACCTCCTCGGGGCGGCGGGCGCGGCGGGCGCCGGCCACCGCGCCGCCGAGCACCTCGGCCAGGCGGTCGATGTCCTCGCGCGTGCGCTGCTCGGTGATCGCCACCAGCAGGCCGTCCTCGAGCTCCTCGTAGTCGGCGCCGAGCGGGTAGCCGGGGTTGACGCCCTCGGCGGCGCAGCGCTCGATCACGTCGTGCACGTCCGCGTTGACCCGCACGGCGAACTCGCGGACCACCGGCTGCTCGTGCAGCAGCTCGACGCCCTCGACCGCGGCGAGCGCCTTGCGCGCGTATGCGGTGCGCTGGAGCATCAGCTCGCCGATCTCGACGATGCCCTGGCGGCCGAGCCAGCTCAGGTAGACGATCGCGGCCAGCGCGTTGAGCGTCTGCGCCGTCGTGATGTTCGACGTCGCGCGCTCGCGGCGGATGTGCTGCTCGCGCGTCTGCAGCGTGAGCACGAAGCCGCGGCGGCCGTCGACGTCGGTCGTCTCGCCGGCGATCCGGCCCGGGATCCGGCGCAGGAACGCCTGCTGGGCGGCGAAGAAGCCGAACGAAGGGCCGCCGTAGTCGAGCCGGTTGCCGACGGGCTGGCCCTCGCCCACGGCGATGTCGACGCCGAAGTCGCCGGGCGGGCGCAGCACGCCGAGCGTCATCGGGTCGGTCGAGCAGACCGCGATCGCACCGACCTCCTTGACGGGCGGCACGAGCGCCTCGAGGTCCTCGACCGCGCCGAGGAAGTTCGGCTGGGCGAGGAAGACGGCCGAGACGTCGTCGCCGAGCGCATCGGCGAGCGCGTCCGCGTCCGTGACGCCGTCGCGCAGCGGGATCTCCTCGACCTCGATCCCCCAGCCCGCGCTCATCGTGCGCAGCGTCTCGCGGGCGTGGGGGTGGACCCCGCGCGAGATCAAGAAGCGCGTGCGCTTGTGGTGCTGGTAGGCGAGGAAGCCGGCGGCGCCGAGCGCGCTCGGCCCCTCGTAGAGCGTCGCGTTCGAGACGGGCAGCCCGGTCAGCTCGCTGATCGCGGTCTGGTACTCGAACATCACCTGCAGCGTGCCCTGGGAGACCTCGGGCTGGTACGGCGTGTAGGGCGTCAGGAACTCCGAGCGGCTGATGATCGAGTCCACCAGCGCCGGGACGTAGTGGTCGTACATCCCCGCCCCGAGGAACGACAGCTCGTCGTCGGTGGACACGTTGCGCGAGGCGAGCTCGCGCAGGTGGGCGTACACCTCCTGCTCCGGGCGCCCCGGC
The DNA here is from genome assembly GCA_963831105.1 of uncultured Solirubrobacteraceae bacterium. Classification (GTDB taxonomy): domain Bacteria; phylum Actinomycetota; class Thermoleophilia; order Solirubrobacterales; family Solirubrobacteraceae; genus DATFQI01. Next base: position 130,346 of record CAWHOS010000005.1, on the reverse strand, counting down.
GGCAGGTCCAGCGCGCGGTCGAGCCGCACGCCCTCCGGGATCGTCTCGAACAGCTCGTCGATCGACTGCACGCCGATGCGCTCGAGCATCGCCGCACGGTCGGCGTCGGTGGCGGAGGTGTAACGGCTCAAGACAGGCTGCCCTCGTAAGTCGATGCGTCCATCAGGTCGTCGACCTCGGATACGTCCGAGAGGCGGATCTTGACCAGCCAGCCGTCGCCGTAGGGGTCCTCGTTGACGTTCTCGGGCGAGTCGGCGAGGCCCTCGTTGACCTCCACGATCTCGCCCGACAGCGGCGCGACGACGTCGGAGACGGCCTTCACGGACTCGATCTCGGCGTACGGCTGGTCCTTGGTGAGCGTGGCGCCGACGGTGGGCGGGTCGAAGAAGACGACCTCGCCGAGCTGGTCCTGGGCGTACCAGGTGATGCCCAGCGTCGCGGTCTCGCCGTCGATGCGGGCCCAGTCGTGGTCGGAGTGGTACTTCAGGTCGTCCGGGTAGCTCGCGGCCACTGGCTCAGGTCTCCTTGGAATAGAGCGGCTTCTCCCGCACCTCGGCGGTGCGGACCTTGCCGCGGACGTCGATCTCGATCTCGGTGCCGGGCTCCGCCTTCTCGGCCGGCAGGTACGCCATGCCGATCGCGTAGCCGAGGCTCGGCGACATCGTGCCCGAGGTCACCTCGCCGCCGCCGACGACCGGGTTGCCCTGGCGCGCGATCCCCGAGCCGGTGAGCGCGAACGGCGCGAGCTTCTCGGCCGGTCCGGCCTCGCGTGCCCGCGCGCACGGCGTCGGAGCCGACGAAGCCCGTGTCCTCCTTGCAGCACCAGCCCAGGCCGGCCTCGATCGGGCCGCGGGTGGTCATCAGGTCGTTGCCGTAGAGGTGGAAGCAGACCTCCAGGCGCAGCGTGTCGCGCGCGCCGAGGCCGGCGGGCTGCGCGCCGGCGTCCACCACGGCGTCCCAGACGGCGGGCGCGGCGGCGGCCGGGACGATCAGCTCGACGCCGTCCTCGCCCGTGTAGCCCGTGCCGCAGACGAGCACGCCCTCCTGCCCGGCGACCGTCAGCGTCGCGGTCTTGAAGCGCTTGGGCAGCTCGCCGTCCGTGAGGCCGGCGACGATGCCGCGCGCCTCGGGGCCCTGGACGGCGAGCATCGCGAGGTCGTGCAGGCGGTCGGCCAGCTCGACGTCGAAGCCCTCGGCCTGCTTGCGGAACCAGGCGAGGTCGGACTCGTGGTTGGAGGCGTTGGTGACCGTCAGGAACCTGTCGCCGAGCCGGTAGGAGAAGAGGTCGTCGAGCACGCCGCCGTCGTCCTGGCAGAGCACGGAGTACTGCGCGCCGCCGTCGGCGAGCTTGGTCGACGTCGTTGGAGAGGACGCGCTGCAGGAACGCCTCGGCGTCGGGCCCGCTCGTCTCGATCTCGCCCATGTGCGAGACGTCGAAGACGCCCGCGCGCTCGCGCACCGCGAGGTGCTCCGCCCGGATGCCCTCGTACTGCACCGGCATCTCCCAGCCCGCGAACGGCACGAGCCGCGCGCCGGCCGCGACGTGGCGGTCGTGCAGGGGCGTGCGCTGGAGGGCGTCGGAGGCCGCGGCCATGGGTGGCCGGACGCTAGCAGCGAGCGATGACCGTGGACTCGCTCGACGGCGAGCGCGTGCGGAGCGTGTGCTCGGCGACCACGGCGCGGAAGGTCTCCACGACCGCGCGGTCGAACTGCGTGCCGGCGCAGCGGCGCAGCTCGTCGAGCGCCTCGCCGGTGGTGCGCGCGGCGGCGTACGGGCGCCCGGAGGTCATCGCGTCGAAGGCGTCGCAGACGGCCACGATGCGCGACCCGAGCGGGATCGCGTCGGCCTGCAGGCGGTCGGGGTAGCCCGCGCCGTCGAAGCGCTCGTGGGTCGAGCGCACGAGCTCGGCGACGCGGCTCAGCGACGGCGCGGAGCGCACGATCCGCTCGCCGATCAGCGGGTGGCGGCGCACGAAGCCCCACTCGTCCTCGGTCAGCGGACCGGGCTTGGAGAGGATCGCGTCGGGGATGGCGACCTTGCCGGCGTCGTGCAGCTCGCCGGCGTGGCGGATCCGCTCGACCTCCTCGGCGGGCAGCCCGAGCCGGCGCGCGGTGCGCTCGGCGAGCTCGGCGACGCTCGAGAGGTGGCCGCCGAGGTCCGGGCTGCGCTCGGTCAGCGCGCGCAGCAGGACGTCCTTGCTCTGGCGCCCGGCCGACATCCGGCCCGCGTGCTTCTGGGCGTACATGCGCTGGTCGGCGATCCGCAGCGCCTCGGCCGGCTCGGAGGCCTCGTCGGGCAGCAGGATCGAGCCGTAGGAGCAGCCGATCGAGAAGCCGTCGCCGGACTCCGACAGCGCGGCGGCCGCGGAGCGCACGAGCGCCTCCGGCTCGTCGTTGCCGGGCTCGATCAGCACGCAGAACTCGTCGCCGCCCATGCGGAACGCGCTCCCGCGGCCCGAGAGGCACGCGGCGAGGTTGCCGCCGAGGCGCACGAGCAGGGCGTCGCCGGCGGGGTGGCCGAAGGTGTCGTTGTAGTGCTTGAAGCCGTCGAGGTCGAACAGCGCGAGCACGAGCTTGCCGGGCTCCTCGTCGGCGTCATCGGGGAGAAGATCGTCGATCGCCGCCGACAGCGCGCGGCGGTTGCCGAGCCCGGTCAGCGCGTCGGTCATCGCCTCGTCGCGCGAGGCGCGCAGCATCGCCACGTTCTCGCGGAACGTGAGCGTCAGGCGGAACATCACGGCGAGCAGCGAGGCGGCCGCGAGGGCGATCGCGAGCGGGTTCAGGCTCCAGAAGGAGTCGTAGACGAGCAGCGCGAGGCTGACGAGCCCGAAGCCCAGCGGCACGGCGATCAGCCGCATGCTCTCGCCCTGCGGGGCGCGCACGCGCGCCGGGGGGCGCTGCCAGGCGGCCGCCGCGATCAGGAACAGCCCGGCCCACCAGCCCGTGTCGATCGGGCCGCCGGAGACGAACGTGCCCTCCGCGGTCTTGACGAGGTACAGCGAGTCGGCCAGCCAGAAGGTGGAGACGCCGATCGCCAGCAGCATCCAGGTGCGGTCCAGGCGCCAGCCCGTGCCGGCGAGCGCGCCGACGATCAGGCTCAGCAGGACGAGGTCGCCGAGCGGGTAGGCGAGGTTGGTCGCCACGGCCGCGGCGTTGCCCTCGACGTTCTCGAGCACCGTGTCGAAGACGAGCGCGGCGCTCAGCGCGGCCACCGCGAGGCCGGCGACCACGCCGTCGACCCAGAGCGTGCGCGGGACGGACCGGGCCCGGGCGCGCAGGAGCAGCACGATCCCCGCGAGCACCAGGGGCGGCAGGAGCAGGTAGCCCACGTCGGCCGGGGAGGGGATCGCGATCACCTCGGCGTCCCAGAGGACGGCCGTGTAATAGACCTCGCCGAGCGACCACGCGGCGACGCCGGCCCCGATCAGCAGCCATGCCAGCCGCTCGCGGCCCGCCTGCAGCGCCTTCAGGATGATCAGCGCGGAGGAGACCAGCAGCACCACGTCGTGGGCGAAGCGGGAGGTCAGCGGCCCGGCGTCGAGGTCGGGCGCGACGATCACGCGCAGCTCGTAGAGCAGCAACCACGTAGCGCACGCCGCGAACGCGGCGCGAGCCCAGGCCCGGCTGAGTGCGCCGAGGCGCTCCATGCCCGGGTTATCGGCGGGAGTGGGCGCGCCCTGTATACGCCGATTGGGCTAGCGCAGGAAGGGCGGGATGTCGAGATCGTCGTCGGAGATCTCCAGCGACGAGCGCTGGCGATCGTCCATGCGGACGTCGCGGTCGCGGCGGCCCGCACGGGCCTCCTCGCGGGCGCTGCGGGGCCGCGCCCGGCCGTGGTCGAAGCCCGTCGCGATCACCGTGACCCGGATGTCGTCGCCGAGCGCCGGGTCGATGACGGCGCCGAAGATGATGTTCGACTGCGCGTCGGCGGCCGAGTGGATCAGCTCCGCGGCCTCGTTGACCTCGAACAGGCCGAGGTCGTTGCCGCCCGTGATGTTGAGCAGGATGCCGGTGGCGCCCTCGACGGACTCCTCCAGCAGCGGGCTCGAGATCGCGGCCTTGGCGGCCTCGGACGCGCGCGACTCGCCGCTCGCGGAGCCGATGCCCATCAGCGCCGAGCCGGCGTCCTGCATGATCGCGCGGACGTCGGCGAAGTCGAGGTTGATCAGGCCGGGGATCGTGATCAGGTCCGTGATGCCCTGGACGCCCTGGCGCAGGACGTTGTCGGCCTCGCGGAAGGCGTCGAGGATGCTCGTGCGGCGCTCCACGATGCTCAGGAGCTTCTCGTTCGGGATGACGATCAGCGTGTCGACCATCTCGCGCAGGCGGTCGATGCCCTCCTGCGCCTGGCGCGAGCGCTGCGAGCCCTCGAAGTCGAACGGGCGCGTGACCACGCCGACCGTCAGGGCTCCTATCTCGTTCTTGGCGATCTCCGCGATCACGGGCGCGGCGCCCGTGCCGGTGCCGCCGCCCTCGCCGGCGGTGACGAAGACCATGTCCGCGCCCTTGAGCGCCTCCTTGATCTCGTCGCGCGACTCCGCGGCGGCGCCCTGGCCGATCTGCGGGTTCGCGCCGGCGCCGAGGCCCTTGGTGAGCTCGTGCCCGATGTTGAGCTTGATGTCCGCATCGGTCATCTGCAGCGCCTGCGCGTCGGTGTTGCACGCGATGAACTCGACGCCGCTCAGCCCAGCGTCGATCATGCGGTTCACCGCATTGGTGCCGCCGCCGCCGACGCCGACGACTTTGATGACTGCGAGATAGCTGCCAGCTTCCATGGGAAAGTAGTTCCGGACCTCAGGTTGGAGTCGAGCGTTTTAGCACGCCCCGCCACGGCGCGGAAACCCGCACAGTAGGCGCATTTCCTTCCCGATGTCAAAAACTACGAACCTCGGCAAGAGACGTTGCAGATCGCCGAAGTCTCGACTTCGGGTTGAGAGATGCCTCATTCTCACCCTACGGTTGAGGGTTGGTCTCGGGAAGGGGTTGAGGAGTCGCAGTACCCGTTGGGACGGGGGTCGGCTCGGGCACCGGACCGAGCCCTCCGGCCGCCACGCGCTCGGGTACGCGGACGTCCAGGTAGGTCGCTCCGGCCGAGCTCTCATCGGCCAGCACGCGGGTCGCGGAGAGCCACTTGCGCCGCGCTCCGGACGCGTCGCCGAAGATCAGATCGGGCCCGTCGACGAGCGCGAGCATCATCCCCCGCGGGCCGGTCCACAGCCGGTCGATCCGGCGGCGGAGGGGGTCGGGCGCGGCGGCGGCGATGGCGAGCGCGGTGCGCGTGTTGCGGTTGCCGACGCGGTCGCCGGCGGGCGGCGCGTCCATCTTGATCACGGGCAGGTCGCCGTCGGCGACGACGCCGCGGAGCAGCAGCCCGTCGCCCGAGGCGGCGATCTCGCGATCGCCGGACAGGAGCACGGCGACCGGCGTGTGCTCGAGCACACGGATCTTGAGGGTGTGCGGGAAGTCGGCCTCGACCTGGATGCCGGCGACCGAGGAGTACTGGGCGACCGCGCTGCGCAGCACGCCCTCGCGGACGTGCAGGGTGGTCATGTCGCGGGCCGCCGAGTCGAGCGCCGCGCGGACCTTGGCCTCCTCGCTGGAGGTCGAGCCCGTCACCTCGACGTCGCGGACCGCGGCGAGCGAGGAGTCGCGCAGCCACATCCAGCCGCCGTAGCCGAGCGCGGCCAGCACGAGCAGCGCCAGCAGCAGCCGCACGGGCAGGCGGGGCACGCGCAGGCGCACGCCGGCGCGCCGGCTCATTGCGGGTTCGACAGCCACCGCCGCGACCTTCGACCCGCCGCCACCGACTCCTCTACGGGGTCAGACCCCTAGGCGCGTCTAAATTCGGGTTGTGGCAAGGGCCGATACTTCAGTTAGTTGCGCCGCGGGGTCTGACCCCGGTGGTTAGCGCAGCAGGCGGCGGCCGAGCGTGTCGACGTCGCCCGCGCCGAGCGTGAGCAGGATGTCGCCCTCGCGCAGGGTGGCTCGGAGGTGGGCCTCGGCCTCGTCGAAGCCGGGCAGCCAGGCGATGGGGCGCCCGCCGGCGGCGTCGGCGGCCGCGGCGGCCACGAGCCGGCCCGTGACGCCCGGGAAGTCCTCCTGGCGCTCGCGGGCCGGGTAGATGCCGAGCACGACGACGATGTCGGCCAGCGCGAGCGCGGCGCCGAACTCGCGCGCCGTGTGGCGCGTGCGCGAGAACAGGTGCGGCTGGAAGACGGCGACGATGCGGTTCGCACCCAGGGTCCGGGCGGCCTCGATCGTGGCGCGGACCTCGGTCGGGTGGTGCGCGTAGTCGTCGACGACGAGCGCTCCGCCGGAGGTCGTGCCGAGGCGCTCGAAGCGGCGGCCCGCGCCGGCGAAGTCCGCGAGGGCGGCGGCGGCCTGGGCCGGGTCGGCGCCCGCGAGCCGGGCCGCGGTCAGCGCGGCTGCGGCGTTGCGCGCGTTGTGGGCGCCCGGGACGGGCAGCGTCACCTCGACGCCGTCGACCGCGAAGCGCGAGCCGCTCTCCCCCAGCTCGGGCGCGACGACGTCGAACGGCGTGACCGGCGTGTCGCCGGCGAGCGCGAGCAGCTCCGGGCGGTCCCAGACGACCGCCTGCTCGGCGAGGCCGAGGAACTCGCGGAAGGTGTCGTCGACGTCGCGGCGCGAGCTGTAGGTCGTGTGGTGGTCGAGCTCGGCGTTGGTCAGCACGGCGATCCGCGGCGAGAGCTTGAGCAGCGAGCGGTCGGACTCGTCGGCCTCCACCACGAGCCACTCCCCCGCGCCCCAGCCCGCGTTGGACCCGGTCGAGCGCACCTCGCCGCCGACCAGGTAGCTCGGATCCAGGCCGCAGCCGCGCAGGGCGTGCACGACCATGCTCGAGGTCGTCGTCTTGCCGTGGGTGCCGCTGATCGCGATCGTCGGCTTGAGCCGCGTCAGCTCGCCGAGCAGCTCGGCGCGGTGCAGCTCGCGCTGGCCGCGCTCGCGGGCGATCGCGCGCTCGGGGTTCTCCGGCGGGATCGCGCTGGAGACGACGACCTCCGCGCCGTCGGGCACGTTGGCGGCGTCGTGGCCCGCGACCGGCTCGACCCCGAGCGCCCGCAGCGGTCCGAGGTAGGTCGACCCGCCCGAGCGGTCGGACCCGGTCACCGTCGCGCCGAGCGAGCGGGCGACGAGCGCCAGGCCGCTCATGCCGGCGCCGCCGATCCCGACGAAGTGCAGCGCTCGGCCGCTCCAGGGCTGGTTCGTGCTCACGGCGAGCAAACCTAGCGACGCGGTGGCGAGAGCGGTTAGGGTCGTCCCATGGCCGTCCGCCTGCACCGCTGCCCGAACGTCTGGGTGAAGCTCTCCGGCCACCCGTGCTGGAAGGTCCAGAAGGCGCTCGACGACGCCGGGATCCCGTACGAGATCGTCAAGGGCCCGCTGCGCCCGGGAAAGCGGGACGAGACGGAGCAGCTCAGCGGGCAGCGCAAGTACCCCGTGATCGAGTTCGAGGACGGCTCGGTCTACCGCGAGGAGTCCAAGGACATGGCGGCCACGATCGCTGCCGGGCAGCTCGACACCAAGCGGGGGACGCCGGCACCGCCGCCGGCGGCCTAGCCGCGCAGGACGGCGGTTTCCCCGCGCGGCGCGCCGGGGAGCCCACCGCCACGTGACGACGACGGACCGGATCGAGCGGGTGGCGCGAGAGGCGTTCGGCTTCGACGCGCTGCGGCCCGGGCAGCGCGACGCGATCGCCGCCGTGCTCGACGGGCGCGACACGATCGCGGTCATGTCGACGGGGTCGGGCAAGTCCGCGATCTACCAGATCGCCGGCCTGCTGATGCCCGGCTCGACGGTCGTGGTGTCGCCGCTGATCGCGCTCCAGCGCGACCAGGTCTCCGATCTCGCGGAGCGCGCCGCGGGCGGCGCGGCGCAGCTGAACTCGCACATCAGCGCCTCCGAGCGCGAGCGGGCGCTGGCGGAGCTCGCCGAGGACGCGCTCGAGTTCCTGTTCCTCGCCCCCGAGCAGCTCGCCAACCCCGAGGTGCTGGCCGAGCTCGCGGTGGCCGAGCCGTCGCTGCTCGTGGTCGACGAGGCGCACTGCATCTCCGAGTGGGGCCATGACTTCCGCCGCGACTACCTGCGGCTCGGCGCGGCCGCCGAGGCACTCGGGCGCCCGACGATCCTCGCCCTGACCGCGACCGCCGCGCCGCCCGTGCGCGACGAGATCGTCGAGCGGCTCGCGATGCGCGACCCCGAGCTCGTCATCCGCGGCTTCGACCGCCCGAACATCCGGCTCTCGGTCGAGCGCTTCCACGGCGAGGGCGGCGAGGAGCGCAAGCTGCGCGCGCTGGCCGAGCGGATCGCGGCCGCCGCGCCGCCCGGGATCGTCTACGTCGCCACCCGGCGCCAGGCCGAGGAGCTCGCCGAGTCCCTGTGCGGGGACCGCCTGCGCGCGGCCTCCTATCACGCCGGCATGAAGACCCGCGAGCGCCACGAGGTCCAGGAGCGCTTCATGGACGGCGACCTCGACGTCGTGTGCGCCACCACCGCGTTCGGGATGGGGATCGACAAGGCCGACGTCCGCTGGGTCTTCCACAGCGAGATCTCCGAGTCGATCGATGCCTACTACCAGGAGCTCGGCCGCGCGGGCCGCGACGGCGAGCCGGCCGAGGCGGTGCTCTTCTACCGCACCGAGGACCTCGGGCTGCGGCGGTTCTTCTCCGGCTCCGGCCACGTCGAGGTCGACGAGATCGCGCAGGTGCTGGCCGCCGTGCGCGAGCACGACGAGCCCGTGGAGCCCGGCGAGCTGCAGGAGGAGACCGACCTCTCGCAGACCAAGCTCACGACCGCCGTGTCGCGGCTCGAGGACGTGGGCGCGGTGGAGGTGCTGCCGACCGGCGAGGTGGCGAACGCCGGCGAGGCGGACTCGCGCGAGGCGATCGAGGCCGCCGCCGAGGCCGAGGAGAAGCGCCGCAGCTTCGAGCGCTCCCGCGTGGACATGATGCGCGGCTACGCCGAGACCGACGGCTGCCGGCGGGCGTTCGTGCTCGCGTACTTCGGCGAGCCGTTCGAGCCGCCGTGCGGCAACTGCGACAACTGCCTCGCCGGCCGCACGGAGGACGCGACGCCGGACGACGTGCCGTTCGAGGTCGGATCGCGGGTCGCCCACGGCCAGTGGGGCGAGGGCGTCGTGCAGCGCTATGACGACGACGCGGTCGTGGTCCTGTTCGACGAGGTCGGCTACAAGACGCTCGCGCTCGACGTCGTCGCCGAGCGCTCGCTGCTCGAAGCCGCCTAGGCGCCGGGCCAGCGGCCGGCGCCGAGCTCGCGCGAGATCGCGCGCGCCGCCTCGGTGACGGCGGCGACGAGCGCCCTTGGCCGGCCCGCGCGGGAGCAGCTCGCCGGTCTCCCCGACGACCGCGATCGCCCCGACGGCATGGCCGCCGTGGTCGGTGATCGGCGCCGCCGACGCTGGACTCGCCGAGCACCGCCTCGTCGCGCTCGCGCGCCACGCCCTGCTCGCGCACCGCCTCGAGCTCGGCCAGCAGCGCCTTCGCGGTCAGCGTGCGGTTGGTGAGCTTGGGCAGCGGCTCGGCGAGCAGCTCCGACACGACCGGCTCGGGCGCGTAGGCGAGCATCGCCTTGCCGAGCGCGCTCGCGTGCGCGGGGAGCTGCGCGCCGACCTCGAGCACCTGGAAGGCGGCGTCGGGGCGGAAGACGTGGTGGACGACGGTGACCGAGGCCCCGTGCAGCACGCCGACGCGGACGGCCTGCGCCCGTGCGCGTGGCGAGCCGCTCCGCGTGCACGAGCGAGCGCGCGCGCAGCTCGTTGAGGTCGAGGTAGGAGTTGCCGAGGTGCAGCAGGCCCGGCGCCGAGCTGGTACTTGTCCGAGTCGCGGTCCTGCTCGACGAAGCCGTGCGCCGCGAGCGTCTGCAGCAGGCCGTGGACGGTCGGCCGCGAGAGGCCGAGCTGGTCGGCCAGCTGGCTCACGCCGAGCCGCCGCGGGCCGCTGCGCCAGCGCCTTCAGGATGCGGGCCGCGCGGTCGACCGACTGGATCGTCCCGCGGCGTCTGGCAGGTCTCGCTAGCGTTCGGCATTGTCGAATCGGCTTCGATAGTTTACGATGTCGCCAGGACGCCGAACCGGACAGGAGCGAGCGTGGTCGGGATCGTAGTCGTATCGCACAGCAGTGAGATCGCCTCCGGCACCGTGGCGCTCGCGGGCCAGATGGCCGGGCCCGACGTGCGCATCGAGGGCGCCGGCGGCACGCCCGACGGCGGCCTCGGCACCGACGCCGACCGCGTGCGCGCGGCGATCGAGTCGCGCCGACGCGCGGCGACGGCGTGATCGTGCTCGGCGACCTCGGCAGCGCGATCCTCACCGCCCGCGCGCGTGCTCGCCGGGCAGGAGAACGGCCACGTCCGGCTCGTCGACGCGCCGCTCGTGGAGGGCGCCGTCGCCGCCGCGGTGACCGCCTCCGCCGGGCTGGCGCTGGACGACGTCGAGCGACGCCGCGAAGGAGGCCGCCGGTGCCGCGAAGCTCTGAGACGACCGCCGACGCTGCCCGCCGGACGTGGACCTGCACGCGCGGCCCGCCGGCGCAGTTCGTGCGCACGGCGCTCGGCTTCCGCGCGAAGATCGCGGTCGGCCGCCGGCGAGCGCGAGGCCGACGCGAAGAGCCTCCTCGTCCGTGCTCGCCCTCGGCGCGAAGGCGGGCACCACGCTACGGCTCCGGGCCGACGGCGACGACGGGCCGGTCGCGGTCGAGGACGCTCGGCCGCTGCGTGGCCGGCCTGACGGACTAGCGCGGCGACCTCGCGCCGCGTCCGGCGCGGCCGAGCGCGCCGCGCGCGCCGAGCGCGCTCGGCCGGCGCCCGCGTCGAGCGCGCGCACGGCGGCGCGGGTCGGCGCCCGACGCGCGCGGCGCCCGTCGCTGAGCTCGTCGCACGCCGAGCCCGACGAGCAGCGGCAGCAGCAGCGGGTCGCCGGCCGCCTCGCCGCACACCTCGACGACGCGGCCCGCGTCGCGCGCCGCGTCGCAGGCGGCGCGCGATCGCGGCCAGCACGCGCGGGTCGTGGGCGACGCGCGGCGCCGGGCCCGAAGCGGTCCGTCGCCGAGCACGTCGGCGGTCAGGTCGTTGGTCCCGATCGAGACGAAGTCGCGCCGCGGCGGCGATCGCGGGCGCGGCGGCGACGCGCCGCGCGCGTCTCGATCATCGCGCCGAGCTGGCGACGCCGTCGCCGCAGCAGCGGCGCGGATCGCCTCGATCTGGCGTCGCGCGACTCGACCAGCGGCAGCAGCACGCGCAGCGTCCGTGGCCGCGCCGGCGGCGGCGATCGCGCGCAGCTGCGCCTCGAGCTCGCCGGCGTGCGCCGAGCAGCAGCGCGAGCCCGCGCTGCGGCGTGCCCGCGCAGGAACGGCGGCGTCTTGTCGGCGCCGAAGTCGAGCACCCGCACGGTCGCGGTGCGGCCGGCGAGCGGCGCGAGCACGGGCTCGAGCGCGCGCGCGGTGCGCGGCCTCGGTCGGCCACGCGGGGGCGTCCAGGAACGCGAGCTCGGTCCGCAGCAGGCCGACGCCCTCGGCGCCCGCGCGCAGGCCGGCCCGCGCCTCGGCGGCCGTCGGCGGCGTTGACGAGCACGCGGACCGCGACGGCCGTCGCGCGTCACGGCGGGCAGCGCCGCGGCGGCCTCGGCGGCCGCGCGCTCGCGCGCACGGCGCGGCCTGGGCGGCACGGGCGGCCGCGGAGCGGGCCGCGGCGGGCGCGACGGCGAGCGGTGCCGGCCGCCGCCGTCGAGCACGAGCTCCGCGCCGTCGGCGCAGCGCGAGCAGCGCCGGTCGCCGAGCCCGACCGACCATCGGCACCCCGAGCCCGCGCGCGACCACGGCGGCGTGGGCGGTCGGCCCGCCGCCGGCCAGCGCGATGCCGCGCCACGTCGGCGTCGAGCTCCGCCACGTCGGCCGGGCCGAGGTCGTCGCGCGACGAGGATCGTGGCGCCGAGCGGCATCTCCGTTCCCGTCGCGGGCATGCGCCGCTGCCGCGCGGCGCAGCGCGCGGCGGCGCGGCGCCCCAGCGAGCGCACGTCGTCGGCGCGGGCGGCCAGCGTCGGGTCGGGCGAGCGCGGCGATCGCGTCCGCGTGCAGCCCGCAGGCGGCCGCCAGCGCCGCGGCGGCGCGGAGGCGCCGTCGGTCGAGCACGGCCGCCTCGAGCGCGGCGTCGAGCGCCGGGTCGGCGGCCATCAGCACGCCGGTCTCGACGATCTCGGCCTCGGCCTCGCGGCCCTCCGCGCGCAGGCGGGCGGCGAGCGCGTCGAGCTCCTCGCCGGCCGCCGCGAGCGCCGCGCGCGCCGCGGCCAGCGCCGCAGCGGCGCTCCGGCTCGCTCGGCGCGCGGCGCCGGCGGCGATCGCGGCGATCGAGGATCCGGGCGCGCCCGGCCGCCTCGCCGGGCGAGGCCGGCAGTCCCGCGCAGCAGCCGCTCGCCCATCAGCCCTGCGGGCCGAGGGCGCGTCCGAGCGCGGCGACGATCAGCGCCGACGAGGTCGCGCCCGGGTCCTGGTGGCCGACGGAGCGCTCGCCGAGGTAGGAGGCGCGGCCCTTGCGGGCCTGCATCGGCACCGTCGCCCGGGCGCCCTCCTCGGCGGCCGCGGCGGCCGCGGCGACGCGCCGCCGCGAGGTCTCCCCCGTCCTCGACGCGCCGCGCGCAGCGCCGCGACGGCCGGGCCCGAGCGCGTCGACCATCGTCTTGTCGCCCGGCTCCGCCGCGCCGAGCTCGACCACGCCGGCGAGCGCCGCGTCGAGCGCGGCCGACGAGCGCCGGCCCGTCCAGCGCCGGCGCGTCGCCGAGCGGCGCGGCCGGCGCGGCGCAGCGCGGTGCCCCACAGGGGCCCGCTCGCGCCGCCGACCTTCGAGACCAGCGTCTTGCCCGCGGTGATCAGCTGCTTGCCCGGCGGCGGCGCCGTCGGCCGTCGACCGCCTCGACCACCGCGCGGAAGCCGCGCGTCATGTTGACGCCGTGGTCGCCGTCGCCGATCGCCGAGTCGAGCTGCGTGAGGTGGTCGCCTCGGCCTCGACGGCGGAGGCGACCTCGCTGCATCCAGCTCGCGACGTCGACGGCGGTCGTGCCACGGTGGTCTCGGTGCTCACGCGCTCACGCACCCCAGCGGAGCGCGGCGGTGTGCACGGGAGCATCCCACAAGGCGGTCAGCTCGTCGTCGAGCGCGAGCACCGTCAGCGACGCGCCGGCCATCTCGAGCGACGTGATGTACGGGCCGACCAGCCGGCGGGCGGGCTCGAGGCCGCGCTCGCGCAGCTCGCGCTCGATCTCGCCGTGCAGGACGTAGAGCTCCAGCGGCGGGGTGCCGCCCATCGAGTTGGTGAACACGAGCAGCGGCGCGCCCGGGTCCGGCGCGAGGTCGCTCGATGACCGCCTGCGACCATCGTCGCGGCCACCTGGCGCGCCGTGCCGAGCGGCTCGCGCCGGCGGCCCGGCTCGCCGTGGATGCCGATGCCGACCTCCATCTCCCCCGCGGGGAGGTCGAAGATCGGCTGGCCCGAGGCGGGCGGGGTGCACGAGGACAGCGCGACGCCGAACGAGCGCGCGCGCTCGTTGACGCGGCGGGCGATCCCCGGCCACCGCGGCGAGGTCGTCGCCGCGCTCGGCGGCCGCGCCGGCGATCTTCTCGGCCAGCACCGTCGCGCCGGTTCCGCGGCGGCCCGCCGTGTAGAGCGAGTCCTGCACGGCGACGTCGTCGTCGAGCAGCACGTGCTCGACGGCGATGTCCTCGTCCGCGGCGTCCTCGGCCGCGAGCTTGAAGTTCATCACGTCGCCCGTGTAGTTCTTGACCAGGTGCACGACGCCCGCGCCGCCGTCGACGGCCTTGGTGGCGGCGAGCATCTGGTCGGGCACCGGCGAGGTGAAGACCTCGCCGGGGCAGGCCGCGTCGAGCATGCCGAGCCCGACGAAGCCGCCGTGCAGCGGCTCGTGGCCCGAGCCGCCGCCGGAGACCAGCGCGACCTTGCCCGGCGCGCGGCGCGCCGGCGCGGACGACGATCTGCGCCTCGGCGTCGTACGCGCAGGATGTCGCCGTGCGCGGCCGCGAGGCCGACGAGCGAGTCCTTGACGAGTCTGCTCGGGGTCGTTGAGCAGCTTGCGCATCGGTGTGGTGGTGACCGTGGCCATGATCCGATCCTCTCACTTGCGCGCGGCGGTGACGCCGGTGTCGGGGTCGGTGACGGCTTCCTTGATCGGCCGCGTGACACGTGCGCGGCTCGGCCAGGAAGTCGTAGGCGAAGGCCGCGAGGCCGGCGCCGACGAGGCCGGGCAGGATGTAGACCGGGATCAGCTGGGCCCAGTGCGTGACGCCGCCGCCGAAGGCGGAGACGAGCTCGGGCCCGAAGGCGCGCGCCGGGTTCAGCGAGGCGCCGGTCATCGGGCCGATGACCATGATGATCGCGATCACGACGCCGCCGATCACGATGCCGGCGAGCTCGTTCGGCGACTTCGAGTCGACGATCCCGAGGATCGCGAACATGAGCATGAACGTGCCGATGCCCTCGGCGAAGATCGCCTGCGCGTAGGTGGCGGTGTCCTCGTTGAAGCTGGTCTGGCCCATCCCGAGGTCGATCGCCGGTCGAGGCGAAGATCGCCCAGATGCCGAGCGCGCCGAGCGACGGCGCCGGTGACCTGCGCGGCCCAGTAGGTCGGGACCTCGCGCCACGGGAAGCGCTTCGTGGCCGCGAGCGCGAACGTCACGGCCGGGTTGATGTGACAGCCCGACACCTTCCCGAGCGCGTAGACGAGCGCGGTGATGATCAGGCCGAAGGCGAACGAGATGCCCAGCAGGTCCGCTCCGGTGATGGCGGGCGTGCTGTCGCCGGCCAGCACGAGCGTCGCGACGACCGATCCCGGCCCGACCAGGACCAGCAGGGCGGTTCCCAGCACCTCCGCGAAGGCGCGCTGGCCATCGAGTAAGTCTCCATCCCTCTTTCCCTCCTCAACGGATTGGGACTGTGATTCGACATTATCGAATCGTGTTTGCGGAACGTACTCCTCCCGGCGGAGCGCGTCAAGGGGTTCGTGCGCTTACTTGCCGCCGGGCGCCCGACGGGCGTCACACTAGGTGCAGGCCTGGCCATGATCGGTTGACCCCCTGACCAGGTCTAGGGGCGCGGCGCGCGAGCGCCGCGTCCCGCCCTAGCTTCTCGCCGCGGCGAGCACCTCGGCGGCGATGTCGCGGGCGGCGTCCGGGCGCGCCAGCCGCGCCGAGGCGGCGCTCATCGCGCGCAGGCGCTCGGGATCGAGCGCGATCGCGTCGACCTCGCGGCGCAGGCGCTCCGGGGTGAGCTCGGCGTCGGTGACGACGACGGCGGCGCCCGCGTCGGTCATCCAGCGCGCGTTGGTCGTCTGGTGGTCGGCGGAGGCGTGCGGGTACGGGATCAGCACCGCGGGCAGGGCGTACTGGGCGAGCTCGAACACCGAGCCGCCGGAGCGGGCCACGGCGAGGTCGGCGGCCGCGAGCGCCGTGCCGAACGGCGTGATGTAGTCGCGCAGCAGGTAGCGCTCGTCGGGCGCCGCCAGCTCGGCGAAGTCGCGCCGGCCCGCGATGTGCAGGACCCGGTAGGGCGTGCCGGCCAGGCCCTCGACGGCCGCGAGGTTGATCGAGCGGGCGCCGAGCGAGCCGCCGAAGACCAGCACGACGGTCTCCTCGGGGCCGATGCCGAGCTCGGCGCGCGCGCTTCGGGCGGTCGGTGACGGTGGGCGGCACGGGGCGGCCGGTCACGCGGTAGCGCTCGCCCTCGCGGCCCTCCAGCGGGAACGCCAGGCAGACCCGGCGGGCGCGCGAGGCCAGCGCGCGGTTGGTGAGGCCGAGGTGCGAGTCGGCCTCGGCGAGCACGAGCGGGATCCGCTTCAGGCTCGCGGCGAGCCCGACGGGGCCGGCCACGTAGCCGCCGCCGCCCAGGACGGCGTCGGGCTTCCTGATGCGCAGGATCCTTCGAGCGCTGCCGAGCGCGCCCGCGGCCTTGACGAGCGCGCGGGCGGCCTTCAGCGGGTTGGAGCGGCTGATGCCCTCGACCGCGATGCGGTCCAGCGGGTAGCCCGCGGCCGGCACGAGCTCCGCCTCGGCGCGCTCGCCGCCGACGAAGGTGACCTCGGCGCCCTCAGCCCGCAGCGCGTCCGCGACCGCGATCGCCGGTACGACGTGGCCCGCCGTTCCGCCGGCGGCGATCACGATCCTCGGCGGCCTTGCGCCGCTGGCCGTCTTCACGATCCGGCCGCGCGGGGAGCGCGCGCAGGTGCGCGGAGCCGCCGCCGGCGATGTTGAGCAGCAGGCCCATCGAGCACAGCAGCACGATGAGCGAGGTCGAGCCCGAGGAGACGAACGGCAGCGGCACCCCGGTCAGCGGGGCGAGGCCGAGCACGGCGTAGACGTTGAGCAGGGCTTGGCACAGGATCAGTGAGGTCAGTCCGCCGGCGAGCAGCTTGGCGTAGATGCCCTTGGCGTTCTTCGCGGTCCGCAGCCCGGCGTACCCGATCATGCCGTAGAGGAACAACAGGCCGCAGACCCCCGCGACGCCGAGCTCCTCCCCGATCACGGCGAGGATGAAGTCCGTGTGGGCCTCGGGCAGGTAGAAGATCTTCTGCACCGACTGGCCCGGGCCGAGGCCGAAGAAGCCGCCCGAGCCGATCGCGATCTGGCCCTGGACGGACTGGAAGCCAATCGTGCCCGCGTGGTCCCACGGGTTCATGAAGCTGGTCAGCCGCGCGCGCCGGTAGGGCTCGAACAGCGCGAACAGCAGCACGAGGAACGCGCCGGCGGCCGCCACGAGCCCGAGCTGGCGCATCGGCACCCCGGCCGCGACCAGCATCGCGGCCATCGTGAAGCAGATCACGAGGCTGGTGCCGAGGTCCGGCTGGGCCATGATCAGCAGCACGGCGGCGCCGCCGACGCCGATCACCGGGCCGGCGAGCAGGCGCAGGTTGCGCGAGATCTTCGGCCGCGCGGAGAGCACCGCGGCCGCGTGCAGCACGAGCGCGATCTTCATCAGCTCCGAGGGCTGGAACTGCAACGGTCCCACCCCCAGCCAGCGCCGGGCCCCGTTGATCTTCACCCCGAAGCCGGGGATCAGCACGAGCAGCAGCAGCACGAACGCCGCCAGCACGAACAGCGGCGTGTAGCGGCGGACGCTCTCGAGCCCGTGGCGCGAGAGCAGGTGCATGAGCACGAGGCCGACCGACCCGTAGGCGAGGTACTTGACGAGGTACAGCGTCCCGTCGCCCTGGCCTTCGAGCAGCGTGCGCGCCGAGGAGGCCGAGTAGACCATGACCGCGCCGCCCGCCAGCAGGCAGAAGGTGGCGGTGAGCAGCAGTCGGTGTTCGAGCGGCTGCTCTCTCCGGCGTGACATCAGGGCTGACTTCGACGCGCGCCCCTGCACGCCTCCCGGCCCGAGACCGGATTTATGTCGAGCTCATCAGGGCGCGGGCGAGCGCCCGGAAGTGATCGCCCCGCTGCTCGTAGCTCGTGTACTGGTCATACGACGGGCAGGCGGGCGAGAGCAGCACGACATCGCCCGGCTCTGCGGCGGCGCTCGCGGCGCTCACGGCGCGCTCCAGGTCGCCGCACTCGTGCAGCGGGACGCCGGCGGGCGCGAGCGCCTCGCGCAACTCGGGTGCAGTCTCGCCGATCAGGTACGCGGCGCGGCAACGCTCGGCGACCTTGGGCACGAGCTCCGTGAAGGCGCCGCCCTTGCTGCGACCGCCGAGGATCACGTGCACGCCGCCGGGGAACGAGTCGATGCCGACGAGCGCCGAGGCGACGTTGGTCGCCTTGGAGTCGTTGACGTAGAGGACGCCGTCGACGGTCGCGACCTCCTCGAGCCGGTGCGCGAGCCCGGCGAACGACCGCAGGCCGGCCGCAACCGCATCGGGATCGACCCCGCGCGCCAGGCAGACCGCGGCGGCCGCCATCGCGTTCTGGACGTTGTGCGCGCCGCGCAGCCCGAGCTCCGAGACGGCCAGCAGCGGCTGCTCGTCCCACCACAGCTGCCCGGCGCGGTCGGCCAGCTCCGCCCCCGGGCCGGCGCCGAAGCACACGCGCCGCGCGCAGCCGCCGAGGTCCTCGATCCCGAGCCCGAGCGGCGCGACGGCCACGGCCTCGTTCGGCTGGCGGGCGAAGACCTCGAGCTTGGCGGCGCGGTAGGCCTCGAAGGTGCCGTGCCGGTCCAGGTGGTCCTCGGCGAGGTTGAGCAGGACCGCCGCCTCGGGAGCGAACGCCTCCGTGTCCTCGAGCTGGAACGACGACGCCTCCGCGACCACGATCGTCCCGGGGGCGAGCGTGCCCGGCAGGCTGGTCAGCGCCGTGCCGACGTTGCCGGCGACCTTCACCGGCAGCCCGGCCTCGCGGTGCAGGTGGCCGATCAGCTCGACGGTCGTCGTCTTGCCGTTCGAGCCGGTGACCGCGACGAACTCGTACTCGGGCAGCAGCCGCCACCCGGTCTCGTACTCCCCCAGAACCGCCAGCCCGCGCTCGCGAGCCGCCGCCACGACGGGCGCCTCCTTCGGCACGCCCGGGCTCTTGATCAGGCTGCCCGCGCGGTCCAGCAGGTCGACGCCGTCCGCCCCGGCGTGTACCTCCACCCCGGCCGCTCGCAGCAGCGCGACGGCCTCGGCCGGCACCTGCCCGGAGTCCACCCCCGCCACCTCCGCCCCGAGCTCGCGCAGCGCCAGCGCGGCCGCGACGCCGGAGCGGGCAAGGCCGACGACGACATACGGGCCGGGCGGGAGCGGCGGGCGAGGGATCACGGCGACCATTCAAGCGGGCGCCGCCGGTGCGCCGCCGCATCGGCGGCGCCGGCGAACGTCAACTGCGGCTGGGTAGGGAGGGTGAGGGTGCCACCCGCGGCGTCGAACCCGGAGTTACTCGGCCTCAGGCTGAACAACTCGCGACTCGAGCATCCCGGGGCGTGCTCACCCCCTCCCCCTTAGTGCCGCCGTTCAAGCGCGGCGCACTGCCGAGCGGCGCACGGCGCCAGCCGGCGAGCCGCCACGGCGGGCGGCGCGGCGGGCGCGGGCCGCCTCACCGCGCCACCCACACCCGCAGCGACCGACTGCGCCGCGCACGGACCGAGTCGCCGTACGCGTAGTAGACGTACCGGAGCTCCTGCGACGGCCCGATCCGGCTGAACGCGGTGAAGCGCCCGTCCGGACGGGTCCGGACGCCGGTGACCACCCGCCACGGGCGGCCGGGCTCGCGGCGGATCGCGGCGAGCGTCGCGCGGCCGATCCCGCGGCCTCGCTCGTCGGTCAGCCGGCCGCGGATCCGGACCCGCACGCCGTACGGGACGGTCACGCTGCGCCGGCGCGCGCGCCCGGCGGGCTCGAGCCACGCGGCCAGCCGGGCCCGCTCGCTCGCGCGGCGGCCGTTGGGCACGTGGCCCCGGCCTGCCAGCGGATTCGGCGGGAACCGACCCTGATCCGCGGCCGGAGCGGAGCCGGGGCCGGAGCCCGCGCTGGGCCCGCTGCCTGCCCCCGACCCCGGCATAGGGCCAGGACCCTGCGGGGTGTCCACCACGGGCCGGTTAGCGACGACGACGGTCGCCGCGTCGATCGTGCGGCTGTTGCCCGCCGCGTCGGCCACGACGAGCCGCAGCCGGCGGGCGCCGTCGGGCACGAGCCGGGTGTCGACGTCGAGCGTGCCCCGCAGCGTCTGCGGGCACGGCGGCAGGCGGTCGTCCTTGCAGCCCTCGGCCGGCTCGATCGTCCCGACCGGGACGCCGCCGAGGCTGACGGACACCCGCCGGACGCCCGAGTCGCCGTCGGTCGCGAGCACCTCGAGCGGCATCACGCCGGAGTTCTCGCCGCCTGCCACGAGCGGGCCGTCCGCGGTGGCCGAGGGCTCGCCGTCCTCGTCGAGCTCCAGCGTGACCCCGCGGATGTCGACGAGGAAGTGCCCCCAGTTGCACCAGCCGGGCCCGTTGGCGGTCGAGCAGTAGACCGTGAGCGCGAGCCCGCGCGAACCCATTGGGAGGTGGTGGAGCGTCGCGCCGCCGGGCGCGGTGCCCTCCCCCGCCCGCGCCTCGAAGAGCCGCGCGCCGCTCGCGGAGGCGATGAGGAACGCGGGGTTCGTGCTCGGTGCCTGCGGGTTGAAGCGCCAGTCCAGCCACGCCGCACGGGCCGTCGTCCGCGGCAGCGCCGCGGGCAGGCTCAGGCTCGCCTCCGTCGTGCCGCTCTCCGGCAGGCGCCAGTGGCCGGTGCCGATCCGCACGGCGCCGCCGCCCACGCCGCATTCCGCCGTGGGCCAGCCGTTTTCCACCCGCCACAGCCCGGCCTGGAACGTCCGCGGCGACAGCCCGCCGCCGGCGACCGCGTTGCACTGCGAGAACCGGAACGTGCCCGCCTGCGCCGGCGCCGCGGCGGTCACCACCACCGCCGCGGCGAGCAGGGCGGACCTTGCGAGCCGCCCCGTCCGAGGACCGGGCCGGCGGCGGAGCCGCCGCGCGGGCCGGCGCCGCCTCATGCCGGGGCCTCGGGCCGGACCCGGGCGGCCTGGGACGCCCTGCCGTTCTCGAACTCGAGGCCCTCGGACTCGAGCATGCGCCGGACGGCGGCGGGGTCACCGAGCGCGGTGCCGCCGACGGTGCCGTCGGCCTTGAGGACGCGGTGGGCGCCCGGGGTGCCCGCGCGGGTGAAGCGCCCGTTCAGTGAGCGGGCGTGGGTGTCGCCGCCGCCGGCCGCGCGGGCGACGTCGCCGTAGCTCATCCAGGCGCCGGGCGGGATCGAGCCGACGATCCCCGGCAGCAGGTCGGCATCCATGAGGAACTCCTCTCGTGGTGGTGTCGGACCACCGAGAGGCCGCCGCCACGCGAGCTCGCCCCCTCCGCGGCGAACCGGCACGAAGTCGGCGCGAAGCGGGCGCACTCCGCGCGGCGCTCGCCGCGCGCTAGAGCGACTGCTGGTAGAGCGTGAAGCCGATCGCGCTGCAGACCGCGGCGACGATCCAGAAGCGCAGGATGATCTTCGTCTCCGACCAGGCCTGCAGCTCGAAGTGGTGGTGGATCGGCGCCATCAGGAAGACCCGCTTGCGGAACGCCTGGAAGGAGAAGACCTGGATCAGCACGGACAGCGCCTCGATCACGAAGATGCCGCCGAGGATGATCAGCAGCACCTCGGTCCTGGTCATCACCGCCATCGCCGCGATCCCGCCGCCCAGGCCGAGCGAGCCCGTATCGCCCATGAAGATCGAGGCCGGGAACGAGTTGAACCAGAGGAAGCCCACGCAGGCGCCGACGAGGCAGCCCGCCACCAGCGCGAGGTCGGTCTGGCGCGTCGTGAACGTGATCGCGATGTAGGAGAGCAGCACGATCGCCGCGCAGCCCGCGGCCAGACCGTCGAGCCCGTCGGTCAGGTTCACGGCCGACGTGGTGCCCGCCAGCACGAAGTAGATGAAGACCGGGTAGAGGATCCCGACGTCGACCTGCGCGTCGATGATCCGCAGGTTGATCGTGTCCGGCAGGTTCGCCCACTCGGTGGCGACGAGCCACAGCCCGACCGCGATCGCGATCGTCACCACGAGCTTGGTGCGCCCCCGCAGCCCGAGCGAGCGCCGCTGCGCGACCTTCACGTAGTCGTCGGCGAAGCCGAGCAAGGCGCACGCCGTCGCGACGCCGAACACGCCGACGGCGCGCGGGTCGAAGTCCGTCAGCAGCAGGAACGGCACCGCGATCGCCGTGAAGATGATGATCCCGCCCATCGTGGGCGTGCCGGCCTTCGCGTGGTGCTCCTGCGGGCCCTCCTCGCGGATCTGCTGGCCGAACTCGCGCCGCCGCAGGAACGAGATGAACTTGGGCGAGAGGAAGATGCAGATCAGCAGCGAGGCCGTGCCGGCGATGAGGACCTCGCCCATTAGTGGTTCGCCCCGTGAGTCATGGCGTTCCTGGGCGGTCGCGGACGTCATGGCTTGCGGAGCGGAGCACTAGCCTTCTTCCTCGGCCAGCGTCTCGGCGACGACCTCGAGGCCGACCCCGCGCGAGCCCTTGACCAGCAGCACGTCGCCGGGCGCGAGCAGGTCCCCCGCCAGCGCGGCGGCCTCCTGCGCGGTGCCGACGGCGTAGCTCTCGCCGTCGAAGGTGTCCAGCATCTTCGCCGCGCGCTCCCCGACGGTCACCAGCACGTCCACCCCGGCGGTTGCGGCGTAGGCGCCGACGTCGCGGTGATGGTCGTCCTCGGCCGGGCCGAGCTCGAGCATGTCGCCGAGCACCGCGAGGCGACGGCCTGCGGTCTCGTGTGTCGCGAGGTCGTCGAGGGCGGCGCGCATGGACAGCGGGTTGGCGTTGTAGCAGTCGTTGATGATCGTCGCGCCCGTGCCGAGCAGGACGCGCTCGCCGCGCAGGCCCGAGAAGCGCACGTCCACGCGCCCGCCGGGCGTCACGCCGATGGCCCGCGCGGCCGCCACCGCGGCGAGCGTGTTCATCAGGTTGTGCGCCTGGTCGAAGGGCAGCTCGAGCTCGATCCGCTCGCCCCCGGCCATCACCACGTGGCTGGACGGCGGAGCGTCGGGCACGGCGCCGCCCCGCAGCGAGCTGCCCTCGAAGGTGACGTCGCCGCCCGGCCCGAACGTGACGACCTTCAGCGACTCGCGCAGCCACGGCTCCAGCAGCGGCTCGTCGCTCGGCACGATCGCCGTCGCGCCGTCGTAGAGGCCCTCCAGCAGCTCCGCCTTGGCCCGCGCGACCCCCTCGAGCGAGCCCATCTGCTCCAGGTGCACGGGCCCGATGTTGGTGATCACGCCGACGTCGGGCTCGGCGATCGCGGCCAGCTCGGCGATCTGCCCGAACCCGCGCATGCCCATCTCGAGCACCATCACCTGGGTGCCGAGCGGCGCGCCGAGGATCGCCAGCGGCAGGCCGATCTCCGTGTTGTAGTTGCGCGGGTTCGCCGCCACGGTGCGGTGCGGTGTGATCAGCGCGGTGATCAGGTCCTTGGTCGAGGTCTTGCCGACCGAGCCCGTGACCGCGATCACGTGCGCGGCCAGGTCGCGCCGCCAGGCGCGCGCGAGCGCCCCGAGGGACGCGGTCGGCGTCTGGCTGAGCAGCACCGCCCCGCGCTCGACCTCGACGGCCTCGGCCGCCCAGTCCCCCGTCACCATCACGCCCCAGGCCCCGGCGGCGAGCGCCATCGCGGCGTACGAGCCGCCGTCGACGTTCTCGCCCGGGATCCCGACGAACAGATCGCCGGAGGTGATCTCGCGGGAGTCGATCGTGACCCGCGACGGGCCGTCGGCCGCGCGCCCGTCGGGATGCGGGCGCAGCAGCTGGGCACCCGCGGCGCCGGCGATCCGGCTGTCGCTCCAGTGCCTCACGCGCCGGCCCTGACCGCGCGGAGCGCCTCGCGCGCGACGGCCACGTCGTCGAAGGGCTCCTTGCGCCCGCCGGCGAACTCCTGCCCCTGCTCGTGGCCCTTGCCGGCGATCACGAGCACGTCGCCGGGCTCCGCGAGCTCGACCGCGCGGCGGATCGCGCCGCGGCGGTCGGCTTCCACCTCCACCCCGGTCCGATCGTCGATCCCCGCGAGGATCTCGCCGATGATCGCGTCCGGGTCCTCCGAGCGCGGGTTGTCGGAGGTCACGATCGCCACGTCGGCCTCGCGGGCGGCGATCGCGCCCATCAGCGGCCGCTTGCCGCGGTCGCGGTCCCCGCCGGCGCCGAAGACCGCGATCACGCGGTGCTCGGCCAGCTCGCGCGCGGCGCGGAGCGCGTTCTCGAGCGAGTCCGGGGTGTGCGAGTAGTCCACGAGCACGGCGTAGGGCTGCCCCTCGTCGACGGGCTCGAAGCGCCCGGGGACGCGGCCGGCGCCGGCGAGCGCGCCCGCGACCGTCTCCGCGGGCACGCCGATCACCCGCGCCGCGGCCCACGCGCCGAGCGCGTTGAGCACGTTGAAGCGGCCCGGGAGGCCGATCCGCACGGCGAACTCGCCGTCGGGCGTGAGCGCGGTGAAGCGCGAGCCCGTGAAGCTCTGCCGGACGTCGACGGCGCGGTAGTCCGCGCCTTCGTCGTCGAGCCCGAACGTGATCGTGCCGGCGAACTCCTCCGCCAGCCGGCGGCCGTACTCGTCGTCGGCGTTGGCGATCCGCGCCCGGGTCAGCGGCGAGGCGAACAGCAGCCGCTTGGCCTGGAAGTAGGCCTCCATGTCGGGGTGGAAGTCGAGGTGGTCCTGCGTGAGGTTGGTGAACACGGCGGCGGCGACGTGGATCCCGTCGGCGCGCCGCAGCTCGAGCGCGTGCGAGGAGATCTCCATCGCGCACGCCGCGGTCGCCGGCCGCCTCCATCGCCGCGAACGTGCGCTGGAGGTCGATCGCCTCCGGCGTGGTGCGCACGACCGCGTGCTCCTCGCCGCCGATCACGGACTTGACCGTCCCGAGCAGGCCGCACTGACGGTCGCCGGCCTCCAGGAGCGAGCGCACGAGGAAGGCGGTCGTCGTCTTGCCGTTGGTGCCGGTGATCCCGACGACGGGCAGCCGCGCGGTGGGGTCGCCGTGGAAGCGCGCCGCCGCGACGGCCATCGCCGAGCGGACATCGTCGACGCAGACCTCGGGCACCCCGAGCCCGAGCGGCCGCGCGACGACGAGCGCGGCGGCGCCGCGCTCCACGGCGTCGGGGGCGAAGTCATGGCCGTCGCGCGTGAAGCCGGGCACGCAGAAGAACAGGAAGCCGGGCTCCACCGCGCGGTTGTCGTAGGCCAGACCGGTGATCTGCACGTCGGCCGGGACCTCGCCGAGCAGGTCGCGCAGGGTCATCGGGAGCAGTCTATGGACGAGGGATGACGGTTTCGCGTTACAACGCGAGCGCCCGCGCGAGCACGGCGTCGGCGTCGACGCCCGCCGGCAGCGTGCCGTAGACGCGGCCGCGGGCGTCGCCGAGGCGCCCCGCGCAGAAGGCGTCGGCCACCGCGGCCGGCGCCGTGCGCACGAGCAGCGACGCCTGGAAGGCGAGCGCGAGGTCCTCGACGGCGCGCCGCGCGAGCCACTGGGCGTCCTCGCCGGCGAGCGCCTGCAGCGTCGCGGGCAGCGAGTCGAGGTGCGCGTCGAGCCGCGCGTCGGCGCCGCGGGCCAGCTCGCACTCGGCCAGGAACGCGGGCAGCCCGTCGGGCTCGCGCGACATCGCGCGCAGCACGTCGAGGCTCATCACGTTGCCCGAGCCCTCCCAGATGCCGTTCAGCGGCGAGTCGCGCAGCAGCCGCGGCATCGGCGACTCCTCGACGTAGCCGTTGCCGCCGAGGCACTCGAGCGACTCGGCCGCGTGCGCGGTGGCGCGCTTGCAGACCCAGTACTTCAGGACCGCCGTGGCGAAGCGCCGGAAGGTCCCGTCGCCCTCGTCGTAGGAGCGGGCGAGCCGCAGCGCGGTCGCGGTCGCCGCCTCGGACTCGAGCGCGAGGTCGGCGAGCACGTTGCGCATCAGCGGCTGCTCGTACAGGCGCGCGCCGAAGGCGCTGCGGTGGCGCGCGTGCCAGACCGCCTCGGCGACCCCGCGGCGGATGCCGGCCGCGGAGCCGATCACGCAGTCCAGGCGGGTGTGCGTGACCATCTCGATGATCGTCGCCACGCCGCGGCCCTCCGCCCCGAGCATGCGCGCGGCGGCGCCCTTGAACTCGACTTCGGAGGACGGCAGCGAGCGGGTGCCGAGCTTGTCCTTGAGACGCTGGAACTCCATACCCGGCCCGCGCTCGAGCAGGAAGCAGGAGAGGGCGGGCGGGGATCCAGTCTGCGCGAGCACCAGGAAGACGTCGCACGGCGGATAGGAGCAGAACCACTTGTGGCCGTGCAGCTCCCACCAGCCGTCGCCGGCCGACTCCGCGCGGGTGATGTTCGCGCGCACGTCCGAGCCGCCCTGCTTCTCGGTCATCGCCATCCCGCACAGCGCGCCGTTCTCGTAGTCGGGCAGCGTCAGCCGCGGCTCCCACTCGGCCGCCAGCGCCGGGTCCACACGCAGCGCCGGAACCGCGCTGTAGGTCATCGACACCGGGCAGATCACGCCGGCGTTGGCCTGCGTCCACAGCAGCTCGAGCGCCGCGCGGGCGACGTGCGCGCCGGGCTGCGGGTCGCGCCACGGGAGCGCGTGGATCTCGCGCTCGACCGCGCCGCGCAGCAGCCAGTGCCAGCTCGGGTCCAGCTCGACCTGGTCGATCCGGTGCCCGTAGCGGTCGTGGGTGAGCAGCCGCGGCTCGTTGCGCTCGGCGCGGCGGCCGTGCTCCTGCGCCTCGGCGGAGCCCGCCACCACGCCGCAGTCGCGCACCCGGTCGACCGCCCAGCCGGCGCCCTCGCGCTCCAGCGCCTCCTGCAGCGGCACGTCGGCCGCCAGCAGGTCGACGTCCTCGAACGGGACGGACTGGTTGAGGACGTCAGACGAGGTTCAGCAACACGGGCGGCTCCAACGGCAGAGAGGACGAAGGCGGTCAGGGCGGCGGTGAGCTCGTCCGCGTCGGCGTCGCGGCGGGCCAGCGGGCCGACCAGGGCCTCGGCGAGCCCGCCGACGATCGCCGCCGCGGCGATGTCGGGGTGCGGGTGCGGCAGGTCGGCCAGCGCCCGGGCGAACAGGTCCGCGTAGGCGCGCCGGAAGGTCAGGCGCTCGGCCTCGACGGCGGGGTCGACCGGCTCGGCGATCAGCGCGTAGGCGCGCACCGGCTCGGCCAGCGCGCGGTGCACGAACGCTCCCACCCACGCGGCGAGCCGCTCCTCCACCGGCATCGTGCGGTGCCCGAGCGCCACGAGCACGTCGACCTCGCGCTGGGAGGCGCGCCGGAACGCCTCGGCGAACAGGTCGCCCTTGGACGGGAAGTGGCGGTAGACGCTGCCGGTGGCGACGCCGGCGCGGCGCGCGACCGCGGCCATCGAGGCCGAGGCGTAGCCGCCGTCGGCGAGCTGCTCGAGCGCCGCGGCGACGATCCGCTCCTTGGCGGCCGCCGCCCGCGCGCGGGTCCGGTCGGTCGGTCTGTAGGCCATCTCACAAGAAGTGAATCACAGTTCAGTAGGATCACGTCCGTGGAGCAACTGGATGTCGTGATCGTGGGCGCCGGCCTGTCGGGCATCGGGATGGCCTGGCACCTGCAGGACCGCTGCCCCACGAAGAGCTACGCGATCCTCGAGGCGCGCGAGGACCAGCGGCGGCACCTGGGACCTGTTCCGCTACCCCGGCGTGCGCTCGGACTCCGACATGCAGACGCTCGGCTACCGCTTCAAGCCGTGGACCGGCTCCAAGGCGCTGGCCGACGGCCCGTCGATCCTCACCTACGTGCGCGAGACCGCCGTCGAGGCCGGGATCGAGCGAGCACATCCGCTACGGCCACAAGGTGGTCCGCGCGGAGTGGTCCACGCAGGACTCGCTCTGGACGGTCCACGCCGAGGGCCGCGAGCCGCTGAGGAGCCGCTTCCTGCTCAACTGCAGCGGCTACTACCGCTACGACAAGGGCTTCACGCCGCCGTTCGAGGGCCGCGAGGACTTCGCCGGCGAGATCGTGCACCCGCAGTTCTGGCCGGAGGACCTCGACGCCACGGGCAAGCGCGTCGTGGTGATCGGCAGCGGCGCCACGGCGGTCACCCTCGTCCCGGCGCTCGCGCGCTCCGGCGCCCGGCACGTGACGATGCTCCAGCGCTCGCCCTCCTACATCCTCGCGATGCCGGACGAGGACGCGATCGCGAACGTGCTGCGAAAGCGGATCGGAGAGCGCCGGGCGTACGCGGTCGTGCGCTGGAAGAACGTCGTCCTCCAGACCCTGCTCTTCCAGCTCAGCCAGCGCTTCCCGCACCCCATGCGCAAGCTCTACCGCGCGGGCGCCCTGCGCCAGCTGCCCGCCGGCTTCGCGATCGACACCCACCTCAACCCGCGCTACAAGCCATGGGACCAGCGGCTGTGCCTCGTCCCCAACGGCGACCTCTTCGAGACGATCTCCGACGGCAGCGCGGAGATCGTGACCGCCGAGATCGAGCGCTTCACCGAGCGCGGCATCCGCCTGCGCGACGGCTCCGAGCTCGAGGCCGACGTGATCGTCACCGCGACCGGCCTGAACCTGCTCATGTTCGGCGGCATGGAGCTCGCGCTCGACGGCGAGGCGGTCGACCTCCCGCGCACGATGGCCTACAAGTCGATGATGCTCAGCGGCCTGCCCAACTTCGTCTACACGGTCGGCTACACGAACGCGTCGTGGACGCTGAAGGCCGACCTCGTGGCGGAGTACGCCTGCCGGCTGATCAACCACATGGACGCCAACGGCCACCGCCGGGCGGTGCCCGTGCGCGACCCGTCGATCGAAGAGCGGCCGTTCATGGACTTCTCGCCCGGCTACGTCCTGCGCTCGATCGACGAGCTGCCCCGGCAGGGGTCCGAGGCGCCGTGGCGGCTGAGCATGAGCTACATCATCGACATCGCCAAGATCCGCCACGGGCGGGTCGACGACGGCGTGCTGCAGTTCACCTGATCACTCGGGATCGGGCGGGATCTTGAGGTAGTTCAGCGCGAAGCTCGTGATGTCCCGGAACGCCGGGCCGGCGACGAGGCCGCCGTAGATCTCGCCCTGCGGCTCGTCGACCATCACCGCGACCAGCAGCTTCGGCTGCTTGGCCGGCGCGAAGCCGACGAACGAGGACACGTACTTGCTCTCGGAGTAGCCGCCCGTGATCGGGTCGGGCTTCTCCGCCGTGCCCGTCTTGCCTGCCAGCAGGTAGCCGGGGATCGCGGCGCCCGAGGCGGTGCCGCCCGGGCCGAGGACGCCCTCGAGCATCCGCCGCAGCGAGGAGGCGGTCGACTCGGAGATCACGCGGTGGCCCTTCGGCTTGCTCGCCGCGCGGCCGCCGACGGACTCGATCATGTGCGCCGGCCGCAGGATCCCGCCGTTGGCGATCGACGCGTAGGCGGTCGCCATCTGCATCGGCGTGACCGCGATGCCCTGGCCGATCGGCAGGTTGCCCATCGAGGAGCCCGAGTAGCGCTCGAGCGGGAGCACGATGCCCTGCTCCTCGCCGGGCAGGTCGATGCCGGTCTGCTGGCCGAAGCCGAAGCGGCGCACCCACTTGTCGAAGTCCTTCGCCCCGAGCCGCTGGCCGATCGTGATCGCGCCCACGTTGGAGGACTGCTCGAGGATCTGGCGCGTGTTGAGCGTGACGTAGCCGCGCGGGTGCGACTCGCCGATCTCGCGGTCGGCGACCATGATCGTCGGCGCGAGGCTGAACTCCGTCTCGGGCGTGACCTCCTTCTGCTCGAGCGCGCCGGCGACGGTGAACGCCTTGAAGGTCGAGCCGGGCTCGTAGGTGATGCCGATCGCCCGGTTCTGGCGCGCGTAGTCGGGGGCGTCGCCGGGCTCGTTGGCGTTCACGCGCGGCCAGTTGGCGAGCGCGAGGATGCCGCCGTCGCGCGGGTCCATGACGATCGCCGTGGCGCCCTTGGGCTTCCACTCCTCGCCGACCTTCTCGAGCACCTCCTCGGCCTTGTCCTGGATGTTGGCGTCGAGGGTCAGGCGCAGGTCCTGGCCGGGCTCGGTCGGCTTGACCTCGGTGAGCTTGATCGCCTCGCCGAGCGCGTCCTTCTTGAGCCGGCGCTCGCCGTCGGCGCCCTTGAGGATCTTGTCCTGGGAGTACTCGAGCCCGGACAGGCCGTGATTGTCGGTGCCGACGTGGCCCAGCAGCTGCGAGGCCATCCACTCGCGCGGGTACACGCGCGTGAACTCGGGGATGAACTCCAGCCCCTCCAGCCCGAGCTTCTGGACCTTGCGGGCGCGCGCGGCGGGGACGTGGCGGGCGATGTAGACGAAGCCGGTGTCGCGCCGGGCGAGCTGGCGCAGGATCTCGTCCTCGGGCTTGTCGAGCAGCCCGGCCAGGCGCGCGGCGACCTTCGTCGGGTCCTTGATCAGGTAGGGCGTGGCGGCGATCGTCATCGCCGGCTGCGAGACGGCGAGCTCGGTGCCGGTGCGATCGGTGATGGCGCCGCGCCGCGCGGGCACGAGCACGTCGGCCTCCTGCTGGGTGGCCGCGGCCTGCTTGAGCGTGCCCGCCTTGACGACGCCGAGCCAGGCGGAGCGGGCCGCCCCGATGACGAGCAGGCCCAGGAAGACCGCGAAGAGCAGTCCGATCCGGCGCTCGACCAGCTTCATCTCAGCCCGTGGGCGCGGTTGTGGCGCCGGTGTCCGTGCCCGTCGCGGCGGGCGGGAGCGGCTCGGGCGTGGCGGTCGGGACCGGGGTGGCCGTCGGCGCGGGCGCGACCGTGGCGACCGGGGCCGGCGTGGTGGCGGGCGCCGGGGTCACGGCGGCCTCGGGGACGACCGGGGTCACGGTGCCCGGGGCGAGTGTGGGCGGGCGCCTTGCCGCCGTTGGCCATGACCTGCTTGGCGTCGTCGCTGGGCGACTGCATGCGCTCGACGGCCAGGCCCGGATCGGTGCCGGGGCGCGCGGTGAGGTAGCGGACGTCGCCGGCCGGCGGGGCGACCATGCCCTCGTCGGCGGCCGTGGTCTGGATCCGCTCGCCCGAGGACAGGCGCGCGACCTCGGTCTCGAGGTCGGCGTTGACGCGCTCGAGCGTGCCGGCCGTGGTGACGGCGCGCGAGATGCCGGAGTTGAGCTTCAGCAGCGACACCTGCATCGCGACGATGCCGCCGAGCATGATCCCGATCAGCCAGATCCACGCGCGGCCGCGCAGCAGGCGGTCGACGAGCCGGTGGTCGGGGAGCGCGCGCAGGCGCTCGAAGGTGCCGGTGGAGCCGCGGCGCGCCGGCTGCGGGAGCGCAACGCTGGCGACGGGCCGGGCGATCGGGGCCCGACATGCGCCGCGGGTGGCGCGGAGCGGTCGCGCGCTCGCGCGGGCGTGGGACCGCCGGGTGGCGGTGTGGGTGGCCATTTAGTGCTCCTCCTTGAGCTTGCGGGCGGCGCGCAGGCGCGCGGACCGGGCGCGCGGGTTCGCGGCGACCTCCCCCGCGCTGGGGGCGATCGAGCGGCGGAACACGAGCTCGGCCTCCGGGGTGCGGCCGCAGCCGCACACGGGCAGGTCGGGCGGGCAGATGCAGCCCCGGGTGCGGTCGGCGAGGAAGCGCTTGACGCGCCGGTCCTCGAGCGAGTGGAAGGAGATGCCGGCGAGGCGGCCGTCCGCGCGCAGGATCTGCCAGGCGAGCGGCAGGGCCGCGTCGAGCTGGGCGAGCTCCTCGTTGACGGCGATCCGGATCGCCTGGAAGGTGCGCTTGGCGGGGTGGCCGCCGGCGAAGCGCGCGGGCGTCGGGATCGCGTTCGTGATCGCGTCGACGAGCTCGAAGGTCGTCTCGAGCGGACGTGAGCGCTCGATCTGCGCCGGCGATCCGGTCCGCGTAGCGCTCCTCGCCGTACTCGCGCAGGGCGCGCGCGAGCCGGCGGCGGTCCCACGTGTTGACGATCTCGCGCGCGGTCAGCTCCTGGCTCGGATCCATCCGCATGTCCAGCGGGGCGTCGTAGGCGTAGGAGAAGCCGCGCTCGAGCGTGTCGACCTGCATCGAGGACATCCCGAGGTCGAGGTAGACGAGGTCGGCGACGACGCCCTCCTCGGCGAGCTGCCGCAGGCCGTGCTCGAAGTCGGCGCGGATGAAGCGGGTCGCGCACGACACCTCGGCGGCCAGCTCGGCGAACGCCTCCTCGGCGAGCGGGTCGCGGTCGATCGCGATCAGCGTGCCGGTCGGGCCGATCCGGTCCGCGACCAGGCGGGCGTGGCCGGCCGCGCCGAGGGTGCAGTCGACGGCGATCTGGCCCGGCTGGGGGTCCAGCGCCTCGATGAGCTCCCCGGCGAGGACGGGGACGTGCGTGCGGGGCATGTCAAGCAGGATGGCCAAGAGATGCGGTGAGGTCAGCTCCACGCGCCGAGAGGTCCCGGTGGTAGGCCTCCCAGGTGGAGGGGTCCCAGAGCTCCAAGCAGTCGCCGGCGCCGATGACGGCGACGTCCCGATCGATGCCCACGCGCTCGGCCAGCCTCGATCCGAGCATCACGCGCCCGGCCGAGTCCAGCTCCACCGCGTGCGCGTTCGAGCGGAAGAAGCGGTTCAGCTCCCGCGCCTGCGCGGACAGCGGGTTCAGTCCCGCGAGGGCTGCGTCCACGAGCGCCGAATAGGTCGTAGCCGGATACAGCGAGAGACAGCGGTCCGCGCCCTCGACGAGGAATGCGCCCTCCGAGAAGGAGGCGCGAAGCTTCGACGGGACCGTGAGCCGGTGCTTTGCGTCGAGCGAGTGATCGAAGGTGCCGTGAAAGGCCAAGGCTCATATCCAGAGAGGTCAGTCGATCCGAGGTGGCGGAGTGGGAGGAGCCCCGCCACCCCGGACCGGCTTCGCGAGTTGAACGTACCCCACTTCAACCCACTTTGCAACACAACTGTCGGCATTCGTCCCACTTTTCTTGAGTGATGGTCCCTTGAAGGCCGAAAATCCCTGCAAATGTGCGGTGTTGCGTGGTGGGGCGGAACCGCCCCAGGCGGCGCCTCGGAGACGCAGGACCCGTTGCATCGCTCCGATTTGCAGGGTTTCTTGCGGTCTGGCGGGCATCGGCCGTACGCTTCGGCGATGCCTCGCGCCGTTCTCCTCGCTCTCATCTCCCTCGCCCTCCTCGTCGCCGGCTGCGGCGGATCCAGCGCGTCAGGGGGTGACGATCCGGCGAGCGCCGTCCCGGCAAGCGCCGCCTTCTACCTCGAGGCGACCGTGCGCCCGGAGGGCGACCTGCGCGACGACGCGCTGGCTGCGGCCGGCAAGGTGCTGCGCACGCAGGACCCGCAGGCCGAGATCGACGAGCTGGTGGCGAAGGCGTTCGCCGAGTCCGAGGACCCGAAGGTCGACTACAAGAAGGACATCGCGCCCTGGCTCGGCGAGAAGGTCGCGCTCTGGGGCGCCGTCCCGGGCAACGCCGAGGAGGACTTCCGCGGCGCGCTCGTCGCGACGGTCGAGGACGAGGACGAGGCGCAGTCCGCGATCGACCGCTCCGTAGAGACCAGCGACAAGACGTTCCAGAAGCGGAGCTACAAGGACGTCGACTACCAGGCGTCGTCCGACAGCGCCGCCGGCCTGGTCGAGGGCTTCGCGGTGTTCGGCACGGAGCCGGAGTTCAAGAAGACCGTCGACGCGGTCAAGGGCGACGGGCTGGAGTCCGACAAGCGCTTCCAGAAGGCGATGGACGGGCTCGAGGACGACCGGCTCGGCAGCTTCTACGTCGACGTCAAGTCGCTCCTCGACGCCGCGATGCGCCAGGACCCCGAGGCCGCCCAGCAGCTCGAGCAGGCCAAGCGGATCATTCGCCTTCGACAAGATCGGCTCCCTTGCCGGCGCGTTCATGGCCGATGGCGACCGGCTCGCCGTGGACGCGACCGCGGAGGTGCCGGAGGGCGCCTTCCCCTCCGGGCTCGGCGCCCTGGTCAACGGGGGTTCGACGCCGCTGCTGGGCGAGCTGCCCGGCGACGCGTGGGTGGCGTTCGGGATGCCGGACTTCGGCCCGGCGCTGAAGGGCATCTACGGCCAGGTGGCCGGAGCGCTCGGCGGCGCGGCGATCGAGAACCAGCTGCGACAGGAGCTCGGGCTCGACCTGCAGGAGGACGTCTTCTCCTGGATCGGCGACGTCGCGATCTTCGCGCGCGGGACCACGATGGACAGCGTCGACGGCGGCGTCGTGATCGAGGTCACCGACGCGGCCAAGGCGAAGGCGGCGTTCGGCAAGCTCGTCGGGCTGGCCCAGGCCCGCGGCGGCGCGCGGGCGAAGCCGGTCCAGATCGAAGGCGCCGACACCGCCTTCGAGGCGGGCACGCCAGGAGCGCCGAAGCCGGTGGTCGCCGCCCGCTCCGACGAGCGCGTCGTGATCGCGTTCGGCCGCGAGGCGGCCGCGGACGCGTTCGGCGGCGGCGAGCGGCTGGCCGACAGCGACACCTACGGCGCGGCGAAGTCGCGTCCTCGGCGACGTCGAGCCGGGCTTCCTGGTGTCCATGCCGGCGGTCCTCGAGCTCGTCCGGTCGAGCGGCGAGGCCGACGCGGACTTCGAGAAGGCCGAGCCGTACCTCGAGGCGTTCGGCGTACTGGCCGGAGGGTCGAGCCGCGACGGGGACACCGCGCGGTCGCGGACGGCGGCGGAGCTGAAGTAGCGCTCCGCCTCGCCGCGGGCTGCCCGCCGCTCGCGCCGCCCGTGCGGCTCGCCGGCTGGCGCCGTGCGCCGCTACACGGGCGCGGGGCGTCTGAACGGCGGGCACGTGACGGCGGAGGAGCTCGGCCCGCGGGTGGGCTCCCTCATCCTCCCTACCCAGCGCCGTTGACGTTCGCCGGTGCCTCAGCCGGCGCCGCTCAGTGCCGGCACCAGCGCCGCCGCGACGAGCAGCATCACCGCCGGGACGAGCAGCAGCGCGACCACGAGCTGGATCTGCGGTGCGGCGCGGGCGGCTGCCTCCGCCTGTCGCTGGGCGGCTCGGGCGCGTGCCTCGTGGGCCTGGGCCGCGAGGGTGGGAGCGAGTGGGGCGCCGTGGCGCTCCGCCCGCAGGAGCGCTGCGGCGAGCGGTGCGATCCCGGCGGCGGGGGCGCGCTGCTCGAGCTCCTCGATCGCCCGGGCCGCGGGGACGCCGAGGGCGGACCGGTCCGCGGCGCGGCGCAGCTCGGCCGCGAGCAGGCCGGGATGGCGGCGGCCGACCTCCGCGAGCGCTCGCCGTGGCGCGAGCCCGGCCGCGACCGCCACTCGCAACAGGTCGAGCACGTCGGCGAGCTCTGACTCGATGGCCCGCCCGCGCGCGCGGGCGCGACGGCGGAGGTGGGCGTCGGGTGCCAGGTACGCCGCGGCCGGCGCGGCGAGCAGCAGCGCGAGGCCGAGGCGACCGGGGGCGTGGCCCGCGGTCGCGGCGGCGAGCGCGAGCGCGGCCGTCGCCGCTCCCGCCTTGACCGCCATGACGTCGGCGACCGCGGCGCCGAGGCCGGCGGCGGCGATGCGCGTGGCGAGCGAGCGCGGCGCACGCAGGCCCGCGCCGCGGCCGAGCCTGCCGAGGAGCGCGACCGCTCTCGCCTGGCGCGGCACGCGGTCGCGCCGGCGGGCGGCCCGCAGAGCGAGCACCTCCGCGGCGCCGTAGGTCGCCATCACGGCGGCCGCACCGGCGAGCAGCGCCACGGGCGTCACACACGCCCCCGCGCGCCGCGAGCGGTGGAACCTTCAGGCTGAGGCTGAAGATTCCACCGCTCGGCGTGTCGGGCGGTCGTCATGCGAGGCGCCGGATCGCGACGATCGCCAGCAGCTGCAGGACCGCGGCGGCGGCGACGAGCGCGGCCGGGAGCGGCTGCGCGAGCACGGACGCGGCGAAGCCAGGCGCGGCGAGCTCGGTCAACGCGGCCGCCGCGAGCGGCAGGCCGAGCACGAGCCGCGCGGTGAAGCGCGCCTGGGCGGTGGCGGCGCGCGCGTCTGCCTCGACGCGCGCGGCCGCCTCCAGAGATTCGGCGAGGCCGCGCAGCAACGCCGCGAGGTCACCGCCGGCGTCGCGCTGGAGCAGGATCGCCGCCACGAGCGTGTCCCACGCCGGGCCGGAGGCTCGCCGGCGGAGCCGCTCGAGCACCTCGGCGGAGGGCTCGCCGAGCGCGAGCGCGCGGGCCGCGCGGCCGAGCTCATGGCCGGCGGGCCCCGGCACGCCGCCGGCCGCGGCGGCGATCGCGCCACGCACGGAGTGGCCGGAGGCGAGCGCGTCGGCGAGCGCGCGCGCCGCCTCGGGCGCGCCGCGGCGCAGCCCGGCCGCGTAGCGGCGCGAGCGAGCCCGGACGAGCGCGACGGCCAGCGCCGGCCCGGCCGTCGCGGCGAGCACCGCGAGCCCGGCGCCACCGAGCAGCCACCCCGCCACGAGCAGCGCACCGGCCGCCAGCAGCGCGAGCCGCCGCCGCTCCGGCGCGGTCGGCTCGCGGCCCTCGCGACCCACCCGCGCCAGCGGCTCCACGACCCGCGCGAGCACCGCGGACGCCCGCGTGCCCTCCGCGGCCGCCAGCAGCTCCCACGCGCCGGCGGTGCCGGCGACGGCGGCGCCGAACGCGAGCGCGACCGCCCCGGTCATCGGGCGGCCCTGAGGCGCGCGGCGAGCGGATCGGAGAGCGCGGCGCGCCAGCGGCCGCGGCCGTCTCGCCAGGAGTAGAGCTCGCGGGCGGCGGCTCCTCCGGCGACGCGCACGACCTCGGCGACCGCGACGACGCGGCGGGTGCCGTCGGCGGCGCGGGCCTGGCAGACCACGAGGTCGAAGGCGTCGGCGACCTGCTCGCGCAGGGCCGCGTGCGGGAGCCCGAGGCCGGCCATCAGCGCGAGGGTCTCGACCCGGCGCAGCGCCTCGGCGGGCGAGCCGGCGTGGACGGTGGAGAGCGAGCCGTCGTGGCCGGTCGAGAGCGCGGTCAGGAGGTCCAGGGCCTCTCCGCCGCGGACCTCGCCGACGACGATCCGGTCGGGGCGCATCCGCAGCGCGTTGCGGACGAGGCGGCGGATCGTCACCTCGCCGCGGCCCTCCACGTTCGGCGGGCGCGCCTCGAGGCGGACGACGTGCGGCTGGCGCAGTGACAGCTCCGCCGCGTCCTCGATCGTTACGACGCGCTCCTCCGCGCCGATGAACGAGGACAGCGCGTTCAGGGTGGTGGTCTTGCCGGAGCCCGTGCCGCCGCATACGAGGATCGTCGCCCGGCTGCGGACCGCGCGCGCCAGGAAGTCCAGCAGCGGGCGGGTGAGGGTGCCGTTGGCGACCAGGTCGTCCGGCGAGAACCCGCGGCGGCGGAAGCGCCGGATCGTCAGGGCAGGGCCGTCGAGCGCGAGCGGCGGGATCACGACGTTCACGCGCGAGCCGTCAGGCAGCCGCGCGTCGGCCAGCGGCTCGGCCTCGTCGACGCGCCGGCCCAGCGGGGCGAGTATCCGCTCGATCGCCTCGCGCAGGTCCGCCTCGTGCTCGAACGCGATCTCGGTGCGCTCCAGGCGCCCGCCGCGCTCCACCCAAGCCGGCCGCGTCCCCGAGACCATGATCTCCTCGACCTCGGGGTCCGCGAGCAGCGGCTCCAGCGGCCCGAGGCCGAACGCCCGCTCCGCGATCCGCGCCGCCAGCCCCTCGCGTGCGTCCGCGTCGAGCACGCCCGCCTCGCGGTCGACCAGCGCGCGGATCCGGTCCGGGCCCGCCCCGTCGTCGCAGTCCCCCGCAGCGGCCAGCAGCCGCTCGCGCAGCGCGCCCGCCAGCGTGTCGAGATCCGCGTCCACCTCGGGAGTAGGCCGGCGGGCGCGGAGTTCGCCCCCTCAGCCGCGCACCAGCTCGAGAGCCGGCAGGACGCGCTCAGGCGGCGGGGCCGCCGCCCTGGGTCTGCTCGGCGGCCTGGCGGATCATCTCCGCGATCCCACCCATGCCGCCGCCGGCACCGCCACCTTCGGCGCCGCCACCACCACTGCCGCCACCGCCGCCGCCCTGGGTCTGCTCGGCAGCCTGGCGGATCATCTCCGCGATCCCACCCATACCGCCGCCGGCACCGCCACCTTCGGCGCCGCCGCCACCACCACCGGGGAGACGGGACTCGGGGGTGCCCTCGACGTTGTCGGCCATCTCCCTGAGCTTGTCGAACATGCCGCCCATCCCACCGCCAAGGCCGCCGCCACCGCCGCCGCCGGGGAGACGGGACTCGGGGGTGCCCTCGACGTTGTCGGCCATCTCCCTGAGCTTGTCGAACATGCCGCCCATCCCACCGCCAAGGCCGCCGCCACCGCCGCCGCCGCCGGGAAGACGGGACTCGGGGGTCCCCTCGACGTTGTCGGCCATCTCCCTCATCTGGTCCAACATCCCGCCCATCCCACCGCCAAGGCCACCGAGCACGCCGCCTTCCGCGCCCTCGGCCGCGGTTCCTGCCGCTCCGGCAGCCCCAGCTGCAGCCGCGCCCGCCGCTCCGGCCGCGCCGGCAGCCGCCGCGCCCGCCGCTCCGGCCGCGCCAGCAGCAGCGCCGCACCCGCCGCTCCGGCAGCACCGGCAGCCGCGGCGCCCCCGAAGGCACCCGGATCGACCGCCGGTGCGCCGGCGCCCGCAGCGCCCGCGGCCGCTGCTGCGCCGCCCGGCTGCTGGATGTCATGCCCTGCGGCAGCCCCGGACGGGGGTGCCGAGGGCGGTGAAGCCGCCGCTGCGGCGGCCGCGCCCGCGGGCACCCCGCCGCCGCCACCGCCGGCCGCGGCGTTCGCCGCGCCGCCGCCGCCTGCGCCACCGCCGCCACCTGGCGCCCCGCCCGCATTCGCTGCGCCCGCGCCGCCCGCGCCGGGAGCGCCGGGCGCTCCGGCAGCGCCGCCTTCGATGCCCGCCTGCGGATCGGCCGCGACGCTCGTGCCCGGCGGCGGCTCCTGCGGGGTTCCGCTGGCCAGTGCCGTCGCCCACGCGATGCCCTCGTCGATCATCGTGCCGACGTCGGCCCAGAGCTGGCGGATGTCGTCGATCTCGAAGTCCGTCTCCAGCCCGACCATGTCGAAGATCTGCTGGATGATCAGGTTGACGACGTCCTCGAAGCTGTTGCACTTCGCCAGCTTCCCCTTGATCTCCGCCACCCGCGCCTGCGTCGAGGCGATCTGCTCGCGCGCCTCGTCGGCGACGATCTGCATGAACTGACCGAGGTCGGTCGCGTGTGTCTTGATCGTGTCGATGGGCGGCGTGAGCATGCCCTTCATCTCGTCCACGCCCGCGTTGAGCTGGTCGACGAGCAGCTGCAGCCCGGCCCCGGCGAGATCACCGGCCATGTTCAGCGCGCCCTCGGCGAGATCCGAGAGGGCGTCGTCGCCGATGTCGGCCTCGGGGATCTCGATGTTCGGGACCTGCAGCGCGTTGACCTTGCCGCTGGTGTCGGTGCACCACGTCTCGATCGCGGCGGTCTTCTCCTTGGCCGTCGTCGAGAGCGCCTGCATCTGGGCGAGGTCGCCGATCCGCGCCTCGACGTGGCCGAGCCCCTCGACCGCCGCGTCGCGCGCCGTGATGAACGGGTCCCGGCCGCCGAGCGCGATCGTCGCCGCCTGGTTGAGCTCCGTGAGCTGCCTGGCGATGTGGTCGGCGGCCGCCCCGATCATCATGTCGCCGACCGTGTACATGGCCTTCATCGCCTGCAGCTCCTGCAGGATGATGCCTCCGGCCGCGCGCTCCGCGAGGCCGTGCACGCCGCCGCCGGGCGCGCCGCGCTCGAACGCCTTGCCGCCCCAGACGCCGAACCAGCCCTGCAGGACCGACTTGACGAGGCCCTTGACGAGCTTGGCGGTGTCGAACGTCGCCTTGACCGCCTTGGCGCCCTGCTTGACCGGCTGGGCGTTGGAGAAGCCCGCGCTCGAGAGGTCGATGATGTCGAAGATGCCGCCGACCAGGTCGCCGACGAGGTTGGCCTCGTAGTTGGCGACCATGCCGTCCCAGGCCGCGCGCGAGGCGGCCCCGGCCGGGCCGGGCGGGGCCTTCATCGAGCGGTACTGCGCGGCGCAGGTGAGCCCGAAGTCGGCGAGGAACTGGACGCTGTCGACGCCGACCTTGATCCCGAGCAGGATCTCGTTGAGCGGGATCGTGATCGCGTCGACCTCGGCGCCGACGACCGACGCCGTCGCGATGTCCTGCACGAGCTCGACGACGTAGATGACGTGGCCGAGGCCGTTGTTGAGGATCGCGACCGCATGGCGGCCGGCCATGAACGCCTTGATCTCCGGCGCATCCTCGCCCTGGATCGCCGTGAAGTCCTGCTTGGCGTTCATCAGGTCCGCAGCGCCGCCGGCCAGCAGGCCCCAGCCGGGATACAGGCGCGCGACCTCGAGGAACGTGCGGATGACGTTCGGGGCGTTGCCCGCCCAGAACTCGTCCCAGTTGATGCCGCTCTGCGGGTTGGCGGCGCTCGGCTGGTTCGGCGCCGGAACGGCGGCGGGCTGCGGCCCCGCGGGCGCGGCGGACGGCCCCGCGGGCCCGGCCTGAGGCGGGGCCGGTGAGGGCGGCGCCATGCCGGCCGCCGGCGCCGGCGCGGGCTGGCGGGCGATGAACAGCGGCGGGGCCACGAGCCGCGCGACCGCCTGGTTGCCCGCCGAGCGCTGCAGGGCCGAGACCTGACCGGCGTTGAAGCCAGAGGGCAGCCCGGCGCGACCGGAGGAGAACGCCCGCACGGAGGCCGCCATCGGCGCCGAGAACGCGCCCATCGGAGCGGCGCCGACGGCAGCGGGCGAGGCAGCGATCGGCGCTGCCGCGAGCTCCTGCTCGATCTGTGGCGTGGGTTCGGGCATGGAGCCGGAGTCGCGAACCTACCCGGCCGATGCCCGTTCGGGCAAGGGCGAAACGGGCAGCCGAGTGGTCAGCCCCGGGCCGGGAGGCGCACCTCGGCGGCCAGGCCGCCCAGCTCGGAGTCCGAAAGCCGCAGCTCGCCGCCGTGCAGGCCGACCTGCTGGGCGACGATCGCCAGCCCCAGCCCCGTCCCCTGGGCGTTAACTCCGTGTCCGCGCGCGAACGGTTCGAGCACCCGCTCGCGCTCGCCGGCGGGGATGCCGGGCCCGTCGTCGGCGACCCGCAGCAGCCAGCCACCGTCCTCGCGGCCGAGGTCGACGTCGACCCGGCCGGCGCCGTGCAGCGCTGCGTTCTCGAGCAGGTTGTCGACGACGAGCCGCAGGCCGTTGGCCCAGCCGTGGAGGGTCCCGCCTTCCTCGCCGTGCTCGCGCAGCGCGAACGCCACGCCGGGATGGCGGCGGCGGGCGCCGTAGATCGCGGCGTCGACGAGGTCGCCGAGCTCGACGTCCTCACGCGGGAGCGACTCGGCGGCCTCCCCGCGCGCGAGCGCCTGCAGCCCCTCGAGCAGGTGCACGATCCGGTCCTGCTCGGCGCTGCTCTCGCGCAGCAGCGCGGCGCGCTCGGCCTCGGGCAGGTCCGGGTTGCGGGCCAGCGCGTCGAGGTTCGCGCGCAGGCTCGTGAGCGGGGTGCGCAGCTCGTGGCCGGCGTCGGCGGCGAAGCGGCGGGTCGCGGCCATCGAGGCCTGCAGCCGCGCCAGCATCCCGTTGAGCGTGCCCGCGAGCGAGCGGACCTCGTCGGGTCCCTCGTCCGGCAGCGGCGTGGAGAGGTCCTCCGCGTTGGTCACCCGCTCGGCGCCCGCCTGCAGGCGCGCGAGTGGGCGCACGGCGAGCGAGCTGAAGAACCACGCGGCGAGCCCGGTGAGGGCGAGCGCGAGCAGGCCGATCAGGACGATCAGCCGCCGCGTGCTCGCCACCCGCTCCTCGACCGGCGCGAGCGTGGCGAGCGCCTGGAAGCGCGCGTCGTCCGGCCCGCCGAGCGCGATCGTCAGCGAGCGCCAGCCCGTCCCGTCGATCTCGACCGTCGCGAACCCCTCACGCCGCGGCGGGGCGGGTGCGCGGTCGGGCACGTCGCCCTCGCGCGCCACGACCTCGTCGCCGTAGGCGACCTGCACGAAGCTCCCCGACCCGCGCAGCAGCCGCTGGCCGCCGCGCGGCCCGCGCCCGAAGCGGCCGTCGCCCGGCCCCGGCCCGCCCCGCAGCACCTCGGCGGTCTGCTGGCGCAGCTCGCGGTCGATCGCCTGACGGCCGTCGCGCTCGACCGCGGCGAGCAGCAGCGGCCCCGCGATCA
This sequence comes from uncultured Solirubrobacteraceae bacterium, assembly GCA_963831105.1. Taxonomy (GTDB): domain Bacteria; phylum Actinomycetota; class Thermoleophilia; order Solirubrobacterales; family Solirubrobacteraceae; genus DATFQI01. Next base: position 88,822 of record CAWHOS010000005.1, on the reverse strand, counting down.
GGCCGCCGATCGCCACCGCCAGCAGCGCCGCGAGCGTCAGCCGCGTGCGCAGGCTGCCCGGCAGCCTCATGGCCGCAGCGCCCAGCCGACCCCCCGCACGGTGTGCAGGGTCCTCGGCTCCCCGCCCGCCTCGAGCTTGCGGCGCACGTAACCGACGAAGACGTCGACCACGTTCGTCTCGACGTCGGAGGCGTAGCCCCACACGAGCCGCAGCAGCTGCTCGCGCGAGAGCACCTGACCGGGGTGGCGGGCGAACACCTCCAGGAGGTCGAACTCGCGGCGGGTGAGCCCGAGGTCGCGGCCACCGCGGGTGGCGACGTGGCGGCGCGCGTCGACGACCACGTCACCCACCACGAGCGGGCCGGCCCCCGCGTTGCCGCGGCGGCGCAGCAGCGCCTGCAGGCGGGCGGTCAGCTCCGCGATCGCGAACGGCTTGACGAGGTAGTCGTCGGCGCCGGCCTGCAGCCCGGCGACGCGGTCGTCCACCTCGTCGCGTGCCGAGAGGATGCAGACGGGCACGTCGATGCCGCCGGCGCGCAGGCGGCGCACGACGGAGACCCCGTCGAGATCCGGCATCGTCACGTCGAGGACGATGACAGCCGGCGGCCGCTGCGCCACCGCCTCGAGCGCCTCGCGGCCGCCCGCGGCCGTGGACACGGCGAAGCCCTCGAGGCGCAGCGCGCGCTCGAGGGCCGTCCGGACCGACGCCTCGTCGTCGACGACGAGGACGAGCGGGTCCCCTGCGGTTGTCCTCGGTCCCATCAGTGGTCTGTGGTGACCGTATCCGTGGATGTCAGGCGTCGCCCGGCCGCGCCGCGAATGGTGGGGCCCCTTCGCAAGCGGCCGGGTGACGTCTGGCGCCGCGGGGCGGCCGCCACAGGCCGCGGATGGGGCCGAGGGCAGCCGCTAGGGGTGGCGATGGCCCCCTCGCTCGGGTGCGAACTCCTCGAGCGCGGCCTTGACCTTGGCCTCGTCGAGCTTGAGGCTCTTGGCCAGCGAGGCGGCGAGCGCGTCGCGCATCTTCTCGTGCTCGGCCTCGTGGGCCGCGCGCAGCTTCTCGAAAGCGGCCTCGACCTTGGCCTGCGAGATCCCGAGCGCCTTCGCGAGCGCCGCGGCGCGGTCGCCCTCGTGGTCCTTGCGGAAGTCCTCGTGGATGTTCTCGAAGGCCTGCTTCAGCTCGGCCTGCGTGACGCCGAGCGCCTTCGCCAGCGCGGCGCCGCGGTCGCGACGGCCGCGCGGGCCGTCCTCGTGCGCCTTCTCGATCGCGGCCTGGACCTTGGCCGTGCTGAGGCCGAGCTCCTTGGCGAGCGCGGCGGCCAGATCCGCGCGGTGGTTCTCACGGTCGCCGCGGTCGGGGCGGGCCGTGCCGAGCGCGGAGCGCAGCTTGGCCTCGGTGACACCGAGCGCGTCGGCGAGCGTCTTCAGGTGGTCCTCGCGCTTGTTCCCGCGCGCCTGCCCGAGCTCGTCTCGCGCGTCCTCGAACGCCTGCTGCAGGGCGGAGGTCGAGACGCCGAGCTTGTCGGCGAGCTCGTCGAGGGCAGGACCGAAGCCGGGGCCGCCCCGGTGGCCGGGCCCGCCCGGGCCGCCACGGCCGAAGCCGGCCGGGCGCGCGGGAGCGGTGGAGGAGCTCGACTTGGCGGAGGCCGACTGCGCGTCGGCGTTGCCATTGCTGCTCTGGCTGCCGATCGCGTAGGCGGTGAAGGAGAGCGCGACGGCGCCGCTGAGGATCAGTGCGGTGGACTTTGCCTTGGGCGTCATGAGAGCAACATTCGGCGCGGGGTCTGAGAACAGCCTAAGAGTCTGGGGCCACCTTCTCAGACGGTTCCCAGGGTGCGGGACCACGCTGGGGGGCATGAACCGGGTCGACGAGCGCTTCCGCTGCATGGGCTGCGACGCACGGGTGCGGCTCGAATCGCCGTCGGTGCGCGCCGCCGAGCTGGAGGAGGCGGCGGCCGCGGTGCGCGCCGCGCTGGCCGACGCCGACCGGCGTCTGACGCGCTTCGACCCCGGCTCGGAGCTGTGCCGCCTCAACGCCGACCCACGCACCGCCGTGCCCGTGTCGGCGCCGCTGGCGCGGCTGGCCCGCGCGGCCGTCTGGGCGGGCGCGGCGAGCGGCGGGCTCGTCGACGCGACGCTGACGAGCGAGATCGAGGCGGCGGGCTATGCCGGGTCGCGAACCGGGCTGGCGCCGGCCGACCAGGCCGCCGCGCTGGCGGCAGCGCCCGAGCCCCGGCCAGCGCGCCCGCGTCCCGAGCCGGGCTTCGCGCAGCTCGAGGTGCTCGTGGACGGGCGCGTCGCGCGACCGCCCGGATTGCGGCTGGACTCCGGCGGGCTCGGCAAGGGCCTCGCGGCCGACCTCGCCGCGGAGCTGGTGCCGGCCGGCGTGCGCTACGCGATCTCGGTCGGCGGCGACATGGCGCTCGGCGGCGGCGACTGGGACGTGGCGGTGTCGGGCGCGCTCGCGGGCGAGGAGGTCCACCGTCAGTGGGCACGGGGCGGCGTGGCGACCTCCGGCATCCACGAGCGCCTGTGGCGGCGAGCGGACGGCACCTTCGGCCATCACCTGCTCGACCCCTCGACGGGCGAGCCCGCTTGGACCGGCCTGCTCGCGGCCACCGGAGTCGGGTCGAGCGCGCTCGAGGCCGAGGTGCTCGCGAAGACCGCGCTGCTCGCGGGGCCGGCCGGCGCGCGCCGCGCCCTGCGGCGCCGCGGTGGCGTGCTCCAGCACGAGGACGGGCGCGTCGAGGTGATCGCGCCGGCGCCGGTCGTGCGCTTGCCGCGCCCGCTCTCCGCGCGGGCGGTCGCGCCCGCCGCGGGGCAAGCCCTCGGCCGAGCGGCTCACGGCTGAGCTCACCCCGCGGCCGAGATCGCGGCGACCCGGCCGCGGTCGCCTGGGGCGCGTGCGAGCAGCCGGATCTCGCGCGCGAACGAACCGGCCGCGGCCAGGTAGACCGCCTGGCGGACCGTGACGCGCAGCGTCGCAGCCACGCGCGCGGACCGCCGCTCCCCGTCGGCGGCAGGGGCCGGCCGGGCCGCTAGGACCTCGACGTCCTGGAGGGCGAGCTCCGTCGCTCCCGCGCCGGCGCCACGGTCGCGCGTGACGAGCGACGTCCACGCGCGCCCCGGCGGTCACGGTGCCGGGCGCGGCCGCCGCGACCACCTCCGCCGCGCGCCGGCCGTGGCCGACTCCGGCGCCGGGCGGCGGCGCGGCGGGCTCCAGCAGCAGCGGGCCGACCGGGCCGCCCTCGGCGACCGGCACCGCGAGCCGCCGCCCGATCAGCAGCTCCGGCGGAACGCCGACGGCCCCGGCCGGCGCGAACCGCGCAGGGAGCGAGCGCCGCGCGAGGTCGTCGGCCGCGAGCCGCTCGCCCGCCTCGAGCGGCCCGCGCGCCACCAGCACGTCGACGAGCGGGGCGAGCTCGGACCGCAGCGCCGACTCCCGCCGAGCGACGTCCGACGCCGCCAGCGCGCCCAGGACCAGCGCCAGCCCGAGCAGCAGCGCCGCACGGCGGCGCCGGCTCATCGCGCCCGCAGCATCGCGCGTGGCCCGCCTCGCCGCCGCCGCTGCGGCGGCAACTCACCGGGCGCGACCACGCGCCCGAAGCGAAAGCCCCGTGGGACGGGCAGTCGCGGCGCAGCGCGCATCCGGCCGGCCGGGACCGCATCGGCGAGCGGGAGCTCGAGCACCAGCCGCGCCCCGCGCGGCGATGGCGCCGTGACGAGCCGGCCGCCGTGGCGGCGGGCGATCACCCCGGCGAGCGCGAGGCCGTGACCGCGGCGGCCGCGGCGGCCGCGGGCGGCGGCGACGAGCACCGGCAGCGGCGCCGGCAGGCCGGACCCGCCGTCCGTGACCTCGACGCGTGCGCGGCCTTCCACCTCTCGCGCGCGCACGCGCACCTCGCCCCCGCCGTGCTCGATCGCGTTGGCGACGAGGTTCGCGAGCGCCTGCGCGATCCGCAGCCGGTCCGCGCGCACGACCAGCGGCGCCCCCGGCGGCTCGACCACGAGCCCCACGCCGCGCTGCGCCGCCAGCAGCTCCCAGGCGACGGCCGCGCCCGCGAGCAGCCCGCCCAGCTCGACCTCGCCGGCGCACTCGGGCGCCCGCCGCCCGCTCGCGGCGGCCGACAGGTCCTCGACCGCACGCGCCGCGCGCCGCAGCTCCGACTCGATCGCCGCCAGCCGGGCGCCGTCGCCCGGGTCCTCGAGCCCGTGCAGGCCGAGCAGCGCCGCCTGCAGCGGGCCGCGCAGCTCGTGGCTCGCCTGGGCGACCAGCGCCAGGCAGCGGCGCCGCCACAGCAGCACGCCGCCCGCCAGCAGCGCCACGCCAAGCGCCACCGCCACGACCGTCATGCCGCCACCCCGCGCGCCGGCTCCGCGCCCGGCCGGCCGTCGACCAAGCGGTAGCCGACGCCCCACACGTTGACGACGTACGTGCCGCCCGCCGCCGCCAGCTTGGTGCCGCAGCCGGCACGCGTGCGAGTCCAGCGTGCGCGTGCGCCCCATCGAGCGGTAGCCCCAGACGTCGCGCAGCAGCTCCTCCTTCGTGAACACGCGCGTGGGCTGGGCGGCCAGCGCGAGCAGCAGCGCGAACTCCTTCTGCGAGAGCACCGCGCGCTCGCCCGCCACGCGCACGTCGCGGCTCACCGGGTCGATCTCCAGCTCGCCGACCCGCAGCCGCCCGCTGAGCACTCGGTCGCCGCTGCGCCGCAGCAGCGCCTCCAGCCGCCGGCGCAGCTCGGGGTAGGAGAACGGCTTGACCACGTAGTCGTCCGCCCCGCGGTCGAACCCGCGCACGCGGTCCAGCTCCTCCCCGCGGCCGGACAGCACGAGGATCGGCAGCGCCGGGTCCACGCGCGCGCCCGCGCCCGCGGCCCCGCGCACGAACCCGAGCAGCTCCAGGCCCGAGCCGTCGGGCAGCCCGAGGTCGACCACCGCCACGTCGGGCGGCGCGAGCTCGAGCCGGCGCAGGCCCTCGCCGAGCGACTCGGCGGAGACCACGGCGAAGCCGTCCGCGATCAGGTTGTCGGCGAGGAAGCCGCGGAGGAGCGGGTCGTCCTCCACCAGCAGGACGGTCGGGTCGGTGGCGCTCATGGCGCCTCTAGGACCGCCGGGCGAAACCTCGCCCCCGCCGGTCGCATGAACCCGGCGGGGGCGAAGCGAGCGGGCGGCCCTCCCGAACCCGTGGGGGGATGCGGGCCGGGAGGGGCCGAGCGCGAGGGTTCGGGTCAGGAACCCCTGAGGAGGAACGCCCGGGATCGCCGCTCCGCGAGGAAGGCCGTCCGTGGCCTCCGGTCTTGCCACCGGCGGCGTCCATGCCCGTCGGCTAACCGGCCTCGATGTCTCACGCCACTAGGAGCCCCCTCCCCTGCTCCCTGATACATGCGCGCCGAAGATAGGGAGCACGGATAGGGAACTTGCCCGATGCGCGCGTGTGGGGCCGCCGGAAGGATCGGTTCATGCCAACCCGACCGGAGGCCGCCATGCTCCACATGCAGCACGCCCACGTCGTCGCCCTGATCGTCCGCCAGCACGAGGCCGCGCGCCTGAAGGCCCAGCGCGACGCCCTCGCCAAGGCGCGCCGTGCCGCCGCGGTCGCCGAGCGCCCCGAGGCGCAGCCGGCGACGAGCCGCCGCGCCCGCAAGCTCCCCCGTCCCCGCCCCGCCTAGATGTCATCGCTCGCGCTCGCCCACCTGACCCGCGAGGCCGCCGCCGGCGGCGAGGACGCCTGGCGGATGCTCGTCGCCCTGCTGGACCCGATGCTGCACTCGATCGCCCGCGGCTACCGCCTCTGTGACGCCGACGCGGACGACGTGGTGCAGATCACCTGGGGCCGCGCCCTCCTGCACCTCGACCGGCTCGACGACCCCGGCGCCGTCGCCGGCTGGCTCGCCGTGACCGCCCGCCGCGAGGCGATGCGCACGCTGCAGCGCGGCGTGCGTGAGCTGCCCGCCGCGGAGCCGCCCGAGCCCGGTACGAGCGAGCCCTCCCCCGACCAGCAGACGATCGCCCGCGAGCGCCGCACCGAGCTGCGCGCCGCGATCGCCCGCCTGAGCGGCCGCCAGCGCGAGCTGCTGACCCTGCTCGTCAACCGGCCCGAGCTCTCCTACGAGGAGGTCTCGCAGACGATCGGGATGCCGATCGGCTCGATCGGCCCGACCCGCGAGCGCGCCTTCGAGCGGCTGCGCTCGGACACTGCGCTCGCCTGCGCCGTGGCGGCATGAGAGGGTTGCGTCTTGATCCTGCGCACGCACCAGCACGTCAGGCTCCGGGTCGGTCCTCGTGGTCGTATCGAGGGCGACGGCGGCGAGACGCTGGAGCGGACGCTGCGCGACGCCGGGGTGATGCTCTCCCCGCTCTGCGCGCACCCTCGGGGCGGTGCGCACCAGGCCGTCGCCGACCTCGGCTGCTACTTCGTCGTCCACGCCGTTGGTCGCGCGCCCGACCCCGAGGTCGCCGACCTCCTCCGCGAGCAGTCGCTCGTGGAGTTCGCCTATCCCAAGCTGCCGGTCGCGCTGCCGTCCGCGCCCGCCGCGGACGACCTGCGCGGCGGCCAGGGGTACCTCGACGACGCCCCCGGCGGGATCGGGGCCCGCTCCGCCTGGGATCGGCCCGGCGGCCGCGGCGCCGGCGTGCGCCTGATCGACGTCGAGGCCGGCTGGCGCTTCACCCATCAGGACCTCGGCCGGCACGGCGTGCTGGCCGGCGGGCGCCCGACGGACGACGTCACGGGCCGCAACCACGGCACCAACGTGCTCGGGATGCTGCTCGGCGTCCACGACGAGCGCGGCGTCGACGGCATCTGCCCCGAGACCGCCGTGCGCGCGGTCTCCTACCAGCCCGAGGAGCGCTGGGGCAGCGCCCGCGCGATCGCGTTCGCCGCCAACGGCCTGCGGCCCGGCGACATCCTGCTCGTCGAGATGCAGCGGCCGGGCCCGCGCGCGGCGCTCGAGGGAGAGAGCCAGGACGGCTATCTCCCGATGAGCTACTGGCCCGACGACCTGACCGCGATGCAGTACGCCACCGGACGCGGCGTGATCGTCGTCGAGGCGGCCGGCAACGGGGCCCAGGACCTCGACGACGAGGGCTACGCGGGCCCGGGTCCCGGCTTCCGGCCGCACCGCCCCAACCCGTTCCTGCGCGACGGGCTCGACTCGGGCTCGATCCTGGTCGGCGCCGGCGCCCCGCCCGGCGGCCGCCGCGGCCCCGACCGCTCGCACCTGCGCTTCTCCAACTGGGGCAGCGCGCTCGACGCCCAGGGCTGGGGCCGCGACGTCGCGACCACGGGAGGGATCGGCGCCGGCGCGGATGCGACCCGGCCCGGTGACGACGAGGACGCGTGGTACACGGACGCCTTCGCGGGCACCTCGAGCGCCGCCCCGATGGTCGCGGGCGCGCTCGCGTGCGTGCAGGGCGTGCTGCGGGCCGAGGGCCGAACCCCGCTCACCCCCGCGCAGGCGCGCACCGCGCTGCGCGAGACCGGCTCCCCCCAGCAGCCCGCGAAGGACGGATCCCTGCAGCGCATCGGCAATCTGCCCGACATCGGGCAGCTCATCGACTGGGCCATGGAAGCCTCCGAGCCGGCCCGGCCCACGACACCACGACCCAGGAGGGCGACTGGCATGAAGGTCACGATCACGATCGAGGACGACGGCGAGGGCGGCATCGAGTGGGGCGGCGGCGCCGAGGCGCCGAGCGGGCCGTACATCCGCGGCCCGTACATCCGCGGCCCCTACATCCGCGGCCCGCACATCGTCATCCCGCGCGAGGACGGCTCGGAGACCGAGATCGACATCGCCGGGCTCGCCAAGGCGGCCGAGGAGCGAGCGCCGGAGGCCTAGTTGGCGGCGGCCCGCGCGCGGTGGGCCACCTCGGCGGCCTGCGTGCGGTTGGCCACGCCGAGCTTGCCGAGGATGTTGGAGACGTGCAGGCCCGCGGTCTTGGGGCTGATGAACAGCCGCTCGGCGATCTGCCGGTTCGTCAGCCCCTCGCCGACCAGGGCGAGCACCTCGGCCTCGCGCGTCGTGAGGCCGAGCGCGGCCAGCGCGCCCGGGGCGTCCTCTTCCTCGGGCGCCGCGCCGGCGCCGAGCGGCACGCGGGCGCGGCGTGCCAGCGCCTCGAGCTCGCTGCGCATCCGCTCGGCGCCCAGCTCGGTCGCCTGCGCGTGCGCGGCCCGCAGCGCCTCGCCGCCGGCGCGGGCGCCCGCGCCGCGCAGCGCCGCCTCCGCCCGCCGCCAGCCCGCGTAGGCCTGCGGGTACGGCGCGGCGACCGCCGTCCAGGCGTCCGCGACGGCGGCCCAGGCGGCGTCGTCGTCGGTCCCGGCCGCGCGTGCCGCCTCGGCGCGCGCGGTCTCCGCGTACGCGAGCGCCGAGGGCGGAGCGGCCTCGCCGGCCACGAGCGCGTCGACCTCGGCGACCAGCCGCTGCGCCGCGGCCACGGCCCGCTCGCGCTCGGCCGCGGCGCCGGCGGCCGCCAGCGCGGCATCGGCCTCGGCCCGCGCGCCCATCGCGTACAGCGCCGGCGCGTAGAGCAGCTCCCCCTCGCCGCTCAGCGCCTCCAGGCCCTGCTGCGACCAGCGCGCTCGCCGCCTGCGGCCGGCCCTGCCAGAGCTCGAGCTCGGCCAGCCCGGCGTAGACCGCCGGCAGGTACTCCGCGGGCGCGCCCTCGCACAGCGCCTCGGCGTCGCGCAGCTCGCGCGCCGCGTCCTCGAGCTGCCCGCGCGCCAGCGCGAGCTGCCCCGCCACCTGGCCGCGCGCGATCGCGTTCCACGGCTCGAGGTCGCGCTCGTCGAGCTCGCCCAGGCGCGCCTCGGCGGCGTCCCAGCGGCCGAGCAGGAACTCGTCCATGGCGGCGTTGAGGGCGAGGAAGCGGCCGAAGGAGGCCTGCATGCCCAGCCGCCGCGCGTGCCGCTCCCCGTCCGCGGTGACGGCCAGCGCGCCCTCGAAGTCGCCCAGCAGGCGCAGCGACTCGGCGAGGTAGAGGTGCGCGTGCAGCAGGTCCTCCGGGCGCCCGAGCCCCACGAGCTCCTCGATCGCCGTGCGCAGGTGCTCCGCGCCCGCGGCGGGACTCCCGGCGTAGGCCACGACGAGCCCGAGCACGGTGCGCGCGTACGCCGCCTCGCCCGCCGCGCCGACCTCGACCGCGGTCGCCAGCGACGCCTCGGCCCGCTCGCGCGCCTCGTCGTAGCGGTGCAGCGCCCACAGCGCGAACGCCTCCACGCCCAGCAATCGCGCGCGGGAGGCGCGGTCGTCCTCGGGCAGCAGGCGCAGCGCCTCCTGGTAGGCCGTAAGGCCGCTGTCGTCCTCGAACGCCCGCAGGCGCCCGAGCCGCTCGAAGAAGCGCGCCGCCCGTGCGGCGTCCGCCGTGCCGTCGACCTGCGCCAGGGCGTGCTCGCACCAGGCCACGGCCTGCGCGTGCTCGCCCGTGTGGCGCGCGAGGTCGGAGAGGTGACCGAGCAGCTCGATGCGGTCGAGCCCGACGCCCGGATCGCCATCCTCCGGCCACAGCTCGAGCGCGGCGCGCAGGTGCCGCAGCGCCTCGTCGAAGGCGCGCGCGTCCTCGGCCTCCAGGCCGGCCGCGACCGAGGCTCGCAGCGCCCGGTCGCGCTCGCCCGCGGCGCGCCAGTGCACCGCCAGCTCCGCCTGCGCGCCCGCGTCTCCGATCGCGTTCGCCACCGCGCCGTGCACCGGCGCCCGCTCGCCCGGCAGCAGGTCGTCGTAGACCGCCTCGCGCACGACGTCGTGGCGGAAGGCGAAGGCGTCGCGCTCGCGGTCGTGCACGAGCAGGTGGTGGTCGACCGCGTCGCGCAGCGCGGCCGACAGCGCGGGCTCGCCGGTCCCGGACGCGGCGCCGAGCAGCGCCGCCGGCGCGGGGCGCCCGATCGCCGCCGCGTAGGGCAGCAGCCGCCGGGCGGGCTCGGGGACCCGCCGCAGCCGCACGCGCAACGCGTCGGCCAGCCGCGCGGGGAGCTTCTCGCCCCCGGGGTCGCGATGGGCGGACAGCAGCTCCTCGGCGAACAGCGGGTTGCCGCCGCAGCGCTCGTGCAGCTCGGCGGCCAGCGACGGCTCGGGCGGCCGGCCGAGGATCCCCTCGAGCTGGGCCGAGATCCCCTCGCGGCCGAGCGGCGCGAGCTCCACCAGCGTCACGCGCTCGTGGTACTGCAGGTCGGCGAGCATCTCGCGCACGGGGTCGGCGCTGCTGAGCTCGCCCGTGCGGAAGGAGATCGCGACCGCGAGCCGCTCCCGCCGCAGCCCGCGCACGAGGAAGCGCACGAACTCGCGCGTCGAGCGGTCGACCCAGTGGACGTCCTCGAGCACGACCAGCAGCGGCGTCGTGCGCCCGAGGCCGCCGAACGCCATCACGATCGCCTCGAACACCCGCGCCTGGGCGAAGCGGTCCGGCGCCGAGCCGCCGCCGACCGGCAGCCCCGAGCCCAGGTGCGGGAACGCGCGCTCGAGCTCCGCCCGCACCTCCGGCCCGAGCTCGGCGAGCGCGGCGTCGAGCTCCGCCTGCGGCGCGTCGCGCAGCAGCGCGGCCAGCGGCGCGAACGGCAGCTCGCCGCCATCGAGCCGCAGGCACTCCCCGCGCAGCACCGCCATCCCCTGGGCGCGTGCGTGCAGCTCGGCCTCACGCAGCAGGCGGCTCTTGCCGATGCCCGCTTCACCGATGACCAGCGTGACCGTCGGATCGCCCTCCCCTGCCCGCTCCAGCGCCCGCTCGAGCGCCTCGAGCTCTGCGCGGCGCTCGACGAGTCGGCGGCTGGAGATGCGAGCGGGCACGCGGCCATTATCCTCCGGCGATGGCGCGCATCGTCCGCCAGACAGACGCCAACGAGTGCCGTCGCTGCTCGGCCTACTGCGACCGGGTCATCGCGCCCGCCGCCTGCGTCGCCCAGCAGTGCCCCTTCCTCTACGCCTACGACGAGCCGCTCACCGGCCGCCGCTACATGGGCTGCATGCACAAGGTGTTCGCCACGGAGATCGACGTCGAGCTCTTCCGGGCGGCGGAGCGCACCCGCGCGGGCTTCGGTACGGTGCGGCTCGCCGGATACCCGACGGCCCACTGCCGCTTCGAGGTCGAGCAGGCGCACGAGGGCTCGGGAGAGCGCTGTGTGAACCCGCGATTCTTCGATTGGCCGGACGCGGGCCGCGACGGGATCCGGGCGTTCGATCTCCGCGACCGCTGCGACTGAAAGTTTCCCTTCAGGAGCCTGAGCGGGCAGGAGTCGGGCATAAGATGCAGACGCCCCGGCCGAGCCGGGGCAACCTCTAAATGGCGATGGATCAGATTCGACGCGGAAACTACGACTCCGGCCAGGACTACGTCCTCGAGTACGGAGAGCTGCGCTTCACGTTCAACGAGCGCGACTTCAGCGAACGCGTCGAGCAGTCGGCCCGCAAGCTGGGCTTCGTCGGCGGCCGCCTCGGCGGCAACGAGCTCGAGGACCTCGTCAACCTCACGGTCAACGGCGAGGTGCATGATCCGGCCTCCGCGCTGGGCGAGCACGTCAACGACTGCTGGCCCGAGCTCGTCGGCCCCGCCGAGCGCTCGCTCGTGCACTGGCTGCGCCGCCTCGTCTTCCGCTCCGCCTGGCTGGACCAGCGCGTCAAGGAGGGCGAGCTGGACGTCGTCTTCGACGACCTGACGCAGTCCTTCGGCTACGTGCAGCCCGAGCGCGATCGCGAGCCGATCGAGCTGTCACCCGAGCCCAACTGGGGCCGGGTCGCCTACCAGCCGCGGTAGCTCGGTGCGCGCATATCGCAGGCTCCTGGCCGGCGCCGCCGCGCGCCGGCTGACGCTGGCGTCCGCGCTCGGCTGGCTCGGGTTCGGCGCGCTCTCGCTGGCGATCGTGCTGACCGTGCAGCACGCGACGGGCTCGTCCTCGACGGCCGGCGCCGCGCTGGCCGGGTTCGCGCTCGGCTCGGGCGTGCTCGCGCCCGTGCGCGGGCGCACCGTGGACCGCCACGGGCCGCGGCGGGCGCTGGTGCCGTTCGCGCTGCTCAGCGGCGCCGCGCTGCTCGGGCTCGCGCTGGCGGCGGAGGAGGGCGCGCCCGGATGGCTGCTCGTCGCTCTGCCGACGCTCGGCGGGCTGAGCGCGCCGCCGCTGATCGCCTCCGCGCGGGTGGTGTGGCCGCACGTGGTCGCGCCCGCGCAGATGCCCGCCGCCCACGGCGTGCAGGCCGTGCTCGGCGACGTCGGCGGCGTGGTCGGACCGGTATTGGCCGGTGCGCTGGCGGCCCTGGCCTCCCCTTCGGGCGCGCTGATCGCCTGCGCGCTGCTGCCGGTGACCGGCGCGCTGCTGCTGGTCGCGCTGCCGTGGCCGGAGCCGGCGCCGCGCAAGCACCGCGGCGGCGCGCTGGCGAGCGCCGGGATGCGCACGCTCGTGGTCGCCGACATCGGGCTCTACGCGGCCTGGGGCGCGCTCGAGGTCGCGCTCCCGGCGCTGGCCGCCCGCGAGGGCGCGGCGGCGTCGGCGGCGATCCCGCTCGCGGCCTTCGCCGCGGCGAGCGCGGTCGGCGCGCTGGTCTACGGCACGCGAGCCGCCGCCGCGGACCGGCGCTACCTGCTCGGAGCGCTGCGCTCTGACGGCGACCCTGGCGCCGCTCGCGGCGCTCGGCTCGGTGTGGGCGATCGCGGCGGTGCTGCTCGCCGCGGGAGCGGCGTTCGCGGCGGTCAACGTCGCGACCTACGCCCTGCTGGACGAGGTCGTGCCCGAGGGCACGGGCGCCGAGGCGCTGACGTGGCTGACCACCGCGGGCGCGGGCGGGATGGCCGCGGGGGCGGTGGTGGCGGGGGCGCTGGCGGGTGCGGGGCGAGATGGCCTTGGCGCTGGCGCTGCCGGCCGTGGGCGCGCGCGGCTCGCCGCGGTGGCGGTGTGGGCGCGTAGAGGGACGCTCAACGGCGCTGGGTAGGGAGGTGAGGGGGCCGGCCGGGGCGGTCTCCCGCGGTCCCGCCCGCAACGCGAGATCCCACTCAGGCCCGCACTATCGGGGCCTCAGAGGGATCTCGCGAGTGGAACCGCCACTCACTCTCCCTACAAGCGCCGTTTCCAGCGCCCTCGGCTACGCCGCGGCGGCCTCGGCGCGCGCCTTGGCGATCGCCTCGGCGCCGGCGTCGCCGACGAGCAGCTCCGGGCGCAGCGTGCCCGAGCGGGTGAGGTCGAGCGCCGGGAAGCGGCCGAGCGCGGTCAGCGTGTCGTCGAGCGTGACCACCGTGGTCTCGCCGCCGAGCGGCGCGGCCGCCGTGGCGATCACGGTCAGCGAGCCGCCGCCGGTGATGTTGCGGGCCGCGGCGAGCGCGCGGCGGGCCGCGCCGGCGCCGAGGTACTCGAGCGTGTCGGCGAGCACGACGGCGTCGCCGCCGCGGGCCGCGACGCGGCGGCCCTGCTCGATCGCCTGCTCGACGGCCTGGGCCTGCGCGTCGGGCGAGGCGGCGAAGGACACCGCGGCGACCGGCGCGACCGGGCCGTCGGCCCACTCGGAGGCCTCCTCCGGGCGCACGCCGGCCAGCACGACGCTGACCTCGAGCCCGTCGCGGCCGGCCAGGGCGGCGGCGATCCGCTTGATCGCCTCGCTCTTGCCGGCGCGCGGGGCGCCGGCGATCACGACGCGCGAGCCCTTGCCGAACGGCGTCAGCCACTCGATCGCGTTGACGGTCGGGTCCTCGGAGCCGAGCTCGAAGCGCTCGGCCGGGAACGCGGCCGGCAGGTCCTCGAAGCGGGTGCCCTCGGCGACCTCGTCGGCCGGGCGGCCGTTGATCGTGTCGACGCGGACCAGCGACGGGAAGCGCTCGGAGCGGCGCGGCGCGCGCACGGGGCCGCCGACGCGGTCGCCCGAGACGAGCTCGCAGCGCTTGACCTGGGCGGCCGAGATGTAGATGTCGTCGTCGGTCGGCTCCGGCGGCGCGAGGCGGACGAAGCCCGAGCCGTTGGCGAGCAGCTCGACGACGCCCTCGGCGACCTTGTCCTCGCCGGCGTCGTCGCCGTTGCGGTCCCGGTCGCGATCGCGTCCGCCGCGCGAGCGCCCGCGGGGCTTGGACTCCTCCTTGGCGGAGTCCTCGTCCTCGCGGTCCTCGTCGGACGCCTCGTCGTCGCTGTCGGCGTCGCGCGAGCGGGAGCGCGAGCGCCCGCCGCGGCGGCCACGGCGCGAGCGGCCCTTGCCGTCGTCGGTCTCGGAGGTCTCGGTCGGCCTCGGCCTCGGCCTCGGTCTCGGCCTCGACCTCGACGTCGATGTCGACGTCGGCGTCGGCGTCGGCCGAATCCGGCTCCACGCCGCCCTGGCGGTCGAGGAGCGCGTCGATCAGGTCGGCCTTGCGCAGCCGGCGGAAGTTCTCGACGCCGAGCTCGGAGGCGAGCAGGTGGAGGTCGGCGAGGGGGCTCTTCTCGAGCCCGGGGCGGTCCAGGACGGAGGACATGGTGTCTCCCTTTCGGTGTGTGTCGGTCGGTGGGCACCGGGCCGCGTTGTGCGCAGCGGCCGGCAACCGTTCACCCCTCAGGCTAGCGAGATGAGGGGACAGGCCACTCAGGTCGGGAAGCGGTCGGGCGTGAGGCCCTCGTCCGGGGCGAGCTCCCGATCGCCGCGCAGCGCGGCCCGTACGGCCAGGAAGTCCGCGGCCGCGGCGACGTCGTGGACGCGCAGCAGGTGCGCGCCCGGCGTCGAGGCCGTGGGCGATCGCGGCCAGCGTGCCGGCGTCGCGCTCGCGCGCCGGCGCGGCCGGTCAGGGCGCCGACGAAGTCCTTGCGCGAGACCGCCAGCAGCACGGGCCGCCCGAGCGCCAGCACGGCGTCGAGCCGGCGCAGCACGGCGACGGTCTGGGCCGGCGTCTTGGCGAAGTCCGGGCCGGGGTCGAGCACGATCTGCTCCTCCCCCACCCCGGCGGCCATCGCGAGCTGCATCCGCTCGCGCAGGAAGCCGGTCACGTCGGCGACGACGTCGTCGTAGTGGTCCGGGTCGAGCAGCGTGCCCTTCGGCGCCACGCGCGTGTGCGTGATCACGAGCGCGGCGCCCGACTCCGCGCAGACGGAGGCCAGCGCGGGGTCGCGCAGACCCGGAGACGTCGTTGACGATCGCCGCGCCGGCCGCCACCGCGGCGGCTGCCACCGCCGGCTTGTGCGTGTCGATCGAGACGAGCGCGCCCTCGGCGGCGAGCCCCTCGACGACGGGCGCCACGCGCGCGATCTCCTCGTCCGCAGCGACGGCGGGCACGTGACCGCTGGCGGACTCGCCGCCGACGTCGAGGATGTCGGCGCCCGCCGCGAGCAGCGCGCGCCCGCGGGCGAGCCGCGCCTCGGTCGTCGTCAGCTCGCCGGCGTCGGAGAACGAGTCGGGCGTCGCGTTGACGATGCCCATCAGCAGCGGCCGCTCCAGCGACAGGACCCGGCCCGCCGCCAGCAGCCGCGGGGTCACCGGGAGATCGTCACGCGGCGGCCCCTGACGGCGCACCCGGAAGCTCTGCGTGAGGCTCGTCGACGGCCTGCCCGCGCCGGTCGGTCGAGGTCACCGTCATGCGATGCCGGCCCTTCTTGAGCTTGCGCCGGTACGGGAAGCCTGGTGCCGGTCGTCGTGCGGATCACCTTGCCGTCGAGGCGCACCGTGAAGGTCTGGCGACCCCAGAGCTCGGCGCCCGGCATCCACCTGATCCGCAACGCCTTCGCGCGGTAGCGCGGCAGCTTGCCGATGAACCCGGGCCGGCCCGGCGGCCGGTCCCAGGCGGCGGCGGTGATGTGCGGAGCCCTGCTGCATCGCCACGACCGTGCTGCCCAGGCGGTCCGAGCTGATCGCGAGCTGACCCGAGCGCCACGGGGCCGAGGGCGGGGTTGGACGCCACGAACTCGGGCTCGAAGCCCTTTCCGGTCGGCTTGCGCCGCGCGCGCACGTCGCCGCCGCCGCCCGCGCCCGTGCGCCAGGCGACGTAGACGTCGTCGCGCTCGGAGGCGGCGATGACCGGCGCCGGCGCCGCGTCGCTCGGCGTGGCGTCCATGCGCTGCGCCGGGTCGAAGGTGTCGAACTTGGAGAGGTAGTCGCTGAAGACGGCGTTGCCGTCGGCGGCCGCAACGGTGCCCCCGATCCCCTTGCCCGCGAAGTCGATCCGCGGCGAGTTGCTGGTCACGCCGGCGTCGATCGCGAACGGATCCTCGAAGAGCGAGCCGCGCAGGCGCCGGGCGACGGTGCGCGAGCGCCCGCCGATGTCCTGGCGGAACGCGATCCAGGCGTATGAGCCGTCGTCCTCGATGTCGATGTCCGGCGAGTCGGCGCTGCCCGCGCCCTGGCCGCCGAAGGACTCCAGCGTCAGGTCCTGCGGCGCCGAGGACGGCACCAGGCGGGTCAGGCGCCGCGCCGCCACGTGGCTCCGCCCGGCCGTGTCCGTCTCGGCCCAGGTGACGACCGCGTTGCCCTCGGCGCTGACGCCCACGCGCGGGCGGCCGCGGCCCTCGCCGGCCGGCCGGGCCGCGTCGAGGTCCAGCGGGCCGGACAGGGTGCTCCACGTCGTGCCGTCCAGGCGCGCTGCGCGCACGTCGCCGCCCGCCGACCAGACGGCGTAGCCGTCCTCGTTGATGCCCATGTCGATCGCGATGCCGCTCGCGCCGCCGCCGCCGAGCGGCGTCGGCGGAGCGGGCGCCTGAGCCCGCGCGGCGGCCGGGATGACGGTCGCAAACGGCGCTGCCGCCCGCGATCCACGCGACGGCCAGCCGGCCGCCGTCGGTCGCCGTTACGGACGCCTCGGTGGCGCCGGCCCCGCTCGAGAGCTTCTCCGGCGGCTGCCAGGCGCCGTCGTCAAGGCGCGAGAGGAAGACCTGCGGGACTCCCGGCGTCGCGCTTGAGGTAGACGAGCCCGCCCGTGCCGTCGCGGGCCACGTCGACGTCGCCGAGCCCGGTGATCTCGGCCGGGCCGTCGACGACCTCGGCGGCGAACCAGGCGGCGTTCGCAGTGGGCGCGAGCGCCAAGGCGAGGGCGGCGGCGAGGATGGTGAGGGGTGCGGTGAGGCGGCGCATACGGTGGGGTCCAACCGGCGGGGGCGGTGAAAGTTACGGCGTGCCCAGGACGGCAGTCGGCTCCGAGACCACGCTACGAGACCACGATCCCCTCGGCGGCGGCCTCGGCGGCGAACGCCGCCACCTCGCGCTCGCGCCGGGCGTCGTCCCAGCCGGTCTCGGCGCGCCATCGCCGCGGCGACGCGGCCGGCCGCGGCCGCCCCGTCGGCGCACACGGCGCGCGCCGCGGTCAGCCCGAGCCGCGTGCGGCGCAGCAGCACGTCGCCGACGGTCCGCGCCTGCTCGCGCCGGGCCGCGTAGACGGCCTCCGCCAGCAGGTCGACCCGCCCGGAGACCACCGGCTCGGCCAGCTCGGGCCGCTCGACAGCGATCCGCAGCACCTCGTGCGCCGCGTAGCCGTAGCGGCCCGCGAGCTGCTCGTAGGCCTCCTCCGCCACGCCGGGGACCTTCGGCAGGTCGCCGGGGTCGACGGCCATGCCGAGCGGGACCTTGTCCGTGCGGCAGGGGGCGTCGCGGCCCTCGCGCTCCACGATCCGGTCGACGGTCATCTTCGCCATCCGCCGCCAGGTCGTCAGCTTGCCGCCCGTGATCGTCACCATCCCGCTGGAGGTCTCGTAGAGCTCGGCCTTGCGGGAGATGTCGACGGACTTCTTCGGGTCGCCGGTCGAGATCAGCGGCCGCACGCCCGCGTAGGCGCCCGCGACGTCGCCCGGGCCCAGGTCGGTGGCGAAGAACTCGTTGGCGGCGGCGAGCAGGTACTCGACGTCGTCGAGCGAGGGCTGCACGTGCTCCAGGTCGCCCTCGTAGTCGTTGTCGGTGGTGCCGATCAGCGTCTGCCCGAGCCACGGGAGCACGAAGATCGTGCGCCCGCCCCCGGCGGGCGCGATCGCGCCCGCCACGAGCGGCAGCGTGGCGCCGTCGACGATGATGTGCGTGCCGCGGCTCGGCCGGATGACGGGCACCTCGGCCTCGTCGTGGAGCTCCTCGGGGCGCAGCCGGTCGGCCCACACGCCGGTCGCGTTGACGACGTTGGCGGCGCGCACCTCCAGCTCGGCCCCGCTCTCGGCGTCGCGCACGCGCGCGCCGACGGCCCGGCCGCCCTCCTCGAGCAGCCCGGTCGCCTCGACGCCGTTGACGGTGACCGCGCCGAAGCGCTCGGCCTCGGCGAGCACGGTCAGCACGAGCCGGGCGTCGTCGGTCTGGCAGTCGTAGAACAGGTAGCCGCCGCTCGGCTCGCGGGCGGCGAGAGCCGGCAGCAGCTCCGCGACCTCCTCGCCGGAGATCACGCGGTGCCGCGCGGGGCTCCAGTCCTCGATCCCGTCGCGGTTGCGATCGCGCCGGCGCCCGAGCGGCGAGATCCGGTCGAACGCCATCACGTCGTACATGTTCAGCCCGATGCCGACCAGGCGGTCGGGCCGGGCGCCGTCGAAGGCGGGGACGATCAGCGGCAGCGGGCGGACGAGGTGCGGCGCCAGCGCGGCGTTGATCTGGCGCTCGAGCAGCGCCTCGCGCACCAGCCCGAGGTCGAAGTTCTGCAGGTAGCGCAGGCCGCCGTGCACGAGCTTGCTCGACCGCGACGAGGTCCCGATCGCGTAGTCCCCGCGCTCGACCAGCGCGACCGAGTACCCGCGCGTGGCGGCGTCGAGCGCGACGCCGGCGCCCGTGATCCCGCCGCCGATCACGAGCACGTCGAACGGCTCGCCGTCCAACGCCCTGATCGCGTCCGCCCGGGAGAGCATCAGATGATCGGGACCGCGGCCGGCGCGGCTCCTCGGTCCTGGATCGTGGATGCCGGGCGGTGCCGGCCGAAGGGGAATAGTGGCAGCGCCACAGGCGCCTTCGGACGGTGCCGATCCGGCGCCGCGAGACAGCACCGAGGGGTCGTGGTGGTCGCGGTCCCGGTCATCTAGTCGAGGAAGGTCCGGAAGTCCTCGAGCGGGGCGCGCTCGGGCGCGGGCTTGGTGCCCTTGCCGCGGCCGAGGTGCAGCAGGCCGAGCACGCGCTCGCCGTCCGCGATCCCGCACGCGGCGCGGCCCTCGGGCGTGCGCAGCACCTCCGGCGTGCGCCAGTAGCCGTCCAGCCCGCGCGCGTGCGCGCCGAGCAGCACGATGAAGCTCGCGCACGCGGCGGCCGCGAAGTCCTCCTCGTCGGCGACCTCGTCGCCCGCCTGCACCACGGAGGCGGCCACGAGCGTCGGCGCGCGGTCGAGCTTGGCCGCCGACTCCGGCCCCGCGGCCGCCTTCAGCGCCTCGAGCGCGGCCGGGCCGAGCACGCGGAAGCGCCACGGGTTGGTCAGGTGGTGGTTGGGCGCCCAGCGCGCGAGCTCGAACAGCTCGTCGAGCGTCTCCGGCTCCACGGGACCGGGCTCGTAGGCCTTCTGGGTGCGGCGCGTGCGGATCAGCTCGTCGAGCTCCACGCGGGATGAGGCTATCTTGCCGCCCGACGATGCCGACCGGGACCGTGAGCCGGCTGTGGCGCTGGCCCGTGAAGTCGATGGCCGGTGAGGAGCTGCGGGCGCTCAGGCTCGGGCCGCGCGGGGTCGGCGGGGACCGCGCCCACGCCGTCCTGCACGAGCACAAGGGCTCCTGGCGGCCGCTGACCGCGCGCGAGGCCCCGCGGCTGCTGGCCTGGCGGGCGGCCTACCCGTTCAACCTCGACGCCGGGCTGGACCCGGCGAACCCGCCGCACGCGATCGTCACCGAGCCCGAAGGAGTGCGCCACTGGCGCTGGGGCGACCCGCGCCTGCGCTCGGCGCTGGAGCGCGATCTCGGCCGCCCCGTGCGGCTCGAGCGCGACACCGGCGGCATCCCGGACGTCCCCGGCACGGTGCTGGTGACCGTCGCGGCCAGCCTCGCGGCGCTCTCGAGCGAGCTCGGCACCGACGTCGACGCGCGCCGCTTCCGCACCAACCTCCACCTCGAGCTCGACGCCGAGCCGTGGGCGGAGGCCGCCTGGGCGGGCGCGGAGATCGAGCTCGAGGGCGGCGTGCGCCTGCGCGTCGAGAACGCGTGCGAGCGCTGCGCGATCCCGACGCGCGACCCGGACACGCAGGAGAAGTGGCCCGGGCTGCTCAAGCACCTGACCGCCGAGCACGGCCAGGACTTCGGCCTGCTCGCCCGCGTGGTGGCCGCCGGCCGCGTGCACGCGGGCGAACAGGTGCGCATCCGGACGTCCTGAATTCAGGATTCCCCAGGAAAGGCCGATAAGGCTCTCGCCCGCTCCCACTGGAGGAAGAGAAGTGCTGCGCATCGACGAGACGTCCAAGACGCTGGTGGCCCCCCAGGCCGGTGGCCTGGTCACCGAGGCCTCGCCCGATCGTGAGGAGCTGCTGGCGCTCGTCGGCGCCTCGTGGGAGGCGTTCGCCGCAGAGCTCGGCCTGCCCGCCCTCAAGCTGCTCGCCACGGAGCCGCTCCCCGGCGTCGACATGCTCGCCTTCGACCCGGAGGCCGGGCGCGCCGTCGTCGTCCAGGTCACCGGCGAGACCGTCGAGTGGCAGCTCTACCGCGCGCTGCAGGCCGCGGCCGCCGTCGCCGCGCTCGACGCCGCGCAGCTGGAGTCCGTGCACGAGGCCCTCTCGGCCGCCGTGCCCGGCGAGAGCCCGCAGCTCGTGCTCGTCGCCGGCGCCTACGACCCGAGCGCGCTCTCGATGGCGGGCTGGCTGAGCCGCCGCCACGGCCTCGACATCTCGACCTACGCGGTCTCCGTGCTGCGCTTCGGCAACGAGCGCCTGCTGTCGGTGCGCCGCGAGCCGCGCGACGGCCAGTCGCCCGACCCGGCCTCCGAGGTCCAGTGGATGCTCACCGGCGCCGCGCCCGAGCAGGCCGCCGCCCCGGTCGCGCCCGGCGTGCCGGCCGCGTCGAGCACCCCGCCTCCGAGCGCCTAGAGCTTCTCCCAGAGATCTGTCCGTCAGATCCGTTCCGCGGCTGCGCCCCGGTCTCGCCCGGGGCGCAGCCGTTTAAGGAACGGTCTACTTCGCGTTGTTGGTGCCGCGCACGACCACGCCGCGCGATCTGCGGGTCGTGGTCGGAGGCCTGGTCGGCGAACTCCGCGTTGACGTGCACCGAGTCGTACTCCGGCTTCGGCGTCAGCAGCTCCTTGGAGACCAGGATCTGGTCGAGCACCTGGGAGTTGCCGTCGAAGACGTAGGAGTACTGCTCGTTCTCCGGCAGCGTCTCCATCAGGTTCGCGAGCCCCGCGTCCTCCAGGATCTCGAGCGTCTCCGAGAACTGGAAGTCGTTGAGGTCGCCCAGCACCGCGACCGCCGCGCGCGGATCGGCCGCGAGGATGTCCTCGACGAACCCGGCCACGACGTTCGCCTGCTTGTGCCGCTGGACGGTCGAGGACTCCACCGGCGGCTGGAAGCGCCCGCCGAGCGGATCGTCCCCGCCCTTGGAGTTGAAGTGGTTCGCGATCGCGAACACCGTCCGGCCCTTCCAGAGGAACTCGGCCGCGAGCGGCTTGCGGCTGTTGGTGAACGCCTCGTTGGTCGGGTCGATGCGGCCCGGGCTGTACTTCAGCGCGACGCCCTTGCGGGTCGGCGACGACCTCGTTCGGCGTCCTCGCCGTGGCACCCGGCCGGTCGACGAACTCCACGCCGCGTGTCCGTGCGGTACAGGAAGCCCACGCGGATGTTGCCGGGGGCCTCGCCACCGTCCGAGAGCGGCTCCGGGTCGATCTGCCGGAACTCGTAGCGCGGCCCGCCGGCGGCCGCGATGGCGTCGATGAACCGCTTGTAGGTCAGCGACGCGTCGGTCGGCGCCGGTGAGGCGGCGCCGTCGTTGTCCTGCATCTCCTCCACGGCCAGGATGTCCGGGCTGCGGAGGTTGTCGACGACGATCGAGGCGAGCTCGTCGAACTTGTCCTGCGGATCGAGCCCGTCGAGGTTCTCGACGTTCATCGAGGCGATCGCGAGCTGGTTGGCCCGCTTGGGATCCGTGACCTCGCGCTGCAGGTTGCCGGGCGTCACCTGCGGGTCGCCGGTCGGGTAGTAGAGGTAGTCGCCGAAGCCGTAGTCGGCGATCGCCACGATCGACTCCCCGAGCGAGTCGCCGACCTGCGCGACCGGGGTGGACCCGATGACGTCGTCGAGGATGAACCGCTCGGGGTTCATGTCGCCCTCGCGGATCACGATCCCGCCGCGCGGTGTGCGCAGCTCGGCCGCGCCCCTGGAGACGACGGGGAGCTCGCCGAAGCTGGGCCGCAGCCCGACGACCTCGGGGTTGGCGATCTCGACGAGCATGCCCTCGTGGCTCTCGTGCCAGTCCAGGCCGTCCTCCTCGGGATCGAACAGGACGTTGCCGATCTCGACGTTGCCCAGCGCGTCGTCCTCGTAGACCCGCAGCGGCGGCTCGTCGCCGCCCTCGCCGACGAGCTGCGGCTCGAGCGGATCGGTCTTGCCCGCCGGGTACACCGTCGCGCGGTCGAGCTCGGTGATCGTGAGGTTGTCGAACGCGCTGTCGCCCGGTTGGCACGGCGTGGGCTCGCAGCCACCGCGGAACTCGTTGACGTTGCCGCTGACCTCGACCCGGTCGCCCGGGGCGAGGGCGGGACGCGAGCCCGTGAAGACGAGGATGCCCTCGGAGGTGGCCTCGTCGCCGTCGGGCTGGTCGTCCTGCATGTAGAAGCCGGTGCTGCGGACCGCGGTCACCACGCCCGGGACGCGCGAGACGATCTCGTCCTCGTACGGCGAGAGGTGCGCGCGCGGCCTGGATGTCGTGGATGCGCAGGCCCGTGGCCCCGACGGTGCTGAAGCGGGTCGTGTGGTCGCTGCCGGTGTCCGGCGGGTCGACCGTGTCGTCGTCGCGGTAGCGGTCGCCCTCGACCGCGAGCGTGCAGCTCGCGCCGCCGGGGAGGGTCGTCTGCGGGTCGAGGAGGTAGGTGTCCGCGGTCTGACGGCTGACCGCGAGTGCGACGGAAGCGCCGTCGCAGGTGAGCGCGAAGGCGTCGGCCTGCGCGGTCACGGGCTCCGAGAAGGTGACGCGCAGGTTGCTGCCGCCCGCCACGTCCGCGGCGCCGTCCTGAGGATCGGTGGAGGCCACCTTCGGGCCGTCGTCATCGGACGGGCTCCCCGAGGTCTCGAGGTTCTGCGGGTCGCTCGGCGTCCTCACCGCGAAGTCCGCCGCGCTGTTGTCGGTGTCCGTCGTCTGACCCGCCCGCTCGTAGGACCGGTCGATGTTCGTCGTGGCCGTCGCGATCCCGGTGATCTCACGGCACGGGCTGGCCGGCGAGCCGACCTGATCGGCGATCTCACCGGCGGCATCGAGGACGCGGATCCCGGACTGGTTGCCCGCCGCGAAGTCGGAGAAGCCGGTGTTATAGGTCAGGTCGCCGGCGACCGTCCCCGAGTAGCCGTTGGTGCCGTTGTTGACGAACAGGAATGCCTGGCCGGGCTTGAGCGTGATGCCGGCGGGCACGGTGGCGCGGTTGCTCGCGTTGCCGGAGGCAGAAGCGCAGCCCTGCAACCGATAGCCGCCGATGGCGAGATCGGACGCCGAGCGGTTGCGGATCTCGACGAACTCGTCGTTGCCGCCCGATGGCCCGGTGGCCCGGAACTCGGAGATGACGATGTCGATGTGTTGGCCGAGGCCGCCGATATCGGCACGAGTAGCGTGCCGGCGACGAGTGCCGCGGTGAGAAGTGAATGTCGCATTAGGCGGCAACGTACTCCGTCCTGCGACGACTGCCGTGTCAGAGCTGTTGCACTTCGCCGAGCACCTCGGAAACTGAGGACTTGGCGTCGCCGAAGAGCATCGAGGTCTTCGGGTCGTAGAAGAGCGGGTTGTCGATCCCCGCGAAGCCCGAGTTCATCGAGCGCTTGAGCACGATCACGCTGCTCGACTTGTCGACGTCGAGGATCGGCATGCCGTAGATCGGCGAGTCAGCAACCGAACGCGCCGCGGGGTTCGTGACGTCGTTGGCGCCGATCACGAGCGCCACGTCGGTGCGCGCGAACTCGCCGTTGATGTCGTCCATCTCCTTGAGCTTGTCGTAGGGGACGTCGGCCTCGGCGAGCAGGACGTTCATGTGGCCCGGCATGCGGCCGGCCACCGGGTGGATCGCGTAGAGGACCTCCACCCCGCGCTTCTCGAGCTCCGCGGCGAGGTCGGCGACGGCCCGCTGCGCCTGCGCGACCGCCATGCCGTAGCCGGGCACGACGACGACCAGGCGCGCGTAGGAGAGCTGGATCGCGACGTCGGCGGCGCTCGTGGAGCGCACGGTGCCGCCGGACTCGGCCGCGACGGCGGGCCCGCCGGCGCCGACGCCGGCGAAGAAGACGTTGCCGATCGAGCGGTTCATCGCGTCGGCCATCTGCTTGGTGAGGATCGAGCCCGACGCGCCGACGAGCATGCCGGCGACGATCAGCGCGGTGTTGTCGAGCGCGATGCCGGCCGCGGCGGCGGACAGGCCGGTGAAGGCGTTCAGGGTCGAGATCACGACGGGCATGTCCGCGCCGCCGATCGGGACCACCGCGAGCACGCCGAGCAGGCCGGCCGCGAGCAGGATCCCCACGAACAGCAGCTGCGACTCCGAGCCGGCGGCGATCACGACGGCCAGCGCGACCGCGACCAGCAGCAGGCGCGGCGTTGACCTCGCGCGGGACCTTGATCGAGCGCTTGAGGGTCTCCTGGAGCTTGAGGAACGCGATGTTCGAGCCCCAGAAGGAGATCGAGCCGATGATCGCGGCGAACAGGATCGGGATCAGGGCCTCGAGCTCGAGGTCGCCGCCCGCCTCGCGGAACTCGACGAACGAGATCAGCGCCACCGCGCCGCCGCCGACGCCGTTGAACAGCGCCACCATCTGCGGCATCGCGGTCATCTTCACGCTGCGCGCGCTCGGGATGCCGACGGCGGTGCCGATCGCCAGGCCGACGACGATCAGCAGCCAGTCGCCCACGCCCGGCTTGAGCAGCGTGGCCCCGACGGCGATCGCCATGCCGACGGCGGCGATCTGGTTGCCGCGCACCGCCGTGCGCGGGCCGCGCAGCATGTGCAGCCCGACGATGAACATCGAGAACGCGACGATGTAGAGCAGGTCGATGAGGTCGCCGCGGCTCATGGGAGCTGCTTGGTCTCCTCCGTGGGGGCCTCGACGACCGGATCAGGTTTCTTGCCCTTGAACATCCCGAGCATCCGGTCGGTGACCAGGAAGCCGCCGATCACGTTGATCGTGCCGAAGGCGATCGCGATCACCAGCAGCAGGTCCTCCAGGAAGCCCGTCCGCGGGCCCGATCAGCAGCAGGCCGCCGAGCACGACGATCCCGTGGATCGCGTTCGTGCCGCTCATCAGCGGCGTGTGCAGGGTGTTCGGCACCTTCGAGATCACCTCGAAGCCGACGAACGCGGCCAGGACCAGGATCGCCAGCTCAGTGAGCAGGTCCATCGGCCACCTCCTTGGCGCGCGCGTGCACGATCTCGCCGCCGCGCGTGATGCAGGCGCCGGCGATCACCTCGTCCTCGAAGTCCAGCTCGAGCGCGCCGTTCTCGCCCGACATCAGCTCGAGCAGGCTGAGGACGTTGCGCCCGTAGAGCTGGGAGGCGTGCTCGGCCATGCTCGACGGGATGTTGAGCGGGGTCGCGATCGTCACGCCGTTGTCGGTGACGTAGGTCTCGCCCGGCTTGGCCAGCTCGCAGTTGCCGCCCGCCTCGCCGGCCAGGTCGACGACCACCGAGCCGGGCTTCATCCCGTGCACGGCCTCGGCGGAGACGAGCTTCGGCGCGGGCCGGCCGGGCACGAGCGCGGTCGTGATGATCACGTCGGACTTGCCCATCTGGACCGTCAGCGCCTTGTTCTGGGTCTCCAGCTCCTCCGGCGTGAGCTCGCGCGCGTAGCCGCCCTCGGCCTCGGCGTCGCCGAGCCCCTCGACCTCGAAGAACTTCGCGCCCAGCGACTGGATCTGCTCCTTGACGGCGCTGCGGATGTCGAACGCCGTCACCACGGCGCCGAGCCGGCGGGAGGTCGCGATCGCCTGCAGGCCGGCCACGCCGGCGCCCAGCACGAGCACCTGGGCGGGCGGGATCGTGCCCGCGGCGGTCATCAGCATCGGGAAGAAGCGGCCCTGCTCCTGCGCGGCGATCAGCACGGCGCGGTAGCCCGCGACGGTCGCCTGGCTGGAGAGCGCGTCCATCGACTGCGCGCGCGAGATGCGCGGGATCGCCTCCATCGCGAAGCTCGTCGCGCCGGTGGCGGCGATCGCCTTGATGCCCGGGCCGTTGGTGAGCGGGCCGAGGAAGCCGATCAGGACGGAGTC
Organism: uncultured Solirubrobacteraceae bacterium; assembly: GCA_963831105.1. Taxonomy (GTDB): domain Bacteria; phylum Actinomycetota; class Thermoleophilia; order Solirubrobacterales; family Solirubrobacteraceae; genus DATFQI01. Next base: position 62,586 of record CAWHOS010000005.1, on the reverse strand, counting down.
GGCGCCGAGCTTGGCCGTCTCGCCCTCGTTCGGCGCGACCACCTTGGCGACGACGTCGGCGCCCCACGGGTCCCCGATCGTCGCGCCGGCGTCCGTGAACTGGGCGTCGGGCGTGCCGGCGGCGTCGCCCGCACCGGCCTCGACGACGACCTCGTGGTCCTTGCCCAGGCGGCGCACGACGTCGGGCGAGAGCGCCACGCGGCGCTCTCCGGGGGCCGTCTCCTTGGGGACTCCGACTCTCACGGGGGCGGGAACCTATACGAGACGGCAGGTCGGTTGCGTTGTGCAACTCCTCACAGGAGTGCGGCGGCGGCGAGGCCGGCGACGTAGCCGGCCTGGTGCGCTCGCGATGGATCCGCCATCACTGCCGCCACGGGAGCAGCGGGCGCAAGCGCGGTGCCTGGCACCTTTCTTGCGCGGCGCGCGCCCGCCGTCCGTGCGGTGCCGCGCCGGGCCTTCGGCGCAAGCTTCGTGCCTGGCACCTTTCTTGCGCTCGGCGTGGCGGTGGCGGCCGGCGTGCTCGCGACGGAGCGGCGGGCACGCGGCACCGGCTTCAGCGGCAGCGGCTTGCGGGCGAGCGCCATCACGGCCTGCGCGGTGACCCAGACGGGAGTCTGGCGGCTCGTGCGCGAGTACCGGACCTCGCCCGAGGAGGAGGTCAGCGAGCGCAGGTAGGCGAGCGGGTCGCGCGAGCGGCGCACCTTCGCCGGGTCGCGGCCGGCCGCGAGCAGGCCCTGGACGGCCCACGCCGTCGACTGCGCGTTGGAGGCGCCGCCCGGCACGAGCGGGAAGCCGCCGTCGGCGTTCTGGCGCCGGACGATGAAGCGCGCCGCCCGCTTGACCGTCCTCGTGCCCTTGCGGCCGGCGGCGACGAGGCCCTGGACCGCCGCGCCGGTGTCGTCGATCCCCGAGGGGCCGCCCCGGCCGGCGAAGTTGAAGCCGCCGTCGGCGTTGGCCTGGCCGGCGATCCAGCGGCCCGCTCCGCGCAGCGCGCGCGGCGAGCCGCCGCTCGCCTTCAGCGCCAGCGCGGCGAACGCGGTCGTGTTGACGCGCCCGGCGAAGCTGCCGTCGGCCTTGCGCTTGCGCAGCAGCTCCGCGACGAGGTCGCGCCCGCCGACGTCGCGCGGCGAGAGCCCGGCGGCGTGGAAGACGAGGATCGTGCGCGAGAGCTCGCCGAGGTCGTCGAGCTCCTTGGCGCGGGCGCGCGTGAAGTCGATCGCGGTCGTGCCGCCGACGTCGCGCGGGTTGCGGCCCGCCGCGGCCAGGCCGAGCGCGGTCCAGCCCGTGTGGAGCTGCGTCGAGGACTGGCCGGGCGCGCCGCCCCAGCCGCCGTCGTCGTTCTGCGCGCCGGCGAGGTAGCGCAGCGACGCCTTGGCGGCCGCCGCGTCGGCGCTCTGGGCCCGCGCAGGCGCGACGTCGCCGGCTGCCAGCACGAGCGCGAGCAGCGCCGCGGCGGCCACGCCGGTCACGCCGGGCGCGGGCTGCCACGTGACCTCCATCCGGCTGCGGAACCGCTGCAGCGCCCGGATCAGCGCCGGCCCGAACGCGAGCGCGAACACCACGTTGCCCGCGGCGTGCGCGAGATCGAACGGCAGCGAGGTCGCGAAGTACGCCCCGAGCTTGGCGAGCGTGTGGTCGCCCGAGTAGGTGATCCACATGTGCAGGTTCATGACCGCGCCGAAGCCGAGCCCGGCCAGCCCGCAGGCGAGCGCGAGCGGCACGCGGCCGGGCGAGCGGCTCGCGAACCGCGCGATCGCGGCGCCGAGCAGGCCGACGAGGCCCCAGGCGGCCATCTGCCACGGCGTCCACGGACCCTGGCCGAAGAACAGGTTGGACGCGAGCGCGGCGACCGCGCCGACCATGAAGCCGGGCGCGCCGCCGAGCACGAGCCCGGCGATCAGGACGATGTCGGTCGTCGGCTTGACGTTCGGCAGCGGCGCGAAGGCGACGCGGCCGAGCGCGGCCAGTGCGGCGAGCGTGGCGACGAGCGCGAGCACGCGCGTGGTCGGGTGCGTGCGCTCGTACCAGGCGAAGCCCGTGACGAGCACGGCTCCGAGCAGCAGCGACGAGGCCAGGATCCAGGTCATGCGGTCACCTCCTGCGGGGCGGCCAGCAGCGCCGCCCCCTGCTCGGGGGTCAGGGCCCCCTGCCCGAGCACACGGGCGGTCTGCGTGGCGAAGTACCAGCCGCCGCCGAGCACCTCGGCGGTCGGCGCGTCGGCGACGGGGCGGCCGTCGCCGAGCAGGACGGTGCGGGCCGCGAACGCGGCGGCGAACTCGGCGTCGTGCGTCGCGACGACCACCGCGGTGCCGCCCGCCGCGAGCTCCCGCAGCCGGCGGGCGAGCCGCTCCTTGTGTCCGCGGTCCATGCCGCGGGTCGGCTCGTCGAGGCAGACCGCCGCGGGCGCGTCGGCGGCGCGCAGCACGATCTCCAGCGCCAGCCGCTGGCGCTCGCCGCCGGAGAGATCGCGCGGGTGGCGCGCGGCGAGGTGGCCGAGGCCGGCCGCCTCCAGCTCGGGTGCCGGCAGCTCGCGGTCGACGCGCTCCTCGAGCAGGTAGTCGCCCGGGTTCTGCAGCAGCAGCGCGACGCGGCCGGCCGCGCGCACCTTGCCGCGCGTGGGCTTCCAGAGCCCGGCGGCGACGCGCAGCAGGCTCGACTTGCCGGCGCCGTTGCGGCCCATCAGCGCGACGGCGTCGCCCGGCTCGATCCGCAGGTCGACGGAGCGCAGGATCGTCGCGTCGCGCTCCAGCCAGACGCGGTCGAGCGCCACCGCGGCCGGCGGGTTCCCGCCGCGGCGGCGGCGCGGCGCGGCGCTGACGTCCGCCGGCGCCTCCACCCCGCGCGGCGCGGCGCCGAGCGCGCGGCGCGCGGCCTTCACGGAGACGGGCCGCTCCGGACGCCCGGCGAGCGCGAACAGGCGCGCGATCGGCGTCTCGGGGCCGCGGCGCAGGAAGTCCTCGGGCGTGCCGTCGAACGCGAGCCGGCCGTCCTCGAGCGCGAGCACGCGGTCGGCCGCGGGCAGGCAGCGCTCCAGGCGGTGCTCCGCGAGCAGCACGGCCGTCCCCCACTCCTCGTTGACGCGCCGCAGCACGCCGAGCAGCTCGTCGCCCGCCACCGGGTCCAGCTGCGAGGTCGGCTCGTCGAGCAACAGCAGCTGCGGGCGGCCGGCCAGCGCGGCGCCGAGCGCGACGCGCTGGAGCTCCCCGCCCGAGAGCTCGTGTGTGGAGCGGTCCAGCAGCCCGGCGATCCCGAGCGCCAGGGCGGCCTCCTCGACCGCGCGCGCGACGGCCGCCGGCGCGAGCCCGCGGTTCTCGAGCGGGAACGCGAGCTCGGCGCGCACCGTGCCCATCAGCACCTGCGTCTCCGGGTCCTGCAGCAGCGTCCCCGCGACCGCGGCCAGCTCGCCCGGGCCGTGCTCGCGCGTGTCGAGCCCGGCGCAGCGCAGCCGGCCGGCGAAGACCCCGCCGTGGAAGTGCGGCACCAGCCCGCAGGCGGCGCGCAGCAGCGTCGACTTGCCCGAGCCCGAGCCGCCCGAGACGACGACGAACTCTCCCGGCTCGACGCGTCAGCGAGATGTCGCGCAGCGCGTCCGGCTCGCCCGGATAGGCGTAGGAGACCCCGGTCAGCTCGAGCACGCTCACCGCCCCACCCCGCGGCGGTCGGCGAACGGCAGCAGCACGCAGGCGGCGAGGGCGGCGGCGAGCAGCAGCGGCTCGGCCTCGAGCGCCGGCCCGAGCCGCGGGAACGCCTCGAACGCGCCCCAGCCCTCGAGCGCGGCGGCCACGCCGAGCACGGCGAGCGCGACGGTGGAGGCGAGGAACGCGAGGTCGTGGCGCGACCACGGGCGGCGCTCGCGGCCGGGCCGGCTCGCGAGCGCGAAGCCGCGCACCTCGAGCGTCGCGGCGACGTCGGTCGCGCGGTCCAGCGCGCCGGCGGTGACCGCGCGCAGCACGGCGACGCGCCGGTCGCCCTCCGCGCCGACGGTCCGGCGCGCCTCGGCGAGCCGGCGCGCGTCGCGCGCGAGCACGGGCACCAGCCGGGTCGCCACCGCGGCCGTGACCCCCGAGCGCACGGACACGCGGCGCACCGCGCGCAGCAGCTCGTCGGGGTCCACCGTGGCGGCCAACAGGCCGGCGCAGCCGATCACGATCAGGAAGCGCAGGCCGAGGATCGCGCTGTAGGCGACCGCCTCCAGCGTGATGTCCATCTGCCCGAGCGCCGGCATCCCGAAGCCGCGCACGAGCACGGTGACGCCGTCGCGCGTCACGAGCGCGTTGACCAGCGCGATCACGAGCGCGAACGGGACGCCCCACGCCAGCGCGAGCGCGACGCGGCGCCCGGCCCGCGCGGCGGCCGCCGCGGCGAGCACCGCCGCCAGCAGCGCGCCGAGCACGACGGGCTGCTCAGTCGAGAGCGCGACCAGCCCGAGCGTCACGCACCAGGTGGCGCCGATCCACGCGCGCGCCGCGTGCAGCGGGCTCGGGCGGCGCTCGTAGATCACTGCTCCGCCTCGGTCACGGGCAGCGGCACCGTGCGGCCCTCCTCGATGGCGATCGCGAAGCGGTCCTGCAGCTCGTCCTCGCTCAGCGCGGCGGCCGCCGCCGCGACGCCCGCGGCGTCGACGCCGGTCACGATCCAGGTCGGCTGCTGCGCCTCGATCCGCGTCGCGGCCAGCAGGCCGCCGCCCGGGCCGAGCGCGCGGGAGACGCGGCCCTGCTCGTCGAGCAGGTCGATCCGGTCGCCGGCCTTGGACGGGCGGGCGAACACGCCGGACTCCTGCGGGCCGGACTCGAGCTTGCGCGCGGCGGTGTCGCGCCGCACCTGCGACCACGGGCCGACGAGCACGCGCAGCACCTCGCGCCCGGCCGACTGCTCGAGGACCGAGCGTGCGGTGTCCGTGACGCCGGCGTCGCGCAACCGGGTCTCCACCTCGTCGCACGCGGAGTCTGCCTCGAGGCAGACGAGCCGCACGGGCAGCTTGCGACCCTCGCTGCCGGAGACGAACGGCTCGGGGAAGGAGCCCACGACGGCCGGGACGCGCATCGTGGCGCCCCAGTCGTGGTGGTCCCACCAGATGCGGTCGCCCGGCCTCCACGCGCCGCTCGCCGGCGCCCGCGCTCGACTCGATCCCGTTGACGTAGAAGAACCAGTCGACGCGGCGGCCGCCCTCGCGCCCGCCCGAGACGCCGTCGATCTCCTGCACGAAGTTGCCGCCGTAGCGCGTCTCGACGTCGAAGTCGCGCTGCAGCAGCCGCATCACCGTGTCGCTCTCGGTCACTCCGCCGACGTTGTGGCGGCCGATCGGCTCCGCGCCGAAGTCGCGCGTGACGGTCAGCGAGCCCTCGCTCGCCGTCTCCTCGCCGGGGCCGAGGCCGCAGCCGGACGCGGCCGCGGCGAAGGCGGCGAGGACGGAGACGGCGGCGAGGGCGCGCCTCATCCGGCGCGGACCTCCCTCGGGAACGCGGCGACCATGCCGGTGCGGGTGGCGCCGAGCGCGAGGCGGCCGGCGGACGGGACGGTGACCTGGGCGACGCCGGCGGCATCGGTCGTCGCGGTCGCCGTGCCGAGCGTCACGGTGGCGCCGGGGACCGCGACGCCGCGGCCCTGGTCGTCGTAGCCGCGGACGGTCACGCGGACCGTCTCGCCCGGCGCCGCGGCGGTGCGATCGGGCGTCGCCTCCAGCGTGCGCTGGCACCCGCCGGCGCGGGTCGTCCGGCAGAAGAACCACAGCAGCCGGTCACCCGCGCGCAGGCGCCGGCCGGAGCGGTCGCCCGCCCCGGCCGAGGAGACCTTGCGGCCGACCTTGTAGACCCAGCCGTCCTGGCCGCGGTTGCGATCGCCGGCGATGCGGGTCACGAACAGCGACGCCGCGTCGGCGGGGCGGCTCCCGCAGGAGCCGTAGTCGCGCAGGCGGATCGCGAGCGAGGTCGCGGCGAGCACGCCGAGCGGCGTGCGGCCCGAGACCGTGCAGCGGCGCGACCCGACCTTCACGCGCCGCGTGTCGGCGAGCTTCACGGGCTTGGCGGCCCGCAGCACCCGCTCCTTGCCGACCACCATCGTCGTGACGGTGGCCGCCTGGGCGGCCTGCGGCGCCGCGAGCAGCGCCACGGCGGCGAGCAGAAGGAGCCTCATCGGACCGAGAACACCACCCGGCTGCGCCCCCGCACGGGCCGGTCGCGGTTGCCGAGCTTGTCGATCGCGGTCACGTCGAGGATGTAGCGGCCCTTGCCGAGCCGCTTGGGCAGGAGGTAGCTCCAGTCCTGGCGGTCGCCGATCCTGAAGTTCACCTGGCGCCCGCAGACCGAGGGGCGGAACCGCTCACGGGTCGGCGAGTAGAGCTGGCAGCCCCGGCTCAACACCCGATTCAGGCTGAGCTTGACCGCCTGCAGGCCCGACGGGTCCGGTGAGACGCTCCCGCGCAGCGTCCGCGGCGCGCGCTTGCGCTTGAAGCGCTGCCCGTCGCGGATCCCGCGGATCCGCCCGACCGGCGCGGTCGTGTCCCGGGCGACCGGCGCGGCGGGCGTCACGGGCTGGCCGGGAGCGGACACCGCGACCTTCTCGGCGGCCGAGCGCACGAGGCCCGGCTTGTCCGCCTTCAGCGTCACCTCCCCCGCCTGCGCGAACGTCACGGACGCCTTGCCGTCGGCGCCGGTGGTGGCGTCGACGCCGGCGCCGGTGATGCGCGCGCCTTCGACCGGGGCGGCGTTGCCGCCGGTGTCGTAGCGGACGACGGTCAGCTCGCTCGGCGGCGGTCGTGCTCGCCGAGCGCGGGCGCTCGGAGCTCGAGCGGCAGCACCGGCGGATTCGCGCACGTCGAGCCGTCGAACTCGCAGCGGCTCGACGAGATAGAGGATCTGGTCACCCTCCTGCGCCGTGTAGTCGCACGGACCGGAGGAGGCCTCCTTGTTGTTGACCCAGAACGTCCAGCCGTCCGGGGTCGCGCCGAGGGGGTAGTTCTCGTCGCGGATCCGCTCCACGAACTCCGTGCCGTAGGTCCCGTTGCCCGACCAATCGCCCGCGACCGCCTGATGCAGCGCGCCGAGCGCGGTGTTGCCGTTGCACGTACCCGTGCTGGTCGGGACCGGCGCGTCGGGCGTCGCCAGACGCTGCTCCTCGACCATGGTCTTGGCCTTGCCCTCGACGCGGATGGTCACGGACGGACCGGCGCAGCGCGGGCGGCGCGAGAGCGAGCGCGAGAAGACCGGCCGCCAGGCCGGCTGAACGGAGTTGGAGATGCAAGGAGCCACCCCTTTCCACGAGGGCTTCGGGCTTGTGGTCGGAGGGAGGTCTCCTGGCTCCCGGGCCTACCCCTCCGCGCCTTCCCGGTCCGTTTGACGGACCAGTGGCTCGCTCTGCGCATGCGGCGGGCTTCCCCGGTGACAGTGGCGGGTCCGCGCCGGATTCTCACCGGCTTCCCTGTCCACCGACCCTTGTCCGGGTGATTCTATACGTGGAGTGACCGTCAACCTCACCCGCATCTACACCCGCCTCGGCGACGGCGGCGAGACCCACCTCGGCGACATGAGCCGGGTGCCCAAGACGCACCCGCGGATCGAGGCCTACGGCACGGTCGACGAGCTCAACGCGCAGCTCGGCGTCGCGCTCGCGGGCGGCGCCCTGTCGGACCGCTACGCCGAGTGGCTGCGGCGGATCCAGAACGATCTCTTCGACGTCGGCGCGGACATCTCCGTCCCCCACGGCGGCGACCGCAGCCGGCTGCGGGTCAAGCCCGAGCAGACGGAGTGGCTCGAGAAGGCCTGCGACGAGGTCAACGACGACCTGCCGAAGCTGAAGTCCTTCGTGCTGCCGGGCGGCACGCCCGCAGCCGCGCAGCTGCACGTCTGCCGCACGGTCTGCCGGCGCGCCGAGCGGCGGACGATCGACTGCGGCGACGAGGTCAACGCGGAGTGCGTGCGCTACCTCAACCGGCTCTCCGACCTGCTGTTCATCCTCTCCCGCGGCGCGAACCTCGCCGTCTCGGGCGAGGAGCCGCTGTGGCAGCCGGGCGCCGGGCAGTCGTGAGCGAGCTCGGGGCTGTATCCCGCCGAGCACCGCGCGCTGCGCGAGCTCTACGCGATGGCGAGCCAGCTCGCCTCGCACTGGACGCGGCTCGCCGGCCGCCTCGGCGGCGCGCCGGGCGAGGCGCTGACCGGCGGGGCGAACGCCTCGCGCGAGCTGCTGCGCGAGCTGGGCGCCCGCACCGCCGCGCATGGGCTGCATGGCTTCCCGGCCGCGCAGGGTGTCGGCGGGCGCCTGGCGGGCGCGCGGAACATGGCCGGCGACCTCGTGCTCGAGCGCAACCAGGCGCTGCGCGCCGCGGTCCTCGACGTGGCCCACGTGACGACGCTGCTCGCCTACCTGGCCGGGCTCGCGGACCGCCGCGGCGACGCGATGCTCGCCGCCTGGCACCGCCGCTGGGAGGTCCGCCTGCGCGAGGCCGAGGAGCGCGTGATGGCGACCGTCGTCGCGATGGCGGAGGACCCGGACGACGCGATCCTCCCCGCCTCGCAGAGCGCGGCCGGCCGCGCCGGGCACGGGCTCGCGAACGCCCTCGGCACGCTCGGCGAGGCGATCGACGGCTCCGTCGTCGGCCGCGCCGCGCGCAAGGCGCCGCTAGGACCGCCGCAGCCGCAGCCGCACGTCCTCCAGCGGCGGCGGGGCGACGACCTCCTGCCAGCCGCGCGCGCCCAGCACGAAGATCCCCTCGGGCGCGCGCAGCGCGATCAGCGGCCGCGGGGTGCCGTTGGTGGTCGCCAGCGGCGCCTCGCTCAGCGGCCACTCGCCGTAGTCCGCGAGCCGCCGGACGGCCTGCCGGACGTCGGCGTGGCGCACGCCGCGCTCGAGCAGCACGCGCACGATCGCGGCCTCCGCGATGTCCTCGACGGAGTAGACGTGCGGGTCGCCCGCGGACTGCGACGCGCGGATGTAGCCCCAGCGGGCCCACTGGCCGATCGTGGTGCCGGACACGCCGGCGAGCTCACCGGCCTCGCCGGCGAGGAAGTGCCCGTGCGGCTTGGCGGTGATGGCCACACCACAGGATATGCCGGATCAGCGGCGTCTTTGCATCCACTTGCGCACGTCGTCGAGCGGCGCGAAGCCGTACTGCTCGTAGAGCCCGTGCGCATCGTCGGTCACGAGCACCAAGCGCCGCAGGTCGCGGACGTGCGGGTGCGCGAGCACGGCCTCCATCAGCCGCTTGCCGACACCGCGCCCGCGCGCCTCGGGCAGCACGAACACGTCCCCGAGGTAGCCGAACGCGACGGTGTCCGTGATCACCCGCGCGTGGGCGATCTGCCGGCCGTCGTCGAAGACCCCGAAGCACAGCGAGGCGTCGATGATGCGGTCGTTCTCCTCGCGCGTGCGCGAGCGGGCCCAGTAGCTGTGCTCGCTCAGGAAGCGGTGGACGAGGTCCCGGTCGATGCGGTCGCGGTCCGTGGAGATCTCCACGGCCCGGAGGCTAGCCGCGTCAGCGGCCGGGGCAGATCGCGTCGGGGTCGCCCGGGTCGATCCAGGCGTCGACCCTGCGCCCCGGCTTGTAGTGCTTGGCCGCCCGCGGGCCGAAGAGGTGCTCGTAGGAGACCCGGCGCACGGTCCCGGCGTCGTCGACGTCGAACGTGATCTCGATCACCGGGACCGCCCCGATCCGCCGGCCGGTCTCGTGCTGGGAGACGACGGTCGCCGTGGTCTTGCGCCCCGTCGCGTGGATCTGCTTGAGCCGCTCGGCGGCGGCGCCGCATCTCGGCCGCACCGCCGGAGTCGGGCGTGAGGCCCTGCTCGACCATGTACCGCTCGGCCGCCTCGCGCGCCTGGCGCTCCTGCTCGGCCTGTGCCGCCTTGCGCTCCTGGTGGGTCTGCTCCACCAGCTCCTGCTCGTCGTCCTTCAGGCGGCCGGCGAACGGGTTCATCACGCGCTCGACGGCGTACTCCCAGAGGTTCTCGCGCCGGGCCAGCTCGCGCTCGACGCGCGCGTGGCGGCCCCACGCCTCGGTGTGGGCCTCGTATGCCGCGTCCCAGTCGATCCAGAGCTTCTGGGGGTCGGAGGGGTCCACGACGCACGGGAACGCGACACCGTCCATCAGCCCGTAGGTGGGCGCGAGCCTCACCTTGTACCAGCGCCGGCCGGCCCCGATCCCGGCTCCGCCGAGCACCCACGTCGGCGCCCTGCGGCGCTCCTCGTCGAACTCGTAGGGCTCGCGACCGGGCAGCTCGACCCGCCAGCGCGCGTCGAGCACGCACGCCGTGTCGATGTCCGCCTGACCGCCGTCCGGGCCGGAGCCCCCCGGCGCCCAGGCGCGGTGGGCGACCGCGCTGACCTCCGCCGGGTGCCATCCGCGCGGCCGGCGCCGCAGGAAGCTCGGTCCGAGCTGCATGCCTACGCCGGCCGCCCCGGAGGTGCCTAGACCGCCGCGGCCCGGCGCTGCTCGAACGCGTCCACGACGCCCTTCGCGTTGGCGCCGGCGCCGGCCTCGAGCTTGAACTCGCTACCGCGGATCGTGACCTTCACGACCTTGCCCATCAGCAGGCGCTTGATCTCGATCGAGTCGACCGCGTCCAGCGGCGCCTCGCCGGCGAGCTCCTTGATCTGGCCGCCCATCCCCATCCCGGGCGTCGCGCCGAGCGCGAACGACAGCAGCCGCCGGTCCGTGATCGCCAGCGCCATCGGGCTCGCCAGCTCGAACCCGGCCGCCTCGGCGCCGGCCGTGGCCTTGGCGGCCTGGCTCGAGCCGAGCCCGCGCACGCCCGCGTTCTGCTGCGTCCACCCGCGCGGCCGGGCGACGAACGCGGCGAGGATCTCCTCGCCCTCCTGCAGGAACGGCCCCGCACCTTCGCGGATCTTCTCCTCCGCCTTCACCGGCAACCCCTTTCCGAGGTTCTTCGAGCCAACGAACCGGCCAACACTACGCCCGCAGGTGCATTGCGGGCAAGTGCCTCATGAGTCGCCCTTGACGTCGATCTCGACGTCCGCGATCCCCTCCTGCTCGAGCCGGTCCGCGAGCGCCGCGGAGTACTTCAGGATCTCCTCCTGCGCGAGCGACAGGACGCGCTGCTCGAGTTCGTCGTCGCCGTCCGAGTCGATGTCGAGCCGGACCGTCGTGGTGATCTTCATGCCGGATCCTTCGCCGCTCAACGACGAAACCCCGCTCCGGGCGGGGCTTCAGGAGGTACCGCTACGGGGATTCGAACCCCGGTTTCCGCCGTGAGAGGGCGGCGTCCTAGTCCCCTAGACGATAGCGGCAGGAACCGACTTCGCAGGGTAGCGAAGCGGATGCGGCTGAGAGGATTCGAACCTCCACGAGCGTTAGCTCACGGCGACCTGAACGCCGCGCGTCTGCCAGTTCCGCCACAGCCGCAGAACGGCTGAGAGCTTAGCGTGAGATCACGACTTCTGGCCTACGTGATCGAGGAGCGCGCCGACGTCCTCGCGGTGGTAGAGGCGGACGTCTCTCGCGTAGCGGCGTGGGCGGAGTCCGACCGCGCGGCAGGTCGCCTCGAACAGATCGAGGATGTCGCTGGAGCGGTTCGCGAAGTCGTAGCTGAGGTACTCGTAGCGGCCGGTCCGGTTGACGAAGAGGCAGCCGTCAGAGCGAATGCACCCGCGAAGGAACGCCCACGGTGCCGCATCGACGAACTTCTGCTGCCAGGGCTCCAGCACGATCGGCCGCTCGTGCTTCTTGCCGTCTCCGTGCTGCGGGAACAGGCAGCTCAGATGCGACGAGTGGCTCCAGACCACCGCCATCCGCCCCTCCTCGGCAGATAGGCGGCCGACGCGATTGCCCGGGAGCGTGGCCCGGATCAACTGCTCGGCGGCGTCGACGATGTCCGGGTACTTCGCATCGAGGAACAGGCGCAGGCGCTGGGTGCGGGTCATGTCCGTGATATGCCCGTCGCCGAGGTAGAGCCCGAGCAACTCGGCGTACGTCTCGGCCTCCAGCACGATCGGCCGTGACCGCTCGCCGCACAGCGGGCAACGAGCTGCGGCCGAGCGGGACGTAGCGCGGGTTGCGCCAGTCGCGGATGGTCGTGCGCGGCACGTCTAGGCGGCGGGCGATCTCGCAGTCGTTGATGCCGGCGGCGACCAGCCGTAACGCCTCTGCTCGGGTCTCGAGTGGTCTCACGAACGTATGTTCGCATGAGCGTCGGACGGTCTCGGCGTGCAAGAAATCCTGCAGGCGCAGGAAATTTCGGTGGTAGAACGACGGCCGCCGAATCGCCTCCGCCCCGTGCGGTGGTGAACGGGGGAACCGGAGCGGTCCTTTGAGGCCGCGGGGGCGAATCGCCGCCGTCTTGGTGGCGTAGCGCACGCAGCGCGAGCCCGTCAGCTCACCTCGTAGGCGCATGACGGACGCGATTACGAGGGAACCGAACGGACTTGGCAACAACGCTGCTGCACGGCCGCAACTGGGCCATTCTCGCGCTGGTCGCCGCGCTGGCGACCGCCGGCGCGCTCGCGGGCGCCGCGACGTTCGCCCCTGCCCCCGCGCATGCCGCGGCGAAGCCGCTCAAGAAGGGCTCCAAGGGCCCGCGGGTCCGCAAGGCCCAGCGCTGGCTCGGCGTCCGCGCCGACGGGATCTTCGGCAGCGGCACCAAGCGCGCCGTCAAGCGCTTCCAGCGTCGCCACGGGCTCACGGCCGACGGCATCGTCGGGCCCGCCACCTGGGCCGCCCTGCGCCGCGCCTCGCACAGCCGCAGGACGAGCTCACGCCGCAGCAGCGGCGGCGGCGCGTCCAAGCGCGGCCGCGTGCGGCTGCTCCAGCGCCGGCTCGGGATCACGGTCGACGGCATCTTCGGCCCCGGCACGCAGCGCGCGGTCAAGGCCTTCCAGCGCCGCCACGGCCTCACGGCCGACGGGATCGTCGGCCCGGCCACCTGGGCGGCGCTCGGCCACGCGAGCATCACGACCGTCCTCAAGCGCTCCCACCGCGGCTCGCCGCGCCGCCCCGGCGGGCTGCCGATCCGCGTGCGCCGGATCATCGCCGCCGGCAACCGGATCGCGGACAAGCCGTACAAGTACGGCGGCGGGCACGGGCAGTGGAACGACTCGGGCTACGACTGCTCGGGCTCGGTGTCCTACGCGCTGCACGGCGCCGGCTACCTGAGCTCCGCGCTGACCAGCGGCGGCTTCATGAGCTGGGGCTCGCCCGGCAAGGGCCGCTGGGTCACGATCTACGCCGCCCCCGGCCACGTCTACATGGTCGTCAACGGCCGCCGCTTCGACACCACCGGCCGCAGCGAGAGCGGCACGCGCTGGCAGGCCTCCGACCGCTCGTCGGCGGGCTACGTGGTGCGTCACCCGCCGGGGCTGTAGGCCGCCCGCAGCACGAGCTCGAGCCCGCGCTGGCTGCCGCGCCAGTGGCGATACACGCGGTCCGGGCCGGCGGTGCGCAGGATCCAGCGCAGCGTCAGCACGACGAGGATCGCGTCGTCGAGCACCCCGACGACGGGCAGGAAGTCCGGCACGAGGTCGATCGGCGAGGCGAGGTAGGCGATCAGCCCGACCAGCGCCACCTTGCAGCGCACCGGGACCTCGGAGTCGCCGAGCAGCCCGCGCGCGAGCACGAAGCAGTCGGGCACGAGCCGCGCGAGCACGCGTGCCTCCGGCGCCCGCCCGCTCAGGGCCAGCCCCGCGAGGAAGAGCGCGTAGAGGCCGATCGCGACCAGCGCGGCCACGAGCAGCGGCGAGTCCACCCCCCGACCGTACCGCCCTGGGTAGGCTCCGCACCGGATGACCGCGCTGGCCGAACTCGAGCTGCCGAGCTTCGACTACCTGAACCCGGAGCTGCGCGGCGAGCGCTTCCACACCGCGATGGCCGAGCTCGCCGAGCAGGGCTGGCTGGCGACGATGCCGCTCGGCTGCGTGGCCGTCGACCGCGAGGCCGGCGAGTTCTTCCTGCGCAGCAAGAGCTTCACGTTCCCCGGCATGAAGATCGCCGAGATCTTCGGGATCGACGACGGCCCGCTGTTCGAGGAGATCCGGCGCAACATCCTGCACATCAACGGCGCCGACCACCGGCGCCTGCGCGGGCTCGTCAACCCGTTCTTCACCCCGCGCGCGGTCGAGCGCTGGCGACCCGACATGCGCCGCTTCCTCGAAGAGCTCTTCGCCGAACTCCAAGGCGCCACCGCCTGCGACGCCGCCGAGGCGTTCTGCAAGCCCTACCCGTCGCGGGTGATCGCCACGGTGATGGGCGCGCCGATCGAGGACGCCGACCGGCTGTGGGACTGGTCGCGCTGGATCCAGCGCCAGTTCGGCATGAACGTCGTCGCCGAGCGCGCGCAGATCGAGGCGGCGGTGGTGGACTTCTACGCGTATGCCGGCGAGCTGCTCGGCCGCCGCCGCGCCGAGCCCGGCGACGACCTGATCTCCACCCTGATCGCCGCGGAGCAGGAGGGCGACCGCCTGTCCGACGTCGAGACGCTCAACCTCGTCCTCAACGTGCTGGTCGGCGGCGTCGACACGACGCAGAGCCAGCTCGCGCACGCCCTGCGGCTGTTCGCCGAGCACCCGGACCAGTGGGCGCTGCTCGCGGAGAACCCGCTGCTCGCGCCCGCGGCCGTCGAGGAGGTCGTCCGCTTCGAGCCGATCACGCCGTTCACCGCCCGGATCGCGATGGAGGACGTCAGCTACCGCGACGTCGAGTTCCCCGAGGGGACGGTCGTGCTCGTCAGCGCCTTCACCGGCAACCGCGAGGGCACGGCCGAGGGCTTCGACATCACCGCGGACCGCACCGGCGCCAAGCCGCTGACCTTCGGCGCCGGCGTGCACTACTGCCTGGGCGCGAACCTCGCCCGCGCGGAGATGCAAGAGGCGCTCGCCTTCCTCGCCCCGCGGATGCCGGGCCTCGCGCTCGACGGCGAGCCGGTGTACGGCTCGATCGACGGGATCTACGGGCTCGACGCCCTGCCCGTCCGCTGGGACGCCTGACTCAGGCGCGGCGACGCAGCGCGATGATCGCGATGTCGTCGTGCGGCGAGCCCGGCGGCGGGCTGAGCGCGGCGAGCAGGTGGTCGGTGAGCGCCTCGACGCTGCCCTCGAAGCCCTCGGCCGCCGAGCGCAGGCGCTCGAGGCTGTCGTCGATCGGCTCGCGCCGGCGTTCGACGAGCCCGTCGGTGTAGAGCACGATCCGGTCGCCGGGCTCCAGCGCGGCGACGCCGTCGGCGACGTCCTCGCGCAGGGCCAGAAGCGGCGTCGAGGCGCCGTCGCGCATGAAGCGCGCGGAGCCGTCGGCGGCGAGCAGCAGCGGCGGCAGGTGCCCCGCGCTCGCGTAGGTGACGCGACTCAGGTCGGGCGCGATGTGCAGCAGCGACACGGTCGCCATCTGGAAGGAACGCAGCGCGAGCCGGTTGAGCCGCGTCAGCGTCTCCATCGGGGCACCGCCCTCGATCGCGTAGGCCCGCAAGCCGGCCCGCAGCTCGCCCATCAGCGTCGCGGCCTTCAGCCCCTTGCCGGCCACGTCGCCGATCACGACCGCCAGCTCCCCCGAGGGCAGCGGCAGCGCGTCGTACCAGTCGCCGCCGACCTCGACGCCCGCGCCGGGAGTGAACAGCGCGGCCAGCTCGAGGCCGTCGATCGTCGGCAGCGAGTCGGGCAGCAGCGCGCGCTGCAGCGTCTCGGCGATCCGCCGCTCCCGCTCCAGGACCTGCGCGCGCCCGATCGCCAGCGCCGCGCGCTCGGCGGCCGGCACGAGCAGCCCGAGGTCGTCCTCGCCGAAGCGGTCGAGCTCACCCGAGGAGACGTGCAGGACGCCGATCACCTTGCCGTCGAGCGTCAGCGGGACGCCGGCCATCGAGCGCGAGCTCTCGCGCAGGTAGGCGCTGTGGACCTCGACCTGCGCGAGGTCGGGGATCACCCGCGGGGTGTTGTCCTGGGCGATCGTGCCGGCCACGCCGACGCCGAGCGGCACGCGGATCTCGTCGAGCTCGACGCCCACGAGCCCGACCGCGGCTCGTGCGACGAGCACGTCGCCGTCGAGCAGCAGCAGCACCGCGCGCGGGGAGCCGACGGCCTCCGCGATGATCCGCAGCACCTCGTCGAGCAGGTCGTCGAGACGCAGGTTGACCAGCCCCGCGGCCGAGATCGCCTCCAGGTTGCGGATGCGGTGGGCGGCGGAGCGCAGCTCCTCGCGTTGGCGGACCAGCTCACGGTGCGCGACGACCAGCTCGTCGTTGAGCTCGAGCACCTTCTCGACCAGGCGCTCCTGCTCGCCCACGGCCGGCTCGGCCACGAGCAGGACCGCGTCGCCCGCGCGGCGCAGCCAGACCCGGCGCTCGGTCGCGGTCTCGGCGCCGGCGCCGGAGAACGCGAACAGGGCCCCCTGCCAGCCATCGTGGGCGGCGGCCAGCCGGCGGCCGAAGGCGTCGCGCTGCGCCGGCTGGATGAGGGCGTCGAAGGCGCTGCCGGCGATCCCGCTGCCCGCGAACCGCTCCAGCGCCGGGTTGGCCTCCAACACGGTGCCGTCCGGCGCGAGGGTCGCGGCGAGCGTCGACGTGCTCTGCCAGGTGTAGCCCTCGATCCGCTCGCGGATCATGTCCACGCGGCGAAGTGCTCGCGCACGGCCGCGACCGCCGCCTCGGCGTCATCCGCGTAGGCGTCTGCGCCCGTACGGAGCGCGCGTTCGGCGGAGCCGCCGAACGCCTGGCCGCCGACGAGCACGAACGGCGCCGGGTCGAGGCCGCGCAGCTCGGCGCACGTCTCGGCCACGAGCGGCACGCGCTCGGGCAGTGCCGCCGAGAGCGCGACCAGCGTCGCGCCCTGCTTGGCCGCCAGCGCGGCGAGGCCGGTGCCCGGCGTGAGCTGGCCGAGGAACACGACGCGCCAGCCGTCCGCCTCGAGGAAGTCCGCGACCATCCGCCCGCCGACGGCGTGCAGCTCGTCGCTCACGCAGGCCACGACCGCGGTGCCCGGGCGCACGCGGCGCGGGCCGTCGGAGAGGCTCTCGGCCAGCCGCGCCATCGCGGATTGCGTGGCAGCGGTGGCGAGGTGCTCCTGCGCGATCGAGATCTCCGCGTGCGACCACAGGCGGCCGACCTCATACAGCGTGGGCTGCAGCACGTCGAGGTAGATCCGGCGCACCGGCATGCCGGCGGCGATCGCCTCGTCGAGCACGCGGCGCGCCCCGGAGAGGTCTGAAGCGAGCAGCGCGCCGAGGAACCCGTCGCGTACGTGCTCGGCACGCGCCGGAGCTGCGGTGTCGGCGCCCATCTCGTCGCACTCTACCCACCACCTGGAGCCGCCAGACCCACTAGCGTTCGGGGCGATGTACGTCTCGATGTCCCGCCTGCGCGTGCCGGTAGAGCGCGCCGAGCAGCTCGTGACCGCCTTCCGCGCCCGTGCCGGCCTCGTCGACGGCCACGACGGGTTCGTCGATCTGCAGGTCTGGCAGTCCGACCGCGACAAGGGCGAGCTGATCATGGTCAGCCGCTGGCGCGACCGCGCCGCCTTCAAGGAGTACATGCGCTCCGCCGACCACCGGTTCTCGCACGACCGCATCGACCCGGAGCTGCAGGAGGCGATCAGGCTCGAGCGGCTCGAGCACCTGCATACCTACGAGGTGGTCGCAGAGTGACGGACCGCCGGACCCAGCCTCCCGGCGGCTGGCCGCCGCCCGAGCAGGCCCGGCTCGGCGACCGCGAGATCGCGCTGCACCCGCTCGCCGACGCGGTGTCCGACCGCTACTTCGAGCGCTACCCCGAGGACCTCGAGCGCTACGGGGAGCTGGCGCACCAGTGGGAGGTCCACGACACCCAGCACCTGCTCAACTGGGCGATCGGCGACGTCGAGGGCCACGTCGACCTCGAGCGCCAGGTCGCCTGGCTGGCCGGCGTGCTGGAGGCGCGCGACTTCCCGCTCGAGCACCTCGCCGGCAACCTCGAGCTCGCCGCCGACACGGTCGAGGACGAGCTCGCCGACGCCGGCGCGCTCGCGGGGCGGCTGCGCGAAGCGGCCGCGCACGTGCGCGGCCGCGAGAGCTTCCTTCAGTAGCTGAGGTCGAACCAGACGTGCATGCTGGCGTGCTGCACGCCCCACTGGTCCGCGATGCGGTCGACGAGGTGCAGGCCGTAGCCGCCGGGCGCCTTGCCGCCGGCCTCGCGCAACGCGGGCGTCTCGCCGCCGCCGGCATCGGAGATCGTGAAGCGCCCGCGCCGGTCCTCGCCGGCCTCGACGTGCAGCTCGACGGGCCCGCTCCCGTACTTGACGGCGTTCGTGATCAGCTCGGAGACCAGCAGCGTGGCGTCCTCCGTGCGCTCGGGCCCGAGGAGCGGGCGGAGGCCGCGGACCATCGTCCGCGCTCGCGCCGGCGCGGTCTGGTCGCGCTCGAGTTCGAGGGTGATGGAGAGCATTGGCCTTCTTGTATACCCTGCCCGCCGCATGACTCGACCTCCGGCTTTCAGGGTCCTGACGAACGAGTCGGGCTCGAGGGTCGAGATCGCGATCCATGGCGAGCTCGACCTCGCGACCGCACCCCAGCTCGACGCCGAGTTCGAGCGCGTCGGAGCGCTCGAGGGCATCGAGGTCGTGATCGTGGACCTGCGCGAGCTGGCGTTCCTCGACTCGACCGGCCTGGAGGCGATCGTCAAGTTCGACGCGCGCTCGCGGGCCAACGGCGTCGAGCTGACGGTCGTGCGCGGCCCGCGCGCGGTCGAGCGGCTCTTCGCCGTGATGCAGCTCGACCGCAAGCTGCGGATCGTGGACGACCCGGCCGAGCTCTAGAACGGGCTCCTAGGCGGCGTCGCGCAGGCCGTCGTCGCTCGAGGCGGCGCGGAGGGTCTCGAGCGCCTGGCGGATCAGGCGCGAGACGTGCATCTGGGAGAGCCCGACGCGCTGGCCGATCGCCGACTGCGTGAGCTCCTCTTGGAAGCGCAGCCGCAGGATCTCGCGGGCGCGGTCGTCGAGCGTCTCGAGGGCGGAGCCGACGGTCAGCGCGCGCTCGACGCCCGCGAGACCCTCGTCCTCGGCGCCGAGCCGGTCGGCCAGCGAGGCGCCCTCGTCGTCGTCGGAGGAGCCGGGCGCGTCGATCGACGTCATGCGGTTGGCGCTGTTGGCGTCGCGCGCCTCGAGCAGCTGCTCGACGCTGCAGTCGAGCCGGTCGGCGACCTCCGCGGCGGTCGGCACGCGCCCGAGCTCGGTCTGGAGCGCCGACTCGGCCTTGCCGACCTTGACGGCCAGCTCCTGGAGGTCGCGCGGGACCCGCAGCGCCCAGGTGTAGTCGCGGAAGTGGCGGCGCAGCTCGCCGGCGATGGTCGGGACGGCGTAGCTGGAGAAGCTCGCGCCGCGTGCGGGGTCGAAGCGGTCGATCGCCTTCACGAGCGCGAGCGAGGCGACCTGCTCGAGGTCCTCCATCGGCTCGCTGCCCCCGCGGTAGCGCGCGGCGACGTGGCGCGCCAGCGGCAGGTAGCGCTCGACCAGCCACTCCCGGTCCTGGGGATCGCGGTGCGCGCCGTACCGGCGCAGCCGCGCGTCATCGGTCGCGCGGTCGTTGTGGTGCGGGCCGCGGGAGGCGGCCGCCGAAGCGGTCAAGTGGGCCTCCTTCTCGTCGCTTTGCGGCCCCTCCCACGTTAGCGGGCGATTGCTCAGCCCTTGCGCTTGCCCTTCACCCTGGCGGCGGCCTCCTCGAGCCGGTCCGCCTCGTCGGCGGCGACCAGCGCCTCCTCGCGCTGATCGAGCGCCGACTTCTCGGCCTCGAGCGCCTCGAGCTCGTCGCGCTTGGCCTTGGACTCGATCGCCTCCTCGCGTTGCGCAGCGGCGCGCTCGGCGGCCTGCTTGCGGCGCTCCTCGGCCTCGGCGGCGCGACGCTGCTTGGCCTCGCGCTCCTCCTCGGCCTGCTGCTTCTTCTCGCGCTCGCGGCGCGCGGCCTCGGTGCGCCGGCGCTCGGCCTCCGCCTCGCGGCGCTCGCGATCCTCCTGGGCGACCTCCGCCTGCGCCTCGGCGGCGCGCCGCATCGCCTCGGCGCGCTCGCGCTCGACGTCGGCCGGCGAGGGCCGCAAGAGGCTCCCGGCCAGGTCGAGCGGCAGCTTGGCGATCTTCAGCGACGTGCCGATGGCGAATCGCGGGATGTCGAGCAGTCCCATGTCAGCGCTCCTCGTCCTCGATTGCCTCCGCCCGGGCCTCGGCCCTGCGGGCCTCGGTCTCGAGCGACGCCGCGTCCTGCAGGTCGTGCGCCTCGTCGACCGCTGCGCGCGTCTCCTGGGCGCTCGCGGCGCCCTCCTGCAGCTCGCGCTCGGTCTCGGCCTGGCGCTCGCGCTGCCGCTCCTCGGCGACTGCCTCGGCCTCGGCGGTCGCACGGTCGCGCGCGGCCTGCTCCTCGCGCTGCTCCTCGGTGAGCTCGTTCTCGAGCTCCTTGCGCCGCTGCTCGTTGCGGGCGCGCTCCTCGGCCAGCTCGGCCTCCTGCTCGGCCTGGCGCGCGTCGGCGGCCTGCTCCTGCGCCTCTTGCTTCGCGGACACCGCCTCCTGCTGGAGGCGGCCCTCGCGGGCGAGGTCGTCGTCGCCGGTGAGCGAGCCGGCGGTCTCCTTGGTCTTCCCGGCCAGGCGGCCGATGAGGCCGCCGGCGGTCTTATGATCGTTCTCGGTCACGGGACGGGCTTACCCGCCCGGCTCAGCGATAGTCGAGCTCGAACCAGACGCGGGTGCGTCGGTTCTCGCGCGTGACGCCCCAGCGGCGCGTCAGCTGCTCGACGAAGAACAGCCCGAAGCCGCCCTCCTCGTCGATCTCCAGCGCGCGCGGGCGCGGCGCGATGCCCGGGCCGTCGTCGGTGACCTGCACGCACAGGAACTCGGGCTTGGGCGTGACCGCGAGGTCGATCTGCTCGCCCTCGGCGGCGCCGTGACGCAGGGCGTTGGTGACGATCTCGGAGATCACGAGGCGCAGGCTCTGCGCCTGGTCGCCGTTCAGCAACCCGTGCGTCACCGCGGCCGCCCAGCGCCGAGCCTCGGACACTGCGCCCGGCTCCGCTGTCAACGTCCGCGTGCGACGCTCGCCCCGAGCCTCGACCGCCACCGTCATGCAAGAAATGTAGCTTGAATGCGTGACTTCGGCTGAGCTTTCCATCTGCCACACGTGTGGCGTCCAGCACGCCGCCTCCGATCGCCCGCCCGAGACGTGCGCGATCTGCGAGGACGCACGGCAATGGGTGCCGGCCGGCGGGCAGCGCTGGACGACGATGGCGGAGCTCGCGGCGACGCGCGTGAACACGGTCCGCCGCGACGGCGAGCTGGTCGGGATAGCGACCGACCCGCGGTTCGCGATCGGCCAGCGGGCGCTCGTCGTGCCGAGCGCGATCGGCAACGTGCTGTGGGAGTGCGTGTCGCTGCTCGACGACGCCACGGTCGAGGCCGTCGAGGCGCTCGGCGGGCTGGCGGCGATCGCGATCTCGCACCCGCACTACTACGCGTCGATGGTCGAGTGGGCGCACCGCTTCGAGTGTCCGGTGCTGCTGCACCGCGACGACGCGCACTGGATCATGCGCCCGGACCCGGCGATCGAGCTGTGGGCGGGCGAGACCCGCGAGCTCGGCGGCCTGACGCTGCTGCGGCTCGGCGGGCACTTCCGCGGCGGCACCGTGCTGCACCGGCCCGACGGCGACGGGACGCTGCTCAGCGGCGACATCGTGCAGGTGATCCCCGACCGCGAGTGGGTCTCGTTCATGTACTCCTACCCGAACCTGATCCCGCTGCCGGCGGCCGAGGTGGAGCGGATGGCCGGCGCCCTGGAGCCGTACGCGTTCGAGGCGATCCAGGGCGCCTGGTGGGAGACCACCGTGCCGCGCGACGGCAAGGGCGTCGTTCGGCGCTCCGCCGAGCGCTACGTGCGCGCGCTCGCCGGCGATCTGCCCTGACAAGGCCGGCGCCCTCGCCAGCGTTAGAGTTTTGCCCCGTGGCTCTGCACGCGACGACGATCCGGTTCGCAGACCGCGCATACACGGCGATCGCTCGTGCAGCCGATGCGCAGGGGATCAGCGTTTCGCAGTACGTTCGAGAAGCGGCCCTGATCCGCGCCGTGCTCGACGAGCTGGACACCGCCGAGGAGGCCCTCCACACCGGCCACGACCTGCTCGCCATCGCCCGCGAGGTCCGCCGCCTCGCCCAGGTCGAGCCGCCCGGCCCGCCGCGGGCAAGCGCCGGCCACGAGCCGACAAATACTTGACATCCAGCTGCTGAATTGCGGTAGCGTAAACGCAATCGCGGTAGTGGATACGGTATCGGCTACCGAAGTCTCGCTCTGACCACCGGCGCGCTGGTTCTGGCCCGGTCTATCGAGGAGGAGTTGTGATGCACGGCTTCACGTGTAGTCACTCGGTGCGCCCGGTGTGGCGCCGGCGTTCGCCGTCCGCTCTGGGGGCCTGCGCCGCGCTCGCCTTGCCCTTCCTGCTCGCGATCGCCGCTCCGGCGCGCGCGGACACCGTCACCGACTGGAACGCGACCGCCGCCGCCGCACTGCAGTCACCGGGTACTGCGTCGCCCCCCGGCGCCGGCCAGGGCGCGCCCTCGACGGTGCACCTGGCGATGGTCCACGCCGCCGTCTACGACGCGGTCAACGCGATCGCGCCCGGCCATGAGCCGTATGCGTCCTCGCCCGCGGCCGCGTCCTCGTACTCGCAGGACGCCGCCGTCGCCGCGGCCGCACAACACGTGCTCCTCAACGGCGACTTCCGTCTCCCCGCCGCCCGCATCCCGGTCATCGAGAAGGCGTACGAGGACACGCTCGCCGCGATAGAAGCGCCCGCCGCGGCGAAGGAAGGCGGGATCGTCACGGGCGTGGCAGCCGCGAACGCCGTGCTGGCAGCGCCCGGGGGCGGCAACCGCTTCGGGACGTTCAGCTTCACGGCCGGCATGCTGCCCGGTGAGTGGGTGCCCACCGGGGGCGTCTTCGACCCCGGCGCCTGGCTGAAGGACGTCACCCCGTTCGTGCTGCGTGATCCCGACCTGTTCCGCGGACGGCCGCCCCACGCCTTGCACACGCGCGCGTACGCCGCCGAGTTCAACGAGGTCAAGGCGATCGGGCGGGCGACCGGCTCGACCAGGACGCAGCCGCAGACGGACGCGGCGAACTTCTGGGGCGCAGGCAACGCCACCGCGACGATGGCGAACATCCTGCGCTCGGTCGCGAACACCCAGGGCGGGACGCTGGCCGATCACGCCCGGATGTTCGCGCGGGCGTACACGAACGCCGCAGACGCGCTGATCGTGACCTGGCGCGACAAGGCCCGGTACTCGTGGTGGCGGCCGATCACCGCGATCCGCGGGGCCGCGGGCGACGGCAACCGTGACACCGAGGCCGAGGAGGGCTGGACGTCGCTGATCGCGGCGCCACCGTACCCCGACCACCCGTCCGGGCTGTCGGCGTTCGGCTGCTCCGTCATGGACACGCTGCAGCACTTCTACGGCCGCGACGCCGCGGCCTTCGCGGGCACGAGCCCCGCGTCGACGCGGACGTTCACCAGCTTCTCGCAGGTGTGCGACGACATCGTCGACGCGCGCGTGTGGTCCGGCATCCACTTCCGGTTCGCGGACGAGGAGGCCGCGAAGATCGGGCCGCAAGGTCGCCCACTGGGGCAACCGGCACGCGTTCCGCTAGCAACGTCGCCGAAGGCGAGCGGCGACGAAGGAGCTCGCTCGCCTGGCAGGCGAAACCTCTATCTCTGAGCCGGGATCCGGACGATCCCGGCTCAGCCGAGCTGTCTCGTCGGCCGGACGAGCACCTCGTTGATCGCGACGTGGTCGGGCTGGCCGATCACGTAGACGATCGCGCGGGCGATGTCGTCCGCCGTGAGCCGCTCGACGCCCTCGAAGCGCTTGCGCAGCGCCTCCTGCATCTGCGGGTTGTTGTGGTCCGGGAGCTCGGTGTCGACGGCGCCCGGCTCGATCAGCGTGACCCGGATGTCGTGCTCGACGTTCTCCTGGCGCAGCGCCTCGCTGAACGCGCCGACGCCGTGCTTGGTGAGGTTGTAGACGCCCGAGCCGGCGCGGGCCACGCGCCCGGCCACCGAGGAGACGTTGACGATGTGGCCGCCGCCCTGCTCGCGCATCAGCGGGAGCGCGGCGTGGCTGCAGTAGAGGACGCCGTAGACGTTGGCGTCGATCATGCGCCGCCACTCCTCCGTCGGGGCGCCCTCGATCGGGCCGAGCAGCATCACGCCGGCGTTGTTGACGAGCACGTCGAGCCGACCGAGCTCGTCGTGGGTACGGCGCACGAACGCGTTGGCCTGCGCCTCGTCGCTCACGTCGGTCTCGATCGCGAGGGCGTTGCCGCCCTCGCCGCGGATGCGCTCGGCGAGCGCCTCGATGCGATCGGTGCGGCGGGCGGCGAGCGAGACGGCGGCGCCGGCCGCGGCGCAGGCGAGCGCGGTCGCCTCGCCGATCCCTGACGACGCGCCGGTGACCGCGACGACGCGGCCGGAAAGGTCGATGTCCATGGCCATCACCCTACGAACGCAAGAAAGGTGTCAGGCACGTTGCTTGCGCTGCCGATGCACGAAGGGTGTCAGGAGCGTTTCTTCCGCGGCGGACGCAAGAAAGGTGCCAGGCACGTTTCTTGCGTGGTACGGCTGCCCGTACCGGTCAGTGGGTACTGGCCGTACTATGGGTTACGTGAGCGAGATGGCCCACGCACTCGCGGGCGCGTCGGCCGGCTGGCTGGCGCTCGGCGTGCTGCTGCACATCGCCAACCAGGCCGTCCGCGGTCGCGGCTGGTACGCGGTCGCCCGTGTGGCGAGCCCGGACGACCCGACGCTGCGCCGCCGCGACGCGATCCTCGCGTGGCTGGCGGGCGCCGGAGCGGGCGGCGTCGTGTCCGCGCGCGGCGGCGACGTCGTGCGCGTGATGCTGCTCTCGCGCCGCGCCCGCGACACCCGCAGCTCGGTCCTGACCGGCACGCTCGTCGCCGAGGCGGCGGGCGACGCGGTCGTCGGCGCCGCCGTGCTCGGCCTCGCCCTGGCGCTCGGCACCGCGCCCGCGCTCGGGCTCCCCGGCACCGAGACGCTCGCGTGGGCCGGCGGGGCGCTCGCCGCGCTCGCCGTCATCGTGTACGTGCTGCGCCGCCGAGGCGGCCGCGCGGCGCGGATCGCCGCGGGCGTCGGCCGCGGCTGCGCGCCGCTCGGGCACCCGATCGTCTTCGCCTGCCGAGTGCTGCCGTGGCAGATCGGCTCGCGCGCCCTGCGCGGCGCCGCGATCGCCTGCTTCCTGCTCGCCTTCTCGCTGCCCGCCGGCGCCGCCGCGGTGCTGCTCGTGATGCTCGCCCAGAGCGGCGGCCGGCTGCTGCCGCTCGCCCCCGCCTCGGCCGCGGCGTCGGTGGCGATGCTCGCCGCCGGCTTCGGCCCGGCCACCGGGACGCACGTCGCCTCGAGCCAGGTCGCCGCGTTCATGGTGGGCATGAGCCTGCTGCTCACGGCCGCCGGCGCCGTGCTGGCCATCGGCGTCATCTGCGCCGGCGCGGACCGCGCCGCGGTCTGGCGCGCCCTGCGCCCGCGCCGCCGTGCGGCGGCTGTCGCACAAGACGCCTGAGGTACACCGCCCTCCGGGGTGCGGTTCGCCACACACGCGGACTGGAGCCTGCTCCGTGGAGCCCGGACGCGCACGGCCGTAGGTTTGGCCTATGTCCAGCGTCCCCTATACCGCTCCCGCCCCCAGCGGGGTCCTGCGGCTTCCGCGGCTCTCCCGTGGAGGGGCGCAGGTCGCCCTCTTCATCCTCGCGTACCTCGTCTACTCGGGCGCCCGTTACTTCACGATCGGCGACCTCGGCGACGCGACCGTCAACGCGCACTGGATCGTCGACCTCGAGAACACGCTCGGCGTCGGCATCGAGAGCGCCGTCCAGACCGCGCTCACCGGCACGGTCGTGCTCTGGATCCTCAACCACGTCTACCTCGCCGCCCAGCTCGTCGTGCTCCCCGGCGCGCTCTGGCTGCTGCACCGCAAGGCGCGCCCGCACTACTACCGCCTGCGCAACACGGTGCTCGCGACCTGGCTGCTGTCGATCCCGGTCTACGGGCTCTTCCCGGTCGCCCCGCCGCGGCTGGCCGACGTCGGCATGGTCGACACGATCTCCAGCCAGACCGGCTTCGCGATGGACTCGAGCCTGACGACATCCTTCTACAACGAGCTCGCCGCGGTCCCCAGCCTGCATGTCGGCTTCGCGTTCGCGATCGGCATCGTGGTCGCCTCGGCCACCACCAACCGCTGGCTGAAGGTCGCCGGCCACCTGTGGGGCCCGACCGTCGCCCTCGCCGTGGTCGCCACGGGCAACCACTACGTGTTCGACATCGCCGCCGGCATGGTCGCCGCCGCGATCGGCTACGGACTCGGCGCGCTGGTCACGAAGGGAACTCGCGCCGTCGGCTAGAACCTGACGGCGTGGACCTGAAGGCCGTCGAGGAGGCAGAGGGCCGGCTCGAGTCACGCAGCGCCGCCCGCCGAGAGCAGCTCGCCAAGCGCGACCGGCGCCGCGCGCTGGCGCCCTGGCTGATCTGCCTGATCCCGCTCCCTGCCGCCGGCGCCGGCGTGCTGCTGGCGATCATCGACGGGCAGGGCGGCGACCTGCGCGAGCTCTCCACCACCGCCGCCGCGCTCGTCGTCGCCGGCTGCCTGCTGGTCCCCGCGCTGGTCTCAGCCTGGGTCGGCCGCCGCCACGGCCGGCTCGACGCGGTGCTGTGGGGGCTCGTCACGCTCGCCGTCGAGCTGGCGCTCGTGTTCGGCCTCGGGTTCGCCGTGCTCGATCTCGGACCCTAAGGGGCCTAGGATCGGGGGATGGCCACAACGACGCCCTCCACCCGCCTGCTGGACAACTACGTCGCCGGCCGCTGGACCCCCGCCACCGGCGACGACGCCCTCGACGTGACGAACCCCGCGACCGGCGAGACGATCGCGCGCGTCCCGCTCTCCGCCTCCGCGGACCTCGACGCCGCGGTGAGCGCCGCGCGCGCGGCGCTGCCCGAGTGGCGCGCGGTGAGCGCGATCGCGCGCGCCCGGAAGCTGTTCGAGCTGCGCGAGGGCCTGGTCGCCCGCAGCGACGAGCTCGCCCGCTCGGTCACCACCGAGATGGGCAAGACGCTGCCCGACGCGCGCGCCGAGGTGGCGCGCATGATCGAGATGGTCGAGGCGGCGTGCGCGCTGCCGACCACGATGCAGGGCCGCATCCTCGAGGACGTCGCCCGCAACGTCGACGCGGAGACGATCCGCCAACCCGTCGGCGTGTGCGCCGCGATCGTGCCGTTCAACTTCCCCGCGATGGTGCCGTTCTGGTTCCTGCCCTTCGCGATCGGCTGCGGCAACACGTTCGTGCTCAAGCCCTCCGAGCAGGTCCCGATGACGCAGCAGATCACGTACGAGGTGCTCGACGGGCTCGGGTTGCCGCCGGGGGTCGTGAACCTCGTCAACGGCGGGCGCGAGATCGTCGAGGGCATCCTCGACCACCCGGGCATCGACGCCGTCTCGTTCGTCGGCTCGGCGCCCGTCGCGCGGATCGTCTACGAGCGCGCCGCGGCGTCCGGCAAGCGTGTGCAGGCGCTCGGCGGGGCCAAGAACCACATGGTCGTGATGCCGGACGCGGTGATCGACAGGACCGTCGACGGGATCATCGGCTCGGCGTTCGGCGCCGCGGGCCAGCGCTGCATGGCCGGCTCGGTCGTGGTGACGGTCGGCGAGGCGCACGACAAGCTGCTCGGACCGCTGCGCGAGGCGACGGAGTCGCTGCGCGTCGGCGACGGGCTCGAGGACGGCGTCGACGTCGGCCCGGTCGTCTCGGAGTCCGCGCGCGAGCGCATCCGCGCGGCGATCGAGAAGGCGGGCGCCGACGGCGCGGAGATCGTGGTCGACGGCCGCGACGCCGAGGGCGACGGCTCGTTCGTCGGCCCGACGATCCTCGACGGCGTCCAGCCCGGCACCGAGGCGGCCGAGGAGGAGATCTTCGGGCCGGTCCTGTCGATCATCAACGTCGCCACGCTCGACGAGGCGATCGAGCTCGTGAACTCGAGCCGGTTCGGCAACGGCACCTCGATCTTCACGGAGTCGGGGGCGTCGGTCCGGCGCTACCGGCACGAGGTCGAGGCGGGCATGATCGGCGTCAACATCGGCGTCGCCGCGCCCGTCGCCTTCTTCCCGTTCTCGGGCTGGAAGGACTCCTTCCTCGGCGACCTGCACGCGCACGGCCCGGACGCGGTCGAGTTCTACACGCGCAAGAAGACCGTCACGTCGCGCTGGTTCTCCAGCGGGCAGGGCAGCGGGGCCTACTTCGTCGAGCGTTGACCACGCTCGCCGCAGGGGAGCTGGAGGCCGCCTTCGCTCCCCGGGCCGGGATGGTCTGCCACTCGCTGCGGCACCGCGGCGAGGAGCTGCTCGCCCAGCGCGACGGCGTCGAGGGGTACGTGCGCACGGGGCGCTGGATGGGCGTCCCGCTGCTGCACCCGTGGGCGAACCGGCTCGACGAGTGGGGCTACGAGGCGCTCGGGCGCAGCGTCGACCTGGGTCCGCTCGCCGGTGACGTCGTCGTCCGCGACCGCAAGACCGGGCTGCCGATCCACGGCGTGCTCCCGCAGCCGTTCGAGGTCGTCGAGTCCGGCGCCGCGCGAGTGGTCGCCGAGTGGGCCCCGGACGGCGCCGCGTTCCCGTTCCCGCACCGGGTCCGGCTGGAGGCCGCGCTCTCCCCCGGTGCGCTGCGGATCGCCACCACGCTCGAGGCGCTCGAGGGCGAGGTGCCGGTGGCGTTCGGCTTCCACCCGTGGATCACGCTGCCGGGCGTGCCGCGCGGCGAGTACGCGGTCGAGCTGCCGGCGATGCGGCGGCTGGCGCTCGACGAGCAGCACCTGCCGACGGGTGCCACGGAGCCCGCCGAGGCGTTCAGCGGGGCGCTGCCGGAGTACGAGCTCGACGACGGCTTCGACGAGGTCGCCGACGGCTCCGTGTTCTCCGTGACCGGCGGCGGGCGGCGGGTCTCGGTGCGCGTCGACTCCGGCTTCCCGTGCGCGCAGGTGTTCGCGCCGCCCGACAAGGACCTGATCTGCTTCGAGCCGATGACCGCGCCCGGCAACGCGCTGCGCACGGGCGGCTTCCCGGTCGCCTCCCCCGGCGCGCCCTACACCGCGATCTTCGAGATCGCGGTGGACATGGTCTAGCCGCGTCGGGCAGGATGCGCCGATGCAGCCCGACCATGCGGTGATCGTGCCCCCGGGCGGGGGCGTGCGCTTCGGCAACGTCGAGTTCCTCGGCCTCAGCGAGCACAGCCCGCGCCTCAACGTCAGCGTGATCACGATGGCGCCGGGCCGCGACGGGCCGGAGAAGCACGTCCATGAGGGCGAGGACGACGTCTTCTACGTGCTCGAGGGCGAGCTGACCTTCGACGTCGGCCACGGCGAGCTGCCGGCCCCGGCCGGCACGTTCGTGCTCGTCCCTCCCGGCGTCGAGCACACCTTCGCCAACCGCACCGCCGAGCCCGTGCGGGTGCTCAACATCCATGCCCCCGCGGGCTTCGACCGGCGGCTCATGGGCGACTAGCTACCGTCCATTGCGTGGACAATCACCGCACAGGGCTCGCCGCTGGGGTGAGCGCGTACCTGCTGTGGGGGCTGTTCCCGCTCTACTGGCCGCTGCTGGAGCCGGCGGCGCCGGTCGAGATCCTCGCCCACCGGATCGCGTGGTCGCTCGTGTTCGTCGCGGGGCTGCTCGCGCTGACGGCCGGCTTCGGCTGGCTGCGCGGGCTCGGGCGCCGGCGCGCCGGGCTGCTCACGCTGGCCGCCGTGCTGGTGACCATCAACTGGGGCACCTACATCTACGGCGTCAACTCCGAGCACGTCGTCGAGACGTCGCTGGGCTACTTCATCAACCCGCTCGTGACCGTCGCGCTCGCCGTCACCGTGCTGGGCGAGCGGCTGACGCGGCTGCAGGGCATCGCGGTGGCGATCGCGGGCGCGGCCGTCATCGTGCTCACGCTCGACTACGGGCGCCCGCCATGGATCGCGCTCACGCTCGCCTGCTCGTTCGGGCTCTACGGGCTGATCAAGAAGCGCGCCGGGGTCGACGGGCTGCAGAGCCTCGGCTTCGAGACCGGCGTGCTCGCGCTGCCCGCGATCGCCTACCTGCTCGTGCTCGGGGCCGACGGCAGCGGCACGTTCACGAGCGAGGGCACGGGCCACGCCGCGCTGCTGGCGCTCGGCGGGATCTTCACCGCGGTGCCGCTGATGCTCTTCGGCGCGGCCGCGATCCGCATCCCGCTGACCACGCTCGGGCTGATCCAGTACCTCGCGCCGACGATGCAGTTCGCGATCGGCGTGCTGGTCTACTCCGAGCCGATGCCCGCCACGCGGCTCGCCGGCTTCGCGCTCGTCTGGGTGGCGCTGGCGGTGTTCACGTGGGACGCCGTCCAGGGCAATCGCCGGGCGCGCTTCGCCGCGGCCGGCGACGCCGGCGGCGAGGCGCCTGAGGGCGAGTGCCACGAATCGCACGCGGCCGGCTTGGAGGAGGAGCCGGCCGTGGCTAGGCTCTGAGCATGCTCGCCGCGCTGGCGCCCGCTCACCTCACCGGAGACCACGATCTCCAGGACGCGCGCGAGTCGCTGGCCTACTGGGAGGCGAGGGCCCGCACGCTCCCGCGCCACGCGCTGCGCCGCCGCCGCGAGGCGCGCGAGATGACCGCCCGCTGGCAGGCCCGCGTGGCCGAGGCCGAGCGGCTCATGTACGGCCGCGGGCTGCTCGGCGCTTTGGTGCTGCTCGCCGCGGAGCGGCGGCTCCCGCAGGGTGTTCGGCGGTCGGGGAGCGTGGTCGCGCGGCGGCTCGCGCAGGCCGCCGTTGCCGTGTGCGTGTTTCTCGTGGCGCTCGCCGTTGCCGGCATGTGGGTGGTCGTGGAAGTGCTCGCGGCCGTGCTGCGCGCTCTGGGCTGAGCCGTGCGCCGGCTGGCGCCGTGCAGCCGCGGCGGCGGGTGCGGTGCGCTTGAACGGCGGGCACGTACGGCGGTGGGTTCGAGCGCTCGCGGCTTCGACCGGTGGATTGCTGTGCCTGAGAGGCATCAATCCACCGCTCGGTGCTCGAGCGGTCGATTGTTCAGGCTCAGCCTGAACAACTAACCGCTCGCGTTCGGGACAGGCGGTGCGGGCGGCTCCCTCGCCTCCCTACCCAGCCGCCGTTGACGTTCGCCGGAGCTATCCAGGCGTGACGTGGTGCTTGCGCAGGTACTCGAGGTAGAACGGCCGGAGCATCTCGCCGACCTCGCCCTTGCCGGAGTCCGTGACGTCGTCGATGTGTGCGCTCATCCGCTGGATGTCCGCGTCGGACTCCTCGTACTCGCCCGCGGCGGCCTCGGCGGCCGGGAGGTACTTCATGAGGTCCCAGTAGAACTTCACGTTCAGGTGGCGCTTGGCGTGGCCGACCGCGAGGTCGTGGAGCTCCTCCGAGGAGAGGCGATCGAGCGCGTCGTCTTCCGGCATGGGCCGGAGCCTACCTACGCCGGGACGGCGAGCCGGGTCGGCTCGCCGCGGCCGCGCAGGGTGACCTCCTCGTCCTCGCGCCAGCGGTGCGCCTCCTCCTCGTCGGCGCGCTCGAGCGCGCCGGCCGAGGCGAGTACGCGGCCGTCGGCCTCCTTGGCCAGCTCGCACAGCCGCGCCGCCTCGTTGACCGGGTCGCCGATCACGGTGTACTCGAAGCGCGACTCCGTGCCGACGTTGCCTGCGACCGCCCGGCCCGCGGAGATCCCGATCCCGGCCTCGAGCCCGTCGAGCTCCTCCTCGATCCGCTGCGCGAGCGTGCGCCCGGCGGCGAGCGCGCAGCCCGCCGCGTCGTCGATCGGCAGCGGTGCGCCGAACACGGCCAGCGCCGCGTCGCCCTCGAACTTGTTGATCCAGCCGGCGTGATCCTCGACGACCTCCACGACCACCCCGAAGAACTCGTTCAGCATCGCCACGACCTCTTGCGGCGGGCGCTCGGCCGCCATCGACGTGGAGCCGACCATGTCGACGAACAGGACCGCGACCTCGAGCTCCTGCCCGCCGAGCTCGATCCCGCGCTCCTGCGCCGCGCGCGCGACGTCCTCGCCGACGTGGCGGCCGAACAGGTCGCGCAGCTCCTCGCGCTCGCGCAGCCCGTCGCTCATCCGATTGAAGCCGGCCTGCAGCAGCCCGAGGTCGCTGCCGTCGAAGACCGGCACGCGCGCGTCGAGGTCGCCCGCCTCGACCCGCGAGAGCGCGTCGCGCACGGAGAGGACCGGGTCGGCGACCGCCCGCGCCGCCTGCCAGGTGATGATCGCGCCGACGATCAGCGCCACCCCGCCGAGCACGAGCGCGGTCAGCGCCACCTCCCGCTCGCCGATGTCCGCGCCGGCGAGCGCGACGATCGCCACGGCGCAGATCCCGGCCAGCGGCACGCCGCTGCCGAGCGCCCACGCCAGCAGCGCCCGCGTCGTGACGCCGGGCAGCTCGGGGCGCTCCGGCACCCCGTGGGCGAGCGCGCGGGCCGAGGCCGCGCGCATGATCCGCTCCGCCAGCAGATAGGCCATCGCGGCCGTCGTGACCGCGCCGAGCAGCGTCGTCACCCCGACGATCACCCCGAGCAGGAACGAGAACGCCGCGTTGACGACGAATACTCCTACGACGGCGACCAGCCACAACGTCAGCGAGACCCGCATGTGCTGCAGCGGCACGCGCAGGGCGGTCCTGCGCTCGTCCGCGTCGGGCTCGCGGTCGCACACCAGCCATTTGCGCGTCGCGCGCCAGCGCGCCAGCCCCCATACGGTCCCGACGATGCACGCGAGGACCACGTAGCCGGCCGCCACCGCGGTGTTGACGATCAGCACCGTGCCCTCGTTCTCGAGCTCCGGCGACGGGAGCACGAACGCGATCAGGGTGAAGACGACGACGGCGCCCGTGAAGTTCGCGCCGACGATCGCCGGGATCATCAGCAGCGTGGTGCGGCGCGCGATTCGGCGGCCCGGGTCGTCCGGGCGCCCGTCGATCAGCCGGCGGATGGGATGCGGTCGCGACACGGGGCCGGGGAGCTTGCCGCATCCGGGCCGACCCCGGCGCAGGGAACCTTGTCCGCCGGGCCATGGTCCACGTCCGCCGCCGCTGGTTGCATCCCGCACATGGACAAGAAGCCCACCCCGCCGCCGCAGCACCGCGCCTACCCGCGCACCCACCCGACCCCCGTCCGTCCCACCGCCGCGCCGCGCCCCGGCGAGGCACGGCCGGCGTCCGGCTACGGGTGGTCGCGCGTCGTGCCCGAGGGGCGCAGATTCCCGCGCGGCAGCTAGCGCGCCGACGCATCTGTCACCCTCGGGGCGTGGGACGTCCGGAGTACTACGGCAACCCGGCGGGGCTGACCGCCGACATCGACGTCGTCCGCGCGATCTACGCGGCGTTCGCGGTCCGCGACCTCGAGGGCGCGCTGGACTTCGTCGACCCGAAGTGCGAGATCTACGTCGAGACCACCGCGCGCGCGGCAGGCCGCGAGGGGCCCTACCTGGGCCACGACGGGTTGCGCCAGTACTTCGCCGACGTCGAGGCGGTCTGGAACCAGCTCGTCATCCACGCCGAGGACTACCGCGTGGTGCCGGGCGCGGTGGTCGTCATGGGTCACGTCGAGGGACAGGGCGAGAACGGCGCCTTCCGCCGCGCCGCCATCTGGACGTGGCGGCTCTCCGGCGGCCGCGCCGTGCAGTTGCGGGTCGCGGACATGGGCGAGGTGCGGGGGTAGCCTCGACGGCATGCTCCGCTTCGTCCGCTACGGGCTGCCCATCCTGCTGATCGTCGCCGGGTTCGTGCTGCTGTTCGCGGCGCCTGACAGCACGCGCTACGAGGGCTTCTCGATGTGCGTCGGCGCCGGGCTGGCGATCTGGCTGCTGAACTGGCTCTTCCGGATCGGCGCGGCGGGCGACCGCGAGCGCGACGACGAGCAGGCGGCGCGCGACTACCTCGCCGCGCACGGGCACTGGCCCGACGAGAAGCCGAAGCCCTAAGCGATCGCGGGAAGCTCGTCCGAGCGCATCACGCGATCGCGCCCGGCGCGCTTGGCCGCGTACATCGCGCGATCGGCGTCGTCGAACATCGCGCGGGCGGTGCTCGCCCCGTCGTGGACCTCGGAGACGCCGAAGGAGACCGTCAGCGGCCGCTGGCCGGCCGTGGGTGCGGCCAGGCGGCGCCGCAGCTTGTCGGCGACCGTGGCGGCGCCCGCGATGCCGGTGTCGGGGAGCAGGAGACCGAACTCCTCCCCGCCCAAGCGGCCGAACACGTCCGAGCGCCGCATCGCCGCGGTCACGACGTCGCCGATCGCGCGCAGCGCCGCATCGCCGGCCGCATGGCCGTAGGAGTCGTTGAGGCGCTTGAAGTGGTCGACGTCGAAGATCACGAGCGAGAGGTCCGTCGAGGAGCGGCGGGCCCGCGCCAGCTCCGCGTCCAGACGCTGCTCGAAGGCGCCGCGGTTGAGCGCGCCGGTCAGCGAGTCGTGGCTGGCGAGCGTCCGCAGCCGCAGCACGAGCGCGAGCACCTGCTCGCGCAGGACCACGACGACGGCGGTGACGACGCCGACGATCGCCAGCACCGCCATGAACATCGCCAGGCGCAGGACGGGCTCGACCCACAGCAGCAGCGCGATGCCGCAGGTCGCGGCGACGAGCGCGAAGTTGGCGGCCACCTCGCGGCGGCCGAGGAAGTACGCGGCGACGAGCATCGGCCAGAGGTAGAAGATCGGGGTGAGCCCGATCGGCTCGGCGAAGGCCACGGCGGCGGTCGCCGCGAGCGTGCCGGCCGGGCAGATCGCGTGCAGCACGGCGCTCGGCGGGCGCCGCCAGAGCACCAACAGCGCCGTGATCAGGGCGTAGACGAGCGCGCAGGCGCTCAGCGCGGGGTGATCGCTGGAGTCCGGGTCGGGCGCGACCAGGACCGCCGCCATCGTGATCGCGCCGGCGCCGAAGAGCAGCGCGCCGGCGAGCCGCAGGCGCGTGCGCGCGCGCTCGCCGCCGTCTGGCATGACGGCGCTGAGCGGATCCGTGAAGCGCTCGGGGACGGACGATCCCACGCCCCGCTCATCGGCATCGCAGGCGAAGAGCTGAGCCGCGGTCACGACTCGGACCTCAGCCGCCTTGCGCCGCCTCCTCGAGCCGGTCGTCACCGAAGTACAGGCGGCCGCCGGCCTCGAGCGTCGGCACGCCCTGCACGCCGCGCTCCCACGCCTGCTCGGTCGCCTCGCGCAGCGCCTGCTTGACCTCGGGGTCCGCGATCGCCTCGCGGATCCCTTCCACCCCGACTTCGCGGCCGATCTCCTCGAGCAGCCCGACGTCGGAGATGTCCTCACCGCGCTGGAAGTGACGCTCGAACGCAGCACGCGCGAACTTCGCGCCGGCGCCCTGGCGGTCCGCCCACATCGCGGCCCGCATCGGCCCGAGGCTGTTGACCGGCCACCCGCTCGGCCACACGATCGGCGGCAGCCCGTAGCGCGCCGCCCGCCGCACGATCTCGGCCTCGCCGGCGTCGCGCTCGGCCGTCAGCGCCCACGACCCGCGCCCGCGCCACCCGAAGATGGCTCCCACCAGCACCGGCTGCAGCCGTGGCTCTTCTTCGAGCACGTCTTGCGCGCGCATCACCGCGAGGTAGGCGTACGGCGAGGCGAGGTCGTAGTAGAGGACGCCGGGCATCGCCCCGAAGCTTTGCAAGCGTGGTCCTCGCGTACCTCGGGAAGGTCACGCTACGACGTAGAGTCCGGCGCGTGAGGTTGCTGCTGAACATCATCTGGCTGATCTTCGGCGGCCTGTGGCTGGCGCTCGGCTACGCGGTGGCAGCGCTGATCATGTTCGTCCTGATCATCACGATCCCGTTCGGGATCGCGGCGGCTCGGCTCGCCCTGTTCAGCCTGTGGCCGTTCGGCCGAACGCTGGTCCGGCGTCGGGACGCCGGCGCGGGCGCGCTGATCGGGAACATCCTCTGGTTCCTGCTCGCCGGATGGTGGCTGGCCCTCGGGCACCTCGTGACGGGCGTGGCGATGTGCCTCACGATCATCGGCATCCCGCTGGGCCTGGCGAACTTCAAGCTCATCCCGGTCGCGCTCACCCCGTTCGGACGAGACATCGTCGACCTCGAGCAGGCCCGTCGCCTCGGGTATGAGCCACACGTCGTCGTGCGGGCCGAGCCTCCTCAACGCGCGACCTGACTCGGAGAGCGCCGGCGTGATGCCTCAGACGGCGGGGGGTCGCCATGGCTCGCGCTCGTGCGTCAGCCAGACCAGCTCGGGGTCGAGCGCAAGGACCCGCTGCCGGCCTTCGGTGGGCGGCTCGTCGAACTCGCCGAACCACACCGCCACGTCGCCGCCGACGATGACCGGGCGCCCGCCGGTCTCGACGACGACCATCTGCATACCGGGCGTGTGGCCCGGCGCCGGGACGAGCCGGAGCCCGGGCAGCAGCTCGTGCTCGCCGTCTACCGGCACAAAGCGCACGCCGGGCGCCTCGACCCACTCGCGAATGGTGTAGCCGTCCTCGCTGCGCGCGTCGTCGAGCTCCCGACGCTGGACATAGATCGGCTTGCCGGCGAAGAGGTGGTTGCCGCCGCAGTGGTCGGCGTGCAGGTGCGTGTTGACGACGATGTCGATGCCGGCGAGATCGAAGTCCTGCTCGCTCAGTGGCCGGAGGCGGGGATCCATGTCGGCCATCGCCGGGTGCAGCTCCGTCATGCCGGTGTCGACCAGCACGCGCGCATCGGGATGGTCGATGACGTGCACGTAGACCGGCATCCGCTCGCCCTCGACGTGCAGGTCGGCGACGAAGACCGGCGTGACGGTGATCGAGGCGGGGGCGTTCATCTCGGACCGCCCGCCGCGCTGAGCGTGGCCGGCAGGTCGAAGTGCTCGAACAACGCGCCGTCGAAGGTGACGATCTCGGTGACGACCCCGTCCTGCACCCGCAGGACGTCGATCGCCAGCGGTTCGTACGCGGCGTCGCCCGGCATGCGCACGTAGTTCGCGACCGCGGGCTGACCGTTGGCGCGGGTGACCACGCACCGCATGCTGCCGAACGCCTCCGATCCGAACCCGCCGTCGATCCAGCTCTGCACGACCGTGCTCCGGCCGGCCCAGACGCCGGGCGTCGGCGGCATCGAGAAGCGAACGTCCTCGTGCATGAGCGCGGCCAGGCCCTCGGCGTCGGCGCGCTCGCTGCACTCGACGTAGCGGGCGAGCAGCTCCCGCTCGGCGGCGGTCGGCTCGGCGGCGGGTTGCCACGCCTCGCGGTCCTCGGGCAGGCTCTCCCGCAACCCGGCCCGCGCGCGCTGCAGCGCGGAGTTCACCGACGCCTCTGTCGTCTCGAGCAGGCGCGCGGTCTCCTTCGCCGAGCAGCCGAGGACATCGCGCAGCACGAGCACGGCCCGCGGCAGCGGCGCGAGGTGCTGGATCGCGGCGATGAACGCCAGCTCGACGGTCTCCTTGGCGAGCGCCACGTCCTCCGGGCCCTCGCGCCGGTCGGGCAGCTGCTCGAGGAGCTCGTCGGGATAGGGCTGCAGCCACGCGACCTCGCCGCTCGCGCTCGGCCGCCGCGGGCGCTTGTCGAGCGCGTCGAGGCAGGCGTTCGTCGCGATCCGGTACAGCCACGCACGAACCGACGCGCGGCCCTCGTACGTCTCGCGCCGGCGCCACGCGCGCAGGAACGCCTCCTGGACGAGGTCCTCGGCCTCCTCGAACGACCCGAGCAGGCGGTAGCAGTGGACGTGCAGCTCGCGGCGGTGCGGCTCGACGCGGGCGCCGAAGGCCTGCTCGTCGAGCGGTCGGAGGTCGTCAGTGAAGGAGCTCATGGGATGTGTGACGGCGGGCGGCCCGGAAACTCATCACCCGTCGCTAGGCGCGGGCGACCGGGCACGACATGCAGCGAGGCCCGCCACGCCCGGTCCCGAGCTCGGAGCCCGCGATACGGAGGACCTCGATCCCCTCGGCCTCCAGCCGGGCGTTGGTCTTCGTGTTGCGCTCGTAGGCGACCACGACACCCGGAGCCAGGGCCAGCGTGTTGTTGCCGTCGTCCCACTGCTCACGCTCGGCGGTGACGGGATCCAGGCCGGTGTCGATCACCCGCAGCTCGGGGATCTCCATGGCTGCGGCCGCGGCCCGCAGGAACGGCTCGGGGCCGGTCACGCCGTCCTCGGTGAGCACGTACGCCTCCAGCGAGCCCGCGATCGCCGGGTACATGACGACGGCGTCGCGATCCACCATCGTGCAGACGGTGTCGAGGTGCATGGTCGCGCGGTCCTGGGCGATCGGGACGGCGAGCACCGCGTGCGCCTCGCCCGCGGCGAACAGCCGCTGGGCGAACGTCTCGACGCCCGCTGGCGAGGTTCGCTGGCCGACCCCGATCGCGAGCACGCCCTGTGCCAGGACGAGCACATCCCCTCCCTCGAGCCAGGCGTTGTGCTCCGTGTCGCCGCCATACAGGAGCGGGGTGCCGGCGAAGCGCGGGTGGTGGCGGTAGATCGCCGCGGTGATCGTCGTCTCGCGGCGCCGTGCCTCCATGGCCAGGGCGGTGACCGCCACGCCGGCGCACAGCCAGACGCTCGAGTCCCGCGTGAAGAGCAGGTTGGGGAGCGGCGCGACGATGAAGTCCTGCGGCGGGGTCATCCGCTCGACGAGCCCGTCACCGTCGGAGCCGAGCTCCTCGCGGGCGAGGCCGGCCACCAGCACCTCGGAGAGCTCCGCGGGCGACCGCGACGCGAGGTGATCGCGCAACCGCGTGGCCAGCGACGGCCCGATCGACTGCAGCGGGAGCGCCGCGTCGAGCAGCTCGTCCGCCGCCTCCGGCGCGGCCTCCAGCGTCTGCTCGAGCAGCTCGCGCAGGTAGAGCACCTCAACTTCGCGATCCCGCAGCGCGGATGCGAAGGCGTCGTGCTCGGCCTGCGCCCGCGCGACCCACGGGACGCCGTCGAAGAGCAGCTCGTCGTTGTTGCGCGGGGTCAGCCGCAGCAGCTCGCTGCCCGGCCGGTGGAGCATCACGGTGGCGAGAGGACCGACCTCGCTGGCGACGCCGTGCGCAGCCATGAGGCCGGATCCTTTCACGCCGCGCCGGGCGGGCTAGCAGTGCTCGCGATTCAGGGCGTCCGCGACGAGGGCCTGCTTGGTCGTGCCGAGCGGCTCGCCGGCCACGGCGTCGGGGATCGGGTTGACGTTGACGATGATCCCCGCCTGGACGCTCCCGTCCTCGCTGTTGAAGAACTCGCTGCTGAAGCCGGGCAGGTCGCCGCCGTTGCCCCACACCACGCCGCAGTCCGGGAACATCGTCCAGCGGAAGATCCCGAGGCCGTAGCGGCCGGGATAGTCGGGCCCGATCGCGACCGTGGTCTTCATCGCGTCCAGCTGCTCGGGAGCGAGCAGCTTGCCGCCGAGCAGCGCACGCCAGAAGCGCGCCATGTCGGGCGCGGTGGTGACCGCGCCGCCCCCGGCCCATCCGGCCGAGGCGTTGAAGTCGCTCAGGTCGTGCAGCTTGCCCTGGACCTCGCCGTAGCCGAGGGCGTGGGCGCCGTCGATGGCCGTCGTGGCGCCCGGCAGGTAGGTGCGGTGCATGCCGAGCGGCTCGAAGATGCGCTGCTCGAGCTCGCGGGCGAGGCTGTGGCCGCTCGCGCGCTCGACGATCATGCCGGCGAGGAGGTACCCCGTGGTGGAGTAGTTCCACGAGCTCCCCGGCTCGAAATCGGGCTTGTCGGCGACGCGCTCGACGAGCTCGCGCGGGGTGTACGGCCTGCTGCGGTCGGCGCGCGAGGCGACCATCTTCGGCTCGAGCGACGGCTGGTAGTCCGGGACGCCGCCGGTCATGTTGAGCAGCTGCCGCAGGGTGACCCGGTCGCCGTAGTCCAGCGTCCCGGGAAGCCAGCGCTCGACCGTGTCGTCGAGCGAGAGCTTGCCCTCCTCCTCCAGCTGCAGCGCGACCGTCGCGGTGAAGGTCTTCGTGTTGCTGCCGGCACGGAACCGGTCGGTCGCGCGGATCGGCCGGTCGCTGTCGGCGTCGGCGACGCCCGCGGTCTGCAGTTCGACGCCGTGCCCGTCGTTGACGAACGCGATGACGCCGGGAGAGCCCGCGTCGACCACACCCTGCAGGCGCGCTTCCAGCGTGGTCGGCACCGCTCCGGTGCTCGCCGGAGTGGACTTCGATCCAGCCGCGGGCGCTGGGCGGTCCGAGTCGCCGCAGGCGGTGGCTAGCGCGGCTGCGGGTGCGAGCAGCGCGGCGCAGAGGAGGAGGGAACGGAGGCGTGGATGCATGGTCTAGTCAGCATCCAAGTCGCGCCGCTACCCGGCCAGAGAGCTGGCTGGAGAGCCGAGCCCCAGCAATCCGCCCCGTTCAGGGGCGCATTTGCGAAGTCGCGGGCGGGCGGCAGCGGATCGCCTCGACGTCGCCCGAGACGGTCAGCGGGCCTGCCGCGTGCGGCAGGAGCAGCGCGGTCCCGCGGGCGAGCGCCACGCCGTCCAGGTCGCCGGAGCCCTCGAGGCCGACGATGATCGAGAAGCCGGCGTCGAGCTCGTCGCCGCCACGGACCCGCTCGGCGCGGAACCACGCGTCGGCGGCGGCCGGCAGCAGCGAGTGACCCGAGCCGGGACCGCGCAGCGCGCCGACCCGCCCCTCGTCCCAGCCCGAGCGATCGAGCGCCTGCAGTGCGGTGTCCCAGCCGAGCCCGAGGTGGCCGTCGTCCTCCGTGAGCTCGAAGCCGTCCCACTCGAGCAGCACGGACAGGTCGGTGGGCTCCTGGACCTCGACCATCAGGATCCCCGCGCCGATCGCGTGCGGCGCGCCCGCCGGCACGAAGATCGCGTCGCCGGCGGCGACCGGCAGCTCGTGCATCACGGCCAGCATCGCCGCGGAGTCCTGGGCGGCCATCCACCCGCGCACCTCTTCGAGGCCGACCTCGCGTGAGAAGCCGACCCAGACGGACGCGCCGGGATCCGCCTCCACGATCAGCCAGGCCTCCGTCTTGCCGTGCGCGAGACCGAGCTCGCGCGCCGCGAACTCGCGGCCCGGGTGGAAGTGCACCGGCAGCCGCTGGCCCGCGTCGAGCAGCTTCACGAGCAGCGACGGGTCGGCGCCGAAGCGGGCCACGTGGTCGGCACCCAGGAACGCCTCCGGGTCGGCCTCGACCGCGTCGCGCACGAGCGTGCCGTCCGGCAGCGCCGACGGGCCGCGTGAGCCGTCGAAGGTCGTGTTGACCGCCCCGATCCACTCCTCGGGCGTGTGGTCCTGCGGCGCCGTGCCGCGCAGCGCGGCGATCCGCTCCCCACCGGCGTAGAAGTGCCTGAGGACATTCGGCGGGAGAGTGAGGGGCCTCATGCGCCGACCCTAGCGGCGCGCGCTCAAGCTAAATGAGAGGAAATCCGATCAGGTTCTGTACATTTATGGAGGTGACCGCGTTCCAGCTCACTCCGGACCTCGAGCACATGGAGGCCCAGCAGGTCCTCGAGTACGCCGTCGATCGCTTCCATCCGCGGCTGGTCGTCGCCTGCTCCTTCCAGAAGGAGGCGTCCGTCGTCCTGGACCTGATGCTGCGCGCGGCGCCCGACGCGCGGGTCTTCACGCTCGACACCCACGTGCTGTTCCCGGAGACCTACGAGACCTGGAAGAAGGTCGAGGAGCGCTACGGCATCGAGGTCGAGGTCTTCCAGGGCCCGAGCCTCGGCCGCCAGGCCGCCGACCACGGCGACCGGCTGTGGGAGCGCGACCCGGACGCCTGCTGCGACCTGCGCAAGGTGCAGCCGCTCAACCGCGCGCTGGCCGACGTCGACGCCTGGGTCGCCGGCCTGCGCCGCGACCAGTCGCCCTCACGCGCGAACACGCCCAAGCTCGCCTGGGACGCCAAGCACGAGCGCTGGAAGTTCAACCCGCTCGCGGACTGGACGGACAAGGACGTGTGGAGCTACATCGCCGAGCACGACCTGCCCTACAACCAGCTCCACGACCAGGGCTACCCGACGATCGGCTGCACCCACTGCACCGTCCCGGGCGCCGGGCGCGAGGGCCGCTGGGCCGGCACCGGCAAGACCGAGTGCGGCCTGCACGCCTAAGCGACCACCCCTGAGTCGAACAGCCGCCCGATCTCGGCCCCGGCGAGCCCGAGCACGTCCGCCAGGATCGCCTCCGTGTGCTCGCCCAGAGCGGGCGCCGGCCGGGCGGGCATCCGCCCCGCGGCCGTGAGCTCCAGCGGCGAGGCCGGCACGAGGTATGAGCCGATCCCGGGCTGCTCGATCGTCGAGAACATCGGGTTCTCCTCGGACGCGCGCGGATCCTGCTCCACGAGCTGGCGGAAGGTCTGGTAGGGCCCCCAGGAGACGCCGGTCCCCTCGAAGGCGGCCCGCACGTCCTCGAGCGTGCGCGCCTCGAACCACGGCCGCAGCACCGCGGCGATGATGTCGCGCGCGCCGAAGCGTCCGTCCTCGGAGGAGAGGTCGTGGCCCGTGACGCTCTCGAGCGAGCGGAACGCCTCCGTGGTGCCCGTGACCTCCTGCACCGCCGTCCACTGGCGGCCGGTGAGCGCGACCACCATCACGCGCCGCCCGTCGCTGGTGCCGAAGTCGTGCCCGAACGCGCCGTAGAGGTAGTTGCCGTCGCGCGAGGCGTCCTGGCCGCCGACCTGCACCTCCGCGATCCGCCCGAGGTTGCCGACCATCGCGAACGCGACGTCGGAGAGCGCGAGCTTGATCAGCTGCCCCTCCCCCGTGCGCGTGCGGTGGCGCTCGGCGGCGAGGATCCCGATGCAGGCCAGCTCGCCCATCGCCACGTCCCACGCCGGCAGCACGGAGTTCAGCGGCACTGCGAGGTCGCGCGGGCCGGTCGCCCACGGGAAGCCCGTCGCCGGGTTGACGGTGTAGTCGACCTCCGAGGAGCCGTCCGGGTTGCCGGTCAGCGCGCACATGATCAGGTCCTCGCGGCGCGCCCGCAGGTGGTCGTAGGCGAGCCAGCCGCGGGCCGGGAAGTTCGTCAGGAAGATGCCGGCGGCCGCCACGAGCGCCTCGACGAGCTCGCGGCCCTCGTCCGAGCGCAGGTCGACCTGGATCGAGCGCTTGCCCTTGTTCAGCCCCGCCCAGAAGAGCGACTGCCCGGACGGCGCGAGCGGCCAGCGCTTGTGGTCCAGGCCGCCGCCGACCTGGTCGAAGCGGATCACGTCGGCGCCGAGCTGCGCGAGCGTCATCCCGCCCAGCGGCGCGGCGACGAACGCCGAGCCCTCGATCACGCGCAGGTCGGCGAGCGGCTGGGCGCTCACGCCATCACCCCGACGAAGCGCCAGTCCAGGACGTCGCCTTCTCCGTTGCTCACGATCGAGCGCAGGTGCACCAGCCCGCCGCCGTCCTCGAGCGGCTCGCGCAGCTCGAGCTCCAGCCTCGAGCGCAGGGTGTCGCCCTCGAACACCGGCGCCGTGTGGTCGGCCGCGTGCCAGCCGAGGATCGTCACCAGCCCGGGCAGCGCCCGCGCGGCCTGGGCGGCCGCGAGCGCGATCGTGTGGCCGCCGTAGACCAGCCGCCGCTTGTGATGGGCCGCTTCGGCGTCGAGGTGCGCCATCGCGATGTTCAGCGACAGCCGCGCGAGCGCCGGCGCGGAGTCGACGACGTCGCCGCCCTCGACCTCGTCGGTCCAGCCGTCGGGCACGTCGTCGAAGTGCGGCCCCGGCGCGCGCGAGCGGAACTCGCCGAGGTCGAGCGCCTCGGCCGCGACCACGAGCGAGGCGTGGGCGAGGTCCTCGGCGCCGCCGACCTCGTCGCCCTCCTCCCCCGTGTGCGCGTCGCGCAGCGGCAGCATCGCGCAGCGCGTGAAGTCGAGCACGGGCCGCTCCTCCTGATCGACCGTGCGGATCCGCAGCACCGCCAGCCCGGTCGGGCGCGAGCGGTTCTCGCGCCGCGCGACCACCTCGGTCGTCGTCCGCAGCGTGTCGCCGAGCCGCACAGGCCGGTGCAGCAGCAGCCCGCGATAGAAGAGGTTCGCGATCACGCGGCCGGTGGCGACGGTCGACTGGCCGATCGCCACGTCCCACACCAGCGCCGGGTGCGCGAGCGGCGGTCCTTCGCCGAGCACCGCCTCGCCGAGCGGCCGCTCGAGCGCCAGCCGCAGCCGGTCGCCGCAGATCGCCTGGTGCAGGGCCGCGTGGCCCTCGGTGAGCGTGAGCGCGGGGGCGCCGGTGAACAGCCGCCCGACCGTGAGGTCCTCGAAGTACGGCGGGGCCGTCACGCGGCCTCGCCCGCGCGCGCGAGCACCCGCCGCGCGGAGACCGCCAGGGCCTCGTCGAGCATCCGGTCGCCCGCGGCGACCGCGCCCGCGCCGTCGGCGGCCGCGCGGTCCAGCGCGGCCAGCGTCTCGCGCGCCTCGGCGACCTCCTCCTCCGTCGGCGTGAACGCCTCGCGCAGCGCGCCGAGCTGCGCCGGGTGGATCGCCCACTTGCCGTCGTAGCCGAGCGCGCGCGCGTGCGCGACCTCGGTGCGGAACGGCTCGTCGTCGCGGATCGCCAGGTGCGGCCCGTCGATCGCCTGGAT
Source organism: uncultured Solirubrobacteraceae bacterium (assembly GCA_963831105.1). Lineage (GTDB taxonomy): Bacteria > Actinomycetota > Thermoleophilia > Solirubrobacterales > Solirubrobacteraceae > DATFQI01. Next base: position 18,150 of record CAWHOS010000005.1, on the reverse strand, counting down.
CCCGGCCGCGCGCGCGGCGACCAGCACCACGTGCTGCGCGAAGCCCCAGTCGCCCGGCGCGCCGCCGGCCCGCCCGAGCGAGGCGGCGAGGTCGGCGTAGCCGAGGATCAGCCCGTCGAGGCGCTCGCTCGCCTCCGCCAGCTCGCGCACCGCCTGCAGCCCGGCCGCGGTCTCGATCAGCGCGAGCAGCCGCACCGGCGTCTCCCGGCCCGCGGCGGCCTCGGCCCCGGCCAGCAGCCGGTCGGCGAACGCGAGGTCCCCCGAGCTCTCGACCTTCGGCAGCACGACGGTCACGTGCTCGCGCGCGCTGCCCGCCACCGCCACGAGGTCCTGATGGCACCACGGCGTGCCGATCGCGTTCACGCGCACGGCCACCGACGGCGCGGCGAACTGCTCGCCCAGCGCCGCGACGACCGCCTCGCGCGCCTCGTCCTTGGCGTCGGCGACGACGGCGTCCTCGAGGTCGAGGACGATCTCGTCGGCCTCCAGCGCATGGCCCTTGGCGAGCTTGCCCGCCGGGGCGGCGGGGACGACGAGGCAGGCGCGGCGCCGCGGCATCGGCCGCACGCTAACACCGTCTGTGACACCGTTCCGATCGTGGCGAGCGGGATCCACGCGACGGAGGTCGACCTCGGCGGGCTGCTGACCGTCCTCGGCTCGCATCTGTACTCGACGCCTGCGGTGGCGGTGCGCGAGCTCGTCCAGAACGCCCACGACTCGATCTCGCGCCGCCGGATCGAGGACCCCGCCTTCGAGGGCGGCGCGATCGAGCTCGAGGGCGACCCGGCGAGCGGCGTCCTGATCGTGCGCGACGACGGCGCGGGCATGACGCGCGACGAGGTCACGCGCTTCCTGGCCACGATCGGCGCCGGCGCCACCCGCGAGGCGCGCGAGCGCGGCGAGGGCGAGGAGGACCTGATCGGCCTGTTCGGGCTCGGCTTCCTGTCGGCTTTCATCATCGCCGACCGGACGCTCGTGCGCTCGACCTCGCACCGGGCCCCCGGGGAAGGCGTCGAGTACCGCAGCACCACCGGCGAGCGCTACGCGCTCGCGGATGCCGAGCCGCGCGCGATCGGCACGGAGGTCGAGTTGCAGCTCGGCACCGAGCACCGCGCGCTCAGCGACCCCGGCATGCTCTCCGCGATCGTCGAGCGCTACTGCCGGCTGCTCGACGTGCCGGTGCGCGTCGCCGGCGAGGTCGTCAACGCCACCCCGCCGCCGTGGCGCGACGGGACGGAGACGAGCGAGCACCCGGCGCAGCGCCACCGCCGCCTGCGCGCGTTCGCGGAGGCGTTCGACCCCGCGTTCTCCCCCGTCTGCTTCGCCGAGGTCGAGCCCGCGGGCGACAGCGACGCGCAGGGGCTGCTGTGGGTCCAGGACGCGGCCACGTACGGCGGCTCGGACAACCGCCGCCTGGCCGTCTACGTGCGCGGGATGCTCGTCGACGAGGACGCCCGCGCGCTGCTCCCGCGCTGGGCGGGGTTCGTCAGCGGGGTGATCGAGTCGACCGCGCTGACACCCACCGCCAGCCGCGAGGAGCTCCAGCGCGACGGCCGCTACGAGGCGGTGCGCGCCGCGCTCAAGGAGGCCCTGGTGAGCGGGCTGGCCCGCGTCGCGCGCGAGGAGCCCGAGGCGTGGGCGCGCGTGCTGACCCGCCACAACGAGGCGCTGCTCGGCGCGGCGCTCGCCGACGAGCACGTCGACGCGCTCGTGGCCGACGACCTGCAGGTGGCGACCAGCGACGGCGAGATGACCGCGCGCGAGCTGGTCGAGGCGGGCGGCGGCCGCGCGCACGTCAGCATGGGCGACGGCGGCTTCGAGGAGATGCGCTTCCGCGCGCTCAAGGTGCCGGTCGCCCTTGGCACGCGCTACGCGGTGCTGCCGTTCCTGCGCCGCTGGTGCCATGCGCGCGGCGCCGAGCTGGCGGAGATCGGCACCGCGCGCGGCGACGGCGCGCTGTTCCGCCGCGTGCCGATCGAGGAGGGCGAGCGCGCATGGCTCGCCGAGCAGCTCGCGCAGCCGGACGACGAGCTGATCCCCGCGGCGTTCGAGCCCGAGGGGATGCCGTTCGTGCTCGTGCCCGACCGCGAGGCCGAGCTCAAGCGCCGGCTCGAGGACGACGAGACCGACGAGCGGATCGCGGCCTCGGCGCTGCACCTGGCGCGGCTGCACACCGCCGCGATCGAGGGCGGGCGCACGGCCCGGCTCTACGTCAACGTCGGCTCCCCGGCGGTGGCCGCGCTGCTCGACGCGCACCGCCGCGGCGCCGACACCGGGCCGGCGATCGGGCTGCTGCGGGCGGTGCTCGCCCTGATCGCCGCCGGCGAGCGCAACGTCCGCAGCGGCATCGACCTCGGCGAGGCGCTGGCGGACATCGGCACGGCCGTGGCGCGACTCTCGGAAGGGGCCTGAATGGACATCTGGGCGTGGGTGTTCCGGGCGCGGGAGGATCTCCAGAGCTCCGGCAACGAGCGGCTGTCCGAGCTGATCGGCGAGATCCCGACGGCGGTGATCGAGAACCGCAACGACGAGGTCGACGCGCTCGTCCCCGAGGCGCTCGGGCTCGCCCGCTCGCTGAACCTCGACTGGGTCGAGATCTTCCTCCGCCACTGGCACCTGCAGGCGCGGGGCGGCGGCTATGAGGTGGTGCCCGAGGCGGTCGAGCTGCTCGAGTTCAGCCACCGCGAGGAGCACCGCGACTGCCCCCAGTCGGTCTGCACCGTGCAGGACCTCGCGCGCGCCTACCAGGGCGCCGACGGGCCCGGCTACGTCCAGGAGCGCCTCGACGTCGCGAACGAGACGCTCGCGCGCATCGACCCCTCGTGGCCGTGCTTCCAGTGCATCTCGATCGAGCGTGCCACCGCCCTGATCGACATCGGCCGCCACCAGGACGCCCTCAGCACCGTCGAGGACATGCGCAGGCAGCAGACCGCGGCCGGGTCGGGACCGACGGCCGAGAGCTGCGTGGACGCCGAGGCGCTGCTGCGGCTGGGGCGCGCCGAGGAGGCGCTCCGGCGGCTCGACGAGGGCGACCGCCGCGATCGCGACCGCGAGACGACGTTCTCGCGCTTCCGGCGCCTGCGGCGCACGCGCGTGCTGGCCGAGCTCGGCCGCACCGACGAGGCCGCCGAGGCGCTGCTGGAGTTCGACGTCGTCCTCGCCGATCCCGCGTTCGCCTGGTACTGGGCGGACGGCGTCGCGGCGCTCGTCGACGCCGGCGCGCGGGAGAACGACTGGATGCTCGGCGCGGCGCTCGAGCGGCTGGTCGCCGGCCAGGTCGAGCGCGGCCGGGCCTGGGACGGCGTGCGGATCGCGGCGATCCACGGACGGCTCGCGCTCGCGCGCAACGCACGCTCGACCGCCGCACACGCGCTCGAGACGGGCCGCGCGCTGGCCGCGCGCCTGCGCGATCCCTCGCGCGGAGAGGCCGTGCTCGAGGCACTCGAGGCCGCGCTGGCCGAGGCGCCGGACGACGATGCGCACGAGCTGCCCGACTCGCCCGAAGCGCTGCTCGACGAGTCCCCGGAGGGCGAGCAGCCAGACGCGGAGCGGGCCGCCGAGCGGCTCGCCGCGGGCACGAGACGCTGGCCGGACTCGCACGAGCTGGCGCTGGCGCACGCGGGCGCGCTGGACGCCATGGGCCGCGCCGGTGCCGCCCACCGCGTCCTCGCCGACTTCGCCGAGCACCACCCCGAGGACGCCGACGCCTCGGCCGCGGCAGGGCTCGCCGCGATCCTGGCCGGCGACGGCGAGGCGGCCGAGGCGCACGCCTCGCGCCTCGAGGGGCTCTCCCCCGCCTATGCGGCCTGGGTGCGCGCCCGCCGGGCGGTCGAGGCGGGCGATCACGCGCGCGCCGCCGAACTGGCCGACGCGGCGCTCGCCGAGGAGCCTGAGGCGCGCGGGCTGCGGCGGCTGCGGCTGCACTCCGCCGAGGAGCTCGGCGACTGGGCCGCGGCACGCGAGCAGGTGGACGCACTGCTCGACGGCGCCGGCGAGGAGGAGACCGAGGGCCTGCGCTGGTCGCGGATGATGGCGGCGACCGCGCTCGGCGACTGGGACGCCGTCCGCGAGACCGCGGCCCAGGTCGGCATGGAGCTGCCCGACGGCGACGGACCGGTCGACGAGCACGTCGCCCCCGTGCGCGTCTCGTTCGGCGCGCGCGACGTGCTCGCGGCGATCCGGACCGGACCGGTGACGGCTCGCGTGGTCACGATCGCGCGGCCCGACAAGGAGCAGCGCGCCGGCACGGTCGTGCTCTTCGATCCCTATCCGCTCGATGCGCCCGAGGACGGCCCGCTGCTGTTCCGCGTGCGCCAGGTGCTCGAGCCGGGCGCCGTCGAGGCGTGGCCGTACGACGCGATCGACCCCGGCGAGGACGAGTGGCAGGCGTTCCTCGACAGCGTCGCGGCCGAGGGTTGGCTGATCGACTCCTACCTGTACCCGCAGGAGCACCAGCCCGAGGGCGACCGGCGGCTGGTCTACGGGATGCTCGCGGTGCCCGCGCCGGCGGACGCGGCCGCGGTCGCCGCCAGGCTCGCCGAGCTGGCGGAGCCGCTGTCCGAGCCCGTCTTCTGGCCCGTGCTGCTCGAGGCGGCGGGCGACGCCGACGGCGCGGCGCTCCAGCGCGAGCGGGCGAGCGACCTCGGGCTGCTCCCCGACTGACCCCGGGTAGCGTGGGCGGCATGACCGCCGAACGAGACCTCGACGTCGTCCTCTACGGAGCCACCGGCTTCGTCGGCCGGCTGACCGCCCGCTACCTCGCCGAGCACGCCCCCGAGGGCACCCGCATCGCGCTCGGCGGGCCGCACCGAGTCCAAGCTCGCGCAGCTGCGCGGCGAGCTCGGCCCGCGGGCCGCCGACTGGCCGCTGCTCGTCGCCGACTCCCAGGACGCCGCCGCGCTCGCCGCGATCGCCCAGCGCGCCCGCGCCGTCGCGACGACCGTCGGCCCCTACCAGCGCTACGGCTTCCCGCTCGTGCAGGCGTGCGCGGAGGCCGGCACGCACTACGCCGACCTGACCGGCGAGGTCCTGTTCATGCGCGAGACCATCGACCGCTTCGACGCGCCGCGCGCGAGCCAGCGGCGCCCGGATCGTGCACTCGTGCGGGTTCGACTCGATCCCCTCCGACCTCGGCGTGCTCGAGCTGCACCGCGCGGCACAGCGCGACGGGGCCGGCGAGCTCGAGGACACGACGTTCGTGCTCGAGCGCGTCAGCGGCGGCTTCAGCGGCGGCACGCATCGACTCCCTGCGCGGCCAGCTCGACGAGATGAAGACCAATCCCGCCCTGCGCAAGATCGCCGGCGACCCTACGCGCTCAGCCCCGACCGGGACGCCGAGCCCGACCTCGGCAAGCAGCGCGAGCTGCAGTCCGTCGAGCACGACTCCGAGCTCGGCTGGCTGGCGCCGTTCGTGATGGCCGGCGTCAACACCCGCGTCGTGCGCCGCTCCAACGCGCTGCAGAACCACGCCTACGGCCGCCGCTTCCGCTACCGCGAGGTGATGAGCGCGGGCTCGGGCCTGCTCGCCCCGGCCAAGGCGGGAGCGATCGTGGCGGTGCTCGGCGGCCTCGTCGCCGGCATGAGCTTCGGCCCGACCCGGACGCTGCTCGACAAGGTCCTGCCCGCCCCCGGCGAGGGCCCGAGCGAGAAGGCCCAGCGCCGCGGCTTCTACGAGATCGCGATCCACGCGCGCACGAGCTCCGGCCGCACGCTACGTCTCGCGCGTGGTGCAGAAGGGCGACCCCGGGTACGCCGCGACGGCGCTGCTGCTGGGCGAGAGCGTGCTGTGCCTGGCGCTCGACGCCGACCGGCTGCCCGAGGGCGGCGGCGTGCTGACACCGGCGACCGCGATGGGCGACGTGCTGGCGGACCGCCTCCGCGTCAGTGGGGTGACCATCGACGCAGGGTAGTTGCATCTGCAATCGGTGGTGCTACTCTGGTGGAGCATAACCGGAATGCCCTCCGGTTAGCAAGATTCCAACACTCCACTGGGGGACCCACCAATGACCACCGCCACCAAGCTCTCCGGCACCTACACCGCCGATCCCGTCCACTCGAGCTTCGCCTTCGCCGTCCGCTACCAGGGCGTCTCGCTCTTCAAGGGCACGCTCGACGAGGTCGACGCCAAGCTCGTCGACGGCAAGCTCGACGGCTCCGCGAAGGTCGAGTCGATCTCGATCCGCACGCCCGAGCAGTTCCGCGCTCACGTCCTGTCGGCCGAGTTCTTCGACGCCGCCAACCACCCGACCGTCGACGTTCCGCTCCAACGACGTCGAGCTCGGCGAGGACGGCACCGCCAAGGTCGAGGGCGAGCTGACGATCAAGGGCATCACCCGCCCGATCACCGCCGCCGGCACCTGGATCGCGCCCGAGGCCGACGCCTTCGGCAACACGCGCGGCCACCTCAACCTCGAGGCCGTCGTCGACCGCACCGAGTTCGACATGAACTGGAACATGGCGCTGCCGTCCGGCGGCAACGTGCTCTCCAACGACGTCACGCTGACCGTCGAGCTCTCGCTCGTCGAGCAGCAGGCCTAGCGCCATGCGGATCCTCGGCATCGCAGGCAGCGTGCGCCGGGGCTCCCACAACCGCCGGCTGCTCCGGGCGGCAGGGGACACCCTGCCGTCCGGGGTCGAGCTCGTGGAGTGGGAGGGCCTCGGTGGCCTGCCCATCTTCGATGAGGACCTGGAGAACGACCCGCCCGCGCCGGTGCAGGAGCTCCTGGACGCGATCGAGTCGGCCGACGCGCTGCTGATCGCCACCCCGGAGTACAACGCCTCCGTCCCGGGCGGCCTCAAGAACGCGCTCGACTGGGCCTCGCGCCCGTTCCCGGACAACGTGCTCAAGGAGAAGCCCTCGGCCGTGATCGGCGCGAGCACCGGCCTGTTCGGCGCCGTCTGGGCGCAGGCGGAGGTGCGCAAGGCGCTCAAGGCCTCCGGCGCGCACGTGCTCGAGACCGAGCTGCCCGTCGGCATGGCCGACGCCGCGTTCGGCGAGGACGACTCGCTCGCCGACCCCGAGCTGACCGCCCGCCTGGGCGATCTCCTCGGCGACCTCTGCCGGGAGATTCGCGCCCCGGTCGAGCAATCGGCATGATCGCCCATGTGCCAGACCTCCCGCTGATCGACGACGGCGGTCCGCCGCGCGAGCGCGCCGACGCCGCCCGCAACCGCCTGCGCATCCTCGAGGCGGCGGCGCGGCTGGTCGACGAGCGGGGGATCGAGCACGTGTCGATGGAGGACGTGGCGTGTACCGCCGGCGTCGGCACCGGCACGCTCTACCGCCGCTTCGGCGACCGCGCGGGCCTCGCGCTCGCGCTGCTCGAGGAGGACACGCGCGAGTTCCAGGACGCGCTGATCTCCGGCCCGGCGCCGCTCGGCCCCGGTGCCCCGCCGACGCTGCGCCTGGCGGCGTTCGGCGAGCGCTACATCGACCTGCTGGAGCGCCACTCGGACCTGATCGTCGCCGCCGGCGAGTTCGAGCGCGACGGCCGCGGGCCGTACGCGGTCTACGCGACCCACCTGGCGATCCTGCTCGCGGAGGCCGCGCCGCACCTCGACGCGCCGCTCACGGCGCGCTGGCTGCTCGCCACGCTCGGCCCTGGCCACTACGTGCACGCGCGCCGCGCGCTCGGCTGGGAGGTCGAGCGGCTGAAGGCCGGCTGGGCCGCGATGACCGCGGCCCTGTGCGCTAGCTCGTCCTGAAGCCGACGATCACGCGCGCCTCGCCCTCGAGCGAGGTGATGCGGTGGCGCGTGCCGGCCGGCACGATCGCCTCCTCGCCGGTGCCGAGCAGCCGCACCACGCGGTCGATCGTGAGGCGGACGTCGCCGCTGATCACGCGCAGCATCGTGTCCTGGTGCGGGCGCAGGCGGACCGGGGCGAGGTCGCCGTCGGGATAGAGCGTCTCGAAGTCCAGGGCCGCCCCGTGGGTGACGGCGCTGGGCCGGGGTCGTGCGAAGAGGGGAGCCATGTGCACATCCTGCTCCTTTCGCCGCCGCCTGTCAGCCGGGTTCGCCTCCGGTCGTGGGTGCGGACAGCCGCCCCTTAGGGATTCGCCTCCTGCACGAGCAGGGCGACCTGCACGCGGTTGCCGGCGTCGAGCTTGGCCAGCAGCCGCGACACGTGCGCCTTGACGGTCGCGACGCTCATGTGCAGCTCGGCGCCGATCTCGGCGTTGGAGAGGCCGCGCCCGACGCCCAGCGCGACCTCGCGCTCGCGGGCGCTCAGCGACGCCAGCAGCGTGCGCGCGCGGTCGCGCCGGTCGCCCGCGTCCCCGTCGCCCGCCACGAGCGCGATCAGCCGCCGGGTCACGCCCGGCGAGAGCATCCCGTCGCCGCCGTGGACGAGCTCGATCGCGCGCACGATCTCGGCCGGCGGCGTGTCCTTGAGCAGGAAGCCGGCGGCGCCCGCCTGCAGCGCGCGCAGCACGAGCTCGTCGGCGTCGAAGGTCGTCAGCACGATCACGGCGGGCGCGCCGGGCTGCGCGCGCAGCAGCCGCGTGGCGGCGATGCCGTCGAGCTGCGGCATGCGGATGTCCATCAGCACGACGTCGGGGCGGTGCAGGTCGACCGCGGCGAGCACCCCGCGGCCGTCGTCGGCCTCCCCCACGACCTCGATGCCCTCGGCGCCGGCGAGCATCATCCGCAGGCCCGAGCGCACGAGCGCGTCGTCGTCGACGAGCAGGACGCGGATCACGGCAGCGTCGCGCGCAGGACGTGGTCGCCGCCGAGGCGCGGCCCGTGCTCGAACTCGCCCCCGGCCAGCGCGACCCGCTCCGCGAGCCCGATCAGGCCCGTCCCGGTGCCGGGCGGCGGTTCGGCGGCGACGCCGACCGCGCCGCCGGCTGACGACCTCGACGGCCAGCCCGCCCGCCTGCCGCGCGCCGACGGTGACGCGTCACGGCGGCGCCGGGCGCGTGCTTGCGCGCGTTGGTCAGCCCCTCCTGGACGATCCGGTACGCGGTGCGGCCGGTCGCGGTCGGCCACGTCGGCGTCAGCGTCGATGCCGGCCTCGACCCGCATGCCGGCGGCGCGCGACTCCTCGACGAGCGCGGGGATGTCGGCGAGCGTCGGCTGCGGGCGCTCGGTGCCCTCTCGCCGTCGCGCAGCACGCCGATCACCTCGCGCAGCTCCTGCATCACCGCGTGCGCGGAGGCGCGGATCACGCCCGCGGCCTCGGCGATCTCCTCCGGCGGGGCGTCGGGGCGGAACTCGAGCGCGCCCGCGTGCAGGCTCAGCAGCGAGACGCGGTGGGCGAGCACGTCGTGCATCTCGCGCGCGATCCGGCGCCGCTCTGCCTCGCGCGCCTGCTCGACGTGCAGCCGCTGCTCGGCCTCCAGGCGCGCGGCGCGCTCGCGCAGCGAGAGCACGAGCTCGCGCCGGGCGCGCGCGAACAGCCCCCAGCCGACGACCACGACGTGACCAGCAGGCCGAGCAGCAGCTCCAGCAGATAGCCGTCGCCGGAGGGGAACAGGAGCGGGTACAGGAACGCGTTGGCGAGCGCGAGGGTCCAGACCACGATCAGGCCGGTGCGCGAGGCGCGCAGCGTGGCGCTGAAGAGCGCGATCAGAGCGGCGCCGCCCGCGAAGGCGGAGACGATCGAGACGATCGTGGTGCCGGCCCCGACCGCGGCCGGGTACCGGCGTCGCCACCACAGCGCGACGATCGACGACGAGCCCGAGCGCCGTGTCGAGCACCCAGCGGGCGTCGTCGTAGTGCTGGATCGCGATCAGGACGATCCCGATCAGCGCCGCGACGACCGAGAGCAGGACGTCGATCGCCCAGTCGCGCGGGGAGCGCCGCGCGTCGGCGCCGGCGACGAGCCCGCCGGGGAGCAGCGAGCGCTGCCAGCGGGCCACCTGGGCGTCCGGGGTCGTCATGGCACCGGCATCGTAGGTCTGCGCGGGAGCGCGCACCCCCTACCGAAGTCGATCGATCGCGCCGACCTCGGTCGCGGTGCGAATGGCCGCCGGGCCGTGGCCGGACGCCGGTCCACCCCCGATCCTTGTGTCCATGATCGAGTCCAAGGCCTCACGAAGCGATTCGGCGGGCGCACCGTGGTCCAGGACGTGACCTTCGCCTGCGAGCCGGGCACCGTGACCGGGTTCCTCGGACCCAACGGCGCCGGCAAGACCACCACGCTGCGGATGCTGTGCGGGCTCTCGGAGCCGCGACGCCGGCGGCGCCGCCGTGCTCGGCGGCCCCTACCGGGCGCTCCCCAACCCCGGCCGCCGCGTCGGCATCCTGCTCGACGCCTCCGCCCAGCACCCGGGCCGCCGCGGGCGCGAGACGCTCGCGCTCTCCGCGCGGCTGATGGGCGTGCCCGAGAAGCGCGCCGACGAGCTGCTCGGCCTCGTCGGGCTCGACCGCTCGGCCGCGCGCAAGCGGGTGCGCCAGTACTCGCTCGGCATGCGCCAGCGGCTCGGCCTCGCGCACGCGCTGCTCGGCGACCCCGAGGTGCTGATCCTCGACGAGCCCGCCAACGGGCTCGACCCGGAGGGCATGCGCTGGATGCGCTCGCTGCTGCGCGACTTCGCCGACCGCGGCGGCACCGTGCTGCTCTCCTCGCACCTGCTCGCCGAGGTCGAGGCGGTCGCCGACCAGCTCGTGATCATCGGCGGCGGCCGGATCGCCGCCATGGGCTCGCGCGAGGAGCTGCTGGCCGGCACCGGCACGCTCGTGCGCGCCACCGACGAGGAGGCGCTCGCCGCCGCGCTGCAGGCCGCCGGCCTGCACCGCCAGCCGCCGTCGAGGCGGGCTTCGTCGTCGACGCCGAGCCGGAGGCGGTCGGCCTCGCCGCGCTCGACGGCGGCGTCGCGCTGACCACCTCGGCCCGTCCGAGGGCGCCGGCCTCGAGCAGCTGTTCTTCGACCTCACGACCCAGGAGGCCATCGCATGAGCGCCGCCGCCCTCACCGCCGTCCCCGCCGCGGGCCGCGACGACCGCCCCGGCCTCGGCCGGCTCACGCTCGTCGAGCTGCGCAAGATGACCGACACGCGCGCCGGCTTCTGGCTGCAGCTCGCGATCGTCGCGCTGACGATCGTCGGCGTGGTCGCGATCGCGATCTGGGCCGACCCGGAGGACCAGACGTTCGAGATGCTGCTCAGCGCCGCGATCCAGCCGGCCAGCATCCTCGGCCCGGTCGTCGGCATGCTGCTCGTGTCCTCCGAGTGGTCGCAGCGCACCGCGCAGATCACGTTCGGCCTCGTGCCGCGGCGCGGACGCGTGATCGCCGCCAAGCTGCTCGCGGGCCTCGCGTGGTGCGTGCTGGCGTTCGCGCTCAGCGTGGCCGCGTCGGCGGTCGGCGCCGCCGTGTCGGGCGTCGACGGAGCGTGGGACGTCACCGCGGCGCTGGTGTTCCAGGACATCGCCTACATCGTCATCTCGGTGCTCGGCGGCATCGCCTTCGGCGCGGCGCTGCTCGCCTCGGCGCCGGCGATCGTCCTCTACTTCGTGCTGCCGATCGCCTGGGCGTTCGCCGGGAACCTGTCGTTCCTCGAGGGCGCCGCGCGCTGGCTGGACAGCTCGCGCACGACCGACACGATGACCTCGATGTCTTGAGCGGCGACGAGTGGGCGCGCGTGGCAACGACCGTTGCGCTGTGGGTGCTCGTGCCGCTGCTGATCGGGGTGTGGCGGATCCTCAAGGGAGAGGTGCGCTAGCGCGCGGTAGACCCGCGCCTCCCACGGCCCGAGCTCGAGCCCCTGCGGCTCGGGCTCGGCGTTCGAGAGCACCAGCTCGGCCTCGGCCCAGCCGTCGGGGATGCCGGCGGCGCTCGCCGGCTCGCCCGAGACGTTGACGAGGACGAGCAGCTCGGTGCCCTCGTAGGCGCGCGTGTAGGCGTAGACCTGCGGGTCGTCGTCGAGCAGCATCGTCGAAGTCGCCGTGCGCGACGGCCGGCTCGGTCGCGGCGCAGCTCGATCAGCTTCCGGTAGTGGTGGAAGACGGAGTCGGGGTCCGCGATCGCGGCGGCCGCGTTGATCTCCGTGTGGTTCGGGTTGACCGGGATCCACGGCTCGCCCGTCGTGAAGCCGGCGTGCTCGCGAGCCGTCCCACTGCATCGGCGTGCGCGCGTTGTCGCGGCTCATCGGGCGCATCGTCGCGAGCACGGCGTCGGGGTCGTCGCCGTTCGCGACCGCCTCGGCGTAGTGGTTGAGCGACTCGATGTCGCGGAACGCCTCGACCGTGTCGAACGGGACGTTGGTCATCCCGAGCTCCTCGCCCTGGTAGACGTACGGCGTCCCGCGGTGCAGGTGCAGCAGGGTGCCGAGCGCCTTGGCCGAGCGCACGCGGTGCTCGCCGTCGTCGCCCCAGCGGGAGACGATCCGCGGCTGGTCGTGGTTGTTCCAGTAGAGGCTGTTCCAGCCCGTCTCCGCGAGCCCCTCCTGCCAGCGCCCGAACGAGCGCTTGAGGTCGCGCAGGTCGAGCGGGAACGAGTCCCACTTGGTGCCGTGCTGGTCGAGGTTGACGTGCTCGAACTGGAAGACCATGTCGAGCTCGTCGCGCGCGGGGTCGGTGAAGAGCTTGGCCTCCTCGATCGTGACGCCCGGCATCTCCCCCACGTTGAGCAGCGCGTCGCGGCCGGCGAAGACCTCGCGGTGCATCTCCTGCAGGAACTCGTGGATGCGCGGCCCGCAGATGTAGTGCTCGCCGCCGGCCCGCCGCCAGCCGTCCTCGCCGACGGCGCCGTCGGGCAGCGCGGGGTCCTTGGAGATCATGTTGATGACGTCCATGCGGAACCCGTCGACCCCGCGGTCCAGCCACCAGTTCATCATCTCGTAGACCGCGCTCCGGACCTCCGGGTTCTCCCAGTTGAGGTCGGGCTGCTTGCGCGAGAACAGGTGCAGGTAGTGCTCGCCGGTCGCCTCGTCGAGCTCCCAGGCGGAGCCGCAGAACGCCGAGGTCCAGTTGTTGGGCTGCGGTCGCGCCACCAGTACCAGTCGCGCTTGGGGTTGTCCTTGGAGGAGCGCGACTCGACGAACCACGGGTGCTCGTCGGAGGTGTGGTTGACGACGAGGTCCATGATCAGCCGCATCCCGCGGTCGTGGAGCTCGTTCGACAGCGCGTCGAGGTCCTCGAGCGTCCCGAAGGTCGGGTCGATGTCGTAGTAGTCGGCGATGTCGTAGCCGTTGTCGTCCTGCGGCGAGGGGTAGATCGGCGACAGCCACAGCACGTCGACGCCGAGCTGCTGGAGGTGGTCCAGGTGCTCTCGGACGCCGCCGAGGTCGCCGATGCCGTCGCCGTCGGAGTCGGCGAACGAGCGCGGGTAGACCTGGTAGACGACGGCGGACTTCCACCACGGTTCGGACATCCGCGGGAGGGTACGGATCCGGCTCACAGCGCCGAGCCCCGCCGCGTTGGAAGGGGTATGGATCTAGAACTGAGCGACAAGGTCGCGATCGTCACCGGCGCCTCGAAGGGGATCGGCCTCGCCGTCGCCCGCACGCTCGCCGAGGAGGGCGCGAACGTCGTCGCCGTCTCCCGCCATCCCGCGCGAGGCCTGGAGCACCCTCGCATCCGCCACCACGCCGCCGACCTGAGCGACCCCGCGGCGCCCGCCGAGGTCGTCGAGGCGGCGCTCGCGCGGGAGGGTCGGATCGACATCGTGGTCAACAACGCCGGCGGGCCGCCGCCCGGCGTCACGATGCCGCGCTTCGGCTTCCTCGGCCTCGACGATCGCGATTGGCACGCGATGCTGGACTTCAACCTGCTCTCCGCCGTGCGGCTCTGCCGCGCCGCGCTGCCCGCGATGGTCGAGGCCGGCGGCGGCGCGATCGTGAACGTCTCCTCCACCCACGGCGTCGTGCCGTCGGCCGTCAACGTCGACTACGGCGCTGCCAAGGCGGCGCTGATCAACCTCACCAAGGCGCTCTCGGAGGAGTTCGGGCCTCAGGGGGTGCGCGTCAACGGCGTCTGCCCGGGCCCCGTGCTCACGCCGTGGTGGACCGATGAGGGCGGGGCGGCCGACGTGCTCGCAGAGGCGACCGGCTCCGACCGCGAGGCCGTGCTCGGCACGCTGGCGCCGGAGATGATGGCGCTGACCACGGGCCGCCTCGCCGACCCGCAGGAGATCGCCGACGCGGTCGTGCTGCTCGCCTCGCCGCGCTCGGCGAGCACCACCGGGACCGAGATGGTCGTGGACTCCGGGCTCGTGAAGGCGACCTAGCCCGGCACGATCCAGAGGTACTCGTAGGGCGCGAGGATCACGTAGTCCCCGCGCACTCGGCCTCCGGTTGCAGCCCCCGGTCGCGTACCACGCCGCCGTGCACGGCCTGCTCGAGCGGCGTGAAGTTCGCGAGCAGCAGCAACCGCTCGCCGGCGTGCTCGCGCAGCAGCGCGAACACGTGCGGGTTGCTCGTGAAGAGCGGTTCGCTGCTGCCCTGGGCGTGCGCCGCGCGGGTGCCCCGCGCGCCGTCGCCAGCTCCCGCATCCCGGCCCAGATCCGCCCCTCGACCGTGGCCGGGTCGTGGCGGCGCTCCGCCGCCTCCCAGTCCATCGGCGGGCGGTGCATCCAGCGGTTGTCGGCGGCGTGCGCGGGGTCGTCCGCCCAGTGCGGGTCGTTGCGCAGGCCGAGCTCGTCGCCCATGTAGATCAGCGGCAGGCCGCCGTGGGCGAACGCGAGCGCGTGCAGCAGCAGGATGCGGCGGATCGCGAGCTCCTCCGCGAGCGCGTCGTGCGCCGCCTCCAGCCCCGCCAGCGACGCCGCGCTCCCGCTCGTGCGCGCCTCGCCGGACAGCAGGTCGGGCTGGAAGCGCGCGCCGCGAGCGAACGTGCCGGGGAACTCGCCCGCGTAGAAGTCCCTGAGGAAGCGGCGGTGCAGGTGCGCGTCCTCGCCGACGCGCGCGGCGTCCTCCTCCGTGATCGCCCAGCCGATGTCGTCGTGGCAGCGCACGTAGGTCACCCACCCGGCGCCGGCGGGACCGGCGGCATCGCCTGCAGCGTGCGCGTGAGCAGGCCGACGTGCCGGAGGCGAGCGCGCTCCAGCCCAGGACCATGAGCACGTTGTGGTAGGCGAGGTCGCACTCCTTGCCCTCATGACGGCCGGCGCCGAGGTAGCGCACGAGCTCGCGCGGCGACACGATCGCCTCGGCCTTGAAGGCCACCCC
This sequence comes from uncultured Solirubrobacteraceae bacterium, assembly GCA_963831105.1. Lineage (GTDB taxonomy): Bacteria > Actinomycetota > Thermoleophilia > Solirubrobacterales > Solirubrobacteraceae > DATFQI01. Next base: position 3,044 of record CAWHOS010000005.1, on the reverse strand, counting down.
GGGCGCCGCGATCCGCATCGCGGCGCGGAACGCCTGCAGCAGCTCGTGGACCTCGGGCTGGTTCTGGCTGTCGGTGCCCTTGCGCTTCCACAGGAACGGCACCGCGTCGAGCCGCAGCACGTCGACACCGGCGTTCGCGAGGCCGAGCATCGCCTCGGCCATCGCCCGGAACACGGCCGGGTTCGTGTAGTCGAGATCCCACTGGAACTCGTTGAACGTCGTCCACACCCAGCGGTTGAGCTCCTCGACGTAGGTGAAGCTGCCGGGAGCGATGTCGGGGAACACCTCGGGCAGCGTCGCCTCGTACGCGTCGGGCTCCGCGCGGTCCGCGAACGTGCGGTAGTACGCGAGCTTCTCGGGGTCGCCGGTCATCGCCGCCTGCGCCCACGGGTGCTCACGGCGGTGTGATCGACCACGACGTCCACGCACAGCGCCATCCCGTGCTCGTGCAGGTCTCCCGCGAGCGCACGGAGGTCGTCCATCGTGCCGAGCGACGGCTCGACCGCGCCGTAGTCGACGACCGCATAGCCGCCGTCGTTGGGCTCGGGCCGCATCTTCAGCAGCGGCATCAGGTGCAGGTAGGTGACGCCGAGCTCCCGCAGGTACGGCAGCCGCTCGCGAACCCCCTCAGCGTCCCGGCGAAGCGATCGGCATAGGCGACGTAGCCCAGCGCCTGCTCGCGCTGCAGCCAGTCCGGCGTGATCTCCCGCTCATGGTCGAGCCGCTCGAGCTCCGGAGCCCGCATCGCGGCCGCACTCGCGATCGCCCCCAGCAACCCCGCGAACTCGCCTTCCAGCCGAGGATCACCGCCATAGACAGCCTCCAGCGGATCCCGCAACTCCGTGAAGAACCGGGCAAGCCGATTGTGGAACGCGGCATCCCCGTCCAACGGACGCCCAGTCGCTCCCACTCCGCCCGAACCTCGGGCCGCATGACGTGGACGTTCTGCACGCCGGCCGCAATCTACCCGCGCACGACACGCGCTCAGGCGCCAGCCGCGGTCGGGCGCCGTCACGTCCCCCCGGAGCGGCGACTCGCAAGCTCGCGCCTGAGCGCTCCGGGAGGACGCGCCGCGCCCGCCCATCGAACCCTCGGGGGCCACCCGACACGTACACCACCCTCGTTGAACGGCCTGGGCGAGGGCGGCTCTCGTCGGCGCCTGGGCCATCTGCTCTGTGAAGGTCGCGATCTTCGCCCTTCGGGTCCCGAGCATCCGTTCCGGTCTGCCGTCGCCCCGGTCGCGGGCCCGGCTCGACGATCGCTGCTTCGCCGATGACTCGCGAGACCTCCCGGTGCTCTCGCTTTCACGCGAAAGGAGCACTCCGTCGGCGACTCGGCCGGCCGGTCCCATCACGCGAAAGGAGAACTCTGCCGCGAGTCCGGTCCGCGCGTTCAAAGCTCGCGAAACGAACAGTTGGCGACGCACGGCTATCGGCGGTGCAGCGGCGTTTGAAGCAACACGGGCGGCCGTGGCGGTGGCTCGCTACGCGGTGCCTGGACGCCAGCGCAATTTGTCGCCCGCAGCTGACAGCGGCACCGGCGCGGACAGCGAGACGCGACGGAGTTCATCCGCCGAGCCAGTCCTGCCGACCGCTCTAGCTCCTACATTCGGCAGCGATGGTCGACCGCCGGCAGCTCATCAAGTACCTCCGCTTCCAGCTCGACGAGCTGTCCGCTGAGAACGGCCATCACACCTTCGAACACATCTGTCGGGAGGTCGCGCGCGCCCGCCTCGCAACGAACCTCGTCCCGGCGACGGGCCCGGTCGCCGGTGGCGGCGACGCGGGCAGGGATTTCGAGACGTTCAAGAGCTACCTGCCTGAAGAACTCGGCGAGCACAGCGCCTTCGTGGCGAACATGAGCGACGAGGCGCTCGCGTTTGCCTGCACGCTGCAGAAGGACAAGGTCGACCGGAAGTTCAAGAAGGACGTCGACACCATCGTCGCGTCCGGCGACAAGTTCGACCACATCTACGCTATGTGCGCGGTCAATGTCGACGTCGGCCGACGCAACCGCCTGCGCAACAAGGTCCGCGATCAGTACGGCATCGACCTCACGCTGCTGGACGGCCAGTGGTTTGCCGCGCAGTTGGCGGACCCGGACCTCTTCTGGGTCACCGAGACCTACCTGTCGGTGCCCGCGCACATGGCACCCGCAGCGCCCGCTGCGAAGGACGGCGGCACGCCCGAGTGGTACGACAAGGACCTGGTCAAGTGGCAGCGGCGCGGTGAGCTCCGCCCGACGCTGGGTGATGTTCTCGACGCAAAGGACGGGCTCCGCTACGCGACCTTCCATCAGCCAGACAAGCGCGACCTGGACTTTTGGCTGCAGCTGTTCGAGCCGCTGACCGGCGCCGAGCACCCCCGTGGAGTTCGCCAGCGCGCTCGTTACGAGTACGCCGTCGCGGCGCTGCGCGGCGCGGGCGAGCTCCGCCCGGCCGATCACGTTGTGCGCGCGTTCTTCGACGACGCTCTGCCCGAGGACGATGCCGCGCGGCTGAAGGACGCCAGCGTGCTGCTCAACTACGCCGTCGCGGCGCACGGGCGAAACCTCACCGATCTCGGCGCGGCCTACCTGGGAGAGGTCAATGAACGTCTTCGCGACCAGGTCCGCGGCACCTCGACGCAAGCCCCTACCCGACACAGCGGGCGATGGCGCTCGAAGTCCTCGGCCACCTTTCCATTCAGCCCGACCCGGCGCTCCTACGTCCCGCTCCACAGCCGCAGCCAATCGACATCGCCGAGTACGTCGACGAGGAGGGCGACGTCAAGGCGCCCTCCGGCGCGCCGCCCGATGACAGCCTGTTCGTTGACGTCAACGAGGCGATGGCCGCTTGGAGCGAACTCGCCGGCTGCATCGAAGACGCGCCGCTGTTCCCGGTCGATGGCCTGTCCAAGTTCCTGAGCCTGCTCGCGCCTGCCCTGGTGGACCGGGACGGATGGCGCGAGCTGACCGACGCTGTTGACGCGGCGGTCCGCCGCAGCGTCGGTAACGCCGCCGCCGCCGCCGGTGCCCGGACCCGCGCATTGCGGCTCCTCGAAGCT
>CAWHOS010000004.1:0-235149 GCA_963831105.1 uncultured Solirubrobacteraceae bacterium | reverse complement strand
CCGGGCGAACAGGTGGTGGCTCATGGGCGCAACATACCCGTAGGGGGTATCGAAGACGATGCGGCTATCCACACCCACGCGTCTGGCAGCTGGAAACGCGCTGGACGACCTGTGTGATCTCGCGGCTCGCGAGGACGGGCGGCTCGGCGTGCTTGCGGAGCGCATGGATGCCGCTGCACGCAAACAGAAAGAGCGGCCGGCCTTCTCGGCTGACCGCTCTCTGTACTGCTGTCGCTGTGGGACCTAGGCGACCGGCGCGACCTCGACCGGGGTGTTCGGCAGGTCGACGCCGTTGACCTGGAGACCGCCGACCGAGTGCGACTGCTCCACGTTCATGGTGGAGAAGATCGTGGAGCCGTGACCGGCGCAGGAGTACGTCGCGAATCGACCTGTTCCATCGTCGCCGGTGGTGTAGCCGGTCGTGGGGCCGTAGACGCTGATACCGCCGTCGAGAGTCCAGCCGTTGCTGAGCTTGCCGGCGCCGTTGGTCTGCGCAGCGGCGTTCAGCTGGTTGGTGCTCTTGGTGTTGAAGTAGTGGTGCTTGACGGTACCGTCGGTGCAGCTCCAGGACGTGTCCTTGACCGTCTTGAACGTGGACTCGAACTTGATGCCGTCCTTCTTGAAGAGGTCCTGCATGGCGGCATCGTTCTTGAGGCTGAGCGCTGTCTGCACGTCGCCCTTGCCGACCGTGCCGGCACCGTTGTCGTCCACGTTGACCGACGCCGAAGCGGCCGCGGGCACTGCGAGCGTCGCGACCATGGCGGCCACGAGGATGAACTTGCGCATCTACTTGTGTCTTTCGATGGGCCTGCCAACGTTATTGGCGGCACGCCAACAACGACATCCGTTCCCGCTTGCGCCGCGCGAACCGTCGGGGCGTGGCGTACATGGCCGGCACATAGGGGGGCAGCTCGCCGGCCTCTAGGTACTCCTTGGCCCAGCGGGCATCCTTGGAACTGTCGTAGCCGCTCAGTACTTTCCGGCCGTTGCAGAACACGCCCCAAGTAGCGGCGCCCGAAGGGGCCGTGTTGTCGAGCGAAACGGTCCATTTGGCGGGCATCACAAGCTTCTTCATTGGGGTTGCCGATTCCTGTTGACGATGAGGGAACTACGACGGGCCGCGTCGCGGCCAACGGTTCGTACTTGTGTGGCCGGCCGCGCCGACGGCGTCTCGGTCGCTACCCGGCGTCGATGGGAGAGGCGGGCCGGTGCCGGCCCGCCGTTCCCATGTTCGTCCCTACTTGCTGATGATGTTCAGGCTCCGGGTGCTGCGAACCTTGTAAACCTTGCCATGGGCCTTGTACTTGGCTGTGATGAACACCCGGTAGCGGCCGGCGGACTTGCCACGGAGATCGACCTTGATCGTCCGACCGCGAATCGTCTGCACGGACTTACCGCGCAGCGAGGCACGGGCGCTGATGAACTTCATACCCGCGACTTTGCGGACGTGAAGCGTACGCATCGTGGCACCACGCAAGCCGCGTGCGACTCGCACAGCCACCGCGTCCTCGGGGATGGTCGTGGTGACGCCGTCCTTACCGTCGACGCCGTTCGTGCCATTGGTACCGTCGGTGCCATTCCGGCCGTCTGCAGGAGGCGTAGCGAACCCGAACGTCTCGCCGTTGAACGTGAGCTTCTTCAGCATGGCTGACACGTTGGTGCTGCCAGTGAAGCCGGCCGACACGCCGACCATGATGACGTCCTCGTCACTGTGAGCAGCGACAACCTCGTCCCACTTGCGCTGACCATCGTCGCCGATGTCGTCATCGAAGCGGACGGAGTTGTCAGACGTGCCGAAGGAATGGTCGATGCCTTGCGAGAGCGTACCGGCGGTGCCACCCTTCGAGGGGTCGAACATGATCGCCTTGTCAAGATTGCTGTCCCAGGCACCGTTCTTGTCGGTGTCGAGCCAGATGCGGCCGTACGGCACCGCGCCCGACGTGTTCTCACGCTGGTTGTAGCTGAAGGTGAACGAGAAGTTGTCCACCTCCGAGAGCTTGAGGCCATTGCCACCCGTGTAGAGCAGGGTGCCTCCGGCCTTGCCACCATCGGCATAGGCGCCGAACTGAACACCCTCCTTGACCTGCTTGACAGAGGGGTTGGTGACTGACCAGTCGCCCGTGAGCGACGAGATGTTGGTATCGGCCTGAGCGGTTCCTGCAAACGCGAGGGGCAGCGCGACGGCCGCCCCCATGATGAGCTTACGCAAGAGGTAAGCCTCCCTATCTGAGTGGAAGTTCGAGTTCGGGTGACCCGGCGACGCCGGGCGGCACTACCGACCGGCGATCGGCCGGTCGTCCCACCCGGGTGCGGCGGCTGGTCAACGCGCACGGAAGGGCCGGGTGGCCCTTGTTGGCGAGATGCTAACAGCTCTTGACGGCTCGCCAACAACAATTAGACTCGCCTTATGAGCCCGCCGAAGTACCACCGCCTCGACCCCGGCCAGAGGCGCGAGCAGATCCTCGACGCAGCCAACGCGCTGTTCGCCGCCCGCGCCTACGACGAGGTCTCGCTCGAGGACATCGCCGGCGCCGCCGGCGTCACCCGTGGGCTCGTGCACCACTACTTCGGCGGACGCAAGGACGTCTACATCGGGCTGCTCGAACGGCTCGGCGCCCAGCGCGAGGAGCAGCTCCGGCCGCCCGTCGGGCGCAGCGCCCGCGCGCGGGTGGCCGACTCCGTGTCGCGCTGGCTTGACTGGACCGAGGCCAACCGAACGATCTGGCTCGCCACGATCGCGCACGGCGAGGACATCGCCGACCCCGACGTCAGGCGCGTGGTCGTCGATCTCGTGCGGCGCGCCGTCGCGCTGCTCGCGGCATTTCACGCCGACATCGCCGAGGACTCACCGCGGCTGCGCCACGCGCTCGAGTGCTGGACCGGACTCAACCGCGCCGCGACCCGACGCTGGCTGCAGGGTGAAGCCACTCGCGAGGCGACGCACGAGCTGCTCGCCTCCACGCTCGAGCACGTCCTGCGCACATTCGGCGCTCCGGGCCGGGCGGTTCAGGGCAGCTAGAGCCCGCTCAGCCCTGTTGGCCGACGCGTGAACCGCGATGGCGATCGCCGCCATGGTCAACTGGCCCTCGGTGGGCCTGACCGATGATTCTGTACGCCGAATACCGACTCACGGGAGGATGACGCCATGCGGAAACTGACCTTCGGCATGAACCTGAGCGTGGACGGCTACATCGCCGCGCCCGGCGACGACATCGGCTGGGGCGTGCCGAGCGACGAACTGTTCCAGTGGTGGTCCGACCGGGTGGGGGCGACAGGCCTGGCGCTGTACGGGCGCAAGCTGTGGGAGTCGATGAGCTCCCACTGGCCGACCGCCGACAAGCAGCCGGGCGCCACACCGGCGGCGATCGAGTTCGCCGGCCGCTGGCGGGACATGCCGAAGGTGGTGTTCTCCTCGACGACCAGCACGGTCGACTGGAACACCCGTCTGGTCACCGGCGACGCGGTCACCGAGATCACCAGGCTCAAGGCCGGCGACGGCGGCCCCATGGACATCGGCGGTGCCACACTCGCCGCGGCGGCCATGCGGGCCGGGCTGATCGACGAGTACGCGATCGTCACCCACCCGGTCCTGGTGGGCGGCGGTACGCCGTTCTTCACGGCCCTGGACACCTGGGTGAACCTGAGCCTGGTGGAGACCCGGACGTTTCCCGACGGCGTGCTGCTGACCAGGTACGAGACCAGGCGCTGAATACCCGCTAGCCGTATGCCAGTTCGGGCACGACGTCGACGGTCCCGTCGGCATTGACGGTGACGAGCATCGCCTCGGGCTCGGCGACGGGCGTGATGAGCTCGCGCAGCTGGCGGGCGAGGTCGTGGCCGAGATCCTGCTGCGCGGGCTTCGTCAGGACGGGCTGGTCGCGGATGGCGCGGATGCGATTCGTGACCGGGTTGCGGCTGCCGTAGATCTGCCACTGCAGGCGGTCGGAGCGCCACTGCAGATGTGCAGCGTGCATGGCAGCGGCGAGTTCGCGGATGTCATGGACGGCGTCGACGACGCGGTCGTGCTCCTCGCGGGCGACGGCGAGCAGGTCGTCGAGGGTCGCGCACGGAAGGGACGTGAGCAGGCCACTGACCTCGATGAGGACCTCGGTCGCGACCCACAGCAGCTCCCATGCCTCCTGGACCTTCTCGGGCTCGGTCTCGCCGCTCTTGTACTCGGCCAGGAGTCGTCGCGTGCGCTGGTTGAGGACGTGCCACTCGCGGCGGGCGTCGCCGGCGAGCCGGTGCATCTCCTGGACGCGCGCCGAGGAGAGCTCGTCGCCGGCGTCGAACCGCTCGCGCGAGTCGCGGACGATGTCGCGCACCTCGCGGAAGACGGCGAGGGTCCGGTCGTCCTCGCGGGCGAAGACCTCGTCGATCCCCTTGGCGATCCCCTCGAGCTTGTTGTCGATCTCCACGAGGTAGTGCTGCTGGGTCGCCATCGCCATCGCCTCCCACGCAACGGGCCCGAGCACCTTGGTCACCGACGGCTTGGCCACGAGCGTCTTGGGGTCGACCCTCTCCAGGCCGGCCTCCGGCTTCGGCGCACCGGTCACCGCGTCGCGGAGACGCAGGCTCGCGTCGCCCTTGCCCGGCTTCGCCCAGCGCTGGGTGCGCTCCGCGAGCGCCTTCTGCTGCTCGGGCGAGGGAACGATGCGGTAGAGGTCCTTCATCTGCTCGGCCATGCGCGCCGGCTCGAGCAGGTTGCTCCGCACCTCCTCGGCAGCCCGGCCGGTGAGGCGGACGGCCTGCTGGGCGCGTGACTTGGCGATGGTGCGGGGCTTGGTAGTGGGGCGGTCAGACATGGTGGTGGCCTGGCGGTGGCTCCGACGAGCGAGGGGCGCGGTGCGTGCTTCTGCATCGGAGGCCGCCGCCGGATCCGTTAGAGCGGATCGAGCCATCTGTCAGCACGAGCACACCGAGCGTGAGGTGGGACTCATTACCGGCGTGCTCGGGCGGCCTCTTCGCTGGCCGGCGCTGTTCAGTCGTCGCGCGGGCGCTGCGAGCCGTGCCGCGACGAAGAACGTGCGCAAGCGGCGCGTCGCACTGAAATTCCGTTCACACTCGTCTCCCATGACGCAGGCGACTGCCGCGGCCCCCATCCCCGACGACCTCTCGAAGCTCGAGGCGGAGGCCGCCAAGGTCCTCAGCCCCGAGGCCCTCGCCTACATCCTCGCCGGGGCGGGTGACGCGGACAGCACGCGCGCCAATGCCGCGGCCTTCCGGCGCTGGAAGATCAAGCGGCGCCGGGGCCGCAAGCCGGCGAAGGTCGATCTCTCCACCACCGTCCTGGGGACGCGCATGCCCGCGCCGGTCCTCTTCGCGCCGGTCGGGGTGCAGACGCTCGCCCATCCGGACGGCGACCTCGCCAGCGCCCGCGCGGCGGCCGAGCTCGGGCTGACGTACGTGCACTCGACGCAGGGCGCCTACAAGATGGAGGACGTCGCCGCGGCCAACGGCCAGGGGTCGCGCTGGTACCAGCTGTACTGGCCCACAGACGACGAGATCGCCGCGTCCTTCCTGCATCGTGCCAAGGCGGCCGGCTACACCCACCTGATCATCACGCTCGACACGACGCTGCTCGGCTGGCGGCCGCTCGATCTCGATCGCGGCTACTCGCCCTTCCTGGAGAACAAGGGCATCGCGAACTACACGAGCGACCCGGTCTTCCGGCGCAAGAAGATGCCGCTGCCGGGAGAGGTCAGTCCGCTGGCGACCGGCGTCGCGTTCGCGGGCGTCTTCCAGAACCCCGGGCTGAACTGGGACCAGCTGCCGCTCATCCGCGCGAACTGGGACGGCCCGATCCTGCTCAAGGGCATCCAGAGCCGGCGCGACGCCAGGATCGCCGCCGAGCACGAGATCGACGGCATCGTCGTCTCCAACCACGGCGGCCGTCAGGTCGACGGGGCGATCGCGTCGCTCGACGCGCTCGGACCGATCGTCAGGGAGGTCGGCGACGAGATGCCCGTGCTCTTCGACTCCGGGATCCGCACGGGCCGTGACGCCTTCAAGGCGCTGGCGCTCGGCGCGGACGCGGTGCTCATCGGCCGGCCGTACCTGTACGGCCTCGCGCTGGACGGGCAGGCGGGTACCCGCACGGTCATGCGGATGCTCGTCGACGAGCTCGAGCAGGAGGTCCGGAAGACCCGCCGCCGCAGTCACCGAACCCTCTCCCGTTCCTCGCTGACCCGCGCGCGCTGAAGCGGAGCCGAGCCATGTCCGAAAGCACTCGTCGTCAGTTCCTCGAGGTGGCCGGCACCGCCGCCGCCGCGACCTTCCTCGCGCCGACCGCGCTCGCCGCGGGCCAGGTGCCCGTCCCCCCGCTCCCCATCCCCACGCCCCCCACGCCTCCCAAGGCCCCCGTGAAGTCGCCGGCCCCCGTCGGCCCGGGCGCCCCGTACGGCAGCTACCAGTCCGAGATCTACATCGCCGGGATGAGCGCGGGCGTCAAGCCGATCTTCACCACGAACCTTTCCGACCTCGAGGCCGCCGCAGCGAAGGTGCTGTCCGAGCCCGCGCGCCGGCATCTGCTCGCTTGGGCGGGCGGTCCCGCCGCCGTGCGCGCGAACGCGCGGGCGCTGTCCGCATGGCGGATCGTCCCGCGGATGTTCATCGACCGCGCCGAGCGCGACCTCTCCACGACGGTGCTCGGCGTCGCGATGCCGGCCCCGGTCATCCTCGGCCCGATCGGGAAGCAGGCCCTGGCGCACCCCGACGGCGAGGCCGCGACCGCCAAGGCGGCCGCGGACCTCGGGCTCACGTACGTCCACGCGGCGCGGTCGAGCAAGTCCGTCGAGGAGGTCGCCGTGGCCGGCCCCACCGGCTCCCGGTGGTTCGGCCTGGACTGGCCGGGCAGGAACGGCCCCGACACCACGCTGCTCACGCGCGCGCGGCTCTCCGGGTGCACCCACCTCGTGCTCTCACCGCCGCAGCCCGGGAAGGGCTGGGAGGCACTCGCAGCGATCCGCAAGGCGTGGGACGGGCCGATCGTCCTCGGCGGCGTCCAGACCGTGGCGGACGCGCGGATGGCGGTCCGCCGTGGCTTCGACGGCATCGTCGTGTCGAACGAGCGCGGGCGCCGCGGTCCCGGCTCGGCCGGGACGATCGACGTCCTGCGACGGATCGTGAACGCGGTCGGCGGCAAGGTCGCCGTCCTGTTCGGATCGGGCGCTCGCACGGGGACCGACGTCTACCGGGCGCTGGCCCTCGGGGCCGAGGCCGTCCTCATCGGTCGCCCGTACGTTCACGGCCTGGCGCTCGGAGGTGAGGCGGGCGTCCGGCACATGCTCCGCACGCTCCTCGCCGAGCTCGAGATCACCCTCGCCATCGCCGGGGTCGGGCACCACCGCGAGCTCCGCCCGAGCGCGCTCGCCCGCGCGTGAACGCCCGGAGAAGGCGGCCACCGGGCGGGCTACGGGACCGGTCGTGTGAAGGGCACCTTGAGTCGCGCGAGCATGCGCCGGACGCGCCGCTTGAGATGGGCGTCGTCGATGCCGAGGGTCGTTGCGATGTCGCCCGTCGGGGTGCGATCGAGGAGCATGCCGAGGATGGGCAGGTCGTCGGTGTCGAGCTGCAGTCCCGCGGCCTCTAGGAGCGGTTGGGAGACGAGCGGGAGCACGACCCCGCCGGCCGCGACGGCGCGGATGGCTTCGAAGAGCTCCTGCGGGCGGACGCCCTTGTGGACGAGGCCGTCGGCGCCGGCGACGATCGCCGGGACGGTCATGGAGGCGTCCGCGAAGGCGGAGTAGAGGATCACGCGCGGTGAGGGTGCTGATGACTTGACCCGGCGGCAGACGGTCAGCCCGTCGTCGTCGGGGAGCTGGTAGTCGAGCAGGACGACGTCGGGGTCGACGCGGTAGAGCAGCGGCGGCAGCTCTGCCGCGGTGGAGGCGGTGCCGACGGGGATGAGGCCGGGCTCGGCCGCCAGCGCTGTCTGGAGGCCGAGCCGTACGGCGTGGTGGTCGTCGACGATGACGACGCGGATCATGGCCGGCGTCAGAGCAGCACGATCAGCACGACGACGACCAGCGCCGCCAGGACCATCGCGATCGCGGCGCCGCCTGCGCGGCGGCCGCGGTCGGGCAGTGGCCTGGGCACGCGCGGGGAGGGATCGTTGCGGGGGTCGTGCTCGAACGACGAGCTCCCGGGGCCGGGGGGTACCGCCATGGTGCGCTCCTTTCTTCGGGTGCTGTCGAGCTTGGACGGCGCGCGCGCTCCCGGCCATGGGGAGCGACACCCATCACGGCGCTAGGGCTCTACCAGCCCGTGGCGGATCGCCCAGCGGGTGAGCTCGACGCGGTCGCGCATGCCGAGCTTGGCGAGGATGTTCTCGCGGTGGCGCTCGACCGTCTTGGGGCTGATGACGAGCAGCTCGGCGATCTCCTCGGTGGTGTGTGCTTCGGCGACGAGCTTGGCCACCTCGCGCTCGCGCGCGGTGAGCGGCCCCGCCTCCGCCCGCTCGGGATCGTCGACGTAGGCGCGCATGAGCGACCGGATCGTCGGTGGGTACAGGAAGGACTCGCCGCGCATCGCGGCGCGGCAGGCCTCGACGAGGTCGCGGTCGGCGACGGTCTTGAGCACGTAGCCGGACGCCCCCGCCTTGAGCGCCTCGAAGCAGTAGTCCTCGAGGTCGTGCATCGACAGCATCAGCACGCGCATCTCCGGACGGCGCCGGACGAGCTCGCGCGCCGCCTGGAGACCTGTGCGCCGGGGCATCGCGACGTCGAGCACGGCCAGGTCGATGTCCTCGCGCAGGGCGATCTCGACCGCCTCGATGCCGTCCTTCGCCTCGGCCACGACCTCCAGGTCGGGGGCGGCGTCGAGGACCATGCGCAGTCCGCGGCGGACGACCGTGTGGTCGTCGGCGACCAGGATCCGCGTGCGCAGCGGAACGGTCATCCGAGCCCGCGCATGGGCACCTCGAGGCGGACCTCGGTGCCGCCGTCGGCGTGGCGGCCGACGTGGAGCTGACCGGCGACGAGCAGCGCTCGCTCGCGCATGCCGCCGAGCCCGGCGCCGTCGCCGGCCAGCTCGGGGTCGGCTATGCCACGTCCGTCGTCGCGGACCGTCAGCACGACGCGATCGCCGGCGGGCACCAGGATCACCACGGCCGCCTTGGCTCCGGAGTGCCGGGCGACGTTGGTGAGGCTCTCCTGGGCGACCCGGTAGATCGCCAGGTCCTGCTCGGGGGCGAGCGCGGGAAGGTCCGCGGCCACGTTCGCGCGCACCCGCACCCCGGTTCGCTCGGTGACGCCGACCGTGAGGGAGATCAGCGCGCTGCGCAACCCGAACTCGTCGAGCGCCTGCGGTCGCAGACCGCGAACGATCTCCCGCACCTCCTCCACGCCCTCCCGGGCGGTCTCCTGCAGCAGGGCGACGGGCTCTGCGAGCTCGGCCGGCGCGGCGCTGTGAAGGCCCTCGAGCTGCAGGACCACGCCGGTCAGCGTCTGCCCGACCTCGTCGTGCAGCTCGCGCGCCAGCCGCCGCCGTTCGTTCTCCTGGGCCATCAGGGCGCGCCGGCCGCTCGTGCGCCGTTCGAGCTCGAGGCGGTCGAGCATCGCGTTGAAGGAGTGATAGAGCTCCGCGACCTCCGCTACCGGCCGCGCCAGCTCTATGCGCCGCCCCGGTGTCATCGGATCGACGCGCCGCATCAGCTCGGTCAGGTGCTCGAGCGGCCCGAACACGCGCCGCAGCAGCACGACGTTGACCACGATCACGAGCGCCGTGCCGGCAAAGAGCACGGCGGCTTCGGTGACGGTGAGACGCGCGCTCACCGTCGCCGGCGAGAACGCCAGTACGAGCGCGGCGAAGACGAGTCCGCCGGCGTTGATCGCGACCACGCGCCAGAACAGGGACACGGCGAGAGCTTGACGCATGCGCGGCAGCCGACAAATGGGGAGTCACGCCCATGGGAGTCAGTGCCTGCGCGGCTCAACCTTCGCGACCGTGAGCATCGTCGTCTGGACAATGGTCGGCATCGCCGTCTGGCACTTCGCCGTGCTGGTCCCGGACCGGTTCTGGGGCGGGATCATCGGCGCCCTGCTGGCCGCAGTGATCGGCGCCGTCCTCGTGGGCTATGCGCTTCCCACGCCAGGAGTGCCGTCTGCCAACCCGCCCGGGATCCTGCAAGGCATGCTCGCGCTCCCCGGCGCTCTCGCCGGACTCGGCCTGTCCTACTGGTACGGCGCGCGACGCGAAGCCGGCGGTCGGCAGCTGACGTCGCGGGAGTCTTGAATGGGGGCTGCTCCCCATGGCATCCGAGCGCGCCGCAGCAGATGCTGCCGGGGCGTCATCGAGCCCGGCGGCGGTGGATCTGAGCGCGTGGTGCCACCCTCCGACGCTGGGTATGACCGCCCGCCGCCGATGAGGCGGCGGGTGGCCATGCCTCGCGCCGGCTAGGCCGCGCCGGCTGAGGCGATGGACAGCGAGCTCGCCGTCCTCGGTGCCGCGCTCCTGCTCGCCGGGCTGTCCGCGCGATTCGGCCGGCGGCTCGGCCTGCCGACGATCCCGTTCTTCATCGTCGCGGGGATCCTGTTCGGCCCGCAGACGCCGGGGATCGTCGTGCTCGAGGACCCCGAGGAGCTGCACCTGCTGGCGATGCTCGGGCTGGTCCTGCTGCTGTTCCACCTCGGGATCGAGTTCTCGGTCCAGGAGCTCCTGAGCGGCGGGCGGCGCCTGCTATGGGCGGGCGGCTCGTACATCGTGCTCAACTTCGGCGCCGGCCTCGCGCTCGGGTGGGCGCTCGGCTGGGGGACACGGGAGATCTTCGTGATCGCGGGGATGATCGGCACCTCCTCGACGGCGATCGTCACGAAGCTCATCCTCGACCTCCGCCGCGTCGCCAACCCCGAGACGGGGATGATCCTCGGGATCATCGTCGTCGAGGACGTGTTCATCGCGTTCTATCTGGCGCTGTTGCAGCCGATCTTCGGCGAGCAGGACGCGGCGGGCGAGGTGATCCTCTCGATTGCGACCGCGTTCGCGTTCCTGCTGGGGCTGTTCGCCATGGCGCGCTGGGGCGCGCGGCTCGTCCGGCCGTTCCTCGCGACCGCGGACGCCGAGCTGACGATCGTGGTCACCGTCGGCTTCGGCGTGTTCGTCGCCGGGTTCGCCCACAGCGCGGGCGCCTCGGATGCCGTCGGGGCGCTGCTCGCCGGGATGGTCGTGGCCGGCACGGGCATCGGGCCGCGCGTCGAGCGGCTGCTGGTCCCACTGCGCGACGTGTTCGCGGCGATCTTCTTCTTCTGGTTCGGCCTGACGATCGCCCCGAGCGACATGGGTGCGATCGCCCCGGCCGTCGCGGTCGCAGTCCTCGTGACCCTGGCGTTCAACGTGATCGCCGGCGTCGTGGCGGCCCGGATCTACCGCTTCGGCCGCATCGAGGCCGCCAACACCGCCCTGATGCTCGTCAGCCGCGGCGAGTTCGAGCTGATCCTCGCCTCCCTGGCCGTGGCGGCCGGGCTCGACGGCAGGGTCGCCCCGTTCGCCGCGCTCTACGTCCTCGTGCTCTCCATCCTCTCGCCGCTGTTCTCGGCCAGGTCCGCCGCGCTCGCGCGGTGGCTGCCGCGCCGCCTGTTCGCACCGGGGCCCGCACTCGCCGCCGCCCGTGAGCCATCGTCGCCAGGGCCGATCATCGAGGTCGGCGTGATCCGCCGGCTCGGCGCGGAGACCGTCGAGCACCCGGTGCGCAGCGGCCATGCCGTCGTCGGCGCGCACGTCCGAGACCTCGACCTCCCGCGAGACGCGCTCGTGAGCGTGATCGTCCGCGACGACGAGGCGGTCGCCCCGCGCGGATCGACGCGCATCCGCGCCGGCGACCGGCTCCACATCCTCGTGCGCCGCGAGGTCGCCAAGCAGGTCGACGCCCTCCAGGAGCGATGGCGACACGGACCGATCGGACCGCCGCCGCGACCGCGGCGGCGGCTGCGGGGATCGCCACCCATCTTCACCGTCCGCCCCTGCGACGACGACGCCGTCATCGGGGAGCTCGGCGCGCCCGAGCGCGTGCTCGGCCAGCCCGTCGCCGCCCGCCTGCGCGTCCGCCGCGATCGGCCCGGAGCGCTGGTCGCACTCGGCGACGGCCGCTACGCCGTCACCGGACCACTGATCGTCGCCGGCTCGCGGGACGACCTCACGACATACGCCCGGCGCCGCGCCGGCCGCGCCGATCCCGACGACCGCGCGTGGCTGCAGACCGTCGTGGGCGCCCTCGCGATCGACATCTTCGACCGGTCACCCGCACAAGTGCCGCGACTGCAGCGAGCGGTCCGACCCTAGGCAAAGATGGGGAGCGCCGCCCATATGCACCCGCCACGCACCGCAGGACCCTGTCCCGATCGGGCAACCGGGGGAGGGTGGCAAATGGGGCTGTTCCAGCGACTTCGGCCGCATCGCGGCAAAGAGGAACCCGAGGAGGTGCCCTGCCCGCGCTGCGGACTCGGCGTGGCACCCGACGCAGCGAGCTGCAGCGCATGCGGCTGGGATCCGCGGGAGGTCTACCGCGATCCGAATCTCCCACGGGGAGGGATGCCATCGCAACCGTGATGGCGACCGGTCCCGGCCCGGCCGTGCCGGAGCCCTCGGCACGGCCGGCCGGGTCACCGGTCGGTCAGGTCGGAACGAGACGAAGCTCGCAAGACCTCCTCGACGAAGTCCGCGACGAGGCGGGCGAAGAGCTCGGGCTTGTCGGCAGGCAGGCCGTGGCCGTGCCGGTGTCTCGGCGGCCGGCTTCATCTGTCAGGAGCCGAGCTGGTCCCGGCGCCGTCCGAGGTAGCCACGCTCGGCGTCGTTCTCCGTGGCCGCGATCGCGGCGTCGTATGCCGCGCGTGCTTCATCGCTGCGGCCCAGGCGGCGCAGCAGGTCGGCACGGGTGGCATGCCAGGCGTGGTAAGTCGTCAAGGGGAGTCGGTCGACCAGGGCGAGGGCGACCGCGGGACCGTCGAGCTCGGCCACGGCGATCGCGCGGTTGAGAGCGACGATCGGCGACGGGTCGATCGCGGCGAGCTGGTCGTAGAGGGTGGCGATCTGGGACCAGTCGGTGTCGGCTGCGTTGGGTGCGTCGGTGTGCACCGCGTTGATCGCGGCGAGGAGCTGGTAGCGACCCGGCCGGTTGGCGGCGAGGCAGGCTCGCACCAGGGCGTGCCCCTCGGAAATCAGCGCGCGGTCCCACCGTCCGCGGTCCTGCTCGTCGAGCGGGACCAGCTCGCCGCGAGAGACCCGGGTCGTGCGTCGGGCCTCGATGAGCAGCATCAGCGCGAGCAGGCCCGTCACCTCGAGCGCCAGGGGCAGCTGGGCATGGAGGGCGCGGGTCAGCCGGATGGCCTCGCCGGTGAGCTCGTCGCGGATCGGGTCGTCGCCGGTGTTGGCGAGGTAGCCCTCGTTGAAGATCAGGAACAGCACAGCCAGGACGGCGGAGAGCCGGTCGCTCAGGTCGGTTGCGGCCGGCACGCGGTAGGGGATCTTGGCCGCGCGGATCTTCGCCTTGGCGCGCGTGATCCGCTGGGCCATGGTCGTCTCTGGGACCAGGAAGGCCTGGGCCACCTCGGCGACGGTCAGACCGCCGAGCAGCCGCAGGGTCAGGGCCACCCTGACCTCCGGGGACAGGGCCGGGTGACAGCAGGTGAAGATCAGCCGCAGCCGGTCGTCCTCCACGGGGCCGGTCGGTTCGTGCGGGGTGTCGTCGTGGATCATCCGAGCCGCCTGATGCTTGTCGTCACGCCGCCGCTCCCGGCGCAGCCGGTCGATCGCCCGGCGTGAGGCGGTGGTCGTCAGCCAGCCCCCCGGGTTGGGCGGCGTGCCGTCGACCGGCCAGCGTTCGAGGGCGACGACGAGCGCCTCGCCGGCCGCCTCCTCGGCGACGTCGATGTCACCGAAGCGGCGGACCAGCGAGGCGATCACCCGGCCGTGCTCCTCGCGGAAGGTCCGCTCGATCGCAGCATGGGCAGCGGGCGCGACGGAGGTCGCCCTAGGCACGGCCTAGGACTCGTCCTGCGGCGGCTCCTCCTGGAAGGCGCGCACCTCGATGCGGTCCTGCAGCGCCTTCGATCCGAGCTTGGCGTACTCGAGCGCAGCGTCCAGGTCTTGAGCTTCGATGATCCAGAAGCCTCCCAGGTACTCCTTCGCTTCGACGTACGGTCCGTCGGTGAGGATCGGCGTGTCGCCGGTGGCGTCGACCGTGGTGGCGGTCGAGGGCGGGTGCAGGCCGCCGGCGAACACCCAGGCGCCGTCGTCCTTGAGCTTGTTGTTGAACTTCTCGACGGCGGCGAAGACCTCCTCGAGGGCCGCCGGGTCCATCTCCTGCATCGACTCCATCGTGGGCTCCTGGGCCGAGTCGTGCGGCAGGGTCAGGAAGTACTGCGGCATGGTGGCTCTCCTTGATCACGGGCCGCCCGGATGGCTGCCTCTCACCCTCTCCACGAACACCAGCGCCCCGATACGACACGCTCGCGAAAATTTCTCGAGAGCGTGCTCGGGGACGTCGCCCACGATCGAGAAGGGCCTGCGAGGCAGGCCCTTCTCAACCTACGCGGTGTCCCGGATCAAGTCAGCGCCGGTACCGCGGCCTCGCAGAAGTCGTCACTGCGGCCCGGGCTCGCTCGCCGGATCGCGCGTTCCGGGGGCGCAGGCGGTGTTCGTCGGCGGCCTTCTCGACACGAACGCGGGCCGGGGTGATCCGCGACCTGCGCGCTCGCCTCGGGCCGGCGGTCGACATCCTCGCCCCCGATGGGCTCACCCCGCTGCCGCTCCTGTCTCGCCGCGCCGGCCTTTCGGCGCGCGGCGTGTACGTCAGCCTCGCCGGCACGGTCACGGAACGCCTTCCGCCCGCGGGCGCGGACTTCGTGCGCCGCTTCGCCAAGACGCAGGCCGGCGGCGAGGTCGAGCCGTCCGCCGTCTACGCCGCCGAGCGACCGGGGCGCTGCTCGACGCCATCGGCCGCTCCGACGGCACCCGCGGCTCCGTCCTCGAGCAGCTCTTCGCCACGCGCGCGCACCCCGGACCTGCTGGGCACGTTCGGCTTCGACGCGAACGGCGACATCACCGAGTCCCCGGTCACGATCATGCGGGTCGCGCGCGGAGGGCGATCGAGCAAGACCGGGAGCACGGAAGGCGGAGTCGTCGACCGGGTCGTGCGACCCTCGCCGCGCCTGGTCGCGACCGAGAGCCCGAGGGGCTGACGTGTGGGAACATCGTCGCCACGGTGCGCCGTCCGCCGGAGGCGCCACGGCGTCAGATCGCCCTGAACTCTCGAGCATGGCCGACCCGACGCAGAGCAGTCCGACGACCAACGGCACGACCCCACCGCACGTGCGATGAGCCCGAGGCTTAGCGACCCTCAGCTCGCCGGGAGCGGGTCAGGTCCGGTCGCGGGGATGGCCTCCGCGGACGGCGGCTCGCGGTCTCCCATGTCGAGGCGGAACGGCGGGTACTCATCGGTCATCAGCCCGGCGTAGGCGACGACGCGGAAGCACCAGCGGTTCATGCCCATCGCGAGGTCGTAGAGGCCGCGGGGGTAGCGGCCGGCGAACAGCAGCGCGATACCGGCGATGAAGACCAGCAGGCCGATCAGTCCGCTGGCATACCACCAGTTGCCGTCGTTCGCCCCGTTGTAGCCGGCGAACGCGCCGCCGGTGAACACGCCCACGATCAGGTAGTGGGGCAGGGCCAGCAGCCACCACTTCACCAGCACCAGGCCGCGCGAGAGCTGCGGCGGGTAGGTCACTGACAAGCGCGCCGGGTAGTCCGGCTCCTCGCCGAGGGAGAAGGGCGGATAGGCGTCGGTGCCGAGCGCGCTGTAGGAGTAGTAGCCCACGCGCCAGCTCCAGCGCAGCACGCCGACGTTGAAGTCGAAGATGCCGCGGGGGTAGCGGCCGGTGAAGAGGATCGCGAAGAACGCCACCACGGAGACGGCGAAGAACGCGATCCAGAGGAAGAACAGCACGATGAAGTGCGGGATCAGGAGGAGCCACTTGACCAGCCACAGCCAGCGGCTGAGCCGCGGCGCGAGGTCGCCTTCGAGGCGCAGCGGATACGGGGAGGAGCGGTCCATGAGGACGCCTTTCGATAGGAGCTGTGCCGACTCTCTCACCAGCGCCCGGCCGCGTGAAGGGGCTGGTGCCGTTTCAGGGAATCGACCGGCCGCCGGCACGGTCATCCGACCGCTGGGCGCTGCCTCCATTCGCGACGCAACGTGGCGTAGGTCCGCAGCGTCGTCCACTCGCCCTTGAACCAATCGGCTTCGACCAGGCGGGCCTCGCACCGGAGTCCGAGACGCTCGAGCAGCCGCTGGACGGCGAGGTTGCGGTCGTCGGCCTGAGCGAAGACGCGATGCAGCTCGTGCCGCTCGAACAGCGCGGAGATCACGCCGCCGAGTGCCTCCGTCGCCAATCCGCTGCCCTGATGCTCGGGCGAGAACGTGATGCCGACCTCCGCTGTCGCCGGCTGGTCATCCGCGATCCGGACGGCGCAGTCGCCGCAGAGCTCCCCGCTGCGCCGGTCGAGCGCTGCCAGCTGCACCCACTCGCCCGGCGCGCCGAGCACGAGACCTTTCTGCGACGCCAGGAACGTCTCGGCGTCGGCGAGCGAGTATGTCGTGTCCCACGATTGGAAGCGCGCGACGTCAGGATGGCTGCGGTAGGCGACGAACGCGGGTAGGTCAGCGCGTTCGAACGGTCGCAGCCGCAGCCGATCCGTGACGATCTCACTCATGGTGTGCATCGCCGCGCCTCGGCGCGGCACGGACGTGCATCCTCTGTCCCTGGCTGCCATGCACGCTGAGGATCTCGACCGGCTCATTGCCGGCCGGGCCGAACCAGTGCGGCAGCCGGGTGTCGAACTCGGCCACCTCGCCGGCGCGCATCGTGATGTCGTGCTCGCCGAGGATCAGGCGCATCTCGCCTGACAGCACGTAGAGCCACTCATGACCCGCATGCGTCCTGAGCCTGCGCTCGCGCTCGGGTGGGATGACGACCTTCCAGACGGCCATGCCGCTGGACTGCTGCGTCAGCGGATAGACGAGCCGCCCGTTGCGGGTCCGCGGCGCGAGGCGGACGCGCGGATCGCCCACGCGGGGCGCGCCGACGAGCTCGTCGAGCGGCAGGTGATGCGCAGCGGCGAGCGGGAGCAGCAGCTCGAGGCTGGGCTTGCGCTGGCCGGTCTCCAGGCGCGACAACGTGCTCTTCGAGATCCCGGTCTGCGCGGCCAGTGCCGTCAGCGTCACCCCGCGGCGGACCCGCAGCCGCCTCAAGCGAGGACCGACTTCGGCCAGCACATCGGGGATCGACGTCTCGTCCCCCATGGCGCGACGCTATCTGCGCTTCCCGGAAACCGCAACGAACCGTGCGATCCGCGCTGCCGTCCTGCACGCTCGGTGCATGACGAACCGAACCTATGACGTTGCGATCGTCGGCGGAGGGCCCGCCGGCCTGAGCGCCGCGCTCGTGCTCGGCCGCGCGCGACGCCGGGTGGTGGTCGTGGACGCCGGCACACCGCGGAACGCCCCCGCCGCGCACATGCAGGGCTTCCTCTCACGTGACGGGACACCCCCGGCCGAGCTGCTCCGAGCCGCGCGGGACGAGGTCCGGCGCTACGGCGTCGAGCTCGTCGAGGATCGCGTGATGGACGCGGCGGCCGGCTTTGAGCTGCGTCTCGCCCGCGGCCGGACGCTCGAGGCGCGGAAGGTGCTCCTCGCGACCGGCGCCGCCGATGAACTGCCTGATGTCCCGGGTGCCCGGGAGCGGTGGGGCCGCGATCTCCTGCACTGCCCGTATTGCCACGGCTGGGAGATGCGCGACCAGCCGGTCGGCGTGCTCGCCTCCGTCGAACACGCACACCTTCTCCGCCAATGGACAGACGACGTGATCCTGTTCGCGCACACCACCGAGGTCACGGCCCGGGAGCGCGCTGCGCTGCATGCGCGAGGGATCGCGGTCGTCGACGGAACCGTCGAGGACCTCGTCGTCACCGACGACCGCCTTCAAGGCATTCGGCTCGCCGGCGGTCGCACCGTCGCCCGTCGCGCGCTGTTCATCCGGCCGGCTCTTCGCCCGCATGCGGACGGCATCGCCGCAGCCCTCGGCTGCGAGCTGCTGGGGGACGGCCTCGTCCGAGCCGACGCCGGCGGTCGCACGAGCGTCCCCGGCGTGTGGGCGGCCGGCAACGCGACCAACCCGCGAGCGCAAGTGATCACCGCGGCCGGCGAAGGATCCGCGGTCGCCATCGCGATCAACACCGAGCTCGTCGGCGAGGAAGTCGACACCGCCGTTCAGCAGGTCGCCGCGGTCACCGCGGCGTGAAAAGCCATCGAGACCCGAGGACTCCATGACGAACCACGAGAACCCGACTCCGCCCCCGAGCCGCCATCAGCTCGCGCTGATGATCTGGCTCTGCGTCTTCCCGACCTTGACCGTGATCAACGTGGCGCTCGCCGGCTGGCTCGCGCCGATGCCTCCGGTCCTGAGGACGTTCCTCCTCGCGACGATCGCCGTGCCGATCGTCATCTACGGACTGATGCCGCATCTGCACCGTGCGCGCGTCCGGCTGCTGATGCGCGCGAGCCCGCGCTAGCCCGCATCAGGATGTGACAGCCACCCGCGGTTCTGAGATGGTGGCGCGGGATGGACGCCTCCGCGGGCTCCTCGGCGGTGCAGATGCTCCTCGACGAGCAGGCGGCGCTGCGTCGCGTCGCCACCCTGGTGGCCGGGACGAGCGATCCCAGGCAGATCTTCGCGACCGTGACGGAGGAGGTCGGGCGCCTGCTCGGTGCCCACACCGCGAACATGGTCCGCTACCGCCACGATGGGACCGCCGACGTGATCGGCGGCTGGAACGAGCCGGGTGTGCCGAGCGTGCCGGTCGGCGCGCTTCTGCAGCTCGACGGCGACACGCTGGCACCGAAGATCTGCCGGAGCGGGCAGCCCGAACGCGTCGACGACTACGACGGGATCACGGGGTCGCTTGCCGAGCGGTTGCGCGCGCTCGGGATCCGCTCGGGCGTCGGGGCGCCGATCGTCTTCAATGGCGAGCTGTGGGGTGCGGTGGTCATCTCGAGCGTCGAGGTGCACGCCTTCGCGACCGGCGACGAGCACCGCGTCGCGGGCTTCACGGAGCTCGTCGCGCAAGCGCTGGCCAACGCGGAGGCGCGTGAGCAGCTGACCGCCTCGCGGGCGCGCGTGGTCACGGCTGGGGACGCGGAGCGGCGGCGACTCGAGCGCAACCTCCACGACGGGGCGCAGCAGCGGCTCGTCGGCATCGCCTTGTCGCTGCGGCTGCTCGATCGGCTCATCGACGACGACCCGGCGCAGGCACATACGGCGCTTTCGTCCGTGATCGAGGAACTCCATCAGGGCCTTGCGGAACTGCGCGAGCTGGCCCGCGGCCTGCACCCGGCCGTCCTGACCGACCACGGGCTCCACGCGGCGGTCGCGGCAGTCGCCCAGCGGGCGCCCCTGCCGGTCGAGCTGGAGATCGACGAGGGTGAACGGCCCTCCGATGCGGTCGAGGTCGCCGCCTACTTCGTGGTGTCGGAGGCGCTGACGAACGTGGCGAAGTACGCCGCGGCGACCGAAGCTCGGGTGGAGGTCAGGAGACTGGGCGACAGGCTGGTGGTCGTGGTGTCCGACGACGGCGCCGGCGGCGCCGACATGCGCGGCGGCTCGGGCCTGCGCGGACTCGAAGACCGCGTCGAGGCGCTCGGCGGACGCCTTCATGTGCAGAGCCTGCCCGGTGAGGGGACCTCGGTCCGCGCCGACCTCCCGCTGGTCATGGGGGAGGTGCTCGCGTGATCGACGCCGTGCTGCTCGTTCCGGGCTCCTGGCACGGCGCCTGGTGCTACGACGCCGTCGCCGAGCGCCTCGCGGACCTGCGCGTGGTCGCGATCGACCTGCCCAGCAACGACGGCGCGGCGGGTCTGGCCGACGACGCGGCAGCGGTGCGCGCCGCGCTCGACGGGATCGGCGAGCCGGCGCTCGTGGTCGGTCACTCTTACGGCGGCATCGCGATCAGCGAGGGCGCCGCCGGCTCCCCGCACGCCGCCGCGCTCCTCTACCTGTGCGCGTTCATGCTCGAGCCGGGCCAGGCGCTGCTCGACGCGATGCGCCACGAGCTGCCGCCGTGGATCGCAGTCGACGAGGCGGCCGGCACGCACCTCGCCCAGGACACGGAGCGCTCGCTCTACGGCGACTGCCCGCCGGACGTCGCGAGTGCGGCGGCCGAGCGGCTCACCCCCCAGTCCGTCGCGGCGATCGCCACGCCGCAGACCGTCGCGGCGTGGCAGGAGCTGCCGAGCACCTACGTGATCTGCGATCAGGACCAGGCGGTGCCACCGCCGGCGCAGGACGCGATGGCCTCACGCGCAGCGACCGTGGAGCGGCTGCCGTCGTCGCACTCGCCGTTCCTGTCGCGCCCGGATGACGTGGCGGCGATCGTGCGGCGGGCGCTCTAGCCCGGATTTCTGGCGCTTTGCACCTGCGGCGCGAGCGCCTGTACTGTCGGCTCAGGTCATGCGCCGAGCCGCGCTCGAGGAACGGAAGGCCGGACACCCTGAGGCTGAGAAATCGCGGCAGGCCGACGAGACCGCGCACCTGCAGCGCCTCTCCTGGGCTTCGGCCGTGGGCAGCCACGCCATCCAGCGCATGGCGCAGGAGGAGCAGGAGGTAGAGGCCGAGGCGGCGGAGGGAGAGGTCGAGGCCGCCGAGGGCGAGGACGCGCCGTCCGACGGGATGGCCTGGCTTCCCGAGGGTCTGGAGGGCGTCACCGAGCCGATGGCGACCCCGCCGGAGGCGGCCGAAGAGGTTGAGCCGAGCGCCGAATCCGGTGCGGTCCTCGCCCGCCAGCCGACGAGGACCAAGCCGAAGCCGAAGGGCCCGGCGCCGACCGCCGCCGATGTGGCCGACGTCGCCCGCGTAGGCAAGCGGATCCTCGGTCAGATCCCGCAGCTGGAGCGCGAGCGCGTGATCTCCACGGTCGCCGCCGAGGAGTTCAAGCGAAGGATCGAGTGGTTCATCGACCGCGCGAAGGAACGGCGGCCGGGAGAGCAGGCCTCGATCCGGAAGGACCTGCGCGCGCTGCGTGCCCAGCCGGACGAGCTGCGCAAGCGGGCCGCGCAGGACCGCAGCACGAAGGGCAAGACGCTGGTCTCGGACTTCAAGGTCACGCCGCCCGTCATCCGGGTCGGCGAGGGCGAGGCGGCACGGATCTCCTTCGTGCTCGGCGACAAGGTGAAGAACGTGACGGCCGTGATCATCGTCCACGAGCGTGATCCCGGGGACGATCGCGAGGCCGACAGGACCTGGATCAGGACGTTCCAGATAGATCCGAAACCCGGGTACCACCAGGCGATCTGGGACGGGACGTTCAAGGGCATGGCGAACGAGCCACCCAAGACCGGGACGTACACCCTCGAGATCACCGTGGACGGGGAGAAGCACCAGGAGAAGCTCATCGATCGCATCCGCGTCGAGAACCCGGACGAGGAGACCGTGCTGCCGCGCCTCGAGAGCGGCCGCGAGATCTCGACCTTCACCTTCGACGGCCACACGCTCACCCTCACCGATACCGGCGGCGACACGATCGAGTCGCCGGCGACGTCCGGCATGAAGCCGCACAACCCGCGCAACCCGGAGAAGAAGGACTACACGGATCCCAAGCACCAGTGGGTCGCGAACCGCGGCCCGATCCCGGCCGGCATGTACGTGCTCAAGCCCGGCCACTACCAGGTGCCGGACGCCGACAAGAAGGGCGAGACCTACACCAGCGGCGGCACGGCCGCCAAGTGGGGACCGATGCGGGTCCAGATCGAGCCCAACAAGGTCAAGAACCGCAGCGAGTTCTTCCTCCACATGGACGTGATGAACGACGGCACGGCCGGCTGCATCGGGATCCCGCCCGCCGACGAGGGCAAGTTCAACCAGATGATGTCGTTGATCGCGAGGAGCAGGAAGGACATCAAGCTCGCCGTGACCTACTGAGAAGCGCGGGCCACCCGGCTGGGGTGGCCCGCGGTTCGCGGCGTGGCGTCAGCGGGAGTAAGCTCGGTACCGCAGCACCCGCTTGAGGTCTCTATTCCCTTCTGCCTTTCGCGCGCCATCGAGAAGGGAGGAAGGCCGAAGCCATGCCGTCCTCATCCATCCCGCCGGAGACCGCAGCCGCCAGGCTGCGCGTAGTGATCGCCGATGACCACGTCTTGCTGCGCCGGGGTGTGGTGACCATGCTCGAGGCGGAGGGCTTCGAGGTCGTCGGGCAGGCCGGCGATGCCGAGGAGCTGGTCCGCAAGGTCGGCGCGCATCGCCCTGACGTCGCGATCGTCGACATCCGCATGCCGCCGACCAACACCGACGACGGGCTGCGCGCGGCAGTGGCGATCCGCGCCACGCATCCCGGCGTGGGCGTGCTCGTGCTGTCGCAGTACCTCGAGGCTGACTACGCGCTCGAGCTGATCGGCAATGACGCGCGAGGCGTCGGGTACCTGCTCA
The DNA here is from genome assembly GCA_963831105.1 of uncultured Solirubrobacteraceae bacterium. Lineage (GTDB taxonomy): Bacteria > Actinomycetota > Thermoleophilia > Solirubrobacterales > Solirubrobacteraceae > DATFQI01. The sequence continues at coordinate 212,683 of CAWHOS010000004.1, read as the reverse complement.
AGGACCGCGTCGCCGACATCGAGGAGTTCGCGGACGCGATCCGGCGCGTGGCCTGCGGCGGTTCGGTGCTCGACCCCGAGGTCGTGCGCTGGATGCTCGGCCGGCGGCGCGAGACGTCGGCGCTGTCCGAGCTGACCGCGCGCGAGCACGAGGTGCTCGGGCTGCTGGCCGAGGGCTGCTCGAACGCGGGCGTGGCGAGTCGGATCTTCGTCACCCAGCGGTCGGTCGAGAAGCACGTGACGTCGATCATGGCCAAGCTCGGCCTGCCGTCCGAGCCCGAGGCCCATCGGCGCGTCTTGGCCGTGCTGGCCTACCTCGAGGATGAGAGCGGGGTTCGGGCGAGCGCCTGAGCGATTCGCTGCCGGCGCCGATGACGGGGACGTCAGAGGGCGCGGCCGGCGGGGAGCTGCACCGTGACGCAGAGCCCCCCGGCCGGCCGGGGGGTTAGCGTGAGGGTTCCGTCGTGCGCCTGGGTGATGCTCTTGGCGATGGCCAGGCCGAGGCCGACGCCTGCGTGGTCGGCGCGGATTCGTCCGGTGCCGCGGCGAAACGGCTCTGCAAGCGTGGATGCCAGCTGCGGGGTGAGCTTCTCGCCCGTGTTCTCGACGGTGAGCGCCACGCTGTCGGGGTGAACGCTGGTGCTGACCCAAACGGTGCCCTTTTCAGGCAGGTTGTGGACGATCGCGTTGTGCACGAGGTTCGTGCTCAGCTGCTGCAGGAGCGCGTGTGAGCCGACGGTGGGTGACACCACGCCCGAGGTCTCGATGGTGAGACCGCGCTTCTCCGCGAGGGGGAGGAGCGTCTCGGTGGTCTCCTCCGCGATGAGGGACAGGTCGACGTGCTCCGGGGGAAAGGACCGCTGGTCGGCGCGGCTGAGCAGGAGCAGTGCTTCGGTGAGGTCGATCGCCCGGGTGTTGACGGCGTGGAGTCGCTCGACGAGCTCGCCGTTGTCTCGGCTCGGGTCGCTGCGGGCGACGTCGAGCAGCGTCTGCGTGATCGCCAGCGGGGTGCGCAGCTCGTGCGAGGCGTTGGCCGCGAACCGCTGCTGTTCGGCGACTTGTGCCTCGAGTCGCGCGAGCATGGTGTCGAAGCTGTCGGCGAGCTCGCGGAACTCGTCTTCGCGGCCCTCCAGCCGGATCCGGTGGGAGAGCGATCCGGTCGCGGCCAGCCGCGTGGCGTCCGTGATGCGGCTCAGAGGGGCGAGCATCCGGCCGGCGAGAAGCCAGCCTCCAACCAGACCGAACGCCAGCAGGAACGCAAGCATGGCGGCGGCCCTCGGAGCGAACGCGCGCAGGAGGTCGGAGCGGTTGGGAACGAGGCCGGCTCCGATGATCGCGCGGTCGGGCACGTACCGCAGCAGGAACACCCACACGACGGCGAGCAGCAGGGCGCCGGCGAGCATGAGGAAACCGGCGTAGCTGAGGGTGAGCTTGAGGCGGACGCTCATCCCGGGCTCCCTATCCACGGTCGTCTCCATCACGTCCGGTGGCGATGCGGTACCCGGCGCCGGCCACGGTGGCGATGATCGGGGGCTCGCCGAGCCGCTTGCGCAGTCCCGAGACCGTGATGCGCACGGCGTTGGTGAACGGGTCCGCGTTCTGATCCCAGGCCCGTTCCAGCAGCTCCTCGGCGCTGACGACGCCACCTTCGGCGGCGACGAGCACCTCGAGCACCGCGAACTGCTTCCTGGTCAGCGCGACGTAGCGGCCGTCGCGGAAGACCTCGCGGCGGAACGGATCCAGCCGCAGGCCCGCTAGCTCTCGGATTGGCGGCCTGTTGTGGGCACGCCTGCGGTCGAGCGCCCTGAGCCTGAGCACGAGCTCTCGGAGCTCGAACGGCTTCGTGAGGTAGTCGTCGGCGCCGATCTCGAACCCGGAAGCCTTGTCGTCGAGGCGGTCGGCGGCGGTGAGCATGATGATCGGCATGTCGCTGCCGGAGGCGACGATGCGCTCGGCGATCTCGTCGCCGCTGGGTCCGGGGATGTCCCGGTCGAGGACGGCGATGTCGTAAGCGTTCACGCCCAGCAGCTCGAGGGCGGTGGCGCCGTCACCTGCGATGTCTGCGGCGATCGCCTCCAGCCGCAGGCCGTCGCGGATGGCCTCCGCCATATAGGGCTCGTCCTCGACGAGCAGCACGCGCATGCTCCGATGCTAGGGCCGGCGCATATCGCCGGCATATCGAAAACGACATACGGGCCGGCAACGCCACGCCGTCTCAAATGGCGGCGTGACCCACGTCCGACCAGCACGAGCAACGACCCGCATCGCCGGGCTGGTCGTCGTCGTCGCGGCGATCGCCGCGACCCTCGGCTACCAGTTGCCGGCGTCCTCGTCCTCGACGCCGACGGCCACATCGCCCATCCACGTCCCTCGCGACGAGCGCCGCGGGGCGCTCGGCGAAGCGGGCGGAGCCGTCCCCGACGGCACGACGGTGTTCGACGACGGGATCCCGGGCGTTGCCGAGCTCGACTCGGATCTGCTCGCTGCGCTGCGCCAGGCGGCAACCGACGGCGCGGCCGGCGGGGTCGAATTCGTCGTCGACAGCGGCTGGCGTTCCCCGGCGTACCAGCAACGGCTGCTCGACGAGGCGATCTCGAAGTACGGATCCGAAGAGGCAGCCACCCGATGGGTGGCCACCCCCGAGACGTCCGCGCACGTGAAGGGTGACGCGGCCGACATCGGGCCATCCGGCGCCGCGGCGTGGCTGTCAGCGAACGGCGCCGCGTACGGCCTGTGCCAGATCTACGGCAACGAGCCCTGGCACTACGAGCTGCGCGCCGAAGCCATCGAGAACGGCTGCCCTCCCATGTACCCCGACCCGACGCACGATCCGAGGATGCAGCGGTGACGAGCGGCGCTAGTCGTAGTAGCCGTCGATCGGAACCCTGGCCTCGTCGAACAGCGCCGGCCCCTCGTAGGCCACCTCGGCCGCGTCCGGGGCCGGCGACCCGGGCGGCTTGAGGCCCGCGAACTGCTCGCCGGAGAGCGCGAAGACCACGCGCCCGAGGCCCGACCGTGCGATGGCGCCCCGGCACATCGGGCACGGCTCAGTGCTCGTGTACATCGTCGTCCGGGCCGCCACCTCGCGCTCGAGGTTGCGCGATGCCCAGAGCGCCGTCTTGAGCTCCGGGTGGGCGGTGATGTCGTTCTCCGTCACCACCGTGTTGCGGTCCTCGACCAGCACGTCGCCGTCGGGCCCGACCAGCAGCGACCCGAACGGCATGTCGCCCGCGGCGCGCGCCTCGGCGGCCAGCTCGATCGCCCGGCGCAGGTGGCGTTCCTCGGCCTCGGTCATCGATGGGGGGTGGGTCGGTAGACGAGCTCCTGGATGCGGCCGTCGAGCGTCGTGCTCTCGAGCAGCTCGAGGTCGAAGTCGGCCGCACCCTGGAAGATCGGGTCCGCCCCGGTCTGACCGCTGATGACGGGGAAGAGCGACACCTGGACGCGGTCGACCAGGCCCGCGGCCATCAGCGCCCGGTTCATCGACAGGCTGCCGTGCGAGCGCAACGGCACCTCGGACTCCTCCTTGAGCCGGGCGACGACGTCGACGGCGTCACCGCTCACGAGCGTCGCGTCCGGCCAGTCGAGGGGGTCTTCGAGTCTCGTGGAGACCACCGTCGTCGGCATGTTCTTCATCCGGGTGTTGATCGGGTCGGTCGCCTTGGACTCGTCGGTCCGGCCCAGGAAGTGCACGAACTCCCGGAAGGTGTTGGCGCCGAGGACCAGCCGCTGGTCCTCGCTGTACTGGGCGAGGCGGCGCTCGAGGAACTCAGGGCCTTCCTTGCTCCAGTAGCCGCCCCAGTCGCCCTCGCTGTTGTAGGAGCCGAAGCCGTCGAGGGTGCAGAAGACGTCGAAGGTGTAGGCGACGGTCATGCCCGCACCGGGAGGCCGAGCAGCCCGTCGATCTGCGCGACGGCGGCGGTGATCCCGTCCTCCGTGCCCATGGCGAGGATCTGCTCCATCGCCTCGATACTGTCCCAGGACGTGGTGATGACCATCTGCGTGCCGCCCCCGGCCAGCTCGGAGAGCGCGACGCGGATCACCCCGTGGGCGTGTCCGGGATCGGATTGCCGTCGGCGTCGGCGAAGCCGTCCTCCACCTCCAGCGTGTGGGGTGCCTCGACCGCGCGCACGCGCCACCAGCCTCGGTGCCTGTCACCTTCGGGGCCGGTCATCGCGTAGGCCACGGTCCCGCCCGGTGTCAGGTCGTGCTCCGTCACCGTCGCGGGATACATCGGCGGTCCCCACCACTGCTCCAGCTGGCGCGGATCGCTCCAGAGGCGCCAGACGCGGTCGATCGTCGCGTCGAAGCGCGCGGTGATGGTCAGGGTCCTGGCGTCGGCGTCCTTGACCACGTTCGTCACGGTCATTGCGGTGCTCTTTCTGTCGGGTTCGCGAGGACCTGGTCGATGCGGTCGATGCGCCCGCGCCAGAGCGCCTCGAGCTCGTCGAGCAGGTGATGGGCGGTCCGGAGCGTCGCGACGTCGCCGCGCACGCGCTGCTCCCGGCCATGGCGGGTCTTGGTGACGAGCCCCGCGCGCTCGAGGGCGCCCACGTGCTTGTGCACCGCGGCGAAGCTGATCGGATAGCGGCGGGCGAGGTCGGACACCGAGTGCGCGTCGCGCATCACCAGGGCGAGGATGTCGCGGCGGGTGGGGTCGGCCAGCGCGTGGAAGAGCGCGTCGGTCCGCTCGCTCTCGGTACTTACAACCATTCGGTTATACGTTAGCGGACCGGCATACTCGCGGCATGGGTTCGCGAGTCCTGGCGCCCGACGGCAACGAATGGTCCGTGAGCAGACGGGCGTTGCTGTGGCGTCCGCGGCGCCGGATGCGCTTCGACGCCGACGCGATCGGGTTGGTCCTCGGCGCGATCGCCTTGCCCCTGCTGGCACTCGAGTGGGTCGTCGCCGCGCTGCTGAGCCTCTGCGTTGCCGGCCGGCGCCTCGCCCTCCGGCGCCCGTGGCGAGTCGAAGCGGTGCTGGCAGGCGCCACGGAGCGTCGCCTGACGTGGAACGTCGTGGGCTGGCACGCCGCCGGTGACCTCGCCGAGCGGGTGCGCGCGGAGATCGCGGCCGGAGACGATCCGTCGCGGCACGCCGACCAGCGCGCGATCACAGCCGGCGGGTGAGACGGTCAGCCGCGAGCGCGGGCCGCGGACTCGTCGGCGGCGCCGGGCCGGTCGCCTCGCGTGCGCGTCCCGGCCTCGTACTCCGCGTCGAGGATCTTCGCCTCCGCCTCCCAAGCGTCGCCGTCGAGGCCGAGCAGCGCACCCGAGGCCGCGTCCACGCGCACCGGCACCTCGAGCCCGTCGGTCGCGATCACCGCCGCCCGCGGGTCGACATACGCCCGCACCTTGGTCGTCTGTTCCTCGCCCACGACGCGCAGGACGAGATCCAGGTAGACGTAGCGCGTGCTCACGCCCGAGTCGGCTGTTCCATGGCCGCGCTTCTCGACGACCGTCGCCCTCGCGGGGACGCCGCCGAGCTCGCCACCCGGTCGTGGGCTGTCGCCTGTGACGGCCTTGACGATGCGGTCGAGGAGGCCCATCGGCCAACCATAGTCCGGAAGGCGAGTCTCCGTAGCGGCTACCGGACGGCGGCCAGGGCGGCGCGTACGAACCGCCCGGTCGTCTCCGGTCGCTCAGTCGGATCCTTCGCCATGGCGCGAGCCAGCACGCGCCCGAGCTCGACGGGGAGGTCGGGGCGGACGTCGTCGAGGCTCGGCGGCGGCTGGTGCACGTGCGCCCACACCTTGTCGAGGTCGCTGTCGCGCTCGTAGGGAACGGCGCCGGTCAGGCACTGGTAGAGCACGCACGCGAGCGCGTACGTGTCCGCCCGGCCGTCGAGATCGCGTCCCTGCGCCTGCTCCGGCGCGATGTAGTCGGCGGTGCCGATCGCGAGTCCCGTGCCGGTCAGCTCGCCCGCAGCCGCATACTCCTTCGTCAGGCCGAAGTCGGTGAGGAACCCGTGCTCCTCCTCGTCGCGCTGCGCCACGAGCACGTTCCCCGGCTTGACGTCGCGATGGACGAGCCCGCGACGATGGGCATCGTCCAGCGCACCGGCGACGTGGTCGACGATGCGGAGGGCCCGCCCGGTCTCGAGCCGGCCGTTGCTGCGGAGGATCGCTCGCAGATCCGTCCCGTCGATGTAGCGCATGGTCACGTACAACACGCCGTGCTGCTCCCCGGCATGGAAGACCTCGACGGCATGAGGGTGGTCGACGGAGGCCGCGAGCCGGCACTCCGACTCGAAGCGAGCGCGGAACGTGGGATCGGCCGCCAGCGCCGGTGCCATCACCTTCAAGGCGACCCGCCTGCCGAGCATCAGATCGGTGACGCGGTAGACGATGCCCATCCCGCCGCGCCCCGCGATCCCGTCGACGCGATGACCCGCGAACACGGACCCGACCTCCAGCAGCCCGGATGCGTCGACGGGCTTCGGCGGGCGCGGCGCGGCGATGGCGCGAGCACCGAGGCCCGGATCCAGATACCGCCGGCCCGCGACCACCGCGCGGATCGCATCCACCAGCTGCCGCTCCGCCGCGTCCTTGAGCACGTAGCCGCTCGCGCCGGCGGCCAGCGCGTCGCGCGCGAAACCGGAGTCGTCGTGCATCGTGAGCATCACCACGGCGCAGCCGGGCGCGGCAGCCAGCAGGCTCGGGATCGCGTCGATGCTGGGCGTGCCGGGCATCGTGACGTCGAGCAGCACGATCCGCGGCCGGAGCTCGGCCGCGATCTCGATCGCCTCGTCCGCGTCACCCGCCTCGGCGACCACCTCGAGGTCGTCCTCCGCCTCGAGGATCCGCCGCAGACCGCCGCGGACCAGCGCGTGGTCGTCGGCGAGCACGACCCTGATCGGAACGAGCGCGTCCTCAGCCGACACCATCACCGCTGCCGACTCTAAACCGGCTGCCCCGCCGCCGCTCGCTCGGCGACGGATCGTTTCGCGAGAATGTCGACGCGCGCGGTCCGGCTCCGACGTCTCGGGTGCAAGGGCCATCCGGCCAAACACCGGCGAGAGGAATCGCACCGTGAAGTACGTGATCCTGATCCATTCCAACCCGCAGCCCTGGGGACACCCGACCGGGGACTACGTCGCGGAGGTCCGGGCGCTGCCGAAGGAGCAGCGCGACGCGATGATGGCCGACTTCGAGGCGCTGCTGGGCGAGCTGTCCGAGCAGGGCGAGCTGATCGGCGGCGAGGCGCTGGCCGACCCGGCCGGCTCGCGGCTCTACCGCTGGGAGAGCGGAAAGCCCCTGGCGACCGACGGGCCGTACTCCGAGGCCAAGGAGCACCTGGCCGGCTTCTTCCTGATCGACGTCGCCAGCCACGAGCGGGCCGAGGAGCTGGCGGCCAAGTTCGCGGGGCCCGGCGACACGGTGGAGCTGCGGCCGACGATGTGGCCCGGCGGCGACGACCAGTGACCGCGGGAGTGTTCGAGGACGTGTGGCGGCGCGAGTCGCCGCACGTCCTCGGCGCGCTGCTGCGGCGACACGGCGACCTCGGCGACTGCGAGGACGCCGCCCAGGAGGCGCTGGAGGCGGCAGCCCGGCAGTGGGAATCCGACGGCCTCCCGGAGGATCCGCGAGCGTGGCTGATCCGCGTCGCCTCGCGCCGGCTGATCGACCGGTCGCGGGCGGACGGCGCCCGCGCCGCCCGCGAGGAGGCCGTCGCCGTCGCCCAGCCGGCCGACGCGTTGACGGCGCCGCCGCCCGGCGAGGAGCCGCCGGACGCCGCGGACGACGGCCTGCTGCTCCTGCTGCTGTGCTGCCACCCCTCGCTCAGCCGCGCCTCGCAGGTGGCGCTGACGCTGCGCGCCGTCTCGGGGATCGGCACCGCGGAGATCGCGGCCGCGTTCCTGGTGCCCGAGCGCACGATGGCCCAGCGGCTGAGCCGGGCCCGCGCGACGCTGCGCGACGCGGGCGCACGGTTCGAGCTGCCCTCGCCGCCGGACCTGCCGGGGCGGGTCGCGACCGTGCTCGACGTCCTGCACCTCGTCTTCAGCGAGGGGTACACGCGCAGCGCCGGCGACACGCTGCTCGACACCGAGCTGACGCGGGAGGCGATCCGGCTCACGCGCGAGCTCAGCCGCCGGCTCCCGGCCCACGACGAGGTCGCGGGCGCGCTCGCGCTGATGTTGCTGACCCGGGCGCGCGAGGACGCCCGCACCGATGGCGCCGGCGACCTCGTCCCGCTCGCGCGGCAGGACCGGAGCCGCTGGGACGCCGAGGCGATCGCCGAGGGCACCGCGATCCTCGAGCGCGTCCTCCCGCGCGGGCCCGTGGGGCGGTTCCAGCTGCAGGCCGCCATCGCGGCGGTGCACGCGGAGGCCCCCACGTGGGAGGCGACCGACTGGGCGCAGATCTGCACGCTCTACGCGATGCTCGAGCGCGTGGCGCCGGGCCCGGCGGTCACGCTCAACCGGGCCGTCGCGGTGGGGATGACGCACGGGGCCGAGCGCGGCCTCCCGATCGTCGAAGAGCTGCTCGCCGACCCGGCGATGCGGCGCCACCACCGCACCCACGCCGTCCGCGCGCACCTGCTCGAGATGGCCGGCGACCGCGACGAGGCGCGGCGGGCGTACGCGCACGCCGCCCGGCTGACCGCGAGCCTTCCCGAGCAGCGCTACCTCAACGCAAGAGCAGCGCGTTGCTAGGGGCACCGGCCCTTGGTGCGCCGGTAGATCGCGTGCGCGCCGGCCGCCAGCGGGCCGTCGAACGGGCCGGTGGTCTCGTGGCCGAGGATCATCAGGCAGCGCCCTTGGACCCAGAAGATGTTGCCGACGATGTGGCCGTCCTTGGACGCCGACCAACCGCGCGCGCCCGGGATGCCGGGGACGACGAAGCGGCGCAGCTTCCCGTCGCCGGGCATATGCCTGCGGATGTAGTCCTCGCGCTGCTCGTGTGCCATCCACCGCCTCGCGCCGTGCGCGCTGGCGAACGGCGTCACGCTGGTCACTCCGCGCGAGTCGGGGCCCTCCGTCGGCTGGTAGGTGGCCGTGCCCATTCCCGCGCCGCGCATCCGGCTCAGCTCTGCCTTCGTGAGGCCGGCGTTCTCCGCGAACGTCTCGGCGTCCTCCGTGACGACGCTCTCGACGCGGCGGTAACCGGGCTGCTCGCCGTCGCGCATCAGGAACCGCGTGTAATCCGCCTTGTCCGACCGCGCCGTCGCCTTCGCCGCTCCGGGCGCGGACTCCCCGCACCCGCTCGCCATGAACGCGCCGCCGGCGAGCGCGACCGCCAGGCAAGCCGTGATGTGAGTGTGATGGGTCATGCCGACGATCCTCCGCCGCCTCTCCGGCCCGCGGTATGGGCCGCTCGGGGCCGATGTCGTTACCCGGGGGGAAGGCCGGTCTTGCGCCCAGGTCAGGGTGGGAGCGGCTACGAGCCGCAGACCCGGCGGTAGTCCTGATCCGGGACGAACTCGCTCCACTCCGCGTGCGTCAGCTCGCGCCCCGCCACGCGACATGCGTGCTCCGACCAGGCGTCGGGGTCGACCTCCCAGCGCTCGGCGTCGCCGTTGTCACGGAGTACGAAGAGCTGCTGGCCGTCAGGCGTGAACCGCGCGGTGACCCAGCCGAGCGGCCCTGGGAGCGTTCCGAGCGCGCGGCGCGACGCGACGTCCCACAGGATCGCGGTGCCGTCGCCTCCCGACGTCGCGAGCATCCGCCCGTCGGGTGAGAACTCCGCGCCGAGCACGCCCCCCTCGTGACCGGTCAGCCGTCTGCCGGCGCGGCGCCGGCTCGCGACATCCCACAGCTGCGTGTAACCCAACTGGGAGGCGACGGCGAGAAGCCGGCCATCCGGTGAGAACCGGACCCCGCGATCCGCGTCCCCGCCGGCGCCGTTGCTCAGGTGCGCGACGACCCGGAGTGAGCGGGCGTCGCGCAGCTCGGTGCCGGTGTCGGCGAGCGCGATCGCCAGGAGCTTGCCGTCGGGGCTGAACGACAGGCCGAGCGCCTGCGTCGGGAGCTGCGGCCCTTGACGCACCCGGCCGGTCCTCAGGTCGAGCAGCCGGACGTTGCCCAGGAGATCCGCGACGGCGAGCCGCCCACCGTCCGGGGAGAAGGCCAGGGCCTGCGCGTCGCTCGCGGGAAGGGGGGCCCAGTTCGGAGCTCCCGGGGGGCCGGAGCCCGACCGGGCGCCCGGCAACGGGGGCCTGATCCGCCGGCCGCTGCCCGCGTCGCGCAGCTCGACGCTCCCACCGCTGCCGGTCACTGCCATCGTGCGCCCGTCAGGGCTGAACTCGACGGCCAGGACGACGTCCCCCTCGATCCCCGGAATCTCGCCCTGCAAACGCAGCGTGCGGGCGTCGCGGAGCCGGACCCCGCCGCCGCGGAGGCCCGCGGCGAGCCGGCGGCCGTCAGGGCTCACGGCGAGCGCGGGCACGAGAGCCTCCCCGAGCCGGCTGCCGCCGGGGAAGGGCTGCGCGAGGCGGCGGTCGCCCGCGATGTCCCAGGCGATGATCCGGCTGTCGAAGCCGGTCGTGTAGAGCGTGCGTCCATCGTCCGAGAAGCTGACGTGGGTGACCCGCCCGCTGTGGCCGGTCAGCCTCTCCCGCACGCTGCCGCGGCGCAGGTCCCATGCCAGCCCGCGGCCGTCGTCGCCGACGGTCGCCAGCGTGCGCCCGTCGGCGCTGAACGCCAGGTCCTGCACCCGGCCGTCGTGACGATCCGCCAGCCGCCGGCGCTTCCCCGTGCGGAGGTCCAGGAGCGTCACGGTGCCGTGCTCGCCGCCGAGAGCGGCACGGCGGCCATCGAGGGACAGCCCGGCGGTGAACGCCCCACTCGGGACCCGCTGCCGCACACGGAGCGTTGCCGTGTCCACCACGTACGTCGCGTTCTCGGCGGTCCCGGTGAGGACGAGGCGGTCGCGCCGTGCCCCGACGACGGGCGCCACCGTGTCCGGCCGGCCGACACGCAAGACGCGCCCCAGCTGCCGCCCGCTGCGCACGTCGAAGCGACGGACGTGGGCTGGGTGCGGCACCTGTCCCGCCGCCGCGAGGAAGGTCGTCACCACCACGGCCCCGCCGCCGGCGGCGAACCGGACGTCGGTGAAGCCGAATCCCTCACCCGAGCGCGGGTCGGAGAACTCGATGTCGCGCACGGTGCGTCCGGTTGCCGGGTCGATCAGCCTCACGGCCTCGCGTCGCCCGCCGACGGCGTTGGCTGCCAGCAACCTGCCGTCCGGCGAGAAGTCGGCGGTCAGGATGGGGCCGCCCATCTGGATCGGGCGGCCGATCCTCCGGCGCGTCCGCGGGTCGAAGCGCAAGAGGGTCCCGTTCTCGCCACCGGTGGCGAGCATCCGCCCGTCGGGGCTCAGTGCCAGCGCGTAGAGCGGGTCCCCGCCGCCCTGCATCACGCCGAGCGCGCCGGGAGGGCGGACGAGCGCCGACAGGAGATGGCTGCGGGTGACCGCGGTGTCGTCGAGCTCGCGGCCGGCCTGGGCGAGCAGGAGGCTGCGGTCGAGCCGGTCGTCGATCAGCGCCTGTGCGCCGAGCCGCTGGGCGTCGGCGGTCCGCAGGGAGTCGCGTGCATCGCCGCTCTCCCGGAGCGCCAGCAGGCCCGCCACCGTTGCGGCCAGGAGCAGCACCCCGGCGGCGGCGAGCAGCGCGCGCAGCCGGCGGTTGGCCCGCTGCTGCGCCCGGCGCTCCCGCTCGGACTCGGCGATGCTCGCGTCGAGGAACCCGCGCTCGGCCGCGTTCAGCGCGTCCTGGTGCCCCTGCGCCCATTCGAGTGCGGCGCCGAGCCGGGCGCCGCGGTAGAGGTCGGTGGGATCGCGCCCCGCGGCCTCCCAGATGCGCGCGGCGTCGCCGAGCCGCCGGTGCAGGCGCAGACCCTCGCGGTCCTCCTCGAGCCAGCGCCCGCAGGGTCGGCCACGCGCGGATGAGCACCTCGTGCGCGACCTCCGCGGTCCCCTCCCCGAGCGTGACGAGCCGGGCGTCGGCGAAGCGGCCCAGCAGGCCGCGGACGGCGTCGCCCGGGACGCCCTGGGGGACGAGCTCGCCGATCGGCACCCGGCGCCGCGTGTCCTCCACACCGTCACCGAGCTCCGTCAGCCGCAGGAAGACGTTGCGCAGCAGGTGGCGCTCTCCGGCGGGGACCGTCTCGACGAGCGCGTCCGCCGACTGCGCGACGGCCGAGGTCACCCCGCCGCTGGCCCGGTACGCGTCGACGGTCAGCGTGCGTCCGTCGCGCCGCTCCCACGTCGCTCGCAGCGCGTGCGAGAGCAGGGGCAGGGCGCCCGGCTCGCCGGCGACCTCGCCGAGGACGACGTCGACGAGGCCGGGCTCGAGCCGCAACCCGGCGAGGCGCGCCGGCTCGGTCACCGCGCGGCGCAGCTCTTCCTCGCTCATCGCGCCGAGCAGGATCTGATTGGAGGCCACCGCGCCCGCGAGCACGGGATGCGCGCTCAGCTCGCCGTAGAGGTCGGCGCGCACGCCGATCGCCACCGGTCCGGGGTGGGCGAGCAGCGCGTCGATGAAGCGCCCCCGCTCGGCGGGCTCGTCGCAGAGCGTGTACAGCTCCTCGAACTGGTCCACGACGACGAGGGTCGCGGCGTCGCCGTCGATCGCCGGCGGCTGCGCCCCGGGGTGCACCAGCCGTGTGCTCGTCACCCCGGGCACCTCCCCGGCGCCCACCGACGCGATCAGGCCCGCGCGCAGCAGTGACGACTTCCCGCTGCCCGACGCACCCACGAGCGCGAGCAGGCTCCGCGGCGCGAGCCGCTCGATGACCGAGCCGAGCACGGCCTCACGCCCGAAGAAGAACGCGCGGTCGTCCGCGTCGAACGCCAGCAGCCCGCGGTAGGGGCACCGGGTCGCCGGCACCGGCGCGGTGACGGGGCCGGCGACCGCGTGCAGCGTCTGCGGGCCCTCGACGCCGCGAAGGCGGTGGGGGCCGAGGTCGACGAGCGAGTACCCCGCCGGCAGGTGCTTCGCGCTCAGATCCGCTGTGAGTTGCGAGAGGAGGATCTCGCCGCCGCCGCCGCCCTGCCCGCGCACGCGCATCGCGAAGTTGACCGCCGGGCCCGAGTAGTCGTCATCGCGCCGCTCGGCCTCGCCGGTGTGGATCCCGAAGCGGGCCGCGATGGTCCAGTCGTTCGGCCAAGGCTCGGCGCCGAGCGCGCGGGTCGCGGTGATCGCCGCTTGCACCGCGTCGGACGCCGACTCGAACACCGAGAACGTCGAGTCCCCCTCGCCCTTGGACTTCAGGAAGCGTCCACGGTGCGACTCCACCGCCCCCGCGACGAGCTCGTCGTGGCGGACGAGCGCGGCCGCCATCGCGCCCGGATCCTGTTCCCACAGCGCCGTCGAGGAGACGATGTCCGACACGCAGAACGTGGTGACGCCCGTCGGGAGCGTCGCCCCCCAGCCGGCGCGCAGCCGCTCGACGAGCTCGCCCGGCGTCGCGGGCCGTCGCGCCGGGTCCGTCGTCAGCCCGAGGCGGATCGCGTTCTCGAGCTGCGCGGCCAGGGCCGGGTCGATTCCCTCCCAGGTCGGCAGCACCCCCAGCGGCGGGGCACCGGTCAGCAGCGCGAAGGCCGTCGCCGCCAGCCCGTAGACGTCGCTCGCGCGGGACGGCGGGGAGCCCGTCGCGAGCTCCGGGGCGCGGTAGCCGGGCGTTCCCGAGCGGCGCCCGAGCATCAGCGGCGTGGACGAGAGCCCGAAGTCCACGAGCTTGACGTGCCCGCCGCGGGTCAGGATCAGGTTCGCGGGCTTGACGTCGCCGTGCACGATCGGCGGCTCCTGCGCGTGTAGGAACATCAGCGCTTCGGCGGCCTCGGCGAGGTAGGCCACCACGCTGGAGGGCGCCAGGCCGGGGGCTCCGCGCTCGGCCAGGATCCGCGCGAGGTCGCTCCCGTCGACCCAGTCCATCGCGACGACGTACTCGTCGTCGACGAAGAAGTCCTCGCGGACCAGCGGCAGTGCCGGGTGCGGCTGGAGGCCGAGCAGCAGCCGGGCCTCGCGCAGCAGGCTCTCGCGCGCCTCGTCATCGCGCACCCGCCGGATCTTCAACGCGACGGGACGCTCGTGGCGACGGTCGAGTGCCCTGACGACGCGCGCCTCGCCGCCCACGCCGAGCGTCTCGAGGACCTCGTAGCGCCCGTGAAGCACGAGGCCGTCGACGAGCGGTTCGGTCATCGGGCCGCTGCTGCGCGACGTAGGCTTGACGGCACGGTGGCCCCGCTGATCGAGGTGATCTCCGGAGTACGCAGCTGGCGGATCCCGCTGGAGGCTGACCGCGTCACGATCGGCAAGGCGCCCGAGAACGACGTGCCGCTCGAGGAAGACCCGACCGCGAGTCGCCTGCACGCCGTCCTGGAGCGCTTCTCCGCGGGCTGGTGCGTCAGCGACCTCGGTTCGTCGAACGGCACGTCGGTCAACGGCGAGCGCGTCTGGTCGTCGCACCGGCTCCAGCACGGCGACGAGATCCGGATCGGCCAGACCCGCCTCGTGTTCCACGATCCCCTGGCCGCCGGCGCCACGGTGACGCAGGCCGACGAGGCGCCGCCGGCGCTGACCGCGCGCGAGCGCGACGTCCTCCTGGCGCTGTGCCGTCCGCTGCTGGACCGCGACATGTTCACCGAGCCGGCGTCGACGCACGCGATCGCCGAGGAGCTCGTCATCACGCAGGCCGCGGTCAAGCAGCACCTGGCGAACCTGTACGACAAGTTCGACGTCGGCGCCGAGGGCTCGCGCCGGGCGCGACTCGCCAACGAGGCGCTGCGACGCGGCGCCATCTCGCTCACGCAGCTGCGCGACTCGGCGAGCGAGTAGCTCGCGACCGAAGCTCTCCGCGTCACACGGCCCACGAGAGCGATCTTCTTCCATCCTGCGACGGCGCGCCACGGACCTCGTCGGAGAACCGCTGGAACCGCTCGTCGCCGGGTAGAGGCCGCTGCCCGCGCGCACCACGACCGTCGCCCGCCGCATCGCGGCGGGCGACGCTGAGCGGCTGGGGCCGGACGGTTAGAGCGAAGCCACCACGTTGACCGCTGCGGCGGTCACCGTGTAGTCCTGACCGGCGCCGGAACAGCCGTTGTTGGCCGCGAGCGTGACGGTCCTCGGCGTGGCGGTGCCGGGATCCAGGAGGAAGCCGAGCACGAAGCTGTGCGTGCTGGTCTCGTTCGCGCCGAACGGGATCGAGCCGCCGTGGCTGCCGAGCAGGACGGACCCTCCGAGGCGCGCGTTGACGAGAAGGCCCTGGGCGCCCCCGGTGCAGGACGCGGGCGCTGTGACCGTCACCCGGACCAGGAACAGGTCGGTCTCGGTCGCGCCCTGGGTCCAGTCGTTCTGTGCCAGCGGAATGGGCACGGCCGTCCCGAACGTGACGGTGCCGGCGGGAACCGTGATGTTGCCTGCCGTCTTGCTCGCACGCAAACGGGTGGCGGCGCCGTTGACGCCTGGTGTTCCCGCGGTCCCGTCCTCGCCGTCCTCGCCGTTCGTGCCGTTCGTGCCCGGCGCACCGGGCGTGCCCGGGTCACCCTTCACGCCCGGACTGCCGGCCGGACCGGCGGCGCCCGCCGGACCTTGCGGACCCGTTGCCGCGGCCGGGAGCTCGCCTGCCTTGAGATCCGAGGCCAGCAGCGAACCGGCCTTGACCTTGGCCGACGTCACGGCGTTCGCACCCAGGTCGGCGGTCTTGACCTGACCGTTCTTGATCGAGCTGGACACCACCGCGTTTCTGGCGATGGTCACAGCGGCTACCGAGGTGCCTCCCAACGCGACGAACAGAGACACGTAGGCGACGACGGTTCCGTGGCTGGGACGGCGCATGCGTCCCCCTTCCGGTAGGTGGAGCCCCACCGTATACCTGCCGAACCCAGCGTCCCGGAACTGGAGGATCAACTGGCCGCAAGCCGGGGTTTCGTAGCCCTTGACAGCCGCGGGCAGGGCCGGACGATCGCCAGTCGCGCGGTTGCGGCGGCCCACCGCCACGACGCGATCGTCCTGCCGCGCGGAACCCGCTCGGGAAGGTTCACCGTCCGCGCAGGACGAGGTTGCGACCCGGCGATGTCACGCCGGCGGGCCTTGGCTCGTCTAAGTCGTGACGAACAGGACGACCGCGCCGGACCCGCTCCGGGCGAACGCACGAAGGACGACACCATGCAGACCGCTCCCACCACCCTTCCCTCCACCGAGCGCCACGAGGAGGCCACGACCCTCTCGGACCTGCTCTGGGAGGTCGCCGACCTCGCCGGCGGCGCCGCCGTCGTGTTCCTGCCGCTGCTGCTCCTCGCCGTTCCGAGCGCGGTCCTCTTCCTGCTCCTGCCGGCGCTGGTGCTCCTCGCCGTCGCGGCCGTCCCGGTCGTCGTGGTGGGGATCGTCCTCGTGCCGGCGTACCTGGTCACGCGGTCCCTGCGGCTCGCTCGCGCGCGCCTGGAGTCGCGCGGGCGGAGGCCTCGTCTCAGCTCGGCGCCCGCGGCGTGAACGGCACGCGATCGTCGTCGCCGGGCTGGACGACGATCGCGGTGCCCGCGGGGAGCTCGTGCCACAGGCCGGGGAGGTCGCCGAGCGGCTCGGAGACGACGGCGCGGGCCTCGTCGGAGAACCGCTGGAACCGCTCGTCGTCGGGGTAGAGGGCGCGCACGGCGCTCGCGTCGGCGCTCACGAACAGCGAGTTGACGACCGGTCCGCTGGCGTAGCGGGCGGCGTGGAGCCGCTCGCCGTCGCTCACGGCGACGGTCATCTGCAGCGGCTCCTCGATGCCGTGGCGGCGGCCCGTCTCCTCGACGAACCCGGCCATGCGCTCCAGCGCGGCCAGCGGCTCCTCCTGCAGGCCGAAGGTGAGCGCGAGGTAGAACATCAGCTCGGAGTCCGTCGTGCCGGCGATGCCCGAGAAGATCGACGGATCGACCGCGAGCAGCAGCTCTCGCCGCAGGTCGAGGTAGCCGTCGATGAAGCCGTTGTGCATGAACAGCCAGCGGCCGTGGCGGAACGGGTGGCAGTTGGTCTGCTCGACCGGCGTACCGGTCGCGGCGCGGATGTGGGCGAGGAACAGCGGCGTGCGGACCTGGGCGGCGATCTCGTGCAGGTTGCGATCGCCCCATGCCGGCGCGACGCTCCGGTAGAGGCCGGGCGTCGCCCGCTCGCCGTACCAGCCGAGGCCGACCCCGTCGGCGTTGGGCTGCCCGCCGGCCAGGCGGTCGCTGCGGCTCTGCTCGACGAGCGAGTGCGGCGTGTCGTAGAGCAGAGCCTCGGGGTGGATCGGATTGCCGAAGTACGCCACCCAGCGGCACATGCGACCACGATACGCGGCGGCGGAGCGCCGCGGTCACACCGGCTCGAACAGCAGCGCGGTGACGACCGGGCGTGACTCCGGCGCCGGCTGGTCGTGATCGGAGTACGGCCGGTTCAGGAGGTGTCCACGGTGCACGAGGGTCGCCGAGCCCCCGCCGTCGAGGTTGATCGCGTCGGACGCGCCGAAGGAGATCATCAGGCGCGCGAGCTCGCCCAGCTCGAGCCCGGCGTCGACGCCGCTGCGGCGACCGTCGCAGCAGACGGCCAGCAGCTCGTCCTGGCTCACGCCGAGGGCGCACCGCGGGTAGCGCCCCACCGTGATGTCCGAGTCGAACTGGGCCGCGCCGCTCGAGAAGCCTTCGCGGTCCGCGTCCTCTGCGAGTGACCGGCCGTCGGCGACGAGCAGCGGACCGGCCTGCACGAGGTCCCCGGGAGGGTCGGAGCCGAGCTCGCCGCGCGGCGCCAGACGCACGTCGCCGTCGTAAAGGACGCACGCGCGCCGTTCGGCCCAGGGCGCCGCGACGGGTTCGTGCTCCTGCAGCGTGCCGCCGAGCCGGACCTCGCCGAGCGGCCGGTGCGGCTCGCGAACGAAGAACCCGGCGACGATCGCCTCGGGCCGGCCCTGCGCGGCGCACCACTGGTCGAGCCGCGTTGGTTCGCCGAAGCAGTGCACGACGGGACGGGTCGTCTCGCGCGGGTACCGGAGCAGATAGACCGTCGTCTCCTGCTCCTCGCGATTGCGAAACCGGAGCAGCTCGTATGCGATGCCGTCCGAGCGCGACATGGTGCAACCAGGACCGTACTCATGGCCGGCCTGCAGGTCGGATTTCCTCCAGGTCAGCGCAGGGAGCTGAACACCGCTCGCATCTCCGTGGAGAAGAGCTCCGGCTCCTCCCAGGCGGCGAAGTGGCCGCCCTTGTCGACCGCGTTGTAGTAGGCGAGGCCGGGGTAGACCGCCTCGACCCAGCTGCGCGGCGAGTTCCAGATCTCGCCGGGGAACGCCGTGAAGCCGACGGGGACCGAGACCGGCGGCGGGGGCTGGCCGCTCGCAAGGGCTGCGGCCAGCGCTCGTGCGTCCTCCCAGTACGACCGGGCCGCCGACGGTGCGGTGCCAGTGAGCCAGTACAGCGTGATGTTGTCGAGGATGGTGTCCCGGGTGAGGTTGCCCGCAGGCTCGCCGTCGACGAAGGCGCGGGAGATCTTGTAGTAGCTGTCGGTGTCGTGGTCGAGCAACCAGGCCGCGAGCCCGACGGGCGAGTCCAGCAGGGAGTAGCCGATCGTCTGCGGCCGCGTCGCCATCTCCAGGAAGTAGCCGAAGCCGTCTTGCTTGAAGGTCGCGACCGCTGCGGCCGCTGCGCGTTCTTGTTCGGATTCCCTGGGCAGGTGATCGCCGATCGCGAGCACCGCCGTGAGCAGGTTCAGGTGGTAGCCGGCCAGACCGTCGACCGCCTGGCGGCCCATCAGGTCCGTGACGAGGGCACCCACGTCGCCGCCCTGGGCGACGTAGCGGGTGTAGCCGAGGCGGCCCATCAGCTCCGCCCACGCGCGCGCGACGCGGCTGGCGTCCCAGCCGAGCTCGGCCGGCTCGCCCGAGAAGCCGTAGCCGGGCAAGGACGGCAGCACGAGGTGGAACGCGTCCTCGGGGCTGCCGCCGTGGGCGGTCGGGTCGGTCAGCGGGCCGATGGTGTCCAGCAGCTCGACGACCGAGCCGGGCCAGCCGTGGGTCATGATCAGCGGCAGCGCGTCCTCGTGCCGCGATTTGACGTGGATGAAGTGGATGTCGACACCGTCGATCTCGGTCTTGAACTGCGGCAGCGCGTTGAGCCTCGCCTCGCAGCGGCTCCAGTCGTACTCGGTCGTCCAGTGGCGGGCGAGCGCCTGGAGCGTGGCGAGCTGCACGCCCTGCGAGCGGTCGTCGACGAGCTCTGCGGAGGGCCAGCGCGTCGCCTCGACCCGGCGGCGCAGATCGGCGAGCCGCTCCTGGGGTACCTCGACCCGGAACGGGCGGATCGCCGTGGCAACCGCGGACTTGTCGACGCTGACAGCCATGTGGGTCCTCCTGGGACGGGGGCGGGTCGTACGCTCCCAGCATCCTGCGCCGCGAGGTGGCCCGGCAATGGGCGGATGTCGCACCGGAGGCGGGGACATCCGTCGCAGCGGCCGTACGACATTTGGCGCACACGCTGCTCGGAGGCCTTGATCGCAGCGACCGACTCCGGCATCGTCGAGGCATGAGCGAGAACACCGAGACCGCGATCCTCGCGGGTGGCTGCTTCTGGGGCGTGCAGGAGCTGCTGCGCCGCCGCGACGGGGTCATCTCGACCCGGGTCGGCTACACCGGCGGGGTCAACGAGAACCCGACCTACGGCAACCATCCCGGTCATGCCGAGGCGGTCGAGATCGTCTTCGACCCCGAGCGCATCTCCTATCGGGACATCCTGGAGTTCTTCTTCCAGATCCACGACCCGACGACCAAGGACCGCCAGGGCAACGACTTCGGCTCCGAGTACCGCTCGGAGATCTTCTATCGGAGCGAGGAGCAGCGGCGGGTCGCCGAGGAGACGATCGCCGACGTCGACGCCTCGGGGCTGTGGCCGGGCAAGGTGGTCACCGAGGTCAGCGAGGCCGTGCCGTTCTGGATGGCCGAGGCCGAGCATCAGGACTACCTGCAGCGCTACCCGGCCGGCTACAACTGCCACTTCCCGCGGCCGGGCTGGAAGCTGCCCCACCGCGAGACGGCCGCCTGACGCGTCGCGGAGCGATCAGCTGAACCGCCCGCGCAGACCCGGGTCGACGAGGTCGACGTACTCCGGGTGGCGCTGGATGTAGGCGGCGGTGAACGGGCAGGTCGGGATCACGGTCTTGCCGCCCGCCCTGATGCGATCGAGCGTTCCGCGGACCAGCACGCTCCCCAGTCCCTCGCCCTCCCGCCGCTCGTCGATCTCCGTGTGCGCGATGATCACGCTCTCGCCGGCGGGCAGGTACTCGGCCCAGCCCACCAGCTCGTCGTCGACGCGCAGCTCGAAGCGGCTCATGCCCGGGTTGTCCTCGACGATCCGGCCGATCCCGTGACGTTATCGCCGCGGGCTCCGGTGCATACGATGTGGCGATGGGTTGGCAGGTCTACCTCTCGGGTGAGATCCACACGGACTGGCGTGAGCGCATCGAGCGCGGTGCGGCGGCGGCCGGGCTGGACGTCCGGTTCACCGCCCCGGTGACCGATCACGCCGCCTCGGACGCAGCAGGCACGGCCATCCTCGGCGCGCAGGAGCGGCCGTTCTGGAACGACCACCTCGGGGCCGGCGTCAACGCCATCCGCACCCGCACGCTGATCGAGCGGGCGGACGTCGTGGTCGTGCGCTTCGGCGAGCAGTACCGGCAGTGGAACGCGGCCTTCGACGCGGGGTACGCGGCGGCGCTCGGCAAGCCGCTGGTCACCTTGCATCCGCCGGAGCACGATCACGCGCTCAAGGAGGTCGACCGTGCCGCGCTGGCCGTCGCTCGTGAGCCGGAGCAGGTGGTCGAGATCCTGCGCTACGCGCTCGCGGCCCCGGCGGGGTAGCCCTCCGGCAAGTTGACCGCCGATCCGCAGCTCGCCGAGGAGCAGGAGCACCTCG
Source organism: uncultured Solirubrobacteraceae bacterium (assembly GCA_963831105.1). Classification (GTDB taxonomy): domain Bacteria; phylum Actinomycetota; class Thermoleophilia; order Solirubrobacterales; family Solirubrobacteraceae; genus DATFQI01. Next base: position 191,827 of record CAWHOS010000004.1, on the reverse strand, counting down.
ACCGGACGTTCGCCGCCTACGACGCACTGCTGGACGCGCTGTCGGTCAGCCGGCGGGACCGCCAGGGCGACGTGTTCACGGAGGAGGTGCTCGAGCAGATGCGGCTCGAGCGCCTGCGCGCGTATACCGCCGCCAGCGGGCCGCTGTACTTCGGGCGGATCGACCGGCCGGGGGAGGAGCCGCTCTACGTCGGGCGGCACGCGGTCGCCGACGAGGGCAACCGCCTGCTGACGATCAACTGGCGGGCGCCGGCCGCGGAGCCGTTCTACGCCGCGACACCGGCCGACCCGCTCGGCGTCAGCCGGCGCCGCCGGCTCGACATCGAGGATCGCGCCGTGCTCGGATTCGTGGACGAGCAGCTCCAGACGGGGGAGGAGCACCTCACCGAGGCGATCGTCGAGGACATCACGCGCCAGCGCGTCGGCGAGATGCGCCAGATCATCTCGACGATCACGCCCGAGCAGTACGCGCTGATCACCGAGCCGCCCGACGGCGCGCTGGTCGTACAGGGCGGCCCCGGCACCGGCAAGACCGCCGTCGGCCTGCACCGTGCGGCGTGGCTGCTGTACGCCGACCCGCAGCTCGCGCGCGAGGGCGTGCTGGTCGTGGGGCCCAACCGCGTGTTCATCGCCTACATCTCCCAGGTGCTGCCCTCGCTCGGCGAGCAGAGCGTCGACCAGCGCCCGATCGACGCGCTGGTCTCGCGCCGCCGCTGGGACGGCGAGGACAGCGACGAGCGGGCGACGCTCCTCGGCAGCGGCCGCACGGCCATCGCCCTCTCCCGGCTGCTGTGGGACAAGGTCGGGCCGCCCGCCGCCCCGGTCCGCATCGAGGTCGCCCGCGTCGCCGTCGAGCTGTCGCCGGAGGACGTCGCGGAGATCATCGCCGAGGCCCGCGCGCGGCTGACCTACGACGCCGGGCGCGAGCGCTTCCGCGACCGGCTCGCCGACCGCGTCGCCACCGAGGTGATGGCGCGCTCGGCCACCGCGGGGCGGGCGGACCCGGAGACCGTCCTGTCGGCGGTCCGGCGCACGCGGGAGTTCCAGAAGCTCGCGTCGAGCAGCTGGCCGCGGCAGACCCCGGAGGCGCTCGTCGCGCAGCTGTTCAAGAACCGGCGCCGTCTCACCGCGGTCACGGGCGACCTGTTCGCCCCGGAGGAGATCGACCTGCTCCTCGCCACCCCGCCGGCCAAGGGCGCGATGACCCACGGCGAGTTCGCGCTGCTCGACGAGGCGAGAGGGCTGATCGACCCGGAGCTGCGGCGGTTCGGCCACGTGGTGGTCGACGAGGCGCAGAACCTCACGCCGATGGAGCTGCGCATGGTCGTCCGCCGCGCCCGCCGGCAGTCGCTTACGGTGCTGGGCGACATCGCGCAGCGCACCGCCGAAGCGGGGCTGAGCACCTGGGACGCCGTGCTGCGGGAGGCGGGCGTGGACCGGATCGACATCGAGGAGCTGCTCGTCTCCTACCGCGTGCCGGACGACTTCCTGCGCATCGCCTCGGTCCTGGCGGCGGGCACCGCCGTGCCGCGCGGCGTGCGGAGCGCGCCGTGGGCGGCGGTGTCCGTGCGCACGCAGCGGCGCGGGGAGGTGGCGCGGGAACTCGCTACAAGGATGCAGGCCGACGTCGGCAGCGTCGGCGTGATCGTCCCGGAGGCGCTGCACGACGACGTGGCCGCGGACCTCGGGCCCGTCGCGACCGAGGCCGAGGAGTCGCTCTCGAGCGGCGTGAACCTGCTCGGCCTCGAGGCGATCAAGGGACTCGAGTTCGACGCGGCCGTCGTGCTCGAGCCGGGGCTGATCCTCGGCGAGCGCCCGGGCGGCGGCATAGGCGGGCTCTACACCGCGCTCACCCGCTCGACCCGCGCGCTGGCCGTGGTCCACGCCGGGCCGCTCCCCGACATGCTCGCGGACGCGGCCGACCTATCGCCGGTGCCGGAGTCCGGCGCCGCCGACGTGTGGGCGGCCGGCCGCCGCTAGCCGGGCGAGCCTATGTTCTCCGCGTGAGCGTCAAGAAGGTGAACATCATCGGCGTCGAGCTGGTCGAGCCGCTCGACGAGGCCGGCTTCCGTCACGTCGCGACCTCGGTGGGCGAACGCCTGGGGGGTCACCGGATCGGCGCGAGCGTCTATGAGGCCGAGGCCGGCGTGCCGATCTGGCCGTACCACTACCACCACGGGATCGAGGAGTGGCTCTACGTGATCGCGGGCGCTCCGGTGCTCCGCGAGCCGGCCGGGGAGCGGACCCTGGCGGCGGGCGATCTCGTCTGCTTCCCGACCGGCCACCGCGGGGCCCACACCGTGAAGGGCCCGGGCCGGTTCGTGATCTTCGCCGCCGGCGAGCACGTCGAGCCGTGGATGAGCGTCTATCCCGACTCGGGCAAGGTGAGTGGCCCGGAGGGGATCCTCCTCCGCAGCAGCGCCGTGGGCTACTGGCACGGCGAGGGGACGGCGGGAGCGTCGGAGCCCGAGGAGGTCGAGCGCGAGCCCGAGAGCTCGCCGCCGCGGCCGGCCCTGGACGCGGCGACCGTCGACCTCGAGCCCGGAGGGGCAGGGGAGCCCTACCACTACACGTACGGGCGGGAGGAGTGGCTGCTCGTCCTGGCCGGAACGCCCACCCTGCGCCACCCGCGAGGCGAGGATCAGCTAGAGGCCGGCGATCTCGTCTGCTTCCCGGAAGGGCCGGCCGGCGCCCACCAACTGCTCAATCGCGGCCAAGCCGTCGCCCGCGTGCTGACCCTGACGACGACGGATCTGCCGGCCAACACCTGCTTCCCGGACACCGGGCGCTGGTTGTTCCGGCACGACGCGAAGAGGTCGTCATGGGCCTCGGATGTAGTCGAGGACGGGTGAACAAGGGGCGGCGGAGCTGAGGGTGCCGGGGCGTCTCATGACCCTCGAAGACGCTGGCGAGCCGGTTGTATTCCGCTAGGGGAGCGTGAGCGCCTCGATCGTGTCGGTGAACGCGAATCCGGGTTGGTCGCCGCCCTCGATCACGTAGACGCGCCCGCGCCGCGCCACCGCTCCGAGCCCGTGGCGCGGGGTCGGCAGGTCCGCGAGCCTGCGCCAGCGGCCGGTCTCGGGGTTGAGGAGCTCCACCTCGCGGATCGTGCCGGCCGACTCCTCACCCCCGACGACGACGATCCGGCCGCGGACCGTGGCCGCGGCGATGCCACCGCGCGGCTTGCTCATCGCGGGCACGCGCAGCCAGCGCCGGCGCGCGGGGTCATAGGCCTCGGCGACGGCGAAGTTGCCACGGCCCTCCGCGCGGCCCGCGAGCACGTAGAAACGCCCGCCCGCGACCGCGCCGGCCAGGTGCTCGCGCGCGACCCGCATGCTCGGCCCGCGCCGCCAGCGGCGCCGCCGCAGGTCGTAGATCTCCAGCGTCGCCAGCGCTCCGCCGCGCGCGTTCGCGCCGCCGGCGGCGTACAGCCGGTGGCCGATCACGCCGACGGCGAGCGCCCCGCGCGCGGTCGGGGCGGACGCCAGCCGGCGCCAGCGATCCGCCTTCGGGTCGTAGCGGTACAGCGCCGCGGTCTCCCGGTCGAGGCTCGAGCGCCCGCGATAGCCGCCGAGCACGTACACCCTGCCCCGATAGGCCGCCGCGGCGGCATGGTTCAGCCCGACCGGCATGTCCGCCACGCGCGTCCACGCGTCCCGCTCGATGTCGTAGCGCTCCGTCGCGGCCGTCGTCGCCCCGGTCCGCCGCTCGAAGCCGCCCATCACGTAGACGAAGCGCCCGACGCGCGCGGCCGCGACCTCCGTGCGCGCGAGCGTCGCCGGAGCGAGCGAGTCCCATGTCCCGGCCTGCGAAACCGCCGCCCGAGGCCTGTCCCCGGCCGGCGCCCCGTCACCACCGCAGCCCGCGCAGGCGAGCGCCGCGCAGATCACCATGCCGGCGAGCGGACGGTGCATGCGGACACACTAATCCGCCGACGCACGCGGTAGGTTCAACCCAGTCGTTGCCTCACCTCTAAGGCTCAACTGCGAGCAAGGAAGGCCATATGTCACATCGTGTCTCAGCCAGCAGTTCACGTGCGTCGGCGGCACGCGCTTGCAAGCCCGCGTGCACGCCGTCCGCGGCGACCGGCAGCGTTCCCCGGGTGCTGCTGATCGAGACCAGGGGTGAGCAGTCATGACCCTTGCCCTGTTCCTGCTCGGGCTCGTCGCCGGGGCCGCGTCCGTCGCGATGCTGCTGGGCCCCCGATTGCGCAGCGCGATGATCGCGCTGCACGGCGCCGCGCAGCGGCACGAGGCAGAGCTGGAGGCTGCGCGCCGGCTCTCCGCGGAGCGCCAGTCCGGGCACGAGCGGCAGCTCGCGGAGCTGCGCCGCGCGACGGAGGAGAAGATCGCGCTCGTGGCCGGCAACCGCGAGCAGCTGGCCGAGCAGATGAAGGCGATCTCCACGGACACGCTGACGCAGGTCTCCGAGCAGGTCGAGAAGATCGCTGCGGCGCAGCGGGAGGCGGATCGCGCGACCGCGGCCGGCGAGCTCGGCAAGCGCGCGGAGGAGATCAAGCGGTCCCTGGAGCCGATCACGCAGAACCTGAAGCGCGTCGGCGATCAGGTCGAGCAGCTCGAGCGCGACCGGCGGACGACGCATGGGCACGTGCGGCAGATGTTCGAGTCGATGAGCGCGGAGGTCGGGCGCCTGCGCGACCAGACCGGGACGCTCGTCTCGGCGCTGAAGCGGCCGCAGGTCCGCGGGGCGTGGGGCGAGATGCAGCTGCGCAACTGCGTCGCCGCGGCGAACATGACCGAGCACGTCGACTTCGTCTCGCAGGTGAGCGTGAGCGACTCCGACGGGAGCCGGCTGCGGCCCGACCTGCTCGTGCACCTGCCGGCCGAGCGTGACGTCGTGGTCGACGCGAAGGTCCCGATGGACGCCTATCTGCGCGCGCTCGAGACCGCCGACGAGGCCGAGCAGCGAGTGCTCCTCCGGCAGCACGGCCGCCAGACCCGCCAGCACATCGACACGCTCGCGTCCAAGAGCTACCACGCGCAGTTCGAGTCCTCGCCGGAGTTCGTGGTCATGTTCATCCCGAACGAGGGCGTCTACTGCGCCGCGCTCGAGGCCGAGCCGACGCTGCTCGAGCACGGGGCCGCGAAGGGCGTGCTGATCGCGACGCCGACCACGCTGATCGCGCTGCTGCACGCGACCTACTACGGGTGGCGCCAGGAGAAGATCGCCGAGTCCGCTCGCGAGATCGCTGCCGCCGGCCGCGAGCTGCACAAGCGGATCGCGACGTTCCTCGAGCCCTACGCGAAGCTCGGCCGCCAGCTCAACTCGGCCGTGAACGCCTACAACCAGGGCGCCGGGTCGCTCGACGCCAGGGTGCTGCCGCAGCTGCGCCGCCTGGAGGAGGCCGGGGCCGGATCGGAGAAGCCGCTTCCGCCGCTCGCCGGCATCGACACCCCGGCGAAGCTCATCGTCGCCCCGGAGCTCGACGACGCCGAGGCCGCGTAGCGCGCGGACTCAGCCGCGCTTGCCGTACTCCCCGAACCCGTCGGCGAGCTGGCCGTAGGCCCGGTCGGCGGCGACCCGCAGCCGGGCGACGAGCTGCTCGCGGTCCTCCTCGGCGAGCAGGCCGTGCAGCGCGACGAGGAAGATCGACCGGTGCGTGTACCAGAGCGTGCGGGCGACGATGCCGGGCACGAGGTCGTCCTCGGCCGCGCCTGACGTCTCGGCGATCGCGGTGGTGACGACGGCGGCCCCCGACTCCCATCCCGCGGTCAGGCGCTCCTGCAGCCGGGGACTGTGCCGGATGATCTTGGCCGCCGTGAGGAGCTCCTCGTCGCCGCGGGCGACGAGGACGTCGATCACGGTGGTGGTCAGCGCGCGGAAGACGTCGATGACCGGGGTGCCCGGCGCGCGCTCCCTGATCGCCGCGACGAGCTGCATGAGGCCCTGCTCGCGCCCGGCGAACGCGAGGTCCTCCTTCGTCGGGAAGTAGTTGAAGACCGTCTTCTCGGAGACCTCGGCGGCGGCCGCGACCTCGGCGACGGTGACGGTGTCGAAGCCGCGCTCGGCGAAGAGCCGGCTGGCCGTGGCGGCGATGGCCTCGCGAGCGGCGCGCTTCTTGCGTGCGCGAAGGCCTTCGTTCTGTGCGCCTGACATGGAGTATAACACTCTAGCGACAGTAGACATTCAGTGACTGTAACGTTATGCTGCCGCATCGTGATTGCCTCATCCACACCCGCCATCGAGGTCGAAGACCTCGTCAAGTCCTATGGCGACGTCGACGCCGTCCGCGGCGTCTCGTTCACCGTCCCGCCGGGCGAGGTCTTCGGATTCCTCGGCCCCAACGGCGCCGGCAAGAGCACGACGATCAACGTGCTCTGCACGCTGGCCAGGCCCACGTCGGGGGCCGCGCGCGTCAGCGGCTTCGACGTCGTCAGCCAGCGCGACGACGTGCGCCGCCACCTCGGCCTGGTCTTCCAGGACCCGACCTTGGACGTCCAGCTCACGGCCGCGCAGAACCTGCGGATGCACGCCGAGCTCTACGGCATCGACGCCGACGTCATCCCGGCCCGGATGGACCAGATGCTGCAGATGGTCGACCTGGCCGACCGGCGCGACCAGCGCGTGATCACGTTCTCCGGCGGCATGAAGCGCCGCCTGGAGATCGCCCGCGGGCTGATGCACTCGCCGCGCGTGCTGTTCCTCGACGAGCCGACCATCGGCCTCGACCCGCAGACGCGCAGCTCGATCTGGCGCTACATCCGGGCGCTGCAGGAGAAGGAGGGAACGACCATCTTCATGACCACGCACTACATGGACGAGGCGGAGTTCTGCGACCGCATCGCGATCATGGACCGCGGCGAGATCGTCGTCCTCGACACGCCGGAGGCGCTGAAGGCAAGCGTCGGCGCCGACCGCGTCGTGCTCGGCACGGCCGACGACGACGCCGCGCTGGCCGCGCTGCGCGACCGCTTCGGCATCGAGGCCTCCGTCGCCGAGGGGGCGGTGACCTTCCACGTGGAGAACGGGGAGGCGTTCGTCCCGCGGCTGTTCGCCGAGCTGGACGTGGCCATCACCTCGATCGCCGTCTCGCGGCCGACGTTGGACGACGTCTTCATGCGCTACACGGGCTCGACGATCCGCGATGCGGAGACCGGCAGCAGGGCCGATCTCAACCGCACCATGATGCGCGCGATGGCGGGGGCGAGGCGATGAGCGCCATCACGGCCGACATCGTCGCCGCCCGGGTGCCGGAGCGCTCGTGGCGCTCGGAGGCGCGGGCGGTCAAGACCGTCTGGCGCCGCGACCTGATCCGCTTCCTCGGCAACCGCGGGCAGACCATGACGTGGCTGATGCAGCCGCTGCTGTTCCTGTTCGTGCTGGGCTCCGGCCTGCAGTCGCTGTCCGCCGCCTCCACGGGCGGCGTCGACCTCAAGACGTTCATCTTCCCCGGCGTGATCTGCATCGCGGTGTTCTTCACGGCGATGATCAGCGCCGCCTCGCTGGTGTGGGACCGGGAGCTCGGGTTCCTGCAGGAGATGACGATCGCGCCGGTCAGCCGGACGTCGATCATCCTCGGCAAGTGCCTGGGCGGGGCGAGCATCGCGGCGTCGCAGGGCGTGATCGTGCTGGCGCTCGCCGGGCTGGTCGGCGTCCCCTACGACCTGGGCCTGCTCCTCGGAGCGATCGGCCTGCTGGTGGTGCTCGCGTTCACCGTCAGCGCCTTCGGCATGCTGGTCGCCGTCACGATCAAGCAGGCCCAGACCTTCACCTGGGTGATGCAGCTCGTCGTGTTCCCGATGGTCTTCCTGTCCGGCGCGCTCTTCCCCGTCGGCGGGCTGCCGGCGTGGCTGGAGGTGCTCAACCGGATCAACCCGCTGACCTACGCCGTGGACGTGATGCGTCACCTGGTGTTCAATCACCTCGACGTCTCGGCGGCGGCGCAGCGGACGCTGGACCCGGGCGTGACCTGGTTCGGCTGGCGGGTGCCGACGTTGCTCGAGCTGCTCATCGTTGTGGTGCTCGGGTTTGGGATGATGGGGGTCGCGATCTGGCGGTTCTCGCGGGCGGAGTGACGGGAGGCAGAGATGCACGAGATGAATGACGTGATTCGCCGGCCGAGCCGGTTGCAGGCGCTGGCGGAGCTGGGGACGAACGCCCAGAGCTCCGCGGAGGCGCTCGACCGGATCGCGCGCGTGGCCTGCCGCGTGCTGTCGGTCCCCGTGGCGCTGGTCAACCTGATCGGCGCCGACCGGCAGCAGTTCGTCGGCTGCGGCGGGCCCGAGCCCTGGGCGTCGATGACGGGGATGCCGCTCGACGCCGGGTTCTGCCCGTTCGCGCTCGACGGCGACGCGTACACCCTCGAGGACGCGCGGACGGTTCCGGCGCACGCCGGCGACCCGGCCGTCGAGCTCGGCGTGGTCGCCTATGCCGGCGTGCCGCTGCGCACGTTCGACGGCGAGCCGATCGGGACCTTGTGCGCGGTCGACTTCCAGCCGCGGACGTGGAGCGAGGACGACCTGGCGATCATGGCCGATCTCGCGGCGGGCGTGATCGCCGAGCTCCAGCTGCTGACCGCGACCCGGATGATCGCCCGGGACCAGGTCAGGCTGCGGTCGCTGGCGGAGCTGAGCACGGCGCTCGCGCCGGCCGAGAGCGTCGACGACGTCCTCGACGAGGTCAGCCGGACGGTCGATCGCCTGGACATGCAGTCCGTGTGGCTCTCGCTCGTCGACGACTCGGACGAGATGCTGCGGACGGCCGCGGCCGCCGGCGCCGGCGCGGAGGACACCGCGCCGCCGCCGGACGTTCCGCTCGCGGCCGCCGACCTCCCGGCGCACGTCGTCCGCACCGGGGAACCCGGGTTCCTCACGACGCACGCCGAGGTCCATGACCGCTTCGCGGCCATGCCCGCCGCGGGCTCGGTGGCGGTCGTGCCGCTGAGCGCGGGGGCCGAGCGGCTGGGGGTGCTCGGCGTCTCCTTCGCCGACGAGCGCTCCCTCAGCGAGGCCGACCGCGAGTACCTCACCGCGGTGGGCGGCGTCTCAGGGTTGGCCCTGGCACGTATGCCCCGCGGCGGCCCTTCGGCGTAGCGCCCTCGCATCATCCGCATCGGATGATGCGCGGCCACCGCGGGCGAGGGATCGTCGGTGCATGCTCACCCTCATCGCGATCCTGTGGTTCCTGATCTGGGCCTTCGTCCTCTTCGACATCGTGCGCAGGCCGCAGTTCACGGTGCTCAAGAAGGTCGCATGGGCGCTGATCGCGCTGATCTTCCCCGTCGTCGGCGTGATCGCCTACCTGATCGTGCGACCGCCGGACGTGGGCGACCGGTACGGTCGCGCGTCGGACGCGGAGCCGGAGGAGCGGATGCGCGGGTCGCATCCGTTCTGAGCCGCGGAGACCCTCACCGGAGCTCCCCGGCGCATACCAGGCGCCCGCTCAGCACCAGCCTGGTCGGGGCGCGGACGACGCCCAGCGGGCTCCACGTCATCCCGAGCTCGCGCTGGTCGACGTGCGCCTCGGCCTCGATCGCGAACGCGTCGCCGTCGGGGGTCAGGGCGGCGTCGACCGCGACCGGGACGTGCCGGCCGGCGGCGTAGAGCAGCCCGCGGATCCTCAGCGTGCCGCCGGCGGGCTCGGCGGCGTCGGCCTCGAAGCGGACCTCCGGGTGCTCGGCGGCGCCGAAGAAGTCGACCGAGCGCAGGTGCTTGTCGCGGCGCGCGTTGCCGGTGTCGAGGCTTGCGGCGTCGATGACCAGCTCCACCGCCGGGCGGCCCGACAGGTCGAGCGTGCCCCGAAGGCGGTCGAAGCGGCCCTTCACGGTCGCGAGGCCCCACAGGTTGGGAACGTGGAACTCGGCGCTCGTGCGAGCGGGGTCGAGCTGCCACGTGCCCGTGGCGAGGCCTGTGGCGGCGGTCTGGGTGGGCATGATGTCCTCCGATCTGTCACGTCGATCGCTACTGCTCCGTCAACCCCTTGACGGACGACGACGAAGGGATGTGACATGGAGCGCGACGAGTACCTCGCAGGCGAGTTCGAAGAGCACCGCGACCACCTGAAGACGGTCGCCTACCGGATGCTCGGATCGCTGACGGAGGCCGAGGACGCCGTCCAGGAGGCGTGGCTGCGGCTGCAGCGCTCCGACGACGACCGGATCATGAACCTGGGCGGGTGGCTCACGACCGCCGTGGCCCGGGTGTCGCTCGACATGCTGCGCGCCCGGCGGACCAGGAGCCTCGATTCGATCGAGGAGGGACGGCTGCCGGACCCGCTGGTCGAGCGCTACGGCGAGCTCGACCCCGAGCACGAGGCGCTGCTCGCCGACTCGGTCGGCCTGGCGGTCCTCGTGGTGCTCGAGACGCTGACCCCGGCCGAGCGGCTCGCGTTCGTCCTGCACGACATGTTCTCGATCTCGTTCGCCGAGATCGCCGAGATCGTGGGCCGCTCGCCGGAGGCCTCGCGGCAGCTCGCGAGCCGCGCGCGCCGCCGGGTCCGCGGCTCCGCTCCCGCGCACGACCCGGACCTGCGCCGCCGGCGCGAGGTCAGCGATGCCTTCCTCGCCGCCTCGCGCGACGGACGCTTCGAGGACCTGCTCGCACTGCTGGACCCCGACGTGGTGCTACGCGTGGACGAAGGCGATGGGGTCGCTCCGCGCATCGTCCACGGCGCGGAGGCCGTCTCGCGGCAGGCGTTCGCCCACTCGCCGCTGGCCGAGTTCTCCCGTCCCGCCCTCGTGAACGGCGAGCCGGGCGGCGTGGTCGTGCAGGACGGCGTGGCCACGGCGATCGTGGCCCTGACCGTCGCGGACGGGAGGATCGTCGCGATGGACATCCTCGCCGACCCGCGACGGCTCGCGAACCTCGATCTCTCGGAGTTCGGCGTCGAGCATCGGGCGTCCTAGCCCCAGGACCCGGCCGGCGTCCGGACGGCCACGTTGAACCGGTTCCAGACGTTGATCGCCGCGATCTCGATCAGCAGCGCGGCGAGCGCCTGCTCGTCGTAGTGCTCGGCGGCCTGCTCCCAGACCTCGTCGGACACGGGGTCCGGGCGGTCGCTGATCCGGGTGAGCGCCTCCGTGAGCTCGAGCGCGGCGCGCTCGGCGTCCGTGAAGTACGGCGCCTCGCGCCAGGCCGCGACGGTCCAGATGCGCTCGCTGGACTCGCCGGCCTCCTCGAGCTCGCGCGAGTGCATCTCGGCGCAGAAGCTGCAGCCGTTGATCTGGCTCGCGCGCAGGTGCACGATGAACTTGGTCGTCTCCGGCAGCCCCTGGCGCGATGCCGACTTGGAGAGCGCGTAGATCGCCTTCGCCGCCTCGGGCACGAGCGTCGCCACGTGGGGCATCCGGGGCTGGATGGTCGCTGTGTCCTGCATGGGAACCTCCTCGGTCGTTCGTGGGTGTCATTGCTCTTGACGAGCGACGACCCCCGAACGTGACCGGGAGGTTCAGGCGCCGGCCGGCTTCTCCCAGACCGACACGTGGCTGCGGCTGTCCTCGGCGAGCGGCGCGCCGTGCCAGTCGGCCGAGCGCTCCCGCAACCGCAGCCCGGCGAGCCGGGCCATCAGGTCCAGCTCGGACGGCCAGACGTAGCGGAACGGGAGCGACTTGCGGCGGATGCCCTCGTCCGTGGCGATGAAGTGGTGCGAGACGAGCCTCTGCTCGACGACGTCGAACTCGTCGATGCCCCAGTAGCCGTCCTCGATGCCGATGACGTTGCCGCGCTCTCCCGGCGGGAGGCGGCGCAGCTGCGGGATGCCGACCTCCACGACGAAGCAGCCGCCCGGCTCGAGGTGCGCCGCGGCGTTCTCGAAGCAGGCCACCTGCGCGTCCTGCGAGGTCAGGTTGACGAGCGTGTTGAACACGAGGTAGACGAGCCCGAACTCACCTTCGACCCTGGTCGTCGCCATGTCGCCGATCGTCACGGGGATCGCGTCGCCGCCCGGCTTCGCGCGCAGCTGCTCGACCATCGCATCCGAGAGCTCGATCCCGGTCACCGGCACGCCCCGCGCCGCGAGCGCGAGGCCGACCCGCCCGGTCCCGATCGCGAGCTCGAGCGCCGGGCGCCCCGCGGCGAGCGCCTCCAGCCGGTCGACCGCCGGTTCGAGGGTCTCCGGCGCGAACATCCCGGCGGAGTCCCGGTCGTAGCGCTCCGCGACGTCAGGTCCGAAGTGGTTCTCAGGCATCGCGGCCCACGGTATGCGGAACGAGCCCCTGCCGGTGCGCGATCGACGCCGCCTCGGTCCGGGAGCGCGCGTTGAGCTTGGCGAGGATGCGGGAGACGTGGACGCTGGCCGTCTTCTCGGCCATGAACAGGGTCGCGCCGATCTCGCGGTTGGTGGCGCCCTCGGTCAGCAGGGCCAGCACCTGGCGCTCGCGCGAGGTGAGCCCGAACCCGTCCTCGGGCGGCTCCTCGCCGGCCGCCGTGTCGTGCGGGGCGAGCGGGAGCCTCGCCCGGGCGGCGAGCCGCTCGAGCTCGCCGCGCAGCCACCCGGCGCCGAGCCGCACCGCCGTCGCGTGCGCCGCGCGGGCGGCCTCCAGGGCCGCCGTGGCGTCACCGGCTCCGGCGTGCGCCTCGGCGGCACGGAAGCGCATGATCGCGGCCGGCTCGGGGCGGCCGGCAGCGTCCCAGGCCGCGGCGGCCCGCTCGTACTCCGCCGCGTCCGGGGCGCCCGCGGCGCGGCCCGCCTCGGCGCGCGCGCCCGCCAGCGCCGCCTGCTCGACCGGCCGGTTCTCGGGGGCGGCGGCCTCGACGCGCTCGAGCAGGGCCTCCGCCCGGCGCAGCGCCGCGTCCGCCGCCTCGTCGTCGCCCAGGTCGCGGGCGCGCTGCGCCGCGTCGGCCTCGACGGGCACCCCGCCTGCCGCGAGCGACGCACCGGCGAGGGGGTCGTCCGTGAGGCCGTCGATCCGCGCGAGCCCCGTCTCGACGGCGGCGCGCGCCCGCTCGAGGTCGCCCTCGCGACGCCGCAGCTCGGCGAGCAGCGCTCCGAACAGCCGCAGGATCTGTGGCTCGCTCGAGTTCGCGGCGAGCGGCTCGAGCTCCTCCACCAGCGCGGACGCGGCGGCAAGGTCCCCGCGGCCGGCCGCGAGGGCGGCCCGCCGCAGGCCGATGCCGACGCGCGACTGGCCGCCGGTCCACGGCAGCGCGCTGGGGAGGCAGGCCTCCGAGGCCGCCCAGTCGCCGGCCTCGAATGCGAACTCCGCGAGGTTGAGGTCCAGCCAGAGCATGGCGATCGGCCGCCGCCGCCCGGCCACGTCCTTGCCCTCGGCCACGACCGCGCAGGCTGCCTCCGTCCGGCCGATCGCGTGCAGCATGTTCGCGTAGTTCAGATAGCCCTCGGCGAGATCCGCCGTGGCGCCGCGCTCGCGCGCGATGGCGATCGCGGCGCGCAGCTCGGCGTCGGCCTCGTCGACGGCGCCGGTCGTGGCCACCGCGCTCCCGAGCGTGTTGCGCGCGCGCCCCTCGACCAGGGGGAGGCCCGCGGAGGTGGCGAGCTCCATCGCCGCGCGGGCGGTGCGGGCGGCGTCGGCGTTGCGGTCGAGGATCAGCTGCGCGCGGGCCAGGGCGGCGAGCACGCCGGCGCGCGTGACGTCGTCGGCGGCGAGCTCGAGTGCCCGCTCGAGCGTGGCCGCGCTCTCCGCGGCGCGGTTGAGGTGGCGCTGCGCGCGGGCCGTGGCCTCGAGGATCCCAGCCGCGCGCGACGGCTCCGCACGCGGGTCGAGCTGCGCGAACGCGGCCTCGAGCCGGGCGAGATGGCGAGCCGGGTCGCCGAGCGCGCTCGCGGCGTCCCCGGCGCGCGCGAGCAGCGTGATGCGGTCCGCGCCGGCCAGCGCGGCGGCATCCGGCACGCGGTCCCACAACGCGAGCGCGCGGTCGAGCAGCGCCGCGACCTCGTCGTGGGCATGCACCTCCTCGGCGGCCGCCGCGGCGCGCACGGCGGTCGTGAACGCCGCCGCGACGTCGTCGGTGGCGGCGTAGTGGTGGGCGACGGCGGCGATCGCCTGCGCGTCCGCGCCGTCCTCCAAGCGCTGCTCGAGAGCGCGCGCGACCCTCAGGTTGAGCTCGGACCGCTCGCCCGGGAGCAGCTCGCTCTCGACCACCTCGCGCAGCAGCGCGTGGCGGAAGCGGTAGTCGCGGCCGTCCTGCACGGTGAGGACGTGGGCATCGACCGCCTCCCGCAGCGCGCCGCGCAGCGGGGCGGGGTCGAGCCCGCTCGTCTCCTCGAGCAGCCGGTGATCGACCCGCCGCCCGACCGCGACGAGCTCGAGCAGCTCGCGCGCGGGCTCGGGCAGCCGCTCGATGCGCAGCATCAGCGCGTCGCGCAGGGTGTCCGGCGCGTCGCCGCGACCGTCGAGGCCGGCCGCGAGCAGCTCCTCGCCGTAGAGCGGATTGCCGCCGGCTCGCTCCCACAGCCGCTGGAGCAGGTCGCCGGCGGGCGGGCCGTCGAGGATGTCGGCGAGCTGCTCGGCGAGCTCCGCGCGGCTGAACGGGTCGAGCACGATGCGGCGGGCGCGGGGATGGAGCTCGAGCTCCGCGAGCTGGGCGCGCAGCGGGTCGCGGCGGCGCAGCTCGTCGGAGCGATAGGAGCCGACCAGGAGCACCCGCTCCCCGGTGAGGTTGCGGGCCAGGAAGGTGAGGGCCGCCCACGTCGAGCGGTCGGCCCAGTGCAGATCCTCGATGACCAGCACGACGGGGCGCTCCTGCCCCAGCGCCTCCAGCAGCGACAGCAGCCCCTCGAACAGACGCGCCTGACCGCCGGGCTCGGCGGCCGCGCCGCCCTGCGTATCGGAGCCGGGCAGCAACGGCGCCACGGCCTCCCGCGCGGGTCCGGAGAGGCCCGGCTCCTCGAGCCTGGCGAGCGGGCGCAGCGCGGCGACCAGCGGCAGGTACGGCAGATCGCCCTCGTCGCCGAAGTCGGCGCAGTCTCCGGTCAGCACGAGCGCACCGCCCTCGCGCGCCCGGCGCGTCAGCTCCGCCAGCAGGCGCGTCTTGCCGATGCCGGACTCACCCGCCACGAACGCCAGCGAGGCCCGGCCGTCGGCCGCCTCGGCGACGGCGGTCTCGAGCTCGGCGAGCTCGGCGGCGCGGCCGATCAGCCGCGTACTCGCGACCCGCGTCCTCATCACCACGGCTTCAAACCGTAGCGTCGTTCTCCGTCGCCGCCGCGGCTGCCTCGGCGAGCGCAGCGAGCACGGCGGCGGTCCCCGGCGGGTCGGGCGGGTCGCCGTAGGTCGCGGCGTAGATGTGGCGGTGCGAGCCGGGCAGCTTGGTCGCGACCACGCCGTCGATGCCGTGGGCGCGCAGCGCCAGGCCGGTCTGGGTCGCGACGCCGAGCCCGGCCGCCACCAGCGCCTGCATGACGACCATGTCGTCGGAGCGGGAGCCGATGCGGGGTTCGAACCCGGCGTCGGCGCACAGCGACAGCAGGTGGCTGCTGCAGCGCTCGCAGCCGGCGATCCAGGTCGCGTCGCGCAGGGTGCGCAGCCCGCGCTCGCGCCGGGTCGAAAGCACGTAGACCGGATCGTCGAGCAGGTGGTGCAGGCGGACCCCGGGCGGCTCGGGCTCGGTCTCGTCGTAGCGGAAGATGATCGCGACCTCGACCTTGCCGGCCCGCAGCAGCTCGATCGCCTCCGGCGGATGGGTGTCGGTCAGGCTGATCTGCAGGCCCGGATGCCGGTCCGCAAGCGCGGAGACGGCGTGCGGAACGAGCGAGCCGATGGCGGAGGCGAAGGCGGCCAGGCGCACCCGCCCCGCGCTCAGGCCCACATGGGCGGAGAGCTCCGCGTCGGCGGCGTCGATGCGGCCGAGGATCTCCGCCGCGCGATCCGCGAGCAGCGCCCCGGCGGGGGTGAGCCGGATGCCGCGCCCGGCCCGCTGCAGCAGCTGCGCGCCGGTCTCGGCCTCCAGCCGCCCGAGATGGTGGGAAACGGACGGCTGGGAGTAGTTGAGCTCCTTCGCTGCGGCCGTGACCGATCCGTGGCGCGCGACGGCGTCGATCACGCGCAGTCGGGTGACGTCGAGCATGCATCAACTCTATCTATGGATCAGTCCGAAAGTTTCCATTGGACGTAATGGCCTCCGGCCATCAGTCTCCTGAGCCATGACCGCTATCCAGAGCCCACCCGCCGGCGAGCTGGCCACGCTCGTCAGCGGAGTCCGCAGCGCCGTCGATGTCCACGCCGACTGGTCCGAGACCGCCGACCTCGTCGCCGAGCAGCTGCGCCACCACATGCCGGGACCGGACGTCCTGACCGACGAGCAGCGTGCCGGCTCGCCGGACGACTACCAGGGCCACACGCTGTACGCCGAGCCCGATGGGTCGTTCTCGATCGTCGCCCTGGTCTGGCGGCCCGGCCAGATCACGCGCATCCACGACCACACGACGTGGTGCGTGTTCGGCGTCATCCAGGGGATCGAGCACGAGGAGCTGTTCGACGCCAGCGGCAACGTGATCGGGCGCAGCGACAACCACGTCGGCGACGTGAGCGGCTTCGCGCCTCCCGGGGACATCCACCGCGTCCACAACACCGGCGACGAGACCGCGATCTCGATCCACATCTACGGCACCGACGTGACTCGGCTCGGCTCGAGCGCGCGGCGCTACTACGACTGACCCCGCCGGCCATGCACCTGACCTACCGGTGCGAGTAGGCTCGGCCGCATGCTCAAGACCTTCCGGGAAGGACAGCTCGTGAGCGTCGCCACCGACGACGGCGACGTCGACGGGGTGGTGGCCCACGTCGCGAGCCTCGTCAAGGTCGAGGTCGCCGTGGAGGAGGCCGACGGTCCGGTGTTCCGGATCGTGCACCCGAAGGCGCTGAAGCCGCGCGACGAGCCCGGGCCCACCGACGAGGCGTTGAAGCGCGTGATCCATCGCGCCGCGGGCCAGGGCCACGCCGCGACGGGTGGCGCGTCGGGCCGTGGCCGCCAGGCGCACACGCGCGGAGCCGCGCACCGCCCGACGGGCCGCTAGCCGCCGTCGATGCGCGTCGCGGTGTTCGGGGCGGGGAACGGAGGGCTCGCGTCGGCCTTCGACTTCGCCCAGCACGGTCACGAGGTGTCCCTGTACGCCACGCCGGAGTTCGGCACCAACGTGGTGGCGGTGGACGCGGCCGGCGGCATCAGCGCGAGCGGTGACCTGCAGGGCTTCGCCGCGATCCGCTACTCCGGGCACGACCCCGCCGAGGCCATGGACGGCGCCGAGCTCCTGGTCGTCGTGGGCCCCGCCTACGCGACCGAGCCGCTGGCCACCACGGCAGGGCCCCACCTGACCGACGGCGTGGCGGTGCTGGTCTGCCCCGGGTCGTGCGGCGGCGCGATCGCGTTCAAGCACGCGGCCGGGCTCGAGCTCGACGACGACCGATGCGTCGTCGGCGAGTCGCACACGCTGCCGTACGCGGTCCGGGTCACCGAGCCGGGCGTGATCAACGTCTTCCTCAAGCTCAGCACCGGCGTGTTCCTCGCCGGCCTCCCGCGCGCGGGAACCGACCGGCTGTACGACCTCGTCAAGGAGGTGTGGCCGGCGGTCGAGAAGGCCGAGAGCGTCTTCCAGACCACCCTCCAGAACGGCAATCCGGTGATCCACCCGGCCGTCACGCTGCTCAACACGGGTCTGCTCGAGCGGACCGGCGGCGACTTCCTCTTCTACGAGGAGGGCGTGACCGAGAGCGTCGGCCGGCTGATCGAGGCCGTCGACCTGGAGCGCCAGGCGATCGCCGCCGCGCTCGGGATCTCGATCCTGTCCGAGCCCGCCCTCGGCTCCAGGCAGGGCTACATGCTCGAGGAGAACTACTCGACGGGCTACAGCAAGGCGCCGGGCTTCCTCGGCATCCGCGCCCAGAGCCAGCTCGACCACCGCTATCTGACCGAGGACGTCGGCTACGGGCTGGTCTTCCTGAGCGACCTGGCCGCGCGCCTCGGCGTGCCGACCCCCGTGATGGACGCCCTGATCACGACCGCCTCGGTCGTGCTCGCGCGCGACTTCCGCGGCGAGGCGAAGCGCACCGTCAGCACGCTCGGCCTCGACGGCCTGTCGCGCGAGCAGCTCTCCGCGCTCTGACGCCGCGCGATCAGCCTGCCGCAGGGCTGATGTGCGCGGCGATGACGCGCCAGGCGCCGCCGTCGCGCGTCCACGTGCGCGTGTAACGCATTCGACCCGACACCTCGGATCCCTCGATCGCCCCGCGGATCCGGAGCACGACGAAGGTGACGGCCACGTCGCCGGCCACCCTCACATCGATCTCCTCCTCGTGCAGGTCGAAGATCTCGAACACGCCGGTCCGGTGCGATTCGAGGTCGGTCGCCTTGTCCACCAGGGTCCCGTCAGGTCCGACGGCCAGGAGGTCGGGGTGGAGCAGCCGGTCGAGCTCGTCCACGTCGCTCGCGAGCATGGCCGCCTGCAGCCCGCGCTCCTCGACGAGGACGTCGCGCTCTAGCGAGTCGTCGCGCACGGCTCCACCGCGAAGTCGTGCAGTGCGACCTCGAACCCGCTGCCGTCGGGGGAGGCCGCCATCACGCCGACGTCCAGCTCCTCGGCGTCGGTGAGGGCGCCGAGGCGCAGCAGCCGGTCGGGCTCGCGCTCGCCGAAGGAGACCTGCACGGCCTCGGCCGTGCGCTTGACCTCGATCCACAGGCTGGCCGGCGCGGGGTCCAGCGCGACCACCGACCAGTCCGAGAGCCCACGTGTGATGACGGCGCTCGCCCACTGCGCGCCGTCGACGAACTCGATCCCGCACTTCATCCACGTCTCGGCGTCCAGCCGAAGCATCAGCCCGGCTTGGTCGTACTGCTCCCGGTAGGCGCCCTCGATCCGCACACGCGCGGCGAAGTCCCCGCTGACGCGCTCGTGGGCGAAGTGCCCCGTGTCGCGCACGAACCCGTAGTGCGTCGTGCGCCAGAAGTCGGTGTCGGGAGCGGTCGTCAGCCGCAGCGTGTCCCCGTCCTGCGACCAGGCGGGCGGTTCGTTGAGCCAGCGCATCGCCGCGGAACGTTAGCCCGGCCGACACCCCACGGCGGCGGCAACCTCGGCGGATCGTCCTCGGGCAGCGGCTGATCGCGGCTTCCGCTCTCGCCTGGAGGGAGCAGCCCGATCGACACGCGCGGTTAGGCTGCGGGCAATGCTCGCTGATCGCTTCCGCGCCGCCGTCGAACAACGCAACGTCGAGCAGGCTCGCGAGCTGTTTCACGAGCACGCAGCCTTCCGCAGCCCGGTGCTGTTCAAGCCGTACGAGGGCCGCGATCAGGTCTTGAAGATCCTTCGCGCGGCCGACCAGGTGCTCGGGAGCAGCGGCAGCTTCCGCTACGTGCATCAACTCGAGGACGCGGACGATCGCGTCGCGATCTTGGAGTTCTCGACCGAGATCGACGGGAAGCAGATCGAGGGGATCGACAAGCTCACCTTCGACGAAGACGGCCTGATCACCGAGCTCAAAGTGATGATCCGCCCGGCCTCGGCTCTGCAACTCGTCGGGGCGAGGATGGCCCAGGAGTTCGCAAGGGCCGGCCTGGGCCTCCCGAGCTGATCGGGTGATTCAGGAGCTAGGCACTCGCCCGTCCCCAGGCGCCGACCAGCGTCGGCGCCACGAGCACCGCGTCGGCGTCCCGTAGCGCGCCGTCGATTCGCTCCTCCAGCGTGTCCACCTCGAGCTCGGCCTCCGTCACGAGGCCCGCCGCGGTGATCGGCTTCGCGAGCGCGCGGACGACTTCGGCCAGCAGGCTCGCGCCCGGAGGCGTGTCCGGCGACAGGTATGGCTGGATCCCGAAGGTGCTCACGTCCGACAGGCCCGCGTGCCGCAGCAGCGACGCGAGCCGCGCGCCGATGCGTGGATCGGCGCCCGCGCCGCGGAACGCCGCCTCGACCCATCCGAGCAGCGTCGAGACGAGCGCGACCTCCGGCTCGGCGCGCGCCCCGCCGACGTCGAAGTCCAGCGCGACCCACACCCCTCCGGGCCGAAGTCCCGCGGCATGGTGGCGAACCACGTCGCCCGCGTCGGGCAGGTGGAAGAGCAGCAGCCGCGCGACCACGGCGTCGAACGGCTCAGCGTCGCGGAACTCACGCGCGTCTGCCTCGGCGAAGGCCACGTTCTCGACACCACCGGCACGACGACGCGACTCGGCAACCGCGAGCAGCGGCGCCGCCTGGTCGATCGCCAGCACCGAGCCGCTCGGTCCGACGAGCGCCGCAAGCTGGAAGGCGACGTGGCCCACGCCCGTCCCGAGCTCGAGCACCCGCATGCCCTCGCGGATCCCGGCAGCACCCAGGAGCAGCCCCGTACCGGACCTGAGCGCCTCGGCCTGACCATCGAGGCGGGCGATCTCCGGGTCGTCACTGCCCAGCACATAACTCGACGACGGACCCATCTCGCTCGTGCGACAACGCTACGCCGCCCGCTCCCGGACGTCCAGCGGGACTCGCCGGCGCACGCGCGGCACTGCTGGTTCAGCCCGCTTGCGCTGCGCAGCCGCGCGGTTAGAGTCGCGTTGTGACGGTCACGTCCGCCGGCGCGTCATCGGAGCAGCTCGCGCGCGAGCACGCGGTCCTGCGCCGTGTGGCGACCTTGGTGGCCAGTGAGCCGCCACCTGACGAGGTGTTCACCGCGGTCGCGCGCGAGGCGGGGCTGCTGCTCGGGGCGCAGCGGGGGACCCTGTTGCGCGTCGTGAACCCCCGGTGGGCTGAGGTCGTGGCGAGTTGGTCCGACGGCGATGCGCCGGCGCTGCCCGTCGGGCATGGCGCCGCCATCGAGGAAGGCCGCGGGCTGTTGGGGCAGATGCTGCAGACCGCGCGACCGGTCAGGATCGAGGACTTCGACGAGGTCGGCGGGGTCGTGGCGGCGCTCATGCGCGAGCTCGGGGTCCGCTCGGGCGTCGGGGGCCCGATCGTCATCGGCGGCCGCGTCTGGGGCGCCGTGACGGCAGCCTGGCCGGGGGAGGGCCCGCCGCCTGCCGGCGCGGAGGATCGGCTGGCCGCGTTCGCCGAACTGGTGGCATATGCGGTGCAGAACGCTCAGACCCGGAACGAGCTGGCGGCGTCGCGCGCCCGGCTCGTCGAAGCCTCGGACGAGGCGCGGCGTCAGATCGAACGCGACCTCCACGACGGCGCTCAACAGCGGCTCGTGGTGACCGCGCTCGAGCTGAGCATGCTGGAGCGAAAGCTCGACCGTGATCCCGAGGCCGCCAGGGTGATGCTGGCCAGAGCGCGTGAACAGCTCGCCTGCGGCCTCAGCGAGCTGCGCGACCTGGCCCGCGGCATTCACCCGTCCGTCCTCACGGAACATGGACTCGAGGCGGCGCTGACCGCTCTCGCGCAGCGAGCCCCGCTGCCGGTGGACCTACACGTCGCGGTGCCGGAGCGACCCCACCCGACGATCGAAGCCGCCGCCTATTTCCTCGTCTCAGAAGCGCTGACGAACGTCGCGAAGTATGCCCGAGCGGACAGGGTCAGCGTGGACGTCGCGGCCACCGACGGCACGCTGGAGGTGACGATCGCCGACGACGGCGCCGGCGGCGCCGATGCCGCCAAAGGGTCCGGCCTGCGCGGCCTGGCCGACCGCGTCACCGCCCTCGGCGGCCGGATGGACGTCAGCAGCCCGCCCGGCCAGGGCACTCGCCTGTCCGCGCGCCTGCCCGTGAGCGTCCTCGCCGCGACCCACTCGTAAGGTCGCCCCGGAGGGCAGCCGAGCGGCTGCCCTCCCGGCAGGTCCTCAGTCGCAGCTCACCGACGGTTGCGTCGGCGGATACGGGTCGACGCCTTCGAGCGCCCACGCGAACACGGTCGCGATGCCCTCGAGGTCGCACTCCGACAGCGTCGGCACGATCCCGTTGCTCCAGTGCCAGCCGTAGCCCATGAGATCGGTCGATTCGGTCAGCGGCAGGGCGTGCCCGAGGCCGAGCGCGTGGCCGAGCTCGTGCATCGTCACCCAGTAGAGGTACTGCGGTGTGTACGTGTGCCCGTCGGGCTGCGGCAGATCCGAGCGCACGATGACGTTCGGACACGAGTTCGCCCCGCAGACCGCGTACCCGCCGAACTGCGTCCCGCCCGCCGTGGGGTTGTAGTGCAGCACGATGTCGGCCTTGTGCTTTGCCGTGGTCTGGCCGGTCACGTCGGTGAGCGTGATCAGCCCGCCGAACTCCTGCCGTAGTGCGTAGTCCCAGTCGGCGATCGCCTGATGCACCGCGTCCAGCGATGCCTCGTCGACCTTCGGATGCGCCTGCACCGCCACCGTCAGATTGGTGTGGTCCCACCAGTAGCCGGGGTAGTTGTACGCGCCGTGCAGGATCAGGACGCTGTCCGTGTCCGGCGGCGTCGGCGCCGGCCGTAACGGCGTGACGGCGGCCTCCGCGGCAGGTGCCGTGACCGCGCCCACGAGCATCGCGAGCAGAACCAAGAGCACCTTCTTCATGCTCAGCCCCTCCCTCTCGAGGATCCCGACGAGCTTCGCGTGCCCCGGGGCCGAACGTCCCAAACGAGCGCGTCGGAGAACGGACCTGGACCGTCAGGCTTCGCGGCGAGATGCCGATGCAAGGAGGGAATGGCCTCCCGGATCGCAGCCGCCGCACTCGCGGCCCTTGCTCTCGCCGCGGTGGCGGCGGCTCCCGCCAACGCCGCGCGTGGGATGGAGATCGGTCTCCAGGACGACTCGCACTTCCTCGACGAGGATGCGCAGGTCCGCGGCGCCGCGTTCGGACACGCCCGGTCGCTGCGCGCGTCGTCGCTGCGCGCGAACGTCTCGTGGGCGTCGGTCGTGAGCGACCCGGCCGCGAAGACCGCGCCGGCCTCCGTGAGCTTCGACTTCTCCCGCTTCGACCGCCTGGTCGACGAGGCGGCCGCCTACGGCATCCGCGTGCAGCTGACGCTGACGGGCGACGCGCCGGCCTGGGCGACGCGCGACCGCAAGATCTCCGACGACCATCCCGACCCCAAGCGCTTTGCGGAGTTCGCCGCTGCCGCGGCTTCGCACTTCAACGGGCGCGTGCGTTCGCTGTCGATCTGGAACGAGCCGAACTGGCACGGGCTGCTGAAGCCCGAGCGCTTGTGCGGGAAGGTGTCCAAGAAGGTCAAGGCCGGGGGCAAGCGCAAGCCGGTGCGCCGCCGGGTGCGCGTGTGCGTGAAGACCTCCGCGCGGGTCTACCGGGAGCTGTACCGGGCCGCGCACGCGGCGATCAAGCGGGTCGCGCCTGGCATGCCGGTCTGGATCGGCGAGACCAACCCGTACGTGAACCGGCGCAAGGAGTCGACGGCGCCGCTCGCGTGGGTGCGTCAGATCGCCTGCGCCGACCCCGTCATCACACGCTGCAAGGGCGGCGCGCTGCGCGCTGACGGCTACGCCCACCACCCGTATGCGTTCGATCGCCGCCCGGGCGCGGCGCGCCCGGGCGCCGACAACGTGACGCTCGCGACGATCGGCAGGCTCTCGAAGCAGCTGCGCAAGCTGCGCGGCCGGCTGCGCGTGGCCGGCGGGGCGCTGTACCTGACCGAGTTCGCCTACTACTCCTCCGGTCCGCTCCAGAAGCCGGCGCGCACGCGCGCCGCCTGGACGCGGCAGGCGTTCGAGCTCGCGCTGAAGACGCCGAAGGTGCGCCAGCTCCTCTACTACCAGCTCGTCGACCCCGCCAAGTCGTCGTCCTGGCGCACGGGGCTGATCACGATGGGCGGCTCGCGCCACCCGGCGTACGACGCGCTGCGCGGGTTCGCCAACGCCCGGCGCACGCGGCTGACTCTGCCGCGGCCGCCGTTCGCGCTGCCGTCGGCGCCCGCCGCTGCGCCGGTCCCGCTCGCCTAGCCCGGTCATCGAATGGACAGACCTCGCGGGTGCTTTTTGGCGTCCGCCCCTCGGGGCCTGTAGGACTGCACCGACAGGCCGGCGGCCATCACGGGGAGGCGCATCGGGTGCAGGGCGTCAACCGAGAGGGGGATGGGCCATGTGGAAGTCGTTGAGCAAGCGGATGCCGATGGCAGCCGCCGCGGCATCGACTGCCGCTCTCGCAGTGTCCGCGAACGTCGCCGTGGCAGCGCCGATCGACGCTGAGTTCGTCGCGGGCGACGCCTGTGCCTTCGCGTTGGCGGTCGAGGGCCCGGGCGCGCCGAAAGACGTTCGCGAGTTCGAGGATGCAAACGGACGGATCGTGCGGACCCTCCAGGCGGGCCGCGGCTCGGAGCTGACGTTCACGAACCTTCAAAGCGGCGCGACCCTGTCGCTGCCCTCGAACGGATCTGTCACGAACACCGTGTTCGACGACGACGGATCGGCGACGGTGACACTGACGGGGCACACCGTGCTGATCATGTTCCCCACGGACGTGCCCCCCGGTCCGTCGACGACGCTCTACGTCGGACGCGTGGTGTTCACCGTCGACCCGGCGGGTGTGTTCACGATCCTCTCGACGAGCGGCAGATCCGTCGACATCTGCGAGGCGCTGTCATGAGGCTTCACACCTGATGGGTTGAAGGACCCGCGCGGGCGGGTGTGAGCGCTCGGCTTCGGTGCCGCTCGCGCCATCAGGCCCGGCCTGCGACGAACGCCCTCGCCGGTGTGCCGTCGGGGGCGTCGTGTGTCGCGGGCGCGTCAGTCCGTCAGGCGGCGGCGTGGATCACGTCGCTGCCCGCGGTTGCGCGGGCGGCGGTGTCGATGAGGTCGGCGACCGCGCCGGGCTGGGACACGGTGACGGCGTGCGAGGCGTCGATCTCGACCGTGGTCGAGCCGGCCCGGTCGGCCATGAAGCGCATGGACGCGGCCGGGATGGCGAGGTCCTGGGTGGTCACCAGGGTCCAGGAGGGGATCGTCTTCCAGGCCGCCTTGGTGGCGGCGTCCTCGAGCGCGGCAGCGGCGATGGGTCGCTGCGTGGCCGCCATCAGTTCGGCGACCTCCGGCGCGACGTCGGCGGCGAACACGTCGTGGAACCGGTCCTGCTGGATGTACAGGTCGTTGCCGGTCTCACCGCCAGAGCGGGGGTACGGGACCGAGTCGAGCGCGGGGCCGAGCTCGCCGCCCGGGAACTTGGCGGCCAGCTCCGCGGTGCTCTCGCCGACGTCCAGGTTGAAGCTGGCGACGTACACGAGCGCCGTGACGTTCGAGGCGCCTTCCGCGGCCTCGCTCATGACCGAGCCGCCGTAGGAGTGGCCGGCGATCACGACCGGACCAGGAAGGCCGTCGAGGACGCTGCGCAGGTAGGCGGCGTCCTCCTGGAGGCCGCGCAGCGGGTTGGCGACGGCGATGGCCTGATAGCCGCGGCGGTGAAGGTCGGCGATCACGCCATTCCAGCTCGCCGATTCGGCGAAGGCGCCGTGCACCAGGACGATCGTGGGGACTTGCGCGGGCATTTGGCCGCTCCTCGTGAGGTAATGATTGCCGACATGCAATATATTGCACACCGCACGCACTTGCGTCAAGGTCTTCACGTGCCGATTCCTGAGAACGAGCCCGCGATCGGCCGTCGCCTGCTCCGCGACGATGTCTATGGGCGCCTGCGCGACGCCATCGTCGACGGCGCCTTCGCTCCCGGGGAGCAGTTGCGCGACGGCGACCTCGCCACCTGGCTCGGCGTCAGCCGCACGCCAGTCCGCGAGGCGCTGCTGCGGCTCGCTGCAGCGGGGCTCGTCGTGGCGAGTCCCGGCCGATCGACGACCGTGAGCTCGCTCGACATGCGCGCCATCCGCGATGCACGCGACGTCGTTGCCGCGATGCACGAGCTGGCTGTGCGCGAGGCGGTCGGGAGCCTCACCGCGGCCGACCTGGCGGAGATGCGTGCCGCCAACGGCCGCTTCCGCTCTGCGATCGAGCGGGGTGACGCCGAGGCCGCTCTGCGCGCGGACGACGAGCTGCACGGCGTGCCTGTGGCCGTGGCCGCGAATCGTGCGCTGACTGCGGTGCTCGACCAGTTCACGCCCGTCGTGCGCCGAGCCGAGCGGCTGCGCTTCTCCTCAAAGGAAGGACGGGTGTCACTGGCGCGGCACGATGAGCTCATCCGGCGCTGCGCCGCCGGCGACGCGGAAGGAGCGGCGGCCGTCGCATTTGACACGTTCCACAGCCTGCCCGCCGACGCGTGACCCCGGCGAAGACACGCACTGGGTGAGCAGCACACGCACCCAGGCGCTCATCACAGCGCTCGCGTGTTGCCGCTCACCCTTCTAGTCCGTCTGGCCGACCGGGACGGGCCGCCCGGGCGCGTGAGCGGGGCGCGCGGCGGTGCCGTCCGCGCGCGGCGGGCGCTCGCCGAGCTTGACGACGATCACGCCGGCGACGATGAACGCGCCGCCGACGAGCTGCAACGCGCCCGGGAGCTGGTCGAGCAGCAGCCACGCGAAGATGACCGCCGCGACGACCTCGAGCAGCGCCACGAACGAGGCCAGCCGCGAGCCGAGCCGCCGGCTCGCCGCGATCCCGGTCGTGTAGGCGATGGCCGCGGTGACCACGCCGAGCGCGACGAACGGCAGCCACCAAGGGACGGCTTCTCCGGCGTAGGTCGGCGCGGCGGTCGTCGCGTCCATCCGCAGGACCCCGACGATGCCGAGCACTCCCAGGCTGACGGTGCCCACCGCGAGACCGCCGCCTGCGAGGGCGAGCGGCGGCACGCCGCTGCGTGTGTCGGCGGACATCACGAAGTACGTCGCGGCGCCGAGCATCGCCGCGAGCGCCCACAGCACGCCGTCCAGGGCCAGGTCGGCGCCCGACAGCAGATCCAGGACGAGCACGAGCCCCAGGGCGGCGATTCCCGCGCCGGCCAGCGTCAGGGGGCGCGGACGCTCGCCGTGGCGCAGCCACAGCCACACGACGATGGCGGCGGGGGCGGTGTACTCGATCAGCAAGGCCGGGCCGACGTCCATCGCCGCGACGGCCGAGAAGTACGCGAACTGCGTTCCGGCCACCGGCACCGCGCCGTAGAGCAGGACGGTGCGCGCGTTGCTCCGCAGGAGCCCCCAGCGTCCGCGCAGCGCCCGCGCGGCGAGCGGGGCGACGACGAGCGCGGCGACGGCGATGCGGGCGAGCACGACCGCGCCGGGGCTCCAGCCGGTATCGATCAGGCCGCGGGCCAGGGCGCCCGACAGCCCGAACGACGCGGCCGAGACGAGCGCGAGGAGCAGCCCTGCCCGCACGGCCGCTCCGCCTCGAATGTCATTCGCCATCGTCGCCATGACCAATGACAGTAGGAGGATCGCTGTAAGATGTCAACGTGTTGTTCGCCCATGACACGGTCGCGTCGCTGCGGGCTGCGGTCGACCTGGTCAACACCGGGGAGGAGCCCGACACGCTCACGACCGTCGCGGACCTCGACGCCTGGTACGCCAAGCACGGCTACACGGGCAGGCACGACGGCGACGAGGCGGAGGTCGCCGCGCTGCGCGCGCTGCGGCCCGTCCTGCGCGAGCTGCTGACGACGGACCGCGACCGGGCGGCCGAGCTCGTCAATGCGATGCTCGCCGACGCCGGCGCGCTCCCGCAGCTCATGCGCCACGACGGGCTCGACTGGCACATCCACGCCGTACCGGCCGACGCGCCGCTCGATCGCCGGATCGTCGTCGAGAGCGCGATGGCGATGGTCGACCTGATCCGTGTCGACGAGCTCTCGCGCCTGTCGGTGTGCGCCGACGAGCGCTGCGAGGGCCTCGTCCTCGACCTCTCGCGCAACCGGTCGCGACGTTTCTGCAGCACGACCTGCGCCAACCGCAACGCCGTCGCGGCATACCGCGCCCGCGGCCGCCGCCGAATTCCGTAGGCTCGCCGCGATGATCTCGCGGAGCGACACCTACGACGCCGTCCAGGCCGAGGAGCTCCACGGCGCGCACAACTACGCTCCGCTCCCCGTCGTGCTCTCCCGCGGTGAGGGCGTGTGGGTCCACGACGTCGAGGGCCGCCGGTACTTCGACGCACTGTCGGCATACTCGGCGCTGAACTTCGGGCATCGCCACCCGCGGCTGGTAGGGGCCGCCGCGGAGCAGCTCGAGCGGCTGACGCTCACCAGCCGCGCCTTCCACAACGACCAGCTCGGAGCCTTCTGCGCCGAGCTGGCGGCGTTCACGGAGACCGACCGGGTGCTGCCGATGAACACGGGCGCCGAGGCGGTCGAGACGGCGATCAAGCTCGCGCGCAAGTGGGGCTACGAGCGCAAGGGCGTCGAGCCGGACCGCGCCGAGATCATCGTCTGCGCGGGCAACTTCCACGGGCGCACGACGACGATCGTCGGCTTCTCGGACGACCCGCTCGCGCGGACCGGCTTCGGGCCCTTCGCTCCCGGCTTCGTCCAGGTGCCCTATGGCGACCCCGAGTCGCTGCGCGCGGCCGTCGGCCCGAACACGGTCGCGTTCCTCGTCGAGCCGGTCCAGGGCGAGGCCGGGGTCGTCATTCCGCCCGACGGCTACCTCACCGCCGCGCGGTCGATCTGCGACGACGCCGGGGTCCTGCTCGTCGCCGACGAGGTCCAGTCCGGGCTCGGGCGCACCGGCCGGCGCTTCGCGTGCGACCACGAGCAGGTGCGGGCCGATCTGTACCTGCTCGGGAAGGCGCTCGGCGGCGGCATCCTGCCGGTCTCGGCGGTCGTCGGGACCGACGAGGTCCTGAGCGTCCTGCGCCCCGGCGAGCACGGCAGCACGTTCGGCGGCAACCCGCTCGCGTGCGCCGTCGGGCGCGAGGTCATCCGCCTGCTCGCCGACGGCAGCCTCGCGGCGGAGTCGGCCGCGCTGGGCGATGCCGCCGCCGCCCGCCTGCGCGCCGCCGCGCATCCGGCCGTGCGCGAGGTGCGGCAGCGGGGCCTGTGGCTCGGGATCGAGCTGATCGACGAGGCTCCCTCGGCGCGCCGGGCCAGCGAGCGGCTGATGGAGCGCGGCGTGCTCGCCAAGGACACGCACGACACGACGCTGCGCCTCGCGCCGCCGCTGACCGTCACCGAGGACGAGCTGGACTGGGCGCTCGAGCGCCTCGACGACGTCCTGGCCGGCCTGCTCCCGTCGGAGTAGGGTCGCGGCGACAGGGCCGGCAAGCGGCTCGAGGCCCGTCAGGGGGCGGCGCGGGCGAGGAGGTGCTGCAGCGGCGTGAGCAGGGTGCTCGCCGCCTCGACGGTCTCCGGTGCGAGGTCGCTGCTGCTGAAGGTCACCGTCAGCTGCGCGGAGCCGATGACCCGCTGGAAGAAGACCTCGCCGGCGGCGTGCGCGTCGCGCGGCTCCAGACGGATCGAGTAGCGCGCCCAGCGGCCCTCGGGTGAGGACCAGTGCGCCTCGAGGCGGCTGCGGCTGCGCAGCACCCGCCAGCCGGCCGGAGCCGCGAAGCGCGCCATGGCGGCATCGACGCTCCGCGTGTCGGCGGGCGCGACGGGCTGCTCCCGGGGGCTAAGGCGTTCCACGGCGCTGGGAGGGCTCGCCGACCCAATCGAAGCCGACCACGGTGCCGTCGGCGAGCGTGACCTCCAGCGGCAGGTCGCGCGCTTCCCGCAGGCCCGAGAAGGCGCCGATGAACGAACCGCGGCTCCCGAGCGCGAGCTCGGTCGGAGGCTCCCCTTCCGCCGCCACCGTCGCCGACGTCGGCCGGCGCAGCGAGGCGCCGATCACGAACGTGCGCGCGGGCTCCCCGCCCCGCGCCGGCGCCTGCTCGATCCCCGCGACGACCGGGTTCTCTTTCGGGTCGCCGCAGATGCCGGTCGGGCCGGCCGGGCGCGGCTGCAACTGCCCGTCCTCTCCCAGGTCGCCGAAGACCCCGCCGCTCAGGCTGCCGCGCTCCGCGCACAGCAGCCCCGTCCGGCTGATGTAGGTGCGGACCGCCCACTCGCGTCCTCCGGCCGACGGCGGGAGGCGCGCGCCGACCACGAGCTCGGCCGGGCCGGGAACCAGATGCGGCGGCGCGGACTCGAAGGCCGGCGGCGCGCTGACGAAGGTGCTCGCGGCGGCGATGCCCGCCCCGGTGGCGGCGAGTACGAGCACGACGGCGAGCAGCGTGCGTCTCATGCGCAGTAGTTGTGCGCCTTGTGCACGTGCCAGGAGAAGATGCCCGACGCCCACGTGTGGGCCGTCGACGCGCACTCCGTGAAGTTGCCGAAGTTCCTCGACCAGACGTTGCAGGTGGTGCCGCCGCTCGTCGTCATGCTGCCCACGTGCGAGCCGTACGTGTAGAGCTTGCATTGGCGCGACCCACCGCCGCAGCCGGCCTCGACCCTGGCGAAGAAGGAGCCGTCCGTCGTGCTCTCGCCATGGACGAACCCGTGGCCGACGCAGGCGACGTGGTAGTGCTCGGCGATCGCGATCTTCACGGCCGCTCCCCACAGGAAACCCGTGCAGAGCACGAGCACGAGCACCCGTGGTGAGATCCCCGTCAGTCGTCTTGCGTGCATCTCGACCGCCAAGAGCCGCGAGGGCGAGATGTGTGACCACCGGGTGTGAGACGGTGATGCACCAGATGGCGCTCCGTTGGCGACAGACCCGCCCCGAACCGCCGCTGCTCCGGCGTGCGGCCGACGATCCGGCGGCGTTCGACGAGCTCTACGACGAGCTCGCACAGCGCGTGCTGCTGTTCTTCACCCGCCGGGTGTTCGACGGTCAGCTGGCCCTCGACCTCACGGGCGAGACGTTCGCGACCGCGTTCCAGCGGCGGCGCAGCTTCCGCGGCACCACGGCCGAGGAGCAGGAGGCCTGGGTCTTCGCGATCGCGCGCAGCCAGCTCTCGCACTACTGGCGGCGTGGCCGCGTGGAGCGCGCGGCGCTCCAGCGCCTCGGCGTCGAGGTCCCGGCGATGGGCGACGCGGAGCTCGAACGCGTGGAGGAGCTCGCCGGGACCGCGCAGCTGCGCACCCGTGTCGCGCACGAGCTGAGCCGCCTGCCCGCCGACCAGCGCGAAGCGGTCCAGGCGCACGTCGTCGACGAGCGGTCGTATGCCGAGCTCGCGGACGAGTGGGGCGTGAGCGAGCAGACGATCCGGGCGCGCGTGTCCCGCGGTCTGCGTCGGCTCGGTGCGACACTTGACGAGCCCGTGACGGAGAGAGTGCATTGAGCCACGACCCGTCCGATCTGATGCCCAGCCTCCGCGAGCTCGGAGATCGCCTCGGCGATGCCGCCGCGCGCGAGATCGCCTCGGAGCAAGACGCCCCGCCGCGGCGGCGGAGGCGGCGCTGGCAGCCGTACGTGTTCGGCGGGATCGTCGCGACGCTCGTCGCGGCCGGCGGCGTGACGGCGACGGACATCTTCACCGGCTCGGGCGACCCGGTGCCCGAGGAGCGCAGCTCCCCGTCGCAGCCGGGGGTGCTGACCGACTCCGCCGCGCAGGATCCGGCCGGTGGGCTGCCGTGGGCCGTCCGGGTGTTCGTCGACGAGCGGGGACGCGAATGCCTGCAGCTGGGTCGTCTGCGCGACGGCGCGCTCGGGACGGTCATCAACGGGCAGTTCAGGCGCTACCAGGGCCGCCCCAACGGGCCGTGCGGCGATCTCGGCGAGACGCCGCTGATCGCGGCGGTGGAGCAGCGCTCGCAGCCGACGGCCCGGAGCGTGGTCTTCGGGCTCTCGCGCGTGCAGGGGCCGGTGACGATCCGGATCGGGGACTCCGTCCGGCGTGTCAGGCCGGGAGCGCTCGGCGCGTACGTCGCCGTCTACGCGGGCATGGTCGACCTCACGGGCGCGACGATCACCGCCGGCAAGCGGACGTTCGCGATCGGCCGGAGCGGCTGATGAACAAGGCCCGCGCCGACGACCCGCTCCGCCATCCGCTGCGGGCGAGGATCTTCGCGCTGCTCGAGCGCGACACCTTGAGCGCGCTCGAGCTGTCGCGCACGCTGCGCGCGCCACTGGGCGTGGTCGCCTACCACGTCCGCAAGCTCCACGACCTCGAGCTGATCGAGCTCGTCCGGGAGACCCGGGTCCGCGGTGCCGTCCAGCGGCACTTCCGGGCGCGCGAGGGCGCGGTCGTGCCGATGGCGGGCTGGTCCGAGCGACCGGTCGCCAAGCCGACCGTGGTCGCCGCCGCGCTCGAGGAGATCGTCGATCTCGCCCGCGCCTCGAACGCGCGGGGCGGCTTCGACGCCCGAGGCGCCAGCGTCACGAGGGAGAAGCTGCGACTCGACCGCCAGGGCTGGGAGCGCCTGGCGGAGCGGCTGCGCGTGCTGCTGCGCGAGGTCGAGACGCTCGAGGAGGAGACGGCGGCCCGGAAGGCCGAGACGGACCAGGTGGCTCTGGTGGTCATGCAGTTCGAATCCATGTCCGAGCGCGACCGGGAATCGGGTAGCTGAACGTTGACGGACACTCGACCACCGGGAGCGACGATGACGCAGACCAAGGCAGATCGGCAGGAAGCGGCCAAGAAGGCCGCGGCGACGCGCGAGCGCAACCGCACGCGCGAGGAGTCCAAGCAGCGCGGCACGAAGGCCGCCGCGACGCGCCAGGGCAACGCGGCGGGGGAGAGCGTCGAGCAGGCGAAGCAGTCGGCCCGCTCGGCCGGCGGCGGCCTCAAGTCGGCCGTCCGATCCGTCGGCGAGGCGGCCAAGCAGGCCGGCAAGTCGGTCTCCACCCGCTCGCGCGCTCAGAACAAGCGCTGACCGGCGAGACTCACGTCTAATCGCTCGGGCCGGATGGGTAGAACCGGGTCATGACCAAGGACCACGGCCCGAGCGTGAAGGACGACAAGCAGTACGAAGGCCTGCGCAAGAAGGGCATGAGCAAGAGCCGTGCGGCCGCGATCGCCAACTCCGAGGGTGCCTCCAGCCGGGGCGGCAAGAAGTCCGGCTCGGGCTCCGCGAGCAAGAGCGACAGCAGCCAGGGCGGCACCACACAGCAGAAGAAGGCCGCCGGCCGCAAGGGCGGCAAGGCCGCCGCGAACAAGTCCTAGGACTCCGTAGCGCAGGCACCCGCGGGGGGTGCGCGAAGGGTTCGCGGCCGGGCATCATGCTTGCGGCATGAGTGCCGCCGCCCGACAGCAGGAGGTCGTCGTCCTCGACGGCCGCACGCTAACGCCCGCCGGGGTCGTGGCGATCGCCCGCGGGTGGGCGCAGGCCCGGATGAGCGCCGAGGCGCGGGAGCGCAACGCGGCGGCCGAGCGGCTCGTGAGGAGGCTGCTCGACCGCGGCGAGCTGCTCTACGGCACGAGCACCGGCGTCGGGGTCCTGCGGGCCTCGCCGTCCGCCCTCGAGGATCCCGGCGAGCACCAGTGGCGGCTCGTGCGCAGCCACGCGGGTGGCGGCGGCGCGGCGCTCACGGTGGAGGTCGTGCGCGCGGCGATGGCGGTGCGCGCCAACCAGATCGGCGCCGGCGGCGCCGGGATCGGCGAGGGGCTGCTCGACGGCCTGCTCGGCTTGCTGCGCACCGGCGTGACCCCGCTCGCGCGCGAGCTCGGATCGCTCGGCACCGGCGACCTGACGGTGCTGGCCGAGATCGGCGTCGCCCTCGGCGGCGAGGGCCAGTGCTGGGTGGGGGACCGCATCGTGCCGAGCGCCGAGGCGCTCGCCGAGCACGGCCTCGCACCGGTCGGCTACGGGCCGCGCGACGGCATCGGCTTCATGAGCTCCAACGCCGTCAGCATCGGCCAGGCCGCGCTCGTCTTCCACGACGCCAGCCGCCTGCTGGACTCCGCGCTCGCGGTGGCCGCCCTCTCCTATGAGGCCGTCAACGCCGACCTCGCCGTGCTCGACCCGCGCGTGCACGCGGTGCGCCCGCACCACGGCCAGCACGAGGTGGCGCGCCGCCTGCGCGACCTGCTCGGCGACTTCGAGCCACGCGAGCGCTCCGAACGCGGCAGGGTCCACGACTCGTTCGTATTCCGCTGCGTGCCGCAGGTCGAGGGCCCGCTGCTCGACGCGCTCCAGCACCTCGAGTCCGTGCTCGCGATCGAGCTCAACGTCGCAGGCGAGAACGCGCTGATGCTGCCACGCGACGGCGTGGCGCTCCCGAACGGGAACTTCCACGCCGGAGTGCTGACGCTCGCGCTCGACGCGGTGCGCGGCGCGATGGCGCAGTCGGCCTCGCTGGTGGCGGCGCGGGTCAGCGCGCTGCTGGACCCGGAGGTCACCGGCCTGGCGCCCCAGCTCGCGCAGGACCCGGGCCCCGACTCCGGCGCGATGATCATGGAGTACACGGCGCACGCCGCGGCCGCCGAGGTCCGCTCGCTCGCCGCGACCGCGGCGTCGCAGACGACGACGGTGCAGTCGGGCATCGAGTCGCACGCCAACTTCGCCGGGCACTCGTCGCGGCGGACGTCGGACGCGCTCGGGCGGATGGCCGTCGCCGTCTCGGCCGAGCTCGTGCTCGCCGTGCGGGCGCTGCGCCTGCGCGGCGCCGTGCCGCGGGGCGCCGGGGTCCGCGCGCTGTTCGAGGCCGCGGACGCCTGCCTGGACCGCGACCTGGCCGACCGGCCCCTGTCCGGCGACCTCGAGGCGGCGCGGCTGCTGCTCTTCGACGACGCGCTGTGGATGAAGTCCGAGCGCGACGAGCTGCCCTGACCCCTCAGCCGGCCAGCAGCGACTTCAGCTCGCTGAGCGGGATCCAGCGAACGGCGTGCCCCGTGCCGTCGCAGTCCGGGCAGGGCACCTTCTTCGACCACTTCGCGTATCCGGCGCCGGACTGGACCACCCGTTTCCCGGTTCCTTCGCAGTCGCGGCAGGGCTCGCGGATCTGGACGCTGGGCTCACCCTCCACGCGGCCGACTCTAGCCCTGTGTCGGGGTTGACAGCCACCGTCCCCGCATAGGAGGGTCGGGGCAGCCCCGCGTCGGAGGCGCCTGGCGTAAGGAGTGTCCCGATGGCCAGCCGCAGGCGTACCCGGTCCTCCGACGAGCGCGAGCGCCGCGAGCGCGAGGACGGGATCACCCGACGTGATTTCCTCGACGGCACGGCGGTCACGGCGGCCGGCCTCGCAATGGCGGCGGTTGCGCCCGGCCTCACGGGGGCGGAGGCGATGGCCGCGGCGCAGATCCCGTCGACCGCGCTGCCCGCCGGCTACTACCCGCCGGTGTTCGAGTCGCCCAACACCGGCCTGCCCGACGCGGTGATCGACCGCACGTTCAAGCTCGACGGGCCGCCGATCACCGACCCGTCGCAGATCCACTCGACGAACGGCGGCCCTGGCATCAACAAGGCCGCCCACGACACCGGCGAGCGCTTCGACTGCGTGATCGTCGGGGCGGGGGCGAGCGGGATCGCCGCCGCGAAGTCCTATCTGGACCGCTTCGGACCGACCAAGCGGATCCTGATCCTCGACGCGCTGCCGGACTTCGGCGGGCACTCGCATCGCAACGAGTTCCACATCCCCAACGCGGCCGACTCCAACCACGACGTGCTGACGCTGCGCAACGGCGGGACGGTGAACCTCGACAGCATCGGGACCTGGGGCCGCAACGGCCCCTCGGGGATCCCCGGCTCCTACGGGCAGCACGCGCTCGACTTCCTCGCCTGGGCGGGCGTCGACACCGCCACGGCGACCAAGTGGCAGAACGGCGGCGCCGCGGGGATCCCGGCCTCGTTCGGGCTCTACCAGCGCCTGCTGTTCCCCGCCGCCGAGTTCGGCGCCGACCACGTCATCCCCGCACGCAACGCGGGCCCGTTCGCCGGGCAGGAGCCGGCCACGGTCGCGGGGTGGAACGCCTTCCTCGCGCGCACGCCCTACGGCGCCGCGGCCCGCGAGGGCATCCTGCGCGTGCAGACCGCCGACGAGGACTTCCTCGCCAACGCGCCCGGCGCCCCGCTGTCGCAGGCGGCCAAGCGCGACTATCTGACGGCCATCACCTACAGGCAGTACCTGCAGGATCACGTCGGCATCGACGACGAGGCCTTCTACGGCGAGTACTGGCGCGGCTCCGGGAGCCTGCTCGGCGCCGGCGGCCAGGCCGTCTCGGCGGCGGACTGCTGGATCCTCGGCCGCCCGGGGTTCCCCGACGGCGTGGGTCTCGGCGACACCGAGAACATCGAGCTCGGCGGCATCGGCCGGACGCCGTTCCAGGACTCGCGCTCCGCGAGCGGCCCGACGCGGGCGTGGCCCGACGGCAACACGTCGCTGCTGCGGCTGGCGCTCTCCAAGCTGATCCCGAACGCGTTCCCGAACGTCGACGTCGGCGCCGGGCCGGCGCGCCCGGACCAGCTGAGCATCCTCAAGACCGACTGCCGCTACGACCGGCTCGACCTGCCGGACAACGTCGTCCGCATCCGGCTCAACAGCACCGTCTACAACGTCGAGGCCGCGAAGGGCGGCGGGTACTCGCCGGTCGACTACGTGGTCAACGACGTCGACGGGATCCACAAGTACCAGGGCGGCGGCAAGGGCATCCGCGTCGGCGCGCGCCACGTGATCATGGCGTGCTGGAACCGCGTCACGGCGCACGTCGTGCAAGGGCTGCCGACGAGCCAGGTGCAGGCGCTCTGCTATGCCCGCAAGGTGCCGCTGATCTACGGCCGCGCGGGCCTGAACAACTGGCGCGCGTTCGCCGACTCCAAGGTGGCGAGCGTGGCGCCGCGCGGGACGTCGCTGTTCTGGGACTCGCTCAGCGTGGCCGCCGGGGCCGGGTTCGGGCCCAACGCGACACCGGGGCGCTACTACGGGCCGACGCCCAACCAGCCGCCGGAGTGCCCGGCCCAGCTGACGTTCCAGGTCGTCCCCAACCATCCCGACGCGGTCCCGCAGCTGTTCGCCTACTCGACCGGGCAGCAGATGCTGCGCGAGATGAGCTGGGAGGACCTCGAGGACTCCGTGATCGACCTCATCGACCGCACGGTCAACAAGGAGGGCGGCGACTTCGACCCCGAGCGCGACATCCACGACTGGCGGATCAACCGCTGGAGCTACGGCTACGCGCACGAGCTGACCTCCACCTTCGACCCGTCCGCCTACGGGCCGGTCGAGGGGCAGCCGCAGTACGCCGCGCGGCAGCCGTTCCGCAACGTCAGCATCGCGAACTCGGACTCCGAGATGTTCGCCTACACCCACAGCGCGATCAACGAGGGCTACCGGGCGGTGCAGGACCTGCCCGGCCTCTAGTGGAGCTGATCGGCCCCACCGACGCCGGTTACGACCGGCTCCGGGCGGTCTTCGACCATCGCGTCGACCGCCGCCCGGCCGTGGTCGCGCGCTGCCGCTCGCGCGAGGACGTCGTCGCCGCGCTCGCCGTCGCCGGCGCGCGCGGCGTGCCGTTCGCCGTGCGCGGCGGCGCCGCCGAGGCGGGGGCGACGGTCGACGGGGGCGTCGTGGTCGACGTCTCGCCGATGAAGGGCATCGAGATCGACGCCGGCGCACGCACGGCGCGCGTCGGGGCCGGCGTCACCTGGGCGGAGCTCGACGCGGCCGCGCAGGAGCACGGGCTCGCAGTGACCGGCGCCCGCGTGTCCTGGCTGGGGGTCGCCGGGGTCGCGCTCGGCGCCGGAAGCGGCTGGCTCGAGCGCTCGCTCGGCCCCACCGGGAGGAGCGTGCTGCAGGCCGAGGGCGTGCAGCCGGACGGCAGCGCCGTCACGGCGACCGGCACCGCGGCACTGGCCGGAGCCGCCGTCGTCACCGAGCTCGTCCTCGGGCTGCACCCCGTCGGACCGACGCTGCTGTGCGGCTTTCTCACCTTCGCCCGCTCGCGCGCCGGCGAGGTAGCCCGCGCGTACCGCGAGCTGATGGCCGGCGCCCCGGCCGAGGTGGGCGGCGCGCTGACGCTCTACGCCGGCCGCGGCGGTCCCTGCCAGCTCGCGTTCTGCTTCCACGGCGACGTGGCGGACGGCGAGCGATGGCTGGCGCCGCTGCGCGCGCTCGGGCCCTCGCTCGACGCCGTGACCGCCAATCCGTACCGCGCGTTCCAGGCGATGACCGACACGCTGCACCCCTTCGGGATGCGCGCCGAGCGGCGTGCGGAACGCGTGGGCGTGCTCTCCGACGAGGTTCTGGACGCCCTGCTCGCGGCGGCCGAACAGCCGGCTGCCGCGCTCTCCCGGATCGTGCTCCGCCCCCGCGGCGGCGTGCTCGAGGGAGCCGCGTGGGAGGTCGAGTGCCTCGCCCTGTGGCCGCCTGTCGCCAGCCTCGACCGCGGGAACCTGGCCTGGCTCGAGCGCGCCTCGGCCGCGCTCGCAGGCACAGTCGGCGTAGCCTGAGGGCATGCTCCAGCACGTGTCGATCGAGGTGCGCCCGGACCAGGTGGAGGCGTGCGTGGCGTTCTGGGGGCTGCTCGGCTTCGAGCAGGTGGAGCCGCCCGAGTCGCTGCGTCGGTTCACCTGGGTGGAGCGGGCCGGTACGCAGATCCACC
Organism: uncultured Solirubrobacteraceae bacterium; assembly: GCA_963831105.1. Lineage (GTDB taxonomy): Bacteria > Actinomycetota > Thermoleophilia > Solirubrobacterales > Solirubrobacteraceae > DATFQI01. Next base: position 153,706 of record CAWHOS010000004.1, on the reverse strand, counting down.
TCATGCCCTTCGACGACCCGGTGACGACGGTGCGCGGCCACGCGGCGGTCGTCGTCGAGGATTACGACGCTGCGCTGGCCCGGCTGCGCGAGCACGGGTTCGAGACTCGGCCGGGCTCCGACGCGTGGGACGCGCCGCGGTCGTTCGTCCGGGACCCCGCGGGCAACCACGTCGAGATCATGTCGGCGCCGCCGCCCAGCCACTGAAAAACGGCCGTTTGGCGTCGCCTCCGGCGGCCCCGTAGGTTCCCTCTCATCAGTGGTTAATGGCGGGTGGCCGGTCGACGACCGTCCCCTGCCCGGAGAGGGGAGCTCGATTGAGCCCGTTCGGTGCCCGGCGCGCTGGGGAGCGCGCCGCGATTCTCGCTGCCGTATGCATGGCGGCCTTCGCGAGTCCAGCGCTCGCAGATCCCAACAACAACAACTCCGAGAAGCTCCGCAAGGCCGTCACCGTCGACGGCGTGCGGTCGCATCTCTCGGCCCTCGAGAACATCGCGACCGCCAACGGCGGCAACCGGTTCGCGGGCACGCCGGGCTACGACGCCTCGGCGAAGTACGTGTTCGACACGCTGACGTCGGCGGGCTACGCCCCGGAGTACTGGGAGTTCCAGTACGACGCGACGTTCGAGAAGACCCCGACGCAGATCGGCGTCGTCTCGCCGAACCCCAAGAACTACGTCAATGCGATCGACTACCGGCTGATGACCGGCGCCGGCAACTCCGACGTGACCGGCAACCTGCGCCGGCCGTCCGGTGACATCCGGGGCTGCTTCGCGAGCGACTGGGCCGGCGTCACGCCCGACATCGCGATCGTCCAGCGCGGCACTCCCGCCGGCTTCCCGGACAACGCGGGCGTGTGCTCGTTCCGCTGGAAGGCGGAGATCGCCAAGGCCGCGGGCGCGAAGGCCGTGATCGTCTACAACAACGTCGCGGGCCTGCTCAACGGCACGGCGGGTGACCCGCCGCTGGACTTCGGCGTGGTCGGCACCACCCCGGAGATGGGCGAGGACCTGCTGGCCCGGCTCGCCCAGGGTCCGGTGGTCATGCGCTTCAAGTCCGACACCACCCGCCAGACGCTGACGACGCGCAACGTGATCGCGGAGACCGCGGGCGGCGACCCGAACAACGTCGTCCAGGTCGGCGCGCACCTCGACTCCGTCTCGCAGGGGCCCGGCATCAACGACAACGGATCGGGCTCCGCCTCGATCCTCGAGACCGCGGTGCAGATGAAGAAGGTCAAGCCGCGCAACAAGGTCCGGTTCTCATGGTGGGCCGCCGAGGAGTCCAACCTCATCGGCTCGACGCGCTGGGTGAACGCCCAGACCCCTGAGGCGCTGGACAAGATCGCCCTGTACCTGAACTTCGACATGGTCGCGTCGCCGAACTACGGCCTGTTCGTCTACGACGGCGACAACTCGGCGTTCCCGGTCGGCCCGGGCGCCGCCGCAGGCCCGCCCGGCTCCGACGTGATCGAAGCGATGTTCTACGGGTTCTACGAGCGCTACACGAACGATTTCGCCGAGCCCACGGCGTTCAGCGGCCGCTCCGACTACGGGCCGTTCATCGCCAAGGGAATCGCTGCCGGCGGCCTGTTCACGGGCGCCGAGCAGCCGAAGACGCCCGCCCAGGCGCTCAAGTGGGGCGGCACGGCCAACCTCGCGTACGACCCGTGCTACCACGCGGGCTGCGACGGCCTCGCCAACGTCAACAACCATGCGCTCGACGTCAACTCCGACGCCATCGCGCACCTGACCATCACGCTCGCCCAGAGCACGGAGGCCGTCAACGGCATCCGCGGCAAGGGCAACTTCAAGCGACCCGCCCAGGGCGCCGGGGACGGCTCCGGCACCGGTGAGGGCGGCGGCCTCCACGAGCACGAGGAGGACGGCGCCTGATCGGGCGTGAGCCCACCGAGGCGGTCGCGCGGCGCGCGGCCGCCTCGGCGCTCTGATCTGGATCGTTTCCAGATTTGTGACAGACTGCGGGGCATGCCGCCGACCGCGGAGCTCGAGAGCATGCTGCGCGACGCCTCCCTGCACGTCACGCGTCCTCGCGTGGCGGTGCTGGGCGCCGTGCACGCGCATCCGCACGCCGACACCTCCTCGATCATCGGCCGGGTGCGAGAGGAGCTCGGCGGGGTGTCCCAGCAGGCCGTCTACGACGTGCTGCGGGCCCTGACCGACGCGGGGTTGGTGAGGCGCATCGCGCCCGCCGGCTCCGTGGCGCGCTACGAGTCGCGGGTCGGCGACAACCACCACCACGTCGTGTGCCGGTCGTGCGGCGTCATCGCCGACGTCGACTGCGCCGTCGGCGTCGCGCCCTGCCTGACCGCGGCCGAGGATCACGGCTTCGTGATCGACGAGGCCGAGGTCATCTACCGGGGCCTGTGCTCCGACTGCTCGATCACCAGCATCACCTGAGACCGAAAGGGTTCCCCGTGTCCGACACCAAGAAGCCCGACGCCGAAGTCGGCGAGATGAACGAGCCGGAGGATCGCGGCGGCTGCCCGGTCGCGCACGACCGCGCTCCCCATCCGACCCAGGGCGGGGGCAACCGCGGCTGGTGGCCCGACCGGCTGAACATGCGGATCCTCGCCAAGAACCCGGCCGTGGGCAATCCGCTCGGGGAGGACTTCGACTACGCCGCGGCGTTCCAGAGCCTCGACCTCGACGCGGTCAAGCAGGACATCGCCGAGGTGCTCACGACCTCCCAGGACTGGTGGCCGGCCGACTTCGGCCACTACGGCCCGTTCATGATCCGGATGGCCTGGCACAGCGCCGGCACCTATCGCATCAGCGACGGCCGCGGCGGCGCCGGAGCCGGCCAGCAGCGCTTCGCACCGCTCAACTCCTGGCCCGACAACGGCAACCTGGACAAGGCCCGGCGGCTGCTGTGGCCGGTCAAGAAGAAGTACGGCCAGTCGCTCTCCTGGGCCGACCTGATCGTGCTCACCGGCAACGTGGCGCTGGAGTCGATGGGCTTCGAGACGTTCGGCTTCGCCGGCGGCCGCGAGGACGTCTGGGAGCCGGACGAGGACGTCTACTGGGGCCCTGAGACCGAGTGGCTCGGCGACGAGCGCTACAGCGGCGAGCGCGAGCTCGAGCAGCCGCTCGGCGCCGTCCAGATGGGCCTGATCTACGTCAACCCGGAGGGGCCGAACGGCAACCCGGACCCGCTCGCCTCGGCGGTAGACATCCGCGAGACGTTCGGCCGCATGGCCATGAACGACGAGGAGACCGTCGCGCTGATCGCCGGTGGCCACACCTTCGGCAAGACGCATGGCGCGGCCGACCCGCTGGAGTACGTCGGGCCCGAGCCCGAGGCCGCCCCGCTGGAGGCGCAGGGCCTTGGCTGGAAGCAGGGGTACGGCACCGGCAAGGGCGCGGACACGATCACCAGCGGGCTCGAGGTGACCTGGACCGGCACGCCGACGCAGTGGAGCAACGCTTTCTTCGACAACCTGTTCGGCTTCGAGTGGGAGCTGACCAAGAGCCCCGCCGGCGCCAACCAGTGGCAGCCGAAGGGCGGCGCCGGGGCGGGCACCGTGCCCGGGCCGATGGAGGACTCCGAGCGGCGGCCGCCGACGATGCTCACGACGGACCTGGCGCTCCGGTTCGACCCGGTCTACGGGCCGATCTCGAAGCGCTTCCACGAGAACCCGGCCGAGTTCGCCGACGCGTTCGCGCGCGCGTGGTTCAAGCTCACGCACCGCGACATGGGGCCGATCGACCGCTACCTCGGCCCGGAGGTCCCGGCCGAGACGCTGATCTGGCAGGACCCGGTCCCCGAGGTCGACCACGAGCTGATCGGAGCCGACGACGCCGCGGAGCTCAAGCGGCAGATCCTCGACTCCGGCCTCACCGTCTCGCAGCTCGTCTCCACCGCGTGGGCGTCCGCGTCGACGTTCCGCGGCAGCGACAAGCGCGGTGGCGCCAACGGGGCGCGCATCCGGCTCGAGCCGCAGCGCAGCTGGGAGGTCAACGACCCCGCCCAGCTCGCGACCGTGCTCACCACGCTCGAGGGGATCCGCGAGGGCTTCGCCAAGCCGGTCTCGCTCGCCGACCTGATCGTGCTCGCCGGCTGCGCCGGCGTCGAGCAGGCGGCCCGCAACGCCGGCTTCGAGGTCGAGGTCCCGTTCACGCCGGGGCGCACGGACGCCACGGAGGAGATGACCGACGCCGACTCGTTCGCCGCGCTCGAGCCGACGGTGGACGGCTTCCGCAACTACCTGCGGGGCGAGCACCGGCTCCCGGCCGAGTACCTGCTCATCGACCGGGCGAACCTGCTGACGCTCAGCGCGCCGGAGATGACCGTGCTCGTGGGCGGCCTGCGCGTCCTGGGCGCCAACACCGGGCAGTCGTCGCTGGGCGTGCTCACCACCACGCCGGGGTCGCTGACCAACGACTTCTTCGTGAACCTGCTCGAGCTGGGCACGGAGTGGACGGCGACGGCGGACGGCCAGTACGAGGGCCGCGACATCGCCACGGGCGACCTGCGCTGGACCGGCACCCGCGCCGACCTCGTGTTCGGCTCGAACTCCGAGCTGCGCGCGCTCGCCGAGGTGTACGCGTGCGACGACGCGCGCGAGAAGTTCGTGCACGAGTTCGTGGCCGCGTGGACCAAGGTCATGGAGCTGGACCGCTTCGACCTGCGCTGAGCGCCGCCGGGCGGGAGGGCCCTCGGGCCCTCCCGACGGATCGCCAAAACAAAACGTGCCCCCGCCGCCATCCTTGGCGACGCGGGCACGCGGACGCGAAGGTGGCGGCGCCTGACCGGCGCCGCCGCCATCCGTGGAAGATCAGCGGCCGGCGCGGCCCTGATCGTCGTCGACGTCGATCTGCTCGGAGCGGACCGTCTCGTTGACCTGCTCCTCTTCGACGTGCGTGTCCTTGTCGAGGCGGATGCGCTCCTTCGGCACGGCCTGCTTGTCGACGACGGCCTGCTCCTCGTGGAGCACGACCTCGTGCTCCTCCTCGGAGATGGCCGGCCCGTCGGTGGCCGCGCCGGCGTTGGCGTCCGTGATCGGCTCGCGCTCGACGCGGACCTCTTCGCGCTTGACGGGGACGGTCTCGGTGACCTCGTCCTCGACGACGTACTTGCGCAGGCGGACGCGGCCGGACTCCTGCTCGGTCTTGCCGACGCGCAGCTCCTCCTCGGAGCGCGTCATCGCGTCGTCCGTGGTCGGGCCGGACGTGTCATGGCCGACCGGCGGAGCGCCGGCGGACGTGTCGGTGCCGGTCTCGGTGGTGCCGGCGGTGCCGGTCGTGCCGGAGCCACCCTCGGGCAGGCCCGAGTCAGAGCGCGACTCGCCGTACTCGAGGCCGTAGTGGCTGTAGAGCGCGGACTCGTCCTCCTGGGAGAGCTCGCCGTCGGCATCCAGCTGCGGCGCGTCCTTGACCTGGGCCTTCTCGTACGGGACGCGCAGCGCGCCCTCGTTCTCGCCGGCCTCCTGGAGCGGCACGAAGGTCGACTTGGTGCCGAACAGGCCCGTGTTGACGAGAGCCCACTCCGGCTGACCGCTCTGCGCGTCGAGGTAGATCTCCTCGATCGTGCCGATCTTGTCGCCGTCGCGGTCGTAGAGGTCCTGGCCGCGCTGCTGGAGAAGTGCTTCCTTCTGCATGGTGCTCATGTTCAGACTCCCGTTCTGTCGATCTTGCGGTGGTAGTGCGTGCCCTGCTTGCCGCCGGCGATGGCGGCGAGCAAGGTCACGAGGACGATCGCCACGAGGGCGATCAGCCCGCCGGTGGTGAGGGAACCCTCATCCACCGGGATGCGGGGGAGGCTGAGCTGGGAGAGCACGTTGTACTCGGCGCCCAGCACGACCCCCGCGACAGCGAGGACGACGGTGACGATCAGGCCGATGACCCAGGTGGCGACGCCCTGGCGGGGGCCGTCGAAGCGCGACATGCGCCCCGCGACGTAGCCGCCCGCGTAGTACGCGAGACCCAGGATCGCCAGCAGGATGATCCCGCCGACGATGCCGACCGTTCCGGCGTTGCTCTCGGCCTGCGACGTGCTCGACTCGGTGAGCCCGATCGCGGCGCCGGCGGCGCTGAGGATCGCGGTCAGCAATGCCGCGACGCCGATCGCCACGAGCCAGCCGAAGAAGGCCGCGCCCCAGTTGATCCCGCCGTACTCCTCGCGCTGGCGGGCGTGCACGTCCCGCGGGATCGGCGCCGCAGCGCCGTTCCCACGGGTCGTCCGCGCGCGGGTCGTCCCGCGCTCGGCCGTACGCGCCATCAGAGCCGCCGGGCGCCCGTCGGGCCGTCGGGGCCGCCGGTGGTGCCGGTGCCGATCGGCTGGGTCTCGGTCTGGCCGTTGCCGGAGCGCCTCTGCGCCTCGTCCTTGGCGCGCGCGGCGTCCTGCTTGCCGCGCTCCTTGCCGACCTCCATGTCACGACGGACCTGGCCGCGCTGCTCCTGGCCCTTGTCGTAGGCGTCGGAGAGCATCCGGCCGGCGACCTCGCGGCCACCGAGCCCGAAGGCGAGCGCCATCGCGAGGAACACGCCGCCGATCAGCGCGGCGTAGGTGATCGTCACGATCTCGGACGCGATCTCGAGCTGGTTGAGGATCATGAACGTCGCGATCGCCATCACCAGCACGGGCACGACGGAGCCGACGACCTTGCCGGTCGGCGTGTCGCCCATGGTGCGGGCGACGAGTCCACCGACGGCGGCGGCGACGACGCCGGCGATCACGAAGATCAGGACCGCGGCGATGATGTTGGGGATGTACGCGCCGATCGCGGCGACGAAGTTGTCCAGCGCGGCGATGCCGAGCTGCGAGACGGCGATCGCGACCGCACCGAGGAAGAGGAACCAGAAGGCGAGCGAGCCGATCAGGCTCGACGGGCGCACGTCAGGCGCGACCTTGTTCACGTACTGGCCCGTTGAACCCGAGTGCAGCGCGCGGTCGATGCCGACCTTCTCGAGCAGCTTCGCGACGATGCCCTTGACGACGCGGGCGATGATGTAACCGATCAGGAGGACGATCAGGAAGCCGACGAGCTTGGGGATGAACGCGAAGAACGCGTCAAGGCCCTGCTGGATCGAGCTGCCGATGTCCACGGCGGCGAAGAACATGGGAAATCCTCCCGTTGGGGGTGCGTTTGAGAGCTGTCCGGGTCATGCGCCGGCGGCGCTCCGGACGGCTGAGTAGGTCCTGCTGTGTGGTTGGGCTTCCCTTCCGGCACCGCCTGCGAATCACTTGCCCGAGTAGGGGTCGCTCTTCTGACTGGTGCGATGGCGGAAGCGCTACCGCCCGCCCGTCTTGGGCAGCCCAGGGGACATGCCCATGCGCGCGACGACGGTCCGGTTCAGCGAAGCGCTGTGGACGCTGGTCGAGCGTGAGGCCGACCAGGAGGGCGTCAGCGCCGCACAGTACGTCCGCGACGCGACGATCCTGCGGACGGCCTACGCGATGGGCCAGCGCGGTGACGCCGAGTTCGAGGAGGCGATCGCCCGCGCGGCCGGTCGCCCGGAGCCCGCGGAACCGGAGCCGCTCGACGACGCGCAGCGGCGGCGCGCGCTGCTGGACGCCGCGGCCGCCGTGGAGGACCAGGACCGGCTCGACGCGCTGCACGCGACGGGCCTCGTGGACTCCGACGTGACGCCGTCGTTCGACCGGCTCGCGCGCCTGGCGTCGCACGTGCTCCACGCGCCCGTGGCGCTGGTCTCGCTCGTCGACCGCGACCGCCAGTTCTTCAAGAGCTGCATCGGCATGCCGGAGCCGTGGGGCTCAGAGCGCGGGTCGCCGCTCTCGCACTCCTTCTGCCAGCACGCGGTCGCCTCGCGCGAGCCGCTGATCGTGACCGACTCGCGCGAGCACCCGGTGCTGCGCGACAACCTCGCGATCCGCGACATGGGGGTGATCGCCTACGCCGGCATCCCGCTCATCGACGGCGACGGCTTCGCGCTCGGGACGCTCTGCGTGATCGACAGCCAGCCGCGCCACTGGACCAGCCACCAGATCCAGCTGCTGACCGACATCGCCGCCTCGGTCGTGACCGAGATCTCGCTCGCGCGGACGGCGGCGGAGGCGTGAGCCGCGGTCAGCCGGCGGCGGTGACGTGCGCGATCGCGTCCGCGCGCGCCTCGAAGCGCGCGAGCGCCGGCGGCAGGCCGGCGATCTCGAGCACGAGCTGCGCGTAGGAGTCGGGCGCGACCACGAGCGCCAGGCGTCCCTTGCGGGCGAGCCGCGAGCGGGCGTGCAGCACAGCGGCCAGGCCGATCGAGTCCATGAACGTGACGCGGCGCAGGTCCACGACGATGCCGGTGGCGCCGTCCAGGACGATGGCGGTGAGCCGCTTGCGCAGCTCGGGCGCGGTCTCCAGGTCGAGCTCGCCGGTGACGGTGAGCACGACGCCGTTCGCCAGCGGCGCCTCGGAGAGGTCGAACGGCGGCCACTCCTCGGGGATCGCGGCGATGACGGGTTCGGAAGAGCTCATGTCCTGATCACCGGCGTGAACCGCCCGGAGCTTGAACCCGCGCGCGGAAGCCTGGCGATATGTACGGCGGGACGTCAGCCCTCGAACCTGCCGCCGCGTGGCGTCAGTTCGACTGGGCGTGCGCGCCCGCGGGCTGCGCCCCGGCGTCCCAGGCCGGCTGCCCGGCGGGCGCGTCGCGCCGCCGGCGCGCGCGCTCGGCCCGCAGGTCGATCCCCGTGAGCGCGCGTGCGAGCACGAGCGCGAGCGCTCCCATCGCCACGCCGGCGATGTCGTCGACGAAGTAGTGCCAGCCGAGGTACACGGTCCCGACCGTGGTGATGGCCACCCAGACCCACAGCGCGATCTGCAGCCGCCGGCCCAGCCCGAGCAGGTGGGCGGCGAGCGCGGCCGTGAAGCTCATCGAGATGTGCAGCGATGCGAAGGCCGCGATGCTCTGCGGCGTCGCCAGCGCCGGGTCGGCGAGGAAGTCGACCCGCTGCTCGAGCAGCACACCCTGCAGGCGGGTGACCTCCGAGTTGGACAGGTTGCTGAAGGCGCCGGCGTCGAAGTAGATCGGGCCGAGCGAGGGCAGCAGGAAGTAGCTGATGTTGCCGAGCCCCCAGTTGATCGACTGCGCCGTCACGTAGAACAGCGCGGGACGCAGGTCGGTCGCGAAGACGAGCGCGACGCCGATCGTAAGCGGCAGGACGACGATCCAGGCGACGTAGAAGGCCGACAGGACGTGCGTGACCACGTCGCTGCCCAGCAGCGTGTGCAGCAGCGCCGCGGGGTCGTGGCCGGCGAACAGGTTGCGGTCCAGGTCGGCCAGCTGGGCGTCGTAGTTGTCGCCCGGCCGCACCAGCGGCACGATCGCCTTCAGGTTGCGGTAGGCCATGTAGCTGGCGTAGAAGGCGACCAGGGCGGCGCCCGCCGCCAGGCAGCGCGCGGGCGTCCAGCGCTCGCGCCGGACGGCGGCCATCGCCGCGCGAGTCGGCCGGCGGCCGCCCGAGCGCGCGCGGGCGCGCAGCGCGACGTCGACGCCGACGAGCAGCACGACGCCGAACCCGACGAGGACGAGGTAGAGGGCCGCGACGTGGTCCGGGTCGCGCAGCGGCAGGTCGACCGAGTTCGTCGCGAGCACGCCCGCGACGACGGTCGCGACCGCGACCAGCCCGCCGGCCCACACGCCGCGCCAGATCCGCGGAGGCGTCATCGGCCCCGCTGCCTGACCGCGCGCAGGTCGACGCCGGTCAGCGCGCGGGCGAGGGCGAGCGCGAGGACGGCGATCGCGACTCCGCCGAAGTCGTCGACGACGTAGTGCCAACCGAGGTGGATCGTCGCGCCGACGGTCAGCGCGACGAGGATCCACGCGACCACCTTGACCGAGCGGCGGAGCCCGAGCAGGTGCGCGGCGAGCGCGGCCGTCACGAAGATCGACACGTGCAGCGACGCGAAGGCGCCGATGCTCTGCGCCGTCCCGAACACCGGATCGCGGAGGAACTCGGTGCGCTGGTCGAGCAGGATGGCCTGCAGCCTGCCGGCGTCCGTGCCCGCCAGCGCCGAGAAGGCGCCCGGCTCGGCGTAGACCGGCCCGAGCGACGGCAGCAGGAAGTAGCTCACCGCCCCCAGCAGCCAGTTGAGCGACAGCGCGGTGGCGTAGAAGAGCCCGCCGCGGAGGTTGCGCGAGAACACCACGGCGACGGCGAGCGTCCCCGGGATGAAGAGGAAGAACAGCATGTACACGCCCGAGAACACATGCGTGGCGAGCCCGGTGCCGACCGCGTCGTGCAGCAGCGCGGCGGGGTCATGGCCGAAGAACAGCCCGCGGTCGAGGTCGGCGAGCCGGCCGTCGAAGAGATCGCCCGGCCGAAGCAGCGGCACGACGCTCTTGAGGTTGCGGTAGGCGAGGTACGTGACGTAGAAGGCGATGATCGCGCCGCCGACGGCCAGCGCGCGGCCGAGGGGCCAGTGCTCGCGGCGGACGGCGGCCAGCGCCGCGCGCGTCGGCAGGAGCCCCTCCGAGCGGCGCCAGGCGCGGACGAGCATGTCGAGGCCGAACAGCGCCAGGATCAGCGAGACCGCCATCACGAGCCGGTTGCCGGTGACGTTGTCGGGGTCCCGCAGCGGGATGCCCGCGTCGGCCGTCGCGACGAGCGCGGCCACCATCGTGAGCGCCGCCACCACCGGCCCGGCGAGCAGCGGGCGCCATCCGGGCAGCGCGAAGCCGCCCCGATCCTGCTCCGCGGTGCGGGCCGGTAGGGACGCTGAACGGGTCTCTGCGTGGACGTCGACCGTCATCGTGACGACGATCCAGCCTACTTCTGAAGGGGATTAACCCCGGTTAGGAAGCGTGATCCTTCCTGTGCCCGCCGCTCCGGGAACAGGCCCTGGGGGCGCAGGAGCATGAGGACGACGAGCAGCACGCCGTAGATGCCGGCCGAGATCTGCGAGAGGTCGAAGTCCAGGCCGATGTGGCCGGGCACGTCGTACAGCACGTCCGGCAGCAGCCAGCTGTTGATCGCCGACAGCACGATCGCGCCAGCGACGGCGCCCCAGGGCGAGCCGAGGCCGCCGAGCACGACCATCGCGAGGATGAAGATCGAGAACGAGTACGTGAACTGGGTCGGGTTGACCGTCCCGAGGAACGAGGCGAGGAAGGCGCCGGACACGCCGCCCAGCGCGCCGCCGACCGCGTAGGCGAGCAGCTTCGTGCGCACGATCGGGACACCGGCGCTCGCGGCTGCGGCCTCGTCGTCGCGGACGGCGATCCACGCGCGGCCGACCCGCGAGTCGCGCAGCGCGAGGCTGACGGCCAGCATCACCGCGACGAGCACGAGCGCGAACCACGCCCACGGCCGCAGGTCGAGCGCGCTGAACGGCGCCAGCAGCGGGAGGTCGATCCGGTCGACGGCCGAGATGCCCTGGGGCCCGCCCGTGAGCGTCCCGCCGAAGATCCGGATCTCGCGGCCGTTGGAGGTGACCTGGCCGATGATCTCGCCGAACGCGAGCGTCACGATGCCGACGTAGTCGCCGCGCAGGCGCAGCGTGGGCAGGCCGATCAGCACGCCGGCGGCCGTCGTGGCCACGACCGCGATCACGAGGACGGCGAGGAAGTCGAGGTGGATGCCCCAGAACGCCGAGCCGAAGTACGCGGCCGTGTGCGCCCCGATCGCGAAGAAGGCGACGTAGCCGAGGTCCAGCAGGCCGGCGAAGCCGACGACGATGTTCAGGCCGAGCGCCATCACCACGTAGGCCGCCGCGAGCACCGCGTGCTCGAGCGCGGCGCTGTCGCCGCCGAGCACCACCGGGAGCGCCGCGGCGGCGGCGAAGGCGGCCACGACGGAAGCGCGCCCGGGCGTGATCACGTCTTCGCGCGGCGCCGGTAGTAGGCGCGGTTCTTGGTGCGGTTCCCGCAGATCGACATCGCGCACCAGGCCGCCGACCGGTTCTTCGAGCGGTCATAGAACGCGTAGCCGCATTGCCGGCAGCCCTTCATGCGCCGCCAGTCGCCCGTGAGCTGCGCCTCGTGCAGGATCCCGAGCAGCGCCGCCACCGCGCCGCCGGCGCCGCCAGCCGCGGGCTCGAGCGCCGTGCGGCCGGCGTCGTCGACGCCGACGGTCAGCGGCGCCGCGCCGGCCGCGCGGCGCACGACCTCCGTCGCGGCGGCGTCGGGCCCGCCGCCGTGGTTGGCGATCACGAGCGCGCGGATCGCCTCCCGCAGCTCGCGCAGGCGCGCAGCGTCGGCGCCCGTGATGCGCTCGCCCGGCGCCAGCAGACCCTTCCCGCGCAGCCACGCCTGCGCCTTCGCCGCGGTGCCGAGCCGGTCCCAGTCGCGCGGGAGGTCGTGGTTGTAGGTGTTCACGAAGCGCTGCAGCAGCCCGAGCCGCCCGGGCGCCTTGGGCCGCCCTCCGGGCTCGACCTGCTCGCCGATCCGTCGCTTGTCGCGCTCGTCCATCTCAGACCAGCATAAGCCGATTGCCGGTCTGGCGACTCGCGGGCCCCCGCAGGCGGGTAGACCGTGGACATGGAGGTCGAGGTCCGCGTGGAGAAGGTCGATGCCGTCCAGACCCGGGGCGGCAACACCCGCTACGTCGTCCGTGACGACCAGGGCCGGGAGTACACGACGTTCCGCCCCTCGATCGGGACCGAGGCGCAGAAGCTCGAGGGCCGCCGCGTGCGGCTCGAGTTCCACGAGGACGAGCGCAACGGCTTCAAGAACGTCTGGCTCGACAAGGTCTCGGAGGTCGCCGAGCCGGAGCGGGCCGGTGGGGACGGGTCGTCGAGCACCGACCCCGACGAGTCCGCATGGAACACCGCGATCGAGGCGGCCCCCTGGGTGCTTGGGACCAACGAGCCCGACCGCGAGGTCCCGCCAGAGGAGCTCTTCGAGAAGCTCGAGCCCTTCAAGCGCCTCGTCGCCGAGGACATCCGGCAGGGCGGCGAGGAGGAGGACTGACGACCGCGCCGGAGCCGCGGGTGCGGCTCCGGCGCGGGCGAGCAGTTCTATCTAGAACTTCGAGACGCCCTGCTTGAGCTTGGCGAGCTTCGCGCGCGGGAGCTTGTGCTTCTCGCCGTGGATCTTGAGGACGGTCTTGCCGCGGACGGTGGTGGCGTGCTTGCGCAGCCACTTCGTCCCGACGACGGAGGCGGAGCTGACCTTGTTGGCCGCCGCGATGTCGAGCACGACGTCGCTGCCCGGCGCGCCGTCGAGCACGTCGATGCCGGGGCCGCCGATCAGGACATCGTCGCCGGCGTTGCCGGACAGGATGTCGTTGCCGGCGCCGCCGATCAGGACGTCGTCGTTGTCACCGCCGGTGACCGTGAGGGCGATGGCGCTCGCGGCCAGCGCGGACGCGTCGACCACGTCGTCGCCCGCGAGGGCGTTGACGGTCAGGCGGTCGGTCGCGGACCGCGCGCCGGAGATGTCGACGCGGGAGGCGAGGCCGAGCACCGACGCGGACGTGCCGGAGCCGGCCACGGTGATCACGTCCTCGCCGTTGGTGCCGTTGACGATGACGTCGTCGGCCGCGACGTCGTCGGCGCCGCCGGGGGCGGCGAGATTGGGCGCCACCTTGTCCAGGTCGGTGCCCGACATGTCGTTGACCGTGACGGTGTCCGTGCCGGCCAGCGCGTTCGCGTCGATCGTCTCGACGTCGTTGAGGTCCATGACGATGTTGGCCACGTCACGGGTGAAGCGGACGCGACCGCCGTTCGCCGTGACCTCCATGCGCTCGTTCGCGGCGGAGCCGTTGAACCGCATGTCGTCCGTGCCGTCCTGGCCCTCGACGATGTCGCTGCCGTCGCCGGGATCCCACTGGAACGTGTCGTTGTCGGCGCCGAGGAAGGCGACGTCGTTGCCCTGCTGGCCGTCGACGAAGTCGTTGCCGGCGCCGCCGAGCAGGATGTCGATGCCGTTGCTGCCGAGCAGCGAGTCGTTGCCGGTGCCGCCGTCGACCGTCATCGCGATCAGCGCGGCGAGGTTGCCGGTGGCGGAGCTGGAGTCGTCGCCGCCGTTGGCGTTGAGGACGAGCTTCTCCGAGGTCCCGATGTCGATCGAGAACGGGGCGGGGTTGAGGCGGTCGAAGCGCACGCGGGTGCCGTTGGCGGTCGTCGTGAACTGCTCCGTGCCGTTGCCGCCGTTGACCTCGACGGTGTCGGTGTTCTCGCCGCCCTCGTTGAGGTCGGTGTCATCACCCGGGTTCCAGATCATGCGGTCGTCGCCGCTCTGGCCGAACGACTGGTCGTCGGCGTCGCCGCCGGTGATCGTGTCGTTCTCGCTGCCGCCGAAGAGCAGGTCGAAGCCGCCCTTGCCCAGGAGCGTGTCGTTGCCGGCCTGGCCGAACAGCTGGTCGTTGCCCGAGCCGCCCGTGAGCGTGTCGTTGCCGGCGCCGCCGAACAGGTTGGCCGCGGGCAGCGCGCCGTTGACTTCACTGATGGTGACGACGTCGTTGCCGCCGAGGCCGAAGACCTGGATCTTCGCGGTGTTGGCGACGGTCGGGGTGCCGCCGATGACGTTGACGGCGCCGCCGTTGACGAGGATGTTCCCGGCCGCGTTGCGGCTGATCGTGATGTTGTTGTCCAGGCTGTCGCCGTTGATGCTCAGGGTGCCGGCGCTGAACGTGGAGGTGACGGCCGCGTTCGCCGGTGCGGCGATCGCGGCGGCGATACCTGTGGCCAGCGCGGCGCTTGCGACAGCTCGACGCGCCGCGCGTGTCCTACTCGACTTCATGATTGCTCCTTGGAGGGGGGTGGGGTCACGGCCCGTAAACGCCGCACCTCTGGCTCCTATTCCACGCCGGTCGCGAGCCGTCGCAGCGCGAAGAACGCGGGCTTGGGGATCACCCGCCCGTCGGCGGCGAGCTGCGGCCAGCGCACGACCCCCTCGCTCGCGAAGGCGCTCTTGGCCCCGAATTCAGGACCGTCGCGCAAGGTGACGAACACCCGCGCGGCGCCGCCGGCGACCAACTCGCGCGGGCCGCGGGCGACCCAGCGCGCCTGGTCCGGCTCGCCGCCCTTGAGTGAGACATCCCACTGATGGGCCGGCTCCGATGGATAGCCGGTCTCGGTGATCCAGAGCGGGCCGCGCACGCCCATGCGGCGGAAGAACGCGACGCATGTGCGCGCCTGCCGGCGCAGGCCGGCGAGGCCGCCCCGCAGGTGGACGGAGGCGACGTCGATCTCGCCCGCGAGCGGATTGCGCTCGTCGTGCAGCACCGCGCGCAGGAAGCCCCGGTCCAGGCGCGAGGTGCCGCCGAGCACGACCGCGGCCGAGCGCCGGGCCGCCCGGACGGCGCGGGCCGTGACCGTGGCCATCCGGGCGTATGCGGCGGGCGAGCCGATGAAGAAGCGGCCGCCCGGCACGTCCGGCTCGTTGCCGAGCTCCCAGAAGCGCACGGCCGGCGAGCGGCGCACGACGGCCGTGACCATCCGCGCCCACTCGGCCTCGGCATCCGGGCGCGGCGGGCACTTCGAGAGGTCCATGAAGGCCGTGTCCGGCGGGCAGTCGGCCAGCCAGAACGGCAGCCCGGTCAGCACGGCGTCGACCTGGAGCCGGTAACGGCGCGCGAGCGCGTTGACGCGGTCGACGGCCGAGAAGTCCGGCTCGGCGAGGAACCGGTAGACGGCGCCCATCGTGAAGTCGAGCCGGATCGACCGGACCCGGGCCTCGTGGGCGGCGCGGAAGAGCGCCGCCTGCTGTGCCGGCGAGGAGTCGAGGTAGAGCATCGAGTGGGCGCCGAGGCGGCTTGCATAGGTCTCGGCGCGGGCGGGGGCGGCGCTGATCGCGGCCGCGCAGGCGAGCGCGACCGCGCCGGCCGCGAGGCGGCGGCGTGCGGGCATGGGGGCAGGGGGTGACGGCGGGCGCGCGGCCCGCGGGTGGACGGGGTGGAGGCGCGGCGGCTAGCGGCCGCCGCAGGCCGGCGGCGGCCCTAGGTGACGGCCGCCCGGCCGGCCGTCAGGCCGGCTGGACCCGGCCTCCGGCCGTGCCAGGAGACCGTCGGTGCCTCCGCCGGGACGGCCGCCGGCGGGAGCCGGGTCGTGCTCACGCGCGCCGGGGCGGTGCCGCGCGCGGCCCGCAGAGCCGCGTGCCCGAGCTCGCCGGCCGAGCGGAAGCGCTCCGCGGGGTCCTTGGCGAGCGCGCGCACGACGACCCGGTCCAGCGCCGGCGGCAGCTCCGGGCGCAGCCGCGAGGCGGCCGGAGGGGGCTCGTGCAGATGGGCCCACAGCTTGGCCTCGAGCGTCTCGCCGGCGAATGGCGGCCGGCCCGTGAGCGCGAAGAAGAGCAGGCAGCCGAGCGCCGTACACGTCGGCGCGGGCGCCGACGCGCTGACCTCGGATCTGCTCCGGGGCGACGTAGTCGACCGTGCCGACCCAATCACCCGCCCGCGTCGCGCCGGCGGCGCCCGCGACGCGGCGGGCGAGCCCGAAGTCGCTCAGGTACACGTGCCCGTCGCGGGCCACGAGGACGTTCCGGGGCTTGACGTCGCGGTGGACGTAGCCCGCGTCGTGCAGGCAGTCGAGCGCGCCGGCCACCCGGGCCACGATCTCCGCGGCGTGCGCCGGAGCGAGCGGGTCCACGCTCGGGGCCAGCGTCGCGAGGTCGGTGCCCTGGATGTAGCGCATGGCCAGGTAGGCGATGCCGTCGGCCTCGCCCGCGTCGTGCACCGGCACGACGTTGGGGTGTTCCAGCGAAGCGGCCACGGCCGCCTCCTCGCGGAAGCGCCGCTGCGCGGTCGCATCCTCGAGCAGATCGGGGGCGATCACCTTGAGCGCCGCGAGGCGGTCGAGCCGGCAGTGGCGCGCCCGGTAGACGACGCCCATGCCGCCACGGCCGACCTGCGCCTCGATGCGATGACCTGCGAAGACGGTGCCGATCACGGGGATCTCCTCCGATTCGTTCTGGTCAAAATGACCAAAACGACCATAGAGCCGGTTGCGGGCATCCGTCAAGGCATTTATAGTCACTCTGCCCAAAAGGACATTCGGAGCCGAGATGACGCCATGGACCGCAGTGAACAGCGAGGGCTATCCGGCCCCGGCAGCCCTGGCCGTCGACACGGTCGTCATGACCGTCCGCGACGGCGCTCTGGTGGCGCTCGCCGTGCGCCGCGACGACGGGGCGCTCGCCCTACCGGGAGGGTTCGTCGGCCCGCGGGAGCAGCCGCACGCGACCGCGCGTCGCAAGCTCCGCGAGAAGACCGGCCTGCGCCGGAGCTATCTCGAGCAGCTCGGCGCGTTCGCGGAGCCGGGCCGGGACCCGCGCGGTTGGATCCCGTCGGTCGGCTACCTGGCGCTCGTGCCGCCGGACACGGAGCCGGGCGATCCCGAGGCGCTGTGGATCCCCGCGCGCGGCCGGCGGCCGCTCGCGTACGACCACCGCGTGATCCTGCGCAGCGCCGTCGCGCGGCTCGAGGGGAAGTTGTGGTGGTCGAACATCGCGGTCGGGATCCTTCCCGGCGCCTTCACGATGAGCGAGGCGCGGCGGGTCTACGAGGCGATCGCTGACGTCCGCTATGACGGCGCCACCTTCGCGCGCGACCTCAAGGCGACCGGGCTGGTGGTCGCGACGGGCGATCGGCGCTCGGGGCGGGGGCGGCCCGGGGCCCTGTACCGCTTCGCGGAGCGCACGCCGGTATGGGGAGCGGGTCACCGCAAGCGCGTCACCGCCGCGCGTCGCGCGACGGCGACGCCGGCCGCCGACAGCACGAGGGCGAGCAGCGGGTAGACGACCGGCAGGATCCTGCCGGCGGAGAACAGCAGCTGCGCGAGCACGAGCGCGCCCGCGGCGGCCACGACCACCGCGACGAGCGCTACCCGGGCTCGGAGCGCCAGCGCGACGGCGGCCGGCAGCAGGCCGAGCAGGATGATCAGCGCGACGTCGACCGCCGCGCCCACGCCGCGCAGCGGCAGGCCGCGCAGCAGCGTCGAGATCGCGTTGGCCTGGATCTCGGCCCCGGACATCTTCCGCCCGCCGCCCGCCGCCGTGGCGTGCACGTCGCCCTGCTTGCGCGCCGAGGTGCCGACCACGACGACCTTGCCCTCGAAGGCGTCGGGCTCGGGCTTCGTCAGCACGTCCGCGAAGCGGCGCGGGGGGAAGGTCCCGGCGGGGCCGTGGTAGTCGATCCAGGCGCGCTCGAACCGTTCGGCCGGCTGCCCCGCGAGGGCAGCGGCCACGACGGCGAAGCTGTCCAGCCGGTCGCTCACGGGCTCCTCGCGGTCGCCGCCCGAGAGCCCGACCGATTCGTCGATCTGCCGGTAGGCGTCGTCGGCGGCGATCGGGAAGCCCGCGTAGCCGACGCTGGCCGAGAGCTCGTCGCCCGGGCGGCCGAACACCTCCCCGCGGCCCTCGCTGTCGATCCGGGTCGCGGCGAGCAGGAGCTGCGGGCCGGCCCGCTCGATGGCTGCGCGGAGCTCGTCGTCCCCGGCGGCGGGCTCGCGGAACTCGAAGTCGTAGGCGATCACGCCGGCGCCGGCCTCGCGCAGGGCGTCGATCATCCGGGCGTGCGCTTCCCGGGGGATGCGGTCGCGGCCATCGCCGAGGGCGGCGAGCCCGGCGTCGTCGAGATCCACGACCACGATCTCGGGCCCCGGCGCATCGTCGCCCCGGACGGCGAAGCGGGCGTCGACGGTCGCCAGCTCCGCCTTCTCGAGCCACGCCGGCCGCAGGACGTAGGCGGCGAGCGTCGAGCACGATCGCCGCCGCGGCGGCCGCCAGCATGCCGAGCAGGGCGGCGCGCCGCTGCAGCCGCGCCGCCTCGAAGCGCGCCCGCCAGTCGAGCAGGGGGCGCGCGAGGACGTCGTGGAAGAGCTCGTAGGTGGGCGCCTCGTCGACGGGGCGCAGGATGCGCGCGCCTGACGCGGAGAGCTTCTCGAGCGGCGCGGCGAGCTCCGGCTCGGTCGTGTGCGTGAGCCGCGCGAGGTCGTCGCGGCGCTGGGCGATCTTGGCGCCCGACGGGGTCACGAGGTAGCGGAACGCCTCGGCCATGCGGCGTTGCTCGGCGGCTGTCAGCCGGCCCATCGCGTCACGCAGGTGGTCGCCGACGATCGCCCGCATGCTGCCCATCGCCTCGAGCGTGGAGATCCGCAGCACGGAGGAGCCGGCGGCCGTCTCCCGCTCCCACAGCCGGCGCATCACGAGCTGGAGGTACGCCGGCTCGACGCCGTCGTCGAGGGCGGGGTGGAGCCCGCGGGCCGCGCCGGCGCGCGGCTCGTGCTCGTGCAGCAGCCGCACCACGTGGTCGGCCAACCCGGGCTCGAGGGTCACCGGTTCGGCGTCGAGCGGCTTCTCGATCGCCTCGCGCGCCGCCGCGTCGGACAGCGGCCCGAGCCGCAGCAGGTTCGCGAACAGCGGGGAGGTGGAGCCCTCGAGGCGGTCGAGGCTCGCGAGCGCGTCCTCGCGTACGGCGATCAGCAGCCGCGCCCGGACGTCGCCGCGCGCCAGGAGGCGCGGGAGCCCGGCGCTGAGGGGGTCGTCGCGGCCGCCGTGGTAGAGGAAGTACTCCTCGAAGTGGTCGAGGACGAGCAGCAGGATGCCGCCCGAGCGTTCGACCAGGCCGGCGATCGCCTCGTCGAACGGCTCCTGGTCTCCCGGCGGCTCGCCGCCGGTCGCCGCGGCGACGGCGCCCAGCACCGCGCCCGCGGGGTCGTCGCGCCAGCCGTCGACGACCGCGATCGTCCGCCGGCTGCCGCCGGCCGGCAGGCCCTCGCCGCGCCGCAGGTGCGGCAGCACGGCCGCCCGCAGCAGCGAGCTCTTGCCGACGCCGCTCGGCCCGTACAGCACGGTCAGTCGCGAGGTGAGCAGGTCGGCGATGACGAGGTCGCGCTCGCGCCCGGCGCCCGAAGAACCGGCCGGCGTCGCCCTCGTCGTACGGGCTCAGGCCCGGATAGGGGGAGGTTCGTCCCGGCCGGCCGCCGTCACCGGGCGACGAGGCCATCGCCGAGCCGGGCGCTGAGGTCCGCGACGTACTCGCACAGGCCGGTGTCGAACAGCGTCACGTGGCGGCTGCGCCAGATCGCGGCGTCGACGTCGTCGACGTCGCGGTGGACGGCCCAGGCGGGATAGCCGAAGTCCCGGCTGCTCCACAGCTCGTGCAGGATCACCCGCAGGTTCCAGTCCTTGAGCCGGTAGCCCATGAACAGCAGCGCGCTGTTGAGCAGCGGGACGAGCAGCGACTTCGGCACGAGCGTCTCGAGCCTCGTGCTGGCGAGGAAGTCGATGTAGTGGTCCTCGCTGATGACGTAGCTGTCGTTGAACGAGCGGCGCTCGCCGCGGTCGACCGCGCCGTGGACCTTGAGGATCACGGATCGCTCGTGCAGCGAGACCGCGGTGGAGCGCTCGGGACGGGCGATCACCGCCGCCTCGGTCTCGCCCCCGTGGCGCAGCCAGCAGCGACCCTCGCGGGACGCGCGATAGAAGACCACGCTGTAGGGCTCCCCGGCGGCCTCGAACGCCTGCTCGAGCGCGTCGTCGTAGTTCGTCGTGAGCGCGAGGATGTGCGTGCCGGTCCGGGCGGGCACGCTCGCGAGGAAGCGGTGGACCGAGGTCGGGCCGTACTGGGCGCGGAAGATGCGGTGCAGCGAGTCGCGCAGCCGGTGCTCCTCCTCGGACTGGCGAAGCCGCGACTGGGCGTACTGGGCGACCCTGAGCAGGTCGGCCCGGTCGTCGCGGTCAGGCGGGTACTCGTACTCCGCGGCGAGCAGCTCGGACAGCTCGCGCCCGCTCGGGAGGTTGCGGTCGTACTCGTAGGCCTCGGCGTCCGTGCGGTCGCAGACGTTGACCCCGGCCCCGAGGAGCGGGACGAGCTCCCCCTCGGCGAGGTAGTGCGCGACCTTGTCGAAGTGCTCGGCGGCGAGCCCCGTGCCCGTCATCGCGACGACCGCCGCACCCGCGGGCACCGCCTCGCCGGCCTCAGCGCGTCGGCGCGCCGGCGGACGGCTGCGAGGTAGCAGCGTCCTGCCCGGACCCGGAACGTGAGCCGGCGGCGGTAGTCGTGGACGAGCACGACGCCCTCGAAGACCTGGAAGATCGTGCCGTCGCAGCGCTCGCGCAGCGCCCACTCGGTGCCCCGCCCGGCGCCGCGGCCGTAACCGCCGATCGTGCGGAAGCGGCCGCGCGCGCGGATCCGCATGCGCGCCTCGGGTGGAACCGCGGCGGCACGTGCGCGCTGGCAGGGGCGGATGCCGCGCCGCATCCGCAGCGTCGGCTCGGCGGTCCCGGTCTGGCTGATCGTGAACACGCCGCCGCTGACCTCCGCGCGGCCGACCGTCCCGGGCCCGTCGGGCGTCGTGGTGATCGCCTCGATGGCGACGCGTTCCCCCGGCGCGTCGATCGCTCGTGCCGACCGGCACCTCACCGGCCCCGCGCAGCTGGGCCTGCAGTGCGCGCCGTGCGCGGGCGCCTGCGACGTCGCCGGCGCCACGAGCACGCGCGCGTCGACCGGCGTGATCGTGACCGTGCGGCCGACGTCGGGGCCCGCGACGGGCGTAGGCAGCGGCGCCCAGTTTGGTTCGGTGCCGACTGCCGACCGTCGGCGTGAAGCCGGGCTCGCGGCCCGTCTGCCGGCATCACCGAGATCTGCGGGCCGGGCGGCACAGTCGATCGCGTAAGCGATCCGCGTGCCGTCGGGCGACCACGACGGGAAGTGCTCGTTCAGCGGCCCGGTCGCGAGGGCGCGCCCGTTCTGCCCGTCTGCGATCGATCACGTGCACGTCGTAGCCGCCGGAGTCGTCGGGCCGTGGACGTAAGCGATTCGGTGGCCGCCCGGCGCCCAGGACGGATCGAGGTCGCGGCCGGGCTCCTGGGTCACGCGGCCGGACCGCGGCGCCGTTGCTCGTCCATGATGTAGATGTCGAATTCCGCCAGGCGGCCGCGGGTGAACGCGATCGTGCCGGTCGAGGACCAAGCCGGCTGCAGGTCCTCCGCAGGGTCGAACGTGAGCCGGGTGGCGGCGCCGCCGGCGCTCGGCATGACGTAGATCTCGGGGTTGCCGTCGCGCTCACTGCCGAACGCGAGGCGCGTGCCGTCGGGCGACCAGGCCGGATCGCGGTCCCGCGCGGGGTCGAACGTGAGGCGCGTCTGGGCGCCGGTCTCGGCGTCCCAGACGTAGATCTCCTCGTTGCCGTCCCGCGTGCTCGTGAACGCGAGGCGGCGCCCGTCGGGCGCCCATGAGGGATCGCCGTCCCGGGGTCCGACGTCGATGACCCCATCGCGGTCGCCCGTGCCGTCCCCGTTCACCGTCGCGATCGCGGCGCCGCCCGGGCGCTGGCGCTCGATCGCGATCTGGCCGTTCGTGCCCGGGAAGGCCGCTGCCGCCGGTTGCGCCACAACCGCAAAGAGCACGGCCGTCAAGGGCAGCAGACCCTTCACATGGCGACCGTATTCCGGTCCACGAGCCGTTGCAAGCTCAGGGTCCGCTATCGGTCACGGTTCCTCTCCGCGGGTCTGGTTCAGCCGCTGCGCTCGAGGACGAGCCGCATCACGCGCTCGAGCGCGGGCGGCTCGCCGTCCAGGGCCTGCACGGTCTCGACCGTCAGGCCCTCGTCGCTGGTGCGCAGCGTCCAGCGGCGGAGCACGGTGCCCGCGTCGCTGAGCTCGAACAGCGTGACCGTCGCGTCCGCGAGCGGCAGCCGCACGAACCGCAGGCCGCGGCGGCCCGCCTCGGCGGCGGACTCGATCCGGTACAGATGCCGGCCGGCCACGGCCAGGATCTGCGGCTCCCGTCCGGCCGCGCCGAGTGGTCGCAATGCCCACGCGTCCACGTCGGGCACCGAGTGGGCCAGGAAGGCGCGGACCGCCTCCGGAGCGACGGAGTGGGCCGGCCACGCGGCCGCGATCGCCTCGACGTGATCGTCCTGCACGTCGCCGTCAGCCGCCGTCCAGCAGGGTGGAGGTGTCGATGACCGTGGCGAACTCGCCGTGGAGGTTGGTCGCGGTGACGCGCGCGAGCTCGTCGGCGGAGACGACGCCGCCGAAGGGGTCCGGGCGGTCGAAGGTGTGGGTGGCGTCCAGCACGAAGCGCACGTCGTAGCCGAGGTTGCCGCCGACGCGGGCGGTGGTCTCGCAGCAGTGGTTCGTGGTGATGCCGCAGATGTAGATCGTGCGGATGCCCTCGCCGTCGAGCCAGGCCTGCAGCGACGGCTCGCCGTGGAAGGACGAGTTGACGGACTTGGTCACGAGCAGGTCGGGCTCGCCGGTGATGACGTCCTTGAAGGCGTTGCCGGGGTGGCCGCGGGCGAGCGTCGAGCCTGCTTCGTCTGAGTCGTGGCGTACGAACACGACCGGCCGGCCGTGCGCGCGCCAGTGCCCGATCAGCGCGGCGATGTTCCCCTCGCAGGCGGGGTTGTTGCGCTCGCCCCAGGACGGGTCCTCGAACGCCTGCTGCACGTCCACGACGATCAGGGCGGGACCCGGCATCTCGCCCCGTATGTTGACGGCATACGATCCCCGCGTGGGCACCGAGCCGATGGACAACGCGATGCGGATCGGCGCGGCCGCCGCCGCGCTCGGCGTGAGCGTGGACACGCTGCGCCGCTGGGAGCGCGACGGGCGGGTCGCGTTCGAGCGCCGCGGCAACCAGCGCTACATGCTCGCCGAGGAGGTGGCGCGGCTGCTGCGCGAGCGCTCGCGCTCCGGGCACTCGAGCGCGCGCAACCGGCTCGGCGGCATCGTGCTCGCCGTCAAGCGCGACGGCGTGATGGCCCAGGTCGAGCTGGCCTGCGGCCCCTACCGCGTCGTGTCGCTGATGTCGCGCGAGGCCGCGGACGAGCTCGGCCTCGAGCCCGGCTCGCGCGCCGAGGCCGTGATCAAGGCCACCGGCGTCGTGGTCGAGACGCGCTGACGCGCCGGCGAACGTCAACGGCGGCTGGGTAGGGAGGGTGAGTGTGCCACCCGCGGCGTCGAACCCGGAGTTGTTCAGCCTCAGGCTGAACAAGTCGCGGCTCGAGCTTCCAGGGCGTAGTGCCCGCCGTTCGGACGCACCGGGCTGACGGCCCGGCCCAAGGCGCCAGCCAGCGGGCCTAGCCCTCGTCAGGCCAGGGCGCGTCCGTCGGCTGGCCGTCGCCGCCCTCGGGCTTGGGGCCGCCGACCGCGATCAGCTCGAGCCCGTCCGGGCCCGCTTCGAAGGCGCGCACGACGGCCGGAGCGACCCGCACCACGTCCCACTGCCGGACGTCGTGGATCTCGTCGTCGAGCCGCACCCGGCCGGAGCCGGCCACGACGACGTAGGCCTCCTCCTGCTCGCGGTGGGTGTGGGCGCCCGGCGAGCGCAGGTTCGGCGCGTAGCGCCAGTGGCTGACGCCGAGGTCGCGCGAGCCGAGGTGCTTGCGGCCGAATGCCGACATCGTTGCAGTTGCAATCGGCCGGTCTGTCATGACAGATCCGCGCGGCACATCGCCTACACTCGGAGAGCGCTCGCGAAAGGGTGCGCGGACGCGGCGGCTACCCACCGAAACGCTCGCGTTGCCTGAGCGCCGGTCGACTGGGTCGGGGCTGGCGAATTTGAACCCCGCTGAGCTCCGTCCGGTCGCCGCTCGACGCGAAAGCGGCCAGGTGCAGGAACTTGCGTCGCTTTCCCCAATGCTCTAGATCTCTAACCAGTTTCCGCTGCGGAGCGAACCTCTGTCCGGACGCCGACAAACCTCCCGTTGGCGGTTGACATGGGTCACATCCGAAGAGCATTGTTCACCACTCGGATGAGGGGCTCATCCGGTAGCCATCAAACAGCGGGGTTCACGATGCATCGAGGCGCGAGTCGGCGTTCGTTCTGGCGTGTCGTTCTGGCGCGGGGAGGAAGATTTGCGGTCCGGCTGCGCCTCGGCGTCGTCTTCGCCTCCGTGGTGGCTGCGCTCGGCGTCGGCCTGAGCACACGCGGCGACGAGGCCGCTGTCGCCTCGAAGCCCGCGAAGGTCGAGAAGGCGGATCCGCTGCTCGAGGCAACGGAAGCCAAGGCGAAGGCCGCAGCAGACCAGGCAGAGGCGCACCGGCGCTCGCCCGCGGCGTTCGCCAGCGTCTCGATTCGCTCACGAGGTTCCGTGCGCTCGACGACTCCGCCGCGCGCCGCGCGTTCCGGGAGCAGTTCCCCCCCGTCGCGTCGCGTGAGCCGTTCGCTCCGGTGCGTGTGGCCGAGCGCGCCGGCAAGGTCCAGGTGACCAGCGACAACACCGCACTGCTCGAACGCCCGGCAGGTCCTCGCAGGTGATGACGTCCATCGGCGTGCCGCTCCGCGCCAAGGCCCGCGACGGATCGATGCGGCCGTCGACCTCGAGCTCGTCGACGACGGGGGCTCGCTCGTTCCGAACGTCGGCCTCGTCCTACCTCGATCGCCCGCCGCGCGGGTGACGGTGTGCAAGTCGGGGCGATCAGGCTCTCGCTGGTCGGCGCCGGCGACGTCTCCGGCGTCGCGACGGGCGGTCAGGTCCAGTTCGCGAACGTGGCGCAGGACGCCGATCTCGTCGTCGCCACGCAACCGTGGGGAGTCGAGACCTACTCCGTGCTGCGGTCGCCGGCCAGCCCGGAGATCGAGCGCCTGCGGCTCGACGTCCCCGAGGGCGCCCGCATCGAGCGCACGCCCGAGGGCGGCGCCGTCGTCATCCGCGGCCCTCCAGCCCATCGACGGCTGTCGCCCCGCGACGTCGTCGTCGAGCGCCGCAGGTTCGAGAGCTCGATGACGGTCGACGGCTCCGATCTCGTGCTCGAGACGCGCCACCGCGGCGAGACCGTCGCGTACCCGGTCCTCGTCGATCCGCTCGTGAGCAACTTCAACACCGACGCGACGAGGGCCGCCTCGCCCCCGTACTCGTGGGCCACGACCGCGAACGCGACGACGGTCCCGTCGTTCGACACGTGGGGCAGCTTCGGCGCCGGCCGCTACATCACGATGCCGCCCGGCATCAACTACATCGGCAGCTACGGCGAGTGGTACTACCCCGCGTACGGCCAGAGCTTCCTCGCCGAGGTCACCTTCTACAGCAACCTCCTGCACCTCAACAGCCCCTGGCATTCGCAGGCGGATCACTGGTATCGCCTCACGACGGGCCTCTGGAGCAGCGCCGCCGGCCGCTGGGTCGGGGTCGCCTACGACAGCCCGTACGAGAACCTGAGCGCGACCACCCGCACCGCCGCCCCCAACTTCAACGACTCGAGCGCCCCGGACTACCGGACCGCGGACCGGGCGCGGGTCATCCTGCATTCCGAGGCCAACTTCGGCCGCAGCTACTGGACGCAGGCCTTCATCAGCGGCGCCTACATCGTCGAGGAGGACCACAACGTCCCGTCGGTCACGAGCGTGGGAGTGAGCCAGAGCTGGCTCAACAGCCAGGCCGACGTCACCGTGAACGGCCAGGACCCCGGGCTCGGGGTCAAGTGGGCGAGCGTGTACTCGCCGCGGCCGAACGGTGCACCCCCGGTCGAGAAGTTCACCCAGATCATGAATCGCCAGGGAAGCGCTGTCTGCACCGGAGGCGGAGGCAGCCGCTGCCCGAACACGACATCGCCGGTGCTCGCCATCCCGCTGGCCGAGTGGCCCGAGGGCATCCAGCAGGCGGGCGCGCACGTGACCGACGCCGTGAGCCGGCAGAGCCCGCAGGTGCAGTTCAAGGTCAAGGTCGACCGGACCGGGCCCAACCTCGATCTGGGCGGCTCGCTCCACCGGGCGCGGACCGGAGGCGAGGCATCGGACAAGACGCTGCACAACGAGCAGTACGACCTGACGATCAACGCGACCGACGGTGTCGCGACTCCCTCGTCCGACGCCGAGAAGAGGGCCGGGACGAACGCCGTCACGGTGCGCATCGTCAGGGACGGCGTCTCGATGACGGCGTCGCAGTGCGAGACGGTGAGCTCCGCGTCGCCGGACCTCTCGCTCGTGCGGGACTACGGCGCGAACCCGACCCAGGCCGACAACGCCGCGCGCAACGTCTCGCTCGACTTCCGGCCCGACCAGTACGCGGCCGGCAAGCGGATGATCCGCGTCGCCGCCACGGACCGTGCCGGCAACGGCCGCGTCAAGTGCTTCGAGGTCGACATCGCGCGCGAGCCGCGCGCCGGGCAGCTCGGCCACTTCGCCACGACCGACCTGGACCTGTCGGACCGCATGCGGTTGTCGGTCAACCAGGCCAACGGCAACCTGCTGGTGCAGAACACGGATCTGCAGCTGTCCGGCCTCGGGCTCGACGTGGTGCTCGGGCGCTCCTACAACAGCTGGAACACCGGGCGCTCGAACGAGCTCGGTCCGGGGTGGCAGTTCAGCCTCGGGCAGAACGTGCGGCTCGACCCGATCTCCGGCGGGGACGTGGATCTGCGCGGTCCGACCGGCTACGTGGTCCGGTACAAGGCGAACGCTGGCTCGTTCGACCGTCCGTTCGGCGTGGCGGCGAGGCTCTCCAGGGACTCCGACGGCAGCTACAATCTGCGCTGGTTCCGCAAGGGCGTGCGATGACTGCTCACCTCGGCCGGGCGCCTGGACCGGATCATCGGCCAGAACGACAACATGATCCGGCTCGAGTACGACACCGCGGGGAAGCTCGTCAAGGTCGAGGGCGGGCTCGTCAACGGCTCCGCGGCGGTGCGCCGCCGGCGCATCATCACGCTGGCCTACACCGGGACGAAGGTCACCTCGATCTCCGAGCCCCAGCTGGCGCGCACGTACACGTACACGTACGACCCGACCGGCCGGCTCGACACGGTGACCGATCCCGAGGGCGGCGTCGTCAACTACGACTACAACGCCACGACCGGCCTGCTCAGCAAGGTGACGGACGCCCGCAACCAGGCGACGGACGTCGCCTACGAGACCTCGGCACCGGCCTATCACCGCGTGACCAGCGTCATCCGGCCCGCCGACGGGGCCGGGCGGCGCCCGACGATCGGCTTCTCCTACAACCAATCGGTCTCCCAGCCCAGCGAGGACGGGGACGTCACGGTGCTGCGAGGCGCCCGGCACACCGGGACCCTCAACGCCGACTGGCGCTACGTGACCAACGACGAGGATCGCGTGAAGTACTCGCGCGCCCCGGATCCCAACCTCAACGACAGCTCGGTCAACGGCCAGAAGATGAGCCGCGGCTTCGACCCGACGGGCAACGTGAACTCGTTCACCTCGGGCGAGACGACCTCCTTCACCTACGACAACGCCGCGAGAACCTGTCCGAGACGACGCGTGGGGGCATGACGAGCAGGCTGACCTACGGCGACGGGGGTGCGCCCAACTACCCCACGCGATCCACCGATGCGCGCGGGAACCACACCGATTTCGCCTACAACACCGCCGTCGGCAGGCAGGACCTCGTGTCGATCCAGAACAACTCGACCGGGATGACGGCCGCCGAGGCGGGGCGGATCGAGTTGCCGCGCAACGACGACGGCACGCTCGACAAGGTGATCCGCGACCAGGGCAGCGAGCGGGTCACGACCGACTACCACTACACGGCCGAGCGCGAGGTCGAGCGGATCGAGTACCTGCCCGGCTCAGGGGAGACGAGCTCGCCGTTGAAGAACGAGTCGTTCACCTACGACGACGCCAGCCGGCTCGACGTGCGGACGGACGGGCGCGGCAAGACGGCCAACTACGACTACGACAAGCTGGACCGCATCGTGAAGGTCACGTACGCGTCGGGCGACGCGGTCTCCTTCGTCTACGACCGCAACGGCAACGTCACGTCGGTCACCGACAAGCGCGGCACCGGTGCCGACGTCGTGACGAGCTACGGGATCGACAACCTCAACCGGATGGTCGGGGAGTCCCGGGGCGGCCAGGCCGTCCAGGCGTACGCCTATGACCTCAACGGCAACCTCGAGACGCATGCGGAGGGTGGCCGGACGACCACGTCGACGTTCGACGAGCGCGATCTGATGCGCTCCGTGACCGACGGCGACGGGAAGCTGACCTGCTTCGAGCACGGCAGAGAGCACCGGCGGCTGACGGCGATCCGGATCGAGCCGGCGAGCTGCACGAGCCCGAGCTCGGCGAAGGTGCTCATCGACCGCGACTACGACTCCGAGGGCAGGCTCCAGGTGCTTCGCGCGGTCGACTCGGCGGGCGCGAGGATCGAGCGGTTCGAGTACGCGTACAAGGACACGGACGACACGAGCACGGCGAACGGCTCGCTGCGCGAGTTCGCCCGCGATCGCGAGCGCAACCGCTGCATCGACTGGGAGTACGACACGCTGGGCCGGCTCGTCGACGCGAGGGTGACCGGCAACGCCGACGACTGCGACTTCGACCGCAACGGCAGCGCGACCCAGGTCGACCGCTGGCAGTACGAGTACGACAACGCGTCGAACCTCGTCAAGAAGATCCACAACGGCGCGGTGACGACGTACCGCGTGAACTCGCGCGATCAGCTCTGCTGGGAGGCCTCAGGCACCCCGGCGGGCGCCTGCTCGAGCGTGCCGTCGGGCGGGGTGGACTTCGATCACGACGACGCGGGCAACCTCGTCAACGCGTCCGGCCGCTACCAGCTGAGCTACGAGGAGCGCAACCGGACCGCCACGATCACGCCGAGCGGCACGGCCGGTCAGACGCAGACCTACGCCGGCACCGGGCAGAGCGAGCGGCTCACGTCAGGCGGGACCTCGTTCCTGCACGGCCAGCTGGGGATCGGGTGGGCCAACGTGGCGACGGTCGGCACCGGCGACGCGCTCGCCGCGGGCAAGACGTACTTCACCCGCGCACCCGACGGCTCGCTGCTCTCGCAGCGCAAGCCGAACGGAGCGAAGGAGTACTTCATCCTCGACGGCCATCCGGGCTCGGTCGTGGCACTCGCCGACGCGAGCAAGACCGTCGCCACCGGCATGGTGACCGCCCGCTTCCGGTACGACCCCTACGGCAACGTGACCCTCAAGACCGGCTCATCAGACACGCCATGGCGATTCGCCGGAGCATGGTTCGACCGCTTCCCGGCGGCCGACGCCACGGTGCAGCGCGGCCTGTACAAGATGGGCGAGCGCTACTACGACCCCCGCACGGGCCGCTGGTCCCAGCGCGACCCGCTCGACCAGAACGCGGACCTGCGCCAGAGCAACCGCTACATGTACGTCGGCGGCGACCCCATCAACCTCGCTGACCCCTCGGGTCTGACCGGCACGTACTGGGACGTGGATGCGGGACCATTCGGCTACTCGGCCAGCCGCAACTACACAGGTGCGCAGTCTTGGCGAGAAGAGAGTGGAAGCGTCAGCATCAGCATCGGGAGCGGGGGCGGCATGTCCGCAGGCGAGTACACGGGTGAGTACGACGGCCACAAGATGACGGTGCAAGGCCAGGCGTGTGCGTTCGTATGCGTCGGTTTCGACTCGGACACCGGCGCGAGCTTCGGGCTCGGACCCAAGATCGGCTCGAGCTTCGGATTCTCGTTCGGCTAGGCCATGAACGGAGGCCCTAACGACGTACGCCCCCGCGGGAGTCGCTGGACGCCGTTCTTTCGTCCTGGGGTGGCCTTCAGGGAGGAGAGCAGTCAGCGGTTGCTGGTCGCGACCTGGACGCTCCTGGCCGTCGCGATCCTTGCCGGAATTGGATGGAAGGCCACGGACTCCGGCGTCCTGGAAGCTCTCACGGTCGTGCTGGGCTTGTCGGGGGGCGGTTGCTACACGGCTGTCCAGCTCCGGGCAGCGATGAGACGCGCGAACCGTCGCGATCAGGAACGCCCTGGCTGCCCGCGACTTGGCATCCTCCTCGCATGGCGAGAGCGCTGCCCGCCGCGGGCCGGCCCGAGGAGGTCCTCGCGCACATCGGCCCGGGCACCGACGTGATCCTCCCGCTCGCCAACGGGGAGCCCGTCGGGCTGCTGGACGTGCTCGAGCGCGAGAACGAGCGCCTGCGCGGCGTGCGTGTGCACCAGATGCACGCGCTGCACGAGCGGCCGTACATCCACGGGGCCTTCGGCGACCGCCTGCGGCACGTGTCCTACTTCCTCTCGGGCGCGACCCGCAAGGCGTACTGGGAGGGCGGCTGCGAGCTCGTCCCGAACCACTTCTCCGAGATGCCGCGGCTGCTGGAGCTCTCCACCCGGCACCCGGTGGTGCTGGCGGCGGCGAGCCCGCCCGACCGCGCCGGCTACTTCTCGCTCGGCACGAACGCCGATTACGTCGCGTCGCTGATCGGCAAGGTCCCGTTCTTCCTCGAGGTCAACGAGCGGATGCCGCGGACGTTCGGGCTCAACCAGATCCACGCCTCGCAGCTGCTCGGCTACTGCGTCGTCGACCGGCCGCTGGTCGAGGTCCCGCCCGCCACGCCGGACGAGCGCGACCGCGCGATCGCCGCCCGGATCGTCGAGCGCGTCCCCGACGGCGCGACGCTGCAGGTCGGCATCGGCGGCGTCCCCAACGCGGTGCTCGAGGGGCTCGGCGGCCATCGCGACCTCGGCATCCACACGGAGCTGCTCGCCGACGGGATCGTCGACCTCGTCGAGGCCGGCGTCGCCACGGGCGTGCGCAAGCAGCTGCGCCGCAACAAGGTCGAGGCGACGTTCTGCCTCGGCACCCAGCGGCTCTACGACTGGCTGCACGACAACGGCGCGGTCGAGCTGCTGCCCGTGGACCTGGTCAACGACCCGCGGCGGATCGCCCGCGAGGACGACTTCATCTCGATCAACGCCACGACGGAGGTCGACCTCTACGGCCAGTGCGCGTCGGAGACGATCGCCGGGCGCTACTGGTCCTCCAGCGGCGGCCAGGCCGACTTCGCGCGCGGCGCGATGTACTCCACCCGCGGGCAGGCGTTCATCGTGCTGCACTCGACCACGAGCAAGGGCCGCAGCCGGATCCGCGCACGGCTGACCGAGGGCTCGGTCGTCACGACGCTCAAGAACACCGTCGACAACGTCGTCACGGAGTTCGGGATCGCGCACCTGCGCGGCGCCTCGCTGGCCGAGCGCGCGCGCCGGCTGATCGCCGTCGCGCACCCCGACCATCGCGAGCCGCTCGAGCGCGAGGCGTTCGAGGCGGGGATCCTGCGCGGCGGCGGCTCCGAGGGCGGGCCGGACGGGCGCCGCGCGCACGCGACCGCGCCGACGGGCTAGCGGCGTGTTCCAGCCGGTCGACGTGGCGCTGCGGGACGGGTCGACCGTCCGCGTGCGCGAGGTGCGCCCCGACGATCGTCGGCGGGCTGCGCGAGCTGCTGGCCGGGATGTCGGAGAACTCGCGCTGGCTGCGCTTCCTGTCCTCGGGCGTCGACATCGACCGGATGGCCGCGGCGGCGACGGAGACCGGCGACGGGCTCGGGCTCGTCGTCACCGCCGGCGCGCCCGAGCGGATCGTCGCCCACGCGGTGTATCTCAGGGAGACGCCGACCCGCGCGGAGGTCGCCTTCGAGGTCGCCGACGACTGGCACGGCCGCGGGATCGCCACGATCCTGCTCGCCCACCTCGCCGGCGCGGCCGCGCGCGACGGCGTCGCGACGTTCGTCGCCTACGTGCACCCGTCCAACCGCCGCATGGTCGGCGTGTTCCGCGAGTCCGGATTCCCCGTCGAGGTGCACGCCTCTATGGGTGAACTAGAGGTTGAGATGCCGGCCGCGATCGGCGAGGCGGCCCGCGCCCGCTTCGAGGACCGAGGGCGCGCGGCAGCCGCGGCGGCGGTGGCCCACGTGCTGCGCCCGGAGTCGGTGCTGCTCGTGACCATCGGCGGCACCGCGGCCGCGGCGACCGTGATGCGCAACCTGCGCGTGGCCGGCTACGGCGGCGAGCTGCACGTGCGCGTGACGCCCTCCGGCGACGAGGAGCCGCTGCCCGCGGCCGAGCTGGCGGTGCTCGCCGTGCCGGCCGAGGACGTGCTCCAGCAGGCGCGCGCGTGCGGCGCCGCCGGCCTGCGCGCGCTCGTCGTGCTCTCCGGCGGCTTCCTGGACGGCGGGGAGGAGGGCCGGGCGCGGCTGGCCGACGCTGCTGGCGATCTGCCGCGCCGGCGGGATGCGGCTCGTCGGCCCGAGCTCGCTCGGGGTGCTCAACACGGACCCGGGCCTGCGGCTGAACGCGACGTCGGCGCCGGTGGCGCCGGCGCACGGGCCGGTCGCGATGGCCTCCCAGAGCGGGGCGATCGGGATCGCGGCGATCGCCGAGGCGACGCCGCCGCGGCGTCGGGCTGTCCTCGTTCGCCTCGACGGGCGACAAGGCGGACCTGTCCGGCAACGACTTCCTGCAGTACTGGGAGCGCGACGAGGCGACGCGCGTGGTGCTGCTGTACCTCGAGTCGTTCGGCAACCCGCGCCGGTTCGGGGCGATCGCCCGGCGGGTCGCCGCGGCCAAGCCGATCGTCGCGGTCAAGAGCGGGCGCCGCGCCGCCGAGCCCGCGCCCGAGGGCGCGACGACGACCCGCGCGCTGCTCGGCGCCTCCGACGTCTCGGTCGACGCGCTGTTCGAGCACGCCGGCGTGATCCGCACGGACACCGTCTTCGAGCAGCTCGACGTGACGGCGCTGCTGGCCGCCCAGCCGCTGCCGGCGGGCGGCCGCGTCGGGATCGTCTCCAACGGGCGCGGCCCCGCGATCTCCTGCGCGGACGCGCTCGCCGTCGCCGGCCTGGAGCCGGCGCCGCCGGTCGACCTCGGGGCCGATGCCTGGGCGCCCGACTACGCCGAGGCGATCGCGCGCCTCGCGGCCGACGTCGACGCGCTCGTCGCCGTCCACGTCCCCGTCGCCGGCCGCTCGGACGACGTCGCCGCGGCGCTGCATGCCGCCGCGCCCGGAGACACGACGCTGCTCGGCGCCTTCATGGCGCTCGGCGAGGCCGAGCTGGCCGCGCTGGCGCGCGGCGGCCCCGTGCCGCTGTACCGCAGCCCCGTCGAAGCGGCGCGCGCGCTCGGCCGCGTCGCCCGCTACGCGCGCTGGCGCGACCGCCAGTCCGACGACCGCCCGGCGCTCGGCGGCACCGACTCCGACGCGGCCGCCGCGGTGATCGCGGCTGCGCTCACGCGCGGCGAGGGCTGGCTGCAGCCGGAGGAGGCCGCGGCGCTGCTCGCCGCCTACGGCATCCCGACCGGGGAACCGCGCCCGGGGGAGGGCGGTGTCGAGCTCGTCGCCGGCGTGCTCGCCGACCCCGACTTCGGACCGGTCGTCGTCTGCGGCCTCGGCGGCCGCACCGCCGAGCTGCTCGGCGACGCCGCGGTCGGCCTCGCCCCGCTGCGTCGCGCCGACGCCGTGGAGCTCGTGCGCTCGCTGCGCTCGTTCCCGCTGCTGCAGGGCCACCGCGGGGCGCCGGTCGCCGACGTCGGCGCGCTCGAGGACCTGCTCGTCCGGATCGCCGCGCTCGCCGACGCCCACCCCGAGGTCTCCGAGCTCGACTGCGACCCCGTGCTCGTCACGGGCTCCGGCGCCGCCGCGGTCGGCGCGCGGGTGCACGTGCGCCAGGCGCGGCCGGTGCGGCCGTTCCCCGCGCTAGATCGCTGACCGCCCTGTTGACCCCGCGAACACGACCGAACTAGGGTCGGATTCGTTGGCGGCCGCGGAGGCGCCGGCGAGCAAGGAGCGATCAGGATGACCGGATCGAGGTCGTGGCGCACGGGCCGGTGCGTGCGGAGCCGTGATCGCAGTGCTCGGGGCCGGACCGGCGCTGGCCGGCGAGGTGACCGGGAGCGGCAAGAAGGAAGACCAGAACCAGGGCAAGTCGTGGTGCTCGTTCTCCGGGCTCAACGACGATCCCGGCGCGCCGCTGGACGGCTCCGGGCCGAACGGCCCCGGCGGTCCCTCGCAGTCCTTCGGCCAGGAGAACAAGCTCGGGATCGTGGATCCCCACGAGATCAACCCGGGCTTGTACTGCAATCCGAACACGTCGCCCTTCGGGCCGCAGCCCAACCGCACCAAGCCGTAGCACCGCCGGACCGCGAGGCCGTCGCGGGAACCGATTCAGCCCGCGGCGGCCTCGGCCTCCTCGCGCGTCCCGTACAGCGCCAGCTGATCCGCGACGCCGGTGACGTCGAACAGCAGTCGCGCGGGGCCCTCGGGGCACGCGATGGTCAGCCGCCCGCGGCGCGCGTCGAGCTCGCGCTGGAGGTCCATCACCACCGCGAGGCCGGTCGAGTCCATGAAGGTCACGCCGGAGAGATCGACGACGACCGCCGTGGCGCCGCTGACGGGCTCGTCCTGGAGCACGGCTCTCGCACGCGGGACGGTCGCGATGTCGAGCTCGCCGGTGATCGACACGACGGCGCCGAACGGCGCAGTCGTCGCGTCGATGACGAGCGGCGGTGAGCCGCTCGCCGGAGCGGGCTCGCGGCGGCGCTTGCCCCAGGGCCTCTTCATCGGTCCGACCCTAACGGCCGCGGGGCTCAGCGGCCGGTGAGCGACTCCGGGGCGAGCGGGCCGTCCGCGCCCGCCTCGAACATCGCGGAGACCTCGTCGGGGTCGACGCGCTCGGCCATGCCGTCTGCGTCCGGGTAGCCGAGCTCGCGGAAGACCTCGACGGCCGCCGCGGTGTCGTAGGCCGTCCGGCGGTGCTCGACGGCGGGACCGAGCCGGAGCCAGTAGGCGCCGGGCTCGCGCTCGTACGGGCGGCCGACGCTGCCGGCGTTGACCATCCGCTTGCCGTCGGCGCGCAGGTCGAACTGGCGGTGGGTGTGGCCGCCGGCGACGAGGTCTGCCGTGACGTCCTCGAGGATCCGCGCGAGCCGCGCCGGCGGGGTGACGGCCGTGACGCGCTCCTCGTCGCTGCGCGGGGTGCCGTGGCAGAACAGCACGCGGCCGACGCCCTCGACGTCGAGCTCGCGCGAGCGGCGGCAGCCCCGCCAGCAGGTCGCGCTCAGCCCGCGAGAGCCGCTCGGCGGTCCACGCGTCGGCCACCCACATCGGCTCGTGGGCCTCGTCCGCCGGCACGGCGCCGTCGAACGCGGTGACGACGCAGCGGTCGGCGTTCCCGCGCACCCAGTGCACCGGCCACGGCAGCGCGAGCAGCCGCTCGAGCACCTCGTGCGGCATCGGCCCGGCCGCGACGTCGCCGCCGATCACGACCGCGCCGGGCGGGTCTGCGCGCAGCTCGTCGAGCACCGCCTCGAGCGCCGGGAGGTTGCCGTGGATGTCGCAGAGGACGGCGACGGAACGAACGGGGGTCACGTCCCGTCCTCGAGCGCCCGTACGACCCGCGCGAGGTTGTCCTCCCAGATCTCGCGCGGGGTCGGCGGGAGCACCTCGTCCCAGATCTCGGCGAACGAGCTGCGCATCTGCCCTTGGCCCTCGGGCCGGGCGATGAACCACCAGTGCAGGTGCTCGGCGCCTTCGCCCCAGCGGCCGATGTGGACCTTGCCGATGCCGCCGACGGCGAGCACCGCGCGCTCGACGCGGCCGAGCATCACGCCCATCTCGCGCGCAAGCTCCTCCGGCAGGTCGGCCGGCCCCGCGAAGTGCTCGCGCGGCTCGACAAGCACGATCACCGGCAGCCCGGTCGGCTCCTTCGTCGACATCAGCCGCCAGCGTTCGTCCGTCCACAGGTAGTCCGAGTCCGGCTTCGTGCATGCCGGGCAATCGACCCCGCCCGCGCCCGTGATGACCGGCTCGGGGTCGGGCGGGCGCAGCTCCTTCAACCGCAGCTCGCCCTCGAACGGCCAGCTGTCCCACTCGTGGACGGGCGGCACGCGCAGCGCGCCGGCGGCGCGGCGGTGGAGCTCCTCGGGGGTCTCGGGCATCGGGCGATCGTAAGGGGCAGAATGCTGCGGCGTGGAGTGGCCATCCGAGTTCTACGCACGGCTCGCGGGCACGGCGTGCGAGATGTGCGAGCAGGGCCGGCCCGAGGAGACGCCGCACGGGGTGCGCTACTTCTCCGGCGCGGTGTCCGACGCCTACCTCGTGCGCGCCGGCATCCAGCGCGGCCTCTCCGTCGTGATCTGGCGCGGGCGCCACGTCGTCGAGCCGACCGAGCTGACGCCCGCGGAGGCGGCGGCGTACGGGGGCGAGGTGCTGCACGTCGCCCGCGCGCTGCAGGCGGTGCTCGAGCCGGTCAAGCTCAACTACGACGTCCTCGGCAACTCCTCGCCGCACCTGCACACGCATCTCGTGCCGCGCTACGCGGACGACCCGCGGCCGGGCTGGCCGTTCCCGTTCCCCGAGCCCGATCCGCCGCCGATGCCCGAGGACCGGCTGCGCGCCGACGTCGAGGCGCTGCGGAGCGCTACGCGCTGACCGCGTCGCCGACGCGGATCGTGCCGTCGCCGAGCAGGTCTGCGCGCAGTCCGCCGCGGTGCACGAGCGGGCGCAAAGTCCCGGGGGAGAGGCGCTCGAGGTGGGCGCACGGCTCGCACAGCCGGCGGCCGATGCACTCCACCTCGCCGACCACGAATCGGCGCCCGACGAGCGCGTTCAGATCGATCCCGCGGGTCACGATGTTGCGGCGCGCGGCCTCGGCGCCGATGCCCAGCTCCTCGAGCACCTCGGCCTCGACGAGCGTGAGCTGGTGGCCGACGGAGTAGGGGTTGGAGAAGGTCCCGCGCGCCTCGTGGTAGCGGTCGCCGGCGAGCCCGCGGCCGGCGTGCGCGACCGCGTCGCCGACGAGCTCGATCGGGGCCTCCGCCTCGGCGGCGACGGTGATCGCCTCGACGCGTCCCGCCTTCCGGGTCACCGCGCGCTCGGGCCGTGACCACAGCGCCACGTCCGCCGGCGCGACGACATAGCCGGCCACCACGTCGCCGAACGTCTCGGGGCCGCCGAGCGGGTGCCACACGATCGTCGAGGGCGGCCCGTACGCGACGGCGCAGACCTGCCGGTCGTCGCCGCGGAGGACCGCGAGCCACGGCCCGGCCCACGAGAAGCCCGCGGGGTCGGCGATCGGCACGAGCCCGAGCCCGCGCTCCGCGAGCCAGTTGCGCCAGACGGTCCACGGCTCCGGGTGCCCGTCGGGCGGAGCGGGGACTTCTGCGACGTCGAGCTCCAGGATCGAGGCAAGGCAGGCGACGGCGGAGCCCGTCAGGGGCGGCAGGTCGGCCGGGACGTCGCGCGGCTCTCGCACGCCCGCAATCCTACGTGGGCCCGCGTTCGAGCCACCCGTGGAGCTCGGCCTCAGAGCTCCGTGGGGTCATCTCGAACCGTCCGAGCGGGTTGCGCGCGCCCGGGATGGCGAACGCATCCCGGTCCTGCGTGAACACGGCCGCGAAGCTCAGCTCGAGCCGCTCCAGCAGCAGCCTCGGAATACGGCGGTCGTTGGTGCCGGCCTGGCCGTAGTTGCCGTAGGGCGGCGCGAACGCGAGTGGCCGGTAGCCGTGGACGTGATGGCGCAACTGGTCCTCGCCGTAAGTGACGTCGGAGAACACCCGCTCGCGCCAGCCGCCGAGCACCTCCTCGCTGCCGCGGTACGCGTAGAACGGGCCGACGTCGCTCGGGGCCGGCCCGTACTGGATCCGCCGGTTCCCGGTGCCGGACTGGAGCTGTACGTCCCAGCGGCCGGATTCCTGGAGGCGATCGAGCTCGCCGTAGCTCAGGTACGCCGGATCCTCCGCTTCGACGCGCTCGACATCGATGAACACTGCTGCGGTGAAGCCCCGATCGCGCAGGACCGAGTCGGTGGCGGTCCACGTGTCGACGCGCCCGCCGTCGAAGGTCAAGAGCATCGGTCGCGGCGGGAGCGAGACGGCCTCGCGCCGGACGAAGCGCACGTAGTCCGCGAGGGGGATGGTGTCGTAGCCCGCGTGGTCGAGCAGCGCCATCTGCCGGGCGAAGGCCGACGGCACGACGCGCCGGTAGACCAGGACGGGGACCGCGTCTCGCCGCGGCTCGCCGCGGGCCCAGAGGGCTCGGTCCGCCGTAGACAGCGTGACCTCTGGAGCGGGCCCGGGCGAGCGCGGATCGCGCGGCGCACCGGAGCTCCCGCACGCGCCCAGGGCGATGCACAGGCAGGCGAGCGTCGGCAGGAGGACGACACCGGCCCGGCGGCGAACGGACACGTCCCAAGTCTACGGCCGGTGCTCGGCGACGAGGCGCTCCGCCAGCCGGAGATCCTCGCCGTCGAGAGCGCCTCGCGCGGCCGCGCGCGGGGCAAGTGCCTCGGCGAGAGCCGGAAGTGCGGGTGCGGCGATGACGTCGGCGAGCGAGCCGGCGGTCTCCGGGCGCCAGTCGATCCCGAGCGCGCGGTAGACGTCGACGAGCACGGCGCGCAGCGACGGCCCGGCGTCGACCAGCACGACGGTGCTGACGAGCGCGGCGCCCTTGATCACGCGCTGGGCGATGCCCGCGACCTTCACACCGCCGGTGTGCAGGCTGTGCGCGCCCGCGCAATATTCCCCGTCGAGCTGGCCCGCGGTGACCGTCACCCCGTGTCCGAGCAGGGCCTGCTGGACGAGCTGCGACTCGTGCGCGTAGCGCTCGCCGAGGCCCTCGAGCGTCGAGCGGTGCGGCACGATCTCCTCGTGGATGACGCAGCCGGGCCCGTAGGCCGCGGCATGGCCGCCACCGAGGCGGATCACCGGCTCGTAGCCGTGCGCACGCGCCGCCTCGCATGCCGCGGCGAAGCCCGGCGCGTGCGAGTCGAGCTTGCTGAAGGCCACGGTCTTCCCCGGCTCGTAGACCCGCGCCGTCGCCGCTCGCGTCCGATCCGCGACGCTTTGCAACAAGGCGTGCGAGAGGGCCATGTCCAGCCCTGGGCGCTCCGGGAACGCGTCCACGAGCAGCGTCTGCGGCACGGGCTCGACGGTCATGGATCCCAGCCTGACAGCCACAGGCGCGTGTTGAGCGACGGGTGAGACGTTCCAAGAACCGTTTTCCGGTAGGTGACGGTAAGTGTTCCTGGCCGGTGTGGACAAATGAGTCCACCGAGATAAAAACCCGGTGCGATCCGTTTCTCCCTGCTCTCGCGCCGGGTAGGGCGACACAAAGAATCGACACCGAGGTAGGGGAGATTCAAATGTCGAAGGACATGAGTGACCACGTCCGAAGCGCGCTGACCAGCGCGGTTCGCGAGGTGGCCAAGAACGTCGGAGATGTATCGCCGAAGCCGAAGGGCGGCGGCAAGGGCCCGTTCTCGGGCGCCAAGGGCCTCGCGGCCGGCGCCGGCCTGGCGGCCGCTGCGCCGCTCGCCAAGAAGGGCGTCGACGCGATCCGCAACGGCGGGATGCCGACGCCATGAGCCCGACGAAGGCGGCGGCAGCATGGCGTCCAAGGCCGGCGACAAGGTCGGCTCGAACTTGAAGGACACGGTCAGCGAAAAGGTCGACGAGGCCGGCGGCGCCGGCGGTCTGGTGAAGGAGGCCGCGAGCGGCCTGCTCCCGGGCGGCGGCGGCGACGGCGGCGGAAAGGGCGGCATGCCAGGAGTCGGAAAGGGCCGGCGGATGCCGGTGCAGCAGTCGGTCGACGTGGCCGTGCCACTCGAGACGGCGTACAACCAGTTCACGCAGTTCGAGGACTGGCCGGAGTTCATGCACCGCGTCACCCGCGTCACGCAGGAGGACGACTGCTCGATCTCCTTCGCGACGAAGATCTGGGGCAAGACGAAGGAGTTCAAGGCCAACATCGAGACCCAGCGCCCCGACCAGCGGATCAAGTGGAAGGTGTCCGCAGGGCATCACCCACTCGGGCGTCGTCACGTTCCATGAGCTGGCGCCCAACCTCACCCGCATCGAGGTCAACCTCGACGTCGACCCCGGCTCGCTGATCGAGAAGGCCGCCCGCGGCATGCGCCACGTCAAGCGCGCCGTGCGCGCCGACCTGGCCCGCTACAAGGCGTTCATCGAGATGCAGGAGCTCGAGACCGGCGCCTGGCGCGGCGTGATCGAGGACGGCGAGCTCGTCGAGCCGCACGACGACGAGTACGACGAGGAGCGCGACTACTCCGACATCGAGGACGCGAAGGCCGAGGCCGAGGCGTCCGAGGACGACGACAGCGAGGACGAGGACAGGCCAGGACCAGGACCGGAAGCCAGGACGAGGACCAGGGCCAGGACGAGGACCAGGACGAGACGAGCCGGTCCCGGTCGAGGAGCTCCCGCGCGATCGCACCGGGCGCTTCAAGAAGGGCGCCGGCGCGCGGCCCGTGAAGTCGGCCGCCAGCTCCCGTTCGTCCTCGTCGCGTTCGACCTCGTCGGACGGCAACGGCAGCGGCAACGGCAAGGCGAAGGCCTCGAGCTCGTCGAGCTCGTCGGGCCAAGCGCAAGTCGACCGCGCGCAAGCGCGGCTCGGCCAACGGGTCGGGCTCGTCGGCGAAGCGCTCGTCGGGCTCGTCGAGCACGCGCCGCCGCAGCTCGAGCCGGAGCTGAGGTGGCGAATCTGCTCAAGGGTGCGGTCGCCAAGCGGCTGTCCGGCGACAACCCGT
This sequence comes from uncultured Solirubrobacteraceae bacterium, assembly GCA_963831105.1. GTDB lineage: Bacteria > Actinomycetota > Thermoleophilia > Solirubrobacterales > Solirubrobacteraceae > DATFQI01. The sequence continues at coordinate 112,577 of CAWHOS010000004.1, read as the reverse complement.
CGCCGGTCACAGCCGCCCTGGCGGCCGTCGTGGCCGGTGCGGCCGCGGCGGTGGTCACCTACAAGTTGTTGCGGAGCTAGGAGAGCGTGATGGCGAAGATCGTTGGAAAGCCCAACGCCGATGACGTCAAGCGGGTCGCGGTCGCCGCGCTCGTGGCGGCGCTCGACGATGGCAAGGAGAACGCTAAGAAGAAGCCGGGCCTGACGGGCATGCGCGCCGTCGCCACGGGTGCAGTCCTCTACACCGCGGGCAAGGTCGCCTTCAACGGGCGCCGCTTCATCAGCGAGCGCCTGCAGAGCGACGACGAGCCCGAGGAGGACGAGGCCTACGACGACGAGGAGGAGCTCGAGGAGGACGACGAGGAGCCTCTCGCCGAGGAGGACGAGGACTTCGAGGAGGACGAGGAAGAAGAGCCCGTCGCCGAGGAGGACGAGGACTTCGAGGAAGAGGAAGAGCCTGTCGCCGAGGAGGACGAGGACTTCGAGGAGGACGAGGAAGAAGAGCCCGTCGCCGAAGAGGACGAAGAGGAGCCCGTCGCCGAGGAGGACGAGGATTTCGACGAGGACGAGGACGACGTCGAGGAGCACAGCGCCGCGTCGGAGCCGCCGGTCCACCCGGACGACGACGACATCGACGAGGCCGATCTCCCCGAGCGCCCGAGCAAGCGCCGCACACCAGTGGGGCGTCGCTGAGCCATGCCTTCCCGCGACGACGAGACGGAGCGCTACCGGCGCGCGGCGGAGGATGCCCTGCAGCAGCTCGACTGGTGCATCGGCTACCTGCACGGCCTGCGAAAGCTGAAGATCTCGCGAGCGCTCGCCAAGAACCGCTCGCAGATCCGCACGCAGCTCCTTGACCGGCCTGAGCAGCCAGATCCCGCTCAGCAGACCAGCGAGACTTAGGAGGAATCCGAATGGCAGCAGCACAAGGCGGCTACCTGGAACGCCCGAAACCGAGTGGCCTCGCGGACGTCATCGAGGTGATCCTCGACAAGGGCCTCGTGATCGACGCCTACGTCCGCATCTCGCTGATCGGCATCGAGCTGATCACGATCGACGCACGGATCGTCATCGCGAGCGTCGACACGTACCTGCGCTTCGCGGAGGCCGTCAACCGGCTGGACATCTCCGAGGACGGCGGCGCCGGACTGCCCGAGCTCATGGAGGGCATGACGGAGGGCGGCGCCAAGAGCAAGACCAAGGGCGCACTCGAGGGCGTCAAGGAGAAGCTGCCCGGCGGCGGTGACGACGACAGCAGCAGCCGCCGCAAGCGGACGACGAGCTCGCGCTCGCGTACGCGCCGCAGCGCTGATGATGAGTGAGGTCCACGTCCACGGGGTGGCCACGGAGGACGCGCGCGCCGCGATCGAGGGAGCCGGCGCGCGCGCCGTCGCCCACGGCGGATTGGTGGCGATCGTCACCGACGCCGCCGCCGAGACCCGCGCGGCCGCGCTGATGCGCCGCCACTGGGACGTGCTCGAGGCCGTCGCGGCGACGGCCACGGTCGTGCCGGTGCAGTTCGGCACCGCGATGGCCGGCGACGAGACGGTCGCCACCGAGTTCCTGGCCCCGCGCCGGGAGCAGCTGGTGGCCCAGCTCGCCGCTCTCGACGGCAAGGTCCAGCTCTCCGTGAAGGGCGCCTACGACGAGCCGCGCCTGCTGCGCGCCGTCGTGGAGGGCTCACCGGCCGTCGCGCGCCTGCGCGAGCGGGTCCGCGGGCTCTCGGAGGCCGCGGGGCGCAACGAGCGGATCCGGCTCGGCGAGCTCGTCGCCTCCGAGGTCGACCGCCTCCGCGAGCACGACGCGAGCCGCCTGCACGCGCAACTGGATCCGCTCGCCGTGGCGGCGAGCCGTGAGCCCGCCGGCGGCCTGCAGACCGCCGTCAACTCGGCCTTCCTCGTCGAGCGCGCCCGGACGGCGGAGTTCGCCGAGGCGGTCGACGCCGCCGCGGAGGAGCTCGGGGACCGCGTCGAGCTGCGGCTGCTCGGGCCGCTGCCGCCCTACAGCTTCGTGGCCGAGGAGGAGCACGCATGGGCCTGATCAGCGGCCTGCTCAAGCTCCCGCTCTCGCCCGTGCTCGGCACGGTGTGGATCGCCGAGCAGATCCAGGCGCAGGCCGAGGCGGAGTACTACGACGAGGCCGCGATCCAGGCGCAGCTGCGTGACATCGACGCGGCGCGCCAGGCGGGTACGATCGACGAGGCGGAGGCCGACGCGGCCGAGGACGCCCTGATCGAGCGGCTCCTGGAGGGCAGAGCACGATGAGCGAAGAAGACGACGGGTCCACCAACAACCGGATGTCGGCCCGCGATCTCGCCCTCGAGGCGAGGGCGACGGTCAAGGACATGACGGGCTTCGACCCCGAGACGGTCAGCGGCCTGCAGTGGGACGGCGAGACCTGGCTGGTCTCCGTCGAGGTGTGCGAGCTCACGCGCATCCCGAACACGACCGACGTGATGGCCAGCTACGTCGTGCAGCTCGACGACGGGGGCGGTCTGCTCGGCTACAAACGCGATCGCCGTTACCTCCGCGGCGAAGCGGAGAACCGATGAGCTCCGCCCCCCTCGGCGCGCGCGGGGCCCAAGGCCTTCCCGGCCGGCCCGAGAGCGGCGCCAGCCTCGCCGACATCCTCGAGCGGGTGCTCGACAAGGGCATCGTCATCGCGGGCGACATCCAGATCAACCTGCTCGACATCGAGCTGCTGACGATCAAGCTGCGGCTGCTGATCGCCTCGGTCGACAAGGCGCGCGAGATGGGGATCAACTGGTGGGAGGGCGACCCCACGCTGCAGCGGGTCGACGACCAGGAGGGCGTGGAGAACGGCAACATGAAGCAGCTCGAGGAGGAGAACCGCGAGCTGCGCGAGCGCCTGGATCGGCTCGAGCGCCTGATCGGCGAGGGCGGCGGTGGAGGCTGAGCCCGACGGGCTGTGGGCCTACTGCGTGGCGCGCGACGAAGCCGCGCTCGCGGAAGGCGGCCCCGGGGTGCATCCGGACCACGAGTTGACCTGGCTGCGCGACGGCGGGCTCGCGCTGCTCGTCAGCCACGTGCCGCTCGCCGAGTTCGGCGAGGAGCCGCTGCGACGCAACCTGAACGACTTCGCCTGGCTCGAGCGCGTCGCGCGCGCCCATGAGGCGGCGATCGCCGCGGCCTTCCAGGCTGCGCCGGTGGTCCCGCTGCGGCTCGCCACGATCTTCGCCGGCGAGGACGGCGCGCGGCGCATGCTCGAGGACCGCCGCGAAGCGCTCGCCGGGGCGCTCGACCTGCTGGCCGGCCGCGAGGAGTGGTCGGTGAAGCTGCTGATCGACCGCGAGCTCGGGAGCGCGCCCGCGCCGGAGGAGGCGGCCGCGGAGGTCGGCAGCGGCACCGACTACCTGATGCGCCGCCGCGAGGAGCGCCGCCGGCGCGCCGAGGCGGACGACCGCGCGGCAGGGCTGGCCGAGGACGTCCACGCACACGTGCAGGAGGTCGCCGTCGCGGCGCGCGTGCTGCCCGCCCAGAACCGCGAGCTGTCCGGCCTCGAGGGCGACATGGTGCTCAACGGGGCCTACCTGGTGGAGCGGGACCGGGCCGCCGACCTGCGCGCGCTCGTCGCCGCCCTGGAGGAGCGCGAGCAGGGCCACGGCGCCCGGATCGCGCTCGCCGGCCCGTTCCCGCCGTACTCGTTCGTCCCGGAGGCGGCGTGAGCGCCATCGCCGAACGCGAAGTGGCGCTCGTCGACCTGCTCGACCGCCTGCTCGGCGGCGGCGTCGTCATCGCGGGCGAGATCACCCTGGCGGTGGCCGACGTCGACCTCGTGCACGTCTCCCTGCGCGCGCTGGTGAGCTCGGTGGAGACCGCGCGCCCGAAATGATCGAGCTGCTGGCCATCACCGACGACCCGTCGCCGCTGCGCTCGCCGCTGCGGCTCGTGCCCGCCGGCGAGGTGGGCGTCGTCGTGGCACCCGCGGAGGAGGGGGAGGCCGACGCCGAGGCCCTCTGGCAGCGCGAGTCGCTGCTCGAGGACCTGATGCGCGAGCGCGCGCTGCTGCCGATCCGCTACGGCACCCGCGTCGAGGACGACGCCGCCGCGGCGGCGGCCGTGGCGCCGCGCGCCGGCGAGCTGGCGGCCGCGCTGGAGCGCGTGCGCGGCGCCGTCGAGGTGTCGGTGCGCGCCGTCGCGGCCGGCGACCCGGCACCGGGTCCGGGCGCACCCGAGGCCGTGCACGAGCGGCTGGCCGCGGCGGCCCGCGAGCACGCTCTCCACGCGGGGCCCGAGCTGCTGCGCGCCGCCTACCTCGTCGACGACGCGGAGGTCGACGGCTTCGTCGCCGCCGTCCGCGCGCTCCAGCACGAGCACCCCGAGCTCAGCATCCTGTGCACCGGGCCGTGGCCCCCGTACTCGTTCGCCGAGGCGCCGGAGCGATGAACGGCAAGAGCAAGGTCCTGGCCGGCCCGCTCGACGGCAAGCTCGATCCGTTCGCGCGCGAGCTCCCGCACCTCGGGAAGGCGCTCAGCCGCCGCATCGACGCCGACCCGGAGTCGGTCGAGCAGGGGCTGGCCCAGCTCGTGCTCACGATCGTGGAGCTGCTGCGGCAGCTGATGGAGCGCCAGGCGCTGCGCCGGATCGACGGTGGCGGGCTGAGCGACGAGCAGATCGAGCGGCTCGGTACGACGTTCATGGAGCTCGACCGCCGGATGGAGGAGCTGCGCGAGCACTTCGGCCTGGAGGCGGAGGACCTCAACCTCGACCTCGGGCCGCTCGGCAAGCTGCTCTGACTCAGCCCACGGCGCCGAGCCATCCACGACGATCGGTGGATCCGGGCTAGCCGAGCGGCAGGCTCGCCACGACGACCGTCCCGCTGCCGGGCGGGCTGGCGATCCCGAGCGTGCCGCCCGCCGCCTCCGCGCGGTCGCGCAGGCCCAGCAGGCCGGTGCCGGCCGCGGCGTCCGCGCCGCCCTTGCCGTCGTCGGCGATCTCGATGCGCAGCACCTCGTCGCCGCCCCGGACCTTGACGCCGGCCTCTGACGCCTCAGCGTGCCGGGCGACGTTGGTCAGCGCCTCCGCGGCGATGTAGTAGGCGGTCGCCTCGACGTCCGGCGGTGGGCGCTCGTCGAGCTCCACGTCGATGTCCACGGGCACCGGCAGCCGCGCGGTCAGCGCCTCGAGCGCGCGCAGCAGGCCGTGGTCGCTGAGCACCGCGGGGTGCAGGCCGCGCGCGAGCTCGCGCAGCTCGGCCAGCCCGGTGTCGAGCTCGCGCGAGGCGTCGTCGAGCAGCTTGGCCGCGGCCGCCTCGCCCTCGCCGAGCTTGGCGCGCGCGAGCCGCAGCATCAGCGCGACGGACACGAGCCGCTGCTGGGCGCCGTCGTGGAGGTTGCGCTCGAGCCGGCGGCGCTGCTCGTCGCCCGCCCGCACGACGCGGGCGCGCGAGGCGGAGAGGTCCGCGCGCGCCTGGGCGCTCGCGACGGCCAGCGAGGCCAGCTCGCAGAACGCGCCGAGGCGGTTCTCGCTGTCGGGCGGCAGCGGATCCTCGCTGGCGATCGCCACCGCGCCCCAGAGCGCGCCGGCGACGACGATCGGCGCCGCCGCGGTCGAGCGGTAGCCCGTGCGGAACATCGCCTCCCTGATGTCGCCCTCCAAGCCGCCCCAGTCGTCGATCCGCGCGGGGGCGGCGGTGCGCCGCACCCGCGCCAGGGCGGAGTCCTCGTCGGCCCGGATCCGCTCGCCGACGCGGAAGACGTCGATGCTGTCGCGGTTGTGGCGGCCGAGCACCGTGGCGGTCCCGTCGCCCTCGTAGCGCACGACCGTCGAGGCGTTGACCTCCAGCACGCGGGCGCAGCCCTCGGAGACCGCGGTGAACACGCGCTCCGGGCTGACCTCCGAGGCGACCAGCGTCGCCACCCGCCGCAGCGCGCGCTGCTCGGTCGCCAGGCGGCCGATCTCAGCGAGCTTCTCGCCGGGGTCGGCGGCGAGCGCGCCCTCGACGCCGCGGCTCGGGCTCTCGCGATCGGTGAGGTCGATGCCCGTCGTCACCAGCGCGGCTGGAGCCCCGTCGGGGCCGGGCATCGGGTGGTTGGACCAGGCGATCAGCCGCAGCCGGCCCTGCTTGGTCCGCCAGTGCCCGACCTGCGGGCTGGGCGCGCCGGTCCGCCAGACGAAGGTCAGGAACTCGCCGAACGCCTCGCGCTCCTCGTTCGGGATCACCAGGTCGCGCGCGTCGCGGCCGATGACCTCCTCGCGCCGGTAGCCCGTCGCCCGCTCGCAGGCCTCGTTGAAGAGCAGGATCCGCCCGTCGCGGTCGAGCACGCAGACGAGCGACTGGGTGGTCTCGGTGAGGATGCGGGCGAAGGATTCTCCGACCTCGAACGTCCGTGCCGGCTCTTCCATGCGCCGCGTGAGGGTAGAGCACGCGAGCGGTCGGCAAGTCGGGCTCAGCCCGAGTTGTCGACCGCTCGCGACCGGCTCGAGAGGTCCCAGCCCTGCTCGTACAGCGCCTTCAGCAGAGGGCTGACGTCGAAGGTGCCGGGGTTGATGCCGAAGCGCGTCCCGTCGGACGCCCGCACGGCGAGCCGCGTCGAGTTCCGCTGCCGGATGAGGCGGGCGCGGGTGATGTCGGCGTAGCGCATGACCGCGGCATCCGGACGCGCTCCGGGTGCGCATCGTCGTCCACCCGCCGCAGTGTGGCAAAGGCGGCGGGGCCCCGCGCGTGTCAGTTCCGAGCGGCGTAGGCCGCGAGGCCGTTCACGTTCTCCGCGATGAACTTGTCGAGGCCGCGGCGGACGAGCCCGCCGGTGCCCGGGATCTTCGGGTCGAACTGGGACACCCAGCGGATCTCGGTGCCGCCGTCGCGCGGGGTCAGGTCGATGTCGGCGCGGTAGTTGCGGACGGGGAGCTTCGACTCGTGGGTGTAGGAGAAGCGGCGGTCCTCGACGAGCTCGGCGACGGTGTCGCGGCCCGTGACCTTGCCCTGGCGGAAGATGCGGACGGCGCCGAGGCCCTCCGGCTCACCCTCGCCCGGGCGCTCGAGCTCGAACGAGTCGAGCGGGCCCCAGACGGGCCAGCGTGGCGCCCTCGCGCAGCAGCGCGTAGACGGCGGACGGGGGAGCGGTGGTGGTGGCGGTGTGTTCGATTCGCTGGCGGCTCATGATGTACCGCATGGTACATGTACCGGCTGGTACACGCAACCGCTACACTCGCCGCATGAGCCGGCCGCGAACCGCAGGGGGCGCCGACGGCGCGAGCCGCGCCGGCGGGGTGGCGCCCGCCGACGACGCGGGCGGAGGCGAGCCGGCTGGCCCACGCGAGCGGCTGCTCGCGGGCGCGATGGAGTACGTGTCCCGGCACGGGGTGGGCGAGATCAGCCTGCGCGGCCTGGCCGCCGCGCTCGGCACGAGCCACCGGATGCTGCTCTACCACTTCGGCTCCCGCGAGGCCCTGCTGATCGAGGTCATCCGGACGGTCGAGGAGCAGCAGCGGATGGCGCTCGCCGCGATCCTCCGGGAGGAGGCCGACGCGCCGCCCGCGGAGATCATGCGGCGGATGTGGGCGCGCGTCGCGGACCCCTCGCTGTGGCCCAACGAGCGGCTGTTCTTCGAGGTCTACGCCCAGGCGCTTCAGGGCAGCCCGCACGCGCTGCCCCTGCTCGACGGGATCGTCGACGCGTGGGTCGAGCCGCTGGCGGCGCTCGTCGCGCCGGGCCGGCCGGCGGAGGAGGCCCGCGCCGAGGCGCGCCTCGGCGTCGCCGTCGTCCGCGGCCTGCTGCTCGACCTGCTCGCGACGGGCGATCGCGCGGCGGTCGACGCGGCGATGGAGCGCTACATCGCCGCGATCGCACCCGCTCAGCACATTTGAGCGAAAAAGGGGTCCGCTCGAAGACCGCCGTTCGTCCAGATCTCGCTCTGCCCTCCGGTGCGTCTGGGAGGCTCGCCGCCCATGGAGCTTCCGAGCACCGTGCTCGACGTCCTCGAGGCCGAGTGCGAACGGGCCCGCTGCGCGCTCGGGGTGGCGCTCGCGTCGATCTCGGTGTGGGAGCGCGATCGGGGGGTCCTGCGCACCGTCATCAACACGGGTGAGCTCGGCGGCGCCGAGGCCCGGCCGGCCGATGAGATCTACCCGGTCCACACGTTCCCGGCGCTCGTGACGCTGCTCGACCGCCGCACGCCCTACTGCTTCGGCCACGGCGACCGCGTCGACGTCGCCTCGGCGAGCCTCGTCGCGTCGCTCGGGATGGACACCCAAGCGGCCGCCCCGATCAACCTGCGCGACGAGGTCTGGGGCTCGCTGTGGATCGCCACGACCCCGGGCGCGCGGCCGCTGTCCACCGATGACCTGCCGCAGGTCGTGCGCGCCGCCAACGCCATCGCGCGCGCCCTCGAACCGCTCGCCTAGGCGCGTGCCCGCGCCCGCAGCAGCCAGCGCACGGCGAGCGGCGCCAGCAGCACCATCGCCACCACGCGCAGCGTCTGCACGGCCACGATGAACGTCGTGTCCGCGTTGGAGCCGTAGGCGACCGCCAGCACCGCATAGAGCCCGCCTGGCGTCGTCGCGAGATACGAGTCGAGCAGGGTGGCCGAGGTGGTCGCGTCGAGCAGGACGGCGAGGCCGAAGCAGGTGACGAGCAGGCCGGCGATCGCGCCCAGCACGGGTAGCGTGAGGCGGCCGAGCAGCCGCACCGTCTCCGGCGTGAAGCGCAGGCCGACCTGCAGGCCGATCAGCGCGAACGCCGCCTGCCCGAGCAGGTCCGGCACGGCGAAGCCTTCGAGCGGGCCCGCCAGCACCAGCGCGCCCGTGGCGATCATCGGGCCGAGCAGCACGCCCGCGGTGACGCGCAGCCGCCCGGCGGCCCACGCGCCGGCGAGCGCGAGCGCGGCGGTCGCCGCCCACTCCCAGGGAACACCGAGCAGGCCGGAGGACGGCGGCGGGGCGCCGCCGCTGCCGTGCTCGCCGCCGAACAGCACGGCGATCCCGATCGGGGTGAGCAGCACCACGACGAGCACCCGCAGGTACTGCATGAAGGCCACGAGACGGTCGTCGGCGCCGAGCTCGCCGGACATGCCCACGATGCCCGAGGCGCCGCCCGCGATCATCCCCAGCAGCGCCGTCGGCGGGTCCAGCGGCGTCGTGCGCGAGAGGATCGCTCCCGCCCCGAGGCTGAGCCCGAGCGTGGCCGCGGAGACGAGCAGCACGGGCGCGAGCGCGCCGGCCACCGCCTCCAGGGCGTCCGCCTGCAGATACGCGCCGAGCGTGACGCCGGCGACGGCCTGCGCGGCGCGGAAGCCGACGGGCGGGAGCGCGACGCTGTCCGGGCGCGCGAGCGCGATCGCCAGCCCGAGCAGCAGCGCCGCGAACAGATACGACGACGGCAGCCCCACCGCGTCGAGCGCGAGGCCGCCGGCGACCACCCCGCCGGCGATGGCGATCCAGACGGGCGCGCGTCGCATCGCCTGCACGCTAGACGGGATACTGGAGCGCGATGGACGATCTCGCCGCCGACTTCCGCCGCGACGGCGCCTGCGTGGTCCGCGGGCTGCTCGACGCCGGCGAGGTCGAGCGGCTCGCCGCCGCGGTCGACGCGCACATGGCGGAGCCGGGCCCGATGGCGATCGAGGGGGGCGGAGACGCCTCCTCCGGGCGCTTCTTCGAGGACTTCCGCAACTGGCAGCGGGTCGACGGCTACGAGGAGGTCATCCGCGGCTCGCGGATCGGCGAGGTCGCGGCGGCGCTGATGGGCAGCGCAACGGTCCGCCTGCACCACGACCACCTGCTGGTCAAGGAGCCCGGCACGACGATCCGCACGCCGTGGCACCAGGACCAGCCCTACTACAACATCGACGGCCGCCAGACGGTCTCGTTCTGGATCCCGCTGGATCCGGTTCCGCGCGAGAGCACGCTCGAGTTCGTCGCGGGCTCGCACGCGAAGGGCACGTGGTACATGCCGCGCTCGTTCTTCGACGACCGCGCGCTCGTGTTCGAAGAGGGCGCCTTCGGCGACGTGCCCGACGTCGAAGCCGACCGCGATGCCTACGACATCCTCGGCTGGCCGCTGGAGCCGGGCGACGCGGTCGCCTTCAACATGCTCACGCTCCACGCCGCCGCCGGATCGCGCAACCGGCGGCGGGCGTTCTCCGTGCGCCTGGTCGGCGACGACGTGCGACTGGCGGAGCGCCCGCACGCCACCAGCCCGCCGTTCCCGGAGCTCGAGGGTGAGCTCGCCGCCGGCGACGAGCTCGACCACCCGCTGTTCCCTACGGTTTGGCCCCGCGGCTGAACGGCAGCGCCTGGAACTGCATCAGCACGAGGCCGACGTCCTCGAGCGCCTCCGCGTCGCCGGCGGCCTCGCGGGCCGCGACCTCTTGCTCGATCTCCGCGACGTCCTCGAGCACGCGCCGCAGCGAGCCGGCGAGCTTCTCCCAGCCCTCGGCGTCGAGCCGCAGGGCGGTGCGGGTGATGTGCGCGTCGCGGCGGTCGAAGCCGCCGGCAGCGTTGGACGCGCGCCCGTAGTCGTAGATCTGCTGCAGCGCGGCGTCGACCGCCGCCTGCTTGGCGACGGGCGGAGCCTGCTCCCACGCGTCGTCGGAGACCCGTGGACGCTCGTGGGCCCGGTAATGGCGCTGGATGGCGCCCCGGACGCGCGTCTCGCGCTCGAGCTCGATCAGGCCGAGCTGGTGGAGCTTGCGGACGTGGTAGGCGACGACGCCGATGTCCGCGTGCAGGATCCGCGACAGCTCGACCGCGCTGGCGGTCCGCTCCTCGAGGATCGCGAGGATGCGCACGCGGAGCGGATGCCCGAGCGCGCGGACGTAGCGCGGGTCGCCGATGTTCTCGATCTGCGAGGTCAAGAACCTATTCCTACCGGATCACGCGTGTAGAAGCAGGTCAACGTAACCGTCCGCGATGTCCGTGGCGTCCAACCGGCCGCGAGGGCGGTACCACTGGGCCGTGTGATTGACCATGCCCAGCAGGGCGGAGAGGGCCAGGCGGAGGTCCGGCGAGGAGCGGGTGCCGACGCGCGCGAGCGCGTCCTCGGCGAGCCGCTCGAACGCCTTGCGGCTGCCGCGCACGCCGCGCCACGCCGCGCCGCGCTCGATCACGTGGCGCTCCTGCTGGAAGACGAGCATGTGGTCGCGATGGGAGACCACGTGCGCGACCCACAGGCGCACGAGCGCGCGCAGCTGCTCGGCGGGCTCGCGCGGCTCGGCCAGCAGCGCCTCCGCCTGCTCGAGCAGCGGGTCCATCAGCTGGTCGCAGATCGCCCGCAGCAGCTCCTCCTTGGAGGGGAAGTAGTGGTAGAGGCTGCCGGCGGCGAGGCCCAGCGCCTCGGCGAGCTCGGGCACCGACGTCTGGTCGTAGCCGCGCTCGGCGAACACGCGGGCGGCGCCGAGCACGACCTCGGCCCGGCGGCGGTCGTAGCGCTCGCGCATCGCGGGTCGGGTGGGCCGGGCGCTCACGCGCCGAGCCTACCGAATGCGCATTCGAAATTCGAATGATCATTCGGTACATTTGCTCGTCATGGACTTCGACCTCTCCGACGACCACGAGCTGATCCGCCGCACCGTCCGCGACTTCGCCGAGAGGGAGGTGAAGCCCGTCGCGGAGGAGCTCGACCGCGAGAAGCGCTTCCCGTACGAGATCGTGGCCAAGCTCGGCGAGCTCGGGTTGATGGGGATCCCGTTCCCGGAGGAGTACGGCGGCGGCGGGGGCGACTCGCTCGCGTACGCGCTGGCGGTCGAGGAGCTCACCCGCGTGGACTCCTCCGTGGCGATCACGATGTGCGCGCACACCTCGCTCGGCACCCAGCCGATCCACCTGTTCGGCAGCGAGGAGCAGAAGCAGCGCCTGACTGCCCGACCTGTGCGCGGGCCGCAAGCTCGGCGCCTTCGGCCTCACCGAGCCAGAGGCCGGGTCGGACGCCGGCAACGTCCGCACGCGCGCCAAGCTCGACGAGGACGGCTGGGTGATCGACGGCGCGAAGCAGTTCATCACCAACGCGGGCACCGACATCTCGGGCCACGTGGCGATCACCGCCCGCACCGGCGAGAACGAGATCTCCAACCTGATCGTCGAGAACGGCACGGACGGCTACTCGCAGGGTGAGCCCTACCGCAAGATGGGCTGGAACGCCTCCGACACGCGGCCGCTGACCTTCGAGGACTGCCGGGTGCCCGAGGAGAACCTGCTCGGCCCGCGCGGAGCAGGGCTTCAAGCAGTTCCTGCACATCCTCGACATCGGCCGCATCGGCGTCGCGGCGATGGGCGTCGGGCTCGCGCAGGGCGCGCTCGACGAGGCGCTCGCCTACGCGAAGGAGCGCAAGGCGTTCGGCAAGCCGATCTCCAAGTTCCAGGCGATCCAGGCCAAGCTCGCCGACATCTCGACGGAGATCGAGGCCGCGCGGCTGCTCGTCTACAAGGCGGCGCTGCTCAAGGACGCCGGCCGCAACTTCACGCTGACCGCGGCGCAGGCGAAGCTCAAGACGGGCCGGCTGGCCGTGCGCGCGTCCGAGGAGGCGGTGCAGATCCACGGCGGCTACGGCTACATCGAGGAGTACCCCGTCTGCCGCTTCTACCGCGACGCGAAGATCCTCACGATCGGCGAGGGCACCGACGAGGTCCAGCAGATGGTGATCGCGCGGGCGCTCGGCGCGTGATCGAGCCGGTCCTGATCGCCAACCGCGGCGAGATCGCGGTGCGGATCGCCGCCACCGGCGCGGCGGCTCGGGCTGGCGACCGTGGCGGTGTTCACGCCCGTCGACGCGGCCGCGCCGCACGTCGACGCGGCCGACGTCGCGGTGGAGATCGGCTCCTACCTCGACGCCGAGGCGGTCGTCGAGGCGGCGCGGCGGTCGGGCGCGCGCGCGGTGCACCCGGGCTACGGCTTCCTGAGCGAGAACGCGGCGTTCGCGCGCGCGGTCGAGGACGCGGGCCTGACCTGGGTCGGGCCGCCGCCGGACGCGATCGAGCTGATGGGCGACAAGGCGCGCGCGAAGGCGCTCGCGCGCGAGGCCGGCGTGCCGGTCGTGCCGGGCGTCGAAGGCGAGGACGTCTCGCTCGAGGAGGCCCGGGCGTTCGCCGCCGAGCACGGCTATCCCGTCGTGATCAAGGCCGTCGCGGGCGGCGGCGGCAAGGGCATGCGGGCGGTGCGCGACGCCGGCGAGCTCGAGGCCGCGCTCGCGCCGCGCGGCGCGAGGCGAAGGCGGCGTTCGGCGACGAGCGCGTGCTCGTCGAGCGCTACCTCGAGCGCCCGCGCCACATCGAGATCCAGGTGCTCGCGGACGCGCCACGGCGCGGTCGTGCACCTCGGCGAGCGCGAGTGCTCGCTGCAGCGCCGCCACCAGAAGGTGATCGAGGAGGCGCCCTCGCCGGCCGCCGACGAGGCGCTGCGCGCGCGGATGGGCGAGGCGGCGGTGGCGCTGGCGCGCGCGTGCGGCTACGCGGGCGCTGGCACGGTCGAGTTCATCGCGCCCGGCGACGCCTCGGAGTTCTTCTTCCTCGAGATGAACACCCGGCTGCAGGTCGAGCACCCGGTGACGGAGCTCGTCTACGGCGTCGACCTCGTCGAGCAGCAGCTGCGCGTCGCAGCGGGCGAGCCGCTGGCGCTCTCGCAGGATGAGCTGGTGCCGCGCGGACACGCGGTCGAGGCGCGCCTGTACGCCGAGGACCCCGCGAACGGCTTCCTGCCGGCGGTCGGCACGGTGCGGCGCTACGTCGAGCCGCCGGGGGCGTGCGCATGGACTCCGGCATCCGCGAGGGCACCGTCGTCGGCACGGACTACGACCCGATGCTCGCGAAGGTGATCGCCCACGCGGAGGACCGCCCGACCGCGCTGCGCCGGCTGGCGCGCGCGCTCGGCGAGCTGCAGCTCCTCGGCGTGACCACCAACGCGGCCTTCTCGCGCGCGCTGCTCGAGCGCGAGGACGTGCGCGCGGGGGAGATCGACACCGGGCTGCTCGAGCGCATCCTCGCGGAGCCGCCGCCCGCCCCGCCGGAGGACCTCGTGCCCGCCGCGGCGCTCGCCGCCGCCGGGACGGCGAGCCCCGCCGGGCCGTTCCGGCTGCGCCTCGAGGACCACGGCGAGCTGCGCGTGGCCGACGGCGCCGTGCGGTACGGCGAGCGAGAGTGGCGCGCGGCGGTGGCCCCCGCGACGGCGGCGCCGGCGACGGCGGTGGCCCCCGCCACGGGCGGCGCCCTCGTGCGCGTGACGCTCGACGGCGTGGCGCGCCGCTACGCGTTCGCTCGCGACGGCGACACGCTGTGGATCGCGCGCGACGGGCACCACCTCGAGCTGCGGGTCGCCCGCGCCGCGCGCGCCGGGGCGGCGCACGGGGCCGACTCGCTGGAGGCGCCGATGCCCGGCACCGTGCTGCTCGTGCACGCCGAGAACGGCCAGGAGGTCGAGGAGGGGGAGGTGCTCGTCGTGATCGAGTCGATGAAGATGGAGCTGTCGATCGCCGCGCCGCACGGCGGCACCGTCCAGGGGCTCGACGTCGCCGTCGGCGACAAGGTCGGCGCTGCGGCAGGTGCTGGCGGAGGTGGTCGCGTGAGCGCCTTCCGCGACGGGCACCTCGAGCTGATCGCCGACCTCGAGCAGCGGCTGGCGCGAGTACGCGCCGGCGGCGGCGAGCGCGCCCGCGAGCGCCACACCTCGCGCGGCAAGCTGCTCGCGCGCGACCGCGTCGAGAAGCTCTGCGATCCCGGCTCGCCGTTCCTGGAGCTCTCGCCGCTGGCCGCCGAGGAGCTCTACGACGGGGCCGCGCCGGGCGCGGGCATCGTCACCGGCGTCGGCGTGGTCGAGGGCCGCCGCTGCGTGATCGTGGCCAACGACGCCACCGTCAAGGGCGGCACCTACTACCCGATCACGGTCAAGAAGCACCTGCGGGCGCAGGAGGTCGCGCTCCACAACCGGCTGCCGTGCGTCTACCTCGTGGACTCGGGCGGCGCGTTCCTGCCCAAGCAGGACGACGTGTTCCCCGACCGCGAGCACTTCGGGCGGATCTTCTTCAACCAGGCCACGATGTCCGCCCGCGGGATCCCGCAGATCAGCGCGGTCATGGGCTCGTGCACCGCGGGCGGCGCCTACGTCCCCGCGATGAGCGACGAGTCCGTGATCGTGCGCGAGCAGGGCACGATCTTCCTCGGCGGGCCGCCGCTCGTGAAGGCGGCGACGGGCGAGGAGGTCACCGCGGAGGAGCTCGGCGGCGGCGACGTGCACGCACGCGTCTCGGGCGTCGTCGACCACCTGGCCGAGGACGACGACCACGCGCTGGAGATCCTGCGCGACATCGTCGCCACGCTGCCGCCGCCCTCGAACCCGGCGTGGGAGCGGGCCGAGCCGCGGAGGCCCAGCGTCGATCCCGAAGGCCTGCTCGACGTCGTCCCGCTCGACCTGCGCACGCCCTACGACGCGCGCGAGCTGCTCGCGCGGATCGTCGACGGCTCGCGGTGGCACGAGTTCAAGGAGAACTACGGCACCACGATCGTGTGCGCGTTCGCTCGCATCGACGGCCACCCGGTCGGCATCCTCGCCAACAACGGGATCCTCTTCAGCGAGTCCTCGCTGAAGGCGGCCCACTTCATCGAGCTCTGCGACCGGCGCGGGATCCCGCTGCTGTTCCTGCAGAACATCTCGGGCTTCATGGTCGGCAAGGACTACGAGGCCGGCGGCATCGCCAAGGACGGGGCCAAGCTCGTCACCGCGGTCTCCTGCGCGCGGGTCCCCAAGCTCACCGTCATCGTCGGCGGCTCCTTCGGCGCCGGCAACTACGGGATGTGCGGCCGTGCCTACTCGCCGCGCTTCATCTTCATGTGGCCCAACGCGCGGATCAGCGTGATGGGCGGCGAGCAGGCCGCGACGGTGATGACCGAGGTCGGCCAGCCCGAGACCGGGGAGCAGCTCCGCGAGCAGTACGAGCACCAGGGCCGCCCCGTCTACTCGACCGCCCGGCTGTGGGACGACGGCGTGATCGACCCGCGCGACACCCGCCGCGTCCTCGCCGACGCGCTCGAGGCATGCCGGCACGCGCCGCTCGAGCCCGTGGGCTACGGCGTGTTCCGGATGTAGCTCAGCTCTTCCTGCGCAGCGCGTCCGGCTTGTGCACCGCGGTGCCACCGGACTTCTCGCTGCGGACGAGGTACTGCGGCTCGTCCTCCGACGCGGCGACGGTGCGGCCGCCGGCCTCGGTGCGCTCGGTGATCTTGCGCTCCACGGTGCCGACGGCCGTGCCGCCGTGGCTGTCCCACTCGACGCGGTCGCCCTTCTTGAACTCGGCCATGCCACGAGGCTTGCCGCGGCCCGGCGGCGCGAAACGACGCGGCTTCTACCAGGCGCGCGGGCGGGGTATGACCGGCGCATGAGCGAGGAACCGGACCCTCAGCACCTGCGGCCCGAGGGCGTCTCCGACGAGGCGGTCGCCGCCGCGGGCAAGATGTCCGAGGCGCTCGAGTCGCTCGAGCGGGCGCGCGGGCACCTGTACTCGTTCCACCAGCTGATCGGGAAGGCGGACCTCGAGCTCGACGAGGTGCTCGAGCTGCTGCGGGCGTGCGGCGAGGATGAGCTCGCCGAGCGCGTCCGGACCGACCTGCTCGGGCGCAACGTCGTCCCCGGGCGCTGGACGTTCCAGCTCGTGGAGGAGTTCGACGCCACCTACTGGGAGGTCTTCCGCGACCACGAGCGGGCCGTCCGCGAGGCGTTGGTGGCCGGCCGCCGGCACGTCTACGAGTCCGAGATGAAGGAGCGCCGGCGCACGCACGGGCATCCCGGGCACGAGTCGCGCCCGCGCTAGGCGCGCCCGGCCACGATCAGCAGCTCCTCGTCGGTCTGACCGGGGCCGATCAGGCCGCGCTCCTCGAGCTCGTCGCGGCGGGCGCTGAGCATCGGCCCGAGCGGCCCCCGGCGGCGTGCGAGGACCTCGGGGGCCAGCCCCGCGGCCGCCATCCGCTCGAGCGTCTCCTGCTCGCCGTTGATCGAGGAGTGCGTCACGACCAGGACGCCGCCGGGCCGCAGGTGCGCCGGCGCCTGCGCGATCAGCTCGTCCAGGAACGCCCGCCCGCGCGGCCCGGCCTCCGTGTGGCGGGCCCGACCGGCCGCCGGGAGCGGCCGCGGGGAGGGGAGGTAGGGCGGGTTGGAGGAGATGAGATCGAAGCGGTCGCCGGGGACCGCAGCCAGCAGCGGGCCGCGGCGCGTCCGGACGCGGACGCCGTTGAGCCGCGCGTTGATCCGCGCCGTCCACAGGGCGCGCCGCGAGACGTCGATCGCTGTCACGGATCTTGCCGGAGCGAGCGCGGCCGTGATCGCCAATGCCCCCGACCCGGTACACACGTCGGCGACCAGCCCGCGGACTTGAGGCATAGTCCGTAGGTGCGCGGCCAACAGCCAGGTGTCGCTCCGAGGCTCGAAGACCCCGGGTAGCCGGGCGATTCGCATATGGCCAGCTACCCCAGACACGTCCCCGAAACGCACGATCCTGGATCCCTCCGGGCGGTCTTCGACGCCGTCGAGCCGCTGACCGTGGGGCTCGAGGAGGAGGCCGTGCTCACGGACCCCGCCACGCTCGCCCCGCTGTCGCGCGCGACCGACGTGCTGGAGCGCCTCGGGGGTGACCCGCGCTTCAAGCTCGAGCTGCCGGCCGCGCAGCTGGAGATCGTGCTGCCGCCCACCGCGACGGTGGCCGAGAGCGCCCGCGAGCTGGCGAAGGCCCGCCGCGAGCTCGCCGCCGCCGCCGGGCCCGTCGGGGTGCTGCTCGCCGCGGGCGTCCACCCGCTCGCGCCGCCGCGCGGCGCGCTCAACACGGGCGAGCACCACGCCGCGATCGCCGCGGAGTACGGTGCGATCGCCGAGATGCAGGGCGTCTGCGCGCTGCAGGTGCACGTCGCGGTCGGCGGCCATGCCCGCACGCTCGCCGTCTACAACGCGCTGCGCTCGCACCTCCCGGAGCTCGCGGCGCTCGCGGCCAACGCGCCGTACTACGCGGGCGAGGACGCCGGCCTGGCGTCCGTGCGGCCGAAGATCGCCGACCTGCTCCCGCGCCAGGGCGTCCCGCCCGCGCTCGCGGGCTGGGACGAGTTCGCCGCCGCGCACGCGTGGGGCGAGGCCGCCGGCGCCCTGCCGGGCCCCGGCCGCTGGTGGTGGGAGCTGCGCCCGCACCTTCGGCACGGGACGCTCGAGCTGCGCGTCCCGGACTCGCAGGCGACCGTGGCCGACGCCGCGGCGGTCGCGGCGTTCGCCCACGCGCTGGTCGCGTGGCTCGCCGAGCGCCACGACGCGGGCGACCTGACGGCGCCGGACCCGACCTGGCGGATCGAGGAGAACCGCTGGCAGGCGTGCCGGTACGGCCTCGACGGCTCGCTCGCCGACCTGCGCACGGGCGAGCCCGCGCCCGCCCGCGAGCTGCTCGCCCAGCGGCTCGCACAGCTCGCGCCCAGCGCGGTCGCGATCGGCTGCGCCGCCGAGCTCGAGCGCGCGCGCGAGCTGCTGCGGGAGAACGGCGCCGAGCGCCAGCGCCGCGCCGGCGGCCCGCGCGAGGCGACCGTCCAGCTCCTCGACGAGTACCTCGCATGAGCCTCCCCGAGCCACGCGGCCCGATCAGCGAGCGGCTGCTGGCCGCGCTCGCCGGAGCGCCCGGCGCGGTCGAGGCGCTGCCGGAGGCCGGCGGCGCGGCTGAGGCCGACGAGGATCTGCAGCTCGCGCTGTACTGCTGCTACGAGCTGCACTACCGCGGGCTCCCCGGCGTGGATGAGCGCTGGGAGTGGGAGCCTTCGCTGATCGCGGCGCGGCGCGCGCTGGAGGCGCCGTTCGAGGCCGCGATCGAGCGGCTCGCCGGGCCGGCGGACGGCGACTGCGCGCCCGAGGAGCTCGACCTGGCGCTGCGCGCGCTGGCGGACGCCGACGAGGCGCCCTCGCTGTCGCGCTTCATCGAGCGCGAGGCGACCCGCCGAGCAGCTGCGCGAGCTGCTGATGCACCGCTCGGCCTACCAGCTCAAGGAGGCCGACCCGCACTCGTGGGCGATCCCGCGCCTGTCGGGTCCGCCGAAGGCCGCGCTCGTCGAGATCCAGGCCGACGAGTACGGCGGCGGCCGGCCCGAGCGGATGCACGCGCGCCTGTTCGCCGGCGCCATGGGCGCGATGGGGCTGGACCCTGCCTACGGCGCCTACCTCGACCGCCTGCCCGCCCACACGCTGGCGACGGTGAACCTGATGTCGCTGTTCGGCCTCAACCGGCGCCTGCGCGGCGCGATCGTGGGCCACCTCGCCCTGTTCGAGATGACCTCGTCGCTGCCCAACGCGCGCTACGCGCGCGGCATCCGCCGGCTCGGCTTCTCCGACCCGGCCGCGACGGACTTCTTCGACGAGCACGTCGAGGCCGACGCGGTCCACGAGAACATCGCGGCGGTCGACCTCGCCGGAGGGCTGGCGCGCCAGGAGCCGGCGCTCACGGGCCAGATCCTCTGGGGCGCCCGCGCGCTGCTCGCGATCGAGGGGGCGTGGGCGTCCGAGCTGATGGGCGCGTGGGAGGCGGGCGCGAGCTCGCTCAGGACTCCGGTGGCGGCGTAGGCCGCGAGCGGTCCTCGGCGCCGCTCGGCGCGCTGAAGCGGACGAGCTTGTGCGTGCCGTCGCAGAACGGGCGCAGGCGCGAGCGCCCGCAGCGGCAGAGGGCGATGGTGCGGCGATCGACGTCGATCACCTGCCCGTCCTGGTCGACGAGCCGGACGGGCCCGCGCACCACGAGCGGACCGTCGCGATACGGGGTGATCACGGTGGGGGCGGGGTCCATGTCACCGCGCTACCCAAAACGTGCCTCGCGACCATCCGAGCCGTTTCCCGAAGCTGGCGCGTGGGCAGCATCAGCGCATGGAAGGCGGCGTCGGAATCATCCTCCTGCTCGCGATCGTGGTCGTCATCGGCTTCGTGATCGCGATGTACGTCACGGGCGGGGCACTGCTGTCCGGCTCGCGCAAGAACAAGACCCCGCCGAGCGAGAAGGCCGATCCGGTCGAGCGCAGCGACGTCTACGCGCAGCACGACGAGCTGCGCTGACGCTGAGGTCAGGCGGCCTTGCGTGGCGCCGGCAGCGCGTCATCGCCGAGCCGCTCGGCGAGCGCGCCGAGCGCGTCGCGCAGCAGCCGCGACACGTGCATCTGCGACAGGCCCACGCGGTCGGCGATGTCGCGCTGGGTGAGGTCCTCCTTGAAGCGCAGGCGCAGCAGCTCGCGGTCGCGCGCGCCGAGGCAGCTCGTGAGCATCTCCAGCGAGACGCCGTCCTCGGCCTCGTCGAGCAGCGGGTCGTCCGCTCCGAAGCGGTCGGCCACCGTCGTTCCCTCTCCGTCCGAGGCGGCCATCGGGCGGTCGAGCGAGTCGGGGAACTGCGCAGCCGCGGCATAGCGCGCCTCGAGCAGGCGCTCGACATCGGTGCCGAGGTCGGCGGCCAGCTCGGCCGCGGTGGGGATCCGGCCCTCGCGCCGCTCGAACGCCTCCGCGGCGTCGCGGGCTTCGGCCGCCAGCTCCTTCAGCGAGCGCGGCACCCGCACGGACCACGTGCGGTCGCGGAAGTGGCGGCGGATCTCGCCCAGGATCGTCGGGACCGCGAAGCTCGAGAACGCCGTCCCCGAGCCGGGGTCGTAACGGTCGATCGCGCCGAGCAGGCCGATCGAGCCGACCTGGACCAGGTCGTCGAGCGGCTCGGTGGCGCGTCCGTAACGGCGCGCGAGATGGCGGACGAGCGGGAGGTAGCGCTCCACGAGCGCCTCCCTCGCCCCCGGTTCACCGGCACGCAGCCGCGCGAACGCGGCCGCCTCTTCGCGCTGTCGATCCCGGTCCATCGGTGGTACCCCGTAATGCCGATACCGGGAATCGGCGGGTCGTCACACCCGCGAACCCACGCCGGCGTCGCGATGCTGACCTCAGACGCGGCGCAGGCGCCGCTCGCGCAGCGCGACCCGCGCCGCCCCGTAGCCCGGCACGCCATGGACGGCGCCGCCGGGGAAGGTCGCCGCGCTGCCGATGTAGAGCCCGCGCACTGGCGTGCGGTAGGGCGACAGGGTGGGCACGGGGCGGAACACGACCTGGTCGAGCTCGTAGGAGCCGGCGCCCACGTCGCCGCCGGCGAGGTTCGCGTCGGCGCGCTCGAGCTCCGCGGGGCCCAGCACGTGGCGGGCGAGGATGCGGTCGCGGAAGCCGGGCGCGAAGCGCTCGACCTGCGCCTCCATGCGCTCGACGTGGCGTTCGGTCTCGGCGGCCCAGTCGGCCTCCAGCGGCCCGTGCGTGTAGGCCCACGCGGTGTGCTGCCCGGCCGGCGCCCTGGTCGGGTCCGCGATCGACTGCTGGCCGAGCAGCATGAACGGGCGCTCGTGCAGGCCGCGGCCGGTCGGGGCCAGCGCCTCGAGCACCTCGTCCGCCGAGCCGCCGATGTGCACGGTCCCCGCACTGCGTGCCTCGGCGGCGCTCCAGGGGATCGGGCCGGACAGCGCCCAGTCGACCTTGAGCGTTGCCGGGCCGGGGCGGTAGGCGCGCAGATGGCCGGCGTAGCGCCCGTCGAGGGCGTCGCCGGCGAGCCGCAGCAGCCCTCCGGGCGTGACATCGGCCACGACGATCCGCGCGGCGATGCGCTCCTCGCCGGCGACCTCGACGCCGCGGGCGCGGCCCGCCTCCACCTGCACACGCGTGACGGGTGCGCCGGTGCGCACTCGGCCGCCGAGCGACTCCAGGTAGCCGGTCATCGCCCGCGCGAGCGACCCGGCGCCGCCCTCCGGGCTCGGCCAGCCCACGCAGTGGCCCATCACGTTCAGGTGCGCGGCGGCGATCGCGCTGCCGGCGCCCTGCGGCGGCACGTCGCCGTGCATCGCCGCGCCGAACAGCCACGCCTTCGCGCCCTGGTGCGCGAACAGCCGGTCGGCGAGCGCGTCCGCGGGCATCATCACGAGCTTGGCCCAGTCGAGCGTCCCCGCGAGCTTGTGCGCCGCCAGCGTGCGCAGCGTGCCGCGCACCGGCGGGAACGGGGCGAGCATCACGTCGCGCCAGGCGCCGAAGTGCTCCAGGTAGGGCCGCGCGAACGAGTGCCAGGCCGCGCCGTCGCCCGGGTGCAGCGCGTCCAGCGAGGCGGAGGTCTCGTCGGGGTCGCGGGCGAGCACCGCCGCGCGGCCGTCGTCGAGCGGGTGCGCGTAGCAGTAGCGCGGGTGCGTCCAGCGCAGGCCGTGGCGCTCGAGCGGCCAGCGCGCGAACACGGGCGACGCGACCGTGGCGGGGTAGACGGCCGAGAAGACGTCGTGGTGGAAGCCGGGGAGGGTGAGCTCCTCCGTGGCCACGGCGCCGCCGGGGCGGTCGGCCGCCTCGAGCACGGTCACCTCGACCCCGGCGCGCGCGAGCGTGATCGCGGCCGACAGGCCGTTGGGTCCGCTCCCGATGACGAGGGCCTCGGTCATCCGCCCTGCGGCCGGAAGAGCCGTTCGACGAGCGGGAGCCCGACGCCGTGCGGGGCGTGGCGGGAGATGACGGCCTGGATGCGGGCGAGCGGCTTGGGCACGACCACCCGCTTGTTGCGCCTCGCGCCGTCGAGCCCGATCCGCACGACCTCGTCCGGCTCCAGCCACGCGATCCGCGGCACGCGCTCGACGGGATGGTCGGTCTTCTCGAACAGCTCGGTGTGGACGGGCGGCGGGCACAGCGCGGTGACGTGGACGCCGTGGCGCCGTACCTCCTGGTGGACCGCCTCGGCGAACGCGAGGGCGTGGGCCTTGGCGGCCGAGTAGCCGGCGGAGTGCGGCAGCGGCTGGATGCCCGCGGTGGAGGCGACCATCACCACCGCGCCGTGGCCGCGCTCGACCATCGCCGGAAGGAAGCGGCGGGTCAGCTCGACGGGCGCCTCGCAGAGCAGGCGGACCTGGCGCAGCTCCTCCTCCAGGTCGGACTCGTGGAAGGGGCCGCCGGTGGCGAAGCCCGCGTCGTTGACGAGGACGTCGACGCGCAGGCCCGCGTCGGCCAGCCGGCCCGGGAGCGCGGCGCGCGCCGCCGCGTCGGTGAGGTCGCACGGGAACGCCCGGGCGCGCACGCCGAAGCGGGAGCTGAGCTCGTGGGCGAGCGCGTTCAGGCGCTCCTCCCGCCGGGCGACGAGCGCGACGCCGTGGCCCGACTGGGCGAGCTGGCGCGCGAACTCGGCGCCGATGCCCGACGAGGCGCCGGTGACGAGCGCCGTGCCGTCCGCGGAGGGGGCGGGGAAGCCCACGGTCAGGCCCCGGTCGCCAGCGCGAGGTCCTCGATCCGGGCCAGCGACTCGGCGTTGCGCACCCAGGTGAGCAGCTGCAGCGGCGGGAAGTAGGCGAGCGGCGCCTGCACGCCCGTCGGGTTCTCCGTGAGCGTCACGCAGGTCCCGCCGGGCTCGGGCTCGAGCTCGATCTCGACCTTCGCGACGCCGAGCGGGCGGGCGTTGGCCCGAAGCACGAGCCGCCGCGGCCGGTCGGCGGCGAGGCTCTCCGTGTGGTCGTCGACCGTCAGCGGCCCGACGCCGACGGTGTGGTGGAAGCGTGAGCCCGGCGCGGGCCAGTTCGCGTCGGCCTTGCGGATCCGCTTGGACCCGACGACCCAGTAGGCGTAGCTGTCGGGGTCGGCGAGCACGCGCCAGACGGTCTCGGGTTCAGCGGGGATGAAGCGTCGATTCGTGGACACGAGCACGGCCTACCCACGCCGCCGTGGCAGGATCCACCGATGGCGAAATACACGGTCAACGACCGCGCCGTCGAGTACGCGCTCGAGCTGATCGCCAAGCGCCAGTACGTGCTCGACTCCAACTGGGGCGAGGCGCAGCCGCGCGCGGCGGACGAGAACAGCTACCTCGAGTCGCATTCCTGGGAGGACTACGCCGCCTGGCACCTCGGGCTGACCGAGGGCGCCAAGGACGGCACGAAGGCCCGTTACGCGTTCGTGTTCGGCGACTTCCGGCGCATCCACCGGATGGGGATCGTCTCGTGCCACTACCGCGCGGCCGAGTGGCGCCACAAGGAGATCGAGCTGGCCGCCCACGACCTGCTGCAGGCGCTGGACGACAACTAGTGGCGGACGCGTTCTCGCCCGGGCGCGGGGCGCTGCCGCCGCGCGCGTGGCAGCGCACCACGGCGCCCGCGCTCTCGCTCGACGGGACGTGGGAGTTCCGGCTGGACGGCGGCCCGTGGGGCGAGCTTCCGGTGCCCTCGCACTGGCAGCTGCACGGGCACGGCGCGCCCGCCTACACGAACGTCGCCTACCCGTTCCCGGTCGACCCGCCGTTCGTGCCCGACGAGAACCCGACGGGCGACTACCGGCTGCGGTTCGCGCTGCCCGTGGGATGGCCGGAGGGCGAGGCGGTGCTGCGCTTCGGCGGCGCCGACTCCCATCTGCGCGCGTGGCTGAACGGCGTCGAGCTCGGCGAGGCGTGCGGCAGCCGGCTCGTGCACGAGTTCGCGGTCGGCTCGCTGCTGCGCGCCGAGAACCTGCTCGAGGTGCGCGTGCGCCAGTGGTCCGCCGGCAGCTACCTGGAGGACCAGGACATGTGGTGGCTGTCCGGGCTGTTCCGCGGCGTCGAGCTGCTCGCGCGGCCGCCGGGCTGCGTCGGCGACCTGTTCGTGCACGCCGCCGCCGACGGCACCTTGCGCGTCGACGCCGACGTGCCGGCGCGCGTGGTGGTGCCCGAGCTCGGGATCGAGTGCGATGCCGGCGAGACGGTCGCCGCGGGCCCGGTCGAGCCGTGGAGCGCCGAGCTGCCGCGGCTCTACGCCGGCGAGCTGCGCGCGGCGGGCGAGACCGTGCCGCTGCGGATCGGCTTCCGCACCGTCGCGGTCGAGGACGGCGAGCTGCGGGTGAACGGGCGGCGCGTGCTGCTGCGCGGCGTCAACCGCCACGAATGGGACCCCGAGCGGGGTCGCGCGGTGGCCGAGGAGGTGATGCGCCGCGACGTGGAGCTGATGAAGGCCCACAACGTCAACGCCGTGCGAACGAGCCACTACCCGCCGCACCCGCGCTTCCTCGAGCTCTGCGACGAGTACGGCCTGTACGTGATCGCCGAGTGCGACCTCGAGACGCACGGCTTCCAGGAGGTCGGGTGGCGCGGGAACCCGAGCGACGACCCGCGCTGGCGCGAGGCCTACCTGGACCGGATCGCGCGCACCGTCGAGCGCGACAAGAACCACCCGAGCGTGATCATGTGGTCGCTGGGCAACGAGAGCGGGATCGGGTGCAACCTGGTCGCGATGGCCGACTGGGCGCGCGAGCGCGACCCGTCGCGGCCGCTGCACTACGAGCACGACCTCACCGCGACGCTCGGCGACGTGCACAGCCGCATGTACCCGACCCACGGGGAGGTCGACGCGCTCGGGCGCCGCGAGGAGCCGGCGCTCGACGACGCGGCGTTGGACGCCGAGCGGCGGGCGAAGCCGTTCCTCGCCTGCGAGTACGCGCACGCGATGGGCAACGGCCCCGGCGGGCTGGTCGAGTACCAGGCGCTGTTCGAGCGCCACCCGCGCTGCGCCGGCGGCTTCGTGTGGGAGTGGATCGACCACGGGATCCGCCGCGAGAACGGCGACTTCGCGTACGGCGGAGACTTCGGCGAGCCCCTCCACGACGGCAACTTCGTCGCCGACGGGCTCGTGCTGCCGGACCGCACGCCCTCGCCGGGCCTGCTCGAGCTCAAGGCGGTGTTCGCGCCCGTCCGGATCGGCGCCGGCGGCATCGCGAACCTCCACGCCTTCCGCGACCTCGCGCACCTGCGGTTCGCGTGGGCGCTCGAGGTCGAGGGCGAGGTCACGGCGGAGGGCGCGCTGAACCCCGGTCCGGTCGGTCCCGGCGAGACGGTCCCGTTCGCCTGGCCGGAGGTGCCCGGCACACCGGCGGGCCGTGAGACCTGGCTGACCGTCCGCGCCGTGCTCGCGGAGGACGAGCCGTGGGCGCCCGCGGGCCACGAGGTCGCGTTCGGCCAGCTGCCGGTTGCGAAGCCCGCGCCGCACGCGGCAGCGCGCGACGCCGCGCCGGTCGTCGCCGCGCCGCTCGACGCCGCGCCGCGCACGGCAACCGCGGGCGCCACCGACCCTCGGGGGACCACGCTCGCGCTCGGCGTGGGCGCGTTCGACGCGGCGACGGGCCGGCTCGTGCGGCTCGGCGACCTCGAGCTCGACGGGCCGCGGCTCGACGTCTGGCGCGCGCCGATCGACAACGACGTCGGGACGCACGGGCCGGAGCAGCTCGCGGACGCGTGGCGCGCGGCCGGGCTGCACCGGATGGTCGAGCGCGTGCTCGGCGTGGAGATGGAGGGCGATCGCCTCGTCGTGCGCGTGCGGGTCGCGGCGGCCGGCACGGATCGCGGCCTGCTCGCGAGCCTCGCCTGGACCGCCGAGGGCGACGGCCTCGCGTGCCACGTCGCGGTCGAGCCCGTGGGCGAGTGGCCGTTCCCGCTCCCGCGCCTCGGCACCCGCATGGCCCTGCCCGCGTCGCTCGGGCGGCTCGAGTGGTTCGGCCTCGGGCCGGGGGAGGCGTACGCCGACTCGCGCGCGGCCGTCCGCGTCGGCCGCTTCGCGCTCGCCGTCGACGACCTCCGGACGGACTACGTGATGCCGCAGGAGAACGGCAACCGCTCGCAGGTGCGCTGGGCGGAGCTCACCGGCGGGGACGGTCGCGGGCTGCGGGTCGAGGGCCGCCCGCACGTCGAGCTGACCGCCCGCCGCTGGACGAGCGAGGACCTCGACGCCGCCCGCCACGCCTCCGACCTCGTCGCGCGCGACCGGGTCTGGCTCAACGTCGACCTCGCCCAGCACGGGCTCGGAAGCGGCGCCTGCGGGCCGGCGGTGCTCCCGCAGCACCGCCTCGAGGCCCGCCCGGCGTCGTACGCGTTCGCGCTGCGCCCGCTCGGCCGCTGATCGCGGCGCCGTGCGGCTAGGCGCGCGCCCCCTCGCGCGTGTCGAGCTCGACGGGGTCCAGTGCCCACGCGATCGCGAAGTCCGCGATCTCCTCCCAGCCCGCGACGCCCGGGAAGTGGGGCCGGCCCGGGTACTCCGTGAAGGCGACGATCGTGTCCGAGTCCGCGTACTTCTCCATGTTGTGGTGGCTGGCCTTCGGCGGGATGATGTGGTCCTCGCCGAACGCGATGAACAGCAGCGGGGCCCGGCGGCGCTCGAAGCGGACCTTCGTCGGCGGGTTGCGGCGGAAGTTCGCGAACGCGCCCTCGCGCAGCACCGAGCTCGCCGCCGGCACGTGGTAGCGGCGGAACAGCTCGTCCGACTCCGCCTGCGGCAGCGTGTTGGCGAACGCGTAGTGGAACTGCTTCTCGTTGAGCGGGACCGCCTTGTGGTCGCCGAACGGGTTGCGCAGCACGGGCGAGGTGGCGCGGATGGTCGACAGCGGCAGGTCGAGCACGCCCTTGACCGTGGCCGAGGCGATGCCGATGCCGGCCGCGCCGAGCCCGCGGTCGAGCAGCACCTGCATGAACGCGCCGCCGAACGAGTGGCCGACGATGATCGGCGGCTTCGGCAACGCGCGGATGATCTGCTCGTAGTGATCGATGATCGTGTCGATCTCGAGGCCGGCGATCGGTGACGGGTCGGCGTTGAGCGCCTCGACCTCGCCCTCCATCCCCGGCCACGCGGGCGCGATCACCTCGAAGCCCTTTCCGCGGTAATGCTCGATCCATCCTTCCCAGCTGCGCGGCGTCATCCAGAGACCGTGTATGAGCACGATCGTGTCGGGCCTGTCGGACATGAGGGCTCCTCGGGTGGGGGGAGGGTCACCCGTAGTCTCCCGCACGTGATCGCGCCCATCGTGAACGCCCGGTGGACGGCAGCGCACCACGAAGAGGTGGTGCTCGCCGACGTGCGCTGGTACCTCGACGGGCGCCCCGGCCGAGCGGAGTACGACCGCGGCCACCTGCCCGGCGCGGTGTTCGTCGAGCTGGACGACTGGCTCGCCGCGCCGGCGTCGCCAGAGGCCGGTCGCCACCCGTTGCCGGACCCCGAGGTCTTCGCACGCGGCATGAGCGAGTTGGGGATCGGCGACACCGACACAGTCGTGGCCTACGACGACCAGGGCGGCGTGACCGCGGCGCGCCTGGTCTGGCTGCTCCGCGTCACGGGCCACGAGGCGGCGCTCCTCGACGGTGGCATCGCAGCCTGGGAAGGGGAGCTGGAGACCGAGCCCGCGCACCGCCCGCCCACGACCTTCACACCACGTCCCTGGCCACCCGAGGCGCTCGCCACCGCCGACGACGCGGCCGACCCGGCCAACGCTGTCATCGACGCCCGCCAGCACGAGCGCTACCTCGGCGAAGGCCCCGACCCGGTCGACCCCCGCC
This sequence comes from uncultured Solirubrobacteraceae bacterium, assembly GCA_963831105.1. GTDB lineage: Bacteria > Actinomycetota > Thermoleophilia > Solirubrobacterales > Solirubrobacteraceae > DATFQI01. Next base: position 84,311 of record CAWHOS010000004.1, on the reverse strand, counting down.
CGGGCCACATCCCCGGTGCCCGCAGCCTCGACACCCGCGAGCACCTCGGCCCCGACGGTCGCCTGCTGCCGGTCGAGGAGCTGCAACGCCGCTTCTCCGAAGCCGGCGTCGACGGCACCCGCCCCGTCGTCTCCTACTGCGGCTCGGGAGTGACCGCCTGCCACAACCTGATCGTCCTCGAGCACGCCGGCCTGGGTACCGGCCGCCTCTACGCCGGCTCCTGGTCGCAGTGGAGCAACGACCCCACCCGCCCAGCCACCACGGGACCCGACTGATCACCATGCCCGACAGCGCGACCGAGCTCGTCGCCGCATTCCGCGCCGGCGACCTCTCACCCGTCGAGGCCACCGAGGCGACGCTCCAGCGGATCGAGGAGCGAGACGGCGCCCTCAACGCCTTCTGCCTCGTCGACCCGGAATCGGCGCTGAAAGACGCCCGAGCGTCCGCGGCCCGCTACGCGAGCAACGAACCAGCCGGCCCCCTCGACGGCGTCCCCGTCGCCGTCAAGGACCTCCTGGTCACAAGAGGCTGGCCCACGCTTCGCGGCTCCACCGCCATCGACCCGGCCGGCCCATGGGACGACGACGCCCCGGTCGTCGCCGCGCTACGCCGCTCAGGCGCCGTCATCCCCGGCAAGACGACCACCCCGGAGCTCGGCTGGAAGGGCGTCACCGACAGCGCTGTCACCGGCGTCACCCGCAACCCCTGGGACCCGACCAGGACCCCCGGCGGCTCCAGCGGCGGCAGCTCGGCGGCGCTCGCCGCCGGCATGGTCCCGCTCGCACTCGGCACCGACGGCGGCGGCTCGATCCGGATCCCGTGCGCGTTCTGCGGCCTGCCGGGTCTCAAGCCGACGTTCGGCCGCGTGCCCGCGTGGCCCGCGAGCCCCTTCGGCCCGGTGTCGCACGTCGGCCCGATGGCGCGCACGGTCGCCGACCTCGCGTTGCTGCTCGACGTGATCGCCCAGCCCGACGCACGCGACTGGCAGCAGCTCCCGCCCGCTGCGGCCTCATTCGGAGCCGGGCTCGACGACGGCGTGACCAACCTGCGGATCGCGTTCAGCCCGGAGCTCGGATACGCCGCCGTCGACCCCGAGGTCGCAGCGCTCGTCGCGCAGGCTGCGTCCGCGTTCACCGAGCTCGGCGCTCACGTCGAGCAGGTCGACCCAGGCTTCTCCGACCCGCGCGGGACCTTCGACGTGCTGTGGTCCACCGGCGCCGCCCGCGCGGTCGAGGCCCTGCCGCGCACGGACGGCATCGACGCCGGCCTGGCCGCGATCGCCGAGCAGGGGCGCGCTTACTCGGGCCTCGAGTACCTGCGCGCGTGTGGCGAGCGCGACCAGCTCGCGATCGCGATGAGCCGCTTCCACGAGTCGTGGGACCTGCTGCTCACGCCCGCCATGCCGATCGTCGCCTTCGAGGCCGGCCGTGAGGTCCCGGACGGCAGCGCCGACCCGCGCTGGCCGGGCTGGACCCCGTTCACGTACCCGTTCAACCTCACCCAGCAGCCCGCGGCGACGGTCCCGTGCGGGTTCACGCCAGACGGTCTCCCTGCCGGCCTGCAGATCGTCGGCCCGCGCCATACAGACGCCCTGGTGCTGCGCGCAGCCCGGGCTTACGAGCAGGCACACCCCCAGACTACGGTTGCCCGTACGGATACCCTGTAGGGGTATCTCATACGGTGGGCGCATGTTGCACACGCCCACCGGATACCTGATCCGCCACTACCTCGAGATGGTCGTCGCGATGCTGCTCGGGATGGTCGTCCTCGGCATCCCAGGCGACATGCTGCTCGAGCTCGCCGGCGTCGACACGGATGCCGCCGGCGTGCTGCTGATCGGCATGGCCACCTACATGACCGTGCCGATGGTCGCCTGGATGCGCCACCGCGGCCACGGCTGGCTCCCGGCCTTGGAGATGACCGCCGCCATGTACGTGCCCACCTTCGGCGCGCTGGCGCTGCTGGAGGCCGGCGTGCTCGGCGACGCGCATGCCGCGATGGCCGTCCAGCACGTCGTCATGTTCCCCGCGATGCTGGGCGTGATGCTGCTGCGCCGCAGCGAGTACACCGCCCACGAGCCGGCCTGAGCCGGCCCGTGGGCGGGAGGTACAGCGCTAGCCGCTGACGCTGAACGCCTTCGTCAGCGTCGCCTTGGAGCTGTTGCCCGCGAACAGATCGATGCGGCCCGGCTCGACGACATACCTTCCGGCGTTGTCGTAGAAGCCGAAGTCGCTGCGGTCGATCGTGAACGTGACGGTCCTCGACTGGCCCGGGTCGAGCGTCACGCGCTCGAACCCGCGCAGCCGGCGGACCGGCTGGGAGATGCTCGCCACGGGGTCGTGCAGGTACAGCTGCACCACCTCGTCGCCCTTCGGCCCGGCGACGTTGCGCACGTCGACGGACGCGGTGAGCGACCCGTTCCGGGACACCGTCGTGCGAGAGAGCCGCAGGTTCGAGATCTCGAACTGGCTGTAGCTGAGGCCGTAGCCGAACACGTACTCCGGGTCGCAGCTCTTGATGTCGCGGTGGCGCGAGTTGTACTTCTGGGTCGCGTCGCACGGACGGCCCGTGGGCTCGTGGTTGTAGTAGATCGGCACCTGGCCGACCCGGCGCGGGAACGACACGGGCAGCTTGCCGCCCGGGTTGACCTTGCCGAACACCACGTCGGCGACCGAGTTGCCGGCCTGCACGCCCGGGAACCACGCCTCGAGGATCGCGGGCGCGACGCCCTTGACGCCGTCGAGCGTGAGCGGGCGGCCGTTGAACAGCACGACCACGAACGGCTTGCCGGTGTCCTTGATCGCCTTGATCAGCGCCTCTTGGTTGCCCGGCAGGTCGATCACGCTGCGCGAGGCGGCCTCGCCGCTGTGCGCCCGCGACTCGCCGACGGCGAGCACGACCTGGTCCGCAGCCTCGGCGGCGGCGACAGCGTCGCCGAAGGAGGTGTTCGGGCAGTCCTGCGACTCGTCGTAGTCCGGCGGCTCGAGCCCGGAGACCTTGCAGCCCTCGGCGTAGGTCGCGCCGGGGCTCTGGGCGCGGATGCCCTCGAGCACGGTCACCTTCTTGGAGTCGTCTCCGCGGCCCCACCACGGGCCGACCATGTCCTTGGCGTTGTCGGCCAGAGGCCCGATCACCGCGGTCTTCTTGCTCGGATCGAGCGGCAGCACCTTGCCGTCGTTCTCGAGCAGGACCATCGAGCGACTGCCTGCCCTGCGGGCCCCCTCGACGGCGTCCGACCGCTCCTGCGCGGCCTCGGCCTTCGTCGGGTCGACGTACGGGTTCTCGAACAGGCCGGCGCGGAACTTGATCCGCAGGATGCGGCGGACCGCGTCGTCCAGCCGGCTCATCGAGATCTTGCGCTGCGCGAGCAGCGCCTTGCCGTTGTCGCGGATGAACGTGGAGACCATCTCGGAGTCCGTGCCGGCGTTGAGCGCCTGGGCGCCCGCGTCGGCCGGCGAGGCGGCCGTGCCGTGGGGGAGCAGCTCGGCGACGGCCGTGTAGTCGCTCTCGATGAAGCCGTCGAAGCCCCATTCCTTCTTGAGGATGTCGGTCTCGAGCCGCTTGTTGGCGCAGCCCGGGACGCCGTTGATGGCGTTGAACGAGCACATCGCCGTGTCCGAGCCTGCGTCGACGGCGGCCTTGAACGGCGGCAGGTAGAGGTTCCGCAGCCGCTGCTCGGACATGTCGGTCGTGTTGTAGTCGCGTCCCGCCTCCGGCTGCCCGTAGGCGGCGTAGTGCTTGACGCTGGTGACGACCTTGTCGGAGTCCGCGTAGTTCCGGCCCTGCGCCGCCTTCACGCGCGCCGCGGCCATGACGGAGTTGAGGTAGGGGTCCTCGCCGGCGGCCTCGGAGATGCGGCCCCAGCGCGGCTCGTGCGAGACGTCGACCATCGGGCTGTAAATCTGCTTGAGGCCGACCGCGGCCGACTCGCGCGCGCCGAACCGGTGGTCCGCAGAGGCCACGTTCGGGTCGAACGAGCTGCCGGTGGCCAGCGGGATCGGGAAGATCGTCCGGAAGCCGTGGATCGTGTCGTAGGCGAACAGGATCGGGATCCCGAGCCGCGACTCCTCCACCGCGACCTTCTGGAAGTGGTTGATCTTCACCGGGTCGACGAGGCTGAACACGCCGCCCACGCCGGCCTTGGCCTCCCGGTCGCCGCGGGCGCCGCCCTCCTCGTTCATCTGCCCGTCGGAGAGGAGTTGCACCTGCTGGAGCTTCTCCTCGGTGGTCATCTTCTTCAGAAGCGCGTTGACGCGCTTCTCGACGTTCTTGCTCGCGGCCGGCCTGGACGGCGCGAGCGCCTGCTCCTCGGGCGTGCCGCCGGCGGCGTACACGCCTCCGGCGACGGCCGCGGACGTCGCCACAGCAGCCATGGCCATGGCGAATCTGCCCCTACGCTTCATTCCGCCTCCCCTTCCAGAGGTGAGCGCGGACCCCGTGCCCACGCACGGGGTACATAAGTACCCCCGCTCGGGCCCGCCGACACCGGAGGGTGCCGGCGGGTGAGGCGGTCTAGGTCAGCGACCTGCGACGTCGAGCCCCGGCGAGGTGCACCGGGGGTCGTGGCACGGGTAGGGACGGCCGTGCGCACCGCCGTGGAAGTGCACGCCGGGGTTCGGCGTCCACTCGGCGGTCAGGGTGCGGGTCAGCTTGGAGAGGAAACGGCGAGCCATCTCGGAGTCTCCTTTTCGGTCGGGGTCAGGGGCTTGCATCCATCTTGCATACAAGCCGTGCACTAGCCTAACAGCCGATGTCCCCCGCACCGAAGACCGGCGAGCACGAGGTGCTCCCGCGCGGGCGCTCGGCCGCCCAGGTCGCCTACGACTACGTCAAGGCGCGCCTGCTCGACGGCCGCTTCGCGGGCGGCACGCTGCTTAGCGAGAACGAGATCGCGCAGCGGCTGAACGTCTCACGCACACCGGTGCGGCAGGCGTTCGTGCAGCTCGAGGCCGAGGGGCTGCTCGAGCTCTACCCCCGCCGCGGCGCGCTGGTCGTGCCGATCTCGCCGTCGGAGGCCGAGGACGTGCTCGAGGCCCGCATGCTGATCGAGCAGCACGCCGCTCGCCGCGCCGTCCGCGCGGGACCGGGGCTGGCGGAGGCGCTGCGCGAGCAGATCGCCGAGCAGGAGGCCTCGCTGGCCGGCGACGGCGCCGGCTTCGCCTGGTCGGATCGCGCGTTCCACCGCGCGATCGTCGAGGCCGCCGGCAACCAGCTCCTGACCCGCCAGTACGACGCCCTGCGCGACCGCCACCAGCGGATCGCCGCCGTCACGATCGCCCGCGACCCGTCGCGGATCGAGCGCTTCGTCGCCGAGCACCGCGAGATCGCCGCCGCGTTCGAGGCCGGCGACGGCGACCGAGCCGCCGAGCTGCTCGGCACGCACCTCCAGGGCGCGCACGAGCTCGTGCGGCGCTGACGCTCAGAGCGCGGCGCGGATCACGGACGCGAGCCGGCGGCCCGCCTCGGCGAGGTCGGCCTCGCCGAGCGCGCTGAAGGAGAGCCGCAGCTCGCCGGCGCCCTGCTCGCCCGCGTAGAACGGGGCGCCCGGCACGTAGGCCACTCCGGCGTCGAGCGCGGCCTCGCGCAGCTCCATGGCGTCGAGGCCATCCGGCAGCCGGACCCAGGAGAGGAAGCCGCCCGCGGGCTCGGTCCAGCTGACCCCGTCGGGCATCTCGGCGCGCAGCGCGCCGTCGAGCGCGCGCCAGTGCGAGGCGTAGAGCTCGCGGGCGCGCGGGAGCTCGCGGTCGAAGTGACCGCCGCGGCCGTACTCCTCGACCATCCGCTGAGCGAGCGCGCTGGCGCACTGGTCCGTGTTCGCCTTCGCCGCCGCGAGCTGGCGCACGACCTCCTCGGGTCCCGCCGCCCAGCCGAGCCGGACGCCGGGGAAGAAGACCTTCGAGAACGTCCCCGCCTGCACGACGACGTCGGGCGCGAGCGACCACAGCGTCGGCAGCGGCTCGGCGCCCCAGGCCAGCTCGCGGTAGGCGACGTCCTCGAGGATCAGCACGCCGTGGCGGCGGCACAGCTCGACGAGCGCCTCGCGCCGCTCGAGCGGCAGCGTCCGGCCGGTCGGGTTCTGATACTCGGGGATCACGTAGAGCAGCTTCGGGCGCAGCCCCTCCTCGAGCCGCTCCGCCAGCGCGTCGACGACGAGCCCGTCCTCGTCCATCGGGATCTCGTGCACGTCGACCTCGGCGGCGCGGAAGGCCATCAGCGCGCCGAGGTAGGTCGGCGCCTCGACCGCGATTGCGTCGCCCGGGTCCAGCAGCGCCGAGCAGACGAGCGCCAGGCACTCCATCCCGCCGCTGGTCACCATCAGCGCCTCGGGGCGCACGCCCTGCAGCTCCTCCTGGCGATCGGCGAGGTAGGCGCGCACGCTGGCGATGCCCTCGACGGGCGTGTACTGCAGCGCCAGACCGGGCTCGTCGCGCAGCACCCGCGCGGCGATGTCGCCGAGCACGTCGGTGGCGAAGGTGGCGGGATTGGGGAAGCCGCCCGTCAGCGCGAGCACGCCGTCGGGCACGCCGGCCAGGATCGCGGCCAGCTCCTCGCCGCCGCGCGCGCCGGCGCGGTGGGAGAACAGGTGGCTCCAGTCAGCGCGCGTCGACATCGATCGTGAAGGCGAGTGCGCTGTCGTGGCCGGCGTCGAGTGCGGCGACGTGCTCCGCGTGGTTGGTGCCGTCGTGCAGCGCGTCGCCGCGCGCCATCGCGGCGAGCAGCGCGCGCTCCTTGGCGCCGATCAGCTCGGCGAGCTCCAGCGCGGCCTCGATCTGGGCGGGCGGCGCGATCACCACGCCGTCGTCGTCGGCGAAGACGATGTCGCCGGGCGCGACGTCGACGCCGCCGAAGCGCACAGGCGTGCGCAGCGGCGCGCGCGAGACCGTCGAGCCCGACGCCGGGATCGTCCCGCGCGCGAACACGGGCAGGCCGAGCGCGCGCAGGCCGTGGACGTCGCGGCACCGGCCGTCGATCGCGACGCCGGCGAGCCCGCGCCGGCGCGCCTCCGTGGCGAACAGCTCGCCGAGCACGGCGAGCCGGCCGCCGTTGGTGGCGATCACGAGCACCTCGCCGGGCTCGGCCTCCGCGAGCGCGCTCATCACGGGGAGGTGGTCGTCCTCGGCGGTGACGGTCAGCGCGGGGCCGGCCATCCGCACCCCGGGGACCATCGCCCGGATCTCCGGGTCGCACACCGGCAGCGTCTTGTCCGCGTCGCAGAGGGCGGAGACCTCGATCGCCCGCAACCGTTCCGTCAGGTGCGTAAGAACCACGGCCAGCACGATAGGGGCTGAACCGCGCTGGGTACGGTTCGATTACACAACCTTGGGAGGGGTCATCCGATGATTCGACGCAACAGACTGGCCGCGGCGGCGGCGACCGTCCTGCTCGTGGCACTCGCGGGCTGCGGTGACGACGGGGGCGGAGGCGGCGGCGGAGGCGGCGAGACCGGCGCGGCCGGCGACGCGAAGGTCATCGACGTCAAGTCGATGGAGGACGCCAAGGGCACCGTCACCTACTGCACCGGCAAGGACACGACGGGCGAGACGAAGGAGTGGCGCAAGCTCTTCAACGCGAAGTTCGCCGACCAGGGTCTCGAGGCGAAGGTCGTCGAGTTCCCGGCCTCGGCCGACGAGCAGCGCACCCAGTTCGTCCAGCGTCAGGAGGCCAAGGCGGCCGACTGCGACGTCTTCCGCTCTGACGTGATCTGGACCGCCGAGTTCGCCTCGCAGGGCTGGCTGTACGACCTCACGCCCTACGTCGAGTCGATCAAGGACCGCTTCATCCCCGCGCCGCTCGAGACCGCCACTTACGACGGCAAGATCTGGGGCGCGCCGTCGTACACCAACGCCGGGCTCCTCTACTACCGGACCGACAAGGTCGAGGAGCCGCCCGCGACCTGGCAGGAGCTCTACCAGGTGGCCGGCGACGAGGGCGGCATCGTCTTCCAGGGGGCGGCCTACGAGGGCCTGACCTGCGACTGGCTCGAGATCGCCTTCGCGGCCGGCGGCTCCGTGCTGTCCGAGGACGGCAAGGAGGCGACGATCGACTCGCCCGAGAACGTCGCCGCGACGAAGCTCATGGCGGACGCGGTCAAGAGCGGCGCCGCACCGAAGGCCGTCGCCACCTACATGGAGCCGGAGTCGCTCACGGCATGGCAGACAGGCAAGTACGCGTTCATGCGCAACTGGCCGTATGCCTATGCGCTCAGCGAGGACGAGCCCAAGCTCAAGGGCAAGTTCAAGGTCGCTCCGCTGCCCGAGTACGAGGGGAAGGGCACGGCCGGCATCCTGGGCGGCGCCAACAGCGTGATCTCCACGTACTCCAAGAACCCGGGCGGCGCGCTCGCGCTGGTCGACTACCTCTCCTCGCAGGAATGGCAGACCATCCTCACGGCGAAGTACTCGGTGCCGTCGCCGCTGAAGGCCACCTACGACGAGCCGGAGGTCCAGAAGGCCATCCCGTTCTACGACGAGCTGCGTAAGGGCATCGAAGCGGCCAAGGCGCGCCCGGTGTCGCCGGTCTATCCGCAGATCTCGCAGGCGATCTACAAGAACGTCAACCCGGCGCTGTCGGGCCAGAAGTCGCCGGAGGACGCGATGAAGGACGCCCAGGCGGACATCGAGAAGGCGCTCGCGTCCTTCTGATTCGTTCTGACTCGTTCACTTTGGTGGCGGCGCGGGGTCGTCTACGAGATCTACCCGCGCTCCTTCCAGGACACGGACGGTGATGGGGTCGGCGACCTGCGCGGGGTCGCCGACCGCCTCCCGTACCTCGCCAGGCTCGGGATCGACGCGGTCTGGCTGACGCCGTTCTTCGCGTCCCCGATGCGCGACTTCGGCTACGACATCACCGACCACTGCGCGGTCGACCCGTCGTTCGGGACGATGGACGACTTCGACGCGCTGGTGGCGGCCGCGCACGAGCACGGCATCAAGGTCGTGCTGGACTTCGTCCCCAACCACACGTCGGACCTGCACCCGTGGTTCCAGGAGTCGCGCACCTCGCGGGAGAGCCCCAAGCGCGACTGGTACCTCTGGCGCGACGGGAACCCGCCCAACAACTGGGTCTCGGTGTTCGGCGGCCGGGCCTGGGAGTGGGACGAGGCGACGGGCCAGAGCTACTACCACGCCTACCTGCCCGAGCAACCCGACCTCAACTGGCGCAACCCGGACGTGCGCGAGGCGATGCTCGGCGTCTTGCGGTTCTGGAAGGCGCGCGGGGTCGACGGGTTCCGGGTCGACGCGATGCGCCAGGTGCTCAAGGATCTGGAGCTGCGCGACAACCCGGCGGCGGCCGGCTGGGACGGGCCCGCGGACGTGTACGCCTCGCTGATCCCCGAGTTCACGACCGACCTCGACGAGGTGCAGGAGGTCGTCGCCGCGATCCGCTCGGAGATCGGCGACGAGCACCTGTTCATGGCCGAGGTGACGGCGCCGGTCGATCGGCTCGTGCGCTACTACGGCTCGCGCGGCGAGGGCGCGCACCTGCCGTTCAACTTCCACCTGATCTGGGTCGACTGGACGCCGGAGGCGATCGCGGAGCTCGTCGAGCGCTACGAGGCCGCGCTGCCCGACGGCGCCTGGCCGAACTGGGTGCTCGGCAACCACGACCAGTCGCGGGTGGCGAGCCGCGTCGGCCCGGGCCAGGCGCGGGTGGCCGCGATGCTGCTGCTCACGTTGCGCGGAACGCCGACGCTGTACTACGGCGACGAGCTCGGGATGGTGGACGTCGACGTGCCGCCGTCGCGCGTCGTGGATCCCGACGGCCGCGACCCAGAGCGCTCCCCGATGCCGTGGACGAGCGCGCCGGGGCGCGGGTTCTGCGCGGAAGGCGTGGAGCCGTGGCTGCCGTTCGGTGACGAGGGCGTGTCCGTCGAGGCGCAGGAGGCCGACCCGCGCTCGATGCTCGCGCTGCACCGGCGGCTGCTCGCCTTGCGGAGGGTGCGCGACGACTTGGCCGAGGGGGACTACGAGACGGTCGCGGTCTCGCCTGCGGTGCTCGCGTACCGGCGGGGCTCTGGGACCGTCGTGGCGCTGAACCTGAGCGACGAGCCGGCGTCCGTCGCGCTGTCCGGCGAAGTCCTGCTGACCACCGAGCTCGACGGCCGGGAGGGCGAGGTCGTCGGCGGCTCGCTGTCGCTCCGGCCCGGCGAGGGCGCTGTTGTCGCCGAAGGGGGTGGGGGAGTGCCACCGGATCGTCGAGTCCGGAGTTGTTCAGCCTCAGGCCGAACAACTCCGGGTTCGACCTCGCGGGCGGCTCCCGCTACGGCAGCGGCTTGAGCCCGTGGCCGCCGCGCGCGGACTCGCTGCGGTAGTCGACCTTCTCGCAGTTGCGGAACTTGTAGCCCTTCCGGCGGGTCTTGGCGACGTGGTAGATGTCGCGGCCGGGACCGCAGTCGACGTAGCCGCGGCCGAAGTGCACCGAGATCGCGTCGTTGCCCGGCCCGCCGTAGATCACGTTGCGGCCGTGCGAGCCGTAGATGAAGTCGTTGCCCCGGCCGCCGTAGATGCGGTCGCGCTGGTTGGTGGGCTGGCTCGCGCCGCCCTGCCAGTCACCCCACAGGACGTCGGAGCGGCCGCGGCCGAAGAGCCTGTCGGAGCCGTGGTGGCCGAGCAGCTCGTCCGAGCGGCGCGTGCCGTGGAAGGTCCTCGAGTGGCCGTGGTTGGCCTTCTTGATCTTCCCGTGGATCGTGGGCCAGTGCTCGTGCGAGGCGCAGTGTTCGCACGGGCGACCCGGGATGTGGTCGGCGACGGCGGGAACGGCGGCAGCGCCGAGCGCGAGCAGCGCGAGCGCCAGGATGGTCCGAGCGATCTGGGACACGGAGGGGCCTCCGGAGGTCGACAGCAGCCCGGCAGGCTAGCGATCTCACCGGCGGCGGCGACCGCGCAGGAAGCGCGGCAGCGGAACGACTCCCCGGTTGAAGATCGTCTCGCCGTACGTGAGGTCCTCGCGGCTCGGCCGCTCTTCGTCGTCGTGGGCGAGCGCGCGGATGCCGGCGAGCCGGCTCTCGGGCGGCGCCGGGGACGCGGCGGGTGCCGGGGAAGTGGCGGCGGGCTTGGGGCGCTTGCGCATGACGGCTCCTCGGGACGCGGGGGCGTTCACCCCGTCCTTCGCAGCGGCGGCTCAGTCTGTGACCGCGCCGAGCCGGGCCGCGGCCTCGGCCGCCGCCGCCTGCGCGTCCGCGTGCAGCTGCCGCACGAGCTCGCCCGCGGGCAGGTCGTCGATCAGCTCGTGCGCCTGGCCGGCCCACAGGTGCAGCGTCTCGGCATCGCCCTCCTCGCGCGCGCGGGCGCGCAGCGGCGCGGTGATGTGGTGGACCGCGGGATAGGCGTGCGGCGCGTCCTCGTCGTGCTCGCGCAGGAAGGTGTTGACGATGCCGCGCGCGCTGCGGCCCGTGAACGCGCGGGTGACGGCGGTCCGGCCGGGCTGCGCGAGCGCGTCCCGGTGGACCGGCGCGGTGGCGGCCTCGGGCGCGCGCATCAGCGCGGTGCCGACCTGCGCGGCGGCCGCGCCCGCGGCGAGCACGGCGGCGACGGCGCGGCCGGTCGCGATCCCGCCCGTGGCGACGAGCGGCAGCCCGGGGAGCGCCGCGCCGACGAGCTGCAGCAGCGCCAGCAGGCTGACGTCGCCCGGGGCGTCGTCGGCGAAGCCGCCGCGGTGGCCGCCCGCCTCGTAGCCCTGCACGACGAGCGCGTCGGCGCCCGCCGCGTGCGCGGCTTGCGCCTCGGCGACGCCGGTGACCGTCACCCACACCTCGCTGCCCGCGGCGCGGAAGCGCTCCACGAGCGCCGCCTCGGGGCAGCCGAACGTGAACGAGACGACCGGGACGGGCTCGGCGAGCAGCCGCTCCACCTTCTCGCCGAAGCTGTCGTCGTCCGAGCGCGGCGTGCCGGCGCCGGCGCCGAGCCGGGCGCGGAACGCCTCGAGCTCCTGCGGGTCGGCCTCCGTCGGTGTGACGGCGAACACGTTCATCCCGAACGGCGCGGAGGTGAGCGCGCGGTACCGCGGCGATGTCCTTGCTCATCGCCTCCGCGGGCTTGTAGCCGGACGCGAGGAACCCGAGGCCGCCCGCGTCGCTGACCGCGGCCGCGAGCGCCGGGGTCGAGGCGCCGCCCGCCATCGGCGCGCCGACGATCGGGATGGCGCAGCGAGGAGAGCATCAGACGGCCTGCACCGCGTGATCGACGGTCGGGCTCGGCCTCGGCGCCGAGGCGCGGGGCGAGCACGGCGAGCGTGGCGACCGCGTCGCGCAGCACTTCGGGCGCCGCCGTGTACGGCAGCCGCAGGTGGCGCTCGAAGGTCCCGTCGACGCTGAACGCCGGACCCGGGGTGATGACGAGGCCCTCGCGCGCGGCGGCCGAGGCGAGCCGCGTCGCGACGGGGGCGGGGAGGCGCACCCACGCGCTCAGCCCGCCGTGCGGGCCGGCGCACGGTCCAGGCCGGGGCGTGCTCGGCGAGCGCCGCCAGCAGCGCGTCGCGCCGCTCGCGCAGCAGCGGCGACCCGCGAGGCGACGACCTCCTGCCAGCGGCCGAGCAGCTCGAGCGCGAGCAGCTGCTCGAGCACCGGGCTGGCCATGTCGACGTCGGCGCGCACGGCCGCCAGCTCGCGCACGAGCCGCGGGTTCGCGCGGATCCAGCCGAGCCGCAGCCCGCCCCACGCCGCCTTGCTCATCGAGCCCAGTGTCACGACGCCGCCGCCCGCGTCGTAGGCGGCGAGCGGCCGGCGGCGCGGCGGCCCGTCGAGGCGCAGCTCGGCGCTCGTCTCGTCGGCGACCACGAGCACGCCGGCGCGCGCGCACGCGGCGACGATCTCGCGCCGCTGCGCGTCGCCCATCGTCAGTCCGGTCGGGTTGTGGTTGTCGGGCATCGTCACCGCCAGCCGCGGGGCCGCCGCCGCGAGCGTCTGCTCCCAGGCGCCGGCGTCCCAGCCCGCCGGGGCGAGCGGGACCGCGACCGGGCGTGCGCGCACGCCGCGGACCGCCGCGAGGCGTGCGCGGGTAGGCCGGCGCGTCGACGAGCACGCGGTCGCCCGGCGCGCACAGCAGCCGCAGCACGAGGTGCAGCGCGTGCTGGGCGCCGGCCGTGACCAGCACCTGGTCGGGCGTCGTGTCGACGCCGCGCTCGCTGAAGCGGCGGGCGATCGCGGCGCGCAGCTCCGGGCAGGCCCGCGGCCGCGTAGCCGTGCGAGGGCGCGTGGCGGGCGAGCGCCCGGGCGGCGTTGGCGGCGGCCTCCCCGAGCTGCGGCTCGGGCGCGGGCAGCGCGGCGATCGAGAGGTCGACGCCCCACGCGGGAGCGGCGGCGCAGCGGCGCCGGGCCGCTGTCGTCGGGCAGCGTCAGCCAGCTCCCGGCCCCGCGCGCGCTGACGAGGAAGCCGTCATCGCGCAGGCGGTCGTAGGCGCGCGAGACGGTGCCGCGGCTCACGCCCAGCTCCGGCGCGAGCGCCCGCTCGCTCGGCACGCGGGTGCGCACTGCGAGCCGGCCGTCGACGACCAGCGCGCGCATCGCCTCGGCGAGCGCGTGGGCGGAGCCGCCGGGCCGGCGCCAGTCCTCGCCGAGCACACCGGCCAGCGATGCGGGGGCGACGCTCGTGCTCATGGAGCCATGATCACCGAATTGGCTCTATCTGTCCAGGTCCAATTGACGCATCATGGACCCATGCTCGCCCGCCGCCTGCTCCAGCTCTACGCCGGCCTGGCCCTCTACGGGGCGAGCGCCGGCGCTGATCATCCTGTCGGAGCTCGGCAACGACCCGTGGGACGTGCTCCATCAGGGGCTCTCGCGCCAGACCGGGATCGGCACGGGCCTCTGGGTCTGCATCGCGGGCGCGCTGGTGATGCTGCTGTGGATCCCGCTGCGTCAGCGGCCCGGGCTGGGCACGCTCAGCAACGTCGTCGTCGTCGGGCTGACGCTCGAGCTGTGCCTGGCGGTGCTCGAGCCGGCGCACGACACCGCCGCCGCGCTGGACGCTGCTGCTCTCGGGCGTGCTGCTCAACGGCGTCGCCACCGGCCTCTACATCGGCGCCGCGCTTCGGGCCCGGCCCGCGCGACGGGCTGATGACCGGCCTGGCGGCGCGCGGGATGTCGCTGCGCGTCGTGCGCACGGGGATCGAGCTCACCGTGCTGGCCGCCGGGATCGCGCTCGGCGGCACCTTCGGGATCGGGACGCTCGTCTACGCGCTCGCGATCGGCCCGCTCGCGCACGTGTTCGTGCCGGCGTTCACGATTGCGCCGCGGACGCGCGCGGCGGGCGCCGGGCGCCCCGCTTTCGCTTCGGCTCGGGCTCCTTCCCGCTGAGGCGCTGGGCCTCGAAGGCCATCAGCACCACCGCGGCGTCGCCGGGCTCGTCGTCGTGCGGCTGCTTCTTGGCGCGCTCACGCGCCGCCGCGTCGATCTTCTCGACCTGCTCGACGAACTTCAGGCACGCCTTGTTGAGCTGCTCCCAGCCCTTGGCGTCGAGCTTGATCGCGGTGCGCGAGAGGTGCGCCTCCGCACGGTCGAATCCGCCCTCGGCCGCCGACTTGCGCGCATACTCGTCGACCGTCTGCAGCGCCGAGCCGAGCGCGGCCTGCTTGGCGATCGGCGACGCCTGCTCCCAGGCGCTCTCGGACACCATCGGGCGCTGGCCGGCGCGGTAGTGGTGCTCGATCGCGCCGCGCACCCGCGTCTCGTCGGCGAGCTCGATCAGGCCGAGCTGATGCAGCGAGCGCACGTGGTAGGCGGTCGTCCCGAGCGTCGCGCCGAGCCATTGCGAGAGCTCCGACGGGCTAGCCGTCCGCTCCTGGAGCATCGCGAGGATGCGGACGCGCAGTGGATGGCTCAACGCCTTCACGTAGCGGGGGTCGTCGATATTGGTGATCGGCTTCATCCGACTTCTGACTCCTGGAAGGCACTCGGCAGGGTTTGCGTAGTCAACCAACTGAAGCTAAGGCGTGCCCGAATGGCCCGCCACCGGTACGCTCCGGCCGGTCGTGGGGGATGAGGGAAACAGCAAGGAGGAGGGGCTCGACCGCGAGCGGCTCGAGGCGTGGTTCCGCGAGACGATCAGCGAGGCGCGGCCGCCGTTGAGCTACGAGCGCATCACGGGCGGGCGCTCGAACCTGACCTACCGCGTCTCCGACAGCGACGGCGGTCGCTGGATCCTGCGCCGTCCGCCGCTCGGCGACAGGCTCGGCTCCGCGCACGACATGGGCCGCGAGCACCGCATCCTCACCGGCCTGGCCGACACCGACGTCCCCACGCCCCGGCCCGTCGCGATGTGCGACCGACGAGTCGGTGACCGGCGCGGACTTCTACGTGATGGAGCTCGTCGACGGGCTGGTCCTGCGCGACGAGGACGAGGTCGAGGCCGCCTTCGAGGAGCCGGAGCCGGCGCAAGGTCGCCGAGGCGCTCGTCGACACCCTGGCCGACCTGCACGCGGTCGACCCCGACGCCGCCGGCCTCGGGGAGCTCGGCCGCCGCGACGGCTATGCCGAGCGCCAGCTCAAGCGCTGGATGCGCCAGTGGGACGCCTCCAAGACGCGCGAGCTCGAGGCGATGGACGAGACCCACCGGCTGCTGTCCGAGCGGGTGCCCCCGCAGCACTCGACCTCGCTCGTGCACGGCGACTACCGGCTGGACAACGTGATCCTCACGCCGCAGGGCGACATCGCGGCGGTGCTCGACTGGGAGCTGTGCACGCTCGGCGACCCGCTCGCCGACCTCGGACAGCTGCTCGTCTACTGGGCGGAGGACACCGACGAGGTCGTGCCGCTCACGCGCGCGCCCACGCTCGCGCCCGGCTTCCCGAAGCGCGACGAGATCGTCGAGCGCTACGCCGCGCGCTCAGGGCGCGACGTCTCGCAGCTGGACTTCTTCATCGCGCTCGCCTACTGGAAGCTGGCGGCGATCCTCGAGGGTGTGTTCGCGCGCTACTCGGCGGGCCAGTACGGAGAGACCTCGGACGAGTTCCGCTCGTTCGGCAAGATCGTCGAACAGCTCGCGGATGCGTCTTTGAGCGCCGCGCGCCGGCTCGAGTGAAAGGAGCGTCGTGGCGTCGGAGAACGTGTTCGCGATCGTCCTCGCCGGAGGGGAGGGCAAGCGGCTCGCGCCTCTGACGGCCGACCGCGCCAAGCCGGCCGTGCCGTTCGGCGGCAACTACCGGCTGATCGACTTCGCGCTGTCTAACCTCGTCAACGCGGGGTTCCTGCAGATCGCGGTGCTCACGCAGTACAAGAGCCACTCGCTGGACCGCCACATCGCGACGACGTGGCGGCTGTCGCCGCTGCTGGGCAACTACGTCACGCCGGTGCCGGCGCAGATGCGCCGCGGGCCGCACTGGTTCTCGGGCTCCGCCGACGCGATCTACCAGAACCTCAACCTCATCCAGGACGAGAAGCCCGACCACGTCGTCGTCTTCGGGGCGGACCACATCTACCGCATGGACCCGCGCCAGATGCTCGCCCAGCACATCGAGACGGGCGCGGCCGTGACCGTGGCGGCGCTGCGCGCGCCGATCGAGCAGGCCGACCAGTTCGGCGTCGTCGAGGCCGAGCAGGACGGGCACACGATCAAGGCCTTCCGCGAGAAGCCCAAGGACGCCGTCGGGCTGGCCGGACGCGCCCGATCAGGTCTTCGCCTCGATGGGCAACTACATCTTCACGACCGAGGCGCTGATCGAGGCGGTCCGCGCCGACGCCAAGGCGTCGGCGTCCAGCCACGACATGGGCGGCAACATCGTGCCGATGCTGGTCGAGGACGGCGCCGCGCACGTCTATGACTTCTCGCGCAACAGCGTGCCGGGGGAGACCGAGCGCGACCGCGGCTACTGGCGCGACGTCGGGACGCTCGACGCGTTCTACGACGCGCACATGGACCTGATCTCGGTCCACCCGGTGTTCAACCTCTACAACCGCGAGTGGCCGATCCTGACCTGGCCCGACCCGCTGCCGCCGGCCAAGTTCGTCTTCGAGGAGGAGGGCCGGATCGGGCCACGCGCTCGACTCGATGGTCTGCGCGGGCGTGGTCATCTCGGGCGCGACGGTGCGGCGCTCCGTGCTCTCGCCGGGCGTGCACGCGCACTCCTATGCCGAGGTCGACGACTCGATCCTGTTCCCGGGCGTCGACGTCGCGCGCTCGGCGGTCGTGCGGCGGGCGATCCTCGACAAGGACGTGCTGCGTGCTCGAGGGCGCGCAGATCGGCGTGGACGCCGAGGAGGACCGCGCGCGCGGGTTCACGGTCTCCGACGGGGGCGTGACGGTCGTCGGCAAGGGCGGGGTGGTGGAGCCGTGAAGGTCGCGCTGCTCACGCGCGAGTTCCCGCCCGACGTCTACGGCGGCGCCGGGCGTGCACGTCGAGTACCTCGCGCGCGAGCTGGCGCGGCTCGAGGAGCTCACTGTCCATGCGTGGGGCGCCGATCGCGACGGCGTCGTCGGGCCACGAGGCGTGGGACGCGCTGTCGGGGAACGAGCCGGAGTTGTCGGCGCTGCGCGCGATGTCGATCGATCTCTCGATGACGGCGGGCGCCTCGGATGCCGAGCTGGTGCACTCGCACACCTGGTACGCGAACCTCGCGGGGCACCTGTCGAAGCTGACCTACGACATCCCGCACGTGGCGACGGTGCACTCGCTCGAGCCGCTGCGCCCGTGGAAGGCCGAGCAGCTCGGCGGCGGCTACGCGCTCTCGAGCTGGTGCGAGCGGGTCGCGCTGGAGTCCGCCGACGCGGTGATCGCGGTCTCGGAGGGGATGCGGCGCGACGTGCTGGAGGCCTATCCGGCGCTCGATCCCGAGCGCGTGCGCGTGATCTACAACGGCATCGACGCCGAGCAGTACTCGCCCGATCCCGGCACGGACGTGCTCGAGCGCTGGGGCGTCTCGGCGGACGCGCCGTCCGTCGTCTTCGTCGGGCGGATCACGCGACAGAAGGGCGTCCCGTACCTGGTCGAGGCGGCTCTGGAGGTCGACCCGGCGGCGCAGATCGTGCTGTGCGCCGGTGCTCCCGACACGCCGGAGATCGCCGAGGAGGTGCGCTCCGGCGTCGAGCGCCTGCGGGCCGAGCGCGGCGGCGTGATCTGGATCGAGGAGATGCTCCCGAAGGCCGACGTCATCCAGCTGCTCTCGCACGCGACGGTGTTCGCCTGCCCGTCGATCTACGAGCCGCTCGGGATCGTCAACCTCGAGGCGATGGCGTGCGAGACGGCGGTCGTGGCGAGCGCGGTCGGCGGGATCGTCGAGGTCGTCGACGACGGCGTCACGGGGCTGCTCGTCCCGCTGGACATCGAGTCGCGGCTCGCTCGAGCCGCGCGATCGCGAGGGCTTCGTGGCCGGGCTGGCGGCGGGCATCAACGAGCTCGTCCGGGACCCGGACCGCGCCGCCGAGATGGGCCGCGCAGGGCGGGCCCGCGCGGTCGAGCAGTTCGCCTGGCCGGCGATCGCCGAGCAGACGTCGGCGCTATACCGGTCGCTATGAGTGCTCACTGGGACAGGTTGCGGGCCCTCCCGCTGACGATCGACGCGGCGGTCTACGAGCGGCAGGCGGCGACGTTCGCCTACGGATTCGAGCGGGTCACGACGCTCGTGCGGCTGTCGGGCGGCGGTGCGGAGGGGCTGGGGGAGGACGTCTCGCCCTACAAGGACGAGGACGTCACGCTGCACGTGCTCGATCCCGATTTCGGCCTCGTGGGCGAGTGGACGCTCGAGTCCTTCTGCGACCACCTCGCGGCGACGGACCAGTGGGCGGTCGCGCCGGAGTACGACGCCGCGAGGCGCTGGCGCAACTGGGCGTTCGAGTCGGCGGCGCTGGACCTCGCGCTCAGGCAGTCAGGGCTGCCGCTGCATGCCGCGCTCGAACGGTCGCCCGCCCCGCTGCGGTTCGTCAACTCGCTCGGGCTCGGCGAGCCGCCGACCTTCGAGCCGATCGCGGGGCGGCTCTCCGCGCACCCGGAGCTGCGCTTCAAGCTCGACGTCACGGCTGAGTGGAGCCCCGAGCTGATGGCCGAGGTGGCCGCGACGGGCGCCGTCGAGATCCTCGACTTCAAGGGCCACTACGGGATGGAGATGCCCGAGCTCCCGCGGCTGCTCGCCATGTACGAGCGCGCGATGGAGCTGTTCCCCGCGGCGCTGCTCGAGGACGCGCACGACCTCCCCGAGGTGGCCGAGCTGCTCGCGGGCGCCGGCGACCGGATCTCCTACGACGCGCCGATCCACTCCGCCGCCGACCTCGATGCGGTCCCGTTGCGACCGCGCGCGCTGAACATCAAACCGTGCCGGGTGGGCGACCTGCGGACGCTGCTCGACCTCTACGACGAGGTCGCCGGCCGCGGCCTGATCGTCTACGGCGGCGGGATGGGGGAGGTCGGCATCGGGCGCGGCCAGATCCAGCTGCTCGCATCGCTCTTCCACGCCGACGGGCCCAACGACACCGCCCCGAGCGGCTACAACGCGGCGGTTCCCGATGGCTCGCTGCCGTCGAGCCCGCTGGATCCGTCGCCGGCTCCGGTGGGGTTCCGTCGGGAGCGATGAGTTCCGGCGCCTGACCCGGTCTCCTTGGCATGCGCGAACTCATCGTCAACACCTTTCTCACCCTCGACGGGGTCATGCAGGCACCGGGCGGCCCGGAGGAGGACCCGAGCGGCGGCTTCGAGCACGGCGGCTGGTCCTTCGGCTACTGGGACGAGCAGATGGGCGAGGCCATGGGCGAGTTCATGGGCAAGCCGTTCGACCTCGTGCTCGGCCGCAAGACCTACGAGATCTTCGCCGCGCACTGGCCGCACAGCCAGGAGGACGGCGCCGACGAGCTCAACGGCGCGACCAAGCACGTCGCCTCGACCACGCTCACTCAGCTCGACTGGCAGAACTCCCACCTGATCGAGGGCGACCTCGTCGCCGGCGTGCGCGCGCTCAAGGAGCAGGACGGCCCGGAGCTGCAGGTCCACGGCAGCGCGACGCTGCTCCAGACGCTGATCGGGGCCGGGCTCGTCGACGTCTTCCGCGTGATGATCTTCCCGCTCGTGCTCGGTAGCGGAAAGCGCCTGTTCGACGACGGCACGGTCCCCGAGGGGCTCGAGCTCGTCTCCTCCCACACCGCCTCGACCGGCGTGATCATGGCGACCTACCGGACCGGAGCGGAGATCAAGGGCGGCTCGTTCGCGCTCGACGAGCCCAGCGAGACCGAGCTCGAACGCCGCGCCAAGCACGGCGCGTGACCGTCGCGCCCTTCTTCTGGCCGGTCGGCGAGGGGGAGGGACCGGATTTCGAGGCGCCGCCCGGTGTTCTGGTGCTCGGCCACGACGAGATGACCCACCTCGTCGTGCGGCCGGGTGGCGACGTCGTGTCGATCCACCCGGGCGGCATGCGCTTCGTCAACTCCGGCGAGCCGCACTTCCGCGAGTGTCTGGAGGCACTCCGGGCGGCGTGGGAGGTCCGCCGCTCGCTGTCCGACGGCGAGGCGGACGCCCAGGCCCGGCGGCTCCGCGCGCAGCTCACCGCGATCGACCCTCCCGCCGTGACGGTGTCAGACCATTGGTGGGCGCTGGTGCTCGAGCAGCTCGACGACGGCCTGCTGTGAGGCTCCGCACACCCGGGAATGCCGCGCCCGGCGCGGCGTCCCGGGTGGCATGACACCACTGCACACCGCTGCCGCCGTCGAGATCGGCGACGGCCTCCTGATCCCCTACGCCGAGCAGGGCCACCCCGACGGCGTCCCGCTCGTCCTGCTGCACGGCATCACCGACTCCCATCGCTCCTACGAGCCCGTGTTGGCGGCACTGCCGCACTCCATCCGGGCGATCGCGATCACCGCCCGCGGCCACGGCGACGCCGGCAAGCCCGCCGACGGCTACGACGCCGGGCGGATGGCCGCCGACGTGATCGAGGTGATGGACGCGCTCGGGATCGAGCGCGCGATCGTCGCCGGTCATTCCATGGGCTCGTGGACCGCCCGCCGGGTCGCGGCGGAATACCCGGACCGCGTGCTGGGCGTGGTGCTCGCGGGCGCGTTCGCGACCTTCCACGAGAACCCCGGCATCGCCGGGCTGGTCGAGGAGTTCCGCGCCCTGGGCGACCCGATCGACCCCGCCTACGCCCGCGAGTGGCAGGACAGCACGCTGGCCCGCCCGGTGCCCGAGGCCTTCATGGAGATGGTCGTCGAGGAGACCTGCAAGCCGCCGGCGCGGGTCTGGCGCGCGGCGCTCCAGGGCATGATCGACGCCCGGCCCGAGCCGCGCGGGACGATCCTCGCGCCGGCGCTGCTCTGTTACGGCGAGCGCGACGCGTTCGTGCCGCGCACCGACCAGGACGACCTGCTCGGCTGGATCCCCGGCGCCGAGCTGCGCATCTACGAGGGCGGCGGCCACGCGCTGCACTGGGAGCGCCCGGATCGCTTCGCGGCCGACCTCATCGAGTTCGCCGCGATGCGGGCGGCCGCATAGGATCGGCCGCATGCTCGAGCTCCGCCCGTCGTGTGAGTGCTGCGACCGCGACCTGCCTCCGGACTCCCCGGACGCGCGGATCTGCACCTACGAGTGCACGTTCTGCGCCGACTGCGTGGAGAACCGGCTCGGCGGCGTGTGCCCCAACTGCGGCGGCGGGTTCGAGCGGCGGCCCATCCGGCCTCCTGCCGCGCTGGCTCGTGACCCTGCTTCGACCCGTCGGGTCTACGCGCCGCAGAACTGCTGACCGCGCCCTGACGTCCGGTGCGAGCCACCATCGGACCCTCGGGTGGCTGCCCCTGCGTACGCCACCCACCTTGAGCTGCCTCGGTGGGGCCAGCTATCGCCAATCGCCTGGGCCATCTGCTCTGTGTGGGGTCGCGATCCTCGCCCTTCGGGTCCCGAGGAGCCGTACCGGTCGTCCCCTGGCGGCTTAGGCGGGCCCGGCTCAACGATCGCTGCTTCGCCGACGGTTCGCGAGGTCTCTGCGAGCTGTCGCATCCAGGCGAACGCAGCAGCGGCCGGTCTTCGTGTCGTTACAAATCGCCGCCCTGCTTCGAGTTAACGGGTGATGGAACGAGACGGCTCCGGCTCCGGACGTGAGATGGTCGGCATCACGTGATCGGCGATCAGCTCACCGATGAGGATCTGCTGGCGAGCGGTGAGCCGGAGCACTTCGGGTGCTTTTACCAGCGACACGTGCGGGAGGTTCTGGGGTACATGATGCGGCGGACCGGCGATGCGGAGGCGGCGGCCGATCTGACGGCCGAGACGTTCGCGGCGGCGATCGTCGCGCGGCGACGGTTCCGGCCGGGCGCGGCGCCTGCAGGCGCGTGGTTGCTCACGATCGCGCACCGCAAGCTCGTCGACTACCAGCGCCGCGGGTTCGCGGAAAAGCGGGCGCGCCGGCGGCTGGCGATGGAGCGCCGCCCCTTGGGCGAGGAGGACACCGCGCTGATCCGCGCGCTCGGCGAAGAGGTCACGCTGGACCGCTGGAAGCAGCTGCCCGCCGATCAACAAGCCGCGATCCAGGCGCGCGTGCTCGACGAGCGCCCGTACCCGGAGATCGCGTCCGAGCTGGGCACCTCGGAGACCGCGGTGCGCATGCGCGTCAGCCGCGGCCTGGCGTCGCTACGAGGACGACTCAGGAACGCGAGATGAGCGAGGACTTCATCAGCGGCCTGCACACCGACCTCGTCGAGGCGATGGACCGCTACGAGCGGCGCAGTCCGCGCGGACGCCTCGCGGCCGGGCGCTACCCGCGACTGCTGAGGCGCGCCACCCTGGCGCGTATCGCGGCGGGCGCCGCCCTCATCGTCGCCCTCGTCGCGGTCGTCGTGACCGTCGCGCGCGAGTCGGACGTCGAACGGGAGGCGGCGCCGCCGGGTAAGAAGGTCGTCGCGACCGACGTCGAGTACGGCGTGCGCTTCAGCCTCGACGGCCGGGTACTGACGGTGCAGCTGCTCCCAAATAGGCCCAACGCGACCTTCGAAGCGGTCAGCGGCGCGGAGATCAGCGCGACCTGCGGCACGAACGTCGCCGCGCCGCCGGGTGATCCGCGAAGCGAGACCACAGTCTTCCGGCGCTGGCCGGCCGGCGAGACGAGCCTGAGCTACCGCTTCCCGCGCGACGTCTCTGGCTGGTGCCGGCTCGACCGCCCGTCCGTCGGCATCGTCGCGTCCGTGAGCTTCCCCGTCGCGTGGTCGGGGGCGAGGGAGCAGATCGCCGAGACCGCCAACAACTGGGTGCGGGTGTTTGCCTCCACCGAGCAGGCCTGCAACGCATACACGGCCTCGTCCGTCTGCAAGCAGATAGGGTGCCGACTGGTGGGCGGCAAGCCCACCGAGGCCTGCAAAGCGTGGTTGTTACCCGCCTCGAGCACGCCCTCGGGCAAGGGGTGGGCATGGGAGCACCGCGGCGCGAAGGCCCAGAGAATCGCCATCAGCGGCGACCGAGCGGCCGCCACGCTCTCGAAAGACGGCGTCGAGATCGACACGGTCCAGCTGCGACGTACCGCGACGGGCGAGTGGCTGATCGACAAGCTCGGCGACGACGGGCTGACGGCGGAGCTACGGCGGAAGCTGCGGGGTCCGGGCGGCTGACAGATCGAGCGGTTCATGCAGAGTCGCGGGTCTTCAGCTTGGGACGACGGGGCGCAGCGCGCTGAGTAGTTCTGTTGCCGCTCGCTGCGCTGCTCCTTAGAGGCAGAAGCGGCAGTCTGCGGAGGTCGCGTGGCTGCCGCGTCCAGGCGACAGCGGGAGCCTGACCAAAGTTGCATGATGAGTCGGTGGGCTCGACAGATCGTGCGACGAACCCAATGCGAGCGGTACTCCATCGCAGCGCCGAACCGCGACTGCCGATGGGCGTACTCGTTCGTCGCCTTCGACCCGATGATGCCAGCGCCCTGGGATCGCTCATGGTCAGCGCCTACGCAGGCACAGTGGATGACCACGGCCAGCCTCCGGAGTTCCATGCAAGCGAGGCGCGGCGGACTATCGCGGGCGAGTACGGCGCCGTGGAATGGGATGCGAGCCTCCTCGCGACCTTGGACCAACAGTTGATCGGAGCAACCGTGGTGACCCTGGACCGGGCACATCTCCTGCTTGCCTTCGCTTTGGTCTCGCCGGAATGGCGCAACCGAGGTGTCGGAACCGCGCTTGTCATCCGCAGCGGCAATCGACTCAGCGCCATGGGTGCCACGGAGTGGACGCTTGCCGTGACGGTCGGCAACCCTGCGCAGCGGCTCTATGAGCGAGTCGGGTTCCGCGTGGACCGCAGCCTTTGCTGACCGCCGCTTAGAGGCAACGCTGCAGCGCTGGGACCGGGCGATACGGCAAGCTTCATCCGATGCGCCTGGGTCCCCTGCTTCGACCGGGGCAGGCGTTTCGTGAAGAGCCGAGCGGTCGCCTTGCGGCGGCTCCGTGGCTACTACTCGCTGGTGGCCTTGCCGTCGTCGCTGTCGGAGCTGCGTTCGGGCTCGGCGCGCTGAAGGCGATCGGAGCGATCGCCGCGTTCATGGCGGCGGGCTCTATGTCGCGATCGGCGTCCGCGCCGCGACGCGGCCGTCAGAGCGACAGCCGACAAAGTCAACTCCGAATACTGGCGACGATTCGCCGACATCGGGCTGACCGTACGCGCCGTGCCCAGCTCAAGCGCGATGGGTTCGCGGCCGGCCAAAGCCGGCGGAAGCGATGAGATCGGCCATTGCAGCCGGTCGTAGGTTTGACGACACCGCCACAAGGGAGGACCCGATGTCGGCTACCAACCGAACCGACCTGGCACGTGACGTATTCAAGGCATACGCCGCCGGCGACCGCGAAAGGATCGAGTCGCTCCTCGCCCCCAGCTTGAGCTTCCACTCCCCGCCAGACCCCTACCTCGATCGGGCCGGGTACTTCGAAAGATGCTGGCCGGGATCCGGAAGCGAGGGCGCGTTCGACTTCGCCCGGATCATCGAGGCGGGCGCTGAGGTTGTCGTCACGTACGACGCAACCCGCAAGGATGGTTCCCGGTTCCGGAACACCGAAGTGCTCACCTTCGAGGGCGACCTGGTTGCCGAGATCGAGGTGTATTTCGGTTGGAACCTCGCGTAGCGGCCGCGGCGAGCGGACGCTTCGGTGGCGTCGGCGCCTGTTGTCGTTCTCGCGCTAAGCGACACTGACGCCGGCACGCGCCGATCCGTCGAGCGCCTTCAGCCGCTCGATGGCCGGCCCGACGTGAGCGACGAAGCGCTCGAGTGCGGTCTGGACCTCAGTTTCGGCGAGGTGATCCGGAAGCGCTCGCAGCAGGTTGAGCCTGCTTGCGGCGACCCATCTCGAGACGTCGGGATCGGTCAGCCAGCGGCGCTCCGCCCTCCACGTGCTGCTCACCATGCGCGGCCAGTCCGCCATGCTGCTGGGGTAGGGGTTCGGTGGGCACAGCCGGTTCTTTTCGGCGTCGTCGTCCCGATGCGCTTCGACGAATCCCACGAGCGCCGCGTTGAACGACGGCGACAGATGCCGGACCTGCTGCAGCACGATCCGACCCGGCTGGAAGATCGGCGTCGCGGGGACGTCGCGCAGGCCGAGCGCCGTGCAGTCGACGTGCAGGACCTCGGTGCTCGTCGCCACCTCGCCGCGTTCGAGGACGATGCGGTCGGTCTCCACGCGCCGGACGCGGCCGAGTCTCACCACGTTCTCGATCTGCCGCACCGCGCGCAGCTCGTGGGCGCTGAGCATCGTGCCGCGGTACATCGAGGCGGGCGTCGAGGGATCGATTCGAACGAGTCGCCCCGAGGCCTCGAGCCGGTCGAACAGGTCGTCGATGTCCGTGGCCTGCGCGCCTGCCTCCGCGTCGAGCGAGATCCCCGTCATGATGCCGCCCACCTGCTCCAGCGGCTGGAACTGGCGCCGATCGTGGAACCACGCGTCGCGTGGGCGGACCCACCGGATCGCGTCCGGCTGGATGCCGTTGTCCAGGAGCCACACGCACGCGTCCACGGCTGTCTTGCCGGCGCCGAGCACGCAGAACGACGCAGCCTCGCCGGCGAAGCGCGGAAGGTCGTTCACGGGCACCACGCGCGCGCCCGACGCAACGCCGAAGCCCGGCGTGTGAGTGGCGGGCACCGACGGCTCGAGGTAGCGCGCGTCGACCACCTTCCGCCGCACCGTCACGTCGTGGTGCTCGCCCGTACGCAGATTTCGCACTCGCCCCTCCGGCCCGCCCACGTGCTCGTGCGACGCGAGGACGCGCACCCGCCCCGTCCGCTCGAGGTGGGCGGCCCCCTCCGCGAAGTGCTCGCACACCTCTGCCCCGGTCGCTCGCTCGTAGTAGCCCGCATTCTCGCCCTGCTCGTCGATGCGGTCCTCGCCGAGCGCGAGCGAGTTCACCCCGTAGTACGCCGACGGCGTGTGCAGGCGAACGAACGGATACGCGTCCACCCAGTGCCCACCCGGCGCCGGTCGCCGGTCGACCACCGTCACATCGACGTCGGCCTCGGCCACAAGCGCATCGACGAAGGCCAGGCCGCTGGCGCCGGCCCCGATGACGAGATAATCCGTTTCCACGAGCTGCACTCCTCCTCTGGGTCAGGCGCGCACTCTCCGCCGGCGCATCATCCCAGCGAGTCAGCGGGGCGGCTCGCGCGGCGGCGCGTAGCCCGGCCGGCACCGCGCTACAGCTCGTCGGGTATCGCCTGCGCCTGTGTCCGGGCGTCGGTCGAACTGGTTGAATGGCTCCATGTCGGTGGTGCGTCATGAAGACGCTCGCGAGCCTGAGTCCGGTGCAGCGCACCAGAGCGGTGTGGCTGCGGCCCTCGGAGGGGCGCCGGCTCTGCTCATGAGGTTGCAGAAGAGCGCCGGCAACGCGGCCGTGTGCCGGATGCTCGCCGGCAGCGTCCTCGCTCGCCAACCTACGGCCGCATCGGGCACGAGCACGGCGGGCCCGACCGTCGGATCCGTCGGCGGCAAGCGCCCGGCCATCAAGGAGACGACGAAGGAGTTCGACGACTGCAACGCCGCGGTCGCGTGGCTGAACTCCGGCACGTACACGGGCGAAGCCCAGCCCGTCTACAAGCCCACCGCCGGCAAGATCCGATCGAAGAAGCTCCCCGACGGCACGCAGCAGGCGGAGGTCGACATCACCTGGGCCTACGACGCCTCGTCGACCGCAGAGGTGATCGTCCCGGCCTGGCCGGAGATGACCAAGGCCGACCAGGAGGCAGTCAACAAGTACAAGGCCGCGCTCCGGGCGCACGAGGTCATGCACTTCGACGTCACCGACAAGGTCGTGAAGCCGCTGCCGCTGACCGTCAAGGCGACGGGCAGCGATCCGCAGGACGCGACCACCAACCTCCAGGCGGCAGCCGACACGCATCAAGCGGACGCCCAGACGGCGATCGACACCGCGACGAGCGACTACGACACGAAGACGGCGCACGGCGCGACCCAGTCCGCGGTCGGCGGGGTCGACGTCCACCTTGCGTGCCCGTCCTCGCCTTGACACCCCGCACAGCTCCGCTTGTACCCGGCCGGCCGTACGCTGCTCGCGATGTCGACCTGGACCAAGAAGAACTTCAACGACGTTCGCGACGTGAGCCCGCCGGACGTGCCGATGCAGTGGCGCTTCGCGAGGAACGCGCTCGAGTCGCCCGAGCTCGGCGTCAGCCGCTTCACCTACGAGCCGGGCGCTCGCATGCCCTGGGGCCATCGGCACCGCGAGCAAGAGGAGGTCTACGTCATCGTCGCTGGCTCCGGTCGCGCCAAGCTCGACGATGAGGTGATCGAGATCGACACCTGGGATGCGCTGCGCGTCGCGCCGGCGGTGATCCGTTCCTTCGAGGCAGGACCAGAGGGCCTCGAGGTGATCTGCATCGGCGGCCGGAAGCCCGACGGTCCGGACAGCGAGCGATATCCGGACTTCTGGGACTGACCCGAGCCGGCCTCAGCTGCGCTTGCGCGCCCGCCGGGACTCCCGTTCCGCGGCCGCCTGAGGCGATTCGGCGTACTTCTCGCGCTCCTCGGGAGTCATCTGCCGCACGACGAGCGACCCGGTGTCCACCTGGCGTTCGAAGTCGCGCTTCCGCTCCTCCTTGCGCTGCTCCTCGCGTTCCTTTGGTGTCGCCACTGGTCCTCGCTCCTTGTCTGTCAGTCCCAACGATACGCCTCATCGACCTTCTACCCGCAGGTCGGGTTCTGCCTCGATCGAGCAGCGCAACGGGTACCGTCCCGCAGCCGAGCACGCCGGCAGGAGACGGACTCGACGTCCACTGGTGACCGCCGTAACGCTCAGCTAGCGCTTCTTCTGTGCGGCCTCCAGCGCTTCGCCGATCTTGGCCCCTACCCGCCAGTCGGCCCTCATCCGGGCGTGCCAGGCCGCCCCGACCGCTGCCCAGCGGCCGGCGGGGACGCCATGGCGCTGGGCGTAGGCATCGTGGTCGGCGGGCGGGACGCGGTCGCGACCGATGCCCACCTCGACCGCCGCCCAGGTCTCGAGGCTGACGCCCTCGATCGGCGCCACGTCTGGGTCTGTGGCCGTGTGGGGCGCGGTGGTCGATACGGCGGTCTGCGGCGGGGCGCTGCGGTCGTGCTCGATGGCCGCCGCGATGCTGCCCGCCGGCGGTGCGTCGTCCAGGGCGCCGGCTCGATCGGCCGCTTCGTTGGCGGCGGCCGGCCAGTCCACGGAGGCCTTGCCGGGGTCGTTCGGGTCGAACACGATCGGTACGTCGGCGCCGGGCACCGCCAGCCAGCTCGCGTAGAACGGCACCAACTCGCCGCCGGCCCTGGTCGTCGTGCCGTCGGCGAGCTGCAGCTCCACGTCCCAGTTCTGGGTGGCTACCCCGCCGAACATCGTCCGCCGCTGGAAAGACATGATCTTCGCGCGGGCGGGGGTCCACTTCTTCAGGTGTTTCTGGACCCGCATGTCGAGCGCCGTGTCGCTGACGCCCGGGTCCGGCGCCGAGCGCAGCGGCCGCTGCGCGGGCTCTGCGAACCCGATCCCCCAGCGCGCGCACAGCGCCTGCCAGTCGAGCACGGCGTGGCCGTCGTCGTCGACACGCAGGAGCACGGGCATCCCGAGCCGGAGTCGCTCCATCCCGCGCGTCCGGATCCGCGTGCCGGCCAGGACCGGTCCGTCTGGCCCGGTGAACTCGAGCGCGAAGAGCTCGGTGTCATCTCCGGATTCCAGCTTGCGCTCGATGCCGGCGATCCGGCCCGGCACCGACCGGCCCCCGTCCTCGAGGTCCTGGCCCTTCTTGTATCGCGAGGGGCCGATGGTGTCGGTCAGGCTGTCGATCGGCGTGCCGACCTTGTTCACCACTCCGATCACGCGATCCAGAAAACCCACCAACGCGAACGTATCCACGCCCAGGACGGCGGTCAAACCTGCCAAGCGAACAGACGTGGGCGTCGTCGCTAGGTTCGTCGAGTGGTGACACGGCTCCACGACGACGAGCCGGACACCAGTCCACGGGTCGTCCGGACGCTCCTCCAGGACCAGGTGCCTGAGGTCGCCGGACTGTCGCTCGAGCGGCTCAGCAACACCGGCTCCGACAACGCCCTGTACCGCCTGGGAGGCCGGTTCGTCGTGCGGCTGCCTCGGCTCGCCGATGCCGCTGGTCGGCTCGGCGTCGAGCTGAGCTGGCTCCCTCGGCTCGCCGGGTTCCCCGTCGCCGTCCCCGAGGTCGTGCACGTCGGCGAACCCACCGAGGCGTACCCCCACCGCTGGGCGATCGTGCGGTGGCTCGACGGTGTCGACGCCTGGGACGCCCGGCATCACGGGGACTGGTTCGGCACCGATCTCGGGCAAGACCTCGCCGCCGTCGTACGGCACCTGCGAGGCATGAGCGCCGCCGGTGCGCCGCCGCGCGAGCCGGGGCAACGCGGCGGGCCGCTGCGGGCGCTCGACGATCGGGTGCGCTGGTGGCTCGAGCGCGCCGGTTCCCTGATCGACGTGGGGGCGGTGACGCGACTCTGGGAGGAGTGCCTGGAGGGCGCCGCGGACGAGGTGGAGCCTTCACTGGTCCACGGGGACCTGATTCCGGGCAACCTGCTCGTTGCCGACGGACGGCTGACGGCGGTCCTCGACTGGGGCGTCCTCGGAGCCGGAGATCCCGCCGAGGACCTGAACCCGGCGTGGTCGGTGCTCGACGCCGCCGGCGCCGCCGCGTTCCGGGAGGCGCTCGGCGTCGACGAGCAGAGCTGGTCGCGGGGCCGCGGCTTCGCCCTCGAGCAGGCGATCGGGGGAGTCGTCTACTACGTGCCGCGACGTCACCCCCTGGGCGACGTCATGCAGCGCACCCTGGAGCGACTCCTCTCGCGCGAACGACCCGGAACGAACTAGTCCGCCGCCTCGATCGTCATCCGCTCGACGAGATCGCCGCGGTAGGCGTAGACGTGCAGGACGTAATGGTCGAAGAGCACGGCGCCGGCGGCGTCCCGCCCGGTCTGGTGCACGCGCACCTCCACGTCGCCGTTCGCCCGGTCGGTGAACGCGACCGGCTCGACGCGCGAGTCCACGGCCTCCCACTGGCGGGTCCAGTAGGCGCGGATCTCGTCGTGTCCCTTGACGTAGCCGCCCTCCCAGCCGTTGGGCCAGTCGACGTCCTCGGTCATCCCGGTCAAGGCGGCGCCGATGTCCCGCGCGTTGAAGGCGGCGTAGAGCTCGCGAAGACGCGCTCTGCGATCCATGGCGACGCCGCGGTCAGGCCGCCGGGAGGTAGGTGAGGAGGACCACTCCGGAGTCGAACTGCTTCAGGTCGGCGAGCTTCATCCGGATGGTTCCCCGGTCACCGAGCACGTGGACGTTCCCCTGGCCCCAGACGAGCGGGTTGAGGTAGATCTCGTACTGGTCGACGAGGCCCTTCTCGGCGAGGGCGTACGCGAAGTCGCCGCTCCCGTGCATGAACAGCTCGCCGTCGACCTCGTCCTTGAGCTTCGGGATCGAGTCCTCGAGGTTGCCCTCGAGCAGGGTCGCGTTCCAGTCGAGATCGCCGGACAGCGTGGTGGAGCCGACCCACTTCGGCATCGCGTTGACCATGTCGGCCCATCGGCCCGTCTGGCTCGGCCAGTAGCCCGCCAGCCCCTCGTAGGTCTTGCGGCCGAGCACCAGGCCGCTGGATCTCTCCTGGCGCTCGAATGAGTACTCGCCGTGGTCTCCGTCGGGGTCCACCCACTCGCCGACCGGGTCGATGACTCCGTCGAGGGTGGCCTGTGTCGTCGCGATCAGGGTTCCCATCTCGTGAAGGCTACGCCGCCCTGCCGGGCACTTCTTCCGCGGCGATCGCGTCGGCCGTCGCGGGCCAGCCGAGCGTGCGCAAGGCGTCGAGGTCGTCGGGGTCCAGCGTGGAGCGCGGCGAGGCGGCGAGCTGGCCCGCGAACCGCGCGGCCGCCTCCGGCTGCGCGCCCGGGCCGGAGAGCCGGTAGCGCGGCGGCAGCAGCGGGCCGAAGACGAGCGGCTCCGCGAGCTCGGGCCAGTCGAGCGGCTCGGGGGCGACGCCGAACTGCTCCGAGAGCGTGAGCGCGAGCGCGTTGTGGGCATCCAGCGGCGGCCTCGGTTGCGCGATCACCGCGCGCATCTCGGCGTCGCCGGGCAGGCCGACCTCGCCGGTCCAGACCGCGACGATCCAGCGCGCCTGCAGCTCCAGCAGCGGGAAGTACGGGCCCTGGGCGAGGAACTGGCCCATCACGCCGAGCCCCGGCAGGTCGGGGTGGAACGTGCGGTGGAAGAGGTCGAGCTCCGGACCCAGCGCGTCCAGGTACGGGATGTCGACGTCGTAGCCCGTCGCGCAGATGATCGCCTCCACGGCCTCGACCGAGCCGTCGGTGAACGTGACCTCATGGCCGTCGATCGACGCGATCCCGGGCCGGCAGGCGATGCTGCCCTCGCGCACCTGCTGCAGGTAGTCCTGGCAGAGCGAGATGCCGGCGATCCGCAGGTCCTCGTCCGGCGCGGGCGCGCCGAAGTCGCTTGGATCGCCCGCGACCCGGAGGATCCGTTCCCGCTGGCGCCGCGCCCACGCGTCCGGCGCCAGCCGCCGCCGCTCGAGCGCGCCGAAGAGCGTGTACCACTGCCAGTCCGAGGACACCCCGTCGACGACCTTTGCGATGACGTAGCGCGGCTTGCGGAAGGCGGAGACCACGGGGGCGTGCGGCGCGAGGTCGGACGCGATCTCCAGCCCGCTGATCCCGTTGCCGTAGACGAGCGTCGCTCTCCCGGCCAGCGGCTCCGCGCCCGGGTAGTCGAACGCGTGCAGCAGCTCCCCGGAGAACGCGCGCAAGGCCTCGGGTACCTGCGGCTTGGAGAAGCGCCCCGAGGCGACCACGAGGCCGTCGAAGGGCTCCCCGTCGACCGTCCAACCCGGTCCGACCTCCGACACGCGCGTGCCGAAGCGGATCCGCTCCGTCACCCCGAAGGCGTCCGCGTACGCGCCGAGGTAGGCGTGGATCTGCGTCGCCTGCGGATGGAGGGCGTGGTCCGCGGGCGCGGGGAAGTCGGAGAACGCCGTCATCGCGCGGCTCGTGTTCGTCCGCATCCCGGGCCACACGCCGCTGTGCGCGGCGGTCGAGTTCCACTGGCCGCCGAGCGCGCCGTCCGCCTCGAAGACCGTCACGTCGAAGCCGGCCTCGAGCGCGTGCTTGGCGGCCGTGAGCCCGGAGGGCCCTGCTCCGACGATCGCGATCCGTGCGCCGTCGCGCAACCTCACGCGCGGGCGCTGCTTTCCGACTGTCCGAGGGAGAACGGCGGGTAGCGGTCCGTGACGAGGATGAACGCGTAGGCGACCACGCGGTTCTGCCAGCGGATCACGCCCTCGACGAACTCGAACAGCCCGCGCGGGTAGCTGCCCGTGAAGAGGATCGCGAACCAGGCGACGATCACGACGACCACGACCGCGATGTACAGGAAGAACAGCGCGATGTAGTGCGGGATCGCCAGCAGCCACTTGACCAGCGGCAGCCAGCGGTTGAGCTCACGGCCCGCGTCCGGATAGGGGAACTCCAGCCGGACCCACTGGTGCTCGTCGGTGGAGGGGTAGCGGTCGCTCATCAGCGCGAAGTACGTCCCCACGCGGTTGCTGAAGCGCATCAGCTCGAGGTTCCAGTCGAACCACCAGCGCGGGTACTTCTGCCGGAAGAGGATCATCAGCAGCGGCGGCAGGAACAGCAGCCCCGTCCCGCCGATGACGACGGTCGTGGTCTCGCCGGGGTCGTACTCGCCGCTGGTCGTGTAGCCGCCGATGCTCGCCATCACGATCGCGATCGGGATCACCGTGAACACGCGGAAGGCGGTGCTCAGGCGATTCAGCGGCCGGTCGGGGTAGTCGACCGAGAACCTGACCGGGTGCTCACCGTTCATGTCGCGCTCCTTTGGCTCGGTACTCGGCGTATTTGACCACGCCGGCGGCAGCCTGGGCTAGGGCTCGATCACGTTGCTCGGGTCCGGGCGACGGTCCGGCGGGGCCTGCGAGTAGTCGCCGAACGGGCCGTCGCGGTCCTCGATCGCGGCGCGGACGCCGCCGGCCTCCGCGCGCTCGATCCAGGCGAGCGCGTCGGGCGTGTTGCGCATCAGGCCGTCGAGGATCGGGCCGAGCGTCTGCGTCGAGCCGAGGCCCATCGCCTCGTAGGCCTGGTTGACGACGAGCTTCTGCGCGGCGAGCTGGGAGGACGGGATGCGGGCGAGGCCCTCCGCCACCGAGGCGACTCGCGCCTCGAGCCGCTCGAACGGGACGGCCTCGTTGATCAGCCCGCACGCGGCCGCCTCGACGCCCGTCAGCGGGGTGCCGGTCAGCGCGTGCCACTTGGCCTTCGCGAGCCCGAGCCGGTAGATCCACATGCCCGACAGGTAGGCGCCCCACATGCGCGAGTACGGCGTGCCGATCACCGCGTCCTCGCTGGCCACCACGAGGTCGGCGCAGAGCGCGAAGTCGCTGCCGCCGCCGACGCACCAGCCGTGCACCTGGGCGATCACGGGCTTCGGGCAGCGCCAGACGCTCGCGAGCTTCTGGGTCGGCGAGAGCTGCGGAAGCCGTCGCCATCACGAAGTCCTTGCCCGGGTCCCAGCGGCCGTCGGTCTCCAGCGCGTCGCCCCAGTGCTTGAAGCCCTCGCCGAAGTCGTAGCCGGCGCAGAACGCGCGACCCGCGCCGCGCAGCACGACGACCTTCACCTCGCCGTCGCGGGTCGCGCGCTCGACGGCCGCCTCCACCTCGTCGGGCATCGGCGGCACGATCGTGTTCAGGCGCTCGGGCCGGTCCAGCGTGATGGTGGCGACCGGCCCATCGGTGGCGTAGCGGATCGTCTCGAAGCTCATCCCAGGAGGGATACCGGCTCGGGCGCACGCACGCGCGGGCGCCCGAACGGCCACAGCGCCGAGACCGCGGGCCGCAGCTCAGGGTGCGAGCCGTAGACGAGCAGCACGAGCATCGCCCCGTAGACCGGCAGGTGGCCGATCAGCTCGTCCGTGCCGAAGAACCACAGCGTCGCGTTGAACGGGATGCCGATCAGGCCTCCGGCCCGATGATGCGGGCGAGCATCCAGGTGATGGCGACCGCGAACGCGATCACCGTCCCGAGGGCGGCGATCAAGGTCACCATCGATGGCATCGCGATCATGAGGGAGATCACCACGACGGCTACGACGATCATCGCGGCGAAGATCGCCAGCAGCGGGAACTCGGCGGTGGTCTGGGGTTCGGTGGGGGAGGGAAGGGCGGCCATCATCGGCTCCTGTCAGGTCGTTCTCGGTGTCTGATGCGAACGTACGGCGGGCGCGGCGGCGCGCCATCGGGGTCGCGCCGCCGAGCGATTGCGGGAAATCCGCAGTCAGACGCGGAGTGCCTGGTGGGCGGCGAGATAGCGCGCGACGCGCCCGTCGGCGACCTTGCCCGGCGCCGACCACAGCGGCCGCGTGCTCGCGGCGCTCGGCACCGACGAGGCGGTCGAGTGGCGCAGGTAGCGCGGCGCCTCACCCGACAGCAGCACTCCGCGCAGCGCGGGCCGGTACGGCTCCGGGGCGACGTGCGCGCCCAGCTCCGCCGCCAGCGAGCGCGCGGCCACCTCGGCCTGCTGGGCGGCGAGCCCGCCCTGCTTGAGCGGGCGCGCGGTCGCGTCGCCCGCCGCCCACACGCCGCGCGCGCCGAACACGCGGCCGTAGCGGTCGACCGGCAGGAAGCCGTGCGCGTCCGACGGGAGGCCGAGGATGGCCGGCCCGGCCGACTGCGGGAGCGCGACGACGAGGTCGGCGTCGAGCGAGGCGCCGTCGGCGAGCCAGAGCGCGCCGTCCTCGACGGACTCGGGCAGCACGCCGGCGTGCACGGCGACGCCGGCTGCGGCCAGCCGCCGGGACACCTCGCGGGCGGCGACGGCGCCGAACGCCGCCGCCGGGCGCGGCTCGGGCGTCACCACCGCGATCGATACGTCCGGGCGGCGGGCGGCCGCCAGCAGCGCGAGCTCGTACAGGGGCAGAGTCCAACCGACCCCGGGGGCCGCCGCGAAGACCACCCGGGCGCGCTCGCCCGCGGCGGTGAGCGCGTCGCGCACCGCCACGACGTCGCGGGGGCCGGCGAAGCGCACGGCCCCGGGCAGGGCCGGCCCCGGCCGCGCGCCGACGGCGAGCAGCAGCGCGTCGTAGCCGACGAGCCCGTGTTCCCGCGTGCCGGCGAACCGCCGCTCGGCGTCGACGGCCTCGAGCACGTCCGGGACGTGCTCCATGCCCAGGTCGGCCGCGATCGCGGCCAGCTCGTAGCGGGAGGCGGGCGGGCCCCCGGTCGCCTCGAGCACCGTCTCCGGCGCGAGCACCAGGTCGGGCCCGGGCGCGAGCAGCGCCAGCTCGAGCCCCGGCGGAGCGTACTCGCGCAGCGCGAGCGCGCCCGCCAGCGCCCCGATCCCGCCGCCGGCGATCAGCACGCGGGCGGTCATGGCGCGCTCCCCACCGGCACCGGCACCGGGAACTCGACGAGCCGGCCCGCCGGCCGCTCGTCGTCGGGCAGCCGGCCGTGGGCGTGCATCGCCAGATACGGCGCCAGGTAAGCGCCCGCGACCTTGGTGGGCGGCCACCACAGGGCACGCCGCTGAGCCTCACCGTGGTCGCCGGCGGTCTCGAGCTCGCGGCGGATCCAGCGCCGGCCTCGGCCGGTCAGCAGGACGCCGCGCAGGACGGGCCGGAACGGCTCCGGGTCGACGGGAGCGCCCGCGCGCACGGCGATCGAGCGGGCGGCCGCGTCGGCCTGCTGGGCGGCGATGCCGCCCTGCTTGATCGGGAACGCGATGCAGTCGCCGGCGGCCCAGACGCCGTCGAGGCCCTGCACGCGCCCGTGCTCGTCGACGGGGACGAAGCCGCGCTCGTCGCGCGGGAGCCCCTGCACCTGGCGCGCCGCGGCGCGGGGCAGGGCGATCACGCGCCGTCCGGTCAGGTCCTCGCCCGCGGGGCGGACGGAGACGCCCGCCTCGTCGAGGTCGGCCCGCAGCGACGCCGAGACGTCCTCGCCGAACATCGCGAGCGGCATCGCCTCCGGCGTGTGGATCGTGACCTCGACGTCGTCCTGGCCCATGTCGCGCGCGTCCCATGCGGTCATCAGCGCCAGCTCGTAGGCGGGCAGCGGCCACCCGGCGTCGTCGGGCACGACGAAGGCGACGCGCTTGGCGTAGCCCTCCTCGAGGTCGGCGAGCAGCCCGCCCATGACCTCTTGGTCGAGCTCGGGGGTCCAGGTCGTCGCGCCAGGCACGGCCGGCTCGCTCCACGCGCCGACGGCCACGAGCAGCGCGTCGAAGGAGATCGCCGCGCCGGCGGCGGTGCGCGCGATGCCGGGCTCGACGGCCGCGAGCGCGCCGCGCACGAGCCGGGAGCTCGTCTCGCGAGCGAAGTCGGCCAGCATCAGGCGCTGGACGTGCCCGCGCGCGAACGGCACGGCGACGGCCATCGGCCGGTAGCTGAAGGTGGTCTCGGGCGCGAGCACTGTGATGTCGACGCGCTCGCCGGCGAGGTCGCGCAGGGCGAGCACGGCCTCCATGCCGGCGACGCCGCCGCCGGCGACGAGCACGCGTAGCGGAGCGGAGTGCTGGTTGGTGGTCATACCGGGACTCTCGCGCCCCCCGGGCCGCCCGCCATCGGGGTAAGCCCACCCCTCGGGCTACGTGGAAACCCGCAGCCCGCCCCGCGGTCGGAGTTAGCATGCGGCGCGGCATGGAGCAGAGCCCCCTCGACGCCGCGCGCTTGCACCGGCTGATCGACGCCGGCCGCTCGCTCGTCTCGCACCTCGACATCGACGCGCTGCTCGAGCAGCTGATCGCGATCGCCGCCGACATCACGGGCGCCCGCTACGTGGCGCTCGGGATCCTCGACCAGGAGCGGCGCGAGCTCGAGCGCTTCCTCACCCGCGGGATCGGCGCAGAGGATCGGCGGGTGATCGGGGACCTGCCGCGCGGGCGCGGCATCCTCGGCGTCCTGATCGAGGACCCGCGGCCCCTGCGCCTGGCCAGCGTCGGCGACGACGCGCGCTCCTACGGCTTCCCGCCGGGCCACCCGCCGATGGAGACCTTCCTGGGCGCGCCCGTGATGATCCGCGGCGAGGCCTGGGGCAACCTCTACCTGACCGAGAAGGCGGGCGGCGCGCAGTTCACGGCCGCCGACGAGGAGGCGGTCGTGATCCTCGCGGAGTGGGCGGGCATCGCGATCGAGAACGCGCGCCTGTACCGGGCCTCGGAGCGCCGCCGCGACGAGCTCGAGCGCTCCGTGCGCCGGCTCGAGGCCACGACCGCGATCGCGCGCGCGATCGGGGGCGAGACCGACCTGGACCGCGTGCTCGAGCTGATCGTCAAGCGCGGCCGCGCGCTCGTGGGTGCGCACGGGATGGTGATCCTGCTCGACGAGGAGCCGGGCCTCGTCGTGGCGGCCACGGCGGGGGAGATCTCGCCGGGCTTCCGCGGGACGCGGCTCGCCGCGGCCGAGGCCGGCGCCGTCCGCGCGGCGCTCGGCGAGCACGGCCTCGACGCGCAGGTGCTGGTCCCGCTGACCTTCCGAGGGCGCTCGCTCGGCATGCTGGCCGCCGTCGGCGGCGAGCCCGCGGAGGAGGACGAGTCGCTGCTGCTGGCGTTCGCTGCCAGCGCGGCGACCGCGGTGGCGACGGCCCGCTCGGTCGAGGCGCAGCGGCTGCGCGAGTCGGTTGCGGGCGCGGAGGCCGAGCGTGCCCGCTGGGCGCGCGAGCTTCACGACGAGACGCTGCAGGGCCTCGGCGGACTGCGGATGCTCGTCTCGGCCACCCGCCGGCGCGACGACGCCGACGCGATGCGGGCCGCGCTCGAGGAGGTCGTGACGACGATCGACGGCGAGATCGAAGGTCTGCGCACGTTGATCCGCGAGCTGCGCCCGGCGGCGCTGGACGAGCTCGGGCCCGCGCCGGCGCTCGAGGAGCTCGCCGCGCGCACGGGCGCCCGCCACGGGCTCGAAGTCACGACGGAGCTCGACTTCGCCGGCCGCCGCTCGCCCGAGGTCGAGACCGCGCTCTACCGGATCATCCAGGAGGCGCTGACCAACGCCGTCAAGCACGCCGGCGCCTCGCGCGTGACGGTGATTGCGCGCGAGGCGGACGGGGTGCTGCAGCTCAGCGTCACCGACGACGGCGGCGGGTTCGATCCCTCGGCGCCGGGCGCCGGCTTCGGCCTCGCGGGGATGCGCGAGCGCGTGCTGCTGCTCGGCGGCACGCTCGACGTGGCCTCCGGGCCCGGAGGCACGCGCATCGAGGCGTCGCTGCCCGCGGGCTGACGCTCAGACGTCGAAGCGCGCGAAGACGGGTGCGTGGTCGGAGGCGTCCGCGTCGCTGCGCGTGGGCGGCTCCGGTCCGATCGACTCGGGCTGCACGCCGCCCGTGTCCACGGACGCCGTGCGGGTGACGAGGAAGCGGCTGACGAGGATGTGGTCGATCACCTCGCGGCGGCCCGCGTAGACGCGCGTGTAGCGGTGCTCTTCGGGGATCAGGGGCGCGAGGTTCCACAGCCGCCAGGGATCGCCCCGGTCGGGCCGGTCGAAGCCCGCCGAGCCGAGCTCGGAGCCCGGCGGGCCGAGCAGGATCTGGGTCGTCGCCGCCTGCGGCTCGTCGTTGAGGTCGCCGAGCACCACCACCGGGCGCTCGGACCCGGCGCCGTCGAGCAGCCGGTCGGCCGCTGCGCGAACGGTGGCCGCCTCGGCGCCGCGGCGCTGGAGCGCGTATGCCGCGTAGCGCGCCCGCTCGCCCTCGTCGCGGGGCGAGAAGCGCCCGCCGGGGAACGTGAGCAGCTTCGACTTGAGGTGACAGATCACCAGGTCGAGGCCG
The DNA here is from genome assembly GCA_963831105.1 of uncultured Solirubrobacteraceae bacterium. Lineage (GTDB taxonomy): Bacteria > Actinomycetota > Thermoleophilia > Solirubrobacterales > Solirubrobacteraceae > DATFQI01. The sequence continues at coordinate 45,130 of CAWHOS010000004.1, read as the reverse complement.
CCGGTGCGGACGCGCAGCGCGCCGCGCGGCATCGCGTGGAGCGTGTTGCCGGCGTCGTCGGCCTGGACGGGCCGCAGACGCGCCGGGAACTCGCTGACCTGCTCGACCTCGCTCACCGGCGTCCGCGAGAGCACGCCGACGCGGATCGGGTGGCCCGGCTCGAAGACCGTCCCGGTCTCGACCTCCCACTCGCCGTCCAGCCGCGCCACGAGATCGGCGAGCGCCTCGGGCTCGCCGACCTCCTGCACGGCCAGCACGTCCGGCGCGGCCGCGTCGATGACCGCGGCCAGGCCGGCGAGCTTGCGCTCGTAGGTCGTCTCGTCGCGCGGCCCGAACTCCGAGCCGGGGCGGAACAGGTTCTCCAGGTTCCAGGTGCCGACGACGATGCCAGGGACGCTACCCCGCCGGCGCGATCGGGCGCAGCATCGCCGCGGTCCAGTTGCGCGTGCCGCTGTCGCAGCGCGTGAGCAGCCGCTTGCCGTTGCGGGTGTAGATGCGGGTGCGCATCCGCAGCGTCCCGTTGGCGAACTCGCCGGAGACGCGCCCGGCGAACCGCATGCGGTAGCGGACGAGCACGTCGGCGTAGCGGAACGGGAACCGCTCGGAGCGGCTGAAGCTGCCGTCGGCGCGGATGCGCATCGACGGCGTGATGTTCGTCAGGTCCGCCCGCGGCCCGCGGCCGCAGGTCGCGAAGGCCGTCCAGCGCGAGAGGACGCGCCTGCCCGAGCGCGTGACCTTCAGCTGCACGGGGCCGCGCAGCCCGTCGGTGATCTGCACGTCGCTGAGGCCGCCGAACGCCGCCAGCGGCGGAGGCTTCGGCGAGCCGGCGGGCGCCGGCCCGGCGACGCGCGCCGAGAAGCGCCGCCTCGGCTTGCGGTTGCACGACGACCGGCGGCCGTTGATGAAGCGCGTGCCGGAGACCACCAGCCGGCCGGAGGCGATCGTCCCGTCGGTCTGGCCCTGAAGCCGCCAGCTGTAGCGCACGTGGTTGCCGCGCCGGGTGCCGATCGCGAAGCGGGCGCCACCACTCGCCGCGTAGCTGCGGCCGTCGAACGGCACGACCTTGCGCCCCGTGATCTCGTACTGGTAGCCGGGGCACTTCACCGAGGTGTCGAAGCGGATGGCCATCTGACTGCCGCGCTGCTGGAGCACGATGCCGACCGTCGGGGTGTAGCTCCCGGACGGCTTCGCGGGGAAGCGCCCGCCGCCGTACTCCTGCGCCGCGGCCGGCGAAGCCGCGACCAGACCAAGTACGAGCACCACACCGGCCACCGTCCTGCGCATCGCTCCGTCTCCTCCTCGGTTGCGAGGGAGGTGCCCGCTTCCGCAGGATCTCAGACCACTTGATTGTCTCAAGCGGCGTGGAAGACCCACGTGCCGCGCAGGGCGGGCTCACCGCCCTCGCAATGCTGCTCGAAGCTGGCGCGGAACGTGCGCAGCGTGCCGTCGGGGTCGTAGGCCAGCTCGTGGATCGTGAACGTGGCGGTGAGCGTGTTGCAGCCGCGGCCGTTGCCGCCGTGGTCGAAGCCCGCCGAGCCGTCGTTGAACGGGTAGCGCTTGGCCTGGTAGGTCGTGCCGACGGCGAGGTCCTGGCCGGGTGGGGCGGCGAAGTCGGTGGTCCACCAGCCGCCCTGGAACTCGGCGTCGGTGTCCATGCTGAAGGTGATCAGCCGGCGGTCGGCGCTCACCCTCAGGCGATCGGCGGGCGGCCCGTGCGACCAGGTCCGGCCCTGCCCGATGTAGTCGCCCGGATCGCTGGTCATGTTCAGCGACCACTGGCCGGGGACGGGGCTGCGCGGCGTCGGCGTCGGCGTCGGTGCCGGGGCGGGGGAGCCCGGTGGCGGCGGGGTGCCGCCGCCCGGCCCCGGCGGGACCGTGCGCAGCAGGCCGGCCGTCCAGCTGCGGGTGCGCGTGTCGCAGCGGGTGATCAGCCGGCGACCGGAGCGCGAGTAGACGCGGGCGCGCATGCGCAGCCTGCCGGCCGCGCCCTCGCCGGACACGCGGCCCGCGAAGCGGACCCGGTAGCGCACGAGCGCGTCGACGTAGCGGACGGCGAAGCGCTCGGAGCGGCTGAAGCTGCCGTCGGCGCGCACCCGCATCGAGGGCGAGAAGTTCACGAGGTCCGCGCGCGGGCCGCGGCGGCAGGAGGCGAACGCGGTCCAGCGCGCGGCGATCCGGCGACCGCTGCTCGTCGCCTTGAGCACCACGGGTCCGCGCAATCCGTCGGCGACCCGGATCGTGCTCAGGCCGCCGAACGCGGCGCCCGCCGGCGGACGCGGGGCGCCTCCCGGCGCGGGCGCGGCGACGCGGGCGGCGAAGGAGCGGGTCGGCTTGCGGTCGCACGCGGTGCGGCGGCGGCCGGTGATGCGCGTGCCGGCGACCCGCAGGGTGCCGGACGCGTTGGTCCCGTCGGCCTGCCCGGCGAGCGTCCAGGCGAAGTCGATCCTCCCGCCGGGGATCCGCAGCCGGCGCGCTGCGGAGGCGGTGAAGCCGCGCCCGTCGAACGCGGCGAGCGCGCGGCCGACGACGTCGTAGCTCGTGCGCCCGCAGCGCAGGCTGGTGTCGAAGCGCAACGCCATCTGGTCGCCGCGCGGCTGCAGGGCGATCCCGACCGTCGGCACGTAGCGCGCCTTCGGCACCGCCGCCGAGGGCAGCCGCCCGCCGCCGTAGCCCGGGTTCTGCGCCGCCGCCGGCGCCGCCCACAGCCCCGCCAGCACCGCCGCCGCACCAAACGCCCGAATCCAGCCCATCGCCGCCGCTCCTCTCCGACTGCCGGGAGAGTGCCCGCCGCATGCGCTTCTCAGACGCGGGCTGTGACAATCCGAGGCGATGACCGCCTCCGCCGCGCCCGTCGCGCGCGAGACCGAGCTCCTGTCGCGCGCGCTCGACGCCGTGCTCGCCGAGCAGCACGGCCGCGAGTTCGCCGACCGCGTGCGCTGGATCCACCGCACCGCGGCCGAGCTGCGGGAAGGTGACGAGGACGCTCGCGAGGCGCTGATGGACTGCCTGCAGGGGCTCGGCGACGACGAGGTCGAGCCCTACATCCGGGCGTGCTCGCTCCAGCTGCAGCTCGCCAACATCGCCGAGGAGCGCGAGCGGATCCGGCGCCGGCGCGAGTACGACGCCTCGGGCGAGGAGCAGCGGGAGTCGCTGGCCGAGACCGCCGAGCTGCTCTCCCGCGCCGGCGTCAACGCCGCCGAGGCGCTGCGCGCGCTGCACCTCGAGCTGGTCCTGACCGCGCACCCGACGGAGGCGACGCGCCGCTCCGTGCTCGATCACCAGGCCGACCTGATGGACCTGCTGGACCGCCTCGACGACCCCCGCTCGGGCCGCGCCCGCCGCCGCGCGGCGCTCGCGGAGGTCCAGGAGATCGTCACGATCTGGTGGCAGACCGACGAGGTGCGCCGCGCGCGGCCGCGGGTCGACGACGAGGTGCGCCGCAACCTGTTCGTGTTCGAGTCGACGCTGTTCGACGCCGTGCCGGAGGTGCTCGATGAGGTCGAGCGCGTGTTCGGCTCGCGCGTCGAGGCGCCCGTCGTGGCCTTCGGTTCGTGGGCCGGCTCGGACATGGACGGCCACCCCGAGGTCGGGGCGGAGACGCTCGCGCGGACGCTGCGGCTTCACCGGCGCACCGCGGTGCGGCTGCTGCGCGACCGGGTGCGCGAGCTGGCGCGCCGCTACTCGCACGCGGACCGCCGCGTCGTCGTCACGCCGGCGCTGGAGCAGTCGCTCGAGCGCGACGAGCGCGAGCTGCCCACGGCCCCGGTGCTGCGGCGCACGCACCGCAAGTGGGAGCCGCTGCGGGCCAAGCTCGGCTTCGTCGAGCACCGGCTCGAGAACACGCTGCGCGCCGCGGGCCGCGAGCCCGGCTACGCCGACCCGGAGGAGCTGCGGCGCGACCTCGGGCTGGTGCGCGAGTGCCTCGGTTCAGAGCACGTCGCGGGCGGCGCGATCCGGCGGCTGCTGTGGCAGGTCGACGTGTTCGGCTTCCACCTCGCGAGCCTCGACGTGCGCCAGTCGGCGGGCGTCGTGCGCGAGGCGGCGGGCGCGCTGCTGCCCGGCTTCGCGGGCGCGGTCGACGAGGAGCAGCGGGTCGCGGTGCTCGAGGAGGCGATCGCGAGCGGCCGCGAGGGCCTGTTCCGGCCGCCGGAGGGCCCGGCGGGCGAGCTCGTGCGCGTGCTCGACACGATCGCGCTGGCCCGCGACGCCTACGGCCGCGACGCCGTGCCGACGATGGTGATCTCGATGGTCGAGCGGCCCAGCGACGTGCTCGCCGCGCTGTGGCTGGCGCGGCGCGGCGGACTCGAGGCCGGCCACGGCACGCCGCGGCTGCGCTTCGTGCCCCTGTTCGAGACGCTCGCCGACCTCGAGGATGCGCCCGAGACGATGGAGACGCTGTACGCCTGCGCGCCCTACCGCGACGCGCTGCGCTGGCACGGGGACCGCCAGTGCGTGATGCTCGGCTACTCCGACTCCGGCAAGGACTCCGGCTTCGTCGCCAGCCAGTGGGCGCTGCACCGCGCGCAGGAGCGGCTCGCCTGGCAGGCGGGCGAGCACGGGCTGGCGCTCGAGCTCTTCCACGGCCGCGGCGGCTCCACGTCGCGCGGCGGCGGGCGCTCCTACCAGGCGATCCGCGCCCAGCCGTTCGGGACCGTCCACGGGCGCATGCGCCTGACCGAGCAGGGCGAGACGATCTCCGCCCGCTACGGGCATCCGGAGCTCGCGGTGCGCTCGCTCGAGCAGACCGCCTCGGCGGTGCTGCTGGCCTCCAACGGCGCCGGCACCGAGGTGCGGCCGGAGTGGCGCAGCGCGCTCGACGACCTCGCCGCCCGCTCGCGCGAGGTCTACCGCGCGCTGGTCTACGAGGACGAGGACTTCCTGCGCTTCTTCGAGCAGATCACGCCGATCTCCGAGCTCGGCCGGCTCAACATCGGCTCGCGCCCGCCGTCGCGCGCCGGCGTCGCCGCGGGGGTCGAGGCGCTGCGCGCGATCCCGTGGGTGTTCGCCTGGACGCAGAACCGCGTGCTGCTGCCCTCCTGGTACGGCGCGGGCACCGCGCTCGCGGAGGCGGACCTGGCCGTGCTGCGCGAGATGCGCGAGGAATGGCCGTTCTTCTCCTCGCTGATCAACACGATCGAGATGGCGCTCTTCAAGACCGACCTCGGCGTCGCGGCGGGCTACCTGCGGCTCGTCGACGAGGAGCTGCGCACGCGGCTGTGGGAGCAGATCTGCGGCGAGCTGCGCGGGTTGCGCGCCCGGCTGCTCGAGATCACCGGCGAGGAGCGCCTGCTCGCCTCCACGCCCGCCCTGCTCGAGCGGCTCTCGCACCGCAACCCGTGGGTGGACCCGCTCAACCACCTCCAGGTCGAGCTGCTCTCGCGAGTGCGCGCGGGCGCCGAGCACGACCGCGAGGCCCTGCTCGCCACGATCTCCGGGATCGCGGCCGGGCTGCGCAACACGGGGTAGCGCCGCCCAGCCGCGGTTCCCGGGCTAGCCCCCGTTGTGGCCGCCGACGCCGGCGAGGGCGTGGCCGCCGACGCCGACCTTCTGCACCGCCTCGGTGTAGAGCGTCATCTGCTCGGCGACGCCCACGCCGGTGACGGCGGGAACGACGCCGAAGTTCTCGACGATCAGCACCGCGTCGGCGATCGCGCGCTCGAACTCCTCGTCCATCTGGAGGGCCGAGCACTGCTCCACGCTGCCGTGGACCATGAAGAAGCCATTGAGGTCCCCACCGTGGGACCGCAGCAGGGCGACGTCCATGTCCTCGATGCGCCCGTCGGCCTGCATGCGCCCGAACATGCCGACGAACTCGTTGAAGACTTCGACGGCACGCTCTTCGCGACCGCGAACCGGCTGCCCGAACCCGACGAATACGGCTCGATCCGCCATGCCGACTCCCTTCTGTCGTGGACACTCCGAACCTCTCAGAACACGCGCTCGGAGGCAAGCTTGCCGCGAGCACCCGGTGGCGGGAGGATGGCTGTCATGAGCATTCATCTCCGCGAGCTGCTGATGCGCGAGCTCTCCGCGTTGCGCCACGAGCCGATCGACAAGCGGATCCGCGGCGTGCTCGGCGACACGACGGTGATCGACAGCAGGCGCGCGCTGCTGGTCTGGGAGCCGCGGCGCGTCGTGCCCGACTACGCCGTTCCGGAGGCGGACGTGCACGCGGAGGTCGTGCCCGCGCCGGACGGGTCGTCGGACGTCGCCGGGCACGGCGTGGAGGCGATGGGAGCGCCGCGGCTGGGCGACCGCATCGTGCTCGACCCGAGCGTGCCCTTCGAGGTGCGCTCCACCGAGGGCGAGGCGCTGGTGCTGCGCCACGACGGATGCGAGGCGCGCGCGTTCCGGCCGGCCGATCCCGACCTCGACGGCTACCTCATCGTCGACTTCCAGAGCGTCGACGCGTGGTTCGAGGAGGACGAGCGCAACGTCGGCCACCCGCGCGACCCGTTCCACCGGATCGACATCGTCCACGCCTCCCGCGACGTCCGCGTCGAGCTCGACGGGGAGCTGCTGGCGGAGTCGAGCGCGCCGTACCTGCTGTTCGAGCCGCCGCTGCCGGTGCGCTTCTACCTCCCGGCCGCGGACGTCCGCATGGACGCGCTGCAGCCGAGCGACACGCGCAGCTTCTGCGCCTACAAGGGCGAGGCGTCCTACTTCTCCCACGCGGCGGCGCCGGACGTCGCCTGGACCTACATCGCGCCGCTGCGCGAGGCGGCCGAGGTGACCGACCGGATCGCGTTCTTCCAGGAGCACGTCGACCTGGTGATCGACGGCGAGCGCCGGGAGCGCCCGGTCACCCCCTGGTCGCGCCGCTGACGCCCGCGGCGAGCTCGGCGACGATCTCGGCGGCAGGCTGGATCCGCGTCACGGCTCCTGCCGACTGGCCGGCGTAGTGGGCCATCGCGTGCGTCGCCCCGCTGGACTCGCGGGTCGGCGGCTGCGGGCCGAACCGCGGCACGGGGATCTCGGCGCCGGCCAGGCGCAGCGTCGCGGCGGTCCCCTCGGGGAGCGAGGCGGCGGCCTCGAGCGCTCCGCGCAGCACGCGGTGCGGGCCGGGCGGGGTGAGTCCCTCGTTGTAGGCGTTGCTGACGACCGCGTCCTCGGGCCGGGCGGCAAGCACGGCGGCGACCCAGTCGGGATGGGCGTCGGACTCGGCCGCCGCGATGAAGCGCGTGCCGACCCGCACGCCCGAGGCGCCCGCCGCGAGCGCGGCGGCGACGCTCCGCGCGGTCGCGATCCCGCCGGCCGCCACAACCGGCACGGGGACGGCGTCGAGCACGCCGTCGAGCAGCGGCAGCAGCGTCGGACCCTCGACGCGCTTGCGCCCGCCCGACTCCCACGCCTTCGCGATCACGACGTCGCAGCCGGCCGCCTCGGCCGCGCGCGCCTCCTCCGCCGTCTCGACCTGCCAGCCGCAGACCGCGCCGGCCGCGTGCACGCGCTCGACCAGCGCCGGGTCGGGGTCCTCGAGGAAGAAGTCCACGTACGGCGCCCGCTCGAGCGCCAGCTCGAGCGAGCCCGGAGCCATCATCGGCACGATGAAGTTCACGCCGAACGCGGCTCCGGCGTCCGCCAGCGCGCCGACCACGGGCTCCAGCGCCGGCGGCGGGAGCGCTAGGGCCGGGTACATCGAGTGCCCGCCGGCCGCGGCGACCGCCAGCGCGAGCCGCGGCGTGGCACTGACGCTGCCCATCGGGGCGAGCTGGATCGGCAGCTCGCTCCGCCACAGCTCCAGGAGGTGAGGGGTGGCACTCACCGCCGCACGAGCCTACGCCCGGCGGCCGGCTGCCGCAAACGCCTCAGCTGACCGGGGGCGGGTCGCCGTGCGCGCTGGCGGGGAGGTCCGGGTCCCACTCGCAGACGATGCACGCGTGGCGGAAGGCGGAACGCGCGAAGGCGAGCCCGGCCGCATGGGGGTCCGCGGCGGCGAGGAAGTCGGACCACTCGAGCACGTACGAGCCGAGGTCCGGGTCCCAGTGGGCGGCGGCGGGCTCGAGCTCGGCGCCGGCGAAGCCCTCGGGCGCCGGGTGGGCGTAGGCGTAGAAGGCCGCTCCGTCGCGGTTCGGGTCGCCGGGCCACCAGCCGACGGCGAACTCCTGGGCGTCCATCGAGTTGCGCATGATGAAGTCGTCCGACGGCGGGTCGGCGGGCAGGCCCGAGAACAGGTTGACGGCGAGGTCGAACGAGCCCCACCAGGCGTTGACCGGCGTCGAGCGGCCGCGGTAGGGCGCGCGGAACTCCGCCAGCACGAGCGCCGCCCGGGTCGCCGCCGCGAAGTAGTCCGCCACCTGCGCCACGTCGTAGGTCGCGTGCTCGGTGTCCTCGTCGAGCGGGACCGTCCAGGCGACCTCCTGCGGGGTCGGGTCGATCTCGATCGCCACGCCGAAGGACCGCAGCGCGCCGAGGAGACCCGCCGTGACGTCCGCGACCGGCCGGTCGGGCGTGAGCGGCACCCGCTCGGCGCGCCCGTCCGAGTGCTCCGCGAACGCCTCGTGCGCATGCAGGTCGAGCCCGGCCACGATCGCGCCGCCGGCGCCGGCGGGCAGCGCCAGGCTCTCCCATCCGCGCGCGGTCAGGCGCAGCGCGGCGTGCTGGAGCTGCGGCTCCGGCGGCGCCAGCGTCACCGCGATCTTCCCGAGCACCTGGGTGTGGGCGTGGAGCGTGTCGCAGGTCGCGCTCCAGGCCGAGTACGAGAGCGACGTCATCGGCTGACGGTACCGCTGGCCGCATCATTAGCCTGCGGCGGGTGAGCACGAAGGAGCGCATCGACGAGCTGGCGGCGCGGATGACCGAGCTGCGGGGCGCCTACTACCAGGGCGAGCCGCTGGTGGCCGACGCGGAGTACGACGCGATCGAGGACGAGCTGCGCGCGCTCGTCGGCGAGCATCCCGAGCTGACGCCGGACCCGAACCCGCTCGAGGAGGTCGGGGCTCCGAGCGTGCTGCACGCGCCCGTGCGCCACAGCCGCCCGATGCTCTCGCTCGAGAAGGCGACCAAGGCGGAGCAGGTCGAGGCGTTCTACGAGCGCTTCCCGGGCCAGCAGGTCGTGGTGATGCCGAAGCTCGACGGGCTCTCGCTCGCGCTCGTCTACGAGGACGGCCGGCTCGCCCGCGCGGTCACGCGCGGGGACGGCACCACGGGGGAGGACGTCACCACGCTCGTGCGCGCGATCGCCGACGGCGTGCCGACGAAGGTCGGCTCGACGGCGAAGACCGAGGTCCGCGGCGAGCTCGTGATGCTGCGCAGCACCTTCGCCGCCTACAACGAGGCGCACCCCGACAAGCCGCTGATCAACCCGCGCAACGCCGCGGCGGGCACGGTCCGCGCCAAGGACCCGAAGACGGTCGAGGAGCGGCGCCTGCGGTTCTTCGCCTTCGACCTCGAGACGGCGGGGGAGGTGCACGACGACCTCGAGGCGGGCCTGAAGGCGCTCGGCTTCGACGCGGCCGACATGCGCCACACCGACACGGCCGAGCAGGCGCAGGAGACGATCTCGGAGATCGAGGCGACCCGCAACGAGCTCGACTACGACCTCGACGGCGCGGTGCTGCGGCTCGCCGACCGCACGGCCTACGCGGCCGCCGGCACGCGCTCGAGCTCGCCGCGCGGGGCGCTCGCGTTCAAGTTCGCCGCCGAGGAGAAGACGACGATCCTCGCCGACGTCATCTGGGACGTCGGCAAGATCGGCAAGGTCGCGCCGGTCGCCGTGCTCGAGCCCGTGTTCGTCGGCGGCACGACCGTCACCCGCGCCACGCTCGCCAACCAGGAGGTGATCCGCGCGCGCGACGTGCGGATCGGCGACACCGTGCTCGTCCGCCGCGCCGGGGACGTGATCCCGTTCGTGGCCGGCGTGCTGGACGCCTCCAAGCGCACGGGGCAGGAGCGCGAGATCGAGCCTCCCGCGCAGTGCCCGAGCTGCGGCTTCGACCTCACGGAGCAGGGCAACTCGCGCGAGCTGTACTGCACCAACGTCGCCTGCCCGGCCCAGACCGTGCGCCGCCTGATCCATTGGGCGTCGCGCGCCGCCGCGGACATCGACGCGATCGGCCAGAAGTGGATCGAGCGGCTCAACGAGGCGGGCAAGCTCGACCGCGCGTCGGACTTCTACGCGCTCGACAAGGAGACCCTGCTCGAGTTCGACCGGATCGGCGAGGTCTCGGCGGAGAACATGATCGCCTCGATCGAGCGCAGCAAGGACGTCGGACTGCGCAAGGCGCTGATCGGCTTCGCGATCCCGATGGCCTCCGAGGGCACGGCGAGCAAGCTCTGCCGCGCCGGCTACGCGAGCCTGGAGGCCGTCGCCGACGCCTCCGAGGAGGAGCTCCAGCAGGTCGAGGACGTCGGCCCGAAGGTCGCCGCCAGCCTGCACCAGCACCTCAACCGCGAGGGCACGCGCAAGGAGATCGAGACGCTGCGCGAGCGCGGCGTGAACCTGGACGTGCTCGAGGAGGACCTGCCGCCGAAGGTCGTCCAGGGCGCGCCGCTGGAGGGCAAGACGGTGGTGATCACGGGCTCGATCTCGGACCCGCGCAGCGGCGAGAAGGTCCCGCGCCCGGTGTTCCAGCGCCTCGCCGAGCGCGCCGGCGCGACGACGGCCACCTCCGTCTCGGCCAACACCGACATGCTGATCACCGGCGCCGACGTCGGCGCGAGCAAGCTGACCAAGGCGGAGAAGCTCGAGGTCGAGGTCGTCGACCAGGGCGAGATCTGGAAGCTGCTGATCGAGGCGGGAGTGGCCTAGGCGAGGTGCGGCGCGGCCTGCTCGACCCAGGCGAGCGCGGCGCGGTAGACCTCGGCGACCTCGAGCAGGTCGATGCCGAAGGACTCGCAGGCCTCGAAGTCGCCGCGCTCGAACGCGAGCACGCCGGCCAGCAGCGCGCCCTCCTCGCCGTCCTGCGCGAGCAGGGCGCCCGACAGCCGCTCGTCGAACGGCAGCTCCTCGACGAGCGACTCCATCGTCGTCCCGACGAGCGCCGGCAGGATCGAGAACAGCCCGACCGTGAACGCCACCGCCGGATCCACCGGCCGGCGCGCGAGCAGCTCGCACTGGCGGGCGCGCAGCAGGCCGGTGGCGAGCAGGTGCTGCGGGCGGTCGGTGAAGCCGGCGAGCGCCAGCATCACCGACCAGTGGCGCACGTTGATCGTGCCCATCAGCGTGAGCGCCTCGCGCACGGAGGCGACGGCCTTGCGGCTGCCGACGTAGGCGGAGTTCGCGAGCCGCACGAGCTTGTAGGCGAGCCCGGCGTCCTGGGTGATGAGCCGCTCGAGCTGCTCGAAGTCGGCGTCGCCGGCCTGCGCGAGCTCGGCGAGGCTCGTGAGGCGGTGCGTGGGGACCGTCCCGCCCTCGACGAGCACGGGCTGGGCGAAGAAGAAGCCCTGGAAGGCGTCGAAGCCGAGCGCGCGGCAGTGCTCGTACTCCGCCCGCGTCTCGACCTTCTCCGCGAGCAGGTACAAGCCGGGGCGGCGCAGGCGCTCGACGGCCTCCTCGAGCGCGGCGCCCGGCAGCTCGCGGATGTCGAGCTTGATCGCGTCGGCGTGGCCGACGAGCTCCTCCCAGCCGGGATCGAAGCGGAAGTCGTCCAGCGCGATGCGGAAGCCCGACTCGCGCAGCTCGTCGAGCACCTCGAGCAGCTCGTCGTCGACCGCCTGGCCCTCGAGCAGCTCGATCACGGTGCGGCCGGGCGGCAGCGGGAGCGGGCGGACCTCGAGCAGGAACTCGCGCGTCACGTTGACCCACGCCTTGCGGTCGCCGACCAGGGCGTCGAGCCCGATGTCGGCCAGCGCGCGCACGATCACGTTGGAGGTGGCGCCGTCCGGCCCGAGCTCCGCAGCTCCGGCGGGGCGGTAGAGCAGCTCGTAGCCGCGGACCGCCTCGGCGCGATCGAGGATCGGCTGGCGGGCGACCGCGACGGGCACGCCGGCCCGCGCGCTGTCCAGCGATCCGGCGACCGTCATGCCCTGGTGATCGGCCGCGAGGCGCCGCGGCTTAGCCGCACATGACGAAGCGGCGCGACACGGTCTTGCGGCGCAGCTTCTTCGAGCCGGGGCGCGTGAAGACGACGCGGGCGTAGACGCGGCCGCGCGACCCGGCCGGGCGCCTGACGCGCAGCCGTGCCACGTACGGCCGCTTGCGGTCGACCTTGCGCGCTCCGCCGCGGATGTAGAAGACGACGCGGCGCACGCGCGGCGCCCGCTTGCCCGACCGCTTCCTCACCTTGAGGTTGACCTTGAGCCTGCCGCCGGGCGGCGTGCAGCGGATGCCCGCCTGCAGGCGGACGCTGCCGTCACGCGGCGCGGGCGGGGGCGGAGGCGGCGGCGGGGCGGGCGGGGTGGGCGGGTCCCAGCTCAGCATCAGCCCGCCGAGCGACTGCCAGCCCGAGCCGACCTGCTCCGCCGAGCCCGTCACGAAGCCGCCGTCGCCGTCGCCGCGGTACATCAGCAGCCGGCCGTCCTCGGCGCGGGCGAGGATGTCGGGCTTGCCGTCGCCGCTGAAGTCGCCGCCGGCCAGCAGCGCGGTGAAGCTCTGCCAGCCCGAGCCGATCTGCGCGCGCCCGCCGAAGCCGCCCTGGCCGTCGCCGCGGTACATGATCAGCGCGCCGTCGCTCTGGCGGGCGAGGATGTCGGGGTTCCCGTCGCCGCTCCAGTCGCCGGGAGCGAGCAGGGCGGTGAACGGTCCCCAGCCCGTGCCGATCTGCTCCGCCCGGCCGGTGATGAAGCCGCCGGCGCCGTTACCGCGGTACATCAGCAGCCGCCCGTCGCCGTCGCGGGCGAGGATGTCGCGCTTGCCGTCGCCGTCCCAGTCGCGCGGCAGCAGCAGCGCGGTGAACGGGCCCCAGCCCGAGCCGATCTGCTCGGCCTGGCCCGTGGCGAAGCCGCCGCTGCCGTTGCCGCGGTACATCAGCAGCCGTCCGTCCTGGGCGCGGGCGAGGATGTCCGGGCTCCCGTCGCCGCTCCAGTCGCCGGTCATCAGCGCCGTGAACGAGCCCCAGCCGCTCCCGATCCCCTCGCCGCCTCCGGCGAACGCTCCGGCGCCCGTGCCGCGATAGAGCAGCAGCCGTCCGTCGGGGTGGACGGCGAGCACGTCGGCGGCGCCGTCGCCGCTCCAGTCCGCCGCGGCGGGGGCGGCGAGCGCGAGGGCGGCGAGGGCGGCGGCGAGCGCGGTGCGGAGCATCGTGGCCGCAAGGTAGCGCTCGGCTACGGTGGACGCCTCATGCAGGTGGCCACGCACCCGGGCAACTTCCACGCCGACGACGTCTTCGCGATCGCCGTGCTCGAGCTCGTCCACGGCGAGCTGGAGATCGTGCGCACCCGCGACCCAGAGCGGCAGGCGGCGGCCGACCTCCGCGTCGACGTCGGCGGGAACCACGACCCGGAGACGGGCGACTTCGACCACCACCAGAAGGGCGGGGCGGGCGAGCGAGCCAACGGCATCCGCTACGCGAGCTTCGGGCTCGTCTGGCGCGAGCACGGCGAGGCCCTGGCCGGCAGCGCCGAGGCCGCCGCGGCGATCGACGAGCGCCTGGTCTGCGGCGTCGACGCCAACGACGTCGGGCAGACGCTGGTCGAGCCGCTGGTCGGCGACATCCGGCCGATGAGCGTCAGCGGCGTGATCGCCGCGCTCAACCCGGCGTGGGACGAGGCGCTCTCGCCGGACGAGGAGGACGCGCGCTTCGCGCAGGCCGTCGCGCTCGCGCGCGGGATGCTCGAGCGGGAGATCGCCGGCGCCGCCGCCTTCGACCGCGCGCGCGAGCTCGTCGCCGCCGCGATCCGCCGCGCCGACGACCCGCGCGTGATCGAGCTGGACTCCAACATGCCCTGGCGCGAGGCCGTGATCACCAACGCGCCCGAGGCGCTCTACGTCGTCTACCCGAAGACCGACGGCTGGGGCTCGCAGGCCGTCCCGCGCGAGGTCGGATCGTTCGAGAACCGGCTCAGCTTCCCCGCCGAGTGGCGCGGCCGCAGCGGCGCGGAGCTCGCCGCCGCGACCGGCGTCGAAGACGCGATCTTCTGCCATACGGCGGGCTTCTACGCCTCGGCCGGCTCGCGCGAGGGGATCGTCGCGCTCGTCACCGCCGCGATCGCCGCGGGGCAGTAGTGCGGATCCTGTTCGCCTTCGCCGGCGGGCAGGGCCACTTCGACCCGCTCATGCCGCTGGCGCGCGCCGCCGCGGCGGCCGGCCACGACGTCGCGGTCACCGGCCGCGCGGACATGCTCGAGGCGATCCGCGAGCGCGGCTTCGAGGCGATCGAGTCGCCCGGCACGGCGCCCGACCCGGCCGCGCGGATGCCGCTGAAGGCCTACGACCCCGCCGACGAGGAGCGCGCCCTGCGGGAGTGGTACGCGGGCGAGCTCGCCCGCCAGCGCGCCGCGGCGCTGCTCGCGCTGGTGTCCTCGTGGGGCGCCGAGCGGATCGTCCGCGACGAGGCCGACTTCGGCGCGGCGGTGGCGGCCGAGCGCGCCGGCATCCCGAGCGCCTGCGTGCTCGTGATCGCGGGCGCCGACTTCGTCCGCCCGGACGTGGCGGCGCAGCCGGTCGAGGCGTTGCGCGCCTCGCACGGCCTGACCGGGGATGCGCCGGAAGAGGCTCTGTTGTCCCCGTTCCCGCTGGGCCTGCGGTCCGAGCCGGGCGCGTTCGCCTTCCGCGGCGGAGACCCGCCGGCCGCCGACGGCGAGGCGGTCTACCTCACGCTCGGCACGGTCTTCAACGCCGAGTCCGGCGACCTGCTCCCGCGCGCGCTCGCGGGCCTGCGGGAGCTCGGCGTGCCGCTCGTGGTGACCACCGGCCGCCAGGTCGACCCCGCCGAGCTCGGGCCCCAGCCGCCGCACGTCCGCGTGCAGCGCTGGATCCCGCAGGAGGAGCTGCTGCCGTGGTGCCGCGCGGTCGTCTCGCAGGGCGGCTCGGGGATCGCGCTCGGCGCCCTGGCCCACGGCCTGCCGTCGGTGCTGCTTCCAGTCGGTGCCGACCAGCCGCACACGGCGGCGCGGGTCGCCGAGCTGGGCGCGGGGGTCGTGCTGGACCCGCTCAGCGCGACTGCGGATGACATCGGCGCGGCGGTGCGGCGGGTGCTCGACGAGCCGTCGTTTCGTGACGCGGCGGTTGCGGGTTCGTGACGAGTACCTGGCGCTTCCGGCTGCCGCGGAGGCAGTGGCATGGCTCGAGCGAACGTCAACGACGGCTGGGTAGGGAGGTGGGGAGGCCGGCGTATCCGTTCAGTACGCCGCACCCGCCAATCGACTGTGCGGAAAGTACGGGCTACCCGTACTTTCCGCACACTCGATTCTCGCGCGCCATCGAGTGTGCGGGAACGGTCAATCCGCCCACTTCCCCACCCAGAGCAGTTGACGTCCGCCGGGGCAACACCCCCGGTCAGCGGGAGTACTCGCCCCGCCAGCGCGCCTCGGCGCCGATCCGGGCCACGCCCACGTCAACGGGCCGCAGCGACCGCTCGAAGAGGTCGAGCTCCGAGCCGCGTCAGAGGCCACGGCGGGCCGTCCCGCGGCCCCTCACCCGAGTGAATCCCCGACACCACGATCAGCGTCCCGCCAGGCGCCACGGTCGAGGCGATCGCATCGATCGCCTGCTCGCGCAGCGCCACCGGCAGCGACTGCACCGTGATCGCCTCGGCCACCAGGTCGAACGCCTCGCGCCACTCGGACGGCAGGTCGAGGAGGTCGGCGACCCGGTAGTCGACATCAGAGTCGGGGAAGCGCCGCCGGGCGCGCTCGATCGCCGTCGGGGCGATGTCGAATGCGGTGACCGCGTACCCGAGCCCGGCCAGCATCTCGGCGTCGTCACCGAGCGCCGTGCCGATCACGAGCGCGCGGCGGCCGGCGCCCTCCGGCGCCCGCTCGCGCACCCACTGCTCGAGGAACGGGTTCGGGCCGCCGCGGAACCACGGCACCTGCGCGTCGCCGGTCTCCGCCGCCGCGTAGAGCTGCTCGAACCAGGCCGTCTCCTCGCGGCTCACAGGCGCTCCGGCAGGCCGAAGCGGCCGAACACCGACGGGTCGACGAAGCCGGTGATCTCCGTGATGCGGTCGCCGTCGAAGCTCAGGACCTGCAGCACGGTCGGGAGGTGCGCGCCGGCCTCGTCGCTCCAGGAGTAGGTACCGATCGCGGGCTGGCCGTTGGCGCGCGCGGGCAGCACGCGCACGTTGCGGCGGCCCTCTGCGTCGTACACGCGCCCGGAGAACGCCCACTCGCGCAGGAAGATCTCCACGCCCTCGCCGCGGAACCAGCTCGCCATCGGCGGCATCGTGATCGCGGCGTCCTCGGCGAGCATCGCGGTGACGGCCTCGACGTCGCCGCGCTCCCACGCCTCCATGTAGCCCTCGACGATCTCCTTGACCTTGTCGTCGCCGAGCGTGCGCAGCGTCTCCGCCTGGCTGCGCTCGGGCAGCGTCTCGTCGATCGTCTTGCGGGCGCGCTGCAGGGCGGAGTTCACCGCGGGCGTGCTCGTCTCGAGCGTGTCGGCGACCTCGTTGGCCGAGTAGCCGAGCACCTCGCGCAGGATCAGCACCGCGCGCTGGCGGGCCGGCAGGTGCTGGAGCGCGGCGACGAAGGCCAGCTCGACGCTCTCGCGCTGCTCGTAGCGCGCCTCGGGCGCCGCGCGGCCGTCCATCAGGCCGAGCTGGTCGTCGGGGTAGGGCTCGATCCAGATCGACTCCGTCAGCGGCATGCCCGGCCCGTCGTGGGCGTCCGACGGCGGCCCGTGGTCGATCGGCAGCACCTTCTTCGGGCGCTTGTCGATCAGGTCGAGGCACGTGTTGGTGACGATCCGGTACAGCCACGAGCGCAGCGCGCTGCGGCCGTCGAAGCGGGCGAGCCCGCGCCAGGCGCGCAGCATCGCGTCCTGCATCGCGTCCTCGGCGTCGTGGACGGAGCCGAGCATCCGGTAGGCGTGCGCGTGCAGCTCGCCGCGGTAGCGCTCGACGAGCTGCCGGTACGCCCCTTCGTCGCCGCGCCGGGCGCTGGCGACCAGCTGGCGCTCGTCGAGGTGGGAGGCGGCGCTCATGCCACCGAGCCTAGATGCTCGAGCGCTCGCTCCAATGCCTCGGCCGCAGCGCACGGCACGTCGGGGACCACGCCCGTCTGCTCCCAGTTGGCGCCGGTGACGGCGTCGACGACGTACCCGCGCGGGAGGTTCGCGCGCACGTGCGTGTGGAGCACGATCGGCGTGACGTGATCGGCCGCGCCGGGGGTGCGCTCGCCGACCAAGGGGCCCAGCCGCTGGGCCTGGAAGTGGTACGCGAGCGCCTCGCCGGACGAGTAGGTCCGCGGCCCGATCAGGGCGGCGGCGGGGCGGCGCGGCTCGTCGCGGGGGAGGGAGTGCCACCGGCGGGTGTCGTCCTTGTAGACGACGTCGGAGACGTGCACGGGCTCGGGGCCGAGCAGCCAGCCGAGCACGGCCATCGCGGTGTCCAGGTCGCCGCCGCCGTTGGCGCGCAGGTCGAGCACGACCGGCGCGCCGCGCAGCACCTCGAGCGCCTGCTCGAGGAACGGGGCGGCGAGCTCGAGCGGGAACAGGTTCGAGACGCGGAGCACGCCGGCGTCGCCGATGCGCTCGGCCGCGATCCCGGCCCGCAGCTTCGTCGCCTCCGCCGGGTCGGGGTCCGGCCAGCCGCGCGACTCGGTGTCCGGCACGAGCCCGCCCTCCGGCACCCACTCGACGTCGAGGTGGCGGCTGAAGCGCCGCGCCTCCGCCTGCAGCTCCGCGCACAACGCAGCGTCGACCGCGCGGGCGTCGCTCCCGAAGCGGGCTTCGAGCGCGGCGAGCAGGGCGCCGCGGCGGGCATCCGCCGGCATCAGCCGCTCGAGCCAGCCCGCGAGCGCCGCGCACAGTTCGTGGGCGAGCACCCGCGGGACGCTAGCTCAGCCGACCTCGACGATCGCGTCGATCGTCAGCGCGCCGCGGGCGCGCGCGACCGAGACCCGGTGATGGCCGTCGCGCAGCACGTAGTCCTCGCCGACCGCCACGACGGAGATCGGCGGCAGCGGCGCGCCGCGCTCCTCGGCGAGCCAGACCCGCTGCCAGCGTGTGCGGGCGATCGGGGCCGGGCGGAAGTCCGGATCGAACTGCGCCGAGCGGCTGGGCTCGAGCGTGCCGCGGATCGAGCACAGCGGGATCTCCCGCCGGCCGCCGCGCCGCGCGGCCCGGCCGAGCGCCATGCACAACTCGTCGAACACGGGCAGGCGGCCGCACTCCGACGGCTCCCGGCGCAGCCGCCGCACGATCGCGGCGCGGCGCCGGGCGCGGTTGACGCGGTCGAAGGCCCGCTCCGCGTCGATGAATCCTGAGCCGGTGGCAAGCATGTACAGGATGATCGGCCTGAGACGGCTCGGCCACATCGGGAGGATGGAGCGGATGGGGCCTTATCTTCGAGCCGCGAACCCTTACAGGCGGCCGTGTGACTCGCGCGCGGCTCGGGTAGGCCTCGAAAATGGCACTCAGACGACAAAAGAGCAAGAAGAGCCAGGTCGTCGACCTGCTCGAGACCTACCTCAAGCTGCAGGCCGCCAAGAAGGCGACCAAGGGCGCGCGGAAGGCCGCGAAGGGCACCGCCGTCTACAAGGTCGCCAAGAAGACGCCGATCGTCAGGCGGATCCCGATCATCGTCGGCACCGGCATCGCCGCGGCCGTGGTGGCCACCAAGCTGCGCTCCTCGGGCGGAGACTCCTCCGCCCCCGCGAGCGCCTGACGCTCTGCCAGGGAGGGCGCCGCTCGGCGCCCTCCAGGCAAGGGCGTGAGGGGAGTACTCTCGGGCCATGACTCCGATCCCCGGAGAGCCGCTCCACCCGCAGACGCCCGAGCTGACCACGAGCGACGGCCGCAAGGTCAAGCTCAAGCTCCCCGGCCTCAAGCCTCCGGTGAAGCCGGACGCCACGGAGCAGCGCGCCGGCACCCAGCCGCCCCGCGACGACCCGCGGCCTCCGATCGACCCCAACTACGCAGGTCCCGTCTAGCGCTCCATGCGCAGTGACGCGCCGACCGTCGACGCCTACCTCGCCGAACTTCCCGCGGAGCGGCGGGAGCCGATCGCTGCGGTGCGGTCGGTCATCCTCGAGCACCTCCCCGACGGGTTCGAGGAGGGCATGCAGTACGGGATGATCGGCTACTACGTCCCGCTCGAGCGGTTCCCCGACACCTACAACGGCGAACCTCTGTCCGTGGCCGCCCTCGCGAGCCAGAAGCGCCACATGGCCCTGTACATGATGGGCGTCTACGGCGCCGACGATGCAGTGGTTCCGGGAGCGTTGGGAGGCGACCGGCCACAAGCTCAACATGGGTAAGAGCTGCGTCACCTTCCGACGGCTCGACGACGTACCCCTCGACGTCGTCGGCGAAGCGATCGCGCGCACCTCGGTGGACGACCTGATCGCCGCCCACGAGCGGGCGCACTGATCATGCCGAGAGAGTTCGACGCCCAACTTTCCAAGGGCGACAACCCGGGCGCGTGGACGTGCGTGGTGATGGACGACGCTGCTGACCTCTTCGGCACCCGCGGGCTCGTGAAGATCCGCGGCGAGATCGACGGCGAGCCGTTCGACGGCGCGCTGATGGCCCAGGGCGACGGCACCCACCGGCTCCCGGTCAAGGCATCACTCCGAAAGACGATCGGCAAGGAAGCGGGCGATACCGTCCACGTCCGGATCGACGAGCGGATCGGGTAGCGCTCAGCCGAAGAGCTCGTTCAGCAGGTCGTCGTCTGCGCCGGATTCGGCGAGGAACTCCCGGCCGGCGCGAAATGCCGCGGCGAGCGGCGTGACACCGTCGGCGTCCGCGGCGGCGAGCGTGCTCGCGACCCCCTCCCGGATGAGCGCCTCGATCCGAGCCAGTGCCTCCGTCGGGGAGTCGTTCTCCCCGACGCTCGTGTAGAGGTGGATGCCGCCGGCGTTGGCGATGAAGTCGGGGACGGCGATGATCCCGCGGCGATGGAGCTCCTCCACGGCGCCGGGACCGTAGGGCACGTTCGCGCCCGGGGCGACGACCGCGCAGCGCAGGCGACCGGCCACCTCGAGTGTGATCGAGTCCGGCCGCGCGCCGGGCACGATCACATCGCACTCCAGCTCGAACAGCTCCTCACGCGGGCGCACGGGCACCGGCCCGTGCGCGACGAGCCCATCGCCGAACCGCTCGCGCAGCGAGAACAGCTCGCCGACGTCGAGACCGCCAGGATCGGCGAGCAGCCCGTCGACCGTGCTGACGCCGACGATGCGGGCGCCCGCGCGCGTGGAGGCGAGCGCCATCCCGGCTCCCACCTTGCCGAAGCCCTCGATCGCGATCGCGGCTCCCGTCAGGGCGCGGCCGCCGTAGGCAAGAGCGGCCTCCGCCGCCGCCTTGACCCCGTGGCCCGTGGCGAGGTCGTCCATGTCGACGCCCTCATGGCTCTGCGCCCACAGTGGCGGCGGACCGTCCAGCCCATCCGCGAAGTCGGCCGGGCGCGTGCCCATGTCAGGCCCGGTCAGGAAGACGTCGCGGTAGGGCTCGAGGGCCTGCCGGTATGCCGCGAGAACCTGGTCGCGCGCGCCTCCTGCGAACCGCAGACCTGCCTTCGCGCCTGAGTACGGGACGTGCCAGGCGGCGAACTTCCAGGTCATCGCACGAGCGAGCCGCGCCACCTCGCCGATGTCCACGTCCGGCAGCATCCGCGTCCCGCCGGCCGCGACCGGGAACAGGTCATGGTCGACGACCACGAACGCCTCGAGGCCGTGGCGGTCGTCCCGGAGCTCGATCACCCGCACGCCGTGAGCGTGCCACAACCGATGAGATCGGTGCGGTCGCCCGGTCTACCCCGCGACCATGAACGCACAAGGGAGATCCGAGATGCGCGAGCTCGTACTGCAGATGGGCGTGTCGATCGACGGCTATGTCGCAGCCCTGAACGGCGCCCACGACTGGGGCTATAAGGGCGAAGACCCGGCGTTCACGGAGTGGAAGCTCGGCTCGCTGCGTGGCGCGGGCGCGCACCTGATGGGCGGGCGCACTTACGAGGACATGGCCTCGGTGTGGCCGCATTCGTCGAGTGACGTGGCCCGGGCGATGAACGAGATTCCGAAGGTGGTGTTCTCGAAGACGCTCGAGCGTGCCGAGTGGCCGGAGTCGCAGATCGCGGCCGGGGATCTCGCCGAGGAGATCGCGGGGCTGAAGGCGGCCGACGGTAGCTACCTGCTGGCGCACGGCGGCGCCCGCTTCGCACAGGCCCTGTCGCGGGAGCGGCTGGTCGACGAGTACCGGCTCGTGGTCCATCCGGCGGCGCTCGGCGACGGGATGCCGATGTTCAAGGATCTGCCGAGCCGGCTCGCGCTCGAGCTGGTCGACGCGCAGACGTATTCGACCGGCACCGCGGTCCACATCTATCGCCCGCGGCACGTCGCCGCCTAGGGTTCACGATCACGGAGAACGGAGGGAGATCATGGGCAAGACGATCATGGGGGCGGTTGTCTCACTGGACGGATTCATGGCCGACGACCACGACGGCGTCGGACCGCTGTTCGACTGGCTGGGAAACGGCGACGTCGACTGGAGCTTCCCGGGCAGCGACGGCACGGTCCGGACCACCCAGGCGTCGGCCGACTTCATGCTGGACGTGTACGGCGACATGGCCGCGAACGTCATCGGGCGGCGCGTGTTCGACATGACCAACGGCTGGGATGGCAAGCCGGCCGCGGGCGAGCACGTGTTCGTCGTCACCCACAGCCCGCCGACGGACTGGGAGTACGCCGACACGGCACCGTTCACCTTCGTCGACGGCGTCGAGGAGGCGATCAGCGCCGCCAAGGAGTTCGCGGGCGACCGGGTCGTCGACGTTGCCGCCGGTCAGATCGGCGGGCAGGCGCTCAAGCTCGGGCTGATCGACCAGGTGGTGGTCAACCAGGTCCCGGTGGTGTTCGGGTCCGGCCGGCCGTTCTTCGCCACCGGCGGGCTGGCCGAGCCGCTTCGGCTGGAGAACCCGAGCACGATCGTGCGCGGCGACCGGGTCACGCACCTGCTCTACGACGTCAGCCGCTGAGTCGTGCCCGCCGAATACGAAGTGGTGCCGCACGTCGGGATCGGACCGGTGAGGCTCGGCATGACCCGGGCTGAGTCACGTGCCGCGCTGGGTCAGGAGGCGCGCGAGTTCCTGAAGGGTCCCGGTGACGAAGTGACCACGGATGCCTTCCACGCCTCCTCGTTCCAGGTCTTCTACGACGCATCTGAGCGGGTCGAGTACATCGAGCTGTCGAAGTCGCGGGAGGTCGAGCCGATCGTGTTCGGCGAGAAGATCCTGCAGATCACGGCCGACGACGCCGTCGAGCTCGTGCAGCGGCATGCTGCGTTCGACGAATCCAACCCCGAGCTGGGCTACAGCTACGTCTTCCCGGCGCTCGAGCTGGCGCTGTGGCGGCCGGTCGTTCCCGAATCCGAGGACGACGAGGAGGGCCGTACGTTCAGCACGGTAGGTGTCGGCGTCAGCGGCTACTTCTCGCCATAGGATCGCGCCGTGCCCTTCACGCTCAAGAACCTCAAGGGAGACCTGGACGATCTCGGGTCCAACTTCAAGGGTGCGCCGGACCTCGAGTTCCGCGCTGCGACCGCGGCGCTCGGGCTCGAGAAGTCGGGCCTGAGCTACCAGCGCGTCCCACCCGGCTATCGCTTTCCGTACGGCCACACGCACGAGACGCAGGAGGAGGTCTACGTGGTCGTGCGCGGGGGCGGGAGGATGAAGCTCGACGAGGAGATCGTCGAGCTGGAGGAATGGGACGCGGTGCGCGTTCCGCCGGGCACGTGGCGGGGCTACGAGGCCGGGCCGGAGGGCCTCGAGATCCTCGTCATCGGCGCGCCCAGCCTCGGCGACTCGCCGCGCGACGACGTCGAGGGCCGGCGCGACTGGTGGGCTGACTAGCGCGTCGACTGGGGATGAGCACTTCGTGCTCCGGGTGGCGCTGACCGCCGCGATCGTCGGCCCATCCGCAAGATCGTCGGGTTGGGTTCCGCCGGTTTTCGGGTCGCCGTAGAGTCGTTCTGGCGTGGCTGAGGAGGAATCCAGGGTGGCTGACCGCGACGCGATCGTGCGCGTGGCGCTCGACTACTTCGAGGGATGGTTCGATGGCGATGCCGCCCGCATGGAGCGGACGCTCCATCCCGATCTGGCCAAGCGATCCCCGGACGACGCTCCTGCCCCTGGGGACCTGGAGAAGCTCACGGCGCGGGAGATGATCGAGGCCACGGCGAAGGGGATCGGGAAGACGCGAGACGTCCCTGATCGCGGACTCGAAGTCGAGGTCGAGCACCTGCATCGCGAGATCGCGAACGTAACCGTCCGCTCCGCCGTCTACGTCGAATACCTGCACCTGGTGCGCACGCGCGAGGGATGGAAGATCGTCAACGCCCTCTGGCAGCACCCTTGAGTGCCTAGCGCATCAACGGCTCGCGGTTGACGCCGTCGGCGGCCGTCCACCAGCAGGCCGGGTAGACGTGCTCGACGAAGCGCTTGCCGGGGATCTCGCGGTCGGCGTAGCGGACGAACCGCTCGCCGTAGCCCCGATGCGCGGTCGTCTCCAGCACCGAGCAGACGCCGAGGATGTCGATGAGCACGGCGCGCTCGGCCTTGTTGCCCTTCAGGTCGCGGAGCAGGCCGGCCGCCGCCTTCGGCGCCGTGGTCGAGGGCGGCGCGGCTTCGAGCTCGTCGAGCAGCGCCTCGAGCAGCGTCCGGTCATCGCTCGTCGGCTCAGGGTGCTCGGAGGAGGCGAACCGCTCGAGGTCGAAGGCGACGTAGACGAGGTCGTCACGCCGGACGCCGCCCCACTTGAAGCGCTCGAAGCTCATGACGTTGCGGTCGATGTCGCGCTCGTCGGCGCGCAGCTCGCACGTCCGGCACAGCCCCGAGGAATCGGGATCGTGGGCGTGCCGTTCGAGATGGCGGGCGACCGCGAAGCTGCCGAGGGCGGAGCGCAGATCGAGCCGGCGGCTCGTCAGCGAGCTCAGGAACGCGGCCAGCACCTCGTCCTCCTCGACCGAGTCGCGTGCGGCGATGACGGCGTCGACGACCTCGTCGTGCGTCGCGTCGTACGTGCCCTCGAACATCACGCCGGCGTCGATCGCGTGCGCGAGCTCGTCCTCAGGCGGTTCCGCCGGCGGCTCGCGCCAGCCCGCGGGCGACCAATACGCGTTCAGGAGCGTCTGTACTGCGCGGCGGTCCACGCGGGGATCCTGCCGGATTGCTCCTCGCGGCGGTTTTGCTCGGACTGCTGCTCTGATGGGGTGGACCGCGGACTCCCAGCCGAGAAAGCTCTCGAGCTGGAAGTCCGGGTAGCGCG
The DNA here is from genome assembly GCA_963831105.1 of uncultured Solirubrobacteraceae bacterium. Classification (GTDB taxonomy): domain Bacteria; phylum Actinomycetota; class Thermoleophilia; order Solirubrobacterales; family Solirubrobacteraceae; genus DATFQI01. Next base: position 20,824 of record CAWHOS010000004.1, on the reverse strand, counting down.
CGACTACTACGAGTGCGCCACGGCGGGCTCGGCCGTGGTGGCCTCGCCCGGGGCGTGCGCCTCGACCTTGATCGAGCGCATCAGCGTCCCGACCACGATCCCGCCGAAGGTGAACACGCCGGCCGCGACCCAGAAGGCGACGGTGTAGCCGTGCATCGCGGCGTCGGCGGCGACCTGCGGGCTCGGCGCCCTGCCTTCCGCGTACGAGGTCACCGCGCTGGCGAAGATCGAGCTGAGCAGGGCGGTGCCGATCGAGCCGCCGACCTGCTGCATCGTGTTGACCATCGCCGAGGCGACGCCCTGTCCGTGGGGGCGACGCCGTAGGTCGCGCTGGAGATCGCCGGCGCGAAGATGTTGCCCATCCCGATGCCCATGATGATCAGGCCGGGCATCACGTGGCCGACGTAGCTCGAGTCGGTGTCGAGCTGCGCGAAACATCACCATCGCCAGCGCGCCGAGCGCCATGCCGAGCACGAGCAGCGGGCGTGGCCCGGTCTTGGCGAGGATCTTGATGTTCACCGAGGTCGCGGTGATCATGATCGCCGCCGTCATCGGCAGGTAGGCGAGGCCGGTCTCGATCGGCGAGAAGCCCTTGGTCTGCTGCAGGTAGTAGGTCAGGAACAGGAACACCGCGAACAGGGCGGTGCCCGAGATCCCGATCGCGAGGTAGGAGCCGCCGCGCACGCGGTCGGCCACCACCCGCAGCGGCAGCAGCGGGTGCTCGACGCGCGACTCGACCCACGCGAACGTGCTGAGCAGGACCACGGCGGCAGCCAGCGCGATGATCGTCACCGGGTGCCCCCACGAGTTCATCTCGGAGTTCGAGAAGCCGTAGACGAGCGAGAACAGACCCGAGGTGGCCAGCACGGCGCCCACGATGTCGAGCCTCGGCCGGGTGGGGTGCCCGACGTTCTCGATCAGCCGCAGCGCGGCGAACGCGGCGGGCACGGCGATCAGCAGGTTCACGTACAGGCACCAGCGCCAGTCGAGCCACTCGGTGAGGATCCCGCCCAGGAGCAGGCCGATGGCCGAGCCGCCGCCGGCGATCGCGCCGAAGATGCCGAACGCCTTGCCGCGCTCGGCCGGGTCGGTGAAGGTGGTGGCGAGCAGCGCGAGCGCGGACGGCGCGAGCAGCGCACCGAAGGCGCCCTGGGCCGCGCGGGCGGCGACGAGCACGCCGAAGGAGCCGGCGGCGCCACCCACGGCCGAGGCGGCGGCGAAGCCGAGCAGTCCACCGACGAACGCCCACTTGCGCCCGAACAGGTCTCCGAGCTTGCCGCCGAGCAGCAGCAGGGAGCCGAACGCGAGCGCGTACGCGGTGATGATCCACTGGCGCGCGTCGTTGGAGAAGCCGAGGTCCTCCTGCGCGCTCGGCAGGGCGATGTTCACGATCGTCAGGTCCAGCACGATCATCAGTTGCGCAATGCCGATCAGCGCCAGGATCAGCCAGCGGCGCTCGTGGTGCGAAGTGGGGGACATCGGACTCCTCTCCGGAAGTGGAGGTATGCTCTCCTCTTCGACGGTAGCACCCAAGTGGAGGTGCTGCCTCCCGTTACGAGGTACGGTCAACCCGAATGAGCACGCTCCGACCACTCCGCGCCGACGCCGAGCGCAACCGCGCCCGGATCCTGGCTGCAGCCGCCGAGATCTTCGCCGAGCGCGGCCTGGACGTCTCGCTCGACGACATCGCCGCCCACGCGGGCGTCGGAGTCGGCACGGTCTACCGCCGCTTCCCGGACAAGGACGCCCTGATCGACGCGCTCTTCGAGGAGAAGATCGGCCGCGTCGTCGCCCTCGCCGACGAGGCGCTCGAGATCGAGGACCCCTGGGAGGGCTTCACCACCTTCATGCGCGGCATGTGCCGCATGCAGGCGGCAGACCGGGGCTTCAAGGACGCGCTTCTGGCCCGCGACCGCGGCGCGCGAGCGGATGGCCGGCGCCCGAGAGCGGATCGCGCCGCGGGCGATGCAGCTTCTGGCCCGCGCCCAGGAGGCCGGCGCCGTCCGATCGGACCTCGGCCCGTTCGACGTGCCGATGCTGAACCTCTGCGTCGGCCTGATCGCCGACCGCACGCGAGACATCGCCCCGGACTACTGGGAGCGCGTCCTGACGATCATCATCGACGGCATCTCCGCCCAAGGCCCCACGACGCCGATGCCGGTCGAACAGCTTGACCGCGAGCAATTCACCGAGGCGATGGCCAGCGCGCGCCGCCGGCGCTCCTGAGACTCCGCCGTGTTGCCGGCGAACTAGCCGAACGGCGGTCGACCGGATGACTGCGCGGGCGTAGGAACGGTCGATGCTGCGATTCGCGTCGGCGATCCTGGTGACCGCGATGCTGGCGAGCACCGCCGAGGCGAGTGCGCAGGTGGCCCGCCTGCGAGTGCATTTCGACACCACTCCCGCTCCGCAGATCTATGTCGCGGCGTACAACCCGCAGCTGTCGACGGACCCCGGCGGCGGTGCGCGCTCGTGTACGCCGCCGGCGCCCTTCGTTCGCGGCGGCCCTTGCACGACGCCGTGGAACCCCTACACGGGGATCAGCGACACGCACTGGGAAGGGACGGAAACCGCCGACGTCGCGTTCGTCGACGACGCCCCTACGCGTGCTCGCTATTTCGCCTTCGCGCTCGCGTTCGACGGGAGCTCCGCGGGCCGGCCGCCGAACCCGTATGCGGCCAGCGGAACGGCGACCGTGACCGACCTGGACGGCGCCACGCGGACGATCTCGTTCACCCGCCAACCGGGCCAGGACATCCTGATGGTGGGCCAGACCCCGGACCCGACCGTGCCGCCTCCGCCGCCTCCGCCCGAGCCGCCTGTGCCTCCGCGCGTGACCGTCGAGAACTGCACGCTCGCCGCGTTGAAAGCCGAGCCGCCCTTTCTCACGATCTGGAAGGCAACGGTCGAGGGCATCCGCCGGCGGGGGATCCGGGACCTGCGCTCGAATCCCAGGATCGACAACGTTCTCACGTGCCCGCGCGGCCGGATCGTGGCCCGCATCATCACCCGGCGGCGTGGGCGAAGCATTCTGCTCGCCAGGGTGGACAAGGCTTTCCGGTACGGCTCCATCGGTCGCTCCACGCACCGGCTCACGCTCACTAAGAAGGGCCGGCGCATGCTCGCGGATCGCCGGCGCCTGTGGATCCGGGTGACCGTCCGCCTCTACGACGACAAGGGCGGCAGCATCCGACAGTCGCGCAGCATGACGGTCGGGAAGCCTCTCGACCGGAACTGAGGTTCCGCGCCGATGGGGTCGCTTGCTCGCTAGTGGCTCGATCCGGGAAGCAGACTTGCGATTCGGGCCAGCGCTTGCATCGGGAGCCGCTCGCGCCGGCGCCCGGGCGCGAGCGTCTCGTCGTAGTCGAGCATCACCTTCGAGAGGTAGATCGCGATTCGCGGGTCGCGCCCGCGCGTGATGCCGGCCGCGCTCAAGGTCGTGCAGGTGCGCTCGATGAAGGCTTCGAAGCGCATGGCGGGCCGGTGCCAGTTGCGAACGCGTACGAGCTCTCCGGAGCGGTTGCGGAACGTATGGAGGGCGCCGATCGGCACCGAGGCGCGCTCACCCGGACCCAGCGTGCGCCACGTCCCGTCGACGAGGACGTCGAAGCGCCCCTCGAGGACCTCGTACTCCTCGACCTGGTGCCGGTGGACATGAGGCGGCGGCGGCACGCATGCCGCCGGCAGGACGAACTCCATCTCCACGTACTCCCCGCCGGTCTCGGCGGTCGCTCGCCGCACGATGTACACGCTGCCGTCCGGCATCCGGAACTGGTCACCCGTCGAGGCCATCCTCATCGAACGTATCCCATCCACATGCGACGGCACGCACTCCGTCCCTTACCAGGGAATACGACCCACTGACCGGCGTCATTGGGGTCATGAGACTCCCGATCACCATCACCACCGCCGCGCTCGCGATCGCCTTCGCCGCCGGCCCGGCCCAAGCCGACGCCGCACCCTCCACCGAGCCGCAGAAGAGCACCAACGGGGTCGTGGTACTCATCGGCGCCAACGACTACGGCGTCCTGGCCCCCGCAGCTCAGGCCTTCACACCCCCGATCGGAACCGACAAGGGATCAGTGACGGCCGCAACGCCGACCGCGCCTTCCGGCATCATCGCGATCCTCATCGGCTGACGAGCCCGTCGCGAGCACGAGCGCCCGAGCCGCGCAACGAGGATCGTTATCCGCCGCCGCCCCCGCCACCTCGCATGTCGGATTCGTGCGCACGCTTCATCTCAAGTCGATGGGCTCTCGCCTCGGCTCGTCGCTGCATCCGCTCTGGTCGGCCGGCGCGGCGCTCTGCCAACCGCTCCTTGATCTTCTGGACAACATGGCTGGTCGAGGTCATCGCCTGCTCCTTTGAAAGCACGGTAAGGCGTCGGCTTGTGTGACGTCGCGGTCCATCGTGCGGTGTCCTGCGATCGGCCACCAGCGCCCCTAGGTGGCGGACTCCACACCTCGCAACTACGCGGCCAGCGGCGGAGCCGGCCGCTGCCTCTCGCGCAAAACAGGACTCGCTCTGCAGCCGGCTCGAGCTGATGCTCGTGTCGGGAAGGATTCGTCGGTGTGGAAAGCTCCGATGGCGATGACGAGGCGCGCTGGGTGGTCGCGATCGACCGTCCGCAGGAGGCATGAACGGACCAGCCACAGGGAGGTCCCGGATGAAGGCGATTGTGGTGACGGACGAGGCTGCGGGAACGGCCGGGATGACGCTGGTCGAGCGGCCCGAGCCGCCGGCGGCGATAAACGACGTCATCGTTCAGATTCATGCGTCGGGATTCGTCCCGACTGAGATGGCGTGGCCCTCGACCTGGACCGATCGCAACGACCGTGACCGAACACCGTCGATCCCTGGGCACGAGCTGGCCGGAGTGGTCAGCGCCCTCGGATACGGCACGACGGGGGTGTCGGTGGGACAGCGGGTGTTCGGCCTCGCGGACTGGCATCGCGACGGCACCCTGGCGGAGTACGTCGCGATCGAGGCACGCAACCTCGCGCCGCTGCCGGGCGACGTCGAGTTCACCGTGGGCGCGAGCCTGCCAATCTCCGGCCTGACCGCGTGGCAGGGCCTGTTCGACCACGGCCACCTTCAGGCGGGGCAGAGCGTCCTCGCGCACGGTGCGGCCGGCGCAGTCGGGACGATGGTGACGCAACTCGCACGTGAGGCCGGTGCCTACGTCATCGGCACCGGGCGCGCCGCCGACTGTCAGAAGGCGCTCGACTTCGGCGCGCAAGAGTTCGTCGATCTGGAGAACGACGCCCTGGAAGACGTCGGCGGCGTCGACCTGGTCTTCGATGTCATCGGCGGAGACATCCAGAAGCGGTCCGCAAGCCTGATCCGGGCCGGAGGAACCCTGGTGACCGTCGTAGGGCCGCCCGAGGCGCGGCCCGCCGACGGCTTGGCAGTCGACTTCGTCGTCGAGTCCGATCGCGCCCAACTGAGTGAGATCGTCCAGCGGGTACGGGACGGACGGCTGCGGACCAACATCGGCAACGTCGCGACCCTCGACGATGCCGTCGCCGCCCTCAACCCGACCGAGCGGATCAAGGGGAAGACGATTATCCGCGTTCGCCCGTGAGGACTTGGGGACACCGAGCCGTTCCGCGGTCCCCCGCCTCGCCTTCACGACGCCGGGTCAGTACAGGTGCGCTGAGGGCGGCTCGAGTCGACGGCGGCTAGCGCTCGTCGTCGTTTCGCTCTGTGCGGGCGTCGGCATGGTGGCGGTAGGCCGCCTCGCGGACCGACTCGTCGCTCTCGATGAGCGAGCCGAGCGCTCCGGCCAGCGTCGCGATCGTCGCCGCGAGCCAGCCGAGCTTCAGATAGTCGGCGAACGCCGGTTCGTGCCCGACGCTGCCGTCATAGACCGACTGGGGGATAAGCGCCGCGCCACCCAAGACGCTGAGGACGAGCAGGCCCGCGTATAGCGTGAGGACCGCGAGGCCCAGCGTCACGGAGGTGGCGAGGTTGAAGAGCACGACGGACTGGCGGTCCTCCTGACCGGACGCCCGCTCCCACAGGCCGTGCGCCAGCACCAGGACCACGCACAACGTGATGATCGACGCCGCTGCGAGCAAGGCGAGGCGCGGCCAGCCCATCCCGTCGGAGAGCGTCCAGATGCCGGAGGAGGTCATCGCGTATGCGGCGGTGCCGAGTGACACCGCCAGCGCGCGCGACAAGCGAGCGATGACGCGCTCAGGCTGGTTCGCGCGGACCATGCCGACGAGCAGCCGCAGGTTGCTCCGCAGCGTCGCAGCGACGAAGGCGATCGTGCCGGCCTCGCCGGCACGGCTCGGACCGAGTGGCGACTGAAGTTCGTCGAGGCGCCGGCGCATCCGATCTGCGCGCCCCGTCTCGTCGGCGTCGCTGCCGCGGCCGACTTCCTCGCCGAGGATGCCCTCGACCAGGTTGAGCACGGCCCGCATCGCCCGCCGCGGGACCGAGCGTGCGCCGAGCGCGGGAACCGACAGCAGTCCCACCCTGTACATCGCGCTTGCGTGGGCGGTGACGGGGCGGCGGTTTGCCCGCAGCGGGAGGTCGGTCAGCGCGACGGCGAGGTCCCACCCCTCGTCTTGCATGCGTCGCCGTACGGCCTGCTTGAGCGCCTCGCTGGTGGGCGTCGTGTCCGCGCGCTCGGCGCCCGCCACCTGCACCTGCCAGTTCACATCAGCGATTCGGTTCCCGAGCTGGCCGGGAAGCTCCTCGGCAATCTGGTCGGCGAGCTCGCGCGGCATCCCGCTCGGCGCAACCAGACCCAGCACCACGGCACCATCATGGCCTCGCTCATCGATCATGCGACGTCACTACCCCTGCTGCTCGGACTCATCCGCCGGGTCACGCGACAGGTGCACCGTATAGCTGCTGGCGCCTTCGCATGGGGTCGCTGGAAGGCGGTGCTCTTGCCGGGCGTCGTACCTTGAATCGCCCTGTCGCTCGGCGCCGACGCTGCCTGGAGGAGCGGTCTGTGGGATCGCAGCAGTGAGTAGGAACCGTTGCCGTTACCGCTGCCGATGTTCGTGATCCCAATCTGAATTCCGTGTTGCTGCGCGGCCACCGTCTTGGGGGTGGCGGTACGTCGCGTGGGCGACAGACGAGGCTCGCGCGCCGGCAGCTCAAACGCCTAACCAGCTGCTGCTTCTCGCGCAGCGACACTCACCAGCGCGGCCGGTTCGTCGCCTGTCTCTCGAGCGGGGCTTCCGTCGAAGGTCGTCCGACACGCCCGCTCGCCCACAGATGCAGAGTGACTCTGGAGCCGGCTAGGATCAGGCGGGCCGCGGGGTCACCCGGTAAGAGGGAGGACGTGGAGTCGCGACTCGTTGGGAGACCGTCTAGAGGAAGACGCCGTTGCGGGAGCGACCGATCTGCGCGGAGCCGCGATCGGTGCCGGCAAGGTCTGAGGTGAAGGAGAAGCCCCATTCCTCGCCGCTGCAGTGGACGGTCGAGCGGGCTGGTGCGATGTCGCCCAGGAACGCCGCTGGGTCCTCGGGCGGCACGGTCGCGCCCGAGCCGCGCTGCTCGAACCGGCCGGTGGCGCGCCACTCGCTGCGGAAGCTGACGGTCGCGGGTATCTGGTTCGGTCCGAAGAACTGGAATGAGTCGACGACCGGGACGTCGCGCATTTCGAGCACCGCGCGCCGGCCGTCGCGACTCACCCTCAGGTCTCGCTCGCGGGCGGGCACGGTCCAGAAGAACCCGGACGCCAGGATCCCACCGTTGAAGTCGTGGACCTGCGTGGCCGGCGTGCCCGTACCGGGCACGAAGAGGTCTATTCAGATGAAGCCGAAGGTGCCGAAGCGGCGCTGCCCGGTCCTGTCGATGTAGGTGCCCCGAAAGGCGCGCAGGTCCGTCTCGAGGTCATAGCGCGTCCCGTCGCTGCCGGTCGCGGTGCCGACGTGGAACGCGACCGCCGAGAAGCCGTTGAAGTCGCGGATCGTGGTCGGCTCGACGTCGAGGCCTTGGAGCTGACCGCCGGTGAAGGGCAGCGTCACATTCGCCGGCCCGGGCGCCCAGACGTGGATGACCTGTGTGTCGGAGATCGGTATCCCACCCGGGATGGGCTCCGGTGGGACCGGCAGACGGCCATGGCGGTGATCGTGATCGTGAGCGAATGCACCGTGCGGACGGGCAGCGGCCGCAGCGACCCCAGTTGCGAGACCAGCAGCGCCTTGGATGGCGGCACGCCGTGTCAACAGTCCAGCGGACATAGGGCAAATGCTCCTCCGCTGCAGCGGACGGGTCAAGGTCGCCGCGGAGTCTGCCCATATGGGCAAGGCAGGCCGCTGCGCAAAGGTTCAAACTGCCGAGCAGCAGCCGGCACAACCTCTCGCACGCTCCGTCCCGGAAGGGGTAGCCCCCGCGGCGCAACGCCGTCCCCCTGTGGCACAGTGAAACGGCCGATGGCAGGCGACGCGACCCGCACCACGATCAACGAGCTACTCGATGCGGCTCGCCGCAGACTCCGACGGCTCGAACCCCAACAAGCATGCGACGCGATGGTCGGCGGCGCGGTCCTGATCGATATCCGCTGCGAACATCAGCGCGAGCGCGACGGCGTGATACCGGGGGCGCATGCTGTCCCGCGCAACGCGCTGGAATGGCGCCTCGACCCAGCGTCCGGACACAGCGATCCGTCGCTGGGCGACGGCCTCGACCGCCTCGTGATCCTCGTGTGCGACGAGGGCTATCAGTCGAGCCTGGCCGCAGCCACCCTGCAGGATCTCGGGTTTCCGCACGCGACTGACCTCATCGGCGGATTCCAGGCGTGGAGAGCAGCGGGGCTTTCCGTCGAGCCCCACCGTCCGACCTGATCTCCCCGCAGACGCCGCTGCCGCCCGACACAAAACGCGAGCCCGCTCTGCATTCACGCCGAGGCGGGAAACCACTCGAGATCGCGACAGACGACTGCCAGCTCGGGCGACACCGACCCGGGGCACACACGACAGGTAGGCGCAGCCGCTGGTGTTCGAGCGCCCACGCATGACCGATCCGGCAGCGAAGCAGACACCGGGCGAGCACGTCGGTCACCCTCTCGAGGGACGAAGGCCGCAGGTGGGGAGGCAGGGCGGCGGTCCGTAAGACTCGCCTATGACGAGAACCGGCAGCGAGTGGATCACTCGGGCACAGTGCTGCCTGTCGCGCAAAGGGATAGCCACGCGCCGGCGCGCATGGCTGTCGCTGGCAGGCGAAAGCGGCACTCGCGACGAGCGGCGCGGCGACTGCCGCGTCTCGTCTCGAGCGGGCGTCTGCCGAAGGTCGTCTGAGACGCTCGCTCGTCGCGCGAGGCGAGCGCAACAGGACGCCGCGCATCACGCCGGGTCGGTCTGGCTAGTCGCCCGGCTAGCCGTGCTGGCCGCGTCGGGGGTCGCGCGCATCGGGGCGGGCATGAGCGCTGCACCGGCGATTACGAGGCAGAAGGCGAGGAAGCGGCCGGTGATCCCGAGAGCGCCGGAGCCGATCGGCTCGTGGAAGACAAGGATCCCGCCGATGATCGCGGTGAGGTTGGCGGTCACGGAAGTGAGCGCGATGACTTCGACGCCGTCGCCGATCTGGAGGCTGCGGGCGGAGGCGTAGAAGGCGATCACCCCGGCGACGAGCGCGGTCAGCGTCCACGGACTCACCAACCCGAGCACCGGTCCGGGTGGGGCTTGGGTGAGGTACTTGAGCGCGATATCGGAGACGCCCCATAGCGCTCCCGCGGCGGCGCCGAGGAGCAGGCCCTCGCCGCGCTGCGGGAGGTGGCGGCGGGTCGAGATCCTCACGAGCGCGGCGACGACGGCGAAGATCGCGCCCTCGATGGCGATCAGCGCCGCCAGCGAGGCGCGCTGCGTCTCGTCGGCGCCGCCGCTGGTGAATCCGATAATCACCAGCCCGGCCGCGGTGATTGTGATGCCCACCCACTGTCGTCGGCCGAGGTGAAAGCCGAAGAAGCGCTCGGCGAGCACGGCGAGGAAGACGAGCCCGCCTGACAGGACCGCCTGCACGATCGACAGCGGGGCGAGCGAGAGCGCGCCGACGTGCAGCCCCCAGGCCACGACCGCCACGATCCAGCCGACCAGGAACCATCTCGAGCGGAAGAGATCGACGGCGCTGCCCAGCGGATGGCGTACCCGGACCGGCGGGGCGAGCACCGCGCCGCGGTGCTTGAACAGGAAGGCGAGGTTGGTGGCCAGCGCCGAAGCGAGCGCGAGGATCAGTCCGAGGATCACGACGAGCGCCTAACGAGACGCCAGTTGATTGCCGAAGGCCAGCGGCTGCCGGCGGGCCTGAGTGATCCTCCCAGACGAGTGGCTGCGATCACGTTGAAGTTCCGAGCGCCCGCTGTCCGCGGGCTGCGGTGCTCCGCCGCGGCGGCCCCCACGGGTGCCCGCAAGGAGACCGACAGGCGGGAGTCCGGGACAAGCGCGCGCTCGCTACAGCTCCAGGGCAGCCGCGACACTGATTCCGGATCGGCTCTCACCACTACTCGGTGTCGGAAGCGATAGCGCCGCGCAGGGTCGGCCTCGCGTCGACTGGCGCCGATAGTCGGGTTTGGTCCACAAGACCCGAGGAGGGATCATGTCCGAGCTCCTGCTCGATCGCGCCGGTCGCCGTCGATCGCCGGCGACGCTGCCGGGATTCCGCGCCCGCCGCGCTCCAGGCAACACGGGACTGCGCTACCCGGCCGACCCGCCGATGGTCGAAGAGATCATCGCGGTCATGCGCAGCGCCGGGGACGGCACGCACGGCCAACCCCTCCGCGCGCTCATCGTGATCATGTGGCGCGCCGGGCTGCGCATCCAGGAAGCCCTCGCGCTCACCGAGGGCGATCTCGATCAACCGCCGTGGCTCGTTGCTGGTCCGGCGCGGCAAGGGCGGGAGCCGTCGCGAGGTAGGCATGGACGCCTTGGGCTGGGAACAACTTCTGCCCGGCTAAGCGTGTGGCGCGAGCTGCCGGTCGGTCCGCTGCTGTGCGTCATCAGCGGGACGACCCGCGGACGCCCCTGGCAGTGCCGCCGCGGCACGCGCCGAGCTACGGCGCGCCATCCAGCGTCAATTGGGGCACAGCAACCTCGGCATCACCTCCGTCTACCTGCAGGCATCGACAGCGGCGAGATCATCTAGACGGTGCACGCCCGCCGAGCGCCCATGAGTCCCGTCAGCGCCTCGCTGCGGCTCTGATCGGCTACTAGCGCGGCGCTGCTCGTCGCGCCGAGGAGAAGCGAACGTGATGCCGGCGATACTCCGTCCATGCCCCTGCCACTAATTGAGTTTCCGGCCGACGATCCCGATCGCGCCCGCCAGTTCTGGCACGGAGTCCTCGGGGTCCCCCTCGCGCCACGGCCCACCGCGGCCGGATCCGGGTGGGAGACCGACACCGACGGCCTGCGTCTCGGAGTCCACCAGCGGGGACCGGGCCCCGGCGACACCGCCTGCCTGCCCTACTTCACCGTCGCCGACCTGGCCACGACGGTCGAGCGCGTCCGCGCGCTCGGCGGCTCGATCATCCACCCCGGCGATCGGTGGGCCGTGTGCCGCGACTCCGAGGGCAGCCCGTTCGCGCTGGCCGCCGCGACCGGCACGCTGGAGTAGCACCGGCACGATCGCTACTCGCGCCAAGCGACACTCCGGTCCGAGTCGCCGAGACCGCTCCAACAGGCGATAGCAAGAGTGCGGCGCCGGGCATGAGAGGGTCGTGGAGCACCGCCCTCTCGGTCGCACCGGCGTATCGGTCAGCAAGTTCTGCCTCGGGGCGATGATGTTCGGCGCGTGGGGCAATCCCGATCACGCCGAGTCGGTGCGCATCATCCATGCGGCACTGGACGCCGGGATCAACTTCATCGACACCGCGGACGTCTACGGGCAGGGCGAGTCCGAGGAGATCGTCGCCAAGGCGCTGACCGGCGGCCGGCGCGAAAACGTCGTGCTGGCCACCAAGTTCCACAACGCGATGGGCGAGGACCCCAACCAGCGGGGCAACTCCCGCCGCTGGATCATGCGCGCGGTCGAGGACTCCCTCCAGCGGCTCGGCACTGACTGGATCGACCTCTACCAGGTCCACCGTCCCGATCCGGGCACCGACATCGAGGAGACACTCGGGGCGCTGACCGATCTGGTGCATCAGGACAAGGTCCGCTACCTCGGCGGCTCCACCTTCCCGGCGTCAGCCATCGTCGAAGCGCAGTGGGCGGCGCGCGACCGCGGCCTCCAGCGCTTCGTGACCGAGCAGCCCCCGTACTCCATCCTCGTGCGCGCCGTCGAGAACGACGTCCTGCCGACCTGCTCGCGCTACGGCATGGGCGTGATGTCCTACAGCCCGCTGACCGGCGGGTGGCTCTCAGGCCGGTGGCGCAAGGACACCGGGCAGCAGTCCTCGTCCCGGGCCGGTCGGCTCCCGGAGCGCTTCGACCTCTCACAGCCCGCCAACCAGCGTAAGCTCGACGCCGTCGAGGAACTGGCCCAACTCGCCGACGAGGCGGGGATCACGCTGATCCAACTCGCAATCGCGTTCGTCCTGTGCCATCCCGCGATCACGGCGGCGCTGATCGGGCCGCGCACGATGGAGCAGCTCGAAGGCCAGCTCGCGGCCGTCGACGTCGAACTCGATGAGGCGCTGCTGGACCGCATCGACGCCATCGTCGCGCCCGGCATCACCATCAACCCGGAAGACAACTCCTGGCACAACCCGGCGCTGGAGCCGCAGGCCCGACGACGGTAGTCCCCGCAGCGGTCCAAGCGTGAGTGTCGCTTCGAGGAGGTGCGACACTCGCGCCGACCTGTGCGCGCGTGTCGCCTCGTCGCCGAAAATAGTCCGGACTGGCGGCTCGGGGCTCGCGCGGAGCTGAGCAGCAGTCGCCCGGGGTCGACGCGTGACTAGCTGCGCCGAGCCCGCGTCTTCTTTGCTGCGGGCTGTCGCGGCGGTCGTACGACGGGCACAGGGAACGGTTCCTCGTGCTCGATGTCGTCGGAGAAGGGCCGGCCGTTCATCTCGACGTCTGCGAAGGCGACGACCTCCTCGGCGGTGACCTCCGGCATCTCACGGCTGAGCTCGATGAGCTCCTCCACGCCGCAGCGGCGCATCGCTTCCTGGATGTCCGCTTCGAGCTCCGGAGCAGTAACGGCCGCGCGGCGCAGCAGCGATGCGAAGTTGAAAATCGCTGGCTCGATGTGGTCGTCGTCCACCTTTAGCGTGTCGCTCAGCCCGTGGGTCGTCAGGAAGGCCAGCTCGTACAGGTCGACGGCGTTGCACCAGGCGCGGAGAAGAAGTCGGCGTGGGCGGCCGCCAGCAAGCCCCTCGGCACGAAGCGACGCAACTCATCATCGCTGCTGGTCATCCCGCCGAAGGAGACGGCAAGGGCGTACTGCTTGGACGCCTGCATCATCCCGAGCTGGCGGTATATGTCCGCGATGAGAAGCATCGTCAGCAGCGCGCCGTCGAAGTTGTCGCCGGTCCACCAGTCGACCTTCGCGGAGTGCAGCTCGTCGAGTGCGTCGCGCAGCCGATCAGCTTCGAGGAGCCGCAATGCGCGGGTCCGGGCACCGGCGGCGGCGGCGGCGTTACCGACGCTGCGGCGGACCGCCGCGTCAACAGCGTCGGTCAGCTCGCGCCATCCGTCCCGGTCCACCAGGGCAGGCGCGAGCAGGCTCAGGAACTTGGACAGGCCATCGACCGGGAACAGCGGCGCGTCTTCGATGCAGCCGGCGAGTTCGCTCCAAGCGGCCATCGCCTCGTTGACGTCAACGAACAGGCTGTCATCGGGCGGCGCGCCGGAGGGCGCCTTGACGTCGCCCTCCTCGTCGACGTACTCGGCGATGTCGATTGGCTGCGGCTGTGGAGCGGGACGTAGGAGCGCCGGGTCGGGCTGAATGGAAAGGTGGCCGAGGACTTCGAGCGCCATCGCCCGCTGTGTCGGGTAGGGGCTTGCGTCGAGGATGCCGCGGACCTGGTCGCGAAGACGTTCATTGACCTCTCCCAGGTAGGCCGCGCCGAGATCGGTGAGGTTTCGCCCGTGCGCCGCGACGGCGTAGTTGAGCAGCACGCTGGCGTCCTTCAGCCGCGCGGCATCGTCCTCGGGCAGAGCGTCGTCGAAGAACGCGCGCACAACGTGATCGGCCGGGCGGAGCTCGCCCGCGCCGCGCAGCGCCGCGACGGCGTACTCGTAACGAGCGCGCTGGCGAACTCCACGGGGGTGCTCGGCGCCGGTCAGCGGCTCGAACAGCTGCAGCCAAAAGTCCAGGTCGCGCTTGTCTGGCTGATGGAAGGTCGCGTAGCGGAGCCCGTCCTTTGCGTCGAGAACATCACCCAGCGTCGGGCGGAGCTCACCGCGCCGCTGCCACTTGACCAGGTCCTTGTCGTACCACTCGGGCGTGCCGCCGTCCTTCGCAGCGGGCGCTGCGGGAGCCATGTGCGCGGGCACCGACAGGTAGGTCTCGGTGACCCAGAAGAGGTCCGGGTCCGCCAACTGCTCGGCAAACCACTGGCCGTCCAGCAGCGTGAGGTCGATGCCGTACTGATCGCGGACCTGTTGCGCAGGCGGTTGCGTCGGCCGACGTCGACATTGACCGCGCACATAGCGTAGATGTGGTCGAACTTGTCGCCGGACGCGACGATGGTGTCGACGTCCTTCTTGAACTTCCGGTCGACCTTGTCCTTCTGCAGCGTGCAGGCAAACGCGAGCGCCTCGTCGCTCATGTTCGCCACGAAGGCGCTGTGCTCGCCGAGTTCTTTAGGCAGGTAGCTCTTGAACGTCTCGAAATCCCTGCCCGCGTCGCCGCCACCGGCGACCGGGCCCGTCGCCGGGACGAGGTTCGTTGCGAGGCGGGCGCGCGCGACCTCCCGACAGATGTGTTCGAAGGTGTGATGGCCGTTCTCAGCGGACAGCTCGTCGAGCTGGAAGCGGAGGTACTTGATGAGCTGCCGGCGGTCGACCATCGCTGCCGAATGTAGGAGCTAGAGCGGTCGGCAGGACTGGGCTCGGCGGATGAACTCCGTCGCGTCTCGCTGTCCGCGCCGGTGCCGCTGTCAGCTGCGGGCGACAAATTGCGCTGGCGTCCAGGCCCCGGGTAGCGAGCCACCGCCACGGCCGCCCGTGTTGCTTCAAACGCCGCTGCACCGCCGATAGCCGTGCGTCGCCAACTGTTCGTTTCGCGAGCTTTGAACGCGCGGACCGGACTCGCGGCAGAGTTCTCCTTTCGCGTGATGGGACCGGCCGGCCGAGTCGCCGACGGAGTGCTCCTTTCGCGTGAAAGCGAGAGCACCGGGAGGTCTCGCGAGTCATCGGCGAAGCAGCGATCGTTGAGCCGGGCCCGCCGACCAGGCGACGGCAGACCGGAACGGATCCTCGGGACCCGAAGGGCGAAGATCGCGACCTTTCAAGGAGCAGATGGCCCAGGCGCTGACGAGAGCCACCCCTACCGAGGGCGTTCAATGAGGGTGGTGTACGTGTCGGGTGGCCTCCGAGGGGTTCGATGGGCGGGCGCGGCGCGTCCTCCCGGAGCGCTCAGGCGCGAGCTTGCGAGTCGCCGCTCCGGGGGGACGTGACGGCGCCCGACCGCGGCTGGCGCCTGAGCGCGTGTCGTGCGCGGGTAGATTGCGGCCGGGGTGCAGAACGTCCACGTCATGCGGCCCGAGGTTCGGGCGGAGTGGGAGCGACTTGGGCGTCCGTTGGACGGGGATGCCGCGTTCCACAATCGGCTTGCCCGGTTCTTCACGGAGTTGCGGGACCCGCTGGAGGCGGTCTATGGCGGTGATCCGCGGCTGGAAGGCGAGTTCGCGGGGTTGCTGGGGGCGATCGCGAGTGCGGCCGCGATGCGGGCTCCGGAGCTCGAGCGGCTCGACCATGAGCGGGAGATCACTCCTGACTGGCTTCAGCGCGAGCAGGCGCTGGGCTATGTGGCTTACGCCGATCGCTTCGCCGGCACTCTGCAGGGCGTTCGCGGGCGACTGCCGTACCTGCGGGAGCTCGGGGTCAGCTATCTGCACCTGATGCCGCTGCTGAAGATGCGGCCCGAGCCGAATGACGGCGGCTATGCGGTCGTGGACTACGGCGCGGTGGAGCCGTCGCTCGGCACGATGGACGACTTGCGTGCGCTCGCGGGAGACCTGCACCAGCACGGGATGGCGCTGTGCGTGGACGTGGTGGTCAACCACACCGCTCGTGAGCACCCCTGGGCGCAGGCGGCGATGAACGGCGACCCCGAGAAGCTGGCGTTCTACCGGACGTTCGCGGACCGGTCAGAGCCCGACGCGTACGAGGCGACGCTGCCCGAGGTGTTCCCCGACATCGCTCCCGGCAGCTTCACCTACGTCGAGGACATCCAACGCTGGGTGTGGACGACGTTCAACGAGTTCCAGTGGGATCTCGACTACACGAACCCGGCCGTGTTCCGGGCGATGGCCGAGGCGATGCTCGGCCTTGCGAACGCCGGTGTGGACGTGCTTCGGCTCGACGCGGTGCCGTTCCTGTGGAAGCGCAGGGGGACCGACAGCCAGAACCAGCCCGAGGTCCACCAGCTGCTGCAAGCGTTCCGCGCCGCGATGCGGATCGCGGCGCCCGGGGTGGCCTTCAAGGCCGAGGCGATCGTGTCGCCGCGCGAGCTCGTGCGCTACCTCGGTGCCGGCCGTCACGAGGGCAAGGAGTGCGACCTCGCCTACCACAACGTGCTCATGGTCCTCGGCTGGAGCGCGCTCGCCTCCGGCGACGTCGGCCTGCTCACGCGCACCCTGCAGGCGATGCCGCCGGTCCCGCCCGGCGCCGGCTGGGTGACCTATGTGCGCTGCCACGACGACATCGGCTGGGCGATCACGGAGGAGGACGCCGCGCGCGTCGGCGAGGACGCGCACCTGCACCGCAAGTTCCTCAGTGACTTCTACGCGGGTGAGTTCCCCGGCACGTTCGCTCGCGGCGCGCGCTTCCAGCCCGACCTCCTGTCCGGCGAGGCGCGGACGAGCGGAAGCGCGGCCTCGTTGGCCGGACTGGAATCGGCGCAAGACGCGCTCGCGGAGGAGCTCGCGATCCGCCGCATCCTGCTCCTGCACGCGCTCGCGTTCGCCCACGGCGGGCTGCCGCTGATCTACATGGGCGACGAGCTCGGCCTGCTGAACGACCCGCGCTGGGCGGACGACCCCGCGCACGCCGCCGACAACCGCTGGATGCACCGGCCCGCGATGGACTGGGAGGCGGCCGAGCGCCGCCACGACCCGGCCACGGTCGAGGGGCGCATCTGGGCCGGGATGCGGGAGCTGGCGACGGCGCGCGGTGGCACCCGCGCGGCGCACGCCCGGGGCACCAGCGAACCGCTCTTCACGAGCAACCCGCACGTGTTCGCGCTGCTGCGCGAGCACGCCGGCGAACGGTTGCTGCTGCTCGCGAACTTCACGCCGCTCGAGCAGGCCGTGCACGGCGGCGTGGTACGCGACCGGGGGCTGCAACCGGAGGCCGAGCTGCGCGGTGACTACGTGATCCTCGCGCCGTACGAGTACCTCTGGATCGTGCCGGGCTAGGTCGCCTTCACGAGCCCGGAGTCCACGACCATCTCGGTCCCGGTGGTGCTCGCCGAGCGCGGCGAGGCGAGCAGCACGACCGCGTCGGCGATCTCCTGCGGGTCGGCGAGGCGGCCCGTGGTCAGCGCCATCATCTCCGGCGCCAGCGTGCCGAGCACGGCCTCGCGGTCGGAGCCGGTCGCCTCTGCGAGCACGTCGGCCGCCCCGCCCTCATCGGTCCACCACGGCGTGAGCACGGGGCCCGGGCAGACGCCGTTGACGCGCACCCCCTGAGGCCCGAACTCCTCCGAGAGCGCCTTGGTGAGGTTGATCAGCGCCGCCTTGGCAGCGCCGTAGTCGACGTTGACGGCCGACGGCACGACGCCGTGGGTGGAGGAGACGTTCACGATCGCGCCGCCGCCGGCCTCGACCATCGCGGGCAGCGCAGCGCGGCAGAGCCGCACGGCGGAGAGCAGGTTGAAGTCCAGCATCGCGTGCCAATCGCGATCGTCGAGGCCGAGGAAGCCGAAGCGCGGCATCGTGACGCCGGGCGGCGGCCCGCCGGCGTTGTTGACCAAGATGTCGATCCGACCCTCCCGCGCGAGCGCCGCCTCGACGACCTCGGCGGGCGCCGCGGGGTCGCTCAGGTCGGCGGCGTGGTGGCGGATGCGAGGGTGCTCCAGGCCTCGCGCGGGATGGCGGGAGACGGCGACGACGTTCGCGCCCTCCTCGGCGAGCGTGCGGGCGACGGCGAGGCCGATCCCCTTCGAGGCGCCGGTGACGATCGCGACCTTGTCGCTCAGTTCTAGATCCATACCCCTTCCAACGCGGCGGGGCTCGGCGCTGTGAGCCGGATCCGTACCCTCCCGCGGATGTCTGAACCGTGGTGGAAGTCCGCCGTCGTCTATCAGGTCTATCCGCGCTCGTTCGCCGACTCCGACGGCGACGGGATCGGCGACCTCGGCGGCGTCCGAGAGCACCTGGACCACCTCCAGCAGCTCGGCGTCGACGTGCTGTGGCTGTCGCCGATCTACCCCTCGCCGCAGGACGACAACGGCTACGACATCGCCGACTACTACGACGTCGACCCCACGTTCGGGAGCCTCGAGGACCTCGACGCACTGACGAACGAGCTCCACGACCGCGGGATGCGGCTGATCATGGACCTCGTCGTCAACCACACCTCCGACGAGCACCCGTGGTTCGTCGAGTCGCGCTCCTCCAAGGACAACCCGAAGCGCGACTGGTACTGGTGGCGACCGGAGCCCAACAACTGGACCTCTGCGTTCAGCGGCTCCGCATGGGAGCTCGACGAGACGACCGGCGAGCACTACCTGCACCTGTTCTCGCGCAAGCAGCCCGACCTCAACTGGGAGAACCCGGAGGTCCGGAGCGCGGTCTACGAGATGATGAACTGGTGGCTGGACCGCGGGGTCGACGGGTTCCGCATGGACGTCATCAACATGATCTCGAAGGACCCCGCGCTGCCCGACGGCGCCGTCGGCGAGGACGGCTGGCGGCGGGCCGGCGGCGAGCACTACATCTGCGGGCCGCGCATCCACGAGTTCCTGCAGGAGATGCACCGCGAGGTCTTCGCCGGCCGCGACGCGCTTCTCAACGTGGGGGAGATGCCGGGCGTCACGATCGAGGAGGCCAAGCTCTTCACCGACCCCGCGCGCGACGAGCTCGACATGGTCTTCCAGTTCGAGCACGTCAACCTCGACCAGCACGGCACCAAGTGGGACTCGTTCCCGCTCGACCTGCGCGACCTCAAGCGCTCGTTCGGGCGCTGGCAGGAGGGGCTCGCGGAGACGGGCTGGAACAGCCTCTACTGGAACAACCACGACCAGCCGCGGATCGTCTCCCGCTGGGGCGACGACGGCGAGCACCGCGTGCGCTCGGCCAAGGCGCTCGGCACCCTGCTGCACCTGCACCGCGGGACGCCGTACGTCTACCAGGGCGAGGAGCTCGGGATGACCAACGTCCCGTTCGACACGGTCGAGGCGTTCCGCGACATCGAGTCGCTCAACCACTACGCCGAGGCGGTCGCGAACGGCGACGACCCCGACGCCGTGCTCGCGACGATGCGCCCGATGAGCCGCGACAACGCGCGCACTCCGATGCAGTGGGACGGCTCGGAGCACGCCGGCTTCACGACGGGCGAGCCGTGGATCCCGGTCAACCCGAACCACACCGAGATCAACGCGGCCGCCGCGATCGAGGACCCCGACTCCGTCTTCCACCACTACCGGAAGCTGATCGAGCTGCGCCGGACCGAGCCGGCCGTGGCGCACGGCGACTTCGAGATGCTGCTCGACGACGACCCGCAGGTCTACGCCTACACGCGCGCCTACGAGGGCACAGAGCTGCTCGTCCTCGTCAACGTGTCGAGCGAGCCGGCGAGCGCCGCCGGCATCCCCGACGGCTGGGCCGAGGCCGAGCTGGTGCTCTCGAACGCCGAGCCCGAGCCGCAGGGGCTCGAGCTCGGGCCGTGGGAGGCGCGGATCTACCGCCGCTAGCGCACCTCTCCCTTGAGGATCCGCCACACCCCGATCAGCAGCGGCACGAGCACCCACAGCGCAACGGTCGTTGCCACGCGCGCCCATTCGTCGCCGCTCAAGACATCGAAGGTCATCGTGTCGGTCGTGCGAGAGCTGTCCAGCCAGCGCGCGGCGCCCTCGAGGAACGACAGGTTCCCGGCGAACGCCCAGGCGATCGGCAGCACGAAGTAGAGGACGATCGCCGGCGCCGAGGCGAGCAGCGCCGCGCCGAAGGCGATGCCGCCGAGCACCGAGATGACGATGTAGGCGATGTCCTGGAACACCAGCGCCGCGGTGACGTCCCACGCTCCGTCGACGCCCGACACGGCGGCGCCGACCGCCGACGCGGCCACGCTGAGCGCGAACGCCAGCACGCACCACGCGAGGCCCGCGAGCAGCTTGGCGGCGATCACGCGTCCGCGCCGCGGCACGAGGCCGAACGTGATCTGCGCTGTGCGCTGCGACCACTCGGAGGACACGAGCAGCACGCCGACCACCGGGCCGAGGATGCTGGCCGGCTGGATCGCGGCGCTGAGCACCATCTCGAACGTCTGGTCCTCCGGGTCGGCCCAGATCGCGATCGCGACCACGCCGAAGATCGTCGAGCGCGACGATCGCGAGCTGCAGCCAGAAGCCGGCGCGCGTGTCGGTCATCTTGCGCAGTTCGACGAGCGTGAGCCGGCCGAGGCCGGGGCGGTCGTCGTCCGCGGCGGGGACGGCGGTGAGGGCGGCGGCGCTCATGCGATGGCCTCCTGGGTCGTGAGGTCGAAGAAGAGCTGCTCGAGGCCGGCGCCCTCGGACGGGCCGAGGTGGATCAGCGCGA
>CAWHOS010000003.1:0-1414888 GCA_963831105.1 uncultured Solirubrobacteraceae bacterium | reverse complement strand
GAAGAGCTGGTTCTCGCCGCCGAAGACCTCGGACACCGAGTCGTCGGTGAAGATCCGGCGGATCGTGTCCGTCAGCAGGTCGGCGACCGACAGCACCTTGATGTTGTCCGGCGCGCCCTCGCGCAGCGGGATCGTGTCCGTCACGACGATCTGCTCGAACGGCGAGGCGGCGAGGTTCTCGAACGCGTTGCCGGAGAGCACCGGGTGCGTGGCGGCGGCGAAGACGCGCTTGGCGCCCTCGTCGATCACCGTCTCGCCCGCGGCGCGCAGCGTGCCCGCCGTGTCGATCATGTCGTCCACGATCACGGCGTTGCGGCCCTTGACGTCGCCGATCACGTAGGCGATCTCGGCGACCTGGTGGGCGGGGCGCTCCTTGTTGAGGATCGCCAGCTCGGCGCCCACCTTCTCGGCGAACTTCTTCGCGAGCTTCACGCGGCCGACGTCCGGCGAGACGACCACGAGGTCCTCGAGCTGCATGTCGTTGACGTACTGCGTGAGCATCGACATCGCGGTCATGTGGTCCACGGGCTTCTGGAAGAAGCCCTGGATCTGGCCCGCGTGGAGGTCCATCGTCAGGACGCGGTCGGCCCCGGCGACCTCGAGCGCGCGGGCGACGAGGCGCGAGGAGATCGGCTCGCGGCCCATCGACTTCTTGTCCTGGCGCGAGTAGCCGTACCACGGCGTCACGGCGATCACGCGGTGGGCGGAGGCGCCGACCGCCGCGTCGATCATCAGCAGCAGCTCCATCAGGGCGTCGTTGGCGCTGACGCCCGTGTGCGGGTTGCCGCAGGTCGGCTGGACGATGAAGACGTCCGCGCCGCGCATCGACTCGTCGTAGCGGCAGTAGACCTCGCCGTTGGAGAAGGTCTTGAGCGTCACGGCGCCGAGGTCGACGCCGAGCTTGGAGGCGATCCGGTGCGCGAGCTCGGGGTTCGCACGGCCCGAGACGACCATGAGCCGCTTGTTGTACTCGAGCTCGAGCGAGGTGCTCGGGGCGGGGCGGGTATCCAGCTCGCTCACCTTGTTGCGGAGTGTACGACGCGCGGGGGACAGCGTCGGCGCGCTCACCGCTCCCTCCGCGAAACGCGCTCGGCGTAGCCCTCTTTGTTGGTCTGGCGCGCGCGGGCGATGCCCAGCGCCCCGGGTGGGACGTCGTCGGTGATGACGCTCCCGGCGCCCGTGTAGGCGTCGTCGCCGACGGTGACCGGGGCGACGAGCGTGGTGTCCACGCTGGTGCGCACGCGGTCGCCGATCGTGGTGCGGTGCTTCTTGCGCCCGTCGTAGTTGGAGGTGATCGTGCTGGCGCCGAGGTTGGTGCCCTCCCCGACGTCCGCGTCGCCGATGTAGGACAGGTGCGGCACCTTGCTGCCGGGGCCGATCGTCGAGTTCTTGATCTCCACGAACGTGCCGGCCTTCGCGCCCTCCCGCAGCACGGCGCCGGGACGCAGGTAGGCGAACGGGCCGACGGTGGCCTTGGCGTCCACGCGTGCTTCCTGCAGGTGGGAGCGCAGCACGGTCGCGCCGTCGCCGATCTCGGAGTCGATCACCTGGGTGAAGGCGCCGATCGTCACGCCGTCGCCGATCGTGGTGGCGCCGCGGATCACGCAGTCGGGCTCGATCACCGTGTCGGCGCCGATCGCCACGCCCGCCTCGATGTGGGCGCTGCGCGGGTCCACGAGCGTCACGCCCGCGCGCATGTGGGCCTCGTTGATGCGCTGCTGGGCGATGGCGCGGACGCGCGCGAGGTCGACGCGGTCGTTGATGCCGCGCGTGACGTCCGGGTTCGTGGCGACGTGGGCGCCGACGTCGCGGCCGGCCTCCTTCAGGCGCGGGAGCACGTCCGGGAGGTACAGCTCGCCCTGGGCGTTGTCGGACTCCAGCCGCTCGAGCGCGTCCTTGAGCGCGTCGCCGTCGAAGGCGAAGATCCCCGTGTTGACCTCGCGGATGGCCAGCTCGGCCTCCGACGCGTCGCCGGCCGTCTTGGTCTCCACCACCCGCTCGACCTGGCCCTCCGCGTCGCGGACGACGCGCCCGTAGCCCGTCGGGTCCTCGAGCTCGGCGGTCAGCATCGTGGCGGCGGCGCCCGACGCGTCGTGCGCCTCGACGAGCGCGGTCAGCGTCTCGCCATCGACGAGCGGCACGTCGCCCATCGTGACCACGACGGTGTCGCCGTCGCCGATCTCGCCGGCCGCGGCGGCGACCGCATCGCCGGTCCCGCGCGGCTCGGACTGGACGGCGACGACCACGTCCTCGGGCAGGTGGTCGGCGAGCCTCCGCTTCGGGCCGTCGACGACGACGACCTTTCCCGCCCCGGCCGCGCGTGCGGCCTCGATCGGCCACGCGATCAACGGGCGGCCGCAGAGCGGATGGAGGACCTTCGGCAGGGAGGAACGCATCCGCGTCCCCTCTCCTGCGGCGAGGATGACGACGGTGGGAGCGGGCACCGGGGCATCGTAGTATCGGCGAGGGCGATGGCCCGTTGGGGAGTGGTGTAATGGCAGCCCGCCGGCCTTTGGAGCCGTGAGGTCCCGGTTCAAGTCCGGGCTCCCCAGCCTGCTGGCGCCGTTGCCGGTCTGTGCGTGGCTCGGGCTGGGGTGGTAGGAGGGTGTCGCCCGCGGCGCCTGCTCTTGGCCGCGTGTAACAGCGAGGTGCCTGGAACTCCCGCTGAGCGGGAGCAATTGTCGCCCGTCGTTTCACGGCCGCGCATCGCCGGGTCGATTACGCCCGCTCAGCGGGAGCCAGACGGACCCGCGCTGTTAGTGGCGGCCCCGGGGACCACGGCACGGCCACTCCCCCTCCCCTTACCCAGCCGCCGTTCAAGACGCCACGCACCGCCGCCCCGACCCACGGCGCCAGCCGCAATGGGAAACTGACGCCATGGCCGACGTGGGGATGCACCGGACGATCCCGGCCCTGCCCGTGCGCCGGATGGATGTGGCGGTCGCGTTCTACGGGGAGAAGCTCGGGTTCGAGCCGCTCTGGCAGGACGAGGGGTTCTCGGTGCTCAGGCGCGACGAGGCCGTGCTGCACCTGTGGGAGGCGGGCGACGAGGAGTGGCGCCGGCGGGAGGACCTGGCGGAGAAGCCGATCTGCTCGGGCGCGGAGTCGTTCATCGCGGGGACGGCGAGCACGCGGATCGAGGTGGGTGACGTCGATGCGCTCTACGTGGAGCTCGCGGCGGCCGAGGTGCTGCATCCCGTGTCGCGGGACGGGGTCTCGGACACGGACTTCGGGACTCGCGAGTTCTCGACGCTCGACGGCGACGGGAACCTCATCTCGTTCTTCCGCTGGGTCGGGGACTGATCGCCCGTGCGCCACGTTTAACGCCGGGGCGCCGATCTGCCGATCATGGGCGTGCCCGGAGGATTCGGATCGCGCAGCGTGCGGAACGACCGGGGGATGTTCCTACCTCAATGGTCAGTTCGCCGGGAAATAGCCCCTTGACGCCCCACGGGCGTCGTTACATTGCCCGCTCCATGCGCGCCCGACTGATCGCCCTGACGGCCGCCGCCGTGCTGCTGCCGGCGACCCCCGCAGCGGCGGGCGACCCGATCATGCCCCTGTCGCAGGTCCGCTCCGGCATGCAGTGCACGGGCTACACGGTCGTGCGAGGCACGGAGATCTCGTCGTTCGACGTCGAGATCCTCGAGGTCATCGACGGCGACGCCAGCGGCCAGGGCCCGCGGCTGCTCGTGCGCGTGTCCGGGCCGGCGGTCGACGGCACGGGCGTCGGGCCGGGCTTCTCGGGTTCGCCGATCTACTGCCAGGACGACCAGGGCACCTCCCGCAACGCCGGCGCGATCTCGGAGTCGCTCGGGGAGTACGGCGGCGACGTCGTGCTCGCGACGCCGATCGAGGCGATCCTCGGCGCCGAGATCGACGCCCCGGCGAGCCGCGGCGAGCCCGCCTCCGCGAGCACCCGGCGCCACCACCGGGCGATCCTCTCGCGGTCGAAGCCGCTCGCCACCCCGCTTACGGTCTCCGGCGTCAGCACCGCGATGGGCAGGGCGCTCGAGCGCGCCGGCCGGCGCGAGGGCCGCCAGGTGATCGCCGCCCCCGCGGGCCCGCTCGGCACGTTCGCGCCGCAGCCGATGCGCCCCGGGGCGTCGGTCGGCATCTCCTACTCGCAGGGCGACATCCAGGTCGGCGCGATCGGCACCGTCGCCTACACCGACGAGGACCGCGTGTGGGCGTTCGGCCACCCGTTCGAGAACGCGGGCGCCCGCCGCCTGTTCCTGCAGGACGCCTACGTCTACCGCGTGATCGACAACCCGATCGCGATCCCGGGCGCCGCCTCCACCTACAAGTACGCGTCGCTCGGCCACACGCTCGGGACGTTCTCCAACGACGAGCGCGACGCCGTCGCCGGCCGCACCGGCGCGCTCCCGCCGAGCGTGCCGATCCGCGTCTTCGCCAACGACCTCGACACGGGCCGCCGGCTCGTCACGGGCATCCGCGCGGCCGACGAGAGCCGGATCGGCCTGCCCGAGGGCGCCTCGCCGGTCGCGTTCGTCGGCCCGCTCGCCGTCACGGAGGCCGCCGCCTCGCTGCTGCGCAGCGCGCCCGGGCGCCTGACCGCCGACGTGTGCGTGCAGATCTCGATCGACGGCCTCTCGCGCCCCGCGCGCTTCTGCAACCGCTACGTGTCGGCGTTCCCCGCCGACGAGGACTTCGTCGGGACGGCCAACACGGTCGCCGCCCGCGCCTCCCAGGACGTCTTCGACGCGCTCACGAAGATCGACGACTACCAGGGCACGCCGCCGCAGATCGGCGAGGTCGCGGTGCGGATGGACCTGCGGCGCGGCGAGCAGCGCGCGTTCCTGCGCTCGGTCAAGCTGCCCAGGCGCGTGCGGGCCGGTCAGAAGGTGCGCGCCCGGGTGACCCTGCGGCGCGTGCGCGGCGGCACGATCCGGCGCACCTACCGGATGCGGATCCCGAGCGGCCTGCGCCGCGGCGCGCGCACGCTGCGCTTCACGGGCGCCGACGTCGACGTCGCCGACGACGGCCTGCTCGGCGCGATCATCCTCGACGGGGCCGACGACGGCGCCGGCGACGAGGGCCCGCGCAACCTGCGCGCGCTGGCGAAGCGCATCCGCTCGATCCGCCGCTACGACGGCGTGCGCGTGCGCACGGGCTTCGGCCGCGTGCGGGCGTTCCGCGACCGCGACCTGCGCATCTCCGGCCGCGCCTCGACCCGCGTGCGGGTCGTCCGCTAGCTCTCGAAGCGGTAGACCGTGCCCGCCGGGTCCGGCTCGGCGGCCGCCGCGCGCGGCACCGCGGCGCGCAGCACCGCGGCGAACGTCTCCGTGCTGGCGGCCATCATGTCGAGCAGCGTCTGCACCGGCGTCGCCTCGTCCTGGACGCCGTTGGCGTAGTCGGTCGCGTAGCCGAGCAGCGCGTAGGGCAGCTCGGCCTCCCCGCACAGCACCGTCTCGGGCCCACCGGTCTGGGAGACGTGCGTCACGCCGCAGGCCGCGAGCCCGCGGATCTCGGCCTTGGTGTTGAAGCGGGGGCCGTCGACGTGGCCGTAGCAGCCACCGTCGCGGACCTCCACCCCGGCCTCGGCCGCGCCCTCGAGCAGCGCGCGGCGCAGCCCGGCCGAGAACGGCTGCTCGAAGATCCAGTGGCCGCGGCGCGGGTCGCCGGGCTCGGGGTAGAACGTGCACAGCTCGCCGTCGCCCAGGCGGTTGGCGAGGAAGTGCAGGTCGTCGAAGCAGACGATCGACCCGAGCGCGACCGACGGGTCGACCGCGCCGCAGACGGTGACCGCGAGCACACCGGCCGCGCCCTCCTGGGCGAGCGCCGCGATGTTGGCGCGGTGGGCGACCGCACTCGAGAGCCGCGCGTGGCCGGCCTCGTGGCGGGAGACGTGCAGCACGTCGGTGCCGGCGAACGTCCCGCGCGAGACGAGCGCGTCGCCCCACGGCGTGGCGACAGCCTCGGGTCCGCCGCCCTCGAAGCCCGGCAGCGAGTACGTCCCCGATCCCGTGATGATCCCGATCGCCATGGCGCGGCAGTTTAGGCTTGCCGGGTGCTCGCGGCGATCATCGACCTCCCCGCGAACGTGGGCTACGCCGCCGTCTTCGCCCTGATCGCCGTGGAGACGATGGGCATCCCGGTTCCGGGCGAGACGGCGCTGATCGGCGCCGCCCTGCTCGCCCACGACGGGCGGCTCGAGATCGTCCCGCTGGTCGCGCTCGTCGCGTTCGTGGTGTGGCGGCGGAGGGCGGCCGCGTGAGCGAGGTCGAGCGCCTCACCGCCGCCGACCAGGGAGCGTTCGAGGCGGCCTGCCACCTCGCCTTCCACGAGGTCGCCCACCCGGAGGTCATCGCGATGGACCAGCGGGTGACCGACGCGGAGCGGACGTTCGCCGTCCGCGACGGGGGCGAGATCGTGGCGACCGGCGCGAACCTGGCCCGCGAGCTGACGGTGCCCGGCGGGGTGGTGCGCATGGCCGGCGTCTCGGCGATCGGCGTCGTGCCCGGGCACACGCGGCGCGGGCACCTGACGGCGATGATGCGCCGGCTGCTCGAGGACGGGCGCGAGGCCGGCGAGCCCGTGGCGGGGCTGTGGGCGTCGGAGGGCGCGATCTACGGCCGCTTCGGCTTCGGCATCGCCACGCGCGCGATGCGCTACGACCTGCAGCTCGACCGCGTGGGGCTCCGGCGCGACGCGCCGCTGCCCGGGCCGCGCGTGCAGACGCTCGAGCCCGCGGCCGCGCTCGAGCGCATGCGCGCGCTGCACGACCGCGTACGGCTCGCGCGCCCGGGGATGCTCGACCGCCGGGGCGCCTGGTGGGACCGCCGCATCTTCGATCCCGAGCACCGACGCGACGGCGCCGGCCCGCTGCGCGCGGCGATCCAGCCCGGCGACGACGGCGAGCCCGCCGGCTACGCGCTGTTCTCGCCCAAGCTGACCTGGGACGACCGCGGCCCGGCCGGCAGCGTCAACGTGCGCGAGCTCGTCGCGGAGACGCCCGAGGCCCGCGCCGGCCTGTGGCGCTTCCTGCTCGCGCTCGACCTCGTGCGCACGCTGCAGTGGCGGCTCGCCCCCGACCACGACCCGCTCCCCCACCTGCTGTCGGGCAACGACGCGGTCGACCGGCGCGCCGGCGACGGCCTGTTCGTGCGGCTGCTCGACGTCGACGCCGCGCTGTCGGCGCGCACCTACACGAGCCGGCGCCGACCTCGTGCTCGAGGTCGACGACCCGTTCTGCCCGTGGAACTCCGGCCGCCATCGGCTGCGCGACGGCCGCTGCGAGCCCACGGAGGACCCCGCCGACCTCGCGCTCGGCGCGGAGGCGCTCGGCTCGATCTACCTCGGCGGCACCCCGGTCACCGCGCTGGCCGCCGCCGGCCGCGTGCGCGAGCTGCGCGACGGCGCGCTGCTCGAGGCCGCGACCGCGTTCCGCGGCGCGGTCGAGCCGTGGTGCCCGGAGATCTTCTGACCGGCCGCGCCGGTCACGCGACTAGCGGTCCTTCTGCTCGCGGCGGACGCGCCCGCCGCCGGCGCCGGCCTCCGTGGCCGGGCCCTGCGGTGAGGCGATGCCGAGCACCCGCATCGCCTTCAGCCCGAGGCCGAGCCGCTCGCGACCGTCGGTCGAGGAGACGTCGAGCCCCGTGAGGTCGCGCACGCGCTCGAGCCGGTAGCGGACGGTGTGGCGGTGCGTGTACAGGCGCTGGGCCGTGCCGGCGACGTTGCCGTCGGCGTCGAGGAACGTCTCGAGCGTCTGGACGAGGTCGGTCTCGTACTGGTCGTCGTAGGCGACCAGCGGCGCGACCGTCTCCTCGTAGAAGCGCTGCAGCTCGGCCGGGTCCTCGCTCATCGCCGGCAGCAGCAGGCGATAGGCGCCGGTGTCCTCGAACGCGAGCGCCACGAGCGGGGCGGCGTCCTGGGCCGGGCGGGCCTCGGCGACGTTGGCCGCGAGCAGCGCCTCGTGGCCGGCGCGGTAGAGGTCGACCGGGTCGGCGGCGAGGCGCGAGTGGCCGACCGCGAAGGTGAAGCCGTGCAGGCTCGCCGACAGCTCGCGCGAGATCGCCTCCGCGACGCGCGCGACGACCACCTCCTCGGCGGCCGGCAGGAGCACCGCGACGGGCGGGCTGTCGCTCGCGTGCGCCTCGAGCAGGGCGGCCAGCGAGCCGGGGGCGCTCGAGCGGGCGGCGCGCTCGGCCGCGGAGAGCACGCG
This sequence comes from uncultured Solirubrobacteraceae bacterium, assembly GCA_963831105.1. GTDB lineage: Bacteria > Actinomycetota > Thermoleophilia > Solirubrobacterales > Solirubrobacteraceae > DATFQI01. The sequence continues at coordinate 1,406,703 of CAWHOS010000003.1, read as the reverse complement.
CCCGCGCCAGTCGTCGTCGGCCGGGGCGTAGTGGTGCGCGCGCACGACGACGACGGCACCGCCGCCCGACAGGTCCAGCCCGAGCTCGCCGCCGCGGGCGACGATGTCGCCGCGGTCGGTGACCTTGCGGCGCATGATCGCGGCCACGAACGCGGACTGTGCCGCCTCGGACGCGCGGTCGGGCGCGCGCAGGCGCTCGACCTCGGAGGCGATCAGGGTCGTGACGACGCGCAGGAACGCGGCCGGCGGGTCACCGGTGCGGCCGCGCAGCCGCAGCCGGCCGACGACCGCGTCGCCGACCCGCAGCTCGTGCACGCTGACGCCGGGGGCGTTGGCCATCAGGGCGCGCTCGTCCGCCGTCGAGCGCGCGGCGACGGCGAGCACGGAGCTCGAGCGGTCGATCAGCACGAGCGACGCGTCGAGCGCGCGCGCGGCGGCGCGGACGACCTCCGGCAGCCCGAGACCGGACTCGACCGCATCGGAGATGGCCGCGAGGGAGCCGAGGTCGACCGCCGCCGCAGCCGCATCCTGGGCGGGCGGGGTCACGGCGCGGAAATCGACATCGTGGATGCCTCGGCGTCGTGAGATCGGTGTTCCCAGAGCCGGTCGTAGTAGTAGAGGAACACCGCGCCCGCGCAGGCGCCCATCCCGACGAACGCGACGAGGATGTAGAAGCTCATCACGACGGCGAGGATCCGCTCGCGCAGGCGCCAGTAGGAGCTCCAGGCGGGGACCACGATCAGCAGGATCCAGGCGACGAGCGAGACGATCGCGGCGAAGCCGGCGACGGCGTAGGTGATCTGGTCGTCGTTGCTCACGGTCGGGCGTCATTGTGACGAACGGTCCCGGCGAACAGGGCGACGATGCCGACGACCGCCCAGATCGCGAGGCCGAGCGAGACGCCGCCGAGCACGTCCGTGAGGTAGTGCGCGCGCAGGTAGACGCGGCTCAGGGCGACGAACACGACGAGCCCGATGGCGACGAGCAGCACGGCCGAGCGCACCGCCCAGCCGACGCCCGCGCGCACGAGGACCGTCGCGCAGGCGATCAGCGCGACGGAGTACGCGGCGTGGCCCGAGGGATACGCCGCGCCGATCGTGTCGACGAGGCTCCCGGCCGGTCGCGGTCGCTCGTAGGCGTCCTTGGTGATGTGCACGAGCGCGTACGAGAGCGCGGCGCCGGCGACCAGCGCGGCCGCGTCGATCCAGCGCCGCCGGCGCAGGGCGAACAGCACCGTGACGAGCACGATCAGCCCGATCACCGGCGACGAGCCGAGGTCGGTGAGCACCTCCACGATCGACGTCAGCGGCTCGAAGCGCAGCTGGTCGGCGATGTCGGAGGCCATCCGGTCCAGCCGCGGCTCGCCGTGCTCGGCGACCACGCGGCCGAGCAGGAAGAAGTTGAAGACGCCGACGAAGGCGATCGCGATCAGCGTCGTGAGCTCGAGTCCGAGGTTGCCCGGCGTCAGCCGGTGCAGCCCGAAGCGTGCCGTGGCGTCGAGGCCGCCGGCCGCCGGGCGCCCGACCAGCCGCCACGCCGGTCCCGCGAGCTTGAGCAGCGGGCCCGCCCACCAGCGGTCCTGGCGCTGCTCCAGCCACGCGCGGCGCTTCGCGCGCAGCTCGGGGTCGCGCCGCAGCCGCACGAGGTAGTACAGCGCGAACCCGATCGCGACGACCGTGCCGAACGCGAACAGCCCGCGCGAGACGTACTGCGTGAGCCGGTCGAACGACTGCCAGAAGACGTAGCCGAGCACGCAGAACGTGATCGCCCACGCGCCCGCGCCGATGATGTCGTAGGGCAGGAACTGCTTCAGCGGCATCTTCGAGGTGCCGGCGATGAAGGGCGCGAGCGCGCGCACGAGCCCGATGAAGCGCCCGATCAGGATCGTGACGCCGCCGCGCTTCTCGAAGAACCCCTCGACCTGGTGGAGCCGCTGCTCGGTGATCTTCAGCCGGTCGCCGTGGCGCAGCAGCCACGCGCGGCCGAGCCGGCGCCCGATCGTGTACGAGGTCAGGTCGCCCGCCACCGCGCACGTCCAGACGATCGCGATCAGGACCAGCAGGTCGATCTGGCCCTGCCCGGCCACGAGGCCGCCGACCAGCACCGCGGTCTCGCCCGGCGCGACGAGCCCGACGAAGGCGCCCGTCTCGAGGAAGGCCAGCACGCCGACGAGCAAATAGGTCCAGCGGCCGAGCTTCGTCCCGACGTCCTCGATCAGCTTCTCGATGTTGGGCAGGTCGACCACGCCGGTGCCGACGAGCACCGCGCCGGCCGTCGCGAGCACCCCCGCGCCGAGCTCGAGCCGGCCGAGCCGCTTGCGCCGCACCCACAGGAACGCGGCGAGCGCGACGGCGGTCAGCAGCCAGCCCCACTTCATGCCTCGTGCACCGCCCCGTAGGCCGCGTCGACCGGCTCGGCCGCGATCCCGCCGACCGCCTCGGCGGCGGCGCGGGCCGGCTCGAGGCCGGGGTAGAGCCCGAACACCGTCGGGCCGGAGCCCGACACGAGCACGTGCTCGGCCCCCGTCGCCGCGACCGCCTCCAGCGCCGCGTCGATCGGCGGGCACAGCGAGCGGGCGGCGTCCTGGAGGTCGTTGTGGATCTCCAGCTCGCCGCCGCGCGCCTCCAGCTCGGCGAGCTCGCCCGCGGAGCGCTGGACGCCGAGGCGGTCGAACTCCCGGTACACGGCAGGCGTCGAGAGCCCGTGCGGCGAGGGCAGGATCACCAGCGCGAGCCCGCCGGCGGGGCCGAGCGGGCGCACGTGCTCGCCGGCGCCGGTCATCAGCGTGCGCCCCGGCGAGACCTGCGACGGGACGTCGCCGCCGAGCCGCGCCGCGAGCGCGAGCAGCAGCCCGGGGTCGTCGACGCCGGCGGCGCGGGCGGCGAGCCGCAGCGCCGCCGCCGCGTCGCCCGAGCCGCCGCCCATCCCGGCCGCGACCGGGACCCGCTTGCGGATCTCCAGGCGCTGCGGGGGCGCATCCCAGCCCGTCGCGGCGCGGAACGCGGCGAGCGCCGCGCCCGCGAGGTTCTCGCCCTCGACGCCGGGGCAGACGACCTCGTCGGCGGCGGCTTCTGGCGCGGGTTCCAGCGTCAGCTCGTCCGCGAGCGAGACCGGCAGGACGACCGAGACGAGCGGGTGCAGGCCGTCCTCGCGCGGCGCCCCGACGTAGAGGCTCAGGTTCACCTTGCCGGGCGCGAGGCAGCGCAGCCTCATGGCAGCCTCGCGTGCAGCTCGCGCCACTCGGCCGGCGACAGCGACTCGGCGCGCGCGTCGGCGGGCTTGCCGATCGCCTCCAGCGCGGCGCGCAGCGCGTCGCGGTCGCCGCCCTTGAGCGCGACCGAGCGGGCGAGCGCCTTGCGGCGGTGCGCGAAGCCCTGCTGGACGAGCGCGCGCAGCGCCGGCTCCGGCGCGGGACCGGTGCGCAGCAGGCGGACGAGAACGGAGTCGACGTTGGGCACGGGGAAGAACACGTTCCGCGAGACCGGCCGGATCACCTTCACGTCGGCCGCGAGCTGGGCGAGCACGCTCGGGATCCCGTACGCCGCCGAGCCCGGTCCGGCGGCGAAGCGCTCGCCGACCTCCTTCTGCACCATCGCGACCCACGTCGTCACCTCGGGCAGCATCTCGAGCGTGCGCAGGATCACCGTCGCGGCGACCCCGTAGGGCAGGTTCGCGACGACCTTCGTCGGGGCCGGGTCGAGCCGCGCGAGGTCGAGCTTGACCGCGTCGGCGAGGTGCAGCGTGACGTTCGGGTGCGGGTCGGTGGCGTCGCGCAGGGCCTCCTCGAGCCGGCGGTCGAGCTCGACGACGTGCACGTGGCGCGCGCGCTCCGCGAGGTGCTCGGACAGCACGCCGAGGCCGCCGCCGACCTCGAGCACGACATCCCCGGGACCGACCTCGGCGGCGCGCGAGATCACCTCGAGCAGGTTCGAGTCGATCAGGAAGTTCTGGCCCAGCTCGCGGTTCGGGCGGATCCCGAACGCCTTCATGCGGCGCAGGCTCGGCTGCGCCGGGAGGTCGCTCACCAGCCGAACAGCCGGGCGGCGTTGGCCTCCACGGCCGCCTCGAGCTCCTCGTAGGCGATCCCGCGCCGCTCCGCGACGAAGCGGGCGGTGTGGACGACGTAGGCCGGCTGGTTGCGCTGCTTGCGCAGCTCCTGCGGCGTGAGGTACGGCGCGTCGGTCTCGACGAGGATGCGGTCGACCGGGACGCGCGCGGCCGCCTGCGCGAGGTCCTGCGCCTTGGGGTAGGTGACGTTGCCGGCGAACGAGATCCACCAGCCGCGCTCGACGCACTCGTCGAGCCGGTCGGGCATCGAGAAGCAGTGCAGGATCACCTCGAGCCCGTGCGCCTCGCGGTCGAGCATCGCGATCGTGTCCTCCTCGGCCGCGCGCGTGTGGATGACGAGCGGCTTGCCCGTCTCGCGCGCGAGCGCCATGTGGGCGGAGAAGGCGCGCTCCTGGTCTGCGCGCGGCGCGTAGTCGCGGTAGTCGTCGAGGCCCGTCTCCCCGATCGCCAGCACGCGCGGGTGCCGCGCGAGCTCGCGCAGCTCCTCCGTGACGGCGTCGTCGTAGCCCGTGCTGTCGTTCGGGTGGCGCCCTACGGCGGCGAAGACCTCCTCGTGCGCCTCGGCGGCGGCGATCGCGGCGCGGCAGGACGCCGAGTCGGTGCCGACGGTGAGGATGCGCCGCAGCCCGGCCTCGCGCGCCGCGGCGACGAGCTCCGCCTCAGTGCCGGGCGAGCGGTCCAGGTGCGTGTGGGAGTCGATCACTTGTGATTCGCCCGATGGGCCACGGTGCTCTCGGGCGGCCGCTGGCGCCGACTGGCAAGGACGCAGATCCGCAGGAATCCCCCTGGGATTTCAAGGGTCGAGGACGCCGCCAGGCGGTGATCAGCGGTCGATCCGAGGGTGCCGGGGTCCATCGGGCGGGTCACTGCTTCGGGAACAGCGGCGGGTCCAGCACGGTGACGGTGGCGGTGCCGCCGTCGCCGAAGCGCGCCGTCCCGATCGCGAAGCCGCCGTCCTGGCCGAGCGCGCCCATCAGCCGCTCGGTCGTCTCGGGCATGTAGGCGTGCAACAGGACGGTGACCACGCGCAGGCCCTCGGCGAGCGAGCGCAGCACGATGTCGAGCCGGCCGGCCTGCTCGGGGTCCTTCGCGAGCTTCCACGGGGCCTGCTCCTCGACGTAGCGGTTCAGCCGCCGCACGCGCTGCCAGATCCGCTCGAGCGCCTGCGTGATCTCCGCGCGGTCGAGCAGCTCCACGACCTCGGCGTCGAGGCCCTCGAAGTCGGGCGCGAGCGCCGGGTCGACCTCCGCATCGGGGGTCGCGCCGTCGCGGTAGCGGGCGATCATCGCGATCGTGCGGCTCGCCAGGTTGCCGTAGTCGTTGGCCAGCTCGCTCTCGTAGCGAGACTCGAAGCCGGCGGTGGAGACCGCGCCGTCCTGCCCGAAGGAGACCTCGCGGAAGCAGTAGTAACGCAGGGCGTCGGTGCCGAAGGTGTCCATCACCTCGAACGGGTCGAGCACGTTGCCGAGCGACTTGGACATCTTCACGTCCTCGCCCGAGGCGTCCTTCATCGTCAGGTAGCCGTGGATGAACAGCCGCTGCGGTAGCTCCTCGCCGGCGGCGAGCAGCATCGCGGGCCAGATCACCGCGTGGAACTTGAGGATGTCCTTGGCCAGGATCTGCAGCGACGCGGGCCACAGCTCGGCCGTGCGGTCGCGCTCCCCGGCGCCGAACGAGAGCGCCGTGTAGTAGTTGAGCAGCGCGTCGAACCAGACGTAGAAGACGTGCGCGGGGTCCCACGGGACCTCCACGCCCCAGGTGAGCTTGGCGCGGCTGAGCGAGATGTCGTTGAGGCCGCCGGTGATGAACGCGCGGGCCTCGTTGGCGCGTGTCGCGGGTGCGACGAAGCCGGGGTTGTCGGCGTAGAGCCGCTCGAGCTGCTCCTGGAAGGCCGAGAGCCGGAAGAACCAGTTCTCCTCCTCCTCGCGGTCGAGCGGGATGCGGTGGATCGGGCAGGTGTTGCCCTCCGCGATCTCGTTCTCCGCCTTGAAGTCCGCGCAGCGGGGGCAGTACCAGCCCTCGTACTGGCCCTTGTAGACGTGCCCGTTGTCGTGCACGCGCTGCATGAACGCCTGGACGCGCTCCTTGTGGCGCGGGTCGCTCGTGCGGATGAAGAAGTCGTTGGAGGCGTTGATCCGGGGCATCAGCGCCTCGAAGCGGGCCGCGTTGCGGTCGGCGAGCTCCTTCGGGGTGACGCCCTCGCGCTCGGCGGCGAGCGCGACGGGCTCGCCGTGCTCGTCGGTGCCCGTGAGGAAGAACACGTCCTCGCCGCGCTGGCGATGGTGCCGGGCGAGGATGTCCGCCCCGATCGTGGAGTACGCGTGACCGAGGTGCGGCGCCGCGTTGACGTAGTAGATCGGGGTGGTGATGTAGAAGCTCATCGGGTGCTCGAAGGCTAGCCGTCAGTCGTCGAGCGTCCGGACCGCGAGCAGCCCGCCGAAGCCCAGCAGGCCGAGGCCGGCGAGAACGTCGACCGCGCGCAGGGTGCGGTCCCCGACCCAGCGGCGCGCGACGCTGACGCCCGTGGCGAGGATCGCCATCCAGGTCATGCTGCCGATCCCGACGCCGGCGAGCAGCACGGCCACGCCCGCGCCCTCGGCCGCGCCGGCGGCGCCCGCCGCGGTGAAGATCGCCGCCCACGAGGCGATCGTCAGCGGGTTGGAGGCCGTCGCGCCGAGCGCGGTGGCGAACGCCTTGCGCGGCGTCGCGACCTCCTCGTCGACCTCGCCGCCGAGCCGGACCCGGAACGCGGAGACCAACGTTCGCACCCCGAGGAGGACGAGCACGGCGGCGCCGAGCAGCCCGAAGGCGACGCGCAGCGGCTCGATCTCCAGCAGCCCGGCCGCGCCGGCCGCCCCGGCCGCGGCGTACAGCGTGTCGATCACCGCGACCCCGGCCCCGATCGCGAGCCCGATCGACGCCCCGCTGCGCAGCGTCGAGCGGATCGCGAACAGCGACAGCGGCCCGAGCTGGGCAGCCACGAAGAACCCGAGCCCGAACCCGACGAGGAGCACGCTCATGGGCTCACCGTACAGCCGCCGCCTCGGCCGGCGCGGGCGAGGCGCGACGGCTCCGGCCCCGCCGCGCGGCCCCCGCGCCGGCGGCGCCCGCGAGCAGCAGCGCGAGCCCGGCCCAGGCGGGCCAGGGGGCGACGGGACTCGAACCCGCGCCTGGCGTGGACGCCGGCGCGGCGCTCGCCGCAGGCGCGGTGCTCGCCACGGGCGCGGTGCTCGCCACGGGCGCGGTGCTCGCCGCCGGCGCGGCGCTCGCCGGGCCCGAAGGCAACGGCGCCGGCTGCGGCGATGGCGGGTTGGGCCGCCGGGTGGTGTTGCGGGGTGCGGCGGGTGGCGCCTGGCGCGGTGGGGTGCGGAGGAGCGGCGCCGGGTCGACGTAGCCGCGCGGGTCGGCCGTGCGGCGGACGCCGAGGTGGATGCCCTCGTGGTCGCTGGATGCACCGGCGGTGCCGACGGTCGTTCCCGGTGCGACGCGCTCGCCCGCGCGCACGGCGAGCTCGCGCAACGGGAGGTGCGTGACGCTCCAGGGGCCGCAGCGGATCGTGACCGTGCGGCCGTTCGCGCCGGCCCGGCCCGCGAACACGACGCGGCCGCCGCAGGCCGCGCGGACCGGCGCGCCGGGTCGCGCCGCCAGGTCTGCGCCGCGATGGTGCCCGCGCGCGAACGGGTCGCCCGCGTACTCGAAGGGGCGCGCGACCGGGCCCGGCACCGGCGGGACGAGCGTCAGGGCGATGGCGAGGGCGAGCACGGCCGCCGACGGTAGGGGCCGCGGCGCCCGCATTGGGCGGGTCTGCGTGGTTTGTCGCAGAGTTGTCGCAGGGACGGAGCTGCGCGGGTGAGGTAGTGAAGGGTTCCGCCCGCAGCGCGACCCAAGCATCGCTGGAAACAGACGCCCGTCAGGCGTGCCTCAGTCACCCGGCGTTCCCGCTCACGAAGCGCTGGGTCGATGACGCACGCCAAGCGGGCGTAAATGTCCCATGGATTCCCCAGCACGCCCCGGCCGCTCGACCACCCTCCCTACAAGCGCAGTTCCGCGCAACCATGCACGCGTGATCCGCGGCGAGAAGGTGACCCTCAGGCCGATCGAGCCGCGCGACCGGGCGCCGCTGAAGGCGATCCGCGGCGAGCCCGAGGTGATCCGGTTCTGGGGCGAGCAGACCGCGGAGTGGCCGGGCGACGACGAGTCCGTCGAGGAGTGGGTGATCGAGCTCGACGGCGAGCTCGTCGGGTTCGTGCAGTTCTACGAGGAGGACGACGAGGACTACCGCCACGCCGACGTCGACATCCTGCTCGCCACGCGCGTGCACGGGCAGGGGTTGGGGACCGACGCGATGCGCGCGATCTGCCGCCACCTGATCGAGGACCGCGGCCACCACCGGATCACGTTGACGACGTGGCCGCACAACGCCCGCGCGATCCGCGTCTACGAGAAGCTCGGCTTCCGGCAGGTCGGCATCACCCGCAACAGCGAGCGCGGCAGCGACGGCACGTGGCACGACGAGCTGCTGATGGAGCTCGTCGTCGATCCGCGCGGAGCCGCGGAGGGCTGACGGGGCGCGGGCGCCGCGCGCCGCGGCGGCGCCTAGCGCTCGGCGACGGCCCGGTAGAGCTCGTTCGCGCCCGCGCCGGTGAGCTCGGCGACGACGCTCGCGGCGGTGCGGGCCTTGGCGCCCGCCTCGATCAGCCGGCGGACCGCGTCGATCGCTGCGGGGTCGGCGCCCTCGCGCGGCGGGGCGCCGCCGAAGACGAGCACGACCTCGCCGCGGGGGCCCTCGCCGGCGTACCGCGCGGCGAGCTCGGCCGCCGTCCCGCGCACGACCTCCTCGTGGAGCTTGGTGAGCTCGCGGCAGACCGCGACCGGGCGGGCCGGGTCGACCTCGGCGAGCGCGGCGAGCGTCGCCCCCACCCGCCGCGGCGACTCGAAGGCGACCACCGTCTCCGGGGACTCGAGCACCCCTAACAGCGCCGCCCTCTTGCGCGGGAGGAACCCGGCGAAGCGCCAGGCGTCCGACGGCAGCGCGCTCGCGACGAGCGCGGCCAGCGCTGCCGAGGGCCCGGGCAGCACCTCGACCGAGAGCCCCGCGGCCACGCAGCCCTGCACGAGCACGTACCCCGGGTCGCTGACGAGCGGCATGCCCGCGTCGGACACGAGCGCGACGACCTCGCCGCCGCTCATGCGCTCGACGAGCTCCGCGGCCCGCTCGCGCTCGTTGTGCTCGTGGTAGGAGACGAGCTTCGCCTGGACGCCGTAGCGCTCGAGCAGCACGCGCGTGCGGCGCGTGTCCTCGCACGCGACGACGTCGGCCTCGCGCAGCGCCGCGAGCACGCGCAACGTGACGTCCTCGAGGTTCCCGATCGGCGTCGGGCACACGACGAGCCGGCCGCCGGCGCTCACGCGGCCCCCGCAGCGGCCGGGCCGGAGGCCGATGGCACGTCGGACGGGCGCTCGCGGGCGAGCATCGCGGCGCCGAGCATGCCCGCCTCGGCCCCGAAGGCCGCGGCCTCGATGCGAACCTCGTCGCGGCCCGGGGCGAGCGCGCGCCGCGCCATGACCTCGCGCGCCGGCGCGAGGAGGAGGTCGCCCGCGGCGCTGACGCCGCCGCCGATGACGACGACCTGCGGGCAGAAGATGTTCACGACGTTGGCGAGCCCGACGCCGAGCGCGCGCCCGATCGTCTCGATCGCCGCGCGCGCCACGGGGTCGCCGGCGCGGGCCATCTCCGTGACCATCGGCCCGGTCAGCTCGCGCCCGGCCTCCATCGCGCGGCCGATGTTCGTGTCGGGCCGGCGGGCGACGGCCAGCGACACCTCGCGGACGAGCGCCGTGCCCGAGGCGACCGACTCCAGGCAGCCGGTGTTGGGGCAGTTGCCCTGACACGGACGGCCGTCCATGTCGACCACCATGTGGCCGATCTCCGCGCCGCCGCCCGCGAACCCGCGGTAGACCTCCCCGCGCAGGACCATCCCGCTGCCGATCCCCGTGCCGAGCGTGAGCATCACGACCTCGCTGCAGCCCGCGCCGGCGCCCGCGCGCGCCTCGGCCAGCACGGCGCAGTTGGCGTCGTTGTCGACGACCACGGGCAGCTCGAGCCGCTCCGCCATCACGTCCGCGAAGCGGATGTCGCGCAGCGGCAGGTTGACCGCCTGGACCGCCAGCCCCGTGCGGGCGTCGAACGTGCAGGGGATCCCGAACCCGACCGCCTCGACCTCCACGCCGACCGACCGGCGCACCCCCTCGACCGCGTGCGCGACCATCTCCACGAGCTCGAGCTGATCGAGGCCGAGCGCGGGGCGGTTGGTACGGTGATGGACCGTCCCGTCCTGGTCCACGGCGCCGGCCAGAAGCTTGGTGCCGCCGAGATCGACGCCGATGACGCATCCCTCGGCCACGCCGGCCACCTTACCGCCCGCCCTTCCCCATGGCCGACGAAGACGACCGTCCCTACACCACCTACAAGGCGCGCCCCCGGTTCCTCCAGGGGCGTGACGACGACGGCCTCGATCCGCGCGCGGACGACCGCCCCGAGTACGAGGTCCACGGCCGCCGCCGGCGCCTCGACCCGCGTGGCTGGTTCTCGCGCCGCCGCGGCAGCGCCGCTCCTCGCCGCCGCCTCAGCGTGGGCCGGATCCTCCGCTTCGTCGCGTTCGCGGCGGCCGCCTGGGTGCTGGTCAGCGCGATCCTGTTCCTGATCTCCGCCCAGATCCAGGAGTCCAAGATCTCCGACGCGGCCGAGCGGCAGCTCTCCAGCGGCGGCTTCACGCTCACCTCCGCCAACACCGTGCTGATGCTCGGCTCCGACGCGCGGCCCAAGGGCAGCAAGGAGGCCGGCGCGAACTTCATCGGCTCCCCCTCGCGCTCGGACTCGATCCTGCTGATGCGCGTCGGCGGCGGCGCCAACGCCACGCTCTCGATCCCGCGCGACACCGTCGTCGACATCCCCGGCCACGGGCGCAACAAGATCAACGCCGCGTACGCGCTCGGCGGTCCGTCGCTCGCCATCAAGACCGTCGAGAACTACCTCGACATCGAGGTCAACCACCTCGTCGAGGTCAACTTCGAGAACTTCCCGCAGCTGATCGACTCGCTCGGCGGCGTCACCTACAAGGGCGGCTGCGTCGTCTCCAAGATCAACGGCGGCACGCGCAACGGCGGCTACACGCTGCGGCTGAAGAAGGGCGAGCACGAGATCAACGGCAAGCAGGCGCTCGCCCTCGCGCGCACGCGCAAGAACGAGTGCGCGCCGAACGAGAACGACCTCACGCGCGCCCGCCGCCAGCAGGAGGTGCTGAGCGCCCTGCGCGACAAGGTCATCTCGTTCGAGACCTTCGTGCGCCTGCCGTGGGTCAGCTGGGCCGCGCCGCGCGCCGTCCAGTCCGACATGGCCGGTCCCGTCGCTGCTCGGCCTCGTCGGCGGCGAGGTGATCGGCGGCAAGGCTCAGCCGCGCGTGCTCAAGCCCTCGGGCGACGTCACGCTGCCCGACGGAGGGGCCGGTCTCGAGGTGGACGACGCTGAGAAGCGGTCCGCGGTCGCTCGCTTCCTGAAGGGCTGACCCGGCGCGGCCGCGACGCGATCGCGACGCCGCCGAGGATCAGCACGAGGCCGGCGATCGCCGCGGCGGTGATCGCCTCGTCGAGCAGCAGCGCCCCGTAGAACAGCGCCACGCCCGGCGCGAGGTAGGAGACCAGCGAGGCGCGGCCCGCGCCGACCTCGTTGATCAGCTTGTAGAAGATCACGAAGGCCAGCGCCGTCCCCACGGCGCCGAGCACGAGCACGGACAGCACGGCGCGCGCGCCCGGCACCTCGGAGGGCAGCGTCGCGAGCGCCAGCGGCGCGGTCAGCACGGCCGTGACCGTGATCGAGACGAGCGACGTCTGCATCGCCGCGATGTGCCCGTAGCGCCGCTTGACGACGAAGCTCGAGAGCGCGTAGCAGGCCGCGGCGCCGAGCATCGCGAGCGCGCCCAGCAGCTCGCCGAGCGACTGCACGGACTCCACGCCCACCACCAGCGCCACCCCGCCGAGGCCGAGCAGCATGCCGAACGCCTGCCGGCGGTCGATCCGCTCCGACGGGTCGATCCACGGCGCGAACAGCGCCACGAACAGCGACGCGGGAGAGATCAGGACGGCGGTCAGGCCCGAGGGGACCTCGAGCTCGCCGAGCGTGATCAGCGTGAAGGGCAGCGCCACGGCGAGCACGGCGAGCAGCAGCGCGGAGCGCGGCCGGTCGCGCAGCTCGTGGGCGACCGTGGTCAAGGCGCCCGGGCCCATCGTCGCGCGGATCAGGCCGAGCAGCACGACCGCGGCGATCGCCACACGCGCCCACACGATCATCGGCGCCGACAGGTCCTCGAGCGCGTACTTGATCAGCAGGTAGGAGCCGCCCCAGATGGCGGCGAGCGCGCTCAGCAGGCCGATGTGGCGGGGGGACATCGGGCCAGTCTGCCAGCGGCGGGCCCCAAGCGCCAATGACGGTTTCGCGTGCCGGGCATCAGCCCGGCTTATGTGGTCAGTCCGACGACTTCGCGGGCGAGGAGGACGTCGAGGAGGAGTCCGAGGACTTCGTCTCCTTCTTGTCCTTCTGCTTGGAGTCGTGCTTGTCGGCGCCGTCGCTCGCGGACTTCTCGGACTCGCGCTTGCGCTTGGCGGTGCCGTAATCCGTGTTGTAGAAGCCGGATCCCTTGAAGTGCACCGCGATGGGGTGGAACACGCGCGCGACGGGCGCGCCGCACTCCTCGCAGGAGGTCACGGGCGGATCCGACATCTTCTGCATCACCTCGAAGAGGTGCCCGTTCTCGCAGCGGTACTCGTAGATCGGCATGCGGCGGCCGAGTATAGGTCCCCGCCCACCCGCCCCCACCACCCGGTCACTACCCTCCCGGCCGCAATGACCGACGTCGCGACCATGGACAAGATCGTCTCCCTCTGCAAGCGCCGGGGGCTGATCTTCCCGGCCTCGGAGATCTACGGCGGCATCGCCAACACCTACGACTACGGGCACTACGGCGTGCTGCTCAAGAACAACGTCGTGGCGCAGTGGTGGAAGGCGATGATCCAGGAGCGCGACGACATCGTGGCGCTGGACTCGGCGATCATCCAGCACCCGCGCACGTGGGAGGCCTCGGGCCACCTCGCGGGCTTCACCGACCCGCTCGTCGACTGCCGCACGTGCAAGCTTCGCTTCCGCGCCGACCACCTCGAGGAGGTGCGCGCGGGCACCGCGCAGCACGAGGGGATCCGCTGCGGCCGGGCGCCGTCGAAGCTCCCGGGCGAGCACGCGGACTGCGACCTCACGCCCGCGCGCGAGTTCAACCTGATGTTCGAGACGACCGTCGGGCCGGTCGCGGAGTCGGGCTCGACGGTCTTCCTGCGCCCGGAGACGGCCCAGGGCATCTTCCTGAACTTCAAGAACACGCTGCAGTACGCGCGCAGGAAGCCGCCGTTCGGCATCGCGCAGATCGGCAAGTCCTTCCGCAACGAGATCACCCCGGGCAACTTCGTCTTCCGCACGCTCGAGTTCGAGCAGATGGAGATGGAGTTCTTCGTGCCGCCCGACGAGGCGCAGCAGTGGCACGAGCACTGGCTCGACCAGCGCATGGAGTGGTACGCCGGGCTCGGCATCGACCGCGAGAAGCTGCGCCTGCGCCCGCACGGCGCCGACGAGCTCTCGCACTACTCGAGCGCCACGAGCGACATCGAGTACCTGTATCCGATCGGCTGGTCCGAGCTCGAGGGCATCGCCAACCGCGGCGACTTCGACCTGCGCCAGCACCAGGAGTTCAGCGGCGAGAAGCTCGAGTACGTGGACCCGCAGACCAAGGAGCGCTACCTCCCGCACGTGATCGAGCCCGCCGCCGGCCTCGGCCGCACGATCCTCGCGCTGCTCTGCGACGCCTACGACGAGGACGAGCAGGAGGGCGAGCGGCGCACCGTCCTGCGGCTGCACCCGAAGGTCGCCCCGATCAAGGTCGCCGTCCTGCCGCTGCTGCGCAAGGACGGCCACCCCGAGCTCGCGCGCGAGGTCTACGAGGACCTGCGCACGCGGATGAGCGCCGAGTACGACGCCGGCGGGCACATCGGCAAGCGCTACCGCCGGCAGGACGAGATCGGCACCCCGTTCGCCGTCACGATCGACCACCAGAGCGTCGAAGATCACACAGTGACACTGCGTCAACGGGATAGCCTCCAGCAGGATCGCATCGCGATCGCGGACCTTGCGGGCGAGCTGGAGGAGCGCATCCGATGAGCAGCGCGATGGACAAGATCTCCTACGCGGACCTCTACGCGCGCTGGGAGCGCGGCAACTGGAAGGCGACCGCGATCGACTTCGGCGCCGACCGGGTGCAGTGGAGCGAGGACTTCTCCGAGCTCGAGCGCAAGGCCGCGCTGTGGAACTACTCGATGTTCTTCCACGGCGAGGACGCCGTCGCCGACGACCTCGCCCCGTTCATCGACGCCGCCCCGCGCGAGGAGCAGAAGTACTTCCTCGCCACCCAGCAGGTCGACGAGGCGCGCCACTCCGTCTTCTTCCACCGCTTCATGGACGAGGTCGTCGAGCGCGGCGACGGCACGATCGCGGGCGCGCTGGCCGCCACCGAGCCCGAGCTGACCTGGGGCTTCCGGAAGACCTTCGAGATGCTCGACGAGGTCACCGGCGTGCTGCGCAAGGACCGCTCGCGCACCGCCCTCGCGCGCGCGGTGACCATGTACCACTTCATCGTCGAGGCGACGCTGGCCCAGCCCGGCCAGCACTTCATCGGCGACTACCTCGAGCGCCGCGACCTGCTGCCCGGCTTCCGCGAGGGCATGAACCACGTCGCCCAGGACGAGCAGCGCCACATCGGCTTCGGGGTCAAGCTGCTGCACGACCTCGCCAAGGAGGACCCCGTCGAGGTCCCCGAGGCCGTCGCCGACCTGCTGCGCGAGGTGTTCCCGATCTCCGTCGCGGTGTTCGTCCCGCCGGGCTTCAACCGCGAGTACACGGAGTGCTTCGGCTTCACGCTCGAGGAGATCTACACGGAGGGCGCGCGCTCGTTCGAGTCCAAGCTGCGGATGGCCGGCCTGCCGCTCGAGTCGCTGCCGGGCCCGCAGATCTACCCGTACGACCTGCCGGTCGAGGAGCGCGCCACGCGCGCGCTGGCGATGCTGCGGGCGGGCTACCTGGGCGAGAAGAACGGGGGCGCGGCGCGCGATCCGGAGTCGATGGCGCTGCTGTTCGACTCCGTGCGCCGCGCGGTCGACCCGCGCACAGCGCCTGAGGTGCCGATGACGCTGCAGTGGGAGTTCCCCGACGCCGAGCCCTGGCACCTGCGCCTGGACAACGGCTCGACCGCCGCGGTACCCGGCCGTGCGCCGGCCCCGGATGTGGAGCTGCGCGTTGCCTTCGACGACTGGGTCGACGTCATCGCCGGGCGGCTGGACCCGAAGAAGGCCGTTGCCACCCGGCGACTGCGCCTGAAGGGCTCACCGCGGGCGCTGTGGCGCGCCCGCGGCGTCTTCTCTGCCTGAACCGCTAGCGCTTGACGGTGAGCGTCATGCCCATGTCGCTGTGCTGCGTGCAGTACAGGACGTACTTGCCGGGCTTGGTGAACTTCCGTGTCCACGTACCCGACGCCTGGAGTGGTGACTTGAAGCGCTGCGGCCCCGACTTCACGTTGACGTCGTGCAGGTCGAAGCTGGCGTGCCACGTGAACCGGACCTTGTCCCCGCGCTTGACCGTCAGCTTCGCCGGGGCGTAGTAGCTCGTCCCGAGGTCGACCTTGGCGATCTTCCCGGCCTGGGCCGGGGCCGCCGCCGCGACGAGCGCGACGACGGCGATGAGGAGCAGGAACCGGCGCATCGCTCTACTTGACGACGATCTCGCCGGCCATGTCGTTGCCGTGCACCGCGCAGTAGTACGCGTACGTGCCGGCCTTGGTGAACGTGATCCGCTCGGACTTCGGGAACGCCGTGACCGGGTTGGCGTCGAGCACGCCCGTGTTGACGTAGCCGTTGCCGTGGTTGGCGCCGTCGAAGGAGATCGGCGAGCCGGGGGCCTCGGAGCGGAAGGTCACGAACGGCTCGAACACCGGGCCGAAGAACCGCTTGGCGTGCTCGTCGAGGTAGGCCTTGGGGCCGAACGCGACGTTGTGCGTCTCGATCGAGTGCGTGGACATCGTGAACTTCACGGTCTCGCCGACCTTCACGGTCTTCTTGGCCGGGAAGAACGCGATCGTGGCGACGCCCTTGGCGTCGTTGCCGGCGCGGACGACGTTGCCCTTCGGGCCCTTGTACTTCAGGAGCCGGTTGGCGAGCTTGCTGTTCGCGCGCAGCTGGCGGGCGATCCGGCGCTCGTCGACCGACTGCGCGGTCGCGCCCCCGCCCGCCTGCGAGGAGCCGGCCGGCACGCCGCCGGGCCGGCCCTGCCCCTTGGGGCGCGGCGCCGGCTTGCCGGAGGCCTTCTTCTTGACGTTCACGGTCAGCGTGACGCCGGGCTGCAGCGCGGAGCGCAGCACGTACTTGCCGGCCTTCGGGAAGGTCACGACCCACGGCTTCGGCGGCCCGTCGAGCGCGAGGCCGCTGCCGACGACCTTCGAGCCGTCGATGCTGGTGCCGCCCTGCGGCATGATCGCGGCCGGGTTGGGCGCGAACGCCGGCTGGCCGTTGAACCACATGTCGTTGCCGGCGGCGTCCTTGGCGCCGGAGACGGGAGCGTCGGCATTCGGGACCGCGAAGGCGGGCGCCTTCTGGCCCTTGGGCACGAAGATCGTGTCGCCGAAGCCGAGCGTCGTCAGCTTGATCTTGTCGCCGGCGGCGATCGTCACGCGGTTCGGGTAGAAGCTCGAGTCGAACGCGGGGCCCTTGACGCCCTTGAGCTCGCCCTTCGGGGGCGGGCCGCGGAACACGGGCTTGGTCGCGGCGTCGGCCGCGGCGGGGAGCAGCAGCGCGCCGAGCAAGCCGGCCGCCGTCAGGTTGCGAAACGTCATGGGGCGAATCTACGGTCGCCCGGTGCATCGGGCCCGAGGGCTATCCGGCGGAAAAAGGTGTGGCTATCCGACCTGTCTCGCGGACCGTTAAATGAGAAGGGCGCCCAGATGGACGCCCCTCCCGACAGTCGTCAGGACCCTGGTCAGGTGGTGGGAGTACCCGCCGGCGCCTGAGGCGACGGGGCCGACGTCGTCGTGGAGGTGTACTCGAACTCCTCCTCGGCGCCGAACAGCGCGTCCAGGACCTTCTTGCGCAGCCCCTCGGACAGAGCGAGCGCGAGCCCGCCGCCGACGATGCCGAGCAGGAGCAGCCGCCCGAAGCCGCCGCTGCGCTGCTTCTTGGGCGCCTCGCGCAGGGCCACGGTCGCGTCGCGGAGCGACTCGGCCGCCTGCTTGAGGTCCTTCTGGAGCTTCTTGTCGTCGAACAGGGCCTTCGACGGCGACTTGCCGTTGCTCAGCCGACCGAATGCGGCACGACCGGACTCGTAGGCCTGCACGATGTCCGAGCGCAGGTCCTCGTCGTCGACGACCCGCTGGACGTACGGGTTGTACCGCGCTCTCACGGCCGCCTTCTGGGCCTTGGCGGCCTTCTTCTTGGCTGAAGCCATACCACCCTCTCTCGCTGTCAAGTTCCGGGCCTGAGGTCGAGCATACCCAGGATCAGCGCCCGTCGAGCGCGGCGTCGAAGACCTCGGAGATCTCGCCCACCCAGACGAACTCGATGCCGTCGCGCAGGTGGTCCGGGAAGTCCTCGAGGTCCGGCTCGTTGCGCCGCGGGGCCAGCACCCGCTTGACCCCGGCGCGCTGGGCCGCCAACGCCTTCTCCTTCAGGCCCCCGATCGGCAGCACGAGCCCGCTCAGCGTGAGCTCGCCGGTCATCGCCGTGTCGTCGCGCACCCGGCGGTCGGAGACGAGCGACATCAGGGCCGTCGCCATCGTGATGCCCGCGCTCGGGCCGTCCTTGGGGATCGCGCCCGCCGGCACGTGCACGTGGATGTCGTGGGTCTTGAAGAAGTCCTCCGGGAGCTCGCCGGCGTGCGAGCGCACGTAGGACAGCGCGGCCTGCGCGGACTCCTTCATCACGTCGCCCAGCTGGCCGGTGATCGTCAGCCGCCCCGTGCCGGGCATCGCGCTGGCCTCCACGAACAGCACGTCGCCGCCGGCCGGGGTCCACGCCAGGCCCGTCGCCACGCCGGGCTCCTTCGTGCGGCGCTTGACGTCGGCCGGGAAGCGCGGGCGGCCGAGCAGCTCGCGCACCTTCGGCTTGGTCGCGGTCAGCTTGCGCTCGAAGCGGCCCTCGGCCACCTGGCGGGCGACCTTGCGGCAGACCGAGCCGATCTCGCGCTCGAGCCCGCGCACGCCGGCCTCGCGCGTGTACTCCTCGATGATCGTCCGCAGGCCCGCGTCCGAGAACGCGATCTGCGAGCGCTTGAGCCCGTTGCGCTCGATCTGGCGCGGGACGAGGTAGCGCGTGGCGATCTGGAGCTTCTCCTCCTCGGTATAGCCGGCAAGCGGGATGATCTCCATCCGGTCGCGCAGCGGGCCGGGGATCGTGTCGAGCGTGTTCGCCGTCGTGATGAACATCACGCGCGAGAGGTCGTAAGGCACGTCGAGGTAGTGGTCGCGGAACGTCCCGTTCTGCTCGGGGTCGAGCACCTCGAGCATCGCGCTGGCCGGATCGCCGCGGTAGTCCGAGCCCATCTTGTCGATCTCGTCGATCATGAACACGGGGTTCTCGGAGCCCGCGTCGCGCAGCGCGCGGATGATCACGCCGGGCATCGCGCCGATGTAGGTGCGCCGGTGGCCGCGGATCTCGGCCTCGTCGCGCACCCCGCCGGCGCTGATGCGCTCGAACTCGCGGCCCATCGCGCGGGCGATCGAGCGCCCGAGCGAGGTCTTGCCGACGCCCGGCGGCCCGACGAAGCACAGGATCGAGGTACCACCGCCCTCCTGCGTGAGCTTGCGCACCGCGAGGAACTCGAGGATGCGCTCCTTGATCTTCTCGATGTCGTAGTGGTCCTCGTCGAGCACCTTGCGCGCGTGCTCGAGGTCGAGGTTGTCCTCGGTCGTGGTGTTCCACGGCAGCGAGGCGATCCACTCCAGCCAGGTGCGGATGACGCCGTGCTCGGCGGAGGCGGGCGGGAGCTTCTCCAGCCGCGAGAGCTCGCGCTCGGCCTGCTTGCGCACGACCTCGGGGAGCTCGAGCTGCTCGAGCTGCTCGCGCAGCTCCTCGACCTCGGCCTCGGCCGGGTCGCGCTCCCCGAGCTCCTCCTGGATCGCCTTGAGCTGCTGGCGCAGGTAGTACTCGCGCTGGGTCTTGTCCATCTCGGACTGGACCTGCGAGTGGATCCGCGTGCCGATCTCGACGACCTCGAGCTCGTGCGCGAGGATCTCCGCGAGCCGCCGCAGCCGGCGCGCGACGTCGTCCTCCTCCAGCAGCGCCTGGCGCTCCTCGGTCGGGATCCGCAGCGCGCCGGCGATCAGGTGCGAGAGCGCGGACGGGTCCTCGAGGTTGGCCACCGCCATCTGCAGCTCCTCGGGCAGGTACGGCGCCTGCTCGATGATCTGCGTGAACATCTGGCGCACGTTGCGCACGAGCGCCTCGAGCTCCGGGCCCTCCTCGAGCACGTCGGGCAGCTCGGCGACGCGCGCCACCAGGTAGGGGTCGGTGGAGCTCCACTCCTCGATCCGCACGCGCTGGCCGCCCTGCACGAGCACGCGCAGCGTGCCGTCGGGCACCTTGAGCATGCGCGCGACCACGCCGGCGACGCCGATCTCGTAGAGCTCGGCGGGCCCCGGCTCCTCGAGGTCGGGGTCCTTGCTGGCGACCATCACGAGCCGCCGGTCGGCGGCCAGGACGTCGTTGATCAGCGTGACCGAGCGCGGCTGGCCGACGGCCAGCGGCGTCAGCGTGTCCGGGAAGGTGACGGTGTCGCGCAGCGGCAGGACCGGCACGGTCGCCGGCAGGGCGGGCTGCTCGGCCGCAGCGGGGTCGCCCTGGCCGACCGCGATCACTGCCCGTCCCGGCGCTCGGGCTCGATCCGCACGGTCTGCGGGCGGGTCGGGGGCGCGAGCGGCAGCTCGACGATCAGCATCCCGTCCTCGTAGGCGGCGCTGGCCGCATCGGCGTCGACGTCGGCGCCGAGCGCGACGACGCGCCGGAACGGGCCGTGCGGGATCTCGAGCTGCTGGTAGACGCGACCGTCGCCGGACTCGGGCGGGCGCGCTCCGGACAGGATCAGCTCGCGCCCGCGGATCTCGAGCGCGATGCCGGCCGGGTCGACCCCGGCGAGGTCCGCGCGGACGATCGCCCGCGGCGGATCGCCCGTGTAGTAGACGTCCACGGCCGGCGAGAAGCCGCCGCGACGGACCGGTGCCATCCCGCGCTCGAACACGTCGCCGAACAGCTCGTCCATCTCGCGGCGCATGCGCTCGAAGTTGGCGAAGAGATCTCGGTCGGGGGCCACGCCCCCGCAGGCTAGCTAGACGAGCTCGGCTCGGGGTCGCACGAGGCGGGTGTCGACCGCCATCGGCTTCTCGGTCGCGTGGCCGAAGTAGTAGCCCTGCCCGAGGTCCACGCCGAGATCGGCCATCGCCTGGAACTCGTCGACGCGCTCGACGCCCTCGGCGACGACCTTGCAGCCGTGCTCGTGTGCGCAGTCGACCAGCGCGGCCACGAGCCGGCGGCGCGCGGGCGAGTGCTGGATGCCGGCCGTCAGCGCGTTGTCGATCTTGACGACGTCGGGGCGGAGCTGCTCGAGGAACTGCAGCGACTCGGCGCCGCCGGACATGTCGTCGAGCGCGACGAGGGCGCCGCGCTTGCGGTGGGCGGCGACGAGCTCGACGAGCATGTCGCGGTCCGCGCAGCGCTCGGGCTTGACGAGCTCGAGGCAGATCCGCGAAGGGTCGGCGCCGAGGCGGCCGACGGCGGGCCAGGTCGTGCGCAGCGAGCCCTCGACGTCGAGCACGGCCCGCGGGTCGAGGTTGACGAAGAGCACCTCGCCGTCGGGCAGCAGCGGCAGGCCGACCTCGAGCGCGGCGGTGCGCGCCCGGTAGTCGAAGGAGAACAGCGCGTCGTGCGCCTCGGCCGCGGCGAGCAGCTCGCCCCCGCGCAGCTCGACGGCGCCGAGCTTGCCCCGCATCAGGGCCTCGCGGCCGAACACCTCTCCCGAGGAGAGGCTCACGATCGGCTGGAAGTGGGGCTTCATCTGCCCGTGCGAGAGGAAGTCGGGGAACCAGTCGGTGCGGCTGCGCTCCAGCAGCGTGTCGGCGGGCAGCGGCAGTGCCTGCTCGTCGGACAGCCGCATGGCGAACAGGCAGGCGCGCTCGGACTGGCTCAGCGCGCTCAGCAGGTCCTTGAGGCGGTCCGGCCAGTGGGGCCCGGCCAGCACGAGGCCCTCGACGGCGATGTCGCCGTCGACCGGCTCCGTGGCCATGTGCTCGACCTTGTAGAGCACGGACGGACGGTGCGACAGCAGTCGCACGCCGTCGGAGGCGCTCTGTGCATCGAGCGTGGTCATGGGATCAGCATCGGCCGGGGGTCCTGGGCTCTTTATCGGCAGCAGGGACCGAATGCTGTGCAGGAATCGCTACAGCTCGTACACCGCGTCCTCGCGGGCCACCTCGACCGGGCCGCCGTAGCTGCGCTCGGCCTCGGCGCGCGCCCACTCGGCGTCGAGCTCGTCCGAGAAGTGCGAGAGCACGAGCCGGCGGGCGCCCGCCGAGCGGCCGTGCTCGCCGGCCTCCCCCGGCGTGAGGTGGCCGCGCAGCCCGCTCCGCTCCGGCCGAGGGAGCGTCGCCTCGATCAGCAGCAGCGAGCTGTCGCGCGCGAACTCGGTCAGCGCCTCGTTGGGCGCGCAGTCGGCGCTGTAGGTCAGCCGCGCCGCGCCCTCGCGCAGCTCGACCGCGTTCGTCGGCAGGAAGTGCGGCACGGGGCAGAAGGCGACCTCGAGCGGGCCGAGCGAGAACGTCTCGTGCGGCTCGTACTCCGTGAGCGCGAACGCCCGCTCGATGTGCTCGGGGTGCATCCCGGCGCCCGAGCAGATCTGCCGGAAGGAGTCGGCGGCGCCGGCCGGGGCGATCAGCCGCGGGCGGGCGGGCGTCGCGGTGCCGGGGTGCCCGGCGACCGGCACGGGCTGCTGGCGCGGCGCGTAGATCAGCGCCGATGCGTACGGCACGAGGTCGAGGATGTGGTCGGCGTGCAGATGCGAGACGACGACCGCGTCGACCTCCCAGTACTCGCGGTGGCGGCGCAGCTTGCCGAACACGCCGCAGCCGCAGTCGAGCAGCACGCAGGTGCCGTCCGCCTCGACGAGGTAGCCGCTGCACGCCCCTCCCGCGTCCTGCCACGCCGGTGACTTCCCCAGCACCGTGATGCGCACGCGGCGACTCTATACCGACCCGCGCGCCCGTCGCCGCAGCGGCCCGAGCGCCTCCTCGTTCACGCGTGGAGCGCGGCCTGCTCCTGCGCGGTGGGGAACGCCCAAGCGGCCTGGCGCCGGCGCTCCTGCCGGAAGACGAAGCGCAGCTGGCTCGGCGGCCGCAGCCCCTCAGGGTGATCGGGGCGGAAGGTCGCGCACGGCTCGTCGAGCGCGAGCGCGCAGAGCCCGTTGCGCCCGAAGAAGCACTCGTCGCAACTCACCTTCGCCTTGCCGTTCCGTGCTGGCAACTCCCCCGACTCCCCGTTCCCTCTCGACCGACTGGACGAGCGCAAGCAAAGCGGCTCGGACAGGCGAGCGCAACGGCGGAAGCCGCAAACCGCATGGTTTTCGGGGCTTCCCCGCAAATACCCCCGAACGGGCCGAAAACATCCCTGCCTGCGGGAAGGCGACCCCGCATTCTGGGCGGTTTTCGCCGCACGCCCGTAGGGCAAGGTGTGCGGATGCAGATCCTCGTCACCGGCGTCTCGGGCTACGTCGGCGCCGCCCTCGCGCCGGCGCTCGCCCGCGAGGGCCACGCCGTGCGCGGCTTCGCCCGCTCGCCGGAGCGCGTGGCGGCCGCGGGCGTGGAGCTCGACGAGCTCGTGACGGGTGACGCGCTGACCGGGGCGGGCCTGGAGGCGGCGATGGACGGGATCGACGTCGCCTACTACCTGATCCACTCGATGGAGGGCCCGGCGGGCGGCGCGTTCCCCGAGCAGGAGCGGCGCGGCGCGCAGCGCTTCGCGGAGGCCGCGCAGGCGGCCGGGGTGCGGCGGATCGTCTACCTCGGCGGGCTGGTCCCGCGCGAGGGCGCGGCCTCCCGCCATCTCGCCTCGCGGCTCGCGGTCGAGGAGGCGCTGCTTGCCGGCTCCCCCGAGTCGATCGCGCTGCGCGCCTCGATCGTGGTCGGCGCCCGCTCGCGCTCGTTCCGCTTCCTCGTCCGCCTGATCGAGCGGCTGCCCGTGCTGGCGCTGCCCGCCTGGCGCCACAACCGCACGCGGCCGATCGACGGCCGCGACGTGCTCGCCTACCTCGTCGCGTCGGCCGAGGCGCCGGCGGCGCTCTCCGGGCGCTCGTGGGACATCGCCGGCCCCGACACCGTCACCTACGAGGAGCTGATCGACCGGATCGCCGAGTCGATGCTCGTCGCCCGGCCGAAGCTGGGGCTCGGCTTCACGCTGACGCCGGTCGCCTCCCAGGTCGCCGCCGCCGTCGCGGGCGAGGACCCGGCGCTGATCGAGCCGCTGATGGAGGGCCTCGAGCACGACCTGCTGCCGCGCGACGACGCGGCGGCGCCCGCGTTCGGAATACGGTTGCACTCGTTCGACGCCGCGGTGGAGCGCGCGCTGCGTGATTGGGAGCTGACCGAGGAGGTTGCCGCCAGATGACGCTGGTCACCGCATCGATCGACATCGACGCGCCGCGCGAGAAGGTGTTCGAGACCATGCTGGACCCGACGCGCCTGGACGAGTGGGTGACGATCCACCGCAAGATCAACGACGCGGACGGCGGGAGCCCGCACGAGGGCTACGCGATGGAGCAGACGCTGTGCCTGCGCGGCGTGAACTTCAAGGTCAAATGGAAGCTGACCGAGTTCGAGCCCGGCCGCTCGGCGACGTGGGAGGGCCGCGGACCCGCGCACTCCTACGCGCGCACCGCCTACAAGCTCTCCGACCGCGACGGCGGCACCCACTTCGAGTACGAGAACGAGTTCAAGGCGCCGGGCGGCTTTCTCGGCAAGGCGGCGTCCCGCGTCGTAGTCGGGGGCGTGCCCCAGCGCGAGGCGACCGAGTCGCTCAAGCAGCTCAAGAGACTGCTGGAGGCCTGACCGCGCGGCCGGCGAGGAACGCCGGCCGCCGCGTCCACCGCTCGACCTTCGGCCGCCACGCGACGTGCTCGGCGTCCGGGACGGGCTCGCGCACGGCCTCGATCAGCAGGCCCGCTCCCTCGAACGCCCGCGAGAGCGCGCTCAGCGGGCGGTGACGGTCGGTGAACGTCATCGTCAGCCCGTCGCGCGTGCGGGTCTCCGCGTAGGTGCGCTCGGCGAAGTAGTCCTCGCCCGACTTGAGCGAGTTCCACGGGTGCACCGTGGTGAAGCAGAACCGTCCGCCGGGCTCCAGCACGCGCGCCGCCTCGCTCACCGACGCCTCCAGGTCGTCGAAGTTCAGCAGCGCCATCGAGCACACGACGAGGTCGACCGCGCCGTCGGCCAGGGGGAGCGCCGCGGCGTCGGCCTCGAGCACCTCGATCGCCGGGGCCGCCTCGCGAGCGGCCGCCGCCAGCGCCGGCGAGCCCTCGACCCCGAGCACGTCGTGGCCGCGCTCGGCGAGCTCGCGCGAGACGCGCCCCTCCCCGCAGGCGAGGTCGAGCGTGCGCCGGCCGGGTGCGGGGAGCAGGTCCAGCAGCGCCGGCAGGCTCAACCGCCAGAAGAAGTGGTCGTGCTCGGGCGAGCGCGCCCAGCGCACCCAGTTGGCGGCCTGCGCGTCCCACGCGGTCCGCATGTGGATAGGTTCACCGGCCATGCCACACGCACGCTACGAGACCGACGGCGACCTCGGGGAGATCGTCCTCTCCAACCCGCCGCTGAACCTGTTCGACGCCACGCTGATGAGCGAGCTGCGGGCCGCCGTCGACGAGGCGGCCGCCGCGGGCCCGCGCGCGCTGCTGATCCGCGCCGAGGGCAAGGTGTTCACCGCCGGCGTCGACGTGCACGTCTTCGAGGGGCTCGACGTCCCCGCCGCCGACGCGCTGACCGCGTCGCTGCTCGAGCTCACCCACACGGTGGAGGACATGCCGTTCCCCACCATCGCCGCCGTGCACGGGCTGTGCCTGACGGCGGGGCTGGAGCTGGCGCTCGCGTGCGACCTGCTGTGGGCGACGGAGAGCGCCCGCTTCGGGCTGGTGGAGAAGGTGGTGGGAATCACCCCGCTGATGGGTGGAACACAGCGCATGGCCGAGCGCGCCGGCACCGCCCGCGCGCGTGAGTTCGTGTTCTCCGGCGACCTCTACGACGCCCCCACCCTGCACGGCTGGGGAGTGATTAACCGGGTGCTCGCGGACGACGCGATGCTCGACGACGCGCGGGCCTTCGCGCGTGCGCTGGCGGCAGGCCCGACGGTCGCGCACGCCGCCACCAAGGCGGTCGTGCGGGCGCAGGCCGACCACGGCACGCGCGGCGCCGACGAGCGCACGGCGGCGCTCACCTCACACTTGTTCGAGACTCATGACTCGCGTGGGGCGGTGCAGAGTTTCCTGCAGCAAGGCCCGGGAAAGGCCACATTCACCGGTAAGTGAGTACAGTCATCTGCAATCCGACGAAAGGCCCCGCAGATGGCAGACTTCCTCGACGAGAAGCGCAAGGAGATCCAGGCGCGCTTGAAGGAGCTCAAGCCGCTGGTCGAGGAGTACACGCGACTGGAGGCGGCAGAGCGCGCACTGTCAGGTGTCGACAGCAACGGCACTTCAACCGCAGCAGCAGCGGCAGCAGCTCGACGACCACGCGCAAGCGTCGCAGCAGCGGTGGCGGCGGCACCGGCCGGCGCGGCCGGCCGCGCGGCAGCGGCACGCGCGCCGTTCAGGCGCTCGAGCTGGTGAAGGCCCGCCCCGGCATCACGATCCCGGAGCTCGCGGACGCGATGGGGATCAAGCAGAACTACCTGTATCGCGTCATGCCCACCCTCGCCGAGGAGGGGAAGGTCACGAAATCAGGTCGTGGCTGGCACGCGCGCGGTGAGTGAAGTTCACCATTGAACTACGTCAAACGGGGCGGCCGTCAGGCCGCCCCGTTTTCCGTTAAACCAGGTCCAACTTCTCCACAGCCGCGCGCTCTTCCTTCAGCTCGTTAACGGTCTTGTCGATCCGCTCCTGGGCGAACTCGTTCACCTCGAGGCCCTCGACGATCGTGTACTCACCGCCGGAGCAGGTGCACGCGAACGAGGAGATGATCCCCTCCTCGACGCCGTAGGAGCCGTCGGCCGGCACGGCCATCGACACCCAGTCGCCCTCGGGCGTGCCGAGCACCCAGTCGTGCACGTGGTCGATCGCGGCGTTGGCGGCCGAGGCGGCCGAGGAGGCGCCGCGCGCCTCGATGATCGCCGCGCCGCGCTTGCCGACGGTGGGGATGTAGGTGTCGGCGTACCACTGCTCGTCGTCAACCACCTCGGCGGCGTTGCGATCGCCGATCTTGGCGTTGAACAGGTCGGGGAACATCGAGGGTGAGTGGTTCCCCCACACGGTCATGTTGGTGATCTCCGACACGGCCGCGCCGGTCTTGGCCGCCAGCTGGGCGATCGCCCGGTTGTGATCGAGGCGGGTCATGGCGGTGAAGCGCTCGCGCGGCACGTCCGGCGCCGCGCTCATCGCGATCAGGGCGTTGGTGTTGGCGGGGTTGCCGACGACCAGCACCTTCACGTCGTCGGCGGCGCCGGCGTTGATCGCCTCGCCCTGCGGCTTGAAGATGCCGCCGTTGGCCTCGAGCAGGTCGGCGCGCTCCATGCCCTTCGAGCGTGGGCGCGCGCCCACGAGCAGCGCGACGCTGACGCCGTCGAAGGCCTGCTTGGGGTCGTCGGTGATGTCGATCCCGGCGAGCAGCGGGAAGGCGCAGTCGTCGAGCTCCATCGCCGTGCCCTCCGCGGCCTTGACGGCGTCCGGGATCTCGAGCAGGCGAAGCCGGACGGGCTGGTCCGGGCCCAGCATCTGGCCGGACGCGATCCGGAACAGCAGGGCGTAGCCGATCTGGCCGGCGGCGCCGGTGACGGTCACGATCTTGGGTTCTGCCATCAGGCGATCATCTCTCCCTGGTCATGAGCAGCCGTTTATGCGCTCCGCTCAAAGTTCGGCGGGCGATGCTATGCGAGGATCACAGGTAGTGGTTCCTGCCGTGAGTCAACGTGTTCTCGAACGGTCGCCGGCGGCGACTGGCAAGGACGCAGGCCCGAAGGGATCCTCCTGGGATCTCGAGGGTCGAGGACGCCGCCAGGCGGCGATCGGCGGCCGTCGCGAGGACGCGGTGGCTCGCGGGAGGGAGCACTAGTGCTCGGCGGACGCTCATTCCAGCTGGGACGGATCCTCGGGATCAGGATCGGCGTCAACGCCTCCTGGTTCCTGATCCTCTTCCTGTTCCTGTTCTGGCTGTCGGATTCGTTCGGCAGGGACCTCGACGACCAGACGCTGGGCTTCATCGCCGCGGTGATCGCCGCCGCGCTGTTCTTCGGCTCGATCATCCTGCACGAGCTCGGGCACGCGCTGGCCGCGCGCCGCTCCGGCATCGAGGTGGCGGGCATCGACCTCTTCTTCTTCGGCGGCGTGATGAAGATGAGCCGGGACACCGACACGCCCGGCCGCGAGTTCTTCGTCGCGGTCGCTGGGCCGCTCGTGACGCTGGGGATCGTGATCGTGGGCACGGCGGTCGGCATCGCGCTGGCGGGCCAGGACGACTTCCTCGACGCCGCCCGGCTCGACTCGGTCGCGGCGCCCTCGCTCGCGGTCCAGCTCGTCTCCTTCCTGGTGACGATGAACGCGGTGCTGCTCGTGTTCAACCTCGTCCCGGCGTTCCCGCTCGACGGGGGCCGGATCGCCCGCGCGGGGATCTGGAAGCTCACGGGCGACCGCGGCAAGGCCACACGCATCTCGGGCTACATCGGCCAGGGCTTCGCGGTGCTGCTGATGGGCTACGGGATCTTCCTGGCCTCGACGGGCAGCGCGACCGACGGGCTCTGGCTCGCCGTGCTCGGCTACCTGCTGTGGCAGTCCGCGCGCAGCGCGGTGCTCCAGTCGGCGGTCACCTCGCGCCTGGAGGGCGTGACCGTCGCCGACATCATGGACGCCGACCCCGTCACGCTGCCGGCGGACCTGCCGGTCCAGCAGGCCTACGAGGACTTCTTCCTGCGCTATCAGGGCTGGCCGTGGTTCGCGGTCGTCGAGACCGACGGGCGCTACGCGGGCATCGCCCACCGCGCGGCGGTCGAGTCGGCCGCCCTCGGCCACGGCGTGATGCCGGTCCGCGAGCTCGCCGCCGACTCCGGCGAGGTGCGCGACGACGCGCCGCTGGAGGCGCTGCTCGGCTCGGAGCCGCTGCGGCGGCTCGGGGCGCTGATGGCCGTCGACGCGGACGGGCGGCTGCGGGGCGTGGTGACGCTGGAGCAGGTGTCGCGGGCGTTGCAGGCCCGGCTGGCGCCTGGGGCCGGCTGAGCCTGTCTCCGGCTGGCGCCTTGAGCCGGGGGGCGGGTCGTGGCGTCCTGAACGGCGGCTGGGTGGGGCGGTGAGGGGCCGGCGGCGCGGCCTGCTCCGGGCCGCCACTAACAGCGGCATCCCTCAGATGGTCGCTGAGCGTGCATCTCACGACCGTCGTTTCGCGGCCGGAAACGCCGGGACGATCACGCACGCTGAGCGGGAGTCAGACGACCCGCGCTGTTAGTGGCGGCCCCGGGGACCCACGGCGCGGGCCACTCCCCCTCCCCTACCCAGCCGCCGTTCAAGACGCCCCGCAGCCGCCACGCGGCACACGGCGCCAGCCGCCGTCGACGTGCGCCGGCGCCTACGCCGAGTCCGCGAGCTCCAGCGCCACGCGCGGGATCGACTCGAAGTGGTCCTTGGACAGGCAGGCCGCGATCCCCGCGGCCTCGGCCCTCGCGCGGATCTCGTCGTCGACGATCGCCGAGCACAGGAGGATCGGCAGGCCGGGCCGGCGGGCGAGCAGCATCCCCGCGGCCTCGAAGCCGTCGACCCGGGGCATCCGGGCGTCCAGCACCACCACGTCGGGCTCGAGCTCGTCCAGGGCGGCGACGGCCTCCGCGGCGCCGGAGGCCTCGCCGGCGAAGACGACGGCCGGGGCCGCGTCCTCGAGGATCACGCGCACGAGGAAGCGGACGTCGGCGTGGTCGTCGACGACGAGCACCCGGACGGGGCGCTGTGCGGGGCCTTGGGTCATGTACGTCCCCCAATATGACGGGAGCGGCGGCGTGCCGCACCCCTGGGCCACGGGACGCCCCGCCCCGTAGCGCCAATAGACTGCTGCGCCATGCCCTCCCATGACGTGTTGATCATCGGAGCCGGCCTTGCCGGCCAGCGCGCAGCGCTCGCGGCCGCCCGCTCCGGGGCGACCGTCGCGATCATGAGCAAGGTCCATCCGGTCCGGTCGCACTCCAACGCGGCCGCCGGCGGCATCAACGCCGCGCTGAACCCCGACGACTCCTGGGAATCGCACGCCTTCGACACGGTGAAGGGCTCGGACTACCTGGGCGACCAGGACGCGATCGAGATCATGTGCCGGGAGGCCCCCGACGAGGTGCTCTGGCTCGAGCACCAGGGCGTCACGTTCCACCGCAACGAGCAGGGCCTGCTGGGCACCCGCGCCTTCGGCGGCGCGTCCGCCGCCCGCACCTACTACGTGGCCGACATCACGGGCCAGGCGCTGCTGCACGTGCTCTACGAGCAGCTGATGAAGAGCCACGCGAAGGTCGACCGCTACGAGGAGTGGTTCGTCACCGCGCTCGTGCAGGACGACGAGGGCAACTGCTGCGGCGCGATCGCCCGCAACATCCGCGACGGAGCGATGGAGCTGTTCGGCGCCAAGTCGACGATCCTCGCCTCCGGCGGCGCCGGCCAGTGCTTCAAGCCGACCACCAACGCCCTGATCTGCACGGGCGACGGGATCGCGCAGGCCTACCGCATCGGCGCCCCGCTGATGGACATGGAGATGATCCAGTACCACCCGACCACGCTGGCCGGGAACGGGATCCTGATCACCGAGGGCGCGCGCGGCGAGGGCGCCCACCTCTACAACGCCAACGGCGAGCGCTTCATGGAGAAGTACGCGCCGAACAAGCTCGAGCTCGCCTCGCGCGACGTCGTCTCGCGCTCGGAGCAGACGGAGATCAACGAGGGCCGGGGCTTCCCGGACGGCACGGTCGCGCTGGACATCACCAAGGTCCCGCGCAAGCGCACGCTCGAGGCGCTGCGCGAGATCGTCAACATCGGGCGCGACTTCGCGGGCGTGGACATCACGCGCGAGCCGATCCACATCAAGCCCGGCTGCCACTACATCATGGGCGGCGTCAAGACCGACGTGAACGGCGAGACGTCGATCCCGGGCCTCTACGCCGCCGGCGAGGTCGCCTGCGTCTCGGTCCACGGCGGCAACCGGCTCGGGGCCAACTCGCTGCTGGACACGCTGATCTTCGGCCGCCGCGCCGGCGCCCACGCCGCGCAGCGGGCCGCCTCGATGACGCCGCCGTCGCCCTCGACGAAGCAACTCGCCGCCGAGGAGAAGATGATCCAGGGGCTCCTCCGGCGCGAGCACGGCGGAGGCCGCCGGATCTCCGAGATCAAGGACGAGCTCGGGACGATGATGAACGAGAAGTGCGCGGTGTTCCGCGACCAGGCGGGCCTGACCGAGGCGCTCGAGATCATCCAGCGCCTCAAGGACGAGGCCGAGAGCGCGTACATCGACGACCGCGGCACGGTCTTCAACCAGGACGTGCTCGGCGCGATCGAGCTGGGGTACATGCTCGACTGCGCGGAGTGCATCGTGACCGGCGCGCTCGAGCGCAAGGAGTCGCGCGGCGCGCAGTTCCGCCTCGACTTCCCCGAGCGCAACGACGACGAGTGGCTCAAGCACATCAACCTGTCCGTCAACGGCGGTGACGCGCCGAAGATCAGCTACTCCCCGGTCACGATGACCCAGTGGGAGCCCCAGGAGCGCAAGTACTGATGCCGGAATACACCCTGAAGCTGCGGCGCTACTCCCCCGAGACGGGCACCGCGGCGTACTGGGAGGAGTTCACGATCGACCTGGACGGGAAGCGCTCCGTCCTCGACGGGATCCTCCAGGCCAAGGATCGCCAGGACGGCTCGATCGGCATCCGCTGCTCGTGCCGCGCCGCGATCTGCGGCTCCTGCGGCGTGCGCATCAACGGCAAGCCGGCGCTGGCCTGCCACACCCACCTCGACGAGGCCGCCCGCACGGGCTTCGGCCTCGGCTGGAGCGACGAGGACGAGGGCCAGGAGAAGCCGGCGGTCATCCAGGTCGAGCCGATGGGCAACATGCCCGTGATCAAGGACCTGATCGTCGACATGGACGCGGTGCACTGGAAGAAGATCCAGCGCGTCACGCCGTGGCTGCTGCCCGAGGGCGACCCGCCCGAGCGCGAGTACGTCGTGCCGATGGAGTCGATGATCGACGTCACGCAGACGATGGCCTGCATCCAGTGCGGCGCCTGCGTCTCGGACTGCCTGTCGATGGAGGTCGACCCGCTGTTCATCGGCCCCGCGGCGCTCGCGAAGGCCTACCGCTTCGTCGGCGACCCGCGCGACGGCCAGCACGAGCAGCGCCTGAAGGACCTCTCCGAGGACCCGCACGGCATCTACGACTGCACCCACTGCTTCAACTGCATCGAGGCCTGCCCCAAGGGCGTCGCCCCGATGAGCCAGATCATGCGCCTGCGCCGGATCGCGGGCTCGGACTTCGGGATCGACGACCGCAACAACGGGCACCGGCACGAGAATGCGTTCGTCAAGAACATCGAGAAGAACGGCCTCCTGCAAGAGGCGGACCTGCTGCCCGACTCCTACGGCGGCAAGTTCCACCCGCGCGCGGTACCCGAGCTGCTGAGCTCGCTGCCCGTGATCCTGAAGGCGCTCCAGCGCGGCAAGGTCACTCCGAAGAAGGCGCTCACCCACCCGCACAAGGGCGAGTACAAGGAGATCAGGCGCATCTTCGAGCACGTGCACGACAAGGACGAGCGCTACGAGCTCAACCTCTACGTCGTGGGCTACGAGGACGACGAGACCGAAGAGGACGCCGGCGGCCAGCAGCACGCGAGCGCGGGCGGGAGCCACCTGTCCGAAGAGAGGAGCCCGAACAAGTGAAGGTCGCCTACTGGCCCGGCTGCGTGAGCCGCGGCTTCACGCCCGAGCTGCACGGCTCGATGGCCAAGGTCGCCCCGCTGCTGGACATCGAGCTCGTCCAGCTGGACCGCGCCTGCTGCACGGGCGCCGGCGTGATCGCCGAGCACAACCAGGAGCTGGCCGACACGCTCAACGCCCGCACGTTCGCGCTCGCCCAGCAGGAGATCGCCGCCGGCGCGGACCTGATGATGAACATCTGCTCGACCTGCCAGGGCGCGCAGAGCGAGTGCCAGGAGCGCCTCGACGCGAACTCGGAGTACCGGGCGCACGTCAACGAGACGCTGAGCGCGGAGGGCCTGACCTACGAGAAGGGCATCTCCAACAAGCACTTCCTCTGGCTGATGGTCGAGGAGATCGGGCTCGACGCGATCAAGGCCAAGGTGCAGCGGCCGCTGACCGACCTGCGGGTCGGCCCGTTCTACGGCTGCTACATCGTGCGCCCCACCGACCGCATCGGCATCGACGAGGAGCACCCGCGCGACCGCTACCTGCAGATGCTGATCGAGGCGCTGGGCGGCACGGTCGTGGACTACGCGGGCGCGTACAAGTGCTGCGGGTTCCCGATCATCACGATGCACAAGGAGAACTCGCTGCGCCAGGCCGGCACGCACCTCGGCGACGCCGCCGACGCCGACGCGGACTGCCTCGTCACGCCGTGCCCGCTGTGCCATCTCAACCTGGACCTCCAGCAGCCGCTGGCCGAGCAGGTCGTCGGCCGCCCGCTCAACATGCCGGTCCTGCACCTCCCGCAGCTCGTCGGCCTGGCCCTCGGCCTGGACCCGAAGGAGCTCGGCCTCAACAAGCACGTCGTCAAACCCACGTCGGTGATCGATTGGTCGACCTCGGTGGTCGCGGGCGTCGGGGCCGGCGACGGCAGCGTCGCGGCCTCACGCCCAGGCTCCGGCGGCTGGTAGCGCCGGAGCAGCGCGTCGCGCGTTACGCCTGGCCGGCCGGCGTCGGAGCCGCCGGCCTGGCGTGGTACGCGGCCGACTCGCTGCGCCACCGCCGTGAGGGCGGGCGCGGCTACCGGCTGCACGGGGCCGACGAGCTCGACCCCGCCGGCGACGGCTTCATGCGCGCCGCGGAGGCGCTCACCTCCGCGCCGATCTCCTGGGGCAGCGAGGTCGAGCTGCTGATCAACGGCGACCGGATCTTCCCCTGCATGCTGGAGACGATCCGCGACGCCGAGCACACGATCTGCCTGACGACGTACGCGTGGTGGCGCGGCGACATCGCCCATGACATCGCCGACGCGCTGATCGAGCGCGCCCGGGCGGGCGTCGAGTGCAACGTGATCATCGACGCGATGGGCGGGATCCTGCTCGAGCGCGAGGTGTTCCGGCGGATGCTCGACGCCGGCGTGCGCGTCGTGCGCTTCCGGCCGCCCAAGCCCTACGCCGTCAAGCGGCTGGAGAACCGCACCCACCGCAAGCTGCTGATCGCCGACGGCTGCGTCGGCATGACCGGCGGCGTCGGGATCGCGGAGGAGTGGACGGGCGACGCCCAGGACCCCGACCACTGGCGCGACACCCACGTCCGCGTCCGCGGGCCGGTGGTGCGCGGGCTGCTCGGCGCGTTCGCCGACAACTGGCTCGAGGCCACGGGCGAGGTGCTCGTCGGCGAGGGCTACCTGCCCGACCTGCCCGAGAAGCCCGAGGGCGGGCCGATGATGGTCGTGCGCTCGAGCGCCGGGGTCGGCGACAGCAACGCCGAGGCGCTCTACTACCTGGCGATCGCCGCCGCCCGCCGCTCGCTGGATCTCACCGCGGCCTACTTCGTGCCGCGGCCGGCGTTCACGGAGGCGCTCTGCGAGGCGGCCTCGCGCGGCGTCCGCGTGCGCGTGCTCGTGCCGGGCCCGCACATCGACAAGGGGCTCGTGCGGGTCGCGGGCCGCGCCGCGTACCAGCAGCTGCTCGACTGCGGCGTCGAGATGCACGAGTACGCGCCGACGATGCTGCACGCCAAGACGATGGTCGTCGACGGCGTGTGGTCCTCCGTCGGCTCGGTCAACTTCGACAACCGCTCGTTCCAGCTCCATGACGAGGCGACGCTGTGCGTGCGCTCGGAGGCGTTCGCCGGCGAGCTCACGGAGCAGTTCGAGCGCGACCTCGGCGACGCGACGAAGATCGAGCCGGGCCGCTGGGAGCGCCGCGGGCCCGGCCAGCGCGCCGCCGAGTCGGTCACGCGCCTCGCGCGGCGCGAGCTTTAAAGGAGAGAGGGCGCCTGCCACGCCCTCTCCTCGCTCGTACCCCGGATGAAGCCTGGGCGACTGGATACCCGCTCGCGCGCAAACTATTCGCGGATCGGGCAGGTTCCTACCGCACCGCCGCGGCCGAGCGGATCAGCCCGCGCTCGTGCAGCACCTCGGCGATCTGGACGGCGTTGGTGGCCGCGCCCTTGAGCAGGTTGTCCGACACGACCCACAGGCAGAGCCCGCGCTCGTGCGACGGGTCCCGGCGCAGGCGGCCGACGAAGACGTCGTCGCGGCCGGCCGAGCCGAGCGCCGTCGGGTATGCGTGGCTCGCGGGCTCGTCGACCATCGTCAGGCCGTCCATGCCCTCCAGCAGCGCCCGGGCGTCCTCGACCGACAGCGGCTCGCGCGTCTGCAGCGTCACGGACTCCGAATGGCAGTTGCGCACGGGCACGCGCGCGCAGGTGACGTTGATCGCGATCGACTCGTCACCGAGGATCTTGCGCGTCTCGAACATCATCTTGCGCTCCTCGTCCGTGTGGTCGTCGCCGTCGGCGAAGTTGCCGGCGCCGCCGAGGACGTTGAACGCGATCGGGTGCGGATAGACCTGCGGCTCGCCGGGCTCCATGCCGTGCAGCACCGCGTGGGTCTGCTCCTCGAGCTCGGCGACGGCCTTGACGCCGGTGCCCGACACGGACTGGTAGGTGGAGACGATCAGCCGCTCGATCCCCGCGGCCTCGTGGATCGGCTTGAGCGCGACCATCAGCTGCATCGTCGAGCAGTTCGGGTTGGCGATCAGGCCCTTGTGGCCGTCCAGCGCCTCCGGGTTGACCTCGGAGACGACGAGCGGGACCTCGGGGTCGCGGCGCCACTTGGAGGAGTTGTCGACGACGACGGCCCCCGCCTCGACGAAGCGCGGCGCCCACTCGCCCGACGTCGAGCCGCCCGCCGAGAAGATCGCGAGGTCGAACCCCTGGATCGTCTCGTCGGTGAGCGGCTGGACCACCATGCCGCCGAGCTCCTTGCCCGCGGATCGCTGGGAGGCGAACGGGACGATCTCGCTCGCAGGGAACTTGCGCTCGCGCAGCTTGGCGAGCATGACGGTGCCGACGGCGCCCGTGGCGCCGACCACTGCGACGCGATAGCTCATACGCGCGCTCCCTGGGGTCCGAAGGGGTGCTCGGCCTCGACCTGGTCGGCCCCGAGCTCGAAGGCCTGGTGCAGCGCCCGCACCGCGCGGTCGACCGCGTCCGCGCTGACGACGCAGGAGATCTTGATCGGGGACGTGGAGATCATCTCGATGTTGATGCCCTCCTCGCCGAGCGTGGAGAAGACGCGGGCGGCGACGCCGGGGTGGGACTTCATTCCCGCTCCGACGACGGAGACCTTGCCCATCGCCGGGTCCTCGGCCACGGAGGCGATCCCGACCTCGGCGACGACCGGGTCGAGCGCCGCGCGGGCGGTGCGCAGGTCCGAGCGGGGCACGGTGAACGACATGTCCGCCGCCGAGCCCTCGGTCTCGGGCTCGTTCTGGATGATCATGTCCACGTTGACGTTCGCGTCGGCGAGCGCCGTGAAGATGCGCCCGGCGATGCCCGGATGGTCCGGGACGCCGAGCAACGTCACTCGCGCCTCGTCGCGGGAGTGCGTCACGGCGGTGATCAGGGGGCGTTCCATCGTCTCCTCTTCTCCGACCACGAAGGTACCGGGCTCCTCGGTGAACGAGGAGCGGCAGTGGATGCGCACGGCGTGGTTGCGGGCGTACTCGACCGAGCGCAGCTGCAGGACGCCGGCGCCCGACGCCGACATCTCGAGCATCTCCTCGAAGGAGACGACCGGCAGCTTGCGCGCGTCCGGGACGATCCGCGGATCGGCGCTGAACACGCCCGCGACGTCCGTGTAGATCTCGCACACCTCGGCCTCCATCGCCGCGGCGAGCGCGACGGCGGTCGTGTCCGAGCCGCCGCGCCCGAGCGTCGTGACGTCCTTGGCGGTCGAGACGCCCTGGAAGCCCGCGACGAGCACGATCTGACCTTCGTCGAGCGCGGCGCGGATGCGGTCCGCGCGGACGTCGAGGATGCGCGCCTTGGTGTGGCTGGTGTCCGTGACGATGCCGGCCTGCGAGCCCGTGAGCGAGATCGCCCGGTGGCCGAGATCGTTGATCGCCATCGCGCACAGCGCGCACGACATCCGCTCGCCCGTGGAGAGCAGCATGTCCATCTCGCGCGCGTCGGGGGTCGTGGAGACCTCCTCGGCCATCTGGATCAGCTCGTCGGTGGTCTTGCCGCGCGCGGACAGGACCGCGACGACCCGCTGCCCGTTCTCGCGGGCGGCGACGATGCGGCGGGCGGCGCGCTTGAGGCGCTCGGCGTCGGCGACGGAGGTGCCACCGAACTTCATCACGACGGTGCCGGACACGACCGTGGAGTCTAGGCGGGAGCCCGCGGGTACAGAGCTTGAGTCAGGTACCGGACTTGGACGACTGATGGATTGCGCCGCACGTTTCACAGATCCATCATCGTGAGCGGGAGACGATCTTGGAGAACCGAATGCATTCGAAGCCGGGGCGGCGGGGCCTGGGCGTCGCACTCGGCACCTTGCTCGCGCTGACGCTGGCCGCGCTCTCGCCTGCCGCCGCGCTCGCCGCCGCGCCGGAGATCATGCATGCGCCCGAGATCTCGGGCACGGCGGAGGTCGGCGAGACGCTGACCGCCGTCAGGGCGACGTGGAAGGGGGGCAAGGGCACCACGGCCTCCTGGCATTGGCTCCGCTGCGAGAGCGGGGCGCTCGACAGCTGCGACCCGATCGGCGGCGCCACCACCACCTCGTACACGGTAGTCGCGGCGGATCTGGGCAAGCGACTGCGCGTGTTGCTCACCGTGCGCAATGACGACGGCCAGGACACGGCCGTCTCCGCGGCCACCGCGGCAGTGACCGCGGAGCCCACGCCCACTCCAACGCCGTCGCCCTCCCCGACCCGTCGCCATCGCCCGACCCGTCGCCATCGCCCGACCCGTCGCCATCGCCCGACCCGTCGCCATCGCCCGACCCGTCGCCGTCGCCGTCGCCCGACCCGTCGCCGTCGCCTGAGCCGACGGCGACCGCGCAGGCCACGACGACGACCACCCCCACGACCACCACGGCCATCTCGGCGCCGAGCCCGCCGCGTCGAAGTCCGCGACCAGCAGGCGGCGAAGCTGCGGATGATGGACCCGGCGCCCGTCGTGCGGATCCGCGGCTGGCTCACCGCTTCGGGCGCCCGCATCACGCTGCTGACGGTGCGCGCGCCCCGCGGCGCTCGCATCGCCGTGCGCTGCTCCGGCCGCCGGTGCCCGGTCCGGCGCTGGGCCCGGACGGCGTCGCTGATGCGGGTGCCGCGCTTCCAGCGGTCGTTCCCGGCCGGGACGCGGATCGTCATCAGCGTGACCAAGCGCGGGCGCATCGGCAAGCACACGACCATCGTCATCCGCCGCGGCAAGGCGCCGACCCGCCTGGACCGCTGCCTGATGCCGGGCTCGAGGAGACCCGTCCGGTGTCCCGCGGTGTGACCGTCGCGCAGAGGCTGACGCGTCCCGACGGGGCTCCGACGGCGCTCGCG
Organism: uncultured Solirubrobacteraceae bacterium; assembly: GCA_963831105.1. Classification (GTDB taxonomy): domain Bacteria; phylum Actinomycetota; class Thermoleophilia; order Solirubrobacterales; family Solirubrobacteraceae; genus DATFQI01. The sequence goes on along the minus strand of CAWHOS010000003.1, from coordinate 1,368,543 downwards.
CGCGCGGGCGTGGCCGTCGCTGATGGCGGTCGCGGCCGCCGCCGGCTGGGCCGCCGGGCCCGACCGCGACGACCGCGGCCGAGCGCCCTCGCGACGTGGTGGCCGTCTACGAGCTCAGCGGCGATCTGCCGGCCCCACGCGCCGAGCCTCGCCCCGAGCTCGGCTCCGCCGCTGCGCTGCCCGCCATCCGCGGCGCGGACGCGCAGCCGCCGGCGCCGGCGCCGCAGCCCGCCGCGACGCCGTCGGCGACGACCACCCCGGCCGCGTCGCCGGAGCCCACGGCGACCCCGGAGACCACCGTCGTGCCCGTCGCGACCCCGCCGTCGGGCGCCGGCGCCGACGGCCGCTCCGCCCGCGCCGGCCCCCACGCCCGCCCCGACCTTCGACTCGAGCGGCTGATGAGCGCTCCCGGGCACCTGCCCGACCGAGTGGCGCCGCCCTGGCCTTCGCTGCCGCGCCCGTTCGTCGCCCTCGCCGCCGCGCTCGTCGCCGTCGCCGGCGTCGCGGGATGGGTGGGGCGTGCCGCCACGGTGCCGGAGTACGTCCCGCCGCCCGCGCCGCCGCGGGTCGTCGACCTCGGCGCCGTCACGGTCTCCGTCCCCGCGTCGTGGGAGGCCGCGGGATCCCGCGTCGAGGGCGTGCCGCAGACGGGCCGCCGCAGCGCCGCCTTCGCGCCGCTGCCGGGCCTCAGCGCTCGCGCGCTGATCGTCCTCGCCCCGTTCGACGACGCGACGCTGGTGCCCGCGTCCCTGCGCCGGCTCGCGGCGCGGCGCGCCGCAGCGCACGACCCTCGCCGGCCTGCCGGCATGGACCTACCGCCCGCGGCCGGTCGACGGCCGGCGCGTCGCCCGGGTCACCGTCGTGCCGACGACGGCGGGCAGCCTGGCCGTCGCGTGCATCGCCCCGGACGCCGCGTGGTCGGCCGCCGAGGGCTGTGCCCAGGGCCTCGGGACGGCGACGACCCGCAACGCCGCCCCGTTGTCGCCCAGCCGCACGCTCGCCTTCCGGCGCCGGCTCGGCCCGGTGCTCGAGCGGCTCGGCGCCCGCCGCCGCGAGCTGCGCGCGCAGCTGCGCGGCGCGGCGACCCGCCGCGGTCAGGCTCGCTTCGCCACGCGGCTCGGCCGGGCGCACGGCCGCGCCCTCGCGGCACTGTCGCCGCGCACGCCCGCCGCGGGCGCGCCGCGCCGGATAGCGACGGAGCTGCGGCGGACGGCGCGCTCCTACCGGCGGCTGTCGGTCGCGGCGCGGCGCGGCTGGCCCGAGCGCTACCGGCAGGCGCGCGTCGCGATCGGGCGCTCGGACCGCGCGCTCGCCAGAGCGATCGCGCGGGTCGGCTAGACCGCGCGCCGGCCGGCGAACGCCCGGCCGAGCGTGACCTCGTCGGCGTACTCGAGATCGCCGCCCACCGGCAGGCCCGAGGCCAGCCGAGTCACGGCCACCTCCGGCGCGCGGTCGTGCAGGCCGCCCGCGATGTGCAGCGCGGTCGCCTCGCCCGTGGTGGTCGGGTTGGTCGCGAGCACGACCTCGCGGACGGGTGTCTCGGCCCCGGCGACCCGGGCGTAGAGCTGGGCGATCCTGAGGTCCTCGGGCTCGACGCCGTCGATCGGCGAGAGGGCGCCGCCGAGCACGTGGTAGCGGCCGCGGTACTCGTGCGTGCGCTCGACCGGGATCACGTCGCCGGGCTCCTCCACGACGCAGATGAGCCCGCCGTCGCGGCGCTCGTCGAGGCAGATCGTGCAGCGCGGCCCCTCGGCGAGGTTGAAGCAGACCTCGCACAGCGTGATCTTCTCCTTCACGTCGCGGATCGCGTCCGCGAGCGCGTTGGCGTCCTCGGCCGAGGCGCGCAGTACGTGGAACGCCAGCCGCTGCGCCGTGCGGTTGCCGATGCCGGGCAGCTTGCCCAGCTCGGTCACCAGGCGCTGGAGCGGGGGCGCGAGCACTCAGATGACCGTGCGGGTCGTGGCCTCGGTCATCTCACCTCTTGCGCCGGCGTGCCGCGCGGTTGGGAGCGCCGCCGGGCATGCCTCCGGGCAGCCCGCCGCCACCGCCACCGCCACCGCCGAGGCCGCCGAGCATGTCGAGCGCGCTCATCGGGTCGAAGCCGCCGGTGTCGCCCGCGCCGCCCATCGCCTTCTGCTGGAGCTCCTCGGCCGAGCGCAGCGCCTCGTTGAGCGCGGCGGTGACCATGTCCTGGAGCATCTCGACGTCCTCGGGGTCGACCGCGTCGGGGTCGATCGCCAGCGTCTGCACCCGCATGTCGCCCGTCAGCACGACCCTGACCATGCCGCCGCCGGCGGTCGCCTCGACGGTCTGGGACTTGAGCTTCTCCTGCGCCTCCTGCTGCTGGGCGAGCATCGCCTGGGCCTGCTCGAGCATCTTGTTGAGGTTGGGCGGCTGGGGCATCAGGTGGATTCCTCCTCGGGGGGCAGGACCTCGGCGTCGAACTCCTCGACGAAGCGGTTGACGAGATCCTCCTCGGTCAGCTGGGGCGTCGCGGGCCCGGTGGCGAGCGCCGCGTCGTCGCGCAGCTCGAAGGCCAGCCGGAGCGAACTGCCCGTCACGGCCCGGATCACGCGGGCGATCGTCTCCTTGCTCGCCGGGTCGTCGGCCTTGCGCTTGGAGAACCCCGCCGACTCGGGCCAGGCGACGGTCAGCTCGCCGTCGCCGAGGCCGGCCGGCCGCGCGTCGTGCAAAGCCGCCGCGAGCATCGGCGCGTCCTCGCCGAGGCTCTCGATGATCGCCGGCCACAGCTCGGCGAGCGCGTCCGGGGACAGCTCCACGGCGGCAGAGAACGTCGCCTCGGGCGCCGGAGCGTCGGGCTCGACGACCGCGACCGCGGCAACGGCCGGGGCCGGATCGGCCTCCGTCGCGAGCTCCGCGGAGACCGCGGCGGCGGCCTGCTCGGCGCGCGCGCTCGCCTCGGCCTGGCCCCCGTGCGAGGCGCCCGGCAGCGTCGCGGCCGCGGCGACCGGCGGCTGGCCCTCGACCTGCGCGGTGACCGCCACGGCGGTGCGGCCGGCGCCGGGCTGCTGTTGCGGCGCCGCCGCGCGAGCCGCGGCAGTGGCCGGCGTGGACGGCGAGCGCGGGCTCGCGACCGCATCGGCGGGCGGCGCCGCGGCGGTCGGACGCGAGCTCTCGAGCCGCTCGATCCGTGCCAGCAGCGCCTTGACGGTCGGGTCGTAGGCCGGCTGTGCCGCCTTCAATAGCGCCAGCTCGAGCTGGGTGCGCGCGTCGGCGCCGTCCTTCATCGCCCGGAACGCGTCCGCGATCAGCTCCAGCAGCCGCACGACCGCGGCGGGCCCGACGCGGCGCGCCTGCTCGGCCAGCCGCTCGTCCTGCTCGGGCGTCACGCGCAGCTCCGCGGGCACCTCGCCCAGCGTCTGCACGACCATCAGGCCGCGCGCGTGCGCCTCGAGGTCGGAGAAGAAGCGGCCGAGGTCGCGGCCGGACTCCGCCAGCCGCGCGGCGGCGAGCAGCGCCTCGCGCTGCCGGCCGGCGGCGACCGCGTCGACGGCGCCGAACACGAGGTCGGCGTCGGCGGCGCCGAGCACGGCCAGCACGTCCTCGAGCGCGATCTGCCTGCCCGAGTAGGCCAGCAGCTGCTCGAGTGTGCCGAGCGCGTCACGGAAGGAGCCCGTGGCCGAGCGGGCGATCAGCGCGGTCGCCTCGTCGGGGATCTCGATCGCCTCGCGGTCGGCCACCCGCTTGAGCACGGAGGAGATCTGCACCACGCTCGGGCGCGAGAAGTCGAAGCGGTGGCAGCGGTCGACCACCGTCGGGAGCACCTTGTTGGCCTCCGTCGTGGCCAGCACGAAGATCGTGTTCGGCGGCGGCTCCTCGAGCGTCTTGAGGAACGCGTTCCACGCCTGCGTGGTCAGCATGTGCGCCTCGTCGAGGATGTAGACCTTGTGGTGGCCCGAGACGGGCGCGTAGGCCACCTTCTCGCGCAGGTCGCGCACATCGTCGACCGAGTTGTTGGACGCCGCGTCCATCTCGATCACGTCGAGCGAGCTCGCGCTCGCGATCCCCCGGCACGAGTCGCACTCGCCGCACGGGCTCACCGTCGGGCCGTGGACGCAGTTCAGCGACGCGGCGAGGATCTTCGCCATCGAGGTCTTGCCGGTGCCCCGCGAGCCGACGAACAGGTAGGCGTGATGGACCTTGTCCTGCTCGATGGCGTTGCGCAGCGTCCGCACCACGTGGTCCTGGCCGACGACGTCGGCGAAGGTGCGCGGGCGGTGGCGGCGATACAGCGAGGCGGAGGCCGTCACGGGACCCTGAGTCTAGTCGGCGGGCGGACGAGGAAAGAGTGGACCGTGCACCCTCCGTCGAGGACGGTCCCCGGGCGCTTCGCCGGCTGCAAGCTCCGGCCGGGCGACCCCGCTCCGCCTACCGGTGACCGCTTAAGGCTGCTTCCTTCCGGACCTGACCTGGTTCACGGGCCGACATCGGGCGGGACCCGGCCATCGACGCCGCAGTCGGCGCGCTGACCCCGGAGGCCGCCTCCCTCGGGAGGGAGTTCAGCCCCGCTAGAGCGGATTGCGGGTACAGGGCTCCGCTACATCCCCGCCTAGCACGGTCCACGGCCCATCCTACCGCGCGCCGCGCGGGCCTCAGAGCCGCTCGCGCAGCTTGCGCAAGGCGCGGTAGACGCGCCCTTCGACCGTGCTCAGCGGCAGCCCGAGCAGGGCGGCCATCTCGGGCACGGTCAGCTCGGCGCCGAAGCGCAGGGCGATCGCCTCCCGCTCCTCCTCGGCGAGCGTGTTCATGGCGCGTGCGAGCTCGTCGCGGCGCTCGACCTCGTCCGCCCCAGAATCCGCGCTGACCGGCGCCCCCGAGCGCACGCGGTCGACCGCGCGCCCCTCGGTCGCGGCGCGGCGCGAGTGGTCGCGCAGGAGGTTCAGCGCGATCGCGTAGAGCCAGTTGCGCTCCGTGCCGCGGCGCCGGTCGAACCCGCGGCGCGCGCGCAGGGCGCGCTCGAACGTGTCGGCCAGCAGGTCCTCGGCGAGCGCGCGGTCGCCGGTGCGGTAGGCGAGGAAGCCGTAGAGGCCCTGCGCCTCGCGCCGGTAGAGCCGATCGAAGTCCGCGTCGCGCATCTTCCTCACAATCTTCGGTCAGGAATCGGCGGCGCCGTTCGTATAGCAAGCAGATGTCCCATCACGACGACCACCTCCAAGACGCGGAGCTCGGCCCCGTGATCTCCCGACTCGAGGCCGAGCGGCCCACCGCTTCGGAGCTCGAGCTCGGGTTGATCCGCCAGCGGGTACGTGACCGCGTCGCGCCACGCGCACGGAGGTCAAGGAGGACCGAACTCATGCGTTCAAGGCTGGCGATCATCGCCATGCTCGTATTCGGCGGGCTGCTCAGCACGGGCGGCGGCGCCCTCGCGGTGAGCGGCTTCGCGAGCCAGCAGGACAACGCCGCGCAGGGCCAGTACGGCGGCGTGCAAGGCGAGGAGGATCAGGGCGACCAGGGGACCCTCGGCGAGGAGGACTCCGGCGGCGGCGCCCCCTCCGGCGGCTCCGAGGACAACGGCACGCAGCCCGCGCGCCAGGTCGAGGCCGGCGCCCAGGGCACCGGCGGTGAGGAGCAGCTGCCGTTCACCGGCTTCGCCGCGATCCCGATCCTGCTGGGCGGTGTCGCCCTGCTGACCACCGGGCTCGTGCTGCGTCGCCGCTCCGGCGACGACGCCGCGTAACCGCGACCGCTCAGATTCCCACGTGCGAGGCGGGCTCCGGCCCGCCTTGCGTCGTTCTGGCCCGGGTTCGCCGGGGGCCGGATGCGCGTCCGCGCGCCCAGTTGCGATTTTCCAGTCGAAGGCGCGACGCAACTTCCCAACCTTCCCCGGGTATGTCGAGTCGACAGAGATGACGGACGGCGCGCGGGAGCGCCTGGATCGGAAGGGCAGGGAAGTGAATTCGACGAAACTCGACGCTCGTTTGATGGAGACGAAGCCGTCGAGGCACGACAATGACGGGCAGGGCTTCGCGAGCGGCGTCGGTCGTCGGTTCGCGAGACGGGCCGTCCCTGACCCAAGACCCAGGCCGACCACGACACGGACGATCATGAGCCAGCCTACCTTCACGGACGATCTCGAACGGCTCCACGCGGCCACACTCCCGCCCGCCCCGCGCGCCTTCGTCGATCAGTCGGAGCTGGCGCGCCGGCGTGCCATCGCGACCTTCCTGGTCGACTTCGCCGCGGTGAGCTGCGCCGCGCTCGCCCTCTTGAACCCGGAGCGCGCGATCTCGCGCGCCGGCTTGGTCGCGATGGCCCTCGTGGTCCTCGGCAGCTTCGCCTTCCTCGGCCGCTACACCCCCTCGCGGCGCCGCTCACGCGGCCGTCCGGGCCTCGGCGTCTTGCAGGTACCGGCCGTCGGGGCGCTGATCGGCAGCGCCGTGGCGCTGCTCCTGGGTGACGCTCCCACGGCCGCGGACACCCTGCTCGTCTGGCTCGTGGTGACCGGCATGGTCATCGCGTCGCGCGGGACGCTGCACGCCGCACGCTCCTTCAGCGCCCTGCGCGAGCCGCCGTCGCGGACCCTGATCGTCGGCGCCGGGCGCATCGGGCAGCTCGCGGCCAAGCGCCTGATGGCGAATCCGGCGCTCGGCCTGCAGCCCGTCGGGTTCCTCGACAAGGAACCTCTCGACGACCCCGACCGCGCCCGCGACACGGTCCTCCCGGTCCTCGGAGCGAGCTGGGACCTCGAGGAGGTCATCGCGCACCACGGCGTCGACAGCGTGCTGATCGCCTTCTCGACCGCCCCCCATGCCGTGATGCTCGACCTCGTGCGCCGCTGCTGGGCGCTCGGCGTCGACGTCTCGGTCGTGCCGCGGCTGTTCGAGGTCGAGGGACGCCGCATCGAGGTGCAGCACGTCGGAGCGCTCCCGCTCGTCTCCCTGGGCACCTCGGATCCGCTCGGCACTCCGTTCGTGATCAAGTACGCGGTCGACCGTGCGGTGGCCGCCGCGTTCCTGGTCCTCCTGGCGCCGCTGCTGCTGCTCATCAGCGCGGCGGTACTGATCACCAGCGGACGCCCGGTGCTTTTCCGGCAGCGCCGCGTCGGGCGCGACGGGCGCCACTTCGACATCTTGAAGTTCCGCACCATGCGCGGGGCGCCCGAGCGGGATGGGGACGCCAACCGTGAATGGGCGCGCATCGTGCTGGAGGGCACGGGGATCGACGCCACCGAGGCGCTCCGCCCCACGGCCGACCGCCGCACGCCCCTCGGCCGCGTCCTGCGCGCGCTCTCGATGGACGAGCTGCCGCAGTTGTGGAACGTGCTCCGCGGCGACATGTCGCTGGTCGGCCCGCGCCCGGAGATGCCTCACTATGTCGAGCAGTTCGAGAACGCGATCTACCGCTACCCCGACCGTCACCGGGTCAAGTCGGGCCTCACCGGGTGGGCGCAGATCCACGGGCTGCGCGGCGATACGTCCCTGCCCGACCGGATCGAATGGGACAACTTCTACATCGAGAACTGGACCCCGTGGCTCGACATCAAGATCCTGCTCCTGACGGTCCCGGCGGTCCTGCGCCGGCAAGGAGCCTCTTGAGCCTTGAGCCCGGTGCGGCACCGGACCTGACCGTCATCATCATCGGCCACCAGGTCAAGGACGAACTGGTCGCCTGCCTCGCGTCGCTCGGGCGCCACGCCGGTGACCTGAGCCTGCAGGTCGTCTACGTCGACAACGGAAGCACGGACGGGAGCGCCGAAGCCGCGGTCGAGGCCTACCCCGGCGCCGAGGTCGTCCGGTTGTCCGAGAACGAGGGCCTCCCCGCCCGCAACCACGGGCTGCGCCGGGCGCGCGGTCGCAACCGCATGTTCATCGACACGGACGCCACGGTCACCGACGGCGCGTTGCAGACCATGTGCTCGATCCTCGACGCCGACTCCGGAATCGGGCTCGTCGGCCCGCGGCTCGTCTACCCGGACGGCACGTTGCAGCATTCTGCGCGCCGGTACCCTCCAGTCATGTTGCCGGTGCTCCGCCGCCCGCCGCTCGAGCGCTTCTTCGATGACGCGCCGATCGTGCGCCGGCACCTGATGGCCGACGAGGCGCCGCTGCCGCGCCGCCGGGTCGAGTACGTGCTCGGCGCGTGCCAGATGTTCAGTGCCCGTGCGCAGGCCGCCGCGGGCGAGATCGACCGCCGGATGTGGTTCGGTCCCGACGACGCGGACTGGTGCTTCAAGATCCGCCGTGCCGGATTCACGGTCCTCTACGCCCCGGAGGCGACGGTCGTCCACGACTACCGCCGCAGCTCCGCGGCTTCGCCCATCTCGCGCATGGCCCTCCGGCATCTGCGCGGCTTCGCCCACTTCCAGTGGACGTGGCGCACGCAGCGGCGCAACCTGGTCGCCGAAGGACGGGCCATGGACACGGAGACCCTGCGAGGCGCCGGACTCGACTCCGCAGGCCCGGCTGCCGATGAGCCATCTAGCATGGGGCTCGCGCGATGACCGGCTCGGCTCGGATACTGCCCGTCATCTGGCGCCGGAAGCTCACCTTCCTGATCGCCGCGCTCCTGTGTCTGCTCGCGGTCGCGGGAACCACTGCCCTGCTCCCGAAGGTCTACTCCAGCGACGCGTACCTGCTCGTCACCCCGTCTGGGGCCGTGGGCAGCGACTTCGAGGCGACGCAGCTGACGCAGATCCTCACGAAGACCTACTCCGAGCTGATCGAGACGCCCGGGATCGCCGACGAGGTCGAGCGCCGGACCGGCGCCAAGCAGTCGAGCGAATCAGTCTCGGTCACGGCCGTTCCGCAGAGCCAGCTGCTCGTGCTCGAAGCCGAGGCCCGCACGGCCCGCGGCGCCCAAGAGCTCGCCAACGCATACGCATCGGTGTTCGCCGACCGGGTTCGCGAGCTCGAACGCTCTGGGAACACCACCGGCACCGTCTCGCTCGCGGAGGCGGCGTCGCGGCCCGCCAGCCCCGCGAGGCCGCGCCCGCTCCTGAACCTCGCTGTCGGTGTCGTGCTCGCCCTGCTCGCCGGCCTCCTTGCCGCGACACTGCGTGACCGCCTCGACCAGCGGCTCCACCTCGACGGCGACGTCTTGGAGCTCTTCGACCTGCCGATCATCGGCCGCCTGCCGCGCGGTACGCAGGGCGAAGCCGGTGCCGCCGCCCTTGCCGAGGCCTCGCGAGTCCTGCTCGCCAATCTCACGTTCGCCAACCTTGGCCGGCGCCCGCGATCCGTCGCCGTAGTGTCGGCGCGCGAACAGGAGGGCAAGTCGACGACCTCGCTGCAGCTCGGCCAAGCGGCCGCCGAGCTCGGCATCGAGGCGCTCGTCGTCGAGGCCGACCTGCGGCGCCCGAGCCTGCTGAGAAAGCTCGGCATGAGCGAGACCGCGCAGCGGCACGGGTTCGCCAGCGCACTGATCGACGACCGTCGACCGATCCACGACCAGGTCGTGGATCCACCCCAGGGCGGACCCGACGTGCTGATCGCCGGAGCGATGCCGCCCAACCCAGCCGCGCTGCTCGGCTCGGAACGGCTGGCGAACTTCCAGGAGCGCGCATGCGAGGAATACGACCTCGTCATCTTCGACACGCCGCCCTTCAGCGCGGGCGCCGACGCCTCCTTCGTGGCGGCGAGCGCCGAGGTCGTCGTGCTGGTCGCCGACGCGTCCCGAACCCGCCGCGCACCGCTTCGGCAGACGGTGGAGCAGTTGCGCCGGGCACGCGCCACCGTCCTCGGCATCGTGGTCAACCGCGACGCCGGCACCGTCGACGGCTACTACCACTACGGGACGAAGAGTGGGACCCCGTCCAGGGCCGAGCGAGACGCCGGGGTCGAGAACGCGCCGCCTGACGGCGAACCGCTCATCGCGCGCATGCGCGCTCGCGGCACGCAGTCGTGAATCGCGCGACACCTCGGATGGTCGGCGCTCGTGACGCGGCGTCGATACTCGCCGTCAGCGTCGGTGCGGCCATGCTGGGAGCGACGTTCGTGCTGGGCGCCTGGCTGGTGGACCCGCTCGCGCCGCTCGGTGCGCTCGCGCTCGCCGGTCTCGCCTACTGGACGGTGCGCGAGCCCGCCGTCGGCGTCGCGGCGGCCTTCCTGCTCGTCCCGCTCTCGAACCTCGGCCTGACGGGTCACCCACCGTGGCTGCTGACGACGGCATGGGGCGCGTTCCTCGCTGGGATCGCCGCATGGCGGTTCACCGTTCCCGCGGCTGCAACGACCGAGCGCCGAATTCCGCCCCTGGCGCTCGCCGTCGGTCTGAACCTGCTCGTCGGCTTCACATCCCTCGCATTGAGCGGGCTCGACCCTGACGGGTTCCCCGAGCTCCGCTCGATGGCGACCGGGATCATGTATTTCATCGCGATCACCCTGCTGATCCGCACCCAGCGCCAGTTCGAGTGGTGCTTGGGCGGCATCGCCGCCTGCCTGATGCTCGTCGGCGGCCTGGCCGCCTGGGAGCGACTGCGGGGCGCGACCTCGGGCGAAGCGTTCTTCACACCCGACGGTGCGTTGATCGGTCGGGTCGCGGCAGGTTTCGGTCACCCGAACGAACTCGGCGGCTTTCTCGTGATCCTGCTGCCGTTCGCACTCGGCGGGCTGCTGCTGAACCGCCGACTGCGTCCGTTCTTCGCCGTCGCGATCGTCTTGGCGGTCTTCGGGATCTACGGATCATTCTCGCGCGGCGCGCTCGTGGCGACGATCACGATCCCCTTCGTGTTCCTGCGCGGCCGCAAGCTGCTCGTCGTCGCGCCGCTGCTTGCGCTGTTGCTCACGCTCACCACGCCACAGCTCGTGAGGGAACGCTTCGCGACGCTCACCGAGTCGGGGTCGGAGATCGCCACCCGCGTCGAGTTCTGGAAAACCGGGCTGACGATCTGGAGCGAGCACCCGATCCTGGGCGCCGGCCTCGGCGGCTTCCCGAATGCCTACGCAGAGGCCCGCGTGCCCGGACGCGGGTTCCTTCCCGGCACGGTGTCGAAGCCGCCGCCGCACGCCCACAACCTGTTCGTGCAAGTGCTGGCGACCGAAGGGATGATCGGCCTGCTGGCGCTGCTGTCGGTGCTCGGTACTGCGGCCGTGCTCGCTGTTCGCCTGCGGCGCCGGGCAGGGCCCGTGGCGGCGGCGATCGGGGGCGCGTCGCTGGCCAGCCTGGTCGCGTTCCTCGTCCACAACCAGTTCGACGTCACCCTGCTCGAGGGCACTGGCATCTACTTCTGGGCATTGCTCGGGCTGCTCGCCGCCGGCTCTCTCAGCGTGCCCGGCGATCGGGAGGATGCATCATGAGCGGCGAGGCCCCGGACCTGACGATCGGCATCGTCAGCTGGAACGCCGCCGACGACCTGCGGCGCTGTCTCGCGGCGATGCCGGCCGGACTCGAGGGGGTGCGCGCCCAGATCGTCGTCGTGGACAACGGATCCACCGACGACACGGCCGCGGTGGTCGACGACCATCCGCAGGTCGAGGCGATCCGGAACGCCCGCAACCTCGGCCTCACTCCCGGCCGCAATCAGGTCGTCGAGCGTGTGCGCGGCCGCCACGTACTTATGCTCGATGCCGACACCCAGCTACGGCCGGGCTCGGCGCTCGCGCTCACGCGCTACCTCGAGGAGCACCCCCGGGTCGGGCTCGTCGGCGCGAAGCTGCTCGAGCTCGACGGATCGCTGCAGCTGTCGTGCCGGACGTTCCCGTCGCCGCTGCTGCCGTTCATGGGGCGGCCACCGCTCGGGGCGATCCTTCAGCACAGGCGTGCGTTCAACCGTCACCTGATGCGGGGCTACGACCACGCCCACCCGCGCCCGGTCGACTGGGTGCTCGGCGCCTGCCAGTGCTACCGCGCGGAGCTGCTCCCGGTGCTCGGCCGTTACGACGAGCGGATCTTCTCCCATGGCGGCGAGGACGTCGACTGGTGCGTCCGCGTGTGGAAGGCCGGGTGGGAGGTGCACTACGTCCCGGAAGCGGAGGTCGTGCACGCCTACGGGCACTTCACCCGCCGCAATCCCTTCAGCAAGCAGGCAGCCCGCGGCCTGCTCGACTACTACTACATGCAGGCCAAGCACCGCGACGCGCGGCGCGGGTTCGCGCCGCAGCCATGATCGATCCTGCCCTACTGACCGCCGTGATCGCCACTCGCAACCGGGGGGACCTGCTGCTGCCGACGCTCGGCGCCCTCGACGCACAGACGGTGCCCATCCAAGTCCTGGTCGTCGACCAGAGCGACACGCCCGACGCCCGGCTCGAGCACGCGGCCGCCGAGCGTGCGTGGCTCTGCGTGCACCGGGACAGCGGCCGTGGGCTCTCGCGCGCCCGCAACGTCGCGCTCGGCCAAGTCGAGTCGCGCTGGATCGCCTATGTCGACGACGACTGCCGACCCGAGCCCGAGTGGGCGGAGCGGCTCGCGGCGATCGTCGCCGAGCGGACCGACGTAGCCAGCGTCACGGGCCACGTGGAAGACGGGGGGCGCCCGGCCGGCGAGCACGTGCCCGTCACGGTGTCGCATCCGACCGCCGAGCGGACCTTCGAAGGTCGCTGGACGCGCCCCTGGGACATCGGGTTCGGCGCGTTCATGGCCGTGCGCGGCGACGTCGCGCGCGCTCTCGGGGGCTGGGATGAGCGCCTGGGCGCAGGCACCCGTCCTTTTCCTGCGGGAGAGGACATGGACTTCAACTACCGCTTCCTGCGCAGCGGCCAGCGGGCGCTGATCTCGCCGGCGCTCCGCCTCGTGCACGACCAGTGGCGAAGCCACGAGCAGCTGCCCGACCTGTTCGAGGGCTACATGGCCGGCTGGACCGGCTTCGCCACGAAGCACTTGCGGAGCGGTGACTTGCGCGGAGGGGCGTGGCTGTGGGCACTGGGCGCGATCGATGCCTTGCGGATGACAGCGAGTGCGCTGCGACGCCGCTCGCCGCTGCGCATGCGTATCGGCGCGGCGAAGCTGCGGGGCCTCGCCGCCGGCACTGTCAACGGCCTGAGGAGGTCCTGGTGAGCGTGGACGATCTCGCCGACTTGCGCGAGCGCCTTCGCCCAGCGCCGGCGCTGGATGCCGAGATTCGGACGTTCCTCGAGTCCCAACTCGGCCGTGTCCTGCCGGCGGACCCCCGGCGGGGTCTGGACTGGTATTACGATTGGGTCGTGCTCGGTGAGCGCTCCCGCGAGGCTTTCCGGGCGCTGCGCGACCACGACGCCCGGCCGGAGCTGCCTTGGCTGGACATCGGCTCGGGCCTCGGCACCTTCGTTCTGCTCGCCGCGCTCAGCGGCCGCCTCGCGGTCGGCGTGGAGCCGGGCGAGGAGGAGCTCGCGCTGGCCCGCAAGCGGGCCTCGGCACTGCAGGGCGGCGACCCCGGCGCGTTCTCCTCCGGCGTGGGCGAGGCGCTCCCTTACGCCGACGCCTCGATGGGTGGCGCGCTGCTACACGACGTGCTCGAGCACGTGGGCGACTGGCGGGCCGTGCTGCGCGAGGCACGGCGCGTGCTGGCGCCCGGGACGCCGCTGTACGTCAAGGGCCCGAGCTACGCCGTGCGCTTTGTCGAGCCGCACTACCGCGTGCCGTGGCTGCCGCTGCTGCCGCGACCGCTCGCGCGCCGCTACCTGCGCGCGCTGGGCCGCGACGTCGGCTACTTCGAGCACATCGGCTACCGGCGCCGCGGAGAGGTGCTCGCTGAACTGCGCCGGCTCGGATTTGAGCTGCACTTCCCGCGCCTCGAGAAGCTGCGCCAGCCCGACTCGGTCAACCGGCCCTTGGTGCGGCGGGCGATCGAGTTCACGGGGACGCCCGTCGGCCGGCCGCTACGAGCGGTCGCCGAGGGACTGGCTGAGACCCCGCTGCAGGCAACGATCGATGTCGTCGCCGTGCGGAGCGCCGGGTGAGCGGCCGGCCCACGGTCCTGTGGTACGGCGGCTTCCCGCTCGGCCACCACAACCTCGAAAGCGAGCGCAAGGCGCGCGCAGCGGTGGCGGCCGGCTACGACGTCGTCTACGCCTCGGGCGTCGGCATGCGCGACCCGAGGATCGTGACGCTCGCCAAGGCCGTTCGGCTGCTGCGCTCGCGGCTCGCCGGCGGCGGCGATGCCGAGCCGGCAGCGGAGGGCGCACTGCGGTCCGCCGCCGTGCTGGTGGCGCCTCCGCGGCGCCCACGAATGATGCGCGAGCTCAACGCTCGCTGGCTACGGCGCCAGCTCGAGGACGAGACCGGCGACCTGCGCGAGTGCATCGTGTGGACCCGCTACCCGTCGCCGGAGCTCGTCCGCGCCCTCGAACTGCGCCGCCCGCGCGCAATCGTCTACGAATGCGTGGACGCGAATGACCTGACGCCGGGGACGGTGGGGTCGTGGCAGCCCGTGTTCCGGCGCGCCGAGCGCCGGCTGGTCGCACTCGCTGATGCGATCGTGGTGCCGAGCGGGCACCTGGGGGAGCGCTTCCGCGCGCTCGGCCGCATGTCGGTCATTCTCCCGCACGGCGTCGACCTCGACCTGTTCGCGTACTCGCCCTCGGCGCCGCGACGCACCGAACACCCGCAGATCGGGTTCGTCGGCACGCTCGACTACAAGCTCGACCTGGACCTGATCCGGCACGTCGCGACCGAGCGCCCGCACTGGCGGCTGCGCCTCGTCGGCCCCATCGAGGAGAGCTTCGGCGGCAGCGCGCTCAACGACCTCGGGAACGTCAGCGTGGAGCCGGCGATCCCGTTCGCCGAAGTCGGCCGTGCGATCGCCGAGTTCGATGCATGCCTGATGTGCTACACGGACACGCCGCTGTACACGGCGAGCACGCCGATCAAGAACCTCGAGATCATGGCCGTCGGGCGCCCGGCCGTGGCGCGGCCGATCCCGGCGCTGGAACCGTATGCCGATCTGCTGTACCTCGCGAGCGACTTCGACGGCCTGCTCGCCGGGCTCGATCGTGCACTCCAAGAGGACTCCGCGGAGCTCGCTGCGCGCCGTCGGGCGCGCGCCGAGGAGCACTCCTGGGGTCGGCGAATGGACGAACTTACGAGTCTGCTCGATTCCCTTTGAGGTCGTTAGCAACGCTGCCGATTAGAGCGTCGGTCGAGCAAACAGCCGCCTCCCGATAAAGGCAAACCCGCCGCGAGGTGGGGACGCAAAGTCACGGGACTCTCGCAACGGAGTCAGCCGGACCGCCGAAGGAGCACCCGCGTGGGGGCGCGTCAACACTTGGAGGTACCCCCATGCCGTTCCTGCGGCACCGAATCGAGCGAGCCGCGCGTGTCGCGTGCCTGCCGATCGCCGTCGCCGTCCTCGGCATGGCGGCGCCCGCCCAGGCAGCGCAGGTCGGCGTGGTGTCCGACCTCACGTGGGGCGGCGGCAGCGGCGTCACCGATCGCACGATGCCGCTGCTGCGTGAGGCGGGCGTGCGCTGGGTGCGGCTCAACGTCGCGTGGGCGGCAGTCGAGCCCAACGGCAAGGGCATCCTCGACGAGGGTTACCTCGGTCAGGTCGACTACGCGGTCGAGGCGGCGCGCGCCAACGGCATCCACGTGCTGATGCCGATCGCCGACGGCGTGCCGTACTGGGCATCGGGCGATCCGAGCAAGACCTCCGTGGACGGCAAGCGCAGCTGGAACCGACTCTGGCGGCCGACGCGCTTCTCCGATTACGGCGACGCCGTCGCCGCCGTCGTGCGCCGCTACAGCGCCCGCGGGGTGCACCACTTCGAGGTGTGGAACGAGCCCAACCACGCGCATTTTTGGCCTTCGGGACCCAACGCGGCGGAGTACGTGGAGATGCTCAAGGCAGGCTCGACCGCCATCCGCCGTGAAGACGCCGCGGCGACCGTGCTGCTCGGCGGGATCGCCGGCAACGACTACGGCTGGCTCGAGCGGGTGTACGCGGCCGGGGCCCGCGGGCAGTTCGACGCGGCGAGCGTCCACCCCGTACACGGGCGCTGTCGACCCGACCTGGTGCTGGAACCAGGCCGGCACGAGCCGCAAGGCCAAGGATGCCTTCTGCGGCTTGGAGGAGATGCACGCCTCGATGGTCGCCGCCGGCGACGGCGGCAAGCCGCTCTGGGTCACGGAGTTCGGCTGGTCGAGCACCACGGGCGACTATGGCGTCACGGAGCAGGTCCAGGCGGACTACCTGAGCAAGGCCTACAAGAAGCTCGAGTCCTATCCCTGGGTCCCCGTGGGGCTCTGGTACTCGTTCCGGAACAACCCGGCCCTGGCCGACGACGCGGCGTTGTGGGAGGCCAACACCGGTCTCGTGCGCACGAGCTACAGCGCAAAGCCCGCGCTGTCGGCGATGCGCGGCTACGCGCTTGCGGCGGGTCCCGCGCCGGCGCCCGAACCGACCCCCTCCCCGCAGCCGACGCCGACCCCCTCCCGCAGCCGACGCCGACCCCCTCCCCGCAGCCGACGCCGACGCCGTCCACGCAGCCGCCGGCCGCGCCGCCGACGGTCACCCTCACCGCCCCGGTCGAGGGCGCGACGTTCGACAGCTCGCTCGCGTACCGCGCCCAGGTCGGCGACGATCGCGGCATCGCGCGTGTCGAGTTCCTGCTCGACGGCGCGGTCGTGGCAACCGACAGCAAGGCGCCGTACGAGAGGAGCTGGAAGGTACCGCGGCGTATCGCGCAGGGGGCCGACGTCGCCGGCGTTCGAGCCGTCGACGCGGCCGGCCAGACGAGTACGTCGACGGTGGCCGTCAGGCGCGTCAGCGGGCGCAGCCTCGCGAGCGTGGCGTCGCGTACGACGGCCACGTCGCTCCACGTCACGCCGCGGCCGGGCCGTGCGCTGGTGGTGCGGGGTCGCGTCCGCGGGGCCCTCGGCGGGAGGCTCGTGGTCTCCGTACGTCACCGGGGCTCGCCCACGGCGCGCGCCAAGCGGATCGTGCGCCTGCGCTCCGACGGACGATTCCGCTCGCGCCTGCGCGTCGGCGGCGGCCGCGGCGACAGCTTCAGGGTCGTCGCCCGCTTCTCCGGGACCCGTCATGCGAGACCGTCCGCGAGGGCCTCTCTCGTCCGTCTCTCCTGACGCGCGCGAGCACCGCCCGCTCGAAGCCGCCCGTCGCCCCCGTGGCGATGAGCACCGCGGCATACGCCGCGAGCCCCGCCGCGACGGCGAGCTCGACGGGCACCTCGTCGAGCACGGTGACCACGGCGGCGGCAGCCGACAGCGAGAGCCCGGCGCGCAGCCAGGGGAAGATCGGGCGCGGCACGAGACCAAGTCGGATGACGATCCCGGCGAGGACGAGCACGTTGAGTACCTCGGTGCCGACCGTGACCCAGGACGCCCCGAGGACGCCATGGCGCGGGATGGCCCACAGGTTCGCGAGCAGGTTCAACAAGGCACAGGCCCCCGAAACGCCGGTGAGAAACGCCTCGCGCCGCGCGCCGCGCAGCACCGCTTGGGCGACAAGGCTCAGCGCGCCGAGCGGGCAGATCCAGATGATGATCGCCAGCACCACGGCCGAGTCGGCGAATTCGGCGCCGTAGAAGCGCGCGATGATCGGCCCGGCGAGCAGGCTGGTCACAAGCGCGACCGGGAGCGCGATCAGCAGTGCGCCCTGGACACCGTCATGCCAGGAGCGCTCGAACTTCTCGGGCTCGCGCTCGTGGGTGCGCGCGAACACGGGTGTGAGCGCCGTGGCGAGCATCGCCGGCGCGATCTGGGCGCCCATCATCAGCGTGTACGCCGCGGCGTACATCCCGACCGCCTCCTCGCCGACGATCACGCCGAGCAGGACGGAGTCGATCCGCAGGTACGCCGTCACGAAGATGGCCATCAGCCCCATGGCTGCGACACTGCGCCAGTGCACCGGCGCCGACCGGCGCCGGGGGCGCAGCAGGTGCGGGCCGTCGATGGCGCCACCCAGGCGTCGCAGCGTCAGGATCGCCTGCAGCAGCGCCACGAACAGGGTCCACGCCACGACCGGCCCGAGACGTTCGAACGTCACGGCGAGCGCGATCGACCCCAGCGCCCGCACGATCGCCATCGTCGCCGTCAGCTTGGCCTCGTAGGCCATTACCTCGCGGCCCTGGAAGTAGGCGAACCCGAGGCCGGAGTACCCGTCGATGAGCACTGAGAGCACCACAACGGCGATCACCGCGAGCAGCTCGGCGTCGTCGACGAACGCCGCGGTGATCGCCAGCGTGACCACATAGGTCAGCCCGATCATCACGGTCTTGGCGCCCATGATCGTTGGCAGCGCGGCCTCGGTCGCCGCACGGCTGCGCGCCGTCTCGCGGGCGAGGTAGGGCGTCAGGCCGAGGTCAGCGATCGGCTGCAGCACGAAGCCGATCGCGAGCGCGAGCGCGTAGGTGCCGTAGCCCTCCGGCCCGAGGAAGCGGGCGAGGACGATTCCGAGCCCGAACATCGCCACGCGGGCGGCGACGGTGCCGACGGCCAGCAACCAGGCGTTGTAGCCCACGCTCGCCCGGGCGGGCGGCGGCGCGGGTGCCGGCTCCGCCCTCATGCGCCCGCCCCCAGCGCCCGCCCGAGCCGGATGGCCAGAGCGCAAATCGTCAGCGTCGGGTGGTGTGCGCTGTACGTGGGGAACGCGGAGCCCCCGACGATGCGAAGGTTCGAGAGCTCGTGATGGCGCAGGTCGGCGTCAACCACCCCGCCCGACTCGGCCATGTGACAGGTGCCGAGCTGATGCGAGCCCTCGCCGGCCCGTTCCACCGCCCGCACACGACCTCCCCACGGGGCGAGCCGGCGCTCGAGCTCGGCATAGAGGCGGCGCCGCGCGTCCTCGAGGTATGGCGAATCGTCGCGATAGCGGATCCGCGCCCGCTGCAAGCCCATTCGGTCTCGGCGGCGCGTCAGCTCTATTCGGCGCTCCGCCACCGGCAGGTCCTCGCCGAGCACGTCGAGCACCAGCGTGCGCTCGAACTCGTCGCGCAATGCCTCACGGCCGCCTTCGCGCAGCGAACCGTCGCGGATGCCGTCCCGCAGCCGTCTGCTCGCGAGCGTGCCCTGATTGAAGGGCAGGACGATCTGGCTGCCGAGCTCGCGCCGCCACGGACCGTCCGCGAACGCCCACGAGATGCCGCTGACGTGCGTGGCGCCGCGACCCGCTCCGAACGGACGATCGAGCTCGACGTACACGAGCCGGTGCGAATGGTCGAAGAGCCAGCGGCCGACGTCGGGCCCGTCGAGGCCGGAGCGAAGCAGGATCGCGGGGTTCTCGAACCCGCCCGCGGCCAGCACGACGGTTTCGGCGTCGATTCGTGAGCGCCGCCCGCGCTCGTCGAGGCAGAGCGCGGCCACGATGCGCGAGCCGTCGTGCTCGAGGCGCTCGACGACCGTGCGCTCCTGCAGCTCGACCCCACGCTCGAGCAGCCGTTCCGAGCGGATCACGTGGAGCATCGTCGTCTTCGCATCCACCGGGCAGAGCGCGCAGCCGGTGTCGGCGCAGCACGCCGAGCGCCCGTTCACGGGGACACTCAGCCGTGCCTGGGGGAGCGGCGCGAAGGGCGGCATCGCGCTCGCGACGATCTCGTCGGCCGGGGACAGCCGGTGCGCCGGCAGCGGCAGCGGCGCGCTACGCGGCTGCAGCGGCGAGTCGCCGCCTGCGACGAGCAGGAGGCGCTCGGCCTCGACGTAGTAGGGCTCGAGGTCCTCGTAGTCCAGCGGCCAGTCGCGCCCGACGCCGTGCTCCGTCCGCAACCGGAAGTCCGACTCCAGCAGCCGCGGGGCAGCCCCGGTCCAGCGAAGCGACCCCCCGCCCACCCCGAGGGCGTAGTTCCACGGGTAGTCGGGCTGCTCGGGGCCGGAGACGTGGACGGGGGCTGTCGTGCGCGCCACGACCTCGTGACGACCGTCGGCGCGCTGCTCGGCGTGCGACTTCATCCCGCCGCGTTCGAGCACGAGCACCGACCTGCCGGCTGTCGCGGCCCCTTGTGCGGCGAGCAGCCCGGCGAACCCGGCGCCGACCACGAGCACGTCGACCTGCCGTGTCACGGCTCGAGCAGGCCACGACACTGCGCCTTGCCCCCCCTCCTGGCCCAAGTACTCGAGCAGGTCTCCCAGCGTCGGGACCATCGCGGTCACCAGCCCGCCCACCGCGCGGACGCGGAACGCCTCGGGCGCCCTCACGGCGGGGTGCGTGGCGATCAGGAAGGCGCCCGCGCGCGCGAGGAACTCGAGTGTGCCCATGCGGTCGCGGGCTCTCGCCGCCATCGCGGCGGCCAGCGACCGCGGAGCGCCTGTGACGGTGCCTACGCGAGAGACGAGCCTGCGCTCGATCGTCGCGGAGCGCAACGTCACGTGACGGGCGTCGACGCCGACTCCCGCACGGGCGAGAACCCGGAGCACACCGACCCGCCGAAGACGTATAAGCGACCTCCGACGACCGCGGAGCCGAATCCGTGACGGGGCTCGGCCATCGAATCCAGCCGCTCCCACGCACGTCGCTCCGGCCGATAGCGGGAGCACGCTGCCGTAGAGGGTCCAGCGGTCGAGGTTCTCGCCACCGAACGCGACCAGCCCGCTTGGCGTCGCCTCGAGCCCGAAGCCGGCCTTGATACCGGGCATCTCCGGCAGGCGCGTCCAGCGATCCCTTCGCGGGTCGTAGCGGGCCGCGACGGGCATCGAGACCTCATCTTCCTTTCGGCCGCCGACCGCATAGAGGAACCCGCCGGAGGCCGCGAGGCCGAGATGATCGCTACGGGTGGGCAGCGGCGCGCGCTGCTGCCAGCGGTCCTCGGTGGGATCGTAGGCCTCGACCGTGTCCAGGACGGCGGGCCCGCGCTTGCCGCCCACGACGTAGGCCTTCCCGTCCACCACCGCGACGGCGCCCCCGCCACGAGCCGTCGGCATCGGTGCGATCTCCGACCAGCGACGCTGCCGCACGTCGTAGCGCCACGAGGTACCGACGGATGCGCCGTCCCGGAGGCTGTCCCGGTGGCCGCCGAAGGCGTAGATCGCCTCGTCGAGGGCGGCGAGCTGCACGTGGTTGAGTCGCTCGGGCAACGGGGGCAGCCGCTCCCAGCGGCGTGCGGCCACGTCGAAGGCCTCGACGGTGTCCACGGAGCGTGCCTGCGAGTAGTCCTCGGAGAACGACGCGATGCCGCCGACAAGGTAGACCTTGCCGTCGAGCACGGCCGATGCGGGGCCGTCCCGCAGCGTGGGCATCGCGGGTTCCTCCCGCCAGCCCGCGTCGTCGCCGCGGTCACGGATCTCGCAACCGAGCGGCTCGATCCCGACGAGTTCCTTGACGCGCGCCTCGCCCGGGAGATCCACCAGCGCGGCAAGTCCCATCGCCGCCACGAGTACACCCAGCACCACGAGCCCGCCCAGCGGCACGTTTCTCATTGGCGGTCATCGTAGAACCCGCGTTCCACGCCGCATGGCACGATGGACGTATGTCGGCGCCCGCCAGCGTCATCGTCAGAACCTCGAACTCGGAGGCCACGGTCGGCGCGCTGCTGGACGACCTCGTGCGACAGACCGTGCGGCCGGAGATCCTCATCGTGGACTCCGGCTCGACGGATGGCACGCGCGCGCTGGTGGCCGGTCGCTGCGATCAGCTCGTCGAACTCCCACGCCCGGCCTACCGACCGGGTCGGGCACTCAACGCCGGCGCCGCCGCCGCATCTGCGCCGATCCACTTCGCGGTCTCCTCGCACTGCCGCCTCCTCCGCGACGACTTCATCGAGCGTTCGCTGGCGTTCTACGAGGACGATCGTGTCGCAGGCACCAACGGGAGCGACCGCACGCCGGATCTGCACCCGCTGACGGGCCTCTACTGCCAGACGGTGGAGGACATGCTGCGCCACCCGTTCTGGGGGTTCTCCAACCACGCCTCGTCCTGGCGAGCTTTCGTGTGGCGGTCCTTGCCCTTCTCCGAGGACCTCGGAGCCACCGAGGACAAGGAGTGGGCCCTGCGCGTGCTGAGCGCGGGCTGGACGCTGGCCTACCATCCGGACCTCCTTGTCGATCAGAGCCATCGCTGGCGGCAGGGCACGCGCGAGTTCTACCGACGTAGTCGCATCGAGAGCTACGGGCTCGGCAGGGTCGTCGATCTCCCCGCCTACGGCCCCGCGGACCTCATGCGTGAATGGTGGCGACCGCCCGATCCCCGGAGCTCGCTTCTGCGGCTGCGCTTGAATCCGCGCCGGATGGCGGGGATGGTAGGCGGCTGGGCAGGCCGCCGCCAAGCCCGCCGCGACGGCGGCGCGATCGCTGGCGCGGCGTCGCCGGCCCGACCTGGCAGTTGCCGCGGGTAAACTGTCTCACGCCTCAGGGCGCGTAGCTCAGTGGGAGAGCGCTGCTTCACACGCGAGAGGTCGCAGGTTCGAAACCCGCCGCGCCCATGGTTCGAGAGCCCCGCCGTTGCGGGGCTCTCGGCGTTCTCGGACGCTGCCAACGCGTCACAGGACGGACAGGCCGGCGCTGACTCGCGCGCCGCCGACAAGCGTCGCGGCCGTGCTCGCGCGCGATCACCCCGAAACCGGCGCGATTGTCCGGGTTGCTTTTGTGCCCACGCAATGGAGAGCATGGTCAGGAACATCCCCCATGTGGATCGGAGGGTTCCATGATCGGTCGGATTCGCGGTGAGCTGCGGCGCCAGTACGTCGGCGTGATCGCGTTGTTCATCGCGCTCGGTGGGACGTCGTACGCCGCGGTCACGCTCGAGGCGGGAAGCGTCGGTTCGCGGGAGATACGCAACCGATCCGTCAAGAACTCCGATCTGGCCAACCGCTCCGTGGGCACGCGCCAGCTCCGGAGCAACGCCGTGACCTCCTCGAAGATCGCGGCAGGCGCGGTCAACGGCGACGACGTGCAGAACGGCTCGCTGTCGAGCGCGGACTTCCAGCCCGGCCAGCTTCCGGCGGGCGCCAAGGGCGACACCGGACCGCAGGGCGCCAAGGGCGACCCCGGGGCGAAGGGCGAGCAGGGCAACACGGGCGCGAGCGGCTCGCCGGACACGCCCCAGCAGGTGCTGGACAAGCTCGCCACGGTCGACGGGGCGGGCTCGGGCCTCGACGCCGACCTCTTCGACGGGCTCGCGTCGACGGCGTTCATGCGCGGCACCGGGAACGTCGCGACCGGCAGGGTCGGCCGCGTCGGGACGAGTGAGAACGACGTCGTCGCCTTCGCCGAGGACGACGTCACGATCCGGATGGATTGCGTCGCGAACACCAGCGTGGCCTTGGAGCTCCTCAACTCGAGCGGCGACAGCTACACCGTCGTGATGGACGACGGGTCGGGGACGCAGTCGGCGTCGCTGCTGACCGCGGGGTCGGCGCAGGGTAGCCGGGTGGAGACGCAGTCCCGCAGCGCTGGGCGCGGCCTGCTCGTCCACTGGCTGGTCCAGGACCAGAGCGCCAGGCACGTCGAGGTCACGGCGACCGCCTACTGGGACTCCGGCTTCTGCATCGCCGACGTCCTGGCCGTCCGCGCTCTCTAACCGCGTCGGTCCGCGCGCCGCGCCGAGGCGCGGCGCCTGGACTCGGCCGCGGAGTAGGCTCGGGCGGATGCCCGAGCTGCGCCGCGTCTCCCAGGACGACCCGTTCGGTGCATGGGAGATCGACCTCCACGGACACCAGGTCGTCTACCGCGTCGCCGGCAGCGGGCCGCCGGTGGTGCTGATCCACGGGATGGTCAACTCCTCGCGGCACTGGCGCCAGGTCGCGCTGGCGCTCGCCGAGCGCCACACGGTGATCGCCCCCGACCTCGTCGGGCACGGCGACTCCGCGACGCCGCGCGGCGACTACTCGCTCGGCGCCCACGCCTCGGTCATCCGCGACCTGCTGTCGGCGCTCGGGATCGGCAGCGCGACCGTGGTCGGCCACTCGTTCGGCGGCGGCGTGGCGATGGTGTTCTTCTGGCAGTTCCCGCACCGCGTGGAGCGGCTCGCGCTCGTGTCCAGCGGCGGCCTCGGCGAGGAGGTCTCGCCGCTGCTGCGCTCCGTCGCGCTGCCCGGCGCCTCGGCGCTGATCTCGCTCGCGGGCGCCGACCGCGTCACGAACGGGCTCGACCGCGCGGGCGGCGCGCTGCGCGAGCGGGGCTCCGGCCTCGGAGTACAGCTGCAGGCGATCGCCCGCGCGCTGCGCCCGCTCGGCGGCCCCGGCGCGCGCGAGGCGTTCGTGCACACCCTGCGCGCGGTGATCGACGCGCGCGGCCAGCGCGTCAGCGCGGCCGACCGGCTCTACCTGCTCGAGGCCGTCCCGACGCTGATCGCCTGGGGCGAGCGCGACCGCACGATCCCGATCGAGCACGGCCGGGCGGCGCACGCGGCGGTGCCGCACAGCCGCTTCGTCGAGCTCGCGGGCGCGGCGCACTTCCCGCACCTCGAGGCGCCGGAGGCGCTGGCGGCCGCGCTGCTGGACTGGATCGCCGCGACCGAGCCGGCCTCGCTCGACGACGAGGCGTGGCGCTCGCTGCTGCGTCGCCGCGCCTCGGCCCGCCCGCGCGCGGCGTAGCCCGGGAACCCTCGCCCATCGGGTAGGTCGAGCGCGCCGTCGCGCGGGTTTCCGGCGGTTCAGCCGCCGGCGACGCTCGCGACGTAGGCCGCGACCGCGTCGATCTCGGCGTTGGCGAGCTCGTCGCCGAACGCCGGCATGCTGCCCCCGCCGCCGCGGACGTACGCCTTCACGGTCGCCGCGTCCGGTGACGCGTCGTCGAGGTTCGGCCCGCTCGCGCCGGAGGTGCCCGCGTCCGCGAGCGTGTGGCAGCCGCCGCAGTTGGTCGTGAAGATCTCCTTGCCGCTGGCCGCCGTGGCCTCGACCTGCTGCGTCGTCGGCGGCGGCTTCTCCGCTCCGACGAGCTCTGGGCCGATCAGCAGTACGGCGACGGCGAACGCCGCCAGCAGCCAGGTCACCCAAGCGAACACGCGGTCGATCGTTGCCAGCATCAGGGTGACGGGATCCCGCTCGTCGTGATGAACCACAGCCCGCTCGTCACCCACGTGATGACGAGCAGCGTGAACACCGCCCCGCCGATGACCGGCAGCCAGACGCCCGCCCGCCCGGGCATGTGGATGATGGTGATCTTGGTGGCGAACGCGCCGTAGAAGAGGCAGCCGAGCACGGAGTGCGCCAGCACCCGCGTGGTCGTCGTCTGGAACGCGAGCTGGTAGAGGCAGTGGTAGGCGACCGGGAGGCGTGAAGAGGAACGCCAGCCGCCCGGAGATCCGGTGCACGTTCGCGAGCCACGACGGCCGGCTCGCGAACGGCAGGCGCCCGTACATCCACAGCGCGCGTGAACACCTGGAAGAGCGCGAACAGCACCGCGACGGTCGTCAGCCAGACCTTCATCGTGATCGTGTCCGCGAACCCGAGCGTGATCGCCAGGTCGGTCGCGGGCTCGTGCACGACGGCGCTGTAGAGCACCAGCGCCAGAGCTACGACGGTGCCCATCCCGGCCGCCGCGAGCACACCGGCCGCGCCGATCTGGGCGGGCGGCTCCGGCGCGGCGTCGGCGGCGGCGCCCATGAGACCGCCGATCCTCTCCGAACCGGGGCCCCGAAAAGCGCAACCTTCTTGCAGGGTGGCAGCCGTACTGGACGGCGGCCCGGCGCTGCCGTACCGTTCCGCTTCGTGCTCTCCACCTCGCGACAGCACCGCACCTTCGCCGCGGCCTCCTGAGTCCGCCGCGCGGCCCTGAGCAGTCCTCGCCGCGCGGCCGCCCGACGCCGCACGTATCCACATTCCGCGAAGGAGCTCAGAGTTGAACCTCTCCACCCTCGGGTGGGACGGCGGATGGGCCCAGGCCCTCGCCGACCACGAAGACCACGCGCTCGTCCCCGCGCGCGTGACCGCAGTGCACCGCGGGCTCTACGCCGTCCGCGGCGACGACATCGAAGCGCTCGTGCCGGTCGCGGGCGCGCTGCAGGGCGCCGCCCGCGCTCCCGCCGACCTGCCCGCGACGGGCGACTGGGTCGCGCTGCGCGACGGCCAGGCGATCCGCCACGTGCTGCCGCGGCGCACGCTGCTCGCGCGCGCCGACGACGACGCGCGCGAGGAGGCGCTGGCCGCCAACGTCGACCTGTGCCTGGTCACCACCTCGCTCGACATGGACCTCAACCTGCGGCGGCTCGAGCGCTTCGTGGCGCTCGCGCGCGCCGGCGGGGTCGACGTCCTGATCGTCTGCACGAAGGGCGACCTCGCGCGCGACCCGATCGCGGAGACGGCCGTGGTCTCCGCGGCCACCGGGGCGGACGCGATCGTGCTCTCCGCCCGCGACGGCTGGGGCGTCAACGGGCTGCTCGCCCGCCTCGCGCCCGGCCGCACCCACGCCCTCGTCGGCATGTCCGGCGTCGGCAAGAGCACGCTGGTGAACCTCCTGCTCGGCGAGGAGCGCCAGCGCACGCTCGAGGTGCGCGAACGCGACGCGCGCGGGCGGCACGCCACGACGCACCGCGAGCTGTTCGAGCTTCCCGAGGGCGCGCTGCTGATCGACACGCCCGGCCTGCGGCTGCCTCGGATGGCGTCCACGGCGGGCGTGGAGGACGCGTTCGCCGACGTCACCGAGGCGGCGGCGCGCTGCCGCTTCGCCGACTGCGGGCACGCCGGCGAGCCCGGTTGCGGGGTCGCGGCCGCGATCGAGGCCGGCGAGCTCGCGCCCGACCGGCTGGCGGCGATGCGCAAGCTCGAGCGGGAAGGCCTGAGCGCCGCCGAGCGCCGGGCGCGCTCGCGGGCGTTCCACAAGCGCTACCGGAAGGAGATCCGCGCGCGGACGCGTCACCGCTGACGGCATCTCGTCATGCCGAGCCTGGAGTTGTTCGGCCTGAGGCCGAACAACTCCGGGCTCGACGTCGTGCTAGCGCTTGCGGACGGTCAGCGAGCGGCCGGAGCGGACGGTCTTGGTGCGCTTGCGGACCAGGTCGCGGACCTTCGCGGTCCCGCGCTGGACCTTCACGGTCGTCGCCCCGCAGCGGTCCTCGGTCAGCCAGCGGCCGCTGCGCACGGCGGCGGCCGCGAAGCGGCCCTGGACCGCGAACGCGCCCTTGCCGTCGCCCTGCAGGCGGCGCACGCCGGACTTGGGGCAGCGCCTGAGCTCGCGGCCGCTCAGCACGAGGGTGACCAGCCGCGCGCCCTTCTTCTGGCGGATCGTGAAGACGCCGCCGGAGAAGCGGGCGCGCTGCGTCTTCGCCGACAACGTCGCCTTCGACGTCGCGACCGCGCTGATCAGCTCGATCGTGCCGTTCGTCGCGTCGACGATCGTGCCGACCGGGAGCAGCGCCCCGTCGCCGAGGTCCAACGGCGCCTTCGTCTGCGGCAGCCGGATCGCGACGCTGCCGCGCACCACCTGGGCGCCGAGCGTCTCGCCGCGCACGATGTTCAGCGGCGCCGGGTCGCGGATCGTGCCCGTCGCGCTCGACGGCGAGCCGAGCGAGATGTTGCCGCCGCCGCGGATCTCGACCGTGACCGTCTCGTCGGTCTCCGCGAGCGAGTCCTTCAGGGTGTCCACGTCGAAGGTGGCCTGCGTCTGGCCGGGCGGGATCGTGACCTCCTGCAGCGACCGCCCCGTGTAGTCGTTGCCGGCGGTCGCCGTCCCGTCCTTGGTCGACAGCCGCACCTTCGCCTCCACGTTGATCGCCCGCGAGATCGTCACCGGGAACTTCAGCGCCGTCCCCTCCTCGACGGCGGTGGGCGTCCCGACCGAGGCCGCCGGGGGCGGGATGTCCGTGCTGCGGATCGTGCCCGTCGCGCTCGCCGGCGAGCCCAGCGAGATGTTGCCGCCACCCCGGATCTCCACCTTGACCGTCTCGTCGGACTCCACGAACGGGTCGTCGATCGTCTGCACCTCGAAGAACGCCTGCGTCTGCCCGGGCGGGATGACGACCTCCTCCAGGGACCGCGCCGTGTAGTCGCTCCCCGCCGTCGCCGTCAGGTCGACCGTCGAGAGGCGCACCTTGGCCTCCACGTTGATCGCCCGGGCGATCGCCACCGGGAACCGCAACGGCGCGCCCTCGTCCACCGCCGCCGGCGTCCCTATCGTCGCCGCCGGGGGCGGCAGGTCGGTGCTGCGGATCGTGCCCGTCGCGCTCGCCGGCGAGCCCAGCGAGATGTTGCCGCCGCCCCGGATCTCCACCTTGACCGTCTCGTCGGGCTCGACCAGCGGGTCGTCGATCGTCTGCACCTCGAAGAAGGCCTGCGTCGTCCCCGGCGCGATCGTGACGTCCACTTGCGACCTCGCCGTGTAGTCGCTCCCCGCCGTCGCCGTCAAGTCGACAGTCGACAGGCGCACCTTGGCCTCCACGGCGATCGCCCGCGAGATCGTCACCGGGAACCGCAACGGCGCGCCCTCGTCGACCGCGGCCGGCGCCCCGACCGACGCCGCCGGCGCGGGCCGGTTGCGGATCGTGCCCGTCGCGCTCGACGGCGAGGCGACCACCCCGCCGGCCACGCTGTCGATGCTCGCGTTGACCGTCTCGTCGATCTCGGAGAAGGCGGTGTCGTCCGTCGTGTGCACCTCGAAGATCGCCTCGGTCGCTCCCGCCTCGATCACCACCTCGTCCGTGATCCGCGCGGTGTAATCGCTGCCCGCCAACGCCGACCCGTCGCTCGTCGACAGGACCACGGTCACGTCCCTCGGCACCGCCGCCACCAGGCGCACCGGGAACTGCAAGACCCCGCCCTCGTCCACGGCGGCCGGCGCGTGCACCGTCGCCCGCGGCGGCGGCACGTCGCGGATCGTCCCCGAGGCCGACGACGGCGAGCCCACGAGCGCACCTTGCGCGCTGTCGATGGCGGCATTGACGGACTCGTCGCTTTCCACCACCAGGTCGCTCTTCGTCTGGACCTCGAAGAACGCCTCGGTGTCCCCCGCCTCGATCACCACGTCGTCCGTGAAGCGCGAGGTGTAGTCGCTCGGCGCCGTCGCCGACCCGTTGCTCGTAGACAGGAGCACCATCACGTCGTTCGGCAACGCCGCCGCCAGTCGCACCGGGAACCGCAGCACCCCGCCCTCGTCCACGGCCGCCGGCGCGTGCACCGTCACCCGCGGCGGCGGCACCTCGCGGATCGTCCCCGCGATCGTCGAGGGCGAGCCCACCGTCGCGCCGCTCGCGCTCTCGATGTCCGCGTTGACCGTCTCGTTCGTCTCGGGGTCCAGGTCGCTCTTCGTCTGCACCTCGAAGAACGCCTCGATCTCGCCCGCCGCGATCGTCACCGTCTGGTTGATCCGCTGCGTGTAGTCGCCCGGCTGGGCGGCGGAGCCGTTTCGCGTCGACAGCACCACTGAGACCTGGGACGCCGCCGCGGAGCTCAGCCGCACCGGGAACCTCAGGACCCCGCCCTCGTCGACCGCTTCTGGCGCGAGGAGCCGCGCGCTCGGCGGTGGCGGCGGTGGGTCGTCGTCATCGACGATCGTGCCCGTCGCCTGGCCGTCGGCGATCACGGCGCCGCTCGGGCCCGAGAGCGTCACGGTCAGCGTCTCGTCGGGCTCGTCGAGCGTGTCCTGGGCCGTCTGGACATTGAAGGAGGCGCCCGTCGAGCCGGCGGGGATCGTCACGGTCTCCGACTTCGAGGTGTAGTCGGCCCCGGACGTGGCGGTCGCGTTCGAGGTGGACGCCGTGACGGTCACCGGCGAGGACGAGGTGGCCGAGAGGGTCACGGTGAAGCCGAGCTCGGAGCCCTCGGCCGCGGACGCGTCGGCGACGCTGACCGTCGGCGGCGGGGTGACGACGGGCCCGCCGGGGCCCCACGCCGGGTTGTGGTCGTCGGAGACCCGTGGGGTCGTCAGCGCCGTGGTCGGGCCGCCGGCCAGGGCCGCCGTCTCGATCCAGCTCGTCGCGCCGTCCTCGCGGACGAAGACGATCGCGGTGCCGTCCGGCGAGAAGGACGGTCGCTCGTGGCCGAACTCGCTCGGGTCGCCGCTCGCCCTCGCCGGGCTGAACACGCGCTCTGTCCCGTCCGGGGCGAGGATCCGCATCGTGCCGCTGCGGACGTACACGAGCGACCCGTCCGGGCCGTAGGAGGGAGTGAGGCCGCCCACGCCGAGGCTCTCGATCGCGCCCGAGTCGATGGCGAGCGTCGTGACGTCGATGCCGCTGCCGTCCTCACGGCCGCGGTCGAACGCCAGCAGCTTGCCGTCGGGCGAGAACGACAGCGTCCTGCCCGCGCGCTGCACGCCCTCGGCGACGAGCGCCTCGCCCCCAGCGGCCGCATCGGCGATCGAGATGTCGGTGCGCGGGTCCTTCTCGTCCTGGTCGGACTCGCCGAACGCGATCGCCTTGCCGTCGGGGCTCCAGGCCGGGCGGCCGAGGCTTCCGAGGGCGCCGCCGGCGATCACCTCGGGGTCCGTGCCGTCCGTGCCCGCCACGACGAGCTGGTCCTCGCCGCCGCCGCTGCGCACGAACGCCAGGTGCTCGCCGTCCGGCGAGACGGCGGGTTCGGAGCCCTCGGCGATCCGCTCGGGCTCACCGCACGGGCGGACGGAGAAGATGTCGTCGTCGCGCTGGAAGTACACGGGGCCCGAGCCCGCGCCGTCGGCCTCGATCACGCCGCGCGCACTCGCCGGCAGGAGCGCGCTGCCCTCGCGAGCCCGCAGGAACAGCGTCTCGCAGCGCTCGGGGTCGCCGTCGGCGATCAGCGGCACGCTGACCTTCAGCCGCTCCTCGTCCGCGGTGAACTCGACGACGCCGCTGTCGGTGGCGACGTAGTCGGTCTCGAACCCGGCCGTGCCGTCCTCCGTCGCGTACACGAGCTCACCCGGGACGCGGCGGCCGGCGCGGTGGCAGATCCCGAGGTCGAACTCGAGCGCGCCGTCGGTCTCGCGGGCGCGGGCGTCGCGGGCCGCGCTGAACACCGTCGGGTCCTCGAGCGCGCCGAGCTCGGTCACGAAGCCGTCGCCATCGGCGTCGTCGTCGGCGTCGACGAGGTTCGCGGCGTACGCGGGGTAACCGACGTGCTTGCCGTCCGCCGCGACCGACGGCCCGCTGAAGACGCCGACGTGCCCGTCGGGCAGCTCGCCCGGGCGCGCCCGGGCGGCCGAGTAGGTCGACTCGCGGTCGATGTCGCGCACCGCGACCGTGCCGAGCGCCGGGTCGGCACAGCCGTTCGGGTTCGCGGCGGCGCTGAACGCGACGACGCCGCCGTCGCCGGACATCGACGGCCGCGAGAACGACCCGAGCGCGGGCCGGCTGCGGTCGTCCAGCGAGACGAGCTCGGTGCGCTCCGCACCCCGGTCGAACAGGAAGATGTCCTCCCCGGGGTTCGCCTTGCCGTCCTCGCCCGCGAGGAGGTTCGTCGCGAACGAGGAGTACGCGATCTTGCCGCCGTCCGCGCTGACGTCGGGATCGCCGGAGTCGCCGTCGCCCTCGGTGTGCTCCGGCGAGCGCGACACGAGCTCGATGCCTTCCCCGTCGCTCGTGTAGACCTGGCCGCCGTTCTGGTAGGCGACGAGCTTGCCGTCACCGCTGATCGAGGCGGCGCTGCCCGTGTCGACGAAACGGGTCGTGCCGGCGTCGCGGTCGCGCACGTAGACGTTGCCCTCCGCGGAGAGCTCGGCGCCGGGCGTCAGCCGGTCCTTCTCGGTGAAGGCCACCTGCGAGCCGTCGGCGCTGAGTGAGGGCCGCGCGTCGGGCAGCCCGCCGAGCCCCGCCTGCGCCCCGCCCTCGCCCACGTTCACGCGCTCGATCGCGCCGCTCGCGACGTCGGCGACGAACACGTCCTCGCGATCGTTGTCGTCGCCGTCCACGAGTGAGTCCGACAGCGAGAAGAACGCGACCGTCGATCCGTCGGCGGACACCTCCGGACCGCTCGAGAAATAGTCACCGCTCTGACCTGACGGGCGGTGGCTGATCAGCCGGAAGGTGGTGGAACCCCCGTCACGCAGGGCGACGTAGACGTCCTGGTTGCCGCCCGTGTCCTCCTCGACGAGCGACTCCGTGGTCGAGAACGCGACGACCGAGCCGTCGGCGGACAGCGACAGATCTTCCGCGCCCGGGGCCACGAGCGAGACGTCGCCCTCGGCCGCGCCTGCCGGCGCAGCGCCGAGCGCTGCTGCGAGGCCGACCGCCGCCAGGGTCCGTCCGAGCGTTGCGCGTACCCGAGTGATTCCGTTCACCGCCTCGAGCGACCGTACGGGCCGGCGCGCCGGCCGGTCAAGCCGCGATGAGAGGATGCAGAGCGTGAGCGCCGCGACCCGCATCCCCCGCCTGACCACCGTCCGGCGCGACGACGACCGGGTCAGCCCGCTCGAGCTGTTCTTCGATCTCGTCTTCGTCCTGGCGCTCACGCAGTGCACGGCGCTGATGGCGCACGAGCCGACGTGGACCGGCCTGGCCAAGGGCGTGGCGATCCTCGCCGTGATGTGGTGGGCGTGGGTCGGCTACACGTGGGCGTGCAGCACGATCGACCCCGAGGAGGGCGCGGTCCGCGTCGTCCTCTTCACCGCGATGGCCGGGCTGCTCGTCGTCGCCCTGGCGATTCCCGACGCGTTCGGCGACGAGGCCCTGGTCTTCGCCGTCGCCTACGGCGTCGTGCGCGCGATGCAGGTCACGCTGCTCGTGATCGCGGGCCGCGAGGACCCGGAGCTCCGGCACTCCGCCGTCGGCCTGGCCATCTCGACCGCGATCGGCGTCGGCCTGCTCACCGCCGCCTCGTTCGCCGACGGGGAGCTGCAGGGCGCACTGTGGGCGCTCGCCATCGTGCTCGACGTCGGCGGGCCGGTCGTGATCGACCCGAGCGGCTGGCGGCTGATGCCCGAGCACTTCGCCGAGCGCCACGGACTGATCGTGATCATCGCCCTGGGCGAGTCGATCGTCGCGATCGGCGTCGGCGCGGAGGCGGTCGGCGTGACGACCGGCGTGGTGCTGGCGACCGTCTTCGGCATGGCGGTCGCCGCGGCGCTGTGGTGGCTGTACTTCGACGTCGTGGCGCTCGTTGCCGCCCGACGGCTGGAGAACGCCGAGCCCGGCTCCGAGCAGAACCGGATCGCGCGCGACTCGTTCTCCTACCTGCACTTCCCGATGGTGGCCGGGATCGTGCTGCTGGCGCTCGGGCTCAAGAAGACGCTCGAGCACACCGACGAGGCGCTCAAGCTCGTCCCGGCCGCGGCGCTGCTCGGCGGCACCGCGATCTACCTGCTCGCCCACGTCGCCTTCCGCTGGCGCAACATCCACACCCTCAACCGGCAGCGGCTCGTGATGGCGGCCGTGCTGCCGCTGCTGATCCCGCTCGCCGTCGAGGTCCCGGCGCTGGCCGCGCTCGGCGGCCTGGCGGCGCTGCTCGTCGGGCTGGTCGCCTACGAGGTGACCCGCTTCGGCGAGGCGCGCGAGCGCCTGCGCCGCAGGCTGCTGCACGGCGAGGCGGGCCAGCCGGGCTAGACGCCGGCCACGTCGGCGCAGCGCGCGGGGTCGCCGGAGCGGTAGCCCGCCAGCCACGCCGCGCGCCGCTCGTCCGGCGTGCCGTGGTGCTGCGGGTTGGAGGTGTCGAAGTCGCCCGCGGCGAGCACGGTGGAGATCGCCTCCTCGACGTCGCCGGCCCCCAGCTTGCCCTCGCGGTAGACGCTGTTGCCCCACAGCCCGGCCATGCAGTCGGCCTGCAGCTCGAGCGCCTCGACCCCGTAGCGGGGATCGACGCGCGCGAGCCCGAGCTCCTGCTGGACGTTGTGCGCGTACTCGTGGGCGATCACGTAGGCGAGCCCGAAGTCGCCGCGCGCCTTGCCGTAGCCGGCCCGCTCGCCGGGGAAGCTCCGGCCCGTCCCGCGCAGGATGTTCGCCGCCAGCTCCTCGCCGACGAAGATCGTGTCGTCGGCCGGGCAGTAGAACGCCGCGTTCTCGTCCGCGGCCGCCCCGCAGCCGGAGCGCGCGGCGCGCCCCGGCGGGATCCAGAGGAAGGACACACGGGGCTCCGGGGCGCCCGAGCCGCGCAGGGTGCGCGTCCAGTAGGCGTCGACGGAGCGCAGCACCTCGGTCAGGTAGTCCTCCAGGCGCTGATCGCCCGAGCTCGGAGCCTGGTCGTCGCGCGTCGCCTGCGGCACCGACCGCTCGAGATCGTCGAGCGCCGCGCGCACGCGGTCGACCACCCGCTTCGCCGACCGCTCGGCCCGGTCGCGCGCCTCCTCGGCCCGCTGGCGCAGGTCCTCCCCGCGCTCGCGCAGGTCGTCGGCGTCGCCGCATGCGGGGGCGGCCACGGCGAGCAGCACGAGCAGGAGGCCGACGGCGAGGCGAGGCACCCTCCGGCGGCTACCCGCGGCGCCCGGTCGCGACGCTCAGAGCGCGGGCCGGCCGCCCGCGCGGATCCGCGGGTCGACCCGCGCGATCGCCAGGTCGGCGAGCAGCGAGACGGCCACGATCAGCACCGCGGCCCACATCGCCAGCCCCTGCAGCATCGGGATGTCGATGTAGTTCTCGGGCGCGCCGTAGTTCTGCCCCAGCGCCCGCCGCATGTGGCGGAAGAAGCCCGGGATCGAGAAGACCCACTCGACGAGCACGACGTTCATGACCATGACCGGCGCCGAGGCGCCGAACTGCGACAGAACGGTCACGAACGACATGGGCGCGGCGTGCCGGCCCACCACCCGCTTCTCCGGCACGCCCTTGGCGCGCGCCGTGCGCACCCAGTGCTCGCCCATCGAGTCGCGCGTCAGGGCGAGCGTGAGGCGCAGGATCGCCCCGGCGAGCGGGGCGCCGACGACGAGCCACGGGACGATCATCGAGCGGACGAAGTCCCACGGGCTCTCCAGCGGCGCCTCATAGGAGTTGGGGTCGAAGAAGTACGGGGCGTGCACGAGCCCGAACGGCGGCGCGAACAGCAGCAGCGTGCCGAGCGCGAGGGCGTAGACCGGCGTGCAGAGGAAGAACACCGCCGCGCCCTCGACCGCGCGCGCAGATCGCGAGTGGTCCCGCACCGCGCACCAGATCCCGCCCGCGAGCCCGAGCCCGACCGCGACGACCAGCCCGCCGGCCAGCAGGTAGAGGTCGGCGGCGAACCCGCGCACGAACTCCTCGTGGACGTAGTCCTCGCCGAGCGTGAACTTGAACAGCGCGTCCTCGACGTCCCGCCAGGTGCCGCCGAGCACGCTGTCGCCCGCCGGGTAGCGGTCCGGCCGCAGCAGCCGGATGATCCCGTAGGCGAAGAACGCCGTGAGCACCACGGTCCCGGCCGCCCACAGCAGCCGCCGCACGATGTACCCCACCACCGCGCGCCATCTTGGCGCGCCGGCGACCGCGGGTCACGCCCCGGGCGCACCAGCCGGTCCGCAGGTCACACGGGCGGAACCATGCTGCCGAGGAACCAGCGCGCGAGCGCCAGCACGCGCTCACGCGGGTAGCGCTCCGGGTCGGCGAGCAGCAGCCGCGCCGCCTCGTCGGCGAGCGCGGAGAGCAGGTGGGCGGCGAGCTCGGGGTCCGGCGCGTGGACGCCGCCGCCGCCGAGCGCCGCGGCGAGCTGTGCGACCACCGCGGCGCGGCCGCGGGCGATCGCCTCGTGCAGCACGGCAGGGGCGCCCTCGCTCGGGACGAGCACGAGCCGCCACGTCCCGGGGTCGGCCTGCACGGCCTCCAGGTAGCCGCCGAGCGCGGCGACGAGCCGCTCCTCGGGATCGCTGCGCGCGAGCGCGGCGGGCAGCACGTCGGCGAGCTGGCCGAGGGCGCGGGCGCCCTCGCGCGCGACGAGCGCGTCGAGCAGACCGGGCAGGTCCGCGAAGTGCCCGTAGACGATCGGGCGGCTGATGCCCGCTTCACGCGCGACGCCCTCGATCGACACGGCGTGGAAGCCGCGCTCGACCACGATCGCCTTCGTCACGTCGAGCAGCTGCTCGCGGCGCGCTCCGGCGCTCATGCGGCTGGGCGCTCGTGTGGCCATCGTCACTCGCATGTTACAGAACTGTAAGTTACGGTGATGAAAGGAGCCATGGAAACCGCCACCGACACCATCCCCGCCGAGGTCGACGTCGCCATCGTCGGCTCCGGCTTCTCCGGCCTGTGCATGGCGATCAAGCTGCGCGAGGCCGGCGTGGACGACTTCGTGGTGCTCGAGCGCGGCGACGCCGTCGGCGGCACGTGGTGGTTCAACACGTACCCCGGCTGCGCCTGCGACATCCCGTCGCACCTCTACTCCTTCTCGTTCGCGCCCAACCCCGACTGGACGCGCACCTACTCGAAGCAGGCCGAGATCGAGGCCTACCTGCAGCGGGTCGCGGAGGACTTCGACGTCGAGCGCTCCGTCCGTTTCGGCACGACGGTCACCGGCGCCGACTGGGACGAGGACGAGCAGCGCTGGCACGTCGCGACCGACCGCGGCGACCTCAGCGCGCGCGTGCTCGTGTCCGCGGCCGGCGCGCTGAGCGACCCCAAGACGCCCGACATCGAGGGCATCGACCGCTTCCAGGGCCGGATGTTCCACTCCGCGCAGTGGGACCACGACTACGACGTCGAGGGCAAGCGCATAGCCGTGATCGGCACGGGCGCCTCGGCGATCCAGTTCGTGCCGGCGATCGCGCCGGACGTGCGCCAGATGCACGTCTTCCAGCGCACCGCGCCGTGGATCATGCCCCACACCGACCGCCCGATCTCGCCTCGCGAGCGCGCGCTCTACCGCCGCTTCCCGCTGCTGCAGCGGCTCGTCCGCGGCGGCATCTACTCCGCGTTCGAGATGCGGGTGCTCGGGTTCGTCAAGCAGCCGCGCCTGATGAAGCTGCTCGAGGCGATCCCCCGCAAGCACATGGACCGCCAGATCTCCGATCCCGAGCTGCGGCGCAAGGTCGAGCCGGGCTACACGCTCGGCTGCAAGCGCATCCTGCCGTCGAACAAGTGGTATCCGGCGCTCGGCCGCGACAACGTCGAGCTCGTCACCGACGGCGTCCAAGAGGTCCGCGAGCACTCGATCGTCACCGGCGCCGGGGAGGAGATCGCCGTCGACGCGATCATCTTCGGCACCGGCTTCAACGTCACCGACATGCCGGTCGCGCGCTATGTCCGCGGCCGCGGCGGGCGCACGCTCGACGAGCACTGGCAGGGCAGCCCGCAAGGCGCACCTGGGCGCGACCGTGCCCGGCTTCCCGAACCTGTTCATGCTGCTCGGCCCCAACACGGGCCTCGGGCACAGCTCGATGGTCTACATGATCGAGTCCCAGGTCGCGCACGTGATGGGCGCGCTGAAGACGATGCGCGACCGCGGCGCCGCGACGCTCGAGGTCAAGCCCGAGGCCGTGCGCGACTTCAACGCCGCGCTCGACGAGCAGATGAAGGACACGGTCTGGAGCACGGGCTGCAAGAGCTGGTACCTCGACGACACGGGGCGCAACGCGACCCTGTGGCCGGACTGGACGTTCCTGTTCCGCCGCCGCGCCGCGCGCTTCGACGCCGCCGAGTACGAGCTCGGCGCCGGGCGGCCCGGCGCGCGCGCGGGCCGGTCTCCGTGCCGGCCTAGGCCGCGCTGGTCCGGACCTTCGGATCCAGCCAGGCGAGCGCGAGGTCGACCAGCAGGCTGCCGAGCGCCACGAGCACGGCGGCGGAGATCACGATGCCCATGATCACCGGGTAGTCCTCGTTGTCCATGCTCGAGCGGAACGACTGGAACATCCCCGGGATGCTGAACGTGAGCTCGACGAGGACCATGTTCGTGACCATCACGGGCACGCTCACGCCGGCCAGCGTGAGCACCGGCGCGGCCGCTGCCGGCACCGCGTGGCGGCGCAGCATGCGGCGGTTGGTGATGCCCTTCGCCAGCGCGGTGCGGATGAACTCCTCGTGCAGGACCTCGCGCATCGAGCTGTTCATCATCCGCTCGCAGACGGCCGCCAGCGGCAGCCCGACGACGATCCACGGCACGAGCATCGAGCCGAGCCAGCGGATCGGGCTCTCCTCGAACGGCACGTACTTGAGCGGGACGAAGCCGATGCCGGTGACCGCGATGCCGGTGCCGAAGAGCAGCAGCAGCGACAGCCCGACCACGTAGACGGGCGCGCACAGGAAGAACATCGAGACCGCCTCGATGGTCCGCGCCAGCGGCGCGCGCGGCCGCGAGCCGACGTAGGCGCCGGCCGTGAGGCCGAGCACCAGGCCGAAGGCCATGCCGCCGGCGAGCAGCCACAGATCGGCGGGCAGCCCCTCGCGGAGCATGCCTGCGACGGGCGGCTGGTTGTTCTGCCACGAGTTGCCCAGCTCGAAGTGCAGGAACGCCTGGACGAGGTAGTCGCCGAGCTGCTCGAGCGTCGGCCGCTGGTCGTAAGCGAACGCCTCGGGGCGCAGCGCATGGATGCTGATCCAGGTCACGACCGTGACCATCACGACCACCGCCACGAGCGCGACCAGCCGTCGCGCGAGGAACTTCACCATCGTGCCGCCATCCCGGCGGGCAAACCTAACAGCGCTCGCAGCGCCCCTGGAGACTCTGACCGACCCGGCGGTAAGCCGGTTCCCCGCGTGTGACCTGCCGAGGTTTTTCTCCACGGCAACACCCGCGTGAACTACGGTCGCGCGATGAAGCGCGCCCTCCCCCTCGCCGTCCTCGCCGCGCTCGGCGTCGGCGCCACCGCCCTCGCCGCCCAGGGCGACAACCCCTACGACTCGCCCGAGCCGCCGGTGACCTCCGCGCAGGTCCTCAAGCTCCCCGACTCCGCTCCCGGCTGCGGCTCGATCCGCGACGCGACCGTCCGGGTCAACCCGCCGACCGGCGCGATCCTCGGCTACGTGCGCATCGTCGTCGACGGCCGCCGGGCCGCCCGCCTCACCGGCGTCCCGCGCGCCGCGAGCGCGACCGTCCGGATCCCGCAGTCCGGCGCGCGCCTCGGCGTCACGGCCGAGACGCTCGGCGGCCAGCGCCTGAGCGCGAGCCGCATCTACGCCGACTGCACCCGCCCGCCGGACACCGGCAGCGGCGGTGGCGGCAGCAACCCGGTCGGCGGCGGCGGCGAGGGCTAGACGCCCTCGGCGCGCTCGGCCTCGGCGCGCGTCGGCGGCGGGGCCCCGGGCCGCTCGGGCAGTGACACGTCCGGCGTGCGCGCGACCGCCAGCGCCGTGACGACGAGGCGGCCGGCGGGCGGGATCGGCCGTCCGTCGGTCGGCGGCTCGTGCTTGTGGGCCTCGTAGAGGTCGAGCAGCTCGAGCACGGCCGCGCACACCGGCGCGCACTCCTGGTCGGTGCCGACGGCGCACGCCAGCCGCGCGAGCGCGATCGGCTCCTCGGGATCGGCGCGCGCGAACGCGCGCCCCATCGCGCCGACGAGGTGCGTGACCACGCGCTCGAGGTGCGGGTCCAGCGGTGCGACGCGCCGCGGCGGCGGGCCCGCGTCCGCCCCGGGCTCGCCCGCCAGCAGCCGCTCCATCTGGCCGCCGCCGATCGAGCGCACGGCCTCGGGCGGCACGCCGGCCTGCAGCGCGCAGCGCAGCGCCACGATCGCCGACATCACCGGCAGCCCGTACGGCGAGTCGCTGGCCCAGAGGATCTGCGCGGGCGGCGCCAGGCAGAACAGCGCCATCAGGTCGGCCGGGTTCCACCAGGCGGTGTCCACGAACAGGTTCGGGTGCTCGGGCATCACCTTCCACAGCCACGCGAGGTCGGAGATCGCGCCGTGGGCGAGGATCAGCTTGGCGTCTGGGAACTCGCCGCTGAGCGCCACGGTGTGCTCTCCGAGCGCCGGGATCCCGCGGCCCGCGTGGATCAGGACCGGCACGCGGCGCTCGTGCGCGAGCGCCACCAGGGGCCGCACGCCGGGCTCGTCGAGACCGAACCGCTCGGCGCGCGGGTGCAGCTTGATCCCGCGCGCGCCCGCGTCCAGCGCGCGGGTGGCCTCGGCGAGCGCGCCGTCGCGCGGGTCGACGCGGCAGTAGGGCACCACCACGCCGTCCGAGGTCGCCGCCGCCTCGAGCACGAAGTCGTTGGCCTCGCGGTAGCCGTCCGGCTCGTGCATCGGGAACACGACGCCGCGCGCCCCGGCGCCGGCGAGCGCGTTCAGCAGCTGGTCGGGGGTCTGCTTGAAGCCGTCCGGGTCGTTGGCGCCGACGTGCGTGTGCGCGTCGTAGAGCTCCAGGCCGCCCACGTCGTCGGACAGGCGGTCGAAATAGGGCCGCAGCAGGGCATCCACGTCGAGCATCGGCGGCCAGGCTATAGGGGCCGGAGGGCATGACCGATACTGCGCTCATGCATTTCCGCCGCGAGCGCGTCCGCATCGAGACGCAGCGCCATGAGATCGAGGGGACGCTGCAGCTCCCCAACGAGGGCTTCCGGTCCCGGACCACCGACTTCCTGAACGCCCACGAGCGCGACTTCCTCGCGGTCACCGACGCCGAGCTGACTTGGCGCGACGGCACCCGCGAGCCCGAGCGCCACGAGTACCTGGCGATCGCGGTCCGCCACGTCGTGCTGGTGCTCGAGCTCGAGACGCTGGGCGTCTACGACGAGACGGGCTCCGAGCCGACCCCGATCCCGATCGCCGCCTCGCAGCCGCCGCCGGCGACCTAGCCGCCGACCTACCTGCGGACCTTCACCGTCATCCGCATCGCGTGGTGCAGCGAGCAGCCGAGCCGGTAGGTGCCCGGCACGGTGAGCTTGCGGCTGTAGCGATAGCCCGTCGAGGCGGCCTCCGAGCGGAATCGCTTCACGCCCTTCGGGCCGGCGACCAGCCCCATGTCGTGGACGTCGCCCGCCCCCTCGTACCCCGGCCAGCGCCACGTGATCGTGGTGCCGGCCTTCACGGTCATCGCCTGCGGCGTGAAGTAGTTGTCGCCGACGGTGACGGTCTTCCTGGCTGCACCGTTCGCCGGTGCCGCGCTGATCAGCGCGGCACCGGCGAGGACGGCGATCGCGACCCTCACTCGAACACCTCGAGCGGCGCGTACCCCGGCTTGGCGGGATGGGCGTGCCGGCTCCATCCCTGCAATGCGTTCTCCCCGACGAAGCCGAGCATCCCGTCCTGCGCGGCGCGGCTGAAGGCGTTGGGCCCGCCGCAGCCGGCGAACGTCGAGCGGTCGGCGGGATACGTCGCGCCGACGCCCTCGAGCGAGAAGCAGTTGTCGTGCCCGCTGCCGTCGTACATGAGGTCGGTGCCGTTGGCGTCGGCGCCGCCCATGCCGAACTGGTTGTTGCGCACGACGTTGCGCTCGAGGCTGCGGGCGCCGGGGTTCTTCTCCAGCAGGATGCCCTCGATCGCGGCGACGCCGGTCAGGAAGTTGCCGTGGATGCGGTTGTTCTCGATCCGGTGGCCGCGGCCGCCGAGCAGCAGGATGCCGGTGCCCACGGGCACCAGCGCGGCGGTCCCGTCCTTGCGGACCACGAACGGCGGCTTGCCGCGATGGAAGTTGAAGTTGTTCCAGAAGATGTCGTTGTCGACGATCGCGTTCTCCTCGGGCGGCGGGAACTTCTCCGAGTCGAGGGCGTTCGGGACGATGCCGGCCGCGTTGTTGTAGAAGCGGCTCTTCGTGATCGTCACGTAGCGCATGTTGGTCGCGCTGAAGCCGAGCGGGCTCCCCCAGCCCTCGACGTTGGACACGATCGTGCGCACCGGCTTCGCCTGCGGCGGCGTCTGCCCGATGTAGAAGGAGCCGTCGTTGGCGTAGTAGGCCTCCGAGTTGAGGATCCGGCCGCCGATCGTGTTGAACGCGTACAGGCCGTAAACGCCCGTGCGGCGCGCGATCAGGTGGTTCATCGTGTAGCCGGTCAGGTTCGTGAAGAAGAACCCGTTCGACTTGTAGTCGCGC
This sequence comes from uncultured Solirubrobacteraceae bacterium, assembly GCA_963831105.1. Classification (GTDB taxonomy): domain Bacteria; phylum Actinomycetota; class Thermoleophilia; order Solirubrobacterales; family Solirubrobacteraceae; genus DATFQI01. The sequence goes on along the minus strand of CAWHOS010000003.1, from coordinate 1,327,025 downwards.
GTCATGAACCCGTCGACGGTGACCTCGTTCGCGCCGTTGACCCAGATCCCGTTCTGCATGGCGCCGCGGGCGCGGAGCAGGACCTTCTCCGGGTGCGCCTTGTTGCCGACGAGCCGGAGGAAGCGCTTCTTGGGGCCGAGGATCTTCACGGCCTCGCGATAGACGCCGTCGCGGACGCGGATCGTGTCGCCGGCGCGGGCCTTGTCGACGGCCTTCTGGATCCTCGTGAAGTCGCAGCGGCCGCTGCCCTTGCAGACCGTGAACGTCTTGTGCGGGCCCTTCGGCTTGGACCCGACCGGGGTCGGCTTCTGCGGCTTCGGATACGTCTGGGCGCTCGCGTAGGCGGGCGCGAGCAATGCCGCCGCCAGGGCGGCGAGGGGGACGGCGCGCGTCATGCGCATGGGCTCGTTCTCTCTGTTCGGTGTCGGGGAATCGCGGCGGGCGATGCTAGTACGATCGTACTTGCATTACAAGTACGATCGTACCTGTATGCTCGCTGCCGTGAGCACCGGAACGGGCCCGCGAGCAGAGGCCTCCAAGCGGACCCGTGCGGCGATCGTCGCCGCGACGGTCCGCATCGTCGCCCGCGAGGGCATCGCCGCCGTCACCCATCGCCGCGTGGCCGACGAGGCCGGCGTCGCGCTGTCCTCGACCACCTGGCACTTCAAGGCCAAGGCCGACATCCTCGAGGCGGCGCTGCGCTGGACCGCGGGCCGCGAGGTCGAGAGCATCCGCGGGATCGCCGCCCGGCTCGGCGACGCGGAGCTCGACCCCTCGGCGTGGGCGGAGGAGCTCGGCGACTGGCTCGTCGTGCAGCTCACGGTCGAGCGCGAGACGGTCGTGGCGCTCTACCGGCTGCAGGTCGAGCTGCTCGGAACGGCGCAGGCGAGCGATCTGCACCGTGAGTGGGGCGAGGGACTGCGCGGTGTGGGCGCGCGGGTGCTCGAGCGCTCGCCGTCGACGACGCCGGAGCTCGACGTGCGGCTGATCGTCGCCGCGCTCGACGGCCTGCGGATGGGCGTCCTCAGCTCGGGCGAGACGGACGTCGAGTGGATCCGGCCGGCCGTCCGCCGGCAGCTCCGGGCGCTGCTCGGCTGATCGGCGCGCCCAGCGGAGAGGGAGGGATTCGAACCCTCGGACGAGGTTGACCCCCGTCACACGATTTCCAATCGTGCCCGTTCAACCGCTCCGGCACCTCTCCAGGGTGGAGCGGCCGAAAGGGTAACGCGCCTAGATCTGCCAGGCGCCTTGGTGCAGGACCGGGACCTTCTCCCCGTCCGCGGTGATGCCGGAGATCTTCAGCTCCTCGGAGCCGATCATGAAGTCGATGTGGATCGCGCTCTCGTTGACGTCGGCCTCGCGGCCGGCGGCGACGAACGGGAAGCCCTGGCCGAGCGCGATGTGGCTGGCGGCGTTCTCGTCGAGCAGCGTGTCGTAGAAGACGGTGTCGAGCTTGCCGATGCGGCCCTCGCCGTCGACGAGCGCGACCTCGCCGAGCCGCGCGGCGCCCTCGTCGCGGGCGACGATCGTGCGCATCACGTCCTGGGCGGAGTCCGCGTCGACCTGGACCGCGCGGCCGCCCTCGAAGTGCACGCGCAGGTTGCGCACGACCGTGCCGTCGATCAGCACGAGCGGCTTCGTCGAGGTCACGTGCCCGTCCGCGCGAAGCGGGTCGGGCGAGGTGAAGACCTCCTCGGTCGGGAGGTTGGGCATGTGCTCGACTCCGTCGACGGTCCGGAAGCGGGCCGCCTGCCACTCGGCCCCCTGGAGCAGCCCGATCGTCAGATCGGTGCCCGGGCCCTCGTAGTGGAGCGCGTCGAAGCCGCGCTCGGTGAGCGTGCGGGCGGCCGAGACGAGCGTGTCCGCGCGCTCGCGCCAGGCGGCGATCGGATCCTCCTCGTCGAGCCGCAGCACGTGCACGATCTGCTCGTCGAGCTTCGCCAGCGCCTCCTCGCCCGGCAGGCCCGGGTGCACGAGCTTCGCCCACTCCTCCGTCGTGCACGGCACGATCGTCCAGTTGGTCGTGCGGTCGTTGACGACCTTGCCCGCCTCCTTGACCGACGGCAGGCGGTCGCGGCCGGCCCGCACCGGGTCGAGGTCCTCGAGCAGCCCGGGCGCCACGGGCCCGGACAGGGCGACCCGGGCGGCATGGTGCTCGCCGAGCGCGAGCACGCGCTCTCCCAGCCACGGCGGCACGAAGTCCAGCGTGTCCTCGGCCGCGTGCTGGATCCGCGCGCGCTTGACCCACGGGTCGAACCAGCCCACGTCGACGAACTTGGCGCCGCGCTTGTAGGCGCTCTCGGCCAGCGCGCGGATCAGGCGCTCCTTGCCGGGCTCGCCGCTGATGGCGAGGATCTGCCCCTCCTGGAGGTTGCAGCCGAAGCCGACGGCGAGCTCGGCGAGGCGTGTGAGGGTCGCGTCGTCCATCAGGCGGGCCCAATGTATCGGCCGGACGGCGCGAGGCGGAGGGGGAGGGATTCGAACCCTCGGTGCAGGGGTTACCCACACAACGGTTTTCGAGACCGCCCGATTCAACCACTCTCGCACCCCTCCGCGGGCGCCTCGGGCGCGACGGAACAGGCTAGCGACGCGCGGCGAAGAACGCCCGCAAGAGGGCCGCGCACTCGGGCGCGAGCAGGCCGCCCTCGACGGCGGGCCGGTGGTTGAGGCGCGGCTCGGCGAGGATGTCGAGCACGCTGCCGGCGGCGCCGGCCTTGGGGTCGGCGGTGCCGTAGACGACGCGCGGGATGCGGCCGAGGACGATCGCGCCCGCGCACATGGCGCACGGCTCGAGCGTGACGTAGAGCACCGTGTCCAGCAGCCGCCAGGAGCCGAGCGCCGCGGCGCCCGCTCGCAGCGCGATCATCTCGGCGTGGGCGCTGGGGTCCTGCCGCAGCTCGCGCTCGTTGTGGCCGGCGCCGATCACCTCGCCGTCGTGCACGAGCACCGCGCCGACCGGCACGTCGCCGTGGTTGAGCGCCCGCTCGGCCTCGTGCAGCGCGAGCCGCATGAACCGCTCGTCGATCGGGGAGCCGTCGCTCATCGGGTCTAAGTTGTCAGTTCCGGCACGAATCTGGGGTTGTCGTGAAACTTCCGGGCGCCGAGAATGTTGTACGGACGCGTATCCGCCCACTCGGCGTCTCGCCCCGCCTCCCACATGACGCCGTCACGACTCCTCCGACTCCTGCTGCCAGCGGCCCTGGCCGTGCTCGCGCTGCCCGCCGCGGCACCCGCCGCGCCGCGGCCCACGGCGCACGCGAGCTACGTGCCGGGCGAGGTGGTCGTGCGCTACGAGCGCTCGGCCGGCCGCTCGGCGCGCGCGGCCGTGCAGCGCGCGACCGGCGTCGGCGGGCCGCGCGTGTTCGCCCCGCGCACGCGGGTGCTGAAGATCCGCGACGGCCAGAGCGTCGCCGAGACCCTGCGCGAGCTGCGCGCCCGGCCCGAGGTGGCGACCGCCGCGCCGAACCCGGTCGCGCGCGTGAGCGCGTTCGTGCCGCCCGACCCCGGCAACGCGGGCGTCGCGGGCGGCTGGGCGCAGCTGCAGTGGAACTTCCTGCCCGACGCGGGCGTCAACGCGCCCGACGCCTGGCAGCGGATGATCGACATCGGCCGCCCGGGCGGCACCGGCGTCACGGTCGCCGTGCTGGACACGGGCGTCGCCTACAGCAACCGCGGCCGCTGCCCGCGCTCGGCCGAGTCGACCTCGCGCCGCACGGTCGCGTGCCGCCGCTCGCCCGACTTCCGCGACGGCGACTTCGTGGCGGGCTACGACTTCGTCGACGGCGACACGCGCCCCAACGACGAGAACGGCCACGGGACGCACGTCTCCGGCACGATCGGCGAGGGCACGGGCGACAACGTCGGCGTCACCGGCCTGGCCTATGGCGCGCGGATCATGCCCGTACGCGTGCTCGACCGGCTCGGCGAGGGCGACAGCGTCGCGATCTCGGCCGGCATCCGCTTCGCCGCCCGCAAGGGCGCCGACGTCATCAACCTCTCGTTCGAGTTCGGGACGCAGGTCACCCGCTCCGAGATCCCGGACATCCTCTCCGCGCTGCGCTACGCGCGCCGGAAGGGCTCGCTCGTGGTCGGCGCGTCCGGCAACGCGGCGGCCCGCAGCATCGCCTACCCGGCGCGCGCCTCGCAGGTGCTGTCCGTCGGGGCGACCACCCAGCACGCGTGCGTGGCCGAGTACTCCAACAACGGCGCCAACCTCGACATCGTCGCCCCCGGCGGCGGCGAGGACGCGCGGATCGCCGGCGACACCAACTGCCGGCCCGACGAGCGGTCCGGCGGCAACATCTTCCAGATGACCTTCGACGGCTCCGTTCGCCGCTTCGGGCTCCCGGGCGGCTTCATGGGGACCTCGATGGCCGCGCCGCACGTGAGCGCCGCGGCCGCGCTCGTGATCGCCTCCGGCGTCATCGGGCCCGACCCGAGCCCCGCGGCGGTCGAGCAGCGGCTGAAGGCCACGGCGCGCGACCTCGGCTCCGGCGGGCCGGACTTCCGCTACGGCGCCGGGCTGCTGGACGCCGCGCGCGCCGTCACGCCGTAGCTCTCGATCAGCGCTCCGTGCGGATGATCAGCACGCTGCAGGGCGCGTGGTGGGAGACCTTGTTGGGCACGGAGCCCAGCAGGAAGCGCTTCGCGCCCGTCATGCCCTTGTTGCCGACCACGATCAGGTCGGCGCCCCGCTCCTCGGCCACGTCGAGGATCGCGTCGGCCGGGTCGCCCTCGCGCGCGTAGGTGCGCACCGGCACGCCGGCCGCCTCGACCTCCTCCGCGGCCTCGCGCAACGTCGCCTCGACGTCCTCGCGGACGTTGATCATCCACTGCAGGTCGGGCGGCGCCTCGCGCGCCTCCTCGCGCAGCCGCTGCCCGGCGACCGGCTCGTAGGCGCTCACGAGCTCGATCTCGGCGCCGATCCCGGCGGCGAGCTCGACCGCCTCGCGCACCGCCTGGCGGGCAGTGCCTGAGCCATCCGTGCCGACCACGATCGAGCGGAACATGCGACGCGCGATCATACGCGGGGTGATCGACCTCCACGCGCACATCCTCCCGGGACTCGACGACGGCCCGGCGACGCTCGACGAGAGCGCCGACATGGCCGCCGCCGCGGTCGCGGCCGGCACGCGCGTGATCGCGGCCACCTCGCACATCAACCGCGGCTTCGGGCTGCTGCCCGAGGATCTCGCGCCGGCGCGGGAGCAGGTGGCGCAGCGCCTGCGCGAGGACGGCATCCCGCTCGAGGTCGTCCAGGGCGGCGAGGTGGCGATCTCGCGCGTCGACGGCCTCGACGAGCAGGACCTGCGCGCGCTCACGCTCGGCGGCGGGCCGTGGCTGCTGCTGGAGTGCCCGCTGTCCCCCATGGCGCCGCCGATGGAGCCGATCGTCGCCGGCCTGCGCCAGCGCGGGATCGAGATCCTGCTCGGCCACCCCGAGCGCTCGCCCGCGTTCATGCGCTCGCCGCGCGCGCTCGAGCGGCTGCTCGAGCTCGGCGCGCTCGCCCAGGTGACCTCGACGGCCTTCTCCGGGCGCTTCAGCGACATCGTGCGCAAGGTCGCCTTCGACATGCTCGAGCGGGGGCACGCCCAGGTGATCGCCTCCGACGGCCACGGCGCCGACGGCCGGCCGCCCGACCTGCTGTGCGCGCTCGAGGCGTTCGAGCGGCGCTACGAGGATCCGCGCGAGCTGTTCGACTGGATGACGGTCGGCGTCCCCGGTGCGCTGCTCGCCGGAGAGCGCCCGCCGCCGCGGCCGCCGATGCCGCGCAAGCGCGGGCTCCTGCGGCGCCTGGCCCGGAACGACCGATGACCCGTGAGCGGGGATCGGTCGTTCCGGGCCTATATCTTGATCAACGCGATCGTGATGCTCGCGAGCACGCACAGCACGATCAGCACCTGCATCCAGATCCAGAAGGGGGACACCCCCTAGACGCTAGCCGCCCGCCGCGGCTCCTAGACGCTGGCCACCTCCCGGCCCTGCGCCGTGACGGTGGTCACCGGCAGGCCGAGCCCGGCCGCCTTGTGGGGCAGGTCGAGCCGCAGCCAGCGCGAGAAGCGCTTGGGCAGCGTCGAGATGATGAGCTCGTCGAAGCCGTGCACGTTGCAGGCGTCCTGGATGGCGGCGAGCGGCTCCGGGTCGCCGATCATGCCCTCGACGGGGGCTCCGGCCGCCTTCTCGAGCAGCGGCAGCGCCAGCTCGAGCGTCTCCTCGGCCTCGTTCTGCCCCTGGTCCTCGGGATCGACGACGCGGTGCAGGCCGTGTGCCGCGTTGGGCACCAGCAGCGTGAACGTGCACGGGCCCCTGCCGGCCCGCTCCCGCACGGCATCGAGCAGCGCCGGCGTGGCGGCGGTGCGGTTGGCGACGACGAGCACCCGTGTGGGCGTGGAGGACTCCATCGCTGCTCCCTTCGGCGTGGTCCGTCGATGGTCCCACGCGGCGCAAGCCGGGGCTAGCCCGACTCGCCGTCCGAGCGCCAGCCGTCGGGCCCCAGCGAGTCGAACGCCTCGACCACCGAGGGGTCGAACTGCGTGCCGGCGCCCTTGCGGATCTCCTCCGCGGCCGCCTCGACGCTCCAGGAGTCCTTGTACGGGCGCTCGTGGACGAGCACGTCGAACACGTCCGCAACGGCGGCGATCCGCGCGACGACCGGGATCTCCTCGCCGGCCAGCGAGTTCGGGTAGCCGTCGCCGTCCCAGCGCTCGTGGTGGTGGCGCACGATCCGCTCCGCCACCTCCAGCAGCTCGGAGTCGGCCCCGGTCAGGACGCGCGCGCCGAGCAGCGCGTGGGTCTTGACGACCTCGTACTCCTCGTCGGAGAGCCGGCCCGGCTTGAGCAGGATCGAGTCCGGGATCGCGATCTTGCCGAGGTCGTGCAGGGGCGCGGCCTCCCGCACCAGGTAGACCATCCGGTCGCCGAGCCCGCTCGCGCGCGCCAGCAGGGCCGCCAGGTGGCCGACCCGCTGGGTGTGCTCGTGCGTGTTGTCGTCGCGGTACTCGGCCGCCAGCGCGAGCCGCCGCAGCCCGTCGAGCTGGGCCGCCTCGAGCTCGCGGCGGCGCGAGACGGCCTGCGCGGCGATCACGCCCTCCAGCTCGGCGGCGCGGTCGCGCAGCGCGTGGAGCTGCACGATCGCGCGCAGCCGGCGGGCGGCGATCGCGTCGAACGGGTCGCGCGGGCCGACGACGTCGAGCACCGGGATGACCGGCGGCCCGTGCTCGAGCCCGAGCGGATCGAGCCCGGCGCGCAGCCGCTCCTCGCTGCCGTCGAGCGCCAGGACGGCGTCGGCGGGGCCGCTCGCGACGGCCGCCACGACCGCGCCGGGGTCGAGCTCGCAGACCTGCGCCACGGCGCCCTCCGCCGCCAGTCCGGAGCGGGCGGCATCGACCGTCTTGGGGTCCTCGCCGGCGACGAGGACCCTCAGACCACGCAGGGCGTCCATAATCGGGGCATCATGGCGGACAGGACCGACGACCCGCGGATCGGACAGGTCATCGCGGGCTACCGGATCGAGGAGCGGGTGGGCCGCGGCGGCATGGGCGTCGTCTACCGGGCCGAGCACCTGAACCTGCGCCGCCGCGCGGCGATCAAGATCATCGCGCCCGACCTCGCCGAGTCCGAGGGCTTCCGCGAGCGCTTCACGCGCGAGGCCCGGATCGCGGCCGCGCTGCAGCACCCGAACATCGTCACGGTCTACGACGCCGGCGAGGTCGACGGGATCCTCTACCTGGCGATGCAGTACATCGAGGGCAACGACCTCGCCGCGATGCTGCGCAAGGACGGCCGCCTGCGCCCCTACCGCGCGATCGACGTCATCCGCCAGGTCGCCTCCGCGCTCGACGCCGCGCACGCCGAGGGCCTGATCCACCGCGACGTCAAGCCCGCCAACGTCCTGATCGAGGGCCGCACGGCGTTCCTGACCGACTTCGGCCTGACCAAGCGCACCGACGGCACCCACACCGAGCTGACCCGCGCGGGCGACGTCGTGGGCACGATCCACTACGTCGCGCCGGAGCAGATCGAGGGCGGCCGGGTCAGCGCCCGCAGCGACGTCTACTCGCTCGGCTGCCTGCTCTACCACTGCCTCACGGGCCAGGTGCCCTACTCGCGCGACACCGACGTGGCGGTCATCTACGCCCACCTCTCCGAGCCGCCGCCGAAGCTCACGGCGCTGCGCCCGGAGCTGGCCGGCGGGCTCGACGGCGTGATCGCCAAGGCGCTCGACAAGTCCCCCGACCGCCGCTTCCCCACCTGCTCGGACCTCGTCAACGCCGCCCGCGGCGTGATCGACGCGGCCGGCCCGCTGGACACCTCCGCCCCGCGGGCCGCGCGCGAGAGCAGCGTCATCGGCGGCGACAGCCGGCCGGAGGTCGACGAGGCGATCGAGGGAATGCGCGACGCCGCGGCCGCGGCCCGGCGCCCGCGCGTGCTGCTCGGCGGCGTCGACGCCAACACGCGCGCGGTGGCGCGGATGGCGCTCGGCGACCGGGTCGACGTGATCGAGGCCGGCAACGGCGGGACGCTGGTGGAGCGCGCCCGCGAGGAGCGGCCCGACCTGGTGATCCTCGACTACGTCGGCGCCGGCCTGGCCGCCGGCAGCGCGGTCGGCTCGCTGCGCGACGACGCGCTCACGCGCGACGCGAAGGTGCTGCTGCTCGTCGACTACGCGCACTCGGCCGACCGCGAGGTGACCGCGGCGGGCGCCGACGAGCGGCTGTCGATGCCGTTCTCGCCGCTGCAGCTGCAGGTCAAGCTGCGCAAGCTGCTCGGGCCGGAAGCCGTCGGCGGGTGAGCGAGGCCGGCCCTCGTGGCCGTGCTGGCCGGCGGGCGCGGCCGGCGCATGGGCGGGCGCGAAGCCGGTCGCAGAGCTGGGCGGCCGGCCGCTCGTCGCGTGGCCGCTGGCCGCCGCGCGCGAGGCGGGGCTCGAGGCGGTCGTGGTGGCGAAGGCGGGCACGCCGCTGCCGGCGCTGGACGTGCCCGTGTGGATCGAGCCCGACGAGCCGGCGCCACCCGCTGGCCGGGCTCGTGTACGCGCTCGAGCGCGCGGGCGCAGCCGCTGGTGGCGGTGGCATGCGACATGCCGCATGTCGATGCGGACGCTGCTCGCGCGCCTGGCAGCGGCCGACGGCGCCGCGGCGGCGCGCGCGGACCATCCGTTCCCGGCCCGCTACGAGCCGGCCGCGCTGCAGGTCCTGCGCGACGTGCTCGCCCGCGAGGCGCCGGCCCGCGAGGCGCTCGCCGCGCTCGCCCCGGCCGAGCTCGGCGCATCCCCCGCCGCGCTGCTCGGGATCAACACCCCCGCGGAGCTGGCCGACGCAGCCCGGCGACGAAGCGCGGCGCCGCCGCTAGGGTGCTGCCGGTGCCGCCCTCCGCCGAGCAGTGGATCGAGGCCTTCGCGGCCGCGCTCGAGCCGCCCGGCGCCGAGCGCCGAGCAGCGCGAGGCGGTGCTCAAGCTCGCCTCGGTCGCCGCCCACGCCTCCGAGCGCCGCGCCGCGCCGATCGCATGCTGGCTGGCCGCCGCCTCGGAGCTCTCGCTCGACGAGGCGCTCGTGCTGGCCCAGGAGCTCTCGGGCGGCACCGACGTACCCGACCCGTGAGCGCGCCGGACGTCGCGATCGCCGGCGGCGGGATCGTCGGCACGGCGCTCGCGGCGCTGCTCGCCGAAGCCGGCGCGAGCGTCCGGCTCTACGAGCGCGAGGCGATCGCCGCCGCCGCCTCGGGGCGCAACTCCGGCGTGCTCCAGCACCCGCTCGACGAGGCGCTGATCGCCGTGCACGAGCGCTCGCTGGAGCTCTACGCGACGCTCGGCCACGGCTTCGCCTACCCGGCCGAGCCGACCGGCGTGCTCGTGCTCTCCGACGACCCCGAGCCGCTCGAGCGCGAGCGCGTCGAGCTCGCCGCCCGCTTCCCGGAGGTGCGGCCGGAGTGGCTGGAGGGCGCCGGCGCTGCGCGCGGCCGAGCCGGGGCTCGGCGAGGGCCTGTCACGGCCGTCCGGCTCGAGACCGGCCGCCCCGTGCCGCCCGCCGCCGCCGCGGCCGGCGTGGGCCGAGCGGGCGCGCGAGGCGGGCGCCGAGCTGCGGATCGGCGAGGCCGTCGAGGCCGTCGAGGTCGCGGGCGGCCGCGCGACCGGCGTGCGCACGGCCGCCGGGTCCGAGCCCGCCGGAGCCGTCGCGGTCGCCGCAGGCCCGTGGACGCCGGCGCTGGCCGACGCGGCCCGTGGCGCCGCTGTGGGGCGTCAACGTCGAGGTCCGCCTCCCCGAGCCGCCGCGGCACGTGCTCGAGCAGGCGGGGATCGACGCGCTCATCGGCGTCGGGGGGCGGCCTGCGCTCGCTGTTCTCGATCGTGACCGCGGACGGCGTGTCGGCCGTCGGGCTCGACGTTCCTGCCCGACGAGCCGGACCCCGGCGAGCACGCCGCCGGTGCTGCTCGAGCGCGGCGCGCGCTTCCTGCCGGCGCTCGCGCGGCGTGGAGTCGTTCAGCGCCCGCGCCTGCCCGCGCCCGCAGTCGGCCGACTCGCGTCCGCTGCTCGGCCCGCACGCCGGAGATCGAGGACCTGCACCTGGCCACGGGCCACGGCGCGTGGGGCATCTCGCTCGGCCCGGGCTCGGCGGAGCTGGTCGCCGGGGCGATCCTCGGCGGCGGGCCGCCGATCCCGCCGGAGCTGGCGGCGAGCCGGCTCTAGGCCGAGCCGGTGGTGCCGGACGGAGCGGTGCTCTTCGTCTCGGTCTTGGCCTTGGCCGGCGCGGTGTCGTCGGCGTCGGCCTTCGGCTTCAGGCACACCACGAGGCGGTCCTTGCCGCTCCCGTAGATGTGGTACTCCTTGCCGTCGCGCTTGACCAGCACGAACGCCTGCCCGTCGCGCTTGTTGCCGCTCGTGTTGATGTACATCCCGTTGCGGGGGCCCGCGGTGACGTCCGCGTAGGCGTGGCCCTTGACGGGGGTGGTCTTCTCGCCCTTCGGGGCCTTCTTGGCGTCGAGCACGCTGTCGGGCGTGTTCGCCGAGGACTTCGAGGACGCCTGCGCGAGCGCGCCGGCGAACGTGTCGGCGTCCGCCTTCTGCGTCAGCTGCGAGCGGGCGGCGACTGCGGAGGCAGCCGCGTGGGTCACTGAGTGGACGGGCATCGGATGGCCAGGTGATCGGTAGGAGGCTGCGGACCTTGAGGGCCTACAGCGAGAGGTAGTTCCAGGTCCGCTGCCCGGCCGTCACGTCGCCCGGGGTGAGGTTGCAGATCCGCAGCGGCAGCTTGTCGGCGACGTCGGGCACCAGCGGCATGGCCATCAGGCCGGCCTCCAGGCCGCGCGGCGCGGTGAGGACGACGTGGTCGCCCTCGACGATGCCGGGGACGTCGACGACCTGCTCGGCGCAGCTGCCCGCCGTGAGCGTGCCCGGCGAGAGCGAGAACGTGCCCGCGACGCCGAGGTCCTGCGGGTTCAGCGACCCGTCGCGCACGCTGGAGGAGTCGACGGAGCCGGCCGCCAGCTTGGCGGCCGTCACCGCGCCGGCGCGCAGGTCGTCGGTGTCGACGGTGCCGTCGGCGATCGCGGCGCTGTTGACGGCGCCCGTGGCGATCTTGCCGGCGATCACAGCCTGGTCGGCGAGCTTGGCGCCGGTCACCGCGAGGTCGTCGAGGTCGACGGTGTGGATGCCCAGCGTCGCGACGTCGGACGAGGTGATCGTGCCGTCGCGGATGTCGGAGCTGACGATCGAGTCGTCGAGGATCTTGGAGGAGTCGACGCTGCCGTCGGCGAGGACGGTGCCGTTGATCGCGCCGACGGCGATGTCGACGCTGGCGACCGAGCGGTTGAGGATGTCCAGGCTCCCGACGGCGCCGTCGGCGATCTTGCCGCTCGTGACTGCGTCGTCGTCGAGCTTGGCGGTGGTCACCGCGAGGTCGACGATCGAGTTGGTGCCGACCGCGTTGGAGGCGATCGAGGCGGCGTTGACGGCGCCCGCGGCGAGCTTGCCGAGCGCGACCGCGCCGGCGGCGAGCTTGGCGGTGGTGACGGCGCCGTCGGCCAGCTTGGGCGTGGTCGACCGCGCCGTCGGCCAGCTTGGCGCGTGGTCACGGCGCCGTCGGCGAGCTTGGCGGTCGTGACCGCCGTGTCGGCCAGCTTGGCTGCGGTGACCGCGGCGTCGGCGAGCTTGACGGCCGTGACGGCGCCGTCGCCCAGCGCGAGCGTCGTGACGGCCGAAGCCGCGAGCTTGGCGGCGGTGACCGAGGTGTCGGCGAGCTTGAGCGACGTGACGGCGCCGTCGCCCAGCTTGGCGTTGGTCACGGCGCGGTCGGCGAGCTTGTCGGAGGTGACGGCCCCGTCGTCGATCTTCGCCGTGGTGGCGGCGCCGTTGTCGAGCTTGGCGGTGGTGACGGCGCCGTCGGCGAGCTTGCCGGTCGTGGCGGCGCCGTCCGCGATCTTCGCGGTCGTCGCGGCGCCGTCGTCCAGCTTGCCGGTCTTGACCGCGCCGTCGGCGAGCTTCTCGGTCGTGGCGGCCTGGTCGGCGAGCTTGCCGGTCGCGACCGCGCCGTCGGCGAGCTTCTCCGTCGTGGCGGCGCCGTCGGCGAGCTTGCCGGCAGTCACGCTGCCGTCGGCCAGCTTGCCGGTCGTGATCGCCAGGGCGGCGATGTCGTCGGTCGACACGCTGCCGTCGAGCAGCGCGGCGCCGCCGACGGCGCCCACGGCGAGCGCGGCGGAGGTCACGGAGGCCGGCCCGAGCTTGCGGGAGTCGACCGAGCCGTCGGCGAGGTTCGCGTTGGCGACGCCGCCGGGGGCGATGTTCTTGCTCTGGATCGGCTTCGGCTTGGCGCGCGCGGCCTTGTCGGCGCGCTCGGCGATGTGGAGGGCGCGGCGCGCGAGGCGCAGCACGTCGGTCTTGGCGGCCGCGGAGGGCGCGGAGACGACGAGCAGGATGCCGCAGATGAGCAGGGCGAGACGGGCGCGGGACATGATCGCCCCAGGCAATCGGCCGTCCCCCGCGACTCTTGAACCGGACCCGCCGAGCGGCGCGGCTCAGAGGGTGCTCAGCAGCGCGGACAGCGCGAAGCCCAGCGTGGTGACCACGCCGGTGAGCGGCGAGCGGCCCTCGGCGTCGAACGCCTCCGGGATCATCGTGTCGGCGAGCATGGTCAGGATCGCGCCCGCCGCGAACGACTGGATGAACGCGACCCAGTTCCCCGAGGCGTCGCCGAGCACGGCGTAGCCGGCGGCCGCGGCGAGCGCGGAGACGACCGCGACGGCGCTCCACAGCGCGATGATCCTCGCGCCCGACATCCGCGCCCGCAGGCCCGTCGCCGCGGACAGCGACTCGGGCACGTTGGAGAGGAACACCGCGATGACGACCGCCAGGCTCACGCCCTCGCCGTCGATCATCGAGACGCCGATCGCCGCGGACTCGGGGATGCCGTCGAGGATCGCGCCGAGCACGATGCCGAGCGCCGCCGCGTCCGGCCCCGGGCCGCTGGAGCGCTTGCGGTCCGCGCCACCCATCCGGTCCAGCGCGCGGTCGCCGAGGAAGAAGACGAGCGAGCCCGCGGCGAGCCCGGCCGCCGCCGCGTCGAAGCCGCCCGAGCGCACGGCCTCCGCGGTCAGCTCGAAGCTGAGCGCGCTGATCAGCACGCCGGCGCCGAAGGCCATCACGAGCCCGATCACGCGCCGCGGGACGTCCCACACCAGCCCGGCGATCGCGCCGGCCAGCAGCGCCAGGCCGCCGACGAAGCCCCACAACGCCGCCTCGAGCACGCCGCGAGGCTACCCGGCCCGTATGAGAGGCTGCACGGCATCGAGGGGACCGCCGACCTCACGATCGACCAGCTCGCGCAGCGCAGCGGCATGACCGTGCGCAACGTGCGCGCCCACCAGTCGCGCGGGCTGCTGCCGCCGCCCGAGGTGCGCGGGCGCACGGGCTACTACGGGCCCGAGCACGTCGCGCGGCTGGAGCTGGTCCGCGAGCTGCAGGCCGACGGCTTCAACCTGGAGCTGATCCGCCGGCTGCTCGAGAGCGCGGGCTCGAGCACCGCCGCCCTGCGCTTCACGCGGGCGCTGCGCGCGCCCTACGGCGAGCAGCAGGAGCCCGAGATCATCACCGCGGCGGAGCTGGCCGAGCGCTGGGGCTCCAACGACCCCAAGCTCCTCAACCGCGCGGTGGAGATCGGGATCATGCGCCCGCTCGGCGACGGCCGCTACGAGGAGGTCTCCCCGACGCTCGCCCGCGCCAGCGCCGAGCTGGCCGAGCTCGGCATCTCCGCCCGCCAGGCGCTGGAGGTGGCCGCCCGGCTGCGCAAGCACGCCGACAGCGTCGCGCGCGCCTACATGCGGCTGTTCGTGGAGGCCGTCTGGAAGCCCTTCGAGGCCGACGGCCGCCCCGAGGAGCGCTGGCCGGAGGTCGCGGAGCAGCTCGAGCGCCTGCGCCCGCTCGCCGCCGAGTCCCTGCACGCCATGTTCGGATTGGCCATGGATGACGCCACGGAGCGCACGTTCGGGCGCCAATTGGAGCGCCTGCCGGACCGGCGGGACCGGTAACGGCCTACATCGACCGGTGTAACTTCGATCCATGGCGCATCTGTCGACCTGCGAGCTGTCCCTGCACGGGAACCGCGTCTCCTACCGCTGCGGCGGCGAGGGGCCCGTGCTCGTGCTCATCCACGGCATCACGAGCTCATCCGCGAGCTGGGAGCCGGTCCTGCCGGCGCTCGCCGAGCACTTCACCATCCTCGCGCCGGACCTGCTCGGCCACGGCCAGTCCGACAAGCCGGCGGGCGACTACTCGCTCGGCTCGCACGCCTGCATCGTCCGCGACCTGATGCTGGCGCTCGGCCACGAGCGGGCGACGATCGTCGGCCACTCGCTCGGCGGCGGCGTCGCGATGCAGGTCGCCTACCAGTTCCCCGAGCTGGTCAACCGGCTCGTGCTGGTGGCCAGCGGCGGCCTCGGCCGCGAGGTCAGCGTGTTCCTGCGCGCCGTGACGCTGCCCGGCTCCGAGCTCGTGCTGCCGCTGATCGCCTCGCGGCCCGTGCTCGACGCGGGCGCCGCCGTCTCGCGCGTGCTCGGGCGGGTCGGCCTGCAGGCGGGCTCGGACCTCGCGGAGATCGCCCGCGGCATCGCCTCGCTGGCCGAGGTCGGCGCCCGGCGCGCGTTCGTGCACACGGCGCGCGCGGTGATCGACGCCGGCGGCCAGCGCATCGACGCGCGCGACCGGCTCTATCTCGCCGAGGCCATCCCCTCGCTGATCGTCTGGGGCGGGATCGACCCGATCATCCCCGCCCGCCACGGCCGCCGCGCGCACGAGCTGATGCCCGGCAGCCGGCTCGAGCTGTTCGACCACGCGGGGCACTTCCCGCACCTGGACGAGCCCGCTGCGCTTCGTCCGCGTCCTGCGCGACTTCGTCGCGACCAGCGAGCCGGCGGACGTCCGGCCGCAGGACGCGCGCGAGCTGATGCTGGCCCGCGCCGCCTAGCGCCTAGCATCCTCCCGATGGACGTCTGGGAGGTGGCCGCGCTGTTCGCGGCCGGCATCGTCGCGGGCGCGATCAACGCGGTGGTGGGCTCCGGGACGCTGGTGACCTTCCCGACGCTGCTGGCGCTCGGCTACCCGCCGGTGCTGGCGAACGTCTCCAACAACATCGGCCTCGTGCCGGGCTCGGCCTCGGGCGCCTGGGCGTACCGGCGCGAGCTGGCGGGCCAGCGCTCGCGCGTGCTGCGGCTGGCCGGCTGCTCGGTCGCCGGCGGCATCATCGGCGCGATCCTGCTGCTGGAGCTGCCGGAGTCGGCCTTCGACGCGATCGTGCCCGTGCTGATCCTGCTGGCCGTGGCGCTCGTGATCGTCGGGCCGCGGCTGAACCGGCTCGTGGCCAAGCGCGAGAGCGCGCCGCCGCACGGGGGCCTCGCGGTGCTCGCCGCCGTGTTCGCCTGCGGCATCTACGGCGGCTACTTCGGCGCCGCCCAGGGGATCCTGCTGATGGCGTTCCTGGGCATCCTGCTCGACGAGCAGATGCAGCGGCTCAACGCCGTCAAGAACGTGCTCGCCGGGCTCGTCAACGCGGTCGCCGCCGTCGTGTTCGTGTTCGCCAGCGAAGTGGCCTGGGACGCCGTGGCCGTGATCGCGATCGGCTCGACGATCGGCGGCCAGCTGGGCGGGATGTACGGCCGGCGGCTGCCGCCGGACGTGCTGCGCGGGATCATCGTCGTGGTCGGCACGACGGCCGCCGTCCGGCTGCTCGTCACCTGACGGTCAGCCGCGTCGCCAGGAACGCGTCGGGCGTGGCCTCGAGCACCCGCAGGCGCGGCTCCGGGACCTCGAGCACGTGCTCGGCCAGCAGCGGCCGCAGCACGCGCAGCCGCACGTCCTCCATCACCTCGCGCAGCGCGGCACGATCGCCGCCGAGCACGACCGCGTCGAGGTCCGTGCGGTGCGGGAGGATGACGCGGGCCGCGGTGTCGGCCGCCTGCTCGAGCGCCTGCCGCGCCTGGCCCTCGCGCCGGCGCTCGAACCGCCGCTGGCTCGATCCGCCCTTCTTGTGGCGGCCCTTGACGAAGCGGCTGTCCACCTTGGACTCCACGAGCCGCCTCCCGCTGAAGACCCCGGCGGCGTGCCCGCCGAGCCGCACCAGCAGCACCCCCACGACCCGGTCGCGCCGCACGTGCTCGAGCACTCCCGGCACGCCCTTGCCCTGGAGGGGCGGGAACGGCGGGTCGCACTCGAGCACCGCGCCGTCGGCGGCCGTGAGCGTCAGCCGCTCCGGCGCCGTGCGCTGCTCCGCGATCGCCCCGTGGCGCTCGACCCAGCGGTCCAGCCAGCGCTCGAGCCGCTCGGGCGGGACCTCGTAGCGCTCGGGCTCGGTCACCCCAGCGACGCTAGCGCGCGGACGGGTGCTGCACGTACCACTCCACGAACCTCACGCAACGGCCGTCGGCGTCGAAGACGAGCTCGAACAGGTTCGAGAACACGTTGCCGTCGGTGTAGCGGGTCTCGCCCTTGGCGATCGCGGTCTCGCCGGCGATCAGGGAGGGCGCGTAGGCCGCCTCCCAGGTGCCGGGCTCGTCCTTGTTCTCGAGCCAGGAGCGCGCGATCGCGGCCGGGCCGACCAGCGGCTCGTCGTAGGGGTGGTAGGCGTAGCGGGCGTCCTCGGCGAACAGCGCCTGGATGGCGGGCTCGTCGTAGCTGCGCCACGCGGCCACGTAGGCGTCGAGCCACGCCTGGACCGTCTCAGGCGTCATCGTCGTCGTCCTCGAGCTCGCGCTTGAGCACCTTGCCGGCGGGGTTGCGCGGCAGCTCGCCGATGAACTCGATCTGCTGCGGGACCTTGTAGCCCGCGAGGTTCTCCTTGACGTGCTTCTTGAGCGCGGACTCGCTCACGGAGCCCTTCTTGACCACGTAGGCCTTCAGGGCCTGGCCCCACTTCTCGTCGTCGACGCCGATCACCGCCGCCTCGGAGACCTTCGGGTGCTTGGCGAGCGTCTCCTCGACCTCCTGGGGGAAGACGTTCTCGCCGCCCGAGACGATCATGTCGTCGTCGCGGCCCTCGACGAACAGGCGGCCCTGCTCGTCGAGCCGGCCGACGTCGCCCGTGGCCATCATCCCGTCGACCATGTCCTTCGAGCCGCCGCCCGTGTAGCCCTCGAAGAGCTCGGAGTTGCGGACGAAGATGCGGCCGGTCTCGCCGGCCCGGACGGGCCGGTCGTCGTCGCCGAGGATCTCGAGCTCCGTGCCGCGGGGCGGGCGGCCGGCGGTGCCCGGCGCGTCGCGCAGGTCCTTCGGGCCGGCGATCGCCACCCACGCGACCTCGGTCGAGCCGTAGAGGTTGTAGACCACGTCGCCGAACTCGTCCATGAAGCGCCGCGCCAGCTCGCCGGACAGCGCCGAGCCCGACACGGGGACGATGCGCAGGGAGCTCGTGTCATAGCCCCGCCGGGCCTCGTCGTCGAGGTCGAGGATCCGCTGGAGCATCACGGGGACCATCGGGACGGTGTCGATCCGCTCGCGCTCGATCGTCTCGAGCGCGTTCTCGGGATCGAACTTGCGCCGCAGCACCATCGTGGAGGCGGTCAGCATCGCCAGGCCGAAGTGCGCGAAGCCCCACTGGTGGAACAGCGGCGGCGCGACCAGCACCTTCTCGCGCCCGCGCAGCGGGATCGAGGACAGGATCGCCACCGCGGCGCCGATGCCCGGCGAGCCGCGCGACGCCCCCTTCGGGGTGCCGGTGGTGCCCGAGGTGAGGATCGTCTGGCGGCCCTCGCGGTCGGGCGCCACGGGCGTCGCCGGATCGCCGCGCTCGATCAGCTCCTCGAGCGTCGGGTCCGAGACGTCGTCGTCCTCCTCCTTCCAGGCGACGAAGCCCTTGCGCCGGTAGAGCGCCTTGTCGAGCAGCTCGGCGAACTCCGCGTCGTAGACGATCGCGCGCGGCTTCTCGCGCTTGACCACCTCGGTCAGCTGCGGCCCGGCGAAGGCGGTGTTGAGCAGCATCGCGTCGGCGCCGAGCTTGGACAGCGCGACGATCGCCTCGACGAAGCCGCGGTGGTTGCGGGCCATCACGCCGACGCCGTCGCCCTCGAGCACGCCGGCGTCCGAGAACGAGTTCGCGAGCCGGTTCGTGCGCTCGTCGAGCTCGGCGAACGTGAGCGCGCCGCGCTCGTCGACGATCGCCTCCGCGTCGGGGTAGAGCGCGGCCGCCGCCGCGAAGCCGCCGGCGGGCGTGAAGCCCCAGCGGTGCACCGCCGCGAGCGCGCGCGGCGGGCGATCGGGTCGCACGGGCCGGACGAGCCGGGCTCGCCCGAGCACCGCCGCCGCGTGCAGGCCGCCCTCCACGAGCCCCGCCCCGGAGGCGAGCAGGTCGAGCGGCCGGAGTCCTCCGTCGTCGGTCATCCGCCTCGGACCTACCACGAACGCGACCGCGCCACACCCGGTTTGCAAGGGTCTTGACGGTGAGTACGCGTCCGACGGCGACCGATGCCTTCCGCCTCGCCCGCCGCCGGTGGCTGGCGGGCGAGCGCGTCGACATGAGCGCGATGGCGGCCGAGCTGGACGTCAACCGCGTGACGCTCTACCGCTGGATCGGCTCGCGCGAGACGCTGCTGGTCGAGATCGTCTGGGGCCTGGCCGAGCGCACGCTCACCGACGTGGACGCCGAGATCGGCGGCCGCGGGCCCGAGCGCGTGGTCGCCGTCGTCACGCGCTTCGTGGAGGTCGTGATCGCCAATCACGGCATGCAGCACTGGCTCGCCGAGGAGGGCGAGCTGGCGATGCGGCTGCTCACCCGCTCGGACCGCGGCTTCCAGCCGCGGCTGATCGACTGGGTCGACGGGCTGCTCCAGCGCGAACGGGTCGAGCTCGACGCCGACCGCCGCGAGGTCGCGTACGTGATCGTGCGGGTGATCGAGTCCTACACGTACCTGGACCTGATCCTCGGCGAGCGGCCCGACGCGCGGCGGGCCGAGCCGATCCTCCGGTTGCTTCTGCGCTGATCGTGGTACGCCAACGTTCATGAAAGCGGTGGTGACCGGCGCGACCGGCTTCCTGGGCGGACACGTGACGCGGCTGTTGGCGGAGCGCGGCGACGACGTCAAGGTGACGTATCGAAACCCCGAGCGGCTCAAGCACCTCAAGGGGATCGAGTTCCGGCGCGCGAAGGCCGACGTGCTCGACTTCAAGGCGATGCGGCGGGCGATGAAGGGCGCCGACGTGCTCTTCCACACCGTCGGCTTCGTCGGCTCCAACCCGGCCGAGCTCGTGTGGCGCCTGAACGCCCACGCCCCCGTGGTGGCCGTCGAGGCCGCCGCCGCCGAGGGCCTGAAGCGGGTGGTGCTGACCTCGACGATCTCCGCGATCGGCCCGGCCACCAACGGCCAGCCGGCGAGCGAGCTGACCGAGTACCCGCGCGACTGGCTCGGGCTCGCCTACCCGGACTCCAAGCACGAGGGCGAGCTCGCGGCGCTCGACGCCGGCGACCGCCACGGCATCGAGGTCGTCGTCGTCAACCCCGCGTATCTGCTCGGCGTCCCCGTCGACCGCGAGCAGCCCGGCGAGACCTCGACCCGCACCGTCGGCAACTACCTGCGCAGCCGGCTGCCGGGCGTGATCGACGCGCCGATGAACTTCGCCGACGTCGAGGACGCCGCGCAGGGCCACCTGCTCGCCGCCGACAAGGGCAAGGCCTCCGAGCGCTACATCCTCGGCGGCGTCAACCTGGGCTGGCCCGAGCTGATCGAGCACGTCGCGGAGGTCTCCGGCCACCGCCACCCCGTGCTCGTGCTGCCGCCCGAGACGGCGCGCGTGGCGCAGATCCGCGAGGCGCTGAAGCTGCCGTCGGCGCTGCCCGCCGAGGGCTTCGGGCTGATGTCCAAGGACTGGCGCTTCTCGTCCGAGAAGGCCAAGCGCGAGCTCGGCTACACGGCGCGGCCGATCGACGACACGGTCCGCGCCACGGTCGACTGGTACCTCGAGCTGATCGAGAACGGCGCGTTCCACGACGAGGTCCGCTCCAGCATGTCGACGGTCGCCGGCGCGGTCGGCCAGGCGGCCGCCTTCGGGCTCCTGCACCCGCTCCGGCTCGGCGGCCGGCTCGCCCGCCGGCGCGTCGTGGTCGGGATCTGATGGCGCTCCCGCCCCCCGACCCCGGCACGACGTGCCTGATCACCGGCGCCTCGTCGGGCATCGGCGCGGAGATCGCGCGCGAGCTCGCGACGCGCGGGCTCGGCGTCACGCTCGTCGCGCGCCGCGAGGAGCGCCTGCGCGCGCTGGCCGACGAGATCGCCGAGGCCTACGGCGTCGAGGCCGAGGTCGTCACGGGCGACGTGTCGAGCGAGCGCGGCCGCAAGAAGATCACGGGCGAGGTCGAGTCGCGCGGGCTCACCGTCGAGGTGCTCGTCAACAACGCCGGCTTCGGCAGCGGAGGGCGCTTCACGAAGCTCGACGCCGCCAAGGAGACCTCGATGGTCCGCACGAACTGCGAGGCCGTCGCGGCGCTCACGGGCCACTACCTGCCCGAGATGGCCTCGCGCGGCCGCGGCGCGGTGCTCAACGTCGCCTCGCTGATCGCCTTCCAGCCCGTGCCGTTCCAGGCCACCTACGGCGCGACGAAGGCGTTCGTCCTGTCGTTCACCGACGCGCTCCACGAGGAGATGCGCGGCACCGGCGTGACGGTCACCGCCGTCTGCCCGGGCCCGGTGCACACCGAGTTCGGCGAGCAGGGCGGCTTCGGAGGCGCCGACGAGCGCATCCCGGAGGCCCTCTGGCTCGAGGCGGACAAGGTCGCCCGCGACGCCGTCCGCGCGCTCGAGAACGGCGACCGGATCACCGTCCCCGGAGCGGGCAACCAGATCGCCGCCCTGTGGGGTCAGCACCTGCCGCGGTCGGTGTTGCTGCCGCTCGTGAAGCGGATCTGGCCGGTTTCCTGAACTGCGCTGGCTGGCGCCTTGTGCCGGCTGGTGGTTCGGGGGTTTGCACGGCCGGCTGGCGCCGTGCGCTGGTGGTCGGGGGTGCCGGCCGGCTGGCGCGTGCCGGCTGGTTCGGGGCGTCTTGAACGGCTGGCTGGGTGGGGTGGAGGGGGAGCGGTCCGCGCCCTCGGTCCCCTCGCGTCACTTACAGCGCCGTCCGTCAGATGCACGCTGAGGGGGCAATTCACGACCATCGTTCCGAGGCCGGAAACGCCGGTCGTCTCAAGCACGCTGAGCGTGCATTTCACGGACCTCGCTGTTAATCGCGGCCCGGAGCAGGCGCTGCGGGCGACACCCCCTCCCCCACCCAGCCGCCGTTCAAGAACGCACCGCACGACCACCCGGCACACGGCGCCAGCCAGCCTTCACCCCCGGTTGCGCCCGAGCAGATCGTGCGCGTTGACCCACTCCTCGGCCACGATCGCCGACCCCAGCGACAGCTCTCCGCACAGCACGGTCGCGGCGACGATCTCGGCGAGCTTCAGGACCTTGCCGCGCCCGTAGCAGCCCATCAGCTCCAGGCACTCGCGCTGGGTCGCCAGCCCGGTGCCGCCGCCGTAGGTGGCGACGATCAGCGACGGGATCGTGACGGAGTAGTAGTAGTCGCCGTTCTCGCGCAGCTCGGCGTAGACGAACGCCGCGCTGGATTCCGCGACGTTGGCGGCGTCCTGGCCCGTGGCGATGAACATCGCGGTGATGCCGTTGGCCGAGTGGGCGCCGTTGTTGTTGACGCCCGACATGAAGCCGCCGAGGTTGGAGACCTGGCGCGCCCGGTACATGACCTCCGAGCTCGAGCGCATGACGTCCTGGAACAGCGCGTCCGGGACCGTCGCCTCGGCCACGACGCGCTTGCCGCGGGTGTGGAGCATGTTCACCTGCGAGCTCTTCTTGTCCGTGGCGAAGTTGGACTCGAGGAAGAAGCGCTCGATCCCCGGCTCGTAGTTGGCGACGATCCACGCGCAGGCCGCGGCGGTCGCCTTGCCCGTGAGGTTCTGGCCGGCCGCGTCGCCCGTCGTGTAGTCGAAGCGCGTGTAGAGCATGCGCGACGCGGAGTACTGCTCGATCTCGATCAGCTTCCCCGAGCGCGTGGTCGCCTGCGCCGCCTCGGCGATCTCGTCGAAGTTGTCCGCCAGCCAGCGGCCGAAGTCGCGCGCCTCGCGGGCGCTGTCGAACAGGAATGCGGGCGCGCGCTGCATGCGGTCGTCGAGGACGGTCGTCTTCACGCCGCCCGCCTCGCGCAGCAGCTTCATGCCGCGGTTGTAGGAGGCGACCAGCGTCCCCTCCGCGGTGGCCAGCGGGACGTAGAACTCGCCCTGCGCGTGCTCGCCGTCCACGAGCAGCGGTCCGGCGACGCCGATCGGCACCTGCGCGACGCCCGTGAAGTGCTCGACGTTGCCCTGCACGAGGGCCGGGTCGAACGAGTGGGAGCCCACGTGGGTCGAGCTCGGCGCCGGTCTGCTCGGCGAGGAAGTCGCGGCGGCGCGCAGCCGCCTCCGGTGTGTAGTCGTTCTCGCGGTCGCGGGGGATCGAGGGCATGGCGCGCTCCTACCCCGGTTCGGGTATTCATCCGTCCCATGCCCGCCACCGCCACCGACCTGCAGGCCTTCCTGGACGGCCCGCACGCCGCCGTCCGCGACCGGGTTCGCGAGTGGCTCTCCCAGGAGGGCAACGCGCCCGCGCACGACCTGCCGCTCGAGGAGCACCGCGCCCAGGTGCTCGCCTGGGCCAAGGAGCTCGCCGGCCGCGGCGAGACCGTCGCCGGCTACCCGCGCGAGTACGGCGGCGACGACGACCTCGGCGGCTACATCTCCGGCTTCGAGACGCTCGGCTTCGGCGACCTGAGCCTGCTCGTGAAGGTCGGCGTGCAGTTCGGCCTCTTCGGCGGCGCCGTGCTGCACCTCGGCACGGAGCGCCACCACGAGCGCTATCTCGCCGACATCGCCTCGCTCGAGCTGCCGGGCTGCTTCGCGATGACCGAGGACGGCCACGGATCGGACGTGCAGCACCTGCGCACGACCGCGACCTACGACCCGGAGACGGCGGAGTTCGTCGTCGACACGCCCGACGACGACGCGCACAAGATGTGGATCGGCAACGCCGCGCGCGACGGCCGCATGGCGGCGGTGTTCGCGCAGCTGATCGTGGGCGGCGAGGAGCGCGGCGTGCACGCGCTGCTGGTGCCGATCCGAGACGAGCGGGGCAAGGTGCTCGACGGCGTCCGGATCGAGGACTGCGGGCCCAAGCTGGGCCTCGACGGCGTCGACAACGGCAAGCTCTGGTTCGACGGCGTGCGCGTGCCGCGCGAGGCGCTGCTGGACCGCTACGCCAAGGTCTCCGAGAACGGGACCTACTTCTCCGACATCGAGAGCCCGACGAAGCGCTTCTTCTCGATGCTCGGCACGCTGATCCAGGGCCGCGTGAGCGTGTGCGGCGCGGCCATCAACGCCTCCAAGGTCGCGCTCGCGATCGCCGTCCGCCACGCCGGCGCGCGCCGCCAGTTCGGGCCGCCGGACGGCGAGGAGGTGCCGCTGATGACCTACCGCACGCACCAGCGCCGGCTGCTGCCGCACCTCGCCGACGCCTACGCGCTGCACTTCGCCCAGGAGCGCCTGGTCGCCACGCTCGCCGAGCGCTTCGGCGAGGAGGGCGAGCGCGGCCGCGAGCTCGAGACCATGGCCGCCGGGCTGAAGGCGCTCGGCACGTGGCACGCCACGGCGACGGTCCAGGCCTGCCGCGAGGCGTGCGGCGGCCAGGGCTACCTGCGCGCCAACCGCTTCGCCGCGTTGAAGGCCGACACCGACGTCTTCACGACCTTCGAGGGCGACAACACCGTCCTGCTGCAGCTCGTGGCCAAGAACCTGCTGACCGGCTTCAAGCACGAGACCGAGGAGCTGGACACGCTCGGCACGGCCTCCTTCTTCGCCGGCCAGGTCTTCGCGCTGATCGCCGAGCGCTCCGCGCTGCGCGAGCTGATCGGGCGGATCGGGGACGACCTGCTCCCCGGCCGCGACGACGAGGGCGACCTGCTCGAGCGCGAGGCGCAGCTCGACGCGGTGCGCTGGCGCGAGGAGCACGTGCTGGCGAGCCTCGCCCGGCGCCTGCGCGGCGGCCTCGACGACGACACGGACCCGTTCGAGCTGCTGATCGACTGCCAGGACCACCTCGTGCTGGCGGCGCGCGCGTACTCGGAGCGGCTCGTGCTCGAGGCGTTCGCCGAGGCCGTCGAGCGCGCGCCCGAGGGCGAGCGCGAGCTGCTCTCACGTCTCTGCGACCTGCACGCGCTGGCCCTGCTCGAGCGCGAGCGCGGCTGGTTCCAGGAGCACGGCCGCTTCTCCTCGACGCGCTCGAAGGCGATCATCCGCGCCGTCAACGCGGCCTGCGCGGACGTCGCGCCGCACGCGCGCCGCCTGGTCGACGCGTTCGGGATCCCGGAGCCGTGCCTCGCGAGCGCGGCGACGATCGCCGGCGGGGCCTAGCGCGGCGCGCGCAGGCTCGATCGCGCGCCGCGCGAGCCGTCAGCCCTGCGGGGGCTCGTAGAGCTGGAGGCTGTTCCCGTCGGGGTCCTTGAAGGGCGCGATGCGGCCCCACGGGTGGTCGCTGATGCCGTCGACGAAGTCGACGCCCTCGCCGCGCAGCCGCTCGACCGCCTCGTCGATGCCCTCCTGCGGCCGGAACGCGATCACCGCGCCGCCCTCGGGCGATGGCTGCTCCTCGTCGCGCGCGTTGAGCCCGATCGTGAGGCCGTCGGCGTCGAGCTCGGCCCACTCGCCGTGGTTGTCCTTCAGCTGCAGCCCGAGCGTGTCGGCGTAGAAGCCGGTCG
This sequence comes from uncultured Solirubrobacteraceae bacterium, assembly GCA_963831105.1. Lineage (GTDB taxonomy): Bacteria > Actinomycetota > Thermoleophilia > Solirubrobacterales > Solirubrobacteraceae > DATFQI01. The sequence goes on along the minus strand of CAWHOS010000003.1, from coordinate 1,301,781 downwards.
CTCGGTCCATGTCGTTGACGGGCAGCCACACCGTCGCGATGCCTTTCACCATGCCGCGGGGCTACCCGGCCGGCGCGGCCGCGCGCGCCAACTCGGGCAGGCGTCAGCAGCCGGCGTGCTCTGCCGCGTCGAGCGCGGCCCGCAGCGCGTCGGCGCCGAGGTCGGCGAGCGGGGCCGCGAGCGCCAGCGCGACCGCGTAGGCGTCGCGGTCCTCCTCGCGCGTGAAGCCGGCCTCGTCGCGCTGCTCGACGAACACGTGCAGCGTGTCCCGCAGCGCCACGAGCCGCGCCGGGCTCAGCTCGACCGAGACGGCGCTGCCGTAGCCGGCGAGCGCGGTCAGCTGGTCGGCGAGCGCGGTCAGCTCCCGCATCGCGACCACGTCGTCGGTGGAGAGCTCCTCGTGGCGGAACTGCTCGGTCCGCGAGACGTCGACCGCGCGGGCGACCGCCGCGATCTCGTCCTGGGTCAGGTCGAAGCGCGCCAGCACCAGCTTCGTGCCGTCCGGGCCGCTCTTCGTGTCCACGTGCGCGTTGTGCATCGCCCCGGGAGTACCCGCGCAGCCCGCGCGCCTCACCGCCCTTCGGCGGCGTCCGCTCCGGTCCGGGTGGTCATGGCCTGCGCGGCGCCGCCGCCGAGCACGCGCCGGGTGAGCCTCGGCGCGATCACGCGCAGCGCAGCGCCGAGCACGTACGGGCGCGGCACGTAGCGCTCAGGCCGTCGGCCGAGCCCCGCCTGCACGATCGCCTCCGCCCCCTTCTCCGGCGTCGAGACCATCAGGCGCGTGAGCGCCTTGGCGCGCAGCTCGGCGTGCGGGAAGCCCTCCGTGGCGATGAAGCCGGGGAGCACGAGGCCGACGTGGACGCCGTGCGGCGCCTCCTCCAGATACAGCGAGTCGCTCCAGCCGGCGAGCGCGAACTTGCTCGCGGAGTAGGCGCCGGTGCCGCCGCGGGCGACGCGGCCGGCGGTGCTGGAGACGTTGACGATCGCGCTCGGCGCCGCGGCGCGCAGCAGCGGGAGCAGCGCCTCGGTCAGCCGCAGCACCGCGTCGAAGTTGATCTCCATCGTGCGGCGCACGTTCTCGTACCCGCCGTCGGCGAACTTCGCGCGCCACGCGGCGCCCGCGTTGTTGACCAGCAGGCCGAGCGGGTCGCCGAGCCCCTCGACGTGCGCGCGCACGCGCTCCGGCGCGTCCTCTGCGGTCAGGTCGGCGGCGACGTAGGTCGTCTCGCGCCCGATCCGCTGCGCGAGCGCCCGCAGCCGGTCCTCGCGGCGCGCGACCAGCACGAGCCGCAGCCCGTCCTCGCGCGCCAGCCGCAGCGCGGCCGCCTCGCCGATGCCGCTCGACGCGCCCGTGACGACCGCGATCCGGCTCACGCCGCGGCCATGGCGTGGGCGGGGAAGGGCGCCAGGTCGTTCTCGAACCCGGGCGTCGCCTCCACCCGGTCCAGCCAGGCTCCGAGCATCGCGTGCTCGCGGGCGTCCGCGCCGGCCTCGTGGGCGCAGTGCACGTAGGCGTAGAGCGCGATGTCGGCAACGGTGTAGTCGTCGCCGCAGATGAACCGACGCTCGTCGGCGAGCCCGCGGGCCAGCGAGGAGAGCGCGCCCTGCCCGCGCGCGACCAGCGAGTCGGTCACCGCCCGGTACTTCTCGTCGCGGCCCGTGAGCACGAGGAAGCGGGCGACCGCGAGCGAGGACTCGATCTGGTTCTGCTCGAAGAACATCCACTGGTGGACGATCGCGCGCTCGAGCCGGTCGTCGGGCAGGAGCTGCGTCCCTTCGGCGAGGTAGAGCAGGATCGCGCCCGACTCGGGGATGGTGCGGCCCGAGTCGAGCTCGAGCACGGGCACGCGGCCGTCGGGGTTGCGGGCCATGTGCTCCGGCGTGCGCGTCTCGCGACGGAACAGGTCCACGGTGACGGCCTCGTACGGGACGCCGAGCTGACGCAGCGCGATCCGGGCCTTCATGCAGTTCGCCGAAGCGGGATGGTCGTAGAGGCGCATCGGTCGGGACGCTACCCGCTGCCACCATGTGGCGGGTGATCCGCCACGCCGATCCCGCCGCCGACGCCGCTGCCTGCGCCGAGATCTACGCCCCGTACGTGACCTCCGGGGTCGCCTCGTTCGAGGACGAGGCCCCCGGCGCCGCGGAGATGGAGCGGCGGATCGCCGCGACCGCCGAGCGCTACCCGTGGCTCGTCGCCGAGCGCGACGGCGCCGTCGCCGGCTACGCCTACGGCACCGTGCACCGCACCCGGCGCGCGTACCGCTGGGTGGTCGAGGTGACGGTCTACGTCGACGCGCGCCGGCAGCGGACGGGCGTCGGCCGCGGGCTCTACCAGGCGCTGCTGCCGCTGCTCGCGCGCCAGCGGCTGCAGGTCGCGGTGGCCGGCATCACGCTCCCCAACGAAGCCAGCGTCGCCCTGCACGAGTCGCTGGGCTTCCAGCCCGTCGGGATCTACCGCGACTTCGGCTACAAGTTCGGCGCCTGGCACGACGTCGGCTGGTGGCAGGCGCGGCTGGCGCCCGTCACCGCCGAGCCTCAGGAGCCGCTCGAGCCCCAGCGGCTGGGATAGCGCGCCGGGCTGCCGATCGCGATCACCGCCTCGAGCGCCTCGACCACGTCGGGGTCGAACTGCGCCCCGGCCAGCCGGCGGCACTCGTCGAGCGCCTCGACGGGCAGCAGCGGCGCGGAGTAGGGCCGGGCGACGGTCATCGCGTCGTAGGCGTCGGCGACGCCGAGGATCGCGGCGCCGTCTGAGATCTCCCCGCCGGCCAGGCCGTCCGGGTAGCCGAGGCCGTCCGGGCGCTCGTGGTGTCCGCGGACCCACGCCACCTGCTCGGCGTCGAGCAGGTCGCGCACGATCTGCGCGCCGAGCGCGGCGTGCGTCTTGACCTGCTCGTACTCGTCGGGATCGAGCCGGCCGGGCTTGAAGAGCACGGCGTCGGAGATCGCGAGCTTGCCGACGTCGTGCAGCAGGGCGGCGTCGCGCAGCCGGCGCAGGCGGGTGGGCTCCCAGCCCAGCTCGACGGCGAGCTTCTCCGCGAGCGCCGACACGCGCTCGGAGTGGCGCAGGGTCGAGGGGTCGCGCGCGTCGACGGCGGCCGCCAGCGCGCGCAGGCCCGACAGCGCGCGGTCGCGCTCGAGCCGCGCCGCCCGCTCGGCGGCCGAGAGCTCCTCGACGATCGCCGGGTCGTAGCGCACGCAGCGGTCGCGGCCGTGCGCCTTGGCCCAGTAGAGCGCCCCGTCGGCGAGGCTGCGCAGGGCCTCGGCGTCACGCGCGGAAGCGAGGGTGCAGATGCCGGCCGAGATCGTCACGGGCGCCTCGATCGCCGCCGTGTCGTGGGCGACCGCGCCGCGCACCAGCTCGATCAGCAGCGCCGCCTCGCGGTCGTCCATCGCGGGCAGCAGCACCGCGAACTCGTCGCCGCCGATGCGGGCGGCGGTGCCCGCGTCGGCGACGACGTCCTCCAGGCAGCCGGCGACGACCTCGAGCACGCGATCGCCGACGAGGTGCCCGCGCGTCTCGTTGACGGTCTTGAAGCCGTCGATGTCCAGATAGGCGAGCGCCAGGTCCCGGCTGCGCGACTCCGCGTGGCCGGCCATCGCGGTCAGCCGCTCCTGGAAGGCGCGGTGGTTGATCAGGCCGGTGAGCGGGTCGGAGGTGGCGAGCTGCTCGAGCCGCGTGCGGGCGTCGGCGGCGGCCAGCATCAGCCCGATCAGCCCGGCGAACTCCGCGAGCGGCTGGACCGCCGACGTCCGGATGTGGCCCGGCCGGTGGTCGCCCGCGACGAGCGCGCCCCACAGCCGGCCCTCGACGTGCACGGGCACGGCGATGCCCGAGCGCTGGCCCATGGCGACGAGCCGCCGCGGCACCTCGCCGTCGAGCTCGGCGAAGTCGACGACGTGCGAGGGCCTGCCCGTGCGCGCGGTCACGGAGGCGGTGTTCTCGCCCAGCAGGGTGAAGCGGCGGTTGGGCATCGACACGCCGGCCTGGCCCATCACGCGGCCGTGCGTCGGGCCCTCGTAGCGGACCACGCCGGCGGAGTCGACGTCGAGCAGCTCGCGGGTCGCGCGGGCGACCAGCTCGAAGACCTCGGACGGCTCGACGTTGGCCGCGACGGCGGTGGCGACGTGGCGCAGCGCTCGGTTGAGCGCCATCTCGGCCTCGAGCACCTGCCTGGGTGTCGGCTCCGCGGACATCGGCCTTCCCGATGATCGGCAGCAGGGGCCCGTCCATGAGGCGAAGCCTGTGATTCACCTCACGACCGGCGCTCGGCCTCCCGCTTGAGCCCCTCGAGCGGGCGATCCACCAGCAGCGTGCGCACCCGCGCCTCGGCCGGCCCGCGGATGCCCTTGCGCAGCAGCGCCAGCGTGCGATTGAGCCAGATGTCGAGCGCGTAGGTCGCGACCGTCCCCCCGCCCGGGCCGGGCTCGAAGCGCCACGAGCCCTCCAGCCCCTTCAGGTCCCCGCCCTCGCGCCGCCAGCGCATCCCGCCCGGCTCGTCGTAGTCGAAGCGCAGCACGACCGTCACCCCGGCCACGAGCGCGTCGATCTCAGTCTCCACGAGCACCGGCCGGCCGCCTTCGCCGCGCTCGAGCGCCCGCGCGCTGCGCATCGCGCCCTGCCAGTCCGGTGCGCGCTCGACGTCGGCGGCGACCGCGAAGCAGCGCTCAGGCGGCGCGGCGATCTCGATCGACGCCGCGCCGGAGAGGTCGCCCACCTAGGCGGCCAGCGCGGTCTCGCGCTCGCCGGACGTCCTGACCTTCTCGCCCCGGTAGGGCCCGGGCTTCGGGCGCACCTTGCCGCCGGGGAAGGCGAGCCGCAGGATCGTGCGCTGCACCATCCCGAGCTGCTGGCCCAGGGGACCGGTGTTGTAGGGCAGGTCGTAGCGCTCGCAGATCTCGCGGACCTTGGGCGCGATCTCGCCGTAGCGCGTGCTCGGCATGTCCGGGTAGAGGTGGTGCTCGACCTGGTAGCCGAGGTTGCCGCTCATGACGTGGAACAGCGGGCTGCCCTCGATGTTGGCCGCGCCGATCAGCTGGCGCACGTAGCGCCCGCCCTTCGTCTCGTCCTCGACCTCCTTCTGGCTGAAGGTGTACGTCTGGTCGGGGAAGTGCCCGCAGAAGATGATCGAGTAGGACCACACGTTGCGGATGACGTTGGCCGCGGCGTCCGCCGCCACGGTGCGGTTGTAGGCCTTCTCGGCCGCCGCCAGCGCGTGCTGCGCGCGCGAGGGCCCACGGCGGCGCAGGCGGTCCCAGCGGCTGACCTTCGGCGGGCCGACCGCATACGCGACGGCCGCCGAGGCGCCGGCGCTCATCACGGGCCAGGCGATGTAGTCCTTGAGGATCTGGCGCCACGCCTTGCCCCAGATGCCCTTGAGCTCATAGCGGACGTCCTTCATCGACTTCTCGCCCGAGCGCACGGCGTCGAGGTCGAGGTCGTGGAACGCGACGCCCCACTCGAACAGCATCATCAGCGCGACGTTGTAGAACGGCTGCAGCAGGTAGACGGGGTGCCACGGCTGGTGCGGGTCGATCCGCATGATCTCGTAGCCGAGGTCCTTGTCCTTGCCGCGGATGTTCGTGTAGGTGTGGTGCACGTAGTTGTGCGAGTGCTTCCACGCGGCGGAGGTCGAGGCCGTGTCCCAGTCCCACGCCTGGGAGTTGATGACCGGGTCGTTCATCCAGTCCCACTGGCCGTGCAGGACGTTGTGGCCGATCTCCATGTTCTCGAGGATCTTGGCGACCGAGAGCGTCGCCGTCCCGAGGATCCAGGCCGGCCAGAACGACGCGGCGAGCAGCTCCGCACGGCCGATCAGGCCGAGCCGGCGGTGCAGCTCGATGATCGAGCGGATGTACTTGGCGTCGCGGTCGCCGAGGTCCTCCTTGACGTGCTCGTGGAGCTCGTCGAACTCGCGCCCGAGCGCCTCCAGCTGCTCCGCGCTGAGCTTGTGGATCGGGTTCTCGGGTTCGTCGGCGAGCTTGGGCATGGGTCTCCTCAGAGTTCGATCTCGATCGGCCCCTCGGGGGCGTGGATGCAGGTGCGGATGGTCTCGCCCTGGTTGCCGTGCACCTTGCCGGTGCGCAGGTCTCGGACCTGGCCCTCGCGCAACGTGCCGACGCAGGTGTGGCAGATGCCCTCGCGGCAGCCGAACGGCAGCTCGAGCCCGGCCTCCTCGCCGGCCACGAGGATCGGCGTGGAGCCGTCGCACTCGGTCTCGCAGTCGGAGACCTTGAACGCGATCGTGCCGCCCTCGCCCTCCTCGCCGCCGCCGATCTTGGGCTGGAAGCGCTCCATGTGCAGCTTGTCGCAGTCGCCGTGCGCCTCCCAGTGCTCGTCGAGCGCGTCGAGCATCTCGCCGGGGCCGGAGACGTAGGCCTCGCGGTCCTTCCAGTCCGGGCACAGGCGGTCGAGGTCCTCGGGTTCGAGCCGGCCCGAGTCCTTCGTGTGCTGCTCGTGCAGCGTGAACCCGTCGTGCCTGTCGGCAAGCTCGCGCAGCTCGTCGCCGAAGATGACCTCCTCGCGCGTGCGGGCGGAGTGCAGGAGGACGACGTCGTCGAGCCCGTCGCGGTGCTCGAGGCTGCGGATCATGCTCATGATCGGCGTGATCCCGGAGCCGGCGGAGATGAACAGGAGCTTCTCCGGCAGCTCGTCCGGCAGCACGAACTCGCCCTCGACGCCGCCGAGCGAGACGATGCTCCCGGGCCTGCCGCGGCGGACCAGGGTCGGCGAGACGACGCCCTCGTCGACGTTCTTGACGGTGATCGAGATGCAGCCGTCGGGCCGCTCGGGATCCGACGTGAGCGAGTACGCGCGCCAGTGCCGGCGACCGTTGATGTCCACGCCGATGCGCGTGTACTGGCCGGGGTCGTGGCCCTCCCACTGGTAGCCGGGCCGGATCAGGACGGTCGCGGCGTCGGGGGTCTCGGGATCGATCGACTCGATCCGCCCGCGCAGCTCGCGGGTCGACCACAGCGGGTTGATCAGCTCGAGGTAGTCGTCGGGCAGCAGCGGCGTCGTCAGCGCGCCGATGACGTTCAGCAGCTTGCGCTGGACACGCGGGACCTTCGGACGGGCGCCCTTCTCAGCCACCGGGAGAACCTTAACACCGATCGATGTAAAGGTTCCGACTTACGCAACATCTCGCGAATCTGTTTACCGTCGGTCGAATGCGCATCGTGCTCGCCGTCCTCGCCTTGCTCCTGGTCCCGTCCACGGCCTCCGCGGCGGCGCCGCCGCCGCCGGGTGCCAACGTGCCGTGTACCCCGACTTCGGCCCGTCCGTACCCCGTTGTGCTCGTGCACGGCACGTTCGAGAACCGCTTCGACAACTGGCAGGCGATGTCGCCGGCGCTCAAGGCGGCGGGCTACTGCGTCTACGCGCTCAACTACGGCTCCTACAACGGGTCCGGGCTGCTCGGCATCTACGGCGTCGGCGAGATCGAGCGCTCCGCGCGCGAGCTGCGCGACTTCGTCGCCGGCGTGCGGGCGAGCACCGGCGCGGCGAAGGTCAGCCTCGTCGGGCACTCCCAGGGCGGGCTGATGCCGCGCTACTTCATCAAGTACCTCGGCGGCGGCGGGGTCGTGGACGACCTCGTCGGGCTCGCGCCCTCCAACCACGGCACCACCAACCCGCTCGCGCCCGTCGCCGGGCTCTCCTGCCCGGCCTGCCGCCAGCAGGTCGCCGGCTCGGCCTTCCTGCGCGACCTCAACGCCGGCGACGAGACGCCGGGCGACGTCTCCTACACGCAGGTCGTCACGCGCTACGACCAGGTCGTGATCCCGTACACGTCCGGCTACCTCGCGCCGGACGCGAACGTGACCAACGTGACCCTGCAGGACCTCTGCCCGAACGACACCTCAGAGCACCTGCGCGTGCCATACGACCCGCCCGCGATCCGGCTCACGCTCGATGCGCTCGGCCGCACCGGGCCGGCCGACCCGGGCTTCCGCCCCGCCTGCACGACCCTCTAGCTCACGGCAGGATCAGGTGGCTGTCGCCGAACTCGTGCCAGAGGTATCCGGCGCGCAGCGCCTCGGCGTAGCTGGCCTCGAGCAGCTCCGTGCCCGCGACGGCCTCGAGCATCAGCAGGTGGGAGGCCTCTGGCTCGTGCCAGCCCGTGATCAGCCCGTCGACGGCGCGCAGGCCGCGCTCGGGGGTGACGACGAGCCGGGTCCAGCCCGCCCCGGCGACGACCGTGCCGTCCTCGCCGGCGACGGTCTCGAGCGCGCGCACGGCCGTGGTGCCGACGGCGATCACGCGGCCGCCCCACCAGCGCACGGCGTTGACGAGCCGCGCGGTCTCCTCCGGCACGGCGTAGCGCTCGGGGTACGGTGCCTCGCCGCGCTCGAGCGAGGAGACGCCGGTGTGCAGGGTCAGCGGCGCGACGAGCACGCCGCGGGCGGCGAGCGCCGTGATCAGCTCGGCCGTGAACGGCCGGCCGGCGCTCGGCATCTCGGCGCTGCCGGGCTCGGTGGCGAAGACGGTCTGGTAGGCGTCGATCGGCCACTCGCGCGGCACGTAGCCGTAGCGGATCGGGTGGCCGTGGGCGGTGAGGAGCTCGCGCAGGGGAGCCGGCCCGTGGATACGGGCGAGCCACAGCCGCGTGCCGCCGGCGTAGGGCGCGACGAGCTCGACCTCGGTGTCGCCGGGCAGCGCGACCCGCTGGCCCGCGCCGGCGCCGCGGAACGGGCGGGCGCCGTCGGGCGAGCGCAGCTCCACGATCCACCAGCCGCCGTGCAGCTCGAGGTCGGGCGCGGCGGTGGCGAAGCGCAGCTCGACGCGCTCGCGGCCCGCGAGCGTGCCGGGCACCGCGGCGGGCAGCGTGGCGGAGACGTTGACCACGAGCAGGTCGCCCGCGCGCAGGTGGTCCGGGCAGCTCGCGGAAGCGCGCGTGCTCGATCGCGCCGGACGAGCGCTCGGCGACGAGCATCTTCACCTCGTCGCGGGCCAGGCCGCGTGCCTCGGGCGGCGCGGTCGCCTCGTGCCGGCGCGAGATCGCGAACGCGGGCGCGTTCACGCGACCGCCCCGGCGAGCTCGGCCACGCGGTAGCGCCCGCTCGGGTGCTCGCCGTCGATCAGCGCGAGCAGGCCGGGGACGCTCTCGGACGGCTCCGGGCGGTCGGAGATGTCCTCGCCCGGGAACGCGTCCTGGTGCATGCGCGTGCGCATGTCGCCCGGGTCGACGGAGAAGATCCGCAGCGACGGGTGCTCGGCGGCGAGGATCGCGGTCAGCTGCTCCAGCGCGGCCTTCGAGGAGCCGTAGCCGCCCCAGCCGGGGTAGGGCTCGACGGCGGCGTCGGAGGTGACGTTGACGATCCGCCCGCCCTCGGGCAGGCGCGGGATGGCGAGCTGCGCGAGCGCGAGCGGCGCGACGACGTTGACGCGGTAGACGTGCTCGAGCACCTCGACGGGATAGTCGGCGAGCGCCGGCTGCGGGCTCGGCCCGAGCACGCTCGCGTTGTTGACGAGCAGGTCGAGCTCCGCCCCCGCGGCCTCGACGAGCCGCAGGCGGTGCTCGGGATCGACGACGCTGCCGCGGACGGCGACGACGTCGCCGAGCTCGGCCAGCTCGCGCTCCGCGGCCTCGAGCTCGCGCGCGCCGCGCGCGTCGATGACGACGCGCCGGCCCGTGCGCAGCAGGGCGCGGGTCAGCTCGAATCCGAGTCCACGGGACGCTCCGGTGACGATGGCGGTAGGCATGGCCCGCAAGCTAGGCGCGGGGTGGTCTCGGTTCCCAGCGGCAATTGGTCCTAGGTCCTGTGATGGCTGGCGCCTTGTGCCGGGTCGGGGGTGCGGGGCGTTTGAACTGCTGGCTGGGTAGGGGGAGGGGGAGCGGCCCGCGCGCCTCGGTCTCCTCGCGCCACTTACAGCGCCGTGCCGTCGAGATGCCCGCTGAGCGGGAGCCATTCACGTCCCATCGTTTCGCGGCCGGAAACGCCAGGACGATCACGCTCGCTGAGCGGGAGTCAGACGACCCGCGCTGTTAGTGGCGGCCCCGGGGACCGAGGGCGCGGGCCGCTCCCCCTCCCCCACCCAGCCGCCGTTCAAGAACGCCCCGCACCACCACCCGAACCCAAGGCGCCAGCCAGCGCGCTACGCCCCGGCTGGCGCCAGGCGCCAGCCAGCGCGCGCTACGCCCCCGGCCCGTCGGGGACCAGCCCGGCGCGCACGGCGTGCACCGCGGCGCTCGTCCGGTCGGGCACGCCGAGCTTGGCCAGGACGTGCCCGACGTGCGTCTTGACCGTCTTCTCCGCGATCCCGAGCTCCAAGGCGATCCGCTTGTTCGAGAAGCCGCGCCCGATCAACCCGAGCACCTCGCGCTCGCGCCGCGTCAGGGACTCGCCGGGAGCCTCACCCGGCGGCCGGGCGATCGAGTCGAGCAGCCGCGCGGCGACGCCCGGGTCCAGCAGCGCGTCGCCGGCCGCGGCGGCGCGGACGGCGCGGGCGATCTCGCCGGGCTGGGCGTTCTTGAGCAGGTAGCCCGCGGCGCCGGCCTGCACCGCCGGCAACAGCTTCGCGTCGTCGGTGAAGCTCGTGAGCACGATCACCCGCACGCCCGGCATCCGCCGCCGCAGCTCGCGCATCGCGCCGACGCCGTCGAGCCGCGGCATCACGAGATCCATCAGGATCACGTCTGGGCGCAGGCGCTCCGCGGCGGCGACGCCCTCGGCGCCGTCGGCGGCCTCGCCGGCGACCTCGATCCCGTCCTGGAGCTCCAGGTAGGTGCGCAGCCCCTCGCGCACGACGGCGTGGTCGTCGACGAGCAGGACGCGGATCGGCGCGTCAGCCACCGGGGGCCTCCAGCCGCACCGTCGTCCCCTCGCCCGGCGCCGAGCGGATCGACAGCGTGCCGCCGAGCCGCTGCGCGCGCTCCTCCATCGACGTCAGCCCGAGCCGGCGCGAGCGCAGCTCGGGCTCGGCGGGATCGAAGCCTGCGCCGTCGTCGGTGACCTCGAGCTCGAGCCGGCCGTCGCGGCGGCCGAGCCGCACGCCGAGCCGGCCGGGGGCGGCGTGGCGGAGCGCGTTCTGCAGCGCCTCCTGAGCGACGCGGAAGACCTCGGTGTCGCGCGCGCTGCCGCCCGCGCGGGCCGCGCGCGCCGCGGCGGCCGGCGCTGCGCCGCCGGCGGTCGCCGCCGGCGCCACGCCGATCGAGTCGTCGATGTCGACGTCGATCTCCACGTGGTGCAGCCGCCGGAGCATCTCGACGTGCTTGCGCAGCGCCCCGCAGAGGCCGTCGCGCTCGAGCTCGGGCGGGCGCAGCTCGAGGATCAGCGAGCGCAGCTCCTCCAGCGCCTCGCTCGCCAGCTCCCGCAGCCGCTCGACGTGCGCGCGCGCCGCGCCGGGGTCGCGCTCGAGCTGCGTGCCCGCCGCCTCCGCGGTGAGCACGAGGCTGAACAGCTTCTGGCTGACCGCGTCGTGGAGCTCGAGCGCGACGCGGTTGCGCGCCTCGAGCATCGACAGCTCGCGGCTGCGCTCGTTGAGCCCGGCGTTGGTGATCGCGATCGCCGCGTGCGCGGCGAGCAGCTCGATCACCGCCTGGTCGGCCGCGTCGAACGACCCGCCGGACTCCTTCTCGGTGAGGTAGAAGGCGCCGATCACGCCGTCGGGCGCGACGATCGGCACGCCGAGGAAGGAGCGCATGTCCGGGTGCGCCGACGGCCACCAGCCGCGGAAGCGCGGGTGGGCGTGGATGTCCTCGGTCATGTAGGGCTCCGACGTCTCGACCATCAGGCCGAGCATCCCGTGCCGGCGCGGCAGCGGCCCGAGGGCGGCGATCAGCTCGTCGCTCATCCCCGCCACGAGAAAGCGCGTGAAGCCGCCCTCGCCGTCGGGCGTGCCCAGCGCGGCGTAGCGTGCGCCCGCCAGCTCGCGCGCGGAGTCGACGAGCTGCTGCAGCACGTCCTCGACCGAGCGCTGCGCCGCGACCGCCAGAACGGCGTCGCTGACCGCTCGCAGCGCCGGGTTGAGCGGGTCGGGCATGGCGCCCGACGATAACCGGCCGGGTATAACCGTCCGCCATGGACGACCGCTTCGACCGCATCGGGCTCGCGGTCCACCCACGCCGGGAGCTCGACAAGGCGCTGGCCACGGTGCGCGACTGGGCGGAGCGCCAGGGCGCCGACGTGGTGCAGATCGCCTCCACCGATCGCGAGGTGGCGCCGCGCGGCGAGCCCGCCGACTGCGACCTGGTGATCGCGCTGGGAGGCGACGGCACGACGCTCGCCGCGCTGCACGCCGCGGCGCCGGTCGGGCGCCCCGTGCTCGGGGTCGCCTGCGGCAGCCTCGGCGCGCTGACCGGCACGACCGCCGACAAGCTCGACGAGGCGCTCGACCACGTGGCCGCCGGCGACTGGGCCGCGCGCAAGCTGCCGGCGCTGGTCGCCGGGCGCGACGGCGGCGATCCGCTGAGCGCGATCAACGACCTCGTGCTCGTGCGCGCCGGCGCGGGCCAGGTGACGATCGAGGTCGAGGTCGACGGCGAGCGCCTGATCCGCTTCGCCGGCGACGGGCTCGTGGCCGCCACCCCGCTCGGCTCGACCGCCTACACGCTCGCCGCGGGCGGGCCGATGATCGCGCCCGGCGGCAGCGCACTCGTGCTCACGCCGCTCTCGCCGCACGGCGGCGTCTGCCCGCCGCTCGTCGCGAGCACCGCCAACGAGGTGATCGTCACGCTCGACCCCGGCCACGGCGGCGCCCGCGTCGAGGTCGACGGGCAGATCGAGGACGTGCTCGAGCGGCTCGAGCCCGTCGCGTTCCCGCTGCGGCTCGAGCCGGGCTTCGCGACGCTCGTCTCGTTCGGCGAGGAGGAGACGATGATCACCGGGCTGCGCCGGCGCAGGATCCTGCTCGACTCCCCGCGCGTGCTCGCGCGCGAGGAGCGCGACGCGCCCGCGCCCTTCTAGCGCAAGAAAGGTGCCAGGCACGTTTCTTGCGTGAGAGGATCGCCGGGTGCGCGCGCTGCCCGCCCCGCGGCCCGAACGCAAGAAAGGTGCCAGGCACGGTTCTTGCGCGAGCCCGCCTGAGCCGGCGGCGGCCGTGCTCGCGCTCCAGCGCAGCGCCGGCAACGCGGCGGTCGCCGTGCTCGCGCGCGACTTCCTCGACGCGTTCGCGACGCCGGGCTCGGACACGCCGTCGGGCCGCCGCGCGCTCGTCCCGACGCTCGGGCCCGCCGAGACCGCGGCCGCCTGGCTGCAGCTGCGGGACGGCTCCGGGCTCGATCTGCCCGGCGGATCGTTCCTGATCGACGCCGCCGAGCGCGCCACGCTGCTGCCGCTGCTGCAAGCGCGCAAGGAGTCGTTCTTCACCGACTTCGCGAACGCCCGCCGCCCGCTCTACGACGCGATGCAGGCGGCCGCGGTCGTCACCCAGCGCCACGCCGCGATCACGGCGCTCGCCGCCTTCGACGCGCCGCGCCTGCCCGACCTGATCCGGATGCGAGACGCAATGGGCGGACGCTGGCTGGTCGACGACCTCGCCGCCCGCGACGCCGTCCTCGCGGCGGTCCAGCTGCAGGCGGCGACCGACGCCCAGGGCGAGCTGGAGGCCGACTGGAAGACGGTCCGCGAGCGGGTCACCAAGGCGGCGAGCATGCCGGTGAACAGCGAGTGGTGCGGCATGTTCAGCGGCGACCACCTGATCGAGGCGTCGCTCGACGAGGACCTGCGCCACGGGTTCCTGTCCACCTACAGCCTCGTGGACTTCTTCACCTACCGCTACGACCAGTTCCCCGAGCGGGTCCGGAAGTGGATCTGGGACGACGGCGGCTGGCAGGAGCTGCGGCCCACCACAGCGCCCGCGGCGCGCTGCGGCGCTGGCTCCCGCGCAGCGAGATGGCCGCGGGCGGCACGCTCGACATCCGCCCCGGCGACGTCGTCCTGATCGACCCGGACCGCAAGGGCGCGGCCGATCACATCGTGCTCGCCGCGAGCTACGACCCCGCGACCAACACGCTCGTCACGATCGGCGGCAACGACTCGGGCTACGTCCTGATGGGGCCGAAGGACAAGGAGCCCGGAGCGGACCCCAAGCTCGACACGGCCGAGCAGGCCACCGGCCTCGAGCTCAAGCCGGGCGGCGGCGGCAGGGTGGCGGTCGGCGTGCACCAGGTCACGCCCGACGGCAAGAAGCCCGCGGTCGTCTACGGCGTCGGGCGGCCGTCGCTGGTCGACCTCGAGCAGCGCACTTACGCGTTCAAGCCGCTCGACAAGCCGCCGCCGCCTCCGAAGCACGCGAAGTGAGCTCGAAGGCGCCGCCGCCCTCCCAGCCGACGGCCTCCGAGATGCCGCCGCGGTCGGAGCCGTCGACGACCGCGCGCAGGCGCGGCTCCGCGTAGCGGGCGATCGTCGCCTCCGAGGCCTCGATCCCGATCCACCCCCGGCCGAGCTTGTGGGCCACCGCCGCGGTGGTCGCGGAGCCGAGGAACGGGTCGAGCACGAGGTCGCCCGGGTCGGTCGCGATGCCGATGATCCGCGCCATCAGCCGCTCGGGCTTGGGCGTCGAGAACGGCCGCTCGCCGGGGAACAGACGCCGCTGCTCGGCGCTGGCCTCCGCGTTGTGGCCGGCCTCCTCGTGCGTCCACCAGGTGGAGGGCACGAGCCCCTGGGCGTCGCGCAGGAACACCTTGCGCCGCGGCACGTTGTCGCCGCCGGCGCCGCACCACACGAGCCCGGCCGCGACGAGCGCGTCGTAGCGCTCGCGCGTCACGCGCCAGCACGAGCCGCGCGGCGGCTCCACGACCCGTCCCGACGGCAGCGCGATCGCGTAGAACTGGGCGCGCGTCGCGTGCCCGCCCTGGGCGACCAGCGAGACCGTCGACCACGGCCCGCGCGGGTCGCCGTCGTCGCGCCAGGTGCCCGGCGGGTCGTTGCGCGGCAGCCGGTTGCGGTGGTGCTTGAAGGCCGCGCCCGCGGGCGCGTAGACGTGCAGGTAGTCGTGCGCCGGGCTGAAGGCGCGCCGGTTCTCGCGCGAGTAGCGGCGCTGCCAGACGACCGTCGCCACGAACGCCTCGCGCCCGAGCGCGTCGTCGAGCAGCACGCGCAGCGCCGCCTGCTCGGCGTCGTCGCAGTGCACCCACAGGCTGCCGTCCTCGCGCAGCAGGCTCCACGCGGCGAGCAGCCGCGGCTCGATCGCGGCCAGCCACGCCCGCCGGTCCATCGCGTCGTGGAAGTCCGCGAAGCGCTCGCCCGTGTTGAACGGCGGGTCCAGATAGGCGAGCCGCACACCGCCCGCGAGGCCCGCCATCACGTCGAGGCAGTCCCCGTGGACGAGCCGGTTCACGCGCCGGACGCTACTGGGCCTCCCGGCGGGTCAGGGCGAGGTTGACGGCCCACAGCGCGAGCCCGACCAGCAGCAGGATCCCGGCGCGCAGCCAGATCTCCGCCTCCCGCTGGGTGAGCAGCCCGATGCAGACGATCACGCCGACGACGGGGATCCAGCTCGGCACGTGGAAGTGGTCGTGATCGACCGCGGTCGCGCCGGCTCCCGAGCACCGCCGCGTTGACGCCGATGAACGCGATCAGCAGCAGCGTCACCGTCGTGTCGGCGAGCGCCTCGAGGTCGCCCGTGAGGATCAGCGCCATCGCCACGAGGGTCGAGAAGACGATCGCCGCGATCGGCGTGCGGCGGCCGGGGTGCACGCGTCGGAAGATCGCTCGGGACCACGCCCTCCTGGCCCATCCCGTAGAGCAGGCGCGAGGCGGTGATCAGGTTGATCAGGATCGTGTTGGCCAGCGAGAACAGCGCGATCGCCGCGAACAGCTTCGTGTCGACCGCCAGCGGCCCGAGCTGCACCACCTCGAGCAGCGGCCCGTCGGACTCCGCGAGCTTGTCGGTCGGGACGGACATCGACGCGACGATCGCGACGGAGACGTAGATGATCCCGCCGATCAGCAGGCCGCCGAAGATCGCGCGCGGGTAGGCGCGGCGGGTCTCCTGGGTCTCCTCGGCGAGGTTGACGGAGTCCTCGAAGCCGATCAGGGCGTAGAACGCGAGCGAGGCGCCCGCGAGCACCAGGAACGGGATCGAGTCCGAGCCCTCCTTGAACTCGAACGCGCGGCCGGGATCGCCGTCGCCGCCGGACAGGAACGCGACGCCGATCGCGACCACGAGCAGCAGGCCGAGCAGCTCGATGATCGTGCAGGCGACGTTGACCTTCACGGACTCGCCGATCCCGCGGAAGTTGATGAGCGCGATCAGCGGCGACGATGCCGAGGCCGGTGAGGATCGACGGGCAGGTCGACGAACTCGCTCAGGTAGTCGCCGCCGAACGCGCGCGAGAGCGCCGCCGCCGAGGTGATCGAGGACATCATCACCGCGAAGCCGAGCAGGAACGTCACGAACGGCACGCCCGAACGCGCGGTGCACGTACAGCGCCGCGCCGCCGGCCTTGGGGTACTTCGTCACGAGCTCGGCGTAGGAGCCGGCGGTGAACAGCGCGAGCAACAGCGCGAGCGCGAAGCCGGACCACAGCGCGCCGCCGACGCGGCCGCCCACCTCGCCGACGAGCGCGTAGATGCCGCCGCCGACCATGTCGCCGACCACGAACAGGAGCAGCATCGCCGGGGTCACCGCCCGCTTGAGCCCGCCCCGCTCCTCCTGTGCCTCCCGATGAACCGCCTGTGTGTCCGCCATGAAGGGCCACGTACCCCACTCGCGACGGATCCACCACTATCGTCGGCGCGTGCCCTCGCCCGTCGACACCTACCTCGCCGCGGTCCACGCCGCGCACCTGCCCGATCGCAGCGGGCAGGTCTACGACGGCATCCCGGAGCTGGGCGGCGTCGACCCCGACGCGTTCGGGATCTGCCTCGCCACCGTCGACGGCTACGTCTACGAGGTGGGCGACGCCCGCACGGACTTCACGATCCAGTCGATCTCGAAGACCTTCACCTACGGGCTCGCGCTCGCCGACCGCGGCTTCGCGGCCGTCGACGCGAAGATCGACGTCGAGCCCTCGGGCGAGGCGTTCTACGAGATCTCGCTGAGTCCGGAGACCGGCCGCCCGACCAACGCGATGATCAACGCGGGCGCGATCGCCGCGTGCTCGCTGGTCGCCGGCGACTCGCCCGAGGCGCGCTACGAGCGCGTCCGCGAGGCGTTCTCGCGCGCGGCCGACCGCGAGCTCGCGCTCGACGAGGCGATCTTCCGCGCCGACCTCGCGGTCGCCCACCGCCACCGCGCGATCGGCCATCTGCTGCGCGGCTCGGGCGTGATCGAGGGCGACCCCGACCCGGTCGTCGAGCTCTACTTCCGCCAGTGCGCGCTGCAGCTCGACGCGCGCGACATGGCGCTGATGGCGGCCACGCTGGCCAACGGCGGCGTGCAGCCGCGCACGGGCGAGCGCCTCTTCGAGCCCGCGGTCGTCGAGCGCGTGCTGAGCGTGATGGCCACCTGCGGCATGTACGACGCGGCCGGGGAGTGGGTCGTCGACGTCGGGCTGCCGGCCAAGAGCGGCGTCGGCGGCGGCGTGCTCGCGGTGCTGCCCGGCCAGGTCGGGATCGCGCTCTACTCGCCGCGGCTGGACCGCCACGGCAACAGCGTCCGCGGCGTCGCGGCGTGCCGGCAGCTCTCTCGCGACCTCGAGCTGCACTTCCTGCGCGTGGCGAGCGAGCGCCGCTCGGCGATCCGCTACGCGTGGGACGTGCGCACGTGGCCGTCGAGCCGCCGCCGGACGCCCGACGAGCAGGAGGTGCTCAACGAGCACGGAGGGAGCGCCCGCGTGTACGCGCTCCACGGCGACCTGCTGTTCGCGGGTGCGGAGTCCGTCGTGCGGGAGGTGATGGAGCGCGCGCCCGAGCTCGAGGTGATCGTGCTCGACATCGCGCGCGTGTCGGAGATCGCGCGCGTGGCGCGCACGATGCTCGCCGCCACCCGGGCCGAGCTGCAGGTGCGCGGCTGCCGGCTTGCGATCGTCGACCCGGACGGCGCGCTCGGGGACGACGCGGCGATCGAGGTCTTCGAGGATGTCGACGAGGCGACCGCGTGGGCCGAGGACCGGCTGATCGAGCGCCACGGCGGCACGCTCGCCACCACCGCACCGATCCCGCTCGCCGAGCACGGCCTCGCCGGCGACCTGCGCCCGAACGAGCTGGGCGCGCTGCGGCCGCTGCTCGAGCGCCGCCGCGTCGCCGCCGGCGAGAAGGTCGTGTCGGCCGGCGCCGAGCCCGCGGGCATCTTCTTCATCGTCTCCGGCCAGGCGAGCGCCGACCTCACGGACGAGCACGGCGTCGCCCACCGCGTGGCGGTGCTCCCGGCAGGCACCAGCTTCGGCAAGCGCGCCGTGATCTCCGGCGAGCCTCACGCCACCGACGTCTGCGCCGACACCGAGCTCGACCTGTTCGTGCTCACGCCGGACGCGATGCGCGAGCTCGAGCGTCGCTCGCCGCGCACCGCGATCGCGTTGCTGCGCACGATGTTCACGCAGGCACGGGCCGTTGCTTCTGAGCGCGCTCCCGAGGACGCCGGCGTCTGACCGGCTTCTCGTCGGCCTCCGCCTCGGGCTCCTGCTCCTCGGGCTCCTGCTCCTCGGACTCCGGCTCGGCGTCCTGGTCCTCGGAGGCGTCGTCGTCGCCCTCGGCCTTCGCGTCCTCGATGTCGGAGTAGTCGCGCTCCTCGTCGTATGACTCGTCGTGCGGCTCCACGAGCTCGCCGTCGATGATCACGCCGCGCCAGGCGCCCGTCTCGTTCTCCTGCATCTCGACGAACGCCTTGAAGCGGTGCAGGTCGGCGCGCACCGCGCGCTTGACGTGCCGCATCCCGCGGGCGGCCTTCTCGATCAGCGAGCCGGGGTCGACGTCCAGCGTGACCTCGATCCGCGTGAGCTGCGGCGCCAGCTCGTGGAACGTGACGATGCCCGTGTGCGTGATCCCCTGGGAGACCCGCCACTTGATCTTCTCCTCCGGGCGCTGCGTGACGATCTGGGCCTTGAACTCCTTCGTCTTGCCCCAGATCTTCGTCGCGAACGACAGGCTGCAGTCGTCCTCCTGCGACACGCGCGTGACCCGGTGCATGAACTCCGGCCAGTCCTCGAACTGCGTGAACTGGTTGTACGCCGTCTCCAGAGGGACCCCGACGTCGATGGCCTGCTGCACCGGCATCCGCCGGCCCTTGCCGGTCGCCTTCGCGCCGCCGTCCGGCTCGCGCTCGTCGTCGCCCTGAGCCTCGTCGTCGCCCTGAGCCTCGTCGTCGCCCTGAGGCTCCTCGGCGCGCGGCTGCTGCTGGTCGTCCTGCGGCTTGCCGTTGGGCGACTCCTCGTCGTCGCCGCCGAGGCGCGACCGCACGTCCTCGAGCGCCTGGCCCGTGCCGAGCTTGGAGACGAGGTCCTTGAGCTCGCCGCTGCGGTAGGCGTCGAAACCGCGCTTGGCCACCGGGGTCATCGCGGCCAGCGCGGCGCCGGCCAGCATGCCCTTGCCGCCGCCGAGACCGCCGCCGTCGCTCTTCTTCTCGTCTCCGCCGATCGCTTCCTGAAGCGCTTGGCCGAGCTGCTGTCGCAGGAAATCCGTGACGTCGTTCGCCATGAGGTCCCCACCTCCTTTGATCGCGTCATGCGGGGTTGCCCGACCCGCTGCCGGCGGAAACGACGTCAGCTGAGGTGGTGCACCTCCTGGAGGCCGTAGACGGGGGTGTCGATCTCCTCCATTCGCGCCTTCAGCTGCAACGCCAGGAAGATCGAGTAGTGGCGCGACTGGTGCAGGTTGCCGCCGTGGAACCAGAGCGCCTCCTGCTGGGTGGGCTTCCACATGTTGCGCTGCTCGCCCTCCCACGGCCCCGGGTCCTTCCTGGTGTCCGAGCCGAGGCCCCAGACCTTGCCGACCTTGTCGGCGACCTCCTGGGAGATCAGGTCGGCGGCGTGCCCGTTCATCGAGCTGTAGCCCGTCGCGTAGACGACGAGGTCCGCCGGCAGCTCCGTGCCGTCGTCCATCACGACGGCGTGCTCGGTGAGCGCGGCCACCTTGCCGGACTGCAGCTTGATCTCGCCGCCGGCGACGAGCTCCGAGGCGCCGACGTCGATGTAGTAGCCCGAGCCTCGCCGCAGGTACTTCATGAACAGACCGGAGCCGTCCTCGCCCCAGTCGAGCTGGAAGCCCGCCGCCTCGAGCCGGTCGTAGAAGTCCTTGTCGCGCTCGCGCATCTCGTCGTAGAGCGGGATCTGGAACTCGTGCAGGATCCGGTACGGCAGCGACGCGAAGATCATGTCCGCCTTCTCCGTCGTGATGCCGTCCGCGACCGCCTGCTCGGAGTACAGCGCGCCCAGCCCGATCTCCATCAGCGTCTGCGAGCGCACGATGTGCGTCGAGGAGCGCTGCACCATCGTCACGTCGGCGCCGTGCTCCCACAGCGCCGCGCAGATGTCGTGCGCCGAGTTGTTGGAGCCGATCACGACGCACCGCTTGCCGCGGTAGGCGTCGGGGCCGGGGTGCTGGGAGGAGTGGTGCTGGTCGCCCTTGAAGACGTCCATGCCCTCGATCTCGGGCACGTTGGGCTTGCTCGACATCCCCTGCGCGAGCACGAGCTGCTTGGGTCGCAGGGTCACGTCGGCGCCGTCGCGCTCGACGGTCAGCACCCACTCGCCCTTCTCCTCGTCGTAGGACGCGCGCTTGGCGGTCGTGGAGCCCCAGTAGTTGAGCTCCATCACCCGCGTGTACATCTCCAGCCAGTCGCCGATCTTGTCCTTCGGCGAGAACACGGGCCAGTTCTCGGGGAACTTGATGTAGGGCAGGTGGTCGTACCAGACCGGGTCGTGCAGGCACAGCGACTTGTAGCGCTTGCGCCAGGAGTCGCCCGGGCGCTCGTTGCGCTCGACGATGATCGTCGGCACGCCGAGCTGGCGCAGCCGCGCGCCGAGGCCGATGCCGCCCTGGCCGCCGCCGACGATCACCACGTAGGGCTGGCGCGTGTGGCCGAGCTCCTCGCGCCTCGCGCTCGCGCGCCTCGAGCCAGGTCTCGCGATCGCGGTCGGCGCCGTGCTCGACGCCGTGCGGGCGCGCCGGCCCGCGCGGCTCCTCGTGGCCCTTGAGCTCGCGCAGCGCGGTCAGCAGCGTCCACGCCTTGCCGTCCTTCAGCCGCAGCAGGCCGTGCCCGCGGCCCGTCTCGGTCTCGAACTCGAACCAGCCCTCGGTGACGCCCTCGGCCTCCGCCGGCGGCTCCGTGGTCGCGAAGCCGCGCGGCTTCGCGGTCGCGAGCGTCGCCTCGAGCATGTCCTGGACGCCGTCCCGGCCCTCGACGGTCTTGAGGTTCCAGGTGAAGGCGACCAGGTCGCGCCAGTAGCTGTCCTCGAGGAAGAGCTCCGCGGCGCCTTCGGCATCACCGCGCGCGAGCGCTTCCTCGAAGCGCGACAGCCATTGCTCCACCTGCGCGGCGGGCTCGGCCACGGTGCCGGTCATGGGTGTCCTCCTCACCTCGGACGGTCACCGGAAGTATCCCTCCCCCGCGCCCCGCGGGCGCGCCCGGTCACCCGCCCGCGACGACCTCGTAGTGCTTGACGCGGTCGTCCTGCTCGATCAGGAAGCGCTCGTCCTCGGGGTAGTAGACGGCGGCCTCGATGTCGTCGCCGGCGAAGCCCCGGATCGCGTCGAGCGAGTCCCAGAGCGAGTAGGTGATGAACTCGGTCCGGTCGCCGTCGTCGCGGCGCAGCATCCAGGCGCCGCGGTTGCCGGGCGTCTGCAGGTACTCCGCGATGCCGGTCTCGTTGATGTAGGCGACGTAGGCGTCGGCGTCGCCGGCGCGCACCACGCCCCTCCAGATGCGGGCGATCATGCACGCAGCCTACGCTTGAGGGCATGGCGGGGGCCGCCGTCCGCACCGAGCAGCTGACGAAGGACTACGGGTCCGGGCGCGGCGTGTTCGACCTCGACCTCGAGGTCCGCGAGGGCGAGATCCTCGGCTTCCTCGGCCCCAACGGCGCGGGCAAGAGCACGACGATGCGGATGCTGCTGGGCCTGGCGCGCCCGACCGCCGGCCGCGCCGAGGTGCTCGGCACCGACGTGCTCTCCGCGCGCCGGCGGGTCGGCTACCTGGCGGGCGACTTCGAGCTCTACGACCAGCTCACGGGGGCCGACGTGCTGCAGTACTTCGCGCGCCTGCGCGGGGACGTGGGCCAGGACCGGATCGCCGCGCTGGCGCGCGCCGGGCGGCTGGCCGTCGTCGACACGCTCGAGCATCTGCGCGAGATCGCCGTGCGCCGCTGGGAGATCGAGTTCGACGGCGACTCGCCCGATCCCGAGCGCTTCCGGCGTCTCCCGGGCGTGATCGAGGTCGACCGCAACGGAGCGCACCTCACGGTCGCCTTCGAGGGCGAGGCCGACCCGGTCGTCAAGGCCGCCGCGGAGTATCCGGTCCGCGAGCTGCGCGTCCGCGACGACGACCTCGAGCAGGTGTTCCTGCGCCTCTACGCGGACGGCGGCGGATGACGCGCGCGGC
Organism: uncultured Solirubrobacteraceae bacterium; assembly: GCA_963831105.1. Lineage (GTDB taxonomy): Bacteria > Actinomycetota > Thermoleophilia > Solirubrobacterales > Solirubrobacteraceae > DATFQI01. Next base: position 1,279,358 of record CAWHOS010000003.1, on the reverse strand, counting down.
GCTCGGGCTCGAGCTGCGCCTGCGCGCGCGCAGCGTCGCGCTCGCCGGCATCGGGCTGATGACGGTCGCCGCGATCACCGGCGCGCTGTTCCCGGCCTTCGGCGAGTCGCTCGGGAAGGTGGAGCTGCCCGAGGGTGTCGGCGAGCTGCTGGGCGGAGGCGACTTCGCGACGATCGCCGGCTGGGAGGAGCGGCGCATCCTCGCGCTCGTGCTCGCGCACCCCGTGTCGCGCACGCGGCTGCTGCTCGCCAAGGCCGCGGGGATCGCCCTCGAGGTCGCGGCGCTCGGCATCGCGTGCTGGCTCGGCCTGCTGCTCTCCGTCGCGCTCGCGGGCGGCGGGATCGGGCCCGGACGGCTGGCGGCGCTCGCCGTGCACCTCGCCTTCCTGGCGCTCGCCTTCGGGGCCCTCGCGCTCGCGCTCGGCGGCGTCACCGGCCGCCGTGCGGTGGCGGCGGGCGGGGCGGCCGCGGTGGCCGTCGCCATGTACCTCGTCAACGGGCTCGCGCCCGTCACCGCGGACTGGCTGCAGTACCTGTCCCTCTTCCACTACTACGCGGGCCACGAGCCGTTGCGCAACGGCGTCGACCCCGGGCACCTCGCGGTGCTCGGGGCCGTGACCGCCGTGCTGCTCGGGGTCGCGGCCGCGGGGTTCCGCGGCCGCGACCTGCGAGGGTGACCCGTCAGGCGGCCGCGGGGGCGGGCACCGCGGCGGAACGGCGGAGCGGCCGGAGGCCGACCACGATCAGCGCGCCGCCGGAGATCAGCAGGAGCAGGCCGCCGCCGGTCAGCGACCAGCCGAGCGCCTCCAGGAACGCGATCTCCGCGCCCGCGCTGACGTCGGCGGAGACGCCGGGCGAGCCGTCGGCGTTCATGACGACGACGGACCAGTCGCCGTTGTCGGGCGTCCAGTGCAGGCTCTGCGTGCCCGAGCCTTCCACGGAGGCCGCCCAGAAGTCCTGCTCGGCGGGCGGGGCGGGCGCGCGCTCGCCGTTGCGCTCGCGATGACGGGCGCTGAACGGGGCGGTGTCGATGTCGGCGACGACGGTGTGCTCGACGCCGCGCAGGTACGCGTCGACGTCCTGCTTCGGGGCGATCCCGGCGAAGACGGGCTCGCCGTTGGCCGAGGTGACCTTCAGGCGGGAGTCGCCGAGGTCCTCGACGCCGGCGATCCAGTGCTTGTCGTCGATCTCGATGTCGAGCCGCTCGCTCGCGAGCGCACGGGTCGTGGTGGTGAAGCGCTCGGTGCCGGTCGAGAGGTAGCCGTCGGCGTCCTTCTTGCTCTCACCCCAGAGCGCGAACGCTCCGGCGGCGATCAGGACGACGGCGATCAGGGCGGCAACCGAGCCGCCGACGATGAATCCGGTGCGGGGCTGTTGGGGGTCGTGGTTCATCCATGCAGCGTCGCTTGCCCAGGCCCTCGCTCCCACCGAGTCCGCCGGTGTACCGCAGGGGCGGTCCTCCGGGGGCACGCGCAGGCGGTAAACCCAGCAGGGCGGTTCGGTTCGGGTTAGAGTCGCCAGAGCCCCACGAACCGATCAGGAGCCTCGATTGATCTTGCGAGCGCCGTTCGGAGTGCCGGCCCGCGACGTCGCGGGCGGAACCGTTCGCGCGCCGAGGCTGAAGATCGACGAGCACAGCCTCGCGTTCTTCGCGGCGTTGCTCGCGCTCGCCCTGGTCGCCGAGGTGCTCGTGCTGCGCCCGCTGTTGATCACCAACGAGGAGCCGGTCGCCGGCATCGACGTCGTGTTCGGGCTCGTGGGCGGATCGTTCGCCGTCTCCGGCCTCGTGGCCTGGCGTCGCCGTCCTGACAGCCGGACGGGCGTGCTGATGACGGGGACGGGCTTCGCGTTCCTGCTCTCGCCGCTGCTGCGCCAGCTCGAGGGCGCGCTCGCCTACACCGTCTGGAGCCTGACCGTCGACCTCTGGATCTTCTTCTTCATCCCCGTGCTGCTGACGCTGCTCACGCGCGGCTATCTGCGCCCGGGGCCGGACCGCTTGCTGGTGGCCGCCTACGCGATCCCGCTCGTGCTGCTGCAGGTCGTGTGGCTGCTGTTCGCCGAGCCCGAGGACGGCGAGAACCTGCTGCTCGCGTTCCCGGACGAGGACATCGCGCACGTCCTCGACCGCACGCAGCGGAGCATGCTCGTGGCGGTCCTGGTCGTGACGCTGCTCGTGATCGCGATCCGCTGGTGGCGTGCGTCCGCGCCGCGGCGGCGGGCGCTGCTGCCGAGCGTCGCCGGGCGCGCTGACGCTGACGCTGTTCACGGCGCTGCTCCTCAACGACCTGATCAGCGGCGCGCGCTCGGAGCCGCTGCTGTGGGCGACGGCGCTGTCGCTGCTGACCGTGCCGCTCGCCTTCCTGTACGGCCAGCTGCGCTCGCGCCTGGCCCGCGGGGCGCTCGCCAACCTGTTCAGCAGCATCGGCGGCTCGCAAGCCAGGCGAGCTGCAGCCGGCGCTGGCGCGGGCGCTCGGCGACCCCGATCTCAGGGTCGGCTACTGGCGCCCCGAGACGAGGTCCTACGCCGACGCCGACGGCGAGCCCGTGAGCGCGAACGGCAACGGCGAGCGGGTCATCGCGCGCGTCGAGCGCGACGGCCGCCCGCTCGCCGCCCTCGTCTACGACGCCTCGCTCGACGACGACCCGGAGCTCGTGGACGCGGTCACGGCGGCGGCCGGGATCGCGATCGACAACACCCTGCTGCTCGAGGAGCGCGAGCTGCAGCTCGCCGAGATCAAGGCGTCGCGCGAGCGCATCGTGGCCGCGGGCGACGCCGAGCGTCGACGGCTCGAGCGCAACCTGCACGACGGCGCGCAGCAGCGTCTGGTCGGCATCGCGCTGCAGCTGCGGCTGCTCCAGAACCGCTTGCACGACGACCCCTCCTCGGCCCAGCTCGTCGCCGGCGCGAGCGACGAGCTGGCCCACTCGCTCAGCGAGCTGCGCGAGCTGGCCCGCGGGATCCACCCGGCGGTGCTCGAGCACGGCCTCGGCGCCGCGCTGGACTCGCTCGCCACGCGCGCGCTCGTCCCGACCGACGTCGACTGCGAGCTGCCGTGGGGGCGGCTGCCGGAGCAGGTCGAGCTCGCCGCCTACTTCGTCGTCTGCGAGGCGCTGGCCAACGTCGCCAAGTACGCCGGCGCGCGGCACGCCGCGATCCGCGTCCGCTGCGAGGACGACGTCCTGCGCGTCGAGATCGCCGACGACGGCGCCGGCGGCGCCGACGAGACGCTCGGCAGCGGCCTGCGCGGCCTCGCCGACCGCGTCGAGGCGCTCGACGGGCGCCTGACCGTGATCAGCCCGATCGGCGCCGGCACGACCGTGCGCGCGGAGCTGCCGTGCGGGTCGTGATCGCCGACGACAACCTGCTCGTCCGCCGCGGGATCGTCGCGCTGCTGGAGGAGGCGGGCCTCGAGGTGACCGCCCAGGCGGGCGAGGTCGACGGCCTGCTGGCGGCGGTCGAGGCGGACACGCCGGACATCGCGATCGTCGACATCCGGATGCCGCCGACGCACACGGACGAGGGCCTGCGCGCGGCGCAGGCGATCCGCGAGCGCCACCCCGGGATCGGGATCGTCGTGCTCTCGCAGCACCTCGAGACGGGCGTCGCCGCGCGCGTGCTCGCCGAGCACCCGGCAGGGCTCGGCTACCTGCTCAAGGACCGCGTCACCGACGTCGCCGAGTTCGTCTCGACGCTGCGCACCGTCGCCGGCGGGGGCACGGCGCTCGACCCGCAGGTCATCTCGCGGCTGCTGGCCAGCGACCGCGGCCAGGGGCCGCTGCGCGACCTGACGGCGCGCGAGCGCGAGGTGCTCCAGCTGCTCGCGGAGGGCCACTCCAACCCGGCGATCGCCGCGCGGCTGGACATCACCCGCCGCAGCACGGAGAAGTACGTCTCGAGCATCTTCACCAAGCTCGGGCTCCCGGACACCGGCAACGAGAACCGCCGCGTCCTCGCCGTGCTGACCGCGCTGCGCAGCTAGCCGGCGCGCAGCTCGGCGAGCCCGCGGCGCTGGCGGCCCTCGCCGTCGAAGTTGGCGTCGTCGAGCCAGGCCTCGAAGGCGGCGCGGACCGCGGGCCACTCGCCGTCGAGCAGCGAGAACCAGGCCGTGTCGCGGTTGCGGTCCTTGACGAGCATGTGCTGGCGGAAGACGCCCTCGAACGTGAAGCCGAGGCGCTCGGCGGCGCGGCGCGAGCGCTCGTTGTCGGCGTCGCACTTCCACTCGAGCCGGCGGACGCCGAGCTCGCCGAACGCGTGCCGGGCCAGCAGGTAGATCGCCTCGGTGGCGCCCGGCGTGCGCTGGAGCGCGGCGCCGAACCAGATGTGGCCGATCTCGACGACGCGGTGATCGGGGGCGAAGCGCAGGTAGGAGGCCATGCCCACCGCGCGCCCCGTCGCCTCGTCGACGATCGCGAAGAACCGCGGGTCCTCCGACGCCGCGCAGGCGGCGACCCAGAGGCGCATCTCCTCCGGGTTCTCGAACGGCCCGTAGGGCAGGTAGCGCCACAGCGCGGGATCGCCGCCGTCGTGGCCGGCGGCGAACAGCTCGGCCGCGTGGCGCTCGGCGACTGGCTCCAGCCGCACCCTGACTCCGCGCAGCGTCATGGCTCCAGCACCCGCGCCGGCCGGGGCGTGCCGGGCAGCGAGCCCGGAGCGGCGAGCTCGCGCAGCTCGTCGGGCAGGAACGGCAGGTCGAGCAGGCTCAGCTTGACCTGGTTGCGGCGCTGGTGACGGTCGCTGTCGAGCCGGACCACCTGGCCGCAGCCGATCATGAGCCGTACGTCGATCGCCTCGCCGGGCTCCATGCGGCGCAGCATCGTGCCGTCGACCTCGATCGCCGGCCGTCCGCTGCCCTCCTGCAGCGTGAGCCGGATCACCTCGTCGGCGGCCGTGACCATCGGGCGGCTGATGCCCGCCAGCGGTGCGAGCGGGGCGACGACCACCGCGTCGAGCGCCGGGGAGACCACCGGACCGCCCGCCGAGTAGGCGTACGCGGTCGAGCCGATCGACGTCGAGATCACGAGGCCGTCGCAGCGGTAGCGGCCCATGCGCTGGCCGCCTACGGCGACCGTCGCCTCGACCACGCCGTCGCCGGGGACGCGGACGAGCGCGAGGTCGTTGAAGGCGACCGCCTCGTCGCCGCCGAGCCACAGCGCGCTGTGCTGCTCGATCGTGAACTCTTGGCGCTCGAGCCGGTCGAGCGCGTCCGGCAGCTCGTCCGGCTGGACCTCGACGAGGAACCCGAGGTTGCCGAGGTTGACGCCGAGGACGGGCACCGGCCGCCTCGCCACCAGGCGCAGCGCGCCGAGCATCGTCCCGTCGCCGCCGAGGCTGACGACCGCGCCGGCCTGCTCGGCCAGCTCCGCGTCCGTGACCTCGTCGCAGTCGCCGTCCCAGCGGGCCGCGTCGGCGGGCCGCATCAGCAGGCGGCTGCCGTGCGAGCGCGCCCACGCGCCGACCTCGTCGAGCACCGGGCCGGGATCCCGGCGCGGGTGCAGCACGAGTCCGATGCCCGACGCTTGGCCCATCCCGGCAGGCTAACGCCCGCCGGTGTACGGGAGGGAGACGCGGGCCTCGAGCGCCTCGAGCCGCTTCACGCGGCTGCGCGTGGACGGGTGCGTCGCGAGGGCCCGGCCGAGCCACGACCGGCGCCCGCCGACGATGCACAGCACGGCGAGCTCGCGCAGGTCGGTGTCCGGCGCGAGGTCGCCCTCGAGCTTCAACAGCGCGGAGGCGAGGGCGCTCGGGCGCCCGGTCAGGGCCGAGGCGGCCGCGTCGGCCGAGTACTCCCGCGCGCGGGAGGAGCCGAGCACCGACAGCCGCGAGGTCCAGCCGACGGCGAACGCGACCGGCACGCACAGCGCCGCGAGGAACCACAGCGTCACGAGCGGTCCGGGCGGGACCCCGAACGCTCGCACGCTGAAGCGGGGCGCCCGCGCGACCTGGCCCGCGAAGGCCAGCAGGACGCGGCTCGGCGCGGAGCAGATCTCCATCACCGCGGCGTCGCGGCGGGCGAGGTGGGCGACCTCGTGGGCGATCACGGCCTCGAGCTCGCGGCGGTCGAGCAGCTCGATCAGCGGCAGGGTGACGTGGATCCTCCCGCGGGCGGTCCAGGCGTTGGCGACGGCGGCGGGCTCGACGATCAGCTCCGGGACGACCATGTCGGCGCGCATGCACAGCCGGCGCAGCAGCTCGGTCGCCTCCTCGGACTGGCGCGGCCAGCGGTAGTCGTCGACCGGCGACCGGCGCGGGCTGGTCGCGATCGCGCACAGGCCGCCGAGCACGAGCACAGCGGCGACCGGCAGCCACATCCACTCGACGAGCGCGACCAGCACGATCGCCACGGCGCAGGGGAGCACGAGCGCGAAGGCGATCGTCGCGGCGGCGAAGCCGCGGGCCGCCCCGATCGGCACCGGCGCGCGCCCGACCGACGGCGGGCAGCGACGCCGTCAGGCCGGCGCGGTGGATCCGGAGGGCGCGCCAGGCCGCGCAGAGCGCGAGCGTGACGATGCCGGCCGCGCCGAGCAGGCGGCGGATGCCTCCGGCGTCCTCGGTGCTGAGCGCGCCGACGACCGCGGCCGCGAGCAGCACGAGCCCGCCCAGCAGCAGGTTCCACTCGACCGTCGAGAGCCCCGATGCCCTGCGCGCGTCCATCCCGGGACATGCATCGGCGCCGGCGCGGATGAGGCTTAGCCGGCTCCGTGCGAGCATGGCCGGGCGATGCAGCTCCCCGTGATGCCGCCGGTCAAGCCGATGCTCGCCAAGCCGGTCGCGGCCATCCCACCGGGCCAGTTCTACGAGCCCAAGTGGGACGGGTTCCGCTCCGTCATCTTCCGCGACGGCGACGAGGTCGAGATCGGCAGCCGCAAGGAGCGGCCGATGACCCGCTACTTCCCCGAGGTGGTGGAGGCCGTCCGCGCGCAGTTCCCGCCGCGCGCGGTCATCGACGGCGAGATCGTGATCGCCGGCGACGGCGGGCTGGACTTCTGGGCGCTGCAGCAGCGCATCCACCCGGCCGCGAGCCGGGTCGACATGCTGGCCGGCAAGACGCCCGCGAGCTTCGTCGCCTTCGACCTGCTCGCGCTCGGCGACGAGGACCTCACGGGCCGGCCGTTCGAGCAGCGGCGCGCGGCGCTCGAGCGGGCGCTGGCGGGCGCCGGGTCGCCGGTCCACGTGACGCCGGTCACCCGCGACGAGGCGCTCGCGCGGGACTGGTTCGAGCGCTTCGAGGGCGCGGGCCTCGACGGCATCATCGCCAAGCGGCCCGACCTCGCCTACCAGCCGGACAAGCGCGTCATGGCGAAGATCAAGCACGTCCGCACGGCCGACTGCGTGCTCGCCGGCTACCGCGTCCACAAGGCCGCCCCGGACGCGATCGGCTCGCTGCTGCTCGGCCTCCAGATCGACGACGCCGCGCCCCGCTCCCAGTGGGGCGACCATGCGGAGGGGCTCGCCCCGGTCGGCGTCATCGGCGCGTTCCCGATGGCCCGCCGCCGCGAGCTCTTCGAGGAGCTGCAGCCGCTGGTCGTCGACATCGCCGAGCACCCGTGGAGCTGGGCGGCCGACTACTCGGGCGGCCCCGAGGGCGGCAGCCGCTGGAACCCAGGCAAGGACCTCTCGTTCGTCCCGCTGCGCCCCGAGCGGGTCGTCGAGGTCCGCTACGACTACCTCGAGGGCGCGCGCTTCCGCCACCCGCCGCAGTTCGTCCGCTGGCGGCCCGACCGCGATCCCGCGACCTGCGGCTACGCGCAGCTCGACCGCCCGGCGCCGTTCGACGTCGCCGAGGTGCTCGCCGGCGGCTAGGCCGCGGCCGCCAGCCGCTCCCGGTAGTCCGGCAGCAGCCGGATCGGGATCTCGTGCGCCCACGGGTAGGGGCGCATCCACTTGTCGTGCGCCGCCGCTATCGCGGCGTGCAGCTCCTCCCAGCCGCCGAAGCGGCGGGCGTCGAGCGGCGGCCCGAGCTCCGTGAAGACCCGGTGCCGTCGCCGCATGCGCACCACGGGCTGCACGATGGCCCCTGCCTCGAAGGCCATGCGCGCGGTTCCGGAGGCCAGCACGGCGTCCAGCCCGAGCATGCGCACGGGCGGCGCCGAGCCGCCCAGGTCGAACGGGATCGTGACCAGCTCCCGCTCGCGCAGCAGCTCGACCACGCGGCCGAAGCAGCCTTGGGCGAGCAGCGGCACGACCCCGGCGCGCTCGATCCCTTGCCGCCAGCGGACGGCCCGCAGCCCCCGCTCGTCGGGCGTCGGCTGCTCGAGGAGCCACGCACCGACCACCGCCGTCACGCGGGGGCGCGTGTCGACGAACGCGATCGGCATCCCCGGGTAGAGGCCGAAATGGCAGTAGCTCACGATGACCCCTCGGTCCTGCGGGGGCGCCGTGCGCAGGCTCCGCTCCAGCTCCCACAGCCGGGCGAGCAGCGCCTCGCGGACCGTGTGCTCGACGAGCTGCCGGCGAGCGAGCGCCACCAGCTCGTCCGGGTGGCGGGCCACGGGCTCCATCACCGCGAGCGCGCGCCGGCGCTCGGATTCCACGGCCCACGCCGAGCGCCCGCTCCGCACCGCGCGGGCGATCGCGGCCCAGCGCGGCAGGCGGCGCTCGCGACGTTCCTCTGCCGCGAGGATCGCCTCGAAGTCCATGGCCGAACTCTAACCGCGGCACTGCCGCGCGCTCGGTCAGCGCAGCTGCAGCTCCGCGATCTTGTCGGCGGAGAACATCGTGTACCAGGGGTCGCCGTCGGGCTGCACCGTGATCCCGAACGGCTCGCTGCCCTTGACGACCTTGCCCTCGGTGATCGTCCCCTCGTTCGTGATCCGCGCGATGTTGCCCTTGGTCGTCTGCGTGAACCAGACGGAGCCGTCGGGCGCGGCGGCGATGCCCTGCGGGCCGACGTTGCTCAGCGGGAACTCGGCCACCAGATTCGTGGCGGGGTCGAGGCGCCCGACGCCCTGCGGCGTGAAGCGCGCGGTGAACCAGATCTGCCCGTCCGCCGCGATCGCAAGCTGGCGCGGGACGAGGCCGGTGGGCGTCAGCGTCACGGCGCCGGTCTGCGGGTCCAGGCGGCCGATCGCGCTCTCGAGCGGCGCCGCGAACCACACGATCCCCGCGGCGTCGACGACGACGTCGCTCGGCTCGGACACGTCGAAGCGCGTGAAGCTGCCCGACGGGATGTCGTAGCGCCACAGCGCGTCGTTGTTGAAGTCCGTCATCCATACCTGGCTCCCGTGCACGGCCAGATCGCCCGCGAGCGCGTCGGACTCGGGCGTCGGGATCGGTGCCAGGAAGGTCCCCGCGGTGGTGATCCGCCCGAGGAACGGCTCGTTCGAGCTGAAGTACAGGATGTCCCCGGGGCCCTGGACGAGGTCCGTGACGATGCACGTCTCGCACGGCGGCCGGAACTCGGTCACCGCGCCGGAGGGCGTGATGCGCGCGATCGCGGGCGGGGCGTTCGTGAACTCCGTGCCCAGGGTGAACCAGCGGTTTCCGTCCGAGCCGTTGACGATCGCCCGCGGCTGGGAGTCCGCGGTCGGGACCTTGTACTGCTTCAGGCCGCCGACCGGCGCGGCCTGCGCGCTCCCCCCGAGCAGGCAGGCGAGTGCGACGGCGACCAGCACGACACGTAGCAGCGGCATCGTGAAACTCCCTCCGGGGTGGACCCTCGAGATGGCCTTACGCGCGGATCCCCGCCGCGGTTCGCCCACGCGCCGGCGGTCCGCGGTTAGGGTCTGCCGATGGTCACGCCCGACGAGATCGGGTCGGTGCCGCTGTTCGCCGCACTGGACGCCGCGCAGCGGGAGCGGCTCTCGCGCGCCGCGGCCGACATCGCCCTCTCGGCGGGGGAGTACGCGGCGCCGCAGGGGAGCGAGGCCGCGTTGTTCGCCGTGCTCGAGGGGCGCATCGAGCCGGTGCGTCACGCCGACGGGGTCGAGCGCGTGGTCGGCGTGCGGGATCCCGGCGACATCTTCGGCGAGGTCCCGATCACGCTCGGGACCGTCTTCCCCGTCGGCTTCCGCGCCGCCGTGCCCTCACGCGTGATGCGGATCGAGCCGCGCGACTATCACGCGATCGCGTCCGGCTCGCCTGAGGTCGTCAAGGAGGTGGGGCGGCTCGCCTCGCACCGGATGAGCGGACTGCGCGGCCTGCAGGGCCTCGCGGCCGACCCGCCTCCGCCGCGCGCGATCGTCGTGGGCCACCGCGTCGACCCGGCGTGCAGCGATCTGCGCCGCTTCCTCTCGCGCAACCAGGTGACCTTCGACTGGCTCGCCCCGGACACCCCGGCGCAGCTCGAGCGCTGGGACGGGCCGCTGCCGGCGGAGAGCGACATGCCGACCATCCGCGTCATCGGCGGCAAGACGGTGATCCGGCCGCAGCTGCGGCGCGTCGCGGAGCTGCTCTCGCTCGGCACCGAGCCGGAGCTCGCCGAGTACGACGTGGTCGTCGTCGGCGCCGGGCCCGCCGGTCTCGCGGCGGCGGTCTACGGCGCCTCGGAGGGCCTGCGCACGATCGTCGTCGAGCGCGAGGCGCCCGGCGGCCAGGCCGGCACGTCGTCGCGGATCGACAACTACCTCGGCTTCCCCGCCGGCGTCTCCGGGGACGAGCTCGCGAGCCGGGCGCTGCAGCAGGCGCGCCGGCTCGGCGCGGAGATCCTCGTGACCCGCTCGATCCTGCGGATCGACCCGGACACGCGCCAGGTCCACCTCGACGGCGGCGACGTCCTGCGCGCGCGGACGATCATCCTCGCCTGCGGGGTCACCTGGCGGCAGCTCCCGTTCGACGGGTTCGAGCACCTCGCGGGCCGGGGCGTCTTCTACGGCGCGTCGCGCAGCGAGGCGGCGAGCACCCACGGCGAGGACGTCCACATCATCGGCGCCGGCAACTCGGCGGGCCAGGCGGCGCTGTTCTTCTCCACCCACGCGCGCAGCGTGACGATCCTCTGCCGCGGCGACGCGCTCGGCAAGAGCATGTCGCGCTACCTCGTCGACCAGATCGGCGCCCGCGAGAACATCCAGGTCCGCTTCGGCGCCGAGGTCGCCGGCGTCCACGGCGAGACGGCACTGGAGGCGCTCGAGGTCCGCGACAAGGGCACCGACGAGCGTCACGCGCCTCCCCTCCGCCGGCCTGTTCATCTTCATCGGCGCCGACGCCGAGACCGCCTGGCTCCCGGACGAGATCGCGCTCGACCCCAAGGGCTTCGTCCTCACGGGCGCGGAGATCGACCCGGGACGCTGGACGCTGGCCCGCGACCCCTACCTCCTCGAGACGAGCGTGCCGGGCATCTTCGCCTGCGGCGACGTCCGCTACTCGCCGGTCAAGCGCGTCGCCGCCGCGGTGGGCGAGGGCAGCATGGCCATCGCCTTCGTCCACCAGCACCTCCGCGAGCCCACCGCGTGACCGCCGCGCGCCCGGCCGGCGCGGGAGTCCGGCATGATGCGGCGATGACACGGATCGCCCCAGCGGATCCCGCGACGGTGCCCGAGGCCTCGCGCGCGCTCGCCGACGCGCACGAGGCGGCCGGCGCGCGGATGACGAACATGAAGTGGACCGCGGCGCGGTCGCCGGAGACGCTGGCGATGCTGCTGACCTGGTATCCGCTGTTCGACCGCATCGCCGGGTTCCTCGGCGAGCGGCGGGCGCACCTGCTGTCCCACTCGATCAGCGACCGCAACGAGTGCCTGATCTGCTCGACGTTCTTCCGGCGCATCCTGATCGACGCAGGCGAGGACCCCGCGGCGCTGCGACTCGACGAGGAGGACGAGCTGATCGTGGAGCTCGGCCGGGCGCTCGCCGACGACCCGCACATCGGCGAGGACCTCTACGGCCGGCTCGCCGCGCGCTACGGCGAGCAGCAGATCGTCGAGCTGGTCGGCTTCGGCGCGATCATGGTCGCGACGAACGTGTTCAACGACGCGCTCGGCGTCCCGCTCGACGACTACCTGCAGCCGTACCGGAAGGCCGCATGAGGCCGGTCGCCTTCATCACGGGCGCCGCCCACGGGCAGGGTCGCGTCACCGCGGTCGCGCTCGCACGGGAGGGCTACGACATCGTCGCGCTGGACGTGGCCCGCCAGCTCGAGTACCCCGGCTATCCGATGGGCTCGGCCGACGAGCTCGGCTCGCTCCCCGCCGAGCTGGAACCGCACGGCGCGGCGTGCCTGACCGTCGCCGCCGACGTCCGCGACGACGCGGCGGTGAAGGCCGGCGTGGAGCAGGCGATCGAGCGCTTCGGCCGGATCGACGTGCTCTTCAACAACGCCGGCATCTGCGGCTACGGGCTCGCGCACGAGCTGACCGAGCCCGCGTGGGACGCGATGATCGACATCAACCTCAAGGGCGCCTGGATCGTCGCCCGCCACGTGATCCCGCACATGATCTCCGCGAGGCGCGGCGTGATCGTCAACAACTCCTCGATCGCCGGCCTTCGCGGCATGGGCCGCCTCTCGCACTACGCCGCGAGCAAGTGGGGCCTGACCGGCCTGACGAAGTCCTGGGCGATCGAGCTCGCGCCCCACGACATCCGCGTCGTCTCGATCCACCCGACCGGCGTCGACACCCCGCTCAACGACGGGCTCGCGATGCTCGAGGGCAAGACCACCCAGGAGATCGCCGAGCGCTCGGCCGGCAACCTCCAGCCCGTCCCCTGGATCGAGGCCCAGGACGTCGCCGACGCGGTCGTCTTCCTCGTCAGCGACAAGGCGCGCTACATGACCGGCAGCGAGTTCGTCATCGACGCCGGCCTGCTCACGAAGTGAGTCAGGCCACGTCGGGCTCGCCCTCCGCGAGGCTGCGCTGCAGCTCGGCGATCCCGTCGGCGGCGAGCGCGGCGATGCCCTCCTCCGCCTCGAGCAGGCAGCGTACGGCGGCCGCGGTCAGGGAGAGCCCCGAGCCGCTGCAGCGCCCCGCGCCGTCGTGCAGCACGAGCGAGCAGCGGTAGCGTTCCACCTCCTCGGACGGGGCGACGAGCGCGAGCCGGCCGAGCTCGGACAGCGCCCCGAGCACGTCGTCGGTCGTCAGCCCGTCCGGCCAGCGGGCGAGGAGAACGGACCCCCGCAGCAGGCGGTCGAGCTCGCGGGCGGCGTCATCGCCGGGCATTGCACACCTCCGTGTCGATGGCCGATTGTGGATCGGCCCCCGGACGGCACCGGATCTGCGAGAAGCTTCGCCCGATGAGCGACCACGACTGGCACACCGAGGACTTCCCCGAGCTGCGGGCCGGGCCGCCCTGGGTGATGCAGGAGATGATCGCCGCCCAGCCGGCCGTGGTCGAGGCGCTGCTGAGCAGCCCGCCGCCCGACACCCCGGCCGCCGCCGAGGCGATCGCCGCCGCGCTCGAGGACGATCGCCCGGTCACCGTCTGCGGGTGCGGCACCTCCGAGCACGCCGCGCATGCGATCGCCGCGCTGCTGTCGGCGGCCGTCCACTCCGGGCACCCGGCGCTCGTGCGGGCGCGGCCGGCGATGAGCGCCGCGCTCGATCCCTCGCCCGGCGTGTGCCTGGCGGTCTCGCACGACGGCGGGACGCGCGCGACCAACCTGGCCCTGCACGCCGCGCGCGCGGCCGGCGCGCACACGATCGCGATCACCAACCAGCCCGGCGGCGCGGTCGCCCGGGACGCCGAGCAGCTGCTCGTCACGCCCCGCCACGACGACTCGTGGTGCCACACGATGGCCTACACCTCCGCGCTGGCCGCGGGCGCCGTGCTCGCCGCCCGCCTCGGCGGTCCCGGCGCGGAGCCGGCCGCGGCGCGCAAGCTCCTCGAGCACGCGACGAGGCTCCCGGACGCCGCGGCGGTCGCCGCCCGCCTGGCCGGCAGCCGCGTCGTGCTCTGCGCCGGAGCCCAGGCCGACCACACCACCGCCCGCGAGCTGGCCCTGAAGATCGCCGAGGGCGCCCGCCTGCCCACGATCGCGCTCGAGCTCGAGACGGTCCTGCACGGGCAGCTCGCCGGCCACGAGCCGGCCGACGCGCTCATCCTCGTGGCGATCACGGACCACCCGGAACGAGAGCGCATCGCCCGCCGGGCCGCCCTCGTCGCCCGCGCCGCCGGCGCGATCGGCCTCCCCGTCGCCGGGCTCCTCTCGGACGCCTACGACCGGATGCTCCCCGCGGAGCTGACCCCCGCCGGGCGACTCGTCCTCGAGCTCCCCGGCCCCGACCGCGTCGACCCCCGCTTCGCCGGACTGCTCGCCGGCGCGGGCGCGCTCCAGACGCTGACGCTCGAGCTCGCACACGCCCGCGACACCAACCCGGATCTGATCCGCCGCGAGGAGGCCCGCTACCGCCGGGCCGCCCACGAGGCCGAGAGCTCCGCCGACTGGTGAGCGGCCGTCAGCGCGGAAGGGTGAAGCGGAACGCGCTGCCGCCACCGTCGGCGGGCTCGACCCAGATGCGCCCGCCGTGGGCCTCGATGATGCGCCGGCACACCGCCAGCCCGATCCCCGCGCCCTCGACTTGCACGTTCGCGCGCGAGAACATGCTGAAGATCCGGGTCGCCTGCGCGGGGTCGACGCCGACGCCGTTGTCGCAGATCGTCATGACCCACTCCTGACTGTCGCGCACGGCCGAGACCTCGACCCGCAGCGGCGCATCGCCGCGGAACTTCACCGCGTTCGCGAGCACGTTCTGCAACACGCGGCGCAGCTGCCGTCGGTCACCCTGAACCTGCGGGAGCTCACCTACCTCGAGCGTCGCGCGGACCTCATCAAGCCGCACGCGTAGATCCTCGGCCGCCTCAGCCATCAGCTCGCCGAGCATGACGGGCTCCCGGCTCAGCTCGCCCGCCCGCGCGTAGTCCAGCACGCCGTCGATCAGATCGCGCGCTCGCTCCGCGCTCGAGTGCAACTGCCGCAGCACTGCCGGCGACGGCGGCTGCTCCGCGCGCCGCTCGAGCAGCCCCACGAGCATCGATATCCCTGCCACCGGCTCGCTCAAGTCGTGCGCCACGACGTCGGCATAGCTGCGCAGCTCGGCCTCCATCCGCCGCTGCTCGGTCACATCGGTGAGAAAGTTCACGACCCCGTCGCCGAGCTTGGCCGTGCGGTTCACGAACGTCCCGAGCATGTAGCCGTCGCCGAACGGCGTGTCGTACGTGACCTCCTTGACCCACGACTCGCCGGACTCGCACACCCGGACGTAGGCGTCGAAGGCGCGACTGTCGCGCATCCGCGGCAGCGCCTCCAGCAGCGTATAGCGCTCCCGCGTCGCGGCCGAGAGCCGGAACGCGCGCAACATCGTGGGATTCCCGTAGCCGAACGCGAAGTCGACGATCCGCCCGCGAGCATCCCGCAGCGCCCAGAGAACCCCGACCGCGTCAGGGAAGCCATCGAGCAGAGCGCGGAACTCGACCGCCCCCTGCATGCCGAGCAGCTCGACGAGCTTCGGATCGTCTCCCCAGTGCTCAGGCCCGGCTGCGGCGACGCGTTCGGTCACGACCGGAGGATACGGCGAGAGAGAAGCCGAAAACGAGATGCGGACCGCATACCGTCACCGCCCACTCTGGCCGGAGGCCTGCAGAACCGTGTGCGTTCGCGAGCGCTTCCAAGCGGGCCGCCGGTTGACTTCGCACGCATCCCGAGCGTCACGCCCGCCGCGACGACGGCGCCCTGGCGGCACCTGTGGTGACGCGCCGCTTGACCGGTCGCGGGCGCGGAGGCCATGATCCCAGGCCGACCACGCTCCGGCTGATCTGCCGTGCGCCGGTTCCTCAGACGGGAGAGATCATGAGCAACGCAGAGACGATCGCTGTGCCCCACCTCGGCACCTCGACCATCGGCTACAAGCTCGGGAAGGCCTACGACGCCTCGCTCCCCACGCTGGTCATGGTCAACTCGTTCACCACCTCCGTCGAGCAGTACCGGCCCCAGTTCGAGGACGAGGAGCTCACCGCCACCGCCAACCTGCTCGCAATCGAGCCATACGGCCACGGCCAGACCCGCGCCTCGTACGAGCACTTCACCTACTGGGACTCGGCCATCGCCAACCTGCAGGTCCTCGACGCACTCGACATCCCCGAGGCGTTCGCCCTCGGCACCTCGCAAGGCGGATGGATAGCGGCCCGCATGGCCATCCTCGCCCCCGGCACCGTGAAGGGCATCATCCCGCTCGGCACCTCGATGGACTTCGAGAGCCAACGCAGCCGCGACCTGGGTTGCTGGGACGGCATCGAATTCTGCACGCCGGCCATCGACGCACTCGCCGAGCCCGTCGGTGAGGACTGGGTGATCCCGATCGAGCTCGTCGACGCCGTCCTCAAGGAGGGCTTGGGCGAGGACGTGCCGCCCGAGGAGCGCGCCTTCTGGCACGCCACCTACCAGAAGAACTACACCGGCGACACAGGGCGAAAGCTCGTCCGGATCAGCTCCATCAACCTGCGTGACCGCGACGGCTTGCACGGCCGGCTCGACAGCGTGAAATGCCCGGTCCTGCGGATGCACGGCACCGAAGACCCGGTCTACTCCGTCGTCAATGCCGAGGAGGAGATGAAGCTCTTCGTCAACAGCCCCGGTGCCGAGCTTCGCATCGTCGAGGGCGGCCGGCACTTCCTGAGCGCCTCGAACCCCGACGACGTCAACCCGGCGACGGCCGAGTTCATCAACCGCTGGAAGTAGCGGCGGCGATCCGCCGCACGGACCCGATCGGGCGGGCGGTAGCCTGCAGATCCGATGCCCCAGCTCCGCTTCCCCGGCGAGTCCCCCGAGTCGCGGCGTGCACGCGCGCTGCGCACTCGGGTCGATGACCTGCGCGACGCCCGGCAGCGCATCCTCACCGCCGCCGACGAGGAGCGCCGGCGGATCGAGCGTGATCTCCACGACGGCGCCCAACAGCGGCTGGTCGCCGTGACCCTCACCCTCCGCCTCGCCCAGTCGCGGATCGCAAACGATCCCGCGGGCGCGGCCGAGCTGGTGGCCCAGGCGCGGGAGGAGGCCCAGCTCGCCATCGACGAGCTGCGCGAGCTGGCGCGGGGCATCCACCCGGCGCTGCTCAGCGACCGCGGGCTCCGCGCGGCGCTGGAGGCACTCGCCACGCGCGCTCCCGTGCCGGTGCAGATCAGCGGCGTGCCCTCTGACCGGCTCTGCCAGAGCGTCGAGGCGTGCGCGTACTTCGTCACCGCCGAAGCGCTGACCAACGTCGCCAAGTACGCGAACGCCACCGAGGCCTTCGTGGAGCTCTCACTCGAGAACGGCTGCCTCCGACTGCAGGTTCGCGACGACGGCGTGGGCGGCGCGGACGCGTCAACGGGAAGCGGCCTCCGCGGTCTCCGCGATCGCGTCGACGCACTTGACGGTCACCTCGAGCTCGACTCACCCCCCGGCGGCGGAACCACCCTCACCGTCGAGATCCCGGTCGAGCCCCGCTGAGTCCCGGGAAACGGCGATCGAGTGAACCGGCGGAAGGTTCGTCGCCACGTCGAACCAGCTCGCCCCCGCGTCGCCCGACCCGTAGACGGTTCCCGAGGTCGCGCCGAAGTAGAGCTCGAGGGCCGTGCTCTCGCCGACCCAGTCGAACGCCTCGCGAAGGACCGTGAGGTAGGCGTTCTCGGCCGGGAGGCCGTCACCGCGCGGGGACCAGCTCGCGCCCGCGTCGCGCGTCTCGTACACCCGCACGCGGCCCTCGGGCGTCACGCGGTCGGTGTCGGCCACGAGCGGGATCACGTACGCGCTGGCCGCGTCGGCGGGGTCGAGCGCGAGCGGGAATCCGAAGTCCGACGGCAGGCCGGGAGCGATGTCGTGCCACGACTCCCCCGCGTCGTCGGAGCGATAGACGCCGCCGTGGAACTGCATGAAGATCCGCTCCGGCTGCGTCGGCGCGCGCTGCAGGCGGTGCACGCAGAGAGCGATCTCGTCCTCCGGCACGTCTTCGGGCAGATACCGCGGGACGATGCCCGCGTTGCCGCTGCGCCAGGTCGCGCCTCCGTCGTCGGTCAGCCACACGCCGGCGGCGGAGATGCCCACCGCGAGCCGCCCGGGCTCACCGGGCCAGGTCGCGATCGAGTGCAGACAGAGCCCGCCGGCCCCGGGTTGCCACTTCGATCTTGTCGGGTGGTTCCAGAGCGCGCGGTTGAGCTGCCAGCTCGCGCCGCCGTCACGGCTCTCGAACAGCACGCCCGGATCTCCGCCGGCGTAAAGCGCGCCGTCGGCCTCGGCGGTCACGATCACCCAGATCCGCTCGAGCACGGCGTCGCGTCCGGGCAGTGAGACGCCGGCAGCCTGCTCCCAGTCCGCCGCGAGGTCGTCCGTGTAGAAGATCTTCGGCCCGTAGAAGGGCGAGGTGACCGACGCGTGCACGCGTCCCGAACGCGGATCGCGGAGCGCGTACTCGACCGGGTCGCCCGCGAACGCCCGAGCCGTCACCTCGAACGGCGTGCCCGGCTCGCCCTCGAGTACGAACAGGCCCTTCCTCGTACCGACGAGCAACTCGGTCATCGTGACGGCATCCTACGCGCGTCCTTCCGGTTGACCTGGCTCCAGCTCGCCTTGTGCCCGTCCGCCGGTAGCCGTCACGCCTGCAGTTCCATCCCGAGCTTGGCCTCGGGGTGGAGGATCGGCTCCAGGCCGTCGCCGAGCGCCGCGCCGGCGAGCGCGCGGCCGAGCGCGGGGGCGTGCTTGAAGAGGTTGTTGCCCGCTAGGACGACCAGGCCACCGAGCTCCCAGACCGCGATCCCGTCCGGGCTCCACGGCAGCTCGCTCGCCCGGCAGTGGCGGACGTCGCACGGCTCGGTCTCGAGTCCGGGAAGCGCCCGGGCGACGTAGCCGACGATGCGTCCCGCGAGCGCCGGGAGGGCGGCGGGGTCGGAGAGGCTGCCGTCCTCGTGCACCAGGGCCTCGCCGAGCCCGACGGCGTAGGCGCGGTCGCCGGGCAGCGGATCGCCGTAAGCGGCGGGCTCGCCGAAGGCGCCGCTGCGGTCGAGCAGGCACGCCGGCTGCGTGAGCAGTTCCTCGCGCGCGCGGAAGGCGAGGCGCACGTGCGCGGAATGGCGGACGGGCAGCGGCAGCCCGGCGCCGCGGGCCAGTGCCGCCGTGTCGGCGCCCGCGCAGAGCACGACGCGCTCGTGCTCGGCCGTCACGCCGCCTGCGCGCACCTCGGCCCTGCCGCTCGGCGTCGCCCGCACAGAGAGGACCTCGTCGAACACGAGCGCATCGTGCAGCGCGCAGGCCAGCGCCTCGATCGCGGCCCGGACGCGCAGCACGCCGCCGTCCTCGTCGAGCATCGCGAAGCCCTCGTACGGCGCGAGCGGCGGGAGGCGCTCGGCGAGCTCAGCAGCGTCGATCGCGCGCGCCCGCACGCCGCCGGCCTCATCGATCACGCGCAGCCGCCGCTCGGCCTCCGGACCGAGCGCGACCACGCCGTCGCGCGAGAGCAGCTCGCGGGCGAACACCTCCTCCCAGTCGCGCCATCCCCGACGCGCCTCGCACGCGAGCGCCACCAGCCGGCGATCGGCGTGGGCATGGCGGAAGATCCGCGACTCTCCGCCGGACTGCGCCTCGCCGGGCCGGCCGCGCTCGTACACCGTCACCGACGCCCCGCGCTCGACCAGCGCGTGCGCGGTCGACAGGCCGGCGATCCCGGCGCCGACGACCGCGACGTCGGTCCCGCCGATCATCCGGCGCGTTCGGCGGGGGGAAGGTCCTCGGGCAGCGGGAGCTGCTGGGGCGAGACACCG
This sequence comes from uncultured Solirubrobacteraceae bacterium, assembly GCA_963831105.1. Classification (GTDB taxonomy): domain Bacteria; phylum Actinomycetota; class Thermoleophilia; order Solirubrobacterales; family Solirubrobacteraceae; genus DATFQI01. The sequence continues at coordinate 1,259,705 of CAWHOS010000003.1, read as the reverse complement.
CGCTCGTCCTCCCACGTCGGGAAGGCCTCACCATCGCGGCCGGCGTGCTCCCCCGCGCCGTCGCGGCCCGACCCTCAGTACCACTTGCCCTTCGCAAAGCCGCCGAAGGCGACCAGTCCGACGAGGGCGATGATCAGGCCGATCAAGAAGCTCCAGACGAACATGACCACGATCCCGACGATCACCAGGATGCCGCCGAGACCGATACCGCCGGTGTTGCCACCCGTGCCGCGTTCCGCTGCCACAGCCGTTCTCCTTGCGGGTCAGGAATGAGACCTACCCGGCTATCTTACGCCCAGGTCGTAGCATCGCCCGCCACGGTCCGCGGGCGCTGTGGCCCCGGCGACCAGATAGGCCCAACTGGATGCAGGGTCCGGGACCTTTTCCGGGACTCCGCAGTCAACACGAAAACCCGCCGTTCGGAGCGCGCCCGAGAGGATTCGAACCTCTGACCTTCGGTTCCGTAGACCGACGCTCTATCCAGCTGAGCTACGGGCGCAGGGGAACGGACAGTCTAGCCACCGCGTCCGGGCGCGGTCGGCCAGCGGAGAGGGCGGGATTCGAACCCGCGATGGAGCTTTCCGCCCCATACTCGCTTAGCAGGCGAGTGCCTTCAGCCACTCGGCCACCTCTCCTTGGGGCGGGCGCGTTCCAGGCCCGCCGTGGCGGTCCAGTGTAAAGGCTTGCCGTCCGGCGTCGAGAAGAGAAGCAGGGAATCACGTGGATCCCAAGGACTGCAGCCCCTCCGACGCCGTGCTGGCGGTGTCCCGCCTGCTCGCGCCCGCGGGAGGGTCTCCCGATGCCTTGGACGTCCGCTCCGCCGTGGTCGAGGAGACCGCGCGCTACTTCGGCGTGCCGAGCGTGCTGCTGCTCGAGCTGGCCGAGGCGGACCGGCGCGTGAGCGTGATCGCCTCGACCGGCGCCGGCAGCCCCGACGGGGAGCTGCACAACATCGCGGCGCTGCCCGCCCTGGAGGACTTCGTCGCGGGCCGGCTCGCCCGCTCGCCGCTCGACGTGGACACCGCGGCCGCGCTCACGGGCACGCTCGCGCCCGACGCCCGGCCGGGCGCGGGCCAGCTGATCGCCGTCGGCGCCGACATCCTGCTGCTCGCGGGCGCCAAGCCGTGCGCCTGCTTCGACCAGCACGACCATCTCGGCGAGGTGTTCGTCAACGCGGCCGCCGCTGCGCTCGGCAGCCGCCGGCAGGCGGAGACGCACGAGGCGCGCATGGCCCGCCAGCTCGCGCTCACGCGCGCGGCAAAGACGCTCAACGAGTCGCTCGAGCTCGAGCCGCTGCTCAACCGCATCTGCGAGGAGGCGATGGGCCTGCTCGACGCCGACAACGCCGCCGTCTACCACGGCACGCCGGCCGACGGGTTCGTCGTCGGCGGCATCGCCGGGCTGCCGCCGGAGTTCCTCGGCTGGCCGCTGCAGGACGGGCACCGGCCTCGCCGGCCAGGTGGTCGAGCGCGGCCGCCCGATGCTCACCAACGACTACCAGTCGGTCGCGACCCTCCCGGCCGACTCGCCGTTCCGGCGCGTGCGCGCCGCGCTGGCGGTCCCGTTCGGGTGGGACGGCGAGCTGCGCGGCGTGCTCAGCGTCGGCTGGGAGCGCGCGCACACGGTCGGCACCGAGGACCTCGCGGTGCTCGAGACCTTCACGGAGCTCGCCGGCGTCGCCTGCCGCAACGCCAGCGCCCACGCCTACCTCGCCCGCGCCGCGCAGACCGACTCGCTCACGGGCTGCCTCAACCACGCCGCGCTGCACGAGCAGCTCGGGCGCGAGATCGAGCGCGCCGCCCGCGGCGCCACCGAAGCGCCATCGCTGGTGCTGATCGACCTCGACCACTTCAAGCAGGTCAACGAGCTGCACGGGCATCTGACCGGCGACGAGGTCCTGCGCCGCGTCGGCTCCGCGCTGCGCAGCGGCATCCGCCCCTACGACGTGGCCGCCCGCTACGGCGGCGACGAGTTCGCGCTGATCGTCACCTCCGCCGACGAGGACGTCGCGCAGGAGATCGCCGCCCGCGCGGTCGACCGGATCGCCGCCGCGATCGCGGAGTTCATCGAGGGCGACGCGGCCGGCGCGACCGCCGGCGTGGCCACCTGGGATCCGGGCCTCTCCGCCTCCGAGCTCGTCGCCCGCGCCGACCGCGCGCTCATGCACGGCAAGCAGACCGGTGCCCGCGGCTCCGCGCACCCGTTCTCGGTCGTCCCGCAGGACTGGCAGCGCGGCCGCTTCACCCGCCCCGGCGACGTCTCGCCGCCGGCCCCGCCCGTCCCCGCGCCGCCGATGACCTTCGACGCCGCCGAGCGCGAGCAGCGCCTGCGCAAGCGCTCGCGCCAGCTCGGGCTGGCCAACGAGCTCGGCGCCCGGCTGGCCGGCATGACCGACGTCGAGGCGATCCTCGAGGCCACCGTGGAGGAGCTGCACCGCGCCTTCGGCTACTTCCTGTGCGCGATCGTGCGCGACCGCGACGGGCGCGTCAGCGCCGCGGCCGTGCGCGGCGACGCCTTCCTGCGCCTCGGCCTCGCGCACTGGAGCCAGCCGCGCGAGCAGGGCCTGATCGGCCGCTGCCTGCGCTCCAAGCGCCCCGTGCTGGTCGAGGACGTCTACGACCAGCCCGAGTACAACCCGACGGACGAGACGACCGACGTCCGCTCGGAGCTCGTCGTCCCGCTGTGGGTCGGCGAGGACCTGTGGGGCGTGATCAACCTCGAGGAGCTCGAGCCCGGGGCGTTCGACGAGGACGACGTGCGGCTCGTCGAGACGGTCGCCGACCAGGTCGGCGCCGCGCTGCGCTCCGCGTCGCTGTACGAGCAGCTCGAGCGCGCCTACCTCGGCACGGCGCAGGCGCTCGTCGCAGCGCTCGAGGCCAAGGACGCCTACACGGCCGAGCACGCGCGCTCGATCGTCGAGCACGCCGAGCAGGTCGGGATCCGGCTCGGCCTCGACGACGCCGCGTTGCGCGACCTGCGCTTCGCCGCCGTCTTCCACGACATCGGCAAGATCGCCGTGCCCGAGGCGATCCTCTCCAAGCCGGGCCCGCTCACCGACGAGGAGCGGGCGATCATGGAGCGCCACACGATCGTCGGCGAGCAGATCCTCGCGCCGGTCGAGTTCCTGGCCGGCGTGCGGGTGCTCGTGCGCCACGAGCACGAGCGCTGGGACGGCTGCGGCTACCCCGACGAGCTCGCCGGGGAGGCGATCCCGCTCGGCTCGCGGATCATCCTCGCCTGCGACGCGCTGCACGCGATGACCAGCGACCGCCCCTACCGCGCGGCGCTCTCGCTCGAGGACGCGGTCGGGGAGCTGCGGCGCAACGCCGGGACCCAGTTCGACCCGCGGGTGATCGACGCGCTGCTGGCGAGCCTGGACGAATCGCCGATGCCGGCGCCCATGGATGCCTCACCTTCCCGCGGCTAGCCTGGCCGCCATGCCCCGTCGTATCCTCGCCGCGCTGGTCGCGGCCATCTCCCTGCTCGCCCTTCCCGCCGCAGCCCAGGCGGCCAAGGCCAAGCCCTCGTACTACGTCTCGCTCGGCGACTCCTACGCCGCCGGCTACCAGCGCTTCTCGCAGACCGACGCCCGGACGACCCGCGACGGGTTCGCCTACCAGGTCGTCGGCAAGGCCAAGGCGCGCGGCTACAAGCTCAAGCTCGTCAACTTCGGCTGCGGGGGCGAGACCACCGTCTCGATCCTCAAGCGCAAGACCAAGTGCGGCGGCCTCGGCCCGGGCGGCGTGGACTACGCCGGCCAGACGCAGGCGACCGCGGCCGAGCGGTTCCTGCGGAAGCATCGCGGCCAGGTGAAGCTGATCACCGTCTCGATCGGCGGCAACGACGTCACCTCGTGCGTCCGCGAGGCCGACCCGGTCGCCTGCGTCGGGCCCGCGATGGACAAGGTCAAGGCCAACGGCAAGAAGCTGCTCAAGCGCCTGCGCACGGCGGCCGGCCCGAAGACCCGGATCGTCGGCATCACCTACCCCGATGTGATCCTCGGCTCCTGGGTCGGGGAGAACCCGAACCAGGAGCTCGCGAAGCTCTCCGTCGTCGCCTTCCAGTCGCTCCTCAACCCGGCGCTGAAGGAGATGTACACCTCGGTCAAGGGCCGCTTCGTCGACGTCACGAAGGCCACGCGCGCCTACACGCCGCTCGAGCAGACGACCACGCTGGCGCCCTACGGCGAGATCCCGGTCGCCGTCGCGGAGGTCTGCCGGCTGACGGCGTACTGCCTCTACCGCGACATCCACCCGAACACGAAGGGCTACGCGGTGATCGCGGACCTGGTCGCCGAAGACGCTCCCGCACAAGCACTGACCGGGTCGGCCCGGCCCCCTGACGGGGGCCGGGCGGCTCTCCTAAGCTCCCACGCTCCGGAGGGGTGGCAGAGCGGTTGAATGCGGCGGTCTTGAAAACCGTTGGGCCGGGAGACCGGTCCCGGGGGTTCGAATCCCTCCCCCTCCGCTGAGATGCCTGAGCCCTTCGTCCACACGTTTCGCGTCCGCTACCACGAGTGCGACGCGCAGGGGATCGTGTTCAACGCGAACTGGTTCACGTACTTCGACGTGACGCTGACCGAGTGGTTCCGGGCCGCGTTCGGCAGCTACGGCGCGCTCGTGGAGGCCGGCAGCGACGTGGTGCTGGCGGAGACGACCGCGCGCTTCAAGGGCTCGGCGCGCTTCGACGACGAGCTCGCGATCTCCGTCGGGATCGAGCGCCTCGGGACGACGTCGATGATCGTGCGCTTCACCGCCTCCCGCGACGGCGAGCCGCTCGTGGAGGGCCGCACCGTGTACGTGTTCGTGGATCCTGCGACGATGGGCAAGCAGGCCATCCCGGGCTGGGTTCGCGAGCAGCTGGAGGCCTACGCGATCGGCTGACACGCGTGCCCGACCCGCCCTTCCCCGACTACCTCGCCGCGCTCGTCGGCCGGCTCGAGGCGGTCGCGGGGTCGCGGCTGGCGGGCGTGTGGCTGCTCGGCTCGGCGGCGCTGGGGGACTTCGATCCCGCCCGCAGCGACCTCGACGTCCAGGCCGTGACCTCGGGGCGCCTGTCGCTCGCCGAGCGGGAGCGGATCGCCGAGCTCGCCTCCCACGAGGCGTTCCCGTGCCCCGCACGCGGGCTCGAGCTGGTGCTCTACGCGCGCGAGGACCTGCACGTCCCCGCGTACCAGCTCAACCTCAACACCGGCCCGCGGATGGAGCGGCGCCTCTCCTTCGACGCCGCGGAGGAGCCGCGCTTCTGGTTCGTGCTCGACCTGGCGATCGGGCGCTCGCACGCGATCGCGCTCGCCGGCCCGCCGAGCGACGACGTGCTCCCCGACCTCCCGCGCGCGCAGGTCGCGGACGCGGTCCGCGCCGCGCTCGGCTGGTACGGATCCGCCGGCGGCGACGACGCCCAGACCGTGCTCGCGGCGTGCCGCTCGTGGGCGTGGGCGACCGACGGCGTGTGGCGGTCCAAGGGCGCGGCGGCCGCGTGGGCGCGCGAGCGCCTCGAGGACCCCTCACCCGTCGACCGGGCGCTCGCCCACCGCGACGACCCGACCGTGGCGCCCCCGACGGCGGACGAGCGGGACGCGCTCGTCAGCCTCGCGCTGGCCGCCGCCTGACCGCGGCGCGCACGCGCACGGTCCGCGCCGAGCCGGGCGCGATGGCGCGGTTGCCGGAGAAGCGCACGACGAACTTCAGGCGCCCGCGGCCGAGCCGCGCCGCGCGCCGGAACGTCACGCGCGAGGAGAAGCGGCAGGAGCGCCGGAGCCGCGCGCGGCGCGCCGAGATCGTCCGCCGGCCGGCCTTGACCTGCACGGTGACCGTGCCGCGGCACCCGGCGGCGGCGGTCACGCCGGCCGGGCGCACGAGCCGGCCGCGCGTGCGGAAGCGGTACGGGCGCCGGCGGTCGCGCCGCGGCGTCACGCTCACCCGCAGCCGCCCGCGCGGGCGGCGCGCCTGGCCGCCGGGAACGGTCGGCCCGCCCCCGGCGCTCGAAGCCGGTGCGAGCTCGCAGGAGTTGACGACGTCGCCGCCGTTCGGCTTGCGCACGAACTGGCTGTTCGGCGGCGGAGCGCCCTGCTCCACCCAGCGCTCGAGCGCGGCGAACGCCGTGCGATGGCACGGCAGCATCGGCCGCAGCCTGTCGGGGAAGGTGTCGTAGCGGCCGTCGACGTGGTTGCCGGCCTCGATCACGTAGTAGCGGTGCAGCGCGCCGGCGCCCGCGGCGGCGACCTTGCGCGCGTAGACGTCGGAGTCGACGCGGATCGGCAGCAGCGTGTCGAGCGTGCCGTGCAGCGTCAGCAGCGGCTTGCCGATCCGGCCCGTGTTGGCGACCTTGTCGACGGCCGCCCGCACGGGCGCCGGCCGCGAGGCGTAGTCGTAGTCGGCATCGCAGTTCGGCGTGCCGGACGGGCAGAACGGCGTGCCCGCCTCGGTCGCGCCGTCCCAGCCCGGGTCGAGCTCCTCGCGGTAGGTGCGCTGGGTGAGGTCCCAGTAGACGGCGTAGTGGTCGTCCCAGAGGAACTCCGAGCCGGGCGCGAAGCCCGCGGCGATGATCGCGTCGTGCGCCGCCTGATCGCCGGTCGCCCGGTAGCGCGGGTAGTGCTTCAGGGCCGGCGGCAGGAACGAGAGCAGGTTCAGCCCCGGGGTGGAGTCGAACAGCGTGCCCTCCCAGTCGACGCCGCCGTCGTAGAGGTCGGGCCGGTTCTCGAGCTGCCAGCGCGTCAGGTAGCCGCCGTTGGAGATGCCGGTCACGTACGTGCGCGCCGCCGCGCGGCCGTAGCGGCGCGCGACGGTCTCCTTGGCGGCGACCGCCAGCTCGGTCACGCGCCGGTTCCACTCCGCGATCGCGTCGCCGGGCTCGGCGCCGTCCTCGTAGAACGCCGTGCCGGTGTTGCCCTTGTCGGTCGAGGCGTAGGCGTAGCCCTTGCCGAGCACGTGGTCGCCGATCACGAAGTCGCTCGCGTACTGCTTGCGCACGCCCGGCGCGCCCGTGATCACGAGCTTGCCGTTCCAGTCGTCCGGGAGCCGGATCACGAACTGGCTGTCGTGGTTCCAGCCGTGCGTGGTGTTCGTCGTCGAGCTGTCGGGGAAGTAGCCGTCGATCTGCAGCCCGGGCACGCCGGTCGGGTTCCTGGTGCCCGACGCGTTCAGGCCCTCCCAGTCGCTGCGATCCGTGTGCCCGTTGGTCTGCGTGCCCGCGGTGGTGAGGTCGTCGAGGCAGGCGCGGTCCTGGCGCTCCGCCCCGGGCACGGTCGCCGCGGCGGCGTTCGGGCACTCGGCGGCGGAGGCCGGCGCTGCGAGGGCCAGCAGCCCCGCGAGGATCGCGCCGGACACGAACGCTCTCATTCCCGGAGCGTTACCCGCGCAAGAAAGGTGCCAGGCACCGTTCTTGCATCCGGGCGTCAGCCGGACGTCTCGGCGACGAACGCCTGCAGGCCCTTCGGCGCGCCCTTGGGCTTGAAGCGCCAGCGGCGGCGCGTGGAGATCTCGTGCGGGTCCAGCCGGTCGCGGACCGCGTCGGAGACGAGCACCTCGCCGCCGCCGGCGGCCGCGGCGACGCGCGCGGCGACGTTGACGTCGACGCCGAAGTAGTCGCCGCCGAGCTTGCGCGGGCGCCCCAGGTGCACGCCCGCCCGCAGGCCCGGCGGGTGCAGCTCGCCGGCCGCGCCGGCGGCCTCGCAGCCCGCCTGCACCGCGGCAGCCGGGTCCTCGAAGACCGCCATCACGCCGTCGCCCAGGCGCTTGACGACGCGCCCGCCGTGGGCGCGGACGGCGCCCTCGACCGCCTTTCCGACCTCCCGCACCAGCACGACGGCCTGCTCGTCGCCGGCCTCGAGCACCCAGTCGGAGAAGTCCACGAGGTCGGTGAAGAGGATCGCCACCTCCCGGTCCCCGTGGCCGCGGCCCTGCGCCTCCGACAGGCCCTGCCAGACCTGCAGCGCGCCCATCCCGAGCTCGCGCAGCGCGCTCGGGCGCTCGTCGGCGATGGCGCTCAGGCCGCGCCCGATCACCTGTGGCGGCTCGTCACCGGACAGCGACAGCGGGTCGCCGTAGGAGTGGTCGCCGGGCAGGCGCCGCCTGCCCGCCCGGGCGAGCGCGACGAGGCGCTCGCCGGAGTCCAGTCGCCGCAGCCTCGCGGCGGTACGTGCAAGAAAGGTGTCAGGCACCCTTCTTGCGCTAACGGATCTGCCGCCCGGAAATGGCGCGCGCGACGACGAGCCGCTGGATCTCCGAGGTGCCCTCGAAGATCGTGTAGATCTTCGCGTCGCGGTGCCAGCGCTCGACGGGGTACTCGCGCGTGTAGCCGTTGCCGCCGAGGATCTGGATCGCGCGCTCCGTGACCCACACCGCCACCTCGCCGGCCTTGAGCTTGGACATCGAGCCCTCGGCGTTCTCGAACGTCTTGCCCTGGCGGCCCATCCACGAGGCGCGCCAGACGAGCAGGCGGGCCGCGTCGATCTCGGTCTTCATGTCCGCCAGCGCGAACGCGATCGCCTGGTTGTCGATGATCGGCTTGCCGAACTGGACGCGGTTGCCGGCGTACTCGAGCGCGTACTCGTAGGCGGCGCGCGCGATGCCGATCGCCTGCGCGCCGACGGTCGGGCGCGAGGCCTCGAAGGTCTGCATCGCGGCTTGGCCGCGCGAGCGCGTGCCCTCGCGGGCGCGCGCCATCCGCTCGTCGAGCTTCTCCTTGCCGCCGAGCAGGCACGAGCCGGGCACGCGGCAGTCGTCGAGGAAGACGTCGGCGGTGTGCGAGGCGCGCAGCCCGTGCTTCTTGACCTTCGTGCCCATGGTCAGGCCGGCCGTCCCGGGCGGGACCACGAACGCCGCCTGCCCGCGCGAGCCGAGCTCCTTGTCGACGGACGCCACGACGACGTGCACGCCGGCGATCCCGCCGTTGGTCGCCCACGCCTTCTGGCCGTTGATGACCCACTCGTCCTTGGCCCCGTCGTAGACCGCGCGCGTGCGCAGGGACGAGACGTCGGAGCCCGCATCGGGCTCGGACACGCAGAACGCGGCGACGGCGGGGTCCTCAGGGGTGCCGAAGCACTGCGGGATCCACTCGCCGATCTGGTCGCCCGTGCCCTGGCCGAAGATCGCCGCGACCGCGAGCGAGGTGCCCATGATCGCCATGCCGATGCCCGCGTCGCCCCAGAACAGCTCCTCGTTGACGATCGGCAGCGTCAGACCGCTCTCGTCGCTCCAGAACTGGGCCAGCGCCTCGAAGCCGTAGAGGCCGATCTTCTGCGCCTCGCCGATGATCGGCCAGGGGGTCTCCTCGCGCTCGTCCCACTCGGAGGCGGCGGGGCGGACGACGCCCTCGGCGAACCCGTGGACCCAGTCGCGGATGTCGCGCTGGTCCTGCGAGAGCTCGAGGGAGAAGGGGGTCTCGGTCATGGTTGCGGCTTCCATGTAACTCATGTTTACACAGACGGTTACGCTGTGTGTGGCATGGCTCCGTCCGCAGCAAGTACCCGCCGTGACCGGGAACGCGACCTCGTCGCGGCGACCCGCGCGCTGTTCGACGAGCGCGGGCTCCAGGACGCCCCGATGGAGGAGATCGCCCGCGCCGTCGGGATCAACAAGGCGCTCATCTACCGGGTGTTCTCGTCCAAGGAGGAGCTCTACGTCCTCACCGTCACCCACTATCTGGACGAATTGCGCGAGGTCGCGCTCGAGCCGCACGAGGGCTTGCGCGACGCGCTCGACCGCTTCACGCGCTTCTGCTTGCGCTACCCGGCGTTCCTGGATTGCGCGCTGTCGCTGATGCGCCGGCCCGCCGACGAGCTGCGCGAGCGCGTCGGCGACGGCACGTGGCTGCGCCTGGGCGCCTCGATGTCCGCCTGCCTGGCGCCGCTCGCGCGGATCCTCGCCGACGAGGGCGTGCGCGAGCCGGACTTCGCGGCGAACCGCATCTACACGCAGGTGCTCGGGACGATGCACCTCGCGCGCATCGGCATCGGGGTCCACGAGGCGGCGCCGGGCGTGCCCGGCGCGTTCTCACTGGACGCGGAGCGGGTGCGGCTGGCTTGTGTGAGCGATGCCATCGCGCTCGCCCGCGCGGCGCGGTAGCGTAGGTAGCGAAACGCCACCTTCTCCCCAGAGGCTCCCCATGTTCCGCTCCCGCAAGACCCAGGCGCGACCGGCCGACGACTCCGACTCGCGCATCCGGATGATCGACCTCGAGACGGCCCAGCGCCGCGACCCCTACGCCTTCGGCCGCGGCGACCGCCCGCGCGGGCGCCGGCCGCGCCCGTCGGCCCGCGCGGCGCCCGCGCGGGCAAGGTAGCGCCGCGCTCCGGCGCGGTCAGTTCTCGGCCGACGCCTCGATCACGTCGCCCTGCAGCTTCCAGTTCTCGCCGTCGAACTCCATGATCTGCATCGCCTCGATCGGGTAGCCGTCGGACTCGCCGTCCATCTTCACGTTGATCCCCGGCAGCAGCAGCGGGATCTCCGTGTCGATGCTGCGGATCGACTCCATCAGCGAGTCGCGCGTCGGCTCCTTCATGTTCTTGAGCGCCTCGACCATCGTGCCCGCCGCGGCCCAGCCGTAGGCGCAGAAGGACTCGTTCGGGTCCGCGCGGGGCGCGAACTTCTTCATGCCGGCCTTGTACTCCTTCATCGCCTCGTCGTCGGTCCAGTCCGGTGAGTCCGGGTCCTTGAAGTAGGTCGCCGAGACGATCCCCTTGGCGTTCTCGAGCCCGACGGGCGTGAGCACGAGCGTCTTGGACGCGCCGACGTTGTTGAGGATGTGCAGCGGCTTCCAGTCGCTCTTGGCGATCGTCGCGATCGCCAGCGCGGAGAACTTCGGCGTCGTGATGTTCAGGAACGTGTCGGCGCCGGAGCCGGCCAGCTTGCGGATCTGCGAGGTGATCGTCGGGTCGGTCACCTCGTAGGACTCCTTCGCGGTGATCGTCACGCCGGAGCCCTCGATCGCCTTCTCGAACCCGCCGAGCAGGTCCTTGCCGAACCCGTCGTTCTGGTAGAGCACGGCGACCTTGGCTTCCTCCTTGTTCTTCTTGAGGTAGTCCGCGTAGATCTTGGCCTCGGTCACGTAGTTGGGCTGCCAGCCCGACGTGTACGGGTGGGACGCGACGTCCGAGCCCCAGTTCGACGCGCCGGTCGCCACGAACGCATGCGGGACCTTCTGCTCGTTGACGTAGTCCCAGATCGCCAGGTTGTTGGGGGTGCCGAGCGTGTTGAAGAGCGCGAACACCTGCTCCTGCTCGATCAGCCGGCGCGCGTTGGCGACCGCCTTCGGCGGCTCGTAGGCGTCGTCGAGCGTCTGGAAGTTGATCTTGCGCCCGTCGACGCCGCCCTGCGAGTTGACGAACTCGAACTGCGCCTTCGCTCCGTCGGCGATCGCGCGGTAGGCGGACGCCGGGCCGCTGAACGGGTAGGAGCCGCCGAGCTTGATCTCCTTGTCGGTGATGCCGGGGTCGGACCCTCCGCCGCCGCCTCCACCGCCGGCGTCGTCCTCGCCGCGCCCGCACCCGCCCACGAGCAGCGCCAGCGCGAGCAGCGCGACCACCCAGCCGACGTACCGCTTCTGCCTAGTCATCGTCAGACCCCCTCGGTCTTCCCTTCGCTTACGACCAACCGCTCGGGGCGTTCCCTCCGCCCCTGTCTGCTCGAGAGCTTTCGAATGAGCCCCATCACGCCGCCCGGCAGCAGGTACATGAAGAGGATCAGCACGCCGCCGTAGATGACGCCGGCCAGGGCCTCGTCGACGTCCGCCGCGTAGACCGGCACGAACTCGATGAAGAGCGCGCCGAAGAGCGCGCCCGCGATCGTGGCCAGCCCGCCGACCACGATCGCCGCCAGGAAGGCGAACGACAGCGCCAGCGGGAACGACTCCGGGGCGAGGAAGCCGATCGGCAGCGTGAACAGTGCGCCGCCCACGCCGGCGTACGCGGCGCTGACCGCGAACGTCCCGGTCTTGAAGCGCGCGAGATCGACTCCCATCGTGCGCGCCGCGATCTCGTTCTCGCGGATCGCCACGAGCGCGCGCCCGACGCGGCCGCGCACGAGGAACGCGGCGAGCACGAACATCACCGCGGCGACGGCGAGCGTGACGAAGTACAGCCACTGGTCGTCCGCCAGACCCGACCACGCCGGCGCGGTGACCTTCTCGACGCTCAGGCCCTGCGTGCCGCCGGTCAGGCCGTCGGCGCGCTTGATGATCTGCGGCGTCGCGATCGCCAGCCCGAGCGTGACGAGCGCCAGGTAGAGCCCGCGCAGCCGCAGCGCCGGCAGGCCGACCAGGAAGCCGGCGAGCCCGCACACGAGCCCGGCCAGCGGCAGCGTGAGCAGGTAGGGCACGCCGAGGTCGTCGATCGAGATCGCGCTCGCGTACGCGCCGAGCGCGAAGAAGGCGCCGTGGCCGAGCGAGATCTGGCCGCTGTAGCCGACGAGCAGGTTGAGCCCGAGCACCGCGATCGCGAGCGACATCGCCTGCGTGAACTGCCCGACGCGGTAGCTGCCGAAGAAGAACGGCAGCAGCACGGCGAGCACGATCACGAGTCCCCAGCCCGCCATGCGGATCCGCTTCGGGCTCATGCCCTTGCCACCTCCGCGGATCCGAACAGGCCGGTCGGCCGGACCAGCAGCACGACGAGGATCGCGATCAGCGGCACGAGGATCTTCAGGTCCGACCCGATGAAGTCGATGTACGTGCCGGCGAGGTTCTCGGCGATCCCGATGATCCAGCCGCCCAGCACCGCGCCGAACGGGCTGTCGAACCCGCCCAGCGTCGCGGCGGCGAACGAGTAGATCAGCACGCCGCCCATGAAGTTCACGTCGAGGAACAGGCGCGGGGCGATCAGCGCGCCCGCCAGCGCGCCGACCAGCGCGGCGATCCCCCAGCCGATCATCAGCGTGCGCCCGACGGAGATGCCGACGAGCCGGCTCGAGTCCGGGTTCAGCGACACCGCGCGCATCGCGAGGCCGATCTTCGTGCGCTGGAAGACGGCGAACAGGAGCCCGACGACGGCGATCAGCACCGCGACGATGCCGATCGACTCGACGGAGATCCGCACCCCCGCGAGGTCGAACGACCCGTCGCCGAACATGCTCGGGAACGCGCGATTGCCGAAGCCCCAGATCCAGCCGGCGAGGCTGTTGACGAGGATGTAGAGCCCGAGCGTCACGATCACGAGCGTGAGCACCTCGCCGCCCTCCACGGGGCGGATGACCAGCCGCTCGATCAGCATCCCGCCGACGAACGAGAGCACGAGGGCGCCGAGCAGCGCCGCGCCGAGCGGCAGCCCCGCCTGCATCAGGCCCCACGCGATGAAGGTGCTGAACATCGCCAGCTCGCCCTGGGCGAAGTTGACGATGCCCGTCGACCGGTAGATCAGCACGACGGCGAGAGCCAGCGCGCCGTACAGCGAGCCGGTCGCCAACCCGTCGACGATCACCTGGACGAAGCGTTCCACGGCGGCCTCCTCACAACCCCAGGTACGAGCGGCGGATGCCCTCGTCCGCCTCGATCTCCTTGGCCGTGCCGGACATCACGATCCGGCCGGCCTCGAGCACGTGCGCGTCGTCGGCGAACTTCAGGACGAGGTTCGCGTTCTGCTCGACCAGCAGCAGCGTCACGCCCTCCTCGCGGGCGATCTTCTCGAGGATCGCGAACAGCTCGCGCGTGAGCTTCGGCGCCAGGCCGAGCGAGGGCTCGTCGAGCAGCATCAGCCGCGGGCGCAGCATCATCGCGCGGGCGATCGCGAGCATCTGCTGCTCGCCGCCGCTCAGCGAGCCGGCGTGCTGCGTGCGCCGCTCCTCGAGGCGCGGGAAGTAGCCGAAGCAGCGCTTGACGTCCTCCGCGATCCCGGGCTTGTCGCCGCGCGGGTACGCGCCCACGCGCAGGTTCTCCTCGACGGTCAGCCCGGTGAAGGTGCCGCGGCCCTCGGGCACGTGGGCGACCGACTGCCGCGCCATCTTCTCCGGGCTGTAGCCCGACACGTCCTTGCCGTCGAAGTGGATCCGGCCCGCGCGCCGCACCATGCCGGAGAGCGCGCGCAGCGTGGTCGTCTTGCCGGCGCCGTTCGGCCCCAGGACCGTGACGATGCGGCCCTCGTCCACGCTGAAGGAGATCCCGCGCAGGACGGTCACGGGGCCGTAGCCCGCCTCCAGGTCGGAGACCTCGAGCAGGCTCACTCGCTCGCCCCCAGATAGGCCTCGATCACGCGCTCGTCCTCCTGGACCTCGGCGGGAGGCCCGTCGGCGATCTTGCGCCCGAACTCGAGCACGACGACGGTGTCGGAGATGCGCATGACCATCCCCATGTGGTGCTCGACGAGCAGCACGGTGAGGTCGAGGTCGTCGCGCAGGGAGACGATCAGCCCGCCGAGCTCGTCGACCTCCTCGTGGCTGAGTCCGCTGGCCGGCTCGTCGAGCATCAGCAGCCTCGGCCGCTCGCAGAGCGCGCGGGCGATCTCGACCCGCTTGAGCGTCCCGTACGGGAGCCCGCCGGCCGGGCGGTCGGCGACGTCGGCGAGGCCGAGCCGGTCGAGCGCCTCGTCGGCCTGCTCCCGCACCTCGCGCTCCTCCCGGCGCTCGCTCGGCAGCGACAGCGCCGAGGCGAGGAAGCCCGAGCGGCTGCGGTGGTGCGCGCCGAGCATCACGTTGTCGCGGACCGTGAGCGCGTGGATCAGCGCCAGGTTCTGGAACGTGCGCGCGATCCCGAGGCCGGCGATGTCGTGCGCCCGCTGCGCCAGCAGGTCCTCGCCGGCGAAGGTGATCGACCCCTCCTGCGGCGTGTAGAGCCGGCTCACGCAGTTGAACAGCGTGGTCTTGCCGGCGCCGTTGGGACCGATCAGGCCACAGATGCGGCCTTCCTCGACGTCGAACGACGGACCGTCGAGGGCGACCACGCCCCCGAACCTCATCACGATCCCGCTCACCTCGAGCAGGCTCAACCGTCTCGCTCCTCCCCCTTGCGAGTACATGCGCCCGACCCCTCGAACGCGGGGCATCCTCTCACATGGGGATTACCCGCTGTCGCGGTTGTCAGTCGGCCGCGGGCGGCTCGCGCTCGGGGAGGCCGGGCAGCGGCGCGTCCTCCTCGGGCAGATCGGCCGGTGGGCCGAGCGGCTGGTCGTCGACCTCGGGGGTGCCGTCGTCGGGCGGCGGCGGCTCGGCCGGGATGTCGGGGTCGTCGGGCGTGATCGGGGTCTCGCTCATCGCGGCCTCCCCTACCCGCAGCGTCTCCGGCGCACCCCACTGGTGCAGCACGGCGGGGACGCCGACCGTGCCGTCCTCGCGCTGGCCGTTCTCGATGATCGCGATCAGGTGCCGCCAGGTGACCGCCGTGCCGTTGAGCGTGTGCGCGAACCGCGGCCTGCCTCCATCGACCGGCCGGTAGCGGACGCCGAGCCGGCGCGCCTGGAAGTCCGTCGTGTTCGAGGTCGAGGTGACCTCGCGGTAGCGCTGCTGCCCCGGCAGCCACGCCTCGCAGTCGTACTTCTTGGCGGCGCTCGACCCCAGGTCGTCGACCGCGATGTTCACCACGCGGTACGGGATCTCGAGCGCCTGCAGCAGCTCCTCCTCGATCGAGAGCAACCGCTCGTGCTCGGCTGCGGAGTCCTCCTCGCGCACGA
This sequence comes from uncultured Solirubrobacteraceae bacterium, assembly GCA_963831105.1. Classification (GTDB taxonomy): domain Bacteria; phylum Actinomycetota; class Thermoleophilia; order Solirubrobacterales; family Solirubrobacteraceae; genus DATFQI01. The sequence goes on along the minus strand of CAWHOS010000003.1, from coordinate 1,244,110 downwards.
ACGAGAACATCTCGACCTTGTCGAACTGGTGCACGCGGAACATGCCGCGCGTGTCGCGGCCCGCGGCGCCCGCCTCGCGCCGGAAGCAGGGAGAGAAGCCCGCGTAGTTCAAGGGCAGCGCGGACTCGTCGAGGATCTCGCCGGCGTGCAGCGACGCGAGCGCCACCTCCGACGTCCCAGCCAGGTACAGGGCGTCGTCGGCGAGCCGGTAGATCTGCTGCTCGGTGTCGGGCAGGAAGCCCGTCCCGAAGAGCGCCTCCTCGCGCACGAGCACCGGTGGGACCACCGGCTCGAAGCCGTGGCCGCGCAGCACCTCCAGCCCCCAGCGCACCAGCGCCAGCTCGAGCAGCACGAGATCGCCGCGGAGCACCGCGAAGCGCGAGCCCGCCACGCGCGCGCCCGCCTCCATGTCGATCAGCGCGCCCGCGAGCTCCAGATGGTCGGCGCCCGCCTTCGTCGCGTCGCCGACCTCGCGCAGCGTCGTGTCCTGGTCGGCCGAGCTCGGGTCGGGCGGGTTGGGCAGCGACGCCAGCGCGGTCTCCAGCTCGGCCTCGACGCCCGAGAGCTCCTCGCCGAGCGCCTTGGCCCGGCGCGAGACCTCCTGCATCTCGGCGATCGCCCCGCTCGCGTCCTCGCCCGCCTTCTTGGCCTTCGCGATGCCCTGCGACGCCTCGTTCTGGCGCGCGCGCAGCGCCTCGACCTCGGGCAGCAGCTCCAGCCGGCGCGCGTCGAGTGCCAGCGCGTCGTCGAGCCGCGCCTCCGAGCCGTCGCGACGGCGCGCGAGCGCGGCGCGCACCGGCTCCGGCTCGCGGCGGATCGCCTTCAGGTCGAGCACGGCCGCCGCGGGGGGACTACTCGCCGCCCGGCTTGGGCGCGCCCGGGCCCGAGTACTTGGCGATGAACGCCGCGATCTTCTTCGCGTCCTCGCCCGTGACGATGTTCTGCGGCATCGGGCCCGACGAGAAGCCGCCGTTCTCGATCGCGTACAAGACGTCCTCCTCGGTCTCCTTGCGCTGGTCGAAGTTCGGGCCGTCCTTGTTCTCGCGCGTATTGACCTTGGCCGCCGAGCCCTCGGTGCCGGCCGCCGAGAAGGTGTGGCAGCCCGAGCAGTGCTCCACGAACAGCTCCGCGCCCTCGTAGTCCGGATCGTTGTCGGCGAGCTCGATGCTCGCCGTCCCGCAGCCCGCCAGCGCGAGAGCGGCGGCGCACAGCGGCAGCGCGGCGAGCTTTCCGATCGTGGGGAGGCGCATGAGCGGCGCACAGCATACGGAACAATGCCCCGGCCTCATGCCCAGACCGCGCCACATCATCGGGCTCGTGCTCGCCGTCGCACTCGCGTCCGGCGGGACGGGTTGCGCCGACGACGCTCCAGCCACGCGTGTGCGCGACGCGCGCGTGACAGTGACCCTCGACGACTTCTCGATCGCGCCGCAGCGGCTGCGCGCCCGCCCGGGCGAGGTCTCCTTCCGCGCGGTCAACCGCGGCGCGATCGGGCACACCCTGAGGGTGAAGCGCGGCGACCGCGAGGTGGTGGCGATCAAGACGCTGCTCCCGGGCGCCTCCGGGAGCGGCTCCGCGCGGCTCGAGCGCGGCGACTACAAGCTCGTCTGCATCCTCGGCAACCACGAGGAGCTGGGCATGTACGGCACGCTGACGGTCCGATGAGGTCCGTCGACCCCGGCCACTTCCGCTCCGTCATGGGGAACTTCGCCACGGGCGTGACCGTCGTGACGGCCACGGCGGAGTCCGGACCCGTCGGGATGACCGCCAACGCGGTCGCCTCGCTCTCGCTGGAGCCGCTGCTGCTGCTCGTCGCGTTCGACAACACGGCGCGCACGCTGCAGGTCGTGCGCGAGACCGAGCGCTTCGGCGTCAACGTGCTCGGCGCCGGCCAGGAGGAGCTCGCGCGCCTGTTCGCCTCCAAGGCGCCCGAAGACGCCAAGTTCGCCGGCGTCCCGCACACGGTGCACGACGGGCTGCCGGTGATCGACGGCACGATCGCCTACGTCGGCTGCCGGCTCGAGCGGCTCGTCGACGGCGGCGACCACACGATCGGCATCGGAGCGGTCGAGGCGGCCGAGGCCGGCGACGGCCGGCCGCTGCTGTGGTTCCGCGGGGGCTACCGGGCGTGACGGCGCTCCACGCCGGGATCGGCATCGCGATGGTCGCCGTCAACCTCGCCGCCGCGCTGCTCGGCGCCTGGCAGTGGTGGCGCTCGACGCCCGGCACGCTGTTCTGGCGGGCGCTGCGCGCGGGGCAGGCGCTGACCGTGCTGGCCGCCGCGGACGGGCTCGTCCTGGTCGCGCTCGGGGAGGACCTGCCCGAGCTGCACCTCGTCTACGGGCTCACGCCGCTCGGGGTCTCCTTCCTCGCCGAGCAGCTCCGGCTCGCCTCCGCGGACACCGTCCTGCAGGCCCGCGAGCTGCCCGACGCGCAGGCGATGCGCGCGCTGCCCGAGTCCGAGCAGCACGCGATCGTCCTCCAGATCATGCGGCGCGAGCTCGGCGTCATGGCCGCCTCGGCGTTCGTGGTCGCCGTTCTCGGGATGCGCGCCGGGGGGTGGCTGTGACACCCTGCTCACCCGCGATCCGACGTGCAATTCCGCACTAAGTAACAAGTTCGCACAAGGTGGTACAACTCACCCCGTGATCCGCTCGTATCTCCCAGCTCTGGTGTTCGTGGGACTCGGCACGATCCTCGGCCTGGTCTTCGCGTTCGCCAACGCGTTGCTGGGGCCGCGCAACTTCCGCAAGCAGGAGGCCACGGCGGATCCATACGAGTGCGGCCTGCCGTCGGAGGTCAAGAAGAACTTCCGCTTCGGGATCAGCTTCTACCTGATCGCGATGCTGTTCATCCTCTTCGACATCGAGGTGATCTTCCTCTACCCGGTGGCGATCCAGCTCGACGCCTTCGGCACCTTCGCGCTGGTGGAGACGATCGTCTTCATCGTGCTGCTGATGATCGCGTTCGTCTACGTCTGGAGAAGGGGGGCGCTCGAATGGAGGTGAAGCGCCAGAAGCTCGGCAACGGCGCCGACGGCGAGTTCCGCGCGCGAGGGCTCGCGGCCCGCGCGATGCTGCGCGGCGAGCTCGAGGGCCCCGAGCTGGACAAGCACGTCGAGGACAGCCTGCTGCTGACCACGCTCGAGAAGGCGCAGAACTGGGCGCGCGGCAACGCGATGTTCCCGGCCACCTTCGGGCTCGCCTGCTGCGCGATCGAGATGATGGCCATCGTGGGCGCGCGCGTGGACGTCGCCCGCTTCGGCTCGGAGGCCTTCCGCGCCTCCCCGCGCCAGGCCGACCTGATGATCATCTCGGGCCGCGTGTCGATCAAGATGGCCCCGGTCGTGCGGCGCATCTACGACCAGATGCTCGAGCCGAAGTGGACGATCGCGATGGGCGCCTGCTCGTCCTCGATGGGCGTCTTCAACAACTACGCGATCGTGCCGGCCGACAAGTTCATGCCGGTCGACATCCACGTCCCCGGCTGCCCGCCCCGTCCCGAGGCGCTCATGCACGGGATCCTCAAGCTGCGCACGGCGATCCTGAGCAACCCCGACATGGACTGGCGCACGCGCTACGGCGGCCGCGGCACCGAGGAGGTCCTGGAGTCGGCCGCCTCGGATCCGGTCGCCGGCCATTCCATCGGCGTGTCGGGCGGCGGCAGGATGGGCACGAGTGCCTGACGCCACCGGCCTCGAGCTGATCGCCCAGGAGCTGCGCGACCGCGACGCGGACGGCGTGCTCGACACGACGTACTTCCGCGACAAGGCGGCGCTGACGGTCACGCGCGAGAGCGTGCAGGGCACGCTCGAGCACCTGCGCGAGAAGGGCTACGGCTTCCTGGCCTCGGTGCACGGCGTGGACTACTTCCCCGAGGAGCCGCGCCTCGGCGTGCACTACGAGCTGCTCGACATGTCCACCGTGGACCGCATCACGGTCAAGGTGCGCGTGACGATCGACGACCCGCACGTGCCGAGCGTGACGCCCGAGTGGCCGACCGCCGACCACCAGGAGCGCGAGATCTGGGACATGTTCGGCGTCGTCTTCGACGGCCATCCGGACCTGCGCCGGATCCTCATGCCCGAGGACTACGAGGGGCACCCGCAGCGCCGCGACTTCCCGGTCGGCGGCGAGCCGGTCTTCTTCACGCACAACGAGCCGCGCCTGCCGAGGTACACGCAATGAGCACGCCCGAGGTCCGCAGGCCGGGGACGGGTGGGCGGGCCCTCTCCTATCGCGAGATGGAGGAGTCGGTCGAGCTCTCCCACATCGCCCACGAGGGCGAGGGCGACCAAGAGCTGCTCACGCTCAACATGGGCCCGCACCACCCCGCCACGCACGGGGTGCTGCGGCTGCTGACCACGCTCGAGGGCGAGGTCGTGCGCGACATCAAGCCGATCATCGGCTACGTCCACACCGGCATCGAGAAGACCGCCGAGGACAAGGCGTACTGGAAGGTCATCCCCGTCGTCGAGCGGATGGACTACCTCTCCTACTACTTCAACGCGATGGCCTTCTGCGGCGCCGTCGAGACGCTGATCGGCCTCGACGTGCCGCCGCGCGCGCAGTACCTGCGCGTCATCCACCTCGAGCTCAACCGGATCGCCTCGCACCTGATCTGGCTCGCCACGGGCGCGCTCGACCTCGGCGCGATCTCGATCTTCTGGTACGGCTGGCGCGACCGCGACCGCGTGCTGGACCTGTTCGAGATGTCCTCGGGCCAGCGCATGCACACGCGCTACATCCAGGTCGGCGGCGTGATGGACGACATCCCCGTCGGCTTCGAGCAGCGCGTGCGCGCGTTCTGCAAGGACTTCCCGGAGCGCATCGACCAGTTCGAGGCGCTGATCGACAAGAACCAGATCGTCCTGCAGCGCCTGCGCGGCGTCGCCGCCGTCGACGAGCAGACGCTGCTGGACTTCGGCGTCACCGGCCCGCTGCTGCGCGCGACCGGCAACCCGTGGGACCTGCGCAAGGCCGCGCCGTACTCGAGCTACGACCACTTCGACTTCAAGATCCCGGTCGGCACCGTCGGCGACAACTACGACCGCTACCGCGTGCGGATGGCCGAGATGCGCGAGTCGGTGAAGATCATCGAGCAGGCGCTCGACGGCCTGCCCGAGGGCCCGTACATCACGCCCGACCGCAAGTACGCGCTGCCGCCGCGGCACGAGCTGGCGACCTCGATGGAGGCGCTGATCCACCACTTCAAGCTCGTGACCGAGGGCTTCCGCGTGCCGCCGGGCGAGGCCTACTACCCGATCGAGTCGCCGCGCGGGGAGCTCGCCTGCTTCGTGCGCTCCGACGGCTCCTCCAAGCCGGCGCGCGTGCACATGCGCGACCCCTCGTTCGTGAACCTGCAGGCGTTCGGCGAGATGGTCCGCGACACCTACATCGCCGACCTGATCGCGACGCTCGCCATGCTCGACCCGATCCTCGGCGGGATCGACCGCTAAGCCGATGGCGATCGACCCGAGCAAGGTCAAGCGCTTCGCGCACGGCTCGCGCGTCCCGGGCTGGGACGAGGCGGCCGACCTCACGAAGGACCCGGCGGTCGTCCCCGACCCCGCGACGACGTTCGTGCCCGAGGAGACCCGGCGCGAGATCGAGGCGCAGATGGCCAAGTACCCGGACGTGCGCTCGGCCGCGATCCCGGCGCTGAAGGTCGTGCAGCGCGAGCACGGCTGGTGCTCGCCGACCGCGATCGAGCAGGCCGCGTGCGTGATGCGCCTGACGCCCGCGTACCTGACCGCCGTGGCGACGTTCTACGACATGTTCGACACCGTGCCCGTGGGCGAGCACCAGGTCTACGTGTGCACGAACATCTCGTGCTCGCTGCTCGGCGCGGACGCGCTCTACGACGCGATGCTCTCCGCCGCCGGCGACGACCCGCGCTTCAACGTGCGCTCGTTCGAGTGCCTCGGCGCCTGCGACATCGGGCCGATGGCCTCCGTCGACGGCGAGTACGTCGGGCCGCTCGAGCCCGAGGACTGCCGCACGATCGTCGACGACGTGCTCGAGGGCCGGCCCGTGCTGGAGGCCAAGCAGCTCAAGCGCCGCAAGAAGGCCGTAGATCACTGGAAGGAGGCCTGACTCCATGGAAGTCCTCTACAAGGACCTGGACGAGCCGGGCCTGAACACACTGGGCGTCTACGAGAAGCGCGGCGGCTACAAGATGCTGCGCAAGGCGCTGAAGATGGAGCCGCAGAAGGTGCTGGAGGAGATGCTCGCCTCCAACGTGCGCGGCCGCGGCGGCGCCGGCTTCGCGATGGGCAAGAAGATGTCCTTCATCCCGAAGGGCGCGATGGACAAGTACCTCGTGTGCAACGCGGACGAGTCCGAGCCCGGCACCTTCAAGGACCGCGAGCTGATGCAGAAGAACCCGCATCAGCTGATCGAGGGGATCATCATCGGCGCCTACGCGATCGGCGCCAACAAGTCGTTCATCTTCATCCGCGGCGAGTACGCCCACCAGGCCGACGTGCTCGACGCCGCGGTCGCCGAGGCGCGCAAGAAGGGCTACATCGGCGAGAAGATCCTCGGCTCCAGCCACACGCTCGACCTCGTCGTGCACCGCGGCGCCGGCGCCTACATCTGCGGCGAGGAGACCGCGCTGCTGGACGCGCTGGAGGGCAAGCGCGGCAACCCGCGCCTGAAGCCGCCGTTCCCGGCGATCCAGGGCCTCTACAAGGGCCCGACGCTGATCAACAACGTCGAGACGCTGATGAACGTCCCGATCGTGCTCGAGATGGGCGGCCAGAAGTACGCCGAGATCGGCACGGAGACCTCGACGGGCACGAAGGTCGTCTCCGTCTCGGGCAACGTGCGCCGGCCCGGCAACTACGAGGTCGAGCTCGGCGTCCCCTCGCGCGAGATCATCTTCGACCTCGCGGGCGGGCCCCCCGAGGGGCGCACGGTCAAGGCCTGGTTCCCCGGCGGCTCGAGCGCCCCGGTGCTGACCGGCTCCGACGAGCACCTCGACCTGCCCTACGACTTCGACGCGCTCGCCAAGGCGGGCTCGATGCTCGGCTCGGGCGCGATCATCGTCGTCGACGACTCCGTCTCGATCGTCGACGTGGCGCTCAAGACGGCGAAGTTCTACCGCCACGAGTCCTGCGGCAAGTGCACGCCGTGCCGCGAGGGCACCAACTGGACCGTGAAGATGCTCGAGCGCGTCCAGTCGGGCGAGGCGACCCCGATGGACCTCGACATCACGGCGTCGGTCTGCGAGCAGATCATCGGCAACTGCCTGTGCGTGCTCGGCGACGCGATGGCGATGCCGATCGGCTCGATGATCAAGCACTTCCGCGCCGAGTTCGAGGAGCACATCGAGGCCGCGCGCGAGCGCAACGGGCTCGGCCTGGCGATCCCGCAGGTCAACCGCGGCCGCAACGCCGGCCCGGGCCCGATGCGCGAGCCCGCCGGCAACGACCCGACGGCGGTGCCGGTCTAGTGCCCCGCCCCGCGACCCACATGATCACGTTCTCGATCGACGGGCTGGAGGTCTCCGCGCCCGAGAACGCGATGCTGGTCGACGCCGCCAAGTACGGCGACGTCGAGATCCCCGTCTTCTGTTACGAGCCCAAGCTCGGCCAGCCCGTCGGCGCCTGCCGCATGTGCCTGGTCGAGATCGAGGGGATCCCGAAGCTGCAGACCGCGTGCTCGACGCCGGTCAAGGACGGCATGGTCGTCCACACGCAGACCGAGCGCGTGCACGACGCCCAGCGCGCGGTGGTCGAGTTCCTGCTCATCAACCACCCGCTCGACTGCCCGGTCTGCGACAAGGGCGGCGAGTGCCCGCTGCAGGACATCACCTACGGCTGGGGCCCGGGCACCTCGCGCTTCATCGAGCCCAAGCGCCACTTCAAGAAGCCGCTGGAGCTGTCGCCGCTGATCGCGATCGACCGCGAGCGCTGCATCCTCTGCTACCGCTGCGTGCGCTTCTCGCAGGAGATCGCCGAGGACTACCAGCTCGTCCTGCTCGAGCGCGGCGCGCACTCGTTCGTCGGCACCTTCGACGGCCATCCCTACGTTGCGCCGTTCAGCGGCAACATCATCGAGCTGTGCCCGGTCGGCGCGCTCACCTCGCGCGCGTACCGCTTCCGCGCGCGCCCGTGGGACATCGAGGGCGCGGGCACGGTCTGCACGCTCTGCCCCGCGCAGTGCAACGTCGAGCTGACCGTCCGCGACGAGCGCGTGATGCGCGTGCTCGCGCGCGACCACGACGAGGTCGACGACGGCTGGCTGTGCGACAAGGGCCGCTTCGCCTACCAGCACGTGCACACGGACGAGCGGCTCGTGCAACCGCTCGTGCGCGAGGGCACCTCGCTGCAGCCCGCGAGCTGGGAGAAGGCGTTGTCGACTGCGGCGCGCGCGCTGGAGAAGGCGGGCGCCAAGACCGCCGCGCTGGCCGGCGGCGAGACCACCAACGAGGAGGCGTTCCTCCTCGCCAAGCTGCTGCGCGACGGGCTCGGCTCGGGCCACCTGTCGGCCCGGCCGGAGGGCGAGCTGCCGCTCGACGTCGCGCGCGCGCTCGCCGACCCGGCGCTGCAGGCGACGGTCTCGGACCTCGAGTTCGCCCACGCGGTGCTGCTGCTCGACGCCGACCCGATCGACGACGCGCCGGTCTGGGACCTGCGCATCCGCAAGGGCGTGCGCCGCAACGGCGTGCGCGTCGGCGTCGCCAGCGCGCGGCCGACCGCGCTCGACACGCACGCCGAGCTCACGCTGCGCCACTCGCCCGGCACGGGCGAGGCGCTGCTCGTCGCGCTCGACGCGGCGCTGTCGGGCGACCGCGGCAACCTCGGCGGGGCCGCCAGCACGGCCGGCTCGAGCGCCGGCGCCGTGCAGGACCTCGCGGACTTCCTCAAGGGCGCCGAGGACCTGGTGATCGTCTACGGCGAGCGCCTGCTCTCAGGGCCAGGCGGCGCCCAGGCGGCGCGCGCGCTGCTCAACGTGGTCTCGCGCCTGGGCCTCTCGGGCCGCGACGGCGGCGGCCTGCTCGAGGCGCCGTCCTCCACCAACGCGCGCGGCCTGCGCGAGGCCGGCTTCGCCCCCGGCCACGGCCCGGGCTATGAGACGCTCGCGGAGCCCGCCAAGGACGCGGCGGGCATCGCCGCGGCGCTCGCCGGCGGCGAGCTGTCGACGGTCTGGCTGCACCACGCCGACCCGCTGCGCGCGTTCCCCGACCGCCCCGCCTGGGAGGCCGCGCTCGGCACCGCCCAGACGGTGATCGCGGTCGACTCCGTGCTCACGGACACGATCCGCGAGCACGCCGACGTCGTCTTCCCCGCCGAGGCCTACGCCGAGAAGGAGGGGACGATCACCCACCCGGACGGGCGCGTGCAGCGCCTGCGGCCCGCGATCGGCCGCCCGAAGGGCCCGGACCAGCTCAGCGGCTCCGGCGTGCGGCCGCTGTGGCAGGTGATCGCCGAGGTGGCCGAGCGCACCGGGCTCGAGCTCGGCGTCCGCACGGGCCCGATGGCCTCGAGCCTGCTGTTCGAGGCGGTGCCGTTCTACGCGGGCCTGACGCTCGACGCGATCGGCGGCCGCGGCATCCGCTGGCCCGTCTCCGAGGCGGCGGCGAAGTTCGAGGTCGCCGCATGGGAGCCCGCCAAGCTCGAGGTCCCGGACGCCGTGGCCTCGAAGGGCGATGCGCTGCGCCTCGGCACGTTCCGCTCGCTCTGGAGCTCGAAGGAGGTCGACGTCTCGCCCTCGCTGCGCTTCCTGCGCCCGCGCCAGATCGTCGAGCTCTCGCCGGCCGACGCCGAGCGGCTCGGCATCCGCGAGGGCGACCAGGTCGAGGTCGGCTCCAACGGGACCCGCGTCAAGGGCGCCGTGAAGCTGCGCGCCGCCGTCCCGGGCGGCTCCGTGTTCCTCGCCGAGGGCACGCACGACCAGCCCGCCAACGTGCTCACCGCGCCGATGGTCGAGGTGCGCAAGGTCGGCGGTCCGGGCGCGCCGGAGGCGAGCGCCGCCGCGGCGATCGCGACCCCGGCCGCCGAGGGCCTCGCGGAGATGCCGCCCTCCGCTCCGCTCGACATCCCGCCCGCGGGTCCGAACCAGTCCGAGGACGGCTCCACATGATCGTCTTCGCCGAGGTCGGCTACTACGAGGCGTGGTGGATCCAGATCCTCAAGGCGGTCGCGATCTTCGCGCTCGTCTTCAACCTGGTGCCGATCGCGCTGCTGGCCGAGCGCAAGCTGCTCGGCCGCTTCCAGTACCGCTACGGGCCCAACCGCGTCGGCCCCTACGGGGCGCTGCAGCCGATGGCCGACATCGGGAAGCTGCTGTTCAAGCAGCAGTTCCGCCCGCGCACCTCGATCGGGTGGCTGTTCGCGATCGCGCCCGCGATCTCGATGCTGACCGCCGTCGCGACGATCGCGATCGTCCCGTTCTCCAACACGGTCGACATCTTCGGCACGGAGGTCGGCCTCTACGGGGTCGACCCGAGCATCGGCATCCTGTTCGCGTTCGCGTTCGGCGCGATCGCGTTCTACGGGCTGATGCTCGGCGGCTGGGCTTCGGGCTCGAAGTACTCGTTCCTCGGCGCGATGCGCTCCGCCGCGCAGCTGATCTCCTACGAGGTCGCGCAGGGGCTCGCGCTCGTCGGCGTGGTGATGATGACCGGGTCGCTGTCGATGACGGAGATCGTCGAGGCGCAGGCCGACAAGACCTGGTTCGTGCTGCCGCAGCTCGTCGGCTTCATCATCTTCCTCGTCGCCGGCTACGCGGAGACCAACCGCCCGCCGTTCGACCTCCCGGAGGCCGACGCGGAGCTCGTCGGCGGCTACAACACGGAGTACGGCGGCGGCCGCTTCGCCGCGTACTTCGCCGCGGAGTACCTCAACATCGTCGTCGTCTCGCTGCTGACGGTGACGCTGTTCTTCGGCGGCTGGCTGCTGCCGTTCGGCATCGACCCGCCGACGTGGGTGGACCCCATCGTCGTGCTGGTGAAGATGCTGTTCTTCGTCTTCCTCTTCATCTGGGTGCGCGCCACGCTGCCGCGGCTGCGCTACGACCAGCTGATGTCGCTCGGCTGGAAGGTCTTCCTGCCGCTGGCGACGCTCAACGCCCTCGTGACCGCGATCCTGGTGGTGGTTCTGTAATGCCCGAACGCTGGTCACCCGGCGACGACGTCATCGCCGTGCAGCGCGCGCCCTCGCCGGGCGCCGCCGGCGGCGCCTACCGCGCCTTCGGCGCGACCCTGAAGGGCCTGCGCACGACGCTCGGGCGCTTCGTCGAGAAGCCGCAGACGATCCAGTACCCCGAGGAGAAGACGCCGGTCTTCCCGCGCTTCCGCGGCCGCCACAAGCTGCACCGCTTCGAGGACACGGGCCTGGAGAAGTGCGTCGGCTGCTCGCTGTGCGCCGCCGCGTGCCCGGCCGACTGCATCCGCGTCGTGGCCGCCGAGAACACCCCCGACAACCGCGTCAGCGCCGGCGAGCGCTACGCCGCCGTCTACGAGATCAACCTGTCGCGCTGCATCTTCTGCGGCTACTGCGAGGTCGCGTGCCCGTTCGACGCGATCACGATGGGCCACGACTACGAGATGTCCGACTACAACCGCTCCGACCTCATCTTCACCAAGGAGATGCTGCTCGCGGAGCCGCTCGACCGCACCCCGCTGCGAACGGTGGACGAGTAGGTTCCTCCCCCGCATGGCCGAGGTCTTCTTCTTCCTGGCGGCGATCGGCGCGATCGCCGGTGCCGTGGGCACGGTGTCGCTCCGCAACCCGTTCTACGCCGTGCTCGCGCTCGTCTGCCACCTGCTCGCGCTGGCGGCGCTGTTCCTGCTGCTCCGCGCGGAGTTCGTCGCCGCCGCCCAGGTCGTCGTCTACGCGGGCGCGGTGATGGTGCTCTACGTGTTCGTGGTCGCCTACGTCGGCGGCCAGGACCAGCCGCTCACCGGCAGCACGAGCGGCGGCCTGCGGATCGTCTCGCTGCTGTTCGCCGGCGCGCTGTTCGTCGAGCTCTCGATCGCGGTGCTCGGGACGGGCCTGGACGCCGTCGGCTCCGAGGGCGCCGGCATCCAGGGCGTGACCGGCGAGAAGGCGGACACCGGCTTCGGGACCGCCGCCGAGATGGGCCGGCTGTTCCTGACGAAGTTCCTCGTCGCGTTCGAGGCGGCCTCGCTGCTGCTGCTGATCGCGGCCGTCGGCGCGGTCATCCTCGCGCGCCGCCGCAGCGGCCTCGAGGACCCGCGCGAGATCTCCGTCGCGGACGTGATGCGCGGCGACGCCGGGACCCGGATCGACGCCCCGTCGGGCACGATGATCGAGGCCGGGGGTGAGCCGCACCGATGAGCATGGAGTGGTACCTGGTCGTCTCGGCGCTGATCTTCACGATCGGCGCCGGCGGCGTGCTCGTGCGGCGCAACCCGCTCGTGATCCTGCTCTGCCTCGAGCTGATGCTCAACGGCTCCAACCTCGCGCTCGTGACCTTCGCCCGCATGCACGGCAACGGCGACGGCCAGATCTTCGCGCTGATCGTGATGGTCGTCGCCGCCTGTGAGGTCGCCGTCGGCCTCGGCCTGATCGTGGCGATCTTCCGCCGCCGGCTGCCGATCGACGTCGACGAGCTGCGGGAGCTGCAGGGCTGATGAACACGTCCGCCTGGATCGTGCTGCTGGCGCCGCTCGCCGGCTTCCTCGTGATCGCGCTCACCTAGAAGGTGCTGCCGTGGCGCGCGCACGGCTGGATCGGCACGCTCGCGATCGCGGTCTCCTTCGCGGCGTCGATCGCGACGCTGGTCGCGCTCGAGGGCCGCGGCGAGGAGGAGCGCCAGGTCGTCTCCAGCGCGTGGGACTACGCCGTCGCCGGCGGCGTCGACGCGCAGCTGTCGATCCTGATCGACCCGCTGTCGGTGCTGATGATCTGCATCGTCAGCGGCGTGTCGATGCTGATCCACCTCTACTCGGTCGCCTACATGGCCTCCGACCGCGGCTACACGCGCTTCTTCGCGTACCTGAACTTCTTCGTGTTCAGCATGCTGCTGCTGGTCCTGGCCGCCAACTTCCTGCTGCTGATCGTCGGCTGGGCGTTCGTCGGCGCGGCGTCGTACTTCCTGATCTCCTTCTGGTACCGACGGAAGACCGCGACGGCGGCCGGCATCAAGGCGTTCGTGATCAACGTGCTCGGCGACGTCGGCCTCGTGCTCGGCACGTTCTTCATCCTGCGCGGCACCGGCTCGGTCGACTTCTTGGAGGTCTTCGAGAAGATCCCGGAGGCGTTCGGGCGCAACGACGGCGACCTCGTGGCGGGCGCGCTCCTGCTGCTCGTCGGCGCCTTCGCCAAGTCCGCCCAGGTGCCGTTCCACACCTGGCTCCCGGACGCCATGGAGGGCCCGACTCCGGTCTCCGCCCTGATCCACGCCGCCACCATGGTCACGGCCGGCGTCTACCTGATCGCACGCATGCATCCGATCTTCGAGCAGGCGCCGGCCGCCGCCGACGTCGGCGCGATCCTCGGCTGCGCGACGCTGCTGATCGCGGCCACGATCGGCCTCGTCGTCACCGATCTCAAGCGCGTCATCGCCTACTCGACGATGTCGCAGATCGGCTACATGGTCATGGCCGTCTCCTCGGCCGCCTATGCCGCGGGCATGTTCCACCTGATGACCCACGCCTTCTTCAAGGCGCTGCTGTTCATGGCGGCGGGCTCGGTGATCGCGGCGATGGCCGGCACGCAGGACCTGGACAAGATGGGCGGCTTCCGCCGGGCGATGCCGTTCACGTTCGGCTGCATGGTGGTCGGCGGCCTCGCGCTGGCGGGCATCCCGCCGTTCTCGGGCTTCTTCTCCAAGGACGAGATCCTCGCGCTGCTGATCGAGCGCGGCGACTGGCACATCGGCCTCGCCGTGGCCGGCTACATCGGTGCGCTGCTGACCGCGATCTACACGTTCCGGATGATCTTCCGCGCGTTCCTCGGCGAGCCCGTCGGGCCGGCCCGCGAGCTCGAGCACGGCCACCTCTACCACGCGCCCGAGCACACCAACCCCGCCACGGGCGAGGTCGAGGACACGGACGTCGGCTTCCCCGGCGCCGACCACCACATCGCCGAGCGCGAGGGCCCGATGAAGGTCGCGATGGCCGCCCTGGCGATCCTGGCGACGGTCGGCGGCGTGGTCCAGATCCCGAAGGTCAACGAGGCGCTGCACCACTTCCTCGAGCCCGCCTTCCACGACTCGCGCTTCTACGAGGAGCTCGAGCCGACCGGCGGCATGGTGCTGATCGGCATGGCGATCGGCGCCGGCCTCGGCCTGCTCGGCATCTACATCGCCTACCAGCTGTGGGTCGTCAACCCCGAGCGGCCTGCCGCGATCCGCGCGCGCTTCGGGGCGCTGCACCGGGTGTTCGTCAACAAGTGGTACTTCGACGAGGCCTACGATCGCGCGTTCGTGCGCCCGGGCGGCTGGATCGGCCGCTTCGCCAACTCGACGATCGAGCGCAGGCTGGTCAACGGCGCGCTGGTCGGCGGTGCGTCCGGCGCCGTGCGCGCCGCCTCGGCCGCCGTGCGCGGGATCCAGACGGGCTACCTGCGCTACTACGCCGCGCTGCTGCTGGTCGGCCTCACCGGCCTGGGCGCCTACTTCCTGATCTCCGCATGACGATCCACCTGAGCATCCTCATCTTCTGGCCGCTGGTGTTCGGCGTGGCCGGCGCGTTCGTGCCGCGACCCGCCGCGCCGGCGTTCGCGCTCGTCGGCTCGCTCGTGCCGCTCGGCTACGCGATCCTGATGCTGCTCGACTTCGACGCGGCCGCGCGCGGGCTGCAGTACCTGACCGACGACGAGTGGATCCCGGACCTCGGCATCCACTACCGGCTCGGCGTCGACGGGCTCAACCTCTGGCTGGTGGCGCTGACGACGCTGCTGTTCGCGGCCTCGGCGCTGTGGCTGGTCCTGCGCCCGCCGCCGCGCGCCTCGCAGTTCGCGCTGCACTTCGGGATCGCCGAGACGGCCGTGCTGGGCGCGTTCCTGGCGCAGGACCTCGGCGTCTTCGTCCTCTTCTTCGACCTGATGCTGGTGCCGTTCTACTTCCTGGTCGGGATCTGGGGCGGCCCCGATCGCATCGCGGCGGCCGTGAAGATGGTCGTCTACACGCTCGTCGGCTCGCTGCTGATGCTGGCCGCCGCGGCGGCGACCGCCGTGCTGTCGGCGCGCGGGCCGGCCGAGCTGAGCTTCGCGTTCTCGGACCTCGTCGCCAACCGGCTGCCCGAGAGCACGCAGAAGTGGATCTTCGCCGCCTTCGCGCTCGCGTTCCTGATCAAGATGCCGGCCTTCCCGTTCCACGGCTGGATGCCCGACGCCTACCGCGCGATGCCGCTGCCCGCGCTGGCCGTGTTCTCCGGCGTGGTCTCCAAGGTCGCCGCCTACGGCTTCCTGCGCGTGGCGCTGCCGCTGTTCCCGGACGCCGTGAACGACTTCCAGACGATCCTGCTCGTGCTCGCCGTGCTGTCGATCCTCTACGGCTCGGTGATGGCGTTCACGCAGACCAACACGCGGCTGATCCTCGGCTACTCGTCGGTCGCCCAGCTCGGCTTCATCACGCTCGGCATCTTCGCCGCCGACAACGCCGCGGCGGGCGCCCAGGGCGCGCTGATGCAGGCGATCCAGCACGGGCTCGTCGTCGCGCCGATGCTGCTCGTGATCGTGCTGCTCGCGGAGCGATCGGCCGGCTCGGAGGACATCCGCGACATGGGCGGGATCGCGTTCCGCGCGCCCGTGCTCGCCGGGCTGTTCCTGGTCGCGACGCTCGCGACCCTGGCGATGCCCGGCTCGGCGAACTTCGTCGGCGAGTTCCTGATCCTGCTCGGGATGTTCAACGACCAGATGGTGTTCGCGTTCATCGCCTCGATCGGCGTGGTGCTCGCCTCGGTCTACGCGCTGCGGCTCTACATCCGCTCGATGCACAACCGCACCGGGCCGGCCGTGACGTCGTTCGAGATGTCCCTGCGCGACGGGCTCGTGCTCGTCCCGCTCGTGCTGGCGATCGTGGCCTTCGCGCTCAAGCCTCAGGTGGCGCTCGACGACGCCGAGCGGTCGGTCAAGCGCGCCGTCGCCCCCGTGCTGCAGGCGGGCGGCGCGCAGCGGGCCGAGACGGAGGTCCGCCCGTGATCGTCGCCCAGGCCAAGGGCCCGGAGATCGACTGGGCCGCGCTGTCGCCCGTGGTGGCGCTGACCGTGGGCGCGTGCCTGGTGCTGCTGCTCGGGCTCGCCCGCGCGCGGGTCGTGCGCACCCGCGCCGTGCCGGTGCTCGCGCTGCTCTCGCTCGCGGTCACGGTCGGCCTGGTGATCTGGCAGTGGAACGAGAACGAGTCGATCATCGAGGACGCGCTCGCGATGGACGACTTCACGCGCGGGCTGACGCTGCTCTTCTGCGCGGCGGGGGTGGGCACGGTGCTGCTGTCGTGGCGCAGCGCCGCCGCGGCGGAGGCCGGCGAGGGCGAGTACTACGCGCTGCTGCTGACGTCGATCCTCGGCATGGTGCTGCTGGTCGCGGCGCAGAACTTCATCGTGCTCTTCATCGGCTTCGAGCTGCTCTCGATCCCGCTCTACGTGCTGTGCGCCACGCACATGCGGCGCGAGCACTCGCTCGAGTCGGGCCTGAAGTACCTGATCATCGGGTCCGTCGGCTCGGCCACGCTGCTCTACGGCCTGGCGCTGATCTACGGCGCGACGGGCTCGACCGACTTCTCGGGCGTCGCCGCCGCGGTCGGCGAGGTCGGCGACGACCCGCTGCTGCTCGCGGGCGTGGCGCTGGTCGTCGCGGGGCTCGCGTTCAAGGCCTCCGTGGCGCCGTTCCACCAGTGGACCCCCGACGTCTACGAGGGGGCGCCGACGCCGATCACGGCCTTCATGGCGGTCGCCACCAAGGCCGCCGCGTTCGGGGTCCTGCTGCGGCTCTTCGACGTCGCGCTGATCGGGGTCTCGGACGTCTGGGGCCCCGCGCTGGCGGCGCTCGCGGCGATCACGATCGTGATCGGCAACGTCGGCGCGATCGGCCAGTCCTCCCTGAAGCGGCTGCTCGCCTACTCGTCCGTGGCCCAGGCCGGGTACATGCTCGCCGGCGTGGTCGTCTCCACCCGGCTCGGGATCCAGGCGACGATCTTCTACCTCGCGGGCTACGTGCTGATGAACATGGCCGCGTTCGCGGTGATCACCGCCCGCGAGCGCGAGTCCGCGGTCGGCGACGACATCTCCTCGCTCTACGGCCTCGGCGCCGACCGGCCGTGGCTGGCGTGGCCGATGACGATCGCGATGCTCTCGCTCGCCGGCTTCCCGGCCACCGTCGGCTTCTTCGGCAAGCTCTACCTGATCCAGGCGGCCGTCGACAACGAGTACGCCTGGCTCGGCGTGGCGATCGTGATCGGCTCAGCCATCTCGCTCGTCTACTACCTGCGCGTCATCGCGGCGGTCTGGATGCGGCCGGCCTCCGACGCCACCGCGGTGGCGAGCACCCGCGTGCCCGGCGGGCGCCCCGCGATGGCCGGCGGGTCGCACGAGGCCGACGACGACGCGGCGGACCGTGGCGCCGTGCCCGCCCGTCGCGGCGGCGACGCGGTCACGGAGACCGACGCGGAGGCCGCCGCCGCGGCGCCCGGCCGTCGCCTGCGCCAGCCCGAGGTGGCCTTCGTCGCCGTCGTCTGCGCGCTCGCCACGGTCGCCTTCGGGATCTGGCCCGAGCCGCTCTTCGACCTCGCCCGCGACGCGGGCGCGGCGATCGCCTCACTGGTGTAGCCGCGGCCGCGTGGTCGCGCCGGCCAACGGCGCACGTGGGGAAGGTGCTCGCGGGAGCGCCGTCGGCACCGATAGTCCGCGATCGAGGCCGCCACTAGTCGAGGCCTGAGCCGGGACGTCGATGCCTCGCGGCGGCCCGGACGCGGCGCCACCTCCCACGCTCCGCACGTGCCCGCCGTTCACGCGCCCGGGGCGAGTTTTCATGGCGCGGGCCTACGGGTGATGTGTCACCTCCTCCTCCCCGCCCCGCCGCCGGGCAGGCCTCGCTCGAGTACGTCGGGCTGCTGGCCCTCGTGGCCGCCGCGTTCGCGGTGGCCGTGCCGGCGGCGGGGGTGGCGGGGGTGCCGGCGCGCGTGGCCGGGGTCGTCCGGACCGGCGTGTGCATCGTCGGCGGCGACGTGTGCCGGGCCTCCGACGCCGCGGCGGCCGGGTTGCGCCCGTGCACGCTGTCGGACGAGCGGCGCGGGGGCGGGCTGGCCGTCACCGTCCTGTCGGTCCGCCTCGGCGGCGATCACCAGTGGCTCGTGGCGCGGCGCTCGGACGGCTCGGTCGCCGTCACGAAGGTCGCGCGCGACGACGTCGGGGTGAGCGGTGGGCTCGGGTACGAGCTCGGCCCGCTGAAGGCGGGCGTCGAGGGCGAGGCCGGGCTGCGGGTCGCCGCCGGCGTCGGCTGGGAGTTCCCCGACGCCGCGACCGCGCGGCGCTTCCTGGCCGCGGCGCACTACGGGCTCTCGGGCGCGACCGCGCGCTGGCCGGCCGCGTGGCGCTCCGGCGAGGCGGGGCTGGCGGCCTCGGGCTGGGCCGGGCTCGGCGTCGTCGCCACGGGCGAGCGGGGCGCCGCTCGCGGCGGCTCGTCCGGACCCGGCGACGACGCCGCGGCGCTCGCGTCGCCGGCCGCGGGCATCGAGGTCTCGGCGGAGGCGGCGCTCGGCGCCCGGATCGGCCGCGGCAGCACCACGCTCTACCTGCGCGCGGAGACGTCCGGGCCGGAGACGACGGGCGTGCTGGACGGCCTGCTCGACGCGGGCCCGCGCGGCCCCGTCGTCGCGGAGTACACGCGCGACCGCTCGGGCCCGCGCGAGCTCGCCTTCCGGGTCAGCACGCGCGGCGCCCGCGCGCACGAGGTCGTCGAGACCGTCGCGCGGCTGGACCTGCGCGTCGCCGCCAACCGGGCGGTCGCCGCGCGGCTGCTGCGCCATCGTTCGCCGTGGCCGCCGTCGGTCGCCGCGGACCTCCGCGCGGCGCTGCTGCAGGCGGTCCGCGCCGGCACCGTGGAGCGCAGCGTCTACGCGGTCGAGGACGGCTCGCGCTCGCTCGAGCTGGCCGGCCGGCTGGGCGCGGAGGTCGGCGTCGAGGCGGGCTACTCGAAGGTCGACAGGCGGCTCGTCGAGGCGAGCGCCTGGACGGCCGGATCGCAAGAACGCGCCCGGGAGGACTGCATCGCGTAACCGATCCTCCGGCCGAGCGTATTTCGTGCGCTCCCACACAATCCGTCGCTCTTTACAAGGAGGAAGCGATGGAGTTCATCAAGCGCAGTGAGCCGATCTGGCTCGCGCTCATGGTCATCGGCGCCCTCAATTGGGGGATCGTCGGCCTCTTCGACACGAACCTCGTCGAAGAGATCCTCGGGACCGGCACCGCGACCGACGTCGTGTACGTCGTGATCGGACTCGCCGGGCTCCTGATGGTCCCGCGGCTCTTCGAAGAGCTGCGCATGGGCACCCACCGCGCCCACCCCACGGGCGCCTGACAGCTCGCCGCGCGGGCCGGGGGTGCACACCCGGCCCTGACGGCGGACCGAGGTACCCGGCCGAGCCCGGAGTGCGCGGGTCGCAGGCCTGAGCTTTTCCGCGCGGAGCGGGGCGGGCGTCCTCGCGCCGCCGGATCCCGCGCTAGTGTCGAGCGGCCGTGGACTACCCCTCGGACGCACTGACCCCCGCCGAGCGCGACCGGCTCGCGCCTCACTTCACCGACCTCGACGGGCCGGTGTTCGCGCTCGTCAACCTGCCCGAGACGGTCAAGGGCGCGCTGTTCGCCCGCTACTCGCGCTACCCGGGCACGCTGCGGCGGCTGTTCCTGGAGGAGTTCGCCGACTCGCTGCCCGCGGCCGGCGCGTCCTACGACAACGACGAGGGCGCGCGCGCGGCCGAGCTCTACGAGCGCATCTTCGTCGGCTACGGGGACGACTCCGTGGCCCAGCTCGGCGGCGCCCACGTGGCCTGCGAGTGGACCTCGAACATCCTCACGAAGATCCTCCAGCGCCCGCGGCTCGGCGCCTACCTCGAGCAGTCCACGCGCTACATCGCCTACGACACGCCGATGCCCGGCGGCGGCTACCGCTACCACCGCGACGCTGAGCTCGGCCCGGAGTACGTGGCCGCGATGGACGCGCTGTTCGGCGCCTACGCGGAGGCGCTCCCGCGCGTGCGGGCGTGGGTGGAGGAGACGTTCCCGCGCACCGACGGCGAGCCCGAGGCCGCGCGCCGCCGCGCGGTCAACGCCAAGGCGTTCGACCTGCTGCGGGGCCTGCTGCCGGCGGCCTCGCTGAGCCACATGGGCATCTACGCCACGGGGCAGGCCTACGAGCAGCTGATCCTGCACCTGATCGGCCACCCGCTGCCCGAGGCGCGCCGCTACGGCGAGGGCATCCTGGCCGCGATCAAGGCCGTGATGCCGAGCTTCGTCGCCCGCGTCGAGCGCCCCGATCGCGGCGGCGCCTGGGCGGCCTTCCTGCAGCAGCGCCGCGCCGCGGCCGAGCACTGGACCGCGCGCCTCGGCCTCGACCGCGAGTCCGAGCCCGACGCGCGACCGTCCGTGCGCCTGCTGCACGTCGACGGCGACGAGGACCGGCTGCTGGCCGCGCTGCTGTTCGAGTCGGCGGGCACCCCGGAGGAGGACACGCTCGCCGCCGTCGGCCGGCTCTCCGACGAGGAGCGCGAGCGGATGCTCGCCGACCTCGTGGGCGAGCGCGCGAACCGCCGCCACCGTCCCGGCCGCGGCTTCGAGGCGCTGCGCTACCGCTTCGAGGTGGTCTCGGACTACGGCGCGTTCCGCGACCTGCAGCGCCACCGGATGCTGACGGTCCAGTGGCAGGCGCTGACGCCGGACCTCGGCGCCGCGGTGCCCGACGAGGTGGTCGCGGCCGGCTGCGGCGAGATCTACCGTGGCGCGCTCGAGCGCTCCCACGCGGAGTACGACCGGCTGGCCGCCTCCGGCCACGCGGAGGCCGCGCCGTACGCGCTCTGCCTCGGCTACCGGCTGCGCTACCTCCTCGACATGAACGCGCGCGAGGCGATGCACCTGATCGAGCTGCGCTCGGGTCGCGAGGGCCACCCGGGCTACCGCGCCGTCGCCCACGAGATGCACGCCCTGATCGCCGAGCAGCACCCCGCGGTCGCCGCGACCATGACCCACGTGGACATGGACGCCGAGCCCCGCCTGGAGCGCATCCTCTCCGAGATGCGCACCGAGCGGAAGCGCGCCGCCTCGCTGCGCTGAGCGCCACCTCGCTGCACCGTGCGCCGCTTCGCTCGGCTGAGCCGCGAGTTGTTCAGCGTGAGGCTGAACAACTCCGGGTTCAGTGGGCGTCGATGAGCGCGGCGAGGCCGTCGAGCACTCGCTCGAGCCCGAACGCGTAGGCGTGCTCGGGGTCGTGGGCGGAGCCGTGGGCCTCGCCCGCGGCGGCGCCGACCCGCGCGGCGAGCGGGTAGCGCGCCGGGTCGACCGCGCGGGCGAGCAGCGGGCCGGCGCGCTCCCACCACTCCGCGTCGGTGCCCGGCGCCGCCGCGGCGTCCGCGGCCGCGACGGCCGCGCCCTGGACGAACGCGAGCAGGAACGAGAGCGCCGCGTCGCGCTCGACGTCGTCGAGTCCGGCATCGTCGAACGCCGCCAGCTCGTGCTCGTACTTGGCCATCAGGCCGGGGCCGAGCGGCGGGCGGGCGGTGGAGACGGCCGCCGCCCACGGGTGCGCGGCGTACAGCGCCCGGTTGGCGTCGGCGACCGCCCGGGCCCGCTCGCGCCAGCCGGAGCCCGCGCGCCACGGCGACCGCCGCATGCGCGAGAACAGCGTGTCGAGCATCAGGTCCACGAGCTCGTCCTTGCCGGGGACGTAGCCGTAGAGCGTCATCGCCGACACGCGCAGGCGGGCGGCGAGCGCCCGCATCGTCACCGCCTCCAGGCCCTGCTCGCCGGCGAGCGCGATCGCCGCGTCGACGACCGTGTCGACGTCGAGCCTCGGGCGCGGGCCGCGCCGGCTCGGCTGCCCGGAGCGCCACAGCAGGGCGAGCGTGCGCGCGGGGTCGCCGCCGCTGGTGCGCGATCTCGCCATCGCGCGTCAGCTTACTCTGTACAGTGTACGGAATGCAGATCACCGCCTCCGCCATCTCGCTCAACGTCGACGACCCCGAGGCCTCCGCCGCGTTCGCGGCCGACCACCTCGGGTTCACGCGCGAGATGCAAGCCGACGGGTTCGTGTCGCTGTCGCGGCCCGACGCCGGCTTCAACCTGGTCTTCCTGCGCACGGGCCTGGAGACGTTCAAGCCCCCGGCGCTCGCGGGCCGGCGCGCCGACGGGCTGCTCGTGGCGTTCGTCGTCGACGACGTCGACGCGGAGCACGACCGGCTCGTCCGCGAGGGCGTCGCGATCACGACCCCGCTCGAGACGGAGCCGTGGGGCGAGCGCTACTTCCAGGTCACCGACCCGTGCGGCGTCGTCGTCCAGCTCGTCCAGTGGGTGCAGGCGCCCTAGCGGCGCCTCGGCGGCAGCGCCCAGAAGGTCCGCACGCGGCCGGCGAACCCTTGGCCGGCCGCGAGCTCGCGGCGCAGCGCCCGCCGCTGCTCCGCCGTCGGCGCGGCGGGCCGCGGCGCGTAGCGCGCGGCGCTGACCGCGCGCAGGTAGGCCGCCGCCTCGCCCGAGAGGCCGAGCCGGCGCTCGAGCTGGCGCAGGGTCATGCCCGCCGGCGTCGGCCGGCCGGAGCGGCGCAGCGCGGTCTCCAGCTCGAGGATGGCGCGCTCCAACGGATCGGACGGGCGCACGCGGCGGCGCCGCGCGACGGCCAGGGCGGCGCCCGCCGAGAGCAGCAGCACGAGCGGGATCAGGGGCCACACGGGAACGCCGGAGTCCGAGGCGGCGCCCTCGTCCTCGGTCGCCGTCCCACCGCCGCCGCGCAGCTGGTTGAACAGCTCCTCGCGCGAGCCGGCCGCGCGGCGGTCCGCCGGGGTGCTGCCGCCGGCGTTCGGGTCGCCCGCCGGGTTGTCGGCGGACTGCTCGGCCGCCGTCGGCGCCGCGATCGAGGCGATCTGGGAGCGCGCCGGGGTGTCGGCCGGCGTCGGGTCCATCGTGATCCAGCCGTAGTCGTCGAACCACGCCTCCACCCACGAGTGGGCGTCGGTGTCGCGGACGATCCAGGCCTGCTTGCGCTTGGAGTAGCCGCCCGGGGAGAAGCCGGTCGCCACCCGCGCCGGGACGCCGCCCATCCGCAGCAGCAGCGCCATCGCGGCGGAGTAGTGCTGGCAGTAGCCGGCCTTGGTCTCGAACAGGAACGACTCGAGCGGCTCGACCCCGGGCGCCGGGGCGGGCGGCTTCTCCGTGTAGGTGAAGCCGTCGCGCAGGTAGTCGTTGACGGCGAGCGCGTACTCGTACGGCGTCGCGGTCCCCGCCTTCAGGCGCTGGGCCAGGTCGTACGTGCGGGTGTAGCCCGACAGCCGCAGCGCGGTCAGGCCGTCGCCCTCCTGCCCGTAGGTGCGGTAGTCAGCCGAGGGCACCCCGCCGTCGAGGCCGAACGCCGGGAAGTCGATCTCCGCCGTCCGGGGCGGCTGCCCGTCGATCGCGCTGCGGGGCACGTCCGAGGGCAGCGCGTCCAGCTCCGCCGGGGTGAGCTCGCGCAGGCGCACGCGCACCTCGAGGTCCTCCGCGTGCTCGGTCACGGGCGAGGGCTGCACGCGGGCGAGCTGGTCCGTCGTCGGCTTCGGGACGTAGACGCGCGCCGCGTAGGAGTCGCCCGTGCGCAGCTCGCCCACCGACTGCCACTCCCCGGGCGAGACGCCGGGCTCGATCCTGCGGCTCTCGTCCTCGATCGCGACGGTGGTGCCGGCGCCGACGACGTCGGTCCCGCGCATGCGCTGGACGGAGACCTGGATGCGGTCCTGGAAGCGCTCCTGGTCGCGCCAGTCGGCGGGCAGGTCGAGCGTCGGATCCTCGCTGGCCGCGTCGAGGGTCCCGGTCGCCCAGCCCTCGCCGTCGAACTCGTCCAGCGTGCGGACCTTCCAGTACGAGGGCCGGGTCGCTTTGATGCGCACGACCTCGGCGCCGGAGCGGCCCCAGCTGATCGGCCCGTAGTCGCCGTGGCCCCAGTCGAAGCGGACGGGGTCCTTCGGCCCGAGGCCCTCCGCGAAGGCCTGGTAGTCGAACCACGGATCGCCGCGATCGGCGGCGGAGGCGAGCGGGAGCGCGCCGGCGAGCGCGAGCCCGATCAGCGCCGCGACGCCGATCCCCGGCCGCAGCGGGAGCCGCTCGAGCCACAGGAAGCAGACCGTCAGCACGGTCAGCGCCGCGCCGAGCAGCAGCGGGCGCGTGCCGCCCATCGAGACGACCGGCGAGGCGGTCAGCACGAGCAGCGCGGCCAGCGACAGGAACGGGTAGCCGCGGGTGCCGTTGCCGCGCGGCCACAGCGCGAGCAGCCCCGCGATCATCACGAGGCCGGAGCCGAGCAGCTGCAGGACCAGCGCCGGCCACGGGTCAGCGCCCTCGTAGGGGAGCCGCACCGTGCTGAGCGCCTGCGAGCCGCTCACGAGGCCCGAGCCGAGCTCGTCCAGCCGTCGCGGGCGCAGCAGCCCGAGCTCCAGCCCGGCCGCGAGGTAGGCGGCCAGCAGCCCGGCGAGCGCGGCGGCGATCATCGCGTACGACCGCCAGCGCTCCGGCAGGCGCTCGCAGGCGAACACCGCACCCGAGGCGAGCACGGCCAGCGCCACCCACAGCAGCGGCCGGCCGGCAGGCATGCCCTCGACCATCCGCTGCCACTGCGTCACCCCGAGGCAGGCGAGCGCGGCGAAGCCCGCGAGGCGCGCCACCCACACCGGAAGCAGCGCGGCGGGTCCGCGCTCCTTCGGCGCGCGCACGGACGCGCTGGTGGCGGCGACGCTCACCGCCCGCATTCTCGCAGGGGCGATAAGCCGGCGATCAAGCCCACCGCACCGGTCGGGAAGCTGGTCACATGCGCGCTACTTGGCGTTCGCCTTGGCCGCCTCGAGCTCCGCCTGGCGCAGCTCGATCCGCCGGATCTTGCCCGTCAGCGTCTTGGGCAGCTCCTCGACGAACTCGATCTTGCGCGGGTACGCGTACGCGGACAGCCGGTCGCGCACGTGCGTCTGGATCTCCTTGACGAGCTCGTCGGAGCCGTCGTGGCCGGAGGCGAGCACGATGAACGCCTTGACCACGCTGCCGCGGCGCTCGTCGGGCGAGGCGACCGCCGCCGCCTCCGCGACCGCCGGGTGCTCGAGGCACGCGGACTCGACCTCGAACGGGCCGATCCGGTAGCCCGCGGCGATGATCACGTCGTCGGCGCGGCCCTCGTACCAGACGTAGCCCTCCTCATCCATCGAGGCGGCGTCCTTGGTGTGGAACCACTCGCCGCCGAAGGTCTCCTCCGAGGCCTCGTCGTTGCGCCAGTAGCCGAGCGGATAGTGCGGGTTCGAGCGCGCGCGCAGGCAGATCTCCCCGCGCTCGCCCTGCGGCAGCGGCTTCTCGTCCTCGTCGAGGATCTGCACGTCCCAGCCCGGCATCGGGCGGCCCATCGAGCCCTCGCGGACCTCCATGAACGGGTAGTTGGCGACGAGCGGATAGGACTCGGTGAGCCCGTAGTAGTCGAGCACGGTGATGCCGTAGTGCTCGCGGAACCAGCGGATCGCCTCCGGGTTCAGCGGCTCGCCCGCGCAGCAGACGATGCGGAACTTCTGCGGGTAGCGCTCGCCGGCATCGGTGATCGACATCATCGAGCGCAGCGCTGTCGGCGTCGTGAAGACGTTCGCGACCTCGTGGCGGGAGAGCGCGTCGAGCTGCTTGTGCGGGTCGAAGCCGCCCTTGCGCTGGTAGACGAACTGCACGGCGCCGAGCCGCCACGGCCCGAGCAGCGGCGCGATGCCGGCCGCCCACGCCCACTCGCCCATGCCGTGGAAGAGCTCGCCGTCGCGCACGTCGTGGCAGTAGACGAACTCCTCGTGCGCGAGCAGGTAGCGGTGCGCGTGCACGATGCCCTTCGCCAGGCCGGTCGTGCCGGAGGAGTAGTAGAGCTGGGCGGGGTCGTCGGCCGCGGTGTCGACGCCGTCGAACTCCGGCTCGCCGCCGCTGAGCAGATCGTCGTCGAGCACGAGCACGTGCTCGACCAGCGACGGGTCGACGCGGTCCTTGTTGGCCTCGTTGGTCACGAGCACCTTGGCCTGCGAGTCCGTGACGCGATGGCGGATGCCGTCGTCGCCGTAGAGCACGGACATCGACAGCAGGATCGCCCCGCAGCGGTAGGTGCCGAAGAACGCCGCGGCGGTCTCGGGCGTCGGCGGCAGCAGCATCGCGACGCGGTCGCCCTGCTCGACCCCGTGCGCCCGCAGCACGTTGGCGAAGCGGTTGGCGTTCTGCTGGATCTCGCCCCACTGGACCTCGCGCACGGCGCCCTCGAAGTCCTCGTGGATCATCGCGAGCTTGTCCGCCGGGTGCTTGAAGCAGACGTCCTCGGCGATGTTGTAGCGCTCGGGGACCTGCCACTCGTGCTGGGCGACCGCCTCGTCGTAGGAGCTCGGTCGTGTGCTCGCCGCCATCGTCACTCCTCCTCGCTCTGGCGCTCCTTGACCTTGTCCTCGAGCTGGGACATGACGTCCGGGTCGCGCAGCGTCGTGACGTCCCCGAGCTCCTTGCCCTCGGCGATGTCGCGCAGCAGCCGGCGCATGATCTTGCCCGAGCGGGTCTTGGGCAGGTCGTCGGCCCAGACGATGCGCTTGGGCCGCGCGAGCTTGCCGATCCGCTTGGCGACGTGCTCGCGCAGCTCCGCGACCATGTCGTCGTCGCCCTCCTGATCGCCGGACAGCGTCACGAACGCGGTGATCGACTGGCCGGTGTCCTCGTCCTGCTGGCCGATCACGGCCGACTCGGCGACCTTCTCGTGGGAGACGAGCGCCGACTCGACCTCGGCGGTCGAGAGGCGGTGGCCGGACACGTTGATGACGTCGTCGACGCGCCCGATGATCCAGAAGTAGCCGTCCTCGTCCTTGCGCGCGGCGTCGCCGACGAAGTAGACGTCGCGGCCGAACTTGTCCCAGTAGGTCTCGACGAAGCGGTCCTCGTCCTTGTAGAGCGTGCGCAGCATCCCCGGCCAGGGCTTGCGCAGCGTGAGCAGGCCCTGCTCGGTGCCGGCGTCCTCCCCGTCCTCCTCCTGGACGACCTGCGCGACGATGCCCGGCAGCGGCTTGCCGGCGGAGCCCGGCTTGGTCGGCTGCAGGCCCGGCAGCGTGGTGATCATGATGTGGCCGGTCTCCGTCTGCCACCACGTGTCGACGATCGGGCAGCGCTCGCCGCCGATGACCTTGTGGTACCAGAGCCACGCCTTCGGGTTGATCGGCTCGCCGACCGTCCCGAGCAGCCGCAGCGAGGACAGGTCGTGCTTCTCGGGGTACTCGGCGCCCCACTTGATGCACGCGCGGATCGCGGTCGGGGCGGTGTAGAAGATCGTGACGTCGTAGCGGTCCACGAGCGACCACCAGACGTCCTTGTCGGGGTAGTCCGGCGCGCCCTCGTACATCACCGACGTGCACCCGTTGGCCAGCGGCCCGTAGACGATGTAGGAGTGCCCGGTGACCCAGCCGACGTCGGCCGAGCACCAGTAGACGTCCTCCTCGGGCTTGAGGTCGAAGACGACGCGGTGCGTGTAGGCGACGCCCGTCAGGTAGCCGCCCGTCGTGTGCAGGATGCCCTTCGGCTTGGCCGTCGAGCCCGACGAGTAGAGGATGTAGAGCGGGTGCTCCGCGTCCAGCGGCTCGGCCTCGCACTCGTCCGCGGCCGCTTCGATCGCCTCGTGGTACCAGACGTCGCGGCCGTCGGTCATCGGCGCGTCGTTGTCCGTGCGCTTGACGACGAAGATCTTCTCGATCGACTTCACGTCGCCCATGACCTCGTCGACCTGCTCCTTGATCGCCGCGGTCTTGCCCTTGCGGCGGGCGCCGTCGACGGTCACGAGCGCCTTGGCCTCGGAGAACTCCATCCGCTCCTTGACCGACTCGGCCGAGAAGCCGCCGAAGACGACGTTGTGGATCGCGCCTATGCGCGCGCAGGCGAGCATCGCCACGGCGACCTCGGGGATCATCGGCAGGAAGATCCCGACGACGTCGCCCTTGCCGACGCCGTTGTCCTTGAGCGCGTTGGCGAACTTCTGCACGTCGCGGTGCAGGTCGGCGTAGGTGACGTCGAGCTCCTCGCCCTCCTCCCCGCGCCAGTGGAAGGCGACGCGATCGCCGTTGCCCGCCTCGACGTGGCGGTCGACGCAGTTGTAGGCGACGTTGAGCTTGCCGCCCGCGAACCACTTCGCGTTCGGCGGGTCGGACCAGTCGAGCACCTGGTCCCACTTCTGGAACCAGTGCAGCTGCTCGGCCTGCTCGGCCCAGAAGCCCTCGAGGTCGGACTCCGCCTGCTCGTACATCGACTCGTCGGTGACGACGGCGTTCTCGGCGAACTCCTTCGGAGGTTCGAAGGTCTCCTGGTCGAGCAGCTCCCCGATCTGGGACTCGAGCGTCGCTCCGTCTGCCATGGCGTCTCCTCCGCGGTGAAAGTCGGTGCACCCGGCGCCGGCCGCGAGGCCGGCGCCCGGATGCATTGTCGCGCCTATCGCGCTCCGACGAGTTCCCGCTCCTCGGCGAGCGGCTGTTCCGCGCCGAGCCCGGTCTCGGACCTGACGTAGAGCTCGTGATAGGTGTGCTCCGCGCCGTGCTCCTTGGAGAGCACGGTGCCGAGGTAGCAGCCGATGAACCCGAGCGGGATCGAGACGATGCCGGGGTTCGCCAGCGTCCACCCGATCGGCGAGCCGGTGTCGGTGTCCGCGCCGGGCCACACCTTCGGCGAGACGAGCACGAGGAAGATCGCGCTGATCACGCCGCACAGGACGCCGGTGACGGCGCCAGTCGTGTTGAACCGCCGCCATGTGAGGGCGAGCAGCAGCGCCGGGAAGTTCGCGCTCGCCGCGACGGCGAACGCGAGCCCGACCATGAACGAGACGTTCAGCCCGGCGCCGCCGATCACGGCGACCGCGATCGCGATCACGCCGATCGAGATCGCGGCGATGCGGGCGACGACGACCTCCTCGTGATCGGACTCCTTGCCCTTGCGGACGATGTTGGACCAGATGTCGTGCGAGACCGCCGCGGACGCCGACAGCACGAGCCCGGCGACCACGGCGAGGATCGTCGCGAACGCCACGCCCGCGATGACCGCCAGGAACAGGTCGCCCCCGAACGTGCCCTCGCCGCCCCCGAGGAACTGGGCGAGGTTCGGCGCGGCCAGGTTGCCGGCCGTGCCTGCCGCCTCCTCGCCCTCCGGGCCGAGGAACGCGCGCGCGCCGAAGCCGATGAACGTCGTCAGCAGGTAGAAGAAGCCGATGATGAACATCGCCCACACGACCGAGGTGCGGGCCGCCTTGGCGTTCGGGACGGTGAAGAACCGCATCAGGATGTGCGGCAGGCCCGCCGTGCCGAGCACGAGCGCGAGGCCGAGCGAGACGGTGTCGATCGGCGAGGAAAGGAACGTGCCCGGGCCGAGCGAGAACGTCGAGTCCGCGCCGCCCTTCTGCTCCTCCGCGCGGTTGAAGAGCTCGATCGGGTTGCCGCCGACCTTGGCCAGCACGAAGATCGACATCACGAGGATGCCGGTCATCAGCAGCACGGCCTTGATGATCTGCACCCACGTCGTGGCGACCATTCCGCCGAACACGACGTAGAAGAGCATGAACGTGCCGGTGAGG
The DNA here is from genome assembly GCA_963831105.1 of uncultured Solirubrobacteraceae bacterium. GTDB lineage: Bacteria > Actinomycetota > Thermoleophilia > Solirubrobacterales > Solirubrobacteraceae > DATFQI01. The sequence goes on along the minus strand of CAWHOS010000003.1, from coordinate 1,214,379 downwards.
ATCACGGCCCAGGAGAAGTCGATGCCGACGAGCGCCTGGATCAGCACGCCCGCGCCGACCATCTGCGCGATCAGGTAGAAGGCGACGACCGCGAGCGTGCCGAGCGCCGCCGCGGTGCGCGCCGGGCGCTCGCGCAGGCGGAAGGCCAGCACGTCGGCGATCGTGTACTTGCCGGCGTTGCGCATGCGCTCGGCCAGCAGGAACATCACGGTCAGGAACGCGACGAGGAACCCGATCGAGTACAGGAACCCGTCGAAGCCGAACAGGAAGATCAGGCCGGCGATGCCGAGGAACGACGCCGCCGACAGGTAGTCGCCGGAGATCGCCAGCCCGTTCTGCACGCCGGTGATCTGGCGCCCGGCGGCGTAGAAGCCGACGGTGCTGGTGGCGCGCTTGGACGCCCAGTAGGTGATGCCGAGCGTGATCGCGAGGACGATCGCGAAGATCACGACCGCCTCGACGTTGATCGCCGCGAGGACGGTCATGAGGTCACCTCACCACGGCCGGCGGTCTGCTCGCGACGGGCGAACCGGCCCTCCGCCGCCCGCCCCTTCTCGCCGCCGTCGTCGCCGGCCTTCGTCACGACCCGCTGGGCGAGCGGGTCGTACTCGCGGTCTGCCTTGCGCAGATACAGGAGCCCGAGCGCCAGCACCATCACGAACTGCGTGAGCGCCAGGCAGTAGCCGACGGTCAATCCCTCGTAGACCGAGGAGGCCATGAAGTCCTCCGCGTAGCCCGCGAGCAGGATGAACGCCATGTAGTACGACAAGAAGAAGATCGTCGCCGGCAGCACGAACGAGCGCCGCCTCCTGATGAGCTCCTGGAACTCGGGCGACCCCTCGATCGCCTCCCAGTCGATACCCCTCAGCCGATCGTCCTCCGGCGCCCCTCCCTGAGGCGACGAGGTCGTTTCCGCCATGGTTCCTCCCCCTTTATGAGAAACGCTGCTTGAGGGGTGATACCCCCTCTGGCGGTGTCTAGCGCCTCTCAGTGCTAGCCGCGGCGCTTGCGCTTGCGCTTCGACGTGGCCCGCTGGGCGCCCGCCGGGACGCGCACGGGCTCGGGCTCGGGCTCTGGGTCCGGTGCGGGCTCCGCGGGCGCCTCGGTCTCCTGGCTCGCGCGGCGCGCCGCGGCGGCCTCCTGCGCGGTCGGCCACGGCTCGGCCTTGCCCGTGCGCCACGCGGGCGGGTCGCCGCCGGGGCGGCGGCCGGCGAGCAGGACGGCGAGCACGACGAGCCAGACCGTCTGCACGAGCGGCAGCGAGCCGCCGACCGCGATGATCTGGAAGATCCCGACGACGATGCCCAGCGCGCCCATGAAGCGGGTCAGCAGGCCGGTCCGCATCGCGTTGACCGAGACCATCACGATGCCGACCGCGAGCGCGAGCGCCGCGGGCTGCAGCAGCACCTCGCTGACCTTGGCGATGCCGGTCTCGCCGATGTCCTGGACCTCGTCGATGGTCCCGGAGCCGGAGAGCAGCGAGCTTGCGTCCTCGACCCGGCCGATGCCGTAGGCGACCCAGGCGACCCCGAACAGCACGCCGCCGACGATCGGCAGGTAGAAGGCCCAACGAGGGAACTGCGGGCGGCGCGCGCGGACCGCCGCGGCCAGGAACGTGAGCGTGTAGGCGAGCGCGAAGAAGCCGATCGCGGTGACGACCCGCGCGCCGATGATCTCGACGGCGTGGTCGTCGACGAACTTCGCCACGGCAACCTGCGCGGCGGGCTGGTCGCGCACCGTGCCGGGCTCGGCGAGCTTCTGGAGCCCCTCGAGCAGCGGCAGCCGCGGGGACCCGGAGACCACCACCTGCTCGAGGATCTGGCCGACGAGGATGCCGAGGGCGGCGACCGCGGCCGCGATCGCGGCGCGCAGGCGGTGGCGCGCCTCCCAGTCGAGCTGCTGCTGCGGGGAATCGGGCAGGGCCACGGGGACCGAGATGCTAGCCGCGACGCTCCGGGGCGCCCGTCGGGCCGCCCAGCGGGGTGCGCGCCGGGCGGCGGCCGAGGCGCGGCGGCTCGGGCGCCACGTCGTTGCGCCCGGCCACCCGGGCGAGGCGATCGCCGGCGAACAGCAGCACGTCCAGGCACGGGGCCGCGAGCCCGATCACGGCCTCGACGCGGCGGCGGGTGGCGAGCTGGCTCGGCGTGCGGTGGGCCACGTGGCGCGATTCTAGTGCCACCCGCGCGGCGGCTGGCCACCCGCCCGTGTGCGCGACCGCCCGGGTTATGGCGGGTTAGCCGCACGGTGCAGACGGGGGGACCCTCGCCTGTGCCGTCGAACCGTGGCGACGAGTATTCAGCCCATGGCCGTCGCCGTCCCCACAACCGCCGAAGCGCGCGCCGAGGACTCCCTCTCCCTCGGCGGCGTGTCCGCCCGCAAGGCGTTGCTCCTCGTGGGGACGGCGACGCTGCTCGTGGTCTCGCTCGTGCTGCTCGCGCCGACGTTCGCCGACCTGTCGGCGACGTGGGACCGCCTGCACAACGGCAGCCACGGCTGGCTCGCGCTCGCGTTCCTCTTCGCGGTGCTCTCCTTCGCCGGCCACGTGATCCTGTTCGCCGGCGTCGCCGGCCGCGGCGGCCACGGGCGCATCGGCCTGCAGGCCGGGCTGCAGATCAACCTCGCCGCCAACGCCGCGACGCGCCTGTTCGCGAGCGCCGGCGCCGGCGGGATCGCGCTGACCGCGTGGGCGATGCGGCGCTCCGGCATGGAGCGCGCCGACGTGGCCGCGCGGCTCGTCGCCTTCCACGTCCTCCTCTACGGCGTCTACATGGCGGTGCTGCTGTTCGGCGGCCTCGGCCTCTACCTCGGCGTGCTCCCCGGCGGCGGCTCCTTCGCCATCACCGTCGTGCCGGCGATCCTCGGCGCCACGGTGATCGCGCTCGTCGCCGCCGCGCAGGTCATCCGGCCCGGCGAGGGCCGCGTGCGCCGGCTCGTCGGCCCCGTGGCCCGCGGCGTCCGCGACGCTCGCTCGCTGCTGCGGGCCGGCAACCCCGCCGTGCTCGGCGCGCTGATGTGGTGGGGCTTCCAGGTCGCCGTGCTGTGGGCGTGCTTCGAGGCCTTCGGCGACGCGCCCTCCGCCGCGGTGCTCGCCGTCGCCTTCTTCGTCGGCATGCTCGCCAACCTGCTCCCGCTGCCCGGCGGCGTGGGCGGCGTCGACGGCGGCATGGTCGGCGCGCTGATCGCCTTCGGCGTCGAGCCCGAGCTGGCGCTGCTGGCGGTGCTCGGCTACCGCGGCTTCGTGTTCTGGCTGCCGATCGTCCCCGGCGCCGTCGCCTACCTCACGCTGCGCCGCACGGTGGCCCGCTGGGAGCGCGAGGACGCCGGCCCGCAGACCGCCGATCGGCACGCGGTACGCTCTCGTGCATGGAAGGCTTCGGTGGTTTCTTCAACGACCCGGATCTCCAGAAGCGCCTTCAGGAGATGGCCGAGCAGATGCAGGGTGCCCAGTCACTCGCTTGGGCCGACAACGCCATCAAGCTCGCCGTCGACATGACGGTGGCGGCGATCGACCGGGTCAACGTCCAGGGCACGCCCGAGCAGCAGGCCCAGCAGATCCGCCAGGTGATGGCGACCGTCTTCCCCGAGGCGGTCACTCTGGTGCGCGAGGCGCGCCAGGGCCTCAGCTGACGTTCGCGGTCTCCTCCTCCTGCTCGCGGGCGGCGCGGCCGCTCGCGATCACCTCCTTGAACGAGCGGAAGCGGAAGATCTGGACCACGGCCAGCAGGCCGATCCCGAACGTCAGCGCCGCGATCGCGATCTGCTGACCGACCGAGTAGGCGGCGACCGTCGCGCCGGCCGCCGTCCCCGAGAAGACCTTCGCCAGCAGCGCCTGCTGCACGCCGGCCCCGCCCGGGGTGAACGGCACCAGCGCCGCGACGGCGTTGACGCCGAGCACGAGCAGCACGTTGCGCACCGAGCCGCCGACGTTGAACGCCTCGAGCAGCATCCAGAAGGCGAGGAAGCGGAAGCACCAGCCGCCGAGCTGCACGAGCCAGACCTCGCGGACGTAGCGGCGGCGGTCGAAGACGATCGTCAGGCCCTGGCGCACGCGCGCCCAGAACGCGCGCACGCGCGCGGACAGCAGCGCGAAGGCGACGAGCACCGCGATCGCCAGCACGGTCAGCAGGAACAGCGTGAAGCGCGGGTGCGAGGCGAGGAACGCGAGGTCGAACGCCGGCAGCTTGGAGAAGTCCGGCGGCTTGGGGAAGACGCCCTGGGTGAACGCGAACGCCAGCACGGGCACGGCGATCGTGAGGTCGAAGATGAACTCGACCGCGAACGCGGCGGCGACCGCCGGGTAGCTCGAGCGCGGCACCGAGGTCTTGGTGAGGAACAGCCGGACGACGTCGCCGCCGCGGGCCGGCACGACGCTGTTGAAGCCGTAGCCCGCCATGTAGGCGCCCCAGACGTTGAGGAAGCGGATCCGCTCCTCGGGGTAGGCGGCGCGCAGGATGTGGAAGGAGGCGCGGGCGCGCAGCGTCAGGTAGGTCGCGAACGCGGCCAGGCCGATCAGCAGCGCGCCCCAGCGCACCTCGGCCAGGCCGCTCGCGAAGTCGCCGACCGCGTCGAAGAAGGCGCTGAACGAATCGCCGATCGAAGCTGCGGGCGGCGCTGGCACGCCGTCAACGGTACGCGGTGTCCGGCTTCCACACCCGCGGCGTCATCACCGTCATCGCGTCGGCCACGTGCAGCCGCCAGGGCTCGAGCGCCAGCAGCGCGGCGCCCTCGGCCGAGGGGCCGTCGGGCCAGATCGCGTGGAAGTCGTAGCCGAGCGGTTCGGGCGCGGCGGCGTAGAGCGCCCACACGCGGGCGTGCTCGTCGCGGTCCTCCTCCCAGGACGCGTGGCAGTCGGCGATCGCGACGTCGTGCGTGGCGTCCCAGTAGGTGCACGAGAGGTACGGCGTGCGCGCCAGATGAGCGGTCTTGAGCGGGGACTTGCGCGTCACGACCCAGCCGCGCACGCCGTCGCCGGCGCGCTCCCAGATCGGGTGGAGGATCCGCGTCCGCGGCCGGCCGCGGCGGTCGACGGTGGCGACGCCGCACCACACGATGCGGTGCGCGATGGTGATGAACTCGTCTTGCACAACCATGGTTGTGTAATGTAGCAGATCCACAACCATGGTTGAATAGATCCCGTGAGCGACATCGACCTCCCACTCGCCTCGCTGTTCGCCGGCTGGGCGATGGCCGACGAGGTGCAGCGCCGGATCGCCGCCGACGGCATGGGCGACCTGCGCTTCGCCGACGGCTTCGTGTTCCAGCACCTGGTGCCGGGCCCGCTGCCGATCGGCGAGCTCGCCGAGCGGATGGCCGTCAGCCAGCAGGCGGCCTCGAAGGCGGTCGCCGACCTCGAGCGGCGCGGCTACGTCGAGCGCGTGGCCGGCGCGGAGGATGCGCGCGTTCGCAACGTCTCGCTGACCGGGCGCGGGCGCGCCGCGATCGAGGCGGGCCGCCGCCACCGCGGCGCGCTCGAGGCCGAGCTCGCGGGCAAGCTCGGGCCGCGGCGCGCCGAGGCCGCGCGGAAGCTGCTGGCCGAGATCTCCGCCGAGCTCGGGGCGGAGGTGGCCGTGCGCGGCCGCCGCGTTCGCCCGCCCCGATAGTCGAGGTCACACGCGCGTACCTTTACAGCGCCCCCGGCGCGCCGATAGCGTCTGTCGATCCGAGACCCTGGGGAGGGCTCCTTGAAGCGATCGATCTCTTGCGCCGCCGCCGGCATGGCCGCGGCGCTCGTACTGGCGGCGCCGGCCGGCGCCGCCGACTGGACCGCCGGCGCGCCGGACACGGGCGACCCGTTCTTCGCCCAGTTCGGCATGGGCAACGGTGGCTATGACGTCCAGCACTACTCGCTCGACCTCGACTACGACCCGGCCACGGAGGTCCTCACCGGCAAGACGCGGATCACGCTGATCCCGACGCAGGACCTCGACCAGTTCAACCTCGACCTGCGGACCAAGCAGCCCGAGGACGAGGAGGGCCTCACGGTCTCGCGCGTCGCGGTCGGCAAGCACCCGGCGGCCTGGGCCACCGAGGGCGTGCAGGAGCTCGTGGTCACGCCGCGGCCGAAGCTGCACAGCGGCCGCACGTACACGGTCGTGGTCGACTACAGCGGCGTCCCCGCGACGGTCGTCGACCCCGACGACAGCTTCGAGGGCTGGGTCAAGAACCCGGACGGCGCGTTCGTGGTCAACGAGCCGCAGGGCGCGCCGGGCTGGTTCCCGGCCAACGACGACCCGAACGACAAGGCGACCTACGACTTCGCGATCACCGTGCCCGCGGGCAACGTGGCGATCGGCAACGGCCGGCTGCTGTCGTCGGTCACGGACGGCGGCAAGACGACCTGGCGCTGGCGCGAGGACTCGCCGATGGCGAGCTACCTGACGACCGCCACCAACGGCGACTTCGTCCTCACGGTCGACACGGGCCCGAACGGCCTGCCGATCTACAACGCGATCGACTCCAAGGGCACCACGAGCGCCACCGACGGCTTCAGCGACGCCCAGAAGGCGACCGCGGCGCAGCGCTTCGCCGCCCAGCCGCAGATCATCTCCGTCCTCAGCGAGCTGTGGGGGCCGTACCCGTTCACGAGCGCCGGAGCGGTGATCGACCGCGGCCACGTCGGCTACGCGCTCGAGTCGCAGACCAAGCCGATGTACGACGGCGTGCCGGGCCAGGGCACGGTCGTGCACGAGCTCGCGCACCAGTGGTTCGGCGACAGCGTGACGCTTTCGGTGTGGCCGGACATCTGGCTCGCGGAGGGCTTCGCCCGCTTCTCGGAGTGGATGTACACCGAGCGCACGGGCGGCGCGAGCGCGCAGTCGGCGTTCAACACCGCGTACGCCACGCCGGCGACGAGCTCGATCTGGACGATCGCGCCGCGCGGGATCCCGGGCCCGGAGGACCTGTTCGCGAGCACGGCCTACACCCGCGGCGGGATGACGCTGCAGGCGCTGCGCGTGAAGATCGGCGACGCCGTCTTCTTCCCGATGATGCGCAAGTGGTACGCCGACAACCGCAACGGCAACGTCACGACGGAGGACTTCATGGCGCTGGCCGAGAGCGAGAGCGGCCAGGACCTGGACGCGTTCTTCCAGGCGTGGCTGTTCACGCCCTCCAAGCCGACGAGCTGGTGAGACCTGGAGCCGGGCCGGCCGCGGCATCGCGGCCGGCCCGTCGTTCCGGGACAATCCGCCGATGGCCGACCACACGATCGTCAACCTGCTCGAGGTCGAGGACGCGGCGAAGAAGTTCGGGATGCCGCCCGGGCTGGAGGCGCGCTTCGCCCGTTCGGCGCTCGGGCTGGAGAAGTCCGGGGTCACGCTGTTCAAGGCGGGCCCGGACTTCAAGGTCCCCTGGGGGCACCGCCACCGCGACCAGGAGGAGGTCTACCTCGTGCTGCGCGGCAGCGCCGTCGTCGTGTTCGGCGACGGCGAGACCGCCGAGCTGGGCGAGTGGGACGCGGTCCGCATCCCGGCCGACGTGGAGCGCTCGTTCAAGTCGGGCCCGCACGGGGTGGACGTGCTCGCGTTCGGCGCCGGCGAGCAGGGCGACGCCGAGATGATCCAGGACTTCTGGTAGCTCAGGGGTCCGAGCGGGCGCGCCGGATCCGGTGCGCCCCGTAGGCGGCCGCGAGGGCCGCCGCGACTGCGACGTAGACCCAGACGTCGGCGCGCTCGACCAGCTCGGTGGCCTCGCGCCAGCGGCTGCCGAGCGCCCACCCGGCGCCGATCAGCACGCAGTTCCAGACCGCACTGCCGATCGCCGTCAGCGCCACGAAGCGCCCGACCGGCATCTCGCTCAGCCCGGCGGGCACGGACACGACGCTGCGCACGCCGGGGACCATGCGGCCGAGCAGCACGAGCTTGGGGCCATGCGCGTCGAACCAGTCGTCGGCGCGGTCCAGCCGCCGCTCGTCCAGCCGCAGGATCCGCCCGTGGCGCAGCAGCAGCGGGCGCCCGCCGAAGCGCCCGACCGAGTACAGGATCAGCGCGCCGGCGACGGAGCCGATCGTCGCGGCCGCGACGGCGCCGAGGTAGTCGAAGTCACCGGAGGCCACGCGCGAGCCCGCGAGCGGCAGCAGCAGCTCCGAGGGGATCGGCGGGAACAGGTTCTCGAGCAGGATCAGCAGGGCGAGCAGCAGATAGCCGCCGCCCAGCAGGAGGTCTTCCGCCCAGCCCGTCACCTCTCATAGGGTTAGCAGCCGTGAGCCCCATCGGCGCGGTCCACGTCACCGTCTTCTCGCGCGACGCGGAGGCCACGCGCGCCTTCTTCCGCGACGTGCTCGAGCTCGACTCCGTCGATGCCGGCGGCGGCTGGCTGATCTCCGTCGCCGAGCTGCGCGGGAAGGGTGTCGAGCTCGTTCGGCCGGTCACCGACGAGGGCTTCGGCCGGGTCGGCTATCTCGATGTCCCGGGGATCGGCGAGCTCGGCCTCTACGAGCCGCGCCACCCCACCCCGCCGCGCTGAGCTCAGGCCGCGGTGAGCTCCCCCAGCGCCTTGAGCACGACCTCGTCGTGCGTCTTGGGCGAGACCTTCGGGAACACCTTGGCGACCTTGCCGTCGGGGTCGATGATGAAGGTGGAGCGCTGCGCTCCCCAGTAGGTGCGGCCGTAGTTCGTCTTCTCCGCCCAGACGCCGTAGAGGTCGCAGACCGAATGGTCCTCGTCGGCGAGCAGGGTGAAGTTCAGCGACTGGCCGCCGTGGAACTTCTTGACCGCGTCCACCGGGTCGGGCGAGACGCCGAGCACGACCGCGCCGGTGGCGTCGTAGTCGGCCGAGTGGTCGCGGATGCCGCAGGCCTGGGTCGTGCACCCCGGCGTGTCGGCCTTGGGGTAGAAGTAGAGGACCACGGGGCGGCCGCGCAGGTCGGAGAGGGTCACGTCGTCGCCGTCCTGGTCGGGCAGGGTGAAGTCCGGGGCCTCGGCGCCTTCCTCGATCATCTGGTCCTCCTCGGTGTCACTTGAGCAGTCGTGAGAGCCGGCGGTCCTTGAGGACGCGGCCCTCCGTCTGGCATTGCGGGCAGTAGCTCATCACGTAGTCCTCGTAGAAGACCGCCTCGAGCGTCGTCTGGCAGCGCGGGCACGGCTCGCCCTGGTGGGCGTGGACGCGCGTCGGCTTGGGGAACTTCTCGGGCAGAGGCACCTGGACGGCGGCCTCGTAGTGGTCGATCACGCGGCCCAGCTCGGAGAGCATCGCGTCGCGCAGCGCCGCCGCCTCCTCCTCGGAGAGGTCGTCGCCGCGCTTGAACGGCGACAGCTTGGCGGCGTTGAGGATCTCGTCGACCCAGGTGCGGCCGATCCCCGCGATCACCTGCTGGTCGCGCAGCAGGGAGTGCAGCGGCCGGTTGGACTTCAGCAGGGCGCCGAGCTCGGGCGGGTCGGGCCAGGCCTCGGGCCCGAGCGTGCGCAGCTGCTGGTCGGCCTCGACGTCGTCGGGGCGCAGCAGCTTGATCCACGCCGCCTGCTTGGTGCCGAACTCCCGCAGCCGCAGCTCGCGGCCTTCGGGGACCCGCCACAGCACCCGCGAGGTGCGGTCCTTCATCGACGAGCGCTTGTCGAGCAGCTGCATCCGCCCCGCGCTCATCAGGTGGGTGAGGAAGGTCAGCGGCTCGCCGGCGGCGGTCTCGATGTCGAGCAGCAGCAGCTTGCCCTTGCGGCGCACGCCGGCGAACGTCCCGCCGTCGGCGTGGTGCAGCGGCGGATCGAACGTCTTGAGCACGTTCAGCCCCGGCGTCATGACCGACTCGATCGTCAGGCCGGGGAGCGCTTCGCCGAGCCTGCGGGCGGTGATCTCCATCTCGGGCAGCTCGGGCACGCCAACGACATTAGTAAGTTGGCGGCCCATGGACCCGTGGGTGCAGGCAGGGGCGGCCGAGATCGCGCGCCGCGCGGTGCGCGAGCTCGAGGCGCTGGTGGCGGTCTCCTCGCCCTCGGGCGACGTGCACGGCGCGGAGGAGTGCGCATCCGTGTGCGCCGCGCTGCTGCCCGACGAGGCGCAGATCGAGCGGATCCCGTGCTCGAGCCCCGACCACGCGCCGGACCTGCTCGCGCGGCTGACCGGCACGGGGACGAAGCGGATCCTGCTGCTGGGCCACCTCGACACGGTGGTCGCGCACGCCGAGCATCGCCCGCTGACCCGCGAGGGCGAGAAGCTCGTGGGCTCCGGCAGCGTCGACATGAAGGGCGGCGTGGTGCTCTCGCTCGGCGCGATGCGCGTGCTCGCCCGGCGGCCCGAGGACTACGCCGAGATCGCGCTGCTCGTGGTCTGCGACGAGGAGTGGCGCAAGGGCCCGCTGGCCCACGTCGGCCGCTTCGCCGGCTGGGACGCCTGCCTGTGCTTCGAGGGCGGCGAGCGCACGCCCGACGGCGACGACGGCGTGGTCGTGCGCCGCAAGGCGGCGGGCACGATCAAGGTCATCGCCCACGGGCGCTCCGCGCACTCCGGCTCCGCCCCGGACCGCGGGCGCAACGCGCTGCTCGCGCTCGGCGTCGCCGCCCGCGCGGTGGCCGAGGCGCACGACCCGGACGGCCCGGCGCACCTGACCGCCGTGCCGACCGTGCTGCGCGCCGGCGAGGCGTTCAACGTCGTCCCCGGCCGCGGCGAGCTCTACTGCGACCTGCGCGCCGACGACATCGACGCGATCGAGGCCGTGCTCGCCTCGGTCCCCGCCGAGCACGAGGGCGTGCGGCTGGAGGCGGAGCTGATCCGCCGCTGGCCCGGCATGCACTCCGAGGAGGCGACCGCCGGCCTGCTGGCGCGCGCGTCGGAGGCGCTCGGGCGCCCGATCGTGCCGCGGGCGCGCGGCGGCGCCAGCGACGCCAGCCACATGGCGGCCGCGCTCCCGGTCACCGTCGACGGCCTCGGCCCGCGCGGCGGCGCGGCCCACAACCCGGACGAGTTCGTGCTCGAGGCGTCGCTCGCGAGCCGCGCCGAGGTCGCGCTGGCGATGATCGCCGGCGCGCTCGCCTAGCCGGGTTCGTCGAGCGCGAGCGACTCGAGCTCGCGCGGGCGCAGCAGCGCGAGCAGCTCGCCGGAGCCGCGCTCCTCGCGCACGGCGGCGACCCCGCCCTTCTTGAAGTCCACGCGGCCGCCGGTGAGGTCGTGGACGACCTGCGAGAAGTCGGGCTCGTGGCCGACGACCAGCACGCGGGCGTCGTCGCCGTGCGCGCGCAGGAGCGCGATCGCGTCGTCGCGCTCGAAGCCGTCGCCGATCGAGTCCTCGACGACCGGCTCGATCCCGAGCGACCGGCAGGCGAACTCCGCCGTCTGCAGCGCCCGCACCTTCGGGCTCGTGTAACAGGCGGCGAGCTCCAGCCCGAGGCGGGCGAGCGCAGCGCCCGCGGCGAGCGCCTGTCGCTCGCCGCGGGCAGTGAGCTCTCGCTCCTGATCGGGCTTGGATTCGTGCGGCACGGCCTCGCCGTGCCTCAGCAGCCAGAGCTGGGGCGCCATCGCGCCCCGCACCTTAGCCGCGCGTCGCGCCTACGCGCGAGCGACCGCGTAGTCCTCGTAGTACCAGTAGGTCTTCGCGCGCCACGGATCCTCGTCCGCGTGGCGCCCCGTGCTGAGCCCGGGCGCGTCCTCGACCTGGTGGCGCGAGAAGGGCACGACGATCCGGCCCTCGTCCACGCGAAGCTCGGACACGGGCAGCATCCGCCGCTCGCCGAAGCGCCGCAGGCGCAGCACGACCATCTCGAGCTCGCCGCCGCCGTCGAAGGGATACGTGTCGACGACCTGGCCAAGCGTGCGGCCGTTGATGTCGGCGACTTCAAGACCGAGGAGATGCATCCGCAGGGTTCGCATGGTGTTCCTAAGATCGGCGGCTGCCCATTGTCGACGCATCGGGTCAGGACCCCAATCGGACGAACGGCCAGGCTGGACGATCGGCCGATCGAGCCGCGCTCAGTAGGAGCGGACGGAGGCTCCGGCGTAGCGTCTTGCCGGAGGGGGAGGTCCACTTGACGCGGTAGCGCTGCCCGCTGCGGTGGGTCGCGCGCAGTGAGTAGACGCCGGTGCCGGTCGTCTTGACGTCGGCGAGCTTGCGCCAGCCGCGCTTGCCCTTGGGGTCGACCTCGACCCGGACGGTCGTGGCCTGGCGGAACTGGCGCACGAGCCCCCACAGGACGTCGGTGCGGCCGTAGTTCTCGACGGCGAGCGGCAGGCGGAAGGCCTTGTAGGCCGGCTTCTTCTTGCCCTTGTTCGTCCGCAGGCCGCTCTCGAAGCCGGCGTACTTGTTCAGCGCGGAGGCGCGCGGGCGGTCGTCGCTCATCAGGTACTGCGAGAACGAGCGCACGCGCGGGTTCACGTAGGCCATGTGCTCGGCGATCGAGAGGTAGGCGGCCTGCTTGGGGAAGCTGACGCCCTGGATGCGGTCGGGCCGCGACTGGATGCCGAACTCGGTCAGGTAGATCGGCAGCCCGCGCGGGAGCGCACTGGCCTTGCCGGCGCGGTCGAGCGCGCGCTCCAGGCGCGAGAGCACGCCGAGCGTCACGTCGCGCGTGTCGTGCGGGACGAACCGCGGCCCCTTCGCCGTCGTGTAGGCGTGGTGCGCGTAGCCGTCGGCGTCGAGCACGCCGCACTTGCTGCGTCTTCTTGTAGGAGCTGTTCAGGCACAGCATCCGCCGGAAGAAGTCGAGCGGGAACACGACCTTCGAGTTGCCGCGCGGCGAGGTCTCGCCGATCAGGTACGTGTCGCCGCGGTTGGCGGCCGTCTTCTTGAGGCCGCGCACGCCGACCTGGTAGAGCGCGCCGGTAGAGGCCGGGCGAGTAGGGCTTGCCGTTGCGGTACTGCGGCTTGAGGAACTGCGGCTGGTTGGGCTCGTTCCAGATCGACCAGGTCGCGACCGCGTCGCCGTAGCGGCGGCCGACCGCCGTCGCCCACGCCTGGAACTCCTTCGGGCTCGGCCGCGTGACGTTGTCCTTGCGGCTCTTGGTGGCCCAGCGCGGGACGGGTCCGGTGAGGTTGAGGTGCACCCTGATCCCGCGCGCCGACGCGTCGCGGATCAGCGCGTCGAGCGGCGCCCAGGTGTCGGCGGGGTAGGTCGCCGGGTCGGAGGCCACGAAGCGGCCGCCCGGCTTGCGCTTGGCGTTCGGCCGCGGGGCGAAGCTGCGCCAGTAGACGAGCTGGCGGATGTCGGTGACGCCGAAGTCGCGGATCTCGTCGAGCGTGCGGTCGCGGGTGGAGTCGGCGAGCAGCTCGCGCGGGGCCTCGAAGGCGACGGGCTGGCGCGGGGAGGCGGGCGCGGTCGGCCGGCAGGGCCGTGGGGGCGGCCAGCGCGAGGACGAGGAGGATCGTGTGTCTGCGGGGGAGCATCGGGGGTCCAAACGCGACCGCGGACCGCATCGTTGCGGTGCAGGGCGGGGCGGAGGGGACCTTCACCACTAGCATGCCGCCCCTCGTGCGGGGCCTGATCGTGGACTACGGCGGTGTGCTGACGACCGACGTGTTCGCGTCGTTCCGGACTTCTGCGAGGCCGAGGGGCTCGCGGCCGAGACCGTGCGCGAGCGCTTCCTCGGCGACCCCGAGGCGCGCGCGCTGCTCGAGCGCCTGGAGACCGGGCAGGCGCGCGAGCGCGGAGTTCGAGGCGGCGTTCGCGAAGCTGCTCGGCGTCGCGCCCGAGCGCCTGATCGACCGCTTGTTCGGCCACATGAAGCCCGACGAGGCGATGATCGCGGGCGTGCTGGCGGCGCGCGGCGCCGGCATCCGCACGGCGATGCTGTCGAACTCCTGGGGCGAGGACCGCTACGACCGCGCCCAGCTCGAGCGGCTGTTCGACGCGTGGGTGATCTCCGGCGAGGTGGGCATGCGCAAGCCCGACCCGGCGATCTACGAGCTGGCCGCTGAGCGGATCGGGCTGCCGGCCTCCGAGTGCGTCTTACGTCGACGACCTGCCCGGCAACCTCAAGCCGGCGCGGGCGCTGGGCATGGCCACGGTCGTGCACCGCGGCGACGCCGCCGCCACGCTCGACGAGGTCTCCGAGCTGCTCGGCGTGGACGTCAGCCCGCGCTGATCGCCACGACGCCCGCGAGCGTGAGCACCACGCCGAACTCCTGCGAGCGCGCGACCCGCTCGGCCAGCACGACGCGCGCCAGCACCACGGTGACCGCGGGGTAGAGCGAGCCGACCACGGAGACGACGCTCAGCAGCCCCTGCTCGGTCGCGAGCGCGAAGAACGCCGTGGCGGAGAAGTCGAGCCCACCGATCAGCCAGCAGCGGCGAGGCGTCGCGCAGCCCCGAGGGCATCGCGCGGCCGCATCGCGAGCGCGAACGAGCCCAGCAGCGCGACCTCGCCGACGCGCACGAGCAGCAGCGACCATGGCGCGCCGCCCAGCTCCGTCGCGCGGTCGATCAGCACGAAGAACGTCCCGAAGCCCGAGCGCCGCGAGCCCGGCGAGCGCCAGCGAGCCGCGCAGGGCGCGGCTCGGCGGGGCGTCCGCTCGGCTCGCGCGCGGCGAGCACGATGCCGGCCATCGCGACCACGATGCCCGCGATCTGCAGCGCCGCCGGGCCGCTCGCCCTCCGCGAGGCCGACCAGCACCGGCACGGCGGCGCCCGGTGGCCGAGACGGGCGCGACGATGCTCATCGTCCCGATCGCCAGCCCGCGGTAGAAGGCGGCCAGCGCCGCGCAGCCCGCGACACCGGCGCCCGTCGCCAGCGCCGCCGGCCCGAGCTCGGGGAACGGGTCGCCCGATGCCGGCCACGAACGCGACGCCCATCGCGACCGCGGCGACCTGCGCCACGAGCAGCACGGTCACCAGCGGCCGCGTGCGCGACTGCAGCCCGCCGAGGAAGTCGGCCAGGCCCCAGCACAGCGAGGAGGAGAACGCGAGCACGACGGCGAGCACGGCCCGCCACCCTAGTGGCGCGCGGAGCGCCGCCCTGGCGCGGACGCCGGAGGCGTGAGCGCCGCAATGGCGGGGTGCGCGTCAGCGGCGGGCGGGGGTGCGCGAGCGCGCGAGCTCGGCGAGCTCGAAGCCCGGCTCCTCGCCGAACGCGCGGCGGAAGCGGCGGGCGACGACCTCGTAGCGGCGGGCCGCCTCCGTCCGGCGGCCGCGGCGCAGAGCAGCGTCAGCAGCTGGCGCTGGGCCTCGACGTCGAGCGGCTCGAGCTCGGCGAGCCGCTGGAGCAGCTCGCTGGCGGCGTCGAGCTCGCCCGCGCGCACGCGGATGCCGGCCAGTGCGCGCAGCACGCGGCCCGCCAGCGCCCGCAGCCGGGCGCGCTCGGGCAGCGCCCACTCCGCGTCGGCCTCGTCGGCCAGGAAGTCGCCGCGGTAGAGGACGGCGGCCCGCGCCAGGGCGGCCTCGGCGCGCGTGACGTCGCCGTCGCGCAGCGCGGTCAGCCCCGCCTCGGCCGCCGCGGTGAAGACGTCGGCGTCGACGAGCACCATCCCGCCGATCAGCTCGTAGCCGCCGCCGCGCCGCCCGGTCACGAAGCGCGACGCCGCCTGGCGCGGGCGATCGGGCTCCATCCGGTCGCGCAGCGCGTGGACCGCCTGGCGCACGTTGGTCGCCGCGGGCGTGCCGTCGGCCTGCGGCCAGAAGGCGCCGAGCAGCTCGTCGGCGGACACCGGCCGCCCGCGCGCGGCCACGAGGTACTTGAGGACCTGGCCGGGCCGGTGCGCGAGCCAGTCGCCCTCGAGCACGGCGCCGCCGGCCTCGAGCTGCATCGGGCCGAGCACGCGGATGCGCAGGCGCTCGTCGCCCGCCTTCGCGGACTCGGCGTCCGTGCGCAGGTGCAGGACGATCCCGCCCCCGTCGACCGGGGCGGCGGTGACCCACGCGCCCCCGCCCGGCGTCTGCACCAGCAGCTCGCCGACCGGCGTTGCCGCTCGCGCGCACCGCCTCGGAGATGCAGCGCGACTCGAGCGGGGTGCCGGGACGGCGGCAGCCGACGAGCTCGCAGCAGCCCGAGGTGCCGTCCTGCGGGAGCGTGCCGAGCAGCCGCTCGGCGGCCGGATTGCCGCCCGCCAGACGCCCTTCGTCGTCGAGGACGACGACACCGGCCGGCAGATGCTCGAGGACGATCTCGGCGGCGAGGCGATGGGGCATGGCGAACGAGACAAACGACGGCCGCGCCAAAAGCCTGCGGCAATTCGTGAAACTTTTCGGGCAAAGTCGCGATCCCGCTCCTGGAGCGGGATCGCGGCGGGTTCGTCAGGCCCGCTTGCCGCGGCCGTAGAGCAGCTTCATGGCGCGGCCGAGCAGGCCGGTCGTGCCCGCCTTGTACGGGAACATGTGCAGGTCGCGCTTGGGCGCGAGCCGGGTCACCAGCAGCGACTGCTGGCGCGTGTACTTGCGGATCCCGCCGGCGCCGTGGCGCGAGCCGAGCCCCGAGGCCTTCCAGCCGCCCATCGGCAGCTCGAGCGCGAGGTAGTTCAGCTGGGCGTCGTTGACGCAGACGGCGCCGGCCTCGATCCGGCGGGCGATCGCCTCGCCCCGCGAGGCGTCCTTGGTCCACACGGACGCGGCGAGCCCGTAGGTGGAGTCGTTCGCGAGCTTGACCGCCTCCTCGGCGTCGGCGACGCGCATGATCGGCAGCGTCGGGCCGAAGGTCTCCTCGGTCATGCATGCCATCGAGTGGTCGACGTCGACGAGCACGGTCGGCTCGTAGAAGCTCCCGCCGTCGCTGCGCCCGCGGCCGCCCGTGAGCACGGTCGCGCCCGCCTCGCGGGCCGCGTCGACGTGGCCCGTGACGATGTCGAGCTGCTTCGGGAACGTGACGGCGCCGACGTCGACGCTGCCCGGCCCCGCCGGGACGCCCTGGCGCAGCGCCTTGACCTTCTCGGTGACCTTGGCCACGAACTGGTCGTAGACCGGCGCCTCGACGTACACGCGCTCGACGGAGATGCAGGTCTGGCCGCCGTTCTGCATCGAGTAGTAGGTGGCGGCGTTGGCCGCCCGCTCGAGGTCGGCGTCGGCCAGCACGATCATCGGGTCCTTGCCGCCGAGCTCCAGCGACACGGGGGTCAGCGTGCGCGCGGCGCGCTCCATGACCTTCTTGCCGGTCGCGGTCGAGCCGGTGAACATCACCATGTCGACCTCGTCGATCAGCGCCTGCCCGGTCTCGCCGAGGCCGGTCGCGACCGCGAAGACGCCGTCGGGCAGCCCGCACTCGCGCATCGCCTGCTCCATCAGCAGCGACGTGAGCGGCGTGACCTCGGACGGCTTGAGGATCACCGCGTTGCCGGCGGCCAGCGCCGGGATGCAGTCGCCGAAGGAGTTCGACAGCGGGTAGTTCCACGGCCCGATCACGCCGACCAGGCCCAGCGGCGCGTAGCGGACGACGAGCTTGCGGCCGAGCACGAACGGGTTCGCGGAGCGGATCTTCTCGTCGGCGAGGTACTCCGGGGCGTTCTTGGCCCAGAAGCCGAACGCGTTGGCGATGTAGCCGATCTCCGCGAGCAGCGCGTCCTCGTGCGTCTTGCCCGTCTCGGAGACGATCGTGTCGATCACGCGATCCTGGTTGTCGAGCACCCACTTCTGGGCGCGGCGCAGCACGCGCGCGCGGCCCTCGAACCCGAGCGCCTCCCATGCGGGCTGGGCGGCGCGGCCCCGCTCGGCGAGCGCGCGCACCTCCTCGGCGGAGCGGATCGGCACCTCGCCGACGACCGCCCCGGTCGCCGGGTTCTCGACGCTGATCGTCCCCGTCGCCTGCGTGCGCTCCTCGAGCGTGGCCATCAGCCGTCGAACTCGACCTTCTCGATCATCGCGGGCTCCTGCGGGCGGTCGCGGCCGTCGGTCGGCAGCCCCTCCAGCGCGTCCACGACCTCCATGCCGGAGGTCACCTTCCCGAAGACGGTGTGCTTGCCGTCGAGCCACGGCGCGGCCTCGGTGGTGACGATGAAGAACTGCGAGCCGTTGGTGTTCGGGCCGGCGTTGGCCATCGCCAGCGCGCCGCGGACGACCTTGTGCTGGTTGAACTCGTCCTCGAACGTGTAGCCGGGGCCGCCGGTGCCCGTCCCCTCGGGGCAGCCGCCCTGGATCATGAAGTCGCGGATGATGCGGTGGAACGCCAGGCCGTCGTAGAACCCGTCGCCGGCCAGCTTGCGCATGTTCTCGACCGTCTTCGGCGCGTCCTCGTCGAACATCTCGAAGACGATCGGGCCGTGGTTGGTCGTCATCGTCATCTGGGACATGGCCTCTCCCCCTTTGCTCAGGACTGTCCGCGGACCGGCTCGAGCGCCAGCTTACGGCCGTGCACGGTGGTGCCGCTGAGCGCCTCGACGATCCGCTCTGCCTCGGCGGCCGGGACCTCGACGAGCGCGAAGCGCTCCAGCACGCGCACGTTGCGGATGGCCTCGCCGTCGAGGCCGCCGCCGGCGGCGACGGCGGAGATCAGCTCGCCGGGCTCGAGGCCCGCGGCGCGGCCCGTGTTGGCGATCAGCTTCGTGTAGCCCGTGCCGTTGCCGTCGGTCTCGTCGTGCGGCTTGCGGTGCCGGCGCGGGCGCTCGGTCATCTTCGCCGGGGCGACGTGGGCGCCTTCGGCCCAGGGCGAGATCTTCGTGCTCGCGTGGCGCTCGATCGCCTCGAGGTCCTTGCGCTGGCGCGGCTCGATGAAGGTGATCGCCCGTCCGGAGCGCCCGACGCGGCCCGTGCGCCCGATGCGGTGCACGTAGACGTCCGGCGAGGTCGGCACGTCGAAGTTGACGATGTGCGTGACCGATGCGATGTCCAGCCCGCGCGCGGCGACGTCGGTGGCGACGAGGATCGGCACCCGGCCGCTCTTGAAGGAGATCATCACGCCGTCGCGCGAGCCCTGGGACATGTCGCCGTGCAGCGCCTTGACGTTCATGCCCTTGTCGCGCAGCGTGCGATAGAGCTGGTCCGTGCGGATCTTCGTGCGCGTGAAGACGATCGCCTGGTCGGGCTTCTCCGCCTCCAGCACGCGCGCCAGCGCCTCGTTCTTCTCGGGCCCCTTGACCTCGAGGAAGAACTGCTCGACGGTGTCGATCGTCAGCGTCGCCGCCTTGACCTTGACCGTCACCGGGTCGTAGAGGTGGCGGTCGGCGAGCCCGCGGATCTCGGGCGGCATGGTCGCGCTGAACAGCGCGGTCTGGCGGCCGCCCGGCGTGAGCGAGAGGATCTTCTCGACGTCCTCGAGGAAGCCGAGGTCGAGCATCTCGTCGGCCTCGTCGAGGACGAGGTAGCGGCACGAGTGCAGCATCAGCGAGTGGCGCGAGATCAGGTCGAGCACGCGGCCGACCGTGCCGACCACGATCTGCCCGCCCTCCTTGAGCTGCGCCTGCTGGGTGCGGATCGGCGCGCCGCCGAAGACGGCGACGGGCTGGATGCCCTTGGGCTTGCCGTAGGCGCGCAGGGCCTGCGTCACCTGGATGCACAGCTCGCGCGTCGGCGTGAGCACGAGCGCCTGCACGTCCGGGTCGTCGGGATCGACGAACTGGATCATCGGCAGACCGAACGCTGCGGTCTTGCCGGTACCGGTCTGCGCCTGGCCGATCACGTCGTGGCCTTGGAGCAGCTCGGGGATGGCCTGCTCCTGGATGGGGCTCGGCGACTCGTAGCCCACGTCCTTGAGGGCATCGAGGATGGTCTCGGACAGTCCGAGGTCTTTGAAGGTCGTCACTGAGCAGAGGAGCTTACGACGCGCGCGGCAGAGCGATACGTCATGCGCGCTCGGCGCGCGCCTTCAGGCCGCGCGCGAACTGCTCGAACGAGGGCTGCAGGTCCGGCATCGAGCGCCAGATCAGCGGCAGCATCGGGCCCGTGTACTCCTCGCGCATGGCAAACCGCGTGGAGCCGTTCTCCGGCGTGAGCGTGGCGAAGGCCGAGCGGCATGCCGCCGCTCCAGACCATCCGCTCGCGGCGGAACTCGTCACTGACCCGAACGCGCTTCGGGTTGGCCTCGAGACGACCTTGATCTTCTCCTGCGGCGCGATCCTCCCCTCGACGCGCACGACGCCCGAGTCCCACTCGGCGTACGCGGGCGCGTCCGTGAGCACCGCCCAGACCGCCTCGGGGCGGGCGTCGATGACGGCTGTCGATTCGTAGTGCCTCATCCGTAACCGGAACGTTACCATTGAGCGCATGAGCGTGAACCCGTTCGAGGCGCTCGGCGACCCGAACCGGCGCGCGATCGTGGAGCTGCTCGGAGCCGGCGACCGCTCGGTCCAGCAGCTCGCCGATGTGCTGCCGATCAGCCGGCCCGCCGTCTCCCGCCACCTGCGGCTGCTCAAGGAGGCCGGGCTGGTGACGGACCGCGCCGAGGGCACGCGGCGGCTCTACCGGCTGCACGACGAGGGCGCCGAGGCCGTCCGCGCGTATCTCGAGCAGGTGTGGGGCGAGGCCGCCGCCCGCTTCAAGCTCACCGCGGAGAACACCGAGTGACCGACCCGCTCGTGCACGAGTTCACGGTCGAGTGCTCGCCCGAGCACGCCTTCAGCGTCTGGGCCGAGCGCACGTCGCTGTGGTGGCCGGGCAGCCACTCCGTCTCCGGAGCGCCCGAGTCCGTGGACTTCGAGCCGCGGGCCGGAGGGCGGATCGTCGAGCGCGCGCCCGGCGGCGAGGAGCACGAGTGGGGTCGCGTCCTCGCCTGGGAGCCGCCCGCGCGGCCTGCTCCGGGCCGCCACTTACAGCGAAGGTCGCGAGGGTCCCGCTGAGCGTGCGTGCAGTGCCCATCGTTTCCAGGCCCGGAACGATGGGTCGATGAGTCCCGCTGAGCGTGCGTCAGGCGACCCGCGCTGTTAGTCGATCCCGGGGACCGCCGGGCGGGCGACACCCTCACCTCCTCACCCAGCCGCAGTTGACGTTCGCGACGCGCTACCGAGACGGATCGATCACGAGCTTGCCCGAGGTGCGCCGTGCCGCGAGGTCCTCGTGCAGCCGCCGGACCTCCGAGAGCCCGTAGGTCTCGCCCTCGACCACGCGCAGGTCGCCGCGCGCGACGAGCTCGCCGAGCTCGGACAAGGGCCCCGCGACCATCTCGGGCTTGCGCAGGCAGTGCATCAGCCAGAAGCCGACGACCGCGTGGCTGCGGCGCATGAGCCCGCCCGTGCGCAGCTCGTTCTGGTCGCGCGAGGCGATGCCGTAGGTGACGAGCCGGCCGAACGGGGCGAGCGCCTTCATCGACTCCTCGAAGATCCTCCCGCCGGCCATCTCGAAGACCGCGTCGACGCGCTCGCCGCCGTTGGCCTCGATCAGCTCGCCCGCGAGGTCCTCGGCGTTGACGTCGACGGCCGCGTCGGCGCCGAGCGACAGCGCCAGGTCGCGCTTGTCCTGCGAGGACGCCGTGGCGATCACCCGGCCGGCGCCCATGTGGCGGCCGAGCTGCACGGCGAGCGAGCCGACCCCGCCGGCGGCCGCGTGCACGACGACGCTCTCGCCCTCGGCCAGCTTCGCGGAGGTGCGGTAGAGGTGCCAGGCCGTCAAGCCCTGCAGGAGCAGGGCGAGCGCGGTCGCGTCGGACACGCCGTCCTCGATCGGGAAGACCGTGGCCTCGTCGGCGGCGACGTACTCGGCGTAGCCGCCCGTCCCGACCAGCGCCACGACGCGCTGGCCCGTGTCCTCGCGCACGCCGGCGACCTCCGCGCCCGGGATCAGCGGCAGCTCGTAGCGGGCGAGGTAGGAGTTCTCCCGCGCGTGCGTGTCGGCGAAGTTCACGCCGGCGCGGGCGACGCGGATCAGGACCTGGCCCTCGCCGGCCTCGGGGACCGGCTCGTCCTCGACGAGCTCGAGCACCTCCGGACCGCCCCATTCGCTGATGCGGATGGCTCGCACGGCGGCGGACGATACCCTGCTCGGCCGCATGAGCCTGACCGTTGTCGGATCCATCGCGTTCGACGCCGTCGAGACGCAGACCGCCAAGCGCGACCGCCTCCTGGGCGGCGCTGCGGTGCACTTCTCGCTGGCCTCGTCCTTCCTCGCCGAGACCCGGGTCATCGGGCCCGTCGGCGACGACTTCGGCGAGGCGGAGTACGCCGTGCTGCGCGCGCGTGGCGTCATCACCGACGACATCGAGCACGTCCCGGGCGGCAAGACGTTCTTCTGGGCCGGCCGCTACGAGCGCGACGTCAACGTCCGCCACACGCTGCAGACCGACCTCAACGTCTTCGAGCACTTCCAGCCCAAGCTCTCCGAGGCGGCCATGGCCTCGGACACGCTGTTCCTGGCCAACATCCAGCCCGAGCTGCAGCGCGCCGTGCGCGAGCAGTGCGAGGCGAGCCACTTCTCCGCGCTGGACTCGATGAACCTCTGGATCGACATCGCGCACGAGTCGCTGCTGCGCACGATCTCGATGGTCGACTGCGTGATCCTCAACGACGGCGAGGTCCGCCAGCTCACCGACGAGCCCAACCTCGTCAAGGCCGCGCGCAAGGTGCTGGCGATGGGCCCCCGGGTCGTCGTCGCCAAGCAGGGCGAGTACGGCTCGGCGATGTTCACCGAGGGCGGCGTGTTCGGCATCCCCGCGTACCCGACCGAGGTGGTCGTGGACCCGACGGGCGCCGGCGACTCCTTCGCGGGCGGCTTCATGGGCTACGTCGCCGCCCACGCGGGCGAGGAGATCACGGACGATCTGCTGCGGACCGCGATGGCCTACGGCACCGCGCTGGCCTCGTTCAACGTCGAGGCGTTCGGCACGGAGCGCATGCAGACGCTCACGGGCGAGGAGATCACCGCCCGCGTGAACGAGCTGCAGCGCATCAGCGCGTTCGATCCCGCGCCGCTGCAGCTGCGCCCCTGAGTTCAGGACTCAGCCCGGCGCACGCGCGGGGGGATGCGGGGGTAGCATCCCTGGGGTGGAGTGGGCGATGCTCTACCTGTTCCTCGGGCTGAAGATCCCGCTGCTGCTCCTCTACTGGCTGGTCTACTGGGCCATCAAGGCGGAGCCGGAGCCGGAGGACGCCGGAGGCGACGGCGGCTCCCGCAAGGAGCGGCCGCACCCGATCCCGCCGCTGCCGCGGACGCCGCGCCGCGGCCCGCACGGGGACCCGTTGCCGCTGCCGCCACCGCGCGTGCGGCCGGTCAACGCGCGCTCCCGCCAGCCCCAGCCCTAGGATCTCCCCTATGCCGACCTCCGTCCTGTCCGACGGGACGATCCGCCGCCTCGTCGAGGAGGGCCGGATCGTCATCGACCCCTGGGACCCCGAGCTGGTGCAGCCGGCCTCGGTGGACCTGCGGCTCGGCAACTCCTTCCGGGTGTTCCACAACCACCGGACCACGGCGATCGACCTGCGCGAGCCGCCGACGAACCTCACCGAGGAGGTCACGGGCGAGATGTTCGTGATCCACCCGGGCGAGTTCGTGCTCGGGGTCACGGCGGAGTACGTCGAGCTGCCCGACGACATCGTCGCCCGCATCGAGGGCAAGAGCTCGCTCGGCCGCCTCGGCCTGATCGTGCACGCCACGGCGGGCTTCGTCGACCCCGGCTTCAAGGGCACGCTGACGCTCGAGATCACCAACCTCACGCGCGTGCCGATCAAGCTCTACCCCGGGATCCTGATCGCCCAGCTCTCGTTCATGACGCTCGACGCGCCGGCCGAGCGCCCCTACGGCTCGGAGGCGCTGGGCTCCCATTACCAGGGCCAGACGGCGGCCACCGAGAGCCGCTACATGCGGTAGGTTGCCGCCCGTGCTGCACGCCCTCACGATCGTCTTCGCCGCCGCGGAGGGCCACGAGGAGTCCTCCAAGACGCTCTTCTACGTCGCCGGCGGCGTGCTCGCGGTCTTCGCCGTGATCATCTCCGTCGTCGGGATCAGGGGCATCGACACGTTCCCGTCGAGCAAGGGCCAGACGCGGGGCGTCCTCGGCCTCGCCGCGCTGCTCGTGCTGGGCGCGATGGCCGCCGCGATCCTCACCTCCTGAGGGGCTCTTCATCCCGCATGCAGGTCGTACCCGTCATCATTGCGGGTAGTGGAGGACGACCAAGCTTCGACCGGGAGATCGCTCATGGGCACTGAGGAGCAGAGCAGCAACGGAGGTGGTGTCGCGACGGCCCCCGAGACGCTGACCATCACCGACAACCGCACGGGGCAGACCTACGAGGTGCCGGTCGAGGACGGCACGGTGCGCGCGACGGCCCTGCGCGACATCAAGGTCAACGAGGACGACTTCGGGGTCATGTCCTACGACCCGGCGTTCATGAACACCGCGTCGTGTCGCAGCGCGATCACCTTCCTCGACGGCGAGGCCGGGGTGCTCGAGTACCGCGGCTACCCGATCGAGCAGCTCGCGGAGAGCTCGACCTATCTCGAGGTCGCCTACCTGCTCATCCACGGCGATCTCCCGAACCAGGCGCAGCTCGACGAGTGGACGCACCAGATCACGATCCACACGTTCGTGCACGAGAACGTCAAGAGCTTCATGCAGGGCTTCCGCTACGACGCGCACCCGATGGGGATGCTGCTCGCGTCGACCGGCGCGCTGTCGACGTTCTATCCCGACGCGAACGAGATCCACGACGAGGAGCTCCGCTACCTCCACATGATCCGCCTGATCGCGAAGATGCCGACGCTCGCGGCGTTCGCGTTCCGGCACGCGATGGGGCAGCCCTACGTCTATCCCGACAACGACCTGCGCTACCCCGGCAACTTCCTCAACATGCTCTACAAGATGACCGAGCTCAAGTACCAGCCGGATCCCCGGCTGGAGAAGGCCCTGGACATCCTCTTCATCCTGCACGCCGATCACGAGCAGAACTGCTCGACGAACGCGGTACGCGCGGTCGGCTCCTCGCAGGTCGACCCCTACTCGGCGGTCGCGGCCGGCGTCGCCGCCCTCTACGGGCCGCTGCACGGCGGCGCCAACGAGGCGGTGCTGCGGATGCTGCGCCGGATCGGCTCCAAGGAGAACATCCCGGACTTCATCTCCGGCGTGAAGGAGGGCAAGGAGCGCCTGATGGGCTTCGGCCACCGGGTCTACAAGAACTACGACCCGCGCGCGAAGATCATCAAGAAGGCGACCGACGAGGTCTTCGAGGTCACGGGCATCAACCCGCTGCTGGAGATCGCGCTCGAGCTCGAGAAGATCGCGCTCGAGGACGACTACTTCGTCAAGCGCAAGCTCTACCCCAACGTCGACTTCTACTCGGGCCTGATCTACGAGGCGCTGGGCATGCCCGTCGGCATGTTCCCCGTCCTGTTCGCGATCCCGCGCACGAGCGGCTGGATCGCCCAGTGGCTCGAGATGATCCAGGACAAGGAGCAGAAGATCGCCCGCCCGCGCCAGATCTACACGGGCGAGCGCACGCGCGAGTACGTCCCCGTCGGAGAGCGCTAGGGCTCCGCAGGTACCATTCCGTGCGGGCGCCGATGGTCGGCGTCCGCACGGATGCCCTCCAAGCGCACCCCCTCGCCGCAACCATCCCGGGTCCGCTCCGCCGAGAGCGAGGCCGAGATGCCCGACCGGTCGCTCCAGGAGCGGCTCGAGGAGGCCGAGGCGGAGCTGCGCTGGCTGGCCGGCCACGACCCGCTGACCGGGCTGGCCAACCGCATCGCAGCTCGACGCGCGGCTGCGCTCCTCGGTCGCCCGCGCGCGCAAGCGCGAGCGCGCCGTCGCGCTGCTGTTCGTCGACCTCGACAACTTCAAGCTCGTCAACGACTCGTTCGGCCACGCGGCGGGCGACCGGCTGCTGCGGCGGGTCGCCACGCGGCTCGGCGGTGTCGAGGAGCCGGGCGGGCTGCTGGCCCGCCACGGCGGCGACGAGTTCCTCGTGCTGCTCGACGACCTCGAGCCCGGCGCGGCCGAGCCGGCGGCGCGGGCGGCCGCCGACGACATCGCCGTCCGGCTCGCCAAGCCGTTCCAGATCGCCGGCGCGGAGTTCCACGTCGAGGCCAGCGTCGGCATCTCGGTCTTCCCGGGCGACGCCGACGGCGCGCACACGCTGCTCCAGCACGCCGACACCGCGATGTACCAGAGCAAGGGCCGCGGGCGGGCGGCCTCGACGGTGTACGCGAGCGTGGGCCACGACCCGCTCGAGCGGCTGTCGCTGTCCTCGCGGCTGCGGCGCGCGATCGCCGACGACGAGCTCGAGCTGCACTACCAGCCGATCGTGTGGACGGCCAGCGGCCGCCTTCACTCGATGGAGGCGCTGCTGCGCTGGAACGACCCCGAGCGCGGGCTCGTGCACCCCGACGCCTTCCTCCCGGCCGCCGAGCAGATGAGCCTGCTCGACCCGATCGGGGAGTGGGTCGTCGGCGCGATGGCGCGCCAGCTGCGCGAGTGGGAGGCGGCCGGGCTGAGCCCGCGGATGTCGTTCAACGTCTCCCCGCGCGAGCTGCACCGGCCGGACTTCGCGCTCGAGCTGATCGCGCAGGCTGCGCGGCGAGGGCGTGGACCCGCGGCGGCTCACGATGGAGCTCACGGAGTCGGCCACGCTGCGCGAGCCCGAGCGGATCGGCCCGCTGCTGCGCGAGCTGCACGACGCCGGCCTGCAGATCGCGATCGACGACTTCGGCGCGGGCTGGTCGTCGCTCTCGCGCCTGCGGCTGCTCCCGGTCCAGACGCTCAAGATCGACCGCTCGTTCCTGCGCGAGATCCCCGACGACCCCGAGTCGGGCGCGATCGTGCGCGCGGTGATCGCGCTCTCGGACGCGCTCGGGATGACGACTGTCGCCGAGGGCGTCGAGGTGCCGCTGCAGCAGCACTTCCTCGCCGCGCTCGGCTGCCCGCTGGCGCAGGGCCGGCTGTTCGGCGACGCGCTGCCCGCGGCCGGGATGACGGCGAGGCTGGCCGCCGAGGCGGCCCGCTAAACGACCGTACGAGGGCGCGCGCGCCCTTCGCACTCAAGCGCTCGGCTGGGACGCCGATGGACCACAAGTGAGGCCTCATCGCACCCTGCGCGCCCTGATGGTCGACGTACCCGAGGAGTACGCCGCGCTGCTGGCCACCCACATGGCCGAGGCCGGCTGGCAGATGGACCGCGTGCACGCCGACGGCGCGGACGCGCTGTCCGCCGCGCTGGGGCGCCGGGGCTGGAACGCGGTGCTCTACGGCGGCGACGAGCCCGGCGCCGTGCCGGCCCGCAAGGCGCTCGCGCTCACGCGCCTGAGCGACCCCCACCTCCCCTTCGTCGCCGTCTCGCCGAACGTGCGCCGCGGCGACCTGTCCTCGATCGTGCGCGGCCTCGACGACGCCGCGATGGTGATCTCCGATCCGCGCGAGCTGGCCCCGCGGCTGACCAAGGAGCTCGACGCCGCGCGCCTGCGCCGCCGCGTCGGCAGCGCCCACCACCTGCTGCTCGCCCAGCAGGCGATCGCCGACCACCTGGCCGCCGGCCTGGACTCCGAGACGCTGTGCGCGCGCGTGCTCGCCACGCTCGGCGAGACGCTGGGCTGGCGCTTCGGCGTCGTCTGGCGCCCCTCGGACGAGATGTCGCTCCTGCGCCCGACCGCCGTCTGGCACGCCCCGGGCAGCGACGAGCTGCTCGAGTTCGCCGAGCAGACGCGCGAGGAGCGCTTCGCCCCCGGCCAGGGGATCCCCGGCCGCGTCTGGGCCTTCCGGCGCCCTTCGTGGGTCTCCGACCTCTCGCGCGACGCGCGCACCGTGCGCTCCACGAGCGCGATGCGCGCAGGCCTGATGACGGCGATCGCGTTCCCGCTGGCCGTCGGCGACGACTGCGACGGCGTGATCGAGTTCCTCACCACCGGCGTCAACGAGCCCAACGGCGAGATCTCGGCGATGTTCGCCACGATCGGCGCGCAGCTCGCGCAGTACCTCGCCCGCCGCCGCGAGGAGCAGGCCGAGAGCCGCCGCCTGCACGCCCAGCTCGACCGCACGCGCGGCTTCCTGGACTCGGCCGGGGCGCTGATCGTGGCGCTCGACCGCGAGGGCTGCGTGCTGCTCGCCAACGCCCGCGCCTGCGCAGTGGTCGGCATCGAGGAGGCCGAGCTGATCGGCCGCGACTGGTTCTCGCTCGCCGTTCCCAAGGCGGGGCGCCCGGCCGCCCGCTCGGCCTTCGAGCAGCTCGTCACCGGCCAGGCCGACGGCCTCGGCCACCGGCTGCCCTCCGCGGAGGGCCAGCGCCGGGCGATCGCCTGGCACGGCACCGTGCTCGACGACGGCGGGGGCGTGCTGATGCTCGGCCACGCCGAGGTCGTCGCGCAGCGCGCCGCGATCGCCGCGGCCGGCTGACGCCCTCGTGTGACGGCGCGGCGGCTGCCGCGTAGTGTGGGCGTGATGGCGCCGCGGATCCTGTCGTGCTGCCTGGCCGCCCTGGCCCTCGCCGGCTGCGGGGCCGAGGAGGAGCCCTCCGCGCCCGCCGACGCGCCGGCCACGCAGCTGACGGTGCGCGTGGACCCCGACGGCGACGGCCCGGAGCCCGCGAAGGAGTCCCGGGTCCGCGACGCCGCCGGCCTGCGCCCCGCCGACCTCGAGCCCGTGCCGGACGACGTCGCGTGCACGGAGCAGTTCGGCGGGCCCGAGACGGCCACGATCAAGGGCACGCTCGGCGGCCGCGAGGTCGATGCCCGCTTCGCGCGCAACAACGGCTGCGAGATCGCGCGCTGGGAGAAGGCCGCGCCGCTGCTGGAGGCGGCGGGCTGATGGCGTTCCGCGTCGTCGTGCGCCACGGGTCGAAGGTCGAGAAGCTCGACGCCGGCTCGCTCGAGGCGGCGCTCAGCCTGCTCGAGCGGCGCGCCCGCGCGGTCGCTGACGGCCCCGGGCGGAGCACCGTCGACCTGCGGGTGCGGCGCTTCGAGCCCGCCCAGCAGGTCGCGGCGCGCGCCGAGCTGCGCGGTGGCGGGGTGCGCGCGGGCGTGGACGTCCGCGGCGACGGCTCTGCCGAGGCCTGGACGGGCCGGATCCGGCGGCGGCCGGTCGAGCCGCGCGACGGCGAGGACGCCTACGCCGCGCTGCGGCGGGTGGTCCAGGCTCAGAGCACCAGCGTCGAGCCGTAGCGCCGCAGCCAGCCGGCGTGCTCGCGCCAGCCGGGGGCGCGCGACTCCAGCAGGGCCCAGAAGCGCGGCGAGTGGTCCATCACCTCGAGATGGCAGACCTCGTGCTCGATCACGTAGTCCAGGACGGCCTCGGGCGCCAGCAGCAGGCGCCAGTTGAAGGACATCGCGCCGTTGGACGAGCACGACGCCCAGCGGGTGCGCTGGCCGCGGATCGTGAGACCCCGGTAGCCCGTGCCCGCGCGGGCGGTGGCGGCGTCCAGGCGCGGGGCGATCTCCGCCCGGGCGCGGCGGCGGTACCAGCGCTCGATCGCCTCGGTCGCATCGCCCGGCGGGACCAGCAGCGCGTCGCCGCGGCGGTGGACCCGCGTGCGGCCCGGCTCCGGGACCAGCCGCAGCGTGGCGCCGAGGTACGGCAGCGTGCCCGGCTCGCGCGCGACCTCGGCCGCGGCCCGCAGCAGCGCGGAGCGGCGGCGGTCGATCCACGGGCGCAGCTCGCGCACCGCCTCGGCCGCGCGGCGCTCGGCCGCGCGCTGGGGCAGCGTCACGACCACCTCGCCCTCGCCGGAGACGGTCACGCGCACGCGGCGCGCCCGGGCTGAGCGGCGGATCGTGTACTCGAGGTCGGACTTCAGGCGCGCCATCGACGGCGATCCAGCCTACGACGGCGCCCGGTCGTTGCCATGATGCGGCGGTGGGGTGGGTGGGATGACTGAATCAAGGGTTCACTTGCCGAAGGGGGTCCGGTCGCCCTACACCGTCTACCTCAACGGCGTGCGGCAGGAGCGCGGCCGCGACTACGAGGTCCGCGGCGACGTGCTCGTGTTCCGCTCCAGCCTGGAGAAGGAGGGCAAGCTCGGCTTCTGGAAGTGGTTCTGGGGCGCCTGGGGGATCGGCTTCTACTCCAAGGACGACCAGGTCGACGTGACCTGGGAGGCAGACGGCCGCCCGCGGGTCGCGCACGCGCTGGAGATCGAGCGCGCGCCGTAGCGGTCACCCGGAGGGAACCAACCTCCCCGCCGGGTCGGTGCGGCCAGCCCGACACGCGGACGCCGGATAGCCCGAATGGCGCGTTGCCGCTCGGTTGCTTGCCTGGGATGCATGCTTCACACGCTCCAGCTCGCCGGACCCGTCATCACCCCGCAGGACCCCGAATACGACGAGGCGCGGACGGTGTTCGCGGCCGTCGACCGCCGCCCCGCGCTCATCGCCCGCCCCGCCGGCGCGGAGGACGTCGCGGCGGCGATCGCCCACGCGCGCGAGCACGGCCTGCCGCTCGCGGTCCGCAGCGGCGGCCACAGCCCCGCCGGGCACGGAGTCGTGGACGACGGTGTGGTCATCGATCTCTCCGGCATGCGCGGGCTCGAGATCGACCCGGAGCGGCGCGTGGCCTGGGCCGAGGCCGGCCTGACCGCGGGGGCCTACACCGCGGCCGCGGGCGCCCACGAGCTGGCGACCCCGTTCGGCGACGCCGGCTCCGTCGGGATCGGCGGCATCGCGAACGCCGGCGGCGTCGGGTTCCTCGTACGCAGGCACGGCCTGACGATCGACGACGTGCTCGCCGCGGAGGTCGTCACGGCCGACGGCCGGCGGCTGCGCACCGATGCGCGTACCCACCCCGACCTCTTCTGGGCGATCCGCGGCGGTGGCGGCAACCCCGGCGTGGTGACCCGCCTGAAGCTGCGCCTGCACACGATCGGGCGCATCCTCGGCGGGATGCTCCTGCTCCCGGCGACCGCGGACGTGCTCGAGGGATTCGTCGCCGAGGCGGACGCCGCGCCCGAGGAGCTGTCGGCGATCGCCAACGTCATGCCGGCGCCGCCGCTGCCGTTCATCCCGGCCGAGCACCACGGCCGCCCGGTGGTCCTGGCCCTGCTCGCCTACGCCGGCGACGTCCAGGCGGGCGAGCGCGTGGTCGGCCGGCTGCGTGCCCTCGCGACCCCGATCGCCGACTTCGTGCGCCCGATGGCCTATCCCGAGCTCTTCGAGGGCGGCGAGCCGGGCGGCCCGCAGGCCGCGGTGACGCGCACGCTGTTCACGGACCGCTTCGACGGAGCCTCGGCCGCTGCCGTCGTCGACGCGCTGGAGGGCTCCACGGCCATGCAGGCGGTGACGCAGCTCCGCGTCCTCGGCGGCGCGATGGCGCGGGTGCCCGCCGACGCGACCGCGTTCGCGCACCGGGACCGCCGGATCATGGCCACCATCGTCGCGATGTACGCCCGCCCCGAGGAGCGTGCCGGGCACGAGGCCTGGGCCACGGCGCTGGCGGACCGCATCCGCCACGGCGCCGACGGCGCCTACGCCGGCTTCCTCGGCGACGAGGGCCCCGACCGCGTACGCGCCGCGTACCCCGGCGAGCACCGGGACCGGCTGGCGGCGGTCAAGGCGGCCTACGACCCGGACAACGTGTTCCGGCTCAACCAGAACGTGCCGCCTGCGGGCGGGGCGGCGCGGCTGGCCGCCTAGGCGAGGTCGACGGCCGGGAGCCCGTCGATGCTCGCGGCGTTGTGCTCGCGCTGGTAGGCGACGTAGGCCTCCGGGCCGTGCACGCGCACGCGCTTGGCCGACGAGGCCGCCTGGTGCGGGCGCTCGCCGACGTAGTCCATCAGCGGCACGCCGTAGCCGCAGGAGTCGGCGACGCGGACGATGTCCACGAGGATGATCGCCCGGTGCGACTCGGGCACCTCGAACTCGTCGAAGGAGGCCTGCTCGAAGACGGCGGCGAAGCGCTCGTCCGTGGCGGGCACGATCTCCCCCCGCCCGTGCAGGCGCAGGATCCGCGGCGGGCCATCGAAGGCGCACAGCATCACGACGACGCGCCCGTTCTCGCGGATGTGGGCGATCGTCTCCGCGCCCGAGCCGACGACGTCGAGGTAGGCGACCGTGTGGTCGTCGAGCACGCGCAGCGAGCCGATCGGCCCCTTCGGCGAGACGTTGACGTGACCGTCGCCGGCGAGCGGCGCGGTGCCGACGAAGAACAGCGCCTGGCGCGCGATCCACTCGCGCTGGACGTCCGTGATGCCCTCGTAGACCTTGCCCATGGCTAGACCGGCACCGCCCCGCGCCACGGCGCCATCGCGCGCAGCGCGCTGAGGATCGCGCGCGTCGCGGGGGAGCGGTTGAGCGTGTAGAAGTGGATCCCGGGGGCGCCCTTGGCCAGCAGGTCGGCGCACTGCAGCGTGGCGTAGGCGACGCCGAAGTCGGTCACGGCGCGCGGGTCGTCGGCGCGCACGTCGAGCTCGGCGACCAGGTGGGCCGGGATCACCGAGCCGCACATCTCCGTGATGCGCCGGATCTGGCCGTAGTTGGTGATCGGCATGATCCCCGGCACGATCGGCACGTCGACGCCGAGCTCGCGCGCCCGCGCCACGAAGTCGTAGTAGAAGGAGTTGTCGAAGAACAGCTGCGTGATCAGGAAGCGCGCGCCCGCGTCGACCTTCTCCTTGAGGTAGCGCAGGTCCGCCTCGGCGGACTCGGCGTGGATGTGGACCTCGGGGAAGCACGCCGCGCCGATCGCGAACTCGGGGTACTCGTCGCGGATCAGCTCGATCAGCTCGCGCGAGTACCGCAGCCCGCCCTCGGTCGCGGTCCACTCGGTCTCGCCCTGCGGCGGGTCGCCGCGCAGCGCGAGCACGTTGGCGATCCCGGCGTCGCGCATGCGGTCCAGCGTCGCGCGCAGCTCCTCGGTCGTCGCGTTGACGCACGTGAAGTGCGCCATCGCCTCGAGGCCGAAGTCCTCCTTGATGCCGGCGACGATGTCGACCGTCTTGGCCCGCTGCTCGAGCGAGCCGCCGGCGCCGTAGGTGACCGACACGAACGTCGGGTCCATCCCCGAGAGCTCGTCCAGGGCCGTGGCGAGGTTGCGCGCCCCGTCCTCGGTCTTGGGCGGGAAGAACTCGAAGGAGAACGATGGCCCACCGTCCACGAGGCGCTCGTCGATCCGCATGCGGGAAGTCTAGGGAGGCCGCGCTGCAGGGCTCACGTCAACTGCGGCTGGGTATGGAGGTGGCAGTGCCGCCCGCGGCGCCTGCTCCGGGCCGCCACTTACAGCGAGGTGCTTGAAACTCCCGCTGAGCGTGCGTCAGATGCCCAGCGTTTGCGGCCTCGAAACGACGGGACGATGGATCACGCTGAGCGTGCGTGAAAAGCCCCTCGCTGTAAGTGACCGCCCGGGGACCGCCGGGGCGGGCGGCTCCCCCACCTCCCGACCCAGCCGCAGTTGACGTGAGCCCGGCAGGGCGCGAGCGCCCTAGGCGCTCCAGAGCTCGGCGCCGCCGGGGTCCGGTTCGGAGCGGTGGGCCTCGCCGCGGCGCTCGAGGTGGGTGAGCCACGAGCGGGTCTTCGCGAGCAGCCAGGTGGCGGTCTGCTCGGAGAACGCCTCCTTGTAGACGCGCTGGGCGAGCTCGAACGGCGTGCCGCCGCCCGTGGCGAGCGCGGCCCGCACGCCGTCGAGGCGCTCGGCGACGAGCGCGCGGTTGGCGGCGATGTGGCCGCCGACGTCGGTGAACGGGCGGCCGTGGCCGGCGAGCGCGAGCCGCGCGTCGAGGCCCTCCACGCGGTCGAGCGACTCCAGGAACTCGCCGACCGGGTCGGGCGTGTGGCCCTCGTCGAAGTACAGCGACACGCGGCCGAGCAGGTGGTCGCCGGAGATCAGCAGCCGCCGCTCGGGCTGGTGCAGGCACACGTGCGAGGGCGCGTGGCCGGGCGTCTCGACGACCTCCCAGGGGCCGAGGTCGCTGGCCACCGTCACGCCCGGCACGAGGTCGTGGTCGGACGTCAGCTCGCCGGAGATGCCCTTGCCGACGAGGCGACGCTGCTCCGCCCAGCGCCGCAGCGGCTCCTCCGGCACGCCCGACTGGCGGGCCACCTCGACGCGGCGGGCGATCGTCTCCTCGGGCGACTCGTCGTTGGCGTGCAGGTGCCCGTGCGCCGGGTGCAGCCACACGGGCGCCCCGGTGCGCTCGCGGATCGCCGGCGCCTGGCCGCAGTGGTCGACGTGCGCGTGGGTGCAGACGACCTGGCGCACGTGCTCGAGCCGCAGCCCGGCCTGGTCGAGCGCGCGCTCGAGGTGGGCCATCGAGCCGGGCTCGTGCATCCCGGTGTCGACGAGCACGATCCCGTCGCCCGAGGCGAGCGCCCACGCGTTGCAGTGCGGGACGCCCGGCCACGGCAGCGGGAGCCGCAGGCGCCAGACGCCCGGGAGCACGCGCTCGCCGCGCCCCACCTCGCGCTTGCGTGTCGGCTTGCGCATCCGGCGGGACGCTAACGTGCCGCCGCATGGGCAAGCGCTCCCGCCGCCGCGGCGCCGAGACCCTCAAGGCCCCGGAGTCCGAGTACCGCTCGCCGGAGGGTGACGTCCTCGCCCTGCGGGGGTCGCTGACCCCGGCGGCGCGGCAGCGCTACGCCGAGACGATGAAGGCATCGCCGCTCTCGCGCGAGGACGCCTGGCAGCGCGGCGTCGAGCTGCTGTTCGAGCTGCTCGCGGTGCGCTGGGAGATCGCGCAAGCCGAGCCGATCACGTCCCAGAAGGAGCTGCTCGGCCGCTACCGCTTCGCGAGCCAGGACGAGCGCCGCTGGATCCGCGACGTCCTGCGCGAGCACCTCGCCGCGCACTTCCCGGACGTCGAGGCCCCCTGATGGCGCCCGACCCCGCGCGCTTCGCGGCGCTGCTGTGCGACTACTGCCTCGACGTGCAGGCCGGCCAGCAGGTCGTCGTGCGCTCGAGCACGCTGGCCGCGCCGCTGATGCTCGCGCTGCAGGAGGAGCTGCTCGTGCGCGAGGCGTGGCCGCTGATCCGCACGGAGCTGCCGGGCGCCGACGAGGGCTTCTGGCAGCACGCCCGCGACGCCCACCTCGACGGCTTCGCCGCCGCCGAGCTGGCCGAGGCGCAGGCCACGGACGCCTCGATCGGCATCCAGGCGCCGGCCAACACGCGCTCGCTCGCGCACGTCGACGCGGCGCGGATGGCGCGCGCGGCGCGTGCCCGCGCGCCCGTGCGCGAGGCCGCGCTGGCGCGGCGCTGGTGCCTGACGCTGTGGCCGACGGCGGCCGGCGCGCAGCAGGCGGGCATGGGCACGACGGAGTTCGCGGCCTTCGTCCGCCGCGCGCTGTTCCTCGACCGCGGCGACGCGACCGCCGCCTGGAGCGAGCTGCGCCACTTCCAGGCACGGCTGATCGAGCGCCTGACGCCCGCCCGCGAGCTGCGGATCGAGGCGGAGGGCACCGACCTGGTGCTGTCGGTCGAGGGCCGCACGTGGGTCAACTCCGACGGCAAGCGCAACATGCCCTCCGGCGAGGTCTTCACGGGGCCGCTGGAGACGAGCGCCGAGGGGCGCATCCGCTTCACGATCCCGTCGAGCCCGCGCGGCGTCGAGGTCGACGGGATCGAGCTCGAGTTCCGCGAGGGCCGCGTGGTGGCGGCGCGCGCCGAGCGCGGCGAGGAGTACCTCAAGGCGACGCTGGCCACCGACGACGGCGCTGCCCGGCTGGGCGAGATCGGGATCGGCACCAACTTCGGGATCGACCGCCCCGTCGGCGCGATCCTGTTCGACGAGAAGATCGGCGGGACCGTGCACCTGGCGGTCGGCCGCTCGTATCCGGAGACCGGCGGCACCAACGAGTCCGCGGTCCACTGGGACATGATCTGCGACCTGCGCCGCGGCGGCACGCTCTACGCCGACGGCGAGCCGATCCAGCGCGACGGCCGCTTCCTCGTGTGAGCCGCGTCCTGTTCATCACCCACCCGGAGGTCGAGGCCGACCCCGCCGTGCCCGTGGGCGACTGGGAGCTGACGGCGCGCGGGCGCGAGCGCATGCGCCAGTTCGCCGAGGGCCCGGAGGTGCGCGAGGTCCGCGCGGTGTGGTCGAGCCGCGAGCGCAAGGCGGCCGACGCGGCGGCGATCCTCGCCTCCCAGCTCGGCCTGTCCGCGAGCACGCTCGAGCAGCTCGCCGAGAACGACCGCTCCTCCACGGGCTACCTGCCGCCGGAGCTGTTCGAGCCGGCGGTGCACGCCTTCTTCGGCGAGCCGCTGCTCTCGCACCGCGGCTGGGAGACGGCGGCGGCCGCGCAGGAGCGGATCGCCGACGCGCTGGAGACCGTGCTCGCGCGGTCGCCCGCCGAGGGCGACGTGGCGATCGTCTCCCACGGCGGCGTCGGCACGCTGCTGCTGTGCCAGCTCAAGGCCACCGCCATCCACCGCGCCGAGGACCAGCCCGGCCAGGGACACTGGTTCGCGTTCGACCGCGATACCCGCGAGGTGCTGCACGGCTGGCGCCCGCTCGCCTGAGCGGGGTTGCGCCACGCCCACGCGTGCTACAAGCCGGGGATGCCTCGATCCCGGACTCCGTCGTGCGGCCGTACCCGTCGTCGCCTTCTTCCTCTTGATTCTCGCGCTGCCGGCCTCCGCCTCGGCGCAAGGCTGGGCCTGCGAGTCCAGCGCCCTCGCCGTCACGCTCGGCCCGAGCCCGAAGACCGAGCCGGTCACCGCGAACCGCGGCGCGCCGGCCTGCAAGGCCGCGCAGGCCGGCGGGAACTTCCCCGCCACGCCGCTGCCCGTCACCGGCACGCTGCTGAGCGCCACCACCGGTCTCGAGCCCGCCACGGGCACGCCATCGGCGCAGACGGCCAGCGCGGCCGCCGGGCTCGGCTCGCTCGCGATCGCGGGACTGCCGATCCCGATCCCGCCGCCCGACCTCAGCGCGCTGCCGGGACCGCAGACCGTCCCGGGCGTCGGCACGATCGACATCCGGGCCGTCGCCCGGTCGCTGCTGCCGACCTTCAACGGCGACCTGGTGAACCTCCGCGCGCTGCGAGCCGAGGCGACCGGGCGCTGCGTCAGCGGCACGCCGCGGCTGACCGGCACCTCGTCCGTGCTGGGCGTCACCGTGCTCGGCACCGAGCTGCCCGTCGACCGCATCACCTCGCGGACGATCAACTTGACGGATTCGACGAGCATCGACCCGTCGGACCTCTCGCCCGCCCAGCTCGGCGTGCCCGGCGTCGACATCACGCTGCTGCAGCCGGTCCTCGACGACCTGCCCACGATCTCCGTGCCGGCCGCCGCCGCGACCGTGCGCGTCGAGCCGGGCCGCCAGACCACCGGGGGCGGCCGGCTCGTGCAGCACGCGCTCGACGTGAAGATCACGCTCGGCGGCCAGAACGTCCTCGACCTCACCGCCGGCGAGGCGATCGTCGGCGCCGCGAACGTCAACTGCGGCGGCGTCGCCGACCTCGCGCTGGAGTGCACGTCGCGCCGGATCGTGCTGATCGACGTCCTGCGCTCCAAGGGCAAGGTGCGGCTGTTCGGCGCCGCCAACCGGCGCTACGCGGGCCGGCGGGTGAAGATCCGCTTCAGCGCCTCCGGCAAGGTCGTCGCGCGCCCGCGGGTGCGCAGCAGCGGCCTCTTCCAGGCCACCGCGAAGCTCCCGCCGCCGAGGCTGCGCGCCACCAACCGCGCCCGCTACCGCGCCGAGATCGCCAAGGAGAAGAGCCTGCGGCTGAAGCTCGTGCGGCGGATGCTCGTCTCGAGCACGACCGTGAAGGGGCGCCGCGTCACGATCGCGGGGCGGATCGTGCGCCCGCTCGGCCAGCCGGTCCGCGAGGTGATCGTCAAGCGCCGGCTGTCGTGCGGCAGCTACCGCGTCGTCAAGCGGTTCAAGCCCCGCGCCAGCGGCGCGTTCCGCGTCACGCTCGCCGGGCCGCCGAGCAGCCAGGCGGCCGCCTACCGGCTCCAGACGCGCGTGCGCAAGTACACGACCAACCCGAAGGTGTTCCCCACGTTCACGCTGCCGAGGTACGTCGACCTCGCGCAGTGAGGTCCGTGCGGCCGTGGGACCCGCGGACGGGCTCACGAGCTAAGTTGCGGCGTCGGAATGCGCCGCACGAAGATCGTCGCGACCATCGGACCCGCATCTCGTGACCCCGAGGTGCTGGTCCGCATGGTCGAGGCGGGGATGGACGTCGCCCGCCTGAACTTCTCCCACGGCAGCGCGGAGGAGCACGCGGAGACCGCGTCGCTCGTGCGCCAGGCGGCCGGCCGCGCCGGCCGCCAGGTCGCGGTGCTGCAGGACCTGCCCGGCCCGAAGCTGCGGATCGGCCCGCTCACCGACGGGATCGCCGAGCTCAAGCCCGGCGACGACGTGACGTTCGTCTGCGGCGAGAACGCCTCGGACGGCGACGCCCGCCGGATGTACATCACGTGGGCCGGGCTGGCCGACACCGTCGAGGCCGGCGAGGTGATGTACCTGGCCGACGGCGCCGTCCGCCTGCGGGTGAGCGCGACCCGCCCGGGCGACGGCGAGATCGACGCCGAGGTCGAGGTCGGCGGCACGGTCGCCTCGCGCCAGGGCCTGAACATCCCGGGCGAGACCGCCGCGCTGCCCTCCGTGCCCGAGGAGGACCTCGACCACGTGCGCACGGGCGAGCGGATCGGCGTCGACCTCGTGGCGCTGTCGTTCGTGCGCCGCGCCGAGGACGTCACGGCCCTGCGCAAGCACACGCGGCTGCCGCTGATCGCCAAGATCGAGAAGCCGCAGGCCGTCCAGCGCGCGGAGGAGATCGTGCGCGCCGCCGACTGCGTGATGGTCGCCCGCGGCGACCTCGGCATCGAGATGCGCATCGAGGAGGTCCCGATCGTGCAGAAGCAGGTGATCGCGCTCGCCGGCGCGCTCGCGCGGCCATCGATCACCGCGACGCAGATGCTCGACTCGATGGTGTCCTCCTCGCGCCCGACCCGCGCCGAGGTCACCGACGTCGCGAACGCGATCCTCGACGGCACCGACGCGGTGATGCTCTCCCAGGAGAGCGCCGTCGGGCAGTACCCCGTCGAGGCGGTCGCGATGCTGGCCGCCGTCGCCGAGCGCACGGAGCTCACCGCGCCCTACCGCGAGTGGAACGAGAAGCGCGTGCGCCGCGACCGCCGCGACCCCGCGTACACGATCGCCTACTCCGCCTGCCGCGCCGCGCACGAGCTCGGTCTCAAGGCGCTCGTCTGCCCGACGCTGTCGGGGCGCAGCGCGCGGCTGATCTCCGCGCACCGGCCGACCGTGCCGATCTACGCGCTCTCGCCCGGCCGCGAGACCGTCCGCCGCTGCGGGCTGATGTGGGGCGTGCAGGCGGGCTCGATGCGCCGCTGGGAGACCACGGAGGAGCTGATCGCCGCGTCTGCGCGCCGAGTCGTCGAGCTGGGTTGGGTCAAGCCCGGCGATCGGGTAGGGATCACGGCAGGGCTCCCCTCCGGGCGCCCCGGGACGACGAGCCTGTTCCAAGTCCAAGAGGTGTGATGCGACCCAAGAGCTTCCAGCGCGTGCGCGACCTCCCGCTGATCGGGCGCGCCGCCGACTGGGGCATGGGCCCGCGCGCCGCCTCCAAGAAGACCAAGAAGGCCGGCGCCCGGATCGCCGGGCTGAAGGCCACGGAGTCGATCTGCCCCTACTGCGCCGTCGGCTGCGGCCAGGTCGTCTACACGCGCGACGGGGAGCTCGTCGACATCGAGGGCAACCCCCGCTCGCCGATCAACCAGGGCACGCTGTGCCCGAAGGGCAGCGCCTCGCGCCAGCTCGTGATGGCGCCCGGGCGGCTCACGAAGGTCAAGTACCGCCGGCCGGGCGGGACCGAGTGGGAGGAGCTCGAGCTCGAGACGGCGATGGACATGATCGCCGAGCGCCTGATCGCCGCCCGCGAGAGCGGCTGGCAGGACACGGACGACGAGGGCTTCCGCGTGGACCGCACGATGGGGTTCGCCCACCTCGGCGGCGCGACGCTCGACAACGAGGAGAACTACCTCATCAAGAAGGCCTTCACGGCCATGGGCGCGATCCAGATCGAGAACCAGGCGCGCATATGACACTCCTCCACCGTCCCCGGTCTGGGGACCACGTTCGGGCGCGGCGGCGCCACCAACTTCCAGCAGGACCTCCAGAACTCCGACCTGATCTGGATCCAGGGCTCGAGCCTCGCTGAGGCGCACCCCGTCGGCTTCCGCTGGGCGATGAAGGCGCGCGAGCGCGGCGCGACGCTCATCCACGTCGACCCCCGCTTCTCGCGCACGAGCGCGATGGCCGACATCCACGTGCCGATCCGCGCGGGCTCGGACATCGCGTTCCTCGGCGGGCTGATCCGCTACGTGCTCGACACGGACTCCTACTTCAAGGAGTACGTCCTCAACTACACGAACGCCGCGACGCTCGTGAACGAGGACTTCAAGGGCCCGGAGGACCTCGGCGGCTTCTTCTCGGGCTGGGACCCGGAGACCAAGACCTACGACCCCAACGCCTGGAGCTACGAGGGCGGCTCGATCGCCTCACCGGCCGGCCAGCGCGAGCACGCCACGCAGGCGTTCACGGAGCACCAGGGCGCCGGGATGATGGAGGGCCAGCCCAAGCGCGACGAGACGCTCGAGCACCCGCGCACCGTCTTCCGGCAGCTGATGCGCCACTACGCGCGCTACACGCCCGAGATGGTCTCGCGCATCTGCGGCGTGCCCGAGGAGGAGTTCCTGAAGGTCGCCCGCCTGCTGGTGCAGAACTCGGGCCGCGAGAAGACGGCGATGTTCTGTTACGCGCTCGGCTGGACCCAGCACAACGCCGGCGTTCAGATGATCCGCGCGGCCGCGATCCTCCAGCTGCTGCTCGGCAACATGGGCCGGCCGGGCGGCGGGATCATGGCGATGCGCGGGCACGCGTCGATCCAGGGCTCGACCGACATCCCGACGCTCTACGACCTGCTGCCGGGCTACCTGCCGATGCCCAAGGCGCGCCAGGGCGAGCTCACGCTGTCCGACTACGTGGCCTCCAACGCCTCCGACAAGGGCTGGTGGTCGCACTTCGACAAGTACATCGTCTCGCTGCTGAAGGCCTACTTCGGCGACGCGGCGACGGAGGACAACGGCTACGGCTTCCACCACCTGCCGAAGATCACGGGCAACCACTCGCACTTCCCGACGATGCTGCGGGCCTACGACGGCGGCCTCGACGGGCTGCTCGTGATGGGCCAGAACCCGGCCGTCGGCAGCACCCACGCGGGCCTGCAGCGGCGCGCGCTCTCCCACCTGAAGTGGCTGGTGGTCCGCGACCTCGCCGAGCTCGAGACGGCGACGTTCTGGCGCGACGCGCCCGAGGTCAAGTCGGGCGAGCTGCGCACGGAGGACATCCAGACGGAGGTCTTCCTGATGCCGGCCGCATCGCACGTGGAGAAGGACGGCCACTTCACCAACACCCAGCGGCTGCTGCAGTGGCACGACAAGGCGCTCGACCCGCCGGGCGACGCGCGCTCGGAGCTGTGGTTCATGCACCACCTGTTCAAGCGCGTCCAGCGCCACTACGCGGGCTCGAAGGCCGGCCGCGACTGGCCGATCGTCAACCTCACCTGGGACTACCCCGAGCACGGCCCGATCCGCGAGCCCGACGCCGAGGCGGTGCTGAAGGAGATCGGCGGCTTCGACATCGCCTCGGGCGAGCCGGTCGCCGGCTTCGGCGAGCTCAAGGAGGACGGCTCGACCGCCTCGGGCTGCTGGATCTACGCCGGCTGTTACAAGGACGGCGTCAACCAGACGCGCCGGCGCGACCCCGGCGACCTGGACGCCGAGGGCGGCTGGGTCTCGCCCGAGTGGGCGTGGGCGTGGCCCGCGAACCGCCGCATCCTCTACAACCGCGCGTCGGCCGACCCGCAGGGCCGCCCGTGGTCGGAGCGCAAGAAGCTCGTCTGGTGGGACGAGGACGAGGGCAAGTGGACGGGCTACGACGTGCCCGACTTCCCGCCCGACAAGCAGCCCTCCTACAAGCCCGAGCCCGACGCGAAGGGCATGGGGGCGATCGCGGGCACCGACCCCTTCATGATGATGGCCGACGGCAAGGGCTGGCTGTACTCGCCCGCCGGCCTGATGGACGGCCCGATGCCGACCCACTACGAGCCGTACGAGTCGCCGATGCCGAACCTGCTCTACCCGGAGCTCGACGACAACCCCGCGACGCTGACCTGGAACCGGCCGGACAACCCGCGCCAGGCCACGGGCGACCCGCGCTACCCGTACGTCGCCACGACGTTCCGGCTCACGGAGCACCACACGGCGGGCGGCATGAGCCGCTGGCTGCCGTGGCTGTCCGAGCTGCAGCCGGAGATGTTCGCCGAGATCGACCCGATCCTCGCCGCCCGCAAGGGCATCGAGGACGGGGGCTGGATGGTGGTCGAGACCGCCCGCGCGGAGATCGAGGCGCGCGCCCGGGTGACCGAGCGCATGCGCCCGCTGAAGGTCGACGGCAAGCAGGTCCACCAGATCGCGCTGCCGTGGCACTGGGGCTTCGGCGGGCCGTCGCCCGGCGACTCCGCCAACGACCTCGGCGCGATGTCCGGCGATCCGAACGTCTCGATCCAGGAGGACAAGGCGCTCGCCGTCAACGTGCGCGCGGGCCGGCGCACCGGGCAGACCACTGAGCGCCTGCGGGGCAAGCACGCCGCCAGCCGCGCCGAGCCTTCGGGCGACGCGCCGTCCGAGAGCCCGGAGTCGTCATGACCGAGATCGCCATCGACCGCGCGGACGCCCAGCGGATGGGCTTCTTCACGGACACGACGGTGTGCATCGGCTGCAAGGCGTGCGAGGTCGCCTGCAAGCAGTGGAACGACCTCCCGTCCGACGGCGGCACGTTCCGCAAGGGCGGCTCCTACGACTCGACGGGGAGCCTCAGCGGCAACACGTGGCGCCACGTCCGCTTCGTCGAGCTCGCTGACGCCGGCGGCGGCGTGCGCGCCGACGAGCTGCCCGACCTCGTCGCCACCGCAGCGGGAAACGGCTCGCCGATCGACGTCGAGGCGGCCGTCGCGGCGTTCGACAACTGGGTCTTCATGTCCGACGTCTGCAAGCACTGCACGAACGCGGGCTGCCTCGACGCGTGCCCCACGGGCGCGCTGATCCGCACGGAGTTCGAGACCGTCGTGCTGCAGCCCGACGTCTGCAACGGCTGCGGCTACTGCGTGCCCGCGTGCCCGTTCGGGGTCGTCGACCGCGCGCCCGAGGACGGTCGCGCCGGCAAGTGCACGCTCTGCTACGACCGGCTCGAGGACGGCCTGGAGCCCGCCTGCGCGAAAGCGTGCCCGACCGACTCGATCCAGTTCGGCCCCTACGACGAGCTCGTCGAGGTCGCCCAGCGCCGCGTCTCGGCGCTGCACGAGCGCGGCGTCGACGGCGCCTACCTCTACGGCGCCGGCGACGCGCCCGCCGAGCAGCTCGCGGGCGGCCTCGGGGCGTTCTTCCTGCTCACGGAGAAGCCCGAGCGCTACGGCCTGCCCGCCCAAGCGGAGTCGCCGGTGCAGGAGAACGTCGTGCCCGCCACGCTCGCCGCCATGGGCGCCGGGCTGCTGGCCGCCGCCGGCGTCGCCGCGGCGTTCCTGTGGGAGAAGTCCCGGTGAAGTCCGAGCCGCCCGAGGACTTCCGCCCCGCCGTCGGCACGCCGGCCTCGCCCGAGTTCGGCGAGAAGAGCGGCGAGAAGGTCGAGCTCCACATCGGCAAGTGGAAGGACGGCCGCTGGTCCTACCTCTTCGGCGAGGACACCGACTACCGCGCGCAGGTGCCCGACATCGAGGCGATCCAGCAGGCCGCGCGCGACGCCCGCACCGGCGAGTTGCCCGACGTGGTCCAGGGGCCGGTCATCAACGCCCCCGTGTGGACCTGGGAGGTGCCGCTGTACTTCTGGTTCGGCGGGATCGCGGCCGGCTCGTCGTTCGTCGCGCTCGCCTGCGACCTCGCCGGCGACGAGGAGTCGGCCCAGGTCGCGCGCAAGGTGGCGCTCGCCGCGCTGATGCCCTCGCCGCCGCTGCTGGTCATGGACCTGGGCCGGCCGGAGCGCTTCTACAACATGCTGCGCATCTTCAAGCCGCGCTCCCCGATGTCGATGGGCGCGTGGACGCTGAGCGCGTTCGGCGGCCTCGCCGCCGCGGCCGTCGGCGCCGACCTGCTCGGCCGCCGCCGCGAGGCGAAGCTGCTCGGCGGCGTCAACGCGGTCGTCGGCGGCTAT
Organism: uncultured Solirubrobacteraceae bacterium; assembly: GCA_963831105.1. Classification (GTDB taxonomy): domain Bacteria; phylum Actinomycetota; class Thermoleophilia; order Solirubrobacterales; family Solirubrobacteraceae; genus DATFQI01. The sequence goes on along the minus strand of CAWHOS010000003.1, from coordinate 1,170,533 downwards.
CTCGGCTCCTACGCCGGCGTGCTGCTGGCCTCGACGGCCGTGCCCGTCTGGGGCCGCTCGCGGCTGTTCCTCGGGCCGATCTTCGTCTCGACCGCGACGGCGACGGGCGCGGCGGCGACGCGGCTCGCCCTCGTGGCCACCGGCCTTCCCGTCGGGCACCCGACGCGGCGCGCGCTCGGCACGGTCGAGACCGGGGCGATGGCCGCCGAGCTGCTGCTGTCGGTCGTCAACGAGCGCCGGCTCGGGCCGCTGGCGAGCGGCCTGGAGACCGGCCGGCCGGGGAAGCTCTTCAAGGCGGCCAAGTGGGCGGTGCGCGGCGGGCTCGCGCTGCGCTTCGCGCGCGAGCGCGGCGGCCCCGGCGTGCACCACCTCGCGTCGGTCATGTACCTCGCGGCCGGGCTGCTGTTCCGCTACGCCTGGGTCGGGGCCGGCCGGCTCTCCGCGCGCGACGACCGCGCGGTGGCCCAGATGCACCGCACGACCGAGCACGGCACCTAAGCCCGGCGCCGCTCGCGGTAGAGCAGCACCAGCCCGGCCGTGCCCATCACCACCAGCACGGCGACCGCGACCGCCGCCTCCGGCGAGCGCAGGTTGCCGAGCGAGCCGCCCAGCGCCGTGTAGGCGAACGCGCGCGGGGCGGCGCCGAGCGCGGTCGCGGCCGCGAACACCGCGAGCGGGATGCGCGTCAGCCCGGCCGCGTAGTTGACGAGCGTGTACGGCACGCCGGGCGCGATCCGCGCGTAGAGCACGCTCAGGAAGCCGCGCCGGCTCACGAGCTCCTCCAGCGCGGCCAGCCGCGGGCCCGCGAGCTGCTCGACCGCGTCGGGCGCGACGGAGCGGGCGATCACGAAGGCGATCGTGGCGCCGAGCACCGCGCTCGCCAGCGAGACGGGGAAGCCGAGCGCGGTCCCGAACAGCAGCCCGCTCGCCCCCGCCAGCAGCGGGCCGGGGAACATCAGCGGCGTCAGCGCCGCGGAGACCGCGATGAACAGCAGCGGCGCGAGCGGCCCGATCCCGTCGACCCAGTCGCGCACATCGCCGACGCGCTCTCGCACCACGCCCGGCGTCGGCCGCACCACCAGCACCACGATCGCGACCGCCACGGCGATCGCGAGCGCCAGCAGGGCGAGCCGGATCAGCGCGGAGCGCCTACCCGGCGCCCCAGAAGGCCGCTTCTTCACGCCCCAGCTCGGTGACCGGCTCGTCGTCGTACATCCACTCGCGCGCGACGCGGTGGAAGTTGCCGCGCGCACGCAGCTGCGAGAGCACGGCGAGCGTGAGCATCTCGACGCGACGGCCGAACAGGTGATCCGCCGGGAGCGTCTCGTGGCGCATCTGCCCGAAGTGCGAGGAGCGCGGGTCCGACATCTCGATCATCACCTGCGTGGCGATCTCGGGCTCGAGCTGGATCTCCTCGTCGAGCACGTACCACCAGGTCGCGTCGAGGAACTGGGCGAGCAGCTTGTCGGGGCGGAAGCGGTCGGGCTGCTGGAGGAAGCCTGTCTCGGTCCAGATCTGCTTGAGCCGTTCGCCGTCGCCCTCGTGGCCGGCGCGCTGGCACTCGAGCTCGATCCGGATCAGCTCCTCCGGCATCACCTTGAAGAGCCCGAAGTCCAGGAACGCGACCTTGCCGTCGGGCTGCAGCAGGAAGTTGCCCGGGTGCGGGTCGCCGGAGAACTGGCGGTGGCGGTACATGCAGCCGAAGAAGAAGCGGAAGACGATCTCGCCGACGCGGTCGCGCGCGTCCTGGTCCATCTCCTTGATGGCGTCGAAGCCGGCGCCCGTCACGAACTCGGAGACCATGACCTTCTCGCGCGACAGGCCCGAGATCACGTCGGGCACGACGATGAACGGGTGCCCGCGATAGATGCGGGCCATCGTGCGCTGGTTCTGGGCCTCGAGCTCGTAGTCGAGCTCGTCGCCGATGCGCGTGCGGATCTCGTCCGCCGTGGCCTTGACGTCCAGGCCGGGCGCGACCCGCTTCATCAGCCGCAGGATCATCCCCAGGTTCTGCATGTCCGCCCGCACCGCCTGGGCGACGCCCGGGTACTGCACCTTGACCGCCACGTCGCGCCCGTCGTGCAGCCGCGCGCGGTAGACCTGCCCGATCGAGGCGGCGGCGATCGGCTGGTGCTCGAAGGCCGCGAACGTCTCCTCGATCGGCTCCTCGAGCTGGGACTCGATCACCTTGCGCATGTCCGAGAAGCGCACCTTCGGCGCCGCGTCGCGCAGCTGGCCGAGCTTGCGCTGGAACTCCTCGCGATGCTCCTCGGGCACGAGGCCGACGTCGAGGAAGCTCATGACCTGCCCGAGCTTCATCGCGGCGCCCTTCATCGTCCCGAGCGCGGCCACGATCTGCTCCGCGGCCTCGAGGTGCCGGCGCTCGAGCGCCTTGTCGCGGCCCTCCTCCGTGCGCGCCAGGTTCGTGGCGCGGGTGCCGAGCTGGCGCGCTGCCTGCCCTGCCGCGAGGCTCGAGACCTTCGCGGTGCGCGCCAGCCGCGAGGTCGGGATCCGGTCCTTGGCCATCCGAGCCCAGACTAGGGCGTGGGCGCCGGCGTGACCGACTCCGTCGGCGCCGGGCTGGCCGTGGCCGACGGCGTCGGGGTGGCGGTGGCCGTCGGCGCGGGGGTCTCCGTCGCCTCCGGCGACGGCGTCGCCTCCTGGTCGGGCGTGGCCGTGGGCGTGGCCTCGTCCTTCGCGTCGTCCGAGCTCGTGCTCGGCGACTTCTGCCCGCCGAACAGGCTCGTGCGGCGGTCGCCGGAGACCGAGCCGCCGAACAGCGCCAGCTCCGACGCGGTGACGACGCCGGCGGCGATGACGAACGCCAGCAGGCCGGTGATGAGCGCGATCTTCAGCCGCGGGCGCGGCGTGCGCTGGGCCTTGCGCAGCCCGAACGGGTCGTCGTCGCGGACGGACGGCGCGTCGTCGCGCAGGTGGCCGGGCAGCGGCTCGAAGCGCTCCGGCCCTTCCCCGCGGGCCCCGACGCGCTCGGGATCATGGGTCCGGGCCGCCGCGGGCTCGGACCTGCGCACGGCGGCGCCGGTGCCTGACCGCCGCGCCACTCGCGGCGCGACGGTGCTCACGCGCTCGACGGGCTTGCGCAGGGCCTCCGACGCCAGCGCGACCACCACGGGGGTCATCGCGGTCGCGAAGATCGTGCCCCGCTCCCAGATCATCGGCACGATCGTGGCCGCCGCCACGGCCGCGCCGGCGGAGATCAGCAGGGTCTGGAGCGACAAACCGCCGGAGCTCTTCTGCTCTGGCTCATGAGCCATCCCCCTCCACGCTAGCGGCCTCGATCTCGGCCGCCCGGGACTTAGCCGCGCTCGACCTTCGACCCCGGCACGATGTCGTCGCGGCCGTCGGGCCAGCGCACCCAGGCCTTGTGGCCGCCGTCGTAGTCGTCGCCGAGCAGGATCAGCGTCGCGGGCTCCCCGAGCGCGGTGCAGGGCTCCGAGCCCTCCTCGTCGACACCGCGCCAGATCCGCACGAAGCGGTTGTGCTCGAGCTCGTCGGCGACGGTGGTCGGGTCCGTGTGGCCGGGCCGGATGACGGTCTCCGGCGGGAGCTGCAGCAGCACGTCCATGATCGAGCGCCTGAGGTCCTCGTAGCTCGTGCTGCCGGGCGCGCGCACGCCGCCGACGGAGTTCTTGAACAGCGTGTCGCCGGTGAAGACGTTGCCCTCGATCAGCAGCGAGAGCATCCCGTTGGTGTGGCCGGGGGTGTGCAGGGTGCGCACGGTCAGGCCGGCGAGCTCGAGCTCGGCGTCCGGCTCGAGGTCGCCCGTCGCGCCCATGACGTGCTCGCGCTCCCCCGCGTGGATGAGCACCTCGGCGTCCGGCCAGCGCTCGAGCACCTCGCCGAGCGCGGCGACGTGGTCGCCGTGATGGTGCGTGAGCAGGACGTGCGTGACCGTCAGGTCGTGCTCGCCGGCCTTGGCGAACAGCTCCTCCATCGGGCCGCCCGCATCGATCAGCAGCGCGTCGCCGCCGGGCGCGGCGGCGACCAGATACGTGTTGGAGAGCCAATCCGGCGTCATGGCGCGCTCGAGAATCATGCGCCGGAGCGTATCCTCCGGCCGATCCGAGACCTGGGGAGGTCGGGCATGTGCGTTCCTGGAACGGCAGAAGCGGTGCGGGCGAGGCTCGCGGAGGCGGACGGAGAGCCTGAACGTCCGGCGCCGGGCCTGAGCCGGCGGGCGGCGCTCGCCGCGGGCGCGGGCGCGCTGGCGGCGGGGCTGATGCCCTCGACGGCGGCGGCCGGGCACGGCCACGGGCGGGGCCGCGGACGCGGCCACGGGCGGCGGCGCGGGAAGGTCGTGGACCTCACGCACACGTTCCGCGAGGACTTCGCGCTCTACCCCGGCTCCCCCGAGGGGAACGCGCGCACGACCGAGCGGACGATCGCCGAGCACGGCTTCTACGGGCAGCAGTGGACGTTCTGGGAGCACACCGCCACGCACATGGACGTGCCGGGGCACTTCGTCGCCGGCGGCCGCACCTCCGACGAGATCGCGCTCGAGGAGCTGATCCGGCCGATCGTCGTCGTCGACATCTCCGAGCGCGCCGCGCGCGAGCCCGCCACGGAGGTCACCGAGGACGACCTGCGCCGCTTCGAGCGCCGCCACGGCCGCATCCCGAAGGGCGCGCTGGTCGCGATGAACTCCGGCTGGGCGGCGAAGGCCGCCGACGCCGACGCGTTCATCAACGACATGCAGTTCCCGGGCTTCTCCGGCGCGGCGACGCTGTGGCTGCTCGAGGAGCGAAAGATCGGCGGCATCGGCGTCGACACGCTCAGCCTCGACAACGGCCCCTCGGCGTCGTTCGCGAGCCATCTCGCCGTGCTGCGAGCGGACAAGGTCGGGATCGAGAACCTCGCCAACCTCGGCGAGCTGCCGCCGCGCGGCGCGACCGTCGTGATGGGCCTGATCCCCTGGAAGGAGGGCTCTGGCGGCCCGGCGCGCGTGCTGGCGACATACTGAGGTCCATGGAGCTGATTCACACCTGCTACCGGATCGGGGACATCGACCGCTCCGTGGAGTTCTACGAGGCGCTGGGCTTCGAGGAGCGGCGGCGGATGCCGATCCGCGAGGAGGCGATCAACGTCTTCATGGGCCTCCCCGGCGACGGCGACCGGCTCGAGCTCACCTACAACCACGGCGTCGACTCCTACGAGCTCGGCACGGGTTACAACCACATCGCGCTCACGATCGACGACCTCGACGCCACGCTCGGCGAGCTCGCCGGGAAGGGCATCGAGCCCGAGAAGCCGCCGTACCGCGTGCGCGAGGGCGGCAGCCGGATCTGCTTCGTGCAGGATCCCGACGGTTACCGCATCGAGCTCATCGAGCGCGGCTGACGTCGTGATCCCCGGCCCGTTCCGCTTCGCAGCGCCCGAGGCCCGGGAGGAGTCCGCGGACCTGCTCTTCATGCCGGAGGCGACCGCGGCCGACTGGGCGAACGTGTTCGCCCACGCCGAGCCGCTGCGGGTCGGCGCCGGCCTGGCCGTGCTGCAGGCCGGCGAGGAGGACCGCGGGCTCTACCTGATCACGGAGGGCACGCTCGGCGTGCGCCTCCCGCGCGGGGAGACCGCGTTCAAGACGATCGAGGCGCCGGCGGTCGTCGGCGAGCTGGCGTTCTTCGACGGGCTGCCGCGCTCGGCGACGCTGGTGGCCGAGACCGAGGTCGAGGCCGTCAGGCTGGACCCGGACGGGTTCGAGCGCCTGGCCGCCTCCGACCCGGACCTGGCGCGCACGCTGCTGCTCGACCTCGCGCGGATCCTGGCGCTGCGGCTGCGGATGGCCAGCGACGTCATCGCCGAGCTGCGGGCGTGAGCGAGCCGGCCAAGCTCGCCGTAATCGACCTCGGGTCCAACTCCTTCCGGCTGGTCGTCTTCAGCTACGCCGAGCCCGACGAGACCGGGCGCGCGTGGTGGCGGCGCACGGACGAGATCCACGAGGCAGTGCGGATCGCCGCCGGGCAGGCGGAGGACGGCACGCTCGCGGACGAGCCGATGGAGCGCGCGCTGGAGACGCTCGAGCTCTACGCGCACTTCTGCCGCGCCACCGGCGTCGAGGACGTCCAGCCCGTCGCCACCTCCGCGATCCGCGACGCCGCCAACCAGCGCGCGTTCCTGGACGCCGCGGGCGAGCGGACCGGCCTGGAGGTGCGGGTGCTCACGCGCGAGGAGGAGGCGCGCTACGGCTACCTGGCGGCGGTCAACTCGACGATGCTCGCCGACGGCGTCGCGCTGGACCTCGGCGGCGGCTCGATGCAGCTCACCCGCGTCGAGAGCCGGCTGGCCACGGACATGCGCTCGTGGCCGCTCGGCGCGGTGCGCATGACGGAGCGCTTCCTGCCCGGCGAGCGCGCGAAGGGCAAGCAGGTCAAGGCGCTGCGCGCCCACGTCGCCGAGCAGCTCGAGCAGGCCGACTGGCTGGGGCGCGGCGGGCACCTGGTCGGCGTCGGCGGCACGGTGCGCAACCTGGCGTCGGCCGCGGAGATCGCGGCCGAGCTGCCGTCCTACGGCGTCCAGGGCTTCGCGATCGAGCGCGGCGCGCTCGACGATCTCGTCGAGAAGCTCGCCGAGCTGCCGGCCTCCGAGCGCGCGGGCGTGCCGGGGATCAAGGCCGCGCGCGGCGACCTGATCCTCGCCGGCGCGATCGTCGTGCAGTCCGTGATGGAGGCGGGCTCCTTCGAGACGCTCGAGGTCACGGAGGCGGGCCTGCGCGAGGGCGTCTTCTACGAGACGCTGCTCGCCGGCCACGACCCGCCGCTGGTCGAGGACGTGCGGCGAGCGTCCGTGCTCAACCTCGCCAGCGCCTACGGGGCCGACTTCGCGCACGTCGAGCACGTCGCGCGGCTCGCGCTCGAGCTCTGGGACGCGCTCGGCCGCGCCGGCCTGCACGACTGCGACTCCCTGGAGCGCGACCTGCTCTGGTCCGCCGCGATCCTGCACGACATCGGGACCGCCGTCGACTACGACGACCACCACAAGCACTCCCGCTATCTGATCCTCAGCGCCGGCCTGCCCGGCCACTCCCCGCGCGAGACCGGCCTGATCGGCCAGCTCGCCCGCTACCACCGCAAGGGCTCGCCCGGGCTCGGCGAGTTCTCCGCGCTCGCGCGCGACGGCGACGAGGCGCTGGTGGAGCGCTGCGCGGCCGTGCTGCGCCTCGCCGAGCAGCTCGAGCGCCCGCGCGACCAGACCGTCGAGGGGGTCGCGGTCGACATGGTCGACGGGCACGTGGCCTTGCGGCTGCGGCACACCGAGGACGTCACCGTGGCGCGATGGGCCGCCGAGCGGGAGCGCGAGCTGCTCGAGAAGGCCCTCGGGCGCGAGCTGGTGATCGTCGACTAGAGCACTTCGACCAGGGCGCGGCCGTATGGCGAGCGCGCCTCGATCCAGCCGTCCCTGCGCAGCGTCAGGGTGTCGCGCTCGTTGACGGTTGTCGTCCCGTCGCCGCCGCCCATGAGCCGGCAGCGGATCCGTCGCGTCCCGAGCCGGCGGCAGTTGGTCACCTCCACCCACGCGTCGCCGCCGGGGTACCCCCATGCCCGAAGCGTTCGCCGCGCCGCGGCGAGCGGGAGCCGCGGCCGCCCGAGCACCCTGCGGCTGTGCGAGGCGAACGCGCCGCTGCCGGCGCGTGCCCGCAGCTCGACGGTGCTCACGCGGCCCGGGAGCGCGCGCGAGAGCCGCAGCGTCGAACGCCCGGCCGGAGCGTCACGCTCCCCCGTGGCGACCACGCGCCCTCCGGAGCGGACGCGTACCACCACCCGCGCGGGCTGCGTCAGCGAGATCGAGACCTTGCGGCGCCAGACCGTGCGCTGGGTGGAGCTGAGAACCGCGGCCGCCAGTCGTGAGGACCCGCCGTCCGGCCGCGTCACCAGCATCAGCCCGTTGTAGCCGCCGAGGACCCACTCGCCGGCGGTGGTTGCGAAGGCGGTCGGGGCGTACAGCCAGGAGCGGCCGACGCGATCGCCCGCCCAGACCGGCGGGAAGCCGTGCGGCGGGTCGGAGGCGCCGCGCACGAGCTCGCGGATGCGCCCGGACGCGACCGCCCGCAGGCCGTCGTCCGTGACGAGCGCGAGCGACCCGTCGTCCAGCTCCTCCAGCCCGCCGCCGTCGGAGAGGAACATCTGCACGGACCGTGCGGGCCGGCCTGCGGACCGAAGCTCGCGCGCGTCGCGGCCACCGCCCGCGAGGCGCCGGATCAGACCGTCCCGCACCTCCAGCACCGAGTGGCTCCTGGCGTCCGTGAACGCGATGGCACCGTCGGCCCTCTGGACGACGTCCAGCGGCGCCCCCGCGGGCGAGGCGAGCGCGGAGCCCTCCTGCGCGCGGCGGCTCGAGCCCGAGCCGGCCAGCGGCGTCGCGGACCCGTCCGGCGACACGCGGAACACGCGATGGCGCGCCGCGAGCAGGAAGCCGCCGCCGTCGAGCGGATCGACGCCGCGGGCACCGCCCGCGCCGGCGATCGCCACCTCCGCGTAGCTGAAGTCGGGGGCCACCCGGAAGACCCGGCCGGCCACCACCGCGAGCAGCGTCCCGCCGCGCTCCCGCTCGAGGTCGTACCCGGCCGCGCTCGGCCGGGTCGGCCCGTACGGGTCGGGCAGTCGCGCCACGTCGGCGATCCTCCCCAACGGATCGACGACGGAGAGCGTGCCTCCATCGGTCATCAGCACGATCCGGCCGTCCTCGAGCACGGTCAAGGCCCTGACATGCCGGGTGACGTCGGTCGCGAACGGCGAGCCGCGATACCGGTGGCTCACGAACGAGGAATCCGTGCCCACGAGCACGTACGCGCGCCGCTCCGCTCCCGCCGTGCCGGTCCAGAAGCAGAACGACGACGCCACCAGGATCAGGCCGATCAGACGGATCATCGCGATGACCATCCCAGGGCGCAGCGGCCCCGGCAATCCGGGTCAGCGCGGCCCGTCGGGCTCGCTCTGGGGCGTGACCGTGACGAGCTCGCGGTCAGCGACGGCCTCGACCACCTCGTCCTCGGCCTCTTCCTCGAAGCGGTCGTCGTCGGGCTCGGCGTCGCAGGTGACGCGCATCATCCCGGTGGAGACGCGCTCGTCGCCGACGACCACGAGGCCGCAGATGACGTCGCCCTCCTCCCAGCCCATGCGCTCGATGTCGAACCAGGACAGGTGGACGTGGGTGCCCTTGCCGCCCCACGGGCAGGTCTTGTCGTGGTGCTCCTTGGCCTTGCAGACGGCCTGCATGTTCTTGGCGGACGCGTCGATGCTCATGCCTGCTCCCAGAGTACCCCCGGGTTGAGCCGGCCATCCGGGTCGAGGGCCGCCTTCGCGGCGCGCCAGGCGGTCGCGAACGGCTCGGGGCGCTGCGCGTCGTACCAGCGGCGGTGGTCGCGGCCGACCGCGTGGTGGTGGGTGATCGTGCCTCCGGCCGCCAGCACGGCGTCGCCCGCGACGGCCTTGATCGCCGCCCACTGGGCCTCCTCCTCGCCGCGGTCGGCCGGCGCCAGGACCGTGAAGTAGGGCGCCGCGCCGTCGGGGTAGGCGTGCGTGAGCCGGCACGTGACCGAGCCGGCGCCCCCGAGCGACTCAGTGACGGCGCCGCTCACCGAATCCACCAGCGCGGGCAGGCGGTCCCACGTGATCGCGGTCTCGAACGTCTCCGACAGCACGCCCATCGCCACGAACGTGTCGCGCAGGTACGGCGCGCGCAGGAACGCGTCCCGCCAGGCGGTCGATCCCCCGCCGCGGCCTTCGTCGACCTTGCCGCCGTTCGCGGTGCACAGCGAGACGGCCGCGTCGAAGCCCGCCACGCCCGCCTCCTCCTCGAACCCCAGCACCAGCAGGTCCTCCGTGCCCGCGAACGTCAGCGCCGCCTCGCGCGCCGATACGAGCCGGCAGTTGGCGGGCCGCAGGCCCGACTGCACGATCGCCCGCACGGCCTCGCAGCCGGCCCCGAACGACGGGAACGTCACCGACGCCGAGCGCCGCTCCGACGGCTTCGGGCGCACGCGGACCCATGCGCGCGTGACGATCGCGAGCGTGCCCTCCGAGCCCAGCAGCATCCGGTCCGGCGACGGCCCGGCGCCCGAGCCCGGCAGCCGCCGCGACTCCCACACGTCGCCGCCGGCGGTCACCGCCCGCACGGACTCGACGAGGTCGTCGATGTGGGTCGGGCCCGTCGCGAAATGGCCCGCGGCGCGGGTGGCGATCCAGCCGCCGAGGGTCGAGAGCTCGAACGACTGCGGGAAGAAGCGCAGCGTCAGGCCGTGCTCCGCGAGCTGCGACTCGAGCCGCGGGCCGGCGGCCCCCGCCTCGATCAGCGCCGCGCGCGAGACGTCGTCGACCTCGAGCACGCGGTCGAGCCGCGAGAGGTCGACGGAGACCGCGCCCTCGTGCGGGCCGCGGACGGGGTCGACGCCGCCGACCACGCTCGTGCCGCCGCCGTAGGGCGTGACGGCGAGCCGCGCGTCCGCGCACCACTCGAGCACACGCGCGAGCTCCTCCTCCGTGCGAGGGAGCGCGACGGCGTCGGGCGCGTGCTCGAAGCGCCCGCGGAACGCGCGCACCACGTCGCCGTAGGAGGCGCCGTGCGCGTGCAGGGCACGAGCGTGGTCGTCCTGGACGACGAGCCGGCGCAGCGCGGCCGGGACCTCGGCGCCCGCCGGCGGCAGCTCGACGGGCGCGGGCAGCTCGACGTCCGCCGAGCCGAACCCGAGGTGCGCGGCCAGCCCGGCCGCCGCCTCGCGCAGCTCGCCCTCGCCCGGCTGCTCGCCCTCGTGGCCCCAGCCCCAGTGCTTGCGTCGCCGTCCGCTCATTACCCTCAGTGTCGAGTGTCCCTGACGCCCGGCATCCTCGCCCGCGGACCCTGGCAGACCGGCCAGGTGGCGGCGTGCTGGAGCGACGAGCCGTTCGAGCCGAGCCCGGAGCGCACGGCCGCGGCCGACCGCGCGATCGCCACGCTGGCCGACCGCGGCTCGCCCTCGCACGACGGGCTGGCCGCGCGCCTGGCCGGCTTCGCGCAGACGGACGAGGGCCTGCGGATGGACCTGCAGCCGATGCGCTGGTCGCTGCGGCTCGTGCGCGAGGACGCGTCGGCGTCGCTGGCGGCGCTGTGCGTGGTGCGCGACAGCGCCGGCCGCTGGCTCGCCGGGCGCCGCGCCCCGTGGGTCGCGAGCTGGGCCGGCCGCTGGGCGCTCGGCGCCGGCGGGGCGGTCGAGGTCGGCGAGGACCCGACCGAGACGCTCACGCGCGAGCTCGCCGAGGAGTGGTCGGTGCGAGCCCGAGCGCGACCGGGTCGAGGCGCTGGTGTGCCTCCCGAACCGGATGGTGATGCTGATCGGTCAGGCGTGGCTGCCGCCCGGCGCGGTCGTGACGCCCGACGCCGAGCACGACGCGCACGCGTGGTGGCCGCGCGACGTCGACGCCTGGCCCGACGAGGCCGACGGCACGCTGCGCCACATGGCGAGGCTGCTCGAGCCGTGATCACGTTCACCCGGCTGAAGTACCTCTCGTTCGCCCACTCGGCCATCTATCTGACGCTGCTCGTGCTTGCGATTCTTAACGAGCCGGCGAAGCTCTACTTCGGCTGGGCGCACGGCCTCGGCTGGATCCTCATCTCGCTGCTCTGCATCGCCGCCGTGCGGCGGCGCGTGGTGCCCCTCTGGCTCGCCGTGACGGTCGTCGTCATCGGCGGCCTCGGCCCGTTCGCGGGCAGCGCCGGATTCGTCTATCACGAACACCGCGTACGCAGGCAGGAAGCCGTGCCGGAACGCGGTATGGTCTGAGCGAGACATGGCGGTCAACACGACGGTGGAAGTGGCCATGCCGGCGATGGGTGAGTCGGTCTCCGACGGCACCATCCTGGAGTGGCACAAGCAGGAGGGCGACACGATCGCCGAGGACGAGACGCTCGTCGAGATCTCGACCGACAAGGTCGACGCCGAGGTCCCCGCCCCGGCCTCCGGAACCGTCGTGAAGATCCACTTCGCCGAGGGCGACACCGTCGACGTCGGCGCCGTCCTCGCCGAGATCGCGCCCACCAACGGCGCGGGGCCCGCCGCGGCAGCAGACGAGGCGCCCGCCGAGGAGGCGCCCGCCGCCGAGCCGGAGGCCGAGGCCAAGCCGCTCGACATCGTGATGCCGCAGATGGGCGAGTCGGTCTCCGAGGGCACGATCCTCGAGTGGGCCAAGGCCGTCGGCGACAGCGTCGAGGTCGACGAGACGATCGTCGAGATCTCCACGGACAAGGTCGACGCCGAGATGCCCGCTCCCGCGAGCGGCACGATCACCGAGATCCTCGCCGAGGCCGGCGAGACCGTCACGGTCGGCCAGGTCCTCGCGCGGATGACCGCCGGCGCGGGGGCCCCGAAGGCCGCAGCCACGCCGGCTCCTGAGCCGACGTCGGCTCCCCGCGCCCGCGGGTGACGCCGGCACCGCTTCGATCCCCGAGGGCGCCAAGGTCACCCCCGTCGCGGCCCGCGTCGCCGCCGCCCACGGCGTCGACCTCAACGCGGTCAAGGGCTCCGGCCCCGCCGGGCGCATCTCCAAGGCCGACGTCCTCGCCGCCTCCGAGAACGGAGCCGCGGCCGCGCCGGCCAAGGACGACTCGGCGAAGCTGCTCAAGGGCGCCGGCGCGATGCTCGCCCGTTACATGGACGAGTCGCGCTCGATCCCGACCGCGACCTCGTTCCGCACGATCGCCGTCACGACGCTCGACGGGCGCCGCAAGCAGCTCAAGGAGGCCGGCAAGAAGGTCTCCTTCACGCACCTGATCGCCTACGCGATCGCGCGCGCGGCGACCGAGCAGATGCCCGTGATGACCAACGCCTTCGCCGAGATCGAGGGCAAGCCGCACGTCATCGACACCGGCCAGGTCAACCTCGGCATCGCCGTCGACGTCGAGAAGAAGGGCGGCGGGCGCACCCTGATGGTGCCCGTCATCCGCGACGCCGGCCGGCTGACGTTCCCGCAGTTCCTCGACGCCTTCAACGACCTGATCGCGCGGGCCCGCGAGAACAAGCTCACGGCCGACGACCTCCAGGGCGCCAACGTCTCGCTCACCAACCCGGGCGGCATCGGCACCGTCGCCTCCGTGCCGCGGCTGATGAACGGCCAGGGCACGATCGTCGCCACCGGCTCGATCGCCTACCCCGTCGGCCTCGGCGCCATCGGGGCCTCGATCGGCGCCGAGAAGGTGATGACGATGACCTCGACCTACGACCACCGGGTCATCCAGGGCGCCGAGTCCGGCCAGTTCCTGCAGGTCGTCGAGGCCTACCTGCAGGGCGAGCACGGCTTCTACGAGACCGTCTTCGAGCAGCTCGGCGCCACGCTCGGGCCCGGCGCCGCAGCCGCCGCAGCCCGCCGCCGCGGCCGGTGCCCGCGGTCGAGAGCACGGGCGAGCCCGCGCGGCGCAAGTCCGACGTCGGCGGCATGGCCGACGAGACGATGCTGCAGGCCGTGCAGGCCGCGGTCTCGCTGCTGAAGGCGCACCGCATGCACGGCCACCTCGCGGCCAAGCTCGACCCGCTCGGCACCGAGCCCGAGGGCGATCCGGCGCTCGACCCCGAGCCGCTCGGCCTCACCCAGACGATCATGGAGCGGATCCCCGCGCGGATCCTGCGCACCCACGTGCCGGGCGCGACGCTGGCCGAGGCGCTGCCGCACCTGCGCGAGACCTACTGCGGCACGATCGCCTACGAGATCGAGCACATCGCCTCGCACCGCCAGCGCACCTGGCTGCGGGAGAAGATCGAGTCGGGCTCGTTCCGCTCGCCGCTGACCAACCAGGAGGAGAAGGCGCTGCTGCGCCGCCTCACCCAGGTCGACTCGATGGAACGCTTCATGCACAAGGCCTACCTGGGCCAGAAGCAGTTCTCGATCGAGGGCCTGGACATGACGGTCCCGATGCTCGACGAGATGATCCAGCTCGCCGCCGCCAACAGCGCGCGCGAGGTCGTGATCGGCATGGCGCACCGCGGCCGGCTCAACGTGCTCGCCCACAACCTCGGGCGCGCGTACGAGACGATCTTCCGCGAGTTCGAGGGCGCCTCCTCGATCGAGGCCGTGACCACGATCCCGCAGGGCGGCACCGGCGACGTCAAGTACCACCACGGCGCCCAGGGCACCTACCAGCTGCCCGACGACCGCTCGATCATCGTCCGGCTCGAGTCCAACCCGAGCCACCTCGAGTACGTCTCGCCGGTCGTCGCGGGCGCCACGCGCGCGGTCCAGACGACCCGCCAGGGCCCGCACGCGCACCTGGACGTCAACGCCGCGATCCCGATCATCCTGCACGGCGACGCGGCCTTCCCCGGCCAGGGCGTCGTGGCCGAGACCTTCAACCTGCAGGCGCTCGACGGCTACACCGTCGGCGGCTCGCTGCACCTGATCCAGAACAACCAGGTCGGCTTCACGACGGACCCCGACGACGCCCGCTCCACGCGCTGGGCCTCGGACCTCGCGAAGGGCTTCGACGTCCCGATCATCCACGTCAACGCCGACGACGTGACGGCCTGCATCTCCGCCGTGCGGCTCGCGTTCGCGTTCCGCCAGGAGTTCGGCCACGACGTCGTGATCGACCTGATCGGCTACCGCCGCTACGGCCACAACGAGGCCGACGAGCCCGCCTACACGCAGCCCGAGATGGCGGGCAAGATCAAGAAGAAGTCCTCGGTCCGCGAGATCTACGCCAGCGAGCTCGTCGAGCGCGGCGTGATGACCAAGGAGGAGGCCGACGCGCTCGCCCAGGAGATCTGGGACGGCCTCTCGGCCCGCCACCGCGAGCTCAAGGAGGAGCTGGCCGCCACCGACGCGGAGCAGCCCACGGGCGGCTACGAGCTCGACCGCTCGCCCTCCCCGGAGGTCAAGACCGCGGTCTCCGCCGAGCGGCTGATCTCGCTCAACGACGAGCTGCTGCGGGTCCCCGACGGCTTCACGATCCACCCGAAGCTGCTCAAGCAGCTCGAGCGCCGGCGCGAGGCGGTCGGCCCCGACGGCGGCATCGACTGGGCGCAGGCCGAGAGCCTCGCCTACGCGTCGCTGCTGACCGAGGGCACGCCCGTCCGGCTCACCGGCCAGGACGTCGAGCGCGGCACGTTCTCCCAGCGCCACCTGGTGCTCCACGACGCCAAGACGGGCCAGCGCGTGTCGCCGATCCAGTCGCTGGCCGGCGCGCTCGCGCCGATGGAGCTGCACAACTCGCCGCTGTCGGAGATCGCCTGCATGGGCTTCGAGTACGGCTACTCGATGGAGGCGCCGGAGACGCTCGTGCTGTGGGAGGCCCAGTTCGGCGACTTCGTCAACTCGGCGCAGGTCATCGTCGACCAGTTCATCGTCTCCGCACTGGCCAAGTGGGGCCAGACGACGCGCCTGACGCTGCTGCTGCCGCACGGCTACGAGGGCTCCGGCCCCGAGCACTCCTCGGCGCGGCTCGAGCGGTTCCTGACGCTCGCGGCCGAGGGCAACATCCGCGTCGCGAACCTCACCACGCCGGCGCAGTACTTCCACCTGCTGCGCCGCCAGGCGCGCGTGGCCAAGCAGCGCCCGCTCGTGATCATGACCCCGAAGTCGCTGCTGCGCCTGCCGCAGGCGACCTCGCGGATCGAGCACCTGTCCGAGGCGCGCTTCTTCCCCGTGCTGCCGGAGCCGCGCATCGACGAGTCCAAGGTCGAGCGCCTCGTGCTCTGCACCGGCAAGGTCTACTACGACCTCAAGGGCCACGCGACGCGCGAGAACAACGAGCGCGTGGCGATCTCGCGCGTCGAGCTGCTCTATCCGTTCCCGCAGGAGCAGATCATGGAGGAGGTCGAGCGCTACCCGAACCTCCGCGAGGTCGTCTGGGCCCAGGAGGAGCCGCGCAACATGGGCGCCCGCGCGCACATGTCGCCGCGCCTGCTGCAGCTGCTGCCGAGCCAGCTCGAGTTCGGCTACGTCGGGCGCCCCGAGCGCGCCAGCCCGGGCGAGGGCTACCCGGCCGCGCACACCATGGAGCAGAACCGCATCATCCGCACCGCGCTGGATCTCTCGATCCCGGTCTCGGTCAACCCGGTCAAGCAGCCGGGCGAGCGCTAGGCGCAGGTCCGGGGTCGGACACCCGCTCGCGCGGCGCGTGCAAGAAAGGTGTCAGGCACCGTTCTTGCACCGCAACCGGAACGGGGTTCCGGGTGTCGCAAGGGGGAGAAGAACGGACCCACTCTCCAGGGAGGCACCCTTGAAGCGACGTTCACCCGGCCTGTACGTGGTCGCAACCGCGCTGATCCTCGCGATCGGCATCCCCTCGGCCGCCGTCGGCTTCGGCGAGGGCCGCGACGCCAAGCTCGGCAAGCGCAATCCGAGCAGCGGCTCGCTCACGCGCGAGACCCAGATCATCGCCAGCAACGGCTCCTACGGCACGCGCCAGTCCAACAAGCGCGACGGCGAGGGCGGCGGCGCCATCTACGGCTGCCGCTCCTCCGCCGGCAAGGAGCCGTGCGTGCGCGCGAACAACCTCAAGGGCGGCCGCGCCTTCGAGTTCGCGACCGTCGGCAAGGAGGCCGGCTTCATCCAGGTCGGCGACACCACCGCCCCGCCGTTCACGACGAACGCCACGGGCAAGGTCGCCAACCTCGACGCCGACAAGGTCGACGGCAAGTCCGCCGAGGAGTTCGCCTCCGCGGGCGACATCGCGTTCGCGTCGGTGAAGGCCGACGGCACGTTCGTGGCCGGCCGCGGCGCGACCGCCTCGGCGAAGTCCAACGTGGCGGAGAACACCTACACCGTGACGTTCAACAAGGACGTCTCGAAGTGCTCGTTCACGGCAGGGGCCGTGGGCGCTTCGAGCGACGTCGGCGGCTTCGGCGCCACGATCGGCCAGCAGCCGACGCAGGTGCTCGTCGACGAGCCCAACAACGCGGGCGGCGGCGCCGGCCGCGACTTCCACCTGCAGGTGATCTGCTGAGCTGAGCGGATTCAGCTCCGGCCGAGCGCCGCCCGTACGGCGGCGCCGGCCGGGGCGAAGTCCGGCGAGAGCCGGTCGAGCAGCACCAGCCAGTTCGGCTGGATCCCGGCGGCGCGGCGGACGGCGTCGACGCCCTCCTCCAGCCCGCCGGCGTGGGCGATCGCCAGCCCCGCCCAGAACAGCAGCTCGTCGGAGCCGGGCGCCAGCTCGGCCGCCCGGCGGTAGAGCGCGCCGGCCTCCTCGTAGCGCTCGGCGGCCATCAGCTCGTCGGCCGCGCCGGCCAGCTCGTAGGCGCGCCACAGCGCGAGCAGCCGCTCGAGCTCGGCGAGCGGGTCCTCGTGGTCCTCGACGCGCAGGTCGACGCGCGCCCGCCACGCCTCGCCCTCCGGCGGCACCACCAGAAGCGCCGCCGACTGGCGCCCGCGGACGTCGCCGCCCTCGCCCTCGGCGGCCTGCAGCGCGGCGAGCAGGCGCGACGCCAGGTCGCCCGTCGCGGCCTCGAACGCCGCCGACATCGCGGCCGGGACGGTCTCGCGCTCCATCATGTTCGCCTGGCAGCTCCAGTTCGCGCCGCCGGCGTCGCCCGCGTGGGCGATGCAGTCCGGGCCGGTGGACACGGCCACGCCGCCGCGCGCGTCGACCACGCCGACCTGGCGCACCGTCGCCAGCGGGTCGGCGTCCAGCAGCGCGGCCAGCGCCTGCTCCGCGCTGTCGCCGGCCTGGAGCCGGTCGAGCGCGTTCGGGCCGTGGGCCGGCTCGACGACGGACTGCGTGGCGACCGCCCCGACACCGGGCCGCGCCCAGGTGCAGAGCGAGCCGACGCTGAACCAGTGCGACTGGACCGCGGCGCCGAGCTCGCCGGTCTCGGGGTCGAGGGCGACGATCGAGTAGGTGCCGTGGCGCATGGCGCGCGAGGATACCCGCCGTGCCCTCGCGCGAGGACCGCGTGCTCGACCGCATCCGCGACACGCCGGAGGGGTTCGTGCGCGCCTACGGCGACGTCTCGCCGGGAGCCCCGCGCTTCGCGGGGACGGTCCTCTCCGGCAACGACGACCCGACGCTGCCGTGGTGGCGGATCGTGCGCGCCGACGGCTCGCTCGCGAAAGGGGCCCGCCAGCGCAAGCTGCTCGAGGCCGAAGGCGTACCGTTCCGCGGCGACCGCGTGGACATGCGGGTGGCACGGCTCCCATGACCGTGCCGCCGGGGTGCGCGCGGTGACCGTCGGGCGATCGGAGGGACCGCAGGTGAAGCGCAGGCAGCTGGTGGTGGTGACCGTCATCGGGGCAGGAGCGGCCGCATCGGCATTCGCCGCGCTCGGCCTGGCCCAGCAGCCGCCGCCCGCCGCGACGGCGTTCCCGATGCCGGGGTCGCCTGTGGGCCGCGAGGAGACGCAGATCAGCCTGCGCGGCGTCGCGCCCGGCCGGGTCGGCGCGGTCGAGGTCAGCGGCTCGCGCTCGGGCGCACACCCGGGCGTCCTGCGCGCGCACGCGGACGGCCGGGGGGCGAGCTTCGTCCCGCAGCGCCCGTTCGCGCCGGGCGAGACCGTGACCGTGCGCACCGGCCTCGCGATCCCCGGCGCGCGCAACGGCGACTTCTCCTTCACGGTGGCCCGCCGGCCCTCGCCGACCGCGGGCGGCGACGAGCGGCTCGTCCTGCCGGACCTGCCGCCGGCGGCGATCGACCACTTCCGCTCTCGCCGCGACCTGCAGGCGCCGGTCGTCCGCATCGACCGCCGCGCGGGTCGCCTCGCGCCCGGCATGATCTTCCTGGCGCCGTTCTCCCCCAAGGGCAGCCGCACCCCCGACGGCCCCCTGATCGCCGACGAGCGCGGCGACCTCGTGTGGTTCAAGCCCGTGCGCCGCCGTACCGCCGTGACCGACCTCCAGGTGCAGCGCCTGGGCGGGCGGCGCGTCATCACCTGGTGGGAGGGCCGCTTCGCGGTCGGCTGGGGCTATGGCGCCTACAAGGTCTTCGACGACCGCTACCGCCAGGTCGCCACGGTGCGCCCCGGCAACGGGCTCACGGCCGACCTGCACGACATGCAGCTCACGGACCGCGGCACGGCGCTGCTGCTCTCCTACGACCGGGTCAAGCGCGACACGCGCTTCGCCGGCGGCGCCCTCCACGGGCGGATCGTCGACAACGTCGTCCAGGAGGTCGAGCTGGCGACGGGGCTGGTCGTGTTCGAGTGGCACAGCGCCGGGCAGGTCCCGGTCGCGACCAGCCGCACGCGGGCGAACGGGCCCCGATCGTGGGACTACTTCCACATCAACTCCGTCGAGGAGGATGACGACGGCGACCTCCTCATCTCCGCGCGCAACACCTGCGCCTTGTACAAGCTCGACCGCGACACGGGCGAGATCGTCTGGCAGCTCGGCGGCCGGGGCGGCGACTTCAGGATGGGGCCGGGCACGCGCTTCTGCTTCCAGCACGACGCCCGCCGCGCGGGGCGGGGGCGTATCTCGCTGTTCGACAACGGCGCCGGGCCGCCCGTCCTGCGCAAGCGCTCGCGCGCCCTGGTGCTCCGGGTCGACGAGAAGGCCAAGCGCGTGCGGCTGCTGCGCCAATACGTGCATCCGGGCGGGATCTCGGCCTTCAGCCAGGGCTCGGTCCGCGTGCAGCCCAACGGCAACGTGTTCGTGGGCTGGGGCGCCGCGCCCGTGTTCTCGGAGTTCTCCCCGGGCGGGCGGTTGCTGTTCGACGGCCGCCTGACCAAGGGCAAGGGCAACTACCGCGCACTCCGCGAGCGCTGGACGGGACGGCCGCGCACGCGGCCGGCGCTCGCCGCGCGGCGCACCCGCGACGGCCGCGTCCGGGTGTGGGCGAGCTGGAACGGGGCGACCGAGGTCGCGCGCTGGCAGGTGCTCGCGGGGAGTGCCGCGCGGCTGCGCGGGGTCGCCTCGAAGGCCCGTGACGGGTTCGAGACCGAGCTGACCGCCCGCACCCGGGCCACGCACGTCGCCGTGCGCGCGCTCGACGCCCGCGGGCGGGTGCTCGGCACCTCGCGGGCGGAGCGCCCGCGCCGCTAGGCTGCGGCCGCGTGTGGCTTCAGCGCGAGATCACGCTCCGCCCGCGCCCGCGCGGCTTCCACCTCGTCACGCGCGAGGTGCTCGAGGCGCTGCCCGAGCTCGACGACGTGCAGGCGGGCCTGCTGCACCTGTTCATCCGCCACACCTCGGCGTCGCTGACGCTCAACGAGAACGCCTCGCCCGACGTCCGCGACGACTTCGAGTCCTACTTCGACTCGGCCGTGCCCGAGGACGCGCGGTACTGGACGCACACCGCCGAGGGCCCCGACGACATGCCGGCCCACATCAAGGCGTCGCTGCTCGGCCCGTCGCTCTCGCTGCCGGTGAGCGACGGCCGGCTCGCGCTCGGCACCTGGCAGGGCATCTACCTGTGCGAGCACCGCGACCGCGGCGGCGCCCGCAACCTGCTCGCCACCCTGCACGGCGAGACCTAAGGGGACAGGCCCTTTATCTGGCGCGCCAGACCGGCGGGCGCTTCTCGGCGAACGCCGTGGCGCCCTCGCGGGCGTCCTCGGAGGCGAAGATCGGCCCGGAGATCTCGCCCTGGCGCTCCCACGCCTCGGCCTCGGTCCAGTCGACCGCCGCCGAGAGGATCTTCTTCGAGCCCGCCAGCGCGAGCGGGCCGTTGGCCGTGATCGCCTCCGCGAGCTCGCGCGCCGCGGCGAGCGCGCCGCCGGGCTCGGCGAGCCGGTTGACGATCCCGATCGCGTGTGCGCGCTCGGCCGTGATCGGATCGCCCGTGAGCGCGAGCTCCATCGCCAGGTGGTACGGGATCCGCTTGGGCAGCCGGATCAGCGCGCCCGCGGCCGCCACCAGCCCGCGCTTGACCTCGGGGATGCCGACCTTCGCGTCGCGCGCCGCCACGATCAGGTCGCACGCGAGCGCCACCTCGAAGCCGCCGGCCACGGCGTAGCCCTCGATCGCCGCGATGATCGGCTTCTCGGGCGGGCGCTGGGCGATGCCGGCGAAGCCGCGGCCCTCCGCGTACGGGCGCTCGCCGGCCACGAACGCCTTCAGGTCCATGCCGGCGCAGAACGAGCCGCCCGCGCCCGTGAGGATCCCGACGCGCAGCTCGTCGTCGCCGTCGAGCCGGTCCAGCGCGGCGGCCACGCCCTCGGCGACCGCCGCGTTGACGGCGTTGCGCGCCTCGGGCCGGTTGAGCGTGATCTCCAGCACGCCGTCGCGTGCCTCGGCGAGGACGGGGGCGCTCACGAGCCGAACAGCGTCAGCGCCGGCTCGCGCTCGCCGCGCAGCTCGGCCAGGTCGACCTCGACCCAGCGCAGCCCGCGCGCCTCGGCCAGCACGCGCGCCTGCGGCTTGATCGTCTGCGCCGCCAGCACGCCCGCGCAATCGGCCATCGCCGGGTCCAGCCGGATCCGCTCGAGGTAGCGCGAGAGCTGCTCGACCGCGTCGATCGTCCCGACGCGCTTGATCTCGACCGCCACCCAGCCGTCCTCGTCGTCGCGGCACATCAGGTCCACCGGGCCGATGTCGGTCGGCCACTCGCGCCGCACGAGCCGGAAGCCGTCGCCGCAGCGCTCCGGCAGGTCGGCCAGCAGCTCCTGCAGGTCGCGCTCCACGCCGTCCTTCTCCAGCCGCGCGGCGTCCTCGTCCATCAGGCAGTCCACGTCGGAGACCACCTCGTGCAGCGTGATGTCCAGCCGGTCCTCGCCCTTGTGCTTGCGCACGACGATCCCGCCGTCGGACTCCTCGACCACCGTCGGCGGCGTCATCCAGTTCAGCGGCTTGTAGCCGCCGGCGTCGGCGTGCACGAGCACGGAGCCGTCCGCCTTGAGCATCACGAGCCGCAGCGCCTCGGGCAGGCGCGCCGACAGGCGGCCGGAGTACTCGACGGAACAGCGGGCGACGATCAATCGCATGAACGCGGAACCGTAACCCGCCGCCCGGATCGAAGCAGTAGGGTTCTGAAAGGGAGATGAGCGGGGCTGGAGTCAGCGAGGAGACGCGCCTCGTCGAACTGCGCACGGTCCGCAAGAGCTTCGGGGAGAACGTCGTCCTGGACGGGATCGATCTTTCGATCGGTCGTGGCGAGGTCGTCGTCATCGCGGGGCCGTCGGGCTCGGGCAAGTCGACGATGTTGCGCTGCATCAACGGGTTGGAGCCCGTCGACGAGGGCGAGGTGCTCTTCGACGGGCGCTCCGTCAGCGGCGCCGGCAAGGCCCTGGCGAAGCTGCGCTCGGAGATCGGGATGGTCTTCCAGCAGTTCAACCTGTTCGCCCACAAGACGGTCATGGAGAACGTGACCCTGGCGCCCATGCAGGTGAAGGGGCTCTCGAAGACCGACGCACTCGCGCGCGGGCAGAAGCTGCTCGAGCGCGTCGGCATCTCGGCCAAGGCCGACGCGTATCCGGCCGATCTCTCGGGCGGACAGCAGCAGCGGGTGGCGATCGCCCGGGCGCTGGCGATGGAGCCCAAGCTCATGCTCTTCGACGAGCCGACCTCGGCGCTGGACCCGGAGATGATCCGGGAGGTGCTGGACGTCATGCGCGACCTCGCGCGCGACGGGATGACGATGGCCGTCGTGACCCACGAGATGGGGTTCGCGCGCGAGGTGTGCGACCGGATCGTCTTCATCGACGACGGCCGCATCGTGGAGGAGGGCTCGCCGAAGGACTTCTTCGAGGCGGCCAAGAGCGACCGCGCACGCGACTTCGTCGACAAGATCATCCACCACTAGGGAGAGGGAGAGGGCAATGAAGACGACACGGTGGCTGGCCGTGCTCGCGCTGGTACTCGGGCTCGCGCTCGCGGGCTGCGGGGACGACGAGGAGTCCGGCGGCGGAGGCGGGGGCGAGGCGACGTCGACACCGGCGGCGGACGTCGAGAAGTTCGACGCCGGCACGCCCCTGGGCGACATCCAGGAGAAGGGCGAGATCGTGATCGGCGTCAAGTACGACGTCCCGCCCTTCGGCTTCAACAACCCGTCCTCGGGCAAGGTCGAGGGCTTCGACGTCGATCTCGGCCAGGCGGTGGCCGACAAGCTCGGCGTGAAGCCGAAGTTCATCGAGGCGATCTCCGACAACCGCATCCCGTTCCTGGAGGACGGGACCGCCGACCTGATCCTCTCGACGATGACGATCAACGAGGAGCGCGTCGGCCAGATCGAGTTCTCCGACCCGTACTACATCGCCAAGGGCCGGATCCTCGTCAAGAAGGACAACAGCGAGATCACCGGGGTCGACTCGCTGGCGGGCAAGAACGTCTGCACGGCGCTCGGCTCGACCTACGAGGCGACCCTCAAGAAGCAGGCGCCCGACGCCAAGCTCAAGCTCGTCGACTCCTACTCGGAGTGCCTCGAGTCGCTGCAGAACGGCAGCGTCGACGCGATCTCCACCGACGACGTGATCCTGACGGGCATGATCATCCAGGACGACTCGCTCAAGCTGGTCGGGGACGAGCTCAGCCAGGAGCCCTACGGCGCCGGCATCAAGAAGGGCAACACGGAGCTCCAGGAGTTCGTCAACGGCGTCTTCCAGGAGTACAAGGACGACGGCCGCTACGACAAGACCTACGAGAAGTGGGTCGGCCAGTACACCGACACGGAGGCCGAGGCGCCGACGATCTCCGTCGACGAGGCGGTCGAGCTGGTCAAGCAGAACGAGGGCTAGGAACCGCCGAGCGTGCCCTTCGCCTTCGTCGACACGCTGACGGACAACTTCGACGAGTTCCTCCGTGGTTTCGCGACCACGGTGGAGCTCGTCGTCGTCTCGTTCGTGATCGCGATGGTGGTGGGCACGCTCATCGCCGCCTTCCGGGTGGCCCCGAGCCCCTGGCTGCAGCGGATCGGCGGGCTCTACGTCGAGTGCTTCCGCAACATCCCGCTGCTCGTGCTGATCTTCATCGCCTACCCCGGCCTGCGCCGGGCCGGGGTGGAGATCAGCGCGTTCGCGGCGGGCGTCGCCTCGCTCGGCCTCTACACGGCGGCCTACGTCGCCGAGGCCATCCGCTCCGGCGTCTTCAGCGTCCACAAGGGGCAGATCGAGGCGTCGCTCTCGCTCGGGTTCACCTATCCCGAGACGATGCGGCGGATCATCCTGCCGCAGGCGTTCCGCACCGTGATCTCGCCGCTGGGCTCGCTGATCATCGCGATGATCAAGAACTCCGCGATCCTCGGCGGCTCGATCCTCGCGCTCAACGACCTGCTCAAGACTGGCCGGGTGATCGCGTCGCGCTCGTTCGAGGTGATCCCGGCCTTCGTCTGGGCGGCGGTCGGCTACCTGATCCTGACCGGGCTCGCCACGCTGGCGATCCGCAAGCTCGAAACCCGCTACGCGGTGCGCCGATGACGTTCGCCGCGTTCGAGTGGCTCACGGAGGGCAACAACCTCCGCTTCATCCTCGAGGGCTTCCTCATCAACCTCGAGATCGCGGTCGTGGCGATCGTGCTCGCGCTGATCGCGGGCCTCGCGCTCGCGCTGCTGCGGCTCTCGCGCAACCGGGTGGCCTCCGTCGTCGCCGGCGTGTGGGTCGACGTCTTCCGCAACCTGCCGCTGCTGCTGCTGATCCTGTTCCTGTTCCTGTGGATCCCGCAGAGCGCCCGCAACGCTTGGGAGAGCGCGGTCCCGGGCTGGTTCCCCGAGGCCTGGCAGTCCGGCCTGATGCTCGCCGGCCTGTCGGGCCTGGTGCTCTACAACAGCGCCGTGCTGGCGGAGATCATGCGCGCCGGCATCCTGTCGCTCCCGCGCGGGCAGGCGGAGGCCGCGCAAGCGCTCGGGCTCACCTACCGGCAGGCGATGCGCCACGTGGTCCTGCCCCAGGGCCTGCGGCGGATGGTCCCCGCGACGGTCTCGCAGCTGATCACGCTGACCAAGGACACGACGCTCGTCTCGATCATCGCGATCGTCGAGGTGATGCGCCGCGCCCGGACCGTCACCGCCACCTCGGGCAACCCGTTCACGGGCGGCGGCATCGAGGCGCCGATCCTCGAGGTCTTCCTGTTCGTCGGCCTGCTCTTCATCATCGTCAACTACACGCTCTCGCGCCTGTCGCGGCGGCTGGAGATCCGCGAGAAGAAGCGCACGGGCTCCGCGCCGAAGGTCGACGTGCGCGGCCTGGAGGAGCAGGTGGCATAGTCCGCCGGATGGCGGATCGAGAGCTGGTCACGCTGCTCGAGGGCGGCGCGTTCTTCGAGGGCCCGCGCTGGCGCGACGGGCGCTGGTGGGTGTCGGACTTCTACCGCGGGACCGTCTCGGTGGTCACGCCGGACGGCGCCGAGGAGATCGTGCTGGAGGTGCCGGAGCAGCCGTCCGGGCTGGGATGGATGCCGGACGGCTCGCTGCTGGTCGTCTCGCGCAAGGACTTCCGCGTGCTGCGGCGCGCGCCCGGCGGCGAGGTGACCGAGCACGCCGACCTCTCGGGGATGGCGTCGGGCCACCTCAACGACATGGTCGTCGACGCGCAGGGCCGCGCCTACGTCGGCAACTTCGGCTTCGACCTGATGGCGGGCGCCGACCCCACGCCGACCCACCTGATCCGCGTGGACCCCGACGGCACCGCCACGATCGCCGCCGACGAGCTGTGGTTCCCCAACGGCACCGTGATCACCGACGACGGCCGCACGCTGATCGTCGGCGAGACCGTCTCCTCGCGCTACACGCAGTTCACGATCGCCGAGGACGGCTCGCTCACCGACCGCACGCTGTGGGGGCAGATCGAGCCCGAGCCGAGCTTCGACTCCTTCGAGCAGACGCTCGCCGAGCTGCGCTTCGCGCCCGACGGCTGCGCGCTCGACGCGGAGGGCTGCATCTGGTCGGCCGACGCGGTCGGCGGCCGCGTCGCGCGGCTGGCGCCCGGCGGGGAGATCGTCGACGAGATCCACGGCCCGGAGGGCCTCGGCGTGTTCGCGTGCATGCTCGGCGGCGACGACGGCCGCACGCTGCTGATCTGCGCGGCGCCGGACTTCCTCGAGCACCGGAGGATGGACAAGCGCGAGGCGGTGCTGCTCACCGCCACCGTCGACGTGCCCCATTCGGGGCTGCCCTAGGCGGCGTCGAGCTCGCGCGGGGCCGTCGCCAGGACCTGGTCGCGCAGGTCGCGGACCTCGGGGTCGTCGGCGAGCTCGAGCGTGCGCTCGCAGGCGGCCAGGCAGTCCGACAGGCGGTCGGTGCGCGCGAGCGCGTGCGCGTACCGGCTCCACGCCGCCGGCGATTCCGGGGCGATCTTGGTGGCCTGCTCGCAGGCCGTGACCTCGGCGCCGACGTCGCCGGACAGGTGGGCGACGAGCGCGAGGTCGAGCAAGCCCTGCTCGGAGGCGCCGAGCGCGCGCGCCCGCTCGAGCGCCTCGCGCGCGCCGTCGCGGTCGAAGGCGCGCAGGCGCAGCCGCCCGAGCCGCTCCCACGCCGAGACGTCCGTCGGCGCGGCGGCGCACTCCTTCTCGCTCTCGTCGAGCGCCTGCGTGAGCGCGCCCATGTCCTCGTAGATCCGCGCGGCGGTCCGGTGCGGCGCCGGCCGGCCGGGCTCCTCGCGGATCCAGTCGCGCACCGCGCGCGCCGCGGCCGCGTAGTCGCCGGCCTGCCAGTAGGCGGTCGGGAGCAGCCGCAGCACGGACAGGTTGCGCGGCTCGGCGTCGCGCGCGTAGACCAGCCGCCGCGCGGCGAGCAGGAAGTCGCCCTCGGCGAGCGCGTGCTTGGCGGCGGTCATGAAGCGCTGCACGCGCTCCGCGCCCGGGTCGGGCCGGTGGAAGTCGACGAACTGCAGCGATCCGGCCGGCACGGTGCGCACGCCGACCTGGAAGCTCACGCGCGCCCACTGCTGGATGTCGTCGCCCTCGCCCGTGAAGTAGATGCCGTTGACGGTGCCGACGCCCCACTCGGGATAGGACAGGCAGCGGGCGTAGCGGTGCACGACCGAGTGGTCGGGCACGCGCGAGGCGAACGGGTCGTGCTTCTGCTGGGCCTCGGCCTCGGCCCGGCGGCGCTGCTCCTCCGCGTAGTTGCGCGCGCCCTCCTCGGCGCGGCGCTTGCGCGCGGCCTGCCCCGCCACCTTGACGGCGTTGCGGGACACCGACCCGCCGCGCGACTCCTCGGCGAGCCGGGAGAGCTGGTCGGCGGCCTCGTTGACGGCCTTCAGGTGCCGTTCGTGCTCGAGCTGCTTGCCGGGCGGCGCGATGTCCGGGTGCCATTGCTTGGCCATGCGCCGGCGCGCGAGCTGGACGTCGCGCTTGTCGAACGGCGGCTCGATCTCCAGCAGGAGGACCGCCTGCTCGATGTCGACGATTCCAGGCACGTCGTCCTACGGTAGCGGCGGAGGGGGCCCGGAAACAACGAAGACGGCCGGCGCTGAAGCGCCGGCGTCATCGTCGTCGAACCGAGCGGTCACTGGACCCCTCGTGAGCGTGCGTCTGTCAGACCCGGCAGTTCGTCCGTGACCGGCCGGGTCAGCTGTCTGGAGCTAGTGCTTCCAGCCCATGCTGACCCCCCTGTCAATCGTGTCTTGCCTTATTCACGGCCCATCTTGCGAGGCACCGGAAACTGTTGTGGCGCCCGCCATCGCCCTACCTCTAGGAGTCGGCAGCCGTTCCCGCCCGCGCATGGGGTCAGTACCCGGTTGGCGCTCTGACCATTTGGGGGCTACCTTGCGTATGTGATCGTCTGGCTTGCAGTCGCTTTGTGGCTGGTGATCGTCGGCTGGTCGCTGGCGCTGATGCGGGCCGCCGGCAACCCCGACGAGCTCCACACGCGACCCCCCGAGCCCGAGCGGCTCCCCGACCGCCCGCCGCTGCAGCTGAGCGAGCGCAACCGCCGGGTGCTCGTGATCGCGCAGGGCGTGCTGCTCGGCGCGGCGATCGCCGCCGCCGTGCTGCTGTCGGACGCCGGCCAGTGGGAGGACGAAGAGCTGGTCGCGCTGCTGGCCGTGCTCGTCGTCGGCAGCGACTTCCTGACGCTCGAGGCCAAGCGCTTCCGGATCTCGGGCTCGTTCCTCGGGCTCGTGCTGGCGATGGCGCTGCTCGGCCCGGCGCCCGCGGTCGCGATGGGCATCGCCTGCTCGGTCTCTGACGCGCTGCGCAGCCGCCCGCGCCCGATCTACCTGATCAACAACCTGGCCACGTACGCCGTGTTCCCGCTGATCGGCGGCGTGGTGCTCACCTTGATCCGCGACAGCGGCGCGACCCCCGGCGGCGGCTACGCGGTCGCGGTGTTCGCCGTCTTCATCGCGATCAACGTCCTCAACTTCTCGATGATCGCGGGCTACGCGGTGCTGCTGCGCGGCGGCTCGCTGACCACGCTGTTCCGCACGGTCTACCTGCCCGTGCTCCCCTGGGAGCTCGCCACGGCGTCGCTGACGGCGATGGCGGTCTACGGGTTCGCGGTCTACGGCGCCGGCGTCGTCGGGCTGTTCGCGCTCGCGCTCGGCGTCTGCCAGCTGCTGCTGCGGGCGCTGCTCGAGGGCCAGGCGCACAGCGAGGAGGTCGAGCGCCGCACGGACCAGCTCGACGTCCGCCACGAGGGGATGATCGGGCTGCTGCTCGAGACGCTCTCGCTGCGCGACCCCAACGCGGCCCACCACGCCGCGGCGGTCGCGCACTACGCGCACGAGCTCGCGCGCGCGGCGGGCCTGAGCGATCGTGACCAGGCCGTCGTGCACACGGCCGGCCTGCTGCACGACATCGGCAAGGAGGCGCTGCCCGACCACCTGCTCGTCGGGCGCTCGACGATGCACCCGCAGGAGCGGCGGCTGCTCCAGCGCCACCCGGTCGACGGCGCGCGGCTGCTGCTGCGCGTCGAGGGCCTCGGCGAGGTCGCCACCGCCGTCCTCGCCCACCACGAGCGCATCGACGGCCAGGGCTACCCCGACGGTCTCGCCGGCGAGGACATCCCGATCGCCGCCCGCATCCTCGCCATCGCCGAGGTCTACGACGTGCTGACCTCCGAGGGCTCTTACCGCCAGCCGCTCAGCGCCGCCGAGGCCGAGGACGAGCTGCGCCGCGTCGCCGGCGCCCAGCTCGACGGGCGGCTCGTGTGGCTGTTCGTCACCCAGGTCCTGCCGGGGCGGCTGCTCGAGCACGAGGGCAAGATCGCCGACCTCGAGGTCGAGCTGCAGGTCCAGCGCCGTGTCCGCGGCGCCCTCGACGGCCCGTTCGTGCTCGGCCCGCCCGCGGCCTAATCGATCAGGCGGCGGCCGGTCGCCCAGATCGCCAGCCGCCACATCAGGATCCCGAAGAACAGCAGCACGCCGAGGTGGGCGACGTCGACCCAGCCCTCGAAGCCGAAGGCGGCGTGGCGGACGAGCTCGACGCAGTGGTAGAGCGGGTTGAACCAGGCGGCGATCTGGGCCCACTCGGGCAGGCCGCTGATCGGGAAGAACGTGCCGGCGACGAGGAACATCGGCGTGATCAGCGTGCTGGTCACGTAGGAGAAGTTGTCGATCGACTTCATCAGCGCGGAGATCAGCGCGCCCGCGGACGCCCAGCCGAAGCCGGTGATGAAGTTGATGCCGGGGACGAGCAGCATCCCCCAGGCGGGGTCGAGCCCGAAGATCATCGCCACGAGCAGCGGCGCGCAGCCGTAGACCGAGGCGCGGATCGCGATCCACAGGGCCTCGGCCGTCACGAGCTCCTCCGTGTCGACGGGCGCGGCGAGGATCGCGTCGTAGGTGCGC
Organism: uncultured Solirubrobacteraceae bacterium; assembly: GCA_963831105.1. Classification (GTDB taxonomy): domain Bacteria; phylum Actinomycetota; class Thermoleophilia; order Solirubrobacterales; family Solirubrobacteraceae; genus DATFQI01. Next base: position 1,140,964 of record CAWHOS010000003.1, on the reverse strand, counting down.
TGGAACTCGCGCTTGACGAAGGTGCCGAACATCGCCGCGAACACCGACGAGAACAGCACCGCCGTGGCGACCGTGCCCGTGCCGACGAACTCGACGTAGTCGTAGCCCGCGACGGTCGAGACGAGCGAGCCGAAGCCGAACCCGAACGCGAGCAGGTAGATCGTCGGCTCGACGGTCGAGGAGAACGTGACCGAGCGCCAGTAGGAGGAGTAGTTGATGACCTCGCGCACGAGCACGCCCGCGAGCGCCGGGCGCTCGAGCCGGCCGAGCCGGCGGCGGCCGCGCAGCGACTCGGTGACCGTCGCCATCAGGAGATCTCCTCGCCGGTCAGCAGGACGAAGACGTCCTCGAGGTTCGCGGGCCGGCGCTCGCCGTCCGGGGCGCCGCCGTTGGTCGCGTCGTCGAGGCGCAGGATCGCCACCGAGGTGCCCGTGCGGCGGGTGCTCATCCCGCCCGCGCGCGCGACGGTCTCGACCTCGCGCAGCTTGGCCGGCGGCCCGTAGACCTCGACGGCCTCGCGCCCGGCGTGCTGCTCGATCAGCTCGGACGGCCGCCCCATGGCGACGGCCTCGCCGTGCGACATGATCGTCACGGTGTCGGCGAGCCGCTCGGCCTCCTCGATGTAGTGCGTCGACATCAGGATCGAGGTGCCCTCGCTGCGCAGCGCGTCGATCAGCGCCCACAGCTCCTGGCGGACCTGCGGGTCGAGGCCGACGGTCGGCTCGTCGAGCAGCACCAGCCTGGGCCGGTGCACCAGCGCGCGGGAGATCAGCAGCCGCCGGCGCATGCCGCCCGAGAGCTTGTCCGCGCGGGTGTCGCGGCGGTCGGACAGGTTGGCCATCTCGAGCGCGCGCTCGATCGCCTCGCGGCGCTGCGCGCGCGGCACGCGGTAGAGGTACGTGAAGACGCGCAGGTTCTGCTCGACGGTGAGCGTGGTGTCGAGGTTGTCGAGCTGCGGCACGACGCCCATCTCCGCCCGCGCCGCCTTCGAGTCGCCGGGCAGCGTGTAGCCGAGCACGTCGATCGAGCCCTCGTCGGCGATCGCCTGGGCGGTCAGCAGCTTCATCGTCGTCGACTTGCCCGCGCCGTTGGGCCCGAGCAGGCCGACGCAGGTGCCCTCGGGCACGTCGAGGTCGAGCCCGTTGACCGCGGTGATCGCCCCGAACCGCTTGACGACCCCGCGCAGCGATATCGCGTTCGCTTCCACGACCCACCAGGATCGCGCACGGCGTGGTTCGAATCCGGGGGGTTAGCCGAACATAAGGGGACAGGCCCCTTATGCGGCGATGCGCAGGGCGGGCGCGGAGGCGCCGACGAGCGCCTCGAACAGCCGGCCGTCGGCGAGCGTCTCCGCGTGCCACTGCACGCCGAGCGCGAAGCCGGGGCCCTCGATCGCCTCCACGGTGCCGTCGGGGGCGAGAGCGGCCACGCGCAGGCCGTCGCCGAGGCGGTCGACCGCCTGGTGGTGGAAGGAGTTGACGGCGTACGCCCCCGCGCCGATCAGCCCGGCGAGCCGTGTGGCGGGGAGCACCTCGACCTCGTGGCTGGTGGTGCAGCCGGGATCGCTCTGGCGGTGGCCGGGCAGGTGCTGGTGCAGCGTCCCGCCGCAGGCGACGTTGAGCGCCTGGGCGCCGCGGCAGATCCCCAGCAGCGGCATCCCGCGCTCCAGCGCCGCGCGCGCGAGCGCGAGCTCGAAGGCGTCCAGCGACGGCTCGGTGGGCCCGAGCTCGGCGTGCCGCTCGCGCGACCCGTAGGCCTCGGGGTCGAGGTCGGGGCCGCCCGACAGGCAGACCCCGTCGAGCCGCGAGATCAGCGCCTCGAGGTCCGACACGCACGGCGGCAGGACGACCGGCACCGCTCCGGCGCGCTCGATCGCCTGCAGGTAGGTCATGCCGAGCGCCATCTCGGGGTGCGCGGGCTCGCCCTGGCGGCGCAGCGTCCCCGCGCCGCTGGGGCGCAGCTCCGAGGTCGTGACGCCGATCAGGGGCCGCATACGAGAGTTATCGACCATTTTGCGGACATCCGAACTGGCCACACGTCCAAATCGGACGCGAGCGGGCTCGCCGCAGGGGCGCATCTATGCTCATGGATCGATGTCGAGCCAATACGTCTTCACCATGTACAAGCTGAGCAGGACGCACCCGCCTGACAAGCAGGTGCTCAAGGACATCTCGCTCAGCTTCATGCCCGGCGCCAAGATCGGCGTGCTGGGCCTCAACGGCTCGGGCAAGTCCACCCTGCTGCGGATCATGGCCGGGCAGGACACCGAGTACCGCGGCGACGCGCAGCTCGCGCCCGGCGCCACGGTCGGCCTGCTCGAGCAGGAGCCGCAGCTCGACGAGTCCAAGGACGTGCGCGGCAACGTCGAGGAGGGCGTCGCCGAGACGCGCGCGCTGCTCGACCGCTTCAACGAGCTCGCCGCCAACTACTCCGACGAGACCGCCGACGAGTTCGGGCGCCTGCAGGAGCGGATCGACGCCGCCGACGCCTGGAACCTCGACACCCAGCTCGACACGGCGATGGACGCCCTCCGGCTCCCGCCCTCCGACGCGGACGTCACCAAGCTCTCCGGCGGCGAGCGCCGCCGCGTCGCGCTCTGCCGGCTGCTGCTGAGCGCGCCCGACCTGCTGCTGCTCGACGAGCCCACCAACCATCTCGACGCCGAGTCGGTCGGCTGGCTCGAGCGCCACCTCGAGGAGTACAAGGGCACCGTCGTGGCCGTCACCCACGATCGCTACTTCCTCGACAACGTCGCGGGCTGGATCCTCGAGCTCGACCGCGGCCACGGCCTGCCGTTCAAGGGCAACTACTCGAGCTGGCTCGAGCAGAAGCAGATGCGCCTCGCGCAGGAGGAGCGCAAGGACTCCGCGCGCAAGAAGACGATCGAGCAGGAGCTCGCGTGGGTGCGCGAGAACCCCAAGGGACGCCGCAAGAAGGCCAAGGCGCGCCTGAACAACTACGAGCGCCTGCTGGCCGAGGACCGCAACGTCAAGCTCGACCAGGTCCAGATCCACATCCCGGCCGGCCAGCGGCTCGGCGACAAGGTCATCGAGTCCGAGGCGCTGCGCAAGGGCTTCGGCGAGCGGCTGCTGATCGAGGACCTCTCCTTCACGCTCCCGCCCGCGGGCATCGTCGGAGTGATCGGCGCCAACGGCGCCGGCAAGACGACGCTGTTCCGGATGATCGTCGGCGACGAGAAGCCCGACGCGGGCGCGCTCGCGGTCGGCGACACGGTCGACCTCGCCTACGTGGACCAGAGCCGCGACGCCCTGGACCCGGACAAGACCGTCTGGGAGGAGATCTCGGACGGCTACGAGCACATCAAGGTCGGCGACCGCGAGGTCAACTCGCGCGCGTACGTGGCCGGCTTCAACTTCAAGGGCACCGACCAGCAGCGCAAGGTCGGCGTGCTCTCGGGCGGCGAGCGCAACCGCGTGCACCTCGCCAAGCTGCTGCGCCGCGGCGGCAACGTGCTGCTGCTCGACGAGCCGACCAACGACCTCGACGTCGACACGCTGCGCGCGCTCGAGGAGGCGCTGCTCGCGTTCCCCGGCTGCGCGGTGATCATCTCCCACGATCGCTGGTTCCTGGATCGCGTCGCCACCCACGTGCTCGCCTTCGAGGGCGACTCCCAGGTGACGTGGTTCGAGGGCAACTTCGAGGCCTACGAGGAGCACCGGCGCGAGAAGCTCGGCGCCGAGGCCGACCGCCCGCACCGGATCTCCTACAAGCGCCTGACGCGGGCGTGAGCGCCGCGCCCGGCCGCGCCGGGACCGGGGTCCCGCCCTCCACCCCCACCGTCCTGATCCGGCACTTCACGGACCCGAGCTGCCCGTGGGCGTTCTCCGCCGAGCGCCAGCGGCTGCGGCTGCTGTGGCTCTACGGGGAGCAGATCGACTGGGAGCTGCACATGGTCGTGCTCTCGGAGGAGACGCCGGAGGACTCCACGCCGGAGAAGCTCTCGGGCGCCTACCGGCGGCTGGCCGTGAGATACGGCATGCCGATCGACTGGAGCGAGCGGGTCCGCGTCGCGCCGTCGGTGCACGCCTGCCGCGCCGTGGTGGCCGTGCGGCTGCGCTGGCCAGACCGGGAGGCCGCGATGCTGCGTCGCCTGCGCGTGCTCAACTTCGCCGGCGAGCTGCTCGACGACTCCGACACGCTCGAGCTGGCCGCCGGGCAGTCCGGCCTGCCGGTCGCCGAGCTCGCCCAGTGGGCCGCCGCCCCCGAGGTCGAGGAGGCGCTGCAGGCCGACATGCGCGCGGCGCGCTCGCCGTCGCCGGCCTCGCGCGCGCAGGACTACAAGCTCGGCGGGCCGGACGAGGAGCGCCGCTACACCTGCCCCTCTTACGAGCTGCTGCGAAACACGGACCCGCCGCCCGACTGGCCGACGGCGCGGCGCGTGGACCTGCCCGGCTTCCGCCCCGTCGAGGCCTACGAGGCGGCGATCGCCAACCTGGCGCCCGAGCTGACGCGGCGGCCCGACCCCGAGACGCCGCTCGAGGTGCTCGAATGGGCCGGCGTGCCGCTGGCCACCGCCGAGGTCGCCGCCGTGATCGACCGCGAGCCCGCGGACGTGCGCGGCGAGCTCGCCCGCGGCGCGCGCTTCGAGCCGGTCGGCGTCGACGGCTACTGGTCGCTGAGCTGACGCGATCCTTCAGGTTCATGCGCTAGGTTCGCGCGCTCCGGTGCTCGCGGTCGCGCTCTCCCTCGCCCTCGCCCTCGTCCTGCTGGTCTCGGCCGGGATGAAGCTGGCGTCCGGCCCCGCCGGGCGCGCCGCGCTCGCCACCTACGGGATCCGCGGCGAGCCGCAGGCCAGCGTGGCCTGGGCCGCGCTGGGCGCGCTCGAGGCCGGCCTCGCCGTCTGCCTGCTCACGGGCGCCGAGGGCGCCGCCTGGGCGACCGCCGTCCTGTTCTCCGTCTTCTGCGTCGCGCAGGGGCTCGTCCTGGCGCAGGGCCGCGCCGGCGCGCCGTGCGCGTGCTTCGGGACCAAGGGCCGCGTCGGGCGGGCGTCGGTCGGCCGCGCCGGGCTGCTCGCGGTGGCCGCCGCGGTGCTGCCGCTGCTCGACCGCCGCGAGCTGACCACCGAGGAGTGGCTGGGGCTCGGCCTCGGCCTCGCGCTGGCCGGCCTTGCCCTGCTCGCGCTCGGCCTGCTCGCGCTGGCGCGCGAGATCGGCGAGCTGCGGCAGGCGATCGGTCCGCAGGGCGCGCTCGAGATCGCCGAGGAGGGCCCGGAGATCGGGGGGCGCACCGCGCTGGCCCGGCACTTCGACGGCATCGGCGAGGAAGACTTCGGCCTGGCGGTCTTCACCTCCGAGGGCTGCCACATCTGCCACGCGCTCGCGCCGGCGATCGACGCGTTCGGGCGCGACCCGCGCGTGGTGCTGCGCCGCTTCGACGAGTACGAGGACGCCGACGCGTGGGCGCTGGCCGACGTGCCCGGCAGCCCGTTCGCGGTCGCGCTCGGCGCCGACGGCACCGTGCTCGCCAAGGGGACCTTCAACTCCGGCGCGCAGCTCGAGAGCGTGCTCGCCGCGGCCGAGCGGCGGCGCGGGGCGATCAATGCCTAGGTCGACCGAGCGCCTCAGCGACAAGGTGGCCGGCAGCACGTCGCGGCGGGGGTTCCTGTCGCGCGTCGGCGGCGGCGTGATGGCGCTGGCGGGGGCCAAGACCGCCGGCTCGCTGATCAAGCCCGGCGAGGCCGAGGCCTACCACTTCTGCGGGCACATCTACACGACCGACTCCTGCCCGCACCCGACGGGCATCCCCCGGATCGACTCGCGCGGCTACCCGCTGCGCGCGAAGGACGGCAAGCGCGTCGACGACCTCGGCCGCGTCGTGGACCGCGAGGGCGTCCCGGTCGACGACGACGGGAACCGGCTCACCGATCCGGACGGCCGGCCGCTCCCGCGCGCGACGCGCACGCCCGTCTGCACGGTCACCGGCCGCAAGTACGACCTCGGCCGCACGCACGTCGACGGGGCCTGGTACCGCTGCTGCGGCGGCAAGGTGCGCAAGCTCGTCGACTGCTGCGCCTACTCGAGCCGGCGCATCAACGGCGACGGCGCGCTCACGGGCTACTGCTACGCCGGCCGGAAGGTGTTCTGCGTCATGTACTTCCAGACGAAGGTGCCGTGCTGATGCTCGAGGCCGTCCTGCTCGCCGCGGGGCTGATCGCCGGCGTGACCGGCGCGTGGTCGCCGTGCGGCTTCTCGATGGTCGACACGCTCGCCCCGCACGGCTACGCCGGACGGCTGCGCACCACGCTGGTCGCCTGCGTCACCTTCGCCGCGGGCGCGCTGGCGGGTGGCATCGCCACCTTCGGCGGCCTCGCGCTGCTCGGGCGGTCGCTCGGCGCGGGCGGGGCGGCGGCGATCGCCGTGGCCGCGGCGGTCGCGCTGGCCGCGGCGGCGGGTGAGGCGCGCGGCGCGCGGATCGTCCCGCAGGTGCGCCGGCAGGTCCCGGAGTCCTGGCGGCGCGTGCTGCCGCTCCCGCTCGCGGCGGGGCTCTACGGGATCCTGCTCGGGCTCGGCTTCACCACCTTCATCCTCTCCTTCGCCGTCTGGGCGCTGGCGGGCGTGAGCGTCGCGCTCGGCGACCCGGGGCTCGGGCTGCTCGTCGGGCTCGGCTTCGGGATCGGCCGCACGCTGCCGGTCGTCGTCCTCGCGCCGCTCGCGGGAACCGAGCGCGGCGCCGCCGCGCACGCCGCGATGGCCGAGCGGCCGTCGATCCTGCGCGCGCTGCGCGCCGCCGACGCGGCCGCGCTGGCCGCGTGCGCGGCCGCGCTGTGGGCCGCCCCGGCGCAGGCCGCCTCCGTGTTCGCCGTTCCCGCCACCGATCCGAGCGCCGACGGCCTCCTGGTCGCGTTCCAGGAGCCGGGCGGCGCCGGCGTGCTGGCGCGGCCGGGAGCCCGCCAGCCCGCCCCCGGCCCGCACCCCGCGGTCGGCGGCGGCAAGCTCGCGTGGATCGGCACGGGCACGGTCGAGGTCCGCTCGCAGGCCGACCCGGCCTACGTGTTCACGCTGCCGGCCGCCGCCGACTCGGTCGCGGTCTCCGGCGGCTGGGTCGCCTGGCGCGGCCAGGACCAGGGGCGCGACGCACTGTTCGCAACCGCGCTCCCGCCCGCCGCGCCAGCGCCACGGGTCGTCGCGCGCGCCGCGGCGGGCACCACGCTCGGCCGCCCCGCGCTGACCGGCGACCGGCTGCTGTTCCACGTCGCCGGCGCCGCGCGCGGGCGCATCGTCCAGGTGCAGCTGGCGAGCGGGCGCCGCAGCACGCTGCGCTCGGCGCCGCGCGCGCTGCTGCTCAACCCCTCCAGCGACGGCCGCCGGCTGCTCTACGTGCAGTCCACCTTCCAGCGCCAGCAGCTGCGGATCGGCTTCCTGCGGGCCCGGCCGGTCCGCCGCGACCGCTCGCTCTACGGCACCGTCCCGACGGGCCGCCGCGACGAGGGCCACGAGCCCGGACCGCAGCACGACGCCCACGGCTGGCCGCGCAAGCTGCCGCCGCGGCCCAAGCCCGGCGTGCAGGTCACGCTCTGGAGCACCGCGCTCTCGGCCGGCTCGGCCTACGTGACGCGTCTGCGCCAGGACAGGGGCCAGCCCGTCCGGGCCGCGCTGCTGCGCGTGCCGCGCTGAGAAGCGGGGTAGTTCCCTGCCATCAGTCGTACGCGGGGGAGGCCCGATGAGACGTAACCCATTCCGCCTGGCGCTCGCGAGCGCCGGGATCCTCGCCGTCCTGGTCGGCGCGCAAGGCGCCGGAGCCCAGGAACCGGCGAAGCAGCCGACCGCGCGCGGGACCGGCGGCGCGGCGGCCACCGTCGACGCGCTCGGCACCCAGGCGGCGATCGACACGCTGAAGGCCGGCGGCAACGCGGTCGACGCCGCGGTCGCCGCGGCTGCGGTGCTGGGCGTCACCGAACCGTTCTCGTGCGGCATCGGAGGCGGCGGCTTCATGGTGATCCGCACCGCCAAGGGCAAGGTGACCACGCTCGACGGGCGCGAGAAGGCCCCGCGCGAGATGAAGCCGGACTCGTTCTGGGAGAACGGCAAGCCGCTGGCGTTCGACCCGGCCCGCTTCAGCGGCCTCTCGGCCGGCGTGCCGGGCACCCCGCTGACCTGGGCGCGGGCGCTCAAGAAGTACGGCACGTTCTCGCTCAAGCGCGCGCTTCAGCCTGGCGTCCGCGTCGCGACGAACGGCTTCACGGTCGACAAGACGTTCTTCGACTCCGTCGAAGCGGTGAAGACCTACTTCGACGACATCCCGTCGACGGCCGCGATCTACCTCGACCCCGACCGCACCTCCAAGGACGTCGGGACGCGCATCACCAACCCGGACATGGCCAAGACCTACCGGCTCCTGGGCCGACAGGGCGTGCGCAAGGGCTTCTACCGCGGCGCGGTGGCCGAGGCGATGGCCCGGGCCGCGACGCAGCCGCCGATCGCCGCTGACGCCGACCACACCTGGCGGGCCGGCCTGATGACCACGGACGACCTCCGGCGCTACACGGCCCCGGAGCGCCCGGCGACGGAGAGCACGTACCGCGGCCTCACCGTCTACGGCATGGGGCCGCCGTCCAGCGGCGGCACGACCGTGGGCGAGGTGCTCAACATCCTCGGCGGCTACAACCCCGCGGGCAGCTCGCGCGAGCAGATCCTGCACCGCTACCTGGAGGCTTCGCGCTACACGTTCGCCGACCGCAACGCCTTCCTCGCCGACCCGGCGTTCTTCGACGTCCCCGTCGAGGGCCTGCTGTCGACCTCGTTCGCCGACGAGCGGCGCGCGCTGATCACCGAGAAGCGCGCGGCGAGCACCACGGTCACCCCCGGCGACCCGTACGACAACCAGGGCGGCGGATCGCGACCGGCGGCGAACAGCGCGACGATCTCGCACCCGCGCCAGTCCACCACGCACCTCACGGTCGCCGACGCGAAGGGCAACGTCGTGTCCTACACGTTCACGATCGAGTCCACGGGCGGCAACGGCATCGTCGTGCCGGGCTACGGGTTCCTGCTCAACAACGAGCTGACGGACTTCAACTTCGACTCGACGACGCACCCGAACCGCGCGGACCGCTCCAAGCGCCCGCGCAGCTCGATGGCGCCGACGATCATCGAGAAGTCCGGCAAGCCGTACCTGGCGCTGGGCTCGCCCGGCGGCTCGACGATCCCGGGCACGGTCCTGCAGACGCTGGTCAACCGGATCGACCTGCGCGAGCCGCTGCCCAACGCGATCGCCCTGCCGCGCGCCGTCGAGCGCAACACGGCGACGACCCAGGCCGAGCAGGCGTTCATCGACTCGACGGAGGGCCGCTCGCTCGCGGCCGCCCGCGGTCACAAGTTCGCGCCTCCCGCCACACCGGGCGAGATCGGCGCCGCCACGGCGATCGAGTTCCGCGGCAAGCGGTTCATCGCCGCCGCCGAGCCGCAGCGTCGCGGCGGCGGCTCCGCGGCGGTCGTCACCCCGAGGTAGCCCTCGCGCCATCGAACCGGGAGTTGTTCAGTCTGAGGCTGAACAACTCCCGGTTCGGCGCGTACCCTTCGTCGGGTGAGCCTCTCGCAGCCGTCGCGCACGATCGTGGTGGAGCCGGTCGAGGCGCCCGCCGTGGTGCCGGACCCGGCGCCGCCGGAGGAGCCGCGGCGGCGCGTCGAGGCGCCGGCCGCTCCCGCGGAGCCGGCCGCCACTCCGTGAGCACGGCGCCCGACCTCGCCCGCGCGGTCGTGGCGTTCCGCTCCTGGCGCCTGGCCGGCGAGCGCCTGATGTCTCCGTTCATCCCCTGCCGCTGGACCGGGCGGGTCATGCACGCGGAGTGCTACGACGCCAACCGCCGGCTCCAGCGCGGCGTCGGCTGGCTCGACGAGCCGCACGACTCGCCGCACGAGCGCTGCCAGTGCGGGATCTACGCCTACCACGTGCCCGGCCCGCGCTCCTGGTTCGGCGAGGCCTACTGGTGCGAGGGCGTCGTCTCCGCGTGGGGGCGGATCGTCGTCCACGACGACGGCTTCCGCGCCGAGCACGCGCGCGTGGAGGCGCTCGCGGTCCCCGACAGCGTCGCGGCCTACGGCGCCGCGACCGTCCACGACGCCGCGGCGCGACTCGGCGTCCCGGTGGTCCCGCACGCCGAGCTCGAGGCCTTCGCCGCCGGCCTCGGCGGCGGCGTGCCCGCGGGCTTGCGGCCCGGCGGGTGACGGACGCAAGTGCGTCATGCCGCAAAGTGGGGCTACCCGAAGGCAGTAGATCCCGGGTAGCGCGAGCGCCGCCTCCCGGCTAGCCGCAGTGCGGCGGCCCCGCCGCCAGGACAGAGTTCGCCGCATCGCCGTCTCGCCTCCCCGGAGCCTCACTGACATGGAACGTCGCCTCGCCCTGCTCACCACCCTCGCCTTCCTCGCCGTGCCCGCGACCGCCGCCCAGGCGGCGCCCGTGAAGATCAGCCCGAAGCCCACGTCCGTCTCGGGCTCGGCCGCCACGATCGAGGTCGCCAACCCCAACGGCTACGTCCTGCGCGGCAGCGCGAAGGTCCTCGCCGGCGCCCGCACCGCGGCGACCCGCGCGGTGAAGCTGCCGAAGCGCTCGGTCACCGACGTCAAGCTGCGCTTCAGCGCGAAGGGCCTCGCGGCGCTGCGCGCCGCGGGCGGCCGCGCCACGGTCAAGCTCACCCTCCGCCGCTCTGGCGGCGCCAGGACGAAGGCCAGCCGGACCCTCACGCTCCGCTTCGCCCCCGGCGGCGGCCCCGCCCCGGCCCCCGGCGGCAACGGCGGCCAGACGCCGGCGCCCTCCGGCGGCGGCTCCACCCCCGCCCCGGGCGGCGGCGGCACGACGCCCCCGGCGAGCTCGAACAAGTGGGTCGGCCGCATGGGCACCGAGGGCGCCTACGACGACCTCGAGCTCACCCTCGCCGGCGGCCAGCTGCAGATCACCAAGACCCCGCTCGTGCCGGTCTACTGCTTCGAGAACGGCGCCGGGCACTACGGCAACGCGCTCTCCTACGAGCCGTTCGTCGTCGCGGGCCCGTGGACGGTCGGCAGCGACGGCAGCGTCCAGCAGTCGGGCATCGCCACCAACCGGCTCGTCGGCAGCGGCTCGCGCGGCATCACCTACACGCTCAAGGAGTCCTCCCAGACCGCCGGCAAGGTCACCGGCAAGCTCGGGATGTCCTTCTTCGACTCGAAGTACGACATCTTCGCGAACCAGATCTGGTTCGTGAACTGCTCGGGCTCGCAGTCGTTCGAGGCGATCCCGGCGTCGTAGCGCTCAGGCGTCCCAGCGCCAGCCGGCGAGGCTCTCGATCTGCGCGGACTGGTCCGCGGAGAGCTCGCCGGCCGCGTTCCTGCGGCGCATCTCGGCCACCCAGGCGCCGAGCGGGAAGCCTCTGCCGAAGACGTGGTCCTCGGCCACGTTCGGGTCGCCGCCGGCGCTGACGTGCTCGCGCATGTACTCGAGGCCGGCCTCGTAGAAGAGGTCGATCTGCACCCAGCCGGCGTCCGTGCGGCGCACCGTGATCTCGTCGACGTAGCACCAGACCCAGTCCTGGTGGGTGGCGCGGACCATCGGGTGGCCGGTCCGGCGGTGATGCGCCGTCGCGTGCAGGCCGGGGCTCGAGTCGCAGCAGCCGATCTGCCCGCAGGACAGGCAGCGCCGCAGGCTGACCCAGTCCTCGCGGCCCGCGCGCACGCACTCCTCGCACACGGCGTCGGCGACCGGCGGCCAGTCGTCCCTGATCACCTCGACGTGCTCGCAGGGGCCCACCACGAGCTGGAGCATACGCCGCGGCTAGAGCCAGTCCTCGAGGACGGGCAGCAGCGAGCGGGCGTCGTCGGCGACCGCGTCGGCCTCGGCGAGCGCCTCGACCGCGAACGGGCCGGTGGCGACGGCCGCCACGAGGACGCCGTCGGCGCGGGCGCAGGCGATGTCGCGCGGCGTGTCGCCGATGACGACCGTGCGCTCGCGGGGCCAGGCCGGGTCGGACTTGCGGGCGCGGGCGATCGGCGGGAGCTCCGAGCGCTTCGGGTGGTCTGAGCCGAAGCCGCCCTGCCCGCCGGGGAAGTGGTGGCCGATGCCGGCGCGCTCGAGCTTCAGGCGCGCGACCGGCTCGAGGTTGCCGGTGACCAGCGAGAGCGAGAACTCGGACGGCCGCCCGGCGAGCGCCTCGAGCAGCTCGACGATCCCGGGCGCCAGCCGCGGCGAGAGGTCCGCCGGGCAGAGGTCCGCGTAGGCCTCGACGGCGCGCGAGGCGACCTCGGCTGCGCGCGCGTCGATCTCCTCGGCCTCGACGCCGGCGGCGAGCAGCAGCGAGCGCGCGATCGCCAGGTCGGTCCGGCCCGCGGCCTCGACCTTGTGGGCGTGCAGGTCGGCGACCCCGTGAACCTGCTGGGCCGCCTCGACGATCGCCCGCGCGTGCTCGATCGATGCGCGCTGGAGCAGCGTGCCGTCGATGTCGAACAGCAGCAGGAGCGGGCGGCTCAGCGGGAGAAGTCCGTGTCGGGCTTCAGAGCCTGGGCGAACGCCGCGAGCAGCCGCGCGGTGTTGTGGACGTCCTCGAGCTCGACCATCTCGACCGGCGAGTGCATGTAGCGCAGCGGGATCGAGACGACGCCCGTCGGGATCCCGGCGGCGGCGACGTGGACGGCGTCGGCGTCGGTCCCGGTCGCCCGCGCGCTCGCGGCCACCGTGAACGGGATGCCCTCCTTCTCGGCCGTCTCGTAGAGCAGTTCGAAGACGACGGGGTCGAGCGTCGAGCCGCGGCCGATCACCGGGCCCGTGCCGAAGCGATGGCGGCCGAGCTCCTTCTCGTCGAGGCCGGGAGCGTCGGTCGCGAAGGTCACGTCGACCGCGATCGCGACGTCGGGCCGCAGCGAGAACGCCGTCGTGCGCGCGCCCGCGAAGGTGATCTCCTCCTGGGCGACGGCCGTGCCGTACACGTCGCCGGGGGCGCCGCCGGCCTCGGCCACGAGCCGCGCGGTCTCGAGCGCCACGAAGCAGCCGAGCCGGTTGTCGAGCGAGCGCGAGACGAGCCGCCCGTTGGGCAGCTCGACGGGCTCGCCGGCGATCACCGCCACGTCGCCGACGCGCACGCGCGAGCGCGCGTCGTCGCCGTCCTTGGCGCCGATGTCGATGTGCAGGCCCTTGAGCTCGGGCGCCTTGCGCCGGTCCTCCTCCGTCTTGAGCAGGTGGATCGGCTTCTTGCCGACCACGCCGGTCACCGCCCCGTCGCGCGTGGCGATCTCGACCCGCTGGCCGACGAGGATCACGGGGTCCCAGCCGCCGACGCCGGTGAACCAGAGGAAGCCGTCGTCGTCGATGTGGTGGACGATCAGCCCGATCTCGTCGATGTGGCCGACGATCGCCAGGGAGCGGCCGTCAGCGGTGCCGGGCACCTTGGCGACGGTCGAGCCGACGGAGTCGCGGGTGACCTCGGCGAAGGCGCCTGCGGCCTCGCGGAAGACGGCGGCGGGCGCCTGCTCGTACCCCGAGGGGCCGGCGGCGGTGAGCAGCTTCAGGAGGGACTCGGGGACGGCCATTGGCGACCGGTGAGGTTAGCGACGCGGCGTCAGTCGCCGGACATGAGCTGCCGCAGCACGAACTGCAGGATCCCGCCGTGCTTGTAGTAGTCGCGCTCCTTGGGCGTGTCGATGCGCACCTTGGCGGTGAACTCCTTATCGCCCGCCTTGACGGAGACCTCGCTCGCGTCGCCGCCGTCGAGGCCCGTGATCGAGACCTCCTCCTCGCCCGTGAGGCCGAGCGACTCCGCCGACTCCCCGTCGGGGAACTGCAGCGGGAGCACGCCCATGCCGACGAGGTTGGAGCGGTGGATGCGCTCGAAGGACTGCGCGATCACCGCGCGCACGCCGAGCAGGCTGGTGCCCTTGGCGGCCCAGTCGCGCGAGGAGCCCGAGCCGTACTCCGACCCGGCGAACACGACCAGCGGCGTGCCGTCCTCGGCGTACTTCATCGCGGCGTCGTAGATCGGCAGCTCGTCCCCCTCGGGGAACTTGATCGTGAGCCCGCCGATCAGCTCCTTGCCGGCGATCTCGTTGCGCAGGCGGATGTTGGCGAACGTGCCGCGCATCATCACCTCGTGGTTGCCGCGGCGGGCGCCGTAGGAGTTGAAGTCCTTGTTGGCGACGTCGTGCTCGTTGAGGTACTTCGCCGCCGGCGAGTCCTTCTTGATCGCGCCCGCGGGCGAGATGTGGTCGGTCGTCACCGAGTCGCCGAGCACGGCGAGCACGCGCGCGCCCTCGATGTCCTCGATGTCCGACGGCTCGGGCTGCAGGTCGTCGAAGAACGGCGGCTGGCGCACGTAGGTCGAGTCGTCCGCCCAGGCGTAGCGATCGCCCTCGGGGACCTCGAGCGAGTTCCAGCGCTCGTCGCCCTCGAACACCTCGCCGTAGGACTTCGTGAACATGTCGCTCAGCACGGCCTCCTCGACCGTGTGCGCGACCTCCTCGGCGCTCGGCCAGATGTCCTTGAGGTAGACCTCCTCGCCGTCCTTGTCGGTGCCGAGCGGCTCGTCGAGCAGGTCGATGTCCATCGTGCCCGCGAGCGCGTAGGCGACGCACAGCGGCGGCGACGCGAGGTAGTTCATCTTCACGTCGGGGTTGATGCGCCCCTCGAAGTTGCGGTTGCCGGAGAGCACGGAGACCACGGCGAGGTCCTCCGCCCCGACGACTTCTGAGATCTCCTCCGGCAGCGGGCCGGAGTTGCCGATGCAGGTCGTGCAGCCGTAGCCGACGAGGTGGAACCCGAGCGCCTCCAGCGGCTCGATCAGGTTCGCCCGCTCGTAGTACTCCATGACGACCTTCGAGCCCGGGGCGAGCGAGGTCTTGACCCACGGCTTGACCGTCAGGCCGCGCTCGACGGCGTTCTTGGCCAGCAGGCCGGCGCCGATCATCACGGACGGGTTGGAGGTGTTCGTGCACGAGGTGATCGCGGCGATCACGACGTGGCCGTGGTCGAGCTCGGTCTCCGTGCCGTCGGCGAGCGTGACCTGCGAGGGCGCCTCGACGCGGTCGGCGACCTGCGCGCCCCCCGTGCCCGCGCCCGGCTCCTCGTGCGCGTGGCTCGGATCGTGGTGGTGCGTGCCGTTGGTGGCGGGCGCGTCCGAGGCGGGGAACGACTCCTGGCTGGACTCGTCCTCGCCGTTCTCCTGCTCGTCGGGCAGGAAGCCCTCCAGCGCCATCCGGAACGATGCCTTGGACTCCGTCAGCGAGACGCGGTCCTGCGGGCGCTTCGGGCCGGCCAGCGACGGCACGACCTCGCCGAGGTCCAGCTCCAGCGTCTCGGAGTAGGTCGGCTCCTCGGAGTCCTCGTCGTGCCAGAGGCCCTGCTCGCGCGCGTATGCCTCGACGAGCTCGATGCGCTCCTTGGGGCGCCCGGAGAACTCGAGGTAGCGCAGCGTCTCGGCGTCGATCGGGAAGATCGCGCAGGTCGAGCCGAACTCCGGCGACATGTTGCCGATCGTCGCGCGGTCGGCCAGCGGGAGGTTCGGCACGCCGGGGCCGTAGAACTCGACGAACTTGGAGACCACGCCGTGCTCGCGCAGCATCTGCGTGACGGTGAGCACGAGGTCGGTCGCGGTGGCGCCCTCGGGCAGGTCGCCGTGCAGCTTGAAGCCGACCACGCGCGGGATCAGCATCGACATCGGCTGGCCGAGCATCGCGGCCTCGGCCTCGATGCCGCCGACGCCCCAGCCGAGCACGCCGAGGCCGTTGATCATCGTCGTGTGCGAGTCGGTGCCGACGAGCGTGTCGGGATAGGCCTGGACCGGGCCCTCGTGCGCCGTCTCGTCGCTCGTGAAGACGACGCGCGAGAGGTACTCGAGGTTGACCTGGTGGACGATCCCCGTGTCCGGCGGGACGGCCTTGAAGCCCTCGAAGGCGGTCTGGCCCCAGCGCAGGAACGCGTAGCGCTCCTTGTTGCGCTCGAACTCCTTCTCGGCGTTGATGCGGAAGGCGTCGCGCGTGCCGAAGACGTCGACCTGCACGGAGTGGTCGATGACGAGCTCGACCGGCACGAGCGGGTTGATCTTCGCCGGGTCGCCGCCGAGGTCGGCCATCGCGTCGCGCATCGCGGCGAGGTCGACGACGCAGGGGACGCCCGTGAAGTCCTGCAGGACCACGCGGGCGGGCGTGAACGCGATCTCCTTCGACGGCTCGGCGCTGTGGTCCCACGAGGCGAGCGCCTCGACGTCCTCCTTGCGGACGCCGACGCCGTCCTCGTTGCGCAGCAGGTTCTCGAGCAGGACCTTCAGCGAGAACGGCAGGCGGGCGACGTCGAACTTCGACTGCAGCGCGTCGAGCCGGTAGATCTCGAACGTGCGGTCGCCGACCTGGAGCTCTGAGCGTGCGTCGAAGGAGTTGTCAGCCATACCTCCAGGTTACCCCGGCACCCGCAGCGAGCCCGCCCCGTAGTCGACCACCACTCGGCTCCCCGTCCTTGGCGTGCCAGGCCACGGTGAAGGGGATCTGCTCGCCCGGCTTGAGGAACGCGATCCGGCCCGTGCGCACGAGCTCGGAGTCGGGCATCTGCTCCGGCCCGCGACCCGGCGACCAGAGGCTCTTGCCGAAGGTGTTCAGGAACACCGGCGAGGCGGCCACGACGTCGCCGTCGCGGGCCAGCACCCGCACGTCGGGAAGGTTCACGCGCACGCGCCGCACCGACTCGTTGCGCAGGTAGCCCGTGAGGATCCGGTCGCCCGGCAGCGTCTCCGGCGTGAACAGCAGCGGCTCCTCGGCCCACTTCAGCGGCCCGCTGCCCGAGCCCGACACCGTGCCGGAGCCGCCGCAGCCCGCGAGCAGGACGGCGGCGGCCAGCGCGACGCTGCAGAGCGTCCTGCTCACGGCAGGCTCGGGAGCGCCGGACCCGAGCTCCCGCCGGAGCCGGGCTCTGCCCCGCGGCCGCCGCCGGGCGCCGCGCCGTTGGTGCCGGAGGAGTCGTTCGGCGGCTCGGGCGGACGGGTGAACCAGTCGCAGCCGGCCGGGTCGGGGTTCTCCATCGGATCCCACGTGGCGCACGACGCCTGGCTGGCCAGCTTCGCCTGGTTGCCCGGCCGCTCCCGGTCCGTGCCGGGGCAGGCCGGCAGGCCGATCAGGACGTTGCTGGACGGCAGCAGGCCGGAGTGGCTCGAGTTGTCGCCCCAGCAGTTGCCCTTGCCCTGCTCGTCCCACCAGAAGTCGTTGCCGTTGGCGTCCGGCGTGCCGTCCGGCCGCACGCCCAGCTTGTTGCCGGTGAACGTGTTGTAGAAGGACGTGTCGGTGCCCTTGTCGGGCTCCCCTCGGAACGCCGCCGGCACGTAGAGCAGCTTGATGCCGTCGCGCCAGTTGTCGTAGATGTAGTTGTTGCGGGCGATGTCGCCGTTGCCGCCGAAGATGCCGATGCCCGTGCCGACCGGCACCTGGAAGGTCGGGCACACGATCTTCGGGTCGCGCTGGGGGATCGGCGTGTTCTTGCAGTAGGCGTCGCGCTCGTCGTTGAAGTAGTCCTCGTTGTTGGAGTAGATCTGGTTGTTCTCCCACTTCGCGCAGTCCTGCGGCATGCCCGGGTGCCCGGACGCGAACGAGTCGGTCGTCATGCCCGTCGCGTTGTGGTGCAGCTTGCTGTCGTGCATCCACACGCCGTTGCCGGCCGTGCCGGAGTAGCCGATCGTGTTGTGGTGGGAGTTGACGTTGCGGATCTCGATCCCGTAGCGCTGGCAGTGGCCCTCGGGGCCGGAGCCGGGGTAGATGCCCGAGTCACCCGAGCCGAGCGCCTCCAGGCGGTCGTAGAGCCCGTGGTCGGAGGTGAACGACAGGAAGCCGTACTCGCGCGAGTACATCGACTTGATGCGGTGCATCGCGAAGCCGTTGGTCTCGAGGATGTAGATGTTGTTGAAGTCCGAGAACTCGACGGTGAAGTTGCGCAGGTGGATGCCGTCGGCGCGGTCGGCGCGGATCACGTTGAGCTTGGTGCGCTGGCCCGAGATCTTCACGTCGGTGCGGCGCCGCCCCATGCCCTGGATCTGCAGGTTGCACTTGACGTCGCAGACCCGGTCGGGGTCGTCCGAGTCGCCGATGATCGCGATCAGGTTCTGCGCGTTGGGGCACTTGCGCTGGTACTCGAAGTTGGCCACGCGGGCGCCCTTCTGGCCGAACCCGCCCGAGGCGAGGATGTCGCCGCCGATGTCGTCGTAGTCGTTCGCGCAGCGCGGGTCGGGCTCGGGGTTGCGGCGGCTCGGCTGTTCCTTGTAGGTGCCGGGCATGATGCGGATGATCGCCCCGCTGCGGGCCCTGTTGACGGCGGACTGGATGTGCCGGAAGCGGCACTTCTTCAGCTGCCGCAGCCGCAGCTTGCGCTTCTTGGAGAACTTCTTGCCGGCGAAGGAGCGCTTGATCAGCTTCTTCGAGTTGGCCTTGCAGACCGTCAGGACCTGGGCGGCCTTGCCGCGGTAGGCCGGGACCGCGCCCGTGCTGCCGTCGGGGAAGAACGCGTGCCGTTCGGGGTGCGCGCCGGCCGTCCCGACGAGCACGAGCAGCACCGTCAGTACTGCACCGATCCCCAATCCTGCGCGCATACCGAGCTCCCCTTGTCCAAATGAACGGGCGCGGACACACGTACCCGCTCGCCCCGCCCGTCACACCGGATCAGCGCACTTCGGATGGCACGCGCAGGTCGCCGCTGAGCTCGAACTCCCACCAGTCCTCGCCCATCACGGGGACGGAGACGTTGTAGACCGGGACCTCGCCGACACGGCCGGAGAACGTCCCGGCGTGCGCGTGGCCGTGCAGGACGAGGTCGGGGGCGTGCTCGGAGATCGGCACCGCCAGCCGATCCGTGCCCAGGAAGGCCCAGATGTCGCGGCGCTCGCCCTCGAGCGTCTCCGTCGTGGGCGCGTAGTGCAGCAGCACGATCCGGAACGGGCACATCGCGATCGCGCGCAGCGCCTCGTCGAGCGCGGCGACCTCCTCCATCCCCTGCGCGTAGACCTCGCGCAGCAGCGGCTCGCCGAAGTCCGGGATGTGGGAGCCGGCGAAGCCCCCGACGAACCCCTTCGCGCCCGCGATCCCGACCTGCGCGCCGCACGCCTCGACGACGTGGTGGGCGCGGTCGAGCACCACGATCCCGGCCTCCTGGAGCACCGCGGAGACCTCGTCCGCGCGGTTGGAGTGCCAGTCGTGGTTGCCGAGCACCGTCACCACCGGGGCGCCCGCCTCGGCCGCCGCCTCCGCGAGGATCGCGGCCTGCTCGGGCTCGCCGTGGGTCGTCAGGTCGCCGGCCAGCAGGACGAGGTCGGTGCGGCCGGCGAGCGCGGCGAAGGCCGCCTTGGCGCGGTCGCGGTCGTGCTCGCCGCCGTAGTGGACGTCGCCGGCGGCGGCGATCCGGATCCGGCACTCCTCCTGCTCGCCCGGCGGACGGCCCGTGGCGTGGATGGTCATGCTCCGCCGGGTACCCACCTCGGCATGACGGCAGACGACGAGGGCTTCGCGGCGATCGAGCACGCGCTCAAGCGCGCGGCCGCCGCGCTGCGCGACGCCGACGTCCCGTTCCTGCTCGGCGGGAGCCTGGCGAGCTGGGCGCGCGGCGGCCCGGAGACGCGGCACGACCTGGACCTGATGATCAAGCCCGAGGACGCCGAGCGCGCGCTGCAGGCGCTCGTGGACGCGGGCATGCGCCCCGAGGACCCGCCCGAGGAGTGGCTGGTCAAGGCGTGGGACGGCGACGTGCTGGTCGACCTGATCTTCGGGCCCAAGGGGCTGCCGATGACCGACGAGGTGATCGCGCGCGGGGAGTCGATGGCCGTCCTGGGGATGGAGATCCGCGTGATGGCGCTCGAGGACGTGCTGACGACGAAGCTGATGGCGCTCTCCGAGCACGCGCTGCGCTACGAGAGCCTGCTCCAGATCGCCCGCGCGCTGCGCGAGCAGGTCGAGTGGGACGCGGTCCGCGACCGCACGCAGAGCTCGCCGTTCGCGCGCGCGTTCTTCGTGCTCGCCGAGGGCCTGGGGATCCTGCCCGGAGGCGGGCGGGTGGGCACGGAATCCACGCACCAGCCGCGTGTTCGCGTGGTCACACCGCAGGGTTCCGGGCCCTCCGGGCCGGGGTAGGGCCATCGACATGGCTCCTCAGACGCTCACGCGCGGCCGCCTCCGGCGGCTCGCCGACGTGCATCCGGACCGCGGCCGCGTCCTGTCGGTCTTCATGAACCTCGACCCGTCCGAGTTCGCGACGCCCAGCGCGCGCTCGTCGCAGATCACGTCGGTGCTGACCGAGGCGGCCCGGCGGATCGAGGAGGCCGGGGACCTCGAGCAGGACGAGCGCGCCGCGCTGAAGGCCGACGTCGAGCGCGTGCGCGAGATCCTCAGCGGCGACATCGCCGGCAACGGCACGCGCGCGCTGGCCGTGTTCGCCTGCCAGCCCGCGGACCTGCTCGAGGTCGTGCCGCTGCGCGAGCCGCTGGAGTCGCGCGTGGTGCTCGACGACTCCCCCTTCGTCGAGCCGCTGGTGTACGCCGGGCAGACCGAGCGCTGGTGCGTGCTGCTGTGCAACCGGCGCGTGGCGCGCCTGTTCACCGGCCCGGGCGACGAGCTCGAGGAGACCGACCGCATCGTCGACGACGTGCACCGCCGCCACGAGAAGGGCGGCTGGTCGCAGGCGAACTACCAGCGCAGCGTCGAGAAGGAGGTCGAGGACCACATCGCCCACACCGCCGAGGTGACGTTCGCGCTCTCCAAGCGCCGCGGCTTCGACCGGCTGCTGGTCGGCGCGCCGGACGAGCTCGTCGGCGACCTCGAGGCCAAGCTGCACCCATACCTGAAGGAGCGCCTCGCCGGGCGGATCTCCTGCGACGTGGAGAACTCCGGCCTGGACGCCGTCCGCGCGATCGCGGGCGAGAAGATCCTCGAGCACGCCCGCGGGCGCGAGCGCGAGCAGCTCGACCGGCTCGCGCAGGGCGTCGGCAGCGGCGACCGCGGGGCGGCCGGGCTCTCGCAGGTGCTCGCCGCGATCAACGAGGCGCGCGTCGAGGTGCTGCTGGTGGCACGCGGGCTGACGGCCGCCGGCGTCTGCGACCCGGGCACCGGGCTGCTGTACGCGACCCCGGAGGAGGTGCCCGACGGCGCCACCGCGACGCCGGTGACCGACATCGTCGAGAAGGCGATCGAGAAGGCGATCGAGCAGTCGGCCGAGATCCTGGGCGTCCGCCACCACGACGACCTCGGGCCGCTCGGCGGCATCGGGGCCATCCTGCGCTACTGAGCGCCGTACGCGAAGATACGGGCATGGGGCGCGCGCTCGTCGTCGTCGACTACCAGAACGACTTCGCGTCGCCGGACGGCGCGCTGTCGGTGTCCGGCGGCGACGCGATCGCCGGGCGCATCAACGAGCTGATGCGCTCGGGCGACTACGACCTCGTCGTCGCCACGCGCGATTGGCACCCGGCCGACCACGGCTCCTTCACCGCACAGGGCGGCATCTGGCCCGTGCACTGCGTGCAGGACTCAGAAGGGGCCCGGCTGCACCCCGAGCTCGATGCCGCTGCGGTCGACGTGATCGTCGACAAGGGCCAGGATCCGGGCACGGACGGCTACTCGGGCTTCGACGGCACGAACCTGGCCGAGCTGCTGCGCGAGCGCCGGATCGACCAGGTCACGGTGGTCGGTCTCGCGACGGACTACTGCGTCAAGAACACCGCGCTCGAGGCGCTCCAGCACGGGTTCGCCGTGACCGTCGACACGACCGCGGTGCGCGGCGTCGACGTGGAGCCCGGCGACTCCGACCGCGCGCTCGACGAGCTGCGCGCGGCCGGCGCCGTGATGGCGTGATGGCATGCGCTCCGGGCCCGATCGGCTCTTGGATCAGCTGCGCGGCAGGGTCTTCGACGAGCGCGTCCTGAACGCGGTCCGCGACGTCCCGCGCGACGTCTTCGTCCCCGAGGCGCTGCGCCGCGACGCGTGGGCGAACGAGCCGCTCCCGATCGGCTGCGGCCAGACGATCTCCCAGCCGCTGGTCGTCGCGCGGATGTGCGAGCTGCTCGAGCTCGACGGCTCCGAGCGCGTGCTGGACGTCGGCACGGGCTCCGGCTACCACGCCGCGCTGCTGGCCCGGCTGGCCGCCGAGGTCTACTCGATCGAGCTGCACGCCGAGCTCTCCGAGCGCGCCGCCCGCGCGCTCGCGGCGGCCGGGGCGCCCGTGACGCTGGCGGTCGGCGACGGCTCGCGCGGGCTGCCCGCCCACGCGCCCTACGACGCGATCAACGTCGCGGCGGCGGCGCAGCGGCGCGTGCCGCCCGCGCTGATCGCCCAGCTCGCGCCGGGCGGGCGGCTGGTGGCGCCGGTCGAGGAGCACGGCGACCAGTACCTCGCGCTGATGCGCGAGGACCACGGCGAGCTGCGCACCACGCGCCTGGAGCGCGTGCGCTTCGTGCCGCTGATCTCTAGCGGACGGCGCTGAGGCGCTCGTTCGGGCGCAGCTCGCGCCCGACCTTGCCGCCGGGCTGCCCGTCGACCATCACCACGTCGGCGGTGAAGTCGTTGGAGCCGCGCAGCAGGCTCGAGCCGACGCCGTAGGCGTCGACCGGGACGCCGGCCTCCTCGAACGCCGTGATCCGGTCCACGGTGAAGCCGCCCGAGACCACGATCCTGACGTCGGGGAAGCCGTGCGCGTCGAGCTGCTCGCGCGTCAGGGTCACCAGCTCGGGCGCGACGCCCTTCGGCGCCCCGTCGCCGTGCAGCCGCTGCAGCGCCAGGTCGGCGAGCTTGTCGGAGGTGTCCAGCCGCACGCCCCACAGGTCTGGGCCGAGCGCTGCGGCGACCTCGAGCGCCGTCGTCACGGAGTCGTTGCGGAAGTCGACGAGCACCGTGACGTTCATCTCGTGCGCGAAGCGGTCGGCGAACTTGCGCGCGGCCGTCACGGTGTCGCCGCTGTAGGCGGCGATCAGGCCGTGCGGCACCGTGCCGACGCCGCGGCCGCCCCACCAGGACGCCTGGGCGTCCGTGGAGACGCCGATCGCGCCGGCCACGTGCGCGGCCCAGCCGTCGCCGGTCTGCACGAGCCAGTGGTCGTGGCGGGCCGGGAAGAACAGGATCGGCTTGCCGCGGGCGGCCTCCACCACGCGGCGCACGTTGCGCATCACGAGCGTGCGCCGGGCCATGCAGCCGAGGTAGACCGTCTCGAGATGGGCGAACAGCGAGTAGTCGCCCTCGATCGTCATCACCGTCTCCCACGGGGACACGGCGTCGCCCTCGTGCAGCGCCCGCACCTCGAGGTCCTTGAACCCGGAGATCCAGCGCCCGTCGGGGCCGCGCCGGCCGGCGCCCTGCTTGAGCACGGCGATCGCCTCGTCGACGCCGCCGAGGATCGCCTCCTCGCGCTGGAAGACCTGCATCACCACGTGCGGATGGTGGTCGTCGGCCTCCAGCAGCGCCTTCGTGTGGTTGAAGTACGCGTCGGAGTAGTAGCCGGCGCGGATCTTCTCCACCGGCAGGCGGAAGGTCGAGGGCGCGAGGCGCTCGCGCTCCGTCACGCTCATGGCCGAGAGGCTACGAGATCGCGCCCGCCGCCGTGAGCGCGATGACCAGCGCCCCCAGCGCGACGCGGTAAGCGACGAAGATCGCGGTCGAGTGCGAGGTCAGCCAGCGCAGCAGGAACGCGATCGTCGCGTAGCCCACGGCGAAGGCCAGCACGGTGGCGATCGCGGTCGGGACGAACCCCGCGCCGTCCTCCTCGCCGATCTTGCGCAGCTCGAACAGGCCGCTCAGGACGACGGCCGGCACGGACAGCAGGAACGAGTAGCGGGCGGCGGAGGTCCGGTCGAAGCCGAGGAACAGGCCGGCCGTCAGCGTGGCGCCGGAGCGGCTGACGCCCGGCACCAGCGCGCACGCCTGCGCGAAGCCGATCACGATCGCGTCGCGGCGCGTGATCCGCTCCAGCGGGCGGTCGTGCCTGGCCATCTTCTCCGCGAGCAGCAGCAGCAGGCCGAGCACGATCAGCGTGCTGCCGATCAGGTACAGCGAGCGCGCGCCGTCCTCGATCTGGTCCTTGAAGATGAACCCGAAGACCGCGATCGGGATCGTGCCGAGGCCGATGTACCAGCCCATCCGGGCATCCAGCGAGCCGCGCAGCTCGGGCTCGCGCAGGCTGCGCAGCCAGGTCGTCGTGATCCGCCACAGGTCCTCGCGGAAGTACAACAGGACCGCGGCCATCGTCCCGAGCTGGGTGACCGCGGTGAACGCCGCGCCCGGGTCCTCCCAGCCGAGGAAGGCGGGGACGATCCGCAGGTGCCCGGTGCTCGAGATGGGCAGGAACTCCGTGAGCCCCTGGACGATGCCGAGGACGATGGCCTGGAAGGCGTCCATGAGCGCGGCGACGATAGCGAGCTGCCGTTGCGGGCCGTGAAAGGCTTCTCAGCCATGCACGTCGTCAACGTCACCGACCTGCCGGCCGGCGAGGGCTCGCGCTCCCGCAGCCTGGAGGGCGCCGAGGCGGGCGGGGTCGACCTCTCGATCATCTTCGTCGACCTCGACCCCGGCCGCGGCCCGCGCATGCACCGCCACACCTACCCCGAGGTGTTCGTGATCCAGGAGGGCAGCGCCCGCTACACCGCCGGCGACGAGCGGCGCGACGTCGGGCCGGGCGACGTGATCGTCGTACCTGCCGGCGTGGCCCATCGCTTCGAGAGCACGGGCGACGTGCCGCTGCGGCAGCTCTCCCTGCACCTGGCGCCCGAGATGGTCACGGAGTGGCTGGAGGGCGAGCGATGAGCGACCAGGCCGAGCGCGGCGAGCGCTTCCGCGCGCTGCACGAGGGCGAGCCGTTCGTGATCCCCAACCCCTGGGACGCGGGCTCGGCCCGCGTGCTCGAGGGGCTCGGCTTCCGCGCGCTGGCGACGACGAGCTCGGCGTTCGCGTTCACGCTCGGGCGCAGCGACGGCGAGGTGACGCTGGACGAGCTCGCGGCGCACGTGACCGCCGTGGCCGCCGCGACCGACCTGCCGGTCTCCGTCGACCTCGAGAACGGGTTCGGCCCCGCGCCGGACGACGCCGCGATGGCGATCGTGCGCGCCTCCGTCGCCGGCGCCGTCGGCGGCTCGATCGAGGACTGGGACCCGGCCGGGGAGCTCTACGCGCGCGACCACGCGGTCGAGCGCATCGCCGCCGCGGCCGACACCGCCCGCACGCTCGGCTTCCCGTTCACGCTGACCGCACGCGCCGAGAACCACATCCGCGGCAACCCCGACCTCGACGACACGATCGCGCGCCTGCAGGCCTACGAGGCCGCCGGCGCCGACGTCCTCTACGCGCCCGGCCTGGCGACGGCGGACGAGATCCGCGCGGTCTGCTCGGCGGTGTCGAAGCCGGTCAACGTGCTCGCGCTCGGCGGGCTGACCTTCGCCGAGATGACCGGGGCCGGCGCGCAGCGCGTGTCGGTCGGCGGCTCGCTCGCGTGGGCCGGCGTGACCGCCTTCGCCGCCGCGGCCGAGGCGATCCGCGACCGCGGCGACTTCTCCGTGCTCGGCTCGGGCCGCGAGGCGGCCCGGCTGCTCGCGGGAGGCTAGGTCTTCGCGGCCTCGCGCTGGTTGACCTCGGGGATCACGAGCTCGCCGTAGCGCGCGAGCGTCGCGTCCTTGGCGTCGTGCTGGAGGTAGAGGGCGAACTGGTTCGCTCCCAGGTCCGCCAGCTCGCGCAGCTTGCGGACGTGCTCCTCCGGCGGGCCGATCAGGCAGAAGCGGTCGACGATCGAGTCGGGCACGAACTGCGTGTGCGTGTTGCCGGCCTTGCCGTGCTCGTTGTAGTCGTAGCCCTCGCGGCCCGCGATGTAGTCCGTCAGGGCCTTCGGGACCCCGCCGCCGTCGGCGCCGTAGCGGGCGACGATGTCGGCGACGTGGTTGCCGACCATGCCGCCGAACCAGCGGCACTGCTCGCGCGCGTGGGCGAGCTGGGCGTCGCTGCCGTCGGTCACGTAGGCGGGCGCGGCGATGCAGATCGTCACCGAGTCGGGGTCCTTGCCGGCCTCCTCGGCCGCGCTTCCGCACGGCGGCGATGCTCCACTCCGCGATCGCGGGGTCGGCGAGCTGCAGGATGAAGCCGTCGCCGGTCTCGCCCGCCAGCGCGAGCGCCTTCGGCCCGTAGGCCGCGACCCACACCTCCAGGCGCGAGTGCGGGTTCCAGGCCAGGCGCAGCGAGGAGCCCTTGTAGTCGACCTGCTCGCCGCTCGCCAGGCCGCGGATGACGCCGATCGCCTCGCGCAGCTCGGCCAGCCGCACGGGCTTGCCGTTGATCACGCGCACCGCCGAGTCGCCGCGGCCGATCCCGCACACGGTGCGGTTGCCGTACATCTCGTTGAGCGTCGCGAACAGCGACGCGGTCACCGTCCAGTCGCGCGTGGCGGGGTTGGTGACCATCGGGCCGACGATCAGCCGGTGGGTCTCGTTGAGGATCCGCGAGTAGATGACGAACGGCTCCTCCCACAGCAGGTGCGAGTCGAACGTCCACGCGTGCGAGAAGCCGTAGGCCTCCGCGCGCTTGGCGAGGTCGATCACCCGCTGCGCCGGCGGGTCGGTCTGCAGCACGACGCCGAAGTCCAGGCTCATGCGCGCGCCCCCTGCAGCTCGCCGGCCGCCACCGCGTCGAGCGCCCCGCCGACCGTGCGCCCGTAGGCCTCGATCGCGACGCGCAGCGCCTCCTCCGGGGAGTCCTCGATCGCCGTGTGCGAGAGCGGCGGGTCCGACTGGGCGAAGATCATCACGGTCGGGACGATCCGGCCGACCTCCGTCGCGTCGTGCAGCGGGCCGGACGGGATCGGGTCGCCGTCGCCGCCGCCCGCCGCGTCGACCGCCTCGCGGGCGAGCTGGACGAGCTTGGGGTGGAACGGCGTCGGCGTGGCGCCGAACACGCGCCGGTGGGAGACCTCGCAGTCGAACTTCTCGGCCGCCTTGCGGCACGCCTCGAGGTTCTCCTCGAGCATCGTCGCCAGCGTGTCCGCGTCGAGGTGGCGGAGGTCGAGCATCATCTCCGTCGAGCCGGCGATCGCGGTGATCACGCCGGGGTCGGCGGTCATCGCGCCGACGGTGCAGACGCCGTCGTGGCGGATGCCGACCTCGCGGATCTCCAGCGCGGCCGTGGCCGCCGCCGCGAGCGAGTCGCGCCGCAGCCGCATCGGCGTCGAGCCCGCGTGCGCGGACTGGCCCTTGAACGTGATCAGGTAGCGCTCGTCGCCGAACGTGCCCGCTGACCGCCGAGGCCAGCCGGCCCGTGTCGAGCAGCACCGGGCCCTGCTCGATGTGCAGCTCGAGGTAGGCGAGCGCGCCCTCCAGCCGCGACGTGGCGGCGCCCGCGCCGTCGAGGTCGACGTCGCAGGCGGCGAGCGCGTCCTGCAGCCGCGTGCCCTTGGCGTCGCGCAGGTCGCGCACGTCGTCGGGGTCGAGCGTGCCCGCCGCGGCCGAGGAGCCGAGCAGGCTGCGGCCGAAGCGCGCGCCCTCCTCGTCGGCCCAGTCGACGAGCCGGACGGTCACCGGCGGCCGCTCGCTCGGCCTCCGCCAGCGCGCGCAGCACGCCGAGCGCGGCGCAGCAGGCCGAGGCAGCCGTCGAGCCAGCCGCCCGACGGCACCGCGTCGATGTGCGAGCCGACGATCACGAAGCCGTCGCCGTCGCCCCGGCAGCTCGGCCCAGACGTTGCCGGCCTCGTCGCGGTCGACGGTGATGCCGTCGAGCTCGTCCAGCTTGCCCCGGAACCACTCGCGCGCGGCCAGCCAGTCCTCGCTCCAGGCCAGCCGGCGCGCGCCGTCGGGCCCGCCGTGGCGCTCGTGCAGCTCGCGCAGGTCGGCGAGCACGCGGTCCGCGTCGACGACGAGGTTCATGCCGCCACCGCCGCGCGCGTCCCGCTGCGGCGCACGAAGCGCCCGTGGCCCGGCTGCGTGCGGATCTCGCCGCGGTCGTAGACGAGCTCGCCGCGGCAGTAGGTGTGGCGCACGCTGCCGCTCGCCGTCTCGCCCTCGTAGAGGTCGTAGTCGACGTTCATGAGCGAGTTGTCGACGCCGTAGGCGCGCGGCGCCGACGGGTCGAAGACGCAGATGTCGGCGTCCTTGCCGGGCGCGATCGCGCCCTTGTCGTGGAGCCCGAAGCGGCGCGCGATCGTCGTGCTCGTGCGGTCGACGAGCTGGCTCGGCGTGATCCGGCCGGTGACGACGCCCTCGTCCCAGAGCTTCGCGAGCCGGTGCTGGATGACCGGCAGCCCGTTCGGGACCAGGCTGAAGTTGTCCAGCCCGCGCGACTTCTGCTCGTAGTTGAACGGGCAGTGGTCGGTCGAGACGCTCTCGAGCACGCCGCGGCGGACGTAGTCCCACAGCGGCTCGTGGTTGGAGGCGTCGCGCAGCGGCGGCGAGCAGATGTAGCGGGCGCCCTCGACGCCGTCGCGGCGCAGGTCGTCGATCGTGTTGACGAGGTACTGCGTGCAGGTCTCAGCGCTCACGTGCGCGCCGCGCTGCTGGGCGGCCTCGATCTCCGCCGCGGCGGCCGCGCAGGTCACGTGCACGACGAACAGCGACGCGCCGGTGTACTCGGCCAGCTTGGCCGCGCGCCCGGTCGCCTCCGCCTCGACGAACTCCGGCCGCGTCAGCGCGTGGTTGATCGCCGAGGTGTCCCCGCGCGCGAGCGCGCGCTTGACGAGCAGGTCGACGACGTCGCCGTTCTCGGCGTGGACCATGATCAGCCCGCCGAGGTCGCGGGCGCGCTCCATCGCCGCCGCGAGCTCGTCGTCGCGGACCATCAGCTCGCCCTTGTAGGCCATGAACAGCTTGAAGGTGCAGACGCCCGACTCGGTCATCAGCTCCATCTCGTCGAGCGCGGACTCGCTGGCGTTGGTGATCGCCATGTGGAAGCCGTAGTCGACGTGCGCGGCGCCCTCGGCGCGGCCCTGCCACTCGGCCAGCGCGGTGCGCAGGTTGTCCGGCTCGCGCTGGATCGAGAAGTCGACCAGGCACGTCACGCCGCCGGCCGCGGCCGCGCGGGTGCCCGTGTCGTAGTCGTCGGAGGACATCATCCCCATGAACGGCATCGACAGGTGCGTGTGGTTGTCG
The DNA here is from genome assembly GCA_963831105.1 of uncultured Solirubrobacteraceae bacterium. Classification (GTDB taxonomy): domain Bacteria; phylum Actinomycetota; class Thermoleophilia; order Solirubrobacterales; family Solirubrobacteraceae; genus DATFQI01. The sequence goes on along the minus strand of CAWHOS010000003.1, from coordinate 1,111,926 downwards.
ATCAGGCCCGGCATCACCTGGCAGCCGGACACGTCGACGACGCTCGCGCCCGGGCGCGTCGATCGCGCCCACGGCCGAGATCTTCTCGCCCTCGATCAGCACGTCGGCGTCGTACTCGCCGTCGGCGGCGATCACCCGCCCGCCTTGCAGGAGCAGCAGTCCGCGGTCGCTCATGGGGTCTCCCTCCTCCGAAGAACGTCGTTGCGCCCGATGTTCTCGCAACCGGGCATCCTGGTGCGAGTGCCCGTACCGCGCACCTGGGGCGTACGCGTCTGGAGCGAACGACGCGGCCGCCGCGCTACTACGAGAGCCACCGACGTGGCTGCCTCCCATGCTCTCGGATGCTCGACCCCGCTGTGAGTGAGCCGCCCGCAGCGTAGGCGTCTGGCGGACACTCAGAGAGGATGCGGACCTGCCGAGCTATCGCGGAGCAGACCACAGGCGATCTTCTTACGACGACCTGCCGAGCTCGTGCTCGAGCTGCTCGGGCGTGTACCTGCGCAGCGTCGAGCTCAAGCTGACGGTGCCCGAGCCGGCCAGCGGCCGCGATCGCCGCGCTGGCATGACCCGCTCGACGCCCAGATCCGCAGGTCTTCTTCTTCGACACGCCCGAGCTCGCCCTCTACAAGCGGGTCGTGGCGGCGCGGCGCATCCAGCGCAAGGCCGACGACTCGGTCGTAAAGCTGCGGCCGGGTCGTGCCGTCAGAGCTGCCGAAGAAGGTGCGCCGCTCGCCGGCCTTCACCACCGAGGTCGACGCGATGCGCGGCACGTTCGTCTGCTCAGCGACGATGAAGCGCGAGATGACCGGCGACCACATCCGCGAGGCGATCTCCGGCGAGCAGCCGCTGCGCGAGCTGTTCTCCGAGGAGCAGCGCGAGTTCTACGCCGACTACGCGCCGGACGGGCTCGAGCTCGGACGAGCCTGTCCGTGCTCGGCCCCGATCTTCGCGCTCGAGCTCAAGCTCGTACCGGCCGGCGTACGACGTGGCAGCTCGTCGGTGAGATGTGGCTCTACCCCGACGACTCGCGGATCGTCGAGCTCTCCACCAAGTGACAGATCGCCAGCCCGACGACGGTCGACGGTCGCCGCCGAGGCCCTGCGCTTACCTCCTGAACGGGCGCGGCGATCCACACCAGCGGCGTGCAGGAGACCGAATACGCGCAAGGCGCTCGAGTTCTTCTCCGAAGCGCCTGCGCGTCGGTCCGCCCGACTCAGCCGGCATGACGAACGTGGCGACCGCTCCGGCCGGGAGGTCGTAGGAGATCGCGTCCGAGCCCATGCGCAGGTTGAAGCGCTGGGAACCGCTGCCCCAGTCGTCGTTGTTGACGAGCACGACGGTCGAGCCGTCCTGGTTGCGGAACGCGACGTTCCAGATGTTGCCCTCGACGGTCGACCCGATCCGCACCGCGCCGGGCTTGACGAACTTCGTCACGTGGCCGAGCACGTAGTAGTCGGCCTCGCGCGTCGCCTTGCCGGTCTTCGGGTCGATCGTCACCACGCCGGTGCAGGTGTCGCAGCCGCCGTTGAACGGCCCGTTGTCGGGGTCCAGGGCGAGGTTCCACGTGATCACGTTCTTCGCCCAGTTGCGCGTCGCGCCGATCGTCAGGAAGCGCGAGTGCCAGTGCAGCGTGTCCGGGAACGTCGTCGCCGGGTCCCCGGACTCGATCCCCGAGCACTCCGTGAAGTAGATGTCGCGGTCCGGGTGCGCGTCCTTCAGCTTCGACTGCTCGCCCGGGTCGCCCGAGTAGCAGTGGTAGGCCGTGCCGGCGAGCCAGCGCTTGGCCTCCGGATCGTCGAGCAGCGCCTTGGCGTAGTTCGGGTTCGCCCGCCGGCAGCCCGACGTCGTTGGGATGCAGCGACCAGTTGTGGTCGTAGCCGAGGATCTTGGTGTCGATGCCCGCCTTCTGGAAGGCCGGGCCGACCGACTTGACCAGCCGCGCCTCCTCGGGGTCGCGGAAGTCCATGCCCGGATACCCGCACGGGAAGCGGTTCTGCGGCTCGTTCTGGAGCGTCACGGCGTCGACCGGCACGCCGGCGCGCTCGTAGGCCTGCACGAACTTCACGAAGTACCGCGCGTAGGCGTCGTAGTAGCGCTTGTCGTCGATGAAGCGGCCGCCGACGAGCGACTCAGGGGTCTTCATCCACGCCGGCGGGCTCCACGGCGTGCCCATGACCTTCAGGTTGCGGTTGTGCCGCAGCGCCTGGCGCACCAGCGGCAGGATCTGCTTCTCGTCGTGGGCGACGGAGAACCGCGCCATGTCGAAGTCGGTCTTGCCTTTCGGCAGGTCGTCGTAGGTGTAGTGCGGGCCCTTGACGAAGTCGCTCGCGCCCATCGGCTGGCGCAGGTAGCTCAGCCCGATCCCGTTCTCCGTGTCGAACAGGTCGCGCATGATCGCGTCGCGGTCCTTCGCCTTGGCCAGCAGGTGGCCGACGAGTCCGTGATCGAGGCGCCGAGCCCGTCGATCCGCTGGAATCGCTGCGACGGGTCGACGGTGATCGTCGGGACGCCCTCCGCGGGTGCGCCGATCGACGCGTCGGACTGCTGCGTCAGCAGATTCTGCCGGTCCCCGGTCGTCATCCACACCCGCGCGCCGCTCGCGCCCGATGCGGGCGCGGCCCCTGTCAAGAACGCGGCGAGTGCGAGGACCGGGAGTACGTGACGGCGCATGGGCCGCATGAAGCTCCTCCTCGATGTCGCTGAGGTTCAGATTGCCCCTTACGGGGCGCGCCAAACCGTGCGTCGAGGTGGCTACGGGAGCGACGGACCCGCGGCCTCCGGCGTGACGGCGAGCGACGCCAGGCCCGCGGCTGGCGGTCTCCTCAGAACTTCGGGTTGAGCAGCTCGACTCGGGCTTTGTCGCCGACGCCGATGGGACTCGCGTTGTAGTCGTACTCCGCCAAGTCGATCTCCACCTTGCGCACGGGACGCGTGTACTTGCGCGTGACGTCGAAGCTGAGCGGACGCCTCTTCTTGCAGGTCCGGCTGTCGGTCAGGGCGTAGTCGGCCTCCACATGTGAGCCGTCCTTCCCGCGAAGCACGCGAACTGGACGTTTGCGCTGTATCCGTCGGCGGGACAGATGTCGTTGATCCGGCCGCGGATCCGCACGCTCTTCCTCGACAGGAACGTCACGTGACCCCAGGTCCGGGCGCTCCCCTTGGTCGCCGTGGTCCCTGTCGAGATGTCGAAGGGAGCGGCCCGCGCCGTGTCCGCGAAGGATGCACCGCAGACGAGCGCCATCGCCAGCGCCGCCGTCGCCAATGCCCACCTGACCGTCCCGTGTGCCAGCGTCATTCCTGCCCTCCAAGGTCGCTCGTTGCCCGGACGCCTGATGAGACCGCCGGCCGAACGGAAGTTGCGGCGCCCGCGAGACGGACGCGTGCAACAAAAAGCCGCTGCTAGCAGCGGCTGTTGCTACGGGAGCGACGGGACTCGAACCCGCGACCTCCGGCGTGACAGGGGCTCCCGGAGGGGGCGAATAACGCAGGAATGCGGCCTAGAGGGTGGTGATGAGTACCCCTTGGACGGGTCGATGAGGATGGTTTGGTACCCGTTTGGTACCCGGCCATGAAGGGCGCGCTGCTGATCGTCGCGCGGGTCGGCGGGCCTGTCTGGTTCGGCAAGTGGCGCGACGCCTCCGGGCGTCAGGTCAAGCGGCGGCTCGGGCCGGCGTGGGTCGTGCCCGACGGCGATGGGTGGCGGCCTCGCCGCGGCCGCCCGGCCGGTGAGGCGCTCGACGAGCGCTCGGCGCTGCTGGCGATCGCCGCGGCGATCGAGCGGCACGAGCGAACGAGTCGAGGAGCCTCCGGCTCCGCGAGCCGACGTTCGCGGACGCGGTCGACCGCTGGCTGCACCACCAGGAGTTCGTGGCGGGCGTCAAGCCGTCGACGCTGGCCGACTACCGCTACCTGCTCGCCGCGCCGGGCACGCCGGCGCGGCGACGCGGCCGGACACCGTCGTGCCGGATCATGCGCGCCTTCGGTCCGAGGCCGCTCCATTCGATTACCGCCGCCGACGTAGGGCGCTACCTCGCCGAGCTCGACGCCGAGTCGTCGGTCGGCCCGAGAACGGTCAACAAGCATCGCCAGGTTCTCTGCTGCGTCTTCGAGCACGCCATGCGAGAGGACACGTTCGGCCTGCCAGTCAACCCGGCGCGGCGGACCAACAAGCGCCGCGAGCCCGACGCGCAGCCGATCGACTTCTACGAACCCGAGGAGGTCCTCGCGCTCGTTCGCGCGGCCCGGGCGGCGCTGCACCGCGACCCGAGCCGCCCTGCTGTCTCGCCCGAGGAGCACGTGGAGCGAGACCGCTGCGACGAGCAGGACGCGGCGATCTTCGTCGTCGCGGCCTTCACCGGCCTGCGGATGGGCGAGCTGCTCGCGCTTCGCTGGCGCAACGTCGACTTCCTCGACGCGCGGCTGCTCGTGGAGGCGAGCTGGTCCGCCGGCGTGCTCACCTCGCCCAAGTCACGCAAGACGCGCTCCGTCCCGCTCGCCGATCAACCCGCCGCCGTACTCGACCAGCTCGCCGCGCGCGAGCGCTTCACCGGTCGCGACGACCTCGTGTTCTGCAGCGCGGTCGGCGACTACCTCGACGGCTCGGCGCTCCGACGCCGCTACCGGCGCGCGCAGGACGCAGCCGGCCTGCGACCGCTGCGCTTCCACGACCTGCGCCACTCGTTCGGCAGCCTCGTGATCCGCGAGTTCGATCTCGTCTCGGTCAAGTCGTTCATGGGCCACGCCAAGATCACGACGACTGAGCGTTACTTGCACGCGCGCCCGCGACGCGACGACGCCGCGCGGATGACGAAAGTCTTCGAGGCCAGCGTCGCCGAGATGCCGACGCGGGAGATCGAGCGGTGACCGGCGGGTTCGAGTCCGAGCTCGACTGGCTCGGCGAAGCCCGCAGGGCTGTGCGCTGGCGGACACAAAGGCGCGACGTCGTCGACTACGCCGTGACGCTCGTGGCGTTCGAGTCGGGCCGCTGGCAGACCATACGCGTCTACGACGGTGCCCACGGCGTCAACGAGATGCACCGCTATACGCGCAGCGGCGGCAAGCAACCTGGCATCGTCTTCCACGACGGTACGCTTGGCGAGGGTCTCCTAGCTGCGCAACTCGATGTGAAGAGGGGCTGGGCCGAGATGATCGAGGGATGGCGACGATGAGCGAAGACTGTCTCCGAGACCCCTGCTTCCATCGCGATGGACGAAGCGATCGAGATCGCCATCAAGGAAGAGCGCACGCTCTATCCCGACGGCTCGCTCTTCGTGAACGCCGAGACAACGGATCTCGCCGCGGTCCTCGCGCGAGCCGCCGACGACGGCCAGACCGTGGTCCTCTGCTACCAGGACGGGACACGCCGCATCGTCGAGGTGCGTCAAGCGCCGAACGCCGCCTGACGACGGCTCACCCGTCACCGAGGACTACAGCGCGCCATTTCCCTCCACCGGCACGATCTCCCGAATCGACATCGCGCTCGGCGAGCCAGGGCTCGACCCCGCTGGGAGGCCGAACTGCACGCCCGCTTCGCCGCGGGCAAGGACTACTGAACACCACGACGTTTATCTCGAATACCTTCGCTGATCAGACCGAGATGGAGACGGGGAAGGTCGCGAGCCAGATCACGGTGCCGAAGAACAGTGTGTAGCCGAGTGCCACGATCGCGACGCGGGAGCGGACGGCGTCGAGCTTGGTGCTGATGCCGGCGAAGAACAGCGCAGACGCGAACAGCACGACGGCGAGGACGTAGTTGTCCGAGCGTTGGTTGTCGACCTTCGCCTGCGCCGTCGCCGCCTCTGCCGTCCTGGTTAGCGCCCGGGCTTTCTTCCTGAGCGGCAAGGCGGTATTGAGGCATCACGAAAGGAGTGAGCGGGGCGTCGGGGTTCTTCAGCGGCCTGGTGGCCACCCAGGCGTCGAGAGCGGGCTTGAACTCGGTCCGGAATCGCTTGAAGTAGAAGTCGCTGAGCGTCTTTTCGTTGGTCGCGTAGGCGCCGGTCCACGCGATGAACGTCGCGACGTCGAGCTGAGTCTGCTGTCCGGCGAGGTCCGACTGCGCCGTCGAATCGATGCGCGCGGCAGTCGCCCGACTGAAGTTGATCGTCTGCACGCCACTCCAGCGGGCCGACTGATACGAGCTCCACGCGGTGGCGACGGTGGCGATCGCGAGCAGGATCGTGACGAGCAGTTCGATCCGGCGATCGTGCCGGGCTGACCGATCGCCCGCCGCGGGCCGATCAGCCGACTGCGCGTCGTCTGGCATGGGCGCGTCGGACATGGGGCTTCGGCCACGACGCGATCCGACCGAACACGCGCCGGTCCAGCGCAAAACGGCGAGAATCCCGCAGGCAGCCGCCACTCATACGGCTGCCTTCGCCATGTCCACGCGCGCTCCTGCATGCTACGGCGATTGTGAGGACCTAGCCAACAGCGATCGAAACTGGCCCCCGCCGGTGGGCGGACGGCCGCGCGGACTAGCTCGCGCGGGCACGTCTCGGAGACCGTTTGGTACCCGCTCGTGGTACCCGCTGCCCGATTCGACGCGTCCGCGAACGAGCCCGGACAAAAAAAAGCCGCTGCAAGCAGCGGCTCTTGCTACGGGAGCGACGGGACTCGAACCCGCGACCTCCGGCGTGACAGGCCGGCGCTCTAACCAACTGAGCTACGCCCCCGAGCGAACGCGCAGTATAGGCCCCACCCCCCGACCGGGGAACGTGAGCGCGCGGCGGCGCAACTTGCGCGTGCCGCGCGCGTGTTCCCAGGGCGTCAACCGATCAGTCAGGAGGCAGGGCCCATGCCCGATTCTGGCAGGCGTCTCTGGCCGGCCGCGGCGACCACCGCGCTCATCACCGGCCTGCTTGCAACGACCGCGTACGGCGCGGTCATCACCGGAACCCCCGGCAACGACCGTATCCACGGTAAGGCCGAGGCGGACCAGATCAACGCCCTCACGGGCGACGACCGCGTGCACGCGCGGCGCGGGAACGACACCGTGGACCTCGGTCCCGGCGACGATCGCGCGTTCGGCGGGCGCGGCGACGACACGCATCGGCGGGTTCGCCGGCGACGACCGCATCTGGGGCAACCAGGGCGACGACACGCTGCGCGGCGACCTCGACGACGTCGGCGACCTCGTCAGCCAGGACCGCCTGCACGGCGGCCGCGGCGACGACAAGCTCTACGGCGGCGACGGCCGCGACCGGCTGTGGGGCTGGCTCGGCAACGACCTGCTCGAGGGCGGCCGCGGGGCCGACCGGCTGCTCGCCGGCCCGGGCAACGACACCGTCAACGGCGGGGAGTTCAACGACTTCCAGGCCGGCGGCTTCGGCGACGACATCCAGGACGGCGGCCCCGGCGACGACACGATCTTCGCCAACAAGGGCCGCGACACGACCGAGGGCGGGGACGGCAACGACCGCCTGTTCGCGCTCTCGCTGCAAGGACGTGGACGGCCCCGACGACCAGACGGGCGACACCGTCCGCGGCGGCAACGGCGACGACCGCATCGCCGTCCGCGACGGCGAGCGCGACGTCGTCAACTGCGGCCCCGGCATCGACAAGGCGCTGCTCGACTTCAAGGACGTCGTCGAGGACGGCTCCTGCGAGGTCGTCTCGCGGCGCGGCCCGAACCGCGCGGACTCGCGCGTCGAGGACCGCAACGAGGGCGATCAGCCGTAGCGCGACTCAGTCCGTTCTCATAGCGCCTGCGTGCCAACGGCACTCGCGTGGGTACGTGGGCGCTATGTACATCGGACTGGGCACACTGATCATCATCATCATCCTGCTGATCATCCTGCTCTAAGCAGGGAGATCCGCAGGAAGGCGGCCTCAGGGTGCGGGGTGAGGAACCCCGCACCCGGAGACGCCAGGCCCCACCAATGCCGCCGCGCCGTCGCGGCGGCACGCTTGCTTCCGTGACCCCCCAGGACCGGAAGGCAGGCAACTTGCCCCACTCCAACCTCGCGGCCCGCGCAGGGCGCTGGTCCGCGCAGCACCGCAAGACGGCCGTCTTCGGATGGCTCGCGTTCGTGGCGATCGCGTTCGTCATCGGCGGCATGGTCGGCACCAAGACCCTCGCTCCCGAGGAGCAGGGCAACGGCTCCTCGCGCACGGCCGACCAGGCCCGCGCCGACGCGTTCCCCAAGGAGGCCTCCGAGTCCGTGCTCGTCCAGGCCAAGGGCGACGCCAAGGCCTCCGACCCGGCGTTCCGCGCCGCGGTCGACGACGTCGCCGCGCGGCTGACCGCCACGAAGAACGTCCGGGACGTCGAGTCCCCGCTCGCCAAGGGCAACGAGGGCCAGATCTCCGAGGACGGCCGCTCCGCGCTCGTGACCTTCAAGGTCCCGGGCGACATCGAGGAGTCGCGAGAAGAACGTCGACACCTCGCTGGCCGCCGTCGCCGCCGCGCAGAAGGCGCATCCCGAGCTGCGCATCGAGCAGTTCGGCGACGCCTCCGCCGCCAAGGCGCTCAACGCGCAGTTCGAGAAGGACTTCCAGCGCGCCGAGTCGCTCTCGCTGCCGATCACGCTGCTGATCCTCGTCGTCGCCTTCGGCGCCCTGATCGCCGCCGGCGTGCCGCTGCTGCTCGGCCTCACCGCCGTGATGGGCACGCTCGGCCTGCTCGCGCCGATCAGCCAGATCGTCCCGATGGCCGACGCCGCCTCGAGCGTCGTGCTGCTCGTCGGCCTCGCCGTCGGCGTCGACTACTCGATGTTCTACCTCCGGCGCAAGATGGAGGAGCGCGACGCCGGGCGCTCCAACGAGGCCGCGCTCGAGTTCGCCGCTGCGACCTCAGGCCAGGCCGTGCTGATCTCCGGCGTGACCGTGCTGATCGCGATGGCCGGCATGCTGATCGCCGGCAACGCCGTCTTCACCTCGATGGCCGTCGGCACGATGCTCGTCGTCGCGGTCGCCGTGCTCGGCTCGGTGACCGTGCTGCCCGCCGTGCTCTCCAAGCTCGGCGACAAGGTCGAGAAGGGCCGCGTGCCGATCATCGGCAAGCGGCGCCACGCCAACCACGGCGAGTCCCGCGTCTGGGGCTGGATCCTCGGCAAGGTGCTCGCCCACCCGGTCGTCTCCGTCGTCGCCTCGGGCGCGATCCTGATCGCCCTGGCCGTCCCGGCGCTCGGCATGAAGACGATCAACCCCGGCGTGGCCGGCATCCCGCACGACCTCCCGGTGATGAAGACCTACGACCGCATCCAGGCCGCGTTCCCCGGCGGCCCGCTCCCGGCGCTGGTCGTGGTGCAGGCCGACGACGTCACCGTCCCCGGCCGTCCAGCAGGGCATCGAGAAGATGACCGACAGGGCGCTGGCCTCGGGCCAGATGTCGCAGCCGGTCACGACCGAGATCAGCCCCGGCAAGGACGCCGCGGTCGTGTCGATCCCGATGCAGGGCGACGGCACCGACCTCAAGTCCGAGACGGCGCTGGCCACCCTGCGCGACGACGTGATCCCGACCACGATCGGCAAGGTCGACGGCACGCAGACGACGTGACCGGCCTGACCGCCGGCTCGAAGGACTTCAACGACGCGATGAACGCGCGCCTGCCGTTCGTGTTCGCGTTCGTCCTCGGGCTCGCGTTCCTGCTGCTGCTCGTCACCTTCCGCTCGATCGTCGTCCCGATCAAGGCGATCCTGCTGAACCTGCTGTCGGTCGGCGCGAGCTACGGCATCCTCAAGCTCGTCTTCCAGGACGGGCACGGTGAGAGCCTGCTCGGGTTCGAGTCGCTCGGCGGCATCACGGCCTGGCTCCCGCTGTTCCTCTTCGTGATCCTGTTCGGCCTGTCGATGGACTACCACGTGTTCATCCTCAGCCGGATCCGCGAGGCGGTCGACCGCGGCGAGTCCACCGACGACGCGGTCGCGCACGGCATCCGCTCCACGGCGGGCGTCGTGACCAGCGCGGCGATGGTGATGGTCGCGGTGTTCGCGATCTTCGCGACGCTCAGCTCGGTCGAGTTCAAGATGATGGGCGTCGGCCTCGCGGCGGCGATCCTCATCGACGCGACGCTCGTGCGGGCGGTGCTGCTGCCGGCGGCGATGAAGCTGCTCGGCGAGCGCAACTGGTACCTCCCCAGGCGGCTGCACTGGCTGCCGAAGCTCTCCCACGAAGGCTCGCCGGAGCCCGCCCGCGCCTAGCGCGCGGACGAGTGGGCCCCCCACTCGGGGGGAAGAGGAGCCGTCCTCCCGGTGGGAGGGCGGCTCCCGTGGTTAAGGTGCCGCGCCATGTCACGGATCGGTGTCCTCACGGGCGGCGGAGACTGCCCCGGCCTCAACGCGGTCATCCGCGCCGTCGTGCGCAAGGGGATCAAGGTGCACGGCCACGAATTCGTCGGCTTCCGCTACGGCTGGGCCGGCGTGCTGGCCGGCGACTGCGCCCCCCTCACCTACGAGAACACGCGCGGGATCCTCCACCGCGGCGGGACGATCCTCGGCACCTCGAGGACGAACCCCTACAAGGAGGAGGGCGGCCTCGAGAAGCTCAAGGCCGTGCTCGCCGAGCAGGGCGTCGACGCGCTGATCCCGATCGGCGGCGAGGACACGCTCGGCGTCGCCCGGCGGCTGATGGACGACGGCGTGAACGTCGTCGGCGTCCCGAAGACGATCGACAACGACCTCGCCGGCACGGACTTCACCTTCGGCTTCCAGACCGCGGTGCAGATCGCCACCGACGCGATCGACCGCCTGCACACGACGGCCGAGTCGCACAACCGCGTGATCATCGTCGAGGTGATGGGCCGGCACGCGGGCTGGATCGCGTGCTACTCCGGCCTGGCCGGCGGCGCCGACGTGATCCTCGTGCCCGAGCGCCCGTTCGACCTCGACGAGATCTGCGAGCGGCTCAAGCGCCGCCAGTCCAACGGCGCCACGTTCTCGATCGTCGTCGTCGCCGAGGGCGCGACGCCGAAGGACGGCGACGTCTGGAGCCAGCACGGCGGCACCGACGCGTTCGGCCACGCGCGGCTCGGCGGGATCGCCGTCGAGCTCGAGCGCGAGATCGAGCAGCGCACGGGCTTCGAGTCGCGCATGACGATCCTCGGCCACGTGCAGCGCGGCGGCACGCCGCTCGCCTACGACCGCGTGCTCGGCACCCGCTTCGGCGTCGCCGCCGTCGACGCGGTCACCGAGGGGAACTTCGGCATGATGGCCGCGCTGCGCGGCACGCAGATCGAGCTCGTCCCGCTCGACGAGGCGCTGGCCGAGCCGAAGCTGCTCGACCCGGAGCTGTTCGAGACCGCCGAAGTGTTCTTCGGCTAGCCTCGCGCGCATGTTCAAGCAGGGGCCGATCCCGGCCTTCGTCCACGGCGTCGATCGAGTACCTCGCCGCCGCGCTGTTCATCGCGGCCCCGTTCCTGTTCTCCTTCGACGACGACACCGCCACCGCGGTGTCGATCGTCTTCGGCGTGGTCGTGCTGGTCGTGACCGCCTCGACGGCGCTGCCGACCGGGCTGATCAAGTCGATCCCGGTGCAGGCGCACGCCGTGATCGACTTCCTGCTGGCGGCGGTGCTCATCGCCTCGCCGTTCCTGTTCGGCTTCAGCGACGATGGCACCGCCACCGCGTTCTTCATCGTCCTCGGGGTCGTGCACCTGCTCCTTACGATCGCGACGCGCTTCGTCAGCGAAGAGCGCCCGCGCCGCCCACGACAGGCAAGCTGATCTCGCTCTGGTTCGGGGCCAGCGTCAGCCGGGTCCCGGGCGCCGGACGGATCGTGTAGTCGTGGTCGGTGGAGACCACCACGAGCCCGACCCGGTGGCCCTTGCGCGAACACGTGGTCGTCGGGCTGGAGGTCCCAGCGCATCGTGTAGCGCTGCTCCGGCTCGACCGGGTCCGAGCGCGTCAGGCTGTTGCGGTTCTGCGGATCCAGCCAGCCGCGGGTGACCATGCGCGCCGAGCCGTCCGGGCCGTAGTCGACGAGCACCGCGGTCAGGTTCGCCGCCGTGCGGTTGTCGACCGACATCCGCAGCGTGACCCACGGCGTCCCGCTCATGCGCACGTCGCGTGACAGCGCCGCGGTCCGGTAGACGAGCCGGTTCGGGTTCGCGGCGTCGGGCGCCTTGATCAGCACGTCGTCCGTGTCGAGCTCGCGGCCGCGGTCGGTGAACGACTGCGGGACGGCGCTCTTGCGCTTGGCCGACAGCGTTCCGGGCGCGCTGCGCGAGCCCGAGCCGAGCTCGAGCGTCGCGTTGCTCGTGCCCGGCGCGGGCCAGTTCGCCTCCTGGCTGTAGGAGCCGTCCTCGCGCTGAACGGTCGCCATCGGCTCGCCGTCGATCCCGTTGGCGACGCCGAACAGCTCGTGGTCGAACCAGCGGTGGCGCGCGCGGGTGAACGGCGCGGCGCCGGCGCCGCCCGGGCCGCCGTGGCCGCCGTTGTGCAGCCAGATCTTGCGCTCGGCCCCCGCAGCCGCGAGCCGGTACCACCACTCGGCGAACGCCTTCGTCTTGACGTTGAAGTCGTTGAGGCCGTGGACGACGAACACGCTCGCGCGGATCCGGTCGACCTTGCCGAGGTAGTCGCGCGCGGCCCAGAAGGACGAGTAGTCGCCGGTCACGCGGTCCTGCTGGGCGAGCAGGTAGTCGTGCATGAAGCGGCACTCGCCCGTGGGGCTCTCCATCCGCGGCCCGCCGATGTAGTCGCCGAGCACGTCGGTGTCCTCGCCGAGGTAGCCGTTCTCGCCGGCGCCGTTGGTGTTCGAGTGCGGCGCGACCACGAGGCCGTTGGCGCGGTAGTAGTCGTACCAGGAGGAGATCGCCGAGATCGGGACGATCGTCTTCAGGCCCTCGACGCCGGTCGTCGCGACCTGGTTGGGCAGCGTGCCGTTGTAGGAGACGCCGATCATGCCGACGTCGCCCGTGGTCCAGCCGGCGGTCACGGCGTTGCCGGCGTCGTCGAAGCCGCGCGCGCGGCCGTTGAGCCAGTCGATCGCGGCCTTGGTGCCGAGCGTCTCGGCGTCGGCCCCGACGTCCGGGCAGCCCTGCGAGTTGAACGTGCCGACGCTCTCGCCGAGCACCACCGCGTAGCCGCGCGGCACGAAGTAGTTGTCGAGGCTGCCGGGCAGGTCGGCACGAGGGCCGCGCTTGGCCTTGCGGGCGGTGCGCCCTGCGCGCGAGGTCTCGGCGCGCCGCTGCGCGCTCGCGCTCGCGCGGCGCTCCTGCGGCAGGAACTCGAAGTCGACGCTGTGGTTGGCCGGGTTGCCGGTGTCGCCGCGATACGGGCTGTGCTCGAAGACGACCGGCACCTTGTGACCGGCGGCCGCCGGCTCGGACGGCCGGCTGATGCGCAGCCGGATCAGGTCCTTGGCGCCGTCGCGGTCGGAGTCGACCTCGGACTCGACCCAGACGACCTCCTCGATCGCCTTCGCGAAGTCGAACTGCGCCTTGGTGGCGCCGTCCTCGAACTGCAGCCAGGACGGCGGCGACTGCGCTGCGGCGGGTGCGGCGAGCGAGAAGAACGCGCGACGACCGCCGGAGCGGCGAAGCGCTTGCGCATGCATCGGTGAAACCCCCTGTCCGTGGCCGCGCCTTCCCGCGCGGCGTTACGGCGGAGCCTAGCGCGAGAGCGGGTTCGCGGGATCGCGCTCGTCGACGCCGTGGGGCGAGCCGAGCTCGGCGAGCTTGTCGAGGAAGGGCACCGCGTCGAAGGCCTCCGGGCCGAGCACGCCGGCGCCCGACCAGGCGCCGCTCGCGAGCAGCTCGAGCGCCGCGACCGGGTTGATCGCGGTCTGCCAGACGACGGCCTGCGCGCCGTCGGTGCGCATCGTCGTCTCGTTGTCGGCCACGTGGTAGAGGTACGTCGCCCGCGGCTCGCCGTCCTTGCCCGTGCCGGTCACGAGCGTGCCCGCGCAGGTGCGGCCGGTCATCCGGTCGCCGAGCGTCGCGGGGTCGGGCAGCGCCGCCGCGACGACGTCGCGCGGCGCGACCTTCACGCCGCGCACGTCGAGCAGCTCCGTGGAGTCGAGCCCGAGCAGGTGCAGCGTGCGCAGCACGCCGATGAACTCCTCGCCGAGGCCGTACTTGAACGTGACGCGCTTGCAGTCGACGTGGCGCGGGATCAGCACGACCTCCTCGTGCTCGACGTTCACGCACTCGACGGGGCCGATGCCCTCGGGGAACTCGAACACCTCGGGCTCCGAGAACGGGGCGGTCGTGTAGAAGCCGCGCTCGCGCTCCCAGATCAGCGGCGGGTTCAGGCACTCCTCGATCGTCGTCCAGATCGAGAACGTCGGCGCGAACGCGTGGCCCTCGACGGCCAGGTCGGCGCCGTCGCGCACCCCGACCTCGTCGATCTCGGAGAACAGGTGGTCCTGCGCGTAGCGGGCGAAGACGTCGGAGAGCCCGGGCTCGACGCCGATGCCGACGAGCGCCAGCAGGCCGGCCCGCTCCCACTCCTCCGCGACCGCGAACTGCTCGTCGCCGAGCATCACGCCGATCTGCTCGTAGGGCTCCTCCGGATGGCGGCGCGAGAGCGTCATCGCCATGTCGAGATAGGTGCAGCGGGCCTCGAGCGCGGCCTCGAAGATCGGCGGGTTCAGCCGCGGGTCGCACGCGTTGAGGATCACGTCGGCGCGCTCGGCGCGGGCGAGCTCGACGATCGCGCGGCGGTCGCTGGCGTCGATCCCGGCCGCCGTGAAGCGCCCGTCGTCGAGCCCGGCGATCGCGGCACGGGCGCGCTCGGGGTCGAGGTCCGCGAGGACCATGTGGTCGAAGAAGTCGCGGCGGCGGGCGATCGCGGCGAAGGCCGCTCCGACGCCGCCGGCGCCGAGGACGAGGATGCGCATGGAGGCGCGGAGCCTATCCGCGGGCCGGGCCGCCGCTCCGGCTAGCGCGCCAGCGCGTGGTACTCCGGATTGGGGATCTGCCCCGTCGCGAGCGCCAGCCGGTTGGTGAAGTTGTACATCGCGGCGACCTCGATCACGTCCCACGCGTCATGATCGGTGAGGCCGGCGGCGCGCAGCGCCTCGAGGTCGGCCTCCGTGTTCTCGACGGGCCGCAGCGTGAGCTTCTCGGCGAACGCGCAGATCTCCCGCTGGCGCTCGGTGAGCCCGTCGGCACGGCGCCAGTCGAGCGTGATCCGATCGGCCATCACCGGGTCGCCCCACGCCTCGCGCAGCGCGGCGCCGTGGGCGACCAGGCAGTACAGGCAGCCGTTGGCCATCGAGACGACGACCGCGATCATCTCGCGCTCCGCCGCGCTCAAACCGGGCGTCTGTTCGTGCAGCAGCCGGAAGTGCGAGAACCACGCCGACAGCCGCTCGGGCCGGTAGGCGTACGTGCGGAAGACGTTCGGCACGAAGCCGATCCGCTCGCGCGCGGCGCGGAAGAGCCCCTGGAGGTCCTCGGGGAGCTCCGACTCCTCGGGGACCGGGAACCAGGAGATGCGATCGGTGGCGGGGGCGGCGTCCATGCCGCCCTTTGTACCGCCTCCCGGGTTCAGCCCGCCAGCCCGGCCCGCTCGCGCAGCGAGCCCGCGATCTCGCGGATCTCCTCGGGCGAGTAGCCCGGCGCGAACACCGCCGGCTGCGGCGGCAGGTCGTTCGGCTCGAAGCCCTCCGGCGGGTCGTCGACGAACTCGAGCTCCTCGCCCGTCTCGGGATGCGGGCCGGTGAAGACGGCGGCCGCCTCCGCGTAGTCGGCGCCCGAGAAGTGGTAGAGCCGCTTGTGCTCGCCGCGCTCGATGTGCGGCTGGCACTCGGGGATCAGGTCCGTCGGGATCCGCGGCGACGGGAACAGCTTCGTGAGGTCGGCGCCCGTGAGCTTCTCGACCGCCCGCGCGTAGGCGACCTGGTGCACGCCGCCGCGCACGAGCAGGTAGCCCGTCAGCGCGCGCGCCGCCGGATGGTCGACCATCTCGTAGACCTTGAGCTTGTTGTTGCGGGCGCCGGTCTCGAGGAAGAAGTTGTGCGTGAGGTCCTCGATCAGGTCGCCCGAGGAGAACACGTAATCGCCGGTCCACGGCATGCCGCGCGAGTCCTGCGGGAGCGCGCCGAGGCCGCCCTGGATGAAGTGCTGCTTGTTGGGCAGCGTGCGCGCGGCGGCGAGCGTGGTGTCCGGGCCCTGCTCGTCCCCGCAGCCCGTGAGCATGGTGTTGATCGTCGCGGCCACGAGCTCGATGTGGCCGTACTCCTCCGCGGCGATGTTCGAGAGCAGGTCGTAGAACGGGCGCGCGCCGGCGCGGTCGCGGAAGTTGAACGACTGGAACGTGTAGTTCATCAGCGTCGACATCTCGCCGAAGCGGCCGCCCATGAGCTCCTGGACTGCTTCGGCGCCGGCGGGATCGGGGTCGGACGGCGGCGGCAACTCCGTCTGGAGTCGGTCGATGCGCAGGATCATGCGGGGCCTCCCTGGCTGGCTGGAGCCAGTCGGCTACCCGGTGGGGCCGCTCGCGATCTTGGCCTGTCGGATATCTGCCCGCGCGGCGCCGACCGGCACGGCGAGCCGGGTCGGGGCGCTGCGCCCGCGCAGCCGCAGCCGGCCGTCGAAGCGCCAGCGCGCGGCCTCCGAGCGGCCGGCGCGCTCGAGCGCCGCGGCGGAGGCGAGCATCCGGCCCGGCCGGCGCTTGGCGGCGTCGCTGAGGCGCGCGGCCTCGTTGACCGCGTCGCCGACGACGGTGTACTCGAAGCGCGTCTCGGCCCCGACCCAGCCGGCCACGACGGTCCCCGACGCGACGCCGATCGCCGCCTCCAGGCCGCCGTCGAGCTCGCCGACGGCGCGCTGCAGGCCGCGCGCGGCGGCGAGCGCGCGGCCCGCGTGGTCCTCGAGCGCCTGCGGCGCGCCGAACACGCACAGCGCGGCGTCGCCCTCGAACTTGTTCACGAGCCCGCCGTGGGCGTCGACGACCTCGACGACCGCGGCGAAGAAGTCGTTGAGCAGCGCGACGACCCGCTCGGGAGCCTCGCGCTCGGCGAGCGCGGTCGAGCCGATGACGTCGATGAAGAGCGCGGAGATCTCGGCGCGCCGGCCGCCGAGCTCGGCGCCCTGCTCGAGCGCCGCGCGCGCGACGTCGGGCCCGACCTGGCGGCCGTAGAGGTCGCGCATCCGCTCGCGCTCGCGCAGCCCGTCCACCATCGTGTTGAAGCCCGACTGCAGGCGCCCGACCTCGCTGCCGTCGTCGACGGCGACGGACACCGCGAGGTCCCCGGCCGCGACGTCGTCGACCGCGCGCCGCAGCGCGCGGATCGGCCGGGTCACCGCGGCCGTCGCGAGCTTCGTCGCGACGAGGCCGGTCACGAGCGCCATGCCGGCGGCGAACAGCGTCGGCGCCACGAGCGCGTCGGGATCCTCGACGTCGCGGCTGACGGGGATCAGCGCGAGCATCAGGATCGGCACGCCCGAGCAGAGCACCCAGGTCAGAACCAGCCGCGGGCCGATCCCGAGCGAGCGCGCGTCCGGCGGCGACTCGCGGGCGAGCGCGAGGGCGACGGCGGGCCGCATCAGCCACTCGACCGCCAGGTACACCGCGGCCGTGGCGGTCAGCCCGGCGAGCGCGGCGCCGACGGCGACCTCCCTCGCCAGCGCCGCGGAGGCCGTCAGCTCGGCCGCCCCGAAGATCGCGATGCCGAGCGCCCAGCGCACGGCCGTCATGCGCGCGTAGCGCGCGGGCAGCGTGAGCACCGTCCGGCACTGCTCGGCGGTGGGCGTGGCGCCGCTCGTCAGCCACGCCCCCATGTCCTCGAACCAGGGCCTCGCGGTGCGATACGCGCTCAGCCCGGCGACGGTGTTGTAGAGCGTCACGGCGCCGAACCCGACCCACAGGTCGGAGAGGATCCCGGCCGCGTCGCGCGCCGGATAGACGACGAGCATGTAGACCGCGAGGCTGAGCGCCCCGGCCAGGTTGATCACAAAGCCGGCGGCGGTCACGCGGCGCCGGAGGATGCACACGAGGTCTCGGCGAACCTCCATGCGGCTCATTGTCGCGTGAGATCTGCGATCCCGGTCCGGTTCGATGTGCGATGCATCACGGTGCCAGGTCTCACTGCGGACCTCGGCCATTGAGTTCGCCGAATGGGTGACTATCCTGCCCCATTCGATCCGGAGCGCCCTGGGGAGGGGGCTTGGGTCAGCAGGGGAAGCGACGCCTCGGGAGGGCGGATCATGAGAATCATCAACGGGCTGGCGGGCCTTGCGCTCGCGGCTTCGATCACCGGTGCCGGCGCGCTGACGGCGGGCGCCGCGCCACCGGACGGCGGCACGACCGCATCCACCGCGGCCGTCGTCGACGAGCTGCCCAACGCGGCCGAGGAGAAGCGGCGGGCGCTGCGGGAGGTGGCGCTCAAGCAGGTGATCTCGGGCAAGGCGAAGCCGACCAAGCGCGGCGCCAGCACCGTCGTCAAGCTCGACACCAAGGCCCCCGGCGGGGAGGACCAGTACGTCGAGCTCGCGCGCGAGAAGACCGACAAGATCTTCGTCGTGCTCGCCGAGTTCGGCGACACGCGCCACCCGGAGTACCCGGATCAGGACACCGACAAGAACACCGCGGGCCCCGCGACGTTCAACGGACCGCTGCACAACAAGATCCCGGCGCCGGACCGGGCCAAGGACAACTCGACCGTCTGGCAGGCGGACTACGGCCGCGACCACTACAAGCAGCTGTACTTCGGCGAGGGCGAGGGCGTGGAGTCGCTCAAGACGTACTACGAGCGCCAGTCCTCGGGCCGCTACAGCGTCGACGGCCTCGTCACCGACTGGGTGAAGGTCCAGTTCAACGAGGCGCGCTACGGCCGCAGCAACGGCTACCCGTGCGCGGGCAACGTCTGCTCGAACACGTGGACGCTGATCAAGGACGCGATCGACGTGTGGGTCGCCGACCAGAAGGCCGCCGGCCGGACGGACGCGGACATCAAGTCCGACCTGGCGTCCTATGACACCTGGGATCGCAACGACTACGACGACGACGGGAACTTCAACGAGGCCGACGGCTACATCGATCACTTCCAGATCGTCCACTCCGGTGGCGACCAGGCCGACGGCGACCCCCAGCAGGGCGAGGATGCCGTCTGGTCGCACCGCTGGAAGGCCTTCCAGAACCGGATCGGGCTCGACGGCCCCGAGTTCAACAGGGACGGCGGCACGGCGGTCGGCAACACCGGCCTATGGGTTGCGGACTACACGATCCAGCCTGAGAACGGCGGCCTGTCGGTGTTCGCGCACGAGTACGGCCACGACCTCGGCCTGCCCGACGAGTACGACTCCGGCGGCGACAACGCGGTCAACTGGTGGACGCTGATGGGCCAGAGCCGCGTCTCCGCCCCCGAGGACCAGGGCATCGGCACGCGCCCGGCCGACCTCGGCGCGTGGGACAAGCTCCAGCTCGGCTGGCTCGACTACGAGGTCGTGCCCGCCGGGACGGCGCGCACGCTCGACCTCGGCCCGCACGAGTACAACAGCGCAAAGGCGCAGGGTGTCGTGGTGCCGCTCGGCAAGACGCGGCCCGTCGTCACGGACTACGGCAAGCCGACCTCGGGCGCCAAGCAGTGGTGGTCCGGGCAGGCCGACAACTACCAGTCGAGCCTGACCCGCCAGGTGACGCTCGGCACGGGTACGTCGACGCTGAAGTTCAACGCCCACTGGAACATCGAGGACTGCGGGCCGAAGGCGGAGGACGCGTGCGACTACGCGTTCGTGCAGGTCGACGACGGGACCGGCTTCAAGTCGGTCGCCGGCTCGATCACCAAGCCCGCGGAGGGCAACGGCATCGACGGCGAGAGCGACGGCTGGGTGCCGGCGACGTTCGACCTCTCCTCGTTCGCCGGCAAGACGGTCAAGCTGCGGTTGCACTACCGCACCGATCCCGCCCAGCAGGGGCAGGACACGAAGGCGGCGGCGGGGTTGTTCGCCGACGACATCGTGCTCACCTCGGGTGGCCAGACCGTCTTCTCCGACGACGCCGAGCAGGGCGACAACGGATGGACGAAGGACGGCTTCCGCACCGTCGGCGAGTCCTCCACGCAGCTGTTCGACCACTACTACGTGGCGTCCAACCGCCAGTACGTCTCCTACGACAAGTACCTGCGGAGCGGGCCGTACAACTTCGGCTTCCCGGACCGCCCCGACTGGGTCGAGCACTTCCCGTACCAGGACGGGCTGCTCGTCTCCTACTGGGACACGTCGTACTCCGACAACAACGAGAGCCAGCACCCGGGCGAGGGCGAGATCCTGCCGGTCGACGCGCACCCCGAGCCGATCTACCGGCTCGACGGCAAGCCGTGGCGCGGCCGCGTCCAGACCTACGACTCGACGTTCGGGCTCGAGAAGGCCGACTCGTTCACCCTGCACGCGCAGGAGACGGGCCAGGCGAGCTACATCCGCGGCCAGGCGGCGCAGCCGGTGTTCGACGACCGGCGCTCCTACTGGAACGCGGTGCAGCCGAACGTCGGCGTGAAGGTCCCCAACGCCGGCGTGCGGATGGAGGTCCGGAGCGCGTCCGGCACCTCGATGAAGGTCCGCATCAGCTCGACGAAGTAGCCGCGCGCGGGCCGGGAGGGCGACCTCCCGGCCCGCGCGCATGCAGGCTCACGACACGTCGCGGGTAGGAGCACGATGATGCGCCGATGACCGCGACGAGTCCGATCCGTGCGCCGAGCTCCCCGGCCGCACGGGCGATGAAGTGGTGGGGGTGGGGCGACCCCGGGGTCGACTTCACCCACGAGGACAAGCCGGGGCTCGCGCCGTTCATCCGCGAGGAGCTCGGCGTCGACGTCACCCGCGCGGGCGGCGCCGTCCGCTCGTTCGAGGATCTCGACGTCCCCGCTCCGAGCCTGCCCGAGCGCGCTGCGCGCGGCGCTCGAGCGCGCCGGGGAGGTCTCGACCGACGCGCAGGACCGCGTCGTGCACGGGCGCGGCAAGAGCCTGCGCGATCTCGTGCGCCAGCGCCGCGGCGAGCTCGGGCGGCTGCCCGACGCCGTCGTGCGGCCCGCGGACGAGGCCGGCGTGGAGGCCGTCGTGCGGGCGGTGCTCGACGCCGACGCGGTGCTGATCCCGTTCGGCGGCGGGACGAGCATCTCCGGGAGCCTCGAGGCGCCCGCGGCGGAGACGCGGCCGGTCGTGTCGCTCGACCTCTCCCGGCTCGCGCGGGTGCTCGACATCGACCCGGTCTCGCGTCTCGCGCGCGTGCAGGCGGGGGTGCTCGGGCCGGACCTCGAGCGCCAGCTCGCCGAGCGCGGCTGGACGCTCGGGCACTTCCCGGACTCCTTCGCCCACTCCACGCTCGGCGGCTGGATCGCGACGCGCTCGTCGGGCATGCAGTCCGACCGCTACGGCGACATCGCCGACCTCACGCGGGCGGTCCGCGTGGTCACGCCGGCGGGGCTGCTGGCGACGCGGCCGGTGCCCGCGACCTCGACGGGCCCGAGCGTGCGCGAGATGGTGCTCGGCAGCGAGGGCCGGCTCGGGGTGATCACCGAGGCGACCGTGCACGTCCGCCGCCTGCCGGCCGAGCGGGTCATCCTCGGCTACCTGTTCCCGACCTGGGAGGAGTCGCTGGCGGCGATGCGCGACATCGCGGCCAGCGAGGCGGCCCCCTCGGTCACCCGCGTCTCGGACGCCTACGAGACCCGCTTCTCGTTCGCCACCCGCAAGCACCCCACGGCGCTCGACCGGCTCAAGTCGGCGGCGCTCCGGACCTACCTGTCGCGGCGGCGCGGCTTCGACGTCGGCGAGATGTGCCTCTCGTTCATCGGCTACGAGGGGACGGAGCGCCACGTCGCCGCCCAGCGCAAGCTGACCGGGAAGATCGCCGGCCGCCACGGCGGCGTCTGCATCGGCGCCTCGCCGGGCGAGCTGTACGACCAGAAGAAGTTCGACACGCCCTACATCCGCGACTTCCTGCTCGACCGCGGGACGCTCGCCGACGTGTCTGAGACGGCGGCCCCGTGGAGCGCGCTGCAGCCGCTCTACGACGCGGTGCGGGCCGCCGCGCGCGAGGCGTTCGCCGCCCTGCGCGTGCAGGGCTACGTGATGTGCCACCTGTCGCACTCCTACCACGCGGGCGCGTGCCTGTACTTCACCTTCGCGTTCGAGCCGCGGGCGGGCGGCGACCCGCTCGATCAGTACGCGCTCGTGAAGTCGGCGATCCAGCAGGCGTTCGTCGACAACGGCGCGACGCTCTCGCACCACCACGCGGTCGGGACCGAGCACGCCGAGTGGCTCGAGCAGGACCTCTCGGCCCCCGGCACCGCGATGCTGCGCGCGCTGTTCGACGGCGTCGACCCCGGCCGCAACCTCAACCCGGGGAAGATCGTGTGACCAGCGACGTGGCCTGGGCGCGCACCGCGCCGGCCGTGGCCGTTGCGCGAGGTGCTGCTCGGCGCCGTGTTCCGGCCGCTGATCGCGCTCTACACGCGCCGCACCGTGCGCGGGGTCGAGCACCTCGAGGCGCTGGAAGGACCCGTCCTGTTCGTCGCCAACCACGCGAGCCACATGGACACGCCGCTGCTGCTGCGCGCGCTGCCGTGGCGCTGGCGCCGGCGCACCGCCGTGGCGGCGGCCGCCGACTACTTCTACGGCAGCGCGGTGCTGGCGCACACCGTGTCGCTGGCCTTCAACACGGTGCCGGTCGAGCGCAACGAGGCGGGCGCGTCGGGCGCGTCGGAGCTCGAGCGGCTGCTCGACCGCGGGTGGAGCCTGGTGATCTTCGCCGAGGGCACCCGCTCGCGCGACGGCACGGTCGGCCGCCTGCGGGCCGGCGCCGCCGTCCTCGCCGCGCAGCGGGAGCTGCCGATCGTGCCCGTGCACGTGTCGGGCACGCACGCCACGATGCCGGTCGGGCGGGGCTGGATGCGGCGGGCACCCGGCTACCGGCGGCGCGACGTGACCGTCGCGTTCGGCCCGGCGATCCGCCCGGGCTCCGGCGAGCATCGCGCCGAGGTGATGGAGCGGGTGCGCCAGTTCCTCGCTTCCGAGGGCGCGTCGACCACCTCGGACAAGCGCGTCGAGCACCTGCGCAACCGCGCGCCCGCCTGAGCCATGGCCCAGGTGTTCCTCACCGGTGGCAGCGGCTTCATCGGCGGCGCGCTCTGCTCGCAGCTCGTCGAGGACGGCGATGCGGTCCGCGCCCTCGCGCGCTCGCCCGAGGCGGCGGAGCGGGTCGCCGCGCACGGCGCCGAGCCGTGGAGCGGCAACGTGCTCGACGAGGACCGGCTCGCGGCCGGCATGGCCGGCTGCTCGGTCGCCTACCACGTGGCGGGCGTCAACACCCACTGCCCGCACGACCCGCAGCTCCTGATGCGGGTCAACGTCGGCGGCACCGAGGCGATGATCCGCGCGGCGGCGCGCGCTGGGGTGCGGCGCGTCGTGATGACCTCCTCCGCGGCCTCGATCGGCGAGCCGCACGGCACGGTCGGGGACGAGGGCACCGCCCACCGCGGCTCGTATCTGTCGGTGTACGACCGCTCCAAGCACGAGTCCGAGGTGGCGGCGTTCGCCGCCGGGCAGCGGCTCGGCGTCGAGGTCGTCGCGCTCAACCCCTCCTCGGTGCAGGGCCCGGGGCGCGCGAGCGGCAACGGCAAGCTCATCATCGATTACCTCAACGGCAAGCTGCCCGCGTTCGTCGACGTGCCGGTGAGCATCGTCGACGTCGCCGACGTCGCCCGGGCCCACCGGCTCGCCGCCGAGCGGGGGCGGCCCGGCGGGCGCTACGTGCTCAACGGCGCGACCGTCCCGTCGCCGGAGGTTCTCGAGCTCGTCGCGGAGCTCTCCGGAGTCCGCGAGCGGGTGCGGCTCGTGCCGCCGGCGATCGCGCGCGCCGCCGCCGCGGTGGCCGAGGGCGCCGCCCGCGCCCGCGGGCGCACGAGCTCGCTCTGCCGGGCGCGGATCCGCACCATCCTGCACGGGCACCGCTACGACGGCTCGCTGGCGAGCCGTGAGCTGGGCTTGGACTACACGCCGCTGGCCGACACGTTCACGCGCACGATCGACTGGGCGGTCGCCGAGGGGCTGGTCACGCGCCAGCTGCCGCGGCGGCGCGCGGGCTGAGCCGCCGGCTCAGCGATCGCCGGCGAGGGCGATGCCGAGGTCGCGGGCCCGGCCCGCGGCCTCGACGCGCGAGCGGCAGTCGAGCTTGCGCAGGATGTTGCGCACGTGCATGTCCACGGTCCGCGGGCTGAGGAACAGGTCGCGCGCGATCTCGCGGTTGGTGCGCCCGACCGCGACCAGCCGCAGCACCTCGAGCTCGCGCCGGGAGAGCCCGCTGCCGCCCGCGTCGGCGGCGGCGCGCGGGCCGAGGCGCGCGGCGACCGACTCGCCGAGCTTCGCGACCTCGGCGGCCGCGGTGGCCGCCAGCGGCCGGGCGCCGAGCCGGCGCGCGGTGCGGTACGCGTCGGACATCCGCTCCAGCGCGAGCTCGCGCTCGCCGACGGCCGCGAGCGCGACGCCGGCGCGCAGCTCGATCTGCGCCCGCTCGAACGGGAGGTCGAGGTCGCGGTGCAGCTCGACCGCGCGCCCGAGCTGCTCGGCGGCCGACTCGGCGTCGCCCTCGAGCAACGCGGTCTCCGCGATCGCGTGGCCGAGCGCGGCGAGCGCGTCGGGATGGCCGCTCGCCGACGCCATCGCCGTGAGCGCCTCCGCGCAGGCGTGGGCGCCGGCGCGGTCGCCCGTGGAGGCGAGGAACGCCGCGCCCCAGCGCAGGCCGGGGAGCGCGTAGTGCAGGTCCTCGCTGCGCTCCCAGCGGGCGAGCAGCGCGCGGCAGCGCTCGGCGGCCTCGGCGGTGTCGCCGCCGGCCGCGGCGACGCGGGCGAGCGCGGCCGTCGTGTCGACGGTCATGTTGTAGTGGCCGGCGCGCGTCGCGCCGGCCAGCGCCGAGGTCAGCAGCCGGCGCGCCGACGAGTGCTTGCCCTGGAACGCGTGGATGGCGCCGAGCAGGCCGCCGGCGACGAAGCCCTCGGGATCTCCCGCCAGCATCTCGCGGCAGATCTCCGCGGCGCGGCTCCACTCGCCGCGCTCGCGCAGGACGAACGCCAGGCACGACACGCAGGCGCTGATCGTCGACTCGTCGGGGTTCGTGCGGCAGAGCTCGAGCGCGGTGTCGAGGGCCTCCTCGGCCGACCGGTAGTCCGCCGCCTCGTAGAGCGTCACGCTGAGCCGCTGGTAGAGCTCGGCGGCCACGGCGGTGAGGTCGTGCTCGAGCGCGAGCGCGAGGCCGTCGCGGACGATCGCGAGGCCGGCCGGGTGGTCGCCGTGCTTGGCGAGCGCCATGCCCTCGATCCCCATTGCGCGCACCCGCAGGTCGAGCCGCTCGGCGCGCTCGGCGTCCTGCCCGGCGCTGCGGGCCAGCTCGATCGCCTCGCCGTGATGGCCCGCCTGCCGCCGCTGGTTGGCGATCGCGATCCGCTCCACCGCCGCCTCGGCGGTGTGGCCCGTGGCCGCGAACGCCGCCGCCGCGGCCAGCCGCGCCGCGGTCGCCGCGTCGCGGTCGGCGCGCAGCTCGTGCACCGCCGCCAGCCGGCGCTGCGCGTGGGCGACCTGCAGGTCGTCGCCGGCGGCCGCGATGCGCTCGCGCCAGGCCCGCGCGGCCTCCGCCAGCTCGCCCGCGAGCTCGCAGCAGCGGGCGTAGCGCTCGAGCGCGACGACCCTCGCCGCGTCGTCCTCGCCCGCCGGCCAGCGCTCGAGCGCGAGCCGCCCGGCGCCGGCGGCGTCGCGGTAGGCGTGGACCGCCTCGGACTCGGCGGCGGCGCGGACCAGCGCGTCGCGCGCCCGGCCGTCGTCGTGCGCGCCGAGCCAGTGCGGCGCGATCTCGCGCGCGGGCTCGCCGCGGCGCTCGAACGCCTCGGCGAAGCGCCTGTGCAGCGAGCGCCGGGCCATCCACGGCAGGTCCGCGTAGAGCGCCTCGCGGACGAGCGCGTTGGCGAACGTCCCGCTCCCGCCCTGCTCGCGCACGAGGCGCGTCTCGAGCAGCTCGGTCAGCGCCTCCTCGCCGGCGAGCTCGGACACCAGCCGCAGGTCGAAGGTCGTGCCGCCGACCGCCGCGACCTCGATCGCGCGCCGCGCCCCCTCCGTCAGCTCGGCCACGCGGATCATGACCGCGTCGCGCACCGTGTCCGGGAGCGGCACCTCGCCGGCGGCCGTGAGCTCGAGCCCGCCGGGCGTCTCGCGCAGCGCGCCGCTGACGCAGAGGGCGGTGGCCAGCTCGCGGGCGAAGAACGGAACGCCCTCCGTCCGGTCGTGGATCGCGCGCACGAGCTCGGGGCCGGGTGCGCTCGGGAGCACGCGCGCCACCAGCGCGGCGGTCCCGCTGAGTTCGAACGGCGGCAGCGCGAGCTCGTCGAGGTGGCCCGAGCGGCGCAGGTCGTGGCGCAGCCGGCGCAGGCCGTGGCCGCGCGGGAGCCCGTCGGATCGGTAGGCGGCGACGATCAGCACCCGGCTCGCGGTGATCGACTCGCCGAGCGCCGCGAGCACCTCGAGCGTCGCCTCGTCGGACCACTGCAGGTCGTCGAGCAGCACGAGCGCGTGCCCCAGTCCGGCGAGGGCGCAGTGCAGCGCCTCGAACAGCGTCGCGCGGTCCGACTCGGCGGCCGGCTCGCCGAGCTCCGGGAGCAGCCGCGCGAGGTGGCCGCGCAGCGGCCCGCAGGCGTCGAGGCCGCCCGGCCGCGCGTGCAGGTGCGTGCGCAGGGCGGCGACGAGCGGCCCGTACGGCGGCGTGCGGCCCTGTGAGGCAGCGCCGCGCAGCACCGGGACGGCGGCGTGCTCCGCGAGCGTGGCGGCGAGCATCGTCTTGCCGACCCCGGCCTCGCCGGCCACCAGCATCACGCCGCCGCGGCCCGCGCGGGTCTCCGCGAGGCGCTCCTCCAGCCGCTGCAGCTCCGCCTGCCTGCCGATCAGCTCGCTCGCCATCGGGCGAGCTTACGGGCGCCCGGACGCCGTGTGGGCGAAATACGGCATGTCGGTACGGCAAGTACGGCAATGCAGCGGATGGCAGGGGACCGCGGCGCCCGTAGCTTCGGCGGCGCCCCATATCCCACCCCCAAGGAGTGATGTCCATGCAGCTCTACGTCATCCAGCGCCGCAACGGCTTCCGCGATGCGGAGGACCTCCAGGCGGCCGCCGCCCGCTCGACCGCCGAGGGCGACAAGGAAGGCTCCGGCGTCCGCTGGATCCGCTCGTACGTCGTCCAGGAGGAGGGCGGCGAGCTCGGCACCTTCTGCATCTACGAGGGCGAGAGCCCCGAGGCGATCCGCGCCCACGCCGCCGCGTCCGTGATGGCGGCCGACGAGGTCGTGCCCGTGGCCGACACCGTCATCGTCCGCCCCGACCCCGTCGCGGCCGAGGCGTGAGCGTGCGCCTGCTCGCCGCCGTCCTGCTCGCCGGTGCCGCGCTCGCGGCGCCGGCGCAGGCGGCCACGGACGACCTCGCGGCGGCCCGCGCCGCGACGGCCGGCTACCACAACGCCCATCCGGGCTACTCGCTGCTGACCGACGCCGCCGGCATCGCCTGCATCGACAACCCCGAGGGCGGGATGGGCATCCACTACGTCAACGGCGCGCTCGTCGGCGACGGCGTGGTGTCCGCCGCGAAGCCCGAGCTGCTCGTCTACGAGCCGCTCGCCAACGGCCACCAGCGGCTCGTCGCCGCCGAGTACGTCGTGTTCCAGGACGCCTGGGACGCGAAGCACGACGAGGCGCCCGAGCTGTTCGGCCGCGAGTTCGAGCTCGTCGACGCCGGCAACCGCTACGGCCTGCCGCCGTTCTACGAGCTGCACGCCTGGCTGTGGAAGCACAACCCGGCCGGCATGTTCGACGACTGGAACCCGCGCGTGAGTTGCGCGCACGCCTGACCTCCCCACCCGACCCAGGAGACCCCCTCATGATCCGTGCGGTTCTCGCGGCGCTCGCCGTCGCGCTCGCCCTCTGTCCCACCGCGTCGGCCCGCCCGGCCGCGCCCGACGTGCCGACCGGGATCGCCGCGCCCGCCGGCCACGAGCCGTACCTGATCGGCCACGCCTCCGGCGTGCAGATCTACGGCTGCGAGGGCGCCGCCTGGCGGCTGCTCGCGCCGCGGGCCACGCTGACCGACGCTCACGGGCACCTGCTCGCGACGCACGGCGCCGGCCCGACGTGGACCGCCCGCGACGGCAGCACGGTGCTCGGCCGCCGCGACAGCGGCGTGCCCGGCGCGGCCGGCTCGATCGACTGGCTGCGCCTGGCCGTGGTCTCGGCGACGCCCGGCTCCGACGGCGACCGGCTCGGGCGGACCACCTACATCCAGCGCATCGACACCGTCGGCGGCGTCGCCCCGGCGGGACCGTGCGCCGACGGGGCGCGCACCGAGGTGCCCTACCTCGCCGACTACGTGTTCTTCCGGGACTAGTCCGCGTGGCGGACCAGCTTGACCGGGCGCGCGGCGCCCGGTTGAGTTGGGCCGTGCAGTTCGCCGCACCGGCCGAGGACTACGACCGCTTCATGGGCCGCTACGCGCCCACGCTGGCGGTCGAGCTCGCCGACGCGGCGGGCGTCGAGGCCGGGATGCGGGTGGTGGATGTCGGCTGCGGGCCGGGCGGGCTCACGAGCGAGCTCGTCGCGCGCGCCGGAGCCGATCACGTGGCCGCGATCGACCCGGCGCCGCAGTTCGCCGACGCCTGCCGCGAGCGCAACCCGGGCGCCGACGTGCGCGTCGGCCCCGCCGAGGAGCTGCCGTTCGAGGACGGCGCGTTCGACGCCTCTCTCGCCCAGCTCGTGCTCGCGTTCATGAGCGACCCCGACGCGGGCGTGCGCGAGATGGCGCGGGTGACGCGCCCGGGTGGCGTCGTGGCCCTGTGCATGTGGGACCTCCACGAGGGCGGCATGACGATGCTCCACACCTTCTGGACCGCGGTGCGCGCGATCGTGCCCGACGCGGGCGGCGAGCACCGCCGCCCGGGGACCGGCCGCGGCGACATCGCCGAGCGCCTCGCCCGCGCGGGCCTCGAGGACGTGGTCGACGGCGAGCTCAGCGCGCGCGCGGACTACACCGGCTTCGACGACTTCTGGGACCCGTTCACGCTCGCGGTCGGCCCCGCGGGCCAGTACCTGCGCTCGCTCGACCCCGAGCGCCAGGCGACCGTGCGCGAGGGTTGCCGTACGGCGCTCCCGTCCGACGGGCCGTTCACGCTCTCCGCGCGCGCGTGGTACGCGCGCGGCCGTGTGGCCGGCTAGTTCCCGTCGACGTCCTCCTTGGCCTTCTCGGCCTCCTTCTTGGCCTTCTCGTCGTTGTTGCCGGCGGCCTTGTCGGCGTCCTGAGCGGCCTTGTCGGCGTCCTTCTTGGCGGCGTCGTCGGTGGAGCAGCCCGGCGCGGCGGCGGCGAGCAGCGCGGCGACCAGCAGGGCGGGCAGCCGGAGGCGGAGGGAGGTCATGGCGGGGACCTACCCGCCCGGGATCAGGACGTCACATTGCGCGGACGGCGATCGTCTGCTCCGATGTCCCGATGTCGGGCGCGGCGGACGGACGGCTCCTGGAAGCCGGCAGCCAGGGATACGACGAGGCGCGAACCGTCTGGAACGCGATGGTCGATCGCCGGCCGCGGGCGATCCTGCGCTGCGCGAGCGCGGACGATGTGAGCGAGGCGATCCGGCACGGCCGCGAGCAGGACCTCGAGATCGGAGTGCGCTGCGGAGGCCACAGCGTGCTCGGCCTGTGCGTGCCGGAGGGCGGGCTGATGATCGACCTCACACCGATGTGCGGCGTCCGCATCGATCCTGAGCGCCGGCGCGCACGCGTGCAGGGCGGAGCGCTGCTCGGCGCGCTCGATCGCGCCGCGATGGAGCACGGGCTGACGACGACCGCGGGCAACGTCTCCCACACCGGCGTCGGCGGGCTGACGCTCGGCGGCGGCATGGGCTGGCTCGCACGCGCGGTCGGGCTCACCTGCGACAACGTGGCGTCGTACGAGCTGGTCACCGCCGATGGGGAGCGCCTGCACGTCGACGAGACCGAGAACCCGGAGCTGTTCTGGGGGCTGCGCGGCGGCGGCGGCAACTTCGGCGTCGTCACCGAGTTCGAGTTCCGGCTGCATCCGGTGGCCGCACGGGCCCACGTGGTCGAGCTCTTCTTCCCGATCGAGGAGGCAGCCCCGGCACTGCGCGGCTGGCGCGACCTGAACGCGACCGCGCCGCGCGCGGCCACGTTCACAGCCTGGGTCGGCGAGTCGCGATCCCCGATCCTGGCGCCGCAGTGGCGCGACCGGCCGATGGCCGCCATCGGCTTCGTCTGGGCCGGCGAGCCCGAGCTCGACCCGCAGCTGCTCCCGGCGCTGCGCGCCCTCGGGCGCCCTGTCGGCGAACGCGTCGAGGAGCTCGACTACCTCGCCCTGCAGCGGATGGACGACACGCTCGAAGGCCACGCTCTGCGCCGCTACTGGAAAGGCCACTACCTCCGCTCGCTGCCGGACGAGGCGATCGACGCCTTCCTGCTGCGCGGCACGCCCGACGGCTACGGGGAGCATCTCCCTGCCGCCTCCCTGCAGGCCTACGGCGGCGCGATCGCGGAGGTGGCAGACGCCGACAGCGCCTTCAGCCAGCGCGACGCGGCGTTCGAGTTCGTCGCCGCCGCGCGCTGGTCGGATGCCGCCGAGGACGAGCTGCGGATGGCCGCCGCCCGGCGCTATGCCGCTGCGCTCGAGCCCTTCGCCAGCGGCATGTACGTCAACGCGATGAGCGACGAAGGCGCCTCCGGCGTGGCGCGCGCGTACCCACCGGCCAAGCTCGCCCGCCTCAAGACCCTCAAGGTCGCTCTCGACCCCGGCAACGTGTTCCACCTGAACCAGAACATCAGCCCGGATTGACGTCGGCGAGGATGGGCGGTCCCGGGCTCGAACCGGGGACCTCCTGCTTGTAAGGCAGGCGCTCTGACCAGCTGAGCTAACCGCCCGCTTGCCCGGGGACTCTAGTCGGCGCACGCGGGCGGGCCGCGGAGTATCACTCTGGTTCGTGGCACGCTGGAGGCTCCTGTTCGTGGTGATCGCGGGGCTCGCCCCGGTGGTCACCGCGGGCGCGCTGGCCGCCGGCGGCGGGGAGGCGCGCACGTCGTCGGCGAAGGCCGCGAAGGGCGCGGTGAAGCTCGTGACGCCGCACGGCCGGCCGCTGCCGGGGCCGTGGCAGGGGTGGGCCCGCCGGGCGCTCGTGCCGACGGTGCTGGGCCGCGTGCGGGTGAGGTTGCAGCGCTGCCCGGCGCTCCCGCGGGCGGCCGGCTGCGTGTACACGAGGCGGCCGCGGACGATCTACGTCCGGCCCGGGCTGCGCGACCCGCGCGGGGTGCTGCTGCACGAGCTCGGCCACGTCTACGACCACACGGTGATGAACAACCGCGATCGCGGCGCGTTCCGGCGGATCCTGCGGCGGCGCGCGGCGAAGTGGTGGGGCGGAGCCGATGCCCTCGCGGAGCAGTTCGCCGAGGCGTACTCGTGGTGCGCGCGCTACGCGCGGATCGTCTCGATCGCGAAGTACTCGAGCTACGACTACCGGCCGACGGCGCGCCAGCACCGGCGGATCTGCAAGCTCGTGCGCGCGGCCGCCGGCGACCGGCGCGCGGCGCAGAAGCCGCCGCAGGTGCCCGTCGTCACCCGGCCGCACGACCCGCCGCCACCGCCGCCCAGCGACGCGCCGGGCGTCGTCCCCGGCGACCCGGAGAAGGACCCGGGCGCCGCCAAGCCCACCCCCACGCCGACCCCGACGCCGCGGCCGATCGTGCCGCTCCCGACCCCGACGAGCACCCCGCCGCCGCTCCCGCCGCTGCTCCCGTAGCCGGGTGCGTGCCACCATTGGGGCCATGGACCGCTCGGTCGCCTGGCGCTCCGCCCTGCTGATGGGCGCCGCCGTCGCCGTCATCGCTCTCGTCCTCGGCGCGACGCTCGACGAGTCGTTCTTCCGCTCCTGGGGCTGGCTCGCCGGCCCCGGCGTGTGGGCGGCGTGCGCGCTGCTCGTGGCGCGGGTGCTGCGGCTCCCCGCCGGCTGGACGCTGCTCGGCGCCGCCCTGTCGGGCCTGCCGAGCCTCGTGGCCGTGCTCGCCGACGTGCACTGGGCCGGCACGCCGCTGGCGCTGATCCTGTTCGGGCTCTGGTGCGGTCGGCTCGGCGCGCGCGACCGCGACGCGAGCGGCTCGCGGGCGGTGACCGCCTGATGGACCTCGGGCTCGACGGCCGGGTCGCGCTCGTGACCGGCGGGTCGAAGGGCATCGGCCGCGCGGTCGCCGCGGCACTCGCGGCCGAGGGCGCCCAGGTCGCGATCGCCTCGCGCTCGCAGGAGCGGATCGAGGCGGCGGCCGGCGAGATCGGCGCCCGCGGCTACGCGTTCGACTCCGAGGACCTCGACGCCGTCCCGCGCCTGATCGAGCAGGTGCAGTCGGACCTCGGCCCGATCGACGTCTACGTCGCCAACACGGGCGGCCCGCCCGGCGGCCCGGACCCGCTCGGCTTCACGCGCGAGCAGTGGGAGGCCGCCCACCGCGCGCTCGTGCTCTCGCCGATGGCCTTCCTCGAGCGGCTGCTCCCCGAGATGGCCGCGCGCGGCTGGGGCCGCGTGCTCGCGATCGGCTCGATGGCCGTCAGCGAGCCGATCGACGCGCTGCAGCTCTCCAACGCCCACCGCCCCGGCGTGGTCGCCGCCTTCAAGGTGCTCGCCCGCCGCTACGCGGGCGACGGCGTCACCTTGAACTTCCTGCACCCGGGCCGGATCGCAACCGACCGCGTGATCGGCGACGGCACCCTCGAGGAGGCCCAGGCCGCCGCCCGCGACACCATCCCGGCGCGCCGCCTCGGCTCACCCGAGGAGATCGCCGCCGCCGCGGTCTTCCTCTGCTCCGCGCCCGCCTCCTACATCACGGGCACGAGCCTGCTGGTGGACGGCGGGCTCACCCGCAGCGTCAGCTAGCTAGTACCCCCAAGGGGAATCGAACCCCTGCTACCAGCGTGAAAGGCTGGCGTGCTAACCGCTACACCATGGGGGCGTGCACGCAGAGGAGTCTAGGCCGACGGCGACTCGTCCGGCCAGTGGCCGTGCTCGTCGAAGTAGCGCCGCGCGGCCTCGTCGGCATCGCGGTCGTCGCGGCCGGTCGCGATGAAGTACGCGATCATCCCGACCACGGCGATGGCGCCCAGCAGGGCGATGATGGACCAGATCGTCTCGGCCATAGCTATGCCGCCGGCAGGGCTCGAACCTGCGCGCTTCCGATTAAAAGTCGGCTGCTCTGCCAACTGAGCTACGGCGGCTCGACCGAGACTGTAGACCCTGCCTTTCGTGCCAGCGCGCGACGGGCCGCGGTCACGCGGCGGTGGCAGTTGCAGCAGCGGATCTCGCATTCGGCGATCTCTCGCTCGAGCGTCGCGAGGGAGACGTTGAACACCATCTTGCTGACCTGACCGCACTTCACGCCGACATGATCGAACTCGAGAACGAGCATGTCGCGCTCACCGCAGTCGACGCAGGACGAGTGGGCCAGGATGCCGTGGACGTGATTCAAGTTCCGGCGCACCGGCGCGGTGAAGCCTCGTCGCGGGTCGTCGACGTTTCCGGCCAGACGCGACCAGCCTGCGCGCTGTGCGGTCACGCGACGATGGCAGTTCGCGCAGCGGACCTGGCACTCCGCGATCTCCTCGACGATCCGGTTCCATCGCGCCCCTCGCGCGACCAATGAGCTGACGAGCTCGCGCTTCTCGCCGATGTGGTCGAAGTCGAGGACTCGCACGTCCGACTCTCCGCAATCGACGCACGGATGTGCGCGCAGGTAGTCGACCGTCTGCGCCTTGACTGCGGCGACGCGCTTCGCCCGGGAGGCCACCACCTGGCGCAGGTGCGTCGCGCCCCGACGGGCAAAGTAGTCCCGGAAGCAGTCGCGACACCAGTGCTGCAGACCGGCTCCGGAACGGTTGAACGCCGAGGCGGGGAGATCGCGTCTGCAACTTCCACAAGTCTTGCGATCTGCTGACACGAACGCATGTTCGCATCTCATGCTGACGGATCCTGAGCACTAAGCTGCAGGCGTGAGCTCTCGGGGGGAGAGCAAGGCGGCACCGGTTCGGCGCCGTCGGCGAACGCCGGAGGCGGCCGAGCGTGAGATCGTGGAAGCTGCCGAGGCGCTGCTGCGTGAGAAGCCGTTCCGGGAGCTGACGGTCGATGACCTGATGCGGCGGACGGGGCTGTCCCGGCCGTCGTTCTACGTGTACTTCCGGGACCGGCACGACCTGGTGCTTAAGGTCGTGGAGCACATCGGCGGTGAGCTGTTCGCGATGTCCGAGCGCTGGTACGCGGGCACGGGCGACGGGCAGACGCTGATCCGCGAGGCGATCCAGGGTGTCGTCGGGGTGTTCGCCGAGCACGGGCCGGTGCTGCGGGCGCTGGCGGACGCGGCGTCCGACGACCCGCGGGTGGAGGCGGCGTACGTCGCGCTGATCCAGCGCTTCGTGGACGCGACGGCGCGCCACATCGAGGAGGAGGTCGCCGCCGGGCGGGTGCTGCCGCTGGACGCGGTGCCGACCGCGACCGCGCTCACGTGGATGATGGAGCGCTACCTGCAGCTGCAGGTCGCTCGCACGCCCGGCGTCCAGGTCGACCGCGCGACGGACACGCTGACGACGATCCTGTCGCGCGTGCTCTACGGCGTGGCTCAGCCCAGCTCGGACTGAAGCCAGGCGTGCAGCAGGGCCGAGCCGCCGGCGAGCGCGGCGGTGCCGGCGACCGCCGCGGTGCTCAGCCCCCGGCGCCAGCGGATGACCGCGACCAGGTCGGCCAGGTCGGCGCCGCCGCTGGCGATCAGCCATGCGCGCGAGCCGCGCCTGCGGCCGCCGAGCGCCCACAGGGTGCCGAGCCCGACCGCCAGGTCGCGGGCGCCGAGCCCCGAGATGGCGACCTGCGCGCCAGGCTGCTCGCTGACGTCGCCGAGCCAGCGCTTGCCGGCGGGTCCGGGGGCGGCGAGGAGCGCGACGCCGATGCCGGCGCGCGCCGCGGCGGCACCGCGGGCGATGGTGGCTGGGTCCATGGATCGGGCATACCCCGAGACGGTCGCCGGATGCGTGCGGTGCGGCACGCTGGCGCGCGGGCATGGCCGCGGCCGCGGCCCGGGCCCGCGGCTAGTGCTTGAAGTGGCGGCGGTGCGTGAAGACCATCGAGATGCCGGCGGCGTCCGCGGCCTCGACGACCTCGTGGTCGCGCTTGGAGCCGCCGGGCTGGATGATCGCCGTGACGCCGGCGTCGACGGCGAGCTGCGGCCCGTCGGAGAACGGGAAGAAGGCGTCGGAGGCGAGCGCGCCGCCGGTCAGGTCGGTCTCCGTCGCGGCGGCCTTGTCGATCGCGAGCCTGACCGAGTCCACGCGGCTCATCTGGCCCGCGCCGATGCCGACCGAGGCCAGGTCCTTGGCGAGCACGATCGCGTTGGAGCGCACGTGCTTGCAGACCTTCCAGGCGAACAGCATCTCGCCCCACTCGCGCTCGGACGGCTTGCGCTCGGTGACGACCTCCATCTCCGTGCGGTCCTCGAGGTCCATGTCGCGGTCCTGCACGAGCACGCCGCCGAGCACGCGCTTGATGTCGCGCTCGGCGATGTTGATCCGGCGCCGCTCGCCGTCCTCGAGGATCCGCAGGTTCGGCTTGCGCGACAGGATCTCGACCGCCTCGTCGCTGAAGCGCGGCGCGAGCACCACCTCGACGAACTGGTTCGACAGCGCCTCGGCGACCGCGGCGTCGACCGGGCGGTTGAGGCAGATGACCCCGCCGAACGCCGACAGCGGGTCGCACGCGAACGCGCGCTGGTAGGCCTCGAGCGCCGACCCGCCGACCGCGCAGCCGCACGGGTTGTTGTGCTTGATGATCGCGCAGCCCGGCAGCTCGAACTCGCCGACGAGCAGCCGCCCGGCGTTGAGGTCCAGCACGTTGTTGAACGACAGCTCCTTGCCGCCGAGCTGGCGGACCATCGAGAGCACGTCCATGCGCGCGCCGACCTGGCGGTAGTAGGCGGCGCGCTGGTGCGGGTTCTCGCCGTAGGCGAGGTCCGTCACCTTCTCGTAGGCGTTGAGCATGATCGGCGGGAAGTCGTCGAGCTTCTCGACGAACCAGCGCGAGATCGCCGTGTCGTAGCGGGCGGTGTAGTTGAACGCCTCGACCGCGAGGCTCTCGCGCGTGGACAGCGAGAGCCGCCCTTCGGACTCCGAGAGCTCCTGCAGGATCGCGTCGTAGCTCTCCGGCTTGACCACGACCGCCGAGAACGCGAAGTTCTTCGCGGCCGCGCGGATCATCGTCGGGCCGCCGATGTCGATGTTCTCGATCACCTCGTGCTCCGTGACGCCGCGGCGCGCCGCCGTGGCCTCGAACGGATAGAGGTTCACGCACACGAGGTCGACGAACTGGACGTCCTGCTCGCGCGCCGCCTCCATGTGCGATGGGTTGTCGCGCAGCGCCAGCAGCCCGGCGTACAGCCGCGGGTGCAGCGTCTTGACGCGGCCGTCCATGATCTCGGGGAAGCCCGTGAAGTCCTCGATCGGGCGCACCTCGAGCCCGGCCCCCTGCAGCACCGAGGCGGTGCCGCCGGTCGAGACCAGCTCGACCCCCAGGTCCGCCAGGCCGCGCGCGAAGTCCACGATGCCGGTCTTGTCGGAGACCGAGAGCACGGCGCGCGCGATCCGCACCTCGCCTGGCTGCGTCATGCCTGCCCTCGCATCCGGTGCCGGAAGATACGTCACCGCGCCACCAGGACGCGGCGCGGATGGCCCGGGTCGAGCTGCACGGCGCCGCGGGCGATCAGCGCGACCGCCTCGCACAGCAGGTCGTGCTCGAGCGGGCGCATGGCTTCGCGCACCTCGGCGGCCTCGGTCGCGCCGGGCAGCTCGACCGCGCGCTGGGCGATGATCCGCCCCGTGTCGACGCCCTCGTCGACGAAGTGCACGGTGACCCCGAAGACCTTCACGCCGTAGTCGAGCGCCTGCTCGACGGCCCCGATCCCGGGGAAGGCGGGCAGCAGGGCGGGATGGACGTTGATCACGCGCGACGGGAAGCGTGCGAGGAATCCGGGGTCGAGCAGCTGCATGTAGCCCGCGAGCACGACGAGCTCCACGCCCAGCCCCTCGAGCCATTCGGCGATCGCCCGGTCGCGCGCCGGGCGGTCCGCGAACGCGCCGCGCTCGAACACCTGCGTCGCCACCCCCGCGCCCCGCGCGCGCTCGAGCGCCTGCGCGTCTGCCTTGTCGGACCCGACCCCGACCACCTCGACCCCGTCGCGGCCGTGGACCCGGTCGAGGATCGCCTGCAGGTTGGTGCCGGCCCCCGAGGCGAGGACGCCGACCTTCATACGACCTCGAGCTTCGGGAAGCGCCCGCCGGTCGAGCGCAGCGTGCCCGCGGCGAGCAGCGCGTCCACGCGCTCGAGCACCGATTCGGCGCGCAGGTGGCCGTAGGCGCCGTAGTGCGGCAGCCCGTCGTAGGAGTACTTGGCGACGACCTTCGAGCGCCCGCCGCGCAGCACCTCGACCGCGCGCGTGCGCCCGACCTCGGGCTGCGCCGACGCGACCGTCTCGAGGATCGCCTCGTCGAGGTCGGCGACGTCGCCCGCGGCCACCGGCCGCTGCGCGAGCTGGCGCGGCGCCGACGAGGAGCGCGCGCGCCGCGGCTCGGGGATCGCCGGGCGCAGCGAGGGATCGCACACGTCGCAGCACGGGCCGGCCGGCGCGGGCGACGAGCGGTCGCCGAAGTGGCGCAGGATCCCCTCGCGGCGGCAGCGGTCGCCCTCGACCCACGCCCACACCGAGCGGTACTGGCGCCAGCGCGCCTTCGTGCCCTCCTGCGAGGCGGTGCGGCAGCGCGCCAGCGCGCGGCCGTCCCACTCGCCGGCCAGCCGGCCGGCCACGCGGTCGGGCGCCGAGGGCGCCGGCTGCACGATCCCGGCGCGGGCGAGGTGGCCGACGATCGCGCGCACCTTCTCCTCGTCGCCCGCGAGCGAGGCGAGGTGCCCCGCCGGCACGTCGTAGCGCGGCAGCGCGCCGGGGGCGCCCGCGGCCGGCGGCGGGCCGGCCGGCGGCTCGGCCGAGCGCACGATCGCGCGCGCGACGGCCTTCAGCTCGTCGTCGGAGACCGCCGAGCGCTCGATGAAGAACACGTGCAGGCCCTTGTCGCGCCCGGTCGCGAACAGCAGGCAGCGCGCCGGCTGCCCGTCGCGGCCCGCGCGGCCGGCCTCCTGGTAGTACGCCTCGACCGACGCCGGGACGCTCTCGTGGCAGACCGTCCGCACGTCGGCCTTGTCGACGCCCATCCCGAACGCGTTGGTGGCGACGACGAGCGGCACCTCGCCGGACATGAAGCGCCGCTGCGCCTCCGCGCGATCATCGCGCGCGAGCCCCGCGTGGTAGGCGATCGTCTCCACGCCGAGCTCCGCGCCGAGCCGGCGCGACAGCCGGTCGCACTCCGCGCGCGTGCCCGCGTAGACGATCCCGGGCAGCGCGCCGGCCTCTCCCAGCGCCGCGGCGATCCCGCGGTGGACGGCCTCCTTCGTCGCGCACGGGACCACCGCGAACGACAGGTTCGGCCGGTCGAACCCGGTCGCGACGCGCACGGGATCGCGCAGCCCGAGCCGCTGCACGATGTCCGCCGCGACCTGTGGCGTCGCCGTCGCGGTCGACGCCGCGATGGCCTTCGCGCCGAGCCAGCGCGCCGCGTCGG
This sequence comes from uncultured Solirubrobacteraceae bacterium, assembly GCA_963831105.1. GTDB lineage: Bacteria > Actinomycetota > Thermoleophilia > Solirubrobacterales > Solirubrobacteraceae > DATFQI01. The sequence continues at coordinate 1,073,332 of CAWHOS010000003.1, read as the reverse complement.
CGAGCCGGAAGTAGTCCGGCCGGAAGTCGTGCCCCCACTGGGAGACGCAGTGCGCCTCGTCGACCACGAACAGCCCGATGTCCGCCTGGCGGATCCGCTCCAGGAACCCCGGCGAGGCGAACCGCTCCGGCGCGACGTAGAGCAGCCGCACGTGTCCCGCGGCCGCGCGCTCGACCGCGCGCCGGTTGGTCGCGGCGTCCTGCTGGGCGTTGACGAGCGCCACGCGGCCGGGCGCCACGCGCTCGACCGCCTCGACCTGGTCCTGCATCAGCGACACGAGCGGCGACACCACGAGCGTGAGGTCCGTGCGCATCAGCGCCGGCAGCTGGTAGCAGAGCGACTTGCCCGAGCCCGTGGGCATCACCACCAGCAGGTCGCGCGCCGCGAGGCCCGCCTCGACCGCCTCCTGCTGACCCGGGCGGAAGGACTCGAAGCCGAACAGCTCGCGCAGCGCCGCGCCCGGCTCCGTCGCCCGCGCGACGGGCTCCGGCGGCGGCGGGCCGAGCCCCGGGAGGGCGACGTTGTCCACGAGGGAAGTCACGGGACGGGCGACCATACCGCCGCCTCCGGAGGGCATCGGGGCGTTGCGGAGATTTGCAGCGAAGTCGTTGCGGAGCCGCGCGCAGGCGCGCTAGGCGCGGGCGAGCGGGAGCGCGTGCTCGAAGGCGTCCTTGGCCTGCGCGGCGGCCGTCCCGGCGAGCGGGTAGTCGCCGGAGAAGCACGCGTCGCAGTGCGTGTCGCGCGACCCGCGGATCGCCTCGTAGACGCCCCCGAGCGAGAGGTAGGCCAGCGAGTCGCAGCCGAGCTCCTCCGCGATCTCGGCCTCCGTGCGCCCGTGGGCGACCATCTCCTCGCGCGTCGACATGTCCACGCCGTAGTGGCAGGGATGCCGCACCGGCGGCGCCGAGATGCGCATGTGGACCTCGAGCGCGCCCGCGTCGCGCAGCATCTGCACGATCTGGCGGGTGGTGTTGCCGCGCACGATCGAGTCGTCGACGACCACGAGGCGCTTGCCGCCGACCACCTCGGGCAGCGGGTTGAACTTCATCCGCAGGCCGTGCTTGCGCAGCTCCTGCCCGGGCTGGATGAACGTGCGCGCGACGTAGCGGTTCTTGACGAAGCCGTCGTCCTGCGGCAGCCCGCTCGCCCGCGCGTACCCGCGCGCGGCCGGGTTGCCGGAGTCGGGCACGGGGATCACGAGGTCGGCGTCGACCGGCGCCTCGCGCGCCAGCACCTCGCCCATCCGCCCGCGCGCGACCTGGAGCACCTGGCCGCCGAGCCGCGAGTCCGGGCGCGCGAAGTAGATGTGCTCGAAGACGCACAGCGCGTGGCGCTCGGAGTTCACCGCCTGGCGCACCTGCAGCCCGCCCTCGGTGAGCGAGACGATCTCCCCCGGCTGCACGTCGCGCAGGAACTTCGCGCCGATGATGTCGAACGCGCAGGTCTCCGACGCGACGCAGTAGCGGTCGCCGAGCATGCCGATCGACAGCGGCCGCAGACCCGCCGGGTCGCGGAAGGCGACCACGCGGTCCTTGGTCATCACGACGGTCGAGTACGCGCCCTCGGCGCGGGCGATGACGTCGGCCACCGCGTCCTCGATCGTCTCGGACTCGTGCGTGGAGAGCAGCGCGGCGATCACCTCGGAGTCCGACGTCGAGCGGAACCCGACGCCCTTCTCGCGCAGCTCGCCGTGCAGCTCGACCGCGTTGATCAGGTTGCCGTTGTGGGCCAGCGCGACCTCGCGCCGGTCCGAGCGCCAGACGGGCTGGGTGTTCTCCCACGAGTTGGCGCCCGTGGTCGAGTAGCGCACGTGGCCGATGGCCATGCTGCCCTGGAGCGCGCGCAGCTTCTGCTCGTCGAAGACCTGGTTGACGAGGCCCTGGTCGCGCATGGCCATGATGTGGCCGTTCTGCGAGGCCGCGATCCCGGCCGACTCCTGGCCGCGGTGCTGGAGCGCGTAGAGCGCGAAGTAGGACAGCCGCGCGACCTCGTGCTCCGGGGCGAGTACGCCGAAGACGCCGCACTCATCACGGGGTCCTTCGCGAGCGTCGAGGAAGGCGTTCTCGTGCACGGCCGAAGAGCCACGGTAGCAACGGGACCGGCGGCCCCCCGCGCGTTCGGCCGCAGGATGCGGGTTGCGGACCTCCACCGCTGAGGAGAGCATCGTGGCTCGACCCACCGAGCTCAGGAGGAGCTGCCGTGCGCCTCACCCCAGCCAGGACGCTGGCCCTCACGGGCACCATCCTCACCGCCACCGCCGCCGGCGCCGCGGGGCAGACGCCACCGGTCATCCCGCCGCTGCTGGGTCCCACGGTCACGTTCAGCTGGGAACGCGACGCGCCGCCCATCACCTTCACGTCGTTCCGGCTGAAGAACCTGGCCGAGGGCTCGACCGTGGTTGTCCGCTGCCTGACTGCCTCCGGAGACCGCTGCAAGGGCGGGCTGCGACGGGCGTTCCGGGCCGAGGACGTGTCGGGGACGCTCGAGGTCAAGCGCTTCGTCGGCCGGCGGATCCGGCCCGGCCGCAGGCTCGAGGCGCGCATCACGAAGTCCGGCTGGAAGACGGTCTACAAGACGGTCACGGTCAGGCGCTCGGGCCCGCCGACCATCCTCACCGAATGCAGCGAGGCCGGCTCCGGCGAGCGCGGGCCCTGCTGAGACGCCGGACGGGCGCACCGTCGCGGCGACGGTGCGCCGCCCCGTCGCGGGTGACGCAGGTACCCTGGCCAGGGACCCCCTGAGGAGAGATATGTCCGTCAACGTCCCCGTCCAGATCGACCGCCAGCGGATCCGCGAGCTCATCGAGCGCGAGGAGAAGCGCCTCAACGAGGCGACCGCGAAGTCGGGCGAGACCTACCGGCGCGCGCACGAGGTGCTCTCGGGCGGCGTCGCGTCCTCCTACCAGCTGCGCGACCCGTGGCCGATCTACCTCGAGAAGGGCGACGGCCCGCGCGTCTGGGACGTCGACGGCAACGAGTACCTCGACTTCCACAACGGCTTCGGCTCGATGGTCCAGGGCCACGCGCACCCCGCGATCGGCCGCGCCCTGCAGGAGCGCTACGCCAACGGCACGCACTTCGCCGCCCCGACCGAGGACGCGATCGTGGTCGCCGAGGACCTGCAGCGCCGCTGGGGCCTGGCCCGCTGGCGCTACACGAACTCGGGCTCGGAGTCGACGATGGACGCGATCCGGATCGCGCGCGCGTACACGGGCCGCGACACCGTGATGAAGATCTTCGGCTCCTACCACGGCCACCACGACACGGTGATGGTCTCGATCGGCGTCGAGTACGACAAGATCGGCGACCGCGAGAACCTCGCCTCGCTGCCCTACGGCGCGGGCATCCCGCAGGCCGTCGCGGAGATGACGATCGCCGTCCCGTTCAACGACGCGGGCGCGATGGAGCGCCGGATCGAGCGCCTCGACGCGGAGGGCCGCAAGCCCGCCTGCGTGATCATGGAGGCGGCGATGATGAACCTCGGGGTCGTGCTCCCCGAGGACGGCTACCTGGCCGAGGTGCGCGACATCTGCACCCGCCACGGCATCGTGCTGATCTTCGACGAGGTCAAGACCGGCCTCGCGATCGCGGCCGGCGGCGCGACCGAGCGCTTCGGCGTGATGCCCGACATGGTCACGCTCGCGAAGGCGCTCGGCGGCGGCGTCCCGACCGGCGCGATCGGCGGCAACGAGGAGGTCATGAGCGTCGTCGAGGACGGCTCCGTCTACCAGGTCGGCACCTACAACGGGAACCCGCTCGGCATGGCCGCCACGCGCGCGAACCTGCTCGAGGTGCTCACCGCGGACGCGTACACGCACCTCGACCGCCTCAACGAGCGGATCCTGTCCGGCTGCGAGGAGGTCATCAGCAAGCACAACCTCCCGGGCTACTCCGTCGGCATCGGCTCCAAGGGCTGCGTGACGTTCTCGACCGCGAAGATCGTCGACTACGAGTCCTTCAAGGCCAACCAGGACGCCGACATGAGCGAGCTCGCCTGGCTGTTCAACATGAACCGCGGCATCTTCATGACGCCCGGGCGCGAGGAGGAGTGGACGCTCTCCGTCACCCACCAGGAGGCGGACGTGGACCGCTACGTCGCGGTGTTCGAGGAGATGGCCGCGGAGCTAGTGCAGTAGGTCGGCCAGCCCGCCCGCGTGCGCGCGGGAGAGCTCGGCCAGCGGCACGTCCAGGACGCCCTCGATCCGGAGGGCGTCCCCGCCGACGGTGCCGATGACCCGCGCGGCCCCGCCGAAGCGGGTGAGGGCCTCGCGCGGCCCGGAGACCACGAAGGCGCCGGGGCCCTCGCCGAAGAGCAGCGCCTCGTCGGCCGGGGCGCCGAAGTCCACGGACGCGCCGATGCCGCCGGCGAGGCAGGCCTCGGCGAGCGCCACCGCGAGCCCGCCCTCCGCGACGTCGTGCGCGGAGCGCAGCGCGCCGTCGCGCACGCCCCGGCGGACCGCGGCGTGCAGCGCGCGCAGCGAGCCGAGGTCGGCGGCCGGCAGCTCGCCCGCGATCGCCTCGCCGCGCAGCTTGGCCAGCTCGGAGCCCGCGGCCGCCGGCGACCAGCCCGCGGCGATCAGCGCGATCGCGTCGCCCTCGGCGGCGAAGCCGAGCCGGCCGGCCTTCGCCGGGTCGGGCAGCTCGCCGACCATGCCGACGACGGGCGTCGGGTAGATCGGGCCGCCGCCGCCTTCGTTGTAGAGCGAGACGTTGCCGCCGACGACGGGCACGCCGAGCGCGCGGCAGGCGTCGCCGAGCCCGGCGACGGAGCGCGTGAGCTGCCACGCGATGTGCGGCTTCTCGGGGTTGCCGAAGTTCAGGCAGTTGGTCAGGCCGAGCGGCTCCGCGCCCACGCAGGCGAGGTTCGCCGAGCACTCGAGCACGGCCTCGACGGCGCCGCGGTAGGGGTCGACGGCGACGCGCCGCCCGTTGCCGTCGATCGAGACCGCGATCGCGCCGTCGTGCTCCAGCGTCAGGACCGCGGCGTCGGCCGCCTCGGGCCGGCGCACGGTGCGCGAGCCGACGATGCAGTCGTACTGCTCGAACGCCCACCGCCGCGAGGCGAGGTTCGCGCTCCCCAGCAGGGCCAGCAGCGTCGCCGCCGGCGTCCAGGCCGTCGGCGAGCACGCGCCGCGGCGCGGGGTAGATCGGGACCGCCGGCGGGGCGGGCTCCAGGTCGTAGGCCGGGCACTCGTCGACGAGCGCGCCGACCGGCAGGTCGCCGACGAGGTCGCCGTCGTCGTAGACCCGCAGGCGCCCGGAGTCGGTCACCTCGCCGATCGCGGTCGCGTTGACCTCCCACTTGTCGCAGACCGCCAGCACCTCGGTCAGGCGCTCGGGCTCGACCACGCAGAGCATCCGCTCCTGCGACTCGGAGATCATGATCTCGAACGGCTCCATGTCGGCCTCGCGCAGCGGCACGCGCCGCACGTCGAGGTCGATCCCGACCTCGCCCTTGGCCGCCATCTCCGCGCTCGAGGACGTCAGCCCGGCGGCGCCGAGGTCCTGCAGCGCGACGAGCAGCCCCTCGTCGAGCAGCTGGCAGCGAGCACTCGAGCAGCTTCTTCTCCTCGAACGGGTCGCCGATCTGCACCGTCGGGCGCTTGTCGGCGTCGGCGTCCCCGAGCTCGGCGCTGGCCAGCACGGACGCGCCGCCGATCCCGTCGCGGCCCGTGCGCGCGCCGAACAGCACGATCACGTTGCCGACGCCCGCGGCCGCGCTGCGGATCAGCTTGTCCTGCTCGATCAGGCCGACGCACATCGCGTTGACCAGGCAGTTCTGCTCGTAGGGGCCCTCGAAGTAGATCTCGCCGCCGACCGTCGCGACGCCGATCGAGTTGCCGTAGTGGCCGATGCCGGCGACCGCGTGCTCGAGCAGGTAGCGCGAGCGGGCCGACTCCCCCACCTCGCCGAAGCGCAGCGAGTCGAGGATCGCGATCGGCCGCGCGCCGATCGCGAACACGTCGCGCAGGATGCCGCCGACGCCGGTGGCGGCGCCCTGGAACGGCTCGACCGCGCTCGGGTGGTTGTGCGACTCGACCTTGAAGGCGGCCACCAGCCCGCCGCCGACCGACACCGCGCCCGCGTTCTCGCCGGGGCCCATCACGAGCTTCGGCCCCTCGGTCGGGAGCGTCTTGAGCAGCCGCCGCGAGTGCTTGTAGCCGCAGTGCTCGGACCACATCAGGGAGAACACCGCGAGCTCGACCTCGTTGGGCTCGCGCTCGAGCTTCTCGACGATCAGCTCGTACTCGTGGTCGGTGAGGCCCAGCTCCCGGTGGCGCGCCATCACGGTCACGCCATCGCTCCGATGAGCTTGAGCCCGTCGACCGAGCCCGTCAGCACGTCGACCGCGTGCTCCGGATGCGGCATCAGCCCGAGCACGTTGCCCGCCGCGTTGCAGACGCCGGCGATGTCGCGCGCCGAGCCGTTGAAGTTCTCGCCGGGCGCGTAGCGGAGCACGACCTGGTCGTTGGCCTCGAGCTCGTCGAGCACCGGGTCGGGCGCGTAGTAGCGGCCGGTCGTGTGCTTGGCCGGGATCGACAGCCGGTCGCCCTTCTCGCACGCGCGCGTCCACGGGATCGACGCGTTGACGACCTCCAGCTCGACCTGGCGGCAGACGAAGCGCAGCGAGGTGTTCGGCAGCAGCGCGCCCGGCAGCAGCCCGGCCTCGCACAGCACCTGGAAGCCGTTGCAGATGCCGAGCACGAGGCCGCCGTTGCGGGCGAAGCGCTCGACCTCGCCCATGATCGGCGCGAAGCGCGCGATCGCGCCGACGCGCAGGTAGTCGCCGTAGGAGAACCCGCCCGGGACGATCACCGCGTCGCACGCCCTGCAGGTCCGTGTCCTGGTGCCAGAGGATCACCGCCTCGCCGACCCGCTCGGCGGCGAGGAGCGCATCGACCTCGTCGCACGAGCCCGGGAAGCGGATCACCCCGAACTTCACGACTGGATCTCGTAGTCCTCGATCAGCGGGTTGGCGAGCAGCCGCTCGCACATCTCGGGCAGCTTGGCCGGATCCTCCACGTCGAGCTCCACGAGCCGGCCGACGTGCACGTGGCTGACCCCGCCGAAGCCGAGCGCCGGCAGCGCGCGCTCGACGGCCTGGCCCTGGGGATCGAGGATCCCGGCCTTGGGCCGGATCAGCACGCGCGCCCTCACGGGGCGGTGCGCTCCAGCCAGGCCGAGAACGGCTCGCCCGCGAGCGTCTCGTAGGCGGTGACGTAGCGCTCGCGCGTGGCCGCGACGATCTCGTCGGGGATCGCGGGCGCGGGCGGGTTCTTGTCCCAGCCGGTGCCCGCGGCCCAGTCGCGCACGTATTGCTTGTCGAAGCTCGGCTGGCCCTTGCCCGGCTCGTAGGAGTCGGCCGGCCAGAAGCGCGAGGAGTCCGGCGTGCAGACCTCGTCGCCGAGCACCAGCTCGCCGTTGTCGTCGAGCCCGAACTCGAACTTCGTGTCGGCGAGGATGACCCCGCGCTCGAGCGCGTACGCGGCGACCGCCTTGTAGACGGCCAGCGTCGTGTCGCGCAGCCGCTCGGCCAGCTCGCGGGAGCCGACCAGCTCGACCGTCGCCTCGAAGTCGATCGCCTCGTCGTGGCCCTCCTCGGCCTTCGTCGAGGGCGTGTAGATCGGCTCGGGCAGGCGGTCGGACTCGCGCAGCCCCTCCGGCAGCTCGATCCCCGAGACGGAGCCGGTGGCCTGGTAGTCCTTCCAGCCCGAGCCGGAGATGTAGCCGCGCACGACGCACTCGACCGGCAGCATCTGCAGCTTCTTCGCTCGCAGCGCGCGGCCGCGGTGCTCGTCGGGCACCCCGTCCGTGTAGGAGATCACGTGGTTGGCGACGATGTCCTTCGTCAAGTCGAACCAGAGCGCGGAGAGCCCGGTGAGCACCTTGCCCTTGTCCGGGATCGCGGTCGGGTGGACGACGTCGTAGGTGGAGATGCGGTCCGAGGCGACCATGAGCAGGTCCCCGTCGAGCTCGTAGAGCTCGCGCACCTTGCCGCGGGCGATGAGCGTGGTCACGGGCCTGAGGCTAGCTCAGCCACCGGACCGCCTCTCAGAGCTCGTACGGAAATTCCGTCAACGTCTCGCAGCCGTCGTCCGTGACGAGCACCAGGTCCTCGAGCCGGACGCCGCCGTAGCCCTGGCGGTAGCAGCCGGGCTCGAGCGTGATCACGTCGCCGGCCTGCAGCGTGTCGGGGCTGCGGCCGAGCCCCGGCCGCTCGTGCACGTCGAGCCCGACGCCGTGGCCGAGCCCGTGGAAGAAGCCGTCGCGCAGCGTCTCGCCGTGCGGCTTGCGCAGGCCGGTCGGCAGCCCCGCCTCGTGGTAGGGCTCGCATGACGCGGCGTAGATCTCGCGGCCGTCCGCGCCCGCGCGGACCATCGGGTAGATGCGGCGCAGCGACTCGCGCGTGAGCTCCCAGTAGCGGGCGAGCTCCTCATCGGGCTCGCCGCCGCCGGCGACGAACGTGCGCGTCATGTCCGCCCAGCAGCGCGAGGCCCTGTCGCGCGGCCAGATGTCGACGACGACCGGCTCGCCGTCGCCGAGCGGGCCGTGGCCGGGCTCGTGGCCGGCCGCCCCCTGGGCGCCGGGCGCCACGATCACGTCGTCGGGGAGCTCGCAGCCGCGTGACTCGCAGACGTCCTTCATCGCCTCGCGGACCGCCTCGGCCGTGGTGCCGCCCGCGTGGATCATCCGCGCCGCGACGTCCATCGCGGCGTCGGCCGCCTGCTGCGCGCGGCGGATGCCCTCGAGCTGGGCGCCGGTCTTGCGGCGGCGGCGGTCGACGAAGTGCTGCGCGTCCGGGACGAGCTCGATCCCGCCCGCGCGCAGGTGGTCGGCGACCGCGAGCGGGAACGTCGGCGGCACGAGCGCCCGCTCGACCCCGAGCTCGCGGCACGCCCGCAGCGCGAGCTCGTTCTCGACCTGGTCGGTGGTCAGCCCCTGGTTCTGCAGGTCGTCGCGCCCGAGCGCGTAGACGTCGAGGATCTCGATGCCGAGCGGCGCGACCTTGTCGGCGTCGAGCACGCTGACCGTGGCGGCGCGGCGGCCGCCGGTCTCGATGTAGGTGAACGGGTCCACGATCCCGGCCGGGATCACGTGGAAGAGGTCGGTGCTCGTCTCGGGGGCGGCGTGGATGACGACGGCGTCAGATGTCATGTTTCGCCCTCCGATCCTCGCAAGCTCGGATCTCCGGCCGACGTTACGACCTCGAGTCGTTGCAAGACGTGGGGGACGTGGCGGATGTAGTGCGCGTAGTCGAAGACCACGTCGAGATCGAGCTCGACGCCGTCCTCCTGTTCGAGCAGCTCGCGCAGCGGCGTGCGCGTGTCCCAGGCCTGCTGGGCCAGCCGCTGGACGATCCGGTAGGCGTCGTCGCGCTGCATCCCGGACTCGACGAGCGCGAGCAGCACCCGCTGGGAGAACAGCGCGCCGCTCGTGATCTCGAGGTTCTCGCGCATGCGGTCGGTGTGCACGGTCATCCCGCGCGCGACGCGCAGCGCGAGGTGCTGCATGTAGTCGAGCAGGATCGTCGCGTCGGGCAGCACGACGCGCTCGGCGCCCGAGTGCGAGATGTCGCGCTCGTGCCAGAGCGCGACGTTCTCCAGCCCGGTCTGGGCGTAGCCGCGCAGGACGCGCGCGAGGCCGGTGATGCGCTCCGTGGTGATCGGGTTGCGCTTGTGCGGCATCGCGCTCGAGCCCTTCTGGCCGGCGCGGAAGGGCTCCTCGACCTCGCGCACCTCCGTGCGCTGGAGGTGGCGGATCTCGGTCGCGAAGCGCTCCAGCCCGGCGCCGGCGAGCGCGATCGCGGACAGCAGCTCCGCGTGGCGGTCGCGCGGGACGACCTGCGTGGAGACCGGCTCGCCGTTGAGGCCGAGCCCCTCCAGCACGCGGGCCTCGAAGTCCGGCCCGAGCGAGGCGTACGTCCCGACGGCGCCGGAGATCGCGCCGGTGGCTGCCTGCTCGAAGGCGCGCTGCAGCCGCTCGGCGTTGCGGTGGGCCTCAAGCGCGAAGCCCGCGAGCTTGAGCCCGAAGCTCGTCGGCTCGGCGTGGACGCCGTGCGTGCGGCCGACGCACAGGGTGTCCGCGTGCGCCCTCGCCTGCTCGGCCAGTGCGGCGGCGAGCGCGCGGGCGCCGGCGAGGATCGGCTCGCCGGCGCGCTTGAGCTGCAGCGCGAGCGCGGTGTCGAGCACGTCGGACGACGTCAGCCCGAAGTGGATCCAGCGTCCGGCGGGCCCGGCGGAAGCCGCGAGCACGTCGACGAAGGCGGCGACGTCGTGGTCGGTGACCCTCTCGCGCTCCTGCACCGCCTCGACGGTGAACGTCGAGGCGCGGATCGCCTCCAGGTCGCCGGCGGTGGGTCCGTCGAGCGCCTCGGCGGCGGCGACCTCCACGTCGCGCCAGGCGTCCATCTTGGCCTGGTCGGTCCAGATGGCGCCGAGCTCGGGGCGGGTGTAGCGGGCGATCACGACGCGGCATCGTATTCCCGTCCACCCTCATCAAGACGGCTCAGCCCGCGTCGATGACCCCGGACGTGGAGGCGCGCCATCAGACGCGGACCAGCTCGTGACCCCGCGTGACCGCGCGGGTCGTGTCCTGCTGGTCGAGGACTCCGAGGGCGGAGCCCAGCTGATGCGGATCGCGTTCGGCGAGCGTCTACCGGACGCCGTGCTCGAGGTCTACGCCGACGGCGAGCGCGCCCTCGACGACCTCACCGAGGGCCGCCTGGCCGACTGGGATCTCGTCCTGCTCGACCTCAACCTGCCCGGCGTCAAGGGCCACGAGGTCCTCGCCGCCGTCCGCGCCTCCGGCGACGAGCGCGTGCGCCGGATGCCGGTCGTCGTCCTCTCGCACTCCGAGGTCGTCGACGACGTCACCCGCTCCTACGACCTCGGCGCCAACAGCCACATCGCCAAGCCGCACTCGCTCGACGCCCTCTTCGAGATCGTCGAGACCCTGGGCCGCTACTGGCTCAGCGTCGTCTCGCTGCCGAACTAGCTCCGGTCGGCGGCCGCGTCCTCGACGTCGACCAGGCCGGCGCTGGCGAGGTCAGCCGGATGGACCCACGCGTCGGCGACCGCCACGCCGCCCGCGGCGCGGATCGCGTCGCGCGTGCCGATCGCCCAGCGGTGCTCGATGAGTGCGATCGCGGCGGCCGAGTCGTCCGGGATGGCCTCGTCGAGCGACCAGAGCTCCTCCCCAGGCGATAGGTGGCCGCCGTCGGCGCCGATCAGCGCGCCGACGATCGCGCCCGCTCCGGCGGGGAGGTCTGCGTGCTGCAGGTGCCGCACGACCCCATCCGCGCTCTTGTGGACGACCAGCAGGTCGATGACTCGGACGACGTCGCTCTCCCGCAAGCGCTCGAGCTCGGCGAGCACCTCGCCGCGGAAATCGGGCCGATCGAAGCTGATGACGAGGAGCTGGACGGGTCCGAGAGGCATGGTGGCTCAGCCGTCCAACACCTTGCGCTTCGCCATCCGGAACTCCTCCGGCGAGAGAACCCCGTCGTCGTGGAGCGCCTTCAGGTCCTTGAGTTGCTCGACGAGGTCGCGTGTGGACGCCGCCGGCACCTGCCGCCGGGCCTTGAGCTGCTCAGCGCGCGCCTCGTCCAGGCCGGCCTGGAAGCCGACACCGCCGAGCATCATCGGCGCGCGTCTCAGCGGTCTGAGCAGCATCTCGCGACCGTACCCCGGCCATCACGAGAGCTACATCATCCTCTTCGGGTGATCTAGAAGCGCCAGCGGACCTGGCGGCCGTTCCTGCGGGCGACGTAGCGGTCGCGGTCGGGCCGCAGATCTCCGGTGACGGCCCATCCGTGCCACGTGAAGCGCCGGAATCTGCCCCTCGCCGGGCGCCTGAGCGCCTTCCGGTGCGCCCCGCGGGCCACGTTCCTGGCGGTCTCGCACGACCGGGTCGAGGTCCTGATGCGGGTGAGATCGACACCGGCGTAGCGCGTGTGCGGGTACGGATTCAGCACCGGCTTGCACGCGCGGAGCGCGGCGTCCGCTTGGGCGGACGAGGTGCCGGCCAACGCCACGGAGCACACGAGGACGGCGAACGCGAGGCGGGTGCTTCTCATCGGAACCCGACTGTAGTCCGCGCCCGGGCGTCGGGTGCGGCCGGCTCGCCGTCAGCGGACGGTGATGGTTCCCTTCATCGACGGGTGGATCACGCAGAAGTAGGCGATCGTCCCCGCCTTCCTGGCCTCGAAGGTGAAGTCGGCGCCCTGGGCGAGCGTGCCCGAGTCGAAGTCCGCGCCCGAGGTCGCCGTGACCGTGTGGGCATCCGCGTCGTCGTTGGTCCAGGTGATCTCGTCGCCGACCTCGACCTCGATGTCCGCCGGCGCGAACGCGAAGCCCGCGATCTTCGCCTCGGTGCTGCGAGGCGAGGGCTTCGCGGGTGCCGCGGCCGCCGTCGGGGTCGCGGTCGCCGCCGACGCCGGAGCGGGCGCCGCGTCGTCGCCGCCGCCGCAAGCCGCCAGGGAGGTCGCGCCGATCAGCGCGCCGACGAGGGCGAGCCGCCGGGCCCTGCGGCGCCGCGGGCGGCGCGTGGGCGGGGTCGGTGTGGAGAGCTGTCGTACGGTCGGCTGAAGGGGTCGCATGCCCCTGTCAACGACTGGATGGGCCCTTGTATTCCGCCCTCGCGCTCTCTCCCGTCTGAGTGAGCCGGCCATCTCGCGCTCGAGCCGGGAGTTGTTCAGGCTCAGGCTGAACAACTGCAGGTTCGGCCGAGATCGGGCGTCAAGGGATGCCGGGCGGCGATGATGTCCCGATGCGCTGGAACTGCGTGTTCGTCGAGCGCTGCAAGCGCCGCGAGCTCGACCACCTCCTGCTGTTTCAGCCTGGCAGCGACCGCGGCGTTGCCGACTGAGATGCTCACCGCGAGGATCGATCGCCACGTTCGGGGGTCGTTCGACGCATCCGAGGCCGACCTCGTGCTCGACGCGCTCGCGGAGTGGCGGATCTCCTACGAGCCCGAGCCGCCGAGCGAGCGGCTGATCGCCGCCGTCGTGTTCATGGCCGAAGGCCGGCTCGAGGGCGTCGATGCGGCGTTCCGGCTCGCCGAGCAGGACTGGCGCGACCTGCTGGTGGCCGGCGACCTCGCGCACGGCGACTGGCCGGAGAGACTGGACGCCCGGCTCGGGCCGTGCCGCTGATCACCAGGACGCGGAGCGGTCTCGCGAGATGGCCCAGGCGAATCGCGGCCGACCGCGGCTACGCCAGGAGCTCGAGTCGGGAGTTGTTCGGCCTCAGGCCGAACAACTCCGGGTTCGGCGCTCAGGCGTCGAGGATGCGGGCGGCCAGCACGGCGGCGTTGCGGGCGTTGTCGACGCCGACGCAGGCCACGGGGACGCCCGGGGGCATCTGGGCGATCGACAACAGCGCGTCGAGCCCGCCGGCCACGGACTTGGAGGAGGTCAGGGGGACGCCGATGACGGGCAGCTCGGAGTGGGCGGCGACGACTCCCGGGAGCGCTGCCGACAGGCCCGCGCCGGCGATGATGACCCGGAGGCCGCGCATCTTGGCGTTCTTGGCGTAGTCCGCGACGACGTCGGGGTCGCGGTGGGCGGACATCACCCGGACCTCGTGGCCGATGTCGCGCTTCTTGAGCTCCTCCGCGGCGGCGTCCATCGCCGCCATGTCGCTCTTGGAGCCCATCACGATGCCCACCCGCGGGGCGTCGACCTCCATGCCTTCGAACTCCTGTTCCGTCTGTGGTTCGGCTTCGCTCAAGCGTGGCTCGCTCATGCGGCGATGTCCCGGCGCAGCTGTCGTCCGTCGAAAGCGATCACGTCGGCGGCAGCATACGCGGCGGCGCGGGCGGCAGGGACGTCGGGGCCGAGGGCGGTCACGTTGAGCACGCGGCCGCCCGCGGTGACGATGGCGCCGTCGCGCTCGGCGGTGCCCGCGTGGGTCACCTCGATCTCCTCCGGAACGGCCTCCAGGCCCGTGATCTCGTCTCCCGAGGAGCTGCCGGCCGGGTAGCCGCGCGACGCGAGCACGACGGTCACGCTGGCGCGCGAATCCCACTCCAGCGTGGCGCCCTCCAATCCTCCCGGACGGGTCGCACGCAACAGCAGCTCGAGCAGGTCGCTGCGCAGGCGCGGCAGGACCGCCTGGGTCTCCGGGTCCCCGAAGCGGACGTTGTACTCGAGCACCTTCGGGCCGTCGGCGGTGAGCATCAGGCCGGCGTACAGGACGCCGTGGAACGGCGAGCCGCGGCGGGCCAGCTCGTCGAGCACGGGCTGGTGGACCTCGGCGCGCACGCGCTCGAGGAACGCGTCGTCGATCTCGGCGACGGGCGAGTAAGCGCCCATTCCGCCGGTGTTCGGGCCCGTGTCGCCGTCGCCGATCCGCTTGAAGTCCCGCGCCGGGGCCAGCGGCAGCGCCCGCTCGCCGTCGCAGAGCGCGAGCACGGACAGCTCGTCGCCGTCGAGGAACTCCTCCACGACCACGGGGTGCTCGCCGAAGCGGCGCTCGACGAGCATCGCCTCGAGCGCCTCGCGCGCCTCGGCCTCGTCGGCGGCGATGACGACGCCCTTGCCCGCCGCCAGGCCGTCGGCCTTGATCACGGTGGGGTAGCCGGTGACGGCTGCCATGCCGTCCTCGACCGTGGTGACGACCGCGTGCGCGGCGGTCCGCACGCCCGCCGCGTTCATGACCTCCTTCGAGTACGCCTTGGAGCCCTCGAGCCGCGCCGCGGCCGCGCTCGGCCCGAAGCACGCCACCCCGGCCGCGGCGCACGCGTCGGCGAGCCCGGCCACCAGCGGCGCCTCGGGGCCGGCCACGACCAGCTCGACGCCGGCCGCGACCGCCGCGCGGGCGAGCGCCTCGACGTCGCCGGCGCCGACGTCCAGCACGCCCGCGTCCCGCAGGATGCCGGGGTTGCCCGGGGCGCAGAGCACCTCGGGGCGCTGCGGGGAGCGCAGCAGCGAGCGCACGATCGCGTGCTCGCGCCCGCCGCCGCCGACGACGAGGATGCGCACTACAGGGAAGCGATGAAGTCGTCGATCGGGATCGCCGTCAGCGTCTCGTAGTGCGAGGTGCCGCGCGAGCCGAGCTCGAGCGAGACCCGCGCCATCGTCTTCTCGTCGGGCGCCTCGACGATGTTGATGAAGTCGAAGTGGCCGAGCGTGGCCCACTGCGCCTTGACCGTCGCGCCGAGCTGCTCGACCTCCTTGTTGACCTCGCGGATGCGGGCGGGATTGTTCTTGACGGTCTGGACGCCCTCTGGCGTGAGCGTCGAGAGCATGATGTAAGTAGGCACGGCCTTCCTCCCTGGCTGGCTGGTGGACCTCGAGGGCCGTTCTATCCGATCCTTTGGGCCTCATGCGGTGTTGGTTGACCCTGATGCGCGTTCTCATCACGATCCTCGCGGCCGGCGGCGCCCTGCTGGCGCCCCAGGCGGCGCGGCGCGGCGACCATCGAGGCGCTCGGTCCCTGCTACCGCTCCGTCGACGCGGAGACGCGCCAGACGGTGCCCGTGAAGGCGTCGGGCTTCACGCCCGGAGAGCGCGTGAACGTCTACATCGACGGCCGGGTCGTGCAGGAGAACGTCACCGTGCTGTCCGAGGGCCAGATCGAGGGCGGCGTGTCCGCCCCCTACCAGGCGTCGGGAGAGCGGCCGTTCACGCTCACCGTCACCCAGGTCGGCCAGCCCTCCAACACGGCGAGCACGTCGAGCCGCGTCGCGGCGCTCGCGCTGCGGCTGAAGCCGCGCAAGGCCAAGCCGTCGCGGCGGGTGCGCTTCCTCGGCCGCGGCTTCATCGACGGGACCGAGGTCTTCGCGCACTACCTGCGCAAGGGCAAGCTGCGCAAGACGGTCTCGCTCGGCGCCCCGCAGGGCCCGTGCGGCCGGGTCTCCGTCAAGCGCCGCCAGATCCCGATCGCGGACCCCGCGCTCGGGCGCTGGACGCTGCAGGTCGATAATCAGGAGACCTACAGCCCCGAGCCCCCGAGCGTGTTCACGCGGCTCACGATCACCGTCACCCGCGCCCTCCCGGCGTCCGGGCGCTAGGCGACGGCCGCGGCCTCCTCCGGCTCCGCGGGCGGCGGACCGGCCTCCCCGCGCGTGCGGGTGAAGACGAGCGACGGCGGGTCGCCGGGCTGCGCGTCGACGAGGACCGCGTCGCCGGCCGCGTAGTCGCCCTTGAGCAGGCCCAGCGCGAGCGGGTCGATGAGCCGCTTCTGGATCACGCGCTTGAGCGGCCGCGCGCCGTAGGTCGGGTCGTAGCCCATGTTGCCGAGCAGCTCGCGCGCGCCGTCGGTGAGCTCGACCGTCACGCCGCGCTCGGAGACCCGGCCGATCAGCCGCGCCACCTGGAGGTCGACGATCCGGCCCAGCTCCGCCCGGCTGAGCGAATCGAACTCGACGATGTCGTCGAGCCGGTTGACGAACTCGGGGCGGAAGTGCGTCTCCACGCCGGCGCGGCCGCCCGGGATGTTGGAGGTCATGATCAGCACGGCGTTCTTGAAGTCCACGGTGCGGCCCTGGCCGTCGGTCAGGCGCCCGTCGTCCATCACCTGCAGCAGCACGTTGAACACGTCGCTGTGGGCCTTCTCGATCTCGTCGAGCAGCACGACCGAGTAGGGGCGCCGGCGCACCGACTCAGTGAGCTGGCCGCCCTCCTCGTAGCCGACGTAGCCGGGGGGCGCCCCGACGAGCCGGGCGACGGAGTGCTTCTCCATGTACTCGGACATGTCGATCCGGACCATCGCGTCCTGGGAGTCGAACATGAACTCGGCCAGCGCGCGGGCCAGCTCGGTCTTGCCGACGCCGGTCGGGCCGAGGAAGAGGAAGGTGCCGATCGGGCGGTCGGGGTCGCTCAGGCCGGCGCGCGAGCGGCGCAGCGCATCGCTCACCGCCGTCACCGCCTCGTCCTGGCCGATGACGCGCTGGTGCAGGCGCTCCTCCATGTGCACGAGCTTCTCGACCTCGCCCTCGAGCATCCGCGAGACCGGGATGCCGGTCCAGCGCGCCACGACCTCGGCGACCTCGTCGGCGTCGACCTTCTCGGAGAGGTAGACCGGCGGCTCGTCGGACGGCCCGCGCGACTCGGCCTCGGCGAGCCGCTGCTCGAGCTGGGGGATCTCGCTGTGGCGCAGCTTGGCCGCGAGCTCGTAGTCCGTCTCGCGCTCTGCGCGCTGGAGCTCCGTGCGGGCCTCGTCGAGGCGCTTGAGCACGTCGCCGTGCCCCTCCGCCTGCTCCTTCTCGCGCTCCCACTGCGCCTTCATCCCGGCGAACTGCTCGTTGAGATCGGCGAGATCGCGGTCGATCTCCGCGCGCCGCTCGGCGGCGGTGTCGTCCTTGGCGACGGCGACCTTCTCGATGTCGAGCTGCATGATCCGGCGGCGGACCTCGTCGATCTCCGTCGGCAGCGAGCTCTTCTCGATCGCGACGCGCGAGGCCGCCTCGTCGACGAGGTCGATCGCCTTGTCGGGCAGGAAGCGGTCGGCGATGTAGCGGTCCGAGAGCGTGGCCGCCGCGATCAGTGCCGCGTCGGTGATCTGGACGCCGTGGTGGGCCTCGTAGCGCTCCTTCAGCCCGCGCAGGATCGCGATCGTGGCCTCGACGGTCGGCTCGCCGACGTTGATGGGCTGGAAGCGGCGCTCGAGCGCGGCGTCCTTCTCGACGTGCTTCTTGTACTCGTCGAGCGTGGTCGCGCCGACCGCGCGCAGCTCGCCTCGGGCGAGCATCGGCTTGAGCAGGTTCGCGGCGTCGACCGCGCCCTCCGCGGCGCCCGCGCCGACGATCGTGTGCAGCTCGTCCATGAACAGGATGATCTGGCCGCGGGCGTCCTGGATCTCCTTCAGGACGGCCTTCAGGCGCTCCTCGAACTCGCCGCGGTACTTCGAGCCGGCGAGCAGGGAGCCGATGTCGAGCGCGACGACGCGGCGGTCGGCGAGCGACTCGGGGACGTCGTCCTCGACGATCCGCTGGGCGAGGCCCTCGACGATCGCGGTCTTGCCCACGCCGGGCTCGCCGATCAGGACGGGGTTGTTCTTCGTGCGGCGGGAGAGGACCTGGATGACGCGCCGGATCTCGTCGTCGCGCCCGATCACCGGGTCCAGCCGGCCCTCCTCGGCCTCGGCGGTGAGGTCGCGGCCGAACTTCTCGAGCGCCTCGAAGGTGTCCTCGGGGTTCTGCGAGGTGACGCGGTGCGAGCCGCGGACGTCCTCGACCGCCTCGCGCAGCACGTCCGTCTTCGGGAGCGCGTCGCCGGCGGCGCCGGGCGCGGCGGACAGCGCGATCAGCAGGTGCTCGGTGGAGATGTACTCGTCGCGCAGCTTGCCGGCCTCGCTCTCGGCGGCGCGCAGGACGTCCAGCAGCTCGCGGGCGTTGGCGGGCTCGCGGGCGCCGGCGGTGATCGTCGGGAGCCGGTCGAGCGCGGCGTTGACAAGGCGGCGGATCTCCTCGGGGGAGCTGCCGATCTTGCGCAGCACGGGCGGGATGACGCCCTCGGTCTGCTCGAGCAGGACCGCGAGCAGGTGCTCGGGCTGGACCTCCGTGTGATGCTTTGAAGCAGCAAGGCCGATCGCGGCCTGGAGGGCCTCCTGTGACATGGTGGTGAAGCGGTCCATCTGCATGCGACGATTCCTAGATCTCAGTCGGGGAGACTGAGATGTTAGTTGCTCGCGCCCGCGGCATCAAGGCCTTGGCCTGCGTGCTGCTCGCGGCCTGCGCCGCCGTTCCCGCGCGGGCAGGCGCCGCCGAGCCGCGCTTTCGCGTGCTCGTGTTCAGCGCGACGGAGGGCTACCGCCACGACTCGATCGCGCCCGCGGTCGCGGCCGTGCGCGCGCTCGGCGCCAGGCACGGCTTCGCGGTCGCCGCGACGGAGGACCCGGCCGCCTTCACGGACCGGCGGCTGCGCCGCTACGCCGCCGTCGTCTGGCTGAGCACGACCGGCGACGTGCTCGGCGAGGCCCAGCAGGCCGCGTTCGAGCGCTACGTCCGCCGCGGTGGTGGCTACGTGGGCGTGCACTCGGCGGCGGACACGGAGAACGGCTGGAACTGGTACGGGCGCCTGCTCGGCGCGCGCTTCCGGACCCACCCGGCGGTGCAGCCGGCGACGATCCGCGTCACCGACCGCCGCCATCCCTCGACGCGGCGGCTGCCGCGGCGCTGGCAGCGCACGGACGAGTGGTACGACTTCCGCGCCCAGCCGCGGCGCGGGGTGCGCGTGCTGGCGCTGCTCGACGAGTCCACCTACTCCGGCGGCTCGATGGGCGCGCGGCACCCGATCGCCTGGTGCCGCCGCTTCGACGGCGGCCGCTCCTGGTACACGGCGCTCGGCCATACGGCGGAGACCTACGCCGAGCCGCTCTTCCGCGCGCACCTGCTCGGCGGGATCCGCTGGGCCGCCGGGCGCTGAGTCAGTCGTCGTCGCCGCCGCCGCCCGAGTCGTCGCCGCCACGGCCTCTCCCGCGGCCGCGGCCGCTGGAGTCGTCGTCGGAGCCCGAGTTGTCGTCGTCGATCGTCGGGACGGCCGTCGGCACGGCGGTCGGGGCGGCCGTCGACGTGGCGGTCGCGGTGGCCCGGGCGCGCGCCCTGGCCCTCGCCCTGGCCTTGCGGCGGCGTTCCGCGCGGGCGCGAGCCGCGGCGCGCCGTGCGGCTGCGCGGCGCTTGGCCGCGGCGCGGTCGGCCGTGGCCGTCGAGGTCGCCGTCGCCGTCTCGGCCGGGGCGAGTTCCTCCCCGGCGCCGAGCGGCTCGGAGGAGAGCCCGATCGTCTGCGAGGAGAGCCCGCTGGCGGCGTAGGTCACGCCGGCCACGAGCACCACGCCGGCGATCGCGGCGAGCGTCCAGAGGATCACGCTGCGGGACATCGGCGAGCCACGCTAGTCCGCGGGCGGTTAAGAGACGGGAAACCCGCCCGCCCGCGCTCGCGGCGGCGCGGGAACGGTGATGCGGGCGGCCGCGCCGCCGTCGGATCGGTTGGCGAGCTCCACGTCGCCGCCCCAGCGGCGCGCCAGCTCGCGCGCGATCGCCAGCCCGAGCCCCGTGCCGGACGGCCCGGCGCGCCCCGCGCGGCCGCGGTGGAAGCGCTCGAAGACCGCGTCGAGCTCGTCGCCCTCGAAGCCCGGCCCGCGGTCGAGCACCTCCACGCCGCCCGGGCGCGCGACGACGGTGATCTCGCCGCCGCCGTAGCGCAGCGCGTTCTCGATCAGGGCGTCGAGCACCTTGTCGAGGTCGGCGCGCGGGCAGTACGCCGGCGCCTCGGGGGCGGCCTCGACCGCGCGCACCGTGCCGCCGTCGGTGCCGTCCCAGCGGGAGGCGGCGCGGCGCACGGCGTCGTCGAGATCGAGCCGCTCGGGCGGCGCGTCGACCTCGCCGGCCTGGGAGAGCAGCAGCAGCTCGGTGATGATCGCCGCCAGCCGGTCGAGCTCGGCCATGCCCGCGTCGATCTCCTCGTGGACCTCCGGGTCGTCGCTCGCCGCGCGCGCCTCCTCGAGCCTCAGCCGCAGGCCGGCGAGCGGCGTGCGCAGCTGGTGCGACGCGTCGGCGACGAAGTCGCGCTGGCCGGCCACGAGGCGCTCGAGCCGCGCCGTCATGCCGTTGAACGTCGTGGCGAGGCTGCGCTGCTCCGCGCTGCCCTCGACCTCGGCGCGCACGGTCAGGTCGCCCTCGGCCACCCGCGCCGCGGTGTCGTCCAGGCGCCGCAGCGGGCCGGCGATCTGGCGCGCGATCACGAGCCCCGCCGCGAGGCCGAGCCCGAGCACGAGCAGCCCGATCGCGGCCAGCCCGAGCGTCGCGCGGTCCGTCGCGCGCGAGACGGCGTCGACGCTCTGGGTCACGCGCACGACGCCGACGCGCGTGCCGCGCTCCACCACCGGCACGGCGGTGGCGAGGATCTCCTGGTCGAGCGTGTCGCTGCGGCGGCGGTCCTGGACCGGGCGGCCGCGCAGCGCCTGGGCGATCTCCGGCCGGTCGCCGTAGTCGGTCCCGAGCCGGTCCGTGCCCGCGGAGTCGGCCAGCAGGGCGCCCTCGAGGTCCGTCACCACGACGCGGCCGCGCGCGGTCTCGGCGGCCCGCTTGACCGTACCGTCGAGGGTCTCGGGCTCGTCGAGGTTGCCCGCCACGGTGGCCGCGACGACGTCGGCCTGCGCGCGCGCCTGCGAGCGCACCTCGGCGTCGACGCGGTCGCGCAGGCTGATCGCCAGCGGCACCTCGAGCGCGACGATCGCGAGCAGCAGGATGTACGCGAGCGCCAGCAGCAGGCGCCCGCGGAGCGTCACCGGAACTCCTCGGGCGCCGTGAAGCGGAAGCCGACGCCCCGGACGGTGTGCAGGTAGCGCGGCGACTCGGGGGCGTCGCCGAGCTTCTGGCGCAGCCAGCGGACGTGCACGTCGAGCGTCTTCGTGGAGCCGAACCAGTTCTCGTCCCAGACGCGCGCCATCAGGTCCTCGCGCGTGACGACGCGGCCGGCGTGGCCGATCAGGTCGGCGAGCAGGTCGAACTCCTTGCGGCTGAGCTGGAGCTCCTCGCCCGCGAGCCGGGCGCGGCGTGCGCCGGGGTCGACCTCGAGCTCGCCCACCGTCACCGCCGCGGCGGGCGCCTCGGTCTCGGCGCGGCCGCCGGTGCGGCGCAGCACGGCGCGGATGCGGGCGATCACCTCGGCGCCCGAGAACGGCTTGACGACGTAGTCGTCGGCGCCGAGCTCGAGCCCGACGATCCGGTCGGTCTCCGTGCCGCGGGCGGTCAGCATCACGATCGGGACGTTGCTGCGGCGCCGCAGCGCGCGGCAGACGTCGCGCCCGTCGCCGTCGGGCAGCGTGAGGTCGAGCAGCACGATGTCGGGCTCGATCTGGTCGGCGAGCTCCAGCGCCCGCGCGGCGGTGGCGGCGACGAACGGCTCGAAGCCCTCGCGCGCGAGCGCCTTCGAGAACGGGCCGGAGATGCTCGACTCGTCCTCGACGAACAGCACGCGCGGCTTCGAAGGCAGGGACATCGCAGGCGAATCTAGCCATCCCGGCGGGCGATGTCGGTGGTTTTCCCCAGGCTTAACCCAGGGTTGGCGGTCGCTTGGCGCCTCCGGGCCGATGCTGGTGCGGCCCCTCACCGAAAGGACTCACCCCATGCCCTCCCGAGCCAAGATCGCATCACTGGTCACCCTCGTCGCCCTCGGCGTGCTCGCCGCGGTCGCGCTTGCGTCCGGCAGCGGCGGCGACCCTGCCGCGGTCCAGACCCAGGACGACGTCGCCAAGCCGAAGGTCCGCACGGAGATCGTGCGCCAGACCGTGCACCGGCGCGCGAAGGCCGCCTCGAGCCCGAGCGCCTCGTCGAGCCCTTCGGGCGGCGGTGCCTCGCGCGGCTCGGGCAGCGGCTCGAGCGGCGGTGGTGACGGCGGCGGCGCGGCTCCGGCGGCCGTCGCCCCGGCGGCCGCGGTGCAGGCCGTCGCGACCCCGGACGACCACGGCGGCCGCCACGGCGGCGGCGGCGATGACGACGACCACTTCGACGACCACGGCGGCGACGACGACTTCGACGATCACGGCGGCGACGACGACTTCGACGACCACAGCGGCTCCGGCGGCGGTGGCGATGACGACGGCGGAGGCCACGGGCGTGGCCGCGGCCGCGGGCGCGGTGGCGATGACGACTGAGCGCCGGCGCCCGGCGAAGCTGCCGGCCTGGCCGCTCGCGGCCGGCGCCGCGGGGACCTTCCTCGCGGCGCTGGCCTTCCTGGCCGGCCAGGTCCGCGACGGCCGCGACGCGGCGCTCGGCCCGGCCGAGCCCGTCGCGACGCGCCAGCCGCGCGAGGTGGTGGTCCGGCGGGTCATCCGCCGCGTGATCATCACGCACCCCGCGCCGCGCGCGGCCGCGCCCTCCGGTGGCTCCGCGCCCGCCGCGCCCTCGGCCGGCGCCGCGCCGGCCGCGGCCAGTGCGCCCGCCCCGAGCGCCCCGCGCCCGCGGCGCCGGCGCCCGCACCCGCGCCGGCGGCCCCGGCGCCCGCGCCCGCTCCCCTGACCACCCAATCCTCGTGACCCACCTCCACGAGCTCCAGTTCCCCGCCATGGGGACGCGCGTCCGGCTGCTCGCCTCGGCCCGAGGCCCCCTCCCCGCAGTACGGGTCGAGGTCGAGCAGCTGGCGGCGCGCCTCACGCGCTTCGATCCCGCGAGCGAGCTGTGCCGGCTCAACGCGGACCCGCGGCCCGTCGTGCCCGCCTCCGCCGAGCTGCGCGCCGCCGTCCGGGCGGCATTGCGCGGCGCGGCGCTGACGGGCGGGCTCGCCGACCCGACGCTGCTCGGCGCGCTCGAGCGCGCCGGCTACGCGCGCTCGCTGACCGGCGTGCCGCGCACGCCGCTGCGCGCCGCCCTGGCCGTCGCGCCCGCGCGGCGCGCCGCCCGGCCCCACCCGGCGGCGGCCTGGCGGACCGTCGTCGTCGACGACGGCGCGGGCACGATCGCGCGCCCGCCGGGCACCCGGCTCGACCTCGGCGGCAGCGCCAAGGGGTTCATCGCCGACCGCGCGGCGGCGCTGCTCGCGCCGTCCGGCCCGTGCGCCGTCGACTGCGGCGGCGACATGCGCGTGCACGGTCGCCACGAGGTGCTCGCCCTGCATCCGTTCGGGGGCGAACCTGTGACGATCGGGCTCGGCGACGGGGCCGTGGCCACCTCGGGCGTCGACGCGCGCCTGTGGGGCGGCGCCGCCCACCACCTGATCGACCCGGCCACGGGCGAGCCCGCCTGGACCGGCGTCGTGAGCGCCACGGCGCTCGCTCCCACGGCCGCGGAGGCCGAGGCGCTCGCGAAGGCCGCGCTGCTGAGCGGGCCGCTCGCCGGCCGCGCGCTGCTCGCGCGCCACGGCGGCGGGGTGCTCGTGCTGGACGACGGCGCGCGCGCAGTGGTCGGCCGCGGTACGGCGGCACGCGCGGGCGGGCGCGGCGGCGCGGAGCGTGCCGGCGCGGCAGCGCGCGCGGCGCGCACGGCGCGCACGGAGGCCGTGGCATGACCGGCCGCGACCCGATGGAGTACGCCTGGTGGCTCGCGAGCCGCGCGTCGGGCATCGTCGCGCTGGCGCTGATCAGCCTGTCCGTGATCCTCGGGCTGGCGATGGCCGGCCGCGTCTCGCGCGAGCCGAAGCTGCGCCGCGCGATGATCGCGGTGCACGAGCACGCGGCGCTCGCCGCGCTGATCGCGATCGCCGTCCACGGCATCACGCTGCTCGGCGACAAGTGGCTGAACCCAGGTCCGCTGGGGATCCTCGTGCCGTTCCACATGGACCACGAGCCGCTGTGGACGGGGCTCGGGATCATCGGCGGCTACCTGGCCGCCGCGCTCGGGCTGTCGTTCTACGCGCGCCGCCGGATCGGGACCAAGCGCTGGCGCAGCCTGCACAAGGCGACGATCCTCGTCTACGTGCTGTCGGTGCTGCACACGCTCGGCGCGGGCAGCGATGCCTCGACGCCGTGGCTGCGCGCGCAGATCGTCCTGACCGGCGCGCCGATCCTGTTCCTGTTCGTGATGCGCGTGCTGGCCGCGAAGACCGCGACGAAGGTCAGCGGTGACGCGAGCGCCGCACCACGGGGATCAGCGCCGTCCCCGGCGCCTCATAGCGCACGATCTCAGCCTTCACGGAGCGCTTGACCTCCTCGAGCTCCGCGATCTCCTTCTGGAGGTCGGCCGCGCGCGCCTCGAGCGTCTCGACCTTGCGGCGCATGCGGTTGAGCTTCTCCTCGAGCTCGAGCACGCGCTCGACGCCGGCCAGGTTCATGCCCCACTCGGTGGTCATCTCCTGGATCCGGCGCAGGCGGTCGACGTCGTCCTGGGAGTAGAGGCGCGTGCCCTTGGGCGAGCGCTTGGGCTCGATCAGGCCGCGCGCCTCGTACATCCGCAACGTCTGCGGATGCATCTCGGCCAGCTCCGCGGCGACGGAGATCATGAACACGCCACGGTCGGTGGCGACCCGGGCGGTCACGCGCGTCGTGCGCCGCGCCGCCATCAGGCCGCATCTCCGGTCGTGGCGCGAGCGTCGCGCATCAGCCGCTCGCGCGGGTTGCCGTTCATCGACTTCGAGAGCGCCTCGACCGCCTCGCGCTGCTCGTCGGAGAGCTCGCGCGGGACGTCGATCACGAAGCGGTAGTGGATGTCGCCGCGCTGGTTGCCCTTGCCGAGCAGCGGCGGGCCCTCGCCGCGCAGGCGCTGGACCGTGCCGTGCTTGGTGCCGCCGGGCACGCGCAGCTTCTTGGTGCCGTGCAACGTCGGGACTTCGACGTCGGCGCCGCGGACCGCCTCGGCGATCGTGATCGGCACCTCGACCTCGAGGTTGTCGCCCTTGCGCTGGAACACCGGCGACTCCGAGACGTGCGTGATCACGAACAGGTCGCCCGCCGGGCCGCCGCGCAAGCCGGCCTCGCCCTTGCCGGGCAGCCGGATCCGCGAGCCCTCCTTGACGCCCGCCGGGATGTTGACGCGGTACTTCTTGAGCTCGCGCAGCCGGCCCTGGCCGCCGCAGGTCGGGCACGGCTCCTCGATCACGGTGCCCGAGCCGCCGCAGCGCGCGCAGGGCCGGGTGATCGAGAACAGGCCCTGGCCCTCGGACTCGACGCCGCGGCCGTGGCAGACGGGACACACGGACGGCGAGGTGCCGGGCCGGGCGCCCGAGCCCCGGCAGGTGCCGCAGGCCGCGTGCGTGGCGACGGAGACCGGCACCTGCGCGCCCTCGACGGCCTGCTCGAAGGACAGCGAGACGGTCGTCTCCAGGTCGCGGCCGCGCTCGGCCGCGGGCTTGGTGCGCACGGAGCCGCCGCGCGGGCCGCCCGCCGTGTTGAAGATCCCGGACAGGATGTCCGAGAAGGAGCCGAAGTCGGCCCCGCCGGCACCGCCCCCGCCGGCGGCCCCGCCGCCGAACGGGTTGGCGCCGCCGAAGACGCCCGCCCCGCGGTCGTAGCGCTTGCGCTTCTCCGGATCGCCGAGGACGTCGTAGGCCTCGGAGATCTGCTTGAAGCGCTCCTCGGCGCCGGCGTCCTTGTTCGTGTCCGGGTGGTACTGCCGCGCGAGCTTGCGGTAGGCCTTCTTGATGTCCTCCTGCGAGGCCTTGCGGTCGACGCCCAGCGTCTTGTAGTGGTCACCCGGGCGCGCCATGGCTATTGCAGCGACCACCACGCGGGCTGGGCGCAGGACCTGGCCGTTGATCCGGTAGCCCTGCTGGTAGACCTCGATCACCGTGCCGGACTCGGCGTCCTCGGACGGCTGCTGGATCATCGCCTCGTGCTCGTTGGGGTCGAACATCTCGCCCTTGGGCTCGAACGGCTGGATGCCGACGCGCCCGAGCGCCTTGACGATCTCGTCGCGCACGAGCGCGAAGCCCTTCACGACGTCCTCGTGCCCCTCGCTCGCCTTCAGCGCGTGGTCGAGGTGGTCGAGCGCGGGCAGCAGCTCCTTCGCGAGCTTGCCCACGCCGCGGTCGACCGCGGCCGCGTTCTCGCGCGCCATCCGCTTGCGGTAGTTCTCGAAGTCGGCCTGCGTGCGCTGCGCGAGCGCGAGGAACTTGGCCGCGTCGTCCGTGACGGCGGCCTCCTCCTCGGTCGGCTTGGGCTCACCGGCGGGCGGGGCCTCGGCGTCGCCGAAGCCCGTCTCGCCCGTGCCGGCCGCGCCGGGGTGCGGCGGCGCGGCGGCGGTGAACTCGTCGTCCTGCTTGATCTCGTCCGACATCACTTCTGCTCGTCGACGACCTCGGCGTCGACGACCTCCTCCTCGTCGGCCGAGGCGCCGTTGCCGGAGCCGTTGGCCGAGCCCGCGTCGTCGCCGGGGGCGCCGGCGCTCGCGGCCTGCTCGGCCTGGGCGCGCTCGTACATCGCCTCGGAGACCTTGTGGAAGGCGGTCTGCAGGCGGTCGGTCTTGGCGCGGATGTCCTCCGCGTCCTCGCCCTTGACGGCCTCGTTGACCTCGGCGATCGCCTCCTCGATCTCGCGCTTGGACGCGTCGTCGATCTGCTCGCCCAGGTCCTTGACCTGCTTCTCGGCCTGGTAGGCGGCCGACTCGCCGGCGTTGCGCGCCTCGGCGAGCTCGCGCAGGCGCTTGTCGTCCTCGGCGTGCGCCTCGGCGTCGCCGATCATCGACTTGATCTCGTCGTCGGACAGGCCCGAGCCGGAGCGGATCTCGATCTTCTGCTCCTTGCCGGTGCCCAGGTCCTTGGCGGAGACGTTGACGATGCCGTTGACGTCGATGTCGAAGGCGACCTCGATCTGCGGGATGCCGCGCGGCGCCGGCGGGATGCCGGTGAGCTGGAACTTGCCCAGCGACTTGTTGTAGGTCGCCATCTCGCGCTCGCCCTGCAGGACGTGGATCTCGACGCTCGGCTGGTTGTCCTCGGCGGTCGAGAACACCTCCGACTTGCGCGTCGGGATCGTCGTGTTGCGCTCGATCAGCTTCGTCATGACGCCGCCCTTGGTCTCGATGCCGAGGGTCAGCGGGGTCACGTCGAGCAGCAGGACGTCCTTGACGTCCTTGTTGATGACGCCGGCCTGGATGGCGGCGCCGACGGCCACGACCTCGTCCGGGTTGACGCCGCGGTGCGGCTCCTTGCCCGTGAGCTCCTTGACCTTCTCCTGCACGGCGGGCATGCGGGTCATGCCGCCCACCATCACGACGTGGTCGATCTCCTTGACGCCCTTGGACTTGGCGTCGTCGAGCGCTTGGCGGACCGGGCCGACGACGCGCTCGATCAGCGCGGAGGCCAGCTCGTTGAGCTTGGCGCGCGTGAGGCGGACGTCGAGGTGCTTCGGGCCGGAGGAGTCGGCCGTGATGAACGGCAGGTTGATCTGCGTCTCCTGGGCGGAGGACAGCTCGATCTTGGCCTTCTCGGCGGCCTCGTAGAGGCGCTGCAGGGCCATCTTGTCCTGCGTGAGGTCGATCCCCTGGTCGCGCTTGAACTCGCTCGCGAGCCAGTCGACGATCGCCTTGTCGAAGTTGTCGCCGCCGAGGTGGTTGTCGCCCGCGGTCGACTTGACCTCGAAGACGCCCTCGCCGATCTCCAGCACGGACACGTCGAACGTGCCGCCGCCGAGGTCGAAGACGAGGATCGTCTGGTCGGACTCCTTGTCGAGGCCGTAGGCCAGCGAGGCGGCCGTCGGCTCGTTGATGATGCGCAGGACCTCGAGCCCGGCGATCCGGCCGGCGTCCTTGGTGGCCTGGCGCTGGTCGTCGTTGAAGTACGCCGGGACCGTGATGACGGCCGAGTTGACCGGCTCGCCCAGGTAGGACTCGGCGTCGGACTTCAGCTTCTGGAGGATCATCGCGGAGATCTCGGGCGGCGAGTACTGCTTGCCGCCGGCCTCGACGCGCGCGTCGCCCCCGGAGCCGGAGACGACCTTGTAGGGCACGATCGACTCCTCCTCGTGCACCTCGGCCTCCTTGCGGCCCATGAAGCGCTTGATGGAGAAGACGGTGTTCGTCGGGTTGGTCACCGCCTGGCGCTTGGCGACGGTGCCCACGAGGCGCTCACCGCCCTGGGTGAAGGCGACGACGGACGGCGTGGTGCGGCCGCCCTCGGAGTTCTCGATCACCGTCGGCTCGCCGCCTTCGAAGACGGCCATGCACGAGTTCGTCGTGCCGAGGTCGATGCCAATCGTCTTGGCCATACGTGACTCTCCTTGCAAAGATCTCAGTCGGGGTGACGCAGATCATAGCCGGTCGGGCACATGCGCAACAGGGCACATGCGTCACAGTCCGGGCGGCGCGCGTGGCACGTCCGGCGGCCGTGGCGGAGCAGGTTCACGTGCAGCTCGAGCTCCTGCCCGCGCGGGGTGAACGCGAGCATCTCGTCGTGCATCTCCTCGAACGGCGCCTTCGGGCGGAACAGGCCCAGGCGCGTGCCCACGCGCGAGACGTGGGTGTCGACGGGCACGTCGCGCTGCCCGTAGGCGAACAGCAGCACGCAGGCCGCCGTCTTGCGCCCGACGCCGGGCAGCGAGAGCAGGAACTCGCGGTCCTGGAGATGCGGTCCGTCGAGCGGCTCCGGCAGGGCGCGCAGGATCGCCTGGATGCGCTGCGACTTGACCTTGGAGATGCCGCCGGGGCGGATCGCCTCCTCGACCTCCTCGTTGGGGGCGTCGCGGACGGCCTCCCAGGCCGGGAAGCGCCGCCGCAGGCGCAGGTAGGCGACGTCGCGGTTGCGGTCGTTGGTCGACTGGGAGAGCACGGTCAGGATCAGCTCGTCGAGCCCGCGGCCGTGCGGCGGCGCGGCCGGGATGCCGTAGACCTCGCGCAGGCGGTCGCGGATGCGCCGCACCCGCGCGCGGTCCGTCCCGCCCGCCGCTACGCGACCGCGCCCCACGACTCCGTCGCCCGCGCGCCGGCCTCGGCCGCGGCGCCGAGCGCCTCGCGCAGCGCGGGGTCGGCGGGGTTCCAGCCCGCGGCCTGCAGGCGCGCCGGCAGCGTCCCGAAGAAGGCGTCGCCGGCGCCGATCGTCGAGACCACCCGCGCCGCCCGGCCGGGCACCTCGTGGCTGAGCGCGCCGCGCGCGAGCGCGCCGTCGGGCCCGAGCGTGATGACCACGAGCTCGAGCGCGCGCTCGCGTGCGCGCAGCGTCACCTCGCGCTCCGGCCCGACGCGCGTGTTGGAGGCGAACACGAGCGCCTCCGCGGCCTCCACGGCCTCGTCCGCGTGCTCGCCGAACGCGACCAGCGCGGCGCTGATCCCCTCGCCGTAGATCGCGAACGTCGGCTCGCCGCCCGCCGTGACGGTGGCGAAGGCGATCGGCGTCTGGCGCCGCTGGTCGAGCGTGAACCAGCGCGTGTCGACGCCCTCCTCGCGCAGCCGGTCGAGCAGCCACTGGCCCCACGGGTCCTGCCCGGCCCCGCCCCCGAGCGCCGGGCGGCCGCCGGCGCGCGCGGCGCTGACGACGACGTTGGCGGCCGCGCCGCCGAAGTGCGGCGTGAACGCTCCGGCGTCGCCGATGCCGTCCGCCGCCTGCTCGGCGATCAGGTCCACGAGCGCCTCGCCGAGCATCAGGAAGGGCATCGCCCGGCAGCGTACGGGCAGGAACCGTGAGCCCTGCACGGAAACTTGCAGCGGTCGCTAAAGGTGGGCCGGTTCGGGCCGATGACGCTGCTAGGGTCGCGCGCCGCGACGGACTGCCCTCTTCGCAGGCCCTGCAAACACGGATTGGCTCGGAACCCCATTTCCGGCTCCTCTCGGGAGCCGGAGGATCAGGTGATGCCCCATGCGCTCCGTCGCGCTCGTGCTCAGCACGCTCACAACGCTGCTCGTTCTCATCTTTCGCCGCCTCGGCTCCGGCCGCGCAGGCCGCCGGACCCCGCCTCGATAGCGGGGAGCGCGCCGTCGTCCGCGCGATCAACCGCGCCCGCGCCTCGCACGGCCTGCGCCGGCTGCACGCCAGCCGCCGCCTCGCCCGCGCCGCGGACGTCCACTCGCGCTCCATGCTGCGCTCCGACTTCTTCTCGCACGGCGCGTTCTCCCAGCGCGTGCGCCGCTACGTCAGCTTCCGCCGGATCGGCGAGACGATCGCGATGCGCTCGCGCTGCTCGGCCCGCGGCTTCGTGCGGATGTGGCTCAACTCGGCGCCGCACCGCGCCGTGCTGCTCTCGCGCGGCTACCGCCGTGTGGGCATCGGCCGCCGCACCGGCCGCCTCGGCGCCCGCCGCGCCTGCCTGGTGACGGCGGACTTCGCGTCGCGTCGCTAGCCGGCGAGCAGCGCGACGCCGGTCACGGCCAGCCACGACGACCACGCCACGTAGACGGGCGGGGTCAGCCGCTCGGCGAGACGCCAGCCGCGCGGCTCGCGGCCGCCGACGAACTCGAGCGCGCACAGCATCAACAGCGGCCCGATCACCAGCGCGGGCACCCCGGTCCAGCCGGGCAGCGCCACGTGGCGGACACGGTCACGTCCCCGCGTGCACGCGGTGAGCGTGCGCGGCGGCGGGCCGTGCGGGCGCGGCCGTCGCGGGCCGCAGGCCCACGATCGCGCGCAGCGCCAGCCCCGTCAGCACGGTGGCGGTCAGCGCGCCGCTGGAGCCGAACATGTGAAAGCCCCGCTCGGCGTCGACGATGACCTGCGAGGTCACGAGCCAGCCGAGCCCCCAGGCGGCGCTCGTGGTGACCGTCCACGCCGCCGCGGCGCGGGCGCCGCGACCGAGCAGCGAGCCCTGGGCGGCGCCGACCGCGGCGCCCGTGATCACGCCGGTCATGACCAGGTCGCCGACGTCGGTGCCCGCCCCGGTGGCGACGGCGGCGAGCGCGGCGCCGGCCGCCGACGCCACGGCGGTGCGGCCGATCCAGCGGTGCGACACGCCGGCGCCGCGCAGCGCCAGCCACTGGGCGGCGCCGATCGCCGCGCCGACGGCGAGGCCGCCGAGCACGGCGGAGAGCGGCTCCTCGGAGGAGCCGATCGTCTCGATGGCGATCCAACCGGCGAGCGGGAAGGCGAGGAACGTCGGGATCCAGCGCTTGAAGGTCATGCCGTCCTCCTGTTGATGTACGGTGTACGTTACAGGTCTAACGTACGCTGTACGCGAACAGAAGTCAACGACGATGCCCAAAGACTCGAGCCAGCCGCACCCCCGCCGCCGCCGCGCGCGCGGCTCGCTGACCCCCGAGGAGATCCTCGACGCGGCGGAGGCGATCGCCGCCGGTGAGGGTTTCGGCGCGCTCAGCATGCGGGCGGTGGCCGGCCGCATCGGCGCCGCGCCGATGGCGCTCTACAACCACTTCGCCACGCGCGACGCGCTCGTCGACGCGCTGCTGGACCGCGTGCTGCACCGCTTCGCGCCCGAGCCGGCCACCGACGACTGGCGCGAGGACCTGCGCGCCTTCGCGCGCGCGCACAGGCGCCTGCTCTCCGGGCACCCCTGGGCCGTCGCCCCGCTGTTCTCGCAGCCCAACCCCGGGCTCGGCGCGGTACGCATCGGCGAGCACGCGCTCGGCGTCCTCGAGCGAGGCGGGCTCACAGGCGCGCGCGCGGTCGCCGCGTTCAGCGGGGTGATCGCGCTCAACTACGGCTGGTCGTCGTTCACCGCCGCGCGCGAGCTCGACCCGGGCGGGGCGGCGCACGAGGTCGCCGGCATGCTCGCGCAGCTCCCGGCGGCGCTGTTCCCGCGGACCGTCGCCGTCGCGGAGGACATGGGGGCCTACGGCGGCGACGAGGACTACGAGCTCGTGCTCGGCGCCCTCGTGGGCGGGCTGGGCCGCGCCCACTAGGATGGCGGCGATGTCGTCGCCACCCGTCGAGAGGCCGCCGCGCGAGCGCGGCGCGTACTCGGAGGCCGCCCGCCAGAAGCTGATCGAGTCTCGCCTGACGCCGAACGCGATCTCGCTGACGGGGTTCCTCCTGTGCGCCGTCGCCGCCGTGCTGGTGTGGCAGGACCACCTCTTCTGGGGCGGCCTGGCCTTCGTCGTGGGCTCCGTCTGCGACACGCTCGACGGGCGCTACTCGCGCATGTCGGGCAAGGGCACGCAGTTCGGCGCGTTCCTGGACTCGACGCTCGACCGCATCGAGGAGGGCGTCGTGCTCGCCGCCGTCGCCGTGCTGTTCTCGAAGGCCGGCAAGGACGGCGCCGTGGCCGCCGTGGTGATCGCCGTGCTGGCGTCGCTGATGGTCTCCTACACCCGCGCGCGCGCCGAGGCGCTCGGCGTCGAGTGCAAGGTCGGCATCGCCGACCGCGCGGTCCGGGTCGTCATCCTCTCTGCGGGCCTGCTGCTCTCGAGCTTCGGGCTCGACGTGCTCGAGCCAGCCGTCTATGTGCTCGCCGGGCTGTCGGTCATCACGGTGCTGCAGCGCATCTTCCACGTGCGCTCCCAGCTCGTGCACGGGACCGGCGCCGCGTAACACCACTGCCGCTGCGGCCTATTAAGCCCCAGCAGCATCTCTACCGGAGGTTCACGAACTTGTCTTCACACATCGGCCACGCGCCGTCCACCAACGGCGGAAGCCGGTACCAGAACGAGAAGGTCCGGGTCGCCATCATCGGCGTCGGCAACTGCGCCAACGCGTTCGTGCAGGGCGTCCACCACTACCGGGACGCCAACCCGGACGAGGCCGTCCCCGGTCTGATGCACGTCGACCTCGGCGGCTACCACGTCCGCGACATCGAGTTCTCGGCCGCGTTCGACATCGACGCCGACAAGGTCGGCAAGGACCTCTCCGAGGCGATCTGGTCGGGCCAGAACAACACGATCAAGTTCACGGACGACGTCCCGCACCTGGGCGTGCCCGTCCAGCGCGGCATGACGCACGACGGCCTCGGCAAGTACCTCAAGGAGAAGATCACCAAGGCCGAGGGCTCGACCGTCGACATCGCTCAGGTCCTCAAGGACACCAAGACCGACGTCGTCGTCTCCTACCTGCCGGTCGGCTCCGAGCAGGCGACCAAGTGGTACGTCGAGCAGATCCTCGAGGCCGGCTGCGGCTTCGTGAACTGCATCCCGGTGTTCATCGCCCGCGAGGACTACTGGAACAACCGCTTCAAGAAGGCCGGCCTGCCGGTCGTCGGCGACGACATCAAGTCCCAGGTCGGCGCGACCATCGTGCACCGCTCGCTGGCCCGCCTGTTCGGCGACCGCGGCGTGAAGCTCCTGCGCACGTCCCAGCTCAACGTGGGCGGCAACATGGACTTCTACAACATGCTCGAGCGCGAGCGGCTGGAGTCCAAGAAGATCTCCAAGACCAACGCGGTCACGTCGATCATGGAGCACGAGCTGCCCGCCGACGACGTCTACATCGGCCCCTCGGACTACGTGCCGTGGCTGACCGACCGCAAGTGGGCCCACATCCGGCTCGAGGGCCAGGCCTTCGGCGACGTGCCGCTCACCGCGGAGATGAAGCTCGAGGTCTGGGACTCCCCGAACTCGGCCGGCATCGTCACCGACGCCGTGCGCTGCTGCAAGCTCGCGATGAACCACGGGATCGGCGGCCAGATCGACGGCCCGAGCTCGTACCTCATGAAGTCGCCCTACACGCAGCGGCCGGACGACCTGGCCCGCATCGCGACCGAGGAGTTCATCGCCCAGCACGCGAGGACGCGCGCTGCGGCCGAGAAGGCCCGCGCCGCCGCCGACCAGGCGGCGACGGAGAAGCCCGCCGCGGTCACGGACTAGCGACCCTCCGCTCCGGCGGCCCGCCCAGCGGCGGGCCGCCGGTGCTTTACCCTGCGCCTCGGTGCCCGAGCGCTACTCCATCGCCCAGGTCACGCCGTACCCCTGGGAGGACGCCCACGAGGTCAACGCGTTCGTGGCCGAGCTGTCGGCCGTGCTCGCCGAGCGCGGGCACCGGGTGCTCGTGCTCGCCCCGTCGCGCTCGCCCGAGCTCGTGCGCGACTCGCGGCGGCTGATCCGCAAGGCGCGCGACAACCACGAGGCGCTGTTCGACCACCGCGGCGGCGTGCGGGTGCTCGGCGTCGGCGAGCTGCTGCCGTTCAGGGGCCGCCGCGGCCAGTCCCCGCCCTCGCCGCCGGTCGACGTCGGGCGCACGGTCGAGGAGGTGCTGACGCTCGCGCCGCTGGACTTCGTGCACGTGCACGAGCCGTTCGCGCCGAGCACGTCGTCGGTCGCCCTGCGCCACTCGCGCGCGCTCAACGTCGGCTCCTTCCACGCGCCGACCGAGCGCGTGCTGTCGACGCAGGTCGCGCGCCGCTTCGTCGAGCTGTTCTTCGGCCGCCTCGACGCGCGGACCGCCGCCTTCGACGCCACGCGCGAGCTGATGGAGCACTCCTTCCCCGCCGACTACCGGCTGCTGCGGCCGGGCGCCGCGGCGGTCGAGCGCGAGCAGCGCGCCCCCGGGGAGGGCGCCGCGCTGCGGATCGCCTTCGCCGACCAGGAGGAGCGCGGCGCCCTGCGGCTGTTCCTGCGCGCGCTGCGCCGGCTGCCCGACGACGTCGAGTGGAGCGCCACCGTCTTCTCGCCCACGGGCAAGGCGCCGACCGGCGCGCTGCGCAGCCGCGTGCGCGACCGCGTGACCGTCGTCACCGCGGCCGAGCAGAGCGAGGACGACGTGCTCGCCCAGGCCGACGTCGTCGTCGCGGCGTCGCTCGGCCAGGCCCCCGCCCCGGGGCTGATCGTGCGCGCGCTGGGCGCCGGCGCCGTGCCGGTGTGCGCGCGCCTGCCCGCGTACGAGGAGCTGCTCGGGGACGGCGACCTGGGGCTGCGCTTCGAGCCGGGTGACGTCGACGTGCTGGCCGCGCAGCTCGAGCGCCTGGCGCGCGAGCCCGAGCTGCTGCGCTCGCTCGGCGAGGGCGTGCGCGCGGCGCAGGACGGGCTCTCGTGGGCGCTCGTGGCCGACGAGGCCGAGGCCATCTACTCCGGGCTGGCAGCGCGCCGGCGGCCGCCGCGCAGCGACTCCGAGCTGCGCTCGCGGCTGCGCGAGCGCAAGCTGATCGACGTCGACCTGCACATGCACACCGACCACTCGCACGACTGCGTGACACCGGTCGACGTGCTGCTGGCGACCGCCCGCGAGCGCGGGCTCGGCGCGATCGCGGTGACCGACCACAACGAGATCTCCGGCGCGCTCGCCGCGCGCGCGAAGGCCGCCGAGTACGGCGTCAAGGTGATCGTCGGCGAGGAGGTCAAGACCGCCGACCAGGGCGAGGTCATCGGCCTCTTCATCGAGGAGAAGATCCCGCGCGGGCTCTCGCTCGAGGAGACGATCGCCGAGATCAAGCGCCAGGGCGGGCTCGTCTACGTGCCGCACCCGTTCGACCGGCTGCACTCCGTGCCCGACTACGAGCACCTGCTCGCGGTCGTCGACGACGTCGACGCGATCGAGGTCTTCAACCCGCGGATCGCGATCCCGGCCTTCAACGAGGAGGCCGTCCGCTTCGCGGCCAAGTATCGGATCGTCGGCGGCGCGGGCTCCGACGCGCACGTCGCGCAGGGCCTCGGGGAGGTCCGGATCAAGATGCGCGACTTCGACGGGCCGGAGGAGTTCCTCGAGTCGCTGCGCGACGCCGACATCACCGGCCGGCCCTCGTCGCTGTACTACGCGCAGGTGCAGGCGCTGAAGTTCCTGCAGACGCGCGCGACCCCGTCGGGCGCCCGCCGGGCGAGCCGCAGGCGCCAGGTGAAGAAGGCCGTCGCCGGGCGCGAGGGCTCATAAGGGCGCAAGGCGCGATGCACTCGCAAGGAGAACCGGCGGGCGTGTCCAAACCGGTCGGCGGAATGCCCGCCACTGACGACGAGATCCGAGAGAAGTACCTGGAGCGCGCCATCCGCGAGCTCAACACCTTCACGCGCGAACTGCAGGCGTGCGACCGCTGCCCGCGCGGGAACCTGATGCCGATCCTCGGCTCGGGCCACCCGCAGGCGGACGTCTTCCTGCTCAAGTACGCGCCGACCCACGCGGAGATCGAGGAGGGCGTCGCGTTCTACGGCCGCTCCGGCACCGCGCTGATGAAGTCGCTGCGGCGGCTCGACATCGACCCGCTGGCCGTCTACGGGACGCTCTGCATCAAGTGCCCGGTCGCCGACACCGAGCTGGCCGCGCCCGAGTGCGTGGCGCGGCTGGTCGAGGAGCTGGCGATCGTGCAGCCGAAGATCGTGGTCGTCATGGGCCCCGAGGCGCTCGAGACGCTGAACGAGCTGGCGCTGCCGCTCGCCCGCGAGGTGCGTCCCGACCCAGGCGAGCTGCAGCAGCTCACGCCCTCGATCGACGCGCTCTACACGCCGAACATCGACCACGCGCTCGACGAGGAGGCCGCCAAGCGCGCGTTCTGGAACGCGTTCCGCTCGCTCGGCGAGTGGTACGCCGCGCTGCCGCCGTACTAGACGCGCCGCTCGCCGTGCGGCGGACGCGCGTGCTCACATCTCGAGCACGATCTTGCCGAGCTTGCCGCCCTCCTGGAAGCGCTCGTACGCCGCGGCGGCCTCGGCGAGCGGGAAGGCGGCCGTGACGGGCACGCTGAGGTCGCCCGAGCCGAAGCCGGGCAGCACGTGGCGCTCGACCGCGCGGGCGGCCTTCGCCTTGTCCTCCAGCGAGCGGGCGCGCAGCGTCGACGCGTGGATGGCGCCGCGCTTGCCCATCAGCATCCGCAGGTCGATCTCTGCCTTGGCGCCGGCGGAGATGCCGATCACGACGATCCGGCCGCGCATCGCCAGC
Source organism: uncultured Solirubrobacteraceae bacterium (assembly GCA_963831105.1). GTDB lineage: Bacteria > Actinomycetota > Thermoleophilia > Solirubrobacterales > Solirubrobacteraceae > DATFQI01. The sequence goes on along the minus strand of CAWHOS010000003.1, from coordinate 1,036,288 downwards.
GCCTTCAGGTTGCCGGCCATGTTGGGACCGCCGACCAGCTCGAGGATCACGTCGAACGGGCCTGCCTCCTCGAAGCCCTCCGGCGCGATCGCGTTGACCTCGAGCGCGGAGATCTGCTCGCGCGCGTGGTCGTTGCGCACGGTCGCGGTGACGCGCGCGCCGGCCATCGTGCCGAGCTGCACGGCGGCCATGCCGACGCCGCCCGCCGCGCCGTGGACGAGCAGGCGCTCGCCGACGGACAGGCCCGCCTGGGTGAAGACCGCGTCGTGCGCGGTGGTGAAGACCTCGGGGACGCCACCCGCCACGGTCCACTCGAGCTCGTCGGGCACGGGCATCGCGCCCGACTCGTGGACCACCGCCAGCTCGGCCTGGCCGCCGCCGGCCACGACCGCCATCACGCGGTCGCCGGGCTCGAAGCGCGTGACGCCGCGGCCGACGTCGGCGACCTCGCCGGCCAGCTCGAGGCCCGGGATGTCCTGCGGCGCGCCGGGCGGCGCCGGGTAGCGCCCGGCGAGCTGCATCATGTCGGCGCCGTTGAGGCCGGCGGCCTTGACGCGGACGAGCAGCTCGCCCGCTTGCGGGACGGGATCGGGGTGCTCTTCGACGACGATCGAGCCGTCGCGGATGGTCGCGGCACGCATGCCGCGATCCTTGCACAGGGCGTCCGGCCGCCGCCTGTCGCGGCACGGCGCACCAGGATCTGGAGCACTAGAACACTCGCCTATCTGCCGGTGCGGTCGTGAAGATTTCCAGGACAATCGGGTAACACCGCGTCAATGGGTCCCTCGTTGCGGATGCCACAACTCCCTCACCTCCCGCCGCTCTGGCGCGAATCGCGCTTCGGATTCGAGCTGGCGGACCTGCGGCGCAGCCCGGTCTACCGCGGTCACGGCGTGCCCGACGGCGGCGGGCGCGCGGTGCTGCTGATCCCGGGCTTCCTCGCCGGCGACACGAGCCTGGCGACGATGACCCACTGGCTGCGGCAGAACGGCTACCACACGCGCCGGGCGGGGATCCGCGCCAACGTCGACTGCTCCGAGGAGACCTGCGCCCGGCTGGAGGCCCGCCTGGAGGGCTTCGCCGAGTACACGGGCCAGAAGGTCTCGATCGTCGGCCAGAGCCGCGGCGGCGTCTTCGCCCGCGCGCTGGCCGTCAAGCGCCCGGACCTCGTGGAGGGCATCGTCACGCTCGGCTCGCCAGTGGTCTCCCAGCTGCGCATCCACCCGCTCGTGCTCGCGCACGTCGGGGTCGTCTCGGCGCTCGGGACGTTCGCCAAGCTGCCCGGCTTCTTCACCTGGAGCTGCCTGCGCGGCGACTGCTGCGAGTCCTTCCGCGACGCGCTCACAGCGGAGTTCCCGGCCGGCGTCGGCTACGTCGCGATGTACTCGCGCAGCGACGGCGTCGTCGACTGGCACTCGTGCCTGGACGAGGCCGCCCAGCTCGTCGAGGTCGGCTCCTCGCACTGCGGCATGTCGGTCAACGCGCAGGTCTACCGCGAGCTCGGGTTCGCGCTCGCGACCTTCGGCGCCGCCGACGCCGACGGCTGGGCCCAGGCGGCCTAGGAGACCTAGGAGGCGCCGCGGGCGATCGCCGCGTCCATCGCGGACGCGGGCGACTCGACGACCTTGCCGTGGCCCGGCGCGAGCCGCGCGGGGTCGAGCGCGCGCAGCGCCTTCGCGCTCTCGAGCGCGGTCGGGCGGTGCCAGCTCGCGAGGGCCGGCAGCGGGAAGCGCGGGTTGGGCTTCGCCGTGGTCGCCACGCCGCCGAGCGTCGAGTACGCGTCGCCGCAGTAGAGCGTGCGGTCGCGGGTGTCGAGGAACGCGACCTGGCCGGGCGTGTGACCCGGCGCGGCCACGACCTCGAGCGAGCCGATCCGGTCGCCGGCCTCGATCGTGCGCGTCGGGCGGGTCCTCGCGCCCGCGTAGCCGCCGCGCAGCTTGCCCTTCTCCTCGCCCGGGTCGAGCGTCATGTCCTTGGCCAGCAGCCGCGCGTCGCGGCCGGAGATCAGCACCTCGACGCCGGGCAGCTGCTCGGCCAGCGCGTCGAGCGAGCCGATGTGGTCGCCGTGCGCGTGCGTGAGCGCGATCCGCTTGATCTGCCGCCCGCCCGCGGCCTTCAGGATCGGCCCGGCGCTGCGCGGGAACATCGTGTCGACGAGCGTGAGCCCGTCGTCCTCCTCGACGAGGTAGGCGTTGACGAGACCGAGGCGGCTGACGCGTGTGACCGGCATGCGCGGCAGGCTACGCGTCGCGGTCGGGGTTCGCGACGCCGTTCGGTCCAGCCTCCAGCAGCGCGACGCACTCGATGTGCGGGGTCTGCGGGAACAGGTCGACGGGGCGCACCCGCTTGAGCTCGTAGCCCGCCTCGACGAGCTGCGCGGCGTTGGGCGCGAGCGTGGTCGGGTTGCAGGAGACGTAGACGATCCGCTTCGGGGCGGCCTCGACGATCCGGCGCACGACCTTCTGGGAGAGCCCCGCGCGCGGCGGGTCGATGACCGCGAGGTCGGGACGGCCGGCCCGCTCGACGAGGTCGCGCATCGCCAGGCGGATGTCGCCGGCGTAGAAGGACGCGTTGGAGACCTCGTTGAGCTTCGCGTTCTCGAGCGCGTCGGCGACGGCCGGCTCGACGATCTCCACGCCGACGATCTCGCGCGCGCGGCTGGCCATGCTCAGGCCGATCGTGCCGATGCCGCAGTAGAGGTCGTAGACGCGCTCGTGGCCGCGCAGCCCCGCCATCTCGATCGCGACGCCGTAGAGCAGCTCGGCCATCTCGGTGTTGGTCTGGAAGAACGCCTCGGGCGAGATCAGGAAGTCGAGGTCGCCGAGGCGCTCGCGCAGCTGCGGGGTGCCGGCGAGCAGCTGGGTCTCGCCGCCCTGGGTGCTCTCGCCCAGCCCCGCCGTCTGGGTCCAGAACAGGCCCTCGCAGGGCACGGCGTCGATCAGCGCGTCGACGTCGAGCTTGCCGGGCGAGGTGACGAGCCGGACCTGGAACTCTCCCGTGCGGCGGCCCTCGCGGACGACGAGGTTGCGCAGGAAGCCCTTCTGCTCGCGGCGGTCCCACGCCCCGAGGCCCTGGCGCCGGCATTCGGCGAGGACGGCCTCGCGCAGCTCGTTGCCGCGCTCGGACGCGAGCTTGCAGTCGTCCATCGGCAGGATCCGGTCGAAGCGGCCGGGCGCGTGGAAGCCGCACACCAGCTCGCCGCCATCGCCCGTGCCGAACGAGTACTCGAGCTTGTTGCGGTAGCGCCACTGCTGCTCGGCGGGGACGATCGGCTCGAGCTCGTAGCCCTCGAGGTGCCCGATCCGGGTCAGCGCCTCCTCGACCTGTGCGGCCTTGACCTCGAGCTGGCGCTCGTAGGGCAGCACCTGCCACGGCGCGCCCGGGTGGTCGGCGACCTCCGGCAGGCGGTCGGGCGAGGGCTCGAGGATCTCGACCGCGCGCGCCTCGGCGTATGCGCGCTTGGCCTTGCCGACGACCGCGCGCACCCGATCGCCGGGCAGCGCGCCCGCCACGAAGACGACGTAGCCGTCGCGGCGCGCGACGCCGTTGCCGCCGTAGGCGAGCGAGTCGATGGTCAGGTCGAGCTCGTCGCCGCGGCGCGGGCGGGAGGAGGATGGGGCGGCGGAGGACACGCCTCCGAGGATGACAGCCGCGCCGCGAGGCGCCGGCCGGGTTACTTGAGCTTCTGCTCGACGGCCGCGAGGACCGACTTGCGGTTCGCGTTGCGCTTCTCGTAGTCGCGCACCTTGCGCAGCTGGGCCGAGTCGAGGTCGCCGAGGCGCTCGTTGACCTGGGCCGCGGTCAGGTCGTCGTAGCCGAGGATCGGGAACGCCGGCCCGACGCCGGCCACGCGCCGTGCGCGGTCGACCTCGCGCAGCACCCGGTCGGCCGAGCCGGCCACGCCCTTCTTGGTCGTCGCGCGCGCGCCGCCGAACAGCCCCTCGATGTCCTCGCGCAGGTCGTCGGTCTGCTTGCGGCCGCGGGACAGCAGGTCGGCGAGCAGCGTGCCGGCATCGTCGCGCGTCATGCGCCCGCGGGCGACGGCCTCGTCGAGCACCTCCTGCAGGCGCTCGACCGTGACCACGACCACCTCGCGCGGGTCGAGGAAGCGCTGCAGCTGCTCGCGCGCGGCCTCGTTGTTACCGCGCCGCGACGTGGACGTCGCCTTGCGCGCGGTGGAGGCCTTCGAGCGCGCGGAGCGCCCGGACGACTTGCTGGTGGGCATGGCCGGGACCTTACCCCTCGACGAGGGATTCGAGCAGCGCTTTGAAGACGTGCCGGCGGTTCTCCGCCTGGTCCCAGATCCGCTGCCGCTCGCCGTAGAGGACGCCCTCCGTGATCTCCTCGCCGGGGTGTGCCGGGAGGCAGTGCAGGGCGAACGCCCCGGGCGCGGCGCGCTCGAGCAGCGCCTCGTCGAGCCGGTAGGGCGCGAGCGCCTCGCGCCGCGCTGCGGCCTCCTCGCCGGAGTCGCTCATCGAGACCCAGACGTCGGTGTAGACGGCGTCGGCGCCGGCGACCGCCTCGGCCGGGTCGTCCGTGAGCTGCGCGCCGAGGGAGTCCTCGAGCTGGAAGCCGTCCGGCGCGGCGACCGCCACCTCGACCCCGGCGAGCGCGCCGACGATCGCCAGCGAGCGCGCGACGTTGTTGCCGTCGCCGACGTAGGCGAGCCTGCGGCCCTCGATCGCGCCGAACGCCTCGCGCAGCGTCATCAGGTCGGCGAGCGCCTGGCACGGGTGGTGCGACGGCGAGAGCAGGTTGACGACCGGCACCGTGGCGTGCGCGGCCAGCTCCGCGATGCGCTCGTCGCTGGAGGTCCGCAGCCCGATCGCGGCCACGTGGCGGGAGAAGACGAGCGCCGTGTCGCGCACCGACTCGCCGCGCGTGAGCTGGAGCTCGTTGGAGCGCAGGACCATCGGGTGGCCGCCCAGCTCGAAGACGCCGCTCTCGCCCGAGGTGCGCGTGCGCGTGCTCGGCTGCTCGAACATCAGCGCGACCGTCCGGCCCGCGAGCGCGCGTGACGCGCCCGGCGCCTGCTTGAGGGCGAGCGCGCGGTCGAGGATCGCCTTCAGGCGGTCGCCGTCGATCTCGGAGCCGGTGATGAAGTGGGTCGTCAAGGGCGTGAGTGTACGGTCGGCGGGATGCGCGTCCTCACCTGGAACGTCTTCCACGGCCGCTCCGTGCCGCCCTCCGGCCGCGGGCTGCTGAACGAGTTCGCCGGCCGGCTGGCCGGCTGGGCCTGGGACGTGGCCCTGCTGCAGGAGGTCCCGCCGTGGTGGCCGCCGCTGCTGGCGCGCGCCTTCGGGGCCGAGCAGCGCAGCGTGCTGACGTCCCGCAACGGGCTGCTGTGCGTCCGCCGCGCGATCTCGGTCCGCAACCCGGATCTCCTGAAGTCCAACGGCGGCGGCTGCAACGCGATCCTCGTGCGCGGGGACGCGATCGCCGAGCACCGCACGGAGCAGCTCTCGTGGTGGCCCGAGCGGCGCTGGATGCACGGCGTGCGCCTCGAGTCCGGCCTCTGGATCGTCAACCTCCACGCCTCGACGCGGAAGGGCTCCAAGACCGCGCCGAAGACGCGCGCGGAGGTCCGCCACGCCGGAGGCACCGGGCTCGCCTGGGCGGGCGGCGCGCCGCTCGTGCTGGGCGGCGACCTCAACCTGCCCGATCCCGGCGAGCTCCCGGGCCTGCGCCACGTCGCCGGGCACTGGGTCGACCACGTCTACGTCAGCCGGCTCGAGCCCGCGGGCAAGGCCGAGGTGCCCGACCGCGGCACGCTCTCCGACCACGCGCCGGTGATCGTCGAGCTAGCCGTTCCGTAGCCCGAAGCCGCGCAGCATCAGCAGCGCGCGCTGGCCCGCCGTGCCCGGCTTCGGGAACACCCCGAGCTGCATGCCCGCGTCGTGGACGTCGAAGAACGCCCGCGCGCGCAGCAGCCGGCCGTCGCGCAGCTCGGCGTAGACGACGCCGTGCAGAGACAGGAAGCGCCCGGTCGGCCCGATGCTCCCGAGCGGCTCGCGATGCGTGCCGAGCAGCTTGCACGGGGCGCACGCGAAGCCGCCGCCGGCCAGGCGCGCCCCGGTCGAGTTGACCCGCGCGTCGGGGAAGGCGGCCCACAGCCGCTCGGCGTGGGCGGCCAGCGCCCCGGCGCCGTGCAGCGGCTCGGGCGTGAGCGGGTCCTCGTACTGGAACCCCTCGGCGCAGAGGGGCTCGAACCTCGCGGGATCGCGCCCGGACCACGCGCGCTCCCACTCGTCGAAGAGCTCGTCGACCTCCATCCCCGCGAAGCATGACGGCGCGCGAGGACTCGTCGCGGCGACATGGCTGCGCCGCGGCGGCGATCCCTCTTCGACCGCGCTTCCTCGGGAGGAGAAACGCATGATCGCCGTAGACGGGAGCGGGCCCGGCCGCGGGCGCCGTGGGGCGCCCGCGGCCGCCTGACTTCAGCCGGCCTCCCAGTAGACCGGATCCTTCGCCACGTCGCCCTGGAAGCGCACGCGCCCGGGGCGGGCGTCCTTCGGGAGCAGCACGACCGAGCAGCCGTCGAAGCTGCCGCCGGGCTTCAGGGCCGAGCGGGCGGGCTGGGGGCAGCGCTGGAAGCTGCCGCCGAGCACGACGAGCGTGGTCGGGCGGTACTCGCGGCCGTCGCCGTCCTCCAGCGAGGCGCGCAGGAGGTTGCGCGACAGCGGGAAGCCGCCACGGTTCTCGAACGTCGCGTCCACGTAGTAGGGCGTCGAGCGGCGCTGGTCCGGGGCCAGGTCGAAGCCCTTGAAGTCCGCGATCTTGCCCTTGCGGACCTCGTGGACGCGGACGCCGACCTTGGTCTTCTTGCTCTGGTTGGGCGTGCCGTAGTCGACGAACGGCACGACCGCGGCGCGCCCGAGGGCGAGCGTGCCGTCGCCGCCGCCGGCCTGCGCGACCGACGGATCGTCGGTCGCGGAGGCGGTGGTCGTGGCGGTGCCGGAGTCGCCGCAGCCGGTCGCGCCCAGGACGAGCGCGGCGGCCGCGGCGGCCAGCAGGGTGATGGGGGTCTTCATCGCGGTCTCCTTGGATTCGGCTAGCGCCTGGCGGTCACGCGCAGGGTCTGGCGGACGCGGTTGCCGGCGGCGTCGCGGGCCTCGGCGACCACGGTCAGGCGCGGCCGCTTGCCGGCCGCCAGCGCGGCGCGCAGCGCGGCGCGCTGCTTGCGGCTCAGGCGCAGCGCCACCGTGCGCGCCGGGCCGGCCGCGACAGCGACCGTGCGGGCGCGCAGCCGCAGCGCGGCACCGCGCACGCGGCCGGACGCGCTCAGGACGGCGGTGGAGTCCTCGAGCGCGCTCTGCAGGCGCACCCGGATCGCACCCTGGCGGGCGAGCCGCTGCCGCTTGGCGCCGGCGAGCGTGAAGCCCAGCGCCGTGTCGGGCTGCCGGCCGTCGCCACCCTGCTGCGGCTCGGGCCGCGGCTCCGGCTCGGGCAGTGCGTCGACGGTCTCGCAGTCGGCCGCGACCGCGTCGAGCGAGCGGCGGTCGCTGACCACCGCGTCGGCCCCCGCGCCGCACTCCGCGCGGTCGCCCTCGCCCTCGCGCAGCTCCAGACGGTCGGCGCCGCCGCCGGCCGCGACCACGTCGGCGCCGCCGGCGCCGACGATCCGGTTGGGGAGGTCGTTGCCCGACAGCGTGTCGGCGAACGGCGAGCCGATCACGTCCTCGATCGCGACGAACTGACCGCCGCCGGGCTGGGATGTGCGCCCGAGATCGACGGTCACCGCGGCGGGGGCATCGGCGAAGGAGACGGTGTCCGTGCCGGTGCGCCCCTGCAGCACGTCGGCGCCGCCGCGCCCGGCGAGCACGTCGTCGCCCGATCCGCCGTCGAGCACGTTGACACCTGCGGTGCCCGTCAGCCGGTCGGCGAACGCGCTGCCCGTGACGTTCTCGAACTCGAAGAGCCTGTCGATCCCGTCGCCGGTGTCCTGCGCGGTCGTGCGGGCGAGATCGACCGTCGCGGCCTGCGTCGAGCCGTTGAAGTTGACCGTGTCGCCGCCCGCGCCGCCGAGCAGCGTGTCCTCGCCGATGCTGCCCGTGACCGTGTCGTCGCCGGCGCCGCCCTCGATCGTGTCGTTGCCGGAGCCGCCGTAAAGCAAGTCGCCGGCGGCGATGTCGCTGCCCCTGATCAGGTCGGCGCTGCCGTTGCCGTTGGCCTCGAACACCTTCGCTGTGGTCAGCGGCGCGCCCGTGCCCCGGCCGCCCTGCCCGCTCAGCCAGTCCGTGCTGCGCCCGCCGGCGAGCGCGACCGCGTCGAACGGCATGCCGACGATGTCCGCGTCGAGGTCCGTGTTCCAGCTCAGGCCGTCGTTGCCGACGGTCAGGTCGTAGCTGTCGTCGACGTCCGAGCCGCCCGCGCGCAGCAGGTCGTTGCCGCCCTTGGTGTCGACGAGGAACTCGATCTCGTCCTCGTTCGGGAACGGCTCGTCGGTCTTGCCGGGAGCGAAGCGGTGGGGCTTGAAGATCTGGACGGTCGTGTCACCGTCGTTGCCGGCCGGCGTGGCGAAGTTGTCGGACTCGTCGAGGATCAGCACGGTGTCGGTGTTGAGCGTCGTCGCGGTGCCGCATCCCACCTGGGAGGTGCCTTCGATGCGGATCGCCTGGTTCTCCGGCTTGACGATCAGCGTGGCGTGGTCCTGGTGTGCGGTCAGGCGCACCGTGACGACGCCGCTCGCGGACGAGCAGGAGACGGCGGCCTCGGCGCCGGAGGCGCCGGCGCCGACCGCGGCCAGAACGGCCGCGCCGGCCAGCGCGAACTTGGTGATGGAGCGTTTCATCGGGGGTTGGTTCCTTTGGGGAGGGAGGGACGAGAGAGGGGGAAGATCAGGCCGCGGGCGCCGCGCCGCGGGCGCCGCTGCGGGTGCGCCAGGTGATGGTCCCGGCGGAGATGGCGAGCGAGCCGGGGACGACGCGGCTGCCGGTGACGCGCGCACGGGGGCGCGGGAGGCTGAGCCCGCCGTCCGGGCGCGCACGGGCGTAGCCAATCCGCTGGGCGCCGTCGTCGAAGCGGTCCTGCAGGTAGGCGACGCCACCGTGCCGGTCGGGCACGACCGCGAGCACGGTCGGGCCCTCATCGCGCCCGCGGAGGCCCGCGAGCCGCCGACGGCCGCTCACCGTGTCGACCGTGCCCAGCAGCTGGTCGAAGCTCTCGCCGCCGGCGAGCGTGTCGACGAACGCGACGAGCCGGCCGTTGCGGCGGAACGTGCTCAGCTGCTCGTCCGTGCCGGGGCTGGTCTGGTTGAAGCGCCTCGGCGTCCGGATGCGGGCGCTGCAGACGTAGTGCCGCCACGCCTGCTCGCCGTCGACGGCGCCGGCGATCCGGAACAGCCGCACCGGCCCGTCGCGGAAGATGGTGGTGCCGGCGTCGCAGTCGCGCGGCGGCTCGAACCCCGTCGCGGGGCCGGCCGCGAGGGCCGGCCCGGCGACGAGAGCGGCGACCGCGGCGGTCGTCGCTTCGAGCTTCATCAGAGCGCCTCGACGGCGCGCTCGACGGCGCCGGCGTGATCGGAGCCGGCGGAGGCGTAGACGACCATGACCTCGTCGTTGACGATCAGCCGGGCCGACTTCGGCGCCGAGCCGCGGACCATGTCCGAGACCTCGCCGGCGACGTCGGCGTCCTTCATGACGAACAGCCCGACGATCTGGCCGTCCTCGACCGCCGTGGCGGAGTTGCTGTACGAGGCGCGCAGGCCCTGCTCGCGCGCCTCGTCCGGGACCGGATCGGAGGCGAGCTTGACCTTCGCGGCGCGCTCGATCTGCGCCTTGGCGGTCTCGGGCGCGACGCCCGACGATCCGCCGGCGTCGTTGTCGGAGCCGCCGCAGCCGGCCGCGCCCAGGGCGAGCGCGGCGGCCACGGCGACCAGCGTGGTGCGTGCGGACATGGGTCAGCTTCCCGTCGCCTTGAAGAAGACGTAGTCGGCCGTGTAGGGCACCTCGGCGCTTGCGCCGGCGGCGCACGCTCCCGCGGGGGCGACGCCGCCCACCGTGTGGATGCGCTGGATGTACGTCGTGCCGCCCAGCCGGTCGCCGTCGGCGCCGGCGGCGGTCGAGGTGGCCTTCAGGCGCAGCCAGTCGACGGCGCCCGGGGCGCCGGGCACGCCCGGCATCGCGGCGCGCGACGACGCTGCTGCCGTCGCGGGCCTCCCAGGTGGGGCCGCCATAGTGGGTGGCGATGACCTTGTCGTTGTCGCCGGTCAGCGTCGCCCGCGGCGCGAGCAGCTTCCAGGCAGAGCCCTCGCAGGTGTAGATCTGCACGCCCTCGGCATGGGCGACGAGGTACGGCTTGTGGCCGTCGGGCGCGGCGATGTCGCCGGGGACGGGCGGCGCGGCGGGGCCTGCCATGGCGGCGGCCGGGAGGGCCGCCGCCGCGGCGGCGACGCCGGCGATGAGCATGCGCTTCATCTCAGCCCACCTTGTGGCCGATGGTGATCAGGTACTCGGCCTGCATCAGCAGGCTGCCGTCGGTCGCCTCGTTGCGGCGCTCGGCGAGCGCGACGATCTCCGCGCGGCAGTCGGCCCAGGTGCCGTCGGCGGTGAGCCGCTGGCGCGCCTTCAGGGTCGGCCCGTAGGCGGTCTCCATGAAGGACACCCAGTCCTCGGCCGACTCGAAGCGCCACGGGTTGTTCCCGCGGGCGAACTCGAGCTCGACGCGGCTGTCGGCGAACAGGCGGCGCACGTGCTGCACGTCGCCCCACAGCGGCGGCGGCGAGGCGAACGCCGGCGGCGCGGGCATGTAGCGGCCCATGATCTTGAACAGCTCGCCGATCAGGCCCTCGGGCGTCCAGTTGACGAGGCCGATGCGCCCGCCCCGGCGGGTGACGCCGACGAGCTCGGCGGCGACGATCTCATGGCGCGGCGCGAACTGCACGCCGAAGGCCGACACGACGCGGTCGAACGACTCGTCCTCGTAGGGGAGCTCCTCCGCGTCGCCCTCGACCCAGTCGACGACGACGCCGGCGGCGTCAGCGCGCTTGCGGGCCGTCTCGAAGAGCTCGGGCGTGAGGTCGAGGCCGGCGACCTGCGCGCCCGCGGCGGCGGCCTTGATGGCGAGATTGCCGGTCCCGGTGGCGACGTCGAGGACGCTGTGGCCGGGCTGGATGTCCATCCGCGCCGAGCAGGTCGGCGGGCGGGACGTCGTCGATGTGGCGAGCGACGGCCGCGTAATCGCCGGCCGCCCAGGTGGCGCGATGCGCGAGCTTGAGCTCGGCAACGGGGGTCATATGGGGTCCTTTCGGAGGGGGAGGGGTCGAGGCGAGTGTCCGCGACCGCCCCTGCGAGAACCCTGCGAAAACCCTGTCGCCGCCGTCAGGCGGCCGCTGCGGTGAGCCCGAGCTCGTGCTCGAGCCGCTGCATCCCCAGCTCGCGAGCCGTGCTCGCGGCCCGCGCCTCCAGGATCACGGCGTGGCCGTGCTCGCCGAGGCGGCGCAGCGCGACCGCGAGGCCGGCCTGCGCGCGCGCCTCGTAGGGCCGTGCGCGCATCGCCCGCGAGCGATCGATCGCCGTCTCGAACGAGGCCGCCGCGTCGGCGGGCCGGTCCAGCAGCAGCTGCAGCTCCCCGACGAGGTACGCGATCGGCCCGAGCGTGCACGCGGCCGGCCCGAGCACGACCCAGAAATCCGCGAGCGGCGCCAGCAGCGGCTCGACCGAGGCGGCGAGGTCGGCGTCGCCGAGCTCGGCGACCACGTGCGCGACCTGGCCCAGCCGCGCGACGAAGTTGCTGTCGCGCGGCGTCGTCGCGAAGTTGCCGGCGCTCATCTCCTCGATCAGCTCGCGCGCGAGCTCCGGGCGGCCGGCCTGCAGGTGCGCCCAGGCGAGCGCGGGCCGCCATCCGGGCGGCGCGATCTGGCTCGCGAGACGCTCGAAGACCGGCACGTGCGGACCCAGCTCGCCACGCTCGTTGCGGAGCGCGAGGGTGTTGGCGCCATGCCACTGGGCGTGGATCGGCGAGAGCGGGCGACCATCCGCCTCCTCGCGCGCTCCGTGCTCGAACATGTCGCGAGCGATCCGCGACCCGCGCTCGTAGTCGCCCTCGAGCGCGGCGCGCATCGCCCGCATGCCGTCGCGGTGGAGCAGCAGCGCGGGCTGCTGCGAGGCGGCGGCGAGCTCCGCGTGGCGCGCGAGGTGAGCGTCGGCCTCGTCGAGGCGGCCCAGCTCGAGCAGCGCGCTCGCGCGCCAGACGTGCGCGTCAGCGGCGCAGGTGATCCGGTCGTGCGCCTCCGTCAGCCCGATCAGCTCGGCCGCGAGCTCCAACCGGTCGGCGGAGCGGCCGGGCCGCCAGCGCGCGTGCAAGGCCCCGGTCAGCGCCGCCGCGAGCGGCTGGGCTCGCCCCACGCGGCGCGCCATCGCGACCGCCTCGTCGGCGATCGCCCGCACCTCGTCCTCGGAGACCTGGGCGAGGAAGCTGCGGTGGATCGCGATCCGGGCGAGCACCTGCGCGCGCATCGCCGAGTCCTCCTCGGGCAACAGGCGCAGCGCCTCGTCCAGCAGCGCGACGTTCTCGGCGTCCTCGACGCCGTACTGCTCCCACGTCCCGCCGGCGTGCCCGAGCGCCGCGCGGGCGAAGGCCTCCGCGGACCCGGTGGAGCGGGCGGCGACCGCGGCGCGGGCGAAGCTCGCACGCGCCGCCTCCCACTGGCCGGCGTCCGCCTGGGCGGCGGCCAGGGCGTTCTCGAGCTGGGCGAGCTCGGCCGGGTCGGCATGCTCGTCGCGGCGCCGCAGGCCGACCGCGGCGACCAGCAGCCGGACCGCCTCGTCGTAGGCGAGGCGGGCGTGGGCCTGCGCGGCGGCGCGCTCGGCGTAGGCCACGGCCCGATCGGCTGCGCGCGGGCCCGCGGCGGCGAAGTGCCGCGCCAGCTCTGCGAGCCAGGGGTCCGGCCGCTCGCCGTGGAGCTGCTCGATCGCCTCGCCGATGCGCAGGTGCAGCCGCGCCCGCCGGGTCGCCGACAGCTCGGCCTCGAGCGTCGTGCGCAGCAGGGCGTGGGCGAACGAGTAGCGGCCGGGTGCGCTCGGGACCTCCGTCAGCAGCGCGCCGCGCACGGCCGCGTCGAGGGCGTCGAGCAGCTCGTCCTCGGTGAGGCCTGCGACCCGCTCGAGCAGATCGACGTCGAAGTCGCGGCCGATCAGCGCCGCGATGGCGAGCACGCGGCCGGCGTGCTCCGAGAGGCGGCCGACCCGGGCCGCGATGACGTCGCGGACGCCCTCCGGCACGCCGGGCTCTGCGGCGCGGGCGCCGCCGTCGCGGTCGAGCTCCTCGAGGTGGCGCACGAGCTGCTTGACGAAGAACGGGTTGCCGCCGGTCTCCGCGTGGATCGCGGAGACGGTGCCGGGCGCGGCGTCGCCGCCGATCAGCTGCGCGACCTCCCGCTCGTCCATGCCGTCGAGGCGCAGTCGCGGCAGGACGCCGCCGCGCTCGAGCTCCGCGAGCAGCTCGGGGAGCGGATGGCCGGGGTGCAGCTCCGAGTCGCGGAACGTCCCGACCCCCAGCACCGCCCCGAGCCCGGGCTCGCGCGCCAGGTGCCGGGCCAGCAGCAGCGAGGACCGGTCGGCCCAGTGCATGTCGTCGACGATCAGCAGCACGGGCCTCTCCGCGGCGAGCCGGCGCACGACCGTCACGACGGCGCCGAACATCTGGCGGCGTCGCGTCTCGGGCTCGCCCACCGGTGGCAGACCTCCGAGGTCCGGCAGGCGCTCCTGGATCTCGGGCAGCAGCCTGGCCAGCTCGGGGGCGCCCCTGACCAGCTCGGCCAACTCGGGCTGCGGCAGCCGCGCGAGGTGCGGCCGCAGCATGTCGACCCAGGGGCCGAACGGGTACAGCTCCTCCTCGTCGCAGCGGCCGTAGAGCACCTCGAAGCCCGGCATCCGCTGAGCCAGCTCGGCGACGGTGCGCGTCTTGCCGATGCCGCCCTCGCCGCTGACGAACACGAGCCCGGCCTCTCCGGCCGCGGCGCGCTCGGCGAGCGCTCGCAGCCGGCGCAGCGTGGCGTGGCGGCCGACCCACGGCGAGGCGAGCGTCTGCGCGAGCCGGTCGGGGAGGCGGTCCGGCGCCGCCGGCGCAGGCGCGGGAGCCGACGCGGCCGCGGGGGCGCTGCCGTCGAGCAGGCGCGTGTGCAGGGCGCGCACGGCCTCGCCCGGCGCCATCCCGAGCTCGTCGCGCAGCAGGATCCGCAGCCGCTCGTAGGCGGCGAGCGCCTCCGCGACCTCGCCGCGGGCGGCCAGCGCCTCCATCAGCAGCCGGTGGCCGGCCTCGCGCAGCGGCGCGTCGCGCACCAGCGCCGCCGCGGCGCGCTCTGCGCCGTCGGCGTGCGGGCCGCCGAGCGCGAGCCCGGCTTGCGCCTGGATCTCCAGCGCGCGCAGTCGCAGGTCGTCGAGCTCGGTGCGGCGCTCCTGTACCCACGGGGCGTCATGGCCGGGCAGGAACCCGCGGCCGATGATCTCGATCGCCTCGGCCGCGGCGTCCCACGCGGTGGCCGCGTCGCCGGCGGCGATGGCCGCGCGCGCCCGGTCGGCGTCGGCGAGCGCGTGCTCGACGTCGATCTCGGCATCGGTGGGCAGCGACAGCGAGAGCTCGCGGCGGCCGGTGAGCGCCTCGCGGCCGACGGCCTGGCGCACCTTCGACAGCAGCGCGCTCAGCGCCTCGCCCGCGTCGGCGGGAGCTGCGTCCGGCCACAGCGCATCGATCAGCTCGTCGCGGCTGACGGGCCGCGCGCGGTTGACGGCAAGCAGCGCCAGCACGAGCGGGCCCTGGCGCCCGGGCAGCCGCTGCTCGATCCGCTCCCCGCCGATTTCGATCTCCAGCCGTCCGCAGAGCCGGATGCGCGTGGTCACGAACGCGACGCTACGGGCCCCGGCGTCCGCGGTCTGTCGTGGCAGCCCCCGGCTAGAAGGTGGGGGTGCCCTCCTCCGGCGTCGAGGCCTGGGCGTAGAGGCGGCGCGGGATCCGCCCGGCCCGGTGGGCGAGCCGGCCGGCCTCGGTCGCGAGCCGGATCGCGCGCGCCATCGCCACCGGGTCCTCGGCGCGCGAGATCGCCGTGGCGCACAGCACGGCGTCGCAGCCGATCTCCATCGCCAGCGCGGCGTCGGAGGCGGTGCCGACGCCGGCGTCGAGGATCACCGGGACCGTCGCCCGCTCGCGGATCAGGCGCAGGTTGTACGGGTTCAGCAGCCCCTGGCCCGAGCCGATCGGCGAGCCGGCGGGCATCACCGCGGCGCAGCCGACGTCCTCCAGCCGGCGCGCGAGGATCGGGTCGTCGTTGGTGTACGGGAGCACCGTGAAGCCGTCGTCGACGAGCTCCTCCGCGGCCTCGAGCAGCGCGGGCGCGTCGGGCAGCAGCGTGCGCTCGTCGCCGATCACCTCGAGCTTGACCCAGCTCGTCGCGAACGCCTCGCGGGCGAGCTTGGCGGTCAGGACCGCGTCGCGCGCGGTGAAGCAGCCCGCGGTGTTGGGCAGCAGCGCGACCCCGGAGCGGTCGAGCACGTCGACGATCGACCCGCGCTGGGACGGGTCGACGCGCCGCAGCGCGACGGTCACGAGCTCGGTGCCGCTGGCCTCGATCGCGCTCGCGAGCGCGTCGAGCGAGCGGAACCCGCCCGTGCCGAGCAGCAGCCGCGAGCCGAGCTCGCGGTCGCCGATGCGCAGCGGGTCCGTGGTGGCCTCGGTGGCGGTCAACTCATCCTCCCTGGATCGCGCGCAGGATCTCGACCCGCGCCCCTTCTTGCAGCTCGTGCGCGCCCCACTGGCCGCGGGGCACCACCTCGGCGTCGACGGCGACGGCCACGCCGCGGCCGGAACCCGGCAGGTCGAGCGCCTCGACGGCCACCTGCACGGTCGCCCCGTCGGCCAGCTCGGTGCTGCGGCCGTTGACGAGCACCCTCATGCCGGCACCCCGGCGAAGCGCGCAGGATCGGCCGCGCGCGCCCAGTCGGGCAGCGGCTCGCCGGCCAGCGCGCCCGCGACCAGCTCGGCCGTCACGGGCGTCAGCAGGATGCCGTTGCGGTGGTGGCCCGCCGCCCAGACGAGGCCATCGAGCGCGCCGCGGCCGATCGCCGGCAGGTTGTCCGGCGTGGCCGGGCGCAGGCCGGCCTGCAGCTCCTCGATCTCGAGCTCGAGCACGCCGGGCACGACCTCGCTCATGTCGCGGATCAGCTCGTAGACGCCGCCCGCGGTCGCGGCGGTGTCCCAGCCGCGCTCCTCCATCGTCGCGCCGAGCACGTAGCGGCCGTCCCCGCGCGGGACGAGGTAGGCCTGCTCGCCGCGGATCGTCCGGGTCACGAGGCCGGGTCCTCTCGGGTCGCGCAGGCGCAGCACCTGGCCCTTGACCGGCCGCACCGGCACGCGCGCGTCCTCGGGGAGCCCGCCGAGCCTGCCCGCGTCGACGCCCGCGGCGACGACGACCTGGCCGGCCGCGATGGTGCTCCCGTCCTCGAGCTCGGCGCCCGTCACGCGCCCGTGCTCCACCTGGAGGCGCGCCGCGCGGCCGCGGCGGACCTCGACCGCCTCGCGCAGGGCGGCGACGAGCCGGCGCGGGTCGATCGAGTGGTCGCCGGCGACGTCGAGCGCGAGCCGCACCGTCGGCGCGAGCGCCGGCTCGGCACGGCGCGCCTGGCTCGGCCGCAGCCGCGTCACGTCGAGGCCGAGTGACTCGCGCATCGCGATCAGCCGGTCGAGCGCCTCCGCCTCGTCGGCGTCGCGCGCGACGACCAGCGTGCCGTCGCGGCGCAGGCCCGGGTCATTTCCGGTGGCCTCGGCCAGCTCGGCGCAGAAGCCCTCGTACGCGCGGGCGCTGCGCAGCCCGAGCTCGAGCAGCTCGCGCTCGCCGAACTCCGCCTCGGCGACGGGCGCGAGCATGCCCGCGGCGACGTGCCACGCGCCGGGCTCGCCGGCGTCGAGCACGAGCGTGCGCAGCCCGCTCGCGGCGGCGCGCCAGGCGCAGGCGAGGCCGATCGGCCCGCCGCCGATGACGAGGACGTCTGGGTGCTGCGCTGCTGCCACTGGTGGCGGTTCCCTCCCTACGCCGGCACGACCCGGATCAGGTTCGACGGTCGGCGGCCCGCTGCCGCCCTCTCAGCCCGATCGCGGGCTCCCGTTGTGGAGGACCCATTCTAGAGTCTCGCGGCGTGAGCCCACGCGAGCGGATCGCCGGCGCGCGGCTGTACCTCGTCTGCGACGCCCGGCCGCGCGAGTTCCTCGCCGCGGCGCTGCGCGGCGGGGTCGACGTCGTGCAGCTGCGCGACAAGGCGCTCGACGACGACGGGCTCGTGACGGCGGCGCGCGAGTTCCGCGCGGCCGCGGACGCGCACGGCGCGCTGTTCGTGCTCAACGACCGCCCGGACCTGGTCGCCGCCTGCGCCGCCGACGGCGTCCACGTCGGCCAGGACGACGGCTCGCCCGCCGACGCGCGCGCGGCCGCCGGCCCGGACGCGATCGTCGGGCGCTCCACGCACGCGCCCGAGCAGGCCGACGCCGCCGAGGCCGACCCGGACGTCGACTACCTCGCCGTCGGCCCGGTGCACGCGACGCCGACCAAGCCCGGCCGGCCGGCCGCCGGCCTGGGCTACGTGGAGTACGCCGCCGCGCATGCGCGCAAGCCGTGGTTCGCCATCGGCGGGCTGCACGCGGGCAACGTCGCCGAGGTGGTCGGGCGCGGCGCCACGCGCGTGGTCGTCGTGCGCGCGATCACGGAGGCCTCCGACCCCGAGCAGGCGGCCCGCGCGCTGCGCCTCTCCCTGGAGGGCGGCGGTGGGTAAGCGCAGCCGCAAGGCCCGCCCCCGCACCCCCGGCGCCACGCCGGCAGGCGACGCGCCCGCCGCCCGGCGGCCCGCCGACGGCATGGCGCGCGGCTACGCGCGCGGCCGCGAGCGCGACGAGCAGGCGCGCGCCGCGCTCGAGCCGCTCGCGCCCGGCGAGCGCCCGCTCGCGGTCACGATCGCCGCGGTCGTGGCGGCGCTGCTCGCCGTCGCCAACGTCGCGTTCTACCTCGCCGGCTGGGAGGTCGCGGGAGAGGACCCCAAGCGCGGCGGGGTGTTCCTGTTCGCCGGCATCCTGCTGGCGGCCGCCGCCGGGATGTGGCTGCGCAAGTACTGGGCCGTGCTCGGCTTCGAGGTGCTGCTCGGGATCACCGTCATCTACGCGGGGCTGTCGCTGCTGTTCCCGTCCAACTGGCAGGCCGTCGTGCTCGCGGTCGGGGTGCTGCTCGCGGCCGGCACGCTGTTCTGGTTCCTGATCCGGGCCATGGCGCGCCTGCAGATGCCCGAGCGCTAGCCTCATCCGCCAAATGCCAGAAAGCGCCTACGACTGCATCGTCATCGGCTCGGGACCGGGCGGCTATGTCGCCGCCATCCGCGCCGCCCAGCTCGGGATGAGCACCGCCGTGATCGAGAAGGACACCGTCGGCGGCCGCTGCCTCAACTACGCCTGCATCCCCGCCAAGGCCGTCCTGCGCGTCGCCGACGTGCTCCACGAGATCGACGAGGCCGCCGACTTCGGCATCAGCGTGCCGGAGCGCACCGTCGACTTCGGGGCCGTCTTCGAGCGCCGCCAGAAGGTCGTCAAGACCCTCACCGGCGGGGTGTCCGGCCTGTTCAAGAAGAACAAGATCGACTACATCGAGGGCACCGCCAGCCTGGCGGGCGCGAACAAGGTCTCCGTCGACGGCACGGAGATCGAGGCGCGCAAGGCGATCGTGCTCGCGACGGGCTCGGTCCCCAAGCCGATCCCCGGCACCGAGTTCGGCGGCCGCGTGATCGGCACGGAGGAGGCGTGGGCCTTCCAGGAGCTGCCGAAGACGCTCGCCGTCGTCGGCGCGGGCGCCTCGGGCGCCGAGATCGCCTCCGCCTATGGCCGCCTCGGCACCGATGTGACGCTGTTCGAGGCGCTCGACCGCGTGCTCCCCACCGAGGACGCCGACATCTCCAAGGTCGCCGGACGTCAGCTCGGCAAGCAGAACATGACGATCCACACCGGGACGCTGATCGAGAACGTGCAGTCGCACGACGACAAGGTCACGTTCTCCTACGGCGACCAGCAGGGCGAGGCGGACTACCTGGTGATCGCCGCGGGCCGCGGCCCCGACGTCGAGGCGCTCGGTCTCGACGCGGCGGGCGTCAAGCTCGATGACCGCGGGCTGATCGAGGTCGACGGCGCGCTGCGCACCTCGGCCGAGGGCGTGTACGCGATCGGCGATCTCGTCAAGGGCCCCGCGCTCGCGCACAAGGCCTCCGACGAGGGCGTGATCGCCGTCGAGGACGCCGCCGGCCTGGAGACCCACCCGATCGAGTACATCGACATCCCGCGCGCGACGTTCTGCACGCCGATGGTCGGCTCGTTCGGGCTGACCGAGGAGCAGGCGCGCGAGCAGGGGATCGACGTCGTGGTCGGCAAGGTCCAGTACGGCGCGGTCGGCGCGGGCACGGTCTACGGCGACCGCAGCGGCGTGATCAAGATCATCGGCGACAAGAAGTACGGCGAGCTGGTCGGCGGCCACATCGTCGGGTCCAAGGCGACCGAGCTGATCCAGGAGCTCGTCAACGCCAAGGCGCTCGAGGGCGGCTATCCCGAGGTCGCGCGCATCATCCACGGCCATCCGACGCTCGCCGAGGGCGTCATGGAGGCCGCGCGCGCCGCGGACGGCTGGCTGATCCACGGCTGACGCCGTGCCCCAGCCGGCCTTCTATTACGACTTCGCCTCGCCCGACGCCTACCTCGCCGCGGAGCGCGTGATGCACGTGCTGCCGGAGGTCCCGGAGTGGATCCCGGTGCGGCTGGGCGGCCTGGCGGCCGGCGGCGTCGGCGCGTTCCGCTGCGCCGAGGAGGAGCTGATCTACCGCGAGGACGTCGAGGCGCGCGCCCGCCGCTACGAGCTGCAGCCCGTCCGCTGGCCCGAGCCGTTCCCGGCCGACACCGGCTGGGCGCTGCTCGCCGCCACCTACGCGAAGCAGATCGGCCGCGGCGTGGCGTTCTCGCTGGCCGCGTTCCGGCAGGCTTTCGCGGGCGGACGCGACCTCGGCGAGCGCGACAACGTCCTGATCGCCGCCGCCGCGTGCGAGATGCACCCGACCGCCCTGCTCAAGGGCACCGGGCTCGGCTCGATCGCCGAGCGGCTGGAGCGCGCGACCGCGGAGGCGGCCGCCGCCGGCGTGCTCGACGTCCCCGCGGTCGTGATCGACGGCCGCGTCTTCCATGGCGACCGCGAGCTCGAGCGCGCCGCCGCGGTGCGCGCGTGAAGGCCAACCGCGAGTACGAGCTGATCGTGGGCAAGGCCGGCCGCGGCCCGGCGCTCCTGCGCGGCCCGGCGCAGACCGACCACGTCGAGGTGCTCGAGATCGCCACGGGCGAGATCGCGCTGTTCTGGGACACCGAGCCGGCGCAGACCGGCCGCCTGGCGCGCGCGCTGCGCGCCGACCTGGCGCAGCTCGAGTCGGCGGAGTTCCTCGCCAAGTGGCGCCGCTGGCAGACGTTCGATTGAACCCCCGCGCCTGCGGGGAGGGCGCAGGGATGGACGACAAAGACACCGAGAAGGACATCACCGCCCCGCGCGGCGCCACCCACGAGGCCGGCGCGCCCCCGAGCAGCCCCGAGCCCGACGGCGATGACGTCGACAAGGGCGAGGACAAGCTCGGCCAGGCGGGGGCTGGGCACTAAGGGGGAGGGGGTGAAACCGCTCAGAGCTCGAACCCGGAGTTGTTCAGCCTGAGGCTGAGTAACTCCGGACTCGACGTCGCGGTTGGACCCCTCGCTCCCCTACCCAGCCGCAGTTGACGTTGGCCGGAACCACCTAGCGCACCAAAGAACAGGGCGTGCCCGCCGATTACGCGGGCGTGGACCTGTTCCAAGCATTCGCCCTGCTCTTCGCGGGCTCCGTCGCGCTGCTGACGGTCCTCGCGCTGCTCGTGGTGAGCCGCAAGGCCCTCCGTGACCGGCGCGAGGGCAAGTCGGTGCGCCGCCGGCGCCACTACCGCAGGGCGCTCGCGACCGGTGACCCGAGACGCCTGCGGCGCGTCCTCGGCACGGTTCGCGACCGGGAGCAGCAGGTCGACCTGGCCGCCGTCCTCCAGGACGACTCGGCCCCCCGCCCGCCGGTCGAGGTGCTCGACCGCGAGGGCCGCCGCTCCGGGCTCACCGCCCGCCTGCAGGCCCAGCTCGACGCACGCAACGGCCCCGCCCGCGGCCGCGCCGTGCTGATCCTCGCCCACCTGCGCCTGCCCCAGGGCACCGCGCGGCTCGAGCCGATGCTCGACGACGACGACCCCGACGTGCGCCTCGTGGCGGTCGCCGGCCTGCCGCTCGCGGAGGACCCGGACGCCGTGCCCGCGCTGGTCCGCGCGCTGTCCAAGCGCCGGCTCGCCCCGGAGCGGGTGATCGAGCGGCTCGGCCAGCCGTGGGCGGTCGAGTCGCTGCTCGCCCAGCTGCGCGAGCTCGACGCCAGGGGCGAGCGCCGTGCCGCGCCGCGCGTCGGCGTCGCGCGCGCGCTCGGCCACGCCGGCGACCCGCGCGCGGAGCCGGCGATGATCGAGCTGCTGCGCCGCGGCAGCCTCGAGGAGCGCATCTCCGCGGCGCGCGCGCTCGGCGCCGTCGGCGGCCGGCGCTCCCGGCCCGAGCTGGAGCGCGCGCTCACCGACGAGGCCTGGCCGCTGCGCGCGCAGGCGGCCAAGGCGCTCGGCGCGATCGGCGTCAAGCGCGCCGTGCCGGCGCTCGAGGCCGTGCTCGACGACCCCGCGTGGTGGGTCCGCGCGAACGCGGCGGCGTCGCTGCGCGCGCTCGGCGACCCCGGCCACAAGGCGCTCGAGCGGGCGCTCGACCACCCGGACCGCTACGCCCGCGACCGGGCGCGCGAGGCGCTCGCCATGGACCGCGTGGGGGTCGGCGGCTGATGCACACGCTGCGCCTGATCTTCGACACGACGTTCGTCGGCTACTTCATGGCGCTCAACCTCGCCTACACGGCGCTGCTGCTGCTCGGCTCGCGGCAGGTCTCCGAGTGGGTGCGTCGGCGCCCGCTGCGCGACTTCCGCGGCGTCAGCCGGTCCGAGCTCTCGCTCCCCGTCACGATCCTGGCGCCCGCCTACAACGAGGAGCCGGTGATCGTGCCCTCGATCCGCTCGCTGCTCGCCTCCCACTACCGCGAGCTGCAGGTGATGGTCATCAACGACGGCTCCACCGACGGCACGCTGGAGGTCCTCAAGGAGGCCTTCCAGCTCGTCGAGGTCGAGCGCGTGCCGCGCGCCAAGCTGCCGTCGGCGCCGGTGCGGGCGGTCTACGCCAGCCCGCTCGACGACCGCCTGCTCGTGATCGACAAGGAGAACGGCGGCAAGGCCGACTCGCTCAACTGCGGCATCCGCTACGCCGCCTACCCCCTCTTCTGCGCGATCGACTCCGACACGCTGCTGGACCCCGCGGCGCTCGCCCGGCTCGTGTGGTCCTTCCAGGCCGAGCCCGAGACCGTCGCCACCGGCGGGATCGTGCGCATCCTCAACGGCTCGCTGCTCGAGGACGGCCGCATCAAGGCCGTCCAGACGCCCGAGAACACGCTCGTCAACGTGCAGATCGTCGAGTACCTGCGGGCGTTCCTGGCCGGCCGCGCCGGCTGGTCGCGGGTCAACATGCTGCTGATCATCTCCGGCGCCTTCGGGCTGTTCCGGCGCGAGACGGTCGTCGAGGCGGGCGGCTACGACACCAGCACGGTCGGCGAGGACGCCGAGCTCGTGGTCCGCCTGCACCGGCACTGCCGCGACGCCAAGCGCCGCTACAAGATCACCTTCGTCGCCGACCCGATCTGCTGGACCGAGGCGCCCGCCGAGCGCGACGTCCTGCGCCGCCAGCGCGACCGCTGGCAGCGCGGCCTGCTGGAGACGCTGTGGCGCCACAAGAGGATGTTCCTCAACCCGCGCTACGGCGGCATCGGCATGGTGGCGATGCCGTTCTTCTTGTTCTTCGAGGCGCTCGGCCCGGTCGTGGAGATCTCCGGCCTGGCCTACTGCGTCGTCGGCCTCGTGCTCGGCTGGGTCAATCCACCGTTCGCCGCCGTGCTGTTCGGCCTCGCGTTCACCTACGGGCTCGTGCTGTCCTTCGGCGCGCTGCTGATCGAGGGCCGCGCGTTCGCCCGCTACCCGGGCTGGCGCGACCTGCGGCGCCTGATGGTCGCGGCCGTGGTGGAGAACTTCGGCTACCGCCAGTGGCTGGCGATCGTGCGCACGAAGGCCCTGTGGACCGTGCTGCGGCCGGAGACCGGCTGGGGCGAGATGACGCGCGTCGGGTTCAGCGAGCCCGTCCCTGCCGTTGCGCCGGGAATCAGTTCCCCCGTCGATGGGTAAGAGGACCCCCGCAATGACCTAAAGCGGGGGTAAGCATGGCGTCCAAGACACCGCAGGAGACCGCGCAGGCAGCCGTCGAGGCGGGGACCAAGAAGGCGAAGCTGGGCTGGGACAAGGCCCTTGTGGGCGGCTTCCTGGCCGGCGCGTACATCGCGTTCGGAGGGCTCGTGGCGATCGCGGTCAGCTCCGGCCTGAAGCCGGAGACGTGGGGCACTCTGCCCACCCTGTTCTCGGGCTCGGTGTTCGCCCTCGGCCTGGTGCTCGTCGTGCTCGCGGGCTCCGAGCTGCTCACGGGCAACATGGCGCTCGTGCCGATCGCGATGATGAAGCGCCGCGTCGGCCTGCGCGCGCTCGGCCAGAACTTCACGATCGTGCTGATCGGCAACCTGATCGGCTCGCTCTTCGTCGCCTACTTCCTCGCCGTCCAGACCGGCGTGATCGGCATGAACGGCGCCGACCCGGCGTCGCCCGCCGGCATGACCTTCGAGCGCCTGAAGGCGATCGCGGTGCTCAAGGGCGACACCGAGGGCGCCGACCAGATCTTCCTGCGCGCGCTCGGCTGCAACTGGCTCGTCTGCCTCGCGGTCTGGGTCGCGATGACCGCCGAGGACACGGGCGGCAAGATCCTCGGGATCTTCTTCCCGATCATGGCCTTCGTGGCGATCGGGTTCGACCACGTCGTGGCGAACATGTTCTTCCTGCCCGCGGCGATCTTCGCCGAGGTGCCCGGCATCACGTGGGGCGACGCGCTCTACAACTGGCTCTTCGCGTTCCTCGGGAACCTCGCCGGAGCGGCGATCTTCGTCTCGACCGCCTACTGGTTCCTGTACCTGCGCGACACACCGGACGACGACGTCGGGCCGACCGCCGCCGAGCCGGAGCAGGCCCAGGCCGGCAACGGCCGCGCGACCACCGCGCGCGAGTCGGTCAGCAGGAGCTAGCCAGCCTCCGCAGCGCGGAGGAGACCACGGGTCCGTAGGCCAGCGCCAGCCCCGCCTCGAGCGGGGCCGGCGCTCGCAGGTCGACCCGCACCGTCAAGCCGCCCGGACGGGCGAGCACGTAGTGGTCCATGTCCACGAGCGCGCCGGCCCGCCAGCTCCATGAGCGCGGCGCGTCGACCGCCGTGATCCGCACGGGCACCGGCACGGCGCCGAGCAGTCGCGCCGCGCCTGCGTCGCCCGCCCGCACCACCTCGCCCAGCCCCCACGCGCCGCGCAGGTGCGGCGCCCACTGGTGCCAGCGCGACGGCCGGGAGAGCAACTCCCACGCCAGCGCCGGGTCGCCGCTCGAATCGGCCGTCCAGGTTCGCATCCCTGGGGACTACCCCCGTGGCGTGGCGGTACCGCTCAGAACCTCGTACCGTTCCCGGCTTCGATGGGTGCACCGAAGTACCAGCAGACGCCTGCGAGCGCCGGCCGGCTGTTCGCGCTCTCGCACGACCTGATGGGCGCGCTCGACCTCGAGGGGCGGCTCGTCTGGGCCAACCCTGCCTGGGAGGTCGTGCTCGGGCGGGACCCGGCCGAGCTCACCGGCACCTCCTATCTCGACCTCCTGCACCCCGACGACCGCGAGCGCGCGCTCGCCGTGCAGGGGGAGCTGGGGGCCGGGCGGACGCAGCGCCCGGAGCTCGAGGTCCGCCTGCGGACCAGCACGGGCGAGGACCGCCACATCCTCTTCAACGCGGTCTACTCGCCCGACGAGCGGCTGCTCTACATCTCGGGCAAGGACGTCTCGGCGATGGCGGAGCGCGCGGTGCTGCACATGCGCTACCGCGCGCTCGTCGCGAACCTGCCCGACACGGTCGTGACGCTGTTCGACCCGGACCTGCGGATCGTCGTCGCCGAGGGCGCGCAGCTCGCCCGCCGCGGGCTCGACGCCGACGCCTACGCCGGGCTGCCGCTGGTCGAGACGCTGCCCGCCGAGCAGTACGCGAAGATCGCGCCGCGATACCGGGCCGCGCTCGCCGGCGAGCCGCAGACCTTCGACATCGAGACGCCCGACGCCCGCGTCGTCTATCGCGTGCAGGCCGTGCCGCTCCACGACGAGCAGGGGCGCCTGATCGGCGGGATGTCGGTCAGCCGCGACATCACGGAGTCGCGCCGCCAGGAGCGCGAGATGGCCGTGCGGACCGCCGAGCTCGAGCGCTCCAACGCCGAGCTGGCGCAGTTCGCCTACGTCGCCTCGCACGACCTGTCCGAGCCGCTGCGGATGATCTCGAGCTACTTGCAGCTCCTGCGCCGCCGCTACCACGGCAAGCTCGACGACGACGCCGACGCGTTCATCGAATACGCGGTCGACGGCGCGGCCCGCATGCGGACCCTGATCGAGGACCTGCTCGCCTACTCGCGCGCCGGCCGCTCCGAGCGCCCGCACGAGCCGGTCAACACGGCGCGCGTGGTCGGCGAGGTCGCCGCGACGCTGCGCGCGCTCGCGCACGACGAGCCGCCCGAGATCGAGTGGGGCGAGCTCCCGACCGTGCAGGGCGATCCGCACCAGCTCGTGCAGCTGTTCCAGAACCTGATCGGCAACGCGGTCAAGTTCGTCGCGCCGGGCGTGCGCCCGCACGTCGCGGTGCGCGCCGAGGCGGACGGCCAGGCCTGGCGGTTCACGATCGAGGACAACGGGATCGGGATCGAGCCGCGCCACGCCGAGCGCGTGTTCGGCATGTTCCAGCGCCTGCACTCGCGCGACGAGTTCGACGGGACCGGGATCGGACTCGCGATCGCGCGCAAGGTCGTCGAGCTCCACGGCGGCGAGATCTCCGCTGCCCCGCGCGAGCAGGGCGGCAGCTGCTTCACCTTCACGCTCCCGGCGGACGTCGCGTGACCTCGCTCGCGTCCACCCGTCCCGCCCGCATCCTGCTCGTCGAGGACAACGAGGCTGACGTTCGTCTCACGCGCGAGGCCCTGCGCGAGGCCGGGGACGGCGTGCGGCTGTCGGCGGTCGGCGACGGCGAGCAGGCGCTCGCCTACCTGCGCCGGCAGGAGGGCTTCGCCGAGGCGCCGCGACCCGACCTGGTGCTGCTCGACCTCAACCTGCCGCGCAAGAACGGGCTCGAGGTGCTCGACGAGATGCGCGCCGACGAGGCGCTCGCCGTCATCCCGGTGATCATGCTCACGTCGTCCGCCGCGCACCAGGACGTGGTGGCCGCCTACGCCCACGGGGCGAACGCGTTCGTGGTCAAGCCGCAGGACCTCGACTCGTTCATGGACCTGATCGGCACGCTCCGCGGTTTCTGGCTCGGGGTGGCCCGGCTACCCTCCGGCTGAGAGATGGTCGAGATCCTGATCGCGGCCGTCGTCGGCGGGCTCGTGGGAGCGCTCGGGACGGTGGCCTGGCTGAGGCGCGGGGGAGGCGGATCCGGTGCTCCGCGCTCGCGCGAGCGCCGGTCGGGCGGCGCCGCGGCGTCGCTGCAGCGCTCGATCCTCGACTCGCTCCAGGACGGGGTGGTCGTCTACGACGAGGACGACCGGATCGTGTTCTTCAACCCGGCCGCGTCGGAGATCCTCGGCGTCTCCCACGAGTCGCTCGCCACGGGCGTGCGCACGTGGGAGCCGCTCGACGCCGAGGGCCGCGCGATGGTGGACGAGGAGCGCCCGGTGGCGATCACGGCGCGGACCGGCGAGCCGTGCGTGGGCATCGACATCGGCCTGCGCACCGCCGCGGGCGACGTGCGCTGGACGACGGTCTCGACGCGGGCGCTGCACGAGGGGCCGGCCGGCAACGGCCGCTACGCGGTGGTCGCCGCGTTCACCGACATCACCGCGCGGCGCGAGGCGCAGCGCGCGCTCGAGCGCACCAACGAGGAGCTCGCGCAGTTCGCCTACGTCGCCTCGCACGACCTCTCCGAGCCGCTGCGGATGGTGTCCAGCTACCTGCAGCTGCTGCGCCGCCGCTACCACGGGCAGATCGACGAGGACGCGGACGAGTTCATCGACTTCGCCGTCGAGGGCGCGAACCGCATGCGCGCCCTGATCGAGGACCTGCTCGCCTACTCGCGCGCCGGCCGCGGCGCCGAGCCGCGCCCGATCGACCTCTCGCACGTGATGGCGGACGTGCTCTCCTCGCTCGCCGCGGCGGTGGCCGACGCGCGCGCCCAGGTGAGCGTCGGCACGATGCCGACGGTGCTCGGCGACCGGCTGGCGCTGACGCAGGTGCTGCAGAACCTCGTCGCGAACGCGCTCAAGTTCCGCTCGGGCGCGAGCGCCTGCGTGTGGGTGTCCGCCGAGCGCCAGCACGACGCGATGTGGAAGCTCACCGTCGCCGACGACGGGATCGGGATCGACCCGCGCCACCGCGACCGCGTCTTCAAGATGTTCCAGCGCCTGCACGACCGCGAGGCGTTCGAGGGCACGGGCATCGGCCTGGCGATCTGCCGCAAGATCGTCGAGCGCCAGGGCGGCGAGATCTGGGTCGAGGCGCGCGAGGGCGGCGGCTCGGTGTTCACGTTCACGATCCCCGCCGTGCCCGCGCCCGCGCTCGTCGACCCGGGGACGGGCGAGCACAGGCGAGTTGGTACGCCAGTCGCGTAGCCGAGGCTGGCTGATCGCCCGTGACCGGCTCGGTGCCGTGGGCAGAGACGCCGCGGGAATCAGCCTGACCGGCAAGTAGTCTCCGGGCCCATGGCCGACGTCTCCATGCCCCGTCTGTCCGACTCGATGGAGGAGGGCACGATCCTCAAGTGGCTGAAGTCCGACGGGGACGAGGTCAAGCGCGGCGACGAGCTCGTCGAGATCGAGACCGACAAGGCGAACATGACCTACGAGGCCGACCAGGACGGCGTCCTGACCATCACGGCGTCCGAGGGCGACACGCTCGCGGTCGGCGAGAAGATCGCGACGATCGGCGAGGCGGCCGAGCAGGGCGACGACGGCGACGGCGGCGGCGAGCAGCCCGAGGCGCAGGAGCACGGCGAGGAGGACGACGCCGAGCCGCAGGCCGAGGAGGAGCAGGAGCCGCAGGCCGAGGACGACGAGGAGCCGGAAGCCGAGCAGGAGCCGCAGGCAGAAGAAGAGCCGCAGGCCGAAGACGAGAGCGAGGCCGAGCAGGAGTCGGAGCCCGAGGCCGACGCCGAAGCTGAAGAGGAGCCGGAGGCCGAAGAGGAGCCCCAGGCCGAGGCCGAAGCCGAAGCGGAGCCGGAGGCCGAGGAGGAGCCCGAGGCCGAGGGCGAGGCGGAGTCCGCGGGCGAGGACAACGGGCGGCCGAAGGCCAGCCCCGTCGCGCGCCGCATGGCGCGCGAGCTCGGCCTGGAGCTCGCGACGCTCGAGGGCACCGGGCCCGGCGGGCGGATCGTGAAGGCCGACGTCGAGGCCGCCTCGGGTGGCGCGAAGCCGCAGCAGGAGGAGGAGCCCGAGAAGCAGCCCGAGCCCGTGGCCGAGCAGCCGCGGCCCGCTCCCGCCCGGGGCGCCGACGGGCAGACCGGCCGCGGCGAGTCCGAGGCACAAGAGCTCACTCGCCTGCAGCAGACCGTCGCGCGCCGGATGGCCGAGTCGAAGGCGACCGCCCCCGACTTCGTCCTCTACGTCGACGTCGACATGGAGGAGGCCGTCGAGCTGCGCAAGCAGCTCAAGGCCGCCGCCGGCGAGCGCCCCGCGCCCTCGTTCAACGACCTCATCGTCAAGGCCGCCGCGCTCGCGCTGACGGAGTTCCCGCGCGCCAACGGCGCCTACCGCGACGGGCGCTTCGAGCTCTACCCGCGCGTCAACGTCGGCGTCGCCGTGGCCGGCCAGGACGCGCTGGTCGTGCCGACGATCTTCGACGCCGACCGCAAGTCGCTCGGCGAGATCGCGCGCGAGTCGCGCGGGCTGGCCGAGAAGGTCCGCGAGGGCAAGATCACCCCGCCCGAGCTCTCCGCCGGCACGTTCACCGTCTCGAACCTCGGCATGTACGGGATCGACCGCATCACGCCGGTGATCAACCCGCCGCAGGCGGCGATCCTCGGCGTCGGGGCGATGGGCCCGCAGCCCGCGGTCGTCGACGGCGAGGTGACCGTGCGTGCGCGGATGACGCTCACGCTCGTCTGCGACCACCGGATCCTCTACGGCGCCGACGCCGCGGAGTTCCTCGCCCGCATCCGCGAGCGACTCGAGAACCCGCTCAGCCTCGTGCTCTAGACGTCGAGTCCGGAGTTGTTCGGCCTCAGGCCGAACAACTCCGGGTTCAGCGCGGCGACGTGGGCCGCGTCGGCCCGGTAGAGCTCCGCGTGGGCCGGCGGGGCGGTCTCGGCGAGCTCGCGCAGGCGCGGCGGCACGAGCGCGAGCACCTCGCCCGGGTCGGCGCCGCCGTAGGCGTAGCACAGCGCCGCGAGCCGCCCCGCGGGGTCGTCGGCGGGCGGGAGGTCGGGGTTAGCGGGGTGCGCGAGCGGGACGAGCCGGTACGCCAGGTAGGCGAGGTCCCAGGCTCGCGGTCCTGGCGCGGCGGCCTCGAAGTCGATCGCGCCGACGGGCAGGCCCTCGCGGAAGACGAGGTTGTACGGCGCGAAGTCGTTGTGGCAGACCACCTCGGCCGGCTCGCGGGCCGGCAGCGCCCACACGCGACCGGCACGGTCGAAGCCGTCCGTCGCGTCGTGCAGCTCGCGCAGCATCCGCGCGGCGCGCTCGAGCACCGCGGGCGCCCACACCCACTCCGGCATGGGGTACGCCGGCACCTCGCCCTCGATCCACGACACCGCAGCCGACCCGTGCCTTGCGGAGCGCGGCTCGGGCACCCACGTCACGCCGCGGGCGCGGACGTGCGCGAGCAGCGCGTGCACGCTCGCGGTCCATGGTGCCGCCGGGCGCACGACGGCGTCGCCGTCGCGGGCGACGCGGCCCACTAGGGCAGGGCGGGAAGCAGCGGAGCCGTCGTCTCGTCGACGGTGCGGCCGACCTGCTGCACCGTCTCGGACACGGACTCGACGGGCTCCCTCACCACGGGCGGCAGCGGCAGCGCGTCGTCGACCTGCCGGACGTCCTCGACCGCGCGCTCGACCGTGCCGGGCTCGCGGGCCGGCTCGGGCTCGGCCACCGGGGCCTGGGGAGCCGGCGAGGAGCTCGCGGGCGACGAGGCGGGCGGCTGCGCCGCGACGGGTGCGGGCGCGGGCGCGCCGGGCGGGTTGGTGCCGGCCGGCACTGGCCGCCCGGCGGCGGGGCGGCGGGCGCTGCCACGACGGGGCGCGCGCTCGCCCGCGGCGCGATCGGCCCTGGGCGGCGCGGCGACGGCGGCGGCGGTGGGCGCGGACGGCCCGGCGGCGGCGCGGCCCGAGGCCTTCGCGGCGGGCGCGGGCATCGCGATCGTCCCCTCCGTCGTGGGCCCGCCGGAGCCGGGCCAGTCGCGGAAGGAGATCACCGCGGAGGCGAGCAGCAGGCAGCACAGAGCGGCCACGACCAATGAGCCGCCGGCCCCGAGGCTCGGCACGAGCCCCCGCGCTCGAAATGTCCAGACGATTCCCATGGAAGGCGTCGAGTACCCGCAGGGTGGCTTGAGGCTCACTCCTCGTCCATCGCACATCCGTCCAGGGGATCGGCGCGAAGGGCGGCGCAGAGCCAAACTCCAGACCAGGCTAGCGGAAGCCTCCGTGCATCCGGTAGGCCGCGTTGGGCGCCTGGTCGGGATCCTCGGTGACCCCGGGCGGGTGCTGGTCGGTGCTCACGAACAGGCACAGCCAGCGCCGCGGGTCGGCTCCGGGCACGCACGAGCGGTAGAGGTCCTCCTCGACGCGCATCGCGTCCATGCGGGCGAGCCCGGCGCGGTGGCCGGGCGCATGGCGCTCCACGTAGTCGTGCGTGCTGGCCGCCACCGCGGCGACGTCGGCGTGCTCGGCCGCGACCGCCGGCCGGTGCAGCAGCCCGCCGGCGAGCAGGCCGGCGCAGATCACCACGAGGACGGCGGTCGAGGCGTAGTCGGCGGCGATCGGCCGCGGCAGGTCAGGCCGCCGGCGACGCAGCCGGACGCCGAGCAGCGGGCCCACGACGGCGACCGCGAGCAGGTTGAAGAACATCGCCAGCAGCAGCCCGCCGACGAGCGTCCCCGGACCCTCCTCGTAGAACGGCAACCGCGTCAGCAGCAGCGCGTCGACGACCGTCAGCGCGGCGAACGCGGGCCACTGCCAGGCGCCGCGCATCCGCCAGCGCAATCGCCGGGTCCAGACCCGCTCGACCTGGACGGGAGCGTCCATCCCTACCAGCGTAACCCCCCGATGCCCTACCCTTGCGGCGTCAAGCCGTGCCCCGCGGAGATCCTGCGACACGGCCGACGCGAGCCCGGCGATCCCGGGCCCTGCTCGACATCGAAGAGGGAGAGAAGACGCCTGATGGCGACCGAGACGGCTCAGAGCTCCGCGGTGCCCGCGGACGTATCGGAGCACCTGACCACGGAGGACCGGGTCGGGCTGCTGCGCGCGATGCTGATGATGCGCGGCATCGAAGAGCGCGCGATGACCCTGTACCGCCAGGGCAAGGTGCCCGGCAGCTTCTACGACGGGTTCGGCCAGGAGGCCGTCTCCGCCGGCGCGGCATGGGCGATGAGCGCCCAGGACCGCCTGTGCATCCTGCACCGCGACCTCGCCGCGCACGTCATCCGCGGCGTCGAGCCCGCGCGTATCTTCAGCCAGTACATGGGCCGCGAGGCCGGCATCACCGGCGGCCGCGACGGCAACGTCCACTTCGGCGACCGCACGAAGGGCTGCGTCGGCATGGTCTCGATGCTGCCCGACATGATGCTGGTCGCGACCGGCCTGGCGATGGCCTTCAAGCTGCGCCGCGAGCAGCGCGTCGCCATCACCTGGTTCGGCGACGGCTCGACCTCGCGCGGCGACTTCCACGAGGCGATGAACTGGGCCGGCGTCCAGAAGCTCCCCGTGATCTTCGTGCTGGAGAACAACCAGTACGCGTACTCGACCCCGCTCGACCAGCAGTTCGCGGTCGACCCCGTCGAGCGCGCGGCGGCCTACGGCTTCCCGGGCATCAAGGTCGACGGCAACGACCCCGAGGCGATGTTCGAGGCGACGCGCCAGGCGCGCGAGCGCGCGCTCGCCGGTGACGGCCCGACCATGCTCGAGGCCGTCACGATGCGCATGCACGGCCACGCCGCGCACGACGACATGAAGTACGTGCCCAAGGAGCAGGTCGAGGAGTGGCGCGCCAAGGACCCGATCGATCGTCAGACGAAGCGCCTCGAGGCGCTCGGCGTCGACGTCGAGGAGGTGCGCGCCTCCGTCAAGGCGGAGATCGAGCGCGCCGTCGAGGAGGCCCTGGCCGGCCCGATGCCCGACGGCGACACCGCCACCGACCGCGTCTTCGCCGACGAGCCCGCGCTGCTCGAGGACGGCAACGCGCCCTGGTCCGGCTTCGCCGCCTCGAAGGAGGCGTAGCGCATGCCGACCATGACCTACCTGCAGGCGATCTCCGACGCCATGCGCGAGGAGATGCGCGCCGACGAGCGCGTGTTCGTGATGGGCGAGGACATCGCCAACTTCGGCGGCGCCTTCAAGGTGACCGACGGCTTCCTCGACGAGTTCGGCCCCGAGCGCGTGATGGACACGCCGCTGGCCGAGTCGGCGATCGTCGGCTGCGCGATCGGCGCGGCCGTCGAGGGCATGCGCCCGATCGCCGAGATGCAGTTCTCCGACTTCATCTCCTGCGGCTTCGACCAGTTGGTCAACGTCGCGGGCAAGATGTACTACCGCCAGGGCCTGAGCGTGAACATCACGGTCCGCCTGCCCTCCGGCGGCGGCTTCTCCGGCGGCCCGTTCCACTCCCAGAACCCGGAGGCGTGGTTCATGCACTCCCCGGGCCTGAAGGTCGTCGCCCCGTCGACGGCCGAGGACGCCAAGGGCCTGCTGATCAAGGCGGTGCGCGACCCCAACCCGGTCGTCTTCCTCGAGCACAAGCACCTCTACCGCCGCATCAAGGGCGACGTCGCCGAGGGCTCCTACGAGACGCCGTTCAGCGCCCGGATCGCCCGCGAGGGCACCGACCTGACGGTGATCGCCTACGGCGCGATGGTCCACACCGCGCTCGAGGCCACGCAGGACATCGACGGCGCCTCGATCGAGGTGCTCGACCTGCGCTCGCTGGTGCCGCTCGACGAGGAGGCGATCCTCGAGTCGGTCCGCAAGACCTCGAAGGTCGTGATCGTCGACGAGGCCAACCAGACCTGCGCCGCCGGCGCCCAGGTCGCGGCGCTGATCGCCGAGCGCGGGTGGGAGGACCTCGACGGTCCCGTCGTGCGCGTCTCGACGCCCGACGTGCCGATCCCGTTCTCGCCCCCGCTCGAGCAGGCCGTGCTCCCCCAGGTCGACGACGTGAAGGAGGCCGTGCGTGAGCTCCTCGAGTACTGAGACGCTGGTGGACGTCGCGATGCCGCAGATGGGCGTGTCCGTCGCCGAGGGCACCGTCGTCGAGTGGAAGAAGCAGGTCGGCGACTGGATCGAGGCCGACGAGATCATCGCCTCGATCTCGACCGACAAGATCGACACCGACGTCGAGTCGCCGGCCACGGGCCGCGTGGCCGAGATCGTCGTCGAGGTCGGGTCGACGGTCGATGTCGGCACCGTGATGGCGCGTATCGCGACCGACGCCAAGCCGGGCGAGGCGCACGCCTCCGAGTCCGACAGCGCGAGCAGCGGCGGGACCAGCGAGGCCGCGGTGGCCAACGCCGCCGCCGGCGACGCCGGCGAGCTGCAGGGCGACACCGAGGAGTCGCACGCGGGGACCGCCCAGCGCGGCTCGCAGGCGGCGCGGCGCAGCGGCTCGCGGCGCTACTCGCCGGTCGTGATGCGGATCGCCGCCGAGCACGACATCGACCTCGAGCAGGTCGAGGGCACCGGCCGCGGCGGCCGCGTGCGCAAGCAGGACGTGCTGGCCTATATGGAGTCCGGCGGCAACGGCGCCGCAACCGAGCCGCCGATGCACATCGAGTCGCCCTACCGGCCGGACGGGCCGGCCGCCCCGCGCAAGCCGAAGTCGCGTCTCGGCCGTCCGGAGGCCGCTCCCGCGGCGCCGGCGCCGGTCGCGGCGGCGGAGATGCCCGCGGGATCGAGCGGCCCGCTGTCACGCATGCGCCAGTCGATCGGGCGCCACATGAAGGCGTCGCTGGACACCGCGGCGACCTGCACCACGATCGTCGAGGTCGACATGACCCGCGTCGAGGCGCTGCGCCGGGAGCGCAAGCTCACGGGGCTGGCGTTCGTCGCGCGGGCCACGATCGACGCGCTGCGCGAGTTCCCGCAGCTCAACGCGACGCTCGAGGGCGAGACGTTCACGACGTACGACGGCGTCCACCTCGGCATCGCGGTCTCGCTCGGCGAGGGCGGCCTGATCGTCCCGGTCATCCGCGACGCGCAGGACCTCTCGGTCGAGGGCCTTGCGAACCGGATCAGGGACCTCGCCAAGCGCGCGAGGGCGAACGCGCTGACCCCGGACGAGGTCCAGGGCGGCACGTTCACGATCACCAACCCGGGCGGCTACGGCTCGATCCTCGCCACCCCGGTGATCAACCAGCCGCAGGTCGCGATCCTCGACACGGAGGCCGTCGTCAAGCGGCCCGTCGTGATCACGGACGAGCTCGGCAACGACTCGATCGCGATCCGCTCGATGATGTACCTGTGCATGAGCTGGGACCACCGGGCGCTCGACGGAGCGCTCGCGGCGCAATTCCTGTCGAGTGTGCGAAAGAAGTTGGAGACCTGGCCGATCTAAGGGGCAGGTCTGACGGACACCCGGTCGGGGGCCCTTTCGGGGGCTCCCGGCCGGGCAGACTGCCTACCATTGAAGGTATGGCCGACCTGCTCGTCTGCCACCTCGGCCGCGTCCCCTACGAGGAGGGCCTGGAGCTCCAGGAGCGGCTGCGCTCGCGCGTGCAGGACGGCGAGCTCGGCGAGCTGCTGCTGCTGCTCGAGCACGAGCCCGTGTACACGCTCGGGCGCCGCTCGCAGGAGGGCGACCTGCCGCTGGGCGAGGACTGGTGCCGCGCCCAGGGGATCGACGTCGTCAAGACCCGCCGCGGCGGCAAGCTGACCTACCACGGCCCCGGCCAGCTCGTCGGCTACCCGATCATGCGCGTGGGCGACGTCCCGGCGTTCGTGGCCACGATGGAGGGCGCGATCGTCGACGCGCTCGCCGAGGCCGGCGTGACGGCGCGCCCGCGCTCGCACGAGGGCCGGGAGTACACCGGCGTGTGGGCGGGAGAGCGCAAGCTCGCCTCGATCGGGATCCACGTCTCGCGCGGCGTCTCCGCGCACGGCTTCGCGGTCAACGTGACCAACGACCTGGCGCCGTTCACCTGGGTCGTGGCGTGCGGCCTGCCGTCGGTCTCGATGACCTCGGTCGCGCTCGAGGGCTCCCCCGAGGGCCTGGGCTGCTTCCGCAAGCGGATGGCGTACCGCTTCGCGCAGGCGTTCGGAAGGCGCCAGCGGCTGATCACGCCGCAGCGACTCGGCATCGCCGTTCCGCGGCCGGCGGTCGGCGCGGGCGCGCCCACCGCGGTCGGTACGCTGGATCCGTGAGCGAGACCCCGCTGCGGATCCACCAGACGCGCTCCCGCGCCAACCCGGGCGGGATGGACGTCACGAAGGTGCTCGGCGAGGACACGCTGCCGTTCCGCAGCCGCAAGCCGTCGTGGTTCAAGGTGCCGCTCCCGGGCGGCCCGAAGCTGCGCGAGCTCAACGCGATGATCGAGGCCGAGGGCCTGCACACGGTCTGCCAGGAGGCCGCCTGCCCGAACATGGGCGAGTGCTGGGAGCGCGGCACCGCCACGTTCATGATCCTCGGCGACACCTGCACGCGCCGCTGCGGCTTCTGCAACGTCAAGACGGGCAAGCCGACCTGGAACGACCCGCTCGAGCCGGCCCGCGTCGCGCGCTCCGTCGCCCGCATGGGCCTGCGCCACGCGGTCATCACCAGCGTCGACCGCGACGACCTGCCGGACAAGGGCGCGAGCGCGTTCGTCGGCGTCGTGCGCCAGATCCGCCGCCAGGCCCCGGGCTGCAAGATCGAGCTGCTGACGCCCGACTTCCAGGGCCAGGAGATGCCGCTGGCGAAGGTCATCGCCGAGCGCCCCGACGTCTTCAACCACAACGTCGAGGTCGCGCCGCGGCTGTACCCGCTCGCCCGCCGCGGCTCGACGTGGGCGCGCTCGCTGCGCGTGCTCGAGAACGCCAAGGCGATGGGCGGCGACGAGGTCGTCACGAAGTCCGGCCTGATGGTCGGCCTCGGCGAGACGCACGACGAGATGGTCGACGCGTTCGGCCAGCTGCGCGCCAAGGGCGTGCAGGTGCTCACCGTCGGGCAGTACCTGCGCCCGACCGAGCGCCACCTGCCCGTCGTGCGCTACTGGCACCCCGACGAGTTCAAGGCGCTCGAGATCGCCGCCTACGAACTCGGCTTCGAGCACATCGCGGCCGGCCCGCTCGTGCGCTCGAGCTACCACGCGGACGAGCACGTCAAGCAGGACCGCCCGGGCGTCGGCCCGGTCGCCGCCGCCACCGGCTGACCGCGCCGCGCAGGCCAGTAGCCTCCGCCGCGCCCCGTGTTCCCCCTCAAGGACAACATCCCGACCGAGCACTTCCCGGTCGTCACGGTCACGCTGATCGCGCTCAACGTCCTGGCGTACTTCTTCTTCCAACACGGGACGATCTCGTTCGGCGATCCGACGGGCACGGACTACCTGCAGAACCTCTTCGACTACGCCTGGATCCCGGTCGAGCTCACCGACGACGTGCAGTGCGTGCCGGACCAGTCCTTCCAGGCGGTCGCCTGCGGGCCGGACGTGCCGGACCAGCCGCCGGTCTACGTGACGGTCTTCACCGCGATGTTCATGCACGGCGGGCTGCTGCACCTCGGCGGCAACATGCTCTTCCTCTGGATCTTCGGCAACAACGTCGAGGACTCCATGGGCCCGCTGAAGTTCATCGTCTTCTACCTGCTCGCCGGCATCGCGGCGACGGCGCTGCAGACGGCGTTCAACGCCGACTCGGCCGTCCCGAACATCGGCGCCTCCGGCGCGGTGGCGGGCGTGCTCGGCGGCTACCTGCTGCTGTTCCCCCGCGCCCGCGTGATCACGGTGATCTTCATCATCTTCTTCTTCACGATCGTCGAGCTGCCGGCGATCCTGATCCTCGGGTTCTGGTTCGTGCAGCAGCTGCTGTTCGGCTACTTCGGGCTCAGCTCGGGTGGCGAGGGCGGCGGCGTCGCCTACCTCGCGCACGTCGGCGGGTTCGTGTTCGGGCTGGCGGCGATCAAGCTGTTCGCGTCCGAGCAAAGGCGACGAAGTCAGATCGAGCGGGTAGGAGGCCTGACGTGACGAGGACCGTGGTGACTGCGGTGGCGCTGGTGTTCGTCTGCGCGATGGCGTTCGCGACCGTGTACGTGCTGATCAAGGAGGGGCCCGACGTCCTGACCCTGATCGGGCTGGTCGTCGTGGCGGTGCTGTCGCTCGGGGTCTTCGGCGCGCTCTCCGAGCCGTCTTCGAAGCGCCGCCGCAAGGGCTGATGCCCTACACGCTGTTCCAGGGCGGTCGCCGGCGCCGCCGGCGACGGTCGTCCGCCGTGCTCGCCGTGGTGCTGCTGCTGGCCGCCGCCGTCGCGGCGGCGCTGCTCGTGACCGACCGCCGCGGGGGCGGCGAGTCCGCCCGCGACGCACCCGCGCCGAGGCAGGCCGGCGGCCTGGACGCCCTCGAGCCGCTGGCCGGCGGCGGCACGGCGCCCTCGCCGCTCTCCGTCCGGCTCGAGCAGGGCGGCGACCCGGTGACCGCGCGCTTCAAGAAGATGCCGCGCTCGGGGCTGCTGTTCGACGTCGACACGGGCCGCGTGCTGTGGCGACACCAGCCCACGCGCGTGCTGCCGATCGCGTCGCTGACGAAGATGATGACCGCGCTGCTGGTGGCCGACCGGCTCGGCCCGCGCACGCGGGTCCCGATCACGCGCGAGGCGCTGCGCTACCAGGGCTCGGGCGTCGGGCTGCTGCCGCGCGGCAAGCGGATCCGCACCGAGACGATGCTCTACGGGCTGATGCTCCCGTCGGGCAACGACGCGGCGATCGCGCTCGCCCAGCGCGCCGCCGGGAGCGTCCGCGCGTTCGTCGGCGCGATGAACGCCCGCGCGAAGCGGATGGGGCTGGTCTGCACGCGCTTCTCCTCGCCGCACGGCTTCGAGGACCGCGGCAACCACTCGTGCGCC
This sequence comes from uncultured Solirubrobacteraceae bacterium, assembly GCA_963831105.1. GTDB lineage: Bacteria > Actinomycetota > Thermoleophilia > Solirubrobacterales > Solirubrobacteraceae > DATFQI01. The sequence continues at coordinate 997,817 of CAWHOS010000003.1, read as the reverse complement.
GGCGACCTCGCCGCGATCGCCCGCGCCGTGCTGCGCGTGCCGCGCCTGGCGCGGGTCGTGCGCAGGCGCGAGGCCGTGCTGCCGTTCCCGGTCAAGGGCGGCAAGCTCTACCTCTACAACAACAACCCGCTGCTGCGGCTGGGCTACCGCGGCATCACGGGCCTCAAGACCGGCTACACCGACGCCGCCGGCCGCTGCCTCGTGGCCACCGCCCGGCGCGGCGGGCTCAAGCTCGGCGTGGTGCTGCTGCACTCGCCCGACCCGGCCAGGCAGGCCCGCAGGCTGCTGGACCGCGGGTTCGCCGCCGCGCGCCGCTAGCTCTCGTCGCCGTCGCTCGCGACGGAGACCACCCGCAGCTCGCGGATCTGCGCGTCGGCCGCGGCGAGCACGGAGAAGCGCACGCCGTCGACGTCGACCTCCTCGCTCTCCTCGGGCAGCCGTCCCAGGCGCTCGAGCACGACGCCGCCGATCGTGGCCTCATGGTGGTCGGTGAACTCGACGCCGAGTCGCTCCTCGACGAGCCGCACCGGCGCCCAGCCGGCGATCACGAGGCCCTCTGACTCGTCGCGCATGGGCTCGCGCTCCTCGGGGTCGAACTCGTCCTCGATCTCCCCCACGATCTCCTCGAGGATGTCCTCGAGCGTGATCAGCCCGACCACCGTGCCATGCTCGTCGACGACGAGCGCGAAGTGCTCGCGCAGCTTGCGCAGGCGCTCGAGCAGCTCGTCGATCAGCATCGACTCCGGGACGCGCTCGAGCGGCCGCGCGATCTCCTTCAGCGACGTCCCGGACCCGCTGACGAGCATGTCCTTGACGTGCAGCAGGCCGAGGGGCTCGTCGAGGCCCTTGTCGGCCTCGCACAACGGCAGGCGCGTGAGCCCGGACTCGCGGACGACGGCCACGGCGTCGTCGTAGGTCGCGTCGGTGGTCACGAACACGATCCGGCCGCGCGGCATCATCACCTCGCGCACGCGGCGGTCGCCGAAGGTCAGCACGTTCTCGGTGAAGCGCTGCTCCTCCTCCTCGATCTCGCCGCCCGCCGCGCTCTCGCGCAAGAGCGAGCGCAGCTCGTCCTCGCTGACCGGCGCGTGGCCGGCCTCGCGCGCGGGCGGGATGCCGAACGGCTTGAGCAGCAGGTTCCCCATGCCGTTGAAGAGGTCGACGATCGGCTTCGTGCAGAGGTAGAAGACCCGCATCACCGGCGCCACGAACAGCGCGATCGGCTGCGTGCGGGAGATCGCGAGGCTCTTGGGCGCCAGCTCGCCGACGACCACGTGCAGCAGCGTGATGATCCCGAAGGAGACCGCGCTGGCCAGGCCGATGCCGGCCACCTTCGCGCCCTCGCCGAGCACCGGCTCGAGCAGGTGGTGGAACGCCGGCTCGCCGAGCGCGCCGAGGCCCAGCGAGGAGATCGTGATGCCGAGCTGGCACGCGGCCAGATACGAGTCGATGTGCTCGATCGCGTGCTTGACCGACTTCGCGCCCGGGCGGCCGTCGCTGACCCACTTCTCCACCTGGCCCGGCCGCAGGCGCGCGACGGCGAACTCCGTGGCCACGAAGAAGCCGTTCGCGCCGACGAGCACGAGCGCCAGCGCGATGTTGACCGCATCCATGCAGCCCCACGATAGGCGGCGGGTAACGTAGAGGGCGTGACCGACCCTGCCGTGCACCGCCGCCGCCTCGTGGCCGGAGCCGTCGCCGCCGCGCTCGCGCTCGCGTCGGCGACCGCGGGCGCGCTGACGGGCGCGGGCGGCGAGGGCGCCCTGCCGCGCTCGCAGGCCGAGGAGCCGGCGCAGGCGCCCAAGCCGGTGGAGCTGCCGCGCGGCGGGCGCGACATCTTCCCCCGTCACCGGGTCGTGGCCTACTACGGGGCGCCGCAGGACGAGGAGCTCGGCGCGCTCGGCATCGGCACGCCGGCGAGCGCGGCGCGGCGGCTCGAGCGCCAGGCGAAGGCCTACGTGCGCCCGGACCGCCCCGTCCTGCCCGCGCTCGAGCTGATCGCCGTGATCGCGAACGCGGACGCCGGCGAGGACGGCATGTACCGCACCCGGCAGACCGACGCCGTGATCGGGCGCTACCTGCGCGCCGCCCGCCGCGCGAAGGCGCTGCTGCTGCTCGACATCCAGCCCGGCGCCTCGGACTTCTTCACGGAGGCGACGCGGCTCGAGCGCTGGCTGCGCGAGCCGGACGTCGGGCTCGCGCTGGACCCCGAGTGGCGGGTGCAGGCGGGGCAGGTGCCGGGCCAGGTGATCGGCCGCGTCGACTCGCGCGAGGTCAACGCCGTCACGGCCTGGCTCGCGCAGCTCGCGGAGCGCGAGGACCTGCCCGAGAAGCTGGTGGTCATCCACCAGTTCACCGACGACATGGTCGACGACACGACGCTCCAGGCCCGCGACCGGCTGCAGATCGTGCTCAACGCCGACGGCTTCGGCACCGAGCCGGTCAAGAAGAGCAAGTACGACGCGTTCACGCGCCGGGCGCCCGGCTTCGAGCCGGGCTTCAAGCTCTTCTACAAGGAGGACGTGGGGCTGATGACCCCGCGCCGGGTGCTGCGGCTGCGCCCGCCGCCGGACTTCGTCGTGTACGAGTGACGAGCCCGGCGGCGTGTGCAGCTTGGTGACCCCGAAGGTCTCTACGCGGGGACGGGCACCGGCTTCAGCGCCGGCGCGGACGCCGGTGCGTAGCGCTCGTCGTGCCCGCGGGCGCGGCCGATGGCGGCGAGCGGCGCCATCAGCGCCTTGACGACGGCCGCGGGCGGGAACGGGGCGCGGACCTCGCGCTCGTACTCGCGCACGAACAGCGCCAGGTGGACCGGCTTCGGCATGCCCTTGCGGTTCGTCTTGCCCTCCTTGGCGAGCGCGACCGTGTTGCAGAGCAGGTCCTCCATCTTCAGCGCGGGGCGGACCTCGACGCGCACCTCGACGGGCTCGTCGCCGCCGTTGGCGAACTTGTGGCGGGCGCCGGCCGGGACGGTCACGACGTCGCCGGGACCGGCCACGATCTTCTTGCCGTTCATCCTGAACTTCATGGTCCCGGACACGATCTCGAAGCGCTCCTCCTGGGAGGGGTGCACATGAGCACCGGGCACATGACCGTCGACCGACAGGGTCATGTCGAAGGCGAGCAGCTCGCCGTTCGTGTCGGCGGCGGTCTGCGTGAAGGTGATCTTCTCGCCGCTGATGGGGTTCTCGATGGTCTGTCCGGCGTAGGCCATTCCTGGCTCCTTTGGGGTCGTCCTTGCGGTAGGGAGCAAGCTACGGGCGCCCCGGCCGCCGGTCGTCGGCCTGGGGAGCGATCTTGCGGGTGCCGGAGGGACGATTCGCCCTCATCCGTGAGGACGACACGCCGTCGGCCGCTGGGCGGACTCGCGCTGCTGCTCGCGCTGCTCGCGCTCGCCGGCTGCGGCGGCGCCGAGCCGCCGACGGAAGCGGCCCCGCCGCGACTCGTGACGGAGACCGCCGGCCGCGGCGTGCAGCAGTCCACGATCATCCGCCCGGACGTCGACGGCCCGCTGCCCGTCGTCGTCTTCCTGCACGGCTGGGGCGCGCCCGACCCCGCCTTCTACCGGCCGTGGCTCGAGCACCTCGCGCGCCGCGGCAGCGCGGTCGTCTACCCGCGCTACCAGGACTCGTTCGTCGAGCCGCCGCGGCAGGCGCTCGGCAATGTGCTCGCGGCGCTGCGGATCGCGCTCGGCCGGCCGGGCCTGCGCACGGACGCGCTCGTGGTGGCCGGGCACTCGGCGGGCGGCGCGCTGGCCGCCGACTACGCCGCGCTCGCGGACACCGCCGGCCTGCCGCGACCGAAGGCGATCTTCGCCGCCTACCCCGGGCGCCGGCTGCCGCGGATCCCGGACGGGCTGCCGGAGATCCCGCCGCGGCGGATCGCCGCCGGCACGCGGATCCTCGCGCTCGCGAGCGCGACCGACGGCGTGGTCGGCACCGCGACCGCGCGCGAGCTCGTCCGCGGCGCCACGCGGGCGGACGCGCGGCTCGAGCTGGTCGAGGACCCCGCGGCCGACGACCACCAGGCGCCGCTGCGCGCCGACGCCGCAGCGCGGCGCACGTTCTGGGCGCCGCTGGACCGGCTGGTCGAAGGTGTCAGGTGACGCGTCGCGAGAGCAGCGCGGCGCCGATCGCCCCGCCGAGGTCGCCCAGCTCCGCCAGGCGGATCGCGGGCGGTCGTTCGGAGGCGAACAGGTGCGGCTTCATGGCCACGCGGAGCCGCTCCGCGTAGGGCTCGCCGAGCTTGAGCCCGAGGCCGCCGCCGATCACGACGGCGTCGACGTCGAGCACGTTGCAGGCCGACGCGACGCCGGCGCCGAGCGCCCGGACCGCGCGGTCGACGAGCTCGTGGGCGAGGTCGTCGTCGCGCTCGAGCGCGCGCTTCCAGATCCCGCTCGTCAGCCGCGGCCGGCCGCGCTCGGCCATGATCTCGAACAGCACGGTCTTGCGGCCCTCGTCGGCGAGCTTGCGGGCGCGCATCTCCATCGCGCCGCGCCCGGCGTAGGCCTCCATGCAGCCGCGCCGCCCGCACGGGCAGCGCGCGCCGCCGATCTCCACCACGACGTGGCCGATCTCCCCCGACGCGCCGCGCCCCACCCACGGCTTGGAGTCGAGGATGATGCCGCCGCCGACGCCGGTGCCCCAGAACACGCCCAGCAGCGAGGTGAACTCGCGCGCGGCGCCGAGCTCGAACTCCGCGTCCGTGGCGACGTTGACGTCGTTGCCGATCACGACCGGGGCGCGCAGCGCGTGCTGCAGCGCGCCCGCGAGCGGGAAGCTGCCGACCCAGCCGGGCAGGTTGCGGGCGCTGGAGACGACGCCGGCCGCCTCGTCGATCACGCCGGGCGAGCCGACCCCGATCGCGACGGGGTCGCCGTGGCCCTCCGCGGCCTCGCGCAGCGCGCCGGCCATCGCCTCGGCGACGTCCTGCGGGCCACCCGCGGTCGGCGTCGGGACGCGGGCCTCGCCGAGCACCTGGAACTCGTCGTCGACCACCACCGCCTGGATCTTCGTGCCGCCGAGGTCGATGCCGCCGCGCAGGCTCATGTGCGCACCATAGCCCCGAGCCACGTCTCGCACTCCGCCGGGTCCAGACCGCCGTGGTGGCCGCGGAAGCGCTGCTCGACGCCGGCGTGCGATCGCAGCCACGCCATCCGGTCCGGCGCCGGGAGCACGCAGACGTCCGCCAGCCGGGCGCGCAGCCGCGGCCCGACCTCGCCGAACAGGCCCTGCGCCTCCAGCTCGGCGACCTGCAGCACCTCCGCCCGGCCCTCCATCCGCTCGCGCAGCACGGCCGCGAGCTCGGCCGCCAGCCCGGGCACGGCGTGCAGGAAGACGTCGCGCGCGGAGCCGGCCGGCCCGTGGGCGAGGTAGCGGTCGATCTCCGGCAGGAAGTCCTCGAGGTAGTCGACGCGGGCCGGGTCGACGGCGACCTGGCCGTGGTCGGCGGTGAACAGCACGAGCGCCTCCGGCCCGGCGGCGTCGAGCGCCGCCTCCAGCGCGTCGAGCGCGTGGCGGCAGGCCGCGTCGAACTCGGGCGAGTCCGGCCCGTGCAGGTGCCCGAGCAGGTCGATCTCGTGCCAGTACAGGTAGGCGTAGCCCGGCCGCTCGAGCGCCTCCGCGAGCCCGGCGGCGCCGTCGGCGAACGTCGCGTACGGGCGCAGGTCGGCGCCGCGCGTGGCGACGGAGTCGTAGGTGGAGGGAGAGAACGCGGCGGGGCTGAGCACGACGGAGGGAACGCCCGCCGCCGCGAGCCGCTCGTAGAAGGTGCCGGCCGGGACGATGTCGCCGATCCCGACGCCCGAGCCGCGCAGCCCGTCCGGGGCGAGCTCGCCGGCGCGCGCGTAGAGGATCGGCGTGATGACGGCGTCGAGGGCGGGCTCGTAGACGTTCCACTCGTAGAGCCCGTGGACGCCGACCGGCGTCCCCGTGTGCATCGTCGTCACGTGCGCGGTGGTCGTCGACGGGAACTGGGTGGCGAGCGGCGTGATGCCGCAGCCGCCGCAGCAGCGGGTGGTCGGCGTGGCGCCCGACGAAGCGCATGCCGAACGCGTCGAGCAGGACGACCGCGACGCGGTCGATCCGCTCGGGCGCCCCGGGCAGCGGGAGCCCGCCGGGCGCCCCGGTCAGCAATCGGGCGACCGTGGCCGGGAGGTCCGCGAAGCCGTCGCGCATCGGCACCACAGGGTGCCACTCCCAGTAGCGTTCGGGCATGGACCTCAACGACACGCCCGAGCTGGCGGAGTACCGGGCCAAGGTCCGCTCCTGGCTCGAGGAGCACGCATCCGAGGCGCCCGAGCGGCGCGGACGCGAGGACATGGAGTCGGTCGCCGCGCACCGCGCGTGGCAGGGCAAGCTCGCGGCCGCGGGCCTGGCGGCCGTGACATGGCCGGCCGATTACGGCGGGCAGGGGCTCGGGCCGCTGCACCAGGTCGTCGTCAACCAGGAGATCGGGCGCGCGGGCGTGCCCGGCCTGTTCGACGTGATCGGCGTCGGCATGCTCGGCCCGACGCTGATCGCGCACGGCAGCGAGGACCAGAAGCAGCGCCACCTCGAGCCGATGATCGCCGGCGAGGAGGTCTGGTGCCAGCTGTTCTCGGAGCCGGCGGCGGGCTCGGACCTGGCCGGCGTCCAGGCGCGCGCCAAGCGCCACGACGACGGCTCGTGGACCGTCTCGGGCCAGAAGGTGTGGACCACCAACGCCCAGCACGCGTCGTACGGGCTGCTGCTGGCGCGCACGGACCCGGACGTGCCCAAGCACCGCGGCCTGACGATGTTCGTGCTGCCGATGGACGCCGAGGGCGTCAGCGTGCGCCCGCTGCGCCAGATCTCCGGCGACGCGCACTTCAACGAGGTCTTCATGGACGACGTCCGGCTCGAGCCGGACAGCGAGGTCGGCCCGGTCGACGGCGGCTGGGGCGTCGCGATGACCACGCTGATGTTCGAGCGGGTGGCGATCGGCCTCGGCGGCGAGGGCTTCGGCTGGCGCGCCGACCGCTTCGCGACGATGCTCGTCGAGGACGAGGCGGGCACGCGCGACCCCGAGGTGCGCCACCGCTTCGGGCGCATCGCGGCCGAGTTCCTCGCGCTGCGCTTCACGAGCTACCGGATGCTGACGATGCTCCAGCGCGGCACCGTCCCAGGGCCGGAGGGCGCGCTGGCCAAGGTCACGACCGTGCGCGCGGCGATCGACGCGGGCGAGCTGATCGTCGACGTGCTCGGGCCGGGCGCGCTCGAGGACGAGCGCGCGGGCCGGCTGGTCTCCGACATGCCCGGCATCAAGTCCGCCGGCGGTACGGAGGAGATCCTCCGCTCCATGGTGGGCGAGCGGGTGCTCGGGCTGCCGCCGGAGCCGCGCCTGGACAAAGGCGTGCCGTTCGGCGAGCTGCGGGCGCGCGAGCGCGCGGCGGTGACGTCGTGAACTTCGCGCTCTCCGACGAGCAGGAGCTGCTCACCGAGGCCGCCCGCGGCGCGCTCTCGCGGGTCAAGACGGTCGAGGCCGCCCGCGAGGCGCTCGACGGCGGCACGCTGCCGGACCTCTGGCCGACCGCGGTCGAGGCCGGCTGGCCCGGCCTGCTGGTGTCCGAGGAGCGCGGCGGCGCGGGGCTCGGCGCGATCGACGCGATGCTCGTGTTCGCCGAGCTGGGCCGCGTGCTGGCGGCCGTGCCGCTGCTCGGGCACCTGCCGGCGTCGCTGCTGCTCGACGAGGCGCTGCACCCCGGGGCCGAGCCGCTCGCGAGCGGCGAGCGCCGTGCCGCGTTCGCGGCGGCCAAGCCGCCGTCGGCGGTCGAGGAGGCGTGGACCACGGACCCGCGCGGCGGGCTGCGGCGAGCCCCGGCGCCCGTGATCGGCGAGGACACGGTGACGGGCGAGGTGGCGTGGGTGCCCGACGCGCCCGGCGCCGACGAGATCGTGGTGGTCGGCGCCGACGGGCGCGTGGCGCTGGTGCAGGCCGCCGACGCCGTGATCGAGCCGGTGACGGGCTACGACGCGACGCGCTCGCTGGCCCACGTCCGCTTCGACGACGCGCCGGCCGAGCTGCTCGACGTCACCCCGCAGGCGGCCGCGACCGCCTGGTACGTGACGCAGGGCCTGCTCGCCGCCGAGGCGGTGGGCGCGATCGAGCGCGCGCTGGAGACGAGCGTCGGCTACGCGAAGGAGCGCTTCACCTTCGGCCGCGCGATCGGCTCCTACCAGGCCGTCAAGCACGAGCTCGTGGAGATCCTGCGGCGGCTCGAGAACGCCCGCTCGCTCATGTACTACGCGGGCTGGGCGGCCAAGGACAAGCCGGAGGAGCTGCCCGTGGCGGCGTCGGCGTTCCGGCTCGTCGCGAGCGAGGCCTACGACCACGCGGCGCGGGCGCAGATCTCCGTCCACGGCGGGATCGGCGCCACCTGGGAGCACGACGCGCCGCTGTTCTTCCGCCGCGCGCAGCTCGACAAGCGGCTGCTCGGCGGGACCGGCGAGGCGGCCGACCGGGTCGCCGACGAGCTGTTCGCGCAGGCGAGGGCGGCCGCCGCGTAGCCCGGTTCCACCGATGACCCGTGAGTGGCTCGCCGTCGCCGGGATCGGTGGAACCGGGCTTGATCCGCGGGGCCGCGGCGGCCGGATCCGGGCCGATGCGGCTGTGGACCCACGACCGGTGGCGCTTCCCGCTCCCCGAGCGCCACCGGTTCCCGATCGACAAGTACGCGCTGCTGCGCGAGCGGGTGGTGGCCGACGGCATCGTGCGCGCCGAGGAGGTGCTCGAGCCCGACCCGGTCCCGTGGGCGTGGCTGGAGGCGGTGCACGACGGCGGGCTGCTCGAGCGGATCCGCGAGGGGCGGATGTCGCTGCGCGAGTCGCGCGGGCTCGGGCTGCCGTGGTCGGCGGAGCTGGTCGAGCGCGGGCGGCGGGCGGTCGGCGGCACCGTCGCGGCGGCGCGCTTCGCGGTCGAGCACGGGATCGGCATGAACCTCGGCGGCGGTACCCACCACGCCGGGCGCGACTTCGCGCGCGGCTACTGCCTGTTCAACGACGTCGCCGTGGCCCTGCGGGTGCTCCGCTCCGAGGGGCTCGCCGAGCGCGCCCTGGTCGTCGACTGCGACGTCCACCAGGGCGACGGCACCGCGCACCTGCTCGCCGGCGACGACGACGCCTTCACGCTCTCGCTGCACGGCGCGCGCAACTACCCGTTCCAGCGGATCCCGTCCGACCTCGACGTCGACCTCGTGACGGGCACCGGCGACGACGGCTACCTGTCCGCGCTCTCGGAGGCGCTCGACGTCGCGGTGCCGAGCGCGCGGGCCGACCTGGCCTTCTACCTCGCCGGCGCCGACCCGTGGGAGGGCGACCGGCTCGGACGCCTGTCGCTGACCAAGACCGGCCTGGCCGCCCGCGACGAGCTCGTGCTCGACCGCCTGCGCGGCGCGGGCGCCCGCGTCTGCGTGGTCCTCGCCGGCGGTTACGCGGACGACGTGCGCGACACCGTCGACATCAACGCGGCCACCGCCGCGGCCGTCGCCCGCCGCCTATCCTGAGGGGCGAGCTCCTGGGGGCGTAGTGGTAATGGGAGCACGCAGGTTTTGCATACCTGAAGTGGGGGTTCGATTCCCCCCGCCTCCATCGACGACCGCCGCCCACCCGTTCAGCGCACGCGCTTGAGGTACCCGCGCGGGTTGAACGTGAAGAAGAACTTGTGCATGGACTCGTCGACGACGAACGCGTCGTCCTCGGCCAGGAAGCGCTCGACGGCGGCCCACGGGCCGCCGCGGCGGTGGCGGGTCGTCACCGGGTGCCCGCCCGCGTGGGTGTCCTCCACGACGATGTGCCACCCGACGGGGACCCGCGGACTCCAGAGCCGCAGCTCGTCGAGCACGTGGTCGCGATTGTGCGACGAGTCCAGCACGATGAGCGGCTTGCCCCCGCCCACGAGCTCGTCGACGGACTCGGCGATCGACGGGTCGGTGGAGGAGCCCTCCAGGTAGGTGATCCGCGGGTGCTCCGGGCGGCCCGGCTGCGGCTCCACGTCGATCGTGATGACCTGCCCGTGGCCGACGAGGTCGAAGATCCGCGCGAAGTAGTACGCGCTGCCGCCGAACTTCGTGCCCGCCTCGATGATCGCGTCCGGGCGGAGCTCGTGGATCAGCTCCTGGTAGAGCCAGAGGTCCATCGGGTTCTTCCAGACCTGCGCGCCGAGGAACTCCGTGTTCTTCCAGGTCTGTCTGCTCGAGTGGTAGTAGAGCCGGTGGAACTGCTCGACGACCGCCCGGCGGACCGCGGCCGACGGCCGGGCCCGGGTGAGGTCTGCGTCGGCCAGCACGCGGAAGGCCCGTGTCAGTGCCTCGTCCGCGCCGTTGGACTGCTCGGCCTCCTCGGCCGCGCGCTCGGCGATGTGGGCGGCGGCCCGGAGCGTCGCCTGGTCCAGCGCGCTGCTCCGCGTGCGCCGTGCCGCGAGCGTCCGGTACCGGCGGAGGACGAGCTCGTCGATGCGCGGGACGACGGCGCGACGCACCTTGCGAGGGAGCCTCGGTCTCATCGCGCAGCAGGTTCTCACACGCGAGTTCGTCCGGGATTGCGCGCGCGGCCCGGCCGGAGCCGCCTCAGCGAGGCCGGTCGAGGGTCGTGTCGGCGAAGGAGCGGGGGTCCTCGGCGGGCTCGAGGTGGGTGAAGACGCTCGCGCCGGGCAGGCGCTCGCAGAGGCTCGCCTCGACGCGCTCGACGAGGTCGTGGCCCTGCTGGACGGTCCAGGCGCCCGGGACGAGCACGTGCAGCGAGACGAAGCGGCGCGAGCCGGCCTGGCGGGTGCGCAGGGCGTGGAAGCGGACGCCGTCGCGCTCGAACTCCGCGAGCGTGCCGCGGATCGCCTCCAGGTCGGGCTCCTCGAGCGCGCGGTCCATCAGGCCGCCGGCCGAGCGCCGCAGCAGCCCGCCGCCGGCGACGAGGATGTTGGCGGCGACCGCGAGCGCGATGATCGGGTCGAGCCGCTCCCAGCCGGTCAGCGCGGCGCCCGCCACGCCGGCGATCACGCCGAGCGACGTCCAGACGTCGGTGATCAGGTGCTTGCCGTCGGCCTCGAGCACGATCGAGCGCGCGCGCCGGCCCGAGCGCAGCAGCGCGAGGCCGACGCTGAGGTTGATCGCCGACGCGACCGCGGAGACCGCGAGGCCCGCGCCGACCGACTCCAGCGGCTGCGGGTCGAGCAGCCGGTCCACGGCCGTGATCGCGATCGCGATCGCGGCGACCAGGATCAGCGCGCCCTCCACGCCGGCCGAGAAGTACTCCGCCTTGGCGTGCCCGTAGGCGTGCTCCTCGTCGGCCGGCTTGACGGCCCAGCGCAGCGCGGCCAGCGCGACCGCCGCGGCGACCAGGTTGACCACGGACTCCGCGGCGTCCGACAGCAGGCCGACCGAGCCCGTCAGCGCCCAGGCGCCCAGCTTGAGCGCGATCGTGACGACCGCCGCGGCGAGCGAGAGCCACAGCAGGCGGAAGAGGCGGCGCTGCTCCACGCCCCACAGAGTGGCGGGTCGGCTCACGGGCCGCGCGGCGGCAACCGCGCGGCCCGCGTCGAGCGAGCCGTGCCGGGGGAACGGGGGGAACTGGTTCCGGGGCAGGAGAACCATCCCCGCCTGGTGCCCGGCAAGCCCCGCCCGGGAGAGAACGGGGGCTGAGGGCAGGGATCGGCCGTCGCAGCGCGCCGCTCAAGCGCGCTGGACGAACATCCGTCAGAAGTCCAGGGCTACTTGTCCCAGTCGAAGTCGCGCGGAGGCTTCTGCTCGAACCACAGGCGCTCGTGCTCCGGCGTCTCCTGCAGGAACTCCGGCGTCTCCTCGAGCACGTCCTCGCCCTCGGCGGGGGCGGCGGGCGGCGGGCGCCTCGGCCGCCTCGGCAGCGGGCTCGGGCCGCGGCTCGGGGTCCGCGAGCTCCTCGACGAGCCACGGGTCCTCCTCGTCGCCCGGCTCGGGCTCCGGCTCGGGCTCGGGCGCGATCGCGCGCTCGACGGGCTCGGGCTCAGGCTCGCCGGGCATCTCGGGCGGCTCGTCGAACTCGGGCACCTCGGCGGGCGCCTGGCCGCCGGCCGCCACGGCGGCGGGCTCGTCGCCCTCGTCGGGCTCCTCGCCGGCCGGCTTGGCGAACTCGCCGCGCACCGGAGCGCCGAGGGCCTCGCGCTCCTGGCGCGTCACCTCGTCGGGATCGGCACCGTGGCGCCGCTTGAGCTCCAGATGCTCGCGGATTGCGTCGTCGAGCAGTCCCATGCCTCGCCTCCAGAGGTTACTCGGCCCGGACGGTGCGGTTCTTCCCGGACCGCTTGGCACGGTACAAGGCGGCATCCGCGGCCGCCACGAGCGCGTCCTTGCCGTCGCCGGAGGAGCGCTTGAGCGACGCCGCCCCGAAGGAGGCGGTGACCTTGAGCGTCCCGTCGCCGTCCACCAGCGGCAGGTCGAGCGCCTCGATCCGCCGCCTGACGCGCTCGGCGAAGCGGTACGCGCCCTCGAGGTCGGTCTGCGGCAGGGCGACCGCCATCTCCTCGCCGCCGTAGCGGGCCGGCTCGTCGATCTCGCGCGAGGACTGGCGCAGGACGCGGGCGACCTCGCGCAGCACCATGTCGCCCTGGAGGTGGCCGTAGGTGTCGTTGACGCGCTTGAAGTTGTCGATGTCCAGCATGATCAGGCCCATCTCCTGGTCGTAGCGGCGCGCGCGCTCGACCTCCTGGGTCATCACCTCCTGGAAGCGGCGGTGGTTGAACAGGCCCGTCAGCTCGTCCGTGACGGCCTGGCGCTGGACGGTCTCGTGCAGGTCCACGTTCTCGACCGACACCGACGCCTGGTTGGTCAAGTAGGAGAACAGCTCGTGCTCGCCCGAGCTGAAGCGGCGGTCGCTGCGAGCGACGGACACGATCCCCATCCCGCCGTCGCCGCCCAGCGGTGCGGCGAGCGCGCTGGCGCCGCCGAGCTCGATCTCCGCGATCTGGCCCGCGTCCAGCGCGGCCGCCTCGGCGGCGTGCAGCACGCGCTCGTAGGCGTCCGGGTCGCCCGTGGAGGCCACCTGGCGCAGCCGCTCCTCGCCCGCCGGGCGGATCGTGGCGCGGCCCGCCGCCGCCTCGACGCCGTCGACCGCGGTCTGCACGACGATCTCGAGCAGGCCGACGCGGTCGAGGCTCTTGGTGAACGACTCGCCGACGCGGCGGATCGCCTCCGCGAGCCGGGCTCGCTCGCGCTGGAGCTCCTCGAGCCGCGCCTCGAGCTCGGAGGCCATCGAGTTGAACTCCTTGCCGAGCGCGGCGAACTCGTCGTTGCCCTCGGTCGGGACGCGCTTGGAGAAGTCGCCGCGGCCGATCGCGCGCGCGGCCACGAGCAGGCTCTGCACCTCGGCCTGCAGCGTGCGCGAGACGGTGATCGCGAACGCGACCGCCAGCAGCAGGAAGCCGGCGAGCGCCCCGATCACGATCCACACCGTCGGCGAGCTGTCGTCCGGGGACTCGCGCATGGTGGTCAGCAGCGAGAGCTCGCCGCCCTCGAAGCCCTCGACGCGCAGCGTGCGGACCCGGACCGGGTCGCCGTCGAGCTCGGCGTCGCCGCTCCCGGGGAGATCCGCACGCGCGAGCCCGGGACTCGAGGCGCCGAGCACCTCATCGCCCTGCTTGACGACGACCCCGACCTCGGCGACGTCTCCGAGCGCCGTCGCGAACGACGTGGCGCTGTCGACCGCGGTCACGATCCGCCCGACCGGCTTGCCGTCCTGGTCGACGATCGCGTTGCGCGCGGGCGCGACGCCGGGCTCGTCGCCGAAGTCGAAGTCCCCGGACCCGTCGAGCGTGAGCAGCACCGCCCGGGCCTTGGCCGCCCGGGCCGCGGCGTTCAGGCTGCTCTGGATCTTCGCGGGCTCCCCGTCGGCGATCGCCTCGCTCAGCCTGTCGTCGTCGACGATCTCCTGGCCGGCCGCGTTCGCCCGGTTGGCGGAGGCGCGGTAGAGGTTCGTGGCCACCCGCTGCGCCTCCGAGAGCTGCGCGTCGGTCTGGGTCTCCTCCGATCGCGTGACGATCTGGAACAGCACCAGCGCGACCGCCATCATCGGGACGACCACGATGATCACGAAGAACAGCCGCAGCCGGTTGCGGAAGGACGGCGTGAAGAGGTTGCGAAGGCGCATGCGGGCGGCGGTGCGGACAGGCAATCTAGCCGCAGGGCGGTTCGCCAGGTCCCGCCTCCCCGGCTACAATCGGCCATTCACGGCGCGCGGGTTAAATCCTGCCGCCGCCCTTGCGGGGCTATAGCTCAGTTGGGAGAGCGCCTGGATCGCACCCAGGAGGTCGGGGGTTCGAGTCCCCCTAGCTCCATCGCCCGGAATTCGCGGCCTCTACGCGGGTTTCGGGCGTTTTGCTTTCTCGGCCGAGGTCGCCTCAACCGGTCTTGGGGAACTGAGAGGGAACACGAGCCGCCTGGATCGCTTCTTCCGCCCCCACGCGCGGCTGGTCGTCGAGCTCGTCGATCACATGGCCGTAGCGGCTGAGCGTGAGACGGGCGTCATGGCCGAGCTGACGGGCGACGTAGATCACGCTGCGCCCCTCGTGCAGGAGCAGCGAGGCGAACGAGTGCCTGAGCGCGTACGGCGTGCTGTGCTCGATCCGTGCTCGAGGTCCTCTCGGAGCGGCGCGAGGAGCCGCACCGTGCGGTGCTGGTGCGTCTTCGCGCTGCCGGTCCTCGTCCGACGCGCGGTGCGCTGGCGGAGATGTCGCTGCGACGAGGCGGACGAGTCCGGTGGGCACCAACGAGAAGTGTGGTGCGTGCCCGCTGGTGAGGGACGCTGCGATTCGGCGACGATCACGGCTGTCTCAGCGCCCATCCGAGCGGCGCCGGATGCGAGTTCCCCACCCAGGAGAGCAGATGCCCGAGCAGCGACGTGTGGGCCGTGACGTGTTGCCGGTCCCCGCCCGGCGGCAGGAGGGTTTGGTCACCTATGACGCCAAGGACCCGGACACGTCGTTTCCGGCGATCGAGCCGTTGCGGCCTCCCGCGGGGGCGCCGAATGTGCTCGTGGTGTTGCTCGACGATGTGGGGTTCGGGGCTTCCAGCGCCTTCGGCGGCCCGTGCCGGACGGCGACGGCGGAGCGGCTGGCCGGCGGCGGCCTGAAGTACAACCGGTTCCACACCACGGCGCTGTGCTCGCCGACGCGCCAGGCGTTGCTGACGGGCCGCAACCATCACGCGGTCGGGATGGGCGGGATCACCGAGATCGCGACCTCGGCGCCCGGCTATAGCTCGGTCCGGCCGAACACGGCGGCGCCGCTGGCCGAGACGCTCAAGCTCAACGGCTATGCGACCGCGCAGTTCGGCAAGTGCCATGAGGTGCCGGTGTGGGAGACGAGCCCGATGGGTCCGTTCGATGCCTGGCCGACCGGCGGTGGCGGGTTCGAGCACTTCTACGGGTTCGTGGGAGCCGAGACGAATCAGTGGGCGCCTGCGCTGTATCGCGACACGGTGCCGGTCGAGCCCGATCGTACGGCGGAGGAGGGCTACCACTTCACCGAGGATCTGACGGACAAGACGATCGAGTGGGTCGGCCAGCAGAAGGCGCTGATGCCCGACAAGCCGTTCTTCGTCTACTTCGCGCCGGGTGCGGCGCACGCTCCGCATCACGTCCCGACCGAGTGGTCGGACAAGTACCGTGGCGAGTTCGACGACGGATGGGACGCCCAGCGCGAGCGTACGTTCAAGCGCCAGAAGGAGCTCGGAGTGATCCCGGGCGACGCCGAGCTGACCGCGCGACCGGAGGAGATCCCGGCGTGGGAGGAGATGCCCGATCAGCTCAAGCCGGTGCTGGCGCGCCAGATGGAGGTCTACGCCGGCTTCCTAGAGCACGTCGATCACAACCTCGGCCGACTCGTCGACGCGCTGGCCGAGCTGGAGATCCTCGACGACACGCTGATCTACTACGTGATCGGCGACAACGGCGCCTCGGGCGAGGGCACCGTCACCGGCACCTTCAACGAGCTGCTCTCCCTCAACGGCGCCAGCGCGCTGGAGACGACCGAGTTCATGGCGTCCCGGATCGAGAAGTTCGGCACGCCGGAGGCCTACAACCACTACGCCGTCGGCTGGGCGCACGCGATGGACACCCCGTATCAGTGGACCAAGCAGGTCGCCTCGCACTGGGGCGGCACCCGCAACGGCACGATCGTGCACTGGCCGCACGGCATCGAGGCCAAGGGCGAGGTCCGCTCCCAGTTTCACCACGTGATCGACATCGCCGCGACCGTCCTCGACGTCGCCGGGCTGCCGGAGCCGATCAGCGTCAACGGCGTCGCGCAGATGCCACTGCACGGCGTCAGCATGGCCTACTCCTTCGACGATCCCGTCGCGGCCGAGCGCCGCGAGACGCAGTACTTCGAGATCTTCGGAAACCGAGGGATCTACCACAAGGGCTGGACCGCGGTCACCCACCACAGCACCCCGTGGGTCAGCGCTGAACGGCCCGCCTTCGACGACGACGTCTGGGAGCTCTACGCCCCCGAGGACTGGACCCAGGCCCACGACCTCGCTGCGGACCAGCCGGACAGGCTGCACGAGCTCCAGCGCCTGTTCATCCTCGAGGCAAGCAAGTACGGCGTCTTCCCGCTCGACGATCGCGTGTACGAGCGCTTCAACGCCGACCTCGCGGGCCGGCCACAGCTCATCCGCGGCGACTCGCAACTCCTGTTCGGCGGCATGGGCCGGCTGACCGAGAACTCGATCCTCGTTCTCAAGAACAAGTCGCACGCCGTGACTGCCCAGCTCGACGTCCCCGACAGCGGCGCGAACGGCGTGATCATCGCCCAGGGCGGCTCCTTCGGGGGCTGGAGCGTGTACGCCAAGGACGGTCGGCCGACCTATTGCTACAACCTGCTCGGCCTGCAGCGGTTCAAGGTCGAGGGCGACCGTGAGATCCCACCGGGCGAGCACCAGGTCCGCATGGAGTTCGCCTACGACGGCGGCGGGCTCGGCAAGGGCGGCACCGCGACCCTCTACCTCGACGGTGAGCCCGTCGGCGAAGGACGCGTGGACGCCACCCAGGCGATGATCTTCTCTGGCGACGAAACCACCGACCTCGGAAGCGACGCCGCCACGCCCGTCAGCGACGACTACCCGCCCGGCGACAGCCACTTCACCGGCCGTGTTCGCTGGGTCCAGATCGACATCGACGCCGCGGCCGAGGACAACGACCACCTCATCACTCCCGAGGAACGACTCCGGATCGCGATGGCCCGCCAGTAGGGACCGCCGCCGCTGTCGCTTCCATGCGACCGGGGCACTGCGAATCCACGCGGGCGCGTGGTCCCAGCGCGCGGCGCCCTTGACGACCGCATGAAACTGGATCGCACCCAGGAGGTCGGGGGTTCGAGTCCCCCTAGCTCCATCGCCCGGAATTCGCGGCCTCTACGCGGGTTTCGGGCGTTTCTGCTCTCCGGGCTCTGGTCGTTCTTGGGACGGAGTGGTCGTGCCAGCGGCACCTGCGGCGCCGGGTCTCAGATGTAAAGCTGCGCGTCTGGGACCGCGGCATGCGCCGCAGCGTAGAGCGGGTGAGCACACCCCCGGTCTCAGCTTCGTGCTCGCACCACTCCTCGGTGCCACCCCTTCCACCGCCCGCGAGGCGCTGGTACAAGCACTTGCGTGGGGGGCCGTCTGACCACCGTCATAGTGCTGGAAGCCGATTGATGGGCGAGGCGATCGGTCAGGTCTTGTCGTTCGGCGTGGGTGTCGCCGTCAGCCCGGTGCCGATCATCGCGGTCGTGCTGATGCTCGCCACCCCGCGGGGGCGTGTGAACGGCCCTGCCTTCCTCGCGGGCTGGGTGGTGGGACTCTCCGTGGTGGGAACCGTGGTCCTGCTGGCCGCGAGCGGCGGGGACGCGAGCGATGCGGGCGCACCGGCGGACTGGGTCAGCGTCCTCGAGCTCGTGCTCGGCGTGCTGCTGATCGGGCTCGCCGTCAAGCAGTGGCGCGGACGCCCGCGCGGCGATCAGGTGCCCGAGCTGCAGGGGTGGATGAAGACCGTGGACACCTTCACGCCGACAAGGTCGGCCGGCATCGCCGTCGCGCTCTCCGCGGTCAATCCGAAGAACCTGATCCTCACCGTGGGCGCGGCCGCGGCGATCGCACAGACGGGCGCCGCCACGGGCGATCAAGCCGTGGCGCTCGCCGTCTTCGTGGTGCTCGGCACGCTCGGCGTGGGCGCGCCCGTTGCCATCTCGGTGTTCATGGGCGAGCGCTCGACGCGGCTCCTGGGTGAGCTGCACGACTGGATGGCCCGCGAGAACGCGACGATCATGGCGGTCCTGTGCCTCGTGATCGGCGCCAAGCTCATCGGCGACGCGATCACCGGGCTCGCCGCCTGAGAGCGAGGGATGCACGCGATGGAGATCGAGCGGCGGCCTTTGCCCGGCCGCTTGGGCGAGGTCGAGTTCGATGGCGAGCTGCCGGCCCGTTAGCGGGAAGCAGAGCCTCGATCTGCCGTCGCCGACCGGGGTCGCGCTCCGCTGACCTCAGCCCGGAATCCGCGGCCTCTACGCGGGTTTCGGCGTTCTGCTGCTGGACAGCGCTGAGATGATCTCACTGTGCGGTTGACCCGCGTGGGAATGGCGCTCGTCGTCTTCGTGCTCGCCACGGCCGTGGTCAGCGTCGTCGCGCCGACCGCGGGGCTGGTCATGGCGATCGTGCTGGCCGCCGTAGTGCTGTTCGCGCTCGCGGAGGGCATCGGGAGCAGCGGCGCAGAGGCCGGCCACGAGGCGTGGGCCAACGTGGAGGCCGAGCGGAAGCGGGAGGCGCTGCGCCGAGGGCGCTGAACGCAGGCGAGGGACGCGAGTCGGGCTAACCCCATCGTGGCGCCTCACCGCGCTGGTTACGCTGCGAGCGTGACGCCTGAGGAGCTCGAGAACCTCGCGCACCTGCGCCGCGCGCGCGACCTGATGGATCGCGAGTACGCCCGGCAGCTCGACGTCGCCGCGCTCGCCCGGGCCGCGCTGATGTCGTCCGCGCACTTCTCGCGGCAGTTCAGGGCGGCGTACGGGGAGACGCCGTACGGCTACCTGATGACGCGGCGCATCGAGCGCGCGAAGGCGCTGCTGCGCGCCGGCGAGATGTCGGTCACCGAGGTGTGCCTGGAGGTCGGCTGTACGTCGCTGGGCTCGTTCAGCGCGCGCTTCACGCAGCTCGTGGGCGAGACGCCGACGGCCTACCGGGCGCGCGACCACAGCGCGCTCGCGGGCGTCCCGGGCTGCGTCGCGAAGGACCTCACGCGGCCGAGCAGGAACGGAGAAGCGCACCAGGCCGGTGGTCCCCTAGCGTTGATCGCAAGATGAGCCTCGCCACGGAACAGCCCGCGCACAACGTCGCCGACAGCCACGACCTGATCCGCGTGCTCGGCGCGCGCGTCAACAACCTCAAGGACGTCAGCGTCGAGATCCCCAAGCGCCGGCTGACGGTCTTCACCGGCGTGTCCGGCTCGGGCAAGAGCTCGCTCGTGTTCGGCACGATCGCCGCGGAGTCCCAGCGGCTGATCAACGAGACCTACAGCGCGTTCGTGCAGGGCTTCATGCCGACGCTGGCGCGCCCCGACGTCGACGTGCTCGACGGGATCACGACCGCGATCAGCGTCGACCAGGAGCGGATGGGCTCCAACCCCCGCTCGACCGTCGGCACGGTCACCGACACGGACGCGATGCTGCGCATCCTCTTCAGCCGGCTCGCGCAGCCGCACATCGGCTCCCCCGGCGCGTACTCCTTCAACGTCGCCTCCGCGCACGGCAGCGGCGGCTTCACCGTCGAGCGCGGCGACAAGACGATCACCAAGAAGGCGACCTTCAGCCGGGTCGGCGGCATGTGCCCGCGCTGCGAGGGCCGCGGGTCGGTGAGCGACTACGACTTCTCCGCGCTCTACGACGAGAGCAAGTCGCTCAACGAGGGCGCGCTGACGATCCCCGGCTACTCGATGGAGGGCTGGTACGGGCGCATCTACCGCGGCTGCGGCTTCTTCGATCCGGACAAGCCGATCAAGAAGTTCAACAAGCGCGAGATGCACGACCTGCTCTACAAGGAGCCGACCAAGATCAAGGTCGACGGCATCAACCTCACCTACGCCGGCCTGGTCCCGCAGATCGAGAAGTCGTTCCTGTCCAAGGACGTCGAGGCGATGCAGCCGCACATCCGCGCGTTCGTGGAGCGGGCGATCGTCTTCACCACGTGCCCGGACTGCGACGGCACCCGGCTGAGCGAGGCGGCGCGGTCCTCGAAGATCGACGGCGTCAGCATCGCCGACGTCTCCGCGATGGAGATCCGCGACGTGGCCGAGTGGGTCAAGGCCCTCGACGAGCCCTCGCTCGCGCCGCTGCTCGACGCGCTGCGGGGCACGCTCGCCTCGTTCGTGGACATCGGGCTCGGCTACCTGTCGCTGAACCGGCCGTCGGGCACGCTGTCGGGCGGCGAGGCGCAGCGGACCAAGATGATCCGCCACCTCGGCTCGTCGCTCACCGACGTCACCTACGTCTTCGACGAGCCGACGATCGGCCTGCACCCGCACGACATCCAGCGCATGAACGACCTGCTGCTGCAGCTGCGCGACAAGGGCAACACCGTGCTGGTCGTGGAGCACAAGCCGGAGACGATCGCGATCGCCGACCACGTGGTCGACCTCGGCCCGAAGGCCGGGTCCGAGGGCGGCGAGGTGATGTTCGAGGGCACGCTCGAGGGCCTGCGCTCCAGCGACACGATCACGGGCCGCCATCTCGACGACCGCGCCTCGCTGAAGGAGTCCGTGCGCGAGGCCGGCGACAAGCTCGAGGTCCGCGGCGCGAGCACGAACAACCTGCAGGACGTCGACGTCGACATCCCGCTCGGCGTGCTGGTCGTGCTCACCGGCGTGGCCGGCTCGGGCAAGAGCTCGCTGATCCGCGGCTCGGTGGAAGGCCGCGACGGCGTCGTGACGGTCGACCAGGGCGCGATCCGCGGCTCGCGGCGCAGCAACCCGGCGACCTACACCGGCCTGCTCGACCCGATCCGCAAGGCGTTCGCGAAGGCCAACGGCGTGAAGCCGGGCCTGTTCAGCGCCAACTCCGACGGCGCCTGCCCGAACTGCAACGGCGCGGGCGTCGTCTACACCGACCTGGGGATCATGGCCGGCACCGCCACGACCTGCGAGGAGTGCGAGGGCAAGCGCTTCCAGGCCGAGGTGCTCGAGTACAAGTTCGGCGGCAGGGACATCAGCGAGGTGCTCGCGATGTCCGTGGACGCGGCGCTGGCGTTCTTCGGCGACGGCGACGCCCGCACGCCGGCCGCGCACAAGGTCCTCGAGCGGCTCGCGGACGTCGGGCTCGGCTACCTCACGCTCGGCCAGCCGCTCACGACGCTCTCCGGCGGCGAGCGCCAGCGCCTGAAGCTGGCCACCCGCATGGGCGACAACGGCGGCATCTACGTCCTCGACGAGCCGACGTCCGGCCTGCACCTCGCCGACGTCGAGCAGCTGCTCGGCCTGCTCGACCGCCTCGTGGACTCGGGCAAGTCGGTGATCGTCATCGAGCACCACCAAGCCGTCATGGCGCACGCCGACTGGATCATCGACCTCGGCCCCGGCGCCGGCCACGACGGCGGCCGGATCGTCTTCGAGGGCACGCCCGCCGACCTGGTCTCCGAGCGCCCGACGCTCACGGGCGAGCACCTCGCCGACTACGTGGCCTGACGGAGCAGGATCCGAGAAGCGCACCGGGCGCCGGCTCCCTAGCGTTGGAGCCATGGATCTCACACTCGCCCGGTGCTTCGTCCAGGTCCACGACCCCGACGAGGCGCTCACCTTCTACCGCGACGTGCTCGGCCTCGAGGTGCGCAAGGACGTCGACAACGAGGGCTTCCGCTGGATCACCGTCGGCGCACCCGCACAGCCCGCCGTCGAGATCGTCCTCACGAACTACGTGCACGGCAGCCCCGCCGACGTCGACGCGCTCTCGGCGATGCTCGCCAAGGGGGCGCTGAACGGCGTCCACTTCCACTCGGAGGACCTCGAGGCCACCTTCGAGAAGCTGCGCTCCTCCGGCGCCGAGATCGTGCAGGAGCCGGCCGATCAGTTCTGGGGCGTGCGGGACGGCGCGGTCCGCGACCCCTCAGGGAACCTCGTGCGCATCGATCAGTCGTGACCCGCCTCACACATACATACACGGATGTATGTATAATTGGAGCATGCAACTCCCCGACAGCGCGCATGTGGGCCTGCCCTGGCGGATCCACGCGCTGACGCCCGACTTCGCCGTCGAGGACGTCTGGGCCCTGCCGACACCGGGCGGCCCGGACGACCTCGCGGCGCTCGTCGAGCTGATCGCCACGGGAGACCCGGAGCGCGAAGGGTCGAAGGTCGTCGGGGCGCTGTTCGCGCTGCGCTGGAAGCTCGGTGCGCTGCTCGGCCTCGACGACGAGTCCGGCGGGCTCGGCGCCCGTGTGCCGACCCTGCGCGACCGGTTGCCGGAGGATCTGCGCGAGGGTCCCGCCGGGCCGCAGCCGGCGCTCCCGTTCCAGCCGCTGTACCTCACGCACGACGAGTGGGCCGCGGAGATCGCAAACCGCACGATGCACGGGATCCTCCACCTCGGCTGGGTCCCGGACGGCCGCGGCGCATACCGCGGCCAGATGGCTGTGCTGGTCAAGCGCAACGGCCGGCTCGGCGCCGCCTACATGGCCGCGATCAAGCCGTTCCGGCACCTCGTCGTCTACCCGCTGATGCTGCGCGACCTCGAGCGCCGGTGGCGGGCGCGCGGCTGACGCAGGCCGACCGCCGCGCGCGCTCGCGCGCGGCGCTGCTGGAGGCGACCGCGCGCCACCTCTCGCGCGCGGGCTACGGCAACCTCGTGCTCGACGCGGTGGCCGCGGACGCCGGCTACACGCGCGGCGCGCTCTACCACCAGTTCGCCGGCAAGGAGGCGCTCGTGCTCGCGACCGTGGCCTGGGTGCGCGACACCTGGTGGGAGGAGGTCGGCACCGCCTTCGACGAGCCGCGCCCGCCGCACGAGGCGCTCGTCGAGCTCGCCCGTCGCCACGCGGTCTTCTGCCGCCGCGACATCGCCGGCGTGATGGCCGCGCTGCGGGTCGAGTTCGCTACGCGCGAGCACCCGATCGGCGCCGCCGTGCGCGACGTCGCGGCCGACCTGGTGCTCCGGCTCGAGCGGCTGATCGAGGCCGGGCGCGAGCAGGGCGCGATCCCTCCGGGACCTGGCGCGCGCACGCTCGCGATGGCCTCGCTGAGCGCGATCGAGGGCGCGGTGATCGCGCTGGCCGGGCGTTCCGGCGACGACGAGGAGGTCGCCGAGCGCGTCGCGCGGGGCCTGCTGGGCGTCGTTTGAGGCCCTGAGAGGGTCATCACCGCAACAGTCCGAAAATCGGCAATTTTGCGGCGGCATACGTAACACGCTCTACTCCCCCCAATTCACCCCCTGGGGAGGGGGCGACGGAACCCACAAGGGGGTAAGAGATGCGACGACGCGGCCTCATGGCCGTACCGGTACTGCTCGTCTCGCTGGCGCTCGGTGCGCCGGCGGCCTCGGCGCAGGACGCGCTGAAGATGTACCGGACCACGGTGGACGACGAGAAGGTCGGCGTGCTCGGCGACCTCGGCGTCGATGTCGGTCACACCGGCTACGACCACTCGCTCGACCGGGCGCAGACGATCTTCGTCGACCTGATCGACGCGCAGGCGCGCAAGGCGCGCGCCGAGGGCCTGGCCCTCGAGGAGGTCACTCCCGGCCCGCACGTGACGGAGACCCAGATCGCCAACAAGATCGCCGCGAGCAAGGCGGGCCAGCGGCAGGCGGCCGCCAAGCCCGAGACCGGCGGCGACTCGCCGAACCCGTTCTACGACGTGTTCCGCACCTACTCCGAGCCCGGCGGCATCAAGGACGAGATGGCCACGCTGGCCGCCGAACACCGCGGCCTGGCCAAGCTGGTCGTGATCGGCCAGACCGGCCAGGGCCAGGACATCGTCGCCCTCAAGGTCACCAAGGACGCCCGCAACGTCGCCGACGGCGCGCGCCCGGCGATGCTGTTCTCCGCCGTCAACCACGCCCGCGAGTGGATCGCGGCCGAGGTCGGCCGGCGCATGCCGACCTGGTGGCTCGAGCACGCCGACGATCCCGAGGTCGCCGAGCTGCTGAACCGCAACGAGCTCTGGTTCCTCCCGATCCAGAACCCGGACGGCTACGACTACACGTTCACCTGCGGCACGGGCTTCCGCTCCGCGGACAACGAGATGTGCGGCGCGACGCTGGTCACCGACCCGGCCGACCCGCTGCGCGGCACCTACGTCTACAAGAACGCCGACGGTGTCGTCCGCGCACCGAACGCCGCCCAGCCCAACGTCGCACTGCGCAAGCCGACCCAGCGCCTCTGGCGCAAGACGGTGCGCGACAACGACGGCAACAACGTGTTCGGCGACTCCCAGGACGGCATCGACCCGAACCGCAACTACCCGACCGCATGGGGCCTGGACGAGGAGGGCGCGAGCAACAGCCGCTCGAGCGCCACGTTCCGCGGCCTTACGCCGTTCTCGGAGCCCGAGAACCTGGCGTACGACCGCCTGCTGCGCAAGATCACCCCTGAAGCGGTCATCAACTATCACTCGGCGGCGCAGCTGCTGCTGTACCCGTTCGGCTACATCACCGACGTCTATGCCGACGACGACCCGTGGTTCAAGGCGATCACGGGCACTGACGGCGACGCGGCGGTCGACCCGTACATCTCGCAGCGCTCGTCGGACCTCTACATCACCAACGGCGAGACCACCGACCACGCGTACAACAAGTACGGGTCGATGTCCTGGACGCCCGAGCTCGACGAGTGCGAGACGGCGGCCGGCGGCACGTTCTGCTCCGGCGGCTCCGGCTTCACGTTCCCGGACGACGAGGGCAAGGTCGAGGCGGTGTTCGAGAAGAACCTCGACTTCGCCCGCAACGTCGCGGCGACCACGCTCGACCGCGACCGGCCCGACCGCCCGCGCAACGCGACGGACGACGAGACCCAGTACCAGGTCAAGGGCTCGCCGGACATCGAGCCGAACAGGTTCTCCGTGTCCTACGGGGCCGACCAGATCCTCGAGGCGAACACCCGCAAGGTGCTGGGCCCGGTCGATTTCGTGGTGCAGGCCAGCGGTCCCGGCGGCGGCTCGCGCACGCTCACGCTGCGCGCGGCGCCGTGGCAGGGCGGTGAGCGCTTCGGCGACCTGCGCGGCAAGTACTACCAGCGAGTCCGCGCGCAGATCCCGGCGGACTTCGTCCAGCCCGGGGTCCAGCAGAACCCCCGGCCGCTCGCGGCCGGCGACGTGGTCAACGTCCGCGTGATCGCGGGCTCCCAGCAGCAGCGGTTCTCCTACCGCGTGGTCTCCACGCGCCCGGCGAACGGCCAGAAGCGGGTGCTCGTGGTGGCGGCCGAGGACTACAAGGGTCTGTCACCGAACAAGACGGCGTACGACACCGCTCCGCGGTACCTCGACGAGCACGTGGCCGCGCTGCAGGCCAATGGCTACACCGTCGAGACCTACGACGTCGACGACCCGCCGACCGGCCCGAACGGGGCCGCCGGCTCGAAGCAACTCGCGGACCTCGGCGTCCTCGAGCACTTCGACGCGGTCGTCTACTACACGGGCGACGACCTGCTCCCGCAGGCCCTCGGCGAGGGCGTGACCGACACCAACTACCGGCGCGGAAACACTCCCGGGACCAACGGCACGTTCGGACTCACGGGCTCGCAGCACCTGGTCCGCGAGAGCGTGCGCAACGCCCAGATGCTGCGCAACTACATGAACGAGGGCGGCAAGGTCGTCTTCTCGGGGCGCAACGGCTGGCAGCAGCAGTTGGGGACGAGCACCGGCCTCAACACGTACTCCAACTACACCTGGTGGCAGGAGCCCGTGTACGGCTTCACGTACCCGCCCGATCAGGCAGGTGACGACGACCGTCCGCACACGGCGTTCTTCCGCGAGCTGGACATCTCCAACGACTGGGCGCAGTGGTGGCTCGGCGTCGGCGTCCGGCAGGGTGGCGTGGGCACGACGACGTACAACGCGTCGACGGTGAACCCGGCGACGGGCGGCATCCTCGAAGGGATGCAGCCGATCGCGCTCGACACGTCCGCCGGCTCCGGCGCGACCGCGGAGCCGACGCAGAACGCGACCACGGGCGCGGCCGAGCCGCGCGCGAAGGCGCCGACGCGCCTGCGGAACATGAGCGGTTACACGCTCCAGCGGCCGTTCCGCCAGGAGGCCGTCCAGGCCGACTACTCGGCCCCGACCGGCAACCCCGGCGGTGCGATCGTGACCACGCGTGACTCCGTCGCCGTGGGCTTCGGCCTGGAGCAGGTCGTCGACTCCGCCCAGCGGGACGAGCTCGTGCGCCGCATGATGCTCCACCTGCTGCCGAGCTCGGCCGACGAGGCCGCGCCGACGGTCACGTGGCTGCGGCCCGACGACGGGGCGACGGTCAACGCCGCCGACCCGGTGGAGATCGAGGTCGAGGCGTTCGACGAGCGAGGCGACCTCAAGGAGGTCCGTCTCAGCGTCGGCGGCACGCAGGTGGCGCGGAAGGTCTCCTTCCCGTTCCAGATGCGCTGGCAGCCGTCCGCCGACGACATCGGCGACACGGTGACGTTGTCGGTCGACGTCGAGGACAAGGCCGGCAACATCACGACGTCCACTCGGACCATCACGGTCGGGTCGGCGTCGGCGATGGAGGAGGCGCCGCTGCCGACGGGCGTCACGACGGTCTCGGGCAAGCCGGTGGTCGGCGAGACGCTGACCTGCCTGCCGTCCGGGTTCTCGGGCAACGGCGTGGAGCTCGCCTACGCGTGGCTCCGCGACGGGACCGCGATCGGCGGTGCGACCGGGTCGTCGTACGTGCCGGTGGCCGCCGACATCGGACGTGACGTGGCCTGCCGCGTCACGGCGACCAACAGCGCGGGCGACGCCGACTCGACGTCGGATGCGCTGACGGTCAGCTCGGCGTCGGAGGGTCCGACCGGCCCGACGGGTCCGACCGGCCCCACGGGTCCGACGGGTCCGACCGGCCCGACGGGTCCGACGGGTCCGACCGGCCCCACGGGTCCGACGGGTCCGACCGGCCCCACGGGTCCGACCGGCCCGACCGGCCCGACCGGTCCGACCGGTCCGATGCCGTCCTTCACGGTGCACTGCGAGAAGGGCAAGGCGAACACGATCGTCTGCGAGGTGATCCCCAAGGCCACCTCCGCCAAGGCGACCGTGTCGGTCCGGCAGGCCGGCGCACGCAAGACGGCCACGCGCAGCGGCCGCGGCAAGGTGACGGTGCGGCTGAAGGCCGCCAAGCGCCTCCGCGGCAAGGAGCGCGTGGTGGTCCGCTACCGCAGCAGCGCGCTGCAGGGCCGGATCGTGCTCCGGCTCGGCAAGACGGCCCTCGTGGCCGGCAAGCGCTGAGCTGAACCCGCTGACCCCGGAGTTGTTCGGCCTCAGGCTGAACAACTCCGGGCTCGGCGCCTCCCTACGATGCGTGGGTGCTCGAGCCAGGCCCGTTCATCCAGACGCTCTCCGGCCGCCGGGTCAACCCCCTCGACGCCGCGCCCGAGGACATCGACCCCGCCGACATCGCCCGTGCGCTGTCGAACCTGTGCCGCTTCGGCGGCCACTCGAAGGCCTTCTACTCGGTCGCCCAGCACTCGGCGATCGTGTGCGACCTGCTGGAGGAGCGCGGCGCGACGCCCGACGAGCTGATGGCCGCGCTGCTGCACGACGCCGCCGAGGCCTACCTCGGCGACCTCCCGCACCCGCTCAAGCACCGCAGCGAGCTCGGCGCGGCGTTCCGCGTGGCCGAGAAGCGGCTCGAGGCCGTGATCGCCGAGCGCTTCGCGCTGCCCGATGCCGCCGCGCGCGTCAAGCCGCTCGACAAGGCGCTGCTGGCGACGGAGCGGCGCACGTTCAGCGAGGTCACGTGGCACTGGCCGGAGCTCGACGGCGCCGAGGAGCTCGACATGGAGATCGAGCCGTGGGACTCCGCCCGCGCCCTGCGCGAGTTCACCGAGCGCTACGAGCGCATCGACGCGCTCAGGCGCGTCTAGTCGACGGAGGCTGGGAGCCCCGCGCGGGCGAAGACCAGCTCGGCGCGCCGCTCGTCGAGCGGCTGCTCGGGCCAGCGCCGGAAGGCGTCGCGGTCCGGCAGGTCGGTCGTGCGCACGATGAACGCGGTCACGTCGGCGATCCGGTCGCCGCGCAGGGTCAGCACGTCGAGCGCGAACGGCAGGTGCGTGCCCGTCGCCTCGTCCCAGGCGTAGACGCCGACGGCGGCCTGGCCGTTGACGTGCGCGGGCAGGTGGCGCCAGCGCCACGCGCCCGAAAGCGGCCCCACGCGCAGGAAGTCCGTCAGCTGCTCGCCGCGGTACCAGGTGGCGGCGGGCGGCATCGACCACGCCGCCTCCTCCGCGAGCATCCCGACGACCGTGTCGACGTCGGCGTTGCCCAGCGCCGTCATGTAGCGGTCGACGATCTCCCCGACCTTGCGGTCGCCGAGCGCCCGCAGCGTCGCCTGCTGGCTCTCCGCGGGCATCTTCTCCTCGACCGTCTTGCGCGCCCGCTGCATCGCCGAGTTGACCGACGCGACGGAGGTGTCGAGCGACTCGGCGACCTCCTTGGCCGAGAACCCGAGCACCTCGCGCATGATCAGCACGGCGCGCTGGTTCGCCGGCAGGTGCTGGACCGCCGCCACGAACGCGAGCTCGACGCTCTCGCGCGCCTCGTAGCGCGCGTCGGGCGAGGCGTAGCCGTCCTCGAGCCCGAGCTGCTCGTCGGGGTAGGGCTCGATCCACACCGTCTCGACGAGCGGCTCGCCCGGCCCGTCGAACGGGTCCGACGGCGGACCGTGGTCGATCGGCAAGGTGCGCTCGGGGCGCTTGCCGATCACGTCCAGCGAGGTGTTGGTGGCGATGCGGTACAGCCAGGTGCGCAACGAGCTGCGCCCGTCGAAGCGGGGCAGCCCGCGCCAGGCGCGCAGCGTCGCGTCCTGCAGCGCGTCCTCGGCGTCGTGGAGCGAGCCGAGCATCCGGTAGCAGTGGGCGTGCAGCTCGCGCCGGTGCGGTTCGAGGAGCTGCTCGAAGGCGCCCTCGTCGCCCCGTCGCGCCGCCTCGAGCAGAGTGGCCGTCTCCATGACCACAGACCGTACCTAAGGGGACAGGCCCCTTATGTGCGGGCGACGTCGAAGTTCTTCAGGCCGATGTAGCCGCGGCGGGAGCGTTCCAGGGCGAGCAGGAGCGTCTCCTCGTAGATCCCGTCGGAGTCGTTGCGCTGCCGGCCCGCGGCGCCGGGATAGCCGCCGCCCGAGAACACGCGGTCCGAGACCTCGTCGTCGAAGTACAGCTGCGTGGTGAGGACGGTCTGCCGGTCGAGGTGCACCTTGACATGGATGTGGACCGTGCGGCCCTGGTAGTGGCCGGGGTAGATCGTCGTGAAGCGCGCGATCCCGTCCGCGTTGGTGGCCTGGGCGCCGCGCAGGAAGCGCTCGCCCTCGCCGTCGGCGAAGCCGGAGTACACGCCGCCCGCGTCGCAGTGCCAGATGTCGACGATCGCGTTCTCGATCGGCGTGCAGCCGTCCGCCTCGCGCACGCGCAGGGCGAGCTCCAGGACGGTGCCGTCGCGGTCCTCGCGGATGTCGGAGCGGACCGCGTCCGCGTCGAAGTAGTACGGGCCCTCGGTCTGCTCGGCCGTCTGCGCGCACGAGCCCGCCGCGTCGAGCTTCTCGACCAGCGAGGAGGCCTGCGAGGTCTTGGGCTCAACCGTCGCGCTGCCGCCGTCCGTCGTGGCGACCTTGCCGTCGCCGTCCCCGCACGCCCCGAGCAGCGCCCCGAGGCTGACCGTGCCGAGCGCGCCGAGCGCCTGCCGGCGGCTGATCCGCTGAGTCATGAGGTCGATGCTGCATGAGAGCGCTGAGCGCTTTCTAAGAACGTGCGAATGCGCACGCGCCCGATCGGGGAACAGGGACTCAACCCGACGGGAGGAGACGCTGATGTCCGCACCATCGTCCACGGGTCGAGGCACGACCGCGCCATCAGGGGAGCGCGGGACCGCACCGGCAGAAGGCCGGGAGACCCACGACTGGGCACGCTTGGCCGCCACGCCCGAGTTCGAGCGGCTGCACCACAGCCGCCGCCGCTTCACGTTGACCGGGATGGCGATCCAGACCGGCGCGCTGATCCTCGTGATGGGCCTCTACGGATTCGCGCCCGAGGCGATGGGAGAGCCGGCGATCGGCTCGATCACCTGGGCGCTGCTCTCGGGCACCGCGCTCATCCTGCTGACCTTCGTGCTGGCGTGGGCGTACGCGCGCAAGGCCCACCAGTGGGAGGAGATGGCCGCCGCGGCGCTCGAGCACGCCGGTGAGCGGGTCGAGCCGACGGGGAGGTTCGCGCGATGAGCGTCTTCGCCGTCACGGGCGAGTTCAACGGGCTCGCCGTCGCCATCTTCGCCGTCGTGCTGGCGGTCACGCTGCTGATCACCCGCTGGGCGGCCACACGCACCAAGACGACGACCGAGTTCTACACCGCGGGCCGCGGCATCAGCGGCCGCAAGAACGGCCTCGCGATCGCGGGCGACTACCTGTCGGCCTCGACCTTCCTGGGCTACGCGGGCCTGATGTTCCTGTTCGGCTTCGACGGCTGGATCATCGGCCTCGCGGCCTGCATGTCCTTCATCGTGGTGCTCTACCTGCTGGCCGAGCGCATGCGCAACGCGGGCAAGTTCACGCTCGCCGACGTCCTCTCCTACCGCCTGAAGGAGAAGCCCGCGCGCGTCGCCGCGGCGTCGACGTCGCTGCTCGTGACGGGCATCTACCTGATCGCCCAGCTCGTCGGCGCCGGCGCGCTCGTGCAGGCGCTGGCGGGCATCGACTTCGCGATCGCCGTGCTGATCTGCGGCGTCTTCATGACGATCTACATCGTCTTCGGCGGCATGCTCGCCACGACGTGGATCCAGATCATCAAGGCGGCGATGCTGATGATCGCGGGCGTCGTGATCGCGACCTGGGTGCTGGCGAAGTTCAGCTTCAGCCCGTCGCAGCTGCTCGACAAGGCCGCGAACGAGTCCGGCGAGGGGCAGAAGTACCTCGGCCCGGGCCTGTTCCTGACCTCCCCGGTGCTGGTGATCTCCACGGGCCTGACGATCTTCTTCGGCACGGCCGGCCTGCCGCACATCCTGATGCGGTTCTTCACCGTGCCCGACGGCAAGGCCGCCCGCCAGTCGGTCGTGTGGACGATCGGCTTCATCGGCGTCTTCACGCTGATCGTGACGATCATCGGCTTCGGCGCCCGCGCGCTGATGACGGGCGACGGAGCGACCGAGGCGGTCGGCGACGGAGGCAACCTCGCGGCGCCGCTGCTGGCGCAGTTCCTCGGCGGCGGCGAGGGCTCCGCGGGCGGCGACATCGCGCTCGCGCTGTTCTCGGCCGCGGCGTTCGCGACGATCCTGGCGGTCGTGTCGGGGCTCGTGCTCGCGTCGGCGAGCACGATCGCGCACGACGTCTACGCGAACGTGATCAAGAACGGCGAGGACATCGACGAGACGCGCGTGGCGCGGATCGCCTCGGTCGGCCTCGCGACGTTCGCGATCGTGGCGACGCTGCTCGTCGGCTCCGGCTTCAACGTGACGGTGCTCGTGAGCATGGCGTTCGTGTTCGCGGCCAGCGCCAACTTCCCGGCGCTGCTGCTGGCGCTCACGTGGCGGCGCTTCAACACCGCGGGCGCGCTCACGGGCGTCGCCTTCGGCGTGATCGCGTCGGTCGTGATGATCCTGCTGAGCCCGCCGGTGTGGCCGGGCCCGGACAGCGAGGGCTCGCCGTCGTCGCTGACGTTCCCCGGCCTGGTGACGATCCCGATCGGCTTCCTCGGCTGCTGGATCGGGACGATGCTCACCAGGACGACCGAGGAGAAGCGCACCTACGACGAGCTGCTGGTGCGCTCGGAGACCGGCCTCGGCTCCGAGGGCGCGGACCCGCGCCGGGCCCCGCGCCGCCGCGGTGCGGCCGCGGCCGCCGCGGCGACGATGCTGCCGAAGTAGCGCCTGAGAGCCCCGCCCGCATCCGTGCGGGCGGGGCTTTCGCTCTCTCCTCTCTCAGGCGGCCGGGATCTCGTGGTTGCCGCGGAAGATCTCCAGCGGGTCGACCTCGGCCTTGACCGCGCGCAGCCGCGCGTAGGTCTCCTCGCCGTAGAAGGCGACGGGGTCGACCTTGCGCTCGGCGAAGTTGAGGTAGTGGCGGCCGCTGGACTGCGGCGCCAGGGCCGAGCCGACGATCGCGAAGTGCGCCTCGAGCGCCGCGACCACGGCCGGGTCCATCGGGATGCCGGCGGCGAAGTACAGGTACTCGCCGTCGAGGCGCGACAGCGCGCCGCCGGCGTAGCGCCCGAGGGCGCCGCCGAGGTGGCGCAGCTCGACCATCAGCAGCGGCGAGCCCGAGCCCGGGCCGGCCGCGTCGACGAGCCGGTCGACCGTCTCGGCGCTGAGGCCGTCGAGCATCATCGAGTCGCTGATGCCGGGCATCGGCTCCTCGGGGTCCATGTGGATCCGCGACAGGCCGACGGGCGGGATGTCGGCGAACGTGTCGATCTCCGGGCCGAGCGCGCGCAGCGGCGCGAGCAGCTCGGCGGCGCGGTCCGCGTCCTCCACGACGGCGCCGTCGATGATCACGACGCCGCGGCCGCGCAGGAACTCGGGCAGCTCGGGCAGCGGCGGGAGCTGCATGATGCGGGCCGAGGTCGTGACGGAGTCCGGCGCGGCGGCCGTCCACTCGCGCCAGGCCTGCATGACCTCGCGGGCGCGCTCCCACGGGAAGAGCATCATGCCGGCGTGGACCTGCCGCATCGGGATCAGCTCGAACTCGATCGCGACGACCGCGCCGAAGTTGCCGCCGCCGCCGCGCAGCGCCCAGAAGAGGTCGGGGTTCTCGTGGCGCGACGCGTGCACGAGCCGGCCGTCGGCGGTGACCAGCTCGGCCGAGAGCAGGCGGTTGGCGGCGAGGCCGTACTTGCGGCCGAGCCAGCTCAGGCCGCCGCCGAGCGTGTAGCCGACGACGCCGACGTCGGGCGAGGAGCCGGCCAGCGGGGCGAGGCCGGCCTCGGAGGCGGGGGCGGTGACGTCGATCCACAGGGCGCCGGCCTCGACGCGGGCGATGCAGTTGCGCTCGTCGATCTCGACGCCGCGCATGCGCTCGGTCTTGATCAGCATGGTGTCGTCGAGCGGGCCCATCGGCACCGCGTTGTGACCCGTGCCCTGCATCGCGACGCGCAGGCCCCGGGTGCGGGCGAAGTCCACGAGCGCCTGCACGTCGGCGGCGGTCTCGGGGAGGGCCACGAGGGCGGGGCGCTGGTCGGCGGCGAGGTTCCAGGCCTGACGAGCGGCGTCCCAGCCGGCGTCATCAGGGAGCACGACGGCGCCGGCGAGCGACTCGCGGAGGACGGCGGCGTCGGAGGAGAGCGGGGAGATCGAGAGCATGCGGGCCATGCTCCCGGCGCACCGTCCCCCGGGCACTGCGGACATCTCCACGGTGCGCGCGGAGGCACCACCCCGGATGGTGGTGCGGGCGGCCGCACCAAGGCGGCCCGCATTCCTTGGCGGGCTCTTAACCCGGAGCTTCCCCCGCGTTGCCTGCAGCGTGGGGATGCTCGGTCGTACACCGACCAGCCGAGGAGGCCGTCCGAATGAAGCGCTTCGCCATGATCGCCACCGTCACCGCCGTGGCCCTCGCCGCACCCGCCACCGCGTCCGCGGCCACCGAGTACGAGGGCACCGTGGTGTCCGTCAACCGCGACAACCGCACCTTCCGCCTGCACGACTCGGAGCGCGGCACGATCCGCATCAAGGTCACCTCGCGCACCCGCTACGAGCGCGTCGCGGGCTTCTCCGGCCTGCGCAAGGGCATGACCCGGATCGAGGCCACCGTGCGGCGCTCCAACGGCCGCTGGGTCGCGCTGGAGGTCGAGCGCTCGGGCGGCGGCGGCGAGCACGGCGGCGGCGACGACTGACCCGCGCCGGGCCGGAGCGCGGGAGCCGGTGTGCCAGCCTGTTGAGGCGTGCCACCCGCGCTCCGCTCCGGCCCGCACCGGGCCCGGCTCCGCATCGCCATGGTGCTGGCCGCGGTCCTGCTCACGTCCGTCGGGATCCTCGGGATCGCCGGCCTCGGCGACCGCACGCCGGGCGGGATCCCGACCGTCGCGCCGGCCCCGGGCGGCGAGGACGAGCAGGGCCTGCCGGACCCCTTCGCCTGGGACCCCGAGCGCGAGGACGAGTTCGTCTCGCGCGCCGCGAAGGGCACGAGCCACCTGCTCTACACGCTCTCGCCCGGCGGGGTCGCCGAGAGCGCGGAGCGCGTCGACCGCTGGCGGCCGCGGATCGAGGACGCCGCCGATGCCGCCGGGGTGAACCCGGACACGCTCGAGGGGCTCGTCTTCCTCGAGAGCGCGGGCCGCGACGACGCCATCACCCCCAACGGCATCGAGGGCGCCGTCGGGCTCACCCAGATCCTGGCCGGCACCGCGACCGACCTGCTCGAGATGAAGGTCGACACGCGCAGCAGCGCCCGGCTCGGCCGCCGGATCGACCGCGAGCGCTCGCGCGGCCACGAGGACAAGGTCCGCGAGCTGCGTGCCGAGCGGGCGCGGGTCGACGAGCGCTTCGACGGCGCCAAGTCGCTCGAGGCCACGGCGCGCTACCTGAAGCTCGCCCGCGAGACGCTCGGCCGCGAGGACTACGCGTTCGTCAGCTACCACATGGGGATCGGCAACCTCCAGGGGGTGCTGCGGGCGTTCGGCGAGAGCTCGGGCTGGCCCGAGGTCTACTTCGACTCCAGCTTCAACCGCCACCCCGACGCGTACGGGAGGCTGCTGAAGCTCGGCGACGACTCCTCCAACTACTACTGGAAGGTGCTCGCGGGGCGGGAGATCATGCGCCTGTACCGCGACGACCGCACGGAGCTCGAGCGGCTGATCGCGCTGCACGGCGCGAAGGGCTCCGCCGAGGAGGTCCTGCACCCGCCCGGCTCGGTGCCGCAGTTCGCCGACCCCGGCCAGCTGCGCGCGGCGTGGGACGACGAGGACATCGTCGCCCTCCCCGACCGGCCCGCGGTCACGGGGCTCAAGCGCGACGCGCGCATGGGCGAGCTGGCGGGGCGGCTCGAGCAGCCGGCCGGGCTGTACCGCGGGCTGCGCCCCGAGGCGCTCGCGATGGCGCTCTACATCGGCGCCCAGGTGCGCGAGCTCAGCGGCGACGGCCCGCTGACCATCACCTCGACCGTGCGCGACGAGGCCTACCAGCGCGAGCTCGTGAAGGGCAACCGCGAGGCGACGCGCAACTTCTCGCTGCACACGACGGGCTGGGCGTTCGACGTCGACCGCACCTACGTCTCGCGCCGCCAGGCGCTCGCGTTCCAGAACGTGCTCGACAGGCTGGCCGTGCTCGGCGGGATCACCTGGGTGCGGGAGCCCGCAGCCATCCACGTCACGGTCTCCTCGGAGGCCGAGGCGCTGCTGCCGCTGCTCGACCGGATAAAACCCAGTCCGTGACCGACGCGATCCGCACGCCGGATGTGCTGCTCGAGGGATTGCCGGACTTCCCCTGGCAGCCGCACTACCGCCAGTGGGACGGGCTGCGGCTCGCCCACGTCGACGAGGGCGACGGCCCGCCCGTCGTGTTCTGGCACGGCGAGCCGACCTGGAGCTTCCTGTGGCGCAAGGTCGCGCCGCCCGTGCTCGAGGCGGGCTTTCGAGCGATCCTGCCCGACCTGCCCGGCTTCGGGCGCTCCGACAAGCCGATCGACGAGGACTGGTACTCCTACGACCGCCACGTCGCCGCGGCGACGGCGCTCGTCGAGGATCTCGACCTGCGCGGCGCGACGTTCGTCGTGCACGACTGGGGCGGGCCGATCGGCCTGCGCGTGGCGACCGAGCTCGCCGACCGCGTCGACCGGTTCGTGTTGATGGACACGGGCGTGTTCACCGGCGAGCAGCCGATGAGCGAGAACTGGCACGCCTTCCGCGAGTTCGTCGATCGCGTCGAGGAGCTGCCGGTGAGCCTGCTCGTGCGGCGCGCGTGCGCCACCGACCCGGGCGACGAGGTCGCCGCCGCCTACGACGCGCCGTTCCCGAGCGAGGCGGCCAAGGCCGGCGCGCGGGCCTTCCCGGCGATCCTGCCGCTGCAGCCCGACGACCCCGGCGCGGAGGCCGGCCGGCGGACGCTGGCGGCGCTGCGCGAGGACTCGAGGCCGGCGCTGGTGCTGTGGGGCGACAGCGACCCGGTGCTGCCCGTGAAGGCGGGCGAGGCGCTCGCGGGCGCGCTGGGGTGGCCGGCGCCGCGCGTGATCGACGGCGCCGGGCACTTCCTCCAGGAGGACCAGGGAGCCCTGGTCGGCTCCCTGATCGCGGACTGGCTGCGCTCCGCCTAGGCGGCGGAGCGCTCCTGGACCTCGGCCACCTTGTCGGCGGTCGGGCCGCTCGCGGCGACGCGCGACTCGTAGGCGGCGCGCTGGGAGCTGTCGACCGCGACGGCGACCTCGTCGGCCTTCATCACGTGCGCGAGCGCCTCGCGCGCCCGCCGCGGCAGGATCCCGGCGACCTTCAGCAGCGGGCCGGTCGAGCGCGGGACGTAGACGTCGAAGCGCGGGATCTCGAGCGCCCCGACGACCTCGCCGGCGACCTCCTGCGGCGTGAGGTTCTTGACGCCGCGCGCCTCCTGCATGCCGCTGGAGAGCTCCGTGTTGACGATCCCGGGCATCACGCACGAGACCTCGACGCCCGAGCCCTTGAGCTCGAAGCGGACGGCCTCGGACAGGCCGACGACGGCGTGCTTGGTGGCCGCGTAGGTCGCGAGGTTGGGATAGCCGGCCTTGCCGGCCAGCGAGGCGATGTTGACGATGTGGCCGGTGCCGCGCGGGCGCATCCGGCGCATGGCCTCCTGGGTGCCGTGGATGACGGCGCGCAGGTTGATCTCCAGCTGGCGGGTGATGCTGGCGTGCGACTCGTCCTCGAGCGGCGTGATCGGCATGATCCCCGCGTTGTTGACGAGGATGTCGAGCGGGCCGAGGCGGCGCTCGACGTCGTCGAGGAAGGCGGTGAAGCCGGTCAGGTCGGTGACGTCCAGCGGGAGCCCGACGACCGCGTCGCCGAGCTCGGCCGCGGTGCGCTCCGCCGCCTCGCGGTCGACGTCGCCGATCGCGACGCGGGCGCCCTTGGCGATCAGAGCCTCCGTTATCGCTCGCCCGATGCCGCGGGCGCCGCCGGTGACGACGACGGTCTTGCCGCTCAGCGAGCGCGGATGCTTGGCCATGTGTTCTTCGTTCCTCCTCAGGTGACGACGTGTCAACGCTACAGGTACGCCCCGCTGGGGAGGTACGGTGCAAACGGCCCGACGTCGCCGCCGGTGAACACGCAGCCGCAGTCCGGCTCGAGCTCGAGCCGCGCCTCGACGCAGACGTCGATCGCCCATTGCTGGCGTGCGGTGACGAACTGCACGTCCGCTCGCCCGCCTCGGTCCGCGATCCGGGCGAGCACCGCGCGCAGGAGCTCGCGGGCCGTGGCGTCGTCGCGCGCCGCGAGCAGCCGCAGCTCGCCGCCGCGCCGCATCGCGTAGCCCCGTCCGGGCGCCACGAGCAGCTCGTGGCCGCCGGCGAGCATGGCGAGCACGTCGCCCCCGTGCGCCGCGCCGCGCACCTCGCGGTCGACCGCCTCCGTGAGCGCCAGGTCGTCCGGTCCGCCCGGGCGGACGCCGTCCGCCCGGCGCGCTCACCCGGGGCGCGCCCTTCGCCGCGATCGCCGGGTGGAGCTCGAGCCCGAGGCGGGCGTAGGCGCGGATCGCCCGGGGATCCGAGGAGGACAGGATCACGTGCCCGCGCGCGCCCTCGCCGTAGGCCCAGGCCCTCGCCAGCAGCTCGCGGCCCACGCCCTCCCCCTGCGCCGCCGGATCGACGACGAGCAGCGACAGGCCCCAGAGACCCTCGCGCAGCAGGGCGATCGCGACACCGGCGAGCGCGCCGTCGCGCTCGGCCACCCAGGCGCCGCCCGGGTCGGTCTCCAGCAGCCGGCGGAACCGCACCAGCGCGATCGCGGGGTCCGGCGGCGGCGGCACGTCGTTCACGCCGCGGCGGCGGTCCAGGTCGACGAACGACCTCATCTGCAGGTCGAACGCGGGGCGCAGGTCCGCCTCCTTCATCGCCCGATAGCTGACGCTCATCGAACCGGGAGTATGGGGCCGCCCGCGACCGTACACTCGCCGCGATGCCCCAACCCGTCGAGAGCACCTTCACCCTGGGCGGCCACCGGATCGCCTACACGACCTACGGCGAGGGCCCGCGCGTGATCGTGCTCGTGCACGGCCTGCTGCTGAGCCAGCGCATGCACGCGGAGCTCGCGCAGGCGCTCGCCGACCGCGGCAACCGGGCGATCACGATCGACCTGCTCGGCCACGGCCGCTCCGATCGCCCGCCGGACATGTGGCGCTACTCGATGACCACGTTCGGCGCCGAGGTGATCGCGCTGCTGGACCACCTCGAGGTCGACGAGGCGGTGGTGCTGGGCACGTCGCTCGGCGCCAACACGGCGCTCGAGGCCGCCTCGCTGGCGCCGGAGCGCCTGCGCGGGATGGTGATCGAGATGCCCGTGCTCGACCACGCGCTGCTGGGCTGCGCGCTGGCCTTCACGCCGCTGATGCTCGCGCTGACGGTCGGCGCGCCGGCGATGCGGCTGCTGTCGGCGGTCACGCGGCGGGTCCCGCCGCTCCCCGATCCGCTCGACTACGTGCTCGACACCGTCCGCCAGCGGCCCGAGCCGAGCGCGGCGGTCCTGCAGGGCCTGTTCTTCGGGCGCACCGCCCCGCACCGCACCGAGCGGCGCACGTTCGAGACGCCGGCGCTGGTGATCGGCCACCAGTTCGACATCGTCCATCCCTTCTCGGATGCCGGGATGCTCGCGGAGGAGCTGCCGAACGGGCGGCTGCTGCAAGCGAGCTCGATCCTCGAGCTGCGGCTCGCGCCCGAGCGGCTGACTGGCGAGATCGCCGAGTTCATCGACGACTGCTGGCGCCCCAAGCCGGCCCGCCGGCCCGCGCGCGGTCGCCGCGCCTCCGGCTAGCGGACCTTCGCGAAGCGGCGGACGGCCGTCATCAGCTCGTCGAGCTTCGCGTCCGCGGCGCCCTCGTCGGCGCCTGCCACGGCGTCGGCCACGCAGTGGCGCACGTGCCCGTCCAGGACGTTGACCGCGACCTGCTCGAGCGCCGTCTGGACGGCGGCCACCTGGGTGAGGATGTCGACGCAGTAGGCGTCCTCGTCCACCATCCGCTGCAGGCCGCGGACCTGGCCCTCGATCCGGCGCAGGCGATTGTGAAGAGCGCGTGAGTCTGCGTGCATGGTCTGTGGATTATACCCGGTGGGGGTACGGTCCGTTGCTACCCTGCCCCGCTCGTGGCCCACCGGCAGGAGGAAAAGGAGAAGCGGCGCCAGGAGCGCCTGGCGCGCGAGGAGGCCGATCGCAAGGCGGCCGCGCGCCGCAAGCGCCTCCAGTTCGTCTTCGGCGGGCTGCTCGCCCTCGCCGCCGTGGGCGGCATCGTCGCGGTGCTCGCGCTCGGCGTGCTCGGCGGGGACGACGGCGGCGGGCCCGGCAACCCGTCCGACCCGAGCGAGGTGGCCTCGGACGTCAAGCTGCCCGAGCAGAAGTCGGGCGACCTCAAGGCCGCCGCGAAGGCCGCGGGCTGCGAGCTGTCCAACCCGGAGATCGAGGGCTCCACGCACGAGGACAAGGAGTTCAAGGCCTCCGACTACAAGACGAACCCGCCGACCTCGGGCAACCACAACCCGGACTGGTACGAGGACGGGATCTACAACGCGGGCGACACGCCGAAGCTCGGCATGCTCGTCCACACGCTCGAGCACGGCCGGATCGACGTGCAGTACAAGGAAGGCACCTCGGCCGAGGACGTCTCCAAGCTCGAGGGCTTCCTCGGCGAGACGGACGGCTACCACATGCTGCTGTTCGAGAACACGACCGGGATGGACGCGGCCGTGGCCGCGACCGCCTGGGGCCACTCGGTGACCTGCCCCAAGCTGGACGACACCACGTGGGACGCGCTGCGGACCTTCCGCACGGCCTACATCGACAAGGGCCCCGAGGCCGTCCCCTAGGCCCTCACGCCGGGCGGGTGGACCCGCGCGGCACGAGCTCGACCGGCAGCACGATCTCCCTCGGCCCGGAGTCCTCCGGCGGGTCGACGAGCAGCCGCCCCGCGGTCAGGCCCTTCTCCAGCAGGGGCTGGCGCACCGTCGTCAGATCGCGCGCCGCCGCGGCCGGGATGTCGTCGAAGCCGACGATCGAGAGGTCCGCGCGGCCGGCCTCGGCCGCGGCCGCCATCGCGCCGAGCGCGATCTGGTCGGTCGCGCACAGCACCGCGGTGATCCGCGGGTCGCGGGCGAGCAGCTCGCGCAGGCCCGCCTCGCCCTCGTCGCGGGCGTTGAGCACGCGCTCCTCCTTGACGACCTCGTCCCACGGGATCCCGGCGGCCTCGAGCCCGTCGCGCCAGCCGGCCAGCCGCGCGACGACCACCGGGTACGTGGAGGCGGCCTCGCGCTCGGGGGTCAGCGGGCCGCTGTAGCGGTCGTCGGTGGTGCGGAAGGAGACGATGCCGATGCTGCGGTGGCCGAGCGCGGTGAGGTGCGCGGCGGCCAGGCGCGCGCCGGCCCGATCGTCGATCCCGACGTAGGTGTGCGCCCCCGAGCGCGGCTCGTCGACCACCACGAGCGGCAGGCGCCGCTCGACCGCGGCCGCGAGGTCGGGGTCGTCGACGGGGAGCGAGTAGGCGCAGAAGCCGCTCACGACGGCCTCGCGGACGGCCGCCTGGCGATCGCCGTCGGCCGCGGCCGGGCGTCCGGCGAAGCCCGGGAGGATGAGCATCGCGAGCCCGGCCTCCTCGACGGCGCGGGCGAA
The DNA here is from genome assembly GCA_963831105.1 of uncultured Solirubrobacteraceae bacterium. Taxonomy (GTDB): domain Bacteria; phylum Actinomycetota; class Thermoleophilia; order Solirubrobacterales; family Solirubrobacteraceae; genus DATFQI01. The sequence continues at coordinate 956,872 of CAWHOS010000003.1, read as the reverse complement.
GCCCTGCAGGAACAGCACCGCGCCGGGGTCGCTGAAGGCGTAGGCGAGCGACTCGGTGAACAGCAGGCCGATCGCCTCGCGCCCGCCGGAGCGCAGGCGCCGGGCGGCCGGGTCCGGCCCGGTGTAGCCGAGCTCGGCCGCCGTGGCCAGGACCCGCTCGCGCAGCTCGGGCGCGAGCTGGTCCGGCCGGTTGTACGCGTTCGAGACCGTGGTGCGCGAGACGCCGAGCTGCTCGGCGATGGTCTGGAGGGTCACCTTGCGCGCCACGGGGTGGTGGGTCTTATCGGACGGTGGGGGCCTTGGGTCGCGCCGACAGCGCCAGCGAGCGGGTCATGCGGCGGGAGTCGGCGGCGGCGATGGAGAAGAAAAACATGGTGGTGAGAACCTTTCTGAATCGATCAACTTGATCGGTACAGTAGCCGCCGGACTGAATCGGTACAGTGCGGTTGGCCACACCATTTCGGGGGCGTTGCGCCGGCGAACGTCAACAGCTCTGGGTGGGGAAGGTGGGAGGAGCGTCCGAACCGCCCCGATTCTGCCGCGATCCGCGCCGAGTCTGCAGTTGTTCAGGCTCAGCCTGAACAACTGCAGGTTCGCGTCGGGAGCAGGCGTTGCGGGCGGCACCCTCACACCCCTACCCAGCAGCAGTTGACGTTCGCCGGCGCCGGGGTCAGGCCGCCGGCGGCTCGCGCCACCCGCCGGTCTCGCCGCGGTACAGCCCGTGACCCGTCGCGACCATGCGGACGCTGGCGGCGAGGATGAAGAGGTCGTGGCGCAGCGAGGCGCGCTGGAGGTAGGCGAGGTCGAGGTCGATCCGCTCGTGCCACGGCAGGGAGGCGCGGCCGTTGACCTGGGCCCAGCCCGTGATCCCCGGGAGCGCGTCGAGCCGGCGGCGCTGGTGGTCCGTGTAGCGATCGACCTGGACCTGCACGGTCGGGCGCGGCCCGACGAGCGACATCTCGCCGCGCAGGACGTTGATGAGGTTCGGCAGCTCGTCGAGCGAGGTGCGGCGCAGCAGCGCGCCGACCTTCGTGATCCGGTCGTCGCCCGCGTCGACGATCAGGCCGGCGCCCATGGTCTCGGCGCCCGTGATCATGGTGCGCAGCTTGTAGAGGTCGAAGGGCACGCCGTCGCGTCCGACGCGGCGCTGGCGGTAGATGAAGTGGCCCCCGCCCTCGAGCCGGATGGCGAGCGCCGCGAGCGCCAGCAGCGGCGCGGCGAGCGCCAGCCCGAGCGCGGCGCCGGCGATGTCGAGCGCGCGCTTGCGGCGCGAGGCGAGGTATGGGTTCACCGGGTGCCCTCAGGCGCGTCCCAGCCCGCGTCGGTGCCGTGGCGCAGGTGGTCGTAGAGCCCTGCGGCGAGCGACGCGGTCGTGAGCACGTAGTAGCGCGCCAGCAGCAGCGGCCGCGAGCGCACGCGGCCTCCCGCGGCGGCCCCGGCGAGCAGCGCGGCCTGGGCGAGCGCGGCGGCCCGCGCGCCGCCGCGCGCGATCAGCGCCAGCGTCGCGAGCGCGGCCACGACGTGCAGTAGCGGGGTCGCGTAGCGCAGCACGCGGTGCGACAGCACCATCAGCGCGTACAGCGGCGGGTACCCGCGCGGGTCCAGCAGCCCGCCGCGCAGGACGATCGGCCACGCATGGGACATCATCCGCCGCTTGCGCGCCCACTCGCCCTCGATCGAGGGGACCATCTTCTCCGTCGCCCGCGCGCCGGGGACGTCGACCGCCCGCCAGCCGCGCTTGACCATGTTGAACGGGAACGAGAGGTCGTGGCCCATCACCGGGTCGACCTCGATGTACGCCTCGGGCCGCACGGCGTAGATGGCGCCGTTGCCGGCCGTCACGGAGGCCAGCGCGGACTCGCGACCGCGCATCCACATCTCGTAGCGCCAGTAGAGGCCCTCCTGGTTCGTGCCGCCCTCGTTGACGAAGGCCACGCGGCCGCACGCGTAGCCGACGCCCGGGATCGTCGAACGCCGCGACGAGCGCGCGCAGCGCGCCCGGCTCCCACAGCGCGTTGGCGTCGCCGAAGGCCAGCAGCTCGCCCGAGGCGGCGCGCACCGCCGCGTCCTGGGCGCGGATCTTGCCGCCGCGCGGGAGCTCGAGCACGACGTCGGCGCCGGCGGCCCGCGCGCGGGCGGCCGTGTCGTCTGCGCCGGGGTCCGCCCCGCCGTCGACCGCCACGATCAGCTCGAGCGCCTCGCGAGGCCAGTCGAGCGCGAGCGCGTTGGCGACCTTCGCCTCGATCACCTCCTGCTCGCGGTACGCGGCCACGATCAGCGAGACGCGCGGGAGCGCCCCGCCGGGCGCGGCGCGCTCGGGAGCCGCGCCGGGCGCCGCACTCGCGCCGGGCGCCGGAGCGGTGCCGTCCGCGCCGGGCGCGCGCAGCAGCGCGAGCAGCACGGCGTAGCCGACCTGGGTCCAGGCGATCAGGGCGGCGGAGATCCACAACAGCGCACGTGCCATCCGCCGGCGCATGCTGACACGACCGGACTCGAACCCACCCGCGGAACGCGCCGCGGAGCCCCAGCACACGCCGTGACCGCGCGCGAGACTGCCGTTCGTGCCGGCCATCGAGCCACCGACCCTGCGCGACGGCGATCTCACCCTGCGGCCCCCGCGTCCGGACGACGCGGACGCCGTGACCGCCGCCTGCCAGGACGCCGCGATCCACCGCTGGGTGCGGGTTCCCTCGCCGTACCGGCGTGAGCACGCCGAGTCGTGGCTGGCGCGGTGCGCGGCACAGGCGCGGGCCGGCGAGGTGCTCACCCTGCTCGCCGAGGACGGCGACGGCCGCCTCGCCGGCTCGTTCAGCCTGCTCGAGCTGACGAGCCGGCCGGCCTACGGGGAGATCGGATACTGGGTCGCCGCGGGCGCCCGCGGGCGCGGCGTGGCCACGCGCTCGGTCGCCCTGCTGCGCGACTGGGCCGCGGAGTCGCTTCGCCTCCGAACGATCGAGATCCTGGTCCATCGCGACAACGCGCCGTCGCGCGCCGTGGCGCTGCGCGCCGGGTTCGCCGACACGGGCGAGCTGCGTACGCTGCCGCGCGATGACGACCCAGGACCTCCCGCGCTCATCGTCTATTTGTGGGAGGCGTGACCAGGCCGACGACGGGTAGCTGAGACGGGCGTGGCTGTCGAGCTCTCCTACTGCGTGGTCAACACGGAACAGCGGCAGCTCCTCCGCTACTGCCTGGACTCGATCGCGCGCGAGCGGGCGGCCGTGCCGTTCGAGACCGAGGTGATCGTGCTCGACAACGCCTCGCGCGACGGCTCGGCGGGCACCGCCCGCGCGCACGGCGCGACGACCGAGGTGGTCGCGCTCGAGCAGCGGCGCGGCAAGGGCGAGAACGACTCGACGCTGCTGCGACGCGCCCGCGGGCGCTACGTGCTGCTGCTCAACGACGACGCCGAGCTCGAGCCGGGCGCGACGATGGCGCTGCACCAGGCGCTCGCCGCCGAGCCGGAGGCCGCGATCGCCGGCGCCACGCTCGTCACCCACGAGGGCCGCCAGGAGCCGTCGGCGTGGCGCTTCCCCGGCCCGCTGACCGCGTTCCTGACCGCCCTGTACCTGCACCGGCGCTTCGTCGTGCAGAGCCGCGGCAGCGACACGCGGCGCGTCGACTGGGTGCAGTCCGCCGCGCTGCTGGTGCGCCGCGACGCGGCCGAGGCCGTCGGCTACCTCGACCCCGCGTTCTTCGTCTTCTCCGACGAGGTCGACTTCTGCAAGCGGCTGCAGCGACGCGGGCTGGGACATCCTCTACGTCCCGTCGGCGCGCGCCGTCGGCCACGAGCCGCCCGCCTACGACCAGCGCAAGCGGATCGTCGAGCTCTCGCGCAACCGCGACCGCTACATGCGCAAGCACCACGGCCCGGCGGCCGCGCGCACAGTGCGCTGGCTGACGGCGTTCACCTACGGGATGCGGGCGCTCGCCGCGCTCGTGCTGCCGGGCCACGAGGCGCGCCTCTACGCGCGCCACGCCGGCGCGACGCTGCTCCCCGGCCGCGGGGATGGGCTGGCCGAGGGCACGGCGGAGTACAACCGCGGCGGGCGGCGCCTGTGACGGCGCCGAGGCGGCGGCGCCGGCAGGCCGACGTCCCGGACCGCGAGCTGCTCGTCCTGCTGCTGCCGGCCAAGCTGGAGGCCGCCGCGGTCCGCGAGCGCGCCGAGGACCTGCTCGCCGCCCCGGGCGCCGTCGCCGTCGAGCCGGCCGCGATCGGCTACGGCGCGACCTCGCGACTCCCCTCGCTCGTGCGCGAGCGGATCGCCGCCGCCCAGGCGCGCCGGATGGCGCTCCCCGGCCGGCCGCGTGCGATCGTCGTCTTCGCCGCCGCCCAGTACCCGCTCGCCCGCGCGCTGCTGGCCGAGCATCCCGAGGCGGAGCTCTGGTACGGCGGGGCCGAGGGCGGCGACCTGCACGAGGCGGCGTCCGCGCGGGCCGCCGTGCGCTTCGGCGCCGAGCCCGACGGGCCCGCGCGCGAGCGCAACCGGCCCCTGTGGGAGCGGATGGAGCGGCTCGGCGTCGACAGCGGCCGGCTCGGCTCCGAGCGCGCGGACGTCTAGCGCAGCGTGCGGATCTTCGGCTCCTGGCCGCGCAGCAGGTCGATGATGTTGCGCGTGACCTGGGCGACCTGCGGCTCCCGCAGCCGCTGCGCCCACTGCGGCAGGCCGACGCGGATCACGAGCCCCTTCTCGCCGATCCGCGACGCCGTGAGGGCGTAGCGCGCCTCGGGCGGGGCCTCGTCGGCCGGGGCCTCCGGGTCCGGCTCGGGCGGAGCGACCCCCATGGCGCCGAGCAGCTTCGCCTTGCCGTCCTCGGCCGGCGGAGCGGACTCCTCGAACGCGCTGAAGCCCTCGAGCGTGCCGCCCGTGCCCTCGAACAGCCCGTAGGCCGGATCGCCGCCGAGCTGGGCGAGCGGCTGCGCGGCGTCCGCGCGCCGCACAGGTTCGAGCCGGGCGCCGAACGGGTCCTCGGCGCTCGGCTGCGACGGCCGCAGCAGCTCGCCGGCCGTCTCGGCGTCGTCGGCCCGCAGCGTGACGCCGCTGCGCAGCGTCTCGGGTCCGAAGGTCGCGAGGTGCCCGCCCTCCTGCACGTAGCGGCGCAGGCGGCGCGTCAGCGTGCGCGGCACCCAGCGCATGCTGCCGGCCAGCAGCACCGCCTTGCGATCGCTCGCGCGCGGCGAGTCCGACAGCGTGAGGTCGAGGTCGCTCGTGAGGTCGTAGCGGATGCGGTTGCGGTCGAGGTAGCGCAGCAGCGGCGCGACCTGGCCGGAGAGCCCGGCGGGCCGGCCGTCCTCGCTCGCGAACACGCGCGGCCAGCGCACGCGGCCGCCGCCCGCGCGGTCGAGCGTGTCGGGCATGCCGTCGCGCAGCGGCGGGTCGTCGACCGGGTCCGTGCCGAGCCAGGTGATCGCGGGCACGACGACGAGCATCGTCGAGCGCTCGCGCGCCTGCACCAGGAACGGCACCTCGGTGCGATCGCGGCCGGACTGGAGCTCGACGAGGTAGAGCCCGCTCTTGCCGCGCGGGGCGCGCAGCTTCAGCGGCCCCTTCGCGCCCGCGGCCACCTTCCCCCGCCGGACCGGCCGCTTGCCGCCGACCCGCGGATCGCCCAGCGATAGGGCCGCGCGCGCGAGTCGACGAAGAAGTCTGCCTTCTCGCCCGCGGTCACGGGCCGCAGCGGCGGCTGGGCGGCGAGCGAGCGCACGGTGATGCCGGCGGGGCCGGGCGAGTCGCCCGGGTCGAACGGCACGCGCGCGGGGTTGCTGCCGACGTTGCCCGCGCGGTCGCGCACCCGTACCTGGACGACGTAGACGCCGGCGGGCACCGGCTTCCCGCCCGACATCCCGTTCCAGAGCCAGCGCTTGAGGCCGGGCTCGCGGCTGCCCTTGGCGACGAGCTGCGGCTTCGGCGTGTCGGTGCGGATCACGCGGAAGCGCGTGCGGCTGCGGGGCGAGACGCCGGCCACGAGGATCCGCATCTCCGGCGCCTGCGGCCCGACGACCTGGCCCGGCCGGATGCGCACCACGCGCGGGTTCGGCGGCGTCGTGTCGAGCGTGATCAGCCGCGGATTGACGACCGAGCGCCCCTGCTCGAGCAGGGTCCCGCGGATCGCGGTAGACGCCGTCGGGCGCGATCGTGCCGTCGTCCGTGCGGCCGTCCCAGGTGACGCGGACCGGGCCCGAGGGGCGGATCGGCCGCTCCGTGAGCAGCCGTCGCACCGGGGTGCCGGCCTCGTCGATCAGGTCGGCGGTCAGCACGTCGGACTCGCGCACGCGCAGCTCGAGCTCGGCGCGGTCGCGGCGGCCGTCGCCGTTGGGCGAGAGCCAGCGCTGGCCCTTCAGCTGTACGACGGGCGGCGCGCCCTTGAGCCGCTGGGCGACGAAGAAGGCGCCGAAGGTCGCCGCCACGAGGGCGAGGAAGACGACGCGGGCGAGTGTGGTCACGAGCGCCCGGGCGGGGCGGCCGGGGCGGGTCGGGAGGGTGGCGCCACTTCTCCTACGGGGCCTTGTCCTGGCCGAGGATCACGACGACGTCGGCGCCCTCGCTGAGGTCGCGGGTGTCCGCGTCGAGGCGCTCCACGTTCGTGATGTTCAGCCGCTCGGCGACGTTGCGGGCCTGCTGGCGCGCGCCGGAGCGCGTGCCGTAGAGCACTGCCGACTCCGCCCGCTGCTGGTCCGTGTTGTTGCCCGTGTCGATCTCGGCGTAGCCCGCGTCGGTCAGCGTGTCCTTCTCGCGCGAGGCGAGGCCCGGGATCGTGGTGCCGTTGAGCACGGCGACCTTCGTCGAGGCGGGCTCCAGCTGCGCGCCGCCGGACGGCTCGGCCGTGCCGCCGGGCGTCGCGTTGCTGGTCGTATTGGGCGTGGACGGGGCGTCGTCGCCGCCGCCGATGACGCCCGTCGCGAACAGGGCGGCGACCACGAGCACGAGCGCGCCGGCGCCGACCAGCGTCGGGACGAGCCAGGAGCGAGCCCCCGCCGCCCGAGCGGCCCTTGGCCGTCGCTCGCGCGCGCGGCGGGCGCGGGCCGGCGCGGAGGCAGCGTGGCGGAGCGGTTGGGCTGGCGCAGCGGAGCGGCCGGCGCAGGCGCACGGCGCGGCAACGGGGTCGCGCGCGGCACGGGCGCGACGGGGATCTCCGCCGACTCCTCGTCGTGCTCGTCCTCCGCGGCGGGCTCGGGCCTCTGCGACGCTGCGGGCTCCGGCGCGGCGTCCGGCTTCGCGCCCTCTTCGGGCTTGGCGGACGGCTCGGGCTGCGCCGCGGCCTCCGGCGTCGCGGCCTCGCCCTTCTCCGGCGCGGCGTCCCCGTCGCCGGGCTTGGCCGCAGCAGCGGCAGCGGCAGCAGCTCCGGCAGCACCGGTCGCCGCTGCCGGCTTCGCGGCCTCGCCGTCGGGCTCGGCCTTGCTCTCGCCGTCCGGCTCCGCCTCTGGACCGGCCTCGCCGCCGTCTGTGTCTGCGGGCTTCGCCGTCGCCCCGGCGTCCTTGGCGCCGCCGTTGCCGTTCGCGGCCTCGGCCGGCTTCTCGCCCTCGGGCGCCGCCGCGGCCGCGGCCGCGGTGCCGTTGCCGCCCTGCACGGCCGCCTCGCCGGGCTCGACGACCTGGGTGGCCTGCTCGCCGGACGCGGCCGCGGCCTGGGCCGTCGCCGCGGCACCCGCCGCGGTGGCGGCCGGCGCGGGCTGTGCCGGAGCGGGTGGCGGCGTGCGCTTCGGCAGGACCTGCCCGCGGCGTGCGGCCTCGGCCTGCGCCACGGCGCGCGCCTCGATCTCCTGCGCGCGCTCGGGCGCGCGACCCGCCCAATCGCGCAGGCGGCGCAGCTCCTTGGCCTGGGCGAAGTAGAGGATGGTGAGCACGGCCAGGCCGAAGAACGCCGCGATGCCGATGTAAGCGCCGTACTTCTCGACCTGGTCCTGGAGCGAGAACGCGAAGACGTGGACCATGGACGGCTTGTGGAGTCTACGAGGCCGCCCGGCTGCCGGGCAGCTCGAGGCCGTCGTCGTGGTCCAGCGCGGCTGCCTGGACGGAGGCCGGCTCGGGCTCGACGGTCGCCACGCGGCCCGTCGCCAGCTCGGAGACCGCGGCGGCGAGGCCCGCCGCGTCGCCCTCGAGCACCAGCAGCCCGATGCGGTCGAAGCTCGCCTCCACCCACGCGGGATCCACCGCCGGCCTGCGCGCGCGCAGGATCTTCTGGGCCGGGGTCGGCTCGGGGTGCTCGTAGGCGTTGAACAGGTCCTCGTGGAGCTTCTCGCCGGGGCGGCGGCCGACGATGTCGATCGCGATGTCGCGCCCGGGCTCGAGGCCGGAGAAGCGGATCATGTCGTGCGCCAGGTCCATGATCCGGACGGGCTCGCCCATCTCGAGCACGAACACCTCGCCGCCCTGCGCGAGCGAGCCGGCGCGGATCACGAGCTGCACCGCCTCCGGGATCGTCATGAAGAAGCGGGTCATGTCCGGGTCGGTGACCGTCACGGGCCCGCCCGACTCGATCTGGCGGCGGAAGATCGGCACCACGGAGCCCGACGAGTTGAGCACGTTGCCGAAGCGCACCGATGTGTACGCCGTGTCGGGGTAGCGCGCGTTCGCGGCCTCGGCGGCCCACTCCGCCAGCGCCTTCGAGGCGCCCATCACGGTCGCGGGGTCGACGGCCTTGTCCGTGGAGACCTGGACGAAGATCCTCGTGCCGGTGTCGCCGGCCACCCGCGCCATCACGCGCGTGGCGATCGCGTTGTTGCGCACGGCCTCGACGGGGTTCTCCTCCATCAGCCCGACGTGCTTGTAGGCGGCCGCGTGGAAGACGACGGTCGGGCGGTGCTCGCGGAACACCTCCCGCATGCGCTCCTCCTCCTTGCAGTCGGCGAGCACCGCGACGGTGTTGAGCGCGTGCCGGTCCTCGACCAGCTCGCGGGTGATCTCGAACAGGTTGTCCTCGGCGTGGTCGAGCAGGACGAGCCGGCTCGGGCCGACGCGGGCGATCTGGCGCGACAGCTCGGCGCCGATCGAGCCGCCCGCGCCCGTGACCAGCACGCAGCGGCCGGTCAGGTAGCCGCCGGCCGCCTGCACGTCCATCCGCACGGGCTCGCGGCCGAGCACGTCCTCCACCCGCACCTCGCGGACCTGGCGGATGTAGCGGCCGCCGCCGGTCTGCAGCAGCTCGAACACCGTCGGCATCGTGCGCACGCGCACCCCGCGCTCGCGACACGCGCGCACGACGCGGGCGCGCAGCGTGCCCGGCGCGGACGGGATCGCGATCAGGACCTCGTCGGGCTCGACGTCCTCGAGCACCCACGGCAGGTCCTCGGTGGTGCCGAGCACGTCCAGGCCGCGGTCCACGCGCACGCCCTGCTTGCGCGGGTCGTCGTCGACGAAGCCGACCGGGCGCATCCCGAGGTCCGGGTTGCGCAGGATCTCGCGCAGCAGCAGGCGGCCGCCGTCGCCGGCGCCGACGATCAGGACCGAGCGCGCGCCGCGACGGGCGCGGTAGCCGCCGAGCGGGCGCTCGAAGTACATGTGCACCGCGTAGCGGACCGCGCCGAGGAACACGAGCAGCAGCAGCCCGTAGATGATCGGCACGCTGGCCGGCAGCGGGACGGGCACGAACCCGCGCGGGTAGCCGACGAAGATCTCCTTCGGCTTGACGACGGCGACGTAGGCGACGAGCGCGAGCACGGCCGCGACGACCGCCTGCACGATCCGCAGGTACTCGCGCTGGGACGAGTAGCGCATCCAGTGCCGGTAGAGCCCGAAGCCCGCGAAGATGGCCACGCTGCCGATGACCACGAACGAGATCGTGTTGTCGAACAGCTCCTGGTAGTCGCTCGGGATCCCACCGTCGAAGCGGAGCCGGTAAGCGAGGTAGTAGGCCAGCGCGGCCAGCCCGGCGTCCACCGCGATCTGGGGCAGCGCGTGCCGGTGGACGGGGAGGGCCGCAAGGCGGGTCCTGCGGCGCATCCCGAGCAGTCTATTGGTGCTGGAGGCGAGCAGCCCGGACCGCGGCGACCACCTCGGCGGCCTGGCCGTCCGACAGAACCGGGCTCATCGGGATGGCGAGGTGCGTGCGCGCGAGCTCCTCCGTGACGGGCAGCTCGACCCCCGCGCCCCACTCCGCCATCGCGGGCTGGCGGTGCGCGGGCACCCGGTAGTAGACCTTGTGGCCGATCCCGGCCTCCTTCAGCGCGCCCGCCAGGCCGTCGACCGACTCGTCGCGGACCACGTACAGGTGCCACGCCGGGTCGCTGCCAGGCGCCGGCCGCGGCAGCTCCACCAGCTCGCCGAGTCCGGCCCGCTCGTAGGCCGCGGCGCCGGCGCGGCGCCCGTCGCACCAGGCGTCGAGGTGCGGGAGCTCGACCCGCAGGATCGCGGCCTGCAGCTCGTCCAGGCGCGAGTTGTGCCCGACGAGCTCGAAGGTGCCCTTGTCCTTGGAGCCGTGGAAGCGCAGCAGCCGGATCGTCGCGTCCAGCTCGGGGTCGTCCGTGACGACGGCGCCGCCGTCGCCGAACGCGCCGAGGTTCTTCGACGGGAAGAACGAGAACGTCGCGATCGTGCCGAGCGCGCCCGGCCGGCCCTCGGGGGCGAGCGAGCCCGCGGCCTGCGCCGCGTCCTCGACGACGGGCACGCCGAGCGCCTCGATCTCCGCGATCGGCGCGACGTTGCCGAACAGGTGGACGGCGATCACGGCCTTCGTGCGCGGCGTCAGCGCGGCGCGCACGGTCTCGGCGGTCACGCAGCACGTGTCGGGGTCGACGTCGCAGAAGACCGGGCGCGCGCCCGTGTGCGGGATCGCCTCGGCCGACGCGTAGAAGGTGAAGGAGGGCACGACGACCTCGTCGCCGGGCCCGACGCCGAGCGCGCGCAGCGCCAGCACGAGCGCGTCCGTCCCGTTGGCCACGCCGGCGGCGTGGCGCGCGCCGAGGTAGGCGGCGAACTCGCGCTCGAAGGCGGCGACCTCGGGGCCGAGGATGAACGTGCCGCGGTCCACGACCTCGGCGATCTTCGCGTCGATCTCGGCGCGCAGCGGCGCGAGCGGCGTCTTCGTGTCGAACAGCGGGACGGCCATCCGACCAGCCTAGAGGGAGCACTTTCCGCAAGTTCCCGCGCGCGATGTCGTTGCAGCCGTCATGAAGATGCCCCACGTCATCGTCGCCACGATCGTGGCGACGCTCGCCATCGCGGCCCCGGCCGCCGCGGAGCCCACCTGGGCGCCCGCCGACTCCGCCGCGATCCACCCCGGCGTCCAGACGGTCACCGAGGGTGGTCAGTGCACCTCGAACTTCGTCTTCTTCGACGGTGCGAACAACGTGTACCTCGGCCAGGCCGCGCACTGCTCCGGCACCGGCGGCAGCACCGAGACCGACGGCTGCGACTCCGGCTCCCAGCCGCTCGGCACGCCCGTCGAGGTCGAGGGCGCCAGCCGACCGGGCACCATGGTCTACAACTCCTGGCTGGCCATGCAGGCCAACGGCGAGTCTAACCCCGACACCTGCGCCTACAACGACTTCGCGCTCGTGAAGCTCGACCCGGCCGACTACGGCAAGGTCAACCCGTCGATCCCGTTCTGGGGCGGCCCGACCGGCATCACCGACACCGTCGCCCAGGGCGAGAAGGTGCTCTCCTACGGCAACTCCTCGCTGCGCCTGGGCATCACCCAGCTCAGCCCGAAGGAGGGCCTGTCGCTGGGCCAGACCGGCAACGGCTGGAGCCACGAGGTCTACACGGTCACCCCCGGCATCCCGGGTGACTCCGGCAGCGCGTTCATCAACCGCGACGGCAAGGCCTTCGGCGTCCTGAGCACGCTGCAGATCGCGCCCAAGGTCGGCGCCAACGGCGTCGGCGACCTGTCGCGCGAGCTGGCCTACGCGAACGCCAACGGCGCCGGCGTCACGCTCGCCAACGGCACCGAGGCCTTCACGGGCCCGCTGCTGCCGTAGACCCGCACCGATCCGAGCTCTGAAGACCCGCCCGCGCGACTCGCGGGTGGGTCTTCGGCCTGCATGGGGTACACCACGGATTGACGCTCCGCCCGGAGCGTGCGTACCCTTCCAATCGGCGTGTTCACCTCGCAATCCCTTCGTGCCATCGTGTCGCCGGGCGCGATCTCGATCCGTGAGCATCGGCTCGACGACGTCGTGCACCAGGTCGAGGTGCGCGGAACGGTCGATGCCACGACGACCCCCGAGCTGGCGCGGCGGATCGACGGCGCGCTCGCCGCGGGCGTGCGCTGGCTGATCGCCGACCTCTCCGGCGTGGCCGAGGTCTCCGACGAGGCGCTCGCCGCGCTGGTCAACGCCGCCCGCGAGCTGCGCGCCCGCCGCGGCGAGATGATCGTCGCCGGCTCGCCCGCCGACGTCGCCTCGCGGCTGGGCTCGTGGGAGGTCGCCCACCGGCCGGCGCTGGCCGCCAACGTGGACCAGGCGGTCATGATCCTCAAGATGCTGCGGCCCAAGACCGCGGTCAAGCGCCCCTCGGAGCGCGCCAAGCAGCGCATCACCTCGCTCACGCTGCCGCGCGTCGAGCCGCCGGGCAACCCCGCCTGATCCCAGGCACCGCCGCTACCCTCGCTAGCCGTGCTCGTCGTCGCGTCGCTGACCGATCCGATCGTGCAGTTCGCCGTCGACGTGATCGACGCGATGGGGCTGCCGGGGATCTTCCTGCTGATGGTCGCCGAGAGCGCCTGCATCCCGATCCCGTCCGAGACGACCTTCCTGTTCGCGGGCTTCAACGTCTCCGAGGGCAAGTACTCGATGTTCGCCGTCGTCGCGACGGGCACGGTGGCGAACCTCGTCGGCTCCTGGATCGCCTACGCGGTCGGCTACTACGGGCGCGTCGACATCCTCGAGAAGCACGGCGCGAAGCTGCACATCAAGCCGTCGCACCTGCAGTGGGCGGACCGCTGGTTCGAGCGCTACGGCTCGGCCACGGTCTTCTTCACGCGCATGCTGCCGATCATCCGCACCTTCATCTCGCTGCCCGCCGGCGTGGCGCGGATGCCGTTCTGGCGCTTCACGGTGCTGACCACGCTCGGCTGCATCCCGTGGATCTTCATGCTCACGTTCATCGGCAAGCAGGTCGGCGATCAGTGGGAGTCCTGGAAGGACAGCCTGCACTACGTCGACTACGCGGTCGCGGCCATGATCGTGATCGGCGCCGCCTACCTGCTCGTCAGGGCGCGCCGGAACAAGCGTGCGGCCGCGGGCTGAGCCCCGCCTCGCCGACACCGTCGCGCTCGGCCTCCTGCAGGGGCCGGCGGAGCTGCTGCCCGTCTCCTCGACGGCGCACGTCGAGCTGATCGGCGCCCGCCTGCGCGGCTACGCGCGGCTCGACGCGGCCGGCCGCAAGGAGCTCGCCGTGGCGCTGCACGCCGGCAGCGCGCTCGCGCTGGCCGCGGCGGGGCTGCCGGGCCGCGACCGGCTGGCGCCGCTGGCCGTCGCCACGGTGCCCGCGGCGCTCGCCGGGCTCCTGCTCGAGGGTCCGGTGGAGCGGCGGCTGTCGGCTCCGGGGGCGATGGCCGCCGGCCTGCTCGCGGGCTCGGTCGCGCTCGTCGCGGCGGACCGGCGCCCGCAGGCGCGCGCGGCCGCGGAGGCGGACCTCGCCGACGCGCTCGCGCTCGGGCTGGCGCAGGCCGCCGCGCTGGCGCCGGGAGTCTCGCGCAGCGGCGCGGTGCGGGCCGCGGCGCGGGCGCGCGGGTTCACGCGCGCCGCGGCCGCCGAGCTGGCGGCGGAGACCGCTCTGCCCGTGCTCGCGGGCGCGACGGTGCTCAAGGGCGTGCGGCTCGCGCGCCGGCAGCCGTCCGCGGACGCGCTGGCGGCACTCGGCGCGGGCACGCTGGCGGCCGCGCTCTCGACCGCGGCGGCGCGCTCGCTCGCGCGCCGGGCGGAGCCCCCGGCCGCCGTCTGGGCTGCGTACCGCACGGCGCTCGCGGCCGCCGTCCTCGGCGTCCGCCACAATGGGCGGCGATGACCGCCGCCTACGCCTCCTCCGGCGTCGACACGGGCGCGGCCGACCGCGCCGTCGCCGCGCTCGTCGGCGTCCTCAAGACGATCGACATCGGGCGCGCCTCGCGCTCCGTCCTGGGCTCCGGCCACTACGCGGCCGTGCTCGAGGTGGCGCCGAACCTCGGCATCGCCGTCGGCACCGACGGCGTCGGCTCGAAGCTGATCGTCGCGGAGCAGACCGGCCGCTACGACACGGTCGGGATCGACTGCATCGCGATGAACGTCAACGACGTGATCTGCGTCGGCGCCGAGCCGTTCGCGGTGCTGGACTACCTGGCCGTCGAGCGCGCCGACGAGGCGGTGATGGCCGCGATCGGCGCCGGGCTGAAGGCGGGCGCCGAGGCCGCGCGGGTCGAGATCCCGGGCGGCGAGGTCGCGATCCTGCCCGAGCTGATCCGCGGCCACCCGTCGCCGCACGGGTTCGACCTCACGGCCGCCTGCTTCGGCACCGTCCCACTGGACCGGGTGATCACCGGCGCGGCCTGCGCCCCCGGCGACGCGCTGATCGGCCTGCCGTCCTCCGGCCTGCACTCCAACGGCTTCTCGCTGGCCCGCCGCGCGCTGCTCGGCGATGGCGGCCTCGCGCTCGACGCCGCGCCGCCCGCCCTCGGCGGCGACTCCGTGGCCGACGTGCTGCTCGAGCCGACGGTGATCTACGTGCGCGCGATCCTCGAGCTGCTGGGCTCCGGCGCCGAGGTCCGCGGCCTGGCGCACATCACGGGCGGCGGGCTGCTCAACCTGCTGCGCCTGCACGCGGACGTCGGCTTCGAGATCTCCGACCCGCTGCCGGCGCCGCCGGTGTTCGGGCTCGTGCGCGAGCTGGGCGACGTCGCGGAGCCCGAGATGTGGGAGGTCTTCAACATGGGCTGCGGCTTCGCCGTGGTCGTGCCGGAGGCCGACGAGGCGGCCGCGGTCGAGCTGCTCGCCCGCCACCACCCGGGTGCGCGGCGGATCGGCACGATCACCGCAGAGCCCGACCGCATCACGGTCCCGCCGCTCGGCATCGCCGGCGGGCCGGACGGCCTCGGGGCGTAGCTAGCCCTTCTCGGCGTCGGCGTCGGCGTCGCCGCCGTCGTCCTCGGCGAGCGCGCGGCCGAAGTCGAGCTCCGCGCCGTCGTCCGCGGCGCCATCCTCGTCGTCCTCGTCGCCCTCGCCCGGCTCTCCCGTGGCGCCAGGCACGCTCTCGTCGGCCTTGCGGCGCTCCCAGTCCTCGCCGGCGCCCCCGATCTCGTCGCCGAGCTTCTCGGAGCGCTCCTCCATCTCGTCGAGCTCGCGCTCGAGCTCGTCGGCCTTGGCGTCGTGGTCTTGGCGGTCGTCGTGCTCGCTCATCGCCGGGAACCTACCCGGCGACGGCCGCCTCAGTCGCCGATGCCGGCCTCGTCCTCGGCCTTCGCGCGCTCCGCGAGCTTCTCGCGCAGATAGTCGGCCTTGGTCGCGCGGGCGGCGTGCGCCTCCTCCGCCGCCGCATCCTCGGCCTCCTCCGCCTGCTGCTTCTCGCGGCTGGCGCGCTCGATCTGGTCGAGCCGCATGCCTTCGGTGGTGGGATCGGGCATGGCCCGAGCCTACTCCTAGCCGAGCCGGACGTACCCGATGGCGCCGCCGCCGCCGGCGCCGTAGCTGCGCCGGGCGACCGAGTCGGACGAGTTGCCCTCGATCGTGTTGACGGTGCCGTCCGCGCCGACGGACTCGACGATGCCGATGTGCTCGTCCCACACGATCAGGTCGCCGGGCTGCGGCTGCGCGCCGGCGGCCGGGATCGCCTTGCCCGAGCGCTCGGCCCAGGACCAGACGTCGTCGACGCGGCCGAAGCCCTGCCCGGCGTCGCCGATCGGCACGCCGGACTCGCGGGCGGCCCAGGAGACGAAGTACGCGCACCACGGCCCGACGCCGGAGCCGGCCGTCGCCTGGCGGTACTGGGCGATGCGGGCGCCGTCGTTGGAGCCGGGCGGCTGCTCGGCCACGCCGACCTCGTTGCGCACGAGGTTGAGCATCGCCTGACCGGCGCCCGTTCCGGCGCCCGGGAGCGCGGCGGCGGTCGCCACGGGCGAGGCCGCCTGCAGCTGGGAGGCGAACGCGGTCGGCGCGGCCGTCCCGCCGGTCGCCGGGACGGGCGGGGCGAGCACGGACTGGAGCTCCGCGATGCGGGCGAGGGTGGCGTCGATGCTCATCAGCCCGCCCAGACCGCCTCGGCGAACGGGCGCAGGTCGGCCACGTCGTCGACGCCGCAGCGGGGGAGCAGGGCGAACGGGCCGCCGCCGCTGCGCTCGGAGAGCAGCGCGGTGGAGGTCGCGGCGATCGCCGCCTCGGACTCCGCGCCGGCCGCGGCGGTCAGCAGCATCATGTCCGGCCCGTCCTCGCCGATCCCGGCCGCGGCGATCGCGGCCTCGGCGAGCGCGCCCGCCTCGGCGTCGGGGGCGCCCGGCGCGTAGAGCACGAGCGTCGCCGCGTCGCCGGCGCGGAAATGGCGCGCGTAGCCCGCGAGCAGCGCGGGGCGATCGGCGACCTCGTCGGCGAACGCGAGCACCGTGAACGACCGCGGGGCGTCGGTGAGGCCGCCCCAGCGGGCGAGCGGCTCGCAGCGGCCCTCGGGCAGCGGCCCGGCCTGGATGCCTCCCAGCAGCGCGCGCTCGGTCTCCTGGAAGGCCTGGAGCTGGGCGCCGCCGACGGTCGCGCCGGCGCGCTCGAGCCCGTCCCGCACCAGCTCGGCGACGTCGCGGCCGGCCACGTCCGGGCCGAGCTGGACGGCGTGGTGCGTGAAGAAGACGGTCAGCATCCGCCACAGCACGTAGTCGGCGGGGATCGGGTGCGAGAGCCGCCACTCGCGGTCGATCACGACGCGCTCGCCCGTGCCGTGCGCGAGCACGACGTTCCACCAGGTGGCGTCGAACGCCTCGCCGGAGACGAGCGGCAGCTCCCCGGCCTCGCCGACGCCGAAGCGCGCGATCAGCCAGGCGCGGTGCTCGCGCAGCAGGGCCGAGTAGCGGGGGCCGAGGCCCTCGGCGGCGATCGCCTCGAACACCTCGAGCATCGCGAGGTCGCCGGGGACGTGCGCGTCCGCGGCAGCCTCGAAGGAGATCCCGTAGTCCGCGAGCGCGGCGCGGACGGCGTCGACCTCGGGCTCGGGCTCGCCGAGCGGGCGCGTGTCGCAGGCGACCTCGCCCTGCTCGAGCGTCAGGCGCTTGCGCAGGCCGGGCCGGCGGTCGAGCGAGTAGTGGCGCGCGCTCCAGCCCAGGTCGATCCCGAGCCGCTCGCGCGACGCCTCGGCGTCCCCGCGGTAGGCGAGCACCAGGTGCGAGTTGGCGAGCTCGGCGAGCAGGCCGGCGCGCGCGACCTCGCGGATCGCCAGCGACTCGGAGTAGCTCGTCGGCCGCCGCGCGCCTCCGCGGTCCGGCGCGGGCGCCAGCAGCCAGTTGTGGATGTGCTCCGCGTCGCCGCAGCGCTCGGGGTTGACGATCGTCGTCGCCAGCTTGTAGTCCGGGTACGGGCACGAGCGTGTCGACGGTGCCGAAGCCCGCGTCGCCGAGCAGCCGGTGCAGCTCGCGCAGGCTCCAGGTGACGGGCGAGCCCGGCTGCGGGTAGCCCTGGATCCCCTCGAACAGGCGGCCCGTGTGGTCCTCGCCGGCGCCGTTGAGGTACTTCAGGCCCATGCGGTTCTCGATCGCGAGCACGAGCACGCCCTCGTCGCCGAGCGCGCGCGCCGCGAGGTCGAGGTTGGCCGCCGCGGCGGCCGCGGGATCCGTGAGCTCGGGGTGGTAGAGGTGGCTGTACTCGAGCACCCCGATCAGCGTGACCATGTCGAAGCCGCCGGCCTCGTCGAGCGCGGAGAAGTTGCCGGCGTAGACCTCGACGCCGTCGAGGCCTGCCGTGCGCGCGCGGGCGACCTCGGCGCGGCTCAGGCCGCCCTCGATCGCGTGCACCTCGGCACCGCGCTCGCCCAGCCAGCGCGTGATCACGCCGCAGCCGGCGCCCAGCTCGAGCACGCGGCGGCCCGCCAGGCCCTCGAGGCCGAGGCAGTCGAACAGCGTCGAGCGGTAGGGGCTGAGGTGGTAGAGCGACGGCCAGTCGCGCACCAGCGCGGCGACGGCCTCCGAGCCCACGGAGCGGTCGCCGGTCGCGGCGAGCCCGTCGAGCAGGTACTGCTCGGCGCCGTCGCGGTAGGAGGTGGTGCCCAGCTCGCCGGGCAGGACGCGAACGCCCGTCGCCGCGTCGAGAGCGAAGTCGGCCAGGCGCAGCGCGCCGGGGACGGCGCTCATGCGGCGACCCGGTCGCCGGCGACCTCTCCCAGCACCTCCGCCCAGGCGCGGGCCGCGACCTCGATCCGGCGGTGCTCGGTCACATGCGCGCGGGCGGCCTCGCCGAGGCGGCGCCGCTCGGTGGCGTCGTCGACGAGCCGCAGGATCGCGGCCTCGGCCTCCTCGGCCGTCGCCGCCGCCAGCCCGGTCACGCCGTCCTCGATGTCCGGATAGACCTCGGGGTCGCCGACGACGGGGATGCCGAGCGCGCTCGCCTCGAGCCAGCGCAGGTCGCTCTTGCCGCGGAACAGGTTGTTGTTGCCCGACGGCGCCAGCGCGAGGTCGAACGTGCTCACGGACGCCGGGTACATCTCCAGCGGGGCGAACGGGAGGCTGCGGCAGCGCTCGGCGCCGAACTCGTCGACGAGCTCGTCCGCGAACGCGGAGCCGACGGTGCTGAAGCGCACGTCGGGGCGGGCCCGCAGCACGGCCGCGACGGCCGGCAGCCAGCGCCGCACGGAGGCGATGTGGCCGACGCCGCCGGCCCAGCCGATCGTGACCGGCCCGCCATTGGGCGGCCGCCCGTAGGCGTAGCGCTTGAGGTCGATCCCGTTCTGGCACACCCACAGCTGCTCGTTGAACTTGCGGTAGCGGCGGGCCAGGTACGGCGTCGAGCAGATGATCCCGTCGGCGATCCGCATGTTCAGCTCGGCCTGGCGCAGCCACTCGCGGTTCATGTGGCCCGACAGCTCGTGCGTCTCGATCTTGCGGACGGCCTGCAGGTAGTCGTCGATCTCGAACAGCACTGTGGTGCCGCGCGCCTGCAGGTCGCGGATCGCGCGCAGCCACTCCTCGCCGACCGGCTGCTGGAGCACGACGACCTCGTAGTCGGCGAAGTCCGCCAGGCCGAGACGACGCGGCGTGACCCCGGTGACGTAGTCGAGCTTCGGCGGCTTGCCGTTGACGGCGATCCAGTCGGCGCCGAGCACGGTCGCGGGGAGCACGACGCGGTACCAGGCGATGCCGCCGTTGCTGCGGGCGACGAACAGGGTGCGGGGGATGGAGGGGGTCATACGACGTCCGGGATGAAGCGGTCGAAGGTCCCGGGGGCGTGGCGGGCCTCCAGGCGGGCACCGGCGAGGCGCTCCTCGACGGTCTCGTTGCGCAGGCCCTGGAGCGCGAGCCGCGTGCTGCGGCCCACGGCCGCGGGCTCGTAGACGCACTCGAGCCCGGCGGCGAACACGCGCAGGCAGAAGTCGATCTCCGCGTAGGGGGCGCCCAGGTCCGCATCCGGGAGGCCGACCGCCTCGAGCGTCTCGTGGCGGATCAGCTGCAGCTGGGCGCCGACGGGGCACAGGGTCGGCAGCCGGGTCTCGGCGACCTCGGCCGGCACGCCGGAGTAGCGCGGCAGCCAGCGACGCAGCAGCACGGAGTAGAAGAAGCCGGCCTGCTCGACGAGGCCGTCGGCGAAGCGGAGCATGCCCCCGGCCACGGCGGCCGGGCGGCCCTGCGTGTCGCGGCGCGCCTGCAGCGCCTCCAGCCAGCCGGGCTGGAGCTCGACGTCGGGGCCGACGAGCACGGCGTCGAAGCCGGAGCTGCGCGCCAGCTCGAGGCCGGCGACGGTCGCGGCGAGGGTGCCCTCGCCGTCATCCTGGGCGACGTGGGCGCACCCGAGCTCGGCGGCCGCGGCCTCGGCGAGCGTCGGCGGGGCGGGCGGGGCGGGCTCACGGTCACCTGTGCCCGCCGACGAAGTCGGCTGGGTATCGAGCAGCAGGACCTGCACGTCGGGCGCCGTCTGGCGCAGGGAGACGAGGCACACCAGGAGGGCCTCGACGTCGGTGGGGCGTTCCTCGCGGAACGCGACGATGGCGAGCGTGGGACGGACCACGACCTCGTACTCGGCGGGGGCGACCCGATCTTTAACGACAGCGGGCGGCCAGAGGCCGCCCGCTACCGATCCGTCCCTCGGTGGGGTTATGTAGGTGGCCGTGGGCCGCGGCGGCGAACCGCCGCGGCCACGAGCCTATGAGTGGCCTAGCGGAGGAGCGAGAGAACGCTCTGCGGGGCCGTGTTGGCCTGCGCCAGCATGCTGGTGCCGGCCTGCTGCAGGATCTGGAGCTTCGAGAAGTTGACCATCTCGCTGGCCATGTCCACGTCGCGGATCCGGCTCTCCGACGCGACCAGGTTCTCCTGGTACGTCGCGAGGTTGTTGAGGCGGTGCTCGAGGCGGTTCTGGACCGCGCCCAGCTTCGAGCGCGAGCTCGACACGTTCTTGATCGCGGTGTCGATGGCGGTGAGGCCAGCGGACGCCGTGACGTCGATGGTGCCGATGTCCGTCGAGAGGGTGACGCCCGTGGTCGAGACCTTCTCGCCCTCGGCGCCCACGACGAAGTCGAAGGCGGTCCCCGTCAGAAGGGCCTTGCCGTTGAACTTCGTGTCGGAGCCGATCGCGGTGATCTCGTCCTTGAGGGCGGTGACCTCGTTGGTGATCGCCGTCTTGTCGTCGTCAGACAGGGTGCCGTTGTCGTACTGCACCTTCAGCTCGCGGATGCGGCTGAGCATCGAGTGCACCTCGTTGAGGGCACCTTCCGCGGTCTGGACCAGCGAGACGCCGTCCTGCGCGTTGCGCTGCGACTGGGCGAGGCCACCGATCTGGGCGCGCATCTTCTCGGAGATGGCGAGGCCGGCGGCGTCGTCGGCGGCACGGTTGACGCGGTAGCCGCTCGACAGCTTCTCCATGGCCTTGGCGGCCTTGGAAGCGGTGCCCGTCAGCTGACGGTGAGCGTTGAACGCCTCAACGTTGTTCTGGATACGAAGGCCCATGATCATCTCTCCTTGATGATTGGTGTTTTGGACCGGAGCGACTCCTTGTCACTCCTTCTTGCAAGCGAGGTATTCGGCCGGTCTCGCCAGGGCTTGAGGAAACTTTTCCGGGCTAGGCCCGAACGTCCAGGGAACCGCCCTCCGGCGGCTCCGGCGGGCGCTTCGCGGCGGGCTGCTGCTTGCGGCGGCGCTCGCGGCGCTCGCGCTCGAGCTCGCGCTCGACGGGGGTGAGCAGGAGCCGTTCGACGGGCGCGAGGTCGCGCCGGGGCCCGACGGGCTCGATCCGCTGCGTCACGCGTCGGCGCGCGCCAGCTCGGCGCGGCGCTCGAGGCGGGCCTGGCGGCGGGCGTGCAGCTCGTGGAGCTCGGCCAGCATCAGCTGCTTCCACACGGAGACGGCGATCGCCCAGGCGGCGAGGTGCACGACGACGCCGGCGATCAGCGCCCGCGCGGTCGCATCCCACGCGGGCACGCCCGCGCGCAGGGAGAGCACGACGGTGACGAGGAAGCCGAGCAGGCCGCCGAGCGCGCGGGCGCGCCGCACGGAGCGGCGGGCGCGCGGGTGGGCGCCGATCGTGATCGGCTCGCGCACCGGCGCGGCGGGCTGGACGGTGGTCGGCGCGTCGCTCATCGGCCGCGCGCCATCCGCAGCTCGACCCGCTCGCGCTCGCGCACGTAACGCATCAGGCGCTCGGAGTCCTGGGGCTCGATGTCGTCGAAGCGCAGGCCCTTGTGCTCGGGGCCGGCGTCGCGGACGACGCGGGCGAGCGCGCGGATCGGCGGCTGGGTCGGGTCGATGACGATCTCGATGCGGGTGTCGATGCCCATCGGCAGCCGCCACAGGTCGCGGATCAGGACGCCTCCGCCCGAGAGGTTGAGCGTGCTCGTCTCGCCGGCCTCGACGTCGGGCTCGTCGATCGGCTCGACGCGGATCGGCACGACGACGCCGACGCGCGCCCACTCGCGGCGCTGGATGCGCTCGCAGTCGCCGCCGACCTCGATGTCGAAGACGTCGGAGCGCCCGCGCAGGGCGACGCGACCGGCGAAGCGCTGGATCCCGCGCGCGGAGGTGGCCTCGACAGCGACCTCGCTGCCGTCGAGCCGGTTCACGCGCGTGTCCGGGACGGCGAGCGCGACGGTCAGCAGGCCGGGGGCGGTCGCCTCGACGGTGGCCGGGAGCGCGCCGACGTACGGCAGCCTGACGGAGACCTTCTGGCCGACCGGCAGGTTGACGGGTGCGGGTGCCACGGCCATGTCGATCTCTCCTCAGGGGAGCAGGCGGCGCGCGACGGCGGCGGCGTCCGCCGGCTCGGCGCCCTCGCGGTCGATGACGTAGGACAGGGGCTTGCGGGTTCGGATCGCCAGCTCGACCGGGGCGCCCGGGCGGGCGGTCTGGTCGGCGTGCGTGAGCGCGACGTGCGTGAGGCCGAGCGGCGCGAGCGCGCCGGCCAGCTCGTCCGCGGCGGCGGCGCTGAGCGTCGCGGCCAGGGTCAGGTGGATCTCGGTCGCGCCGAGCGCCTGCAGGTCGGCGGCGAGCGCGGCGACCGCGACGCGATCGCCGGGACCCGTGGCCGGCGTGTCGATCAGCGTCAGCAGCGGGGCGCGGCGCGCGAGCCGGCGCTCGGCCTGCGCGGCGTCGGTCGCGGCGATCACGGAGACGCCGTGCGGCTCGAGCTCGGCGGCGAGGTCGCAGCCGCCGTCGGGCGAGCGCAGCGCGATGACGACGACCTCGTGGTCGGCGGCGGCGTACGCGCGGGCGAGCGCGGCGACCGCGGCGCTCTTGCCCGCGCCGCCGGCGCCCGCGAAGGCGATCCGGCGGGCGCCCGGGCCGAGGTCGGCCAGGACGGGCAGGCGGCGCGCGATCGTGCCGCGCACGAGCGCCTTGAGCGAGCGCGGCGTCGAGAAGGGCAGGCCGTGGGCGACGGCCTCGCCGACCAGGTCGGCGGCGAGCGTGGCGCTCAGGCCGGCCGAGACGAGCTTGGCCTCGATCCCGGCGGCGGCGGCGGGCGGCTGCAAGAACGGTGCCTGGCACGTTTCTTGCGCGGCGGGCGCCGGCGACTCGAGTGCTGCCGCGGCGGCGGCCGCGGCGGAAGGCAGCGGAGCGGGCTCGTAGGAAGGCTGGGGGCCATAGAGCCCGGCGGTCACGGCCGGCTCGTGCAAGAAAGGTGCCTGGCACGTTTCTTGCGCGGCGGTCTCGATGAGCAGCTCGTGGGCGCGGCCGGCAGTCACGAGCGCGTCGGCGAACGGGGACGCCTGCTGGACGAGCGCCTGCACGCCCGGGGTCGCGAGGCCCTCGGCCGTCGCGCGGTCGTTGCGCGTCTCGATCGCTCCCTCATCGGGCAGCGAGCCGCGCGCCTCGACCTCGACGTAGGAGCGCTGGAAGAAACCGGCGACGCCGCCCGCGAGGCCCTCGCGGCGGCGCAGCACGATCGCGTCGGGACCGAGCTCGTCGCGCACCTGCGGCAGCACCTCCTCGAGGCTGCGGCCACGGTACGTCTTGGTCTCAGGAGTCGTATTCATGTCCAGTCGGTGTAATCGGCACTAAGCGACGCCGACTGGAGTGCCTTGGGGGCCCAGGACGGCGAGTGTCTCAACCCCGACACCAGGGACGATCTCGTTGTAGGAGCAGACGGCGAGCTGGGGCAGCCGCTGCTCGCACAGCCGGCGCAGGTGGCGGCGCACGCGCGCCGAGCAGAGCAGCACCGGCCGGCCGCCGCGCGCGAGCGCCTGGTCGACCAGCTCGGCGCACTGCTCGACGAGGCCGCCGGCCCGCATCGGGTCGAGCGCGAGGAACTCGCCGTCCGCGGTCTGCACGAGCGCCTCGGCCAGCTCCTGCTCGAGCGCGGGGTCGAGCGCGATCGCGCGCAGGATCCCCTCCTGGTCGAGGTAGGGCGCGACGATCGCGCGGCCGAGCGCCTGGCGCGCGTACTCGGCGAGCATCGCCGGGTCGCGGGTCAGGCGGGCCTTGTCGCCGACCGCCTCGACGACGGCGCCGAGGTCGCGGATCGAGACGCCCTCCTGCAGCAGCGACTGCAGCACGCGCTGGACCTCGCCGAGCGAGAGCACGTCGGGCACGACCTCGTCGACGACCGCCGCGTTGACCTCCTTGAGCTGGTCGAGCAGGTGGCGCGTCTCCTGGCGGGTGAGCAGATCGGCGGCGTGGGCGCGGATCGTCTCCGTGAGGTGGGTGACGACGACGGACTCGGCGTCGACGACGGTCCAGCCGAGCGCCTCGGCCTCGGCGCGGCCGGCGTCCGGGATCCAGACGGCGGGCAGGCCGAACGCGGGCTCGGTGGTCGGGATGCCGGCGAGCTGGCCGACGGCGTCGCCCGGGTCCATCGCGAGCTGGTGGCCGGCCATGATTCCGCCGCGGGCGACCTCGGAGCCGCGCACGCGCATCACGTACTCGTGCGAGTCCAGGCCGACGTCGTCGCGGATCCGCACGGCGGGGATGACCATGCCGAGCTCGGAGGCGATCTGGCGCCGGATCGTCCGGACGCGCGCGAGCAGCGTGCCGCCCGTCCCGCGCTGGGGGTCGTCGCTGACGAGCGGGACGAGGCCGAAGCCGATCGCCAGCTCGAGCGGGTCGAGCGCGAGCGCGTCGAGCGCGGCGTCGCGCGGCTGGGCCGGCTCGCCGGCCGGCAGCGCCTTCGCCTCGGCCACCCTGGTGGCCTCGCGCTCCGCGCGGTTGGGCGTGTTGCGCAGCGACCAGCCGACGGCGAAGAAGAGGCCGCCGATGATCAGGAACGGCACCTTGGGCAGCGCGGGGACGAGCGCGAACGCCATGATCACCGCGCCGGCGACGAGCGGCGCCTTGCGCTGGTCGAGGATCTGGTCGGCGACGTCGGAGCCGAGGTCCTTCTCCGAGGCCGAGCGCGTCACGAGGATGCCGGTGGCGACGGAGATCATCAGCGCGGGGATCTGCGCGCAGAGGCCGTCGCCGACCGTCAGCAGCGAGAACTTGTGGGCGGCCTCGCCGAACGGCAGGCCCTGCTGCATCACGCCGACGACGATGCCGCCGACGAGGTTGATCAGCGTGATCAGGATGCCGGCCATCGCGTCGCCCTTGACGAACTTCGATGCGCCGTCCATCGCTCCGTAGAAGTCGGCCTCCTGGGCGATCTCGGCGCGGCGCTTGCGCGCTTCCTCGTCGGTGATCTGGCCCGTGTTGAGGTCGGCGTCGATCGCCATCTGCTTGCCGGGCATCGCGTCGAGCGTGAAGCGCGCGCCGACCTCGGCGACGCGACCGGCGCCGTTCGTGATCACGACGAACTGGATCACGATAAGGATCAGGAAGATGATCAGGCCGACGACGACGTTGCCGCCGACGACGAAGTTGCCGAACGCGGTGACCACGTGGCCGGCGTCGCCGTGCAGCAGGATCAGGCGCGTGACGGAGATGTTGATCGCCAGCCGGAACAGCGTCGTGAGCAGCAGCAGGCTCGGGAACGCGGAGAAGTCCAGCGCGCGCGGGACGTAGAGCGTCGCCACGACGATCATCAGCGCCGCCGAGATGTTGAGCGTGATGAAGAGGTCGATCAGGAACGGCGGCAGCGGGATGACCATCATCGCCACCACGAGCACGATCGCGCCCGCGGCGATGAGGTCCGAGTACTTCCCGGCCTGCTTCAGGAACGAGGTCATGCGGCGGCCTTTCGTGCGCCGGCGACGCGGTAGACGTAGGCGAGCAGCTGGGCGACGGCCTCGTAGAGCTCCTCGGGGATCATCCGGCCCACCTCGACCGACGCGTAGAGCGCGCGCGCCAGCGGCGGGTCGGGGACGACGGCGACGCCGCGCTCGCGGCCGAGCTCGCGGATGCGCAGGGCGAGCACGTCCTGGCCCTTGGCCACGACGACCGGGGCGGGCTGGTCGCCGTCGTAGCGCAGCGCGACGGAGAAGTGGGTCGGGTTGGTGACGATCACGTCCGCGGTCGGGACGGCGTCCATCATGCGCGCGCGGGACATCTCGATCGAGCGGCGGCGCTGGGCGTTCTTGACCTCGGACGGCAGCTCCTGCTGCTTGTGCTCGTCCTTGACCTCCTGCTTGTCCATGCGCATCTGCTTGGCGAAGCGCCAGCGCTGGTAGAAGGCGTCGGCGGCGGCGATCACGAGGTAGGCGATCGCGGCGCGCTGGGCGATCGCGAGCACCTCGGAGGCGAGGTGGGGGAGCAGCTCGGCGGCGGGCATGCCGACCAGGCCGGCGAGCTCCTCGAGCTTCGGGAAGACGGCGAGCGCGACGATGCCGCCGACGGCGGAGACCTTCGCGACCGACTTGATGCGTCTCGGCGATCGCGTTGGGCCCGAACAGGTTCTTGGCGCCCGTGAGCGGGTTGAGCTTCTTGAAGTCGGGCTTGATGGAGGCCGGCATCGGGGTGAGGCCGACCTGCGCGACGTTGACGAGCACGCCGGCGATCACGCAGACGATCGCGATCGGGGCGGCCGACAGCGCGACGTGCGTCCCGATCGTCGTGAACAGCGCGCCGATGCCCTCGATCTCCACGATCTCGGGGTTCCGCGCGAGCTGCAGCACGGCGATCATCGCCTCCTCCATGCGCGCGAACATCCCCGGCCCGAAGGCCGAGAGCGCGAGCAGCGAGGCCATCAGGACGATCGCGCCGTTGAGGTCCATCGAGCGCGCGACCTGGCCCTTCTTGCGGGCCTCCGCGAGCTTCTTGGGTGTTGCCTTCTCGGTCTTGTCCGACGCCGCCATCAGCCGCTCACCTTCAGCGCGTGCAGGGCGGAGGCGACGGAGCGCTGCAGCTCGTCGTCGAGCCAGCCGGAGATGAACGGCAGCGAGGCGGCGATCACGAACAGGCCGACCGTGACCTTGGCGGGGAAGCCGACGGCGAAGACGTTGAGCTGCGGCACGACCTTGGAGACCACGCCGAACGCGGCGTCGGTGAGCACCACGGCGAGCAGGACGGGCGCGCAGACCTGCAGCGCGGCGCCGAAGATGCCGCTGAAGGCGACCTGCATGCCCTCGACCAGCGACCCGATGTCCGGCGCGCTGAGCAGCGGCACGGCCTCGTAGGTGCGCGCGAGCCCCTGGATGACCCAGGCGTCGCCGCCGATCGCGATGAAGATCGCGACGCCCACGAGCGCGTAGAGCTGGTTGATCGCGCCGCCGGGGTTGCCCGTCACCGGGTCGACCAGCGCGCCGAAGGAGAAGCCGACGAAGGTGTCCAGCAGCGTGCCGGCCACGGAGACGGCGGCGAAGAAGGCGGCGAGCGAGAACGCGAAGGCCGTGCCGACGAGGATCTCCTTGAACATCAGCCCGGCGAGGCCGATCGCGTCCTCGGGGAGGGCGCCGGAGGCCGAGCCGGCGGTGCGCAGCGCGATCGGCGCGATGCCGATCGCCAGCGCGACGGCGGCGACGCTCTTGGCGCGCGCCGGCATCATCCGGCTCGAGAACATCGGCGCGAGCAGGAACAGCGGGCCGACGCGGCCGAGCACGAGCATGAAGCTCGCGACCTGCTGCTCCCCGAACTGCGCGATCAGCTGATCGGGGTTCACGCGCCCACCAGCGACGGGATCGAGCCGTAGAGCTCGCGCGTCCAGGACAGGATCTCCCCGAGCATCCACGGGCCCGCGACCACGATCACGACGACGAGGCCGAGCACCTTCGGGATGAAGGAGAGGGTCTGCTCCTGGATCTGCGTGACCGCCTGGAAGACGGAGATCACGAGGCCCACGATCAGGCCGACGAGCAGCACGGGGAGCGAGACCTTCAGGCCCACCTCCATGGCGCGCGTGACGATCGAGACGACGGTGTCCTGGTTCATAGGTGGAAGCTCTGGACCAGCGATTGGGTGATCAGGTTCCAGCCGTCCACCAGGACGAACAGCAGGATCTTGAACGGCAGCGAGATGAAGACGGGCGGCAGCATCACCATGCCCATGCTCATCAGCGTCGCGCTGACCACGAGGTCGATGACGAGGAACGGCAGGAAGATCAGGAACCCGATCTGGAACGCCGTCTTGAGCTCGGAGATCGTGAACGCCGGGATCAGGACGTAGGTCGGGATGTCCGCGCGCGTCTTGGGGTCCTCGAGCTTGGCGAGCTTGGCGAACAGCGCGATGTCCTTCGTGCGCGTCTGGTCGAACATGAACTCGCGCATCGGCGTCTCGGCGCGCTTGAGCGCCGTCTCCTGCGTGATCTTGTTCGCGCGCAGCGGCTTGATC
Source organism: uncultured Solirubrobacteraceae bacterium (assembly GCA_963831105.1). Taxonomy (GTDB): domain Bacteria; phylum Actinomycetota; class Thermoleophilia; order Solirubrobacterales; family Solirubrobacteraceae; genus DATFQI01. The sequence continues at coordinate 928,657 of CAWHOS010000003.1, read as the reverse complement.
GCGTCCTTGTTGATGGCGTTGAAGGTCGGCGCCATCACGAACAGCGTCAGGAACAGGGCGATGCCGACCAGCACCTGGTTGGGCGGCGCGGTCGGCGTGCCGAGGCCGGAGCGGATGAAGCCGAGGACGATCAGGATGCGGGTGAAGCCCGTGACCGTGAACAGCAGCGCCGGCACGAGCGAGATGCCGCCGATCAGCAGCAGCAGCTGGACGGCGTTGGAGCCGTCGGCCTTCACTTGATCACCGTCTTGGCGCGGAGGTCGTCGAGCGAGCGGCGCAGCGCCTGGCCGAAGCCCATTCGCGGTGCGGGCACGCCGGGCAGCGCCGGGGTCGCGGTCGGCGGGACGTCGCGCCCGCCCGCCTGCTCGTCCTCGTCGTCGCCGATCAGGCCGAGCGCGCGGGCCTCGTGCTCGCCGTAGGTGCGGATCGGCGTCACGCCGTCCTCGCCGACGCCGACCAGCACGACCTCGTCGCCGGCGCGCACCAGGTGCAGCGAGCGGTTGGGGCCGAGCGGCAGCGTGGCGAGCGTGCCCAGGCCCGGTGCCCGAGACGCGCTCCTCGCGCGAGGCCTTGACCTGCTTGAGCACCCAGTAGAGGCCGTAGATGACGGCGATCACGATCGCCAGGCCGACGATCGTGCGCACGAGCCCGCCGCCGGCCGAAGGCCCGGCGGCCTGCGAGGCGTCGACCTTGGGCTGCTTCAGGTCCAGCGGCGTCGACTCACCGTCCGCCGCGAGGGCGGCGGGAGCGAGCAGGAGGCAGCTGAAAGCAGCAGCCCCCGCTGAAGAAATGGCAGCAGGAAGCCTCATCACCGAAGGACGACTCTGGATAGGAGTCGACCTGCGTATTCGGCCGCGGCGCGGCGGTCTTTAGCCGTCGGCCGCGCGGCGGCGCGAGCGTGCTCGAAGCGCAGCCCGTTGACCACCGCGCCGGCCGAGCAGGATCAGCGCGATCACGTAGAACCACACGAGCGCGATCAGCACGAACACGGCCGAGGTGCCGATCCGCAGGGTGGAGACGTTGTCCAGGTAGAGCGGGAAGCAGAGGTCGACGACGCCGATCGCCAGCGTCGCGCCGAGCGCGCCGGGCCAGACGGCCGCCCACGGCATCCGCGCCTTCGGCACGAGCCGGTAGATCGCGCACAGGGTCGCGAACAGGACGCACGACGCCGATCCCGAGCGTGACCGTGTAGACGAGGCCCTTGACGTTCGAGAGCCCGAACGGCAGGTCGCGCGCGCCCGAGACGAGCAGTGCCTGGACCGTCGGGACGATCACCGTGACGGCCACGAACAGCGTCACGACCACGAACATGCCGAGCGAGAAGATCTTCTGCTGCACCCAGCTGCGGCACTCGCAGTGGTAGATGCGGCAGAACGCGGTGTCGAGCGCGCCCCAGAAGGAGGAGCCGAACCAGATCGAGGCGACCACGGCCGCGATCCCGACGGTCGGCGAGGTCTCCTGCAGCCGGCGGATGCCCTCCGACAGCGTCGAGTCGGCCGCGCGTGGGGAAGATCCGCTGCAGGTCGGCCAGCAGCGACGCCTGCAGCTCCTGCGAGCGCAGCACGCGGCCGGCGATGAACAGCACCACGAGCGCGAACGGGAAGATCGAGAGCAGCAGGTTGTAGGCGACCATCCCGGACAGGCCGGTGACGTTCTCCTCGTAGGCCTTGCGCCAGAACGCGACGACGGCGTCGCGCGCGCGGAGGTGGACTCCGCGGCGCGCGCGAGCGGCCGAGGCGGCGCGTGCGCCGGTGGCGTCTCCGGGTGCGGCCACCCCGCCACTATGCCCCAGGGGGCCGTCGGCTAGGCGGCAGGCTGCGGCGCGGGGGCGGCCGCGGGAGCGTCCGGAGCGGGCTCCGAGGCGGGTCCGGACGCGGCCGCGGCGACGGTGGAGTCGCTCACCAGCACCTCCGTGACGCGCAGGCCGAACTCCTCGTCGAGCACGACGACCTCGCCGCGCGCGATCGGCTTGCCGTTGACCAGCAGGTCGACGGGCTCGCCCGCCAGCCGGTTGAGCGTGACGATCGAGCCGGGGCCGAGCGTCAGCGTCTCGCGGATGGTCATGTGCGTGCGCCCGATCTCGACCGCGAGCTCGACGGGGACGTCGAACAGCCGCTCGAGCTCGGCGCCGCCGGGGGCGGCGCCGGGAGCGCTCGTGGTCGTCTCGAAGGGGACGTAGTCGACGGGGTCAGCCATGGCTATTGGACGGTGACGTCCGGGAAGAGGACTTCCTCGACGTGCACGTCCGTGTGCTTCTTGATCGACACGAGGATGCGCTTCTTGATCTTCTCGCGCCCCTCGTGGCCGATCAGCTCGCGGTCCGTGGAGTCGGTCAGCTCGTTGGTGATGATGTCGCGGATGACCGCCTCCTGGGGCTCGGTGCCGTAGCCCTCGGGGGGCGTGGGGGCGCCGTGCCCGCCCGCGGCGACGGGCAGGTGCTCGACGACGAGGGCCACCTGCAGCTTCGCGAAGCGGTCGTCGGCGAGGTTGACCAGGAACTCCTTGGGGAGCACGTAGATCTGGCCGGAGACCTTGGGCTTGGGCTCGGCCTTCTTGGGCTTGGCCAGGACGGTCTTGTATGCACCGCCGGCGGCGACCAGGGCCACCACCACGATGATGATCAGCTTCTTCTTGTTCATCTGATGTCGCCTCCATGCGACTGGTCTGCTCCATGCAGGCGGGTGAGGATGATCTCCACCCGCCGGTTCCGCGCCCGTCCCACGGATGTCTCGTTGCTGCTGACGGGATGCTCCGCGGCGTAGCCGCTCAGCGACGTGCGCCGCGGCACCACGCCCGCCCCGATCAGGCGCTGCACGACGGCCGCGGCGCGGCCCCCGGACAGCTGCCAGTTGGACGGGTACTGCGAAGTGTGGATCGGCCGGTCGTCCGTGTGGCCCTCGACCGCCACGGGGTGCTTGGCCTCCTCGGCGATGATCGCGCCGATGCGGTCGAGCGTCCCGAACGCGGCCGGGTTGATCACGGCGCTGCCCGAGCTGAACAGCAGCCGGTCGGTGAGCAGGCGGACCCGCAGGCCGCGCTCGGTCACGGTCGTGGAGACCTTGTCGTCGAGGTGGGCGTCCTTGACGAGCGCGTCGATCTTCTTCTTGAGCGCCTGGAAGGACTGCTCCTCCTTCGCGGCCAGCTCGGCGCCGCGCTTGGCCGCCTCCGACAGCGAGTCCGACGCGGCCGACTGGACGTCGGTGCCCTTCATCGCGTTGTCGACGGCCTGCGCCGGCGAGATCGAGGACAGCGGCGGCGTCGGCGAGGCCTTCGTCGGCCTCGGACTGGTTGCCGCGGTCCATCATCGCCTGGCCGCCGCTGAGCACGGGCCCGGAGAACGCCTCCTGCAGCGACTTCGTGAGCTCCTTGACCTTGCTGACGTTGGTCGAGGAGATCGCGAACAGCACCACGAACACCGCGAACAGCAGCGTCATCATGTCGTAGCCCGAGACGAGCCAGCGCTCGTGGTTCTCGTGCTCCTCGTGGTGGTGCTTCTTGTGGCGTCGCTGGGCGCTCACGGTGCGTCCTAGGCCGCCTGCTTCTCCGCCGCCGCCGACGACGACTGGCCGGCCTCGGTCGGCCGGTCCTTCGGCGGCACGTAGGCCATCAGCTTCTCCTCGACGACGCGGGGGTTGTCGCCCGCCTGGATGGCGAGGATCCCCTCGAGCGTCATCTCGCGGAAGTGCAGCTCGGCCTCCGAGAGCTCCTTGAGCCGGTTCGCCATCGGGAGGAAGACGACGTTGGCCGAGCCGACGCCGATCAGCGTCGCGAGGAACGCGGCCGCGATCAGCGGGCCCAGCGTGCTCGGCTGGTTGAGGTTGTTCATGACGTTCACCAGCCCGAAGACGGTGCCGATGATGCCCATCGTCGGCGCGAGCGCGCCGGCCTGCATGAACGGGTTGCGAGCCGCGCCGTGGCGCTTGCGCATCGCCTCGTTCTCGGCGTCCAGGACGGCGGCGACGAGGTCGGGGTCCGTGCCGTCGACGACGAGCTGGATGCCCTTGCGGGTGAACGGGTCGGAGATGCTGTTGACGGCCTCGTCGAGCGCGAGCAGGCCGTCGCGGCGGGCCTGCTCGGCGAAGCCGACGAGCTCCCGGACGCGCCCCGGCAGATCCAGGTCGTCGGGCATGATCGCCTTCTTGTAGATCGCGGGCAGCCGGATGTGGGCCTCCAGGCCGCACGCCGCGATCGTGGCGCCGAGCGTCCCGATCAGCACGATCGAGATCGCGGGGATGTTGAGGACGACCATGACGTTGGTCCCCTCCATCGTCGCCCCGATCGCGATGCCGACGATCGAGATGACGATGCCGATGGCGGTTCCGAACTTCATGCCTGGGGACCTCGCTGGATCTCGGTGCCGGGCTGGGCTTCCTCGGCGTTGATCGCGCTCACGGCGCCGTCGCCGACGGTGGCGCGCACGAGCGACAGCGCGCTCGTGCGGCGCGGGACGCGCGTCATCGCGTCGAGCACGGACGCGCGCCACTGGCGCACGGCCTGCGTGACCTCGTCCGGGGACTCCGTCACGACCAGCCGCGAGCCGGTCGTGAGCGTCAGGACCGTGTCGGGGTGGGCCTCGACGGTGAGGATGAGGTCCGGGTTCAGATGGAAGGGATGTGGGTCCCTGCCGAGTTTGTGCAGACGGATCATCGCTTCCTGGTAGTCGGCCGGGAAGACGCCCCCTTGAACGCGAAACGCCCGCACTGGGCGGGCGCTCCGGTCACAGCTGGTGTAGCGGCTAGCGCTTCAGGTTCACCAGGTCCTGCAGCATCTCGTCCGAGGTCGAGATGACGCGCGAGTTGGCCTGGAAGCCGCGCTGCGCGGTGATCATCTGCGTGAACGTCTGGGCGAGGTCCACGTTGGACATCTCGACCACGCCGGACGTGGTGAAGCCGAACTGCGGGCCGGGCTGGCCGGTGGTCGGCGGCGCCCGAGTTGGCCGACTCCAGCCAGCGGTTGGAGCCGGAGCGCTCGAGGCCGGCCGAGTTCGGGAACGTGGCCAGCGAGAGGAAGCCCGCCGACACGCGCGTGCCCGTGCCGTCGACGTAGGTGACCTCGCCGTTCTGGGCGATGCCGACGTTGGTCGAGCCGGCCGGGACCTGGATCAGCTGCGCGGCGCCGCCGGCGTCCTGGCCCTGGACGTAGTAGCCGTCCTGCGTGAGCAGGTAGCCGTCCTTGTTGGTGGTGAAGTTGCCGGCCCGGGTGTACTCGATGTTGGTGCCGGGGGTCGGCGGGGTCGCCGTGCTGGTCGACACCCGGAAGAAGCCGGGGCCGGTGATCGCGACGTCGAACACGTTGCCGGTCGACTGCAGCGAGCCGCCCTGCATCAGGTTGTCGATCGACCCGAGCGTCACGCCGAGGCCGACCTGGGCCGCGTTCGCGCCGCCCGCGCCGCCGCCGGGCCCGGAGGCGCCGCGCTGCAGCTGGTTGAGCGAGTCCTTGAACGTCGTGCGAGCGGACTTGTAGCCGATCGTGTTGACGTTGGCGATGTCGTTGGCGGTGACGTCGAGCATCACCTGGTGGTTCTTGAGGCCGCTGATGGCGGCGAACATGCCTCGCATCATTGGTGCATCAGCTCCTTTCTGATCGTCCTGGGGCTCAGGAGACCTGCGAGATCGAGGACGGGTCGACACCTTCGGTGCCGCCCACGGTGAGGGACGGCTTTCCGTCCTTGGTGGAGACCTTCTCGACGGCGCCCGTGTGCTCGGCGCCGTCCTTGTCCTTGTAGGTCACGGTGCGGCCGAGCAAGCTGATCGCGTTGCTGCGGGCGTTCTCGGTCGCCAGGTTCGAGACCTGCTCGAGCGTGGAGAACGAGGCCATCTGGCCCATGAAGTCCGAGTCCTGCATCGGGTTCATCGGGTCCTGGTGCTGCAACTGGGCGACGAACAGCTTCAGGAACTGGTCCTTGCCCATCGCGGAGTTGGTGCCGCTCTTGGCGGCCTGGGTGGTGGCGGCCGGCGAGGTGTTGGCGGAGGGGATGGAAGGCATGGGATCTCGGGGTCAGGCGAGCACGTCGACCAGGAGGCCGCCGGGGAGCTCGAGGACGGACACGGTCGGGGCCGGCGCCGGATCGGCGTCGTCGCCCTCGGCCTCGCCGCGGGCGCCGGTCGAGCCGGTCGCCGCGTCGGGGTCGGAGGTCTGGCCGGGGCGCTCGCCCTGGCGCTGGTCGCTCGACGTCGAGACCTCGAGCGAGAGCAGGTTCACGTCGCGCGCCTCGAGCGAGCGGCGCAGGTCGTCGCCGGCCTGGGCCAGCAGGCGCGCCGCCTCGGGCGAGTCGGCGATCAGCTGGGCGCTCACGCCGGCCGGCGAGGACTGCAGGCGCACCTCGATGCCGCCGAGGTCCTCGGGGCGCAGGGAGATCTTGGCGTGCGTGATGCCGCGCTCGTGGGCGACGTGCAGCAGCGTGCCGACCACGCGCGGGACGTGGTGCAGCGGCGCGGTGCGCTGGGTGACGACGGGCGGGGCGGCCGGCGTCGCCGGAGCGGCCGGTGTGGCCGGCGCGGCGGCGGCCGGAGCCGGAGCGGGCGCTGCGGCCTCGACGGGCTGGGCGGCGGCGGGGGCCTCGGCGCGGTGGGCGGGCACGGCGCGGCTGCGCCGCGACGTGGTTCGCCGGATCGGCGGGCACCGCCGGCGTGGCGGCGTGGGCCGAGTGGGCGGAGGCGGCGCGGGCGCCGTTCTCGGAGCGGGCGGGGAGCACCGGCGCGGCGGGCTGCGGCTCGGCGGCGGGCTGCTCGGGCGTGGCCGAGCGCGGCGGCGGGCGCCTCGGCGGCCGGAGCGGCGGGGACGGGCGGCGCCGGGAGCTGGGCGGGCGCGGCGGCGTCGGCGCTCGGCGCGGCGGCCGGCTCGGGCACGGCGGGGGTCGCCGCCGGCACGGCGGCGGAAGCGGCGACGGCGGCCGGGGCGGCGGCGCGCGCGGAGGCGGCGACGGCGCCCGCGGGCCCGGCGGCCGGCTCTGCGTCGGGCACGGCGGACGGTCACGGCGACGGGCGCGGGCGCCGTGGCGGGCGGGGCGGTCACGGTGAGGACGAACGGGACGTCGGCGGGTGCCTCGGCCTGCGCGGCGGCGGGCTCGGGGTTCGCGGGCGCCTCGAGCGCGCTCGCGGCGGGCGCCTCCGCGGCGACCGCGCTCGCGGCACGGGCGGCGGGCTGCTCCGGCCGGGCCTGCGGGTGCGGGGCGTGCTCGCGCGGCTGGCTCGCGGCGCGGGCGGCGGGCCGCGAGGACGCGGCGTGCGCGCCGCCGAGCAGGTCGGCGAAGCCGCTCGCGGCCGGCGACGAGTCCCGGGCGGCGTGGCGCTCCGGGGCGGTCGGGCGGGCGGGGGCGGCGGTGCGGTCGGTGGTCATCAGACGATCCCGTTGACGGAGGGCGAGGCGGACAGGGCGGACGTGCGGGCGGGGCCCGCGGTGCGGTACTCGGCGGCGTTGGCCTGGACGCGGCGGACGTACTCCTGCGTCTCGGCATAGGGCGGGACGCCGCCGAATCGCTCGACGGCTCCTGGACCGGCGTTGTAGGCGGCGAGCGCGCGGGCGACGTCGCCGTCGAAGCGATCGAGTTGCTGACGCAGGTACTTCGCGCCGCCGTCGAGCGCCTGGGCCGGATCGTGGACGTCGGTGACGCCCAGCGACGCGGCGGTGGCGGGCATGAGCTGCGTGAGCCCCTGCGCGCCCGCGGGCGAGCCCGCGTTCGGGTTGAAGTTCGACTCCTGCTTGACCAGGCCGGCCAGCAGCGCCGGGTCGACGCCGTGCTTGGTCGCGGCGGCGGTGATCTCGGCGGCGTAGGGCGTGCCGGCGGGCAGGGCGCTGGCGCCGGTGACGGCGCCGGCGGAGCTCGCGGAGGCGGTCGCGGCGGTCCCCGCCGCGGCGGAGGTGGCCGAGGAGAGCTGCGCGGCGAACGAGGCGGACGACTGGGCGGCGTTCCCGGGGGACTGGAACCGCAGCATCTGCTCGAGCTCGCTGACGCGGGCGACGACGGCGTCGATGCTCACGCGGCGACCCGCTTGCGGCGGTGGACGCCGAGCGCCACCTCGTCGAGGTCGATCTGGGCCCGGCGGGCCATCTCGCGGCTGTGCGCCGCGCGCTGGCGCTCCTCGAGCTTGCCGATCGCCTGGCGGTCGCGGGCGGCGGCGGTCAGCGCACGGCGGCGGGCCTCCACCTCGGCGTCCTGGCGGTCGAGGTCGAGCGCCGCCTCGCGGCGGTCGCGCTCCGTGCGCTCCATGTAGGCCTGCGCCGCGAGCATGTCCATGCCGGAGGCGCCGGCGCGCCGGAACGCGCCGCGGCCCGAGTCACGGGCCTCGGAGACGGCGTGGGCGGCCTCCCGCAGGAGCGCCTCGCCGCGCATGCGCAGCTGGAGCTCGCGGGCGAGCTCTTCACGGGCGTTTTCCTCCGCGCGTTCGCGGAGGTCGCGAACCCGTTCGAGGCGGAACGTGAAGGACGGAGTCTCCACGCTCCGGGTCATCGCCCGGAGCGCGGAGATCTGTAGCCGACTAGCCGATGAAGCAGGCGACGACGGCCGCGACCACGACGAGCAGGCCGACGGCGACGGGCCCGGCACGGCCGGCGCGCGCGCCGCAGTAGGCGGCGGCGAAGCCGAGCACGAACGGCAGGCCGCTCCAGAACACGACGCACGAGGCGAGCGCGAGGGCGGCGAGGATCCAGCCCGCGCGGGCCGGGTTGCCGGCGTCCGGCAGGACGCGGCCGAACAGCAGCAGGGCGATCACGGCGACGAGCCCGACGCCGAACAGGTAAGCGCCGGTGCCGCCGCTCTCGCCGTCGCCGCCGAAGTTGGCGACGGCCAGGGCCGCCGCGGCGACGAGGACGGCGAGGCCGCCGGCGATGCGCTCGTCGCGGATGGGGGTGAGGGTGGTGTCCATGCCGCCGGACGCTACGCCCGGCTTTCCGGTCCGTCGTCGCCCGATCCGGCGATCTCGTAGTCATCCGAAATGCGGAGGACAGGGCGCCCGCGCTGGAGTACGGTCGCGCTGGGATGACGCGACAGCGCCTGCTCGACACCGGGATCCCGCTGCTGCTCGCCGCGGCGGCGGTCGCCGAGGCGTCCACGACCGGCGGGCTCGACGCGCCCGTGGCCGGCGGTCGCGTGGATCGCGCTCGGCACGACCGTGCCCTTGATCTGGCGGCGCAGCGCCCCGCTCGTCGTGCTCGCCGTGGCGCTCGTCACCGTCGGCGTGACCGACACGCGCTGGGGGCTCGCGGACGAGCTGAGCGTCCCGTTCGCCGGCCTGCTCGTCGCGACCTACGCGAGCGGCGCCTACACGGACCGCCGCGACGGCCGCATAGCGGCGGCGGTCATCGCGCTGGCGGTCGTCGCGATGGCGCTGTCGGTGGGCGAGGATCCCGTCGGCGACGGGCTGTTCATCGGCGGCATCCTGTTCGCCGTCTGGGGCGCGGCGACGGTCGTGCGCAGCCGCCACGAGCTGGCGGAGGCGCTCGCCGCGCGCACCGTCGAGCTCGAGCACGAGCGCGAGGAGAAGGCCAAGCTCGCCGTCGCGGAGGAGCGCGCCCGCGTCGCGCGCGAGCTGCATGACGTGGTCGCGCACAACCTCTCGATCATGGTCGTGCAGGCCGGCGCGGAGCGGCGCGCGATCGGGGACGAGCGCCCGCAGACCGCCGAGGTGCTCGCGACGATCGAGCAGACCGGCCGCGCCGCGATGGCCGAGATGCGGCGGCTGCTGGGGATGCTGCGGCGCTCCGACGACGAGCTCGCGCTCGCGCCGCAGCCGAGCCTCGAGCACGTGGAGGAGCTCGTGGCGCAGGTGCGCGAGGCGGGGCTCCCGGTCGAGCTGCGCGTCGAGGGCGAGGTGCGCGCGCTGCCGCGGGGGATCGACCTGTCCGCCTACCGGATCGTGCAGGAGGCGCTGACCAACGCGCTCAAGCACGCGGGGCCCGCGCGGGCGCTCGTCACGATCCGCTACGGCGCCGGCGCGCTGGAGATCGAGATCGCCGACGACGGCACGGGCGGAGCCGACGTCGTGCCGGGCGGGCACGGGCTGATCGGGATGCGCGAGCGCGTCGCCCTGTTCGGGGGCGAGCTCGCCACCGGCCGCGGCAGCCGCGGCGGCTACGCCGTGCGCGCCCGGCTTCCGATCGCCGGGGGCGGCGCGTGAGCATCCGCGTCCTGCTCGCCGACGACCAGGCGCTCGTCCGCGGCGGCCTGCGCAAGATCGTCGAGACGGAGCCCGACATGGTCGTGGTCGCCGAGGCGGCGGACGGGCTGCAGGCGGTCGACGCCGCGCGGGCGAGCCGCCCGGACGTCGCCGTGATCGACATCCGGATGCCGCGCCTGGACGGGATCGAGGCGACGCGCCGGATCACGGACGCGCTCGGCGGCATGGTGAGGGTCCTGATGCTCACGACCTTCGGCCTCGACGAGTACGTGTTCTCCGCGCTGCGCGCCGGGGCGAGCGGCTTCATGCTCAAGGACGCCCCGCCGGAGGAGCTCGTCGACGCGATCCGCGTCGTGGCCGGCGGCTCGGCCCTGCTCGCGCCCGCGGTCACGCGCTCCGTGATCGAGGAGTTCGCGCGCCACGCGCCCAGGGACACGCCGCCCGCCCCGGCGCTCGACGAGCTGACCGCCCGCGAGCGCGAGGTCCTGCTGCTGCTCTGCCGCGGGCGCTCCAACAGCGAGATCGCCGCCGACCTCGTCGTCTCGGAGGCGACCGCCAAGACCCACGTCGCGCGCGTGCTGATGAAGCTCGGCGTCCGCGACCGCGTGCAGGCGGTGATCTTCGCCTACGAGGCGGGGCTCGTCGCGCCCGGTACGCGCTAGGCGGCGATGTGCAGCGGCGGGATCGCCGCGTGCAGGGCGTGCCGGGCCCTGAGGGGGCCGCGGGCGGCGCGGCCGCCTCGACCATGCCGGCGCCCGCGAGCAGCGTGAGCTGCGAGAGCGCGGCGTCGGCCTCCTCGGCGGTGGAGCGGTCCTCGACGGGCTGGCGCAGGAAGCCGTCGATCGGCTCGCGCGCCGCGATCGCGGCGTCGGTCAGGGCGTCGGTGCCGGGCTGGTAGGCGCCGATCGCGATCAGGTCGGACTTCTCGCGGTAGGCGGCCATCAGGCTGGCGGACCTCGTTGCCGGCGGAGCGCACCTCGGGCGTGACGACCTCGCCGACGAGCCGCGAGACGCTCGCGAGCACGTCGACCGCCGGGTAGTGGCCCGCGTGGGCGAGGTCGCGCGAGAGGACGACGTGGCCGTCGAGGATCGAGCGGACGGCGTCGGCGATCGGCTCGTTCATGTCGTCGCCGTCGACGAGCACGGTGTAGAGGCCGGTGATCGAGCCCGTCTTGGCCGTGCCCGAGCGCTCGAGCAGCTTCGGCAGCAGCGCGAACACCGACGGCGTGTAGCCGCGCGTGGCGGGCGGCTCGCCGATCGCGAGGCCGACCTCGCGCTGGGCCATCGCGAAGCGGGTGACGGAGTCCATCATCAGCATCACGTCGCGGCCCTGGTCGCGGAAGTGCTCCGCGATCGTGGTCGCGGTGAAGGCGGCCTTGATGCGCACGAGCGCGGGCTGGTCGGAGGTGGCGACGATCACCACGGAGCGCGCCATGCCCTCCGGCCCGAGGTCGCGCTCGATGAACTCGCGCACCTCGCGGCCTCGCTCGCCGACGAGGCAGATCACGTTGACGTCGGCCGAGGTGGAGCGGGCGATCATGCCCAGCAGGGAGGACTTGCCGACGCCGGAGCCGGCGAAGATGCCGAGGCGCTGGCCGCGCCCGCAGGGCACGAGCGCGTCGAGCGCGCGCACGCCGAGCGACACGCGGTCGGTGATGCGCGGGCGCTCGAGCGGATCCGGCGGCGGCGCCTGGACGGCGCGCGCGCGCCGGCGAACGGCAGCGGGCCGAGCCCGTCGATCGGCCGGCCGAGCCCGTCGAGCGAGCGGCCCGAGCAGGTCGTCGGAGACCTCGACGCGCAGCGGCTTGCCCGACGCGCTGACGCGCGCGCCGGGGCCGATGCCCGCGGCGTCGCCGAGCGCCATCAGCAGGGTGCGGCCCGCGCGGAAGCCGACGACCTCGGCGGGCACGGCGACGCGGCCGCGGCCGGTCTCGATCGTGCAGACCTCGCCGACCTCGGCCTCGAGGCCGGTGGCCTCGACGATCAGCCCGATCAGGTCGCGCACGCGGCCGTGGCGGCGGTGCAGGTCGGCGTCGCGCAGCGCGGCCGTCGCGGTGTCGAGCGGCGGAGGGGATCACGCCGCGCGACCGACTGTCTCGACGCCGAGGGCGCCCTCGACGACCTCGCGGGCGCGCACGAGCTTGGTCTCCACGCGCGCGTCGACGTCGCCGTCCTGGGTGCGGACGATCGCGCCGCCGCGGCTGACGCGCCGCTCGGCCTGGACCTCGCAGTGCTCGATGCCGCCGAGCGTGGCGCGCATCTCGTCCATCGCCTCGCGCACGAGCTCGAGGTCCTCGGGATGCACGAGCACGGTCACGCGCTCGCGCTCGACGATGCCGCGCAGCGCGCCGCGGACGGCCTCGACGACGCGCTCGGGCTCGACGGCGAGCGAGGCCGCCGACGATCTTCTCGGCCAGGTAGCAGCGCGAGCTCGACGGCGTGCACCTCGAGCTGGTCGGCGGCCGCGAGCCGCTCCTCGTGGGCGGCGGCGACCGACGTCTGCAGCGCCTCCAGCGCGGGGCTGAGCGCGGCCAGCGCCTCGGCGCGGCCGGCCTCGTAGCCCTCGGCGCGGGCGGTCGGCGCGGACCTGCTCGGCCTCGGCCTGCGGCGCGCGCGAGCAGGCCGACGACGGGGTCGAGCGGGCGCGCCGTCGTCGGAGCACGGCGAGCGAACGGCGGGCGCCTCGAGGGTCTCGAAGGAGAATTCCGTGGCCATCGCGGGCTCCTCACATCAGCTCGTCGTCGCCGCCGCCGGAGCCGCGCGAGATGATGATCGCGCCCGCGTCCTCGAGCCTGCGCACGACGGCCGACGATGCGGCCCTGCGCCTCCTCGATGACCCGGCGGCGCTGCGGCGGCTGGAAGTCGATCTCCTCCTTGAGGAGCTCGGCGCCGCGCTCGGACATGTTCGTGAAGATCCGCGCCGGACCGCCTCCTCGACGCCGCGCAGGGCGATCGCGAGGTCCTTCTGGTCGACCTCCTTGAGCACCATCTGGATCGAGCGGTCGTCGAGCTTGACGACGTCCTCGAAGGTGAACAGGAGCAGGCGGACCTCCTCGGCCAGCTCGCCGTCGTCGCGCGCGAGCTCGTCGAGCACGTTGCGCTCGGTCGAGCGGTCGGAGTGGTTGAGGATGTCGGCCAGCGACTTGACGCCGCCCGCGCGCGGCGTACTCGCTGGGCGGAGACGCTGGAGAGCTTCTGCTTCATCACGCCTCGATCTGCGCGATCACCTCGGGCCGCGTCTCGCCCATGCGCGCGATGCGCCGCGCCACGTCGGCCTGGTCCTCGGGCGTCGAGCTGGGCGCAGCACCTGCGGCGGCGAGCGACGTGTGCAGGTTGGCGACGATCAGCGCGATCGTCTGCGGCGCCTCGTTGCGCAGGAAGACCGTGGATCTGCTCGGCGGGCGTGCGGCGCAGGAACTCGAACGGGCGGCGCTCGATCGTGGCGGCGAGGCGCCCGATGATCTCGTCGGCGCGCGTGGAGCCGAGCGAGCGCTCGAGCACGCTGCGGGCGAAGTCGACGCCGCCGTCGGCGATGTACTCCTCGGCCATCACGGTCTCGACGGCCTCCGAGACGACCTCCTTGCAGACCTCGGCGGGCACCTTGCGGGCCTTGGCGATCTCCAGCGAGAGCGCCTCGACCTCGGTCTCGCCGAGGTGGCGGACGATCTCGCTGGCGCGCTCCTCGCCGATCGCGACGAGCAGGGCGGCGGCCTTCTGGACGCCCGTCATCCCCTTCGAGGTGACGGGTTCGCGGCGGCGGCGGGGGCCTCGAGCGCGCTCATCCTAGTCCTCGCTCATCCACTGCTTGACCTGGGCGGCGACGCGCTCGGGCTCGCGCTCCATCAGCTGGTCGAGCTGGCTGCAGGCTGGTGTCCGGCACGCGCGGCGGGAGCTGGATCGTGGCCTCGCCGACGCGCGAGCTCGCGCGTGCGCTGCTCGAGCGCGGAGAGCGCGACGGGCTCCTCGATCTCGGTCAGCCACGCTCGGCGCGGGCAGCGCCTCGCCCTCGCGCTTCTTGAGCGCGCGGCGGGTGAAGAACAGGAACAGCAGCGTGGCGAGGCCCGAGGCCGGCCCACTTGATCGGGCCGAGCATGGTCGTCGGCACCGGCCCGGCCTTCGGGACCTCGGCCTTGGCGAACGCCATCTGCGTGACGGTGATCGCGTCGCCGCGCTGCGCGTCGATGCCGGCGGCGGTGCCGATCGTCTGACTCGAGCGACTTGACGGTCGGCCGGCCGGGACGGCCTTGTCGACCAGCAGCGCGACGTTGAGCTTGTTGACGGCGCCGGGGGCGACGATCGTCTCGGAGACGGTCTTGTCGAGCGCGACCGACTGCTCCTTGCTCTTGCGCTGGTAGTTCGAGTTGCCGGAGCCGCCGGCGCCGTCGCCGCCGGAGTAGGTCGGGATGTTCGAGCCGGTGCCCGCGGTGCCGCCGGCGCCGGCCGAGCCGCCCTTGAGCTTCTCGGACTCCGTCTTGACCGTCTGCGGCACGCCCTTCTTCGCGTACTTGAGCTCGTCGCGCGTCGACCTGGTCGACGTTGAGGTCGGCGTTGACCTGTCACGCGCGCCTTGCCGGCGCCGAGCGTGCTGGTGAGCATCGAGTTGAGGTTGGCCTCCAGCGCGCGGTCGAAGCGCGCCTCGGCCGCCTGCTTGGAGCTCCCGGAGCCGCCGGCGCCGCCGGCGGCGTCGCCCTGCGGCCACAGGAGCTGGCCGGTGGAGTCGGTGATGGTGACGTTGTCCTTCTTGAGGCCCTTGACCGAGGAGGCATCGAGCTGGGCGATGCCGGCGACGGCGCCGGACTCGAGCGAGTCGGCCGGGTTGCCGAGCATGACGGCGGCGGTGGCGGGCGTCTCGGTGTCGGCGAACAGGTCGTCCTCGGGCAGCACGAGCTGCACCTGGGCGCCGCTGACGCCGGAGACGCCGTTGATCGTCTAGGCGATCTCGCCCTCCAGCGCGCGCTGGTAGGTGACCTTCTGCTGCATCTCGGAGGCGCCGAGCTTCTGCTCGTCGAACAGCTGCCAGCCCTCGTCGGAGCCGCCGGAGGCGGCGACGCCCTGGCCGGCGAGCGCGACGCGCGCCTGCGCGACCTGGGCCTTGTCGACGGCGAGCGCGGTGCCGTTGGCGCGCAGCTCGTAGGCGATGCCCTGCTCGTCGAGCGCGGCGGTGATCTTGCCGGTCTGCGCCGGGTCGAGGCCCGAGGAGAGCATCGTGTACGACGGGGGCGCCGGCGATCCGCAGCAGCACGAAGGCGACGACGATCACGGCGAGCAGCGAGAGCGCCGAGCACGGCCTTCGAGCGGCGTGGGCAGCTTGGCGAGGTTGGCGAGGAAGGGCACGGCGTCTAGCTCCTGGCTCACTAGACCTGGGTGTGGAAGATGTCCTGGGCCGCCTCGACGGCCTTGGTGCGGATCTGGCTGGCGAGCTGCATCGCGAGCTGCGCGCGCTCGACGGCCATCACGACCGCGGTCGGGTCGGTCGCCTGGCCGGTGGCCAGCGCCTGCGCGGCGCCCGCGGCCTCGGTCTGCGTCTCGGCGAGCGACTGGATCGAGCTCGAGAGCATCGAGCCGAAGCCCGAGCCGCCGGCCGGAGCCTGCGCGAGCCCGGCAGCGTGCGGCGGCGTGATCTGCCACTCGGCGCCGGAGACGGCGAAGCAGGGATGGATCGATCGGCATCAGCGCAGGATGTCGAGGGTCTTGGAGAACATCTGCTTGGCCGACGTGCATCGCGGTCACGTTGGCCTCGTAGGCGCGCGAGGACGCTGATCAGGTCGACCATCTCGGCGACCGTGTCGACGTTCGGCATCTGCACGTAGCCCTCGGCGTCGGCGTCGGGGTGGCCGGGGTCGTAGACGAGCTTGCCGGGCGTCGCGTCCTCGGTGATCGGCCGTGACCTCGACGCCGGCCGGGCGGGCCCGATCGGCCGGACTCGAGCCGGCGCCCATCGCCGCCGCGAGCTGGGAGCCGAAGCCGCCCGAGGCGACCTGGCCGAGCACGACCTCCTTGCGGCGGTACGGCTGGCCGTCGGCGCCGCGCGTGGTCTGCGCGTTGGCGAGGTTCTCGGCCGTGACGTCCATCCGCAGGCGCTCGGCGGTGAGGCCGGTGGCGGAGACGTCGAGCGAGTCGAACATGCCCATCTCAGCCCACGCCCATCGCGGACTTGAGGATCCCGATGCGGGCGTGCGCGACCTGCACGGCGGCCTGGTGCTCGAGCGCGTTGGCGGCGAGCTTGGCCGACTCGGCGTCGACGTCGACCGTGGAGCCGTCGGCGCGCGTCGCGCCGGAGGCGTCGACCTGCGGCGCGAACTTCACCGAGTGCAGGCGCCTCGCCCGCGTCCTCGGCAGCCGAGCGCGGCGGAGAGCGTGGAGTGGAAGTCGACGTCGACCCGCTGGTAGCCCGGGGTGTTGGCGTTCGCCAGGTTGGCGGCGAGCGCCTCTGGCGCTGCGCGGCGCCGGAGATGGCGGCCTCGAGAGCGCATTGTGTGGTGTCGAACAGCACGGCGGACGGATTCCTTGGAAGATAGGAGTCGGTCCGTCCGTGGACCCACACGCGCCCCATCCCTGGGGCGGACTGGCCCGGTCATCGGTCCGGGCCGGAAGACCTTTAGTGGCGACTCGTCGACCCAGCCGCCGCGGGCGGCCGCGACCGGCGCGTAGCCGCGCACGGCGCCCGCGGCCGCGGCGCAGCAGGCCGAGCTCGCGCGCCGTCTCGGCGCGCGCGGCGGTCAGCATGGCGGTGAGCTCGCCTGCACGAGCGGCGAGGCGCTCGAGCAGCGGGGCGCGCCTCGGGGCGGGCGCCGGCAGCGCCGGCGGCGAGGCGCGTGCGCTCGGCGCCGCGCGCGGCGAGCTCCTCCCAGCGGCCCTCGGCGCGCCAGCACGAGCTCGCGCTCGGCGCGCGCCAGGAGGTCCTGCCAGGGGTTCATGCAGGCGGCGATCTGCGCCCAGGCCTCGCGCAGCTCGCCCAGGAGCTCGGCGACCTTGTCGATCCTGCCGGCGTCGCGCTCGATGCGGGCCTCGATCAGCTGGCGCTTGCAGAAGACGTAGATGCCCTCGAGCCGGCTGGCGATCTCGCCGCCGCGCTCCTTGTCGAGCGTCGAGTGCAGCTCGTCGATGATCGCCTCGGCGCGGCGCAGCTTCGCGTCGCAGCCGAGCTGGTCGTCCGCGCGCATCGCCGTCGCGGCCTGCAGCAGGAACCGCAGCGCGCCGTCGTAGAGCATCACGACGAGCTGGCCCGGGGAGGCGGTCAGGACGCTCTGCTGGCGGTAGGCGGCGCTCGGGTTGGCGGCGGCGTATGCAGGCAAGGACAGACCTCGACGGGAGCGGATGGAACGGCCTCCGGTAGTCGGCGCGACGGCGCCGCGCTTGAGAGCTACGAGGCTAGCTGAGCGAGCTGAGCTGGCCGGACGAGCCAGGCGCTCTGCGTCTGCGAGTTGCAGCAGCGCGGTCTCCATGGCCGCGAACTGGGCCTTGAGGCGCTTCTCCTTGGCCTGCGAGGCGCGTCTCGGCGCGATCGGCCTGCTCGGTCGATGCGCTTGATCTCGGCGTCGGCCGACTTGTCGCGCTGGTCGAGCACGCCGGACGTGCCGGTCTGCGCTCTTGATGAAGGTCTCCAGGCCGGTCGAGAAGCCCTCGAACAGCTTGCGGACCTTGTCCGGGTCGGCCGCAGCGGCGGCGCTGAGCTTGGCGTCGTCGATCGCGAGCTTGCCGTCCTTGGCGTCCTGGGAGGTCGCGCCGCTGGCCTTCGGCACGGCGATGCCGATGTCGGACAGCTCGTCGAGCCCGGCCAGGCCGGTCACGCGCTCGCCCATGCGCACGCGCAGCGAGGAGAGCATGCTCGAGCAGCCCGGTGTCGCCGAACAGCGGCGCCCTTGGCCGCGTCGGTCGGTCGTGGTCGCGCCGGCGACGGACTTCTCGGTGACCTTCGCGCGCGTGGTCGTGACGACCGCGTTGTAGGCGTCGACGAAGGCCTTGACCTTGGTCTTGATCGCGCTCGGTGTCGATCGCCGGCGTGCCGACGGTGATGCCGACGGGCGCGTCGTCGACGCCCTTGAGCGTGAGCTTGACGCCGGGGATCGCGTTCTCGAGCGACGTTGGTCTGCGAGTACAGGACGGTCGCGGAGCCGTCGAGCCGGTACTGCGGCGTCGAGGTCGGGCCCGGCGCGCGAGTACGTCCGTCTTCGTCGTCGGCCGGCGGCCAGGCCCGTGGCGGTCGACGGTGAAGGCGCTGTCGTGGCCGGTCTTGCGCGCGGAGAGGACGAGGCGCTCCTCGCCGCGAGCCGGGTCCTTGATGACCGCGGCGAAGACGGGGGCGTCGCCCGTGGCGTTGATCGCGGTGGCGACGTCGGCGGCGGTGGCGTTGGCCTTGACCTCGATCGTGACCTTCGACGCCGCGTCGTTGGCGTAGCCGAGGTCGAGCGTCCCGGCGGCCGCGCCGGGCGTGAAGGCGTAGCCGCGCTGGGCGGAGGAGGCGAGGCGGTCGACCTGGATCGTGTGGCCGCCGATGCCGGCGCCGCCGGTGCAGCGCCGCGGAGACGCGCGACGCGTCGGAGGACTCGACGGTCTGCTTGGCCGTCCAGGTGTCGCCGAGGCGCAGGTCCTGCGCGGCGGCCTTGAGCGCGTTGAGCTTGGTCGCGATGTCCTTGAGCGCCGGTCTGGCGCGGCGGTGACGGCGGACTTGCCGCAGCGCCAGGCGGTCGTTCGCCTGCCGCTCGATCGCCATCAGCTGGTCGACGATCGAGGACGTGTCGACGCCGGAGGCGAGGCCTGAGAGTCCGCCGATGGACATGCGCCTAGAGCGGCCTGCCCGACAGGACGTCGAGCGCCTCCGACGGCGGGATGGTGCGGATCACGCGGCCGTCGAGGTCGCGCACCTGCACGATCACGCGGCCCGAGTCCTCGTCCATGGCGAAGTGCAGCTCGCGCTTGTCGCGCCACAGCTCGTCGGCGCGCTCCGCCGCGCGGTCGACCTCGCGCAGGGCGTCCGGCGGCGGCGAGGCGGGGACGCCGCCGATCGTCGGCCGTGTCGGCGCGCGGCAGCGACGAACTGCGACTGCACGCGCGGACTCGGCGGCCGCGCGCCTCGGCGGCGGCGGGCGGGGCGGTGAAGTTGGGTTGGCCGATCCGCAGGTCCATATCGCCCTGCTTGATCGGACGCTCCGGCGAGAACTTGAGGAAGTTCTGGTCGTCTCAGCCGACCGCGGAGAAGAGCAGCGCGTCCTCGGACAGCTGCGTCTTGAGCGTGCGCTTGAGCTGCGAGTGGATCTGGCAGACGCGGCTCTCGGAGACGCCGAGGATCTCGCCGATCTCGCGCAGCGTGAGGTTCTTGACGTAGAGCAGGACGGCGACCTCGCGCTCGCGCTTGGGCAGCGTCTCGAAGGCGCGGCGGAACTTGGTCCTTGGCCTCGGAGGTCAGCGCGGCGTGCTCCGGGTCGGCGTCGATCTCGCCGCCGGCCAGCGTGTCGATGCGCTCGACGGTGGTCTCGTCGTCGGAGATCGACCAGCGTGTTGAGCGACGTGACGTCGGAGACGGAGATGTCGTCCTCGCGGCGGCGCAGCTCGTCGACCGAGATGGCGAGCGAGTCGGCGAGCTCCTCGCGCGTGGGGCGGCGGCCGTGGATGCCGGTGAACTGCTCACGGACGCGGGCGATGTCGCGCTCCCAGCGGCGCAGCGAGCGCGGCGCCCAGTCCTGGCGGCGGAGCTCGTCGAGCACGGCGCCGTGGATGCGGGTCCAGGCGAACTGCTCGAGCGTGGCGCCCTTCTCCGGGTCGTAGCGGTCGATCGAGGCGATCAGGGCCTCGAGGCCGCAGGAGATGAAGTCCTCGACCTCGCAGCGGGCGGGGAGCTCGCGGACCTTCTTGAAGACGATGTACTTGACGAGCGGCGCGAACGTCATGACCAGGCGGTTGCGGACCTGGACGTCGTTCGTGGACTTGTACTCGCGCCACAGGGCGAGAGCGTCCTCCGAGGAGATCCGCTTACGGCTGGTGCTGCTCGATGGGACTTCATGGGGACGGATTGCTCCTTGAAGGGGCGGGACTGACGGACAAGGCCTGTATCGGGCCTTCACCCCAGGCTCCTGCATCACCCATTTGGGGTAATTGCCTCCGAATCGAGCCCGTAGGCCCAGGCCAGCACCTGGGCCACCGCCGTCCACAGCTCCTCCGGCACCTCGTCGCCGAGCGCCAGCGCGGCCAGCGCCGTCGGCCAGCTCCGGGTCCTGGTGGACGGGCACGCCCGCCTCGCGTGCGCGCGCGAGGATCGTTTCCGCCACGTGCCCGCGGCCCGCGGCGACCACCTCGGGCGCGCCCCTGCCCGTGTAGCGCAGGGCCGCGCGTGACGCTCGCGGCGGCTGCGTCAGGCATAGACGTCCAGCGGCTCGCGGCGGGGAGTGACGCGCACGGCGCGGGCGCAGCCCGGTGGCGCCGCCAAGGTGGCGCGCAGGCGCTCGGCGCCGCCTTCGGCGGCTCGAACGCGCGCCCGGCGGCGCCTCGACGCCGACCTGCACGGCGCCCGAGCCGAGGTCGATCCGCAGGTCGAGCCGGCCGAGCGCCGCGCGACTGGAAGGCCAGCGCGACGGTCGCGCCGTCCTCGCCGTCGCGCCGGGCGTGCGGCGCGGCGGCTCCTCGCACCGCGACGCGCGGCCGTCGTGCCGCGCGGCGGAGCGGGCCGGCGGCGAGCGGCGCGGCGGCCTGGGCTCGAGCCGCAGCGACGACGCGCTCCGGCGTCACCTCGTCGACGGTGCAGCTTCAGCGTCGCGCCGGCCTCGACGCCGTCGGGCAGCTGCGCGGTGAGCGGCATGCCCGCGAGCACGAGCACGCCGTGCCTGCTCGCCCGCGCGAGGCGACGCGCGCCATCACCGACGCGCCCGCGCGCAGCGTGAGGTCGGGCAGCTGCGCCGCAGCAGCAGCGTCGTGACCGACGACGACGGGATCGACCATCGCGCTCAAGGATGCGCGCCGCCGGCCGAAGACCCAGCCGATGGACCGTGGGCTCTACATCGCCGCGTCCGGCATGCTCGCCGAGCAGATCCGCCAGGACCAGATCGCCAACGATCTGGCGAACGCCGTCGACGCCCGGCTACAAGGCCGACCGCACGTCGCAGCGCGCCTTCGGCGAGCTGCTGCTCGCCAACAGCGCCACCGGCGCCACCGTCGGCGCGCAGGGCACCGCGTGCAGGTCGCCCAGCGATCGAGACCGACTTCACGCCGAAGCCCGCCCGCGACACCGGCGAGCCGCTGGACTTCGCGATCGTCGGCGAGGGCTTCTTCGCCGTCCAGACCGACCGCGGCACCCGCTACACGCGCAACGGCCAGTTCACCGCCGACGCGCAGGGCCGGCTCGTGACCGCCCAGGGCGACCCCGTCCTCGGCCGCGGCGGCCAGCCCGCTGACCGTCGGCCGCGACGGCCGCGTCGACCCGCGCGCGCTCGAGGTCGTCAACCTGCGCCGACCCCGCGCAAGGACGGCGACTACCTCGTCACCGGCACGCCGGCCGGCACCGGCCGCGCGGCCAGGTCCGCGCCGGCGCGCTCGAGGGCTCAGGCGCCGACGCCGTCGCGCTCGATGGTCGACATGATCGCCTCCATGCGCGCGTTCGAGGCCGGCCAGAAGGTCATCCAGACCATCGACGAGACGCTCGGCAAGGCGGCCACCCAGGTCGGCGCGTCTCCTGTAGCTCATGACGTCGACTGCTCAAGTTCCGTCCGCACGCCGCCGACTACTCGGAGGCATGCTCGAAGGACTCAACACCGCCGCCGCCGGCATGGCGGCGCAGCAGCAGCGCATCGACTCCGTCGCCAACGACCTCGCGAACGCGAACACGACCGGCTACAAGCACACCCGCGTCGGCTTCCGCGACCTCGTCTACCAGCAGGCCGGCCGCGCGCGGCCCAGGGCGTCGCGCACGGGCACCGGCGCGGCCGCCGTCGACGCCGGCCGCGCTTCGCGCAGGGCGCGCTGCAGCGCACCGACCGCCCGCTCGACGTCGCGATCCAGGGCGAGGGCTTCCTCCGCGTCAAGCTCGCCGACGGCCGCCAGGCGCTCACCCGCGACGGCAACCTGCACGTCGACGGCCGCGGCCGCCTGACCACCAACACCGGCGCGCTCGTCCAGCCGCGCGATCACGATCCCCGAGGGCACGCCCGAGGACGAGATCTCGATCGCCGCCGACGGCACCGTCACCGCCAGCGGCCGCCGCGTCGGCAAGCTCGCGCTCGTCACCGTCCGCGCCCCGCAGGCGCTGCACGCCGTCGGCGACAACGCCTTCGTCACCTCCGCCGCCTCCGGCACGGCCGGCCGCCGCGCCGCGCGCGACCACGCTCGACGCAGGGCGCGCTCGAGGCCTCCAACGTCGACATCTCCGACGCGATGGTCGACGATGATCGACGCCCAGCGCGCGTTCCAGCTCGCCTCCAAGGCGATCCACACGGCCGACCAGATGTGGGAGATCGCCAACGGGGTGAAGCGATGAGCGTCTCCGGCCTCTCCGCGCTGCCCTCGGTCCCCGAGCGCGCTGCCCGCCGCCGTGCGCGACGGCACCGCGAAGGACAAGGAGGCCTACCAGCGCCGCGCTCGGCTTCGAGCAGGTGCTGCTCGGCACAGCTCGTCGAAGTCGATGGCCGGCTCGTCCGGCCCGCTCGCCGAGGGCCCGTACGCCGCGCCCGTGCAGGACGCCCTCTCCGACCGGCCTGCTCGGCAACGGCGGCATCGGCCTGGCCACCGAGCTCTACCGGGCGCCTGAAGGAGCGCGCATGAGCACCGATGCTCGAGGCCGAGCTGCTCGCCCACCTCGACGCGCAGATCGCCTCCGCCCGCCGGCTGCTCGCGCTCGTGCTCGAGCAGGGCGCCGCGATCCGCGCGCGCGACGTCGAGGCCGTGCTGGCCAAGCTCACCGAGATCCAGACCGAGATGGGCCGCCGCGGCGCGCTCGAGCAGGACCGCACCGGCGCTGCTGCAGCACGCCGGCGCCGCGCTCGGCGTCGCCGCCACCGAGGTCACGCTCGAGGCCTGTGCGCGCTCGTCACCCCCGGCGCCGCGGCCGCCGCCCGCGAGCGCTCCGCCGAGCTGCGCGGCCTGCTGGCCGAGATCGCCCGCGAGCACGGCATCAACCGCGCGCTGATGCGCCAGGAGCTCGCCTTCCTCTCCCACCTGACCCGCCTGATCGGCGGCGAGCCCGAGCCGGCCTACCAGGCCCGACGCGGCCGGCGCCGCCGCGCCGCCGCGCCGGCGCTCCACCGCGTCCTGGACCTGCAGGCCTAACCGCATGCCGATCTCCTCCTTCTACGGCCTCCAGACCTCGCTGCGCGGCCTGCTCGCCCAGCAGCGCTGCTCGACGTCACCGGCCACAACATCGCCAACGCCTCAACCGCAGGGCTACTCGCGCCAGGAGGCCGACCTCGCCGCCTCGCCGGCGCACGCTGATCCCGGCCGGCGGCATCGCCGACGGCGGCCGCGCAGCTCGGCTCCGGCGTCGACGTCCAGGCCTACCGCCGCGTGCGCGACGGCTTCCTCGACCCCCAGTACCGCGGCCAGAACATGCGCCTCGGCTACCAGAGCGGCCCGCTCGCAGGCGCTCGACCGCGCCGAGCTGGCGCTCGCCGAGCCCGGCGAGACCGGCATCACCCGCAGCTGTCCGAGTTCTGGGACGCGTGGTCGGACCTCGCCAACGCCCCCGAGGCGACCCCGCCGCGCGCCAGGCGCTGATCGAGGAGGGCAGCCGCTGGCCGACGCCTTCGCCCGTCGACGGGCAGCTGACCAGCTCTGCAGCAGTCGCACGCCGAGTACGCCGACCTGGCGCGCCCGCGAGCCCCGGCGACCCGGCGGCGAGGTCGCACAGATCGCCAAGGAGCTCGGCCGCTCAACGGCTCGATCAAGCGCTCGTTCACCGGCCGACTCGCCGAACGACCTGCATGGACCGCCGCGACCTGCTGCTCGACCAGCTCTCCGAGTTCGGCCAGGTCTCGTCGAGACCACGGCACGACGGCACCGTCACCGTCGCCTTCGGCGACGCCGCCGCCGCCACGTCCGCTCGTCGACGGCACGACCGTCACCTGGCCGGCCGCCGGCCGGCGACGCTGGGCGCCCAACGGCCGCCTCGGCGCGCTCAAGAGCTCTCCGCCCCGGCGGCACGCTCGACAGCTACCGCAGCCGCTCTCGGCCACGGCGCCAGCACGCTGCGCCGACCGGTCAACGCGCGCCACGGCGCCGCCGTTCTTCACCTTCACCGACGGCTCCGGCGGCCTCGACGCGTCACCGTCGCGTCACCGCGCCGGCCCGATCATCGCCAGCACGGCGACCGCCGGCGCCAACGACCTGGCCCGCGCGTCGCCGCGCTGCGCTCCGGCACGGCCGACGCCGCCTACCGCACGTTCGTCTCCACGCATCGGCGCCGACGTCAACGCCGCCATCGCGCGAGAGGCCAACGCCGAGGCGCTGACCGACTCCGTCGACGACCGCCGCCCGAGCGTGGCCGGCGTCTCGCTCGACGAGGAGATGACGAACCTCGTGCGCTTCCAGCGCGCCTACCAGGCCTCGGCGCGCGCCATGTCCACGATGGACGAGATGCTCGACGTGCTGATCAACCGCACCGGGCGGGTGGGTCTCTGATGAACATCCGCATCACCACCGGGATGGTCCAGCGCAACGTGCTGGCCGACCTCAACGCGGTCAACAACCAGCTCTCGACGACGCAGTCGAAGATCTCCTCCGGCAAGGAGATCACGCAGCCCGTCCGACGACCCGTCCGGCGCCGCGAAGGCGCTGGCGCTGCGCGAGAGCCTGGGCGGCACGCAGCAGTACCAGCGCAACGTCGAGGACGCCGCGGGCTGGCAGGACGCGACCGAGACGGCGCTGACCGAGATCACCGACGTCGTCCAGCGCGCCCGCGAGCTGCTCGTGCAGGGCGGCACGGACACCGACCGACCCGGCCGCGCGAGTCGATCGCCGCCGAGATCGACGCAGCTCACCGAGGGCATCAAGGAGGAGGCCAACGCGACCTACGGCGGCCGCTACCTGTTCGCCGGCTCGAAGACCGACGACGCCGCCCTACGGGGCGCCGCGGACACCTACTTCGGCAACGACGCCGGCTGCAGGGCACGTCCCGGCATCGTGCGCGAGATCGGCCCCGGCGTGTCGCTGCCGATCAACACGGTCGGCCGCGAGTTCCTCGGCGACGGCCAGGCCGCCGACGACGACAAGCTGCTCGACGTCCTGCGCGACATCTCGCGCACCTGCGCGCCGGCGACGGCGCCTCCCTGCGCGGCACCGACCTCGAGCGCCTCGACGACGCCTCGACGGCTGCTCGAGCGTCCGCGCCCGCAACGGCGCGCTCACCAACCGCCTCGAGGCGGCCGGCAGCGCCTGGACGAGATCGAGGAGACGACGGTCAAGCAGCTGTCGGAGACCGAGGACGCCGACATCGCCAAGACCATCATCGACTTCAACTCCCAGACGGCCGCCTACCAGGCGGCGCTGAAGGCCGGCGCGAACATCGTCCAGTCTCGCTGATGGACTTCCTGCGCTAGCAGCACCCTCCGTCCCGTCCCCCCGAGAACAGAGTCGCCCAATGTCCACCGTCACCGTCGACAGCCCCCGCTTCGGCATCCTCGAGATCGACGCCGACGAGGTGATCGAGTTCCCCGAGGGCCTCATCGGCCTCGGCGGCTCGCGCTACGCTCGTCGTCCGCCGACCCGACGGCGCCTTCCACTGGCTGCAGTCGGTCGACGACCCCGACCTCGCCCTTCCGGTCACCAACCCGTGGCTGTTCTTCGCCGACTTCGCGTCGAGCTCTCACGACGCCGACACCGAGCGCCTCGGCGCCGACGCGCCCGACGTCTGGGTCACCGTCCGCGCCGCCGAGCCCGAGGACTTCAGCGCCAACCTCCGCGCGCCGATCCTCGTCTGCAGACGGTCGCGGCCACCAGGTGATCAACGAGGCGCACGACGCTCCGGTGCGCGCCCCGCTGTTCGCCGAGGCGGCGGCGAGCAGGCGGCCTAGCCGCCGCGCGCCCGGCCAGCCGCGGCCCGTCCCACACGCACTTTCCAAGGAGGAAGCACAGTGCTCATCATCACCCGCCGCCCCGGCGAGAAGATCATGCTCGGCGACGACATCGTCGTCCAGGTGATGGAGATCGTCGGCAACTCGGTCCGCGTCGGCATCCAGGCCCCGCGCTCCGTTCCGGTCTACCGCGAGGAGATCTGGGAGCGCCGTGCGCGACGAGAACCGCGCCGCCGCCGAGGCCGCCCCGGACGAGCTCCCCACGCCCACCCAGACGCAGAGCTGACGCAAGCCCCCGGGGTGTGTCGCCCCGGCGCGCGAGGGTACGGTCTCGTGAAGACGTTTTTAGCGAGACCGAGGAGCACGACGCCATGGCCAGCGAGGCAAGTTCGGGAAGGCGGCCCTCCGATCGGCGCCGCGGCCGCGCCGCCGGCGTGCTGCTCAAGCGCGACCCGTCCAGGCGCTGCTCAACCCGCGCAGCCAGCGACCGAGCCCAGCTGGCCGCCCGCGCCGCCGCCCGAGCCGTCCAACTACGACGCCCCGGGCCCGCCGGCCAACACCGCGACCCCGGTCCCGGCGCCCGACCCGCAGTCCTCCAGGAGGCCGGCAGCGTCGACGAGGAGGCCGAGGAGGCCGCCGCCGCGGCCGAGGCCGCCAACATCGGCGGCCAGGTGTCCGACTACGCGGGCATCCAGGACCCCGACGAGCCCGCCGACCGAGGCCGAGCGCCCGCTGGCCGAGGCCGGCGAGGGCGACTCCGAGGGCCAGGAGCAGGCCGAGGCCGAGCTGATCGAGGCCGCCGCCCCGGCGACGGGATGAGCGACTTCGAGCGCCAGATCGACGAGGCCATCGAGGACCAGTCCTCAGCCCACCTCGGGCGAGACGCTGGAGCCGGTCGGCGGCATCGACGACGCGCCCGGCGACGCGGAGCTGCGCGCCGCCGAGACGCAGGCCGCCGCGGACTTCGCCGCAGAGAGGTGGCCGCCGAGGGCGTCGCGCGCCCGCTTCCAGCCGGACGCCCGGCGCCGCCGGCGCCGGAGCCGCCCGCGACCGAGGCGGCTGAGCCGCCCGTCGCCGGACGAGCCCGAGCCCGCCGCCGGGCCCGAGAGCCGCCCGGCGCCGGCCGACGCGCCGACCCAGGCCTACTCCGTGCCTCCCGAGGGCGGACCGGCGGCGCCCGACGCCCCCGGGCGACGCCCCCGCCGCCCCGCAGCCGTCCGACACGGCGGCGGAGGCCGAGGCGCCGTCCGCCTACGAGACCTACATCACGCCCGCGGTCTCCCCGCCCGCGGCCGACCCCGATCGCCGACCGAGCCGGCGGGCGAGGTCCCGTTCGGGGAGGGCAGCCACGGCCGAGACGCCCGGCCTGACCCCGACCGAGGACGCCTCCCCCGCCGAGCCGGAGCCCGCGCCCGAGGAACCGGCCCAGGAGACCCCCGGCACGCCGTCCACGAGCTCCTGGCAGCCGCCGGCGCCGCCCGAGCCGCCCGGAGTCCTCCGACCCGACGCCGCCGGCCCAGGAGCAGCCGCAGCTACCCGACGGAAGACAAGGACGACGACGCGCAACGACTGGCGCACGTGGTCCGGAAGGGCGATCGACTCGTAGCCAGGGAGTGAGGCTCGGGTTCGCGGTCAAGGTCCTCGGCGAGGGCGGGCTGCCGACGCACGACGCACGGCGCTGGCAGTCCGGCCCCCATCTCCGGCACTCCGTCGAGGCGATGCACGGGGTCCTCGACTACCTCGAGCGCCACGACATCCGCATGTACCGCATGACGGCGGCGCTGGCGCCCTACGCCACGCACCCCGACCTGCCGCAGTTCCACCGCCAGGTCGCCGAGTGCCGCGGAGGAGCTGGCCGCGCTCGGGCAGCGCGCCCGCGAGCTGGACATCCGGCTCTCGACGCATCCCGGGCCAGTACATCGTCCTCAACTCCGAGGACCCCCGGCGTCCGCGCGGGCGCCGTCGCGCGACGTCGAGCTGCAGGCCGCAGCTGCTCGACGCCATGGGCCTCGGCCCGGAGGCCGTGGTCGTCCTGCACGTCGGCGGCGCCGCCGGCGGCTTCGACGCCGCCATGGACCGCTTCGTGGCGGGCTTCGAGCAGCTCTCCGAGCGCGCGCGGGCGCGGCTCGTGATCGAGAACGACGACCGCACCTTCGGGCTCTGCCACGTCCTGGAGCTGCACGAGCGCACCGGCTCGAAGGTGGTCTGGGACATCCTGCACCACCACTGCAACGACCCCGACGGGATCCCCGACCGCGAGGCGCTGGAGCTGCGCGCTGGCCACCTGGCCCGACGGTGTGACGCCGAAGATCCACTTCTCCTCGCCCAAGACCGCGATGGAGGAGAGAGCGCAGGCGCTCGGGCCGCCGCGTCGAACGGACCTGGGTGCTCCCCCAGCTGCGCGCCCACGCCGACGTGATCGATCCGATCGCCTTCGAGCACTTCCTGCGCGACACCGCGGCCGGGCTGGAGCTTCGACGTGATGCTCGAGGCCAAGGCGAAGGACCTCGCGCTGTTGCGGCTGCGCGACCAGCTCGGCCCGCCCGCGGGGTCGCCGGTTGCCGCCTGCCATCAGCCACAATAGGGTCGCGACGATGAGCGCGCTCGTCGGCACGCAGCTGAGCGGCCGGTACCGGCTCGACGCCCAGATCGGCGCCGGCGGCATGTCGACGGTCTACCGCGCCTTCGACGCCACGCTCGAGCGCCGCGTCGCGATCAAGCTGATGCACCGCGACATCGCGCGGACTCCGACCAGCTCGAGCGCTTCCGGCGCGAGGCGCGCGCGGTCGCCCAGCTCTGCCACCCGCACATCGTCGGCGTGATCGACGCCGGCGAGGACGAGGGCCGCCCGTACATCGTCTTCGAGTACGTCGAGGGCGAGACGCTCAAGGACCGCATCCGCCGGCTCGGCCGGCTGCCGGTCGACGAGGCGATCGCCTACGCGATCGAGATCGCCCGCGCGCTGGGCGCCGCGCACGCGCCGCGGCATCGTGCACCGCGACGTCAAGCCCCAGAACGTGCTGATCGACGAGGAGGGCTCGGCCAAGGTCACCGACTTCGGCATCGCCCGCTCGCTCGACGAGGAGGGGCTGACCGCCGACGGGCCGCGTGCTCGGCACGACCGACTACGTCTCGCCCGAGCAGGCGCTCGGGCCACGACGTCAACGGCCAGTCGGACATCTACTCGCTCGGCATCGTCCTCTACGAGATGCTCACCGGGCGACGTCCCGTTCCACGGCGAGAACCAGGTCGCCGTGGCGATGAAGCACGTGCGCGAGGACCTGCCCGACGTGCAGCGGCGCCGCCCCGAGGTCTCGCGCCGGGCTCGCCGCGATCCTCGACCGCATGACCGCCAAGGACCTCGAGCAGCGCTACCCGGACGCGCTCGCCCTGCAGGCCGACCTCGAGGAGGCGCTCGCGCTCGAGCCGCCCGCACGGGCGCGCTCGACCGGCGAGGCGACCGCCGTCCTGCGCACGCTGCCCGAGAGCGCCCGCCGCCGCGTGCCGCTGCGCATGCGCCGCCGGCTGCCGATCGTCGCCGTCGTGGCGCTGATCGCCGTCGCCGTCGCGCTGGTCGTGATCCTCGCTCAAGCGAGGGCATCGACCGCACGCAGCGCGGCACCGGGCCAGGGCACCGCCAAGCCGCCGGCCGGCAACCGCGTGCGTCTCGGTCAAGCGCACCTCGGCCTCACGCCTTCGACCCGCTGGGCGACGACGAGGAGCACAACGCGAGGAGCCGCTCGTGGTCGACAACGACAGCGGCACGGACTGGAGCACCGAGACCTACCAGGGCGGCAACCTCGGCAAGGACGGCGTCGGCATCTACGTCGACGCCGACCCGGGCGTCGCCGCCACGCTCGATCGAGATCGAGACGCCCGACCCGGGCTGGACGGCCGAGATCCGCGTCGCCGACGGCGAGCAAGCCGCCGAAGGACATCGACGGCTGGAAGAAGGTCGGCGGCGGCGAGGTCAACCGCAAGCGCAAGCGCTTCAAGCTCGACACGGCGACCGGCACCGCTACTACCTCGTCTGGATCACCGAGCTCGCGCCGAGGCGCCGAGCGCGTCGAGATCACCGAGATCGCGCTGTTCGCGCCCGCGGCGCTAGCCTAGAAGGCGTGGCCGCCGCGCTCGGCGCGGAAGCGCTCGAGCGCGAGCTGCACGAGCCGGTCGCACAGCTCCGGGAACGGGACGCCCGTCGCCTCCCACAGCTTCGGGTAGACGCTCGTCTGGCGTGAAGCCCGGCATCGTGTTGAGCTCGTTGACGAGCACGCGCTCGCCCTCGACGAAGAAGTCGACCCGCGCCAGGCCGGCGCAGCCGACGCGCACGAACGTCTCGCACGGCCAGCCGGCGGACCTCCTCGGCGACCGCCTCGGGGATCCGCGCCGGCACGACGCAGCTCCATCCCGCCGGGCTGTACTTGGCCTCGTAGTCGTACCAGTCGGCGCTCCGTCAGCACGATCTCGCCCGGCACGCGAGGCCTCCGGCGTCGGCGAGGCCGAGCACGGAGCACTCGACCTCCAGGCCGTCGGAGATCGCCTCGACGATCACCAGCGCCGTCGTGGCGCGAACGCGGTCTCCAGCGCCGCCGGCGACCTCCTCGGCGATCGGCGACCTTGACGATGCCGACCGAGGAGCCCAGCGCGCGCGGGCTTGACGAACACGCGGCAGGCCGAGCGCGGCCAGCTCGCTCGCGCACGGCGGCCGGCGCCTCCTGCCAGCGCGGCTCGCGGACGGCGACGTAGGCGACCTGCGGGACCCCGGCGGCCGGCCATCACCTCCTTGAAGACGACCTTGTCCATGCACAGCGCCGACGCCAGCACGCCGGCGCCGACGTACGGGACGTCGAGCAGCTCGAGCAGGCCCTGGACGGTGCCGTCCTCGCCGAACGGCCCGTGCAGCACCGGGAACACGGCGTCCGCGCCGAGCAGGCCGCCGCCCGGGCTCGAGCGGCAGCGTCTCGCCGTCGTGCAGCCACGCGCCCGCGCGCGCGATGCGGACGTCGAGCACCTCGTGGCCGGCCGCGGCACGCCCTCGCGCACCGACGCGCCCGACGCCAGCGAGACCTCGTGCTCGGACGAGCGCCCGCCGCGAGAGACGGCGACCCTCACGGCGTGCGGCGTCGGCGGTCGGGCGTCGGGCGTCGGGCGTCGGCGGTCGGGCGGTCGGCTCGGCTCGAAGCGCCCGACGACGATCGTCACGCGCGAGCCCTTGTCGAGCTCGCTGCCGGCCGCCGGGTTCTGGTCGAGCACGATGCCGTCCTGGTCCGGTCGTCCGTCGACCGTCCTGCTCGCGCACGCGCACCTCGAAGCCCGCCTCCTGAGCGCGGCGCGCGCCTGCGTCGCTCCGGCTGGTCGAGCACGTCGGGCACCGCCACCTCGGGCGGCTCCTTGGCCACCATGATCGTCACGGCGCTGCCCTTGTCGACCTTGCCGCCCGCGCCGGGCGTCTGGCGCAGCACGGTGCCCGGGTCCTCGTCGCTCGGACTCCTCCTCGGAGGACGTCGACCGTCAGCCCGGCGTCCTCGAGCGTGTTGCGCGCCGCGTCCTCGCTCGTCGCCGACGACGTCGGGCACCGTCGACCTGCTCGGGCCCGCTGGAGACGACCAGCGTCGACGGTCCGGCCCTTCTCGAGCTGCGTGTCTCCGGCGGCGACGTGCTGATCACGCGGCCCCGCGCGACGGTGTCGGAGGTCTCCTTGCGCGACGTCGGTCTTGAAGCCCGCCTCCTTGAGCATGTTCTCGGCCACGTCCTGCTTGCGCCCGAGCACGCCGGGACGGTCGCCTCGCCCGGGCCGCTGGACACGATGATCGTCACCGTCGAGCCCTCCTCGGCCTCCTCGCCGGGCTGCGGCTCCTGCGTGGCGACGCGGTCCTTGGGCACGTCGGCGGAGCTCGACCGTCTCGATGTTCACCTCGAAGCCCGCGTTGTGGAGCCGCTGCGCGGCGACGGCCGAGGCGCTCGCCGACCACGTCGGGCACGGCGTTCTGCTCCGGCGCGAGCAGCAGGTAGGCGCCGACGCCAGCGCGGCGAGCAGCGAGCAGCGGCCAGCAGCCACAGCCACCAGCGCGAGCGCGTCGGCGCTCCTCGGCTCCGCGAACGGCTCGCCCGGCATCGGATACGGCTCCGAGCACGCATCTCGCCGCGACACGGCGCGCCGGGCTGGTCGCGCGCCGCCTCGAGCGCGGCGATGAACTCGTCGGCGTCGGCGAAGCGCCGCGCCGGGTCCTTCTCCAGCGCGCGCAGCACGACGTCCTCGAGCGCCGGGCGAGACGGCCGGGTTGAGCTCGGCGCGGCGGCGACGGGCGCCTCGGAGACCTGCTTGAGCGCGATCGTCACCGCGCGACTCGGCCGTCGAACGGGCACGCGGCCCGTCAGCAGCTCGTAGAGCATGACGCCGATCGAGTAGAGGTCCGAGCGCGGGCTGACCGGCTGCCCCTGGGCCTGCTCGGGCGACAGGTACTGCGCGGTGCCCATGATCGAGCCGGTCTCCGTCATGTCCGAGGCGCCGGCGCGGGCGATGCCGAAGTCCGTGACCTTGACGCGGCCCTCGTCGTCGACGATCACGTTGTGCGGCTTGATGTCGCGGTGGATGATGCCGCGCTTGTGGGCGAAGCGCGCGGCGCGCAGGACCTGCACGGTGATGTCGATCGCGCAGCGTCGGGCGGCAGCGGGCCGTGCTCGCGGACGAGCTGCTTGAGCGAGCGGCCCTCGAGGAACTCCATCGCGATGTAGTAGGTGCCGTCCCACTCGCCGCGGTCGAAGACGCCGACGACGTTGGGGTGCTGCAGGCCGGCGGCGCTCGAGCGCCTCGCGGCGGAAGCGCTCGACGAACTCCTGGTCCTCGGCGAAGCGGCGGTGCAGGAGCTTCAGCGCGACGCGGCGGCCGAGCTGCGTGTCCTCGGCGCAGTAGACGTCGGCCATCCCGCCCGAGCCGATGCCGGTGAGGACCCGGTAGCGGCCGTCGACGATCGTGTCGCGCTCGATCGCCGCTGCATCGGTCACTCGCCCGAGCGCCTCCAGCACCGGCCTTGGCGATCGGCGCGGCGACCGTCGCCGCCCGTGCCGCCCTGCACGCGCTCGACCACGACCGCGACCGCGACGTCGGTCGGTGAAGCCGATGAACCACGGGTCGTTGAGGCCCGTGTGAGGTTGAGCTCGGCCGTGCCGGTCTTGCCGGCCACCTCGACGCCCTCGAGCGCCGCCGCCGTGCCCGTGCCCTCCTTGACCACCTTGGCATCATCGTCGCCGAGCTTCTGCGCGGCTGTCCTCGCGACATCACGCGCTCGGCCTCCTCGGGCTGCGGCTCGTCGATCGTGCGCCCGTCGGGGTCGACGATCTTGCGCACGAGGCGCGGCTCCATGCGCACGCCGCCGTTGGCGATCGTCTGCGCCACGGTGCCATCTGCAGCGGCGTCACCAGAGGTCGCCCTGGCCGATCGCCACGCGGCCGACGTCGACCGCGGTCGGACGTCGGCTCGGCGAGCCGCTTGCCGCCCTTGTGGACGCCGCTCGGCGACCATCTGCGTCGTCCGGGTAGTCGATCGGCGGGTCCTCGTAGAAGCCGAAGCGCTCCATGTACTCGGCCATCGTCGTCTTGCCGAGCTTCTCGCCGACCTCGGCCCAGACCGTGTTGACCGAGTTCGTCAGCGCCGTCGGTGAGGTCGATGCTCGCCGAAGTCCTCGCCGCCGAAGTTGTTCAGCGGCACGCCGGAGATCACCTTGCCGTTCTCGCCGTCGACCTGCGAGTCCGGGCTGTACTCGCCGGTGTCGAGCGCGGCCGGCGGCGGTGACGGCCTTGATCGTCGAGCCGGGCGGGAAGCGGCCCTGCGTCGCGCGGTTGACAGCGGCGCGTTGCGTCGCCGCAGTCGCCGCGCGGTCGTTCGGGTCGAAGGTCGGGCTTGGCGGCCATCACCTGCACCGCGCCCGTCTTGACGTCGATCGCCACGACCGCGCCGCGCTGCGGCGCCGGCGAGCGCCGTCGAGGCGACCTGCTGCGCCGCGGGGTCGAGCGTCGTCTCGAGGTCGTCGCCGACCTTGTCGGGCCCGAGCAGCGAGTCGAGCGCGCCGATCGAGCTCGGTCGCGCGCGCCCGGTCAGCTGGTCGTTGTAGTAGCCCTCGAGCCCGGAGCGGCCGCGGTCGATGCGACGTGTAGCCGACGGGGTGGCCGAACAGCTCGCCCGGCGGGTAGCGGCGCCCGTAGCGCTCTGGCGCCAGCGTCGCGGCGCGGGCGAGCACGCTCGCCGTCGGCGGCCCGGATCACGCCGCGCTTGATCCGCTGCTCCTGCGAGCAGCTCGCGGCGGTTGTCCGGGTTGTCGCGCAGCGCCTCGGCCTCGAACACCGTCCAGCGCGACGTGAAGCCGACCAGCACGCGCGAACAGCACGAGCACGACGGCCGAACAGGCGGAGCGATCGGGCGCGTTCACCGCAGCCCTCCGCCGCTGCGCCCTGCGGCCGCCGCGCGCGGTCGGAGACCAGCAGCAGCAGCGCCAGCAGCACGAAGTTCGCGACGATCGACGAGCCGCCGTAGGAGACGAACGGCAGCGTCACGCCGGTCAGCGGGATCACGCGCGTGACGCCGCCGACGATCACGAACACCTGCAGCGCGAACACCGCGGTCAGGCCCGGCGGCGAGCAGCTTGGAGAACGAGTCGCGGGCGAGCATCGCCGTCTTGAAGCCGCGCTCGACGAGCAGCAGGTAGACGAGCAGCAGCCCGCACGCGCCGGCCAGGCCGAGCTCGTTGACGATCACCGCGTAGATGAGGTCGGTGTGCGGCGCCGGGATCAGCGTCGTCGCCCGCTCGGCGCAGCGCAGCAGCGCCTGCGCCGAAGCCGGTGCCGAACAGCCCGCCGTCGGCCTGCGCGAACAGCGACTGGGCGATCTGGTAGCCGCTCGCTTGTCGACCCAGCCCGGGCGCGAACGGGTCCAGCCAGATGTCGACGCGGTCGCTGCACGTGGCCGACCGTCGTGGCGAAGAACCACGCGCCGAGCGCGAACAGCGCGAGCCCGATGACCACGAACGACAGCCGGTTCGTCGCCACGTAGAGCAGCGCCAGGAAGCCGCCGAAGAACATCAGCGACGAGCCGAGGTCGCGGATGAAGACGAGCATCAACATCGCCGCGCCCCAGACCACGAGCAGCGGCCCGAAGTGCTTGAGCGGCGGGATCGTGATCCCGAGGAAGCGGCGCGAGCCCAGGACGAGCACCTGCCGCGTGTCGCGCAGGTACGCCGCGAGGAAGATGACGATCGCGATCTTGGCGAACTCGGCCGGCTGGAAGGCGATCGGCCCGAGCTTGACGCCGAGGTAGGCGCCGTTGACCTGCTGGCCGATGCCGGGCACGCGCGGCAGCAGCAGCAGCAGCAGGCCGACGAGCGCGATCGTGTAGCGGTAGCGCTCGAGCACGCGGAAGTCGCGCAGGCAGCAGGATCGTCGCCGCGAACAGCGACCAGGCCGACGACGAACCACTGCGCCTGCTCGCGCGCGAGCGTCCTCGTCGATCCGGTAGATCACGACGAGGCCGAAGCACGCCAGCACGCGCGACGAGCGGGAACAGGTACGGGTCGGCGTGCGGCAGCGTGAAGCGGATCACGAGGTGCGCGGCGAGGCACAGGCCGAGGAAGATCGCCGCCGTAGGTCAGCGAGACGTCGGAGAGCTCGCTCGGACTGCTGGATGAAGATCGCGGCGAAGCCGGCGGTGAGCAGCAGCGACGCCGGGACGAGCGCCAGCAGCTCGCGGTTGCGGGCGCTCACGGCTCGAGCTGCCCGCGCTCGAGCTGGATCACGAGGTCCTCCGCGTCGTCGTGCGAGCGCAGCTTGTGGTTCGTGAACGTCGCCGCGGCGCGCCGGCGGGACGGCTCGAGCGTGACGCCGGAGCCCGGGTAGCGGCTGTAGAGCTTCGATGCCGAGCGGCAGCTCGAACGGGCAGCCCGCGGTAGATCGTGACGACGTTGCCGCGGTCGTCGTCGGTGCCGACGAAGTAGACGGCGCGGGTCGCGATCCAGAAGCCGCGCCGAGCACCATCGACGAGCAGGACCAGCGGGATCACGACGGCGGCGGGATGCGCCGCGCGGCGCGCGCTTGCCGCGCGGCGCTCGCGGGGCGGCGTGCCGTCCGGGAGCGGCGCCGGTGCGCGCGGCGGGGCCTCCGTCGGTCGTCGGCGCGCGCGGCTGGATCGCCGACAGCGCGACCGTGCCGCTGGCGCGGTACTCCGCCTCCGCCTCGTCGGCGGCGCGCACGGCGTGCGGCGACCTCGCCGCGTGCATCGCCTCCTCGTCGCGCACCCGGGTGTGCGCGGTCGGGCGCGAGACGCCCTGGCGCGGGCCGGACCGGCCTCGCCCTCGAACGTGTCGTACTCCGTCGTCGGCGCCGGTCTCCGCGTGCGTGGGCGGCTCGTCGCGCGCCGCGCCGCCGTCGCCGCCGCCGTCGACCTCCTCGAGGCGGAACAGGATCACGGTGATGTTGTCGCGCCCGCCGGCCTCGTTGGCGGCGGCGATCAGCTCGCGGCCGGCCTGCTCGAGGCGTCGGCCGCCGCTCGAGCACCGGCTTGACGCCGCGGCTCGCGGACCATCGACGTCAGGCCGTCGGAGCACAGCAGGAAGACGTCGCCGGCGCGGGCGGCGAACACGTCCACGTCGACCTGCGACCTCGGCCTCCGGCCCGAGCGCGCGCGTGATCACCGAGCGCTGCGGGTGCGCCTCGGCCTGCTCCTCGGTGAGCTTGCCGCGGGCGACCAGCTCGCCGACCAGCGAGTGGTCGCGCGTCAGCCGCATCGAGCTCGCCGTCGCGCAACAGGTAGGCGCGCGAGTCGCCGACGTGGGCGATCGTGACGTCGTCCTCGCCGACGTAGGCGGCCGTGCAGGTCGTGCCCATGCCGGCGCGCCTGCTCGTCGGTGCGCGAGCGGTCGTGGATGCGCGCGGTTGGCGGCCTGGATGACCGCGGCCGAGCGCCTCGCCCGGGCGCGCCGTCGCGGCAGCCCGTCGTCGAACGACGTCGACGGCCATCTCGGACGCGACCTCGCCGGCCTGGGCGCCGCCCATGCCGTCGGCGACCACGAACAGCGGGCGCGCGGACGAAGAAGTTGTCCTCGTTGCCCTGGCGCTGGCGGCCGAGGTCGGAGGCGTGGAAGTGCTTCGGCGACGCGCAGCATCGGTCTAGTCGCTCGAAGGTGAACTCGGAGTCGCCGATGCGGATCCGGTCGCCGGGGTGCAGCGGCTGCGGCCCGCGCAGCGGCTCGCCGTTCAGGTAGGTGCCGTTCGTCGAGCCTAGGTCCTCCAGCACGATGACGTCGCCGTGCGGCGCGAGCCGCGCGTGGTGCGAGGACGCGAAGGTGTCCTCGCAGCAGGATGTCGGCCTGCTCGCCCCGCCCGAGCAGGGCGCCCTCGGCGAGATCAGTAGGCGGCGCCGGCGCGCAGCCCGGCCGCCGTCTCCACGCGCAGCTGCGGCTCGCCGCCGGCGCCGTCGCCGCCGAGCCCTGCGAGGCCGACGTGCATGCCGGTGGCGTCGTCGGCGTACGCCGGCGCGGCGCCGCGCCGCGGCCGCGGCGCAGGTCCTTGAGCGCGGAGCGGGCCATCCACAGCAGGAACAGGTAGAGGACGGCGAGGAAGCCGAACTTGAGCGCGACGGCGACGGGGTCGAGGCCATGTCGGCTACTCCAGCTCGAAGGTCACGCGTCGAGGTGCCGAGCTCGATCGAGTCGCCGCGCTTGAGCGACTGCGGGCCCTGCGATCGCGGCGGCCGTTGACCTTGACGCCGTTGGTCGAGCCGAGGTCGCGCGACGATCCACGAGCCGCCGCGCGGGGCGCACCTCGGCGTGGCGGCGCGAGACGTTCTGGTCGTGCGAGCACGACGTCGCAGTCGCGCGAGCGGCCGATCACGCCGCCGCTCGGAGCCCAGCACGGTCGCGCGGCCCTCGTAGCGCAGCCGCGCGCTGCCGCGGCGGTGGTCGGGCTCGCGCAGCGGCTCGGCGAGCCGCTCGGACGCCGAGTAGACCATCGTGTGGCCCTCGTCGCCCTGGCTCGGCGCGCGCGACTCGTCCTCGGTCGGGCGCACGAGCCGCGCCTGGATGCCGAACTCGCCCAGGCGCAGGCGGTCGTCGGTGCGGAACGCGATCTTCGGGCGCGGTCACGAGCGCGATCCGCTCGCGCCGCGCGTGCTCGAGCAGGTAGCCGGAGAGCTCGTCGCGCAGGTCGTCCTCGTAGCCCTCGAACTGCTCGCGGTCGTCGGGCGAGAGCCAGACGGCGTACTCGTTGGGCGCGTAGGTGCGCGAGAGCGACTGGACCTTGTGCTCGTCCATCTCGCGCGCCAGCTTGCGCGCGATCTCCACCGGCCGCACCTCGGACTTGAAGGCGCGCGAGAACGTGCCCTCGACGAGGCCGGCGAGCTTCGACTCCAGGTTGCGCAGCACGCTCATGGCGGACGGGCCCGGGTACTCCCGTCACGGCTCCACGATATCCCGCGGGAGCACGCGGGGCGAGCAGCCGCGAGCGCCCCGGCCGCGACCGCGCCCGCCACGAGGCCGCGCGGCGGCTCGTGCGCACCGGCCCACTCGGCCGAGCGCCGCGGTGCCCGGCGCCGAGCCCGGCGGCCCAGGCGCTGGCGCGCCACGACGTCGAGCCCGGCGTAGCGCCCGCGCACCAGCCAGGCAGGACGCAGCGCGGCCAGCGCCCACACCGCGGCGACGGCACGAGCGCCGGAGGCGAGCGGCGGCGCGAGCACGCCGTCGAGCGCCAGCCCGGCGTCGGCCGCCCAGCCCGGCGGGCGCGTCGGCGCCGAAGAGCAGCGTCGCGGTCGAGCGCGGCTCGGCGAGCAGCAGCCACCAGCAGGCCGGCGGCGCCGAGCGCGGCGCGCTGCGAGCGCGGCGCGGCGCGGCCGGCCAGCGCCGGGTAGGCGCCGGCGCAGCGCCGGCAGGCCGAGCAGCGGGCGCGGCGGCGGGCAGCGACCAGGCGCGGCCGGTGCCGCGCACGAGCGGCGGCACGGGCGAGCCGCGGCGGCGACCAGCAGCGCGGCGCCCGGGCGGTCGGGCGCGAGCCAGGCGACCGCGGCCGCGACGCGCGCACGCCAGCCAGCCGAGCGCGCGGCAGCAGCGCCGACGGCCAGCCGCCAGCGCGGCGCCGGCCGCGACGAGCGGGGTCCGGCGCGCCCGGCGCCAGCGCGGCGGCCGCCGCGGCGAGCGCCGCCGGCGGCCAGCGCGGCGGCGACCCGGCCCGGCGCGCGGCGGCAGCGCGCGGCCGTGCCGCGCGCGCTCGAGCGGGTGCGGCGAGGATCGTGCCGCCCTCGTCGGAGACGGCCGTCAGCGCCGTCGGCCAGCTCGTCGGCGAGCTCGTCGAGCGTGCCGCGGTCCTCCGGGCCGCGGGCGCAGCGCGCGGTCGAGCGCGGCGCACAGCTCGGCCGGGCAGGTCCTTGCGCTTGCGCGCTGCAGCGGCGGCAGCACCGTGCCCGACGCTTGCGCGCGGTCGCCGCCGGGCTGCCCGCCGCGCACCGGGTTCACGCCCGCCAGCCCCTCGTAGAGCACGAGCGCCAGCGAGTAGAGGTCGGCGCGCTCGTCGACGCGCTGGCCGTCGGCCTGCTCGGGGGCCATGTAGGCGAGCGTGCCGACGACGTCGCCGGTGCGCGTGAGCGGCGCGTCGCCCGCCAGGTGCGCGACGCCGAAGTCGGTCAGCTTCGCCGCCGAGCGGGCGGAGCGCGGCCGGTCGGGGACGATCACGTTCTGCGGCTTGACGTCGCGGTGGATGACGCCGCGCCCGTGCGCGTGCTCGAGCGCGTCGGCGAGCGCGAGGCCGACGCGCAGCACGTCGCGGTCGGACAGCTCGCCGTCGGCGGCCAGGCGGTCGAGCGTGCGCCCGCGCACGAGCTCGGAGACGAGGTAGCGCGCCTCGCCGTCCTCGCCGGCGTCGAAGACGGCGACGATCCCCGGGTGGTCGAGCCGCGCGGCGGCCAGCGCCTCGCGCGACGCGCGCTCCGGCGCCGGCGCGCCGGTCGGGATCACCTTGACCGCGACGTCGCGGTCGAGCCGCTCGTCGACCGCCGCGTAGACCGTGCCGAAGCCGCCCGAGCCGAGCCGCGCGCCCGAGCCGGTAGCGCCCCGAGCACGAGCGGGGCGCGCCGGCGTGCGGCCGACGGCGTCGGGAGCTCCTCCGTGGCCTCCATCGAAGCTGGGTTCGCGCGCGCGCGCCGCCCCTGCCGCGGCGCCTCGTGGCGCGTGTGACTTCTTGCCGCCGACCTCCGGTCATACTTGCGACCCGACCGTGTCCTTCTTCGACGAGGACGACGAGCCCCGCACCCGGTCGCCGCGGCCGCGCCGCGCCGCGGGCGGGGACGTCGCCGCCGACACCCAGACGCTCGCGTCCGCCAGCGCCGTCGCCGGCGTGGCCGATCGTGGCGATCCTGCTGCTGCTCGTCTTCGTGGTCCAGCAGCTGCCAGAGCTCGGCCAAGGAGAACGCGCTCAAGGACTACAACCGCGAGGTCTCCTCGATCGCCGGCGAGTCCGAGCAGCCAGGTCGGCACGGAGTTCTTCCGGCTGCTCGGCGAGGGCGGCAGCGAGTCCCCGCAGGACCTGCAGACCGCGATCTCGAGCTTCCAGGTCCAGGCCGACCAGCAGCTCGACCAGGCCGAGGCGCTCGACGTCCCCGACGAGATGCGCGGCGCCCAGCGAGTCGCTGCTGATGGCGCTCGAGTGGCGCCGCGACGGGCTGGACTACATCGCCCAGCGGATCCGCACCGCGCTCGGCGACTAGGGCGACGCCGCCGACGAGGCGATCCAGCAGATCGCCGGGCCAGATGCAGGTCTTCCTCGCCTCCGACGTCGCCTACGAGACGCGCGTCGTCCCGTTCATCAAGGCCGCGCTCGACGACGACGAGATCGGCGGGCAGGACATCGCGCCGCTCGCGCGTTCCTGCCCGCGCTCGACTGGCTGCAGCCCGAGATCGTCGCCGACCAAGCTCGGCCAGCAGCTGTCCGCCGGCGCCGGCCGCGACAAGGACGAGCCGACCGGGCCCGGGCCTGCACGGCACGAACATCGACTCGGTCGACCTACGGCGACACCACGCTGCAGCCCGGCGCCCCGAACCAGCTCACCTACGACGCCCGACTCGACGTTCTCCGTCAAGTTCACCAACGGCGGCGAGAACGACGAGTTCGACGTCAAGGTCACCGTCAAGATCCAGGCCGGCAGCGGCGACCCGATCACGCTCACGCGACACGATCGACCAGATCGCGCCGCAGGCCAGCGCCACCGCCAACCTCGCGCTCGAGGACGCCGCCGCCGCTGGGCGCCGCGGTGACGCATCACGGTCCGCGTCGCGCCGGTGCCGGGCGAGGAGAAGACCGACAACAACGAGGCGGAGTACCAGGCCATCTTCAACGAGGGCTGACGCCCTCCGCGGCGCGGCTGGACCCGCGCGCTCGTAGACTCCTCGGCCGTGGACGACCTGACCCAACCCGCGGGCATCGCCGCGCTGGCCGCCGGCGGCGTCGCGCTGATCGCGCTCGTGCTGGCGCTCGTGCTCGCCTTCCGGCTGCGCCGCCTGCGCGCCGACCAGCGCGCCGTGCTCGGCCCGAGCGGCCGCGACGACCTCGTCGCCGCACGCGAGCTCGCTGCAGCAGGCCTTCGAGGCGCTGCACGGCCGCGTCGAGGAGGTCGCCGAGCGGCTCGACGCGCGCATGGCCGCGCGCCGAGGAGCGCCTCGACGGCGCGATCGCCTACCGCGCGCTGGTGCGCTACGACGCCTACGGCGAGCTCTCCGGCCACCAGTCGACGTCGCTCGCGCTGCTCGACGCCAGCCACAGCGGCGTCGTGCTCTCCTCGATCGCCAACCGCGAGACCGCGCGGCTGTACTGCAAGCAGGTGCACGCCGGGCGAGGGCGAGCTCGAGCTCTCGCCGGAGGAGGCCGAGGCCGTCCGCCTCGCGCTCGCCGGCGAGGTCG
The DNA here is from genome assembly GCA_963831105.1 of uncultured Solirubrobacteraceae bacterium. Lineage (GTDB taxonomy): Bacteria > Actinomycetota > Thermoleophilia > Solirubrobacterales > Solirubrobacteraceae > DATFQI01. Next base: position 886,626 of record CAWHOS010000003.1, on the reverse strand, counting down.
GCTCGGTCACGCTCGACTGAGCCGGCCCCCGCCCGCGCGGCTCGAACCCGGCGCATGGCGCGCCAGCACCGCGCGGGTTCCGGCGGTCCGCTGGGCTACACTTCGCCAGCGATGGCCACAGCCGCCGTACCCCCAGCACCACTGGGGTCCGTGCCGCCGAGCGACTCCCAGCGGCACGGACCTGAAGCTGACGGCTGCGGCCGTTGGTCTGGGGGTCGTGTGCTCGTCCTCAACGCGACGTTCGAGCCGATCAACGTGTGCACGGTGCGCCGCGCGACGGTGCTGCTGCTCAAGAGCAAGGCCGAGGTGATCGAGGTCGGCACGCGCGACCTGCACTGGGCGACGGGCTCGCTCCCGCGGCCGGTCGTCATCCGGCTCGTGACCTACGTCCGCATCCCGCGCGACACGCACAAGCGCAAGATCACCCGCCGCGCGGTGTTCGCGCGCGACGGCTGGGAGTGCCAGTACTGCGGCGCCCGCACGAGCCTCACGGTCGACCACGTGATCCCGCGCTCCAAGGGCGGCGGCTCGGGCTGGGACAACATCGTCGCCTCCTGCGCGCCGTGCAACCGCCGCAAGGGCGACCGGCTCCCGCACCAGATCAACATGCACCCGCGGGAGAAGCCCCGCACGCCGAGCGCGCACATCTTCATCCAGCTCGCCTCGCCGACGATCCCGGCGACCTGGAAGCAGTACCTGCTGCACGAAGCCGCCTGAGCGCGGCCGCGCAGGGCTCCGGATCGAGGTTTCGCCTGCCAGGCGAGCGTCCGCATTAACGACCGAGGGCGCCGTTCGACACACGGCGCCCTCGGGCTCTACTTCGCTGGACTATGCCGGCCTCGGCGGTCTAACGGCTGGGGGGACCAGCACCAGCACCGTGGCCGGCGGTGTCTCGGTTTGGATTCCGCTTACGCGGGCCCAGCTCCGGTCGCTTAGCGGCCGGACACCTCCAGGGTCCCGGAATAACTGTCACTCAACTTCGGACCACCCCCTTTCTCTGGTCGATCCAGAGTAGCGAAAGGTGGGGACGACCACCACGCCCAACCGGCGTGGTGGCGCGTGATCGGGCGTCTTCGGACTCGCTCGTCGCTCGAGCGTCCGGCTCGATCACGACGACGCCGTCGCCGTCGACCTCGGCGTCCGGCTCGATCGCGACCGTCTCGCCGCCCGCCTCGATCACCGGGGTGGCGCCGTCGCCGTTGGTGTCGCCGGCGGGGGCGTCGGACTCGACCACCAGCGCGACCGCGGACACCTCGTCGCCCTCGCGCAGCTTCATCACGCGCACGCCCTGCGACGCGCGCCCGTAGCGGTTGATGCCGCGCACGCCGGTGCGCTGCACGATCCCGTTCTGGGAGATGAAGACGAGGTCCTGGTGCTCCTTGACGACCAGCGCCGCGGCGAGCAGGCCCTTGTCCTCGGTGAAGTTGATCGTCTTGACGCCCTTGGCGCCGCGCGAGGTCAGGCGGTACTCGTCGATCGCCGTGCGCTTGCCGTAGCCGTTCTCGGTCACGACGAGCAGGTCCTGGCCCGGGCGCGCGACGTCCATCGCGAGCACGTAGTTGTCCTTGCCCGAGACGTCCATGCCGCGCACGCCGCTGGTGTCGCGGCCCATCGCGCGGGCGTCCTCCTCGCGGAAGCGCACGGTCAGGCCCTCGTGGGAGACCATCAGGATCTCGTCGCCCGGGTCGACGCGCCGCACCGCGACCAGCTCGTCGTCGTCGCGGATGTTGATCGCGATGATGCCGTCGGCCTTGATCGGGGTGTTGTACTTGCCGAACTCGGTCTTCTTCACGATGCCCTGGCGCGTGGCGAACATCAGGAAGTCCGTCTCGGCGAAGTCCCGCGTCGCCAGCACCGACTGCACCCGCTCGCCCTCGCGCAGCGGCAGCACGTTGCCCAGGTAGCGGCCCTTGGAGGTGCGGCCGGCCTCGGGCAGGTCGTAGACCTTGGAGCGGTAGACCTTGCCGCGGTTGGTGAAGAAGAGGAGGTAGTCGTGCGTCGAGCACACGAAGAGGTGCTCGATGTAGTCGTCCTCCTTCATCTCCATCCCGATGATCCCCACGCCGCCGCGGCGCTGCTGGCGGTAGGTGGCGAGCGGGAGCGACTTGATGTAGCTCGAGTTGGTGATCGAGATCACCATCTGCTGGTCGGCGATCAGATCCTCGATGTCGAGGTCGTCCTCGGCCGGCGAGATCTTCGTGCGCCGCTCGTCGCCGTAGCGCTCGGAGATCTCGAGCAGCTCCTCCTTGATCAGCGCCGAGCACCTTCTCCTCGTCGCCGAGCAGCTCGCGCAGCTCGCGGATGCGCTCCACCAGATCGGCGTGCTCGCGCCGCAGGGCGTCGGCCTCGAGCGCGGTCAGCTGCTGCAGGCGCAGCTCGAGGATCGCCTGAGCCTGGATGTAGGAGAGCTCGAAGCGCTCGATCAGGCCGGTGCGCGCGGTGTCGCGGTCGCGCGAGGAGCGGATCAGCTCGATCACGGCGTCCAGGTGGTCGAGCGCGATCAGCAGGCCCTCGAGGCGGTGCACGCGCGCCTCGAGCGTGCGCAGCTCGTGCTTGGAGCGGCGCACGATGACCTCGCGCTGGTGCTGGACGTAGAAGTGGATGATCCCCTTCAGCGGCAGCGTGCGCGGGACGTTGTCGACGAGCGCGACGGCGTTGACGCCGAACGTCGTCTGCATCTGCGTGTGCTTGTAGAGCTTGTTCAGCACGACCTTCGGGTTGGCGTCGCGCTTGAGCTCGATCACGACCCGCATGCCCTTGCGGTCCGAGTGGTCCTCGATGTTCGTGATCTCCGTGAGCTTCTTCTCGGCGTGCAGGTCCGCGATCTTGCGGATCAGGCCGCCGTCGCCGCCCTTCTTGACCTGGTAGGGCAGCTCGGTGACGATGATCGCCTCCTTGCCCTGGCTCAGCGGCTCGATGTGGGCGCGCGCTCGCACGCGCACGCGGCCGCGGCCGGTCTCGAACGCGTCGCGGATGCCGGACAGGCCGAGGATCACGCCGCCCGTCGGGAAGTCGGGGCCCTTCATGTGCTGCATCAGGCCGGCGACGTCGATGTCGGGGTCGTCGATGTAGGCGACCGTCGCCGCGATCGTCTCGCGCAGGTTGTGCGGCGGGATGTTCGTCGCCATGCCGACCGCGATGCCGCTCGAGCCGTTGACGAGCAGGTTCGGGAAGCGCGCCGGCAGGACCTTCGGCTCGTTCTCGTTGCCGTCGTAGTTGGGCTGGAAGTCGACGGTGTCGCTGTCGAGATCGCGCAGCATCTCGCGCGCGATCGGCGACATCCGCGCCTCCGTGTACCGCATCGCCGCGGCGGGGTCGTCGTCGATCGAGCCGAAGTTGCCCTGGCCGTCGACGAGCGGCGCGCGCATCGAGAACTCCTGCGCCATGCGCACGAGCGTGTCGTAGATCGCCGAGTCGCCGTGCGGGTGGTACTTGCCCATGACCTCGCCGACGATGCGGGCGGACTTGGCGTACGGCCGGTTGGGCTGCAGGCCGTTCTCGCTCATCGCGTAGAGGACGCGACGGTGGACGGGCTTCAGGCCGTCGCGGACGTCGGGCAGCGCGCGCCCGACGATGACGGACATGGCGTAGTCCAGATAGGAGGAGCGCATCTCCTCCTCGAGCCCGCGGGGCTCGATGTTGCCGCCCGAGATGATGTCGCTGGTGGCCATGGCTCAGACGTCCAGGGTCGCGACGCGGGCGTTCTCCTCGATGAACTCGCGGCGCGGCTCGACCTTGTCGCCCATCAGCATCGTGAAGAGGCGGTCGGCCACCGCGGCGTCGTCCATCGTGACCTGCGCGAGCGTGCGGGTCTCGGGGTCCATCGTGGTCTCGCGCAGCTGCTCGGCGTTCATCTCGCCGAGGCCCTTGAAGCGCTGGAGCTTGACGCCCTTGCCGGCGACCTCCATGACGGTGCGCCGCAGGTCCTCGAACGACAGCGCCTCGTCGGACTCCTCGCCGAGCTTGACGGTGAACGGCGGCGTGCCGGCCAGCTTGATCAGCTCGGCGTGCACGCGCGAGAGCTGGCGGTACTCGTTGGCCTCGAAGATCGAGGTGCGGATGCGGTGCGTGCGCGCCATCCCCGACTTGCGCTCGATCGCCTTGACGGCGACGACGTCCTCGTCGCGCGCGGCCAGCGCGACCGTGAACGGCTCGGTCGCCGGGTCCTCGGCCTCGACCAGCGCGACGAGCTCGTCGGCCGAACGGACCTGGTGGTCGAGGATCTGGGACTCCTCGAGGAACGACACGACCTGGTTGCCGTGGTCGGCCCGCAGCGCGCTGGCCCAGCCCTCGTACTGCTTGAGCAGGCGCGTGTAGCGCTGCCAGCGCGTATCGGTGAGCTTGAACTGGCTGCCCTCGTGGTCGGCGACCTCGAAGCGCTCGAGCTTGTCGCCGAGCAGCTGCTCCTCGAGCTCGGAGTCCTTCTCGATGTAGCGCTCGCGCTTGCCCTGCGTGAGCTTGTAGAGCGGCGGCTTGGCGATGTAGACGTAGCCCTCCTCGATCAGGGACTGCATCTCGCGGAAGAGCAGCGTGAGGATCAGCGTGCGGATGTGGGCGCCGTCCACGTCGGCGTCCGTCATCAGGATGATCTTGTGGTAGCGCAGCCGGCCCGTGTCGAACTCGTCGCGGACGCCGGTGCCGAGCGCGGTGATCAGCGCCTGGATCTCCTGGTTCTGCAGGACCTTGTCGATGCGCGACTTCTCGACGTTGAGGATCTTGCCGCGCAGCGGCAGCACCGCCTGGGTCGCGCGGTCGCGGCCCTGCTTGGCCGAGCCGCCGGCGGAGTCGCCCTCGACGATGAACAGCTCCGCGAGCTCGGGGTTCTTGATCGTGCAGTCGGCGAGCTTGCCCGGCAGGCCCATGCCGCCCATGGCGGACTTGCGCGTGGCGTCGCGCGCCTTGCGCGCGGCCGCGCGGGCCTGGGCGGCCGAGACCGCCTTGCGGACGACCTGCGCCGGCCTCGCCGGGGTTCTCCTCGAGGAACTCGGCGAGCTTCGAGTTGACCACCGAGGCGACGAAGCCCTCCATGCCCGGGTTGCCGAGCTTGGTCTTCGTCTGGCCCTCGAACTGCGGGTCCTGCAGCTTGACCGAGATCACGGCGGTCAGGCCCTCGCGGATGTCCTCGCCCGTGAGGTTCTCGTCCTTCTCCTTGAGGTGGCCCTTCTCGCGCGCGTAGCGGTTGAGCGTGCGCGTGAGCGCCGAGCGGAAGCCCGACATGTGCGAGCCGCCCTCGTGCGTGTTGATGTTGTTGGCGAAGGAGAAGACGGACTCCTGGTAGGAGGAGTTCCACTGCAGCGCCACCTCGACGGCGCCCTCCTCGCTCTCGCCCTCGAAGAAGACGATCTTCTTCTGGATCGGGTCCTTGTTCTCGTTGAGGTAGGCGACGAAGTCCTCGATGCCGCCCTCGTAGTGGAACTCGGAGGCGCGGGCGTTCTCGCCGCGCTCGTCGGAGATCTTGATCCGCAGGCCGCGGGTGAGGAAGGCGGTCTCGCGCAGGCGCTGCTCGAGCGTCGCGTACTCGAAGTCCAGGGACTCGAAGATGTCGCCGTCCGGCAGGAAGGTGATCGTGGTGCCCGTCTCGGTCGCGGCCTCGCCCTTCTCGAGCGGCACCATCGGGACGCCGCGCTCGTAGGACTGGCGCCACACGTGGCCGTCGCGGCGGATCTCGATGTCCAGCTTCTCCGACAGCGCGTTGACGACGGACAGGCCGACGCCGTGCAGGCCGCCGGAGACCTTGTAGCCGCCGCCGTCGCCGAACTTGCCGCCGGCGTGCAGGACGGTCAGCACGACCTCGGCGGCCGGCTTCTGCTCCTTCTCCATGATCGCGACGGGGATGCCGCGGCCCTCGTCGACGACGGTGACGGAGTTGTCCGGGTGGATCGTGACGGAGACGGCGTCGTTGCGGCCGGCGAGCGCCTCGTCGACCGAGTTGTCGACGATCTCGTAGACCAGGTGGTGCAGGCCGCGCACACCGGTGGAGCCGATGTACATGCCGGGACGCTTGCGGACGGCCTCGAGACCCTCGAGGACGGTGATGTCCTGGGCGTCGTAGCCCGTGCGCTGCTGATCGGTGTTCCCGTTGGTTCCTTCGTTGCCGGCCATGTGCCTCCGTCGTTGACAAGACGACGCCCCGGCGACCGAGCGGGTCCGCTCGCGGCCGGGGCGAGGCCTTCACGTGCACATAAGTGTAGCAGGGAGACCCCCTGGAACCCCCCTCTGGAGCGTCACGAAAGTGCTGCAAATCGCAACAATTGTGCTCCGGCGGACCGGGCTCAGGAGCGGGGCGGTGCGGCCTGCGGGCGCAACCGCCGCACGGCGGGCCTCCCGATCGCCTCGTTGACCGCCTCGACGACGCGCTCCGAGAGCAGGTCGAGCTCCTGCGCCCAGACCGCGGACTCGCACGCGACGGTGACCACGCCGTCGCGCTCGGCGACGGGTTGGGCGGAGCGCGCGAAGCGCTCGCCGGCCACCTGCGGCCACACCCGCTGGACCTCCGCGAGCACCGTCGCCGGCGCCAGCGCGCCGGTCACCGCGTCGAGCGCCAGGCCGACGGGGCGCGGGCCGCGGCGCCTCACCCGGCCGCCGCCCGCAGCTCGCCCTCGTCGCCGCCGGGCGCCGCCTGCAGGATCCGCCCGCCGGCGATCGCGACGCGCTCCACGTCGGCCTCCTCGGCGCCGGGCACGTGCGAGAGGTCGGTCGTGGTGATCACGGACTGGCCGCCGGCGCGCAGCACCTCGACGAGCCGCTCGCGCCGGCCCGCGTCGAGCTCGGACATCACGTCGTCGAGCAGCATCAGCGGCGGCGCTCCGCGCTCGGCCTCCAACTCGGCGCGCTCGGCCAACAGGAGCGCGAGCAGGCCGAGGCGCTGCTGGCCGCGCGATCCGTACGCGCGCAGCTCGCGGCCGGCGCGGCGGAACGCCAGGTCGTCGCGGTGCGGCCCGTGGCCCGTGAAGCCGCGCTCGACGTCGCCGTCGACCCGCTCGGCCAGCTCCGCCGCCAGCGCCTCGGCGTCCTGCGCCTTCGAGCGCGGCCGGTAGGCGAGCTCGGCCTCGCCCTCGAGCCCGACGTCGCCGGCGTGCGTGACGAAGCGCGGGCGCAGGCGCTCGACGGCCTCCGCGCGGTCGCGCATCAGCGCGATCCCGTGGCGCGCCAGCTCGGCGTCCCAGGCCGGCAGCGACCCGCGGCCGGCGCGGCCGGAGCGGATCCCGGCGATCAGCGCGTTGCGCTGGCCGAGCGCGGCGGCGTAGGCGCGGCGCGTCCCGGCGCGTCCCGGCCACAGCGCGGCGACGACCTGGTCCAGGTGCGCGCGGCGCAGCGCAGGCGCACCGAGCACCAGCTCGAGGCGGTCGGGCAGGAAGACCGACACCAGCGGCCGCGCCGAGACGTCGGTCAGCCGCTCGACGTCCGCACCGTCGACGCGCAGCTTCTTCGCCTCCCCGGGCTGGAAGCCGACGGTGATCTCGTGGGCGCCGCGGTCGTCGGAGGCCTCGAGGACCAGCCGCGTCAGCCCCGCGCCGAAGCGGACGACCTCGCGCTCGTTGGCCGTCTTGCACGAGCGGCCGGTGCAGGCGAAGTACAGCGCCTCGAGCAGGTTCGTCTTCCCCGCGCCGTTCTGGCCGGCGACGACGGTGAGCCCCGGCCCGAGCCGCAGCTCCCCGCGCTCGTAGCTGCGGAAGTCCCGCAGCACGGAGCCGGGTGACGTTCATGGGCTACACGTTGAGGCGGATCGGCATCAGGAGGTACTGGAAGCCGCTGCCGTCCGCCGCCTGGATCAGGCCCGGGCGCAGCGGCGAGATCAGCTTGAGCAGCACGTCGCCGCCCTCCAGCGCCTCCAGGCCGTCACGCAGGAACTCGGGGTTGAAGCCGATCTCCAGCGGCTCGCCCGCGAACGGGACGGGCAGCGTCTCGCGCGCCTCGCCGACGTCGGGCGTGCGCGCCGACACCGTCAGCTCGCCCTCGGAGAACGCGAGCCGCAGCGGCGCGTTCTTCTGGGCCAGCAGCGAGATGCGGCGCACCACCTCGGTGACCTCGGTCCCCGCGAGCTGGAGCTCGTGCTCGTAGGCGTCGGGGAGCAGCTGGCGGTAGTTGGGGAACTGGCCGTCGATCAGCCGCGAGGACAGCACGACGCCCGCGACCTCGAAGACGACCTGGTTGGCCCGCACCGAGACGGCGAGCGCGTCGGCGCCGCCGTGCTGGACGATGCGCGTGAGCTCCTGCAGCGCGCGGGCCGGCACGTTGGCCTCGAAGGAGCCCTCGAGCGGCGCGTCCAGGCGCGTCTCCTTGACCGACAGCCGGTAGGAGTCGGTGGCGACCATGCGCAGCTCCTCGCCGGCGGCCGAGACGAGGATGCCGGTCAGCACCGGCCGCGTCTCGTCGCGCGACGCCGAGCGGGCGACCTTGAGCACCGTCTCCACGAACGCGGCGCCCGGGACCTGGACGCGGCCGTCGGCGTCCGTCTCCGGGAACGGCGGGAAGTCCTCCAGGCGCAGCGTGCGGATGTGGAAGTTCGCGTTGCCGGCCACGAGCTCGACGTCCTGCTCGGAGGGCCGCAGCTCCAGCGTCACGTCGTCGCCCGGCAGCGCCCGCACGACGTCGACGAGCAGGCGCGCCGGCAGCACGACCGCGCCGTCGCGCACGACCTCGCCCTCGAGCGGCACGCGCAGGCCGATCTCCATGTCGGTGGCGCGCAGCTCGACCGCGCCGTCGCGGGCCTGGAGGTGCACGCCGGACAGCGCCTGCACGGCGCTGCGGGTGGAGGCCGCGCGGGTCACGGTCTGCAGCTGGGCGAACAGGGCGTCGCGCTTCGTCGAGATCTTCATCGCGCCTGCCTCGCGTTCACGTCATCGATGGTGAGAGAGAAGAGTTCCAATTCAGGGTCTTAAGGGGTGTGGATGGTGTGCATGGCTGTCGCGATCCCCGGCTCCGCGCGGTTTCGAGTCATCTCGCGCTTGCACATGGCCTGTGCATGAACCTCCGGAGTCTTCCATGAGCGCCGGACTCATTCCGCGCGGCCGAGCTGCTCGGTGAGCCGGCGGACGGTCTCGTAGGCCTCGGGGTCCTCCGCGATCCGCTCTGCCGCGCGGCGGCAGGCGTGCATGACGGTGGTGTGGTTGCGCCCGCCGAACGCGCGGCCGATCGCGGGCAGCGTCTGGTCGGTGAGCTCACGCGCGAGGTACATGGCGACCTGGCGGGGCCAGGCGACGGGAGCGGCGCGGCTGGAGGAGAGGAGCTGCTCGAGCGAGAGGCCGAACGCGTCGGCCGTCTGCTCCTGGATCTCGCGCACGGTGTGCGCGCGGGGCGGCTGGAGGTCGGGGTAGAGCCCGTCGAGCACCTCGCCGGCGAGCTCGGCGGTGACCTGGCGGCCGGTCAGCGAGCCGAACGCGACGACGCGGATCAGCGCGCCCTCGAGCGTGCGCAGGTTGGCGTCCACGCGCGCGGCGATCGTCTCGATCGCGGCCTCGTCGATCGCGAGCTCGTCCTGCTGCGCGCGCTTGCGCAGGACGGTGAGGCGCGTGGAGGCGTCGGGCGCGCGGACGTCGGTGACGAGCCCGGACTCGAAGCGCGCCCGCAGCCGGTCCTCGAGCTTGTCCATGTCGCGCGGCAGGCGGTCGGACGTCAGCACGAGCTGGGCGCCGGCGCCCTGGAGCGCGTTGAAGGTGTGGAAGAACTCCTGCTCGGTGCGCGCCTTGCTCTGGAGGAACTGCACGTCGTCGACGAGCAGGACGTCGACGTTGCGGTAGGCGGCCTTGAAGGCCTCGATCGCGCCGTTCTGGAGCGCGCCGACGAACTGGTCCGTGAAGGCCTCGGCGGTGGTGTAGAGCACGGACATCCCGCCGCCGTGGTCGCGCACGTAGTTGGCGATCGAGTGCAGCAGGTGCGTCTTGCCGAGGCCGGGCGGCCCGCAGATGAACAGCGGGTTGTAGGCGAGGCCGGGCATCTCGGCGACGGCCAGCGCGGCGGCGTGCGCGAGCCGGTTGCCGTCGCCGATGACGAACTGGTCGAACGTGAAGCGCGGGTTGAAGGCCGAGCCGGCGCTGATCACCGCGCCCTGCGGCGGCGGCGCGGCGCCCACGGGCTGGACGCCCTCGCCCGGCGCGACGAGCTCGAAGCGGACGCCCGGGCCGAGCACGGCCTCGGTGCAGGCGCGCAGGATCCGGGAGAACCGCCCGCCGACCCACGGGCGGATGGAGTCGGGCGCCTCGACGACCAGCACGCCGGCCTCGAACGAGCGGGGCGCGAGCGGCTCCAGCCAGATGTGCCAGGTCGACTCGCCGACCGCGTGCCGCAGCTGCTGCTGGATGCGGCGCCAGGCGTGGAGGAGTTGGTCGTCGGACACGGGGACGCGGAGCAGCCTCCTCCGGGCGGGAGGTAGGGCGGAGCGGGGCGGAAGTAGGCCCCCGAAGGGGCCGGCGGCGGCAAACATAGCAACGGCCGGAGGGCCGCGAGCGGGCCTGCCGTGCGCCCGTCGCAGGGACCGTGCAAATCGCGCGAGATTCTTCCCGGGCGCTCGGGGACGGGCCGTGTGCACGGGTGTGCGCGGCGTGTGCACAAGCCTGTGCGAGGGCGCGGCCGTTGTATCCTCAGAGCGCCGACGACCCCGTCGCGGCCCGTTGTGCCTGCCGCGGTCCGGCCAGATCTCGAGGAGCATCCACGTGAAGCGCACCTACCAGCCCAAGAAGCGCAAGCGCGCCCGCACGCACGGCTTCCGTGCGCGCATGCAGACGAAGGCCGGCCGCATCGTCCTCAAGCGCCGTCGCGACAAGGGCCGCAAGCGGCTGACGGTCTAGTGCCCGGCGCCGCGGGCGGCGGGCGCCGCCGTCGCCGGCTGTCTCGCAGCGCCGAGTTCGAGCGCGTCTACCGGCAGGGCCGCTCGAAGGCCAACCGGTACCTGGTGCTCTACGCGTTCCCGCGCGAGGAGGGCGCCGAGGAGGGTCCGCGGCTCGGGCTCTCCGTCTCCCGCCGCGTCGGCGGGGCGGTCGACCGCACGCGCGTGAAGCGGGTGCTGCGCGAGGCGTTCTGGCAGGAGGCGGAGCGCCTCCCCGACGACTCGGACTACGTGGTCGTGGCGCGCCCGGACGCGAAGGGCCTGGCCGAGCGCGAGGGCAGCGGCGGCATGCGCCGGTCGCTGGCCGAGCTGGTCGACGGCATGGGCGGTGGCAAGCGCTCCGGGGGAGGCGAGTGAGCCTCGCGGCCCGCATCGCGCTCGCCCCGATCCGGCTCTACCAGCGCGTGATCTCGCCGGCGCTGCCGCGCCGCTGCAAGTACCACCCGACCTGCTCGGCCTACGCGACGCAGGCGATCGAGCGCTACGGCATACTGCGCGGCGCCGTGCTGGCCGGCTGGCGGCTGCTGCGCTGCAACCCGTTCAGCCACGGCGGCTATGACCCGGTCTCGGCGCAGACGCTGTTCCGAGAGCCCCGCAGCCCTGCGTCACACTCCTGAGCCTTCATGCAGATGTTCGCCCTCGGAAACCCGCTCCAGCCGCTGATCGACTTCTTCGGCGCGATCCTCGTGTTCTTCCACGACCTCGGCCTCGGCTGGGGCATGGCGATCGTGGCCTTGACGGTCCTCGTCCGGATGCTGCTGCTGCCGCTGACGCTGAAGCAGTTCAAGTCGATGCAGTCGATGGCGCGGCTGCAGCCCGAGATCAAGGAGCTGCAGTCGAAGTACAAGAACGACAAGGAGCGCCTCAACCAGGAGATGATGCGCTTCTACCGGGAGAACAAGGTGAACCCGTTCGCCTCGTGCCTGCCGCTGGTCGCACAGCTCCCGGTGTTCCTCTCGCTCTTCTACATGCTCCAGGGCGACCTGCGCGAGGACATCTGCCCGGAGATCAACCCGCCCGGCACGGAGAACCCGGTGCCGTGCGGCAACGGCGGCGACGCGCAGTTCCTCTTCATCCCGGATCTGACGAACCGCGCGTACGGCTGGGTGCTCGTGACCCTGATCGTGCTCTACGTCGGGTCGCAGCTGGCGTCGACGCTGTTGATGTCGACGACCACGGACAAGACGCAGCGGATGATCTTCCTGGCGCTGCCGTTCTTCTTCGTGCTCTTCGTGTGGCAGTTCCCGACCGGCCTGCTCGTCTACTGGATCACGACCAACCTGTGGACGATCGTGCAGCAGGCGATCGTGAAGAAGCGCCTCGGGCCGTTGCGGCCACCGGGCACCGAGCAGGAGGGCTTCGGCGACCTGCTCAAGCGCCTGCGCGGCGAGGATGACGACGACGACGGCAAGGGCGACAAGGGCCCGAAGACCAAGGCCACCGCGAAGCCCGCCGTCGCCGGCAACGAGCCGAAGGGCAGGCCGAGCGGCCCGCCCCCCGCGCCGCCGCGGCGCAAGAAGAAACGGTCCGGGAGGAGACGATGAGCGAAGCGGGACAGATGCCGGAGAGCCCCGTCGAGCGGGTGCGCGAGGTGCTCGAGCGGGTCGGCGACGCGCTCGGCCTCGACGCCTCGGTGCAGGTCGAGGAGACCGACGAGGGCATCCGCGGCGTGCTCGAGGGCGAGGACCTCGGCCTGTTCATCGGCCGCCACGGGCAGACGATCGACGCCGTCCAGCACCTCGCCTTCAAGGTCGCCAACCGCGACAGCGGCCGTGGCGGCGTGCGCGTGATCGTGGACGCGGCGGGCTACCGCGCGCGCCGCGAGCAGGCCCTGCACCGGCAGGCCGAGCAGGCCGCGGCCGACGCCGTCGACGGCGGCCGCCCCGTCGCGCTCGACGCGATGAGCGCCACGGAGCGCAAGGTCGTGCACGAGTTCCTCAAGGATCGCGACGACGTCGAGACCTACTCCGAGGGCACCGAGCCCGATCGCCACCTCGTCGTGGCGCCGCTGCGTCCCTGACGGATTTCACGTGAAACGTCCGCCGGGCGGTCGCCGGTGATTTCACGTGAAACGCTCACGCGGCTCGACGGCCTCGCCGCCGAGCACGGGCTCCCCGAGGACGCCACCGCGGCGCTGAGGGCGCTGCTCGAGCTGCAGGCGGAGGATCCGACGGCGTCGACGACGGTCCGCGATCCCGCTGTGGCCGTGGACCGGCACGTCGCGGACTCGCTCTCGGCGCTCGAGCTCGGGCCGGTGCGCGCCGCGCGCCGCGTGGCCGACATCGGGCCGGGCGCCGGCTGGCCGGGCCTGGCCCTCGCCGCCGCGCTGCCGGCGGCGCACGTGTCGCTCGTTGAGAGCGCGGTGCGTCACTGCCGGTATCTGGCGCGGGCCGTGGAGGTCGCGGGGCTCGGGAACGTCGACGTGGTGCACGCGCGTGCGGAGGAGTGGCGCGACGGGTTCGTGGCCCAGGACCTGGTGACGGCGCGGGCGGTCGCAGCGCTGCCGGTGCTGTGCGAGTACGCGGCGCCGTTGCTCGCTGTCGGCGGGACGCTGGTCGCGTGGAAGGGCGCGGTGGCGCCGGACGAGCTGGCCGATGGCGTGGCGGCGGCGGAGATCCTCGGGCTCGAGGCGGTCGAGGTGGTGCGCGTGGCCCCGTACGCGGGCGCGCGGGATCACTCGTTGCACGTGTTCCGCAAGATCGCGCCCACGCCGGAGCGGTTTCCCCGGCGGGCGGGGATGGCGGTGAAGCGGCCTCTGTCGGCTTGAGTCCTCTTGCCGGGGCCGCTGTCCGGCGGACGTCAACGGCTCTGGGTGGGGAAGGTGGGAGTGCACAAACGTCACTCGAGGGACCGGCACCCCCGGTTGAAGTGACGTTTGCGGGCTATAGGACCCCCAACGTCACTTCGAAGGGGTGGCTGGTCCGCCGAGTCGACGTTCGTGCACGCGGGCGCGGGTGGCTCCCTCGCTCCCATACCCAGCCGCAGTTGACGTTGACGTTGGTCGATCGTTTCTCGCGCATAGCGGCCGTTCGCCCCCGAATCCGCCGCGACCGCCGCTAGCGTCGATGCGCAGATGTCCGTCTACGCCATCGCGAACCAGAAGGGTGGGGTCGGGAAGACCACCACCGCCGTCAACGTCGCCGCCTGCATCGCCGCGGCCGGCTACGAGACCCTCGTCGTCGACGTCGACCCGCAGGGCAACGCCACCGTCGGCCTCGGCGTCGCGCGTGACGGCGGGACGGGGCTCTACGACGTGCTCGGCGGCGACGTCGCGGCCGGCGACGCCGTGCGGTCGACGCCGATCGAGCACCTCTCGATCCTCGCCTCGACGCCCGACCTCGCGGGCGCGAACATGGAGCTGCCGCGGCTGCCGGGCTCGGAGAACCGGCTCCGGGACGCGCTCGCGCCGATCCGCGACGACTACGCGTTCGTGCTGCTGGACTGCCCGCCGTCGCTCGGGCCGCTGACGATCAACGCGCTCGTGGCCGCCGACCGCGTGATCGTGCCCGTCCAGACGGAGTACTTCGCGCTCGAGGGGCTCGCCGGCCTGCTCGACACGCTGTCGCTCGTCCAGCGCGAGCTGAACCCGCGCCTGACCGTGGCGGGCATGCTGTTGACCATGCACGACGCGCGCACCAAGCTCGCCCAGGACGTCGAGCGCGAGGTGCGCGAGCACTTCCCGACGCTCGTCTTCGACACGGTGATCCCCCGCAACGTCCGGCTCGGCGAGGCGCCGAGCTTCGGGCGCCCCGTCATCCACCACGACCCGCACTGCGCGGGCTCCGAGGCGTACTTCGAGCTCGCGAAGGAGGTGGCCTCCCGTGGCTGAGCGCACGCGCGGCATGGGCCGCGGGCTCTCCGCGATCCTGTCCTCGACCGTCCCGGCGACCGAGGGCGAGCAGCACCCCGAGCTGCGCGAGATCCCGCTCGAGCTGATCTCGCCCAACCCGCGCCAGCCGCGGCGCGAGTTCGACGAGCAGGCGCTGCTCGCCCTGGCCGACTCGCTGCGCGAGCGCGGCGTGCTGCAGCCCGTGCTGCTGCGGCCGGTCGCCGGCGGGACCTACGAGCTGATCGCCGGCGAGCGCCGCTGGCGCGCCGCCGCGATCGCCGGCTTCGACGCCGTTCCCGCGCTCGTGCGCCCGCACGACGACGCGGAGTCGCTCGAGCTCGCGCTGATCGAGAACATGGCCCGCGAGGACCTCAACCCGGTCGAGGAGGCGCGCGCCTGCTCGCTGCTGGTCGAGGAGCTCGGGCTCACGCGCGAGGACGTCGGCCGCCGCGTCGGCCGCTCGCGCGTCGCCGTGTCGAACCTGCTGCGGATCCTCGACCTGCCCGACGACGTGCTGGACATGCTCGCGGAGGGCACCCTCACCGAGGGACACGGCCGCGCGCTGCTGATGGCCTCCGACCACTCCGACCGCCGCCGCCTCGCCCGCGCCGCCGCTGCGGAGGGCTGGACCGTCCGCCACACGGAGGCGCAGGCCCGCGCCGCCGAGGGCCGCTCGGAGCCCGCCGCGCGCCGCACCCGCGGCGGCCCGGAGCTGCACCCGGACCAGGTCGAGGCCGCCGGCCGGCTCGGCGACGCCCTCGGCCGGGCGCTCGGCGCCGACGTCCAGGTGGCCCCCAAGGGCGAGGGCTACAAGGTCACGCTGGCCTTCGAGTCGCTCGACGAGGCGATGGCCATGGCGGAGCGCCTCGGGGCCGTCGAACACGCCTGACGGCAGGCCCCGCGGTCGCTATCATCGCGCCGCAGGGGCGATTAGCTCAGTCGGTTAGAGCGCTTCTCTGATAAGGAAGAGGTCGGTGGTTCGAGTCCACCATCGCCCATGAGCTCCCCGCTCCGCCGCTGCACCGAAGACGAGCGCGCGGACATCCTCGAGATCGTCAACGCCGGCGCCGAGGCGTATCGCGGCGTGATCCCCGCAGATCGCTGGCACGAGCCCTACATGGACGCTGCCCAGCTCGAGCGCGAGATCTCGGACGGCGTCGTCTTCTGGGGTATCGACGAGCAGGACCGGCTGGCCGGGGTGATGGGCATCCAGGCCGTGCGGGACGTCGATCTGCTTCGGCACGCCTACGTGCGGCCCGAGCACCAGGGCCGGGGGATCGGGCGGATCCTGCTCGAGCATCTGGTCGCGCGCGCCGAGCGGCCGCTGCTCGTGGGCACATGGGCGGCGGCGGAGTGGGCGATCCGGTTCTATGAGCGCAACGGGTTCCAGACCGTCGGCGAGGAGGAGAAGAACAGGCTCCTGAGGACGTACTGGTCGATCCCGGAACGGCAGGTCGAGACCTCCGTGGTCCTGGCGCACCGCCCGGCAGCGCGTCGGAAGCACGACTAATCCGGCGCCTATACTTGGCCGACCCGAAGGACCCACCGGACTAGGGAAAGGCGAGGCGTCCTCCGTGCAGGAGATGGTCATCTACGGCGTGAGCTTCGACATGGTCGGCAAGCAGCCGATCGTCCTGCTGAAGGCCGTCGACACGAACAAGTTCCTCCCGATCTGGATCGGCCATCCCGAGGCCGCCGCGATCCTGATGAAGCTCCAGGGCGCCTCCACGCCGCGGCCGATGACCCACGACCTCCTGTTCGACATGCTCGGCGAGCTCGACGTGGCCTGCAGCCGCGTCTCGGTGACCGAGCTGCGCGAGAACACCTTCTACGCGTCGATCACGCTCACGGTCAGCGGCCGCGAGGTCGAGATCGACTCGCGTCCGAGCGACGCGCTCGCCCTCGCCGTGCGCTCCGGCGCCCCGATCTTCGCCGCCGAGGACGTGATCGCGGAGTCCGCGATCGAGTTCGAGCACGAGGTCGAGGACACCGAGGAGGTCGTGGACAAGTTCAAGGAGTTCCTCGACCAGGTCTCGCCCGAGGACTTCCGCGGCGGCGAGCAGTAAGTCGGCTCAGGCCGGCGCCCGCGCCACCGCGAGCTCGAGCACGCGCGCGATCAGCGCCTCGAAGCCGATCCCGGCCGCCTCGGCCGCCAGCGGCAGCAGCGACGTGTCGGTCAGGCCGGGGATGACGTTCGCCTCGAGCACCGTCAGCTCCCCTGTCGACTCCTCGAGCATCAGGTCGACCCGGGCGAAGCCGTAGCAGCCGAGCACGCGGTAGGTCTCGAGCGCCAGCTCGGCGGCCCGCTCGGCGACGGCGTCCGGCAGCGCGGCGGGGCAGATGAACTCCGTGCGGCCGATCTCGTAGCGGGCCTCGAAGTCGTAGAAGTCCTCCTCGCGCGGCACGGCCTCCACGACCGGCAGCGCCTCCGGCCCCTCCGGCCCCTCCAGCACCGCGACGGCCAGGTCGCGCCCGGCCACGTGGCGCTCGAGCAGGACCTTCGTGTCGTAGGAGAAGGCGGAGACGATCGCGCCCGGCACGTCGGCGGCGCTGGCGGCGAACTTGATCCCGAGCGCCGAGCCCTGCCCGGCGGGCTTGACGACGATCGGGAAGTCGAGGCGCTCCTCGATCGCCGGCAGCGCCCGCGCGGCGCCGAGCTCCTCGAACGCCGCCTGGCTGAACGCGTAGAAGTCCGGCGTCGGCACGCCCGCGTCCCGCAGCGCGTGCTTGGCGAGGACCTTGTCCAGGCAGCGGATGCAGGCCGACGGCCCGGACGCGGTGTACGGGATCGCGAGCAGCTCGAGCAGCTCCTGGACGGTGCCGTCCTCGCCGCCGCGGCCGTGCAGGGCCACGAACGCCACGTCCGGGCGCTCGTCGCGGAGCCGGTCGACCAGATCCGGGCCGACGTCGATCGGCACGACCTCGTGCCCGAGCCGGTCGAGCGCGTGCTCCACCCGCGCGCCCGAGCGCAGCGAGACCTGCCGCTCCAGCGAGTCGCCGCCCTTGAGGACCGCGACCTTCATCCGGCCTTGCGCCGCAGCGGGAGCACCTGCGGGTCCGCCGCCGGGCGGGCCGGCTCTGCCTGCCGCGGCGCCGGCTCGGCGCCCGTCAGCGTGCCGTAGAGCGCGACCTGCTCGCGGATGACCTCGCCGATCCGCCGCACGCCCTCGCGGATCGCGTCGTCGGTCACGCCCGAGAAGTTCAGCCGCATCTCCGAGCCGCCGCGACCGTCCAGGTAAGCCGCGCGGCCGGGGACGAAGGCGACGTGCTCGCGCAGCGCGCGCGCCAGCAGGTCCGTGGTGTCGAGGAACTCCGGCAGCCGCGCCCAGATGAACAGCCCGCCCTGGGGCCGCGTCCAGGTCGCCTCGCGCGGGAAGTGCTCGGCGAGCGACTCGAGCATGATGTCGCGCCGGCGCCGGTAGAGGTCCGTGAGCTGCCGGACGTACGTGAGCCAGTCGCGCTCGGCGAAGTAGGTCCGCACGAACAGCTGCGACAGCGGCGAGGAGCAGAGGTCGGCGGCGCCCTTGCCGAGGTTGAGCTTGTCGAGCACCGGGCGCGGCGCCGCGGTCCAGCCCAGCCGCAGCCCCGGCGAGAGGATCTTCGAGAAGGTGCCGAGGTAGATCACGAACTCGCCGCCGTCGAGCGAGAACAGCGTCGGCAGCGGCTCGCCCTCGTAGCGCAGCATCCCGTACGGGTTGTCCTCGAGCACGAGCAGCTCGCGCCGGTGCGCGATCTCGACCAGCCGGCGGCGGCGCTCGAGCGACATCGTCACGCCGGCCGGGTTCTGGAACGACGGGATCGTGTAGATGAACTTCGGCGAGCGCCCCTGCCGGTCGAGCCGCGCGAGCTCCTCCTCGAGCAGGTCGATGTCCATGCCGTCCTCGTCCATCCCGACCTGCACCACGTCGGCCTGGTAGGAGACGAACGACGGCACGGCGCCCGGGTAGGTCGGGCCCTCGGCGATCACGACGTCGCCGGGGTCGATCAGCGTCTTGCAGACGAGGTCGATGACCTGCTGGCCGCCCGTGGTGATGAGCAGGTCGTCCGGCTCGACCTCCATGCCCTCGGCCGCCATCACGTCCACGATCGGGCCCTTCGCCTCGTCGAGGCCCTCCGTCGGGCCGTACTGGAGCGCGCGCGCCGTGTCCCGCGCGCCCAGGTGCGCCATCAGCGCGGTGAAGTCCTCGGCCGGGAACGTGCTCGTGTCGGGCAGCCCGCCCGCCAGCGAGATCACCTCGGGGCGCGCGGTGACCGCCATCAGGTCGCGCATCGCGGAGGACTTCATGACCTGCGTGCGCTTGGCGAACAGCCCGGCGTAGCGCTCGATGTCGCGTGCGCCGGAGCGCGGAGTGGGCATGCCCGGGGTTTCGCCGCCGGGCCCCGGGCCCCTTGGCGTCTCGTCTATCGTCATGCGGCTCCGAGGCACCGTAGCGCCTCGGTTTCGTCCATGGAATTCGTTCTCGACCTGCTCCAGGGGATCGGCATCGCCGCCGCCATCGGGATCCGCCCGATGCTGCCGGTGCTGCTCACGGGCGCGCTCGCGAGCCAGGACGTCGGCATCGACTTCGACGGCACCGACTTCGCGTTCCTGGAGTCCTGGCCGTTCCTGCTCGCCGCCGTGCTCGTGACCGCGGGGCTCGTCTACGCCGGCCGCCGCAGCGCGGCCGAGCCTATGCCGCTCGTCTGGACGCTGGCCGCAGCGTGCGTGCTGCTCGGCGCGCTCGTGGCCGCCGGCTCGCTGGCCGACCACGGCTACACGATCGTCCCCGGCGTGATCCTCGGCGCGGCCGCCGCGGCGCTCGGCTTCGCCGCCGCGCGCGACCTGTTCGCGCGCGTGCGCCGCCGCCTCGACGCGGACGCCGCGAGCGCCCTGCCCGTCTATGCCGAGAGCATGGCGCTGGCCGGCGCCGGCCTCTCGATCCTCTTCCCGCCCCTCGCCCTCCTCGTGGTCGGCGCGCTCGCGTGGCTCCTCCTCGGCGGCCGGCGGCGCGAGGGCGAGAAGTACGCCGGCCTGCGCATCCTGCGGTGAAGAAGCTCGTCCTCGCCGTCGTCGACGCCATGAAGCCCGCGATGCTCGAGCGGGCGGTGGCGAGCGGCCAGGCCCCGGCGATGGAGCTGCTGATCGAGCGCGGGGAGCACGTGGACGACTGCGTGGCCGCGTTCCCGTCGGTGACGCCGGTCTGCGCCGCCTCGATCGCGACGGGCACGGGCCCGGACCGGCACGAGATCCCGTCGATGAACTGGTACCACCGCGGCGAGGCGCGCTACGTCGAGTACGGCACGAGCTTCAAGGCCTCGCAGGCGTTCGGCTTCAAGCAGTCGCTCACCGACACGATCTACAACATGAACCTCGAGCACCTCTCGTCGGAGACCCCGACGGTGTTCGAGCGCCTCGACGACGCCGGCGTGCGCACGGCGGGCACGACGTACCTGATGTACCGCGGCCGCCACCGCCACGAGGTGGCCAACGAGACCGCGCTGACGCGGCTCGCGACCGCGGTCTTCCGCCACGCGATCTACGGGCCGAAGGAGTTCTTCTACGCCGACCTGTTCGCCTCGCGGCGGACGGGCTGCCGCTCGCAGCTCGGGCTGCCCGGCGTGCGCGACCAGCACGCGGGCTGCGTCGGGGAGTACCTGATCGAGCAGGACCTGTTCGACTTCCTGCTGCTCTCGCTGCCCGACAACGACACGCACTCGCACAAGAACGGGCCGTTCGCCCAGGTCGCCTCGCTCGCCCAGGCCGACAAGCAGCTCGACCGGCTCATGCAGGCAGCCGGCGGGCCGGACGAGTTCCTCGAGGAGCACGCCGTGATCGTCTGCTCGGACCACTCGCAGTCGCAGGTCGAGCAGGAGATCGACCTCTTCCGCGCCTTCGACGGCTTCGCCGTGCAGCCGGCCTCGAAGGTGCGGGCGCGCGCGGTGGAGAGCGAGATCGCGGTCTGCCCGGCGTCGCGCTCGGCCCAGGTCTACGTGCTCGACCCCGAGCGGCGCGCCGAGCTCGTCCCGCGCGTGGAGCGCACGCTGCTGGCGCTCGAGGGCGTCGACCTCGTGATGCGGATGACCGACCATCCGGACGGCGAGGCGGTGATCCGCGGCCGCCGCGGCGACGAGACGAAGGAGCTGCGCTTCGCGCCGCGCGGAGACCACGCGGACCTGCGCGGCGAGCGCTGGAGCGTCGAGGGCGACCTGGACCTGCTGGCGCTGTCCGCGCGCGAGGGTCGGATCGACTCGGCGGTCTACCCCGACGCGCTCGGCCGCACCTGGTCCGCGCTGCGCTGCTCGACCTCCGGCGAGCTGCTCGCCTCGGCCGCGCCGGGCTACGAGTTCATGGACTGGGGCGGCGCGCACCACGTGGGCGGCGGCTCGCACGGCGCGCTGCACGCCAACGACTCGCTCGGCTCGCTGATCTGGTGCGGGACGGGGCCCTCGGCCGACACGCGCGACCAGTGGTCACTGCGCGACGTCGTGCCGATGATCGACGAGCACTTCGGCGTCGAGCGTCTAGTGCGGCGCGCGGCGGCGCTGCTCGCGACGGTCGCCGCCGTCCTCGCCGCCGCGCCTGCGCACGCCCAGACCGCGGGCACGACCGTCCGCGCCGAGGGCGCGCTCGTCGAGCCGGAGTCCTACGACCGCCCGCCGCCCGGCCGCGCGCTGACCGCGCGCGAGGTGCTGCGGCTCGCGGTCGCGCGGCCGGAGGTGCGAGAGGCGCTTGAAGCGAACCCGCCCGCCTACGCCCGCGCCTACCTCGCCCGCGGCGGGCGCTGGCAGGCGTCGTGGTTCCTGCCGCCCACGCGCGCGCAGCCGCGGCGCGAGGAGATCGCCCGGGTGCTGATCCGCGACCGCGACCGGCGCGTGCTCGAGGCCTGGACCGGCGTCCAGGTCGAGTGGCCGATGGCGCGCGGCTATCCGGGCCAGTTCGGGCGCTCGGTCAACGCGCCGTGGGTCTGGATCGGGCTCTGCGTGCTGTTCGTGCTGCCGTTCGCGCGCCCGCCGTTCCGGCTGCTGCACCTCGACCTGGCCGTGTTGCTGGCGTTCTCGGTCTCCTACGCGTTCTTCGGCGCCGCCGACCTCGACGTGTCCGTGCCGAGCGCCTATCCGCTGCTCGGCTACCTGCTCGTGCGCATGGTGGTCGTCGCCCGGCGGCCGCCAGCGCCGCCGCCGAGGCTGCTCGTGGGGCCGTCCTTCCTGCTGCTGGCGGTGGCCTTCCTCGCCGCCTTCCGGGTCGCGCTCAACCTGGTCGACGGCAACGTCATCGACGTGGGCTACGCGAGCGTGATCGGCGCGGACCGGATCGCCGGCGGGGACGCGCTCTACGGCGCGTTCCCGCCCGACAACGAGCACGGCGACACGTACGGGCCGGTCAACTACGCGGCCTACGTGCCCTTCGAGCTGCTGCTCCCGTGGTCGAGCGGCACGTGGGACGACCTGCCGGCCGCGCACGCGGCGGCGATCGCCTTCGACCTCGGGTGCGCCGCGCTGCTGTGGCGGCTCGGGGGTGTGCTGCTCGCCTACCTGTGGATGTGCTTCCCGTTCACGCTGATGGTCGCCAACTCGGGCGCCAACGACGCGCTCGTGGCGCTGCTCGTGCTCGCGGCGCTGCTGGCTGCGTCACGGCCGGCCGCCCGCGGCGCGCTGGTGGCGTTGGCCGGGCTGACCAAGCTCGCGCCGCTCGCGCTGGCCCCGCTGTTCGCCGCGTACCGCCCGCGCCGCCCGCTCGCCTTCGGAGCGGCGTTCGCGGCCGTCGCGGTCCTCGCCCTGGCGCCGTTCGACCTCTCCGTGCTGTGGGAGCGCACGCTCGGCTTCCAGCAGGACCGCGCGTCGCCGTTCTCGATCTGGGGCCTCTACGAGCTGCCCGACTGGCTCCAGCTCGCGGCGCAGGCGCTCGCCGTGGGGTTCGCCGTGGGCGTGGCCTTCCTGCGGCCGGCCGGCATCCGAGCGCTGGCCGCGCTGGCGGCCGCCGTGCTGATCGCGCTCCAGCTCGTGGTCGACCACTGGTTCTACCTCTACGTGGTCTGGTTCGCCCCGCTCACGTGGGTGGCGCTGCTCGCAGGACCTGCTCGATCGAGTCCGCCCGCCGCGGCTGCGACGCCCGCACCAGCACCGCGTTGACCCACGGGTCCTCGTCGGCGGAGTCGTAGCGCATCGGCATGTGCGTGCGCATGACCGCGATCGACTGCTCGCGCTTGACCCCGATCACGCCGCCGCGCGCGCCGGTCATGCCGACGTCGGTGATGTAGGCGGTCCCGCCCGGCAGCACGCGGGCGTCGGCGGTCGGCACGTGCGTGTGCGTGCCGACCACGGCGGTCACCTTGCCGTCGAGGTACCAGCCCAGCGCGACCTTCTCGCTCGTCGCCTCCGCGTGCATGTCCACCAGCACGTGGTCGGCCGCCGAGACCTCGCGCAGCGCCTCGTCGACCGTGACGAGCGCCGGGCTGCCGGCCTGCATGTAGAGGTTGCCGCTGAGGTTGACGACGCCGAGCGTGCTGCCGCCGCGCTCCACCACGCAGGTGCCGCGGCCCGGCTGGCCCGGGAGGTAGTTCGCCGGCCGCAGGATCTCGCGCTTCTCGTCGAGGTACGGCCAGATCTCGCGGTGGCGGTAGGTGTGGTTGCCGAGCGTGATCACGTCGGCGCCCATCGCGAAGAGCGCGTCCGCCTCCTTCGGCGTGATCCCGATCCCGCCCGCGGCGTTCTCGCCGTTGACGACCACGAAGGTCGGCTCGAGCTCCTCGCGCAGCACGGGCAGCACCGTCTGCAGCGCCTGCCGCCCGGTCCGGCCGACGACGTCGCCCACGAACAGGATCGATGTCCCCCGCGCCATGCCAGCGAGGCTATCGGCCCCGAAGCGCATACTTCTCCGAGGATGTCGTCGCTCCCGGATCCGGACACTCCTCCCCCCGCGCGCGTCGAGCCGGTGGTGCTCCCGCGCTGGGTGCAGCTCGTCCTGCTGCCGCTGGCGATCCTCGGCGTGGCGGCGATCCTTCGCGCCGCCGGGCCGATCCTGCTGCTGTTCATCGTCGCCGCGCTGATCGCGCTGCTGCTCAACCCGTTCGTCGCGCTGCTGCGGCGTGCCCGCTTCCCGCGCGGGCTGGCGGTGCTCACCGTGATGGTGGGCGTGGTCCTCGTCGTGACCACGATCGGGTTCGTGCTCTCCAATCCGATCTCCGACCAGGTGTCGGCGTTCCAGCGCAACGTGCCGGACATCGTCGACGACGCGAACGCGTCCCTGGCCGACTTCCAGGGCTGGCTCGACCGCAACGGGATCGACGTCCGGGTCAAGGAGGAGGGCTCGACGGCGCTGCAGACGCTCGGGCGCAACCTCTCGGAGGGGTCGGGCGAGCTCGTCTCGTTCACCAGCGACGCGCTGCAGATCCTCGTGGAGGCCTCGATCGCGCTGATCCTCGTGATCGTGCTCGCGGTCTACATGCTGCTCTACGGCGAGCGGATCGGCCAGACCGTCCGCTCGCTCGTACCGCGCGGCGACGGCTCGCCGGAGGACGACTTCCCGACCCGGATCCAGGCCGCGGTGTTCGGCTACGTGCGCGGGCAGCTGCTGTTCTCGCTGATCATGGGCACGAGCGCCGGCGTGCTGCTGTGGATCCTCGGCTCGCTCGGGATCTTCCCCGAGGGCAAGACGTACGCGGTCGCGTTCGGCGCGTGGTACGGGTTCGCGGAGCTGATCCCCTACATCGGGCCGGCGATCGGCGCCTTCCCGCCCGTGCTGATCGCGCTCTTCAGCGGCGAGCCGCTGGACGCGGTGTGGCTGATCATCGCCTTCACGGCGCTGCAGCAGATCGAGGGCCACATCGTCGCCCCCACGGTGTTCTCGCAGGCGCTGCGGATCAACCCGCTGCTGGTGATCTTCGCGCTGCTGCTCGGCGGCCAGCTGTACGGGTTCCTGGGCGCCTTCATAGCGCTGCCGATCGCGGCGATCCTGCGCGAGACGGCCGTCTACCTGCGCCGCCACGTGCGGCTCGAGCCGTGGGACCTGCCGGCCGTGGCGCCCGCGGGCCCGTCGTTCGCCCCCGAACGAGCGGCCGAGGCGGTGTCGGAGGCCGCGACGCCGCCGGAGGAGGGCCCCCGCTGCCCGGAGTGCGGCGCGCCCCGCCGGCCCGGGGCCGACGCCTGCCCGCGCTGCGGCACGGAGCTCGGCGACGCCGACGAGGCGGCGTCCGCGACGGCCTCCGCGCCCCAGTAGCCTCGGCCGGGTGACGACGATGGCCGACGCCGCCCTGCGCGCGGACGGGGTGAGCAAGCGCTACGGCGACCGCGCCGCGCTGCGCGACGTCACGTTCGGCGCCGCCCGCGGCGAGCTCGTGGCGATCATCGGCCCCAACGGCGCCGGCAAGACGACGCTGCTGCAGATCCTCGCGGGCGCGCTGGCGCCCACCGCCGGCTCGGTCTCGCTCCCGCCCGAGCAGGTCGGCTGGGTGCCCCAGCAGCCGGCGCTGTACTCGAAGCTCTCGGTCGCCGAGAACCTGCGCCTGTTCGCGCGCCTGGAGAAGGTGGGCGACGTCGAGGCGGCGGTCGCGCGGATGCTCGAGCAGACGGACCTCGCGGCGCGCTCCGGCGACGAGGTCGGCCGCCTGTCGGGCGGCAACCAGCAGCGCGTCAACATCGCGATCGGCCTCCTGCGCAGCCCGGCCGCGCTGCTGCTCGACGAGCCCTCCGCCTCGCTGGACCCGCGCCAGCGCGAGCGGCTGTGGGGCTTCATCGGCGGCCTGGCCGCCGAGGGCACCGCCGTCGTCTACTCGACCCACGACGTCGGCGAGGCCGAGCGCTACGCCGACCGGGTGCTGGTGCTGGCCGACGGCGAGCTGCTGTTCACGGGCACGCCGGCCGAGCTCGAGCGGGCGGTCGGCGACGCCCAGGACTTCGAGTCGGCCTTCGTCCGCTTCCTCCACGAACGAGGCCATTAGCGACGTGCGCTGGCTGCTGCTCAAGGACCTGCAGATCCTCCGCCGCTCGCCGCTGCTGGTCGGCCTGCTGATCGTCTACCCGATCGTGATCTCGCTGCTGGTCGGGCTCGCGCTCGACCGCCCGCCCGAGAAGCCGAAGGTGGCGTTCGCGAACCTCGTGCCGCAGGGCGAGAGCGAGTTCTCGATCGGCGGCAAGCGGCTCGACGTCGCCGACTACGCGCCGCGGCTGTTCGAGGCGATCGATCCCGTGCGCGTGCGCTCGCGCGAGGAGGCGATCCAGAAGGTGCGCGACGGCGAGGTGCTCGGGGCGATCGTGCTGCCCGAGGACGCCGCGGAGCGGCTGCGCGCGACGCTCGGCCTCGCCGGCGGGGACCCGCCGGCGATCGAGGTCTACTACAACGCGTCGGACCCGCTGAAGCGCCAGCTCGTCGAGAGCACGATCCAGTCGCGCCTGTCGGAGGCCAACGACGCCCTCTCGGACGCCGTGCTGCGCGAGGCGGCCGGCTACATCGACGTGATCGTCACGGGCGGGGAGGTCGCGCTGCCGCTCGTCGGGACGGTCGACATCCTCGGCCTGCGGCGCTCGCAGGCGATCATCGAGGCGGCCGTCCGCAGCCTCCCGGAGGACGCCCCGGAGCGCGTGGCGCTCACCCAGGTCGCGCGCTTCGCCCGCCTGGCCGCCGACAACCTGGACGTCTCCAAGCCGATCCTGGCCACGATCGGCTCGCCGGTGGAGGTCAAGCAGACCAACGTGAGCGGCGCCACCTCCTCGCTCAGCTCGTTCTTCGTCGCCGTCGCGGTGACCGTCTCGCTGATGTTCGTGGCGCTGCTGCTGGCGGCCGGCCTGCTCGCGCTCGAGCGCGAGCAGCACGCCTTCGGCCGGCTCGTCCGCGGGCTCGTGTCGCGCACGGGATTGCTCTCGGAGAAGGTGCTGCTGGCGGCGCTGTGCTCGCTCGGCGTCTGCCTGCTGATGCTGTGCGGCCTGGCCGCCCTCACCGGCCTCGACTGGGCGCGCGCGCCCGCGTGGATCCTCGCCCTGGCCGCCGGCGGGCTCGGCTTCGCGGCGATGGGCACGGCGATCGGCGCGCTCGCGCGCGAGGTGCAGGCCGCCTCGCTGCTGGCCTTCGCCCTGTCGCTCCCGGTCGCCTTCCTCGCGCTCGTGCCGTCGGGGGCCGTCGACGAGACGCTGTTCACGGTGATCGAGGGCGTCTCCTCGGTGTTCCCGTTCAAGCCCGCGCTGGAGGCCCTCGACGCGGCGATCTCGGGCGGCGGCCTCGCGGGGCCGCTGGCGCACCTGCTCGCGCTCACGCTGGGCTTTGCCGTGCTCGCGCGCCTGGCTTTGCGGCGCTTCGCGTAACGCCCCTAGACTCGAAGGCCATGGCATTCCCGGCAACCCGCATGCGCCGCATGCGCGCGACCGCGCCGCTGCGCGGGCTCGCGCGCGAGACGGAGCTGTCGGCCGCGCACCTCGTCTATCCGATGTTCGTGGTCGCCGGCGCCGAGAAGCGCACGCCGATCCCGTCGCTGCCGGGGATCGACCACCTGAGCATCGACGGCGCGGTCGAGGAGGCCGGGATCGCCCACTCGCTCGGGATCCCCGCCGTGCTGCTGTTCGGCCTCCCGGCCGCCAAGGACGAGCTCGGCACCGGCGCCTACGACGACGAGGGCGTGATCCAGCTCGCCACGCGCGCGATCAAGGCCGCGCACCCGGACCTGCTCGTGATCGCCGACCTCTGCCTCTGCGAGTACACGAGCCACGGCCACTGCGGCGTGCTGCGGCCGGACGGCGTGGTCGACAACGACCAGACGCTCGAGCTGCTCGCCCGCACCGCCGTCTCGCAGGCCGAGGCCGGCGCGGACGCCGTGGCGCCGAGCGACATGATGGACGGGCGCGTCGGGGCGCTGCGGGCCGCGCTCGACGAGCACGGCCTGTCCGAGACGCCGATCATCGCCTACAGCGCGAAGTTCGCCTCCGCCTTCTACGGCCCGTTCCGCGAGGCGGCCGACTCCGCTCCCGCCATGGGCGACCGCCGCGGCTACCAGATGGACCCGGCCAACGCGCGCGAGGCCGTCAGGGAGGCGCGCCTGGACGAGGACGAGGGCGCCGACGTGGTGATGGTCAAGCCGGCGCTGCCCTACCTCGACGTGATCCGGCGGATCCGCGAGACGACCGAGCTGCCGCTGGCCGCCTACAACGTGAGCGGGGAGTACGCCATGATCAAGGCCGCCGCCGCGCAGGGCCTGATCGACGAGCGCGCGGCCGTGCTCGAGGCGCTGACCGGCATCCGCCGCGCGGGCGCCGACATCGTCATCACCTACCACGCGAAGGACGTCGCCACATGGCTTCGATGAAGGTCCGCAGCCGCCGCGACGGCGCCGCCATCCCGCTCGACGAGACCGACAAGCAGCTGCTCAACCTGATGCAGGGCTCCTTCGCGCTCGTGCAGCGGCCGTTCGCACACGTGGCCGAGCTGGCAGGGCTCGAGGAGGCGGACGTCATGCAGCGCGTCCAGCGCCTGCTCGACGGCCGCATCATCCGCGAGATCACGCCGATCTTCGACACGCGCGCGCTCGGCTACTCCTCGATGCTGGTCGCCGCGAAGGTCGACGCCGAGGTGCCGCACCGCGCCGCGAAGATCATCAACTCGCACCCGGGCGTCACGCACAACTACCTGCGCAACCACGACTTCAACATGTGGTTCACGATCGCCACCGAGCCCGGCTCCAAGCTCGGGCTGCCCGGGGACGCTCGAGATCCTCCAGGACCTCACGGGCGCCGAGTCGATCCGCGAGCTGCCGACCTTGAAGCTGTTCAAGATCCGCATGGACCTCGAGATGGAGAAGGGCACCGACGCGCTCTCGACCGCCGGCGAGGCCGTCGAGCCGCTGGAGCTCGACCCGATCGAGCTCTCCGACGAGGACATCGCGACGATCCGCGCGACGCAGGGCAAGATGCCGGTCGTCTCCGAGCCCTACGCGCCGGCCGCCGAGCGACTCGGCACCAGCCAGGACGAGGTGCTCGCCCGCCTCGAGTCGCTGCGCGAGCGCGGCGGCCTGCGACGCGTTGCCGCGATCCTCTACCACCGCCGCGCGGGCTTCTCGGCCAACGGCATGGGCGTCTGGAAGGTGCCCGAGGGCCAGGAGCTCGAGATCGGTCGCCGGATGGCCGCCTTCCGCGGCATCTCGCACTGCTACCAGCGACCGACCTACGCCGACTGGCCGTACTCGATCTTCACGATGGCCCACGGGCGCTCCAAGGAGGAGTGCGACGCGATCCTCACCTCGATCGCGGAGGCGACCGGGATCGAGGAGCGCGCCACGCTGTACTCGAGCACGGAGTTCAAGAAGGTCCGGATGCTCTACTTCACCGACGACTTCCGCCGGTGGGAGGAGGAGCACTCCTGACGGCGTCGATCACCGACACGCGCTCGGCCGAGCTCTACCGCCGGGCGCTGCACGTCCTGCCGGGCGGCGTGAACTCGCCCGTGCGGGCGATGCGCTCGATCGGGCGCGACCCGATCTTCGTCGAGCGCGCCGCCGGCGCGGAGCTCACCGACGTCGACGGCAACATCTACGTCGACTACGTCTGCTCGTGGGGCCCGCTGATCCACGGCCACGCGCACCCGGTCGTGCTCGAGGCGATCGCCGAGGCGGCCGCGCTCGGGACGACGTTCGGGGCCGCCACCGCCGGCGAGGTCGAGCTCGCCGAGCTCGTGTGCGCGCGCATGCCCGCGGTCGACATGCTGCGCATGACCTCGTCGGGCACCGAGGCGTCGATGAGCGCGATCCGCGTCGCGCGCGCCGCGACCGGCCGCGACAAGCTGCTCAAGTTCGCCGGCGCCTACCACGGCCACGTCGACGGGCTGCTCGCCGAGGCGGGCTCCGGCCTGGCCACGCAGGGCATCCCGGCCTCGCCGGGCGTGCCCGAGGCCGCCACCGCCGCCACGGTCGTCGTGCCGTGGAACGACCCCGAGGCCGTGCGGGCCGCGTTCGCCGCGCACGACTTCGCCGCGGTCCTGTGCGAGCCCTATCCCGGCCAACATGGGGCTCGTCCCGCCCGCCGCCGGCTTCCTCGAGCTGCTGCGCGAGCTGGCGACGGAGAACGGCGCCGTGCTCGTCTTCGACGAGGTCATCACGGGCTTCCGGGTCTCGCACGGCGGCGCGCAGGAGCTGAGCGGCGTGCTGCCCGACCTGACCGTGATGGGCAAGGTCATCGGCGGCGGCCTGCCGGCCGCGGCCTACGGCGGCGCCAAGGAGCTGATGGAGCTCGTCGCGCCGGCCGGGAGCGTCTACCAGGCCGGCACGCTGAGCGGCAACCCGCTCGCGGTCGCGGCGGGCCGCGCAGCGCTGCAGCTGCTCGGCGAGGAGGCCTACCTGCAGCTGTCGGACATCACGCTCCAGCTCGCCGAGGGGCTGCGCGAGGCCGCCGGCCACCGCCCCGTGCAGGTCGCGCACACGACCGGCCTGGTCACCGTCTTCTTCTCCGAGCAGCCCGTGCACGACTACGCGGGCGCGGTTGCCTGCGACACCGACGCCTACGGCGCCTGGTGCCGCGCGCTGCTGGCGCGCGGCGTGTACCCGCCGCCGTCGCAGTTCGAGGCCTGGTTCCCGTCGCTGGCCCACACGTCCGACCACCTGGCGCGGACGATCGAGGCCGCGGCCGCCGCCTTCGACGAGATCTCGGCGTGAGCGCTCGCGGACACCCTGCGCGACGAGGGCGGCCTGCTCGCCGCCGCCGTCGACCCGGAGGCGCCCGCCGACGGCGACGGGCCCTACGCCGCGGTGCTCGCCGCGATCCGCGAGGGCTACGAGCAGCACTACGGTCAGGGACGTGTCCTGCGCACGGAGGACCGCGACCTGGCCCTGCTGGCCGGGGACCGGCTGTACGCGCTCGGGCTGGCGCTGCTGGCCGATCGCGGCGACCTGCGCGCGGTTGCGGTGCTCGCCGAGCTGATCTCGGAGTGTGCGAGTGCTCACGCCGAGGACACGCCGGCCCGCGCGGAGGCGGCGTGGCGCCACGCCAGGACCGCGTTGGGCGGCGCCGAGTAAGCTGCCCGGCCGCCTCTCGGTCGATATTGTTCGCCGCCCTTCCCCGATCGGAACGCCCGTTCGTGCCTGACCCCCGCAAGACGCCCAAGTCCAAGTACACCGCCGATCGCGACATCGCGGGCGCCTTCGAGGGCGAGACCGTCACGCGCCGGCGGTTCATGACGCTGACCGTGCACGGTGCGGGTGCCGTCGCCGCGTCGGCCTTCGCGCTCCCCGCGCTCGGCTTCGCGGCGGGCTCGGCGCTCTTCGACCGCCCCGAGGTGCAGTGGGAGTCGGTCGGCGCGCCCGGAGGACTTCCCGAACGACACCTACGTCCCGAAGGTCGTCACCGAGACCTCCGGCGTCGGCCAGACGGGCAAGACGACGATCTACATGCGCGCGCGCAACGACCAGGATCCGCCGCCGAACCCGGAGCCGCTGCACGAGGGCACCACGGAGGACTTCTTCGCGATCTCCACGCGCTGCATGCACCTCGGCTGCCCCGTCCGCTACGTCGACGCCTCGAAGAAGTTCATCTGCCCGTGCCACGGCGGCGTCTACGACTTCGACGGAGGCGTCTCCGGCGGCCCGCCCGTGCGCCCGCTCGACCGCTTCTACGTGCGCGTGCGCGACGGCCAGGTGCAGGTCGGCCCGCGCTACTCGGTCAACTCCGAGTTCCGCCGCTTCCCCAGCTACCGCGACCCTGGACAGGCGCTCGACGGCATCGGCCAGTACATGTACCCCGGCCGCTTCTCGACCCCCAAGCTCGACTAGGACCCTGAGATGAAGCTGCCCAAGCTCCCAGCCCCGCCGCTTCCCAACGCCCTCCAGGGCCGTCCGCAGCGTCCCGGCGACGACAAGCGCCCCGGCCCGGTCGACCAGGCCCGCGAGGCCGGCATCTCCGCGGTCGACTGGGTCGACGAGCGCACCTCGCTGTCCGGCGGCCTGCGCTGGCTGATGTTCCGCAAGGTGCCCAAGGGCACGAACTGGTTCTACACCCTGGGCTCCGCGACGATGTTCGCGTTCCTCTCCCAGGCCGTGACCGGCGTGTTCCTGGCGATGTACTACCGGCCCGACGCGGCCGGCGGGGCCTACGAGTCGGTGCGCTACCTCACCAACGAGGTCTTCCTCGGCGAGTTCGTGCGCGGCATGCACAAGTGGGGCTCGACGGTGATGGTGGTCCTGGTCTTCCTGCACATGGCCAGGGTGTTCTTCTTCGGCGCCTACAAGTACCCGCGCGAGCTGAACTGGGTGATCGGCGGCGTGCTGCTGATCCTCACGATGGTGATGTCGTTCACGGGCTACCTGCTGCCGTTCGACCAGCGCTCCTACTGGGCCACGATCGTGGGCGTGAACATCAACGGCACCGGCCCGGTGGTCGGGCCGTACCTGTCTGACTTCCTGCGCGGCGGCGCGGAGTTCGGTGCGACGACGCTGTCGCGCTTCTACGCGATCCACATGATGCTGCTCCCGGGCGCGATCGCCGCGCTGATCGGCGCGCACCTGTACCTCGTCGCCAAGCTCGGCACGACCGCGCCGCCGTGGCTGAAGGCCAACGGCGACGAGCGGCTGGACGAGGACCGCGTATGAACGCTCGCGAGAAGGAGCTCTACCTCCGCGAGTACTCGCTCCTGAAGGCCAAGGGGAAGCCGTTCTTCCCCTACGCGGTCGCCAAGGACTCCGTGATGGCGGTCGTGGTGCTGATCGCGATCATCGTGATGTCGATCGTCTTCGGCGCCGAGCTGGGCCCGAAGGCCGACCCGACGACGACCACCTACGTGCCGCGGCCCGAGTGGTACTTCTTCTTCCTGTTCGAGCTGCTGCGCATCATCAAGCCCGCGCTGCTGGTGCCGCTCGCGACGATCGGGGTCCCGACGATCCTGATGATCCTCATGCTGCTGCTGCCGTTCGTCGACCGCGGTCCGGAGCGGCGGCCCGAGCGGCGCCCGATCGCGATGGTGACGGCGCTGTTCGTGATCTGCGCGATGGGCTACCTGACCTACCTCGGAGCGGCCGCCGGCTCGCCGAACGAGATCGACATGGAGGTCGCCGCGGAGTACGAGCCCGGGAAGCTGGTGGTGGCCCAGTCGGGCTGCCTCGCGTGCCACAAGATCGGCGAGAACGGCAACGACGGCCCGGGGCCGGAGCTGACCGACATCGGCGAGAAGCTGCTGCCGGCCGCGATCCAGCGCACGCTCGAGAACCCGACCGCACCGATGCCGTCCTACCGGTCGCTGGACCCGGAGAAGAAGCAGCAGCTCGTGGCGTTCCTCGCGCAGCTCAAGGGCGAATCCGAATCCGGCGAGTAGCCGCCGCATGAGCGCCGGCGCGCGAAGCGGCACCCTCGAGGAGGGGCAGGTCCGCGCGATGTTCGATCGCATCGCGGGCCCCTACGACCTCATGAACTCCGTCATGACGGCGGGGCTCCACCACCGCTGGCGCGAGCGCGCGGCCGACCTGGCGCGCGTCGGGCCGGGCTCGCGGGCGCTCGACGTCGCCACGGGCACCGGGGACCTCGCGATCGAGCTGGCCTCGCGCGGGGCGTCGGTCGTCGGGTCGGACTTCTCGGACGGGATGCTCGAGGTCGCGCGCCGGAAGGCGCCGGGGCTCACCTGGGAGCAGGGCAACGCGCTCGCGCTCCCTTACGAGGACGCGAGCTTCGACGCGGCGACGGTCGGGTTCGGGGCGCGCAACTTCTCCGACCTGCCGCAGGGCCTGCGCGAGATGGCGCGCGTGGTGCGCCCGGGCGGCCGGGTCGTCGTGCTGGAGATCACGACCCCGCAGAACCCGCCGCTGTCGACCTTCTTCTCGCTCTGGTTCGACCGGATCGTGCCGCTGCTGGGCAAGCTGGCGGCCGAGCCCGAGGCGTACACGTACCTGCCGAGCTCGGTGAAGCGCTTCCCGGGACCGCAGGCGCTCGGCGCCGAGCTGGCCGCCGCGGGCCTCGTCGACGTGCGCTGGATCCTCACCGCGGGCGGGATCATCGCCCTGCACTCGGGAACGAGGGCCTGATGGCGAGCGCGGAGTCGGTCGCCGCGGTGATCGAGGCCGGCGGCGCGCACGTCCCGGAGCTGATGGAGCGCCTCGAGGCGCGGCTGGCCGAGCTGGCCCGCTCGCACGGCGCGGTGCTGGCCGAGCACGCCGGCAGCACGATCGCCGCCGGCGGCAAGCGGCTGCGTCCGCTGCTCGTGTTCGTGGCCGCCGGGCCGGAGCCGCGCGACGTCGACGGGGTGCTGCGCGCCGCCGTCGCGGTCGAGCTCGTGCACTCCGCGACGCTCGTGCACGACGACGTGCTGGACGCCGCTCCGCTGCGCCGCGGGCGCCCGACCGTCGTGGCCACCGCCGGCCGCGCGATGGCGACCGCGACCGGCGACCTGCTGTTCTCGCGCGCCTTCGCGGAGCTCGCGGCGGGCGGCAGCGCTGAGGCGGTGCGGGTGCTCTCCGACGCGTCGTCGGCGCTCGCGCAGGGCGAGCTGCTGCAGCGCGAGGACGCCTGGGACGCCACGATCACGCGCGAGCGCTACGACCGGCGCTGCGACCTCAAGACCGCGCGGCTGTTCGAGGCCGCGTGCCGGCTCGGGGCGCTCGGCGGCGCCACCGACGTGGAGGTGCTGGGCCGCTTCGGGCGCTCGATCGGGCTCGCCTTCCAGCTGCTCGACGACGTGCTCGACGTCTCCGGCCCGGCCGAGCGCACGGGCAAGCACCGCGGCACCGACCTGCTCGACGGGACGGTCACGCTGCCGCTGATCCTCGCGCGCGAGCGCGATCCCGAGCTCGCCTCGCTCGACGTGCGCAACGTGCGTACGCCGCAGCAGGCAGAGCAGGTGTGCGACGCGATCGCCGCGACGGGGGCGCTGGAGGCCGCGCGCGCGGAGGCGCTGGAGATGGTCGAGGCGGCCAAGGCCGCGCTGCCGGCGCTCCCGGAGGCCCAGCAGGGAGCGCTCGAGCTGGTGGCCGACGGCGTCGTCGACCGCTACTCCTAAGGGGCCTGTCCCCTTAGGGGACGCTTAGAAGTCTTCGGGGAGGATCGCGTCGGCGCCGAGGGCGCTGACGAAGCGGTCGATCTCGTCCTCCATGTTCGCCTGGGTCAGGCGCTTGAGATCGCGCATGAGCGCCTCGGTGCCGCGGTCGAGCTCGTCGTCGAAGCGGTCGACCGTGGACTGGTCGAAGACGCCGAGGTCGTTCCACTCGCAGTTGGGGCAGCGCAGGAGGACCTCCCAGTGCGTCGGGGAGACCTCGGACCACTCGACGGGGAAGACGAGCTCGCGGTCGCAGTCGGGGCAGACGTGCAGCTCGTCCTGGCCGCTCCGCTCGCGGGTCGGCAGCGGCTCGGTGGCGGCGGCCTCGGCGAGGTTCTCGAAGTAGACGACCTCGATCGCCCGACCGGACGGAAGGACTACGCGGCGGACGTACTGGCTGTTGGGGTCGGAGTGGCTCATGCTCTCGGGAGGGAGTGGCTTGCTGCCCTCCTGATCGGCGCCCCACGGAGATCCTTGACTCGTACATCCGTGCAACCGATGGGCGCTACGCTTCGTAAGGGTCCTCAACGGCCATCGACCAGCGGGGTTTCGCAGTGCCTAACATCGGACCAACCGAGCTGATCATCGTCCTGGTGATCGTGCTCCTCATCTTCGGCCCCAAGCGGCTGCCAGGGCTCGGCAAGCAGCTCGGCAGCGGGATGCGCGAGTTCAAGGACTCGATCTCCGGCAAGGGCGGGCGCGACGATGACGATGACGACGATGACGACGACGTGGCCGCCAAGGACCGTCGCAAGACCGAGGCGGCCCTCGGGCGCCCCGAGGGCGAGCAGGCCCCGCTCGAGGGCGAGGTCGTCTCCGAGCGGCGCCCCTAGCGGCGCGCACGACCGGATCGACGCATGGCCCGCGCCGCGCTGAGGCCGGTCGGCTACGACGAGCGCCTGAGCCTCGTCGAGCACCTCGACGAGCTGCGCACGCGGCTGCTCATCTGCGTCGCGGCGTTCCTCGTCTGCTTCGGCGTCGCCTTCTGGCAGAACGACACGCTGCTGGACGTGATGAACCGGCCGCTCGAGAAGACGGCGTTCAAGGCCGGCAGCCAGGACCCGTTCGAGCGAGGGGCCACCTACCAGCAGAAGCAGAAGGCGCTCTACCTCAGGGAGGCCGCCGCCTTCGGCGCGCTGGCGACCGACGAGGGGCTCAACGCCGACACGCGGGCGATGTTCGCGCAGCTCGCGAAGGACGCGCGGGCGACCGCGGCGGCGACGCCGGAGCTCACGGCCAAGCGGCCGGTCACGCTCGGCGTCGGCGAGCCGTTCACCGCGACGTTCAAGGTCGCGGCCTGGGCGGCGCTGCTGCTGTCGATGCCGCTGCTGCTCTACCAGGCGTACGCGTTCGTGCTGCCCGCCTTCTCGCCGCGCGAGCGCGACGTGGCTGTGCCGCTGCTGCTCGGCGTGCCGTTCCTGTTCGCGGCCGGCGTGGCCTTCGCGTACTTCATGGTGCTCCCGCCGGCGATCAGCTTCCTGCAGAACTTCAACGACGACTCCTTCGACATCCTGCTGCAGGCGCGGGACTTCTACTCGTTCTCGATCATGGTCCTGATCGCGATGGGCGCGCTGTTCCAGATCCCGGTCGGGATCCTGGCGGCGACGCGGCTGGGCGTGATCACCCCGGCCCAGCTCCGCAAGGGCCGCCGCTACGCGATCGTGGTCATCGCGATCATCGCCGCGCTGCTGCCGGGCCAGGACCCCGTCACGATGCTGATCCTGGCCGCTCCGCTGTGGGTGCTCTAT
Source organism: uncultured Solirubrobacteraceae bacterium (assembly GCA_963831105.1). GTDB lineage: Bacteria > Actinomycetota > Thermoleophilia > Solirubrobacterales > Solirubrobacteraceae > DATFQI01. The sequence goes on along the minus strand of CAWHOS010000003.1, from coordinate 850,261 downwards.
GAGGGCTCTATCCTCTTCGCATCGCTGCTCGACCGGCGCGCCGCCCGCGCCCGGGCTCGCGAAGAGGCTGAGGAGGCCTCCGCGGGGGACGACGAGCTCCATCCAGACCGGGACCTGTAACGAGATGCTGTTCGACCTCAGAGGCCGCGGCCGTCGCCGCACCATCAAGATCGTGTACATCACGCTGGCGCTGCTCATGGGCGGCGGCCTCGTGCTGTTCGGCATCGGCGGCGGTGGCGCGATGCAGGGCGGCCTGGTGGACGCCATCACCGGCTCCTCCGGCGGGGACACGGGCAGCGAGCGCTTCGACAAGGCCGAGAAGGACGCCGTCGCCGCCACGCAGCGCAACGCGCAGAACCCCGCGGCCTGGGCCGCGCTGGCCCGCGCCCGCGTCCAGAGCGCCGGCATCGGCGACAACTTCGACCCGAGCTCCGCGTCCTACACGGAGTCGGGCAAGGCCAAGCTCTCGCAGGCCGCCGACGCGTGGGAGAGGTACCTCGCGCTCGAGCCGAAGAACCCCGACGACCGCGTGGCGGGCCTGATGGTGCGCGCGTTCGACCAGACCGGCCTCAACCGCCCGGCGGACGCCGCGGCAGCACAGGAGATCATCGCCGAGGCGAGGCCGTCCGCGACGACCTACGCGACGCTGGCGATCTACGCCTACCAGGCCGGCCAGACCCGCAAGGGCGACCTCGCGCGCAACGAGGCGCTGGAGCGCGCTCCGAAGGACGAGCGCAACACGCTCAAGGACTCGCTCGACCAGGCCAAGCAGCAGGCGGTCGCCCAACAGCTCCAGCAGGACCAGGGCTCGGCGACGCCCACCGCGACCGCCACGCCCAAGAAGAAGCCCAAGTAGCCGGGGTGGCCGGGGCCGAGGGCCTTGGCTACCATTGGCACCCGCGCCCTTGTAGCTCAACTGGCAGAGCAGCGGACTCTTAATCCGAAGGTTCCAGGTTCGATTCCTGGCGGGGGCACTTAGAGGGTCGGTTACCGCAACGGCCCGCGCACGAAGATCCCGGCGGTGCGGAACGTGGCGAACCGCCCGTCCGCCGAGAGGCTCGGGAGGTCCGCGTCGCCGGCTGCCCGGCCGCCGGGCGTGAAGCTGACCCGCCTCGTCCGCCCTCTGCGCCGGTCGCGCACGAAGACCCCGCCGTCCACGCCGGAGGCGTCGAAGCCGCGGACCTCGGTGACGAAGAGCACGAACCGGCCGTCGCCGGAGATGGCGGGCTCGCCGGCGCAGACCGGCGGCGGGAGGTTGCCGGGTTCCTCGCTCGGCGGGCAGCGCCGCACCGGGCGGCCGTTGGGCCGGATGCTGACGCGCCGGGTCGTGCCGCGCCTGCGGTCGCGAACGAAGATGTCCTCGCCACCGTTGCGGTCTCCGGTGACGAGGTTGGCGGCTCGCGACGCGAAGGCGACGAACCTGCCCGTTCGCGACACGGAGGGCGAGAGGCCGGCTCGTGTCGCCGCACGCTCGCGCGAGCTCACGTCGACGCGCGTCGTCCGGCCGGTCCGCCTGTCGTGGAGGTGGACGGAGGACGATCGCTGGCCGCGCTGGCGCGTGAAGGCGACCACGCGGCCGTCGGCCGAGATCGAAGGATCGCTCGCGTCGCCGGCGGCCGGGCTGATCAGCGTGGTCCTGCGCGTCCGGCGATCGTGGACGTAGACGCGGGTGTGGAAGCCGCTGACCGGAGCGAGGTTCAGCGCCAGGCTCGCGAACGCCACGAAGCGGCCGTCCGCCGAGATCGACGGATCGCCGCTGAAGCTGTCGCCCGGCACGCCGCTCGAGGACACGCTCACGAGGGTCGTGGTGCCGCTCCTGCGGTCCCGCACGAAGACGTCCGAGTTGCCGTTGCCGTCGCCGGCCGCGAAGTTCGACGCGTACGACGAGAACGCGACGAAGCGACCGTCGGCGGAGATCGACGGCTCGTCGCTCTCGTTATCGCCCTGCGCCTCGTCCGAGGCCACGCTGACCCGGCTGGTGGTTCTCCTCGCGCGATCGCGCACGAACACGTCGCGGCCCATCGCGCCCTCGTGCGTGTCGTCGGGCGTGAGGTCGTTCGCCGACGACGAGAACGCGACGAAGCGACCGCCGGCGGAGAGGCTGCTGACGACGCCTGCGAACTCGGGCCGCGCGCCCCCGGAGCTCACGTCGACGCGGCTCGTCGCCACCGCCGACCTCGCCGGCTCGGGCGAGGAGCCGCAGGCCAGGGCGGCGAGGATCGCGCCTGCGCAGAACGGCCGAGCGGATCGCGGCGTGCGCACCACGGCCGGACACTACCGGCGTCGGCGCGGCTCAGGCGGTGCTTTGCTCCCGCTTCGGCGCCGCCTTCCGACGCGCGCCGTCGGACGAGGGTTTGCGTCGCGCGTTCTTGGTCGCGGGCTTGCGCGCCGTCGCCTTGGTCGCGGGCTTGCGCGCCGTCGCCTTGGATGCCGGCTCGCGCGCCGCCTTGGTCGCCGTGTCGCGTGACGCCTCCGCGGAGCGGCCCGCTCCCTTGGCCGTCGCCTTGACGTCGCGCTGGACGGTCTCGAGGAGCTGCGGCGCGACCTGCGCCAGCTGCTTGCGTCCGGCATCCGCCAGGCCCGCCGCCCCCGCCCCGTAGAGCGCGGCCACCATGAAGCCTCCGCGCGCCGGCTTGCGCCCGAGCGCGGCGATCAAGGCGGCGGTCAACGCGCCGAAGGCGCCGACGCCCAGCGCCGCGGCTCCGCCGAGCAGCCCGACGCTCGTTCCCACCTGACGGCCCTCGGCCGCGATGTCCGTCACGACCAGGCGCAGCTGCTCGCGGATCAATGCCGCGGACTCCTGCGACAGGCCGCTCAGGAGGTCGGAGATCGAGTTCTCGCGCAGGTCGCTGTTCGTGGCCATGGTTCTCTCCTCAGTGTTCAGAACAGCCGGCGGAGCAGGCTGCCGACTCCGGTGAGCACGCCCTTGAGCAGGCCGAAGACGCCGGCGAGCAGTCCACCGATCGCCGCGAAGAGTCCGCGGATGAGACCCACCTCTACAGCCCTCCCCGTCGCCGGATCTCGGACCGGTTGCGCGCCAGGGCGGCGGCGAGCTGCGGCTTCCGTATGCGGTGCAGGTAGGCGACGCACCAGTCGAGCTGCTCGAGCGTCGCCTCGGCGGCGGCGCGATAGTGGTCCGCGTCCGGCCGGCGCAGGTGCGGGCGATCGTCGGTGTCCGAGTCAGGGGCCATCGTGCTCCTAGCCCTTCCCCGCTGCGGGCATACCTAAGAATGCTCCGGAAACCGTCGCGATCGAAAGCTGACCGGATGAGGGTGGATCCGGCGGGTCGCTCGTGTGTAGAGTCGCCCCGATACGCGGCGCACCGGAATGAGGGGCCGGCTGCGCGCACGAGCAACTCGGAGGGAAGCATGAAGAAGGGGAAGCTGGCCGGCGCGCTCGCGCTGTTCTCGGCCATGGGGGTCGTCGCCGCCGCCCCGGCGGGCGCCGGCGTACACGCCACGGCCGCGTCGCAGGCGGCGTTCTGCGATCCGCTGTCGGCGGCGGATGCGCGCGTGTTCGGCAACGGGACCGCCGCGCTCGGTCGCGGCGGCATCGTCCGCGAGCCCGAGCTCAACCAGGTGCACCAGGACATGCCCGCCTCCGCGAAGGGCAAGGCCGGCAGGAACTTCAAGGTCACCGTCCCGGTGTACTTCCACGTGATCACGGACGGCGCGGCCGGTGCGCTCACGAACTCCCAGATCGCCGCGCAGATCGCCGTGCTCAACAACACGTTCTCGGCCGGAGAGGGCGGCGCCGCGACCGGCTTCAGCTTCAAGCTCGCCGGCGTCACCCGGACGGACAACGCGGGCTGGTTCGCGACGAACCCCGGCGGGACGAACGAGCACACGATGAAGCGCACGCTCAAGCAGGGCGGCGACCACGCGCTGAACCTCTACTCGGCCTCCGCCGGCGACTACCTCGGCTGGGCCTACCTGCCGGACATCACCACGAAGCCCGGCCAGCAGTACCTGGACGGCGTCGTGTTCAACTGGGAGACGATCCCGGGGGTCTCGACGACCTGGGCGGGCCGCTACGACCAGGGCGAGACGGCCACTCACGAGGTCGGCCACTGGCTCAACCTCGAGCACACGTTCTACGGCGGCTGCAGCGCCAAGGGCGACTTCGTCGAGGACACGCCGGCGGAGAAGACCGCCACCTCGGGCTGCCCGGCCGGCAAGGACACCTGCTCGGCGCCGGGCCTGGACCCGATCCACAACTACATGGACTACTCCTACGACAGCTGCTACACGGAGTTCACCGCGGGCCAGGTCCAGCGCATGCGCGACGCCTGGCTGCTGTACCGCGCGAGCTAGAAGCGGCATCGCGGCGCCCGCCACGCGCGGGCGCCGCGATTCGCCGGTCTTCGGTGCGACATGCCGGTAGTGTCGGCCGATGAAGCTACGCGCCACCGCCCTGCTCACCGCCGTCATCGCCGCGGGGGTGACGGCGCCGGCCTCCGCCGCGCCGTGGAAGCGGGTGACGACCCCGGACGGGTCGAGCATCGACCAGGTCGCGTTGGCCCGAACGGGTGACGGGACCCTGCACCTCGCCTGGCACCGCCGGACGGGGCCCAATACGGAGGACCTGCTGCACACCGTGATCTCGCGCAGCGGGCGGATCGGCGCGACGAACCCGATCCAGAGCGGCTGGACCGGGTTCACGAACCCGGCGCTCGTGAACGATCCGGGCGGCCTGCGCGTGTTCTGGGGTGGCTTCCGGACGACGGACAGCAGCGACCCGCAGCGGGAGATCAACACGGCGCTGTCCGCCGACGCCGGGGCGAGCTGGGCGCTGCAGCCCGGCCAGGTGAACCCGAGCGGCGGCCAGTCCTACGCCAGCCCGATCGCCGCGACCGTCCGCCCTGACGGCAGCACGCTGCAGGCATGGGCCGGGACGCTCGGCACGTGGGTGCACGCCGGCCTCTCGCCCGCGTCACCCAACCACAACTACATGGCGGGCAAGCAGTACGGCAACGACCCGAACCTGGCCACGGACGCCGCGGGCCGCAGCCTGATGGCGTGGTACTCCAGCGATGCGTCGCAGCTCGGGGTGCAGGCGCAGCAGGTCGGCGCGACCGGCGAGCCGGTCGGTGGCCCGGTGACGATGCCCGGCACGGGCGCGATGACGATCGGGATGATCGGCCGCACGCCGCTGGCCGCGCGGGCGTCGGGCGGCGTGTACGTCGCCTATCCCGCGCCCCAGGCCCAGAACCAGGTCCGCGTGTGGCGGGTCGGCGCGGGCAACGCCCCGATCGTCGCCCGCAAGCAGGGCAGCGGTCCCGTCACGATCGCGGCGGCCGGCGACGGCCGCCTGTGGGCGATCTGGGACGACCGCGGCAGCGTCGACGCCTCGATCCACGCCCGCCGCTCCAACCGCGGCGCCACCAGGTGGGGCGCCGAGGTGACCGCCGGCCGCCCGCGCGGCACGCTGCAGGCCTACCGGCTCGACGCGAGCGCCGCCGGCGGTGCCGTCGACGTCCTCGGCGTCTTCAACATCGGCACGAGCTCGAGCGCCGCCACGTTCCACCGGCGCCTGCTCCCCGGCCTCTCGCTCAGCGCGTCGCCGGCCCGGCTGCGGCGCGGCCGCGGCACGGACGTGCGCTTCACGGTCCGCGACGCCGGCCAGGCCGTCCGCGGCGCGCGCGTGAGCGCCGGCGGAAGAACGGGCACGACCGACGGCCGCGGGCGGGTCGAGCTCGAGCTGCCCGGCAGGACGGTGAAGGCGAGCGCCACGAAGGCCGCCTACGTCAAGGACACGCTGCGCCTGAGGGCGCGCTGATCGACTAGCGTCGCCGGCCGCTATGGACGTGCGGCCGGCGAACCGATCCGACCACGAGCGGATCGCGGCCGTGCTGGCGGCCGCGTTCGCGACCGACCCGCCGCTCAGCTTCCTGCTCCCGGACGAGCGCGAGCCGCGGCTGCGCCGGTACTTCACCGCGCTGGTCCCGCTCTACGCCGCCGCCGGTGCGATCTGGACGACGGAGGACCGGTCTGGCGCGGCCCTGTGGCTCGCGCCCGGCCAGTACCCCCTGACGGTGCGCGAGACCCTGCCGGTGCTGCCGGCCCTCGCGGGCGTGTTCGCGCCCCGGTTGCGGCGGTCGGTCGGTGCGCAGCTGGCGATCGACCGCCACCACCCGCACGACCCGCCGCACTGGTACCTGGACTACATCGGTGTCGAGCCCGCGGGCCAGGGCCGCGGGCTCGGGTCGAAGCTGCTGGCGCCGATGCTCGCGCGCTGCGACGTGGAGCGCCGCGGCGCGTACCTCAACGCGGGCTCGCCGCGCAGCCGGGACCTCTACCTGCGCCACGGGTTCGTGGTGCGCTCGGAGCTCCGGCTGCCGTTCGGCGGCCCGCCGCTGTGGCGGATGTGGCGCGAGTCGAGGCCCGTCTAGGCCTCGACCTCCTCGCCGGTGTCGGCGTCGAAGAGGACGATCGCGCCCGCCGGGCAGGCGCGCGCGGCCTCGCGCAGGCGGTCGTCGGCCGTCTCGCCGACGACGCGGGCGACATCGTCGACGCGGAACGCCTCGGGGGCGACCGCCTCGCAGTCGCCGTGGGCGAGGCAGAGGTCTTCTTCGATGCGGGCGATCAGGCTCATGCGGCCCTCCTGGCGATGGTGGTGGGAACGGGGATGTCGATCCGCGCCCTTGCCGCCCGCAGTGCGGAGGGCGGACGGCCGGCGAGCAGGACGGCCGTGGTCCGGCCCTCCAGGTGGTGGTCGAGCTCGAAGGAGCGCGAGGCGAGGTCGCCGTGCGACACGTGCTCCGCGGCGCCGCGCGGGTCGCCGACGCACTGCAGGCGCACGCCGTGCTGGTCGCTCCAGAAGGACGAGGGCGCGGCGGGGAGCTCGGAGCGGCCCAGCAGAGCGCGGGCGACGGCGGTGCCGCCGCGCGCGGCGGCCTCCCAGTGGCCCGAGCCCGTCACGTCGCCCGCGGCGTAGACGCCGGGGAGGCCCGTGCGCCCGCAGGCGTCGACGGCGACGCCCGACGGGTCCAGGCCGCTGCCGGCCAGCCAGTCCGCGGCCGGCCTCACGCCGATCCCCGCCAGCACATGCGCGCACTCCACCCGCGTGCCGTCGGCCAGTTCGAGCGCGTCGCCGAGGTCGCGCTCGACGATGACGCCGGTGCGGACCATGACGCCCTCGGCGCGGTGGAGCGCCGTCACCCAGGCGCCGGCACGCGGGCCGAGGATCCCGGCCAGCGGCCGCGGCGCGGCCTCGATCACCGTCACCTCGACGCCGAGCGCCCGCGCCGCGGCGGCGGCCTCGAGCCCGATCAGGCCCGCGCCCACGACGGCCAGCGGGCCGCCGTCCAGCAGGGCGGAGCGGAGTCGTTCGCCGTCGAACGAGCTGCGCAGCACCTGCGCGCGCGGCACGCCGGGCAGCTCCCGCGCGCGGGCTCCCGTGGCGATCAGCAGCTCGTCGTAGTGCAGCCGCTCACCGTCGGCGAGCGTGATGGCGTGCCGCCCGGGGTCGAGCGAGCGCGCGGCGACGCCGAGCCGCAGCTCGACGTCGTGGTCGGCGTACCAGCCCGCGGGCCGGAAGGCGGGGTCGATCTGTCCGAGCAGACCCTCCTTCGACAGCGGCGGGCGGTCGTACGGGCGCACGGGCTCGTCGCAGACGACGGTCACTTTCCGATCGTCGCCGGCGGCCCGCAGCACCTCGATGCAGCGCTGGGCGGCGAGTCCCCCGCCCACGATGAGGAGTTCCATGGGCGCAGCATCGGCACGGCGCCGCAAACGGACCGGCAACGCCCGGGAAAGCTTCGGGAAAGCTCACCGGTGGCGGGATCACCAAGTCCAGGTCAGCGTGAAGCCGCCGCTGATGCCGCCGGCGCCGTCGCCCTTGAGCTCCGCGCCGAAGCGCCAGCCCGACTTCTTCGACTGCTCCGCGCTCTTCTTGGCCTTCTCGACGGCCTCGCCCAGCGCCTCCGCGAGCTCCGATCCGTGCTTCTTGACCTGCGCGGGATCGTCGCGGTGCTTGACCAGCTCGCCCGCGCTCTCGGCGAACGTCTTCTGCGCCTTCGAGAACACCTTCGCCACGTCCTCGGGCATGATCAGCTTGCCGATCGTCCCGACGGAGATCTCCGCCCGCCAGTCGACGCTGCCGTCGGACTTGGGGTTGAGCCCGCCGTCGATCGTCACCAGCTCGCCGAGCTTGAGCGAGGCCTTGATGCCCTTCTCGCCGACGCTGCCCTTCAGGGTCGCGCCCGGCGCCTTGATCGAGCCCTCGACGCCCTCCGAGGACGCCTCGCCCTCGATCTTCGCCGAGCCGATCTTCGCCTCCCCCTTGATCGTGCCGAAGATCGAGGCCGTGACCTTGAGGTCCTCGCCGCCGAGCGTGAGCTCGGTGGGGATCGCCCCGAGGTTGGCGAGGATGGCGTCCATCTCGGACTTCATCCCGGGCAGGTCCGTCGCCGCCCGGTGCTCCATGACGGTGACGCCGAAGTGCTTGGCGCGCTCGCGCAGCTGCTCCTCGAGCCTGTCGGCGGGGATCTTGTCGATGACCTTCCCCTCGCCGCCGTCCTTGCGCTTGTACGTCTCTTGGCCCGCGTTGCGGACGAGCTCGGCGACCGAGATCGAGATGATGCCGCCCTTGTTCTGCGCGTCGAAGTAGGCGAACGCCGCGCGGCCCGCGGCCGTCTCGTCGGCCATCAGGTCGCCGACCCCGAGCGGGTCCCGTACGTTGAACGATGCCGGCCCGGCGAGCGGCGCATCGCCGAGGGCGTTCGACAGCACGTCGCGCGCGAGCAGGCGCGTCACCGCGGCGTTGCCGGCGCTGCGCTGCAGCATCAGCACGGCGGGCTCGGGGGCGGCCGCCTCGGGCGGTCTCTCCGTGACCTGTGACGGCTCGTCCGCGCGCCGGCGGATCGGGGGCATGCGTCCGAACCTACCCGTGCTGCACGAGCGCGCGCAATCCCGTTCGGGCGGCATTTCGGGCGGTACGCTGGTGGATGTGAGAACCGCACGCCGACTGCCCCACGTCGACCGCGTCGCGGTCGAGGAGCGCGTCTCCACGCTGGCCAAGCGCTCGATCAAGACCGACGCCAAGCTGCAGGGCATCCGCCTCGCGGTGTCGATGCTCGACCTCACGACGCTCGAGGGCGCCGACACGCCGGGCAAGGTCCGCCAGCTCGCCGCCAAGGCGGTCTGCCCGTCGCCGACGCGGCCGGAGATCCCCAGCTGCGCGGCCGTCTGCGTCTACCCGGCGCTCGTCGGGGTCGCGCGCGAGGCCGTCGCCGGCACCGGCGTGCAGGTCGCCTCGGTCGCGACCGCGTTCCCGTCGGGCCAGGCCTCGCTCGAGGTCCGCCTGCTGGACACGCGCGAGGCCGTCGCCGCGGGCGCCGACGAGATCGACATGGTGATCTCGCGCCAGGCCTACCTGGCCGGCGACGACGCGCGCGTGATCGAGGAGATCGTGCAGGTCAAGGAGGCCTGCGGCGACGCGCACCTGAAGGTGATCCTCGAGACGGCGGAGCTGCCGTCCTACGACCACGTCCGCCACGCCTCGATGCTCGCCATGGAGGCCGGCGCGGACTTCATCAAGACCTCCACCGGCAAGGCCAAGCTGGGCGCGACGCCCGGCGTCGTGCTCGTGATGCTCGAGGCGCTGCGCGACTACACCCAGCGCACGGGCCGCGTCGTGGGCATGAAGCCGGCCGGCGGGGTCTCCACGTCCAAGCAGGCGCTGCACATGCTCGTGCTCGTCAAGGAGACGCTGGGCGACGCCTGGCTGACGCCGGAGCGCTTCCGGATCGGCGCCTCGTCGGTGCTCAACGACCTGCTGATGCAGTACGAGAAGGCGCAGACCGGCCGCTACGGCCGCGCCGAGGACTTCTCCAAGGAGTAGTGACCATGGCCGTCGCCCCCGAACGCACCCGCCTGACCTGGGACTACTCGCCCGCCCCGGAGTCCGCCGACCACGTCCGCCTGCGCGACAGCTACGGCGTGTTCGTCGGCGGCGAGTTCGCCGACCCGCGCTCGGGCAAGGCCGCGCCGACGGTCAACCCGGCCACCGAGGAGCCGCATCGCGCAGGTCGCGATCGCCGGCGAGGAGGACATCGCCCACGCGATCCAGGTCGCGCGCGAGGCGCAGCGCAAGTGGGCCGCCCTGCCCGGCGCTGGAGCGCGGCAAGTACCTGTTCCGGATCGCGCGGCTGATGCAGGAGCGCGCCCGCGAGCTGGCGATCGTGGAGACGATGGACGGCGGCAAGCCGATCCGCGAGTCGCGCGACATCGACATCCCGCTCGCCGCCGCGCACTTCTTCCACTACGCGGGCTGGGCGGACAAGATCGCCTACGGCATCGCCGGCCGCCGAGCACCGCCCGCACGGCGTCGTCGCCCAGATCGTCCCGTGGAACTTCCCGCTGCTGATGGCGGCCTGGAAGCTCGCGCCCGCGCTGGCGTGCGGCAACGCCGCGATCCTCAAGCCGGCCGACACGACGCCCCTGACCGCGCTGCTGCTGGCCGAGATCTGCCAGGAGGCCGAGCTGCCGCCGGGCGTCGTCTCGATCCTGCCCGGCGACGGCGCGACGGGCGCCGCGCTGGTGCGCGCCGAGGGCATCGACAAGGTCGCCTTCACGGGCTCGACCGCCGTCGGCAAGGACATCCAGGCCGCGCTGGCGGGCCGCGACGTCGGCCTGACGCTCGAGCTCGGCGGCAAGTCGGCCAACATCATCTTCGAGGACGCCTCGATCGACCAGGCCGTCGAGGGCATCGTCCAGGGCATCTTCTTCAACCAGGGCCACGTCTGCTGCGCCGGCTCGCGGCTGCTCGTGCAGGAGAGCGTCGCCGAGCAGGTCGAGGCCAAGCTGTGGGAGCGCATGCAGAAGCTGCGCCTCGGCGACCCGCTCGACAAGAACACCGACGTCGGCGCGGTCAACTCGGGCGAGCAGCTCGAGCGGATCGAGACGCTGGTCGCCGCGGGCGAGGAGGAGGGCGCGGTCCGCCGCACCGTCGCCTGCGACATCCCCGAGCGCGGCCACTGGTTCGCGCCGACGATGTTCACCGAGGTCTCGCCCGTGCACCGGATCGCCGTCGAGGAGATCTTCGGCCCGGTCGTGTCGATGCTCACCTTCCGCACCCAGGCGGAGGCGATCGAGAAGGCCAACAACTCCAAGTACGGCCTGGCGGCGGGGATCTGGACCGACAAGGGCGGCAAGGCGTTCGAGGTCGCCTCGCAGCTGCAGGCGGGCGTCGTGTGGCAGAACACCTACAACCACTTCGACCCGACGGCGGCCTTCGGCGGCTACAAGGAGAGCGGCTTCGGCCGCGAGGGCGGCGCGGCCGGCCTGCGTCCCTACGTGCGCGTCTCATGAGCCCGCGCCTCGCCGTCCGCAAGACCTACAAGCTCTACGTCGGCGGCGCGTTCGCGCGCTCGGAGTCCGGCCGGCACGACCCGGTGCTCGACCACGAGGGGAGCCACGTGGCCAACATCACCCGCGCCTCGCGCAAGGACGTCCGCGACGCCGTCAAGAAGGCGCGCGGCGCGCAGCCGGGCTGGGCGGGCAAGACCGCCTACAACCGCGGCCAGGTGCTCTACCGCGCGGCGGAGGCGCTCGAGTCGCGCAGCGCGGAGTTCGCCCAGCAGGCCGTCGACCTGCGCGGCGCCAAGCCGGCCGCCGCCCGCGACGAGGTCGCGGCCGCGGTCGACGTGCTCGTGCACTACGCGGGCTGGACGGACAAGCTGCACGCGGTGCTGGGCGGCGTGAACCCCGTCGCGGCGCCGTTCCTGTCCTTCTCGACGCCCGAGCCGACCGGCGTCGTCGGCGTCGTCGCGCCCGAGGAGCCCGAGCTGCTCGGCCTCGTCGGCGCGATCGCGCCCGCGCTCGCCGCCGGCAACACCGTCGTGGCGATCTGCTCGGAGCGCTGGCCGCTCGCGGGCCTGGACCTCGGCGAGGTGCTCGCGGTCTCCGACTTCCCCGGCGGCGTCGTGAACCTGCTCGCCGGCCGCCGCGACGAGCTCGCGCCCGCGCTCGGCGCGCACCGCGACCTCAACGCGATCGTCGACGCGAGCGGCGACGCCGAGCTGGCCGAGCGAGCTCGACGTGCTCGCGGCGGAGACGGTCAAGCGCGTGCTGCGCATCCCGGCCGGCGTCGGACGCTCGCGAGGACGCGCTGCGCCGCCTCGAGGCGCTACCGAGCTCAAGACCGCCTGGCACCCCATCGGTGCCTGAGCGGGTCCTCAGCACCCGCCAGCTCAACCGCACCCTGCTCGAGCGCCAGCTGCTGCTGCGCCGCTCGCCGCTGCCGCCGCTGCGAGGCGATCGAGCAGCTCGCCGGGATGCAGTGCCAGGAGCCGCCCGCGCCGTTCTACGGCCTGTGGTCGCGGCTCGAGGGCTTCGAGGCGGCCGAGCTCGTGCGGCTGCTCGAGTCGCACGTCGTGCTGCGCACCACGCTGATGCGCGCCACGCTGCACCTGACGACCGCCGACGACTTCCTCGCCTGGCGCCCGATGCACCAGGCCATGCTCGAGAAGCGCTTCGCCGGCAGCGGCTTCATGAAGCAGCTCGACGGCGTCGACGTCGCCGAGGTGGTCGCGGCCGGCCGCGCGGCGCTCGCCGACGACGCCGCGGGACGACCGCGAGCGCTCGGCCGCGCGCTGGCGCGAGCGCTGGCCCGACCACGACCCGAGCGCGCTCGCCTACGCCGTGCGCTTCTGCGTGCCGCTCGCCCAGCTGCCGCCGCGCGGCACCTCGCTGGAACGCCAGGGCGGGCAGGCCGTGGTCGCGCCGGTGGAGGAGCTGCTCGGCCGGCCGCTGGCGACCGAGACGCGCGCCGGACGCGCTGCTGCTGCGCTACCTGGCCGCGTTCGGGCCCGCGAGCGTCTCCGACATGCGGCTGTGGTCGGGCCTGCCCGGCCTCGCCGGCGGTCGTCGAGCGCCTGCGCCCGGGGCTGCGCGCCTTCCGCGACGAGCGCGGCCGCGAGCTGCTCGACCTCCCGGACGCGCCGATCGCCGACCGGCGAGGAGCCCGCCCCGCCGCGCTTCCTGCCGTGGTTCGACAACATCCTGCTCGGCCACGACGACCGCTCGCGCGTGCTCCCCTACGGCCACCGGCTCGGCGTGGTGGGCGGCAGCGCGCTTCGTGCTCGTCGACGGCTTCGCCCGCGCGACCTGGAGGATCGAGCGCGACGCCGAGGCGCGACCCTGCACGTCCAGCCGCTCGAGCCGCTCGGCGACACCGACGAGATCGTCGCCGAGGGCGAGCGCCTGCTGGCGTGGATCGGCGCGCCGGGCGCGGTGCGGCTAGGCGACCGAGCGCAGCCGCCGCCGCGGCTTGCCGGCGCGCAGCTCGCGCACGACGGCCTGCACGAGCGCCTCGGACTCGTCGCGGCGGCCGTCGGTGACCGCGCCGACGATCCCGCGCTTGCGCGAGATCAGCTCGATCATCGTCTCGTCGATCGTGTCGGCGGCCAGCAGGTACCAGGCCGTCACGGCGTCGTGCTGGCCGATGCGGTGGCAGCGGTCCTCGGCCTGGTCGTGCATCGCCGGCGTCCACTCGAGGTCCAGGAAGGCGACGTTGGAGGCGCGCGTGAGCGTGATGCCCTGGCCCGCCGACGCGGGTGCGCGCAGACGATCAGCTGCGGCCCGCCGGGCTCCTGGAAGGCGTCCACGGCCTCCTCGCGCTGCTGGATCGAGTCGCGGCCGAGCACGTGCAGCGCGTCCGGGAAGCGCTCGACGAGCAGCTCCTGCACCTCGCGGTGGCCGGCGAACACGACCAGCGGCTCGTCGGAGGCCAGGAAGTCCTCGATCCAGGCCAGCGCGGCGCTCGCCTTGCCGCGCGCGGCGAGCCGCTTGAGCGCGTTGAGCTGGGCCAGCCGCTCGGCGCGCAGCGCGGCGGCCACCTTGGCCTCGACCTCGCCCAGGTCCAGCGGCTGCTCGCGCAGCCACGCGATCACGTCGTCCTGGGCGAGGCTTGTACTCGCGTCTCGTTGTCCAGCGCCACCGGCAGCACGACCTGGCGCTTGGCGGGCAGCTGCGGCAGCACGTCGGCCTTCAGGCGGCGCACGAAGCACGAGCGGCGCAGGTGCCAGTGGATGCGCTCCTCGGCGCCCGCGCCCTGGAAGCGGCGGGCGAAGCGGGCGCCCGAGCCGAACTCGCCGCAGGCGGCCGAGGATCCGCAGCTGGGCGATCAGCTCGTCCGGGTGGTTCATGACCGGGGTGCCGGTCAGCGCCAGGCGCAGCGCGCCGTCGGGCAGCGCCTCGGCCAGCCGGCGCACGGCCTGGGTGCGCTTGGCGCGCGGGTTCTTGACGTAGTGGGACTCGTCGAGCACGAGCGCCTTCGGCTGCCGCAGCTGCGAGCCGGACGCGGTGCGCGTGGACGATCTCGTAGTTGAGGACCGTGATGTCGGCCTCGCCCGGGGTCGACGCTGGTGCCCTGGATGACGCTGAGGCAGCGGTGCGGCAGCCAGCGCTCGATCTCGCGGCGCCAGTTGAGCTTCAGGCCCGCCGGGCAGACGATCACGGCCGGGTAGGCGTCGTCGGCCTCCAGCGCGGCGAGCGCCTGGACGGTCTTGCCGAGGCCCTGCTCGTCGGCCAGGAACGTGCGCCGGGCCTGCAGCACGTAGGCGACGCCGGCGCGCTGGAACGGCCGCAGCTCCCCGCCCAGGCGCGTCCTCGTTCGCGACCGGCTCGTGCGTCGGAGGCGCGCGAGCGGCGGACGTCGTCGATCGCCGAGTCGTGCTCGCGGCGCAGCCGGTCCAGCACCTCGCGCGGCGTTGGCGGCCGGCTCGACGCCGAACGTGCGCAGGTAGTGCTCGAGCGGCTCGAGCAGGTACGGGTCGACCGGCAGGTGCGCCCGTGCGCCTCGCAGGCGGGCAGCTGCGAGGAACGCGGGCAGCGTCTCCGGGTCCCAGTTGATGTCCAGCTTGAAGCGCGGCTCGCCGTAGCCCTCGACGAGCGACAGCGTGGCGGGCGCGGGCTCCAGGTCCGACCTGCAGGCGCGAGGCGCAGCGCAGCGCGCGCGGGTCCAGGCGGGCGCCCGTGGTCTCCAGCAGCGCCTCGGCCACCTCGCGCGTGAACGGCAGCCACAGGCGCCCGCCGCGCTCGGAGGCCAGCTCGGCCAGCGGCTCGTCGAGCTCGCCGGCGATCGTGTCCAGGATGAAGTGGCCCGCTGCCGTCGCAGCTGCCCGGCGGTCACGCGGCCGACCCAGCCGGTCACCGCGCGCGAGAGCCACTCCGTCACGTCCGGGGCGACGCTGAGCGTCGGATGGCGCTCCAGCACGCCCTTCACGAACGGCGCGACGGCGTCCGCGCGCGGCGCCCACCACTCCTTCGCCTCCCAGTCGAACCGGCGGCCGGGGATCGCCCGCACCGCGTCGACGATGTCGGCCCTGTAGGGGAAGGCGAACACGACCGAGTCGTGCCCCTGCGCGTTGCGCCGCAGCTCGACGTTGTGGACCGGATCTGCAGCGCGCATGAAGCCTCTTACGGTAGCCGCGGGCGGCGCCGCTACCCTCGGACCGATGCTCGCGAGCCTCGACGGCGCGATCGGCCCTGCCGCCGAGACGCGCATCCCGGTCAACGACGAGGGCCTCACCCGCGGCGACGGCGGCTTCGAGGTCGCCCGCCTCTACGGCGGCCGCCCGTTCGCCATGGACGACCACTACGCACGCCTGCGGCCGCACCTGCAACGGGCCTGCGCCTCGACCCTCGACCTGACGCGGCGCTGCGCGCGGAGGTCGACGCGCTGCTCGCCGAGGCGGGGCCGGTCGAGGCGCTGCTGCGGATCGTGCTGACCCGCGGCGGGCGGCGCATCGCGATGATCGAGCCGCTCCCGCACCGCGCGCAGGTCGCGCGCGTGATGACCGTGACCTACGCGCCCAACCGGGTGCTCGACGGCCTCAAGACGCTCTCCTACGCGGGCAACATGCTCGCCGGCGCGCCTCGCCAAGGAGCAGGGCTACGACGAGGCGCTGTTCGTCACGCCGCACGGCCGCGTGCTCGAGGGGCCGACGTGGAGCTTCTTCTGGGTCGCCGGCGGCACGCTGCTACACGCCGCCGCTGGAGGACCGGATCCTGGGCTCGATCACGCGCGACGCGGCGTGATCGAGGAGTCGCGGCGCGGCGAGGCGGTCTGCACGCTCGACGACGTCCGCGGCCGCCGAGGAGGCGTTCATCGCCTCCACCGTGCGCGAGGTGCATGCCGATCGCGGCGATCGACGACATCGAGCTGCCGAGCCGCGCCGGGGCCGGTCACGCAGGACGCGCGCGAGCGCGCTCGCGCGGCGCATCGAGCGGGAGCTGGGCGCGCCGGCCTAGGCCTTGACGCGCGCGCGCCTGGGCGCCGCTCGCCTGGAACTCCACGTACCAGAGCACGTGGCCGGACGGCGGAGAGGGCGCCTTGTACGGTTCCGCGGACGATCGCGCATCGTTGCCCACGCAATTACCCGTTTAACGTGCGAGTTCTAACCGTCATCGGCAACCGGCCCGCAGTTCGTCAAGGCCGCCGCGGTCTCGTTCCGCCTGCGCGAGGCGGCCGACGAGGTGCTCGTCCACACGGGCCAGCACTACGACGCCGAGCTCTCCCAGGTCTTCTTCGACGAGCTCGAGCTGCCGCGGCCCGAGCACCTGCTCGAGCTCGGCGGCGGCTCCAACACGGAGCAGACCGGCCGCATGCTGCAGCGCGCTGGAGCCGCTGCTGGCCGCCGAGCGCGCCCGACGTGGTGCTCGTCTACGGCGACACCAACTCGACGCTGGCGGGCGCGCTGGCCGCCGCGCAGGCGCGGATCCCGGTCGCCCACGTCGAGGCGGGGATGCGCTCCTTCGACCGCTCGATGCCCGAGGAGCTCAACCGCGTGCTGGCCGACCACGCCTCCGACCTGCTGCTGTGCTCCTCGGCGGCGCCGGCCGAGAACCTGCGCGCACGAGGGCGTCTCCGGCGAGGTCGTGGTGGTCGGGCGACGTGATGGTCGACGTCGCGCAGCTGCTCGGCGCCGCGCGCGCGCGAGCGCACCTCCGTGCTGGAGGCGTGCGAGGTCGAGCCGGGCGAGTTCCTGCTCGCGACCGCGCACCGCGCGGGCACGTCGACGACCCGGAGCGGCTCGAGCGGCTCGTCGCGCTGCTGTGCGGGATGCCCGACCCCGGTCGTGCTCCCGCTGCACCCGCGGACGCGGGCCCGGCTGGAGGCCGCCGGCCTGCTCGGCGAGCTGCGAGGCCGCCCGGGGTGCGGCTCGTGCCGCCGCTCGGCTACCTGGACTTCACGGCGCTGCTGCTGCACGCCCGCGCGGTGCTCACGGACTCGGGCGGCGTGCAGAAGGAGGCCTATCTGGCCGGGGTGCCGTGCGTGACGCTTCGGGACCGAACGGAGTGGACGGAGACCGTCGCAGGCGGGCTGGAACGTGCTCGTGGGGCTCGACGCGGACGCCGCGCGGGCCGCGCTGGAGCGCGAGCGCGCCGGCCGAGCGCCCGCCGCTGTACGGCGACGGGCGCGCCGGCGAGCGGGTCGTCCAGGCGCTGCTGGCGCTGCGCGAGCGGGCGTGGCGGTCGCGTGAGCGCCGCTGCGCATCGGCGTCGCCGGCCTCGGCTACTGGGGCCCCAACCTCGCCCGCAACTTCGCGGGCATCGCCGGCTGCGAGCTCGCCTGGTGCTGCGACGCCTCCGAGGCGGCGCGCGAGCGCTGGGCGCCGAGCTTCCCCGGCGCGCGCTTCACCGCCGACCTCGACGACCTGCTGGCCGACGACGCGCTCGACGCCGTCGTGCTCGCCACCCCGGTGCCGACCCACGGCGCGCTCGCCGAGCGCGTGCTCGACGCGGGCAAGCACTGCTTCGTCGAGAAGCCGCTCGCGCAGTCGGTCGAGGAGGCCGAGCGCGCCGTCGCCGCGGCCGAGCGCTCCGGCCGCACGCTGATGGTCGGCCACCTGCTCGAGTACCACCCCGGCGTGGCCAAGCTCAAGGAGATCGCCGCCTCGGGCGAGCTCGGCGACATCCACTACATCTACTCCAACCGCCTCAACCTGGGGAAGCTGCGCGCCGACGAGAACGCGCTCTGGTCGCTCGGCGCCCACGACGTCTCGGTCGTGCTGCACCTGGCCGAGCGAGGAGCCGTACGAGCTCGAGCGCGCGCGGCGAGGCCTACATGCAGCCGCGGCATCGAGGACGTCGTGTTCGGCTTCCTGCGCTTCCCGTCCGGGCTCGCCGCGCACCTGCACCTGTCGTGGCTGGACCCGCACAAGGAGCGCCGCTTCACGGTCGTCGGCTCCAAGCGGATGGCGACGTTCGACGACATGGACCTCGAGCGCAAGGTGACCGTCTACGACAAGGGCTTCGACGAGCGCTCGGGCAGCTACGGCGAGTACATCACCCGCGCGGGGGACATCTGGAGCCCGTCGATCGGCAACCGGAGCCGCTGCGGCTCGAGTGCGAGCACTTCGTGGAGTGCCTGCGCGAGGGCCGCGCGCCGCGCTCGGACGGCGCACTCCGGGCTGCGCGTGGTGCGCGTGCTGGAGGGCCTGCAGGCCTCGCTCGACGCGTCGCGAAGGGAGCAGGATGCAGCTGTCTGACCTCGCGCCCGGGCCTCGTCCTCGGCGAGGGCGTCCAGCTCGGCGAGGGCGTGCGGATCGGCGCGCACGTCGTCATCCACCCGGGCACGGTGGTCGGCGACGGCTGCGAGATCCAGGACGGCGCCGTGCTCGGCAAGCCGCCGAAGCTCGCCCAGCCACTCGACGCGCCGCGCGGCGAGCGCGAGCCGCTCGTGCTCGAGGCGGGCGCGGTGGTCTGCGCGCGGGCGATCGTGCTCGCCGGCGCGCGGATCGGCGAGGGCGCGATCCTCGGCGACCAGTCGTTCGTGCGCGAGCGCGCGCGGATCGGCGCGGGCAGCGTGATCGGGCGCGGCAGCGCGGTCGACAACGACGTGCTGGTCGGCGCGCGCGTCCGCGTGCAGACCGACGTCTACCTGACCGCCTACAGCGTGGTCGAGGACGACGTGTTCGTCGGCCCGGGCGTCGATGACCACCAACGACTCGACGATGGCCCGCCACGGCGCCGGACTTCTCGCTCGAGGGCGCGCTGCTGCGGCGCGCCTGCCGGATCGGCGGCGCCGCGGTGCTCACGCCGGGCATCGAGATCGGCGAGGAGGCGTTCGTGGCCGCCGGCGCCGTGGTCATGCGCGACGTGCCGGCGCGGGCGGTCGTGATGGGCGTCCCGGCGCCGCGTCGTGCGCGAGGTCGGCGACGAGGACCTGCTCGAGCGCTGGCGTTAGGGTTCGCCGCATGAGCGAGCGACCGGCGGCGCTGACACCCGGCGATCCCGCTCGGCGGCGGCGCCCGCGCCGCCCGCGCGCCGGGACGGGCTGTGGAGCGGCAGCCGGGCTACACGACCGCGCCGCCGCCCGGCGCCGGCGGCCCGGCTCCCGCGGTGGCGCCGGCCCGGCGCTCGCCGGCCGGCCGGCGCTGGCCGGCTGGGGCCGCCGCGCGGGCGCGCAGATCATCGACGGCGCGATCTCTTCGCCTCGGCGCGCGATCCTGTTCGTGGCCGTCCTGCGCCGCGCTCGGGCCTCTTCGGTCGACAACGACGGCGGCGCGGCGTCGCGTGGTCGTCGGCGCCGTCTCGCGCTGCTCGCGTCGCGGTCGTGGCGCTGCTCTACGCGCCGCTGCTGATGGCGCGCACCAACGGCCAGACGCTCGGGCGGATGGCGCCGGCATCCGCGTGATCCGCGCCGACGGCGAGCCCATGACCTTCGGCTTCGCGATGCTGCGCGAGGTGATCGTCAAGTCGCTGCTGGTCGGCGTCCTCGCGTCGGCCACTTTCGGGCTCGCCTGGCTGCTCGACGTCCTGTGGCCGCTGTGGGACGAGGAGAACCGCGCGCTGCACGACTTCGTCGTGAACACGCGGGTGATCCGGAGCTGAGCAGCCTCAGGCGTCGGAGCGGCGGCGCGGAAGGCCGCGCTCTCGCGGCCGGCCTCGGTCCAGATGACCTCGTCGCGGCCCGGCCCGACGCCGATCAGCGCGACCGGCACGCCGATGAAGTCCGAGATGTAGGCGAGGTAGTCGCGCGCCGCCTGCGGCAGCTCGCGCTCGTCGCGGCAGCCGGTGATGTCCTCGTCCCAGCCCGGGAGCTGCTCGTACTCGCCCGTCGCGTTGTGCATGACGGTCTGGTGGTACGGATAGTGGTCGAAGACCGCCTCGTCGCCGCCGCGGTAGCGGGTGCAGACCGAGATCGGGCCGATCCCGCTCAGCACGTCGAGCTTGGTGATGCTCAGGTGCGTGAGCGAGTTGATGCGGGCGGCGTAGCGCAGCGCCACGAGGTCGATCCAGCCCGTCGCGCCGGGCGCGGCCGGTCGTCGTGCCGAACTCGCCGCCGGCCTGGCGGATCTGCTCGCCCAGCTCGTCGTCGAGCTCGGACGGGAACGGGCCGGCGCCGACGCGGGTGGCGTAGGCCTTGGCGATGCCCCAGATCTCGTCGATGTCCTTCGGGCCGACGCCGGTGCCGGTGCAGGCGCTGGCGGAGACCGGGTTCGAGGAGGTCACGAACGGATACGTGCCGTGGTCGATGTCCAGCAGCGTGCCCTGCGCGCCCTCGAAGATGACGTTGCCGCCGGCGTCCAGCGCATCCCACGTCAGCGCGCGCGGTGTCGGCGATGTACTGCTCGATCCGGTGGCCGTAGGTCAGGTAGTCCTCGGTCATCGACTGCAGGTCGAGCTCCGGGGACTTGGCGAACGGGCGCAGGCTGAGCCGCTTGGGCTCCATCGCGGCGGTGATCTTCTTCTTGAGGATCTTCTCGTCGAGCAGGTCCTGCACGCGGATCCCCAGGCGCGCCGCCTTGTCGGCGTAGGCGGGGCCGATGCCGCGGCGCGTGGTGCCGATCTGCAGCTTGCCCAGGCGCGCCTCGCCCGCGTGGTCGAGCAGCATGTGGTACGGCATGATCAGGTGCGCGTTGGCGCTGATCCGCAGGCCGGAGAGGTCGATCCCCTTCGCGCGCAGGTCGTCCAGCTCGCCCGTGAGGACCTTCGGGTCGATCACGACGCCGTTGCCGATCGCGCACTTCAGGCCCGGGGTAGAGGATCCCGCTCGGGATCAGGTGGAACTTCCACTTGACGTCGTCGCGGACGATCGTGTGGCCGGCGTTGTTGCCGCCCTGGAAGCGGATCACGAGATCCGCGTTCTCGGCGAGCAGATCGACGATCTTGCCCTTGCCCTCGTCGCCCCACTGGGCGCCCACGATCACGATGCCGGCCATAGCCGCGGTTCAGTCTAGGCGGTGCGCCCGCGGGCGGCCGTAGGCGGGCGGCTCGTCGGGATCGGCGTCCTCCCAGGCCCGGTCCGCGTCGCTGCGCCAGCGGCCGGCGCCGGTGCTCGCGGCCGGCTCGGGCAGCTGGAAGCCACTGTCCTCGCGCTGGTCCTCGCCGTGCAGCGAGCAGCACCGAGCACATCTCGTTCAGGCGCGAGACGGTGCGGTGCGCCGATCTGCTCCTTGAGCTCGTCGTCGGGCAGGTTCGTCGTGAGCATCACCGCGCGCCCGTCCTCGTAGCGCGTGTTGACGATCGTGTACAGCTGCTCGAGCACCCACGGGCTCGTCTGCTCCGCGCCGACGTCGTCGACGTGCAGCAGGTCGACGGCGCACAGCCGCTCGATCAGGTCGTTGAGCGAGTACACCGCGTCGTCGTCGTAGGAGCCGCGGAGCATGCTCAGCAGCCGTGGCAGCGAGTAGATCGCGACCGTGTGGTCGGCCTCCATCGCGGCCTTGGACACGAGCATCGCGAGCGTCGTCTTGCCCGTGCCGACGCTGCCCGTGAACCACAGCCCGCGGCCCTCGGCGAGCTGCTCGGCGACCGTGCGCGCGTAGCGGCGCACGTCGCGCACCACGTCGGGCGCGCGGCGGGCGATCGAGGGCACGGGCTCGCGGTCGAAGGAGACCTCGCGGAAGCGCTTGGGCAGGCGCCCCTGGACGGCCGTGGCCTTCTTGCGCGCGAGCCGCTGCGGGCGGCACGAGCACGGCCGCGCGACGTCGCTTGACCTCGTCGTAGAGGAACCCCGAGCCGTCGCAGCGGCCGTCGGGGCAGCTGGAGGAGGCAGGCTCATCAGTAGCGGTCCTCGGGCACGTAGGACATGAAGCGCGGGAACTCCTTCTGGAAGGTCAGCTCGATCGTGCCCAGGCCGCCGTTGCGGTGCTTGGAGATGATCACGTCCGCGATCCCCTCGCGCTCGGACTCCTGGTCGTAGTACTCGTCGCGGTAGATGAACATCACGAGGTCCGCGTCCTGCTCGATCGCGCCGGACTCGCGGAGATCCGAGAGCACGGGCCGCTTGTCCGTGCGCTGCTCGACGCCGCGGTTGAGCTGCGAGAGCGCGATCACGGGCACCTCGAGCTCGCGCGCCAGCGTCTTGAGCCCGCGCGAGATCTGGGAGATCTGCTCCACGCGGTTCTCCACGCTGCCGCCCGCCCGCATCAGCTGCAGGTAGTCGATGACGATCAGCCCGAGCCCGTCGGCGTGCTGCTGTGCGAGCCGGCGCGCCTTCGCGCGCACGTCCAGCACCGACAGGTCCGACGAGTCGTCGATGTACAGCGGCGAGCTCGGCCAGCCGCGCGCTCGCCTGCATGATCTTCGGCCAGCGCGAGGTCGGGCACGTTGCCCTTGCGCAGGTCGTCGCCCTTGATCGAGGCCTGCGAGGCGATGAAGCGCTGCGCGAGCTCGGACTCCGACATCTCGAGCGAGAACAGCGCCACGGCCTTCTTGCCCTCCAGCGCCGCGTT
This sequence comes from uncultured Solirubrobacteraceae bacterium, assembly GCA_963831105.1. GTDB lineage: Bacteria > Actinomycetota > Thermoleophilia > Solirubrobacterales > Solirubrobacteraceae > DATFQI01. The sequence goes on along the minus strand of CAWHOS010000003.1, from coordinate 827,574 downwards.
CTCGCAGAAGTTCCGCGCCTTCGCGCGCACGTCGAGCACCGACAGGTCCGACGAGTCGTCGATGTACAGCGGCGAGTTGGCCAGCCGCGCGCTCGCCTGCAGGATCTTCGGCCAGCGCGACGCCGGCACGTTGCCCTTGCGCAGGTCGTCGCCCTTGATCGAGGCCTGCGACGCGATGAACCGCTGCGCCAGCTCGGACTCCGACATCTCGAGCGAGAACAGCGCGACGGCCTTGTTGCCCTCCAGCGCCGCGTTCTCGCAGAAGTTGGCCATCAGCGCCGACTTGCCCATCGAGGGTCTTGCGGCGAGGATGATCAGGTTGCCGGGCTGGAAGCCGCCGGTGATCGTGTCCAGGTCCTCGTAGCCCGAGGCGGTGCCGGTGATCGCCTTGCCGGCGCGGGAGAGCTCGGCGAGCTTGGTGGTCTCGGCGTCGAGGACGGCCTCGATCGAGCGGAAGTCCTTGCGGGAGTCCTCGTGGGCGACCTCGAGGATCGTGCGCTCGGCGAGGTCCACGAGCTCGCGCGGGGGCGCCTCGTGGGAGTGGACCTTCGCCTGGATCTCGTACGCCGCGTCGAGCAGCCGCCGCAGCATCGCGTTCTCGCGGACGATCCGCGCGTACTGGCGGACGTTGCCGACGGCGGGGACCGAGCCCGCCAGCAGATCGACCGTCCCGCGGCCGCCGACCGCGTCGAGCTGGCCGGCCTGCTTGAGGTGCTCCACGAGCGTCAGCGCGTCCACCGGCTCGCCCGCGCCGTGCAGGTCGAGCATCGCGGTGAAGATCAGCCCGTGGCTCTCGCGGTAGAAGTCCGCCGGCTGCAGGCGCTCGTCGATGATCAGCGCCGGCAGGGCGGTGTCCGACAGCAGCACGGCGCCGAGCACGGACTGCTCGGCCTCGAGGTTCTGCGGCGGGACCGGCCCGTCGAAGCTTCGCGAGTTGCCGTTGGCGGGGCTGTAGTCGGTGGCGCTCATCCGGGCCGACCGAGTCTAGGTCCGGGTCCGGAGGCGATGGCCGCCGTCGCGCGATCAGCCCGCTCGCTGCGCGGAATCGTTGCGATCCGTCGCAGAATCGTGACGATCGGAGCTCAGGCGGGAGGGACGAGCTCCGTGCGCAGCTCGTGGCTGCCGTCGGGCAGCGGCGCCTCGTAGTAGAGGCGGTGGGCGCCGCCGGGGAGCGGCAGGACGTCGAGGTAGCGGGCGTCGGAGACGGGGGCGTCACGCGCCTCGGCGAGGCCGGTGCGCTCGGAGAAGTTCTCCCCCTTGGTCGCGCGGCCGTCGTAGGCCATGCGCCCGTCGGCGAGCACGGCGGTGACGCGGGCGCCGCGCGCGTCCCAGGTGCCCCGGCGCCCGCGCAGGACGGTTCCCTGCCAGGTCCATGCGAGGCCGTCGGCGCTGGTCGCGTAGGCGGTGGTCATGCGGTCCTCCTCGCCCGGCTCCTCGAGCGGGTGGCAGCAGATCCACGCGTGCCAGCCGTCGTCGCGGCGGCGGATCACGGGGTCCTTGACGCCGGTGGCCTCGTCGCCCGGGAAGACCGTGCGCGGCTCGGCGTCGGCGAGCCGGTCGAGCGACGGCGCGTCGAGCGCGCAGATCCACCAGTGCTTGGTCCCCGGCGTCGCACAGGAGAGATACAGGCGCCAGCCTCCCGCGCCGGTGTGGCCGTGCGCGGCGGGTGCGGCGTGCGCGGCGGGTGCGGCGTGCGCGGCGGGGGCGAGGCGGACGAGCGCGGGGCGCTCGAGCGACTCGGCGCCGAAGCGGTCCTTGTCGAGCTCCGCGACGGGCTCGAGCTGCACGCCATCCTGGCTGCGGGCGAGCACGACCGTGCCCCCGCGGCGCGCGCTCGTGCGCACGCGGTAGGCGATCGCGATGGTCCCGTCGGCGTCGAGCGCGGCGCTCGGGGCGCCGGCCCACTGGCCGGGTCCACTCCCCGGGGCGGGCGCCGCGACGTGCGAGGCGCCCTGGGGCGGGTGGGCCGGGATCAAAAAGCTGCTTACTGCTCGACCACCATGGTCTTGACGTTGGCCAGGACGCCGTCGCCGACCTCGACCGTGACCATGCGCGTGCCGACGTTGCGGATCGGCTCGTCGAGGTGGACCTTGCGGCGGTCGATCGTGATGCCGCGGGCCTCCTTGATCGCGTCCACGATGTCCTGCGAGGTGACGGAGCCGAAGAGGCGGCCGTCGTCGCCGGCCTGGTGGGCGATCGTGAGCACGGTCTTGTTGAGCTGCTCGGCGCTCTCCTCCGCGCGCTGGGTCGCCTCGGCGGCCGCGCGGTCGAGGGTCTTCTGGTGGCGCTCGGCCGCCGCGATCGAGCTCTTGGTCGCCGGCTGGGCGAGCTTGCGCGGGATCAGGTAGTTGCGCAGGTAGCCCTTCGAGACGTCCACGACCGTGCCGCGTGCGCCGACGTTCTCCACGTCCTGGAGCAGGATGGCCTGGGGCATCGCGGGCTACCGGTCGCGGTCGCGCCCGCGCTCGTCGCGGCTGTCGGCCCCGACGTACGGCAGCAGGGCGAGCTCGCGAGCGCGCTTGACGGCGGTCGAGATCTGGTTCTGGTGGCGGCGGCAGGCGCCCGTGATGCGGCGCGAGCGGATCTTGCCGCGGTCGGAGATGAACTTCCGCAGCGTGGCGATGTCCTTGTAGTCGACGAACTCCACCTTGTCGCGGCAGTACGGGCAGGACTTGCGACGCCCGCTGCCGGGCCCACCCCTCTTTTCACGCCGGCGCGTCGGCCGGCTGCGCTGCTTCGCCACTGTTGGAACCCTCTCTTAGAGCCGAAATCTCGTCGCCCGGCGCAAGCTTGCGCCAGAGCATGGTGTGCGTTCGACGCACACGCGATCAGAAAGGGTAGCGACAAGCCCTACACGGACGCCCGGCGGAACCGGGCGTCCGGGAGGAGCGGTCTAGAACGGGATGTCGTCGTCGGCCGGCGCGCTCGGACGCGACGCCGCGCCGGCGGGCTGGAAGTCGCGGTCGTCGACCGGGACGTCGGAGCGGGGCGTGAAGCCGCCGCCGCCGTTGCTCGGACCGTCTTCGCGGCCGCCGAGGAACTGCACGGCGTCGGCGACGATCTCGACGCTCTGGCGCTTGTTGCCGTCCTGCGCCTCCCACTCGCGCCACTCCAGGCGGCCGTCGAGGGCCACCGGGCGGCCCTTGGAGAGGAAGCGCGCGCAGTTCTCGCCCTGCGCGCCCCAGACCGTGACGTCGAAGAAGTTGGGCTTGTCCTCCCACTCCCCCGTGGCCTGGTTCTTGCGGCGCGTGTTGGACGCGATCCGCAGGGAGCACACCGACATGCCGCTCGCGGTGGAGCGCAGCTCGGGGTCTCGGGTGAGGTTGCCCGTGAGGACAACGCGGTTGATGTTCGTCGCAGCCATTGCGTGGCTCCTTTCGACGGCGAAGGGCGCGGAAGCTCGGTTGGTCGGCCGAGTCTACGTGCGGCTCCGGGGGAATCCGGCGTCTGCCCCGCAGATTGGGCTGTTTTGTTGCGGGTGAGGAGCGAAGCCGCGCGCGTGCGCGGCTCTCTCGCTACGCCTCGGGGTCGCCGGTGGGCGCGGCCGGGGTGGCGGCGGCGCTGAGATCCGGCGGGGCGGGCGTGCCCGGGCGAAGCTTGATGATCCGGTGGCGCAGGATGCCGTCCGTGATCTTCAGGTTGTGGTCCAGCTGCTCGAGCAGCGTGCTCGGGCCGCGGAACTGGATCAGGTGGTAGTCCGCCTCGGCGTGCTTGCGCACCTCGTAGGCGGTGGGGCGCGTGCCCCACTCGTGACGGCCGACGATCTCGCCGGTGCCGTCGATCGCGTGCTCGACGTTCGCCAGGATCTGGTCGCGGCGCTCGGCCTCCATCTCGGTGTCGAGAAGGAGCGTCAGGTCGTAGAGGGGTGCTTCGGTCGTCATCGCGGCGGAGGATGCTAGCAACGCCGGGGCGAACGGATGGCGGCGTCCCGCTATGGGGGCCATGGATCGCGGGCTGTGGGAGCGGGTGCGCTGGGGGAACGTGGCGCGGGCCGTTGCGGTGGTGGGTGTGGTGGTGCTGGTGGTGGTGTGGCCCGTGGTGGCTCCGGTGGGGCCTCGGGTGCCTCGCTCCCTCCCGGCGCCCGCTATTACGCCGGCCCCGACGGCTGTTGCGCCGCCCGTGGTGCGGGGGCGGGAGCGTGCGGTGGTGCGGGGCGAACGGCGGGCAGGTGAGGGTGGTGGGGGTGCGAGGCGTGTGCGGCGGCGGCCGACGCGGCGGGTGGTGCGGGGCGGACGGCGGGCGGGTGAGGGTGGTGGCGGTGCGGTGCGTCCGCGGGTGCCGCCGGTCGCGTCCGTGGCGCCGCCCGCTCCGGTCGTGCCGCCGGTCGCTCCGCGTGTGGCGCGGCCCGCCCCGGTGGTGCCGCCCGCTTCGCGCGCGCCGGCCCCGGCGGATCCCGATCCCGTGCTGCGTGAGTTCGGGCCCGAGGCCGGGTGATCGACGCGAGCGGTGGATAACTCGGCCTCAGACCGAGTTATCCACCGCTCGAATCGCTAGCCCGTTCGGGCCGGGCGGGCCTTCTTGGAGATGTCGTCGATCTGCTCGTCGATCCAGTCGCCCGGGTCTCGGGAGGTGACGATCTCCTTCAGGCCCTCGGCCCGGCGGGCTCGTTCCTCCGGCGCCATGGTCAGGGCCGTGTGGATCGCGTCGGCGAGCTCCTGGACGTCGAAGGGGTTGACCGACAGCGCGAACTCCCCGAGCTCCTCGTGCGCTCCCGTGTTCTCCGAGAGGATCGAGACGCCGTCGCGCTCGTTCACCAGGGGCCCTTCCTTGGCCACCAGGTTCATGCCGTCGAACATGGCGTTGACCATCATCACGTCGTAGTGCTTGTAGGAGGCGACGGCCTCGTCGAGGTCGTCGCGGAGCTTGAGGTTGATCGGCATCCAGTCCGGGGTGCCGTGGCGGTGGTTGACGACCGCGACCAGGGCCTCGATGCGCTCGAGGTACTCGGCGTACTCGGGCACGTCCTGGCGGGACGGCATGAGCTGGGCGGTGAAGGTGACGTTCTCGACGAACTCGGGGTGCTGCTCGAGGAAGATGTCGAAGGCGGTGAAGCCGCGCAGGACGTTCTTGGAGAGGTCCGCCCGGTCGACGCGCAGGATCGAGTACTTGCGCTGGCGGCGCAGGACCTCCTGCTCGAGCTCCTTGACCCGGTCGCGCTTGCCGAGCGCCCGGGTGGCCTCGTAGTCGATCGGCAGCGGGTAGGCGCGGATCCACGTCTCGTGGCCGTCCTCGCTGCGGACGACGCCGGCCTCCATGTCGACCTCGACGTCGTCGAGCAGGTCGCGGCAGCACTGGAGGAAGTTGCGCCGGTAGGAGCGGGTGTGGAAGCCGACGATGTCGTTGGCCAGCAGCCCGCGGTAGATCTCGGTGCGCATCTGCGTCGGGAGCACGCGCCAGGCGTCGGGCTGCGTCCACGGGATGTGGATGAAGTGGTGCAGGAAGACGTCGGGCTTCTCGCGCCGGACGACCTCCGGCAGCGTGTAGAAGTGGTAGTCGTGGACCATCACGACCGGGTTCTCCTGGTCGGCGATCTCCTCGAGCACGGCCTCCGCGAGGTCGTCGTTGACGGCCTTGTAGCCGTGCTCGAACGCCTCGACCTCGTGGCGGCGGATGTCCGGCGCGTTGCTCTGGTCCCAGAGGTAGTGCTGGATGAACCAGAGCATCGGGTTGGCGATGATGTTGTAGAAGCGGTCGTAGGCCTCCTCGTCGGACTCGACGAAGCGCACGCGGAACGTGCCGCCCTCGGGCGCCTCGACCTCGAACGGGTGGCCGCCGTGCTCGCGCGTGACCTCGACGTCCTTGTCGGTCATCGCGGAGGCGATCCAGACCGCGTCGCGGTGCGAGGCCAGGCCCGTCAGCGCGGTCACGAGCCCGCCCGTCCCGCGCTTGACCGACCCGTCGTCCTGATAGGTGACGGGGCCCCGGTTGGAGACCAGGACGAGTGGCCGGCGCTCGGTCATCCGCCGCTCGGGGCCGACAGGGGACGCTCGCCCAGCTTGACCTTGATCTCCTTGGTCTCGCCGCCGCGGTGGACCTCGACCGTCACGTCCTGGCCGGGCTGGAACTGGGCCACGACGGCCGAGAGGTCGTTGGCGTCCTCGATCACCTTGCCCTCGACCTTGGTGATGATGTCGCCGCCCTGCGCGTACTCCTGGATCTGGAAGCGGGTGTTGCCGCGGCCGCCGCGGATGCCGGCACGGTCGGCGGGCGTGTCGGGCTGGACCTCCTGCACCCACGCGCCCTTCTTGACCGGCAGGTCGAAGCGCTCCACGAGCTGCGGGAACAGCGGCACGGACGAGACGCCGAGGAAGGCGTACTGGGCGTTGCCGGTCTCGCGCAGCGCGCCGAGCGAGCGCTTGATGACGTCGACGGGGACCGCGAAGCCGACGCCCTCGCCGCCGCCCGAGTTCGTCTTGATCTGCTGGTTGATCCCGATCACCTTGCCGTCGGCGGCGACGAGCGGGCCGCCGGAGTTGCCCGGGTTGATCGCGGCGTCGGTCTGGAAGGCGCCCGGGATCGCGAAGGAGCCGTTGAGCGACTGGATGTCGCGGTCGATCGCGGAGATCACGCCGACCGACAGCGACTGGCGCTCGCCGAACGGCGAGCCGATCGCCGCCACGGGCTCGCCGACCTGGACCTGGTCGTTGGAGCCGAGCGGCAGCGGCCGCAGCGTGAGGCCCTTCGGGTCGACCTTCAGCAGCGCCACGTCGGCGTTGGGGTCCTGGCCGACGATCTTCGCCTCGACCCGGTTGCCGTCGGCGAACTCGACGTAGACCTCGCGCGCCTTCTCGGCGTCCTCGCCCTCGCCCTGCGTGACGACGTGGGCGTTGGTGGCGATCTCGCCCTCGCCGTTGAGCACGAAGCCGGAGCCGACGCCGCCGCCCCCGCCGCCCGCGATCGAGTCCAGGCTGCCCGTCCCGAACAGGGAGATGACGGTCACGACGCCCTGGCCCTCGTTCTTGAACAGCGCCTGGGAGTCCAGGCCCTTGCCGGTGCCCTGACCCTCGACGACCTCGACCCGAGTGGTCTGGGTCTTCGTGCCGCCGGAGCCCGAGGAGGAGGAGTCCTGACCGTCCTCTTCGCCGCCGAGGCTGCAGCCGGCGGCGCCGCCGGCGCCGATCGCGAGGGCGGCCGCGGCGATCGCGAGCCTGCGTGCGGTCATGTCGGCAGCTCCAGGGAGAAGGTGGTCCGGCCGGGTACGGAGCGCACCGACAGCTCGCCGTGCATGCGCTCGGCCAGCTCGCGGGCGATCGCCAGGCCGAGGCCGGCGCCCTGCGCCTCGTCGTTGGATGTGAAGAAGGGCTCGAAGATGTGGGGCATGTTCTGACGCTTGATCCCGAGGCCCCGGTCTGAGACCTCCAACCGGACGTGCCCGTTGGCGCGGGCGGCCGAAACTCGGACCCCGGTCCCCTCGGGGGTGTGCACCAGGGCGTTGTCGAGGAGGATACGAAGCACCTGCGCGACCCGCTCAGGGTCGCAGTCGAGCTCGATCGGCTCACCGGCGAGCTGCAGCTCCACCGTCGCGCGGTGATGCTGGGCGGCCGGCGTGAACTCCGCCGCGACCTCGCGCGCGAGCTGGCCGACGTCGGTCGGCTCGGGCCGGAGCTCGAGCGCGCCCGATTCCAGGCGCGAGAGGTCCAGCAGCTCCGTGGCGAGGTTGCGCATGCGCTCGACCTGGCCGCGGATCTGCTCGAGGAACTGGCGCCGCGTGTCGTCGTCGAGCTCCTCGTCGGCGAGCAGCTCGAGGAAGCCGCCGAGCGAGAAGATCGGCGTGCGCAGCTCGTGCGAGGCCGAGGCGATGAACTGCTTGCGCGCCCGGTCCAGGCGAGCGAGCTGCGCCTGCATGTCGTCGAAGGCGGCCGCGAGCTGGCCGAGCTCGTCGTCGGAGTCGGCGCGGATCGGGTCCGTGAAGTCGCCGGCCGACACCTTGCGGGCCGCGCGCTCGAGCCGCTTGACGCGCAGCGACAAGGCGCGCGCCACCAGGTAGCCGGCGAGGATCGCGATCACGAGCGCCGCGGCGCCGGAGACGAGGATCTGGCGGCGGATCAGCGCCACGTTGGCCTCGACGTCGGCGAGCGCGTCGGCGAACACGACGACGCCCTTGACCTCCTTGTCGCGCACCAGGGGCTCGGCCACCAGGGCCTGGCGGCCGCTCACCTTCTGCTGCGGCTGTCCCGTCTTCGCGGCCCGCAGTGCCAGCGCGCTCGCCTCCGCAGCCGCCGGGCCGCCCTCGGTGGTCGACTGCGCGAACACGGAGAGGCCGGCCGGCGTGCCGCGCAGCGGCGTCATCACGATCAGCTCGGCGCTCGCCCGCGTGGCGGTGGCAGTAACGAGTCGGCCGAAGCGCTTGCCCTGGTCGTTGTCGGCGACGAGCAGCGCGGTCGCGAGCTCGGGCGCCGCGCGGCGGGCGTCGGCCTCCAGGGCGTCGAGCTTCTGCTCCGTCAGCCGGTCCTCCAGCCGCGGGACGGTCGTCAGGTACACCGTCGCGATCGCGCCGAGCACGATCAGGCCGAACACGATCGCCAAGCGATTGCGCAACGACCGCAGCGGGCTCACGAGCTAGTCCTCGTCGCGGAAGCGGTAACCGACGCCGCGCACGGTGAAGATGAAGTCGGGCTCCTTGGCATCGCGCTCGATCTTCTCGCGCAGGTGCCGGATGTGGACATCGATCGTTCGTGGATCGCGGTAGGCGGAGTCGCCCCACACGCGCGCGAGCAGCATGTCGCGCGTGAACACGCGGCCAGGGCTGCGGGCGAGCGCGTTGAGGATCTCGAACTCGACGAACGTCGTCGCGATGTTCTCGCCCTCCAGGGTCACCGTGCGCTTGGCCGGGTCGATCCGCAGGCCGAGCACCTCGATCGGCCGCTCCGCCTCCTCGTCGGCCTGGGCCATGCCGGCCCGCCGCAGCGCCGCCTTCACGCGCGAGCGGAACTCCCGCATCGAGAAGGGCTTGGTGATGTAGTCGTCGGCGCCGAGCTCGAGCCCGAGGACCTTGTCGATCTCCTCGGACTTGGCCGTCAGCATGATGATCGGGACCGACGAGCGGGCCCGCAGGCGGCGGCACACCTCGAGGCCGTCCATGCGCGGCATCATCACGTCGAGCACGACGAGGTCGAAGGTCTGCTCGGAGAAGCGGGTGAGCGCCTCGCGGCCGTCGGATGCCTGCACGACGTCATAGCCGTCCCGCTGGAGCGGGAACGACAGCAGCGTCTGGATCGGCTGCTCGTCGTCGACGAGCAGGATGCGCGGGGCTCGGTCGGCCATGACCTCTGGAAGCCGAGGATAGTCGGGGAAACCTCCAGGTACCGTAAATGCGGTGCTCGACGTACGGGTCTACCGGGCCGCCTTCCTGCCCGCGCTGATCGCCGTGTTCGTCGCGGCGTTCTCGCTCACGGACCGGCCGGCGCCTACGACGACGGGATTGAGCGCCGACGCGTTCGACTCCGGCGCGGCGTTCGGCGACGGCGCGCGCCCGCAGCGCAACTCGCTCAACGAGCTCGCGCGCACGTTCCCCGACCGCGCCGCCGGCTCCAACGGCGACGCGCGGCTCGCCGACCGCGTGGCGGCCACGTTCGGGGTGCGCGAGCGCAGCTCGAGCCGGCCCGCCTTCGAGGTCACGCGCTCGACCACCGAGTGGGACGGGGACGACCTCGAGACGGTCGTGGGCGTGCGGCCGGGGCCGTCGAGCCGGCGGATCGTGGTGCTGGCCTCGCGTGACGCGGCGGGCCGCCCGGGCCGCGCCGAGCTGTCCTCGACGGCGGCGCTGCTCGAGCTCGCCCGCATCTACCGCCGCCGGGAGCTGCGCAAGACGCTCGTGCTCGTCTCGACCTCCGGCGCCACCACCGGCTTCGAGGGCGCGCGTGCGTGGGCGCGCGAGGCGGCGGACGACCAGGGCGCCAGCCCGGTCGACGCCGTGATCGTCCTCGGCGACATGGCCGGCAAGCGCATCCGCAAGCCCTGGGTGGTGCCGTGGACGACGGACGGCGACGCGCCGCCGCTGGCGCTGCAGCGCACGGTCGAGTCCGCGCTGCGCGCGGAGGTCTCGCCCAACCCCGGCGGCGCGCGCGCCTCGGGCCAGTGGATCCGCCGTGCGCTGCCGCTGACGCTGTCGGCCCAGGGCGCCGTGGCCGAGTCGGGCCTGCCGGCCGTGCTGCTGGGCAGCACGGGCGAGATCGCGGCGCGCGCCGACGCGGCGGTCACGCGCGCCCGGCTCGACTCGTTCGGGCGCGGGCTGCTGCGCACGGTCACCGCGATCGACGAGGCCGGGCCGCTCGATCCCGAGCGCGCGGCGCGCGCCCCCTCGTTCTCGCGCGGCCCGGACGGGATCGTCACGATGCGCAACGTCCTGCCCGACTGGGCCGTGCGGCTGCTCGTCGGCACGCTGCTGCTGCCCGCGCTGCTCGCCGCGCTGGACGGCTGGTTCCGCGCCCGCCGCCGCCACCTGCCCGTCGGCCGCTGGGCGGGCTGGATCGCCGCGGCCGCCGTCGCGCCGCTGCTCGCCTGGGGGTGGCTGCGCCTGCTCGGCCTCAGCGTGCTCTCCGTGCCTGCCGCGCCCGTGGAGCCCGACCTCTACCCGCTCGAGACGGCCGGGATCGTCGCGCTCGCGTCGACGGCGATCGTCGCCGCGGTCGGGTGGTTCGGCGTGCGGCCGCTGATCGTCGGGCGGCTGGCCCCGGGCGGGAGCCCGGCCGCGGGCGGGCTGGCCGCGGCCACCGGCCTCGTCGTCAACGCGGTCGCCGCGGCCGTGTGGCTGCTCAACCCGTACGCTGCGGCGCTGCTGCTGCCGGCGGCGCACCTGTGGCTGCTGGCCGCAGCGCCCGGCTCCCGCCTGCGCGGGCCGTGGGCGGCGCTGCCCGTCGCCCTCGGCGTGGCGCTGCCGCTGCTCGCACTCGCCCACTACGTGTCCGCGCTCGACCTCAACCCGCTGTCGTTCGCCTGGCTGCTCGCGCTCGCGACCGCCGACGGGCACATCTCGGTCGGCACGGCGCTCGCGGTGTCGCTCTGGCTCGCCTGCCTGGCCGGCCTGCTGGTCGTGCTGCGCGTGCGCCGCAAGGTCGAGGCCGAGGCGGAGCCCGAGCGGCTGCGCACCCGCGGCCCGAAGGGCTACGCGGGACCCGGGTCGCTGGGCGGCACGGAATCGGCGCTGCGGCGATGAGGCGCGCGCTCTCCGCGGTGCTGATCGTCGCCGGCGCGCTGCTGCTCGCCGACGCGGCCGCCACGCTGCTGTGGCAGGAGCCGCTGTCGGCGATCTACGGCCGCATCCAGCAGGGCAAGCTCGAGGACCGCCTCTCGGCGATCGAGAAGGCGCCGCTGGCCGCCGTCGACCAGCGGGCGCTGAGCCGGCTGGACGCGAGCCGCCGGCTGGCGTTCGCGGCCCGCTCGCTGGCCCGCCGCAGCGATGACGGCGACCCGCTCGGGCGGATCCGGATGCCCTCGATCGGCGTCTCGGAGGTGTTCGTCGAGGGCACGGGCACGAGCGACCTGCGCCGCGGACCCGGCCACTATCCGGCCACGCCGCTGCCCGGGCAGCGCGGCACCGTCGCGATCGCCGGCCACCGCACCACCTACGGCGCGCCGTTCCACGACGTCGACGACCTCGACCGCGGCGACCGGATCGAGCTGGCGATGCCGTACGGGCGCTTCACCTACCGGGTCGAGCGCACGCGGATCGTGCCGCCGACGGCGACCGAGGTGACCGATCGCGTGAGCTACGACCGGCTCGTGCTCTCCGCCTGCCACCCCCTGTACTCCGCCGCGCAGCGGATCATCGTGTTCGCGCGGCTCGAGCGCGCCGAGGCCCGCGGCCCGGCAGCCGGATAGTGGAGCTTCCCGTACCCGAACGGGGTGCACACCCCATCATCCATCCGGCGAGGGCTGACGATCTGTCTCACATGACGGTCCTCGAACTCCGATATGCGTCTCGCCACCGGGCCAGCGGCCCGGCTGCCACGAGAAGCCGTTTTGGACGGGACGTCCACGGCGATCGTGTGATGACCAGCCCAATGACGGATTCACGGACGAGCAAGATGGAAGAGATCCGCGCGCGCCTCGAGCGTGACGACTACGTCGTGGACGCGGAGAAGGTCGCCGACGCGATCGTCGCGCGGCTGCTCGCCGGCAAGTCTGCCAAGGACGCCGCCAAGTAGCCCTCAGGCGTGCTCGAAGCCCCGCCAGCCCTCGGCGGCGGGCGGGGCCCCCTTCCACGCGACGCGCGGCGGGCCCTCCGCCACGCGCCCGATCCAGGTCAGGCCGGCCTTCCCCTCGGCCTCCCCGCGCCGCTCCGGCGCCACGCAGACGAGCAGCTCGTAGTCCTCGCCGCCGGTGGCGGCGAGCTCGAGCGGGTCGGTGCCGAGCGCGGCCGCGACCTCCCGCACGGCGTCCGCCACGGGCAGTGCGCCGGCGTCGAGCTCGAGCATGACGCCGCTCTCCTCGGCGATCCGCAGCGCGTCGGAGGCGACGCCGTCGGAGACGTCGATCATCGCCGTGGCGACGGCCGCCAGCGCGGCGCCCTCGGGCAGCCGCGGCAGCGGGCGCCGGTAGCGGTCGGCCAGCCACTCCGGGCCGGCGGCGCGGCCCTCGATGACGGCCAGGCCGGCGGCGGGCTCGCCGAGCGCGCCGGTCACCCCGACGAGGTCCCCGGGCCGGGCGCCGTCGCGCCCGATCAGCCGCCGCTCGTCGGAGGCCCAGCCCATCACGGTCACGGCGATGCTCAGCGCCGGCCCGCGCGTGAGGTCGCCGCCGGCGAGCGTGATCCCGCACTGCTCGGCGAGCTCCCCGGCGCCGCGGTGCAGCGCCAGCACGTCCTCGTCGCCCATCGCGTGCGGGAGCACGACGGCGAGGTAGGCCTCGCCGCGCGCTACGCCCATCGCGGCGAGGTCCGACAGCGCGCCGGCGAGCGCGCGCCGGCCCGCGTCCTCCGCGCCGACCCCCTCGCCGAGGCGGAAGTGGGTGCCGTCGACCATCACGTCGACGGAGACGGCGGCGAACGCATCGCCGCGCACGACCGCGCAGTCGTCGCCGATCCAGCGCACGACCCGCGAGTCGGGCGGCCGCTCGAGCGCGGCGTGGATCGCTGCGATCAGCGAGCGCTCGCCCATTTCTCACCGCCTGGCGCCGCGGCCGGTCCGGGAGACCGGCCGGCGGCGATCAGCGATGGCGGTAGACGATCCGGGCGCGGTTGAGGTCGTAAGGCGAGACCTCGACCCGGACCCGATCCCCCGGCAGGATCCTGATCCGGAAGCGCCGCATCTTGCCCGCGACGTGACCGAGGACCTCGTGGCCGTTGTCGAGCTGCACCCGGAACATCGCGTTCGGGAGCGCCTCCACGACCTCGCCTTCGAATTCGACCTTCTCTTCTTTGGCCAAGACCTAGATGACCCGGACGTTGGTCGCCTGGGGGCCCTTGGGGGACTCGCCAAGCTCGTACTCGACCTTCGTGCCCTCGGCGAGGGTACGGAAGCCGTCACCCGAGATACCGGAGAAATGCACGAATGCATCCTTGCCCCCGTCATCCGGGGTGATGAACCCGAAGCCCTTCTCGTCGCTGAACCACTTCACGACACCGGTAGCCAAACCCAACACCTCCTCACAACTGTTCTGATGCGCGAGGTGGTGCTGCCGGGCACTGCCTTCCCGCATGCTTCTAGCCGCACGATGCGGCTGCTGACAGTCGCGGGTTATACCAGTCGTGGACCGCCGCGGCGCAAGGTTCAGCCCGGCGCCTGCGTGCCGCCGCCGTCGCCGTTCCCGTCGCCGTTCCCATTGCCGCCGCCGGGGTCCGGCTGCGGCGGCGCCTCGTACTTGTCGGGATCGAATCCCTCGTCGTCGCCACCCGTGCCCGTGTCGGGCTCCTCGGCGCCACCCGTGTCCTCGTCCGGGGTCTCCTGCGGCGTGGACGGAGCGATCGGCGTCGTGGGGCTGCTCAGGCCGTCCTCGTCGCCGCCCTCGAGCTCGCCGCCCTTGCCGCCGCCCGAGGTCGCGTACTCGCCGAAGAACGGCTGCGAGCTGAACGGCGTCTTGGGCGGCCGGAAGTCCCCGCAGGACTTGCCCTTGGCCGCTTTCATGTACGTGCCCCAGATCTCGGCCGGGAACGTGCCGCCGTCGACGTTGGCGCCGTAGTAGAGGCCCGACATCTGCGTGCGGTCCTTCGGGTAGCCGACCCACACGGCGGTCGCCAGCCGAGGCGTGATGCCCACGAACCAGGCGTCCGTGTTGAGGTCTGTGGTCCCGGTCTTGCCGCCGGCCGGGCAGCCGATCGCGGCCTTCGTCCCCGTGCCGCCCTGGATGTTCTGCTCCAGGATCTCCGTCGCCTTCGCGGTCACGCCATCCTCGAAGGCGCGGGTGCGCTTGACCTTCCAGCGAGGGGGCAGCTCGGAGCGCCCGTCGGGGAACGTCACCTTCGTGATCGCGGTCGGCCTGTTGCGCATGCCGCCCGAGGCGATCGTCGCGTACGCGTTGGCCATCTCCAGCGGCGAGCAGCAGTTGCCCAGGCCGCCGAGCGTCTCGGCGGGGACGGCCTCCAACGGCGAGCGGATGCCCATGTCCCACGCCGCCTGCTTGACCTTCTCGGGACCGAGGTCGAGTGCGAGTTGGATGTAGACGGAGTTGTCGGAGGCGAGGGTCGCCTTGCGCAGGCTCACGTTGCCCAGGCCGCTGCCGGAGTAGGTCTTGATCTCGAACGGCGGTCCGTACTTCGGGTCATTGATCTTCAGCGGCGACCGCGACACGTAGGTCGTGGAGTCGGGGTCGATGCCAGAGCGCAGCGCCGCCATCAGCGCCATCACCTTGAAGGCCGACCCCGGCTGGCGGCGGCCCTGGGCGGCGAGGTTGAACTTGGACTCCCCGTAGGCCGCCGAGGAGGCCATCGCCTCGATGTAGCCGTTCTTCGGGTTGATCGTCACGATCGCGGACGAAGGGCCGATGTCGCCCAGGCGCTGCTCGATCGCGTCGCGAGCGGCCTTCTGCTTCTTGAGGTCGACGGTCGTGCGCACCTGCAGGCCGCCGAGGCGCACCGTCTTGGCGCCGTACTCCTTGATCAGCTCGTCCTTGACGTAGTCGAAGAAGTAGCTCTCGCGCCGGCGCGTGAAGTAGGTCGAGGGGTTGAGCCCGAGCCCGCGGCGCATGGTGCGCTCGGCGGTCTGCTGAGTGATCATCCTCGAGCGCGCCATCTCCTTGAGCACGTCGTTGCGGCGCGCCTTGGCGGCGGACGGGCTGCGCAGCGGCGAGTACAGCGAGGGCGCCTGCGGCAGTCCCGCCAGGAGCGCCGCCTCCCGCAGCGTGAGCTGGCCCAGGCGCTTCCCGAAGTAGATCCTCGCCGCGGCCTTGGCGCCGATCGCCGACTGCCCGCCCACGGTGCCGTACGGGACCGTGTTGAGGTACTTGTCGAGGATCCACTGCTTGGAGTGCTCGTTCTCGATCTCCTCCGCGACCTTGGCCTCGCGGATCTTGCGCTGGTATGTGCGCTCGCTGGAGATGTAGAGGTTGCGGGCGAGCTGCATCGTGATCGTCGAGCCGCCCTGCACGGTCTTCTGGTTGACGAGGTTCTGCACGCCGGCGCGGATCAGGCCCTCGTAGTCGATGCCCTTGTGCTGGTAGAAGCGGCGGTCCTCGATCGCGACCGTCGCGTCCTTGAGCACCTTCGGGAACTCGTCGGACTCGGCGGGCAGCCGCAGCTCGGAGGCCTGGATGAAGCCCAGCCGCGAGCCGTCGGCGGCGAGCACCTCGGAGTTCGAGCCGGGGTCGCGCTCCTTCAGCGACGACAGCGACGGGGCGGAGGCCGCGATCGAGACGACGTAGCCGACCGCCGCGATCCCGCCGATGCCCAGCGCCATCACCACGACCAGGAGGCCGAGGAGGGCTTTGCTACGGGGCCCGCCGCGGTGGGAGCGGCGGAGCCTTTGACGTTGGGAGCGGCTCATAGACGTGCGACCCGAGCAGACGGCGGACTCTCGAGTGTAGAAACGTTCACGCTTTCGCCGGACTGCCCCGTATCCCTCGCGCGTGCACGCCGGATTGCCGCTACTCGGCGCCGAGCAGGCCTTCCGTGCGCAGCCGGCGCAGGCATCGCTCGCGCAGCTGGGCCTCGTGCTTGGCGCGATCGGGCGGGGGCACGCGTTCGCCACCCACCGCGAGGCGCGTGCCCTCGGCGGCGGTCTCGGCGACGGTGACCGACTGGCCGGTCTCCTCGCGCAGCGCGTCCAGCGCGCGCGGGACGTCGGCCGTCGCCGGCAGCCATATGGACACGTCGAGCCCGACCGCGTCCGCCTCGAGCGTGTCGTTGCGCAGGATCCCGGCGACCAGGCGCTCGTTGGGGATCACGATCCGCTGCTCGGACAGCGTGCGCAGGACGGTGAAGTTCAGCCGCACGTCCTCGACGACGCCGTAGTTCTCCTCGAAGGTGACCCAGTCGCCCACGCGCAGCGGCTGGCTGAGCGCGAGCATGATCCCGGCGACGAGGTTGGCCAGCGTCTGGCGGGCGGCGAAGCCCACGATCGCGGCCACGAGCGCGCCCGAGGCGAGGAACGAGCCGGCGACGCGGCCGAGGCCGTCGAACTGCGACAGCGCGAGCAGCGTGCCGATGATGAGCAGCACGAGCCAGATCAGCCGGCGGATGAAGCGCAGACGCGTGTCGGTCTGCTGCGTGATCCCGCCGCGCAGCACCCGCCCGGCGACGCCGCGCCCGCGCGCGGCGAACCAGCGGTCGAACACGACGGCCGCGACGAAGAAGACGCCGAAGATGATCGCGGCCCGGATCCACGGGTGCCCCGTCCACCAGTCAAGCTCAGTCGCCGACATGCCGCCGCAGCCTAGATGCCTTCTGCTCGACGCGATGGGCACCCTGCTCACGTTCGAGCCGCCCGCCCCGCGGCTGCGGGCCGCGCTGCGCGCCGCCACGGGCGCCGACATCGGCGAGGCGGCGGCGCGGCGCGCGATCCGCGCGGAGATCGCGTACTACCGCGCGCACCTGCACCTCGGCGCCGACGCCGCCGGCCTGGCGCGGCTGCGGGGTGAGGCGGCCGAGGCGATGCGGCCGGAGCTGCCCGACCCGGCGTCGCGGCTGGAGCCCGAGGCGCTGGTGGCCGCCCTGCTGGACGCGCTGCGCTTCCACGCCTACCCCGAGGTGCCCTCGACGCTGCGCGAGCTGCGCCGCCGCGGGCTGCGCCTGGTCGTCGTCTCCAACTGGGACGTCTCGCTGCACGAGCGGCTCGCGGA
Source organism: uncultured Solirubrobacteraceae bacterium (assembly GCA_963831105.1). Lineage (GTDB taxonomy): Bacteria > Actinomycetota > Thermoleophilia > Solirubrobacterales > Solirubrobacteraceae > DATFQI01. The sequence continues at coordinate 810,363 of CAWHOS010000003.1, read as the reverse complement.
GCTGGAGCTCGCGCCGCTGCTCGACGGCGCGGTCGCGTCGGCCGAGCTCGGCGCGGCCAAGCCGGATCCGGCCATCTTCGCCCACGCGCTCGGGCTCGCCGGCTCGGCGCCAGAGCTGGCCTGGCACGCCGGCGACTCGCTCGAGGCCGACGTCGCGGGCGCGCGCGCGGCGGGCGTCACGCCCGTGTTCGTGGCACGCCACGGGGAGCCCGCGCCGCCCGGCGTGGCGGTGATCCCGGCCCTCGACGGCCTACTCTCCCTGGTCGAGTGACGAGCGTCCCGCCCCCCTCCGGCTCCGAGCCGTTGCTGCGACCCGAGCTGCCGGACGGGCTGCCGCCCGAGCGCGTGCCGCCGCTCGTGCCGCCACGCCACCGCGGCCTGCCCGCGTGGCCGCCGTGGGCGCCGTTCGCCGCGATGCTGGTCACGCTCGGGATCGCGATCCTCGGCGCCACGATCGCCACGGTCGCCGCCCAGCTCGCGGGCTACGACGTCGACGCGGGCGACCCGCCGCCCGGGGTGACGATCACGGGCACGTTCTTCCAGGACGGCGGCCTGATCCTGTCGGCGTGGCTGCTCGCGCGGCTGACGGCCGGTAGCTCCGTCGGCGGCCGACTTCGGCCTGCGCCGGGTCGCCTGGGGCAAGGCGCTGGGCTGGCTGTTCGCCGCCTGGGTCGCGTTCATCGCCTTCTCGGGGATCTGGGCCGCCGCGCTCGGGGTCGAGGAGAACGACGACCTGCCGCAGGAGCTCGGCGCCGACGAGTCCACGACCGCGCTGGTCTTCGTCGCCGTGCTCGTCTGCGTGGCGGCCCCGATCGCCGAGGAGCTGTTCTTCCGCGGCTTCTGCTTCACCGCCCTGCGGCGCTGGATCGGCGTGGCCGGCGGCGCGATCGCCACCGGCGTGATCTTCGGGGCGATCCACGCGGGCTCCGCCGACGCGGTGTTCCTCGTCCCGCTGGGCGTGTTCGGGGCGGTGCTGTGCCTGCTCTACCACCGCACGGGGTCGCTGCTGCCGTGCATGGTGCTGCACGCGTTCAACAACGCGCTCGCGCTCGGCGTCTCCCAGAGCTGGCAGGCGCCGCAGGTGATCGCCCTGATGCTCGGCGCGGCGGCCGCCGTGCTGGCGGTGATGCTGCCGTTCTCGCGCCGGCCGGCGCCTCAGGCCGTCTGAGCTCGGCGACCCAGGCTGAGCGGCCTCGTCGACGAGGCCCTCCAGCACGGCGCGCATCCCGCCGCGGGCGTGCGCGGCGCGCATCCGGTCGGCGCCGTTGCCCTCGCGCAGGATCCGCTCGGCCTCCTCGAGCGCGCCGTCGGCGCCGCGCTCCCGTAGCGCCGCGCGCGCGAGCGCCACCGCCTCCGCGGCCAGCTCTCCCAGCGGGCGCATCGAGCCGTCCCAGCGCACGGACGCCGCGAGCCCGTCGCGGCCCGCGCGGAACGAGCTCTCGACGATCTCCGCGCCGGGGACCGGCGGGTCGGCGCGGCCCTCGAGCAGCGCGATCGCCAGCCCGTGCACGAGCGCCGACAACCCGGCCACGGCCGCCAGCCGCGACTGCGCGTCCATCGCGCGCAGCTCGACCGTGCCCAGCCGCGGGTGCGGGCGGATGTCCCACCACAGGTACGTGTAGTCGGGCGCGTCGCCGGCCGCCAGCCAGCGCTCCACGTAGTCCTCGTAGTGCGCCCAGCTCGTGAAGGCGGGCGGGATGACCGCGCGCGGGAAGGCGCGGAAGAGCTGCGCGCGGGCGCTCGCGAAGCCCGAGTCGCGGCCGTGCCAGTACGGCGAGTGCGCGGCCATGCCCTGCAGCACCGGCAGGTAGGAGCGCAGCCCCGTGCAGACGCGGATCGCGGCCTCCGGGTCGGGCATCCCGACGTGGACGTGCAGGGCGCAGGTCGGCGTGCGGCTCATGAACCCCCGCATCGAGGCGGCGATCGCCTCGTAGCGCTCGCCCGGGACGTGCGGCGCCTCGCCGAACGGGGCGTCGGGGTGGATGCCGCAGCCGATCAGCGTCGCCCCTGCCTCGCGCATGCGCTCGCGGACGGCGCCGAGCGCCGCGACCGCCTCCTCCGCGTCGCGCGAGATCGGCGACGCGGTCTCGACCTCCGCCTCGTAGACGTCGGGCTTGGCGGCGTCGCCGAGCCGCGGCAGGATCTCGCTCGCGCGGTGGTCCAGCGCGAGCGTGCGCGCGTCGACGAGCAGCAGCTCCTCCTCCACGCCGAGGGCGAGCGACTCCCCGCGGCCGTAGGCGTGCTCCATCGCGGCGGCAGTCTAAGCCCTGCCCGCGGGCGGCCCGCCGCTGCGGCGCCTAGGATCGGGGCGATGGCCAGCGCACGGGAGACCCTCACCGCCGAGCTGCGCGAGCACGCGCTCGTGATCGGCGAGGTGACGCTGACCTCGGGCGCGACGGCGCAGTACTACGTGGACGCCAAGCGCGCGATCCTGCGCCCCGCCGGGTTCCTCGCGCTGGCCGAGCTGGTCGCGGACTACGCCCGCCAGTGGGAGGCGACGGCGGTCGGCGGGCTGACGATGGGCGCGGACGCGCCGGCCTGCGCGGCGCTGGCCGGCGGCGCCGAGGTGAAGGCATTCTTCGTGCGCAAGGACGTCAAGCAGCACGGCCTCCAGCGCCGCGTCGAGGGCCCGCCGCTCGACCAGGGCGAGCGCTGCCTGATCGTGGAGGACGTCGTGACCACGGGCGGCTCGACCGTGCAGGCGATCGAGGCCGTGCGCGCCGAGGGCTTCGACGTCTGCGGCGTCGTCTCCGTGCTCGACCGCCTGTCCGGCGGCGCCGAGGCGATCCGCCTGGCGTCGGGCGACGCGCCCTACGAGCCGCTGGTCACGATCGACGACATCTACCCCGACCGCCCGGCCTGACCTTCCAGACTGGGTCGGGTGCCGGCGTCGCTCGACCTGTCGACCCTGGAGTTCGCGCTGTGCGCCGTCGCCGCGATCGCCGGCGCGGTGATCCAGGGCGCGGTCGGGTTCGGCTACGCGCTGATGGTGGTGCCGACGCTGCTGCTGGTGGCGCCGGAGGCGGTGCCCGTGACGCCGCTCGCCGTGGCGACGCCGATGGTGATCGCGCAGGCGATCGCGGAGCGGCGGGGGCTCGACACGCCGGGGTTCCTGCGGCTCACCGCCGGCCGGATCCCGGGGACCGCGCTCGGCGCGTGGGTGCTGACGCGGGTCGGGCCGTCGTTCGTGGCCGCCGCGGCCGGCGCGCTGCTGCTGTGCGCGGTCGCCGCGAGCGCGTTCCGGGGCGCGCGCTCGACCTCCCCGCGGCTCGAGGTCGCGGCCGGCTTCGCCTCCGGCGTGGCCGGGACGGTCGGCGCCGTCGGCGGCCCGTACATGGGGCTCGCCTACGCGGACCGGCCCGGGCCCGTCCTGCGCGCCACGATCTCGCTGGCGTTCGCCGTCGGCGTGGTGCTGTCGCTCGCGGCGGTCGGGATCGCCGGGGAGATCGAGGCCGGCCCGCTGCGCCTGGGCGCCGCGCTCGTGCCGTTCACGTTCCTCGGGCTGTGGCTGGGACGGCGGCTCACCGGCGCGCTCGACCGCGGGCTGCTGCGGCCCGCCGTGCTCGCGTTCGCGGGCGCCGCGGGCGCCTTCGCGCTCCTGCGCGGCCTGCTCTGACCTCGTAGCGTTGGCGTCGTGCTCGCCGTCCTGCGACTGCCCGGGGTCCGCTCCCTGTTCGCCTTCAACTGCATCGGGCGGCTGCCGATGGGCGCGCTCGGGCTGCTGATGATCCTGCAGACGCACGAGCTGACGGACTCCTTCGCGAGCGGCGGCCTCGTGGCCGCGAGCTACACGATCGCGCTGGGCGTCTCCAACCCGGTGCTGGCGCGCTGGGTCGACCGCGCCGGCCAGACGGTCGTGCTCCGGACGGGCGCCGCCGTCTCGGCCGCGGCGATGATGACGTTCGCCCTATTGCCCGGCCACCCCGGGGTGCCCGCGCTGATGGCCTGCGCGGCGGTCGCGGGCGCGGCCCAGCCGCCCGTCGGCGCCTGCATGCGCTCGCTGTGGCCCGTCCTCGCGCCGGACGCCGACCTCCGCCACGCCGCCTACGCGCTCGAGGGCGCGGCGATGGAGATCATCTACATCCTCGGCCCTGTCGCGATCGTCGGCGGCATCGGCACGTGGTCGCTGCAGGCCGCGATCCTCGCCTGCGCCGGCTTCGTGCTCGCCGGCGACGTGCTGTTCTCGCTGCACCCCGCCTCGGCGCGCTGGCGGCCGGCCGAGATCGCCGAGCGCCATCCGCTCGGCGCCCTGCGCGGTCCCGGCGTGCGCGTCCTCGTCGCGGTGTTCGCGCTGCTCGGCCTCTCGGTCGGGGCGGTCGAGGTCGCCGTCCCGGCCACGCTCGAGCCGCTCGGGCACGAGCGGCTGACGGGCCTGATGCTCGGGCTGTGGGGTCTCGGCTCGCTGCTCACGAGCCTCGCGGTGGCCCGCGCCGGCGCGGCGAGCGACCCGCCGCGGCGGCTGGCGGCGCTGCTCGTCGCCTGGGGCGCCACGCACGCGGCGCTCGCGCTCGCCATCGGCCCGCTGACGCTCGGCGGGCTGCTGCTGCTCGCCGGCGGCGCGATCTCGCCGACGCTCGTCTACGCCAACGCGATGCTCGACCACCTCGCGCCGGACGGCACCCTGACCGAGGCGTTCACCTGGACCACCGCGGGCCTGACGGGCGGGATGGCGATCGGCGCCGCGGTCGCCGGCGTGGTGGCCGAGCACGTCTCGCCGTCGGCGGCGTTCGCGATGCTCGGCGGCGGCGGCGTGCTCGCCGCCGTGATCGTCCGGGCCACCGCGCGCGGCCCGCTGCGCCCGCTGGTCGCCGCCCCGTGATCTACCGCCTCCTCTACGCGCTCGTGCTGCGCCGGATCCCGGCGGAGACCGCGCACGCGCTCGCCGCCCGCGGCGTGCGGCTCGCGCACCGGCTCGGGCTGCTGCGGCTCCTCGGCCGCCCCGACCCGGTGCTGGCCGTCGACGCGCTCGGCCTGCGCTTCTCCAGCCCGCTCGGCGTGGCGGCCGGGGTCGACAAGGACGCGAGCTGGTTCGAGGGGCTCGGCGCGCTCGGCTTCGGCTCGGTCGAGGTGGGGACGGTCACCCCGCTCGGCGCAGGAGGGCAACCCGCGCCCGCGCGTGCGGCGGCTGCTCGCCGACCGCGCGCTGCAGAACAGCATGGGCTTCCCGAACCCCGGCGCCGAGGCGGTCGCGGCCCGGATCGGGCGGCGCCGCGCCGGCACGGTGCTCGGCGTCAACGTCGGGCGGGCGAAGGGCAGCAGCACCGGGCAGGCGGCCGAGGACTACCGCGCCACCGTGCGCCGGCTGGCGGCGCACGCCGACTACCTCGCGCTCAACGTCTCCTCGCCCAACACCCCCGGGCTGCGCGACCTGCAGGCCGTCGAGCCGCTGCGCGCGCTGGTCGCCGCCGTGCGCGAGGAGCTGGCCGCGCTGGGGCTCGAGCGCCCCGTGCTCGTGAAGATCGCGCCCGACCTGGCCGACGAGGACATCGACGCGATCGCCGACCTGGCGCTCGAGCTCGGGCTCGCCGGCGTCATCGCCACCAACACGACCGTCGACCGCTCCGGCCTCGCCAGTCCCGGCGTCCCGCCCGAGGGCGGCATCTCGGGCCCGCCGCTCGCGGCGCGCTCGCTCGCGGTGCTGCGGAGGCTGCGCGCGCGGGCGGGCGACGCGCTCGTGCTCGTCTCCGTCGGCGGGGTCGAGAGCGCCGACGACGTCTGGGAGCGCCTGCAGGCCGGCGCGACGCTCGTGCAGGCCTACACCGGCTTCGTCTACGGCGGCCCGGGCTGGCCGCGGCGGGTCAACCGCGAGCTCGCGCGGCGCCTGCGGGCCACGCCCCCGGCAGGAGTCGAACCTGCATCCCGCGCTTAGGAGGCGCGTGCTCTATCCATTGAGCTACGAGGGCTTGCGAGGCGCAAGCCTAGGGCGGGCGGGAACTTAATCAGTAAGGAACATCGATGTGACCTGCACACCCTCGGGTGTGCCGTTCGAGGGCCGATCTGGAATCCGACCTAGTAGGGTTTCGATCCTTCAGGGGGAATAAACCCCGGCCGCGTGCATTCGAGAAGCACGCGTCCGGTGCAGTCTTTTCAACGTCACGTGGACCGCGCGTGGGTGCGCGCGTTCCGCATGGAGGGTTACGAACTGGGTACCGCAGCACCGAGCCGAGAGGCGACCGTATGAGCACGGGTACGAGCGAACTGCTCCACTCCGAGGGCTCAGGCGTCGCGGGCGACGAGACCCTCTCCGGCGAAGAGCGTGCAATCACCGCGCGCTCGCCCCTACAGCTGTTCTGGCGGCGCTTCCGGCGCGACAAGGTCGCGATGGCCGCGCTGTTCTTCATCGTGCTGCTCGTCCTGGTCGCGATCTTCGCGCCGCTGATCGTCAAGGCCGTCGGCGCGCCGGACCCCAACGTCCAGGACCCGGCCGCGCTGGACGACTTCGGCCTGCCCGCCGGGCCGAGCGCGGACCACATCTTCGGCGTCGACCAGATCGGCCGCGACGTGTTCGCCCGCACGATCTACGGCGCGCGCGTGTCGCTCACGGTGGCGCTGATCGCGACCGCGCTGATCGTGATCATCGGCACGGTCGCCGGCATGGTCGCCGGCTTCTACCGCGGCTGGATCGACTCCGTGCTCTCGCGGATCATGGACGTCCAGCTCGCGTTCCCGGTGCTGCTGCTCGCGCTCGGCCTCGGCGCCGCGTGCTCGCTCGGCGGCGGCTGCCTCGGCGGCATCATCGAGCCGGGCCTGCGCGTCGTGATCTTCGTGATCGTGCTCGCCCAGTGGCCGTACTTCGCCCGCATCATCCGCGGGCAGGTCCTCTCGCTGCGCGAGAAGGAGTTCATCGAGGCAGCCCGCTCCCTCGGGGCCTCGAACACCCGCATCATCTTCCGCGAGATCCTCCCCAACCTGCTGGCTCCGATCATCGTCTACACGACGCTGATCATCCCGACCAACATCCTGTTCGAGGCGGCGCTGTCCTTCCTGGGCGTCGGGGTCCAACCCCCGACGGCCACGTGGGGGGCGATGATCGCCGAGGCCACCAACATCTTCGACATCGCTTGGTGGTTCATGCTCGCGCCCGGTATCGCGCTGGTGCTCACCGTGCTGGCGTTCAACCTCGTGGGCGACGGGCTGCAGGATGCGCTCAACCCCAAGGGCGACCGGTAGGGAACCGGCCCCTCCACTCCACATGTCTCACCACACAGAAAGGACCATGAACATGCGCAGAGTGCGTCTAAGCGCGCTGCTCATCGGCCTGATCGCCATCCTCGCTCTCGTCGCCGCTGGTTGCGGCGGCTCGGACGACGAAGGCTCGGGCTCCGGTGATACGGGCGGCACCGCGCCGTCCGAGGGCAAGCAGGGCGGGGACCTCACGTTCCTCGCCGCGGCTGATGTCGACTACCTCGACCCGGGCCAGAGCTACTACACGTTCGGCTACCAGGTTCTGTACTCGACGAACCGGCCGCTGCTACTCGTTCGCCCCGGGCGACGAGGAGCAGCAGCCCGATCTCGCCGACGGCGATCCTCAGATCTCCGAGGACAAGAAGACGATCACCGTCAAGATCAAGCCCGACGTCAAGTACGCGCCGCCGGTCGACCGCGCGGTCGTCGCCGACGACATCGAGTACGCGATGGAGCGCGCCTTCAGCGCGAACGTGCCGTCGGGCTACGCGACGTCGTACTTCGGCGACATCGCCGGCTCGCCCGACGCGCCGACCAAGGGCGTCAAGGACATCGAGGGCATCACGGCCACCGACGACACCGACGCTCGAGATCAAGCTCGACCGCCCGGTCGGCGAGTCCGTCGCCCAGGCGCTCGTGATGCCGATCACGGTGCCGGTCCCGCGCGACTACGCGGAGAAGTACGACCAGAAGTCGCCGTCCGAGTACGACCAGTACGTCGCCTTCACCGGCCCGTACATGGTCAAGAACGACCCGAGCACCGGCAAGGTGACCGGCCGTGACCCGGGCAAGCGCATCGAGCTGGTCCGCAACAAGAACTGGAACAAGGACACGGACTACCGTCCCGCCTACCTCGACTCGATCACGATCGAGGAGGGCAACGACGACCTGACCGTGGCCTCGCGCCGCACGCTCTCGGCGACCTCGCCGACCATGTGCTGCGACTCCGGCCAGCCGCCGATCCCGGTCCTGAGCCGCGCGATCAGCGAGCAACAAGGAGCAGATCGGCCGGGTCTCCGGCGGTGGCACGCGCTGGATCGCGCTGAACACCACCAAGAAGCCGTTCGACAACATCAACATCCGCAAGGCCGTCATCGCCGGCTTCGACCGTGACGCGCTCCGCAAGACCCGCGGCGGCGACTTCATCGGCCCGATCGCGCAGGGCTTCATCCCGCCGGGCATCCCCGGCTTCGAGGAGTCCGGCGGCGAGGAGGCCTTCGAAGGACATCGACTACATGGCCAACCCCAAGGGCGACCCGGCGGTCATGAAGAAGTACCTCGACGCCGCCAAGGAGGACGGCGCGACGCCCGACCGACGGCGGCGAGCTGCTGACCATCGCCACGAACGCGGATCCGGGCAACCAGACCGCGCAGGTGGCGCAGGCCCAGCTCAACAAGATGGGCTTCAAGCTCAACTACCGCAAGGTCCCGCAGGACACGCTGTACACGAAGTTCTGCGGCGTCCCGAAGTCCAACTACGTGATCTGCCCGAACGTGGGCTGGTTCAAGGACTTCACGGATCCCCAGTCGCTCCTCGAGCCGACGTTCAAGGGCGACGCCATCAAGCCCCAGGGCAACGTGAACTGGAGCCTGCTGGACAACCAGGAGATCAACGACGCGATGACGGAGGCCTCGCTCGTCGAGGCCGGCCCGGAGCGCAGCAAGGCGTGGGCCGACATCAACAAGATGATCGTCGAGCAGGCCGTCGCGATCCCCTACGTGTGGGACGACAACATCACCCTCTGGTCGAAGGACGTCGAGGGTGCGATGAACGCCTACTTCTCCGGTCCGGACTTCTCGTTCACGACCCTGAAGTAGCGCACCACTAGCAAGACACCGAGACAGCCCCCGGCGCTCAACGGCGCCGGGGGCTCGATCACCACCCGAGCGCCATGGTCACCTACATCATCAGACGACTGCTGTGGTCCATCCTGCTGCTGTTCGTCGTCAGCTTCATCACGTTCGTGATGTTCATCCTGATGCCGGCGGCGGACCCGGCGATCCTGCGCGCGGGCCGGCAGCCGACGCCGGAGCTCGATCGCGGCGATCCGCGAGACCCTCGGCCTCGACAAGCCCTGGTACCACCAGTTCTACGTCTACATGCGGGACCTGGTCCTGCACTTCGACTTCGGCTACAGCTACCAGAACAACGTCGCCGTCCGCGAGACGCTGTTCGACCGGCTGCCGGCCACCGTGTCGCTGGCCGTGGGCGGCGCCGTCGTGTGGCTGCTGATCGGCATCCCGATCGGGATCATCTCCGCGATCAAGCGCGGCACGCTGCTCGACCGCGCCGCCATGGGCTTCGCCCTGCTGGCGATCTCCGCGCCGGTCTACTGGGTCGGCCTGGTCTCGATCTACCTCTTCTCCGAGGATCTCGGCAAGCTCGCTCCGATCTTCAAGGGCTCCGGCCAGTACACGCCGTTCACGGAGGACCCCGTCGCGTGGGCCTCGGCGCTGATCCTGCCATGGCTCGTCCTCGCGACCGCGTTCGCGGCGATCTACGCGCGCTTCCTGCGCGCGAACCTGCTCGACGTGATGGGCGAGGACTACATCCGCACGGCCCGCGCCAAGGGCCTCAACGAGCGCCGCGTCGTCTTCAAGCACGGCCTGCGCTCCGCGATCACCCCGATCGTGACCATCTTCGGCCTCGACCTCGGCATCCTGTTCGGCGGCGCGATCCTCACGGAGACCGTCTTCAACATCCCCGGGATCGGGCGCCTCGCGTTCGACGCGATCCAGAAGAGCGACCTGCCGATCGTGCAGGGCGTCGTGCTGATCGCGGCGGCGGCCGTCATCCTCGCGAACCTGATCGTGGACATCGTCTACGCCTTCCTCGACCCGCGCGTGCGGTACTAGTGAGCTGACATGGCGCTCCTCGAGATCGAGAACCTGCAGGTCCACTTCGACACCGACGACGGTGTCGTCAGGGCCGTCGACGGCATCTCCTACACCGTCGACCGCGGCCAGACGCTCGGCATCGTCGGCGAGTCCGGCTCGGGCAAGTCCGTGTCCTCGCTGACCGTGATGGGCCTCTCGCGAGCGCGCAACGCGCGCATCTCCGGGTCGATCCGCTTCGACGGCAAGGACCTGCTGACGGCGTCCGACGACGAGCTGCGCACGATCCGCGGCAACGACATCGCGATGATCTTCCAGGACCCGCTGTCGTCGCTGCATCCCTTCTACAAGGTGGGCAAGCAGATCGTCGAGGCGATCCGCACGCACCGCGACGTCTCCAAGCAGCAGGCCTACGACCGCGCCATCGAGATGCTCGGCCTGGTCGGCATCCCGGAGCCGCGCAAGCGCGCCGAGTCCTACCCGCACGAGTTCTCGGGCGGCATGCGCCAGCGCGCGATGATCGCGATGGCGCTGGCCAACGACCCGAAGCTGCTGATCGCCGACGAGCCGACGACCGCGCTCGACGTGACCGTCCAGGCGCAGATCCTCGAGCTGATCGAGCGCCTGCAGAGCGAGTTCGACACCGCCGTGGTGGTCATCACGCACGACCTCGGCGTGGTGGCGGAGATGGCCGACGAGATCGCGGTCATGTACGCCGGCCGGATCGTCGAGCAGGCCGACACGGACACGATCTTCGCCGGGCCCGAGCATCCCTACACGTGGGGGCTGCTGTCGTCGATCCCGAAGCTCGACTCGCCGCGCGACGAGGAGCTCGTGCCGATCGCGGGCCGCCCGCCGTCGCTGATCAACCTGCCCGGCGGCTGCTCGTTCCACCCGCGCTGCCCGTACGTCAAGCCGGCCCACATGAAGATCGACCCGATGCTCGAGCCGATCCCGGACAACCCGAGCCACAAGGTGGCGTGCCTGCTCGACTCGGCCACCCGCAAGCGCCTCTGGCGCGAGCTGCGCGAGGGCACCGCGCCCGTCGAGGCGCGCGCCGACGTGATGCAGGACAAGCCGCCCGCCGAGGCGATCGAGGCGCTCGAGGAGACCGAAGGCCGCGCCGGCCGGCACCAGCGTGGAGGGAAGCATGAGCGACACGGTCACGAGCACCGAGGCCGGCGCGCGCCGGCCTGGCGCCGGCGAGCCGCTGATGGAGGTCCGCGACCTCGTCAAGCACTTCCCGCTGACCAGCGGCATCATCTTCCAGCGCAAGGTCGGCGCCGTGCAGGCCGTCGACGGCATCTCCTTCGACGTGCTGCGCGGCGAGACGCTCGGCCTCGTGGGCGAGTCGGGCTGCGGCAAGTCGACGACCGCGCGGCTGCTGCTGCGCCTGATGGACCCGACGTCGGGCTCGATCCGCTTCGAGGGCCAGGAGATCGCGGACCTCAAGGGCGAGCCGCTGAAGACGCTGCGCCAGGACATGCAGATGATCTTCCAGGACCCGTACTCCTCGCTGAACCCGCGCAAGACGGTCGGCACGATCATCGGCGAGCCGTTCTCGATCCAGAACATGCACACGGGCGAGGGCGAGCGCAAGAAGACGGTCCAGGAGCTGATGGACACCGTCGGGCTCAACCCCGAGCACTACAACCGCTACCCGCACGAGTTCTCCGGCGGCCAGCGGCAGCGCATCGGCGTCGCGCGCGCGCTCGCGCTCAAGCCGAAGCTGATCATCGCCGACGAGCCCGTGTCCGCGCTCGACGTCTCGATCCAGGCGCAGATCCTCAACCTGCTGCGCCAGCTCCAGCGCGACCTCGGCATCACGCTCGTCTTCATCGCGCACGACCTCTCGGTCGTGCGGCACATGTGCGACCGCGTGGCCGTGATGTACCTGGGCCGGATCGTGGAGATGGCGAGCTCCGACGAGCTCTACGCGCACCCGCGCATGCCCTACACGGGCGCGCTGATGTCCGCCGTGCCGGTCGCCGACCCGCGGCTGGCGGCGGAGAAGAAGCGCCAGGTGCTGGCCGGCGACGTCCCGTCGCCGACCAACCCGCCGCAGGCGTGCCGCTTCCACACCCGCTGCTGGAAGGCGCAGGAGATCTGCCGCACCGACGACCCGCCGCTGGAGGTCAAGGAGGGCGGCAACGTCGCCGCCTGCCACTTCCCGCTCACGGACGCCGAGGTCGCCGAGCGGGTCCCGACGTTCCGCGGCAAGCGCCCGCAGGGCTAGCCGCTCACCGGCGCCGCGACGGCTCACGCCGCCGCGGCGCGAGCCGTCCTAGAGCTTGCGGCTGACCAGCGTCGAGGTGACGCGGCCGGCGCCGCGGCCGACCACGATGCGGACGCGGTAGTCCCCGCGCTTGGCGAGCTTGCGGGCCGGCAGCTTCAGGCGGTGCGTGCGCTTCGCGGCCACCGTGCGGGCCTTGTAGCGCTTGACCACCTTCTTGCCGCGCAGCACGGTCACCTGCGCGCGCGCCCGCGTGGCGACGCGGTAGGCGATCCGCAGCGGCGTGCGGGTGCTGCCGCCGAACGCGGCCCGCTCGAGCTTGTAGCTCGGCAGCAGGTCGCAGGTCGCGCGCCGGTAGAAGTCCGGGCGGCGCGAGAAGCGGCCGTTGCGGCGCAGCAGCGTGACGCGCCGGACCTCCGTCCCCTTGCCGTTGCGGGTCTTCATCCGGTAGCGGGCGAAGTACAGGCCGTCGCCGCGCGCGCCGCGCCCGTTCCAGGTGACCGCCTTCGAGCGGGCCTTGAAGCGCTTGACGAGCCGCTCGTCGATCACGCGGCCGCCGCGCGAGACCTGGAAGACGTCGATCTGCACCGGCCGGCGCGCGAAGCGCTTGAAGCCGAAGCGCACGCCGGCGCCCTTGCGGGTCGCCTTGACCGAGCGCAGGCCGATCGTGTTGGCCGCGCACGCCCGCCGGATCGCGGCCGCGCACGCCCGCAGGTCGAGCTGCTTGACCTGGCCGCGCTCGACGACGACCTGCTGGGTGTCGAACACCTGGCTGCCGCGCTCGCAGGTCAGCGTGTAGCTCTCGATCTGCGCCGGCTTCAGCGGCTGCGGCGCGACGTAGGTGATCGTCACCGTGTAGGGCTCCACCGCGGCGAAGTTGTTCACCCGCAGCACGTACTTCTTGCCGGCCGCCAGGCCCGGGCGCGAGGCGGAGACCGTCTCCTCGCTGGTCGCGCCGTTCTGGCTCGTGCCGACGACGGGCTCCGAGTCCTGCGAGCGGCCGTCGCCGTTGGTGTCCTCGAAGAGCTTGACGTCGTAGTCGCTCGTCGGCGTCGCCCAGGCGACCTTCACCTGCATCGTCTCGTTGTCGCCGCCGGACGGGACGGTGATCGGATGGTCGTTGTAGTTGAGCGGGTTGTTGGCGTTCGCGTCGCCGCCCGGCGCCGCGCCGTCGTTCTGCGGGTCGTCCGTCGCGCCGGCCGGGCCGCCGTTGCGCGTCTCGGGCGGGCTCGGCGGGCCGGCGTTGGCCTTGCCGGTCTCCTTGGCGACGATCGGCCGCGTGGAGGGGTTGACGTGCCAGCGGACCTTGCCGGTCTGGCCGACGTCGTAGACCGTCTCGAGGTGGTCGTCGGTCTCGAGCGGCTTCTGGGTGCCGTCGGGCTGCGGCTGCGGGAAGGTCTGGGTCTTGAAGTCCTTCTTGAGCCGCAGGCGGGTGCCGGGCGGGACGCTGGCCTCGAGCACGCTGTGGCGCTGCGCGTTGATCGCGCTCTCGGCGGCGATGTAGTACGCCTCGCGGTTGCCCTTGCCGTCGTAGCCCTTGTTCGGGCCCGGGTCGTTGGTGTGGTCGGCCATCGGGTTGGTGCCGTCCCACTCCTCCACGACGCGCTGGTAGCGCGGGTGGAAGGCCGGGTCGTCGCAGTCGCCCGTCTCGTAGTTGGGGGCGCCGCAGTAGAGCTCGAACGTGAAGCCGAAGCCGCCCGTGGCGTTGTAGCTCCAGTCCTCCGTCGTGCCCGTCGTGTCGTAGAGCTCGAAGGACTTCTGGGAGAAGTAGCCGTTCTCCTTGGCCATCGCGTCGCCGAGCGCCTTGTAGCCGCGGTTCTCGTCGACGGGGTCGCCGAGCATCGCCAGGCCGGGCGCGCGCAGGACGAGGCCGGCCGTGGTGTGGTTGGTGATCAGCGTCATCACCTGGTGGCGCGAGACGATGGCCTTGACGTTGCGCGACTCGGGCTCGGAGAACGGGCCGGGGCCGCGGTAGCTCTGGGTGAGCGGGTTGGTGTCGGCGCCCGGGCCGCCCCAGAGGCCGCCGTAGTTGCGGTTCGGGTCCACGCCGTTCTCGGCGAGGCCGACCGAGGTGGTGCAGTTGCCGGCCGCGGAGTCGTCGGGCAGGCGGCAGTTCTTGCGCCGGTACTCGCCGCCGGTCGTCGCGCCCGCGACGAGGTAGGCGGTGTCGTCGACGGTCTCGTCGCGGCCGCCGCCCTGGCCCGCGATCTCGCCGGCGTTGCGCGAGGCCTCGAAGCCGTCGGCGTTGACGATCGGCACGACGATGTTGCGCGAGTTCTTGACGACGTTCGTCGCGCGAGCGTCGCCCTTCTTGTAGCCGTTGATCAGCTCGATCGCCCACTCCATCGTGAGCTCGCCGGCCGGCCACTCGCGGGCGTGGTGGACGCCCATGTTGAAGAAGGCGGGCTTGCCGTCGTTGAGGGTGACGTTCTCGGCGATCTCGATGCCCAGCACGTCCTTGCCGCCGTAGGTCTTCTCGGGCATCGTGAACAGCTTCACGAGGTTCGGGTTCTTGGCGGCGAGGTCCTTGAGCTCGGCGTTGTAGTCGGCCAGCGTCCGGTAGCGCTCGCGGCCGCTCGGCAGCGCCGAGGCGCGCGCGCCCGGCGTCGCGGCGGCGGCGCCGCGCTCGCTCGTGCGGGCGGCGCGGTCCTGCGCGACCAGGTCCTCGACCTCGACGGTCCAGCGCAGCCCGGCCTTGCGCAGGGCGGCCTCGTCCTCGGGGCCGTGCAGGACGACGCCGAGGCTCTCCTCGCCGCCGTGCTCGGTCATGTCGAGACCGAGGTCGGCGAGCCGCTGCTTCTGCTCGGCCGTCGGCGTGATCACGTCGGCGAGCTGCGGCCTGCTCTGCTTCGCCGCCTCGGCGGCGCCGGGCGCGATCGCGGAGTGCTCGAGCGTCGCGGGCACGGACGTCGCGTCGCCGGAGCGGCGGCACGCCTGCACGTGCACGGTCCCGCCCTTCAGCGCGAACCCGCTCGCCACCTCCTGCGCGTCGGGCGAGGCGTCGGCCGCCAGCACGGAGCCGGCCGCGTCGAACACCGCCACGTCCCAGTCGCCGTCGTCGCCGGCCAGGCGCACCTCGAGCGAGCCGGGGCCGGAGAGCTGCACGTCACGTGTCGCGACGCCGGCCGCGTCCGGGCGGTATGCGCGATGGCAGGCGCCGGCGTCCTCGCCGGCGTTCGCGGAGAGCGGCGCGTCGAGCACCGTGGCGGCGTCGAGCAGCAGCTTCGGCGCGGCGTGCGCGCTCGCCGGGAGGGCGAGGGCGGCGATCAGGAACGTGAGTGAGAGCAGGCGATTGGTCACGGGGGCGCCAACGCTGCGCCCGGGCGTTACTTGCGGCTACGGGGCCGGGGGAGGTGCGCAAGCGGACGTCAGCGGGCGGTCCAGCCCTGGTCCATCGTCACGGGCACGCCCGTGAACGACGCGCCGGCCTCGCTGGCGAGGAACGCGACGACGCCCGCGACCTCGTCGGGCTCGATCAGCCGCTTGATGGCGTGCGGGGCGAGGATGACCTCCTCGAGCGCCTCTTCCTCGGAGATGCCGTGGGCCTTCGCCTGGTCGGGGATCTGGCCCTCGACGAGCGGGGTGCGGACGTAGCCCGGGCAGACGGCGGTGGCGGAGATCCCCGCCTCTGCGCCCTCGAGCGCGAGCGTGCGCACCAGTCCGAGCACGCCGTGCTTGGCCGAGACGTAGGCGGACTTGTAGGGCGAGGCGGCCAGCGCGTGGGCGGAGGCGATCGCGATGTAGCGCGCCTGCTCGCCGCGCTCGAGCGCCTCCCAGGAGTAGCGCGCCAGCAGGAACGGGCTCGTGAGCATCAGCGAGATCAGCAGCTCCCACTTGTCCTCGGGGAACTCCTTGACCGGGGCGACGTGCTGGACGCCCGCGTTGGGCACGACGACGTCGAGCCGGCCGAACGCCTCGAGCGCGGCGTCGACGGCGGCGCGGTTGCCCTCGCGCGTCGTCAGGTCGGCGGCGAACCCCGTCCCGGGAAGGCCGTCGGCCTCGAGGTCGACCGAGAGGACGTCGAGCCCGTCGGCGATCAGCCGTTCCGCGACGGCGCGGCCGATCCCGCCTGCGGCGCCGGTCACGAGAGCGGCGCGGGCCACGGCTCAGCGCCGCTCCGCCAGCTTCGCCAGGCGCGCGTCCCACTCCGCGCCGACGTCGTCCATCCAGCGCATGGCGTCGGCCAGCGGCGCCGGCGTGAGCGTGTAGCGGGTCTCGCGGCCCTCGCGGCGGCCGCTCACCAGCCCGGCGCGGTCGAGCGCGACGAGGTGCTTGGTCACGGCCTGGCGCGTCATCGGCAGCTCGCCGGCCAGCCGCGACGCCGTCAGGTCCGGCTGCCGCGAGAGCGAGCGCACGAGGAGGCGGCGGGTCGGGTCGGCGAGGGCGGCGAACACCGCCCCGATGTTGTCATCTATGCCCGGCACAGTGCGGCGACGGAGGCGAGCGCCGACATCGTCGGCCCCCACACGGCGCCGTCGTCCACGAACCGGTGCTCCGTGACGACGAAGCGGGTGCCGGCCGGATGGTCCTCGAGCACCCACTCGACCATCGAGTCGCCCCAGGTGAACACGATGCGCTCCTCGTCGGTGACGTGCTCGACCACGCCCTCGCGCTCGTCGATCCGCAGCGGGGCGCCCTCTTCCGGCTCGAAGTCGACCTCCTCCGCGAGCCAGGTCTCCATCTCCTCGGGCTCCGTCACGAGCTCCCACGCGCGCTCGCGCGGGACGGGGAGCACGACCTCTCGATTCACGACCGGCACGGCGACCTCCTGCAACCAGTGGGTTGCACATAGGCTACCATCCGGAGAAACGCGCAACTTGGAGGTTGCACATGCCCCTGGTCCCCGTCGTCGTTCAGCAGGACTCCCGCGGTGAGCGGTCGTTCGACATCTACTCGCGGCTGCTGCGCGAGCGCGTCGTCTTCGTCGGCACGGCGATCGACGACGACATCGCCAACCTCGTCGTGGCGCAGCTGCTGCACCTCGAGGCCGAGGATCCCGAGAAGGACATCCAGCTCTACATCAACTCTCCGGGCGGGGTCGTGTACTCCGGCCTGGCGATCTACGACACGATGCGCTTCATCAAGCCCGACGTCGCCACGACGGTGTGCGGCATCGCGATGTCGATGGGCTCGCTGCTGCTCGCCGGCGGCGCCAAGGGCAAGCGCTCCGCCCTGCCCAACAGCCGCATCCTGATCCACCAGCCGCACGGCGGCTTCCAGGGCCAGGCGACCGACATCCAGATCCACGCGAAGGAGTCGCTCGCGCTGCGCCGCCGGATGGAGGAGATCTACTCCGAGCACACCGGCCGCCCGGTCGAGGAGATCTCCGACGCGCTCGAGCGCGACCGCTTCTTCACCCCGGAGGAGGCGCTCGAGTACGGGATGATCGACGTCATCACCGGGTCGCGGAACGGGAACGGGAACGGGACGCCCCGTTAGCCGCCACCACGACGAGCGCCCCGAGCCCCGGAGCCGCCTCAGCCGTCTTCGCCGTCGTCCTCGTAGAGCGACTCGCGGGCGAGCTGGTTGCCCTTGCGGTCGTAGAGGGCGACCTCGAGGTAGTCCTCGCGATAGGCGTCCGGGGCGAGCAGCGTGAAGCGCTCCTCCGCGACCTCGCACTGGTCGACCGTCAGCCGTGCCAGCTCGGCCGTCACGTGCGCGCCGCCGTCGATCAGCGGGCGCCCCCACACGAGCGTCATCGCGGCCACCTTGCCCTGCTCGCCGCGCCAGCCGCCGACGACCTCCTCGGTGAGGTCCATCCGCCACTCCGGGTGATCGTCCGCGGTGACGTCGGTGAAGTCGGCCCAGCCGTAGAAGTCCGACGGCTCGTCGTGCTCGTCGCCCGGCGTGAAGGAGACGTAGCCGTACAGCTCGAAGCCCGTGCTCGAGCGCGTGGACACGGGCACGTAGGTGCGGCCCGCCCAGGTGCGATCGGGGTAGTAGGTCAGCTCCCCGGCCTCGCCGAGGTCCTCCCCCTCGGAGTCGATCTTCAGGCAGGCGGCGAGGAACTCGGCCTGGAGGGTCTCGGCCCAGCGGCCGTAGGGCAGGGGGCCCTGCGGCGGCTCGGCGGCGAAGCGGCACACGAATCGGTCTTCCGGCGGCATCAATGAACCTCTAGCAGCAATGTGACGGGGCCGTCGTTGACGAGCTCGACGTCCATGTGCGCGCCGAAGACGCCGCGGCGGGCCCCGGCGCGCTCGCAGAAGCGCTCGTAGAGCGGCTCGGCCACCTCCGGTCGGGCCGCGGCCACGAACGCGGGCCGGTTGCCCTTGCGCGCATCGCCGTAGAGCGTGAACTGCGAGACGCAGAGGATCTCGCGCTCCCCGAGCGGCTCGTTCATGCGGCCGTCGGCATCCTCGAAGATGCGCAGCGCGCGGACCTTCTCGGCCAGCCGGTCCGCATGCTCGGGCTGGTCGTCGTGGGTGACGCCCAGCAGCACCAGCAGGCCCGGCCCGATCTCGGTCACGCGCTCGCCGCCGACGGTCACCGAGGCGCGTGCGACGCGCTGGACGAGCGCCCTCACAGGGCCAGCGCCAGCGCCGACATCCCGGCCACGCCGATGCCCGTCGTCCACGCCAGCGACGACGCGGCATAGCGCAGGTCCAGGCCGTAGGCGTGCGCGACGGTGAGGCCGTTGAGCCCGGCCGGAGTCGCGGCGGCCAGCAGGTAGGCGGGCGGCAGGTCGATGAAGGGAGCGGCGAGCAGGAGCAGCAGCAGCGGCGCGAGCACGAGCCGCATCAGGACCGCGGCGCCGATCGGCGCGCTGATCGCGGGCCGCACGACCCGGCCGCGCTCGAGGTGCTCGGCGAGGATGATCCCGGCGCAGAAGAAGCCCCACGGCAGGGCGGCGAACACGATCACGTGCGAGACGCCGACGAGCGCGGCGGGGGCGAACGACGCGGGCGCGAGCAGCCCCGCGATCACGGCGAGCAGCACCGGGTTCTTGAACACGAACGCCCGCACGCGCTCGCCGGCCGAGCCGCCCGCCTTCGTGCCCATCGCGGCGGCGACGCCGAAGACGCCGAGCAGGAACACCGGCGCCTGCACGAACGAGTCGTAGGCGATCGCCTCCGGGAGGTGCTCCGTCCCCAGCACCGCGGCGCACAGCGGCAGACCGAGGTAGTTCGTGTTGCCCTGCAGGCTGATGTTGACGAGCACGCCGTTCGACGGCGGCTGCAGGCCGAGCACGTGGCGGCCGAGGGCCCACGCGAGCACGCCCGCCCCGATCAGCGCGACCCAGCCGATCAGGATCCCGCCGCCGACGTCGCCGGTGATCTCGAGGCCGACGATGTTCAGGAACGCGACGGGCGGCGTGAACCCGTACAGCAGGACCTTGAGCATCGTGCGGGCGAGCACGGACGCGCGCTCGCGATGGCGGCGCTCAGCGGCTACGCCGAGGGCGAGCGAGACGGCGATCGTGAGGACGACCCACAGCACGGCCCTCCAGACTAGGAGGTTGCGCGGGAAACGACCTTCAGGCCCTTGGCGGCCCGCTCGCGCTTGCGCTTCTCCTCCACGAGCCACTTCGCCAGCGGCGCGGGCCTGCCGATGTGGTAGCCCTGCGCGTGGTCGACGCCGAGGCCGGCGAGCAGGTCGAGCGTCGGCTGGTCGCCGACCATCTCGGCCACCGTGCGCTTGCCGAGGCCGCGCGCGATGTCGACCACGGCCTGGATCACGAGCTGGTCCGTGCGGTCGTCGAGGCAGGTGCGCACGAACTCGCCGTCGATCTTGAGGTAGTCGAACGGCAGGTGCTTGAGGTAGTAGAAGCTCGCGAACGCGGCCCCGAAGTCGTCGAGCGCGAAGCGGCAGCCGAGCTGGTTGAGGTGCGCGGCGAACTCTTGCGCGCGCGGGATGTTGCCGACGGCGGTCGTCTCCGTGATCTCGAAGATGACCTGCTCGGGGGCGACGCTGTTGAGCTCGAGCTCGCGCTCGATCAGCTCCAGCAGCTCCGGGTCGCCGGTCGAGCGGCCGGAGATGTTGACCTCGAAGACGAGCCGGTTCTTGCGCGTGAGCTCCTCGCCGAGCATCCGGATCGCCTGGCGCACGACCCACTTGTCGATCGCGCCGATCAGGTCGTAGCGCTCGGCGACGGGCAGGAACGCGGCCGGCGAGATCAGCTCGCCGAGCGGGTCGCGCATCCGCAGCAGCATCTCGTACTGGTGGATCTCGCCCGAGGCGAGGTCCATGATCGGCTGCGCCTGCAGCACGAGCCGCTCCTCGTCGAGCGCGTCGCGGATCACGTCGGTCCACGACAGGCGCGAGGCGAGCCGGTTCGGCGTGTCCTTGCCGGCGTGGCAGGCGACGCGGTCGCGGCCGGACTCCTTGGCCTCGTACATGGCGAGGTCGGCGTTGACGAGCACGTCCTCGCCGGTCAGGCGGCGCGAGTCGAACGGCGCGACGCCGATCGAGGCGCTGACGTTGCGCAGGCGGCCGGAGTGGCTGGAGATCCGCACTGAGCGGATCGCCTCGAGCAGGTCGCCGGCGATCGCCTCCGCGTCGTCGGGCCCGCCGTCGGGCACGAGCACGGCGAACTCGTCGCCGCCGAGGCGGGCGATCACCTCGCCGTCGCGCAGCCGCTCGCGCAGCGCGTCCGCGACCTTGCCGATGAGCTGGTCGCCGGCGCTGTGGCCGAGCGTGTCGTTGACGTTCTTGAACAGGTCGACGTCGATCAGCAGCGCCGCCCCGCGCGGGCCGTAGCGGGCGACGTGGTCGACGTGGCGCTCGAGCTCGCGCTCGAACGAGCGCCGGTTGAGCAGCCCGGTGAGCGCGTCGTGGTCGGCCATGTGGCGCAGCTCGGCCTCGTAGCGGCGGCGCTCCGTGACGTCCTGGGCCTGGGTGAGGAAGTGCAGCGGCGAGCCGCCGGCGTCGCGCACGAGCGTGGTCGACACGGACACCCAGACGACGCGGCCGTCGTCGTGCAGGTAGCGGCGCTCGCCGCGCGCGGTCGCGATCTGGCCGGAGAGCATGCGGTCGCTCTCCTCGTCGTGCTGCGGACGGTCGTCGGGGTGCAGCAGGGAGAGCATGGTGCGGCCCTCGAGCTCGGCGGGCTGGTGGCCGGTGATCGCGCACAGCGCGCGGTTGACGCGCAGCAGCCGCCCGTCGGGGCTGACGATCGCCATCCCGGCCGCGCCCTCCTCGAAGGCGGTGCGGAAGCGCTCCTCGGCCTCGGCCAGCGCGCGCTGGGCCTCGACGCGCTCGTGGACGTCGCGGACGATCGCGTGCGTCTCGGCGACCCGGCCGGCGGCGTCTCGGACGATGTGCAGCTTGGCCTCGACCCAGATCGGGCGGCCGTCGCGGTGCACGAGCCGGAAGGTGGCGCTGACGTCGTCGACCTCGCGGGCGCGGTTGCGCATCGCGAGGATCACGGGCAGGTCCTCGACGAGCACGAAGTCGTCGCCGACGCGGCCGACCAGCTCCTCGGGGTCGTAGCCGAGCACGGCGCGGGAGGCCTGCGAGATCGACACCATGCGCCCGTCGGGTCCGTGCACGATGACGATGTCGGGCGAGGTCTCGGCCAGCTCGTTCGAGCGCGCCTCGGCGGCGAGGCGGCGGGAGTTGGCCTGGTCGCGCTCCTGCTGGCGGCGCGCGAGCAGCTCGGAGGCGCGGCGCTCCTTGCGGATCGCGTGGAGGCTGAGCGCGGCGAGCCCGAGGCCGGCGCACAGCAGCCAGAGGGAGACCAGGCCGGGCTGGCCGTCGTGGCCGATCGCGCCGAGCGCGACCAGCGAGGTCAGCACGCCGCAGGCGGCGATCACTCGCCGCCAGCGATAACGGCCCAAGCTCGGCTCCGAGGGCATTGCTCCTTCTATCGGCGCATGCCACCGCGCCATGAATGCGTGGTCATGCTTCTTTCAGCTGCAAGGCCGCGTCCTCGGGCGCGACCGTGCACAACGCGACCCCGGCGCCGAGCTCGAGCCCGGCCCGGTGGCCGAGCCGCGGCAGCACGTCGATCCGCCAGCAGAACTGCTCGGCCCCCTGCGGGGCGGTGCGCACCCACAGGTTCAGCGGCGGCGGTGCGCCGAACAGCCGGCGCAGGCGCGTGAGCGCGTCGTGCAGCAGCGAGGCGCCGAGCGGGCCGTCGTCCTCGAAGCGCGCGGCCGTCCGGCGCGGGGCGAGCATCAGCTGGAACGGGACCTGCGACGCCCACGGCGCCATCAGCACCGCCTCGTCGTCGATCGCGACGATCCGCGCGCGGCGGCGGACCTCCTCCTGCACGAGGTCGCCGAGCAGGTTGGAGCCCATCGTGCGCACGGCGTAGGCGCTGAAGCGCTCGCGCTCGCGGGCGATCGCGGCGGGCACGAAGCCGAGCGCGAAGAGCTGGGCGTGCGTGTGCGGCAGCGAGGCGCCGGCCTCGGGGCGCTCGTTGACGATCAGGTGGCGGCAGGCGGCGCCCGCGTGCGCGCGCATGCGCGCGCGCCACGTCTCCATCGCCGCGGCGAGCTGCTCCGGGGCGAGGTCCGAGAGCGCCACGACGGGTTCGGGCGCGTTGACGATCACCTCGTGTGCGCCCTCGGCGGGCTGCGCGGCGAACAGGTCGGGGCTCGCCTCGGGCTCCGGGGCGGGCGCCCCGGCGACCAGCGCGGGGTAGAGGTTCGGGACGGCCCGGACCGTCCACCCGGGCGAGTCGGGCGCGCCGCCGTCCGGCCGCACGGCGTGGACCTCGGGCGGCGTGCGGTCCTCGTGGCCCGGGAGGAACGGATCGCCCTCGGGGTCGATCGGCTCGGGCTCGGTGACCTCGAAGCCGCCACCGGGCCGCGCGGCGCGGTCGCCGGCCACGATCGCCTTCAGGCCGGTCAGCGGGTCGACCCTGACCTCAGGCTCCACGTAAGTACCGGTCGATGTCGGCTTGCAGGTCGGCCGCGGTTCGGTAGCCGCCCTGATGGGTGAAGACGGTCTTGCCGTCGCCGTCGACGAACAGCGTCACGGGGAAGTTGGACGGGGCCTTCAGCGCGCGCGCGATCTTCTCGTCGGGGTCCTCGTAGGACGGATAGGGCACGGGGAAGCGCGCGGCGAAGCGCTCCGCCGTCGGCCGCTTGTCCCTGGCGTTGACGCCCACGAAGGCGATCTCCTTGCCGCGGCTCGTGGAGAGCTCCTGCAGGATCGGCAGCTCCGCGCGGCAGGGCCCGCACCAGGAGGCCCACTTGTTGATCACGACGGGGTGGCCGCGCAGCTCGCGCAGGCGCGCCTCGAAGTCCTCCGGGGTGCCGGCCAGGATCTCGTTGGCCTGATCGTGCAGCGCCGCCAGCGGCGCGGGCGCCCCGGCGAGCTCGCGCTGCGCCTGCGCAAGGTCGAACTTCGCGTCCTCCCGGGGTGCGGTCCCGTCCCCTCCTGCCTGCGTCAGGCCGATGACAAGGACGGCCACGAGGGCGACGGCGCCGAGCAGCATCAAGGCCCGTTTCATCGCCGATCAGGGTCGCACACCGGCGCCGCCCTCCGGCACGGCTGCTTTAATGGGAGTCACTCGCGGGCGGCACATTCGAGGGGGCGCAGCCGCTGCGACACCCGGCTCGACGTCGAGCCCGCGAGGGTTTCACCGGTCGGCGCACCTGAGCGCGCCGGTCCGTCTCTTTCCCGAACGTCTTCGCCTTTTCTTGGCTGAAACCACGCCAGTGGCCGATCCCGCCACTCACGCACCCACTTCCGCGGACCTCGAACGGGCCGCGAAGTTCACGCGCGAGCCCTTCCTCACCGAGGGCGAGGACGTCGCGACCGCGCTCGCGCCGGGCAGCCCGCGCCGCGTCGCCTTCGACGCCGCGATCGCCGAGCTCGACCAGGGCGTCGCCGTGCCGTCGGTGGCATGGCGGCGCAAGTTCTCCCTCCTGCTCGGCCTCGAGCGGCTGCTCAGCGAGGAGGAGCCGCGGCTGGTCGACGGCACCGTGCTGAGCGCCCACCAGGTCGACGCCCTGTCGGGCACGTTGACCGCCCTGCTCGCCGAGGCGCAGCGCAACGGCAACGGGAACGGCGCCGTCTCCGCCGAGGACGTGATCGCGCTCGCGCCCGTCGGCATCCCAGGCGAGGAGGACGACGAGGACGCGGACGAGGACGAGCCGGAGGAGCCGCTCGACTGGAGCCCCGACTCCGACGACGACGCCGCCCAGCTCGACGAGCAGCCCGAGGACCCCAACGCGGCCAAGCGCTTCTGGTTCGAGCACGCCACCGGCGCGGGCAAGACGGTCGCCGCGCTCGGCTTCGTCGAGGCGTCGCGGACCGGCGGAGTCCTGATCCTGACCCACCGCCGCAACCTGGTCGACCAGTTCCACGGCGAGCTGCGCGACCGCGGCTACGCGAACCGGATCGCGCCGGCGCTGCTCGGCGACAAGGACCCCGGCAACGGCCCGGTCACAGTCGAGACCTACCAGTGGTTCGTCCGCAACGCGGGCAAGATCTCCGACGCCTACTCGATCGTGATCTGCGACGAGGCGCACACGGCGCTGGGCGAGAAGACCTCCGCCTCGATCCGCTCTTGGGACGGCCCGGTCTTCGTCGGCATGACCGCGACGGGCGCGCTGATCGCGCGCCACGTCACCGACCTCTTCCCGACCCAGACCTCGCGCTTCGACCTCGCGCAGGCCGCGCGGCGCGGCGTGATCGCGCCGCTGCGCTGCGTGCGGATCCCGCCGGGCCCGGGCGTGCGCACGATCGCCAAGGTGCCGCTGCGCCGCGGCGAGGTGGACACGGAGTTCGACCAGGAGATGCTGGCCGAGCTGCTGGACCAGCTGCCCTTCAACCTCGCGATCGCCGACCTCTACAAGACGCGCTTCAACGGGGTCCCAGGCGTCGTCTACGCCGCCGGCGTGCGCCACGCCTACAACGTCGCGGAGGCGTTCCGCGAGCTCGGGATGAAGGCGCAGGCCGTGTCGGGCGAGACGCCCAAGCGCGAGCTGGCCGAGATCCTCGCCCGCTACGAGCGCGGCGACGTCGACGTGCTGGTCAACGCGCAGCTGCTCGCCGAGGGCTGGAACTCACCGCGCGCGACGGTCTGCATGCACCTCGCGCCGACCGCCTCCAAGCGCATCTACCAGCAGCGCGTCGGCCGCGTGACGCGCCGCCATCCGGGCAAGGAGGCGGGCATCGTCGTCGACTTCGTCCACCCGGCGACCAAGCACGACGACCCCGTCGTGACGCTGCACTCGCTGCTGGACCGCGACGTCTACCGCGGCGGCGCGATCGTCGTCGGGCCGGTGCGCCGCGGCCGCGGCCGCCGCCTGCGCGTCGAGCGCCGCGTGCTCCCCGTCACCGCCGACGAGAACCGGCGGATCGAGGTCTTCGAGCGCGAGCTGTGGCGGATCGCCGTCGAGCACCTCGACTACGGCGAGCAGGTCCAGTGGGCCGCGCTCGCCGGCGCCCGGGTGGCGCCCGCGGGCTGGCGCCGGGCGCGCGCGATGCTGCACTTCGACCAGGGCGGCGAGCTCAAGCGCACGTTCCTGCTCACGGCCGTCGAGCGCAACAAGAACCCGCAGCTGCGCCTGCGCGCGCTGCAGGAGATCTCGGCGAGCAAGGACGCCGAGGCGTTCGACCGCGCGCTGGACTTCGTCGAGGGCTGGCCGCGCGACGACAAGCGCGAGGGCGTCAAGGTCGTCCTTCAGGCGCTGGCCGAGAAGAAGATCGGCCGCCGCGACCAGGCCAACAACTGGATCTGGCGCTGCGCCAACCTCACGCGCGAGGTGCACGAGGAGTACGCCGTCCAGCGCTGGCCGGAGACCAAGCGGCTGCTCGGGCTGCTCGTGAACTCCAGCGGCGGCGCGCACGCTCGCAACGCCCGCCGGCTCGTGCACGCCGCGCGCCAGCAGGACCGGCGGCTGAGCGCCGCGCTGCTCGCCGCCGCGCTGCCGCACACCGCCGAGGCGGGCGAGGTCATCAACGGCGCCCGCACGCGGATGTCGCGCAAGCCGGCCGCGCTCGCCCGCGAGCTGCTGCGCAACTTCCCGAAGGGCAAGGGCAAGCGCTCCTCGCGCCGCCGCCGCAAGAAGGGCGCCGGGGAGAGCCAGGTCGACGCGGTCGCGACGGCCGCCGCCGCCGAGGACGCGCTCGTCGCGGGCGAGGACGGCGGCGCTCCCGAGGGCGATACCGCCAAGCCCGAGGCCAGGCCGAAGACCCGCCGCGGCCGCTCCCGCACCCGCAGGGCCGTCGACGCCGATCCCGGCGACGCCGCGCCCGCGCCCGAGCCCGCGGCCGCGCCGGAGGGCGAGGCCGAGGAGAAGCCCAAGCGCAAGCGCGCCCCGCGCAAGAAGGCCGTGGCCGCCGAGGCCGAGGCACCCGCCGAAGCGGCGGCCGAGGAGAAGCCCAAGCGCGCCCCGCGCTCGCGGGCGCGCAAGCCCGCCGCGGAGACGCCGGCGCCGGAGGCGTCCGCTGAGCCGGAGGAGGCGCCCGCCAAGCCGAAGCGCTCGCGCGCTCGCAAGCCCGCCGCCGCTGAAGCGCCCGCCGAGAAGGCGTCCGCCAAGCCCGCCCGCTCGCGCGCTCGCAAGCCCCAGGTCGAGAAGGTCGCGGAGACCGCCGCCGCGCTCGAGGCCGGCGAGTCGCCCGCGAAGCCGAAGCGCGCCACCCGCGCGCGCAAGAAGCCCGCCGCCGCGCCGAGCCCGCTCGAGGCCGCGACGGAGCGCGTCCGCGCCGCCGTCGAGGGCGCCGCGGGCGACGAAGCCGCCTGACCGGCTCTAGGCGCTCGAGAGCCTGGCCAGGACGCCGCGGGCCTTGCCGGCGTCCGCGCGCCCGGGCCGCACCCGCTCGATCGCGTCGACGATGACGGGGTCGAACTGCGTGCCCGAGCAGGCGCGCAGCTCCGCCAGTGCGTCCGCCACCGGCATCGACGGGCGGTAGGAGCGGTTGGTCGTCATCGCGTTGAAGGCGTCGCAGACGCACACGATGCGAGCGGCGAGCGGGATCGCCTCGCCGGCGATGCCGTCGGGGTAGCCGCCGCCGTCCCAGCGCTCGTGATGAGCGCGGACGCTCTCGCCGACCTCGGCGAGCATGCCGCCGATGCGCTCGAGCATCCGCTGCCCGTCGACCGGGTGGCGGCGCACGATCGCCCACTCCTCGTCGGTGAGCGGGCCGGGCTTGTTGAGGATCTCCGACGGGGTGCGCAGCTTGCCGACGTCGTGCAGCAGCGCGGTGAACTCGAGGTGCCGGCGCTCGCGCGCGTCGAGCCGCAGCTCGTCACCGACGCGCAGCACGAGCGAGACCACGCCCCAGGTGTGCTCGCCGCCGGTGTAGGGGTCCTCGGACTCGAGCATCTCGCCCATCAGCAGGGCGGTGCCGCGGTAGGCGTCGGAGAGGGCGACGACGTGCTCCAGCCGGCGCTCGCGCTCGCGCGCCAGCACGGCGAGCAGGCCGACGAGCGGCATCACCGACAGCAGCGCCAGGGGCTCGTCCCAGGCGACGACGGCGACCACGAGGCCGATCGGCGCGAGCGCGCCGTCGATCGTGAAGGAGATCGCGGCCTCGCGCAGCCCGAGCCGCGGAGGAATGCCGTGGGCCAGCCAGGCCCGTGCCTCGAAGGCGACGGTCTCGATCGCGATCTGCGCGGCGAGCGCGAGCGCGACGACCGGCCAGGCGCCCAGCGCGGGCTCGCCCGGCGCGAGCAGGCCGATCACGAGCGCCGGCCCGAGGGCGGGCCAGGCGTCTCCGAAGTGCAGCAGCAGGTGGTCCGGGTGGGTGCGGCGGCGCAGGTAGTCCGGCAGCCGGACGAGCATGTCGGCGGCGATCCAGATCGCGACGGCGGCCGCGGGCGGGAGCATCAGGAAGGCGGCGACGATGAACGGCTGCGTGGGCGCGCCCGTGAACGCGCCGACGGTGAAGCGCACGCGGCTGGCCAGGGTCAGCAGCGCGAGCAGCAGCGCGAACGCGGTCCAGGAGTCCTCGCGGCCCGCGGGCAGCCATGTGGCGAGCGCGGTGATCGCCCCGGCCATCGCGAGCGCGCTCGCGAGCTCCGCGCGCCGGTGGCGGGCGGAGAGAGGCTCGGCCGCGCGCCGCGCGGACGACCGCAGCAGCGTCTCGAGCCGCGGATCGACGTCGAGGGATCCCATCCACGCCTGGTTATCGGCCTTCGCGCTGGTTTCCCGGAGAGCCGATCTGGCCGGACGTCCAATACCGGACCGCAGCCGCCCTGCCGATGACGTGGTCATGCGTACGCCCCGGACCATCCACCTGGCGGGAACCCTTCTCGCCGGAGCGCTCGCCGCCCTCGTTCTGGCGGCTCCTGCCAACGCCGCCACCTGCGCGGGCAAGACCGACCAGCCGTTCGCCCCGTGGGGCGACCACAACTTCTACGAGCTCGCCCCGAACGGGACGCTCGAGAGCACCAACGGCTGGACGCTCAGCGGCGGCGCCCGGCTCGTCTCCGGCAGCGAGCCGTTCGCCGCCAGCGGCCGCCTCGGCCGCTTCTCGCTGGCCATCCCCGCCGGCGGCGTCGCGATCTCGCCGGCCATGTGCCTCGACGAGGCGCGCCCGACCTTGCGCTTCTTCGGCCGCTCCGCCACCGGCGCGCGCCTGCACGCCGAGGCGCTCGCCGACAAGCCCGCCCAGGTCGCCGACCTCGGCTACGCGACCGCTGCCGCCGACTGGGCGCCCCTCGCCCCGATGGCCACCGGCGCGAGCGGCCTGCTGATCGACCGCAAGGGCACCGTCGCCGTCCGCATGCGCTTCAGCGCCACGGGCGACTTCCAGATCGACGACCTCTTCGTCGATCCGCGCAAGATGGGCTGACGCCGGATCGGGTATCGCGAGGACGATGGCTGCGGTCAGCGTCCTCGTCGTCCTGCTCGTCTCCCTGCTCGTCGCGCGCGTCGGGACGGTCGCGCTGACGCTGACCGGGATGTCGCGCGAGGCCGCGCGCTTCCAGGCGCGCTCCGCGTTCTTCGGCGTCGGCTTCACCACCGGTGAGGCGGAGGCCGTCGTCGGCCACCCGGTGCGGCGCCGGATCATCATGTGGCTGATCCTGCTCGGCAACGCCGGCGTGGTGACCACGACCGGCACGCTGCTGATCTCCTTCGCCGGCGGCGAGGACCGGCTGCGCGGCGTGCTCGTCCTCGTGACCGGCGTCGTCGTGCTCGGCGCGCTCGCCATGAGCCGCCCGGTCGACCGCGTGCTCACGCGCGCGATCCGCAACGCGCTGCGGCGCTGGACCGATCTGGACGTGCGCGACTACGCCGGCCTGCTGGAGCTCGGCGAGGGCTACGCCGTCGCGGAGCTCGAGGTGGAGGACAGCGACTGGATCGCGGGCCGCGAGCTCGGCGAGCTCACCCTTCGCGACGCCGGCATCGTCGTGCTGGGGATCCACCGCCCGAACGCCGCCTACGTCGGCGCCCCCGAGGAGTCGAGGACGGTGTGCCCC
The DNA here is from genome assembly GCA_963831105.1 of uncultured Solirubrobacteraceae bacterium. Lineage (GTDB taxonomy): Bacteria > Actinomycetota > Thermoleophilia > Solirubrobacterales > Solirubrobacteraceae > DATFQI01. The sequence goes on along the minus strand of CAWHOS010000003.1, from coordinate 780,787 downwards.
GGCGACGTGCTGACGGTCTACGGGCTCGAGGAGCGTGTCGAGGCGCTCGACCGCGGGCGCGCGGCGGCCGTCTAGCCCGCGAGCAGGTGCACCTCGCCGGCGGCGAGCACGTGCACGTTGCCGTCCGCGCCGCGCACGAGCAGCGCGCCGTCGGCGGCGATCCCGGCGCCCGCCCCCTCACCGCCCTCCCAGCGGACGCTCCGGCCGGCGAGCGCGTCGCGCTCGCGCAGCGCGGCGAGCGTGGTCTCCGGCGGCTCCGCCAGCCGCGCCTCGAGCGCGGCGAGCAGCGCCTCGAGCGCCCGCGGCAGCTCCGCCGGGTCGAGCCCGAGCGTCCCCGCCGTCGCGCGCACCTGCTCCGGCAGCGTGGCGAGGTCGAGCGCCGCGTTGACGCCGATCCCGAGCACCGCCCAGCCCTCCTGCGGGCGGCCCTCGACGAGCACGCCCGCCACCTTGCGGCCGTCCACGAGGACGTCGTTGGGCCACTTCACCCGCGCGGGGGCGCCCGCGAGGTCGGCGACCGCGAGCCCGGCGCGCAGCGACAGCAGCGGGTCGGGGTCGCGGATCACGAGCGAGACCGCGAGCGCGCTCCCGGGCGGAGTCGACCAGCCGCGGCCCTGGCGGCCGCGCCCGGCGGTCTGCTCGCCGGCGGTGACGGCGGTCCCGTGCGGCGCGCCGGCCTCGGCGAGCTCGCGCGCGCGGGCGTTGGTCGAGCCGATCGAGCGCAGGTGCAGCCGCGGCCGCCCGAGGCGGCTCACGCCCGCTCCACGCGCAGCTCGTCGCCGGTGCGCGCGCCGAGCAGGCGGCCGGCGTGGCCGCCGTTGATGGCGACGGCGAGCGCGCCGCCCGCGTCCTCGTAGAGCAGCAGCCCGCCGCGGTCGACGTCCGCGAACGTGCGCGCGAACACGCCCGGCGCGCGGCGGGTGTCGCGCCGCACGGCGATCGGGTCGCCGAGGCGGATCTCCGTGCCCTTGAGGTCGCGCAGTCCCGCGTCGAGCGCGAGGTTGCCGAAGCCGTCCGTCTCGACCACGCGCGCCACGAGCCCGCCGTCCTCGACCCGCGCGCGGCTGAGCTCGAGTCCGACGAGCTCGGAGGGCTCGAGCGGCGCCCCGGCCTCCGCGAGCGGCTCCCCAGCGGCCAGCCGCGCGGCGACCGGCGCGAACACGTCGCGGCCGTGGAACGTCGCCGAGACGGGCTCCAGCCGCCAGCCCGAGGCGGAGATCTCCACGGCCTCCGCGACGCCGCCGAAGCGGTCGGCCGCGAGCACCAGCAGGCCGTTGTCGGGCCCCACGAGGATCCGGTCCTCCTCCGCCGTGAGCAGCGCGACCGCGCGCCGGCGCGCGCCGACCTCGGGATCCACGACGGCGAGGTGCACGCCGGCCGGCGCGTAGGGGAGCGAGCGCGCGAGCACCCGCGCGCCGGTCTCGACGTCCTGGCGCGGGATGCCGTGGGTGAGGTCGATCACCTGCGCGCCGGGGGCGATCCGGGCGATCACCGCGTGCACCACGCCGACGAACTCGTCGCCCAGGCCGTAGTCGGAGAGGAACGTGATCGGTCTGGGCATGTGCGCCATTGTGCCGAGTGGGTACGTTCGACGACATGCGTTGGAAGCGAGGTCGCTCGAGCGGCAACACGATCGACGCCCGCGGAAGCCGCGGGCCGGGCGGCCGGGTGGCGATCCCGAGCGGCCTGGGGCTCGTCGGCGTGCTCGTGTTCGTGGCCTTCCAGCTGCTCTCGGGCGGGAGCGGATTCGCGGTGCCGACGGCCTTCGACGACGGCGCGCAGGCGCCGGACGGCGGCGCGATCCCCGCCGGCCAGGACCCCGAGCGCGACCTGCGGGACTTCAGCGAGTACGTCTTCGACTCGGCCCAGAGCACCTGGTCGCGCACGTTCGGCGGCGGCTACCGCGACGCCAAGCTCTACCTCTACCGCGACGCCGTCTCGACGGGCTGCGGCTCCGCGAGCTCGGCGGTCGGCCCGTTCTACTGCCCGGCCGACGAGCGCGTGTACCTGGACCTCAGCTTCTTCGGCGACATGGAGCGCCAGCTCGGGGCGCCGGGCGACTTCGCGTGGGCGTACGTGATCGCGCACGAGGTCGGCCATCACGTGCAGCACCTGCGCGGCACCAGCGACGAGGTCCATCGCCTGCAGCGCTCGGACCCGGACCAGGCGAACGCGCTCTCCGTCCGGCTCGAGCTGCAGGCCGACTGCTACGCGGGCGTGTGGGCGCACTCGGTCTTCGACCAGCTCGACGCGGGCGACGTCGAGGAGGCGATCAAGGCCTCGGAGGCCGTCGGCGACGACCGCCTCCAGCGCCGCGCGACGGGCGAGGTGCGCCCGGACTCGTTCACCCACGGGTCCTCGGCCCAGCGGGCGAAGTGGTTCAAGACGGGCCAGTCGGCCGGCGAGCCCGCCGACTGCGACACCTTCTCCGTCGACGAGGTCTAGCGCCCGCCGCGCCGTTCTGCGTCCCTCAGCAGCGCCTCGACGAGCCCGTCGGGCGTGTGGGGGTCGGCCTCGAGGTCCGGCTCGGCGCCGTGCTCGCGCAGCGCGGCGCTGGTCGCGGGCCCGATCGAGGCGATCCGCGGGCCGTGGAGCTCTCCGGACGCCTGCGACGTAGAACCGCACCGACGAGGCCGAGGTGAACGTGAGGTAGTCGGCCGCCGCCGCGGCCGCTCGCGTGTCCTCGCCGAGCGGCTCGGCGACCGTCTCGTAGAGCGCCAGGAGGTCGACCTCGGCGCCGCGCTCGCGCAGCGCGTCCGGCAGGACGTCGCGGCCCTCGGCGGCGCGCGCGATCAGGGCGCGCGTGACCGGCACGTCGCGCAGCGCCTCGACCAGCCCCTCCGCGACGGCGCGCTCGGGGACGACGTCGGGCTCGACCCCGCGCTCGCGCAGGGCGCGCGCCGTCCCGGGGCCGATCGCCGCGACCGTGATCCCGGCCAGCTCGCGCGCGTCGCGCAGCAGTGAGAGCAGCCGCTCGGCGCCGTTGGGGGAGGTGACCGCGACGAGGTCGTAGCGGCTCAGGTCGGGCTTGGCGGCGGGGAGCGGCTCGATCCGGATCGCCGGCGCCTCCACCACCGTCGCGCCGAGGTCGCGCAGGCGCTTCGCGAGCGCGCTCGCCTGCGCCCGCGCGCGCGTGACGGCGATCGTGCGCCCGTGCAGCGGCCGCGACTCCAGCCAGGCGATCTGCTCGCGCAGGGCGGCGACCGGACCGACGAGCGTGATCGCCGGCGCGCGGATGCCCTCCTCCGCCGCCCGCTCGGCGACGTCGGCCAGGGTGGCGAGCAGCGTGCGCTGGCCCGGCAGCGTGCCGCGCTCCACGACCGCGACGGGCTCGTCGGGGCTGCGGCCGCCCTGGACGAGTTGCTGCGCGATCCGCGGCAGGGCGCGCACGCCCATGTAGAAGACGAGCGTGCCCGGGAAGGCGGCGAGCGCGGGCCAGTCGAGCTGGGACTCCGGCTTGGCCGGGTCCTCGTGGCCCGTGACGAACGCGACGCCGCTGGCGATCTCGCGCTGGGTCACGGGGATGCCCGCGTAGGCGGGCGCGGCCACGCCGGCGGTGATGCCCGGCACGACCTCGAACGGGATGCCCGCCTCGCGCAGGAGCAGCGCCTCCTCGCCGCCGCGGCCGAACACGAACGGGTCGCCGCCCTTGAGCCGCACCACGCGGCGGCCGGCGCGCGCGTGCTCGAGCAGGAACTGGTCCGTGTCCTCCTGGGGGATCTGCGCCCCCGCGCCCTCCTTGCCGACGTAGACGAGCTCCGCGTCCGGGCGCGCGTGCGCGAGCGCCTCGGCCGGGATCAGCCGGTCGTGGAGGATCACGTCGGCCTGCGCGATCAGCTCGACGGCGCGCAGCGTGAGCAGGCCCGGGTCGCCGGGTCCCGCGCCGACGAGGTGGACGATCCCGCCGCCGCCGCTGCCCGCGCGGCCGCTCACGCCGCGAGCTCCTCGGCGCGGCGCAGCACGTCGCCCGCGCCGGCGAGCTGCATCCGCCGCGCGAGCTCGCGGCCGGCGTCCTCGGGTCGCGCGGCGGGCGCCGCGTGCTCGTCGAGCACCCACTCGGAGCCGTCGGGCAGGCCCGCGAACCCCCGAATGTGCAACGTCTCTGCGTCGAGCAGCGCCGAAACTCCCACGGGAGCGTGACAACTCGCCCCGAGCGCCCGGATCGCGGCCCGTTCCGCCTGCAGGCACGCCATCGTGGCCGCATGGGACACGGCGGAGGCGGCATCGGCGGCGGGAGTACCGGCCCTCGCCTGGACGGCGATCACGCCCTGGCCGGCGGCCGGCACGAACAGCTCGGCGTCGAGCCGCCCGCCGGCCTCGCGCATGCGGTCGAGCCGTGCCAGCCCTGCGGCGGCGAGGACGATCACGTCGGCCTCGCCCGCCGCGAGCTTGCGCAGCCGCGTGTCGACGTTGCCGCGCAGCTCGAGGATCTCCAGGTCGGGCCGGGCGGCGAGCAGCTGGGCCTTGCGGCGCAGCGCGCTGGTGCCGACGCGGGCGCCCTCGCGCACCCCGGCGAGGTCGTCCTCGCCGACGAGCACGTCGAACGGGTCGGCGCGGCGCGGGGCGGCGACGATCGCGGTGCCCTCGGCCAGCTCGCCCGGCACGTCCTTGGCGGAGTGCACCGCGAGGTCGATGTCGCCGGCCAGCAGCGCGGCCTCGAGCGCGCCGGTCCAGCGCGACTTGTCGCCGCGCGCGCGGTCGACGTCGCCGGCCGTCGTGATCTCGACGAGCTCGGTCTCGCCCTCGATCGCCTTCGCGACGGCCCGGGCCTGGGCGAGGGCCAGCCGGCTGCCGCGGGTGCCGATGCGCAGGGCGGTCAACGTGGGCGCAGGGAGCGGACCTCGGCGGGGGCGGCGTCGTCCGCCTCCGCGTCGGCCTCCTCGAGCCCGAACAGCTCGCGCAGGAGCTGCAGGCGGGCGTGGCGCTGCTCGGCCTCGAGGCCCTTCACGCGCATCGTCGGCTCGTGCAGGAGGCGCTTGACGACGGTGCGGGCCAGCGTCTCGACGCGCTCGTGGTCGGCCTCGGTCAGGCCTTCCCAGCGGCCGGCGTTCTCGGCCAGCAGCCGCTCGACGACCTCGTCGCCACGCGCGCGCAGAGCGGACAGGGTCGGCAGCACCTCGAGCTGGCCGAGCCAGCCCGCGAAGCCCTGGATCTCCTCCTCGACGATGCCCTCGGCGCGCTGCGCCTCGGCCCGGCGCACCTGCATGTGGCGGGTGACCGTGTCCTGGAGCGCGTCCATGTCGAGCACCGTCACGCCGGCCAGCTCGTTGCACTGCGCGTCGATGTCTCGCGGCACCGCGAGGTCGACGAGCAGCAGCGGCCGCCCGCGCCGGGCCACCATCACCTCGCCGATCTCCTCGGCGCCGAGCAGCGTGTGCGGCGACGCGGTGGAGGCGATCACGATGTCGGCGCGCTCGAGCTCGCCGGGCAGCGCGTCGAACGAGCCCGAGGCCCCGCCGAAGCGCCGCGCGAGCGCGATCGCCCGCTCGCGCCGGCGGTTGGCGACGAACATCGTGCTCACGCCCTGGTCGTGCAGCGCCTGCGCCGTCAGCTCGGCGGTCTCGCCGGCGCCGATGATCACGACGTGGCGCTCGCGCAGGTCGCCGAGCGCGTCGCGGGCGGCATCGACCGCGACGGAGGCCACGGAGGCGCGGCCGGCGGAGATCGCCGTCTCCGTGCGCACGCGCTTGCCGGTGGCCAGCGCGGCGCGGAAGAGCTTGTTCGTCATCGGCCCGGTCGTGCGGGTGGCGAGCGCGCGCTCGTACGCGCGCTTGACCTGGCCCTGGACCTCGGCCTCGCCCACGATCATCGACTCGAGGCCGCTCGTCACGCGGTACAGGTGGCGCGCGGCGTCGCAGTTGCGCAGCGAGTACATGCTGCCCATCAGCTCGGTGGGCCGGATCGCCGCGCGGCGCGCGAGCAGGCCCAGCACGTACGACTCGGCCTCGACGGGGTCGGAGACGACGAGGTAGAGCTCGGTGCGGTTGCAGGTGGAGATCGCGACGGCCTCGGCGATGCTGTCGTGGCCGGTCAGCTCGCGGATCAGCGCCTCCGCGCCGCCGTCGAGCAGCGCGAGCTTCTCGCGCAGCGCCAGCGGCGCCGTCTTGTGCGAGGTGCCGAGGGCGAGCAGCTCGCTCACCGCGGCACCGCCTCGCGCTGCGGCTCGCGCTCGTCCTCTCGGCGCTGCGCGAGCTCCGCCAGCTCGGCGATGTCACGGCTGATGCGCGAGAGCTTGACGGCCATGATCGCGACGTAGATCAGCACGAGCGCGAGGAAGACCAGGTAGGCGGCGGCCACGTACGGGCCGGCGTCGTCGAGCGGGAGCGCGGGGTTCACAGCTGCGGGGCCGCGCTGCGGCGGACGGGGACCCAGTCGTCGTCGCCGGCCATGCGGCGCTTGAGCGACCGCAGCGCGAACGTCGCCTGCTTGGAGGTCAGCTCGTACTTGCACAGCGTCACGAACAGCAGCGCCATGCCGGCGAGGCAGACCAGGAACGTGAGGCGCATCGAGCCGGGCATCGCGCCGCCCGTGGTGGACAGCACGCGCGGGTGCACGAGCGACTCGGCCGCGCGCACGGCCATGAAGTTCAGCGGTACGAACGCGCCGCCGACGATCGCGAACACGGCGGCATAGCGGGCCTGGCGCTCCGGGTCCTCGATCGAGAAGCGCAGCGGCTGGTAGCAGGCGTAGAGCAGGAACACGATCAGGAAGGAGACCAGCGTCGGCTCGTCCCAGACCCACCAGGAGCCCCACGACGCCTTGGCCCAGATCGAGCCCGTGATCAGCGCGGCGACGGCGAGGATCAGCGAGACGTGGATCGCCACGTAGGAGCGCAGGTCGTCCGTGCGGTCGCCCTTGCGCAGGAAGCGGATCCCGTAGACCCCGCCGGCCACGAAGCCGATCAGCGCGACGATCGCCAGCGGCACGTGCAGGTAGAAGATCTTCTGCACGAAGCCCTGGTCGGCCTCGTTGGGCGCGTAGAAGAACACCATCGCGAAGCCGCCGACGAGGAGGGCGACGGTGAGGATCGAGAGGGGGACGAGGCCCCTGGAGAACTTGGCGTGCGTCACTCGTCGAGGAGGTAGTCGAAGACCGCGTAGGCGAGCAGTCCGAACACGAGATCATAGAGCCCGAGGATCAGCGGCCAGCGGCCAGGTACGGCCGCCGAACCGGCCTCCAGCCACAGCGGCGCGGTGCCCCGCGCGGCGGCGATCACCACGGGGATCATCAGCGGCAGCGCGAGCAGCGGCACGATCACCTCGCGGGCGCGCGTCTGCACGGCGAGCGCGCCGACCAGGGTGCCGACCACGGCGATGCCCGCGTCGGCGAGCACGAGCAGCCCGATCAGCTCGAGCAGGCCCGGGCCGGGCGAGGGCTCGAGCAGCAGGATCGCGAAGGCGGGCACGGCCACGACCTGCAGTGCCAGCAGGAAGCAGAAGAGCACGGTCGCCTTGGCGACGAACAGCGCGGTGCGGTCGACGGGGGCGAGCAGGAAGCCGTCGAAGCCGCCCTCTTCGCGCTCGGCGACGAACTGCCGGTTGACCGCCAGCACGGCCGCGAACAGCATCGTCACCCAGAACACGCCCGCGGCCAGATCGCCCTCGAGCGAGCGCGCGTCGAGCCCGAAGTGGAAGAGCACGAACGTCGACACGCTGAACAGCGCCATCGCGGGCACCGACTCGCGCGTGCGCAGCTCGAGCCGCAGGTCCTTGCGGATCAGCGCCGCGACGACCGCGCGGGTCGGCGTGGCGCGCGGCGCCGTGCGCTCCCGCACCGGCGCGCTCATGCGTAGAGCTCCCGCACCGCGGCCTCGTCGATCTCGCTCCGCGCCGCGAGCAGCGCCTGGCGCCCGCCGCGCAGCCCGAGCACGTGGTCGGCCTCGGCCAGCCCGTGCGCGACGTCGTGGGAGATGACCACCCGCGTGGCGCCGGCGCCCGGCCCGATCAGGCCCTCGACGGCCGCGGCCGCGCCGGGATCGAGGTTCGCCAGCGGCTCGTCGAGCAGCAGCAGCTCGGGCTCGTGCAGCACCGCACGGCAGACCGCGACGCGCTGCGCCATCCCGCGCGAGAGCGTGTGCACCGGCTCGTCGGCGCGCCGCGTCATCGCGACCGCGTCCAGCAGGGCCTCGATCCGGTCGGCGCCCGCGCCGCCGCCGCCCGCGCGCGTGCGCAGCCCGCCACCGCTCCCGAGGCCGTGCAGGCGCGCGTGGAAGCGGAGGTTCTCGCGGGCTGAGAGGTCGCGGTAGAGCAGCGGGTCGTGGCCGAGCAGCCCGACCCGCCCGCGCACCGCCCAGCCCTGCTCCGGCAGCGCGTGCCCGAGCACGCGCGCCTCGCCGCGGTGCGGGCGCAGCAGCGTGGCGAGGATCCGCAGCAGCGTGGTCTTGCCGGCGCCGTTGGCGCCGAACACCGCGAGCGTGCTGCCCGCGGGCACGTCGAGCGTCACGCCGCTGAGCGCGATCCGCTCGCCGTAGGCGCGCCCGAGGTCGCGCAGCTCGATCGCGGGGGCGGCCGCCTCCCCGTGCCCCGTGCCCGTGGCGCCCGCGGGCGCCTCAGTCGGTGGCATGGTGCGACGAGTCGCCGCGCAGCGTGCGCACCACGTGCCGCAGCGTCGGGGCGATCACGCCGAAGCCCTCCTCGACCGCCTTCGGCGAGCCCGGGAAGTTGACGATCAGCGTGTGGTTCGAGATCCCGGAGATCCCGCGCGAGAGGATCCCCATCGGCGTGTGGCGCACGCTCTCGGCGCGCAGCGCCTCGGCGAAGCCAGGCGCCTCGCGGTCGAGCACCGCGCGCGTCGCCTCCGGGGTGATGTCGTCGGGCGTCAGCCCCGTCCCGCCCGTCGTGAAGATCAGGTCGCAGCCCGCGTCGATCAGGGAGTTCAGCCGGTCCTCGATCAGCGAGAAGTCGTCTGGGACGACCTCCATCGCGACCACCTCGCAGCCGGCCTGCTCGGCCGCCGCGGCCAGCCGAGGGCCCGACAGGTCCTCCTTCTCGCGGCGCGAGACGGACGTGGAGACGGTGAGGATCCCGGTGCGGATGCCCGGCAGGGTAGACGGCCGGGTCAGGCCGGGGCGGGCGCGTGCGCCCGCTGCGCATCGGCGATCAGCGCGCGGACGGCGGCCTCGTCGCCGGCGCGCAGCAGCGCGACCGGGTCGGGATCGCCGTTGACGATCCCCTCGAAGAACTCCTTGCGGTCCTGGTAGGTCGGCAGCGTGCCCTTGGCCCAGCCGCGCGCCTCGTTGAGCAGGACGGCCAGCCGCGCGTAGGGCTCGCCGTACTCATCGGCGATCTGGCGCTTGATCCGCTTGGCCAGCGCCGGCGAGGCGCCGGCGGTTGAGATCGCGATCGCCAGCGGCCCGGTGCGGACGATCGCCGGCAGGATGAAGTTGCACAGCGGCGGGACGTCGACGATGTTGACGAGCATCGCGCGGCGCTCGGCGTCCTCGTAGACGCGGATGTTGACGTCGGTGTCGTTCGTCGCGGCGATCGCGATGAACGTGCGCTCGAGGTCCTCGGGGACGTACTCGCGGCGGACCCACTCGATCGAGCCCTCGCTCGCCAGCTCCTGCAGAGGCTCGATCGCCTCCGGCGCGACGAGCACGACCTTCGCGTCGCAGGCCAGCAGGCCCTCGACCTTCTCGAGGCCGATGTCGCCGCCGCCGACGACGAGGCAGCGCCGCCCGGTCAGCTTCAGGCAGGCGATGTAGAAGGGGGTCTCGAGCATCCCCTGCACGCACGTCTGGTCGCAGATCCCCTTGCGGAACTGGCAGACGCACTCCTTGCCGGCGTAGGCCTGGGCGGGCATACGATCCAGGGTAGTGGGAGCCCCGTACGAGGGGTTGAGGATGGCGCCCGACGGCTACTTCACCGACGACTCGATGCTGCGCCGCGTGGTCGGCGACCGCGTGACCGCCCTCTCCGGGCCGCGGGCGCTGCTGATCATGGCCGCCCACCCCGTCGCCTTCGCGGGCTTCTTCGCCCACACGGGCGCGCTCGACGACCCGTACGCGCGGCTCGAGCGCACCGCGACCGTGATGAACGCGATCGCGTTCGGCACCCGCCGCCAGGCGGACCGGCTCACCGCGCGCGTGCGGGCCATGCACCGCCGGGTCGAGGGCGCGCTCAGCGAGCCCGCCGGGCCGTTCCCCGCCGGCACGCCCTACCGCGGCGACGACCCCGAGCACCTCTTGTGGATCCTCGCCGCGCTGGCGGAGTCGGCGATGCTCGTCCACTCGAAGTACGCCCGCACGCTGGACCGCGACGAGAAGGACGACCTGTGGCGCGACTACCGCGTCGTCGGCCGCTGCTTCGGCCTGCGCGAGCGCGACATGCCAGCCGACATCGAGGCCTTCGAGGCCTACATGGCCGAGCGCTACGCGAGCCCGGAGCTGGTCGTCACGCCGCAGGCCCGCGAGCTGGCCGTCGAGATCGTGCTGCGCCCGCCCGTGCCGCTGCACATGCGGCCCGTGCTCGAGCTCGTCAACCAGATCACGGTCGGCCTGCTGCCGCCGCGGGTGCGCGAGCAGTACGGCTTCTCCTGGGACCCGCTGCGCGCCGCCGCGCTGCACGGCGGGGCGGAGTACGTCAAGCGCGTGGTCGTGCCCGTCCTGCCCGAGCGGGTGCGGATGGTGCCGATGGCGCGCGCGGCCTAGGAGGCCTGCATCGCCCGGTGGATCCGCACGTGCTGCGCCAGGCGCCGCGCAGCGTGAATCCGTAGTCCTCGCCGCGCCGGCGCAGGATGCCGCAGCGTTCCTGGTGGGCCAGCACCTCGGCGTTCTGCTCCTGCGCGACCTCGACGGCGTCGCGCTCGGCCGGGTCGAGCCGGCGGCCGGCGATCTCCGCGCACGCCTCGCGGTGGCGGGCGACGGCGGTCGCGACCGAGACCCCGGAGAGCCTGACCTGACGCAGCCGCGGCAGCGACTCGAAGATCTGCGGGCGGCCGTGGTTGACGGTCGACACGACGGTGCCGTCCTCCCACTCCGTGAGCAGCTCGACGTAGCCGAGGGTCCCCGCCTCGCGCCCGCCGTCGACCGCCCACGCCGTCGTGGCGTCGCCGGGGTGCACGAGCACGCGGGCGTAAACCATCCCGCCCGGCTCGGCGGGCCCTACGTCGGACACCGGCTCGAAGCCCTCGGTCTCCAGCTCGCCGGCGAGGCCGGCGATGGCCTCCGCGCGGTCCGGCGGCAGAAGCACGCCGGCGCCGTCGGCGATGTTGAGCCGGACGGGAACGACCTGGTGCTTGTAGGAGCGGATGGCGGCGAGCATGGGCACGAGCATGCCGTCGGCATCGACCGCGCCCCACGCGCGCTTGAGCTCGAGGGTCAGGAAGGCAGCGGCTCGCGCGTCAGCTCGCCGTCGACGCGGCGCCAGATGCCGAGCGGGTTGTCCGCGCGCAGCTCCGGAGGGAGCAGCTCCTCCGGGGCGTTCTGGTAGGCCACGGGCCGCAGCCAGCGGCTGATGGCGGTCATGCCGACGGACGTGTGCGCGGGCGCGCTCGTGGCGGGGAACGGGCCGCCGTGGTGCATGCCGTGGGTGACCGCCACGCCGGTCGGGAAGCCGTCGAAGATCACGCGGCCGACGCGGGCGCGCAGCACCTCGACGACGCCCGCGATGTCCTCGCCGGGCTGCGCGTGGACCGTGCCGGTGAGCTGGCCCTCGACGCGATCCAGCGCCGCGAGCAGCTCGTCGCGCGTTCCGTAGCGGACGAACAGCACGACCGGCCCGAAGTGCTCCTCGAGCAGCTCCGGGGTCGCGCCGAGGTCGCCGGCGTCCGCCTCGTAGGCGCTCGGCTGGTGGCGGAAGCCGGGGCCGCCTGCCTCCGGGGCGCCGCCGAGACGCTCGGCGCGCTGCTCCAGCCGCCCGACGGCCTCGCGCAGCGCGTCGCGCAGGCGCTCGTTGAGCAGCACGGTCGGCTCGGTGCTCTCCAACCGCTTGGCGACGTCGTCGGCGAACGCGTCGCCCGGCTCGCCGTAGGGGACGAAGACGACGCCGGGCTTGGTGCAGAGCTGGCCGCCGAAGCTCGCCACCGAGGCGGCCAGCCCCTCCGCGATCGCGCCCGCGCGCTCGGAGAGCGCCGCCTCGGTGACCACGATCGGGTTCACGGAGCCCATCTCGGCGTAGACGGGGATCGGCTCGGGCCGCGCGGCGGCGCGGTCGGCGATCGCGCGGCCGCCCGCGTAGGAGCCCGTGAAGCCGACGGCCTTGACGGCGGGCGCGTCGACCAGCGCCTGCGCGACCTCGAGCGAGGCCGCCGGGAGGTGCGCGAACGTCCCGGCCGGCAGGCCGGCGTCGGCGACCGCGGCCGACAGCTCGCGGGCGACGCGCTCGCTCGTGCCGGGGTGCGACGGGTGGCCCTTGACGATCACGGGCACGCCCGCGGCGAGCGCGCTCGCGGTGTCGCCGCCGGCGGTCGAGAACGCGAGCGGGAAGTTGGACGCGCCGAAGACGGCCACGGGCCCGATCGGGACGAGCATGCGGCGCACGTCGGGGCGCGGGATCGGCTTCGCGTCGGGGTCCGGCGTGTCGATGATCGCCTCGACGTAGTCGCCGGCGTCGACCACGGCGGCGAACGCCTCGAGCTGGCCGGCGGTGCGCTCGAGCTCGCCGCGCAGGCGCGCCTCGGGCAGGCCGGTCTCGGCCATCGCGGTGGTGACGATCTCGTCGCCGGCGGCGCGCAGGCGCCCGGCGGCGCCGCGCAGCAGGGCGGCGCGCTTCTCGCGGTCGGCGAGCGCGCCGGAGCGGTGGACGTCGGCGGCCGCGGCGACCGCGGCGCGCACGTCGTCGGTCGTGGCCTCCTGGTAGGCGGGGCCGGTCTCGCCCGTCGCGGGATCGACGGAGTTGAAGGTCGTGGCCATGGCGTGTACCTTACTGGTTCGGTGAGGGAACCAGTTGCCATCCAATCCGGTCCGGCGTTTGAGCCGGTGCGGACGCTGCAGCGCTACGAGCACGTGGCGGAGCGGCTCGCGGCCGAGATCCGCTCGGGCGCCTTCGCGCCGGGCGAGCGGCTGCCGTCCGAGCGCGAGCTCGCGCGCCGGCTCGAGGTCGGGCGGGCCTCGGTGCGCGAGGCGATCGCCGCGCTGCAGGTCCAGGGCGTGATCGAGACGCGGCCCGGCTCCGGCTCGTTCGTGGCCGCCGACGCCGCCGGCAGGCTGCCCGCCCCGAGCGGGCTCCCGCACGACGCCAGCCCGAGCGACCTGCTGGAGACGCGCGCGCTGCTCGAGCCCGCGATCGCGCGCCTGGCCGCCGAGCGCGGCCGGGCCGACGGCGAGTGCGAGCGCCTGCTGGCCGCGATGGAGGAGGCGGCCGATCCCGCGGATCCGGCCGCGCGCCAGGGCTGGAACGAGTCCGACCGGCTGTTCCACCGCCGGATCGCCGAGCTCACGGGCAACCCCGTCCTGGCCGGGCTCGCCGACCACGTCGCCGCGCTGATGGACCAGCCGCTGTGGCAGCGGCTGCGCGACGACTCGATCGCCACCCCCGGCCACACGGCGATCCACCTCGCCGAGCACCGCATGATCTACGAGGCGATCGCCGAGGGCGACCCCGACGCCGCCGCCCTCTACGCCGCCCAGCACGTCAAGCGCGTGCGCCGCTACATGACCCTCGACTAGGAGCCGCCATGCGCTTCCCCGGAATCATCCCCGCCGTGACCACGCCGTTCGACGCCAACGGGGCGGTCGACACCGCCGGCATCGCCGCCAACGTGCGCTTCCTGCTCGATGCCGGCGTCCACGGGATCGTCGGCACGGGCACGATGGGCGAGGCGGGCAGCCTCGACGCGGCCGAGCGCCGGCTCGTGCTCGAGACGATCGCGGAGACGGTCGGTGGCAGCGTGCCCGTGATCGCCGGGATCTCGGCCGGCACCGCCGCGGCGGCGGTCGCCCACGCCCGCGAGGCCGCGGCTGCGGGCGCGGTCGCCGTGATGTGCCTGCCCCCGCTCGGCTACCGCGCCGAGGAGCCCGAGCTGATCGCGTTCTACGCGGCGGTCGCGGAGGGCGCCGGCCTGCCGCTGATGCTCTACAACAACCCCGAGGCCAGCGGCGTCGACCTGCGCGCGGAGCAGATCGTCGCGATCGCCGACCGCGTCCCCGGCGTCGTCGCGGTCAAGGAGTGCTCGGGCGACGTCCGCCGGATCCCGGCGCTGCTCGCCGCCGCGCCGCAGCTCGAGATCCTCGTCGGCGGCGACGACTGGGCGCTCGAGGGCTTCTGCGCCGGCGCGACGGGCTGGGTCACCGGTGTCGCCGACGTCGCGCCGCGCGAGTGCGTCGACCTCTACGAGCACTGCGCCGCGGGCGAGCTCGACTCCGCGCGCGCCGTCTACCAGCGCCTGCTCCCGCTCGCGCGCTTCGACATGACGCCGAAGCTCGTGCAGTACTTCAAGGCCGCCCAGGACGAGGTCGGCCTCGCCGGCGGCCCGTGCCGCGAGCCGCGGCTGCCGCTCTCCAACGGCGAGCGCGAGGAGCTGGCCGCCGCCCTCGCGGTGCTGCGCGAGGGCGTCCCCGCGTGAGAGCGAGGCGCTACCTCGCGGCGGTCGACTCCCACACGGAGGGGATGCCGACGCGCGTCGTCACCGGCGGCGTCGGCCCGATCCCGGGCGCCACGATGCTCGAGCGCAAGCTGCACTTCGAGGCCGAGATGGACGAGCTGCGGCTGCTGCTGATGCGCGAGCCGCGCGGCCACTCGGCGATGTCGGGGGCGATCCTGCAGCCCCCGACGCGCGGCGACGCGGACTGGGGCGTGCTGTTCATCGAGGTCTCGGGCTGCCTGCCGATGTGCGGGCACGGGACGATCGGCGTCGCGACCGTGCTCGTCGAGACGGGGATGGTCGAGGTCACCGAGCCCGAGACCGTCGTCGCGCTCGACACGCCCGCCGGGCTCGTGCGGGTCCGGGTGGCGGTGCAGGACGGGCGCGCGACCGCGGTGACGCTGCGCAACGTGCCCTCGTTCCTGCTCGCCCGCGACCGCGAGATCGCCGGCGTGCCGTACGACATGGCCTACGGCGGCAACTTCTACGCGCTCGTGGAGGCCTCGGCGGCCGGCCTGGCCGTCGACCCGGAGCGATCGGGGGAGCTGATCGCCCGCGGGCTGGAGATCATGGCCGCGATCAACCGCGCCGACGCGCCCGTGCACCCCGAGGACCCGCGGATCTCCGGCTGCCGCCACGTCGTCTTCTACGAGGACTCGCCCGGCGGCGCCCGCAACGCGACCGCGATCGAGCCCGGCTGGCTGGACCGCTCCCCGTGCGGCACCGGCACCTCGGCGCGGATGGCCGCGCTGCACGCCCGCGGGGAGCTTGCGCTCGGCGAGGCGTTCGTCAACGAGTCGGTGATCGGGACCCGGTTCACGGGCCGGCTGGTCGAGGAGACGACCGTCGGCGGGCTGCCCGCCGTGGTGCCGGAGATCACCGGCCGCGCGTGGGTGACCGGGATGGGCCAGTACCTGCTCGACGCGAGCGATCCGTTCCCCGCCGGCTTCGCGCTGTGAGCGCGTCGCGCGGCGGCGCGCCCGACGTGGTCGTCGTCGGCGGCGGGATCATCGGCGCCTGCGCGGCGCTCGAGCTGGCGCGCGAGGGCGCGAGCGTCGAGGTCCTCGAGCGCGGCGGCGGCTGGGGCGAGGGCTGCTCGTGGGGCAACGCCGGACTGCTCGTGCCGAGCCACGCGCGGCCGATCGCGGCGCCCGAGTCGCTGCGCGCGGGCATCGGCTGGATGGTCCGGCCCGACTCGCCGTTCGGGCTCAAGCTCAAGCCGTCGCTGGCGCCGTGGCTGGCCCGCTACCTGCGGGCGTCGACGGCGCGGCGCGCGCATGACGGCGAGGCGCTGCAGCGCGAGCTGTGCCGCGAGAGCCTGGGCGCCTTCCGGGCGCTCGCCGCCGAGGGGATCGACGGCGGCTACGACGAGCCGGGCTGCCTGACCGTGCACACCTCCGGCGCCGCGGAGGAGCACGCGGCCGCGGAGGCCGCATCCGAGACGGGCCGCACGCTCGGGGCGCGGGTGCTGAGCGGTGACGAGGCGCGGTCGTTGGAGCCGGCGCTGACCGCCCGGGTCCGCGCCGCGGTCCTCTTCCCCGGCGAGGCCCGCTGCGACCCGGTCCGGCTGGCCGCGTCGGTGGGCGCCGCGGCGGTCGGGCGCGGCGTGCGGCTGCGCACGGGCACCGAGGTCTACGGCGTCGGAGCGGGCGGCGTCGAGACGACCCAGGGGCCGCTGCGCGCCGGCGCCGTCGTGGTCGCCGCTGGCGCCTGGTCGGGCCGGCTGGCCGCGAGCGCCGGCGTGCGCCTGCCGCTGCAGGGAGGGAAGGGCTATGCGGCGGAGTGGGACCCGGCGGCCGCGCCCCTGCGGATGCCGCTCTATCTGCACGACCAGCGCGTGGTCGCCAACCCGATGGCCGACAGGACCCGGATGACCGGCGGCCTGCTGCTCGACGGGCTCGACGAGTCCTTCGACGAGCGGCGCGTGCGCGCGATCGCCTCCGCCGCCGAGGAGGTGCTCGGCGTGCGCGCGCGGCCGCGCCTGGTGTGGCGCGGCCTGCGGCCGTGCACGCCCGACGGCCTGCCGGTGATCGGCGCCCACGGCCGCGTGCCGAACGTCGTCTTCGCCACGGGCCACGGCATGCTCGGCGTCACGCTCGCTCCGCTGACCGGACGGCTCGTCGCGTCGGTCGTCCGCGGCGAGCCGTCGCACCCAGCGCTCGCGCGGCTCTCGCCCGAGCGCTTCGGCTGACGCGCTCAGTCCGCGAGCTGGTTCGCCATCGCGCCCATCAGCAGCATCCCGCCGTCGACGGGGACCGAGACGCCCGTGACGTAGGAGGCCTCGGGCGAGCAGAGGAACGCGATCACCGCCGCCGTCTCGCGCGCGTCGCCCGGGCGCCCGATCGGGATCCCGGCCCGCTCCTCGCCGCGCGGGTCCTCGTCCTCCTGGCCCGTCATGCGGGTGGCGGTCTCGCCCGGCGCGACGGCGTTGACGGTGATGCCGTGCTCTCCGAGCTCCATCGCCATCTGCTTGGTCAGCCCGCCGAGCCCGTGCTTGGCCGACACGTACGGCGCGGAGTCGCCGAGCGGCACGTGCTCGTGCACGGAGGTCACGTTGACGATCCGCCCGCCGCGGCCCTGCTCGACCATCCGCCGCGCGGCGGCCTGCGCGCACAGGAAGGCGCCGCTCAGGACGAGGTTCAGCGTGCGCTGCCAGGTGTCGAGGTCGAGCTCGAGGAACGGCTTCATCAGCCCGGCGCCGGCGTTGTTGACGAGCGCGTCGACCCCGCCGAGCGCGTCCATCAGCTCGTCGATCGCCTTGGCGTCGCCCGGGAAGCCCTCGTCGAGGTCCATCTTGCGCGCCTCGGCCTTCACGCCGTGGGAGCGGATCTCCTCCAGCGCCTCCTGCGCGCGGTCCTCGTGCGCGTGCCACGTGATGCCGACGTCGAAGCCGCGCTGCGCGAGCGCGACCGCG
Organism: uncultured Solirubrobacteraceae bacterium; assembly: GCA_963831105.1. Lineage (GTDB taxonomy): Bacteria > Actinomycetota > Thermoleophilia > Solirubrobacterales > Solirubrobacteraceae > DATFQI01. The sequence goes on along the minus strand of CAWHOS010000003.1, from coordinate 763,353 downwards.
GCCGCCCGGCCGATCCCGGAGTTGCCGCCGGTGACGATCGCGATGGGCACCCCGCGGTGCTGCCCACCGCCTCGTGCCGCGAAACGGCAACGGCGCTGGGTAGGGGGCGAGGGAGCCACCCGCGGCGTTGAGCCCGGAGTTGTTCAGCCTCAGGCCGAGTAACTCCGGACTCGAGCTCGGCGGGGCGGGCGGCGCCGACCGCTCACGCTCCCTACAAGCCCGCCGTTCAGCGGCGCAACAGCGACCCCGAGATCCGCAGCGCCGCCCGGACGAGCGGCCCGGCGTCGCGCCGGAGCACGCGCAGGCGGTCGGATTCGCGGCCGTGGGCCAGTCGCGTCGCGGCGGTTCGGGCCCGAACGAGGGCGGGGTCGTAGGGCAGGCGGCGCGCGCCGCCGATCAGGGCGGGGCGGGAGGCGACCTGGCGCGGGGCGACGTGGCGCTGCAGGCGCAGGGCGGGGCCGGGGGCGACGGCGCCGTGCTCGTTGACCCAGGTGACCTCGGCCAGGAGGGTGCGCGCGACCCGCTCGCCCTTGGCGCGGTCGCCGGCCCAGATGCTCACGACGCCGCCGCGGGCGCGGCGGTCGTCCGGGCGCTCGCCGGTCGGGCCCTGCCGGACGAGCGCGATCGCGGCGGCCTCGCCCGGCGCCTCGACCACCGCGAGCACGGGACCCGGCACGGGCTCGCGCAGGATCCTCGCGCCGGCGGGCACGCGGCGCAGCACGGCGGGCGCGTAGAAGGCCCCGGCGAGTCCCTCCACGCGCGTGGCGCCGCCGCAGATCAGCTCCGCGCCGCCGGCGACCGCCTCGGCGACGAGCTCCTCGACGACGGCCAGGTCCTCGGCCGAGCGCAGCGGCCCGACCTCCGCCTGCTCGCTCGCGGGGTCGCCGACCTCCAGCCGCACGGCGCGCTCGCGCAGCACGCCGAGCAGCGGCTCCGCCATCGAGGGCACGCAGACCAGCCGGCCCGCGGCCGCCGGGTGGCGGCCGCCGGCCGCGAACGCCGCCCACAGCGCGGCCGACGCGACGGTCTCGACCGGCGCGCCGTCGAGCACGAGCATCGCTCCCTTGGCGTCCGGACCGGCGAGCGAGACGACGCGGTCGCAGGCGTCAGGGATCGCCGCCCGCGCGTCCTCGCCATGCACGACCGCGAGCAGCTCCTCAGGGATGCCGGCGCGCACCAGCGTGCGGCGCAGGCGCTCCGCCGCCAGCGGCGCGGCCGGCGCGAGCAGGACGCCGTTGCCGGCCAGCAGCGAGGCCGCCACCTCCAGCGCGGGCTCCGTCCAGGGCGAGGACGGCGCGCCGAGCACGCCGACGACCCCGCGCGGCTGCTGCACGCCCTTGGCGCGCCGGCCCGCCCGCAGCGCCGCGGGCCGTCCGAGCCGGCGGTCCGCGAGCGCGCCCGGGCCGTCGTCGGCGAGGTCGCTGAGCCCGGCCACGGCGGGAAGGAGGTCGCCGAGCGCCGCCTCGGTGCGCGGCCGCCCGCTCTCGCGGGCGAGCAGCAGCGCGACCTCGTCGAGTTCGTCGAGCATCAGCCGGGCGGCGCGCCGCACGTACCGGGCCCGCGCAGCCGCGGGAACCGCCGCCCACAGCGGCTGGGCGGCCTCCGCGCGCGCGGCCGCCTCCCGCACGGCCTCGGGCGTCGCGGCCTCCACCGCGCCCAGCCGTTCGCCGGTCGCGGGGGAGCGAGCCTCGATCTGCATCCGGGGGACGCTAGCTCAGGCGACGCGACGGGAGCGCGCGCGCTCCAGCAGCACCCGGCCCAGCAGCTCGCCCAGCGCCGGGCCGAAGCGCTCGTCGACGACGAGCACGTCCGGGGCGTCCTCGCCGAGGTCGATCGCGCCGATACCGGCCAGGACCTCCGTGCCGTCGAGCGGCGCGAGCGCGCACAGGACGTGCCGCCGCGCCGGGTCGAACGCCAGCAGGCGCTGGGTCTCGAGCTCGCCGGCGGGCAGGCCGCGGCGCTCGAGCAGGGCGCTGACCAGCGGGCGGTCGGACGGCCCCGCCATGCGCAGGCGCACGGGCGGGCCGCCCGGGACCGGGAAGGTGCGCCGCAACGGGGATGTGTCGGATCGAGCCATGGACCGACCATGACATCGATTGCGGATGAAGCTGTGATCAAGCCGGGTCGTGAGCCTGATCACAGACCGCGCGCGCGGCGCGCGGCGCCGCGCCGGGGAGCCGCACTAGACGGCGCGGCACCCGGCGGCGGCTAGCGGCCCCTCGCGCGGCGGACCTGTTCGAGCCGCTCGCGCAGCGCCGGCTCCATGTCGCGCGGGTCGTAGAAGCGCAGGTCCTCGAGGCCGTCCGGGAGGTGGTCCTGGTCGTTGACCTGCCCCGGGTGGTCGTGCGGGTAGTCGTAGCCGAGCCCGCGGCCGAGCTTGGCCGCCGCGGGGTAGGCGGCGCTGCGCAGCGGGGCCGGCGGGAGCTGCGCGCCGTGGTCGCGGATGTGCGCCCGCGCGGCGCCGAGCGCGCGGCCGGCCGCGTTGGACTTCGGCGCCAGCGAGAGGTAGATCGCGCACTGCGCCAGCGCGTAGGTGGCCTCCGGCAGGCCGACGTGCTCGACCGCGGCCGCCGTGGCCGTCGCGACCTGCAGCGCCTGCGGGTCTGCGTTGCCGACGTCCTCGGAGGCGAGGATGACCATGCGGCGCACGATGAAGCGCGGGTCCTCGCCGCCCTCGAGCATCGCGGCGAGGTAGTAGAGCGAGGCGTCGGGGTCCGACCCGCGCGTGGACTTGATCCAGGCCGAGATGTAGTCGTAGTGCTGGTCGCCGCCCTTGTCGTAGAGCACGGCCTTGCGCTGCATCGCGTCCTCGGCCTCGGCGAGCTCGACCCGCTCGCCGGTGCGCGCGGCCGTGGCGCACGCCAGCTCGAGCGCGTTGAGCGCGGAGCGCGCGTCGCCGCCCGAGCGCGCGGCCAGGAACGGCAGCACGTCGTCGGCGACCTCGCAGTCGCCGCACTCGCCCGCCTCCAGCGCCTTGCGCATCAGCCCCTCGACCTGCTCGGCGGTCAGCGGCCGCAGCTCGTAGATCTGCGTCCGCGAGAGCAGGGCGTTGTTGACCTCGAAGTACGGGTTCTCGGTGGTGGCGCCGATCAGCGTCACCAGTCCCTCCTCGACGGCCGGCAGCAGCGCGTCCTGCTGGGCCTTGTTGAAGCGGTGGATCTCGTCGAGGAAGAAGATCGTGCGGCGGCCGAGCTGCCGGCGCTGGCGGGCGCGCTCGATCACCTCGCGCACCTCGGCGCGGCCGGCGTTGACCGCCGAGAGCTCCTCGAAGGCGGCGTCGGCGTGCTCGGCGGCGAGCCGGGCGAGCGTCGTCTTGCCCGTGCCGGGCGGGCCGAACAGCACCATCGAGTGCGGGTCGCCGGACTCGAGCGTGGTGCGCAGCGCGGAGCCCTCGCCGAGCAGGTGCTCCTGCCCCACGTAGTCGGCGAGCGAGCGCGGGCGCATGCGGGCAGCCAGCGGGCCGCTCGCCGGCGGTGCGGCCACCTGGGCGTCCTCCGGCGGCTCCTCGGGTGCGTCGAACAGGCGCTCCATCACCGCCAGTATGGTCGCGCGCCTTGACGACGGTCCCGCTCATCACGGTGCTGCGCGAATGGGGACGCGTCGGAGTGGTCGGCTTCGGCGGGCCGCCGGCGCACATCGCGCTGCTGCGCGAGCTCGTCGTGGAGCGGCGCGGCTGGATCCCGGCGCGCGACTTCGAGGACGCCAACGCCGCCTGCCAGCTGCTCCCCGGCCCGGCCTCGACGCAGATGTCGATCTACTGCGCCCGCCGCGTGGCGGGCAACGCCGGCGCGCTCGCCGGCGGCCTCGCCTTCATCCTGCCCGGGCTCGTCCTGACGATCGCGATCGCGGCGGTCGCGCTGCAGGACGATCCGCCCGCTTGGGTCCGCGGGCTCGGCGCCGGGGCGGCCGCGGCGGTCGTCGCCGTCGTCGCCCAGGCCGGCTTCCAGCTCGCCGCGGCCAGCTTCGAGGGGCGCTCGCGCGGCGGGCTGGCGCGGGCGCTGGCCTACGCGCTGCTCGGCGGCGTGGCGACGGTGGCGGTCGGTCCCTACGTCGTGCTCGTCCTGCTCGCGTGCGGCCTGGCCGAGCTCGGGCTGCGCCGCTCCGGCCGCGTCGCCGTCCACGCGTGGCCGCTGGCGCTGCCGCTCGCGGTCACCGGCGCCGCGGCGCTGCCGGCGCTCGCCTGGACCGCGCTCAAGGTCGGCGCCCTCTCGTACGGCGGCGGCTTCGTGATCGTGCCGCTGATGCAGGGCGACGCCCTCGCGCACGACTGGCTCACGCAGGCCGAGTTCGCCAACTCGGTCGCCTACGGGCAGCTCACGCCCGGGCCGGTGACCCACACGATCGCGCTGATCGGCTGGGGGGCGGCGGGCCTCCCGGGGGCGCTGATGGCCTCCGCGATCGCCTTCGCCCCCTCGTTCGCGTTCGTGATGCTCGGCGGCGACCACTTCGAGGCGATCCGCGAGCGGCCGGGCCCGCGAGCGTTCCTCGACGGCGCCGGCCCGGCGGCGATCGGCGCCATCCTCGGGGCGGCCGTGCTGCTCGCGACGGCGTTCGAGGAGCCGTGGCAGGTGGCCGTGCTCGTGCTCGCCGCCGCCCTCCTCGCGCTCGGCCGCTCGCCGCTGCTCGTGCTGCTGACCGGCGCGGCCGCGGGCGTGCTCATCACTACGATCACCTGATGGCCGACGCCCTGCAGGACGAGACCGCCGAGGTCCTGGCCAAGCTCATCCAGTTCGACACCGTCAACCCGCCCGGGAACGAGCGCGCCTGCCAGGAGTGGCTGCGCGACTACCTGGCCGACGCGGGGCTGGAGTGCGAGCTCGACGGGACCGAGCCCGAGCGGCCGAACCTCGTGGCCACGCTGGCGGGCGACGGCGAGGGACCGGTGCTCGGCTACCTCTCGCACGTGGACACCGTGCTCGCCTCCGCGGAGGACTGGACGCACGACCCGTGGTCGGGCGAGATCCACGACGGCCATCTGTGGGGCCGCGGCGCGCTGGACATGAAGTCGCAGACGGCCGCCGAGGCGGTCGCGGCGGCGCGGCTGGCGCGCGAGGGCTGGCGCCCCGCGAAGGGCGCGCTGAAGGTCTTCTCCGTCGTCGACGAGGAGACCGGCGGCATCAAGGGCGCCAAGTGGCTGTGCGAGAACCGGCCCGACCTGGCGCGAGCGGACTTCCTGCTCAACGAGGGCGCCGGCAGCGTGATGCCGTTCGGCGACCGCCGCCTGCACGGGGTCTGCTGCGCGGAGAAGGGGACGTTCCGCTTCGCCGTGCGCGCCCGCGGCCGCGCCGGCCACGCCTCCGTGCCCGCGACCGCCGACAACGCGCTGCTCAAGCTCGCCCCGGCGATCGGGCGGCTCGGCTCCCGCCGCCCGCCCTACGACGTCACGGACGAGCCGCGCGCGTTCCTGCGCGCGATCGGCGACGACCCGGAGGACCCGGAGGGCGCGCTCGAGCGCATCCGCGAGGTCGAGCCGCGGCTCGCCGCGCTGTTCGAGCCGACGCTCGGCGTCACGGTCGCCCCGACGATCATCTCCGCGGGCGAGAAGATCAACGTGATCCCCGCCCGCGCCGAGCTGCTGGTCGACTGCCGCGTGCCGCCCGGCATGGGCGCCGACGCGACGATGGCCCGCATCCGCGAGCTGCTCGACGGCGTCGAGGGGCTCGAGGTCGAGTTCATCGAGCAGGTCGTCGGCAACCGCTCGGCGATCGACACGCCGCTGATGGACGCGATCCGCGACTGGGTCTCCGCGGACGGCGACGGCGCGGAGGCGGTGCCCGTGATGCTGCCCGCCTTCACCGATTCGCGCCACTGGCGCGACGCCTTCCCCGACTGCGTCGCCTACGGCTTCTTCCCCCAGCGCCACCAGACCCTCTACGAGACCTGGCCGCTGATCCACTCCGACGACGAGCGCATCGACGTGCGCGACCTCGGGGTCGCCGCGTCCTTCTTCCACGAGCTGCCGAGGAGGCTTCTCTCTTGAGTCCGGTCACCGAAGGCAAGCTCCGCCTGGGCGGGATGGCCCTGCGCAACGGCCTGCTCGTGCACGGCCCGACCCACTGGGCGGCCGCCGTGCGCGACAAGCAGGGCGAGATCCAGGTCGCCTCCGGCCGCAAGCCGCGCGTGCGCGGCGTCGACGGCGTGCCGGGCGTGCGCGGCGTCGTGCGGCTCGGCGAGGCGTTCGCGGTCATCCCGCTGGTCAAGCGCACGCTGCCCGCCGCGAAGCTGCCGTTCGAGAGCCCGGCCGTGATCGGCGTGGCCGCCGCGGCGTCGCTCGGCGGCACCCAGCTGCGCAGGCGCCTGCGCGGGGTCGGCGGGGAGAGCGCAGCCGCGCTGATCTCGCTCGCGCCCGCGGTGTTCGCCCTGCGCGGGGGCGAGCTGGCCCAGTACCACGGCGTCGAGCACAAGGCGATCGCCGCCTACGAGGCGCCCGACGACGCCACGGACGCCGCCGACACCGACAAGGAGCACGACCGCTGCGGCTCCCACCTCGTCGCGCCGATGCTCGCCTCCAACGTGGCCGGGACGCTGCTGCTGCGGCGCGCGGTCGAGCGGCCGGGGCCGCTGGCCGGCGGCGCCGTCGCGCTCGCCTCGACCGCCGCGGCCGTCGAGGTCTTCGCCTGGTGCGAGCGCAACTCCGAGACGCGCACGGCGCGGGCGATCCGCCGCCCGGGCTTCGAGATCCAGCGCGTGATCGGCACGCGCGAGCCCGACGAGCGCCAGCTCGAGGTCGGCCGCGCGGCGCTCGCGGAGATCCTCCGCGTGGAGGAGGAAGCGCAGCCTCCCGCGGAACCGCAGGGGTCCGAGGTCCTCGGCTGAGGATGGACGGGGACGTCATCGTCGTCGGCGCCGGGCTCGCGGGCCTGGTGGCGGCGGCGGAGCTGGCCGACGCCGGCCGGCGCGTGATCCTGCTCGACCAGGAGCCGGAGGCCGGCTTCGGCGGCCAGGCGTTCTGGTCGCTCGGCGGGCTGATGTTCGTCGACAGCCCCGAGCAGCGGCGGATGCGGGTCAAGGACTCCTACGACCTCGCGCTGCAGGACTGGCTCGGCACGGCCGGCTTCGACCGGCCCGAGGACGAGTGGCCGCGCCGCTGGGCCGAGGCCTACGTCGCCTTCTGCGCGGGCGAGAAGCGCGCCTGGCTGCACGGGCAGGGGATGCGCTGGCTGCCCAACCCGGGCTGGCCCGAGCGCGGCGGCTACCTCGCCGACGGCCACGGCAACTCGGTGCCGCGCTTCCACATCACGTGGGGCACCGGGCCGGGCGTGGTCGCGCCGTTCGAGCGCCGCGTCCGCGAAGCCGCGGCGCGCGGCAGGATCGAGCTGCGCTTCCGCCATCGCGTCGACGCGCTCACCACCGACGGGGGCGCGGTGACCGGCGTGTCCGGCACGGTGCTCGCGCCGAGCGGCGTCAAGCGCGGCGAGGCGTCGGGGCGCGAGTCGGCGGGCGAGTTCTCGCTGACCGCGCAGGCGGTGATCGCCACCACGGGCGGGATCGGCGGCAACCACGAGCTCGTGCGGAGGATGTGGCCGGAGCGGCTCGGCGGCGCGCCCGAGCGGATGCTCTCCGGCGTGCCCGCGCACGTCGACGGGCGCATGCTCGCGATCGCGACCGAGGCCGGCGCGAACGAGATCAACGGCGACCGCATGTGGCACTACGTCGAGGGCATCCGCAACTGGGACCCGATCTGGCCGATGCACTCGATCCGCATCATCCCCGGCCCCTCCTCGCTGTGGTTCGACGCGTTCGGGCGCCGGCTGCCCGGCCCGCTGTACCCCGGCTTCGACACGCTCGGCACGCTGCGCCACCTGCGAGCCACCGGCCGCGACCACAGCTGGTTCGTGCTCACGCAGAAGATCATCGAGAAGGAGTTCGCGCTCTCGGGCTCCGAGCAGAACCCCGACACGACCTCCAAGAGCGTGCGCGCCGTCGTCGGGGAGCGGCTCGGCAGCGGCCCGCCCACGCCCGTGCAGGCGTTCATGGACCACGGCGAGGACTTCGTCGTCGAGCGCTCGCTGCCCGCGCTCGTGCGGCGCATGAACGCGCTCGCCGGCGAGGACCTGATCGACCACGCGGCGCTCGAGGCCCAGATCGTCGCCCGCGACCGCCAGATCGCCAACCCCTACGCCAAGGACGGCCAGGTCACCGCGATCCACGGCGCCCGCGCCTACTTCGCCGACAAGGTCACCCGGGTCGCGGCGCCGCACCGGATCCTCGATCCCGAGGCCGGCCCGCTGATCGCCGTCCGCCTGCACATCCTCACCCGCAAGTCGCTCGGCGGTCTCCAGACGGACCTCTCCTCGCGCGTGCTGCGCGCGTCGGGCGAGCCGCTCCCCGGCCTCTACGCGGCCGGCGAGGTCGCCGGCTTCGGCGGCGGCGGCGTGCACGGCTACCGCGCGCTGGAGGGCACCTTCCTCGGCGGCTGCCTGTTCTCGGGGCGGATCGCCGGTCGCGCCGCGGCCGCCGCGACCGCTTAGGCGCGCTCACCGAACATCCGTCGAATGGGGTCTGGACCCCAGCCTCCTTTTCGGATCGCGGGGGATACTGGGACCCATGTCGTTCTTCGCGCTGCAGTGGTACCAGGTAGAGAACTGGATCATCACCTGGGCCCCGATCATCTTCATGGGCCTGCTCGTCTACTTCCTGTGGCGGACGCTGAAGGTGATGCCGAAGACCAAGCCGCAGGAGATCACGCCCGACTCCGACTCGGCCGTCGAGTGGTCGCAGGTCGCCGGCGCCGAGGAGGCGAAGGCGGAGCTGCAGGAGGTCGTGGACTTCCTCAAGGACCCGGCGCGCTTCAAGGCGCTCGGCGCGAGCGTCCCGAAGGGCATCATGCTCCACGGTCCCGCCCGGCACCGGCAAGACGCTGCTGGCCAAGGCCGTCGCGAAGGAGTCCGGCGCGAAGTTCTACGCGCAGTCGGCGTCCTCGTTCGTCGAGATGTTCGCCGGCCTCGGCGCCGCGCGCATCCGGCGGCTGTTCCAGATCGCCCGCGACAACCGCCCGGCGATCATCTTCATCGACGAGATCGACGCCGTCGGCGGCGAGCGCGGCTCCGACAACAACTCCGAGCGCGAGCAGACGCTCAACCAGCTGCTGGTCGAGATGGACGGCTTCCGCTCCTCCGGCGACCTCGTCGTGATCGCGGCGTCGAACCTGCTCGACAAGCTCGACCCGGCGCTGCTGCGTCCGGGCCGCTTCGACCGCCAGATCTTCGTGTCCCCGCCCGACGTGGCCGGCCGCGAGGCGATCATGCGCGTGCACACCGAGAACAAGCCGCTGGGCGACGACGTCGATCTCGAGATCCTGGCGCGCCAGACGTCGGGCCTCACGGGCGCCGACCTCGCCAACCTCTGCAACGAGGCGGCGATCTTCGCCGTCCGCGCCCACCGTGAGGCGATCGCGCAGACCGACTTCGACGCCGCGCTGGAGCGCGTCGTGGCCGGCATGCAGTCGCGCCGCACGCTCAACGAGCACGAGCGCCGCGTCGTCGCCTTCCACGAGGCCGGCCACGCCCTCTGCGCCGAGCTGCTGCCGGGCGTCAACCGCGTGCACAAGATCTCGATCGTGCCGCGCGGCAAGGCGCTGGGCTACACGCTCAACCTCCCGGAGGAGGACCGCTACCTGAAGACCAAGGAGGAGCTGATCGACTACATGTCGGTCCTGCTCGGCGGCCGGGCGGCGGAGGAGCTCGTGTTCGGCTCGATCACCACCGGCGCCGCCGACGACCTCCACCGGGTGGCGGAGATCTCGCGCTCGATGGTGCACGACTACGCGATGGGCACCTCGATCACCTCGCGCAAGGTCTCGGCCGAGGGCGGCCAGGTCTCCGACCGCACGCGCCAGCTGCGCGACGAGGAGCAGCAGCACCTCTCCGACGAGGCGATGCGGGGCGCGATGAGGCTGATCTCCGAGCACCGCACCAAGCTCGACCAGATGGCGAGCGCGCTGCTGCGCAACGAGGTGCTCGAGCGCAAGGACATCGACCGGATCATGGAGGGCGTCCCGCGCTTCCACCGGTCGCCCGGCCAGGGCCTGCGGGTGGTCGCCGCGGCCCGCACCGACGCCGGCCGCCACTAGGGAGCCCGTCAAGGAACCCCGGCGCGTAGGCGTCCCGGACAGTCGTCCGGGGCGCCTCAAGTTCGACCCCTGCGGGCCGATGCCCGAGGCGATGGAGCACCGCGCCTCCCCCCGTGCGCCTGCGTCCCGCGCGGCCGACGACTTCCGCGAGCTGCTCGCACCGGGGGCGATCCGCGCGGTCTTCCAGCCGATCGTCCGGCTCGCCGACCTGCAGCCGATCGGCTACGAGGGCCTCGCCCGCTTTCCCACGCCCCCGGGCCTGGTGGCGCTGCCGCCGGACGTGACGCTCGCCGCCGCGGGCCGGCTCGGCGTGCGCGAGGACCTCGAGGTCGCCTGCTGGGCCGCCATCAGCGAGGCCGGCGCGCCGCCCGCCGGGCGGCTGCTGTTCGTCAACGTCGCCCCCGACGCGCTCGGCCACCCCGGGCTGCTCGAGCTGGCGGAGCGCCTGCCCGCCCGGCTCGTGATCGAGCTCACGGAGCAGGACGCCGTCCAGAACACGGTCCAGCTGCGCGAGCGGCTGCGGCCGTGGATCGCGCGCGGCGCGCTCGTGGCGGTCGACGACGCCGGCGCGGGCTTCACCTCGCTCGAGTACGTCGCGGACCTGCGCCCGGACTTCCTCAAGCTCTGCCGCGGCATGGTCACGGGGGTCGACCTCGACCCGAGCCGCCAGGCCGTGCTGCGCGCCACGGTCGCGTTCGCGCGCGAGGTCGGCGCCCGCATCGTCGCCGAGGGCGTCGAGCGGCCCGAGGAGCTCGCGATCCTGCGCGACGCCGAGGTCGACTACGGGCAGGGCTGGCTGTTCGGCCGCCCGGCCGAGGCCTGGCCCGAGGAGCCCTCCGCGCGGCCGTCCGCGCCGCCGCGCGCGCCGAGCGGCCGGCTCGAGCGCGAGCTCGCCGCGGCCACGAGCGTGCGCGAGGCCTCCGAGGCGGTCGTCGAGCACCTCGCCCGCAAGGGCCTGATGCCGAGCGTGTACCTCGAGGACGGCGGCCGGCTGCGCTGCCAGGCCGTGCGCGGCTACTGGCAGATCTACGACGGCATGCCCGCCACCGCGGGCGTGATCGGCCGCACCTTCCGCACCGGCGAGGAGACGATCGTCGACGACGTCGCCGACAGCGGCGACTATCTGCTCGCCGTCGCCTCGGTGCACGCCGAGGTGTGCGTGCCGCTGCTCGTGGGCGGCGTCGTCGCCGGCGTGCTCAACGCGGAGTCGCCGACCGCGCCCGGCGAGGCGGCGGTCGAGGAGGTCCGGCGCTGCGCGGGGCTGCTCTCGGCGCGGCTGGAGGCGCTCGGCGGGATCGCCGAGGTCTCGCCCGCCCAGCGGCTGGCGCGCATCGCCGTCCGGCTCGGCTCGCTCGAGACGACCGAGGACATCGTCCGCGAGACCGTCACCGCCGCCCGCGCGCTGGCCGGCTTCGAGTCCGCGATGCTCGCGCTCCCCGACGGCCACGGCGGCTACTACGTCCACCACGCGGAGGGCCCGTTCGCCGTCGCGCTCGGCGCGCTCGAGCGCTCGGAGCTCGACCAGATCTCGGCCTGGGTCGACAGCGGGCACCTCGAGCTACACCGCGGGCGACGCCGGCGGGCGCGGCTTCGAGGGCCACGAGGTGCTGCGCGCGGCCGGCGCCAACGCGGTGATGGTGCTGCCGCTCGTCGCCGCCGGCGAGCGCCACGGGCTGCTGCTGGTCGCCGACCGCGCCAACCACCGGATCCACACGGAGAAGGCCGAGCTGGTGGAGCTGCTCGCCGGCCAGGCGGCCGGCTCGCTGCGGATGGCCGCCGCGGTCACCGAGCTGCGCGAGCGCGCGGCGCGCGACCCGCTGACCGGCCTCGGCCACCACGCGACCTTCTACGGCGAGGTGCCGGCGGCGCGCGCGAGCGCCCTCCCGGGCCGCCGCGTCGTCGTCCTGCTCTCCGACGTCGACGGCTTCAAGGCGATCAACGACTCGCGCGGGCACGCGGCCGGCGACGAGGTCCTGCGCGCGGTCGCCGGTGTCCTGCGGGCGGTCTCGCCGGTGCACGGCCGCGCCTACCGGATCGGCGGCGACGAGTTCGCGATGCTCTTCGAGTGCTCCAGCGAGGCCGAGGCGTGGCGCGTCGGCTGGGACCTGCAGGCGCAGTCGCGCAGCCGGCTCGGCACGACGATGTCGATCGGGCTCGCGATCGCCACGGCGGGCGAGAGCGACGACCACCTGGTGGCGCGCGCCGACGCGGCGCTCTACGAGGTCAAGCGCCGCGGGCGCGACGGCGTGCTGCTGCGCGCCTCAGCCGACGACGAGCGCGTAGGCCGCGCGCTCGACCGTCACGCGCTCGAGCCCGCCGTCGCGGATCTCGCCGTCGACGTTGAGCTCCGCGCCGCTCGGCAACGTGACCTCGACCACGCACCCGCGCAGGTGCTCGACAGGCTCCTGCTGCTCCACGGTGCCGCGGCGCAGCCCCCAGGCCCGGCGGGCGAGCGCGATCCGCGAGCCGGCGGGCAGCACCGTGACGTCGAGCTCGCCGTCCCCCGGGTCGGCGACGCCGATCTCCGAGCCGCCGCCGAACGCGCCGCCGGCGGCGACGATCAGCTGCCAGGCGCCGCCGTCGAAGCCGGGCTCGCCGTCCACGCGGACGCTGCAGCGCATGGGCGCCTCGGTGGCGGCGGCGCGCAAGGCGCCGACCGCGTAGGCGAACGGCCCCAGCACCTTCTTGAACGGCGAGGCGTGCCGCGCCGCCTTCGCGGCGAGCCCGGCGCTGGCGACGTTGACGAACGGCCGGCCGTCGGCGAGCCGCCCGAGCTCCAGGTCGCGCGTCTCGGTGCCGGTGGCGGCGAGCGCGGCGGCCTCGAGCGGGTCCTCCGGGAGCCCGTTGGCGCGCGCGAAGTCGTTCGCGGTGCCCGTCGCGATCACGGCCAGCGGGGCGCCGATCCGGCCCGCGGTCTCGGCCGCCGGGCCGATCGTGCCGTCGCCTCCGGCGACCGCGACGCGATCCGGCTTGGAGGCCGCGATCCGCTCCAGTTCGTCGGGCTCGCAGCCGAAGAGCTCGACCTCCGCGCCGTGCTCGCGCATGGCGTCGGCGAGCGGCTCAGGGTCGAGCCCGCCCCCCGACTGCGTATTGGCCGAGAGGGCGATCCGCACCGCGGGTGAGGGTACACTGCGCCCGATGTTCGGCCGGATCGATCACATCGGCGTCGCGGTCAGCGACCTGGAAGCCGCGATCGAGCTCCACACGTCCGCCTACGGCATGGAGCTCGTCCACCGGGAGACCGTGGAGTCGCAGGGCGTCGAGGCCGTGCTGCTCGACGTCGGGGAGAACCACGTGGAGCTGCTCGCGCCGCTCTCCGAGGAGACCCCGGTCGGCAAGTTCCTGGCCAAGCGCGGGCCGGGGCTGCACCACGTCGCCTACCAGGTGACCGACATCGACGCGGCCCTCGCGGACCTGCGCGAGGCCGGGGTGCGGATGATCGACGAGCAGCCGCGCACCGGGATCCGCTCCTCGCGGGTCGCGTTCCTGCATCCGAGCGCGTCGGGCGGCGTGCTCACAGAACTTGTCGAGCCGGCAGAGGTGCACGCATGAGCGAGAAGGCTGCGGTCCGCCGCGGAGCGGTCGGGTTCCAGGGCGGTCAGGTGCTCTCGATCCGGGTGCCCGAGGCGGAGCTGGAGAAGCTGCGCACGGCGCTGCGCGAGGGCAAGGAGCGCTGGCACGAGGTCGGGGCCGCCGACGGCGCCGTCCTCGTGGACCTCGGGCAGGTCGTCTACCTGCGCGTGGACTCCGACGAGCACCGCGTCGGCTTCTGACCGAACGCGTCGATCCGAAGGACGCCGGCTCCCTGCGCGTCCGCTTCAATGCGCTCGACCTCGCGCTCTACCGGCGCGCGCGGTCGCTCGCGCGCACGCCGGAGTCGGTGCGCTGGGTGCGCCGCTTCTCGCGGCTCGGGGAGCATGGGCTGCTGTGGTACGGGGTCGGGGCCGCGGGCGCGCTCGTGGACTCCGAGCGGCGCGGCCACTGGGTGAAGGCGACCGCGGTCGTCGGCGGCTCCTACCTGATCTCCACCTCGATCAAGATGGCGATCGGCCGCAAGCGCCCGGTGGTCGAGGACCTGCCGCACCTGATGGCGACCCCGACGGGCCTCTCGTTCCCGTCCTCGCACTCGAGCTCCTCGTTCGCGGCCGCCCGCGCCTACGGGACGCTGCTGCCCGCCGGGCCGCTGTACATGGCCGCGTCCGCGATGGCGTTCTCGCGCCTGTACCTCGGCGTGCACTACCCGTCCGACATCGCCGCCGGCGTGGCGCTCGGCAGCCTCTTGGGCACACTGGGACGATGATGAAGGTCGGGATCGTCGGGCTGCCCAACGCGGGCAAGTCCTCGCTGTTCAACGCGCTCAGCCGAGCCGGGGCGGAGGCCGCGAACTACCCGTTCACCACGATCGAGCCCAACGTGGCGGTCGTGCCCGTCGCCGACGAGCGCCTCGACGCCGTCGCGCGCACGATCGGCGCCTCGAACATCGTCCCCGACACGATCGAGTTCCACGACATCGCCGGCCTGGTCAAGGGCGCGCACGAGGGCGAGGGGCTCGGCAACAAGTTCCTCGCCAACATCCGCGAGACCGATGCGCTGCTGCACGTCGTGCGCTGCCACACCGACGAGAACGTGATCCACCCCGACGGGCGCGTCTCGCCGGCGGCCGACATCGAGACGATCGAGACCGAGCTGATCTTCGCCGACCTCGAGCAGGCCGAGCGCCGGCACGCGCGCGTGGTCCGCGAGGCGCGCGGCGGCGACAAGGCGGCCAAGGCCGAGGAGGCCTGGCTGGCCCGCGTGATCGAGGCGCTGCAGTCCGGGCAGCCGGCGCGCTCGGTGCCCGTGCCCGCCGACGCGCCGAACGCCCAGCGCAACCTCACGCCGCTGACCGGCAAGCCGGTCCTGTTCGTCGCCAACGTGGACGAAGCCCGCGCCCGCGACGCCGTCCCGTCGGAGGTCGCCGACCACGCGGCGGCGGCCGGAGCGGGCGCCGTGGCGATCTCCTCCCGGATCGAGGCCGAGCTGTCCGAGCTCGAGGACGACGAGGCCGCGGTCATGCGCGAGGAGATGGGCGTCGGCGCCTCCGGCCTGCAGCGCGTCGTCGCCGGCGCGTTCGGGCTGCTCGACCTGATCGCCTTCTTCACCGCCGGGGAGGACAAGCCCGCGCAGTCCTGGCACCTGGAGCGTGGACGGTCGGCGTGGCACGCCGCGGGCGAGATCCACTCCGACATCCAGCGCGGCTTCGTGCGCGCCGAGGTGATCGGCTGGGAGGCGCTCGTGGACGCCGGCGGCTACGCGGGCGCCCGCGACCGCGGCACCCTGCGCCTCGAGGGCCGCGACTACGTGATGGCCGACGGCGACGTGATCACCGTCAAGTTCACCCCGTAGCCCGCAGCCGCCAGACCCCGCCCGCCGCCGAGGCACGTCGCGCCCTCACCGGCACTTCGACAGCGTGCGCTTCCCGGGCAGGATGCAGCGGGTCTGCCTGCGGCCGAGGTTGCCGGGCTCGACCGGCCAGCGGTAGAACTTGCCGATCGCGCCGTGGCGGTAGCGGCCGGTGCCGGTCTTGGCGAGCGTCACGCGCACCTCGATCCGGTCCCCGGCGGGGACGAGGCGGCCGACGAAGCGGGGCATCCGCAGGGTGCCGGCCCTCCTCGCGCGGCGGGTGACCTTGCGGCCGCCGCAGCGCCGGCAGCGGACCTCGGCACGGGCGCCCTTGGGCACGCCGTCGATCGAGAGGCCGGTGATCCGCAGCGAGGTGCCGCTGACCGTGTAGGAGATCCGGGGGGCGGCGCGCAGCACGGGCGGGCAGCCTCCCAAGCGCTCGATGCCCGGCTGGGTGCGGCATCTGTCGGGGACGTCGTCGAGGATGCCGTCGCCGTCCGTGTCGGGGACGTAGTCGAAGAGGAGGTTCAGCGGGCCGCCCGCGCCGTTGGCGCCGCCGACCTGGATCGTGTAGTTGGTGCCGCGGCGGACGCTGGGGAGCAGGACGTCCTCGGAGCCGGCCTCGTCGTTCTGGCAGTGCACCCGGCGGATGATGCGCGACGTCCGCTCGTTCCAGGTGTAGACCGCGACGACGACGTCGAAGCCGCCGTCGGCCCGGATCCGCATGCGGCCGGGGCTGGGCGGCTCGAAGTCCCACCAGGCCGTCTTGCCGAAGCTGCTGCCCGCGCCGCACGAGGTCGGCTCCGGATCGCCGCCGCCGTCCGTCGGCAGGCCGTCGCGGCTCGGGTTGAAGGTGTCGGCCTGCGTCGTCGCCTCCGTGGTGTCGACGGTGTCGCGGTACTGCTTGCCCGAGATCGTGGTCGAGCCGAGGTAGTTGTCGTTCGGCGGCGGCGCGGCCGCGGCGGACGCCGGCAGCGCGAGCAGCGCCGCGGCGAGCAGGAGGGTCAGGCGCATCGCGGGGACTCGACCACACGGGGCGGGGGAGCGCAAGACGCCGATCGGTTCGCGTGCTGACGGTTTCTCAGTACCCTCCCGCGCAGTGGAGAGGGGAGCTCCCACCGGCACGGATCGCCTCGGCACGCAGCAGCTGCTCGCGCGGCTGTGGACGATGCTCGACCCCGCCGTCGACGCCCTGCCTGCGGACGAGGTGCTCGAGCACCTGATCCAGCGCCTGCGCGGGCACTTCGGGGTGAGCGCCGCGGCGCTGCGGCTCGACGGCGGGAGCCGCCACGGCACCCCGCCGGGCGATCCCGCGTGGCCCGCCGCCGCCGAGCGGCTCGAGCTCGCCGTCCAGGACGGGCTCGGCACGGTCGGCACGCTCGAGCTCGCGTTCGAGGGCCCGCCCTCGCCCGACGAGCGCCTCGTCTACGAGCTCGTCGCCGCGCGGATCGGCCGCTCGGTGGCGCGCCTGCGCCACGAGCGCGAGGCGGCGGTCGCCGAGGCCGGCCTGCGCGCCGAGAACCGCGCCGCCGGCCGCCTGTACCGGATCTCGACCGCGCTGATGGCCGAGCGGGAGCTCAAGGACGTGGTCCAGCGCGTCACCGAGGAGAGCACCGCGCTGGCCGGCGCGCAGTTCGGCGCGTTCTTCTACAACGTGCTCGACTCGCGCGGGGAGTCCTACATGCTCTACACGATCGCCGGCGTGCCGCGGTCGGCGTTCGAGCGCTTCCCGATGCCCCGCAACACGGCGGTCTTCGACCCGACGTTCCGCGGCGCCGGGGTCGTGCGCAGCGACGACATCACCGCAGACCCGCGCTACGGCCACAGCGCCCCGCACCACGGGATGCCGGAGGGCCACCTGCCGGTCCGCTCGTACCTGGCCGTGCCCGTGAAGGCGCGCGACGGCGAGGTGCTCGGCGGGCTCTTCTTCGGCCACGAGCGCTCGGCGGTGTTCGACGAGGACGCGGAACGGCTCGTGGTCGCGGTGTCGGCGCTCGCCGCGCTGGCGATCGAGAACGCGCGCCTGCACGACGCCGCGCGCCGCGAGCTCGACACCAGCCAGCGCGCCTATCTCGAGCGCGACCACGTCGCCCGCGTGCTGCAGGAGAGCCTGCTGCCTCCGCGGCTGCCCGAGATCGCCGGGCTCGAGCTCGCCGCTCGCTACGTGCCCGGCGAGGGCATGGTCGGCGGCGACTTCTACGACGTCTTCGCGATCGGCGACACCACGGTCGGGGTCGCGATCGGCGACGTCCAGGGCAAGGACGCGCGCGCGGCCGGTATGACGAGCGTCGTGCGCCACTCGCTGCGCGCGGGCGCCCAGACGCGCGAGCCGGCCGCCGCGCTCGAGGTCGTCAACCAGATCGTGCTGCAGGAGCAGGAGCCCAGCGACCCGCGCTTCGCGAGCGCGGCGCTCGCGCGGCTCGATCGCGACGGCGACTGCTTCCGCGTGGCGCTCGCCAGCGCCGGGCATCCGCCCGCGCTCGTCCTGCGCGCCGACGGCCGCGTCGAGGCGCTCCACGTCGCCGGCACGCTGCTCGGCATCACGGCCGAGGTCGAGGCGGTCGACGCCGAGACCGTGCTCGGGCCCGGCGACGCGCTCGTGCTCTACACGGACGGCCTGATCGAGGCCCGCTCTCCGGACGGCATCCTCGGCGAGGAGCGGGTGCGGGAGCAGCTCGCGCGCGAGGCGGGCGCGACCGCCGACGAGCTCGCCACCCGGCTGGACGGGCTCGCGGCGTCCTTCAGCAGGCTGCGGCGGCGCGACGACCTCGCGCTGCTGATCGCCCGCGTCAAGCCGTAGCGGCGTCCTCGAGGCGCTTCGCGAGCCTGCCCATGCCGAGCTCCGCCGCGGCCTCGGCGCCGCGGGCGTAGTCCGTCGGCGTGTCCGGGGGCAGGTCGACGGCGACCGTGCGCAGCGTCGCGATGTCGCGGAACGAGCGCAGCTCGTCGGCCTGCTCGATCAGCGAGCGCCGCACGGCCGGCTTCTCGCGGATCGCGCCGAGGATCACGTGCTCGAGGTCGCCCTTGCGCTTGAGCAGGTCCGCGGCGGTCTTGGCCCCGATCCCCTTCGCCCCCGGCAGGCCGTCCGACGGGTCGCCGCGCAGCGCGATGAAGTCGGGTACCTGCTCCGGCGTGACGCCGTAGGCCTCGAGCACCTCGCCCGGGCCCATGTCGTCCGGGCCCTCCTGGCGCGCCCGCTGCATCAGCACGTGCACGTCGTCGGTCGCGCACTGGAACATGTCGCGGTCGCCCGTGAGGATGTACGCCTTCCCGCCGGCCTCGACCTCGGCGACGCACAGCGAGTGCATGAGGTCGTCGGCCTCGAGCTCGTCGTGGCTCATCACCTTCCATCCGAGCGCCTCGTAGAACGCGGGCGCGCGCCCCCACTGGTGCTCGAGCGGGTCCGGCATCGGCGGGCGGTCGGCGTGGTAGGCGGGGAAGGCCTCGACGCGGTAGTCCGCCGACTCCTGGCCGAAGCACATGACCACCGCGCGCGGCTTGTAGCGCTCGACGCACCACAGGGTCTGGTTGACCGAGCCGAGCAGCGCGTTGACCGGGTGGCCGTCGGCGCCCTTGATCGAGTCGGGCAGGGCGAAGAAGCCGCGATAGAGCAGGTGCGGCGCGTCGGTTACGAGCAGCGGGTTCGAGAAGGGTGCCATCAGAGCTCCTGGAGCGGTCGCGGTCGGCCGACGTGGAATCCCTGCGCGAGGTCGACGCCGAGCTCGGCGAGCAGCTCGAGCGTCTCCTGGTCGGGCACGAACTCGGCGACCGTGCGGCGGCCGGCCGCTCGGGCGAGCGCCACGATCGCCTTGACGATCTCGTGGTCGACCGGGTTGCGGGCGAGCCCGGCGACGAACTGCCCGTCGATCTTGAGGTAGTCGATCGGCAGCGCGCGCAGCGAGGAGAACGACCCGAGGCCCGCGCCGAAGTCGTCGAGCGCGACGCGGAAGCCGAGCCGGGCCAGGGCCTCCGCGAACATCCGCGCCCGGTCGATATCCGCGATCGCGGCCGTCTCCTTGATCTCGACGATCAGCAGCGACGCGTCCGTCCCGCCGGCGGCCAGCTCGCGCTCCAGCAGCGCGGCGACCTCGGGCCCGATCGAGCGGGCCGACAGGTTGACGGCCAGGCACCGCCCCGCCCCGGCGGGGTCGCGCTGCAGCTCCAGCGCGCGCCGCAGCACCCAGTGGTCGATCGCCTCCGTGAGGTCGAAGCGCTCCGCGACCGGCATGAACGCCTCGGGCCCGTGCAGCTCGCCGGCCTCGTCGCGCAGCCGCAGCAGCAGCTCGTGCAGCTCCACCTCGCGCGAGCGCAGCCCGATCACGGGCTGCACGTACAGCTCGAAGCGGTCGTTCTCGAGCGCGTCGCGCAGCCGCGCCACCCACGAGCGGCCCCGCTCGAGCTCCGCCCGCAGCGACTCCGTGAAGCGCACCACCCGGTCGCGGCCGGCGTTCTTGGCCTCGTACATCGCCATGTCGGCGGCCGCGAGCACGGCGTCGGCGGTCGCCGCCGCATCGCCGTCGAGCCCCGCGATCCCCGCGCTCGCGGTGACCTTCAGCGTCTTGCCGCCGACCGCGAAGTCGAGCTCGCGCAGCGTGCCGATCAGCTCCCCGGCGACCGCGTCGGCCTCGTCCGCGCTCGCCCCGCGCAGCAGGCACGCGAACTCGTCGCCGCCGAGCCTGGCCAGCGCGTCGCTGGCGCGCAGGCGCCCGGCGAGCGTCCGCGCGACCAAGCGGATCAGCTCGTCGCCGGCCTGGTGGCCGAACGAGTCGTTGACGAACTTCAGCCCGTCGACGTCGATCACGACCGCGGCGCTGGAGCGCATCCCGCGGCGGGTCGCCGCCAGCTCGAGGTCCAGCTCCTCGACGAAGCGGCGGCGGTTGAGCAGGTCCGTGAGCGCGTCGTGGTCGGCGAGGTGCTGCAGGCGGTCCTCGCTCGACTTGCGCTCGGTGATGTCGGACAGGATGCCCTCGACCAGCACCCGCCCCTCCTCGTCGATCACCCGGGCGGACTCGTCGCGCACCCACACGACGCTGCCGTCGCGGGCGTGCATCCGGTACTCGATCGCGACCCGCTCGCCCGCGGTGAGGCGCTCGTCGGCGGCCAGCACCGCCTCGCGGTCGTCCTCGTGCAGTGAACGCGCCCACAGCGTCGGGTCGGCCTGCCACTCCTCGGGCGTGTAGCCGAGCAGCGTCTCGACGAAGCCCGAGACGTACAGCCACAGCCCCTCGGCGCCGGGCTCGGCCTCGTAGACGATCGCCGGCAGCCGCTCGACGAGCGTGGCGAAGCGCCGCTCCGCCTGGCCGGAGGAGCCGATCGCGCCGTCGATCAGCAGCAGCGGCAGCAGGCTCCCGGTCTCGCCGTTCACGTCGTCGGCGACGGCGTCGGCGATCCGCTGCGCCGCCACCACCTCCGCCGGCGTGTAGGCGGGCCGGCCGGGCCCGCGGCCCATCCCGATCACCCCGATCGAGCCCCGCTCGCCGCGCATCGGCACGAACGCCATCGCGCTCATCCCGTACTGGCCGAGGTAGCCGTCCATCGCCGGGTTGACGATCCCCTCCAGCTCGCCGGGCCGGATCCGGTCGATCACGACCGGCTCGCCGCTGATCAGCGTGCGCCCGGCCAGCGGCCAGGCGCCCCGCTCGTGGTTGGCGCCGTGGATCGCCGTGCGCATCATCGCCGTCATCTTCTCGTTGCGCGAGTCGACCGCGAACGGGCCGAACATGCGCCGGTCCTCGGAGGCCATCGCGACGACGCAGAGATCGCCCAGGAAGAGGCTGATCAGCCGCGCGGCCTCGACGGCGCGCGCTCCAGGTGTGGGTTCCGTCCCGCTGGGCACCAAGCAGCGCAACATAGTGCGTGCATACAGTTCCCGCCATGCGAACCATCACCGGACTCGACGAGCTCAAGCAGGCCACGGGGGAGGAGCTGGGCGTCTCCGGCTGGCACGAGGTCACCCAGAAGGACATCGACGCCTTCGCCGACGCGACGGGGGATCACCAGTGGATCCACGTCGACCCGGAGCGGGCCAAGGACACGCCGTTCGGGAGCACGATCGCCCACGGGTACTACACGCTCTCGCTGGCCCCCAAGTTCATCGACGAGATCTACGAGATGGAGGGCTTCGCGTTCGCGGTCAACTACGGCCTGAACAAGGTGCGCTTCCCGGCGCCCGTGCCCGTGGACTCGAAGGTGCGCATGCGGGCCAAGCTGGCCGAGATCGAGGAGATCCAGGGCGGGGCCCAGATGATCATGGAGCTGACGTTCGAGCGCGAGGGCGGCGAGAAGCCCGTCTGCGTCGCGCAGTCGGTCGTGCGCGTCTACGAGGGCGGGTAGGGCTCGCGGTCGTCGAGCGCGGCGTCGACGAGGGCGGCGGCGCTCGCGACGGCGCCCTCGTCCGGCTCGGGGACGTTGGCGCGCATCCGCTCCGCGTCGACCTGCAGGCCCTCGAGGCAGGTGCGCAGCCACGCCGCGGCGGAGCCGGTCGCGACGAGCAGCGCGCGCAGCGGCGCCCACTCGGCGTGCCAGGCGCCGGCCGCGCGCTCGTGCTCCTGCTCCATGGCGGCGAGCAGCGTCGCGACGAGCCCGGGCGCCTGGCGGGCGCAGGCGCGGGCCGAGACCGCGGCGACCGGGTTGCGCTTGTGCGGCATCGAGGACGAGCCGCCCGGCGCGGCCTCGCCGACCTCGCCGACCTCGGTCTGGGCGAGCAGCACTACGTCGCCCGCGACCTTGGCGACCGTCCCGCAGGCGAGCCCCAGCGACGTCGCGAGCTCGCCGATCCGGCTGCGCTCGGTGTGCCAGGGCAGCAGCGGAACGTCGAGTCCGAGCGATTCGCAGTAGCGCTCGAGCACCTCTCGGCCGACGCCGTCGAGCGTGCCCGCCGGCCCGCCGAGCTGCCCGACCGGCCGGAACTCCTCCAGCCGCACGGCGGCCGTGTCGAGCCCGAGCATCCAGCCCGCCGCCTTGAGCCCGAACGTCGTCGGCACGGCCTGCTGCAGCAGCGTGCGGCCGATCGCCGGCGTCGCGCGGTGCTCCTCCGCGAGCCCGGCGGCCGCGTCCGCGGCGGCCCCGAGGTCCTCGCGCAGCGGGACGAGCGCGCCGCGGGCGACGAGCATCGTGGCGGTGTCGAGGATGTCCTGGCTCGTGGCGCCGCGGTGCACCTCGGGGCCGGCCCGCTCGCGCAGCGCGGCCACGAGCGGCACGACCGGGTTGCCGCTCTCGGCGGCGAGCCGGCCCAGCTCGCGCGGGTCCAGCTCCGCCGCGGCGATCGCGTCCGCCAGCTCGTCCTGGCCGCGCGCCCGCGCGAGCGCGGCCTCCGCGTCGAGCATCGCCCGCAGCCACGCCTCGTCGGCGACCGCCTCCGCGACGCGCCCGCGCGCCAGCACCCCGTCAAACATCCTCGAGCTCCAGTCCGACGTAGTTCTCGGCCAGCGACGTCGCCGCCGCCCGCGAGCGCACGACGTAGTCGAGCTGCGCGCGCTGCAGCCTCGCCTCGAACGGGTCGCCGGTGAGGCGGTGCAGCATCTGCGTCATGAACCACGAGAAGTGCTGCACGCGCCACACGCGGCGCAGGCAGCGGTCCGAGTAGTCGTCGAGCAGCGCCTCGTCGCCGTGCTCGAAGAACGCGCGCAGGCCGCGCGCGAGCACGCGCACGTCGGCGACGGCGAGGTTGAGGCCCTTGGCGCCCGTCGCGGGCACGATGTGCGCGGCGTCGCCGGCCAGGAACAGCCGGCCGTGGCGCAGGGGCTCGGCGACGAACGAGCGCATCGGCGCGATGCTCTTGTCGAAGATCTCGCCCTCGTTGAGCGCGAAGCCGCCGTCCGCGGTCGCCATCCGCGTCTGCAGCTCCTCCCAGATCCGCGCGTCGGGCCAGTCGTCGAGCTGCTCGTCCGGCGCCACCTGGAGGTAGAGGCGGGTGACCTCGGGCGAGCGCATGGAGTGCAGCGCGAAGCCGCGGTCGTGATGGGTGTAGATCAGCTCCTCCGAGGACGGTGCGGCGCGGGCAAGGATCCCCAGCCACGCGAAGGGATACTCGCGCTCGAAGACGGACAGCGCCTCCTCGGGCACGGCCGCGCGCGAGACGCCGTGGAAGCCGTCGCAGCCCGCCACGACCGCGCAGCGCAGCTCGCCGCCGTCCGCGAGCCGGATCACGCCGCGCTCGGGATCGACGGCCTCGGCCGCGGTCTCGAAGCGCAGCTCGCCACCGGCGTCGAGGCGCGCCGCGATCAGGTCCTTGACGACCTCCTGCTGCCCGTAGACCGTGATCGCGCGCCCGTCCGCGAGCTCCGACAGCGCGATCCGGTGCCCGACGCCGCCGAAGCGCAGCTCGAGGCCGTGGTGGACCATCCCCTCGCGGTGCAGCCGGTCCGCCACGCCGGTCTCCGTCAGCACGTCGACCGTGCCCTGCTCGAGCACCCCAGCGCGCACGCGGTGCTCGACGTACTCGCGCGAGCGCGCCTCGAGCACGACCGACTCGATCCCCGCGCGCGTCAGCAGGTGCGCGAGCAGCAGCCCGGCGGGCCCGGCCCCGACGATGCCCACCTGCGTGTCCATCAGCCCTCGCCCCGCGCGATCGTCCGCGCCCGCGCCGCGGGCACGCCGGGCACGAGCTCGGCGAGCGTGATCGCGATCAGCACGATCACCGGCACGGTCCAGTTCCCCGTGGCGTCGTGCACCGCGCCGAGCAGCCACGGGCCGGTCGCGGCGACGAGGTAGCCGACGCACAGCGCCATCGCGGTCAGCGACGCCACGGTCGGCGCGTCGCCGCCGCGCTGGATCGGCAGCGCCAGCGCGAGTCCGAGCGCGCCGCTCTGCCCGAAGCCGATCAGCACCATCCACAGCGGCGCGAGCCCCGGCACGGCGAGCACGCCGGCCAGGCCGGCGGCCGGCACGAGCACGATCGCCAGCAGCAGGCGCATCTGGTCGGGCGCGCGGGCGGCGAGCACCGGCACGAGGAACGCGGGCAGCAGCCCGCACAGCGCGCCGAAGGCGAGCAGCCCGCCGGCCGCCTCGCTCGACCAGCCGCCGTCCTCGAGGATCGAGGGGATCCAGGACAGCGAGGCGTAGAACGCCATCGACTGGATCCCGAAGAAGCCGCTGACGGCCCACGCCAGCCCGGAGCCGCGCAGCGGCGCGCCGCCGCCGCGGCGCACGGTCGTGCCGGGCCGCAGCGCGGCCGGCAGCCAGACCGCCGCGGCCGCGAGCGCGGGCAGCGCCCAGAAGGCGAGCGACCACTCCCAGCCGCCGAGCCAGCGCTCGAGCGGCACCGCGGCGCCCGCGGCGAGCACCGAGCCGAGCACCAGCGCCATCGAGAACGCGCCCGTGAGCAGGCCCGAGTCGCGCTCGTAGCGCGTCCGGATCAGGACGGGGAGCAGCGCCTGGGCGAGCGCGATCGCCACCCCGATCGCCAGTCCGGTGGCGAACATCGCGCCGGTCGTCCCGAGCGCGCGGGCGCCGGTGCCGGCCGCCGTCAGCAATGCGCAGGCGACCAGCGCGCGCTCCATCGGCACGCGCGCGGCGATCCGCGGCGCGATCGGCGCGAAGGCGCCCATGCACAGCACGGGGAGCGTGGTCAGGACGCCCGCCGCGGCGGCGGAGAGGCCGAGGTCGGCGCGGACGTCGGCGATCACGGGCGGCAGCCCCGCCAGCACGGAGCGCAGGTTGATCGAGATCAGCACGACGGCGGCGACGAGCGCGGCGCCCGCGCGCTCGCCCCTTGGCCCGTCGCGCGGCGCGGGCTGCGGCGCGACGGCGCCCGCGGGCGCCGTCATCCCGCCGACCGCCGGGGGGAGCTGGCCGAGGCCACGCGCAGCTCGGCCTCGATCCGCCCGGCCGTCGCGAGCAGCGGCGGCAGCAGCGTCCGCTTCATGGCGTCCGTCGAGATGCGGCTGGCATGGGCGGACAGGTTGACCGCCGCGACGACCCGGCCCGTGCGGTCGCGGATCGGCGCCGCCATCGATCGCAGCCCCTCCTCGAGCTCCTGGTCGACGATCGCCCAGCCCTGTCCGCGCACGCGGTCGAGCTCGGCGCGCAGCCGCCGCTCGGAGGTGATCGTGCGCCTGGACAGCGGGCGCAGCTCGGCGCGCTCGAGGAACGCGTCGAGCTCGGGCGGGTCCATCCCGGCCAGCAGCACGCGCCCCATCGAGGTCGCGTAGGCGGGGAAGCGGGTGCCGACGTTGATCGACACGCGCATGATCCGCGAGGTCGGGACGCGGGCGACGTACACGATGTCGTCGCCGTCGAGCACGCTCACCGAGGACGACTCGTGGACCTCCGAGACGAGCCGCTCGAGGTGGGGTTCGGCCACCTCCGGCAGCGTCAGGCTCGACAGGAACGCGTAGCCGAGCTCGAGCACGCGCGCGGTCAGCTCGAAGCGGCGGCCGTCCGTCCGGACGTAGCCGAGATCCGTGAGCGTCAGCAGGAAGCGGCGGGTCGCGGCGCGCGTGAGCCCCGTCGCGCGCGCCACCTCCGACAGCGTCAGCGAGGGCGTGTCCGCGCCGAAGGCGCGGATCACCGCCAGCCCGCGCTCGAGCGACTGCACGAAGTGCGCCGCGCGGTCGTCGCTCACTCCTCCTCCAGCACCCGTTGCGCGATCGCGAACGCGGCGTTGGCCGCCGGGACGCCCGCGTAGACCGCCGTGTGCAGCAGCACCTCGGAGATCTCCTCGGGGGTCAGCCCGTTGCGCAGCGCGGCGCGCACGTGCAGCTCGAGCTCGCCCTCGGCGCGGACCGCGGTCAGCGCGGCGAGCGTGATCATGCTGCGCTGCCTGCGGTCCAGGCCGGGCCGGCCCCAGACGTCGCCCCAGGCGTAGCGGGAGATGAACTCCTGGAACGGGCGCGTGAAGTCGGTCGTGCGCTCCTGCGCTCGGTCGACGTGCTCGTCCCCGAGCACCTCGCGGCGCGTGCGCTCGCCGTCAGAGTCGGATGAAGACGGTCTCATTGTCGCCCTGGAGGTGGATGTCGAAGCGTGTAGCCGCTCGCCGTCGGCGCTCGGCCACGAGCGTCGCGCCGCTCCGCCTCGCCGAGCGACGCGAGCAGCGGGTCGGCCGCGTTGGCCTCCGGCTCGTCGCCGAAGTAGATCCGCGTCGGCACGCGGTCCAGCAGGCCGCGCGCGAAGACGGCGACCGCCACGTGCGGGGCCTCGCCGCCGGCCGCCTCCGGCTTGCGCGTGACGATCTCCCAGCGGCCGTGCTCGTCCGTCGGGCAGCGTCCGAAGCCGCGGCAGCCCTCGCCGGGCGCCTGCCACGTCTCGACCAGCGCGTCCGGGACGGGCGCGCCCTCGCCGTCGTAGACCGTGCCGCGCAGGACCACGGCGCCCTCGCTGCCCGGCTCCACGACGGCCGGCCCGTCCTCCCACGGCAGGCCGATCGCGAAGAACGGCCCGACGGTCTGTGGCGGCGTGGGGTCAGGCATCCTCGAACGGGGTCCGGGCCAGGACGATGTCCCAGCGGTACGCGAGCGCCCACTCGGGCTCCGTGCGGTCGAGGTCGAACGCGGCCACCAGCCGGTCGCGCGCGTCGCCCGCCGAGTGGAAGATCGGGTCCTGCGCGAACAGCGGGTCGCCGGGGAAGTACATCTGCGTCACCAGTCGCTGGGCGAAGGCGCGCCCGAAGACCGAGAAGTGGATGTGCGCCGGCCGCCAGGCGTTGTGGTGGTTGCCCCACGGGTAGGCGCCCGGCTTGACCGTGACGAACGCGAACGCGCCGTCGGCGCCCGTGAGGCAGCGCCCGAGGCCGGTGAAGTTCTCATCCAGCGGCGCCGGGTGCTGGTCGCCCTGGTGGCGATAGCGGCCCGCGGCGTTGCACTGCCACACCTCCACGAGCGTGTCCGGCACGGGCCGCCCGTCGTGCTCGAGCACGCGCCCGTGCACGATGATCCGCTCCCCGAGCGGCTCGCCGTCGTGCTGGCGCGTGAGGTCGTGGTCGAGCGCGGCCACGCGGCCGTCCCACAGCGCCGGGCCGGTCAGCTCCGTGCTGACGCGTGGGAGCTGGATGCGCTCGCGCCGCGGCGCGCGCAGCCGCGTCGACCTGTAATCCGGAAATAGAGATTGAGTCTGGGCTCCACTTCCGTCACGCCTCCAGCACCACGGCCAGGCCCTGGCCGACGCCGATGCAGATCGAGGCGACGCCGTAGCCGCCGCCGCGCCGCCGCAGCTCGTGCGCGAGCGTGGCGAGGATGCGCACGCCGCTGGCGCCGAGCGGGTGGCCGATCGCGATCGCGCCGCCGTTGACGTTGAGCTTCTCGGGATCGAGGTCGGGCCAGCCCCCCAAGCAGGCGAGCGTCTGCGAGGCGAACGCCTCGTTGAGCTCGGCCACGACGACGTCGTCCCAGCCGATCCCCGCGCGCTCGAGCGCGCGCTCGGCCGCCTCGACCGGCGCGATCCCGAACACGTCGGGATCGACGCCCGCGACGCCGCGCCCGGCGATCCGCGCGAGCGGCTCGCGCCCGATCGCGGCGCCCGCCGCCTCGTCGCCGAGCAGCAGCGCGCCCGCCCCGTCGTTGAGCGGCGAGGCGTTGCCGGCCGTGACCGTCCCGTCCTTCGCGAAGGCCGGCTTGAGCGTCGCGAGCTTCTCCTCGCCGGTGTCCGGGCGGATGCCCTCGTCGCGCTCGAGGTCGACGTCCGGGACGGGCACGACCCAGTCGTAGCGGCCGTCGTCCCATGCCTGAGCCGCCAGACGGTGGGAGCGCACCGCGAACGCGTCCTGCGCGTCGCGCGAGATGCCGTGGATACCGGCCAGCTTCTCCGCGCTCGCGCCGAGCGAGATCGTCCACCGCTCGGGCATCTGCGGGTTGACCATCCGCCAGCCGAGCGTGGTCGAGAACAGCTCCTGGTTGGTGCGCGCGTAGCCGCGCTCGGGCTTGAGCAGCACCCACGGCGCCCGGCTCATCGACTCCACGCCGCCGACCAGCACGACCGAGGCGTCGCCGGTCTCGATCGCGCGCGAGGCCTGCATCGCGGCGTCCAGCGAGGAGCCGCACAGCCGGTTGATCGCGGCTCCGGGCACCGAGGTCGGCAGCCCGGCGAGCAGGACGGCCATGCGCGCGACGTTGCGGTTGTCCTCGCCCGCGCCGTTGGCGTTGCCGAACAGCACGTCGTCGATCCCCGCCGGGTCCAGGCCGGGCGAGCGCGCCAGCAGCTCGCGCACCACGTGAGCCGCGAGGTCGTCCGGCCGCACGCCGGCCAGCGCGCCGCCGTGCCGGCCGAACGGCGTGCGGATCCCGTCGTAGAGGTACGCCGCGCTCACGTCACCCCGAGCACGCGGCGGGCGTTGCCCGCGTAGATCTTCTCGCGGTCCGCCGCCGAGAGGTCCAGCGACTCGAGGTTCTCGATCGTCGAGCGGATGTAGCCCGGGCCCTTCTCAGGGTCGAACGGCGTGTCCGAGGCGAACAGGATGCGGTCGACCCCGAAGAACTCGATGCAGCACTGGATGGCGTGGGCGGCTCCGAACATGGCGGTATCGGCGTAGAACATCTTGAAGTAGTCCAGCGGCCGCTTGGAGAGCGGCGCGTGCTCGACCTCATGCCGGCGGTCGGGCGGCGTGCGTGCGCCGAGCTGGTCCCAGCCCGGTCCGACGCGCCCCGCGAAGTGCGGGACCATGCTGCCGCCGTGGTGGATGAGGATCTTCAGGTCAGGGTGGCGCTCGAGGATCCCGGAGAACACGACCCGCGCCATGAACGCCGCGGTGTCGTACTCCCAGCCGAACACCCACCAGATCTCGTACTTCGAGACCTCCTCGGTGGGGTAGTCCGACCAGCTCGCGTTGCGGCTGGGGTGCACCCAGACCGGCTTGCCGAGCTCGGCCATCCGCGCCCAGAACGGCTCGAAGCGCTCCTCGTCGAGCGGGTGGCCGTTGACGTGCGTGTAGATCTGCACGCCGAGCGCGCCGAGCTCGCCGCAGGCGTGGTCGATCGCCTCCAGCGTGCCCTCGGGGTCGTTCATCGGCAGCTGCGCGACGAAGCCCGCGAAGCGGTCGGGGTGCTCGGCGCACAGCCGCGCCAGGCCCTCGTTGCCGATGCGGGCGATCTCGCGCCCCTGCGGGGGCGGGCCGAGATCCTCGATCGGCGGCGCGGGCAGGCTGACCACCTGCCGGTAGTCGTCGCCGAACTCGTCCATCTGCGCGAAGCGCAGCTCGAGGTCGACCATCGACGGGATGCCGGCGACCCGGTTGCGGATGTTGGCGGCGGCCGGCGCGTCGCCGACGGCCTCCAGCCGCTGCGCGTACTCGAGCGGCATGACGTGGCAGAACGCGTCGATCTTCATGCTCAGCCTCCCTGCAGCAGCTTGGCGGTGTCGATCTCGCCCTCGACCACGCCGTATCGCCGCATCAGCTCGGCGGTGTTGGCGACGGAGTCCGCGTTCACCTCGCCGGTCCACTTCGGCAGCACGATCTTCTTCGCCAGCGCGGGCGGCATGTCCGCGTTCTCCGACAGGAACGTCCGGAACTCGTCCTCGTGGCCGCCGACGTAGTCCGCGGTCTCCTTGACCGCCGCCTGGAACGCCTTCACGGCCTCGGGGTCGGACTCGGCGAACTGGTTCGTCACCGCGTAGGCCCCGACCTGCATGTCGGACTCGGTGTCGACGTAGGAGTAGCCGAGCACCTTGTCGCCCTTCTCGACGCTCTGGGTCACGAACGGCTCGATCGAGAACGCGGCGTCGACGGAGCCCTTGGCCAGCGCCGGCTGCATCTCAGGGAACGGCACCTCCGAGAGCTCGAGGGAGTCGGGGTCCACGCCCTTCTTCTCGAGCGCCGCCTTCACGACCACCTCCGCGATGTTGTTGAGCGTGTTGACCGCGACGGTCTTGCCCTCGAGATCCTCCGGCTTGGAGATCCCCTTGCCCTTCGCCGCCAACAGCGCGCCGAAGTCCTCCTCACCGGACGCCTGCGCGTTCGTGCCGCCCGCGATGACGCGGATCGGCAGGTCCTTCGAGCTGGCCAGCAGCAGCGACACCACGTTGGAGCCGCCGACCTGGATGTCGCCGCTCACCAGCGCCGGGATCGTCGCCGCGCCGCCCTGCGTCGGCTGCAGGTCGATCTCGAGCTTCTGCTTGTCGAACATGCCCTTCTCGATCCCGAAGGCGACGAACGCCGACGGGACGCCGGCCGTCTCCTGCACGGCCAGCTTGGTGGTGCCGCCCTCCCCTGCGGGGGCGGCGCCCTCGTCGCCGCCCCCGCAGCCGGCGAGCAGCAGGACGAGCGCCGCGATCCCTCCCGTGATCGCGCGCATCTAGCCCCACACCTCGTCGGCGGTCTCGACGATCAGCCGCAGCTTCGCGGCCTGCTGCTCCTGCGTGAGCTTGTTGCCCTCGACGGTGGAGGAGAAGCCGCATTGCGGCGACAGGCAGAGCTGGTCGAGATCCACATATTGCGTGGCCTCCTCGATGCGGCGCTTGAGCACGTCCTTGTCCTCGAGCTCGCCGCGCTTGGTCGTGACCAGCCCGAGCACGACGACCTTGCCCTTCGGGACGAAGCGCAGCGGCTCGAAGCCGCCGGAGCGGGCGTCGTCCCACTCCATGAAGAAGCCGTCGACGTCGAGCTCGCCGAACAGGGCCTCCGCCACGAAGTCGTAGCCGCCCTCGGCGACCCACGACGAGCGGAAGTTGCCCTTGCACATGTGCGTGGTGATCGCCATGCCGTCGGGCCGGTGCTCCAGCGCCTCGTTGATGTGGCGGATGTAGAGCTCGTGCTGGTGCTCGGCGTCGCCGCCGATCGAGCGCACGTGCTCGCGCTGCTCGGGGTCGTTGAGGTAGGCGAGGCTGGTGTCGTCGAACTGCAGGTACTTGCAGCCCAGCTCGCCGATCCCCCTCACCTGGTCCGCGTAGGCGTCGGTGAGGTCGCTCCAGAACTGGTCGAGGTCGGGGTAGACCGACTCGTCGATCGCCGCCCGGCCGCCCCGGTAGTGGACCATGCTCGGCGACGGGATCGTCAGCTTCGGCACCTGCGCCGGCGACGCCGTCTCCGCGAGGAACTCGAACGCGTCGGCGAAGATCGGCTCGGGCAGCGAGATCCGCTCCGCCACCTGGGCGGCCGACGGCGTGAACTCGATGTCCCCCTCGTCCGAGTGGAACTTCACCGACAGGTGGTCCTGCACCTTGCGGACCCCGCCGAGCTGGTAGATGAAGTCCATGTGCCAGGAGGCGCGGCGGAACTCGCCGTCCGTGACGGTGCGCAGCCCCACCTCCTCCTGCATCTTGGAGACCTCGCGGATCGCGTCGTCCTCGACGGCGCGCAGCTCCTCGTCGTCGAGCCTGCCGTCCGCGTGCGCCGCCCGCGCGTCGAGCAGCCGCTGCGGGCGCAGCAGGCTGCCGACGTGGTCGGCGCGGAACGGCGGCGTGTCCCTCGTCATCTGAGCGGTCACCTCCGGATCAGTTCGTCGAGGTTCGGCTGCTTCTCGATCAAGCCGTACTTCTCGCTGAGCTCCGAGAGCGTCTGGATCGTGTCCTCGGTCAGCTCCGGCTGCCAGCTCGGCAGGTTGATCTTCTCCGCGGCCTCCTTCGGGATCTGCGTGTACTCGGGGAGCACGGCGCGGACCGCGTCGGGGTTCTCGGCGGAGTACTGCAGCGACTTCTCCATCGCCTTCGTGAAGCGCTCGACGAGCTCCGGATTGGACTCGACCAGCTGCTTCGACGTGAAGTACGTGGCGACGGTCAGGTTCGGCGCGGTCGCGGCGTAGAACGGGTCGATCCCCTTCATGCCGGCGGCCTTGCCCTGCGAGACGAACGGCTCGACCACGCAGGCCGCGTCGACGCGCCCCTTCTCCAGCGCGCCGACCATGTCCGGGAACGGGATCTCGGTGTACTTGAGCTTGGAGACGTCGACGCCCTTCTTCTCGAGCGTCGCGTTGATCGTGACCTCGCAGATGTTGTTGAGCGTGTTGGCCGCGATCGTCTTGCCCTCGAGGTCCTTCGGCTCCTTGATGTCGGAGCCCTTGGGGATCAGCACGTCGGCCCACGGCTTGCTCATGTCCGGGCCGCCCAGCACGCCCTGGGAGACGATCTGCACGGGCAGCCCCTTGGAGGCGGCGATCAGCAGCGAGACGGTGTTCGAGAAGCCGAAGTCGAAGTCGCCGCTGATCACGGCCGGCGTGATCGCCGCGCCGCCCGCGGCGAACTGCGGATCGAGCTCGATCCCCTCCTCCTTGAAGAAGCCCTGCTTGATCCCGACGAACACCGGGGCGACGTCGGCGATCGGGATCAGCCCGATCTTGACCTTCTCCGGCTTCTCCGGGGTGCCGCCGCCCCCGCCGGAGCCGCCGTCATCCCCGCACCCGGTCGCGACCAGCACGGTCGCCGCCAGCATCGCGAGCGCCGCTGTCAGGCGTCGCATCCTCGCCTCCCCCTCCCGTCGTTTGCTCCCGCTTGATCAGCCGGTACACGTGCGCCCGCAGGCGCGCGAACTCCGGCAGCTCCTTCGTGTCGACCTGGTCGCGCGGGTGCGGCAGGTCGACGCTCAGCACCTCGCGAACCTCCGTCGGCGACGGGGTGAGCACGATGATGCGGTCGGCCATGTAGACCGACTCGTCGATGTCGTGGGTCACGAACAGCACGGTCACGCCGTACTGCTCGCGGACGCGCAGGACGAGGTCCTCGAGGTCGCCGCGCGTCTGCGCGTCGACCGACGCGAACGGCTCGTCCATGAGCAGGATCTCCGGCTGGTAGGCGAGCGCCCGCGCGATCGCGACCCGCTGCTGCATGCCGCCCGACAGCTCCCACGGGAAGCGGTCGATGAACCGCGTCAGGCCGACCGCCTCGATCGCCTCCTCGACCAGCCGCGCCGTCTCGTCCTTGCCGAGCTTCTTGTGGCGCAGCGGCAGCGTGACGTTGCCGCGCACGGACATCCACGGCAGCAGCGAGCGCGAGTACTCCTGGAAGACCAGCGCCATCTCCGGCGGCGGCTCGGTCACCCCGCGCCCGCGCAGCTCGACGGAGCCCGTGCTCGGCGCGAGCAGGCCCGACATGCACTTGAGCAGCGTCGTCTTGCCGCAGCCGGACGGGCCGACGACGCAGACGAACTCCTTCTCGGAGACCGTGAAGCTGATCGAGCCGATCGCGTGGGTGGCGTCCTCGCCCTCCCCGTACGTCTTGCCCAGTTGTGAGACCTCGAGCATCGTCCCCCTCGTTCAGCCCAGTGCGCTCGCCCGCGCGCCGCGGTGCCAGGCCAGGACATGGCGCTCGGCGAGCATGAAGATCAGGTTCAGCGCGTAGCCGAGCAGCCCGAGCAGCAGGATCCCGGCCCACATCTCCGGGATCGCGAACGAGCGCTGCGACTGCAGCACGAAGAAGCCGATCCCGTTGGTGCTCGCGACCATCTCGGAGATCACCATCAGGATCAGCGCCAGCGACAGGCTGGTGCGCATGCCGGCGAAGATCTGCGGGCTCGCCGCCGGCAGCACGATCCGCCACAGCCGATCGCGCCCCGAGACGCCGTAGGAGCGGGCGGTCTCGCGCATCGTCGGGTCGATCCCCGTGACGCCGTCGATCGTGTTCAGCAGCACCGGCCACAGGCACACGAACGCGATCAGGAACACCTTGCCGGCGTTGCCGACGCCGAGCACGACGATGGCGAACGGCAGCAGGGCGGGCGGCGGGATCGCGCGCAGGAACTCCACGATCGGCGAGGTCGCCCGGCGCAGCAGCGGCGAGAGCCCGAGCGGGATCCCGACCGCCACGGCGACGACGCACGCGATCGCGTAGCCCAGGAACAGCCGCTGGAGGCTCGGCAGCACGTCCGAGCTGACGCGGTCGAACAGCCACAGCTCCTGGAACTTCTGCAGGATGTCCGTGAGCGGCGGGAAGTAGAAGGTGTCGCCGGACGCCGACCACACGGCCCAGATCACGAGCAGCGCGATCGGGACGGTGATCTCCAAGGCCGGTGCGAGCAGGCGTCTCATGCCGCCGACTCCCGCTGCGACGGGTGCCAGTGCAGGACGCGCCGCTCGCCGCCCGTGGCGAGGATGTTCAGCGCCCAGCCGAGGATGCCGGTGGCGATGATCAGCGCGTACATCACGTCGATCGCGCCGCCCGACTGGGCGACGCTGATCGAGCGCCCGAGGCCGGCCGAGCCGATCACCAGCTCGGCGGTGACGGCGAGGATCAGCGCGACCGCCGAGGAGATCCGCACGCCCGTCGCGATGTACGGCACCGCCGACGGCAGCCGGATCCGCCACAGGCGCTCGAGCCTGCCGAGACCGAACGAGCGCGCGGTGTCGGTGACGACCGGGTCGACGTCCTGGACGCCGTAGAGCGTCTGCACGAACAGCGGCCAGAACGACGCGAAGACGGCGAGGAAGACCTTGCTCTCCAGGCCGGTGCCGTAGACGAGCACGGCGAGCGGGATCAGCGCGACCGACGGGATCGGGCGCAGGAACTCGATCGGCACGCGCAGCGCGCGATAGGCGAGCCGGCTCGAGCCGACGAGCATGCCCGCCGGGACGGCGAGCAGGATCGCCAGGCCGAGGCCGAGCGCCCAGCCCTGCAGCGTGTTCGCGACCGCGGACCAGAAGTCGCCCGTGCCCAGCTGGCGCCCGAGCTCGGCGACCGTCTCGCTCATCGGCGGGAAGCTCGTCTCCGACAGCAGCCCGGCGCGCACGGCCAGCTCCCACAGCGCGAGCGCGCAGGCGACGGCCACGAGCGGCGGGCCCCATGCCGCCGCCCAGCGCCTCCCCCTCGAATTTGCGTTCGCATGCCGAACGATCATTCGCAGTACGTACAATACCCGCTCATGGCCGTCATCGCTCCACTCGACGAGTCGGTCGCCGAGCTGGTCCGCGACGGGGACGTCGTGGCCATGGAGGGCTTCACCCATCTGATCCCGTTCGCGGCCGCGCACGAGCTGATCCGCCAGGGGCGGCGGGAGCTCACGCTCGTGCGCATGACGCCGGACCTCGTGTTCGACCAGCTGATCGGGGCCGGCTGCGCGAAGGCGCTCGTGTTCTCGTGGGGAGGCAACCCGGGGGTGGGCTCGCTCCACCGCTTCCGCGACGCGGTCGAGCACGGCTGGCCGCATCCGCTCGAGCTCGAGGAGCACAGCCACGCGGGCATGGCCAACCGCTACGTGGCGGGCGCGTCCGGGCTGCCGTTCGCGGTCCTGCGCGGCTACGTCGGCACCGACCTGCCGGCGCACACGCCGACCATCAAGCGGATCGCCTGCCCGTTCACGGGCGAGGAGCTGACCGCGGTCTCGGCGCTGCGCCCCGACGTGGCGATCGTGCACGCGCAGCGCGCCGACCGCGACGGCAACGTGCAGCTGTGGGGGATCGTCGGCGTCCAGAAGGAGGCGGTGCTGGCCGCCCGCCGCTCGCTCGTCACCGTCGAGGAGGTCGTCGACCGGCTCGATCCACGGCCGGACGCGATCGTGCTGCCGAGCTGGGCCGTCACGCGCGTGTCGGTCGTGCCCGAGGGCGCGCGCCCGTCGTACGCCCTCGGCTACTACGACCGCGACAACGACGCCTACCGCGCCTGGGACGCGATCGCCCGCGACCGCGAGGTCTTCGGGCGCTGGGTGCAGGACGTCATGGGGGCCGGGAGCCCGGTGTGAGCGTCACGCCCGACGATCGGATGACGGTCGCGGCGGCGCGCGCGCTGCGCGACGGCGACGTCTGCTTCGTCGGCATCGGCCTGCCGAGCACGGCCGCGAACCTCGCGCGGCGCACGCACGCGCCGGGGCTCGTGCTCGTCTACGAGTCCGGCACCATCGGCGCCAAGCCGACGCGGCTGCCGCTCTCGATCGGGGACGGCGAGCTGGCCACCACCGCCGACGCGGTCGTGGGGGTGCCGGAGATCTTCAACTACTGGCTGCAGCCCGGCCGCATCGACGTCGGCTTCCTCGGCGCGGCCCAGATCGACCGCTTCGCCAACATCAACACGACGGTCATCGGGGGCGGCTACGACGAGCCGAAGGTCCGGCTGCCCGGCGCCGGCGGCGCGCCGGAGATCGCGGCCTCCTGCGGCGAGGTGATCGTGATCGTCCGCCAGAGCCCGCGCACGTTCGTCGAGCGGGTCGACTTCGTCACGAGCGTCGGCTACGGCGCCGGCCGCGGCGACCGCGAGCGGCTCGGGCTGCCCGGCCGCGGCCCGGTGAAGGTCATCACCGACCTCGGCGTGCTCGAGCCCGACCCGGAGACGTGCGAGCTCACGCTCACCGCGGTACACGAGGGCGTGAGCGTCGAGGACGCGCGCGCCGCCACGGGCTGGGACCTGCGCGTCGCGCCCGACGTCGGCGGCGACACCCGGCGCCCTCCGAGGCCGACGTCGCCGCGCTGCGCGAGCTGGCTTCGGCCTAGGGCTGATACCGCGCGTTGGCAGGCGCCGGTGGCGTATCTCGGTGCGCCGGCGTGGGCAACGGCGTTCGCTTGTAGGGGGAGGGGGTCTGCCCGGGTTGCCTGACCGGTGGACTTGTCCCCCTCAGGCACAGTTGTCCACCGCTCGATGCGCGAGCGGTGGAAACTTCAGGGTGAGGCTGAAGATTCCACTCCTCGAATCAACCGGGGCGCACCCCCCTTCCCTCGGTGCAAACGCCGTTGACCACGCAACGCGCGACCGCCAGACGCCACCGGCGCCTGCAGACGAGCGGTATCGGCGCTAGCGAACGCGGACCGGCGCGCCGTACGCGCTCCGGAACACCGCGCGGTAAACGCCCGGCTGGGTCACGGCGGCGCGGTAGGCGCCGGCGTGGACGCGGGTCTCGATCACGTCGACCCACCTCGGCCCGCGGCGGACCTGGATCCGCACCCGCTCCCCGTCGCGGGCGGGCATGACCGTGCCGGCCACCGACGCGATCGCGCGGAAGCGGGTCATGCGGGCGCTCGGCGTGACGCCGCCGGTGCCCTCGCCGGCCGCGCGCTGCGGCGGCTGCTGGGCCGGGGTCTGCTCGGCCGGCGGCTTCTTCTTGGTGGCGATCGCCGTGAAGTAGCCCCAGGTGTCGTAGAGGCCGAAGCGGGCGCGCAGCGTCGAGCCGGTCACGCGCGTGGTGCCGCGCGAGCCGACGACGTCGGCGGCCACGACGCGCGGCGAGGCGCCGCGCCGGATCACCTTGACGCCGCGGAAGGAGCCCTTGACCAGGCCCGACAGCTTGCGCGCGGCGGCGCTCATCGTCATCTGCACGCGCCAGCGGTGGCGCGGGGAGACGTCGTCGTAGGGGTCCTCGACGGAGCGCAGCCACGGCTGCGGCGGCCCGCCGAAGGAGTTCTCGTTGTTCTCCGTGCGCCCGCCCGAGGTGGAGAAGAAGTACGTGGTGACCGGGCGGCCCTGGTAGGTCACGACCTGGCGCGCGGTCTCCGCGACGGCCTGGTTCGTGGTCGGCTGCTCGACGCCGATGCCGCCGTAGACCTGCGAGCGGGTGTCGGGGTAGTGCTCGAAGCCGACTCCGCCCTTGGTCGAGGTGATCGCGTAGGTGCGCGCCGCGACGGCCTGGGCCTTCAGCGCCTCCAGCGGCCACGAGGCGGGCGACTCGACGGGCACGACGCCTTGGACGTACTCGTCCATCGCGACGGCGTTGATCGCGTTGACGCCGAACGCGCCGGGCCGCAGCTCGAGGATGCCGCGGTAGGCGCCGCTCGTGCGGCCGTTGAGCGCGCGGCCCTTGAGCACGATGCCGTCCGCGCCGCCGTCGATCTGCAGCGGAGCCGTGTAGGTGCCGAGCTTCTTGCCGCTCGCGGACTGCAGGTCGACCTGGTCGAACGTGCGGCGCACCACGCGGTAGCTCTTGGCCGGGTTCAGCGTGCGCGTGCCGGCGCGCTCGGCGCTCGTGATCGCGGCTGCGCCGCTCGTGGACTGCAGCAGCACCCGCACGACGCGGTTCGGCTCGACCGTCCCGAGGCTGGTGCCCGTGTAGTAGTGGGCGAGGATGTCGCGATAGCCGGCGCCCTGCTCGGCGTAGCCCATCGCGCCGTACTGGCTCATGCCCACGCCGTGGCCGAAGCCGGCGCCGCGGATGGTGAAGCGCGAGGCGGCGTCCGCGCTCGCGGTGGTGATCGCGAGTGCGAGCGTTGCGAGGATCAGAAGGCGGGAAATGCGGAGCATCGCTAGGTCTAAGCGTCGGCGGTACCGATCGCGTACGTTAGCCCGACACGTGGCCGGGATAGAAGTTGCGGGATGAGCGAACGCAAGGCGTCTGATCTCTTCGTCGAATGCCTCGAGGCCGAGGGCGTCAAGTACGTATTCGGCATCCCTGGCGAGGAGACGCTGGATCTCAACGAGTCACTGGAGCGCTCGAGCGTCTCCTTCGTGCCGGTGCGCCACGAGCAGGGGGGCGCGTACATGGCCGACATGTACGGCCGGCTGACCCAGCGCGCGGGCGTCTGCCTCGGCACGCTGGGGCCGGGCGCGACCAACCTGATCACGGCCGTCGCCGACGCGTTCCTGGACCGCTCGCCGCTCGTGGCGATCACCGGCCAGGGCGACCTCGAGCGGATGCACAAGGAGTCGCACCAGTACATCGACGTGGTCTCGATGTTCAAGCCGGTCACCAAGTGGAACGCGCGGCTCACGAGCCCGCGCATCATCCCCGAGGCGGTGCGCAAGGCGTTCAAGGTCGCGCAGGCGCAGAAGCCCGGCCCCACGCACCTCGAGCTCCCCGAGGACGTGATGGCGGCGCAGGTCGACGCCGCCCCGCTGCCGGCGCGCACCACGCTGCGCCGGCCCGAGCCGAGCGCGCAGGAGCTGCTCAGGGCGACCGAGGTCATCCGCGGCGCCATCAACCCGGTCGTGCTGGCCGGCAACGGCGTCATGCGCGTCGGCGCGTCGCCGGCGCTGCGCGAGTTCGCGCGGGCGACCGGGATCGGGGTCGCGGAGACGTTCATGGGCAAGGGGCTGCTGTCCTACGAGGACCCGCACCACCTCGGCACCGTGGGGCTCTCGTCGCGCGACTACTCGCTCGCGGGCTTCGAGGACGCCGACGTCGTGATCACGGTCGGCTACGACCTGGTCGAGCACTCGCCCGAGCACTGGAACCCCAAGGGCGACAAGACGATCGTCTGCATCGACACCGTCGCGCCCGAGGTCGACGCGCACTTCATCACCGAGGTCGACCTGGTCGGCGACCTCTACCACATCCTCAGCCGGCTGGCCGAGGAGCTGCGCGACGCCCCGCACGAGACGCCGCACTCGCGCCTGAACGACATCATCCTCGGCCGCTTCGAGGCCGCCAAGGAGGACGAGCAGTTCCCGATGCAGCCGCCGCGGGCGCTGTGGGACATCCGCCAGGCGCTGCGCCCGCAGGACATCCTCGTCTCCGACGTCGGGCTGCACAAGCTGTGGATCTCGCGGATGTTCCCCGCCAAGGAGCCCAACACGGTGTTCATCGCCAACGGGCTCGCCGGCATGGGCATCGCGCTGCCGACCGCGATCGCGGCCAAGCTCGTGCACCCGGATCGCAACGTCGTCACCGTCAACGGCGACGGCGGGTTCCTGATGAACGTGCAGGAGCTCGAGACCGCCGTGCGGCTGCGCACGCCGGTGGTCAACGTGATCTGGGAGAACAGCCAGTACGGCTCGATCGTCTGGAAGCAGGACAAGAAGTTCGGCCGCCACTTCGGCGTCGACTTCACGAACCCCGACTTCGTCAAACTGGCCGACGCGTTCGGCATGCCGGCATGGCGCTGCGAGTCCACCGCGGACTTCTCGCACCACCTGCGCCACGCGCTCACGCTCGACCTGCCCTCGCTGATCGTCCTTCCGATCGACTACTCGATCGACGTGGCGATCTCGGAAGAACTCGGAACGGAGACCGTCACGACATGAGTGCCACGCAAGAGAAATCCGCCGTCGAGTCCGTCCCGACGCAGCTGTTCATCGGCGGGGAGTGGCGCGACGCCTCCGGCGGCGCCACGCTCGACGTCGAGGATCCCTCGACCGGCGAGACGATCGCCTCCGTCGCCGACGCGACGCCCGACGACTCGAAGGCCGCGCTGGACGCCTGCGTCGCCGTGCAGGCCGAGTGGGCGGCCCACCCGCCGCGCGAGCGCGGGGAGATCCTGCGCCGCGCGTGGGAGAAGATCACCGAGCGCGCCGACGACCTCGCGATGGTCATGACGCTCGAGATGGGCAAGCCGCTGGCCGAGTCCAAGGCCGAGATCACCTACGCCTCGGAGTT
The DNA here is from genome assembly GCA_963831105.1 of uncultured Solirubrobacteraceae bacterium. GTDB lineage: Bacteria > Actinomycetota > Thermoleophilia > Solirubrobacterales > Solirubrobacteraceae > DATFQI01. The sequence goes on along the minus strand of CAWHOS010000003.1, from coordinate 722,815 downwards.
CTTCCGCTGGTTCGCCGAGGAGGCCGTGCGGATCGAGGGCCGCTTCGGGACGGCGCCCAACGGCGTCGGGCGGCTGATCACGATGCGCCAGCCCGTCGGGCCGTGTTACGCGATCACGCCGTGGAACTTCCCGATGGCGATGGGCACGCGCAAGATCGGGCCGGCGATCGCCGCGGGCTGCACGATGGTCATCAAGCCCGCGCAGCAGACCCCGCTGTCGATGTACGCGCTCGCGCAGATCCTCGAGGAGGCCGGGCTGCCGGCCGGCGTGCTCAACGTCGTCACCTCGAAGTCCTCCGGCGACGTCTCGAAGCCGATCATCTCCGACCCGCGGCTGCGCAAGCTGACCTTCACGGGGTCGACCGAGGTCGGCCGCATGCTCGTCGAGCAGTCGGCCGAGGGCCTGCTGCGCACCTCGATGGAGCTCGGCGGCAACGCGCCGTTCCTGGTCTTCGAGGACGCCGACGTCGACGCGGCGGTCGACGGCGCGATGATCGCCAAGATGCGCAACATCGGCGAGGCCTGCACCGCCGCCAACCGCTTCCACGTGCACGAGAAGGTGCGCGACGAGTTCACGGAGAAGCTCGCGAAGAAGATGGGCGCGATGAAGGTCGGGCGCGGCGTCGACGACGGCGTCGAGGTCGGCCCGCTGATCGACGCGACGCAGCGCGACAAGGTCGCCGAGCTGGTCGAGGACGCCACGGGCAAGGGCGCCGACGTGGTCGTGGGCGGCTCCGCCGGCGACGGCCCGGGCTACTTCTACGAGCCGACCGTGCTCGGCGGCGTGCCCGACGACGCGCGGCTGCTCAAGGAGGAGATCTTCGGACCCGTTGCGCCGGTGGCCGGCTTCTCCGACGAGGAGCAGGCGGTCGCGGCCGCCAACGACACGGAGTTCGGCCTCGTGTCCTACGTCTACACGTCCGACGTCAAGCGCGCGTTCCGGGTCTGCGAGGCGCTCGAGACCGGCATGATCGGCCTCAACCAGGGGCTCGTGTCCAACCCGGCGGCGCCGTTCGGCGGCGTCAAGGCGTCCGGCTTCGGGCGCGAGGGCGGCGCCGAGGGCATCCACGAGTACCTGGAGATCAAGTACGTCGCGATGGCGCTCTGAAGCCCGGCTGGATGCCGGCCACACCATCAGAGGGCTGGCCGGATGCCCGCCCGGGGAACTCCGTCGACCCGCTGGAACTGGTTCGCCGCTGGTACGACGAGGCGGTGGCGGAAGGGCTCTTCGAGCCTGACGCGATGGCGCTCGCGACGGCCTCATTGGACGGCAGGCCGTCGGTGCGGATCGTGCTCTTGAAAGGCATCGACGAGCGGGGGCTGCGGTTCTTCACGAACTACGGCTCGCGCAAGGGTCGCGAGCTCGATGCCAATCCGCGTGCGGCGGTGACGCTGCACTGGGCGCCGATGCATCGGGCCGTGCGCGCGGAGGGCGCCGTCGAACGGCTCACCGAGGAGGAGTCGGACGCGTACTTCGGCTCGCGGGGGCGGGAGTCGCGGCTCGGGGCGTGGGCGTCCCGGCAGGGCACCGCGATCCCGGATCGCTCTGTGCTCGAGGCCGCGTTCGCCGCGGCCTCCGAGCGGTATCCGGGTGACGACGTGCCGCGTCCGGAGTACTGGGGCGGCTACCGGCTGGTGCCCGAGGCTGTCGAGCTCTGGCAGGGCCGCCCGAACCGGCTCCACGACCGTGAGCACTTCCTGCGTGAGGCTGACGGCTCTTGGCGTTCGGAGCGGCTCTCGCCGTGAGCTCGGCGGAGGTCGAGGTCTTTGAGGGCGGGCCGTGGTTCGGCGGGCCCCTGGATGTCGATGGGCTCGCGGTCGAGGCGGTCGGCTCGGCCTTGGTCGCCGCGGCGGACCTTGCGGAGGCTCGTGGGCTCGGCCGGCCGGCGGTGTCGCTGAACGCCGAGCACGTGGCGGTGAGCTTCACCTCCGAGCGGCATGCGCGTGTGCGCGGTGCGCCGGGCGGGGCGGGGTTCGCGCCGCTGTCGCGGATGGTGCGCTGTCGCGATGGGTGGGCGCGGACGCATGCGAACTACGCGCACCACGAGGCCGCTTTGCGGCGCGCACTGCGCATCGAGGGAGGGTCGGCGGAGCTCGAGGCCGCCGCGCTCTCTCTGAGCGCGGTCGAGCTCGAGGACGCGGTCGTGGCGGCGGGCGGCTGCGCGGCTGCGCTGCGGACGGAGTCCGAGTGGGCCGAGCATCCTGCGGGCGCCGCCGTCTTGAACGGCGGGCATGTACGGGGGGTGGTTCCGGCTCCGGCCCGACTGGCCACTCCCGGCCGCCCCGATCCGGTTGAGCCGCGAGTTGTTCAGCCTCAGGCTGAACAACTCCGGGTTCGAGGTGGCGCGAGCGGGGTTCGGCCGGCGTTGGGGGTTCGGGTGTTGGACCTCACCCGGGTGATCGCGGGGCCGGTGGCCGGGCGGACGCTGGCGGCGCTCGGGGCTGAGGTGCTGCGGGTGGACCCGCCGGGGCTGCCCGAGCTGCCGGAGGCGCACCTGGACACTGGGCCGGGGAAGCGCAGTGCGCTGCTCGATCTCGCCGATGCCGAGCGGCGGGAGGCGCTGCTGGCGGGCGCGGACGTGCTGCTGACGGGGTACCGGCCCGGGTCGCTCGATCGCTTCGGGCTGGTGGAGCGCCACCCGCACCTGGTCCGCGTCTCGCTCAGCGCTTGGGGCCACGAGGGGCCGTGGGCGGGGCGGCGCGGGTTCGACTCGCTCGTGCAGGTCGCGAGCGGGATCGCCGCCGCGTGCGCCGCTTCCGACGGCACGCCGGGCGTGCTCCCCGCGCAGGCGCTGGACCACGGCACGGGGTACCTGATGGCCGCCGCGGCGCTGCGCGGCCTGGCCGCCCGCGAGCGTGGCGAGCCGGTCCCGGCGGCCCGGCTCTCGCTCGCGCGCACCGCCGCCGAGCTGCTCGCGCGCCCGCGCCGCGACGAGGGCGCCCGGCCCGCCGACCCGGACCGCTTCCGGGTCGCGTTCGGCGACGTCGAGCTGATCGCCCCGCCGGGCGCGCTCGACGGCGTCCCGCTCTCCTGGGCCCACGGCCCGCGCCCGTTCGGCCGCGACGAGGCTGCCTGGCCTGCCGCGAGCGGTTGATTCTTCAGGCTCAGCCTGATCGTGCGCACGGTGGCGCCGACCATCACCACGAGCACGAAGGCGAGCAGCACGCCGGTCACGATCAGCATCCGCTTGTAGGGCAGCTTGCGCTGCAGCTTGAACGTGAGCACGGCGACCGACGCCGGTGGCGGCCAGCCCGAGCAGCGCGCCGGCCACCGTCGCGCGCAGGCCGGCGGACAGCTCCAGCGACTGCAGGAACAGCGTCGTCTCGAAGCCCTCGCGGTAGACGCTCGTGAGCCCGAGCAGGAACAGGCCCAGCACCTGGGCGCTGAAGAACGCGATGCGGGCGTCCTCGTCGCGCGCCAGCAGCGCGCGCCGGCGCTTGTGGAAGGAGGAGATCCACTCCGTCCAGTAGACGCGGTGGAAGAACCAGTTCATGACCAGCAGCAGCACCACGATCGCGACCACGCCGACGATCGCCTCGAGCCTCTCGCCGTACTGCTGCAGCGAGCTGAGCAGCGTCGTGGCGAGCAGGAACGTGACGATGCTGACGCCGAGGCCCGCGAGCGCGCCGAGCAGCACCGGCCGCCGCTTGCGGCGGTTCGCGCCGAGCAGGCTCGCCGTGATCGCGGCGAGGATCAGCACGCGCCTCGAGGCCCTCGCGGAAGACGATGATCGCCGCGTTGGTGATCACCGTCGCCTCCGAGGCGGAGTCGCCGAGCGTGGCCGCGGCGTCGGCGAGCTTCTCGTCGAGCGTCGCCCGCGTCGGCCGGACCTCGCGCGCGCGGCGCCTTGCTCGCCGACCAGCTCGGCGAGACCCGGGTCGGTCGCGCGCGCCGAACCAGATCAGGCCCTCGACCTCCGCGGCCAGCGCGGGGTCGAACGCCTGCAGGCGCCGCTCCGGCCCGAACTCGAAGATCGCGTAGAGCTCCACGCGCGTCTGCTCGGCCTGGCGGTAGCTGGCCGGCCGCCACCTGCTGCTCGAGCCGGTCGAGCGAGATCTGGATCAGGTCGAAGTCGCCCTCGTCCGACTGCTCCTCCCAGGCGTCCGGGAAGAGCGCCGTCGAGCGCGCTCGCCGATCGCCTCGCCGCTGCGCCTCGACGTCGTCGACCTCCGGCACGCGCGCCCGGGTGCTCCTGCGCGCCGCGCAGCACCGCGTCGAGCTCCGCGAGGCGCGCGTCGACGTCGGCGGTGGCGCGCGCGTCGATCCGCGCGCAGCGCGCCCTCGCAGGTCGGCGAAGGCGGCCTGCGCCGCGGTCGAGAACGCGAGGCCCTCCTGGATCTCGAACGGGACCGTGACGCGCGTCGCCCTCGACCCCGTGGTCGTACTCGACCGGGATCAGCGAGACGAACTTCGTCGAGCTGGTTCGCGCGGCGCGCCTGCTCCTCCGGGGTGAACGGCGCCGCGGTGAAGCCGCCGAGGCGCGCGCGCGACCTCGGCGCGCGCCGCCTCCACCGCCGCGTCGTCGTCGCGCAGCGCCGCGGCGGCGCAGGCGCTCGACGGCGCGCGGCCGCCTGCGCGCTCGGCCGCGGCGCCGCGCTCGGCGCGGTAGCGCGGCGCCAGCAGCGGCCAGGCGCCGGCGACCTGCGCGGCGAGCTCCGCGCGGTGGCGGCGAAGCCGCGCTCGCCGAGCCGGCCGATCTCCTCGACGCGCTCGCGCGCCTCGCCCTGCGTGGCGTCGAGCAGGTCCTTCACGACCGCCAGGCGCGCCTTGCGCGGGCGTCGTGCGGCCGCGCTCGAGGTCGCGCAGCGCGACCGTCGCGTCCGCGCCGGGGCGCGTGTAGCGGGTCGGCGTGCGGAACTCGCGCAGCAGCAGCCAGCGCGCGCGCCGTCGCGCGCGTCGCCGGCCGCGACGGCGGCCTAGCGTGGCGGCCGCCGCGCCGCGGTAGCAGCGCGGCCTGCACGGTGCCGCGCGCCGCGGCCAGCGCGAGCTCGTCGTCGCGCCGGCGCGCGGCCGCGCAGGCCGGCCACGCACGTCGCGGTGGCGGCCGGGTCCGCGCGCGCGGATGCCCGCGCGCAGCGGCGCCGCGGTAGGCGCGCCGCGGCGCGCGGCGACCGCCGCGCGGCCTCCGTCCTCGCCGAGCAGCAGCGCCTGCTGCGGCGTCGAACAGCGCCTCGCGCACCTGCGCGCCGGCCTTCCACGGCGGGACGGCGCCGCCGCGGCGCGGCCGCCGGCGCCGGCCGCGCGAGCGCGCGCCGCCAGCGACGACGAGCGCCGCGCGCGCAGCGCCGGGGGCAGCAGTCATGCCTACGACTCGAGCTCGATCCCGAGCTGGGCGGCGGCCTGGGAGACCTGGCCGGCGATCGCCTCCGCGCGGCTCTGCGCCTCCGCGCCCGAGCGTGTCGGCCTGCTTGGCGTCGAAGCGCGTGCCGCCTGCTCCTCGCGCTGCGCAGGTCCGAGGCGAAGTCGCGCAGGCCTCTCGAGGTCGCGGCCCGTCTGCTCGGCCTGGGCCTTGTCGGCCTCGGCGATGGCCGGCTCGACGTTCTCGTAGATCAGGACCAGGCCGCTGAGGATGTCCTCGATGTCCTGCAGCCGCGAGGAGGCGGCGAAGGACTGCTCCTCGGCGTCCCCGCCCGCGATGAAGCGCGAGTTCTTCCACTGCCCGAAGTACTCGCTCATGGTCGGCGTCATGGTCACGAGCGCCTGCAGCGCGTCGGCGCGCTCGGGCTTCCACGCGCGCGCGGCCTCGTCGAGCGCCTTGCGCCTGCGCCGCGAAGTCGCGCGTGACCGCGAAGACGAGGTCGGCGTCCGGCACCGCCTCGCCGAAGGTCGACCTTGCCGTCGCCGTCGAGGTCGGCCTCGACGCCCGCGGCCTGGAACTCGGGGTTGGTGCCGAACAGCGAGGTCTCCGTCAGGAAGAAGAAGTTGCCCGGCTGCTTCAAGACCTTGCCGTCGCGGCAGCTCCACGTCGAACGGGACGGCGCTCTCGGGGTCGGAGGCATCGGACGCCGTCGTCGATGATCACGTAGATTCCACCGCTCGGCGCATGACGACGAGCGCGAAGCCGATCGTGTCCCGGCCTCCCGGGGCGAGCAGGCGCTCGCGGGCGCGGGCGATCCAGTCGCGCACGCCTACAGCCTCGGGGTGCGCTCGGACGTGGGCGTCGCCGTTGGCGATCAGCGACCACTCGTAGTCCTCCCAGTCGCGCTGGCTGCTGGTCGCGACCCAGACCGGCTCGAGGCCGGCCGCGCGCCCGGCGCGCATGAGTCCCTCGTAGGAGGGAAGCTCGTCCGGGCTCGCTCCGCCCAGCGCCTCCAGGAAGGCCGGGTCCGGCTCGCGCTGCCAGAAGCCGTCGGCGAGCAGGACCGCGCCGTCGGCGCCGATCCAGGCCGCGAGCCGCTCGAGCGCCGGCTCGAGCCCGCCGAGCGCGTGCGAGGAGCCCAGGCAGCAGGCCGCGGCGAACGTGCCCTCGGGCTCCGAGCCCTGGCGCACCGCGAACTCGAGGTCGGCGCCGCGGGCGCGCGTCGAGGCGCGGCGGCGCGCCTGCTCGATCATGACCGGCGAGGTGTCGACCCCGAGGCCGCCGGCGCCCGTGCGCTCCGCGATCCGCACCAGCAACTCGCCGGGGCCGCAGCCGACGTCGAGCACGCGGTCGCCGCGGCCGAGCTCGAGCCGGTCGATCGCCTCGTCGATGCGGGCCAGCGCGAGCGGGTTGTGGAACGGGCGGTCACCGTGGGTGATCGCGGAGATCCGGTCGCGGTCCATGCGTGCGGAACGCTACCGTCGCGGCATGGCGAGCGTGCTGGGCGTCGCCCTGCCGGACGGGATCGAGTGGGGCGTGTGCGTGCGCGACGCCGGCACCGGCGACGTGCTCGCCGCTGCCGGTACCGACAGCGTGCTGCCCGCGGCGAGCATGGGCAAGCTCCTCCTGCTCGTCGAGGTCGCCCGCTCGCTCGACCCGTCCGAGCCGCTGACCCGCACTCCGGAGGACGCGGTCGCCGACTCGGGCCTCTGGCAGCACCTCGCCGTCGACACGCTCCCTGCGGGCGACCTGGCGGCGCTCGTCGGCGCGGTCAGCGACAACCTCGCGACGAACGTCCTGCTGCGCCGCGTCGGGCTCGACGCCGTGCGGGCGACGGCGCGCGGCCTCGGCCTGCGCGACACGGCGCTGCACGACCGCGTCCGCGACGAGCGCACCGCGGAGCATCCGCCGGCGCTGTCGACGGCGACCGCCGGCGAGCTCTCGGCGCTGTTCGCGGCGCTCGCGGCAGGGCGCGACGCCGCCGGCGCGGCGGGGAGCCGCGGCCCGCTCGCGCCGGCCGTCCACGAGCGCGTGCTCGGCTGGCTCGCCCTCGGCACGGACCACTCGATGGTCGCGTCGGCCTTCGGGCTCGACCCGCTCGCCCACGCCGGCCGCGATCGCGGGCTGCGGCTTCGTCACAAGACGGGCGCGGACGTCGGCGTGCGGGCCGAGGCGGGCCTGCTCGACGGTCCGGAGGCGAGCCTCGCCTACGCCGTGCTCGCCCACTTCGACGACGAGCGCCGCGACGAGGTGCTCGAGGTCATGCGCTCGCTCGGCGGCGCGATCCGCGCTCAGAGCGGCTCGGCGATGCAGGCGGTGCCGACGCGCTCGAACCCGAGCCGGCCGTAGATTCGCGCCACGTCGACGTCCTCGGCCTCGATGAACACGAGCTCCGCGCCGCGCTCGCGCGCGTCCTGCACCAGCCGCGCCGTCACGAGCGCAGCGAGCCCGCGGCGGCGCGCGCTCGGCAGCGTCGCGACGCCGACGATCGCGGTCACCTCGCCGACGGGCTGGTGGCTGCCGCCCGCCAGCACGCCGCCCTCGTCCTCGGCCACGGCGGGCTGGGTGAGGCCGTTGCGGATCCGCTCGCTGAGGAAGTCCAGCTCGACGGCGGACTGGCCGACCGCCGAGGCGTCTCGCTCGGCCGGCCCCGCGTCGCCGACCCCCGTGCCCGGGTTGCCGAAGCCGATGTGCTGCACCGCGCCGGAGGCGGCGAGCGCGGGGTCGCCGGGCGAGAGCAGGCGGACGGTGACGCCGTCCGGCGGATCGGGCGTGCGCCAGCGGCCCTCGCCGAGCACCATCAGCGGCACGTCCTTGACCCGCATGCGGGCCGCGCGCGCCACGTCGCGGAGGCCGGGCACGACGTCGTCGATCCACTCGAGCGCCTCGGGCACCCCGAGGTCGCGCTGGCGCGCGCGCACGGCGACGATCTCGTCCTCGGTCGGCAGGCCCGCGCCCGGGATCGGGCGCGCGTAGTAGGGCCAGCCCGGGCCCTCCTTGACGAACAGCCGCAGCGCCCCGTGGTCCTCGACGCGCGACGCCGCCCTGGGGACGGCGTCGCAGTACGCGTCGATGCGCTCGAGCAGGGAGGAGCTCAGCTGGTGGCCTTCGAGCCTGCGGCGATCTTGCGCAGGTCGAGCGCCTTGTCGAGCGTCTCCTCGTCCACGCCGTGCTCGCGCGCGACCTCGCGCAGCGTGCGCCCGCTCTTGGAGGCGTCCTTGACGATCTCCGACGCCTTGTCGTAGCCGATGAACGGGTTCAGCGCGGTGGCGACCGCGAGCGTGCCCTCGGCAGAGCGCTCGCAGCCCTCGAGGTTGGCCTCGATGCCCTCGACGCACTTCTCGGCGAACAGCGCGCTCGTGCTCGAGAGGAGGTGGATCGACTGGAGCAGGTTGCGCGCGATCAGCGGGATCCGCACGTTGAGCTCGAACTGGCCCTGCAGGCCGCCGACGGTGATCGCGGTGTCGTTGCCGATCACCTGCGCGCTCACCTGCAGCACGACCTCCGGGATCACCGGGTTGACCTTGCCCGGCATGATCGAGGAGCCCTTCTGCAGCTCGGGCAGGAACAGCTCGCCGATCCCGGCGCGCGGGCCGGAGCCCATCAGCGCGAGGTCGTTGGCGATCTTGGTCAGCGACACGGCGATGACCTTCAGCGCACCCGAGAGCTCGACGAGCGCGTCGCGGTTGCCCTGGGCCTCGAAGGGGTCCTCGGGCGCGCGGATCTCGAGCCCGGTGGCGCCCGAGAGCAGCCCGCGGACCTTCTCCGCGAACTCCGGATGCGTGTTGAGGCCGGTGCCGGTGGCGGTGCCGCCGAGCGGGATCTGCCCGACGCGCGGCAGCGCGTCGGCGACGCGCGCGCGGCCGAGCCGGATCTGCGCGGCGTAGCCTCCGAACTCCTGGCCGAGCGTGACCGGCACGGCGTCCATCAGGTGCGTGCGGCCGGACTTGACGATGTCCTTGAACTCCTCGGCCTTGGCGGCGAACGCCTGCTCGAGCCGCTCGAGCGCCGGCAGCAGCGTGTTGGTCGCCTCGTCGAGCGCGGCCAGGTGCACGGCGCTCGGGAAGACGTCGTTGGAGGACTGCCCCATGTTCACGTGGTCGTTGGGGTGCGCGGGTGGGTGGGATCCACTCGCGAGCGTGGCGATGACCTCGTTCGCGTTCATGTTCGACGAGGTGCCCGACCCCGTCTGGAAGACGTCGATCGGGAACTGCGCGTCGTGCTTGCCCTCGGCGATCTCGTCACCGGCCGCGGCGATCCGCTGCGCGAGGTCGGAGTCGAGCAGGCCGAGCTCGGCGTTCGCCCGCGCCGCGGCGCCCTTCACCCGGCCGAGCCAGCGCACCACGGCGACAGGCACGCGCTCCCCGGAGACGGGGAAGTTGTCGACGGCCTTGCTGGTCTCGCCGCCCCACAGCTCCTGGGGCGAGTCTTGAACGCTCATTCGTCCTCCGGTTCAGGTTGCCCCTGAACGCTAGCGCTGCACGGCGGCGCGACGGGAGGTCGGTCAGGGGCGCGCGGTGAAGCGCACGTTCTTCGAGGCGCAGGCGAAGGCCGGCTTGGTCTTCGGCTTGACGCGCACGACGACCCGCAGCGAGCCGCTGACGGCCCCCTTGCCGTCGAAGCGGCCGTCGAGCTCGAGCTCCCAGAGCTTGCTGCGCTCGGCCACGCGCAGGCGGTCGCCGTCGCGCCGGAAGCGGACGCCGTCGCCGTCGGCGGAGTCCCACGGCATGGTGACCGTGTGGCCGGAGGGGCAGCGCGCGACGAGCGTCGTGCTGAACGTCGAGGGGCGGCCCTCGGCGTCGACGCCGAGCTCGAACGCGAGGCCCTGCGACGTGATGCCGTAGCGCTTCTTGACAGGCTTGCCCGCCGCCTCGTCGTGCGAGCTCAGCAGCAGCACGGCGACCAGCACCGCGGCGAGCGGGAGGATCGCCAGCCGCAGCCAGAGCGGATGCTGCGGGGTCGGCTCGGTCGCCTCGGGCTCGGTCGCTTCTGACTCGGTCGCTTCGGGCTCGTTCGGTTCCACCACCACGTCATCGGCCGCTGGCCGCGAGCGGTTGAGCGCTCAGTCAGACGCGGCGACGGGCGTGACGTCGTGCGGGTGCATCGGCTTGTGGCAGTGCCCGCACACGAGCACCGGATCGGCCAGCGCCCCGCAGGAGTGATGCAGCTCGACGGGCGGCGACGCGTCGTTGAGGTGCTCGTCGCCCCAGCGCATGATCGCGATGATCGCCGGATACAGCGCGCGCCCGGTCTCGGTCAGGCGGTACTCGTAGCGCTCGGGCTCCTCCTGGTAGCGGCGGCGCTCGAGGATGCCCGCGCCGACGAGCGTCTGCAGCCGGTTGGAGAGGATGTTGCGCGCGATCCCGAGGTTGCGCTGCATGTCCGAGAACCGCCGGACGCCGTAGAAGGACTCGCGGAGGATCAGGAAGGTCCAACGCTCACCGAGGATGTCCATCGCGCGCCCGACAGAGCACTCGTGCGGCCTGGAGAGCTCGTACATCCGGTCAGACGGTAGCGGGCGCGGGTTGGCTGGGTCTCTTCATCCCAGGAAGGCCTTGAGCTCGCGCGCCAGGCCGACGGGGTCGTCGTAGGCCATCAGGAACCCGGTCCCCTCGAGCACGCGCAGCTGCGCGTGCGGGAGCAGGTCGAGCGCCTCCTCGGCGATCGCGAGCGGGTGCATGCGGTCCTCGTCGGCCCACAGCAACAGCGTCGGCGCCTCGATCAGCCGGTAGGCGTCGAGCAGGTCGGTCTGCGCGCCCGTCGGCCAGCGGCGGGCCGCGCGCGCCCACGCCCGGGCGCGGTTGGCGTTGCCGCCGACGCCGGCGAACGCGTGCCGGACGAGGTCGCGCGCCGCGGGGTTCTGGCGCGCGGTCAGCTTCTCGCCGACCGTCGGGCGGAAGGCGAGCCGCCCCGCGTGCGAGACGAGCCGGTCGAGCCCCGGCACGGCGGCCGAGCGGATCGCCAGCACCGCGGTGCGCTCGAGCCGCTCGCGCTCGGGCCGGCGGTGCATCGCGTTGGGCATCAGCACCAGCCGCCCGGGGCGGAGCTGGCGCGTGACGACCGCGCGCAGCAGGATCTGCGCGCCGGCCTCGTGGCCGCCGACGAGCGGGCGCGGCCCGCACACGTCGCGGCAGAAGCCGGCCATGACCTCCGCCATCCAGTCCGGCGAGTACGGGTGCCGCGGCCGGTCCTCGGAGTCGCCGTGCAGCGGCAGGTCGGGGAGGATCAGCCGGAAGCGGTCCGAGAGCTCCTCCACGAGCGGCTCCCACTCGCGATGCGAGAGCAGCTTGGAGTGCAGCAGCGCCAGCGGCGGCCCGGTGCCGGCCTCGCGGTAGGCGACCCGCGCGCCGTCGTGGTGGTGGTAGAGCCGCAGCTTCACGACGGGGCGAAGCTACCGTCAGAGCGAGTGCTGCGCTCCCCGCACGACCGCCGGATCTTCGCGCTCGCCGTCCCCGCGCTCGGGGCGCTCGCCGCGGAGCCGCTCTACGTGCTCGTCGACACCGCGATCGTCGGGCACCTCGGGACGACGCAGCTCGCGGCGCTCGCGATCGCCGCGACGGTGCTGACCACCGCGTTCACGATCTTCAACTTCCTCACCTACGGCACGACCGCGCACGTCGCGCGGCTGCACGGGGCGGGGCGCGAGCAGGAGGCCGCGCTGGTCGGCTCGCAGGCGCTGTGGCTGAGCGTCTTCATCGGGATCGCGATCATGGCGCTCGCGATCCCGTTCGCGCCGGTGGCGGTGCGGGCGATGGGCGGTGAGGGCGAGGTCGCCGACGGGGCCGTGCTCTACCTCCGGCTGGCCGCGCTCGGCGCGCCGTTCTTCATGCTCTCGACGGCCGGCCAGGGCTACCTGCGCGGCATCTCCGACCTGCGCACGCCGCTGAAGATCCTGGTCGTCGCGCACGCCGTCAACATCGTGCTCGAGCTGCTGTTCGTCTACGGCTTCGGGTGGGGCCTGGCCGGCTCCGCGTGGGGCACCGTGATCGCGCAGGCCGGGATGGGCGCCGCGTTCGTCGCGGTCCAGCGGCGCGCCGGGTGGCAGCGCCCCGAGTGGGCGAGGATCCGCCCGCTGATGCGGATCGGCTCGCACATCGCCGTGCGCACGACGGCGCTGCTCGGCTCGTTCCTGGTCGCCTCCGCCGTGCTCGCGCGCGTCGGCCCGGCGTCGCTGGCCGCGCACCAGATCGCGTTCCAGCTGTTCGTGTTCCTCGCGCTCGTGCTGGACGCGCTCGCGATCGCCGGGCAGGTGATGGTCGGCGGCATGCTCGGCGCCGGCGACAGCGCCGGGGCGCGCGCGGCGTCGCTGCGGATGATCGGCTGGTCCGTGGTCGCGGGCGCGCTGTTCGGGCTCGTGCTGCTCGCGCTCGGCGACGTCATCCCGCGCGCGTTCACCAGCGACGCGGCGGTGATCGCCCAGGCGCACGAGATCTGGTGGATCTTCGCGCTGCTGATGCCCGCCAACGGCGCCGTGTTCGCGCTCGACGGCATCCTCATCGGCGCCGGCGACACCCGCTTCTTGATGTGGGGGATGCTGTCCGCCGCCGCGGTCTACGTCCCGGTCGCGCTGCTCGCGCTCGACCAGGGCTGGGGGATCCGCGGCGTGTGGGCCGGCCTGGCGGGTTTGATCCTCGTCCGGCTCGCGACCTGCGGCGCCCGTTTCGCGAGCAGTCGCTGGGCGCTGACCGGCGCGACCGTGCGGGCGTAGTACCTTCCGCGCGGTCATGCTCCACCGCCTCGCCATCCTCATCCTCGCCCTCGTCCTGCTCGCGCCGGCCGCCGCGCCGGCCCAGGACGGCAACCCGTTCGACGGCCAGATCCCGCCGCCGCAGCAGACCGCCGGCGCCCACGCCGGAGTCCGTCGACGACTCGAGCGACGACATCAGCACCACGACGCTGTGGATCATCGCCGGCGGCGTCGGGGTCGCGCTGCTGCTCGTCGGCATGTGGATCTCGCGCGACGCGCGCTCGAACCTCAGCGAGGAGGAGCGCGACCACCTGCGCGGCGTCCACCAGCGCGACGAGGGCCCGCACAAGCACGAGCGCCAGGCCAAGGCCAAGGCGCGCGCGAAGGGCCGCGCGCAGCGCCAGGCGCGCAAGGCGCACCGCAAGAAGGCCAAGCGCTAGAAGAACAGCCCCGCCCACCCGGCCCGGAGGCCCGGTGGGCGGGAACCGATGGTCTACTCCGCGACCGCCTCGTCGTGGCCGCCGTCGGGCTGGTTGCCCGGACCGGGGCTGTCGGCCGGCGGCGGGGTGCCGTGCTTGCCCGGCTTCAGGCGGCCGCCGTTGGTCACGGCCTCCTTGGTCAGCGCGTAGGTGTACGTCGCGTGCGCCGCGGCGTCGGACATCTCGTCCAGCCCCTCGTCGCTGTTGTTGGCGAACGTGTCGCAGGCCTGGTGGTAGCACGGGTCGTACGCCAGCCCGGCCGTGCCGCCGTAGATCCGCTCCTGCCGCTCGGTCTTCTCGCCCTCCGCGCCCGTGAACAGGCCGCCGGCGGGGATGCCCTCGGCGATGAACGGGCCGTAGTCCGAGCGCCCGCTGAACGGCGTCGGATCCGACGCCAGGCCCTGGTTGCGGAAGTAGCTCACGAACACCGACTCGATCTGGCCCGAGCCGTCCGGGCCCTCCGCCGCGGTCGCGCCGGGCGGGAACGCCGAGTTGTCGCCGTCATAGACGAACCGGACGTAGTTGGGCGAGCCGACCATGTCGAAGTTCAGGTTCGCCAGGTGGTCCGCCAGCTGGGCGTCCGAGAGCGTCGTTGACGTAGAACGTCGAGCCGACGAGGTTGTACTCCTCGGCGCCCCACCACGCGAAGCGGACCCGGTTGTTCGGGTCGATGCCGCGCTTGGCGAACTGCTCGGCGATCTCGAGGATCGAGGCCGAGCCCGAGCCGTTGTCGTTGATGCCGGGACCCTGCGCGACCGAGTCGAGGTGCGCGCCCACGACCACGGTCCGCGACGCCTTGCCGCCCGTGTCGGCGATCACGTTGCGGGTGGTCCGCCGGTCCGACAGCGTCGAGGCGGCCACGTGCAGCGTCACCGGGCCGGACGCGATCAGCTGGGCCTGCTCCTGCCCGATCGCCTGCGTGGTGCCGATCACCGGGATGTTCTGCCCGATGCTGCCGAGCGTGCCGTTGAGCGGCCCGGCGGCGTTGTTGTAGATCACGACCGCGGCCGCGCCCTTGTTCTGGGCGTTGATGGCCTTGTCCTTGAACGGGCAGCCGCCGCGCTGGACGACCACGACCTTGCCGGCCGCGGTGGCGGGCACGTCGGTCGCCGAGCAGCCCGGGCCGAGCGAGCCGGCGCCGGCCGTGACGTGGACGGCCTCCGCCGTCACGTCGCCCGAGCCGGAGTACGTCATCGTCGTGAACTCATCGGGCGTGGTGTACGCCTCGGGCTGCGGCGAGACCCGGTCGAACTCCGGCGGCGCGGTGTCCTTGAAGTAGTCGAACGGGAACTCCTGCAGCCTGACGTCGTAGCCCGCCTTCTCGAGCCGGGCCTTGACGTAGGCCACCGAGGCGTCGTAACCCGGAGTGCCCGACGTGCGGACGCCGTCGTTGGCGTCGGCGATGAACTGCAGGTTCTGCTGGTGCTCGCGGATCCCCTCGAGCGTGACGGCCTTGCGCAGGCCGTTGGAGTTGAACGCGTCCTTGTCCTTCGCGGCGAGCGCCGGCCCGGCCGTCGCGAGCGCGACGGGCACGGCCAGCAACGCACAGAGACTTCTGCGCATCGAATATCCCCCTTGTAGGCGTGGGCGCGAAATCCCCATGCCGCGCCCCGTTTGAAGGAGTTGTAGCGGACTAGGCGCCCGGCGGCTCCACACGGCCGTGGCGGGCGAGGCCTTCCTCGGCCGCCGCGATCACGGTCTCGACCACCTTCACGCGGGCGAAGCGCTTCGAGTCGCCCTCGACGAGATGCCACGGCGCCCACTCGGTGTCCGTGCGCTCGAGCATCTCCTCGATCGCGTCGCAGTAGGCGTCGCGCTTGCCGCGGTTGCGCCAGTCCTCGTCGGTGAGCTTGTACGCCTTCAGGGGGTCGTCCTGGCGCGCCTCGAAGCGCTTGAGCTGCTCCTCGTCGGAGAGGTGCAGCCACAGCTTGACGAGCACGGTGCCCTCCTCGGCGATCGTCCGCTCGAACGCGTTGATCTCGTCGTAGCCGCGCCGCCACTCGTCCTTGGTCGCGAACCCCTCGACGCGCTCCACGAGCACGCGGCCGTACCAGGAGCGGTCGAGGATCGCCATCCCGCCCCAGCCCGGCAGCGCGGACCAGAAGCGCCACAGCCACGGGTGGCGAAGCTCGTCCGGCGTCGGGGCCGAGTACTGCTTGACGCGCACGTGCCGCGGGTCGAGCTTGGCCACCAGGCGCTTGATCGCGCCGCCCTTGCCGCTCGCGTCCCAGCCCTCGAGCACGACGCACAGCGGCGGTCCCAGGCGCGGGCTGCCGTCGAGCCCCGCGAGCTCCAGGCGCAGCGCCTGCATCCGCTCCTGCGCGGCCTTCAGGCGCTTCTTGGCGTCCTTCTTGGAGAGGTCTGCGGAGAGGTCGAGCTCGTCCAGGCGTCCCAAAGTCACTCCTTCGGCGTGATCACCAGGCGGCGTACCCGGAAGACGGCATCCTCCCGCGCGAGCTCGGCGATCGGCGTCGGCACGCCGGCGAAGCGGCCCTCGCCGCGATAGTCGAAGAAGCGCGCGACCTTCCCGTCGCGGTCGAGCAGGATCAGCTTCTCGCCGGTCTGGAAGCCGAGCACGCCCGTCCACTCGTAGCCCAGCGCGCGCGAGATCTCCTCGTCGGGCGTGCCGGGCGCGACGATCAGCACGCGCGCCCACTCGAACTTCGCGATCTCCTCCAGCACGAGGTCGGTCCCGTCCGCGCTCGCGGTCGCCACCTCGCGCGTGAAGCGCTCCGAGAGCAGGTTGTCGACCTGGATGTTGTCCTCGTCGCGCGTGAGGAAGATCACCAGCGCGAGGCCGCCGATGAAGAGGGCGAGGGCGGCTCCGACCGCGATGAGGGCACGCGCCATGGCGACGCAGCGTATTCCGCCGCGTCCGGCGCGGTCCGTACGATCGCGCCACGATGAGGCTCGTCGTGGACGACCCGTTGGCGCACCGCGCGCTCGACGGGCTGCTGCGCGCGGAGGCGGCGGTGCGCCGCCGGCTCAGCGGCGACCTCGAGCGCGAGGGGCTGTCCGCGGCCGGCTTCTCCGTGCTCGTCGTGCTCGTCACCGCCGGCGGCGAGCTCGAGCTGCGCACCCTGCGCCGCCGCCTGCACACCTCCAAGGCCAACGCGACCGAGATCGTCGACACGCTCGAGCGCCGCGGGCTCGTGAACCGCCACCGGCTCGAGCACGACCGCCGCGCCGCCGCGGTCACGATCACGGACCGCGGCGAGGAGCTCGTGGACCGGCTGTTCCCCGAGCACGCGGAGCGGGTCGCGCTCGCGTTCGCGCCGCTCGACGACGCCGAGAAGCGCACGCTCGCCGAGCTCTGCCGCAAGCTCGCGGCCTAGGTTCGAACCAGACCGGCCACCTAGACTGCGGTTCCCGTGGCCGCGCATCGCCCACTGCCGGAGAAGGTGTCGTTCCCCGCCCTCGAGGAGGAGATCCTCGAGCGCTGGCGCGAGCGCGACGTCTTCCGCGAGTCGATGCGCCGGCGCGAGGGCGCCGAGCCGTTCGTCTTCTACGAGGGGCCGCCGACCGCCAACGGCCGCCCGG
This sequence comes from uncultured Solirubrobacteraceae bacterium, assembly GCA_963831105.1. Lineage (GTDB taxonomy): Bacteria > Actinomycetota > Thermoleophilia > Solirubrobacterales > Solirubrobacteraceae > DATFQI01. The sequence continues at coordinate 705,809 of CAWHOS010000003.1, read as the reverse complement.
GCTCCCACCACGTGCTGGCGCGCGTGTTCAAGGACGTCTTCCCCCGCTTCCAGACGATGCGCGGGCGCTACGTCGAGCGCAAGGCGGGCTGGGACTGCCACGGCCTGCCGGTCGAGATCGCCGTCGAGCAGCAGCTCGGCTTCACCTCGAAGGCCGACATCGAGCGCTACGGGATCGCGGAGTTCAACCAGAAGTGCCGCGAGTCCGTGTTCGAGTTCCTCGACGACTGGACGCGCCTGACGGAGCGGATCGCCTACTGGGTCGACCTCGAGCACCCCTACCGCACGCTCGACGACTCCTACGTCGAGTCGGTCTGGTGGGCGCTGGCGCAGCTGTGGGAGCGCGACCTCCTCTACGAGGGCCACAAGGTCGTCCCCTACTGCCCGCGCGACGGCACCGCGCTGTCCTCGCACGAGGTGGCGCAGGGCTACAAGGACGTCGAGGACCCCTCGGTCTACGTGAAGTTCGGAGTGCTCGAGCCCGCCGGCGCGCTGCGCGAGGGCGACGTGCTGCTGATCTGGACCACCACCCCCTGGACGCTGGTCTCCAACGCCGCCGTGGCGGTCGACCCCGAGCTGCCCTACGTGCGCACGACCGACGGCTACGTGCTCGCCGAGGCGCTGGTCGAGCGCGTGCTCGGCGAGGGCGCGCAGGTCGCAGACCGCTTCCACGGGCGCGACATGCTCGGCGCCCGCTACGAGCCGCCGTTCCCGTTCATCGGAGGTCCCGAGTACGGCGAGAAGGGCCACACCGTCCTGCCCGGCGACTTCGTCACGGCCGAGGACGGCACGGGCCTCGTGCACACCGCGATCGCGTTCGGCGAGGACGACTTCCGGCTCGGCGCCGAGCAGGGGCTGAACGTGATCAACCCCGTCCGGGCCGACGGCACCTACGACGAGCGGATCGGCCCCTACGCCGGGCGCTGGGTCAAGGACGCCGACCCCGACCTCGTCGAGGACCTGCGCTCGCGCGGGCGCCTGCTGCGCGCGGAGTCCTACCTGCACGCCTACCCGCACTGCTGGCGCTGCGGCACGCCGCTGCTCTACTACGCCAAGCCGTCCTGGTACATCCGGACCTCGCAGCTGCGCGACCGCCTGCTGGCCGCCAACGACACCGTCGACTGGCACCCGGAGCACATCAAGACCGGCCGCATGGGCAAGTGGCTGGAGAACAACGTCGACTGGGCGATCTCACGCGAGCGCTACTGGGGCACGCCGCTGCCGATCTGGCGCTGCGAGGACGGGCACGCCACCGCGATCGGCGCCTTCGCGGACCTCGAGGCGCGCGCGGGCCGCGAGCTGGGCGACCCGCACCGGCCCTACGTCGACGACATGACGTTCCCCTGCGAGCAGTGCGGCGAGGAGATGCGCCGCGTGCCCGAGGTGATCGACGTCTGGTTCGACTCCGGGGCGATGCCGTTCGCGCAGCACCACGCGCCGTTCGAGAACCAGGAGCTGTTCGAGGCCTCCTACCCGGCGGACTACGTCTGCGAGGCGATCGACCAGACGCGCGGCTGGTTCTACTCGCTGATCGCGATCTCGACGCTGCTGTTCGACCGCTCGCCCTACAGGACCGTGCTCGTCCTCGGCCACATCGCCGACGCCGAGGGCAAGAAGATGTCCAAGTCGCTCGGCAACATCGTCCCGCCGTGGGAGGTGCTCGAGCGCCACGGGGCCGACGCGTTCCGCTGGTACTACCTGACCTCCAAGCAGCCGTGGGACGGCTACCTGTTCTCGGTCGACGCGGTCGGCGAGTCGCTGCGCCAGTTCCTGCTGCAGCTCTGGAACACCTACGGCTTCTACGTGATGTACGCGAACGTCAACGGCGTCGCTCGCGACGTCACCGCCGAGCCGGCCAACGACCTCGACCGCTGGGCGCTCTCGCGGCTGGCCGCCACGGTCGAGACGGTCGGCGAGCGGCTCGACGCCTATGACGCCACGCGCGCCGGCCACGCGCTGGCCGCCTTCGTCGACGACCTCTCCAACTGGTACGTGCGGCGCTCGCGGCGGCGCTTCTGGGACGGCGAGGACGCCGCGTTCGCCACGCTGCGCCACTGCCTGGTCACGGTCTCGCAGCTGCTCGCGCCGTTCTGCCCGTTCATGGCCGACGAGATCTACGACAACCTCGACGGCGCCGAGCCGAGCGTCCACCTCACGGACTGGCCCGAGGCGGCTGAGCGCGACGTCGCGCTCGAGCGCTCGATGGCGGTCGTGCGCGAGACGGTCCGCCTCGGCCTCGCCGCGCGCGGGCAGTCCAAGCTCAAGGTGCGCCAGCCGCTGCGCGCCGCCGTGGTCGTCGCGGCGGGCGAGGAGCGAGCGGCGATCGAGCGGCTCGCCGACGTCGCGCTGGAGGAGCTCAACGTCAAGGAGCTGCGCTACGTCTCGCAGGCCGACGAGCTCGGCTCCTACGAGGTCAAGCCGAACTACCGCGCGCTCGGCCCGCGCTTCGGCAAGCAGATGCCGCAGGTGGCGGCCGCCGTCTCGGCGCTCGACCCCGAGCACGTCGCCCGCGCGCTGCGCGACGGCGGCCGGGTCGGGATCAGCATCGACGGCCACGACCACGAGCTCGACGCCGACGACCTGATGCTCGCGATGCAGCCGCTCGAGGGCTACCAGCTCGAGCGCGAGGGGTCGCACGCCGTCGCGCTGGAGCTCGAGCTCGACGACGAGCTGCGCCGCGAGGGCCTCGCGCGCGAGATCGTGCACGCCGTCCAGAGCGCCCGCAAGGCCGCCGGGCTGCAGGTCGAGGACCGGATCGAGCTGAAGCTCGGCGGCGACGAGGAGCTGCTCGCCGCCGCGCGCGCGTTCGAGGACTACCTGGCCCGCGAGACCCTGGCCGTCGCGGTCACCTTCGACGGCGCGACGGGCAGCGACGCGACGATCGCGGGCCACCCGCTCGCCATCGCGGTCACGCGCGTCGAACGCTGACACGCGGCTTCAAGACGCGCGGGAGGCCGCCGAGTAAGGGGGCATGCGTCCCCGGCTGCTGATCGTCGTCGCCTGCCTGCTCGCGCTGAGCCTCGCCGCATGCGGCTCCGAGCGGCCCGCCGGTCCCGCCGCCAAGCCCTACCGCGACCCCGGCCTGTACGCCGGCACGACGCTCGAGCGCGGCGGGCTGAAGCTGCCCGCGCGCGTCCAGGGCCGCGACGTCTCGCTCGCCTTCAAGGGCCGCTTCTCCGCCCGCTTCTGGCCCGGCGTCAACCTCGGCGTCACCGTCCCAGGCCGCCACCCCGGCGAGCTCGCGCCGACCCGCCGCGACTACGACCGCTGGCTCGACGGCATGCAGGACCTCGGCGCCCGCGTCGTCCGCGTCTACACGATCCTGCGCCCCGCCTTCTACGAGGCGCTCGCGGCGCACAACAAGCGCAACCCGCGCACGCCGCTGTACTTCATCCAGGGCGTCTGGATCCCCGAGGAGCAGTTCCTCGCCACGCACGACACCGACGCGATCTCGGAGGAGTTCGACGCCGAGCTCGCCGACGCGGTCGCCGTCGTGCACGGGGACGCGACGCTGCCCGGGCGGCCGGGCCACGCGAGCGGCCGCTACCGCGCGGACGTCGCGCGCTGGCTGCTCGCCTGGTCACCCGGCGTCGAGTGGGACCCCTACGCCACGCGCAACAACGACCGCCGCCACGCCGGCGCGCCGCCGCACCAGGGCCGTTACATCTCCGCCACCGCCGGCGCGACGCCGACCGAGAGCTGGCTCGCCGCGCGCCTGGACCACCTGGCGGCGCTCGAGGCGCAGCGCGGCTGGAGCCGCCCGCTGACCTTCACGAACTGGCTGACCACGGACCCGCTGCGCCACCCCGAGGAGCCGATGGGCAAGGAGGACATGGTCTCCGTCGACGCGAAGCACCTGCGCGCGACGGCGCGGTGGCCCGGCGGCTTCTTCGCCTCCTACCACGCGTATCCCTACTACCCCGACTTCATGCGGCTGCAGCCGAGCTACCGCCGCGCGAAGGACCCCTATGAGGCCTACCTGAAGGACCTCCGCGCCCACCACGGGCGCCAGGCCGTGATGATCACCGAGTTCGGCGTGCCGACCGGCATCGGCTCGGCGCACCTCGGGCCGCTCGGGCGCGACCAGGGCGACCACTCCGAGCAGGAGGCGGGCCGCATGGACGCCGACATGCTCGCGGGGATCCGGCGCCAGAAGATGGCCGGCGGGGTGCTCTTCTCCTACACGGACGAGTGGTTCAAGCGCACCTGGAACACGATGGACGTGGAGAAGCCGGAGGAGCGCCGGCCGCTGTGGCAGAACGCGCTCACCAACGAGGAGCAGTTCGGGATCGTCGCCGCCGAGGCCGGCGAGAAGGCGGCCGTGACCGTCGACGGCTCCGACAAGGAGTGGACGCGCACGCAGTCCCAGCAGATCTACGAGGGCGGCGGCACGGTCCGCGAGGTGCGCGCGATCCACGACGCGAACTGGCTCTATCTGCTCGTGCGCCGCAGCGGCGAGAAGGCGATGCAGCTCGGCTTCGACGTGCGCCCCGGCGGCAACAAGGGCCTGCCCGGCCGGCCCGGCACCGACCCCGAGGCCGACGTCTCGATCTCGCTCGGCCCAGGCCGCAAGGCCGTCCTGCACGAGGCCGCCTCGACCGACCCGATCGGCTTCCTCTACGGGCTCGCCCGCCCGTACGTGCCCGTCGAGAAGGCCGACCTCGAGCCGGGCAGCGGCGCGTGGGTGCGCCCGCGCCTGATGCTCAACCGCCCTTACACGGTGCCGCGCACGGGCGAGAAGCGCCCGACTGAGACGCTCGACATCTCCGCCTTGCGCTGGGGCACCGCCGATCCGGAGGAGCGCGGCTACGACGACCGGGTGACGGTCGCGGGCGGCGGCAAGGTCGTGGAGCTGCGGATCCCGTGGGCGATGCTCACGTTCGCCGATCCCTCGAGCCACCGGGTGTGGGTGCCGAAGGCCGACGGCAGCGTCGACACGCTGGAGGTCGGCCGGCTCGGCATCGACGTCGCGCCCGCCGGCGAGGACGCGGTCTCGACCAACGGCTACGGCTGGGACGCGTGGAACCGGGTCGACCACCACGAGCGCCGCAAGGCGGGCTGGCCCACCGTGCAGCGCGCGATGCGCACCTCCGCGGCGCGCTAGACGGCGCGCCGGCGATCGCCGGCGCGCCTGAAGCGGTGCTAGGCGAGCACCGGCTCGAGTTGCGCCTCGAGGCGCTTGCGCGGCATGGCGCCCTGGATCCGGGCGGCCTCCTGGCCGTCGCGGAAGACCAGCATCGTCGGGATCGCCATGATCCCGTAGGCGGCGGCCGTCTGCTGGTTGTCGTCGATGTTGAGCTTCACGATCCGCAGGTCGTCGCGCTCTGCGGCGATCTCCTGCAGGACGGGGGCGACGACGCGGCAGGGGCCGCACCAGGGGGCCCAGAAGTCGACGAGCACCGGGGTATCGGACTCGATGACCTCGGCCTGGAAGTTGTTGTCGGTGACTTCGGTGATGCTGCCGGCCATTCCGTCTCCTCTTCGAAGGCTTGCTTCAGAAAGTATAGCGTGGGATTCAGCCCGCCAGGGCGAGCAGAAGGCGCGGCGAGACCCACACCTCGACGGCGCCCGCGAGCAGCAGGATCGGGATCGCGATCGCGGTCGTGACGAAGGTGGCGGCGAGCAGCTCCTCCCAGCGCCTGGCCCGGCTCGCCAGCGTCCAGGCGGCGAGCGGGAGGAAGAGCGCGAACAGCTCGGGCAGCGCGTGCGGCAGGATGCCGAGCACGAGCAGCAGCGGCGACATGCCGAGGTCGGCGGCCAGGGTCGAGGCGTGGTGGCCGAGCGCGTAGGCCTGCGTCATCAGCGAGAAGACGGTCGCACCGGCCACGAACGCGATCGCCAGCGGGCCGGCGAGCTCGTGGACGCGCCGCCAGATCCCGCGGTAGCCCTCTGCGACCTGCGGCAGCGAGGAGCCGGCCATGAAGCCGGCCACGCAGGCCAGCGAGTGCAGCGCCAGCACGAGCCCGTTGCGGAACAGCACGAAGCCGTAGTCCCCGAGGGTCGCCTGGTAGGTGACGCCGGGGAAGGAGGCGCCCGAGGGGTCGGGCTCCGACAGCATCGCGACGGCCCAGGTGGCCGCGAGCAGCAGCACGGCGACGCCGAGGCTGGCGAGCGCCCACGGGCGCAGGACCGTCGCGGGCCGGGCGTTCCAGCGCCGCAGCGCCCCGCGCGTGTCCGCCCACCCCTGGACGACCGCGAGCTGTTCCGTCTTCATGCCTCTGGGATCGGCAGGGTCCCCGGTTCCCCTGAGCCGGGGGCCTCCGGCAGGCCGTCGCGGCGGCGGGCGATCCGCAGCGCGGGGACCAGCCAGATCGCCTCGAGCGCGATCCGCGCGGACATCTTCGAGTCGCCGGCGCTGCGGTCGCGGAACGTGATCGGGACCTCCTCGACGCGCAGCCCGCGCGCGAGCGCGCGGTACGTCAGCTCGACCTGGAACGCGTAGCCCTCCGAGCGCACGGTCTCGAAGTCGATGACGCGCAGCGTGTCGGCGCGGAAGCACTTGAAGCCGCCCGTCAGGTCGCGCACGCCGACGCCGAGCACGGCGCGCGCGTAGCGGCAGCCGCCGCGCGAGAGGACCCGCCGCAGCAGGTCCCAGTCCTCGACGCCGCCGCCGGCCGTGTAGCGCGAGCCGAGCACGAGGTCGGCGCCGGCCCGTGCCCGGCCGATCAGCCGCGGCAGGTCCGCCGGGTCGTGCGAGAGGTCGGCGTCCATCTCCACCACGTAGCCCGCGCCCGCGCTCAGCGCGTGCGCGAAGCCGTTGACGTAGGCGAGCCCGAGGCCCGCCTTGCCCGGCCGGTGCAGCACCTCGACGTGCTCGTCGGCGGCCGCCAGCCCGTCCGCGAGCCGCCCCGTCCCGTCGGGCGAGTCGTCGTCGACGACGAGGATGCGCGCCTCCGGGACCGCCGCGCGCACGCCGCGCACCAGCACCTCGAGGTTGGCGGCCTCGTTGTAGGTCGGGACGACGATCCAGGCGGGGCCGGTCATTGCGCGGCCGCGTAGCCTACGAAACTCGAATGGCCGACCCCACCAACGCCCAGATCGCCGCAGCGCTCGACGAGCTCGGCGACCTCTACGAGCTCGACGGCGCGGTCTCCTACCGGGTGATCGCCTACCGCAACGCGGCCAAGGCCGTGCGCGAGTCCTCCGTCTCGATCATCGCCATGACGCGCGAGGGTCGCGTGACGACCGTCCCCGGCATCGGCAAGACGCTCGAGGAGAAGCTGCGCGCGCTCGACGAGACGGGCGACATCCCGGCCCTCGTGAAGCTGCGGGCGAAGTTCCCGCCGGGCCTGATCGAGCTCGTGCGCCTGCCCGGCTTCGGGCCCAAGCGCGCCCGCAAGCTCTACGACGAGCTCGGCATCGACTCGCTGGACGCGCTGCGGGCGGCGCTCGAGGCGGGCACGATCAGGGAGCTGCGCGGCTTCGGGCTGAAGGCCGAGGCGCAGCTCAAGGAGACGCTGGCCGGCTACCAGGCCGCGGGCGGGCCGGCCCCACGGGTGGTGCTCTCGCGCGCCGAGGCGATCGCGGAGGAGGTCCTCGCCGCCCTGCGCGAGCATCCCGCGAGCGACCGGGTCGAGGTGGCCGGCTCGCTGCGCCGCCGCGCCGACTCCGTCAAGGACCTCGACATCATCGCCACGGCCAGCGACCCGAAGGCGCTCGCGCGCGCGCTCGGCGAGCTCGAGCTCGTGGAGTCCGTGCAGTCCTCGGGCGACGCGGGCGCCCGCGTGACCACCCACACGGGGATGAAGATCGACCTCAAGGTCGTCGAGCCCGACCAGTTCGGCAACGTGCTCCAGCACTTCACGGGCTCCAAGGCCCACAACGTGGCGCTGCGCGAGAGCGCGGTCCGCCGCGGCCTGCACATCTCCGAGTACGGGATCCTCGACGACGAATCGGGCGAGACGCTGCGCTGCGCGAGCGAGGAGGCGGTCTACGAGCGGCTCGGCCTGCCGTGGATCCCGCCCGAGCTGCGCGAGGGCCGCGGCGAGCTCGAGGCGGCGCGCGAGGACGCGCTCCCCGAGCTGGTGACGCTCGCCGACCTCAAGGGCGACCTGCACATGCACACGACCTCCTCGGACGGCTTGCAGACCGCCGAGGAGATGGCGCTGGCGGCGCGCGAGCGCGGGCTGGAGTACATCGCGATCACCGACCACTCGGCCTCGCACGGCTTCGGCAACGACGTCTCGCCGGAGGAGCTCGAGCGGCGGATCGACGAGATCCACGCACTCAACGAGCGCCTCGAGGGCATCGAGGTCCTGATCGGCACCGAGAGCAACATCCTCACGGACGGCTCGCTCGACTACGCCGACGAGCTGCTCGAGCGCCTCGACTGGGTGATCGCCTCCGTGCACACCTCGTTCCGGATGCGCACGAAGGAGATGACCGACCGCATGGTCGCCGCGATCGAGCACCCGCTCGTCGACGCGATCGGCCATCCCACCGGGCGCAAGATCTCCAAGCGCCCGCCCTACGCGCTCGACGTCGACCGCGTGATCGAGGCGGCCGCCCGCACGGGCACGATGCTCGAGATCAACGCCGCGCCCGATCGCCGCGACCTCGACGAGATCCACGCCCGCGAGGCCGCCCGCGCCGGCGTGCCGATCCTGATCGACTCCGACGCGCACTCCGCCGTCAACCTGCGGCTGCTCTCCTACGGCGTCGACACCGCGCGGCGCGCCTGGCTGACCGCCGAGCAGGTCGCCAACGCGCGACCCTGGAACGAGTTCCGGAAGCTCCGCAAACGGGAACGTTCAGCAACGAACTGACCAGCGAGCAGGAGGGACCCGATGGCGGATGGCACGAAGGACGATCTCAAGGGCCGCACCAAGGAGGCCGCGGGCGACCTGACGGGCGACCGGAGCCTCAAGAACGAGGGCAAGGTCGACAAGGCCTCGGGCAAGGTCAAGGACGCGGTCGGCGGCGCCTCCGACAAGGTCAAGGACGCCGTCAACCCGGACCGCCGCTAGCCCTTCGCCAGGAAGGCGGCGACCCGGTCCCTGAAGTCCTGCGAGGCGTAGGCCTCGCGGACCAGGTCGTCGCCGTCCGGAAGCCCCGCGGCGCGCAGGCGCCGGAGCGCCTCCTTCGTGACCCGCATCGTGACGGGGGCGTGGGTGGCGAGCGTGTCGCACAGCTCGAGCACACGCGCCTCGGCGTCCTCGACGACCTCCGTCGCGAGCCCGATCGCCAGCGCCTCGTCCGGCTCGATCGCGCGGGCGGTGAGCACGATGTCCTTGAGCCGCGCCTCGCCGAGCAGCGCGGCCAGTCGCGCGTAGTTGGCCATCGAGAGGCAGTTGCCGACGGTGCGGGCGATCGGCAGGCCGAAGCGCGCCGCCGGCGTGCAGATGCGCAGGTCGCAGGCGGCCGAGAGCGCGAGGCCGGAGCCCATCGCGAAGCCGTCCACGAGCGCGACCGCCGGCTTGCCGACGGCCTCCAGGCGGCCGACGATGCGGTCGATCTCGGCCTCGTAGCGCAGCCCGTCCTCGCCCGACTCGAAGGCCGCGAACTGGGCGATGTCGGTGCCGGCCACGAACGCCTTCCCGCCCGCGCCGCGCAGCACGAGCGCGCGCACCGCGTCGTCGGCGTCGGCGCGCTCGCACGCCTCGAAGAGCGCCTCGTACATCGCGAACGTCATCGCGTTGTGCGCCTCGGGCCGGTCGAAGGTGACCCACAGCGCCGGGCCGCGCAGCTCCGTGCGGACGTCGCCGCTCACGCCGCCGCCTCCGGCGGCGCGCTGGGGCCGCGCGCGGTGAGGGCCGCGAGCTCGGCGCGCGTCAGCCCCGCCTCGAGCAGGACCTCCTCGGTGTGCTCGCCCAGCAGCGGCGCCGGGCGGCGCACGGTGCCGGGCGTCCCGGAGAGCTTCACTGGGATCCCGAGGCCGCGCACCGTGCCCTCCTCGGGATGCTCCATCGTCACCTCCATCTCGCGCGCCCGCGTGTGCGGGTCGGCGAACACCTCCGCGTAGTCGTGGATCGGGCCGGCGGCGATGCCGGCCGCCTCCAGCCGCTCCACCCACGCGTCGGTGCCGTCGGAGGCCAGGGCCGCCTCGAGCTCGGCGGCGAGCTGCGGGCGGTTGGCCATCCGGTCGTCGTTCGTCGAGAAGCGCGGGTCGGCTGTGAGGTCCTCACGCCCTACCACCGCGCACAGCTTCTCCCACTGGCGCTGGGTGTTCCCGGCCACGGTGAGGTGCCCGTCGCGCGTGCGCAGCGCCTGGTAGGGCGCCGTGATCCGATGCGCCGAGCCGAGCTTGCCCGGCGCGCGCCCCGTCGCCCACAGCTCGGCGGTCTCCCAGATCGAGAGCGCCAGGGCGCCCTCGAACAGCGACGTGTCGACCGTCTGCCCGCGGCCCGTGCGCTCGCGGGCGGTGAGCGCGGAGAGGATCCCGACGGCGCAGAACAGCGCGGCGGACAGGTCGCCGATCGGGATGCCGCACTTGATCGGGTCGCCGTCCGGCTCGCCCGTCACGCTCATCACACCGGACAGCCCCTGGGCGATCAGGTCGTAGCCCGCGCGCTGCGCGTACGGCCCGGTCTGCCCGAAGCCGGAGATGCTCGCGTAGACGAGCCGCGGGTTGATCGCGCTCAGCGTCTCGTAGTCGGCGCCCAGCCGCGCCGCGACGCCGGGGCGGTTGTTCTCGAGCAGGACGTCGGCGCCCGCCACGAGGCGGTGGAAGGCCGCGCGGTGGCGCTCGTCCTTGAGGTCGAGCGCGACCGAGCGCTTGTTGCGGTTGACGGCCAGGAACGCGCCCGTGCCCATCGAGCTCCGCGACGAGTCGCCGGTGCCCGGCGGCTCGACCTTGATCACGTCGGCGCCCATGTCGGCGAGCACCTGGCCGCAGAACGGCCCGGCCATCACGTGGGTGAGCTCGAGCACCCGCAGACCGTCGAGGGCGCCCGTCCATCAGGCTGGGACGGACGCCGCCTCGAGCAGCTCGAGCGCCGCGCCCACGCCGGGCTCGATCTCAACGCCGCTCGCGCGCAGGCCCATCTCGACCCCGCACAGCGTGCCCGCGAGCATCAGGTCGTTGAAGTCGCCGAGGTGGCCGATCCGGAACACGCGGCCGGCGAGCTTCCCGAGGCCGGCGCCGAGCGACATGTCGAAGCGCTCGAGGATCAGCTTGCGCACCTCGTCCGACTCGTCGCAGAGCACCGCGGTCAGCGAGCCGGAGTACTCGCGCTCGTCGGCGGCGAGCACCTCGAGGCCCCAGGCGCGCACGGCCGCGCGCGTGGCGGCGGCGTGGCGCGCGTGGCGGGCGAACACGTTCTCGAGCCCCTCCTCGCGCAGCATCGCGAGCGCCTCGCGCAGGCCATAGAGCAGGTTCGTCGCCGACGTGTAGGGCCAGTAGCCGGTGCGGTTGGCCTCGACGATCGGCTCCCAGTCCCAGTAGGAGCGCGGCAGCCCCGCCGACTCCGACGCGCGCCGCGCCTTCTCGGAGATCGCGTTGAAGCCGAGCCCGGCCGGCAGCATCAGCCCCTTCTGCGAGCCGCCGACCGTGACGTCGACGCCCCACTCGTCGTGGCGGTAGTCGATCGAGGCGAGCGACGAGATCGTGTCGACGAGCAGCAGCGCGTCGTGGCCCGCGGCGTCGATCGCCGCGCGAACCTCCGGCACCCGGCTCGTGACGCCGGTCGAGGTCTCGTTGTGCACGACCATCACCGCGGCGATGCCGGGGTCCTCGCGCAGGATCGCCTCCGCGCGCTCGGGGTCGGCGCCGTGGCGCCAGTCGCCCGCGACCCACACCACCTCGCAGCCCGAGCCGCTCCGCCATCGCGCGCCAGAGCGTCGCGAAGTGCCCGGTCTCGAACGCGAGCACGCGGTCCCCTGGGGAGAGCGTGTTCACGAGCGCGGCCTCCCAGGCGCCCGTCCCCGACGACGGGTAGACGACGACCGGCCCCTCCGTGCGGAAGACGTGACGCAGGCCTTCGAGCACCTCCAGCCCGAGCTGCGCGAACTCCGGCCCGCGGTGGTCGATCGTCGGGCGGTCGATCGCCCTCAGGACGCGGTCCGGGACGTTCGTCGGCCCGGGGATCTGCAGGAAATGGCGCCCGCTGCGCAAGCTCACCGCGGTTCCAGGGTACCCTCATGCTGCAGGGAGGAGCCGGCAGCTTTGTCGATCCGAACTCGCGAGGACACCCGGCTCCGGGTGCGCGGGGAGGCGCACGCCGGAGAGCTGGAGACCGCGCTGCGACGCGCGCTGGCGGGTGACGTGCGCGCGGACGCCTACACGCGCCACCTGTACGCCGCCGACGCGAGCATGTACGCGGTCGAGCCGCTGCTCGTCGCGTTCCCGCGCAGCGCCGGCGACGTCGCGGCGGCCGTCGCGATCGCGGCCGAGCACGGCGTGCCCGTCGTCTCGCGCGGCGGCGGCACGAGCCTGGCGGGCCAGGCCGCCGGCGGCCGCGGGATCGTGCTCGACCACTCGCGCCACCTCGACGCGATCGGCGAGATCGACGTCGCGAACCGCCGCGTGCGCGTCGAGCCGGGCGCGGTGCAGGAGGCGCTCAACGCCGCCGCGCGATCCCACGGGCTCGGCTTCGGCCCGGACACCTCGACCTCCAACCGCGCCACGCTCGGCGGCATGATCGGCAACAACTCCTCCGGGAGCGCGTCGATCCTCCACGGCACCACGATCGACCACGTGCTTGAGCTGGAGGTCGTGCTGGCCGACGGCTCGCGGGCCACGCTCGGTCCGGTCTCCGAGGCCGAGTGGGAGCGACGCGCGCGGGCGGACACGCTCGAGGGCGCGATCCGGCGCGAGCTGCCCGGCATCGCCGAGCGCCATGCCCGCGCGATCGCCGAGGACTACCCGCGTCACTGGCGCCAGTCCGGCGGCTACCGGCTCGACCGCTTCGCCGCCTCGGGCGGGCTCGACCTGGCGCAGCTCGTGACGGGCTCGGAGGGCACGCTGGTCGCGATCACGGCGGCGACCGTGCGGCTGATCGAGCTCCCGCGGGCGACGATGTTCGCCGTCGGGCACTTCGACTCGCTGGACGCCGCCATCGCCGCCACGGAGGACGGGCTCGCGCTCGGCGCCGCGTCGATCGAGATGATCGACCGTACGATCCTCGGGCTCTCGCGCTCCAAGCTCGAGTACCGGCGGCTGGCCTCGATGCTCGAGGGCGACCCGGAGGCGCTGCTGTTCGTCTCCTTCCACGGCGAGTCTGCGGATGGGGCGCGGTCCAAGCTGGACGCGCTCGAGGCGGCATGGCGCGAGCACGGCCACGGCTACCACGCGCTGCGCGCCGAGACGAAGGCCGACCAGGACGCGCTGACCAAGGTCCGCAAGGCGGGGCTCGGGCTGCTGATGGCGGCGAGCGAGGGCGGGTCGCGACCCGCCGCGTTCGTGGAGGACACGGCCGTCGCCCCGGAGCGCCTCGGCGAGTACGTCGCGCGCTTCCGCGACGTGCTCGACCGCCACGAGCTGACCGCGGGCTTCTACGGCCACTGCTCCGTCGGCTGCCTGCACATCCGCCCGTTCGTCGACCTCACGCGGCCCGGCGGCGTGGAGACGATGGCCGCGGTCGCCGACGAGATCGCCGAGCTCGTCGAGTCCTTCGACGGCGTCAACTCGTCCGAGCACGGCGACGGCCGCGTGCGCTCCCCGTTCAACCCGCGCGTGTTCGGCTCCGAGCTCTACGGCGCGATGCGCGAGGTGAAGGCGCTGTTCGACCCCCGGGGGATCATGAACCCGGGCGTGATGGTCGACGCGGCGCCGATCGACACCGATCTGCGCGACCCCGCGCTTCCGCCCGCGCCGATCCTGCCCACCCGGCTGTCGTTCGCCGAGCACGGCGGGATGCGCGGCGCCGCCGACCGCTGCCAGCGGATCGGCGCGTGCCGGAAGTCGGGCAGCGGCGTGATGTGCCCGAGCTACATGGCCACGCGCGAGGAGGAGCACGCCACGCGCGGCCGGGCCAACGCGCTCGTGAAGGCGCTCTCAGAGCCCGACCCGCGCGCCGCGCTGGGCGACGAGCGCCTGCACGAGATCCTCGACCTCTGCCTCGAGTGCAAGGCGTGCAAGAGCGAGTGCCCGCTCGGCGTCGACATGGCCTCGCTGAAGGCCGAGTTCCTCTCGCACCACCAGGACATCCACGGCGTGCCGCGGCGCTCGCGGCTGTTCGGCGCGATCCGCCCGCTCAACCGGCTCGGCGCGGCGACCGCGCCGCTGTCGAACCTGCCGGCCCGGGTTCCGGGCGCCCGGGCGCTGCTCGAGCGCACGATGGGGATCGCGGCCGAGCGGCCGCTGCCGCGCTTCGCGCGCGAGCACCTCGTGCGCTGGGACCGCCGCCGCGCCGCGGCGCGAAGGGGCCGCCCCGCGCGGCGACGTCGTCTTCCTCGCCGACTCGTTCACGACCTATACGGAGCCGGCGATCGGCCGCGCCGCGATCGAGCTGCTCGAGGCCGCCGGCCATCGGGTGCGGCTGGAGAGCGCGGGCTGCTGCGGGCGCGCGAGCATCTCCAAGGGTCTGCTCGACCAGGCGCGGAGGTCGGCGCAGGACATGGCCGCGCGGCTCGCGCCCGAGGCCGAGCGCGGCGTGCCGATCGTGGGCTGCGAGCCGTCGTGCCTGCTGACCCTGCGCGAGGAGCACCTGCAGCTGCTCCCGCACGACCCGCGCGCGCAGGCCGTCGCCCGCCAGGCGAAGCTGGTCGAGGAGCTGCTCGTCGAGGCGATCGACGACGGCGCCCTACAGCTGGACCGCGCGTCGCCGGTGAGCGGCAGGCCGATCGTCTTCCACGGCCACTGCCACCAGAAGGCGCTCGCGGGCACCGCCGCCTCGGTCGCGCTGCTGCGGCGCATCCCGGGCGCGGAGGTCACGGAGGTCGACGCCGGCTGCTGCGGGATGGCCGGCTCGTTCGGCTTCGAGGCCGAGCACTACGGCTTGTCGATGCAGATCGGCGAGTCACGTCTGTTCCCGGCGCTGCGGGCAGCCCCCGCCGGGGCCCTGGTCGCTGCGACCGGGGTGTCTTGCCGCCAGCAGATCGGTCACGGGACGGGTCGGGAGGCCCGCCACCCCGTGGAGCTGGTGCGCGCGGCACTGGCTGCTTAGCAACCGAAGGGAGGGGCAATGTCAAACGAGCTGATCTCACTCCTCGTGCTCGTCGCGATCTTCTTGGTCGCGACCACCACCGGGATCAACATGGGGGTGCTCGGAATCGTCTCCGCGTTCATCGTCGGCACGGCGATGAGCGTCACGGAGGACGACATCTTCGCCGGGTTCCCCGGCGATCTGTTCGTGATCCTCGTCGGCGTGACGTACCTGTTCGCGATCGCGTCGGGCAACGGCACGGTCGACTGGCTGATCCACCGCGCCGTTCAGGCGGTCGGCGGCCGGACGGCGGCGATCCCGTGGGTGATGTTCCTCGTCACCGCGATCCTCACCGCCTCCGGCGCGGTCGTCCCGGGTGCCGTCGCCATCGTCGTCCCGATCGCGCTCGGGTTCGCGGTCCAGTACGGCATCAACCCGGTGCTGATGGGCCTGTTCGTCATCAACGGCGCCACCGCCGGCGGCTTCTCGCCGATCAGCGTCTTCGGCTCGATCGTCAACGGCGTCGTCGAGAACGCGAACCTGGAGGAGAACGCGACGTTGCTGTTCATCAGCTCGTTCATCTTCAACCTGCTGCTGAGCGTGGTCGTGTTCTTCCTGTTCGGTGGCCGCAAGCTGCTCGGCCGCAAGGTCGACCCGGACGACTTGGTGCGGGACGATGAGGACGAGGCCGAGGCCACGCGCCGCTTCGAGCGCCGCCAGCGGGAGCGGGCCGGGAGCGAGCCGCGCGCGCCGATGGCCGGCGGCTCTGCCACGACCGCCGATGCCGGGGGCGTCCCTGACCTCGACCGCGACAAGATCCTCACGCTGGTCGGCATCGTCGCGCTGATCGTGATCGCGCTGGCGTTCGACGTCGACGTCGGGTTCGTCGCACTGACGATCGCCGCCGTGCTGGCGCTCGTGAACCCGGACATCGCCAAGGCCGCCGTGAGCAAGATCGCCTGGCCGACCGTGCTGCTGATCTGCGGCATCGTCATGTACGTCGGGCTGCTCGAGACGCTCGGGTCGATCGACTGGCTCGGCGAGCAGGTGGCGACGATCAACTCCGCGCTGATCGCGGCGCTGCTGATCTGCTACGTCGGCGGCATCGTCTCGGCGTTCGCCTCGACGACCGGCATCCTGGCCGCGCTGATCCCGCTCGCCGTGCCGCTGCTCGAGACGGGCGCGATCGGCGCGGTCGGCCTGATCATCGCGCTGTCGATCTCCTCCTCGGTGGTCGACTCGAGCCCGTTCTCGACGTCGGGCGCGCTGACCGTGGCCAACACGCCGGAGTCGCACCGCGAGATCGTGTTCAAGCGGCTGATGCAGTGGGGCATGAGCATGGTCCTGATCGCCCCGCCGATCGCCTGGCTGGTGTTCGTGGTGCCCGGCTGGCTCTAGGCGCTAGAGGCGCAGCTGCGTCTTGACGACCTTGCCCATCGCGTTGCGGGGCAGCTCGTCGAGGAAGCGCACCTCGCGCGGGCGCTTGTGGGGCGCGAGCTCGGAGGCCACGTGGTCGACGAGCTCGCGCTCATCGGGCGCCTCGCCCTCGGGGACGACCCAGGCGACGATCCGCTCGCCGAGGTCGTCGTCGGGCGCGGCGGTGACGGCGGCCTCGCGCACCGCGGGGTGCTCGAGCAGCGCGACCTCGATCTCGCCCGCGCCGACCTTGTAGCCGCCGGTCTTGATCAGGTCGGTCGAGCGGCGGCCGACGATGCGCCAGTACCCGTCGGGCGCGCGGGTGCCGATGTCGCCCGTGAAGAACCAGCCGTCGCGCACCGCCTCCGCGGTGGCGTCGGGGCGGTTGAGGTAGCCGCTGAACACGTTCGGCCCGCGCACCGCGACCTCGCCGATCGTCTCGTCGTCGGAGGCCTCGACGTCGGACCCGTCGTCGGCGACGAGGCGCACCTCGACGCCCTCCAGCGCCACGCCGACATACCCCGGCCGGCGCGGCGAGTCGGCGCGCACCGCGGTGTTCATCAGGGTCTCCGTGAGGCCGTAGCGCTCGACGATCTGCTGCCCCGTCAGCTCCTCGATCCGCTTGAAGACGGGCGCGGGCAGCGGCGCGCTGCCCGAGACGAGCAGGCGGGCGGCGCGCAGTCCCTCCACGATCGCCGGGTCGCCGTCGGCCTCCTGCGCGATCCGGTGGTACATCGTCGGCACGCCGAACAGCATCGTCGCGCCCGCGCGCAGCGCGGCGGCCGCCGTGGCCGGCTCGAAGCGGCCGAGGTGGCGCAGCTCGCCGCCGCGGCGCAGCGGGCCGAACACGCCGATGACGAGCCCGTGCACGTGGAACAGCGGCAGCCCGTGGGTCAGCACGTCCTCGCCCGTCCACTCCCAGGCGCTCGCGAGCGCGTCGAGGTTGGAGCTCACGCAGCGGCGCGGGAGCACGGCGCCCTTGGGGCGGCCGGTGGTGCCGCTCGTGTAGACGATCAGCGCGGGATCCTCGTCGCCGGCCGCCGGCTCGGGCAGCTCGCCGCCGCGGGCGGAGACGTCGACGGGCCGCCCCTGCGGGCCACCGATGATCACGTCGGGCTCGGAGTCGGTGAGCACGTGCTCGAGCTCGCTGCGGCCGAGCTTCGGATTGACGGGCACGAGCGCCTTGCCGGACTCGAGCACCGCGACCGCGGCCACGATCGTCTCCAGCGTGGACTCCGCCCAGACCGCGACGCGCTTCGCGTCGCCGAGCTCCGCGGCCAGCGCGGCGGCGGCGACGCGCAGCTCGGCGTAGGTGAGCCCGGTGCCCGCGACCGAGACGGCCGGGGCGTCGCCGAGCTCGCGCACAGGCGGCAGCAGCGTCATGGGACGAAGTTCAGCAGACGGGGGAGCAACCGGTCGGCCACCACCCGGTCGACCTCCGCGTGCGCGTACGGGCGAAGCGCCTCCGCCGCGCGCTCCGCATAGTCCGGCGCGGGGCCGTCGAGGGCGGTGCGCAGCCCGGTCGCGAGGTCGCCCGTGACCAGCCGCGGGTCGAGCTCGCGCGCGATCGGCAGCGCGGCGTACGGGCCGGGCGAGGGCGTCGTGACGAGCGCACACCCGTCGGCGAGCGCCTCGAGCTGCGCGATCCCGTGGTCCTCGCGCCGCGGCGCCGTCACGAACACGCGCGCGCGGCGCAGCAGCGCCCGGTACTCCTCGCGCGGCAGCGCCCCCGCGAAGCGCACGCCCTCCAGCGGCGCGCCCCGCCCTCCCGCGGCCGCCCCGGCGAAGCGCCGGCCGATCCGCTCGTCGAGTCCCGCCACGACGAGCTCCTCGCCGTCGCGGCGCGCGGCGGCCCAGGCGGCCAGCACGCGGTCCAGGCCCTTCTTCTCGGGGTGGGCGCCGTAGGTGAGCGCCGCGATGTCGCGCTCGGCGGCCGACCCGGACGGCTCGACGGGCACGGGCACGACGACGGCGTCGCCGTGCGGCCGCGGCGCCTCGGCCAGGCCGCCCTCGCTCCACGGCACGAGCAGCGCCGCCTCGCGGAAGCGCCGCCGCTCGACCGGCCGCTGCCACAGCCCGTGGCGGCCCTTGCGGTTGCCGGCCGCGGGGGCGTCGAAGCGGATCGCCCCGGGCCGCGGCGCCAGCAGCGCCGCCGTCGAGCTCGAGTAGAGCACCGCCCGCGCCGGGCCGGCCGCGCTCGCCGCCCGCCGCGCCGACAGCGCCCACGCGAGCTCGATCGCCGCCATCGTGCGCCACTCGCGCACCCGCCGAGCGGCCGCGACCTCGACCGTCGCCCCCGCCCGCCGCATCGACGCGACCAGCTCGGCGTCGGCCTCCCGCAACCCGGTGGTCCCCCCGAGGGAGACGAGCAGGACGTCACGCACCGCGCGCGAGATAGTCGCCGCCGAAGCCCGGGGTGCGGATCAGCCGGATCGGCGAGAACGGCGATGTCTTGTCGACGTAGAAGCGCACGCCGTCGCGCTCCTCGACCGCCAGCACCGCGCGCTCCTGGCGGCGCCAGGCGAGCGCCCAGATGATCGTGCCGCCCGCCGCCACCGAGGCGATCTGCGGCTCCCAGAACCCCGCCGCCCCCGCGCCGACGGTGACCAGCAGCAGCGGCCACAGCCGGTTGACCATCGTGGAGCCCGGGTGCAGCTCCGGGAGCGAGGACTGCATGCGCGCGTCGGCGAGCAGCCGCGCGATCGCCGGCGACGCATCGGCGCGCGCGCCCAACGCCACGCCGATCACCACGGCGGCGACCCACCAGCCGGCGGTGACGTAGACCGCCACGCGGTCGTCCTCGCGCGTGATCCCGATCACCGCGAGCGTCGCCAGCAGCGTCGCGGAGCCGGCGGCGAGCAGGACCGTGGCCTTGAGGAGGTCTCCGTAGCGCACGCGCCGCGATCAGCCGAGCAGGGCCCGGAGCAGCTCGCGGACGCCGTCCGTCCCCTCGACCATCCAGTCCGCCTCCTCCGAGAGCTTCGCCGGCCCCTCGTCGGAGCGCACGCCGATCT
This sequence comes from uncultured Solirubrobacteraceae bacterium, assembly GCA_963831105.1. Taxonomy (GTDB): domain Bacteria; phylum Actinomycetota; class Thermoleophilia; order Solirubrobacterales; family Solirubrobacteraceae; genus DATFQI01. The sequence continues at coordinate 686,357 of CAWHOS010000003.1, read as the reverse complement.
TGACCGCCCTCCCGAGCCGCCCGCGCTCGACGAGCTCGTCGAGCCCGCGGAAGGCGTCGAGGTCGGTGACGTCGTCGCCGACGTAGAGCGCGGCGTTCAGCTCGGTGTCGCGCAGCAGCGAGACGATCCCGGCGCCCTTGTCGATCCGCACGGGCGGGCGGATCTCGAGCACCTTGCGGCCCCAGTGGGTCGTGAAGCCGGCCTTCTCGGCGCGCTCGGAGACCTCCCGGATCGCCCGCTCGGCGTCGTCCTCGTCGGGCACGCCGCGCCAGTGCAGGGCGGCGATCGCCTCCTTGTCCTCCAGGCGCACGCGGAGCTGGCGCAGCTCATCGCCGAACGCCTCGTGCGCGAAGTCCTGCACGCGGCGCGTCCACGCCTGGAGCTCGCGGTCCATCTCGGGCTTGATCGAGCCGGGGTGCAGGACCTCGGAGCCGTGCGAGCCGAGGTAGGCGATCGAGCCGAGCGAGACGATCCGGCGCGCGTCGGAAGCGCGCCGGCCGGAGACGCACGCGACCACGCCGTAGCGCTTGGCCACCTCGATCAGCGGGCGCCGGGTCGTCTCGGGCATGTGGGCGTCGTCCGGGTGGGCCACGATCGGGGCCAGGACGCCGTCCACGTCGAGCAGCACGGCGGCGCGCGAGGGCTCCTCCCGGAGCGGGCTCAGGAGCTCGTCGAGGGTGGCGGTCGGCTCGGGCACCCGCCTAGTATGGCGACGCCGCTAGACCCCGGACGCGCCGCCCCTGGCGGCCAGCAGATCGCGGATCTCGATCAGCGTGGAGACCTCCGCCGACGGCGCGTCGGGCTCCTCGCCCGGGCGCTTGAGCCGCTCCATGATCTTGTTCATGGGCCGCACCACGAGGAAGAACACCACGGCGGCGATGATCAGGAACGAGATCAGGGCGTTGAGGAACTGACCGTAGGGGAAGGCCGTGCCGCTGATCGTGATCTTGAGGTCGCTGAAGTCCGGCTGGCCGCCGATCAGCGCGATCAGTGGAGTGATGAACGCGGCGGCGAAGGTGGTGATGACCGCGCCGAACGACGCGGCGATGATGACGGCCACCGCCAGCTCGACGACGTTGCCGCGCATGATGAAGTCCCGGAACTCCTTGAGCACTGCCGGCTCCCTCCCTCGTCGTGGGTATGCTCGCGGAGTTCTATGGCCGGGGCCGACTCCCTCCACTGCTTGGTCGAGGTCCCGAAGGGGTCGCGCAACAAGTACGAGTGGGACGAGCGCCTGCAGGCGATCAAGCTCGAGCGCTTCCTGTTCTCCTCCGTCGTGTATCCGACGGACTACGGCTTCATCCAGGGCACGCTGACCGAGAAGGGCTCCGCCCTGGACGCGATGGTCATCGTGGGCGCGCCGACGTTCCCCGGCATCGTGATCCCGGTGAAGGCGATCGCGGTCTTCCGCACCCGCGACGAGGCCGGGCAGGACGACAAGGTGCTGTGCGTCCCGCACGAGGACCCCAACTGGAACCACATGAACGAGCTCGAGGACGTCCCGGACACGCTGCGGACCGAGATCGAGCACTTCTGGTCGATCTACAAGGAGCCGGAGGGCAAGCCCGTGGAGATCCAGGGCTGGGAGGACCGCGCCTGCGCCGACGAGGTGATCGAGGCCGGGCGCCGCCGCCGGGCGGAGGCGGACGGGGGCTAGTAGCCGCCGTCGGGGTCGATCAGGCCCTCGAGCTCCTCGCCGGCCGCGAGCCGGCGGACGTTCTCCTTCACGCGCGCGGCGAAGTGCCGGCGCTCGGCCTCGGGCGGCGTGGCGACGTGCGGTGTGATCAGGACGTTGTCCAGCTCCCACAGCGGGTGGCCGTCGGGCAGCGGCTCCGGGTCGGTGACGTCGAGCGCGGCGCCGGCGATCGCGCCCGTGCGCAGCGCCTCCACCAGCGCATCGGTGTCCACGAGCGAGCCGCGGGCGACGTTGACCAGCCACGCGTCCTCGCGCATCGCGGCCAGCTCGCGCGCGCCGACCAGGTGGCGCGTGCCGTCCGTCGCCGGCGCGGCGATCACCACGTGGCGCGCCTCGCCCCAGACCTCCGACACGCGGTCGGCGGGCAGCGTACGAGTGGGGCGGGCGGGGCCCGGTATCTCAAGGCCCGCGGCGGGTGACGGCGATGACCCGCGCGCCGAACGGCGCGAGCAGGCCGATCAGGGCGCGCCCGATCCCGCCCGCGCCGACGATCAGCACCGTCTCGCCCTCCAGCGCGCGGACGTGGTGGCGACCCTCTCCCGTCCACGACCGTTCGCGGGCGAACGAGTGCAGGGCCTTGTCGGCGGCCAGCATCAGCGCGAGCGCGTGCTCGGCGACGGGGAGGCCGAAGGAGCCGGTCGCCGAGGTCCAGGTCCGCCCGTCGCGGACGACCCCCGCCCGCACCCACTGCTCGACCCCGGCGGAGGGGAGCTGGACCCAGCGGACGGACTCGGGCAGCTCGGGCAGCTCCGACGGGTCGCCCGTGAGCGAGACGAGTCCGTCCGCGCGCTCGAGCGGCGCGAGCTCGCCGCCGCCCTCGCGGACCGCCGCTTCCAGGTCGGGGCGATCGCCGGAGAGGATGTGGATGCGGGGTGACTCGGCCATGGATCCTGGTGCTACCCGCCTTGCCGCGCTGGACGCCCCGCCCGATGCTGATCGGGCGATGGCGAGCGTCCCCCTGATCTCGGCCCGCGGGCTCGCGAAGTCCTTCGGCGGCCGCCTGGTGCTCGACGGCCTGGACCTCGAGCTGGCCGACGGCGCGCGGATCGGCGTGCTCGGCCCCAACGGCGGCGGCAAGTCGACGCTGCTGCGGATCCTCGCCGGGCTGGAGCACCCCGACGCGGGCGAGGTCGTCCGCCGCCGCGGCCTCGTGCACGCCTTCCTGCCGCAGGAGGTGGCCGGCGACGAGCGCACGCCGCTGGCGACGGTGCTCGCCGCGCGGCCCGAGGTCGCCGAGCTCGAGGCCGAGCTGCACGCCGCCGAGCGGCGGCTCGCCGACCCGGCGCTCGCCGCCGACATGGACGCGATGGCGCGCGCGCTCGCGCACCAGGAGCGGCTGCTCGCCCGCTGGGCCGAGCTCGGCGGCGACCGCGTGGAGGGCGAGGCGCGCACCCACCTGCGCGACCTGGGCCTCTCGCCGGAGGCGCTCGAGCGCCCGACGCGCGAGCTCAGCGGCGGCCAGCGCAAGCTCGTCGCGCTCGCGGCCTGCCTGGCCCGGCGCCCGGACGTGCTGCTGCTCGACGAGCCCGAGGCGCACCTCGACATGCGCCGGCGCGACCAGCTCGAGCGCCTCGTCGCCGGCTTCGACGGCGCGGTCCTGATGGTCTCCCACGACCGCCACCTGCTCGACGAGTGCGTGTCCGCGATCGCCGAGCTCGATCGCGGCCGGGTGCGGATCTGGCCCGGCGCCTACTCCGCCTACACCGTCGCGCGCCAGCTCGAGCTGGAGCGCCAGCAGCAGCGCTACGTGACCCAGCAGAAGGAGATCGCGCGGCTGGAGGAGGCGGTCCGCCGCTTCCGCCACTGGGCGCACATCCGCGTCAACGAGCGCATGATCAAGCAGGCGCGCGTCAAGCAGATGCAGATCGACAAGATGGAGAAGGTCGAGCGGCCCGTGCTCGAGCGCCGCAAGATGGCGCTCGCCCTGCGCTCCGGCGTTCGCGGCGGCCAGCGCGTGCTGGCGCTCGAGGGCGTCGACGTCGCGTTCGGCGAGGACCCGGTGCTGCTCGACGTCGACCTCGTCGTGATGCGCGGCGAGCGGGTCGGCGTCGTCGGCCCCAACGGCGCCGGCAAGACCGTCCTCGCACGCGTGCTGGCGGGCGGGCTGGAACCCGGCGGCGGGCGCCGCTGGGCGGGTGACGGCATCGAGGTCGGCTACCTCGCGCAGGCCGCCGCCGGCATGGACCCGTCCGCGACCGTGATCGACGCGCTGCGCGCCGGCCGCTCGCTGGCCGAGGACGACGCGGTCCGGCGGCTGATGGCCTTCCACTTCGACTACGAGCAGGTGCGGCGGCCCGTCGCGACGCTCAGCGGCGGCGAGCGCACGCGCCTCGCGTTCCTCGCGCTGATGCTCGACGCGCCCAACTGCCTCGTGCTCGACGAGCCGACCAACCACCTCGACGTCGACTCGATCGAGGTGCTCGAGGACGCGCTGGAGCGCTACGACGGCACGGTGATCGCCGTCTCGCACGACCGCTACTTCCTCGACCGCATCGCGGACCGGATCGTCCACGTCGCCGACGGGGCGGTGCACGCCTACGAGGGCGGCTGGTCGGCGAACGCGCGCGTCGCCGCCTGAGGGTGGTTTCCCACCCCGCGCGTCGCGGGGAGTCCTCTTGGCATGACCACGAAGGCCCCTGACGCGCCGACGGACCTCACCAAGCGGTCCTGGTGGGACACGCTCAAGCGCACTTTCCGCGAGTTCAAGGAGGACAACCTCACCGACTGGGCGGCGGCGCTGACCTACTACGCCGTCCTGTCGCTGTTCCCCGCGCTGATCGCGCTGATCTCGATGGTCGGCCTGGTCGCCGACCCGGCGACGATCACGCGCGTGCTCACGGACACGGTCTCCGCGGTCGGCCCGGCCTCCGCGGTCGACACGTTCAAGGGCCCGATCGAGAGCATCACCTCCAACCAGAGCCGTGCCGGCCTCGGCCTGATCATCGGCCTCGCCGGCGCTCTGTGGACGGCGTCCGGCTACGTAGGGGCCTTCATGCGCGCCTCCAACGCGATCTACGAGATCGAGGAAGGCCGGCCGTTCTGGAAGCTGCGCCCGCTGCAGATCCTGGTCACGCTGGTCCTCGAGCTGATGCTGGCGATCGTGGTCGTCTCGCTGATCGTGAGCGGCCCGCTCGCCACGGCCATCGGCGAGGCGATCGGCCTCGGCGACACGGCGCTGACGATCTTCAACATCGTCAAGTGGCCCGTGCTGCTCGTGATCGTCTCGCTGATGCTGGCGATCCTCTACTACTCGGCGCCGAACGCGAAGCTCCCCGGCTTCAAGTGGATCTCGCCCGGCAGCGTGCTCGCCGTCGTCGTCTGGATCCTCGCCTCGGCGCTGTTCGCGTTCTACGTCGCCAACTTCGGCTCCTACGACAAGACGTACGGCACCTTCGGCGGGGTGATCACGTTCCTCGTCTGGATGTGGATCACCAACCTCGCCGTGCTGTTCGGCGCCGAGCTCAACGCGGAGCTCGAGCGCAGCCGCGAGCTGGAGGCCGGCGAGCCGGCGCACGACGAGATCCAGCTCGAGCCGCGCACCGCGCCCAAGGACAAGGCGAAGACGGTCTAGACGGGGAGCGGCCCCGCCGCGCCGCGGCGGGGCCGGAGGTTCAGCGAGACGGCGGCGCCGAGCACCAGCGCGGCGCCCGCCAGCTGTAGCCCGGTCAGCGACTCGCCGAACACGATGAACGCGAGCGCGACGGTCGTCGGCGGCTCGAGCGTGGAGAGGATCGCCGCCGTCGAGGGGCCGACGCGCCGCAGCCCGGCGAAGAAGAGCGTGATCGGCGTGACGGTCGAGACGAGCGCGATCGCGGCCAGCCACACCCAGCCCTCGCTCGCGAAGCCCGTGTCCAGCGAGCCCGTCGCGGCGCCCGCGACGCCGAAGGTGATCGCCGCGCCCGTCGTGATCAGGGCCGACAGCGGCAGCGCCTCGATGTCGCCGCCGACGCGGTCGGAGACCAGGATGTAGGCCGTGTAGGTCAGCGCCGCGCCGAGGGCGAGCGCCGCGCCCAGCCAGTCGAACGTGCCCGACCCGGCGCCGAGCAGCACGAGCGCCAGCCCGCCGGAGGAGACGAGCAGCGCGCCCGTGCGGCGGCGGCTCGCCGTCTCGCGGCCGAGCGCGATCGCGGCCGCGGTGACCATCGCCGGGAACGTGTAGAGCAGCATCGACAGCAGCGAGGCGTCCATGCGGGCCAGCGCGGCGAAGTAGAGGCCGGCCTGCAGCGCATAGCCGACCGCGCCGAGCGTGAACGCGGCCAGCAGCGTGCGCCGCGGCCCGGCGAACGCGGACGGTCGCCGCAGGGCGGCGATCCACAGCACGGGAGCGGCGATCGTGAACCGCACGAAGAGCAGGGTCAGCACGCCGACGCCGGCGTCGTAGGCGAGCTTGCCGAAGATGGCCATGGCGCCGAACGCGATCGCGGAGGCGATGCAGAGGGCGCTGCCGAGGCGGTGGGCTGCCGGATCCATCATCGCCGGCGACTGTGGCAGGCACGATCGTCAGGAGCGAGTGGAACTTCTAAAGGGGATGTGTAAGCCCTTCTACAAGGCTTGCGCGCACTGGTACATTCCGCCGCGTCAGGCGGCGTTCAATGGTGGGCGCCGCACCGCAGTGTTCAGCGCCGCAGGTGTCGCCATTGGCAGTACTCCGCGATGCAGTTCACACGACCCCGCGGAGGTAAGTCATGCCGACCGGAACCGTGAAGTGGTTCAGCGACGAGAAGGGCTACGGGTTCATCACGCCCGAGGACGGCGGGAAGGACCTGTTCGTCCACCACACCGGCATCGAGGGCCAGGGCTTCCGCACCCTCGCCGAGGGCGCCAAGGTCTCCTACGAGGCCGAGTCGGGCCCCAAGGGCCCCAACGCCACGAACGTCACCCTCATCTAGACGCCGCCGCGTCGATCGCGCGGTCCAGGCCTCGGAGCTGCTCTGAGAGCGGCGCCGAGGCCGGCGCCGGCGTGGCCGAGGGCTCCCGCGGGGACTCGCCGCCGCCCGCCAGCGCGATCACGATCACGGCCAGCGCGAGGATCGCCAGGATCCCCGCCGCGGCCGGGAACCACGGCCGCCGGATCACGTCGTCGAGCCGCCGCAGCGCCGCTCCTGCACCCTCGCCCGACGCGCGCGGGCGCGGGCGCTCGCGCGTTCCGCCCGCGCGTCCCGCGGTGCCACGTGTGGGCGGCGCCGGCGCGAGCCGTCGCGTCGGCGCGTCCGCGTCGAGCATCGCCAGCGCGTCCTCGGCCGACTCCGGCCGGCGCTCCGGGTCCTCCTCGGTGAGCGTGCCGATCAGCGCGCCGAGGGCCTCGTCCCCGGCGACCTCGCGCAGCACGGCGCCGGCCGCGTAGAGGTCGCTGCGCTCCGTCGCGGGCTCGCCCTCGGCGACCTCCGGGGCGAGGTAGCGCATCGTGCCCAGCACCATCCCGGTCTGGGTCATCGCCGTCGCGTCCTGCGGGCGGGCGATGCCGAAGTCGGTCAGGTGCGAGCGGTCGTGCTCGTCGAGCAGGATGTTCCCCGGCTTGACGTCGCGGTGGACGATCCCGGCCGCGTGCACGTGGCCGAGCGCGCCGAGCAGCTCGCGCGCCAGCCCCGCCGGCTCGGGCAGCGTGCCGCCGTCGCGCAGCCGGTCGCGCAGGCTCCCCCCGGGGACGTGGGCCATCACGAGGTACGGCCGGTGATCCTCGATGCCGAAGTCGAAGACCTTGACGATGTGCGGGTGCGAGAGCGCCGCCGCCGCGCGCGCCTCGCGCTTGAAGCGCTCGAGCCAGCGCTCGTCGTCGGCGAGCGTGTCGGCCATCAGCTTGATCGCGACCGCGCGCGCCAGCGCCTCGTCGCGCGCGAGCCAGACCGTCGCCATCCCGCCCGAGCCGAGGTGGCGCTCGAACACGTAGCGGCCGTCGGCCAGCGCGGTTCCCTCCGCCGGGCGCACTAGGGCTTGCCCTTCTTCCCCTTGGCCTTGCCGTTGCCCTTGCCCTTCGCCTTGCCGGGCGGCTCGGGCTCCGCCGTCGGCTCGGCCGTGGCGGTCGCGGTCGGCGTCGGGTCGGCGTCGGCGTCGCGGTGGCGGTCGGCGCCGGCGCGGCGACCTCCTGCGCGCACCCGCCGCTTCGCGCGCCCGATCCCGCGCCGCAGCGCGGTCGGCGTCGGCCTCCGCGAGCGACCCGCCGGACTCGAGCTCGCGCACGCGCGCGGCGAGCCCGTCGAGCGCCTCCAGCGCCGCGTCCCGGTCGCCCTTCCCGGCCGCCTCCCGCACCGCGGCGACCTGCGCGTGCAGCTCGTCGGCCGCGCCAGAGCCCAGCGTCGGCTCGTCGCCGCCGCAGCCGCTCAGGACGACCGCGACCAGCACGCCGATCAGTGCACGGGTCCGCATCGGGCTGATCATGGCATCGGCGCACTAAACGAATGGCGGATGTCGCCAAGCCGCTCGCAGCATTACGTTCGACTGATCGAGAACGCTGAGCAAGGAGCACCGTGAGATCCGCGCTCATGATCTTGCCGATAGCGGTCGTGCTGCTCGTGCCGGCCTCCGCCGCCGCGTACGTTGAGTGCGGCGACCCGCCGGGCCCCGCTGAGAACGTCACTGCCACCAAGGTCAGCTGTGCCGACGCGCGGGCGTTCGCGCGCAAGGTGGCGGCCCGTGGCATCACTCGTAGCCAGGCGATCGCGCTGCCGGGCTGGCACTCGTACCGGGCAACCGTGCGGCGGACCGGTGGCGCATACGACGTGCGCGCGACCCGGGGGACCAAGGTGATCCGCTTCCAGTACCGCAGCGGTGGCTCGCCGGGTCGGAGCTGCGATCCCAATTACGCCGGCGCCTGCCTCGAGCCCGACGCCTACGACTACGACTGCTCCGGCGGGGACGGCGACGGTCCTCTCTACACGGGCCAGGTCCGCGTCGTCGGCGACGACCACTACGACCTCGACCGCGACGGCGACGGCATCGCCTGCGACATCTGAGCGGAGCGGCGCAGGAATCGAACCTACCCCCCGCCGGGCTACGACGGGCAACCGGTTTTGAAGACCGGGTGGGGCACCAGCCCCGTGCCGCTCCGCGGGCGAGGATAGGGTCCTGGGCATGCCGACGAACACGGAGCTCGCACAGCAGGTGCTCGATGCGATCAACGCCCACGACATCGACGCGCTGCGCGGGATCTGGGCTGACGACGTCGTGGAGCGATTCCCCGACAAGACCTGCCGCGGCAAGGACGAGCTCGCCGGCTACTTCCGTGAGCTGTTCGCGGCGCTGCCGGACTTCAGGATGGATCGCGTCTCCGCCGTCGAGGACGGCGACACCGTGTTCATCCGGTGGCGGATGCACGCGACGCACACGGGCGCGCAGTTCAGCGGGATCGACGCCACGGGCAAGGCCGTCGAGCTCGACGGCATGGACGAGATGGTCATCCGCGACGGCAAGATGGCGTCGAACTTCGTGATCTTCGACCAGATGGAGGTCGGCCGGCAGCTCGGCCTGCTCCCGCCCGACGGCTCGCCGCCCGACCGCGCGCTCAAGGCCGCGTTCAACGCGAAGACGAAGATCGCCGAGGCGATCCGCTCCGCGCGCAGCTGAACCGCGAGTTGTTCAGCCTGAGGCTGAACAACTCTCAGTTCAGCCTGCTGGGAGGAGCGCGCTGGCCGGGTGGGCGGCGACGCCGCGCGGCTCCGCGAGGCGCTCGAGCATCAGCGCGGTGTCGGCGACGGGCACGCCGGTGAGGTGCTCCTCGCGGCCCTCGAAGTCCTCGACGATCGCGCGCACCGCGGCCTCGTAACCGCTCGGCGTCGCGGGCGGCGATCGCCGAGATCGCGTCGGCGGCCCGGCCGAACGCCGGCGACCCGGCGCGCATCCCGTCGGCGAACGAGGCGGCGGCCGCGTCGTCGCCCTCGACCAGCGCCGCGACCGCGCGCACGTACGAGGACGGCGGGGAGTCGGCCTCGGGCACGGCCTCGCGCGCGTAGGCGGCGGCCTCGGCAGCGTCGCCGGCGATCACCGCCGCCTTGAGCATCCCCACGAGCCGCCCGTAGCTGCGCGGCGGCGCCAGCTCCCACGAGGCGCGGTAGCGCGCGACGGCCTCCGCCAGCCGCTCGCGGCCGCGTTCCTCGTCGCCGTCGAGCAGCGCCCGCAGCCCCTCGCCGTCGGCGCGGATCGCGGCCTCCATCTCCTCGACGTGCGGTCCGGGCTGCATCTTCGGCATCCTCCCGCACGTGAGCTATTCCGTGTTGCAGATCGACGACGCCGAGCGGATCCCGGGCCATGGGTTCGACTGGCGGCCCCTGCGCAAGGCGCTCGGGACCACCGCCTTCGGCATCAACGGCTACACCGCCGACGCCGGCGGCGAGGTGATCGAGAACCATGACGAGCTGAGCCAGGGCGCGGCCGGCCACGAGGAGCTCTATGTCGTGATCGCGGGGGCGGCGACGTTCACGGTCGACGGCGACGAGGTCGCGGCGCCGCGGGGCACCCTGCTCGTCGTCCCGCCGGGCACGCGCCGCGGCGCCACCGCGACGGAGGACGGGACGACCGTGCTCGTGATCGGCGGCGTGCCCGGCGCGGCCGGGCCGCGGACCGCCTTCGAGTACTGGTACGAGGCCGAGCCGCACTACCGCTCGGGCGACTACGCCCGCGCCGTCGAGGTCGCGTCCGCCGGGCTCGCGGACTGGCCCGAGCACCCCTCGCTGCGCTACCAGCTCGCCTGTTACGAGGCGCTCGGCGGCAACCGGGAGGCCGCCATCGAGCATCTCAAGGTCGCCTTCGAGAAGAACCCCGACACGCGCGAGTGGGCCGCGGGCGACGACGACCTCGCGTCCGTGCGCGACGACCTCGCGTTACGCCCTAGCGAGTAGCGCCGCCTCGCGCTCGGCGCTCATCGGCGCCGGGCGCGCGTGCGAGCCCCAGTCGCCGATCTCGGCCTCGCCGCCGTCGCGCAGCCAGGCGGCGACGTCGGCGACCGTCTCGGCCGCCTGGCGGCAGCGCAGGCCCGCGGCCTGCGCACGCTCGGTGCCGATGCGCCAGGTGCCCGCCATCTCGTCCTCGGGCGCCCACAACGGCAGCTCGGTCCACGGCTCGACGGCGAGCTCGCGCAGCGCCGCGTCGGGCACCCAGCGCAGCCGCGCGCCGGAGCCCGTCGCCTCCACCGCCGCTCCCAGCAGCTCGCCCATCGTCGTCATGCCGGCCGGCCCCGTGCCGTTGAAGACGCCGGCGACCCGCTGCTCGGCGAGGTCGATCATCCAGGCGGCGAGGTCGCGCGCGTCGATGATCTGCAGCTCGCGCGCGGGGTCGCCCGGGGCGGGCACGTCGCCGCCCGCCGCGATCCGCTTGACCCACCAGGGCAGCCGGAAGACGCCGTCGTTCGGGCCGACGATCAACCCGGCGCGCACGACCGCGACGCGCCCGGGCAGCGCCGCCTCGGCCACCCGCTCGCAGCGGACCTTGTCCGGGCCGTACTCCGACGGCCCGCCGCCGCCCCAGTCGGGCGAGTCCTCGTCGACGACCTCGGCCGGCCAGCCCGGATACGCATTGCACGAGGAGACGAACACGTAGTGGGCGTCGACCGCGCCCGCGGAGGCCGCGACGTCGGAGGGCTTGTAGCCGCTGGTGTCGATCACCGCGTCGAACAGGCGGCCGCGCAGCGCGGAGACGTCCTTCGAGCGATCGCCGCGCAGCCGCTCGGCCTCCGGGAACAGGTCCGCGCCGTGGATGCCCCGCGTGAACAGCGTCAGCTCGTGGCCGCGCGCGAGCGCCTCGGCCGCGACATGCCGGCCGAGGAAGACGGTGCCGCCGAGAACGAGGAGCCTCAAGCGGCGGCGCGCTTGAAGATCAGGAGGTGGCCGTCCTTCTCGCCGTGGAAGTTGGTGTCGAGGATGAGCTTGTCGAGCTCCCAGCCCTCGGCCCCGTGCTCGAAGAGCACCTTCTCGAGCTCCTGTCGGTCGACCTCGTCGCTCTTGCGGCCCATCAGGCCGTGGGTGATCACGGCGGTGGTGTACTCGTAGCCAGGCATGCGCCGAGGCTACGGCAGGCCGTGCTCGAGCGCCCCCTTGACGCTCGCGTCGAGCGCGTTGAGCCGGTACAGCGCGAGCGCCTCGGGCGACCCGAAGCGCCGGCCCGGCGCCATGTCGGCGCCGTGGTGGGTCAGCACGCAGTGCGCGAGCGCGAGCCGCTTGCCCGCGCTCATCCCGCCCGAGCGAGCGTCGAGCAGCTGCTGGCCGAGCGGGATGTGGCCGAGGAGCCGGCCCTCCTCGGAGAGCGCGATCTCCGCGCCGTAGGTGAACTCGCGGGTCTTGCCGAGGTCGTGGACGAGCGCCGCGCAGATCAGCAGGTCGGAGTTCAGCCGCGGGTGCAGCTGGCAGGCCTCGAGCGCGAGCGTGCCGACCGCGACGGTGTGCTCGAGCAGCCCGCCGAGGTAGGCGTGGTGGCCGCCACGGGTGCACGGGGCGCGCCGCCAGTCCGCGCGCAGGGCCTCGTCGGCCAGCAGCCGCTCCAGCAGCGGGCGGTACTCGGGGTCGTGGACCTCGCCGGCGAGGTGCTCGAGGAACCCGTCGAGCTCTTCCACGTCGCGATACGCGACGGGCAGGAACGTGGCCGGGTCCGCCGCCTCGGCCCGCTCGATCGCCTTCACGTCGACCTGCAGCTCGTCGCGGAAGCGCTCCACGCGCCCGCGCACGCGCACGAGCTGGCCGCGCTCGAAGCGCCCCGACAGCAGGTCGGCGTCGCGGAACGCCCGGCCCTGGATCGCCCCCGTGCGGTCGCGCAGCTCGAGCGCCAGGTAGGGCAGCCCGGAGCGCGCGGTCAGCCGGTCCTTGCGCGAGCAGGCGAAGACGGCGTCGACGTCGTCGCCGGCGCGCAGGGTCGCGACCGTGGTCTCCGCAACGGTTGACATGGCCCTCGATCATGGCCTCAGGGCCGGACGGGACTCCGCTACCGTGGATCCGATGCAGCCCCTCCGCTGGGAACGCCGTCCCGACGGCCTCCGGGCACCCGCGCTGGTCTGCGCCTTCAAGGGCTGGAACGACGCGGGCGAGGCCGCCACGTCGGCGCTGACGTTCATGGGCGCGAGCTTCGACGCGACGCGCTTCGCGCTGATCGACCCGGAGGAGTTCGTCGACTTCCAGTCCACCCGCCCGAGCGTGCGGATGGTCGAGGGGCACACGCGCAAGATCGAGTGGCCCGAGTTCGAGTTCTACGAGGCCCGGGTCCCGCGCGCCCCGCGCGATCTGATCCTCCTGAGCGGCCCCGAGCCGGCGATGCGCTGGCGCACGTTCTGCGAGAAGGTGATCGAGATCGCCGAGGCGATCGGCGTCCAGATGGTGGTCACGATGGGCGCGCTGCTGGCCGACGTGCCGCACACGCGGCCCGTCTCGATCACCGGCATGGCCTCCGACCAGGGCCTGATCGACCGCCTCTCGCTGCAGCCCCCGACCTACGAGGGCCCGACCGGGATCGTCGGCGTCCTGCACGCCGCCTGCGCCGAGGCCGGCATGCCGTCCGCCTCGCTGTGGGCCGCCGTGCCGCACTACGTCGCCGTCGCGCCCAACCCGAAGGGCGCGCTCGCGCTGCTGCGCCGGCTCGAGAGCCTCGTCGGCGTCACCGTCGACGCCTCCGATCTCGAGATCGCCTCCGCGGACTACGACCGCCAGGTCACCCGCGCCGTCGAGCTCGACCCCGAGGTCCAGGCCTTCGTCGAGCGCCTCGAGCGCGCCGCCGACGAGGAGGAGGCCGGCGGCGAGGACCTCCCGTCGGGCGACGTGCTCGCGCGCGAGTTCCAGCGCTTCCTGCGCCAGCGTGGATCCGGCGGCCCGCCCCAGCCGCCGCACGCCAGCGGCTAGTTTCGCCCTTCGGTCGTCGCAAGCTCCTCCCTCCGGGCGACGCTACTTCGCGAGCAGCCCGTCGAGCAGGGCGTGCAGGACGACGGCGACCTCGGCGCGCGCCGTCGTGCGGTCCTCGGAGGTCGCGACGTACATCGCGGCCTCGTCGAGCGAGCCGATGAAGACGTGGGCGAGCGCGCGGGTCGGCTGCTCGGCCAGCTGCCCGGCGTCGATCGCGGCGCGCAGCATCGCCTCGGTGAGGCCGAGCCCGTGGCGCAGCGCCATGTCGCGGAAGCCGTCCCAGCCGAGCACGACCGGGCCGTCGAGCAGCAGCACCTGGCGCACCTCGGGCTCCTCGCAGGCCTCGAGCCAGCCGTCGACCGCGGCGTGCAGGGCGGCCGCGGGGTCGCCGGCGCCGCTGGCGACGACGAACTCGCCGAGCCGCGCGGTCACCTCGGTCTCGACCGCCTCGGCGACGGCGAGGAAGAGCGCCGCCTTGTCGGCGAACTGGTGGTACATCGCGCCGCGCGTGACGCCCGCCGCGGCGGCGATCTCGGGCGTCCCCACGTCGGCGTAGCCGCGCTCCGCCCACAGGCGCCGCGCGGCGGCGACGAGCGCGCCGCGGGTGGCGGCGGAGCGCTCGGTCTGGGTGCGCCTCTTGATTTCCATGCAGTCTGTTTGTAAGTTACCGGCAGGCTGTCCGCAAATGAAGGGACCGACGATGCCGGCGATCCAGCTCCAGCAGGGAACCATCCACTACGAGGAGGCGGGGCCGCGCGACGGGCGCCCGGTCGTGTTCGTCCACGGCTACCTGATGGGCGGCGACCTGTGGGCCGTCCTCGCCGCGAAGCTGGCCGCGCGCGGGCTGCGCGCGATCATGCCGACCTGGCCGCTCGGCGCCCATCCGGAGCCGATGAGCCCGGGCGCCGACGTCACCCCGCGCGGCGTCGCGGCGATCATCGCGGCGTTCCTCGAGGCGCTCGAGCTCGACGACGTCGTGCTGGTCGGCAACGACACCGGCGGCGCGCTCTGCCAGGTCGTCGCGGTCGACCATCCGGAGCGCCTCGGCGCGCTCGTGCTGACCAACTGCGACATGTACGAGAACTTCCCGCCGAGCCCGTTCAACGGGCTGATCGCGGCCGCGAAGCTCCCGGGCGGGCTGAAGGCGGCGCTGCAGCCGATGCGCCTCGCGGCCGCGCGGCGCTCCCCGCTCGGCTTCGGGATGCTCTCGCACGGCGACGTCGACCACCTCGCGCGCGGGTGGGTGAGGCCGGTGTTCGAGCAGCCCGGCGTGCTCGAGGACCTGCGCCGCTTCACCGTCGCCCTCGACAACGAGGTCACGCTCGACGCGGCGCGCCGGCTCGGAGCCTTCGGCAAGCCGGTGCTGCTCGCCTGGGCGCCGGACGACAAGCTGTTCCCGCTCGCGCTCGCGCAGCGCCTGGCCGCCGAGGTGCCCGGCGCGCGCGTGGAGACGATCGAGCGCTCGCGCGCGTTCTCGATGATCGACCAGCCCGACCGGCTGGCCGGCCTGATCGAGGAGCAGGCGGCTCAGCGTTCCGCCGCGGGACAGGCGATGCGGTAGTCGCACATCGAGCACGCCGCGAAGCTCGGGGTCGGCTCGAAGCCCTGCGACTGGATCCCCTCGCCGACCTCGAGCACGGTGTCGGTGATCCAGTCGCGGTCCTCCTCGGAGCGCTCGACGGGCACCTTCTGGTCGTCGAGCACGTAGTAGTAGGCCTGCTGGGGCGCCTCGAGCTGCCAGGCCTCGCGCGCGCCGACGGCGTAGAGCGAGAGCTGGACGTCCTCGCGCAGCTGGGCGGCCGACTTCGGGCGGCCCGTCTTGTAGTCGATCAGCTCGTAGCCGCCCTCGGGCAGCCGGTCGACGCGGTCGACGCGGCCGCGCAGCACGTGCGGGCCGAGCTTGAACTGGAACGAGCGCTCGAACCAGACGGGCTCGCCGCCCTCCTCGCGGAAGCGGTCGTGGTAGCGGACCAGCGCCTGCGTGGCCTTCGCCCGCAGCTGGCGCTCCTCCTCGGAGTCGCCGAAGCCGCCGCGGCGCCAGCCGCCCTCCAGCAGGCCCAGCAGCTCCGGGAGTCCCTGCGCGGCGTCGGCGGCGTGGTAGCGCTCGAGCACCTGGTGGACGAGGATCCCGAAGCGCTGGTTGATCGTCGGCTCCGACGGGATCCGGAACACGCGCGCGAACTTGTACTTCAGCGGGCAGGTCCGGTAGGTCTCGATGTCCGAGGCGCTCAGCAGCAGCCCGTCGCCGCGGCGCGGGAGGAAGCCCTCCAGCGACGGCTCCGTGCGCGCCGCCACCGCCCGCGCGCGCAGCTTCTCGTCGCGCTCGGCGTCGAGCAGGTACTCGTCGAGCGCGCTCGTCTCGAAGATCTCGCGCTGCTCGGAGGTCGCGGCCTGCAGCAGCCGCGCGTTGACCTCGGGCAGGGCGTCCTCGACGGCCTGGGCCGGCGAGCCCTTCGTGCGCTCGATCAGCGCGGCGAGCTTGAGCAGCTCCATGTAGCGCACGACCGCGTGGGAGACGTCGAGGTCGGTGTCGAAGCGCAGCTCGCCGAGCCGCCCGCCGACCTGCGAGACGGTCGTGAGCAGCTCGTCGCGCAGCAGCCGGAACGTCGACTGCAGCGTCTCGGCCGGGCCGAAGAGCTCCTCCTCGCGCGCCTCCCACTCGCCGCCCACGGCGAGCCGCGCCTCCTCGGCGAACGGCGACGGGTGCTGCATCGCGCCGCGATCGGTGCGCTGCGGGTAGGCGAGCACGAGCCTCGTGCGCGCGCGCGTCATCGCGACGTGCAGCAGCCGCCGCATCGCCTCGGCGTGCGCGGCCTTCGTGTCCGGCGGCAGCGTCTCCTTGAGCAGCGCGTCGGGGATCGGCTCGAGCGTGCGCTGGCGCGGGCCGGGCATGCGCGAGGCCATCAGCCCGAGCACGTAGACGTGCTCGAACTCCAGCCCCTTGGCCGCGTGCATCGTCATCACCTGCACGCCGACCGGCCGGTCGCCGGCGGAGGCCTCCTCCTCGCGCAGGCCCGCGTCGGCCACCGCCGCGATCGAGCGCGCGAACTCGCGCGCCGTCGCCTGCGGCGAGCGCCGCACGTAGGCGGACGCCAGCTCGGCGAACTTGGCGAGGTTGCGCAGCCGCTCGACGACCTCGGTCGAGGCGGCGAACAGCAGCTGGCGGCGCAGGCCGAGCCGCTCGACGAGCCGGTGGACGTAGAGGTCGGGGCGCGAGGAGTCGATCGCCGCGGCCGCGGAGCGGTAGAGCCCGAGGAACGTGTGGATGCGATCGCGCGCCTCGGGCGGGATCTGGGGCGACTCCAGCGCGGCGCCCATCGCGGCCACCATGTCGAGCTTGCGCCGGCGCGCGATCTGGGTCACGCGCGCGAGGTCGATCGCCCGCAGCTCCACGGGCGGGCGCGCGAGCGCCCGCACGACCGCGCCGGCGTCGCCCGGGTCCACGAGCAGCCGCAGCCAGGCCAGCAGGTCGCGCACCTCGGCGCGCTGGAAGAACGCCGCGGCGCCCGCCAGCCGGTACGGCACCGCGCGCTCCTCGAACGCCACGCCGACCGCCTGGCCCTCCGAGCGCACGGAGCGCACGAGCACGCAGACGTCCTCGGGGGCGACGTCCTCGCGCGCGATCAGCCGCTCGACCTCGGCGGCGACGGCCTGCGCCTGCGCGCGCTCGGACGCGCACGCCCAGAACGCCACCTCGCCCGGCGCGCCGGCCCGCGAGCGCAGGGGCTTGTCGAGCCGGCCCGGCACCGGCCCGGTGACGGCCGCGGCCGCCGCGACGATCCGCTCGCCGGCGCGGAAGGACTCCTCCAGGCGCACCACCCGGGTCCCGGGCCACTCGGCCTCGAAGTCCGCGAACGCCTTCGTCGACGCGCCGCGGAAGCGGTGGATCGACTGGTCGTCGTCGCCCGCCGCCGTGACCTCGCCGCGGTCGGCCACGAGCAGCCGCAGCAACAGGCCCTGGGCGAAGCTCGTGTCCTGCAGGTCGTCGACGAGCACGTGCCGGTAGCGGCCGGCCAGCCGCGCGCGCACGTGCGGCTTCTCGCGCAGCAGCCGGAAGGCCAGCAGCACGAGGTCGCCGAAATCGAGCGTGCCGGCGTCGCGCAGCATCCGGTCGTGGGCGCGGAACAGCTCCCCGAACTCGCGCTCGCGGGCGGCCCGCGCGCCCTCGGCCTCGCCCAGCGTGGAGGCCCAGGCGGCGTAGTCCTCGCAGGTCACGAGCTCGTCCTTGAGCCGGTCGATGCGCCCCACGATCGACCCGAGCACGGCGCTCGGGTTGCCGCGCAGGTCGTGGTGGCGCAGCGGCAGCTCCTCGATGCGCTCGAGCAGCATCGCCAGCCGGTCGGCGGGCGAGACCGGCGTGGCGAACGGGTCGACGCCCGCCTCCAGCGCCTCGTCGTGCAGGACGCGCGCGCACAGGCCCTGGAAGGTCGTGACCGCGGGCTCCTCGGAGGCGGGGCGGCCGAGCCGCTCCTCGATCCGCTCGCGCAGCGCGTCGGCGGCCGGCGTGAGCACGAGGATGCTCTCGGCGGGGACGGCGTCGCCCGGGCGCTCGGCCAGCCAGGCGAAGCGCTCGACGAGCGTGGTCGTCTTGCCCGTGCCGGCGCCCCCGATGACGAGCAACGGTCCGCCGGCGTGCTTGACGGCCTCGTGCTGGGCGGCGGAGAGCACCTGGCGACCTAGGATACGGGGCGATATGACCCCTGACTGGCTGGGAGCCGCGCGGCGGGCGGCGCAGGCGCTGACCGCGATCCTCGAAGAGCACCCGACCACGGCGGAGCGGGTGGTGGAGACCGGCGAGCGGGGCGAGGGCGGCGACCGCACGCTGGAGATCGACGCCGCCGCCGAGCGCGCCGTGTTCGCCGAGCTCGAGCGCCTGCACGACGACGGCGCGCGCTTCACCGTGGTCAGCGAGGAGCGCGGCACCGTCGACTACGGCGGCGAGGGGACGCTCGTGATCGTGGACCCGATCGACGGCTCGATGAACGCCAAGCGCGGGATCTCCCACCACGCGCTGTCGATCGCCGTCGCCGACGGCACGACGATGGGCGACGTCTTCTTCGGCTACGTCTACGACCTCGGGCCCGGCGAGGAGTGGGTGGCCGAGCGCGGGGCGGGGGCGCGGCTCGACGGCGAGGAGGTGGACGCCTCGATCGGCGAGCGGCGCTCGCGCGAGGGCAAGCTCGAGCTCGTCGGGATCGAGTCGGCCGACCCGCGCTGGCTGCGCGACGCCGCCGACGCGCTCGTGGAGACGACGCACCGCATCCGGGCGATGGGCACGATCGCCGTCACGCTCTGCCAGGTCGCCGGCGCGCGCCTGGACGGCATGGCGACCCTGCGCCGCTGCCGCGCGGTCGACGCCGCCGCGGCCCAGCTGATCGTCCGCGAGGCCGGCGGCCATGTGGCCTTCACGGCCTGCGGGGACCCGCTCGGCGCCCCGCTGGACGATCTCTCGCCGGTCTCGCCGGTGGTCGCCGCGCGCACGCCCGAGGGCCTGCGCGAGCTCGCGCGGGTGGCGCGCACGAACGGCAACTGAGCCTTTCTCAGGGCTTTAGGACGGCTGCCACCATGGGGAGGGTGATCGATTGGACCCTCGCCTCCCAGGTCGCGCGCGGCGTCGCGCGCCTGCAGCCCGCCGGTGACCCCGCGCCCTTCGAGGCCCTCGCGGGCCCCTCGGAGGAGAGCGAGCGGCTCGTCTCCGCCTACACCGGCCTCGTGCCGGCCGCTCCGCTCCCCGTCGCCGAGGCCGTCGGCCGCGACGAGTGGACGGACGCCAACCTCACCTCGCTCAAGGGCGTGCTCGACCCGGTCTCCGACCGTCTCGGCGACGGCTTCGGCCCGCTCGGCGGGATCGTCGGCACCGGCCTCGGCGCGCTGCTGGCCGCCGAGGCGGGCGCGATCTCGGGCTTCCTCGCCGGCCGCGTGCTCGGCCAGTACGAGTTCCCGGTGCTCGACCCGGCCGCCCCGCCGCGGCTGCTGTTCGTTGCGCCCAACCTCGGCCACGCCGCCGGCACGCTGCAGGCCGAGCCCGACCAGCTCCTGCGCTGGGTCGCGCTGCACGAGACCACGCACGCGCTCCAGTTCGGCGCCGTGCCGTGGCTGCGCGGGCACCTCGCCGGCAGCGTCCGCGAGCTGCTCGGCGGGCCTGTCCTTCGAGGGCGGGACCCTGCTCAAGATCCCGGACCTCGCCGACCTCAAGGGCCTCGTGGACAGCGTCCGCGAGGACGGCATCGCGACGCTGGCGCTCGGGCCGGAGCGGCGCGAGCTGTTCGACCGCATGCAGGCGCTGATGGCCGTGCTCGAGGGCTACGCCGAGCACGTGATGGACGCCGTCGGCGGCGACGTGCTCGACGACCTGGACTCGATGCGGGGCGCCCTGGACCGCCGCCGGCGCGAGCGCTCCGGCTTCCTGCGCCTGTTCGAGCGCCTGATCGGCATGGACCTCAAGCTGCGCCAGTACGAGCAGGGCAAGCGCTTCTGCGACGCCGTGGTGGCGCGCGGCGGGATCGAGGCGCTCAACCGCGCCTGGGACTCCCCCGAGGCGATGCCGACGCTCGCCGAGCTCGACGATCCCGTGGCCTGGCTGGAGCGCACGGAGCGCCTCGGCCTCGCTGCGTGACGGGCCTCACACGAACCTTTGTTCGTATCCTCGTAACCCCGGAGAGACTCTGGTTTACAAACAGGTGTTCGCAGGGTAGATATCCTGCAGGGCAGACTTAGAACTAATATCCTTAGTCCGCAACGAAGAGGGAGGCCTTCAAATGGCCGAGACCACGAACACCACCACCAAGACCAACACCGCCAACAAGTCGACCGCTCGTAAGAGCACCCCGCGCAAGACCACCGCGCGCAAGTCGACCACCCGCGGCACCACGCGTTCGGCCGCCACGCGCTCGAACACGCGTACGGCCGGCACCCGCGCCAACACGCGCACGGCCGCCAAGGCTCCGTCGCGCCCCGCCGCGAAGGGCACGCGCACCCGCGCGAAGAACCAGACGACGAAGGCCGCTTCGGCCAACGCGCAGGCCGCGAAGACCACGGCCAAGCAGGGTCGCAACGTCGCCGAGCGCGCCGCGCTCGTCTACGTCGGCGGCGTCCTGGAGGCCCGCGACCGCGTCATCGGCGTCGCCACCGGCCTCGTCGACAAGTACGGCTCCGTGCCGAGCGCGCAGAAGTCGCTCAAGCGCAGCCAGCGCGAGATCGAGAAGGACGTCCGTCGCTTCGAGCGCCGCGGCGAGCGCGAGACCAAGCTCGCCCGCACGCGCGTCGAGCGCCTCGTCCGCCGCAACCGCCGCGCCTTCGAGCGCGAGGCCAACCGCGTCGAGCGCAAGGCCGACCGCCGCGAGAACGTCGTGACGGAGCGCCTGGCGGGCGTGTCCAAGGCCGCGGCCGGCGGCGTCACCGCCGTCTCGAACCGCGTCGAGGAGACCGTCCAGGTCGGCGTCGCCGCGGGCGAGCGCATCGCGACCCGCGCCAAGGGCGTCGTCGCGTAGCACCGCTGCACCTTCCCCCGGCCCCCGCGGAGGAGCGGGGCGCCGGGTACGCCTGCCGGCCTCATATCCCGCCGGCGGGATTCACCGGGCAGTATCGCCGGTGGATTTAGTACCTCTCCTCCCTCAACCGTCGCCGTGCCCTTCGGGGCGCGGCGATGGTTCTTTAAGGGGACAGGCCCCTTAGGTATTCGCCGCGACTCGCCTGCCGGGCACGGATCGCACACCTAAGGGGCCTGTCCCCTTAGCTGCCAGAATGGAAGCCATGCCCACGAGAGAGCAGATCCTCGAGTCCCTGAGGGTCGTCGTCGACCCGGAGCTCCGGCAGGACATCGTCACGCTGGGGATGGTCCGGTCGATCAAGGTCTCCGACGGCGGGGTCGTCGACGTGACCGTGTCCCTGACGACCCCCGGGTGCCCGATCCGAAGCCACTTCCAGACCTCCGTCGCGACCGCCGCGCGCGGCGTCGAGGGTGTCAGCCACGTCAACGTCGCCTTCGACGTCCTGAGCGACCAGGAGAAGCAGGGCCTGCAGCAGAAGCTCGGCCGCCCCGGCGGGCTGCCCGAGGGCGCGCTCGCGCAGGTCGCCAACATCACCTGCGTCGGCTCCGGAAAGGGCGGCGTGGGCAAGTCCTCGCTGACCGTCAACCTCGCCTCCGCGCTGCGCGCCGAGGGCAAGAAGGTCGGCGTGCTCGACGCCGACGTGTGGGGCTACTCGATCCCGCGCATGCTCGGGCTCGGCGGCCAGCGCCCGCACGTCAACGGCGAGCGCAAGATCCTCCCGCTCGAGGCGCACGGCCTGAAGGTGATGTCGATCGGCTTCTTCATCAAGGAGGACGAGGCCGTCGTCTGGCGCGGGCCGATGCTCCACAAGGCCCTCACGCAGTTCCTCGAGGACGTCGCCTGGGGCGAGCTCGACCACCTGCTGATCGACCTGCCGCCCGGCACCGGCGACGTCTCGATGACGCTCAGCCAGCTGCTGCCGCAGGCGAAGTTCGTGATCGTCACCACGCCGCAGGAGACCGCGCAGAAGGTCGCGCGCCGCTCGGCGCAGATGGCCGACAAGGTCTCGCTGGAGATCGCGGGCGTGATCGAGAACATGTCCGGCTTCACCACGCCGGACGGGCAGCGCTTCCCGATCTTCGGCGAGGGCGGCGGCCAGCTGCTGGCCGACGAGCTCGACGTGCCGCTGCTGGGCAAGGTGCCGCTCACGATGGCGCTGCGCGAGCAGGCCGACCTGGGCGTGCCGCTGATCGAGGCCGAGCCCGACGACGCGGCGGCCCAGGCCGTGCGCCACGCGGCGCGCGGGCTGATCGCGCTGATGCCGATGCAGCCGGTCGAGCTTCCCGTGATGCAGGTTGCGCCCGCGGCGCCGCCGGCGGCTCCGGAGCCCGCCGCGCCGGTCGGGATGAGCCTGCCGATGGCCTAGCGGCCGGCGAAGTACTCGGCGTTCTTCTTGGCGTAGTCGGACCACTCCGTGGGGAGCTGGTCCTCGGCGAAGCAGGCGTCGACCGGGCAGGCCTCGACGCACGCGTCGCAGTCGATGCACTCCTCGGGATCGATGTAGAGCATCTCGACCTTGTCGTAGTCGGCCTCGTCCGGCGTCGGGTGGATGCAGTCGACGGGGCAGACTTCGACGCAGGAGTTGTCCTTGGTCCCGATGCAGGGTTCAGCGATCACGTAAGCCATAGGGCCGCAGTCTAGGCTCTGGCCGAGTGATCCTGCTCACGGGAGCGACCGGCCTGCTCGGCTCCGCGGTGCTGCGGCGGCTCGTCGGCCGCGGCGAGCCCGTGCGCTGCCTGGTGCGCGACGCGCGGCGGCTCGGGCCCGAGCGGATGCACGTCCAGCTGGCCACGGGCGACCTCGCCGACCCGGCCGCCTTCCGCAACGCGCTGCGCGGCGTGCGGACGGTGATCCACCTCGCCGGCTCCGAGCGCGACCAGCCGGGCGCGACGATCGAGGAGCTCGACGGGCTCGCCACCTGGCGGCTGCTGCGGGCGGCCGAGCGCGCCGGCGCCGGGCACCTGCTGTGGGCGATGCCGCTGGGCGCCACGCCGCACCACCCCTCGCGGGTGCACCGCGCGAAGGCGCTCGCCGCGCGGGCGGTGACGAGGCGGCGATCCCCACCACCACGCTCGCCACCTCGCTCGTCTATGCGCCCGGCGACCGCCGGCTGGCCCGGATGGAGCGGCTCGGCCTGCTGCCCGCCGTCCCGCTGACCGGGCGCGGCGTCGCCCGCACCCAGCCCGTCTGGGCCGAGGACGCCGCCGACGGCGTGATCGCGGCGCTCGAGCGCGGCCCGCAGGGCCACGAGCGCCACGAGCTGGCGGGCCCCGAGGTCCTCACCCACAAGCAGGTCGTCGAGCTCGTCCTGCGCGCCGCCGGCCGGCGCCGGCGCATGCTGCCCGTCCCGCTCGCGACGCTGCGCGCCGCGCTGAAGGCCGGCGAGCTGCTGGCCGGCCCGACGACGTTCGCCACCTGGGACGAGGCGCTGATGCTGGCGGTGCCGATGCTCTCCGGGGGCGGGCCCGCCGACCTCGAGGCGCTCGGCGTGCGGCCGCGCCGGATGGCCGAGGTCCTCGGCGTCTAGAAGGGAGCCCATCGAAGAACCCCGCCACGCCCAGGGCCGGATCTTCTTCGACGGACTCCTAGGCCGGCTCGGGCGGGCGCTGGTGCGCCCACGGCCGCGCGGTCTCGATCTGCGCGGCGATCTGCAGCAGCGTGTCCTCGCCGAGCGGCTTGCCGACGATCTGCACGTTCGTCGGCAGGTTGTCCTCGCCGAAGCCGATCGGGACCGAGATCGCGGGCTGGCCCGTGACGTTGAACAGCGACGTGAAGGGCGTGAACGCGCCGGAGCGGGCGAGGTCGTGCAGCGGCTGCTCGCCGACGCCCGTGCAGTCGCCGATCTCCAGCGGGCGCTCGGCCAGCGCCGGGGTGAGCAGCAGGTCGTACTCGGCGAAGAACGCGACGATCCCGCGGGCCAGCGCCTGCAGCTGCGCGACCGCGCCGAGGTAGCCGACCGAGCTCGTCTGCTGGGCCTGCTCGAGGATCGCGCGCGAGAGCGGCTCGATCTCGTCGTCGGTCGGCGGGCGCCCGGCGAGCAGCTCGCCGTAGGAGATGCTGAGCGACACCGCGGGCCCGAAGACCGAGACGAACAGCGCCAGCCCGTCCTTGCCCGGCATCAGCGGGGCGGCCTCCTCGACCTCGTGGCCGAGCGAGGCGAGCAGCTCGGCGGCCTGGTGCATGCCGCGCACGCACTCCGGGTCGACGTCGACCTCGAGCGGGTTGGCGGTCGTCATCGCGATCCGCAGCCGCCCGGGGTCGCGGCGCACGGAGCTCGAGTAGGCCTCGACGGGGCGCGCGGCCCAGTTCGCGTCGCCGACCTCGTAGCCGGCGAGCACGTCGAGCAGCGCGGCGGTCTCGCCGACCGTGCGCGTGAGCACGCCGTCGGAGACCAGGAACGAGTCGCCGAGGTCGGGCCCCTTCGAGATCCGCCCGCGGTTGGGCTTGAGGCCGACCAGGCCGCAGCAGGACGCCGGGATGCGGATCGAGCCGCCGCCGTCGTTGCCGTGGGCGATCGGCACCATGCCGGCCGCCACGGCGGCCGCCGAGCCGCCGGAGGAGCCGCCCGGCGTGCGGCCGTGGTCCCAGGGGTTGCGCGTGGCGCCGGTGTGGCGCGGCTCGGTGGTCGGCAGGATCCCGAACTCCGGCATGTTCGTGATGCCGACGACGACGAAGCCGACCTCCCGCAGGCGCCGCACCAGGTAGGCGCTGTGGCCGGGCCGGTGGCCGCCGAGGAACTTCGAGCCGAAGTTCATGCACAGCCCCTCGACCGGGACGTTGGCCTTGACGGCGATCGGCACGCCCGCGAACGGCCGCGTGTCGCCCGGCTGGATCTCGTCGGCCGCGGCCAGCGCGCGCTCGGCGTCGACCTCCACGAACGCGTTCAGCTCGCCGTCGAGCGCCTCGATCCGGTCCAGGCTCGCCTGCACCAGCTCCCGAGAGGACAGCTCGCCACCCCGCACCCGGGCCGCCAGGTCGCCCGCAGGCGTGAACATGAGATCGCTGGAGGCCATGACCTGGGGGCCGGAGCCTACGCCACGGAGCCCGATTAGTGTTCCGGCCTTCCGAATTTCGAAAGGCAGCCCCTGTGAGCGAAGTCCAGTCCGGCCTCGAAGGCGTCGTCGCCTTCGCCACCGAGATCGCCGAGCCCGACAAGGAGGGCGGCGCGCTGCGCTATCGCGGCGTGAACATCGAGGAGCTCGTCGGGAACGTCCCGTTCGAGCAGGTCTGGGGCCTGCTGGTCGACGGCGAGCTCGAGCCGGGGCTGCCGCCCGCCGAGCCGCATCCGCTGGCCGTCCGCTCGGGCGACCCGCGCGTGGACGTGCAGTCCGCGCTGGCCATGCTCGGCGCCCGAGTGGGGCTTCGAGCCGCTGATCGACATCTCCGACGAGGTCGCGCGCGACCAGCTCGCCCGGGCGTCGGTGATGGCGCTGTCGTTCGTGGCCCAGTCCGCGCGCGGCGCCGGGCAGCCGCCGGTGCCGCAGTCCGAGGTCGACAGGGCCTCCTCGATCCCGGAGCGGTTCCTGATCCGCTGGCGCGGCGAGGCCGATCCCGACCACGTCAAGGCGATCGACGCCTACTGGATCTCCGCCGCCGAGCACGGCATGAACGCCTCCACGTTCACCGCGCGCGTGGTCGCCTCGACCGGCGCGGACGTGGCGGCCGCGCTGAGCGCCGCCGTCGGCGCGCTGTCCGGGCCGCTGCACGGCGGCGCGCCCGCGCGCGTGCTGAAGATGCTCGACGCGGTCGAGCAGGCGGGGGACGCCGAGAAGTGGGTCAAGGAGGCGCTCGACAACGGCGAGCGGCTGATGGGCTTCGGCCACCGCGTCTACCGCGCCGAGGACCCGCGGGCCGCGGTGCTGCGCCGCACCTCGCGCGAGATCGGCTCGGAGCGCTTCGAGGTCGCCGAGGCGCTCGAGCAGGCGGCCCTGGCCGAGCTGAAGGCGCGCAAGCCCGACCGCGTGCTGGCCACCAACGTCGAGTTCTGGTCGGCGGTCGTGCTCGACCACGCCGACATCCCCTCGGCGATGTTCACGAGCATGTTCACCTGCGCGCGGACCGCCGGCTGGGCGGCGCACATCCTCGAGCAGAAGCGCGAGGCGCGGCTGATCCGGCCGTCGGCGAAGTACGTCGGGCCGGACCCGCGGGAGCTCTCAGCCGTCTGATGGACGGCTGATTCCGCGACCCCCACGGAATCAACCGTCTAGCGCGCGCTGCAGGATCGCGCGGAGCTGCTCGGCGTCGTCGTCCGAGAGCCGGGCGATCTCCGGCGGCGGGGTGCCCGCGCGCCTTCGCACCTCCTCCCGCACGGCCTCGCCGTGCGGGGTGAGGACGACGGTCTTGACCCGGCGGTCGCGCTCCGCCGGCCGCCGCTCGGCGAGCCCGGCGGCCTCCAGCCGGTCGACGATGCCGGTCACGTTCGAGTTGTCGCACTGCAGCGCCCCGGCGAGCGCGCTCATCGGCAGCGGCTCGTCGGCCGTGAGGTGGCCGAGCGCCATCGCCTGCTGGAAGGACAGGCCGAGCTCGGAGAAGACGGCCATCCGGCGCGGCTTGTCCGCGCTGAAGATGCGCCAGAACAGGCCCCAGGCCTCCTGGGATGCCGAGGTGCTCGAAGGTGGCACACCGCGATTATTACATGAGAAGATATTTGACACAACCAAATATTGCGCTAGCCTCGCCGACCATGACGCATGACAACGGCATCGAGGTGGAGGGCCTCGTCCGCGAGTTCAAGAACGGCCCGCGGGCCGTCGACGGCATCGACCTGCGCGTCGAGCCCGGCGAGATCTACGGCTTCCTCGGCCCCAACGGCGCCGGCAAGTCCACCACCGTCCTGATGCTCACCACGCTGCTGCCGCCCACGGCGGGCACGGCGCGCGTGGCGGGCCACGACATCGTCCGCGAGGGCCCGGCCGTGCGCGCCGCGATCGGCGCGGCGCTGCAGGAGGCCGCGCTGGACCCGCTGCTGACGGGCCGCGAGCACATGAAGCTGCAGACCACCCTGCAGGGCGTCCCCAAGGCCGAGCGCCGCCCGCGCGGCGACGCGCTGATCGAGCGCGTCGGGCTGGCCGACGCGGCCGACCGCAAGGTCGGCGGCTACTCCGGCGGCATGAAGCGCCGCCTCGACCTCGCGCTGGCGCTCGTGCACCGGCCGCGGATCCTCTTCCTCGACGAGCCGACCACGGGCCTGGACCCCTCCAGCCGCGCGGACATGTGGAAGGAGGTCTCCCACCTGGCCCGCGACGAGGGCGTCACCGTCTTCCTCACCACGCAGTACCTGGAGGAGGCCGACGTCCTGGCCGACCGGATCGCGATCATCGACCACGGCCAGATCGTGGCCCGCGGCACCCCGGAGGAGCTCAAGGCGGAGATCGGGCGCCCGACGCTCGAGGTCACGCCGGTCGAGCCGGGCGACCGCGGCACGGTCGAGTCCGTGCTGGCGCGCTTCGGCAGCGCCGCGCCCGCGCCGCCCGAGGCGGCCGCCGTGCGGCTGCGCGGTGGCACGGAGGCGCTCGCCGCCGTCGTCCGCGCGCTCGACGCCGAGGACGTCGCGATGCGCGACTTCCAGCTGCACGCGCCGACGCTCGACGACGTCTTCCTGGCCAAGACCGGCCGCAAGCTCGACGCGGGCGACGAGGAGGGCACGGGCGAGCACCCCGAGGCGGTGCCCGTATGAGCACGCTCGGTCAGATCGGCCAGATGGCGCGGCGCTCGATCCTGCAGACCGTGCGCCAGCCGGCGATGGTGATCCCGCCGATCGTCTTCCCGCTGCTGCTGGTCTCGATCAACTCCGCCGGCCTGGAGGCCGCCACGAAGATCCCCGGCTTCCCGTCCGACTCCTACTGGGACTTCGCGATCGCCGTGCCGTTCATCCAGGGCTCGCTGTTCGCGGCGATCAACGCGGGCAGCTCGCTCGCGCGCGACGTCGAGACCGGCTTCCTCAAGCGCCTGGCGATGACGCCGATGAAGCGCACCGCGCTGCTGGCAGGGCAGCTGATCGGCTCGATGGTCGTCGCCTTCGTGTCGGCCTGCGTGTACCTGCTGGCCGGGTTCGCCGCCGGAATGGACTTCAAGTCGGGCGCGCTCGGCGTGCCCACGATCATCGTGCTGGGGGTCCTGATCGCGCTCGGGTTCGCCGCGCTCGGCGCTTACATCGGACTCCGCTCCGGCTCGGGCGAGGCGGTCCAGGGCTTCTTCCCGCTCCTGTTCGTCCTGCTCTTCCTGAGCTCGGTCAACCTGCCCAGGAACCTGATCGAGCAGGACTGGTTCCGCACGATCGCCACCTACAACCCGGTCTCCTACCTGGTCGAGGGCGTGCGCTCGCTGATCATCACGGGCTGGGACGGCGAGGCGCTGGCGCTCGGGTTCGGGCTCGCCGTCGCGATCGCGACGGCCACGATCGCCCTGTCCGCCGGCGCCCTGCGAACGAGGTTGATCCGCACATGAGCCGCTTCCTCGGCGTCACCCAGGCCGTCGCCTGGCGCACGATCCACAACTTCATCACCAACCCGGCGTACTTCTTCCCGTCGCTGATCTTCCCGCTGTTCTTCTTCACGGCGTTCGCGGGCGGCCTGTCGAGCGTCGGCAACGTGCCCGGGTTCGACTTCCCGGCCGGCTACACGGCGTTCCAGTTCGTCTTCGTGCTGCTGCAGGCGTCGGCGTTCGGCGGCGTGTTCACCGGCTTCGGGATCGCGGCCGACTTCGAGAAGGGCTTCGCCCGCCGGCTGCTGCTCGGCGCGCCGAACCGGCTCGGCATCCTCGCCGGCTACGCCGTCGCCGCACTGGTGCGCGCCGCGATCGTGGCCGTCCTGCTGTTCTGCGTCGCGCTCGCGACCGGCATGCGGGTCATCGGCGGCGGGGTCGACCTCTTCGGGCTCGTCGTGCTCGCCTCGCTCGTGAACCTGACGGCGACGTTCTTCGCGGCCGGCGTCGCGTTCCGCACGCGCACGATCCAGGCGGGCCCGGCGATGCAGATGCCCGTCTTCATCGTGCTCTTCCTCGCGCCCGTGTTCGTCCCGCTCGCCCTCGTCGGCGGCTGGGTGCACACGGTCGCGAAGTACAACCCGGTCACCGCGCTGCTGGAGGGCGGCCGCGACCTGATCTCGGGCCAGAGCTTCTCCGCGGCGGTCGCGTTCGGGATCGCCGTCGCGCTCCCGCTCGTGTTCTCGGTCTGGGCGGTGCGCGGGCTGCGCCGCGCGGAGGCGTCCGGCTAGGCGCCCCGCCGCGGGGGTACGCACGGAGGGTGCCCTCGATCGGGATCCACGCCTCGCACGAGCAGATCGCGCCGAGCGCGCTGCTGCAGGCGATGCGCGACGCCGAGGCCGCGGGCTTCGAGCGGGCGTGGTCGTCGGACCACTTCTCGCCGTGGAGCGAGCGCCAGGGCGAGTCCGGGTTCGCCTGGTCCTGGCTCGGCGCCGCCATGGGAGCCACCACGATGCCGTTCGGCGTCGTCAACGCGCCCGGCCAGCGCTACCACCCCGCGATCGTCGCCCAGGCGGCCGCGACGCTGGCGGAGCTGTTCCCGGGCCGGCTGCAGGTCGCGCTCGGCACCGGCGAGTTCTCCAACGAGCACATCACGGGCGCGCCCTGGCCGCGCAAGGCGGTCCGCAACGCACGGCTGCGCGAGTGCGTCGACGTCATGCGCGCGCTGTTCGCGGGCGAGGTCGTCGACCACGACGGGCTCGTCACCGTCGACCGGGCCAAGCTCTGGACCCTGCCGGCCGAGCCGCCCGCGCTGCTCGCCACGGCCGTCTCGGTCGAGACCGCGGCCTTCGCGGGCGAGTGGGCGGACGGGCTGATCACCATCAACCAGCCGCGCGAGCACCTCGAGCGGATGCTGGCGGCGTTCCGCGAGAGCGGCGGCGAGGGCAAGCCGGTCGCGGTCCAGGTGCACCTGTCCTGGGCCGGGACGGACGAGGAGGCGCTGGCGATCGCGCACGAGCAGTGGCGGACCAACATCTTCCCGCCCCCGCTGCCGTGGGACCTCGCGACCGTCGAGGAGTTCGACCTCGCCGCGACCCACGTGCGCCCCGAGGACATGCACGGGCCGGTGCTGATCTCGTCCGACCTCGGGCGGCACGCCGCCTGGATCGGCGAGCTCGGGGAGCTCTTCGACGCCGTGTACCTGCACCACGTCGGCCAGGAGCAGCGCCCCTTCATCGAGGCCTTCGGCGAGCACGTCCTCCCACGAGTATGAGGACCAAGGCGACCAGCGACCTGTGGTGGAAGAACGCGGTCGTCTACTGCCTGGACGTCGAGACGTTCCTGGACTCCGACGGCGACGGCTGCGGCGACCTGCGCGGGCTCACGGACCGGCTCGACTACCTCGCCGGCATAGGGGTGAGCTGCCTCTGGCTGATGCCGTTCTACCCGAGCCGCCAGCGCGACGACGGCTACGACATCACGGACTTCTACGGCGTCGACGGCCGGCTCGGCACCCCTGGCGACTTCGTCGAGCTGATCCGGACGGCCGCCGACCGCGGCATCCGCGTGATCGCCGACCTCGTCATGAACCACACGTCGGCCGACCACCCGTGGTTCCAGGCGGGCCGCGACCGCTCCTCGCCCTACCACGACTTCTACGTCTGGGCCGACGAGAAGCCCGCGGAGAAGCCCGGCGACGTGGTCTTCCCCGACCGCGAGGACTCCAACTGGGCCTACGACCCGAAGGCCCGGCAGTGGTACCTGCACCGCTTCTACTCCCACCAGCCGGACCTCAACGTCGCGAACCCGGCCGTCCGCGACGAGATCGCCCAGGTCGTCGGCTACTGGCTCACCCAGGGCCTGGCCGGGTTCCGCGTCGACGCCGTCCCGTTCATGCTCGAGCCGATCGGGATGCCGGAGGGCGCGCTGCACGACCCGCACGAGCTGCTGCGCGACCTGCGCCGCTTCATCGGCCGGCGCCGCGGCGACGCGATCCTGATGGGCGAGGTCAACCTGCCGCCGGACCAGCAGCGGACGTTCTTCGGCGACGAGGACGGCGACGAGCTGCACATGGTCCTCTCGTTCGTGATCAACCAGGCGATGTACCTGTCGCTCGCCCGCGGGGACGCGACGCCGCTGCGTGACGCGCTCGCGGCGCTGCCGCCGATCCCGGAGGACTGCCAGTGGGCGAACTTCGTCCGCAACCACGACGAGCTCACGCTCGACAAGCTCTCCGAGGAGGAGCGCGCCGAGGTGTTCGCGGCCTTCGGGCCCGAGGAGGAGCTGCAGCTCTACGGCCGCGGGCTGCGGCGGCGGCTGCCGACGATGGTCGGCGGCGACGAGCGCCGCATCCGCATGCTCCACAGCCTGGCGTTCGCCCTCCCGGGCACGCCCGTGCTCTTCTACGGCGAGGAGATCGGCATGGCCGAGAACCTCGAGATCCCGGGCCGCTACAGCGTGCGCGCGCCGATGC
The DNA here is from genome assembly GCA_963831105.1 of uncultured Solirubrobacteraceae bacterium. GTDB lineage: Bacteria > Actinomycetota > Thermoleophilia > Solirubrobacterales > Solirubrobacteraceae > DATFQI01. The sequence continues at coordinate 654,905 of CAWHOS010000003.1, read as the reverse complement.
AGTGGTCCCGCGACCGCCACGGCGGCTTCTCGACGGCCGGCGACGGCGCGGAGCTGTGCCGGCCGGTCGTCGCCGCAGAGGGCTGGGGGCCCGAGCGCGTCAACGTGGCCACGCAGCGGCGCGAGCCCGGCTCGCTGCTCAACTGGATGGAGCGGCTGATCCGCCGCCGCCGCGAGTGCCCCGAGCTCGGCTGGGGGCACTTCACGCTGCTCGACGCGGGCCACGCCGCCGTGCTCTGCCACCGCGTCGACTGGGACGGGAGCACCGTGCTCGCGCTGCACTCGTTCGCGGACGAGCGGCTCGAGGCGCGGGTGGGGCTCGAGCCCGAGGTGGACGAGGCCGTCGACCTCTTCGACGGCGAGGACGCGACGCCCCGGGACGGCACGCTCAGCGTCCCGCTCGACCCGTACGGGGCCCGCTGGTTCCGCCTGCGCCGCGACGGCCAGTGCCTCCCGCCGTAGCCCGGTAGGGTCGCCTCTTCGTCGTCTTCTGAGGAGGGGACATGCGAGGTCCGATCGTTGCGGTGGCTCTGGGCGTCGTGCTGGCGCTCGTCTCTTCGGCGTCCGCGGCGGCGCAGGCGCCGGCGTGCGACCCGTTCACGCAGCCGAGCTTCCGCGGCGAGGTCCCGACCGCCCAGCAGGTGATCGGGATCGGCCTCGGCGACCGCGACGTCACGACGGACGAGTCCGACCGCTACCTGCTCGCGGTCGACGCCGCCAGCCCGCGCGTGACGAGCGGCGTGGCGGCCACCTCCGTGCAGGGCCGGCCGCTGCGCTACGCGATCGTCGGGCGCCAAGAGCGCCTCACGAGTGCCGGGCTCGCCGCCGTGCGCGCCAGCGCCGCGAAGCTGATGGACCCGCGCACGAGCGCGCGCGACGCCGCGCGGATCGCCGCCTCGGACCCGGCGATCCTGTGGATCGCGGGCAATGTGCACGGCGGCGAGGAGAGCGGCACCGACGCGTCGCTGCGCGTGCTCTACGAGCTCGCGGACCGCTCCGACTGCGCCGCCCAGCGGATCCTCGACGCCGCGGTCGTCGTGATCCTGCCGGTCCAGAACCCCGACGGCCGCGAGGCGGACACCCGCCGCAACGCCTACGGCTTCGACATGAACCGCGACTGGTTCGCGCGCACCCAGCCCGAGACCGACGGCAAGGTCGAGCTGCTGCGCCGCTACCCGGGCGTGCTCTTCATCGACGCGCACGAGATGGGCTCGGAGACGTACTTCTTCCCGCCCAACGCCGACCCCGTCTACCACGAGATCGCCGACCCGGCGGTCGACTGGATCAACGACATCTACGGCGCCTCGATGCAGGACGAGTTCGACGAGCGCGGCATCCCGTACTTCAACTACGACACGTACGACCTCTTCTACGCGGGCTACGGCGACACCGTCCCGGCCAACGGCTTCGGGGCCGCCGGCATGACGTTCGAGAAGGCCAGCGGGGACCCGGCGCCGCAGCGCGTCTTCGAGCAGTACCTCACGCAGTGGACCTCGCTGTCGGCGGCCGCGATCAACAAGCAGCGGATCCTGCGCGAGTGGCACGGCTCGTGGGCCGAGGCGCTGCGCCAGGGCGAGGCCGGGCAGCTCGAGCCCAACCGGACCTACGAGCCGGGCGTGCCCGTCAGCCAGCCCGTGCCCGCCCGCACCGTCCGCCACTACTTCCTGCGCGCGGACGAGCCGGACAAGGCGCGCGAGGTGCAGGCGCTCGTGCGCCGCCTGCAGCGGATGGACGTCGAGGTGCGCCGGCTGACGGCGCCGCTCGCAGTGCCCGACTTCCGCGCCTACGGCCGCGCGCCGGCGGCGACGACGCTGCCCGCCGGCACGTACTGGGTGCCGATGGCCCAGCGCCAGAAGCACTGGGTGCAGGCGATGCTCAACGAGAGCACCTACACGCCGGTCGGCTACGCCTACGACATCGTGGGCTGGAGCAACCCGCTGCTGTTCAACGTCACCGGCGGCTCCTCGGGCGCGGTGCTCTCGCCGAAGGCGAGCGTGGCCGCGGCGCAGGCCGAGCCCGCCCCGCCGGCGCTGCCGGCCAAGCGCCCGTCGGTCGCCGTGTACTCGATGTCGCCGCAGTTCTCGCGCGGGATCGAGTCGGCGGGCTGGCTGCACTGGCTGCTCGACCGCTGGGGCGTCGCCTACCGCGACGTGTCGGCGGTCGACATCGCCAACGGCGGCCTCAGTGGCGCGGAGGTCCTGCTCGTGCCCGACGGGTACGCGCTCAAGGACCCCAACGTCCCGTCGGATCCCTACGGCTACAAGGACCTCGGGCCGAAGGGCCGCGAGAACCTGAAGGCGTGGGTCCAGAACGGCGGACGCTACGTCGGCTGGCTCGACGGCGGCGTGCTCGCGTCGGCGCTCGGGATCTCGGGCACGGTCTACGGCGACGGCGGCGACGCCGGGATCTCGACCCCCGGCAGCCTCTTCCGCGTGCGCGTCAACGACGGCAGCCCGCTGGCGGCCGGCGTCGGCCCGTTCGCGTGGGTGCTCGACGACGCGCGCTACGTGCTGAGCTCGGGCGCGGGGGCCGGGGTCCCGCTGCGCTATCCCGACGCGAGCTCGTCGGACTTCTTCGTGTCCGGGCAGGCCGACGGCGCCCCGGCGCTCGGCGGCCGCCCCGCGGCGACGGACGAGCGTGTGGGCCGCGGGCGCGTGGTCGCGTTCGGCTTCGACCCGAACTTCCGCGCGTTCGCCGACGGCACGGAGAAGCTCCTGCGCAACGCGCTGTTCGGCGCGGACCCGGCGACGGCGCGCGCCGCGGCGGCGCGCCCCGCGGCGAGCCGCCGCGCGATCCGCGCCACCCGCCGTCTGACCGTGGCCAAGAGCCCGGTGCGGCTCGTCGTGCGGGCGCGCGGCGAGCGGGCGGCGAAGCGCGTGCTCGCCCGCTTCGGCACGAGCTACCGCGTGCAGCGCGCGCGCAAGCGGGTGCAGTTCGTGATCACCAACCCGACGGGCGCGCAGGGCGACGAGCACCCGTACGCGCGCCGGCTCGGCGTCGCGCTGCGGGCGGCGAAGGTGCCCGTGGTCATGTATCGCGTGCCCTGACGGCGCTGGGGGTTTCGGGGCAGGCTGCGTGGGCAGCCTGCCCCGATGTTCCTCTTCTTCTCGAACCGCCTGGGCTGCCTCGGCTCGCTGCTGGTGTCGGCCGTGCTCACCGTGATCCTGCTGGTGATCCTCGGCGTGCTCTAGGCGCCTTCGACGAGGACGATGTTCGTGTCCGACGCGTCCTGGCGCATCTGCTTGAGCGGCGCGTACTCCTCCGAGTCCCACCAGGCGCGCGCCGCGGCGACGTCCGGGAACTCGATCACGACCATCCGCAGCGGCTCCCACGAGCCCTCGAGCGTCGCGATCTCGCCGCCGCGGACGATGAAGCGGCCGCCGTGGTTGGCGACCGCGTCGGTGTTGCGGCGGCGGTACTCGACGAGCGCGTCCTGGTCGCGGACCTCGTAGACGTCGGCGATGACATAGGCGGGCATCGCGCCATCAAAGCAAGTGCCCGCCCGCCCTGGCGTCGTGCCGCGGGCGGGCGGGCGTTCACCGGGGGTCCAGGTCTCCCGGCGGCTTGGTCAGTCCTCCTGGTGGCCCCGCTGGTCGAACTGGCCGCGGATCTCCCCGCCCGGCCACTTCGTGCTGTGCACGTTGGCGTAGGTCACGCCCGCGCGCATCGCGCGGATGAACTCGTCGAACTGCTCCGACTCGATCCCCTGGTTGATCGCGGCCTGCGATGCCGGCAAGGCGGTCGAGACGTCCGCCTTGGTCAGGTCGCCCTCCACCGTCGCGGGCGGCGGCGGGCATGCCGGCGTGCGCGGCGTCCCGTTGCCGAGGTTGCTGCACAGGAAGACGACGATGCCGCCGTTGACCCCCTCCTGGCCGAAGTGGATGTGCGACTGCTGCACCGTGCCCTCGAGGTTGCGGTAGTGCAGCTTGTAGTGCAGCGTGTCGCCGCTGCGGTTGACCGCCGCCTCGACCTGGCCTCCGCCGGTGGTCGACACCGACGGCACCTCCTCGAAGCCGTTCAGATCCGTGGCGAAGTCGCGCTTCTGGTCACCGGCAACTGTCGCGGCGGCGGTGAACCCCGCGATCCCGACGACGGCGGCGGTGACGGCGACCAGCCTGGAACGACGCATTCCGAACCCCTCCTCAGGTGGGTGGCGTGAGGCCATACGCACGCCGCGCATGAGGGGTTCGGGAAAAGAAAGGCCCGGCGCGATGCGCCGGGCCTTTCCGAACTCCTGGTGGGGCTTGGGCTTACATCATCCCCGACATGTCGGGCATGCCGCCGCCCGCGCCGCCGCCGTCCTTCTCCGGCACCTCGGCCACGATGGCCTCGGTGGTGAGGATGTTCTTGGCGATCGACGCCGCGTTCTGCAGCGCGGAGCGCGTGACCATGGCCGGGTCGATGACGCCGGCGCCGACCAGGTCGACGTACTCGCCGGTGGCCGCGTTGAGGCCGTTGCCCTTCTCGGACTTGCGGACCTCGTTGACCACGACCGAGCCCTCGAAGCCGGCGTTCTCCGCGATCTGGCGGAGCGGCTCCTCGAGCGCGCGCAGGACGATCCTTGCGCCGGTCTTCTCGTCGTCGATCTCGATGACGTCGAGGTTGACCGCCTCGGTCGCCTCGAGCAGCGCGACGCCGCCGCCCGGCACGATGCCCTCCTCGAGGGCCGCGCGGGTGGCCTGCAGCGCGTCCTCGACGCGGTGCTTCTTCTCCTTCATCTCCGTCTCGGTGGCCGCGCCGACCTTCACGACGGCGACGCCGCCGGAGAGCTTGGCGAGGCGCTCCTGGAGCTTCTCGCGGTCGAAGTCGGAGTCGGTGTTCTCGACCTCGGCCTTGATCTGGTTGATGCGGCCCTTGATGGCCTCCGCGTCACCCGCGCCGTCGACGATCGTGGTGTTGTCCTTCGCCACGACGATGCGGCGGGCGCGACCGAGCTGCGAGATCTGCGTGTTCTCGAGCTTGAGGCCCATCTCCTCGGTGATGACCTCGCCGCCGGTGAGGATCGCGATGTCCTCGAGCATGCGCTTGCGGCGGTCGCCGAAGCCCGGGGCCTTCACGGCGACGCCGGTGAAGGTGCCGCGCAGCTTGTTCACGACGAGCGTCGCGAGGGCCTCGCCCTCGACGTCCTCGGCGATGATCAGCAGCGGGCGGCCGGACTGGATGACCTGCTCGAGCACGGGCAGCAGGTCGCGGACGGAGCCGATCTTCTGGTTGGCGATGAGGACGTAGGGATCCTCGAGCACCGCCTCCATGCGCTCCTGGTCGGTGACCATGTAGGGCGAGATGTAGCCCTTGTCGAACTGCATGCCCTCGGTGAACTCGAGGTCCATGCCGAACGTCTGGCCCTCCTCGACGTTGACCACGCCGTCCTTGCCGACCTTCTCGATGGCGTCGGCGATGACGTCGCCGATCTCCTCGTCGCCGGCCGAGATCGTCGCCACGCGGGCGATCTGATCCTTGCCGGAGATCTCCTTGGACTGCGAGCGGATGTACTCGACGACCTGGTCGACGGCGATCTCGATGCCGCGCTTGAGGCTGAGCGGGTTGGCGCCGGCGGCGACGTTCTTGAGGCCCTGGCGGACGATCGCCTGGGCGAGCACGGTCGCCGTCGTGGTGCCGTCGCCCGCGACGTCGTTGGTCGCGGTGGCGACCTCGCGCACGAGCTGGGCGCCCTGGTTCTGGAAGACGTCCTCGACCTCGATCTCACGGGCGATGGTCACGCCGTCGTTGGTGATCGTGGGAGCACCGAACTTCTTGTCGAGGACGACGTAGCGGCCGCGCGGGCCGAGCGTCACCTTGACCGCGTTGGCGACGGCGTCGACGCCCTCCTCGAGGGCCTTGCGCGCCGCGACGTCGTACTTCAGTTCCTTATGAGCCATGTGTGCGTCTCTCTCTCGTTCAGAAGGTGGGGACTAGCCGTTGACCTTGGCCAGGACGTCGCTCTCGCGCAGGACCAGCAGGTCCTCGCCCTCGACCGTGATCTCCGTGCCGCCGTACTTGGAGTAGAGGACCTCGTCGCCCTCGGCGACGTCGAGCGGGGTGCGCTTGCCGGTGTCCTCGTTGATCTTGCCGTCGCCGACGGCCAGGACCTTGCCCTTCTGCGGCTTCTCCTTGGCCGTGTCAGGGAGGACGATGCCGGAGGCGGTCGTCGTGTCCTCCTCGACGGCCTTGACGATCAGCCGATCGCCCAGGGGCTTGAGCTTCATTGAGTGACCTCCACTCGGGTCGCGTACGTTGAAAGTCTGCGTGATTGGCACTCGCGACACGAGAGTGCCAACACGTTCCACCAGTCTATGACGGAGGCCTGCGAAGTCAAGGTCGAGTTGGCACTCTCGTCACATGAGTGCCAGCCCTGCTCTTGCGTCCATCCGCGCAAGCGCGTGCTGAAGATCACGAGGTCAGCTGCCGACAATGGGGTCATCCATGCGCACGCTCGGCTTCCGCACCCACGTCCTGCTCGCGATCGCCGGCGCGATCGGCGTCCTCTACTCGCTGTCGCGCCCCTGGTATGCCGGCGCGCCACTCCCGATGAAGGAGGAGAACACCGGCATCGGTGACATCCACGGCCCGCTGAACGCGTTCCTCGACGGGGCCAAGCGCTGGATCTCCGGCGCCGACGGCGTCGCGGGCTGGCAGGCCCTGGACCACTGGGGCCAGATGATCGCCGCGATGGTCCTCGTCGCCGTGCTCGGCTCGCTCGCCTGCACGACGCCGAAGCTGCAGGTGCTCGGCCGCGACCTCGCGCGCTACGGCTCGTTCGCGACGCTCGCGATCGTCGCCTGGAAGCTCGTCGACCCGCCGGGCGACAACGCCGTCTGGGAGCTGCGCATCGGCTCGCTGCTCGCCGGCGTGTTCGCGATCGTGCTCTTCACCTGCGCCTCCGGCGTCGCCAACGCGCCGCTGCGCCGCAAGGTCGCGCAGCCCAAGTACCAGGCCCCGCCCCCGCCGCCGGCGTTCGAGTCCGCGCTAGGCCCTAGTTCTGGGCCCCGCCGACGCCCCGCAGGCGATCCTGCAGGTCGGGCGGGTTCTCGACGATCTGGGAGAAGCGCACGACCGTGACCGTGTCCTCGAGGGACACCTCGCGGCCGTAGATCTGCTCGAGGAAGTGCACGAGCTCCTCCGTGCGGCGGAACTCGGGGTTGTCGTGCTCGATGTCGCGCGGTGAGAGGTCCTTCACGCGCTTGACGTCGACGTTGTCGATGACGGCGTGGAAGAGCTTCTCGCGCGGCGAGTACTGGTAGCCGACGGTCACGAGCACGACCTGGTTCTTGCGGTACTTGTGCCGCTTGTCGCCGAGCCGGATCGTGGCCGTCTTACGGCCGCGCTTCATCTGGTCGGCGAAGACCGTCGAGTAGAAGTTGAGCACCTGCACGGCCGGGGAGCCTAGCGGTCTGGAGCCGCCTTGGACATGGCGCGTGCGATCAGCCGCCGCTCGCCGGGATAGGTGAGCGCCGTGAGCGCCTCCTGGAGCGGGATCCAGCGCGCGTTCGTCGACCTCATCGTCGTGATCCTCGGTGGAGCCCGCGACGAACGTGCACAGGTAGTAGTGGACGACCTTCTGGATGCGGCGCCCGTCGCGCCGGTACACGTAGGAGACGTCACCGAGGCGCTCGCCGACCTCGACCGTCACGCCCGTCTCCTCGCGCACCTCGCGGCCGGCCGTCTCGCGCTCGCTCTCGCCCTCGTGGGGAGCGCCCTTCGGGAGCGCGGTGATCCGGCGCCGCCCCGCGGGGGTGATCACGAGCACCTCGTCCCCGCGGATCGTGACGCCGCCGCACGACTGCTCGATCCCGTCGCGGACGCGGCGGTCGGGTCTAGTAGACATAGCCGCCGAGGGCAGCGGGATCGTGGACGGTGAGCCGCCCGCGTCCCTGGGAGATCACCCCCGCGCGCTCGAGCACGGCCAGGAAGCGGCTCGCCGACTCGCGCGAGGAGCCCGCGAGCTGCGCGAGCTCGGCCTGGGTGGCCGTCAGCAGGACGTCTCGCTCGCCGGCGCCCTCGGCCTGGGCCTGGGCGACGAGCTGGCCCAAGACCGCCGCGACGCGGCTCTGCACGGTCTGGAAGGACTGGCGCGCGAGGCGCTCGTTGGCGGCGCGCAGCCGCCGCCCGAGCGCGATCACGAGCTTGACGGCGATCTCCGGGTGGCGCGTGAGCAGCGCCCGCATGTCGACGCCGGGGATGCCGAGCACGTCGAGCGCGTCGACCGCCTCGACGGTCGCCGAGCGGCGCTCGTCGTCGAACATCGCGAGCTCGCCGAAGATGTCGCCGGGCCCGAACGTGGCGAGCGTGATCTGGCGCCCGTCGGCGTGCTCGCGCACCGCCCGGCCGTGCCCGGAGCGCACGACGTAGCACGTGTCGGAGTCGTCGCCCTCGCGGAAGACGACCTCGCCCGCGCGGAAGCTGCGCGGCACGGCGACGTCGGCGACGCGCACCAGGTCCTCGGGGCGCAGGGCCTCGAAGACCGGCACGCGGCCGAGCAGCGCCGCCGTCTCCTCTGCGCTCGCGGCCATGTGCCGCGCAGCATTCCAGATCAGGCCATGTCGAGCGCGCGCTCGCGCCGGCGGCGGCCCGCGACGCGGGCGCCCGCGGCGGCGACGCCGGCGAGCAGCGCGATCGGCAGCGCGAGCGCGAGCACGATCAGCGCCACGCCCGCCGCGACCTCCAGCACCCGGCCCGCGTCGCGCAGCGCGTCGCCGGGCGTCCAGCGGCCGTCGTCGGGCGGCGGGGCCGCTGCCGCCCGCTCGGACACGAGCTGGACGGAGACGTTGGCGTAGGTGGCGCGGTTGACGACGCGGCGCAGCGAGGCGCGCGCGGTCGCGATCTGCCGGTTGACGTCGCGCAGGCGCGCCTTGACGGCCTCGGTCTCGTTGAGCGTGGTGGCGTTGGCGAGCGCGCGCAGCAGGCCCTCGCGCTCGCGCCGCGCCTCGCGCAGGCGCTCCCGCGCGGAGACGGTCTGGGCGGTGATGTCGCGCGAGGACTGCGTCCGCTCGCGGACCTTCGCCAGCCGCGAGAGGTCGGCGACGGCCTTGTCGAGGCGGGCGACCGGGATGCGCAGCTCGAACGTGCCGCCGGACCCGCTGCCGCCGCTGACGCTCGAGGAGGCGACGAAGCCGCCCGCGGCGTCGGTGACGCGCAGGATCCCGGCCGCGACCTCCTCGATCCGGCGCGGGCGCGCCGCGAGCGTGAGCGCGGCGCTGCGCTCCTGGGCTCGGGTGCGGCGGCCGTCGGAGCGCGCGCTGCCGCCTGACGGAGCCGGGGCCATCTTCGGGCGCGGTGCCTGGCTGAGGCCAGAGGAGGAGGAGTCGCCGCCCCCCGAAGCCGCGCCCGAGCTGGGCGGGGACGCCTGGTCCGCGGCGGTGCTCGCGCTCTCGCCGCCGCCGCCGCCGCCTCCGCCGCTGCTGCTGCCGGAGTCGTCGCTGCCGAGGTTCGCCGTCGAGAGCCCGACGACGAGCAGCGCCACGCAGGCGAAGCTCACGGCGGGAATCAGCGCGCGGCGGTTGGCCTTCAGGATCGCCCACGGCGACCGGCGCGGCGGCCGGGGGAAGCCGGCCGCCGCGCGGGAGTCGAGCCTGCGGGCCCATGCCGGGTCGGGCCGCGGCGGCTCCTCGCGGAGCAGCTCGCCCAGCTCGGCGAGCTCGGGCGGCAGGGTGTCAGGAGCGGTCATCGAGGGCCCTCCGGAGCTTGGTCATGGCGCGGTGGAGCTGGGTGCCGGCGTTGGAGACGCTGACGCCGAGGACGTCGGCGATCTCGGCGTTGTCGAGGCCGGCGTGGAACTTGAGCGCGACGATCTCGCGGTCGCGCGGGGGCAGGCCGGCGAGCGCGTTGCGCACGGCGGCGCGCTCGAGCGCGCGCTCGGCGGCCTCGTCGGGCGCGGCCGCGGCGTCCACGGGCTCGGCCACCAGGGTGGCGATCCGCTTGCCGCGGCGCAGCTCGTCGAGCGCGGCGTGGCGGGCGATCCCGAACAGCCAGGCGCGCGGGCCGCCCTTGCGCGGGTCGTAGGAGCGCGCCTTGCGGAAGGCGCGCTCGAACGCCTGGGCGGTCACGTCCTCGGCGGCGCTGGGGCTGCGCAGCAGCGTGACGACGTACGCGTATACGTCGTCGCGCGCCTCGCGGTAGAGCGCGTCGAAGTCGAGGGCGGCCGGCCCGGCGGATGTCGGTGGATCGAGCGTGGCGCTCATCGTGCTGGACACGCCGGTACTACGTCGCGCAAGTCGATCCATCACAACTCTGTCGCGGCGCTACCGTTTTTCCGGTATGCGCGCCGTTCTCGCAGCATGTCTCGCCGCCTCCGCCGCCCTGCTGGCGCCGGCCGGCGCGGCCGCGCGCCCCGCCGGCGCCGACCGGCTGTGGGCGACGGTGAACGTCTGCGACACGACCAAGCACGCGAACGAGGTCGGCATCCGCGCCTCGATGCCCGGGACGCCGCGCGGCGCCGCGCGGCGGATGCGCTTCCGCGTGCAGTGGCGCGACGGGGACCGCTGGCGCTACGTGGCCGGCGCCGACTCCGGCTGGCGCAAGCTCTCGCGCTCGCGCGGTCGCGCGATCGAGTCGGGCTGGAGCTTCGAGTTCGAGCCGCCGTCGAAGGCGATCACCTTCCGCGGCGTCGTCCGCTTCCGCTGGCTGCGCGACGGGCGCGTGATCGGCCGCGCGGTCGAGATCACCGAGGCCGGCCACCGCTCCACGGCGGGGTCCGACCCGGTCGGCTACTCGGCCGCCACCTGCTCGATCGCCTGACCCTCGTCGAACAGCCGCGGGTCGTTGGTGATCACGCCGGTGACGCCGAGCGCCTCGAGCTTGCGGATGCGGCGGGCGTCGTCGACCGTCCACACGTAGAGCTCGCCGCCCGCGTCGCTGATCGCCTCCAGCAGCGCCGGGGTGACGAGCTTGTAGTGGCACATCACGGCGTCGCAGCGGCCCGCGGCGATGTGGCCGGCCGCGACCTTCGGCAGCCGGCGGCGCGCGTGGAGCAGCAGCGCGTACGCGGGAGCGGCGTAGAGGAGGTTCTGCGTGTAGTCGCGCTTGACGCGCGGCACCGACCACCCGAGCCGCAGCGACGGCTCGAGCTCGCGCAGCTTCACGAGGCTGCGCATGTACTGGGTGGAGACGAGCGTGCGCTCGAGCAGCCCGTGCTCGCGCAGCGCCTCGACGACGCGCGCCTCGTAGCCGGGCAGCTTGAGGTCGACGTCGAGCTCGACCGATCCGAACGCGTCGCCGGCCAGGTGCGACGAGCCCCTCCTCGAGCGTCGGCGCGCGCGCGAGGTCGTGCGAGTAGTCGTGCGCGAGCCGCAGCTCGCCGGCGGCCGGGTCCTCCACGTCCTCCGGCAGCACGTCGAACTCGATCATGTCGACGCCGTGCGCGAGCGCGGCGTCGAAGCTCTCGGGCGTGTTGCCGGGCGCGATGTGGTCGGCGCCCTTGTGGCCGATCCGCCTCAGTGCTGGCACGTCTGCGCACCAGAACGTCCGCCGGTTGTCGTCGCCCTGCCCGCGCACCCGGATCAGCGAGACGACGCCCTGCTCCAGGCAGCGCGGGCACGGCCGGCCCGCCTTGCCGAAGATGACCTTGAAGCGGTCCTGCTTGCCGTCGACGGCGGAGGCCTGCATGCGCGGCCGCGTCTCGCCGATGATCGCGAGCACCTCCTCGTCGGAGACCTCGCCCGCCGGCCGCCACGGGTCGATCGCGGCGGCGAAGCAGCCCTCCGCCTTCCACAGGGTGCCGATGCCGGCGATCGTGCGCTGGTCGAGCAGCGCGTCGCCGATCGGGCGCGTCGGGTCGTCCTCGCGCAGCCGCCGCAGCACCTTCGCGGTGTCGAGCTCGGGCGCCAGGATGTCGGGCCCGAGGCCGGCGATGCGGCGGTCCAGGCGCGTGCGCGAATCGGTCATCAGCTCGAGCACCGGGCCGTTGAACTGCAGCACCTCGCGGTCGCCGCGGCGGACCCGCAGCCACGCGGAGCGCGGTGACCGGTGCCACTCCACGCCACGGTCGAAGACCCTCCAGGAGCCGCTCATGCGCAGGTGCGAGTGGATCGTCAGCCCGCCCTCGAAGCGCAGGAACAGGTGCTTGCCGCGGGCGTCCACGGAGCGCACCGCGCGGCCGGCCAGCCGTTCGGGCCAGCGGTCGCGGCCGAAGCGCGGGTGCGGCGTCTCCAGCGCGTCCGGGACGTGTCCCTCGAGCACGGGCCGGATGCGATTCGCGTGGAAGTGGATCGTGTCGCCCTCGGGCATTCACCTGAGGGTACGCGCGAGCTGCACGCCCGGGCTAAGGAACCAGGCCCTTGCGGCCGATCAACCAGGCATGCGTGCGCTCCTGCGACGGCCATCGCTGCTGACCAAGTTCAGCGTGCTGAGCCTGCTCGTGATCGTCGCGCTCGGCATCGGCGTCGGCCGCATGCTGCAGGACCGGATCGAGCGGCGCGCGCTGCTCGAGTCGACCAAGCTCGCCGAGACGATGACGACGCTGGGCATGCAGCCGATCCTGCTGCCGGGCGACCTCGCCGCGGGCCAGGGCGACGACCACCTCGCCTCGCTCGACGAGCAGCTCAAGCTGCGCGACCTCGACGAGCTCGGGATCCTGCGCCTGAAGGTCTTCAACACCGACGGCGTGATCGTCTACTCCGACGAGCGCTCGATCGTCGGCGAGATGCATGCGGACTCGCCGGGCGTGCGCCGCGCGCTCGCCGGGGAGGTCGGCAGCAAGCTCACGCACGGGACCTTCGACGACGGCGAGGGACAGCGCGCGCTGGAGGTCTACGTGCCGCTCCGGCTCGGCGGCGACGGACCGCCCGACGGCGTCGTGGAGATCTACCTGCCCTACGAGCCGGTCGCCGCCGCGATCGCCGAGGACTCGCGCCGCCTGTACCTGCTGCTCGCCGGCGGCCTGCTGCTGCTCTACGCCACGCTGTTCCGGATCGTCGCCGTCGCCTCGCGCCGGCTGCGCCACCAGGCGCTGCACGACGACCTCACCGACCTGCCGAACCGCACGCTGCTCTACGACCGGATGGAGGCCGCGCTGACCGCGGCCGAGCGCAACGGCGAGCCGGCCGCGCTGCTGCTCGTCGACCTCGACCGCTTCAAGGAGGTCAACGACACCCTCGGTCACGACACGGGCGACCGCCTGCTCGAGGAGGTCGCCGCCCGCCTGCAGGGCGTCGTGCGCCGCGGCGACACGCTGGCCCGGCTCGGCGGCGACGAGTTCGCCGTGCTGCTGCGCGGGCTGCCCGACCGCGGCATGGCCGCCGAGCTCGCCGGCCGCCTGCAGGAGGCGATCGGCCGGCCGTTCATGCTCAACGGCGTCTCCGCGGTGCTCGACGCGAGCATCGGCATCGCGCACTGTCCCGAGCACGGCACCGACGTGCACACGCTGGTCCAGCGCGCGGACGTCGCGATGTACGACGCGAAGCGCTCGCGCACCAGCATCGAGACCTACTCCTCCGAGCGCGACCCGTACTCGGCCGAGCGCCTGCAGCTGCTCGGCGAGCTGCGCAGCGCGATCGGCAACGACGAGCTCGTCCTGCACTACCAGCCCAAGGTCGACGTCGGCACGCAGCGCGTGATCGGCGTCGAGGCGCTCGTTCGCTGGCAGCATCCGGTGCACGGCCTGCTCGGGCCCGTGGAGTTCGTGCCGCTGGCCGAGCGCACGGGCGCGATCGGCGACCTCACCCGCTGGGTGCTCGACAACGCGCTCGCGCAGGCGCGGGTGTGGCGCGACGCGGGCCAGGACCTGACGATGGCGGTCAACCTCGCCGCCGCGAACATCGCCGACGCCACGCTGCCCGACGCGGTCGCGGCGCTGCTCGAGCGCCACGGCGTCCCCGGCGACCGGCTCGAGTGCGAGATCTCCGAGCACACGGTGATGGCCGACCCGCGGCGCGCGATGGCGATCCTCGAGCGGCTGCGCGGCCTCGGCGTCAAGCTCTCGCTCGACGACTTCGGCACGGGCCACTCCTCGCTGTCCTACCTCAAGCGGCTCCCGCTCGACGAGGTCAAGATCGACCGCTCGTTCGTGATGGGGATGACCGACGACGACAACGACGCGGCGATCGTGCGCACCACGATCGACCTCGCGCGCAACCTCGGCCTCGAGGTCGTCGCCGAGGGGGTCGAGAGCCAGCAGATCCTCAACGACCTGACCGCCCTCTCCTGCGACGTCGCGCAGGGCTTCTTCCTCTCCCGCCCGCTGCCGGCCGCCGACCTCGACGGCTGGCTGGCGGACCGCGCAGGAGCTACGCCGTCAGCGTGAGCTTGCGCGGGCCGGCGCGGAAGCCGAGCTCGAGCAGCGGCTCCTCGTAGGCCGAGCCGACGATCGGCTCGCCGTCGACGCGCTCGAGCGCGAGCTTGCGCACGCGCCCTCGCTGCACGCCCTCCACGAGCGCCTCGAGCGCGCCGGGGATGCGCTCGTCGCCCTCGTCGACGAGCACCTGCAGGCCCTTGCCGCCGCGCTCGACGTAGAGCACCGGCTCGCTGCCGGAGAGCACCACGTAGGCGCCCGCCTGGCGGGCCGGGGATCTGCCTTCGCGCTTCGGCCACTTGAGCACGGCGCCGTAGGGCTGGGCGGGGTCGGTGGCGGCGAGCACGAGCGGCGGCGCCTCGTCGTCGTCGCGCTGCGCGCGCAGGCGCTCGACGGCGCCCGGGAGCGCGAACTGCGCGCCCCCCAGGCCCTCGATGAAGTAGCCGCGGCGCGCGACGCCGACGGTCTCGAGTGCGGCGAGCTGGTCGTAGAGCGAGGAGAAGCCGCCCGGGATGCCCTCGGCGAGCACCTGCTCGCGGGTGACGATGCCATAGCGCTCGAGCAGCAGCTCGGCCTGCGTGCGGCGGCGCTGCACCGGATCCGGCTCGGAGCGGAAGAGGTTCCGCGTCAGCGACCAGCGGCCCTGGACCTGCGGCTGGGAGCCCCGGCGGCGGGCCGAGAACGAGCGCCGGCGATCCGCGCGCGCCTGCTGCGACCACGGCGCGCTGAGCTTCGGCGAGCGCAGCGGGGCGAACGCGTCGTTGGTCACCTCGCCCGCCCACACGAGGTCCCACAGCGCCTCCTGCAGCTCCTCGGTGGTGATGCCCTGCACGTCGACGAGCAGGTCGGTGAAGAACGCCGCCCCGCCCTGCAGCCGCTCGCGGATCGCCTCGTGGGCGGGGTCCGCGGGAGCGTCGGTGCGGCCGGGCGGCGGCCCGAGCAACGCGACGTCCTCGCGGAAGTACAGCGCGACCTTGCCCGAGCGCCGGCCGAGCGCGCCCGCGCCGATCCAGACCACCTCGCCCGCCGCGCACAGCTGGTCCAGCCAGCCCGGCGAGTAGGCGCCGGTGCGGCGCGGCAGCACGTCCTTCTCCCACACGTCGACCGGGAGCGCGAGCCCCTGCAGCGGGACGAGCACGTCGCGCAGCCGGTCGATGCCCGCGCCGGCGGGCGGATGGCGGTCGACGCCCTGCCAGGCCGGCATGAAGCGCCCGAGCGCGCGCTGGTCGGAGGCCTCGATCTCCTTGCGCAGCGCGGCCAGCGACGCGCGGCGCAGCCGCCGCAGCACCTCGGGGTCGCACCACTCGCGCTCCGTGCCGCCGGGCCGCAGCTCGCCGCGCACCAGCTCGCCGGCGCGCTCGAGCCCGGCCAGCACCGGCGTGAGGTCCATGCCGTAGCGCTCGCGCAGCTCGCGCGTCTCGAACGGGCCGTGCACGCGCGCCCAGCGGCGCACGAGCCGCTCCATCGCGTCGGGCACGTCGGCGGTGAAGACCTCCGGCAGGCCCGACGGCGGCACGGCGCCGAGCGCGTCGCGCAGCAGGCCCGCGTCCTCGGCCGCCGCCCAGCGCAGCTCCCCGTTGAGCCGCAGGCGCATCGCGCGGCGCTCGCCGGCGAGCTGCCCGAGCCACTCCTCGGCGCGATCGGGCTCCAGCGTGCGCTGCTTGACCTCCTCGAGCGTGAGGTCGCCGATGCGGCGCAGCACGTCGTGCAGCGCGTCCACGGAGTCCGCGCGCGTGCGCTCGGAGGTGCGCTGCAGGTCGGCCTCGACCTGCTCGAGCGCCCCGGGGTCGATCAGCTCGCGCAGCTCCTCCTGGCCGAGCAGCTCGCGCAGCAGCTCGCGGTCCAGTGCCAGCGCCGCGGCGCGGCGCTCCGCGTTGGGCGTGTCGCCCTCGTACATGTACGTGGCGACGTAGTCGAACAGCAGCGAGGAGGCGAACGGCGAGGCGGTCGGCGTCTCGATCTCCACCAGGCCGAGCTCGCGCGAGTGCAGCTTGCGGAGCAGGTCCTGCAGGCCGGGGACGTCGAGCACGTCGCGCAGGCACTCGCGGTAGGTCTCGAGCACGATCGGGAACTGCGCGTAGCGCTTGGCGACCTCGAGCAGCGTCTGCGACTTCAGCCGCTGCTGCCACAACGGCGTGCGCTTGCCCGGGTAGGCGCGCGGGATCAGCAGCGCGCGGCCGGCGTTCTCGCGGAAGCGCGCGCCGAACAGCGCGGAGCCGCCGAGCTCGCCGACGACCCGGTCCTCGAGCTCGTCCGGGTCGATCAGGACGAGGTCGGTCCCCGGGGGCTCGTCGGCGTCGGGGAGGTGGACGATGATCCCGTCGTCGGACCAGATCGCGTCGGACTCGAGCCCGTACTCGTCGCGGATGCGGGCGGAGAGCGCCAGACCCCAGGCGGCGTGCACGCGGCCGCCGTAGGGGGAGAGGATGCACAGCCGCCAGTCGCCGATCTCGTCGCGGAATCGCTCGACCACGATCGTGCGGTCGCTCGGCACCACGCGCGTGGCGTCCTGCTGCTCGCGCAGGAAGGCGAGCAGGTTCTGGGCGGCCAGGTGGTCGAGGTCGAAGCCCTGCTCGAGCGTCTCGGCGTCCTGCTCGACGGCCCAGCGCGCGAACGCGCCGATCGCCTCGCCGAGCTCGCGCGGGCGCCCGACGGAGTCGCCGCGCCAGAACGGCACCGCACCCGGCACGCCCGGCGCGGGGGTGACGACGACGCGGTCGCGGGTGATGTCCTCGATCCGCCAGCTCGTCGCGCCGAGCAGGAACGTCTGGCCCGGGCGAGCCTCGTAGACCATCTCCTCGTCGAGCTCGCCGACGCGGCGGCCGTCGGGGAGGTTGACCGAGAACAGGCCGCGGTCGGGGATCGTCCCGGCGTTCGTGATCGCCAGCGCGCGCGAGCCCTTGCGGGCGCGGATCGTCCCGGCCACGCGGTCCCACACGATCCGCGGGCGCAGCTCGCCGAACTCCTCGCTCGGGTAGCGGCCGTCGAGCATGTCGAGCACGTTCTCGAGGTTCTGGCGCGAGAGCTCGGCGAACGAGTACGTGCGGCCGATCAGCGCGTAGAGGTCGTCGACGAGCAGCGGCTGGTCCTCGTCGTCGGCGGAGGCGGCCATCGCGACGACCTGCTGGGCGAGCACGTCGAGCGGGTTGCGCGGCACGACGGTCGTCTCGATCAGGCCCTCGCGCATGCGCTGGGCGACGACCGCGCACTCGAGCAGGTCGGCGCGGAACTTGGGGAAGATGCGGCCCTTCGACGTGTCGCCGACGTTGTGCCCCGCGCGGCCGATCCGCTGCAGGCCGCGGGTCACGGACTTCGGCGACTCGACCTGCAACACGAGGTCGACGGCGCCCATGTCGATGCCGAGCTCGAGGCTGGAGGTGGCGACCAGGCACGGCAGCTCGCCGGCCTTGAGCTGGTCCTCGATCACGAGCCGCTCCTCGCGGGCGAGCGAGCCGTGGTGGGCGCGCGCGATCTCCACGGCGGGCCCGTCCGGGTCCTCGTGGGAGGCGAGCTCGTTCAGCCGCAGCGCGAGCCGCTCGGCGCCGCGGCGGTTGTTGACGAACACGATCGTCGACTTGTGCTGGCGGACGAGCTCGAGGATCTCGGGGTAGATCGCCGGCCAGATCGACTTGCGCGTCGCCTCCGCGCCCGCGAACGGGTCGAGCTCCACGTCGGACTGCTCGGGCTCGACCATGCTCTCGACGGGCACGTGGATCTTGAGGTCGAGCGGCTTGCGCACGCCGGCGTCGACGATCCGGCACGTGCGCTTGGGGCCGACCATGAAGCGGCCGACCTCCTCGAGCGGGTTCTGCGTCGCCGACAGGCCGATCCGCTGGACGGGGCCGTCGGCGGCCTCATCGAGCCGCTCGAGCGTGATCGCCATGTGCGCGCCGCGCTTGGTCTGCGCGACGGCGTGGATCTCGTCGAGGATCACGGCCTCGGTGCCGGCGAAGATCTCGCGCGCCCGGCTGGTGAGCATCAGGTACAGCGACTCGGGCGTGGTGATCAGGATGTCCGGCGGGTGGCGCGTCATGTCGCGCCGGTCCTTCTGCGGCGTGTCGCCCGTGCGTACGCCCACGCGCACGTCGGCGCCGATCCCGCGCAGCGGCGCGCGCAGGTTCTTCTCGATGTCGTAGGAGAGCGCTTTCAGCGGCGAGACGTAGACGATCCGGGTGCGGTCCTCCGACGGCTCGGCGGCGAGCCGGTTCAGGCCCCACAGGAACGCGGCGAGCGTCTTGCCCGAGCCCGTGGGGGCCGAGATCAGCGTGTGCTCGCCGGTGGCGATCGCCGGCCATGCCTGCGCCTGGACGGCGGTCGGCTCGGCGAAGGCGCGCGTGAACCACTCACGAACTCCCGGGGTGAAGGCTGCGAGTGGCTCCACGACATCCACGTTACCCCTGGTACGGATCAGGCCGGTACGGGTGTCACGAGTCGTAGATCGATCGGCTCGCGCCCTGGCGCGCGTTGGCCGGATAGGGCTCGAAGTCGTCGACGAAGCGGGGCAGCGCGCGCAGGCGCTCGGCCCATCGCTCGACCGCGGGCCAGCGCTCGAGCGGGAGGCCGATGTCGCCGGCGCGGCTCGTGTAGGCGAACGTCGCGATGTCGGCGATCGTCGGCTCCGCACCCAGCAGGAACGGGCGCCCGGCGAGCTGCTCGGCGAGGACGTCCAGGGTGCCCCGGGCGGCGGCGATGCGGGCCGCGATGCGCGGGTCCTGTGCTGTGGCGCGGCCCGTGAGCAGGCGGAAGCGCGCCCCGCCGATGTAGCCCATGACGCGCTCCTGCTCGAACGCGAGCCACTGCGCCGCGTGCGCACGCCCCGTGCGCGTGGCCGGCAGGAACGCCGTCTCCTCGGCGAGGTACCAGAGCACCGCCGGCGACTGGGTGATCGCCGTGCCGTCGTCGAGCTCGAGCACCGGCGTCTCGCGCAGCGGGTTCAGCGCGCCGAACGCGTCCGTGAGCGTGTCGCCGGCGAAGATGTCGACCGGCACCCGCTCGTACGGCGCGTCGAGCAGGGCGAGGAGCAGGCGGGCCTTGTAGCAGTTGCCGGAGGCGGCGTAGTCGTGCAGGCGCATGGCCGTGCAACGGTCCGCGCGGCGGATCTGTGAGGTCAGGCAGGTACGGGGCTCACGAAGGTCCGGCGGCGCACGAACACGAGCAGCGCGCCGAGCGCGGCGAAGGCCGACGCGACGACGAACGCGGTGCTGTGGCCGGGGCCCTCGACGAGCAGCCCGGCGAGCGCGGAGCCGAGCGAGATCCCGCCGACGAACGCGGTCACGGGCCAGGTGTAGGCCTCCGTCCGCGCGCCCGGCGGCGCGACCCGGCCGATCAGCTCGTTGCGCGTCGCGAGCAGCGGCGCGATGAACGCGCCGGCCGGGATCACGAGCAGCAGCATGACCGCGAACGACGAGGCGGCGGCCATCGGCAGCAGCGCCAGCGCGAGCAGGATCGCGACGGCCTGGTGGACGTGCTCGAGCGGCGGGCGGCGCGACAGCGAGCCGTAGATCAGCCCGCCCGCCGCGCTGCCGGCCGACCACACGGCGAGCAGCACGCCGGCCAGCTCCTTGTCGCCGATCGCGTCGCTGAAGGCCGGGATGGCGACCTCGCAGATGCCGACGCCGATGCCCGCGGGCAGCGAGATCAGCACCATGCTGCGCACGCCGGGCGAGGCGAGCGCGCCCCAGCGCGAGGCGTGCTGCGCCTCGTGCTCGGGCCGCCACGCGCGCGACGGAGGCAGCGCGGTGAACGCCAGCGTGCCCGCGACCACGCTCACCGCCGAGACGATCAGCGCGACCTGCGGAGCGGCGATCGCGGTCAGCAGGCCGGTGAGCAGCGGGCCGAGGATGAAGATCAGCTCGATCAGCACGGAGTCCAGGGCGTAGGCCGGCTGGAGCAGGTGCGGCCGGTTCTCGAGCAGCGACGGCCACATCGAGCGCAGCACGGACGACGTCGGCGGGATCGCGAACCCGGCGAGCATGCCGAAGAGCACGAGCACGGCCGTCGGTGCGCCGAGCTCCGTGGTCAGCACGAGCAGCCCGAGGGCCGCCGCGTGCACGAGCGCCAGCGGCGGCAGCACCCGGCGCTGGCCGAAGCGGTCCACGAGCCGGCCCTGCACCGGCGCGCCGACGCCGCTGCCGGCGGCCAGCGAGCCGGCCACCACGCCCGCGACCGCGAACGAGCCGGTCTGCTCGCGCAGGTAGAGGATCACCGCGAGCGCGTTGATCCCGATCGGGAAGCGCGCGAGCAGCGTCGCCGCGATCAGCGCCGCGACGTGCGGCACCCGCAGCACCTCGGCGTACCGCCTCACCGCACGTCCCGTGCCTGGCACAATTCTTGCGCGCGGGCGAGCACGTCGTCGATCATCGACTCCGTCAGCTTGCCCGTGAACGTGTTCTGCTGGCTCGGGTGGAAGCAGCCGAGCAGCGTCGGCGCAAGAAACGTGCCTGACACCTTTCTTGCGTGTTCTGCCCCGTGGGCGAAGGCAGGGCGGGGGCGCGGCGGCGGGCCGCCGTAGACGGCCGGGGTCGTCAGCGCGGCGGTCCAGGCGAACTGGCCGAGGCAGAGCACGACGCGCACATCCGGCAGCAGCGCCAGCTCGCGCTCGAGCCAGTCGGCGCACGCCGCCTTCTCGCTCGGGAGCGGCTTGTTGGCGGGCGGTGCGCAGCGCACCGCGGCGGTGATGAAGCAGTCGCGCAGCTCGAGCCCGTCGTCGAGCGCGACCGCCTCTGCCTGGTTGGCGTAGCCCGCGCGGTGCAGCGCCGCGAACAGGAAGTCACCCGAGCGGTCGCCGGTGAACACGCGGCCCGTGCGGTTGGCGCCGTGCGCGGCCGGGGCGAGGCCGAGCACCAGCAGCCGGGCCCCGAGGTCGCCGAAGCCGGGGATGGGGCGGCCCCAGTACTCCCAGTCCGCGAACGCGGCCCGCTTCTCGCGGGCGACCTGCTCGCGCCACTCGACCAGCCGGGGGCAGCGGCGGCAGTCGGCTATCTGCGCTGCGAGCGCGGCGTGGGCCGCGCTCACGCCGGATCGGCGAGCAGCCCCATCGTGAGGCGCTCGATGACGGGCTCGAGCTCGGCGATGTTGGCCGGCCGGCCCGTGCGGATCTGCCGCGACGCGAGCTCCACGACCGCGCCGGCGATCGCGAAGGCGTCGTGCGGGGAGGCGAAGCGCGGTGCGGAGCCGCGCTCGTGATCGCGCCGGTTGAGCTCGTCGATGTACTGGGCCACGGCGTCGAGCGCGCGGTCGCGGCGCGCCATCGCGCGCGGACCCGCGCCGACGATCTCCACCAGCAGCGTCTGCGCCTCGTCCGGGAACTGCTCGAGCGCGCCAAGGAACGCCTCCGCGGACACGCGCACGCGCACGGCCGGCTTGGCGTCCATGCTGCGGTCGCCCGCGGCGCGCATCGCGCCCAGGATCACCTCGATCGCCGTGTCGAACAAGGAGACGATGCAGTCCTCCTTGTTGTCGAAGTGCTCGTAGAAGGTCGCCTTCGACATGCCGGCCTCGCGGGCGATCGCCTCGGCCGTCGCCTCGCCGTAGCCGACGCGCGAGAACACGGCGGCGGCCGCCGCGAACAGGCGGCGGCGCTGCTGGTCCTGCCGGACCTCGAGCGGAGGAGCGTGCCGGCCCCGGGGGACTGCGCCTGCGGTGCGAGAAGCCACGTGCAGAAGGGTAGCCATGCCCGCGGCTAGTCTCTTGCGTCATGCGCCGCTCGCCCCTGTTGCTCGCGCTCCCGCTCGCCGCGGTCCTCGCCGGCTGCACGGCCACGGACCAGAACGCGTCGGCCGGGGACTTCAAGGGCGCCGAGCGCGACGTCGCCCAGGTGATCGACGACCTGAAGGCCTCGCGCGAGCCCGACGAGATCTGCTCGCGGCTCTTCACCGACGCGCTCGCGAAGTCGCTCGAGGCCGGCGGCCACGACTGCGTCGACGAGGTCCAGGCGACCATCCGCGACGTCGCCAACACCGACATGGACGTGCGCGACGTCACCGTCGAGGGCACGAAGGCGCGCGCCGAGGTCCGCCAGGACGGCAAGACCGCGACGTTCGAGCTCGAGCGCGGCGAAGACGGCTGGCAGATCAGCTCGCTCGGCGCCCAGCCGTCATAGGCCGCCGGCCGGGCGCTAGCCCAGGCTGCGTCCGTACTGCCGCTCGTAGTACGCGCGGTAGTCGCCCGAGCGGATCGGCTCCCACCAGGCGGGGTTGTCGCGGTACCACTCGACGGTCTGCTTCAACCCGTCGCCGAAGTGGACCTGCGGCTCCCAGCCGAGCGCGCGGATCTTGTCCGAGCTCAGCGAGTAGCGGCGGTCGTGGCCGGGGCGGTCGGTGACGTACTCGATCAGCTCCTCGCCGGCGCCCGTGTACTCGACGATCCGCTGCACGACCTCGAGGTTCGGGCACTCGTCGGGGCCGCCGACGTTGTAGACCTCGCCCGGCTCGCCGTGCTCGAGCGCGAAGCCGATCCCGCGCGCGAAGTCCTCGGCGTAGATCCAGTTGCGCACCTGCTGGCCGTCGCCGTAGACCGGCAGCTTGTCGCCGTGCAGGGCGTTGAGCACCATCAGCGGGATCAGCTTCTCGGGGTACTGGAACGGCCCGTAGTTGTTCGAGCCGCGGCAGATCAGCGCCTCGAGCCCGAACGTGTGCCGGTAGGAGGCCACCAGCAGGTCGGCGCCCGCCTTGGTCGCGCTGTACGGCGAGGAGGGGTTGAGCGGGCTCTCCTCGGTGAAGGTGCCCTCCTCGATCGAGCCGTAGACCTCGTCGGTGGAGACCTGCACGTAGCGCAGGCCGCGCTCGCGCGCCGCCTCCAGCAGCACGTACGTGCCGAGCGCGTGCGTGGTCACGAACGCGTCCGGCTCGGCGATCGAGCGGTCCACGTGCGTCTCGGCGGCGAAGTTGACGACCGCGTCCGCGTCCGCCATCGCGCCGGCGACCGCCTCGCGGTCCTCGATGCCCGCGTGCACGAAGCGGTGCTCGGTGCCCTCGAGGTTCTCGCGCCGGCCCGCGTAGGTCAGCTTGTCGAGCACGGTCACGTCGTCGCCGAAGTCGTTCACGCGCTGGCGCACGAACGTCGAGCCGATGAAGCCGGCCCCGCCGCAGACGAGCAGCCTCATGCCAGCGACCTCGCGGCGGCCAGATGGGCGGCCAGGCCGTCCTGCCAGGCGGGCAGGCGCGGCGCGTCCTCGCGCTCGGAGACGAGCACGGAGTAGGCCGGGCGCGGCGCGGGGCGGCCGTACTCGGCGGCCGTGGTCGGCGTGACCGTGCACTCGACTCCCGCCGCCTCGAGCGCGGCGACCGCCAGGTCGTACCAGGAGCAGGAGCCGCCGCCGGCGACGTGCAGGACGCCGGTGAGGCGGCGCTCGGCGATCTCCACGAGGGCCTGCGCGAGGTGGCCGGTGTAGGTCGGGCAGCCGACCTGGTCGTGCACGACCTTCAGCTCGCCGCGCTCCGCGCCGGCGCGCAGGATCGTGTCGACGAAGTTCTTGCCGTGCGGGCCGAACAGCCACGAGCTGCGGACGATCGCGAAGTCCGGGGTCGCCGCCTCGGCGACGGCGAGCTCGCCGGCCAGCTTCGTGCGGCCGTAGGCGCCGATCGCCTTCGTCGGGCTGGACTCGGTGTACGGCTCGCTCGCGGTGCCGTCGAACGAGTAGTCCGTCGAGATCTGGATGACCAGCGCTCCGGCGGCCGCCGCCGCCGCGGCGACGTTGCCCGCGCCCTCGGCGTTCACGCGCGCGGCGAGCTCCTCCTGGGCCTCCGCGCCGTCGACGTCGGTCCAGGCGGCGGAGTTGACCACCGCGTCGGGCGCGACCTCGCGGACGGCCGCGAGCGTCGCGTCGGCGTCCGTGATGTCGATGTCGGGCAGATCGAGGCCCACCGGCTCGTGGCCGGCGGCCTGCGCGGCCGCGAGGAGGTCCTGCCCGAGCATCCCCGCCGCGCCGATGACGAGCAGTCGCATGCCGTCAATACTTAGCGCATGGGGGCGACCCGGAGCGCGAGCCCGAGCTCGAAGCGCGCCTCCGGATCCTCGAGCCGATCGCCGAAGAGCTCGCGCAGGCGGGCCATCCGGTAGCGCACGGTCTGGGGATGCACGCCGAGCGCCGCGGCCACCGCCTGGACCTGGCCCGGGCGGTCCAGCCACGCCCGCAGCGTCGACTCCATGCGCTCGCGCTGGGTGGCCGCGAGGCCCTCGAGCGGGGCGAGCCGCGCGGCGGCGAGCTCGGCCCCGAGCGCGGGGTCGGCGGCCAGCAGGAGCGTCGCGAGGTGCTCCTCGGCGACCACCAGCCCGTCGAGCCCGAGCCCCAGCGCCGAGCCGGCGCGGCGCAGGCTCGCCGACGCCCGCGGCCACGGGACCGGCGGCCCGAGCCCCGCGCGGGCGCCGCCGAGCGCCGCCTCCAGCGCGCGCCGGCGCCCCGGCGCGCCGGGGTCGCCCACGAACAGGCACAGGCGCCCGCCGACCTCCGCGCCGACGGCGTCCGCGCCGATCCGCCGGGCCAGCGCGGCCGCGTCCGCGTCGAGCTCGTCCTCCGGCGCGCCCTCGCCGCCGGGGACGACGAGCGCGGCGACCCGCCGGGGCAGCGCCCAGCCCGCGGCCGCGGCCGCGGTCCGGATCGTCTCCTCGGAGGCCGGCGGGTCCTCGGCCAGCACGCGCACGAGCCGCCGCCGGCGGCGCTGCGCCTCGCCCGCGGCCGCCGACTGCTCCTGGGCGTAGCCGTCGGCCGACTCCGCGGAGATCTCGTCGATGTAGGCGAAGATCGCCTCGCCGAGGTCGTAGAGGACCTCCGGGGCCAGGCCCGCCTCGCGGCCCGTCTCGACGAACCGGCGCCAGGCCAGCCGCGCGCCGACGCGGTAGGCGGCGAGCAGGGCGTCGAGGCTGCGGCCGGCGTGGTACTCGCCGCGGCCCAGGTCCACGTAGGCCGCGCGGGCGCTGCGCACGTCGGCCTCGGGGTCGAGCACGAGGTCGAGGAAGCGCCGGAAGGCGATCTGCACGCCGCGCCGCACGGCCTTGCCGAACTCCCCCTCCATGGCGCGGGCGTAGTCGGGGACCTCGACCGCGATCGCGGCGATCGTCTCGTCGGCGAGCCCCGACAGCACCGGGCGCAGCACGTCCGCGGTCTCGGGCGGGATGGCGGCGAACGTCCGGCTCGTCTGGGGCATTTGTGGGAAGCCTACAAACCAAGGCCCGCGAACGTGCTGCGAGCCGCCAAGAACGGCGCGTCCTACGGGGGTAGACCACAGCCATGACCACCGCGCACCGGATCTCCAACCTCGCCGGGGTGCTCGTCCCGCTGCTCGCGGTCCTCGTCGCGATCGTGCTGCTCTGGAACACGCTGGTCGACTGGAGCGACCTCGCGCTGATGCTGATCATGTACATCGCCACCGGGCTCGGCGTCACCGTCGGCTTCCACCGCATGCTCACGCACCGGTCGTTCGCGACATACAGGCCGGTGCAGTACGCATGGGCGATCCTCGGCTCCGTCGCGGTGCAGGGCCCCGTCATCTCGTGGGTCGCCGACCATCGCAAGCACCACGCGTTCACCGACCAGGAGGGCGACCCGCACTCGCCGCACGGGCACGGCAGCGGCTTCAAGGGCGCGGTCAAGGGCCTCTGGTACGCGCACATGGGCTGGCTGTTCGACCGCCAGGGCCAGGCCGCCTACGACAAGTACGCCCGCGACCTCGTCGAGGACCGCGGCTTCCGGATCATCAACGCGCTCTTCCCGCTCTGGGTCGCCGCCGGCATCGCGATCCCGGCCGGCCTCGGATGGCTGATCGAGGGATCCTTCGCGGGCGCGGTCACCGGCGCGCTGTGGGGCGGCGCGGTGCGGATCTTCCTGCTGCACCACGTGACGTGGTCGATCAACTCCGTCTGCCACTTCTTCGGCACGCGCCGCTTCGAGGTCGACGACCACTCGACCAACGTCTTCTGGCTCGCGCCGCTGTCCTTCGGCGAGTCCTGGCACCACAACCACCACGCGTTCCCGCGCTCGGCGATGCACGGCCTGCGCTGGTGGGAGGTCGACCCGACGGCGTGGGTCATCCGCGCGATGAAGGCGACCAAGCTCGCCTGGAACGTCGTCGAGATCAGCCCGGAGCGCCAGCAGCAGAAGCTCGCGCCGAAGCGGGCCAACGTCGCCACCCCGGCCTGACGGCGGGCCGCGGCTCGGGCCCAAGGGCGGGTCTGCCGTACCGTCGTCGCGCGCGGCACCTGATAACCCGTAGAGGGTGAGTCCGCGCACCGCGACATTCGGCGTCTTCTTCGTCAACGGGGCGGCGATCGGCGTCTGGGTCGCCCAGATCCCGTTCGTCCAGGAGCGCTTCGACCTCGCCAAGAGCACGCTCGGCCTGATCCTGCTGACGATGTCGATCGGCGTGATCGTGGCCCTGCCGGTCATGGGCCAGGCCGTCGTGCGGCTGGGCAGTGCCCGCGCCGTCCGGCTGGGCGGGATCCTCTGCTGCCTGATGGTGCCGCTGCCGCTGCTGGCGCCCGAGCCCTACCTGCTGCCGTTCGCGCTGCTCGCCTTCGGCGCCGCCGGCGCCGCGATGGACGTCTCCATGAACGCCCACGGCTCGGCGATCGAGGGGCGGCTCGGACGGCCGATCATGTCCTCGCTGCACGCGGGCTGGAGCTTCGGCGGCTTCGCCGGGGCGGCCTGCGTGGCCGGCGCGACCGCGGCCGGGATCGACCCGCGCCTGCAGAACACGATCGCCGCCGGGCTGCTGCTGCTCGTCGTGCTCGCGTGCGTCACCTCGCTCGGTCCGGGCAGCGCGACCGCCGCGGGCGAGCGCTTCCAGCTGCCGTCGCGCGCCGTCGTGCTGATGGCGGTCCTGTGCTTCCTGACGATGGTCACGGAGGGCGCGATGGCCGACTGGGGCGGCGTCTACATGCGCGGCGACCTCGGTGCGTCGGCCGGCGTGGCCGCTGCCGCGTTCGCGGCGTTCGCCGCCGGCATGACGATCGCCCGGCTGACGGGCGACTGGATCAACGAGCAGATCGGGCCGACGCGGCTGCTGCGCGGCGGGTCCGCGCTCGCGGCGATCGCGCTCGGCACCATGCTCGTGATCGCGGATCCGATCGCCGCGCTGGCCGGGCTCGTGCTCGTCGGCATCGGCGTCGCCAACGGCGTCCCGCTGCTGTTCAGCTTCGCGGGCGCCGGCGGCGTGGAGACCGCCGGGCCGTCGATCGCCGCGGTCAGCTCGATGGGCTCGCTCGGCTTCCTCGTCGGCCCGCCGTTCATCGGCTTCCTCGCCGAGGCGACGAGCCTGCCGCTGGCGCTGACGTCGCTGTGCCTGGCCACCGCCGCGGTCGCCGTGCTGGCGCCCCGGGTGACGAGGGGCCGGGACGCGGCCCGGCCGGAGCCGGAGCTCGCGATCACGTGAGGTTCGCGGCGATCCTGTCCGACCTCGACGGCGTGCTCGTGGACTCCGGCGACGCGGTCGAGGCCGTCTGGCGCGACTGGGCGGCCGGCCAGGGACTCGACCCCGGCGAGGTCGTGCGCGCGATGCACGGCGTGCCCTCGCGCGAGGTGATCGCGACGGTCGCGCCGCACCTCGACGCCGCCGCCGAGGCCGAGCACGTCGACGCGCAGCACGCCGCGACGGGCGGCGAGGCGCTGCCGGGCGCCGCCGAGCTGCTGGCCGCGGCGCCGCCCGAAGCGCTCGCGGTCGTGACCTCCTGCGGATCCGCGCTCGCGGCCGCGCGGCTGCTCTCCGCCGGCCTCCCCGAGCCCGCGATCCTCGTCACCGCCGACGCCGTGCGCCGCGGCAAGCCCGCGCCGGACGCCTACCTGGTGGCCGCGCAGGCGCTCGGCGCCGAGCCCGGCGACTGCGTCGTGATCGAGGACGCCCCGGCCGGCGTCCGCGCCGGCCGAGCGGCCGGGATGACGGTCTGGGCCGTCACCACGACCCACACCGAGGCCGAGCTCGAGGAGGCCGACCGCACCGCCGCCGACCTCGCGGCGCTGCTCGAGCCGCTCGGGCTCGGCGCCGTAGGGCGCTCCGCGCCCTGCCGGGCTCACGGCAACGGCGCTGGGTAGGAGGTGGGAGTGCCGCCCGCGCGCCTGCTCCGGCCGCCACTAACAGCGAGGTGCTCGAGACTCCCGCTGAGCGAGCATGAGATGCCCAGCGTTTCCGGCCACGTAACGATGGGACGATTCCTCCCGCTCAGCGCGCGTCAGGAAGCACCTCGCTGTAAGTGACCGCCCAGGGACCGCCTACGCGGGCCGCACCCTCGCCTCCCCACCCAGCCGCAGTTGACGTCCGCCACACACGACGCCCGCGGCCGGAAGCGACCTACAGGATCCCGATCTCCGAGTTGTCGCCGACCATGAAGCGGTAGGCGCGCGGCTGGCGGTCGTCGCGGGAGATGTGCACGCCGCGGCCGAGCAGGGACGACTCCATGCGGCCGTCGAGGCCGCGGACCGTGGAGCCCTCGAGCAGGATCGAGTGCTCGACCTCGGCGCCCTCGATGACGCAGTGGCGGCCGACGGCGGTGTAGGGGCCGACGTAGCAGTCGGTCAGCACGGCGCCGGCGCCGATGATCGCCGGGCCGCGGACGGTGGAGTTGGTGAGGCGGGCGCCGGCCTCGACGATCACGCGGCCGTCGATCTGGGAGTCCTGGAGCTCGCCGTCGACCTGGCGGTCGATCGTCTCGAGGATCAGGCGGTTGGCCTCGAGCATGTCGTCGAGGCGGCCCGTGTCCTTCCACCAGCCGCGCACGACGTGCGGCTCGACGCGGCGGCCGGAGTCGACCAGCCACTGGATCGCGTCCGTGATCTCCAGCTCGCCGCGGGCCGAGGGCTCGATCGCGCGGGCGGCGTCGTGGATGTGCGGCGTGAACATGTAGACGCCGACGAGCGCGAGGTCGGTCGCGGGCTCCTTGGGCTTCTCGGCGAGCCGCTTGACCGCGCCGGAGTCGTCGAGCTCGGCGACGCCGTAGTTCTCCGGGTCGGGCACCGGGGTGAGCAGGATCAGCGCCTCGGGCGCGTTCTCGCGGAACTCTGCGCACGAGGTCGCGCATCCCGCCCTGGAGCAGGTTGTCGCCGAGGTACATCACGAAGGGGTCCTTGCCGAGGAACGGCTCGGCGGTCAGAACCGCGTGCGCCAGCCCGGCCGGCTCGTCCTGGACGATGTAGGTGATCCGCACGCCGAACTGGGACCCGTCGCCCGCCGCCTCGCGGATCTCGTCGCCGGTCTCGGGCGCGATGATGATCCCGATGTCGCGGATGCCCGCGTCGGCCATCGCCTCGATGCCGTAGAAGAGCACGGGCTTGTTGGCCACCGGG
This sequence comes from uncultured Solirubrobacteraceae bacterium, assembly GCA_963831105.1. Taxonomy (GTDB): domain Bacteria; phylum Actinomycetota; class Thermoleophilia; order Solirubrobacterales; family Solirubrobacteraceae; genus DATFQI01. Next base: position 625,411 of record CAWHOS010000003.1, on the reverse strand, counting down.
ACGAGCTGCTTGGCCGACGTGTACGTGATCGGCCGCAGCCGCGTGCCGCGCCCGCCCGAGAGGATCAGGCCCTTGAGCTCACTCATGGCGGGCCAGCCTAGCGGCGGGCTAGTAGGTGCCGCCGAGCTTGCGGTGGTCCCAGCTCACGCGGCCGACCTCCCGGAACTCGATCGCCACGCGCTTGGGGGCCTGCTGCGCGAAGCCCTCGCGCAGCGCCTCGGGGTCGGCGCCGGGCGGCGCGTAGCGCGGGGCGAGGTCGGCGACGAAGCCGAGCACGGTCTCCTGGTCGCGATGCAGCACGGCCTCCGTGCGCAGCATCAGCCCGCGCAGCTGCTCGTAGCTCTCGCCCGCCTCGACCTGCAGCGTCGCGCGCGGGTCGCGTTCGAGGTTCTTGGTCTTCTGGGACTTCGCGTACGTCCACGCCCACAGCGTTTCGTCGCGGACGACGTACCAGAGCGGCATCAGGTGCGGGAATCCGTCGTGGCCGTTGGTGGCGCAGATGACGGTCTTCTGCTGCTCGAGGAAGTCCGCCGCCTCCTCGCGCGACATGCGGATCGCCGCGCGGCGGTTCACTTCACGCTCGGGGCGAGCAGACCCTCGGCGACGGCCAGCACGGCCTCGCGGGCGTCGGCCGGCTCCAGCACGGCGGCGTCGCCGGCCTCCTTGAGCACCTCGCGCACGAGGTACGGGGTGCCCTTGTAGCCCCACTCGACGATCACGGCGCCGTCGGGCAGCTCGGCCAGCACCGTGCGCTCCTCGCTGGCCCAGCGGGCCTGCTCGGGCGAGATCCAGACGTGCGCGGTGCGCGAGCCCTCGACGACGCCGGTGCGCGGCCAGCCGCCGACGTCGGCCACCGGGTCGAGGTCCTCGCGGCGCTCGAAGCGCTCCTCGAGCAGCTCGGCGCTCTTGATCCGGTCCAGCCGGAACTGGCGCAGGTCGTCGCCCTTGCCAGGGTCGACGGCGCTGACGTACCAGGCCTCCTGGCCGTTGAAGAGCGCGTAGGGCTCGATGACCCGGTGCGAGAACGCGTCCTCGTTCGCGGCCCAGTATTCGATCCGCAGCCGGCGCGACTCGTGCACGGCGGTCTCGACCAGGCGCGTGATCTCGTCCTCGGCGGTGGGCGAGGTGACGTGCAGGCCCTCCTCGACGGGATCGTGGCCGAGCGCGGCGACGATCTTCTCGCGCGCGGAGGCGAGCGCGCCCTGGGCGAAGCGGGCGCCGATCAGGTCGATCGCCGCGACGAGCGCGTTGGCCTCGATCGGCAGCAGGCGCGCCGGGCGGTCGAACGTGTCCGAGTACGGCTCCGGGTCGACCTCGATCTCGCCCGTCGGCAGCACCTCGGCGTAGATCACGTAGGCGCCGCCGCCGAAGTTGACGACGTTGAGCACGGAGATGTCCTCGCGCAGCTCCTGCTCGGAGATCTGCAGCTGCTCGCGGACCTCGGCGACCGGGATCCGGCGGCCCTCGCGGCCGGCGGCGATCAGCACGGTCGCGAGCGTCACCAGGCGCGCGAAGCGCTCGGGCCTGATGCCGGCCTCGCCGCCGCGCGTGCGCCCGCCGCCCTCGCCCTCGGGCACCGCGGGCGCGGGCGGGTTGCCGTCGGCGACCGACGTGAACGCCTCGCCGCGGTGGCGCTCGATGATCAGGTCCAGGCGGGTGCGCGACTCCTCGACCAGCTCGGGCGGGTTGCAGACGCGCGCCTGGTCGCCGAAGCGCAGCGCCCAGGCGACGAGCAGGCGCGGGATCGCGTACTCCGTGCGGAAGATCCGCCCGCCGTCGTCGCCGTCGCGCATCTCGCCGTAGGCGCCGAACTGGCGCTCGACGTACCACGCGATCTTGTCCGAGACCCAGACCTCGCCGGTGTCGACCGGGTCGCCGAGCTGCCACGGGATGCGGCTCGCGAAGCCGCGCGGGTCGAAGTCCGAGGGGCGCTGGAAGTCGTGCTCGGCCTTGGTCGAGTAGGCGACCTTGCCGCGGATCCGCGAGAGCCGGAACACGCGCACGGCGCCGCGCTCGTGCGAGTGGCCGACGAGGTACCACTGGCCGCCCTCGAACAGCAGGTGGTACGGGTCGACCTTGCGCAGGGCGGTCTCGCCGGACTGCATCGTGTAGTACTCGAACTCGATCCGCTTGCGGCGGTAGATCGCCGTGTCGACCTTGGCCAGGCGGCCCGAGAGCTCGCTGCCGCCGGCGGAGGCGGTGATCCCGAGGCCGATCGTCTGGCGCGAGTCCGTGCCGAGCGGGCTCGGGCGCCCCCAGGTGATCTGCTGCAGCGCCAGGCGCAGCGGCTCGGCGTATGCGAACTCGCCGTCGAGCAGCGTCAGCGCCGTCTGCAGCGCCGCGCGCTCGGCGTCGGAGAACGCGATCGCCGGCAGGTGGAACGCCTCGGGCGCGAGCGAGTAGTTCTCCTGCTCGGAGAAGCCGTCGGCGGGCTTGTCGACCCGCAGGTGGATCCCGAGCGCGTCGAGCTCCGCGCGGTCGGCGTAGAAGCGACGCGCGAACGCGTCCTCGGTCATGTCCGAGTAGCCCTCGACGTCGCGCCGGATCTCCGTCGCGGTGACCGGGCGCCGCTCCGCCATCAGATACGAGATCAGGGAGAGCTGCCGGATGAGCTTTTCAGTGTCCTTCGCCACCGCAGGTCCACCTTAGAGAGCGACGAAACAGTGCGCGCGTCCTACTCTCTTAGCGCGCGCAGTTTCCGCAGAGTTGGAGCCCCTCATTCCCCTTTCGCTCGTACTCATCGAGGATCACCAAGCCCTGCGGGAAGGACTCGAGCTGCTCCTCAGCCGCGAGGGCCTCGAGGTCGTCGGGACGGCGGGCTCCGCCGGTGAAGGACGCGAACTGGTCGAGCGTCATTCTCCGGACGTCGCGCTGGTGGACATCCGCCTCGGCGAGGAGTCCGGGATCGACCTCACGCGCGAGCTGCTCGACGCCGATCCCGAGCGCCGCGTCGTGCTCTACACGGGGTCCAGCGACGTCGAGCTGCTGATCAGCGGGCTGGACTCCGGCGCCCGCGGCTACGCGCTCAAGGAGGGCACGCCGAGCGAGCTGACGGCCGCGCTGAACACGGTCGCGGAGGGCGGCACCTACGTCGACCCGCGCCTGCGGCCGGCGCTGCTCTCGCGGCGCGCGACCCAGCGGATGCCGTCGCTGTCCAAACGCGAGCGCGAGATCATGGACCTCCTGGCCCAGGGCCTCACGGGCGAGCAGGTCGCGGAGAAGCTCGTGCTCTCCAGCGAGACGGTCAAGACGCACATCCGCAACGCGATGTCCAAGCTCGAGGCCTCCACGCGCGTGCACGCGATCGCGATCGCCCTGCGGGAGGGCTACATCTCGCCCCCCGGGAGCGACGGGAACACCCCGTGACCGACGAGGACGAGCGCCGCCGCCGGCTGCGCCACGACCTGCGCACGCCGCTCACGATCGTGTCCGGGTTCGCAGAGGTGCTCGCGGCCGAGCGGGCGATCTCCGACGCCGACCGGCGCGAGTACGCGTCGCGCATCCACGCCGCCGCGATCGAGATCGGCGAGCTCGTCGACGCGCTGCTCGAAGACGGCGTCAGCTGAACCTGCGGTTGAGCTCCTCGGCGCGCGCGACGAACGCGTCGCGGTGGTGGCGCTCGAACTGCTCCCAGGTGGTGAAGGTCCGCGGGTCGCGCACGCGGTCGAGGAACAGCACGCCGTCGAGGTGGTCGAGCTCGTGCTGGAAGGTCCCGGCGGTCAGGCCCGCGCGGACCTCGTCGTGCTCGGCGCCGTCGCGGTCGAGCCGGCGCACCCGGACGCGCATGTGGCGGTCGAGCTCCCCGCGCAGGTCCGGGACCGACAGGCAGCCCTCGTTGATCGGCGCGGTCTCGTCGTCGAGCGGCTCGATCACCGGGTTCACCGCCACCGTCAGGGGCACGGGCGGCTTGTACGGGTAGCGCGGGTTGCCGGCGACCTCGACGACGAAGATCCGCAGCAGCTCGCCGACCTGGTTGGCGGCCAGGCCCGCGCCGCCGGCCGCGCGCATCGTCTCGATCATGTCGTCGATCAGCCGCTGGACCTCCGGCGAGCGCAGCTCCTCGGGCGTGACCTCGCGGGCCCGCTCGCGCAGCACCGGGTCCCCGACGGTCACGATCGGCAGGACGGTCACGCGCGCGTGCCTGCGCGCCACACGGCGGCGGCGAGCGCGACGCCCGGCCGGTAGGCGAGGTGGAGGTGGCTCGGGGCGTCGAGCAGCACGGCGTCGGCGCGCGCCCCGGGGGAGAGCCGTCCGACGTCGTCGCGGCGCAGCGCGCGGGCGCCGCCGGCGGTCGCCGCCCAGACGGCCTCGTCCGGGGTCATGCCCATCTCGCGCACGGCGAGCGCGATGCAGAACGGGATGCTCGTCGTGTAGCTCGTGCCTGGGTTGCAGTCGGCGGCGAGCGCGACGGTCACGCCCGCGTCGAGCAGCCGGCGCGCGTCCGGATAGGCGGCGCGGGTCGAGAACTCCGCGCCGGGCAGCAGCGTCGCGACGGTCTCGCCGCTCGCGAGCGCGTCGACGTCGGCGTCCGTGACGTGGGTGACGTGGTCGGCGGAGGCGGCGCCGAGCTCGACCGCGAGCTGCACGCCCGGGCCGTGGCCGAGCTGGTTGGCGTGCACGCGCGGCGTCAGGCCGCGCGCCTTGCCGGCCTCCAGGATCGCGCGCGCCTGGTCGCCGTCGAACGCCCCGCGCTCGCAGAAGACGTCGATCCAGCGGGCGTGCGGCGCGCACGCGTCGAGCATCGGGCCGGTGACGAGCTCGACGTAGGCGGCCGGGTCGCCGGCGTACTCGGGCGCGACGACGTGCGCGCCGAGGTAGGTGACCTCGTCGGTGTGGCGGCCGGCGACGGACAGCGAGCGCGCCTCGTCGGCGACGGTCAGCCCGTAGCCGGACTTGCACTCGATCGTCGTCGTGCCGGAGCGGCGCGCCTCCGCGACGAGCCGCGCCGTCGTCGCGTCGAGCTCGGCCTCGGTCGCCGCGCGGGTGGCCGCGACGGTCGTGCGGATCCCGCCGGCCTCGTAGCGCTCGCCGGCCATGCGGGCGGCGAACTCGCGCGCGCGGTCGCCGGCGAAGACCAGGTGCGCGTGGGAGTCCACGAAGCCGGGGATGACCGCGCGGCCGCCGGCGTCGAAGCGCTCGTCCGCCGCGCCATCGGGGGTCGCCGCGCGCGGGCCCGCCCACACGACGACGCCGTCGCCGAGCACGAGCGCGGCGTCCTCGACGATCCCGAGCGGCCCCTCGCCCAGCTCCGGGTCGTTGGTGACCAGCGTGCCGACGTTGTCGATCAGGATGCTCATGCGTGCAAGAAAGGTGTCAGGCACGTTTCTTGCAGGGCGGCCGGGACGTCGATCGTGATGTGGCGGCCCTCGGTGACGACGCGGCGGCCGCCCACGACGACCTCGCGCACGTCGGCGGCTCCCGCCGCGAACACCACCGACTCGAGCAGCGTGTCCGGCTCGGCGCCGGCGAGCCGCACCGAGTCGAGCCCGACCGTGACGAGGTCGGCGGGTGCTCCGGGCTCGATCCGGCCGGCCTCGGGCCAGCCGATCGAGGAGTGATCGGTCGCGGCCCGCAGCAGCTCGGCGGCGCTGAAGTGGCCGCGGCGCTCCGTGCGCAGGCGCTCGTCGAGCTCGACGGCGCGCGCCTCCTCGAACGGGTCGATCACGGCGTGGCTGTCGCTGCCGAGGCACAGCGGCGCGCCCGCGTCGGCGAGCGCCCGCGCGGGCCCGATGCCGTCGGCGAGGTCGCGCTCCGTGGTCGCGCACATGCAGATCGCGGTGCCGCCGAGGCGGGCGACGTCCGAGTCCGTGAGGTGCGTCGCGTGGACCATGCAGCAGCCGCCGCCGAGCGCGCCGTGCTCGTCGAGCAGCTCCGCCGGCGTGCGGCCGTGGGCGGCCAGGCACGCCTCGTTCTCCGCGCGCTGCTCGGACAGGTGCGCGTGCAGCGGCGCGCCGCGTTCGCGCGCCCACGCCGCCACGGTCGCGAGCTGGTCGGCGGGCACCGCGCGGACGGAGTGGATCGCGGCGCCGATGCGCGCGTGCGGCGCGGCCCGCAGTGCCGACGCGCGCTCCGCCCAGGCGTGCGCGTCACCGTCGGAGAAGCGCTCCTGGACCCCCTCGGGCGCACGACCGAACCCGCTCGCGAGGTAGCACGTGTCGAGCAGCGTGATCCGGATGCCGGCCTCGGCCGCCGCGGCGATCAGCGCCTCGCCCATCGCATTGGGCTCCGCGTAGGGCGCGTCGCCGTGGTGCAGGTAGTGGAACTCGCCCACGCAGGTGATCCCCGCCAGCGCCATCTCCGCGAAGACCGCGCGGGCGAGCGCGCGGTAGGCGTCGGGGTCGAGCCGCCCGGCGACCGCGTACATGTCCTCGCGCCAGGTCCAGAACGTCCCGCCGCCGCGGTGGGTGCGCCCGCGCAGCGCGCGGTGGAACGCGTGCGAGTGCGCGTTCGCGAAGCCCGGGAGCGTCAGCCCCCGCAGCACGACCGCGCCGTCGGGCCGGCTGTCCGGCCCGACGGCGGCGATCCGTTCCCCCTCCACGTCGATGAGCACGCCCGCCTCGGCCCGGTCGCCGCCGAGCCAGGCGTGCTCCGCCCAATAGCGCGTCAAGCGCCGCCCTCCCGCATCGGGATGCGCACGCCGTGGTCCGCCGCGACCTCGTCCGCGCGCTCGTAGCCCGCGTCGACGTGACGCACGATGCCCATCCCCGGGTCGTTGGTCAGCACGCGCTCGAGCTTGGCCGCCGACAGCGGCGTGCCGTCGGCGACGGTGACCTGGCCGGCGTGGATCGAGCGCCCGATGCCGACGCCGCCGCCGTGGTGCAGCGAGACCCAGGTCGCGCCCGAGGCGGTGTTGACGAGCGCGTTGAGCAGCGGCCAGTCGGCGATCGCGTCCGAGCCGTCGAGCATCCCCTCCGTCTCCCGGTAGGGGGAGGCGACCGAGCCGCAGTCGAGGTGGTCGCGGCCGATCACGACCGGCGCCTTCAGCTCGCCGCTCGCGACCATCTCGTTGAAGCGCAGGCCGGCGAGGTGGCGCTCGCCGTGCCCGAGCCAGCAGATCCGCGCGGGCAGGCCCTCGAAGTGCACCTTCTCGCCGGCCATCTTGATCCAGCGCGCGAGCGCCTCGTTCTCCGGGAAGAGCTCGAGCACGGCGCGGTCGGTCGCGGCGATGTCGGCGGGGTCGCCCGACAGCGCGGCCCAGCGGAACGGGCCGCGGCCCTCGCAGAACAGCGGGCGGATGTAGGCGGGGACGAAGCCGGGGAAGTCGAAGGCGCGGGTGTAGCCGCCCAGTTTCGCCTCGGCGCGGATCGAGTTGCCGTAGTCGAACACCTCGGCGCCGGCGTCCATGAAGCCGACCATCGCCTCGACATGGCGGGCCATCGACTCGCGGGCGCGGGTGGTGAAGCCCGCCGGATCGCTCTCGGCGAGCGCGCGCCACTCCTCGAAGGCGACGCCGGCCGGCAGGTAGGCGAGCGGGTCGTGGGCCGACGTCTGGTCGGTCACCACGTCGATCGGCGCGCCCATGGCGAGCAGCTGCGGGACGACCTCGGCGGCGTTGCCGAGCAGGCCGATCGAGAGCGGGCGGCGGGCGTCGCGCGCTTCCGTGGCCAGGCGCAGCGCGTCCTCGAGGTCCGCGGCCTCCGTGTCGAGGTAGCCGTGGGCGATCCGGCGGGCGATCCGCGAGGGGTCGACCTCGATGCAGATCGCCACACCGCCGGCCATCGTGACGGCGAGCGGCTGCGCGCCCCCCATCCCCCCGAGGCCGGCGGTGAGCGTGATCGTTCCCTCCAGCGAGCCGCCGAAGCGCTTGGCGCCGACCGCGGCGAACGTCTCGTAGGTGCCCTGCAGGATCCCCTGGCTGCCGATGTAGATCCACGAGCCCGCGGTCATCTGCCCGTACATCGTCAGCCCGAGCGCCTCGAGCCGGCGGAACTCCTCCCACGTCGCCCACTCGCCGACCAGGTTGGAGTTGGCCAGCAGCACGCGCGGCGCCCACTCGTGCGTGCGCAGCACGCCGACGGGGCGGCCGGACTGCACGAGCAGCGTCTCGTCGTCCTTGAGCGTGCGCAGCGTGCGCGCGATCGCGTCGAAGCTCGCCCAGTCGCGCGCGGCCTTGCCGGTGCCGCCGTAGACGACGAGGTCCTCGGGGCGCTCGGCGACCTCGGGGTCGAGGTTGTTGTGGAGCATCCGGTAGGCGGCCTCCTGCGGCCAGCCGAGACACGACAGGTCGGTGCCCCGCGGGGCGCGGACCCCGCCCTTGCGGGCGGGTGCGGTGACGGTGTTCATGTGGTCTCCTTGATCATGCGAGCGGCCCGCACACGGACTCTGCGGCGCGCCGCGCGCCACCCTCCCGGACGAGCTGCGAGGCGGCCTCGATCTCGGGCGCCAGGAAGCGGTCGGAGCCCGGCCCGGGCACGTTCTCGCGCAGCGCGGCGATCGTGGCGGCGGTGGCGGGCGCCGGCCGCAGCGGGGCCCGCAGCTCGATACCGCGCGCCGCGGTCATCAGCTCGATCGCGATCACGCGCGAGAGCCCGTCGACGCTGCGGCGCAGCTTGCGCGCGGCCGCCCAGCCCATCGAGACGTGGTCCTCCTGCATCGCCGAGCTGGGGATCGAGTCGACGCTCGCGGGCACGGCGAGGCGCTTGAGCTCGGAGACGATCGCGGCCTGCGTGTACTGGGCGATCATCAGCCCGGAGTCCACGCCGGGGTCGTCGGCGAGGAACGGCGGCAGCCCGTGGCTGCGCGCGGCGTCGAGGAAGCGGTCGGTGCGGCGCTCGGCGATGCTCGCGACGTCGGCGGCGGCGATCGCGAGGAAGTCGAGCACGTAGGCGAGCGGCGCGCCGTGGAAGTTGCCGTTGGACTCCGTGCGGCCGTCCGTGCAGATGACGGGGTTGTCGATCGCGGCGGCGAGCTCGCGCTCCGCGACCGCGGCGGCGTGCTCGACCGTGTCGCGGGCGGCGCCGCCGACGGCCGGCCAGCAGCGCAGGGAGTAGGCGTCCTGCACGCGCGTGTCCTCCGGCCCGCGGTGGCTCGCCACGATCGGGCTGTCGCGCAGGACCGCGCGCACGTTGGCCGCGGCGAGCGCCTGCCCGTGCTGCGGGCGCAGGTCCTGCAGGTCGGCGGCGAACACGCGGTCCGTGCCGAGCAGGCCCTCCACGCTCATCGCGGCGGCGACGTCCGCGGTGGCCAGCAGGCCGCGCAGGTCGGCGACCGCGAGCACGAGCATGCCGAGCATCCCGTCCGTGCCGTTGATCAGCGCCAGGCCCTCCTTCTCGCGCAGCTCGACGGGCCGCAGGCCGGCGTCGCGCAGCGCGTCGGCTGCGGGGCGCCGGCGGCCGGCGCGGTCGGTGACCTCGCCCTCGCCCATCAGCGCGAGCGCGCAGTGCGCGAGCGGCGCGAGGTCGCCGGAGCAGCCGAGCGAGCCGTGCTCGTGCACGACCGGCGTGATGCCCTCGTCGAGCAGTGCGGCGTACGCGCTCGCGGTGTCGGGGTGCACGCCGGTGTGGCCGGTGGCGAGCGTGGACAGGCGCAGCAGCATCATCGCGCGCACGACCTCGCGCTCGACCTCGGGCCCGGAGCCCGCGGCGTGGCTGCGGATGAGGCTGCGCTGCAGGGCGGCGCGCCGCTCGGGCGCGATGTGGCGCGTGGCCAGCGCTCCGAACCCCGTCGAGACGCCGTAGTGCGGGCGGGTGTCCTCGGCGAGCGCCTCGACGGCCCCGCGGCTCGCGGCGATCGCGGCGAGCGCCTCGCCCGAGAGCTCCACGGGCGCGTCGCCGCGCGCCACCGCGACGACGTCCTCGAACGACACCGGGCCGGTACCGATGCGCACCGGGTGCGTGGTCGGGAGCGTCGCGGCCATGCCTGCATCGAACACGCTCGGCGGTTCCTTGTCAGCTCACTTCCGGGGCTTGTGTCTCGCATCTGAGACACTGGGTCCCGTGGCCAACGCCCCCGCCGCGGCGCAGGCGCTCAGCCTGCTCAAGCTGCTCGGCTCGCACGCGGCCCCGATGCCCGCGGCCGCGATCGCGCGCGACCTCGGGCTGCCGCGGTCGACCGTCTACCACCTGCTCGGCGTGCTGCGCGAGCAGGGCTTCGTCGTGCACCTGCCCGAGCAGCGGCGCTACGGGCTCGGGGTCGCGGCGTTCGAGCTCGGCTCGGCCTACGCCCGCCAGGAGCCGCTGCGCTGGATCGCGGGCACCGTGCTCGGCCGGCTCGTCGACGCGAGCACCCACAACGGCCACCTCGCCGTGCTCCACGGCCGCGACGTCCTGTACGTGATCGAGGAGCGCGCCGCGGGGCGCCCCAGCCTCGTCACCGACGTCGGCGTCCGGTTGCCCGCCACCCTCACGGCGAGCGGGCTGGCGATGCTCGCCGCGCTGCCGGCCGCACAGCTGCGCGCGCTGTTCCCCTCACGCAGCGCGTTCGTGCGGCGCAACGGCGTCGGCCCGGAGTCGCTGACCGCGCTGCGGCGCGAGCTGACCGCGATCCGCGCCGCCGGCCACGCCCAGGAGGACGGCTCGGTCACGCCCGGGTTCGCGTCCGTCGCGGTCGCCGTGCTCGACCACGCGGGCCACCCGGCGGCCTCGGTCGCCCTGACGTTCCCCGCCGCGGAGGTCGACGCCGACGGGCGTGCCGAGCTCGCCGAGCGATGCGCGCGGGCCGCCGCGCAGGTCGCGCAGCGGATCCGGGGGCGCGAACAACGGCTCACGTAGGGAGATGGTTCTGGGCGCCGATGAATCGACGTCCCTCTCAGGCCCCACCATGGGACAGGATCGGGACTTCGGTGCTCACGGCGGCCCGAGCCAGGCCGACCACGCTCCCCACGTGCGCCGTTTGTGAACCTTGCAGGCGGTTAGGCGGCGCGGCGCTCGGAGAACCAGGCCGCGCCGGAGAGCACGCGGTCGAACGGAGACCACGCGGAGCCGTCGGGCAGCTCCTTCTCGAGCCGGTCGAACGAGCCGAGGCGGCCGCCCAGGTTGTCGATCATGTGCACGAGCGTCGCCTCGCGCGTGCACGGCACGACGGGCGAGCCGTGCTCGAGCTGGCCGTGGTGGGAGAGGATGATGTGCAGGACCGCGGCCGCGAGCTGCTCGGGGAAGCCGGGCAGGTCCTCGATCAGCCGGCGGATCCGGTAGTAGCCGAGCGGGATCTCGCCCTGGAGCTTGCCGAGGTCGGTCATGTCGATCGCCCGCGGGTCGGCCGTGTAGGCCTCGAGCTTGCCGATGTCGTGCAGCAGCGCGCCCGTGACCGCGACGTCGCGGTCGATCCCCGGGAAGGTCGCCGAGATGGCCGAGACCGCCTGGGCGACCGTCAGCGAGTGCTCGAGCAGGCCGTGCCGGTAGGCCTGGTGGTAGCGCTTGGCCGCCGGCGCCTCGCGGAACTGCCGCCAGGTCGGCGAGCCCGGGCCGAAGACGGCGTCCAGCAGCGCGCGCAGGTGCGGGTCCTGGACCGTCGCCAGCAGCTCGCGCAGGTCGGCCTCCATGCCCGTCGCCGAGCGCGGCGGGCCGTCCAGCAGCTCGGCCAGGTCGTACTCGTCCTCGGCCGCGACGCGCACCGCGCGCACGGCCAGCTCGCCGCCGCACAGCCGCCCCGTGACGTGCACGGGCGTGCCGGGCGCGCAGCGATCGGCCTGATCGGCCGGGACGGCGGCGCGCACGCAGCCGCTGCGGTCGCCGAGCTTCAAAGACCCGCGCGAGCGCTCACGCACCAGCAGGACCTGGGCGATCTCCTGTCCGTCTGCGAGCTCCCGCACGAGCATGGGCGGAACGCTAGAGCCGCCTCCGGACGTCAGCCGGGCGTCAGCCGCCGTAGAAGCGGATCGCCCGGTCGGCGAGCTGGCGCGTGGTCCGCTCGTTCGCGACCGCGTTGAACGCGACCGCGGCGAACGGGATCATCCGGCCCGCGAGCCGCCGCACGCCGCGGCGGCCGATCATCTTCGCCAGCCGTACCGCGAGCACTTCCTCGCGCTCGAGCTTCGAGCCGATGTAGGACTCGGCGATCGTCTTGCCGACGCCGTCGAGCGCCGCCCGCGCGGTCGGCACGTCGGGGTAGAGCTCCGTCAGGACGAGCAGCTCGGCCGGGCGGATCGGGTCGCGCGGGTCGTAGCCGTAGGCGGCGGCGATGAAGAACACCAGCCGCGACTGGATCCAGACCAGCCCGACCATGTCGGGCAGGATCGTCAAGATCCCGCCGACGCCGGTGACGGCGCCCTCGAAGCGCGCGAGGGTGGCGTGCCGGCGCTTGGCCATCTCGGCCAGCTCGCGGCCGTCGTGGGCGTAGCGGCGGCGCTTCTCGGCGGCCCACGCGTCGGCGGCCGGGCCGTGCTTCTCGGACGCGGCGAGCGCGATGTGCTCCGGCGCGCGGACCGGGTCGGCGCGGATGCGCTCCCAGAGCTTCTCGGGGACGGCCGCGCGCGGCTGCGTGGTCTCGCTCACGCAAGCCAGGCTACCCACGCGCCGCGTACTGTCTCCGCGGTGCTCGGCATCCCTGGCCCAGGACGCGTCGCGGCCGCCGCCGCGAACTTCTACGACGCGACGGTCCGCGGCGGGCTGGCCGACCTGCGGCGGATGCCGGCCGCGCTGATCGACCACGGGCGCCTGCGCAACCTCTATCGCTACCTGCCGGTCGAGCAGGCCGCGCCGCGCGAGACCTCCGGGCCGGTGCTGCTGGTGCCGCCGCTCGCGGCGCCCGCGTTCTGCTTCGACCTGCGGCGCGGCTGCTCGCTCGCGGAGCACCTGCTGCTGGCCGGCCACGAGGTCTACATCGTCGACTACGGCGAGATCGAGTTCTCCGACCGCACGCTCGGGCTCGAGCACTGGTTCGACTCGGTCATCCCGGAGGCGATCCGCGTCACCTCCGCCGACGCGGGCGACCGGCCGGTGCAGCTGATCGGCTGGAGCCTCGGCGGCATCCTCGCGCTGCTCACCCACGCCGGCGACGCGGAGCTGCCCGTCGGCAACGTCGCGCTCATCGGCAGCCCGTTCGACTTCTCGCGCGTGCCGATGGTCGCGCCGCTGCGGCCGATCGCCGCGGTCACGCGCGGGCAGGGGATCACGCAGCTCTACCGCGCGCTCGGCGGCGCGCCCGCGCCCTTGGTGCGCGGCGGCTACCAGCTCGCGGGGATCGAGAAGTACCTGATGAAGCCGTGGACGATCGCCTCGAACCTGGACGACCGCGACCTGCTGGCCCAGATCGAGGCCGTCGACGCCTTCATGGGCCGCATGCACGCCTATCCCGGGCGCACCTTCGGCCAGCTCTACCACCGCTTCTTCCGCACGAACGACCTGGCGCAGGGCCGCTTGGGCCTGACGGGCCGCACGATCGACCTCGCGGACGTCACCGCGCCGCTGCTCGCGGTCGCCGGGCTGGGGGACGGGATCGCGCCCGTCGCGGCCTGCCACCACGTCGGCGACCTCGTGCCGAACGCCGCCTCGGTCGAGCTCGAGACGGCTCCCGGCGGCCACCTCGGCGTGCTCACCGGCCGCGCCGCGCGGGGTACGACATGGGCGTTGCTGGACAAGCTTCTCGACCGATGACGGCTACTCTGCTGCGGATGCGCCGCGTCCTCGCCCTCTCCTTCGCCCTCACGATGCTGCTCGCGCCCGCCGCCATCGCGCAGCAGCCCGAGCCCGTGATCCGGCCCGGCGTGACGGTCGCCGGCGTCGACGTCGGCAACCAGACGCTGACGCAGGCGGCGGGGACGATCGACCGCGCGCACCGGCACCAGCTCGTCACGCGCAACGTCTCCGTGCGGGTCGGCGGCAAGGCTTACAGCCTGCCGACCAAGAAGATCGAGCTCGTCTTCGATCCGGCGAAGTCCGCGCGGCGCGCCTATATCGCCGGCAACGACACGCCGGCGCCGAAGCCCGTCGACGTGCTGCCGTGGACGAGCTACGACAAGAAGAAGCTCGCCGCGTTCGTCGCGCGCGTGGACCGCTCCGCCCGCATCGCCCCGCGGAACGCGACCGTGCGGATCACGCTGCAGCACATGCGCAAGCGCTCGTCCAAGAGCGGCCGCGAGCTGGACGAGAAGGGCCTCTCGAAGGCGCTCGTGCTCGCGCTGACCGACCCGCGCGCCGCGCGCCAGATCCGGCCGAAGCGGGCCGTGGTGAAGGCCAAGGTGCAGGTCAAGGACCTCGCGAGCCGCTACGGCACCGTGGTCACGATCTCGAAGGGGTCGTTCCGCCTGCGCCTGTTCAAGCGGCTGAAGTTCGTGAAGTCCTACGGGGTCGCGATCGGCCAGCCCGCGTATCCGACGCCCTCCGGCCTGTTCTCGATCGCCAACAAGGCGGTCAACCCGCCCTGGACGGCGCCCAACAGCCCGTGGGCCGGCGCGTACCGCAACGAGACGGTCGCGGGCGGCTCCGCGGAGAACCCGCTCAAGGCGCGCTGGATGGGCATCGTCAACGGCGTCGGCATCCACGGCACCGGCGAGCCCGGCTCGATCGGCTCGCGCGCCTCGCATGGCTGCATCCGCATGACGGTGCCCGACGTGATCGACCTCTATCCGCGCGTGCCGCTGGGCACGCCGGTGCTCATCCGGTAGCGCGACGCTCCCCAGCGATCACACCCTCCGACCACCGCGCCGCGCCGATGACGAGGCCGTGCTGCGGGTGCTGCTGGCGCGCGACGTCGCCGACGTCGGCTACCCCGACTTCACGATCGAGGACCTGCACGCCGACTGGGCGACGCCCGGCTTGGACCTCGACCGCGACGCGCGCGTGGTCGAGGCCGGCGGCGAGATCGTCGCCTCGTCGCTGCTGCTCGGCGACGACGCGCTGATCTACGTCCACCCCGACGCCTGCGGGCGCGGGCTCGGCACCGCGCTGCGCGAGTACACCGAGGAGCGCGCCCGCGAGCGCGGCACCGCGGTCGTGAAGCAGTTCGTACCGACCGGCAACGAGGCCGCCGCTCCGCTGCTGCTCGACGCGGGTTACTGGCCCGTGCAGCATTACTTCCGGATGCGGATCGCGCTCGAGGACGCGCCGCGGAACGTCGACGGGAACGTGCGCGCGTTCGAGCGCGACCAGGACGAGATCGCGGTCCACGCGCTCGTGCAGGAGGGGCTCTCGGAGGTGGAGGGCTACCTCGCCGAGCCGCTGGAGGTCTGGCGCCGGCAGCGGATCGAGAAGAAGCGCTGGGACCCGGCGCTGTGGCTCGTGCTCGAGGACGACGAGGGCCTGGCAGGCGCCGCGCTGGGCGAGCGCTGGGACGACGGGCTCGGCTACGTCGCGCAGCTCGCGGTCGCGCCGCGGGCCCGCGGTCGCGGTCACGGCCGGACGCTGCTGCTGGCGCTGCTCGATGCGTTCCGCGCCAGCGGCCTGCGCCGCGCGGAGCTGTCCGTGCACGGCGCACAACCGCGGCGCCGCGCGGCTCTACGAGTCGGTCGGCATGACCGCCTCGTGGGAGGCGCAGCGATGGGAGAAGGCCCTTGGCAAGTGATCCCGCACGCCTGGCGGAGCTCGCGCGCGCCGACGGCCGGCTCGGGCTCGACACGGAGTTCATGCCGGAGGGCCGCTACAAGCCGCTGCTGTGCCTCGTGCAGATCGCCGCGGGCGGCGAGATCGCCGTGCTCGACCCGCTGGAGGGCTTCGAGCCCGGCCCGCTCGCCGAGGTGCTCGCCGATCCCGCCGTCGAGATCATCGTCCACGCCGGCCGGCAGGACGTCGCGATCCTGCGCCGCGAGTGGCGGACGGAGTTCGCCAACGTCTTCGACACGCAGATCGCCGCGGGCTTCGCCGGCTTCTCCGCGCAGGCGGGCTACAACGGGCTGCTGCACGACGTGCTCAAGGTGCGGTTGCCCAAGACGGCGAGCTTCACCCGCTGGGACGCGCGCCCGCTGACCGACGAGCAGCTGCGCTACGCGCGCGGCGACGTGGAGCACCTGCTCGCGCTGCGCGACGAGATCGCGACGCGGCTGGAGACGCGCGGCCGGCTCGAGTGGGCGCTCGAGGAGTGCCGGGCGATCGCCGAGGCGACCGACGAGCGCGATCCCGGCGAGGTCTGGCGGCGCCTGCCGCGCGTGAACGGGCTCGACGCGCGCGACCGCGCGGTGGCGCGCGAGCTCGCGGCCTGGCGCGAGCGCACGGCGGCCGAGGAGGACCGGCCCGTCGGCTCGGTCCTGCGCGACCCGACCGTGGTCGAGCTGGCCAAGCGCCAGCCCTCCGGGCGGCGCGAGCTGGCCCAGATCCGCGGCGTCAACCCCGACGTCGTCCGGCGCCGCGGCGCCGCCGTGCTGGAGGCGATCGCGCGCGGCAAGGAGGCCGAGCCCGTGCACCTCGACGACGGCGACCGGCTGCAGACGGAGTCCGCCGACGGCCCGGTGATCGCGCTCGCCGAGTCGCTCGTGCGCAGCCGCGCCCAGGAGGCGGGGCTCGCCTACGAGCTGATCGCCGCGCGCGCCGACCTCGCGCCGATCGTGGTCGCCGCCCGCCGTGGCGCGCCCGAGCCGGACGTGCGCACGCTGCAGGGCTGGCGCCGCGAGCTCGTCGGCGCCGAGCTGCTCGAGCTGCTGGCGGGCGGTCGCACGCTCTCCGTCGGCGACGGCGGCCGCGTCCAGGTCCGCGAGGCCTGAGGAGTCAGCGCCGAAGCGGGCGCGTGTCGACGACCTCGAAGTCGCGGCCCGTCAGGCGCCCGAGCGCGTGCAGCTGGTCGTTGTCCCAGCGCGGGTGCGGCGCGCCGGAGATGTACCAGTCCGAGCCGTTGTCGGCCACGATCAGCCCGTAGCGCTTGAGCGCCTTCGCGACGACGCGCGCCTGGCGGGGCAGGCCCGAGATGTCGACACCCGCCTTCAGCCGCAGCCGCTCGCCCATCCGCGGCAGCGACGGGTCGGTCTCCGACGAGGCGAAGTGGCGCGCGGGGTACACGTACGCGCGGCGCGAGCGGCGGACCGTGACCCGCAGCGCATGGTCGATCCGGCCGCGCCGGACCTCCTGGTGGCGGGCGAGCAGCGGCAGGATCGGCAGGCCGGCCGCGTCGGCGGACGTCCAGCCCGCCGGGCGCACCGCGTCCGAGCGCAGCTTCCACGTCGCGCCGGAGCCGGCGCTCCAGGCGCCCGGCCGGCCCTGCAGGTCGAACAGCTCGTAGAGCCGGCACGCGCCGCGCTCGACCAGCAGCGCGTGCCGGTCGCCGTCGGCGTCGCGCCCGCCCTCGATGTGCACGCCGCGCGGGATCGGGTAGCGCACGCGGTCCGACTCGTCCGCGTAGGCGAACGACACGCGCTCGCGCGCGGTGCGCCGGGTCACGACGTCGTACGGGATCCCGATCGGCCGCCCCTCGTACGTGCCCGAGCCGAAGTCGGGGTGCAGGCCCTCGTCGAGCCCGATCGAGCTCACGATCGCGTCCGAGCCCGGGAGCGTCGGGAGGCGGTCGACCCGCATGTTGGTCGGGAACGTCCGCGGGAGCAGAGGACAGCCGCCGATCTTGGCCGCCTGCGCGGGCGCGGCGAGGGCGCCGGCCGCGAGCAGGGCCGCAACGGCGGCTCTGAGGGATAGGGTTCGATCGAGCGGTGGAATCTTCAGCCTCAGCCTGAACTATCCACCGCTCGATCGGCGGACGCGGATCGGAGCGGTAGCGCGGCGGCCCGAGCTCGTCACCCGTACGAGCCGCCGGCCCGGGCCGGCCGACGAAGCGATAGCGCAGCCGGGCCCGCCCGGACCGACCGGTCCGCACGCGCCGCCCGCCCACCCGTACAAGCGCGCCGTAGACGCCGGCCCCGCCACGACGAACACGGACGCGAAGCAGCGTCCGGCGGCCACGCGCGCACGCTGCGCGGCCGCACCGTGACCCGCAGCCGCCGCGCCGCGCGGCGGCGCAGCCGCGGCAGGCGCCGATGGCGCCGCGGCGCCATGCGACGCCACGGCATCCCGGAACACCCCGAACGCCTTCTTCTCGCGATAGTCGTCGAACAGCAGCCCGACCGCGTCGAACAGGTCGGCGCCCTGCGAGCGGTTGTCGCGCAGGTTGAAGTAGCGGTAGTCGCTGATCCCGAGCGCGCCCGCCCAGCGGGCCAGCGCATCGACGGTCGCCCGGAGGTCGCCCGCCTGGCGGTCCTCGCCGGCGCCGCCGCGCGTGGCGTAGCCGTTCTCGGTCACCCACAACGGCACGCCGCGCCCGAGGCCGGCCTTCGGCATCCAGCAGTCGCGCAGCAGCGTCAGCGCCTCGATCACGTCGCCCGCCGGGTCGGTCGTCGCCGGCGGCCAGAACAGCCCGGGGTAGATCTGCAGGCCGACGTGGCCGACCGCGGCCGCGAACGCCGCGCCGCCCTTCGACCCCAGCTCCTCCCAGAACGCGTCGTCGGACTGCGGAGCGCCCCGGTACGCGAAGGAGAAGCCGATCGACAGGTCGGGCCGGCCGAGCCGGTCGGCCTCCGCGCGGGCGGCGATCACGCCTTGCACGAGAGCGTCGCGCACGCCCGCGTAGAAGCCGTCGGAGGTGTTCGGCGAGCCGGGGAGGTTCGCCTCGTTGGTGATCGACAGCGCCACCACGGAGCGCCGCGGCGCGAACGTCCGCACGGCCGCGCGGACGTACTCCAGCCAGCCGGCGATGTCGCCGGCGCGCCCCTCGGGCGGGTGGTAGCGGACCTGCAGCTCGCTGCGGAAGCCCTCGCGGGCGTAGCCGTCGACGAGCGCGGCGAAGCGGGCCAGGCCGGCGTCGCCGTCGGCCCAGAACATCCGGTTGAGCCGGATGACGAGCTCCTTGCCCGGCGCCCGAAGGGCCTTCAGCGCGGCAAGCGCCTTCGCGGGATCCTCGGCCGCGGGCTCGGTCTGGGCCGCGCCGGCGCTGCCCGCGGCGAGCGGGAAGATCCCCATCCGCAGCGGCTGCGGCGCCGACGGTGCGGGCGGATCGGCGGTCAGGCAGTCCTGCGCCGCGGCCGGCGCGGACCAGCCCAGCGCGACCGCAAGGGCGAGCACGATGGCGCGGCGCACGCGCCGGAGGGTACGTGTCAGGCCGCCACGGCGCGGCGGTCGAGCCGCCGCTGGCGCACGAGCGAGGCGACCACGCCGGTGCCGAGGATCAGCGCGATCCCGGGCAGCGAGTACTCAGGCCCGATCTTGCCGAACAGCTCGCCCGCGGCCATCTTGAGCCCGATCGCGATCAGAAGCACCGCGAGCGCGGACTTGAGGTAGTAGAGACGGTCGACGAGCTCGGCCACGAGGAAGAACAGCGGCCGCAGGCCGAGCAGCGCGAACGCGTTGGCGGCGAACACGACGAACGGCTCGGGCGTGATGGCGAGGATCGCCGGGACGGAGTCGACCGCGAAGATCACGTCGACCACGGCGATGGCCAGCAGCGCGGCGCCGCCGACGGTCAGCAGCCGCTTGCCGTTCTCGCGCACGACCAGCCTGCCGCCCCCGTCGGACCCGCCGTTCGCGATCGGGAAGCGGGAGCGCAGCTTGTCGACGAGCGCCTCCTCGCTGTCGTGGTCGTGCCGGTGGCGGAACATGCTCCAGCCCGTGTAGATCAGCAGCGCGGCGAAGCCGAAGGCGATCCAGGAGAAGCGCTCGAGCGCGGCGGCGCCGAGCACGATGAACACGGCCCGCATGGCGAGCGCGCCGACGATGCCGTAGGTCAGCAGCCGGTGGCGCTCGGCCTCCGCGACGCCGAACGCGGTGAAGACGAGCAGGAAGACGAAGACGTTGTCGAGCGAGAGCGACTTCTCGACGAGGTAGCCCGCGGTGTAGTCGGCGGCGGCGGCGCTCTCGCCGAGCAGCGCGAGCAGGCCGCCGAAGGAGAGCGCGATCGCCACCCACACGACGGACGCCAGCGACGCGAAGCGCAGGCTCATCTCGCCGCCCCGGCGACCGACGACGAGCAGGTCGATCACGAGCATGACGGCGATCGCGCCGAGCAGGGCGATCCAGGCGGTGAAGGAAACGGTCACGGGCAGGGCCTCCGCGGAGTCGGGTTCCGCGAAGGTTTCTCCGCCCGTCAGGGCTGCGGGGACCGGGACCGGCCGTCTGGACCGAGCCGTGTTGACGGCACCCCGCCGTAGGGATACTTCCCTTCGACTCAGTCCAGGCTATCGCGGGCCCGGGCACATCCCGCGGCGCTTGAGGAAGTCCTTACTTGGAGACGGTGCGCCAGAACAGCACGGCGCACACGGCGGCGACGATCGCGGCGATCACCCACAGGGTCGAGCCGATCACGCCGGCGATCGAGAGGATCAGCCCGACGACGGCCACCAGCCCCGCCGCTCCGCCGACCTGCACGAGCCGGTAGGCGCGCTGCTCGCGGGCGCGGCGCGGGGTGCGGCTGGGGCGGCGCTCGAGATCGCTCATGCCGCAGATCCTAGGACCATGCCGCCCGCGCGCGCCGGCCGGGCGCGCATCTGCCGCAGCGCCAGCTCCTCCAGCCGCACCGCGTCACGCCTTCGCAGGCCGAGGCGCCGGGCGGCCTCGCTGCGCGTCAGCGGCGGCTCGCCGCCGAGCCCGTAGCGCAGCTCGAGCAGCGCGCGCTCGCGCGGGTGCAGGGTCGACAGCAGCGCGCGCACCTCGTCGCCGAGCAGCGCGGCCTCCACCTGCTCGAACGGCGTCGGGGCCTCGTCGGGGAGCAGCTCGCCGAGCTCGGTCTCCCCCTCCGGGCCGGCGGGCTGCTGGAGCGAGAGCATGCGCCGGTCGGCGCGCAGCAGCTCCTGGATCTCGCCCTCGGCCCAGCCGAGCTCGGCGGCGACCTCGGCCTCGCTCGGCGCCCGCCCGAGCTCGCCGGCGAGCGTGCGCTCGGCGCGGCGCAGCGCGAACAGGCGCTGCTCGACGGAGGCCGGCAGGCGGATCGCGCGGCCCTTGTTGGTGATCGAGCGCGAGATCGACTGGCGGATCCAGATCGTCGCGTAGGTGGAGAAGCGCAGCCCGCGCCGCGCGTCGAACTTCTCGACCGCGCGGACGAGCCCGAACGTGCCCTCCTGGACGAGGTCGGCGAGCGAGAGGCCGTGGTCGGCGCGCTGGAAGGCGCGGGCGATGTGGACGACGAGGCGGAGGTTCGCCTCGATCATCCGCTGCTTGGCGGCGAGGTCGCCGCGCTCCACGCGCAGCGCCAGCCGGCGCTCCTCCGCTGCCGTCAGCAGCGGCACGCGCCCCATCTCGGTGAGAAAGGCGGCGAACCCGGGGTCGTCGTTCATGGCGACCACCGTCACGCCGCTTCCTAAGCGCAACCCCGGACGGCGCCTCAAGGCCACATGAACGGGCGCTGATCCCTTATCCCGAGCTGACGCGCCGCCCGCGAGCCTGCACGTCATGACCGATCCCCACCTGTGGCTCCACGGCGATCCCACGGGCGATCGCCGCATCCGGCCCGCTATCGCAGTCGACGATCCTCCTCCCGCCGCCGGCCCCGCTCCTCCGCCACCCCCGCGCGGCTCCGGCCGCCGCGGCCGCCTCACCGCGGGCGCGGCCGGCGGCGCCGCCTCCGCCCTCCTCGTCACCGCCACGCTGTTCGGCTTCGGCGTGCTCGACCGCGACGCGACCCAGAGCGCGTCCCAGCCGCGGGCCGTCGCGCCGACGGTCGGCGGCGCGCGCCCGAACGGGAACGTCCAGGCGATCTACGAGGGTGCCCGCGACGGCGTCGTGTCAGTGCGCACCGGGAGCGGCTCGGGCACCGGCTTCGTCGTCGACGCCGACGGCACGCTGGTGACCAACGCGCACGTCGTCGGCGACAGCGACACCGTTCAGGTGCAGTTCGCCGACGACGACACCGCGCAGGCGCGCGTGGCCGGCGTCGACCGCTCCTCCGACCTCGCCGTGCTCGAGGTCGACACGGGCGAGACCGGGGCGCTGCACGCGCTCGAGCTGGCCGACTCCGACGGGGTGCGCACGGGTCAGCTCGCGGTCGCGATCGGCTCGCCGTTCGGGCTGCCGCAGACCGCGACGGCCGGGATCGTGTCCGGCACCGGCCGCCACATCCAGGCGCCGGACGGCTTCCAGATCGACCGCGTGATCCAGACCGACGCGCCGATCAACCCCGGCAACTCCGGCGGCCCGCTGCTCGACGCCCGCGGGCGGGTGATCGGCGTCAACTCCCAGATCGCCACGGGCGGGAGCAGCAACGGCAGCGTCGGCATCGGCTTCGCCGTGCCCGCCAACACCGTCGCCGACGTGGTGCCGCGGCTCGAGCGCGGCGAGACGATCCAGCGGCCGTTCCTCGGCGTCTCGACGTCCCAGGGCAGCGGCGGCGCGCTCGTGCGCGAGGTCACCGCCGGCGGACCCGCGGCCGACGCGGGCGTGCGCACCGGCGACGTGATCGTGCGGGTGGGCGGCGACCGCGTGCAGGAGCCCGACGACGTGGCAGGGGCGATCCAGGACATGCGTCCCGGCCAGACGGTCGAGCTCGAGCTCCGCCGCGGCGGCGACACGCGGACGCTCCAGGTGGAGCTCGGCAACCGCGCGGGGCGCACGCCATGAGCTTCCAGCAGCCGCTGCTGTTGCTCGCGCTGCTCGCCGTCCCGGCGGCGATCGCGTTCTACCTGGTCGCCGAGCGCCGCCGCCGCCGGCGTGAGCACGCCTTCGCCTCGCCGACGACCGCCGCCTCGGTCCTGCCGCGCCGGCCCGGCTGGCGCCGCCACGTGCCGCCCGCGCTCGGCCTGATCGCGCTGGCCGGCCTCCTCGCTGCACTGGCGCGCCCGCAGGTCAGCGTCGCCGTGCCGGCCGAGCAGGCGAGCATCGTGCTGGCGATGGACCACTCGGGCTCGATGCAGGCCACCGACGTCGAGCCGTCGCGGCTGGCGGCGACCGTCGCCGCCGGCGAGCGCTTCCTCGAGGAGGTGCCCGACGCGGTCCGCGTCGGCGGCGTCGTGTTCGACCACCGGGCCGAGGCGGTGCAGGCGCCGACCCGCGATCGCGCAGCGCTACGAGACGCCCTGCGGGAGAAGATGAAGGCCTCCGGCGGCACCGCCACGGGCGACGCGCTCGCGACGTCGCTGGCGATGCTGCGCGCGCGGCAGGCCGAGGGCGGGCGCCGCCCGCCGGCCGCCGTGGTGCTGCTCTCCGACGGCAAGTCGACCCACGGCCGCGACCCGCTGCCGGTCGCCGGCGAGGCGAAGGCGATGGGCGTGCCGGTCTACACCGTCGCGCTCGGCACCGCGTCGGGGACGCTGCCCGACGGCGAGCGCGTGCCGCCCGACGCCGAGGCGCTGCGCGAGATCGCCGAGCGCTCCGGCGGCCGCGCCTTCACGGCGCAGCAGGCCGATGCGCTGAAGGAGGTCTACGAGCGGCTGGGCTCGCAGGTCGCGACCGAGCGCCAGGACCGCGAGGTCACCGCGGCGTTCGCCGGCGGCGCGCTCGTGCTGCTGTTCGGCGGCAGCGGCCTGTCGCTGCTGTGGTTCCGCCGGCTGGTCTGAATTTCAGGAGCGCTTGAGGAAAGGGCGCTTGACTGCCACCGCATGACCCTCGTGTCCGTCCTGGGTCGCGCGGTGGCGGTCGCCGCCGTCGTGGCCGGCATCGTGCTGTTCACGCTCTCCGTCCAAGGCATGACGCGCGTCGACACGCGGCTCGAGCTGGCCGCCGCGGAGCAGGTCGCGCCGAGGTACGCCGACTGCCCGTTCCGCGATCACGGCGGCGAGCGCGAGGACGTCTAGGAGTCCTAGGCGCGCGGGAGCGCGATCTCGACGTCAAGGCCGCCGGACTCGCGCGCCCGCAGCGCCACGGCGCCGCCGTGCGCCTCCACGATCGCGCACACGATCGACAGCCCGAGCCCCGCGCCGCGGCCATCGCCGGCCCGGCCGCCGCGCTCGAACGGCTCCAGCAGCCGCTCCACCCCGGCGGGATCCAGCCGCGGGCCGGAGTTGGAGACGCTCAGCAGTGCCTTGCCGTCGAGCTCGCGGGTGCGTACGTCGACGTGGCCGCCGGCGTGGTTGTAACGGAGGCCGTTGTCGATCAGGTTGCCCGCGAGCCGCTCGAGCAGCCGCGCGTCGCCGCGCGTGCGTGCGGGCGCCAGGTCCAGGTGCAGCGCGACCCGGCCGCCCGCCGCCAGGTTCGGTGCGCGCACTATGGCGGCGAGGTCCACGGGGTCGCCGTGCGCGACACGGCGGCCGCCGCGCGCAAGCTCCATCAGCCCGTCGAGCAGCTCGTCCATCCGGTCGGCCGCCTCGATCACCACGGCGCCCATCGCGCGCAGCTCGCCCGGGCCGGAGTCGGGGTCGGCCAGCGCCACGTCGGCCTCCGTGCGGATCACCGTCAGCGGGCTGCGCAGCTCGTGGCTGGCGTTGGCGACGAAACGCTCCCGCGCCGCGAGCGCGTGCGCCATCGGGGCGAGCTGGCGGCCGGCGAACAGCCAGCCGACGCCGGCCGCGAGCAGCGTCGCGCCCGCCAGCGCGAGCCCGTACTGCAGCCCCAGCGCGCGCAGCGCGGACGCGGCGGCATCGGGCGGCAGCGTGCGGTCCAGATGACGCCCGACGAGCCAGTAGGAGGCGCCCAGCACCAGCGCCATCGCGACGAGCAGCAGGCCCCCGTAGAGCGCGGTCAGCCGCAGCCGCAGCGACGTCCGGATCACAGCCGGTAGCCGCTGCCGCGCACCGTCTCGATCAGCGGCGGGTCGCCCAGCTTGCGGCGCAGCGTCATCACGGTCATGCGCAGTGTGTTGGAGAGCGGGTCGAGCTGCTCGTCCCAGACCTGCTCGACGAGCTCCTCGGGCGAGACGACCTTGCCGCGCGCCGCGAGCAGCGCCTCGAGCACGGCGAACTCCTTGGGAGCGAGGTCGAGCGGCACGCCGGCGCGCATCGCGGTGCGACGGCCCGGGTCGAGCTCGAGCTCGCCGGCGCTGAGCACCGGCGGCAGCGCCTCGCCGCGGCGGCGGCCGAGCGCCCGCAGCCGCGCGACCAGCTCGGCGAAGCGGAACGGTTTGGGGAGGTAGTCGTCGGCGCCGAGCGCGAGGCCCTCGACGAGCGAGTCGGTCGAGCGCGCCGCGGTGAGCATCAGCACCTTCGTGGCGGGCTGGGAGGCCGTCAGCTCGCGGCAGACGTCGTCGCCGTGCAGCTCGGGCAGGTCGCGGTCGAGCACGACCACGTCGTAGGGGTTCACGCGAGCCTTGAAGAGCGCGCTCGCGCCGTCGGAGGCGACGTCGACGGCCATGCCCTCGCGGCGCAGCCCGCGCGCGACGGCGGCGGCGACCCTCGGTTCGTCCTCGGCGACCAGCACGCGCATGCGGCGCACGCTAGGCGACGCGCCTCAACGGACCCTGAGAAGCAGCTGAGCGGAAGCTCAAGACGTGGGCTTATGCGGAGCTGACGACCGGGCGGCCAGCCTCGTCGCACACCCCGAAAGGAGCCTTGCGATGGACCCCGCGCTGACCACCCCCGAGTCCGACCCGCGTGCGGGCCTCGAGGAGGCGATGTACGAGCTCAAGCGCGTGATCGTCGGGCAGGACGCGATGCTCGAGCGCCTGCTCGTCGCGCTGCTGGCCGGCGGCCACGTCCTGCTCGAGGGCGTGCCCGGCCTGGCCAAGACGCTCACCGTCAAGACGCTCGCGCAGGTGCTCGGCGGCTCGTTCCGGCGCGTGCAGTTCACGCCCGACCTCGTGCCCTCGGACCTCGTCGGCACGCGCGTGTACCGCCCCGACACCGGCAGCTTCGACACGGAGCTGGGCCCCGTCTTCGGCAACTTCCTGCTCGCCGACGAGATCAACCGCGCGCCGGCCAAGGTGCAGTCCGCGCTGCTGGAGGTCATGCAGGAGCGCCAGGTGACGATCGGCGGCGAGACCTTCCCGCTGCCGCGTCCGTTCCTCGTGATGGCCACCCAGAACCCGATCGAGTCCGAGGGCACGTACCCGCTGCCCGAGGCGCAGGTCGACCGCTTCCTCTTCAAGCTCGTCGTGGACTACCCGTCGACGGGTGAGGAGGCCGCCGTCGTCGGTCGCGCGATCGCCCCGCCCGTGCGGGTCCGCGAGCGCCTCTCGACCGCCGCGCTGGAGACCGCGAGCGCCGCCGCCCGCGAGGTCTACGCCGACCGCGAGGTGATCGGCTACGCGGTCGCGCTCGCCGACGCGACGCGGCATCCCGGCCGCTACGGCCTGGCCGCGCTCGAGCCGCTGATCGAGTACGGCGCGAGCCCGCGGGGGCCGATCGGGCTCGTGCAGGCGGCGCAGGCGCTCGCGCTGCTGCGCGGCCGCCGCCACGCGGTGGCCGAGGACGTCGCCGACGTCGCCGCCGACGTGCTGCGCCACCGGCTCGTGCTCACCTACGACGCGGTCGGCGACGGCGTGACGCCCGACGAGGTGCTCGGCGCCGTGCTCGAGCGGGTCGGCGGTGCCGTCCCGGAGCGCGCGGGCGCGTTCGCCGCCGAGGTGCGCGCGCCGGAGGAGGCCGCGGCATGAGCCTCGCCGCGATCGAGCAGCGGCGGGCCCGCGCGCGGGACGGCGCCGCGGGCCTCGCCGTGCCGGCCTCCTCGCAGGGCCCCGGCCCGATCGCCGGCGGGCTCGTCGAGGCGCTCGACCTCGTGATCGCGCGCCGCGCCGCCGGGGTGCTGCCCGGCGAGCGGCGGGCGGCGGGCCTCGGCGCGGGCACGGAGCTGGCGCAGGTGCGGCCCTACCAGGTCGGCGACGACGTGCGGCGGCTCGACGCTGCCGCGAGCGCCCGCACCGGCCTGCCGCACGTCCGCGACCACGTGCCCGAGCGCACGCTGACCACCTGGATACTGCTGGACGTCTCCGCCTCGATGGCCTTCGGCACGGCCGAGCGGCTGAAGTCCGACGTGGCCGGCGGCGTCGCCGTCGTCGTCGCGCGCCTCGCCGCCCGCCGCGGCGGGCGCGTGGCGCTGCTGACCTGCGGCGCGCCGACCCAGCGGATGCTCCCGCCGCGCGGCGGCCGGCGCGGGCTCGTCGCGCTGCGCCGGGTGGTCGCCGAGGGCGTCGCCGCCGACGGCCACGCGCCCGGTGAAGCCGAGCTCGGCGCCGGCCTGCGCCGGATCGGCCGGCTGGCGCGCGGGCCTGGCCTGGTGGTCGTGATCTCCGACTTCCGCGCGGCCGGTCCGGTCTCCGAGCCGCCGCCGTGGTCGCGCGAGCTGAGCGCGCTGTCGGTCCGCCACGACGTGCTCGCCGCCGAGGTCGTCGACCCGCGCGAGGGCGAGCTGCCCGACGCCGGGACGCTCGTGCTCGCCGACCCGGAGACGGGCATGCGGGTGCGCGCCGACTCGTCCTCCGCCGAGCTGCGCCGGCGCTTCGCCGCCGCCGAGCTCGCCCGCCGCGATGCGCTGCGCGCCGCACTGCGCCGGGCGCGCGCCCGTCACGTCGAGGTGCGCACGGACGGCGACTGGCTGCGCGCGCTCGGGAGGGGGCTGCGATGAGCTTCCAGTCCCCGTGGTTCCTGCTCGCCCTGCTGGCGGTGCCGCTGGCGCTCGCCGCGCTCGCGCTCGCGCGCCGGCGGCCCGACCGCTACGTCGTCCGCTTCCCGGCGACGGCCACGCTCGGGGCGGTGATCCCGCGCGACGGGCGGGTCCGGCGCGCGCTCCCGACGCTGCTTCTGTGCCTCTCGCTCGCCGCGCTGGCGCTCGCGCTCGCCCGGCCGGAGGCGACCGTCGCCGTGCCGAACGAGCGCGCGTCGGTGATCCTCGTCACCGACACCTCGGGCTCGATGAACGCGACGGACGTCGAGCCGTCGCGCCTGGCCGCGGCCAAGGCGGCCGGGGAACGCTTCCTCGACTCCGTGCCCGACCGGCTGCGCGTCGGGCTCGTCGCCTACGCCGACGGCACCCACACCGTGCTGCGCCCGACGGCCGACCACGCCGAGGTGCGGGCGACGCTCGAGGGCCTGCAGGCGGAGGGCGGCACGGCCACCGGCGACGCCCTGTCGGGAGCGCTCGAGGCGCTCGGCCGCCGCGGCGAGAACGCCCCGCCGGCCGCCGTCGTCCTGCTGTCGGACGGCGCGACCACCACGGGCGACGACCCCGTCGAGGTGGCCCGCCGTGCGCGGGCGGCCGGCGTCCCCGTCTCCACGGTCGCGCTGGGCACGCCCGACGGCAGCCTGGAGCTCCCGGACGGCCGGGTCCTGCAGGTCCCGCCCGACCCCGAGTCGCTGCGCGAGATCGCCCGGGCCTCAGGCGGGCGGGCGTACGCCGCCGAGGACGCGGGGTCGCTCGAGCAGGTCTACGAGGACCTCGGCTCGCAGATCGGCACGCGGCCCGAGCAGCGGGAGATCACGGCCGGCGTGGCCGCCGCCGGGGTCCTGCTGCTGCTCGGCGCGCTCGGGACGGGCTGGCGGCGGCGGGGCGTGCTCGCGTAGGGCGCGCCCCGCCCGTGCGGGGCTGCGCCGCGCGCGGCGTCAGGTCGTCTTGACGATCACCACGGAGCAGCCGGCGTTGTGGCTGACCGTGTTGGGCACGCTGCCGAGCACCTTGCGCTTCATGCCCTTGTTGCCGATCACGAGGATGTCGGCGCTGTGCTTGTCGGCCAGCTCGACGAGCACCTTGGAGGCGTCGCCCTCCTTGGCTTCGCTCGTCGTGTCCAGCCCCCGCTCGCGCGCCTCGTCCTCGGCGTCGCGCAGCGCGGGCTCGACGTCCTCGGCCGGGTTGATCTGCCACTGCACGTCCTCGGGAGCGTCGCGCGACTCGCGCTTGAGCCGGTCCTCCGAGACGGCGCGGTAGGCGCTCAGGAACACGATCTTGGCCTCGTAGCGACTCGCGAGGTCGAGGGCGAACTCGACCGCCTTGGCGGCGGTGTCGGAGCCGTCCGTTCCCACGGCGACCGTCTTGATCATCGAACCTGCGCTCCTTTCCGGTGGCTGGGGCGGTCCCGGACCCTACCGGTCACCGCCGAGCCGGACGCCAGGTGTGACGAACGTCAACTGCGGCTGGGTAGGGGGCGCGCTACTCGCCCGGCCGGCGCCGCCGCAGCATCCGCGAGTGCGCGCGCAGCTCGACGATGTCCCCGCCGGGCACGGGCAGGCCGCCCGGCGGGGCCCCCAGCAGCTCCGGCTCCACCCGCGACCGCACGAGCTCACCCTGCACGGCGTCGACCCGCACCGCTCCGGCGCCCGGCCGGGAAGAGACGGCCCGGACGTACTCCCCGTCGACGAACAGCAGCCCGACGCCGTCGTCGACCGCCCACCCGCCCGGCAGCGCGCCGACGCGCACCGCCTGCAGGAACGCGGGCAGCCGCTCGGGCTCGCCGTCCGCGTGCACGCTCAACGAGCCGGGCAGCAGGCCGAGCCCGGCGATCGTCTCCGGCGGCCCGCTCGAGCGCGTGATGCCTCCCTCGAACCAGCACATCGCGCCGGCGCTCAGCCCGGCGAGCACGATCCCGCGCTCCCACGCCTCCGTCAGCAGCGCGTCGAGCCCGTGCGCCCGCCAGATCGCGAGCAGGTTGCGCATCGAGCCGCCGCCGATGTAGATCACGTCCTGCTCGAGCACGATCTCCCGAAGCGGCCGGCGCATGCCGTGCAGGCGGAACAGCGACAGGTGCGCCGGCATGCACGCGTGGGCGGCGAAGCGCTCGTGGAACGCCGCGATCTGCAGGGCCGGGTCGCCCGAGGCGGTCGGCAGGAAGAGGATCCGGGGCTCGCGGGCCGCGGCCAGGCCGAGCACGAAGTCGTCGAGCACGGGGTTGTCCGGCTCCATCGTGAAGCCGCCTCCGCCCATGGCGAAGATCGTGCGCGTGCCGCTCACGCGGCGGCGGCTTCAGGCACGCGCTGCCCCAGGTAGGAGGTCTCCAGCGCCGTCTCGACGACCTCGTCGTCGACCGGCTCCACCCGGTAGGCCCTCGCGTGCGGGCGCGAGGACACCACGCGGTGCAGATCCTCTCCGCGGAAGTGCAGCGCCGCGCCGTCGTCGGCCGCGAAGCCGGGGCGCATCCCGTCGCCGACGAAGCGGTGGTACTCCCCGCGGCGGTCCGGCTCGTTCGTGTAGTGCACGCAGTTGGAGTACGGGAGCAGCCCGAGGCCGCGCACCCGGCGCGGCGCGCCGTGGAACGCCGTCAGCGACTCGGCGAACCAGCACAGCGAACCCGCCGACGGCCCGCACATCACCACGCCCTTGCGCCACGCGCGGCGCAGCACCGCGTCGAGCCCGTGCGCCCGCCAGGCGCCGAGCATGCTCACGACGTTGCCGCCGCCCACGTAGACGAGGTCCTGCGCGAGCAGGTGTCCCGCGATGTCGCCCTCGACCGCCTGGCCGCAGCGGTCGCGCCGGAACAGGGACACATGGCTCGCCTCGCACGCGCCCGCGAAGTGCCGGTAGAAGCGCACGATGTAGTGGTCGGCGTCGCCCGAGGCCGTCGGCAGGAAGCAGACCTTGGGCCGCGCGGCCCCCGTGAGCCCGAGCACGTAGTCGTCGAGCAGCGGGTTGCCGGCCTCCATCGAGAAGCCGCCGCCCCCGAAGGCGACGATCTGCGGCGGTCGCTGGGCCATGGTCCGAGCATGATCGGCGCAGGCCGTGACGGCCCACATGGACCGCTGTACAAGACTTCAGACGTCGTAGTGGCCACGGATCCACGCGTAGAGCACGGCGACCGAGACGGCCAGGCTCCCCAGCCCGAGGATCGCGAACGCCCAGAACGAGGACACGTGGTCGACCAGCCAGCCGAAGTTCTGGCCGAAGAAGCCCGTGATGAAGGTCAGCGGCAGGAAGATCATCGCGACGATCGTCAGCTGCTTGGCGGTCTCGTTCTGGCGCACGCTGATCTCGTTCTGCGCGACGGAGACGACCGCCATGTTGGCCTGCAGGATCATCGCCAGCAGATCGCGCTGCGCGACGACCTCCTCGTCCACGAGCCTGAGGTGGTCGCCGACGTCGCGGAAGAAGTGCCGCAGGCCGCTGCCGATGAGGTCGTAGGAGCCGCGCTCCATCCCGTCGACCGGCGCGAGCAGCGGGTGCACCGCGCGATAGAAGTCGGTCGCCTCGCGGCGCAGCAGGTAGATGCGCTCCGTCGGCGCGGCGGCGCCGCTGAAGACGGTCTTCTCGACCTCCTCGATGTCGCGCTCGAGCCCCTCGATCACCGGCGCGTAGTCGTCGACGACCTTGTCGAGGATCGCCCACAGGACGGCGCCGGGGCCCTCGCCGAGCAGCTCGGGGCGCCGCTCGAGCCGCAGCCGCGCGCCGTGCAGGTCGCTCGCCGCGCCCTGGCGCACCGTGATCACGAAGCGCGCGGAGATGAAGACGGAGACCTCGCCGAAGTCGACCTCCTCGCGCTCGTCGTCGTAGCGCGCGGTGCGCAGCACGACGAACAGGACGCGCTCGTCGTCCTCGTACTGCTCGACCTTCGGGCGCAGGTGGAAGCTCTGCGCGTCCTCGACCGCGAGGTCGTGCAGGCCGAAGCGCTCCTGCACCTGCTCGAGCTCCTCGGGCTCGGGCTCGACGATGCCCAGCCACACGAAGCCGGCGCCGTCCTCGGTGGTGCAGATCGCCGCCGCCTGCTCGAGCTCCATCGGCCCCTCGTGCTGCCGCCTGCCGTCGCGATAATGCGCGCAGTCGACGATCACAGGCCGAAGGGTACGCTCTTCGCATGTGCCGCAACATCCGTCAGCTCTACAACTTCGAGCCGCCCGCGACCACCGAGGAGGTCCGCGCGGCGGCGCTCCAGTACGTCCGCAAGATCAGCGGCTTCACCAAGCCCTCGCAGGTCAATCAGGAGGCGTTCGACCGCGCCGTGGAGGAGATCGCGCACGTCTCGCAGCACCTGCTGGACGCGCTCGAGACCTCCGCGCCGCCGAAGGACCGCGAGGTCGAGGCCGCCAAGGCCCGCGCCCGCGCCGCGCAGCGATACGCCGCCTGACGTCTGGGTAGCCCGGTCCGATGCCGGAGACCGCGCTGATCGTCATCGACATGCTCAACCCGTACGACCACGAGGACGCCGACAAGCTCGTGGAGTCGGTGCGCGAGGCGCTTCCGAAGATCGTCGAGCTGCGCGATCGCGCGCACGCGAGCGACGAGGTCCTGCTCGTCTACGTCAACGACAACTACGAGCAGTGGTCCGAGACCCGCGACGACCTGCTGCGCACCGCGATGGAGGGCGAGCACCCCGAGCTCGTGGAGCCGATCGCGCCGCCCGACGGCGTCCCGTTCCTGCCCAAGGGCCGGCACTCCGTCTTCTACCAGACCCCCTTGGACCACCTGCTCCGGGTGCAGGGCGTCAAGCGGATCGTCATGTGCGGGCAGGTCACGGAGCAGTGCATCTTCTACTCGGCGCTCGACGCGTACCTGCGCGGCTACGGGGTCGACATCCCCCGCGACGCGGTCGCCCACATCGAGCCCGAGTTCGCCGAGGCGGCGCTCGGGATGGCGGAGAAGAACCTCCACTCCGAGCTCACCCGCGCGGGGGAGGTCGAGCTGCCGGGCTAGCCTCCTGGGCGACATGGACCCCCTGATCGTCCTGTTCGGCCTCGGGGTCGGCATCCTCGTGGGGCTGACCGGGATCGGCGGCGGGTCGCTGATGACGCCGCTGCTGCTGCTCGTGGGCGGCTACAGCCCGGTCGTCGCCATCGGCACCGACCTCGCCTACGGCGCGGTCACCAAGACGGTCGGCGGCTGGCGCCACCTGCGCGCCGGCCACGTCGACCTGCGGCTCTCGTGGTGGCTCGCCGGGGGTTCGGTGCCCGGCTCGATCATCGGCGTGGTCGTGCTCAGCCAACTGCACGACGCCTACGGCGAGGACTTCGACCCGTACCTGCTCGGGTTCGTCGCGGCGGCGTTGATCGTGGCCGCCGGGGCGACGCTCTATCGCTCGATGTTCCGCCCCGACCTGCACCGGCGCGAGCGCAAGTCGGCGGGCCTCAAGCGGCGCCGCAGCAAGGCCGCGACGGTGGTGATCGGGCTCGTCCTCGGCATCGTGCTCGGCATGACCTCGGTCGGCTCCGGCGCGCTGGTCGGGCTCGTGCTGATCCTGCTCTATCGCCTCAGGCCGCACCGTGTCGTCGGCACCGACGTCTTCCACGCCGCCGTGATGCTGTGGAGCGCCGGCCTCGCGCACCTGGCCTACGGCAACGTCGACCTCGGGCTGATGGCCACGATCCTCGTCGGCTCCCTCCCGGGGGTGTGGATCGGCACCGCGCTGCTGCCCTACGTGCCGGTCGCCGGGCTGCGCCACACGCTCGCGATCGTGCTCACCGCGGCGGCGCTCGGCGTGCTCTCCAAGGCCGGCGTGCCGATGTCGCCGTTCGCGCTCGTCGGCATCCCGCTGGCGCTCGCGGTCGTCTCGGTGATCGTGCACCGGCGGCAGATGCGGGTGACCGATGAGCCCGCGCCGCGGCCGTCGTTGAACGAGGCATGACCTCAATCACCGAGCACGAGTTCGCCCAGCGGGTCAACCGCCACAAGCGCGAGCTGCACGTCCACTGCTACCGCATGCTTGGCTCCTTCGAGGAGGCCGAGGACCTCGTGCAGGAGACCTTCCTGCGCGCCTGGCGCCACCGCGACTCCTTCGAGGGCGGCGACGGGTTCCGCGCGTGGCTGTACCGGATCGCCACCAACGCCTGCCTGGACGCGATCCGCCGCAAGGGCCGCCGCGCCGAGGAGGTGAGCTCGTTCGCCGAGATCCCCTGGCTGCAGCCCTATCCCGACCGGCTGCTCGACGAGGTCGCCCCGCGCGCCGACGAGCCCGACGCCGTGGTGGTCGCGCGCGAGACGATCGAGCTCGGCTTCCTCGCGCTGATCCAGATCCTGCCCGCGCGCCAGCGCGCGGTGCTGATCCTGCGCGACATCCTCGAGTTCTCCGCCCAGGAGACCGCCGACGCGCTCGAGACGAGCGTCGCCTCGGTCAACAGCGCGCTGCAGCGCGCCCGCGCGACCCTCGGCGATCGCGCGCCCGCCCCGCGCGGCGAGTGGAGCGCCGACGCCGAGCTGACCGAGCAGGAGCAGGAGCTGCTGCGCGGCTTCATCGAGACGCACGAGGCCGGCGACCACGCGGCCGCGGTGAAGCTGATGGCCGAGGACATCCGCGTGACGATGCCGCCGATGCCGTACGTCTACGACGGCATCGACGCGCTTCGCCCGCTGTTCGAGCGCGCCTTCGAGTCCGACGACTTCGGCGACTGGAAGCTGCTGCCGACGCGGCTGAACCGGATGCCCGCCGCGGCGAGCTACCACCGCGCGCGGGGTGCGCGGGACTTCACGCCGTTCAAGGTCGACGTGCTGCGCGTGCGGGACGGGAAGATCGCCGAGGTGACGACCTTCGGGTCGCGGGTGTTCGCCGAGCTGGGGCTTCCGGCGGTGCTGTAGCAGGCGCCGAGGGCGTCTGGCGGCTGCGCTGTTGCGTGGGCAACGGCGTTGGCTTGTACGGGGGAGGGGTTTGCTCCCGGTTACGCGAACGGTGGAACCTTCAGGCTCAGCCTGAACTTTCCACCGGTCGGCGCAACCGAGGCGCACTCCCCTCCCTACAAGCAAAAGCCGTTGCCCACGCACCGCGCCACCTCCCGACGCCCTCGGCGCCTGCAAGCACGCGGTCGGCGCCCTAGCCCGTGAACAGCGACGCGTAAGCGTTCAGCGCCGGCTGACCCCCGAGGTGCGCATACAACACCGTGCTGCCTCGCTCGACCTCGCCGCTCGCGACGAGGTCGACCATGCCGGCCATCGACTTCCCCTCGTAGACGGGGTCGGTGATCATCCCCTCGAGCCGGCCGGCGAGCCGGATCGCCTCGATCGTCTGCTCGTCCGGGATCCCGTAGGTGCCCGCGTGGTAGCGCTCGTCGAGCACGATCTCGTCCTCGCGCAGGTCGCGGCCGAGGCCGATCAGCTCGGCCGTGTTGCGGGCGATCCGCGCGACCTGCTCGCGCGTCTCGGCGGGCTTGGCCGAGCCGTCGATGCCGAGCACGCGCCGCTCGCGGTCCTGGCCGGCGAAGCCGGCGATCATCCCGGCCTGCGTCGAGCCGGTGACCGAGCAGACGACGATCGTGTCGAAGAACACGCCCAGCTCGGCCTCCTGCCGTGAGACCTCGGCCGCCCAGCCCGCGAAGCCGAGCCCGCCGAGCCGGTGGTCCGACGCGCCGGCCGGGATCGCGTAGGGCTTGCCGCCCGCCGCCTCCACGTCGTCGAGCGCCCGCTGCCAGCTCTCCTTGAAGCCGATCCCGAAGCCGCTCGGGTCCAGCCGGACGTCAGCGCCCATGATCCGGCTCAGCTCGATGTTGCCCACGCGGTCGTAGACGACGTCGGGCCACTCGACCCAGTGCTCCTGCACGAGCACGCACTTCAGCCCGCAGGCGGCCGCGACCGCCGCGACCTGCCGCGTGTGGTTGGACTGCACGCCGCCGATCGAGACAAGCGTGTCGCAGCCCTGCGCGAGCGCGTCCGCGACGAGGTACTCGAGCTTGCGCGTCTTGTTGCCGCCGTAGGCGAGGCCGCTGTTGCAGTCGTCGCGCTTGGCCCAGATCTCCGCCCCGCCGAGGTGGCTCGTGAGCCGGTTCAGCTTGTGCACCGGCGACGGTCCGAACAGCAGCGGGTGGCGGGCGAAGTCGTCGAGGCTCATCGGCGGAGTATCGTCGCCTCGACTGAAAGGAGTGGGGGAATGATCCGGTCAGCAGCCCTAGCGGGAGTCATCGTCTGTCTCGGGCTCGTGGCCTGCGGCGAGGAGGGCGATGGCGGCGGCGGTGATGGCGGCGGCGGCAAGGCGCTGACCATCTACTCGAGCCTGCCGCTGCAGGGCCCCGCGCGCACGCAGGCGGTGGCGACGGTCAACGGCGCCAAGCTCGCGCTCGAGCAGGCGGACGGCAAGGTCGGCGACTTCACGGTCGAGTTCAAGTCGCTCGACGACTCGACCGCGCAGGCCGGCGGCTGGGAGCCGGGCGCGACGTCGGCCAACGCCCGCAAGGCGGCCTCCGACGACTCGACGATCGGCTACATCGGCGAGTTCAACTCCGGCGCCACGGCGGTCTCGCTGCCGATCCTCAACGAGGCGGGCGTACCGCAGGTGAGCCCGGGCAACACGGCGGTCGGCATCACCTCCGACGACCCGGGCGCGGAGCCCGGCGAGCCGGACAAGTACTACCCGACGGGCGAGCGCACCTACGTCCGCGTGCTCCCGAAGGACACCTACCAGGGCGCGGCGCTCGTGGCGCTGGCCAAGGACGAGGGCTGCGGCTCCGCCTACATCCTCAACGACCAGGAGGTCTACGGCGCGGGCCTGGGCAAGAACGTCGAGATCTCCGCCAAGGACCAGGGCCTGGAGATCAAGGGCAACGACGGGATCGACAAGTCGGCGCCGAACTACCGCGCGCTCGGGCAGAAGGTCGCCGACACGGGCGCCGAGTGCATGATCTACACCGGCATCACCGCCAACAACGCGGTGCAGATCTTCAAGGACATGGCCGTCGCGCTGCCGGACGCGACGCTGCTCGGGCCCGAGGGCGTCGGCGAGACCGGGTTCTTCGACCCCGAGGAGGGCGGGCTGCCGGCGAAGGTGGCCGCCCGCACGCGGATCACGATCCCGGGCGTGGCGCCCGAGGAGTACCCGCCGGCCGGCAAGCAGTTCCTGAAGGACTACACGGCCAAGTACGGCGAGAAGAACCCGGACCGCTACGCCGTCTACGGCTACGAGTCGATGAGCGTGCTGCTCGACGCGGTCAAGCGCGCGGGCGACCAGGGCGGCGACCGGGCGGCGGTGGTCGAGCAGCTGCTCGGCACCAAGGACCGCGAGGGCGTGTTCGGCAAGTACTCCTTCGACGAGAACGGCGACATCACGCTCACGCCCTACGGCGTCTACAAGATCGAGGACGGCGAGATGGTCTTCGACCGCACGGTCTCACCGGAAAGCTGAGCGAACGTCGGATATTCGGCCGGTTTCTTTTGCGAGTCCCCGGAACCGGCCGATATCCGCTTTTGCAGTTACTTGACTTCGAGCGAAGGGACTCGCATGAGGCTGAAGGGTGCGGGAGCGGCGATCCTCATCGCCGCAGGCGTGCTTCTGGGGTGGACGGGCGTGGCGGGCGCGGCGCCGACGGGTGCTGCCGCGGTGGCGTCCGGGTCGGCGCATTCCTGTGCGATCCGCGGCGATGACGCGACGATCGCGTGCTGGGGCCAGACGTCGGGCGACGTGCCCGCCGGCCGCTACACGGGCGTCGCCGCCGCGGGCCGGCAGACCTGCGCGATCCGCGAGGGCGACGCCGGCGTGGACTGCTGGGGCCAGGGCATCTGGCCGCTGACGCCCCCGGGCGGCACCTATAAGGCGATCGCGGGCGGCGGCGAGCAGTTCTGCGGCGTCCGCTCCGACGACACCCTGCACTGCTGGGGCGGCGACCCGTGGTCCGGGCTGACCGAGGTGCCGGCCGGCGCCTTCCGCTCCGTCGCCGTCGGCGAGAACCACGCCTGCGCGGTCCGCGACGACCGCACGGCCGCCTGCTGGGGCTATCCCGACTACGGCATGGCCTCCCCGCCCGCGGGCGAGTTCTCCGCGCTCGCGGCCGGCACCTCGCACTCCTGCGGCGTGCGCGCCGCCGACGGCAGGCTGGCCTGCTGGGGCGCCGAGTGGATGCTCGGCGCGCCGGCAGGCGAGTACGCCGCCGTCTCCGCCGGCCCGCAGATCTCCTGCGCCGTCGCCGCCGGCGACGGTCTGCCGGTGTGCTGGGGCGCCGCCACCGGCGCGCCGGTGAACGCTCCCGCCATCGCGCTCGCCGCGCTCTCCACGGGCGCCCGCCACACGTGCGGCATCCGCCGGAACAACCGCGGCGTGACGTGCTGGGGCGACCGCGCGCTGGACGTCCCGGCCGACCTGGCGACGGGCGACGTGGACTCCGACGGCGACGGCCGCCTCGACCGCGAGGACGCGTTCCCGAACGACCCGGCCGAGTGGGCCGACTCCGACGGCGACGGCGTCGGCGACAACGCCGACCGCTTCCCGGACGACCCGGCGGAGAGCGCCGACGGCGACGGCGACGGCGTCGGCGACCACGGCGACAACTGCCCGGAGGAGGCGAACGCCGACCAGGCCGACCGCGACGGCAACGGCCGCGGCGACGCCTGCGACGCCCCGCCGCCGCCGCCCGAGCCGACCGCCGCCGAGCTGGCGCGCGAGCTCGTCGCCGCACTCGGCCCGCTCCCGCGCGGCGTCGGCAACGCGCTCACGAAGAAGGTCGAGAAGGTGCTCGAGCGCTACGAGCACGCCAACGACCGGGCCGCCTGCAAGGCGCTCGCGACGCTCACGAGCCAGCTCCAGGCGCTGTCCGGCAAGAAGGTCCCGAACACCGCCGCGGTGCGCAGCTCGCTGGCGCGGATCCGGGAGTTCATGGGCTGCGGCGCTTAGATCACCGGCACCGCAGCGCGTAGCGGCAAGCGACGACGTCCGGGCGCTCCACGGGGCGCCCGGCGTCGATCGACCACGCGAGCCGGACGAACTGGGCGTGCGTCCAGCCCAGCGGGGTCGCCGACAGGCTGCCCGTGCCGGGCGTGCGGCCGGGCGGCGCCTGGTCGTCCCAGACCTGCTCGGGCAGCATCAGGCCCTCGCCGGCGGTCGCCGCGATGTCGGCGAGCCGGCCGCGGGCGGCGGCGGGCTGCCCGGCGGCGAGCTCGTACTCGCCGCGCTCGCCCGCGAAGATCGGCCACAGGCGGCCGCGGTTGCCCGGCCCCGGGAACGGGCCGCCGTCCGCCGTCTCGCCGTAGCCGTCGTGGTTGTAGCGGTGCCAGAACGTGCCGTTCGGCGTGCGCACGCCGAGCTGGGCGTCGACGACCGGCAGCGTGCGCACGATGTCGCGGTCGCCCGCGGGCATGACGCCGAGCCGCACGAGCTCGAGGAAGCTCGGGTCGACGACCCGGCGCTGGTCGATCGTCGGCCCGCCGTCGCCGATCGTGTAGGTGGTGCCGGCGTCGGCGTTCCCGTCGACGGTCAGCCGCAGGTAGTACGGGTCGCGGCTCAGCGGCCCGTTGCGCGTGCGCGTCCAGCCCGGGACGGCCTTCTGCCATGCGTCGGCGACCTCGCGGTAGCGCGCGGCGTCCGCGGAGGCGCCGTTGCGCTGCGCGATGTCGGCGGCGACGACGAGCGCGGCGACCTCGGCGGCGATCGTGGCGGGCGAGTAGCCCTCCGCGTTCTCCCAGCGCTCCTGGGAGGTCGGGCCGCGGTCGAGGATGCAGCCGGCCGCGCGGCGGACGAAGCTCCACGTGCGCGCGTCCGCGCGCCCGAGCTGCCACTCGAGCAGGATCGGGTCGGCGACCTCGTCGAGCTGGAGGTTCGGCCAGTGCGGCGTTCCGTCGAGGTTGGAGTTCTGCGGGAAGCAGCCGTCGGGCTGCATCTGGCGCTCCCACAGGTAGTCGACCGCGCGTTCGCCGGCCGCCCGGTCGCCCGCGGCGATCTGCGCCGAGGCCACCTGGTAGAGGTCGCGCGACCAGACGAGGTGGTAGGGCCCGGAGTAGCCGGGGATCGTGCCCCAGACCCAGGCCATCGACGGCGAGGCGATGCCCGCGCCGCGGTAGGTCTTGTCCTCGAGCGCCGCCATCACCATCAGCGAGACGTCGTAGAGGCGCTCGCGGCCCTTGACGCTCGCGGGGCGCGCGAGCCCGCCGAGGTAGCCGTGCCAGCCCGCGGCGTAGCGGTCGGCGGCGCCGGCGAAGCCGCCGGAGAGCGCCGTGCCGGCGGTCGCCGCGGCCGCGGCGGGGTCGGCGCCGAAGCCGAGCGAGAGCGTCGCGCGCCGCTTGCTCCCGGTGCCGGTCAGCGGCAGCCGCGCCGTCTGGACCACGTTGCCGGCCGCGGGCGCGGCGTCGTAGGCCCAGTCCATGCGGAAGTCCCCGCGCAGGTCGGTCCAGCCGTCGCTGGCGCCCGCGTAGCCGCTCGAGACCTGCACCGGCATCGGGCTCGTCGCCAGCGCGCTCGCGTGGCGGTCGTCGTAGGCGGCGAGCGTGCCGCCCTGCGTACGCGCGCGGTCGTCGTCGCCCGAGTTCGAGAGGCCCGGGTCGAGGATCGCGTAGAGATCGAGCGCCCCGCCGGTGAGCGACTCGAACGTGACGTCCACGAGCACCGCCGAGCGCGCCGGGTCGGTCACGTAGGTCTTCGTGATCCGCCAGCGGCCCGAGCGCGCCGTGTTGACCTGGCGGTAGGTGAGGCTGCGCGGGTCGGCGAGCTCGGTGCGGTGGGTCGCGTCCTCGCGCTCGCGCTCGGCGAACGTCCGGCCGTCGGAGACGACGAACTGCAGGTCGCGGATGCTCGGGGTCCCGAGGTCGGGCGAGTACACCTCGGTCATCTCGCCGTCGTCGAGCGTGGCCAGCACGCGGCTGCGCAGGTCGGTCGCGCTCGCGATCCCGTCCTTGTCGCCCTCCGTCCACGTCGCCACCGCACCCGGTGCACCGGGCGCGTCGGCCGCGCCGGCGGGCTGCGCGGCGGCGGCAAGGCTCACGACGGCCAGCGCGACGGCCGGCCACGGACGACGATGCAGCATCGGTACCTCCCCTGGACCGGGCACGTTCCTACCCCGGTACCTCTGGCAGCATGCGCCGTCCGTGTTCAGCGAGCTCCCCGCCTTCGCCGCCTGGCGCTTCGTCGATGCCGTCGACGGCTTCGAGGTCCTCTACGCCCGGCCTGGCCTGCTGCGCGGCCATACCGCCGCGGTCGAGGACGGGCGGGCGTACGCGGTCCGCTACGAGATCGCGCTCGACGATCGGTGGCGCACGCGCGAGGCGCGGGTGTGGTCCGACACGCTCGACGGGCCGCGCGAGACCATGCTGCGCTCGGACGGCGAGGGTCGCTGGACGGTCGACGGCGACCACGCCCCGGTGCTCGACGGGCTCGTCGACGTGGACCTGGAAGCGTCCGCCTGCACGAACACGCTGCCCGTCCACCGCCTTGCGATGCCGCCCGGCGAGGTGGTCGAGGCGCCCGCGGCCTACGTCCGGGCCGCCGATCTCTCCGTGACGCGGCTCGACCAGACCTACAGCGCGCTCGGCGGCCGCCGCTACGACTACACGTCGGAGGGCGGCCGCTTCCGCGCCGTGCTCGAGTACGACGAGGCCGGGCTGATCGTCGACTATCCGGGCATCGCAGTGCGCTTCGCCTAGGATCGCTCGAGTGCACCCGATCCGGCTCAACCACGCGACGGGCGTGCCGGTCTTCCAGCAGATCGTCGAGCAGGTCACGTACATGATCGAGACGGGGCAGCTCGACGACGGGGACCAGCTGCCCAGCAGCCGGATGCTCGCCGACAACCTGCACGTGAACCGCAACACGGTCGCGCGGGCCTACGGGGAGCTCGGCAAGCGCGGGCTCGTCTCCAGCCAGGGGCGTCGCGGCATGGTGGTGCGCGACTCGGGCCGCGCGCGCGAGCGGATGGCCGCGCGCGAGAGCGCGCACACCGTGCTCGCCAGCGCGGTCGCGCGCTGCCTCGAGCTCGGCCTCCCGCCCGAGGAGATCGCGTCGCTCGCCTACCAGCAGTCCTTGCACGCGACGCGCACCGAGGTGCGGCTCGCGTTCGTGGAGTGCAACCGCGAGCGAGCCGACGCGCTCGCCGCCGAGCTGGCCGAGGCGATCGACGCGCCGATCCGGCCGCTCGTCCTGGACGAGATCGAGCCGCCCGACGTGCAGGGCGCCGACCTCGTGGTGACGACCTTCTACCACCTGGCCGAGGTCCGCAGCATCGTCCGCGAGCTGGCCCCGGACCCGTCGCCCGAGGTCCTCGGGACCGTGATCGGCCCGCACGTGACGACGCTGGTCAAGCTCAGCCAGATCCCGCGCGGCGAGCGGATCGGGATCTACTACACGACCGAGGAGCAGGCCCAGGGGATCCGCCAGTCGCTCGCGGACACGGGCTTCGACCGGGTCGACGTCATCAGCGGCCCCGACGACCCGGCGATCGCCGGCTGCGCGGTCGTGATCGTGCCCAGCGAGGCGCCGGAGCTCGGCGAGCGGATCCGGGGGGTCGCGCCGCTCGTCGAGTACGGCAACGTCCTCGACGCGGGCTCGATCCGGATGGTCTCGGACCTCGTCGACGAGGTCCGCGAGCGCAAGGGCCAGCTGGCCGGCAACGGCTCCGGGCCGCGCGCGGCCTAGGCCGCGGCGCGGACGCGGTCCTCGATGTAGGCGATGATGTCGGCGGTCCGCGCGCCCGGGCCGAACACCTCGCTGACGCCGACGCTCTTGAGGTGCGCCGCGTCGTCCTCGGGGATCGTGCCGCCGACGAGGAACAGGACGTCCCCGCGGTCGTTCTCGCGCAGCATCCGGCAGAGGTCGATCGCGTACTCCATGTGCGCGCCGGAGAGGCTCGAGAGCCCGAGCACCGCGGCGTCCTCCTGGATCACCGCGCGCAGGATCGACTCCGGCGTCTGGAAGATGCCCGTGTAGACGACCTCCATCCCCGCGTCGCGCAGCGCGCGGGCCACGACCTTCGCGCCGCGGTCGTGGCCGTCGAGGCCCGGCTTGGCGACGACGACCTTGATCGGGATGATCGCTCATGGGTTCCTTTCCTTAGAAGACCGTCGACGGCCGGTACTCGCCCCACACCGACCGCAGCACGCCGCAGATCTCGCCCACGGTCGCCCGCGCCCGCACCGCCTCCTCGATCAGCGGCATGCGGTTGTGGTGCAGGTCGCCCGCGACGGCCTCCAGCTCGCGCAGCGCCTGCGCGACGCGGCGCTCCTCGCGCGAGCGCTTGACGTCCGCCAGTCGCGCCATCTGCCGCTCCCCCACGCCCGGGTCGCTGCGGAAGAGCTCGAGCCCGCCGGTCGAGCGGTCGTCGTCGGCGAACGCGTTGACGCCCACGGTCGTCCGCTCGCCGTTCTCGAACGCGAGCTGCTGCTCCCACGCCGAGTCCGCGATCAGCTGGTTGGCGTAGCCCGACTCGACCGCGGCGATCATCCCGCCCATCTCGTCGATCCGCCCGATCAGCTCGGCGGCCTCCTCCTCGATCCGGCTGGTCAGCGACTCGACGTAGTAGGAGCCGCCGAGCGGGTCCACGACGTCGGCGGCGCCGCTCTCGTGCAGGATGATCTGCTGGGTCCGGACGGCGATCTTGATCGCGCCCTCGGAGGGGATCGCGAACGCCTCGTCGAGCGAGTTGGTGTGCAGCGACTGGGTGCCGCCGAGCACGGCGGCGAGCGCCTGGATCGCGGTGCGCGCGACGTTGTTGATCGGCTGCTGCGCGGTCAGCGAGACGCCCGAGGTCTGGCAGTGCGCGCGCATCAGCCACGACCGCG
The DNA here is from genome assembly GCA_963831105.1 of uncultured Solirubrobacteraceae bacterium. Classification (GTDB taxonomy): domain Bacteria; phylum Actinomycetota; class Thermoleophilia; order Solirubrobacterales; family Solirubrobacteraceae; genus DATFQI01. Next base: position 582,407 of record CAWHOS010000003.1, on the reverse strand, counting down.
GGTCGCTGCAGCGCAGGCGCTCGCGCATCATCCGCGCCCACAGCCGGCGGGCGGCGCGGAGCTTGGCGACCTCCTCGAGGAAGTCGTTGTGCACGTTCCAGAAGAACGACACGCGCGGCGCCAGGCGGTCGGGATCGATCCCCCGGTCGCGGGCGGTCTCGAGGTAGCAGAGCGCCGCGGCGATCGTCAGCGCCACCTCCTGCACCGCGGTCGAGCCCGCGTCGCGGATGTGGTACCCGCAGGCGTTCAGCGGGTTGAAGCGCGGCATCACGTCGGCGCCGTACTCCATCGTGTCGACGACGAGCTCGACCGACGGCACCGGCGGGAAGATGAACTCGTTCTGGGCCGTGTACTCCTTGAGGATGTCGTTCTGCGTCGTCCCCGTGAGCTTCGCCGGGGCGATCCCGCGCTCGTCCGCGACGACCCGGTACATCGCGAGCAGCACCGCCGCCGGGGCGTTGATCGTCAGCGAGGTCGAGACCTCGTCGAGCGGGATGCCGTCGAACAGCGCGTGCATGTCGACGACCGTGTCGACGGCGACGCCGATCTTCCCGATCTCGCGCCGGTAGATCTCGTGGTCGGAGTCGTAGCCGAGCAGCGTCGGCAGGTCGAAGTCGGTCGAGAGCCCGTTCTCGCCGTGGGCGAGCAGGTACTTGAAGCGGCCGTTGGTGTCCTCGGCCTGGCCGAACCCCGCGACCTGGCGGATCGTCCACGGCCGCCCGCGGTACATGCTCGCGTGCGGGCCGCGCGTGTAGGGGTACTCGCCCGGGAGCCCGATGTCGCGCGCCGGGTCGATGCCCTCGACGTCGAGCGGCGTGTAGACGTCCTCGATCGGGATCCCCGACAGGGTCGTGGGGTCCTCGCGCCGCGGCGGGACGCGCTCGTAGTCGCGCGCGAGCCGCTCCTCGCGCCACCGCCGCACGCGCTCGGCGTCGAGCGCCGGCTCGGTCTCTACGTGGTCCATCGTCGCGCCGCCTCCTCCAGGATCTCCTTGACCGCGGTGTTCAGGTCCGGGCTCTGCTCGATCTCCGCGGCGCACGCGCGGGTCCAGGCCTCGGCGATCAGCGCCGCCTCGCGCGCCCGCTTGCGGGCCCGCAGCGCGGGGACGGCGCCGTTGCCGCCCAGTCCGGCCCAGCGCTCGTCGAACATCGTGCGCAGCTCCTCCACGCCCGTGCCCTCGGTCGCGACGGTCGTCGCGATCGGCAGGTCGCGGCCGAGCGTGAGCCGCAGATGGCGCACCGTCTCGGGGGTGCCGGGGCGGTCGGCCATGTTGACGACGACCATGTCGGCGACCTCCATCAGCCCGGCCTTGATCGCCTGCACGGCGTCGCCGAGCCCGGGCACCGTGACGAGCGCGATCGTGTCCGCCAGCTCGGCGATCGCGACCTCGGTCTGGCCGGCGCCGACGGTCTCGATCAGGATCACGTCGAACGAGCCCGAGAGCTCGAGCAGGCGGGCGACGTTGCGCGTCGCGCCGGCGATCGCGCCGTGCGAGCCGCGACTGGCGAGGCTGCGCACGAAGACGTCGTCGCGGCCCAGCAGGTGCGTCTCCATCCGCAGCCGGTCGCCGAGCACCGCGCCGCCGCTGATCGGGCTCGAGGGATCGATCGCGAGCACCGCCACGCGCGCGCCCGCCTTCGCGTAGGCCTCGATCAGCCGGCCCGTGAGCGTGCTCTTGCCCGCGCCCGGCGGGCCCGTGATCCCGACGACGTGGACCGGGCGCTCGACCGGCGGGAGCGAGACCTGCCACGGCGGGCTGTTCTCGACCAGCGTGATCGCGCGCGCCAGCGCGCCCCAGCCACGGCCCTCGCCGTGGCGGGCGAGCAGCGCGCCGACGTCAGTCCGCGCGGACAAGGGCGATCTCCCCGTCGAGGATCCGCTGGCGGATCACGGCCTTCGCGGACTTGCCGATGCCGGTCGCCGGCAGCACGTCGACGAGCGCCGCGGCGGACGGGCGCTTGAAGGCGGTCAGCTCGCGCCGGCAGTGGTGCAGGACGTCGCTCGCGGCCACGCCGTTGTCCCGGGCCGGCACCGCGACCACCACCGGCGTCTCGCCCCAGCGGTCGTCCGGGATGCCGACGACGACGGCGGTGAGCACGCCCGGGTGCTCGCAGGCCACCGCCTCGATCTCGGCCGGCGCGACGTTGAGGCCGCCGCTGATGATGAGGTCCTTCAGGCGCCCGGTGAGGAAGACCCTGCCGCGCTCGTCGATCCGGCCGAGGTCGCCGGTGCGGATGTCGCCGTCGACGATCGGCGCATCCCGTGGTAGCCCAGCATCTGGGCGGGGCTGCGGAAGACGAGCTCGCCGCCGACCTCGCGCAGCTGCGTGGTCGGGAACGGGACGCCGACGGTGGTCGGCTCCTCGCGCTGGAGCCGGTCGCTCGCCACGGTCACCGGGACGCATTCGGTCATCCCGTAGAACTGGTACGTCGCCACCCCGGGCAGCGCGTCCCACCAGCGACGCAGCAGGCTCGCCGGCATCGGCTCGGAGGCGAACGACACCCAGCGCAGGCGGGCCAGCTTCTCGAGCGGTGCCTGGTCGAGCAGCCGCGCCATCACGGTCGGGACGGCGTCGAAGCTCGTCGCGTGGCAGGCGGCTCGCGAGATCCGCTCGGGGTCGTAACCGGGCAGCACGTCGAGCGAGCCGCCCGTGCAGAGCACCGGCAGCACCTGCTCCGCCGCGGCGAAGAAGGGCAGGAACGCGATGCTGCGCTCCTCGGGGCCGAACGGCAGCGTGGAGGCGAGCTGGAGCGCCATGTGCAGCAGCGAGCCCTGCGTGTGGACGACCCCCTTCGGCCTGCCGGTGCTCCCGCTCGTCAGGAAGATGCACGCGGGGTCGCCGGGCGCCGGCTGCGGCAGCGCGCCCGTGCCGTGCGGCCGGAGGTCGGGCAAGGGCCAGCCGGCGAGCCCTTCGCGGGTCGCCGGATCCACGTCTCCGACGATCGTGCCCGCCGCTTCGACGTGCGCGAGCTGCTCGCGCATCTCCGCGACGTCGAGCATCGCGTTCAGCGGCACGGCGATGCATCCGGCGCGCAGCACCCCGAGGTACGCGGCGAGATAGGCGGGCTCGTTGGCCCCGACGAGGCCGACGCGGTCGCCGGGCCGCACGCCGCGGTCGCTGAGCAGGTGGCGGGCGATGCCGCCGGCGCGCGCCCAGAGCTCCTCGTAGGTCCAGGCGATGCCGTCCCCGTAGACCGCCGGACGGCGCGCCTGCGCTCGCGCGACGGCGCCGATCCAGTCGACGAGCGTCGCCGGCACGCTCAGCGGCCTTCGGGGCGGGGCGTGCGGCCGACCACGATCGTCACGCTCGCGCGCGCGGCCAGGACCGGCCCGTCGGAGGGGATCAGGATCCCGTCGTCGTCGACCTCGAGGACCTTGTAGATCTCCGCCGTGATCCGGCGGCTCGTCCGGCCCCGCTCGACGACCCGCGCCCGGCCCTCGACGAAGTCCCCGCTGCGCAGCGGCGCGAGGAACTCGACCATGTCGTAGCCCACGCACAGGCCCTCGTCGCCGCCCTCGCGCAGCGCGAGCTCCGTCTCGAGGTCGGCGAAGATCTCCATCGCCTTCGACCCTGCCGCGAGCCCGCGCGCGTAGCGGGCATCGGCGGGCGCCAGCCGCAGCCGGATCACGGCGTCGTCCTCTCCGCGCGACCCGGGCACCATGAAAGCAACCTAGCTGGCTAGGACAAAACTTGTCAAGGCCGCTAGGCCGAAGCCCGCCGGCGCCACGCGGGGCGTGACGCCGGCGAGCGGGATCTCGGCTAGCAGGCCACGCGCTGGCCGGCGACCATCGGCTCGGCCGCCTCGCCGTCGAGCAGCAGCGGGATCAGGCCCCGCAGCTCCTGCTTCATCGGCACGAACCAGTGGTCGCGCCCGCGCCGCTGGATCTTGATTCCGTGGGCCTCCAGGCGGTCGCCCGCCGAGCGGCTCCCGTCCTGCTGCGAGCGGAGCTGCTCCTCGGTCAGCAGATAGCCGCACGGCGGCGGGTCCAGGATGCCGTCCGCCGGCTCGTCCGGCGGCGGGGCCTCGCCCGGGTGCGGCGCCGGGAACGCCGGGACGTCGTAGCTGCCGCGGAACACGATCCGGCCCGTGTTGCTCTTCTGGAACGCGACCGAGTCCTTGATCGAGCGCACGATCTCGGGCCGGGTCCCCCGGTAGTAGTCGAGCATCCGCTCCATCGTGTACATCGCCGAGTACGTCTTGCGCCGGCGGTTGTTCGCCTGGATCGCCTCGTTGGGCCGCGTCTGGCCGCCTGAGCTGCGCGCCTCCAGCAGCATGCTGACCGTGTTCTTGAGCCCCATCGTGTTGCGCAGGATCGTCTCCTGGCTGAGGCCGACCGCGCCGCCGCCCTGGCACCCGTACGGGCAATACCACCAGCCGTCCTCGGACCCGTTCACGTACAGCCAGTCCTCGACCAGGCTCTTCGACTGGCCCATGATCGACTCCGCGACGTTGAGGTGGCGCGGCCACAGGGTCGGCAGGTCGCCGGCCTGGTTGTTGCCGAACTCGTGCCCGTCGTAGGCGATCTCCGGCGAGTAGTCGCGCACCATCGCGGCCAGCGAGAACGTCTCGGGCTGGCGGAGCAGCGAGTGGTCGCGGTTGAGGTCCTGCCCCGTCGAGTTGCCGCGCGTGTTGGCCGCGCGGCCGTCGCCGTTGATCGCCGGGACGATCAGCACGTTCATGTTGCGCAGCAGGTCGAGCGTGCGCGCATCGTTCGAGAATGCGAGCTCGCGCGCGATGATCAGGCACCCCTCGCGCGAGGACGGCTCGTTGCCGTGCACGTTGCAGTTGAGCAGCGCGGCCGGGTTGCCCGCGACCGCCTGGCGGGTCGGCTTCGGCGCCGGGTGGCCGATGATGAACATGTTGATCGGCCGCCCGAGCACGGTGCGCCCGATCTCGACGACCCGCACCCGGTCGCTGGCCGCGTCGAGGGCCTTCGTGTAGGCGTACTCGTTCACGTCGCTCGTGAACGACGCCGCGTTCGTCTCCTCCCACTGCGTGCGGAGGTTCTCGCCCGGCGTGGCGGGGTCGCCGAACTCCGGGTTCGTCTTGCCGCTCACCGGCGCGGAGTACGGCTGCGGCGTCGCGCTCACGACGGCGCGGACGCGCCACTGCAGCTCGTCACCCGGGTTGAACCCGGCGTCGGCGAACGCGGGCGCCTGCTGGTTGATCTGGCGGTTCGGCCGCCAGACGCCCACCACGACGCCGGCGGCTCCGGCCGGCGCGCGCTCGATCTGATACTCCGTCGCCCCCGCCACAGGGTCCCAGCTGAGCGTGGCGAAACCGTCGTCCTGGCGTACCTCGAGGCCCGTGACCTGCTGCGCGTGCGCTGCAGCCGGCAGCAGAAGGACCATGCTCGCAGCCGCGACCGAGGCCGCGAAGCGCGTTCTGAACTTCATGACACCCCTCCCGTAGGTGATTTTCCCCACCCAGGTTTCTACAGGGCGGAGCACCTACGTCAAGGACGGTGGTCAGAGCTGGAGCGTGATCGTCCCCTCGACGCACGTCACCGTGCCGCCGCCGACCCAGATCGTCCCGTCGGCGTCGCGGTCGATGTGGACGCGACCTGCCCGGCCCATCGCCGTCCCCTGCGCGGCGACGTAGGGGACGCTCGCCCTTCCGCTGTCCAGCAGCCACTGCGCCAGCGACGCGTTGAGGCTGCCGGTCACCGGGTCCTCCACCAGCGTCCCGTCCTTCGGGAACCACGCGCGCACCTCGAAGGCACACTCCGCTCGGTCGGGGTGCGGGCCGGCGACGCCGATGTCCAGCTCCGTGTGGCCGGGGTGGAGCGCCAGCACCGCATCGGCGTCGCGCAGCAGCGCCGCGACCCAGCCCGGGCCGTTGTCGACCCACTGCGCGGCGACGATCTCGTCACGGGCGATGCCGAGCGCGCCCGCGATCTGGGCGACGGTGTCCTCCTCGGCGGGCTCGTAACGAGCGATCGGCGGCGCGGCGAAGGCCAGCCGCTCGCCGTCGTCGCGGACCCTGACCAGCCCGGCCCCGCACTCCTGCACGACCACACCGTTACTGCGCGGCGTGCCGCCGTGCTCGAGCCACGCGCGGCACGTGCCGAGCGTCGGGTGCCCGGCGAACGGCAGCTCGAGCACCGGCGTGAAGATCCGCACGCGATAGTCCGCGCCCGGGTCTGTGGGCTCGAGCACGAACGTCGTCTCGGACAGGTTCGTCCAGCGCGCGATGCGAAGCATCTCCTCGGTGCTCAGCGCGTCCCCGCCGGCCAGCACCACGGCGACCGGGTTGCCCCGGTAGGGCTCGGTGGTGAACACGTCGACCTGCCGGAACGGGTGGGCGCCCATGGCGCGCACCCTACGCCGGTCGAAGCCCGTGATAGAGCGCTCGCGCCGATCAGCGGAGCCAGAGCTGGTCGAGGAGCACGCCGAACAGCGGGTGGTGCTGATAGTTGGCGACCCGCTCGGAGACGAACACCGCACCGCGACGGTTCAGCAGCGGCGCGGCCGGCGCCGAGCGCGCGAGGCGCCGGTAGGTGGCATGCCAGAGCTCGTCGGCGTCGGCGCCGCGCGCGTCCGATGCGGCTTCGATGAGGCCCTCGAACCGCGCGTCGCAGTGCTGGGACAGGTTGGTGCTATCGGAGCTTCTCGGCCGGTAGTTGGAGCAGACGAACGGCGTTGTGAAGTCGGTCGGCGACGGGAAGTCCGCGGCCCGCCGTCCGTCCCGATCTGCGCGCGGTTGTCCGAGTCGGCGGCATAGCTGTGGTAGCGGCCGTAGTCGCCACGGACACGCAGCCTGCTCCGATACCCGAGGCGCTCGAGGACGCGGGTGAGGTAGCGGCCGACGCGCGCCTTGTCGTCCGGCACGGACACGGTCACCGCCTGTCCCGCCGTCCGGGACCGCTCGACCAGCGCGAGCGCGCGCTCGATGTCGGGACTGCTCCAGATGCCGCGGCGGGGGCTTCGCGTGTAACGGCACTCCGGCGCGTAGCCCGGATGCCCGGGCGCGACGAAGTGGCAGGCGGGCGATGCGAGCGGGTCGCCTCCCTCGAGCTCGGCGATCAGCTCTCGGTCGACGGCGTAGTTGAGAGCCTGTCGCACGCGCACGTCGTCGAACGGCGGCTCGTGCACGTTCATCCAGGCGTAGAACAGCGAGGGGCTCGCCGTCGCGTACAACCGATCCGGGTGGCGCGCGAACAGCGCCTCGATCTCGTTCGGTGGGACGTTGGAGCCGAAGGCGTCCGCCAGCTCGGTGACGTCGAGCTCGCCGCGCTCGACGTCCGCGAGCCGCGCGCCGGGGTCCGCGAAGACGCGCAACAGCGCGGCCGACGAGGCCGGCCCGTTCCCGATCCCCGAGCCGGGCAACGGGAAGGTCCTCTACTTCTCGAGCGCTCGGCCCGGCGGCTTCGCGCCCGAGCCCGCGGGGGCGGCCGTCGGGGACAGCGACCTGTACGTGAGCGAGCGCCGGGGCGGCGTGTACCGGGCCCCGCAGCTCGTGCCGGGAGCCAACAGCGCGTTCGAGGACGGCCAGCCCAACCTCCGGCGCGATTCACAGGAGATCTTCTTCTTCTCGAACCGCCCCGGCACGCTCGGCATGGCCGACATCTACGCGGCGACCCGCTCCAGCGCATCGCACCCGTGGTCGCAGCCCTTCAACCTCGGCCCCGCGGTCAACAGCTCCACCGCGCCGAGACCCGGCCGTCGCTCTCGTGGGACGGGAGGACGCTCTACTTCGGCCCGACCCGTCCCGGGGGTGACGGCGGCGCAGACCACTACGTCACGACGCGGTCGCTCGACTGATCTCGTCCGGATCGGGGCGCGCGAGCGCGCCCCGGGTCCTCCGGCGGTCCGCAGATGGCGAGACCCGGACTCGAACCGGGGACACCACGATCTTCAGTCGTGGCCCGAAGCGTCCCTCCCACCAGCCACACCCCTGCCGACACGCATGCGTGCTTCATTGGCAGCCGTCGAGTCCGTTGGAACGATCGCGGCGTCAGGTACGCGCCGGCCCGCGAGGAGCCCGAACCGATGAGCAAGCCATTCAAGGGCAAGATCAACGTCGACATTCGTGATTCGGTGCCGGACTGGTCGCCGTTCGAGCCGCCGACGGCTCCCAAGGATGCGGCGAGCGTGATCTATGTGGTGCTCGATGACGTCGGGTTCTCGGCCATGAGCTGCTACGGCGGGCCGATAGAGACGCCGAACATCGACCGGATCGCCGGCGATGGGCTGCGGTACACGCAGTGGCATACGACCGCGCTGTGCTCGCCGACCCGGGCCTGTCTGCTGACGGGCCGCAATCACACGCGCAACAGCATGGCGTGCATCACCGAGGCGGCGAGCGGGTTCCCCAACGCCAGCGGGGTGATCCCACCCGAGAACGGCCAGCTCCAGCAGATCCTCGGCGAGCGTGGCTGGAACACGTACATGGTCGGCAAGTGGCACCTGTGCCCCGAGGCCGAGATGAACCTCGCCTCCACGCGGCGCAACTGGCCCACCGGCCGGGGCTTCGAGCGCTTCTACGGGTTCCTGGGCGCCGAGACCAACCAGTGGTACCCGGAGCTGATGTACGACAGCCACCCCGTCGAGCCGCCGCGCACGCCGGAGGAGGGCTACCACTTCGGCGAGGACATCACCGACAAGGCGCTGGAGTTCATCAAGGACGCAAACGTGCTCGCGCCCGAGAAGCCGTTCTTCCTGTACTACGCGCCGGGTGCCTGCCATGCCCCGCATCACGCGCCGAAGGAGTGGATCGACAAGTTCAAGGGCCGCTTCGACATGGGTTACGAGGCGCTGCGCGAGCAGACGCTCGCGCGTCAGAAGGAGATGGGGATCGTCCCGCCCGACACCGAGCTGCCGCCGATCAACCCGATCGGCACGCCGGAGAACCGGACCGGGCCCAACGCCGAGCCGTTCCCGGCATTGGACTACACGCGCCCGTGGGTCTCCCTGTCTGCCGAGGAGCAGCGACTGTTCAGCCGCATGGCGGAGGTCTACGCCGGCTTCCTCGCCCACGCCGATGCGCAGATCGGGCGACTGCTCGACTACCTGGAGCAGACCGGCCAGCGCGAGAACACGATGGTGATCGTGGTGTCCGACAACGGCGCCAGCGGCGAGGGCGGCCCGAACGGGTCGGTCAACGAGAACAAGTTCTTCAACGGGATCCCCGACGACATCGACGAGAACATGGCGATGCTCGACGAGCTGGGCGGGCCCAGGACCTACGGCCACTACCCCAACGGCTGGGCGATGGCGTTCAACACGCCGTTCAAGATGTGGAAGCGCTACGAGTACGCCGGCGGGACCTCTGACCCGTGCATCATCTCCTGGCCGAACGGCATCGAGGCCAAGGGCGAGATTCGCGAGCAGTACCACCACGCGATCGACCTGGTCCCGACGGTGCTCGATGCGCTCGGCGTCGAACCGCCCGAGACGATCGGCGGCCACGTCCAGAGCCACTTCGACGGCGTCAGCATGCGCTACAGCTTCGACAACGCGCCGCTGCCGAGCGCGCGCGAGACGCAGTTCTACTCGATGCTCGGCTCACGCAGCATCTGGCACGACGGCTACACGGCCGTCACGAGCCACCCGACGATCAGCGGGTGGAGCAACTTCGGAAAGGACACCTGGGAGCTCTACCACACCGACGTCGACCGCTCGGAGAGCCATGATCTCGCCGATCAGGAGCCCGAGCGCCTGCGGGAGATGATCAACCTCTGGTACGCCGAAGCCGGTGCCAACGGCGCGTTCCCGCTCGACGACCGCTCGCCCCTCGAGATAATCCTCACGCCGCGCCCGGTCCTCACACCGCCGCGCGACCGCTACGTCTACTACCCCGGCGTCGCCGACGTCCCCGAGTCCCAGACGGCCAACATCCGCAACCGCTCCTACACCATCGGCGCGCTCGTCGAGATCCCCGAACGCGGGTCCAACGGAGCCAGCGGTGCCAGCGGCGTGCTGTTCGCGCACGGCGCCCGCTTCGGCGGCCATGCCCTCTACGTCAAGGACAACCGCCTCCACTACGTCTACAGCTTCGTCGGCAGCGACGAGCAGAAGATCGTCGCCGACCAGGAGCTGCCGGCCGGAGAGGACCTGATCCTGTCCGCCGCCTTCGAGAAGGACGGCGAAGATCCGCCCGGCGTGGCGATCGGCACGCTGTCGCTCTACCACGGCGACGTCAAGGTCGGCGAAGGCCGAATCAAGACGCAGCCCGGCAAGTTCTCGCTCGCAGGTGACGGGCTGTGCGTCGGACGCGACAGCGCCGACCCGGTCACGCAGGACTATGCCGGCACGTCCCCCTTCGCGTTCACCGGCGGCACCATCCACCGCGTCGCCATCGACGTCAGCGGCGAGCCTTACGTCGATCTGGAGCGCGAGGCCGTCGCCATGATGGCCCGCGAATAGGGAGTTGACGTCCGATACTCCGGATACGCCTTGGTGTGCGAGGGGCTGCGGCGTGACCGAACACAGGGAGAGTCAGCCATGATCGGCGCGCTGTTGACCGGACTCGCCGCAGGGATCCTCGGGCGCCTGCTCGTTCCCGACATGTGGAGCGAGCTCCATGGCCCGAAGTCGTGGTTGTTCTCGCTCCTGCTCGGTCTTGCCGGCGCCCTGCTGGGCTACCTCATCTTCACCGTGGGCCTCGGCATCGGCGACGCCGACGTCTTCGACTTCGGAGGCATCATCGGCGCAGTCATCGGCGTCGTCATCCTGCTTCCGTTCGTCGGGATCTTCGCCCGCATCAGGAGACGATCCGGCACGCGCTAGCTCCGATCCGGCAAGCACCAGCGCGCGACAGCAGGACCGCACTAGGCACTCGCCTCGAACACCGACTCGCCGGCGTCCGCGCGCATCGGGCCCAAAGACGCGAGAACCGCCTGCTAGCAGGCGGTTCGCAAGTGGCGAGACCCGGACTCGAACCGGGGACACCACGATTTTCAGTCGTGTGCTCTACCAACTGAGCTATCTCGCCGCGGCCCAGAAGGCTAGCGACACGGGATCAGGCGGGCGAGGGTGCCGGGGGGACCGGCGTGGGCCATGCTGCGCGGAGGCGTGGGGAGACCGCCACGATCACGCAGAGCAGGCCGATGCCCGCGATGAGGAAGGCGATCTGGACGCCGCCGAAGGCGATCATCGCGCCCGCGCTGAGGAAGGAGACCGCGAAGCCGAGCGAGGTGCAGGCCTTCTGGAGCGCGAAGAGGCGGCCGTGCATCGACTCGGGTGCCGCGTGGGAGAGCAGCAGTCGGTCGTGGACGAGCGCGAAGCCGTTGCCGAATCCGCCGATCACGAACACGGGCACGAGCAGCCAGAAGCTCGGCAGCGTGGCGCAGGCGAGCAGGTCGAAGGCCATGCAGCCGAGGCCGACCTGGTAGGCGCGGCGCCACTCCCAGGCGACCTTGAAGCGCGCCGCCAGCGAGCCCGCGACCGTGCCCACGCCGCCCGCGGTCATGAGCACGGCGAGGCCGGAGCCGCCGGTGCCGAGGACCTCGCGCGCGAGGATCACCTCGCCGACGTTGGTCATGCCGATGCAGATCACCGCGGCGGTGGATGAGCCCAGCAGCGCGCGCACCTCGGGGCGGCCGGCCAGCTCGCGGACGCCGGCGCGCGCCTCCGCCCAGACCGACGGTCCGCGCTCGGCCTGCGCCTCGGCTGCGGTGCGCGAGGGGCGGATGCCGGCGATCAGCAGCCCGCTGACCGCGAACGAGACGGCGTTGAGCGCGAGCAGGCCGTCCGTCGGCAGCACGAACAGCAGCAGGGCGGCGAGGGCGGGGCCGAGCGTGAGCCCGAGGTCGTCGAGCGCGCCGAAGAGGCCCATCGCCGCCGGGCGCCGGTCGCCGGGGGCGAGCTGCGGCAGGCCGGCCAGCGCGGCCGGCCCGAACAGGGCGGTGCCGACCCCGGCCAGCGCGGCGCCGGCGATCATCAGCCCCATGCTGTCGCCGAACAGCAGCAGCAGGAACGCAAGGCAGCGGATCGCGTCGCCGAGCAGCGCGCAAGGCCGCCAGCCCCAGCGATCGACGAGCGCGCCGATCACCGGGCCGAGCACGACCGCCGGCAGCAGGTCCGGCAGCAGCACCGCGACGACGGCCCACGCGGAGCCGAAGCGGTCGTAGGCCAGCAGCGGCAGCGCCACGTAGGCGAGGCCGGAGCCCAGGCACGACTGCGCGTGAGCGGCGAAGAAGCGCCGGCTCGAGGCGTCGGCCAGGGCCGCGCGCATCACGCTAGGCCACCGCCGGCACCGGCTCGCGCCGGAAGCGTCGCGGGACGAGCCGCGAGCCGCAGGCGACGTGCAGCAGCACGAACGCCCCGGTGAGGATCAGCAGGTCGCCGACGGAGTAGACGTTGGAGACGGGCCAGGAGGCCGGCGTCGGGATGATGTCGCCGAGGAAGGCGAGCTTCGGGTTCGCCAGCGCGGTCGAGTTGATGAACTCGTCCGAGCTCGGCGAGCGGCCGATCGCCTCGAGCGCGTCGGGATCGGCCGGCATCACGCCGCCGTTGACGGTGATGCAGACGAAGTTGAGCAGCCCGCCGAGCGCCACGATCGGCAGCCCGGCGATGCGGCGGTTGACCCAGGCGAACGCGCCGAGCAGCAGGTAGGAGAGGACGTGCAGCGGCTCCCCGAGCGGCCCGAGGTCGCCCGGGAAGAGCGAGACGATCCCGATCTGGATCGCGATCGCCGCGCCGGCGAGCCATGCCTTGCGCAGCTCCACGTCCGCGAGCGCGGACAGGCGCCCGCGTGCGAGCGGGACCGAGAGCAGGCAGAGCAGGTAGGCGATTCCCAGGATCATCTGCACGACCTTCATCGGCGCGGGCGCGCGTGAGTCGACTCCAACAAATGTCCAATTGCTCAACTCGGGCCTACAGCCCGCCGAAAAGCCTCTTGCCCGGCTCCTGAAGGGGGAGCCAGAGACAAGGAGGTCAGTCATGAAGCTGCGCCTTTACCGGATGGCGTTCACCGCGAGCGTCGTCGCAGTGTTCCTGCAGGGTCTCGGCGCTGGGATGAAGTGGAACTGATCGCTTCCGCGCGATCAGACAACCACTTCAACTAGCTCGGAGGAAATCGCATGAACGCAAGGAACGGCCGCAAGTGGTAGGCACGAGGGTGTCCGCGACCGCCGCACATGTGCGGTTGTCGGGGCAGGGCACCCTCGCTTCCCACCCCCTCGACTGACCCCGGATCCGTGGCCCGCCGATTCCACCCACTCGACCTCTACGTGACGATGGTGGTCGCAACGGGTGCCGCTTGCGCGGTGCTCGTCCTCGGCACGGGATTCCACACCCTCGACCAGTTCCTCGATCCGGAGCTGGCCCTCTTCGCCCTCTGCGCGCTCGTGGGGGAGCTCGTCCCGCTGAAGGTCCACACGCGCGGGTCCGAGGGCGAGGTCACCACCTCCACCTGCTTCGCGCTCGCGCTGATGCTGGCCGGCGGCCCCGCCGTCGCCATGGCGGGCCTGCTCACGGCGAGCGTCCTGGCCGACACGATCAACCGCAAGCCGGTCAAGAAGATCGCCTTCAACGCGGCGCAGTACTCGATCTCGGTCAGCGCCGCCTCGCTGCTGCTGATGTTCACGGACGTCCCCGAGACGGCCGGCCCGCTGCCGTTCGGGCCTGAGGACCTGATCCCGATCCTCGGCGTCGCGGCGATCTTCTTCACGGTCAACAGCGCGCTCGTCTCGACGGTCGTCGCGCTCGCCCAGGGCGTCATCAAGCTCGGCCGCTACCTGGCCAACGACCTCTTCTTCCAGGCCTCCACCGCGGGCCTGCTGCTCGGTCTGTCTCCCGTCGTGGTGCTGGCGGCCGAGTTCAGCCTGCCGGCGCTCCTGCTGCTGCTGCTGCCGTTCCTCGCCGTCCACCGCGGCGGGCGCGCGGCGATCGCCAAGGAGCACCAGTCGCTGCACGACGCGCTCACCGGCCTGCCCAACCGCACGCTCTTCCGCGACCGCATCGAGCAGGCGATCACCGCCGGCCGCCGCGCGGACGTGACCTCCGCCGTGATGCTGATCGACCTCGATCACTTCAAGGAGATCAACGACACGCTCGGCCACCACGCGGGCGACCGCCTGTTGGAGGAGGTCGCGCACCGCCTCCAGATGTCGCTCGGCGATCGCGACACGGTCGCGCGCCTCGGCGGCGACGAGTTCGGCGTGCTGCTGCCCGCCCTGCGCCGCCCCGGCGACGCCAACGTCGTCGCGCGCCAGCTGCTCGCCGGCCTGCGCGAGCCGTTCTCGATCGAGGGCCTCACGCTCGAGGTCGACGCCAGCATCGGCCTCGCCTGCCACCCCGCGCACGGCACGGGCGTGGAGACGCTGATCCAGCGCGCCGACATCGCGATGTACTCCGCGAAGGAGGGCGGCGGCGGGCACGCGATGTTCGAGCCGCGCCTCGACCGCTTCAGCCCCCGCCGCCTGTCGCTCGCCGGCGGCCTGCGCCAGGCGATCCAGAACGGCGAGATCGTCCTCTTCTTCCAGCCGAAGGCCGAGCTCGAGTCGGGCACGGTCGTCGGCGTCGAGGCGCTCGCGCGCTGGGAGCACCCGCGCCTCGGGCTCGTCGGGCCGACCGAGTTCGTCCCGATCGCCGAGCAGACCGGCCTGATCGCCCCGCTGACCTCCTACGTGCTCGACTCCGCCCTCGCGCAGGTGCGCGAGTGGAAGGACGAGGGCCGCGAGCTCAGCGTCGCCGTCAACCTCTCCGCCCGCTCGTTCCTCGACACGCAGCTCGCGGTCGAGATCCCGCGCCTGCTGGCCAAGCACGACGTCGACGCACGGCTGCTGGAGCTCGAGATCACCGAGAGCATGCTGATGCTCGACCCGGGCCGCGCGCAGGCCGTGCTCGAGCGCCTCAGCCGGATCGGCCTGACGCTGTCGGTCGACGACTTCGGCACGGGCTACTCGTCGCTGGCGAACCTCAAGCGCCTGCCGGTCGACGTGATCAAGATCGACAAGTCGTTCGTGATGGACATGGCGATCGACGCGTCCGACGCGGCGATCGTGCGCTCCACGATCGACCTCGCGCACAACCTCGGGCTGCGCGTCGTCGCCGAGGGCGTCGAGAGCCATCAGTCCTGGATGTCCCTCAAGGATCACGGGTGCGACCTCGCCCAGGGCTTCTACGTCTCGCGCCCGCTGCCCGCCGCCGACCTCGGCCGGCTGCTGCGCGAGCGCGCCGCCGCGGAGGCCGAGCAGGCCGCCGAGGCCATGCTCGACCGCCCGCCGCTGCGCGTCATCCGCGCTCAGGCGCTTAAGAAGCCTCCTCCGCACCGCGCAGGATTCCGCCCAGGACTGGCGAACGCGCGCCCAGGCACCGAGGGTGCTCGTGAATGCCCTTCCGGCTCGTCCCACTGGCGGCCGGTGTCCTGCTCGCCGCCGTCCCGTCCTCCGCCCTCGCCCAGAGCGGCGGCGCCGCCGCGCCCGACACGGGCGGCGGTCACGTGTTCGAGCAGCCCGCGCCGAAGCGGGCCAAGACCGCCTCGCCGCGCCTGCGCGCGACGATCTTCACGGTCACGCCCGGAACGGTAGAGCTCGGCAAGCCGCTGCGCTTCGCCTGGCGGGTCGACGGCCGCGTGCGGCGCGTGACGGCGCGCGTCGTGCTCAGGCCCGAGGGCGGGGGCAAGGCCGTCGCCGTCGCGCTCGGCACCCGCCGCGCGGGCCGGCGCTCCGTGCGCACCTGGACGCCCAAGCTGGCCGCGGGCCGCTACACGGCGCGGCTGCACGCGACCGGCCCGGGCGGCGCGAAGCTGCGGCGCACGGCGCGCGCCTCGGGGCGGCTGACGCTCGAGCTCACGGCCCCCGCTCCGCCGCCGCCTCCGCCCCCACCGCCGGCTTCAGCGCCGGTCAGCGCCGTCTTCCCCGTGCAGGGCGCCTACTCGTTCGGCGGCGAGGGCGCGCGCTTCGGCGCCGGCCGCACGGGCCACACGCACCAGGGCCAGGACATCATCGCGGCCGAGGGCACGCCGGTCGTCACGCCCGTGGCCGGGATCGTGCACTGGCGCGCCTACCAGGCGGGCGGCGCCGGCTACTACGTCGTGATCCGCGGCGACGACGGCCGCGACTACGCGTTCATGCACTTCCAGGCCGGCTCGACGGTGGTCGAGAAGGGCCAGCGCGTGGCCGCCGGGCAACGGCTCGCGAGCGTCGGCAACACCGGCGACTCCCAGGGCGCCCACCTGCACTTCGAGATCTGGCCCGGCGGCTGGTACGCGTCGGCCGACTCGCACCCGATCGACCCGCTGCCCGACCTGCTGGCCTGGGCCGGCGCGGCCTAGGCCGGCCAGCATCCGGCCCATCAGCTGGGCCGAGCCGAGCTTGGCCAGCGGCTCGTTGAGGTTGCCGCACTTCGGCGACTGCACGCACGACGGGCAGCCCTTCTCGCACGGGCACTCGCTCACGAGCCGGTGGGCGTCGTCGACGAGCGCCTCGAAGGCGAGATAGCCGCGGCGGGTGATGCCGATCCCGCCCGGGTGGCCGTCGTAGATGAAGATCGTCGGGCCGCCCGTCTGCGGGTGCAGGTTGGTCGAGAGGCCGCCGATGTCCCAGCGGTCGCACATCGCCAGCAGCGGCAGCACGGCGATCTGCGAGTGCTCGGCCGCGTGCAGCGCTCCGAGCAGCTCCATCAGCGGCAGCTCGGGTGAGACCGTCTGCGGCCCGAGCTCGTACCAGAGCGCCTGCGTGACGAACGAGGTCTGCGGCAGGTCGAGCGCGACGAGGTCGATCGCCTCGTGGTCGGACAGGCGCTTGCGCTGGTAGGCGAGCACCTGCTCGGTGACGACGACGGTCCCGAACGAGAGCGTCACGCCCATCGTCTCGCGGCGGTCGAGCAGCCGCTCGATGTGGGTGTCGGTCTCGCGCTTGGGCTGCGTGTACCAGTCGCCAGAGAACGGGTGCACGAGCGCGCGGCGCTGCTCGAGGTCGAGCGCCGACACCTCGTAGGCGCGGCCGCCGTGCAGGTAGATCGCGCCCTCGTGCGTCGTGTTCATGGCGCGCGTCAGGTCGACGGTGCCGAGCAGCTCGCCCGAGCCGGTGTCGACGATCGCGACGCTGTCGCGCGTCGCGGAGCGCAGCGGGACGTCGGCGGCCGGGAAGCCGTCGGTCGCGCGCGGCACGTAGGTGCCGTTCGGGCGCTTGCGCAGCTCGCCGGCGGAGACGAGCACCTCGGCCGTGTGGCGCCAGCTCGGCCCGAGCGTGGCGTCGTCGGCGGCGTCCAGCGGGCCCTCGTGCGCGGCGCACAGCACGTGCGCGGCGTGGATCTGCTCGTTCTCGTGGTCGAGGATCGCCGCCTCCACGGGCCGGTCGAGGAACTCGTCCGGGTGGCGGCAGAAGAACTGGTCGAGCGCGTCCTCGCCCGCGACGTAGACCGCCAGCCCGCGGCCGCGGCGGCCGGCGCGGCCCCACATCTGGCGCAGCGAGGCGACCGTGCCCGGGAACGTGACGCAGATCGCGGCGTCGAGCGAGCCGATGTCGATGCCGAGCTCGAGCGCGTCGGTGGAGACGACGCCGAGCAGCTCGCCCTCCACGAGCCGGTGCTCGATCTCGCGCCGCTGCTGGGGCGTATAGCCGGCGCGATACGGCGCGATCCGCGCCGCGAGGTGGCCCTGCCCCATGTCCTCGAGCGCATTGGTCGCGAACTTGGCCATCAGCTCGACCGCCTTGCGCGACTTCATGAAGACGATCGTGCGCGCGCCCTGGGCGACGAGCTCGGCCAGCAGGTCGGCGGCCTCGGCGAGCGCCGAGCGCCGGATCGCGAGCTTCTCGTCGGTGATCGGCGGGTTCCACATCGCGATCGTGCGGTGGTTGCCGGGCGAGCCGTCCTCGTCGACGACCGTGAAGTCGTCGAAGCCCGTCAGGCGCTCCGCGAGCTCGCCCGGGTTGGCGATCGTCGCGCTGGCGAGCACGAACCGCGGCGCCGTGCCGTAGGCGTCGGCGACCCGCCGCAGCCGCCGCAGCACGTTGCCGACGTGCGAGCCGAACACGCCGCGGTAGACGTGCGCCTCGTCGACGACGACGACCGCGAGGTTGGAGAAGAAGTCGGCCCACGCGCGGTGGTTGGGCAGGATCCCGACGTGCAGCATGTCGGGGTTGGTGAGCACGACGTTGGCGCGCCGGCGGATCGCGGAGCGCTGCTCGCGCGGCGTGTCGCCGTCGTAGATCGCCTGGCGCACCCGGTCCATCCCGAACGCGTGCAGCGCCCGCGCCTGGTCCTGGGCGAGCGCCTTGGAGGGGTACAGGTACAGCGCGCGCGCCTTGGCGTCGCGGCTGAGCACGTCGAGCGTCGGGAGCTGGAAGCACAGCGACTTGCCCGACGCCGTGCCCGTGGTGACGATCGTCGGGCCGGCCCAGGCGGCGTGCAGCGCCTGCGCCTGATGCGAGTACAGGCGGTCGATCCCGCGCGCGGCGAGCGCGCCGGCCACGTCGGGGTGCAGCTCCTCGGGCAGCGCGACGGCCTTGCCCGGCCGCCGGTTCTGGGCCGCCTGCATCACGAGCCGCTCGTCCTCGCGCCCCGCGCGCAGAAGCTCGTCCCACGGCTGGATGTCCCTCACGACGGCCATCACCGTCGATGCTAGGCGCTGCTCAGATGGGGCGGCCGAACCAGGCCATGGAGAGTCCGCTACCAAGGAGCACGAGCAGCAGCGCGCCGCCGGCGAAGGCGACGGTGACCTCCTCCTTGACCTGCTTGGAGGACAGCCGCGTGCCGAGGCCCGCGTAGATCTCCTCGAGCTTGGCGGAGTCCGCGGCCTCGTAGAAGCGGCCGCGGCTGATCTTCGCGATCTCCTTGAGCGTCTCGGTGTCCGGCGGGACCTGGATCCGCGTGGTCAGGCCGAACGAGTCGCGCACCTCGACCTCGCCGTCCGGCGTGCCGAGGGCGATCGCGAAGATCGGGATGCCGGCCTGCCGGGCCTTCTGGGCGACCTCGGTCGGGCCGACGCCGCCCTGCGTGTCCTTGCCGTCGGAGAGCAGCACGAGCACCGCCGGCAGCCGCCGCGTGCCGGTGCCGTCGGCGTTGGCGACGGGCTGCATGGCGGCCTCGAGCCCGCGCTCCAGGCCGAGCCCCATGGCGGTGCCGCCGACGGCGCTGAGCCGCTCCAGCGCGCCGCGCACCGCGGCGCGGTCGGTCGAGGGCGCCGCGCGCTGCTCGGCGAAGTCCGAGAACGTGACGAGGCCGAGCCGGAACGTCTCCGGCAGCTCGTCGGTCAGCCGCTTGGCCGAGTTGACGGCCGCCGTGATCCGGTTGGGCTCGACGTCGGTGGCGTTCATCGAGCCGGAGACGTCGGTGACCATCATCACCGTCGCCGCGCGCTCGGGCGCGGCCACGGTCCGCTGCGGGCGGGCGAGCGCGACCACCAGCGCGGTCAGCGCGAGCAGCAGCAGCAGCGGCGGGAGGTGCCGGCGCATCCCCGGCCGCGCCGTGACGAGGTTCGGCATCAGCGCGGGGTTGGCGAACGACGCCGCCTCGCGGCGCTTGCGCGCCTGCATCGCGCTGTAGACGAGCGCGGCGAGCGGGACGAGCACGAGGCCGAGGAGCAGGATCGGCTCGCCGAAGCTCATCGGGCCACCCGCAATGCGGCCTCGTTGCGGCGCAGGTGGTGCGCGAACTCGCGCAGCCAGTCGCCCTCGGTGGAGAGCACGACGTGGTCCGCCCCGGCGCCGCGCAGGGTGCCGGCGACCTGCTCGCGCTCGGCGGCGGCAGCGGCCGCGAAGCGCTCGCGGACCTTGCGGCGCGAGGTGTTGACCGCGACCTGGCGCCCCGTCTCGGGATCCATCACCCAGATGTCGCCCATCGGCGTGAGCTGCTGCTCGCGCGGGTCGCGGATCTCGACCGCCATCACGCCGTGGCGCCCGCGCAGCGAGCGCAGCGGACCATCCCAGTCGGCCGCGCCACGGAAGTCCGAGACGACCACGACGAGCCCGCGGTTGCGCGCCAGCGCGGCGGCCTGGGTGACGGCGCCGCCGATCGACGTGCCGCCCGCGCCGTCGCCCTCGGGCTCGCGCCGCAGCTCGCCCAGCAGCCCCAGCAGGCCCAACCGGCCCTGGCGCGGCTTGAGCACGCGCGGCTCGCCGCCGCCGAAGGCGAGCACGCCGAGGCGGTTGCCGCGCCGGGTCGCGACGTGCCCGACCGCCAGCGCGACGCCCTCCGCGACGTCGGCCTTGCGGCGGTCGGCGGTGCCGAAGGTCATCGAGGGCGACACGTCCAGCAGCAGCCAGCACGTCAGCGCGCGCTCGCCCACGTGCACGCGGACGTGCGGCTCGTGCATCCGCGCGGTCACGTTCCAGTCGATGTAGCGGACGTCGTCCCCGGGCCGGTAGGGCCGGATCGTCATCAGGTCGGTGCCGCCGCCGACCTGCGGCGTCATGTGCTCGCCGGGGATCAGGCTCTCGACGCGGCGCATGACCGCGAGGTCGAGCGAGCGCAGCACCTGCGGCGGGACGGGGCCCGGCCCCGGGCGGTCGGGCGAGCGGTCCGGCGGCGGCGGGACCAGGCGCAGGCGCGGGCTCACGGCAGCCGCCCCCCGCGCAGCAGCGAGAACGCCAGGCCGCCGAGCAGCAGCACGAGCCCGCCGCCGGCGAACACCGAGGTCATCTCCTGCTTCTCGTGCACCGTCGCGAAGCGCGTCGCGAGGCCGGAGTAGACCGCCTCGAGCTGGTCGGCGTCGGGCGCGTTGAAGTAGCGCCCGCCGGTGTCGCGCGCGATGTCCTGCAGCGTCAGCGTGTCCGGCGGCACCTTCTCCGTGCGCGTCGAGCCGTCGGGCCGCGTCGTCTCGAGCGTGCCGTTCGGCGTGCCGAGCGCGACCGTGTAGATGCGGATCTTGGCCTTCTTGGCCTGCTGGGCGATGTCGATCGGGTCCTCGCCGCGGGTGCTGGCGCCGTCGGAGAGCAACACGATCGCGGTCGGCAGCTTGCGCGTGCCGCCGAGCCCGTCCGGGACCGGGGTCAGCGCCGCCTCGAGCCCGAGCTTCAGGCCGTCGCCCATCGCGGTGGCGCCCTGCACCGAGAGCTGGCGCAGCGCGAGCATCAGGCGCGCGCGGTCGGTCGTCGGATCGACGACCTGCTCGGCCTGCGAGCCGAACTTGATCAGGCCGATCCGGAAGTCCTCGGGCACCTGGCGCGCGAGCGTCCGCGCCGCCTCTCGCGCGGCGGTCAGCCGGTCCGGGCGCACGTCCTTGGCCAGCATCGAGCCCGACGTGTCGGTGACCATGATCACCGTCGCCTCCTCGCGCTTGGCCGCGACCGTGCGCTCGGGGCGCGCGAGCGCGACGAGCAGCGCCGCGAACGCGAGCAGGACGAGCAGCGCGGGCAGGTGGCGCAGCGGGCTCGCGCGCGCGACCGAGGCGAGCAGGTCGACGTTGGTGTAGCGCACCGCGAACCGGCGCCGCCGCCGCTGCGCGGCGACGTACGCGAGCACGGCCAGGGGCAGCAGCCCCAGGCCGACCAGCAGGAGTGGCTCGCGGAAGCTCATCCCGCCCGGCTAGCGGGCCGTCCGCTCGCGCGAGGCCTCGTGGGCCAGTTCGATCCGCGGCATCGGCGTGCGCCGGAGCACGTCGTCGAGCACGCGGTCGGCGTCGACCCCCGTCGCGAGCGCCTCGTACGTGAGCACGATGCGGTGGCGCAGCACGTCGCGCGCGAGGTCGCGCACGTCGACGGGGAGCACGTAGTCGCGCGCGCGCAGGAGCGCGAGCGCGCGCGCCGCGTGGATGAGGTTGATCGACCCGCGCGGGCTGGCGCCGAACTCGACCCAGCCGTGCTCGCCGGCCTCGCGCGTGGCCGCCGTCAGCGCGACGGCGTACTCCATCACGCGCCGGTCGACGTAGGACTGCGCGGCCGCGCGCTGGTGCTGGGCCAGCGACTCCGGCGTGAGCACCTGGCGCACGCGCGCGTGCGTGTCCAGCGAGCGCTCGACGACGGCGACCTCGTCGCGCGTCTCGGGGTAGTCGACGACGAGCTTGAACATGAAGCGGTCGACCTGCGCCTCGGGCAGCGCGTAGGTGCCCTCGGACTCGATCGGGTTCTGCGTCGCCATGACCAGGAACGGGCGCGGGCACGCGGTGGCTCTCGTGGCCGATCGTGACCTGGCGCTCCTGCATGACCTCCAGCAGCGCCGACTGCACCTTCGCGGGCGCGCGGTTGATCTCGTCCGCGAGCAGGAAGTTGCAGAACACGGGCCCGAGCTCGGTGTCGAAGCCGCCGGTGTCGGCCCGGTAGATCCTCGTGCCCACGAGGTCCGCGGGCACGAGGTCGGGGGTGAACTGGAGGCGCTTGAACGAGCCGCCCAGCACGTCGGAGACGGTCTTGACGGTGAGCGTCTTGGCGAGGCCGGGCACGCCCTCGAGCAGGACGTGGCCGCCGGCCAGCAGCGCCACGATCACCCGCTCGAGCATCGACTCCTGGCCGACGATCACGCGCTTGATCTCGAACAGCGCGGTCTCGAGCGCGTCGTGAGCCTCGCGCGCCGGATTGCGCTCCCGTCGCTCCTCGTCGTCCAGCGCGCGCAGGCGCCTGTCGTCAGAACTCACGCCGCTGTCTCCTCGGTCGGACCGATCATCCCTGTTGTGCTTCGTCGGGGCGGGTGCCGAGTGTGACGTTCAGCGTCTCGCGGCTCCCGTTGCGCTGCACTTGCACCTTCACGGTATCGCCGGGCTTGTGCGAGTTCACGGCCTGGCCGAGATCCGACGCGGTCGCGATGCTCCGGTCGCCGAGGTCGACGATCACGTCGCCGGGCCGCAGACCGGCCTTCTGGGCCGGGGCGCCGGTCACCTGCTGCACGACGGCGCCGTCGCGCGGGGCCGCGTCGGAGGTGGAGACGCCGAGCCAGGCGCGGTCGATCTTGCCGTCGGCCTTCAGCTGCGGGACGACCTGCTTGACGGTGTCGATCGGGACGGCGAAGCCCACCCCGGAGTTCGCGTCGGAGCCGTTGGTGGCGATCTGGGAGTTGATCCCGATCACGCGCCCGGAGTCGTCGAGCAGCGGGCCGCCCGAGTTGCCCGGGTTGATGGCCGCGTCGGTCTGGATCACGCCGGAGATCGTGAAGCCGTTCGGCGCCTGGATCTCGCGCCCGAGCGCGGACACGATCCCGCTCGTGACGGTGCCCTGCAGGCCGAACGGGCTGCCGATGGCGATCGCGGGCTGGCCCGGCTCGAGCTGCTCGGCGTCGGCGAGCTGCAGCGGCTTGACGCCGCCCTCGACCTTGGAGGGTCGATCTTCAGGACGGCGATGTCGCTCGACGGGTCGGTGCCGACCACCTCGGCGTCGATCGGGTCGCCGTTCTCCGTGAAGCGCACGGAGACCTTGCGGGCGCCCTCGACGACGTGGTCGTTGGTCACGATCGTGCCGTCGGCGTCGTAGACCCAGCCCGAGCCGGAGCCCTGGCCCTGGGCGGTCGTGGAGGCGATGTAGACCACGCCGGGGGAGACGCGGCGGTAGATGTCCGAGACATCCGTGGGGACGGCGGCGGACGACGAGGAGGCCGTCGCCGCGGGTGTGGCGGTGGACTGGGCGCCGGCGTTCGTGCGGTCGAACGCGCCACTCGCGACGAGCACGGTGGCGACGATGGCGACCGAGAGCGCGCCCATGACCAGGTAGAGGAAGTTGGAGGCGCGTGGTGATCTCATGACGCGCATTGCAGCGCGCTCCTGCCAACGCTTCCTGAACCGCCGCTCAGCGCTCGCTTAAGGCTTTCTGTGGGTGCTCTTAGGAACCGTGGTGCTGCCCGTACCGACCGGGTCGGGCGCGCCGGGTACGGTCTCCGGCATGTTCAGCTGATTCGCCCGATCGAGAGACCACCGCACGCTCCGCCGCGCAGGCGTCGAGCCCGCCGATCTCACCGCGAATCGAAGGAGTCGCCTTGCAGCGAAACCCCTCCAGCCGGCGTCCGCCCGTCCAGCGCATGCCGCACCAGCGACGCACCGTCGTGACGCCGCCGCGCAAGAAGCAGCTCGGCGGCAAGCAGATCAAGCGCGGGACCCTGCCCCGCTAGGGGGCGGGCGGAATTCCTAGCCGCGTGCGCTCCGCCGCCGCGACGAGCGGCGGCGGACCCATGCGCGGGCCTGCTCCCAGGCCCGCCGCGATGCGCCGCGAGGCCCGAAGCGGGCCGGCGGCGGCACCGTCGCGCGCACCTGCGCGACCCAGCCGTCGAGCGGCAGCTCGCCCGCGATCAGCCGCCGCAGCGCGTCCGTGACCGGCGCCTCCACGCCCGCGCGGTCCAGCGCGGCGGCCAGCAGCGGGACCATGTCCAGCGCCTCGACGGCCTGCCCGATCCGCTCCGGGATCTCCGCGGCCGGCACGCCCTTGCCGAGCAGCTCGCCGGCGCGCCGGTTGCGGCTCTGCGGGGCGAGCGCCGTGCCGACCAGGTCGCCGGTGCCGGCCAGCCCGATCAGCGACTCCGGCCGCGCGCCCTGGCGCTCGGCGTAGCGCCAGACCTCCTGGAAGATGTGCCCCGCGGCGGCGCCCGCCGCGTTGAGCCCGACCGCCTCGGTGGCGCCCGCCGCCAGCGCGGCGGCGTTCTTGGCCACGCCCGCGAGCTCCACGCCGATCGGGTCGCTGGACTGCTCGCACACGACGCCCGCGCGCATGAAGACGTTGGCGATCGTGCCCGCGAGGCGCTCGTCGAGCGAGGCGGCGACCAGGCCGGCGCCCTCCGTGACCATCTCGCGGGCGTGCGCGGGCCCGCCGACGCACGCGACCCGCCCGTAGCCCAGCGCCGCCGAGAGCATCACCGTCGGCGCGATCCCGTCGGGCGGGACGAGGCCCTTGGCGAGCGAGACCACGGGCGTGCGGCGGCCCAGACCCGCCGCCCCCAGGCCCTGGATGACCTCCTCCAGCCCGCGCGAGGGCACGCCGAGGAAGACGTAGTCCGCGCGCGCGAGGCCCTCCGCCGCGGGCTCGACCCGCAGGTCGCGCGGAAGCGCCACGCCCGGGAGGTATGCCTTGTTCTCGCGGTCGGCCTCGAGCCGCCGGCACTGGTCGCGCGTGCGCGTCTGCAGCGTCGTCCGGAAGCCGCCGCGGGCCAGCAGGACCGCGACGGCGGTCCCGAACGAGCCCGCGCCGACCACGACGGCGCGCCTGCTCCCGGGGGTCGGGAGCGCCAGATGCGGGCGTGGCGGCACTCCTCCCCGTACCCAGGCCCCCGCACGGCGTTACTCGATGAGGCTTTGATTAGATGAAGGCAACATGCGCCCACCTGGGGAGGGGGCGCTCGACAGGGGAGCAGTCACCCATGCTCAAGAGAATTCGGGCCGGTTTCGCCGGTCTCGTAGCCGTGGCCGTACTGGCCTTCGGCGTCCCGTCCGCGACGGGCCATCCCGAGGAGTGCGCCAAGACAGCGGCGTGGTCCTCCACCGACGGCGGCTACTCGCCGTATCTGTCCTGGCAGGGCGCCGAGGAGTCCGTCTGCCTCAGCAAGTCCGTGACGAGCCGCTACGACGACTCCGACGCCAAGCTGACGAAGTCCAACCAGAAGGCGACCGCCGGCCTGCGGCACCTCGCCTCACGCTCCAAGCAGGGCCCGTTCGCCCCGTACGCGGCGTTCAACTCGGACCTCGCGTTCGAGGACGGCTACGCGTATCAAGGCAACTACGAGGGCGTCACGATCTGGGACGTCCGCGATCCTTCGAACCCGAAGTTCGTCAACCAGATCGTCTGCCCCGGCTCGCAGAACGACGTCACCGTCAACGACGGGATCCTGGTCACGTCGACCGACTCCCGCCGCACGAACGACACGCTGCAGCAGCGCTGCGACCTCGACGCCGACCGCGTCCGACGACGTGGGAGGGCCTGAAGGTCTTCGACGTGAGCGATCCGATGGAGCCGGTGCACGTCAAGAGCGTGCAGACCGACTGCGGCTCGCACACCCACACGGTGCTGCCCGAGGCCAGCCGCCTGATCATCTACGTCCAGTCCTATGACGTGAGTGGCCAGAACTACCGCTGCGCGAACACGGGCCCGCAGTCGCACGACAAGATCTCGATCGTCGAGATCCCGAAGGCGGACCCGGCGGCGGCGAAGGTCGTCAACGCGCCGGTCCTGTTCCCCGACGGCGGCAACCCGGGTGAGCCGGGCGGCACGCAGCGGGCGACCACCGGCTGCCACGACATCACCGTCTACCAGAAGATCGGCCTCGCGGCCGGCGCCTGCACCGGTCAGGGCGCGATCATCGACATCAAGGATCCGGTGAACCCCAAGGTCATCGCCTCCGTCGAGGATCCGAACTTCGCGTTCTGGCACAGCGCCACGATCAGCCAGGACGGCAAGAAGGTCCTGTTCACCGACGAGCTCGGCGGCGGCAGCGCCCCGACGTGCAACTCGACGATCGGCCCGAACCGCGGCGCCGACGCGGTCTACGACATCACCGATCCCGCGAATCCGAAGTTCATGAGCTACTTCAAGATCCCGCGGGAGCAGACCAACCAGGAGAACTGCGTGGCCCACAACGGCAACGCGATCCCGGTGCCCGGCCGCGACATCCTGGTGCAGTCCTGGTACCAGGGCGGAACGTCGATCATCGACTGGACCAACGGCAACAAGATCAAGGAGCTGGCCTGGTTCGACCGCGGTCCGTGGACGAGCGAGGAGCGCCCGACCGGCGGCCTGGCGGGCTTCTGGTCGACCTACTACTACAACGGGTTCATCTACGGCAGCGAGATCCAGCGCGGCTTCGACGTCTTCAAGGCGACGGGCAGCGAGTTCGCGAAGGCGGACCGCAAGAAGGTCCGCACGCTGAACGCCCAGACGCAGTTCTGACGTAACGGCTACGCGCGGCCCTCGGCCAGTTCACGGCCGAGGGCCTCGCCGGCCGCCTCCAGCTCCTCCAGCGTCGTCGCCTCGAGCGTGCGCTGGAGGTCGATGATGCGCTTGCCGAAGGGGTCGAGCGCGTCCGTGCCGACGATCGCGTGCAGCGGCACGCCGGCCTGGCGGGCGCGGGTGCCGATCTCGCCGACGAGCTTGCCCTCGAGCGTCTGCTCGTCGAGCTTGCCCTCGCCGGTGACGACCGCGCGCGAGGCGCGCATGCGGTCGTCGAAGTCCAGGCGTCGAGCACCCAGCGGGCGCCGGGCTCGAGCACGGCGCCGTGCGCCGCCCACAGGCCGCCGCTGAGGCCGCCGGCGGCGCCGGTCATCGGGACGCCGCGCGGATCGCGCGGGAAGGTGGCGGCGAGCTGGTCGAGGCGCTCGCGCAGCCGGTCGACCATGTCGGGGTCGGCGCCCTTCTGCGGGCCGAAGACCTTGGGGGCGTCCTCGAAGACGGTCCTGACGTCGGTCAGCACGACGATCTGCGCGCCGCGCAGGCCGCCGTGGTCGGCGATCGCCTCGATCGCGCCCGCCCCGCCGTCGGTCGTGGCCGAGCCGCCGACGGCGACGAGGATCACCTGCGCGCCCGCCTCGGCGGCGGCGGCGATCAGCTGCCCGGTGCCGTAGGTCGAGGCGGCCCAGGCGTCGCGCTCGGACTCGGCGACGAGGCCCGAGCCCGCTCGCGGCGGCCATCTCGACGATCGCGGTGCCGCCGCCCTCGACGAGGCCGTAGCCGGCGCGGATGTCGCGCCCGAGCGGATCCTGCACCTCGACCGCGACCAG
Source organism: uncultured Solirubrobacteraceae bacterium (assembly GCA_963831105.1). Lineage (GTDB taxonomy): Bacteria > Actinomycetota > Thermoleophilia > Solirubrobacterales > Solirubrobacteraceae > DATFQI01. The sequence continues at coordinate 554,895 of CAWHOS010000003.1, read as the reverse complement.
CTCGCCGCCGAGCTGGGGCAGCAGCGCGTCGAGCGTGCCCTCGCCGCCGTCGGCGACCGGGCATAGGTCCGGCGGCATCAGCCCCGCGCGCTCGAGCCCGCGGCCGATCGCCCCCGCGACCTGCGGCGCGCTGAACGTGCCCTTGAACGAGTCGGGGGCGACGAGCACGGGGCGCTCGGGGACGGCCATCGGGGCATCGTGTCAGGAAGTCGTGACACACGATCGCGGGTGCCGACATTCATAGACCGACGATGAGCGCTCACACCGCACAGGCCCCCCGCATCGACCAGGACAACCTCGAGGCCCTGCAGGCCGCCGTGAGCGTGCTGGCCGCCAAGTGGAGCGTGGTCGTGCTGACCCGCCTCGCCGACGGCTCGAGCCGGTTCAACGAGCTGCTGCGGCAGATCGACGGCGTCTCGCGCCGCATGCTGAGCGCCACGCTGCGCCAGCTCGAGCGCGACGGCCTGGTCGAGCGGCACGTCTTCGCCCGCGTGCCCGCGCGCGTGGGCTACGAGCTCTCCCCGGCCGGGCAGGAGCTGCTCGCCGCGCTCGCCCCGCTCGCGGGCTGGGGCGTCGAGCACCGCGCGGACCTGTTCGCCGCGCGCGAGCAGTTCGACCGCCTGCAGGAGTGGCGGGCGAACCGCGAGGGCATGCAGGCGCGCAGCCGCGCCGGCGCGCCGCCTGCCTCGATGATCTAGGACTGGAGCTGCTCCATCCGGCAGTCCGCCGGGTCCTTGTCGTCGCGCCAGCGCGCGATCTTGGTGCCGTGGCGGATGCGGTCGTTGCTCGTGTGGTCGAAGGTGACCTCGACGACCAGCTCCGGCCGCAGCTCGACCCACTCGAGGTCGCGGTCGTTGGCCCAGCGGCTCGGGTCGCCCATGCCGCGCTCGCCCGTCTCGTAGGGCTTGAGCTCCTCGATCAGCTCGCGCTTGCGCTTGGCGCTGAGGCCCGAGGTGTGGCCGACGGTGCGCAGCTGCCCGTCGTCGTCGTAGAGGCCGAGGATCAGCGAGCCGACGGTGTTCTCCTCCTTGCCGGGGCGCCAGCCCATCACGACCGCGTCGATCGTGCGCACGCGCTTGATCTTGGCCATGCCCTTGCGCTCGCCCGGCAGGTACGGCGCGTCCTGGCGCTTGGCGATCACGCCCTCGGCGCCCTGCAGCCACGGCTGCGCCTCGTCCGGGTCCTCCGTCGCGGGCGTGAGGTCGACGGGCTTCTCGACCAGCTGCCCGAGCCGGTCGCGGCGCTCGCGCCTGCGGCAGCTCGAGCAGCACCTCGTCGCCGAGCGCGAGCAGGTCGAAGGCGATGAAGCGCGTCGGCGTCTGCTCCGCGAGCATGCGGATGCGCGACTCCGCGGGGTGGATCCGCTGGCCGAGCGCGTCGAAGTCCTGGCGGCCCTGGTCGTCGAACAGCACGACCTCGCCGTCGAGCACGTAGCGGCCCTCGGGGAACGCGAGCTCGGGGAAGTAGCGCGTCATCGGCTTGCCGCTGCGCGACTGCAGGTAGACCTCGCCGCCGTCGACGAAGGCGAGCGTCCGGAAGCCGTCCCACTTGGGCTCGTAGACCCAGCCGTCGCCGAGCGGGAGCGTCTTGGCGGGGCGGGCGAGCTGCGGGAGGACGGGCGGCTTGAGCGGCAGGGCCATCCGGCCATGAAAACACAACGACCCCCGCCGGGAGGCGGGGGTCGAAGGGGGAGGGTACTGCTCAGGGGTACTGCTTGGGGAGGGGTACTTCGATCTCTGAGAGAGAAGTCTGTGGTGCTGCGGCGCTAGGCGAGCGGGGAGCGCTCGTCGAAGCCGGGCCGGTCCTCGGACCCGTACTTCGCGGCGAGCGCACCGAACCCGCCGAGGGCGGCAGTGGCGAGTGCGATGGCGATGAACATGACCTCAGTATCGGACCTTGTGTGCCATTGCTGTAGGCTTAGTTGACTGCAGGGTCGATAGGTTTAGCCTATATGACACTTCAACAATTGTCGTATTTCCTGGCTGCCGCGGAGCACGGCTCGTTCAGCGCCGCCGCCGAGTCGCTGCACATGGCGCAGCCGAGCATGTCGGAGCAGATCAGACGGCTCGAAGCGGAGCTCGGCGTGCCGCTGTTCGCGCGCGCGGGCCGGCGGCTGGAGCTGACCGAGGCGGGGCAGCTGCTGCTGCCCGAGGCCGAGCGCACGCTCGCCGCGGCGCAGGCCGCCCAGGAGTCCGTGCGCGAGGTGCGCGACGTCACGGGCGGGACGGTCGCCTTCGGCACGTTCGGCAGCGCCCACCACTACCTGCTCGGCGGGCTGATCGAGGAGTTCCGCCGCAAGCGCCCGTCGGTCAAGCTGCGCGTGGTCGGCCAGAACTCGGCCGAGGTCGCGGACGCCGTGCGCGACGGCCAGCTCGAGGCCGGCCTGGTCGTGCTCCCCGTCGACGACCGCGGCCTCGACGTGCGGCCCGCGATGCAGGAGGAGCTCCTGTACCTGTCGGCCGAGCCGCGCCGCGTGCGCGAGCCGATGACGATCCAGAAGCTCGCCTCCGCCCCGCTCATCCTCTATGACGCCCGCTGGGGCGCCGACGACCCGATGCGCCGCCAGCTCCGCGAGCGCGCCCAGCGCGCCGGCGTGAAGATCGAGCTCGACATCGAGGTCGAGTACATGACCGCCGCCCTCGACCTGGCCCAGCGGGGCCTCGGCGACACGATCGCCGACCGGGCGATCGTCGCGTCGCGCGGGTACGGCCGGCGGCTGCAGGGCGTGCCGTTCGACCCGCCGCTGTACGAGACCTTCGCCTTCATCACGCGCCGCAACGCGCACCTGTCGCCGGCGACGCGGGAGTTCATCGCGGTCGCGAAGAAGCGCGTCGCGGCGTTGCGGCGAAGGCTCGAGACCGAGCGGGACGCGGGCGCTGACGGCGCTGACGGCTGAGGGCGCTCCGCGCCCTGCTGGGCTCGAACTGCGGCTGGGTAGGGAGGTGGGGGTTTCGGGGCCGTTGCGTCGCATGCCGGCGCAGCTCCGTTACGCGTTCGGCCGGGTGGAGTCGATTGACCGGCCTATAGCCCGCAAAGTGACTCCACTTGGCTCGCAGCAGCACGAACGCGCCCGGCGCGGCCGCGCGGCGGAGTGGTGGCGCGGCGGGCCGGTGGCGCGGCGGCGCGGGCGGGGGACCGCCGGGACGGGCGGATCCCTCACCTCCCTACCCAGCCGCAGTTGACGTTCTCGGTCAGCGCCGCGGAGCGACTGACGGCCCGCGGAGCCGTCGGAGCAGCCGATCCACCAACCCGGGCGCGACCGAGTTGAGCGCGAGCAACCGCACCTCCCGCGGGTACGCCACGCTGCGCCGGTCACGCCTCCACGCCGCGCAGCACGGCCTCGGCGAGCTCGCGAAGCCGGGGCCGCCTGCGAATCCCCGTGGTACCACTCGGGCATCGTCGCCTTCTCGTGGTCGTGCAACGAGCTCGCGATCTCGCCCGGATAGACGGTCGTCACGGAGACACCGGTGCCCGCGAGCTCGTGGCGCAGCGCCTCGGCGAACGCCCGCTGGGCCGCCTTCGTGGCGCCGTAGACGGCGGCCTCCGGGAACGCCCGCAGCCCCGCACCGGACGAGACGATCACGAGCTGGCCCCCGCCGCCCGCGCGCAGGTGCGGCAGGGCGGCCCGCGCGGTGTTCGCGGTGCCGAGCCAGTTGACCCGCGTCATCCGCTCGTGCAGCTCGGGGTCCTGGTCCTCGAAGCGGCCGTAGTGCGCGATCCCGGCGTTCGCGATCGCGAGGTCCAGCCCGCCGGCCTGCGCCACGAAGCGCTCGACCGCCGCCCCGACCTCCTCGGCCGAGCCGACGTCGCAGGGCAGCGCGATCGCGCACGGCCCCAGCGCCCCGGCGAGCTCCGAGAGCTCGTCCGCGCCGCGGGCGGCGAGCCCGACGGTGGCGCCGCGGGCCGCGAGCGCCTCCGCGAGCGCCTTCCCGATCCCCTTGCTGGCGCCCGTCACGAGGGCGCGAGTCCCGGCGTCGATGTGCATCCGCGTGAAGATACGATGACCCGCATGGCCCACGACCACGCGACCGTCGCCGAGGAGGAGTACCTCCAGACCATCTTCTGGCTCCAGGAGGCCGGGCTCCCGATGACGGGCGCCAACGTGGCGCGCGCCATGCAGCTCTCCGCGCCGACCGTGCACGAGATGGTCGGGCGGCTCGAGCGCGACGGCTACATCACCCGCGGCGCCGACAAGTCGATCGCCTTCACCGACAACGGGCGCGAGCACGCCGAGGACATCGTCCGCCGCCACCGGCTGATCGAGCGCTTCCTGACCGACATCCTCGAGATCCCGTGGGACGAGGTGCACGAGGAGGCCGAGCGGCTCGAGCACTGGATGTCGCCGCAGGTCGAGGCGAAGATGATGGCCGCGATCGGCGACGCCAAGACGTGCCCGCACGGCCACCCGATCCAGCCCGGCGAGCGGATCCCCGCCGTGCCGCTGGCCGACGTCGAGCAGGGCGCCAAGCGTCACGATCCTGCGCTTCGAGAACGAGGCCGAGGAGCTCCTGCACCTGTTCAAGGCCGAGGGTCTGGAGCCGGGTCGCGAGGGCACGGTCGCCGGGTCCGACCCCGAGTCGGTGTCCGTCGACTTCGGCGGGGCCACCGCGACGCTGACCCGCTCCGTCGCCGAGACGGTGTCCGTCCGCGCCGACCCGTCACCGCCTCCGCGGGTGGCGCTGCCCGAGCAGCTCGTGCTCTCCAAGGACCGGTATGGCCGCTAGGTGACCCGGGCGGGCGGCGCGTCCGGCAGGTCCTCGCGCCGCGCGATCGCCCGCAGGCGGTCGAGCGCGTCCCAGACCTCGCCGAAGCTGGTGTAGAGCGGCGCGACGCCGAGGCGGATCGAGTCCGGGCCGCGGAAGTCGGGCGTCACGCCGGCGTCGATCAGGGCGCGGGTGAACGTCCACGCCCGCGGGTGGTTGAGCGACACGTGCGAGCCGCGGCGGGCGGCCTCGCGCGGTGAGCCGAGCGAGAAGCCGAGCGGCTCCAGCCACTCGTCGTGCAAGGCCACGATCAGCTCCGTCAGCGCGACGGACTTCGCGCGGATCGCCTCCATCCCGGCCTCGGCGGTCAGCTTCGCGCCCTCCTCGACGGCGGCGAGCTGCAGGATCGGCGGGGTGCCGGCGAGGAAGCGCCCGATCCCGGGCACGGGGTCGTAGTCGCGCTCCATGGCGAACTGCTCGCGCTGGCCGAACCAGCCCTGGACCGGCGAGCGCAGCTGCTGCTGCAGCTCGGAGGCGACGTACAGGTAGCCGGGCGCGCCCGGCCCGGCGTTGAGGTACTTGTAGGTGCAGCCGACCGCGAGCTCGGCGCCCGCGCCGCGCAGGTCGACGGGCACCGCGCCGGCGGAGTGCGAGAGGTCCCAGATCAGCGTCGCCCCGCGCGAGCGCGCGGCGGCCGTCAGCGCCGCCATGTCGGCCAGCGCGCCCGAGCGGTACGCCACGTGCGAGAGCACGGCGACGTCGCCCTCGCGCAGGCCGGCGAGGTCGTCCGGGACGGGCCCGTCGAGCGGGTCGCTGTCGAAGATCCGCAGCTCGAGCCCGCGCGCGGCCGCGATCCCCTCGAGCACGTAGCGGTCGGTCGGGAAGTTCCCGCGGTCGGTGACGAGCGCGCCGCGGCCGCGGGCGTCGAGCGCGGCGCACGCGAGCTTGTAGAGGTTCGACGGTCACCGAGTCCGTGGCGATCACCTCGCCGGGCGCGGCGCCGAGCAGCGCCCCGAGCGCGTCGCCGGCGCTCAGCGGCAGGTCGATCCAGCGCGGCCAGCCCGAGACCACGTCGGAGCTCCACTCGTCGAGCACGGCCAGCACGCGCTCGCGCGCGGCGACGGGGAGGCGCCCGAGCGAGTTCCCGTCGAGGTAGATCTCCCGCTCGTCGCCCAGCTCGAAGCGCGCCCGGAAGCCCGCGAGCGGGTCGGCGGCGTCGAGCGCCTCGGCCTGCGCGCGGTCCGTCACGCCAGCCATTCCACCACGGCCGCCCACAGCGGGTTGGCCGGGTCGATGTGGCCGTAGTGGTCCTCTTCGGCGAGCGACACGAGCTCCACCTCGTCGCCGGCGGCCCGCGCGGTCGCGGCGTAGGCCTCGCTGACCGACGGCGGCACGATGTCGTCGCGCCCGCCGTGGGTGAGCAGCACGGGCACGCCGAGCGGGACGAGCTCGGCCGGGGAGGCGAGCGCGTAGCGCGCGGCGAAGCGGTCCGGGCCGCCGCCGAGCAGGTCGCCGACGACGCCGTCCGACAGCGCGCAGCTCGTACGCCAGCCGCAGGTCCACGACGCCGGCCTGCGAGACCGCCGCGGTCACCGGCACGCGCGGCCCCGCGCCCGGCGCGCCCTCCGGCAGCCGCGGGCGGGCCGCCGCCCACGCCGCCAGGTGCCCGCCCGCCGAGTGCCCGATCGCGACCACGCGCCCGAGGTCCAGCCGCGCGTCCGTGCGGATCTCCGCCAGGTGGTCGATCGCGCAGGCGACGTCGCCGAACGTCGTCGGCCAGCCGCCGCCGGAGACCCGCCCGAGCCGCCGGTACTCGACGTTCCACGCGATCCAGCCGCGCTCGGCCAGGTCACGGCACAGCGGCCGCATCAGCTTGCGGCCGTAGCGGGCGCGCCAGAAGCCGCCGTGGATCACGACGGCGACGGGCGCCGGCTCGCCGCCGTCGTCCGGCACATACAGCTCGCCGAACTGCGAGCGGCCGCGCCCGTAGTCGTGGCGCTCGACGCGCAGCGCCGCCTCCTAGGCGGCCACCCCGAGCGAGCGCATCGCGTCCGCCAGGCGGGTGATGCCCTCGTCGATCTGCTCCGGCGTCACGCCCGAGTAGGCCAGCCGCAGCGTGTTGCGCCCGCCCTCGAGCAGGAAGTCCGTGCCCTTGACGAACACGACGTCGCGCTCCTTGGCGGCCTTCTCGAGCTCGGCCACGTCGACCGCCTCGGGCAGCTCGACCCACATGAAGTAGCCGCCCTCCGGCCGCGCGAAGGTGGCCTCCGGCAGCTCGCGCTCGAGCGCCGTGATCACCGCGTCGCGGCGGGCGCGCAGCGCGTCCTTGACCGTCGCGATCGCCGACTCGATCCGGCCGGAGCGGCAGAACTGGTTGACGATCGACTGGGCGACCATGTTCGGCGAGATGTAGGTGTTCGTCGCGATCCCCTGGATCTGCTTGATCACCGCCTGCGGGCCGACCAGGTAGCCGACGCGGATGCCCGGGCAGACCGTCTTGGAGAACGACGACGCGTAGACGACCTTGCCGGCGTCGTCCTGCGAGAGCATCGTCGGCAGCCCCTCGCCCTCGAAGCGGATCGAGATGTAGGGGTCGTCCTCGAAGATCGTGAAGTCGTGCTCGGAGGCGAGCTCGAGCAGCTGCGCGCGCTTGGCCGCGCTGAGCGTGTAGCCCGCGGGGTTCTGGAAGTTCGGGATCACGTGCGCGAGCGTCGGGCGCACGCCCTCCGACGAGCAGCGACGCGAGCGCGTCGGTGTCGATCCCGTCGGTCTCGCAGCGGCACCATGCGCACGTCGGCGCCGCGGTTGCGCAGGTTCAGCAGCGTGCGGTCGTAGGTCGGCGACTCGACGACGACGGCGTCGCCCGCGTCGACGAGCAGCTGGAACAGGAACGCGTCGGCCTGCATCGAGCCGTTGGTGACGAGCACCTGGTCGACCTCGACGCCGTGCTGCTCGGCGATCCACTCGCGCAGCGGCACGTAGCCGACGGAGGTGCCGTAGGCGGTGGTGCCCGCCGGGTCGTCTGCGAAGGCGCGCTGCGCGGCCTCCTGGAGGCCCTCCACGTCGACGATGTCGAGCGACGGGGCGCCCCGTGCGAAGGAGATCGTGGCCATGGCTCCCAGCATACGTCGCCACGCATCACTCAAGTTCTCCGCCCATTTGCCGTTGCTTTATGGGTGATGAATGCTCCCCGCCGACTGCTCGCCGCGCTGGCCCTCGCCACCGCCCTCCTCGTCCCCGCGGCGGCCGCCCAGGCGGCGACCCCGGGCATCAACGTCACCGCCCTCAGCGCCGACCGGCGACCCGCACGGGCGGGTGGCGACAACGTGACCGACTCCCGCGCGAAGACGATCCGCTCCTTCGCCTCCTGGAACGTCGCTCACGGGCGGCACCCGCGAGTTCGAGATCACCAAGTTCAAGCAGTTCGCGACAAGGCCCAGGCCCGCGGCCTGCGCGTGCTGCTCACGCGTCACGGGCGACCGCGTGCAACATGACCTCGCCGGCGCAGTACTCCGCCGTCGGCGACCGACCTCGCGACCCAGCTCAGGGGCCTCGGCGTCGACTACGAGGTCTGGAACGAGGCCGACGACACGACCTTCTGGCCCAACGGCCCGCAGCCCGGCGCCTACGCGGCGCTGCTCAAGGCCGCCTACCCGGCGATCAAGGCCGCCGACCCGAGCGCGACCGTGCTCGTCGGCGGGCTCGTCGGCAACGACTACGAGTTCGTCGAGCAGCTCTACGCCAACGGCGCCCAGGGCTCCTTCGACGGCGTCGGCGTCCACACCGACACGGCCTGCCTGACCACCGACCCGCGCGAGTACTACCGCGAGCCGAACGGGCGCATCGGCCGCTACTCCTTCACGGGCTACCGCGAGGTCCGCGCGGTGATGCTCGCGCACGGCGACGACAAGCCCGTCTGGATGACCGAGCTGGGCTGGCCCACGCTGTCGACGACCTGCGAGCGCGGCGGCCGCGCCGGCACCAAGGTCGCCGGCGTCAGCCAGGCCGAGCAGGCCGACTTCCTGACGAAGGCCTTCGGCTGCCTGGCCAACGACCCCTACGTCAAGGTCGCCGCCTGGTTCAACCTCGACGACATCAAGACGGGCGACACCAACGACGCGCACAACCTCGGCCTGATGACCGACACGTTCGCCCGCAAGCCCGCCTTCTCCGCCTTCCAGAACGCCGGCTCGGTCGGGGCGATCCCGTGCGGCGGCACGCTCGACCAGGGCGCCCCGCAGGTCACGATCCACTCGCCGACCGACGGCCAGCTGTACCTCACCTCGCTGCCGATCCACGTGACGGCGACCGACGGCGAGGGCGTCAACGACATCGACCTCGTCGTCGACGGCAAGGAGGTCCCGCTCAAGACCGTCAAGAGCGGCAAGGGCGCCTCCGTGAAGTTCGAGTGGGGCGGGGCCAAGAACCTCTCCTACGGGCCGCACACGGTCGTCGCCTACGCCCGCGACGAGGCCAAGAACGAGGGCAAGGCGGTCGCCAAGGTCCTCCACGTCGGCGGCGGCAAGTACCCGTACAAGGTCCCGACGGCCTACACGCTGAAGGTCGGCAAGGTCCGCGGCGGCAAGGTCGCCGTCAAGGGCAAGATCGCCTCGAAGAACAAGCTGATCTCGCGCCTGGCGCACGGCCGCGGCTACGTCTTCTTCGAGCGGTTCGACACCAAGGCCAAGCGCTGGAAGAAGGTCAGCCGCTACAGCCGCGACGCCAAGCACGCCTTCACGGTGCGCTACACGTTCAAGAAGCGCGGCGTGTGGCGCGTCACCGGCCACTTCAAGCCGAAGTCCGGCTTCAAGGCCACCCGCGCGAAGGCCTCGAAGAAGTTCAAGGTCTGACCAAACGCAAGAAAGGTGTCAGGCACCTTTCTTGCGTCAGCGCAGCGAGCCGGCGATCTCGGCGGCGAGCTGCGCGACCTCGGTCGGGGTCCGCCCGACGCGCACGCCCTTGGACTCAAGCGCCTCCTGCTTGGCGGCGGCGGTGCCCGCGGTGCCCGAGACGATCGCGCCCGCGTGGCCCATCGTCTTGCCGGGCGGCGCGGTGAAGCCCGCGATGTAGGCGACGACCGGCTTCGTGACGTGCTCGGCGATGAACTCGGCGGCCTCCTCCTCGGCGGAGCCGCCGATCTCGCCGGCCATCACGATCAGCTCGGTCTCGGGGTCCTCCTGGAAGAGCCCGATGATGTCGACGAAGCTCGAGCCCGGGACCGGGTCGCCGCCGATGCCGACGATCGTGGAGTTGCCGAAGCCGGCCTGGGCCAGCTCGTTGCCGATCTGGTAGGTCAGCGTGCCCGAGCGCGAGACGACGCCGACGTTGCCCTCGGAGAAGAAGCTCGCGGGGATGATGCCGACGTTGGCCTTGCCCGGCGAGAGGATGCCGGGGCAGTTCGGGCCGACCAGGCGGACGTCCGGATTGCGCGCGATGTGGTTGTAGACGCGCAGCTCGTCGTGGGCCGGGATGCCCTCGGTGATCGCGATGATCAGCGCGATCCCGGCGTCCTCGGCCTCGAGGATCGAGTCGGCGGCGAAGCGCGGCGGGACGAAGATCATCGCCGTGTTGGCGCCGGTCTCCTCGACCGCGTCGTGGAAGGTGTTGAACACCGGGACGCCCTCGACGTCCTGGCCGCCCTTGCCGGGCGTCACGCCCGAGACGACCTGCGTCCCGTAGCGCTTGTTGTTCATCGCGTGGAACGTGCCCTCGCGCCCGGTGATGCCCGAGACGCAGAGCCTCGTGTCGTTGTCGACGAGGATCGCCATCAGCTCGCCCCTCCCGCCAGCTCGACGACGCGCTCCGCGGCGCCGAGCATCGTGGACTCCGTGTGGACGTTGGGGAGGTTCGCCTGCGCGAGCAGCTCGCGGCCCTCCTTGTCGTTGGTGCCGTCGAGCCGCACCACGAAGGGCACGGTCGGGTTGATCTGCTCGAACGCCTCGATCAGGCCCTTGGCGACCTCGTCGCAGCGCGTGATCCCGCCGAAGATGTTGAACAGCACCGCGGTGACGTTCGGGTTGGAGAGGATCACCTCGACGGCGGAGGTGATCGCCTCGGCCTTCGAGCCGCCGCCCGCGTCGAGGAAGTTCGCCGGCGAGCCGCCCGCCTGGGCGACGACGTCCAGCGTGGACATGACCAGGCCGGCGCCGTTGCCGAGGATGCCGACGTTGCCGTCGAGCTTGACGTAGGTCAGGCCGCGCTCGCGGGCCATCTGCTCCTGCGGGTCCTCGTCCTTGGTGGCGCGCAGCGCCGCGTTGTCGGCGTGGCGGAACAGGGAGGAGTCGTCGAGCGTGACCTTCGCGTCGAGCGCCGTGACCTGGCGGTCGCCGGTGACGATCAGCGGGTTGACCTCGACGAGCATCGCCTCCTCGGCGACGAACGCGGCGTAGAGCTTGGTCAGCAGCGCGCCGAGCGGGCGCACGACGTCGGCGTCGACGTTGGCCTCGAAGGCCAGCCGGCGGGCGTGGAAGTCCTGGAAGCCGAGCAGCGGGTCCACGTGCAGGCGGGCGATCGCGTCGGGTCGCGTCGCGGCGACCTCCTCGATGTCCATGCCGCCCTGCGTGGAGAGCATGACCAGCGGCCGCTTGGCGGCGCGGTCGAAGACGATCGAGGCGTAGTACTCGGCGGCGATGTCCGAGGCGGCCTCGATCCAGACCTCGTGCACCGTATGGCCGCGGATGTCCATGCCGAGGATCGCCTCCGCGTGGGCCTCGGCCTCCTGGCGGTCCTGGGCGACCTTGATGCCGCCGGCCTTGCCGCGGCCTCCGATCTGCACCTGCGCCTTGACGACGCAGGGATAGCCGATCTCGTCGGCGGCGGCGACGGCCTCCTCCACGGTCGTCGCGGGGGAGCCGGAGGGCACGGGCACACCGTGCCGGGCGAAGAGCTGCTTGCCCTGGTATTCGAGAAGGTCCATGAGCGGGCGCGGACTCTAGTACACCCCCGCCCGTGGCTACGTCGCGTGCTCGCGCTCCCTCGGAGCGAACAGCCGCGGCTCCCCGTCGGCGCGCTCGAGCTCGGCCCGGGACCGCTCCACGGCGCCCAGCAGCGGCGTGACGAGGTCCATCGGCAGCGGGAAGACCACCGTCGAGTTCTGCTCGATCCCGATCTCGGACAGGGTCTGCAGATAGCGCAGCTGGAGCGTCGCGGGGTTCCTGCTGATCACCTCGGCGGCGTCGGCCAGCCGCGTGGCGGCCTGCGCCTCCGCCTCGGCCTTGATCACCTTCGCGCGGCGCTCGCGCTCGGCCTCGGCCTGCTTGGCCATCGCCCGCTGCATCGCCGACGGGATGCCGACGTCGCGGATCTCGACCGTCGTGACCTTGATCCCCCAGGGCTCGGTCTGCTCGTCGATGATCTGCTGGAGGTGCTCGTTGAGCTGCTCCCGCTGCGACAGCAGCGCGTCGAGGTCGGCCTTTCCGAGGACGGCCCGCAGCGTCGTCTGGGCGATCAGCGACGTGGCCTGGCGGTAGTTCTCGATCTCGACGATCGAGGAGCGCGGGTCGACGACGCGGAAGTACGCCACCGCGTCCACGCGAGCCGGCACGTTGTCGCAGGTGATCACGTCCTGCGCCGGGACGTTGAGCGTGTGCGTGCGCAGCGAGACTCGCACCATCCGGTCGATCAGCGGCACGAGCAGCACCACGCCCGGGCCCTTGGCGCCGATCAGCCGGCCGAGCCGGAACACGACGGCGCGCTCGTACTCGCGCAGGATCCGCACGGACGCGGCGGCGACCGCCACCGCGAGCACGGCGAGAACGGCCAGGGTCACGAGCACGGCGGTCATGGCGCCACCTCCCACTCCTCCGCGGGCCGCACGGTCAGCGTCAGCCCGCTCACCCGCTCGATCACGACATGGTCACCGGGCTCGAGCGCCCGGTCCTCCTCGAGGTCCCAGCGGCGGGCGCGCCACAGCGCCCCGTCCACGAACACCTGGCCGACCGGGGCCGGCGTCGCGCGCACCTCGCCGAGCCGGCCGACCAGCCCCTCGGCGCCCGTGCGCGCCCGCAGGCGCCGGGTCGCTAGCGCCTTGCGCGCGATCAGCAGCACGAGCGCGAGCGAGAACAGCGCGGTGGCGAGCACCGCGCCGAGCACGGCGGCCGCCCCGAGGCCGGCGTCGGAGACCAGCAGCCCGATGCCGGCGGCGAGCGCCGCGGCGGCGGCCGTCCCCAGCGCGCCGTGCGAGGGCACGTGCGCCTCCGCCACCACGAGCGTGGCGCCCACGAGCACCAGCAGCAGGCCGATCGCGGACATGAGTCCTCCTCCCCCGATCGTACTCCCACCGGGGCGGCGCGGCGAGCCGCTCATGTCACAATGCACGGCCGAATGCCGCTGCCCAAGGAAGTCACCTTCGTCACATTCGACGTCTACGGGACCCTGATCGACTGGGAGACCGGGGTCTACGACGCCTTCGTCAAGGAGGCCGACAAGGACGGCTACACGCTCGCACGCGAGGAGCTCGTCCCGCTGTTCATGAAGACCCAGCAGGAGATCAAGGCCGGCTCCTACGAGCTCTACGCCGAGGTGCTGCGCCGCACGGCCGTGCAGATCTCGCGCGAGCTCGGCTGGCCGCTGGAGCCGTCGCGCTCCGGCTTCCTCCCGGACTCCGTGATGCGCTGGCCCCCGTTCAAGGAGACCAACACGCAGCTCGACCGCTTCGGCAAGAAGTTCGAGATCGGCCTGGTCTCGAACATCGACGACAAGCTGCTGGGCCAGACGCGCCGCCACTTCAAGGCCGACTTCGACCTCGTCGTGACCGCGCAGCAGGTCCGCTCCTACAAGCCCGACCCCGCGCACTTCAAGGAGTGCGAGCGCCGCATCGGCACCAAGAAGGGCTGGGTCCACGTCGCGTCGAGCTACTACTACGACGTCGAGCCGTGCCTGAAGGCGAAGGTCCCCGTGATCTGGGTCAACCGCAACAAGGAGCAGCTCGAGCCGGGGGCCAAGAAGCCCACGGCCGAGGTCAAGTCGCTCCTCGAAGCGGCGAAGCTCCTCGGCGCCGCCTAGGCCGCCTTGCGCGCCGTCGGGCTGCACGCCGACGTCGTCGTCGCCATCTCCCGGGCGTACCGCACCACCTGCACGCTGGTGCGCTCGGGCAACGAGGCGTTCGTCGTCGACTCGCCCGTGTTCCCGGACGAGCTGGAGATCCTGCCGGCGATCGCCGAGCAGGCGGGCTTCCCCGTCGTCGGGACGCTCGCCACGCACGCCGACTGGGACCACCTGCTCGCCCCCTACGCGTTCCCCGAGGCGCCGCTGGGCTGCGCGGAGACGACCGCCGCGCGGCTGATCGCGCGGCCCGGCGAGGCGCAGCGCGAGCTGCGCGCGTTCGACGAGGAGATGTACGTGGAGCGCCCGTCGCCGCTCTCGTTGTCGGGCGCCCAGACGCTGCCCGTCCCGGGCCACTGCGGGATCGGCGAGCAGGAGCTCGAGCTGCACCCGGCCGAGGGCCACACGGAGGACGGGATGGCGGTCTGGATCCCCTGGGCGCGCGTGCTGGTCGCGGGCGACTACCTCTCGCCGGTCGAGATCCCGATGCTCTCCGAGACCGGCTCGCTGAGCGCGTACCTGGCGACGCTCGACCGGCTGGAGCCGCTCGTCGAGCAGGCCGATCACGTCGTGCCCGGGCACGGCGAGCCGCTCGACGGCACCCGCGCCGCCGCGATCCTGCGCGAGGACCGCGCGTACCTGCACGGGCTGCGCGAGCGCGGGGCCGAGGCGAAGCTGCCGCTCGCCCGGCGATCGGCCGCCCAGCGCAAGATCCACGCCGAGAACGCCGCACGGATCGCGGCGTGAGCGCCGGCGGCGAAGCCGGCGGTCGCGGCTCGATGCACGAGCTGACGCCGGAGCTGCGCGCGCTCGGGGAGGCCGTGCTGGCCGCCGCGCTCGAGCGCCTGGGCGCGGACCCTCCCGACCTGGGGCGCACGCTGCCGACGGGCGAGGTCGCGGAGCTGGCCGGCGCGTCGGTGACGCCCGAGGGGCTCGGCCCCGAGGAGGCGCTGCGCCGCTTCCGCGACGTGCTGCTGCCGCTCACGGTCGCGATCGACCATCCCCGCTACTTCGCCTTCATCCCGTCCGCGCCGACGGCGGCCTCGGCGTACGTGGAGCTGCTGCTCAGCGCCGGCTCGGTCTACGCCGGCACCTGGCTGGAGGGCGCGGGCGCGGTGCACGCCGAGAACGAGGCCCTCCGCTGGCTGGCGGACCTGGCCGGGATGCCCGCCGGCGCCGGCGGCTGCTTCGTGCAGGGCGGCACCAACGGCAACGTGTCGGCGCTGCACGCCGCGCGCGAGCACGCGCGCCACCTCCGCACGGGCGAGGAGCCGGCGCGCTGGCGCGTCGCGTGCAGCGAGGAGGTGCACTCCTCCGTGCGCTCGGCGGCGCGGCTGATGGACGTCGACGTGCTGCCGGTGGCCGCCGACGAGCACGGCCGCATGCACGGCGAGGCGCTGCGCGCGGCGCTCGCGGGCGCCGACGGCGTGTTCGCCGCCGTCGCCACGGCCGGCACGACCAACCTCGGGCTGCTGGACGACCTCGCCGGCGCGGCCGCCGCCTGCGCCGAGCACGACGTCTGGCTGCACGTCGACGGCGCGTACGGCGCCGCGGGCCTGTGCGCGCCGAGCGTGCGGGAGCGCTTCGCCGGGATCGAGCACGCCGACTCGCTGATCGTGGACCCGCACAAGTGGCTGTTCGCCCCGTTCGACTCCTGCGCCCTGCTGTACCGCGACCCGGCGCGCGGCCGCGCGGCCCATCGCCAGAACGCCTCCTACCTCGACGCGCTGTACCTCGACGAGGACGCCTACAACCCGTCCGACTACGGGCTGCACCTGACGCGCCGGGCGCGCGGGATCCCGTTCTGGTTCTCGCTCGCCGTCCACGGGACGGCCGCCTACGCGGACGCGGTCGAGCGCACGCTCGAGCTGACGCGGCAGGGCGCCGGGGAGATCAGGGCCCGCGACGGGCTCGAGCTCGTCGCCGAGCCCGAGCTCTCGATCCTCGCGTTCCGCCGCCACGGCTGGGGCGAGCAGGACCACCACCGCTGGGCGGCGCGGCTGCGCGAGTCCGGCACCGCGTTCGTGATCCCGACGACCGTCCGCGGGGAGACCGTCGCGCGGCTGGCGATCGTCAACCCGCGCACCACCGTCGAGGACCTGCGCCTGGTGCTCGACTCCATGGCCTGAGTAGGCTCGCGCTCGTGGAGGAGCTCGCGCCCGGCCTGCACCGCTGGACCGCCCGCCATCCGGGGTGGGAGCCCGGCGCCGAGCCGGGCAGCCCGGCCGACTGGCCGCCCGAGGTCGGCAGCGTCGCCTACGAGGCGCCGGACGCGCTCGTGCTCGTCGACCCGCTCGTCGCCGACTGGGCGCCGCTCGACGCGCTCGTGGAGCGCAGCGGCCGGCCGGTGATGGTGCTCACGACGATGCGCTTCCACGGCCGCAGCCGCGACGAGGTGGCTGAGCGCTACGGCGCGGAGCTGCGCACCCACACCGAGGCGCCGCCCGCGGGCGTGCGCCGGATCCCGGTCGAGGGGATGGACGAATCGATGGTCCATCTCGAGGCGCCGCGGGCGCTGGTCCCGGGCGACCGGCTGCTCGGTGACGCCGGCGGGCTGCGCCTGTGCCCGGAGTCCTGGCTGGGCTACATCGACCGCTCCTCGCCTCCGGACCACGCCGCGCTGCGGGCCGCGCTCGCGCCGCTGCTCGAGCTCGACGTCGAGCTCGTCCTGACCTCGCACGGCGAGCCCGTGCTGAGCGACGGCGCCGCCGCGCTGCGGACCCTGCTGGCCTAGCCGCCGAGCGCGTTCAGCGCGGAGGCCTGCTCCCCGTGCAGCCAGGCTGCGGGCTCGACGCCGCTGAGCTCGATCGCCCGCCGCGGCGGAGCGCCGGGCTCGAGCACGACCGCGAAGCGCTGCTGGCGGGTGGCGAGCCGGTCGGCGACGTCGTAGAGCATGTGGACGCCGGAGGAGTCGAGGAACTCGAGCGCCGTGAGGTCCAGCAGCAGGCCGCGGGCCGAGTTCGGCACGGCGGCGGTGAGCTCGCCGAGTAGTCCTGGCGCGTTGGAGAGGTCGATCTCGCCCTCCACGGCGGCCATCACGATGCCGCCGCGTTCACGGACGCGCAGCGTTGCCAGCTCGTCGCTCACTCCGAACCGGGATCCTCTAGGCGGCGGCGGAGCCGAACGGTGGAGCCCGTAGGGCCCGTGTCGACCGAGACGTCGTCCATGAGCGCGGACATTATCGAGCGTCCGCGTCCTCGGTGTTCACTACGCGCGTCACGCCAGCGGCCGGAGTCGTGCACCGCGATCTCGATCCCGTCGTCGCGCACCGCGGCGCTCACCGTGATCTCCGCGTCGCCCGGACCGTAGGCGTGCTCGATCGCGTTCATGGCGGCCTCGTGCGCGGCGAGCACGATGTCGTTGGCCTCCGCCGGGGTCGCCCCGTGGGCCGCCAGCCAGGCCGTGAGCCGCCGGCGCAGCTCCGCGAGGCGGTTCGGGTGCGCGTGCAGCACGGTGTGGAGGCGCTCGCCCGCCATCGGCGTGCGCGTGAGGGCCAGCAGCGCGATGTCGTCGGCCAGGTCGTCCTCGAGCTCGGCGACGATCCGCTCGCAGGCCTCCTCGGCGTCGACGGAGCCGGCCGCCAGCCGGGCGGCGAGGCGGTCGATGCCCTCGTCGATGATCTCGCCGCGGCGCTCGACGAGCCCGTCCGTGTACAGCAGCAGCGCCTCGCCGAGCCCGAGCGTCACCTCGGCCTCGACGTGGCGGTGGGCCATGGTGACCCCGAGCGGGTGGCTGAGGCCCTCCTCGACGCGCTCGACGCTGCCGTCGGCGCGCCGCAGGAGCGGCGGCGGGTGACCGGCGTTGGAGAACCTCAGCACGCCCGTGGCCGGGTCGAGGATCCCGCACAGGCAGGTGGTCATCGCCAGCCCCGAGTCCGACACGAGCAGGTCGAGCCGGTCCATCAGCCCGGCCGGCGTGTGGCCCTCGAACGCATAGGCGCGGACGGCCTGGCGCACCTGCCCCATCACGGCGGCCGCGAGCACGCCGTGCCCGGCGACGTCGCCGATGGTGATCACGAGCCGCCCGTCGCCGAGCGCGGTCGCGTCGTAGAAGTCGCCGCCGATCTCCAGCGACTCGCTCGCCGGCACGTAGCGCCCGCACAGCTCCGTGCCGAGCACGTCGGGCAGGGCGCGCGGCAGCAGGCTGCGCTGCAGCGCCAGCGCGACGTCCTCCATCTCGCGCGCCCGCTCGCGCTCGCCCGAGGCGAGCGCGTCGCGCAGGCGCGTGACCTCGAGGTTGGCGTTCACGCGGGCGAGCAGCTCGGGCCCCGAGAACGGCTTGACGAGGTAGTCGTCGGCGCCGGCGTCGAGGCCCTCGATCGTCGCCTCCTCGCCCGCCCGCGCCGACAGCACGATCACCGGCAGGCGCCGCGTGCGCGGGTCCGCGCGCAGCGCCGCCAGCAGCTCGAAGCCGTCGAGGCGCGGCATCATCACGTCGGTCAGCACGAGGTCCGGCGGGCGCTCGGAGACCTGGGCGAGGGCGTCGGCCCCGTCGACGGCGGTGCGGACCACGTAGTCGGCCTCGAGCAGGCGCGTCAGGTACATGCGCAGGTCGGCGTTGTCGTCGACGACGAGGATCTCCGGGCGGTCGTCGCCGGCCGCCGGCAGCTCGATGGTGCGCTCCCTGCCGTCCCAGCGCCCCACCTCCTCGGCGTAGGCGTCGCGCTGCGCCGTGGCCCGCGCGGGGTCCTCCCGCGCGTCGGCGAGCTCGCCGTGCCGGAGCGGCAGCTCGATCCGGAAGTGGCTGCCCTCGCCGATCTCGCTCGAGACGGACACCTCGCCGCCGTGCAGGCGCACGAGCTCGTGCACGAGCGCCAGCCCGATCCCGCTGCCCTCGTGGCTGCGCCCCTCCGCGCCGCTGACGCGGTGGAAGCGGTCGAACAGCCGGGGCAGCTCGTCCTCGGGGATGCCCACGCCGCTGTCGACGACCTCGAGCACCGCGGTGTCGCCGACCCGCACGCGCAGCTCGATGCGGCCCTCGAAGGTGAACTTGTAGGCGTTCGAGAGCAGGTTGAGCAGGACCTTCTCGAGCATGTCGGCGTCGGCTTCGATCATCGGGCCCTCGTCCGGCGCGTCGACCGTGAGCTCCAGCCCGGAGCGCTCCACGGCCGACTGGAACACGGCGGCCGTGTCGCGCGCGAGCCGCCCGAGGTCGACGGGGGCGTAGGCGGCCGACGCGTTCCCCGCCTCGATGCGCGAGAGGTCCAGCAGGGTGTTGACGAGCCGCAGCAGGCGCAGCGCCCCGCGCCGGGCGACCCCGATCCGCTCGCGCTGCGCCGCCGGATCGGGATCGGGGTCCGCGAGGGCGTCGCCGAGCGGGCCGAGCATCAGCGTCAACGGCGTGCGGAACTCGTGCGAGACGTTGGAGAAGAACTCGGTCTTGGCGTGGTCCAGCGCCGCCAGCTCGGCGGCGCGGGTCTCGGCCGCCGCCAGGCCGGCCGCGCTCGACAGCGCCGCGGAGAGCTGGCGCGCGATCATCCGGAAGAAGTCGCGGTAGCCCTCGTCGAGGTGGTGGCGCGGGCTCGCCCCCAGCACCAGCGCGGCGGCCGGCGCGTCGCTGCCCGGGCGCGGCACGGGCAGCACGACCGCCCGCTCGCCGTCCAGCTCGCGCTCGCCCGCCGCCGCGGAGGCGGCGGCCTCGGCCCAGCGGTCCTCGGTGCGGCACGCGCCGGCGATGCGGACGCCCCCGTCCCCGCCGGTCGCGTACAGCGCGGCGAAGGGGACGTCCTCGGGCGCGCGCTCGAGCACCTCGATCGCCGCGGCGGCGACCTCGGGCTCCGTGTGCGCGGCGGCCAGCGCCTCGCCGAGCCAGGCGAGCACCTGCAGCCGGCGCGTGCCGAGCACGCGCGCCGTGGCCTCGTGCACCGCCGTGAAGATGCCGGCGACCGCGCCGGACTCGTCCCGGATCGGGCTGAAGGAGTAGGTGAAGTAGGCCTCCTCCTCGAAGCCGCTGCGCCGCAGCAGCAGCGGCTGGTCCTCCTGCCATGTCGGCTGCCCCGTCGTGCGGACGCCGTCGAGCATCGGCTCGAGCTGGTCCCAGATCTCGGGCCAGATCTCCCGCAGCGGCTTGCCGAGCGCCGACGGGTGGTTGTCCCCGAGCATCGGGACGTAGGCGTCGTTGTAGATCGCCACCAGCTCCGGGCCCCAGAAGACGCACATCCCGTAGTGCGACTCCAGGCAGATGGAGGTGGCGGTGCGCAGCGGGGCCGGCCAGCGCTCGGCGGGCCCGAGCGGCGTCCGGCCCCAATCGTGCGCCCGCACGAGGGCGCCGCACTCGCCGCCTCCGGCGCCGAGGCCGGACGGCCCGGAGGACGTCCCCGTGGTCACCGAGCCGGATTCTCGCATGGGTCAGCCGAGGGAGGCAAGCTCCTCGTAGAGCGCCCTGGCGGCCTTCAGGCCGAGCTCCAGCGACGCGATCCGATAGCTCTCGTCGGGGGCGTGGATGCGGTCCTCGGGCAGCGCGAAGCCGCCCACGATCGTCGGGATGCCGCGCTCGGCGAACGCGGCCAGGACCGGGATCGAGCCGCCCGAGCGGATCACGACGGGGTCCACGCCGGTCGCGCGCTCCAGCGCCCGCCTCGCCGCGACCAGCGCCGGCGCCGCGGGGTCGAAGCGCGAGGGGTCGGCGCCGAGCAGGCGCAGCTCGAGCTCGGCGCCCTCCGGCAGCGCACCGCGCAGCAGGCCCTCGAGGGCCGGCACGATCTCCTCGCTGCGCTGGCCGCCGGCCAAGCGCACGGAGAGGCTCGCCTCGGCGCGCTCGGGCACGATCGTGCGCGGCTCGCCGGCGGCGACGCGGTGCACGTCGACGGAGGTGCCGGCCATCGTGCGCAGGTGCAGCTCCTCGCCCGCGCGGGCGTCGGCCGGGCGGGCGCCGGCCTCGGCCAGCAGCCGGTCGCCGGGGGGCAGCTGGGCCCACGCCTCGAGCTCCTCGGCCGACGGCGCCTCCAGCCCGGCGCGCAGCGGCTCAGGCGGCCGGCCGGTCTCCGGGTCGGGCAGGACGGCGGCGAGCAGGCGGTGCAGCACGTGGACCGCGTTGAGCGCCGCGCCGCCGAACTCGCCCGAGTGGGCGGGGCGCTCGCCCGTGGTCACGACCAGATCGGCCCAGACCATGCCGCGGGTGCCGACCGTCAGCGCCGGCGTGTCGGCGTCGAGCATGCCGGAGTCGAACACGATCGCCGCGTCGGCGCCGCGCTCGTCGGCGGCCATCCAGCGCTCGGCCGTGTCGGCCGGCGTCTCCTCCTCGCCCTCGACGAGGATCCGCACGTTCACGCCGAGCTCGCCGGCGTCGGCCATCTCGCAGGCGACGAGCAGCAGCGGCAGGAAGTTGCCCTTGTCGTCGGAGGCGCCGCGGGCGTAGAGGCGGCCGTCGCGGATGTCGGGCTCGAACGGCGGCGTCGTCCAGCGGGACTCGTCGCCGGCGTCCTGGACGTCGTAGTGGCCGTAGATCAGGATCGTCGGCGCGCCGTCGCGGTTGGCGGCCAGCTCGCCGACCACGAGCGGGGGATGGTCGCCGTCCTGGACGAGCTCGCCGCTGCCGCCGGCAGCCTCGATCCGGCGCAGCGCCCAGCCGGCCGCCTCGACGAGCGCCTCGCGGTTGCCGCCGGCCGTGCTGACCGAGGGGATCCGCAGCCAGTCGCCCAGCTCTGCGATCGCGGTCTCGAGGTCGCTCACTCGGGCGATTTGATGACCGCGATCGTGTCGCCGGACTTCACCGCGCCGCCCTCCTGGACGGCGAGCTCGGCGATCTTGCCGGCCTTGTGCGCGAAGATCTCGTTCTCCATCTTCATCGCCTCGATGATGCAGACCAGCGCGCCCTCCTCGACCTCGGCGCCCTGCTCGACCAGCACCTTCCAGACGTTGCCCTGCAGCGGCGAGGCGAGCGTGTCGGGTGGGTGGGATCCAATTCCGCCCCCGCCGCCGGACTTGCGCTCGCGCTTGGGGGCCGTGCGCGCGGCGCCGTTGACGCCCGCGGGCGCAGCGCCTGCAGCGATCGGCTCGCCGTGCACGACGACGTCGAAGCGCTTGCCCGAGACCTCGACGGTGTAGGTGCGCTCCTCGAGCTCCGGCTCCTCATCGCTCGACGCCGGAGCGGCTTCGAAGGCGAGCTGCTTGAGCCAGTCCTTGTCCTCGATCAGGTCGCGGCAGGTCTCGCCGTTGGCCCACTGCTCGGAGGCCATGATCGCCTTGTGGAACGGGATCAGGGTCTTGACGCCCTCGACCTCGTACTCCTCGAGCGCGCGCAGCATCCGGCGCGTGGCGCGCTCGCGGTCGGCGTCCCAGACGATCAGCTTGGCGACCATCGGGTCGTACAGCGGCGTGATCTCGGTGCCGCTGACCACGCCGGAGTCCACGCGCACCCCGGGGCCCGAGGGCTCGCGGTAGTGGGCGACCGTGCCCGGCGCGGGCGCGAAGTTCTTCGAGGCGTCCTCGGCGTTGATGCGGCACTCGATCGCGTGCCCGTGCAGGCGGATGTCCTTCTGGGTGAACGACAGCTCCTCGCCGGCGGCGACGAGGATCTGCTCGCGCACGATGTCGACGCCCGTCGTCTCCTCGGTCACGCAGTGCTCGACCTGGACGCGGGTGTTCATCTCCAGGAAGAAGTACTCGCCGTCCTGCAGCAGGCCCTCGATGGTGCCCGCGCCGTGGTAGCCGACGGCCTCGGCCGCGTCCGTGGCGATCTTGCCGATCTTCTCGCGGAGCTTCTCGTCGACCAGCGGGGCGGGGGACTCCTCGATCAGCTTCTGGTGGCGGCGCTGGAGCGAGCAGTCGCGCTCGCCGAGGTGGACGACGTGGCCGTGCTTGTCGGCCAGCACCTGGACCTCGACGTGGCGCGGGTCGGGCAGGTAGCGCTCGAGGTAGACGGTGTCGTCGGAGAAGAACTTCTCGCCCTCGCGCGCGGCGCCCTCGAAGGCGTCCTTGAGCTTGGATTTCTCGAGCGCGACGCGGAAGCCCTTGCCGCCGCCGCCGCCCGCGGCCTTGACGGCGATCGGGTAGCCGATCTCCTCGGCGATCTTCTCGGCCTCCTCGAGCGTCTCGACCGGGTCGGTCGTGCCGGGCACGATCGGCACGCCGGCGTTCTGCATCAGCTCGCGGGCGCGCGTCTTGGAGCCCATCGCCTCGATCGCGCTCGCGGGCGGGCCGATGAACGTGACCCCGGCCTCCTCGAGGCGCTTGGCGAAGGCGGCGTTCTCGGCCAGGAAGCCGTAGCCCGGGTGGACCGCCTCGGCGCCGGAGGCCTCGATGACCTCCATGATCTTGTCCACGTTGAGGTAGGACTCGGTCGCCGGACCCGGGCCGAGCAGGTACGCCTCGCCGGCCCGCTTGACGTGCTGGGCGTCGCGGTCCGCCTCGGAGTAGACGGCGACGGAGGCGATGCCGAGCTCGTCGAGCGCTCGGATCACGCGGATGGCGATCTCGCCACGGTTTGCGACCAGGACCTTGGTGAACATGGGCCGCGGCAGGATATCCCCCGCACGGCCGCGGCGTGATCGAGCTGAAGGTGAGGAACCTCTCATTCGCGCCTCACGGTCGGCTTACCGGGGGCCCCGAGAGTGGTCGGCACGAAAGCAACCACGAAGGGAGTGCCCCCAATGGCCTACCGAACGTTCAAGGGCGTCAGCGCCGCCGCCAGGCTCAGCGCGAGCGACTCGAACTCGAACTCGAACTCCGGCCGCCGTCGCCGCCGGCGTCGCCGCCGGCGCCGGCGCCGTAACCGGAGCCGCAACTCCAACACCTGAGCCACCAGGACCCGGGCCGGCGCGCCAGCGCCGGCCCGGCGGGTTCCTCCTCCCCGCCTCGCCACACCATGCGCACCATCCTCGCCCGCCTCTCCGCCTCCCTCGCACCCGCGCCCGACGACGACCTCCTCGTCGCCGCCGCTCCGGACGTCACGATCCGCGCGGTGCTGCGCCGCTTCTGGCCGCTGGCGCGCCGTTACCGCAAGCCGTTCTTCGCGGGCATCGCTCTCGCCGCCCTGCTCCCGGCCGTCGAGGCCGCCGGCATCTGGCTGTTCAAGCTCATCGTCGACGACGTGCTCGTCGCCGAGTCCCTCGGCCCGCTCGCCGTCTACGTGCCCGCCATGCTCGGCCTGGCCTTGGTGGGTGCGCTGCTGTCGTTCGGCGACGAGTACGCCGCCACCTGGGTCGGCGAGCGCTTCACGCTCGACCTGCGAACGCAGCTGCTGACGCACCTGCAGCGTCTCGAGCCCGACGCGCTCGACCGCCGTCGCCACGGTGACGTGCTCGCCCGGCTGACCGGCGACGTCCACGCCATCGAGACGCTGCTCCTCTCCTCCGTCGCGGAGCTCGTGCAGGCCATGGCGCGCCTGATGTTCTTCTCCGGCGCGCTGCTCCTGCTGTCCTGGAAGCTCGCACTGGCGTCGCTGCTCGTCATCCCCGCCTTCTACCTCGCCGCGCGAAAGTTCGCGACGCTGTCGCGGCGCGCCGCCCGCGAGCGGCGGCGCCGCAGCGGCTCGCTGACCGCAGTCGCCGAGGAGAGCCTCGCCAACGCCGCACTCGTCCAGGCCGCCAACGCCCAGGAGCGCGAGCTGGCGCGCTTCCGGCGCGAGAGCGAGGGCGCGATCGCCGCAGAGCTGGCCGGCGCCCGGATCGCCGGGCTGTTCGCACCCGTCATCGACCTGATCGAGCTCGCCGGCGGGGTGCTGATCATCGTGCTCGGCACCTGGGCGCTCGCCGAAGGCGAGCTCACGATCGGCGGCCTGCTCGCCTTCATCGCCTACCTGTCCCAGCTCTACCGCCCCGTGCGAGACCTCTCCCGGCTGGCGCAGGACGTGTTCGAGGCCACGGCCGGCGCCGAGCGCGTCATCGAGCTGCTCGACACGCAGCCCCGCGTCGTCGAGGCGCCGGACGCGCGCACCCTCGATCACGCCCGCGGCCATCTCCGGTTCGACGGCGTCACTTATCGCTACCCCGGTTCCGAGCGCCCGGCGCTGGACGGCGTCAGCCTGCACGTGCGCCCCGGGCGCTCGATCGCCGTGGTCGGCGCCAGCGGCGCGGGCAAGTCCACGCTGGCCAAGCTCGCGGTCCGCTTCATCGACCCGGACGCGGGCGCCGTGCGACTCGACGGCGAGAGCGTGCGCGAGCTGACGCTGCGCTCGCTGCGCGACGAGGTCGCCCTGCTGCTGCAGGACGCGCCGCTGTTCGACGGCACGGTGCGGGACAACGTGGCGTTCGGGCGCCCACAGGCGACCGACGGGGAGATCGCCGCCGCGCTCGGGGCCGCCGCGGCCGGCGGCCTGGCCGACGAGCTGCCGGACGGGCTGCAGACCCGCACCGGCCAGCGAGGCCGTGCGCTCTCGGGCGGCCAGCGCCGGCGCGTGGCGATGGCGCGCGCCATGCTGCAGGATGCTCCCGTGCTCGTGCTCGACGAACCCTCGTCCGGCCTCGACGCCGAGACTTCGCGGCGGCTGCTGGAGCCGCTGCGGCGCCTGATGGGCGACCGGGCGACGCTTCTGATCACGCATGACCTGGCGCTCGCCGCCGCCGCCGACGAGGTGGTCGTGCTCGAGGCCGGCCGCGTCGTGCAGCGCGGCGCCCCCGCCACGCTCGAGCTGTCCGGGGGACCCTGGGCCAGGCTGCGCGGTGAGCTCGAGCCGCAGGTCGGAGCGGCCGCGTGACCGTCGTCGGCACGCCGCTCGCCCCGGGGCTGATCGTCATCGAGCACCTCAGCCGCACCCGCCGTCTGGACACCTACGAGGTCTGGTCGGTCGAGCGCGCCTGCTCGTGCGTGGCCAAGACGCTCAAGCCCGACCGGCTCGGCGACGGGCGCGCGCGGGCCGCGCTGCTCCAGGAGGGGCGCCTGCTCGTCGAGCTCGCCCATCCGCACATCGTCCGCGGCTACGAGCTGCTGGTCGAGCCGCAGCCGATCGCCGTGATGGAGACGCTCGACGGCGAGACGGTCGCGCACCTCGTCGACCGCAACCCCGACGGGCTCGGGCCCGAGGACGTCGCCTGGCTCGGGCTGCACCTGGCCTCGGCGCTGCGCTATCTGCACACGCACGGCCTGCTGCACCTCGACGTCAAGCCGTCCAACGTGATCGCCGAAGGCGGCCGCGCGAAGCTGATCGACCTCTCTCTCGCGCGCGAGCCGGGCCGCTATCGGGCCGGCCTGGGCACCTGGAGCAACCTCTCCCCTGAGCAGGCGCGCGGGGACGTGCTCGGGGCCGCCGCCGACGTCTGGGGCCTCGGGACGGTGCTGTACGAGGCGGCGACCGGCGAGCCGGCTTTCGATGAGGACGACTCCCTCACCGACGACACCGGGCCGTCCGAGACCTGGGACACGGACGACCAGCTCGCGGCGGGCTACCCGCAGCTCGAGCAGACGGCCCCCGCCACCACGGGCGTGCCGGTCGAGCTCGCGGCCGCGATCGACCGCTGCCTGGCACCCGTGCCGGCCGATCGGCCCACGCTGACCGAGTTGGCCGCCATGCTCACGCCGTTCGCCCCCGGAGCCCACCCGTGGGACGCCTGATCGCCGCGTCGGCGGCTGCCGCACTCGCCGCCGCCGGTGTGGCGTGGGCGTCGCCGGGCGAGGACGACCATCCCGTCAGCCGTGCCGATCCGCGCGCCCAGGAGGCGATCGCCGTCGCCCTCGAGGTCGTGTCGGGCGACGTCGTCGACGTCAGCCGCGACAGCGACAACGGCAAGTGGGAGGTCACGATCCGCAAGCACGGCGACGACTATGAGGTCGAGCTCGAGCCGGCCGATCTCGTTCTGCTGCGCGTCGACTACGACTGACGCGTCAGGCACGCAGGCGGTATCCCATCCCGCGCACGGTCTCGAAGCGCTCCGGGCCGAGCTTGCGCCGCAGGTAGCCGACGTAGACGTCGACGACGTTGGAGCCCGGGTCAAAGTCGTAGCCCCAGACGTGTGACAGGAGCTGCTCGCGGCTCAGGACCTGCCCCGGGTGGCGCAGGAACGTCTCCAGCAGCGTGAACTCCTTCGCCGTGAGCTCCACGTCGCCATCCTCGGCGCTCGCGCGCCGGGTGCGGACGTCGAGCTCGATGCCGCCGGCGGTCAGGACCATCGGGTCGCCGCCGCCTTCCGCGCCCGCCCGTAGGCGCGCGCGGACGCGCGCGAGCAGCTCCTCGAAGACGAACGGCTTCGTGACGTAGTCGTCCGCGCCGATGTCGAGGCCGGTCACCATGTCGGCGACGTCGTCGCGGGCCGTGAGGATCAGGACGGGCATCCGCTCGCCCCGCGCGCGCAAGTCGCGAAGGACCGTGAAGCCGTCCTGGCCCGGCAGGCCGATGTCGAGGATCAGCAGGTCGAACTCGGCATCGCGCGCCATCGTCGTCGCCTTCGACCCGTCGTCGCAGACCGTGGTGGTGTGGCCCGCCGCGCGCAGGCCCTTCTCGAGGAACGAGGACAGGCGCGGCTCGTCCTCGGCGATCAGGATCCGGCTCATCCGGCTCCTCTCGCATCCGGGCCGCGCAGCGGGACGACGATCGTGAACGTCGCCCCGTCGCCGGGGCGGCTGACGAGCTCCACGCGGCCGCCGTGCGCCTCCGCGATCGCGCGGACGATGGCGAGCCCGAGCCCCGCGCCCTCCGACCGGCGGCGGCTCGCGCTGGCCCGCGCGAACCGCTCGAAGATGCGCGCCTGGTCCGAGCGCGGGATCCCCGGCCCGGTGTCGCGGACCCAGAGGTGCGCCTCGTCGCCGTCGACCGCGCTGCCGATCACGATCACATCGTCCTCCCGCGTGTGCTGGACCGCGTTCTGCGCGAGGCCCATCACCGCCTGTGTGAGCCGCTGGCGGTCGGCGACCATGGTCGCCTCGCCGCGCGCGGCCAGCTGCCAGCGGCGCCTGCCGAGGGCGACCGACTTGTCCATCAGCTCGTCCGTGAGCGCGCCCAGCTCGAGGTCTCCGACCCGCAGGAAGTCATCGCGTTCGGCCCTCGCCAGCAGCAGCAGATCGTCCACGAAGCGGCTCATCCGGTCGAGCTCGTCCGTGACGAGGGCGACGGTCTCCCGGCGTTCGTCGGGGTCCTCGCCGAGCAGCTCGAGGTGTCCGCGGACGATCGTGATCGGAGTCCGCAGCTCGTGGCTGGCGTCCGAGACGAACGAGCGCTGGGTGGCGAACGCCGCCTGCAGGCGATCGAGCATGGCGTTGAACGTGCGCGCGAGCTCGGCGATCTCGTCGCGGCCCGTCACCGGGATGCGCTGCGTGAGGTCCGTCTCGCTGATCGATCGCGCGGTGTCCGTCAGCAGGCGCAGCGGGGCGAGGATCCGGCCCGCCACGGCCCACGCGAGCGCGCACGCGATGAGGAGGACGGACACCAGCACGATCGCGGCGAGCTGGACGGCGTCCGTGACCTCCTGCTCCTCCGTCGAGAGGGAGGAGGCGACCACGAAGGCGCCCTGCGGCGTGCCGTCGCGGCGGCTGACCGGCACGGCGACGTAACGGACCTCGCCGGTCGGCGTCTCGACCTCCCCGCTGTCGGTGCCCGCCAGCCTCGCCCAGCGCCGCGTCTCGGCGCCGAAGTCGACGCGGCCGCCTCGCAGGTCGGAGATGGTGTCGAACAGCCGTCCCTCCGAGTACATGAGGACGATCTCGCCCTGGCCGGGCACGTTGCGCTCGCGGTAGACGCGGAAGATGCCCTCCAGGTCGTCGCCGAACGGGCGGCTCGTGTTCGGGTCGACGCCGCGCGCGAGGCGCCGGAACTCGTCGACCTCCTGCCGCAGCGAGGCGTTCACGCGGTCGCTGGTGCGAGCCAGCAGTACCTCGCGGATGCCGATGACGGAGACCGCCGTGGACGCGGCGAGGAGCATGATGAAGGCGGCGAGGATTCGCGTGCGGGCGCCGGCGAAGAGACGCCGGACGCCCTCCGCGCCGCGGGCCCGCCGCGAGTCGGAGGCCTCGAGGGCCTCAGGCACGGCGGCCATCAGTCGTCGCCGCCGTCGTCCGCGTCGTCCAGGTCATCGTCGTCGTCGTCGTCATCGTTCGGCGCGGGTGTGGGCGCGGACGGCGACGGCGCGGGGGCGGGGGCGGGGCGCGGCGTGGCCGTCGGGCGCGGCCGCGCGGGCGCCTGCGTGCGAGAGCGGGCCGGCGGGGCGGCGGCACCATCCGGCGACGGGACGGGCGCGCGGGCGCTCGGCGGGGCGGGCGCGGCGGGCCGGCCGGTCCGCGCCCGCTCGCGCGCGTCGCGCCGGGCCTGCGAGCGGCGCCGCCGCTCCGGCCGGCCCCGGCGCGCCCGCGTCTGCGACTTCGCGGTTGCGGTCGGGGCCGGGGTCGGGCGCAGCTGCACGGGGGGCACGGGCACAGGGTCCTCCGCGCCCGCCAGCACGTGAGGAAGGCCGAAGACGACCGCGAGCGTGAGGAGTATCGCGACGACGGTGATGGCTCGCGGCACCATGGCTGACGTCGTGCGACGGTAGCCGGGGCATGTGAGAAGCCTCTCATCCGCCGCCCATCACCGGTCCACCGGCCGGCAGCGCCGGGGGCCGGCGAGCGCCGACCCCCGGGGATCCCGTGGCGCTACTTCTTGTCGACCTGCACCGTGTAGACGGAGCGGTCCGGGTTGGCGTCGAGCACCCGCAGGCGCACGCCCGAGCCCGCCGTCTTGACGGAGTTGTACGGCAGGTTGGCCCGGTAGTACGCGGTCGGGGACGAGTCCCAGAACGTCGTCACCGGCTCGGCGGTGTAGGTCTTGGACCCCACGCCCGCCTGCACCAGCGTGATGTTCTGGCGGTCCAGGCTGAACGGCGCGTCCCACGCCTGCCAGCGCCCGCTCCAGACCTTCTTGCCGTCCGGCGTGAGCATCCGGTCCGGGTGGCTGTCCACCGGCAGGATCTCGCCCTGGCCCGGGTGGAAGTACGTGTTGTTGTCACGTACGCCCTCGTTGCGGTACCAGACGACGATGCCCTTGGCGTAGCAGTGCTTCTCGACCCACGTGTCGGTCGTGAACTGGTACGCCCCGCAGAGGGCGCGGTCCTGCATCACGGGCGCGCGGTTCTCGGCCAGGTACCAGTGGTGGAACGTGTCCGTGAACTGGCCGCCGGTGACCTTGCGCCACCCGCCGAGGTCGAAGCCCGACGTGTCGCTCATCGTGTCGTCGGTCGAGCCGACCTTCACGCCGCCGACCGCGATGCCCTCGCCGCCGGCCGCGCCGTCGGTCCAATAGCGCAGGCGGTAGGCCGTCGTACCGGCGGGCAGGGTGCCCGTGATGTCGGTCCAGCCGTCCGAGGTGCCCGTGATGCCGTTGCCGAAGTTCTGGCCGTTGGGGCTCTCGTGCGATGACACCGACGTGTCGACGTGCTTCCAGGACTCGCCGACCTTGGGCCGTCGAGCGTGGCCTTCACGACGCGCGAGACCGGGCCGTTGGCGTCGTCGCCGCCGTCACCGGACTCCTCGCTGTTGGCGCCGAAGTCGGCCTTGGTGCCCGCCACGGTGGTCCAGTTGGAGACCTGGCCGTCCCACGCGAAGCGCCCCGAGGAGAGCTCCTGGTAGAAGTCGCTCAGCGACGGATTGCCGTACGAGCCGCCGCCCGGCGTGAACAGCATGTCCTTGTAGTGCTGGACGCTGAAGTCCGGCGTCCAGTAGGTGCTGTTGTCCTTCGAGCGGTCCGGCTGCGGCATCGTGTTGTGCTCGAGGTCGGAGAAGTCGATCAGCGCGATCGTCATCTCCTCCGTGGTCTCGAGCCCGTGCTGGACATAGCGGCCGTTGTCGAGCTTCACGACGCCCTTCGCGTTCGGCGTCTTCTTGCCGCGGGCCACGAGGTCCGCGGCCGCCTGCTTCTCGCCCTCCCACTTCTTGACGAAGCCGGGCAGGTTCTTCACGTCGCCGCCCTTGGGCCCCTTCGCCCCTGGCGCGGCCTGCGCCACGGCGCCGGTGACGCCCGCGAGCGCCATCGCGCCCGCGAGCGCGATCGGGAGATGCTTGCGCATCGATCCCCTCCTTCACATCGAGGTTGCCTCCCGCCGGCCCTCCCGCCGGCGCGTTGGCGAGGCACCGTAATGGCGGAAGATGAGAGTTCGCCCACCAGGTCGGCACGCTGACCCGGCGGTTGGCGCAAGTTTTCGGAAGGGGGTGCGTTGGAGCCTCTGAAGCCCCGCTCTTGGGGTCGCGGGGCACAGAGTCTGAGCGGTCACGCTCAGTCCGAGCGGGTGCCGGCCGGCCGGCTTATATGGGGCCGCCGAGCCGGTCGGCTACCCGTCGACCATGCCGGCGCCGACGGTGTCGTTCGTCGCCTCGTCGATGAGGATGAACGCACCGGTCGCGCGGCTGATCGCGTACGGGTCGGCCGCCAGCTCGCCGCCGAGGCGCAGCCGGACGCGGCCGATGGCGTTGAGCTCGAGCTCCGCGGCGGGCGCGCGCTCGAGCGTGGTGACGTCGAGCCGGTCCTCGATCGCGTCGAGCTTGGCCCGCACGGTGCGGGTCGTGTGCTTGAGCAGGTAGGTCGCGCCCGCGCGCGCGGGCGCGTCGCCGAGCCAGCAGAGCGTGGCGGCGAGCTCGCGGGAGGCGGTCGGCGCCTCAGAGGCACGGGCGATCAGGTCGCCGCGGCCCACGTCGACGTCGTCCTCGAGCACGACCGACACGCTGGCGGGCGCGGCCGCGTCGCCGACGTCGCCGCGCGGGCCGGTCACGCGCGCCACGCGCGAGCGGGCACCCGACGGCAGCACGACGACCTCGTCGCCGGCGCGCAGCGTGCCCGAGGCGAGCCGGCCGGCGTAGCGGCGCTCGCCGTCGTGGCGGATCACGTACTGCACCGGCAGCCGCGCCGGGCCGTCGGCGGCGCCGGCGGCCTCCGGCGCGCCCTCGAGGTGGGCGAGCAGCGGCTCGCCGGCGTACCAGGGCATCGCCTCCGAGCGGTCCACGACGTTGTCGCCGTGCAGCGCGCTGACGGGGATGAAGGTGAGGTCGCGCAGGCCGGCGCCGGCCGCGAACTCGAGGAACTCGCGCACGACGGAGTCGAAGCGCTCCTCCGCGTAGCCGACGAGGTCCATCTTGTTCACGCAGACGGTGATCTGCGGCACGCCCAGCAGCCCGGCCAGCGCGGCGTGGCGGCGCGACTGCTCGGTCAGCCCGTGGCGGGCGTCGACGAGGATCACGGCGAGGTCGGCGGTCGAGGCGCCCGTGACCATGTTGCGCGTGTACTGCGCGTGGCCGGGGCAGTCGTGGAGCACGAAGCGGCGGCGCGGCGTGGCGAAGTGGCGGTAGGCGACATCGATCGTGATGCCCTGCTCGCGCTCGGCGCGCAGGCCGTCGGTCAGGTTCGCGAGGTCCTCGAGACCGGCCTCCTGGTCGGCCATCAGCGCCTTCGCGTCGAACAGCAGCCGGCCGATCAGCGTCGACTTGCCGTCGTCGACGGAGCCCGCGGTGGCGACTCTGAGCACTAGAAGTACCCCACTCGCTTGCGGTCCTCCATGGCGGCCTCGGACGTGCGGTCGTCGGCGCGGGTCTCGCCGCGCTCGGTCACGCGCGTGGCGGCGATCTCCTCGACGACCTCCTCGAGCGAGGTGGCGCGCGAGCGCACGGCGCCCGTGCAGGTCATGTCGCCCACCGTGCGGTAGCGCACCCACTCGGTGAACGGCTCCTCGCCGTCCATGCGCTCGACGAAGTCGCTGACGGCGTAGAGCATCCCGTCGCGCTCGAAGACCTCGCGCTCGTGGGCGACGTAGAGGCCAGGGATCTCCAGCTCCTCGGCCAGGATGTACTCCCAGACGTCGAGCTCGGTCCAGTTCGACAGCGGGAACACGCGCACGTGCTCGCCGCGGCGGACGCGGCCGTTGTAGAGGTCCCACAGCTCGGGGCGCTGCTTGCGCGGGTCCCACTGACCGAAGTCGTCGCGGAAGGAGAACACGCGCTCCTTGGCGCGGGCGCGCTCCTCGTCGCGGCGCGCGCCGCCGAAGGCCGCGTCGAAGCCGTGCTCGGCGATCGCGTCGAGCAGCGTGACGGTCTGCAGCCGGTTGCGCGACGCGCGCGGGCCGGTCTCCTCGACCGCGCGGCCCTTGTCGATCGACTCCTGCACGGAGGCCACGATCGCGTCCGGGACCCGCCGGTCGCGGAACTCGACCGCCTCGGGGAAGTTGTGGCCCGTGTCCACGTGCATGACCGCGAACGGCAGCGGCGCCGGCGCGAACGCCTTCTCGGCCAGCGCCAGCAGCACGATCGAGTCCTTGCCGCCGCTGAAGAGCACGACCGGCTTCTCGAACTCGGCCGCGACCTCGCGGATGATGTGGATGGCCTCCGCCTCGAGCTGCTCGAGGTGGGGGCTCAGCTTTACACCGCGCATTCGCCCTCGCCGCGCACGACCTGGAACGGGATGTTCTTCGTCCAGTCGATGAAGTTCTCCATCGTCTCCAGGCCGAACTCGATCGGCATCGCCAGGTCGCGCACCAGGTCCTCGAAGGCCGACGGCCCTACCCGCTCGGCGAAGGCGTTGAAGACCTCGCTCTCGTTGTAGCGCTCGGCCTCGTAGAAGCGGATCCAGCGCTCGACCGCCTCCGGCACGCGCTTGGACGCGAGCCGCACCTTCAGGCGCTTGCCGTAGACGATCTCGCCGCCCTCGTAGTTGCCGCCGATGTGGGCGACGTAGGCGGGGACGGTGTGCTCGCCGACCTTGATCGAGGCGCCGTAGAACCCGATGTTGCCGATGTGGTGCTGGCTGCAGCCGTTGGGGCAGCCGGACATCTTGATGTGGATCTTGCGCGTCAGCGGGTCGGTGATGCCCATCGACTCGATCCGCTCCTGGACCGCCCGGTTGAGCCCCATCGAGCTCGTGATGCCGAGCTTGCAGGAGTCGGTGCCGGGGCACGAGACGACGTCGTTGACCTGGTCGGAGCCGGCGTCGCCGAGGCCGAGCGCGCTCAGGCGCTGCCAGACGTCGTAGACCGCCTCGTCGCGCACCCAGCGCAGCACGAGGTTCTGGTGCACCGTCATGCGGGCGTGGCCGCCGCAGTACTCGCGCATGATCTGCCCGAGCCCGCGGAACTGCTCCGGCTCCAGGTCGCCGCGGGTGACCTTGACCTGGACGGTCGAGAAGCCCTCCTGGCGCTGCGCCTCGACGTTGGCCTCGCGGAAGCGGGCGAACGCGGCGCCGTCGCCGTTGGGCGAGCCGTAGGCATGCGGCACCGGCGGCGCGTCGGCCTGCTCGTCATAGAGGAACACGCGGTCCTCGATCGAGAAGTCGCGCTCGGCGACCCAGTCGCCCTCGAGCTCCTCGTCGACCATCCGGCGCACCTCGTCGATGCCGACCTTGTCGACCAGCACCTTCAGGCGGGCGCGGGCGCGGTTGACGCGCAGCCAGTCCTGGCGGTCGAAGATGCGCAGGACGGCCTCGGCCCACATCAGGTAGGCGCCGTCGTCAGCCGTCACGAACTCGTTCAGGGTCGGAGCGACGCGCGGCATGATCGACGTGCCGCCGCCGACGCGGAGCTCGAAGCCCTTCACGCCGTCGCGCTCGCGCGCGATGAACGCGATGTCGTGGATGCCGGTCAGCGCACGGTCGGCGCCGCCGCCGCCGTCGAAGGCGGTCTTGACCTTGCGCGGCATCAGCTGCGTCGTGGGGTGGCGCACGAAGTAGCGCACGAACGCGCCCGCGTAGGGCGTCGTGTCGAAGAGCTCGTCGGAGCAGACGCCGGCCCACGGGTCGGCGGTCACGTTGCGCACCGTGTTGCCGCAGCCCTCGCGGCTGGAGAGGCCGGACTCGGCGAGCTCGCGGATGTAAGAGGCGGCGTCGCGCAGCGGGACGTGGTGGACCTGGATGTTCTGCCGCGTCGTGATGTGGCCCTTCTTGAGCGGCACGAACTGCTCGATCGCGCTCGCGAACGCGTCCATCTGGTCCGGCGAGATGCCGCCCCACGGGAGCTTGACCCGGATCATCTGCACATCGGGCTGGCGCTGGCCGTAGACCCCCTGCTTGAGCCGGAAGCCGATGAACTCGTTCTCCGGCGTCTGACCGTCGAGGTACTTCTCCGCCTCGTTGTCGAAGTCGTCGAACTCGCGCCGGATGATCGGGATGACGTGGCCCGGGACGTCCTCGCGGACCTCGGGGTTCGCGAGCGACCCCTTGCGGCCGGTCGTGGTCGAAGGCTCCATCAACCCAAAGTAGCAAAAGCCGACTGGCTTATAGATGTTTTGCCCGGCGGGCTAGATCCAGCCGCGCGCGGGCTCGCGGTCCACGCCCTCGAGCAGCGCGGCGCGCACCCAGGGACCCGGGCCCTCGGGCTCGCTCGCCA
The DNA here is from genome assembly GCA_963831105.1 of uncultured Solirubrobacteraceae bacterium. Classification (GTDB taxonomy): domain Bacteria; phylum Actinomycetota; class Thermoleophilia; order Solirubrobacterales; family Solirubrobacteraceae; genus DATFQI01. The sequence continues at coordinate 519,954 of CAWHOS010000003.1, read as the reverse complement.
CGGGCGGGGCGGTGTCGCGGATGAAGCGCTCGATCGCGGCGATCACGGCGGCGGCCTCCTCCGGCGAGGCGGAGGAGCCGCGCAGCTCGAGTTTGGGGCGGCGGTTCACGGGCGCAGACGTTAGCCCGTAGGATCGCGCCATGCCTCGCCTCGCCCTGGCGCTCGTCGCCGTTCTCTTGATCCCGTTCCTCGTCTCGACCGCGCACGCGGACCCGGCGGGGAAGACCACCCTCGAGGAGACGATCGCCCGCGGCGACGGGGTCTACGCCCCGCTCTCGCCCGCAGGCGGCGAGCGCTACGTGCTGCGCCGCGGCGGGTCCGCGAAGGCCAAGCGCGGCCGGACCGCGAAGCGGCGCTCGCTCGTCGACTTCGCCCAGCTCACCGACCCGCAGGTGGTCGACGAGATGAGCCCGGCCCGCGTGGACTTCGCCGACGCCGCGGGCGGCGACATCGGCGCCTCCTGGCGTCCCCAGGAGGCACTCGGCACGCAGGTCTTCGACCAGGTGGTGCGCAACGTCAACGCGAACCGCACCAGCCGGGTCAGGCAGGGCAGCGGCAAGCGCGCGAAGGTCGGCTTCGCGATCACCACGGGCGACATGGCCGACAACCAGCACCTCAACGAGAGCCGCTGGTTCAAGACCGTGCTCGACGGCGGCGCCGTCGACCCGTTCTCGGGCGACCCGATCACGAACCAGTGCGGCAACGTGCCCGCGGACCGGCTCGCGAAGGTCAACGCCGACGTCGCGGCGCGCGCCTACACCGGCGTCGCCGACTACGACGACTACCGCGACGCGCCGCAGGACCGCTTCGCCGGCTTCTGGGATCCCGACGAGGCCGCCCCGACGGCGGGCCCGTACGCGGCGTTCCCGCGCTACCCCGGCCTGCTCGAGGCTGCCCAGCGCCCGTTCCAGGCGGCAGGCCTCGACGTCCCGTGGTTCATCTCGCGCGGCAACCACGACGGCCTCGTCCAGGGCAACGCGCCCGCCAGCGAGGACCTGTTCCGCGCGATCGCGACGGGCTGCCTGAAGGTGTTCCCCAACGCCGCCTTCGACCCCAAGCGCTTCGAGGGCGCCTCCGACGACGAGCTGTTCGCCTCCTTCGGGGACCCGGCGTTCATCCAGCAGCTGCTCGCCGGCGCCAAGACCGTCGCGCCGGACACCGACCGCCGGATCCTCTCCAAGCGGGAGTACCGGAGCCTGATCGGCCACGGCTTCGCCAACACGCCGCGCTCCGAGCTGCGGCGCTCCCGCGGCAGCGCGAGCTACTACGCGTTCACGCGCAAGGGCGTGCGCTTCATCTCGCTCGACACCGTCGCCGAGGGCGGCGGCCAGAACGGCAACATCGACGACCCGCAGTACCGCTGGCTGCGCGGCGAGCTGCGCAAGGCCAAGCGCCGCGACCGGCTCGTGGTCGTCTTCGGCCACCACCCGATGCGCTCGATGACCAACACGCGCGCGGACGAGCGCGCCGGCAAGTGCGACCCCGCGGACGAGCCGGGCTGCGACCGCGACCCGCGCCGCTCGACGCCGCTGCACCTGGCGACGGGCAAGAAGTCCGTGAAGGCGCTGCTGACCGGCACGCCGAACGTGGTCGCCTACGTCGCCGGGCACGTCCACGCGAACCGCGTCACCTTCTACCGCGGGGGCAAGGGGCGCGGGTTCTGGGAGATCGCGACCGCCTCGCACGTCGACTACCCGCAGCAGAGCCGCACGATCGAGATCATGGACAACCGCGACGGCACGCTGTCGCTGTTCGGCACGATCCTCGACTCGGCGGCGCCCACGGCCGCGCCGCCGCCCGGCAGCGCGCTCGGCTTCAACGCCGCCCAGCTCGCGTCGCTCAGCCGCACGCTGTCGTTCAACGACCCCCAGCGCGACGCGGACGAGGACGACCCGCCGCGCGAGGGGCGCCGCGCCGACCGCAACGTGGAGCTGCTCGTGAAGGACCCGCGCTAGCGGCGCAGCGCCCGGCGCGCGTCGCCGGTCCAGCGCGTCCGCAGCGCGGCGCGTGCGGCGTTGGCGCCGCACGCGCCATGCACGCCGCCGCCGGGGTGCGCGGACGCCGAGGCGAGGAACAGGTGCGGCACGGCCGTGCCCGCGCGGCCCAGTCCCGGGAACGGGCGCAGGATCAGCTGCTGGTGCAGCTGGGCCGTGCCGCCGTTGATCGCGCCGCCGACGAGGTTGGCGTTCTCGGCCTCGAGGTCGGGCGGCGCGGCGACGTGGCGGCCGACGACCCGCGCGCGGAAGCCCGGCGCCACGCGCTCGAGCTCGGCCTCCATGCGGTCGGCCATCGCCTCCCGCTCGCGCTCGTCCCAGCGGCCCGTGATGCCGTCCTCGCCGGCGTCGGCCCGCACCTCGCGCGGCACGTGCGTATAGCCCCAGAACGTCTCGGCCCCCGCGGGCTGGCGCGTGGGGTCCATGCGCGCGTACTGGCCCGCGACGAGGAACGGCCGCTCGGGCACCCGGCGCGAGGCGATCCGCGCCATCGCCAGCGTGAGCGCGTCGACCGACTCCGCGACGTGCACCGTGCCGGTGCGCGCCATCTCCGGGGCGGTCCAGGGGACGGGCCCGTCGAGCGCCCACTCGACCTTGACGGTGCCGTGGTCGTACTGGAAGCGGCGAAGCCCCTCCCGCACGCGCTGCGGCAGGTGCTCGAGCCCCACGAGGCGCTCGTAGAGCTGCGGGGCGCCGACCGCGGCGATCACCGCGCGGCGGGCGGCGTGCTCGTGCCCGTCGGCCGTGCGCACGCCCACCGCCCGGCCGCCGCGCAGGACCACGCGCTCGACCGGCACGCCGCACTCGACCCGGCCCCCGGCCGCCGCCAGCCGATTGACGAGGGCAGAGGTCAGCGCGCCCGATCCGCCCTCGGGCACGGGGTAGCCGACCTGCTGGGCCATGCCCACGAGCACCAGCCCGTAGACCGCGCCGCCCGCGGACTCCGGCGCGTAGTCGGCGTGCAGGGCGTTGCCCGCGAACAGCAGCGCGGGGCCCTCGCCGGCGAACTCCTCCTCGACGAAGCGCCGCACGGGCAGCGCCCCGAGCCGCGCGAACTCGCCCATGCGGCGCGGCGTGGCGAGCGCGGCGCCCAGCTTCATCGCCCCGCGCACGGGCGGGAAGGGCCGCATGAGCGCCTCCACGAGCGAGGGCCCGATGCGGTCCCAGTAGCCCATCCAGCGGGCGAACGCCTCGCCGTCGCCGGGGGCGAGCGCCTCCAGGCCGGCGCAGGTGCGGTCCAGGTCCTTGCCGTAGATCACCGCCGCACGGCCGTCGGGCAGCGGGTGGGCGACCGCGGCCTCGGCATGGCGCAGGCGCAGCCCGTGGCGCTCGAGCTCGAGCTCCCGCATCACCGGCGAGGCCTCCACGAGCGGGTAGAACGAGCTGAAGCGGTCGTGCACGAACCCGGCGTGCGCGGTCTCGCCGCTGCGGACCGCTCCGCCCGGCTCGGGCTGCGCCTCGAGCACGAGCACGTCCCAGCCGGCGTCGGCCAGCAGGTTGGCCGCGACGAGCCCGTTGGGCCCCGCCCCGACGACCACGGCATCTGGCATGTGGCGGTCCTACCCGGGGTAGCCCCGGCGCGTGCCCCCAGTCTCACGAACCTCCAGCGCGTCCCCGGAGCAGGTGTTCCGCGTCCTGTCCGCCCCGCCCACCTACGCCTACTGGGTCGTCGGCTCCCGATCGGTCGAGTCCCACCCGCCGGCCTGGCCCGCTCCCGGAACCCGCTTCAAGCACACCCAGGGCATCAAGCCCGTGCTGATCCACGACGAGACGGAGTCCGTCGCGAGCGATCCGCCGCACCGGCTCGAGCTGATCGCGAAGGCCCGCCCGGCGCTCGTCGCCCGCGTGGTGCTCGTGCTGCGCCCCGAGGGCGGCGGCACGCACATGACGATCGAGGAGGAGCCGATGTCGGGGCTCGCGGCGCCGCTGCTGCGGACCCCGCCGGGCAAGCTGCTCACGCAGCTGCGCAACCGCCTCTCGCTGAAGCGGCTGTCACGGCTCGCCGAGGCCGTCGCCTCCGTGCCCTAGAGCGGGATGTTGCCGTGCTTGCGCTTCGGGCCCGGCTCGCGCTTGGTGAGCAGGGTCTCGAGCGCGGTGATCAGCTTCGGGCGCGTCTCGTGCGGGATCAGGACGTCGTCGATGTAGCCGCGCTCGGCCGCCGTGTAGGGGTTGGCGAAGCGCGCCTTGTAGTCGTCGATCAGCTTCGTGCGACGCTCCTCTGGCGTCGGTGAAGAGGCGATGTCGCGCCGGTGGATGATGTTGACGGCGCCCTCTGGGCCCATCACCGCGATCTCCGCCGTCGGCCAGGCGAAGTTGAAGTCGGCGAGCATGTGCTTGGAGGCCATGACGTCGTAGGCGCCGCCGTAGGCCTTGCGCGTGATCACCGTGATCTTCGGGACCGTCGCCTCGGTGAAGGCGTAGAGCAGCTTCGCGCCGTGGCGGATGATGCCGCCCCACTCCTGCGTGGTGCCCGGGAGGAAGCCCGGCACGTCGACGAAGGTCAGCAGCGGGATGTTGAACGCGTCGCAGGTGCGCACGAAGCGCGCCGCCTTCGAGCTGGCGTCGATGTCCAGCACGCCGGCCATCGCGCGCGGCTGGTTGCCGACGACGCCGACGGAGTAGCCGTTCAGGCGCGAGAAGCCGCAGATGATGTTCTGGGCGAAGTGCTCCTGGACCTCGAAGAACTCGCCGTCGTCGACGATCCCGCGCACGACCTCGCGCATGTCGTAGGGCTTGTTCGCGTTGGCCGGGACGATGTCGTCCAGCTCGGGGTCCATCCGCATCGGGTCGTCGGTCGGCAGCACGCGCGGCGCCGTCTCGAGGTTGTTCTGCGGCAGGAACGAGAACAGGTAGCGCGTGTCCTCGAGGCACTGGTCCTCGTCGTCGGAGGCGAAGTGCGCCACGCCCGACTTGGAGTTGTGGCTCATCGCGCCGCCGAGCTCCTCGAACTCGACCTCCTCGCCCGTGACCGTCTTGATCACGTCGGGGCCCGTGATGAACATGTGCGAGGTCTCCTTGACCATGAAGATGAAGTCCGTGATGGCCGGCGAGTAGACCGCCCCGCCCGCGCACGGGCCCATGATCAGCGAGATCTGCGGGATAACGCCGGAGCTCTTGACGTTGCGCACGAAGACGTCGCCGTAGGCGCCGAGCGACACGACGCCCTCCTGGATGCGGGCGCCGCCCGAGTCGTTGATGCCGATCACGGGGCAGCCGATCTTGGCCGCCAGGTCCATGATCTTGCACATCTTCTCGGCCATGACCTCGCCCAGCGAGCCGCCGAAGACCGTGAAGTCCTGCGAGAAGACGCACACGCGCCGGCCGTCGATCGTGCCGTGGCCCGTGACCACCGCGTCGCCCCACGGCCGGTTCTTCTGCATCTCGAACTCGGTCGTGCGGTGGCGGACGTAGGTGTCGAGCTCCTGGAAGGAGCCCGGGTCGAGCAGCTTCTCGATCCGCTCGCGGGCCGTGTACTTGCCCTTCGCGTGCTGCTTCTCGACGGCCGCCTCGGACGCGTGGTGGATCGCGGCGTCGCGCAGCTCCTCGAGCTGCGCGAGCTTCTCCTCGTAGGTCTCCGGGCTCTTCTGGCGCATGGGAGGCGCGCAGCCTATCCGCCCTCGGCCTCCAGGACGTCCTCGATGTAGCTCTCCCGCACGGCCTCGGCCTGGCGCAGCATCCAGATCTGCTGCTGCAGCTCGGCGTCCGGGCGCCCGAAGACCTCCTCGGCGAACGACCGGCGCACCGAGCGCGGCTGGCAGAGCATCCAGCGCTGCTCGCGGTCGGCGGCCAGGCGCGCGGCGGCGCGCGCGACGGCGTCGGGGGCGGTGAGGACCCTGCGCTCCGTGGTGGACACGGAGCCCTAGGTTAAAGCCCGGATCTGGCTAGGGCCGCGAGAACGGGCGGTGGTGCGCCGCCCCGAGCGTGTCGAGCACGCCGGTCAGCGCGGCCTGGGCCCGCTCGCCGTCGAGCGCGGGGGCCGGCGGCGGCGTCACGACGGGCTCGGGCTCGGGCTCGGGTACGGGCTCCGGCTCTCGGCGGCGCCGGAAGCGGCTCCACCACGAGGCCCTCGCCGGCGGCTCGGGCGCCGGTTCCGGCTCGGGCTCGGGCTCGGGCTCGGGCTCAGGTTCGGGCGGCGCGATCGCCTCGGCCGTGAGCGTCACCTTCGTGCCCCAGCCCGACGGCTCGAGCCGCACGCAGCCCGAGGCCTTCTCGCCCTCCCATTCGACGAGAGACTCCGGCTGCGTGCGGGTGATGCGGATCTCGCCGAACTCGCCCAGATGGCGGGCCAGCGCGCCGGCGTCCGATACTTCCGCCCAGATCTCCGGCGGCGACTTGACGAGGGTGCGCTTGGCTTCGAGGGAAGGCATCGGCGTTGAGCTTCGATCCGCCGGGCGGCTTCCCTGCACGTTCGTTCGACTGGTGGAACCACGCCGTGCGTCCTACGATGGCGCCCGGTTAGGGCGTCGATCGGGTTGGTGTAAGAAGATGCGAAGGGGACTGGCGTGCGTGCTCGCGATGGCGGCAGCGGCCGCCATCACAGGGACGGCTCGGGCGGAGGTGCTCGACGACAACCCGGCGGCGTCCTCGCGCGGCCCGGGCCAGGTCACCGTCTTCATCCGCGGCAGCGACGGCGCCCTGCTCACGTCGGAGCTGTCGGGCGGCTCGTTCACGCCCTGGAGCTCGCTCGGCGGCTACCTGGACTCGGGCCCCGGCGCGTCCGGGCCGCGACGCCACCACCAGCGACGTGTTCGTCCGCGGCGGCGACAGCGCGCTCTACCACCGCTACTTCACGACCTCCGGCGGTTGGTCGGGATGGGGCGGCCTCGGCCACTCCATGCTCTCCTCCCCGACGGTCTCGATCCGGCGCGGCTTCGGCTACATCGACCTCTTCTGGCGCGGCGCGGACAACGGCATCGAGGCGAAGTCCTGGGTGCCGGGCCAGGGCTGGACCGACGTCAACAACACGCAGCTCGACCCCGGGCTGACCCTCTCGGCGCCGGCGGCCGTCTCGCGCAACACGGGCTACGTGGACGTGATCGTGCGCGGGACCAACGACCTCGTCCACCTCAACACCTACAACGGCTCGGGCTGGAGCGGCTGGGCGCAGATCCCCGGCGGCATGACGACCCAGCACGCGCCGGCCGCGACCGTGCGCACGCTCAACACGCTGGACATCTTCGTGCGCTCGGGCACCGGCGAGGTGCGCTGGATCACGTGGGACGGCGCCGCCTGGTCGGGCTGGAAGACGGTTCCCGGCGGCGTCGACTCGGGGCCCGCCGTCGTCGCGGACACGTCCTCGCGCATGTGGCTGTTCGCCCGCCGCGGCGGCGAGGTCGTCTACAACGTCTACGACGCCGGCCGGGGCGCGCAGAACGGCTGGGACGGCTGGAAGTCCCTGCACCCGCCGCCGCCCCCGCCGCCCTCGTGCGACCTCGCCGCCGGGCGCCTGACGGCCCACGCGAAGCTCGTGAGCTTCGGCAAGCGGCCGCGCCTGAGCGGGCGCGCCCGGCGGACCGACGGCGCGCCGCTCGTCCAGGCGACCGTGACCGCCTCGCCCGTGAAGGGCGGCTGGACCGCGTCGGCGACCGCCGATCCCAACGGCTACTACACGATGCGGCTGCCCGCCGGCCCGACCCGCCGGCTCAACGTCCGGGCGCTGGCGCCCGGCGCCGGCTCGCTCGCCTGCAAGGTCGCGCGCATCGGGACCCGCGCCGGCGTCACGCTCAAGGCCACCCGCCGCGTGCGGCCGGGCGGCCGCGTGCGCTTCCGCGGGCGGCTGAAGGGCCGGCCGGTGCCCGCGCGCGGCAAGCTCGTGGAGCTGCAGGCCTTCGACGGCGGGCGCTGGCGGACGTTCGCGCAGCCGCGCTCGCGCCAGGACGGCCGCTTCCGCGCGAGCTACCGGCTGCGGCGCACGTTCGGGCCGCGGACGTTCCGCTTCCGCGCCCGCGTGCGCCGGGAGACCGGCTACCCGTACGAGCTGGGCTACTCGCGCAAGATCCGGGTGCGCGTCCGCTGAGCCGGATCGGGCGTCCGTCGAGCGGGGCTCAAGGCCCCGCGACGGATGCCGATCCAGCGAGGGATGCCCCGCCTCCGCCTGCTCGTCCTCATCGCCCTCGCCCTGCTCGTGCCGGCCTCGGCCGCGCTGGGCGCCGTCCGCTCCGGCACGCCGGGTCCTGACCGCCTGCGCGCGAAGGGCGCCGAGCCCCAGCAGATCAACGGCTCGGGCGGCGGCGACACGATCTTCGGCGGGATCGCCAACGACGTCCTGCTCGGCGAGACCGGCCACGACCGCATCTTCGGCGGCGGCGGCGACGACACGATCGACGGCGGCTCGGGCGACGACTCGATCCAGGGCCAGTACGGCAGCGACAACGTGGTCGGCGGCTTCGGCCGCGACACGATCGACGGCGGCGCGGGCGACGACCAGCTCGACTCGGGCTCGGCGGGCGACCGCATCTCCGGCGGCGACGGCAACGACACGCTGCACGCCGGCGGCGGCACCGACATCGTCGTGGCGGGCCCGGGCAACGACACCGTCTACTCCGACTCGGGCAAGGACAAGCTGGACGCCGGCGACGGCGACGACACCGTCTACGTCAACAACGGCACCGCGGTCGGCAGCGTCGACTGCGGCCCGGGCGCCGACACGATCTACATCAACCCCTACGCCAACCGCGGCGGCGTCTCCAACGCCAAGGCGCTGCGCACCGGCAAGATCCGCGCCTGCGAGACCGTGATCGAGCAGGTCCGCACGAAGGACCCGACGGTCGGCGTGCACCGCATGATCCGCTCCCCGCGCGGGCGCACCCTGCGCGGCACCCCGCTCAAGGACACGCTGCTCGGCGGCTCGGGCCCCGACAAGCTCTACGGCGAGGGCGGCGACGACGTCCTCTGGGGCAACCGGCTCCCGACGGGCCCCTCGCGCGGCATCGACCGCATCTTCGGCGGCGACGGCAACGACATCGTCTACGGCAGCCGCGGCTCGAACGTGATCGACGGCGGCGCCGGCAACGACTACCTGCAGGGCGGCCCCGGCAACAACGTGATCGGCGGCGGCGCCGGCGACGACACGGTCCGCCTCACCGGCCACGGCCGCAACAGCGTCAGCACCGGCGACGGCAACGACGTCGTGGAGGCCTACAGCCGCACGCCCGTGACGATCGACTGCGGCCCGGGCGGCGACCGGGTCAACATCGGCTTCAACCGCAACGTCAAGACCGTCAACTGTGAGACGGTCACCAAGCGCTACAAGAACTAGCCCGGCTCAGCGCACCCGGACCCGCACGACCTTCGAGACGCCGAGCGCGTAGGGGTAGCGGGCCTCGCGGCGCGCCCGCGCGCGGAAGCGGAACGTCCGCGGCGCGTTCGTGCGCACGAAGCGGTAGCTCGCCCGGTAGCGGCCCTTGCGGCTCGCCCGCGTGGTCGCGAACGTGCGCCAGCGGCCGCCGTCGAAGGCCTGCAGGTCGATCAGCTTGCCCACGCGCGGGATCGGCTTGCCCAGCAGCCGCCCGCGGAAGCGCGCGCGGCCGCCGCGGCGCACGCGCTTGGTCGCGCGCAGCGTCAGGCCCGCCCGCACGTTGACGCGCACGCGCCGGCTGCAGGCGAGGTCCGGGGACTCGGGCGTGGCCCGGAAGCCCGCGCGGAAGATTCGGTTCTTGCCCGGCCGCACGCGGACGCGGTAGCGGCCGTCGGGCCCCGCCACCGTCTGGGCGAACACCACTGGGTTGCGGTTGCCGATCAGGATCAGCACGGTCGCGCCCGCCGCCGGGCTGCCGCCGCCGTTGCGGACGCGGCCGGCGAGCCGCTCCCGGCCGCCGAAGCGCACGCGCCGCACCGAGCGCCCGCGCGCGAGCGCGGTCGCCCTCGCGGCGTTCGGGGCGCAGGTCAGCCGCAGCGGCTCGGGCGGCGGCTCGGGGCCGTCCGTGCGCAGGTACCCGAGCACCTGCTCGGTGCGCTGGCCCTCGCAGGCGGCGTCCAGGCTCGCGAAGTGGCCGATGCCCGGGCGCAGGCAGCGGTACAGCGGCGCGGTCGCCACGCCCGCGGGCGGCGAGGTGTACAGCCAGCCCTCGCGGCCGAGCTGCGTCCGGCCCTCGCAGCCCGGATCGAGCGAGAGGAACTGGTCGGTGTTGCCCGCACGGCAGCCGTAGAACGCCTGGCGGTCGCTGGCCGCGCGCCGGAGCACGAAGCCGAGCGACGCCTCCTGGAACCATCCCGGCGGGACGGGGCCCGCGCTGACCCAGTGCGTGTTCGCCGACGGGCTGTAAGCGCGCTGGAGCAGCTCCTGCGTGCGCCGCAGGTACCCGAGCCGGCTCTCGGTGACCTGGCCCTCGCAGCCCGGGTCCGAGGAGGTGAAGTGCTCCGAGGCGATCCGGCAGCGATACAGCGGCGTGACGTCCTCGCCGGCCGGCGGCGCGGCGTAGAGGTAGCCCGCGAGCCCCTGCTCGGTCTGGCCCTCGCAGCCCTGGTCGAGCGAGAGGAAGGCGTCGCCGCCGACGCGGCACTCGTACAGCGCGGAGCGGTCGCCGCCCGGCTCGCCCAGGAGGAAGCCGTGCACCAGCTCGAGCGCGTACCCGGGGCCGGGCACGCCGGACGTCACCAGGTGGTCGCTGCTGCTCACGTAGCGGGCGAGCGCCGGGGTGCGGGCGCGCAGGTAGCCGAGGCGGCCCTCGTTCGTCTGCCCCTCGCAGCCCGCGTCGTCGGTGGCGAAGTGGCCGATGCCGGGGCGCACGCAGCGGTACAGCGGCACCGACGGCACGCCCGGGCGCTGGTCCTCGACCCAGCCGTAGACGCCCAGCGGGGTCGTGCCCTCGCACGCGGCGTCGCGCGAGAGGAAGTAGTCGGCCGTGCCGCTGCGGCAGCCGTGGATCGGCGTGCGGCCGGGCGCCGGGGTCGTCAGCAGGAAGCCGAGCGTGCGCTCGTAGGCGAAGTCGCCCGCCACCGGGGTCGGCGTGACCCAGTGGGTGTTCGCCGAGGAGCTGTAGTAGCGGTGCAGCGCGCCGGCCGGCGCCTGCGGCGCGCCGCCGGGCATCTGGGCCGATGCCGCTGGTGCGAGTACCAGCGTTGCCAGCAGCGCGAAGAGTGCGATCGGGCGGGCCTTCATCTCCGTCTAGTGCTCGGGCCGGTACTCGCCGAACTGCTCGCGCATCGCGCCGCAGACCTCGCCGACCGAGCAGTGGTCCTTGAGTGCCTGCTTGATGTAGGGCAGCAGGTTGTCCGTGCCCTCGGAGGCGCTCTTGAGCTCCTCCAGGCGCTTGGTGGCGAGGTCCTGGTCGCGGTTCTGACTTGAACGCCTTCAGCCGCTCGAGCTGGTCGCGCTCCGTCTCGGGGTCGACGCGGAGGATCTCCTCGACCTCGATGTCGTCCTCCTCGTACTTGTTGACGCCGACGACGATGTCCTGGCCCGTGCGGTAGCGCTCGTGGTAGCCGAAGGCGGACTCCTCGATCTCGCTCTTGATGAACGCGATCGCCTCGACCGAGCCGCCCATCTCGTCGATCTTCTCGATCAGCGGCCCAGGCGCGGCGCTCGATGTCGGCGGTCAGCGCCTCGACGTAGTAGGAGCCCGCGAACGGGTCGACCGTGTCGGCGGCGCCGGACTCGTGGGCGAGGATCTGCTGGGTGCGCAGCGCGATCTTGGCGGCGCGCTCGCTCGGCAGCGCCAGCGCCTCGTCGTAGCCGTTGGTGTGCAGCGACTGGGTGCCGCCGCAGACGGCCGCGAAGCCCTGCAGCGCCACGCGCACGATGTTGTTGACCGGCTGCTGGGCGGTCAGCGTCACGCCGCCCGTCTGGGTGTGGAAGCGGATCGTCTGCGACTTCGGGTCCTCCGAGCCGAAGCGCTCGCGCATCGCGTGCGCCCACATGTTGCGGGCGGCGCGGAACTTCGCGACCTCCTGGAAGACGTTGTTGTGGCCGTTGAAGAAGAAGGCCAGCCGCGGCGCGAAGTCGTCCACCTCCAGCCCGGCGTCGAGCGCGGCCTGCACGTAGGCCATGCCGTTGGCCAGCGTGAACGCGACCTCCTGCACCGCCGAGCAGCCCTTCTCGCGGAAGTGGTAGCCCGAGATCGAGACCGTGTTCCACTTCGGCATGTGCTCCTTGCAGTAGGCGAACAGGTCGGTGACCAGCCGCATGCTCGGCTCGGGCGGGTAGATGAAGTTCCCGCGCGCGATGTACTCCTTGAGGATGTCGTTCTGGACCGTGCCGGTGAGCTTCTCGCTCGGCACGCCCTGCTCCTCGGCGACCAGCTCGTAGAGCAGCAGCAGCACGGAGGCCGGCGCGTTGATCGTCATCGAGGTCGAGACCTCGTCGAGCGGGATGCCGTCGAAGGCCATCCGCATGTCCTCGAGCGTGTCGATCGCCACGCCCGTGCGGCCGACCTCGCCCAGGCAGCGCGGGTCGTCGGAGTCCAGCCCGAGCTGGGTCGGCAGGTCGAAGGCCATGCTCAGGCCGGTCGACCCGTTCTTGAGCAGGTACTTGTATCGCTCGTTGGACTCGCGGGCGGAGGCGTAGCCGGCGTACTGGCGCATCGTCCAGCGGCGCTTGCGGTACATCTCGCGGTGGATGCCGCGGGTGAAGGGGAACTCCCCCGGCTCGCCGAGGTCGAGGTCCTCGGGCAGGTCCGACTCCGTGTAGAGCGGCTTGATCTCGATCCCGGAGTCCGTGAAGCGGCGAGGGTCGTCCGGGCCGACGATCGGCGCGACGGAGAGGTCGGTCGTGTCCTTGTCCTCGATGGCCATGGCCGCAGGGTACCCCCAGCGGGCCTAGCGCCGAGGCCAGCAGCTTCGCCTCCCCGTCGACGGCCACACCGCCTCCTCGCCGCCGCCCAGGGCGCGCGCGGCGATCAGCGCGGCGGCGATCCGGTGGACGTCGATCACGTGGCCGATCCGGAACAGCGAGCCCGTCTCCTGCGCGACCTCGCCGTCGCCGGCGCGCAGGACCACGCGCAGGTCGTCGGCGAGCGAGCGGGCCGTCATCGCCACCTCGACGTTGGTCAGGTCGTCGGGCGTGACGGCGGCCAGCGCGCGGGCGCGCTCGAGCGAGAGCCGGCGCAGCACGACCGGGTCGGCGCCGCGCCCGATCACGATCGGCAGCTGGTCCCGGCGGGCGTGGCCGACCGACTCGTCCTCCTCGTCGTCCGCGACCACGACGACGGGGATCCCGCACTCGCGCAGGGCGGTGCAGAGCCGGTAGCCGACCTGCCCGAGGCCGACGACCACGACGTGGTCGCGCCGCGGCACCGCGTTGAGCCCGACGAGGCCGGTCAGGCGGCGGCTCGTCAGGCGGTCGATCAGGCCGCCCGTGAAGCACGCGGCGCTGAGCAGCGTGAGCAGCATCGTGGCCACCATCGCGAGCTTGAACCAGCCGGGGCCCTTCTGGACCGCGGTGTTCGGGCCGACCGTGGCGAGCGACTTCGTCGAGCCGTACAGCGCGTCGGGGAAGCCCTGGTCGAGCACGGCCATCGCGCCCGCGGTCTCCGCGACGAGCATCAGCACGAGGCCCATCGCGCCGTAGAACAGCAGCGCGGCGCTGCGGTCGTAGGGCTTGAAGATGGCGGTGAACAGCGCGCGCGCCCAGCGCGACGCGGGCGGGCGGTACTCGTGGCGCTCGAGGTCGCGATCGACCTCCTGCGGGAGCTTGCCGTCCACCCCGGGCAGGACGCCCGCCAGGTCCTCGCGGATGCACGGCCCGGCCAGCGAGGGCGCGGCGATGTCGGCGAGCGACGTGACGTCGAGGTGCGGGACGGCCTCCTCGAGCTGGGCGGCGATCGACGCGTCGAAGATCGTCGCGACGATCGGCACGTCCTCGTCGAGGTGGCGGACGAGCAGCGCGAGCCGCAGCGGCAGCTGGTCGCCGTCGCGCGACCAGGCAGACGACGTCGGGCCCGAGTCCGCGAGCGCGTCGCGCACCGCCTTGTCGTCGGGCTCCTCGCAGCGGTGGACCTCCGCGCCGCGCTCCTCGAGCGCCGCGCCCACCTCCTCGAACAGGTCGCCGACGCCGGCGAGCAGCACTCGGCGGCGCTCGGCACGGGCGGAGCGTACCCCGCGTAGCCTTCCGCCCGTGAGCTCCCCCGACCTCCGCTCCCTGCCGCCCGTCGACGCGCTCGCCGCGGAGGTCGACGCGCCGCGGGCGATCGCGCTCGCGGCCGCCCGCGCGGTGCTCGCCGCGCGCCGGGCGGAGCTGCTCGAGGGCCGCGCGGGCGACCCCGACCTGGCGGCGCGCGCGCGCGCGCGGCCGCCGCGGCGTCGGAGCGGCCGTCGCTGCGGCGCGTGCTCAACGCCACCGGCGTGATCGTGCACACGAACCTCGGCCGCGCGCCGCTGGCCGACGCGGCGCGCGAGGCGGTCGCGCGCGCGGCGGAGGGCTACTCGAACCTCGAGTGGGACCTCGAGCGCGGCGAGCGCGGCTCGCGCCACGACCACGTCGAGGCGCTGCTGTGCGAGCTGACCGGCGCCGAGGCGGCGATCGCGGTCAACAACTGCGCCGGCGCGACGCTGCTGGCCGCCGCCGCGCTGGCCGGCGCGGACGCGAGATCGTCGTCTCGCGCGGCCAGCTCGTGGAGATCGGCGGCGGCTTCCGCGTGCCCGAGGTGATCGCGCAGGCGGGCGCCCGGCTGGTCGAGGTCGGCACGACCAACCGCACGCGCCGCGCCGACTACGAGCGCGCGATCGGCGAGAAGACCGGCGCGATCCTGCGCGCGCACCCGTCGAACTTCCGCCAGCTCGGCTTCGTGCAGGAGGTCGAGATCGAGGAGCTGTGCGAGCTCGGCGTGCCGGTGATCGACGACGTCGGCTCCGGCGTGCTCGCCGACGACCTCGCCGTGCTCGCCGACGAGCCGCGCGGTGCGGCGCTCGGTCGCCGCGGGCGCGGCGCTCGTGTGCTTCTCCGGCGACAAGCTGCTCGGCGGGCCGCAGGCGGGGCTGGTGGTCGGGCGCGCCGACGCGGTCGCCGCGCGCGCGCGCGCACCCGCTGGCGCGGGCGCTGCGGCTCGACAAGCTCGGGCTGGCCGCGCTCGAGGCGACGCTGCGGCTCTACCGCGACCCCGAGCGGGCGCGCCGCGAGATCCCGGTGCTGGCGATGCTGAGCGCCGGCGAGGCCGAGCTGCGGCGAGCGCGCGGCGCGGCTCGCGGCGCTGATCCGCGGGCGCCGAGGTCGTCCCCTCGACCGCGCGGGTCGGCGGCGGCGCGCTGCCGCTGCTCGAGCTGCCGGGGCCGGTGGTCGCCGTCGGCGGGCGGCGGCGGCCGACGCGCTGGCGGCGCGGCTGCGGGCGGGCGACCCGCCGGTGATCGGCCGCATCGAGGCCGGGCGGCTGCTGCTGGACCCGCGCACGCTGCACGGGCGACGAGGCGGAGGCCGCGGGGCGCGCGGTCGCCGCGGCGTGCAAGAAACGTGCCTGACACCTTTCTTGCACCGCTGACGCTCGGCACCGCCGGGCACATCGACCACGGCAAGACCGCGCTGATCCGCGCGCTCACCGGCGTCGACACCGACCGGCTGCCGGAGGAGCGCGAGCGCGGGATCTCGATCGAGCTCGGCTACGCGCCGCTCGACGCTGCCCGGCGGGCGGCGGCTGTCGGTGGTCGACGTGCCCGGCCACGAGCGGTTCGTGCGCACGATGGTCGCGGGCGCGACGGGGATCGACCTGTACCTGATGGTCGTCGCCGCCGACGACGGCGTGATGCCGCAGACGCGCGAGCACGCCGCGGTGCTGGCGGCGCTCGGCGTGACCGCGGGCGTCGTCGCGGTGACCAAGGCCGACGTCGCCGACCCTGAGCGCGCGCTGCGAGAGGCGGCGGCGCTGCTGCCGGGCGCCGAGGCGGTGGCGGTCGTCGGCGCCGCACGGGCGACGGGCTGGACGAGCTGGCGCGCGGCGCTCGAGCGCGCCGCGGCCGGGACTGCCCGGCCGCGCGGACGCGGGCGGCGCGCTCGTGCTGCACGTCGACCGCGCGTTCACGATCCGCGGCGCCGGCACCGTGGTGACGGGCACGCTGTGGTCGGGCAGCGCCGGCCGCGGCGACGCCGTCGAGCTGCTGCCCGTCGGGGCGGCGCGCGCGGGTGCGCGGCGTGCAGGTCCACGACGAGCCCGTCGACCGCGCGCGGGCCGGCCAGCGCGTCGCGCTCAACCTCGCGGGCGTGGCGGTCGACGAGGTCGCGCGCGGCGACGTGTCGTCGGTCGGGGCCGCGCCGGCCGGACGCGGTGCGCTGGCTGCCGGTGGTGTCGTACCGGTTCGACGCGGCGCTCGAGTGGATCTCACCCGACGCGCGGCCGGCGGGCGGCGCGCGGGTCGCCGTCCACCACGGCACGCGCGAGGCGCCGGCGCGGCTCGCGGAGCTCGGCGGGCCGCTACGCGCAGCTGCGGCTCGAGCGGCCGCTGGTCGCGCGCGCCGGCGACCGGCTCGTGATCCGCTCGCTGGCGCCGCCGGACACGCTCGGCGGCGGCGTGGTGCTCGACCCCGCGCCGCGCGCGCCACGGGCCCTCGCGCGACCTGCTGGCCCGCCTCGCCCGGCTGCGAGCGCGGCGAGCCCGAGCCGGAGCCCGCCCCCGAGCCGGCTCCGGCCGCCGCCCGGCCCGAGCCCGCGCCGCTGTCGCCCGCGGCGCTCGCGATCGAGGAGGAGCTGCGCGCCGCGGGCGCCGAGCCGCCGCTGGACGCCGACCTCGACGCCGCCGAGGAGCTCGCCGCGCTGCGCGAGGCCGGCCGCGCGGTCCGGCTCGGGCCCGCCATGCACGTCCACGCCGAGGCGCTCGACGAGGTCCGCGCGCGGCTCGTCGCCCTGCTCGAGGCCGAGGGCGAGGTCACGCTCGGCCGCCTGCGCGACGAGCTCGGCACCTCGCGCAAGTACGCCCAGGCGCTGCTCGAGCACTTCGACGCGGAGCGGCTCACGCTGCGCCGCGGCGACGTGCGCGTGCTGCGCCGCCGCCGCGCCTAGGGCGCCGGCGGTCGCGGCTCCGGGCTCGCCGGCTCCGCGCGCTCGCCTGGCAGCAGCACGTCCTCGCGGCTGTAGTGGCCGACCGCGTCGAACCAGCGCTTGGCGTGCAGGCCCGCCCGCAGGTCGCAGTCGGCGATCAGGATCCCCTCCTCGCCGTAGAGCGGGCCGGCGATCACCTCGCCCCAGGTCGGCTCGACGATCGCCGCGCCGCCGCGGCCGTAGACGCGGTCGCGCTCGACCGGCACCGGGAAGTCCTCGCCGAACGCGCTGCCCGGGATGTACTGCGGAGCGGAGACCACGAACGCGCCCGACTCGATCGCGATGTGGCGCATCGAGGCCAGCCAGCCGTCGGAGTCGTCGGCGGTCGGCGCGACCCAGATCTGCGGGCCGCCGCGGTAGATCGCGTAGCGCGCCAGCGGCATCCGGTTCTCCCAGCAGATCAGCCCGCCGAGCCGGCCCGCGGGCGTCTCGACCACGCCGCAGGTCGTCGCCCGCGCCGATGCCGTGGAAGAGCCGCTCGTGCTGGGTCGGCATGAGCTTGCGGTGGCGGTGCAGCAGGCCGTCCGGGCCGAGCACGAGCAGCGTGTTGTAGAGCGTCCCCGGCCGCTCGCGCTCGCGCTCGTTGACCCCGATCGCGACATGGACGCCGTGCCGCGCGCAGGCCGCGACGAGCTCGTCCACGAGCGGCCCCGGCACGTCGACGGCGTTCTCCCACAACCGCTCCCACAGCTCGTCCCAGCCCGCGAAGCGCGCGGCGTCGGCGGCCCAGCGGTTGGACGGGTACAACGGCACGAACGTCTCGGGCAGCACCGCCAGCTCGGCGCCGAGGCCGGCCGCCTCGCCGATCAGCCGCACCGCCTTCTCCACCGACGCCTGCGCGTCGAGGATCGCTGGTGTGGCCTGGATCGCGGCCACCCGCACGGTGCGCAGCTCCGTCACCCACGCGACGCTACGGGACCGCGGGCGATCCCGTCAACCGCCGCCCTCGTACGCTCGACCGGTGGCCAAGAAGCGGGTGGTGAAGCCGAAGAAGCGCTGCTGCAAGTCCAAGCCGCGCTGCAAGCGCTGCCCCGTCGTGTGCAAGCGCCTGGCGAGGGAGGGGCTCGCCGTCAAGCGCGACGACGGGCGCTTCGTGCTGGCCAAGGAGCTGCGCAAGAAGCAGCTCAAGGCCGCCCGGGCCTGACCGCCGGCGCTATCCTGCCCCGGCTATGGCCACCTGTCTCGTCACCGGTGGCGCGGGATTCCTCGGGTCGCACCTGTGCGACGAACTGCTCCGTCGCGGTCACCGCGTGATCTGCGTGGACAACTTCGAGACGGGCTCCCTCGCCAATATCGAGCACATCCGCGTGCCGGAGTTCAAGCACGTCCACCACGACATCATCCAGCCGTTCTACCTGGATGAGCCGATCGACTTCGTCTATCACTTCGCCTCGCCGGCGTCGCCGATCGACTACCTGCGGCTGCCGCTGCACACGCTCAAGGTCGGCGCCTACGGGACGCACAACGCGCTCGGCGTGGCCAAGCACCACCGCGCGCGCTTTTTGACGGCCTCCACGTCGGAGGTCTACGGGGACCCGCAGGTGCACCCGCAGCCTGAGACCTACTGGGGCCACGTGAACCCGATCGGGCCGCGCGGCGTCTATGACGAGGCCAAGCGCTACGCCGAGGCGCTGACGATGGCCTACCACCGCCAGCAGGGCGTGGACACCGCGATGGTGCGGATCTTCAACACCTACGGGCCGCGGATGCGCCCGCACGACGGCCGCGCGATCCCGACGTTCATGCGCCAGGCGCTGCAGGACAGGCCGATCACGGTGTTCGGCGACGGGTCCCAGACCCGGTCGTTCTGCTACGTGTCGGACCTGATCGACGGGATCATCCGCCTCGCCGAGTCCGGGCTGCACTATCCGGTCAACATCGGCAACCCGAACGAGTTCACGCTGCTCGAGCTCGCGCAGGCGGTCATCGAGATCACCGGGTCGCGATCGGAGATCGTCCACGAGGCGCTCCCCACCGACGATCCGCAGGTGCGCCAGCCGGACATCTCGCTGGCGCGCGAGAAGCTCGGCTGGGAGCCGACGGTCGAGCTTCGCGAAGGGCTTGCGCGCACGCTGGAGGAATCCGGCGCCGAAGCCCTCACAGGCGCGCCGACGTAGCGTCGGCGCGTGGCGTGGCCGGCGCCTTCTCTCAGGACGAAAACCGTGCCCAGAAACCAAACCGCGATACAAACGAGCGCCCGCCGCGTTGATGGGGGCGGAGCCGAACTTGGCTGACGCACCCTCACAGACCCAGGCACCGCCGCAGCGGGCCGCGCAGCAGCATGCCGCGGCCGTTCCGCCGATCGTGCTCCCGCCGGTCGACGTGCGCAGGAAGAAGCCGCCGCTGCTGTCGTTCCTGCTGCAGGATGGAGACGCTCCGCCGCGCCTCGCGCGTGGTGTCGCTGCTCGCGCTGGACTTCCTCTCGCTCTACGCGTCGATCTTCACGGCCCTGATGGTCAAGGCCGTGCTGCGCGACGGCGAGTGGGCCTGGCAGGCCTCCGCGGTCGAGACGCGCGAGACGATCGCCTTCGCCTACCTCGTGATGGTGCTGCTGTTCGCGCGCGGCGACCTCTACGCCGAGCGCGCCCAGCGCCCGGGCCTGCCGCGGATCGTCACGAGCCTCTTCCAGGTCATGCTCGTCGCGCTCGCCTTCGCGCTGGTCAACGGCGAGCAGTACTCGAGCTACTACATCTTCTACGGCACGCTCGCGTTCGCGGTCGTGATGATCGGCATCGCCCGCAACCTCTACGAGCGCGCCACCGGCGTGCTGCTGCGCGCCGCCGGCTATCGCCGCCGCGCCGTGCTGGTGGGCTCCGGGAAGCACATCGAGGACGTTGCGCACGCCCTCACCGACGAGGTCCACGCGCCGGTCGAGATGGTGGGCTTCATCTCGCTCACGCCGCGCCCGGACAACGGGCTGCGCTCGCTCGGGCGCATCGACGACCTGCCCGAGGTGCTCGATGCGCACCGGGTCCAGGAGGTCATCATCGCCGACCCGGACTTCCCGGAGGAGAAGGCGGTCGAGCTCGTCGACCAGTCCCACCGCCGCGGCGTCACGGTGCGGATCGCGCCCTCCACGATGGAGATCCTCGTCCACCGCGCGGAGTTCGTCCCCGGCGCCTCGGTGCCGCTGTTCGAGCTGCGCCCGCCGGTCTTCGACGGCGTCGACTACATCGTCAAGCGCACGTTCGACTTCTGCATCTCGGCGCTGCTCGTCCTGCTGCTCAGCCCGGTGCTGCTCGCGTGCGCCGCCGCGGTCCGGCTGTCCTCGCGCGGGCCGATCCTCTACCGCTCGATCCGGCCGGGAATCGGCGGCGAGCCGTTCGCGTGCTTCAAGTTCCGCACGATGCGCTCGGACGCCGGCGACCTGCAGGCCGACCTCGAGGCCGACAACGAGGCGACCGGCCCGCTGTTCAAGATCCGCGAGGACCCGCGGGTCACGCGCGTGGGCGCGTTCCTGCGGCGCTACTCGCTCGACGAGCTGCCGCAGCTGTTCAACGTGATCGCCGGGCAGATGTCGCTCGTCGGCCCGCGCCCGCTGCCCCAGCGCGACTTCGACCAGCTCGAGGAGTGGCACAAGAAGCGCTACCTCGTGCTGCCCGGCGTGACCGGGCTGTGGCAGGTCTCGGGGCGCTCGGAGCTGGACTTCGACGACCTCGTGCGGCTCGACTTCCTCTACCTCGAGCGCTGGTCCGTCGGCCTGGACCTCACGATCCTGCTGAAGACCATCCCGGCCGTGATCTCGCGCCGGGGCGCCTTCTAGGCCGTCGTGCTCGCCGAGGCGGCGGCGGTGCTCGCGCTCGCCGCTCCCGGTGACGCCGCTTACGCGTTCGCCGTCTCCGTCGCCCGCGAGGGGCCGCGGCCCGCGGGCTCGGCCGCCGAGGCGCGGGCGCACCGGCGCGTGGCGCAGCGCTTCCGCGCCGCCGGGCTGACCGTCCGCGTGCAGCGCTTCTCGACGCCGCGCGGGCGCTCGCGCAACGTGATCGGCGTGCGAGCAGGCCGGGGAGATTGCCTGCGGGTCCTGATGGCCCACACGGACTCGATGCCGTCCACCCCGGGGGCCGAGGACAACGCGTCGGGGCTGGGCGTGCTCGTCGCGCTGGCGCCGCGGCTGCGGGCGCCGGAGTGCGATGTGTGGCTGGTCGCCACGGGCGCCGAGGAGCGGCTCTACACGGGCTCGCCGGACCACCTCGGCGCGCGGGCGCTGGCGCCCGCGGTCCCGCGGCGGCGGCTGCGCTACGCGCTCTCGCTCGACGAGGTCGGCACGAGCGCGCGGCTGCGGCTGCGCTCGCCCGTCGCCGCGCCGCGGGCGGGGGTGGAGCGGGAGCTCCTGCGGGCAGCCCGCGGGGCTCGCGCCCGGCTGGACTGGCAGCGCGACACCGGCACGGGCAATTCCGACCACCGCGAGCTCGAGCTGGCGGGTCGGCGCGCGGTCAAGCTCGGCGGGGTCGACAACCCGTGCCGCCACGAGCCCTGCGACACGCCGGACCGGCTGCGCAAGGGTGCGTTCCGGGCCGTGCTGCGGCTCGTCGGGGCCGTTCTCTAGAGCGGCACGAGCGCGCCGTCCTCCGGGACGGTCACGCGCCCCTGCAGGCCGGCCTCGTGCACGCGCTGGTGCAGGTCCGCGCGCGTCTCGAGGCAGTGGTTGATCGCCTCGAGGTGCACGGCCACCAGCCGCGGCCGCGGCGCGTGGGCGGCCAGCGCGACGATGTCGTCGGCGGTCATCGTGATCGGGTCGCCCTCGGTGAAGCGGGCGCCGCCGGCGTTGACGACCACCACGTCTGGGTCGTGCGCGTCGAGCGCGGCGGCCACCTCCTCGCACCAGACCGTGTCGCCCGCGACGTAGATCGTCGGCTCGCCCGCCGCCGAGAGCACGAAGCCGGAGACGGGGGCGAGCATCTCGGCGATCTTGCCCGTGCCGTGGCGGCCGCCGGTCCGCGCGAGGGTCACGGCGCCGAGCTCGGCGGTCTCCTCCACCGGGCGCACGTCCGTGAAGCCGCGGTCGCGCAGCACGCCCTCGTCGGGCGGCTGGCAGAGCAGGGGCACGTCCTTGGCCAGCATGTCGACGGCGGTCTCGTCGAGGTGGTCCGCGTGCAGGTGGGTGACGAGCACGGCGTCGAGGTTGCGCACGAGCACCGCTACCGGCTCGGGCAGCTCGACGAGCGGGTTGCGGCGGTCGTTGGGCGTGTTCGCCACCGGCGGCCGTGCGCCCGCGGGGTCGAGCATCGGGTCGACGAGCAGGCAGCGGTCGCCGAGCTCGACGACCAGGGTGGCGTGCCGGATCAGGCGCAGCCGCATGGCCCTCTGATTCTGCACCAAACCTGCACGGGATCCGTGCACCCCTTCCATACCGCCCTGGCACACTCCGGCGCCATGGCAGCCCCACTCATCTGCGTGGTCGAGGACGAGACGGTGATCGCGGCCGCCGTGGCCGCCCGCCTGCGGGCCGAGGGCTTCAACGTCGAGGTCGCCTCCGACGGCCCGTCCGGGGTCGCGCTGTGCCAGCGCCTGCGCCCCGATCTCGTCGTCCTCGACGTGATGCTGCCGGGGATGGACGGCCTCGAGGTCTGCCGGCGCGTCCAGCGCGAGCGGCCCGTGCCCGTCCTCATGCTCACGGCCCGGGGCGAGGAGACCGACGTGCTCGTCGGGCTCGGCGTCGGGGCCGACGACTACATGACCAAGCCGTTCTCCCCCCGCGAGCTCGTCGCGCGGGTGCGGGCGCTCCTGCGGCGCGTCGAGCGCCGGCCCGCACCCGCCGGCGACGCGGTTCGCGTCGGCGCGCTGGAGCTCGACCCCGCGACCCGGCGCGTGCGCGTCGGCGGCGAGGCCGTGCACCTGACGCCGACGGAGTTCGACCTGCTGGCCCTGCTCGCCGCCCGCCCCGGCGTGGTCTACACGCGCGAGCAGCTGCTCGCCGACGTCTGGGGCTGGCGCGACGGCTCGGGCCAGCGGACGGTCGACTCGCACGTGCGCGGGCTGCGCGCGAAGCTCGGCGCCGGGCTCGTGCGGACGGTCCACGGCGTCGGCTACGCGCTGGAGACGTAGGGAGATGCGCCCGCTCGACCGGTTGCGGTCGATCAAGGTCAAGCTCGGCGTGGTGATCGTGGCCACCGTGGCCGGCACCGTGCTCGTGCTGGCGCTCGGCCGGCGCGCGGGGCTGGACCTCGAGTGGCGCGTGCTGCTGGCGGCGGCGCTCGGGCTGTTCATGGTGCAGTTCCTCGCCCGCGGGATGACCTCGCCGCTGCGCGACATGGCGGCCGCGGCGAGCGCGATGGCGCGCGGCGACTACGACCGGCGGGTGCGGGCGACGTCGCGCGACGAGGTCGGCGAGCTCGCCCGGGCGTTCAACGCGATGGCCGCCGACCTGGCCGACGTCGAGCGCATGCGGCGCGACCTCGTCGCCAACGTCTCGCACGAGCTGCGGACGCCGATCGGCGCCCTGCAGGCGCTGCTGGAGAACCTCGCCGACGGCATCGAGCCGACCGACCCGGCGGCGATCCGGACGGCGCTCGCGCAGACGGAGCGGCTCGGCCGGCTGGTGGAGCAGCTGCTCGACCTCTCGCGGCTGGAGAGCGGCAAGCTGGCGCTCGAGCCGGTGTCGTTCGGCGTCCGCGAGCTGCTCGAGCAGGCCACCCGCGAGTGCGAGCTCGGCGAGCGCCCCGTGCGGCTGAAGGTGTGCGTGCAGCCCGGCGACCTGCACGTCAAGGGCGACCCGGAGCGGATGCACCAGGTCGTCGCGAACCTGCTCGACAACGCGGTGCGCCATTCGCCGCCCGAGGGCCGCGTGTGGCTGACCGCCCACATCGACGGCGCGCGGACGCGGATCGAGGTCGCCGACGAGGGCCCCGGCATCGCCCCGCACGAGGCGGAGCGGGTGTTCGAGCGCTTCTACCGCGCCGACGTCGCCCGCAACGGCGAGGGCAGCGGGCTCGGGCTGGCGATCGCGCGCTGGATCGTCGACGCCCACGGCGGGGCGATCCGCGCCGAGGCCCGCGTCGATGACGGGGTCTCCGGTTGCAGGATGGTCGTGGAGCTGCCGGCGTGACCACGCCGCCCCACGATGCCGGCCGCGAGGCCGGAGGATGGCCCCTGGGCGCGCGCCACGCGCAACGGCTGCGCGAGGCGGCGACGGCGGCCCCGGCCTGGTACGCGGCGGCCGTGCTCGCGCTCGGCGCGTTCGCCGCGGTGTGCCTCGTCGGCGTGCCCGCGGGCGCGGGCCTGGCCGCGCTGGGCGTCGCCCTGTGCGCCGCGGCGGCGGTCGCGCCACGGTGGCGCGTGCCGCGCCCGCGGCCGGCGCGGCACCTGCGACCGCCGCGCGCGCTCGCGGGTCGCGCGCCGATACGGCGTATCGCGCGGCGCTGTGGCTGCTCGCGGCTGCACTCGCGGCGATGCCGGCGCTGCGGGCGGCGGCTTGGGTGTGGTTCTGGTGCCTGGTCGGGGCGGCGATGCTCGCCTCGCTGGCCGCGGCGGGCGGGCAGAGCGGCCGGCAGGTCGTCGCGGGCCTCACGCGCGCGTTGCGGCGGCCGCTCCTCGGGCTGGCCGCGGTGGCCGCGCCGCTCGGGCGTGTGGCGGGCCGGCCGGACGGCTCGCGGGTCCGCCCGGCGCTGCGCGGCGGGCTGCTCGCCGCTGCGCTGCTGGCCGTCTTCGTGCCGCTGTTCACGGCGGCGGACGCCGCCTTCGCGGAGCTCGTAGACCGGGCGCTGCCCAGCGACGTGCAGGTGGACGACCCGGTGGGACGCGTGCTGGCCCTCGCCGTCGTGGCGGCGCTCGGCGGGGCGCTGGCGGTGGCGCGCGCCGCCGGCCCCGCCCGGGCCGGCCTGCCGGGCCGGGCGCGGCTCGCGCGCCCCGAATGGCTGCTGCCGCTGGCCTCGCTCGCCACGCTGTTCGCCGCGTTCGTCGCCGTCCAGCTGACCGTGCTGTTCGGCGGCCACGACCACGTGCTGCGCACCGCCGGGCTCTCCTACGCCGACTACGCCCACCAGGGCTACGGCCAGCTGATGGCCGCCGCGATGCTGACGCTCGCCGTGATCGCGGGCGCGCGCCGGTGGGCGCGGGTCGAGGACCGCCGCGACGACGTGGTGCTGCGAGCCCTGCTGGCCGCGCTGTGCGCGCTCTGCCTGGTCGTGCTCGCGTCGGCGCTGAAGCGGCTCGGGCTCTACGAGCAGGCCTTCGGCTACACGCGGCTGCGGCTGCTGGCCGACGCGAACATCCTCTGGCTCGGAGCGGTGCTCGCGCTCGTCCTGGCGGCGCTCGTGACCGGCCGGGCCGGCTGGCTGCCGCGCGTACTCGTGATCGTGTCCGCGGCGGGCGCGATCGCGTTCGCCGCGAGCAATCCGGACGGCCGCATCGCCTCCCGCAACGTGGACCGCTACCTCGACGGCGGGAGGATCGACGGCGAGTACCTCGAGCACCTCAGCCCCGACGCCGCGGTGGCGCTCACGCGGCTGCGGTACCCCGAATGCGTCGCGTGGCGGATCCGCGGCGACCTGCGGGCCTCCGACGGCCCGCTCGGAGCCAACGTCGCGCGCTCCCGAGCCCGGCGCGCGCTCGCCGATCTGCCCGCTCCGGGAACCGGTTGCCCCTACTAGGGTCCGCGCCGTGCGCGCGTACTACGAGAGCTTCTGGGCCGACGCGCCCGCCGACCCCGAGCCGTGGGCCTGGGAGCGCCGCCGCGCGCTGCTGCTCTCCGAGGCGCGGCCCGGAGAGCGCGTGCTCGACCTCGGCTGCGGCGCCGGGCGCTTCGTGGCGGCGCTGCGCGACGCGGGCGCCGACCCGGTCGGCGTCGAGGTCGCCGAGGCCGCGCTCACGCGAGCCCGCGCCGTGGCCCCGGGCGCCGACCTGCGGCTGCTCGAGCCCGACGGCTCGATCCCGCTCGACCACGGCGCCGTCGACCTCGTCTGGTGCTCGGAGGTGCTCGAGCACGTCGCCGACGGCGCGCACCTGCTGCAGGAGGCGCGCAGGGTCCTGCGGCCAGGCGGCCGGATCCTCGTGACGGTGCCGTTCCACGGTCGCGTGCAAGCTGTCGTCGTGGCGTTGCTGCGGTTCGAGGCGCACTTCGACCCGCAGGGGCAGCACCTGCGGTTCTTCACGGCGGGGTCGCTTGGCGCGTTGCTCGTGGCCGCGGGGTTCTCGGCTCCGGAGGTGCGTGCCGTTGGAGGCGTACCCGTGTTTCGCCGGTCGCTCGTCGCGCGTGCAGGGCGATGACTGGCTGGCGCCCTGTGCCGGGGTGGTGGTGCGAGGCGTTCTTGAACGGCGGCTGGGTGGGGGAGGGGGAGTGGCCCGCGCCCTCGATCCCTGGGGCCGCCACTAACAGCGCGGGTCGCCTGGCTCCCGCTGAGCGTGCGTGATCGACCCGGCGTTTCCGGCCGCGAAACGAGGGGACGATGGTTCCCGCTCAGCGGGAGTTTCGGGCACCTCGCTGTTAGTGGCGGCCCGGAGCAGGCGCCGCGGGCGACACCCCCCTCCCCCACCCAGCCAGCAGTTCAAACGCTCCGCACTGCCGCCCCAAACACGGCGCCAGCCGAACGAGAGCCCTAACCCCCGTCGGCCTGGATCGCCTTGGTCGCGACGATCAGGTCCGACCAGGACCGCGGGTTGGTGGGATCGAGGTAGTACGCCACCTGGAAGTTCTTCAGGGCGCCCCGGGGCTCGGACAGCGCGTCGAGCCGGAACTGCCCGAGCCGGCGCCAGGCCTCGGCGCTGGCGGGCTGCACCTCGGTTGCGCGGATGAGGGCGACCTTCGCCTCGGGCGTCTGGCCGCGGGCCTGCTGGATCGCGGCGAGCTCGAACAGCGGCTCGGGGGAGAGCGGGTTGCGGTCGACGGCCGTCTGCGCCATCGCGGCCGCCTGCTCGTAGCGGCCGCGGTCGAGCAGCGCGAGCGCCTCGTCGCCCGCGTTCACGGAGCGCTGGGGCTGGTAGGCCGCCCACGCCGCGAGCAGGGCGATGGCGATCGCCAGCGCGGCGAACAGCCCGCGGACCGGCTCGGGCGCATAGCGGCGCCAGCCCGCCCGCGGCGCGACCGGCTCGGCGGCGACGGCGGCGACCGGCGCCTCCGGGGCCAGCCGGGCCCGCAGCGGGCCGCGGCCCGCCACCCAGCCGGCGAGCAGCAGCGCGGGCACGACGTTGCCCGGGACGAACCACGTCCAGTCGATCGCGGAGTGCAGCGCGAACACGACGACGGCCGCCGCCATCGTCCACATCGCCACTCGTTCGGCATCGAACGGAAGCCCGCGGTCCTCTCGGCGCATGCCGAGCGCGCGGGCGGCCGTGAGCAGCCACGCGAGCGCGGCGAGCAGGGAGAGGCCGAGGCCGACCCAGCCCAGGTCGGAGAGCGTCTGGACGAAGTAGCCGTGGGCGTGGCGGACGAGCACGTCGCCGTTCTGGCGGTAGCGCGTGCGCACGACCGCGTAGGAGCCCGCGCCGGTGCCGACGAGCGTGGAGTCCGCGTGGACCTTGAGCGCCTCGTCCCAGTACTGCGCGCGCACGGACGACGTCGCGGCGAGCCGGTCCGGGGTGTTGCCCGGGGTGCGCGCCTGCGGGTCGGTGAGGCGGCTCCACGCGTCGGAGGTCTGGCCCGAGACCCCGCCGGGCGCGGCGGCGAGCGCGATCACGACCGCGACGGGGACGAGCGCGAGCCCGGCGAGCAGGCCGCGGCCGGCGATCCGGCGCGCCCGCTCGTCCGGCGGGCTCTGCGTCGTGAAGAAGCCGACGGCGAGCCCGCACGCCCCGAGCACGGCGACGAGCAGCAGCAGCAGCGCGCCCAGTTCGTGGCCCGCGTCCACGCGCGCCGCCATCGGCGCGCGGTCGACGGTCAGCCCGTCCTGCGCGAACGCCCACAGCACGACGGGCACGGCCGCGAGCGAGGAGCACAGCAGCGCGGCGACCGCCCGCAGCCGCAGCGGCACCGCCGCGAACCAGACGGCGAGCCCGATCGCGAGCGCGACCAGCGCCCCGCGCGAGTAGGACAGCATCAGGCAGACGAAGACGAGCCCGAGCAGCGGCCAGGCGATGGCGTTGACGGGCCCGCTGCCGGTGCGGCGCGCGGTCAGCCACAGCAGCGGCGGGACCGCCATCGCCGCGGTCAGCCCGACGCTGTTCCAGTACTCGAACGGCGCGCGCAGCCGGGCGAGCGTCTCGTCCGGGTTCAGCGACGCCGGGAAGACCTTCGTCAGCAGCGCCCACGCGCAGATCGCCACGAGCCCGGCGAGCACCCCGTAGAGCATCTCGGCCCAGCGACCGGGCGCCAGGCGCACGAGCGCGACGCCGCCTGCGAAGACCGCGAGGTACGCGAACGTGCGGTTGGTCTCCAGCCACGAGTCCGACGGCGACAGCGACCACATGATCGACAGCGCCGTGTAGGCGGCCAGCAGCCCGAACGCGATCACGGCGGGCACGCCGTGCAGGCGACCCTGGGCGCCGCGCAGGCAGGCGGCGGCGACGGCCACGGCGCCGGCCAGCAGCAGGCCGATCTCGACCGTCGTCGTCGGCCCCAGCCGCACGCCGCCGCGGCCGACGAACGTGGCGAGCAGGATCACCAGCCCGACGGCGACCGACAGCCAGGCCCCAGGCCCCGCCCACGGGATCGTGACGGTGCGCGTGTAGGGGCGCGTCGGGCGCGGCTCAGCGCTTGAAGCGAGCGACGACACGGCGTCGGACGAAGGGCGTCAGGGTGGCCAGGGCGGCGGCGCCGAGCAGCGCCAGCACCACGATCAGCGGCGTGGGCAGGTCGTTGCGGACGGCGTCCGAGGCGAGCCCGGCGGAGCCGGGGACGACGGCGCGCCCCCCGAGGCGGATCGGATCGGGAGCGCCCTCGCCGGCCGCCTTGCCGATCGCCTCCTTGCCCTCGGGCGTGTTCGGGCTCTCCAGCGGCGCGTTCTCGGACGAGCCGCCGGAGCCACCGCCCGAGCCCGCTCCGGAGCCGGCCACGCCGGCCGCCGCGGCGCGCGCCAGCACGTCACGGCAGTCCGTGTACTCGTCGGTGTCCGTCGGGATGTTCTGGCGCGCCTTGCGCAGCTCGGACGGCTTGTAGTCGCCCTGCAGGACCCCGTCGTCCGCGCAGTCGCGCAGGATCTGGGTCGTGCTCGCCGCGTTCGCCGCCGGGACGGCGACGATGAGCCCCAGCACCAGGCACGCCAGCGCGAGGCGAAGCATGAAAATCACGCTAGCAGGGCGCATTCGACGCTCCCACGGCCCTCAGAGCCGCGCTCATGCCCTCCGCCCAGGCGGCGTGGGAATGCGCGCGCACGGCCTCGCGCGCGTTGGCCCCGAGCCGCGCGCGCAGTGCCGGATCGCCGTGCAGGCGCCGCAGCGCGGCGGCGAGCGCGTGCTCGTCGCCCGCGGGCACGACGAGCCCGGTGCGCTCGTGCTGCACGAGGCCGCCTGCGGCGGCGCCGACGGCGTCGGTGGCGATGACGGGGACTCCTTGGTCGAAGGCTTCGTTGACGACGAGCCCCCACGGCTCGAGGAAGTCGCGCGTGGGGATCGACGGCACCACCACAACGTCGCTGCCCGCATAGAAGTTGCGCAGGCGCTCGGGCTCCAGGGGGCCTTCGAGGTGCGCCGCGCCGGCGGCGACGGCCCGGGCTCGGATCGGACCGTCGCCAACCAGTACCAGCGCGGTTGGCGGTGCTGACAGGTTGGCGAGAGGCCAAGCCCGTAGAAGCACGCAGACGCCCTTTTCCCGTGACAAACGACCGGCAAACAGAGCTTGGAACTCCGCCCGCCGTTCTGGCGCGGCGGCAGCGGTCCAGAAGGCGTCATCGACGCTCTGCGGCGCCTCGAAGACCGGCCCGCGGGCGCCCTTGGCGCGCACGTAGGCCGACACGTGCGGGCCGTAGGTCGCGATCGCGTCGGCGTCGCGGTAGATCGCGCGCATCGGCAGGTAGGAGAGGGCGTGCGCCGCGGTGCGCGGGTGCGCCCAGAGCGTCGCCCACAGCACGAACGGGACGCGCGCCCGGCGGGCGCCCATCCACGCGGCGGGCAGCGCGACCCGGCCCGAGATCCCCGCGATCACCGCGCGGAAGCGCCCGGAGGCCGCCAGCCGCGCCACGCCGCGCTGGCTCGGCCGCAGCACGGGGAAGGGCAGCTCGCCGCCGCCCGCTCCGCCGCCGTGGCGGACGTCGCCGCCGATCAGCGCGAAGACGGCCTCCTCGCGCTCGTGCAGCTCGCGGAAGGCGCCGACGCGGAACGGCGGCGCGTGGTTGGTGACGAACAGGACCGGCTTCAGCGCAGCGCCTCCTCGTAGGCCGCGACCGTCGCCTCGCCGCAACGCGCCCACGTGAACGACGCCTCGACGGTGGCGCGCGCCGTGCGGCCGAGCTCGCGCCGGTAGGAGGGGTCGTCGAGCAGCGTGCGCAGCTCCTCCGCGAGCGCCTCCGGGTCGCCCGGCGCCACCAGGCGGATCCCGCCGCCGGCGGCGGCGATCTCCTCCGGCCCCGGCTCCCCGCGCGCGCCGATCGCCGGCACCCCGGCCGCCATCGCCTCGACGTAGGCCACGCCGAAGGCCTCGTCGACGCTCGGCAGGACGAACACGGCGCCACGGCGCGCGGTCGCGACGGCCTCGGCGTTCGGGAGCTGCCCGGTGAAGTGCAGCCGGCCGCTGACGCCGAGCTCGGCGGCCAGCCGCTCCAGCGCCGGCCGCTCCGGCCCGTCGCCGACCACGATCCAGGCGAGCGCGGGATGCGAGTCGCGCAGCAGCCAGAGCGCGCGCAGCACGTCGGCGTGGCGCTTGCGTGCGACCAGATGGGCGACGGTGACCATCGCGCCCGCGCCGTCGGCCGAGGATCGTTCCGCCGGCACGTCGGTGCCGAGGTGCACCACGCGCGTGGCCGTCGCCCCGAGCGCGCGGGCGCGCTGCTCGATCGCCGCCGAGTTGGCGAGCACCAATCGGGCGCCCGCGAGCCCCGCCCTCACCGGCCGCTCGCCGCCGGGGCGGCGGGCGAGCGCGAGCACGTCGCCGCCGTGCACGGACACCACGTACGGCGTTCCGGGCCGGGCCCGCCGGACCGCGTCGCCGGCCGGTGCGGCGTAGTGCGCGTGCACGAGGTCGTAGGGGAACTCGCGCCGCAGCCGCCGCAGGGCGAGCGCGAGCGACGGCGCCGCCCAGGCGCCCCAGCTCGCGTAGCTGCGCGGCCGCGGCGGCGCGAGGAACGGGACGTAGCGGATCTCGATGCCGTCCAGCTCGGCGCGCAGCGGCTGGCGCAGCGGCGCGACCAGCTCCTTCGGGTCGCGGCGCGCCAGCGCGGCCTTGGAGGGGACGGGGCGGTGCAGGACGAGCACGCGGACATCGGCGCCCGCGTCGCGGGCCGCCAGCGCCTGCCGGTGCGCCCACACGCCGAGCACGGGGTCGGCCGCCCGGGGGTAGTACTCCGCGACGATCGCGACCCGCATCAGAGCGCCCGGTGCTCCGCCAGCGTCTCGCCCGCCTGCTCGCGCGTGACGTACGCTCGGCCGTCGAGGAACGCCTCCGCCTCGGCCATCGCCTCGTCGCGGGGGTAGGCGCCCGCGACGGCCCGCAGGTGCCTGATCGGCGTCGCGTCGACGATCCCGACCGGCCAGCCGTGCTCGGCCGCCAGCGCGCTCCAGTGCGCGTCGAGGCCCCAGCCCATCCGCAGGTCGGGGAACGGGAGCAGCGTGCCGAGCGCGTCGCGGTGCAGCGCCGTGACCGGCCCGATCTCCACGAAGCGCCCGGTGCGCGCGAGCAGGCCGGGCCGCCGCCGGGTGACCTCCCAGGCGGCGTGTGACGCGAACGCGTGCGCGGGCTGCGCGAGCCTCAGGCCGAAGCGCTCCGCGCACAGCAGGAAGGCGTCGAGGAAGCCGCGCGGGAGCCGCACGTCGTCGTCGACCAGCAGCAGCCAGTCGAAGCCGGCGGCGGGGTGCTCGGCGAGCAGCGCGTTGAGGTTGGCCCATTTGCCGGCGCCCGGGCGCGGCGGCTCGAGGTGCAGCTCGACCTCGTGGCGGGAGCGGCTCAGCTCGCGGCGCAGGCGCGCCACCTCGCGCGCGTGCTCCTGGCGGGCGACGCCGAGCACGAGCACGCGCCGCCGCGGCGTTCGGCGGGCGGCGCGAGCCAGGGCGAGCCGCCGCGGCAGGGCCGCGACGGTGGCGATCCCGTCGCGCAGCGCGCCGGTGGCGGCCGTGGCGCGCGACAGCGTGCCCGAGCGGCCCGACGCGTAGTCCGGCGTGCCCGGCGCGGGCGGGACCGGGCCGGGGGCGAGCGCCTCGCGCACGCGGCCGGCGGTCAGCGCCGTCAGCACGATCCCGACGCCGCATGCGCGGCGGGGGACGTGCCAGACGCAGCCGGCCAGCGTCCGCAGCTCGGCGGCGAGCGGCGGCGCGACGCCCTTGAAGGCGTCGTAGCGGCGCGATGCCCGGCCACGGCGGAACGCGGCCCGCGAGAGCGCGCGCACGCGCGCGTCGGAGCCGGCGCGCCGGTGGTCGACGCCCGCCGCGGCGACGTAGCGGATGCGCCCGCCCGACCCGCGCAGCCGCCGCTGCCAGTCCTCCTCGTCGCCGGCCCCGCCGAGCGCGGGGTCGAAACGGCCGATCCGCTCGAGCGCGCTGCGCCGGACGGCGAGGTTGGCGCCCCACGCGAACTCGGCGTCGCGGTCCTCCGGCCCGAGGTCGAGCGAGGTGATCGGCAGCGGCTCGCGGCCGCACGCGCGCAGCCGCGCGCCCTCCAGCCGCGGGCGGATCGGCCCGCCGAAGGCCTCGTGGTCCGGGTGCGCCCCGGCGGCCTCGAGCAGCGCGTCGAGCCAGCCCGGCCACGCCTCGACGTCGTCGTCGAGGAAGCACAGCAGCGCGCCTCCGGCCGCGTCGATCGCCGTGTTGCGGGCGACGTTGATCCCGCGCGGGGCGCCGTGCGCGAGGTAGCGGCCGCCGTGGCCGGTCACGAGCCGCTCCGTCTCCGGGTCGGCCGGATCGTCCTCGACGACGACGATCTCCGCCCCGCGGGCGGCGGCCTGCGGCGCCACGGACGCGAGCGCCACCGCGAGGTACTCGCGGCGACGGCGGGTCGGGAACAGCAGCGACGCGGGCGGCGACATGCCGCGAAGAGCCTAGGCTCTCGCCACCGTGAACCCGTTGCCGCGCGCCACGTGATCCTGCTGCTGCACAACCGCTACCGCCTCCCGGGCGGTGAGGAGCGGGCCGTCGCCGACCTGCGATGGCTGATCCGCGAGCACCTGGGCGAGGACGCGGAG
Source organism: uncultured Solirubrobacteraceae bacterium (assembly GCA_963831105.1). GTDB lineage: Bacteria > Actinomycetota > Thermoleophilia > Solirubrobacterales > Solirubrobacteraceae > DATFQI01. The sequence continues at coordinate 486,804 of CAWHOS010000003.1, read as the reverse complement.
GTGCTCGAGCGCGACTCCGCCGCGCTCGGCAACCGCCGCGCGGCGGCCGGGCTCCTGCGCGGCGGGCTGGCGCCGGAGGACGTCGCGCACGCCGTCCGCCGCACCAAGGCGCGCGTCCTGCACGCCCACAACGTCAACCCTTCGTTCGGCTGGCGCGCGCTCGCCGCGGCGCGCGAGGCCGGCGCGCGCGTCGTGCTGCACCTCCACAACTACCGGCTGGTGTGCGCGCAGGGCCTGTGCTTCACGCAGGGCGCCGACTGCACGCGCTGCCACGGCCGCAAAACGCTCCCGGGCGTGCGGCTCAACTGCCGCGGCGGCTCGCGCGCGGAGGCGGTCGCCTATGCGGCGGGGCTCGCGCTGTGGCAGCGCCGTCTCGCCGCGAACGTCGACGCCTTCGTCGTCCCCAGCGCGTTCGCGCTGCGCCGCCTGCGCGAGCTCGGCGCGCCGGTCGGCGACCGCGCGCACGTGGTCGGATCGGTGCAACGCGATATCGCGGACCGCTCGCGCGCCGCCGAGGGCCGCTTCGTGCTCGCCGCCGGCCGCCTCACCCCAGAGAAGGGCTTCGCGGATGCGATCGACGCGGCCCGGCTCGCCGGCCTGCCGCTGGTTATCGCCGGCGACGGTCCCGAGGCGACCGGGCTGCGCGCCCGCGCCGGCGGCGCCGACGTGCGGTTCACCGGCGTACTCGGCGCGGCCGAGCTGGCGGACCTTCGCCGCGACGCGGCCGCGGCCGTCGTCCCCTCGCGCTTCGCCGAGATCCTCCCTCTCGCCGCGCTCGAGGCGATGGCCGCGGGACTCCCGCTCGCCGCCGCCGACGCGGGCGGGCTCACGGAGGCCGTCCCCGACGAGGGCCGCTACCCGCCCGGAGACGCCGCGGCGCTGGCGGAGCGGCTCACGCGCCTGTGGCGGAGCGCGGAGGCGGGCGAGCGCGGGCTGGCGGTGGTGCGGGAGCGCTACGCCCCGGAGGCCGTCGCCGCGCGACTGCGCGGGCTCTACGCGGAACGCGACTCCGCCGGGCGCCCGTGTTGTGAGCAGGGTGCGCCTGATCCGCCCGCCCTCGCCGGCGTGCTCGCGTCCTCGTCGCTCGCGCCGGGGGCGCACGCGCGCCACAGCCTGAAGAAGGGCATCTGGGGCCCGGCCCGGCTCGACGGCGTCTCGCAGTTCCCGATCTACAAGCGAGCTCGGCGCCGGCGTCTACCACATCGAGCTTCCATGGGCCGAGGTGGCGACACGGCGCCCGGTCGATCCGCGCAACCCCGACGACCCGGCCTACGTCTGGCCGGCCACGATCGACGACGCTGTGGAGAGGCGGCGAACTACGGCATCCGGGTCGCGATCATGATCAAGAACACGCCGCGCTGGGCCAACGGCGGCCGCGACGAGAACTGGGCCCCGACGCGGCTCGGCGACTACGCGGACTTCATGGCGGCCGTGGCCAGGCGCTACCCGTCGGTTCGCTACTGGGTGGTGTGGGGTGAGCCGACCCGCCGGGCGAACTTCCGCCCGCTGCCGGCGAACACGCCGCACGGGAAGCGGCTCAAGCGTTCGCAACGTGCCGCGCCGCATCGCTACGCCCGCCTGCTCGACCTGACCTACGGCGCGATCAAGCAGGTCAACCCGCGCGCGCTCGTCGTCGGCGGCAACACGTTCTCCTACGGCGACATCGGGCCGGTCAACTGGATCAAGAACCTGCGCTTGCCGTCCGGCCGGCCGCCGCGGATGGACCTCTACGGCCACAACCCGTTCGGCCCCCGGCGGCCTGACCTCTCGAAGGGTCCGCTCTACCCCGGCACTGCCGACTTCAGCGACCTCGACGATCTCACACGCCTCGTAGACCGCTACCTCGGTCGCACGCCGCAGCGCCGCCGCATCAACCTCTGGATCGGCGAGTACGCGCTGCCGACCCAGCCGGGGGAGTTCAGCTTCTGGGTCTCCGAGGCGACGCAGGCGTCATGGCTGAGGAGCGCCCTGCGCATCACCCGCCGCCACCGCCGGATTGCCACGATGAACTGGTTGACGCTACCGTCGACGTCCCGCCGTGGGCACGGAGCGATACCCGATCGTCGTTCGGGCTCATGCACGCAGGACGGACGCCGCAAGCCGGCGTTCGCGGCGTTCAAGCGGGGCTGATCAGCTCTCGTCGCGGCGGCGGCGCGAGCAGGAGCCCGATCGACCCCGCCCGCGAGCACGACGAGCGCGCCGAGCGCGGCGTAGTGCAGGGTCGAGCCGAATGCGTTCTCGGTGGAGACCGGTCGCGCGGCGGCGGCGACGACCTCCGCCGGAAGCTGTCCGCCTCGCCCGCCCGTGCGCGGGCGCTTCGCGGGCTTGCGTCTTGCTTCGCCGTCGCTGTCGCCGTCACCGAGGTCCCGGTCGCGGCGTCGTCCTCGTCGCGGCCCGACGCCCTCGCCGAACGGGACCGCGGACGGCGGAGCTCCTGGCGCCCGGACGAGGCGGCGCGCATCTCCGGTGTCGCGGAGTCGGCTGTCGCGGCGCGCGCGTTCCAGGGGCAGGTCGTACTCGACGCCGCTCGGCGAGTCCGGGTTGACGTAGACCGTCGTCGTCCTGCGCCACGGCCGGCGCGGGGCCGGCGACGCACGGCCGCCGCGACCAGCGGACAGCGGCAAGCGGGATCCCTTCACCCGGCTCAGTATGGCGCGGCCGTCAGCGCCAGCGCCCGTCGCGCAGCTTGCGCAGCCGTCGGTCGCGCGGGTTGAGCTCGAGGCGCGCCCGTACGCGCGCGCCGGCCGCGCGCGCTCGCCGCGCGCGCACCGCGAGGTCGCCGAGCAGCGCCCAGGTGACCAAGTCCTCTGGCTCGCGGCGCAGCGCCTCGCCGAGCACGGCGCGCGCCGCGTCCGCCTGCCCGAAGCGCGCGAGCGCGGCGGCCTTGACGTAGTAGCTGCCGATCGCGTCGGGATCGAGGCGCAGCGAGCGGTCGGCCTCGCGAGCGCCGCGGCCGGGTCGTGGCCAGCGCGCGCGGCCGCGTCGCGGTAGTCGCTCCGCGAGCAGCCTGGCGGCTGAGGCTGACGCCGGCGATGACGAGCAGCACGGCGACCGCCACGGCGGGCAGCAGCCGCACTCGCCGGGCAGCGGCGCTCCGCGCCGGCGTGGCAGGCGCCGGGCGCCACGCACGAGCAGCGACGCCGCCGCCGCAAGAGCGACCGCGGTCACGCCGGGCAGCAGGTGCATCCAGTCGACGCTCGTGTGCACGAGCCAGGCGACGAACGACGCCGACCGCCGGCGACGGCGAGCAGCCGCGCGTCGGGCGCGCGCCGCGCGCGGCGCGCACGGCGCGCGCAGCGCCCCAGCCGACCGCGCCGAGGACAGCGCGAGCAGCGGCGCGCCGCCGACGACCCGAGCTCGGTGAGCGCCTGCAGCTCGAGGCTGTGCGGCTGGCGGATGTCCTCGGCGTCGCGCGCTGCGCGAAGTACGGCTCGTCGTAGTTGCCCGCGCCGACGCCGCGCGAGCGGGTGCGTCGCGCCAACGCGTCCAGGCGATGCGCCAGTAGTCGTAGCGGTTGCCCGCGCCGGACGCGAGCCGCGACGCCGTCTGCTCGCCGCGCGGTCGGCCGAGCCGAGGCGGACGAACGCGTCGTACTGCCGCTCGATCGATCCGGTCGCCGACCGCGATCGGCCGACGCGACGCCGGCCAGCGCGAGCACCGCGACGCGCCAGGCCGGCGACGCGCGACCGGCCGGCGCAGCGCGCGCGAGCGCCGGCGCGCGCCGGCGACGCCGCCAGCCGCGCGCCGCAGCGACGGCAGGCCGCCGCGACGCCAGCAGCGACCAGCGCCGCGCGCTGCATCGTCGCGTCGCCGGTGCCGGCGCCGCGCGTCGTGCCGGGTAGACGTCGAGCAGCAGCGGAGCGCCGGCGCGAGGCACGCGCCGAGCGAGCAGCGCCGCAGAGCCGCCGCAGCCGGCCCGGGCACGAGCGCGAGCACGACGAGCGGCCGAGACGAGCAGCGGCGAGCGCCGGCGCCGCGCGACTGCGACGAGCACCGACCAGCGCCGCCGAACAGCACGTCGCGCCGGCCAGGCCCGCGCCGCGGCGAGCGCGCCGAGCGGCGCTGCTCGGCGAGCGGCGAGGCAGCGGCCACAGCGCGAGCACGAAGAACGCGCGCCTGGGCCGTTGATGTAGCCGAGCGGCTCGTTCAGGCGGCCGCCGAGGAACAGCGTCTCGTCGCCGCGCCGAGCAGCCGCACGAGCACGACCAGCCGCGATCGCGAGCCGGCGACCGCGAACGCCGCGAGCAGCCGACGCGCGGCGTGCGTCGGTCGCGCGCACCAGCAGCACCAGCAGGCCGAGCAGCGCCGCGTAGCACGAGCAGCGGTTGCCCGCCGACGACCGCCTGCTCGACCGAGTCCGCCCACGCGGCGACGCGAGCGCCACAGCCGCCAGCCACGCCGAGGCCGGCGAGCGCCAGCGCCGGCGGCCCCGAGGCGGCGCACGGCGCGCGCGACGGCGACGCCGGCCGCGAGCGCGACGCAGGCCGAGCCCGACCGGCGCCCACAGCCCGGAGTCGTAGTAGCCGGCGAAGAACGGGCTCAGCGCCGGCCGCCGACGCCGAGCAGCACGAGCAGCAGCGGCGCGCGCGTGCCGGCGCCGGCGAGCGCCGGCGCCGCGCGCCGCCGTCGCGACCTCGGCCGGCGCGTCGGCGCGCCGGCGCCGCAGCCGGCGTGTCGAGCACGCGCGATCGCCGACGCACGGCGGCGACGACGTAGACCGCGCACGCGCCAGCAGCGATCGCGCTCGAGCCGCGCGCCGACCGCGACGAGCGCCAGCGCCGAGACGAGCGCCTGCGCGCCGCCGAGCGCGACGCGACCGCGCGCGCCGTGCGCAGCGCGCGCGCGCGTCGGTGGGTGAGGTGGTCGCGCCCGCCGGTGAGGATCGAGATGCCGCGGCGCCGGCGCGAGACGACCACCAGCGTCGTGTCGAGCGCCGGGACGCCGACGAGCAGCAGCCCATCGCCAGCGCCTGCCACTCGGCGCGCCGCGTCGGCGGCGCCGATCATCGCCAGCGCGGCGACCGCGAAGCCGATCGGCATGCTGCCGCCGTCGCCGAGGAAGATCCGCGCCGGCGACGCGAGCAGGTTGTGCGGCAGGAAGCCGAGGCAGGCGCCGCACAGCGCGGCGGCGGCGACCGCCAGCCAGATGTCGCCGCTGGCGAGCGCCGAGCACCGCGAGCCGCGCCGCGACCACGACGACGCCATCGTGGTCGCCGCGCCGTCCATGTTGTCGAAGAGGTTGAAGGCGTTGACGACGGCGACGACCCAGAACGCCGTCAGCGCGAGGTCGACGCCGGCGCCGAGCCCCGAGGTCCCAGCCGAGGCCCGACGCCCACAGCACCGCCGCCAGGCGCGACCTCGACGACGACGCGCAGCCACGGGCGTGACGGTGCGGCGGTCGTCGACCGTCCCGACCGCCCACAGCACGAGCGACGCCGCCGAGCAGCGGCAGCGTGCGCGCGCCAGTCCGCGCCGAGCAGCAGCAGCGACGGCAGCGAAGCCGGCGATGACCGCGGCGCCGCCGAGGTACGGCGTCGGCGCGCGCGTGGCCCTTGTAGCCGACCGGGCTGGTCGTAGAACTCGAAGCCGGTCGGCGACGCGGATCGCGACCGGCGTCGCCGCAGTAGACGACCGCCGAGCGCGAGCGCGAGGCCCATCAGCAGCCGCGCCTCAAGCGGCAAGCGAGTCCGGCTCCTGGTGCGCGCGCCCGGCTCTGCTCGTGCAGGATCACGTCGTCGATCGCGTCGTCGATCGTGCGCGGTCGGCGCCCAGCCGGTGAGCTCGCGGAGCGCGGTGGTGTCGGGCTTGCGGCGCCCGAGCTCCTCGAAGCCCTCGCCGTAGGCCTCCTCGTAGGGCACGAGCCGGATCGTCGAGCCCGAGCCGGTGCGCTCGATCACCCGCCGCGCGAGCTCGATGATCGGCGATCTCGTCGTCCGCGCCGATGTTGAACACGTCGCCCGACGGCGCTCGTCGTCGTCGAGCAGCAGCAGGATCGCCTGCACGGTGTCGTGCACGTGGGCGAAGCAGCGCGTCTGGGTGCCGTTGCCGTAGACGGTCAGGTCCTCGCCGGCGAGCGCCTGGCGGACGAAGCGCGGCAGCACCATGCCGTAGGCGCCGGTCTGGCGCGGCCCGACGGTGTTGAACAGGCGCACGACGACGATCTCGGCGCCGCGCTCGCGGTGGAGCGCGTGCGCCAGCGCCTCGCCGAAGCCCTTGGCGATCGCGTAGGCCCAGCGCGACTTGAACGGCGAGCCGAGGATGCGGTCGGAGTCCTCGGGCAGCGCGCCCGTCGAGTTCTTGCCGTAGACCTCCGACGTCGAGGTGAACAGCAGCGCGCCGGCCGTGGCGCGCCGCGGCGCGACAGCACGATGTCGGTGCCGCGCACGTTGCTGAGCAGCGAGTCGAGCGGGTTGATCGACGATCGAGCTGGACGCCGACCGCGGACGCCAGGTGCAGGCAGCCGTCGGCCGCGCGCCATCGAGCTCGTCGACCAGCTCGGCGTCGGCGATCGAGCCCTCGACGAACTCGACGCCGTCGCGAGTCGAGCAGGTGCTCGATGTTCTCGACGCGGCCCGTGCTGAGGTCGTCGAGGACGACGACGCGTCGCCGCGGGCGACCAGCGCGTCGGAGAGGTGCGAGCCGATGAAGCCGGCGCCGCCGGTGACAAGCGCAGTGCCGTGCGTCGCTGCGCTGCGCAGCGTGACGCCATCCCGTTGGCGTCGCTCAGCCGCTGCCCCCGGATCACCGGCGTGCACGCCGATCGCGCGACGACTCTAGCGACGCGAAGCACGCCGTCAACGTGGCTACGCCTGCGCCGCGATGCGGGCGCTCGTCACCGGCGGCGGCGGGTTCATCGGCTCGCACCTCGTCGAGCGGCTGCTCGCGCGACGGCCACGAGGTCCGCGTGCTCGACAACTTCGCGACCGGCCGGCGCGAGAACCTGCCCGCGCTCGACGACGATCGAGCTCGTCGAGGGCGACATCCAGAGCTACGAGCGCGCCCACACGCGCCGTCGCGGCTGCGAGGTCGTCTTCCACCAGGCCGCGCTGCCGTCGGTGCCGCGCTCGGTCCAGGACCCGCTGACGAGCAACGCGGTCGAACGTCACCGGCACGCTCAACGTGCTGCTCGCCGCGCGCGACAGCGGGGTGCGGCGCGTCGTCTTCGCGTCCTCGTCGTCGGTCTACGGCGCCAACGCCGGCGCTGCCCAAGCACGAGGCGCTGCCGCGCGCTGCCGATCTCGCCCTACGCGGTCGCAAGCTCGCGGGCGAGGGCTACTGCCGCAGCTTCTCGCGCGGTCTACGGCCTCGAGACGCGTCGCGCTGCGCTACTTCAACGTCTTCGGCCCGCGCCAGGACCCGCCTCCCAGTACGCCGCGGTGATCCCCAGCTTCATCACCGCGGCGCTCGCCGGGCGAGCCGCCGACGATCTTCGGCGACGGCGAGCAGTCGCGCGACTTCACCTACGTCGACAACGTCGTCGAGGCGAACCTGCTGGCGCTCGAGCGCCGACCGGCGTCGCCGGGCGCGTCTTCAACGTCGCCTGCGGCGAGCGGATCACGCTCAACGACGCTGCTCGACGAGATCGGCACGCTGACTCGGCGCCGACGTCGAGCCGCCGAGTACCGAGCGCCGCGCGCCGGCGACGTCCTGCACTCGCTGGCCGACATCTCGCGCGCGCCGAGCGCGCCTCGGCTACGAGCCGACCGTCGCCTTCGCGAGGGGCTGCGCGCGGACGATCGACGCGCTCGCTCCGACGAGCGGCGCGGTCGCCGCCGTCCGAGCGGTCAGTGACGCACCGCGGTGCGCGTGCTGCGGGTGATCGCGCGGCATGAACGTCGGCGGGCCGGCGCACCACGTCAGCATCCTCAGCGGCCGGCTCGACCCGGCGCGCTACGAGACGCTGCTGGTCGCCGGCGGCGTCGGCCCCGGCGAGGCGCTCGCCGCGTTCGACGAGCGCTACCTGGCGCGAGCGCGGTGCGCGTGCGCCGGCTCGAGCCCGGAGCTCGACGCCCGCTGACGACCTGCGCGCGCTCGCGCACTGATCCGGCATCATCCGCGCGTTCCGCCCCGACATCGTGCACACGCACACGGCCAAGGCGGGCTTCCTCGGGCGCGCTGGCGGCGCGTCGCTGGCGCGCGCGCCGGCCCGTGATCGTCCACACCTACCACGGGCACGTGCTCGAGGGCTACTTCGGGCGCGGCGCAGCCGCGCTCTACCGGCTCGCTCGAGCGGCGCTCGCGCGCGCGTCAGCGACGCCTGATCGGCGTCAGCCAAGCGACCGTCGACGAGCTCGTGCGGCTCGGCGTCGCGCCGCGCGCGAGCGTTCCGCGTCGTGCCGCCTCGGGCTCGACCTCGACCACCTGCTCGCCCGGGCGCCGATGACGGCGAGGCGTTCCGGCGGCGAGCTCGGCGTGCGCCAGGCGAGACGCTGCTGGTCGGCGTCGGCCGGCTGGTGCCGATCAAGCGCGTCGACGTCGCTGCTGCGCGCGGTCGCGCGCGCGCGCGCGCTCGGCGCCCGCGTGCGGCTCGCGGTCGTCGGCGACGGGAGCTGCGCAGCCGAGCTCGAGCGCGCAGGCCGCGCGCGCTCGGGCTCGGCGACGCGGTCACCTTCGCCGGCTTCGCGGGCCGACATCGCGGCGATCGTCGCGGCAGCCGACCTCGCGCTGCTGACCTCGGACAACGAGGGCACGCCGGTCGCGCTGATCGAGGCCGCGGCCGGCGCCCGGCCGGCCGTCGCGACCGCGTCGGCGGCGTGCCGGAGGTCGTCGCCCCGGAGACGGGCCGGCTCGTGGCCGCGCGGCGATGTCGCGCGCTCGGCGCGGCGCTCGCCGAGCTCGCCCGCGATCGCGCGGCCCGCGCGGCGCTGAAGGGCGAGGCGGCGCGCCGTCACGTTGCCTCCCGGTACCGGTCCGAGCGGCTGCTCAAGGACATCGATGGCGTCTACGGAAGCCTGCTCGCCGCCCGCTGAGGCAGAGGCCGGCTGGCGCGCCCTGACGCGCTCGCCGTACCGCTGGTCGTGCGCGCTGCTGCTCGCGTACGCGCCGCTCGCGCACGCCTGGAAGGTGATGGTGGTGCCGCTGCCGGGCGTCGGGCTGACGGTCGGCCGGATCCTGATCCTGACGCTTGCGCTGGTCGCGGTCGCCGAGGTGCTGCGCGGCCCGCGGCGGGCGCCGCATCCCGGCGGCAGGGTGCGCGCGGCGGGGGTGCTCATGGCGGCGCTGCTGGTGTGGGTCGCCGTCAGTGCGGCGGCCTGGGGCTGCGGCTGCAGCGGCGAGCTCGCCGGCCTGGCGGAGATGGTCGCCGTTGTCGCGCTCGCGTTCGCGGTGGCGTCGCTCGAGCCACGGGTCGTCGTGCCACTGCTGGCTTCTGTGGTCTTTGGAGTGCTGCTCGCGGCCGCGTTGTCGGTGATCGGCGCGGGCTGGGGGTCCGCACCCGCGGACCCGGGACGACGTTTGGCGGGGCCGCTCGGCAATCCCAACTACACGGCCTTCGCGCTCGCGCTGGCGTTCCCGGCCGCCATGACGCTGGTGCGGATGGGGAGCGGGCTGACGCGCTGGGCCGCCGCGGCGGCCTTGGCCCTCGTCGCCGTCGCGGCGCTGCTCACGCTCTCGCGCGGCGGGGCGATCGCTCTCGTCGCCGGCGCCTTGGCCACCGTGATCCCCGACGTGGCGCGGTCGGGCCGCCACCGCAAGGCCGTCGCCGTCGTCGCGGGCGTGCTCGTGGCCGGCGCCGCCGCGTATCCGTTCTTCGCCGGCGAGCGGCGTGCCGCCGAGGTGAGCGAGCCGAGCGAGCACCTCAAGTACGTCGACGTCACGGGCTGGGACCGGGCGGAGCGCGGGACGCTGATCCGCTCGGGCCCGTCGGGGATCCGCAACGCGGGTTCGGACGTGCTCGAGGTCCTGCCCGCCGCGCCGGGCCAGGGTGCGAGCTACCGCTGGGGCCGTGCGACTGCCGGGCGCTCCTACGAGCTCGTGTTGGAGGCGCGGGCATCTGCGCAGACGCGCGTCGCGTTCGGCCTCGAGGACGACCAGCTCGGCCTCGGTACGGAGTCGGTCACCCGCACGCTCGACGGCAGCTGGCGCCCGATCCGCGTCCGCTGGGTCCCCACCGCGGACGCCCGCTACGCGCGGCTGTACGCGTGGACGCCCGGCTCGGCCACTCCGTTCGAGCTGCGCGCCGTCCAGATACGCGCCGCCGCCGCACCGACGCGCCCGATCGTGGTTCCGCTTGCGCTGCGGGGATCGCAGTTCGAACAGGAGCGCCGGCGGCGCATCCGCGACGAGCGCAGCCGGGATCTCGGCTCGCGCCGGACGGCGGCCCGCCTCGCACTCGAGGCGTTCGCATCGTCGCCCGTCATCGGGATCGGCTGGGGCGACTTCCTCGCCTACAGCGACATACACGCCGCGTACGGTCGGCTGGCGACCCACGACGAGTACCTACGGTTCGTCGCGGAGCTGGGACTCGTCGGCGCCGTCCTGCTCGCGGCGCTGATGTTCGTCATCGCGGGCGCGGCGCGCAGGATGCCGCCCGGCCTCGCCAGCGCGGGGATCCGCGGGATGCTCGTCGCCGGCGCCGTTGGCCTGATCTTCGTCAACGGGCTCGTCGCGTCGCAGGCGGCGCTCGGCCTCGCCCTCGCCGTGGGGCTCTGCCTCGCGCTGGGAGCCGCGCGCCGATGAGCGCCACCGTGCCGCGGATTCTCCACCTGCTCCCGCACGGCCGCGCGCTCGGAGGCGCCGAGCGCGACGTGCTCGACCTGGTGCTCAGCGACGAGCTGGCCGGGTTCGAGCAGCGCGTCGCCTTCCTGCAGCCCGGGCCGCACGCGGCGTTCCCGGCCTCGCGCGTGCTGTCGCTGCGCTCGTCGCTCTCCTGGCGCCCGGACATCGTGCACGGGTGGCTGCTGCAGGGCAACGTCCTGGGCGCGGTGGTCAAGCTCTTCCGCCCGTCCGTGCGGCTCGTGACGAGCGAGCGCAACGTCGGGCACGCGCTCCACCGCCCGTAAGCGGCCGCTGGAGCGGCTCGCCTCGCCCGGATGGAGGACGCCGCGACGGCGAACTCGCGGACCGTCCGACAGCGCCGCCGTCGCGCGCGTTCCGCGCCGTGACGGGCGCTTCCGGGTGATCCGCCCGGGAGTGCCGGGGATTGGGCGGCGCGCCCCGTGCCGGGCGACGCGGTGATGGTGGGACGCCTGCACCCGGTGAAGGACCACGCCACCGCGCTGCGGGCCTGGCCGACCTCGTCCGGCGCGCGCCGGACGCGCCCCCGATCGTGGGCGAGGGGCCCGAGCGCGGCGGCGGTCGGAGCTCGCGGGACGCCGCGCTCGACGGCTGCGTGACGTTCGACGGCGACGCCGATCCGTCGCCCCATCTGCACGGCGCCCAGGCGTTCCCTCTCGCGCTCCCGGGCGGAGGGCTTCTCGCGCTCCCTGGTGGAGGCCCGCCCGCCGGCCGCCCGGCCGTTTGCACGGACGTCGGCGGGGAGGAGCCGCCCGGTGCCGCCGTCCTCACCGTTCCGTCGGCGACCCCGGGGGCGTGGGCCGCGCCCTGGACGCACTGCTCGACGACCCGACGCCGCGCGAGCGGCGGCCTCCGGCCGCCGCCGCGGCCTCCGGGCGGTTCACGCCTGAGCCGTGTCCACGCCAGTACGCGGCCTCTACGGATAGCTGGTCGCCTGATGTGCGGCATCGCCGGCATCCTCGCCGCCGGCGCAGGACCCGCAGGCGGCGCGCCGACGCGCGCGATGGCGCCCGCCTCGAGCACCGCGGGCCGGACGACGGCGGCGTCGCCGCGGGGCCGGGCTGGGCGCTCGGCATGCGGCGGCTCGCGATCCAGGACACCACGCCGGCCGGGCACCAGCCGATGCGCCGCGACGAGCTCACGCTCGTCTTCAACGGCGAGGTCTACAACTTCCGCGAGCTGCGCGCCGAGCTCGAGCGCGCACGGCTACGCGTTCCGCTCGCGGCTCGCGACACCGAGGTCGTGCTGCGCGGCGCTTCGAGCGCTGGGGCACGGCCGCGCTCGCGCGCTTCAACGGCATGTTCGCCCTCGCGCTCGTCGACGAGCGCCGGCGCCGCGCGCTCGCTCGCGCGCGACCGCTTCGGCAAGAAGCCGCTGTTCTTCGGCGCGCCTGCGCGGCGGCGTGCCTTCGCGAGCGAGCTCAAGTCGCTGCGTCGCGCGTCGCGCGGGCGCGAGCTGTCGCTCGACCCGCGAGGCGCTCGCCGAGTACTTCCGCTTCCAGTACGTGCCGGCGCCGCGCACGATCTTCCGCGAGGTGCGACAAGCTGCCGCCGGCGAGCTGGGTCGAGGTCGACCTCGACAGCGGGCGCCGCGGCCGGCCCGACCGCGTTCTGGCGCCTGCCCGACGGCGGCGGACGCCGCCGGCGCACGCCCGAGGAAGTGCTGCGACGACGTGCGCGCGGCGGTGCGCGCGCCGGCTCGTCGCCGACGTCCCGGTCGGCGCGTTTCTCTCGGGCGGCATCGACTCGAGCCTCGTCGTCGCCGTGCATGCGCGACGCCGCGCGCCGACGTGCGCACGTTCTCGATCGGCTTCGCCGACCCGCGCTTCGACGAGTCGCGCTACGCGCAGGCGGTCGCGCGAGCACCTCGGCACCCGCCACACGCACCAGCAGCTCGATGGGCCGACGCGATGGACGCTCGTCCCCGCGCTCGCCGACGCAGCTACGACGAGCCGTTCGCCGACAGCTCGGCGCTGCCGACGCTGGCGGTCTCGCGGCTCGCGCGCGAGCACGTGACGGTCGCGCTGTCGGGCGACGGCGGCGACGAGCTCTTCGGCGGCTACACCGCTACCGGGCGCGCCGCGCCGTCGCGCTGGCCGCGCGTGCTCCCGCGGCGCGTCGCGGCGCGCTGCGCAGCGTGCGCCTCGGCGGCGCCGCAGGCGGCCGGCTCGCGGCTGCTCGGCCGCTCGCCGCGGCGGCGACGACGGCGCGCTGTATCGCGAGCTGCGTGTCCGTCTGGCGCTCGGACGAGCTGCGCCGGCTCATGCCCGGATGCCGCCGGCGCCGACGGCGTCCTGCCCCGGACTTCGAGCGGCGGCCGGCGGGCCGCACGGAGCGCATGATGCGCTGCGACGCGCGCACCTACCTCGTCGACGACATCCTGCAGAAGGTCGACCGCGCGTCGATGTCGGTCGGGCTGGAGGCGCGCAATCCGCTGCTCGACCCCGATGTCGTCGCGTGCGATGCGGTCGCCGGGCCCGCGGAGCAGCGGCCCGGCGCGAAGCCGCTGCTGCGCGAGGCGCTCCGCCTGCGCTGCCGGCCGAGCTCGTCGACCGGCCGAAGATGGGCTTCGGCGTCCCGATCGGCGAGTGGATGCGCGACGGCCTGCGCCCGATGGTCGACGACCTCGTGCTCGGCCGCGACGCGACCGAGTACGACGGCGCGTCGCGCGCGAGGTGTGCGCCACCTCGCGGGCGCCGCGAGGCGGCCCCGCAGGTCTGGACGCTGCTCGTGTTCGAGCTCTGGCGCGAGCGCTGGCATGCGTGAGGCCCGCCACGACGTCGCGTTCTTCGCGCCCTACATCGGCCGCTGCTCACAGGGCGGGGACGACGGGCGGCGCCGGAGACACAGGTCCTCCTGCTGGCGCGCGAGCTGGCATCCGCGGCCACCGGCTGGCGGTCGCGACCTTCGGCGACGCGACGCTGCCGGCAGCCCATGGCGGGATCGACGTCCTGCGACTGCCACCGCCGCAGCGCGGCGCACCCCTCTCCCGGCTCGCCTGGCGCGCGCGGCTCCGTGGGAGCTGTGGCGGGGCTGGACGCGAAGGTCCTCGTGCAGCGGGCGGCCGGGTCGGCCACCGGGCTTGTCGGGCTCGTCGCCCGCCTGCGCGGTCGCCGCTTCGTGTACGCAACCGCGAGCGACATGGACTTCGACTTCGGCCGCATGGCCGCCAACGCCCGCGAGCTGCGGCTGTTCGGGCTCGGCCTCCGGCTGGCCGACGGCCTGGTCGTGCAGAGCGAGGCGCAGCACGATGCTGGCCCGCGAACGGCTGCAGCGCGACGCCGAAGTCGTGCCGAGCCTCGCCGAGCCGGCGTCGGGCCCGCGCGAGCAGCCCGAGGCGCTGCTCTGGATGGGCCGCTTCGCGCCCTACAAGCGGCCGCTCGCGTTCCTCGACCTCGCCGCCCGGGTCCGCGTGCGAGGTTCCGGATCGTCGGCGGGCCCTCGCCGATCGACCCGGAGCTGGCCGCCGAGGTGCGGCGGCGCGCGGCGGCGCTCGACAACGTCGAGCTGCTCGCGGCGGCGCCCCGCGACGAGGTCGCTCTCGCTCGTGCGGCGCGCCGTGGCGATCGTGAGCACGTCGGAGTTCGAGGGCATGCCGAACGTCTTCCTCGAGGGTTGGGCGCATGGCGTGCCCGCCCTGGCGCTGTCCCACGATCCCGGCGGCGTGCTCGACGCGGGGTCGGTCGGCTGGGTGGCGGCCGGGGACCTCGAGCGGATGGCGCGGCTGGCCGGCGAGGCCTGGGATCGCCGCGGCGACGCGATCGCCATCGCGGAGGCCTGCCGCGCGCACGTCGCCGCGCGTCACTCGCCCGCGGCCGTCGCCGCGCGCTGGGAGCGCGTGCTGTTTCCGTCAGCGGGAGCGCAGGCCGGCGACGATGCGCCGCCGCCAGGACGCTGGTAGGCGCAGCCGCTCGACGAGGTCCGCGTCGTCCGCGCTGAACATGCCGCCCGCGACCGCCAGACGCACGCCGCCACCACGGCCGCGACGGCCACGCCGAGCGCCGCGAGAGCGGGCAGGACGAGCGTCGCGACGATGCCCGCGGCGGGCGCGAGAGCGACGACCGCCGGGAGCCGGGCGCGCGCCCGGTGGCCCGCGCCGCCACCAACAGGTAGCCCGCGGCGATCGGCACCATCGCCAGCGTGCTCGCGATCGCGGGTCCGACGACACCGGCGCCGAGCAGCCCGACGAGCACGATGTCGCCGCAGACGTTCATGCCAGCGCTCCGACGTTGATCGCGCGGTTGCGCCGCTGCGCTCGTGCAGCAGCAGCATGGGCGCGGCGAGGCTGGCGACCGCCCGGATCAGCGAGGCGCCCAGGAGGATCACGAGGGGGTCGGCGGCGTCCGAGAACGACGTGCCGAGCACGACGGGGATCAGCAGCGCCGCGAACGGCGCGGCGAGCGCGACCAATCCGCCGAGCACGAGCGTGGCCTGCGGAACGATCCGCTCGAGGTAGCGGCTGAGCTCGTGCTCGCGGCCGGCGTGGCGCATCGACACGAGCAGCGGCGTGACGACGATCGTGATGGTCGTCGCGAGCTGGACGAGCATCACGAACGCCTGGAAGGCGATTGCGTAGATGCCGACGGTCGCGAGCGGCTCGAACGCGCGGAGGACTACGACGTCGACGCTGCGCATGCCGTACTGGCTGGCCGCGAACGCGATCAGCGGCAGCGAGAACCAGAAGACGCGGCGCAACGCGCTCCGGTCGGCGACGGGCGGCCAGAGTGCCTGCCGCCACACCCAGCGGGCCGAGAGCGCCGCGAGCACGGCGCTCGCGGCGGCGCCGATCCCGACGACGAGCTCCGGGGTGAGGTCGTCCGCGGCCAGCGCGGCGACGCCCACCCCGAGCGTCACGAGCCCGGCGCGCGCCAGCAGCGCCAGCGCGCTCGTGCGCATCCGCCCGCCGCCTCGAGCACGGACACGACGTGCTCGGAGAGCACGAGGAACGCCGCCGAGGCGAGCGCGAGGGCGATCAGCGTCCCGCTCAGCTCCGGCGGGAGCGCGCCGGCGGCCCACATGGCGACGGCCACGGCCGCGGCCACGGCGAGCAGCGGCATGGTGATCACGAGCCGCGCCCAGCTCGTGACGCGCAGCGAGCCGCGCTGCTCGAGCTCCTCGCGCCCGTAGCGCGACACGGCCGCCGCCGTCCACGCCGAGCTCGTCGCGAACACGAGCGTGGCGAGCACGGTCGCGAGCGCGACCTCCGCGTAGCCGGCCGGGCCGAGTAGGCGCGTGCTGACGACGATCGTGATCGTGCCGAGCACGAAGGTCCCGGCGCGCGCCGCTGTCACGGCGGCGACGTCGGATCCGACTGTCGCCAGGCCGCGCACTTCCGGCCGCGGTTCGCCCGCGTCGATGGGATACTCCCCGCCTTGTCGGCCCGTCAACGCCTGCCCTCCGTCATCCGAAGGCTCGACGGGCTCTCTCGGGGTTGGTGGACCATCGCCGTCGTCCTCGCCGCCTCAGTCGTACGGATCCCGCTCGCCCTGGGCCGGCACGAGATCACACCGGGCGGCGACAGCGCCGGATACGTGGGCCTGGCGCGATCGTTCTGGACGATGGGCGAGCGAGGGTTCGACAGCGCGGGGCGGCCTCCCGGGTATCCGTTCTTCCTCTGGGTGTCGGGCCTCCTTCCCGGTCGCCTGGAGGACGCCGCCGTCGTGCTCCAACTGTGCCTCGGCGTAGCGGTGGCCGGGGCCATCGTGTACTTCGGCTGGCCCCTCCTGGGCCGCGGCGTCGCGCTCGTCGCAGGCGGGCTGGCGGCGCTCGCCTCGCCGTCGCTGTTCCTGGAGAGCCTGCTTCTCGCCGACTACCTCTTCGGCGTCATGGTGCTCGCGGGCGCCGGAGTCCTGACCGCCGCCTGCCTGTCCACGGGCGGCAAGCGCCTCGTGCTGCTCGTCCTGACGGGCGTGGTGCTCGCTGCCGCCTGTTACGTGAAGCCGGTCGGCCAGGCGCTCGTGGTCGCGCCGGTGCTCCCACTTGCGCTGGCGACCCGCTCCGTGGGCTGGACCGTCGGGGGAACGGTGCTCGTGGCCGCCGTGGTCGTCGTCTGCATCCTGCCCTGGATGCTGCGCAACGAGGATCGGTACGGCGAGCTCACGATGAGCATGCAGAGCGGGCGGACCCTCGTCGAACCGGGCGTTCGAGGACGACAAGCTGCCGATCCCCACCGACCTCGAGGCCGGGCGGGTGGCGCTCGAGCTCCAACGCGAGGACCCCGAAGGTCGCTTGTCGAGCGGGCTCTTCAACACCCTCTTCGAGCGCGGGGCGACCACGCAGGAGGCCGACGAGATGTCGCGCCAGCTCGCGCTCACGGCGATCCGGCGCCATCCGCGCAGCTACGCCGTCAACACCGTGCGCGCGACGCGGCAGATGTTCACCGACGTCGCCACGGGCCGGGCCACGGACGACGCGGTCTCGCAGCTCGCCGAGCGCTCGGTGGTGCCTATCGTCGTCACTCGGGGCGGGATGTTCTTCGCCGACCTGGTGCGCCGCGTGTGGAGGATCCTGGCGGTGGGCGGGCTCGTCGCGGTCCTGTGGCTCGTGCTCTCCGCCGACCGGCGTGCGCGGGTTGCCGTCGCCGCCGTCCTCGGGGTGTGGCTTTCGGTGGCCGTCGCGACGGCCGCGCTCCACGGCGGCCAGCTGCGCTACTCCGCTGCGCTGGCGCCGCTCGTCTGGCTGCTCGGGTCGATCGGGCTCGTCGTCGCGGTGCGGCTCGCCGCGGCGGCCGTGCGCGACCCTCAGGGGCGCGCCGCGGTCGACCGCCGTCGTCCGGAGACCGCTGAGCCGATCCTGACCCGGCGCCGCCGATCTCAACCGCCCGTGCCCACGGGGTCGAGGGTGCGCAGCCACTCGGCCGTCTGCGCCACGCCCTCCTCGACGCCGATCCGAGCGCGCCAGCCCAGCAGCCGCTCGGCCTTCTCGACCGAGGGCCAGCGGCGGACGACGTCGACCTTGAACGACGGCAGGTGCTCGAGCTCCAAGTCGTCGGGGTCGTTGCCGGCGGCCTCCCAGCAGATGCGGGCGATCTCGGCGACCGTCAGCTCGCGGTCGGCGGAGATGTTGAAGTCCTCGTTGAGCCCGGCCGGGTGGCCCGTCGCGGTCACGATGCCGTCGGCGATGTCGGTCGACGTGCGTCAGCGTGCGCGTCTGCTCGCCCGAGCCGAAGATCGGCAGCGGCCGCATGCGCGCCAACGACTTGCGGATCAGGTCGGGGACGGCGTGGGCGATGCCCGGCTCGTCCTCGGGCATCTCGCCCGGCCCGTAGGCGTTGAACGGGCGGCAGATCGTGTACGGGAGGCCGTGCTCGTCGTGGGCGGCGCGGCAGTAGACCTCGCCCGTGAGCTTGGAGAACCCGTACGCCGACAGCGGCACGGGGCAGTCGTCGATGTAGTCCTCCCGCGTCGGATACTGCTCCGCGCGTTCGAAGACCATCGAGGAGCTCGACGTAGACGAAGCGCTCGACGTCAGAGTCCAGCGCCGCGCGGAAGACCGCGTTGTAGAGGCCGTTGTTGACCTCGGTGAGCGTGTGGGGCAGCTTGTGGAAGTTCGCGATCCCGCCGACGATCGCGGCGAGGTGGATGACGTGAGAGCAGCCCGTCATCGCCTTGCGCGCCTCCGACAGGACGCGCAGGTCGCCGCGGTGGACCTCGCAGCCCTCGCGCATCCAGCCCGGCGCGTCGCGCTGGTCGGAGACGCGGACCTCGAACTCGGGGTCGCGCAGCAGGCGGCGGACGACGGCCGCGCCGATCGTGCCGGCGCCGCCCGTGACGAGGACCCGGCTCATGCCCGCAGCGCGACGACTTCCGACACGTAGGCGAAGACCTGGCCCGTGCCGAGCGCGTTCCAGGGGTCGACGACCAGGCAGTCGGCCCCGGCCCGCTCGGCGATCGCCTGCAGCGCCTCGGGGCGCGAGAACGCGCTGTGGTTGGTGGCGACGACGACCACGTCGGCCTCGGCGATCGCCTCGTCGAATCCCGAGGTCGGCGTCGCGACGACGGGGTCGTGGACCGCGACGTCGGCGAGCTCGCGCTCGAGCAGCCGGATCAGCTTGTGCGAGAGCGAGTCGCGCTCGTCGTCCGTGTCGGCCTTGAAGGCGAGCCCGAGCACGGCGATCTTGCGCTCGCGCAGGCCGCCGCCGAGCCGGCGCTTGACGCCGTCGACGAGGAACAGCGGGACGCTCTCGTGCACGCGCGAGACGGCGAGCAGCATGCCGGGGGCGTTGGACTTCTCCTCCGAGAACGCGAAGTCCTTGCGCAGGCACGTCCCGGCGGTCAGGCCCGGCAGCGCGATGCCGCCGCGCGGGTAGTCGCGATTGATGAGGTCGATGACCTCGAAGACGTTCGCGTCGTAGCGCTCGCAGTCCATCATCAGCAGGTTCGGGAGCGCGAACGTGGCGTAGCGCAGGATGTTGGTCCAGATCTTCGCCAGCTCGGCCTGCACCGGCGTGGTCTGCACGATCGGCGCTCCGAGCGGGGCGAACAGGTCGGCCGCGCGCTCGCCCGAGGCCTCGCCGATGCCGCCGACGATGCACGGCAGCGTGCCGATCTCGTCCAGGAAGCGGTCGGCGGCGATGCGCTCGGGCACGTGCGCCACGAAGACGTCCTCGCCGACGGTGAAGCCGCGGTGCTTCTCCAGGTAGCCGGCGACGAACTCCGTCGTGCCCGGCGCGACGGTCGAGCGCAGGACGAGCAGGTGCTCGGGCGCCAGCAGCGGCAGCAGGTCGTCGAGCACGGAGCGGATGTCGCCCATGTCGATCTCGATGTGCGAGAAGCTCGGCGTGCCGAGCGTGAGCACGATCGAGCGCGCCTGCGCGCCGTCGGCCGCGCGGTGCGAGAGGTCCAGCTCGACGCGGGCGAGCAGATCGTCCGTGCCCGGCTCCTTGAACGGCATCCGGCGCTCGCGCAGCGCGGCGAGCACGTCGGGGTCGTTGTCGACGCCGAGCACCGAGAGGCCGGCGTCGGCGAAGCTCAGCGCGAGCGGGAGGCCGACGCGCCCCAGCCCGATGACGCAGACGTCGTAGGTCATGGCCCCTTAGAGGCTAGCCGCGGCGCAGCGCGAGACGGTGCACGAGGTACTGCCGGACGAAGCCCGCCACGAAGCGCGGGTTGTAGTGCAGGTAGCGCCGCCACAGCCGGCGCGGCTCCTGCAGCAGGCGGAAGACCCACTCCAGGCCGACGCGCTGGAGCCGGTCGGGCGCCTGCGGGATCAGGCCGGCGTGGAAGTCGAACGCCGCCCCGACGCCGACCAGCACGGGGGCGTCGAGCTGCTCGCGCATCCGCGCCATCCACTTCTCCTGCTTGGGCACCCCGATGCCGACCCAGACGACGTCCGCGCCCGAGCGGTTGATCTCGGCCGCGACGCGCGCCTCCTCGGCCTCGGTCTGCGGGCGGAATGGCGGCGAGTAGCCGCCGACGATCCGCAGGCCGGGGTGGCGCAGGCGCAGGTTGCGCGCGAGCTGGGCCAGGCCGCCCTGGTTGCGGCCGCCGTAGAGGTAGAAGCGCAGGCCGGTGCGCGCGGCGTGCGCGCACATGCGGTCCATCAGCTCGGGCCCGTACACGCGGTCGGGCAGGCTGTGCCCGAGCGCGTTGAGCGCCCACACGAGCGGCTGGCCGTCGGGGACGGTGAAGCTCGCGCCCTCGACGGCGGCGCGCAGCTCCGGGTCCTCCTGGCAGGCCATCACGGTGTGGACGGCGGCGACGCAGATGTATCCGCGCTCACCCGCCGCGACGGTGGCGTCGATCCAGTCGCGCGCGCCGTCGTACGTGGTCAGGGCGAGCGGCATGCCGAGCACGGCCTCCGCGGGCGGGAGGTCGGGCGCGCCGGGACGGCGCTGCGGTAGGGCGGTGAGCGGTTGTTCCGGCATCGCAGACAAGGAACGGGCGAGGCGCCCGGAAGTCTCGCAAGAGCGCAGGACTCGACGCCACCCGTGCATCCATCCTGGCAGATGGCGCATTCACAGCGATTAGATGGGTGATTCCACGACTCCGCACCGTGGATGACGGCGCCGGATCGGCGCCGGATCGCCACCCGCACCCTCGAAAACGCCGGCGCATTCCCTTCGGATGCGTGCGGCGCCCGGCATCCGCCCGGCACCGCCCCCACGGCACGGACCTCGCGGACTCAACCATCTAGGCTCACGCCCCGCGATGTCCCGCTCCCGCCCGCGTGTCGTGCTGCTGCGCGGCCACAACGCCAACGTGTGGGACCTGCGCCCGCTCGAGCGCCTGCAGGACGAGTTCGAGCTCTCCGCGCTGGTGACGGGCTCCAACCTGCACCGGCTGGAGGGGCTCGAGCTGCCCACCGTCCGCGCCGCCTCGCCGCGCGACCGGCTCCCGGCCGGCCGGGCCGCCGGTGCGGCGGCCTACGCGCTGGGGGAGCGCTACCTCGGGCTCGAGGAGCACCTGCGCGGCGCCGCGATCGTCCACGCGGCGGAGATCGGCACGTGGTTCAGCGCGCAGGCCGCCCGGCTGAAGGCGAAGCTGGGCTTCCGGCTGGTGCTCACGGTGTGGGAGACGATCCCGTGGCGCGGTACCTACCGATGGCCGCGCGAGCGCCGCTATCGGGACGCGATCCTGCCGGCCGCCGACCTGCTGCTGGCCGCGACCGGGCGCGCGCGCGACGCGCTCCTGCTCGAGGGCGTGCCCGCCGAGCGGATCGCCGTGTCCCCGCCCGGCGTGGACCTCGACCGCTTCGCCTCGGCCTCCGGCGAGCCCCGGCAGCCTCCGCTGCTGCTGTCGGCGGGACGGCTGGTGTGGGAGAAGGGCCACCAGGACGCGCTGCGCGCGCTCGCGGCGCTGCACCGCGGCATCGGCGGGCCGGCGCGGCCGGACGTGCGGATGCTCGTGCTCGGCGACGGCCCGGAGGCGGACCGCCTGCGGCGCTACGCGGCCGACCTCGGCGTCGGCGGTGCGGTCGAGTTCCGCCCGACCGTCGCCTACGACGAGATGCCCGCGCTCTATCGCTCGGCCACGAGCCTCGTGCTCGGCTCGCTGCCCACGCGCGGCTGGGAGGAGCAGTTCGGGATGGTGCTCGTCGAGGCGATGGCGTCCGGCACGCCGGTCGTGGCGACCGACTCCGGCGCGATCCCGGAGGTGCTCGGCTCCTACGGCGCGCTCGTGCGGCCGGGCGACTGGAAGGCGATGGCGCAGGCGCTCCGCGACGGGCCGCTCGGCGGCGCCCGCCCGGCGCCGGACCCCGCGCTGCTGGACCGCTTCTCGGCCGCCGGGGCCGCGAGCCGGACCCGGGACGCCTACCGCTCGCTCGTAGACTGAGCGCCCGATGGAGGCGTCCGCCACCACGCCCAAGCCGTCCGGCTACTACGACCTCGAGCGGGCGGACGTCGTGGCCGAGCTCCCGCGCCCGATCGGGCGCGCGCTGGACGTCGGCTGCGGCAGCGGCGGCGTCGGGCTCTCGCTCAAGGCGGCCGGCGCGGAGTCCGTGACGGGCGTGGAGGTCAACCCCGAGGCCGCCGCGGTGGCCCGCACGCGGCTCGACGCCGTGCACGAGATGCCAGTCGAGGACGCGATCGCCGCCGGGGTGCTGCAGGGCCCGTTCGACACGATCTGCACCTACGACGTGCTCGAGCACCTCGTGGACCCCGAGCCCGTCCTGAAGGCGCTGCTCGCCGTCGCCGCGCCGGGCGGCCGGCTGCACATCTCGATCCCGAACGCCCGCCACTTCACGCTGCTGCGCGACCTGCTGTTCCGCGGGACGTTCGGCTACACGGAGTTCGGCCACCGCGACGTCACCCACCTGCGCTGGTACACGCGGCGCGACCTGATCGCGCTCGTCTCCCGCTGCGGCTGGCAGGTCCGCGCGTGCGACGGCTCGTTCTCGGGGCGCGATCGCTACGCGGACAAGGCCAGCTTCGGCCGCGCCCGCGAGTTCCTCACGGTGCAGTGGCACCTGCTCGCGACCGCGCCGTGAGCGCGGCGCGCGTCGCCGTCGTCGCCACGGGCGACCCGGCGTCGCCCGCGACCTGGTCGGGCTCCGGGGCGGGCCTCGTCGCCGGTCTGCGCCGCCGCGGGGTCGAGGTCGTGACGGTCGACGCGTCGCCGCCGTCAGGAGTCCTCGCCGCGGCGCTGGCCGTGAGCGCCGCGGTGCGACGCTCGCGCGTCGACGCCGGCTACACCCGGGGGCTCGATCTCCTGCGCAGCGTCGTCGCGGCGCGCCGCCTGCGCGCCGCCGGCCCGGTCGGCGGGGCGATCGTGCTCGGCGCGGAGCAGCGGCTCCCGCGCGGCATGCGCTACGTCGTCTCGGCGGACATGACGCTGCTCCAGGCGAGGGCCACGCACCCGGTCTTCTCGCGCCTCAGCGAGGGCACTGCGAACGCCTTCGCCGAGCGCCAGCGCCACGTCTACGACCACGCCGTCGCGCTCGCGCCGTGGAGCCACTGGGCGGCCCGCTCGCTCGTCGAGGACTACGGCGCCGACCCCGCCCGGGTCCACGTCGTGGGCGCCGGGCGCAACCACGAGGTGCAGCCGCGCCCGAGGCCCTGGAGCCCGCCGCGCTTCCTGTTCGTGGGCCGCGAGTGGGAGCGCAAGGGCGGCCCCGTCGTGCTGGAGGCGTTCGCTGCGGTGCAGCGCGCGCTCCCCGACGCCCGGCTCGACGTCGTGGGAGGCCATCCGCCGCTCGGGCGCGCCGGCACGCTGCTGCGGCGGGCGGCCTCGTCGCGACCTATCTGGCGCGCTCGCTGCTCGTGGTCCGCAGCCGCGCGGCGAGCGCGGCCGTGTTCGAGGGCTACGCGGACGCCCGTGCCGGGCGGCTCGGCCGCGGCGCGCCTCCGCCGCGGCGCGCTCGTAGGCCGCGGCGGTCGCCCTGCGGCGGCCGCCCACGTGAAGCGCGCCGCGTGCGCCCGCCCCGCCGCGCGCTCGTCCCGTCCGCGCCCGCGAGCAGCCGCCGCATCGCCGCGGCGACGCCGCCGGGTCGCCCGGATCGAGCAGCTCGGCCAGGCCCGCGCCCACCTCCCGCAGGACGGGGAGGTCCGAGCAGGCCGACCGGCACGCCGCGCGCCATCGCCTCCAGCACCGGCAGCCCGAAACCCTCCCAGCGCGTCGCGGTCACGAGCCCGTCCGCGGCCGCGTAGAGGTCCTCCAGCTCGCCTGGCGACGGCGCCGAGCAGCCGGACGTCGGCGGCGACGCCGAGCCGCGCCGCGTGGGCCGCGAGCTCGCCGCGGTCGGTGCCGTGGCCCGCGAACGCGAGCAGCGGGCGCCCGCCGGGCTCGAGGCGCGCGAGCCCGTCGACGAGGGCCGCGAGGTTCTTGTGCGGCAGGTCGGTGGCGACGCTGAGCAGCACCCGCCGCCGCCCGCCTCCGCCGCGTGCGCACGGCGGCGGCGTCGCCCGGGCGGGCCGGCGGCTCGATGCCGTTCGGCACCACCTCGACCCGCTCCGGGGCGACGCGCAGCTCGCGCACGATGTCGTCGCGTGACGCGGCCGAGACCGTCAGTACGCGATGCGCGCGGCGGGCGGCGGGCGGCACGAGCGCCTCCGTCCCACCGCATCGCCGCGCCGACGTGCTCCGGACGGAGGCGGAACAGCAGGTCGTGCAGCGTGAGCACGCGCGCGAACGGGCCGACGGCCGGCCCGAAGTTCGCAGGCGAGTGGAGCACGTCGACGCCGGCGTGCGCCGCCGCGCGGGCGACGCCCAGCGCCTCGCCCGCCGCCCACGCGAGCCGCCGCCGCGCCGACGCGCGCGGCAGCACCACGGTGCGGTCCACGTGCTCGGTCCAGAAGCCCGGGCCGGCGACGTCCGGGCCGACGAACGCGGTCAGCCGCAGGTCGGGGCGCGCCTCGCGCAGCGCGCCGAGCAGCCCGCGGACGTGCGTCTCGCGCCCGCCCGACTCGCCGGGGATGAGGAACAGCAGGTCCAGTCCCACGTGGAGGGCAAGCGGTTGAGGCTACCCTCGCTGGCTCGCGCATGACCAGCATCCTGTACCTGCACTCCAACGCCGAGGACTACCTCGCCGACTCGCTCCTGCACGGCCTGCGGACCGTGCTCGGCGACACCGTCGTCGACGTGCCCCGGCGCGACTCGATGTACGCCGTCGGCGAGCAGGCCGAGGTCTACGGCCGCGGCTTCACGCTCTACGGCACGCTGCCAGAGGTCGACGTGCAGCGCACGTGGCCGATCGACCGCGCGGCGCGGCGAGTTCGACGTCATCGTCTTCGCGGACATCTGGCGCTACTGGGGGCCGTGGGCCCAGCTGCGCTCGCGGCTGTTCGAGCTGCGGCGCAAGGGCGTCACGCTCGTGGCGCTCGACGGCGGCGACTCCGAGCTGATGTACCCCTATGGGCCGATCTACTGGAAGGGGATCCGGCCCTGGCCGGCGCCGCGTGCGCACGGGCGGATCCCGTTCTTCAAGCGCGAGCTCACGCCGCTCACCGCGCGGGTTCGCTACTACGGTCTGCTGCCACCGCGCCTGGCGGAGCGGCGGTGCCCTGCTCGTTGCGACCGCTCGCGTTCTCGATCCCCGAGGAGAAGCTCGCATCGGGCGACGAGCCCAAGACCAAGCTGCTCGCCACGCACGTCGTCGACCCGGAGGTGCAGGCGCTCGTGCCGGGCACCGCGACCAGCCTACGCGTTCGCCGACGAGGCCGACTACATGGCCGACCTGCGCTCCTCGCGCTTCGGGATCACGACCAAGCGCGCCGGCTGGGACTGCATGCGCCACTACGAGCAGGCGGCCGCGGGCGCGTGCCGTGCTTCCGCGACCTCGATTCGAAGCCCGCGTCGTGCGCGCCGCACGGGCTCGACGAGACGAACTGCGTGATCTACACGGACCCGCGGGCGCTGCTGCGGCGGATCGAGGCGATGGGCGAGGACGAGTACGCGTCGCTGCGCGCCGGGGCGCTCGCCTGGGCGGGGCGCAACACCACCCGCGCCCGCGCCAACGGGTTCCTGCGGGCGATCGGGCGCTGAGTATGTTCCCGGCGATGGCCGACCACGCCCGCGCGAGCGCCGGACCGTGGGCTACGAGTCCGCGCGCACGGACGTCCAGGCGCTCGTCCCGGCCTCGGCGCGGGCGATCCTCGAGCTCGGGTGCGCGAGCGGCGCGCTCGGCGCCTCGCTGAAGGCGCGCCAGGGCGCCGCGGTGCTCGGCGTCGAGCTCGACCCGGGCTCGCGCGCGACGCCGAGGGCCGCCTCGACCGCGTGGTCGTCGCCGACGCGGCCGCCTTCGCCGCCGGCCCGCCGCCGCCCGAGGCGCCGTTCGACTGCCTGATCGCCGCCGACGTGCTCGAGCACCTCGCCGACCCGTGGGCGGTCCTGCGCGGCGTCGCGGCGATGCTCGCGCCCGGCGCAACCGCCGTCGTGTCCCTGCCGAACGTGCTCTTCTGGGGCGCGCTCGCGCGCGTCGTCCGCGGCCGCAGCTGGCCGCGCGAGGACTTCGGGGTCTTCGACCGCACGCACCTGCGCTGGTTCTCCACCTCCGACGCCGTCGAGCTGCTCGAGCAGGCCGGCTTCGAGCAGGTCGGGTGCATCCCCGCTACTGGGTCGAGGGCGCCGCGCTGCGCCGGCGCGAGTGGCTCGCGCGCACGCCGCTGCGCCCGTACCTCGCGCCGCAGAACATCCTGACGGCCGTCAAGGCCTGAAGCGTGGCGCCGGACGTCACCGTCTCGATCGTCAACCACGAGAGCCGCGACGCCGTGCTCGCGTCGCTGCGCGCGCTCGCGCAGGACGCCGGCCGCCGCGCGCGGCTGCAGGTGGTCGTCGTCGACAACGCGTCCCAGGACGGCTCCGTCGAGGCCGTGCGGGAGGCGTTCCCGGACGTCGAGGTGGTCGCGCGGCGGACCCGCGCGGGCTACGGCGCCAACCACAACCTCGCGCTGGCTCGCGCCGAGGGGCGCCACGTGCTGTTCCTCAACGACGACGCGCGCGTGCTGCCCGGGGCGATCGACGCCATGGCGGCCTACCTCGACGACCACCCGGGCGTCGCCGTCGCCGCGCCCACGCTGGTGCGCTCCGACGGCGCGCGGCAGGTGTCGCTGTGGCCGACGCCGACGGCGCGGGCCGACGTGCTGGCGGCGCTGCGGCTCGGCCGCGGCCGCCCGGCTGTGCTCGACGGCGAGGGCCCGCAGCCCGTCGGCTGGGCGATGGGCTGCGCGCTGCTGGCGCGCCGCGACGCCGTCCGCGCCCTCGGCGGCTTCGACGAGGGCTACTTCATGTACTCGGAGGAGGTCGACCTCTGCGTGCGGCTCGCCGCCGCGGGCGGCGCGACGCACTGGGTCCCGCAGGCCGAGGTCGTCCACGACGGGCAGGGCACCACGGGCGACTCGCCCGAGCGGGCGGTCGAGATGGCCCGCTCGCGCCGCCGCTACCAGCAGCGCCACTACTCGCCCGCGGGCCGCCGGGTCGCGCGGCCGCGGTCTGCGCGCAGTTCGCGGCGCTCGCGTGCGCCGCACTGCTCCGTCGCAGGCCCGCGCGCCCGTTCGCGTTGCAGGCTGTCGGCGCATGGCGGGAGCCGGGCGGACCCGGACTGCGCGAGCGGGCCGAGGCGTTCAACCGGGCGCTGCCGCACCGCTCCTGACCGCGGCGGCGTGTCCTTCTACCCTGCCGCCGACGATGTCACTGCTCGACCGCGCCATTGCTCTCGCCCGCAACCGGGCCCTCACCGCGGCGGATACGTGGGAGCGCCACCTCGTCGTCGCGGAGCTCGCCGGAGAACCGCGGCAGGTGCTCGATGTCGGTGGCCTGCCCGGGCAGCTCGGCTCTTTCCTGCCCGGGACCGCGGTGGTCGCCGCCAACATCGCGGCGCCCGCGGACCTGCTGGTCGACGGCGACGGCCTGCCGTTCCGCGACCGGGCGATCGAGGTGGTCACCAGCCTGGATGCGCTCGAGCACGTGCCAGGCCCCGAGCGCGCGGGCTTCATCGCCGAGCTCGTGCGCGTCACCGCCCGGCGGCTGATCCTCTGCTGCCCGCTCGGCTCCCCCGAGCATGTCGCTGCCGAGCGCGAGGTCCGCGAGTGGTTCCGCGGCCTCACGGGTGACGATCATCCGTGGCTGGCCGAGCACGCGGAGAACGGGCTGCCGACGCGAGCGGAGCTGGAGGCATGGCTCGCCGCGGCGACGGGCCCCGGAGATGCGGTGAGGCTTGCGTTCCACGGCGACTTCCGGATCACGGACGCGCAGTTTCAGGAGATCGTCCGGGCGCGCCACCGGCCGACTCCGGCGGCGGTGTCGCGGTTCGCCCGCCACCGCCTCGCCCACCGGCCCGACACGCGGCTCGGCGACGAGCCCACGACGTACACCAACCGGGTCTTCGCCGTCGTCGACCGCGACGTACGGTCCCTGGAGACGTAGAGGCTACGCCGTCCAGGAGCTCACGGCGCATCGTCGCGCGCGGCGAACAGCTCGTCGAGCTTCAGCACACCGAACGGGCTCGCCGACGTGGAATGCGTGGGAGCCATGTGCTCCACCAGGCAGCCGGCCTCGACCTGCTCGCGATCGCCGTCGATCCGCACCGGCACGACATTGCGGGAGACGAACCCCTTCGGCACTTCGTCGCCGCGCTGCTGCGCCGCCGGCCGGTGCGCCCGTTCGCCCTGCAGGTCGTCGGCGCCTGGCGCGAGCCGGGCGCTCCCGGCCTGCGCGAGCGGGCCGAGGCGTTCAACCGGGCGCTGCCGCCGGCCTGACCGCGGCGCCGCTGCGGACCGCCTTGTCGTGTCCGTCTACCCTGCCGCGGGTGCCGATGTCGTTGCTCGACCGCGCCGTCGCCCTCGCCCGCAACCGTGCGCTCACCGCGGCGGATACGTGGGAGCGCCACCTCGTCGTCGCAGAGCTCGCCGGTGACCCGCGGCAGGTGCTCGACGTCGGCGGCCTGCCCGGGCAGCTCGGCTCCTTCCTGCCCGGGGCCGCGGTGGTCGCCGCCAACATCGCGCCGCCCGCCGACCTGCTGGTCGAGGCCGACGGCCTGCCGTTCCGCGACCGGACCATCGAGGTCGTCACCAGCCTCGATGCGCTCGAGCACGTGCCGGGGACCGAGCGCGCGGGCTTCGTCGCCGAGCAAGTCCGCGTGACCGCCCGGCGGCTGATCCTGTGCTGCCCGCTCGGCTCGCCCGAGCACGTCGCCGCCGAGCGCGAGGTCCGCGAGTGGTTCCGCGGCCTTACGGGCGACGATCATCCGTGGCTGGCCGAGCACGCGGAGAACGGGCTGCCGACGCGAGCGGAGCTGGAGGCATGGCTCGCCGCGGCGACGGGTCCCGGAGACGCGGTGCGGCTCGCGTACCACGGCGACTTCCGGGTCACGGATGCGCAGTTCCAGGAGATCGTGCTCGCACGCCACCGGCCGACTCCGGCGCGGGTGTCGCGGTTCGCCCGCCACCGCCTCGCCCACCGGCCCGACACGCGGCTGGGCGACGAGCCCACGCCGCACACCAACCGGGTCTTCGCCATCGTCGACCGCTCAGCCGGGTAGCGGCCGCGAGACCGCGGGCGCGATCACGATCGCCGCAGCCGGGACGCGATCGTGGCGGCGAACGTGGTCCGCAGCTCGCCCGGGATGCCCCCGACCAGCTGGAGCACGCCGAAGTAGACCGCGCTCGAGAGCGCCAGCAGGACGAGCGTGGGCAGCGGCAGCAGCAGGCCGACGAAGACCGCCGGGGTCAGCGCGACGAAGACCCGGCCCCAGATGAGCGGGCTCGGGCGCAGCTCCGGCTGCGCCTTGGTCAGGTAGACGGCGTAGCCGAGCATCAGCGCCGCCTCCGCCGCCACCGTGGCGACCGCGGCGCCCATCGCGCCGTACTCCGGGACGAGCGGCACCGACAGGACGACCGCGACCACCAGGGCGATCAGGCTGGCCTTGAGCAGCGCGGCGTGCTGGCGGAGCGACAAGAGCGCGTAGCCGAGCGCCGCGACGGCGAAGCCGGCGATCAGGGTCACCGCCTGCAGCCGGAGCACGTCGACCGCGGGCTCGAACTGCTCTCCGGCGACGACGCTGATGGCGAGCGGAGCGCCGACGAACAGCGACAGCGCGAACCACGCTCCGACCATTACCGTCGTCTGCAGCAGCTTCCCGACGCCGTAGCGCAGGCGCTCGAGATCGTCGCGGGCGGCGCGCGCGAGGACCGGGAAGGCCGTGACGACGATGATGCCGGAGAACCCGCCGAAGATCTCGACGATCTTGAAGGCCGCCGAGTAGTAGGAGGTCTCCTCCTCGGTGCTGCCCAGGGAGAGGACCATCAGCGCCACGCGGAAGTACAGGATGCCGACCGTCGTCGCCGCGGCGTAGGGCAGCGCGTCGCGCACGAGCCGCCACCACTCCGCGCGGTCGAAGGCGGGGAGCCACGAGACCAGCCCGCGCATCTTCCAGCCGGTCAACACGAACACGCTCGCGGCGGCGATGACGCTGATCCAGTAGTACGACACGACGCCGGCGCCGAGCAGCGCGAATCCGATCACGAACAGCGCCGTGACCCCGGACCGCAGAAGCCCCAGCACCGAGAACCAGCCCCACTGCAGGTTTCCGGCGAGCGGGACGGTCCAGTTGTCCTGGACGAGCGTCAGCAGCAGGCCGCACGCCATGATCGCCACGCCGGCGACGATCAGCTCGTCGTAGCCGAGAGCCGCCATCAGCCCGCAGCCGGCGACGAGGCCGGTCAGGGTCAGTCGCGAAGCGGAGGCCCAGCAGGTTCGCCAGCATCCGCCGCCGCGCCGTGGCCTCGGCGACCACGTACTCGCGCGTCCCGATGCCGCTCAGCCCCGCCTCGGTGACGCCGGCGATGATCATCACCGCCGACGACGCGGTGACGAAGAGCCCGAAGTCGTCCACGCCGAGCCCGCGGATCATGAACGGCACCGACACGGCCGTGAGCAGCATCCCGGCGACGTACGTCGCCGAGACCAGCGCACCGCCGCGGATGACGCGCTCCCCCGCCTCGGGGGTGTCGAGCACGTCGACGGGCGGCTCGCCTCCGGGCGTCGGATCTGAGGTAGCCGTCACCGCGCGTTAGCACGGTAGCGGAGCCGCGAGCGCCGAACCGGGCTCCAGGGCGCGCGTCAGGCCGGCAGCAGGAGGCGGATCGCACGCCAGTAGGTCGTCACGAGCCAGCGCACGGCGGGCAGCTCCGCCGGGCCGCCGAGGGAGGGGGAGTCGAGCGCCGGCGTCAGCCAGTCGGCGAACGCGCCGGGCGAGATCGCGCGGCGGGCCTGGATCGCGCGACGGCGGGCGAGCACGCGCGGCAGGCTGCGCACGACGGCCGCCTGGGATCGCAGCTTCGGGCCGAGCCAGCCGCCCTGCGCGGCCACGGCCAGCAGCGCGACGTCGAACAGCAGCAGCGGCGGGGCGACGAGCGCCAGCAGCGGCGCGGGGTAGCTCGAGAGCAGCGACCACCAGCGGTTGCGCTCGAGGTGGAACCACTTGTAGTCGCCCTTGTCGAAGTCGTAGTCGTGCTCGACGCTCGCGGCCGGCACGACGCCGACGCCCCAGCCCGCGAGCCGCAGCCGCAGCGACAGATCGACGTCCTCGACGTACATGAACCAGTCCGCGTCGAAGCCGCCGACCTCCTCCCAGGCGCTGCGGCGCACGACGAGCGCGGCGCCCGACGCGAAGGCGACCTCGTGCGGCGGGCCGGGCGGCGCGGGCACGGCCGCGTCCAGGCCGCCCGCCCAGGCGAGGCCGAGCCAGTGCACGACGCCGCCGGAGCTGTTGATCCGCTGCCCGCCCGGCAGCAGCACCATCGCCTGCCAGGCGCCCCAGCGCGGGTGCTCGCCGGCGGCGGCGCGCAGGGCCTCCAGCGAGCCCGGCGCGAGCACGGCATCGGGGTTGAGGAAGAACAGCAGCGGCGCGCTGCTCGCCGCGGCGCCGGCCAGGCAGCCCGCCGTGAAGCCGCCGTTGCCCGCCAGCTCGAGCACTCTCGCCCCGGGAGCGGCCGCGCGCGCGGCGGCGGCGCTGCCGTCGCTCGAGGCGTTGTCGACGACGACGAGCTCGTCGCCCTCGCCGAGCTGCGCCTGCACGGCGCGCAGCGTCGCCGGGATCGCCTCGGCGCTCTCGTAGGTGACGATGACGACCGCGACCGCCGGGGCGGCCATCAGCGCCCGGAGTGCAGGAGCTCGTCGTCGTGCTGGGCGGCGCCGAGCTCCTCGGCCCGGTCCTGCCGCGCCCGCAGGACGTCGACCTCCCGCTGCAGCCGCCCGAGCCGCTGCGCGAGCACCTTGCTCTGGTCCGACAGCCGCGAGATGACCAGCGAGAAGTGCATCAGCAGCACGAGCACGAAGCCGAACGCGATCGCGAACAGCGCCGACGGCGCGTAGTAGATGCCGACCGCGGCGGCGACCTCCTCGAGCAGGTCCTTCCAGACGGCGAGCGCGAGCAGCGTGACCGTCGCGAACAGCCACAGCAGCGCGTAGCGCTCCATCAGCCGCCGGCGGCGGACGAGCTCGAACACGATCACGAACAGGCCGGCGGTGGCCAGGATCGCGACGAGCTGGATCCGGGTGTCCATCAGATCGAGTGCTCCGCAGTGACGGGGGCGCGGTCGCCGGGCTCCACGTTGGGCCGGGCGCGCAGCACGCCGACGAGGATCGCGAGCAGCACCTTGACCATGTAGTAGATCGAGCGCGTCGGATTGATCGACGACACGCCGGTCGTGCGCGGGCGCATCACGACCGGGATCTCGGCGCCCCGCAGCTGGTGGAAGTGCAGCAGCACGGCGGCCTCCACCTCCGGGTAGTCGTGCGGGTAGTCGCGGGCGAAGAGCTCGATGCCGCGATGATCGACCATCCGCAGACCCGACGTCGGATCGGTGATCCGCCGCCCGGCGATCAGCGACAGCAGGCGCGCGAAGATGCGGATGCCGAGCCGCCGCGACACCGAGGAGCGGTAGCCGTCGCCGTCGGCCTCGATGAAGCGCGACCCCGTGACCATGTTGAGCTCGCGGTCCGAGCGCAGGCGGTCGAGCAGCAGGTGCACGTAGCGGGCGTCGTGCTGGCCGTCGCCGTCGACCTGCACGGCCACGTCGTAGCCGTGCTCGAGCGCGTACTGGTAGCCCGTCTGCACGCTGCCGCCGATGCCCAGGTTGAACGGGAGCTGGATCACCATCGCGCCCGCGTCCTGCGCGATCCGCGCGGTGTCGTCCGTGGAGCCGTCGTCGACGACCAGCACGTCGAAGTCCGGGGCGTGCGCGTGCAGGTCGTGCACCGTCGCGCCGATGGCGGCGGATTCGTTGTAAGCGGGGACGATCGCGAGGTGCTTGGTCATGGCGACGTGGCGGCGGAGCGCTGCTGGCCTGGAACGGCGCACGCGGCCGGAAGTTGCGCCCGCCGACGGTCCTGAAGGGTAGCGGCGGGCTCAGCACCGTCATCTAGGCTGCTCCGCCTTCGCCTTTGTCATGACGACGATCCTCGCCTACCTCTGGACACCGGTCATCGCGGCGCTGCTCGCCGTCGGCATCGGGCTGCTCGTGGAGCGCCTCGCGCGCTGGCCGCTCCCGAGCGCGCTGCTCGCGCCGGTCGGCGGTGCGACGGCGATCGCGCTGGTGACCGTGATCTACCGGCTGCACGGGACCGCGCCCGTGGCCGCCGTGGCCGTCGCGGCGACCGCCGCCGCGGGCCTGCTGCTCGCCCGCCGCGACCTGCGCGCGCGCCTGCGCCCGGGCTGGGCGGGCGCGGCGGCGCTGCTCGCCTACGCGATCTTCGTCGGCCCCTCCCTGCTGACGGGCCACTGGACGTGGGCGGGCTACAACTTCGTCAACGACACGTCCGTGAACATGGTCTACATCGACCTGCTGGCCCAGCACGGCTACACGGCGCCGGGCCCGCCGTTCTCGACGACGACGATCATGCAGGCCTCCGGGGTCGGCCAGCGCTACCCGATGGGCTCGCACGGGCTGATCGCGACGCTGCGGCCGTTCACGGGGATCGACGCGGCGGCCGTGTACCAGCCGTTCATGGCGACGGTCGCCGCCGGCACCGCCGCCGCGCTGACGCAGCTCGCGCGCCGGGCCGGCGCCCGGGCCCCGTCGCGGCGGCGATCGCGCGTCATCGCCGCCGCCGCCAACCTCACCTACCAGTACTCCCAGCACGGCGCGATCAAGGAGATCGTGATGGTGCTGCTCGTCTGCCTGTCGGCGGCCGTGGTCGCCGAGGCGCTGGCGCAGGGCGTGCGGCCCGGCTTCGGTGCGGTGCTGGCGCTCTGCCTCGCGCCGATCGTGCTCGTGCTGTCGGGCGGTGGCGCGCCGTACGCCCTGATGCTCACGGCGCTGGCCGCCGCCGCGCTGCTCGCGGCGCCCAAGCGCCCGCCGCTGCGGATGCTGCTGCTCGCCGCCGCCGTCGGGCTCGTCACGGTGCTCGTGGTCACGGGCCCGCTGATCGGTGACGTGCTCTCCTACGCGCGCGGCGCCGGCAGTTCCTTCGAGCAGGCCAACGCGGCCGCGCCGACCCCGGCGACGTTCGGGCACCTGACGCGCCCGCTGCCGGCCTACCAGGCGGCGGGGATCTGGCTCGGCGAGGACTACCGCTCGCCGGTCTCCGGCGGGGTCGTGTCGGCGGTCCAGGCGGTGCTGATCGCGCTGATCCTGGCGCTCGCCGCCTTCGGGACGGTGGTCCAGCTCGCCCGCCGGCGCTTCGGCGGGCCGCTGCTGATCATCGGCTGCGGGCTGACCGCCGCGCTCGCCGCCCCGCGCCTGTCCCCGTACGCCGACGCCAAGCTGCTCGTCATCCTCGCGCCCGCCGTCGTGCTGATGGCCGGTCTTGGGGTCTGGGAGCTGTGGTGCGCGCGCCGCATGGTCGCGCGCGTGGCCGCGGTCGGCCTCGCCGTCGGGATCGGCGGCGCGGTCCTCTTCTCGGACGCCGTCGCCGGTCACGAGGCGCGGTTCGCGCCCACCGACCGGATGGAGGCGCTCCAGGACGCCGCCGAGCACGCCGGAGGCGGCTACTGGCTCGTCAACGAGTGGGAGGAGTACTCCAAGTACTTCTCCCGCTCGGTCCGCAACGACTCGGGCTCGGAGTCCGAGTCGCCCGACGTCGTCGCGCTGCGCGAGCCGGCGCCGATCTTCGGCCAGTCCTTCGACCTCGACCAGCAGACGCTCGAGTTCGTCCAGCGCTTCGACGGGATCGTCACGCGCCGCTCGCCGGTGGCCAGCCGCCCGCCCTCGGACTTCCGCCGCGTCTACTCGAACGCGTACTACGAGCTGTGGCGCCGGGACCGCTCGGTCGAGGTGCTCGACCACCTCCCGCTCGGCGGCCGCATCGACGCGACGGGCGCGCCGAGCTGCGCCGCGGTCCGCGAGCTCGCCGAGCGTGCCCGCGGCGAGGGCGGCGAGCTGGTCGCCGCGCGGCGCCCCGACGTCCCGACGATGGGCGTGACGGCCCCGGCCGGCCGGCCGGTCGGCTGGGTGCCGGACGCGAGCATGCCGCTGATGGTGAACCTGCACACGCCGGGCCGGCTCGTCGGCACGATCCGGACCTCGACGGCCGGCCGCTACCGCGCGTGGCTGCAGCTGTCGACCGGGCGGCCGATGGAGGTGCGCATCGACGGACGCAAGGTCGGCGCCCCGCATGCGGTCAACAGCCCGGGGCAGTGGCTGCAGGCCGGCGAGCTGCAGCTCCGCCCCGGCCTGCACAAGGTCGAGCTCCGCCGCGGCGGCGGGCGGCCGCTGCCGGGCGACGGCTACAACGGCGTGCTCGGCCCGCTCGCGCTCGAGCCGGTCGAGGACGGCCAGTCGCTC
This sequence comes from uncultured Solirubrobacteraceae bacterium, assembly GCA_963831105.1. Classification (GTDB taxonomy): domain Bacteria; phylum Actinomycetota; class Thermoleophilia; order Solirubrobacterales; family Solirubrobacteraceae; genus DATFQI01. Next base: position 451,411 of record CAWHOS010000003.1, on the reverse strand, counting down.
GTGCGCGTCGCGCCCCGCGAGGCGAAGCGACTGTGCGAGGGCCGCTGGGACTGGATCGAGGCGGTCCGGCGGTGACCGAGCCGATCACGGTGGCGATCCCCGTGCGCGACGGGGGCCGCCTGCTGGGCGACGTGCTCGACGCCGTGCGCGGGCAGCGGCTCGACCGGCCCGTCGAGCTGCTCGTGGCCGACTCGGGCTCGCGCGACGGCTCCGGCGAGCTGGCCCGGCGCCACGGCGCGACGGTGTTCGCCGTCGAGCGCTTCTCCCACGGCGGGACCCGCAACCGCCTGATGGAGCGCTCGCGCGGCACGCACGTCGCGTTCCTCACCCAGGACGCCGTGCCGGCCGACGAGCACTGGCTCGCGCGGCTGCTCGCCGGCTTCGAGCTCGCCGACGACGTCGGGCTGGCCTACGGCCCGTACCGGCCGCGCGCCGGCGCGCCCGCCGCGGTGCGGCGCGAGCTCGACGGCTGGTTCGCCTCGCTGGCGCCCGACGGCCGCCCGCGCGTGGACCGCACGACGGCGCCGCGCGGGCCGGGCGCCGAGACGTTCTTCACCGATGCCAACGGCGCCGTCGCGCGCCGCGCGTGGGAGCGCGTGCCGTTCCGGGAGGTGCCCTACGCGGAGGACCAGGCGCTCGCGCTGGACATGCTGCGCGCCGGCTTCGCCAAGGCCTACGTGCCGGACGCCGCCGTGATCCACTCGCACGAGTACGCGACCGTCGCGCAGTTCCGCCGCTCCTTCGACGAGTGGCGCGGCCTGCGCGAGGTGCACGGGTGGGTCGAGCCGGCGAGGCCCGTGGCGACGCTGCTGACGATCCAGAGCCGCGTACGCTCCGATGTGCGCAGCCTGCGCGGCAGCGTCCCGCCGCGCACGGTCGTGCGCGAGGGCGCGCGCTCCGTGCGCCACTGGACGGTCCGGGCCGCCGGCGCGATCGCCGGCTCGCGCGCCGACAAGCTCCCCCGCGCCGTGCGCGGACGGCTCTCGCTCGAGGGTCGCGACACCTTCGAGGAATCGTCACAGCCATGAGCACCCGCCCACCGCACCCGCCCGTCCGCAAGGGCCGCCTCGCCGACCTGTGGCGCCGCGCGCGCCTGACGCTCGAGTACCACGGCGCCCGCGAGGTCGCCTATCGCGCGATCACGTTCCCGCTGCGCGGGACACCGCTGGGGCCGCGGCTCGGCTACGGGCGCCGCTTCGGCGCCGAGGAGGCGCGGGCGCGGCGCTGGTACCGCGAGCAGTGGCGCCCCGTGACGGTGGTGATCCCGACCTACGGCGACCCGGCCCTGGCCGAGCAGGCGGTCAAGAGCGTGCGCAAGACGACGGAGCGCAAGCGCGTGCGCGTCGTGGTCGTCGACGACGGCTCGCCCGACCCCGCGCACCGCGAGGCGCTGAAGGGCCTGCGCGGCGCGCGTGTCGAGCTGATGGAGGCCAACGGCGGCTTCGCCAAGGCGGCCAACCGCGGCATCGCGCTCGCCGCGCCGGGCGACGACGTGGTCGTCCTCAACTCCGACGTGATCGCGCGCTCGGGCTGGCTGGAGCGCATGCAGTACGCGGCCTACCGCGCGGACCACATCGGCTTCGTCGGGCCCAAGCTGCTGTACCCCGACATGCGCATCCAGTCGGCCGGCTCCTACCGCAACCTCGGCGCGCCGGAGTGGTTCGACCACCGCTACCGCTTCAAGGACGCCGTCCACATCGAGGCCAACATCACCACCCCGGTGATCGGGGCGACCGGCGCGTGCCTGTACGCCAAGCGCGCCGTGCTCGACGCCATCGGCGGCTTCGACGAGGCCTACGGCATGGCCTACGAGGACATGGACTGGTGCCTGCGCGGCTGGATGGCCGGCTACCGCACCTACTACTCGCCGCGCGCGTCGCTGATCCACCTCGAGTCGCAGACGCGGCCGACCGAGCCGGGCGAGCGCGAGCTCGCCTCCCAGCGGCTGTTCTGGCAGCGCTGGAAGCCGTACTTCGACGAGCGCCGCGTGCGCCGCGAGGACGGCTCGCTGCGGATCGTCTATGTGACCGAGGACACCGGCGTCGGCGGCGGCCACCGCGACATCTTCGAGCACCTCAACCGGCTGGCCGAGCGCGGCCACGACGCCCAGCTGTTCTCGCTCGGCGAGCACCCCGACTGGTTCCCGCTCGAGGTCCCGACGCGCACGTTCGAGGACTACGACGACCTGCTGGCCGCGATCGAGCCGCTCGAGGCGATCAAGGTCGCCACCTGGTGGAACACCGGGCCCCCGGTGTGGCTGGGCTCGATGCGCCACGGCGTGCCCGTCTTCTTCGTCCAGGACATCGAGACGAGCTACTACCCCGACTCGCTCGAGATGCAGGCGCACGTGCTCAACGGCTACCGCCACGAGTTCCGCTACATGACGATCTCGGGCTGGAACCGCGAGCGCCTGCAGGAGCGCGGCCTGAGCGCCGAGCTCGTGCCGCCCGGGATCGACCTCGGCACGTTCCGCCCGCTCGCGGACGTGCGCCGCCGCGACGACATGCTGCTCGCGCTCGGGCGCACCAACCCGCTCAAGAACCTGCCGCTGACGATCGACGCGTGGCAGGCGCTCGGCGCGGCCGGCGCCCGGCCCGAGCTGTGCCTGTTCGGCATCGAGCCCGAGCTCGGCCCGCGCTACGGCGCGCGCTACGTCGAGCGACCCAGCGACGAGGGCGTCAACCGGCTGCTCAACGAGGCCGCGGTGTTCGTCCAGACCTCGACCCACGAGGGCTTCTGCCTGCCGCCGCTGGAGGCGATGGCGACCGGCGGCGCGGTCGTCTGCACGGACGCCCACGGCAACCGCGACTTCTGCGTGGACGGCGTCAACTGCCTGATCCCCGAGCCGACGGTCGAGTCCGTCTCAGGCGCGCTGGGGCGGCTGCTGGGGGACCCCGCGCTGCGCGAGCGGCTCGGCCGCGCCGGGACCGAGACGGCGGAGGACTTCGCCTGGAGCCGGCGGATCGACGAGCTCGAGGCGTTCTTGAACCGGATCGCCGGCTAGAGGTCCTCGGCGATCCGCGGGGCCTCGCGGGAGAAGACGTAGATCCCCAGGGCGAACAGTCCGAGCACGATCCCGATCGGCACGAGCAGGTGGATCTTGCCGCCCATCACCTCGGCGGCGCTCGGCGCCGCCGGGTCGACGAGCGTGTGGCGCACCTGCTGGAGCAGCGGCGCGAGCGGATTCAGGTTCATGATCAGGGTCTTCAGCCAGGGGATGTCGATGCGCTCGGTCACCCACAGCACCGGCGACGCGTAGAACGTGATCTGCAGGAGCACGTCCCAGATCGGCTTGACGTCGCGGTAGCGCACGAACCACGCCGACAGCAGCATCGACAGGCCGAACGAGAACATGACCAGGTAGCCCAGCAGCAGCGGGAACTGCAGCCACGACGCGCGCACCGGGACGCCGGAGATGGCGAAGAAGACGCCGACGGCGATCAGGTTCAGGCCCAGGTTGAAGATCGCGGTGAGGACCACCGCCGCCGGGATCGCCAGCCGCGGGAAGTGGATCTTGCGCACGATGTTCTCGCGGTCCAGGACCGCGGACACCGCGCTGCTGGTCGCGTCGGCGTGGAACGTGTAGATCACGATCCCGGTCAGCAGCAGCACGGGGTAGTAGGGCACGCCCTCGCCGAGCGGGAACGCCTGCGTGAACACGATGTAGAGGACGCCGAACAGCAGCAGCGGGCGCGCGAGCTGCCAGAAGTAGCCCAGGATCGAGCCGAAGAACTTCAGCTTGAACTCGAGCACGGCCATCGTCCACGCGAGCGTCGCGAAGCGGCGGAAGCCGCCGGCCAGCGCCGACGGCCCGATCACGCGCGCGCCGAGGTCCGCGCCGGCGGTGGGGTCGGCCACGGTCACGCGATCCTCTCCGGCGCGCGGCGGGCGCGCGGCTCGACCGTGATGCGGTGCGGTACGTCGACCAGCCCGCCGGTCGCGGTCGGCCCGACGACGACGAACGAGAGGACCTTGTCCCAGCGGTCGATCATGTCGTTGCCGGAGCCGCGATGCGCGACGATCGCCGTCGGCTGGTAGCGGCCGGGCGCGAACACGCAGGTGAACTCGACCGAGAACGTGGCCGAGTCCCCGGCCGCGAACGAGCCGGCGCGCTCGTGCCCCCAGGCCGTCGTGGCGACGAGCAGCTCGTCCCAGTGGTCGTTGTAGAAGATCATCGTGAAGGCCGGGTCCTCGACGTCGCGGGCGAACTCGACGTGGGTCCGGAACGTGTAGTCGCGCCCCTGCACGCAGGTCTCGGTCCGGTTGCCCTGCTCGTCCTCGATCCAGCACTCGGCGATCCGGGCGTCGTGGTCGCCCGGGCGCGAGGAGGCCTGCTCGGAGGTCGCGTCGGGGCCCTCGTCGGCGGCGCGGCCGAAGTTGAGCTCCAGGTAGCGGCTGCCGACGTCCTTGGGGTCGCCGAGCATCACGACCTCGCCGCGCTCGAGCAGCATCGCGCGGTGGCAGAAGCGCGTCACGGTGCCCATGTCGTGCGTGACGAGCAGGATCGTGCGGCCCGCGTCGCGCATCTCGTTGAAGACGTCGAAGCACTTCTGCTGGAAGGCGGCGTCGCCGACGGCGAGCACCTCGTCGATGAGCAGGATCGACGCGTCGACCTGGATCGCGACCGAGAACGCCAGCCGGACGTGCATGCCGGAGGAGTAGTTCTTGAGCTTGAGGTCCTGGTAGTCCTCGAGCTCGGCGAACTCGATCACCTGGTCGTAGCGCCGGCGCGCCTCGCGCGCCGTGAGGCCCATCATGATCCCGTTGAGGACCACGTTGTCGCGGGCGGCGAGGTCGGGGTTGAAGCCGACGCCGAGCTCGATGAACGTCGACATCCGCCCGTCGACGTGGATCTCGCCGGCGTCGAGCTTGTAGATGCCGCCGAGGCACTTCAGCAGCGTGCTCTTGCCCGACCCGTTGCGGCCGACGATGCCGAAGAACTCGCCCTTGCCGACCTCGAACGAGACGCCGCGCAGGGCCTCCAGGTGATCCGTGCCGCGGTTGCGCAGCGGGTGCAGGACGCGCTCCTTGAGCGTGTGCGACGCCTCGTGCGGGCGGCGGAACGCCTTGCGCGCGTCCGACACCGCCACGGCGGGCGTGCTGCCGCCGCCCGGGGTCACGGGAGCGTCGTGCGGAAGTAGCCGTTGATGACCGGGAACTCGCCCGGAGGCCCGTCGTGGACGCCGAAGAGGTCACCCACCGCGAGGCCGGCCGTCTCGAGCATCCAGCGCAGGCACAGGCGGCCCGGGACCCACCACCACGTGGGGTCGCCGTAGTAGGCGCCCGGCACGAAGCGCGCGTACTCCGACAGCTCGGCGCTCGCCAGCATCATCGAGCCGAGGAACATCGTGCCGCCGGGGGCGAGCATCGAGCGCAGCCGCTCGAGCATCGCCATCGGGTGCGGCTCGTGGTAGAGCACGCCGTGGCAGTGCACGAGGTCGAAGGTCCCGTGCACGGCGGGGTCGAGGTCCTCCCACTTGAGGGGCTGGAAGTCGACGCCGGTGCGGTAGATCTCCTCGAGGAAGCGCGCCTGGTTGATGAACTGGAACGGCTCGCAGGCGAGGATCTCGGTCGCGCCGCGCAGCGCGAACATGAACGGGTCGTAGCCGGCGTTGGAGCCGACGTCGAGCACGCGCACGCCCGACAGGTCCTCCGCCACCTCGCGCCCGAAGCCGGCCCAGCGCTGGTCGTTGCGCCAGGCGCCGCCGATCACCAGGTCGCCGCCGAGGTAGAACGGGCCCTGCAGCCAGGGCTGCAGCTCGTCCGCGCGGGTGAGCAGGGCGGCCTTGCGCTCGTCGTCGATCTCGGCGGGGAGGTCGTCGGAGAAGCGCACGAGCCCGGCGGGGTCGATGTCGAGGTGCTCGGGGCGCTCGACGCCGAGCTGCTGCTCGACGGCCTCGCGGACGGAGGCCATCGCGTCGTCGATGCGGCTGGTTTCGCTGGGCTGGTCGGTCATGGGCGGCGCACGGAGCGTCCGAAGCGCGACGCCCATGGTACGGCGACCGGCTGAGCGCTAAGAGGGGCCGACGGTGGCGGCCCACCCGAGCGACCGTACGGGGCCGTAGCCCAGGTCGGCCGCCTCGAGCGGCCACGGGGTCACGAGCTGGTCGCCCGTGACGGGGTGCACGGCGGCGAACAGCTCGTGCCCGCGGCCGCCGTCGCCCTCTCGCCACAGGTAGCCCGCCGGCTCGCCCCCGGGTGCGGCGGGCGGGGGCGCCGGGGCGCGCAGGCCGGTGGCCAGCCGCCGCCCTGTGGCCCGCACGCGCGGCGCCAGCGGGCCGGCGTCCTCGCCGCGCCACGTCAGCGGCGCGGCGGCCCAGCGCAGCGCGGCCCGCCGGTCCGCGCCGGCCGGGGGCTGCGGCTCGCCGGTGACGAGCCGGTCGTCGCTGAACCAGACGGGGATCGAGCCGGTCTGCGGCTCCTCGTGCAGCGCCCCGAGCTCCAGCGACGGCGTGCCCGCGGGCGCGGCGCCGGCGCCGACGCGGTGGCGGCGGGCGGCGAGGTCCACGCTGCGCACGAGCCGCACCAGGCCGGTCCGGCGCTCGGCGTGCGGCGCGCGGCGCGGGTTGTTGGGGAACGCCTCGACGAAGCCGAGGTGGCGCGGGCGTTCGACCTCGGCCCAGAGCGGGTCCTCCTCGCCGGAGAGGAGCACCCACTGGCCGCTCGCCGCGTGCCAGGCGGCGTGCAGGCCGTCGAGCAGCGGCAGCGGCGACTGGCCGACGAAGCCCAGCAGGCTCGGGCCGCGGGCGCCGGGGACCGACGGGCTGCCGTCGCCGGGGTCGGGGGTGAGCTCGAACCCTTCGGGGCCGCCCAGGTGCAGCTCGGCCGAGCCGGGGACCTGGAAGCGGTGGACCGAGCCGAGGTCGTACTCGAGCGCGAAGCCCGGCGGCGCCTCGCGCGAGTTGGTGAACGTGCGCTCGTCGCCTCCGGCGCGGCGGTGGCGGCAGATCGGCAGCGTCTCGGCGGGCGTCCAGGACACCGCGCTCGCCCACCGGCGGACCGTGTCCCCCTTCAGCGACGGCACGGCCGGGCCGCGCTCGCCCTGGAAGGTGCGCTCGAGCCGCTCGCCCGCGCCACGCGGCTCGGGGCGGCGGATGCGCACCGTGCGCCGGCGGCGCGCCTGCGCGGGCGCGGCCGGGCCGGGGGCGTGGCGCCACTGCGTCCCCGGCCGCCACGACAGCGCGCGCAGGATCGAGCCGGCGGGATCGGCCTCGTCGAGGTCGAGCTCGGCGGGCAGCGCGATCTCGGCCCGATACGCGATCGCGTGCGGCGCGGCGCCCGGTGCCTCGCCCTCGCCCAGCAACCGCAGCGGATAGCGGCCCGCCGGCCCCGCGTCGGCGAGCGCGATCGCCTGCAGCTCGGGGTTCGCGCCGAAGGCGCGCACGAGCTGCTCCAGCGCCGCGCGGTGCTCGAGCAGCTCGCTGCCCGTGCCGGCCGTGACGAGCACGAGCCGGCCCTTCGCGATCCGCAGCGCCTCGCCGAGCGCCTCGGCCGGGCTGTCGGACAGGCCGGCGGGGATCCGCCGCACGAGCGGGCCCCGCGCGGGCACGGGCCACTCCTGCTCCGAGCGCAGGATCACCTCCGCGTCGCCGGCGGTCTGGCGTGCCAGCCGGGCGGAGAGCCGCTGCCCCGCCTCCGTCGCCGGATCGGCGGGCTCGAGCGCGATCACGCTCAGCCCGGGCGACCAGCGCGCCTTGATCGCGACGGGCGGGTCGTTGGCCGGACCGAGGCGCCCCCACGCGGTCTCGTGGCCGTAGAGGCTCGCGTGGCGGCCACGGATCTCGTCGTGGAAGGCGGCGGCGCCGTGCTCGACGGCGTCCGAGCGGGTGAAGCCGTGCTTGCGATAGCGGACGACCGGGCCCCGCGCGGGTTCCCCCTCGATCCAGCGGTCCGCCAGCTGCAGCGCGAAGTCCCAGTCCTCGTGGCCGAGCACGATGTCCTCCGCGAAGCGGATGCCCGCGTCGTAGACCGAGCGGTCCACGAGCGAGCACGTGTCGCAGTAGTTGGAGAACAGCAGGGAGTAGAGGTTGTAGGGCGGGGCCTCGAAGTAGTCGCGGCGCGTCCCGAAGTACTGGAGGTTCGGGTAGATGAACCCGATCGACTCGCCGGCCTCCGTGATCTGCTCCACCAGCCGCTCGACGGCGTCTGCAAGCAGCAGGTTGTCCGCGTCGACGGGCAGCACGTAGCGGCCCTCGGAGGCGGCGATGCCCGCGTTGCGCGCCCGGCTGGGACCGCCGTTGACCGGCTGGTGGATGACGCGCACGTCGCCGGCCCGCTCGAGCTCGTCGAGCACCGCGCGGGTCTCGGGCTCGGTCGACGCGTCGTCGACGACGACGATCTCGACCTCCGGCCACGTCTGGGCGCGCACGTGGTCGACGCACGCGGTCAGGTAGCGCCCGTGGTTGAAGCACGGGATCACGACGCTCACGAGCGGCGTGCCGCCGCGCGGGCGCAGCGGCAGCCGGACCGGCTCCGCGCGCTCCCAGCGCTCCAGCCGCGGCGCGTCCCGGCGCGACAGCAGCTCGTCGTAGAGCGCACCGTGGGCGTCCGCCATCGTGCGCACGGACAGCTCGCCCGTCGCGCGCCGGCGGTGCTCGGCCCCGACCCGCCGGCGCTCGTCCTCGTCGCCCGCGAGCACGGCCAGCCGCTCGGCGTAGGCGCTCGCGTCCTCGCGGTCGGCGACCAGGCCGGGGTCGCCGGCGCCGAGCAGCTCGGCGTTGCCGGGCAGCGCGGGCGCGACGACCGGCAGGCCCATCGCCATCGCCTCGTAGACGACGTAGGGGACGCCCTCGAAGCGGCTCGTCATCAGCAGCGCGTCGCTGGCGGCGTACCAGGGCGCCAGCCGGTCCGTGGGCGGGTGGAAGCGCACCGTGCCGCCGAGGCCGCGCTCGCCCACGAGCTCGCGCACGCGCGGCTCCAGCGGGCCGTCGCCGACCACGTGCACGCGCGTCTCGGGGCGCCGGCGCGCGAGCTCGGCGGCCACCGTCGACCATCAGCTCGGGGTCCTTCTGCTCGGCGAGCCGGCCCGGGAAGAGCACGTTGAAGCGATCGGGCTCGAGCGCGTCCACGGGCCGCGTGCGCTCGGGCGAGAACTCCGTCTCGGCATCGACGCCCGTGCGGATCACGTGGATGCGCGAGCGCGGCACGTCGTAGGCCTCGACGGTCTGCGCCAGGTGCTCCGAGCGTGACCGAGAACGCGTCGACGAGGTTGGAGAAGCGGCGTCGTCACGTAGCGGACGTAGCCCGAGCGGTCCTCCTCCTCGACGTGCAGCTGGACGACGACGGCGGGCGGCGCCGGCAGCGACGCGAGATCCGGCAGCAGCTCGAAGCCCAGGCGCGAGTTCATGATGTGCAGCACCCGCACGCCGCGCGTGCCGATCAGGTCGAAGACCAGCCCCGGCATGTGCTGCCCGGCGACCAGGTCCGGCAGCGGCCAGACCTCGGTCGCGTAAGGGCGGACCTCGTCCAGGCGCCGGTTGTCCGACGGCTGCGTGGTCACCAGCGACGGCGCGAAGCGCTCGCGGTCCAGCCAGCGGAACCAGTCGATGGTCCCCTTGTCCGAGCCGCCGTAGTCGACCCACGGCGCGAGGTACAGCACCGAGCTGCGCGGCGCGTCAGCGGCGCACGGGTACCGACGGCGGTGTAGCCGAGCGGGAGCCTGCGGTCCGCGTCCAGCGGGGCGAGCTCGGCGACCTGGCCGGCGAGCTCGCGCAGCATCGCGGCGGCGTCCTGCGCGGCGCGCGTCGAGCCCGTCGGCGCGCGCGCCCGAGCTCCAGCTCGACGTTCGTCATCAGCTGCGCGAGCGCGGTGAGCTGTCGGTGCGCGGCTCCACGTCGACGCTCGGTGAAGCCGGCGCCGGCGAGCAGGTGCTCGAGCGCCGGGCTGCGTGTAGCGGAAGTAGTCGTGCGGCAGCTCGTGCAGCTCCCACACGAGCGGGACGGTCACGTACAGCCGCCCGCCCGGCCGCAGGATGCGCTGCAGCTCGGCGAGCACGCGGGCGGGCTCGGGGACGTGCTCGAGCACCTGCGTGCACAGCACGGCGTCGAAGCTCGCGTCGGGCAGCGGCAGCGCGTCGGCGGAGCCGATCGACGTCGGCCTGGCGGGCGCCCTCGTGCGGCGAGGCGTCCCAGTCGCGCGTGACGTAGTCCACGTGCGCGAACAGCTCGCGGTAGGGCGCGTCGCCCGCGCCGACGTCGAGCACGCGCGCGCCCGGCGGCAGCGCCCGCGCGGCCTCCGCGACGAACGCGACGATCTCTCGCGCTCCCACGGCATCTCCGAGACGAACTCGCGCAGGGCCTCGGACAGCGGTAGGCGGTCGGTGCTCACGGGGCGGGCACCATAGTGCGCCGCTCCCGCGCTCTCCCTTTGGCCCACCGGGCGGCGAGGACCTGGGCGCCCAGCGCCCCCGCGGCCGCCAGCGCCGGCAACAGCGGAACGATGTAGCGCCAGTTGTAGACCGTGGTGGCGCTCGCCAGCGCAACGGGCACGATGGCCGTGCCGGCCAGCAGCAGGATCACCGCGCGCTGCCGTCCGCGGGCGAGCACGAGGCCGGCCACCGACAGCAGCACGCAGAGCAGGACCAGCGGGCCGTGCACCCGCACGATCCGCTGCACGCCTGCGAGCGCGTCGACCGAGCCGTCGACCTCGACGTCGACGTCGCCGTAGAGGGGCTCGACCTGCGTGAGGTTCTGCGCCTCGAACGCCGGGTCGCGCTCGTCGAGGTCCAGCGCCGCGGGGACGTCGCCGTTGCCTACGCGGTCGATCCCGCGTCGGGCACGACGTAGCGCCAGAGGTCCGTCACGACCGCGCTCAGGTAGGCGCGCGGCTGGCCTCGATCGCGGCGCGCCCGAACGAGCCGACCAGCGCGGACTGGTGCGGCGGCCCCTGGAAGAGCCGTTGTCCCGGCGACTCCGGGTTCCACGCGTACCAGTCCGGGCCGGGGCGCTCGCGGGCGTCGCGCGGATCGCACAGGGCGTCCGCCCCCTCCGGCGGGTCGAAGACGCGGCAGTCGGCGAACGGGGCGGACCGCGCGTACGTCGACCAGCCGCTCCCCTGGGTGAGCCCGAAGTAGCCGTTCTGGCTCTCCTGCAGCGCCGCGTAGGACACGAGCAGCGCGACGACCGCGATCGCGGTCGCGCCGGCGCCGGCGAGGCGCCGCCGCCAGCCGCCGTCGCGGAGCAGCAGCGCCAGCACGAACACGGGGATCGCGAACAGGGCGATGCCGCGGAACGTGACGGCGAGCCCGAGCAGCAGGCCGCACGCGATCGGCCATCCGATCCCGGACCGCTCCTCGAGGCTGCGGACGCCGCAGTACAGCGCCCCCGTCACGAGCAGGGTGAACGGCGTCTCGGAGAGCAGCGTGTGCTCGTAGTAGATCGCGTCGAGCGTGAGCGTGAGCACGACCGCCGGCACGAGCGCGACCCAGCGCGGGGCGCCCGCACGCTGCAGCGTGGCGTAGGCGAGGACCGCCGTCGCGAGGCCCAACAGGTGCTGGACGACGATCGTGAAGGTGAGCGAGCCCACACCGCGTGCAGGCCCGCCAGCAGCGCGGGATAGCCGGCCGGCCGGATCCAGTCGGGCATGAACAGCGGGCCTCCGGCCGCCTTCGCGTACCCCCACGTGTCGGGGTAGGAGAGGTAGGCCGGCGAGTAAGCGGCGAGCAGGACCGCGCGCAGCAGGATCCCGGCTCCCAGCACCGCCAGGAGCCCCCAGTGTCTCCTCAGCACCACGGCGGGTGAACATAGCGGGGCACTCCCGCCTGCCCGCGGGCCGAAGGTCACGCCTCGCCTGGGCGCGCGCGGCGACCGCCGCCGGCGACGATCGCGACCGCGCCCGGGAGGCTCGCGACCGCGATCATGGCGACGCTGAGGAGCGAGATCAGCGTCGCATCGGTGGCCGCGACGCCGCCGTGCCCAGCAGCACCGCGAAGCCTCCCTCCCGGACGCCGAAGCCCGCGACCGACACCGGCAGCAGCGTCAACACGAGCACGAGCGGCACGGTCACGGCCAGCAGCGAATACGGCAGCTCGAGCCCGATCGTGCGCGCCGCGCACCACACGGACGGCACGATCAGCCACTGGTAACCGAGGCCGAGCACCACCAACCGCGCGATCAGCCGCCGGTCGCCGGCCGCGAGCGCAGCGGCGCCCGATCTCGGCCAGCAACGGGCGCGCCGCGCCGGGATGCGCGCGCGCGTCGCGCGCGACCTTGACGCCAGCGCCACCAGGCGGCGCCCATGACGGCGGCGCGGTGACCGCCGCGAAGCCCGCCACCAGCTCGTCCGGCACCGCGGCCGGGTCGTAGCGAGCGCGATCCACCCGAGCGCGAGCAGGCATCCGAGCGCGGTCAAGCGGTCCGCGATCACCGTCGCCGCGGCGCGCGCGAGCCGCGGCCCGGGAGAGCGCCGCGAGCGCGCGCACCGCGTCCCCCCCGAACCCCGTCGGGAGGAAGTTGTTCGCGAACGCGCCCATGAAGTAGCCCCGCACCCCGTCCCGCGGGAGGCCGGGATCCGGGCCGACCGCAGCAGCGCGTGCCAGCGCGCGGCCCCCAGCGAAGGCCCAGGAAGACGTCGAGCAGCGCCGCCGAGAGAGCCACGCCGGATCGCCCGCGCGAACTCGCCAGGCCGCGTCTCCCAGTCGATCTGGATGGCGAGCAGCGTGAGCAACAGCACCGTCACCGCGAGCCGCACCGGCAGGCTCAGCGCAACCGCCGCGAGGCGGCCCGATCGGTCTCGCGCGACGGCACGCCGCTAGGCTACGGCTCCTCCCCGTCCTGTTGCGTGTCAGCAGCCAAGTCCACCCGGAGGTCGACGCCGAGCGCGGTGAGCAGGGTGGTTCCCTGCTGCTCTCGGTCGTGATCCCCTGCCTGAACGAGGCCGAGTCGATCGCGATCGTCGTCCGCAAGGCGGTCGAGACGATGCGAGAGCGACGGGATCGAGGGCGAGGTCGTCGTCGCCGACAACGGCTCCACCGACGGCTCGCCGGAGCTCGCCGACGCCGCCGGCGCCCGCGTCGTCCACGAGCCCCGCCGCGGCTACGGCTCCGCCTACCGCGCCGGCTTCGACGCCGCGCGCGGCCCTACGTGCTGATGGGCGACGCCGACGACACCTACGACTTCGCGCGAGATCCGCCGCTTCCTCGAGCCGCTGCGACGAGGGCGCCGACCTCGTGATCGGCAACCGGATGGCGGACATCCAGCCCGGCGCGATGCCCTGGCTGCACCGCTACGTCGGCAACCCGGTCCTCACCGGCATGCTCAACCTCTTCTTCCGACCGGCGTCTCCGACGCCCACTGCGGCATGCGCGCCTTCCGCCGCGACCTGCTGCCGCGGCTCGACCTGCGCACGACCGGGATGGAGTTCGCCTCCGAGCAGTGATCCGCGCGCTCGAAGCTCGGCCTCGACATCCGCGAGATCCCGATCTCCTACCACCCGCGCAAGGGCGAGTCGAAGCTCTCCTCGTTCTCCGACGGCTGGCGCCACCTGCGCTTCCTGCTCGTCCACAGCCCGACCTGGCTCTTCCTGCTCCCGGGCGGCGTGCTGCTCGATCGCTCGGGCTGCTCGGGACGCTCATCGTCGCTCACCGAGCATCCCGCTCTTCGGCCGCGAGTGGCAGTTCCACGCGCTGATCGCCTCGGTCGCTGTCGCTGATCGTCGGCGCGCAGATCCTCCAGATCGGGGTCTTCGCGCGGGCCTTCGCCGCCTACTACCTCGGCGAGCACGACCGCGCTGATCGATGGGCGCGAGGCCGGCTGCGGCTCGAGCACGGGCTCATCGCGGGCGGCTCCTGCTGCTGCTCGGGCTCGCCGTGTGCGGGATCGTCGTGACGTGGATCGACGCGGGCTCGGCGCGCTGCAGGAGGAGCAGCTCGCGCTCGTCGGCCTGACGCTCGTGGTGCTCGGCCTCCAGACGTTCGGCGCGTTCTTCCTCTCCGTGCTCGGCCTCCGCCGGCGACCGCGCCCAGCGACGAGCTGCTCGACAGCTGATCGTCGCCTAGCGCGTCCCCTCATAGGCGTCGAGGACGGCGCTGCACGCGGCTTCGACGTGCACGCGCTCTCGAGCCTCTGCGAACCACGCAGAGGTCGAGGCGCGAAGGGCGTCGCCTCCACGACAGGCGGCCACGATCGCCTCGGCGATGGCGTCGGCCTCCGGAAGCGGCGCCACGAAGCCGTTGACCCCCGGTTCGATCAGATCGACGGCGGCGTTGTCCTCGCCGGCGACGACGACTGCGGGAGTTCCCACGGCAGCCGACTCGACGACGATCATGCCGTACCCCTCCCGGCGTGACGGCAGCACGCTGCACACGGCCGAACGCAGCGCCTCCTGCAGCTCGGTCGGGGTGACGAATCCGGGTGCGTCGACGCGGTCCTCGAGGCCGAGGCGCCGGATCTCACCCTGGACCCGGGGACGCTCGGGCCCATCCCCGAAGATCCGGGCGCGGAGTCGTGGGATCCGTGCCGAGGCCATCGCCACCGCGGCGGGCAGCAGATGCACCCGCTTCTCAGGGATGTGCCGCCCGGCGAACACGACCGTGGGAGGGTCCCCGACGTGCGCGGAGGGAGCTTCGGTCGATGCTCCGTCGAGTAGAGCCCCGGCAGCGTGATGATCGGGCCGCGCATCCCGGCGGTGCGAAGACGGCGCGCGGTCATAGGCGAGATCGCGAAGGCCCGGGGTGAAGCCCGCACACACGCCTGCTGGACGGTGCGACCGATCCAGCCACGGGTGACGCCGAGGTACTCGCGCCAGTAGCTGCTCGACCACACCTCGAGCCAGTCGGCGAACAGCCGGGTGCGGCTGCCGCCGAGGGCGAGGCGTGCCGCCAGCAGCGAGAAGTACGGGAAGGCCGAGCAGTGGACGACGTCGTAGCGGCTGCGGTTGCGCAACAGGTGCCCCATGACGCCCCGGCCGAAGCGCAGGGCCTGACCGGTGCCGCGCCGCCCGTCGTCCCCGTACAAGGACTCGTCCGGCGAGACCGCGACCACGCGGATGCCCGGCAGGGCCGGTGCGTCCTCATCGCTCCACTGCCTTCGCGTGAGGTACGTCACCTCGATGTCCCGCTCGGCGAGATACTCGGCCAATCGGCGAAGCCAGCGCTCACCGCCGCCGATCGTCCACGGGAAGAGGCAGTCGTAGACGATCCAGACGCGCGCGAACGGAGGATACCAAGGTGCTCGGGGCCCGCGCTCGGCGCAGCAGCGCCGCGGTGACTTCGCGCCCTTGGGCCGGCAGCGCACCTTGAAGGTCGGCTTCGTGCCGGCCCGGTTGATGCGGAACAGGAACAGCTTGGGGCTCTCGCCGCTGCGCGTCACCCGCACCTCGATCCGCGCGCCGGGCGCGAGCGGGGAGCGGAAGCGCTTGGACAGGTTGGCCGAGCGCTCGTTGCGCCGCACGAAGGTCCCGCGCGGGCAGCCGCCGCCCCGGCAGCGCGCCGTGAGCCGTGTGCCCCGCGGGAGGCCCGCCACCCGCATCGAGGTGAAGCGGGTCCGGCTGCCCGTGAACGCGTAGTCGTAGGTCAGGGTGCCCGCGACGCCGGGCAGGTCGGGCGGGGTGAAGCGCACGACTTGGTTCCCCGCGCCAGCGGCGAACCAGATCCGCTTGTCCGGGCCGCTCGTGATGCCCCACGGCCGCGAGCCCCTGCCGACGAAGTACTCGGTGATCCGGCCGGTGAGCGTGACCCGGGCGATCCGGTCGTTGTCGAGCTCGGTGAACCACAGGGCGCCGTCTGGACCCGATGTGATCCGCGAGGGGTTGGCACCCGGCGAGATGCCGCTCTGGAACTCCCGCAGCCGGCCGTCGGTCGTGATCCGCCCCACGCGGTCGCCGTCGTCCTCCGTGAACCACAGCGCCTTGTCCGGGCCGACGACGAGGCTCTCCGGGCCCGCTGGCGTTGGAGGCGGGAAACAGCGTGATCTGCCCCTGCGGGGTGATCCGGCCGAGCGAGTCCAGCTGCGGAGCGGTGAACCACATGTTCCCGTCAGGGCCGCGCACGATGCTCACGGGGAGGCCGCCGCCGGGGATCGGGAACTCCGTGAACTGCCCGCTCGTCGTGAGGCGGCCGATCTTGCCCCCGTTGAACTCCGTGAACCAGAGCGCGCCGTCGGGCCCGGGCGCGATGCCGCGCGGCGTGCTGTTCGGCGTCGGCACCGCGAACTCCGTGGTCTGTCCGCTCGTGGTGATGCGGACGATCCGGTTCGCGTCGCGCAGCGTGTACCAGAGCGCGCCGTCGGGGCCGCGGACGATCGTGTCCGGATGGGCGGAGCGGCGTCGCGATCGGGAACGCCGTCACCTTCCCGCGCATCGTCACGCGGCCGATGTAGTTGCCGGCGTTGTCGTTCGTGAACCAGATGTTCCCGTCGGGGCCGGGAGCGATCCACGCGGGGACGCCCGGCGGCACGTCGAACCGCTGGAGCTTCAGGCCGGCGGCCGGCGCCGCCTGGGCAAGTGTGAGGGTGAACAGGGTGGCAGCAGCGCCGACGATCGTTCGCATGTTGGGATCAACACAACAGGGTTGCCGCCGATGCTGCAACCCCGAACGATTGCGAGAATGGCCGGCGCATGCCCCGCTCCACAGACCGCGCGCGGCCGGCGGTCGGCCTCGCCAGCGGGGCCGGCGTCGCTTTCGCGGGCTGCCTCGCCGCGCTGCTCACGCGCGCGCCTCACCTGCGGGACGCGTCGCTGTTCGACATCGACGTGTACCTCACGATGGGCCAGCAGTGGTGGAACGGCGCGGTGCCCTACCGCGACCTGTTCGACCAGAAGGGCCCGTTCCTCTACAAGTGGTTCGCGCTGCTCAGCGCCGTGCTGCCCGAACACGATCCCGGCCGTCAGGATCGCGTTTGCGGTCGCGTTCCTCGCCTCGGTCGTCCAGATGTCAGCGCTCGCGCGGAGGCACCTCGACGGCCCCGGGGTCTGGTGCGCGACGCTCGCCTACGCGGTCGCGGCGTCCTCCGTCGCGTTCGAGGGGCCCGATCCGAACGCCGACCAGTGGGCGCTGATCGGCCTCGTCGCCTGCGTGGATCTCGCCGACCGCCGCCGGTGCGGCGGCTCACTGGCCTGGGCCGCGGCGGCCGGCGGCGTGCTGGCGCTGCTCGTGGCGGTCAAGCCGCACCACGCGGTGATGCTCCCGGTCGCGGGGTCCTGCTCGCCCTGCGCACAGAGGGGCGCGTGCGCGCGCTCCTGCTCGCCGCCGGCGGCTTCGCCGTCGTGGGCGGCGCGACGCTGGTCCCGATCGCCCTCGGGGGCGGCCTGGGCGAACTGCGCTTCATCTTCTTCGAGTACAACCGGGAGTTCATCCGGGTGGCCGTCGACGAGCTGACCGCGGGCGGCTGGCCGGCGGTGCTCGCGTGGCTGCTGACCTACCCGGCGACGGCGTACGGCCTGACCTGTCTCGTGCTCGGACTGGTTGCCTGGTCCGATCGGCGGCTCCGGCCGGTCGCATGGCTCGGGCTGGCATGGGTGCTCGCGGCGTGGATCTTCGCGCGCGCGGGCGTGCGCCCGTATCCGCACTACTTCATCGCCACCGTGCCCCCGCTCGCCCTGCTGGCCGGCGCCGGGGTGAGCGCGCTCCCCGGGCGCGCGGCGGCAACCGGGCCGTTGGTCGCGGCGATCGTCGTCGCCGGCGTGTGCCTGCCGCTGGCCGTCGACGGCTGGCGAGCGTCGCTGGAGATCCCCGTCGCGCAGCGGTGGATGGGGCGCGAGGTTCCGGCGCTCGCACCGGCGGCGGACGCGGCCCGCGTCGTCCGTCGGGTCACGGCACCCGGTGACCGGATCTACATCCACACAGCGGCGCTGTACGGCGGGCAGACCATCTACTGGCTGACCGGGCGCCGCCCAGCGGACCGGCTGATGTATCCCGGCGACATGGTGCCGCCGCGCTACGAGGAGGTCGCAGCGCGGCTCGCCGCCGATCCCCCTGCGGCGCTCGTGATGATGCCGGGCGCACCGCCGGGTGCCCTCGACGAGGCGGTAGTGAACGGCCGCATGAAGATCGTGGCCCGGCTGCCCGATGGTGTCGGGCGCGAACTGGTCGTGTGGTCATCCCGGCCCTTGCCAGAATGACCGCCAAGATGGTGAAGCGCCTCGTCCGCCGCGTCCGCCGGATCTCCCTGACGCCGCAGCAGTACTTCCTCGTCGCGAGCGTCGCGATGGGCACGCTCGTGCTGATCGTCTTCACCGGCGCGGCCGTGCGGGTCACGGGCTCCGGCCTCGGCTGCCCGGACTGGCCCAACTGCTACGAGGACGGGCGGCTCACGCCGGAGCTGGGAACGCACTCCTACATCGAGTTCGGCAACCGGATGCTCACGAGCATCGTCGGGATCAGCGCGGTCGCGGCCTTCGTGCTCGCGTTCGCGCGCCGGCCGTTCCGCCGCGACCTCGCGCTGCTCGCCGCGCTGCTGCCGCCCGGCGTGCTCGGCCAGGCCGTGATGGGCGGGCTGACCGTGCTCTACGGGCTCGCGCCGGGCTGGGTGATGGCCCACTTCGCGCTGTCGATGGTGATCCTCGTCGCCGCCGGCGCGCTCGTCGTGGCGCGCGCGGCCGGCGTGGCACGCCGGGCGAGCGGGCGGGGGACCTGGTGGTGGCGCGCTGGGTCTGGGCGCTGTTCGCGCTCGGCGGGCGTGACGCTGTTCGCGGGCACCGCCGCGACCGCCGCCGGGCCGCACGCGGGCGGCTCGGGCACCGGCGACGTCGTCGAGCGGCTGGCGTTCAAGGGCGCGGACACGGTCGGCTGGCTGGTCGACCGCCATGGCGCGCTGGCCGCCGCGCTCGGGCGTGCTCGCGATCGCGGCCTGGTGGGTCGCGCGGCGGCGCGACGCCGACGCCGCGCTCGTGCACCGGCTGCCGCGCGTGTGCCTGCTGATGGCGCTCCAGGGCGTGCTCGGGCTCGTCCAGTACCAGCTCGAGGTGCCGGCCGAGATGGTGTGGGTCCACGTCGCGCTGGCGACGCTGCTGTGGGTCGGGATCGTGCTGGCGGCGGTCCAGGTCGGGCTCGCCGCTGCGGGTGGCTAGCCCCGGGGCGGTCGGTCAGGCGCGGCCGCTCGGCTCCGGTAGCGCCGTAGTGAAGTTCTCGCGCACGAGCGCCGCCGCCCGCTCGTGGTCGCCGGCCTCGAGCGCGTCGATGATCGCGCCGTGCTGTTCGGCCGAGCGCTCGCGCCGCTCCGCCGTGGAGAAGTACTTGCGCTCGTAGGTCATCAGCTGCTCGCGCATCGGGCGCACCACGCCGAGCAGCTCACTCGTTGCCGCAGTTCTCGGTCAGCCGCTCGTGGAAGAGGTCGTCGGCGCGAGCGCCGGCCTCCGCGTCGGCGGCGGCCAGCAGCTCCGCGTTCGCGTCGCGCAGGCGCGCGATCGACGTCCGCGTCGTACGGCGGCGCGTGCAGGATAGCCGTCGCCTCGAGCATCAGCACGGCGGGGTACAGCTCCCGCACCTCGCGCGCGAACGCCTCCTCTGTGTGGGAATCGGAGTCCACGCTCCGATTGTCCCAGAGTGCAGTCATGCGCGCAGGGCGCCGGCGACGAGATCCGCGTAGCGCCGCCAGACGGCGGGGTCGCGGTTGCCCTCGGCGCGCAGCATCTGCGCCGTCCCGCCGAACAGCACCTTGACGTCCCGGCTGGTGACGCCCTCGCGCATGTCCCCGGCGGCCTGGGCGCGGGCCATCAGCTCGTCGATCGCCTCGTACATCGCCACGCGCGCCGCCGTGATCTCGGGCAGCGCGGACTCGTGCGCGAGCCCGGCGGAGAACGAGCAGTCGCGCGCCTGGCGCTCGGCGGAGTCCAGCAGCAGGTCGGCGAACGCCTGCCAGGCGTCGGGGCGCTCGGCCGCCGCCCGGGCACGTTCGGTGAACCAGCGCAGCCGCTCGAGCACGACGGCCGAGACGAGGTGGTCCTTGGTCGGGAAGCAGCGGTAGACCGTGCCCTTGCCGACGCCGGCGCGCGCGGCGATCTCGGGGACGCCCGCCTCGGCGCCCTTCTCCGCCAGCACCTCGGAGGCGGCGGAGAGGACGCGCTCGTAGTTGCGGACGGCGTCGGCGCGGGTGCGGGGTGCGGCGCTCATCGCTCGGCGTACGCCGGCTCGGGGGCGCGCGCCGGCCGTGCGGTCACGGGCTCGTGGCCACCGGTGCGCGGGATCGCCAGCGACACGAACCCGGCGACCACGGCGATCACGGCCGAGACGAGGAAGGCGGTCGTGTAGCCGGCGTCGGACGGGAGCACGGCGCCCGCCACGACGCTGCCGGTGAGCACGGCGGCCGCGACCTGCGAGCCCAGCGACGCGCCGACCGAGCGCACCAGCGTGTTGAAGCCGGTCGCCTCGCCGGTCTCGGACTGCGGCACGGCGTCGAAGATCAGGTTCGGCATCGCGGCGAATGCGAGCCCGATGCCGATCGAGAGCACGATGTTCCACGCGAGCATCGCGCCCTGCGTGCCGTGGTCGACGGCCATCAGCAGCAGGCCCGTCGCCGAGACGAACGCGCCCAGCGAGAGCGGCACCTTGCCGCCGAAGCGGGTCACGAGCCGGCCGGCGATCGGGCCGGCGACCAGCATCACGAGCGCGCCGGGGAGCATCAACAGGCCGGCGCCGGTGGCGTCCAGGCCGAAGCCGTAGCCCGTCGAGATGGGCGCCTCGGCGAGCTGCGGGATCAGGATGAAGGAGCCGAACATGCCGAAGCCGACGAGCAGCGTCGCGATGTTCGTCATCAGCACGGGCGGACGCGCGAGCAGCTCGACGTCGGCGAGCGGCTGCTCGGTGCGCTTCTGCAGCGCGACCCAGCCCGCGAGGATCACGACGCCGGCGGCGAGCAGGACGAGCGTGCGGGCGCTCCCCCAGCCCCACGCGTTGGCACGGGCGATCGCCAGCAGCGGCAGGGTGAGGCCGAGCGCCAGCACCGCGGCCCCGCGCAGGTCGATCCGGCCGGGCTGGCGGTTGGGGGACTCGGGGATCATCAGCTGCGTGAGCACGGCGGCCGCGGCGGCCATGGCGGCGCCGAGCCAGAAGATCCAGTGATACGAGGCCCCGTCGACGAGCACGCCGCCGATGATCAGGCCGGCGCCACCGCCGATGCCGAAGGTCGCCGAGATCAGGCCGATGCTCGAGGAGACCTTCTCGCGCGGGAACTCGTCGCGGATGATCGCGAAGCAGAGCGGGAAGATGCCGCCGCCGGCGCCCTGCAGCACGCGGCCGGCCACCAGCAGGTTGAGCGAGTGCGCCAGCGCCGCCACGACCGAGCCCGCGGCGAACACGCCGAGCGAGATCACCAGCAGCCGGCGCTTGCCGAACATGTCGCCCAGGCGCCCGAAGATCGGCGTGCAGACCGCGGCCGAGAGCAGGTAGCCCGTGAGCGTCCACGCGACGCCGCTCGCGTCGGTGTCGAGCTCCTGGGCGAGCTCGCCGAGGGCCGGGATCAGCGTGGTCTGGGCGAGCGCGAACGCCAGCGCGGCGACGCTCAGGATCAGCAGGGACCGCATGGGGTGCGGCCGGTCGGCGAGGGCCGGTGTCACGGCGGGAGGAGCCTTTCGAGAGGGTGAAACGGACCGAAGGGTCCGCATCGTAGCAACGATCCGGACTGCCCGGTCCGTTTCGGACGTCTTACGTCGGCTGGCGCCTTTGTGCCGCGTAGTGGTGCGTGGCGTCTTGAACGGCGGCTGGGTAGGGGGGAGGGGGAGTGGCCCGCGCCCTCGGTCCCCTCGCGTCATCTACAGCGCGGGTCGTCTGGCTCCCGCTCAGCGTGATCAATCGACCCGGCGTTTCCGGCCGCGAAACGACGGGACGATGGCTCCCGCTCAGCGGGAGCTTCGAGCACCTCGCTGTTAGTGGCGGCCCGGAGCAGGCGCCGCGGGCGACACCACCTCCCCCTACCCAGCCAGCCGTTCCAACGCCCCGCACCACCCAGCCGGCACACGGCGCCAGCCGGCCGCGGTTATCGTCGCCACCGACATGCGCGCGTACTTCAACTCGGACAACTACGCCCCCGTCCTGCCCGAGGTCATCGAGGCCATCAGCGCCGTCAACACAGGCCACGAGCCCGCCTACGGAGCCGACTCCGTCTCCGCGCGTGTCCAGGCTCTGCTGCGACGAGAGTTCGGCGAGCACGCCCACGCGTTCCTCGTCCTCAACGGCACGGGCGCCAACGTCGTCTCCCTGCGCGCGCTGCTGCAGCCGTGGCAGGGCGTCGTGTGCGCGGAGGGCGCGCACCTCAACGTGGACGAGGGCGGCGCTCCCGAGCGCGTCGGGGGGTTCAAGCTGCTGCCGGTCGCGACGCCGGACGGCAAGCTCACGCCCGAGCTCGTCGAGCCGTGGATCGCGCGGATCGGCGATGAGCACGCGATCCAGCCCGGGGTGGTCTCGGTCACGCAGTCGACCGAGAACGGCACGCTCTACACGCCGGAGGAGCTGCGCGCGCTCGCCGACCACGCGCACGGCCACGGCATGCGGCTGCACGTCGACGGCGCCCGGCTGGCCAACGCGGCCGCCGCGCTCGACGTGCCGCTGCGGGCGATCACGACCGACGTGGGCGCCGACGTCGTCTCCTTCGGCGGCACGAAGGCCGGGCTGATGCTCGGCGAGGCGGTCGTGCTGCTCGGCGAGGGGCTCGAGGGCGCGCTGCCCTACCTGCGCAAGCAGTCGATGCAGCTCGCGTCGAAGATGCGCTACCTCGCGGCGCAGTTCGAGGCGCTGCTCGCGGACGAGCTGTGGCGCCGCGCGGCGGGGCACGCCAACGCGATGGCGGCGCGGCTGGCGGCCGCACTCGAGGGCGCCGACGGCGTCCGCATCACCCAGCGCGTCCAGGCCAACGTCGTCTTCGCGGTGCTCCCGCCCGGCGTGGCGGAGCGCCTGCAGGCGGAATGGGGCTTCTACACCTGGGACGAGCACACGGGCGAGGTGCGCTGGATGTGCGCCCACGACACGCGCCCGGAGGACGTCGACGCGTTCGCCGCCGCGATCGCGATCGCGGCCCGAACCTAAAGGGCCTGTCCCCTTATGTTGCCTTCAAGTACGCGACTCGGCCCGGTCCACCTCACGGTCACCGACCTCGACCGCTCCGTCGGCTTCTACCAGGACGCGATCGGGCTGCGCCAGCACGCGCGCGAGGGCGACGTCGCGGCGCTCGGCGCGGGCGGCGAGGACCTGCTGGTGCTCCACGGGGCGCCGTTCGCGAAGGAGGCCGGGCGCCACGCCGGGCTCTACCACGTGGCGCTGCTGCACCCGAGCCGGGAGGAGCTGGCCCGCGCGCTCGTCCGCCTGGCGAGCACCGGCACCTACGTCCAGGGCGCGTCGGACCACGGGATCTCGGAGGCCATCTACCTGCCCGACCCGGACGGCAACGGGCTCGAGCTGGCCGCCGACCGCCCGAAGGAGGCCTGGCCGGCCGACTGGGGCGACCTGCGCCCCGAGCCGCTCGACATGCCCGGGCTGATCGGCCTCGTCGCCGGCGAGGAGCCGCAGCGCCAGGCCGAACCCGCGCTCTCCATCGGCCACCTCCACCTGCACGTCGGCGAGATCGAGCGCGGCCTCGCCTTCTACCGCGACGTCGTCGGCTTCGAGGTCCAGGCGCTGCTGGCGAGCGCCGCGTTCGTCTCGGCAGGCGGCTACCACCATCACCTCGGCTTCAACGTCTGGCGCGGGGCGGGCGTCCCGCCGGCCCCGCCCGGCACGGTCGGGCTGCGCGAGTGGACCGTGGTGCTGCCCGAGGCCGGGCTGGGCGAGCTGCTCGGACGGCTCGACGCGGCGGGCGTCGCGCGCGACGGCGGGCTGACCGCGGACCCCTGGGGGAACGCGGTGCGCTTCGTCAGCGCTCCGTGAGCAGGTCGTCGAGGTCGAGGTCGCCGAAGATCGGCTGAGCGTGGCCCTGCTCGTCGACCGGCCACTGCTCGACCGGCCGGTCCCACGCGAGCTCGAGGTCGTTGCCGTCGGGGTCCGACAGGTAGACGGCCTCGTGCGTGCCGTGGTCGGAGAGCTGGCGCAGCGGGACGCCGGCCTCCTGCAGGCGGCGCACCGCGTCGGCGAGGCCGGCGCGCGTCGGGTAGTTGAGCGCGACGTGGTGCAGGCCCGCGACGCCGTCGGGCTGCGGCCCGCCGCCCGCCGACTTCCAGGTGTTGAAGCCGAGGTGGTGGTGATAGCCGCCGGCGGAGACGAAGAGGATGTCGCCGGTCGTCCCCCAGCCCGGGACGTCGCGCGCCTCGGCGACGACGTCGAAGCCGAGCACGCCGCAGTAGAAGGCCTTCACGCGGTCGATGTCGGCGGTGCGCAGGTGGACGTGCCCGATCCGCACGCCGGGGTCGATGGCGCGTGGAGCGGCCTCGACCGGCTCGACGCTGCCCTGCTCGCGAGTGCTCATACGGGCATCCTGCCATCCTGGGCGCATGCGCTTGAGCGTGCTCGACCAGTCCCCGATCCCGGAGGGCTCGACCGGCGCCCAGGCCCTGCGCAACACGCTCGATCTCGCCCGCGCCGCCGACCGCCTGGGCTACCACCGCTACTGGGTGGCCGAGCACCACGGCGGCGGGATGCTCGCCGGGCCCGCGCCCGAGGTCCTGATCGGCCCGATCGCCTCCGCCACCGAGCGGATCCGGGTCGGCAGCGGCGGCGTGATGCTCCCGCACTACAGCCCGCTCAAGGTCGCCGAGAGCTTCAGCCTGCTGAGCGGGCTGTTCCCGGGGCGGATCGACCTCGGCATCGGCCGCGCCTCCGGCACCGACCCCGTGACGACGCACGTGCTCCAGCGCGACCGCCGCCAAGCGCCGCCCGACGACTTCTTCGACCAGCTCGCGGAGCTGCTGGCCTACCTCGAGGACCGCTTCCCCGACGACCACCCGCTGAAGCGGCTCACCGCGCTCCCGGGCCTGCCCGAGGTCCCCGAGACGTGGCTGCTCGGCTCCTCGCCCCAGAGCGCGATCTGGGCCGCCGACCTCGGCATGCCCTACGCGTTCGCCGACTTCATCAACTCCGATGGCGGGGTCGACATCGCGAAGCTCTACCGGGAGCGCTTCGCCGAGTCGGAACGGCTGCCGACGCCGCGCGCCACCGTCGCCGTGTGGGCGATCGCCGCCGACACCGACGAGGAGGCGCAGCGGCTGGCGTACTCGTCGCGGATGGCGATGGCGATGCTGCGCCGCGGCCGGCTGATCCCGGTGCCGCCCGTGGAGAAGGCCGAGCGCTTCCTGAAGGGCGAGGGGCTGCTCGATCGGCCTGTCGGCCGCCGGCTCGTGCTCGGCACGCCGGACCGGGTGCGCGCGGAGATCGAGCAGGTCGCCGCCGACTACCACGCCGAGGAGGTGATCGTGGTCTCGATCACCTACGACCACGACGCCCGCAGGCGCTCGTACGAGCTGATCGCCGAGGCCTTCGGGCTCGGCGAGGCGCGCCCGCTCGCCGCCTAGCCGCCTAGTTGCAGACCCGGCAGCGGCCGGTGTGGCAGGTGCAGCCGACGGTCTTCAGCACGTCGGCGCCGGGCCCGCCGAGGCGCAGCCACTCCCGGAGGAGCGCGTCCGTGCTGTCGTCGCTTCCGGGCCAGCAGGCCTCGCGCAGGCGCGCGGTCAGCACGACGGTCTCGGCGTGCGTGCGCGCGGAGAGCGAGGTCAGCAGCCCCGCCACGAGGGTGTGGTCGATCGGATCCGGCATCTCCCAGGGCTGGAGATACCCCGTCACCCACCGACCTACCCGGGGGAACGGTCGGTGACTGGACAACTTTCCCCGGCGGAAGTAGATTCGGCCGGTGACCGTTGGAGGAGTCGGTCAGCGATGGTGATGGCTGCTGCCGGCTGGACGGTGGGGATCGTGCTCGGCGTCGTCGTCATCCTCGTCGCCGCGGCGATCCTGCTCGTCATCGTGTCGCTCGCGGCGCGGATCGCCAAGCAGGCGAGGACCGCGGAGGAGGCCGTCGAGGTCGTGCGCGCGCAGACGGCCGAGCTCGGCGGCATCGGGCAGATCAACGACTCCGGCGTGCGCGTGCTGCACGCCGCCCGCGCGCTGCGGAAGGTGGCGGTCGGCAAGTGAGCGGCACCGACTACTGGACGCTCGCGCTTGCGATCGGCGCCGTGGCCGCGGTGATCGTGGTGGTCCTGCTGGTGCTGTTGCTCCAGAGCATCGGCCGCATCCGGCGCTCGGTCTCGGGCCTGCTGGACGTCGCCGGCAAGGTGGGCGCGAACACGGCCAACATCCCGCAGCTCGAGGCGACCGCGCCGGTGCTGGCGCTGATCGTGGACGAGGCCGTGGTGCAGGACGGCTACATGAACGCGCTCACCGACGGATACGGCCAGTCGTGAGCACGGACACGCTGACCGTCCTGACCGTGGTGCTCGCCGTCGTCGTGATCGCGGTGCTGGCCGTCGCGCTGATCCTGATCCGGCGCGGGCTGGAGGAGATCTCGCAGGGCCTGGGGACGCTGCACACGGCGCTCGAGGATGTCGAGTCCAACCACCTGCGCCCGCTCGAGGGCGCCGTGAAGGCGATCAACGCGCAGTTCGACACGATCCTCGGCGCGCTGCCGGGGATCGCGCGCAAGGCCGCGATCGTCGCCGAGCGGAGGCCGCGCTGATGCTGTGGGTCGCCGCGATCGTGCTGCTCGTCGTCGTGGTGCCGGTCGTCGTGGTCCTGCTCAACGGCGTGCTCCAGGCCGCGCGGAGCATCGTGCCCTCCGTCGAGGGGATCGCGGCGGTCGCGGCCGCCGGCTCCAAGGACCTCGACGCGGTGCCGCTGCTGCTCACCACGCAGTCGCAGATCGAGCAGACCGTGGCCGGCCTCGCGGACTACGGCGGCTCGCTCGACGTGATCCTCGACGACGCGGAGCCGGCGCGATGAGCGCGGTCGGCGCCGTCTTCCTCGTCGCGGTCCTGCTGATCGTGCTCGCGCTCGTGTACTTCCTCGTCTCGACGATCGTGGCGCTGCGCAGAATCAACGCCGGCCTCGACACGGTGATCGAGGGCGTCGGCGAGATCGTGGAGAAGAGCGCGCCGGTCAACGGCGTCGTGCTCGCGATCAACGAGCAGCTCGACGCGGGCGTCGACCTGCTCGAGGGGCTGCTCGTCAAGAAGGCCGGGATGACCGACGCGATGGGCCTGATCGAGGGCCTCTACCCGGGCTCGGCCGCCGCCGGCCTGCGCGCGTTCCCGGAGAGCGCCGGCGTGAAGGCGCCGCGGATCGGCGAGGTCTACACGAAGGGCACGCTGACGCTGGCGCGCCTCGGGCGCGAGGCCCCGATCGCGGCCCTGAGCCCGAAGGGCGCGGTCCTGCGCAACGTCGAGGGCGGCAGCCTCGCGGCGCGGCTGCTGTACCCGAGCGTGCGCCACCAGACCCCGGAGAAGCTCCCGGTCTCGCCGGTGATCGGCACCGGCGCGCCCGAGCAGTACGAGCGCCGCGAGGACATCGGAGCGCCTCGCAAGCGCCTGCCGGCCAGGCCCTCCTGATCGCGAGAGGAAGAGCGACCGCGTTGCAGACCCCCGCGCCATTCGAGTACGAGCGAGCGACCAGCGTCGAAGGGGTGATCGCGACGCTCGAGCGGCTCGGCCCGGAGGCGCGGATCATCGCGGGTGGCCACAGCCTGCTGCCGATGATGAAGCTGCGGCTCGCCAGCCCCGAGCACCTCGTCGACATCAACGACCTCGCCGAGCTCGCCTACATCCGCGAGCAGGACGGCGAGATCCGGATCGGCGCGCTCACCCGCCACGTCGACCTGCTCCGCTCGGAGCTGCTCGCCCGCCACTTCCCGCTGTTCGCCGACGCCGAGCAGGTGATCGCCGACCCGGTCGTGCGCAACCGCGGAACGATCGGCGGCTCGCTGTGCCAGGCCGACGCGGCCGAGGACCTCTCGGCGGTCTGCGCGGCGGCCAAGGCCGACGTCGTGATCCGCGGCGGCGGTGGCGAGCGCGTGGTTGCGATGGCCGACTTCCACGTCGGCCCGTACACGACGGCGGTCAACGACGGGGAGCTGCTGACCGAGGTGCGGCTGAAGATCCGGCCGGGGGCCGGCAGCGCGCACGAGAAGGTCGAGCGCCGCGCCGGCGACTGGGCGATCGCGGCCGCCTCGGCGGCGCTGTGGATCGAGGACCGCGCGATCGCCGACGTGGGCATCGCGCTCAGCGCGGTCGGCATCACCACCATCCACCTCACCCGCGCCGAGGAGCTGCTGCGCGGGCAGACCCCCTCGGAGGAGCTGTTCGCCCAGGCGGGGCAGATCGCCTCGGAGGACTGCTCGCCGAGCGCCGACGGCCGCGGACCCGTCGACTACAAGCGCCATCTCGCCGGCGTGCTCGCGACCCGGGCGCTGCGCCGGGCGGCCGACCGCGCGACCAATCAGGAGGCCCGCTCGTGAACGTGTCGCTGACCGTCAACGGCGAGCAGGTCTCGCACGACGTCGAGCCGCGCCAGCTGCTCGTGCACTTCCTGCGCGAGACGCTCGATCTGACCGGCACGCACTGGGGCTGCGACACCTCCAACTGCGGCGCGTGCGTCGTCCTGCTCGACGGCAAGCCGGTCAAGTCCTGCACGATCCTCACGGCGATGGCCGCCGGCCACGAGGTGCGCACCGTCGAGTCGCTGGAGGTCGACGGCAAGCTCGACCCGGTCCAGCAGGGCTTCCACGAGCTGCACGCGCTGCAGTGCGGCTTCTGCACCCCGGGGATGCAGATGACCGTGCGCGCGCTGCTCGACGAGAACCCGAACCCGACCGAGCACGAGATCCGCGTGGCCATCTCCGGCGGCATCTGCCGCTGCACGGGCTACAAGAACATCGTCGCAGCGACCCGCTGGGCCGCCGAGCACCAGGAGGCGTGACCATGGCCGTCGCACCAGCAGCGGACCGCCCGATCGGCTTCGGCCGCCTCAAGCGCAAGGAGGACGCGCGCTTCATCCGCGGCCAGGGCACCTACCTCGACGACATCAAGCTGCCCGGGATGGTCTACGGCGCGGTGCTGCGCTCCCCGTACGCGCACGCGCGGATCGTCTCGATCGACACCTCGGAGGCGCTCGCGCATCCGAACGTCGCCGCCGTGATCACGGCCAAGGACCTCGAGACCCTCGGCCTGGCGTGGATGCCGACGATCTCCTACGACACGCAGGCCGTGCTCGCGGGCGACAAGGTGCGCTTCCAGGGCCAGGAGGTCGCGTTCGTGATCGCGACCGACGAGTACTCCGCCAACGACGCGCTCGCGCTGATCGACGTCGAGTACGACCCGCTGCCCGCGGTCGTCAACGCCCGCAAGGCGCTCGACGCCGACGCGCCGCTGATCCGCGACGACAAGTCCGGCCAGCGCGACAACCTCGCGAGCCCGACCTGGGAGGCCGGCGACGAGGCCGCCACCGACAAGGCGTTCGCGGAGGCCGACACGGTCGTCACGCGCGACATCATCTACCCGCGCTGCCACCCGGCCCCGCTCGAGACGTGCGGGATCATCGCCGACTTCAACCCGGCGACCGGCCAGCTCGACATCTACAACGGCAACCAGGCGCCGCACGCGCACCGCACGGTCTACGCGCACGTCGCGGGGCTGGCCGAGCACATGATCCGGATCAAGTGCAACGACATCGGCGGCGGCTTCGGCAACAAGGTGCCGGTCTATCCCGGCTACGTGTGCGCGATCGCCGGCTCGATCGTGGCCGGCGTGCCGGTCAAGTGGGTCGAGGACCGCACGGGCAACCTGACGTCGACCGGCTTCGCCCGCGACTACATCATGCGCGCGGAGATGTGCTCCAAGGACGGCAAGATCACCGGCCTGCGGGTCGACGCGATCGCCGACCACGGCGCGTTCGACTCGACCGCGCAGCCGACGAAGTTCCCCGCCGGCTTCTTCCACATCGTCTGCGGCTCCTACGACCTCGACGCCGCGCACGTGAAGGTCAAGGCCGTCTACAGCAACAAGGCGCCGGGCGGCGTCGCCTATCGCTGCTCGTTCCGCATCACCGAGGCCGTCTATCTCGTCGAGCGCATGGTCGACGCGCTCGCGCTGGAGATGAAGGTCGACCCGATCGAGCTGCGCATGGGCTCGTTCATCCGCCCGGAGCAGTTCCCGTACGAGACGACGACGGGCTGGACCTACGACTCGGGCGAGTACGCGGAGACGATGAAGGTCGCGATGCAGATCGCCGGCTATGACGAGCTGCGCAAGGAGCAGGCGGAGAAGCGGGCGCGCGGCGAGCTGATGGGGATCGGCGTGTCGTTCTTCACCGAGGGCGTCGGCGCCGGGCCGCGCAAGCACATGGACATCCTCGGCCTGGCGATGAACGACGGCGCCGACCTGCGCGTACACCCGTCCGGCAAGGCCGTGGTCTCGATCAGCGCGCAGACGCAGGGCCAGGGCCACGAGACGACGTTCGCGCAGATCGTGGCCGAGGAGCTCGGCATCCCGCCCGAGGACGTCGAGGTGCGCCACGGCGACACCGACAAGTCGCCCTACGGCCTCGGCACCTACGGCAGCCGCTCGACGCCCGTGTCCGGCGGCGCCGTCGCGATCGTCTCGCGCAAGGTGCGCGACAAGGCGCGCCAGATCGCGGCGACGATGCTCGAGGCGCGGCCCGAGGACCTCGCCTGGGAGAAGGGCCGCTGGTACATGAAGGGCGACCCGGAGAAGGGCGCGATGATCGAGGACATCGCCGCGCACGCCTACAGCGGCGCGCCGCTGCCCGAGGGGATGGAGGGCGGCCTCGACGCCCAGGTCATCTACGACCCGCCGAACCTCACCTACCCCTACGGCGCCTACATCGCGGTCGTCGACGTCGACCCGGACACCGCCCAGGTGACCGTGCGCCGCTTCATCGCCGTCGACGACTGCGGCGTGCGGATCAACCCGATGATCGTGGACGGTCAGATCCACGGCGGGCTCGCCGAGGGCGTCGGCATCGCCCTGATGGAGCTGATCTCCTTCGACGAGGAGGGCAACTGCCTGAACTCGTCGTTCATGGACTACCTGATCCCGACGGCGCTCGAGTGCCCGGACTTCGAGCTCGGCGAGACGGTCACGCCGTGCCCGCACCACCCGCTCGGCGCGAAGGGCATCGGCGAGTCCCCGAACGTCGGCTCGCCGCCCGCGATCGTCAACGCCGTCATCGACGCGCTGCACGAGACCCACGGGGTCGACCACATCGACATGCCGTGCACGCCGGCCCGCGTGTGGGCCGCGATGCAGGGAAGGGCGGCGCCGCCCCAGTGATGGACGCGGCCCTCATCCGCCGGGCGCAGGAGCTCGCCGAGCGCGGCGAGCCGTTCGTCCAGGCCACCGTCGTGCGGGTGCAGCGCCCGACCAGCGCCAAGGTCGGCAACACCGCGCTCGTGCTGGGCGACGGGACGATCGAGGGCTTCGTCGGCGGCGACTGCGCCGAGGAGAGCGTCCGCACCTACGCGCTGCAGGCGATCGAGAGCGGCGAGGCGATGCTGCTGCGGATCGTGCCCTTCGGCGGCGAGGAGGACCGCGGCGTGGTCACGGTCCAGAACCCGTGCCTGTCGGGCGGGATGATCGAGGTGTTCCTGGACCCGGTGGTCGCCGCGCCGCGCGTGCTCGTCGAGGGCGAGCTGCCGATCGCCGAGGCGCTGAGGCGGCTCGGCGCGCAGGTGGGGCTCGACATGGTCGCCGTGACGGACGGGGAGTTCGAGCCCGGGCCGCGCGACCTGGCGCTCGTCGTCGCCGGCCACGGGCGGGAGGAGCTGCCCGCGCTGCGCATCGGCCTCGAGGCGGGTCTGCCCTACGTCGCGCTCGTCGCGAGCCGGCGCCGGGGCGAGGGCGTGATCGGCGAGCTGCGCAGCGACGGCGTCGCGTCCGAGCTGCTGGACCGCATCGACACCCCGGCCGGACTGGACATCGGCGCCCGCACGCCGGAGGAGATCGCCGTATCGATCCTCGCCCGGATCATCGAGGTGCGCCGCCGCCCGCGCGTGACGACCGCCGTCGATCCGATCTGCGGGATGACGGTCGCCGTGACCGGCGAGACGCTCTCGCTCGAGCATGAGGGCGCGACGGTCCACTTCTGCTCGGAGGGCTGCCGGCGGGCCTTCGCGGCGCAGCACGAGCATGCCTAGCGCCTGCGGGCTGGTGCTCGGGGCGGGCGGGTCGAAGCGGCTCGGGCGCCCGAAGCAGACGCTGCCCTACCGCGGCGGGACGCTGCTCGGCCACGTGGTCGGCGTGGCGCGCGAGTGCGCCTTCGACCAGACGATCGTGGCGATCGGCGGCGCCGCCGGCGACGTGCGGGAGAGCGTCGACCTGGGCGGCGTGGAGGTGGTCGTCAACGACGCCTACGGCGAGGGCTGCTCGTCCTCGATCGCGGCGGCGCTCGCGGCCGTGGACCCCCGCTGCGAGGTGCTGGTGTTGATGCTCGGCGACCAGCCGGGGGTGACGGCGGAGACGGTCGCGGCGCTGCTCGCCGGCCGCGGCGACGCCGAGCTGGCGGTCTGCCGCTACGACGACGGCCGCGGGCACCCGATCGCGTTCGCGCGCTCCGTGTTCGGCGACCTCGCGAACCTGCACGGCGACAAGGGCGTGTGGCGGCTGCTGGACCGCGGCGGCGACGCCGTCGCGGAGGTGCGCGTGCCGGGCCCGATCCCACTCGACGTCGACACGCCCGAGGACTACCAGGCGGTCCTGGCCGCGACCGCGGCATGAACGAGCTCGAGCGGATCGCGCCCGACGTCGAGACGCTCGCCCGGCGGATGGCGGCGGTGGACTACCTCGTCGACGAGGGGCTCGCCACGTCGCTGTTCCTCGGGCTGCGCCTGCCGCAGCCGCTGCTGCTCGAGGGCGAGGCGGGCGTCGGCAAGACCGAGGCGGCGCGGGCGCTGGCGGCCGTGCTGGACACGCCGCTGATCCGCCTGCAGTGCTACGACGGCATCGACGCCGCGGAGGCCCTGTACGAGTGGAACTACCCCCGGCAGCTGCTCAGCATCAGGCTCGCCGAGGCGGGCGGGACCGCGCTGCGCGAGGAGGACCTGTTCTCCTCCGAGTACCTGATCCGGCGGCCGCTGCTGCAGGCGCTCGAGCACCCCGGCCCGCGGCCCGCGGTGCTCCTGATCGACGAGATCGACCGCGCCGACGACGACTTCGAGGCGTTCCTGCTCGAGCTGCTCGCCGAGGCGCGCGTGTCGATCCCCGAGCTCGGCACGATCACCGCCACGCACCCGCCGGCGATCGTGCTGACCTCCAACCGCACGCGCGACCTGCACGACGCGGTCAAGCGCCGCTGCCTGTACCACTGGATCGACTACCCCTCGCCCGAGCGCGAGGTGGAGATCGTCCGCCGCCGCGTCAAGGGCGCGTCCGAGACGCTCGCGGTCCAGGTGGCCAACGCGGTCTCGCGCATGCGCGACAGCGACGTCCAGAAGCCGCCCGGGATCGCGGAGGCGATCGACTGGCTCGCCGCGCTCGCGCTGCTCGGCGTCGAGCGGCTCGACGAGGCGGCCGTGGAGCGCACGCTCGGCTCGGTGCTCAAGTACGACGAGGACCAGGACGTGATCCGCGCGGCCGGGCTCGAACGGCTGGTCGGGCCATGAGCGCCTTCGGCGTGGAGACGGTCGTGCTCGACCTGCCCGCGGTCACCGCGGCGTTCGGCCGCCGCCTGCGCGACGCGGGCGTCCCGGTCACCCCGGAGCGCCCGGCGGCGTTCGCCGGCGCGCTGGACCTCGTCCGCCCGCTCACGCGCCGCCGCCTCTACTGGACCGCCCGCGGCGTGTTCGTCTCCGACCAGGCGCACGTCGCCGCGTTCGACTCCGTGTTCCGCTCCGTGTTCGGAGCGGGGTCGGATCCTGCGATCGGGCACGACGCCGCGGCCTCGCGCGACGTCGTGCCGCTGGAGCAGACATCGTCGGCGGGCGCGCGCGACGGCGAGGACTCCGGCGAGGAGTTCGAGATCCCGCGCGCCGTGGCCGGCGACGAGGAACGGCTCGCCAGCCGCTCCTTCGACGCGCTCGAGCCGGGCGAGCTCGCGCAGCTCTACCGCCTGATGGCGAAGCTCGAGCTCGCCCCGCCGCTGAAGCGCACCCGCCGCTACGAGCGCGGCGCCCACGGCCGCGCGATCGACCTCCGCCGGACGCTCCGCGGCGGCCTGCGCAGCGGCGGCGAGCCGATCCACCTCGCGCGCCGGCGGCGCCGGGTCCAGCGCCGCCGCCTCGTGCTGCTGTGCGACATCTCCGGCTCGATGGAGCCCTACGCCCGCGCGTACCTGCAGCTGCTCGCGGCGGCGGCCGCGAGCGGGCCGTCGGTCGAGACGTTCGCGTTCGCGACGCGGCTGACGCGCCTCACCCGCGCCCTGCGCGGCCGCCATCCCGAGCGGGCGATCCAGCGCGCCGCCGCGACCGCGCCGGACTGGTCGAGCGGCACCCGGATCGGCGACGCGCTGAAGGCGTTCAACGACCGCCACGGCCGCCGCGGGATGGCGCGCGGCGCCGTCGTCGTGATCGTCTCCGACGGCTGGGAGCGAGGCGACCCGGCGCTGGTCGGGCGCGAGATGGCGCGGCTGGCGCGGCTCGCCCACCGGATCGTGTGGGTCAACCCGCGCGTCGGCGCGCAGGACTTCGCGGTGCGCGCAGGCGGCATGGTCGAGGCGCTGCCGCACTGCGACGCGCTCGTCAGCGGCCACAGCTTCGCGGCGCTCGGCGAGGTCGCCGACGCGATCGCCGGGGTGGACGTCGCCGCGCCCGGCGCGACCGAGGAGGAGCCGGAGCCGTGGGCGAGCGCGACCCCGGTTCCCGGCAGCTCGGTCGCGATGCCGAGCGGCTACGGCCCGAGCCGCGGGAAGACCACGCCGGGGTGGTCGATCGGTGGCTGAGGAGAAGACCTGCATCTACCCCGGCTGCGACCGCCCGGCCGTGCCCGCGCACCCGCTCGGCGGCCCGCAGCCGGCGTTCTGCGACCTGGAGGAGCACAACGCGCTGACGGCCCACCAGGAGCGTCAGCGCCTCGAACGAGAGAAGGAGGGATCCAGTGGCTGACGAGCCCTACCGTGCCGTCTTCCTGCGCGTGCACCCGACGGGGAAGATGGTGCTCAGCCTGACGACGGAGGCCGACGGGAAGGAGCCCGACTACGCCGCGCTCGTCGGCGAGGAGCTCGGCGTCCCGGCGCTCGACGTGAAGGTCGTCCCCGCCGACACCGACCGCTTCGGAGCCGGCCACGGGTTCAACTCCAGTCCGTCCGGCGGCACCGCCGCGGCGATCTCGAGCGCGACCGCGAAGATCCGCGACAAGGGCCGGCTGCTGGCCGGGATGGCGCTCGGCGCGCCGCCCGACTCGCTCACCTGGGACAACGGCGCATGGTCCGCCGGCGGCGACCACAAGACGCTCGAGGACGTCGCGCTGTACGCGCACGGCACCGGCGAGCTGCCGCCCGGCGTCGAGGGCGGGCTGGACGCGCAGACGGTCTACCGCGACTAGAGGTGCCCGCGGAGCGAGACCTCGACCTCGTCGAGCACCTTCAGCGTCCCGAACAGCGCGGAGTAGGGCTTCATGCCCCAGTCGGACTGCTTCACGGTCGCGGTCCCGCTGACCGCGCCGTCGTCGCTCACCTCGAGCTTGAGCGAGAGCGGCCGCGTGCGCGCGCCGAGCGTCAGTTCGCCATCCGCCCAGCCGCCGTCCACGGACGTCGACCGGAAGGAGATGTCGCGGCGCTGGAGCACCTCGTCGTCGATCGTCTGGTGGATGTTGGCCTTGTCGTCCTCGTCGAGGGCCTTCATCCCGCCGGTGCCCTTCTGCACGCGCAGCGACGTCGCGTCGGCGGCGAGCTCGGCGGCCGCGGGCGCGCCGTCGTCGCCGATCGTGAGCGTGCCCTCCCACTCGGTCACGTGCAGCAGCAGGTCGTGCCCCGCCTTCGCCGCGGCGCCCCCGCGCCGCGTCTGCACGGAGAGCGTCGCGTTGCTCGGCCCGAATCGGTACGTGCCAGGCTCGACCACTGCGCGCGAGCATATATCCCGAAGTCCCGACCCAGGAGAGACGCCGATGGCCGTTGACCTCGACCACTCGTTCACGACCGAGAAGCCCCTCGACGAGAGCTTCGCGGCGATCACGGACCTCGAGCGCGTGGTCCCGGCCGTCGAGGGCGGCAGCGTGATCGAGCGGACCGGCCCCGACTCGGTCAAGGCGCAGATCCTGCTCAAGATGGGCGCGATGTCGATGAAGATGGTCGGCACGATCGAGGTCGTCGAGCAGGACGCAGACGCGCACCGCGCGGTGATGCGGGTCAAGGCGCGCGAGTCGGGCGGGACCGGGCACGCCAACGCGGACGTGACCTTCCAGCTCTCCGACGGCGGCGGCTCGATCCACACGCACGCGCAGATCACCGGCAAGGCCGCGTCGATGGGGGAGGGCGTGATGGTCGGCGTGCTCGACGGCCTGATCACCGACTTCACCACCAAGCTCGGGCAGATCTGAGCGCACCCGTGGCGCGCGTCGTGATGCGGGAGATCCGGGAGGGCGAGGTGCCCTTCGCCGCGGGCACGGCGATCCAGGAGGACCCGGACCGCCCCGCGTTCCGCGGCAACGGCGCGGACGACTACGTCTGCGTGACGTGCGGCAACGTGCTCGCCGAGTCGATGGACGCGGCGCACATGACCAAGAAGGTCCGGGTGCGCTGCGGGCGCTGCCGGACCGTCAACGTCGCGGTGACCGGCGACTAGGAGCCCTGGCGCGCGTCGCGGCGCTGCGCAGCGCCCGCGTCCTTGAGGTCCGGCTCGGCGTCCTCAGGGGGCTCGGAGCCGCCGTCGGAGGTCGCGTCGGCCTCGTCGCCGCCGCTGCGGTCGACCCCCGCCTCGGTCGCCGGCTCGTCCGAGCCGGTCGTGCGCCCGAGCACGGCGCTGTCGCCCTCGTCGCCGCCGAGGTCGTCCGGGACGACGCCCTCGTCCGCCGTCTCGGCCCACTCGCCCTTGTCCTTTTCGTCCATGACCGCCACCTACCCGGCAGAGAAGGTTTAGTTGTGTCACAATCTCGGGTGTGGCAGAGCTCACCCGACGAGGGTTGATCGCGGCGGGGGGTCTCGGGGGCGCTGCCCTGATCGCCTCGCGCGCCGGGACCGCGGCCGGCCAGCATGCCCATCACGGCGCCGAGAACGGCGTCATCCACGCCGGCCACGAGGGCACGGGGCACGCCGACTTCCGCGACGGCAGGACGGTCGACCACGCGGCCAACGGCTTCGACCCGCACGAGATCCTGCGCGACTTCGACTGGGGCCGTACGACCCGCACCGCTTCCGGCCAGGTCGTGCGCGAGTGGGAGCT
Source organism: uncultured Solirubrobacteraceae bacterium (assembly GCA_963831105.1). Lineage (GTDB taxonomy): Bacteria > Actinomycetota > Thermoleophilia > Solirubrobacterales > Solirubrobacteraceae > DATFQI01. The sequence goes on along the minus strand of CAWHOS010000003.1, from coordinate 414,245 downwards.
CGTCGGGCTCGACCGCGAGATCGAGGTCGCGCCGGGCGTGCGCTTCGCGGCCTGGACCTACAACGGCCGCATCCCCGGCCCGACGCTGCGCTGTCGCGAGGGCGAGCGGCTGCGGATCACGTTCGCCAACGCCTCCGAGCACCCGCACACGATCCACTTCCACGGCATCCACCCGTCCGACATGGACGGCGTGCCGGGCCAGGGCGCCGGGCAGATCGGCCGCGGCGGCAAGACGGTCTACGAGTTCGAGGCCCTGCCCGCCGGCCTGCACCTCTACCACTGCCACGTGCGGCCGCTGGCCGAGCACATCGCCAAGGGGCTCTACGGCGCCTTCATCGTGGACCCGAAGGACGGGCGCGAGGACGCCGAGGAGCTCGTGATGGTCATGAACGGGTTCGACACGAACTTCGACCGCGCGAACGAGGTCTACGCCGCCAACACGATCCCGTTCGCCTACATGAACCGGCCGATCGAGGTCCCGCGCGGCGAGCTGATCCGCCTCTACGTGGTCAACGTGCTCGAGTACGACCTGATCAACTCGCTGCACCTGCACGGCAACCTGTTCGACTGGTATCCGACGGGCACGTCGCGCACCGCCGCAGAGCTCACCGACACCGTGATGCTCTGCCAGGGCCAGCGCGGGATCGCGGAGTGGCGGTTCCCGACGCCGGGCCCGTTCATGTTCCACGCGCACCAGTCCGAGTTCACCGAGCTCGGCTGGCAGGGCTTCTTCGACGTGCGATGACGGCGCTCGGCTCCCGCGTGTCGGCCGCGCCCGCCTGGCTGCTGGGGCTCGTCCCGCTCGTGCTGATCGCGCTCGCGTTCGGCCTGTTCGCGGCGCTCGGCGGGCCCGGTCTCGGCGAGCGCCGCGGGCCGCCGGCGGAGGAGCTGGTGGTCGAGCGCACGGTGCTCTCGCCCGGCGTGATCGAGCTGACGCTGCGCAACGACGGACCCGACGCGGTGACCGTCGCGCAGGCGGTCGTCAATGACGCGTTCGTGCAGTTCTCCGGGGCCGACGATCCGATCGGGCGGCTCGAGTCCACGCGCGTGCGGCTGCAGCAGCCGTGGGTGGAGGGCGAGGCCTACGAGGTGGCGCTGCTGACCTCGGCGGGCGGGACGATCACGCACGAGATCCCGGCCGCGGTGGAGACCCCGAGCACCGACGCGTCGTTCTTCGGGCTGCTCGCGCTGCTCGGGATCTACGTCGGCGTGATCCCGATCGCGCTCGGGATGCTGTGGCTGCCGTGGATCAGGCGGATCCCGCCGGGCTGGCTGCGGCTGGTGATGGCGCTGACGATCGGCCTGCTCGCGTTCCTCGCGGTCGACGCGACGCTCGAGGGCTTCGAGCTGGCCGGCGAGGGCTCGCAGGCGTTCGGCGGCGCGGCGCTCGTGCTGATCGGCGCGGCCGTCGCCTACCTGGCGCTGACCGGGGTGTCGGCGTGGCTGACCGCGCGCCGGCGCTCGGCGGAGGCGGGCGGCGCCTCCGGCACGACGCTGGCGCTGCTCGTGGCCGTGGGCATCGGCCTGCACAACCTCGGCGAGGGCGTGGCGATCGGCGCGGCCTACTCGGCCGGCGCGCTCGCCCTCGGCGCCTTCCTCGTGATCGGGTTCGCGCTGCACAACACCACGGAGGGCCTCGCGATCGTCGCGCCGGTCGCGCGCGCGCAGCCCTCGCTGGGGCTGCTGGCGACGCTCGGGCTCGTGGCCGGCATGCCCGCGGTGCTCGGCGCGTGGATCGGGGCCGCCGCGTTCAACTCGAGCCTGGCCGCGTTCCTGTTCGGCTTCGGGGCCGGCGCGATCGTCCAGGTGATCGTGCAGCTGGCGCCGACCGTGCGCGACGGCGAGGGCCGGTTGCTGCACCCGGCCGCCGTGTCCGGCATCCTGCTGGGCATGGCGACGATGTTCGCGACCGGGCTGTTGGTGAGCGTCTGATGGCCGCTGCGCAGGGCGCACGCCCGACCGAGGCGATCCAGGACTACGCGAAGGCGATCTACGCCCTGCAGCGCCGCGCCGAGGGCCAGCCCGTGGCGACCAACGACCTCGCGGAGCGGCTCCACGTGACCCCGGCCTCCGTCTCGGCGATGCTCAAGAAGCTCGCCGAGCGCGACCTGGTCGAGCACGTGCCCTACCGCGGCGTGCTGCTCACGCCGGCCGGCGAGCGAGTCGCCCTGGAGGTGCTGCGCCACCACCGGCTGCTCGAGCTCTATCTCGCCGAGCACCTGGGCGTGCCCTGGGATCGCGTCCACCAGGAGGCCGAGGCGCTCGAGCACGTCATCTCCGAGGACCTCGAGGCGCGCATCGCCGCCAAGCTCGGCGAGCCGACGCACGACCCGCACGGCGACCCGATCCCGAACGTGGACCTCGAGATCGACGAGGGCGACGCCCGCGCGCTCGAGTCGCTGGAGACGGGCGCGACCGGCCGCTTCGTCCGCGTCTCGGACTCGGACCCGGAGATGCTCCGCTACCTCGACGAGCGCGGCGTCCGGCTCGGCGACGCGCTCGAGGTCGTCGACCGCCAGCCGTTCGGCGGCCCGCTCACGGTCCGCTTCGGCACGGAGCTGCACACGCTCGGCGGCGGCCTGGCCGCCGCGATGCGCGTCGAGCTGGACTAGGCGCTACCGGCCGCGGCGCGCGGCTTCGCGCTGCTGCTCCGCGTAGCGGCGCAGGTGCTCGACGATGGCCTTCCCGTGGTACTCCGTCTTCTCGCGCAGCGCCTTCGATCGCGCCAGATGGGCCCGAGCGGAGGCGAGGGGGTCATGCTGAGCGGCGCTTGCCATAGAGATCATGGTACCCCTGGATCCGGGGGATCTGAACCGCCCGCGAGCTCGTCCACGCGGTCGATCACCTCGTCGAGCGATTCCGCGAGGGCGTCGACCCGCTCCGTCATGAACTCGCGGTAGCTGTCGATCTCGCTCGTGGCGGCGTCCAGTTCCGCGGTGTCCCGCTCCAGCGCCGCGCCGCCGGGCAGCTCGATCCGCCGGAACGCCTGCCCGTGCCAGGCCATCCAGCCGGCGGTCCCGAGCAGGTACACGAGCGCGAGCACGACCAGCGCGACCTCCGCGCGGTAGATGGGGTTCCAGTAGAGGGCGAGCGCGGGCGCCCGGTCAGGCGCGACCGCGGCGGCGACGATCGCGATCGCCAAGGCGCCCGCGAGCAGCCAGAAGAAGGCGTGGGGTCTCGTGCGCCGCACTGCTCAATGGTCCTGCGCGGCGCGGACGGCACCGCGCGCGGGGCGGGTGGCTCAGCCGCGGCCGGCGAAGTACGCGCCGGCGGTGAAGACGAAGAGGACCGAGACGAGGCAGAGCAGCAGGAATTCCATTGGCGGAGATCCTAGTCGGCCCCGCGACGTTAGGGTGGCGCGCCATGCCGGAGATCGAGCTGGAGCGCCGCGAGGACGGGGTCGCGGTCCTGACGCTGAACGCGCCGGAGCGGCGCAACGCGCTGACGGTCGCGATGGCCGAGGCGCTGACGGCGGCGTGCGAGGAGATCGACGCCGACCGGACCGTCGGCGCGGTGGTGGTGCGCGGCGAGGGCGGGTACTTCTGCGCGGGCGGCGACCGCGCGACGCTCGCCGAGGCCGGCCGCGACCCCGCCGAGGACGAGCGCTTCCGCGGCATGACGGCGATCTACCGCAGCTTCGCGCGCGTCGGGGAGCTCGAGCCTCCGACGGTCGCGGCGATCCGCGGCGGCGCGCTCGGCGCCGGCCTCAACCTGGCGCTCGCGACCGACCTGCGCGTGGTGGCCGAGGACGCGAAGCTGCTGTCGGGCTTCATCCCGATCGGCCTGCACCCGGGCGGCGGCCACACCGCGCTGCTCGGCCGGCTCGGCTCGCGCGAGACCGCCGCGGCGCTGACGCTGTTCGGCGAGCGGCTCACGGGCGCGCAGGCCGTCGAGCGCGGGCTCGCCTGGGCCGCCGTGCCCGACGCGGAGGTCGACGCCGCCGCCCTGGAGCTCGCGGCCGTCCCCGCCAAGGACCCGGAGCTCGCCCGCCGCACCGCCGCCAGCCTGCGCACCGTCGGCGGCCCGCCCGCGCTCCCGTGGCACGCCGCGCTCGAGCTCGAGCGGGCGAGCCAGATGTGGTCGATGCGCCGCCGCGCAACCTGAACCGGCGCGCCGAGCCGGGAGTTGTTCAGCCTCAGGCCGAACAACTCCGGACTCGACGGTCGGAGAGCGTGGGCGTAGGCTCGGCTCGTGCGCCGGTTCGAGCCTGAGCCGCCCCGGAGAGAGCCGACCGGAACGCGGGAGGCGGAGCCGCTGCCCGCCGAGGCCGCCGTGCTCGGGCTCCAGCACGCCGCCGGCAACCGCGCCGTGACCGCCCTGCTGGCCCGGCAGCCCGCGCCGGCCGACAGCGGCGCGAAGCCCAAGAAGGAGCGGGCGGCGACCAGCACGCTCGGTCTCGGCGACGTGATCGGGGTCATCCCGCTCGACTCGGCGAGCCTCGGGCAGCCGGACCGCGACGGCAACATCCACGACCTCCACGTGAGCTTCGTGAACAACCCGGCCGTCGCGGCGATCCAGAAGGCGATGCTCGACGGCAAGCCGATCCCCGAGGGCTTCTACTCCTCGACGAGCATGAAGCTCCCGCTCAAGGAGATCGTGATCGCCTCGATGACGTTCAGCGACGATCCCGAGGGCGGCCAGATCGTCTCGATGACGGTGAACTTCACGGCGATGGAGTTCGAGCCTGTCCGCTGACCTGCGCGTCGCGATCGCCGACGACAGCCTGCTGGTGCGCGAGGGGATCGCGTCGCTGCTGCGGCGCGCCGGCTTCGACGTCGTGGCCGAGGCGGCGACCGGGGACGAGCTGGTCGCGCTCGTCGACGAGCACCGGCCGGACGTCGCCGTCGTCGACATCCGCATGCCGCCGACGTTCACCGACGAGGGCCTGCGGGCGGCGCACGCGATCCGCGCGCGGCACGCGCGCATCGGGGTCCTGATCCTCTCCCAGCACGTCGACGCCGGCGTCGCGATGCGCCTGCTGGCCGGAGACGCCGCAGGGCCTCGGCTACCTGCTCAAGGACCGCGTGAGCGAGGTCGAGGACTTCGCCGGCACGTTGCGGCGGGTCGCCGCCGGGGGCTCGGCGCTCGACCCGCGGGTCTTCGAGCGGCTGCTGGCCGCCGACCGCGAGGCCGGGCCGCTCGACACGCTGTCCGCACGCGAACGCGAGGTGCTGGCGCTGATCGCCGAGGGCCTGTCCAACCGAGCCATCGGCGAGCGCCTCGTCATCACCGAGAGCGCCGTGCAGAAGCACGCGCGCTCGGTCTTCGCGAAGCTCGGGATCGGCGAGGACGACGATGCCAACCGCCGCGTCCGGGCCGTCCTGGCGTACTTGTCGCCCGGCCGCCGCCGGTGAGAGGATCGGCCCGATGAGGCCGCTGCACCGGCTGCTCGCGATCATGTGGCCGCTCGGCGCCGCCGCCGTGCTGCTCGGGTTCGTGCTGCTCTACGACGGGCCCGAGCCCGTCACGTGGGCGGCGTTCGTCAACCGCGCGGTCGGCGGCTCGTTCATCGCCTGCGGCCTGATCGCCTGGCAGCGGCGCCCCGACAGCCGCACCGGCGCGCTGATGACGCTGACCGGCTTCCTGTACCTGGGCACGCAGCTGCTCGCCGAGATCGATCGGCCGCTGGCCTACACGCTCGCCGAGGCGATCGCGAACGCGTGGATCGCGCCGTTCGGCGCGCTCGTGCTGAGCTTCCCGAGCGGGCGGCTCTCGAAGCCGCTCGACCGCGGCCTGATCGCGGCCTGGGCGTTCGGCACGGTCGTGTGGCAGGTCGTCTGGCTGCTCTTCCTGCCGTTCCCGGACGGGCGCGAGAACGTGATCATGCTGTGGTCCGAGCCGGGCGCCGCGGACGCGATCGACACCGTCCAGCGGACCTTCAACAGCACGGTCGGGCTGGCGGTCGGGCTCGTCGCCCTGGCGCGCTGGCTGCGTGCCGCGCCGGCCCTGCGCCGGCTGCTGCTGCCGATGCTCGCCGGCGCCGTCGCGATCCTCGTGCTCGTCGCGCAGGCCTACTACCGGCTGTTCACGGGCGAGTTCATGCGTCCCACGCAGGAGATCACCGCGCTCGTCCTCGTGTCCGTGCCGCTCGCGTTCCTGCTCGGCATCCTGCGCGAGCAGATGGCGCGAGCCGGCGTGGCGGACCTGGTGGTCGCGCTCCAGCAGGCCCCGGATGCGTCCCGGCTCGGCGAGCTGCTGGCGACGACCCTCCACGACCCGTCGCTGCGGCTCGTCTACTGGCTGCCGGGCTTCGAGACCTACGTCGACGGCGAGGGCAAGCCCGCCGAGCTCCCGGCCGCGGACTCGGGCTGGGTCGCCACGCCGGTCGAGCATGACGGCACGCGCGTGGCGGCGCTCATCCACGACGGCGCGCTCACATACGACCCCGAGCTGCTCGAGGTGGTCTGCGCGACGGTCGACGTCGCGCTGGAGCGCGGCCGGCTCCAGCAGGAGCTGCACTCGCGCGTGGAGGAGCTCGCCAGCTCGCGGGCGCGGCTCGTCGAGGCCGGCGACGAGGCGCGCCGCCAGATCGAGCGCGACCTGCACGACGGCGCGCAGCAGCGCCTGGTCTCGCTCGCGATCGCGCTGCGGATGACCGAGGACCGCATCAAGGACGATCCGGAGACCGCCGCGACGCTCGTGGCCGCCGCGCGCCAGGAGGTGAGCGCTTCGCTCGAGGAGCTGCGCGAGCTGGCCCGCGGCATCCACCCCGCGGTGCTCGAGCACGGCCTCGACACGGCGCTCGAGTCGCTCGCGGGGCGCTCGCGCACGCCCGTGCGGCTGCTCGTCGAGATCGAGGGGCGGCTCCCTCGGCAGGTGGAGCTCGCCGCGTACTTCGTCGCCTGCGAGGGGCTCGCCAACGTCGGCAAGTACGCGCGGGCGTCGGGCGCCACGATCCGGCTCTCGCGGCAGGGCGACCTCGCGGTGCTCGAGGTCGCCGACGACGGCGTCGGCGGCGCGGACCGCTCCCGCGGCTCGGGCCTGCGCGGGCTCACCGACCGCGTGGAGGCGGTCGGCGGCGCGCTGCGCGTGTCGAGCCCACCCGGCGGCGGGACGGTGCTGCGCGCCGAGCTGCCGTGCGGCGACGGTACGGCGAGCCCCACCCCCGCGAGGCCCTCCAGCGGTACCGCCTGACGCCGGGAGGGCGCATCGTCGCCGGGCCCGCGTGCCTGGACGCTTGGCGGCATGGTCTTCCTCATCCCCATCGCGCTGATCGCGCTCCACGTCCTCGACGACAACTTCCTCCAGCCCGAGCCCGGCACCTCGGCCGTCGACCACCTCCTCAGCGGGCTCGTCCCGCTCGCGCTGCTGGCCCTCGCGGCGTGGGCGTATCCACGCCTGCGCGGCGGAGCGCGGGCCGCGCTCGCCGCGACGGCCGGCGTCCTCGGGATCGCCGCCGGCGTCGAGGGCTTCTACTACGCCCGTGAGGTCGGGCCCACCGGCGACGACTTCACCGGCCTGCTGTGCCTGCCCGCGGGCGTCCTGCTGATCGGCCTCGGCGCCGCCACCCTCTGGCGCAGCCGCCGCACGGACGGGACGCGCCGCCGGCGTTACGCGCGCCGCGGCCTCGTCGCCTTCGGCGCGGTGCTCGGGATGCTGGTCGTCGGCTCGCTCGGCTACGGCCACGTCACGACGCGGGTCGCCCGCGCCGTCGTCCCGCCCGACCGTCTCGGCGTCGCGCACGAGGACGTCCGCTTCACCACCGCCGACGGCCTCGAGCTCGAGGGCTGGTACATCCCCTCGCGCAACGGCGCCGCGGTCATCTCCTTCCCCGGGCGCAAGAAGTCGCAGGAGCACGCGCGCATGCTCGCCCGCCACGGCTACGGCGTGCTGCTGTTCGACCGCCGCGGCGAGGGGGCCAGCGAGGGCCGGCCGAACTCCTGGGGCTGGGGCGGCGACGCCGACGTCCGGGCCGCGGCCGCCTACCTCGAGCGCCGCGCCGACGTGGACCCGGGCCGGATCGGCGCGATCGGCCTCTCCGTCGGCGGCGAGCTGCTGATCGAGACCGCGGCCGAGACCGACGACCTCGCCGCCGTCGTCTCCGACGGCGCGGGGGCGCGCAGCATCGCCGAGGACATGCACCACGACCACCCCTTGATCGAGAAGTGGACGATCGGGGCCGCGATGTCGGGCGCCCGCACGGTCGCGACCGCGATCTCGGGCGACCACGCCCCGCCGGCCGACCTGCAGGACCTCGCCGCGAAGGTCGACGAGCCGCTGCTGCTGATCGCCGCGCCCAACTCCCGCAACGGCGAGACGCTCAACCGCGGCTACGCGAGGGCGGCCGGGGCCACCCTCTGGGAGATCCCCGAGGCTCGCCACATGGGCGGCATCGACGCCCGCCCCCGCGAGTACGAGCGGCGCGTGGTCGGCTTCTTCGACGCGGCGCTGGGAGCCGGCCGCTAGCGCCGGACGGCGAGCCCGATGCCCATGTTCGGCGGCGCGCCGTTGAGGCCGTACTGCGCCGTGAACTCGAGGAAGTCGTACTCGTCCGCGTACTCGCGCCGGAGGTCGACCCACACCCGGCCGACCTCCGGCTCGATGTGGTTCGTGATGTCGTGCAGCGCGATCATCCGGGCCTTCGGCCGCAGCGTCTCGAAGTCGTGACGGCAGCCCTCGTAGCTGTGCAGGCCGTCGATGAACGCGAGGTCGAAGCCGGGGTGGCGCTGCACCCAGGCGGCGAAGGCGTCGGTCATCGTGTCGGCCTGCATCAGCCGCACCGACGGCTGCTCGACCGGATACGGCAGCAGCGACGGCACCGCGTCGATGTCCACCGCGACGGCCTCCTCGAGCTCACCCATGCGGGCCAGGTACTCGACCGTCGCCGTGAAGCTGCCGCCATGGCGCACGCCGATCTCCAGGTACCGCCGCACGCCGCGGCGAGCGACCTCGATCAGGTACGGAGCGAACTGATCCGGCAGCTGCCAAAGCCGAAGCCCCTGCCCGCAGTACGGATGCAGATGATCCGGGAACTGCTCGAGGTGCTCGTCATTGAGCCCACCCTGAGCAAGCACCACCGCAAGCTCCCCAGGATCGCGCAGCGCCTCCTCCGGAGCCTCACGCAACGCACGAGCACCACCCAGATCGATCACCCGCCGCCGATCCGCCCGCTCGTTCATCTTCTGCGCGATCGACATGGCGACCGACTCGGGAAGCACCGCCTTGGCCACAGAACGAAGCATCACTTCACTCTGACACGCAAGAAGCGGGGAGCCCTTAGGCGAAGCAGCGATCGTTGAGCCGGGCCCGCCGACAGTCGCCGGCGGACGACCGGTACGGCTACTCGGGACCCGAAGGGCGAAGATCGCGACGCCCAAGGAGCAGATGGCCCAGGCGCCTGCCGATAGCTGCCCCCACCACAAACGACCCAACGAGGGTGGCGTACGCCCCAGGTCAGCTGCCCGAGGGTCCGATGGCGGCTCGCGTGACGTCGAGCCGTCCGCACAAACGCCCATACAACGACGAAGGGCGCCCCGCAAGGCGCCCCCATCGAGTCACACGAGGGAGAGGATCAGCCGCAGCCCGTGTTGTTGCCGCAGCTCGAGCACGTGTAGCACGAGCCCGTGCGCTGCATCATCCCGCCGCACTGCTGGCAGGCCGGGCCGAGGTCCAGGCCCATCAGGCGCGCCGGGACGACGGGCGGGGTGCCCGTCATCGCGGAGGTCGGGGCCTGCGCAGTCGGCGCCGGATCGGCCGGCGGGGCCGGGGACGTCGAGCCCGGGGCGCTGCCTGTCGGGGCCTTCGCCACCGACGCCGCCGAGGCGCCGCCGTTGGCCGGCCGCGAGCCGCCGCCGTCGGCGCCGATCGTGAGGTCCTCGCCGGTCTTCTTGGCGCGCACCGCCGGGGTGAGGATGCCGAGCTCCTCCTGCGTGTCCGCGTCCAGGAAGCGCGACGCGAGCCAGCGCATGATGTAGTCGGGCATCGACTTGGCGAACGGGATCTCCGGGTTGGTGGTGATCCCCTCCGGCTCGAAGCGCATGTAGGCGAACTTGCGCACGAGCGTGTCCAGCGGCACCCCGTACTGGAGCGCGATCGAGATCGCGGTCGCGAACGAGTTCATCATGCCGCGGAGGGTCGAGCCCTCCTTGCCGATGTCGGTCAGGAAGATCTCCCCGACCGTGCCGTCCTCGTACATGCCGGCCGTGATGTAGCCCTCGTGGCCGCCGAGCGAGAACTTGTGCGTGATCGACTGGCGCTCGCGCGGCATCTTGTTGCGCGCCGGGCCGACCTGGCCCTTGGCGGCCACCAGCGCGTCCGACACCGCCGCCTCGACGGCCGCGGCGACGCGCGCCTCGACCTCCTCGGCCGTGAACAGCTCCTCGCCGGTCGCGGACACGGCGGCGGGCTTCGCGTCCTGCGCGTCCGTGCGCAGCGCCTGCGCGGTCTTCGACCCGTCGCGGTAGATCGCCAGCGCCTTGACGCCGAGCTTCCACGCCTGCACGTAGGCCTCCGCGATGTCCTCGACGGTCGCCGTCTGCGGCATGTTGACCGTCTTGGAGATCGCGCCCGACAGGAACGGCTGGACCGCGCCCATCATCTTGATGTGGCCCGCGTGCGAGATCGCGCGCTCGCCGACCGCCACGTCGAACACCGGCAGGTGCTCGGCGGCCAGGCCCGGCGCGTCCACGATCGTGCCGTGCTCGGTGATGTGGGCCTCGATCTGGGCGACCTGGTCCTCCGAGTAGCCGAGCGTGCGCAGCGCCATCGGCACCGTGCGGTTGGCGATCACCATCGTGCCGCCGCCGACCAGCTCCTTGTACTTGACCAGCGAGAAGTCGGGCTCGATGCCCGTCGTGTCGCAGTCCATCAGGAACGAGATCGTGCCCGTGGGCGCGAGCACCGTGGCCTGCGCGTTGCGGTAGCCGTAGATCTCGCCGGCCGCGACCGCCTCGTTCCACGTCTCGCGCGAGGCCGCCAGCAGGTCCTTGTCCACGCAGGCGCCGTCCGGGATCGCGTACGACGCGTCGCGGTGCATCCGCATGACGTTGTTGTGCGCCTCGCGGTTCTCGGCGTAGCGGTCGTACGGGCCGATCGCCGCCGCGACCTTGGCCGACTGCAGGTAGCCGCGGCCCGTCATCAGCGCCGTGATCGCCGCCGCCGCGCCGCGACCCTCGTCGGAGTCGTAGGCGAAGCCGTTGGCCATCAGGAACGCGCCGAGGTTGGCGTAGCCGAGGCCGAGCTGGCGGAACGCGCGGGCGTTCTCGCCGATCTCCTTCGTCGGGTAGCTCGACGGCCCGACGACGATCTCCTGCGCCAGGAAGACGATGTCGACGGCGTGCGAGAAGCGCTCCGTGTCGAACGACCCGTCCGGGCGGCGGAACTTCATCAGGTTCAGCGACGCGAGGTTGCAGGCCGAGTCGTCGACGTGCATGTACTCCGAGCACGGGTTGGACGCGTTGATGCGGCCCGAGTTCGGCGACGTGTGCCACTGGTTGATCGTCGTGTCGTACTGCACGCCCGGGTCGGCGCAGCGCCACGCGGCCTCGGAGATCTCGCGCATCAGCTCGCGGGCGGAGACCGGCTCGCCGACCGGCTCGCCCGTCGTGCGCGCGATCAGGTGCCAGTCCTCGTCGTTCTCGACCGCGTGCATGAACTCGTCCGTGACGCGGACCGAGTTGTTGGCGTTCTGGTACTGGATCGACTGGAAGCCGTCGCCGTCGATCGACATGTCGAAGCCGGCGTCGCGCAGCGCGGCGGCCTTGTCCTCCTCGCGCGCCTTGCACCAGATGAAGTCGCGGATGTCGGGGTGGTCGACGTCCAGCACGACCATCTTCGCCGCGCGGCGCGTCTTGCCGCCGGACTTGATCGTGCCGGCCCAGGAGTCGGCCCCGCGCATGAAGCTCACGGGCCCGGAGGCGGTGCCGCCCTTGGCCAGCGGCTCCATCGAGCCGCGGATCTTGGAGAGGTTGATGCCCGAGCCGGAGCCGCCGCGGAAGATCCGCCCCTCGCGCGTGTTCCAGTCGAGGATCGACTCCATCTCGTCCTCGACGGAGAGGATGAAGCAGGCCGAGCACTGCGGCTGCTCCTCGAAGCCGACGTTGAACCAGACGGGCGAGTTGAACGCCGCGAGCTGGTTGAGCAGGATGTAGGTCAGCTCCGCCTCGAAGGTGTCGCCGTCCTCGACGGACGCGAAGTAGCCGCGCTCGCGGCCCCAGTCGGAGATCGTCCCCGCGACGCGCCCGACCATCTGCTTGACCGAGCGCTCGCGCGTCGGCGAGTCCAGCTGCCCGCGGAAGTACTTCTGGGCGACGATGTTGGTCGAGTTCTGCGACCAGCTCTTCGGGAACTCGACGCCCTTCTGCTCGAACGCGACACGATCGCCGTGGCCGATCCGCGCGTCGCGGATCTCCCACTCGATCTCGTCGAAGGGGTGGACCCCCGGCTTCGTGAACAGCCGCCGCACGGACAGTGCCTCACCGGACTTGCGCGGTGTGCTCTCGATGGTCGTGTGCGACGTCTGCTCCATGGTGCTGCCTCCTAATGATGCCGCCCTCCGGCGGCTCGAAAAGACTGTGTGGCGGGTTCGACATGCTCCGCCCCGGGGCGGACGGAACGGAGCGCTCTCCCCGCTGCTTCCGGCTTAACGTCGCGAGCGCAGCCAGTCGCCGAAGTCGCTCCATGCGCCAGACGTGCGCCAGGCGGCCTCGCGCCACGCGTGGCCGACGCCGGCCAGCCGCTCCGAGCGCTTCGACATGAGCGCGGTCAGCGCGGCGATCAGCAGCCCGATCAGCGCGACTGCGAGCAGCGCGCCCGGCACGAACATGTTCGGGCTCGCGGCCGCGCGCGTGACGATCAGCTTCGGCGGCGGGGTGGGGGTCGGCGAGGCGCCCGGCGTCGCCGACGGCGTGCCCTCCGGGATCGCGTCCTCGCCCGGGGCCTCCGGGAGCGGGTCGATCGGCTCGTCGTCGCCGCCCGAGCCGGACCCTCCGCCCGAGCCGAAGTCCGGCAGCGCGCCCGAGTCGGGGCTGGTCGAGGGAGGCGGCGGCGCGGGGACCGGCGCGGGCGCGGGCGCCGGCGTGGACCCGCCGCCACCGCCGCCCGGCGCGGGCGTCGCGGTCGGCGTGGGGTCGCTGTTGCGGTCCTCGAGCTCCTGCTGCTGCTCCTCGCAGCGGCCCGCGTTGTGGCGCTCGATCGCCGCCGTCAGCGCGTCCCGGAAGTCGGGGAAGTCCTCGTTGTAGGAGTCCTCGATCGAGCGCCGCGCCCGCTTGAGCGAGCGCTCCGTGTGGTCGCAGTCGTCGATCCGCCCGTCGCGCTCGAAGTCGCGGTAGATCCGGCGCACGGTCTTCGCCTTGCGGTCGCGCCGTCGCGTCGCCCGCTCCTGCTCCTCCGGCGTCGGAGTCGGCGAAGGGGTCGGCGTCGCCGACGGGGTCGGCGTCGCGGTCGGGGACGGGGTCGGCGTCGACGGATCCTGCGACGCGGCGGGCGCGGCGAGCGTCGCCAGCGCGAGGGCCGTCGCGACCCCTGTCAGGCGGGCGCGCATGCCCTCTTCATTTTAGAAGCGTCGTGCTTTCGAGCTCTCGCCAGCGCGCCTCCCACCAGCGATGGAGCTCGATCCCGGTCTCGAGCACCGCCCGCCGCCCTCCCGTCAGCTCCAGCTCGCCGCGGCGGGCCGCCGCGCGGACCGCCTCGAAGCCCTCCGCCAGCTCGCCGTGGTGGCGTGCCTGCGCGTCCGCGAAGTCGGCGGGGTCGGCGCCGAAGAAGATCTTCAGGATGCCCGGGAAGCGGAACTCGCCGAAGCGCGTCTCGGGCTCCTCCAGCCACGCGTGCAGCGCCTCCCGCCCGCGCCCGGTGAGCGCGAACGTGCGCCGGCGCCGGCCCCCGCGCTCGACCCGCTCGTCGAGGTAGCCCGCCGCGGCCAGCCGCGCGGGCTCGGCGTAGAAGCTCGCGTGCGGCACGGGGAAGAAGTCCTGGACGGAATCCGCGAGCACGCGCTTGAGCCGGTACGGCGTGCTCGGCCCGAGCCACTCGAGCATCCCGAGCACCACGTAGGAGGTCGACGTCAGCCGGATCTCGCCCTTGCGCTCGCCCATCGCGAAGCGTACGGTACATCATGTACCGTACAGATCGGACTAACGAGGTCGCGTCATGCCGGACTTCGATGCGGTCGTCGTCGGCGCCTCGCTCGCCGGCTGCGCCACCGCGATCCACCTCGGCCGGGCCGGACACCGCGTCGCGCTGGTCGACAAGCGCCCGGACCCGGCGGCTTACAAGCGCGTCTGCGGCCACTTCGTCCAGTCGAGCGCCGTCCCCGCGCTCGAGCGGCTCGGCGTGCTGGAGGAGCTCGAGGCGGCGGGCGCCGTGCGCGGGCACGCGCGAGTGTGGTCGCCGTACGGCTGGTTCGGGGAGCCGGAGAGCGCCGAGCGGCGTCCGTCCCTGAGCATCCGGCGCGAGAAGCTCGACCCGCTGCTGCGCCGCCGCGCGGCCGAGACGCCGGGGGTGGAGCTGATGCTCGGCCATGCGCTCACCGGCACCGCGCCGGCCGCCGACGGCCGCCGCGTCGAGCTCTCCCGCGGCCCCGCGCTCACCACGCGGCTGCTCGTCGGCGCCGACGGCCGCGGATCGCGCACCGCCTCCCTCGCGGGCGTGCGGACGCGCACGAGCGCCAACGCCCGCTTCGCCTACTGGGGCTACTTCGAGGGTCCCCCGCTCGGCACGGGCGCGAGCGTGCACATCTGGTTCCTCGGTCGCGACATCGGCATCGCCACGCCGACCGACGGCGGCCTGATGCTCTACGTGGCGTTCCCCGGGACGGAGCGCGCGAAGGCGTTCAAGGGCGACATCGAGGGCGAGCTGCGAGCGTTCGTCGGCGCGCTGCCGGACGCGCCGCCGATCGCCGAGTCGCGGCTCGCGGGGCCGCTCGTCGGCAAGCTCGACCTCACGAACGAGTGGCGGCGGCCCACCGGCCATGCGCTCGCGCTCGCCGGCGACGCCGCGCTCGCCGCCGACCCGGTCGGCGCCGTCGGCTGCGGCTGGGCGGTCCAGTCGGCGGAGTGGCTGGCGCAGGCGGTCTCGCCCGCCCTGCACGGGGAGCGCGCGCTGCCCGGCGCGTTGCGTGCCTACCGCCGCCGTCACCGCCGCGAGCTCCTGGGCCACTCGCTGATGGCCGCGGACGCCGCCCGCGGGCGCCCGATGGCGCCGCCGCAGCGGCTGCTCTTCGCGGCGGCGGTGCACGATCCCGTCACCGCGCGGCGGATCGCGGACTTCGCCGGCCGCGAGGTCCGCCCGCACACGCTGCTGTCTCCGCGGGCGCTCGCGCGCGCCGCGCTCGTGGTCGCGCGCACGCGCGCCCCGCAGCCGCGGCGCGCTGCTAGAACTGCCGCTCCATGAAGCTGCTCGTCACGGGCGGCGCGGGCTACATCGGGTCCGTCGTCGCCAACCAGCTGCTCGAGCGCGGCCACGAGGTGGTCGTGCTCGACGACCTCTCGCGCGGGCACCGCGCGGCGGTCCCCTCCGGCGCCCGCTTCGCGGAGGTCGGCCTGGCCGACGCCGACGGCACGCGCGACGCGCTCGCGGAGGGCTTCGACGGCGTGCTGCACTTCGCCGCCCTCGCGCTCGTCGCCGAGTCGGTGGAGTTCCCCGAGCGCTACCACCGCGGCAACTTCGTCGGCACGCTGAACCTGCTCGACGCGATGCGCGAGCACGGCGTCAAGCGGCTCGTGTTCTCCTCCACGTGCGCGACCTACGGCGAGCCCGAGCAGGTCCCGATGCCCGAGACGCTGCGGACCGAGCCCGTCAACTCCTACGGCAACTCCAAGCTCGCCGTCGACCGCATGATCGGCGACGAGTGCCGCGCGCACGGGCTCGGCGCGATCTCGCTGCGCTACTTCAACGTCGCGGGCGCCAGCGGCGAGCTCGGGGAGGACCACTACCCCGAGACCCACCTGATCCCGCTCGTGCTGCAGGCCGCCGCCGGCACGCGCGAGCACGTCTCCGTGTTCGGCACGGACTACCCGACGCCGGACGGGACCGCGGTGCGCGACTACATCCACGTCGAGGACCTCGGCCGCGCGCACCTGCTCGCGATGGACGCGATTCGCCCGGGCGAGCACACGATCTACAACCTCGGCAACGGCCTCGGCTTCTCCGTGCGCCAGGTGATCGAGGCCGCGCGCAAGGTCACCGGCCGCGAGATCCCCGTCATGGAGGAGCCGCGCCGGCCCGGCGACCCCGCCCAGCTCGTCGCCTCCTCGGAGAAGATCCGCGCCGAGCTCGGCTGGGAGCCCGAGAAGGACCTCGAGACGATGATCGCCGACGCGTGGGCCTGGCGGCAGGCGCGTCCCGAGGGCTACAGCGCGAGCTGAGCGAGCGCGTCGGCGAGCACCCGCTCGGCCGGCCGGGAGGCGTCGATCACGGCCCAGCGCTCGGGCTCGGCCGCGGCGAGCTCGTCGTAGGCGACGCGCGCATGCGAGCCAGAACGCCTCGCGCTCGGCCTCGATGCGGTCCTGGTCCTCGCCGCGCCCGCCCACGCGCGCCAGCCCGGCGGCCGGATCGATCCGCAGCAGCAGCGTGCGGTCGGGCACGACGCCGCCGGTCCCGAACGCGTTGAGCGCGCGCACGGCGTCGACGCCCAGCCCGCGCGCGGCGCCCTGATAGGCGAGCGAGGAGTCGACGAAGCGGTCGAGCAGCACGAGCCGCCCCGCCTCGAGCAGCGGCCGCAGCCGCTCCTCGACGAGCTGGGCGCGCGCGGCCGCGTAGATCAGCGCCTCCGCGCGGGCGCCGACGGTCAGCGCCGGGTCCTTGACGAGCGCGCGCAGGCGCTCGGAGAGCTCGACCCCGCCGGGCTCGCGCAGGACGACCGGGTCGCGGTCGCGCAGCGCGTCCGCGAGCCCGGCCACCAGCGTGCTCTTGCCCGCCCCGTCGATCCCCTCCACCGTGATCAGCACGGCGGGGAACCTAGAGGACGGCGGCGCTCAGCGGTTCGGGATCTGCACCCCGCAGAGCTTGCCCGCGCACGGAGCGGACGCCACCTCGCTGATCTTCGCGTTGCCCTTCGAGTCGCGCGACACGCGGAAGCTCGTCCACGCCGTGTTGTTGCCGTAGTCGGTCTCGAGGAACGCCTTGTCGGGGTTCGAGGTGCTCACGAGGTAGTAGATCCCGGGCGGCGCCCCGGTGATCTCCAGCTCCTGACCCTCCGTCGCGTGGTGGTACTGGTCGCCCCATCCGGCCGAGATGCCCTGGCGCTCGTCCGGGAAGCAGTCCCAGAAGCGCAGCTCAGGAGTCTTGGACTGGCCGTCGAGCTGGATCACGTCGATCAGGCAGAACGTCGTCTTGATCGTCTGGCCGCCGAAGACCTCGCCGTAGCGCCCGCCGCGGCCGTCGTCGAGCGGCTTGCGGACCTCGAACAGCGCCACCGCGGTGATGTGCCAGTGGTTGTGGGCCGGGTGGAAGACGAACTGGCTGACGGCCTCGTCGTCGATCACCGTGCCGGCGGCGTTCTCGATCTCCTGATAGCCCGTGGTGATGTTGTTGATCGGGTCATGCTCCGGTCGCAGGATCAGATCGCCGGCGCCCGTGTTGGCGACCATGTTCGAGAAGCGCAGGAACTCCCGCTGCTGGTTGTTCTGGACCGTGAAGTGGTGCGGGTTCGCCGCGCGCAGATCGGGATACTGGCCGCCGGCCACGAGCGTGGGCCCGGCCATGCCCGTCCCGGTCATCAACAGGATGAACGGCAGCACGACACCAACCGGTACGGCGAACCTGAGCATGTGCTCCTCCTCCGGCCTCTGGGAAGGTCCATCCTCTTCTCATCCGGTGCGCCGAGTCAACCGCCTGCCCGACTAGCATCGGTCGCCGGTGCTGGCCGTCCTGGAACCCCATCCCCACGCCGCCGCCGTGCTCGGCGCGGCGCTGGAGCCCGAGCGCGGGCCCGCGCACGCCTACCTGCTGCACGGCCCGGCGGGCACGGGCAAGCGCGAGGCGGCCCGCGCGTTCGCCGCCGAGCTGCTCTCGCGCGGCGCGAGGGACCCCGCGAACGCGCGCGCCCGCGCCGAGCACGGCTCGCATCCCGACCTGACCTGGGTCGCGCCGAGCGGCGCGCACGAGATGCTCCGGCGCGACGTCGACGAGGCCGTCGTCGGGGCCGCCGCGCGCACGCCGTTCGAGGCGGCGTTCCGCGTGTTCGTGCTCGAGCGCGCCGACACGATGAACGACGAGGCCGCCAACTCGCTGCTCAAGACGCTCGAGGAGCCGCCCTCCTACGTCGTCCTGCTGCTGCTCACCGACCGCCCGAGCCAGGTGCTGCCGACGATCGCCAGCCGCTGCCAGGGCGTGCGCTTCGACGCGCTGGGCGCCGAGGCGGTGGCCGAGCGGCTGCAGTCCCGCGGCGTGGCGCCCGAGGCCGCGCTCGCCTGCGCGCGGCTGTCGCTGGGCGACGGCGAGAAGGCGCTCGCGCTGGGCCTGGCCGAGGGCCCCGCGCTGCGCGCGCACGCCGAGGCCTTCGCCCGTGCCCCGCTGGCCGGCCGCGCCTCCAGCGCGCCGTGGGAGCCGCTGCTCAAGACGGCGCGCGACCGCGGCCGCGCCGCGCGCGAACAGGTCGAGTCCGCGCTGGCCGAGGAGCTGGCCTACCTGCCCAAGAAGGAGCACAAGCGGCGCGAGACCGAGTTCGGCGAGCGCGCCAAGCGCGCCGAGCGGCGCGCGACGACCGGCGCGCTGGACCAGGCGCTGCAGCTGATCGGGCTCTGGTACCGCGACCTCGCGTGCGTGGCCGCCGGCGCGCCCGAGCTGGCCCACCACTCCGACCGGGAGCCCGCGCTCGCCGAGGATGCGCAGGGGCGCACGCCGTCCGCGCTGCAGGAGGCGCTCGAGGTCGTCGAGGACGCGCGCGCCAGGCTCGCGCTCAACGTGGACCCGCAGCTGTCCTTCGAGGCGCTCGCCTACCGCCTCGAGCGCCTGCTGGCGCGATGACCGAGGTCCACCTCCGCGGCGCGCACGCCACCGTCCGCGCCGACGGCTTCGAGGACGAGGTCGCGGTCGAGGAGCCGCTGGAGATCCGCGTCGGCGGGCGCGCGCTGGCCGTGACGATGCGCACCCCGGGCCACGACGAGGAGCTGGCGCTCGGGTTCCTTCACGGAGAGGGACTGATCGATGACGCGCGTTCCGCGGCGCCGCCCGCCGACCTGGCCGGCAACACCGTCGAGGTGGCCGGCCCGCTGCTGCGCGAGCCGTCCGCGCGCTCGTTCTTCACCTCCTCCTCGTGCGGGGTCTGCGGCAAGGGCGCGCTCGAGGAGGTCGCCGTGCAGGCGGCGCCGATCCCCGACGGCCCGGCGCTGGAGCGCGCGCTCGTGGCCGGCCTGCCCGACCGCCTGCGCCAGCCGACGTTCGAGCGCACGGGCGGCCTGCACGCGACGGGCCTGTTCACGCCCGCGGGCGAGCTGCTGTGCGTGCGCGAGGACGTGGGCCGCCACAACGCGATGGACAAGGTCGTCGGCTGGGCGCTGCGCGAGGGGCTCGTGCCGCTGCACCCGAACGTCCTCTGCGTGTCGGGCCGGCTCTCGTTCGAGCTCGTCCAGAAGGCCGCGGTGGCGGGCGCGCCGCTGCTCGTGGGCGTCGGCGCGCCGACGTCGCTGGCCGTGTCGCTGGCCGAGGACCGCGGGCTGACCCTGTGCGGGTTCGCCCGCGGCGGGCGCGTGAACGTCTACACCTACAGCAGCCGCGTCGTCTGAGAGGCGGCCGCGGCGGCCTCGCGCAGCTGGCGCCGGCGCGCCGGCATCGCGTCGATCTTCGCCCACAGCTCGGCGACGCCGACCAGGTTGTCCCAGCGCGCCGTCAGGCCGCCGTCCTTGCCCAGCAGCTCGACCAGGAAGCTCGCGCCCTCGCGTTCGGAGACGTCGAGCTCGCGCTCGGTGGCGCCGTCCGGGTCGGCGCTCAGCGCCTGCAGCTGCTCGGCCACGAGCGGGTCGCCCGCCGGGCCCGTCACGATCAGCTCTCGTCGACTCATCGAGGCTCGCTCCTACCCCGAATCCCCACCGATCGGACCTAGCTCGACGGTCAGACCGTGAACCTCGAACCCGCAAAATGCGGAGAAACGGCCGTGCTCGGGGCCGTGGAAGTCGGTCGAGCCGGTCGTCAGCAGGCCCAGCCGGCGCGCGTGCTGGTGCAGCAGGCGGGTCTGCTCCGGGGTGTGGGTGACGTAGAAGCACTCGACCCCGTCGAGCCCCGCCCCGGCGAACGTCTCGAGCGTGGCGATCGCCTCGCCCGGGTCGTCGACGTCCCAGAACGGGTGCGCCCAGACGGCGACCCCGCCCGCGGCGTGGATCACCTCGATCGCCTCGGCGACGGTCGGGCGGCTGCGGGCCACGTAGGCCTTCGCACCGGGCACCAGGTAGGGCGGGAACAGCTCGTCGCGGCCCGCGATCCCCTCGGCGGCGAGGCGCTCGACGTTGGCGGGGTGCGCGAGCACGGCGTCGGCGAGGTGGGGCCGGCCGATCGGCTTGCCGGCCTCGCGGCGGGCCACGAGCGGGGCGTCGTCGAGCTCGAAGCCGAGCTCGCGGAGCCGGTCGGCCATCTCTCCGATCCGGCGCGCGCGGTCGCCGCGGAAGTCCTCCAGGGTCGCGATCAGCTCGGGATCGGCGACGTCGAGCTCGTAGCCGAGCACGTGCAGGTCCTCGTGGCCGCCGTGCACCGCCGACAGCTCGGAGGCGGCGGAGAAGCGCATGCCGAGCTCGCGCGCCCGCCCGGCCGCCTCGGGCACCCCGTCGACCGTGTCGTGGTCCGTCAGCGCGAACAGCTCCACGCCCGCCGCCGCGGCCCGCTCGACCACCTCGGCGGCCGGCAGCGTGCCGTCGGAGTGCACGGAATGGGCCTGGAGATCGAATGAGGGGTGGTCGGGCATCGGGGCAGCCTACGGTTTGACCGGCGCACGCGACCGGGAAGGCTTGACCGCAACCCCTAGTCGCACTCCAGAGGGAGGAATCGCGATGTCAACAGGTCTCATCATCGCCATCGTCGTGGTGGCCATCATCGTCATCGCCCTGCTCGTGATGCTGCCGCGCATGAAGCGTCAGGCTGAACTCAAGAAGCGGGAGCGCGAGCTCGGGCACCGCCGTGAGGCGGTCGCCACCGAGCACCGCGAGGTCGCTACAGAGCGCGAGCGCGAGGCCGAGATGGCCGAGCGCAAGGCCACGATGGCCCAGAAGGAGGCCGAGCGCCAGCGCGCGGAGGCCGAGCTGCACCAGGAGCGCGCGACCATGCACGAGCGTGGCGACGCCGACCACGAGCTGATCGACGAGCACGAGCGCGACAAGTTCGCCGGCACGTCCGCCGATCCCGACGGCACGATGGCCGAGCAGTCGCACTCCGATCAGCCGCGCAACGAGTTCGAGGAGGGCCGCGAGGTCGGCCACGAGGAGGCCGGCGACAGCCGCTTCTCGCGCGAGGACCAGCCGCAGGACACGCCCGGCTCGCGCCGCGCGTAGCTAACCGCTGACGGACAGCGTGCCCTGCGCGAGCAGGGCACGCGCGTCCCGTGCCGCCAGCGGCGCGGAGACGTGGAAGCCCTGGGCGAACTCGCAGCCCAGGACGCGCAGGTGCTCGAGCTGCCCGGAGGTCTCCACGCCCTCCGCGATCACCTCGAGCCCGAGGTTGTGCGCGAGCTCGACGATCGCCTTGACGATCTCGAACGAGCCGCCGTCGTGGCCCATCCCGCTCACGAGCGGGCCGAAGATCTTCACCGCGTCGCCGGGGAAGCGGTGCAGCAGCCGCAGCGACGAGGCGCCCGTGCCGAAGTCGTCGATCTGCCAGCGCACGCCGAGCGTCTCCAGCACGTGCGCGAGCGTGCGCCGCGTCGCCTCCGCGTCGCGCGCGAGATCGTGCTCGCGCACCTCCAGGCGCAGCGCCCGCGGGTCCAGCCCGGACATCTTCAGCACCGCGCCCAGCTCGACCGGGAAGTTCGGCTCCGAGAGCTGGCGGTGCGAGACGTTGACGCCGAGCACGAGGCCCTCGCCGCCCGGGAGGCCGCGCCACTCGGCCATCTCCGCGCAGGCGCGCTCGAACACGCGCCGGCCGAGCGCGACGATCAGCCCCGTCTCCTCGGCGATCGGGACGAAGTCCGCCGGGTCGATCGGCCTGCCGTCGGGGCCGTGCCAGCGCGCGAGCGCCTCGAAGCCGACGATCCGGCCCGTCGCCACCTGCACCAGCGGCTGGTAGGCGACGTCGATCTGGTCGGCCTCGATCGCGCCGCGCAGGTCGGTCTCGAGGTCCAGGCGGCGCATCACGAGCTCGTGCATGCGCGCGTCGAAGACGGCGTGGCGGCCCTTGCCCTCGGCCTTGGCGCGGTACATCGCCACGTCGGCGTCGCGCATCACGTCCTCGGGCGCGGCGTCGGCGTCGGCGGGCGCGATGCCGATCGAGGCCGCCACGACCAGCTCGCGGCCGTCGAGGTGGAACGGATCCTGCAGCGTCTCCTGGATGCGCTCGGCGATCACGGTCGCCTCTCGCGCGTCGCAGACGTCGTCGAGCAGGATCGTGAACTCGTCGCCGCCCAGCCGGGCGACGGTGTCGCCGGGGCGCAGGGCCGACTCCAGCCGGCGCGCGACGGCGACCAGCAGGCGGTCGCCGACGTGGTGGCCGAGCGAGTCGTTGACGAGCTTGAAGCGGTCGAGGTCCAGGAACAGCACGGCCGCGCAGGCCTCCGGACTGCGCCGCTGCGCGCGGCGGATCGACTGCGCCAGGCGGTCCAGGAACAGCACGCGGTTGGGCAGCCCCGTCAGTGCGTCGTGCAGGGCGTCGTGCTGCAGGCGCTGCTCGGCCTGGCGGCGGTCCGTGACGTCGGTCTGGGAGCCGACGACGCGCGTCGCGCGCCCGTTGGGGTCGCGCACGGCGATCCCGCGCGCGAGCATCCAGCGGTAGCTGCCGTCGCGGTGCTGGATGCGGTGCTCGGACTCGAAGTGCTGGGTCGCGCCCGACAGGTGGCCCTCCAGCGCCTGCGTGAGGCCCGCGCGGTCGTCGGGGTGCACGCGGCCCAGCCACTCGCCCGGGGCGTCGCCGATCTCTGCCTCGGGGTAGCCGATCATCGCCTTCCAGCGCGGCGAGAAGTACAGCTTGTCGGCGCGCACGTCCCAGTCCCACAGCCCGTCGTTGGCGCCCTGGAGCGCGAGCGCGTGGCGCTCCTCGGACTCCGCGAGGCGCCGCAGCGCGCGCTGGTGGGTGACCGCGTAGCGCAGGCTGCGCTCGAGCGTCGCGGGGCTGGGGTGGACGAGGTAGTCCGACACGCCGAGCACGCTCGCCGCCAGGTCGGTCTCGTGGTCGGCCTGGTCGTCGAGCAGGATGACCGGGGCGTAGGGGGTGTGGGCGAGGATGTCGCGCGCGACATCCAGCCCGGACTGGCCCGGCTCGCGCAGGTCGCGGTCGACGAGGAATGCGTCGTGCGGGTGCTCCTCGAGCGCGGCCAGCGCGGCGCGTGGCGTCGTGACCCAGTGGATCTCGTAGCGGGTCCCCTCGATCCCCTTCAGCGCCGCCCGCACGGGCGCGTGCGCGGCCTCGTCGGCCTGGACGGCGAGCAGCACCAGCCGCTCGGGCAGCCGGCTCATCCGTCGTCCCGTTCCGGCGGCAGGACGGCCGTGTCGAGCCAGTAGGCGGTGAAGACCTTCATGAGCTTGACGAGGGAGAGGAAGGTGACGGGCTTGGCCAGGTACGTGTTGATCCCGGCGTCGTAGGCGGCGCCGACGGCCTCGAGGTCGTCGTCGTGGGTGAGCGCCACCACCGGGATGCGTCGCAGGTCCTGATTTGACTTGATGGCCCGGACGGCATCGAGACCGCCCAGCCGGGGAAGCTCCAGATCGAGGACGATCAGCGCGGGGCGCGGCGAGCTGATCGGATCCATGTGGCGCCCGCGCCGGTTGAGGTAGTCGAGCAGGTCCTGCCCGTCGGTGGCGAAGCGCAGGTCGCTCGGGCTGCGGCCCTCCAGCAGGGCGTCGCGGGCCATCGCGCGGTAGTTCTCGTCGGCGTCCGCGAACAGGATCGTCGGCAGCAGCGCCTGGCGGCTGGGACGCAAGGCCCGCTCGGAGGAGGGGGTGAACCGGTCAGGCACGCGCGCCGACCTCCCGGCGCACCGGGCGGTCGACCGTCCGTGGTCCCCGCTTGGTCAATCTGGATCCTTCTTCGCCTCTTGGGGCGGCCCTCGTGGCGCGCCTTCGGCTGAGCGTATGCGGCGTTCGTGAAGCACCGCAATGCACCTGAGGGTGGATCAGCGAATGTACGACCGCGTTTTCGTGGAGATTGCGGGGTCTTCGCGCAGCCGTGCGGCCAGCTCGCGCGCCCTCCCGGACGGCGGGCGACCGACTCCGGCGGGCGTGACGAGCCGGACGGAGGAGCTCAGCAGGATCGCGGGGGCGGACTCCAGGTCGGCGAGGGTCAGCGCGGCCTCGCGGAATGTGAACCCGCCCGCCCTGAGCATCCGCTCGCGCGTGATCCCGGGCAGGATGCGCCCGTCGGCCGGCGGGGTCAGCAGGGCGCCCTCGCCGTCCTCGATCCAGACGTTCGCCCACGCCGCCTCGAGCACGGCGCCGTCGAGGTCGACGGCCAGCCACGCGGGGTCCTGCGGGCGGTCGAGCCACTTGTGCGGCCCCAGGCCGCCGGCCAGCGAGCGCGGCTCGAGCGCGACCTCGGTGGCCGCGGCGGGCTCCGCGAGGGACTCGACCGCGACCTCGCCGTCCGGCGCCAGCAGGACCCGCAGCCGTCCGTCCGGCGCCTCGGCCGGCAGCTCCACGCCCGCGTCGATGCCGTAGAGGGCGCGGGCGGAGGCGGCCAGCCGCGCCAGGTGGCGCTCGGCCTCGACGGGCCGGCCGTCGCGGACGGCGATCGTCTCCAGCAGCCCGCGCGCGGGGTCGGGCCGCCGCGGCCAGCGCGGCGGCGGCGCGGTGGGTGTGACCGCAACGGGCTCGGGCACGCGGGCGCCGAGCGCGCGGGCGATCGGCGCGACCTTGCCGAGCGCCTCGCGCAGCTCCGCCTGCGGGTCCGAGTCGGCCACGATGCCGCCGCCGCAGCCGAGCCAGGCGCGGCCGCCCGCCAGCTCGAGCGTGCGGATGGCGACGTTGAGCTGCAGCCCCGCGTGCGGGCTCGCGAAGCCGATCGCGCCCGTGTAGGCCTCGCGCTGGGAGCCCTCGAGGTCGGCGATCACCTTCAGCGCCTGGATCTTCGGCGCGCCGGTGACCGAGCCGGGCGGGAACGCGGCGCGCACCAGGTCGGCGTCGGTCGTCCCCTCGCGCAGGCGCGCGCGCACGTCGGTGACGAGATGCCACAGGCCGGGGTGCGGCTCGGCGCGGATCGCGCCGGGCTCGACGCTGCCCCAGCGGGCGACGCGTCCCAGGTCGTTGCGCGAGAGGTCGACGATCATCACGTGCTCCGCCGCGTCCTTGGCGGAGGCCAGCAGCGCATCGGCGCCCGCGGCGCGCGGCGCGGTGCCCTTGATCGGCGAGGTGACGACCTCGTCGCCGCGGCGGCGCAGGAACAGCTCGGGCGAGAAGGAGAGGACGGCGCGGCCCGCGCCGAGGTCGACGAACGCGCCGTGGCGCGGCTCGAGCGCGGCGGCGCCCGCGAGGAACGCCTCGGCGGCGTCGCCCTGGAAGGAGCCCTCCAGGCGCAGCGTGACGTTGGCCTGGAACAGCTCCCCGGCGGCGATCCGCTCCACGCACTCCGCGACGGCCGCCACGTGGCGCCCGAGCGCGCCCGGCGCCGGCTCGAGGTCCGACAGCTCGAACGCCCGGGCCCGCAGGCGCTCCAGCCGTGGCAGCGCCCGCTCGTCGAGCGCCTCGAACCACCACGCGCCGGCCTGGTCCTGCCGCCACACGTGGTCGTAGAACCCGAGGCTCGCGACCGGCAGCGGGACCGGCCGGGGCGGTGGCGGGGGCAGCCGCTCGATCGCCGCCCCGAGCCCGTAGCCCAGGTAGCCGAACCAGCCGCCGCACACCCCTTCGCCGCAGGCGCCCGTCCCGTCGAGCACGTCGAGCGCCGCGGCCCCCTCGACGACGCGGACCGGGTTCGAGCTCACGATCGCCCGCGAGTCCGCCCACTCTCCGACCAGCGCGAACGGGCGCGCGTCGTCGCGCACGGCGCGCAGGACGTCCGCGACGGTGAGATCGAGCTCGAGCGGGACCCGGACCGGGCCGCTCGATGCCGCTCGGCGCGTGGTGACACCCGCCGAGTCTGGCGGACCGAGCTATCCTGGGGCCGCCCCGCCGCCGTAGCTCAGCTGGTAGAGCACTTCACTCGTAATGAAGGGGTCAGCGGTTCGAGTCCGCTCGGCGGCTTCGGCTTGGTTCGCCAAACGCCCCGCAAATGGGGCGTTTCTTCTCAGCGCGCCACCTCGAGCACGACCTTCCCGCGCTTATCGGCGGCCATGCTGCGCTCGAAGGCGCTCACGGCGTCCTCGAGTGCGAATACGGAATCGATCGCAGGCGGCGGCGATCCGCCGTCGAGTAGCGCCGCGACCTGCGCCAGCTGCATCCGGTTGGGCTCCACCACGAAGTACACGCTGGTGATTCCGCTCGCCTGCGGCGGCTCCTCGGCCACCGAGACGAGCCGGCCACCCTCGTGCACCACGGCGGGGGAGCGGGCGAGCCTCTCGCCACCCGCGGTGCGAAGACGAGGTCGACGGGGTCGAGGCCCGCGTCCCATGGCCCGGCCGTGTGGTCGATGACGACGTCGGCGCCGAGCTCCCGTGCGCGCTCCACGCCGCGTGCGGACGTCGTCGCGGTCACGTGGGCGCCGTGGCGGGCTGCCAACGGCGTGGCGAACTGGCCGACACCGCCGGCGGCCCCGTGAATGAGCATCCGCTCGCCCGCGGCGAGCCCGCCGTGGTCGAACAGCCCCTGCCAGGCGCTGAGCGCCGCGAGCGGCACGGCCGCCGTCTCGGGGTGGCTGAGCGCACGCGCTTCGGCGCGAGCAGCTCGGTCGGGATCGCGGCGTAGTCGGCGGCGACCCCGTCGCGGTCGAACGCGGTCATTCCGTACACCTCGTCACCGACGGCCACGCCGTCGACGCCGGGGCCGAGGGCGACGACCACGCCGGACAGCTCGTAGGAGGGGATCGCCGGGAGCCGGTCGACGGCCCACTCGAGCTCGTCGCGCGTGAGCGCCGCCGCGTGGACGCGAACGAGCACCTCTCCGTCGCGCGGCGGAGGTGTCGCGACCTGCTCGACGACGAGCTGCTCAGGCCCGCCGGCGGCGCGCAGCACAACCGCTCGCATCGTCGTCGGAGTCATCCGAAGGCGCTGTCAGGCGATCGCGGGCGCGTCCGGCAGCCGGGCCAGCGCCGCCTCCATGTCGGCCTCCGAGAACTCGGGATCCTCGAGCGTCCCCGCCAGGAACGCCTCGTAGGCGGCGAGGTCGAAGTGGCCGTGGCCGCAGAGGCCGAACAGGATCACGCGCGCCTCGCCCGCCTGCTTGGCCGCCTCGGCCTCCTCGATCACCGCCCGGATCGCGTGGGCCGGCTCGGGCGCGGGGATGATCCCCTCGCTGCGCGCGAACTGCACGGCCGCCGCGAAGGTCTCGTTCTGCTTGAACGCGCGCGCCTCGATCGCGCCCGCCTTCACGAGCCCGCAGAGCATCGGCGCGTCGCCGTGGTAGCGCAGGCCTCCGGCGTGCACGGGCGCCGGGACGAAGTCGTGCCCGAGCGTGTACATCGGCATCAGCGGGGTCAGCCCGACGGTGTCGCCGAAGTCGTAGCGATAGACGCCGCGGGTCAGGGTCGGGCACGCGGCGGGCTCGGCGGCGACGATCCGCGCGGTCGTCTTCTTGCGCAGGAACGGGAACACGAGCCCGGCGAAGTTGGAGCCGCCGCCGACGCAGCCGACGATCACGTCGGGCTCCTCGCCCGCCAGCTCCATCTGCAGGATCGCCTCCTGCCCGATCACGGTCTGGTGCAGCAGCACGTGGTTGAGCACCGAGCCGAGCGAGTAGTTGCAGTCCGGGTCCTGGGCGGCGACCTCGACGGCCTCGGAGATCGCGATCCCGAGCGACCCGGTGGGGTGCTCGGACTGCGAGCGGCCGGACTGCGTGAGGTCGCTCGGCGAGCGATGCACGGTCGCGCCCCAGGTCTGCATCATCGAGCGCCGGTACGGCTTCTGGTCGTAGCTGGAGCCGACCATGAAGACCTCGCACTCGAGTCCGAACAGCGAGCAGGCGAAGGCGAGCGAGGAGCCCCACTGGCCGGCGCCGGTCTCGGTCGACAGCTTCTTGATCCCGGCCTTTGCGTTCTCGTACGCCTGCGGGATGGCGGTGTTGGGCTTGTGCGAGCCGGCCGGGGAGACGCCCTCGTACTTGTAGTAGATGTGCGCCGGCGTGCCGAGCGCCGCCTCGAGCCTGCGGGCGCGGTACAGCGGCGTCGGGCGCCACAGGCCGTAGGCCTCGCGGACCTCCTCCGGGATCTCGACCTCGGGCTCCATCGAGACCTCCTGCGCGATCAGCCCCATGGGGAAGATCGGCGTCAGGTCGTCCGGCCCCGCGGGCTGCCCGGTCGCCGGGCTCAGGGGTGGGAGCGGCTCGCCCGGGAGGTCGGGGAGCAGGTTGATCCAGCGGCTGGGGACGTCTGCCTCTGAGAGCAGGAACTTCGTCGGCTCGGGCATCTGCCGATCGTATGGGGCCGCCGGCGCCGTGGCTACATGGCCGCGTCGCGCATGCGGACCAGGCTGCGGCACAGCACGCGCGAGACGTGCATCTGCGAGACGCCGACCCGCCGCGCGATCGCGTCCTGGGTGAGCTCCTCGCGGAAGCGCAAGAGGACGATCTCGGCGTCCTGGGGGCTCAGAGCGCGGAGCAGCGAGACGAGCAGGGCGCGGTCCTCGGCACGCGCGTAGCCGTCGTCGTCGGCCGACCACGCTCCGTCGAGCGGGACCGCATGGCGCGCGGCGCCGATCTCCAGCGCCTGCAGGACCAGTTCCTGCGCGGCGCACAGGCGATTCGACAGCTCGGCGACCGTCGGCTCCCGCCCGAGCGAGGGCGCCAGGTCGTCGCGGGCGTGCTGGACCCGCACGCTCAGCTCCTGCAGCCTGCGCGGCGGGCGGAGTGCCCAGGTGCGGTCGCGGAAATGCTGGCGGAGCTCACCCAGGATCGTCGGCACCGCGAAGGTGCTGAAACGGGTGCCCTGGTCAGGATCGAAGCGGTCGATCGCGTTCAGGAGCCCGATGCAGGCGACCTGCTCGAGGTCCTCGATCGGCTCCCCGGAGTGCCAGTAGCGATGGGCGAGGCTGCGGGCGAGCGGCAGATGGCGGCGTACCGTCTGGTCGCGGTCTTGGGAATGAGTTGCGTCCACGCCCTTCCGGACGACGCGGGTCGCGCAGGAGTTACATCGTCGGCTCCGCCGCCTCGATGACCACCATCCGCTCGACGAGCAGGCTGTTGGGGAGGCGGATCGTCTCGTCGCCCGCCTTGAGCGTCGTCGCGGCCGCCTCGATGCTGACGATCTCGCCGCGCACGTCGCCGACGCGGATCGTCTGCCCGACCTCGAAGTCGGCGCGCGCATAGCGCCCGCTGGTCAGGGAGCGCGCCATCTCGCGCGCCCCGAGTCCGAACGCCAGCGCGAGCGTCAGGGCGCACGCCGCCAGGAGCACGATCGCGATCGCGGTCAGCGGCGCGACGGTGACGCCGGCCTGAACGGCCGCGCAGAGCCCGAACAGGACGACGATGAGCACCTGCACGACCGGCCCGATCGCGACCGGGAAGTCGAGCTGCGCCGAGGTCCGGTCCAGCCAGGCGCGCGCGAAAGCGCCGAGGACCACGCCGATCAGCACGAGCGCGAGCGCGACGAGCAACCGCGGGATGTAGAGGATGCCCTCGTTGAGCGAGTCGCTCAGGAAGGCGAGGCCGAGCAGCGTGAGCGAGGCGAAGACCGCGACCACCACGATCGTCAGCCGGACGGCCGTTCCGATCAGCGCGGAGAGCGAGTTCGAGAGGCCCGCCTCGCCGAGCAGCTCGCTGGTGCCCGAGCGGTCCGCGAAGCGGTCGAGGCCCGCGCGGACGAGCGCGCGCCGCGTGAGCCGGCCGAGCACGACCGCCGCCAGCAACCCGACGACGAGCAGCAGCAGAGCGCCGGCGACACGCGGGAGGGCGTCGCCGAGTTGATCCCCGGCGCGCCCGATGACGGAGGCGATCACGGTCGTCCCGCCCCTCGACCGGTCCTGGCTGCGGCAACGAGCGCGGAGGCGATCGCCCCCACGAGGCCACCTATCGCCCGCAGCGGCACCGCCACGGCGCGCTGGCGGCGCGCGCGCTCGACGAGCTCGGTGGTGAAGCGCGAGCTGACGCTCGGCGTCTGGCTGCCGACCAGGCGCAACAGCTCCACAGCGCGCGACTCCGCCGGCTCGAGGGAAGGATCGGACGGCTCGCTCATCGCGGCAGCTCCCAGTCGTAGGTATTGGCGCGGAGCATCTCGATGAACTCGCTCCGCGCCCGGTGCAGGCGGCCCTTCACGCTGCCGACCGGCGCGTCGGTGATCGCGGCGATCTCCTCGTAGCTGAGGCCCTCGGCGTCGCGCAACACCAGCACCGTCCGGTGCTGGAGCGAGAGCCCGTGCAGCTTGCGCTCCAGGCGCTCGATCCGCTCGCGCACCTCCAGACGCTCGGCCGGCTGGCGCGACGGGCTCTGCTCCACGCCGTCGAGCGTCTCGGGGTCCACGGGCTCGGGGCGCCGGCGCCCGAGATGGTCGAGCGCCGCGTTGTGCGTGATCCGCAGCAGCCACGCCCGGAACGGCGCATCGCCGCGGAAGTGGTGCAGGCGATGGAACGCGCGCAGGAACGCGTCCTGGCTGACGTCCTCGGCCTCGTCGGAGCCGACGATCCGCGCCGCCACCCGCACGACCACCGGCCGATGGCGGTCGACGAGCTGCCCGAACGCGCCCAGCTCCCCGCGCGCGGTGCGCCGGACGAGCTCTGCATCGTCGATCTCCTGCGCCGGGGACGGGGGCGGATTCGTGCTCACGACCTGCCCGACGACCCGAGGGGCCGCCGGGTTACATCGATTTCCACACGGTGATCTTCCTCTGACGCCCGGACGCGTGCCTGTTTGAGAGCCGCTCCCGCTCGCAAAGCTCTGGGCGCCACTTCCGCCCCAAGAAGGAGCGATCCCATGCAGCTCATCGGTGCCGTCGAGATCGGCGATTCACTGCAGCGCGGCCTCGACGAGTTCGTCGCATTCCTGCCACGGCTCGTCGGGTTCCTCATCATCCTGCTGATCGGCTGGCTGATCGCCCGCGCGGTCAAGGCCCTGCTCGTGAAGGCCCTCCAGGGCGTCGGCATCGACCGCGCGCTGAGCGGCGGATCCGCGGGCCCCTATGTCGATCGTGTCGTGCCGGACGCCCGGCCGAGCGAGATCATCGGCACGATCGCGTTCTGGTTCCTGTTCCTCGGCGCGATCGCGATCGCCGTCTCCCAGCTCGGCATCACCGCGCTGGACAACTTCCTGCAGTCGATCGCCGCCTACCTCCCGAACGTCGTCGTCGCGATCCTGATCTTCGTGGTGGCGGGAGCTGTCGCCGCCGCCGTCAGCGGCCTCGTCTCGCGGACACTCGGCGGCACCGCCACCGGGAAGATCGCCGCCTCCGCGGCGCCCGTCCTGATCATGGGCATCGCGACCTTCATGATCCTCGACCAGCTCAATATCGCGCCGGCGATCGTCGAGATCACCTACATCGCCCTGCTCGGATCGGTGGCGCTCGGGATGGCGATCGCGTTCGGCCTCGGTGGCCGCGACGTCGCGGGCCGCCTGCTCGAGGACGCCTATCGCCAGGGCCGCGAGCAGCGCGACGAGCTGCACCAGCGGCGCCGGACCGAGGTGCCCGTCAGCCGGCCCACCACGACCGCCGGAGCCTGACCATGGCTGTGAGCGACACCGTGCGGGACGCGCTCGGAAGCGTCGTCGAGAACGTCGGAGGCGGCAAGTCGTCGAAGGCGAGCGGGGGTCCCCTGTCTGGCGCCAAGGGGGTCGCGGCGGGCGTCGGGCTCGCCGCGGCCGCGCCGCTCGCGAGGAAGGGCGTCAGCGTCATGCGCGGCGGCGGGCGGCCGTCGCTGAAGCCCGCGAAGGCGGCCGAGAACGCCGCGTCGAAGGTCGGCGATCGCGTGGGTTCCCAGCTCAAGGACGCCGTCAGCGAGAAGGTCGACGAGGCCGGCGGCGCCGGCGGCCTGGTCAAGGAGGCCGCGAGCGGCCTGATCCCAGGGCTCGGCGGCGACGGCGGGGGCGGCGGAAAGGGCGGCATGCCGGGTGTCGGCAAGGGCCGTCGCATGCCCGTGCAGCAGCACGTCGACGTGGCCGTGCCGCTGGAGACCGCCTACAACCAGTGGACCCAGTTCGAGGACTGGCCCGAGTTCATGCACCGCGTCACGCGCGTCACGCAGGAGGACGAGTGCACGGTCTCGTTCGCGACGAAGATCTGGGGCAAGACGAAGCAGTTCGAGGCCAAGATCGAGACCCAGCGGCCCGACGAGCGGATCAAGTGGAAGGTGTCGCAGGGCATCTCCCACACGGGCGTCGTGACGTTCCACGAGCTCGCGCCCCGGCTCACGCGCATCGAGCTGAGCTTCGACGTCGCCCCCGGCTCGCTGATCGAGAAGGCCGCGCGGGGCATGCGCCACGTCAAGCGCGCCGCGCGCGCCGACCTGCACCGCTTCAAGGCGTTCATCGAGATGAGCGAGCTCGAGACCGGCGCCTGGCGCGGCGTGATCGAGGACGGCGAGCTGGTCGAGTCCCACGACGACGCCTACGACGAGGGGCGCGAGTACTCGGACCTCGAGGAGATCGAGGAGGGCGCGTCGACGCCGGACGACGAGGACGAAGAGCAGGACGCGCCCGAGGCGAAGGAGGAGGGCAACGGCAGCAGCGGCGGCTCACGCCGGCGCAAGCCGGTCGGCTCCAGGTCGTCGGGCTAGCGAAGGCCGGTCAGGGCGTCGCGTCGGGGCTGCGGCGTCCGCTGGTGCCGAGCTCGCGATGGTCGGCCGCGTCGGCGACCTCGACGGCGGCGCCCGTCTTCTCGACGACCTCGTAGCGGTCGTTGCCGGCGACGACCCGCTCCGTCTCGGGGAATACGTGGCCGGGGACGACCGCGAAGCGGCGGGAGTCGCGGCGAAGGGCCTCGTACTCCTCGAACGTGAGGCGCACCGAGCTCTCGCAGCTACGGCTGCCGCACTCGCAGATGAACTGCTGCAGCTCCGGGGCGTGGCGGACCTGGCGCAGGCCGTCCTCCAGGTGCTCGTTGATGTCGCGGAAGCTGGCTTCGTTGTGGGCGATGCGCTTCTGTCGCCACTCGGATGTCATGCCGTCACGGTAGCTCGGCGCGGGCCGGTTCTGAGGCCTTGATGGCCAGCAGCGCTATGTCGTCGCGCGGCCGGCCGCTCTGCAGCTCGACGGCCCGGCGCGCGATCTCGGTCACGAGCTCGCGCGCGGACCCGCCGGCGTGCGCGGCGAGCGCGGCGCGCAGCTCGCGCTCGCCGAGCCCGACGTCGCTCATGCGGACCTCGGTGACGCCGTCGGTGTAGAGCAGGAGGAGCTCGCCGGGCCGCATGCTGAGGGTCCCCTCCTCGAAGTCGCCGTCCGCGATGGCGCCCACCAGCGGTCCGCGCCCGTCCTCGATCGTCACGATGCTCCCGTCGGCGCGCACGAGCAGCGGTGGGAGGTGCCCGCCGTTGGCGAAGCGGACATCGATCCCGTCGTCGCCGGGACAGATCCGTGCGTAGACGACCGTGCAGAAGTCGTAGCCCTTCGTGTCCTCGTAGAAGGCGCGATTGAGCAGGGCGAGGTTGGCGGCCGGGTCGTCGTGCATCCGGGCGGTCATCCGCAGCGAGTACCGCGCGAGGGAGGTCAGGGCGGCCGCCGGCGCGCCCTTGCCCGAGACGTCCCCGACGACCGCGGCCCACGTCCGCTCCCCCGTCGGGAAGACCTCGTAGAAATCGCCGCCGACGGTGTTCTGATCGCCGGCGGGCAGGTAGGTGGCGGCGAGCTCGGCGCCGGGGATGTCGGGCAGCGGGCGCGGCTGGAGGCTGGCTTGGAGCGTGTCGGCGATGTTCGAGCGCTCGGTGTACAGCCGGGCGTTCTCGATGTGCAGTGCCGCGCGCGTCGCCAGGCTGCGGATGAGCTGCAGGTCGTCGTCGGAGAACCGCCGGCCGGAGTCGTCGAGGACGAGCGAGAGCGCCCCGGTGACGCCCCGCGGGCTCCCGAGCGGCGCGGTCACCACCTGCCGCGGGTGCAGGCTCTCCAGCAAGGCCAGGTGGTCGCCGTCGCGGGCGGCCGCCCGGATGCCGTCCGGCGTCAGGTCGGTGAGCACCTCCATCTCGCCGGTGCGGATGACGTGGCCCGCGCCCGACGCGCGGTCCGGGTCCGGGGGATAGCGCTCGAGCAGATCCCTCGCGACGCGCTCGCGCTCGGGGTCCCGGTGGGCGATCGCGTGGACGCGCAGGTCCCCGCCCGGCTCGACGACCGTCAGCGAAGCCCAGTCGGCGATCCCGGGGATGACGCTGCGCACGACCGCCTCGAGCGTCGCCTCCCAGTCCATCGACTCCGCCATCCGACGGCCGGCCTGGGCGAGCAGCGTCATGCGCTCCCGGCCGCGCTGCGCCTCGGCGCCCGTGCGCTCGGCCTCCTCGCGGGCGTCGTCGGTGCGGACGCGCGCGGCCTCGGCCTCGGCGCGCGAGAACAGCGCGTCCTGGAGGAGCCGGGACTCCTGGAGCTCCAGGTCGAGGCGGTCGGTCACGTCGCGGACGGTCGCGCCGACGCCCAGCAGCTGACCGCCGCCGTCGATGACCGGGAAGTACGTGGCTTCGAGCGCGCGGACGTCGGCCGGGTCGTGTGGAAGCGGCGTGGTCAGCTGGAACTCGAGCGCCTGGCGGGTCGCCATCACCTGTTCCAGCGCCTCGCGGAGCGCAGGAGCGTGCTCCCCAAGGATCTCCTCGAGGGACGCGCCGACGTGCGCGTCCACCGAGCGGCCGTTGAGCCGCGCCAGGGTCTCGTTGACCCGGTGGTAGCGCAGGTCCGGACCGAGGAAGGCGACTCCGACGGGAAGAGCGGAGTAGAGCGCCTGCAGCTCCGCGTTCACGAGCCCGCTCCGGGGCTCGGGCGTCCGTCCTGCGGAGGCTGAAGAGGCGGCGTCGGTCATCGGGCCTCCCCAGACTAGGCCGAAAAGTGGCCGCTCGATGGCGCGGGGCCCCGCGGCGGCGCGCTCACGCGGGCCGAACGCGGCGGGCTAACCGCCCGCGGGATCGCTCTCGGCGCCGGCGCCCTCGAGCGGTACGGCGACCCACGTCGCCTTGGTGCGGCGGGCGAGGCCGGCGGCGTTGAGCTTGCGCAGCGTCTCTCGCAGCTCGGGCTCGGGGATGTCGAGCTCGTCGAGCAGGCGCTTGACCGACCGGCCCTCGGGCTCGGCGGCCAGCCACATATACACACGTCTGCGCTGTCGCGGCTGAACGTTCAGCGTGGCGGCATCGGCCTGTCCGAGCATGGGATGTGTCCTTTCCGGCGGTGTCGGCCGCCACGATAACGGCATGGCCTGTGGCGGCCGGCGACATCGCGCCTGGCGCCGAGATCGACACTTGTGCGCAATGATACCAGCGAGCTACGCGCCAGAGCCGGCCGGGCCGGGCCTCGGGAAGAGCCCGAGCAGGCGGTCCACCATTCGCCGGTCGCCCGTGATCGCGACGTCGCCGGCGCGTTCGGCTGCGGCGAGCTCGCGGCCGTTCCAGACGACGGCGCTGAACGTCGCGGCATCGGTCTCGATGATCGCGTCGGGATCCTCGGCGGGGCCCCGGTCGAGCGCGATCGTCCCGTCCCCGATGTGGACGTTGAACGTGCTCTCGTCGAGCCGCAGCTCGTACCGGGCGCTGAGCCCGCCGGCGGCACGTGCGTCGAAGAAGGTCCCGAGCGCGAGGACGACGGAGTCGGTGCCCACGGGGGCGTCGTGGGGGAACGATGGCGAGCGGACGGCCCACGTCCCGAGCGACAGCACGATCGGCTTGAGCTCGCGGCCCCACTCCGTCAGCTCGTAGACCGACGAGCCCGCGGGGGGCGGCAACTTGCGGCGCCGCACGATGCCGGCCTGCTCGAGCTCGCGCAGGCGCTGGGAGAGCACATTGGTGCTCGCGCTGGGCAGCCCGCCGCGGAGGTCGGTGAAGCGCTTGGGCCCGAGCAGCAGCTCGCGGACGACGAGCAGCGCCCAGCGCTCGCCCACGAGGTCGAGCCCATGGGCGATCCCGCACCCGTCGCCATACGTGCGCATGGTGGCCATCGTGCAAGTTTAGTGCGAGTGTAGCTATCCGTACTTCAAACTTTGAACTCGCTGGTAGTTTTGCGCAATGGTCACCTCTCCTCACACAAGTCCACCCGCCCGTGATCCACGACGCTGGAAGGCGCTCGCGCTGCTCTGCACGGCGTTCTTCATGGTCATCCTCGACTCCGCGATCGTGGTCGTGGCGCTGCCGTCGATCGATGCGGATCTCTCGTTCTCGGCCGGAGACCTGCAGTGGGTGCTGAGCGCGTACCTGCTCAGCTTCGGTGGCCTGCTGCTGCTCGGCGGTCGCGCGGCCGACCTGCTCGGGAGGCGGCGCGTGTTCATGGTCGGGACCGTCCTGTTCGCGCTCGCGTCGCTCGCGTGCGGGCTCGCCGGCTCCGCGACGGTGCTGATCGCGGCGCGCGTCGTCCAGGGCATGGCGGCGGCGATCATGACCCCCACCGCGCTCTCGATCGTCACCACCACCTTCGAGGAGGGCGTCGAGCGCAACAAGGCGCTCGGTGTCTGGGCCGCGATCGGCGGGATCGGCGCCACCGCCGCTTGGCTGGTCGGCGGTCCGATCACGGAGGAGCTGGGGTGGGAATGGATCTTCTTCATCAACGTGCCCGTGGCGCTCGGCGTCGTCGCACTCAGCCCGCTGCTGCTGCAGGAGAGCCGGGACGCCGGGCGGGGGCGCCGGTTCGACAGCGCGGGCGCGCTGACGATCACGGCCGCCCTCGTCGCGCTCGTCTACGGGGTGGTCGAAGCCCCGGAGACGGGCTGGGGCGACGGCCGGACGCTCGGTCTGTTCGGGATCTCGGCGGCGCTGATCGCGCTGTTCGCCTGGATCGAGTCCCGGTCGGCCGCCCCGCTGGCGCCGCTGCGCGTGTTCCGCTCGCGCGCTCTCGTCGGCGGGAACCTGGTGCTGTTCGCGCTCGGGATGCTCGCTTTCGGGATGCCGTTCGCCCTCACGCAGTACGCGCAGGAGGTGTTGCACTACTCCCCGCTCGAGTTCGGGCTCGCCTCCGTCGTGATGCCGGTGACGGCGGCGCTGGGTTCCGTCACGGGGCAGGCGATCGCGGCCAAGGGCCGGCTCCGCGAGATCGCCGCGGCCGGCATGGTCCTGACCGGGCTGGGCTGCCTGTCGCTGAGCCAGGTGAGGGTCGACGGCAGCTACCTGGGCGACATCTTCTTCGGCCTGCTGCTCTTCGGCCCGGGGCTCGGAGCGGCGTACGTCGCCGCCTCGATCGCGTCGCTCGCCGGCGTCGGCGAGGCGGACGCCGGCCTGGCCTCCGGCCTCAACAACGCCTCGTTCCAGATCGGTGGCGCCGTCGGCGTCGCGCTCCTCTCTACGGTCGTGGTGTCGCAGGCCCATGGCGCCGATCCGCTGACAGCGCTCACGAACGGCTTCCAGTCGGCCTTCGCGATCGCGATCGTCTTCGCCGTGACCGGCGTCGTGTTCGCGGGCGCCCTGCTCGGGCGGCTGCGCCTCCGCGCGCCGGCCCCGGCCGCCGGGCCCGCGTGAGGGCAGTCCGAGCGTGGTCTCCTCCCGGACGACACCGGGCCGACGGACTTGCTTTCTCTTGGCGGGCGCGGATAGCGTCGGTGCGCGGGACGCGCCCCGATTAGAAGGAGCCGTAACCCGCATGACGATCGCATCCGCAGCGCCCGGCCAGGAGATCGAGGGCGGCGCCGAGTCCGTCATCAAAGCCGCTGAGCTCACGCGGACCTACGGCGAGGGCGAGGCGGCGGTCCACGCCCTGCGCGGGGTGTCGCTCGACATCGAGCGTCACCGGCTGACCGCCGTGATGGGCCCGTCGGGCTCGGGCAAGTCGACGCTCATGCACATCCTCGCCGGCCTCGATCGGCCCGACGCCGGCACGGTCACGATCGACGGGACGGAGATCACCGCACTCGACGACAACGCGCTGACCAAGCTGCGGCGCAGCCACATCGGGTTCATCTTCCAGTTCTTCAACCTGCTCCCGATGCTCACCGCGGAGGAGAACGTCCTCCTCCCGCTCGAGATCGCCGGCTCGCGCCCCGACGCCGCGTGGCACCAAGAGGTGATGGAGAAGGTCGGGCTCACGGACCGGCGCACGCACCGTCCGGCCGAGCTCTCCGGCGGCCAGCAGCAGCGCGTGGCGGTCGCCCGCGCCGTCGTGTCCAAGCCCGTCGTCATGTTCGCCGACGAGCCGACCGGCAACCTCGACTCGCGCACGGGGGCGGAGATCCTCGGCCTGCTGCGCGAGATGGTCGACTCGCTGGGCCAGACGACGGTGATGGTCACGCACGACCCGCAGGCCGCGGCGATCGCCGACCGCATCCTCTTCCTCGACGACGGCCACATCGTGCGCGACCTGGCGGCCTGCACGCCGCACGAGATCCTGGCGACGATGGAAGAACTGGCGGCATGAGACGCGTCGCGCTGAAGGGCCTCGCGTTCCGCAAGGTGCGCGCGCTGCTGACCGCGCTGGCCGTGGTGCTGGGGGTGGCGATGGTGAGCGGCACCTACGTGCTCACCGACAGCATCCAGCGTGCGTTCGACGGGATCTTCACGGGCTCCTACGACGACACGAGCGCGGTGATCTCCGGCAAGCAGGTCGTCGAGTTCTCCACGACCGGCAAGGCGACGGTCCCCGAGTCGCTCCTGCAGAAGGTCCGCGGCGCCGACGGCGTCCAGCAGGCTGAGGGCGCGATCTTCGACCTCCAGTCGGAGGGCAACACCGTCAAGCTCTACAACGAGAAGGGCGAGGCGGCCGGCACCAGCCAGGCCCCCTCGTTCGGGTTCGGCTTCGACGGCGACGCCGACCGCTTCAACCCGCTCCGGCTCGTGGACGGGCAGTGGGCCGCCGGGTCATCGCAGGTGGTGGTCGACGAGGGCACGGCCAAGGACCAGGGGTGGGCGATCGGCGACCGGATCCGCGCCGCCGCCGAGGGGCCCGCCAAGGAGTTCACGGTCTCGGGCATCGCGCGGCTGGGTGACGTGCAGTCGCTCGGCGGCGCCACGCTCGCCGTCTTCGATCTCGCCACGGCGCAGCAGCTGCTGGACAAGCAGGATCAGCTCGACACGATCTTCCTCGCCTCGGAGGAAGGGGTGACGCCCGACGAGCTGACCGCGAACATCGAGCCGCTGCTGCCCGCGAGCGCGCAGGTGCGCACCGGCGACGAGCAGGCCAGCGCGGATTC
Organism: uncultured Solirubrobacteraceae bacterium; assembly: GCA_963831105.1. Lineage (GTDB taxonomy): Bacteria > Actinomycetota > Thermoleophilia > Solirubrobacterales > Solirubrobacteraceae > DATFQI01. Next base: position 374,879 of record CAWHOS010000003.1, on the reverse strand, counting down.
GTCGGGCATCAGCGAGGGCGTCGACTTCATCCGCTACTTCCTGCTCGCGTTCGCGGCGATCGCGCTCGCCGTCGGCTCGTTCGTGATCTACAACACCCTCTCGATCACCCTCGCGCAGCGGGTGCGGGAGTTCGCCACCCTGCGCACGCTGGGCGCCTCGCGCAGGCAGATCATGCGCTCGGTCCTGCTCGAAGGCTTCGTCCTGGGCGTGCTGGCCTCGCTGCTCGGCCTGTTCGGCGGAGTGGCGCTGGCCAAGGGGCTGAGCGCCGTCTTCGACGCGATGAACCTGTCGATGCCGCAGTCGGGCATGGTGCTGGCCACGCGCACGATCGTCGTGTCCCTGCTGCTCGGCGTCGGCATCACGATGCTGGCCACGATCATCCCGGCCCGGCGCGCGATGGCCATCGCGCCGATCGCGGCCGTGCGCGAGGGCGCGACGCTGCCGCCCGGCCGCCTGACGCGACACGGCTGGCTGCGGCCGGTCACCGCGGTGATCGGGATCGCGCTGCTGGTCTGGGGCGCCGTGGGCGTCCTCGACACCGGGTCGTCGCTGCTGGTGACCGCGGTCGGCTGCCTGTTCGTGTTCGTCGCCTTCTGGCTGGTCTCCTCACGCCTGGTGGTGCCGATCGCATCCGCCGTCGGGCGGCCCTCCGAGCGGATCGCGGGCGCCGCGGGCCGGCTCGCGCTGCGCAACTCGCAGCGCAATCCGATCCGCACCGCGCGCACGGCGGCGGCGCTGATGATCGGGCTCGCGCTCGTCACGCTCGTCGCCACCCTCGGCGCCGGCATGCGGAGCACGGCCGAGGACTCGCTCGACGCCATCGTGGACGCCGACTACGTGCTGACCTCCGAGAACGGCTACTCGACGTTCCCGGCGGCCGCCGGCGAGGCGCTCGCCGCCGTCGACGGCGTCGAGGTCGCCTCGAGCGTGCGCAGCGACAACGCGGTGGCGTTCGACGAGGAGATCGGCGTGATGGGCATGGATCGCGACGCCGACGAGACCTTCAACGTGTTCCTGGTGAAGGGGAGCGAGGAGACGCCGGGGGAGCTGACCGGCGACCAGGCGATCGTGCGGCAGTCCTTCGCGGACAAGCACGACCTCTCGATCGGCGACACGTTCCAGGTCACGACCGCCGCCGGCACCCCGATCGAGCTGACCGTGGCCTCGCTGCAGGCGCCGCGGTCGATCGACAAGCTCGAGCCGCTGCTCGCGAAGGTCGCGATCCCGCAGGAGAAGTTCGACGAGTCCTTCCCGCGGCCGCGCAACCTGTTCACGTTCGTCGAGATCGACGGCGGCGCGAGCGCGGGCAACACGGCCGCCCTGCGCGGCGCGCTCCAGGGCTTCCCGGAGCTCAAGCTGGACACCGAGGCCGGCTGGGTGGACGTCCGGGCCAGCGGTCTCGACCAGGTCCTGAACCTGTTCTACGTCCTGCTCGCGCTGTCGGTGATCGTCAGCCTCTTCGGGATGGTGAACACGCTGATCCTGTCGGTGTTCGAGCGCACGCGTGAGCTCGGGATGCTCCGCGCCGTCGGCATGACGCGGCGCCAGGTGCGCCGGATGGTGCGCCAGGAGAGCGTGATCACGGCGCTGATCGGCGCGGCCGTCGGGCTGCCGCTGGGGATGTTCCTGGCGGCACTGGTGTCGAACGCGCTGAGGGACGAGGGGATCGGCTTCAGCGTCCCCTGGGTCCAGCTGGTGGCGTTCACGATCGTCGCCCTCATCGCCGGCGTGCTCGCCGCGATCGTGCCGGCCCGGCGCGCCGCGAAGCTCAACGTGCTGAGGGCGCTGCAGTACGAGTAGGCATCCCGTCCCGGCCCGTGAGTCAGCCCGGCTCGCGCTCCACCGGCACCAGTCCCTCCCTGACCGCCCACAGCGCGGCCTGGGTGCGCGAGCTGAGGCGGAGCTTGCGCAGGACGTTGGACACATGGGTCCTGGCGGTGCGCTCGCTGATGGCGAGCTCGGTGGCGATCTGCTTGTTGGGCTTCCCCACCGCGACGAGGCGGAGCACGTCGAGCTCGCGGGACGTGAGCTCGGAGACCGCGTCGGCGTCCGCGCGCGCCTCGCGCGGCGCCAGCATCAGCGCCCTCGCGACGACGGGATCGATCTGGAGCTGGCCCCGGTGCGCGGCCCGGACCGCGGCGGCCACGTCCTCGGCGTCTGAGTCCTTGAGCACGTAGCCCGACGCGCCGGCCCGGAGCGCGGCGTGCACGCGGCCCTCCTCGGCGAACGACGTGAGCGCCACGACCTCGACGTCGCTGTAACGGGCGCGGACCCGGCGGGTCGACTCGATCCCGTCGATCGGCGCCATCTGCAGGTCCATGACGACCACGTCGGGCCGGCGGCCCCGCGCGTCCAGCGAGGCGAGCAGGGCGAGCGCCTCGGCGCCGCCGGCCGCGTCGCCCAGGACGTCGATGTCGGGCTCGCCGTCGAGGAACGAGTACAGCCCTCGCCGCACGACCTCGTGGTCGTCGACGACCAGGACGCCGATCGACTCAGCCGGCTGTTGCACCGTTCCCGTTCCCGTTCCCGTTGCCGTTCGTCGGGACGCACACCCGCACGAGCGTCCCGGATCCCCGGCCGCTCGTGATCGCGAGCCAGCCGCCGATCTCCTCCGCGCGGCTGCGCATCGAGTCGAGGCCGAAGTGCCCGGGATGCCCGGCGACCGGGTCGAAGCCCCGTCCGTCGTCGTGGATCTCGACCACGACCTGGTCCTGCTGAGCCGCGACCCTGACCCGCGCGGCGCTCGCGCCGGCGTGCTTCTGGACGTTCGCGAGCGCCTCCTTGCCGATCGCGAACAGCTGGGTCTCGACGCGCTCGGACAGCGCCAGCCGTGCCTCGGGCCCGCGGACGTCGATCGCGAGCCCGCCGGTCGCGCCCACGCCGGCGGCGTGCCGGGCGAAGGCCGCGACCAGCCCGTCGTGGACGGGATCGCGGTGGAGCTCGTAGATGAGCGCGCGCATCTCGCGTTGCGCGGTCCGGGTCACGTCCGCGATCGCGCCGAGTGCCGTCCCGACGCTCCCGGAGGGACTGGCTCCCTCCCGCGCCAGCGCCCGCTGGGCCGTCCGCGCGTGCAGCGCCGTCGAGAACAGCGCCTGGGACACGGAGTCGTGGAGGTCCCGGGCGATCCGGCGCCGCTCCTCCACCGCCCGGGCGCCCTCCTTCCTGCGGGCTTCGGCGAGCTCGCGAGAGGACCGCTCGCGCTCGCTCATGACGCCGCTCAGGAACAGCGTCGTGAGCGCCGCCACCCAGATGTAGAGCTGGATCGCGAGCGTGCGCTGATCGATCGGCTGCTCGAAGAAGGGACCGACGTCATGGGCCGTCTCGCCGATCGCGACACACGCGGTGACGGCGACCGACAGCGTCGCGCCGGGAGGCCCGAACCGGAAGGCCGCCCAGATCAGCGCCGGGAACACCGTGTACCGGATCGGCTCCTGCGTGGAGAACGCGACGAAGCTGAGCGTTGTGACGCTCGCCATGGCGGCTCCGCCCTCCCAGCACCGGAGGCGGCGCCACGCCGCGCCGGGATCGTGGGCCCACGCGAGCATCAGCGGGACGACGACGAGCCCTCCTGAGGTGTCGGCGAGCCACCACGTGCGCCAGAGCTCGCCGGCGCCGGAGGCATCGATCACGCCGCCGGCGACCATCGAGGCGGTGCCGATCGTCGCGCTGATCGCCGTCGCGGCGCCCACGGCGATGAGCATGCGGCCGACCTGGTCGACGCGGTCCATCGCCGCGCCGGGCCCGACGAGCCGCCGCAGGAGCAGCGCGCCCACGACGATCTCCGCCATGTTGCCGGCCTGCTGGCCCACGAGGCTGCCGAGCGGGTACGCGCCGTCGTCGAGCAGGAGCTCCCCGTTGACGAGGAGCTCGCCGAGCAGCACGCCGGGCCACCAGCGCATGCCCCACAGGTAGAGGGCGGCGATCCCGAGACCGGCGGGCGGCCAGATGGCGCCGACGGACGCGGTGTAGCGCAGCGTCTGGCCGAGCTTCGCGGCGCCGAGGTAGGCGACGGCGAGGAGCAGCACGCCGCCTACGAATCGGAGCGATGGCCGGGAGAGACCACGACTGACCGTTCCGCTGACCACCGGCCGTATGCCAGGTAGCTGTGCGTGCGTGCTGATGGAGCCTCCCTCGTGGGGGCGAGGGATCGGGGAGCTACTCAACCACGTTACCGCCGCCCGGGACATGGGCCAAATGACGTACGGAGCGCGACGGATGTCGCCACGCCGGACGCGACGCCTGCCCGTATCGCGCGGTGGTGGCGTGCGGGATGGTGGTACCGGATCATCGACTCCGACCAGGGAGGTCCATGTGGCCGCCACGACCCAGAAGGTGGCGGGCGACACCGCGCTGCGCCCGTTCACCATCGACTTCCCCGAGGCGGACCTCGAGGACCTGCGTACCCGCATCATGCACACGCGCTGGCCCGAGAAGGAGACCGTCGAGGACGACTCGCAGGGCGTGCCGCTCGCGCTCATGCAGGATCTCGCTCGCTACTGGCTCAAGGAGTACGACTGGCGCAAGTGCGAGGCGCGGCTGAACGCCCTCCCGAACTTCATCACCGAGATCGACGGGCTGGACATCCACTTCATCCACGTGCGCTCCAAGCACGAGGACGCGCTGCCGGTCGTCGTCTGCCACGGCTGGCCGGGATCGATCGTCGAGCAGCTCAAGCTCATCGGCCGGCTCACCGATCCGACGGCGCACGGCGCGAGCGAGTCGGACGCCTTCCACGTCGTGATCCCGTCGATGCCGGGGTACGGGTTCTCCGGCAAGCCGACCACGACCGGCTGGGATCCCGTGCGCATCGGGAAGGCCTACGTCGAGCTGATGAAGCGCCTCGGTTACGACCGGTTCGTGGCGCAGGGCGGCGACTGGGGCGCGATCGTCGTCGACGCGATGGCCGGCGGCCGGGCCGACCCGGCGGCCGCCGAGCCGGCACCGCCGGAGCTGATCGGCATCCACACCAACATGGCCGGCGTGATCCCGCCGGAGCTCTTCGCGGCGGCCTTCACCGGCACACCGGCGCCGTCCGGTCTCTCCGGCGAGGAGCTGAGCACCTACGACCAGCTGGTCAGCTTCTTCGGGCCGCACGTGGCGTACGGGCTGATCATGGGGACGCGTCCGCAGACGCTCTACGGACTGGCCGACTCGCCGATCGATCTCGCCGCGTTCATGCTCGACCACGGCGACGGGGCCGGGCAGCCAGGCATCGTCCAGCACGTCCTCGAGGAGCGCCTGGAGAAGCCGAGCGACCTCACGCGCGACGACATCCTGGACAACATCACGCTGTTCTGGCTGACCAACACCGGGGTCTCCTCGGGGCGGCTGTACTGGGAGAGCAAGCTCCCCTTCTTCTCCGTGAAGGGCGTGAAGATCCCGGTCGGCGTGAGCACCTTCGCCGACGAGATCTACCGCGTTCCCCGGAGCTGGGCGGAGAAGGCGTATCCCGGCCTCGTCTACTACAACCGGCACGACAGGGGCGGCCACTTCGCCGCCTGGGAGCAGCCGGAGCTGCTCTCCGAGGACGTCCGCGCGACGTTCCGGTCGCTCCGCTAGGACCGCCTCGAGATGACCGCCTTCGCACGCGCGCGCATCCCCCCGCTCGGCGGGGCCACCGGCTGGGTCAACTCCCAGCCGCTCGGCCCCGCCGAGCTGCGCGGCCACGTCGTGCTCGTCAACTTCTGGACGTGGACGTGCATCAACTGGCTGCGCCAGGAGCCCTACGTGCGCGCGTGGTCGCGGGCCTATCGGGACGACGGGTTGATCGTCGTCGGCGTCCACACGCCGGAGTTCTCCTTCGAGCACGACATCGACGGCGTGCGGCGCGCGACGAGGGAGCGGGCGATCGACTACCCCGTCGCGGCCGACAACGAGTACGAGGTCTGGAGCGCCTTCGCCAACCACTACTGGCCGGCGCTCTACTTCGTCGACCGCGAGGGCGTCATCCGCGACCAGCACTTCGGCGAGGGACGCTACGAGAAGTCCGAGCGCGTCATCCAGGCGCTGCTCGGGATCGAGCGCGAGCCCGTCGCCGTCGAGGGCGCCGGCGTGGAGGCGGCCGCCGACTGGGACCACCTGCAGACGCCCGAGACCTACCTCGGCGCCTCGCGCAGCGCGAACTTCGCGTCCCCGGGCGGCGCGGCGTACGACGAGCGCCGCGCGTACGAGCTCCCCGCGAGCCTGCCCTTCAACCACTGGGCGCTCGCCGGCGAGTGGACGATCGGGCTCGAGAGCGCGGTGCTCGCGGAGGCCGGCGGCAGCATCGCCTGGCGCTACCACGCCCGTGACGCGCACATCGTGCTCTCGCCGGGAGCGGGCGGGCCGATCCCGTTCCGCGTGCTCCTCGACGGCGAGCCTCCGGGGCCGTCGCACGGCGTCGACGTCGACGAGGACGGCAACGGGGAGCTCCGGGAGGGCCGCATGTACCAGCTCGTGCGCGAGCACGACACGGTTCGCGAACGGTCGGTGGAGCTCACCTTCTCCGAGCCCGGCGCCGAGGCGTACTCGTTCACGTTCGGGTAGGAGGCGCGCGGCCTCATACCCGCGCTCATAGCCGGCCTCGACGGGCTCGGTCGCTGGTACGCTGCTCGGTACGGGAGCCTCAGCCCCGGTGCCGCCCGATCAGACGTCAGAGCTGATCCCGTAGCGCCGCTCTTGATCCTCCGAAAACGGCCGGACGCTCCTTCGGGCCTCGACGAGATGCCGGCGGGGGAATCCGCAGGAGCACTCCCATGGCCGGACGAGCATGAGCAGCCGCGGCGCCGTCGCCGAGCCGGTCGTCCCCTCGTCGAGCTCCTCAGGCGCCGATCGGGTGACCGGCGTGGTCGCGGGCGCGCGCGCCATCGCCCGCCGGCACCGTGGATGGACCACGGTCGCCGTCTCGCTGGCCGTCGCAGCGGTGCTCGTCTGGCTGCTGGCCGGCCGGCGCGACGAGTTCGCGGACGCGCTCGCCCGTGCCGGTATCTGGGTGCTCGCCGCCACGGCGCTGTTGCAGATCGTCGCCCTGGTCGCGCGCAGCGAGGCGTGGCACCTGACCATCGGCGAGGCGGGCGGGACGGTCGAGCGCCGCGTCCTCTACCGCGCGTCGAGCATGCAGGTGCTGGGCAGCGTGATCAACGGGAACCTCGGGGTCGCGGCGCGGATCGCCGCGCTCCGGCGCTCCTCGCCGGAGGTGTGCCCGCAGGTGCCGACGCTGGTCGCGGCCGAGTTCCCGATCCTCGCCGTCGAGGCGACGCTGGCGGCGCTGACGTCGTTCACGCTCGTGGGGCCGCTCGGCCTGCCGTGGTGGCTGCCGCTGATCGCCCTGGCGGTCATCGGGATCGCGAGCGCGGGCCTGCGGCATCTCGCCACACGGAAGGGCCGCGAGGTGTGGAGCGGCCTGGCGGTGCTGCGCAGCGCGCGCGGCGGGAGCCGGGTGGTCGCCTTCGTGCTGGTGGCCGTCTTCGCGCAGATCTTCCGCAACTGGATGCTGCTGCACGCGGTCGGGGTCGACGCCTCGTTCTTCGACGCGATCGCCGTGCTGATCGCGATCGTGACGCTCAGCCAGCTCCCGGTCGGCCCGAGCGCCGGGGCAGCGGCCGCCGTACTCATCCTCGGCAGCGACGGGGTCGCCGCGGCCGCCGCCGCCGGCGTGCTGATGACCGTCACCGGGACGATCGGCGGGCTCTGCTTCGCCGCCTGGGCTGCCGGCGACCACCTCTGGTCGGTCGGCCGCAGGGCCGCGCCGGGGCGAAAGGTGGACTCTCGGAGCAATGAGGCGTAGGGTCGGCTCAGCGGGCTGAAGCCTGGGCTGCCCGCCGGGTCCGCCGGATCGCGTCCCAGACGGAAGGAGTCGTTCCTGATGGGAAGCTTCAGCCCGGCCGGGGCGTGGAGGACCCTGCGCGTCCTGGCGCTCTGCGCCGTGGTCGCCGGCACGATCGCCGCGGTGGCGCTCGCCGCCGGCCCCGGAGGCTGGGACCACCTCGGGGACCGTGGGACACCCGGGACGCAGTCTCTGGACGCCGTCGCCTCCGCGTTGACGTCGACGGCGGGAGTGCTCTACGTCGGCGGCAGCTTCAACAATGCCGGCGGCATTCCCGCGGCGGATCGGATCGCGACGTGGAACGGCAGCAACTGGGGCGCGGTCAGTTCGTCGGACGCGCAGTTCCCGGCAGGTGGCGGCGTGCTCGACATCGCCGTGTCCGACGGCAAGGTCTACGCCGGTGGCAGCTTCACCGACGCGGGCGGAAACGCGAACGCCGACTTCCTCGCGGTCTGGAACGGTACGAGTTGGGCGCCGTTCTGCACGTCGACCGGGCCGGGCGCGTCGTTCAACGGGAACGTGCACAGCCTGCAGATCATCGGCCAGACGCTCTACGTCGGCGGCGCGTTCCAGGACGGCGCGGGCTTCGCGTCCGCCGACTACCTGCTCGCCTGCAACCTGGCCAACGGCGCCTCGAGTCCGGTCGTCCATCCGGCCCGGCCCTTCTCAGGCCCCGTGTACGCGCTCTCGGCCGACGGCAGCGGCACGCTCTACGCGGGTGGAAACTTCGACGTGGCGGGCGACGCGGCCGCTGACTATGTCGCCTACCTCTCGGGGGCCACCTGGAACGTCATGGGCGGAGTCACCGGCATCGTCCGCGCTATCACCACAGTAGGGACCGACGTCTACGTGGGCACGAACGGGAGCAACGTGGGCGGTATCCCGCAGGCCGACCACGTCGCAAGATGGGACGGGTCGGCATGGCGGGCCGTGGGTGCCGACAGCGCCGGCGGGAACGGGTGGTTCCCCGCGGGGACCTCGATCTACGCGCTGACCGGGACGGGCTCGTACCTCTTCGCAACCGGGATGTTCCAGGACGCGAACGGCGACCTGCGCGCCGACCGGGTCGCGTTCTTCGACGGCGACGACTGGCACCCGATCGGGTCCAACGGCGGCAGCGACGGCCCACTGAACGGAAGCAACGGCCTCGCGCTCGCGCTCGTCGACCGGCAGCTCTTTGCGGCCGGAGACTTCACGACTGCGGGCGGCGACAACCAAGCGCGGTCCGTCGCATCGTTCGCGCTCTCGCAGGTCATCGCCTACCCGACGCCCACGGTCACGGCGGGTCCGAGCGCGGGCCCGACGCCGACGGTGACCCCTGGCCCGAGCGCGGTTCCGACGCCGACGGTGACCCCGGCACCCGACGCCGCGGCGCCCCGCACGTCCCTGCGCAAGGCGAGGATCGACCAGGCCCGGCGCAAGGCGACGTTCTCCTTCGCCTCCAGCGAGTCGGGCTCGAGGTTCGTCTGCAAGCTCGACAACAGGAGGTTCAAGTCGTGCGCCTCGCCGAAGACCTACAAGAGGCTCGCCTCCGGCGCGCATACGTTCCGCGTCAAGGCGCGCGACCGCGCCGGCAACGTCGATGCCTCGCCCGTGGTCAAGCGGTTCAGGATCAGGAGGCGATAGCGCGCGGGCGTCAGGCGACGGGCCGCACGTGGATGACGGTCTCGGGGCGCACGGCGACCGGTTGACCGTTCGTGTCCTCGAGCACCGCGAAGCTGTGCACGCGGCGGTTGGACACCTCGTGCAGCTTGTCGATCACCGCTTGGAGCTCTCCCTCGACCTCGAGGGTCCCGCCGTCGGTGAACGCGATCGAGCATGAGGCCATCGGAGCACCGTAGCGGCTAGTCCGTCGGCGGGTCCGGGGGCTGGGGCGGATCCTCGCCGGGGCGGGCGTCCTGGCGCTCGAACGCCTCGCGGATCTCGCGCCGCAGCCGCTCGCCGGGCACGGCGCGCTCGGCGGCATCGCGCTGCGCCCGGACGGCCCTCTCGTCCTGCAGGCGCGCGCGGAACTCCTCTGAATCCATGCGCCCCACCCTAACGGCACCACCGGTGCCGGCCGAAGACTCCAGTCCTCGGCCGGCGACGGATGGAGCTCGGGTCAGGCGTTGCTGGTCTGGCGCTCGGTGGCCTCGAGGACCCCGGCACGGTTCTTGTGCGCGCGCTCGTAGGAGCGGGCCTTCTTGATCCGCTCCTCGTCGCCCTCGCCGATCACGGCGACGATCTCGGAGACCGTGAGCTCGTCATAGCCGGCCCACGGCTCGTTGCCCTGGAGGCTCGAGATCCGCTCGAGGATCGTCGTGCGGTTCTCGTTCTTGCGCTCGTAGGCCTGGACCTTGGCCAGGTCGACCTGCGAGAGGCTCGCGAGCTTGCTCGTGATCTCGTCCGCGGTGAGCGCGTCGTAGCGTGCGATCGCGAGATCCCCCTGCGAGGCGACGGCGCCCTTGGCGGCGCCCTCGGCGCGGGCGACGCCCGGCACCTTGCGGGCCTGGCGGGACTGCCGCTTGGCCGACGTGCTCGTCTTGCGCGCCTTCGACGCGGCCTTCTGGCCGGCCGCGCGGGTCGCGTCGGCGGCACCGGTCTTGGTGACGTCGAAGGAGTGGTCGCCCTTGACGTCGGCGCGCACGACGGCGTCCGCGAGCTTCGGGAGCTCGCGCGTGACGCGGTCGAGCATCTTCTCCTCGTCGGCGCGGATCGAGGCCGCCAGGTCGGCGGTCTCCTTGTCGCCGACGACCCGGGCGACGCGCTCGAGCGCCGTGTAGGTGGCGATCTCCAGCGCCTCGGTGGCGCAGGCGTCCTTGGCGTTCTTGAGGATCTTCTCCTCGCCGCCGGAGCCGCGCACCATGTCGAGCGGCGTCTTGGAGATCGCGAGCGCCTGGCCCACGACGGTCTCGGCGAGGCCGACGACGGAGGCCAGCGGGCCGCGGCCTCCGCCCAGCGCCTTGCGCCGGCGGCCGACGCGGTCGGCGTGGTTGCGCGTCTCGCGCAGATGGGTCTCGAGCGCGGTGCGGTAGGAGCCGCGCGGCGTCATCGCGATCTGCGAGGTGAGCACGCTCACGAGGGCGCGCTCATGCGCGTGTGCCTCGTCGAGGTACTGAAGGACCTTGTCCTTGCCGTTGGTCATGTGATGTTCCCTTCCGCGCGAGAGCGCGTGATTCCAAATCAGATACGAAGAGGGCGCGCGGGGTGCTCGGCGCGTCCTGGACTGACGGGCTACCCGAACGCGACCCGCGGACAAACACACGTTCGCCGCCCGGGGAGGGCTAGCCGGCGTTCGGGCACGGGAACGCCATGTGGATCTCGGTGCCGTCGGGGTGGGAGACGACACTCAGCCGCCCGGCGACGGTCGCGATGATCGAGAGCCCGGCTCCCAGGCCGGGGCTGTCGCGCCCCTCGACGAATCCGGCGCCGGCGTCGCCGATGACGATCGCGAGCTCGCCGTCGCGGGCGATGGCGCTCACGGTCAGCTCGCCGTCCGACTCCGCGTAGGCGTGCATCACGGCGTTCGTCGCCGCCTCGGTGACGGCGAGCCGCACGTCGGCCACTCCGTCGGCGTCCATCCCGCAGCCGGCCGCCATCGCGGTCATCTCGTGGCGCACCATGCGCACACCGAGGGGGGTGCCGGGCATGCTGGCCTCGAAGGTGGACTCCATCGCCTATGGCCTACCCTTCCTGGCCGCCGGTACCCGGACCCCTGCGAGCGGGCTACGCTGCGTCAGTAATGGAACATCAGGGCAAACAGCGTGTCGCGATGAACGAGGCGACGTTCCGCAAGGTCAACGAGGGCATGAAGGACGGCCAGGACTCGTCGGACCTGATGAGCTTCGTCTGCGAGTGCGGCCGCCTGCGCTGCACCCAGATCCTCCGGCTCACCAGCGCGGAGTACGAGGCCGTCCGGGCCAACCCGCGCCGGTTCGCGATCGTCGAGGGCCACGAGATCCTCGAGGCGGAGGAGATCGTCGAGCGGCACGAGCGCTACCTCGTCGTCGAGAAGAGCGACGCTCCGGAGGCGGAGGTCGTCGAGCACACGGACCCGCGCCGGCCGCTCGACGACTGAACGCCGGGCCTAGGCGCCCGGCGCCGCGACGAGGCGGAAGCTGAGCAGGCAGACGTCGTCGGCGGTCCTGTCGTGCTCGAGCAGCGCCGCCGGCAGCGCCGCCACGAGCTTGGCCGGCGACGAGTCGGGCGCGGCGCGGACCACGTCGACGATCCGCTCCAGGCCGGCGTCGATCGCCTCCGTCCGGCGCTCGACGAGGCCGTCGGTGTAGAGCAGGAAGCCGGCGCCCGGCGAGAGCTGCACGCGCGCCTGCGCGCGCGAGATGTCCGGGGCGGCGGCGCCGAGCGGCGGTGAGCGCCCGTCCATGAACAGCCGGGTCTCGCCGTCGGGCTCGACGATCACCGGCGGCATGTGGCCCGCGGCCGCGAGCAGCACCTCGCCCGAGTCGGGATCGACCTGGGCGTAGGCGAGCGTCGCGTAGCGGGCGTCGTCGACCTGCTCGACGAAGGTGTCCAGGTGGGCCATCACGGCGGCGGGCTCGAGGCCGGCGCCCGCCAGCGCGCGGACGGCGCTGCGCAACTGACCCATGGCGCTGGCCGCGCGCAGGCCGCGGCCGACGACGTCGCCGACCACGATGCCGACCCGGCCGCCCGCGAGCCTGAAGGCGTCGTGCCAGTCGCCGCCCACCTCGAGGTGCTCGACGGCGGAGTGGTAGAGCGTCGCGATCTCGAAGCGGGGGTCCTGCGGGGGCGCGCCGGCGAGCATGCTCTGCTGCAGCGTGTGGGCGACGTCGCGCGCCTCCTCGTGCAGGCGCGCGCGCTCGAGGGCGACGGCCGTGTGCGCCGCGCAGGCCTCCAGGAACGTGCGCTCGTACGAGGTGAAGGCATGCGGTTCGGCGAGCTCGAGCCACAGGCGGCCGACGGTGCCCAGCGGCACCCGCGCGCTCGCGCCGCGGCGACCCGGCTCGCCCTCGTCGAACTCCGCGCGGTCCCCGGGGTCGTCGAGGGCGATCCCGGCGTTCGCGCCGGCGAACGCCGCGCGCAGCTCGCCGGCGACGGCCTCGGTGATCGCCTCCGAGCTGGCGGCGGTGACGAGCTGCGCGGTGATCCGCTGCAGGCGCTCGACACCCTCGCGCGCGACGCGCTCGCGGTTGCGCGCCTCGAGCAGCTCGCGCTCGTAGGACTTGCGCTCCGTCGCGTCGAAGACGGTCGTCCGCACGCCCTGCGGCTCGCCGTCGGCGTCATGGTGCAGGACGGAGTTGACGAGCACCGGGAGCCTGCGGCCGTCGGCGGCGACGATGTCGACCGCGATCTCGCGGACGATCCCCTGCATGCGCAGCATCGGCGCGTAATGCGTCTCGTGGTAGATCCGGCCGCCGACGCTCAGCAGGTCCTGGAAGCGCTTGACGCCGACCAGGTCCTCGCGCTCGTAGCCCGTCCAGCGCAGGAAGGTGCGGTTGACGCGCAGCAGCGTGCCGTCGAGCGCCGCGGACAGGTAGCCGCACGGTGCGTCCTCGAGCAGCTCCTCCGCGCTCTCCTCGAACCCGGGCCCCGCCATGGTCAGGCGAAGGCCCGGATCGCCTCGATCGTCTCCTCGGGAGCGCTGAGGTTGGGGCAGTGCCCCGTGGCCCGCAGTCGCACCAGCTCCGAGCCGGCGATCTCGCGGTGGACGAAGTCGCCGACCTCCGGCGGGGCGATCACGTCGTCGCTGCACTGCAGCACGAGCGTCGGCACCCGCACGCGCGCGAGGTCGGCGCGGTTGTCCGACATGAACGTCACGCGCGCGAACTGGGCCGCGATCGCCGGGTCGGTGCGGCAGAAGCTCTCGGTCAGCTCGGCGCCGAGCTCCGGGCGCTCGGGATTGCCCATGATCGCCGGCGCCATCGCGCTCGACCACCCGAGGAAGTTGCTGTCGAGCGACTCAAGCAGCTCCTCGATGTCCGCGCGCGAGAACCCGCCCCGGTAGCTCTCGTCGTCGATGTAGCGCGGCGACGGGCCGACCATCACGAGCCGGCCGATGCACTCGGGCCCGCGCTCGGCCGCCAGCGCGCCGATCATCGAGCTCACGGAGTGCCCGACGAAGGTCGCGTCGGTCAGCTCCAGCGCGCGGCAGATCTCGAGCACGTCCTCCGCGTAGGCGTCGAGGCGGTCATAGCGCGCCGGGTCGTAGGCCGAGGAGTCGGACGCGCCGGCGCCGAGGTGATCGAACAGCACCACCCGGTGGTCGGCCTCGAACGCGGGCGCCACGTAGCGCCACATGTTCTGATCGCAGCCGAAGCCGTGCGCGAACATCATCGCCGGACCGTCCGCGAGGCCGGAGACGTTGACGTTGTGGCGCCGGAGTACGTCCAAGGACGGGGAGTCTAGGCCGACGGGTTTCCCCGCCGGCCCATCCCCATGACTAGCGGGCCGCCTGCTCCTGGACTTGGGCGTCCGAGCTGAAGTTGCCCTTCCCGCGCTCGCCGTTGAGCATCTCAGTGCTCTGGGCCAGCGTGATCGTGGCGTGGGCGGCGGCGTCGGACATCTGGTCGAGGCCGACGAAGCCGTTGCCCACCAGCGCCGCGGCGCTCGCCGGGTTCGCGAGCGCGACGGCCGGCGGGGCGCCGTTGAGCGTCGCGAGCGAGTCGCAGAACGCGTGGTAGCACGGGTCGAACTGCTCACCTGCGGCGCCCCCGTAGATCGCGGCCTGGGCCGCCGTCTTGACCACCTCGGCGCCGGTGAACAGGCCGCCGGCCGGGATGCCGTTCTGGATGAACGCCCGGTAGTCCGAGCGGCCGTCGAACGCGGTCGGCGCGGTCGGCAGGCCCTGCGCGGCGAAGTAGTCGAGGAAGATCTTCTCGATCGCCCCCGACGCCGCGGGCGCACCGCCGGGCGGAGCCGGCAGACCCGAGTCCAGGTTGCCGTCGTAGACGAAGCGCACGAAGTTCGGCGAGGCGAGCATGTCGAAGTTGAGCATGCCCGCGATGTCGGCCTTCTGCGCCGCGCTCAGCGAGTTCACGTAGGCGGTCGAGCCGAGCAGGCCGGACTCCTCCGCGCTGAACCAGATGAAGCGCACCGCGTTGCGCGGCTTGGTCTTCGCCATCTGCTCGGCGATCTCGAGGATCGTGCCCGAGCCCGAGCCGTTGTCGTTGATGCCCGGGCCGTCGTCGACGCCGTCGAGGTGCGCACCGACCACGATCACGTTGTCCGTGCGGCCGCCGGGCGTCTGGGCGACCACGTTCTTCGTCGGGAGGTTCGGGATCGTGACGAGGTCGACCTTCACGCGGACCATGCGTCCGGTGAGGCCTTTCACGACGCCGTTGGCGAGCTCGACGCCGACCGCGTAGGTCGTGGCGAGCACCGGGATGTCGCCGGTGGTGGCGGGGTTGAAGCCGGACAGGCCGCTGCGGGCCGGCGTGTCGCCCTCGTTCATGATCACGACGGCGCTCGCGCCCGCGTTGATCGCGTTCTGGATCTTCACCACGAAGTCGCAGGTTCCCCGCTGGACGAGCGCGATCGCGCCTGCCGTGAAGCCCGCGAAGTCGGCGGCCTCGCAGCCGCTGGTCGAGGCGGCCGGGGCGCCCGGTCGGGGGATGACGAGGTCGACGGCGTACAGAGGCCGCGTCACGTCGGCATTGTCGGCCGGCGTGAGGCTCGTCGAGGCCTGGAACTGGAAGCCGGAGGCGTAGGACGGGCCGCCGACGATGCTGAGGACGGGCGGCGTGCGCGGGCCCGTGTAGTTGTAGGTGAAGTTGTGGTAGTTGGCCTCGTAGCCGGCGGCCTCGAGGCGCTGCTTGACGTAGGCCGCGGACGCTTCATGGCCCGCGAAGCCGGCCAGGCGGTTGCCCCCGTTCGCGTCGGAGATCGCCTGCAGCGCCTCCATGTGCTCCCGGATCTCCGGGACGGAGACGGCCTCGCGCAGCTTCGGCGAGTTGTTGTTGTTCGGTGCCGCCGCCGCTGTTGCGGGAACGGCCAGAACGGCCGTCGCGCAGAGCGCGGCCAAGAGCCCCTTGGGCATATAGGTCCTCCGGTTCGCCGCCGGCCCCTCGTCCGGCGCATTGCAGGCGACCCTAACCCGAAGATGAGCGCCGGTGGGAATTCCTCTGAGACGCGCCGCGCAGCTTGTCGAGGCCGTCCAGGATGAGGTCCAGCCCGAACAGGAACTCCTTGGCGTAGTCGTAGCCCGCCGTGGCGACGTGGCCGCCGACCACCTCGACGAGGTTGGGGTAGTCCGCCAGCACGCTCTCGTACTCGCGCATCTGGCGCTGGGCCTCCGCGGCGAAGTCGTCCGGGGTCTCGGAGCTCATGTCGGTCTCCTGGAGCGCGAAACCGTAGATGTAGGCGTCCTGCACCGAGTACGCGTGGACGGTGTCCTCGATCGAGAAGCCGGCGGCGCGCAGGCAGCCGAGCACCGCGTCGTGCAGGCGCAGGTTCGCCGGCCCGTGCGTGGTCCGCCCCTCCATGTGGCCGACGGCCCAGCGGTGGCGGTTGAGCGCCTCGCGCGTGGAGATCGCCCGCCGGCGCATCGCGGCCTTCCAGTCGAGCTCGAGCGACGGCGGCTCGATCTCGCCGAACACGAGGTCGACCATCCCGTCGATCAGGTCCACCTTGTTGGGGACGTAGTGGTAGAGCGACATCGCGCCCGCGCCGAGCTCGTCGGCCAGCTTGCGCATGGACAGGCCCTCGAGCCCGTGGCGGTCGGCGAACGCGACCGCGGTCTCGAGCACGCGCTCGCGGCTCAGCCTCGATGGTTCGGTTTGCCCCACTTGCATGTTCGTACAGTGTACGACTACGGTCTTCGTACAGCGTACGAACGTCTACTGAGGAGCGGTCATGCAACACGGGAACCTCGCGGCACGCATCGGCAAGTGGAGCGCCCAGCACCGCCGGAAGGCCATCCTCGGATGGATCGCGTTCGTGGTCCTCGCCGTCGTCGTGGGCGGCAAGGTCGGTCTGAATGATCTCGACGACTCGGCGACCGGCAGCGGCGAGTCCAAGCGCGGCGACCTGATCGTGGCGGCCGCCGGCTTCCCCGACCAGTCGGGCGAGCAGGTCCTGGTGCAGAGCCAGACCGCCGGCGACCCGCGCCTGGCGGCCACCGCCGGGGACGTCGCGACGAGGCTGGCGAAGATCGAGGGCGTCACGGACGTCGACGAGCCGCTGCGCTCGGCCGACGGCCGCTCGGTCCTGGTGAACTTCGCGCTGGAGGGCACGGACGAGCAGGTCGAGAAGCTCGTCGAGCAGCCGCTCGCGGCCGTGGCCGCGGCCCGGAAGGCGCACCCCGGCGTGCGCGTCGAGCAGTTCGGCGAGGTCTCCGCGATGAAGGCGATCGCGGAGCAGGACGCCAAGGACGGCAAGCGCGCGGACCTGATCTCCACCGTGCTGCTGGTGATCATCCTGCTCGCCGCGTTCGGCGCGGTCGTGGCCGCCGGCCTCCCGCTCGTGCTCGGCGCCAGCGCCGTCGCGGCGACGGTCGGCCTGCTCGGGCCGGTCAGCCGGCTCTACGCGCTGCCGGCCGATGTCGCCGACCTCGTGGTGATCATCGGTCTCGCCGTCGGCGTGGACTACGCGATGTTCTACTCGCGCCGCGTGATGGAGGAGCGCGACCGCGGCCGCTCGGCCGAGGACGCGGTCGAGGTCGCCGCCGCCACCTCGGGCCGCGCGGTGCTCGTCTCGGGCCTGACGGTGCTGACCGCGATGGGCGGGCTGCTGTTCGCCGGCAACCCGATCTTCGTCGGCTTCGGCGTCGGCACGATGCTCGTCGTCGCCGTGGCCGTGCTCGGCTCGCTGACCTTCCTGCCGGCGATGCTCGCCTTCCTGAGCCGCAAGAACTGGCTCGAGAAGGGCCGCGTGCCCTACATCACCAAGCGCCGCCACCGGGCGAAGGGCGAGTCGCGCGTCTGGGCCGCCATCCTCACCCGCGTCCTCAAGCGCCCGCTGCTGTCGTCGGTGCTCGCGGGCGGCCTGCTCGTCGCGCTCTGCGTCCCGGCGCTCGGCATCCAGTTCGAGAACCCCGGCTTCGACGGCTACTCGCGCAGCCAGCCCGTCATCCAGACCTACGACCGGCTGCAGGAAGCCTTCCCCGCCGGCGCCGTCCCGATCACGACCGTGATCAAGGCCGACGACGTCACGGCCGCCCCGGTCCGGGCCGCGATCGAGCAGCTGCACGACCGCGCGCTGGCCACCGGCCGGCTCTCCGAGCCCTCGCACGTGGACATCAGCCCCGACAAGACCGTCGCGGTCGTCACCCTCGCCGTCGAGGGCGGCGGCACCGACGCCGCCTCCGAGCGCTCGCTCGAGGTGCTGCGCTCCGAGGTCGTCCCCGCCACGGTCGGGCGGCTGCCCGGCGCCGAGGTCGCGGTGACCGGCATCACCGCCGGCTCGAAGGACTTCATCGACGCCATGGTGGCGCGCGCGCCGCTCGTGTTCGCGTTCGTGCTCGGCCTCGCGTTCATCCTGCTGCTGGTCACGTTCCGCTCGATCGTGGTGCCGCTGAAGGCGATCGTGCTCAACCTGCTGTCGGTCGGCGCGGCCTACGGCATCCTCGTGCTCGTCTTCCAGGACGGCCACGGCGAGCGGCTGCTCGACTTCCAGTCCGTGGGCGGCATCGCTCCGTGGATCCCGCTGTTCCTGTTCGTGATCCTGTTCGGCCTCTCGATGGACTACCACGTGTTCATCCTCAGCCGGGTGCGCGAGGCCTACAACCGCGGCATGAGCAACGACGAGGCGGTCGCCCACGGCCTCAAGAGCACGGCCGGCGTCGTGACCAGCGCCGCGCTCGTGATGGTCGCGGTCTTCGGCTCCTTCGCGCTCGGCAGCGATCAGCTCGCCAAGCAGATCGGCGTCGGCCTCGCCGCCGCGATCCTGATCGACGCGACGATCATCCGCGCCGTCCTGCTGCCGGCGACGATGAAGCTGCTCGGCGAGCGCAACTGGTACCTGCCGAGGCGCCTCGGCTGGCTGCCGGAGCTCGAGCTGGGCGAGGTCCGCGGGCTCAGGTCGGCGTGAGGATTCGGGGATGACGGCCCGGCCCTGACCCGGCCGGGCCCTCATCCCCTGGCGCGCGGCCGAACCGTTCCCGATACTGACGCGTACCGCTTGCCGTCCCACCGCGGACGGCACCACGAAGATGTCCGACGAAGCCGAGGCATAGGTCGTGCTCGACGACGCTCGCGCGTTCTGGCTGTGCGCCCCAGGGCGCGGCGAGATCCGGCCTGCGGCGCTGCCGCGGCCGGGGCGCGGCGACGTGATGGTCCGCACGCTGCGCACCGGCGTCAGCCGCGGCACCGAGACGCTGGTGTTCAACGGCGGCGTGCCTGAGAGCCAGCACGCCGCGATGCGCGCGCCGTTCCAGGAGGGCGACTTCCCCGGGCCGGTCAAGTACGGCTACCTGAGCGTCGGCGCGGTCGAGGAGGGCCCGCCGGAGCTGCGCGGCCGCACGGTCTTCTGCCTGTACCCGCACCAGACCGCCTACGTGGTGCCGGCCGGCGCCGTGACCGTCGTGCCCGACGACGTGCCGCCGGCGCGCGCCGTGCTCGCGGGCACCGTGGAGACGGCCGTCAACGCCCTCTGGGACGCGCCCCCGCTGGTCGGCGACCGCGTCGCCGTCGTCGGCGCCGGCATGGTCGGGTGCTGCGTCGCCCGCCTGCTCGCGCGGTTCCCGGGCGTCGAGGTCACGCTCGTCGACGTCGACCCGTCGCGGGCCGAGGTCGCGGCGGCGCTCGGCGCCCGCTTCGCGCGGCCGGAGGACGCCGCCGGCGACTGCGACCTGGTCGTGCACACGAGCGCGACGGCCGCCGGCCTCCAGCGGGCGCTCGAGCTGCTCGCGCCCGAGGGCACCGTGCTCGAGCTCAGCTGGTACGGCGACCGCGAGGTGCGGCTCTCGCTGGGCGGCGCCTTCCATGCAGGCCGCCTGCGCGTCCGCGCCAGCCAGGTCGGGACCGTCTCCCCGGCGCGCGCCGGCCGGCGCACGACGGCCGACCGGCTGGGCCTCGCGCTCGACCTGCTGCGCGACCCCGCCTTCGACGTGCTCGTCACGGGCGAGTCGCGCTTCGAGGAGCTGCCGGGCGTGATGGCGCGCCTGGCCGAGGGCAGCCTGCCGGCGCTCTGCCACACGATCACCTACGACGGGGCGTAGCGCGTGTTCGGGGTGACGATCCGCGACCACATGATGATCGCCCACAGCCTGCGCGGGGAGGTGTTCGGGCCCGCGCAGCGGCTGCACGGCGCGACCTACGTGGTCGACGCCACCTTCCGCCGCGCGGCCCTCGACGCCGACGGCGTCGTCGTCGACATCGGCCGCGCGACCGAGGTGCTGCGCTCCGTGCTCGGCGAGCTCGGCTACCGCAACCTCGACGAGGAGGAGGGGCTCGCGGGCGTGAACACCACGACCGAGGTGCTCGCCCGGGTCGTCGCGGACCGCCTCGCCGAGCGCGCCATGGCGGGGGAGCTGGGCGACGGCGCGCGAGAGCTCGACGGCCTGGTGGTGACGCTGCGCGAGTCCCACGTCGCGTGGGCCAGCTACGAGCGGACGCTGTGACCGAGGTCCACGTCATCGTCCCGGAGGGGATCGACGACCCGGCACGGCCGAGCGGCGGCAACACGTACGACCGGCGGGTCTGCGACGGGCTCACGGCGCTCGGCTGGGCGGTGCGCGAGCACGCGGTGGGCGGCGACTGGCCGCGGCCCGCGGCGGCGGAGCTCGACGCCCTCGCGGGCGCCGTCGGGCGGATCCCGGACGGCGCGGTGGTGCTGCTCGACGGCCTGGTCGCGTCATGCGCGCCCGAGGCGCTGCTCCCGCACGCGCGCCGGCTGGCGCAGGTCGTGCTCGTGCACATGCCGCTCGGCGACAGCCGCGAGGGCGAGGCCGGTGCGGTGCGGGCGCGCGAGCACCTGGTCCTCTCGGCGGCCGCCGCGGTCGTGACCACCAGCGCGTGGACCCGGGAACGGCTGGGCGAGCTGTACGGCCTGCCCGTCGAGCGGATGCACGTGGCCGAGCCCGGCGTCGACGCCGCCGCGCTCGCGCCGGGGAGCGCGGCGGGCGGCGAGCTGCTCTGCGTCGCCACCGTGACGCCCGGCAAGGGGCACGACGTGCTGCTCGACGCGCTCGCGGCGGCGGCGGATCTCCCGTGGCGCTGCGTGTGCGTGGGCAGCCTGGACCGCGACCCGGCGTTCGCCACCGCGGTGCGGCGCCGCGCGCAGGACATCGGGCCGGGCGAGCGGGTGCGCTTCCTCGGCGCGTGCACCGGCGCCGAGCGGGACGCCGCGTACGCGAGCGCGGACCTGCTCGTGCTCGCCTCGCACGCCGAGACGTACGGCATGGTCGTCACGGAGGCCCTGGCCCGCGGCGTGCCGGTCCTCGCCACCGACGTCGGCGGGGTGGGCGAGGCGCTCGGGCACGGGGAGGACGGCGCCCGGCCGGGGCTGCTGGTCCCGCCCGGCGACGCGCCGGCGCTCGGCGGGGCGCTGCGGCGCTGGCTGGAGGACGCCGAGCTGCGCGGGCGACTGCGCCAGGCGGCGCGCGAGCGGCGCGCGACGCTGCGCCCCTGGGCCGCCACCACGGCCGACGTCGCCGGCGCCCTCGCGGCGGCTGCCGGCGGCGCGGAGCCGGTCGCCGCGGGAGCGGCGCGATGAGCGCCGCGGCCGTCCGGGTCAGCCCGGAGTGGCTCGAGCTGCGCGAGCCGGCGGACGCGGCGGCGCGCTCGCCGGAGCTCGCCGGGCGCCTGGCCCGGCGGCTCGGGCCCGGCCCGCACGTGATCCACGACCTCGGCGGCGGCAGCGGTGCGATGGGCCGCTGGCTCGCGCCGCGGCTGCCCGGCCCGCAGCACTGGGTCGTCCACGACCGCGACGCCGACCTGCTGGAGCTCGCCCTCGCCGGCGCCCCCGAGGGGGCCACCGTCGAGGCGCGGCCGTCCGACGTCACGCGGCTGGCGCCCGAGGACCTCGCCGGCGCGAGCGCCGTCGTCGCCTCGGCGCTGCTCGACCTCCTGACCGCCGGCGAGCTCGCCGCGATGCTGCGCGCCTGCGCCGGCCGGCCGCTGCTGCTCGCGCTCACCGTCGTCGGCCGCGTCGCGCTGTCCCCGGCGGAGCCGCTCGACGCGCGCCTGGCCACCGCCTTCGACGCCCACCAGCGGCGCGGCCGGCTGCTCGGTCCCGGCGCCGTCGCGGCCGCCGTCCGTGAGCTGCGGGGCGCGGGGTGCGTCGTCCGGCCGAGCCCGTGGCGCCTCGGCGGCGCCCATGCCGGCCTGGAGGCCGAGTGGCTGCGCGGATGGGTCGGCGCCGCCTGCGAGCAGGAGCCCGCGCTGGCCGCCGACGCGAGCGCCTACCTGGACCGGCGCGTCGCGCAGATCGCGGCCGGCGGGCTGTCCGTGATCGTCGACCACGCCGACCTGCTGGTGCTGCCGTGACGAGCGGCCGGATCCGTCTGGCGGCCGCCGTCGCGACGCTCGCCTTCCTCGTCTGGCAGCTCGGCACCGGCCCGTTCCTCGACGGCCTGCACGCGGTCGACGCCGGTGCGCTCGCGGCCGCGTCCGCCCTCGCCGTGGCGACCACCGTCTGCTGCGCCTGGCGCTGGCGGACCGTGGCACGCGGCCTCGGCGCGGAGCTCCCGCTCGGCACGGCCGTGGCCGCGTACTACCGCTCGCTGTTCCTCAACGTCACGCTGCCCGGCGGCGTGGTCGGCGACGTCCACCGCGGGTTCAGCCACGGCCTGCGCGCGGTCGTGTGGGAGCGCTCGGCAGGGCAGGTCGTGCAGGCCGTGCTCACCGTCGCCGTGCTGCTCGTGCTGCCGTCGCCCGTGCGGCCGGCCGTGCCCTACGTCGCCCTCGCGCTGCTCGCGGCCGCCGCCGGCTTCGCGCTGGCGCTGCGCCTGCGCCCCGGCGCCGGACCGGCGTGGTGGGTGCGGCTGCGCAGCGACGTGCGGTCGGGGCTGCTCGCGCGGCGCGCGTGGCCCGCCGTCGCGCTCGCGTCGGCGCTCGTCGTCGCGGGCCACGCGCTCACGTTCCTGATCGCCGCGCGTACGGCGGGGGTGAGCGCGCCGGCGTCCGAGCTGCTGGCCTTGGCGCTGCTCGTGCTGCTCGGCGCGGCGCTCCCGAACGTCGGCGGCTGGGGGCCGCGCGAGGGCGTCACCGCGTGGGCGTTCGCCGCCGCCGGCCTGGGCGCCTCGCTCGGGGTCACGACCGCCGTCGTGTACGGCGTGATGGTGGCCGTTGCGACCCTGCCGGGAGCGGCCGTGCTCGCGGCGGACTCGCTGTACCGGAGGGCCGCGCATGTCTGACCGCCCGTACACCCTGCTGAGCTGCAGCGTGTCGCTCGACGGCTACCTGGGCGACCAGACGCCGCGGCTCGCGCTGTCCAACGAGGCCGACTTCGACCGGGTCGACGAGGTGCGCGCATCGTGCGACGCGATCATGGTCGGCGCGGTCACCGTGCGCACTGACAACCCGCGGCTGCTCGTGCGCTCGCACTCCCGTCGCGAGCAGCGCGCGGCCCGCGGGCTCGCGCCGTCCCCGATGAAGATCACCGTCACCAGCCGCGGCGACCTCGACGCGGGCTCGAACTTCTTCACCGCCGGCGACGCCGAGAAGCTCGTCTACACCTCGAGGGCGCGCGTCGCCGACGCCCGGGCGCGGCTCGGGCCGGTCGCGACGGTCGTGGATGCGGGCCGGCGCGTGCGGATGCGCCGGCTCTGCGAGGACCTCGCCGGCCGCGGGGTGGGGCGGCTGATGGTCGAGGGCGGCGGCGTCGTGCACACGCAGTTCCTGGCCGACGACCTCGTCGACGAGCTGCAGCTCGTCGTGGCGCCGTTCTTCGTCGGCGACTCGAGCGCGCCGCGCTTCGTGCGCGACGGGCGCTTCCCGTGGAACGCCGGGCGGCGCGCGACGCTCGCCGAGGTGCGCCAGCTGGGCGACGTCGTGCTGCTGCGTTACGCGCTCTCGCCGCGGTTCCGGGATGAGTGAGCTCCTCGCGCCGCGCGCGCGGCCCGCCGGGGCGGCGTCCGGCCTTATCGCCCCGGTCGCGCTGCTCGCCGTCCTGGCGGCGGGCGCCGGGCTCGGCACGGCGGGCTGGACCGCCGGCGTCGCCTGCGCGGTGATCATGGCCACCGCGCTGGCGCGCGGGCTGGCGCCCGGGGAGCGGCTGGGCCCGGCGAACCTGGTGACGCTCGCCCGCGCGACGGCGGCCGTCGGCGTCGCGGCGCTCGCCGTCGACTCGTTCACGCGGAGCACGCCGGTCGCGCTGCTCGTCGCGCTCGCCGTCGTGGCGCTCGCACTGGACGCCGCCGACGGGTGGGTGGCGCGGCGCACCGGGACGGCCGGCCCGCTGGGCGCGCGCTTCGACGGCGAGGTCGACGCGCTGCTGATCGCCGCCCTCAGCCTCTACGCCGCGCCCATCTACGGCGCCTGGGTGCTCGCGATGGGAGCGGCGCGCTACGCGTTCCTCGCCGGCGAGTGGCTGGTGCCGTGGATGCGCGCCCCGCTGCCGCCGCGCCGCTGGCGGCGGGTGGTCGCGGCGCTGCAGGGCATCGTGCTGACGGTCGCGGCGTCCGAGCTGCTGCCGCGGGCGCTCACCCAGGTCCTCCTGGCCGCCGCGCTCGCCGCGCTCGCCGTCTCCTTCGGCGAATGCACCTGGTGGCTGTGGCGCCGCCGGGATGGCGCGCACGGGCGCGCACTCGAGCACCGGCGCGCGATCGGCATCGCCTTCACGGCGCTCGCGCTGCTGCTCGTCTGGCTCGCGCTGGTCGCGCCCAACCATCCGGGCCGCCTGACGCTCGGCGCGTTCGCGCGCCTCCCGCTCGAGCTGCTCGTCGTCGTCGTCGCGGCCGCCCTGCTGCCCGTGACCCCGCGCCGGGTGCTCGCCGTCGCGGCGGGCGTCGTACTGAGCGTGCTCGTGATAGTCAAGGTCCTCGACATCGGGTTCTTCACCGCGTTCGACCGGCCCTTCAAGCCCGTCGACGACTCGACCTACGTCGGCATCGGCATCGAGACGCTGCGCGACGCGATCGGCTCCTCGAGCGCGACGCTCGTGGTCGCCGCCGCGGCCCTGCTCGTGCTCGCGCTCCTCGCCGTCCCGGTGCTGGCCCTGCTGCGCGTGACCCGGGTCGCCGCGCACCACCGCGGGTGGGCGCTGCGGTCGGCGGCGGTGCTGGCCG
Organism: uncultured Solirubrobacteraceae bacterium; assembly: GCA_963831105.1. Classification (GTDB taxonomy): domain Bacteria; phylum Actinomycetota; class Thermoleophilia; order Solirubrobacterales; family Solirubrobacteraceae; genus DATFQI01. Next base: position 349,952 of record CAWHOS010000003.1, on the reverse strand, counting down.
TGGTCTGGGTCGCCCTGCGCGTCGCCGGCGCCCCGGTCGCCTCCTCGAGCGCCGCCGCGCTGGCCGTCGACGAGGTGCGCTCGGTGCGGGCCGGGCTGCAGGATCGCGCGGCGCTGGAGCGCGAGCTCGCCCACGACCGCTTCCGCGCCGTCCCCGGCGCCCGGCTGCTGACCGGCCTGCGGGGCAAGGACGTCCTGCTCGTGTTCGTCGAGAGCTACGGGAGGGTCGCCGTCGAGGGCTCGTCCGTCGCGCCCGGCGTGCGGGCGGTGCTCGACCGGGGCGACGCCCAGCTGCGCGAGGCCGGCTTCTCCTCTCGCAGCGCGTTCCTCACCTCGCCGACGTTCGGCGGGCTCAGCTGGCTGGCGCACTCCACCCTGCAGTCGGGCATCCGGGTCGACGGCCAGCGGCGCTACGACCGGCTCGTCCAGGACGACCGGCTGACGCTCACGTCGGCGTTCAAGCGGGCCGGCTGGCGGGCCGTGGGCGTGATGCCGGCGAACCACCGCGCGTGGCCGGAGGGCTTCAGCTACTACCGCTACGACGCGATCTACGACCGCCGCAACCTCGGCTACCGCGGGCCCGACTTCGGCCTGCCGCCGATGCCCGACCAGTACTCCCTGCTGGCCCTGCGGCGGCGCGAGCTCGCCGCGCGCGACCGGTCGCCGCTGTTCGCCGAGGTCGACCTCATCTCCAGCCACGCCCCGTGGACGCGGATCCCGCGGCTGCTCCCGTGGGAGGACGTCGGCGACGGGTCCGTCTTCGGCCGCGTCCCGGCGGAGGAGTCCACGCAAGCCTCGCTCTTCGGCGACGCCGAGCGGGCGCGCGCGGCGTACGGGCGGTCGATCGAGTACTCGCTGGGCGCGCTGTTCTCGTTCGTGCGCCGCTACGGCGACGACGACCTCGTGCTCGTCGTGCTCGGGGACCACCAGCCCGCGACGCTCGTCACGGGCCAGGGCGCCGGCCACGACGTGCCGATCTCGGTCATCGCGCACGACCCGGAGGTGCTCGACCGGATCTCCGGCTGGAGCTGGCAGGACGGCCTGCTGCCGGGGCCGCGGGCGCCGGTCTGGCCGATGGCGTCCTTCCGCGACCGCTTCCTCACCGCGTTCGGCCCGCGGCCATGAGGCAGGACGTCCGCACGCCGTTCGAGGCGGCGTTGCACCACGTGCGCGCGGCGGCGTACGGCCCGGGCGAGTTCGTCGGGCAGGAGAGCTTCATGACCGCCGGCGAGATCCTGGCCCTGGCGGCGCGCGCCGGCGTCGGGCCCGGGGTGTCCGTGCTGGACGTGGGCTGCGGCGTCGCCGGGCCCGGGGGGCTGCTGGTGGGGGAGCTGGGCTGCGAGTACCTCGGCGTGGACTCCAGCGCGACCGCGCTCGCGATCGCCCGTGCGCGGGTCGCGGAGCTGCCGTGCCGGTTCGAGCTCGCGCACGTCCCGCCGCTGCCGTCCGGCAGCTTCGACGTCGTGCTGCTGCTCGAGGCGATGCTCGCCTTCGAGGACAAGGAGCCGCTCGTGCACGCGGTCGCCGGGGCGCTCGCGACGGGCGGGCGCTTCGCCTGCACGCTCGAGGCGGGCACGCCGCTCAGCGCGGCCGAGCGCGCGGCGATGCCCGACGCCGACACGGTCTGGCTGTCCCCGCTCGAGGAGCTGACCGGGCTGCTGCGGCAGGCGGGGCTTTGCGTCACGTGGCAGCAGGACGTCAGCGGCGCGCACCGCAAAACGGCGCGGGCGCTGCTGGAGGCGTACACCGCGGACGCCGAGGCGATCGCCGCGCGGATCGGCGCCCGCGCGCTCGGCGACCTGCTCGCCGCCCACCGGCTCTGGATCGAGTGGCTGGACGAGGGCCGCGTCCGCAAGCTCGCGCTGGTGGCCGAGCGGGCCTAGCCCCAGCTTCAGCCGGCCACGACGAAGGCGACCTCGTCGACGTAGCACCAGCTCCACTGCTCCCCCGGCTCGGCGGAGCGCGCGACCGGGTGCTCCGCGGCGGCGGCGTGCTTGGACGCGTGCCGCTTCGGCGAGCTGTCGCAGCAGCCGATCTTCCCGCAGGTCTGGCACATCCGCAGGTGCACCCAGCGGCTGCCCTCCTTCAGGCAGTCCTCGCAGCCCGCGATCGAGCCCGGGAGCTCGAGCACCTCGATCTGGTCCAGATGCGTGCACTTGGCCATGGGGGTCACCTTACGTCAACTGCGGCTGGCGCCGTGTGTCGCGTGGTGGTGCGGGGCGTCTTGAACGGCGGCTGGGTGGGGGAGGGGGAGCGGCCCGCGCCCTCGGTCCCCGGGGCCGCCACCTAACAGCGCGGGTCGTCTGGCTCCCGCTCGGCGTGCGTGATCGTCCCGGCGTTTGCGGCCGCGAATCGATGGGACGTTGGCTCCCGCTCAGCGGGAGTTTCGGGCACCTCGCTGTTAGTGGCGGCCCGGAGCAGGCGCCGCGGGCGACACTCCTCCCCCCTACCCAGCCAGCAGTTCAAACGCCCCGCACAACCACCCGGCACAAGGCGCCAGCCAGCCAGCCGGCCAACGTCACCCCCGCCCGAAGATCACCCGGAGCACAGCCAGCAACACCGCCACTGGCGACGCCACCACCGGGGCCGCCACGCTCGCGCGCGCCGGTCGCGGCTTCGGCACCAGCCGCACCACGCGCCCCGACTGCCACAGGCTCACGTACAGCGCGCCGTCCGGGCCGAGCGCCGCGCCGAGCGGCTCCTGGTGGCCGAAGCCGGTCGCGAAGCGCTCGACCGGCGCGGTCCGGCGCCGGCCGAGGCGCGCGAGCGAGACGCGCACGACGTCGCCGCCGGTCGGGTTCTCGCGGAAGGTCGAGCCGAAGCGCGTGACGAACGCGCTCGGGCCCCAGCGCCCGAAGCGCCGGGCCACCGCGACCGCGCCCGGCGCCGAGTGCGGGGCCAGCCGCGCGAGCGGGGCGACCGCGCCGCGGCATGGCGCGCCGGCCTGGCCCCAGCACTCCGGGAAGCCGTACCAGCGCGCGCGGCCGCGCGGGGTGACGAGGTTGAGCTCGTCCGGCGGGCTGTGCAGCCCGAGGTCGTCGCGGCCGTGCTCGGAGACGAGCAGGCGGCGGCCCCCCGGCGCGACGGCCAGGCCGTACGGGTTGCGCAGCCCGCGCGCCTCCACCCGCAGCCCGCCGCCGCCCGGCCGGAAGGACACGACGGTGCCCGCCATCGCCGCCGACGACCGCCGGTTGTCGGACTCGCTCCCGATGCCGAGGTAGAGCCGGCCGGCCGGGCCCGCCACGATCGAGTCGACGCGATGGCGCCCGACCGGAAGGCCGTCGACCACGACGCGCGAGCGCTTGAAGCGGCGCCCGTCGAAGCCCGAGTAGGCCACGACGCGGCCGGTGTGCCTCGGGGCGAAGGTCGCGTGCGGGACGATGTGGCTGACGTAGAGCTCGCGCCGGTGCCAGGTGAGGCCCGAGCGCGCTGAAGAGCCCGCTCACGACCTGGCGCGGCCGCGCGCCGCGCCGCGGCACGAGCCAGACCCCGTCGGCGGCGGCCGCCTGCACGCCGGCGGACGTGGCCCAGAGCCGCCCGCGCCCGTCGAAGGCCAGGTTCGACGGGTTCGGGATCCCCTTCGCGTAGCGCTGCAGCTCCACCCCGCGCGGTACGTGCACGCGTGCGCCCGCGGCAGGGGCGGCGGCGAGCAGCACGAGCAGGACGATGGGGAGGAGGCGACGCAGCCTCCGCATTGTGGCTCACCCGGCCTCGACGTCGCGGGCGAGCAGGTCGGCCCACGTCTCGCGCCGCACGACCAGCCGGGCGGTCCCTTCGGCCGCGAAGACCACGGGGATGCGGCGGGTGCCGTTGTAGTTGTTGGCCATCGTGAAGCAGTAGGCGCCGGTCGCCGGCACGGCCAGCAGGTCCCCGACGCGCGGGGCGGGCAGCGTGATCTCGTCGATCAGGACGTCGCCGCTCTCGCAGTGGCGGCCGACGACCGTGACCGTCTCGCCCGGGCCCGCGCCGACCCGGTCGGCGATCGCGGCCTCGAAGCGCTGGCCGAACAGAGCCACCTCGAGGTTGTCGCCCATGCCGCCGTCGACGGCGACGAACGTGCGCGCGCCGCGCTTGACGGTCTGGACGCGGTACAGCGTCGCCGCCGCGGCGGCGACCATGCTCCGGCCGGGCTCGACGATCAGCTCCGCCCCGGCGGGGAGATGCTCGCGGGCGGCGCCGGCGAGCACGTCGAGGTATGCGCCGACCGCGGGCGGATCGTCGGCGTACGTGTAGCGGGCGCCCAGGCCGCCGCCGAGGTCGTAGACGTCGAACTCGCCGAGCGCGGCCACCGGCGCGACCGACCGGGCGAACGGCTCGACGTCGAGGATCTGCGACCCCACGTGCACGTGCAGGCCGTGCATGCGCAGGCGCGGGCTGTGCTCGATCCGGCGGATCAGCTCCGCGGCGGCGCGCGGCGCCAGCCCGAACTTCGAGCCCTCGTGGCCGGTGAGCACGTGCGCGTGCGTGTCCGCCGTGACGCCGGGGATCACGCGCACGAGCACGTCCTGCGCCCGGCCGCTCGGGACGGTCGCCTCGAGCCGGTCGACGTCGTCGGCGTTGTCGACCACGACCAGGCCGAGCCCGTGCTCGACGGCCATCGCGATCTCCTCGCCGGACTTCGCGTTGCCGTGCAGCACGAGCAGTGCGGGGTCGGCGCCGGCCCGGAGCGCCGTGACGATCTCGCCCGCGCCGGCGACGTCGAGCCCGAGGCCCTCCTCGACCATCACCCGCTGCACGGCCGTGCACGGGAACGCCTTCGAAGCGAACACGACGCGTGAACGCGGCCAGCGGGCGGCGAGCTCGCTGCGGTACTCGCGTGCCCGGTCGCGCAGCGCCAGCTCGGCGACGACGAGCACGGGAGTGCCGAACTCGAGCGCCAGGTCGTCGGCGCGGCAGCCGCCCACCGTGAGCATCCCGCCGGCGTCGAGCGCGCTGCCGGGAGGGAACAGCGACATCACGTCCATGCGCGGGAGCCTGCTCGCTCCCGCGCGGACGCGCAACCGTGCGCCGTCAGGCGACTCCCGCGAGGGTCGCGTGCTCGAGCAGCGCGGCCAGCTCCTTCGTCTCGTCCTCGCCGAGCGCGAGCAGCGGCGCGCGGACCGGGCCCGTCGTGTGGCCGGCGAGCTCGCAGGCGGCCTTGACGGCGGCCGGGTAGCTGTGGGCCTCGAGGAAGCGGCACAGCGGCCACAGCCGCGCCCACAGCTCGCGGGCGGCGGGCAGCTCTCGCCGGGCGTCCGCGAGCTGCTCGCGGCGCTCGAGACGCACATGCGCGAGGTCGCCCGCGGGCTCGACCGCGCGCGGCGCCAGCCGACGCGCACGTGGTCGACCGCGAGCAGCGGCACGTGGTCCGCGGGGCCGGGGTCTGCGGGAAGTCGAACACCGCGACCATGAACTGCAGCGGGTAGTCGGGCGCCTGCGCGACCGCCTGACCGCCTCGCCGTCGACGGAGAAGTCGACCCGGCCCGGGCGCCAGTCGGCGCGTAGTCGTGCGGCTCGCGCACGTCGATCGGCAGCCGCGGCGCTCGAAGTCCTACGTCAGCGCGGGGTCGCGGAACGGCTTGATCCCCATGCCGACCGCCGCGCTCGCCGCTCCGTCGAGCGCGTCGCCGAGATCTCGAAGACGCAGATCTCGCCGAGCGCTCCGGCTCGTCCTCGGCCCGACCAGCCACACGGAGGCCATCGAGCGCGGGCTGAGCTCCATCCGCGCGCGGATCTCGAGCCGCTCGTGGTGCGGGGTCACGCCCCACCACGTCGGCTGCGGCTCGCGCACGCGCTGCCCGTCGCGGAACGGCTGCTGGCCGGCGCTCGCCCGACTGCACGCCGGAGACGCGCAAGGGCGGGTCGTCGTGGGTGTCGGCGCACCACAGGCCCTGCTCGGGAGGGATCGTCAGCCGCAGCTCCGAGCCCTCGACGGCGTAGGTCGCCGCGCTCTCGGCCCGCGAGCTCCAGTGCGGGAGGTAGTGCGGCAGCCAGGCGTCGCGGTCGAGCTCGGGGCCGTCGAAGTCGTCGACGAACGGCACGCTCGGATCCTTCCCACACGCCCCGTCAAACAAGGAAAACCTGCTCGGCTTTCGGGAGTTTGTAGCCTGTGGGTCCATGACCTACGTCATCGTCGGCAGCTGCATCAAGGACGACTCGTGCATCGAGGTCTGTCCGGTCGACTGCATCCACCCCAAGCCCGGCGCCCGCGACTTCGAGACCGCGGAGCAGCTCTACATCGATCCCGAGGTCTGCATCGACTGCGACGCGTGCGTCGAGGCGTGCCCGGTCGACGCGATCTACGCCGAGGGCGAGGTGCCGGAGAAGTTCTCCTACGCGCTCGACCTCAACGCGGAGTTCTTCGCCGAGCAGAACACCGCGGACCGCACGGCGGCGTGATGGCGCTCGCGCCCGCGCTTCGCGATCGTCGGGGCCGGCCCGGCCGGGGCCTTCGCCGCCGCGGCGATCCTGCGCGCCCGCGGCGACGCCGAGGTCGACTTCTTCGAGCGGCTGCCGACCCCGTGGGGGCTGCTGCGCGCGGGCGTGGCTCCCGACCATCAGGAGATCAAGCGCCTGCAGGACACCTTCGAGCGCCAGACGCTCAAGCGCGGCTGCCGCTTCATCGGCAACGTCGAGGTCGGCGCGCACGTCCAGCACTCCGAGCTGGCCGAGCACTACTCGGCGGTCGTCTACGCGACGGGCGCGCAGACCGACAAGTCGCTCGGGATCCCGGGCGAGGACCTCCCGGGCAGCTGGGCGGCCACCGAGTTCGTCGCCTGGTACAACGGCCACCCCGACTTCCGCGACCGCGCGTTCGACCTCTCGGTCGCGCGCGCGCGGTCGTGATCGGCAACGGCAACGTCGCCGCCGACGTGATCCGCGTCCTCACGCGCGACCCCGACGAGCTCGCGCGCACCGACATCGCCGACCACGCGCTCGAGGCGCTGCGCGCCAGCCGGATCGAGGAGGTCGTCGTGCTCGGCCGCCGCGGGCCCGCGCAGGCCGCCTTCACGAGCGCCGAGCTGCGCGAGCTCGGGCGGCTCGACGGCGTCGCCCTGCACGTGGATCCCGCCGACGTCGAGCTCGACCCGGTCTCGGTGCAGTGGCTCGCGGAGGAGGGCACCTTCACCGCGCGCAAGAACGTCGAGCTCCTGCGCGACTTCGCGGCGTCGGGTCGGGCGGGTTCGCATTCCGGCGCGCCGCGCCGGATCGAGCTGCGCTTCCTGACCTCGCCGGTCGAGATCCGCGGCGACGGCCGCGTGGAGGCCGTCGACGTGCGCCGCAACGAGCTCGTCCGCGGCGACGACGGCTCGCTGCGCGCCCGCGCGGTCGACGGCCCGGTCGAGACGATCGAGGCCGGCCTCGTGCTGCGCTCCGTCGGCTACCGGGCGGTGCCGCTGCCCGACGTGCCGTTCGACGAGCGCGCCTTCGTGCTGCCCAACCGCGCCGGCCGCGCGCTGACCCCGGACGGCGAGCCGCTCCCCGGCGTCTACGCCGTCGGCTGGATCAAGCGCGGCCCGACCGGCATCCTCGGCACCAACAAGCGCGACGCCGAGGAGACGATCGCGTGCCTCGCCGAGGACCTGCGGGAGGGCCGCCTGCGCGAGACGCCGCGGGACGCGCGCGAGCGGATCGACGCGCTGCTGGCCGAGCGCGCGCCCGGACGCGGTCACCGCCGACGGCTGGCACGCGATCGACGCGCTGGAGCGCGAGCGCGGCCGCGGCGCCGAGCGCCCGCGCGTGAAGCTGGCCTCGCGCGACGAGCTCATCGCCGCGGCGGGCTGACCGGCCGGCGCCGCGGCGTCAGCCGGCGTCGACGACCGACGCGCTCGCGAGGTACCGCTCGCGATAGCGCTGGTACTCGCGCGCGGCGGTCTCCGTCCAGCGCTGCGCGGAGCCCGACAGCGCCTTCTTCTCGACCGCCGGCACGCCGGCGGCCAGCATCCCGGGCCCGACCTCACGGCGCTCGGAGAGCACGGCGCCCGCCGCGAGCACGGCGCGCGCGCCGACCCGCGCGTGCTGGAGCACGATCGACCCCATCCCGATCACGGCGCCGTCCTCGATCACGCAGCCCTCGAGCAGCGCGCCGTGGCCGACGACGACATCCTCCCCGATCACCGTCGGCAGCCCGTCCGCGCAGTGGACGACGCTGTTGTCCTGGATCGAGGTGCCCGCGCCGACGGTGATCCGCGACGCGTCGCCGCGCAGCACCGCGCCGAACCAGATGTTCGCGCGGTCGCCCACGTGCACGTCGCCGATCAGGACCGCGGTCGGGGCGAGCCAGACGCCCTCGCCGATCGTCGGGCGCACGCCCCCGAGCTCGACGATCGTGGCCATGGGCGCAGCCTACGGCAGCGAGCCGCGCCCGGTACCTCGCGCTCCCGTCAGCGGGCGCGCTTGCTCGGCAGGTCCCGGTCGGCCTGGCGCTCCTGCTCGAGGCGGCGAGCCGCGAACTGGGTGTTCTTCGCCGCACGATCGCGGCGGCCGCGAGCGTAAGCCTCTTCGTTGCGGTCCGCCACGCCCTTCTTGGCGGCCTTCCAGGCGGCGTCGCCGCGCAGCGGTTCGACGGGCTTGCTCATGGATCCTCCGTTGACGCAGATCTCCGAGGCCAGATGGCGCCGCGAACGGCCAACGTCAAGAGGACTCCTCTACAAGGAGGGTACTCCTCCGAGGGGCGTGTCAGGGCCGGCCCGCTCAATCCCGCCACCAGCCGACGAGGCCGAACATCGCCAGCGCGACGACGGGCGCGCCCAGCCCCCAGAGCACCAGCGGCGTGCCCAGCGAAGGCTTCGTCGCGTGGTCTGAGCCGTGGATGCGGACGTCGATCGTCTTGCCGACGTCACCGTGACCCGCGCCCTCGACGCGCCCGACCACGACCGACCCGCCGGCGGTCCACGTCCCGCGGCAGCGGATGGCCGGCTCGTACTTGCGCCCGCCCGTGCACTCCGTGACCCGCGCCTCGCCGGGCGTGCCCGAGCGCTGGTCGGCGAGCACCGAGAAGCCGCCGGCGACGATCGCGATCCCGAACGCGAGGAAGAGCCCCAGCAGCCAGGGCGGTCGACGGCGGCGCCGGCTCACTCCGCGTCGAGGAACGCCCGGACCATCGGCAGGAACCAGTCCATGCGGTCCATCACCCCGTGGCCCGGCGGCATGTAGTGCGTGGTGCCGGGCAGCACGGCGAGCCGCGACGCCGGCATGTCGCCCAGGTCACCCATCGCGCCGCCGCCGAGCAGCCGGAAGAGCGCCGTGGCGTGCTCGAGCGTGACGACGTCCGAGTCGCCGAAGATCAGCAGCGTCGGCGCAGCGATCCCGCGCACGTCCTCCTCCGGCCACGCGAACGGGGTCGTGTCGAGGGTCTTGAGCTTCTCGAAGAGCGTCGGGAAGTCGTCGGGGTTCGGCGCCAGCCGCTTGTAGTCGGCCTCGATCGGCGTGCCCTCGAACATCTCGATGCTGAGCGAGGGGAACATCTCGATCGCCGCCGGCTGCATGCCCTCGTACGCGTAGGAGCCGGAGGCCGCGACGAGCCTGCGCAGCGCGCCCGGATGCCGGATGGCGAGCTGCAGCCCGATGCCGGCGCCCATGCTGTAGCCCATCACGTCGGGTCGCTCGAGCTCGAGCAGGGAGATCAGCTCGGCCGTGTCGTCGGCCATCTGCTCGTAGGTGATCGGGCGGTCCACGTCCGCCGTGCGCCCGTGGTTCTGCATCTCGGGGACGATCACCTGGCGCGAGCCCGCGAGCGCCTCGGCGAGCGGGCGCAGGTGCTCCGCGTTCATGTAGGCGCCGTGCAGCAGCACGAGCGGCCGCCCGGCGCCGTGGACCTCGTAGTACATCCGCAGATCGCCGACCGGCGCGTAGCCCGTCCGGGCCTGTGTGTCCGTCATGCGCTCAGTACCGCGCGGGGACCGTCACGTCCGCGCTCGCACGGCTGACCGCGACCTCGCCCACGAACCCCTCCAGCCGCGTGAGGTCGAACTTGCGCGAGAGCGTGTCGCGCACCCAGTCCGAGGCCATCTCCATCGAGGCCTCGGCGCTGCGCCGGTCCTTGAAGGTCGTGATCGTGATGATCTCGCCGTTGCCGCACTCGAGCACCTGGTACTCCATGAAGCCGTCCATGTCCTCGACGGACTCGGCGAAGTCGGTGTCGACGAGGTGCAGCAGCTCGTCGATCGACCCCGACTCGAGCCGGTAACGGCGGACGCTTGCGAACATTGCCCTCCCCTTCGTGGTGACGGGGGCGACGCTACTCCCGCGCCGCGGCGGGCGTCAAGCCGTGCAGGGCTTTCCGAGCGGGATCGACGCGCGGCGCCGCGTACGCTCAGGCGTAGGGGCGGTTCTTGCGCGAGTGCCGCTCGGTGCCGGAGCTCAGCAGCAGCACGACCCCGGCCACGACCGGGAGGATGCCGAGCACGGCGATCGCGGCGCCGATGCCGCTCGCGGTGCCGTCCAGGAGCAGGGCGAGCACGACGCCGATGACGACGAGCGGGAGGCCGATCGCGACGAGTCGTCCGCCGCTGCCGGCCAGCTTGCGTTCCTTACGGGTGGCCATGACGGCGGTCCTACCCGGATCGGTCCCGAAAGGATGCCTGGCGCGCCGTCACGCCGCTCGTCGCCTGGCGTCAGTCGTCGAACTCGTCTATGTGGCCCTGGCCCGTGCGGGGCTTGGAGCCGAAGCCGCGCTGCATCCCGCCCAGGTTCATGCCGGGCGGCGGGCCGCCCGGCTGCGGGTCGCCGGCGCGGCCGCGCTGCGTGGGACGGTCGCGGTCGCGGCTCGGCTGGACGCGCTTGGGCTCGCCCTTCTGCTTGGGGAAGTGCGGCGGCCACGGCGCGTCGCCGAGGCCGCCCTCCTCGTCGCGGCGCGCGAGGTCCAGCAGCTGGTCGAGCGTGCCCGCGTTGGCGTCGATGTCCGCCGCGGGATCGCGCTCGCGCAGCCGCTCCGGCACCGTGTCGATGCGCAGGTCGCCCGGCTCGACGTCGGCGACCTCGTCCCAGTCGAGCGCGCACGACACGCGAGCGTCCGGCGTCGGGCGCACGGAGTAGCAGGAGGCGACGGTGCGGTCGCGCGCGTTCTGGTTGTAATCGACGAACACGCCGTGGCGCTCCTCCTTCCACCACTTGCTCGTCGCCAGCTCCGGCGCGCGCCGCTCCACCTCGCGCGCGAGCGCCAGCGCCGCGCGGCGCACGCCCAGCGAGTCCCACTCGGGCACGATCCGGACGTTGACGTGGATGCCCTTGGAGCCCGACGTCTTCGGGTAGCCGCGCAGCCCGTGCTCGGCGAGCACGTCGCGCACGACCAGCGCGGTCCGGCGCACCTCGTCCCAGCCGACGCCGGGCGTGGGGTCGAGGTCGACGCGCAGCTCGTCGGGCGCGTCGAGGTCGGCGCGCCGCGCCGGCCACGGGTTGAAGTCGATCACGCCGAGGTTGACCGCCCACACGAGGTGCGCCGCGTCGTTGGCCACGAGCTCCTCGGCGGTCCGCCCGGACGGGAACGCGACCGTCGCCGTCTGCAGCCAGTCGGGGATGTTCTTGGGCACCCGCTTCTGCCAGATCGGCTCCTCCATGATCCCGTTGACGAAGCGCTTCATCACCGTCGGGCGCTCGCGCAGGTGGATCGTCACGGCCTCCGCGGTGCGGAGGTAGTACTCGACGACGTCGAGCTTCGTCCAGCCGGGGCGCGGGAAGTAGACCTTGCCGGGGTTGGAGAGGCGGACCTCGCGGCCGCCCGCCTCGATCATCGTGAACTCGCCCTTGGCCACCGCCTCTGAGCGTAATCAGAAGTCGTGCCGGCGCACGTGCCCGTCGACGAGGGCGACCGCCGCGAGCCGCGCGCGCTTCTGGTTCTGCGGCAGGCCGTCGATGCCGAGTCGCTCGAACAGGACCCGCAGGTGCGCCTTCACCGCGTCCACGCTGAGGTGCAGCTCGTCGGCGATCTCGCGGTTCGTCGCCGGCGTGGCGTAGGCGGACTCCTCCAGCGGCCGGCACAGCGCGACCAGCAGCCTGCGCTGGGTCTCGGTCAGCGTGAGCGGGCCGCCGCGGCCGACGACCGCGGTCGAGCGCGACTCGTCCTCGGCCGGTGCGCGGAAGCGCACCACGGTCTCGCCGAAGCACATGCGGTCGCCGTCCCGCAGGCGCCGCCGTCCGGCCGCGCGCTCGCCGTTCACGAACGTGCCGTTGCGCGAGAGCCCGTCGTCGACGAGCACCCAGTCGTGGCCGACGGGCTCGAGCTGCGCGTGCACGCGCGAGACCTCGGCGTCCCAGCCGAGCGGCACGGTGTTGTCCGCCCGCCGGCCCACGGTGACGAGGCCGCGGCCGGGATCGAGCTCCACGATCTGCTGAGCGCCGTCGGCGTCGCGATAGTGCAGGAACGTCGCGCCGCGCCGCTCGGCCTCGAGGCGCTCCTTGATCTCGGCCGGCGAGGAGGCGTGCCGCTCGGACATCTCGTCACCCGCGCTGGACCCGGCGCTCGGTGTCGGGATCGAAGAAGCTGCGCAGCACCGCCGCCGCGTAGACGGCGAGCGCGAGCGGCACGCCGAGCACGACCTGGTCGAGCGCGATCGCGGCGACGAGCAGCACCGCCAGCACGGCCATGTTGAACGGCTCCTGCGCGGCCGCGCGGAGCACGTCGCGGCGCGCGGGGGCGACCGGCGCCTTGCGCGCCGGCTCCGGCTTGGGCGCCGGCGGCGGGGCGGCTTCGCGTACCGGGGCCGGTGGCGGCTCGGGCGCCGGCTGGAGCGCCGCGGCCAGTGCGGACCCGAGCGCGCCGGCGCTGGCGTAGCGGTCCTCTGGGCGCTTGCCGAGAGCGCACGCGACGACCGGGTCGAACGCGGTCCCGAGGCCCTGCACGCGCTCGCTCGGCCGCGGGGGCGGCTCGGCGACGTGCGCCCACAGCTTCGCCTCCTCGGTCTCGACCGGGAACGGGACCTGCCCCGTGAGCAGGTGCACGATCATGCAGCCGAGCGAGTAGATGTCGGTGAAGGGGCCGATCGCCTGCCCGCGGATCTGCTCCGGCGCCATGTAGTTGAGCGTGCCGAGGACGACGCCGGTGCGGGTCGCCTCGGTGTCGGCCGCGACGCGCTTGGTCAGGCCGAAGTCGGTGAGGTACACGTGATCGGCCTTGGTCACGAGCACGTTGGCGGGCTTGACGTCGCGGTGCACGAGGCCGGCCTCGTGCGCCGCGTCGAGCGCCGACGCCAGCTGGGCGACGAGACGCACGACGCGGCCGGGCTCGAGGCGTCCCTCGGTGCGCAGGACCCCGCGCAGGTCCTCGCCGGCGACGAAGCGCATGGCGATGTAGGGCATGCCGTCGTGCTCGCCGGCCGCGTAGATCGGGATGACGTTGGGGTGATCCAGCGACGCGGCGAGCTTTGACTCTGTGACGAAGCGGCGGCGGAACGTCGGGTCCTTGGCGAGCTCGTCGTCGAGCACCTTGAGCGCGACGGTCCGGTCCAGCGACAGGTCCGTCGCCCGGTAGACGACGCCCATGCCGCCACGGCCGACGCGGCCGTCGATCCGGTAGCCGGCGAACTCTTCGGCGAAGGGGGCATCCGCCACGCTGCTGTTTCTACTCCGGCCGCCGGAAGCGGGCAAGCGCCGAGCGGGCCGTCCTGGCCCGCGTGGCGGATGCGATGCGCTGTTCGGTGCGCTGGCGAGCGATCTCGCCCTGGAAGGTCGGATGCATGATTCACCCCGCGACCGGCGCGCGCCGGTCCGTGCGACGGTGCCGGACGACCGGCGCCGTGGGCTGGGCGGAACGGGCGAGGCGGGCGGCGGCGCTGCTGGACTGCTGGATGAGGACGGGAAGCATGAGGGCCCTCCGAGGGCGATGCGGTGAACGGGACACGACGATCGTCCTGCCGCGGCGATCACCCGCCCAGGCCCCCTGGGTGTCGCGGTTCACACCTCGCACTGAGGCATGATCCGGCGATGCTCCGAGTCCTGATCGCAGGGGTGACCGGCTGGACCGGCGCCCCGCTCGCCGAAGCCGTCGAGGCCGCAGACGACCTCGAGCTCGCGGGCGGCATCGCCCGCAGCGGTGCCGACTTCCCGTCCGTGGAGGCGGCGCTCGCCGCCACCCAGGCCGACGTGCTCGTCGACTTCACGAAGCCCGGCGTCGTGCGCGCCCACGCCGACGCCGCGCTGGCCGCCGGGCTGCACGTCGTGGTCGGCACGTCGGGGCTGACGGCGGACGACTACGCCGAGCTCGACGCGGCCGCGCGCGCCGCCGGCCGCGGCGTGATCGCCGCCGGCAACTTCTCCGTGCTGGCCGCGACGCTGCTGCACGCCGCCACGCTCGCGGCCCGCCACGTCGGCCACTGGGAGGTGATCGACTACGGCTCGGCCGGCAAGCCCGACGTGCCCAGCGGCACCGCGCGCGAGCTCGCCGAGCGCCTCGGCGCAGCCGCGCCGGCCGACCACGACGCCGACCTGATCGGGCCGCGCGAGGCGCGCGGCGCCGACGTCGCCGGGACCCGCGTGCACTCGCTGCGGCTGCCGGGCTACGCGCTCTCCACCGACGTGATCCTCGCCACCGCCGGCGAGCGGCTCGTGATCCGCCACGAGGCCGGCGCCTCCGCCGATCCCTACGTCGCCGGCACGCTGCTGGCGATCCGCCGCGTGCCCGAGGTCACCGGCGTGCTGCGCGGGCTCGACCGGCTGCTGTTCGGATAGGAGCGCCCACTGCACCGTTTGTTCGTGTTGTCAACTCGCGGACCGTTTGAAAGGGTGCGGGCAACGCAGTCTTCCTGGAGGGGAGCAGCAGCATGCATCGATGGTGCCTCGCGGCCGCGTGCGCGGTCGCGTTCTCGTGCCTTGCCGTACCCACGGCGGGCGCCAAGCAGCGAACCCAAGACCGGCTCGACGCCTACACGGTCAACACGACGACCGAACAGCTCGCGGCGTTCGAGGCGAAGGGCCTCGACGTCGCCGACAGCGAGGTCAGGGGCAACCGCGTCCGCGCGAACATGATCCTCACGCGCGCAGAGGCCCGTGGAGGTGCGCGCCGCGGGCGCGCAGGCCAAGCTCACGCGCGTCAAGGGCGGCAAGACCGTCAAGCAGTTCGCGGCGGCGCAGGCCGTCAACGGCTACACCGTCTGGCGCTCCTATGACGAGCCCGGTGGCATCCGCGATCAGATGTACGAGCTCGCGCGCGAGAACCCGCAGCTCACGAAGCTGGTCAAGATCGGGACGACGCTCAAGGGCCGCGAGATCCTCGCGCTGAAGGTCACCCAGGGCGCGCGCGGCCAGCGCGACGGCAGCCGGCCGGCAGCGCTGTTCAGCGCGACCCAGCACGCCCGTGAGTGGATCGCCACGGAGATCGACCGCCGCCTGATGCACTACTACGTCGAGCGCGGCCGCAACGACAAGGCGACCAAGGAGATGCTCAAGACGACCGAGCTGTGGTTCATCCCCGTCATGAACCCGGACGGTTACCAGTACTCGTTCACGAACGAGCGGCTGTGGCGCAAGAACCTGCGCGACAACGACGGCGACGGTCAGATCACCAACTCCGACGGCGTCGACCCCAACCGCAACTACCCCGAGCACTTCAAGTACGACGAGGAGGGGTCCTCGGCGATCCAGTCGAGCCAGACCTACCGTGGCCCCGGCCCGGCGTCCGAGCGCGAGACCCAGGCGATCATGGGCCTGTCGGAGCGCGTCGGCTTCGAGTTCAACGTCAACTACCACTCCAACGGCCGCTGGCTGCTGTACCCGGAGGGCTGGCAGACCAGCTCTCCGACGGCCGACGACCCGATCTACTACGCGCTGTCGGGCAACCTCGACCGCCCGGCGATCGAGGGCTTCCATCCGGGTCTGAGCTCGGACGTCCTCTACGTCACCAACGGCGAGGCCAACGACTTCATGCACAAGCGCGGCGGGGCGCTGGCGTGGACCCCGGAGCTGAGCCCGGGTTGTCCGAGCTGCGGGT
This sequence comes from uncultured Solirubrobacteraceae bacterium, assembly GCA_963831105.1. Classification (GTDB taxonomy): domain Bacteria; phylum Actinomycetota; class Thermoleophilia; order Solirubrobacterales; family Solirubrobacteraceae; genus DATFQI01. The sequence goes on along the minus strand of CAWHOS010000003.1, from coordinate 334,052 downwards.
TCGTCTTCCCGGACGACCCGGCACTGGTCCAGGAGGAGTTCGAGCGCAACCTGCCGTTCGCGAAGTCCGTCGCGAACTCCGCGGCGGACCCGGATGACCCGAAGTCCTCGCTCGGCATCAAGACCAAGCCGTTCTACCTCAAGAGCGACGACCCCTACAAGGACGGCCTGCCGGGCTCGAACTTCACGTTCAAGTACTCCTACGGCGACCCGCAGCCGGTGCAGGTCCTGGCCAAGCGCGCGCTCGGAGCGGTGACGGCGAAGTACAGCATCAACGGCGGCGCGACCCGCAGCGCCTCGACGTCGGAGTGGCAGGGCGGCGAGAAGTACAAGCCCGCTTCGGTCCACTACCACGTCATGCGCGGCACCCTCACCGGCACCAAGCCCGGTGACAAGGTCGAGGTCTGGTTCGAGGGCGGCGGTCAGAAGAGCGAGTCGTTCACCTACGACATGGTCTCCGACTCCAACCGCCAGATGCTCGTGGTGGCGGCCGAGGACTACACCGGGGCCTCGAACGGGTCGCCCGGCGGCCCGAAGTACACGCAGACGTTCCTCGACGCGCTGGCCCAGAACGGCGTGCTGGCCGACGTCTACGACGTCGACGCGCGCACCCGTACGGCGCCTGACTCCCTCGGCGTGCTCAGCCACTACAAGGGCGTCATCTGGTACACGGGCGACGACATCGTCACCCGCGAGGGCGACGGCCGTGCCGGCGGTAACGCCGACCGGCTCGCATACGACGAGATCCTCGAGATGCGCGCCTTTATGGACGAGGGCGGCCGCGTCGCCTACACGGGCAAGACCGCCGGCATGCAGTACACGGCCGCCGGCGTGGGCACGCAGTACTACGACCCGAAGGACGAGGCCGTCTGCCGGATCGGCGGCGTGGCGAACCCGGCGCTCGACTCGCGCCGGTGCCTGCTGCTGCGCGGCTCTGTGTTCGGCGGCGACCTGATCAACGACGTGCTGCAGTACTGGTTCGGCGGCATGGTCCAGATCGCCGGCGACGGTCAGAACGGAGCCACCCCGTACGCCCTCAACGGCATCGGGACCCCGTTCGACGGGCTGGCGCAGTGGTCGCTCGACGTCACCGCAGTGGACGGCGCCGCTCCCGCCGAGCACGTCGTCGTTCGTGACGACGAGCGGCATCCTGTCGCCCGAGGAGTACCCGCAGTTCACGAGCAGCGCCTCGTCTCGGTGGGCGAAGCCGGGCGGGCCGTTCGACCCGCACTCCGGCAGCAAGTACGTCTACTCGCAGATCGCCGACGTGAGCTACAAGCGGCTCACGCGGGAGATCCAGGTCCCGGCCGGCGGCGGCGAGCTGACGTTCTGGACGTCCTACGACACCGAGCCCGACTGGGACTACCTCGCGGTCGAGGCCCGGACGGCGGGCGGCGACGACTGGACCACGCTGCCCGACCTGAACAACCACACGAGCAACAGCACCGGCTCGAGCTGTCCCGGCAGCACGTCTGGCTGGGCGGATGAGCTGCATCCGCACCTGACGCATTACCAGACGTACGTGCCCGGCAGCCCGGCGACGTGCACGCCGAACGGCTCCACCGGCGTGTGGAACGCGGCGTCCGGCAGCTCGAACGGATGGCAGCAGTGGCGGATCGACCTGTCCAAGTGGGCTGGCAAGACCGTCGAGATCTCGGTCGCGTACATCAGCGACTGGGGCACGCAGAACCTCGGCGTGTTCCTGGACGACTTCGCGTGGCCGGGCGGCTCGACCTCGTTCGAGGGCACCGACACCGGTGGCTGGCAGGTCACCGGGCCGCCTGAGGGGAGCGGTGCCAACGCGAACAACTTCGAGATCACCGACGCGGGCGGGTTCCCGGTCGGTGCCTCGATCACCACCCCGAAGTCGATCCTGATGGGCTACGGGTTCGAGACCATCTCGACCCCGGATCAGCGTAAGCAGGTGATGGGGCGCATCGCGTCCTACCTGTTGCGCTAGACGCAACGCGCGCAGCCCGGCGGCCGCTTCCGCGGCCGCCGGGTTCGCCGCCTCAGGCGAGCTCGCGGGCGACCTGCTCGAGCAGGTCCATGCCCTCCTGAAGGCCACCCTCCATGCCGGAGTCGATGATCATGTCGCGCACCTCGCGGCTCTCGACGCGCATCACGATCGTCAGCGTGGTGGTCCCGCCGGACTCCTCGAACGTCACGATGTTGATCGGGTCCTCGAGGCCGGGAGGGGCGCCCTCGTAGACCTCGGTGGTCACGAGCCGCTCGTTCTCGACGATCTCGGAGAACTCGCCGTGGAAGGCGACCGGGAAGCCGCCCTTGGCGACCATCGCGTAGCGCCACTTGCCGCCGACGCGGAGGTCGATCTCGCACGTCTCCATCTCGCCCCGCTCGCCCGCCCACCAGCGGCGGACCAGCTCCGGGGTGGTGTAGGCCTTGTAGACCAGGTGCTTCGGGGCGTCGAACTCCCGGACGATGAGGATCTCCTCGTCCGACGGGAGCGTGACCTGCGCCTTGTTGCTACTCGTCACCTGCGACATCTCCTTGCTCCTCTCGCTTGAGGTCCTCGAGCACGTCGTCGAGGCGGTCGAACCGCTCCGTCCACAGCTGCTCGAAGCTGACGACCCAGTCGTGGATCTGCTTCAGCGCCTCGCCGTTGATCCGGTACAGGCGCCGCCGGCCCTCGTCCCGCACGTCGACCGCGCCGACCTCACGGAGCACGCGCAGGTGCTTGGACACCTGCGGCTGGGCCAGCCCGAGCTCCGCGACCAGGTCGTTGACGGACAGCTCACCGCGCGAGAGCACGTCCAGGATCGCGCGCCGCCGGGGCTCGGCGACGGCGTTGAACGTGTCCGCGGTGGTGGCTGCTCGGGCCATGGCAAGCAATATATACCCATATAGGCATATGTCAAGCGACCGATGATTCTCGGGCGCTCGCGCCGTCTGAACAGGCATGACCGACGCCCCCGTGACCCTCGCCCTCCCGATCGCCGAGCGGGCCGCCGCGCTCGCCTTCTACCGCGACGCCCTCGGGCTCGAGCCCTTCGGCGAGCTGGGCTCCGACGGCATCCCCGAGCCACTGCGCTTCGCGGTCAACGAGGGCCTCACGCTGATGCTCGTCCCGACGCGCGGGTTCGGCTGGGTGATCGGCGAGCGCGAGGTCGCCGAGCCCTGGGCCTGCGAGTGCCTGCTCTCGCTCGACGCGGCGGACGCGGCCGCCGTCGACGCGGCCGTCGCGCGAGCCGTGGCCGCGGGGGCGGAGGTCGTGGCCGAACCGAGCGCTCGGCCGTGGGGATACACCGGTACCTTCGCCGACCTCGACGGGCATCTCTGGTCGGTCGTGGCGCCGGCCGGTTGAGCCGCGGGCCACGCCGGCGAACGTCAACTGCGGCTGGGTAGGGACGTGAGGGCGCGGCCCGTTCCGCGTGCACAAACGTCGATCGGTGGACCACCGAGCCCCTCTCGATCGACGTTGGGGGTCGTATAGACCGGAAACGTCGATCGGACAGGATGCCCCGGTTCGCCGATCGACGTTCGTGCAAACCACTCCCCTACCCAGAGCCGTTGACGTCCGCCGCGGGCGACTCCTCCGGCTGGCAGTACCCCCTAGGGGTATGCTACCGTTCCGAGCATGAGCGCGTCGGCACGCCTCGCACTGTTCACCGCGGCGCTTGCGCTCGTCTTCGCCGCGAGCGCGCTCGCGGGCAGCGCCATCGGCCCCGATCCGAAGACCGACGACCCGGAGCCGGAGCACACCGGCGGCGGCGCCGGGCACGACGCACCCACCCACGAGGTCCGCGGCCTCGCCGCCGCCACAGACGGTCTCCGGCTGGTCATCGAGACCCCCGAGCTCCGTCGCGGCAAGACCGAACGCCTCGCGTTCCGCATCGTCGACGAGCACGACAAGGCGGTCCGTGACTTCGACGTCGAGCACACCAAGCGCATGCACCTGATCGTCGCCCGGCGCGACCTGACCGGCTTCCAGCACCTCCATCCCGAGCAGCGCTCCGACGGCGTGTGGGAGACCCCGATCCAGATCCGCGACGCCGGCTCGTACCGCGTGTTCGCCGACTTCGCCCGCGACGGCGAGCCGCGGACGCTCGCGAGCGACCTGCGCGTCGACGGCGCGGCCGACCTGCGCGCGCTCCCGGCGCCCGCGACGACGGCCACCTCCGACGGCGGCTACGACGTCGAGCTGCGCAGCGCCGGCACGCGCCCCGGCGAGGAGGCGGAGCTGCGCTTCGCGATCACGAAGGACGGCGAGCCGGTCGCGACCGAGCCCTACCTCGGCGCCGGCGGGCACCTCGTGGCGCTGCGCGAGGGCGATCTCGCCTTCCTGCACGTGCACCCGACCAACGAGGCCGGCTCGTCGGACGTCGGCTTCGGCGCGACGTTCCCGACCGCGGGCCGCTACCGCCTGTTCCTCCAGTTCCAGCACGACGGCGCGGTGCAGACCGTCGCCTTCACGCAGGAGGTGCGCTGATGGCCGCCGAGCACCTCGAGCTGCCGATCACGGGCATGACCTGCGCGTCGTGCGCGAACCGGATCGAGCGCAAGCTCAACACGCTCGACGGCGTCACGGCCACCGTCAACTACGCCACGGAGCGCGCGACCGTGGCCTACGACACGACCGCGGTCGAGCCGGCACAGCTGATCGAGGCCGTCGAGGCCGCGGGCTACGCCGCCTCGCTGCCCGACACGACGGCGGCCGAGACCGAGCCTGAGGACGAGACCGCCCCGCTGCGGCAGCGGCTGCTCGTCTCGCTGGCGCTGACGCTGCCCGTGCTCGCGATGGCGATGATCCCGGCGCTGCAGTTCGAGAGCTGGCAGTGGCTGTCGCTGACGCTCGCCGCGCCGGTCGTCGTCTGGGGAGCGTGGCCGTTCCACCGCGCCGCGTGGGTGAACCTGCGTCACGCGACGGCGACGATGGACACGCTGATCTCCCTCGGCGTGCTCGCCGCGTTCGGCTGGTCGCTGTACGCGCTGTTCATCGGCGAGGCCGGCATGCCCGGCATGAAGATGGGCTTCGACCTGCTGCCGGAGCGGGGCGCCGGCGCCGACGAGATCTACCTCGAGGTCGCCTCCGCGGTGACCGTCTTCCTGCTCGCCGGCCGCTACTTCGAGGCGCGCGCCAAGCGCCGCGCCGGCGCGGCGCTGACCGCGCTGCTGGAGCTCGGCGCCAAGGACGTCGCGCTGCTCGGCCCCGACGGGTCGGAGCGCCGCGTGCCGGTGGAGCAGCTCGCCCCCGGCGATCGCTTCGTCGTGCGCCCGGGCGAGAAGGTCGCCACCGACGGGGTCGTCGAGGCGGGCACCTCCGCGGTGGACCAGTCGCTGCTGACGGGCGAGTCGGTTCCCGTCGAGAAGCAGCCCGGCGACGAGGTCGCGGGTGCGAGCGTCAACGCCGGCGGCCGCCTGGTCGTGCGCGCGACGAAGGTCGGCGCCGACACCGCGCTGGCCCAGATCGGCCGCCTCGTCACCGAGGCGCAGTCCGGCAAGGCGCCGGTGCAGCGGCTCGCCGACCGCGTCTCGGGCGTCTTCGTGCCGGTCGTGATCGCGATCGCGGTCGCCACGCTGGGCTTCTGGATCGGCGCCGGGGAGGACCTGGCGTTCGCCTTCACCGCGGCCGTCGCGGTCCTGATCATCGCCTGCCCGTGCGCGCTCGGCCTCGCGACGCCGACGGCGCTGCTCGTCGGCACGGGCCGCGGCGCCCAGCTCGGGCTGCTGATCAAGGGCCCGGAGATCCTCGAGTCCACGCGCCGCGTCGACACGATCGTGCTCGACAAGACCGGGACGGTCACGACCGGCCGGATGGCGCTGGCGGACCTCGTGGCGGCGCAGGGCACCGGCGAGGCGGAGCTGCTGGCGGTGGCCGGTGCGCTCGAGCACGCCTCGGAGCACCCGATCGCGCAGGCGATCGCCGCGGCCGCTCGCGAGCGCAGCCCTCTCGAGCCGGTCGAGTCGTTCGTCAACCGCGAGGGCCTCGGCGTCGAGGGCGTCGTCGGCGGCCGCGGCGTCCAGGTCGGGCGCCCGTCGCTGATGGCCGAGTGGAGCCTCGCCGTCCCCGAGCCGATCGACGCGGCGCGCCACGCCGCCGAAGCCCAGGGCCGCACCGCCGTGCTCGTCGCGTGGGACGGCGAGGTACGCGGGCTGCTGGCCGTCGCCGACACGGTCAAGCCGACGTCCGCGGAGGCGGTGAAGCGGCTGCACGAGCTCGGGCTGCGGAGCGTGTTGCTGACCGGCGACAACGAGGCCACCGCCCGCGCCGTCGCCGCCGAGGTCGGCATCTCCGAGGTGATCGCGGAGGTCCTGCCCTCCGAGAAGGCCGACGTCATCCGCCGCCTGCAGGCCGAGGGTCGCGTCGTGGCGATGGCCGGCGACGGCGTCAACGACGCCCCCGCGCTCGCCCAGGCCGACCTCGGCCTCTCGATCGGCACCGGCACCGACGTCGCGATCGAGGCCTCCGACCTGACGCTGGTCTCCGGCGACCTGCGGGGCGCGGCCGACGCCATCCGCCTCAGCCGCGCCACCTTGCGCACCATCCGCCAGAACCTCGGCTGGGCGTTCGGCTACAACGTCGCCGCCCTGCCGCTCGCGGCGGCAGGGCTGCTGAACCCGCTGATCGCCGGCCTCGCGATGGCGTTCTCGAGCGTCTCCGTCGTCCTCAACGCGCTGCGCCTGCGGCGCTTCCGCCCCGCCGGCTAGACCTCGGCCGGCCGCTCGCGGCTCACGAGCATCCGGCGCCGCGGCGCGACCGCCGGGCTCGGCTCGTCGACGTCCAAGGCGCGAGCGCCGTCGCCCGTCAGCAGCCAGCTCCCGTCGTCGCGGCGCACGACCTCGCCGGAGTCGACCAGCAGGCGCACGGCGGCGGTGACCGTGGGCCGGCGCGCGCCGACGATCTGCCCGAGCATGCGATGCGACAGCGTCAGCGGGACGAGCACCCCGCCCGACGTCACGCGCCCCCAGCGCTCCGCCAGGTGCCACAGGAACGCGAGCACGCGGCGGTCGACGCGCGTGAGCTTGGAGATCGCCTGCGCGGTGGCCAGCCGCTCGGAGCGCTCGCCCAGGCGGCCCATCAGCGCGGCGTTGACCTCGGGCCAGCTCCCGAGCTGCCAGGAGAACTGGCGGTCGAGCAGCGCGACCCGGCACTCGGCCAGCACGAACCAGCGGGCCGTGCGGCCGAGCAGCGGCTGGGTCTCGTGCATCCACGGCTGCAGCAGGTCGCCCGGGCCGAGCAGCTCGGTGCTCGCCGTGCCGCCCATCAGCACGTCGTGGGCCACCACGCCCTCCAGGATGAGCACGCCGAGGTGGTCCGAGCAGCGCCCGCCGCCGATCTCCCACTCGCCCTGGCGTACGCGGGCGACCTGGACGGGCAGGGCGGTGTCGGCGGCCTCGCGCCTGTCCCTCGGCATCCGCTGGCCGAGCTGCGGGTCGAGCCGCAGCAGCGGGATCCTCGGGCGGTCGCTCATGACCGCGCGAGGGTGCCGCCGCCCTCGCCCTCCCGGTCTACGGCTGCTGTGGCTCGAGCACGAACATCTCGAACGTCCGCGTCGGGTCGAACACGATCTGGCTGTGATAGGTGAGCACGCGCCGGCCGGTGATCTCCGTCACCGCCTGCGTGACGACGCTGGTCATCGTCTCCTGGAAGGAGAGTCGATAGGAGCGGACGAGGTCCTCCTTGCCATCCGCCAGCAAGGTCTCCTCGTTGCGCGTCAGCCCGCCCTCGAGCGCCACGAAGACGTAGTCGTCGAGGATCCAGGCCTTCGCCGCGGTCGGGCCGCGGCCGTAGAACTGCTTCTTCATGCCGACCATGGCGTTCGCCAGGGCGGCGCGCACCGAGCCGCCCGGCTCGTCGGGCATGCTCCCGCCGGCCGCGTGGACGAGCTGCTCGGCCGGCATCTCGGTCTTCAGGTCTTGGTGGTCCATGGGCTGTGAAGTCGGTCGTGCAGGCGGGGAACATCGCGGATCCTCCGAAGGGAAGGCTTGGAGCGATGCCCGGCACCCTCCTGACTCAGAGGGTCCCGCCCACCGGCGTATGAACCGCCTGTCCCACGCCTCCAACCTCGGCGGCGGGCGACCTGCACGAGGGATTCTAGTGCGTGATTATGGGACCAACCCCATCTGCGGCTCGCCGCTCGCGTTCAGCCCGTTCGCGACGCGCACGCAGCGTCCGCCGACCACGGCGCCCCCGTTGTAGGCCTGCCGCAGGCAGTTGCGCATCGCGAGCTGGCCCCAGTAGCTGGCGTGGCTCCCCTCCTGGAGCTGGTAGGGGCCGAAGATCGTGGTCGCGGTGCGGATCTGCGACACCCACTCGGAGCGGTCCACGGCGCCCTGGCTCTGCCAGGTCGCCAGGCCGGCCTCCTCCAGCAGGCCCACGCCGGACTCGCACAGCCGCCGCCCGTCGAGCGCGTTCTGGAGGTCGAGCACGACGAGGTTGCCGATCCCGGCCTGCACGGCCAGCGCGGCGCCGTTGCGCACGCTGCCGTTCATCGCCGCCACGACCGTGTCGTGCGCCCAGTTCGCGTCGCGGTTCCAGATGCCGCAGCCGCCCACGGACTGGCGCGTCCAGCCGGTCTCGCCGTAGCGGAAGCCCGTGCTGCGCGGGATCGGGGTCCAGTAGGTCTGGGCGATGATCTTGTACTGGTCGTCCTTGTAACCGGCGTTGGTCATCGCCAGGCGGACGCGCAGCAGCGCGTCGCGGACGTTGGCGGTCTCCTGCTGCTGGCGCGTGGCGGTGAAGCGCGACGTCATGTCGGAGTCGTCGCTGCAGTAGTTCTTCCACCACGACGGGGAGGTCGCCCAGTTGGTCACGCAGCGCTCGACGATGGCCGCGAAGCCGTAGTTGTTGGCGCCGATCATCACGACGACGGCCTTGACGTTGCGGGTGCGGGCGTAGCGCTCGAGCGCCAGCGCCTGGCCCACGCGGCCGGAGGTGTCGGAGTAGAAGTCGATGCCCGGCTTGAAGGTCTGGCCCGAGCCCGTCCCGGTCGTGGTCGTGCGCGCGCCGGAGCACGCGAGGTTGGCGCTCAGCACGCCGCCGCCGATGTGGGCCTGGGCGGCCTTGGAGCGGTGGCAGCCGGGGATCGCCTCGCCAGTGGGCGTGTCCCAGTAGGCGGTCGAGCCGAGCGCGTCGGCGCGCGACGGGGAGCCGTTCGTGTTGCCGGCCCAGCGCCCGGCCTCACCGGAGATCGCCGAGTCGCCGAGCGTCACCACCGTGGCCGTGCCGACCCCGGGCCCGTCCGCCAGCGCCGGCGGCGCCAGTCCGAGCACGACCCCACAGACGACCAGCCACGCGCGCACCGCCCGCATCACTTCCCCCTCCTCCGGATCTCGGTGGCGCGATCCTGCCGGGGGATGTTGTCGCTGTCAACCGAGGTGCGACTGGAGCCAGAGCTCGAGCAGGCCGAGCTGCCACAGCGTCGAGCCGTCGAGGTTCGTGCGGTGCGCGTTGGGGTCGGCGAGCATCGCGTCGACGACCTCGGGGCGGAAGAGGCCGCGGTCGCGCGCGGCGGGGGAGAGCAGCGCGTCCCGGACCATGCCGAGCACGGGCTCCTCGAGGTGCGACAGCGCGGGGACCGGGAAGTAGCCCTTCTCGCGGTCGATCACCGCGTCGGGCACGACGCCGCGGCTCGCGGCCTTGAGGATCCCCTTGCCGCCTGAGGCGAGCTTGAGCTCCGGCGGGATCGCGGCGGCGAGCTCGACGAGCTCGTGGTCCAGGAACGGCGTGCGGGCCTCGAGCCCGTGCGCCATCGTCATGTTGTCGACGCGCTTGACCGGGTCGTCGACGAGCATCACGCGCGTGTCGATCCGCAGCGCGCGGTCGACCGGCGTGGCGGCGCCCGCACGCTCGAACCACTCCGCCGCGTACGCCCGCGAGACGTCCTCGCCGGCGGCCGCGCCGGTCAGCTCGCCCAGCTGCCGCGTGGTCGCGGTCGAAGAACTCCGCCGCGTAGGCGTCGAGGCCGCTGCCCGGCGCCTCGAGCAGCGGCGGGTACCAGCTGTAGCCGCCGAGCACCTCGTCGGCGCCCTGCCCCGACTGCACGACCTTGCGCTCGCGGCTGACGGCCTGCGCGAGCAGCCAGAACGCGACGCAGTCGTGCGAGACCATCGGCTCGCTCATCGCCGCGATCGCGCTCGGGAGCGCCTCGACGAGCTCGTCCGTCCCGACGCGGATCTGGTGGTGGTCCGTGCCGAACTCGCGCGCGACGAGATCGGAGAACGCGAACTCGTTGCCCTCGCGCCCGCCCGCGTCGGGGAAGCCGATCGAGAACGTCGCCAGCCCGCGCTGGCCCTGCTCGGCCAGCAGCGCCACGATCAGGCTCGAGTCCAGCCCGCCCGACAGCAGCACGCCGACCGGGACGTCGGAGACCATGCGCCGCCGGACGGCGACGCGCAGCGCGTCCAGCAGCGCGTCGCGCCACTCCTCGGCAGAGCGGTCGCCGTCGCGTTCGTGCGGCGGGTTCCAGTACTCCCGCTGCCGTCGCGTGCCGTCGGGCTCGACGACCAGCAGCGTGGCCGGCGGGAGCTTGCGGACGCCGTTGAGGATCGTGCGCGGCGCGGGCACGACCGAGTGCCAGCTCAGGTAGTGGTGCAGCGCGACCGGGTCGACGCTCGTGTCGACGTCCCCGGCGGCCAGCAGCGCGGGCAGCGTGGAGGCGGCGCGCAGGCCGCCGCCCGGGAGCTCGGCGAGATAGAGCGGCTTGATCCCGAGCCGGTCGCGCACCAGCACGCAGCGGCCGCTGCCGGTCTCCAGCAGCGCGAAGGCGAACATCCCGGCGAGCCGGTCGAGCAGCCCCTCGCCCCACTGGCGCCAGCCGCGCAGCACCACCTCGGTGTCCGAGGTCGAGCGGAAGGCGTGGCCGAGCTGCTCGAGCTCGGCGCGCAGCTCGCGGTGGTTGTAGATGCAGCCGTTGAACACGACGGCGAGGCCGAGCGCCTCGTCGCGCATCGGCTGGGCGCCCAGCTCGGAGAGGTCGATGATCGCCAGCCTCCGGTGCACCATCCCCGCGCTGCCGTCGAGCCAGATGCCCTCGCCGTCCGGACCGCGCGGCGCCAGCGAGTCGCGCATGCGCTCCAGCGCCGCGCGGTCGGGCGGCGCGTCACGCCTCAGCTCGACGCCGAAGCCGCACACGTCAGCGCAGCGCCGCCGCGCCTTCGCGCGCGGCCTCGACGAGCGCGGCGAACAGCTGCGCCTGCGGGCGCTCGACCTCGTCGAGCGTCTCCGCGTGCCACTGGACGCCCAGCACGAAGCGCCCGTCGTCGGCCTCGATCCCCTCGACCGTGCCGTCCGGCGCCCACGCCACCGACCGCAGGCCGGCGCCGAGCCGCTCGACGGCCTGATGGTGGAAGGAGTTCACGCGCAGCGCCTCCGCGCCGACGGCGCTCGCGAGCAGCGAGCCCGGCTCGACCGCGACGTCGTGCGTGACGGTCCAGCCCGGCTGGGTCTGGCGATGGTCGGGCAGGTGCTGGCGCAGCGTGCCGCCGCGCGCGACGTTGAGCGCCTGGCAGCCGCGGCAGATGCCGAGGATCGGCAGGCCGGCGGCGTCGGCCGTCTGCGCGACGGCCAGCTCGAAGGCGTCGAGGTCCGGCTCGGTCGGCCCGAGCTCCGCGTGCCGCGCGGCGCCGTAGGCGGCCGGGTCGATGTCCGGGCCGCCGGACAGGCAGATCGCGGCGAGCGGGCGCAGCAGGGCCGGGACGAGCTCGGCCGCCAGCGGCGGCAGCACCACCGGGATCGCGCCCGACCGCGCGAGTGCGCGCACGTAGGGCATGCCCAGCGCCAGCTCGGGCTGGGGCGGCTCGCTCTCGGGGAGCGGGTGGTTGATCTCCGGCCGGCGGACCTCGGAGGTGGTGATGCCGATCAGGGGCTGGCTGGCCATCGAGCGCAACAGGGTGACAAACGCGTCAGCCGTCGCGTGTGCGGGCCAGCAGCAGCTCCCGCTCGCGCGCGTTGCGCGTGAGGCCCGCGGCGCGCGTGAACTCGGCGCTCGCCTCGGCATGGCGGCCGAGCCGCTCGAGCAGGTCGCCGCGCACCGCGTGCAGCAGGTGGTACTCGCGCAGCGCCGGCTCGGCCGCGATCGCGTCGACGGCGGCCAGGCCGGCGCCGGGACCGTCCGCCATCGAGATCGCGACGGCGCGGTTGAGCTCGACGACCGGCGACGGGGCGAGTGCGGCGAGCGCGCCGTAGAGCCGCGTGATCTGCACCCAGTCGGTCTCCTCCGCGCTGCGCGCCCGCGCGTGGCAGGCGGCGATCGCCGCCTGCAGCCCGTACGGCCCGAGGCCGCCGAGCTCGGTGGCGCGTGCCAGCGCGGCGAGCCCGCGCGCGATCAGCAGCCGGTCCCAGCGCGTGCGGTCCTGGTCGGCCAGCAGCACCGGCTCGCCCCCCGGACCGACGCGCGCGCGGGCGCGCGACTGCTGGATCTCCATCAGCGCCACGAGCCCGTGCACCTCGCCCTCGCCGGGCAGGATCCGGGCGAGGATGCGCCCGAGCCGCAGCGCGTCCTCGCACAGCGCGGGACGCATCCAGTCGTCGCCGGCGGTGGCCGAGTAGCCCTCGTTGAAGATCAGGTAGACGACCTCGAGCACGGAGCCGAGCCGCTCACGCGCTCGTCGCCAGAAGGCACCTCGAACGGCACGCCGGCGTCGGCGAGCGTGCGCTTGGCGCGCGTGATCCGCTGCGCGAGCGTCGTCTCCGGCACGAGGAAGGCGCGCGCGATCTCCGCGGTGGTCAGCCCGCCCAGCAGCCGCAGCGTGAGCGCGATCCGGCCCTCGGTTCCCAGGACGGGATGGCAGGTCGTGAACACGAGCCGCAGCAGGTCGTCGCCGATGTCGTCGTCGAGCGCCGCGTCGAGGTCGGGCTCGGCCTCGGTCTCGAGCTCGCGGGCGATCTGCTCGTGCTTGCGGTCCAGCGTGGCGCCGCGGCGGAGCGTGTCGATCGCCCGGTGCTTGGCGGTCGCCATCAGCCACGCGCCGGGGTTGTCGGGCACGCCGGAGCGCGGCCACGTCTCGAGCGCCACCACGAGCGCGTCCTGCGCGAGGTCCTCGGCGAGGCCGACGTCGCGGACCGTCCGCGCGAGGCCGGCGATCAGCCGCGCGGACTCGATCCGCCAGACGGCCTCGACGGTGCGCTCGGTGACGCTCGCGGCCACCCGATCAGTCGCCCGGCGCGGCCTGCACCTGGCGCACCTCGATCATGTCGCCGTCCCGCGCCGGGCAGCGCCGCGCCCACTCGACCGCCTCCTCCCGCGAGGAGGCCTGGATCATCCAGAAGCCGCCGATCAGCTCCTTGGCCTCCGTGAACGGGCCGTCGGTGACGCTCGGGTGGCCGCCGGCGAAGCGCACGCGCGCCCCCTCCTCGGGCTGGTGGAGCCCATCGAGCGCCAGCAGCACGCCGGCCTCGGCCAGCTCGCCGTTGAAGCGCATCATCGCCTCGACCAGCTCGGGCGGCGGGGCCTCGCCCGGCGGCGGGAAGGCGGCGGGGTGCATGAGCAGCATGAAGCGCGGCATCCACGGTGTTCTACAACGACCGCGAGCGCCGGGGGTGACGGCGCTCGCGGGGGTGCGCCGGGGTGACCGGCGCGTGTTCCTGGGGGAACGGTGGATCAGGCCATGGAGTAGGCGGGCTCGCGGTGCCGGGCCTCGCGCTCGGGCTCGGCCTCGGGAGCGGCCTTCGCCTCGCCCTCGGGACGCAGCACGGTGGCGGCGATCACGAGCGCGGCGACGAGCACGGCCGCGCCGACCACGTAGGCCAGGTGGAAGCCGCTGTTGAGCGCGGCCATCTGCGCCTCGCCGTCGGCCACCAGGCCGCGGGTGCGCTCGGTCGCGAGCGTGGCGAGCACGGCGAGGCCGACGGCGCCGCCGACCTGCGCGCTCGTGTTGACCAGGCCGGAGGCCAGGCCCGAGTCGGCCGGCGTGGCGCCCGACATCGCGAGCGTCATCAGCGCGGGGAAGCTCAGGCCGGCGCCGATGCCGACGAGGATCATCGCGGGCATCACGTCGGCGACGTAGGAGCCGTCGACCGGCGTGCGGGCGAACAGCAGCATGCCGGCGCCGATCGCCACGAGCGACGGGATCAGCGCGCGCTTGGCGCCGAAGCGCATCGTGATGCGGCCCGACAGGCCCATCGACAGGATGCCCATGACGATCGTGCTCGGCAGGAACGCCAGCCCGACCTCGAGCGCGCTGTAGCCGAGCACCCGCTGCAGGTACAGCGCGCCGAGGAAGAACATGCCGAACATGCCGACCACGACGAGGCCCTGCACGATGTTCGCGCCGGCGACGTTGCGCGAGCGGAACAGGCGCAGCGGCATCAGCGGGTTGGCGACGCGCGCCTGGCGCACCACGAAGGCGGTGACGAGCGCGGCCGAGACGGCGCCGAGGACGAGCGTGGAGGTCGCGCCCCAGCCCTTCTCGGAGACCTGCAGGATCGTGTAGACGCCGAGCATCAGGCCGCCGGTGAGCAGCGCCGCGCCGGGAAGGTCGGCGCCCGCGCGGAGCCCGAGGCCGTCGGCGGCCGGGACGTAGCGCAGCGCCAGCACGGCGGTGGCGATGCCGATCGGCAGGTTGATGAAGAAGATCCAGTGCCAGGAGATGGCCTCGGTCAGCACGCCGCCGGCCAGCAGGCCGATCGAGCCGCCGGCGGAGGCGACGAAGCCGAAGACGCCGATCGCCTTGGCCTGCTCCCGGGGCTCCGGGAACATCGTCACGATCATGCCGAGGATGACGGCGGAGGTCAGCGCGCCGCCGACGCCCTGCACGAAGCGCGCGCCGATCAGCGCGCCCTGGCTGGGGGCGACCGCGCACACGACCGAAGCGGCCGTGAAGACGGCGAGGCCGGCGAGGAAGACACGACGCTGGCCGATCAGGTCGCCGATGCGGCCCGCCAGCAGCAGCAGTCCACCGAAGGCGATCATGTAGGCGTTGACGATCCAGGCCAGGTTGCTCTGGCTGAAGCCGAGGTCGTCCTGGATCGAGGGAAGCGCGACGTTCACGATCGTGGCATCCAGCACGATCATCAGCATGCCCACGCACAGCACCACGAGGGCGATCCAGCGCGAGCGGTCAGTCGTCTGCTCTTGGGGGGTGGTGATGGTGGTCATGTGGCTAAAGACTCCGTCCTGGTCGAGAACTCATCGGTCGGGACCAAAAGATTTCGGAACCGTAGCAGTTGGTACATATTTAGGACAAAAAAGGTTGTCACCAGGAGCACTTGGGTCTACTCTGCGACCCATGGCCACCTCCCGCACATACGGCGAGGCGTGCGGCATCCCGCGCGCCCTGGACCGCGTCGGCGAGCGCTGGGCCCTGCTCGTCGTGCGCGAGCTGATGCTCGGCCCGAAGCGCTTCACCGACCTCAAGACCGGCCTCCCGCACGCGAGCCCGAACGTGCTCGCCCAGCGCCTGCGCGAGCTCGAGCAGACCGGCGTGGTGCGCAAGCGGCGGCTACCGCCGCCCGCGGCCTCGCAGGTCTACGAGCTCACAGAGTGGGGCCGCGAGCTCGAGTCCGTGCTCGTCGCGCTCGGCCGCTGGGGCGCCCGCGCCCCGCTGGATCCGGAGTGCATGGGCATGAGCGTCGACTCGCACGTCGTCTCGCTCGCGACGCTGTTCGACCCCGAGCGCGCGGGCGACTTCGAGGCGCGGCTCGAGCTGCGGATGGGCGAGGACACCTTCCGCGCGGTGATCGCCGACGGCGAGATCGACGCGGGCCACGGCGAGGTGCCGGCGCCCGACGCCGTGCTCACGCTCGACCCGGGCACGCTGCTCGGCCTGATCCACGGCGAGATCTCGGTCGCCGACGCGCTCGCCTCGGGCGCGCTCGCGATCGACGGCGATCGCGCCAAGGTCGAGCGCTTCGTCGGCCTGTTCCCGCTGCCGGAGCCGGCAGCGGTGCCCACGTAGCCGCGGCTACGCGAGCGTGACGTCCGGCGAGAGGTAGACGTCCTGGATGGCGTTGAGGATCTCGACGCCCTCGCTCATCGGCCGCTGGAACGCCTTGCGGCCCGAGATCAGGCCGGTGCCGCCGGCGCGCTTGTTGATGACCGCCGTCCGCACGGCCTCCGCCTTGTCGGAGTCCTTGTTGGAGGCGCCGCCCGAGTTGATCAGGCCTGCGCGGCCCATGTAGCAGCTGGCCACCTGGTAGCGGCAGAGGTCGATCGGGTGGTCCGAGGAGAGCTTGTCGTAGACGAGGTCGTCCGTCTTGCTGAAGCCGAGCGCCTTGAAGCCGCCGTTGGTCTCGGGCAGCTTCTGCTTGATGATGTCGGCCTGGATCGTCACGCCGATGTGGTTGGCCTGGCCCGTCAGGTCGGCGGCGAGGTGGTAGTCCGTGCCGTCCTGCTTGAAGTCCGAGTTGCGCAGGTAGCACCAGAGCACGGTGAACATGCCGAGGTCGTGCGCCTCCGAGAAGGCCTCGGAGATCTCGACGATCTGGCGCCGGCTCTCCTCCGAGCCGAAGTAGATCGTGGCCCCGATGCCGGTGGCGCCCATCTCCCAGGCGCGGTGGACGTTGCCGAACAGCGTCTGGTCGTACGTGTTCGGATAGCTCAGCGTCTCGTTGTGGTTGATCTTGACGATGAAGGGGATCTTGGTCGCCCACTTGCGCGACACCATGCCGAGCACGCCGAACGTGGAGGCGACGGCGTTGCAGCCGCCCTCGACCGCCAGCTCGACGATCTTCTCCGGGTCGAAGTACTCGGGATTGGGCGCGAAGCTCGCGCCGGCGGAGTGCTCGATGCCCTGGTCGACGGGCAGGATCGAGACGTAGCCCGTGCCGCCCAGGCGGCCGTGGCTGAACATCGACTGGAGGTTGCGCAGCGTCTGCACGTTGCGGTCGGAGTGCACGAGCACCCGGTCGATGAAGTCGGGCCCCGGCAGGTGCAGCGACTCCAGCGGGAACGTCTCCGAGCGGAACTGGAGGAGGTCCTCGGCCTCGTCGCCCAGCAGTGCCTCGATATCGGTGGTGTAGGTCTCGACGGCCACGGTGTTGCCTCTCGGTCTCGCTCGCAGGTCCTCTGATGCAAGGCTACCCGCCATGCCTCGGATCGCGTTCGTCGGAGCGGGCTCGACCGTCTTCACCCGCAACCTGATCGGCGACGTGCTGGCCCAGGCGGAGCTGGCGGGCAGCACGTTCGCGCTGATGGACATCGATGCCGGGCGCCTGGAGACGTCGCGCAAGGCCGCCGAGGAGCTGGTCGCCGCGCACGGCGCGGAGGCCACGGTCGAGGCGACGCTCGACCGGCGCGCGGCGCTGGCCGGCGCCGACTACGTGGTCACGAGCTTCCAGGTCGGCGGGCTCGACTCGACGCTGGTGGACTTCGAGATCCCCAAGCGCTACGGGCTGCGCCAGACGATCGGCGACACGCTCGGCGTCGGCGGCATCAGCCGCGCGCTGCGCACCATCCCCGTGCTGCTCGACGTCTGTCGCGACATGGAGGAGCTGTGCCCGGACGCGCTGCTGCTGCAGTACGTCAACCCGATGGCGATGCTCTGCTGGGCGGTCGCCGAGCGCAGCCCGATCCAGACCGTCGGCCTCTGCCACTCCGTGCAGCACACGACGGGCGAGCTGGCCGCCGACCTCGGGATCCCGGCCGAGGAGGTCGACGCCCACGTCGCGGGCATCAACCACCTCGCGTTCTTCCTGCGCCTCGAGCGCGGCGGGGAGGACCTCTACCCGGCGCTGCGCGAGCTCGAGCCGCCCGACGGCAACCGCGTCCGCTACGAGGTGCTGCGCCACTTCGGCGCGTTCGTGACCGAGTCCTCGGAGCACTTCGCCGAGTACGTGCCGTGGTTCATCAAGACCCACCGGCCCGAGCTGGTCGAGCGCTTCCAGATCCCGCTCGACGAGTACGTCCGCCGCCTGCGCGAAGCCGAGCATGCCTGGGAAGATGAGCCCGTCAACCCGTCGTTCCGCTCGCAGGAGTACGGCGCCGACATCATCCGCGCGTGCGAGACGGGCGAGCCGTTCCGCTTCAACGGCAACGTCGTAAATGACGGTCTGATCGACAACCTGCCCGACGGCTGCTGCGTGGAGGTGCCCTGCGTGGCCGACGCGCGCGGGGTCACCCCTGAGCGGGTGGGCGCGCTGCCGAACCATCTCGCCGCGCTGATGCAGACCAACGTCAACGTGCAGGCGCTCGCGGTCGAGGCGGCCCTGACCGGCTCGCGCGACGCGGCGAAGCACGCCGCCATGCTCGACCCGCACACGGCGGCCGAGCTGCCGCTCGACGAGATCGCCGCGCTGATGGACGAGCTGATCGACTGCCACGATGAGCGGCATGACCTACGTCCCCGCTGACGACCGCTACGAGCAATCCCCGTACCGCCGCTGCGGCCGCAGCGGCATCCAGCTGCCGGCGATCTCGCTCGGCCTCTGGAACAACTTCGGCGACGACAAGCCGCTGGAGACCCAGCGCGCGATGCTGCGCCGCGCCTTCGACCGCGGCATCTGCCACTTCGACCTGGCCAACAACTACGGCCCGCCGCCCGGCTCCGCCGAGCTCAACTTCGGGCGCATCTTCCGCGAGGACCTCGCGCCCTGGCGCGACGAGCTGATCATCTCCACCAAGGCGGGCTACGACATGTGGCCCGGCCCGTACGGCGAGTGGGGCTCGCGCAAGTACCTGCTCGCCTCGCTGGACCAGAGCCTGGAGCGGATGGGCCTGGACTACGTCGACATCTTCTACTCGCACCGGCTCGATCCCGACACCCCGCTCGAGGAGACGATGGGCGCGCTGGACAGCGCCGTGCGCCAGGGCAAGGCCCTGTACGCGGGCATCTCCTCCTACTCGGGCGAGCGCACGCGCGAGGCCGTGGAGATCCTCCGCGAGCTGGGCACGCCGCTGCTGATCCACCAGCCGAGCTACTCGATGCTCAACCGCTGGATCGAGGACGACCTGCTCGACGTGCTCGAGGCCGAGGGCGTCGGCTGCATCGCCTTCTCGCCGCTCGCCCAGGGCATGCTCACGACGCGCTACCTCGACGGCGTCCCGCAGGACTCGCGCGCCGCCAAGGGCGTCTTCCTCAGCGAGGACATGCTCACGGAGGAGCGGCTCGGCCACGTCCGCGCGCTCAACGACATCGCGGGCCGCCGCGGCCAGACGCTCGCGCAGATGGCTGTCGCGTGGGTGCTGCGCGACCCGCGCGTGACCTCAGCGCTGATCGGCGCCTCGAGCGTCGAGCAGCTCGACGACACGCTCGGCGCGCTCGACGGCCTGGACTTCTCGGACGACGAGCTGCGCGAGATCGACGAGCACGCCGTCGACGCCGGCATCAACCTCTGGGAGGCCTCCAGCCGCCACTAGCGCTGCGGCGGTGCCGCGCCCCGGAGGGCGCGGCACCATCGCGGATGGCTAGTCGAACAGCGGGCAGACGAAGCGGCTCGGGTCGCCCGTGTCCACCAGGCTGCTGACCGGCTTGGCGGCGAACTTCGCCGCGCTCGCCTTCATCGGCGGGGCCTTGACCTTCCTCATGCGGCTGCTGGCCGCGATGCCGCCGTCGGTGACCTTCAGCACCTCGACGCCGCGCGACATGTCGAACAGGTAGACGTAGTCCGTCGCCGGTCTTCTTGCCCTTCTCCTTGGTCCCCACGGAGCGGAAGGCGACGTCCCACGAGTTCGACGTCGGGTTGTCGGTGGCCGTGCCGCTGACGCGGTAGTAGCCGACCTGCTTGACCGCGCGCGCGTTCGAGATGTCGAGCAGGCGCAGGCCCTGGCCGTACCAGGCGGCGCCGAGCATCGGCCGCTCGATCTCGAAGTAGTGCGCCGAGCAGCCGGCGGTCGGGTTCGACGCGCCTCGCTCGTTCGAGGAACGGATGGAACGAGTCGAGCGTCTTCATCCGGTACTGCTCGTCCGCGCGTCGACTGCGAGGCGGGCTCGCCGCCGCGCGAGTCCGTGATGTCCGACAGCACGATCCGGCCGCTGTCGCCGCACCCGTCGGTGGTCGTGAAGTCCTCCTCGGTGCCGACCAGCACGTTGCCGGTCTTGACGCCGGACGCGCGTCACGGAGCCGTCGGTCGGGCGGCCCGAGTTGTGCATCAGCATCACGGGCTGGGCGGTGCCGTCGTCGCCCTGGACGCTCGGGTCGTCCCACGCCACGCCGCCGCCGGCGACGAGGATCGGGTCGAACGGCGTCGCCCGGCGGACCCGGTTCTGGTACGGGTCGCGGTGCTTGCCCGAGGTGGCGTAGCCGCGGATGCCGCCGCGGCCGGACGACCCAGGCGATGCCCTGCTCGTCCTCGTCGACGTCGTGCGAGTAGTCCGTGTAGCCGTCGTTGCGCCACAGGTCGATCGGCTCGTCGGAGACCTGCGGCTTGGCCGGATTGCGCAGGTCGGTGACCCAGATCGGCCGGCCGTCGCCGACCACTCGATCAAGTAGCCCGGCGGCTGGCTGTTGACGACGGGCGGTAGGCCGAAGTCGCCGGTGGTCCCGCGGTGTACGGACCGAGGTTGCCCTGGTCGTCACGCCGCGCCGGGCCGCCGGTCCAGACGTACTTGCAGTCCTGGATGCAGCTCGCCGTGTGGCCCGCGGGCAGCGAGACGAAGTCGCCGATCTGGCGCAGGTTCGCCGGGTCGCCGTAGGAGATCACGTAGAAGCCGCTGCGGCAGTCCGGGTCGCGGACGGCGGCGTTGTCGTCGACCGGGCAGCCGGACGCGGTCGAGCCGTCGTTGTGCCGCGGGTCGAGCGCACCGATGATCAGGTTGCGCCTGGTGTCCAGCTCCATGTCCTCGTCCTGCCAGTAGCCCGCCTGTCCGGGTTCGACGTGTCGTGCCCGGCGGCATGAACGTGTCGAGCAGGACGCGGGTTGGCCGGGTCGCTGACGTCGTAGGTCTTGAAGCCGAAGCGGCCCGTGACGATCAGGACGTCCGTCGTCCGGCGACGCGGTCGAACTTGCCCTCGGTGATGCCGGCGGCGCCGGCCGCAGCGGTCGACGTACTCGAGGTTGCCCGACTTCGCGGCGCCCGGCGGCAGCGGGTCCGCGGCCTCCGCCGCGGCCGGCATCGCCAGAGCGGTGAGACATACGGCGGCTGCCGCTGCCCTTGCTGAGCTTCATGCTGCCCTCCGGTGGTAAGCGTCCCCTCCCCAGGGGACCGACTTCCAGCGAAGCTACTCCTGTCGAACCGGTGAGGGTCTCTCACAGAAGCGGCTCGAGCAGGCGCCGCGGCTCGCGCAGCGCGAGCGTCACGGCGTCGTCGCGCCGCGGTGTCCCGGCGCCCGGCCCGGGGCGCATCACGAGCGCGTCCGCGCGCGGCGCGAATCCGCACGCCGGGCAGCGCCCGCCGGCGTCGAGGTCGCTGCCGCATTCGGTGTGCGCGAAGACCCGCCGCGGGCCGCCGGGGGAGTGGTGGCGCTCGCCCCACTGCATCAGCGCGTGGACCGCCGGCCACAGCTCCTCGCCGCGCTCGCTGAGCCGGTACGGATCGGGCTCGACGATGCCCGCCTCGACGAGCGCGGCGAGCCGTGTCGAGAGCACCGCGCGCGGGATGTCGAGATGGCGCTGCAGGTCGCTGAAGCGGCGCACCCCGAAGAACAGGTCGCGCACGATCAGCAGGGTCCAGCGCTCGCCCACGACCTCGAGCGTGCGCGCGAGCGAGCAGGTCTGGCCGGCGTAGTCGGTCCCCAGCGGCATCCGCGCCGAATCTATCACGTTAGGTTCAATGAACGAACCACCCGTGGTAGGGTCCCGCGCCATGGCCGCCCGCTGGCGCACCCCGACCGTCGTGATCGTCGCCGGCTGCCTGATCGGGCTCGTGTCGTTCGGGCTGCGCTCGAGCTTCGGGCTGTTCACCGAGCCGCTGTCCGCCGTGCGCGGGTTCGACCGCGAGACGTTCGCGTTCGCGATCGCGATCCAGAACCTGATGTGGGGCCTCGGCCAGCCGGTCGCTGGGGCGATCGCCGATCGCTACGGATCCGGCCGCGTGCTCGTCGGCGGCGGGCTGCTGTACGTGCTCGGCACCGTCCTGATGTCCCAGAGCACGACGGGCGCGCAGCTGGCGCTGACGGGCGGCGTGCTGCTCGGGCTCGGCCTCGCCGGCGGCTCGTTCATGATCGTGCTGGCCGCGTTCGCGCGCCTGGTGCCGGAGGACCGCCGCTCGTGGGCGATGGGCC
Organism: uncultured Solirubrobacteraceae bacterium; assembly: GCA_963831105.1. Classification (GTDB taxonomy): domain Bacteria; phylum Actinomycetota; class Thermoleophilia; order Solirubrobacterales; family Solirubrobacteraceae; genus DATFQI01. The sequence continues at coordinate 311,993 of CAWHOS010000003.1, read as the reverse complement.
TCGCCACCGCGGCCGGCTCGCTCGGCCAGTTCCTGTTCGCCCCGCTCGGCCAGGCGTTCATCGCGGGCTACGGGGCCGTCACCGCGCTCGTGATGCTGTCGTTCTTCGTCGCGCTCGTGCCGCTGCTGGCGATCGCGCTCACCGGCCGCGGCGAGCAGGACGACGCCGAGCCGGAGGTCTCCACGCGCGAGGCGATCCGCGGCGCGCTGTCGCACCCGAGCTACCTGCTGCTGACGGCGGGCTTCTTCGTCTGCGGCTTCCACATCGCGTTCGTCACCACGCACCTGCCGCCGTACCTCGGCGACCTCGGCTTCAGCGCCTCGCTGGCGGCGTGGTCCGTCGCGCTGATCGGGCTCTTCAACGTGATCGGCGCCTACACCGCCGGCGTGCTCGGCGGGCGCATGAGCAAGCGGCTGCTGCTGTCGGGCATCTACTTCTCGCGCGCGGTCGCCTTCCTGCTGTTCGTCGTGCTGCCGACCTCGACGGTGACCGTGCTGCTGTTCGGGGCGGCGCTCGGGCTGCTGTGGCTGTCGACCGTCCCGCTGACGTCCGGCCTCGTCGCGCTGATGTTCGGCACCCGGCACGCCGGGATGCTGTTCGGGTTCGTGTTCCTCTCGCACCAGGTCGGCGCCTTCGCCGGCGTCTGGCTGGGCGGCGCGATCTACGAGGCGACCGGCGCGTACGACGCGATGTGGTGGATCTCGATCGCGCTCGGCCTCGGCGCGGCGATCGTGCACCTGCCGATCCACGAGCGGCGCGCCCCGCGCTGGGCCCCGGCGCCGGCATGAGCCTCTGGCGGGATCTCGCCGTCGGCCTCGTGGTCGCCGCGCTCGCCGCCGCCGGCGCCTACTGGCAGGCCGAGCGCACCGCCGCCTTCGAGCGCAAGGACGGCACGGGCGAGACGCTGCGGCTCGTCTGCCCGCTCCACTAGCGACCCCGTAGCCTGCGGGCCATGGCCGAGCCCGCCCAGATCCCGCTCTGGATCGACCTCGCCGCGGTCGCGTTCGGCGGCATGCAGGGCGGCGTCTTCGGCACGGCCGGGCACGACGAGCGCAACGACTTCGACATCCTCGGAGTGGCCGTCTTCGCGGTCGTCATGGGCCTCGGCGGCGGGGTGATCCGCGACGTCATGCTCGGGCAGGTGCCGGCGGCGCTGCGCGACGACACCTACCTCGTGGTGGCCGTCCTGGCCGGCTTCGCCGGGATGCTCCTCGCGGAGCTGGCCGGGCGGCTGCGCTGGACGTTCGACGCGCTCGACGCGGTGGTGGTCGGCCTGTTCGTCGTCGTCGGCGCGCTCAAGACCCAGGACGCCGGCCTGCAGGGCGGCGCGATCATCGTGCTCGGCGCGACCACCGGCATCGGCGGCGGCGTGCTGCGCGACCTGCTCGCCCAGCGCCCCGTGCTGCTCGTGCAGCGCTCCACCCCGTACGCGCTGGTCGCGCTGCTCGGAGCCGCCGCGTTCGTCGCGCTCGACACCGCGGGCGCGCCGCGCGAGGTCGCGGCGGGCGCCTGCCTGGCCGTCGTCTTCGCGGTCCGGATGCTCGCGCTCGCCCGCGGCTGGCGCTCGCCCGCGCCGTTCGCCGGCGCGCGCCGGCGGGCTTGACGGACCTCTCATGCCTGTCTAATCTGCCGCGATCCTGGCGGGCGCCTTGAGGCGGGGCGTGCCAGAGAACCACATGGGGAGTGCCGCGCGGGGAGCGCGGCCACTAACGAAGGGGAAAAGTGAAGCGACGTTTCGTCGTCCGCGCGGCACTGGCCGCGACGGGCGTTCTCGCCGTGGCCGCCGGCAGCGCGGCCGCGCACCCGAGCGATTTCGGGACCACCAGCGACAGCTGGATCAACTCCGGCGTCGGCGTGCACTGGAACTCGCACGGCGCCGCGGGCTCCGTGGCCGGCCGTGCGACGGTGCCGGCCCGCGAGTACGGCCTCAAGCTGGTCGGCAAGTCCGACCTCGGCGGCAAGCTCGCCGGCGCCGGCCGCGTGGCCGACGTCTCGGCCAAGGGCAACTACGCCTACCTGACGATGTTCTACGAGCCGACCTGCGGTCGCGGCGGCGTGCAGATCGTCGACATCGCCAACCCGGCCGCGCCGAAGATGCTCGGCTACGTCCCGAGCCACACGGACACCTTCTCCGGCGAGGGCTCGCAGGTCATCTCGATGGACACGCCCTCCTACAAGGGCGACCTGCTCGTCTACCAGAACGAGTGGTGCCCGAACACGACCAACGGCGTGGGCGGCATCACGCTCGTCGACGTGCGCAACCCGAGCTCGCCGAAGAAGCTCGTGGAGGGCGCAGGCGACTTCACCAAGAAGGACGGCACGCAGTCCAACGGCGTCCCGCAGACGCGCGCCAACCAGACGCACTCCGCCTTCGCGTGGACGAACAAGGAGACCGGCAAGGTCTACGTCGTCCTGGTGGACGACATGGAGGAGCAGGACGTCGACATCCTCGACATCACCAACCCCTCCAAGCCGAAGATCGTCTCCGAGACCAACCTGGACCAGTTCGCGCAGTTCGGCCCGACGCGGCCGCACGGCGACTCCGTGTTCAGCCACGACATGATCGTCAAGCGCATCGACGGCCGCGACATCATGCTCATGTCCTACTGGGACGGCGGCTACGTCACGCTCGACGTGACGAACCCGGCCAGCCCCAAGGCGCTGTCGGACACCGACTTCAAGGCCGCCGACCCGGCGCGCGCGAAGTTCGGCGAGACGATCACGCCCGAGGGCAACGGCCACCAGGCGGAGTTCACCCGTGACAACAAGTTCTTCTTCGCCACGGACGAGGACTTCGACCCCTACCGGGTGCAGGCCACCTACAAGGGCGGCCCGGCGGCGAACACGACGTTCACCGCGATCCAGGGATCGGCCACCCCGGCCATCAACAAGGACAACCCGCTCGCCGGCGCCACCGAGTTCGTCGGGCTCGGCTGCGACCCGCTGAGCACCAGCGGTGCGGGCAAGATCGCCGTGGCCGAGCGTGGCACCTGCGACTTCCAGGTCAAGCTCGACAACATCGAGGCGGCCGGCTACGAGGGCCTGATCGTGTTCAACCGCCGGGGTACCGACGGGTGCGAGACGCTCGTGTCCATGCTCGCCGAGTCGGCGACCACGCCGGCGATCTTCGTGTCGCGCAAGGACGGGTTCCGGATGCTCGGCGTCGAGCCGGACGCGAGCTACACGTGCGGCGCGAGCTCCGAGACGGACGGGACGGCCACGCCGCCCGGCCCCTCGGTGCCCGTCGACATCTCGGCCGTGTTCGACGGCTGGGGCTACACGCACATGTACGAGACCAACCTGACCGAGGGCGCGAAGATGAAGGAGATCGCGTTCTACGCGCCGCCGGAGGGCCAGCTGCCCGCGTACGCCGAGAACTACGGCGACATGACGGTGCACGAGGTCGCGACCGACCCGGACAAGAACCTCGTCTACGTGTCGCATTACGCCCTCGGCATGCGGGTCCTGTCCTACACGAACGGCGGCCTCAAGGAGGTCGGCGCCTTCGTGGAGGCCGGCGGCTCCAACTACTGGGGCACCGAGGTCCACAAGATGAACGGGAAGACGTACATCCTCGGGTCCGACCGCGATCGCGGCCTGCGGATCTTCACGTTCGGCGGCTGAGTCCCTCCAGGACCTCGGCGCTGCGAGGGGCCGGCCCATCGGGCCGGCCCCTCTGCGTTCTCAGCGCAGCTCGCGGTCGAAGAACGCCGTGACGCGCGCCTCGTAGGGCGCCGCCTCCTGGCGGATCGCCGCCGTGTGGGTGGCGTCCGGCAGGTTCCAGTGCTCCACGTTCGGACCGCCCGCGCGGTCGTAGAGGGCACCGAACTCGTACTCCTCGGCGGTGCCGGCGGACACCATCAGTATCGGCTGGCGGGCCAGGCGGATCCGGTCCTCGAGCGCGGGACTCTGCGGGTCGCCCGACAGCACCTCGATCGTCTTGAACATGATCCAGCCCGGCACGACGCCGGCCTCGTCGCCGCGCAGCCGGTGCCAGTCCTCATAGCTCTCCGCGGCGGTGCCGTCGGCGACGATCGCGCCGATGTCGTCGCGGTCGGCGGCGACCTCGATCAGCACGTCGGCGCCAGTCGAGAGCCCGAGCGCCCCGATGCGGCCCGGCTCGACGTCGGGACGGTCCTTGAGGAACGCCATCGCGCCCGCGATGTCCTTGCGCCAGTCCCAGCCGTAGCCGTTGGGCGAGCCCTCGCTGTGGCCGCGGCCGCGGGCGTCGTAGAGCAGGACGCCGTAGCCCTCGGCCGCCAGCATCTCGGCGTGCCTGGCGCCGCCCTCCCGGTCGCTGTTGCCGCCGTGCACGAGCAGGACGGCCGCGCCGTTGCTCGACGGGCGGTACCAGCCGGTGAGCTTCAGGCCGTCGCTCGCGCGGAACGCGACCTCCTGGTAGGCCGGCCCGGGCTTCGCGCCGATCGGGGTGCGCCACTTGTGCGCGTCGATGATGCCCATGGCCATCGGGCCGAGGACGAGGAACGAGCCGAGGATCGCGACCGGCACGGCGAGCAGCCGCTGCCACCAGCGCCGGCGGTGCCAGAGGAGGAACACGGCGAGCCCGGCGAGCACGAGCCCTGCCGCGAGGGCGAGCACGCCGGTCAGGTCGCTGTGCGCGACGCCGTCGGCGCGGATGTGCTGGACGTGCATGGCGCCGTTGACCGTCGCCAGCACGGCGAACGTGAACGCCGTCGCCGCCCGCAGCGCGGCGCTCATCCTGGGGAAGGCCCAGATCGCCACGACCGCGCCCGCGAGCGCGATCAGTGCGGCGAGCGCGTGCTGCCCGAGCCCGAGCCCGGGCTGCCGGCCCAGGAACGCGTCGTCGAGCGCATGTAGGAGGGCCACGGCGGTCGCCCCGGTGAACACGCCCCGCGTGGTGATCCGCAGTCGTGCTCTGGGCGGGGCCGGGGCCGGTTTCTCGAGGGTGATGGTCTGCATCGCACCACCGTTCCAGCCCGCCGGACGCCGGGCCATGGGGCAGCCCGTCGTGCCGTGGTCGGAAATCCGTCACGGAGGGGCGGGTTGCCGCCTACTGCGCGAGCGCGCAGCCGTCCTTGCGCGGGTCGCTGCCCGCGGCGCGGACGCCGTCGGGATGGACCCGCACGACCTGCGCGCCGCCCGTCGGCTCGGCGTAGGCCGGGCCGAGGACGACGTCGTGGCCCCAGCGGCGCAGCTTGGCGATCTCCGCGTCGGGCACGCGGCTCTCGACGAGCAGGACGCCCGCGTCGTGGTAGTGGCGCGGGTGGTCGACGGCCTCCTGCGGCGGCATGCCGTGGTCGTGCAGGTTGACCAGGACCTGCGCGTGCCCCTGCGGCTGCATCCAGCCACCCATGTTCCCGTAGACCGCCCACAGCTCCCCGTCGCGGGTGACGAGCGCGGGGATGATCGTGTGGAGCGGGCGCTTGCCGGGGGCGAGCACGGACGGGGAGGACGGATCGAGCGAGAAGCCGAACCCGCGGTCGTGCAGGCAGACGCCGGTGCCGGGCGCGACGACGCCGCTGCCGAACCCCTTGTAGAGCGAGTTGATCAGCGAGCAGCCGTCGCCCTCGGCGTCGACCGCGCACAGGTAGGTCGTGTCCCCCTCCCCGCGACCCGCCGGCGCGCGCTCGGCGGCGGCCGACGCGGCCCCGGCGAGCAGCGCCTCGACCGGGACCTCGACGAACCCGGGGTCGCCGACGTGCTCGTGCAGCGCCGCGAACGCGTGCCGCTTGGCCTCGACCTCGAGGTGGATCCGCTCGGCGCTGCGCGGGCCCAGCGCGGCGAGGTCCTCGCGTTCGAGCGCGCGCAGGATCATCAGCGCCGCGATCCCGGTCGTCGGCGGCGGCAGCTCGAAGACCTCCAGCCCGCGGTAGCCCGCGCTGATCGGCTCGACCCAGCTCGAGCGGTGCGCGGCCATGTCCGCAGAGCTCGAGGAAGCCGCCGGCGGCGCGCGTGGCCGCGACGATCCGCTCTGCGATCTCGCCCTCGTAGAACGCGCGCGGGCCCTCGTCGGCGAGCGTCCCGAGCGTGCGGGCGAGGTCGGGCAGGCGCACGAGCTCGCCCTCGCGCGGTGCGCGGCCGCCCGGCAGGAACGCCTCGGCCGCCGCGGCGTCGCGCCGCAGCGTCTCCTCCTCGCCACGCCACATGCGCGCGCTGACCGGCGCGACCGGGAAGCCGCGCTCCGCGATCTCGCGCGCGGGCGCGAGCAGCTCCGCGAGGCCGAGCCGGCCGAGCTCGGCGGCGGCCGTCGCCCACAGGTCGACCGCGCCCGGCACCGTGATCGGCTCGCCGCCGCGCGCCGGCATGTCGTCGTGACCCCGCGCGCGCACCGCCTCGACGGTGGCCCCGCGGCCGGCGCGGCCCGCGCCCTCCAGCGCCCGCACGCGCCCGGTCGCCGCCTCGCGGTGGAGCAGGAAGGCGTCGCCGCCGGGCCCGGTCATCATCGGCGACACGACCGCCATCACGGCGGCCATCGCGACGCAGGCGTCCGCGGCGGTCCCGCCCGCGTCGAGCATCCGGATCCCGGCCAGCGCGGCCAGCGGGTGCTCGCAGGCGACCATGCCCGCGGTGCCGTAGACCGTCGAGCGGCTCACGCGCGCTGCAGGCGTCCCGAGATGTCCGCGCACTCCACGCAGACAGTCTCCGGGATCACGCCGGCGCGCATCAGCGCGGCGAAGATCTGGCAGCCGACGCACAGCGCGAAGGCCGACTCGAGCGCCGCCGCGGCGACCAGCATCGCCAGCAGGACCGTCGTGACCGTGGTCCAGCCGAGCGCGAGCGCGAGCACGCCGAGCGTCGTCATCGCCGCGCCCATGCCCTGCGCGAAGCGCTTCGGCGGGCCCGCGACGTCACGCGGCGGGCCGAGCCGCGGCGCGACGACCTTCGTCGCGAGCTGCGCCAGCGGGCTGAAGCGCGGGCCGGCCAGCACGCGCGCCCAGAAGCCGTAGGCGAGCGGGATCAGCAGCCAGTGGGCCCCGGTGGCGAGTGCGATCGCTCCGGTCAGGGCGACCGCTCCGGCGACCGTTCGCGCCGCTTTCTCGTTGATCACACGCGGGAACGAGAGCACCCGTCAAAGGATAGAACGTCGATCGGGTTTCAGGTGTTCGTTGGGGGTCGTATTGTTCTGCAACCGACCCCGGGCATGCCGGCCCGGCCGAATCAGCAAAGGGAGCTCGTCCATGGCAGCCAGTGAGGCGATCGTCTACGACGCCATCCGCACACCGCGCGGGAAGGGCAAGAGCAACGGCTCGTTGCACTCCACCAAGCCCGTCGACCTCGTCGTCGGCCTGATGCACGAGATGCTCAGCCGCAACGTGGAGCTCGATCCTGCCCGCGTCGACGACGTGGTGCTCGGCTGCGTCTCGCCCGTCGGAGACCAGGGCGCGGACATCGCCAAGACCGCGGCGATCAAGGCCGGGCTGCCCGACACCGTCGCGGGCGTCCAGCTCAACCGCTTCTGCGCCTCCGGCCTCGAGGCCGTCAACATCGCCGCCCAGAAGGTCGCCTCGGGCTGGGAGGACCTCGTCTTCGCGGGCGGCGTCGAGTCGATGTCGCGCGTGCCGATGGGCTCCGACGGCGGCGCCTGGGCGATGGACCCCGAGACCAACTACGACACGTCGTTCGTCCCGCAGGGGATCGGCGCGGACCTGATCGCCACGGTCGAGGGCTTCACCCGCGACGACGTCGACGCCTACGCCGCCCGCTCGCAGGAGCGCGCCGCGGCGGCGCAGTCGGCGGGCAAGTTCGCCAACTCGGTCATCCCTGTGCTCGACATCAACGACCACGTCGTGCTCGACAACGACGAGTTCATCCGCCCCGGCACGACCGTCGAGGTGCTCGCCGGGCTGAAGCCGAGCTTCGCCGCGATGGGCGAGGCGGGCGGCTTCGACGCCGTGGCGCTGCAGAAGTACCACTGGATCGAGAAGATCGACCACGTCCACACGCCCGGCAACTCCTCGGGCATCGTCGACGGCGCCGCGCTGGTGGCGGTCGGCAACGAGAGGACCGGCGCGGAGCTCGGCCTGAAGCCGCGCGCGCGGATCCTCGCGACCGCCGTCTCCGGCGCCGACCCGACGATCATGCTCACCGGCCCCGCGCCCGCCTCCAAGAAGGCGCTGGCCAAGGCCGGGCTCTCGGTCGACGACCTCGACCTGGTCGAGATCAACGAGGCGTTCGCGGCGGTGGTGCTGCGCTTCGTCAAGGACATGGGCCTCGACATGGAGAAGGTCAACGTCAACGGCGGCGCGATCGCCATGGGCCACCCGCTCGGCGCGACCGGCGGCATGATCCTCGGCACGCTCGTCGACGAGCTCGAGCGCACGGGCGGCCGCTACGGCCTCGCCACGCTCTGCATCGGCGGCGGCATGGGCATCGCGACGGTCGTGGAGCGCATCTGATGGCGGCCGACACGATCCGCTGGGAGGACGCGGGCGACGGCGTCGTCAACCTCGTCCTGGACGACCCGAACCAGTCCGCCAACACGATGAACGCCGACTTCGGCGCGTCGCTGAAGAAGACCGTCGAGCGCCTCGAGGCCGAGAAGGACTCGATCGCCGGCGTCGTCATCACGAGCGCCAAGAAGACGTTCTTCGCGGGCGGCGATCTCAACGACCTCAAGAAGGTCACGCCCGAGACGGCCGACGAGTTCGCCGGCTGGGTGCGCGAGAACAAGGCGCTGCTGCGCCGGCTGGAGACGCTCGGCAAGCCGGTCGTCGCGGCCATCAACGGCGCGGCGCTCGGCGGCGGGCTGGAGATCGCGCTCGCGTGCCACCGCCGGATCGTCGTCGACGACCCGAAGATCCAGCTCGGCCAGCCCGAGGTCCAGCTCGGCCTGCTGCCCGGCGCCGGCGGCGTCGTGCGCGTCACGCGCATGCTCGGCATCGTCGACGCCCTGTTGCAGGTCCTGCTCCAGGGCCAGCGGATCCGCCCGCAGCAGGCCAAGGACATCGGCCTCGTCGAAGAGCTCGTGGGCTCGGCGGACGAGCTGGTCCCCGCTGCGAAGGCGTGGATCAAGGAGAACCCGGAGTCTGTCCAGCCGTGGGACGTGAAGGGCTACAAGATCCCGGGCGGCACGCCGTCGAACCCGAAGCTCGCGCAGAACCTGCCGGCCTTCCCGGCCAACCTGCGCAAGCAGATCAAGGGCGCCAACTACCCCGCGCCGCACCACATCATGGCCGCGTGCGTGGAGGGGGCGCAGGTCGACTTCGACACCGCGCTGGAGATCGAGGGCCGCTACTTCGTGGACCTCGCCAAGGGCCAGGTCGCCAAGAACATGATCCAGGCGTTCTTCTTCGACCTGCAGGCCGTCAACGGCTCGCGCGGGCGGCCGGACTCGATCGAGAGCTACCAGGCCAAGAAGGTCGTCGTGCTCGGCGCGGGCATGATGGGCGCGGCGATCGCGTACGTGTGCGCGAAGGCCGGCATCGAGGTCGTGCTCAAGGACGTCGACCAGGCCGCCGCCGAGCGCGGCAAGGGCTACTCCGAGAAGCTCGTCGCCAAGGGCGTGGAGCGTGGCAAGACCACGCAGGAGAAGGGCGACAAGCTGCTCTCCCTGATCACGCCGACCGACGACGCGTCGAAGGCCGAGGGCGCCGACCTGGTGATCGAGGCCGTCTTCGAGGACCCGAAGGTCAAGGCGCAGGTGTTCGGCGAGATCGAGCCGTACCTCGCGGACGGCGCTCTGCTGGGCTCCAACACCTCGACGCTGCCGATCACCGAGCTCGCCGAGGGCGTCTCGCGCCCGGCCGACTTCATCGGCCTGCACTTCTTCAGCCCCGTCGACAAGATGCCGCTGCTGGAGATCATCAAGGGCGAGCAGACCTCCGACGAGACGCTCTACCGGGCGCTCGACGTGGCGAAGCAGATCAAGAAGACGCCGATCGTCGTCAACGACTCGCGCGGGTTCTTCACCTCGCGCGTGATCGGGACGTTCATCAACGAGGGCATCGCGATGCTCACGGAGGGGATCCCGGCGCCGACGATCGAGCAGGCCTCGTCGCAGGCCGGCTACCCCGCCCCGGTGCTGCAGCTCTCCGACGAGCTCAACCTGAAGCTGATGCGCAAGATCCGCAAGGCGGCGCACGAGGCGCAGGCCACGGCGGGCACGGGCTGGGACGCGCACCCGTCCGAGCAGGTGATCGACGCGATGCTCGACGAGCACGACCGGCCCGGCAAGCTCGAGGGCCGCGGCTTCTACGAGTACGAGGAGGGCAAGCGCACCCGGCTCTGGCCCGGCCTGCGCGAGGCGTTCCCGCCCGTGGAGGACCCGTCGGCGATCTCGCTGCGCGACCTCGAGGAGCGGATGCTCTTCATCGAGGCGATCGAGTCGGTCAAGTGCCTCGACGAGGGCGTGATCGAGACGATCTCCGACGCGAACATCGGCTCGATCATGGGCATCGGCTTCCCCGGCTGGACCGGAGGCGTGCTCCAGTACATCAACGGCTACGACGGAGGCCTGCAGGGCTTCGTCACCCGCGCGCGGGAGCTCGCCGAGCAGTACGGCGACCGCTTCGAGCCCCCGGCGTCGCTCGTCGAGCGGGCCGACCGCGGCGAGCCGTACCTCGACGACGCGAAGGTCGCCGCCACCGCCTGAGCATCGACCCCGGAGTTGTTCAGCCTGAGGCTGAACAACTCCGGGTTCGGCGGTAGTGTCGGGGCGTGTCCGGCTGGCGGCGACTGCGACCCGCCGCGCTGCCCGCGGCGCTGCTCGCCGGGGGCATCGCTCTCGGCGGCTTTCCCGGCTTCATCGCGGGGTTCCTCGCGGCGCTGCTGGGCATCGACCGGCTGCTGGATCGCATGCACGGGTTCGGCGGCTGGGGGATGGACGACGCCGGGCGCCGCTTCGACCGGCTCGCGCGCGAGCGCCGGCGGCACCCGTCGCGCTGCGCCTACCTCCCGGAGGACACGGGCCCGGCGGCGACGGCGAAGCGGACGCGGCTCGGCGTCGAGCCGATCGAGGTCGCCTCGATCGTCGGCACGGTCGACCCGCACAAGGCGGAGGCCTTCGACGCCGAGTTCCGCCCGCCGCCGTACGGCCGCGCGCGCTGGAGCCAGATGTGCCACGCCGCCCAGACCGGCGCGGCGCTGCCGCCGATCTCCGTCTATCGCTACGAGGGCCGCCACTACGTCCGCGACGGCCACCACCGCGTGTCGGTCGCCCGCGCGCTCGGCGCGATCGACATCGACGCCGACGTGACCGAGCTCCGTACCGGCGCACCCGGCTGAAGCTCCGGATTACGATCCGCCGCGTGATCGCCCGATGAGAGCCGCTCGCCGCGGCCGCCGCCGTACTGACCGCGCTCGCGCTGCCCGCGGCCGCCGCGGCGCAGTTCGAAGGGCCGCCGGTCGCGCCCGGCACGAAGTCCGTGCTGTTCGTCGCCAACAACTGGGACGGGACGGCCGACATCGTCGATCCGCAGACGTTCGCGAAGCTCGGGCGCCTGAACGTCATCCCCGACCTCGAGGAGCGGCTCGCCGAGAAGGCGCTCGACCCGCGCAAGCTCGCCTACTTCGTCGCGGTGCGCGCGCTGATCGGGGAGGGCAACGACCAGTACGCCGACGACATGTTCTCCTCGCACGACGGGCGCTACGTCTACATCTCGCGCCCGAGCATGGCCGACGTCGTGGCGATCGAGATCGCGAGCGGCAAGATCGTCTGGCGCTTCCCGATGGAGGGCTACCGCGCCGACCACATGGGGATCTCGCCCGACGGCACGCGGCTGCTGGTCTCGGACTCCACCGCGCGCAAGGTGCACGTGCTCGACACGCCCACCGGCGCCAAGGTCGGCGAGTTCGCGTCGGGCGACTCGCCGCACGAGAGCAACTACACGCGGGACGGATCGAAGATCTTCCACGCGAGCATCGGCATGGTCTACACGCCGGCCGACCAGCCCGTGGCGGACTCGTCCAAGGGCGACCGCTGGTTCCAGGTCGTCGACGCCAAGAGCTACAACGTCGACAAGCGGCTCGACATCGGCCAGATCCTCGCCGCCAACGGCCACGAGGACTACTCGTCGGCCGTGCGCCCGATGGCGATCGCGCCGGGCGAGCGGATCGTCTACATGCAGCTCTCGTTCCTGCACGGATTCGTCGAGTTCGACCTCGCGACGGACAAGCCGCTGCGGATCGCCAACCTGCCGGTCAGCGAGGAGGCGCAGAGCACGCCGCGCGAGAACTACCTGCTCGACTCCGCCCATCACGGCCTGGCGATCAACCACGAGGGCACGAAGCTGTGCGTGGCCGGGACGATGTCCGACTACGCGGCGATCGTGCACCGCGACGACTTCAGCCACAAGATCGTCGCCGGCGGCGGCAAGCCCTACTGGGCCACCAACAGCGCCGACGGCCGCTACTGCTTCGTCTCCTTCTCCGGCAACGACGAGGTCTCGGTGCTCGACTACGCGAGCGAGCGCGAGGTCGCCCGGATCCCGGTCGGCGACCACCCGCAGCGGATGCGGATGGGGCTCGTGCGCGAGGACGCGCTCCGCGGACTGCCGCCCGGCCCCGGCCCCGCCGCGACACGGCCGCGCGCCGCCCGCGAAGCTGCGGATCGCCCGCGCGCGCGTCGCGCGCGGCAAGCTGGACGTGCGGCTCGGCATGACCTCGCGCGCGACGGGCCGGCTGCGCGCCGTCTACCACTCCAGCGGGCGCCGCACGCGCTTCTCGATCCGCATCCCGAAGCGCACCGGGGCGCCGAAGCCGTGGACCGATCCGCCGGGCGCTGCCGCGCGCCCAGCGCCGCAAGTCGACCGGGATCCTCACGCTCTCCTACGCGGGGAGCAAGGCCGTGCGCCCGGACCGGCTGCGCTCGCGCGTCGCGACCCGCCGCGCGCGCCTGCGCCGCACGCTCACGATGATCGACGCGCAGGGCCGGCTGGTCGCGCGCGGCACGACGAGCCGCGGCGTGCCCGGCGTCGTGCGGCTGCGCTTCGACGCCGCCGACGAGTCGATGGTCCTCCACTACCACGCGCCGATCGTCCGCGGCGCCTGGCGGCTGCGCGAGCCGCTGCCGTCCAAGGCCGCGGCGGCGGGCGGCCAGCTCTCGATCCAGTACACGGGCGCCGAGGGGCGCCGCATCCGCGGCGAGTCGCTCTCCAAGGCCGTCAGCCGCTGAGGGTTCGAAAGTCAACTGCGCTGGGTGGGGAGGCGGTGGAGCGACCCGCGCCGGCGCTCCCTCGGCCGCGCCCGCAACGCGGGGAGCATCAGTTCTCCGTGACGTGACTGAGGCGGCCAACGTTGCGCGACCCGAAACGCTGGGCGTCTCACGCACGCTGGGCGGGCGTGATCACCTCCGCGTTGCGGGGGCGGCCGGGAGGAGCGAGACCACGCGGGCCTCACCACCTCCCCACCCAGCGCCGTTGCCGTTCAGGCCGCCAGCCGCTCCCCGAGCCGGCCGTAGCGCCGCGCGGTGTCCGGCGTCGCCGCCGCGCGCGCGACGACGGCGCGGGTGCCGACGACCACGGTGGCCATGGTCGCCCGCGTCATCGCGGTGTAGAGCATCTCCCGGCGCAGGAAGAACGCGCCCGCGGCCGGGTGGGCGATCAGCACGGCGACCGGAAGCTCGATGCCCTGGCCCCGGTGCACGGAGCAGGCGTAGGCGAGCCGCAACCCGGGCGCCTCCTCCTCGGGCAGCGCGAGCACGGCGCCGTCGGCCGACACCGTCAGCGTCTCGCCGTCCGGGTCGTGCTCGACCAGGCGCAGGACCGTGCCGTTCATCAGCCCGAGGTCGTGCAGGTTGCGCCCCGACAGCATCAGCTTGTCGCCCGTCCGCAGCCGCCCGCCGAGCACGGGCCGGCCGTCGGGGTTGAGCACGGCCCGCAGCCGCTCGTTGAGCACGTCGATGCCGAGCGCCCCGCGGTAGACGGGCGCGAAGACCTGGATGTCCGCCACCGGGTCGACGCCGAAGTGCGCCGGCAGGCGCTCGCAGACGAGCGAGACGACCTCCTCCAGCGCCTGCGCCGGATCGGCCCGCTCGACGATGAAGAGGTCGCGCGTGAGGCCGTCCTCGCCGCGGAACGACGGCGCGTCGCCGCGGCGCACGGCGTGCGCGCCGCGCACGATCATGCTGCCGGCGGCCTGCCGGAAGATGTGGGTGAGCTCGGTGACGGGCGCCGGCCCGGCCTCGACCAGCTCGGCGAACGGCTTGCCCGCTCCTACGGGTGCGAGCTGGTCGGCGTCGCCGACGAGCACGACGTGCGTGCGCGGGCCGACGGCGCGCAGGAGCGTCACGAGCAGCTCCAGGTTGGCCATCGAGGTCTCGTCGACGATCAGCACGTCGGCGTGCAGCTCGTCGACCGTCGGCCCCTGGTCCGGCACCCAGCCGAGCGCGGCGTGGACGGTCGACGCGTCGAGGCCGGTCGACTCGGACATCCGCCGCGCGGCGCGCCCGGTCGGCGCGACCAGCAGCACCGTCGCGTCCTGCGCCGTCGCGGCCGCGCAGATCATCCGGATCGTCGCCGTCTTGCCCGTGCCGGGGCCGCCGGTGACGATCGACAGCCGCGACGTGAAGGCCGCCCGCACCGCGTCCGCCTGTGCCGGCGCGGGCACGAGGCCCTCGCCAGTGACCACCTCGGCGCGCAGCCGCGCCCGCCCGCGGGCGAGCTCGCGCACCGCCTCGGCCAGCTCCGCCTCGAGCTCGGCGGTCTCGGGACGGTACGCCCAGAGCGTGCCGGCGGCGCCCTGCTCGAGCACGAGCCGGCCGTGCCCGGCCATCTCGTCCAGCACGCCGTCGTCGAGCGCGACGCCGAGCAGCTCGCCCACCGCCGCGGTCAGCTCGGGCGCCGGCAGGCACGTCGACCCGGCGCGCTCGGCCTCCGCCAGCACGTGGACGACGCCCGCCCTCGCCCTGGCCGGCGAGTCCGGCTCGATGCCCTGCGCCCGGGCGATCTGGTCGGCGATCTGGAACCCCACGCCGAACACGGCCGTCAGGTCGTACGGCCGCTCGCGGACCACGCGATACCCGCGGCCCTCGTAGTGCTCCTCGATGCGCGGCACGAGCCGGCCGAGGCCGTGCGGCGCCAGCAGCAGGTGCAGCGCGCGGGTGGAGCGCAGCTCGTCCCAGGAGTGCACCGCCTCGCGGACGCGGCGCGAGCTGAGCCCGACCGCGCGGAACGCGGCCTGCGGGTCGCGGTCGATCGCCGCCAGGACGTCCTCGCCGTGGGCGCGCAGCAGCTGCTCGGCGCGGGCGCGGCCCACGTGCCGGACGCGCCGCAGGTACGCGCCGAGCGCGGCCTCGCCGGAGGGGGCGACCGGCTCGGCGCTCGCGACCTGCACCTGCGGCCCGTAGCGCCGGTCCTGCCGCCAGATGCCGCGGATGCGCACCCGCTCGCGCTCCTCCAGGTGCGCGAGCGTCCCGACGAGCACGACCAGCTGCCCCTCGTGGTCGCCGTCGAGCACCGCGAAGCCGCTCTCCGGATTCGCGAAGCGCTGGATCCGGATCAGCACCTCGCCGTCGAACTGGGCTCCCTCGATCGGCTCGACCCCGCGGCGTGGCACGGCCGCGACCATATCCTCAGATGGTGCCCGCGACCGCGACCGACCTCCGCTCCCGCCTCGGCGAGCTGACGCTGCGCGACGCGCACCGGCTCAAGCGCCGGGTCGACCGCGCGCGGCGCCATCCCGACCCGAAGGCGCTGCGCAAGCTCGAGGCCGACGTGGAGCGCGCGGAGGCGCGCGTGGCGAGGCGGCGCGCCGCGGTCCCAGCCGTCTCCTATCCGCCCGAGCTGCCGGTCAGCGGCCGCCGCGAGGACCTGCTGGCCGCGATCCGCGACAACCAGGTCGTGGTGGTCGCGGGGGAGACGGGCTCGGGCAAGACGACGCAGATCCCGAAGCTGTGCCTCGAGCTCGGCCGCGGCGTGCGCGGGACGATCGCGCACACCCAGCCGCGCCGGCTCGCGGCGCGCACGGTCGCCGAGCGGATCGCGGACGAGCTGAAGGTCCCGCTCGGGGGCGCGGTCGGGTTCGCCGTGCGCTTCAGCGACCGCAGCTCCGAGGACACGCTCGTGCGGCTGATGACCGACGGCCTGCTGCTGGCGGAGATCCACCACGACCCGCTGCTGCGCCGCTACGACACCGTGATCGTCGACGAGGCGCACGAGCGCAGCCTCAACATCGACTTCCTGCTCGGCTACCTCGCGCGGATCCTGCCCAAGCGCCCGGACCTGAAGGTGATCATCACCTCGGCGACGATCGACCCCGAGCGCTTCGCGAAGCACTTCGGAGGGGCGCCCGTCGTCGAGGTCTCCGGGCGCACCTATCCCGTCGAGGTCCGCCACGCGCCCGTCGAGGAGGACGAGGACGTGGTCGACGCGATCGGCGACGCGTGCGAGGCGCTGCTGCGCGAGCGCCGCGGCGACGTGCTCGTGTTCCTCTCCGGCGAGCGCGAGATCCGCGACGCCGCGGAGGCGCTGCGCGGCCGGCTGCCGGACTCCGTCGAGCTGCTGCCGCTCTACGCGCGGCTCTCGACGGCCGAGCAGCAGCGCGTCTTCAAGCCGCACGCCAAGCACCGCGTCGTGCTCGCCACCAACGTCGCCGAGACCTCGCTGACCGTGCCGGGCATCCGCTCGGTCGTCGACCCCGGGACCGCGCGGATCAGCCGCTACAGCGCGCGCCTGAAGGTGCAGCGGCTGCCGATCGAGGCGATCTCGCAGGCCTCGGCCGACCAGCGCAAGGGCCGCTGCGGGCGCACCTCCGACGGCGTCGCGATCCGGCTGTACTCCGAGGAGGACTTCGAGGCGCGCCCGCGCTTCACCGACCCCGAGATCCTGCGCACCAACCTCGCCGCGGTGATCCTGCGGATGGCCGCGCTCGACCTCGGCGACATCGAGGACTTCCCGTTCCTCGACCCGCCCGACCGCCGCCAGGTGCGCGACGGGATCCGGCTGCTGCAGGAGCTGCGCGCGATCGACGACGAGGGCCGGCTGACCCAGGTCGGCCGCCGGCTCGCGCAGCTGCAGGTCGACCCGCGGATGGGCCGGATGATCCTCGAGGCGGGCGAGCTCGACTGCGCCGCCGAGGTGATCCCGATCGTCGCGGCGCTGTCGATCCAGGACCCGCGCGAGCGCCCGCAGGAGCAGCGCGCGCAGGCAGATCAGCAGCACGCCCGCTTCGCCGACGAGACGTCCGACTTCCTCGCCTACCTCAACCTCTGGCGCTATCTCCGCGAGCAGCAGCGGGCGCTGTCGGGCAGCCAGTTCCGCAAGCGCTGCAAGGCCGAGTACCTGCACTACATGCGCGTGCGCGAGTGGCAGGACCTCGCGGGGGAGCTGCGGCGCTCGGCGAAGGAGCTCGGGATCTCGCTCAACCAGCAGCCGGCCGAGCCCGCCGCCGTGCACCGCGCGCTGCTCTCCGGCCTGCTCTCGCACGTCGGCGTCAAGGACGCGCAGGGCCGCGAGTACCTCGGCGCGCGCGGCGCCCGCTTCGCGATCTTCCCCGGCTCCGGGCTCGCGAAGAAGCCGCCGGCGTGGGCGATGGTCGCCGAGCTGGTGGAGACCTCGCGGCTGTGGGGCCGCGACGCCGCGCGGATCGATCCCAAGTGGGTCGAGCCGCTCGCGGAGCATCTCGTCAACCGCAGCTACTCCGAGCCGCGCTGGGTGGCGAGCCGCGCCTCCGTCGTGGCGACGGAGCGGGTGACGCTCTACGGGCTGCCGATCGTCACGGGCCGCACGGTCCAGTACGGCCGCATCGACCCCGTGCTCTCGCGCGAGCTGTTCATCCGCCGTGCGCTGGTGGAGGGCGAGTGGGAGACGCGGCACGCGTTCTGGGCGGCCAACCAGGAGCTGCTGGAGGAGGTCGACGCGCTCGAGCAGCGCGCACGCCGGCGCGACCTGCGCGTCAGCGACGAGGCGCTGTTCGCGTTCTACGACGAGCGGATCCCGGCCGACGTCGTCTCGGGCGCGCACTTCGACCGCTGGTGGCGCGACGCCCGCAACGCCGACCCGGACCTGCTCACGTACACGCGTGAGCTGCTCGTCGGCGACGACGCGGCGGACACGGGCGCGGGCCGGCCGTCGGAGTGGAAGCAGGGTGAGCTCGTGCTGCCGCTGTCCTACCGCTTCGAGCCGGGCGCCGAGCACGACGGCGTCACCGTCCACGTGCCGCTGAAGGTGCTTCCGCAGCTGCGCGAGTCGGGCTTCGACTGGCTCGTGCCGGCCTTCCGCGAGGAGCTGGTCACCGCCCTGATCCGCTCGCTGCCCAAGGACGCGCGGCGCCGGCTCGTGCCCGTGCCGGAGGTGGCCGCAGAGGTGCTGGCCGCGCTCAAACCGCGCAAGGGCCGCTTCGCCGACCAGGTCGCGGCCGAGCTCGGCCGGCTGCGCGGCGTGCGGGTGACGCGCGCCGACTTCGACGAGGCGCGGCTGCCCGCCCATCTGCGGATGACGTTCCGGGTCGAGGACGAGCGCGGCGAGGTGGTGGCCGAGGGCACCGACCTGGCGGCGCTGCGCGAGCGGGCGCGCCCGCGGCTGCGCGCCGAGCTGGCGAGCGCGGCGCGCGGCCTGGAGACGACCGGACTGACGGCGTGGACCATCGGCGAGCTGCCGAAGGTCGTCGCGCTGCCGGGGACGGGCCAGGCGGTGCGCGGGTACCCGGCGCTCGTCGACGAGGGCGAGAGCGTCGCTGTGCGGGTGCTGGAGACGCCCGGCGCGCAGGCGACCGCGATGGCGGCCGGCACGCGCCGTCTGCTGCTGCTCGGCGTGCCGTCGCCGATCCGCGGCGTGCAGGCGGGCCTGAGCAACGCGCAGCGGCTCGCGCTCGCCGGCGCGCCGCACGACGGCGTCGGCGCCGTGCTCGCCGACGCCACGACCGCCGCGCTCGATGCGCTGGTCGCCGAGGCGGGCGGGCCCGCCTGGGACGCCGGGGCCTTCAAGCGCCTGCGCGGGCACGTGGCCGGGCGCCTGCAGGCCAAGACCGCCGAGGTGGTGGCGCAGATGGCCCGCATCCTGGACGCCGCGCGCGACGTCGAGCGCCGGCTCGAAGGCCTGTCGGCCCCCGCCTTCGAGCCCGCCCGGCGCGACGTGCGCGCGCAGCTGGCGCGGCTCGTGCACCCGGGGTTCGCGACGCGCACCGGCGCGGCCCGGCTGCCCGACGTCGAGCGCTACCTGCAGGGAGCGGCCCGGCGCCTGGAGCGGCTGCCCGACGCGACCGCCGTCGACCGCGACCGCATGAACGCGCTCCGCGAGCTGGAGCAGGCCTACCAGCAACGGCTGCAGGCCTGGCCGCGGGGTCGCGCCGTCCCCGCGGGCCTGCGCGAGGTGCCCTGGATGCTCGAGGAGCTGCGGATCAGCCAGTTCGCGCAGGGCCTCGGCACGCGCGGAGCCGTGTCGGCGAAGCGGATCCGGCGCGCGCTGGAGGAGGCCGCGGCCTAGCCGCACGCGCGACGCGGGGCGGCCCGGTCGCGCGACGCGGCGCGACCCGGTCGCGCGGTGCGGGCCTGCTAGGACGGAAGGCATGCGCCGGCGCCGCCGCTCGAGCTTCTCGTCGACCCCTGACGGCATGGGTCGCGTCCGCTGGTTGCAGCCCGCGGGCGTGCAGCGCCGCCCCCGCAGGCGGCCGCCGGTCGTGCCGATCCTGCTGCTGCTCGTCCTCGTCGCCGGGGCGGCGGGCGCGGGCTACGTGCTGCTGGCCCGCGAGGCCGCCGGCGACCGGCGCCAGGACGCCGTCGACCGCTTCGTCGCCGCGTGGGAGCGCGGCGACTACCCCGCGATGTGGCGCACGCTCTCACCCGAGCGGCGCCGGGACTGGCCGCTGGCCGAGTTCGCCGCCAGCTACCGGATCGCCGCCCAGCAGGCGACGATCGAGTCCGTCGAGGCCAGCCCGGCCCGTGAGCCCGTGTCCGGCCGCGCGCCGGTGCGCGTGCGCGTCCGCACGCGCGGGTTCGGGGAGCTGCGCGGCACGATCCCCCTGCGGGTCGTCGACCACGACGGCGAGGCGTTCCTCGACTGGTCGCCCGCCTGGCGGCTGCCGGGCCTGCGCGACGGCGAGAACGTGCGCCGGCGCGTGCTCGAGCGGCCCGCGCGGCGCCCGATCCTGGCCGCCGACGGCAGCCGGCTTGAGGCCGAGCCGACGATGGCGGCGATCATCGGGACGCCCCCGGCCGGCGGAGAGCCGGGCTCGGGCCTGCAGGCGCTCTACGACCAGCGGCTCGGGGGCCGCGCCGGCGCGGAGCTGCGCTTCGGCAAGCGGCTCGTCAAGCGCGTGGCGGTCAAGCGCGGCCGGGCGCTGCGCACGACGCTGTCGCCGCGGCTGCAGCGGGTCGCCACCGAGGCGCTCGGCGACCGGCTCGGCGGTGTGGCCGTGATCCGGCCGCGTACGGGGCGCGTGCTCGCGATGGCCGGCATCGCCGCCTCCGGGCCGCAGCCGCCCGGCTCCACCTTCAAGATCGTCACGCTCGCGGGCGCGCTGCAGTCGCGGGTCGCGAGCCCGTCCAGCTCATATCCCGTGCAGACCGCAGCGACGCTCTCGGGCGTGCGGCTGGCCAACGCGAGCAACGAGTCGTGCGGCGGCTCGCTGGCCAACTCCTTCGCGCACTCGTGCAACTCGGTGTTCGCGCCGCTCGGCGCCGAGCTCGGCGCGAAGCGGCTGCTGCGCTACGCCGAGGCGTTCGGGTTCAACGAGAAGCCGCGGCTGCCGGGGGAGAAGCCCAGCACGGTGGCGCGCGACCTCAAGGACGACCTCGCGGTCGGCTCGGCCGCGATCGGCCAGGAGCGCGACCTCGCCACGGCGGTGCAGATGGCCTCCGTGGGGGCGACGATCGCCAACCGCGGCGTGCGCGCGCGCCCGCGCGTCGTCGCCTCCGAGCGCGGCGGCCGCCGCCGCGTCGTCTCGCGCCGGGTTGCGGCCCAGGTGCGCGACATGATGCTCGGCGTCGTGCGCGGCGGCACCGGCAACGCGGCCGCGCTCCCGGGCGTCGACGTGGCCGGCAAGACGGGCACGGCCGAGCTGCGCCCCACGAACGGCGGCCCGATCGACCCGAAGAACACCGACGCGTGGTTCGTCGCGTTCGCGCCAGCCTCGGACCCGGCGGTCGCGGTCGCCGTGATGCTGGTCAGCGCGGGGCAGGGCGGAGCGACCGCCGCGCCCGTGGCGCGCGAGGTGCTCGCCGCCGCGCTCTGAGGTCCCGTTTCGGAACCGCGCCCGCCGAGCAGAACTGCTTGCGAGAGCAACAAACGCTTCGGAGGCGACCAACATGAACATCGGAAGACTGATCTTGCGCGGCGTCGTGGGCCCGCTGTTCGTCGGCCACGGCACCCAGAAGCTGTTCGGCTGGTTCGACGGCCACGGGCCCGACGCCACCGGCGGGTTCTTCGAGAGCCTGGGGCTGCGCCCCGGCAAGCGGCATGCGACCGCGGCGGGCTGGGCCGAGACGCTCGGCGGCGCGATGCTCACGCTCGGCGCCCTGACGCCGGTCGCGCAGGCGACGATCACCGGGACGATGGTCACGGCCATCCGCAAGGTGCACGCGCAGAACGGGCCGTGGGTGACCCAGAACGGCTTCGAGTACAACCTCACGCTGATCGCGCTCACGGCGGCGCTGACCGAGACCGGCCCCGGCCGCCCGTCGGTCGACGAGGCGCTCTTCGGCAGCGCGCTGAAGGGCAAGGGCTGGGCCGTCGCGGCGCTCGCCGCAGGCGTCGCCGGCTCCTACCTGGTCACGGAGCGCCTCGTCGAGCCCGCCCCGGAGCCGGCTCCGCAGGAAGGCCACGCCGACGTGCCGGGCGATCCGGCCCTCGAGCAGCAGCCGCGTTTCGAGCGGGAGACCGTGAACACCGGCCAGACCGCGTAAGGACAACCCCCCTGCGGCGTACGGGCGCCCCTACCTACGGACTCGTGGTGGTCCCGTAGGCCGGGCGCCCGTGCCCGGGGAGACTGCGTCCACCATGAGACGCCGATCCCCCGCCGCCAAGAAGCCCGAAGCCGGTCTCGAGATCTGTCCCGTCTGCGGGCGCGACTTCGTCCAGCCCGTCTCGTGGGAGCCGGCCGGCGAGGCCGCATGGTGGATGTTCCTGCGCTGCGGCGAGTGCGGCATGTCGCGCGAGATCGCCGTCAGCAATGCGGACGCCGATCGCTTCGAGCGCGCCCTGCACGCCCGTGCCTCGGTGCTGGCCAACCAGGTGCGCCAGCTCGAGGAGGAGCGGCTGTCGGCGGAGATCGACGCCTTCGCCCGCGCGCTCCACAACGACGTGATCGACGCCGACTTCTTCGCTTAGGCGGCGCGCGGCGCCGCGCTGGCGGCGCCCCCGGCCGTGGCGTCGGCCCGCGCAAGTCGCTTGCGGCCCTTGGCGGTCGCCGCGGCCTCCAGGCGCCCGCGCACCGCGGTCGCGGCACGCTCGCGCGCCGCGCCGGCGCCGTTGAGCTGGAAGTCCCAGTTGAGCGCCAGGCCGAACGCGTGCAGCTCCCATGCGAGCTGCGCGGGGTCGGTCCCCGGCGCCAGCTCTCCGCGCTCGACCGCGCGCGCGACCTGCTCGGTGAGCAGGCCGGTCCACATGGCCATCGTCTCGGCGACCAGGTCGCGGACCGGGCCGGGCCGGTTGTCGAACTCCGCGGCGGCCTCCATCAGGATGCAGCCGCCCGGGAAGGTGTCATTGACGATGTAGTCGTGCCAGGCGGCGAGCAGCGCGTCCAGGCGCTCGATGCCCTTCTTGGCCGCCAGCGCTGGGGTCACGGCCTCGTCGGAGAAGACGCGCCGGGCGGCGCGGATCGTCGAGAGCTGCAGCTCCTCCTTGGACCCGAAGTGGGCGAACAGCCCGCTCTTGCTCATGCCGAGCTCGCCGGCCAGGCGGGCGATCGAGAGATCCTCCAGGCCCTCGGCGGAGGCGAGCCGCATCGCCTTGGCGAGGATCGCCCGCCGGGTGCTGTCCCCGCGCGCGCGGCGCCCGTCGGTCTGCGGCACGGCCACCTCTGTGACGTGACTCATACGGAGAAAATAACACGATCGTTCGATCTTCTGCAACTATTAGACCGACCGTTCGTTTACTTCTCTCCCCTCCGCCCATGGCCGCCCTCCCCACACCCCTCCCCGTCGCCGAGGCGCCCCTGTGCTTCCGCGATCTCGGGCCCGCCGACGAGCCCCTCGTCGACGCGCTCCACGCGAGCCTGAGCCCGCGCTCGCAGTACCAGCGCTACCACGGCGCCAAGCCCCGCCTGTCGCCGCGCGAGCGGCGCTATCTCGCGGCGACCGATGCGCGCGACCACATCGCGCTGGTCGCCCTCGACGGCCGTGGGGCGCCCGTCGCGATCGGGCGATTCGTGCGCCACGACGGGCGCCCCGACGCCGCCGACATCGCCGCCGAGGTCCTCGACGACCTCCAGCGGCAGGGCATCGGCTCCGACCTCGTGGGCCGGCTCGCGCGCCGCGCCGCGGCCGTCGGCGTCCAGCGCTTCACGGCGACCGTGATGTCCGAGACCGGGCTGCGGCGCTCGCTGGTGCGCCGCGGCTGGCGGGTCGTCGACGCGGAGGGGCCGAGCGCGACGCTCGAGATCGACGTGTGGGCGCTGCTGCGCCCGAGATGAGAGGCCGCTCGCAAGAAAGCTGAGGGGGTTGCGTTGCAGCCCCCATGAGGAAACGTCTCGTCATCCTGCTCGCCCTCGCCGCCTCGGCCGTGCTGCCCGCCACCGCGGGCGCCGCCGGCGCGGTCCCCGAGGGCGCCGAGTGGAGCGAAGCCACGATCCCGTCGACCGACGGCGTGAAGCTCCACGCGGACATCCTGCGCCCCCGCGACCTGCCCCGGGACACCAAGTCTCCCAGGAGCCGGTCTACGACCTCTACCGCTACCTCTACGGCGACGGCATCCGGCGCCTGAACTCCGTGCTGACGCCGGCCCTGTACGACCTGATCGACCTCACGCCGGGCACGGCGCAGGACAGCCCGGACTACAACCTCGCCGATCAGGCCGGCAACGACGACCACTACTCCGACTACTGGCGCAAGCGGAACCTGATCCCGGGCGCCAAGGGCTCCGACGTCCCGCTGTTCCTGACCCAGGGCCTGACGGAGAACAACACCGTCGCCGACGGCACCGCCCAGTACCTGCAGAACCACGCGGGCTACGAGCGCGCGTGGCTCGGCCCGTGGGAGCACGTGCGCGGCAACGAGACCGACGCGAGCGGCCGCCTGAAGATGGGCCGCGCCGGCTTCTTCGACGAGGTCATGCGCTTCTACGACGAGTTCCTGAAGGGACAGGCTCCCGCCGCGCAGGACCCGCTGGTCGCCGTGCAGACCAACGACGGCAAGTGGCGCGCCGAGCAGGCGTGGCCGCCCGCCGACAGCAGCGGCTACACGACGCCGCTGCGCACCGGGACCTACACGGACGACGGCTCGGGCAGCGCGACGGAGTCCGACGCCGACGGCGTCTGGACGATCTCGCCGCGGCTTCCCTATGACGCCCACCTGTCCGGCTCGGGGAAGGCGGTCGTCGACGTCGCCACGACGCGGCCCAACGCCAACCTCGTCGTCGACGTCTACGACCTCGACGAGTACGGGATCGGCCCGCTGGTCACGCGCCAGGGCTTCCTCGCCCGCTCCAGCGGCGAGAAGACGCTCGACCTGTGGTCGGCCGACTGGAAGATCCCGGCCGGGCACCGGATCGCGGTGCGCGTGACCGACGCCAACGAGGACTGGTGGGTGCACGCGCCGACCTTCGACGACGTCCAGGTCGTCGGCGGCTCGGTGACGCTGCCGTTCCTCGCCTCCGAGCGCACGGAGACGATCCAGGGCGATCCGGGCACGCAGCTCGAGGGCTACCTGTCCGAGACCGTCACCGTGCCGCCGGAGACGATGCGCGAGTCCGTCAGCCCGGACTTCGCGCTGCCTCCGGAGCAGACGCCCTAGGCGTCCTCGTCCAGATACGGCGCCAGCCAGGCGCGGTCGGCCGGCCCGAGCCGGTCGGCCGCGGTCTTGGCCTGGTGCCAGTGGGGATAGATCAGCGGGGGAGCGCTGATGGCGTCGAGCCTGGCGCGCTCCTCCGCCGAGAGCTCCAGCTCCGCGGCCGCGAGGTTGTCGGCGAGCTGCTCGTCGGTGCGCGCGCCGATCACCAGTGACGCGACGCCCGGGCGTCCGATCAGCCACGCGAGCGCGACCTGCGCGGCGGAGACGCCGTGCGACTCCCCGATCTGCACCGCCGCCTCGATCACGTCGTAGGTCTGCTCCTCGTCGCGCACGGGCGGCTCGTTCCAGTCCGTCAGGTGGCGCGCGCCCTCGGGGCCCTCCTGGCCGCGGCGGTACTTGCCCGACAGCAGGCCGCCGGCCAGCGGGCTCCAGACGAGGATCCCGACGCCCTGGTCGAGGCCGGCGGGGACGAGCTCGTACTCCGCGTCGCGGGCCTGCAGCGAGTAGTAGATCTGCTGGCTGACGTAGCGCACGAGGCCGCGCCGCTCGGACACGCCGATCGCCTTCGAGAGCTGCCAGCCCGCGAAGTTCGAGCAGCCCGCGTAGCGGATCTTGCCGGCGCGCTGGAGATCGTCGAGCGCCTCGAGCGTCTCCTCCATGGGCGTCACGCCGTCCCACTCGTGCACCTGGTAGAGGTCGATGTGGTCGGTCCCGAGGCGGCGCAGGCTCGCCTCGCAGGCGCGGATCAGGTGGTGCCGCGAGAGGCCCGCGTCGTTCGGCCCGTCGCCCATCGGCATCCGCGCCTTCGTCGCCAGCAGCACGCGGTCGCGGCGGTCGCCCAGCGCCTGCCCGAGGATCTCCTCCGAGGCGCCGTCGGAGTAGGCGTCGGCCGTGTCGATCAGGTTGATCCCGGCGTCCAGGCACATGTCGATCTGGCGGCGAGCGCCGTCGACGTCCGTCGAGCCGACGTTCGCGAACTTGCCGCCGCCGCCGAAGGTCATCGTGCCGAGCGTGAGGGTGGAGACGCGGAGGCCTGAGCGGCCGAGCTGGCGGTAGTCCATGGGCGGAGCCTAAGTCAGTTGAGCACGCGCACGGGCTCGCCGCGCATCCAGGCGGCGATGTCCTCGACGGCGTCGCGGTACATCACCTCGTAGGTCCCGGTGGTCACGTAGCCGAGGTGCGGCGTGAGCAGCGTGCGCGGGGTCTCGCGCAGCGGGTGGTCGCGCGGGAGCGGCTCCTTGGCGTAGACGTCGAGCGCCGCGCCGGCGATCACGCCCCCGCGGAGGGCGGCGATCAGCGCGTCCTCGTCGACGATCGGGCCGCGCGAGGTGTTGACGAGGATCGCGGTCGGCTTCATCAGGGCGAGCTCGCGCTTTCCGATCAGGCCGCGGGTGCGGTCGCTGAGCCGGGTGTGGATCGTCAGCACGTCGGAGCGCTCGAACAGCTCGTCGCGCCCGACGGCCTGCGCCCCCGCCTCGGCGGCGGCCTCCGCGGTGAGGTTCTCGCTCCAGGCGATCACCCGCATCTCGAACGCCTGCGCGATCCGCGCCATCCGCCGCCCGAGGTTGCCCAGCCCGAGGATGCCGAGCGTCCGGCCGGCCAGCTCGGGGCCGATCGTGCGCTGCCATCCGCCCTGGCGGATCCTGAGGTCCTCGTCGGTGCAGGTTGCGCTGCAGGCCGATGATCAGCCCCCAGGCGAGCTCGGCGGTCGGGGTCGGCAGCGACGCGGTCCCGCAGACGGTGATCCCGAGCTCGCGCGCGGCGGCCATGTCGATCGACGCGTTGCCCATCCCGGTCGTGACGAGCAGCTCGAGGTCCTTCAGCGAGGCCAGGCGCTTCGCGGTGAACGGCGTGCGCTCGCGCATGGCGACGACGACCTGGTGAGCCGGCCAGCAGGTCGCGCACGACGCCGTCGACGAGCAGGTGGTCGTGGAAGAAGGTGATCTCCGCCTCGGGCTCGAGCTGCTCCCACGGAGCCATCTCGCGCGCGACCTCCTGGTAGTCGTCGAGCACCGCGATCTGGATCGGCATGGGTGGAGCCTATGCGCGACGCGGCCGTGGCGAGCGCCCGCCGCAGCCGCCCGTGCACCGCGAGCTCGGCCTCGAGCGGGGCGAGCACGAGCTCGTCCGCCACGGCGCCCACCCGCTCGTCGAGCGCGCGCCGGGCGCGCCGGGCCCGGCGCCGTGCGCCGAAGCCGTTGACGATCCGGGCGAGGAAGGCGACGAGGACGCCGGCGAGCAGCCCGCCGATGAGCAGCGCGGTCGGCGCGGGGATGCCGGCGATGTCGGGCGTCGGCACGACGTCGTCGAGCTGCAGGTAGCCGAGGCCGGCCAGCGCCGCCAGCCACAGCAGGCCGGCGAGCGCGGTGGCGGCCAGCGCGAGCTGGAGGACGCGCACGGGCTTCCACCAGCGCGGCCGCGTCATCTGCAGCTGCGCGCCCGCCACGGCGCGGTCGAGCCGGTCGGAGAGCTCGGGCGCCGAGGCGGTCGCGGCGCGGCGGGCCAGCGACGGCCACGGGTCCGGGAGCCCGCGCGAGGCGTCGCCGGCGAGGGCGCGGATGCCCGCGTCGACCTGCGCGCGCTGCACGCTCGTGGCCTGCGGCAGCGAGGTCCGCACGTCCTCCTGCCCCCCGTCGGAGAGCCGCAGGCGCTTGAGCGGGTCCGGGCGCAGGCGCCGCACCCATGCGACCCACGGCAGTCCGGTGGCGAGCGCGCCGCGGCGGCGGTGCGCGGAGAGCGCGGCCGCCTCGACGGCGGGGATGCCGGCAGCCGAGCCGAGCGTGGCGAGCAGGCGCGCGCGGTCGCCGCGGCGGAGCCCCTCCGGCTTGCCCTCGCCCGCGGCGGCGTCGAGCGCCGCGGCCGCCTCGCCGACGTCGGCGGCGAGCCGGGCGAGCGCCGCCTCGCGCCGCGTCACCCGGTCCTCCAGCGCCGCGCGCAGCGCGTCGAGGCCCTCGCCCGTGCGCGCCGACGCCGCGAGCACCGGCACGTCGCCGAGGCCCGAGGAGCCGAGCAGGCCGGCGAGGTCGGCGCGGGCGCGCGGGGCGTCGGCGCCGAGGCGGTCGCTCTGGTTGAGGACGACGAGCATCGCCGCCGCGTGCCGCGCGAGCGGTCGCAGGTAGCGCTCGTGCAGCGAGGCGTCCGCGTACTTCTGCGGGTCGACGACCCAGACGAGCAGGTCGACGAGCCGCACGAGCCGGTCGACCTCCAGCCGGTGGGCGGTCTCGACGGAGTCGAAGTCGGGCAGGTCGAGCAGGACGAGGCCGTCGGGCGCCGCCGCCGTCGAGCGTGTGCCGCGACGGGACCTCGAGCCAGTCGAGCAGGTCGCCGTCGGGCGGGGTGGGCGGGCCAAATATCGCAGCGGTGGCCGTGGCCGTCGTCGGCCGCCGCACGCCCTCGCGGACGAGCGGCCTGCCCCGCCAGCGCGTTGAACAGCGTCGACTTGCCCGCGCCCGTCGGCCCCGCGAGCGCGACGACCGTCGCCTCCAGGCCGTGCCCGAGCCGCTCGCCGGCACGGCGCACGACGGCGCGCGCGTCCTCGACGCTCGCGGGCTCGAGCCGCCCGTCGGCCAGCTCCGCGGCTTCGGCGAGCGCCGCGAGCCGCTCCTCCAGCGAGGGGCTCACCGCGCCCGCTCGACCTCGTCGGATGCGCCCTCGAGCCCGGCGAGGGCCTCCTCGAGCGCCTCGAGGCCGCCGCTGCCGGGGACGGCGCCGGCGAGCAGGTCCTCGTAGCGCCGGGCCTCCGTGGCGAGCAGCTCGCCCGCGCGGCGCAGGAGGTCCTCGCGGGCCTGCGCCGCGAGCGTGCGCACCGCCTGGTCGCCGAGCAGCGCCTCGAGCACGCGCTGGCCCGCCGCGGAGGTGCCGCCCGCGATCGCGACCTCGGCGCCGGTCAGGCCGCCCGTGTGGGCGAACACCGCCAGCATCACCACGAGGCCGGCGCCGTTGACCCCCAGGGACGCGATGCGGGCGGTCGAGCGCTTGCCGGCCGCCTCGCGGCTGACGAGCTCGAACACGGTGCCCTGCCACGCGCGCACCTCGGCGCGGGTGCGCTCCAGCAGGTCGGGGGACGCCGCGTCGAGCCGGGCCGTGCCCGAGAGCAGCGCGCGGCCGGCCGGGCGGCCGCGCCAGGCGGCGGCGGCGCGCTCGGCGGAGCGGTCGGCGGCCGAGAAGACGACCGCGTCGACGCTCGACTCGACGGCGGTGCGCAGCTCCTGCTCCGCGGCGGGCGTACCGGTCACGAACGAGCGCACCTTGTCGCGCAGGCGCCCGAGCCGGGACTCGAGCGCGCGCATCAGGTCGCCCGTGCCGATCACGTCGTGCCAGCGGGCCAGCACCTCGCCGCGCAGCAGCGCGCCGCTGCGGACCGCCTCGTCGACCTCGTCGAGGCCGCGGGCGTACGCCTGCTCGGCGTCCTCGCGCAGCGCGGCCTCCGTTCCGGCCTGCTCGGCGAGCGCGCCGGCGACGACCCGCACGCGGCCCGGGAGGCTGTCGAGCGCGCCGGTCAGCGTGCGGCGGACGAGATCGGCCCGCGACTGGCCGTCGGCGCCGAGGCCGTCGAGCCAGGCGCGCACCGGCGCCAGCGCCTCCGCGGGCAGCCGCCCGCCCTCGAGCTCGGTCTCCTCGACCACGAGCAGCCCCGCGTCGTCGAGGCCGCGCTCGGCGAGCATCGACCGCAGGTGCCCGGCGACCTCGGCGACCGCCTCCGGCGGCACGCGATCCAGCACGAGCGACAGCGCGGTCCCGCGGTCGCGCGCGGTCTGCAGCAGATCCCACGGGACGGCGTCGGCGTAGCGCGCCGCGGTCGTCACGAACAGCCAGGCGTCGGCCGCGGCGAGCAGCTGCCGCGAGAGCGCCCGGTTGGCCTCCACGACCGAGTCGATGTCGGGCGAGTCGAGCAGGGCCAGGCCGGCCGGCAGCGCCTCGGTCGGCACGAGCTGCAGCGAGCCGGGCGTCGAGGAGGCGCCGCGCGTGCGGCTCAGGCCCGGCAGGATCCGGTCGTCCTCGAACCACTGCACGTCGTCGGGATGGCAGACGAGCACCGGCGAGCGTGTGGTCGGGCGCAGGACGCCCGACGGGGCTCACGTCCTCGCCCGCGAGGCTGTTGACGAGCGTCGACTTGCCGGCGCCCGTGGAGCCGCCGACCACCATCAGCAGCGGGGCGTGCATCCGCTCGAGCCGCGGCAGCAGGTAGTTCTCGATCTGACCCACCAGCTCGCGGCGCCCGGCCTCGGCCGCGTCGCGCCCGGGCACGTCGAGCGTCAGCTCCACGGCGCGCAGCGCGGCCGCGAGCCGTTCGAGGGCAGCGGGTAGTGAGCCGGTCGGCGTCATCGACCGAACCTTGCCCGGTCGGACCATTCGAGCAACTTCTCGCGCACGAACCGTCTCCTGTACGACTACGCCGTACCGGACCCGGGGAGGTCGTGATGGGCAAGTTCACCGTGACATTGCTGGCGGCCTTCGGCCTGCTCGCATCCACCGCTCAGGCGGCGCCGCCGGCCAACGACGACCGTGCGAGCGCGCAGGCGCTCGCGGTGCCTTCGACCGTGCGCGGAACGACCGTGGACGCGACCACGGAGCCGAACGAGCCCGGCTCCTGCGCGGGCCTGGCGGCGAACTCCGTCTGGTACTCGATCGCGCCCACCGCGGCGCGCGACCTCGTCATCGAGCTCGACGCATCGGGCGACCTCGACGCCGTGGTCGACGTGTTCCGGCGCGACCGCTCGCAGATCACGTCCGTGACGTGCGGCCAGACCAACCGGAGCGGGCGGCTGACGCTGGACTTCACCCAGCCGCGCAACGCGTCGCTGCTCGTGCGCGTCGCCCAGCGCGGCAACTCGGCCAGCGACACGTTCTCGCTGCGGATCGTCGCCCCCGACCGGCCCGAGCGGCCGCCCGGGCGCGCGCTCGGCGCCTCGGGCGCGAGCGGAAGCGTGGACCGCATCGCCAACCCCGACGACGCCTACGCCGTGACGATGGCGGCCGGCCGCACGTACCGCGTGCATCTCGTCTCGCGCGAGCGCTGCGTCGCCGCGCAGCTGTTCGCCCCCGGGACGTCGTCGTTCGAGGACGGCGAGACCGTGCGCTCCTTCGACTGCGACGACTACTTCATCTACACGCCGGGTCCCGGCCAGGGCGGCCGCTACAGCGTGCAGGTGAGCGCGCCGCGCAGCCGCCGCGGCGCGCTGCCGTACCACCTGCAGGTGGCCCGCGCCGGCGAGGACGACACGGCGCCGGGCGCCGAGCTCGCCAACGACGCGCCGGTGCGCGGCTCGCTGCGCGGGAGCGGGGCGGACGTGGTCGACCTCTACCGGTTCGACGTGCGCCGCCCGAGCATCCTGGACCTGCGGCTGCGGGCGAGCTCGTCGGCGCCGTTCAACCTCCAGCTCGTCGGCGAGGGCGGCCGCCGCATCTCGTGCGCCTGCGGCGACACCGGAAGCCAGCAGATCCGCCTGCGACTGAAGCCCGGCCGCTACTTCACGGCGGTGCGCTCGCGGTCCGGCGCCGACGGCCGCTACACCCTCTCGCGCCTGACGCGCGTGATCACGCGCACCCGGGTGCTCGTCAACGGCGAGCGCAACGCGACCCTGCGGCCCGGGCAGACGGCGGCGATCGGCGTGCGCGTGGCTCCGGACGCGTCCGGGCCGGTGACGGTCGACGTGGAGCGCTTCGACCCGCTCGCGGGCTGGCAGTTCCATTCGCGCTACCGGCGGCGGGCGCAGGGCGGCAGCGCGACGATCGCGTTCACGCCGCCGAGCGTCGGGCGCTGGCGCGTCCGCGCCACGTTCGAGGGCACCCGGATCGCGGCCCCGAGCGGCCCGGCGGGCGCCTCGTTCACGGTGGCCGAGCCGCTCTGACGCGCCTGACGTCAGCGCGCGGACGTTGCGGGCGCCGCGCGCTCGCGGGACGATCACGGCGTGACGGGTGAACGGAGGCAGGCGGCGAGGGAGGCGCTGGTCGTCCCGTGCACGCTGCGCCGCAACAAGGGCAAGGCCATCCACTGCGAGACGATCGACCTCGGCGAGGGCGGGATGGCGGTCGCGAGCGACCGCCCGCTCGCCCCTGACGAGCTCGTCGTGTTCGACCTGCCGGCCGTGCGCGGCCGGGCGCGCGTCCTGCGCGAGCAGGCCTACCACGTGTACGCGCTGCGCTTCGAGACGCTGCAGGGCGAGGCGCGCGCCGCGCTCGAGCGGCTCGTCGCGACGACCCCGCGCTAGCCGCCGCTAGGCGCCGAGCCGCGCGGCGACCTCGGCTGCGCGCTCGGCCGTGTCGGCCGGCGCGATCCGCGCGCGCAGCTCGAGGCCGGGCATCGCCACGGCCAGCGTCGGCCCGGGTCGCGGCGCCGACGGCTGGCGCGCCACGCGCCGCGCGGTCGCCCGGCCGCCGCCGGAGAGCACCAGCACGTAGCCGCCGCGCGGCCCGGCGAGGTGGAAGTAGCGGACCGCGGCGGCGTCGACCGCGCCGGCGGCCGGCAGCTCGAGCCGCCTCCCGTCGGGGAGCACGGCGGCGACGTGCGCCGCGCTGCCGCCCCAGCTCGGGAACAGCGCCTCGGCGAGCAGCCGCCGGCGCGCGCGCGTCACGGTCCAGGTGCTCTCGACGTACTCGGCGGCGAAGCGGTGGCGCACGCTGACGGCCGCGCCGCCGCCCGCGACGCGCCCGACCGCCACCAGCGCTCCGAACGGGCCCGCGTCGGGTGACGCCGGCAGCCGCCGCGTGCGCGACGACCCGCCCGTGCGGCGAGCGGTCGAGCGCGAGCTTGGCGTCGCGCGGCGCCGCCCTGCGTGGCGAGCGCGCGCCTGCGGCCCGGGCGCCGCAGCACGAGCCCGAACGAGGCCGGCGGGCGCCCGCCGACCCCGCCGATCGGCACGCCCTGGGCGTCGAACAGCCGCGCCAGCTCGATCCCGCCGTAGGGGACGGCGCCGTAGTTGTCGGCCAGGATCGCCGTGGAGTAGCGCGGCGTGCTCACGCTCAGCCGCCCGACGTCGGCGTCGAAGGAGTAGAACGGCGGCGGCGTCGCGGCCTCCATGTCCGCGAGCCCGAGCGACAGCGCGCGCATCGCGTTGGCGCCCATGCGGGCCGCGTAGATGCGCTGGCTGCCCTTGCCCTGGTAGACGCTGCCGACGTCGTAGAGGTGCACCGACGGCAGGTGGCGCGGCGGCAGCGGCTCGCAGCGGATCGCGAACTGCCACAGCCCGCGGTCGAGCACGTACTTGGCCCACGCGCCCTGGCGCGGGTGCAGCCAGAAGCGCGGCGAGCTCGCGATCGCCAGCAGGCCCTGCTGCGCGTAGGCCCACGTCTTCGCCTTCATCCAGCGCTTGAAGCCGAGCCCGCTGTCCCAGCTGAGCATGCCGTTGTGCATCCAGTAGCCGAACTGCACCCGCGCGGCCCAGGCGCGCAGGATGCGCATGTCGGCATCCGGCAGCGGTCGCATCCCCGCGCGCAGCGCCTGCTCGTACCAGGCGATGAAGTGCAGCGTCATGTTCGCGTACTCCGCCGAGTCCAGGTTCATGCGCGAGCCGGCGTAGGTCGTCTGGTACTGGAAGCGGTAGCTCGGGGACAGGTTGCGCGCCCAGCCCTTGTGCAGCGGGCGGCGCGCCCCGTCGACGAAGCGGCGCACGTGCCGGCGGTAGTCGTGGACGAGCAGCTCCGGGTTGCCGGTCAGCGCGGCCGCGTACGCGTAGAGCTCGGCGTTCCAGTTGATCTGGTTCAGCCGCACGTAGGGGAAGCGGAAGAACGGCCCGCGCGCGACGGCGTCCACGGCCTGGACGATCCGGGCCTCGAGCTCGGCACCGAGGCCGAGCGTCGCGCGCGCCCGCCACGCGCTCACCAGGCCCTCCGCCACCTTGGGGTCGAACGCCTTGTCCATCGGGCTGTCGAGCGTGTTGACGTCGCCGACCCAGCCCGGCGTGTGGAACATCTTGTCCGGGTTCGGCAGCGTGGCGCCGGAGAAGAACGGCGGCGACTCGCACAGGCGCGCGGCGAGCAGGCGGGCGCGCTCGTCGTTGCGTGACGGCCCGTCATGGCCGCGTTCGGCGGCGATCGCGTGGATCGTCAGCAGGGCGCCGTTGTAGATCGCGTCGATCCCGCGGCCGCCGGAGCTGTAGACGCGCTCCTCCTCGACCCACGTCCGGTTCAGGCGACGGACCACCTCGTCGGCGACGCCGAGGTAGTCGGCCGCGCGCAGCGGCGGGTCGGGCAGCCGCAGCGGCGGACCAGGGCTCGACCTCGACCGTGGGCGCGTGCGGGCGCGCGAGCGCGGCCGGCGGGACGGCGGAGGCGACGACGGCGGCGCCCGACACCTGGGCGGCGCGGGCGATGAGGGAGCGGCGGGTGAACGGCATGAGGTGAGGCCGCGCGATGGTCGCAGGTGCGACCGGGGCGGCGTCAAGGCCCGACCTGGCAGGATCAGAGCATGAGCACGACCCAGGTCCCCACCTCGCCGGGCGGCCCGCCCACCGCCACGCGGATCCCGTCGAGCCGCATCTCCTCCGCGCAGCTCGAGGCGCTGGCGGCGCGGGTGCGCACCGAGGGTCCGCGCGAGCACATGGAGGTCGAGCAGCCGTTCAACGGCGAGCTGCTCGGCTGCGTGCCGAAGTGCTCGCCAGAGGACGTCGCGGGCGCGATCGAGCGGGCCCGCCTGGTCCAGGCCGCCTGGGCACGGACGAAGTTCGCCGAGCGGCGCGCGGTCCTGCGCCGTTTCCACGACCTCGTGCTGGCCCGCCAGGACGAGATCCTCGACCTCGTCCAGATCGAGTCCGGCAAGGCGCGCCGGCACGCGTTCGAGGAGGTCCTCGACGTCGCGATCGTCGCCCGCTACTACGCCAACACGGCCGAGCGCCACCTCGCCTCCAAGCGCCGCCGCGGCGCGCTGCCGCTGCTGACCGCCGCCTACGAGCACCACCACCCGCTCGGCGTCGTCGGGATCATCGCGCCCTGGAACTACCCGCTGACGCTCAGCGTCTCGGACGCCGTGCCCGCGCTGGCGGCGGGCAACGCGGTCGTGATCAAGCCCGACAGCCAGACGCCGTTCTGCGCGCTCTGGGGCTTCGCGCTGCTGGAGGAGGCCGGGCTCCCGCAGGGGCTCGTCCAGGTCGTCACGGGCTCGGGCTCCGAGCTCGGACCGGGGCTGATCGACGGCTCGGACTACGTGATGTTCACGGGCAGCACCGCGACCGGCCGCACCGTGGCCGAGCGCGCCGGGCGCAACCTGATCGGGGCGTCGATGGAGCTCGGCGGCAAGAACGCGATGATCGTGCTCGAGGACGCCGATCTCGACCGCGCCGTGGAGGGCGCCGAGCGCGCGCTGTTCTCCAACGCGGGCCAGCTCTGCATCTCGATCGAGCGGCTGTTCGTCCATGAGGCGGTGGCCGACGAGTTCACGCGCCGCCTCACCGAGCGCGTCCGCGCCATGAAGCTCTCCTCCGCGCTCGACAACAGCGCGGCGATGGGCTCGCTGATCTCGCGCTCGCAGCTCGAGACCGTGACCGCGCACGTCGACGACGCGGTCGCCAAGGGCGCCACCGTGCTCGCGGGCGGCAAGGCGCGCCCGGACCTCGGGCCGTACTTCTACGAGCCGACGCTGCTGGAGCGCACGAGCGACGGGATGACGCTGCACCGGGAGGAGACGTTCGGCCCGGTCGCCGCCGTCGCCCGCTTCCGCGACACCGACGAGGTGATCGCGCGCGCCAACGACTCCGAGTACGGGCTGAACTTCTCGCTCTGGACGCGCGACACGGAGCGCGGGCGCGCGCTCGCGACCCGGCTGCGCGCGGGCACCGTCAACGTCAACGAGGGCTACGCGGCGGCCTGGGCGTCGGTCGACGCGCCGATGGGCGGCATGAAGTCCTCCGGGCTCGGCCGCCGTCACGGCGCCGACGGCATCCTCAAGTACACGGAGTCGCAGACGGTGGCGGTGCAGCGGCTGCTGCCGATCGCGCCCGCCGCGCGGCGTCCCGCAGGGCCTCTGGGGCCGCGTGATGACGCTGTCGCTGCGGATCCTCAAGCGGTTGCCGGGCGTGCGCTGAGCCACAGCATGGGCGGGGAGGAGAACGAGACGCTGCGCGTCCTCGTCGCCGACGAGAGCCGGGCGCACCTCGAGCCGGTCGGCGACGCCCTGGAGGCGCTCGGCCACGAGGTGATCGCGCTCGCCGTCGAGCTCGGCGAGACCGCGCGGGCGACCCACGAGCACCGGCCCGACCTCGCCATCGTCGCGCTGCACGAGGACAGCGAGCACGCGCTCGAGCTGATCCGCGGGATCGTCGACGAGGCGACGTGCCCGGTGTGCCTGCTGGCGGGCGACCCGAGCCGCGAGTTCCTCTCGGCCGCCGCCCGCCACGGCGTCTTCGCCCACCTCGACTCGACCGACGCCACCGAGCTGCAGGGCGGCATCGACATCGCGGTCGAGCGCTTCCGCCAGTTCCGCAACCTGCTCGGCGCCTTCGACCGCCGCGCGCGGATCGAGCGGGCGAAGGGGCTGCTGATGGAGCGCCACGGGATCTCCGCGGACGAGGCGTTCGAGCGGCTCAGGCGTCAGGCAAGAGACAGCAGGCGCCCCATCCTGGGTGTCGTCGACGACCTGCTCGGGTAACGAACCGATTGCACCGGCCCAACCCCCGCCGGGCGACTTCGTCGTCCTAGTCCGGGAGGTTTGGCCCCCTTGCTCCGCGAAGAACTGCAGATCCCGTCGCGCGACACGCTGGTCGCGGCGGCGATCCGCCAGATGGCCCGCGACCTGCGCGCGCACGAGGCCGCGACCCGGCCCGCGGCGGGCCGGCTGATCGACCGCGCGACGCCGCGCCTGACCAGCCGGCTCGGGCGCGCCCCGACGGCGCGCGAGCTCGCGATGGCCGGCGGCCTCGACGTAGAGGACGTGCTCGACGAGCTGAGCCGCCGCAGGCGCGACGCCCGTCGGGCGTCGGCTGCGTAATTCGTCCAAGCAGCGGGGGTGCGGCTCTACGATGAGCTGCCTCCCCCGCTCGTGTCGTCGCTCCCCTCCGCCTCCTCGCGCCCGTCGGGCGCCGAACTGCTGCGCACGATCGCGGCCGGCACCGCCGCGTCCGTCGGCACCGCGTTCCTGCGCTCGCTCGTGCGCCACGTGGCCGACGCGCTGGACGCCGAGATCGCGTTCGCGGCCGAGGTCGAGGAGGGCGCCTGGGAGCGCGCGCGGGTGCTCGCCGCCCACGGCCGCGACGGCGTCGAGCTCGACGAGGGGTACGGCTTCTCGATCCCCGGGACGCCGTGCGAGATGGCCTACGACCGTGACGTCGTGTCGATCCCGAGCGGGACGATCACCGCCTTCCCGCGCGACTCGTTCGTCGCGCGCCACGCCCTCGAGGGCTACCTCGCGATCGTCGTGCGCGGGACCGACGGCGGGCGGCTCGGCTACCTCGCCGTGATGTCCACCCGCGAGCTCGACGCGGGCGAGGAGGCGGTCGCGGTGCTGCGGATCTTCGCCGCCCGCGCTGGCGCGGAGATCGAGCGCCGCCGGCACGAGACCGCGCTGCGCGCCCGCGAGCGCGAGATCGCGGCCTCGCGCGCCCGCATGGTCTCGATCGCCGACGAGGAGCGCCGCCGGATCGGGCGCAACCTGCACGACGGCGCGCAGCAGCGGATGATCGTGCTCGGCCACCGGATCGAGCTCGCGCGGCGCAAGCTCGAGCAGGATCCCGAGCAGGCCGCGGAGCACCTGCGCCACGCGGGCGAGGAGGCGCGCGCCGCCGGCGCGGAGCTGCGCGAGCTCGCGCGCGGCCTGCACCCGGCCGGCCTGACGGAGTACGGCCTCGAGCCGGCGCTCGCCGCGCTGGCGGGCCGCAGCCCGATGCCGCTCGAGATCCTCGCGCTGCCCGACCGGCGGCTGCCGGAGGCCGTCGAGGTCACGATCTACTACCTCGTCAGCGAGGCGCTATCCAACGCCGTCAAGTACGCGGGGGCGAGCGCCGTGCGCGTCGAGGTCGCGCAGGGCGCGGACCGGGTCACCGCCGAGGTCTACGACGACGGGGCAGGAGGCGCCGACCCCACCGCCGGCTCGGGCCTCGCCGGGCTCAGCGGCCGGATCGAGGCGCTCGGCGGCACGCTCGACGTCCTCAGCCCGAAGGGCGCGGGCACGCGGCTGCGGGCCCGCATCCCGCTCGCGCCCTGGCGCACCGCGCGCGAGCCGTTCCTGGAGTTCGGCCACGCTGACGACGGCGGCGCCGGCGCCGAGCTGATCGCCAAGGTGCTCTCCGGCGAGAAGACCGCCTCGATCTCGCTCGCCCGCGAGTGGGAGCTCGAGGGCGGCACGCCGAAGATCGGCCAGCGCCTCCCCGTCATGGACCATCGGGGCCGCCGCCACGGCACCGTCGAGGTCGTCCGGATCGCCGTCATGCCGTTCGGCGAGGTCGACGCGGGGAGCGTCGAGGAGCACGAGTCGGGCCTGGGCGCCGACGAGTGGCGCGCGGCCCAGCGCGACTACTACGACCGCTGCCGCGAGCAGGTCGCTGCGCTGCTGGAGGAGCCGGCGTGGCGGTTGACGGAGGCCGAGCCTTTGGTCGTGCTGCGGTTCAAGCTCGTCGACGACGCCTAGGCGGGGCGAACGTCAACTGCGGCTGGGTAGGGGAGCGAGGGAGCGCGCCCGCTCGTGCAAACCCACTTCCCCACCCAGAGCAGTTGACGTCCGCCGGCGCAACGCCCCCGGCCCGCCAGTTCCACGGCCGCCTCGCGTTACAGCCCTCATGCCACGCCTCGTCCTGACCGCGCTGCTCGCCCTCGCCCTGCTCCCGGCCACCGCGAACGCGCAAGCCGAGGACACGATCTACGAGAGCCTGTCGATCCCCACGGTCGACGGCGACCGGATCCACGTCGAGGTGGCGCGGCCCAAGGGCGTGGCCAACGCCCCGGTGATCCTCACCTACTCGCCGTACAACTCGCTCTCGGAGGGCACGTCGCCGAACCTCGCGTACGACGAGCTCGGCCTGCGCTATGTGCCGAAGGGCTACGCGCGGGCGGTCGCCGACGTGCTGGGCACGCGCAACTCCAGTGGCTGCTGGGACTACGGCGGGCGCAAGGAGCAGCAGTCGGGCGTCGACCTCGTCAACGCGCTCGCGGCTCAGCCGTGGGCGAACGGCAAGGTCGCGATGATCGGCGGCTCCTACGACGGCACGACCGCCAACATGGTCGCCGCTCGCGGTGCCGACGCGCCGGGGCTGGCGGCGATCGTGCCGGAGCTCGCGATCTCGCGCTGGTACGGCTATGCCTATGCGGACGGCGTCCGCTACCTGGGCAACTCGGAGCGCCCGAGCGACGAGGGCTTCGACACGCCGTTCGCGTTCGACTTCGGGATCGCGCGCACGCCGCCGACGCAGCGCACGCCGCAGACGATCGACGCGATGCGCGACCGGATGAACCCGTGCGACAGCGCCGAGCACACGCTGAAGGGCTACGACAGCTCGCCCGACTACGACGGCTTCTGGGTCGAGCGCGACTACCGCAAGGACGCGGGGAGCTTCCGCGCGTCCACGCTCGTCGTGCACGGCTGGCAGGACTACAACGTCAGGCAGTCCGAGGGCGTCGACCTCTACGAGGCGCTCCCGCTCCCGACGACCGCCTCGGCGAGCGCGCCGTTCAAGCGGCTCTACCTGTTCCAGGGCGCGCACCAGTCGCCGTCCGGGCGGCCGCACTTCGACGCGCTGCTGGACGAGTTCTTCGACACCACGCTGCGGGGAGCGGCCCCCGGACCGGAGCTCGCGGCCCCGGTCCTGACCCAGGGTCGGACCGCGGCCGGCCCGGGCGAGTTCCGCACGGAGACCGCCTGGCCGCCCGCCGGCGCGACGGTGCAGCGGCTGGCGCTCGGCCGCGGCCTGACCGGCGGCACGCTCGGCGGCCCCGGCGGCGGTCCGGCCGCGTCGTTCACCGACCTCGGCACGACCACCGAGGAGACGGCCATGCGCGCGCCCGAGGCCGAGCTCTCCTGGCTCTCCTACAAGTCGGCGCCGCTTGCGGCCGACACGCGGATCGCGGGCACGCCGCGGCTCGAGCTCTCGCTCGTGACCGACCAGGACCACGGCCAGCTCGCCCCGACGCTCGTCGACGTGGCGCCCGACGGCACCGGCAAGGCGATCTCGCGCGGCTTCCTGAACCTGCGCTACCGCAACGGCCTGCGCGACGACGAGGCGGTCCCGCCGGGCGTGCCGGTCTCCGCGACGGTGACGTTCTCGCCGCAGGACCACACGGTCGCGAAGGGCCACCGCATCGGCCTGATCCTGGCCGGCTCGAACACGGTCTGGGCCGTGCCGGACACGCCGGCGGGCACCGACGACCACCGTGCGGAGCGGGACGCTGGCGCTGCCGACCGCGCCGTAGGGTTCGCGAAGGCCGGAGGCCGGGCAAGCCGAGCCCATGGCCACCTACGGTGACTGCCGCACGATCGACATCGCCACCACCCCGCAGCGCTGCTACGACGCGCTGACGGACTTCGACTCCATCCCGGAGTGGCAGGGAGCGGTGCGCTCCGTCGACGTGCTCGAGCGCGACGACCAGGGCCGCGGCACGGTCGTCGAGTACGAGGTCGACGCGAAGGTCAAGCGCGTCCGCTACAAGCTGCGCCAGGTGCACGAGCCGCCGCAGCGGCTCGGCAGCGAGTACCTCGGCGGGGACTTCCGCGACTTCTCGGGCGAGTGGCGCTTCATCCCGATCGACGGCGATCGCACGCGGGTCGAGCTCGACCTGAGCATCGACCCCGGGCGCTTCGTCCCGGGACCGCTGCGCGGCGCCATCTCCGACGCCGTGATGCGCCGCGCGCTGCGGGATCTGAAGACCCACCTCGAAGGCGGCGACTGAGCCGCGTCATCATGGGAGGGGCATGGACGCGCCCGCTCTGCAGATCGAGGACCTCTCGAAGGTCTACCCCACCGGCACGGAGGCCCTCCGCGACGTCTCGCTGGAGATCCCGCGCGGCGACTTCTTCGGCCTGCTCGGCCCGAACGGCGCAGGCAAGTCGACGCTGATCCACTGCACGACCGGGCTGGCGATGCCGACCGGCGGCACGATCCGCATCTTCGGCCACGACGCCGTCGAGCACTACGAGCAGGCGCGCTCGGCGGTCGGGCTGGCGCCGCAGGACCCCAACCTGGACCAGTTCCTGACGGCCGAGGAGACGCTCGACTACCACGGCGGCTACTTCGGGATGCCGCGCAAGGAGCGCCGCGAGCGCACCGCCGAGCTGCTCGAGACCTTCTCGCTGACCGGCAAGCGCAACGACCGCACGCGCACGCTGTCGGGCGGCATGAAGCGGCGGCTGATCCTCGCCCGCGCGCTGATGCACCGGCCGCGGCTGCTGATCCTCGACGAGCCGACCGCGGGCGTCGACGTCGAGCTGCGGCTCGAGCTGTGGCACTACGTCCAGCGCATCAACGCCGAGGGCACGACGATCCTGCTCACCACGCACTACCTCGAAGAGGCCGAGCAGCTCTGCGACCACGTGGCCTTCATCAACCACGGGCAGATCGTCGCGCGGGGCACGAGCGCCGACCTGGCGGCGGAGTTCGGCGTGTCCAGCCTCGAGGACGCCTACCTCGAGCTGGTCGGGCGCAAGGAGCTCTCGCGCGCCCACATCG
Source organism: uncultured Solirubrobacteraceae bacterium (assembly GCA_963831105.1). Classification (GTDB taxonomy): domain Bacteria; phylum Actinomycetota; class Thermoleophilia; order Solirubrobacterales; family Solirubrobacteraceae; genus DATFQI01. The sequence continues at coordinate 270,611 of CAWHOS010000003.1, read as the reverse complement.
GGGCCGACGCCGCGTGAGCCCCTCGCAGATCCGCTTCCTGTCGCTGGTGCGGCGGGAGGTCAACCGCTTCCTGAAGATCAAGCGCCAGACCGTCGGCGCGCCGCTGCTGGAGACCTTCCTCTACATCTCCGTCTTCGGCGCCGCGCTCGGCACGCGGATCGACAAGCTGCACGGCATCGACTACGTCGTGTTCATCGTGCCGGGCCTGATCATGATGGCCTGGGCGACCAACGCGTTCTCCAACAACTCGTCCTCGATCCTGCAGCAGAAGTTCCTGCGCGCGATCGACGACCAGCTCTCCTCGCCGGCCTCGCCGCTCCAGCTGCTGCTGGCGTTCTCGCTCGGCGGCTTCCTGCGCGGGATGACGGTCGCGACGCTCACCTTCATCGCCGCCTCGATCCTGATCGGCGTGCCGGTCGAGCACGTGCTGGTGCTGATCCCGTCGCTGTTCCTGGTCGGCTTCTTCTTCGCCCAGATGGGCGTGCTGATCGGCGTGCGCGCGGAGCAGTTCGACGACGTGTCGTTCGCGCAGACGTTCGTGCTGCAGCCGCTGATCTTCCTCGGGGGCGTCTTCTACTCGGCCTCGCTGCTGCCCGAGCCCTTCCAGACGATCACCCACTTCAACCCCGTCTACTACATGATCGGGCTCGTCCGCTACGGCTTCCTCGGCTACAGCGATACGAACATCGCGCTGTCGCTGCTGTTCCTCACCGCGGCGACGGCCGCGCTGTTCGCCTTCAACCTGCGGCTGTTCAACCGCGGCTGGAAGCTGCGCGCCTAGGCGGCGAGCGTCCGCTCGGCGAGCGAGCGGACGAGGCCGTCCATGCCCGAGCGCGCGTGCTCGGCGCGCTGACGAGCGGCGCCGCCGCCCTCGTCGATCAGCCGCTCGACCTCCTCGAGCTCGTCCCCGCAGTCGAGCTCGGCGGCGACCATCACCAGCCGCGAGAGCAGCGTGCGCGCGACCTCGCGCAGCGGGCGCACGCAGGCGTCCTCGTCGAGGATCTCGGCGTCGAGCCCGTCGCGGGCGGCGCGGAACGAGGACCAGTCGAGCGCGTCGCGCGGGACGATCACCGGCGACCCGCGCTCGGCCTCGTGGCGGGCGAGGCACTGCACGAGCGCGGCGAGCGGGAGCACGTCGCGAAGCTCGGTCTGGGCGTCCATCTCGCGCACCTCGACGGTGCCGTGCCGCGGGTGCGGGCGCACGTCCCACCAGAGCTGCGTGCGGTCCTCCATCCCCGCGGCGCGCAGCGTCGTCTCCAGCGCGTGCTCGTAGTCGGCGAAGTCGCGGTAGGCGCGCGGGACGCCGCGGCCGGGATAGGCGCGCACGAGCGCGGCGCGCGCGCTGGCCAGGCCGGAGTCGACGCCGTGCCAGAACGGCGAGTTGGCCGCGAGCCCGGAGAGCAGCGGCAGGTGGGTCCGCAGGCCGTTGGCCACGCGGATCGCGGTCTCGGCGTCGGGCATCCCGACGTGCACGTGCAGCGCGCACTCGGGCGTGCGGCGCAAGAGGCCGCGCAGCTCGGCGCCGACGCCGGCGTAGCGCGGCAGGTCGGTGTGCTCGGCGTCGCCGAACGCGGCCGCGGGGTGAAGCCCGGCCGCCATCGGGTTCGCACCGGCCTCCGCGACCGCGGCGCGCCCGCGCCGCAGCGCCTCGACCGCCTCGGCGGCCGTGCGGCTCGGCGGGGATCGCAGCTCGAGCTCGGCGGCGAACAGCTCGTGGCCGGCCAGCCCCTCCGGCAGCTCCAGCCGCGGCAGCAGCTCCGCCGCCACGGGCGCCAGCGCGCCGCCTGAGTCGAGCAGGAACAGCTCGTCCTCGATCCCGATCCGGAACGGCTCGCCCTTGCCGAAGGCATGCTCCATCACGCGCCCCGGCCCCTGCGTGGCGGGCGCGTCATGCGGCGAGCGCCGCCTCCGCGGCGATCCGGCCCATCACGAGCGCGCCGGCCAGGCCGCTCGCGTAGCCGCCCGCAGCGATCCCGCCCGCGTCGGCGCCGGCCGCCCACACGCCGTCGGCCGCGCGGGCGTGCGCGTCCGTGGCGAGGCCGCCGAGCGTCGTGGTCACGGCGGCGGCGACGTGCACGGAGACCGCACCGCTGCCGGCGCGCCGGACGTCGGCGCCCGCCGCCTCCGCCTTGGCGATCTGCTCGGCGACGCTGCCGTAGGGCGTGCGCTCGTCGAGCGCCTCGGGCGGCACCACCAGCCAGCCGCGCGCGCCCGGCCGGCGCGCGAGCCACTGCACGACGTCGATCTCCGACCAGGTGCTCGGCTCGTGGCGCTCGCCGGCCTCGTCGGTGACGGTGGCGTGGCGCGCGTAGAGCTGCGCGTCGCCGATCCAGCGCTCGGGCGCGAGCGGCGCCGCCGGCATCGCGCGCCCGTAGATCTCGCCCATCCCGGCGCTCGTCCGCCCGCCCGCGGCGAGCCCGAGCCGCAGGCCGTCGCCGGTGGCGTGCGTGGGGCAGCGCAGCAGCAGCGCGTCGGCCTCGGGCGTGACGTGCTCGCGCAGCAGCTCGCGCGAGGCCGCGAAGCCGCCCGTGGCGAGCACGACGGGCACGTCGCCCGGGAGCTCCTCGAGCGGCGTGCCGAGCATCGACGTCCTCCGCGAGGGCCTGCGACGATCGAGGCGGGGTCGAAGCGGCGGCCCACGGTGCGCGGGTTCCCCGTCTCGGCCGCCGTCACGCGTGCGCCGCGGGCCTCGAGCCAGTCGAGGTCCGCGTCGAGGCGGTCGAACAGCGCTCGCTGCAGCGCCTCGTCGCCGTCCGGGCACTCGCTGCGGAAGTCCTCCCACGCGGCGTGGCGCCAGATCACCCCGGAAGAGAAGCGCATCGCGCCGCCGGGCGCGCCGGCCTTCTCGAGGTGCAGCACGGCGGCCCCGGCCTCGCGGGCGTGCGCGGCGGCCGCCAGGCCGGCCATCCCCGCGCCGGCCACGACCACGTCGGGCGTCACGTCAGCGAGAAGCTCGCCTTGTGCTCGACGTACTCCAGCTTGACCCGGCTCGGCGTCCAGACGAAGACGGCCAGCGTGTTCTTCGCGTCGACCACGTCGGCGATCTCGGCGCCGCCGGCGCGCACCTCGGCGCTCGACCGCCTCGGCGGAGTCGACCAGCACGGCGAGGTGGTTGAGCAGCGGCCGGTCGCCCTCCGGCGCGCCGCCGCCCTCGAGCGTGACCCAGCTGCCCGCGACGAACAGGCGGTGGCCGTCGCGCTCGAAGCCGAGCTCGCCGAGCGCCTGCGCGCTCGCCTCGGCGTCCTCGACGCGCAGGACGACGTGGTCGAGGTCGTAGTCGAGGTCGGTCTCGCGCTCGACCAGGCCGAGCGTGAGGCCCTCCGGCGCGGCGATCAGCACGACGCCGTCGTCGCGGCGCTCCAGTATCGAGCTCCGCCGGGAGCTTCGCGAGCGCCGCCTCGAGGTCGTTCACGCGCAGGATCACGGCCACGAGCGCGCCCGGCTCGCGCGGGCCCTCGGCGCTGAACAGCGTCAGCTTGAAGCGGCGCGCGTCGGCGCCGACGAGGGTGAACTTGTCGGTGCGCTCGATCACGTGCATGCCGAGGTGATCGCAGGCGAGGTCGGCGATCGCGTCTCGGTCGGCGACCCAGAGCGCGACGTGGTCCAGGGTGTTGACGGCGAGAGGGGAGGCGGACATTGCCTTCACGCTACCCATCCGCGCACGCCACCATGTCCTCCATGACCTCGTGGTGGGCGCGCGCGCCGCTCCGGATCAAGCTCACGCTGGCCTTCACCGGCGTGATGGCCGTGCTGCTCGTGGGCGCCAGCGTCACGCTGTCGCTGCTGAGCGCCGGCAACCTCGACCGGGCGATCGACGACGGCCTCGAGGCCCGGGCGGGCGACGCCGCCGCGCTCGTGCGCGCGGGCGCCGCGTCCGGGCGGCTGAGCGACTCGGGGGAGGCGCTCGCCCAGGTGCTGGACGAGGACGGCCGTGTGCTGGACACGACGGTGGGCGCCGGCGACCGGCCGCTGCTGACGCCGGCCGAGCTGCGCAGGGCCGTGCGCGGCGGCGTCGTCACCGAGCGCGGGCCGCGGGGCGACTTCGCCGACGGCATCCGGGTGCTCGCGCGCCCGGCGCCGACCGCCGGCGGCGAGGTGGTCGTGGTCGTCGGCGAGTCGCTCGAGCAGCGGCGGCGTGCGCTCGAGGGCCTGCACACCCTGCTGGCGATCGGCGGCCCGCTCGCGCTGCTCGTCGCCTCGCTGGCGGGCTACACGGTCGCGGCCGCCGCGCTGCGGCCGGTCGAGCGGATGCGCCGGCGCGCCGCCGAGCTGACCGGCGAGGCCGAGGGCCGGCTGCCCGTGCCGCCTTCGCGTGACGAGATCGCGCGGCTCGGCGACACGCTGAACGCGATGCTCGGCCGCCTGCAGGCCGTGCTCGCGCGCGAGCGCTCGTTCGTCTCGGACGCCAGCCACGAGCTGCGCACGCCGCTGGCGATCCTGCGCACGGAGCTCGAGCTCGCGCTGCGCGGCCACGCCACGCGCGACGAGCTGGAGGAGGCCGTGCGCTCCGCCGCGGAGGAGACGGAGCGGCTCAACCAGCTCGCGGACGACCTGCTGGTGATCGCGCGCTCGGACCAGGGGCGCCTGCCGGTGCGCCCGGCCGACATCGACGCCGACAGCCTGCTGACGGGGGTGGCGCACCGCTTCGCCGCGCGGGCGCGGGCCGAGCGGCGCACGCTGCGGGCCGAGTCGGCGGACGGGCTCACGCTGACCGCCGACCGCGCGCGCCTGGAGCAGGCGCTGGCGAACATGGTCGACAACGCGCTGCGCCATGGCGCGGGCGACGTCGTGCTGTCGGCCGCGGGCGACGACGGCCACGTCGAGCTCCACGTGCGCGACCGCGGCCCCGGGTTCCCCGTCGAGTTCCTGCCGAGCGCCTTCGAGCGCTTCTCGCGCGCCGACGAGGCGCGCTCGCGCGGGGGCACCGGGCTGGGGCTGGCGATCACATCGGCCGTCGCGCGCGCCCACGGCGGGGAAGCCCACGCCAGCAACGTCGACGAGGGAGGCGCCGACGTCTGGCTGGAGATTCCTCACCCACTCTCATCTCCAACTCATCGCGACTGGGGAACCTGATGGTGCTGCCGATGGATATTCCGTCGACTAGCCCCCTCCCCACGGGCCCCGGCCGCGAACGCGGCTGGGGTCCGTAACCCACCTTCACTTGTGCCTCGGACCGAGGAGGACCCCCCGACATGCGAGTACTGGTAGTCGAAGACGAGATCAAGATGGCGAGCCTCATCCGCCGCGGCCTGCGCAGCGAGGGCCTCGCCGCCGACGTGGCGATCAAGGGCGAGGACGCCCTGTGGATGGCGGCATCGACCACCTACGACGCGATCGTCCTCGACGTCATGCTCCCGGGGATCGACGGGTTCGAGACCTGCCGTCAGCTGCGCGAGCAGGGCATCTGGGCGCCCGTCCTGATGCTCACCGCGCGCGACGCGATCGAGGATCGCGTGGCCGGCCTCGACGGCGGCGCCGACGACTACCTCACGAAGCCGTTCTCGTTCGCGGAGCTGCTGGCGCGCCTGCGCGCGCTCGCCCGCCGCGGCCCGGTCGAGCGCCCGGCGGTGCTCGAGGTCGGCGACCTGCGCCTGGACCCCGCCGCCCGCCGCGTCTGGCGCGGCGACAGCGAGGTGTCGCTGTCGGCGAAGGAGTTCCAGCTGCTGGAGACCTTCATGCGCCACCCGGGCGAGGTGCTCTCGCGCTACCAGCTGCTCGAGCACGCGTGGGACTACGACTACGAGAACCGCTCGAACATCGTCGACGTCTACGTGCGCTACCTGCGCGACAAGATCGACCGGCCGTTCGGCCGCTCCTCGCTGGAGACCGTGCGCGGCGCGGGCTACCGGCTCGACGACCGCGTGCCGGCCGTCGTGGCGTAGCGGCACGGCCGCGTCAGTTCAGCGACGGGTCGGGCGGCATCGTGGACAGCAGCGCGTAGCGGCGCCCCTTGCGGCGCAGCACCGCGGCCCAGAGGTCGTCCGGGTCCTCCGTGAAGACCTCCTCGCGGCGCGGCGGCTCGACGATCCAGGCGTCCTCGGCCAGCTCGTCCTCGAGCTGGCCCGGCCCCCAGCCCGCATGCCCGGCGAACACCCGCGCGCGGCGCACGGCGCCGTCGAGCTGCTCGGGCTCGTCGGCGTCCGAGCCGATGAAGCCGAGGTCGCCCTCGACCAGCGCACCGGCCAGGTCGGGACGGTCGAACTCCGCCAGCACGATCACGGCCGTCTCGGCGACCGGGCCGCCGACGTAGACGCTCGCGTCGTCGGAGGCCAGCCAGGCGAGGTCGGGAACCGCCTCGGCCACGGTCGTCTCGGCCGGCCGGTTGAGCACGAGGCCCATCGCGCCCTCCTCGGTGTGCTCGGCGATCAGGATCACCGAGCGCGCGAAGTTCGGGTCCGCCATCGTCGGCGAGGCGAGCAGGAGCTTTCCGCGCAGCGATTCCATGTAGCTCCCCATTGTGGCTGGTAGCGTCCGCCTCCGTAGCCGAGGAGGAGGGACAAGTGGGTTCGCACGGGTCATGGAAGACGACGGCGGCCGTGCTCGCGCTGGCGCTGGCGCTGCCCGCCGCAGCGGTCGCGGGCGTGCGCAGCGCGGAGAGCGTGCTGCCGCCCGGTCAGTCCGGTTTCGTACCGCCCGACGGGCAGCCGCCGAACCCGCACCTGACCGACCAGGTCTCCCTCTTCGAGTCCTTCGCCTTCAAGCCCGCGGGCTTCGACCAGCCCGGCCAGGTCGACACGCCCAAGCCTGGCGTGACCGTCACGCGCGATGCCTACGGCGTCCCCAGCGTGCGCGCCGCCGCGCCCGACGACGCGTGGTTCGGCGTCGGCTACGCGGTCGCGCAGGACCGGCTCGTGGAGCTCGAGCTGTTCCGCCGCGGGACGCAGGGCCGGCTCGCGGAGGTGCTCGGCAAGAGCCGCCTGCAGGACGACATCGTCGCCCGCCGCGACTACTACACGCGCGCCGAGCTGCGGTCCCAGCTGCGGCGCCTCCCGGCCCGCCTGCGGGCGCGCTTCGACGCGTACGCCGAGGGCGTCAACGCGTGGATGCGGCGCGTGGCCGCCGACCCGTCGCTGCGCCCGCGCGAGTTCGCCCTGCTCAACCTCACGCCTGCGCCGTGGACGACGCTGGACTCGGCCGCGATCGGCGTCCAGCTCGCCCGCACGGTGCCCTCCGACGACGGCCGCGAGCTGGAGAACTGGCGCGCGCTGCGCGCGCTCGGCGCGAAGCGCTTCGCGAGCTACCTGCCCCTGCGCCAGGCCGGGACGCCGACCACGGTGCCGGCCTCCGCGGGCCGCTTCCCGTCCCAGCCGGGGCGCAGCCGGGCCGACGAGCGGCGCGGCTTCAAGGCGTCGCAGAAGTTCCTCAAGAAGCTGCGCCCGCCCAAGGCCGCGGCCGCCCGCGCGCACGTCGCCGGCCGCCTGCCGGCCCGCGGCGGCTCCTTCCACTTCGCCCTGCGCGGCCCCGGCAGCACGGCCTCGCTGTTCTCCGCGCCGCAGCTGGGCTTCTCGATCCCCGAGCTGTTCGTCGAGTACGAGGTCCACGCGCCCGGCCTGGACGTGCGCGGCGTGACCGGACCCGGCATCCCCGTGATCGCGGCCGGCCACAACGGCCGCATCGCGTGGGGGATCACGAGCGGGCTCGGCGACGACGACGACCTCTACGTCGAGCGCCTCGCCGGCAAGGAGCGCTACCGCTTCAAGGGCCGCCGGCGGAAGATGGCCTGCCGCAACGAGACGTTCAAGGTCTCCGGGGCGAGGTCCGTCAAGCGCCGCTTCTGCCGCACCGCACACGGGCCGGTGCAGCAGACGAAGGGCAACCGCGCCTACGCGCGCCGCTACGCGATCTGGGGCCGCGAGATGCAGACGTTCATCGGCCTCGCCGCGCTCAACGACGCCTCCTCGGTGAACCAGGTGGACGCGGCCGCGGCGCGGCTGACGTGGAACGAGAACCTGCTCGTCGCCGACGACGCCGGCCACATCGGCTGGTGGCACCCCGGCCTGCTGCCGCTGCGCCCGAAGCGCTGGGACGAGCGGCTGCCGATGCCCGGCACGGGCGAGGCGGAGTGGCGCGGGCTGCTGCCGGTCCGGGCGCGCCCGAAGGTGATCGACCCGGCACAGGGCTACCTCGGCAACTGGAACAACCTGCCGTCGGTGGGCTGGACCCACGGCGACGCCGCCGCGCAGGAGACCAACGAGGGCGACCTCCACCGCGGCGCGTTCCTGCAGCTGGCGCTGCGCGAGAACGGCGACCGCACGCTCGCGGGCCTGAAGGCGATCGAGCGCCGGATCGGCACGACCGCCCAGCAGCGGCCGCTGCTCGACGCCCGCCTCAAGGCGGCGCAGGCGGCCGCGACCGGCCCGGCCCGGACCGTGCTCGACACGATCGTCGCCTGGGACGGCAACTACGACCGCCAGGACTCTGCCGGCACCGTCGACCCCGGCGTCGCGGCCTACGAGGCGCTCAAGGAGGCCGTCGAGGACACGCTGCCGGCGGCCGCCGTCACGCTGCTCGGCCAGCGCGGCGGCTCGCACCCGTTCGACATGGGCGCGGCCGAGGCGGCGGCGTTCCACAGGAGCACGACCGCCGGGCTCGTGCGGGCGGCCGGAGAGGCCCAGCAGGCGCTGGCGGCGCGCTTCGGCAGCGCCGACCCGGCGGCGTGGCGCGAGCCGCGAAAGCTCTACGAGGTCCAGGTCCAGGGCGTCGCGAGCGCGCCGCGGCTGGAGTTCTTCGACCGCGGGACGTTCTCGCAGGCGGTCGAGCTAGGGCCCTAGCAGGAGACCGGCGCTCGGCCGCTTGGCGGTCAGGGCCGAGAAGACGCCGCGGGTCGCGCGCACGGTGAAGGTGACGCGGCCCGTGGCCCCGGAGGGGACGCCGAGCGAGAGCCCGGGCAGGCGCGCGATCGAGCTGCGGGCCACCTTCAGCTTGCGGCGCGCGCAGCGCGAGCCGCCGGCCGTCGTGCACAGGCGCAGCTCGTAGCGGCCGCGCGCGAGCTTGATCCGCGTCGGCAGCGCGCGCAGGCGCCCGCCCGTGATCTGGAAGTCGATCGTGCCGATGCGCTTGCCGCGCCCGCGCCCGCGGGCGATCCGCAGCGTCGCGCGGCCCCGGTTGGGGACGGCGCTCGGCGTCGACGAGGTCCCCGGCGTGACCGGCGCGGTGGAGACGCTCGCGGCCGTCGCGGAGACCGGCATCGTCGACGCGGAGTAGGCGGCGCTCGCGCCGTCGGCGTTGGTCGCGATCACCCGCACGCGCAGGCGCCAGCCGACGTCGGAGCCAGTGAGCGGGTAGCTGGTCCCGGTCGCGCCCGGCACGGCGGTCCAGCTGAAACCGTCGCTGCGCTCCCACTGGTAGTCGTAGGCCGTCGGGGCGTTCGTCCAGCCGCCGGTGGAGGCGGTGAGCGTCGCGCCCGCGCGGGCTTCGCCGCTGACGACCGGCTGCGTGGTGGAGACGGGCGGCTGCGGGTTGGAGTCCGGGACGGTCGTGCCGCCGCACGCCGGCGCCGCTTCGACGCAGCTCGCGAGGTAGCGGCTGTTGTACGTGTTCCACTTCGTGGCCAGGTACGTGCCGGCCGCCGGGGCCACGTTGAAGTAGTCGTCGCCGCCGCAGTCGAAGACCTGGTTCATCACGCCCGGGATCAGCGGGCAGCCGGTCGTGAGCGGCTGCGGGAGACCGCCGTCGTCGTAACACATGACGTCGCGGCCGTCGTAGCAATGGCCGTATAGGGACGAGTGCGGGGCGGTCGGGCCGACGGCGCCGAGGTTGTGCGTGAGCTCGTGCAGGAGCCCCTCCGGCCACCAGCCGCTGGTGGCGCCCGCGCCCGGCGCGGCCAGCGCGTCGGGCACCCACAACGCGGAGAACAGCCCGCCCGCGTTGTGCGGCGCCGAATTGGTCTCGGTGAGCCAGCTCTCGCCGATCCCGTACCAGCCGCCGGCGTTCGAGAGCCGGTCCGCCAGCACGATCACGTTGCGCTCGCCGTAGATGGCGGGGACGACCGCGCCGACGTCGGCCTTGAGGACGTCCAGGTCGCGCGAGGAGTACTTCGACTGCGGGCCCGGCAGGGCGACGACCTGGATGTCGACGTACTCGGCGCCGCAGTCGGTGCCCATGTCGAAGCGCGGCGTCTTGCGGCCGCCCGACTGCGCGCCCATGAAGCGCCCGATCAGCGACACGTCCGCCTGCAGCGCGTCCTTCCAATCCGCGAAACGGTTCGGGCGGTCGTTGGCGTACGCGTAGACGAGCTTGAACTGCTGGACCTGCGGCGCGAACGCGGCGTCGGCGGTGTTGTCCGTGCTGCGCTCGCTGCCGCACCAGGTGACCGGCAGGCCCTCGTCCTCGGTGCCCGCGGCCGACTCGACGATGCTCACCGTCGCGCCGAGGTCGGTGCCGGCGAGCTCGAGCCGCGAGTCGCTGTGGGTGGCCCCGAGGTCGTGCGCGGTGGCGGGTGCTGCGATGGTCAGGCAGAGCAGCAGGACGACAAGTGGTGCGACGCGCACCCTCCCTGCATCGGCAGCTGCGCGCTAGGCCTTGACGAGGTCGCGCGCGGGGTCGATGCCCCAGCGCCCGGCGACGGCCTCCAGGTCGTCCGTGAGCGGCCAGCGGTCCGCGGCAGGGGCGCCGTCGAAGCCGACCGCGGCGCCCTTGAGCGCCATCGAGCCGGTGTTGTCGCCGATCGCGCGGATCTCCGCGACCTCCTCCTCGCTCAGCGGCGGCAGCGTGCCGGCGGCGGCCAGCTCGGCCCGCTTGTCCTCGATCGGCCGCGCGTCCGGGCCGGGCTCCTGGATCAGCGTCGGCGCGACGCAGCGCACCGGCGCGTGGGCGAGGTTCCACGCGCACGCGAGCTGCAGCGTCGTCAGCCCGTGGCGCTCGGCGATCGGGCGCATGCGCTCCAGCCGCTCGCGGCCGCGCTCGATCCAGCCCTGCGGCCGGAACGTGCGGTGGTCCCACTCGGGGAAGGGATGGCCGGGGTGGACGTCGTCGTGGAACAGCCCGCCGTAGTCGACGACGCGCGTGATCAGCTCGACGTTGTGGCGCTCGGCGGCGGGGAGCACCAGCTCGCCCGGCCACGGCTCGAGCGGGTTGAGGATCACCATCGCCCAGTCGATCCGCTCGCCGAAGCGCTCGAAGCAGTCGATGACGTCCAGCGTGAAGCCGTTGGCCGGGCCGGGGGCGACGCCGAGCCGGGCGGTCAGGCCCTCGGCGCGGACCGCCTCGAGCGCGTCCCACACGGCCTCGCTGGTGTAGCCCGTGCGGTCGGGGTTGTGCAGCAGCAGCAGGTCGAAGGCGTCGACCCCGCAGCGCTCGAGGCTGCGCTCGGTCGCCATCCGCACGTAGTCGGCGTAGCCCTCGGGGCCGCGCAGCCGCGGGTCGGTGAAGCGCGGGAAGCCCTTCGCGCCCTCCCGCTCGCCCTCGTAGAAGTCGTGCCCGATCGCGCCGACCAGCGCGTAGTCGGTGCGCGGCACGCCGGCCAGCGCGCTCCCGAGCAGGCGGTCGGCCTCCCCGGCGCCGTAGGTGTCGGCGGTGATCACCGTGGAGATGCCGCCGCCGGGGCGCACGAGCGCGGCGAAGCGATCGTCGTCGAGCGGCTCGCCGAAGCGCATGAAGCGCCCGCCGCTCCACGTCCCGACCGCACTGGGGGTCAGATCTTGCATTCGCGCATCAACTCTAGGATGCGCCCGCATGAGCTGCCCCCTCGGCGTCGTCGCGCTCGGCGACTCGATCACCAACGGAGGCGGGGAGCTCCAGAACGGCGTGGCGCTGCAGTCGTGGGCGCTGTGGACGGCGCGCGGCCTCGGGCTGCCCTACACCGGCGTCGCGACGGACGGCGCGCGGGCGGCCGACGTGGTGGCGCGCCAGCTGGCGGCCGTCGAGGCCCAGGCGGGCGGGCGCTGGGACCTCGGCTGCCTCTACGTCGGCGTCAACGACGTGCGGGCGCTCGACTTCGACGCGGACGGCTTCGCGCGCGACCACGCGACCGCGCTGGCCTTCCTGTCAGAGCGCTGCGAGCGGGTGCTGACCGCGACGTTCCCGCTCGACCTCGGCCGCCCGCGGGCCGGCCGGCTCGCGGAGGGCAACGCCGCCGTGGAGCGCAACGCGCGCGCGGCGGGGGCGTTGCTGCTGGATCTGCGCGACTTCGGCGCCCGCAACCTCGTGATGGCCGACCACGTGCACCCGACCGCGTTCGGCCAGGTCGCGATCGCCGAGCGTGCGCTCGCCGTGCTCGCCGCCGACGGGATGGCCGTGCGCGCGCGGCCGTCGGCGCTGATCGCCCCGTCGCGCCCGAGCCGCCCCCGGAGGCTCCAGGGCGACGTCACCTACGCCTATCGCCACGCCAAGGTGTCGGGCCGCGCGGCCGCGCTGATCGCGCGCGAGCGGCTGAGGTCGCTCGGCACGCCCCGGTAGTCGGCTGACCCGCGGCGCATGGCCGAGGCACAGGGTGGGCACTACCCCGGAAACCGGTGAGGGCTCTCAACCTGTGGGCCGCCCGGCCGATGAACGTCCTGTCCCTCGGATGCCCCCGCGCGCGCCCACGCTCCAGCTCCCCCATGCCGACGCCGAGACGGCCGACGCCCGCCGCGAGGCGATGCTCGAGGCTGCGCTGGACTGCATCGTCACGATGGACGCCGACGGGCTCGTCGTCGACTTCAACGCCGCGGCGGAGCGCACCTTCGGGTACGCGCGCGAGGAGGCGCGCGGGCGCCGCCTCGGCGAGTTGATCGTCCCGCCCGAGCAGCGCGAGCGCCACGAGGAGGGCATCCGGCGGCACCTCGAGACGGGCTCGAGCGCGATCCTCGGGCGCCGGCTGGAGATGCAGGCGATGCGCCGCGACGGCTCCCGGATCCCGATCGAGCTGACGGTGACGCGCAGCGACGTCGGGGGCGAGCCGCTGTTCATCGGATTCCTGCGCGACCTCAGCGGCCTGCGCGCGACCCAGGCCGCGCTCGAGGACGCCGAGGCGCGCTTCCGCCGCCTGGTCGAGCAGGTGCCGGTCGTCACCTACATCTGCGACTACGACGAGGCCGTCTCGATCCGCTACATCAGCCCGCAGATCGAGACCATGACGGGCTACCCGCCGGAGCGCTGGACGGCGGACCCCCAGTTCTGGACCTCGGTCGTGCACCCCGAGGACCGCGCCTGGGTCGTCGAGGAGCTCGCTCGCCACACCCGCGAGCAGATCCCCGTCGACCTCGAGTACCGCTTCGTCGCCGCCGACGGCGCGGTCGTGCACCTGCTCGACCAGGAGACGATCGTGCGCGACGCGGAGGGCGCGCCGCTGTACTCGCAGGGCGTGCTCGTCGACGTCACGGAGCTGCGGCGCACGGAGGCGCGCCTGCGCGCGTCGGAGGCGCAGATGTCGACGATCGTGGAGTCGGCGCCGATGGTCCTGTTCGCGCTCGACCGCGACGGCGTCTTCCTGCTCTCGGAGGGCAAGGCGCTCGAGCTGCTCGGCCTCGAGCCCGGCGAGGTGGTCGGCCGCTCGGTGTTCGAGGTCTACGCCGGCGAGCCGCGGGTCAAGGCCGCCGCGCGCCGCGCGCTCGCCGGGGAGCACGTCAGCGTGCTGGCGGAGGTCGGCGACCTCGTCTTCGACGTGTCCTACTCGCCCGTGGCGGGCCGCTCCGACGGCGGCACGGCCGTGATCGGCGTCGCCACCGACGTCACCTCGCGCCACCGCAGCGAGCAGGCGCTGGCGCACTACGCCTTCCACGACCGCCTGACCGGGCTCGCCAACCGCGGGCTGCTCGAGGAGCGCCTGGAGGTCGCGGTCGAGCGCGCGGGAAAGAGCCGCTCGACCGTCGCCCTGCTCAACCTCGACCTCGACGACTTCAAGACGGTCAACGACTCGCTCGGCCATGCCGCCGGCGACGAGCTGCTGTGCGCGATCGCGCGCCGGCTCGAGCACCGGGTCGCGGCGGCGCACCTGCTCACCCGCCACGGCGGCGACGAGTTCATGCTGCTGCTCGAGGACCTGCCGGGCGACGGCCGCGCGATGGCCGAGGCGGTCGCGGCGGAGCTGCTGGAGGAGCTGCGGCTGCCGTTCCACGTCGGCGGCGCGGCGCTGCAGGTCGGCGCCAGCGTCGGCATCAGCCTCTACCCCGCGGACGCGCTCGACGCGGCCGACCTGCTCAAGCACGCCGACGCCGCGATGTACCAGGCCAAGCGCGCCGGTCGCGGCCGCCACGCGCTCTACCGGGCCGCCGACGACACCGCGTCGCGCCGCCTGGAGCTCACGGGCCGGCTGCGCACCGCGCTCGCCGAAGACCAGCTCGAGCTGCACTTCCAGCCCGTCTGCGAGCTCGCCGGCGGCGGCATCATCGGCGCCGAGGCGCTCGTGCGCTGGAACGACCCCGAGCGCGGGATGGTCTCCCCGGCGGAGTTCATCCCGCTGGCCGAGGACACCGGGCTGATCGACGCGATCGGCGAGTGGGTGCTGGACGCGACGTGCAAGCAGGCGCGCGCCTGGCGCGACGCCGGCTTCGACATCGAGGTCGGCTACAACGTCTCGCCGCTGGAGCTGATGAGCCCGGGCTTCGTCCACCGGCTGACCGATCGCATGCGGGCCCACGGGATCGGGCCCGACACCCTGGTGATCGAGATCACGGAGTCCGCGCTGTCCGAGCCGGCCGGCGTGGCGCCGTTGCTCGACCGCATCGCCGGCCTCGGCGTGCGGATCGCCATCGACGACTTCGGCGCGGGCTTCTCGTCGCTGACGCGCCTGCGCCACCTGACCGTGCACATCCTCAAGCTCGACCGCTCCTTCCTGGCCGGCGTGCCGGAGGATCCGCGCGGCGCCGCGCTCATCGCCGCGATGCTGCGGCTGGCACGCGAGCTCGACCTCTTCGTCGTCGCCGAGGGCATCGAGACGGCGGAGCAGCTCGGTTATCTGCAGGCCGCGGGGGCGAGCCACGGCCAGGGCTTCCACCTGGCGCGGCCGATGCCCGCGGTCGAGCTCACGAGGAAGCTGTCTCGGGCCTAGGCGGCGCGCCGAGCTGGGCCAGCCGCCGCGGTACGTAGCGGTAGGAGAGGAACAGCAGCAACAGGAAGGCCGGCCAGCCCATGGCGACGCTGGCCACGGCGAGCCAGCCCGCCTTGCCGGCCGAGATCAGCACGAGGTAGACGATCGCGCGGAACGCGAACAGGCCCGCCCAGGCGAGCGTGACCTCGCCGAAGGCCCGGCGCACCCGGCGGTCCTCGACCCACTCCGACGGGGCGCGGTAGAGCAGGCCGATCAGGATCCCCACGAGCGGGCGGCGGATCACCACGGAGCCCGCGAACACGAGCGAGAGCACGGCGGCGTAGATCATCCGCGGCACGAAGTAGCCCTCCGCGCTGCCGCTGCGCAGCGCGATGAAGACGGCCAGGCCGGTGCCGAGCAGGCCGCCGATCGCGTTGGTGACCGGGCGCCGGCGCGACGAGCCGCTCGACGGCGATCACGAGCTGGATGCCGACCGCGACGGCCGCGGCGGTCTCGAGGCCCGCGAGCGCGTTGACCGTGACGAACGCGACGGGGCCGACGCCGGTGTCCACGATCGCGCGGCGATCGCGGAGCATCTCCAGCGGGCTCGGCGGGAGCTCGGGCCTCCGCTCCTCGTCCCGCCCGGGATCCGCCGTCACGGCTTCGTGGCCGCGAGCATCAGGTTGTAGAAGAGCTGCGGCGGCAGGCGGCCTTCGAGCAGCCGCCGGTCGACGCCCTGCAGCAGGAGATAGCCGCGGTGCGCGTAGTGGATCCACGGCATCGGGATCCCCTTCGGGTCGGCGCTCGCCTCCAGCGTGCGGTTGAACCAGCCGAACCAGTTCGCGAGCAGCTCCTCGCCGCGGACGCGCACGCGCTCGAAGCCGGCGGCGGCCGCGTGGCGCTCGAGGTCGGCGGGCACGAAGGCGTGCACGTCGACGACGCCCTCGAGGTCGTGGGCGTCGCCGGGCCCGCGCGGATGACCGTTCAGGTGCGGCGCCTTCGGCACGCGCAGCGCGGCGCGCCAGGCGGGCGAGATCCGCCACGCGACGCGCTTGGGCACCGCGGCGATCCGGTCGCCGCGGCGCGACGGCTCGCCGGCGAAGAACAGCGTCCCGCCGGGGCGCAGCACGCGGTGGAACTCGGCGAAGGCGCGGTCGAGCTCGGGCAGGTGGTGCAGGACGGCGTGGCCGAAGACGAGGTCGAAGCTCTCGTCCCCGAACGGCAGCGCGGCCGCGTCGCAGGCGGCCGTCTCGACCTCGAGGCCGAGCCGTGCGGCGTTCGCCTCGAGCGTGGCGAGCATGCCGGGGGAGATGTCCGTGCAGGTGGCCTCGCCGACGACGCCCGCCTGCAGCATGTTGAGGCTGAAGTAGCCCGTGCCCGCGCCGATCTCCAGCGACCGCGCGAACGGCCCCGGCCGGGGGCCGAGCAGCTTGGCCAGCTTCCCGACGACCTGCTCCTGGCCGTTCTGCGCGAACGAGATGCCCCACTTGGCGTCGTACTCGCCCGCCGCCACGTCGTGGTAGCGCTTGTTGACGTCGAGGATCTCGATCTTGGTTGCAGGGGCGGCCATGGCGCCGTGAGTGTAGGACCAGAGGGGGAGCCCGCTCCACACCTTGGTGTCTGGCGGCGCCCCCGCCGCGGGTGTGCGATGGGGCCATGACCAGCCGCCGCCCCATCGCCCTGGCCGTCGCCGCGGCCGCAACGCTCGCGCCCGCGGCCTCCGCGCAGGCGCCCCAGCCCACGATCGCCTTCGACCGGCCGTGCTACACGGCCGAGCAGGCGCTCGCCTTCACCGGCACCGGCTACACGCCGTCCGGCCCCGTCGGCCTGCAGTTCTCCGTCCCCGAGGGGCCGCGCGCCGGCTTCACGGGCGCCGCCGACCCGTCCGGCGGGATCGCCGGGCAGCTCGGCGTCGAGGAGGACATGCTGCTCGACGCGAACGAGAGCCGGCGTGAGCTGACCGTCAGGGCGACCGACCAGACCCGCGCCGACGCGGGCGCGCAGCCGCCCGAGTCCCAGTTCGCGACGACGCAGCTCACGTTCACGCGCTGGGCCGGCTTCTCGCCGGGCCGCTACGTCCCGGGGCGCAAGGTCGAGGTCGAGGCCTACGGCTGGGCGTTCTCCGCGGGCAAGCCGCTCTACTTCCACTTCCAGAAGGGCCGCACGACGGTCAAGGCCGTCCGCGCCGGCGTCCTGAGCGCGGACTGCGGCGACCTCGTCGCGCGCATCCGCGTGCCGAAGCTCAAGGCCGGCGCCTATCGGCTCGTGCTCAGCACGGCGCGGCGCACGCCGAGCGGGCTCTACACCTGGCGCAAGGGACGCGTCGTCAAGCGCGCTTCGGCGTCCGCGGCAGCGCGGCCGACGCCGATGCGCCGCGCCGGCTAGGCGCGGCCCGCGGCCTCGCTCGCCGCACGGAGGCGGCGGGCGAGGTCAGGGGTCAGTGCGCCGTCGCGCAGGCGCCACTTCCACGAGCCCTTGGCGGTGCCGGGCATGTTCATCCGCGCCTCCGAGCCGAGCCCGAGCACGTCCTGCGTCTGCACCATCGCGAGCTCGGCGCGCGACGAGAACGCGAGCTCGATCAGGCGCCAGTGCGGGTCGCCGCCGCTCCCGATCTGCGCGTCCACGCGCGCCCGGCGGGCGGCGGGCAGCGACTCGTACCAGCCGCGCAGCGTGTCGTGGTCGTGGGTGCCCGTGTAGACGACCTGGTGCTCGCGGTGGTTGGCGAGGTTGTGCGGGGAGTGCGGGTCCGGGTCGAAGTGGTACTGCAGGATCGCCATGCCCGGATACCCGAGGCCGTCGCGCAGCCGCTCGACCGCCGGCGTGATCACGCCGAGGTCCTCCGCGATCAGCGCGAGGTCGCCGAGCTCCGCGCCCGCGGCGTCGAAGACGGCGCGGCCGGGCCCGCGCTTCCAGTGCCCGGACAGCGCGTGACGGGCGCGCGCCGGCACGGACCAGTAGGAGACGAAGCCGCGGAAGTGGTCGACCCGGGCGAGGTCGTAGAGGTCGAACGTGCGGCGCAGGCGCTCGACCCACCAGCGGTAGCCGCGGCGCTGCAGCGCCGGCCAGTCGTAGAGCGGGTTGCCCCACAGCTGGCCCTTGTCGGTGAACGCGTCGGGCGGCGTGCCCGCCACCGCGCCGTCCTGGAAGAGCTCGGGGTGGGCCTTGTGGTCGGCGCTGCCCGGCGCGACGTAGATCGGGACGTCGCCGATCAGCTTCACGCCGCGGTCGAGCGCGTAGCGGCGCAGCGCCGCCCACTCGCGGTCGAAGCGGACCTGGTCGGCGAGCGCCCCGCGGCCGCCGTGGCGCGACCCAGTCGTCGATCCAGTGCGGCGTTGCGCTCGCGGAAGTCGAGCTCCTGCTCCTTCGTGACCGCCGCGCGGGGCTCGCCCAGCAGCCCCGGCCACGCGGCGAACGCCGACTTGGCCTTGTAGGGCGAGCCGTAGCGGTCGGGCGGGCCGAGCGGCAGCATCTGCCACCACGACTGGCCCGCATCCGCCAGCCAATCGACGAACGCGTAGGCTTCCGCGCCCAGTCGCCCCTTCGGGAGGGAGGTCGGATGCAGTTGCACGCCGCTGGAACGAACGAGTTTCATCGGGGGTCCAAGTCGGATACTCCGGTCCGGGATGCCCGCAGCTAAGCGCACGCAAGCTCCGCCACGGATCCGCATCCGGCCGCTGTCGCCGGTCATCGATGCGGGCCGCTACGCGCCCAAGCGCTGCGTCGGGGACTCCGTGACGGTAGCCGCCGACGTGTTCTCCGACGGCCACGAGAAGCTCCGCGCGGTGATCCGCTATCGCGCCCCGGGCGGCCGCAGCTGGCTCGAGGCCGCGATGCGCCCGATCGACGCGCACCACAACGGCGTGCGCTGGGAGGGCGAGTTCCCGGTCGAGATCCAGGGCTCGTGGGAGTTCTCGGTCGAGGCCTGGATCGACCTCTTCGCCACCTGGCGCGACGAGATCCAGCGCAAGGTCGCCGCCGCCCAGGAGGACCTCTCGGGCGAGCTGTCGGAGGGCGTCGTGCTGCTCCAGCGGGCCAAGCCCAAGGGCGCGGTGCACAAGCGGGCGATCCAGCACGCGCTGACGGTGCTCGAGGACGACGCCTCCCCGCAGCAGACCCGCTGGGAGGCCGCGCTGTCGCCCGAGCTGGCCGAGGCGATGGAGCGCGCCCAGGGCCGCCACGGCGCCACCCGGCTCGACAAGGCGCTGCCGCTCGAGGTCGACCGCGTGCGCGGGCGCTTCGGCTCCTGGTACGAGGTCTTCCCGCGCTCCTGGGGCGGGATCAAGGGCGTCGAGGCGATCGTGCCCGAGCTCGCCTCGATGGGCTTCGACGTGGTCTACATGACGCCGATCCACCCGATCGGGGTCACCAACCGCAAGGGCCGCAACAACACGCTCGTGGCCGGGCCCGACGATCCCGGCTCGCCGTACGCGGTCGGCGGCAAGGAGGGCGGCCACGACGCCGTCCACCCCGAGCTGGGCACGGTCGACGACGTGCGCTCGCTGTGCGCGACGGCGCGCGAGCACGGCATGGACGTCTGCATGGACTTCGCCATCAACGCCTCCGCCGACCACCCGTGGCTGACGGAGCACCCCGAGTGGTTCCACCGCCGCCCGGACGGGACGCTCAAGTACGCCGAGAACCCGCCCAAGAAGTACCAGGACATCTACAACGTCAACTGGGAGTGCGAGGACTGGCGCGGCCTCTGGGACGAGTGGCTGCGGATCTTCCTCTTCTGGGTCGACGCCGGCGTGAAGGTCTACCGCGTCGACAACCCGCACACGAAGCCGTTCCTGTTCTGGGAGTGGCTGATCAAGGAGGTCCACAAGGTCGACCGCGACGTGGTCTTCCTCGCCGAGGCCTTCACGCGCCGCGCCGTGATGCGCGAGCTGGCCAAGCTCGGCTTCACGCAGTCCTACACCTACTTCACCTGGAAGACCTCGCGCTGGGAGCTGATGGAGTACGTCAACGAGCTCGCCCACGGCGAGGAGCGGGAGTACTTCCGCCCGAACTTCTTCCCGGTCACGCCGGACATCCTCGAGGCCTACCTCGTGCACGGCGGGCCCGGCGCGTTCCACGCGCGGCTGATCCTGGCCGGCACGCTCGCTCCCTCCTACGGCGTCTATTCGGGCTACGAGCACTTCGAGAACGTGCCGGTCCGCGAGGGCTCGGAGGAGTACCTCAACTCCGAGAAGTACGAGACGTGGGAGCGCAAGCTCGACGGGCCGCTGCTGCCGGCGATCGCCCGGCTGAACGAGATCCGGCGCGAGAACCCGGCGCTGCAGGTGCTCGACAACGTGCACTTCCTCGACACGCACAACGACGCGATCGTCGCCTACGTCAAGCGCGCGCCCGGCAACACGATCATCACCGTCGTCTCGCTCGACCCGTACGGCGTCCAGGAGGGCTCGGCGATCCTCCCGGCCGAGCTCGGCCTGCCGCCCGTCTTCCCGGTCGAGGACCTCTTCACGGGCGAGCACTTCGACTGGAGGATCGGCGGCAACTACGTGCGCATGGAAGCCGGCCATCGGCAGGCGCACGTGCTGCGGGTCGTCGGATGACCCCGCCGCGCGCCAACGACCCCGGCCACTGGTTCGAGGCCGAGCCGCTGTGGTTCAAGACGGCGGTCTTCTACGAGATCCACACGCGGGCGTTCTTCGACGCCAACGGCGACGGCTCGGGCGACTTCCGCGGGCTGACCGAGAAGCTCGACTACCTGCAGTGGCTCGGCGTCGACGTCATCTGGCTGCTGCCGTTCTTCGAGTCGCCGCTGCGCGACGGCGGCTACGACATCTCGGACTTCTTCAAGATCCAGCCCGACTACGGCACCGTCGACGACGTCCGCGACTTCATCGAGGCCGCCCACCAGCGGGGCATCCGCGTGATCGCCGACTTGGTGATGAACCACACGTCGAGCGACCACCCGTGGTTCCAGGAGTCGCGCTCGGCGCCGGACTCGCCCAAGCGCGACTGGTACGTCTGGTCGGACACGGTGCACCGCTACGAAGAGGCCCGGATCATCTTCACGGACACCGAGACCTCGAACTGGACCTGGGACGAGCAGGCCGGCGCCTACTTCTGGCACCGCTTCTTCTCGCACCAGCCCGACCTCAACTTCGACAACCCCGAGGTCCAGGAGGCGATGCTCGAGGTCCTGCGCTTCTGGCTGGACCTCGGGATGGACGGCTTCCGCCTCGACGCCGTGCCCTACCTGTATGAGCGCGAGGGCACCAACGGCGAGAACCTCCCGGAGACGCACGCCTACCTCAAGCGCGTGCGCGCCGAGGTGGAGGCGAACTACCCGGACCGCGTGCTGCTCGCGGAGGCCAACCAGTGGCCGGCCGACGTCGTCGAGTACTTCGGCGACGGCGACGAGTGCCACATGGCCTTCCACTTCCCGATCATGCCGCGCATGTTCATGGCGCTCCGCCGCGAGACGGCGACGCCGATGTACGAGATCCTGCGCAACACGCCGCCGATCCCCGACAACTGCGCCTGGGGCCTGTTCCTCCGCAACCACGACGAGCTGACGCTCGAGATGGTCACCGACGAGGAACGCGACTACATGTACGCGGAGTACGCCAAGGACCCGCGCATGAAGATCAACGTCGGGATCCGCCGCCGTCTCGCGCCGCTGCTGGAGGGTGGGCGGGACGAGATCGAGCTGATGCACGCGATCCTGTTCTCGCTGCCCGGCTCGCCGGTCCTCTACTACGGCGACGAGATCTCGATGGGCGACAACGTCTACCTCGGCGACCGCGACGGCGTGCGCACGCCGATGCAGTGGACGGGCGATCGCAACGGCGGCTTCTCCCGCGCCGACTTCGCGCAGCTCTATGCGCCGCCGCTGATGGACCCGGTCTACGGCTACCAGTCGGTCAACGTGGAGGCGCAGCTGCGGCTGCCTACTTCGCTGCTGCGCTGGATGCGGCGCTTCATCGCGCTGCGCAAGGAGCACCCCGTGTTCGGCCTCGGCACCTACGAGCCGCTGGAGCCGTCGAACCCGCGGATCTTCGCCCACGTGCGCCGCTACGAGGACGACGTGATGCTGTGCGTGCACAACCTCGCGCGCAGCGCGCAGGCGGTCGAGCTCGACCTCGGCGAGTACCAGGGCCGCTACCCGGTCGAGATCTTCGGCCGCTCGCGCTTCCCGAAGATCGGCGAGCTGCCGTATCTGCTGACGATGGCGCCGCGCGGCTTCTACTGGTTCCAGCTCGTGGAGGAGGCCGGTGGCGATGCCTGATCTCCACGACCTCTCCTGGCTGCCCGAGCAGGAGCTCCACGACTGGGTCGTCGGGCAGCGCTGGTTCGCGTCCAAGTCGCGCGAGGTCAGCCACATCAACGTGATGGAGGCGGTGCCGCTGCGCACCGAGTCGCCGCAGCTGGTGCTCGCGCTGATGGAGGCCGTGTTCCCGGCCGGGACGCACGAGACCTACCAGGTGCCGCTCGGGCTGCGGCCGGCCGGCGAGGGCTGGGACGAGCGCGTGATCTGCACCGTCGACGACTGGACGGTCTACGACGGGCTCGCCGACCCGGCGTTCGGGCGCGAGCTGCTGCACCGGATGCGCACCGACTCCGAGGTGACGGTCGACGAGGGCGTGCTCGGGTTCCACTGGGCGCCCTCGGCCTCCTCATCGCTGGGCGGCACGGTCGACGTGCGCCCGGTCGGGGTGGAGCAGTCCAACTCCTCGATCGTCTTCAGCGACTCGCTGATCCTGAAGGCGTTCCGCCGCGTCGAGCCGGGCGAGAACCCCGAGCTGGAGCTGCTGCGCTTCCTGTCCGCGCGCGGGTTCCCGAACATCGCGCCGCTGGCCGGCTGGTACGACTTCGAGGGCCGGCTGGTGGACGCGACGCTGGGGATCCTGCAGGAGTACCTGGCCGGGGCGCGCGACGGCTGGGAGCTCGTGCTCGACGAGCTCGCGTCGGACCCCACGGGGCTGCTGGAGCAGGTGCGCTCGCTCGGGCGCGTCACCGGCGAGCTGCACACGGTGCTGGGCTCGGAGGCCTCGGACCCGGCGTTCTCGCCCGACGAGCCGAGCATGGAGTCGCTGTCGATCCTGACGGCGAACGTCGACGAGCAGATCGAGCGCGTGTTCGTCGAGCTGCCCGAGACCGAGGCGACCGAGCCGATCCTCGGCCGCGGCCAGGACGTGCGCGAGCGCCTGCAGCTGCTCTCGCACATCGGCGCGGGCGGCAAGGTGATCCGCACCCACGGCGACCTGCACCTCGGCCAGACGATGCTCACGCCCGACCGCGGCTGGGCGATCCTCGACTTCGAGGGCGAGCCGGCGCGCTCGCTGCCCGAGCGGCGGCTCAAGCGCTCCCCGCTGCGCGACGTGGCCGGGATGCTGCGCTCGTTCTCCTACGCGGCCGCGGGCTCGGCGATCCTGCGCGGGGTCGACGCGCCCGAGGACTGGGAGGACCGGGCCCGCGAGGCGTACCTCGATGGCTACCGCGAGACGGCCGAGCCGTCGCTGCTGCCGCCGGGCCAGCAGGCGACGGAGCAGCTCCTGACCGTCTTCGAGCTCGAGAAGGTCGTCTACGAGCTGCGCTACGAGCTCAACAACCGCCCCGACTGGGTGGCGATCCCCGTCGCCGGAATCGTCCGCCTGCTCGAGTCGGAGCTCTAGGTCGGCGGCGGCGCGGAGAAGCGCAGCTCGACGCGGCGGTTCTGGGCGCGGCCCGTGGGGTTGTCGACGCCGCCGATCTCGTTCGGCGCGATCGGGCGGGTCTCGCCGAAGCCGGTCGGGGCGAGGTGGCCGGCGACGTTGGGGTAGCGGCGCTCGAGCACGTCGACGACCGTCGCGGCGCGGCGGTCGGAGAGGCCCTGGTTGAACTCCTCCGAGCCCTTGGAGTCCGTGTGGCCCTCGACGATGAACGGCTGCGTGAGGTCGGCCTGCGTGGGCCGGTCGCCGAGCTCGGCCGCGAGCGCGTCCTCGCCGCCCGAGCGCAGGTCGTGTGAGCCGTAGTCGAACAGCGTGCTGGCGGAGACGATCACGTGCTGCGGAACCGGTGGGGCGGGCGGGGGCACGGTGAAGGCGGCCTGCGCGACCGCGAAGTCGACCGTGAACGGCACGTCGCCGGACACGCCGCTGGCCTCCAGCCGCGACATCGGGATCGTCGCGATCTGCTCGTTGATGAGGGCGTCGGCGGGGCCGCTGCCGCAGTTGCCGGGACAGAGGTCGACCGTGTCGATCACGCGCAGCTGCAGCGTCGGCGTGACGGTGATCGAGCCGTTCGGGTTGCGGATCAGCGTGGCCTGAACATCGACGAAGACCCGGGCGTCGTCCGCGGGGCTCGGGGTCGCGCCCACCGAGCAGGTCGTCTGGTCCTTGCCGACGCCGCCCGCGAGGTTCCCCGGCGC
The DNA here is from genome assembly GCA_963831105.1 of uncultured Solirubrobacteraceae bacterium. Lineage (GTDB taxonomy): Bacteria > Actinomycetota > Thermoleophilia > Solirubrobacterales > Solirubrobacteraceae > DATFQI01. Next base: position 246,303 of record CAWHOS010000003.1, on the reverse strand, counting down.
CGTCCCGATCGTGGTGAAGTCCAGCAGCCGGTCGCCGCCCTCCATCTGCGCCGTCCGCTCGGCCGCGAAGGCGGCGGGGAGCGCGGGCAGCAGCGACACCGGCGCGCCCGGCGTCGCGCTCGCCGCGAGCGCCTGCACCTGCGCGGGGTCGAGGCTCGCCTGCACGTCCGCCGCGAGCATCGGCGCGATCCGCAGCGTCGTCGGGTCGGCGCTGAAGTCGGCGCCGAAGCGGCCGCTGAAGTTCTGCATGCCCGCGCCGCCGTTGAACCACGTCAGCCACACGGGGACGACGGACGGCGTCACCTGCGACCCGATCGCGGCCAGGAACGGCAGCCGGATCTGCTCGCGGATCAGCGTCGCCGTCCCGAGCGGGAACGGGCAGCAGAAGTCCGGCGGGCATGCGGCCGGGATGTCGCCGCAGCGCGTCGAGCAGGCCCCCGCTCCGGCCGAGGCGTCGATGCCGCCGTCGGGCGCGTCCTGGCGCAGCAGCGTCGGGGTGGGCGGGCTCGCATCACGCGCGGCGAGGTCGGCCGCCAGCATCCGCGCGATGGCGCCGTCGCCCGAGGCCGCCTCCGCGAGGCCCGCCTGCCGCTCGCCGCGGCACTTGTCGCACAGCCCGTCCGCGCCGATGAGCCCGCCGCACTTGCAGCGCTCGCCCGCGCGCTCGGGCTCGGGCTGCGGCAGCTCCGCGGCGCGCGACAGCAGCCGGGACACGGCGGCGTTGCCCTCGCCGCGCTGCATCGCGGTCAGCGCACCCGCGCGCAGCGTCGGCGGCAGCGCGGCGAGCTGGTCGCACGAGCTGCAGCCCGGCATCTGCACCACCGGAGCGAGCGCGGGCTCCTCCGGCGCGCGGAGAACGGCGCGCGGTTCCTGCTCCAGCTCGAGAGCCAGCGCCGACACGGTGGGCCGACGGTACCGGCAAGCGCGCCGGTGCGCCAGCGGTGGTTAACCTGCGGCGATGGTCCGCTACTTCGCGTTCTCCGCGATGCTCGTGGCGCTGGCGCCGTTCCAGTGGTCGGCGAAGCCGCTCCCGCAGACGATGAAGAGCCAGCTCGAGCAGCGCGGGTTCTGGAAGAAGGGATGCCCGGTCGGCCTCGGCGACCTGCGGCTGCTGACCGTCAGCCACCTCGGCTACGACGGGGAGACCCACCAGGGCCAGCTCGTGGTCAACAAGCGCGCGACCGGCCCGCTGTCGAGCGCGTTCCGCACGATGTACCGCAACCGCTTCCCGATCCGCCACATGCGCTTCGAGGACTTCTACGGCCCCAAGCGCCAGCGGCCCAACGACGTGACGGCGTCGTTCGAGTGCCGCCAGGCGGTGCCCTCGCCGTGCACGGGCGGCAAGCGGACGGGGACGTGGTCCAACCACGCCTACGGGCTCGCGATCGACATCAACCCGCGCGAGAACCCCTACGTCGGCTGCGGCCAGAGCGACGACCCGACGGCGCAGTCCTACCGCGACCGCAGCCGCCAGCGCCCCGGCATGATCGGCGGCCGCACCGTGCGGGCGTTCGCGAACGCCGGCTGGGGCTGGGGCGGCGCGTGGGCGGGCGACACGAAGGACTACATGCACTTCTCCTTCAACGGCCGCTGAGCCGGGAATAAGTCGTGCGGGTCCGGCGTTCAGGGGAGCATGACCATGACGATCCTCCTCATCGCCTCGCTCGCCACCACGGCCCCGCTGATCGGGATCTGGCTCGGTGAAGCGCAGCACCAGCGCGTCCGTTCCTGAGCTGCTGGCCGCCTACGACGAGCAGGTCCGCAGGCGGCCCGTCCCCGACGGCCCCGGCGACGTCGTCGAGCACGCCGACGGCGTCGTCCGCGTGGTCTCCGCCACGGGCTGGAGCGGCGTCACCTACGCCGACCTGAGCGGCCGCGACCCCGACGCCGCGATCGCCGCCCAGATCGAGCGCCTCCCCGGCCGGTGGGAGTGGAAGCACCACGGCCACGACGCGCCGCCCGACCTGCCGCTGCGCCTGCTCGCGGCCGGCCTGGAGCCCGAGGAGCCCGAGACGCTGATGGTCGCCGACCTCGAGGCCGTCGCGCTCGACCACCCGCCACCGCCCGGCATCGAGCTGCGCACCGTCGGCGCCGCGGGCGTGGACGACATGGTCGCGGTCCACGACGCCGTCTTCGGCGGCAGCCACCGCGCGCTCGGCGCCGCGGTGCTGGACGGGCTGGAGCACGGCAGCGTCGTGCCCGTCGTCGCCTACGACGGCGAGCGGCCCGTCGCGGCGGCCCGCATCGAGCTCTTCCCCGATGCCTCGTTCGCCGGCCTCTACGGCGACTCGACCTTGGCCTCACACCGGGGCCGCGGGATCTTCCGCGCGCTCGTCGCCCGCCGCGCGGCGATCGCGCGCGAGCGCGGCTACCGCTACCTGCAGGCCGACGCGCTGGAGACCAGCCGGCCGCTGTTCGAGCGGCTCGGGTTCGCGACGCTCACGACGACCACGCCGTACGTCTGGCCCGGGTGACGGCCCGCGACCGGATCCGCGGCTGCCTGCTGGCCGGCGCCGTCGGCGACGCGCTCGGCGCGCCGGTCGAGTTCTGGTCGCTCGAGGAGATCCGCTCCCGCCTCGGGCCGCGGGGCGTGACGGGCAACCTGCCCGCCCACGGCCGCGACGGCGGCGCGATCGTCGGGGACGGCTGGCTCGTGCACGTCGAGGGTCTCCGCCGGCGCCGGGCGCCCGGCAACACGTGCCTCGCCGCGCTGCGCGACGGGCGGGTCTACACGGTCGCCGAGCCGGCGAACGGCTCGCGTTCCTCGCCCGCTACCCGGGATACTGATCCACCGTGCCAGAGCTCATCTACGCCGCCATCACCTCGCTCGACGGCTACGTCGCCGACGAGCAGGGAAACTGGGACTGGTCCGCCCCGGACCCCGAGGTCCATGCGTTCGTCAACGACCTCGAGCGGCCGGTCGGCACGCACCTCTACGGGCGCCGCATGTACGAGGTGCTCGTGGCCTGGGAGACGATGGACGACCCGGACCCGCACATGCGCGACTACGCGGAGATCTGGCGCGCGGCGGAGAAGATCGTCTACTCGAGCACGCTCGCGGAGGTCTCCAGCGCGCGCACCCGGATCGAGCGCCGCTTCGACCCGGAGGCCGTGCTCGAGCTCAAGCGCACCGCCGCGAGCGACCTCGCGATCGGCGGCCCGCGGCTGGCGGCCGAGGCCTTCGCCGCTGGCCTGGTCGACCGAGTGCACCTGCTCGTCTCGCCCGTGATCGTCGGAGGCGGCAATCCCGCGCTGCCCGGCGGCGTCCGGCTCGACCTCGAGCTGGTGGACGAGCGCCGCTTCGGCAACGGCGTCGTCCACCTGGCCTACCGCGCCCGGCCCTGAGCCGGGCCTCAGTCGTAGCGGTTGATCATCCGCACGTTGAGCGCGAGCATCGCCGCGCCGGCGAGCGCCACGACGAGGAAGCCGGGCCAGATCGAGGCCCAGTGGAGGTCCTGCAGCACGAGCGAGCGCAGCGACTCCATCACGTAGGTGACGGGGTTCAGCGTCGCCGCGATCTCCATCGGCCGCGTGAGCATGTCGCGCGGCACGAAGTTCGGCGTCAGGAACAGCAGCGGGAAGAACACGAGGCCGGCGGAGTTGGTCGCCGCCGCGCTGCGCGTCTTGAGCGCCACGAGCTGCATGAAGCCGACGAACACGACCGACCACAGCGCGGTCAGGCCGACGAGCAGCACGAAGCCGAGCACGCCGCTGGCGATCGTGATGCCGAAGATCAGGCCGAGCGACCACGAGCGCCACCGCGATCAGCAGCGCCTTCGCGCCCTCGGCGAACAGCCGCCCGAGCACGATCGCCGAGCGCGACACCGGGGTCGCGCGCAGCTTGTCGAAGTAGCCGCCCTCGATCTCCTCGACCAGGAACAGCGCCGCGGTGCCGAAGGAGCCGGCCAGCAGCAGCGAGGCCGGCAGCTGGAAGGCGCCGTAGCCCTGCCCGTGCAGGAACTCCGTCGAGGCCGACGGGAAGATCTTCGCGGCCTGGCCGACGTTGACGACCAGGAAGAACAGCGGGATGAACAGCGTCGGCAGCAGCGCCTCCGGCGTCCGCCACCCCTCGCGCAGCGCGCGCTGCCCGAGCACCAAGGCCTCGCTCATGCCGTCACCTCCTGCACGTCGCCGGCGGCGCGGCTGCGCGAGCGGCCGGTCGCGTCGAGGAACACGTCGTCGAGCGAGGGGTCGCCGTCGAGGCCGAGGCGCTCGCGCAGCTCGGCCTTCAGGCTGGCCGGCGTGCCCTCGCGCACGATCCGCCCGCCGTCGATGATCGCGAGCCGGTCGCACAGGGCGTCGGCCTCCTCGAGGTACTGCGTGGTCAGGAACACGGTCGTCCCGCGCTCGTTGATCCGCCGCACCTCCTCCCAGACCGTGAGCCGGCTCGAGGGGTCCAGGCCGGTGGTCGGCTCGTCGAGGAACAGCACGTCGGGCTGGTGCACGAGCGCGGAGGCGAGGTCGAGCCGCCGCTTCATGCCGCCCGAGTAGGTCTTGATCCGGCGGTCGGCCGCGTCCTCGAGCTCGACGAGCGCCAGCAGCTCCTTCGCGCGCTCGGCCGCCTCGGCCGTCGTCATCCCGAACAGCCGCGCCTGCAGGATCAGCAGCTCGCGCCCGTTCTGGCGCGGGTCGAGCCCCGCCTCCTGCAGCGCCACGCCGATCCGCCGCCGCACCGCGTCGGGGTCGCCGGCGACGTCGATGCCGGCCACCGCCGCGCTGCCCGAGGTGATCGTCAGCAGCGTGGTGAGCATCTTCACGGTCGTCGACTTGCCGGCGCCGTTGGGCCCCAGGAACCCGAACACCTCGCCGGACTCCACCCGCAGGTCGACGCCGCGCACCGCCTCGACCTCGTCGTAGGTCTTGACCAGGCCGCGCGCCTCGACGGCGGCCGGTCCTGCTCCGTTCTGGTTCATCGTCATATGACCACGCAGGGTGCCGGAACTCATCGCGGCTGTCTTCTCCGAAAGTGCTGTCGATGAGTTCCCGGCCGCCCGGCAGTCTCAGTGGCATGGAACAGCCAACCGACACCCCGACGCTCTATGTCTGCCACGGGGACGACGGCGGCCCGAAGATCCATCCGTGCCGCCGGGTGCAGGAGGCCCTGCGCGCGAAGGACGTCTCGTACGAGAAGGTGATCGCCGCCCACGGCAGCCCCATCCCCTTCCTGCGCCGCGGCTCGCGCGACGACCTGCGCGCTGCGACGGGCGACGACAAGCTGCCGGCGCTCAAGCTCCCCGACGGGACGGTCCTCACGCAGTCGAAGGCGATCCTCGCGTGGATCGAGCGGCAGTCATGAGCGAGCCCGTCACCAGGTTCGACGGCCGCTTCAGCGACCCGGCGGCGGAGGCGACTCCGTGGGAGGAGACGCGAGCGGTGCTCGAGCACGCCGAGCTGTACTGGCTCACGACCGTGCGTGCCGACGGACGCCCGCACGTGACCCCGTTGATCGGCGTTCATCACGACGGAGCAGTGCACTTCGTCACCGGCACCGGCGAGCAGAAGTTCCGCAACCTCGAGCACTCGCGCAAGGTCGCGCTCACGACCGGCACCAACACGTGGGCCGCGGGGCTCGACGTCGTCGTCGAGGGCGAGGCCGTCCGGATCACCGACACCGCGGAGCTGCAGCGGATCGCCGACGCCATCGAGGCCAAGTACGGCGACGTCTGGCACTTCGACGTGGCGGGCGACGCCTTCGGCGGTCAGGGCGAGGACCCCGGCCACGTCTACCGGGTCGAGCCCTCCAAGGTGCTCGCGTTCGCGAAGGAGCCGCACGCGCAGACGAGCTACCGCTTCGGCTAGCGCCTTGCAGGTGTTGACAGGGCCGACCCCGGCACAGCACCCTGTCGCGACCGGGTCCACGAACCGGAAGGACGATTGAGATGCCGCTACGGCGAGCAGGGGCGGAGTGCGTCGGGACGTTCGTCCTGGTGTTCGGCGGCGTCGGGACCGCGGTGATCGCGGGCGAGGCGGTAGGCAACCTCGGGGTGGCGTTCGCGTTCGGCCTGGCGCTGCTGGCGATGGCCTACGGCATCGGGCCCGTGTCGGGCTGCCACATCAACCCCGCCGTGACGCTCGGGCTGTTCGTCTCGCGCAGGATCACGCTTCCGGAGGCAGCCCGATACTGGGCGGCGCAGGTGCTCGGCGCGGTCATCGCCGCGGCGCTGCTGCTGGTGATCGCCAAGGCTCGCGAAGGCGGGTACGACGCCGGCGTCGAGGGGTTCGGCGCCAACGGCTACGGCGACCACTCGCCCGAGGGCTATGGCGTGGGCGCCGCGTTCGTGGCCGAGGTCGTGCTCACGGCCTTCCTCGTGTTCACCGTGCTCGCGGCGACGGACCGGATCGCCACCGTCGCGTTCGCGGGGATCCCGATCGGCCTGGTGCTGACGCTGATCCACCTCGTGGGGATCCCGATCACCAACACCTCGGTCAATCCGGCCCGCAGCATCGGCCCGGCCCTGTTCGTCGGCGGCTGGGCGCTCGAGCAGCTCTGGCTGTTCATCGTCGCGCCGCTGGTGGGCGCGCTCATCGGCGCCGTCCTCCACCGCGCGCTGTTCGCGGAGGTCGTGCCGATCGCGCCCGAGGAGTCCGCCGTCGCGTCCGAGCCCGCCGAAGGCCAGGCCGCAGTATGAGCGCGGCCGCCCGGGGCCACTCCAAGAACCCCGGGCGGCGCGCGGTCGCCCAGCGCCGCGGGCGCGGCGCCTTCCGTGCGGCTTCCGCGTTCCCCCACAGGTCCACGGAGCCGTAGCGGAGCTTCGCCAGCCGCTTGGCCGTCAGAATCAGACACCGCCCGCCCCTGCGGTAGGTGAGGCGCTTGGCGCCCTCCGTCACGTAGGTGGCGGCGACCTTTGCGCGCGAGGTAGGCGAGGTAGCGCAGCGACGGGCGGTCGGCCCAGTGCACGTCGTCGACGCTGAGCACGAGCGGGCGGTCGGCCGCGAGGTTGAGCGCGACCCAGTAGAGCCCGTGCAGGGCCGCGAAGTCCGAGCCGCCCTCGCCGAGCGCGTCGAGCCGCTCGAACACCGCCCGCGCCGGCGCGGCGGCGCCCGCGAACGCCCGCTCGGCCACGTCCGGGTCGAGCAGCAGGCCCTCCAGCAACTGGCGCACCACGCCGAACGGGAACTCGCGCTCGAGGTCGGACCCGCGCGCCGAGAGCACCCGCGCGCCGGCCGTCTCCGCGCGCCGGCGCGCCCTCGGGCGGGCCGCCGTCGGACCACACCGCCTCCACGAGCTCGTCCCGCCGCACCGGACGATGGCGGTTGAGCACGAGGTAGGCGAGCAGGAGGCGACCTTGCCGCCCGCGCAGCGAGCCTTCGATACGCGATCCCTCTATCTCTACCGCGAGCTGTCCACAGAGCTCGATGCGGGTCCCCACTGGCGCGCAACCTACCGGGACACCGGCGTCAGGTCCATCGGGGCTGGACGTTAAGTCCGGGCCCGATCGGATATGACCCCTGAGTGACCGATGCCGATCGCCTGAACGCTCGCGAGCACTCGCAGCCCCACGCCTACCTCGGAGCCCACCCGGACGGCGACGGCGCGGTGATCCGCGCGTGGCGTCCCGCCGCCGCCTCCGTCTCCGTCGTCACCGACGGGGCCAAGCCCGTCCCGCTGGAGCAGATCCACCCCGCGGGCGTCTTCGAGGGCCGCATCGCGAAGGCGTCGCTGCCGCTCTCGTACCGCTACGAGGTCGACTATGGCGGCGACAAGGTCACCGCCGAGGACCCCTACCGCTTCCTGCCCACGATCGGCGAGCTCGACCTGCACCTGGTCGGCGAGGGCCGCCACGAGGAGCTGTGGGAGCGGCTCGGCGCGCACGTGCGCGAGCTCGACGGGCGTGCGCGGCACCTCGTTCGCCGTCTGGGCCCCGTCCGCGAAGTCGGTCTCCGTCGTCGGCGACTTCAACTACTGGGACGGCCGCGCGCACCCGATGCGCGCGCTCGGCGCGAGCGGCATCTGGGAGCTGTTCCTCCCCGGCGTCGGGGCGGGCAACCGCTACAAGTTCGAGATCCTCGCCCAGGACGGCGAGATCCGCCTGAAGGCCGACCCGATGGCCTTCGAGTCCGAGGTCCCGCCCAAGACCGCGTCCGTCGTCCACGAGCCCACGCACGAGTGGGCCGACGAGGAGTGGCTGCGCTCGCGCCGCGAGAGCGACGCGCTGGAGGGCCCGATCTCGATCTACGAGGTCCACCTCGGCTCCTGGCGGCTGAACCCGCTCGAGGACAACCGCTCGCTGACCTACCTCGAGCTCGCCGACGAGCTCGCCGCCTACGCGCGCGACATGGGCTTCACGCACATCGAGCTGATGCCGGTGATGGCGCATCCGTTCACGGGCTCGTGGGGCTACCAGGTGACGGGCTACTTCGCCCCCACGCCGCGCTTCGGCTCCCCCGACGACCTCAAGGAGTTCGTCGACCGCCTGCACGGGCACGGCCTCGGCGTGATCCTCGACTGGGTCCCCGCGCACTTCCCGCGCGACGACTTCGCGCTCGCGCGCTTCGACGGCACCGCGCTCTACGAGCACGCCGACCCGCGCCGCGGCGCCCACCCCGACTGGGGCACGCTGATCTTCAACTACGGGCGCAGCGAGGTCCGCAACTTCCTCGTCTCCAACGCCCTCTTCTGGCTGCGCGAGTACCACGCCGACGGCATCCGCGTCGACGCCGTCGCCTCGATGCTCTACCTCGACTACTCGCGCGAGGCGGGCGAGTGGGTGCCCAACGAGCACGGCGGCCGCGAGGACCTCGACGCCGTCGCGATGCTCAAGGAGTTCAACGAGGTCACGCACGGCCGCGAGCCCGGGATCGTCTCCGCCGCGGAGGAGTCGACCGCGTGGCCGGGCGTCTCGCGCCCGACCTACCTCGGCGGGCTCGGCTTCGGCTTCAAGTGGAACATGGGCTGGATGCACGACACGCTGGCGTACTTCCAGCAGGACCCCGTGTACCGCCGCTGGCACCACCACGAGCTGACGTTCTCGCTCGTCTACGCGTTCACGGAGAACTTCATCCTGCCGCTCAGCCACGACGAGGTCGTGCACGGCAAGGGCTCCCTGCTGACCAAGATGCCGGGCGACCGCTGGCAGAAGCGCGCCAACCTGCGCTCGCTGTACGCCTACATGTGGGCGCACCCCGGCAAGAAGCTGCTGTTCATGGGCCAGGAGTTCGCCCAGGAGGCGGAGTGGAGCCACGAGCGCTCGCTCGACTGGCACCTGCTCGAGAACCCCGAGCACGCCGGCATCCAGGCGCTCGTGCGCGACCTCAACTTCCGCTACCGCGACGAGCCGGCGCTGTGGGAGATGGACTTCGACGACACGGGCTTCTGGTGGATCGAGGCCAACGCGGCGGAGGACAACGTGTTCGCGTTCGCACGCCGCTCGAAGGACTCCGAGCGGGTGATCGTCTTCGTCTCCAACCTCTCGCCGGTTCCGCGCCACGACTACCGGATCGGCTTCCCGCGCTCGGGCAAGTGGGTCGAGGCGCTCAACACCGACTCGACGTACTACGGCGGCTCCGACGTGGGCAACCTCGGCGGCGTGACCGCGGAGCCGATGGGCTGGCACTCGCAGCCGTACTCGGCCGAGGTCACGCTGCCCCCGCTGGGCACGCTCTGGCTCGTGCCGGAGGAGCAGGCACTGGCGAAGCCGTCGCCGCGCCCGTAGGCTGACCCCTCCGCCCCTGGCGGAGGGCCGAATGACAGAGAAGAGCGAGGCAGCGATGCGGGGGTTGCTCGAGGGGCTCCCCGATGCGATCGTCGGGGCGCGCCGCGACGGCTCGATCGTGTTCGTCAACACGCTCGCCGAGGAGCTGTTCGGCTACCCGGAGGCCGAGCTGCTCGGCAAGCCGATCTCGATGCTGTGGCCCGAGCGCGTGCGCGAGCGCTACGAGCGCAACTCCGCGCTGTACTTCCAGCTCGAGCACCCGCTGCGCTTCTCCGCGCGCGCCTACGGCCTGCGCCGCGACGGCACCGAGTTCATCGGCGAGATGAGCTGGGGCATCGTCCACGACGAGTCGGGCCCGATGCTGCTCGCCGTCGGGCGCGACATCACGGAGCGGCTCGAGGCCGAGCGGCGGCTGCGCCGCCAGTCCGAGGAGCAGGCCGCGGTCGCGGCGCTCGGCGAGCGCGCGCTGCGCGGCGTCGCGCCGGCGGACCTCGCCCGCGAGGCGGCCGAGCGCGTCGGGATGGCGCTCAGCGCCGAGCGCGTGCTGATCGTGGAGCCGGCGGCGGCCGGGGGAGACCCGGTCGTGCTCGCCGCCTGGGGCGGCCGCGAGGACCCGCCGGACGCCCGCGCCGGCGCGGTCGCCGCCATGCGCGGGCAGGCGCCGGTCGCCGTCGAGGGCGGCTGGAGCGTCGCGATCCGCACCGGCGAGGAGGTGTTCGGCGCGATCACCGCCTACGGCGCGTCGGCGCCCGAGGAGCAGCGCTCGTTCCTCGTCGCCGTCGCCAACGTGCTCGCCACCGCCTACGCCCGCATGCGCTCGGAGCAGCGCATCCGCCACCAGGCGCTGCACGACCCGCTGACGCGGCTGGCCAACCGCGCGCTCTGCCGCGACCGGCTCGAGCACGCGCTCGCCCACGCCGAGCGCTCGGGCTCGCACGCCGCCGTGCTCTACGTCGACGTCGACGACTTCAAGCGCGTCAACGACCTCTACGGGCACTCGGCCGGCGACGCCGTGCTGGTCGCGCTCGCGCGCCGGCTCGCCGGCCGCCGTGCGCCCGGCCGACACCGTCGCGCGCCTCGGCGGCGACGAGTTCCTGGTCGTCTGCGAGGACGTCGACGAGCGCGTCGCGCTCGGGCTCGGCTGGCGCGTCGCCGCCGCGGTGCAGGAGCCGCTCGAGGTCTCCGGCACCCAGCACCGGATCTCGGCCAGCGTCGGGATCGCGCTCGGCAGCGGCGCCGACACCGACGCCGACGGCCTCGTCTCCAACGCCGACTCGGCCGCCTACCGCGCCAAGGAGGCCGGCCGCGGCAACGTCGAGATCTTCGACGAGCGGCTGCGCCGCAGCGCGGTCGCGCGCGTGCGCACCGAGGCCGACCTCGAGCACGCGCTCGACCGCCGCGAGCTCGATCTCGTCTTCCAGCCGATCGTCGCGCTCGGCGACGGCGCGAGCGTCGGCCGCGAGGCCCTGCTGCGCTGGCGGCGCGGCGGCGCGGCGTCGCTGGCCCCCGCCGAGTTCATCTCGGTCGCCGAGGAGTCCGGGCTGATCGTCCCGATCGGCTCGTGGGTGATCGACCAGGCGTGCGCCGCCGCGGCCGCCGGGCCCGGCTGGACCTCGGTGAACCTGTCACCGCGCCAGGTGGCCGAGCCGGGCCTGCCGGGCATCGTCGCCAAGGCGCTCGAGGCCAGCGGCCTGCCGCCCTCCGCGCTGTCGCTGGAGGTCACGGAGACCTCGCTGCTGGAGGTCTCGCAGTCGACCACGCGCAACGTGAGCGCGCTCAAGGAGCTCGGCGTGCGGCTCGTGCTCGACGACTTCGGGACGGGCTACTCGTCGCTGCAGCACCTGCGCGACCTGCCCGTCGACATGGTCAAGATCGACCGCTCCTTCGTGGCCAACATGGAGCCCGGCCGCCCGGAGGCGGCGATCGTCGGCGCGGTCGTCTTCATGTGCGCGGCGCTGGGCATGGAGGTGGTCGCCGAGGGTGTCGAGCACGAGGCCCAGGCGGAGCTGCTGCGCGGCATGGGCTGCCCGCTCGCGCAGGGCTTCCACTTCGGCCGGCCCGAGCCGGCGCTCAGCGCAGCGTGACGCTCAGCGCCGCTTGAGCCCCGGCACCCGCACGGCCCGGCTCGTGCCCGGCACGTGCGCGCCGCCGTCGCGCGCGATCACGCGCACGCGGTAGGTCCGCTCGCCGCGCCGCTTGCGGACCTTGAAGCCGTAGCGCGAGCGGTTGCTCCCGGCCGCGCGCGGGCGCGTGCCGCGCACGAAGACCCAGCTGCCGCGGCGGGTCAGGCGCTGCAGCACGGCGCGCCCGCGCGGCACCGCGGGCACGACGGAGCCGCGGATCCGCACGGCGCGCCGCGTCGCGCGCCGCACGGTGGCGCCGACCTTCACGGCGACGTTGGCCGTCACCGCCGGGCTGGCCACGACGACCGCCGTGCGCGTGACCGCGCGCAGCCGGGTCGCGGAGAACAGCGTCGGCACGTAGAAGCGGAAGCTTCCGTCGCGGCCGGCGCGCAGCGTCGCGGGCGCGCCGATCGACGAGAACGGGCCGGCGAACGGGAAGTCCTGGCGCTCGAGCGCGACCGGGATCGCGCTCACGCCGCCGCCCGTGACCTTGCCGAACACCTCGATCCCCTCGCCCCAGATCGTGCGCGGGGCGGCGAGCTGCAGCGAGACGGCCGTCGGCCGGCGCTGCGTCGTGAACGTGCGGTCGCCGCTCGCGCTGCGCCCCGCCTCGTTGGTGGCCACGACGCGGAAGTGGTAGCGGCGGTAGGCCGCCAGGCCCTCGATCGTGTCGGCCACGGACACGCGCGAGTCGCCCGCCCCGATCTGCCGCTCGGGCGTGCGCCGGCCGTAGGAGGTCGAGAGCCCGTACTCGAAGTGGTAGCTCGTCGCCCCGCGGTTGGGGTCGATGCGGCTGCGCAGGGAGGCGCTGCTGGTGCCTGACCTCGCGCGCGACCGTCGAGGAGATGCCGGGCAGGGCCGGCCCGGAGGGCGTGCGGAACGTGCGGTCGGCGCCCGTGACGGTGCCGTCGGCGTTCGCAGCGACGACCCGGTAGTGGTACGTCGTGCCCGCGCTGAGACCCTGCACCGCCGTCGAGACGGGCACGGGGTCGTCGCCGGCGCCTGCGTCGCCGCCCGCCGACTGGAGGCCGTATGCCGTCGTCGTGCCGTACTCGAAGTGCCAGCTCGTGGCCGTGCCGTTGGGGTCGACGGTGCCGTTGAGGGTCGCGCCCGTGCGCGTGACGCCGGACGCGGAACCCGTGGTGGCGGAGGGGGCGGCCGCCAGCGCCACGGAAGCGGGCACGGCGAGAACGAGGCATAGGACGAGGATCAGGCGCATCGCGCTCCCTCAACACGTGGCCCCGCCCGGGGTTTCGGCGGGACGCTGCTACGGATAACCACGAGCGAGATGTCAGGCCCCCTACCCCTTCGAGCGCCGCCTCGGCGCCTTCCCGACCGGCGACGGCCGCGCGGAGTTCCGCCTCTGGGCGCCGAGCCGCGAGCGCGTCTCGCTGCGCGTGGGCGATCGCGAGCACGAGCTCGAGGACGCGGGCTTCGGCGTGCTGGAGGCGACAGTCGAGGCACGCCCGGGCGAGGACTACGCCTACGTCGTCGAAGGGATCGAGTTCCCCGACCCCGCCACGCGCTGGCAGCCGCACGGCCTGCGCGGGCGCTCGCGGCTGCTCGACACGGGCGCCTTCGCGTGGACCGACGAGGGCTTCGAGGCGCCGGCGCTGCGCGACAGCGTGCTCTACGAGCTGCACGTCGGCACGTTCACCGACGAGGGGACGTTCGACGCGGCGATCCCGTACCTGCGCGGCCTGCGCGAGCTGGGCGTCACGACGATCGAGCTGATGCCGCTGGCGGCGTTCCCCGGGCGCCACGGCTGGGGCTACGACGGCGTCTACATCAGCGCCGCGCACGATCCCTACGGCGGGCCGGAGGGCCTGCAGCGGTTCGTCGACGCCGCCCACGGCGAGGGGCTCGCCGTGCTGCTCGACGTCGTCTACAACCACGTCGGCGCCTCCGGGCACGCAGGGCCTGGAGTGCTTCGGCCCCTACTTCACCTCGCACTACGAGACGCCGTGGGGCCGCGCGATGAACTACGACGACGCGGACTCCGACGCCGTGCGCGAGTGGGTGCTGCAGAGCGCGGAGCAGTGGATCCGCGACTTCCACCTCGACGGGCTGCGGCTCGACGCGATCCACTCGATCCTCGACTCCAACCCCGAGCACCTGGTCGCCGCCATCACGCGCCGCGTGCACGCCGCGAACGAGCGGGCGCGTCGTGATCGCCGAGTCGGGCATGAACGACCCGAAGGTCATGACCGAGTGGGGCTGCGACGGCGTCTGGGCCGACGACTTCCACCACGCCCTGCGCGTGCTGCTGACCGGCGACCGCGAGGGCTACTACGAGGAGTTCGGCACGCTCGCCGCGCTGGCGAAGGTGCTGCACCGGCCGCACTTCCACGACGGCACGTACTCGACCTTCCGCCGCCGCCGCTTCGGCGCGCCGGCCGAGGACGTCGCGCCGGAGCGCTTCGTCGTGTTCTCCTCCAACCACGACCAGGTCGGCAACCGCGCGCTCGGCGACCGGCTGCCGCTCGAGGCGCGCCCGCTCGCCGCGTTCATGACGCTTCTGGCACCGTTCACGCCGATGCTGTTCCAGGGGGAGGAGCACGGGGAGCGCGCCCCGTTCCAGTTCTTCTCCGACCACATCGACGAGGAGATCGCGGTCGCGACGCGCGAGGGCCGCCGGCGCGAGTTCGCCGCCTTCGCCGAGTTCGAGGGCGAGGAGGTGCCCGACCCGCAGGACGAGGCCACCTTCCGCGCCTCCAAGCTCACGCGCGAGGGCGAGCCCGAGGGCCTGCGCGAGCTCTACGCCGCGCTGCTGCGCGCGCGCGCCGAGCTCCCGCACGGCGACGTCGACGGCGATCGACTTCGACGAGCACGCCGGGCTGGCTGCGCGCCCGCCGCGGGCCCTTCACGCTGCTCGCCAACTTCTCCCAGCGCGACGTCCACGTCCCGCTGGAGGGCACGGCCGAGACCGTGCTGACCACGCACCACGCCACGCTCGAGCCCGGCTTCGTGGTCCTGCCCGCCCTCTCCGGAGCGCTGCTGCAGGTGACCGAGATCTGGCCCGGGCGGCCGTTCCCGCTCGGCCCCCAGTGGGACGGCGAGGGGACGAACTTCTCGCTCTTCTCCGAGAACGCCGAGCGCGTCGAGCTGTGCCTGTTCGACGACGAGGACAACGAGACGCGCGTCGAGCTCTGCGAGCGCACCGCGTTCCACTGGCACGGCTACCTGCCGGGCGTCCGGCCCGGGCAGCGCTACGGCTACCGCGTGCACGGGCCCTACGACCCGCGCGAACGGGCACCGCTTCAACCCGAACAAGCTGCTGATCGACCCGTACGCGAAGTCGATCGAGGGCAAGGTCCGCTGGAACCGCGCCAACGTGCTGCCGTACGTGCCGCACGCCGGGCGCGGGCGACGAGGCCGACCTCGAGATGGACGACGAGGACTCCGCGATCGCGATCCCCAAGTCGGTCGTCATCGACGACGCAGTTCGACTGGGAGGACGACCGGCCGCCGAACACGCCGCTGCACGAGACGGTCATCTACGAGACGCACGTGAAGGGCTTCACGAAGCGCCATCCCGGAGGTGCGCGAGGACCTGCGCGGCACCTACGCCGGGCCTCGCCGACCCCGCGGCGCTCGAGTACCTCAAGGACCTCGGCGTGACCGCGGTCGAGCTGCTGCCCGGTCCACCACATCGCCGACGAGTCCTTCCTCGCCGAGCGCGGGCTGACGAACTACTGGGGCTACTCGACGATCGGCTTCTTCGCGCCGTTCTCCAACTACGCCGCCACCGGCATCCGCGGGCAGGAGGTGCGCGAGTTCAAGGGCATGGTCAAGGCGCTGCACCGCGCGGGCATCGAGGTGATCCTCGACGTGGTCTACAACCACACCGCCGAGGGCAACCACCTCGGCCCGATGCTGTCGTTCAAGGGCGTCGACAACGCCAGCTACTACCGGCTGATGCCCGACGACCAGCACCACTACATGGACTTCACGGGCACGGGCAACTCGCTCAACCCGGTCCACCCGAGCGTGCTGCGGCTGATCATGGACTCGCTGCGCTACTGGGTCACCGAGTGCCACGTCGACGGCTTCCGCTTCGACCTCGCGAGCGCGCTGGCGCGCGAGCTCTACGACGTGGACCGCCTGAGCGCGTTCTTCGACACGATCCACCAGGACCCCGTGCCTCAGCCAGGTCAAGCTGATCGCCGAGCCGTGGGACGTCGGCCCGGGCGGCTACCAGGTCGGCAACTTCCCCGTGCTGCTGGTCGGAGTGGAACGGCATGTACCGCGACGTGATGCGCGACTTCTGGCGCGGGCAGGCCAGCGTCGCCGACTTCGCCTCGCGCCTGACCGGCTCGAGCGACCTCTACGAGTCCGACGGCCGGCACCCGTTCGCGTCGATCAACTTCATCACCGCCCACGACGGCTTCACGCTGCGCGACCTCGTCTCCTACAACGACAAGCACAACGAGGCCAACCTCGAGGACAACCGCGACGGCACGGACGACAACCGCTCGTGGAACTGCGGCGTCGAGGGGCCGACCGACGACCCGGCGATCAACGCGCTGCGCACGCGCCAGCAGAGGAACTTCCTCGCCACGCTGCTGCTCACCCAGGGCACGCCGATGCTGCTCGGCGGCGACGAGTTCGGCCGCTCGCAGGGCGGCAACAACAACGCCTGGTGCCAGGACTCCGAGATCTCCTGGTTCGACTGGGAGGCCGTCGAGGGCGACGGCGAGCTGCTCGAGTTCACGCGCACGCTGATCCGCGCTGCGCCACGAGCACCCCGTGTTCCGCCGCCGCCAGTTCCTGCACGGCACCGACGAGGAGGGCTCCGGCCTGCCCGACGTGTGGTGGTTCCGGCGCCGACGGGCGCCGGATGACCAAGGCCGACTGGGACGACGGCGGCACGCGCCAGCTCGGCATGTTCCTCAACGGCGAGGAGATCGTCACCCCCGACGAGCGCGGGCAGCGGATCGTCGACGACTCCTTCGTGCTGCTGTTCAACGCCGGCCACGAGGACGCCGAGCTCACGCTGCCGCCGCGAGCGCTTCGGCGCGCAGTGGACCTGCGAGCTGCGCACGGACGGCGAGCCGCGGCGCGACCCACGCCGCCGGCGAGACCGGTCCGGCTGAGCTCGCGCTCGCTCGTGCTCCTGCGCCGCACCGCGACATGACCGAGCTGCGCGCCACCTACCGGCTGCAGCTCGGCGGCGGCTTCGGCTTCGCGCAGGCGCGCGAGCTCGTCCCCTACCTGCGCGACCTCGGCGTCAGCCACCTCTACCTGCCGCCGTCGTTCCAGGCCCGCGAGGGCTCCACGCACGGCTACGACGTCGTCGACCCGACCTCGATCTCGGACGAGCTCGGCGGCGAGCGCGAGTTCGAGGCGCTGGCGCGCGCGGTGCGCGAGGCCGGGATGGGGCTGATCCTCGACATCGTCCCCAACCACATGGCGACCGACGACGCCAACCGCTACTGGTCGGACCCCGACCTGCGGCGGCGCTTCTTCGACCTCGACGAGGAGACCGGCCGCCACCGGCGCTTCTTCGACATCGACCACCTGGCCGCCGTGCGCCAGGAGGACGAGGCGGTGTTCGCCGAGACCCACAAGCTGGCGCTCGCGCTCGTGCGCGAGGGCACCGTCGACGGCCTGCGGATCGACCATCCCGGACGGGCTCGCCGACCCGGCCGGCTACCTGCGGCGGCTGCGCGACGGCGGCGCGCGCCACGTCTGGGTGGAGAAGATCCTCGACCCCGGCGAGCAGCTGCGCGACTGGCCCGTCGAGGGCACGGTCGGCTACGAGTTCCTCAACGACGTCGCGGCGCTGTTCGTCGACCCGGCGGGCGAGGCGCCGCTGACCGCGCTGTGGGAGGAGGTCTCGGGCGACCCGCGGCCGTTCGCGCGCCTACGCCGACGAGGCCAAGCTCGAGCAGGCGCGCACGACGTTCGCGCCCGAGGTCGAGCGCCTGCGCCGCGAGGCGCCGCGCGAGGTCGGCGGGCTCGAGCGCGCGCTCGCCGTCGCTGCCCGTCTACCGCACCTACGTCGAGCCGTGGTCGGGCTCGTGGCCGGCGAGGACCGCGAGGCGATCGAGGAGGCCGGGCTGCCCGAGTCGCTCGCCCGCGTGCTGCGGCTCGAGGAGCGCGGCTGGGACGCGTTCGTCACGCGCTTCCAGCAGACGACGCCGCCGATCATGGCCAAGGGCGTCGAGGACACCGCCTTCTACCGCTACGTGCGGCTGCTCGCGCTCAACGACGTCGGCGGCGACCCGGGGCGCTTCGGGATCTCGATCGAGCAGTTCCACGCGGCCAACGCGGAGCGCGCGGAGCGCTTCCCGCACAACCTGCTCGTCACCCAGACGCACGACACCAAGCGCTCGGGCGACGTGCGCGCGCGGATCGGCGCGCTCTCGACGATGCCCGACGCGTGGGCGGCGCGCGTGCGGCGCTGGCTCGAGCTCACCGCGCGACCTCGTCGGGGCGGGCCGGATCGACGACGTCGAGCGCTACTTGATCTTCCAGACGCTCGCCGGCGCCTGGCCGATCGAGCTCGAGCGGCTGCAGGCCTACATGGAGAAGGCGCTGCGCGAGGCCAAGCGCACGACCAACTGGATCGAGCCCGACGAGGCGCACGAGGCCGGCGGTGCAGGCGTTCGCCGCCGCGCTCTACGAGCACGAGGCGTTCCTGGCCGACTTCGAGCCGTTCGCCGCCGAGCTCGCCCGCGCGGGCGACCGCGCGGCGCTCGCGCAGCTGCTGCTCAAGCTCACCGTCCCCGGGCTGCCCGACGTCTACCAGGGCGACGAGCTGCTCTCGCTCTCGCTCGTGGACCCCGACAACCGCCGGCCGGTCGACTGGGAGCGCGCGCCGGCGAGCGCTCGACGAGCGTCCGCCGCGGCGCCGCCCCGACGGACGAGACGCGCAAGCTGTGGCTGATCGTGCGCGCGCTCGTCCTGCGCCGCACCCGCCCGGCCGCGTTCGCGGGCGCCTACGAGCCGCTCGACGCCGGCCCGCGGACGGTCGCGTTCCTGCGCGGCGGCGACGTGCTCGCGGCGGCCGCGGTCCGCGGCGACGGCGACCCGCGTCGAGCTCCCCGCCGGGCCGCTGGCGCGACGTGCTCGGCGGCGGCGAGCACGACGGCGGCGCCGCGCGTCGAGCTGCGCGACGGCATCGCGCTGCTCGAGCGCACATGACCCACGCCTGCGCGGGCCGATGCTCTGAACCGCGTCGTGCTCACGACGTGGCGCGCGCTGCTGGAGTCGATCGACGACCGCATCCACCGCGACGGCGCGCAGGTCGGCTTCTTCGCGATGCTCTCCTTCGTCCCGCTCGCGCTGCTGCTGGTGGCCGCGTTCGGGCTCGTCTTCGACGACGCCGAGGTCCGCGAGCGGGTCGTCAAGACCGTGTTCGAGAACATCCCGCTGTCGGCCGAGGACGACCGCGAGCGGCTCGAGGCGACGGTCAGCGACGCGCTCGAGCGCGCCGGCAGCATCGGCGCCGTTCTCCGTGCTGCTGCTGATCGTCGCCGGCTCGGGCGTGATGGGCGCGCTGCGCCACACGATCAACGAGGCGTGGGACATCCACGACCGCCCGCCGCTGCTGCGCCGCAAGGCGCTCGACCTCGCGCTGGTCCTCGGCGCCACGATCGTGCTCGCGCTCTCGCTCGCCGTGACCGCCACCCGCAAGGCCGCGAACGTGCTCGACGACGAGGAGGGCGGCGGGCTCGCTCGCGGCGCTGCTCGACTTCGTCGGCGACGTGCTCCCGTTCGTCTTCACCGGCGCGGTGATCCTGTTCCTCTACTGCGTGCTGCCGATGCACCGCCAGCGCCCGAAGGACGTCTGGCCCGGCGTCGTCGTCGCGGTGCTGCTGCTCGCGATCCTGCGCGAGGGCCTCGAGCTCTACTTCGAGCACCTCGCCGACTTCGGCGCGCTCTACGGCTCGCTCGGCGCGCTGATGGCGCTGCTGCTGTTCGTCTACGCCGCCGCGATGGTGCTGCTCTTCGGCGCCGAGTTCGCCTCGGAGTGGACGCGGCTGCCCGACGAGGAGTCCGAGGTCTCGGCCGAGGTCTCCAAGCTCACCTCTCGCCTGAGGCGATCGGGCTGAGCTAGGCGATCCGCTGGGCGCCCGCCTGCCCGTTCTGCACGGCGAAGGTCGCCAGCGGCGTGCACGGGGAGCACGGGCTCGCGCACCGTGCCGACCTTCCGGAACTCGCTCGTCCACTGCTCCGGCGTCAGCGTGCAGCGCACGTAGCCGCGGTTGTTGTTGCGGATCAGGATGTGCGGGTTCTCCGCGCCGGGGACTCGGGTGAACGGCACCTCGTCCCCGCCCGTGGAGATCGACGTGCCCATGAACTCCGTCGCCACGGGCGGCGCGTCGAAGTTCACGTGGTCGGGCGGCACGTTGCGGACCCAGTTGTTGTGCGAGTCGCCCGTGATCACGATCGGGTTCGGCGTGCGCTTGTCGACCATCCAGTCGAGCAGTTGCTGGCGCTCGGCGACGTAGCCGTCCCAGTTGTCGCCGGCGCCGAAGCCGCGCCGCGTCGTGTTCGGGTCGTTGTCGAAGGGCGCGAACGCGGTCTGCTGGGCGAGCACGTTCCAGCGCGCGGTCGTGGTGGCGAGCTCCTCGAGCAGCCAGTCGCGCTGCTCGGCGCCGAGCATGGTGCGCCCGGGCTCGAGCGCGGAGGCGCAGTAGCCGCTCGGCGTGCGCTCGGCGACGGTGCAGGCGGCCGGCTGGTCGGAGCGGTACTGGCGCCCGTCGAGCACGTTGAAGGTGACGAGGTCGCCCCAGTGGAAGCGGCGGTAGAGCTGGAAGGACGCGCCCTCCGGCTTGCGCGACCGGCGCAGCGGCATGTGCTCCCAGTAGGCCCGGTAGGCGGCTGCGCGACGGGCGATCGCGACCTCGGGCGGGACGTCGGGGTCGAAGTCCAGGTCGGCGTAGTTGTTCTTGAACTCGTGGTCGTCCCAGGTGATGAGCCACGGGTGGGCCGCGTGCGCCGCCTGCAGGTGCACGTCGGTCTTGTACTGGCCGTGGCGGATCCGGTAGTCGTCGAGCGAGAAGATCTCGCGCAGCGGCTCGTGCTTGCGGAAGGTCTGCGACGGGCCCTCGTAGATGTAGTCGCCGAGGTGCACGACGGCGTGGATCTCGTCGGACTCCGCGACCTCCTGGTAGGGCGTGAAGTAGCCGTCGGGGTAGTTCTGGCACGACACGAACGCGAACGTCAGCCGCTCGAGCTTGTGGTCGCGCGCCGGCGCGGTCCGCGTGCGGCCGGGCGGGCTGACCTCCGGGCCGAACTTGAAGCGGTAGAAGTACTCGTGGGCGGGCTCGAGGCCCTCGAGCTCCACCCGCACGCTGTGCGCCTCGTCGGGGGTCGCCTCGATCGCGCCTCGGCGGATGATGTCCTGGAAGCCCTCGTCCTCGGCCACCTCGTAGCGCACGCCGAAGACCTCGTTCGGCATACCGCCGCCGGGGACGAGCGGCTGGGGCGCCAGCCGGGTCCACAGCACCACGCCGTCGGGCGACGGGTCGCCCGACGCGACGCCCAGCGAGAACGGGTTCTCGGAGAAGGGGGGCGCCGCGAACGCCCGCGTCCCGAGCGCGCCGATGACGGTCACAGACGCAGCGTACGATCCGCCGGTCTTCAGCAGCGTCCGCCGCGTGATCCTCTGGTCCCAGTCTCCGGTGATGCCCATGACGTCCCTCCTCCTTGGCCGATGCGTGCACCGCGATCGTCATCGCGCGCCATGGGTGGGTCATCACACCTGGGGGTGAAGCATCTCCCCCACCGGGGCGTAGGGTGCGGGCCATGACGACGCGCGAGGTGACCGCGGGCGACGGCCGGACGCTGCGCTACGTCGAGGCCGGCGACCCGGGCGGGCCGCTTCTGGTCGGCCAGCACGGCACGCCGGGCTCGGGCCGCCTGTTCCGCGCGGAGGTCGAGGGGGCGCAGCGGCTCGGGGCGCGGCTCGTGGCCTACAGCCGGCCGGGCTACGGCGGCTCGACTCCGCAGCCGGGGCGCAGCGTCGCCGACGCGGCGGCCGACGTCGCCGCGCTGCTGGACGCGCTCGGCGCCGAGCGCTTCGCCACCTACGGCTGGTCGGGCGGCGGGCCGCATGCGCTCGCCTGCGCCGCGCTGCTGCCCGAGCGCTGCGCGGCCGCGGCGACGATCGCCGGCGCCGCTCCGAGCGATCAGCCGGACCTCGACTTCGTGACCGGGATGGGCGACGGCAACGTCGAGGAGTTCGGCAAGGCGTTCGAGGGCCGCGAGGCGCTCGCGCCGCTGCTCGAGGGGGAGGCCGCCGGGCTGCGCTCGGTCTCGCCCGAGCAGCTCAGGGAGGCGATGGCGCCGTTCCTCAGCGACGTCGACGCCGCCGCCCTGACCGGCGAGCTGGCCGAGCACCTGACGGCGATGATCCAGGCCGGCCTCGCGGAGGGGGTGGAGGGCTGGATCGACGACGACCTCGCGTTCGTGAAGCCGTGGGGCTTCGACGTCGGCGCCGTCTCCGTGCCCACCCTGATCTGGCAGGGCGTGCAGGACGAGATGGTCCCCGGCGCCCACGGCCGCTGGCTGCGCGATCACGTGGCCGGCGCGGAGGGCGGCGTCCTCGACGGCGAGGGCCACCTGACCCTGTTCGTCAACCGCGTCGGCGAGGTCCAGGAGTGGCTCTTGAAGGGCCTGTCCCCTTAGGTCGCTTCTAGGAGTGGCTCCTAAAGGGCCTGTCCCCTCAGGGTCCCTTCAGTCGAGGCGCTCGAGCGCGCCGACCACGAGGTCCCAGAAGCGCGGGGCGTCGAGCTCGAGCGCGACGCGCGCGTTCGGCTCGCGCCCGAGCCGGCCGTGCAGGTCGACGACGGTCATCCCGCGCGTCCAGCGGCCCTCGGTCTCGACGGCGACGAACGTGTCGGTCAGCGTCATCACGTCCGGGTCGATCAGCAGCGCGACGGTGCACGGATCGTGCACGGGCGGCGCGAAGCGGCCGAAGACGCGCTCGTAGCGGGAGCCGAAGAAGACCATCCAGTCCGCGACCGCGCGGGCCGCCGCGCCCGGCAGCGCCTGGATGCGCTCGAGCACCTCGCGCGTCGCGCCCGCCTGGTGGGTCAGGTTGAGCCCGATCATCGTCAGCGGCAGGCCGCTCTCGAACACCACCGCGGCGGACTCGGGTCGACCCAGATGTTGAACTCGGCGGCCGGCGTGGTGTTGCCGCGCCCGGTCGAGCCGCCCATGATCACGACCTCGCGGATGCGCTCGTGCAGGTCCGGGCGGGCCTCGAGCAGCGCCGCGACGTTGGTCAGCGGCCCGGTCGGGACGAGCGTGAGCGGCTCGTCCGCGGCCTCGAGCGTCTCCACCATCAGCTCGAGCGCCGTCCGCGGATCGAGCGGCGCCTCCTCGGTCAGCTCGTGGCCGTCGAGGCCGGTCTCGCCGTGGATGTCGGGCGCGGTGACGAGCTCGCCGGCGCGCGGGCCGTCGGCGCCGGCGGCGATCGGCACGTCGAGGCCGGCGAGCGCCGCGACACGGCGCGCGTTCGTGGTCGCGAGGTCGAGCGGGCAGTTGCCCGCCACGGTGGTGATGGCGCGCAGGTCGACGGCGTCGTCGCCCGCGGCGAGGAGGATCGCGACGGCGTCATCGTGACCTGGGTCACAGTCGAGCAGGATCGGCACAGGCATGGAAGCGGCAACGATAGGCTCCGCGACCCTTCCCGTGCCGCCGCGCGTCCTGATCCTCTCCTGGGAGTACCCGCCGATCGTGGAGGGCGGCCTGGCGCGCCACGTGCGCAAGCTCGCCGAGCAGCTCGTCGCGCAAGAGCACGAGGTCCACGTGTTGACACGAGGCGGCGGGCACCTCAGCGCCGAGGAAGACCGGCATGGCGTGATCGTCCACCGCGTGCGCGAGCCCGACTTCCCGAAGGACGACCTCGACGCGTTCATCTCGTGGGTCGACCACATGAACGACGACATGCGCGCGGCGGGCGCGGAGCTGGTCGAGCGGCTCGAGATCGACCTCGTCCACTCGCACGACTGGCTGGTCGCCGGCGCCGCCCGCAAGCTGGCCCGCGACGCCGGCGTCCCGTGGCTGGTGACCGTCCACGCGACGGAGTACGGCCGCCACCAGGGCTGGGTCGACAAGCACCCGCAGAGCCACATCCACGCGGTCGAGCGGCGGATGGTCCGCGCCGCCGACCACGTGATCACCTGCTCGCACTACATGCGCCGCCACGTCGCCGACGTGTTCGGCATCCCGGCCAAGAAGGTCACCGCGATCGCCAACGGGATCGATCCGAGCGACCTGCAGCCCGTGGCCGACCTGCCGCGGCTGCGCGCCCGCTACGCGCGGCCGGACGAGCGGCTGATCCTGCTCGTCGGCCGGCTCGTCTACGAGAAGGGCTTCCACCTCGCGCTCGACGCGCTGCCGGGGCTCGTGGAGCGGCTCGGCAACGTGCGCTTCCTGATCGCCGGCTCCGGCACCGCGGAGGCCGAGCTCAAGGAGCAGGCCGAGCGGCTGGGGCTGATGGAGCACGGCGCCTTCGTCGGCTGGACCGGCGACGACGAGCTGCACTCGCTCTACCGGATCGCCGACCTGTGCCTGGTGCCCTCGATCTACGAGCCGTTCGGGCTCGTGGCGCTGGAGGCGATGGCCTCGGGCTGCCCGTGCATCGTGGCCGACACGGGCGGGCTGCGCGAGGTCGTGCCGGGCGGCGGCCGCGTCGGCCTGCGCTTCCGGCCCAAGGACTCCAAGGCGCTCGGGCGGATGGCCGAGCAGCTCCTCACCGACGACGCGCTGCGCGACCGGCTCGTGGCCGAGGCGCGCGAGCACGTCCTGCGCTTCGACTGGGCCGACGTGGCCCGCCAGACCGCCGCGGTCTACGCCGGGCTCGGCGGCGGCGTCGGCACGACGGCGTAGGAGCCGACCGCCGCGCCGGGCGCGACCCGCGCGCCGGCGCCGAGCGCCGCGTGCGCGCCGATGCGCGCGCCGTCGCCGACCGTGATCGGCCGCGGGTGCAGCCGCTGCAGGCGCACCGGCACCTCGACGTCGGCGTCGGTCGGCTCGAGGTCGGAGAGCACGGCCCACTCGCCGACCGTCGCGCCGGCGCCGACCGTGACCGCGGACAGCGCGACGATGACGCTGCGCTCGCCGATCCGGGCGCCCGCGCCGATCTCGACGGTCCCGCCGGCCGCCTCGATCCGGCTGCCGGGCCCGAGCAGGCAGCCCTCGCCGAGCCGCACGCGGCCGCCGTCGGCCCGCACGCGCGCGCCGCGCGCCACGTGCACGTCGCGGCCGGCCTCGAGCGCGCCGCGCGCCCGCGCGCGCAGCCACGCGAGCCGCAGCCGCGCGGCCAGGCGCGTGCCGCGCGGCGCCACGACGGCGTCCGCGCCGATCGGAGGTGCGCTGGACATGCGTCCGACGATGGCACACGGAGTTCAGGTCCTGACGTCTGCAGCCGATCACGTTCGTGTGATCCCGTCCGTCCGCCGCACACTCCTCCCGGTCGTGCTCGCCGCCGCGACGTTCGCCCTCCCGGCCGTCGCCGAGGCCAAGCCGTCGCCCCGCGGCAAGGTCTGCGCCGGCGCGTCCGCGAAGCTGCGCCCCTCCCCGCTGCGCGCCTGCGTGCGGGTTCGCAAGGCGCCGAAGGCGCTGCCCTCGGCGGCCGTCAAGCGCGACGCCGTCGTGAAGGGGAAGCGCCGCCGCGCGCTGGAGTCCAGCGCCGGCTACATGATGGGCTGAGCGGCGCGTGAGCGCCGCCCGCACCGCCGCCGCGCAAGCGCAAGCGCCGCAAGCCCAAGCCGGGCTGCGCGCCCGCGGCGAAGCGCAAGAAGAGGAAGAAGGGCGTACCCGCGAAGCCGAGCGCGCTTCGCGGCCGCCAAGAAGCGCGCCCGGCGCAAGTGCCGGCCCAAGAAGAAGCGCAAGCGCGCGCCGCAGCCTTCGGGCACGCATCCCGCCCCCGCGCTGCCCGCCGCCCCGAATCCCGCGCCGGGCCCCGCGCCCGCCGTCCCGCCGCCGCCGGCGCCGAGCGGACGCGAGACGTCCCCGATCGCCGTCTACGACGGCGCTTTCGGGGCGCGCGAGGCCGAGCGGCTGCTGTGGCGCGCCGGCTTCGGCCCGCGCCCGGGTGACGTCGACCGGCTGGTCGCGATGGGCCTCGACGCCGCGGTCTTCTCGCTCACCCGCCCGTCGGGCGCCGCGCCGATGGCGGGCCCCGAGCCGACCGTCGACGGCCGGCCGCTGTCGCCGCTGGACACCTGGTACGGCGACCACCTCTACTGGTTCGACCGCATGGTCCGCTCGGGCCACCAGCTCGTGGAGCGGCTCGCGCTCGTCTTCCACGACTGGTGGGCGACGACCAACGACGCCGTCGGCTCCAACGCGATGATGCTCGAGCAGACGAACGTCTTCCGGGCGCACGGCCTCGGCTCCTTCCGCGCGATGGCGCGCGCGATGACGATCGACCGGGCGATGCTCGTCTTCCTCAACGGCATCGACAACCGCCGCCGCGCGGTCAACGAGAACTACGCGCGCGAGCTGATGGAGCTGTTCACGCTCGGCGCGGACCGCGGCGCCTACACGGAGACCGACGTGCGCGAGCTCGCCCGCGCGCTGACCGGCTGGCGCGCCGACTGGTCGGACACGGAGGGCCTGATCAACTTCCGCTTCGACGCCACGCGCTGGGACAGCGGCGCCAAGACCGTGTTCGGCCGCACCGGCGCGTTCGCCTGGGAGGACGCGGTCTCGCTCGTGATCGAGCACCCGCTGCACGCCTCGTTCTTCGTCGAGAAGCTCTGGAGCTACTTCGTCCCGACCCCGCCGCCGGCGCCCGTGGCCGCCGCGCTCGCGCAGGCCTACGTCGCCTCGGGCCACCAGATCCGCCCCGTGCTCGAGGCGATCCTGCGCTCGCCGCAGCTCTACGAGGGCCCGCGGATGACCAAGCCGCCCGTCGTCCAGCTCGCCGGCATGCTGCGCGCGCTCGAGCGCCCGATCACCGGCGAGGAGTGGGTGTGGCTGGCCGACGGCGCCGGCCAGCGGCTCTACCACCCGCCCGACGTCGCCGGCTGGGACGACAAGCGCTGGCTGGACTCCAACACGATCCGCGCGCGCTGGGACCTCGTCAACTACGTCGTCGCCGGCCGCTCGATCAACCCGGGCTCGGTCGCCGGGCGCAGCTATCCGGCCGAGACGCCCGAGCAGGCGGTCGCCGCCGCGCGCGCGTTCTGGCTGAGCCCGCGCCTGGAGCCGGAGACGGCCGAGTGGCTGCTCGCGCTCGCGCGCCAGTTCCAGCCGCCGGACGACACCGCGAGCACCTCGGCGAACACGCGCGCCCAGCGCGCCTCGCTGCGCGCGCAGCGCCAGAACGCCCTTCGTCACCTCATCGCCGCCTCGGCCGATTACCAGACCAGCTGATGACCGATCCCACCTCCACCGCCTGCGGCTGCGCCGGCTTCTCCCGCTCCGAGCTCCTGCGCGGCGGCGCGGCCACGGCCGGCCGCGGCCTGCGCGCGATCGAGGCCGGCATGCCGCTGCCCGCCGGCACCGGCCTCTCGCGGCGCAACTTCCTCGCCCGCTCGAGCGGGCTCGCGCTCGCCGTCTTCGGCGGCGCGGCGCTCAGCCCGCGCGCGCTTCGAGGCGGGCATCGCCGCCGCCGAGGCGGCCGGCGAGCAGCGCGTGCTCGTGTCGATCTTCTGCTCGGGCGGCCTGGACTCGCTGTCGCTGCTCGCGCCCGTCGGCGACTCGCGCTACGCGACGCTGCGCGGCGCGCTCGCGCTGCCGGGCGACCCGTCGTACGCCTTCGCCGAGGACTCCCGGCTGCGCTGGCACCCGAACGCGGCGCCGCTGCGCGACCTGCACGCCGCCGGCAAGCTGAGCGTGATCCCGGCGATCGGCTACGGCGATCCCGAACCAGTCGCACTTCACCTCGCGCCACTACTGGGAGGTCGGCGCGGTCGACCCGGCCGGCCGCGTCGGCTGGCTCGGCCGCTACCTCGACCGCCACGGCGCCGCCGACAACCCGCTCCAGGGCCTCTCGCTCGACTACACGCTGGCCCCGTCGCTGGCCACCGCCGACGTGCCGGTCGCCGCGGTGTCGGCGCCCGAGTCCTACGAGCTGTGGACGCGCGACATCTGGGACTCGACGCTGCTCGGGGCGACGATCGACCGCTGGGGCGCCCAGGGCGGCGTCGCCACCGCCGATCCCGAGCTCGCCACCGCCCGCCGCGCCGCGGGCATGAGCACCGCGCTGCGCGCCCAGCTCGCCGGGCTGCAGGGCCACACGGGCGCCTGGCAGTCCGCCGTCGCCTACCCCGACTCGCAGAGCTCGTTCCCGGAGCGGCTCGCCTCGCTGGCCGAGATGATCGGCCGCGGCCTGCCGCTGCGCGTCGTCGCGCTCGACGCCAACGGCGGCTACGACACGCACGAGAACCAGGCCACGACGCTGGCGGGCAACCTCGGCCTGCTCTCGTCCTCGCTGGCCGCCTTCCAGGCCGACCTCGAGGCGCGCGGGATCGCCGACCGCGTGCTCGTGCACGTCTGGAGCGAGTTCGGCCGCCGGCCGCAGGCCAACGGCTCGGGCACCGACCACGGCGCCGGCGGCGCGAGCCTGGTGATGGGCTCGCAGGCGAAGGGCACGATGGTCGGCGAGTTCCCCGGCCTGGCGACGCTCGACGCGCAGTCCAACCTCCGCCACACCGTCGACTTCCGCGCGGTCTACAAGGGCCTCGCGGAGCAGTGGCTCGGCGTGGAGGCGGACGGGATCGTCCCCGGGGCCGGCGGCTTCACGGCGCCGCAGCTGGTGCGATGAGGGTCCTGCTGATCGTCGCGGCGGTCGCGCTGCTCTACGCCGCGGGCCCGGCCGACGCGGCCTCCAAGCGCGCGGGCGCGCCGCGCGCCGTGCCCAAGGCGAAGTGCGTCGCGGCGAAGGCCGCCGCCAAGCGCGCCACGAAGCTCAGCCGCCGCGCCGCGGCCCGCCGCCGCGCGCTGCTGCGCCGCTGCGCGGCCTCCAAGCGCGTGCGGGTCGGCGACTCCGGCGGCGGGCTGATCGGCATGCCGGGCGCGCTCGCGGCGCCGATCCCGTTCGCGGCCCCGCAGCCGGCGTCCGGCGATCCCGCCGCCCCGCTCGCCGGCGCCCGCGCCGGCGCCCGAGGCGCCGGTGCTGCCGCCGATCTACTCCAACCCGTACGCCGTCCAGGTCCAGGGCTTCGAGTTCGGCCTCCAGCTCTCCAAGGCGGCGGTCTCGGCCGGCGACGTGCGCGTCGAGTTCAACCTCGCCCGCGCCGAGGACCCGCACAACCTCTGGCTCGTGCGCGAGGACGGCACGGGCTCCGCGCACAGCTTCGACGAGGAGCCCTCGGGCGCCGTCGTCGCCAAGATGCTGCCGCTGACCCGTGGCCGCTGGAAGCTGTTCTGCTCGCTCAGCGGCCACGAGGCGGCCGGGATGCGCGCGACGCTGACCGTCGGTTAGGTACGGAGCAGCCGGTCCGCCGCCAGCTCCGCCGACGCCCACAGCGCGTCGTGGCCGACGGCCACGCGCCGGGCCCCGCCCGCCGCGGCGAGCGCGATCAGCTCGTCCTCGGCGGCGCCGAGGTCGGGCGGCGTGTTGCTCGGCGCCATCACGGCCGCGACCTCCGCGGTCGTCACGCCGTCCGGGAACGCGGCCAGCACCTCGGCGGCGTCCTCGGCCGGCGGCCGCCGCCGCAGCGTCGTGTCGAGGTTGGCGATCACGACGTCGTAGGCCTCGGTCGACTGGAAGCCGCCCGCCTCGAGCCGGCGGCCGTCCTCGGCCGCGAAGACCAGGCTCGGCGCGGTGTAGCGGACCTCGCCGTCGGGCGTGGTGGCCGACTTGCCCTGGAACTCGGTCGCCGAGCCGGCGGCCGAGCGGGACTCCGCGCGGTCGGCCGCGAACGCCGCCTCGGTCTCGGGCGAGCCGGCGGCCTCGATCAGGCGGTCGACGTCGATGCCGGGCACGCGCTCGAGCGCGGCGCG
Organism: uncultured Solirubrobacteraceae bacterium; assembly: GCA_963831105.1. Classification (GTDB taxonomy): domain Bacteria; phylum Actinomycetota; class Thermoleophilia; order Solirubrobacterales; family Solirubrobacteraceae; genus DATFQI01. The sequence continues at coordinate 216,611 of CAWHOS010000003.1, read as the reverse complement.
GATGCCCCCCTCGGTCTCGAGGTCGAGCGTCGTCGTGAACTGCGCGACCTGCAGCGCGCGGAACACCGACCACTCGCGCTCGGGCTCGGTCAGGCGCGCGGCGACGATGGCGCGGCACATCGGCCACGTGCCGTGGACGTGCTCGCGGGGGAGGGTGGCGAACGGCATGCCGCGGCGGCGGAAGGTGCGGAAGCCGCGGGCCATGCCCTCGCCCGTGTAGCCGCGGCGCTCGTACTCGCCGCCGTGCTCGGTGAGGCCGATCATCACGAGCCGCCAGCGCAGCTGGTCGCCGTAGCGCCAGTGCAGCACGGACAGGTGCGGCGACGCCGACCATGCCCACGGGCAGCCCGGATCGGAGAAGTGGACGATCTCGATCACTTACCGAAGGTTAGCTCGTAGCCCGCACGGGCGCGCCGACCCGCATGCGGCCGCGGCACGGCCGCTTCCGTCGGCGGCGCCGCCTAGGGTCTCCCCGCTCAATGACGTACCAGCCGGACACCGCTCCCCAGGCAGCGCCGCGCTCGCGCGCGCTCCCTTCCTGGCCCACCACCCGCCCCCTGCGCGCCTGGCAGCAGGAAGCGCTCGAGGCCGTCTTCTCGCACGACGGCGGCTCGTTCCTCGCCTCCGCGACGCCCGCGGCCGGCAAGACCACCTTCGGCCTGCGCGTCGCGCACCGGATGCTCGAGGAGGGCCGCGTCGGGCGCGTCGCGGTGATCGCGCCGACCACGCACATCTGCCGCCAGTGGGCCGCCGACGCCGCCCGCTACGGGATCGACCTCGAGCCCAACCGGCCCAACAGCGCCGGCCCGGAGCCGCGCGACCGCCACGGCGTCGCCGTCACCTACGCGACGCTCGCCGCCGGCCCGGGCGTGCACCGCCGCCGCTGCGCCGAGCTGCCGACGCTGCTGATCGCCGACGAGCCGCACCACATGGGCGAGCTCGCGTCGTGGGGCCGCAGCACCCAGGCCGCGTTCGAGCGGGCCCGCTTCCGGCTGCTGCTGTCCGGCACGCCGTTCCGCTCGGACAACTCGCCGATCCCGTGGGTCGTCTACGACGACGACGGCATCTCCAGCGCCGACTACGCCTACGGCTACACCGAGGCGCTGATCGACGGCGTCTGCCGCCCGGTGACCTTCCACACCTACGACGGCGACATGGAGTGGGTCTCCGACGGCCGCCGCCGGCACGCCGACTTCACCGTCGCGCTGCCCGCCGCCGAGGCCGCCCGCCGCCTGCGCACCGCGCTCGATCCGGAGGGCGACTGGGTCGGCCACGTGCTGTCCGACGCGCACCGCGAGCTGGTCGACCTGCGCGCCGGCGCGCACCACGACGCCGGCGGGCTCGTGATCGCCGCCGACAAGGAGCACGCGGAGAAGCTCGCCGACCGGCTCGCGCGGATCGCCGGCGATCGCCCGGACATCGTCACCTCCGACGCGGCCGACGCCTCCGCGCGGATCGCGCGCTTCGCGGCCGGCACGGGCACCTGGCTCGTGTCGGTGCTGATGGTCTCCGAGGGCGTCGACGTGCCGCGGCTGCGCGTCGGCGTCTACGCCACCAGCGCGCGCACGGAGCTGTTCTTCCGCCAGGTCGTCGGCCGCTTCATCCGCCGCACGCCGCGGCCGCATGGGGGTGTGGCTTCAGATCAGATGTCGCACCTGTTCCTGCCCAGCGACCCGACGCTCAAGCGGCTCGCCGGCCAGATCGAGGAGGAGCGCAACCACGCGCTCGTGGCCAAGCCCGAGGGCGAGGCGATCGAGCGCGGCGAGCGCGGCGAGGCCGCCGACCCGTTCCACGCGCTGTCCTCGAGCGCCCGACGCGACGAGGACGTCCTGCGCACGACCGCGCCGGGCGACCCGCTGCAGCTCTTCGCCGACCCGACGCCCGCGCCGTCGCCCGCGCTGGCCGCGTTCGGCGGGATCACCTCGACCACGACCGCGACGACGCCCGCCTCGGCGCCGTCGCGCCCCGCCGGCGAGACCGCCTACGAGCGGCGCGAGCGCCTGCGCGAGGAGCGCCGCAACCTCGTGAGCATGGTCGCCCGCCGCACGGGCGAGGAGCACCGCGTGATCAACGCCCGCATCAACCGCGACGTCGGAGCGGCGTCCGTCGCGAAGTCGACCGTGGACCAGCTTGAGAAGGCCAACAAACTGCTCGAGCGCGAGGCCGCGCGCTAGCTCGGCCCGCGTGGCGTGGCTGGGCGCGGCGCCCCACCGGCGCGCTAGCGTCGGCGCCATGGACGCGCTGCCCGAGTGGCCCGACGGCACGGTCGCCACGCTCGTCACGCAGGGCGACCACCCGCACGCGATCCCCGTCTCGCTGATCGTCCGCGCCGGCCCGCGCGAGATCCTGCTCGGGCTCGCCCCGCGCCGCGAGGCGCTCGCCCGCCTGCGCGCGGACCCGCGCGCCGCGCTGACGATCCTCGCCGCGGGCGACCACGCCTTCACCGCCCACGGCCGCGCGAGGTCCTTCGAGGAGGCCGGCCGCATCGTCGCCGTCCGGATCGAGGTCGAGCGGATCGCCGACCACAACCGCCCGACCTACGAGATCCGCGACGGCGTGCAGTGGGACTGGACCGACGAGGAAGAGCGCGAGCGCGACGCCGCCACCCGCGCCGCCCTGCGCGCCCTGCTCGCCGGCTAGGAGACCGCGCCCGCGATCTCCCCGAGCGCGGCATCGGCGTCCGCGAGCCGCGCGGGGTCGATCCGGCGGCGCGAGCGGATCAGCCCTTGGATCTGCTCGTTGACGTCCCACACGTTGACGTTCATGCCCGCGACGACGATCCGGTCCGCGAGCCAGAAGGCGATGAACTCGCGCCCGGCCGGATCGCCGCGCAGGACCACCTCGTCCCAGCCCAGGGCGTGGCCGGCGTACTCCATGCCGACGTCGTACTGGTCGGAGAAGAAGTACGGGATGCGGTCGTAGGCGACGTCCTGCCCGAGCATGCTGCGCGCCGCCGAGGCGCCCTGGTCGATCGCGTTCGCCCAGTGCTCGACGCGGATGCGGCGGCCGAGGAACGGGTGCTCGGCGCTTGCCACGTCGCCGGCCGCGAAGACGTCGGGCGCGCTCGTGCGCAGCGCGGCGTCGACGAGGATCCCGTCGCCGATCGCGAGCCCTGCCGCCTGGGCCAGCCCGACCCGCGGCGCCACGCCCACGCCGACCACGACGAAGTCGCAGTCGACGGCGCCGCCCGTCGTGCGCACGCTCCTCACGCGCTCGTCGCCCTCGAAGGCCACGACGCCCGTGCCGAGCCGCAGGTCGACGCCCCGCTCGCGGTGCAGGTCGCGGTAGACGCCACCCACCTCGGGCCCCAGCACGCGCTCGAGCGGCACCGAAAGAGGCTCGATCACCGTCACCTCCAGCCCTCGCTGGCGGGCCGATGCGGCGACCTCGGAGCCGATCCAGCCCGCGCCGACGACGACGACCCGGCCGCCCGCGTCCAGCCGGGCCCGCAGCGCGTCCGCGTCCGCGAACGTGCGCAGCTGGTGCACGCCGTCCAGCTCGGCGCCCGCCGCGACGAGCCGCCTCGGCTCGGCGCCGGTGGCCAGCAGCAGGCGGTCGTAGCGCAGCCGCCCGTCGCCGAGGACGATCTCGTGCGCGCCCGGGTCGATCGCCTCGACCGCCGTCGCCAGGCGCAGCTCGATCTCGTGCTCGGCGTAGAACGCCTCGGGGTGCACGTAGGCCTTCTCGCGCCCGGACTCCCCGCGCAGGTAGTCCTTCGACAACGGCGGCCGCTCGTACGGCCGCTCGGGCTCGGCGCCGACGAGCACCACGCGCCCGTCGAAGCCCTCTTCGCGCAGCGCCTCGGCCGCCTTGGCGCCGGCCAGGCCCGCTCCCACGATCACGAACGTCGCCGGGGTCATGAGCGGCCGGCCCTGGTCAGCGCGAGGAACTCCTGGCGGGTGGCCGGATCCTCGCGGAGGCGGCCGAGCAGCGCCGAGGTGACCGTCCGCGAGCCCGGCTTCTGCACGCCGCGCAGCGACATGCACAGGTGCTCGGCCTCGAGCACGACGCCGACCCCGCGCGGCCGCAGGTGCTCGTCGAGCCAGCCGGCCACCTGCGTCGTCAGCCGCTCCTGCACCTGCAGCGAGCGGGCGAACGACTCGACGACGCGCGCGAGCTTGGACAGCCCGACGATCTCCTCGCCCGGGAGGTACGCGACGTGGGCGACGCCGGTGAACGGCAGCAGGTGGTGCTCGCACAGCGAGTGGAACGGGATCCCCGTGACGACGACGAGCTCGTCGTAGCCGCCGTCGTTGGGGAACGTCGTCGGCTCGAACGGCGCGGGGCCGAGCAGCTCCGCGTACATGTGCGCCATGCGGCGCGGCGTCTCGCGCAGGCTCTCCGGCGAGAGGTCGATGCCGAGCGCCTCCAGCAGGGCGCGCGCGGCCGACTCGGCGGCCGCGAGGTCGATGGGGTCAGGCGCCTCCACGGGGCGCAACCGGGCGAGTGCTTGGGTCACGCCGGGTTAGCGCCGCGACACGCGGCGCTCTTACCCCGGAGCGCTGTCAGTCGGCGGCGATGGTGACGTTGCGCCCCGCCGACTTGGCGGCGGCGAGCGCGTCCTGCGCGCGGGCGAGGAACAGCTCGGCGGGCTCCTCGCCGTCCCAGCGGGCGACGCCCGCGGACGCCGTCTGCCCACGCGGGGTGGCCTCGCGGACGCGGTCGAGCACGTCGCAGGCCTCGCCCAGGCCGCAGTTCGGGAGGATCATCGCGAACTCCGTGCCGTCGAGGCGGGCGAGGAAGTCGACCTCGCGCAGCTCGTTGCGCCAGCGCGAGCCGCACTCCTTGATCAGGCGGTCGCCCTCGCGCTCCCCGCGCAGCATGTTGAACGCGCTCATGTGGTCGATGTCGATCGAGGCGATCGTCAGGGGCGACTCAGAGCGGCGCGTGCGCGCGAGCTCGCGCGGCAGCTCCTCGTCCCACATGCGGCGGGTCGCGAGGCCGGTCAGCGGGTCGGTGAACGAGAGGCCGGCGAGCCGATCGCGCAGCGAGGCGTGCTCGATCGCCACGGCGGCCTGCGCGGCGAGCAGCCGCAGCACGCCGGAGGGCGCGTCGGGCAGCGCCTCCAGCGGCACGCGCCAGATCACGATCAGCACGCCGGCGACGACGCCGTCGCGCAGGACGGGCTCGAAGACGGCGGAGCGGGCCTCGGTCGCCTCCACCAGCGGCGCCGCGAGCGCCGGGTGCGTGCGCGCGTCGGCGACGAAGTAGGTCTCCTTGGCCGTGAAGGCCCGGCCCGGGCCGGTCAGGTCCCCGCGCGGCTGGATCGTCACCGGGGCGCAGTCGGCGCCGGCCATCGCGGTCGAGGTGAACTCGCGCCCGCTCGGCTCCAGCAGGAACGCGACGGGAGCACCCGCGACCTCGCAGGCGGCCTCGCAGACGGCGCGGCGGGCGTCCTCGCCGGCGGCGAGCGCCTTCGCGACGCGGCCGACGGCGCCCATCCCGCGCGCCTGGTCGCGCAGCATGTCGTTGAAGCGGCGCAGGTCGCGCTCGTTGCTCTCGCGCTCCAGCTCGGAGGCGAGCACGCGGGCGAGCATCAGGAACAGCTGCTCGTCGGCGGGCTCGAACGCGCAGTACTCGCGCGACAGCGCGCCCAGCGAGCCGACGCGCGTGCCGTCGGAGAGCTCGAGCGGGACGCCGAGGTAGGACGCCGCCTCCATCCGCTGCTGCATCGCCAGCGAGCGGTAGATCCCCTGCTTGCCGACGTCGTCGCACAGCCGCGGGGCGCGGTCCTCGGCCATGTGCGAGCAGAACGCGTCGCCGAGCGGCGTGGCGAGGTTGGAGCGCAGGCCGAACTCGCCGCCCTTGCGGGTGTCGACGATCCGGTGGATGAACTGGCCGCGATCGAGGTGCGCGAGGAACAGCGTCGCCTCGGGCATGTGGCGCTCGAGCAGGTCGAGCACGGCCCGGGTGGCGTCCGCGAAGGAGCGATAGCTCGACGAGGAGGCCTGGGCGGCGGCCGTGATCGCGCTCGTGTCCATGCTCCGCATTGTCTCCCCGAGCGGCCCCGCTCAAAATCGGTAATCCGTCTAGGCTCGAGCGGATGAAACTCGCCACCTTCCTCCCTCCGGGGGCCTCGGAACCGGTCGCCGGCGAGGTCCGCGGCGACGAGGTCGTGGCCTTCGCGGACGGCACCGTGCTCGACCGCCTCGCCTCGGGCGACCGGACGCAAGCGGACGGCGACGCCCATCCGCTCGCCGAGGTCACCCTGCTGGCGCCGGTGCCGCAGCCGCGGGCGATCTTCGGGATCGGCCTCAACTACGCGGCCCACGCCGCCGAGACGGGCGCCGAGCTGCCCGAGGCGCCGATGGTCTTCCTCAAGCTGCCGAGCTCGAGCGTGCCCGGCAGCGGGCCCGTGCGGACGCCCGCCGTCGTCAAGCGGCTCGACTACGAGGTCGAGCTCGCGGTCGTGATGGGCGCGGACGGGCGGATCGCCGGCTACGCGGTCGCCGACGACGTCTCCGCGCGCGACCTGCAGAAGCGCGAGCCGCGCTGGGTCCGCGCCAAGGGCTTCGACACCTCCTGCCCGTGGGGCCCGTGGATCACGACCGCCGACGAGGTCCCGGACCCGGAGAACCTGCGCATCGCCAGCCAGGTCAACGGCGAGACGCGCCAGGACTCGACCACCGCCGACCTCGTCTTCGGCCCGCAGGCGCTCGTGGACTTCATCGCCGAGACCTGCACGCTCGCGCCCGGCGACCTGATCCTCACCGGCACGCCGCAGGGCGTGGGCCAGGCGATGGACCCGCCCCGGTTCCTGCAGCCGGGCGACGTCGTGCGCTGCGAGGTCGAGGGGCTCGGCGCGATCGAGCACGCGATCGAGTGAGGCTCGCGGGCACGACCGCGGGGGAGGGCCCGGCCGTGCTGCTCGTGCACGGCTTCCCCGATTCGCGCCACGTCTGGCGAGAGCAGGTCGGGCCGCTCGCCGAGGCCGGCTTCCGCGTGATCGCGCCCGACCTGCGCGGCTTCGGCGAGTCGGAGCGGCCCGAGGGCGTCGACGCCTACCGGGTCACCGAGGTCGTCGGCGACCTGATCGAGCTGCTCGACGAGCAGGGGGTCGAGCGCGCCCACGTCGTCGGGCACGACTGGGGCGCGGGCATCTCCTGGGTGCTCGCCGCGCTGCGCCCCGAGCGCGTCGCCTCGCTCGCCGCGCTGTCCGTCGGGCACCCGAACGCCTCGCGGCGCCCCACCCTCGAGGCGCGCGAGAAGGCCTGGTACCAGCTGCTGTTCCTGTTCGACGAGGCGGAGGAGCTGCTGCTGCGCGACGACGCGCGGCTGCTGCGCGAGTGGCTGCACGACGCGCCAGACGCCGAGCGCTACGTGCGCGAGCTGGCCGAGCCCGGCGCGCTGACCGCGCGGCTGGGCCTCTACCGCGCGAACCTGCACCCGCGCGGCGAGCTGCAGTACCGCGCGCTGCCGCCCGTCGCGGCGCCGACGCTCGGGCTCTGGAGCACGGGCGAGCGCTACCTCACCGAGGAGGCGATGGTCCGCTCTGGCGAGCACGTCACGGGCCGCTGGCGCTACGAGCGCGTCGACGGCGCCTCGCACTGGCTGCAGCTCGACGCGCCCGAGCGCGTCAACCGGCTGCTGCTGGAGCACCTGCGGAGCTGAGGATCTCCAGCAGCTCCTCGCGGCCGGGCCCTGGCATGCGAACGTCGCCGCGCGCCGCCGCGGCGCCCATCACCCGCTCCGCGACCCCGGGCCGCGAGAACACCTCCGAGGGCAGGCTGACGCAGCCGATGATCTCCATCGCCGCCCGGAACAGGTCGGCGTCGGCGCCCATCGCCAGCGGCAGCGCCGCCCGCAGCCGCGACGCGGGATCCGCGGGGATCACATAGGGCCCGCCGGTGCGCGCCGCGTCCATCGCGGCCATCCGCGCGCGATCGCCCGCAACGGTCGCGTCGTACCACGGGCCGAGCTCGCGCTCGGTGACCTCGTCCCATGCGAGGGCCAGCGCGTCCGGGTCGCCGAGGTGCTCGGCGACGACCGCGCGCAGGTGCGAGGCGTGCAGGAGGCCGAGCGCGATGCCGCGGCCGACCGACGGGTTCGTGCACGCCCACGCGTCGGCGACCGGCACGAGGCCGGTCAGCGCGCCGTCGGCCGGCATGCGCCGGCGGCGGTCGACCGTCCCGCCCATGGCCAGGACGCCCGTGACCGGCTCGCCGTCGAGCCAGTGGGCGTGCAGCGGGCACGCCCGCGCCACGTCCATCCACGAGTCCTCGTGGCGCATCCGCTTGAGCGGCTGGTCGCCCGCGTAGGTGTAGAGCGTCACCGACCACGTCCCCACGTCGGCGGGGAGGGTCAGGACGGAGAAGGACTCGAACGGCGTGTTCAGCGGCCCGCGCACCTGCGGCGTGGTGCCGTCTGCGGAGCGGAAGAAGCGCGTGTAGTAGATGAAGCCGGTGTCCTCGGCCTGCTCCTCGACGTCGGGTCCGCCCGCCTCGCGCACCAGTGCCGGCAGGCGCGAGCGGCGGCCGGACGCGTCGACGACCAGGTCGGCCTCGAGCGGCTCGCCGGCGTCCGTGCGCACGCCGGTCACGTGCAGCCGCCCGCCGCCGGCCTCGCCCGCCAGCGCCGCGGCGGCGACGCCGCGGCGGACCTCGAGGCCGTCCTGTTCGGCGGCGGCGCGGGCGAAGAGCTGCTCGATCGTCGTGCGCCGCGCGGTCAGGGTCACGAGGCGCTCGTCGCCCGGCCGCGGCTCGCGGTCGGTGATCGAGGGCGGCATCATGCGCGGCCAGTCCAGGCGCTTGGCGCCCGCGGCGGCCAGCGCGTCGAGCACGTCCGGCAGCTCGGCCTCGAGCACGGCACGGGCGCGCGGCTGCAGGTAGTGCGCCTGGCGGAACTGCGCGACGCCGCGGCGCTCCCAGGTCTCCCATGCGTGCTCCGGCGAGTCGGGGACGGGCGCGGGGTCGCGCTCGAGCACCGTCACCTCGTGGCCGTCCCGCGCCAGCATCAGCCCGGACGCGAGTCCGCAGACCCCGCCGCCCAGCACGATCACCTTCGCCATCAGGCCCTCCTTGTCGCTCGGTCGATCCATACCGGACCTGGACCCCCGGCGGGGACTTTCTTGCCAACGGGACGGGATCGCGGAGAGGATCGGCGGATGCGTCATCGGGTGCGCACCCAGCCGGCCCCCCGCAGCTCCGAGCCGGAGCCGCCGCTCGAGCACCCGCTCGCCGGCCTGCCCAACCACGCGCTCGCGCGCGTGCTCGCCCGCGCCCCCAAGCCCGACCCGCAGCGCACGAAGACCAAGACGATCAGCGACATCAACGCGGGCATCAACGCCGCCGAGTGGGGGCGCAGGCTCAAGGCGAACGAGAGCATGATCCCGCTCTACGCCGACATCGCCACGCAGATCGGCAACGCCGGCCTGCGGGACGTCGAGGGCACGGACGAGGCCCACATCAACCGGGCGCTGACGGTGGACCGGATCAAGCCCGGGCTGAACCTCGTCTCACGCGGCATCGGCAAGGGCCGCGTGTACTACATCGAGGACGACAAGCCCGTCAACAAGCTCACCGTGTCGGCGAAGGGCCCGCTGCCGAAGGTCGCGGTCTGCCTCGGCGGGGCGGTCTTCATCCCGGGCAGCAAGGCCTTCGCGCTGGCGACCCTGCGCCACGAGCTCGAGCACGCCAACCACAACCAGATGGCCGTCGACTGGCTGCAGAGGTGGCGCGACGCCGGCGCCAAGGGCGACTTCCGGATCTGGCTCGGCACCCAGCCGATCGCCCAGGCCGACCGGCAGCTGATCGGCGAGCGTGTCGAGGGCGGGTCCGTCAACACCGAGGTGCTCGCCCACCTCGAGGGCTTCATCATGGCCTTCCCGCAGGAGGACCACGCGACGGCCAACCCGCAGCGTTCCGTCTACGACCAGCTCACGGGGGTCGCCGAGCACTGGGCGCCGGCCGCCGCGGACATCAAGGCGGAGGCCGTCAAGCGCATCATCGAGATGAAGAAGGCGCAGAAGGGGCCCGCGCTCGCGGCGCTGAAGGCCGCCTTCACGAGGCTCAAGGGGGAGAAGGACGCCCCCAAGGAGCTCGTGGACGCCGTTCTTCTCTAGTGCTGGTGGATGACGCGGTCGATCAGGCCGTACTCGGCGGCCTGGTCGGCCTTGAAGAAGCGGTCGCGCTCCATGTCCTTGTGGACCTCTTCCTCGGGGCGCCCCGTGTGCTTCGCGTAGATCTCGTCGATCCGCTTGCGGGTCTTGATGATCTCGTTCGCGTGGATCTCGATGTCCGTGGACTGGCCCTCGAAGCCCGCCGACGGCTGGTGGATCAGGATCCTCGAGTTGGGCAGCGACATCCGCTTGCCCTTCGCGCCGCCGGCCAGCAGCAGCGAGCCCATCGACATCGCGATCCCGACGCACATCGTCGCCACGTCGGGCTTGATGAACTGCATCGTGTCGTAGATCGCCAGGCCGGCGTAGATCGAGCCACCCGGCGAGTTGATGTAGATCGAGATGTCCTTGTCCGGGTCCGAGGACTCCAGGTGAAGGAGCTGCGCGACGATCAGGTTCGCGACCTGGTCGTCCACCGCGCTGCCGAGGAAGATGATCCGCTCGTTGAGCAGGCGGGAGTAGATGTCGAACTCGCGCTCGCCACGGGCGGTGCGCTCGATGACCATGGGGACCAGCGGCATGGCCCGCACGATAGCCGAGGTGGCCCGTGGGTCCGGGGTCTCATCTTCGGGCCTGGGTCTATCCGGGCGCGCTTCCGCGCTCCAGAATGCCGCTCCATGACAGCCGTACGCAGCTCCGCCATCGCTCTCGCCGCCCTCGCCCTGCTCCCCGCGACCGCCTCCGCCGCGACCGTCACGGTCACCGGCGACGACGGCAACCCCGTCGCCATCAACACCGCCTCGCCGACCGGCCTGCGCCAGCTCGACGTCCAGTACGGCGTGACCTTCGACGCCGCAGACCAGGCGCACCACAAGACGACCGTGATCGGCCCGGACGGCGTGGCCGCGTCGAGCGGCTCGTCGTGCTTCCCGAAGAGCGCGATCAACAACGTGAGCCGCTACGTCGACTACCGCGGCAACGGCACCTACGCCGTCGTCGTGCAGACGTTCACCAACAGCGCGTGCACGACCGGCGCCAAGGAGCAGCGCTTCCTGTTCTCGATCAACGCGGGCACCGCGATCACCCCGCCCGCCGGCGTCGTGCTCACCCGCGCGCCGAACTCGTTCTCGACGATCACCCACAAGGTGCCCGTCGCGCTGAACCCGGGCGGGAGCCTCTACGAGGTCAAGTACGCCCGCGGCGGGGTGCTCGGCCCCGACGGCGGGATCTCGGGTCCGTCGAGCGACGCGTTCGTGGACCGCAACACCGGCCTCGCCGACGCGCGCTTCACCGAGCCCGGCCGCTACGTGATGGTCGCGCGGATCAAGCGCGGCGACTACTACACGCCGTGGAGCGCGCCGATCAACTTCAGCGTCAAGGCGCCGTTCGACCTCTCGTTCACCACGTTCCCGGACCCGAGCGGGCCGAGCTACAAGCTGCGGGCCACGATGCGCGACGCCGTTCGCCCGCGGCAGCCGCGTGACCGTCTACTACGCCAAGGGCCGCAAGGGCGGCAAGTTCCGCAAGCTCGGCCGCTCGTCGCGCGTGAACTCCAAGGGCCGCTTCACGCTGCGCTTCAAGCTCCGCCGCTACGGCGTCTACCGGCTGCAGTACCGCTTCAAGGGCTCGTCACTGGTGCTCGGCGGCAAGGTGACGGAGGCCATCCGCATCCGCCGCACGATCCGCTTCGGCTGACGCGGAGGACTGCGCGCGCAGCCACTCGGTGATCTCGGCTGCGGGCAGGGGCGGGCTCAGGAAGAAGCCCTGCACGGCGGGACCGCTGGTCCCCCAGCCACGGATTCGGCCTCCGCCGGGCGTTCTTGAACGGCGTGCGCCCGGCGCGCGGTTGCGGGGCAGGAACCCGCAACCGCGCGCCGCGCGCCCGCCTAGGCGGCGACCCCAGCCCGCGGGCGGGCTCGGAGCTGCCCGAGCAGGCGCTCGGTGCGCCGCTGGACGCGCCGGCGGTCGAGCCGGAGCGCGTCCGCGACCTCCCCGGGCGGAGTGCGGTCGACCAGCATCGCCAGCAGCGCGAGGTCGTCCGCGTCCACGAGGTGCGCGGCGGCGTCGAGCTCCGCGGCGGTCACGTCCGGAAGGACGGAGCCGCCGCGGGCGACGACGCGGACGGCCTCGAAGAGCTCGGCAGGCTCGGCCTGCTTGTCGACGAGGCCGGCAGCGCCGGCGACGCGCGCGAGGAGCCCGAGGGACGGATCGGGCTCCGCGGTGTAGAGGATGACCTGCGGCGGGTTCTCGAGCGCGCGCAGGCGGCGGACCAGCGCCGGGCCATCGGCGTCGGGCAGGCGGTACTCGCAAAGCACCACGTCCGGTTTGCGGCGCGCGACGAGGTCTGCTCCGTCGTGCGCCCCGGTTGCCGTTCCGACCGGCACGAGGCCCGGCTCGGCACGCAGCAGCATCGCGAGGCCGGCCCGCGCCGCGGGCTGGGGATCGACGATGGCGATGCGTGTCATGGGCGGGAAGATCCCAGCCGGATCTGAACCCGTCCTAAACGGTCTGCGTGCGCTCCCTGAAAGACTGCCCCGCCATGCCCCGCATCCTGCCCCTCGCGCTGCTGCTCGCCGCGCTGCTCATCCCTGCATCGTCCGCGCTTGCCGCGAAGAACGGCTATCGCGCCGAGATCCGCCGCACCACCGGCGGCGTCCCGCACGTCAAGGCGCGCGACTTCGGGTCGCTCGGCTTCGGCCTCGGCTACGCGTACGCGCAGGACCAGATCTGCGAGTACGCGAGCATGATCGCGACCGTCAGCGCGCAGCGCTCGCGCTACTTCGGCAGCGAGGCGGAGTCGCCCAACGGCGGCACCAACCTGCAGTCGGACTTCTTCTGGCAGCGGATCAAGGACGCCAAGACGGTCGAGAAGCTCGTCAAGCGGCGCGCGCCGCACGGGCCCGCGAAGGCCGTGCGCCAGAACATCAAGGGCTTCGCCGCGGGCTACAACGCCTACCTGCGCAAGACGGGCCGCGCCAAGCTGCCCGACCCCACCTGCCGCGGCAAGGCGTGGGTGCGCCCGATCAAGACGCTCGACGTCTACCGCCGCTTCTACCAGCTCGGCCTGCGCGCCAGCTCCGGCAACTTCCTGCGCGAGATCGTCGACGCCGCGCCGCCCGCCGCGGGCGCCTCGGCCAAGGCCGCCGCGCCGCCGACCGAGGCGCAGCTGCGCGAGCGGCTCGCCGACGACCCCGTGCTCGGCACCAGCCACACGCTCGGCTCCAACGCCTACGGCGTCGGCTCGGACGCCACGCGCGACGGGCGCTCGGTGCTGCTGGGCAACCCGCACTTCCCCTGGCAGGGCTCCGAGCGCTGGTACGAGATGCACCTGACCGTGCCCGGCAAGCTCGACGCGATCGGCGCCGGCCTGCAGGGCGTGCCGGTGGTCAACATCGGCTTCAACCGCCACGTCGCGTGGAGCCACACCGTCTCGACCGCACGCCGCTTCACGCCGTTCGAGCTCAAGCTCAAGTCCGGCGACCCGACGAGCTACCTCGTCGACGGCAAGGCCGTGAAGATGCGCCGCCGCAGCGTCTCCGTGCGCACGCCGTCCGGCACCAAGCGGCACACGTTCTACGAGACGCGCTGGGGGCCCGTGTTCTCCTTCGCGGTGGCCGGGCTCACCTGGGACACCACGAACGCCTACGCGCTCGGCGACGTCAACGCGGACAACTTCCGCCTGACCAACCAGTGGTTCGAGTACGACAAGGCCCGCTCCGTGGGCGACCTGCGCCGCGCGTCCGCGAAGGTGCAGGGCAACCCGTGGGTCAACGTGATCGCGGCCGACTCCGCCGGCCGCGCCTACTACGCCGACGACTCGGTCGTGCCGAACGTCGACGCGGCTCGCCAGCAGCGCTGCTCGACGTCCTCGAAGGCGCCGCTGCTGCTGTCGGCGGGCGTGATCCTGCTCGACGGCTCCAAGAAGTCGTGCGCGTGGGGCAACGACCGCGACGCGGTGGCCAGGGGCATCCTCGGCCCGAAGGCGCTCCCGCGCGCGACCCGGCGCGACTACGTGGAGAACTCCAACGACTCCTACTGGCTGCCGAGCGCGCGCTTCCGCCTGACCGGCTTCCCGCGCATCATCGGCCCGGAGGGCACGCAGCGTCTGCTGCGCACCCGGCTCGGGCTCGTGCAGGCCGAGCAGCGGATCGCGGGCACGGACGGGCTCGGCCCGGCCGGCTTCACGATCGACACGATGAAGGCGGTCTTCAACGCCAACCGCAACCTCTCGGCGGAGCTGGCCAAGGACGCCGTCGTGCGGTCGTGCGCCCCGGACCTGCTCGACGCGTGCGCGGTGCTCGCCGCCTGGGACGGGCGCGCGGACACCGCTTCGCGCGGCGCGGTGCTGTGGCGCGAGGCGTGGTCGAGGCTCTCGAGCGCCGGCGTGCCGTGGAATGTGCCGTTCGACGCGAACGACCCCGTCAACACCCCGCGCGATCTGAACGGGTCCGACCCGAAGGTCGCCGAGGCGCTGCGCGGCGCCGTGCAGGACCTGCGCGCCAAGGGCATCCCGCTCGACGTGCCGCTCGGCGACAAGCAGGCCGAGCCGCGCGGCGCCGAGCGGATCGGGATCCCGGGCTGCTCGGAGGGCGAGGGCTGCTTCAACATCATCTCGACCCGCCGTGACGAGCAGGGCAACTACGACCCGTTCACCGGCTCCTCGTTCGTGATGTCGGCCGGGTTCGACTCGCGCGGGCGCCCGAGCGGCTCCGCGATCCTGTCCTACTCGCAGTCCGAGAACCCCTCCTCGCCGAACTACGCCGACCAGACGCGGCTGTTCTCGCAGGAGCAGTGGCTGCCGATGCGGTTCTCCGAGGCCCAGATCAAGGCCGACCCGAGCTACGCGAGGCGGGTGGTGACCGGCCGCCGGTGAGGGTCGACGCGCGAGGGATCGCGCTCGTCGTCGTCGCCGTCTCGACCCTCCAGGTCGGGGCGGCGTTCGCCGTCACGCTGTTCGACGAGGTGGGCCCAGCAGGCGCGGCGCTGGTCCGGCTGGGCATCGCCGCGCTCGTGCTGCTGGCCGTCTGGCGCCCGAGCTTGGCCGGGCACTCGCGCGCCGACGTGCTGACCGCGGTCGCCTTCGGGCTCGCGCTCGGGACGATGAACTGGGCGATCTACTCCGCGATGGACCGGATCCCGATCGGGGTCGCGGTCACGATCGAGTTCGCGGGGCCGCTCGGCCTGGCCGTCGCGCTCTCGCGCAGGCCGCGCGACCTCGTCTGGGTCGCGCTCGCCGCCGCGGGAATCCTGCTGCTGACGAACCCGTTCGGCGCCTCCGACCTCGACGGCGCCGGGGTCGCGCTCGCGCTGATCGCGGCCGCCGCGTGGGCGGTCTACATCCCGCTGTCGGCGCGCACGGGGACGCTGTTCCCGGGCGGGCGCGGGCTGGCGATCGCGATGCTCGTGGGCGCGCTGCTCGTCGCGCCGGCCGGGATCGCGCAGGGCGGCTCGGAGCTCCTGGCGCCCGCGCTGCTCGCCCAGGGCGCGGTCGTCGCGCTCGCCTCCTCGGTGATCCCGTACTCGCTCGAGCTCGAGTCGCTGCGCCGGATCCCGGCGCGCGTGTTCGGCGTGCTGATGTCGCTCGAGCCGGCCGTCGCCGCGCTCGCCGGGTTCGTCGTCCTCGGCCAGGCGCTCGGCGCCGGCGACCTGGTCGCGATCGGGATGGTGGTCGTCGCGAGCGCGGGAGCGTCGCTGGTGGGGCAGGAAGATCACCAACGCGACATGAGTGGATCGTGAAGAATCGCGTCGTTCCGGATTACGGAGGAAGCGATGGTCAGGGAAGGCCTCATCGGAGTGCTGGCCGTCGCCGGGAGCCTTCTGCTGGCGGGCAGTGCGTCCGCCGAGTCCTGCATCTACCAGGGCGGCAACCTCGGAAGTTGGCACGAGCCCCTGCACTGGGATTGCGAACACGTCCCCGGTGCCGGCGACAGCGCGGTGGTGCCGGCGTTCACGGAGGTGAGCGTCGCAGCGGACGCCAGCGCCGGCGGGCTCTTCCTGGGCGGTCCGGCCAGCGCCCTCACCTTCTCGAACGAGGCGACCCTGGCCGCCGGCACGCTCACCGCCGCGAGCGCGACCCTGCGGGGCGAGGGCACCGTCGCGGTCGCGGGAGCGTTCCACAAGGCGGGCATCCCCGATTCGGGCACGCTGTTCCTCTTCGACACCGTCGATCTCGTGCTGAACGGAGACAGCGTGATGGACGCCGGGACCATCGCGGTCTGTCAGGCCGGCGACCCGCCGAGCGATCCCACCCTGCACATCAATGCCGACTTCACGATCGCGGAGGGCTCCAGCACATTCTCGGTCTTCAACTGCAGCTCGAGTGGCGCTCGGATCCGGATCGGCCCCGCCGGCCACCTGATCAAGGCCGCCTCCGGGCAGACGACGAGCGACACGGCGATCGACAACGACGGCACGCTCACGGTCCAGGCAGGGACCCTGCTCCTCACGGGCGGCACGGCCAACGCCCTGGGAGCGACGAGCGACGGCGATTACGTGGCGGACGAGGGGGCCACGCTCGCGTTCCAGGGGGGATCTCCGCCGGCGATCGGGGCCAGCGGACGCCTCGGCGGTGACGGGACGATCCACGTCAACACGATCGACATGGACATGCTGGCGGGGTCGGTGCTGGACCCGGCGGTGCTCCAGCTCTCGGGCGTCCTCCGACTACGCGGAACCGATCCCGTGACGCTGCCCGATCTCGAGCTCACCAACGGCGTGATCGACAGCGACCGGCCGGTCGCGGTGGACGACATGGACGTCACCGCCGGCAGGCTGCAGCGCGACTTCACCCTGACCGTGCGGCCTGGCGGCAGCTTCACCAAGACGTCCCCGGGCACGTTGTTCGTCGGCAACAACGGCGCCTTCGGCAGCGCGGACCTCGTCCTCGACGCCGATGCGTCCCTCGACGAGGGGACGTTCTGCGTGGCGCGCACCGGGACCGATCCCGACGTCCCCGGCCTCTTCATCAACGAGGACTTCACCATCGGGTCCGGTGCCCCCTCCGGCGCCTTCCAGTGCGGACCGCAGTTCGACACCTTCATCCACGTCAACGGTCCCGACGGGCACCTGAGCAAGGTCGGGTCGGGGACGACGAACTTCAACGATCTCGACCTGGCGGGCGGCACCCTGTCCGTCGCGGGCGGGCAGACGTTCGTGTTCCCGAACACCTACGCCCAGAGCGCGGGCGTGACCGAGATCGCCTCCGGGGGCACGCTGCAGGCGTCGCCGACGCTGACCGGCGGCGTGCTGCGCGGCGGCGGGCAGGTGAGCGGCAACGTCACCAACACCTCGGGAACGGTGCGACCGGGCTCCTCGCCGGGGACGTTGACCGTGACGGGCAGCTACACGCAGGGCGCGGCCGGCGTGCTCGAGATCGACGTGGACGGCAGCGGTCACGACCGCTCGCCGTGGGCGGCGCGGCCACGCTGGACGGCACGCTCGCCGCCGTGCCGGCGACGGGGTTCGACCCGGCGCCGGCGGCCGCCTTCCCCGTGCTGACCTCCGGCTCGCGGAGCGGCGCGTTCGCGACGCTGACGGGCACGCGGCTCCCGGGCCACAAGCGGCTCGGGCTCGAGTACCCGGGCGCGCCGGACTTCGGCGCGCGACTGGTCGTGATCCCGCCGCTCGTGGTCGGCGACTGCGACGACCTGACGACCCTGGCCGACGCTCCGGGCGACGTCATCGTCGAGGACCTCGACTGCGGCACCCTCGACCTGCCCGCGCTCGAGCAGGTCTCGGGCGACCTGATCATCACCGAGAACGACACCGCGGAGGCGATCAGCCTGGCCGAGCTGGGCAGCGTCGGCGGCGACCTGATCGATCACCGGCAACGACACCGCGGAGGCGATCAGCCTGGCCGAGCTGGGCAGCGTCGGCGGCGACCTGACGATCACCGGCAACGACACCGCGGAGGCGATCAGCCTGGCCGAGCTGGGCAGCGTCGGCGGCGACCTGACGATCACCGACAACGGTGACGCCACGGTGGCGCTGGGCTCACCCGATCAGGTCGGGGGCGACCTCGTCCTCGACACGACCGGGGACGGCCCCATCGCCCTCGGAGACGGCTCGCCGGCGGGCGACCTGGACCTCGACACGACCGGCTACGACAGCGTCTCCGGCGCCACCGCCGCGGGCACGACGACGATCGCCGGCCAACACCCGGAGGCGCAGATGCGCGTCGTGCTGCCGGGCGATGCGTTCAGCGCGCCGGTGCCGTTCACGATCACGCGCCTCGACCCCGCCGCCCTGCCGCCCGAGGGCAACGTCGACCCGATCGTCGCCTACGCGTTCGAGTTCGGGGTGCCGACGCTCGACTCGCCCGCGGAGCTCAGCTTCGCGGTCCGGCTCAACGGGCTCGACCAGGGCACGCGCGACGCCCTCCTGGCCGGGCTCGCCGACGGCCGGGCGACGCTCGCCACCAGGGGAGCCGGCGCCTACCAGACCTTCCCGCTGTGCGCGGCCGGCGCCGCCCCGACCGCGGACGGCTGCGTGCGCGCCGAGCACGCCGGCGACGTCGTGCGCTTCACCGGCGTGGTCGGCCACTTCTCGACCTGGGCGGTGGCGATCGTCGCGAAGCCGCCCGTGACCACGAGCGCCGACGCCGGAGCCGAAGCTCACCGCCGCCGCCGGCGAAGCCCGCCTTCGGCGCGCGCACGCTGGTCACGCTGACCCCCGCGGCGAGCCGCATCCGCCCGCGCGGCCCGCTGCGGATCCGCGTCGCCAACGCGAACGCGTTCGCCGTGGGCGGCCGCCTCGCCGGCGCGTCGGCCAAGCGCCTCGGCAAGCGGCGCGCCGCGCTGCGGGCGCGCTCGCTGAGCGTCCCGGCCCGCGCCTCCCGGACCGTCGCGCTCACGCTCCCGAAGGCCGTTCGCAGCCGCCTCGCGCGCGGCCGCCGCGTGGCGCTGAAGCTCACGGCCACGGTCACCGACCCGGCGGGCAACCGCCGGACCGTGACGAGGAAGGTCACCCTCAGGCGCCGCTGAGGTACGCCTCGCAGAGCATCCGGTCGAACAGGTGCACCGTGTGCTCGTTGCCCGTGTAGCGACCGCGTGAGAACCCGCGCGAGCCGACGCCCTTCTGCGTGAGCTCGCAGACCCGCCAGTCCTGGCGGTTGACGGTGTCCCAGAAGCCGACCGCGTCGGCGGGGTCGAAGCCCGCGAGCGCGATCGTCTCCGGCTCGAAGAACCACTCGCACACGATCTCGGTGCGCCCGGCCCCGCGCGGCCACAGCGTGTGCAGCATCGCGTAGTCGGGGTGGAGCGAGATCAGCGCGTTGGGCAGCAGCGCGTAGTAGAGGACCGCGCGCTCGTCGGCGCCCGCGATCGCCGGCCAGCCCCCGCCGCGGCCCATCGTCGCGACGCCCTCGTTGAGCGTCATCGCCCCGCCGCACCACGCCCCCGGCCCCTCGTGGTCGACGCCCGAGAGGTAGTGCGTGAGCCGGTTGAGCTCCGGGTGCACGCCGGGGCAGTGCAGGCACTCGGAGTAGTTCTGCACGATCGCCTTCCAGTTGGCGGCGACGTCGTAAGTGATCGCCGCCGCGCGCCGCAGCGTCCCCAGGCGGTGGCCGGCGAGCCGCTCCTCCAGCGCGCCGACGTGCTCGGCCAGCGCCGGCGCGTCGCCCGAGAGGTCGACGAACACGAGCCCGTGCAGGACCTCCGCGCGCACGGGGGTCAGGCCGAAGCAGCTCACCTCGAAGCCCTCGATCGCGTCGGTCCCAGGCGCGTTGCGCAGCGCGCCGTCGAAGCCGTACGACCACGCGTGATACGGGCACTGCAGCCGCCGCACGCGGCCCTCGGGCTCGTCGAGCAGCCGCGCGCCGCGGTGGCGGCAGACGTTGAAGAAGGCGCGCGGGCTCCCGTCCTCGCCGGCGACCACGAACACGCTCTCGCCGCCGAGCTCGCGCGTGAAGAACGCGCCGCGGCCGTCGAGCGCGCCGGCGTGCCCGGCGCACGCCCAGCCGCCGAGGAACAGGTGCTCGAGCTCCCACGAGGCGACCGTCTCGTCGGTGAACGCGCGCGGCGGCAGCTGCCACGCCTCGGCGAGCGGCCGAAGGGTCGGCTCGAGCTCGGAGGCGCTGAACGGCATGCGACCGACCATACTTCGGCCCGCGTGTTCGACCTCACGGTCCCGAACCTCCTGACGGTCTTCAGGATCCTGCTCGTCCCGGTGCTCGTCGCGGCGCTGCTTTCAGGCATCGACAACGGCGACCTGCTCGCGGCGATCATCTTCGTGATCGCGAGCATCACCGACGCGCTCGACGGCTGGATCGCGCGCCGCAACAAGGACGTCACGACGTTCGGCAAGCTGATGGACCCGCTCGCCGACAAGCTGCTCGTCACCTCCGCGCTGGTCTCGCTCGTGTCGCTCGACCGCCTGCAGGCGTGGGTGGCGATGGTGATCATCGCGCGCGAGTTCGCGGTCACCGGGCTGCGCCAGCTCGCGATGGAGCACGGCGAGGTCATCCACGCCTCCTCCTGGGGCAAGGTCAAGACGACGGTGCAGATCGCGATGGTGCTGGTGCTGATCCTCGTCGACGACTCGCCGCTCTGGGTCGACCTCCTGGTCTACGCGACCGTCTTCGTGACCGTCGCCTCAGCGGTCGACTACTTCTTCAACTTCCGCCAGATCGTTCACGCGCGGCCGTCGAGCCACTCGCGCGTCGAGACGTGATGCTCGGAGTGCTCGCCTGAGGCCTCCTCGCGGCGGATCTCGCCGAGCAGGCCGAAGCGCTCGGCGACCACGTTGTGCTGGTGGATCGTCTCCAGGTTCTCCTGGCGCGCGTAGACGTAGTGGCGCTCGGTGAGCTCGCCGAAGCGGTCGATCACGCCGCGGATCGACTCGCGCACGCAGTCCTCGACGAAGCGCGGGCGGCGATGGGCCTTCTCGACGACGGCGCCCTCGTCGCTGCGCTTCATCAGCTCGTAGATCTCGGACGACATCGAGTCCTCGACGATCGCCAGCAGCCGCTCGGCGTCGATGTCGGTCGCGCAGTCCTCGGGGCAGCCGATCAGCAGCGTGCCGAGCCCGCGCTGGTTGTGGGTGGCGACGGGGACGGCCTCGAAGATCCGCTCGACCTCGGCCTCGTCGAAGCCGTCGGCCAGCAGCCGCTCGCGGGAGTTGGCCTGCACGAGGCCCTGCGCGCACGGGCACGCCGTCATGCCCTGGGCGCGGACCCCGATCAGCCGGCGGGTGCCGGCCTCGGAGGCCACGGCGGTGCCGAGCAGCGTGTAGAGCTCCTGCGTCTCGATCCCGCTGACGGGCGCCGGCTTGTGCTCCGGGTAGCGCGCCTCGAGGCGCACCTCTGCGCGGCGCGCTTCCTGGCGGTCGCGGACCCGCTCGGCGATGTGCATCGCCAGCGTCTCGGCGCGGAGCACGCGCTCGGAGAGGACGACCTCGCCGATCGCGTCGTTGACGACCTCCTCGAAGCGCGACATGTGCGCGCCCTTCTGGCGCGGCCCGAGATCGACGAAGCAGTCGAGCTTCGCCCAGTACAAACGTTCAGTCCCGTTTGCGCCGATCCGGATGACCTTCTCGACGTTCGTCACGCCCACGCGCGACAGCGACACATGCAGCGTGGGGGCTTGCGCTTGGACGTCTTCGAGGAGCCGAAAATCTGACATGGGACCCCCTCGGAGGCTAGCGTCCGGACAGAAGTGGACGAAAAGGGGATGCCAGCCGTACTAGACGACTTCGTTTCTGGTGCTACAAACCCTGCAAGAGGCACGGACGACACACCATTGAGTGCCCTGCCACCGCGACTTCTAGTCGCAAATTCGTTCGGACGGACAGACGGATACTGGGAGCGGAGAAACGCCGGGGAGGCGCGGTCCGCTCATGGGACGACCTTGAAGGATCGAGGGGTTGGGCACTAAGACTGAAGCACTGCTCGAGGGGCCGTCGATCACGGAGATCGACGAGCTACGAGCCCTCATCGCCGAAGGCCAGGAGCGCGGTTTCCTGACCTTCGAGCAGATCGCCTCCTGCTTGGAGGAGGTCGAGGTAACCAAGGAGCAGATCATCGAGCTCCACGCCTTCCTTGAAGGCGAGGGCATCGACATCGTGGGCAGCGACGGCAAGCCCGCGACCACTGAAGGGCGCCGTTTCGAGCCGGCTGTTCGGGACGCGGACAAGGAGCCGGATGCTCCCCGCAAGCCCGAGATCGACCTCACGGTCGAGCCGAGCCTCGATTCCCTGCGTCTCTACCTGCGCTCGATCGGGAAGGTCGAGCTGCTGACGGCCGATCGCGAGGTCGCGCTCGCGAAGCGCATCGAGCGCGGCGACCTGATGGCCAAGCAGGAGATGGTCGAGGCGAACCTGCGCCTCGTCGTCTCCATCGCCAAGGGCTATCTGGGCCGCGGCCTGTCGTTCCTGGACCTGATCCAGGAGGGCTCGCTCGGCCTGATCCGCGCGGTGGAGAAGTTCGACTACCGGCGCGGGTACAAGTTCTCGACCTACGCGACCTGGTGGATCCGCCAGGCGGTGACGCGGGCGATCGCGGACAAGGGCCGCACGATCCGCATCCCCGTCCACATGGTGGAGAAGCTCAACAAGGTCGTGCACGTCGAGCGCCAGCTCGTCCAGCAGCTCGGCCGCGAGCCGCTGCCGGAGGAGATCGCACGCGAGCTCGAGTGCTCGCCGCGCGAGGTGCGCGACATCCTGCGCATGGCGCAGCAGCCCGTCTCCCTCGAGAAGCCGATCGGCGACGAGGAGGAGTCGGAGCTGGGCGACTTCGTCGAGGACGAGGCCGCGGTCTCGCCGTTCGAGAGGGCGTCGGAGAACCTCCGCAAGGAGAACGTCCGCCGCGCGCTCGACGCGCTCCCGCAGCGCGAGCGCGAGGTGATCGAGATGCGCTTCGGCCTCACCGGCGCGCGCCCGTTCACGCTCGAGGAGGTCGGCCGCGCGTTCAACGTGACGCGCGAGCGGATCCGCCAGATCGAGAACCACACGCTCAAGAAGCTCGAGTCGCTGCCCGAGGCGCAGCGCCTCCGCGACGCCGGCTGAGGTCTTGTGAGCACGGCGGGGCGAGCACCAGCTCGCCCCGCTGCTCGCTAGACTGCGGGCGTTCCTGGTGGGGTTCCCGAGCGGTCAAAGGGGACGGGCTGTAAACCCGTTGGCTCAGCCTTCGCAGGTTCGAATCCTGCCCCCACCATCTTGTCGTCGGTCACCACGGAGCGCCTGAGGGGCCGTCGCCCCGAGCCGGGCGACCTGCCGGAGTGGGTGCGCATCTTCGGCGATCCGCGCATCGACGAGGCGACCTGGCCGGCCGAGCTGCGCACGCCCGAGAAGGTCGCCGCGATCCTGAAGCGCTCGATCGAGCATTGGGAGCGCTGGGACTTCGGCGCGTGGACCGTGATCGAGCGCGGCTCCGAGCGGATCGTCGGCCGCGTCGGCCTCGAGTACACGAGCAAGTTCGAGCGCCCGGAGGTGGAGGTCGAGTGGTTCATCGACCCCGACGCGTGGGGCCGCGGCTACGCGACCGAGATGGCCGAGGAGGCGGTGCGGGCGGCGTTCACCACGCTCGGCCTCGACTCGCTGATCTCCTACACGACGCCCGACAACGAGGCCTCGCAGGCCGTCATGCGCAAGCTCGGCATGACCTACGAGGCCGACGTCGAGAACGCCGGCATGCCGCACGTCCTCTACCGGCTCGCGCGCGTGACCTAAGTCGCCAACTTCCCGCGGCGGCCGGGGTGTATCGCTCAGGGTCTTGCGACCCCCGTGTGGTCCGGGCCGGCGACCGCCTCTCGCCGGCCCGGCCGCGCGTCTACCGGTTCGCGAACGCCCAGGCCGTCGGGAGCAGTCCCGCGGCCAGCGCCGCCTTGAGGATCCCGCCCGGGATGAAGGGCACGAAGCCGAGGTCGAGCGCCTTCCAGAGCGAGATGTCGGCGGAGACGGCGAGCCACGGCACGCCGATCGCGAACACGATCAGCGAGCCGGCGAGGAAGGCCGGCAGCGCCGTCACCGGCGTGCGGTCGTAGCGCTTCTCGGCGAGCTTGCCGCAGACCCACGCGGAGATCGGGAACGCGACGAGGTAGCCGCCGGTGGCGCCCCAGACGACGTCCGCGCCGTGCGCGCCGTCGGCGTAGAACGGCAGGCCGACGAGGCCCATCGCGATGTAGAGCAGCTGGCCGAGCGCGCCGCGGTTGGCGCCGAGCGCGGCGCCCGTGAGCAGCACGGCGAACGTCTGGCCGGTCACGGGGACCGGGCTGCCGGGGATCGGGATCGAGATCTGGGCGCATGCGGCCGTCAGCAGGGCGGCGCTGAGCACGAGCGCGGCGTCGCGCACGCGCGTGTTCGCGAGGAGGTCCGCCAGGACCCTCGGTTGAGGGGCAGCGAGCGTTGCGGTCTGGTTCATGACGGAGCGTCTTATCACTCGTCGAGCCGCTCGCGGCGAGCGGTCGCCGACCCGCTGGAGGGGTCGATCGAGACCAGATCCGCCGCCAGCGGACGGAACGACGGCTCCGGGGTGTAGACGAGGCGCGCGATCCCGACGTCGGTCGGGGCGTCCTCCGCGAGGTTGCCGGTGCCGCCGCCGCCGATCGAGCCGCCGTTGACGATCGTCACGCCCGGCTGGGTGGTCAGATCCGCCTTGTGCGTGTGGCCGGTGACGAACAGCAGCTGATGCGAGGGCGGCTGGTCGCGCAGGACGGCCAGCGCGGGCTCGATCAGCTTCGGCTCGTGGACCATGATCACGTCGACCTGGTCCTGCACGGAGCGCATCCAGCTCGTGAAGGCGTCCTGCATCTCGGGCGTCGGGTCGGGCTGGAAGCGGTCGGCGTAGTTCTCCGAGCTGCGGCGCTCGAACGGGTCGGAGTAGCCCGCGATCCGCAGGCCGGCGATGGTCTGGACGACGTCGCCACGGGTCCCGTCGGCGTTCAGGCGGCCGTCCTCGGACAGGACGATCGCGCCCTCGCGGGCCAGCTCGCGCTCGAGCGTGTCGGAGTCGTGGTTGCCCGAGACGAACACGAACGGCTTGCCCGTCTTGACGACCCGCCGGACCACGCGCGCCTCCAGCGGCGAGCCGCGGTCGGTCAGGTCGCCCGGGAACAGCACGGGCCCGTCGCCGGCGGAGCGCTCGAGGATCGGGATCGTGAGCACGTTGTTGTGCAGGTCGGAGGCGACCGTCAGCCGCGGGGCGCCGGTGAGCGGGACGCGGTTGGCCGGCTCCGTGACCAGGCGGGCGAGGCCGACGAGCTGGGCGTCGAGCTCCTCGTCGAGCACGCGCGTGGAGCGCTGCGCGGCGTCGACCGCCTCCAGCGCGCGCGGGATGTCGGCGCCGTGCGCGTAGTACTGCGGGTGGTCGATCTCGCCGCGCGGCGGCAGCAGCACCACCATCGCGATCCCGATCCCCAGCGTCGTGACGGCGGCCAGCGCGGCGGTCCAGCGCAGCCGCGGGCCGGTGCGCGAGCGGATCGCGAACGCGAACAGCAGCCCGAACGACAGCGCGGCGAGCATCGTCACGCCGATCAGCGCCTTCAGGAAGCCGGCGATCGCGTCGCGCGCCTCGGAGCGGACGTTCTGCACGTCCAGCGTGCCGGCCTGCGCGACGCGCGTGACCGTCTGGCGGTCGACGGTGCGCAGGTCCACGCGCAGGCGCACGGGCAGGCGGATCGCCTCGAAGCGCGCGCCCCAGTCCACGAGCGGCACGTAGACGTCGAGCGCGCCGCGATGGCCGGGGGAGACCGACAGCCGGATCTCGCCGACCGACAGCTCCTTCGTCTGCGCGAAGGTCGCCAGGGCCCCGTAGCCCCCCGCGAGCGTGGCGAGGAAGACGAGGAGCAGGGTGAGCGCCCGCCGCGCGTGGGTCAGCGGCGGCGCTCCCACAGCTGCATGTCGGAGACCTTGCGATAGCCCAGCGCGGCGTAGAGCTTCTCGCCGAGCGGCGTCGCCTGCAGGGTCGCGGAGGTCAGGCCGGCGTCGCGCGCGTCGGCGGCGACCGCCTGCATCACGTCGGAGGCGAGCCCCTGGCGGCGCGCGTGCGGCGCGGTGGCCACGAACGAGATCCCGCAGTCCTGCTGGTGGTGCAGTGCGAGCGCGACCGATGCCGGCCGGCCCTGGAGATCGGCCCCGTACGCGAGCAGGACGCCGCGCGGGAGCGGGGACAGCGTGCGCTCCAGCCGCGCGTCCGGGTTGCCGTACGCGAGGTCGTTGACGTGGCCGACGGTGGCGAGGTCGGTCGGGTGCGCGGGGCGGCGGCCGTTGAGCGAGAGCTGGGCGATCTCGGCCGCCATACCCGGCGAGGAGGAGGTCACGCGCATGCGCGCGAGCCGCAGCGTGTCCGTGACGGGGAAGTTCGCGCCGTCGACCCAGACGCCCCAGCGGCGCACGCCGAGCTGCTCCCAGCGCGCGCGCATCGCCTCCAGGCGGTCGAGGTCGAGCTCGCGGCCGACCACGATCGCGGCGTTCAGCGTCGGCGAGTCGGGCGCGCCCGCGACGAAGCTGGCGACGATCCCGCCCTCGTCGGTGACCACGCCGCCCGCGGCGTCGCCGCCGAGCAGCGTCTGCAGCCGCGCGAACCCTTGCCACAGGCGGTCCCGCAGCGTGCCGTCGTCCATGCTCCGGAGGCTACTGCGGAGGTCGCTCGAGTCCTCCGAGCTGCGCTTGCAGCTTGCGCATCCCGGCGAGCCAGCGGTCATGGGTCGCGCCCCGGTTCGCCATGTACTTCGCGACCTCGGGGTGGGGGAGGATCAGGAAGCGCTCCTCCTTCATCGCCGCCACCACGTCGTCGGCGACCTGCTCGGGCTCGATGATCGTGGCGATCTGGCGCAGCTTGTCGACGTCGAGGCCCTCGGTGACCATCGGCGTGTTGACGAACTGCGGGCACAGGCAGGAGACGCGGATGCCGCGGTCGCGGTAGGTGATGTCCAGCCACTCGGCGACCGCGACGGCGGCGTGCTTGGTGGTCGCGTAGCCGATCGCGCCGAGCTGGGAGAGCAGGCCGGCGGCGGACGCGGTCGAGAGCAGGTAGCCCTCACCGCGCTCGAGCATCTTCGGCACGAGCGCGCGGGCCGCCCAGATGTGGCTCATCACGTTCACGCGCCACAGCAGGTCCCAGTCCTCGTCGAGCAGGTCCGGCGGGCCGCCGGGCGGGCCGGTGATGCCGGCGTTGGAGAAGAACGCGTCGATCGGGGCGACCTCCTCCGCGCGGGCGATCAGCTCCTGCAGGTCTTTCTCGCTTCCGACGTCCGCTCTGAGCGCGAGGCCGTCGGTGCTGTTCTGGGCGCCCTCCAGGTCCAGGTCGGCGACGGTCACGCGCGCGCCCTCGTCGGCGAAGCGCAGCGCGCAGGCGCGGCCGATGCCGCTCGCCCCGCCCGTGACCACGATGTGCCGGCCCCCCAGCTCCATGGCGCGGGACCCTACAGTGGCTGGAATGCAGACCCGGGAGATCCGCCTCGCCCGCCGGCCGCACGGCGAGCCCGTCGCCGAGGACTTCGAGCTTGCGGTTCGAGAGCTCGATCCGGCGGGCGGCGTGCTCGTGCGCAACCGCTTCATGAGCGTCGACCCCTACATGCGCGGGCGCATGAACGACCGCAAGTCCTACGTGCCGCCGTTCGAGCTGGGCAAGGCGCTGCAGGGCGGCGCCGTGGGCGAGCTGGAGGACGGCTCGCTCGTCTTGCACCAGCGCGGCTGGCGCGAGCACGCGCTCCTGTCCCGCGACGATGTGCGCCCGATCGACGTTCCGGAAGGCATCTCGCCCAGCGCCTTCCTCGGCGCGCTGGGGATGCCCGGCATGACCGCCTGGGTCGGGCTGACCGAGATCGCCCCGATCCAGGAGGGCGAGACGGTGTTCATCTCGGCCGCCACGGGCGCGGTCGGCAGCGTCGCCGGCCAGCTCGCCAAGGCGCGCGGCTGCCGCGTGATCGGCAGCGCCGGCGGGCCGGAGAAGGTCGCCTACGCGCGCGAGGAGCTCGGCTACGACGTCGTGTTCGACTACCGCGAGGACGACCCGCGCGAGGCGCTCGCCGACGGCATCGACGTCTACTTCGACAACGTCGGCGGCCCGCAGCTCGAGGCCGCGATCGGCGCGATGCGCCGCGGCGGGCGGATCGCCGTCTGCGGCGCGGTGTCGCAGTACAACGCGACCGAGCTGCCGCCCGGGCCGCGGAACCTGTTCCTGCTGGTGGGCAAGCGCATCAACATGCGCGGCTTCATCGTCGGCGACCACGCGGCGCGCGAGGGCGAGTTCCGCGACGAGGTCGGCGGGCTGATCGCCGACGGGCGGCTGAAGCTGGCCGAGACCGTCGTGGAGGGCGGCCTGGAGGCCGCGCCGGGCGCGTTCATCGACATGCTGCGCGGGCGCTACCTCGGCAAGGTGGTCGTCGCGCTGTGAAGCGCAGCGCCGGCGTGCTGCTGCGGCGGGCCGACGGGCACGTCCTGCTCGTGCACCCCGGCGGGCCGTTCTGGGCCAAGAAGGACCTCGGCGCCTGGTCGATCCCGAAGGGCGAGCACGACGACGGTGAGGACCCGGAGGCCTGTGCGCGGCGGGAGTTCGCCGAGGAGCTCGGCGTCGTCGCCGCCGGCCTCGCTGGTGGATCTGGGGACCGTGCGCCAGAAGAACCGCAAGGAGGTCCGGGCCTTCTACGGCGAGGGCGAGCTCGACGTGAGCGCGGTCGTGTCCAACACCTTCGAGATGGAGTGGCCGCCGCGGTCGGGCCAGACGGCAGTCGTTCCCCGAGATCGACCGCGCCGAGTGGTTCGACCTGGTCGACGCGCGCGCGAGAAGCTCAATCCCGCCCAGGCCGAGTTCCTGGATCGGCTTCGCCCGTAGCGACGGCCCGCGCGTCCCGCGCCGGCCCGCCCGCCGGCGCGGTGGCCCTGTCCTTAGACGCGCCTCGCCCCGACGTAGTGCGAGCCCCAATAGGAGTCGCTGATCGCGTGCTCCCGGACCCCACGGGTCGTGGCGGAGATGACGGTCGAGTTCGACGTCGCGATGCCCACGTGCGACGCGCCAGGACCGTTGGCGTTGAAGAAGACGAGGTCGCCGGCCTGGATGTTCGCGCGGTCGACCGCCGAGCCGGCGCCGAACTGGGCGAAGCTCGTGCGCGGCAGCGACACGCCGGCCTGCTTGAAGGCGTAGACGACGAGGCCCGAGCAGTCGAAGCCCGCGGTCGTGGTCCCGCCGTACGCGTACGGGCGTGCCGATCGCGGCGCGCGCCGCGGACACGGCCGAGCCGCCGCCACCGCTGGTCGGTGCCGGCGCCGTGGAGCCGGAGATGCCCATCGCCGCCATCGTGGCCGGGCCGACCACGCCGTCGACCTCGAGCCCGTTGCGGGCCTGGAACGCCTTCACCGCGGCGCGGGTCATCGGGCCGAACGCCCCGTCGGCGGACAGCCCGAGCTTCTTCTGGACGGCGATCGTCACGCTCTGGCTCGGCTTCGGGCCCGAGTTGTTGCCGCCGCTGGTGCCCGTGTTCGACGAGCCGCCGCCGAGCGCACCGCGCGTCTGCGGCCCGACGATCCCGTCGACCATCAGGCCGTTGCGCTGCTGGAAGGCGATCACGGCGGCCTTCGTAGCGGGGCCGAACACCCCGTCGGCCGAGATGCCGAGCTGGCTCTGGATCGCCGACACGGCCGGGCCGCTCGACCCCTGACGAAGGAGGGAGGAGGAGGCCGTCGCGGTCGTCGTCGACGTCGTGGCCGTCGTCGTGCTGGTCTCCTGCGCCGAGGCGGTCTGCGACCGCCGGCGCGAGGAGCGCCGACGCCGCCACCGCGAAGCCGACCTTGCGCGAGGCCGGCATGTTCGCCCGCCGCGTGGCCGCGCGCGACCGGCGCAGCTGCGAGCGCTTCAGCGAGCGCTCCCAGGTCTCCACGCAGGCCAGATCACGCCGGCCGTCCAGCGGCAGCGCGAGGATCGCCCATCCGTCATCCGTCAATGCAGTCGCAGGCATCTCGAATCCGAGCTCCTATGTCTCCTCATCCGCGGCCTACGAGGTGAGCTGACGGGCTCGCGCTTGCGCGCTACGCCGCACTGCGACGGCGATTCGCCCCGGGAAACACGGCGCCCCCGGCACCAAGCTTCCAATGGTTCCCCCGCTCCCGCCCCCACGGAGGGAGCGAGACTCGGCCTATGTTCAGGTCGCCATAACACCAGACCGTCCCGATGGATGCGGTACGACCCCGGCGCCGAGGCTCCTGCTTCGGCCGGGCACGGTACAACCCGACCATGAGCCAGACCCCGCCCCTCTGCCCGACCTGCGGCCAGCCCGCCAGCGAAGCCCTCGCCGGCCCCGAACACGAGTGGGAATGCCGCAACGAGGCCTGCTCGGAGTTCGGCCAGCCCGTCCGAGCCGACGAGCCCGAGCCACCCGATCCGGCCTGAATGCCCGATCGGGCAGAGGTCGTTAATGGGGTGAGAACCCGGCTGTGCGCAGCGCCCCCGGCGGCGTAGCGTGTCTCGGGGCCATGCCCGCCGTACGAGCACCCGAGGGTTTGGAGCCGCGGCCGCACCGCAAGCCACTCCGGCCCAGCCAGCCCACCTCCACCGCCGGCCTCCGCCCCAGCCAGCGCAGAGCAGCCGAGCGCCGAGCCACCTCCGACCGCTCCCGAGCGGCCGAACACTGGCTCCGCCGCCTCGCCCGCCTCTAGTCCCGCGCCCGCACGCGAGGTCGCAACAACCGCGCTCCGCCGCTACCCTGCGTCCTCGCACGCCCTCTTAGCTCAGTTGGTAGAGCACTTCCATGGTAAGGAAGGGGTCGCCGGTTCGAGTCCGGCAGAGGGCTCTCGCAAAGCCGCTGGAAACAGCGGCTTTTCTTGTGCCCGAGGGTGCTGACGCGGCGTCGGCAAAGCTCGTGGGCCGCTTTTGGGCCGCATACTCGTAAGCGAGCGCTCGCGTGCTGCGGAAGGGGTCAAGCCGCGAGCAGGACGGGCACGTCGGCAGTGCTCGTCGATCGCCCGGGCCAGGCGCGCGTCAGCGGTGAGCAGCGGCACGGGCTCGTCGGCCACAGCCTCCGCCAGCGCGACGTAGCTGGCGTCGTAGGCCGAGAAGTTCTCGCGCAGCTCCCAGATCCGCGGCACGAGGATGTCGTGCGGATAGCGCTCGATCGGCAGGTCGAGCAGATCGGCGATCGCCTCGCCGGCGCGCTCGGCGGTCGCCTCGCCGGAGGCGACGAGCCGTCGCAGCGCGCTCAGGACCTCCACGTCGACGAGGTGCGGCGCGTGCAGCGCGAAGCCTGGTGGGCGAGTGCTCGCCGACGACGTCGCCCGCGGGCCGCCCGAGCATCGAGCTCGGTCAGCGCGCTCGCGTCGACGACGAGCATCAGCGCCGGTCGCGCTCGGCGGCGATCAGCTCTGAGGCGGGCGGCCCGCCGACGGGCGACCGGCTCCGGATGCGCGCCATCACCTCCTCCGGCGAGGGCTTGTCGGCGAGGCGCGGCAGATCGCTGAGGATCAGGTCCGACAGCGTGCGCCCTTCGCGCGCCGCACGGGCCTTCAGCGACCGGTGCAGCTCGTCTGGGACGTTGCGGATCTGGATCATCTTCATGTGCAGAGCATGGTTGCATGTGCTGCACATGCACTCAAGGGCGAGCGTCTCAGCCGCAGAACTCGTCGATCACCTCGTCGAGCATCGCCAGCGACGGCCGCCACTCGACCCGGGCGCGGGCCGCGCGCAGCGCCTCCGGGTCGAGCAGGCCGATCTCCCGCGCGCGGGCGAAGCACGCTCTGAGCTCGTCGGCGGTCATGACCTCGGCCAGGTCGATCAGCGTGCGGGACGGCGAGGTCACCGGGATGCCGTCGACGGTGGTGACGTCGTCCGGGTGAAGCGGCGGACCTCGGTGGATCTCGACGCCGGGGATCGAGGTGTCGGTGCGCGGGTCGTCCGCGGAGCCGGGGACGTAGACGTCGATCGGCGCGCGCGTCCTCGCAGCAGGGCCGAGGCCGAGGATCACGGCCCGCTCCGTGCTCGTCGATCGGCTCGACGATGTCGTCGCGCGTGAGGTCCATGTAGAGCGTGACCCCGTGCGCCCAGGTGACCTTGAGCAGGTCGAGCTCGGTGTCGTGCTCCGCGGAGACGAAGCGGCGGCAGGCCCGCCTCCTCGAGCCGCGCGGCGAAGCGCCGCTCGGCCTCGCCGGGATCCATCGGGGCGCGTCCGGTCGTCCATGCCGTCCGTAGGCACCGGACGCGGAAAGCTCGCCCCCTCGGAGGTTCGTAATAGTGATCGGGTGAGCGAAGGGCTGCACGACATCGCGAGCCGCGCCGATTGCGAGCGGCTGGTTCGCGCGTTCTACGGGCGGGCGCTGGAGGACCCGATCATCGGGTTCATCTTCGTCGATGTGGCGAAGCTCGACCTCGAGGCCCACGTCCCGCGGATCACGTCGTTCTGGGAGACGATCCTGCTCGGCGCGCGGTCCTACAGCGGCGGCGCGTTCCGTCCGCACGCCGAGCTCCACGCGAAGGTGCGGCTCCGCGAGGGGCATTTCACGCAGTGGCTGAACCTGTGGTCCCGCACGGTCGACGAGCTGTTCGCCGGCGAGCGCGCCGAGCTCGCAAAGGCGCACGCGCACCGGGTCGCGCAGGCGTTCCTCGCTCGTCTGCAACACGTCCCGTCCTATGCCGATCCGGCGCCGCTGACGACCGGCCTCACGGTGACCCGGCACGGCCCCCGCGCCCGATAGCCGTCGAGGTCGCCTGCGCCCGAGAAAGATGCTCCCGCAGGCCTCCGATCTATGCGAGTGTTGACCCGTTCGAAACCGCTCACCGGAGGACAGGTCGGATGCCCGACAAGGCTGTCTCACTCCAGACGGATCGCGAGTCCTTCGGCCGGTTCGCGACGATGGACGCCAAG
Source organism: uncultured Solirubrobacteraceae bacterium (assembly GCA_963831105.1). GTDB lineage: Bacteria > Actinomycetota > Thermoleophilia > Solirubrobacterales > Solirubrobacteraceae > DATFQI01. The sequence goes on along the minus strand of CAWHOS010000003.1, from coordinate 183,773 downwards.
CTCAGTCTCGTCCGCGTCCTCAACACCCTGATCCCGGACGACGACGCAACCGAGCGGTCGCATCCATCGCCGCACAGGTCGATGCCGACCGAGACGAGGCGGACGTGGCGACGGCTGCCGGTGTAGGGCTCGACGCCCCTACCGCTCTCGGGCTCCTGGCGGGATACACCTACCACGCGGCCTGGAACGCGGTGCTGCGGCTCACGCTGGTGTGCCATCGACCGAGTCGGCCCGCGAGGCGGAACGCTCCCGCGTCCACTGGCTGTGGCGTTGCGCGCACGGCATTGCTGAGATGGAGGCCTTCGGAGACGGAGAGGCAGCAAGCGACGCCGCCGCCGACTTCCGCAGGCTCGCGGCCGTAGAGCAGGCTGCCGGTCATTCGGACAACGCGCTCGCCTGCGCACTGAGCGCCGTCAATCTCTCGGGCGAGACGCCTGAGACCGTCGCCTCCGTGGACTTTCGCGCTCCGGCCTGGTCGGCGGCATGCCCGAGCAGGCCGACGCGTCGCTGACCCTGAAGCTGCGCCAGGCGATTGCTCTGGCCCCGGAGCGGAATAGAGGACGACTCGCTCGTGCTGCCGGCCTTCGAGGCGTGCGAGGCGGCGCTGCGCCATGCCGCATGGGAGACGCACGACGAGACGCTGGCGGCGGTGGCAGCCGCCGTCACGAGTGAGCCCAAGCTGCAAGGTCTCCGATACTCGCGATGGGCGCCGCGGGCACGGACACACTCGACCCAGAGTTGGCGGGACCGCTGCGGGCCTTCACGCTGCCTTGCTGGGAGATGCCGTGGAGCGAGGCCGAGGAAATCGCCTCGGCACTTCGGACCCTCGCCGTCCATCACGAGGATCAGCGGCTGCGCCTCCTCCCGCCGGCGGAGGTTCCCTGTTGCCGCCGAGGCGGACTGGTCCACTTGGGCGTTCCAGTACCCGCCATTCCAGCGTTCGGTCCCGCATGGGTTCTCGATGCAGCGCACGCCGGCGCTCGACGAGACCATGCTGGTCCTCGTCCACGAGATGACCCACGTGCTCTCGATGATCGGCGCGCTCGGCGTCTCAGAAGCCGCGGCATTGCGCCTGGCCCTGCTCGAGGTGGAGTTCCGCCTCTGGACGTACGCCGGACCCGCGGACCCGGAGGCCATCCGGACCGTCGGCGTCGCCCCGCTGATCTCGGGCGACGCCGCCGCGCTGCCGCAAGTCGAGCAGGCGCTGGAGTGAGCCGCAAGGTGCAGTCCCTCGAGGCAATCTGGGCGCCTTGGTTCGAGGGTCTCGCGGTGTTCGGCGAGGTGGCGGCCACGAGCCCGGACGATCCGTTCAACGCCATCGTCACGCAGGTGCTCGCCAACCTCATCGACGACGAACCGCTCGACGTGACCGCGCCGCAACGCGGTCTAACTGTGGAGGAGGAGTTCGCGCGGCGCCAGCGCGAAGCCGATTTGGCCTTCCAGGCGGCGGGACGCTCCCTGGGCCCGCTGCGACTCCGGTCGCTGCTGGAAGAGCACCCGCAGAAGTACCTCGCGGGCTATCTCGCCGTCCGCGGCGTCCTCTCCGCCTGGCGAGAGACGCTAGGCGGTGACCTCGACCTGCCGACGGCGTTCCGAGTGCGGCTGCTGCATCTGACGCGGCACGGCACGTCAGATGCGATTCCGGACCTCGCGCTCCCCGCCGATGTGTTCCGTCGGGACGCCGTCGACCGCATGTGCACCTGGCTGCAGGCCGCCGCCCGGATCGAAGAAGACTCCCTACGTGCCTTCTCGCAGCCGGGCGATCGCGGCCGCACGCGGTGGCGCCTCGACGCCGGCCGGCTGCTGGAGGACACCGAGACGGCACCAGAGGACTTGCCGGATCCCGTGCCGCCGATGGTGGCGCGGGCACTGTGCACCTTCACCGGTCCCTACAGCGCCTCGGATCGGGTGGCCGATGCGGACGAGTTGAGTGCGGCGTTCATCGACGCTGCGGCGGAGAGCCTGGGGCTGCAGACGTGGTCTCTGATCAGGCAGGACCCCGACCTGACGAACCGTATGATCGGGCGGACGTGGGTCCTGCCGATCGGCCGCTGTTTCAGCCCGTTTTGGTTGACGGCCGACAACCACCTCTTGCTGCTGATCCGGACGGCTGACGGACCGTCGCGCGAGGACGACGCTCGCCATCAGCTTATCATGGCCGTGTTGTCCGAGGAGGACGCGAGCGCCCTGCGTGACGAGATGCGTGCGCGGCGCCGAGAGGCACGCATGACGATCGTGCGCGTCGCCGATCTACAACAGCTCTCGAAGTTCCCTCAGTTTCGCGGCGCCGGGACGAACTACCTCGCGTTCGTCTTCGGCGAGTGGCTGCACATCGAGCACCGCGGCATGCTGCTTGGCGCGCGCTCGGAGATCGCGGACTCGCTGCGCAGCGACGTCGCCGAGCGCCTGCTGCCCAATTCGCTACTCGACATCGAGAGCGTGCACACGTCGAGCGCCGCCGCTGGCGCCGAGCGCACGCTGCGCTGGCTGGATCGGTCGGACCACTGGAGCCTGGACGGCGACCCGGCGGAAGCGCCTGCGTTGCTGGCGCACATCCGTGGCGTCGCGGAGGCGGTCGTCCGTGGCTCCTGGCAGGAGGACGCCGACGCCGCCGCGATCCGAATGCTGACGCTTCTCGTAGGCTCCGAGCAGGCGGCGGCTTTGCAGAGCGACGGCCTGAGCCGTCTTCCGCGACGCCGGCCTCGGCCACCTCGGCGAGTGCGTGAGCGCACTCGCGGACACGGCGATCGCGCCCGCCGAGAACGAGTTCCTGGATCAGGAGGCGGCGACCATCGAGGCGCGGATCGGCCGAGTGTTCGCCCGCACTGCGAGGGGATGGGATGTCTGCTCGATCGGAAGGAACGAACCGTGACCCTGGTCACCCTGACGCAGGAGAGTGACTTCTATGCCGCCCTGGAGGCCGCGGCCGCCCGCCCGGACGACGCGTTGCCCGGCCTGGCCTCACCGCTCGGCGCGGCCGCCCGCGGGCTTGCCCTCCAGGCATGGGACGCCGTGACCGTCGCGTTGGAGTGCGTGTGGATGCGATGCAGAGAGGCGCTGGAGCAGGCGCTGGGGTCGGCGACCACCGGCTGCCGTTGACACCATCCTGGCCCGAGCCGCGGAGGACGCGCGCGAAGTTCGACGAGCGATCACCGGGCGGCTGCAGGTCTACCTCGGCGAGCTCATCGACCGGTCGCTCCGCCGGGTGCGGGGCACCATCGCGGTCGAGGGCTCGAGTCTGCGGCTCCGCGGCGTGTCGGTCGCGCAGAGCATCCAACTCAGCGGCTCGCTGAAGGCGAGCCTGTCGGAGGTGCTCGCGCTCACCGCGCAGGGCCAGATCCTGATCACCGCCGACTATGCGCCGGAGGGAGCGGTCGAAGCGAGCAAGACCGGTGCGTGATCTTCAGCGCTGAAGCAGTAGCTTCGCGCGATGTCGTCTGTCGATCCGGGCCCGCGGGACCACCTCATCACGGAGCAGCTCGAGCGCGAGCTTCGCGCGATCGCACCTGACCTCCGCGTGATCGCTGGGCTGGACCCGGCAGAAGCCGCGGCCCGGCTCGCGCGTCATGCCATGGAGGAGATCCGACGAGAGCTCGGCGACCGCGAGGCGCCCGCCGACACCAGGCGTCGCGCGTCAACGCGCTCCTGCAGGCCTCACGGCCGACGCCGACGCCAGCGTCGCGCTCCCGGCGCGGGTGCTGCAGGGCATCCAAGAGCGGTCGCCGCTCGGCGATCCGCTTCCGCTGCCGCCGCTGCCGGCGACGCCGTTCGGCCAGAGCGACCTGCTCGTCAACGCGGAGGGCCAGCCGAACATCGGCTCCGAGCTGCGCGCCGAGCTCGCGACCGCCGACTCGCGTCGACCTGATCTGCGCGTTCGTGATCTGGTCGGGCGTCCGCCACCTCCGCGAGGCGCTCGCGGCGGTGGTCGAGCGCGGCGGCCGAGGTCCGCGTGATCACGACGACGTACATGGGCGCGACGGAGAAGCGCGCGGTCGATGAGCTCGTGCGCGCTCGGCGCCGAGGTGCGGGTCGCGCTCGACGCTCGCACGACCAAGCTCCACGCGAAGGCGTGGCTGCTCGAGCGGGCGTCGGGCTTGAGCACCGCCTTCGTCGGCTCGTCGAACCTCTCGCACACGGCGCTCTTCGACGGGCTGGAGTGGAACGTGCGGCTGTCCTCGATGGACGCGGCGCACGTCATCGACCGCGTCCGGATGACGTTCGAGAGCCACTGGGCCTCGGAGCACTTCGAGGCCTACGACCCGGCCGTCAACGGCGAGGAGCTCGCCGAGGCGCTGCAGCGAGCACGACCGCCGGTCGCTCGGCGAGGCGTCGACGATCTCCTTCGCCAACCTCGACGTCCGCCCGTACCCGCACCAGCAGCGGATGCTCGAGGCGCTGACGGTCGAGCGCGAGCGCCACGACCGCCACCGCAACCTCGTCGTCGCCGCGACCGGGACCGGCAAGACGGTCGTCGCCGCGCTCGACTACCGGCAGCTTCGAGCGGTCGCGACCGCTCCCTGCTCTTCGTCGCGCACCGCGAGGAGATCCTGCGGCAGTCGCTGGCCACCTACCGCGCGGTCCTGCGCGACGGGTCCTTCGGCGAGATCCACGGCGGCGGCAGGATCGCCGACGGGCCGCCACGTCTTCGCGATGGTCCAGTCGCTGCAGCGCGGATCGGCTGGAGCAGATCGCACCGAACGCCTTCGACGTCGTCGTGGTGGACGAGTTCCATCACGCCGCCGCCGCGACCTACGACCGGCTCCTCAACCACCTCGCAGCCGACGGAGCTGCTCGGCCTCACCGCGACGCCCGAGCGCCTCGACGGCCAGGACGTCACCGAGTGGTTCGACCAGCGCATCGCCGTCGAGCTGCGGCTGTGGGAGGCGATCGACCAGGGCTTCCTCGTGCCCGTTCCAGTACTTCGGCGTCGCCGACGGCACCGACCTGCAGCCAGCTCAGCTGGCGTCGCGGCGACTACGCGCCGCAGGAGCTCAGCAACCTCTTCACCAACGACGACCTCCGGGTCGCCAAGCTCCTGGAGGCCGTCGAGCGGATCGTGCTCGAGCCGGGATCGATGCGCGCACTGGGGTTCTGCGTCTCCAAGGAGCACGCGCACTACATGGCCCGCAAGTTCAGCGAGGCTGGGCTGGAGAGCGTCGCGCTGACCGGCGACGACGATCCAGACACCCGGACGCAGCGACTCAACGACCTGCGCGCCGGGCGGCTGCGCTGCATCTTCTCCGTCGAGGTGCTCGGCGAGGGCGTCGACGTTCCCGACGTCGACTGCCTGCTCCTGCTGCGCCCGACCGCGTCGGCGACGCTGTTCGCCCAGCAGCTCGGCCGCGGCCTCCGCCGCGCCGAGGGCAAGAGCCACCTCACCGTGATCGACCTGATCGGCCAGCACCGACGCGAGTTCCGCTTCGACGACCGCCTGAGCGCGATCATCGATGCGCCGCCGCGGCCCGGTCGTCGACCAGGTCGACAACGACTTCCCGTTCCTGCCGGCAGGCTGCACGATCGACCTCGATCGCCAGAGCCGCGAGATCGTCCTCGACAACCTCAAGGCCGCGGTCCGGCGCTCACGCTGGAGCACGCTCGTCTCCGACCTTCGCGCATGGAGGCGACCACGACGCCTCGGCGAGTTCCTGGAGCGCCCAGGAATGCCGGCTCGAGGACATCTACCGGTCGCACAGCTGGACCGAGCTGCGCCGCGATGCGGGCCACGACCGCGCCGCGCCGCGCGACGCCCAGCTCGAGGCGACGGCGCTGAAGGCGATCGCTCGCCTGACCCACATCGACGACCCGGAGCGGGTCGCGTTCTACGGGAGCCTGCTCGAGCGATCGCAGGCCCCGCGACTCGATCGCTTCGACCAGCGCCAGCAGCGGCTGCTGACGATGCTCGCGTGGGGGCTCGGTTCGGGCCAGTCCGGGGCGCGCACCGTCGATGAGTTCCTGCGGGCGCTGTGGGCGAGGCGGCCGTGCGGGAGGAGCTCTCGCAGCTCTTCGACGTCCTCGACGCCCGCGCCACGACACGGCCGGCCGCGGTGTCAGCGCTGCCGGCCGAGTTCCCGCTCGCAACGCACGCGCGCTACTCCCGCGCCGAGGTCGTCGCCGCGCTGGGTTCGGCGAGGGCGTCAAGCCGAAGGTGACCCAGGGCGGCATCCTGTGGGTCGAGCAGGCGCGCCAGCGACGTCTTCTTCATCGACCTGCACAAGGCCGAACGCGACTACTCGCCGACAACCATGTACCGCGACTACGCGATCAATCGGGAGCTGTTCCACTGGGAGTCGCAGTCGCGCCAGTCCCCGCATCAGCCGACGGTGCAGCGCTACATCAACCACGAGCAACGGGGCACCCGTGTCCTGCTCTTCGTGCGCGAGCGCAAGACGTTCGAGCTCGGAACGCAACCGTTCACGTTCCTCGGACCCGTGAGCTACGTCGATCACCGCGGCGAGCGGCCCGTCGCGTTCACCTGGCGGCTCCCCACGCCGATGCCCGAGGAGCTGTTCGAGATCGCGCGAAGCGTCGCGGCTGCCTAACGGTCTCCGGCATCGAGCTCGAACAGGTCGAGCTGCACGCCGCGTGATCCGCGCGCTCGAGCGCCGCGCCGCGCCGCCACGATCTGCTCCTCGGCGCCGATTCGCTCGCCGCCGTCCTGCTCGGCCATCACGTGCGCGTACGTGTCCAGGCACACCGTCGGGTTGTGCCCGAGCTGCGCGGCGATCTCGACCACCGACAGCCGGCCCTCGTGGATCAGCAGCGACGCGAAGGCGTGGCGCAGGTCGTACGGGCGGGCGCCGTCGATCCCGACGGCCTCGGCGACCGGCCTGTAGATGCGCTTGCGCCAGTTGCGCCAGTCGCTGGCCCGCCAGAAGCCGCCCGACGCAGCCGGCGAAGACCGGGCCGCGCGCTCGGCGGCGGCGGCGCGCCAGTCGGCGAGGTCCTCGCGCAGCGGGGCGAGCAGCTTGACCGTGCGCGGCTGGCGACGGTTCTTGAGCACCTTCAGCTCGCCGTCGCTGAGCGCGCGCTCCACGAGCAGCGTGCGCTCGCGCACGTGGCGCCACTCGAGCGCGAGCGCCTCCTGCGGCCGCAGCCCGGCGTAGGCGAGCACCGAGACGAGCGCGGCGTCGCGCAGGCGGCCGCGCTCGAGCAGTAGCGAGCGCATCACCTCGATCCGCTCCGGCGGGATCGCCTCGACCGCCGGCCGCAGCTGCTTCGGCGGCTTGCGCGTCATCTTCACGGCGTTGCGTCGGGACGCGGCCCCACTCGACGGCGCGCTGCAGGACGCCCTGGAGCATCGTCATCGTCTTGCGGATCGCCTCGACGCCGACGCCGGCCTGCTCGAGGTCGGCGCGGAAGTGCGCGATCGTCTGCGGCGTGAGCTCGCGCAGCGGGATCGCGCCGAGCCGCGGAAGCGCGTGCCCGTTCCAGAGCGTGGCGTAGGCGCGCAGCGTCGCGCGCTCGAGGTTCGGCCCGGCGTAGACGCGCCACCACTCCTCGACGAACTCGGCGAGCGTCTCGCGTGCCGGCGTCGAGGTCGGCGAGCGCGCCGGTGCGCTTGAGCGTCCGCAGCTTGCCCTCGTACGCGCGCGCGTCACCCAGCTTGTCGAACGTCTTGCTGCGCTCGGCGCCGCGCTCGTCGCGCCAGCGGACGCGCCAGACGCTGTAGCGGGTGCCGTCGTGTCGCGTGCGCTCGCGCTTCTGGATCATCTGGCCCTCCTCGTCGGGGCGCCTCCCAGACACCTATAGGGCGCACGCGTGAAAGTTGACCCCTTCCGCTCAGGCCGCGCGGCCGTCGCGCGAGCGGCCCATGTCCGGCGTGAGCCGTCAGCCGGCCCGCCGGGAGCGGCTGCTCGCGGGCACGGCGCGGACCGGCGCCGCCTGCTCTCGCGGCCGGCGGCGCCGACGATCGTCTGCTCGAGCCAGGCGTCGACGTCGCACTCGCGCAGCCGGTAGGCGCCGCGCTCGCCGAGCCGGTACGCGCGCAGCTGCCCGCGGTGGATCGCGCGCAGCACCGACTTGGCGCTGATCTGGCAGCGCTCGGCGACGTCGGCGGGGGTGAGCAGCCGCTCGTCCATCAGCGGCCGAGCTCCCGGCCGACCGCAGCGCTCCCGGCAGCGCGCACGACCTCGGGCGTCAGCCGTCGCTGCTCGCGATGCAGACGAGTGCGCAGAGCCAGCTCGCGCGCCTCGATCGCAGCGAGCTGCTCGCGCGCCCGGTCCTCGGCCGCCTGCGCCCGCTCGAGCGCCGTCGGCATGACGCGCGCGTGCGCCCGCGCGGAACCACGCGGGGCGCTCGCGCTCGAGCGCGACTCGTTCCCGCGTTGCCGCGGCCCGCTCGCTGCTCCAGCTCGGCCCGCCGCTCGGCGAGCTGCGCGAGCTCGGGCTCGGCGTCGGCGAGGTCGGTGGCCATCGTCTGCCGGCGCGATCGTCTCAGCGACTCCACCAGCGCCCGCACCGGGTCCTGCCGGCCGGGCCCGGCGGGCGCGAACTCGTCGCGCTCGGACTCCGCGCGAGTCGAGCACGTACAGGCGGTTGCTCTCGCGCCCGCGGCTCAGCGCCACGTAGCCCGCCTCGCGCGTGAGCTGATCGCCGACGAGCACGAACGTCCGGTCGCAGGTCATCCCCTGCGCCAGGTGGACGGTCATGCGCGTAGCCGTGCATCAGCGAGCGGCCGCCATGCCTGCGTCGGCTGCTCGAGGAACGCGCGCGGCAGCGAGACCCGCCGGCCACCGAGGTCGACGTCGATCCGTCCCAGCTCCGGGTCCACGTCGGTGACGACGCCGCGGTCGCCGTTGACCACGCCGAGCCGGCGGTCGTTGCGCCGCACGAGCACCCGATCGCCACGGCGCGAACGCGACGTCACCGACGACGAGCTCCTGCTCGCCGAGCGCTCCCGCCGCGCGCATGAGCGCATGGGCGCGGCCGTTGAGGTCGGCGACGTCGACCCGCCGCTGGGCGATCATCACCGAGCCGGCCGGATCACCCGACGCCCACCAGTCGGCGACCAGCGCAGCGGCGCAGCGTGTCGGCCCGTCGCCGACGACGATCCGGTCCGCTCGGGCGTACGCATCGACGGCCGTGCGCGCGTCGCCGCGGCGCAGCGCCTGCAGCGCATCGCGCTCCCACTCGGCGAGCTGGCGACGGTTCTCCTGCAGCTCGATCACCGGGACGCGCGACAGCAGGCCACCGAACGCGCCGCCGGCGCCGATCGCCGGAAGCTGCCGGTCGTCGCCGAGCAGCACCACCTTGGCGTCCGCCGTACGCGCGTGCTCGATCAGCGCGGCGAGCTCGCGCGTGGGGATCATCGCGGCCTCGTCGAGCACGAGCACCGCGCGCCGCCCGAGCACGTCCGACCGGATGGCGGTCGAGGCGCTCGAGCAGCGCGGCCACGCTCGTGCTCGGGATGCCGGCGCCGTCCTCGAGCTCGCGGGCAGCACGCCGCGCGAGCGCCGCGCCCAGCACCCGAGCGCCGCTGCGACTCCCACGCCTCGCGCGCCGCCGCGAGCGCATGCGTCTTGCCCGCCCCCGCCGGTCCGACGACGACCGCGACGCCGGCGCCGTCCTCGGTGAGCCGGCGCACCATCTCGACCTGCTCGCTCGGCGAGCGAGGGCCGGCGCCGCAGCGCCCGCTCGATCGCCTGCGGCCGGGCGACGCCCACGCTCGGCCCCCTGACGCTCGATGCGTGGTCGAGGATCCGCCGCTCGAGCGCCAGCAGCTCCGGCGTCGAGTAGGAGCGCTCGGCCCGCGCCGGCGGGATCAGCCGGCCGTCCGCGCGCCGCAGCGACTCGCGCGCCGCGCCCTCGGCGAGCACCACGACGCGCGGCGAGGCGAGGAAGTCGTCGGCCAGGCGCTCGATGTCGGCCGCCGACACCGACGCGTGCGCGGGCAGCCGCTCGCTCAACGCCTGCAGCACGTCGCGGCGGGTGAACGCCGAACGGTCGCGCGTCAGGCCGTCCGCGCCGGCCAGCTGCTCGAGGATCTGCTCGACCACCCGCTCGTCGAGCGGACCTGATCGCACGCGGCCGCCGAGCGCGCGTACCGCCTCGGGCACGAGCCCGAGGGCCCGCGCACGCTCGCGCCACTCCGGCGGCGTGAAGAAGCGACCCGCGCGACAGCCTGGCGCGAGCATCGGAATGTCTCGGGCCGCTTTTCAGCCGCAGACGATTCGTGAGCGGCAGGACGCGTGTGGATCGCGTCCGTCGCGGGGATACCGATGCTGAAGCTCGATGGTGCTGACTGCTCTCACCGCAACCACGGCCGCTGCGCTGGGCGGCGCCGTCGCCGTGGACGCCACCGTGTTGGTCGTCGTGGCGGTTGTTGCCCTCGTCGTGCTCGGCGTGATCAACGGCCTGAAGATTCTGCGGGAGCTGACCGGGTACCTCCGGACCTGACGTCCGTCCTCTCCGGCTAGTGGTGAGCCGGCTCGAGCATGTCGGCGATCGCGCGGCTGACCATCACTTCGCCGCCGACCACGCCCATTCGCTCGACGTCGAAGTCCGCGAGGGCGTCGGCCACCCATTCGGCCGCAAGTCGTTCGATGCCTCAGCTTGCTCGCGTTCGTGGAACGTCGTTATCGACGCGACCGCCGGGGGCCGGTCTACGCCTGGCCTGGGCATGTCGTCGGACTATCGCATGTCACGAACATCGGCTGCTCCTTAGGGCTCGTCGGCGGCGGGTGGCCGCCTTCAGTTCGCTGCGCCGGAGTGTCTGAGCTCGGCGTGAAGTGCGCCCGCCGCAGGCGTGTAGATCGACTCGTGTCCGTCGTCCCACTCGATCCGGTACCGAGCGGGCTTCTCGCGGAGTACCTGGAGGATCGTGCCGGCGCGGGGCGCCCGGGCCGTCGATTCCGACTCGGCGATGACGCGGTCTCCGGCCTGGAAAACCATGGCGTCTCCTTCGCGTAGTACCCCAGGATCGTAGCTCCGCGGCGTGCGACGGCTCAACCCGGGACAGATCCATCGGTGCCGGTGCCTAGCGCGGGATCAGCCCGGCCGCGCCCAGCTCCCAGGTGGTCGCACGGATCCGGGCGGCGACCGGGTTGTGCTTGGCCATGAAGGCCTGGAGGTGCGGCTTGGCGCGGTCGTGGAACTCGTCATAGGCGCTGTCCCGGAGGTTGTCGGTGCTCTGGCCGCACTCGCCCGTCGCTGGGTCGTCCGAGCGCTCGGACCAGGCGAGCACGAGCTTGTTCGCCTCGGCGATCAGCCGGAGCCCCTCGTCCAGTTGCGTTCGCACGCGGTCGTAGCTGTTCGGCATGCGCAGCCGCGCCAGACGGGCGCGGGCCGTGGCGATCCGCTGCGGCGAGTCGCGCAACTCGGCGCGCGTGCGCCTCGGCAGCGTGGTGCACTCGGCGACGGGAAAGCGCAGGTCGATCGCCGGGCCGCGCAGCAGCGCGTTGAACTCGCGCACGAGCCTGCGTTGATCCGCGGTCGGCGGCGGCGCTTGCTCGGCTTCGGGCGCCGGCTCCGAGCCGCAGGCCGCGAACAACGAACAGCATCCCTGCGACGACGATCGGCAGTCCGTGTCTCACCACGCGCGGCGGCCCCGCCGGGTTCGTTCGGACACCCACAGCTCAGTCCAGCGGTCGCAGCCCGCCGCCCGCGAGCACCTCGAACACCGACACGGCGTTGGGCCCTTCGCGCAGTGACGATGGCGGCACGAGTGCGGCGAAGACCGACCGTCCCCCGTCGCGGTACGCCCGCGTCGTCGCCTGCACGCGCCCGTTGACGGCGACGGCGAGCATCGTGTCGGGCTCGAGGCCCTCCACGCGCCCCGAGACGAACGACGGCAGCACGCCATCCGCATCACCGACCATCACGCGCCTCCCGCCGGACCCAGCCGCGACACGGCGGCCGATCAGCTCCGGCCTCGGCCCGATCGCGTAGACGCCGTCGCGCAGCAGCCGCGCCTCCACACCCTCGCGTTCCCGCCGCTTCGCCAGCACGGAGCTCAGCGCCTCCGTGAGCACCGGATTGCCCATGTGCGAGACGTCGATCGGTGCCTCTGGGTCGACCTCGCGCTCGTCGGCCGGGATGCCGTCGGCCTTCCACGGCACCCGCACGCCGGCCGCCTTGGCGATCGTCGGGAGCACGTCGATCGTTCGCACGGCGCGGTCGTCGACGCGGCCGCCGCGCTGTCCCGGCAGCTTGACGAAGAACGGGACGGGAGCGATGACGCCGACGTTCGCGCGGTTCGCGGGCCGGCGCGGCTGGCCGGTCATGAACGCGGCGCCGTGGTCGGAGGTGACCACGATCACCGCGTCGTCGAACAGATCGCGGTCGCGGAGGGCGTCGAGCAGCCGTCCCAGGAGCCGGTCGACGTACTGAACCTGCAAGACGTGACGCTGGAACCCCTGGTCGACCTGCCACTGCGGCCCCGTCCAGCCCTTGCTCGCGAGCCCCGGGTACTCCTTGCCGTCGATCGGATACCGGCGGCCGTCGGGCAGGTAGCGCCACGGCCCGTGGGGGAGCGTCGAGTGGAGGAACACCAGCGGCGGTCGCGAGCCCGGGCGATCGAGCGCGGCGATCGCGCGCTCGAACCCGGCCGCCGGGTCGTCGCGGGCGAGCCCCGCGAGCACGTCGCGCTTCAGGTTCGCCCCTCGCTGGAACTCGCCCGAGTCGGCTACCGGGCCGGTCTCGAACCCCTCCCAGACGCGGTCGACGGCGGGAAGCCCCTCGCGCAGGTCGGCCGGCAGCAGCAGGTGCTGCACGACGACCTCCAGGTCGGACTCGAGCGACCGCAGCCGATCCGTCGTCCCCGGCCGGGCGTCGCCGCAGAGCCGTTCGGGGCATAGCGCCGTGATCGGTTCGATCACCGTCAGCTCGTGGCTGCGCTCGAAGAGCGTGAACAGGCTGCGCGGATGGTCGCGCGTGGTCGGCAGCGTGCCCGCCCGCGGCTGTTCACCGGTGAGCTGCGCGGGGACCGCCGCCGCGGTGGAGTCGTTGACCGTCGTGGCATTGCGATACCAGGTGGACTCCGCCGCGAGCCGGGCGAAGTTCGGGAACAGCTGGGCGTCGATCTTCCCGTCCGCACCGGCGAGCGTGGCCTGCGGCAGCTCGTCGAGCACGACGTGGACGATCGGCACCGTGGAGCGCGACGGTCCGGCGACCGTGCCCCCGGCCGCAGGGAGCAGCAGACCGCGCACGGGCGAGACGACGAGGAACAGGAGCAGCACGATCAGCGGCGCGGGGGAGAGCACCGTCGCGAACGAGCGCACCCCTGAGGCGCGGGCGTACAGTGCCGCGGCGCCGGCGCCGACGAGCAGCGCGAGCGGGATGGCGAGGGCAGACCCCCCGAGGACGTCCCCGGCGGGTGGCAGCACGAACCCGCCGACGATCAGCGCCACCAGGGCGAGCATGGCTGCCCATCCGAGCTCCGGCCGGATCTTCCCCGCGCCCCAGACGACGCCGGCGCCGATCACCGGCGGCAGCAGGGCGTAACCGAAGGCCAGCAGGAGGATGTCGCCCGTCGTGCTGCCGCGCGCGACGAAGAACTCCGCGTTGCGCCCGAGCAGGTCGAGCAGCGGCTGCGCGAACGCCAGCGCCCACAGCCCGCCGAGATGCAGCGCGGCGCGCCGGAAGCCGATCGGGCGGCTCACGCCTGCGGGCGGGCCGCGTAGAGCGTCCGGGTCTCCGACACCGGCATCCTGCGCTCGATCGCGAACCGCTCCTCGAGCGCTCGCTCGAACAGCGCCTTCTCGTAGTCGGGGTTGCTGCCCTCGCGCTTGCCGCTGAGGAGCCGTTGCACCATCGGGTCGGCGCGGTCGGGGAACTCGATCACGAGCGCCGCGTCCAGCGAGCGGAGCCAGTCGAGGAACTCGCGCACGGGAACGTTGCCGGTGATGCAGACGTGGTGCACGATCGCGAGGCAGAGCACCAGCTCCGGCGTTCCACGACGTTCCAGCGAAGCGCGCTCGCGCCCTCGCCAGCCGGTGTCGGGCGACGGATCGGTGACGCTCATCACGAGCGGCAGGATGTCTTCGCGCCCCTCGTCGCGCAGCCGCCGGTAGAGCGCGTCGACGGTCGCATGGTCGGCGTCGAACGCGACCACGAGGTCGGCTGACTCGGCCGCGACGCGGGCGTAGCGGCCGTCGTTGCAGCCGACGTCCCAGACCAGCCGTGCGCGCCGGCGCTCAGCCGCCTCGCGCACGAACTTCGCCTTCGAGGCGGCCGCGGCGTCGTCGTAGGTGTTGTGCTCGCCGTAGCCGGTCCACGCCGTCTCGCCGGGCTTCCACTCGAGGCTCCGCACGAGCTTCTCGAGCTTGCGGAAGTTCGCCGCCAGCAGCTCCGTGCTGAAGCCCGCGCGCCGCATCTCGCGCTTCACCTCGCCGCCGTCGGCGCCGGCGTAGCGCGACTCCAGCCGCGCATGCAGGAGCACGTTCGAGACCACCCCCTTGCGGAAGCGCTCGCCGGCGAGCACGGCCCGCGCGTCGCGCGGCGAGATCCCCTCCAGCGATCCGCGCAGCGCCCCGTGGAACGGCAGGTCCTTGTAGGCCTGGAGCATCAGCGGATACAGGAACAGCGCGCAGAACTGCCGGTAGCCGGCCCACGGCTCTCCCGGACGCAGGCGCTCGAACGAGCCGACGTCGATGAACACGGGCCGGGTGCCGCGCCACTGCACGTTGTAGGGCGTCGCGTCCTTGAGCGCGAGGCCCGCGCGCAGCGCGCGCTGGTTGAGCTCGAGCTGCAACAGCGCCGCATCCTTGAGCATGGAGAAGGGCCACTCGTACGGGTAGGACACGAACGGCATGCGCTCGTGGTGAAGGACACCGGCCGCCTCCCCGGCGAGCAGGTCGGGGACCGCGCCGAGCTCCGCCGGCTCGGTGGCCACGACGTGGCCCTCGTCCTGCAGCTCCCGCCAGAGCCGCGACTCGGCGAGGGCCTGCCAGTCGTCCATGCCCGCCGAGCTCAACACGCGGAACACGCCGTCCGGAGTGGTGAACACGCGACTCTCGTGGTCGCGGAAGGAACCGGGCTCGGCGGTCAGGGTTCCCGGTCCGGCTCCGGCTCGGGCTTGCGGATCCGCAGCAGCCGCAGGATCCGGTGCCAGTACAGCTTGAGCGCGACGCCGGCGGCGGCGAAGCCGCCCACCAGCAGCTGGACCAGCATGCTCCCGGTACCGGGATCCAGATAGGCGAACACGGCGTCGCTGAGCATAAACAACTCGGTGCCGCTCAGCGGGCGCCCGCCTGCGCAAGATCGGGCAGCGCACCGAGCTGGCGGTAGAGGCCGGCGGCGTCCCAATACGTCGTCTCCTCGTAGATGCGCCCGTCCTCGCCGACCCGCATGACGTTGCATCCGATCGACTCGGCGCGGCGCCCGGTCGCCGCGAGGCCCATCAGGTCACCGTCGTGGGTTGCGGTCGCCCGCCACTCCTCGCACACCGCGTCGCCGTCGCAGACGATGCGGCGGATCTCGAACCGGATGTCGGGGAAGGCGCGCAGGTAGCCGGCGGCGGCATAGCGAATGGCCGTGCGGCCGTGCAGCGCGTCCGTCAGCGTGACGTCGCGAGAGACCGCGTCGCGCGCGTAACAGTTCGCGATCGCGTCGGGATCGTGGGCGTTCCAGGCGTCCGTGAGCCGCTCGACCAGCTCCACATGCTGGGCCCGTGACATGACGCACCTCCACTTTCGCGGGTCCGGATCCACGCTACGCCCGTCACGCGCTCAGGGCAAGCAGCGCCGTCGCCGTATCCGGCGAGGGTGCGATGTCGCGCGGTGCTCGACGCCACGGTGACGCATCTTGCGGTCGCGCTCGAACCGATGCCCTCGGAGCTCGCCGTGCTGGCCGCCACCGTCGACCGCCTGACGGAGGAGAACCGTGTGCTTCGCGCTGAGCTGTGGTCCACCCAGCGTCAGCTCCTCCAAGTCGCGTGGGGTCTCGTGGCGGCGCTGCTCGGAGCCGCTGCGGCACTCGTCGCCTCGATGGTCTGACACGTCAGTTCTGGGTCGGCGCGGTCCTTGTCATGCGCCTTCCGATCGTCACCGAGATGGTCGGGAACCGATCACGGCCCCGACGCGACGGATCCGCGTCCGAGCGCAGCGTCCACAGCCGCCATCGCGTCGGGGTCGAGCGGCCCGGCGGCCAGCGCCCCGGCGTTCTCCTCGACCTGGGCGACGGTGCGGAAGCCCGGGATCGGGATGGCGACCGGGGAACGCGCCCAGATCCACGCCAGCGCACCCTGCGCAAGCGTGCGGCCGTCGCTCGTCAGCTCCGCGCGGATCGCGTCGACCCGCGCCGACCAGGTCGGGAAGGCGTCGTCGTCGAAGTAGTCCCAGTGCGGCGTGTCGCGCCGGACGTCGTCGTCGGCGGGCATCGGGCCACCTGGCCGGTACTTCCCGCTGAGTAGGCCCATGGCCAGCGGCGAGCGCGCCAGCGCGGCCAGCCCGTGACCCTCACAGGCTGCGAGCGCCTCGTCGTTGCTCCCGAACACGTTGAGCTGCTGCTGGACCGCCACGCAGTGCGGGCCTTCCGCGAACGCCTCGACGATCTCGAGCGTCTCGTCCGCCGTGCCGTAGAAGCGGACCTTGCCCTCGGCGACCAGCGCCTCGAGCACCTCGACGACCCCGGCGGCCGCCGCGCGGTCGTCGGCGCCGCCGTGGAGCTGGTACAGGTCGATGCGATCGGTCGCGAGCCGGCGCAGCGACGCCTCGCACGCACGGCGCACGTAGTCCGGGCTCACGTCCGTACCGGCGCCCGTGCGCGTCGCCTCGTCGAACCGCAGCCCGAACTTCGTCGAGATCACGACCTCGTCGCGGTGACCCGCGAGCGCCCGGCCGAGCACGCGCTCGCTGTGACCACACCCGTAGACGTCCGCCGTGTCGAACAGCGTGATGCCGAGGTCGAGCGCCCTGTGAATCGCGGCGATCGAGTCGTCGTCGTCCACCGTTCCCCAGCCTGCCGGTCGCCCGTCGAACTGCCACGGTCCGCCGATCGCCCAACACCCTGCTCCGAGGGCGCTGACCGAGATGCCGCTTGCTTCACCGAGATGTCGTCGCATGCTCTGAGCATCACCCTGCGTTCCATTAGCCGCAAGTAGATTTTCCGCTATCTCATAAGCTGAGCTGATGTCACTCCGCCGCGCCGGAAGGTCTGAGCTCGCCGTGGAGACGGAGCGACCAACGCGACGAGGCGACGCACTAACGGCACGAGATCGACTGTGGGGCCAGCCGCGTTCGGCTGGCCAGCTTCTGCGAGGCCCAGCGACCACGAGATTCGTGCCGGAGGCGATCAGCGCCAGCCGGCCGGAACGCGCTCCATCAGCAGCCTGGCGCGGCCGCGCGCGCTCGTGCCGATCAAGCGCCCGCTCGCGAGGTCGACCACCCGTAGCGCCTGCCGCGGGGGTGTGCGCACGTACGCGAGCGAGCTCGCGGTCGCGACGACCTCGACGGAGTGATCGGCGAGCACGTGGAACCCGCCGCGCTCGTCGGGCGAGTACCCGGCCAGGCCACGGCCCCTCGGTCCGCTGGTCAACAGCAGTCCGGCCGCGGTGACGAAGGCCGAGGCCCGGTCGTCGAGCGTGCGAACGCTCCAGTCACGCGTGTCGATGACGCGCAGGCCCGCCGGGCGGCGCTCGGCCTCGACGCCTCCGTCCGGGCGCCGGACGACCGCCGCGTCGTGGCCCGAGAGCGCAATGTGTGCCTCACCGACCCAAGCGGCGCTGCGCACCCAGCCCACCTGGGCACTGGCCGCGGCGGAAGGCACCAGCAGCTCCCGCACCCTCTCCACCAGCGATGGCCGCGGCACCAGCCGGTGATGGCGTACGCGCCGCCGCCGCAGGTCGATCTCGACGGCCTGCGGGCGCGCGGGCAGCACGTATGCGCGCCTCCGGTTTGCGTCGACCGCCAGCGCGGGCGTGCGCACGTGCTCGACGGATGGCGTGTCCCCCGGCGCGATCACGCCGGCCGACACGCCGTCGAGCGGCAGCTGCTCGACCGCGCCGGCCGCATCGACCGTCGCAAGCGTCGCGGGGCCGATCAGGTCCCGTGGCGCGAGCAGCAGCACCGGCCCGTCCGGCGTCGACGCCACACGCGCGAGTCCGCCCGCGAGCCGGCGGCGCGCGAGCACCCGCCGGGCGATCGGGTCGACGGTGACGACGGTGGTCGCGCCGCGCGCGCAGCAGCCAGGCCGCGCGAGCACGATCCAGAGGCGGTGCGGCCGCGGCCACACGACGGCCGCCGGCGAGCCGCGCGCACGCGTGCGCAGGCGACCGAGCGTGCGCATGTGCTCCACGTCGATCAGGCGCAGCACGGACGCCCGGCCGGTCACGGCGGCGAGGCGCGAACCACCCGGCGACAGCGCCCAGGCCTCGAGCGGCCCCTTCAGGTGCGGTCGCCGGCCGGGCAGCGGACGCAGCGTGACCGGAGCGACCCGCGCGAGCCGGCTCGCTCCGCCGTCGTCGGTGACGCCCAGCAGCGAACCGGGCAGCGCCGTGGGCTCGCCCTCGCGGGCCGCGTCCTCCTGAGCGAAGGCCGCGAGCGCCACGGCCGAGGCGAGCGCAACGGCGGCGAGCGCGTGACGCGGCCCCACGCCCGAACTGTACGCCGCCGGCGCCCGGCGGTCGGTCGCCCGGGCGGTGATGTAATGCAGGTAATGGAATCCGAGAAGCCCTCGATGATCAGACGGGCGCTCGCGGTCCTCGTGCTCGTGGTGGTCGCCGTGCTCGCGCTCAGGCTTGCGATCGGGTTCGTGGTGGGCGCGGTCACGGCCGTCTTCTGGGTCGTCGTCCTCGCGGTGTTGATCGTCGCTGCCTTGTGGGCGCGATCGACGCTGAAGTCCGCGCGCCGCGAGCGCCGTGTGGAGCGCTCGTCAGCCCGCGCGGTCAGCGCGCCGGAGGAGGATCCGGTCGCGGTCGAGATGCGCCGCATCACCGAGCAGTTGCGCGAGCAGGGTCGCCGCTGATCGCTTGCCGGAATAGACGGGAGTGGGCGGCGTCCTCCTTGTCATGCGCCTTCCGATCGTCACCGAGATCCCGCAGCCACGAGAGCCGGTCGTGCGCGACACGTTCATCGACGATCTGCAATCGCAGTCGGCGCCCCCCGCGCAGCCGCACGACGCCCGCCACTAGCGGCGAAGACTGACGGGTCAGGCGGGGGCGGCCGGTCCGCTCGGAGCAGCCTGCTGCCGGCGGTGCATCGCCCGGACGAGGACCGCGACACCCGGCGAGGATCACGACGGCCGGTAGCCGCCGAGCCCGCCGCTTCGGCTCGGGCTTGGGCTGGCCTGCGACACGGCGTGCCGCCTCCGCGAGTGATCCCGCCTTGCCACGCGTCTTCCCGGTATCGAGGCGGTGGGAACCGACATGTCGCCCCGCCGCGATGTGGGACAATGGGGGGGAGAGAAGGGAGCCGCCCGATGGAGTCATCCGCGCCCCGCCGAGTCCTGATCGTCGCGAACCGAACGGCCGCGACGCCGGCGCTGATCGACACGGTCCGAAAGCGCGCCTCAGAGGGCGCTTGTCAGTTCACGCTGCTCGTCCCGCGGACGTTCTGGGATGCCGACACGGAGGAGTCGGGGGTCACGCTCGAGCTCGCGATCCCGCTGCTCGAGGAGGCGACGGGGAGCCATGTGGAGGGCCTGATCGGCGACAGTGATCCGTACGTGGCGGTCACCGGGGCGCTGGACAAGCACCCCTACGACGAGATCATCATCTCCACGCTGCCGGCGCGCGTGTCGCACTGGCTGCACCTCGATCTCCCCGCGCGCGTGCAGCGACTCGGACTACCGGTGACGGTCATCACCGCGCGCAAGGCCGACCGGAACCTCACGCCCGCCGGCTGACCTTCGCCTCCAGCGGGTTGCATCCGGCTCTGGGAGCATCTCTCCCGGATGCTCCTCGACCTGGCCGCGGGCGTCGTGCTCATCGCGGGATCCTTGGCCTGCGCGGCGGCGGCGTTCCTCGGCCGGCCGCGGCTCGTGTGGCTGCTCGCGGCCGCAGGCCTGGCGTGCGCGGCCGCGGCGGCGCTGGTCGACTCCGACACCGAGAGCCTCGCTGTCGCGTCCTGCGTGCTCGTGACGGCGGGTGTCGCCCTGCTCGTCCTGCGGCTGCACCCGGACGTGACCCGCCTCTCGTGGTTGGACGCCGCCATGGGCGCGTCCTCGACGGCGGCGCTCGCCGTCGCGCTGGATTCCGGCCCTGCGCTCGCCGTCGCGATCGGCGGCGCCGTGGGCGTGATCGCGCTGTCGCGGTGGCGGGCGGCGCCACCGGTCGTCGTCGCGCTCGCGGGCCTCGTCCTCCTCGGCGCGGGCGAGGCCCCGGCCGCCGTCGCGGCGGTGCTCGTCGGCGGTGCCGCGTGGATGCCCGCGAGGCCGAGAACCCCGGGGCCCGAGTTCAGCCCCGTGGTGCTGTCGGCGATCCTCGCGTTCGCGACGACCGCGCTCGTGCTGCTGACGGTCGGGCAGTTCACCGAGGTCTCCGACGTCGCCGTCGCGCTCGCGATCGTCACCGTGCTGACCGGGATGGCCCGCGCCGGGCTCACCGTCGTCGAGCGGCTGCGCGAGAGCCGTCACCAAGCGCAGACCGACGAGCTGACCGGGCTCGGCAACCGCCGTCACCTCGTGGACCGGCTCGGCGCGGCCGTGGCCTCGTGCGCGGAGACGGGCGAGGAGCTGGCGCTGCTGCTCGTCGACCTCGACGGGTTCAAGGAGCTCAACGACACCCTCGGCCACCATGCGGGCGATCAGGTGCTGCGCCAGATCGGCCCCCGCCTGAGCTCGCTGCTGCGCGAGGACGACACGCTCGCCCGGCTCGGGGGCGACGAGTTCGCGGTCGTCCTGGTGCCGGGCGACGAGACGACGGCGAGCGCGGCAGGGCTGCGGCTGCGCTCGGCGCTGGAGCAGTCCTTCGAGGTCGGCGGCATCCGGGTCCACATCGACGCCAGCGTCGGCATCGCGATCTACCCGCATCACTCGCGCGCCGCGCTCGGGCTGCTCCAGCGCGCCGACGTCGCGATGTACGAGGCGAAGCGGATGCGCACCGGTCACGAGGTCTACCTGCCGGAGCGCGACCGCCACAGCCGCGATCGGCTGGCGCTCGTCGGTGATCTGCACGGCGCGCTGGAGGCCGGCGAGCTGGTGCTGCACTACCAGCCCAAGGCCGAGATCCGGACCGGCGCCGTGCGGGGCGTCGAGGCGCTGGTGCGCTGGCAGCACCCGCAGCGGGGCCTCCTCGGCCCCGGCCACTTCCTCCCGCTCGTCGAGCAGAGCGAGCTGACCCGCGCGCTGACGTCGTTCGTCCTCGACCGGGCGCTGGCGGAGATCGGCGAGCTGCGCCGCGCCGGCGTCGACCTCGGGGTCGCGGTCAACCTCGGCCCCGCCGACCTGCTCGATCTCGGCCTGCCGTCGGAGATCCAGCGCATCCTCTCGCTGCACGGCTTCGATCCGGCCAACCTGCGGCTCGAGGTGTCAGAGGACGCCGTGGTCGCCGATCTCGAGCGGACCGTCGAGGTGCTCAGCTGCCTGCGGGAGATCGGCGTCCCGATCGCGCTCGACGACTTCGGCGCGGGGCGGTCGTCACTCGTGCACCTGCGCGAGCTGCGCATCGACGAGCTCAAGATCGACCGCTCGTTCGTCATGCGGCTCTCCGAGGACGAGCGCAACGCCGCCATCACCCACTCGATCGTCGACCTCGGTCACCGGCTCGGGCTCAACGTCGTGGCGGAGGGCGTCCAGAGCGAGGCGGCGTGGACGCGCCTCGCCGAGTGGGGCTGCGACGAGGTGCAGGGCCACCTGCTCAGCCGTCCGATGACGGCCGCCGACCTGGACCCGTGGCTGCGTGCCCTCGCGGGCAGGCCGGTGAGGCGCTCCGGCCCTCCGGTCTGGCCCGCCGCGTGATCGACGCCGCTCAGTCAGGGCCGCGCAGCAACTCCGCCCCGCCCTGCACGCCCTTGGCCACCGCGACGTCGTAGAACTCGCGCCCGGGCCGGTCCACGAGCTTGCCGGCGAACTTGGCCACCTGCGTCTGGTAGAAGCCGCTGCGCTCGTTGGCGCGCATGTGCTCGACCGTGTCGCAGAGGTCGACGACCAGCGCGCGACCGTCCTCTCGCGTGAGCAGCAGCGCGCCCATGAACCCCTCCTCCTGCTCGGCGGCGGGGATGACCGACTCGTCGAACAGGCGCACGGCCTCCTCGACGTCCTCGGGCTTCACCCTCACGTGGGTGACGCGCGCAACCATGTGACGCTCCTCTCGACGCTTCGGCCTACGGGCACTCTCTCAGGTCGCGGTTCAGACCACGACCCGCTCTGCTCCTGGCCGGGCCTCGACCTGCCTCGCGCTGCGCGCCGCTTCGCGCAGCACGGAGCCGAGCGGCTCCGTCAGCGCCGGCACGCCCGCGTGCGAGACGTCGATCGGCGCGTCCGGGTCGACCTCGCGCTCGCCGGCCGGGATCCCGTCGGCCTTCCACGGCACGCCGCACGCCGGCCGCCTTGGCGATCGTCGGCAGCACGTCGATCGTCCGCACCGCGCGGTCGTCGACGCGGCCCTCGCGCTGGCCCGGCAGCTTGACGAAGAACGGCACCGGCGCGATCTCGCCGACGTTCGCGCGGTTCGCCGGGCCGGCGCGGCTCGCCGGTCGAGAACGCGACGCCGTGGTCGGCCGTGACGACGATCACCGCGTCGTCGAACAGGCCGCTCGTCGCGCAGCTTGTCCAGCAGCGCGCCGACCAGCCGGTCGGTGTACTGCACCTGCAGCACGTGGCGCTGGAAGCCCTGGTCGACCTGCCACTGCGGCCCGATCCAGCCCTTGCTCGTCGAGCCCCGGGAACTCCTTGCCGTGCGATCGGATAGCGGCGGCCGTCGGGCAGGAAGCGCCACGGCGCCGTGCGGGAGCGTCGAGTGCACGAACAGCAGCGGCGGCCGCGAGCCCGGCGCGTCGAGCGCGGCGATCGCGCGCTCGAAGCCGGCCGTCGCGTCGTCGCGGGCGAGCCGCGCGAGCACGTCGCGCTTGAGGTTCGCCCGCCGCGCAGCTCGCCCGCGGCCGTCACCGGCTCGGTCTCGAACCCCTCCCAGACGCGGTCGATCGGCGGGAGCCCCTCGCGCAGGTCCTCCGGCAGCAGCAGGTGCTGCACGACGACCTCGAGGTCGGACTCGAGCGATCGCAGCCGGTCGCACCGTCCCCGGCCGCGACGTCGCCGCACAGCCGCTCCGGGCACAGCGTCGGTGATCGGCTCGATCACCGTCAGCTCGTGGCTGCGCTCGAACAGCGTGAACAGGCTGCGCGGATGGTCGCGCGCCGTCGGCAGCGAGCCCGCCTCGCGGCTGCTCGCCGGTGAGCTGCGCCGGGACCGCCTCCGTCGGTGAGGTCGTCGACCGTCGTCGCGTTGCGATACCAGGTCGACGTCGCGCGCGAGCCGGGCGAAGTTCGGGAACAGCTCGGCGTCGATCCTCCCGTCCGCGTCCGCGAGCGTGGTCTCCGGCAGCTCGTCGAGCACGACGTGGACGATCGGCGTCGTGGAGCGCGACGGGCCGGCGACCGCGCCGCCGGCTCGCCCGGGGAACAGCAGCCCGCGCACCGGCGAGACGACGAGGAACAGGAGCAGCACGACCAGCGGCGCGGGGGAGAGCACCGTCGCGAACGTGCGCACCGCCGGCGGCGCGCGCGTAGAGCGCGGCGGCGCCGGCGCCGAGCGACGCAGCGCGAGCGGCGATCGCGAGCGGCGGACCCGCCGAGCACGTCGCCCAGCCGGCGGCAGCACGCAGCGCCGCCGACGAGCAGCGCCGACGAGCACGAGCATGCGCCGCCCACCCGAGCGCCGGCCGGATCCGCCCCAGCGCCCAGACCACGCGCGGCGCCCATCAGCGGCGGCACGCAGCGCGTAGCCGAACGCCAGCAGCGAGGATGTCGCCGGTCGTGCTCCCGCGCGCGACGAAGAACTCGCGCGTTGCGCCCGAGCAGGTCGAACAGCGGCTGCGCGAACGCGAGCGCCCACAGGCCGCCGAGGTGCAGCGCGGCCCGCCGGAAGCCGATCGACGCGCGCTCACGCCCGCGGGCGGGCCTCGTAGAGCGTCCGGGTCTCCGACACGGGCTCGCGTGCGCTCGACCGCGAAGCGCTCCTCGAGCGCGCGCTCGAACGCCGCCTTCTCGTAGTCGGGGTTGCTGCCCTCGCGCTTGCCGCTCAGCAGCCGCTGCACCATCGGGTCGCCGCGGTCGGGGAACTCGATCACGAGCGCCGCGTCGAGCGAGCGCAGCCAGTCGAGGAACTCGCGCACCGGCACGTTGCCGGTGATGCAGACGTGGTGCACGACCGCGAGGCAGAGCGCCAGCTCCGGCGTGCCGCGGCGCTCGAGCGAGGCGCGCTCGCGGCCGCGCCAGCCGAGGTCGGGCGACGGGTCGGTGACGCTCATCACCAGCGGCAGGATGTCCTCGCGGCGCTCCTCGCGCAGCCGCCGGTAGAGCGCGTCGACGGTCGCGTGGTCGGCGTCGAACGCGACGACGAGGTCGGCCGACTCGGCCGCGATGCGCGCGTAGCGGCCGTCGTTGCAGCCGACGTCCCAGGCCAGCCCGCGCGCCGGCGCGCCGCCGCCTCGCGCACGAACTCCGCCTTCGCGCCGGCCGCGGCGTCGTCGTAGGTGTTGTCCTCGCCGTAGCCGGTCCAGGCCGTCTCGCCGGCCTTCCACTCGAGCCGCCGCACGAGCTTCTCGAGCTTGCCGAAGTTCGCCGCCAGCAGCTCCTTGCTGAAGCCCGCGCGCCGCATCTCCCGCTTGACCTCGCGCCCCCTCGGCGCCGGCGTAGCGCGACTCCAGCCGCGCGTGCAGCAGCACGT
This sequence comes from uncultured Solirubrobacteraceae bacterium, assembly GCA_963831105.1. Classification (GTDB taxonomy): domain Bacteria; phylum Actinomycetota; class Thermoleophilia; order Solirubrobacterales; family Solirubrobacteraceae; genus DATFQI01. The sequence goes on along the minus strand of CAWHOS010000003.1, from coordinate 159,015 downwards.
TCGAGAGCACGCCCTTGCGGAAGCGCTCGCCGGCGAGCACCGCGCGCGCGTCGTGCGGCGCGATGCCGTCGAGCGAGCCGCGCAGCGCCGCGTGGAACGGCAGGTCCTTGTAGGCCTGCAGCATCAGCGGATACAGGAACAGCATGCAGAACTGCCGGTAGCCCGCCCACGGCTCGCCCGGGCGCAGGCGCTCGAACGAGCCGACGTCGATGAACACCGGCCGCGTGCCGCGCCACTGGACGTTGTAGGGCGACGCGTCCTTGAGCGCGAGGTCCGCGCGCAGCGCGCGCCGGTTGAGCTCGAGCTGCAGCAGCGCCGCGTCCTTGAGCATCGAGAACGGCCACTCGTAGGGGTAGGAGACGAACGGCACGCGCTCGTGGCGCAGCACGCCGGCCGCCTCGCCGGCGAGCAGGTCCGGGCAGCGCGCCGAGCGTCCGCCGGCTCGGTCGCGACGACGCTGGCCCTCCTCCTGCAGCTCGCGCCAGAGCGCCGACGCCGCGAGCGCCTCCCAGTCCTCCATGCCCGGCCGCGCTCAGCACGCGGAACACGCCGTCGGGCGTGATGAACACGCGACTCTCGTGGTCGCGGAACGAGCCGGGCTCGACGCGTCAGCGTTCCTGGTCCGGCTCGCGGCTCGGTCGCTTGCGGATGCGGAGCAGCCGCAGGATCCGGTACCAGTAGAGCTTGAGCCGCGACGGCGGCGGCGGCGACCCCGCCGACCAGGAGCTGGACCAGCATGCTCCCGGTGCCGGGATCGAGGTAGGCGAACACGGCGTCGCGCAGCATAAACGGATCGCCGCTAGCCGGCCACGACCTTCGGCCGCTCTCGCGGGCGCCTCGGCGTCCTCGTCGGGGCGCTCGATGTGCAGATGCGGCAGGCGCCGCTCGAGCCACGCGGGCATCCACCACATCGCCGGGCCGGCGAGGTGCATCACGGCCGGCAGCAGCAGCAGCCGGATGATGAAGGCGTCGATGAAGATCGCCGCGGCGAAGCCGACGCCCATCATGGCCAGCGCCCGCTCGTTGCCGATCGCGAACGCGCCGAAGACCGCGATCATGATGATCGCCGCCGCCGTGACCACGCGCCCGGTCATCGCCAGTCCGTGACGAACCGCGTAATGCGCGTCCTTCGTGTGCACCCACTCCTCGTGCATGCGCGAGACGAGGAACACCTCGTAGTCCATCGAGAGGCCGAAGACGACGGCGAAGACCATGATCGGCAGGAACGACTCGATCGGGCCGGTCGCGTCGCCGAACAGGCTCGCCAGGTGGCCGTCCTGGAAGATCAGCGTCACGACGCCGAACGCGCCCGCGATCGACAGCAGGTTGAAGATGCCGGCCTTGACCGGGATCAGCAGCGAGCGGAAGACGACCGCGAGCAGCAGCAGCGAGAGGCCGACCACGACGCCGATGAACAGCGGGAGCTTGTCGCGGATCGTCTGGGAGAAGTCCAGGTTGGTCGCCGTCGCGCCGCCGATCGACACGCGCGCGCCGGTCTCCGCCTCGACCGGCGGCAGGGTCGTGTCGCGCGCCTCCCGGACGGTCTGGTCGGTGCGCTCCTCCTGCGGCGTCGTGGTCGGGTAGGCGATCATCGTCGCCGTGTCGCCGCTCTCGTTGAGCTGCGCCGGCAGGACCCGCGCGATCCCGTCCTGCTCACCGAGCGCGGCGCCGATCTTCTCCAGCGACGCCTGATCGCCCGCCTGCGGGAGCTCGACGGCGAGCAGCAGCGGCGCGTTGAAGCCGGGGCCGAAGCCCTCCTTGAGCAGGTCGTAGGCGATGCGGCTGGTGTCGTCCTTCTTGTAGGTGCTGGCGTCGCTCGTCGCCAGCCGCATGTGGAGCGCGGGCAGCGCGAGGGCGATCAGCACGGCGAGCGCGAGGATCGCCACCGGCAGCGGCCGGCGCGCCACGAAGCCGCTCCAGCGCGCCGCGAAGCCGGTCTCGCGGTCGGCCAGGTCGGCATCCCCGCCGTCGCCGCCGCCGGCCGGCTTGACCCGGCCGCCGATCTTGCTCAGCAGCGCCGGCATCAGCGTCAGCGCGGCGAGCATCGTGAACAGCACCGAGAGCGCCGCGGCGATCGCCGGGCCGTAGAGGAACGAGATGCCGAGCAGCATCATCCCGAGCATCGCGATCACGACCACGATGCCCGCGAACAGGACGGCGCGGCCGGACGTGTCGATCGACGACCAGCGTCGCCTCGCGCACGCTGCGCCCGGCGCCGCGCTCCAGCCGGAAGCGGTTGAGGATCAGCAGCGCGTAGTCGATGCCGACGCCGATCCCGATCATCGCGGCCAGCTGCGGCGACCAGTCGACCACGTCGATCAGCCGTGTTCCGACGACCGCCATGATCGAGAGGCTCACCACCATGGCGAACAGCGCGTTGAGCAGCGGCAGCCCCATCGCGACCACGCCGAGCGTCAGGAACAGCACGAGCGCCGCGACGAGGATGCCGAAGATCTCGCCGGCGCCGCCCTGCTCGGCCGTCGACCAGTGGATGATGTCGCCGCCGAGCGCGACCTGGACCCCGCCCTTGCCGTCGAGCGCGAGCGTGTCCTCGGCCATCGTCTTGATCGCCGCGGGATCGGCGTCGCCACCGCCCTTGCGGAGCTGGATCTGGGCGAAGGTGATCCTGCCGTCCTCGGAGACGGGCGCGCCCTTGGCGAACGGATCGGCGACCGCGAGCACCTCGGGCGACTTCGCGATCTCCTTGCGGACGGCCTCGATCTGCGGCGCGGTTGCGGCGTCGAGCACGCTGCCCTGGTCGACCGCGAAGACGACGGTGGCGGTGTCGCCGGCCTGCGCCGGGAACTTCTCCTTGAGCAGGTCGTAGGCCCGCTGGGACTCCGTGCCCGGGAGGCTGAAGTTGTTGACGAACTCGCCGGCGGCGGTGCCCCAGAGGGCGGCGAAGACGATGAAGGCGGCGACCCAGAGGCCGATCACGGTGCGGCGCCGGTCATGGCACCAGGCGGCAAGCTAGCGCATGTCGCGGACGCTAGTGGCGCCGTGCCGCTCGATCGCTAGAGCTAACCGCCCCGTGTAGTGGGGTTGCCCGCAGTGTCCTCGGCGTTACTCGTCCGGCAGGGCGATACGCCGTGGGTTGACGGCTGGGCCGTCCGCCCGGAAGACTGGCCGTGAGCCTATGACCGCGCTGCATCTCGGCCGGTACGAACGGCCGGTGGTCTACGCCGGCACGGTCGCCCTCGCCGCCGCCGCGTACTACCTCGCCGGCCGGCTCGGGCTGGAGCTGGCCTATCTCGACGGCGCCGTCGCCGCGCTGTGGCCGCCGGCCGGCCTCGGCCTCGCGGTGCTGTTCCTGTTCGGGATCCGGCTGTGGCCCGCGATCGTGATCGGCGACCTGTTCCTCGGCGACTACTCGACGCCGATGGGAACGGTGCTCGCGCAGACGGTCGGGAACACGGTCGCGATCATCACGGCGGCGTGGCTGCTGCGGCGCTACACGCACAAGCGCGGCTCGCTGGAGCGGGTCACGGACGTCTTGGCGTTCGTCGTCGCCGCGCTGATCGCCGCCGTGATCAGCGCCGCGTTCGGGCCGCTCGCGCTGCGCATGGGCGACGTGATCGCGCCCGAGGATCTCGGGCGGGTGGTCAGGACCTGGACGCTCGGGGACGCGGCCGGTGCGCTCGTGGTGGCGCCGGTGATCCTGACCTGGGCGAGCCTCGGGCTGCGCGGCCTGGGCCGAAGCCAAGCCGTCGAAGGGGCGGTCGTGCTCGCCCTGCTGATCGCCCTGGCCACGCTCCCGCCGCAGCGCGACGTGCCCTACATCGTGTTCCCGGGGCTGCTGTGGGCGGCGATCCGCTTCGGGCCGCGCGGCGCGGCGACGGCGACCTTCGTCGTCTGCTCGATCACGGTCTGGAACACGGCGCAGAACGACGGGCCGTTCGTGCGCGAGTCGATCACGGAGAGCCTGCTCACGACGCAGCTGTTCATCGCGACCTCGGCGCTCACGTCGCTGCTGCTCGCGGCCGTCACGGCCGAGCGCATGCAGGCCGAGGTGGCGCAGCGCGCGCTCGCGGGGGAGCAGGCGTCGCTCAGGAGGGTGGCGATGCTCGTCGCCGCCGCAGCGCCCCAGAGCCGCGTCTTCGAGCAGGTCACCAGGGAGGTCGCGGAGCTGCTCGACGTGCCCGGCGCCAGCCTCGTCCGCTACGACGAGGACCCCGGCACGGCGACGGTGGTCGGAGGCTGGAGCGCGGACGGGCGGCTCAGGCTGCCGGTCGGCGGCACGATCGACCTCGACGGCGACACGGTCATCGCGCGGGTGCTGCGCAGTGGTACTCCCGAGCGGGCGGAGTACGCCCAGGCGACCGGGACGCTCGCCGCGACGCTGCAGAGCGCCGGCTACCGCGGCGCGGTCGCGGCGCCGGTCCTCGTCGGGGGCCGTCTGTGGGGCGCGCTCGCCGCCGGGACCCGCTCGCCCGCGTCGCTCTCCGAGGGCGCCGAGCGGCGCCTCGGCGACTTCGCCGAGCTGGTCGCGCAGGCGATCGCCAACACCGAGGCGCACGAGCAGCTCGCCGCCTCCCGCGCGCGCATCGTCGAGGCCGGCGACGCCGAGCGCCGGCGGCTCGAGCGCAACCTGCACGACGGCGCGCAGCAGCGGCTGGTGGCGGTCGCGCTCGACCTGCGCCTGGTCGACGCGACCCTGCGCAAGGATCCGGCGGCCGCCGGCGAGATGCTCGCGAGGGCGCAGGATCAGCTCTCGGAGGGGCTCGACGAGCTGCGCGAGCTCGCCCGCGGGATCCATCCCGCCGTCCTGACCGATCGCGGCCTGGGCCCGGCGATCGAGTCGCTGGCCACCCGCTCGCCGGTGCCCGTCGAGATCACCGAGATGCCGGACGAGCGGCTCGCCGGGCCGGTCGAGGCGGCCGCGTACTACGTCGTCGCGGAGTCGATGACGAACGTCGCCAAGTACGCGCAGGCCACCCACGCGGTCGTCAGCGTCAGCCGCTCGAACGGGCAGGCGACGGTGATCGTCGCCGACGACGGGGTCGGCGGCGCCGATCCCACCCGGGGGTCGGGCCTGCGCGGGCTGGCCGACCGCCTCGAGGCGCTCGAGGGGCGCCTCGACGTGCAGAGCTCGCCCGGGGCCGGCACCCGGATCCGCGCCGAGATCCCCTGCGCCTGAAGAGGTGCCCTTCCGGTCATTGACAGGCCGGGAGGCGCTGGGGGAGGCTGGGCTCACCTCATGCTCACCTCGCAGGCCGAACGCGCCGGACTGCTGGAGCGCTCCCTGGAGCGGGAGGAGAAGCAGCCCGCGCCCGCCCCTGAGCTGTCCGCGCTGCTCAGCCTCCAGCGCAGCGCCGGCAACCAGGCCGTGGCGCGGATGCTGCTCCAGCGCCAGGCGGCCGAGGAGGAGGACGAGCTCGAGGGGGAGGAGGACGAGGCCGAGGAGGAGCTCCCGCTCGGACCCGAGGACCTGCTCGAGGCGCCGATCCTGGCCGACGAGGGCGAGGAGCTGAAGGGCGCCGGCCCACCGCCGGCCCAGGAGTTCCAGCCGCCGGGTCCGCCCGAGAACGTGCTCGCGCGCAAGGTCGAGCTGCACGATGCCGGCACCGGCACCTGGCGCGAGATGCTCCGGCCGGAGCGCGAGGCGTTCTCGCGCCGGCACTATCGCGGGCGCCGGCGCAGCCTGGCGTTCCGGATCATGGCCGACATGGCGTCGGCCACGGAGCACATGCGCTTCACCGACGAGGAGGAGCTGCGGGTCGAGCTGCTCAAGCGCGTGACGAGCTCCGTCGTCATGCAGCAGTCCCAGGAGCACGTCGCCGTCGGCGAGGGGACGCAGCAGGCCTTCGGCTACCCGTTCTCGGGCCCCGCGCTGCTGTACGGGCCGCGCGTGAACTACAGCGCCCGCGCGTACTGGACGCCGCGGCCGCCCGACGACTACGCGTGGCGGTCGGACAGAACCAAGAACCGCCGGCTGCGCTCGCTGCCGCGGCACGAGCGGCACACGGTCTACGGCGACATGGACGACTACAGCTGGTCGCTGACCGACACCGGCAAGCGCGACCCCTACAACGCGCTGATGAAGCTGTTCGTCCCGCAGCCGGCGCACCGGCGGACCCTGCTGCACTGCGACTACCTGATCTCGCTCGTGCACTTCCGGTCGTTCGCCGCGACGCTCGGGCAGGCCGAGTTCAACCGGCGGGTCGACCAGCACGGGCCGGAGAAGATGATCCTGCGCTTCGACCTGTTCTCCGAGCTGGAGACCGACACCACCCTCACCGGCGCGCCCGGGCCGCTGGCGAGCCTGCAGCTCGTGCGGCCGGCCGACGAGTTCGACTTCGTGGTCGGCGACCACGTGTACTTCTTCAACCACGCCGCCTACGACCCGCTCAACGAGAACATCGGCAACGCCTGGCGGCTGGAGAACGCACTGCTCGTCGACCGGCTCGGCGGCTCCAACGACGACCGCACGCGCGGCACGGACATCTTCCTCGGCCACGGCTCGGGGCGGAAGACCTCGCATCAGATGAAGGCCAAGCTGGCCGAGGAGTACAACGACGTCGTCGCGATGGCGCAGCCGATCGCGACCCGCGCCGACCGCGGCGACGCCGCGGCCACGACCGAGATGTCGACCCGCTTCCCGAACGTCCACAAGGTCGGGACGGAGTGGCGCGTCCAGGGCGACGGGCTGGCCGGCGCGGTCGACATCGAGCTGCGCAGGATCCTGCCCGACGAGGTCATCGGCCCGCACGATCCGGACAGCCCGGGCCAGATGTATCCCGTGCGCCGGCCGATGCAGTCGGCCTAGCCTTGACATCGCCGCGGGTCTTTGGTCAACTGACTTAGTCACCTGACTAACCACCCCGAGGAGCCGGGCCATGAGCGATAGCGCCCCTTCCTTCTACGCCTCGCCCGCGGAGGCCATGCGCGCCCCCGCCGAGGAGTTCCTGTACGTCGCGTGCCTGCACGAGGGCACGGGCGTCGACAAGCCGGACTACCTGGCGGTCGTGGACGCCGAGAGCGGCAGCATCGTCCACGAGCTGCCGATGCCCAACGCCGGCGACGAGCTGCACCACTTCGGCTGGAACCGCTGCAGCTCCGCCTGCCATGGGCCCGACCGGTCGCACCTGATCGTGCCCGGCTTCCGCTCCTCGCGGATCCACATCGTCGATGTGGCCGGCGACCCCCGCAAGCCAAGGCTCGAGACGGTCATCGAGCCCGAGGAGCTCATCGAGAAGACGGGCCTGACCCGCCCGCACACCGTCCACTGCATGCCGGGCGAGAACATCGTCATCAGCATGCTCGGCGACGCCGACGGCAACGGCGCCTGCGGCTTCGCGGTGATCGACGCGAAGACGTTCGAGGTCAAGGGGCGCTGGGAGAACGGCGGCCCGCACCCGCCCTTCAACTACGACTTCTGGTACCAGCCGCGCCAGAACGTCCTCGCCTCCTCGGAGTTCGGCGCGCCCAGCGCCTACGAGTCCGGGTTCGACCCCGAGGACGTCGGCAAGGGCCACTACGGCAGCCGCGTGCACTTCTGGAACCTGAGTGAGCGCACGCTGCAGCAGACGGTCGAGCTGGGCGAGACGGGGCTGGTGCCGCTGGAGATGCGCTGGCTGCACGACCCCGACGCCGATCAGGGCTTCGTCGGCGCCGCGCTGTCGAGCACGATGTGGCGCTTCCACCGCGAGAACGGCTCCTACAGCGCCGACAACGTGATCGCGGTGGAGGGCATCGAGCAGGAGGGCTGGCCGTTCCCGGTCCCGGGGCTGATCACCGACCTCGTGGTCTCGATGGACGACCGCTTCCTGTACTTCTCCAACTGGCTGCACGGCGACCTGCGCCAGTACGACATCTCCGACCCGGCGCACCCGCGCCTGACGGGGATGCTGCAGCTCGGCGGCGTGCTGGGACGGCCGTCCGACGCGAGCCGCGAGCTCAACGGCGGCCCGCAGATGCTCCAGCTCTCGCTCGACGGGCGGCGGCTGTACGTCACCAACTCGCTGTACTCGACCTGGGACAACCAGTTCTATCCCGAGCTGCGCTCGTGGCTGCTGCGGGTCAACTGCGACCCGGGCGGCGGGATGGAGCTCGACCCGGACTTCTTCGTCGACTTCCACCCGGCGCGCGCGCACGAGGTGCGCCTGCCGGGCGGTGACTGCACGACGGAGATCTTCCAGTGACGAGCGCGCACATCGCCGGATTCCCGGCCGAGGAGCTGCTGCCGGCGATCGCGCCGATGGTCGCGGCCGCGGCGTACACGACGGCGGTGGTGCGCGCGTGGCTCCGGCGTCGGTAGCGCGCCAGCAGACCGAGGAGGCGTTCCTGGACGCCGCGGAGCGCCTCCTCGTCAGCGTCGGCCACGCCGGCATCACGACCCGTGCGCTGGCCGAGGAGGCGGGCGCCAACCACGGCCTCGTGCACTACTACTTCGGCTCGATGGAGAACCTGCTCGCGCGCGTGCTCGAGCGGTTCACCGAGCGGATCATCGCGCGCCAGCGGGCGATGTACGAGGAGCCGGACACCTCGTTCGCGGAGAAGTGGCGCACCGCGATGCGATACCTCGACGCGGACCGGCCCTATCAGAAGGTCTGGTACGAGCTGCAGGCGCTGGCCTGGAACCGCCCCGAGCTGCGCGAGCGGGTCGCGCACGTCAACGCCGAGTGGCGCGCGGTGCTGAGCGACGCGCTCGCCGACCCGCGCGAGCGCTACGGGATCGAGATGCCGCTCCAGGCGCTCGTGTCCTTGGTGATGACGTTCAACGAGGGGATCATCTTCGAGCGGCTGTCCGGCATCGAGACCGGGCAGGCGGAGCTGCTCCAGTGGATCGACGAATGGCTGGAGGATCGATGACGATCATCGACGCACCCCGCGAGCAGACCCGGGCTCGCTACCCCGACGAGGAGGGCTTCGTCGAGCGCGACGGCGTGCGGATCTCCTACGAGGTCTACGGCTCCGGCGAGCCGACCGTCCTGCTGCTGCCGACGTGGTCGATCATCCACTCGCGCCACTGGAAGGCGCAGATCCCCTACCTCGCGCGCCACGCGCGCGTGGTGACCTTCGACGGCCGCGGCAACGGCCGCTCGGACCGGCCGGACACGGTCGAGGCCTACACGGAGCGCGAGTTCGCCGCCGACACCCTCGCCGTCATGGACGCCACGGGCACCGAGCGCGCGTTCCTCGTCGGGCTGTCGGCCGGCGCCCTGTGGGGCGCGCTGCTCGCCGCCGAGCACCCGGAGCGGGTCGAGGGCGTGGCGTTCATCGCCGGCGCGGCGCCGTTCGCCCAGCACGCCGTCCGCTCGACGACGCCGTTCGACGAGCCGCTGGAGTCCTACGAAGGCTGGGCCAAGTACAACCGCCACTACTGGCTCGAGCACTACCGGGACTTCCTGCAGTTCTTCTTCGGGCAGGTCTTCACCGAGCCGCACTCGACCAAGCAGATCGAGGACTGCGTGGGCTGGGGGATGGAGACCGACGGGGCGACGCTGGCGCTCACCTACCTCGGGCGCGAGCTGCGCGACGCCGAGTCCTTCCGCGAGCTCTGCCGCAAGATCAGCTGCCCGGTGCTGGTCATCCACGGCACCGACGACGCCGTGCGGCCGTTCATCGTCGGCGAGGAGCTCGCGCGGGTCACGGGCGGGGAGCTCGTCGCGCTCGAGGGCTCCGGGCACTGCCCGCACGCGCGCGATCCCGTTGCCGTGAACCTCCTGCTGCGCGACTTCGCCGTGCCGCGGCCGGCCGCGGGGCGCTGGACCCGCGGGCGCCGCCGCGGCAAGCGCGCGCTCTACGTCTCCTCGCCGATCGGGCTGGGCCACGCGCGCCGCGACATCGCGATCGCGCGGGAGCTGCGCACGCTGCACCCCGACCTCGAGATCGACTGGCTCGCCCAGCACCCTGTCACCGCGGCGCTCGACGCCGCAGGCGAGCACGTGCACCCGGCCAGCCGCGAGCTCTCCAACGAGTCGCACCACATCGAGTCGGAGTCCGCCGAGCACGACCTGCACTGCTTCCAGGCCTGGCGGCGCATGGACGAGATCCTGGTCGCCAACTTCATGGTCTTCCACGACCTCGTCAGCGAGCAGCACTACGACCTGTGGATCGCCGACGAGGGCTGGGAGATCGACTACTACCTGCACGAGAACCCCGAGCAGAAGCGCGCCGCCTACGTCTGGCTGACCGACTTCGTGGGCTGGCTGCCGATGCCCGACGGCGGCGACCACGAGGCGGCCCTCACCGCCGACTACAACGCCGAGATGATCGAGCACATCGCGCGCTACCCGCGGGTGCGCGACCAGGCGATCTTCGTCGGCAACCGCGAGGACATCGTCCCGGACGACTTCGGCCCCGATCTGCCGGCGATCGCCGACTGGACCGGGCAGCACTTCGACTTCGCGGGCTACGTGACGGGGTTCGATCCCGCCGATGTCGGCGACCGCGAGCGGCTGCGGGCGGAGCTCGGCTACGGGCCGCGCGAGCAGGTGTGCATCGTCACCGTCGGCGGCTCCGGCGTCGGCCGGTCGCTGCTCGAGCGCGTCATCGCCGCCTTCCCGGAGGCCAAGCAGCGCGTGCCCGCGCTGCGCATGATCGTCGTCGCCGGGCCGAGGATCGACCCCCGCTCGCTGCCCGCGCACGACGGCCTGGAGGTCCGCGCGTACGTGCCCGACCTCTACCGCCACCTCGCCGCCTGCGACCTCGCGGTCGTGCAGGGCGGGCTGACGACGTCGATGGAGCTGACGGCCAACCGGCGCCCGTTCCTCTACTTCCCCCTGCGCCACCACTTCGAGCAGAACACCCACGTCCGCCACCGGCTCGAGCGCTACGGCGCCGGGCGCTGCATGGACTTCGAGACGGCGACGCCGAGCGTGATCGCCGAGGCGATCGCGCAGGAGATCGGCCGCGAGGTCGACTACCGGCCGGTCGAGGCTAACGGCGCAGCCGTGGCGGCCGCCCGGATCGCGGCGCTGCTGTAGACCGTGCAGCGAGCATGCTGCTCACGGAGTCGACGGCCTCCTCGGGCCGCAGCCCCTGATCGCGCAGCGCCTGCCAGGTGCCGAGGTCGATCATGGCCCGCACGACGGCGCGCTCTGAGGAGGGGACCCCGGCCGCCTCGACGAGCGCGGCGAGCGCGGCCTCCAGATCCTCCTTGCCCTGCGCAACGCTCGGGTGGGCGCCGGGCTCGTTGCGGATCACGTGCAGCTCGGGCGCGCCGCGCTCGTAGATCGCGAAGGTCTGCTGCACCAGTCGCCGGAGGCGCTCAGCGGGGGAGTTCGCCCCGTCGAAGACGGTTCGTGCGTCGTCCGGATCGGGCAACGCGATGACCTCCATCGCGTCCGCGCCGCACGCCGGCACCAGCTCGTCGAGCGAGGGGAAGTGCCGGTAGACGGTGCCCACGCCGACGCCCGCGCGGGCTGCGATGTCGTCCCAGCTCGTCGCCGCGATCCCCTGCTCGGTGTGCAGGGCGCGCGTGGCGTCGATGATCCGCTGGCGCGTCTGCGCGACCGCGGAGGCCCTGCGGGTCATGGTGTATTTTCGCGGAGGCATTTGTTTGACGAACTCTCTCCGCGAAAGTATAGTCCTTCTCGTCACCCCTCCCCAAACCCTCCCCCCAAGGAGTCACCCTCCGATGGCGACCCAGGCCACCCTCCCCAAGTCCCTCACCGGCCGCCAGTACTGGTTCTTCGGCATGCTCGCCGAGATCAAGGCCTCAGCCGCCGACACCGGCGGCATGTACACGCTCGTCGAGATCACCGCGCCCGCCGGGCTGCAGACCCCGCTGCACGTCCACTACCGCGAGGACGAGGGCTTCTACGTCCTCGAGGGCTCCGTGACGATCGAGGTCGGCGAGCAAGCCGTCGAGCTCGGCGCCGGCCAGCACGCCTTCGGCCCGCGCGACGTCCCGCACCGCTTCACCGTCGGCCCCGACGGCGCCCACATGCTCTGGGTCCTCACCCCGAGCGGCTTCGAGGACTTCGTCGACGAGGTCAGCGTGCCGGCCGAGGCCCCGACGGTCCCGCCCGCGCACGTCCTCCCGCCCGAGAACGCGGCGGAGATCGTGCTCAAGCACGGCAACGAGCTGCTGCCGGGCTGAGCGGACGCAGCGCCCCGGCGAGAGCGCGGCTCTCGCCGGGGCGGACGCTGGTCATCCGGTGACCGCGGACCAGGAGACGCTGCCGCTGTCACACGCCGTGGTGATGTTCCCCGCCGCGTCGGTCTCCGTGAGGCCGACGCGGAAGGTGCCGCTGGCGCGGGTGCGGGCGACGCGGCCCGTGAGGTCGTAGGCGACCTTCCCCGACCCGCCCTCGTCCGGCGTGTAGGTCATGTTGAAGGCGTCGCCGAACCGGCCGCTGCCGAGCGGGAAGTCGCTGAAGGTCTCGTTGACGAAGAGGAACACGTCATCGGGCTTGCACGTGCCGGACTGCCAGCCGAACAGCATGTCGGCCACCTTCCGTCGCTTCGCGTCCACGCGCACCACCACGGGGTGGTCCTGCGCGGTCGAGCCCGCGTAGACGCGGCCGGGGGCGCGGGTCGCGGACCAGCGGACCGACCCGGTGCGGCAGGTCGCGACGGTGGTGCCGCTCGCCCGGTCGACGACGGTGATGGTCGCGTCGAGCGTGCCGCTGGCCCGCTTGGCCGAGAGCTTGCCGGCGTAGCGCGCGCTCAGCGTGCCGACCTGGTCGCCCAGGTCGGAGCTGCCGAGCTGGACACCCGCGAAGCGGCCCTTGCCGTTGCGGGAGGTCGCGAGCTCGCTGAAGCCGGGGTCGAAGCCCGCCTCGGCCTTGACGGCCCTCAGTGGTACCGCGATCGGGAAGCCGCGGCCGTTGTCGCAGGCGGCCCGCCAGGAGACGACGGCCGAGCGCAGCGACTTGGCCTTCTTGTCGGCGGTGATCACGATCGGGGCGCCGGCGCTGGTGCTGCCGCCGTAGACCGCGTTGCGGGCCGACGCCGGCGACGGGGCGCCCGCCGCGACGACGGCGACGATCACGAGGCCGGCGGCGCGGGTGTGGGTGGGCATGGGTGCCTCCTCGAGGAAGGGACAAGGACACCCGCGACGCTAGGTCCGGGGCGGCGCGAGCACATCGGGCGAACGCCCGATCTCGGCCGCCCCGGGAACCTGAGATCGCGTCAGGCCTTGCGCACGTGCGTCTGTGCGGTGGGGTCGCCGGAGACCTGCATCCCGGCGATCAGCGCCGGGACGAGCGCGAGCGACGCGAGCGCGGCGGCGGCGGAGGCGGCGATCCTGGGGAGGGTGAACACGGAGGTCCTCCTGTCGGTGTGCCCGCGTCCCGATGACGCGGGCCTCGACGTGCACGATCGTCGCGCCCGGCGGCCGCGAACACCCGACACGGTGGCCAGTTGCCCACACCCAGGTGGAGGCTGCCCCAGCCCTAGGTGTTGCCGATCGCCCGCGCCCGGCCGGCCGCCTCGACGCGGCTGTGGACGCCGAGCTTGTCGTAGATGTGGCCGATGTGCGTGCTGACGGTCTTCTCGCTGATGAACAGCCGCGAGGCGATCTCCCGGTTGGTGAGCCCGTCGGCGAGCAGCTCGAGGACGTCCGCCTCACGGCGGGTCAAGAGCCCCTCCGCGGGCTCTGCCGAGGGCGCCGCGCCCCTGCAACGGCGAGATGCGGGCGCGACGGGCGAGTGCCTCGACGTCCTCGCGCAGCGGCTCGGCGCCGAGCGCGGCGGCGGTCTCGTGGGCCTCGGCCAGTCGCGTGGCCGCGGTACGCCGGTCGCCGCCGCGCGTGAGCAGCGCGTCCGCCTCCCGCAAGCGCGCGTAGGCGGCCGGGTGGGGCTCGCCCAGAGCGTCGAAGCGATCCGCCGCGGCGCGCCACGACTCGGCGAGCGGCGTACCGGCGGCGCGGGCCGCGCTCGGCCTCGGCCAGCGCGCGGTACGCGAGCACGCCGGCGCCACCACCGGGGAAGGCGGCGAGCAGCTCGTCGGCGCGGGCGAGCTCGACAGGGCGCCGGTGCACGCGCGCAGCCTCCGCGGCGTCGGCCTCCGCGCGCATGCCGAGCCACAGCAGCACCGGCATGTACAGCGGCTCGGGCGGGCCGCCGAGCGCGGTCGCCGCGTGCTCGCGCGCGGACTGGGGATCGCGCTCGGCCAGCGCGAGCGCCGCGGCCGCGCTGCGGAACGGGGTCGCGAACTCGCCCGGGAGCCCGAGCTCCTCGCAGGCACGCGCATGTTCGAGGTGCTCGCGGGCCGCCGTTGCCTCACCGCGCAGCGCGTGCAGCTGCGCCGCGCTCGCGTGGAGCATCGTCGCGGCGGTCACGCCGAGGTCCATGCGCTCGGCCTCCTGCAGCCGGGCCTCGGCCTCGTCCCAGCGCCCGAGCCGCAGCAGGTCGTCGATCGCGTTGACGTACATGAAGCACCCGAACGAGCCGCGCATGCCGAGCCGCGCCGCCGCACGCTCGCCCAGCTCCATCGTCTCGAGCGCCCGCGCGTGGTCGCCGCGCAGGCGCAGCAGCTCGCCGAGGTGCACGTGGGCGCGCAGGCCGTCCTCGCCCTCGGCGGTCGCGAGCGCCTCGCGCAGGTGCCGCTCGCCGGCCTCCGCCTCGCCGAGGAAGCCGAGCGTGATGCCGAGGGTGATCCGAGCCGCGGCGGCCTGGGCGCCGTCGCCGGCCGCGGCGGCCACGGCGAGCGCCCGCTCGCAGCGCTCGCGCGACTCCGCCCAGCGGCGCAGTCCCATCAGCGCGTGGCCCTGCGCCGCGAGCAGTCGCGCGCGGATCGGCGTCGGCTCGTCGCCGAGCAGCGCCAGCGCGCTCGCATAGCACTCGAGCGCGGCCTCGTCGTCCCACGAGAGGTACTCGCCGAGGCGCTCGTAGAGCCGTGCAGCCCGCTCGGGGTCGGCGGCATGGTCGTGCGCCGCGAGCGCCGCCCGGCCGAGCGCGAGCGCGCGCGGCTGGTCGCCGCCGTGGCGGGCCGCCTGGGCCGCGCGCGAGAGCAGGTCCACGCGGTCGCCGCCCGCCGGGCGGACCACGTCCCACAGCGTGAGCGCCCGCTCGTAGTGCGCGCTCGCCTCCGCGAAGGCGTACGCGTCCGCCGCCTGCGCGCCGGCCTCCAGCGACGCGTCCAGCGCAGCGGCGTGCGCGCCCGCGCGGTGCCACTGATCGGCGAGCTGCGCCGCCGGCGCGCCCTCTTCCTGGAGCGCCACCGCGATCGCCTGGTGCAGCGCGGTGCGCTCCGCGGGGACGAGACCGGCGTAGGTCACCTCGCCGATGAGCCCGTGTCGCAGCGCGACGCCGGCGTCGTCGCGGACGAGCAGTCCGGCGTCGAGTGCCTCGCGCAGTGCGGGGCCGAGCGCGTCCGGGGCGCAACGCTCGAGCACGCCGTGGCCCGCCTGGCCGCCGGCCGCGGCGACCACGGCGAGCAGCGAGCGAGCGGGGTCGGAGAGCGCCGTCACGCGCAGCTCGACGGCGTCGGCGACCGTGGCGGGCACGGTGCGGCTGCCGTCGCGCCGGACGGCGAACAGCTCCTCGACGAAGAACGGGTTGCCGCCCGCAAGGGCGTGCAGCTCGTCGGCGAGCGTGGCCGGCACGGCGCCGCCGGCGATCGCCTCGAGCTGGCGGGCGACGTCGTCGCGGCCGAGCGGCTCCAGATCGAGCCTGGTCACGAACGGCCGCCGCGCCAGCTCGGCCACGAGCCGCCGCGTCGGATGCTCCCGCGGAAGCTCGCCGGTGCGGTACGTGAGCGCGAGCGCGATCGGCTCGGAGCGCAGGTTGCGCGCCAGGAACGCCACGAAGTCCCGCGTCGATCGGTCGGCCCAGTGGATGTCCTCGAGCACGATCAGCAGCGGCCGGAGCGCCGCCGCCCGGCCGAGCAGCTCCAGCGCGAGCTCGTACAGGCGGCCCTGCCCGAAGCGGCCGGAGACGCGCCGCCCGCCGTCGCCGGGCCCCAATCGCGGCAGCAGCGCCCCGAGTGCGCCGCGCGCGTCCTCGTCGAGCTCCTCGTCGCCGAGCGGCAGGTCGCGCAGCGCCGCGACCACGGGCGCGTACGGGAACTCCTCGCCGCCGAACTCGAGGCTCTCGCCGTGCAGCACGAGCAACCCGGCGTCCCGGGCGCGGGCCTCGAGCTCGCCGATCAGGCGTGTCTTGCCGACCCCCGGCTCGCCGGCGATCAGCGCGAGCCCCGGCGCGCCCGCCGTCGCGTCCTCGAGCAGGCCCGCGAGCATGCGCAAGGGTTCGTCGCGGCCGACGATCGCCCGGCTCGAGACCTGGCGGCGGTGCACACATGCGAGTAGACCGGAACGCGTCGCCGCCGTGTCGTCAGCTCGATGACAGCGGGGCTTTTCCCGCGAGTACCGGCCAGCCGGTAGCCCAGGAGTCCTGCTGGCCGTCTGGTGGCGATCCCCCGTTCTCGCGAGCGTCTCGGTCATCCGATGCGATCCGCGAGAACGGAGGATCAGATGGGAATCAAGAACGTCACGGAGCGGTTGGCGAGGGTGAGTGCCAGGCACCGCTGGGCGGTGGTCGGCGGGTGGGTGGTGGTCGTCGTCCTGTCGGCCGTGGCGATCGCGGGGCTGCTCGGCGATGCGCTGACCACCGACGACGACTTCACGGGCCGGCCCGAGGCTCAGCGGGCGGAGCAGACGCTGCACGCGGCCTTCCCGCCGGCGCAAGACCGACCGCGGGTTCGAGGTGGACGAGACGGTGATCGTGTCGTCGGCCGCGATGACGGCGGGGGACCCGGGGTTCAAGGCGCGGCTGGACTCGCTCGCGACCGACCTGCGCGCCGCCGGCGCCGCCGGCGTCGAGCCGGGACCCGTGTCGCGGGACGGGCACAGCGCGCTGCTGCTGGTCGAGCTCGGGCCTGACGTCGAGCCCGTGGTCGAGCGGGTCGAGCGGGCCGACGGCGCGGACGGGTTCGAGACGCTGATCGTCGGCGAGGACTCGATCGAGGAGGACTTCAGCGCCGCGGCGGAGGAGGACCTCGCCCGTGGCGAGCTGTTCGGGCTGGCGCTCGCGCTGCTCGTGCTGATCGTGGTGTTCCGGGGCCTGGTGGCGGCGTTCGTGCCGGTGGTCGTGGCCGTGGCGAGCATCGTGGTCGCGCTGGCCGGCGTGGCGGCTATCGGGCAGGCGTTCGTCCTGAACTTCGTCGTGGTGAACGTGCTGGTGATGATGGGCCTGGCGGTCGGGATCGACTACTCGCTGTTCGTGGTGTCGCGCTTCCGCGAGGAGCGGGCGAGCGGGCGTGCGCCCGGCGACGCGATCGCCGTGGCCGGCTCCACAGCGAGCCGTGCCGTTCTCTTCTCGGGCGCGACGGTGGTGCTCGCGCTGCTCGGCATGTTCCTCGTGCCGCACACGGTGTTCCGCTCGATCGCGGTGGGCGCGATCGCCGTCGTGCTCGTCGCAGTGCTCGCGGCACTGACGCTGCTGCCGGCGACCCTCTCGATCCTGGGCGACCGGATCGAGCGGCTGCGGATGCCGGGGCGGCGCTCGGAGAGCGGCATCTGGTCGCGCATCGCGGGCGTCGCGCTCCGCAAGCCGGCCGTGAGCCTCGTGGCCGGCGCCGGCGTGCTGATCGCGCTGGCGGTCCCGTACGCCTCGGTCGACACCGGCTCGGCGGGCGTGGGGACGTTGCCGGAGAGCTTCCAGACCCGCGCCGCGTATGACGCGATCGAGGAGGCGTTCGGGCCGCAGGGCACGTCCGCGGCGGAGGTGGTCGTCAAGGGCGATCGCACGCCGCAGCTCACGGCCGCCGTGGCGGAGCTGCGGGCGGCGGTCGAGGACGACCCCGCCTACGGTGAGACGGCCGTGGCCGTGGCCCCCGGCGGCAAGGTCACGCGCGTCACCGTCCCGGTCGACGCCGACCCGGCCGGGCCGGCGGCGACGGCCGCCGTGACGGAGCTCCGCGAGCGGTACGTGCCCGAGGCGTTCGCAGCCGCATCCGGAGCCGAGGTGATGGTGGGCGGCCAGACCGCGGACGAGATGGACTTCGCGGAGGTCGCCAGCGACAAGGCGCCGCTCGTGTTCGCGTTCGTGCTCGGGTTGAGCTTCCTCGTGCTCGTGGCCGCGTTCCGCTCGCTGGTGATCCCGCTGACCGCGATCGCGACGAACCTGCTGAGCGTCGGCGCCGCCTACGGCCTGCTGGTGCTCGTGTTCCAGCACGGGGACTGCCAGCACGATCGAGTCGTGGCTGCCGCTGTTCCTGTTCACGATCCTGTTCGGGCTCTCGATGGACTACCACGTGTTCCTGCTGAGCCGGATCCGCGAGCGCTGGCTGGCGACCGGGGACACGCGCGAGAGCGTCGCGTTCGGCGTGCGCACGACGGCGCGGCTGATCACCGGGGCGGCGCTGATCATGGTCGCGGTGTTCGCCGGGTTCGCCGCCGGCCAGCTCGTGATGTTCCAGCAGATGGGGTTCGGCCTCGGCGCCGCGGTGCTGATCGACGCGACGCTCGTGCGCTCGGTGATCGTGCCCGCCGCGATGGCGCTGCTGGGCCGCGCGAACTGGTGGCTGCCGCGGGTCGGTACGCGGCTGGCGCCCCGTACGGATGCCGCCTAGGCTCTCGCCCATCACGTCCGCCCCCGCCCGTCTCGCCCTGGTGCTCGCGGCGCTCGCCGCGGGCATCGGCGCGGCGGCGGTGATGGCGGGCGGGGAGGACCCGGCCGGCGGGGCGGAGATCGCGGTGTCGCTGCTCGTCGGGTGGTCGTTCGCCGGCAGCGGGCTCGTCGCGTGGGAGCGCCGTCCCGAGAACCCGACGGGCAAGGTGATGGTCGCGACCGGGTTCGCGTGGTTCGCGCACGAGCTGTCCTGGAGCCGCGAGCCGCTGCCATGGACGCTCGGCCAGCTCTTCGAGGCGACGTACCTCTTCGGCGTCGGCTACCTCTTGACGACGTTCCCCGATGGCCGGGTGCGGACCGCCGCGCAGCGCTGGATCCTCGGCACGGCCCTCCTGATCGTGGGGCCGCTGCAGATCGCCTGGATGCTGTTCGGCTACGGCGACACGCCGGACTGCGACTGCCCCGAGAACGTCCTCCGGATCGCGGATGCGCCGGCGCTCTCGGAGGCGATCGTGCGCGTCCAGCAGGCGCT
Organism: uncultured Solirubrobacteraceae bacterium; assembly: GCA_963831105.1. GTDB lineage: Bacteria > Actinomycetota > Thermoleophilia > Solirubrobacterales > Solirubrobacteraceae > DATFQI01. The sequence goes on along the minus strand of CAWHOS010000003.1, from coordinate 140,022 downwards.
CGCCACCCCGCTCGCGATCGCGCTGGTCGTGATGATGGTGCGGCGGTGGCGGGCGGCGTCGCCGAGCCGCCGCGTCGCGATCGCGCCGGTCCTGCTGACGGGGGCGGTCGCCTTCGCGCTGCTGATCCCGTGGACGCTGAACGACCTGTTCGACGAGCCGCTCGACGACTGGCCCGACGCGGCGCTCGAGCTCGCCCTGGCCGCGGTGCCGGTCGCGTTCCTCGCCGGGCTGCTGCGCGCGCGGCTCGCCCGCGGCGCGGTCGCGGACCTGCTGGTCGACCTCCGCGAGCAGGTCGAGCCCGGCACGCTGCGGGACGCGCTCGCCCGGGCGCTTCGCGATCCGACACTCGCGGTCGTGTACCCGCTCGGCGACCGCTACGTCGACGCCGAAGGGCGCACCGTCGCGCTCCCGGAGGACCGGTCGGTGACGGAGGTCGAGCGCGACGGGCGCCGGATCGCCGCGCTCGTGCACGACCCGGCGCTCGGCGACGACCCCGAGCTGGTCGCCTCGGCCGGTGCCGCGGCCGGGCTCGCGCTCGAGAACGAGCGCCTCCAAGCCGAGCTGCGCGCCCGGCTGGAGGAGCTGCAGGCCTCGCGTGTCCGGATCGTCGAGGCCGCGCAGGTGGAGCGCCGCCGGATCGAGCGCGATCTGCACGACGGGACCCAGCAGCGCCTCGTCTCCGTCGCGATGACGCTCGGGCTCGCCGACTCCCGCTTCGAGCGCGACCCGGCGGCCGTCAGGCCCCTGGTCGAGCAGGCCCGCGGCCAGCTCGCCGACGCGCTCACCGAGCTGCGCGAGCTCTCCGAGGGCATCCACCCCGGCATCCTCACGGAGCGGGGCCTGCGCGCCGCGCTCGAGGAACTCGCCTACGGCGCCCGGCTGCCGCTCGACCTGGACGTCGCGCTCGACCGAGCGCCTGCCCGACCGCGTCGAGGCGGCCGCCTACTTCGTCGTGTCGGAGGCGCTGACCAACGTCGCCAAGCACGCCGGCGCGACGGCCGTGCGCATCCGGGTGCGGCGCGCCGACGGGCGCGCGGTCGTGGAGGTCGCCGACGACGGCGCCGGCGGCGCGGACTCCACTCGGGGCTCCGGGCTGCGCGGCCTGGCCGACCGCGTCGATGCGCTCGGCGGGAAGCTTCGCGTCGAGAGCCCCGAGGGTCGCGGGACCGTCGTCCAGGCGGAGATCCCATGCGGGTGATCCTCGCCGACGACTCGATGCTCCTGCGCGAGGGCCTCGCGCGGCTGCTCGCGGAGGCCGGCTTCGACGTGGTGGGCCTCGCCGCCGACGGCGACGAGCTGCTCGCGCTCGTCGAGGAGCTGCGTCCGGACGTGGCGATCGTCGACATCCGCATGCCGCCGACGCACACCGACGAGGGCCTGCGCGCCGCCCGCGCCATCCGCGAGCGCGCCCCGGAGGTCGGGATCCTCGTGCTCTCCCAGTTCGCCCGCCCGAGCTACGCGTTCGAGCTGCTGGAGACCGGGACGGAGGGAGTCGGCTACATGCTCAAGGACCGGGTGTCGGACCTCGAGACCCTCGCCGACGGGGTACGGCGCGTCGCGGCCGGTGGGTCGGTGCTCGACCCCTCGGTCGTGGGCCAGCTCGTCGGGCGCCCGCGCCGCGGCCGCGACCCGCTCGAGGAGCTCACCGACCGCGAGCGCGAGGTGCTGGCCCTGATGGCCGAGGGCCGCACGAACCGCGCGATCGCGGAGGAGCTCGTGATCGCCGAGCACACGGTCGAGAAGCACGTCGGCAACGTGATGGGCAAGCTGCGGATCCCGGCGAGCGCGGACGACCACCGGCGCGTGCTGGCCGTGCTGACCTTCCTCGACTCCTAGGCGGAGCGCGCCACGCCGAGCGTGTTCGCCCCGAGCGTCTTCGGCGAGCCCTTCTCGTAGTACGAGTCGGCTTGCACGATCTCGAAGCCGGCCCCGCGCAGCAGGTCGATCGTCGGCCGGTTGAGGTTGCAGCCGCCGAACAAGCGATTCTGGATCGGGTTGAGGCGGTGCTGCCAGGCGCGGACCTTCTCGTCCGGGGCGAGGCCGTGCTCGACGAAGTGCAGGCTGCCGCCCGGCTTGAGGACGCGGCGCAGCTCGCGCAGGGCGGCGTCGATGTCGGGGATCGTGCACATCGTCCAGGTGGACAGCGCGGCGTCGAAGCTGTCGTCGGCGAACGGGAGCGACTGGCCGTCGAGGCCGGAGCGCTCGACCGGGACGGTCGCCTCCTGCAGGCGCTTCTGGGCCAGCTTCCAGCCCGTGTCGGCGGGCTCGACCGCCGCGACCCGCGTCACCGTGCCGGGGTAGTACGGCACGTTCAGCCCCGAGCCGAAGCCGATCTCGACGATCTCGCCGGACAGCCCCGTGCAGACGCGCTCGCGCTGCTCGCGGGCGACCTTCATGTTGCACGCGACGTCGATGATCCGCGGCAGGACGTGCTTCTCGTAGGCGTTCATGGCTCAGACTCCGATGTCCTCGTTCCAGACCTCCGGCCGCTCGGCGATGAACCGGCCCAGCAGGTCCGCGCATTCGTTCGAGTCGAGGTCGATGATCTCGACTCCGAGCTCGCGTAGCCAGTCGATCCCGCCCTGGAAGGTGCGTGACTCGCCGACGATCACGCGCGGGATCGCGAACTGGCGGATCAGGCCGCTGCAATACCAGCAGGGCGCGAGCGTGGTGACCATCGTCGTGCCGCGGTAGCCCGGTCGCCGCCCGGCGCGGCGGAACGCGTCGGTCTCGCCGTGGGAGGACGCGTCGCCGTCCTGGACGCGGCGGTTGTGGCCGCGGCCCCAGACCGAGCCGTCCGGCCCGAACAGCGCCGCGCCGATCGGGACGCCGCCCTCCGCGTAGCCGGCGCGGGCCTCCTCCAGGGCGACGGCGAGCATCTCCTCGGGCGTCGGCATGGCCTGAGACTACGAGGCCTGGACCCGCCCAGGCGGCCCTGTTAGCGTCGCGCAAACGCTCGGAGGAGGGACCATGTCGGTGAGACGGTGCCTGGCTGCTCTGGTGATCGCAACGGTGGCCGCCGCCTGGACGGCGGCAGCAGCGCCGGCCAAGACCAAGGTCGTGTTCGCCGGCGGCCCGCCGCCGAAGGCGTCGCAGGCCGGCTCGGTGAAGTTCCCGGCCGCCCTCGACCTCAACGGGTTCTTCCGCCGCAACGTCACGATCCGCGTCGGCGACTCGGTGCGCTGGGAGTTCAGCAAGCGGGTCGTGCACACCGTCACCTTCCTCGCGCCGGGCCAGTCGCGCCCGCCGCTCGAGCAGGCCGATCCCGCGAACCCGTACACCGGCTTCAGCGACTCGACGGGCGCACCGTTCTGGTTCAACGGCCAGCCGAGCCTGCTGATCCCGCCCGACCACGCCTTCCCGCAGGGCGGGTCGTCGACGAACGGGTCCGGCTATCGCAACTCCGGCCTCTCGGCTCCGGCGTTCGCCCCGTACAAGCTGAAGTTCACGAAGAAGGGCAGCTACAAGTACCTCTGCCTCGTCCATCCCGGGATGGACGGCACCGTGAAGGTGCTGCCGAAGTCGGCGAAGATCCCGTCGGCGAAGGCGGACCGCCGTGCCCGCATCGCCGAGTTCGCGAAGGCCGTCAAGGCGTCCAAGCGGCTCGCCAAGCTGCGCCCCAAGGGCAACAACGTGGTCGCCGGCAACGACAAGGGCAACGTGGCGTGGTTCCGGTTCTTCCCCGCGAGCCGCACGATCAAGGCCGGGCGAGGCCGTGCGCTTCTCGATCGCCTCGAAGTCGGAGATCCACACGATGACCTTCGGGCCGCAGCCGTCGCCGGACCTGGTGCTCGCGCAGCCGCAGCCGAGCGGGCCGCCGCGGCTGCAGTTCAACCCGCTGATGTTCCTGCCGTCGGACGCCGTGCTGCCGCCGTACACGGGCGGCAACCACGGCGACGGCTTCTTCAACACGGGGATCATGGACTCCAATCCGCAGACCCCGCCGCCGAGCAGCGTGAGCGTGACGTTCACCAACCCCGGCAGCTACCTGTACGAGTGCACGATCCACCCGGGGATGCAGGGCACCATCAAAGTCGAGTAGATGGACCTCGAGGATCGCTACCGCGTCCGGCCGAGGGGCTTCGGGCTGGGCGCGCACGACACCGGCGACACGGCGGGCTTCAAGAAGAAGTCGTCCGCCGGTCGCCTCGACGAGGACCTCGCGCGGCTCGACGAGCTGCAGGAGCGCCTTTACGCCGAGGGCCGCCGCGCGCTGCTCGTCGTCTTCCAGGCGATGGACGCCGCGGGCAAGGACAGCACGATCGAGCACGTGATGGGCGGGCTCAACCCGCAGGGCGTGCACGTCACCTCCTTCAAGCAGCCGACGAGCATCGAGCTCGACCACGACTGGCTGTGGCGCTGCCAGCTCGCGCTGCCCGCGCGGGGCGAGATCGGGATCTTCAACCGCTCGCACTACGAGGAGGTGATCGTGGTGCGGGTGCACCCCGAGTACCTCGCCGCGCAGGCGGTCGAGCCGTCGCGCGGGCTGTGGAAGGAGCGCTACGAGGACATCACCACGTGGGAGCGCCACCTGCACCGCAGCGGCACCCGCGTCGTGAAGTTCTTCCTGCACGTCTCGCGGGAGGAGCAGCGCGAGCGGCTGCTGGCGCGCGCCGACGACCCGGCCAAGAACTGGAAGTTCTCGCCCGCCGACGTCGAGGAGCGCGAGCGCTGGGACGACTACCAGGCTGCCTTCGAGGCGGCGCTGAAGGCCACGAGCACCGCGCACGCCCCGTGGTACGTGATCCCGGCCGACCACAAGTGGTTCATGCGGCTCGCCGTGGCGGCGATCCTCGTCCACCACCTCGAGGACATGGACCCGCGGTTCCCGCAGCCGACCGGGGACGACCGGGCGGCGATGGTCGAGGCGGTCGAGAAGCTCAGACCACCAGCGACAGGCCGATAGCGCCCATGACCAGCGCCACCGCGCCGTCGAGCGCGCGCCACGCGCTGGGCCTCGCGAACGGCTTGCGCAGCAGCCTCGCGCCGTAGCCGAGGCCGGCGAACCACAGCACGGAGCCGCACACCGCGCCGAGCCCGAACGACCAGCGCGCGTCGCCGTGGGCGGCGGCGACGGAGCCGAGCAGCACGACCGTGTCCAGGTACACGTGCGGGTTGAGCCAGGTGAGCGCGAGCACGGTGAGCAGGACGGAGCCGCCGCCGGCCGGGGCGGCGTGCAGCGCGCCGGGCCGCCAGGCGCGGCGGGCGGCGAGCGCGGCGTAGCCCAGCAGGAAGGCGGCGCCCCCGATCCGCGCGGCGTCGGCGAGCTCCGGCGTGCCCTGCACCAGCGCGCCCGCGCCGGCCACGCCGAGCGCGATCAGCGCGGCGTCGGAGACCGCGCAGACGGCGACGACCAGGCCCACCCGCTCGCCGCGCAGTCCCTGCCGCAGCACGAACGCGTTCTGGGCGCCGATCGCGACGATCAGCGAGAGGCCGAAGCCGAGGCCGGAGAGCAGCGCGACGAGGTCCATGCGCCTCACCATCGCCACGCGCGATCGCAGAACTCCAGCTCAGGATTCTTCAGATACGTAAGCTGTGCTTCAGATGCAGCTCGACCTGGACCAGCTCCGCACGCTGAAGGCCGTGGTCGAGCACGGCACGCTCGACGCGGCCGCGAGCGCGCTGCACGTGACGCCGTCGGCGATCAGCCAGCGGCTGAAGGCGCTGGAGACGACCGCAGGGCAGGTCCTGCTCGTGCGCAGCCGGCCCGCGCGGGCGACGGAAGCAGGCGAGGCGGTGCTGCGGCTCGCCCGCCAGGTCGAGCTGCTGGCCGCCGACACGACCGCCGAGCTGGCCGGCGAGGCGGCGCCGCCGCGGCTCGGGGTCGCCGTCAACGCGGACTCGATGGCCACGTGGTTCCTGCCCGCGATCGCGCCGCTGGCGGGCGTGGTCGCCGTCGAGTGCCACCGCGAGGACGAGATCAACACCGCGCGGCTGCTCAAGAGCGGCCTGGTCGTCGCCGCGATCACCGTCTTCCCCGAGCCCGTCGCGGGCTGCACGGTCACGCGGTTGGGCGCGATGCGCTACCGGCCGATGGCCGCGCCCGCGTTCGCGGAGCGCTGGTTCCCCGGCGGCCCGAAGCGCGAGGCGCTCGCCGTCGCGCCGATGATGGTCTTCGACCGCGACGACTCGCTCCAGCACGACTTCCTGGCCGCCCACGCGCGCGGCGCGAGCCCGCCGCAGACGATGGTCCCGTCCTCGACGGACTTCGTGCGCGCGATCGGGCTCGGGCTCGGCTGGGGGATGGTCGCCGACCTGCAGCGCCCCGACGGGCCGGAGCTCGTCGAGCTCGAGCCGGGGGCGGAGCGCGACGTGCAGCTGTACCTCCAGCGCTGGCGCCTGCGCACGGCGAGCCTCGACCGCCTCGCCGAGGCGATCGTCGCCGGCGCGCGCGAGCGCCTAGCCCAGTGACTCGAGTGGGGTGATCGCCTCGGCCTGCGCGCCTCCGCGCCGCCGGGCGACGCCGCTGGCGATCGCCGCCTCCGCGACGGCCTCGGCGACGGCGTGCACCACCCGGCGGTCGAAGACGCTCGGGATGATGTAGTCCGCGTGCAGCTCGTCGGCCGGGATGACGCGCGCGATCGCGTTCGCGGCGGCCAGCTTCATGCCCTCGTCGATCGTGCTCGCGCGCACGTCGAGCGCGCCGCGGAACACGCCCGGGAAGGCGAGCACGTTGTTGATCTGGTTCGGGTAGTCCGAGCGGCCCGTGGCCATGATCGCCACGTCGTCGCGGACTGCTTCAGGCTGTACTTCAGGTACAGGGTTGGCCATCGCGAAGACGATCGCGTCCGAGGCCATCGTGCGGATCGCCTCCGCGCTCACCGCGCCCGGGCCGCTCACGCCGAGCAGCACGTCGGCGCCCGCCAGCAGCTCGTTCGCCATCCCGCGCCGCTTCTCGCGGTTGGTGCGCGCGGCCAGCGCGGCGTGCGACGGGTCCAGCCCGGGGTCGCCCTCGACGAGCGCGCCGTCGCGGTCGCACACGATCACGTCGCCGATGCCTTGGGCGAGCATGATCTCCGTGCACGCCACGCCGGCGGCACCGGCGCCGACGACCACGACGCGCACGTCCTCGACGCGCTTCCTGACGATTCGCAGGGAGCTCAGCAGCGCGGCGAGCACGACGATCGCGGTGCCGTGCTGGTCGTCATGGAAGACCGGGATGTCGAGCTCGGCGCGCAGCCGGCGCTCGATCTCGAAGCAGCGCGGCGCCGCGATGTCCTCGAGGTTGATGCCGCCGAACGCGGGCGCGGCCTGCTTGACGAAGGTGACGATCTCGTCGGTGTCGGTGGTGTCGATGCACAGCGGGATCGCGTCGATGCCCGCGAACTCCTTGAAGAGCATCGCCTTGCCCTCCATCACCGGCATCGCGGCCGCCGGCCCGATGTCGCCGAGCCCGAGCACCGCGGTCCCGTCGGAGACGACCGCGACGGCGTTGCCCTTGATGGTCAGCGCCCAGGCCTTCGAGGGGTCGTCGTGGATCGCCATGCTCACCCGCCCGACGCCGGGCGTGTAGGCCATCGACAGGTCGTCGCGCGTGCGGATCGCGATCTTCGGCGTGACCTCGATCTTGCCGCCCTTGTGCAGCAGGAACGTGCGGTCGGAGACGCTGTCGACGCTGACGCCGTCGATCCCCCGCACCGCCTGCACGACGGTCTCGGCGTGGTCGGCGTCCCCGCACGCGACGGTGAGGTCGCGGACGACGGCGTCGCGCTCGACGCGCACGAGGTCGATCGCCCCGAGCATGCCGGCCGATTCCGCGATCGCCTGCGCCACGGCCGCGAAGGAATTGCCCTGCTGCGGGAGCCGCAGGCGCATCGTGAAGGAATAGGATGCGGACGGCTGGAGTCTCACTCTTGTGGAACCTAGCGCGAGGGACGCGTATCACGGACGTGCCGCTGCGGTTCCTATGGGCGTGGCCGCTCTCCCCACGCTCATCGGCGACGACGTCGAGGTGCCGTGCGTCGACGGCCGCGTCGAGCGCTATGTGAACCTCGACTACGCCGCGAGCACCCCCGTGATGGCGGACGTCTGGGCGGCGGTCGAGGCGTTCGTGCCCTGGTACAGCAGCGTGCACCGCGGCACCGGCGTCAAGTCGCAGGTGTCAACGGCCGCCTTCGAGGACGCGCGCGAGGACGTGAAGAGCGTTCGTGGGCGCCCGCGCGGACGACGAGGTCGTGTTCGTCCGCAACACCACCGAGGCGATCAACGTGCTGGCCGCCGCGCTGCCCGCCGGCTCGCGGGTGCTGTCGAGCCCGGTCGAGCACCACGCGAACATGCTGCCATGGCGCCGCCACGACGTGCGGATGCTGCCGTTCACGCGCTCGCCGGAGGAACTGCTCGAAGCGGCCGAGCGCGCGCTGCGCGCCGGTCGGGTCGACCTGCTCGCGGTGACCGGGGCGTCGAACGTCACGGGCGAGATCTGGCCGCTGGCCGAGCTCGCCGCGCTCGCGCACCGCCACGGCGCCGAGCTGTTCGCCGACGCCGCCCAGCTCGCGGCGCACCACCCGATCGACATGGCGGCCGGCGGCGTCGACCATCTCGCGCTCTCGGGGCACAAGCTCTACGCGCCGTTCGGGGCCGGCGCGCTGATCTCCGGCGGGCGCTGGCTGCGCGACGGGGCGCCGTTGCTCCAGGGTGGCGGCGCCGTCAAGCTCGTGGACCTCGACGACGTCGTGTGGGCGGACGGCCCCGAGCGCCACGAGGCGGGCTCGCCGAACGTCGTCGGCGTCGTCGCATTGGCGGCGGCGTGCCGGCGGCTGCGCGAGTGCGGGATGGAGACGATCGCGGAGCACGAGCAGGCACTGGCGCGGCGGCTGTGGCACGGCCTGGAGGACGTGCCCGGGCTGCGCACGCTCCGGCTGTGGCCGTCGGCGGCCGAGCGCGTCGGCCTGGCGACGTTCACGCTCGAGGGGCACCCGCACGCGCGGCTGGCGGCGATCCTCAGCGCCGAGCACGCGATCGGCGTCCGCCACGGCTGCTTCTGCGCGCACCCGCTGATCTCGGAGCTGCTCGGCCTCTCCGGCGGCGAGGTCGCGCGGCTCAGCGGCGAGCTGCGGGCGGGGCGGCGCCCGCCGCTGCCGGGCGCGGTGCGCGCCAGCACCGGGCTCGGGACGACGCCCGCCGACATCGACCGCCTGACCGGAGCGCTCCGGGCGATCGCCGGCTTTGGCCCGCGCTGGCGCTACCGCTACGTGACCGAGTTCGACGAGTACGAGCCGAGCCGCGCCCGGGTGGCGCTGCGCTAGTAGAAGCCGAGGCGCGCGAGCGGCTCGACCAGCTCGCGCTCCTCGTAGCTCAGGTGCGAGAGCAGCGCGTCGCCGAAGAGGTCCATCACGGCGCGGACCTCATCCATCCCGTCGCGGCCGTCGGTCACCAGCGCGACCATCGTGCGGTCGACGCGCTCGAGCAGGTCGGCGATCACCTCGTGCTCCTCCTCGAGGCGGTCGATGACGGGCGCCAGCTCGGCGTCGCGCGCCCGCAGGTGCGGGAAGATCGAGCGGTCCTCGAGCGTGTGGTGGCCGGCGACGACGCGGCAGTAGGAGGCGCAGAAGGCGCCGAGCGTCCAGCCGTTCTGGCGGATCGTCATGCGGTTGATGAACGAGCGCACGGCGGCCGGGTCGCGGTGACCGGCGGCGACCTGCTCGATCAGGTCTCGCAGCCGCGAGAGCTCGGCGCGCAGGCCGTCGTGGACGTCGACCAGGTGCTGGCCGGCGGCCTGCTGGTCGGGCGTGTAGCGGCGCTCGGGGTCAGGCGGCGGACCGGCTGGGCGGGTGGACTCGTCCCAGGTGCTCGCGCGGGGCGGGTCGGGCGTCGGGGTGACGGTGAACGGCTGGGCGCCCGACTCCTCCGCGGCGGGGGCGGGACGCTCGCCGGAGCGGCCGGCCTCGACGAGCTCCCGCACACGCGGGGCGACGTCCTCGGCGAAGGCGCGGACCTCGTCGGCCGCGTCGACGGCGAGGATGAAGGCGCTGAAGCCGTGCTCGAGCGTGAGCTCGGCGAGGCGCTCGGGCTCCATGCCCGGGTCGATGTTCAGCAGCCGCCGGATCGTCGCCGGGCTGCGGCCGGCCTTCGCGGCGGCGTCGTCGATGCGGGCGCTCAGCTCGCCGAGCTTGCCCATGTCCAGGTAGCTCTGGCTGGGCAGCCAGCCGTCGCCCTTCTCGCCCGTCAGCCGCAGCATCCGCGGCTTGTAAGCGCCGAGCCAGATCTCGATCTCGTGCGCGGGCGGCGGGCCCGGCTTGGCGCCGTGCACGCGGTAGATCTCACCGTCGACGCGCACGGTCGGCCCGTTCCAGATCGCGCGGATGACGTCGATCGCCTCGCTCAGCGCGGTCACGCTCTCGCCGGGCGTGAGGCGGCGGCCGCCCATCGCCTCGATCGCGTCCCAGAACGCGCCGGCGCCGAGCCCGAGCTCGACGCGCCCGTTGGCGAGGATGTCCAGGCTCGCGGCGCTGCGGGCCAGCACCGCGGGCTGGCGCAGCGGGAGGTTGGCCACGTTGGGCGCGAGCCGCACGGTCGACGTCTTGGCCGCGATCACCGACAGCAGCGTCCAGGTGTCCAGGAAGCGCGGCTGGTACGGGTGATCCTGGAAGGTGACGAGGTCGAGCCCCGTGACCTCGGCGAGCTCGGCCAGCTCGACCACGGCGTCGGCCTGCTCGGCCAGCGGCGGGACGAAGACGCCGAACTGCAGCTCCTGGAGGTAGTCCGTCACCGGCGGAAATCTATTGCGCGGCGCTCCCCGGCCTGAGACCGTGCCCGGCATGACCGCACGCTTCACGACGCTCGATCTCGCCGAGATCGCCTTCAGCCCGACCGCCGCCCTGTGGGAGGGCGGCAAGCACGCCGGGACGAACACGTCGATGTTCGTCGTCAAGACGCCCCCCGGCGGCTTCGTGCACCTGCACACCCATCCCTACTCCGAGACCTTCATCCTGCTGCGCGGCCGTGGCCGCTGGACCGCCGGCGATCAGGTCGCGGAGCTCGAGCCCGACGCGGTGATCGTCGTGCCCCCGGAGACGCCGCACGGGTTCCGGAACATCGGCGACGAGCCGCTGCTCGTGGTCTCCGTGCACGAGTCCGGCACGCTCGACCAGACCTTCACGGAGGACGAGCCGGCCTAGCTACCAGGTCGTGGAGCCGAGCCCGCTCGGAGCGGGGCGCGGGGTCTCACGGACGACCGGGGTGCTGAAGCGATGAGTGGTGCTGCGGGCCATGGCTGAACCCTCTCAATGTGACGCCGGTCACGGGTGGGGGCAGGCTGGCCGATCGCCGAGGGCGATCCGGCGAGTGGGGGTACGGCCCGCCCCCCGGCCGGGTATGGGCAGCACATGACCCTGGTGTCGGAGTCCGTCCTCACGCCGCTCCGCTTCCTGGAGCGCAGCGCCCGGGTGTGGGCCGAGCGGCCCGCGGTGGTCTCCGGCGACACCGTCTTCACCTACGCCGAGCACGAGCAGCGCGTGCGGCGGTTGGCGGGCGCGCTGCGCGAGCTCGGGGTGGAGCCGGGCGACCGCGTCGCGACCCTGCTGCCCAACGTCGCCGCGATGCTCGAGCTGCACTACGCGGTCCCCGGGATCGGCGCGGTGCTCGTGCCGCTCAACACGCGGCTGACGGCCGACGACTACGCCTACATCCTCGAGCACTCCGGCGCGAAGCTGGTGTTCGCCGATCCGGATCTGGCGGAGCTGGTCGACGCGCCGCGGACGATCGACGACCACGAGCCGCTGATCGCGGACGCCGAGCCGGTCGAGCTGCGGCGCCCGGACGACGAGCGCGACCTGATCTCGATCAACTACACGTCGGGCACCACGGGCAGGCCGAAGGGCGTGATGACCACGCACCGCGGGGCGTACCTGCACTCGCTCGGCGTGATCCCCGAAGCGGGGCTGACGGCGCGCAGCTCCTACCTGTGGACGCTGCCGATGTTCCACTGCAACGGCTGGGCGTACACGTGGGCGGTGACCGCGGCGGGCGCCAAGCACGTGTGCCTGCCGAAGGTCGAGGCGGCGCCGATCTGGCGTGCGCTCACCGAGGAGGGCGTCACGCATCTGTGCGCGGCGCCGACGGTGCTGACGACGATCGTCTCCGCCGAGGAGGCCTCGCCGCTCGACCACCCAGCCGAGGTCTTCGTCGGCGGCGCGCCACCGGCTCCGGCGCTGCTCGAGAAGGCCGCCGACCTGAACCTGCACGTCACGCACCTCTACGGGCTGACCGAGACCTACGGGCCGATCGCCGTCTGCGCCTGGAACCCGGACTGGGACGACCTGCCGCAGGAGGAGCAGGCGGCGCTGCGGGCGCGCCAGGGCGTCGGGACGATCGTCTCCGAGCGCATGCGCGTGGTCGACGACGACATGAACGACGTCCCGGCCGACGGCGAGGCGCTCGGCGAGGTCTGCATGCGCGGCGACAACGTCATGGTCGGCTACTACCGCGACGAGGAGGCGACCGAAGAGGCGTTCAGGGGCGGCTGGTTCCACTCCGGCGACCTCGGCGTGGTGCACCCGGACGGCTATGTCGAGCTGCGCGACCGGCTCAAGGACGTGATCATCTCCGGCGGCGAGAACATCGCGACGATCGAGGTCGAGCAGGCGCTCGCGGCGCACCCGTCGGTTAGCGAGGTCGCGGTCGTCGCCGCGCCCGACGAGCGCTGGGGCGAGGTGCCGGTCGCGTTCGTCACCGCCGCGGGCGGCGATGCGCCCGAGGAGGGCGAGCTGCAGGAGTTCGCGCGCGGGCGGCTCGCGCGCTTCAAGGTGCCCAAGCGGATCGAGGTCGTCGACGAGCTGCCCAAGACCGGCACGGGCAAGATCCAGAAGTTCGTACTGCGCGAGGGACTGGGTTAGTGTCGCGCTCATGCGGATCACCTACTTCGCCAGCGCGGGGACGTCCGATCCGACCCGCGCCTCCATCCCGCTCCACCTCGCCGCCAACGGCTCGCTCGAGGTGGGTCAGGAGACCGCGATCATCCTCGGCGGCGACGCCGCCGAGCTGCTGATCGGCGACACGGCACAGACGCTCGAAGGCGTCGGCGTGCCGCCCGCGCGCGACCTGCTCGCCAAGCTCCGCGACCACGCGGTCCCCGTCTACGTCTGAAAGGGCTGCGCCGTCGCCCGTGGGGTTGACGACAGCGATCTCGAGAAGGTCGGCGGGAGCTGGGTGACCCCGCCCGACGTCGCGCGGCTGTTCGCCGACAGCGACCGCGTCGTGACGTTCTAGCGGCGGCTGCGGCCGCCGCCGAGCAGCGAGCCGAGGTCGATCAGCACGGCGAGGCCGACGAGGATCCACTCGAGCCCCTCGACCTCGAGGCCCGGGCCCATGTCGTACATCCACGCGTAGGCGAGCATCGTCCAGGGCAGCAGGAGGAACCCGAGCACCGGCACGATCCAACCGTCGTACGCGCGCTCGAGGACGTTGCTGAACAGCCACGTCGCGAGGATCGCGAGGCGGGGCGAGATCAGCGCGAACAAGAGGACGAAGCAGCCCATGGCCGCTCCATCCTCCTGCTTCGCGGTGGGTCAGTGCAACCCGGGCACTTCGAGGTCCGCCCAGACCATCCGATGGTCGGAGGTCGGGAAGCCGCCGACCGCGCCCCACGTCGCGCCGTCGAAGACGCCCGTCAGCCGCGAGAGGTCGTCGGAGCGGACCGGCCAGAACACGGCCGAGTCGCTCACCTTGATCTGCCGGCTCGGGAGGACGTAGTCCGCCCGCAGGTTGCCGGGCGCGCTGTCGGAGAAGTCCGCCGTGTCGAAGCGCGGGTTCCCGAGGTGCGCGAGGTTCGCCCCGCCCTGCAATGCGCTCGCCTCGGCGGCGCCGGCGCTCGCCGGCGTGCTGCGCGAGTTCACGCGCGGGCTGTTCAGCAGCGGCTGGATGGCGATCGGGTTCCCGGCCGCGTCGCGCAGGCTGTCCCCGTCGAGCGGGTCGGAGTTCTGGTCGCCGGCCACGACGAACAGCGCCGACGGATCCAAGCCGCCGCGGCCGCCCTCGTCGTCGTAGATGTAGCCGCCGCGACCGGGGCTCACGTAGTCGGCCCAGAAACGGATCTCGTCGGCGTTGCGCAGGCCGTTGCGGTCCTCCGCGCCGTCGAACACCGGCGGCGTGGGGTGGCTGACGAGGAAGTGCACGGTGCGCTTGCCGATCTGCACCGGCACGTCCCAGTGGCTCTTGGACGACAGCCGGAACGCCGCGACCTCCTGCGGCGAGTAGTACGGCTGCGGGATCCGCGAACCAGGCATGTCCTTCCAGAGGAAGTGCTGGAAGGTGCGCACGCCCGACGCGTCGATCGGGTGCTTGGAGTAGACGACCATCCCGAACTGGCCCGGGAACAGGCCGAAGCCCCAGGCGTCGTTGCCGGCGTCCTCCGTGTTGGTGTCGCCGCTGTTGTCGAGGTCGAAGCCCGATGGCACGCCCGTGTTGACCGGAGCGACGTAGAAGTACGGGTAGTGCGCGGCCGGCGCGCCGTTCTGCGGCACCGCCAGGAAGTTGTCGCGGAAGAGCCGCGCGGCGGTGCCGCCCGCGACGAAGTCGAACTCGTTGATCAACAGCACGTCCGGCGCGGCGCGCTGGATGACCTCGGCGACGTTGCGCGCCTGGCGCACGCCGACGGTGTCGGCGGCCGGGTTCGACAGATCGGCGACCAGCTGGCCGGGGGCTGCGCGGTTCAGCGACGCGTTGAACGTCGCGAAGCGGGCGTCCCGGTCGGCCTGCGCGGCCGCCGGCAGCGTCGCCGCCAGCACGGCGGCGGCGACGAGCGTGAGCAGTGCTCGGTGCATCTCCAGCTCCCTCCCCAGGGATCGTGGGTCCTCGGGAGGGAGGCTACGGGCTCAGTCGAGCTGGATGACGGACAAGATGTTGCCGGCCGGGTCGCGGAACCAGGCGATCGGCGGTCCGTACTGGCGCATCACGCCCTTGTCGTCCTGGCCCGACTGCTCGTAGATCTCGAACGCGACGCCGCGCTCCATCAGCGCCTCGACGGCCGCGTCGATGTCGTCGACGGGGAAGTTGAGGACCGTGTACGTCGCCGGCTCGTGGTCGGGCTTGGGGTAGACGAGCGTCGGCCGGTCGCCCGCCAGGTGCAGCGTCATCAGCCCGTGTTCCTCGGAGGTCTTCAGGCCGAGCACGTCCTCGTAGAACGCCTTCGCCTTCTCCAGGTCGTCGACCGCGAAGCCGCTGAACGCCTTGCTCTCGCCGAGCATCGTGTGCTCCTCTCGTTCGGTGTCACGGGATTAGACCGCTCCAGGCCGCCGGAGTCATCGCTGAGGGCGACTTGTAGGGAAGCTACAAAGATCAGTCGTGCAACTCTTGGTCTGCGGTGGTTAGCCGGGCGCCGCTTTGTGGCAGCCTCCAATACATGGCTGATACGCACACCCGAGCTTCTGCACTCGAGCGCCGGATCACCGTCGTTGCCGTCGCCCTGCCGTTCCTGGGCTTCCTGGCCGCGCTGGCCCTGCTCTGGGGGTCAGGCGTCACCTGGCTCGATGTCGGGATCCTCGCCGTGATGTACATCGCGGTGGGCTTCGGCGTGACGATCGGCTTCCACCGGATGCTCACGCACCGCGCCTTCGACGCGAAGCCGTGGGTGCGCGCGACGTTCGCGATCCTCGGCTCGATGTCGGTGCAGGGCGCCGTCATCCACTGGGTCGCCGACCATCGCCGCCACCACGCGTTCACCGACGAGGAGGGCGATCCGCACTCCCCGCACACGCACGACGCCGAGGGTGTGCGCGGCGTGTTCAGGGGTCTGTGGCACTCCCACATGGGTTGGCTGTTCGAGGGTCAGCGGACCTCGGCCACCCGATTCGCCCCTGACCTCAAGAAGGACCCGGTGATCCGCTGGGTCGACAAGAACTTCCCGCTGTGGGCGCTGCTCGGCCTCGCGATCCCGTTCGTGCTCGGCTTCGCGCTGTCCGGCGGCTCGCTGTTCGCGGGCTTCACCGCGTTCGTGTGGGCCGGCCTGGTGCGCGTGTTCCTGCTGCACCACGCGACCTGGAGCGTCAACTCGATCTGCCACATGTACGGCAGGCAGCCGTTCGCGATCGAGGACGAGAGCCGCGACAACTGGCTCGTCGCGATGGTCTCGCTCGGCGAGGGCTGGCACCACAGCCACCACGCCTTCCCGACCTCCGCGCAGCACGGCCTGAGCCGCTTCCAGCCCGACCCGTCCTACCGGGTCATCCGCGGCCTCGAGCGGCTCGGCCTTGTCTGGAACGTCAAGCGCCCGAAGGACGAGCGGATCGCCGCGAAGCGCGTCGGCGCCGCCGCGCCGGTTCAGCGCGAGCGCCAGCTCGCCTGACGCTCGCGCCGCGGCTCGGTACGATCCGCGGCGGTGGCGACGAGCTTCGCGAGACCACGGCTCCGCGGCCCGGAGCTCCTCCGGGCGGTCGCGGAGGGCACGGCCGGCGAGGTCGGCGACGCCTTCCTGCGCGGCCTCGTGCGCAGCGTCGCCGAGGCGCTCGCGGCCAAGCTCGTGCTCGTCGCCGAGGCGAACGACGAGAGCGGCGTGCACGTCAAGGTCGTGGCCGGCTGGTACGACGGCGCGCCGATCGAGGAGCCGTTCGAGTACGACACCGCCGGGCAGCCGTGCGCGCTCGTGCCGGGGCAGACGCTCGTGTCGTTCCCCGAGGGGCTCGTGGAGCACTTCCCGGAGGACCGCGGCGCGGTCGAGATGGGGCTCGAGAGCTACCTGGCCGTCTGCCTGCGCGGCTCCGACAACACCTACCTCGGCCACCTCGCCGTGCTCGACGCGCACCGGATGGAGGCCCAGCCCGAGGACGTCGCGGTGCTGAAGATCTTCGCCTCCCGCGCCGGCGCCGAGCTGGAGCGGCGGATCCAGGCGCGCGCCCTGCAGGCCTCGCGCGCCCGCGTGATCGAGGCCGCCGACGCCGAGCGCCGGCGCGTCGGGCGCGACCTCCACGACGGCGCGCAGCAGCGGCTGCTGGCCGTCTCGAACCTGCTCAAGGTCGCCCGCCGCAAGCCTGAGGCGGCCGAGAAGCTGCTCGAGACCGCCGAGACCGAGCTGACCGCCGCGCACGCCGAGCTGCGCGAGCTGGCGCGCGGGCTGCATCCCGTCGCACTCTCCGAGCGCGGGCTGCCGGCGGCGATCGAGTCGCTGTGCGGCGCCTCGGCGCTGAGCGTGACGCTGGACGTCTGCCCCGACGAGCTGCCCGACGAGATCGCGGCCGCCACCTACTTCGTCGTCGCCGAGAGCCTCACGAACGCGTCGCGCTACGGCTGCGCGAACGAGCTCCGCGTGACCGTCGCCCGCGGCGACGGCCACCTGGACGTGGAGGTGGCCGACGACGGGGTCGGCGGCGCCGACCCCGCCAAGGGCACCGGACTGCTCGGGCTCGCCGACCGCCTCGAGGTGCTCGGCGGCACGCTGGACGTGCACAGCCCGGAGGGGGAGGGGACGCGCATCCGCGCCCGCCTCCCGCTCGCGGCCTGAGCCCTAGCTCGCGTTCGCGAACTCGGCGACGACCTGCGTGAGCCGCAGGTGGTTGCCCGACGGGTCGCGGAACCCGCAGTCGATGCCGTACGGGCGCTCCTCGGGCTCCTCGGTGAACTGCACGCCGCGGCCCTTGAGCTCCTCGTAGGAGGCGCGGCAGTCGTCCGTGGTGAGGAAGATCGAGTTCGCGGCGCCCTTGGCCATCAGCGTGCGCACCTGCTCGGCGGTCTCGTCGTCGAAGACGGGCGCGCCGGGGATGGCCATCAGCACGATCGCGAAGTCGTCCTGGCCGGCCGGTGCGACGGTGAGCCAGCGGAAGTCGCCCAGCTCGGCGACGGTGACGTCCGCCTGCACGGAGAAGCCGAGCTTCTCGGTGTAGAAGGCGAGCGCCTCGTCCTGGTCGTGCACCCACAGCTGCGCGTTGGCGATCCGGATCATCGGGGTCCTCCTGGAAGGTCGAGTTGACTGTCGCCGACGACGCTAATCGCGCGCCGGCGTGCTGTCTTCTCGAAACGTGCTGACTGGTCGCGCGTACGCGCGCACCATGCAGGCGGGCAGGCGCACGTGGATCGCGGCCGGCGGGAACTGCGCCCGGTAGACCGTCGGCGAGACGCCGTAGGTGCGGCTGAAGCTCGTCGTGAAGGAGCCGACGCTCGCGAGCCCGACGGAGAAGCAGACGTCGGCGACGCTGCGGTCGGTCGCGCGCAGCAGCCACGCGGCGCGCTCCATCCGGCGCGTGAGCAGGTACCGGTGCGGCGACTCGCCGTACGCGCGCCGGAACTCGCGCGAGAAGTGCGCCTTCGAGAGCCCGGCCGCGGCGGCCATGTCGTCCACGCTCACCGCCTCGAAGTAGCGGGCGTCCGCGAGGTCCTTGGCCTTGAGCAGGTGGCGGGCGGGCGGGACGAAGGCCACACCGCAACGTATACCGTGGTGCGCCGCATGAAGCTGATCTACACCTACACGGACGAGGCGCCGGCGCTCGCGACGCACTCGTTCCTGCCGATCATCGAGGCGTTCGCGGGCAAGGCGGGCGTCGACGTCGAGCTGCGCGACATCTCGCTCGCCGGGCGCATCCTGGCCCAGTTCGGCCACCAGCCCGACGCGCTGGCCGAGCTCGGCGAGCTCGCCAAGACGCCCGAGGCGAACATCATCAAGCTGCCGAACATCTCCGCGTCGATCCCGCAGCTCAAGGCGGCGATCAAGGAGCTCCAGGACGCGGGCCACGACCTGCCGGAGTACGAGGACGCGCAGGACCGCTACGACCAGGTGAAGGGCAGCGCGGTCAACCCGGTGCTGCGCGAGGGCAACTCCGACCGCCGGGCGCCGGAGTCGGTGAAGAACTTCGCGCGCAAGCACCCGCACTCGATGGGCGAGTGGTCCAAGGACTCCAAGACGCACGTCTCGACGATGGAGGACGGCGACTTCCGCCACTCCGAGCGGTCGGTGACGCTCTCCGACGCCGACACGCTGACGATCGAGCACGAGGCCGCCGACGGCACCAAGACGACGCTCAAGGACGGCCTGGAGGTGCAGGCGGGCGAGATCGTCGACGCCGCGGTCATGCGCCGCAAGGCGCTCGACGCGTTCCTGGCCGAGCAGATCGAGGACGCGCGCGAGAAGGGCGTCCTGTTCTCCGTGCACCTGAAGGCGACGATGATGAAGGTCTCGGACCCGATCATCTTCGGCCACGCCGTGCGCACGTTCTTCAAGGACGTCTTCGAGGAGCACGGCGACGCGCTGGAGCGCGCGGGCGCGAGCCCCAACAACGGGCTGGCCTCGATCAAGACGGCGCTCGAGAAGCTCGACGCCTCCGAGCGCGAGGCGATCGAGAACGCGATCGAGGCGACCTACGAGACGGCGCCGAAGCTCGCGATGGTCGACTCCGACCGCGGCATCACCAACCTGCACGTCCCCAGCGACGTGATCATCGACGCGTCGATGCCGGCGATGATCCGGACCTCGGGGCAGATGTGGAACGCCGCCGGCGAGCAGCAGGACGCCAAGGCGGTCATCCCCGACTCGAGCTACGCGGCGCTGTACGCGGAGACGATCGACCACTGCCGCGAGCACGGCGCCTTCGACCCGGCGACGATGGGCACGACGCCGAACGTCGGCCTGATGGCGCAGAAGGCCGAGGAGTACGGCTCGCACGACAAGACGTTCGAGATCGAGACGGCGGGCACCGTGCGCGTGCTGGCCTCCGACGGCGGCGTGCTGCTCGAGCACGAGGTCGAGGCCGGCGACCTGTGGCGCGCGTGCCAGACCAAGGACGCGCCCGTCAAGGACTGGGTCCGGCTGGCCGTCGAGCGCTCGCGCGACAGCGGCGCGCCCGTCGTCTTCTGGCTCGACGAGACGCGCGCGCACGACGCCGAGGTGCTCGAGAAGCTGCGCGCGTACCTGCCCGAGCACGACACGGAGGGGCTGCGGATCGAGGTGCTGCCGGTCCGCGAGGCGACGCGCTTCACGCTCGAGCGCGCCCGCAACGGCGAGGACACGATCGCCGCCACCGGCAACGTGCTGCGCGACTACCTGACCGACCTGTTCCCGATCCTCGAGCTCGGCACGAGCGCGAAGATGCTCTCGATCGTGCCGCTGATGAACGGCGGCGGGCTGTTCGAGACGGGCGCGGGCGGCTCGGCGCCCAAGCACGTGCAGCAGCTCGTCAAGGAGAACCACCTGCGCTGGGACTCGCTCGGCGAGTTCCTCGCGCTCGCGGTCTCGCTGGAGATGCTCGCCGGCAAGGACGGCAAGCCGGGCGCGAAGCTGCTCGGCCAGGCGCTCGACCGCGCGACCGGCTCGCTGCTGGAGAACGGCAAGTCGCCCTCGCGCAAGGTCGGGGAGCTCGACAACCGCGGCAGCCACTACTGGCTCGCCCGCTACTGGGCGCGCGAGCTCGCCGACCAGGACGAGGACGCCGAGCTGGCCGGGGCGTTCGCCCCGCTCGCGGAGCGCCTGGAGGGCGACGAGGAGGCGATCCTGTCCGAGCTCGAAGCCGTGCAGGGCGAGGGCGTCGACCTCGGCGGCTACTACCACGTCGACCGCGACAAGACCACGAAGATCATGCGCCCCAGCGCCACCCTCAACGAGGCGATCGACTCCCTGTGACGCTCACGCTCGACCACGTGATCATCCGCGCCGCCGACCCCGCCGCGGCGCTGGCCGAGCTGGCCGACCGCGGCGGCCTGCCGGTGCTGGCCGCCGTCGAGGAGGTGGGCGGGCTGCACAGCGGGATCGCGCGCGCCGGCTCGATCGACGTCGAGGTGCTCAAGATCGGCCGCGACGACCCGCCGGCGCCGCGCGGCTACGGCCTCGGGTTCACCTCCGACGGCGATCTCGACGAGGCCTCGCGTGAGCTGCGGGCGCTCGGCTTCCCGACCTCCGCGGCCGCGCGTGCGGTCGCGGACGGCCGCGCCTGGCGCGCCGTGCAGGTCCACGGGCTGCTGCCGGATCCGTTCCCCGTCCCCACCAGCGCGAAGCCCCCGGGCGTCGGCGACAGGATCGCGGGCGGCGTGGCGGGCGTGCTCGCCAAGGTCCCGGCGGTCGCCAAGGCCGCCACCCGCAAGGCCGGCGGCTCGATGGTGGTCGTCACCGACTACGAGTTCGACGCCGCCGCCTGGCGCGCGCGAGCGGGCTCCGGCCCGGAGGTCCTCGAGGTCCACGTCAACACCGGCGGGCACCTCACCGACTGGCAGCGCGTGCCGCTGGCCGAGGACATGCTGCTGCGCTTCTCCGACGACGAGCCGGCGGGCGTCACGCGGCTCGTGCTCGAGGGCGAGCGCGAGGGGTTCGACGTCGGGGATGTGACCGTCGAGTTCCGCCCGCGCTAGGTTTCCGCTCTTCACCACTCAACTCGGGAGGTTGAGATGAAGCAGGGGATGCGCGCGGCTGGCAGGGGCCGTCGCGCTGGCGGGGCTGCTCGCCACGGCGGGGCCCGCGGTGGCCAAGGACCGCGTGATCGCGGTCGACGGCGTCTCGAAGTCGAACGCGGATCGCCGCGTGGAGATCCTCGTGCACGTGCCAGACGGCGCGGACGCGAACGCCGCCGCGGAGCGGGCGCTGGCGGGGCAGGGCGCGAAGAAGGCGCCGAAGCCGCCGCCGGAGCAGCCGCAGTCGAACTCGTACTCGTTCACGGGGCTGTTCTGGGACACCCGCCGGGTGACGCAGAACTACAACCCGCTCGGTGAGCGCGTCGCGGGCGCGCAGACCGCGCTGACCAACACGCAGCCGGACTGGAGCAACGTCGCGAACTCCGACTTCGACATCACGTTCGGCGGCAACACCAACCGCTGCCCGTCGCTCGTGCGCGAGTGCCCGGGCGCGCAGGTCAACGACCGCCTCAACGACGTCGGCTGGGCGCAGCTTCAGAACGGCACGCTCGGCGTGACCTGGTCGACCAGCGGCACCGACGAGGCCGACATGGCGATCAACACGCGCTACTCGTGGAACACGGGCTGCCGCGCCGTCTCGGGCTCGTTCGACCTCGAGTCGGTGATCCTGCATGAGAACGGCCACGTCGTCGGTCTCGGTCACTCGACCGACACCAGCGCCGTGATGTACCCGTCCTACCAGACCGCCCGCTGCTCGCTCGCGGCGGACGACCAGGCGGGCATGGCCGCGCTCTACTAGGCCGCTTCCGGGAGGCCCGGCGGGCCCGTAGGGTTGCGACATGCTCCCTCCGGGCCCGCCCGAGCCGCCCGCGATCCAGACCGCCCGCTGGCTGCTGCGGCCGATCTCCTTCATGGAGTCCTGCCGGCGGCGGTTCGGCGAGTCCTTCAGCGTCCGCTTCCTCGGGTTCCGGACGCCGATGGTGATGCTCTCGGACCCGGCGGCGATCCGCGCGCTCTACACGGAGCGCCGGCACGGGCTGCCGCCCGGCCGCGGCGTGGCGCTGCTGCCGGTCGTCGGGCCGCGCTCGGTGCTGCTGCTGGAGGGCGGCGAGCACCTCGCGCGGCGCAAGCTGATGCTGCCGCCGTTCCACGGCGAGCGGATGCGCGCCTACGAGGCGACGGTCCGCGACGTCGTCGAGCGCGACGTGGCGAGCTGGCCGCGCGGCGAGCCGTTCCCCGTCCACCCGCGGATGCAGGCCGTGACGCTGGAGGTGATCGTGCGCGCGGTCTTCGGCGTGCGCGACCCTGTGCGCGGTGAGCGGCTGCGCGAGCTGCTGCGGGCGCTGCTCGACGCGACGGCCTCGTTCGGGCTGCAGTTCGGCTTCATGCTCGCGCGCCGGCTCGGGCGCTCCCGACCCGCTCGAGAAGCTGCGCCGGCAACGAGCGGAGATCGACGAGCTGCTGCTGGCCGAGATCGGCGAGCGGCGCGCCTCCGGCGGCGGCGAGGACATCCTCTCGCTGCTGCTCGCCGCGCGCTTCGAGGACGGCGGGGCGATGGCCGACCAGGAGATCTGCGACCAGCTCGTGACGCTGCTCGTGGCCGGTCACGAGACGACCGCGACGGCGCTGGCGTGGACGCTCGAGCTGCTCGTGCACCACCCGGAGGCGCTGACGCGGCTCGGCGACGGCTCCGACGCGACGTACCTGAAGGCCGTGATCAACGAGTCGCTGCGGCTGCGGCCGGTCGTGCCGCTGGCCGGGCGGCGGCTGTCCTCGCCGCTGGAGGTCGACGGGGTGACGCTGCCCGAGGGCACCGACGTGACGCCGGCGATCTGGCTCGCGCACACGCGCGCGGACGTCTATCCCGACCCGTTCGCCTTCCGGCCCGAGCGCTGGCTCGACGGCGCCGCGCCGCCCGGGTACGCGTGGGTGCCCTTCGGCGGCGGGGTGCGGCGCTGCCTCGGAGCGGCGTTCGCGGAGATGGAGATGCGCGTCGCGCTGGCGACGATGCTGCCGGCTCGTGCGGGTGGAGGCGGCGGCCGGCGAGCCCGAGCGGGTGGCGCGCCGCAACGTCACCTTCTCGCCCGCACGCGGAACGCGGCTCGTAGCCTGGGAGGCGTGAGCGACTACCTCGTCCTGTTCGTGGCCGACGAGGCCGACGACGGCCACGCCGACGCGCTGCGCGAGACCGCCCGCAGCCTCAAGGGCGCGGGCTTCTTCGACGATCCCGACCTCGGCGGCCAGCGCACGACCGGCACCTACCTGGAGACCGACACGCTCGACGATCCGACCGCGCTCGAGCTGATCGCGCGCGTGGCCGAGCTGTCCACCGCGCTCGCGTGCCGGATCGAGGTCCAGCACCGCGAGGTGATCCTCGGCCATCTCGTCGACGGGCGCCCGGACGAGCAGCTCGCGGCGGCGCTGGGCTACGGCGCCTAGGGGCGCGCGACGATCACGAGCCGCGTCTCGGTGCCGAACGGCGTGCCGTCGAAGTCGCCGTAGCAGCGCGTCTCGGTGAAGCCGGCGCGCTCGAGCATCGCGCACAGCTCGGTCGCGGTGTAGACGCGCAGCGACATCGTGCGCGACTCGCGCGTGCCGTCGGTCGGGACCACCGTCTGGGTCATCTGAACGACGCCGGCGGCGGGGTCGAAGGTGCGCTGCTCGAGCAGCAGGCGCCCCTCGCCGAGCAGCTTCCAGTCCTGCTCGGCGAACACGCGCACGAGCCGGTCGCGGTGCATCGTCTCGATCACGAGCCGGCCGTCGGGCCGCAGCACGCGGCGGAACTCCGCGAGCGCGCGGTCGTCCTCCTCGTCGCCGAGGTAGCCGAGCGAGCTGAACAGGTTCACCACGAGGTCGAAGCTCGCGTCGCCCATCGGCAGGTCGCGATAGTCGGCATGGACCCACTTCGGCCAGCGCTCGCCCTGCGTACGGCGCCGCGCATCGCCCGAGCAGCGGCCTGCGACGCGGTCGGCGCCGGTCACGCGATAGCCGGCGCGGGCGAGCGGGATCGAATGGCGCCCGAACCCGCACGGCGCATCGAGCACGTCCCCGCCGTCCGGCGTGCCCGCGAGCTTCGCCGCGGCGAGCGCCTGCGCCTGGGCCTGGGCGTCGGCCTCGTCATGGGCGAACGCACGCAGATAGAACTCGCCGAAGAACTCGTCCCACCGCTCCGCGGGGCTGACGCTCGCGCGCTCCACGCGATGCGAGTCTACGGTGGAGATATGGAGCCCGAGACCTGGCACGCGCCTGCGGGCCAGGAGATCCCGAACCACCCATCGTTCCCCGTCCTGCTCTACCGCGGGACCGGGCTGACCGACCCGGACGCCGCGCGCGAGCGGTTCGCCGCCAACGGCTGGGGTGGCTCGTGGGTCGACGGCGTGTTCGACTTCCACCACTTCCACTCGACCTCGCACGAGGCGCTCGCCGTCGTCGCGGGCTCGGCCACCCTCGAGCTCGGGGGTCCGCAGGGCCGGGCCTTCGAGGTCTCGGCCGGCGACGTCGTCGTCCTGCCCGCAGGCACCGGCCACCGGCGGGCGGCCGGGCGCGACGGCTTCACGGTCGTTGGCGCGTACCCCGCGGGCCAGGAGGACTACGACCTCCTGCGCTCGGCCGACGACGCCGCGCGCTCGCGCATCGCCGCGCTCGGCCCGCCCGACGCAGACCCCATCGGCGGCGACGGCGTCGCCTCCTGGGGCTGAGGGAAGGGGACGGTGCCGGGTGGCGACTCGAGGTCGAGCACCACGGCCAGCTTCTCCTCCGACCAGCGGAAGATGACCTCGTCTGCCGCGTAGTCCACGAGATCTGGCTGCGCGAAGCCGCCCGAGCGGAGCAGCTGGCGGAAGTCGCGCTCGGCTGCGCGGTGACGGGGCGTCGGGTCCATGGCGCACACGATCGCGATCGACCCGCGCCGTGTGGGTCACGGCGTGTGCCGACTTCGTGACGGGAGCGCAACGAGTCGGACTGGGGTCCAGACCCGCTCAAGCGGCGCTCGCGCCGACCCGATGGGAGAAGGGATGACGAGGATCTCCCGAGCGCTCCGCGCCAACGGGCGCGTGGTGGCCGTGGTAGCTGCCGCGGCGGTGCTCGGTGCGGCCGGGCTGCTCGAGGCGGCGGCCGGTGCGGTGCTCGCGGTCCTGCTGTTGATCGTGCCCGCGCGGCGCCGCCGGCCGATCGCGGACGTCGAGCTCGGCACGGAGTCCGTCCTGCGCAAGCTCGACGAGGGCGCATGGGTGTCCGCGCGCTCGGGCAGCTTCGAGCATCTCGTGGTCGGCCCGACGGGCGCCTTCCTGCTCGAGACGAAGCGGATCGAGGGCGAGGCGATGCTCCGCGAGGGCGTGCTGGCCGTGCTGCGCGACGGCTCCTGGCGCGGCGACGAGACGCTCGCCGGGCGGATGCGCACGAGCGCGCGCGAGGCGCGGCGGCTGCTCGGGGCGGCGAACATCAACTGGGTCGCACCGGTCGTGGTGCTGTGGTGCGAGTTCCCGGCCCAGCTCGCCGAGTACGGCGGTGTGACGTACGTGCACGGCTCCCGCCTGGCGGACTGGCTCGAGTGGCAGCCCGAGAGCGTGAGCGCGCAGTCGGTCGAGAACGCCCGCTCGTGCCTGCGGCGGCTCGAGGCCGACGCGCTGCGCGACGCCGCCTAAGCCTAGATCCGCCGATCCCGCGCGAGTCGCTCACGGGTCATCGGTGGATCTAGGCTAGGCGCGGGCCGCCTCCGCCAGCTCGTCGAACGACGTGCCGAGGTCGGCGCCGACCGCGTCCGCGTCGGGGAGCGCGACGGCGTCCCCGAGCAGCCCGAAGCAGACCCTGCCCGCGACGACCACGACACCGATCGAGAGCGCGTGACGATCGGATAGCGGAACCGCGGAATGCACCGTCGTCAGCCGGCAGCCGAGCACGTAGCGCGGGACCGCAGGCCCCGCGACGCTCGAGATCGTGAGGTTGAACAGGCGCGGGTGTGCGAACGCGTGGGCGAGTGCGCGCTGCACGGGTGGCGGGGTGAGCGCCAGCACGCCGAACGCCGAGTCCATCGCCTCGGCATCGCCGTCGCGGCGGCGCCGGGCGGTCACCCTCCCGAGCGTCTCGAGCCGCGTGACCGGGTCCGGTTCGTCGCACGGCAGCTCATGGAAGACGAACGTGATCCGATTGCCGGCGGCGGGGTCGTCCGCGGCTCCTCGAACGTCCGCCGGGACCATCACCTTCAACCGCCGCGCAGGCTCGCCGCGGCGCTCGGCGGTGCGACGCAGCGCGCCGGCGCAGGCGGCCAGGATGACGTCGTTCGGCGCGACGCCGAAACGCCGCCGGATCGCCCGGACGTCGTCGATCGACCGCGTCACCCGCACGTGCCGTCGCGCGCCGGTCCCGGAAACGTTGAGCGAGGAGCCGGGGGCGGGCGGCAGCAGCGTGTGCACCGCCGTGCGGGCGAGCGAGGGCAGCGCCCGCAGTCTGTCCGGCGACGTGGCGACGCGTGCCGGCGCGAGTACGAGCCGCGCGCCGTCGACCGTGCGATCGATCGCGCCGCGCGCCAGCCTCGCCGCGGGTGACGGCGCGGGCGCCGGGCTCCGCGGACCTGCCGGGCGGGGCGCGACGCCGCCGGGATCAGCATCGAGCATCGAGCCGCCCGAGTTCGGCGACTGCGGCGCCGTCGACCATGCAGTGGTGCATCTTGCCGATCAGCGCGAAGCCGGCGTCCGGCAGCTCGTCGGCGACCCAGATCTCCCACAGCGGGCGGTCGCGGCGCAGCGGCGTGGAGAGGATCCCGTCGACGATCGCGTCGAGGTCACCGCCCGTGGCGCGCCGCACGTGCGCAGCCGGATCGAAGCCGGGATCGTCCGCCCACACCGGCTCGTGCAGTCCGAGCGGGACCGGCGCGAGCTTCTGGCGGAAGCGCGGGGCGCCCTCGAGCCGTTCGACCATGTGGTCGCGCACCGCCGCGAAACCCGGCCGTGGCCCGTCGAACGTCGCGACCCAGCCGACGTGCATCGGCGCGTCGTCGCGCTCGACCGCGAGGAACGAGGCGTCGAGGGCGGAGAGTCGCGCGACGCTCACGCGTCCTCACCCAGCAACGGCTGCCAGTGGTCGTGGTCGAGCTGCGCGCTCTCGGTCGTCTCGCAGAACTCGGTGAGCAGAGCCGCGAAGCGGATCGGGTCGTCGTCGTGCGGCATATGGCCGGCACCCGGAAAGGACTCGAAGCGGCTGCCCGGCATCGCCGCGTGCGCGGCGGCGCCGTGAGCCGCCGGGATGATCGAGTCCTCGCTCGCCCCAGACGATCAGCGTCGGCAGGCGCGCTGCGAGCGCGAGCCGTTCGCTGGCGCTGACGCGCTGGCCGCCCGGCTCGATCACGGAGCGCACGGTGTGCAGGAACGCCTGGCGCGAGCCCTGGTTGTCGAGCGACGCGAATCCGCGCGCGAGCACCGCGACGTCGCCGGCCGGCTGCAGGCCGACTTGGCCGAGGAGGCCGCCGATCCCGCGGCCGAGGCCGACGAGCCGCCGCGAGGTCAGCGCCGGGAGGACGTAGTCGGCGCCGGGCAGCGACGCGGCGCGCAGCAGGATGTGGACCTCGCGACCGAGGCCGCCGCTGGAGACGAGCACGAGACGCTCCGTGCGCTCCGGGAACTGGTAGGCGAACTGCATCGCGATCCCGCCGCCGAGGGAGTGGCCGACGACCGTCACGCGCTCGTGGCCGAGCGCGTTGGCGACGTCGCGGGCGCCGCTGGCGTGCGCGCCGAGCGAGTAGTCCCCCCGGGGGGTGGCCGACTCCCCGTGCCCGAGCAGGTCGGGCGCGATCAGCGTGAAGCGGTCGGCCAGCAGCGAGGAGGCGCGCTCCCAGGTCTCCGACGAGTTGGTGATCCCGTGCAGGAGCAGCAGCGCCGGGCCGCTGCCCGCCGTGCGGTAGCTGACGCGGTGGCCGTGCATCTGGAGCTCGCGGCGCTCGAGGGTCACCGCGACCACGACAGCACGCCCGAGCCTCGTTTCCACAGGTCGAGGGTGGTCGACCCCCACAAATGGCGGGGTGCGCCCGGCCTGACCGGGGGGCACAGGTCGCGCGTGACCTTGAGAACGCGAGTGCCGCCCGTCACACACAGGGAGCGTGACCCCGACACGAGCTCCCTTCACGCGCCTCGCCATCGTCAACCGCGGCGAGGCGGCGATGCGCGCCATCAACGCCGTCCGCGAGCTCAACGAGCAGCGGGACGAGCAGATCCACGTCATCGCCATCCACACGGATGAGGAGCGCCACGCCCTGTTCGTGCGCCAGGCCGACGCTCGCCACTGCCTCGGTCCGGCGATGGTCACGGACGCCGACGGCGCCGCGCTGAGCGCGTACCTCGACTATGAGCGGCTCGAGCGGGCGCTCGTGGAGACCCGCGCCGATGCGGCCTGGGTCGGCTGGGGCTTCGTCGCCGAGCACCCTGCGTTCGCCGAGCTCTGCGACCGCCTCGGGATCGTCTTCGCCGGGCCCGACGCCGACGTCATGCGCGCGCTCGGCGACAAGGTCGAGGGCAAGCGGCTGGCCGAGCGGGCCGGCGTGCCCGTCGCGCCCTGGAGCGGCGGCGCCGTCGAGTCCGTCGAGGACGCCGTCCGCATCGGCCGCGATCTCGGGTTCCCGCTGATGATCAAGGCGGCGGCGGGCGGCGGCGGCCGCGGCATGCGCCGCGTCGACCGCGAGGATCAGGTCGCGGAGGCGTTCGAGCGCGCCCGGGCGGAGGCGGCGCAGGCGTTCGGCGACCCGAGCGTCCTGATGGAGCGCCTCGTCGGCGCCGCGCGCCACGTCGAGGTGCAGTTGATGGCCGACGGCGAGGGCGGCGTGTGGGCGCTCGGCGTACGCGACTGCAGCTACCAGCGCCGCCACCAGAAGGTGGTGGAGGAGTCGGCCAGCCCCGCGCTGACCACGGAGCAGGAGCGAGAGCTGTCCGAGGCCGCGATCCGGCTCGCGCGGACGGCCGGCTACCGCGGCGCCGGGACCGTCGAGTTCCTCTACGAGCCCGAGAGCGGCCGCTTCTCGTTCATGGAGGTCAACACCCGTCTTCAGGTCGAGCACCCGGTGACCGAGGCGGTCACCGGCGCCGATCTCGTCCGCCTGCAGCTTCACGTCGCGGCCGGCGGCCGGCTCGAGGGCGAGCCGCCGCCACCGCGCGGGCACGCGATCGAGGTCCGCCTCAACGCCGAGGACCCGGGCCGGGGCTTCGCGCCTGCGCCGGGGCGGATCACGTTGCTGCGGCTGCCCGCCGGCCCCGGCATCCGCGTCGACACCGGTGTCGCCGAGGGCGACACCGTCCCGCCCCAGTTCGACTCGATGATCGCGAAGATCATCGCCCACGGCGACACGCGCGACCAGGCGATCGCGCGCCTGCGCCGCGCCGTCGCCGACACGATGGTCGCGATCGAGGACGGCACGACGAACCAGGGCTTCCTGCTCGAGCTGCTGGGCCGGCCGGAGCTGCGCGCCGGCGAGGTCGACACGGGCTGGCTCGATCGCCTGCAGGCGCAGGGCGACGTGGAGCCCGTCCGCCATGCCGACGCGGGGCTCGTGCAAGCCGCGATCGCGCTCTGCGAGTCCGCCGGCGCCGCCGAGCGTGGCGGCTTCTACGCGCTCGCCCGCCGCGGGCGCCCGAGCGCGGACGCCGACGTCTGCCACACCCTCGACCTGCTCCACCGCGGGGTCGGCTACCGCTTCCAGGTCTGCCAGACCGGTCCGCGCCGCTTCCTCGTCGAGGTCGACGGCGTGCGCATCGAGGCGACCGTCGAGCAGCTGACCGAGCACGAGCGGCGGTTGAGCTTCGGCGGCCGCTCGCACCGTACGGTCACGGCGCTCCAGGACGCCGACCTGCTCGTCGAGGTCGACGGCGTCCCGCACCGCATCTCCCGCGACGAGGGCGGCCTGATCCGGAGCCACTCGCCGGGCGTCGTGGTGGCGATCCCGGTCGAGGCCGGCGACGAGGTGCACCCGGGCGACGTCGTCGCGGTCACCGAGAGCATGAAGATGGAGAGCTCCCTGACGGCGACCGTGCACGGCCGCGTCCGCGAGGTGCTCGTCTCGGCCAACGCCCACGTGCCCGCCGGCCGGCCGCTGCTGCAGATCGACCCGATCGACGACGACGCGGTCGCCGAGGACGAGGGCGAGCGGATCGCGCTTCGAGCCGGCCGAGCTCGACGAGGGGGCGATGGAGCGGCTCGAGTGGGCCGTGCTGGGCTACGACTACACGCCGGACGAGCTGGCGCGCGCGCTGGCCGCCGTCCCGCGCCGGCGACGCGGCAGCCGAGCGCCGGCTGCTCGAGCTCTACGCCGACGTCCGCACGCTCGACCGGCCGCACGCCGATGGGCTGGACGACGACCTCGGCAGCCCGCAGGAGCACCTGCACGCCTTCCTGCGCTCGCTCGATGCCGAGGCCGAGGGCCTGCCCGAGCGCTTCGTGGCGCACCTCCAGGGCGCGCTCGCGCACTACGGCGTGGAGGGGCTGGAGCGCACGGGGGCGCTGGAGGAGGCCGCGTACCGGCTGTTCCTCGCGCGCCGCCGAGCCCCGACCGCGCGCGAGGCCGTGCGCAGCATCCTGGCCGCCCACCTCGAGATCCGCGAGCCGCTCGACGACGCCTACCGGGCGGTGCTCGACCGGCTGGAGTTCACGCTGGAGCCACGCGAGCCGGCCCTGGCGGAGCTGGCTCGCGAGGTCCGCTGGCGCACCTGCGACGAGCCGGCCCTGGCCGCCGCGCGCGAGGCGACCTACGACGAGATGGCGGGCCATCTCGCCGCGCTCGGCGAGACCGACGACCCTGCCGCGCGCGAAGCGCACGTCGCTGCGCTCGTCGACTGCCCGCAGCCGCTCGCACCGCTGCTCAACCGCCTGACCGGCGACGCCGGCTCGCTGGTGGAGGCGATGACCCGCCGCTACTACCGGATCCGCCCGCTCGAGGGCACGCGCGCAGACGCTGCTCGGCGGCGTCCCGTTCGCACTCGCCGCCTACGAGCGGCGACGGCCGCCGCCATCACGTCGTCGCCACGCTCGGCGAGCCCGAAGACCTGCCGCGCGCGCTGCGGGCGCTCGCCGCGCACGCCGAGACGATCCCCGCCGGCGAGCCGCTGCTCGCCGACGTCTACGCGCTGCGCGCGGACGGGGTCGATCTCGGCGCGCTGCTCGCCGAGGCCCGGCTGCCGGACGCGGTCGCGCGCGTCGTGTTCGTGCTGACGCCGCAAGCGCGCGAGGGCGCGGTCGACGTGCGCACGTTCGCGCGCGCCGGCGACGGGACCTACGCCGAGGATCCCGCGTTCCGCGGCCTGCATCCGATGATGGCCGAGCGGATGGACGTGTGGCGGCTGCGCGAGTTCGACCTCGAGCGCCTGCCGTCCGCGCAGGACGTCTACCTCTTCCGCGCGGCCGCGCACGAGAACCCGCGCGACGAGCGGCTCGTCGCGCTGGCCGAGGTGCGCGACCTCACGCCCGTGCGCGACGAGCACGGCCGCATCACCGCCCTGCCCGAGCTGGAGCGGATGGTGCGCAGCTCGTTCGAGGCGATGCGCTCGTTCCAGGCCCGCCGGCCCGCGCGCGGCCGGCTGCACTGGAACCGCCTGCTGCTGTACGCGTGGCCGACGATGGAGTTCGCGCCGGCCGAAGCCAGCGAGATCATCCGCCGCTTCACGCGCACGGGCGCCGGACTCGGGCTCGAGATGGTCCAGCTCGGGGTCCGCATGCGCGACGGCGACGCGGAGCACCAGCGCACGCTGCGCATCTTCAGCCCCGCCGGCCGCGGCGTCGCCGTCGAGCTCGGCGAGCCACCGAGCCAGCCGCTGCAGCCGCTCGACGACGGCGCCCAGCGGATCATCACCGCGCGCCGGCGCGGGATGCTGCACCCGGCGGAGATCGTCAAGGTGCTGGCGCCGCAGCGCGCCGAGCCCGGATCCGCGATCCCGCCCGGCGCCTTCGTCGAGCACGACCTCGACGAGGAGGGCCGGCTCGTTCCCGTCGACCGCCCGCCGGCCACCAACACGGCGAGCATCGTCGCGGGCGTCGTCACCAACCACAGCGAGCGACACCCGGAGGGCATGCGCCGCGTCGTGCTGCTCGGCGATCCCGACCCGGGCGCTCGGCTCGCTCGCCGAGCCCGAGTGCCGGCGGGTCATCGCCGCGCTCGACCTCGCCGAGGAGCTCGAGGTCCCCGTCGAGTGGTTCGCCCTCTCATCCGGCGCGAAGATCGCCATGGACTCCGGAACGGAGAACATGGACTGGGTCGCGGCCGCGTTGAAGCGGATCGTCCACTTCACCCAGGACGGCGGCGAGATCAACATCGTCGTGAGCGGCGTCAACGTCGGCGCGCAGCCGTACTGGAACGCGGAGGCCACGATGCTGATGCACACCAAGGGCATCCTCGTGATGACGCCCGACAGCACGATGGTCCTGACCGGCAAGCAGGCGCTCGACTACTCCGGCGGGGTCTCGGCCGAGGACAACTTCGGCATCGGCGGCTACGAGCGCGTGATGGGTCCCAACGGCCAGGCGCAGTACTGGGCGCCCCATCTCGCCGGGGCGTGCGAGACGCTGCTCGCCTACTACGAGCGCACATACGTCGCGCCGGGCGAGCGGTTCCCGCGCCGCGCCGAGACGTCCGACCCGGTCGACCGCGACGTGCGCAGCGCACCGCACGAGCTCCCCGGCTCCGACCTCGCGCACGGTCGGCGACGTGTTCTCCACCGAGACCAACCCCGGCCGCAAGCAGCCGTTCGACGTGCGCTCGGTGATGCGCGCGGTGATCGACGACGACCAGGAGCCGCTCGAGCGCTGGGCCGGGCTGCGCGAGGGTGAGAACGCGATCGTCTGGGACGCCCGCCTCGGCGGCCGGCCGGTCGCGCTGCTCGGCATCGAGTCCCATCCGTTGCCGCGCTTCGGCCCCGTCCCCGCCGACGGCCCGGAGCAGTGGAGCGCGGGCACGCTGTTCCCGCAGTCCTCGCGCAAGATCGCGCGCGCGATCAACGCCGCCTCCGGCCGGCGCCCGCTCGTCGTGCTCGCGAACCTCGCCGGCTTCGACGGCTCGCCCGAGTCGATGCGGCGGCTGCAGCTCGAGTACGGCGCCGAGATCGGCAGGGCGATCGTCAACTTCGACGGCCCGATCGCGTTCTGCGTGATCTCGCGCTTCCACGGCGGCGCCTTCGTCGTGTTCTCGCGCCGCCTCAACGAGCACCTCGAGACCAGCGCGCTCGAGGGCGCGCACGCGTCGGTGATCGGCGGCGCGCCGGCCGCCGCGGTCGTCTTCGCCCGCGAGGTGGACGTGCGCACGCGCGAGGACGCGCGCATCGCGGCACTCGACGAGCGGATCGCGGCCGCCGAGGGCGGCGAGCGCGAGCGCTTGCGCGCAGAGCGCGGCGCGGAGTGGACGGCCGTGCGCGCCGAGAAGCTCGGCGAGCTGGCGTCGGAGTTCGACGGCATCCACAGCGTCGAGCGTGCGGTCGAGGTCGGCTCGGTCGACCGGATCGTGCCCGCGGCCGGCCTGCGGCCGTACCTGATCGACGCGGTGGAGCGCGGGATCGCGCGCGTCGAGGCCGGCGGCCGGGTGGCCGTCCACAGCTGACCGGCTGCGGGGGCGAGGTCGTCGGACCGCGGCCCTAATGTGGCCGTGGCCATGCTGCACGTTCACCGAGCCGAGCGGGCCGACGGGCTCGTGGACGCCCTTGCCGCGCTGCTGAAGGAGCCGCTGGAGGACCCCTTCGCGCCCGAGGTGATCGCCGTGCCGACGCGCGGCATGGAGCGCTGGCTGACCCAGCGGCTCTCGACCGGGCTCGGCACCTCTCCCGGCCGGGCGGACGGGATCTGCGCGAACGTCGCGTTCCCGTCGCCGCGGCGGCTCGCCGACGAGGCGGTCGCGGTCGCGTCGGGGATCGAGCCGGAGGCCGACGCGTGGCTGCCCGAGCGGCTCGTGTGGGCGCTGCTGGAGGTCGTCGACACCGCGCTGCACGAGCCGTGGCTGCAGAGCCTCGCTGCGCACCTGGGGGCGACGCTGGACACCGCGGACGCCTCGCGGCAGGCGCGGCGGTTCGCGAGCGTGCGCCATATCGCGGAGCTGTTCGACCGCTACGCGCTCCAGCGCCCGTCGATGATCCGCGCCTGGGCGGCGGGCAAGGACGTCGACGCGACCGGCGCCAAGCTCCCGCCCGACGCGCGCTGGCAGGCCGAGCTGTGGCGCCGCCTGCGCTCCCGCACCGATCAGCCCGACCCGGCGGAGCGGATCGAGGCCGCGTGCGCGCGGCTGCGCAGGGAGCCGGAGCTCGTGGAGCTGCCGGACCGGCTGTCGGTGTTCGGCCTCACGCGGCTGCCGGCGGGGCGGCTGCAGGTGCTGGAGGCGATCGCCGCCGCCCGTGACGTGCACCTGTTCCTGCTGCACCCCTCGCCCGGGCTGTGGGAGCGCGTCGCGCAGGCGCCGCCGATCACGCGCCGCGCCGAGGACGTCACGCGCGAGCTGCCCGTCAACCGGCTGCTCGCCTCGTGGGGGCAGGACGTGCGCGAGCTGCAGCTCGTCACCGGCCCGCCCGCGGATCGCGACCACCATCACCCGACGCCGCCCGCCACCGGCTCCCTGCTCGCCCGCATCCAGGCCGACGTGCGCGAGGACCGCTCCCCGCCCGGGCCGCCGCTGCCCGGCCGCGAAGACGAGCGGCTCGAGCTGGGCGAGGACCGCAGCATCGAGGTCCACGCCTGCCACGGCCGCGCGCGCCAGGTCGAGGTCCTGCGCGACGCGATCCTGCACCTGCTCGCCGAGGACCCGACGCTCGAGCCGCGCGACGTGATCGTGATGTGCCCGGACATCGAGGCGTTCGCGCCGCTGATCGGCGCGACCTTCGGCGCCGGGGAGATCTCCCCGGAGGACGACGAGCTCGACGACCTGCCGGAGGAGCTGCGCCCGCCCGACCTGCGCGTCCGGCTCGCCGACCGCTCGCTGCGCCAGACCAACGCGGTGCTCGGCTTCGTCAGCCGCCTGCTCGAGCTCGCCGACCAGCGCCTGACCGCCTCCCAGGTGCTCGATCTCGCCGACCGCGAGCCCGTCCGCCGCCGCTTCGGGCTCGACGACGACGACGTCGCGCGCGTCGAGGAGTGGGTCGCGCAGTCGGGGATCCGCTGGGGGCTGGACGCCGCGCACCGCGCGCCGTTCAAGCTCGACAAGCTCCCGGCCGGCACTTGGCGCACGGGGCTGGACCGCGTCCTGCTCGGGGTCGCGATGACCGACGAGGAGCAGCGGCTGTTCGGCGGCGTGCTCCCGCTCGACGACGTCGAGAGCGGCGCGATCGACCTCGCGGGCCGCTTCGCCGAGCTCGTCGACCGCCTGCAGGCGACCGTCGACCGGATGCGGCGGCCGATGACCGTGAGCGGCTGGACCGCCGCGATCGGCGCCGCGGCCGACGCGCTGACCGCCACGCCGGGCCGCGACGGCTGGCAGCGCGCGGAGCTGCAGCGGCTGCTCGACGACGTCGAGCGCGAGGCCGCCGTGGCCGGGGCGGAGAAGACCACGCTGGCGCTCGCCGAGGTGCGCGCGCTGCTCGCGGAGCGGCTCGAGGGCCGCCCGACCCGGACCAACTTCCGCACCGGCCACCTGACGATCTGCACGCTCGTCCCGATGCGCTCCGTGCCGCATCGCGTCGTCTGCCTGCTCGGGCTCGACGACGGCGAGTTCCCGCGCAAGTCGGTCCGCGACGGCGACGACCTCGTGCTGCGCGACCCGCACGTCGGCGACCGCGACAGCCGCACCGAGGACCGCCAGATGCTGCTCGACGCGCTGATGGCGGCGACGGACCGGCTGATCGTCACCTACACCGGCAAGGACGAGCGCACGAACACGCCGCGCCCGCCCGCGGTGCCGGTCGGCGAGCTGCTCGACGTGATCGACGCGACCGCGCGGGTCGCCGACGGCTCCCGTGCACGCGACCGGGTGCTCGTCCAGCACCCGCTGCAGCCGTTCGACCCGCGCAACTTCACGCTCGGCGAGCTCGTGCCCGGCCGCCGCTGGGGCTTCGACCGCGTGACGCTCCAGGGCGCCCGCGCGCTCGGCGCGGAGCGCACCCCGCTGCCCCCGTTCCTGCGCCGGCCGCTGCCCGAGCTGCGCACCCCGCTCGTCGAGCTCGACAACCTGGTCCGCTTCGCCGAGCACCCCGTGCGCGCGTTCCTGCGCCAGCGGCTCGGGATCATGCTCGGCGACTTCGACGACGAGGTCGGCGACTCGCTGACCGTCGAGCTCGACCACCTCGAGCAGTGGGGCGTCGGCACGCGCCTGCTCGAGGGGCGGCTGGCCGGGGCGGACATGGAGGACTGCGTGGCGGCCGAGGTCGCGCGCGGGCTGCTCCCGCCCGGGCGCCTCGGCGACCCGGTGATCGCGCGGCTGCGCCCGACCGTCGACCAGCTCGCGGAGTACGCGCTGCGGCTCGGCGACGGCGCCTCGCGCTCGGCCGACGTCAAGCTCGAGCTGGGTGACGGCCGCATCCTCAGCGGCACCGTCCCCGGCATCCACGACGACCTGCTGCGGGTCGTGCAGTACTCGCGCGTCGGGCCCAAGCACCGGATCGCGCTGTGGGTGCGCTGGCTCGCGCTGACCGCCGCCTATCCCGACCGGCCGATCCAGGCCGTCCTGCTCGGCCGCGCGCGGGCGGGAGCGCAGGGGCCCGTGACGATCTGCCGTCTTCCCGCCGTCGGCCCCGAGCGGGCGCGCGAGCTGCTCGACGTCCTGCTCGACCTGCACGGACGCGGGCTGCGCGAGCCGCTGCCGATCGCGTGCGCCGCCTCGGCCGCCTACGTGCGCGGCGGCGAGCCGCTCGCGCGCAAGGCCTGGGAGTCGGACTGGAACTTCCCCAAGGAGGACGCCGAGCCCGAGCACCAGCTCGCGTTCGGCGGCGTGCTGAGCTTCGACGAGCTGCTCGCGCTGCCGCCGCGCGAGGGCGAGGACTTCGAGCCCGAGGAGCCGACGCGCTTCGGCCGGCTCTCGAAGCGGCTGTGGGGCGGGCTGGGCGAGTGCGAGCAGATGGCGGAGGGATGAGCACCGCCTTCGACGTCACCGGCCCGCTGCCGACCGGCGTGACCGTGCTCGAGGCGAGCGCGGGCACCGGCAAGACGTACACGATCGCCGCGCTCGCGGCGCGCTACGTGGCCGACGGCATCCCGCTCGAGCAGCTGCTGCTCGTGACCTTCACGCGGATGGCGACCGGCGAGCTGCGCGACCGCGTGCGCGAGCGCCTCGTCAGCGCCGAGCAGGGCCTCGCCCGCGCGCTCGCGGGCGCACCGCCCGACCGCGACGAGGTCGTGCGGCTGCTGTGCGAAGGGCCGCCCGAGGTCGTCGAGGAGCGCCGCCGCCGGCTCGCGCACGCGCTGGCGGACTTCGACAGCGCGACGATCGCGACCACCCACGGCTTCTGCCAGGAGGTGCTGGGCGGGCTCGGCGTGGCCGGGGACGTCGAGCCGGGCGTGACGTTCGTGGAGGACATCGGCGACCTCGTCGAGGAGGTCGTCGACGACCTCTACCTGCGGCGCTTCCACTGGGTCGTCGGCCGGCCCGACTTCGGCCGCGCGCAGGCGCTGAAGATCGGCCGCGTGGCGATCGA
Organism: uncultured Solirubrobacteraceae bacterium; assembly: GCA_963831105.1. GTDB lineage: Bacteria > Actinomycetota > Thermoleophilia > Solirubrobacterales > Solirubrobacteraceae > DATFQI01. The sequence continues at coordinate 102,195 of CAWHOS010000003.1, read as the reverse complement.
CAACCCGGCGACGCCGATCGAGCCGCAGGCGGCCGGGCCGGAGACGGTCGCGGGCATGCGCCGCGGGCTCGCCGAGGCGGTGCGCAAGGAGCTCGACGTGCGCAAGCGCCGGCTCGCGGTGATGACCTACGACGACCTGCTGACGCGGCTGCAGCAAGATCCTCACCGACCCCGGCGGCGAGGTCGCCGTGCGGCGGCTGCGCGAGCGCTTCCGCGTCGTGCTCGTCGACGAGTTCCAGGACACCGACCCGGTCCAGTGGGAGATCGTCGAGCTGGCCTTCGGCGAGGGCGCGACGCTGGTGCTGATCGGCGATCCCAAGCAGGCGATCTACGCGTTCCGCGGGGCCGACGTCTACGCGTACCTGGAGGCGGCGCGCAGCGCCGGCGCCAGCGCCACGCTCGAGGTCAACTGGCGCAGCGACCAGGGGCTGCTGGAGGCCTACGACGCGCTGTTCGGCGACGCGCGGCTCGGCCACGAGGGGATCGCCTACCGCTCCGTGCGCGCCGCCGGCGCCAACCGCGAGCCGCGGCTGCTCGGGGCCCCGCATCCGGAGCCGCTGCGCCTGCGCGTCGTGCACCGCGACGACCCCACGATCGACAAGACCCGCTACGGCTACGCGAGCAACGACTCCTCGCGCCGCCACATCGCGCAGGACCTCGCCGGCGACCTCGTCGCGCTGCTGTCCTCGGGCGCCCGGATCGAGCGCCGCGCCGAGGACGGCAGCGTGCTCGGCCACGAGTCCGTGCGCCCGGGCCACGTCGCCGTGCTCGTGCGCACGCACCGCCAGGCGGCGCTCGTGCGCGACGCGCTCGACGCCGTCGAGATCCCCGCGGTCATCAACGGCGCCGGCAGCGTCTTCGGCTCCGAGCCCGCGCGCGACTGGCTGCGGCTGCTGGAGGCGATCGAGCGCCCGAGCGCGCCCGCCCGCGCCCGCGCCGCGGCGCTGACGCCCTTCCTGGGCTGGGACGCCGGGAAGGTCGCGGGCGCCGCCGAGGACGAGTGGGAGGAGGTCCACCGGCGGCTGCACGAGTGGGCGCGCGTGCTGCGCGTGCGCGGCGTGGCGGCGCTGCTGGAGACGATCACGCTCGTCGAGGGCCTGCCCGGCCGGCTGCTCTCGCAGGAGGACGGCGAGCGGCGGCTGACCGACCTGCGCCACGTCGGCCAGCTCCTGCACGCGGCCGCCGCGGCGGAGCGGCTCGGGGCGACCGCGCTGACGGGCTGGCTGCGCCAGCGGATCGCGGCCTGCGAGCAGGAGACGGGCGACGAGGAGCGCAGCCGCCGGCTGGAGTCCGACGCCGAGGCCGTGCAGGTGCTGACGATCCACCGCAGCAAGGGCCTCGAGTTCCCGATCGTGTACTTCCCGTACCTGTGGGAGCCGACCTGGCTCGGGCGCGAGAAGGAGGAGCCGGTCTTCTTCCACGACCCGGCCAACGGCGACGCGCGCACGATCGACGTCGGGCTCGACGGGCGGGCGTTCGGCGAGCACGTCGAGCAGTACGTCACGGAGGCCCGCGGCGAGGACCTGCGGCTGGCCTACGTCGCGCTCACCCGCGCGCGCCACCAGGCGATCGTGTGGTGGGCGGGCTCGGCGAACGCGCGCGAGTCCGCGCTCTCGCGGCTGCTGTTCGCGCGCGCCGAGGACGGCACGATCCCGCCGCGGGGGCCGGCGACGCCGAGCGACCTCGCTGCCGTCACGCGCCTGAACGAGCTGGCCGCCAAGGCGCCGGGCCGGATCGCGGTGGAGCGCTCGACCCTGGAGGAGCCGCGGCCGTGGACGGGCGTGGCGGGGCCGGCCGCGGACCTCGACGCCGCCGCGTTCGGCCGCGAGCTCGACCTGCGCTGGCGGCGCACGTCCTTCAGCGACATCACGGCCGGGGCCTACGAGGCGCGCGTGGCCAGCGAGCCCGAGGAGGTGCTGCTCTCCGACGAGCCCGACGCCGCCGCCCCGGTGGCGGATGCGGCCCCGCCCACCCAGGACGCGCTGCGCGAGGTGCCCGCCGTGCTGACGGACATGGGCGTCGGCGTGCGCGTCGGCACGCTCGTGCACACGGTGATGGAGGCGACCGACTACGCCGCGCCCGACCTGCGCGCGGAGCTGGCCGCCCACGTCGCTGAGGCGCAGGCGCGGCGGCGGGTGGAGCTCGGCGACGCCGAGCACGTCGTCGAGGGCTTGGCGGCGGCGATCGAGACGCCGCTCGGGCCGCTGGTCGGCGACCTGCGGCTGCGCGACGTCGCGCGCGCGGACCGGCTCGACGAGCTCGCCTTCGAGCTGCCGCTCGTCGGCGGCGACGACCCGACCGGCCGCGTCGCGCTGCAGGCGATCGCCGCCGTGCTCGGCGAGCACCTCGGCCCGGAGGACCCGCTCGGCGGCTACGCGGCGCGGCTGGCCGACCCGGCCCTGCGCGAGAGCGTGCGCGGCTTCCTCACCGGCAGCCTGGACCTGGTGATGCGGCTGCCCGGCGGGCGCTTCGCGATCGCCGACCACAAGACGAACTGGCTCGCGGGGCCGGGCGAGGCGCTGACGGCATGGCACCACCGGCCCGCGGCGCTCGCGACCGAGATGGAGCACGCGCACTACGGCCTGCAGGCGCTGCTCTACACCGTCGCGCTGCACCGCTACCTGCGCTGGCGGCTGCCGGGCTACGACCCCGACGTCAACCTCGCGGGCGTGCTGTACCTGTTCCTGCGCGGCATGACCGGCGCGGACGTCCCGCGCGTCGGCGGGGCGCCGTGCGGCGTGTTCGCGTGGAAGCCGCCGGGCGCGCTCGTGACCGCGCTGTCCGACGTGCTCGACCGGGGAGCCGGGCGATGAGCGAGCTGCGCGACGCCGATCCGTTCGAGGTGCGCCGCGCGCTGCGCCCGCCCGCGGAGCTGCGCGCCTTCAACGAGGCCGGCGTGCTCGCCGCCGCCGACGTGCACGTCGCGGCGCGGCTGATGGCGCTGGCCGGCGAGGACGATCCCGACGTCGCGCTCGCGGCCGCGCTGGCCGTCCGCGCGCCGCGGCTCGGCCATGTCTACGCCGACCTCGCCACGGTGCGCGACACCACGGTCGTCGACGTCGAGGAGCCGGTCGACATCGCCGCGCTCCCGTGGCCGGAGGTCGCGGGCTGGGTGGCGCGGCTCGCGGCGAGCGAGCTGGTGGGCGGGCCGCTGAGGCTCGAAGGCACCCGGGTCTACCTCGACCGCTACTGGCGCGAGGAGCGCCAGATCGCGGACGACCTGCGCGCGTTCGGCGGCGACGCCCGCGCAGGCGGCGCCCCCGCGGGGGCGGGGGACGGGCCGGCCGTGCGCGAGGACGTGCTGCGCGACGGGCTTGCGCGGCTGTTCGGTCCCGACGACGAGCGCCAGCGCGCGGCCGCGGAGGCGGCGGTCCGGAGGCGGCTCGCGGTGGTCGCCGGCGGGCCGGGCACGGGCAAGACGACGACGGTGGCGCGGATCGCCGCGCTGCTGGACGAGCAGGCGCAGGCCGCCGGCGTGCCCGCGCCGCTGATCGCGCTCGCGGCGCCGACCGGCAAGGCGGCCGCGCGGCTCGAGGAGGCGGTCCACGACGAGGCGCGCGGGCTGGACGTCTCCGAGGCCACGCGCGCCGCGCTGCTCGGCCTGGAGGCCTCGACGCTGCACCGCCTGCTCGGCCGCCGCCGCGGCAGCCACAGCCGCTTCCGCCACCACCGCGGCAACCGGCTCCCGCATGACGTGGTGGTCGTCGACGAGACCTCGATGGTGTCGCTGTCGCTGATGGCGCGGCTCGTCGAGGCCGTCCGGCCGGAGGCGCGCCTGGTGCTCGTCGGCGACCCGGGCCAGCTGTCCTCGATCGAGGCCGGCGCGGTGCTCGGCGACATCGTCGGGCCGGCGACCGGCGAGGGGATCGTGGTGCTCGACCGGGTGCACCGCTTCGGCGGCGGCATCGCCTCGCTGGCCGGCGCGGTGCGCGACGGCGACGCGGACCGGGCGCTCGAGGTCCTGCGCGCGGCGCCCGAGGGCGTGACGTGGATCGAGCACGACGCGGCGGACGGCGACGGGCTCGAGCCTGGTCCGACGCCGCGCCGTCGACGCCGGCCGCGCGGTCTTCCACGCCGCCCGCGAGGGCGACGCCGAGGGCGCGCTGGCGGCGCTCGGCGCGTTCCGGCTGCTGTGCGCGCACCGCCGCGGCCCCTACGGCGTCGCGGCCTGGGGCCCGCAGATCGAGGGCTGGCTGACCGCCGACGTCGGCGGCTTCAGCGCGGACGACCGCTGGTACGCGGGCCGCCCGCTGCTCGTGACGGAGAACGACTACGGGCTGCGCCTCTACAACGGCGACACCGGCGTCGTGGTGGCGGGCGACGGCCGCGTGACCGCCGCGTTCGAGCGCCGCGCCGAGGTGATGCACGTCGCCCCGAGCCGGCTCGAGTCCGTGGACACGCGTGCACGCGATGACGATCCACAAGGCGCAGGGCTCGCAGTTCGGCACCGCCGCCGTGCTGCTGCCCGACCGCGCGTCGCGCCTGCTCACGCGCGAGCTGCTCTACACCGCGATCACGCGCGCCCGGGAGGAGCTGATCCTGGTCGGCACCGAGGACGCCGTCCGCGCCGCGGTCGAGCGCCCGGTCGCGCGCGCCTCCGGCCTGCGCGAGCTGCTCTGGGGCACGTAGGGCGATGACCCCATGGACCGCGCGCACGCCGCGGACGATCATCGGTGTGTGGTCCGCCGAGCGAGCCTGCTGGTGCTGCTCGTCGTGACGGCGGTCGCCGGGCAGGCGGCGACCGCCGTGGCGGCGACGGGCTTCGGCGATCCCTTCGACGCGCTGGACGGCGGGCGCTGGAGCATCGGCGACCACCGGCTCGGCCGCAGCCACCTGGATCCCGGCAACGTCGCGGTGACGGGCGGCGCGCTGGAGCTTCGCCACCCGGCCGGCTCGCTCGACGGCGCCGAGGTGCGCACGAGGGCGCTGTACCGCACGGGCACCTACCGCGCCCGGATCCGCGCCGCGGACGCGCCCTCCTCGCTGACCGGGTTCTTCCTCTACGCGCCGCCCGACTACGCCTCCGAGGTCGACATCGAGATCCTCAACGACCGCACCGGCACCGTGCTCCTCTCGACCTACGCGGGCGGCCGCCAGACGCACACGGAGACGCGCGCGCTCGGGTTCGACCCGACCGCCGCCTTCCACGACTACGAGATCGAGCTCGCGCGCAAGGCCGTCACGTTCCGCGTCGACGGCGTCGCGCTGCGGACGTGGAAGACGGGCGTGCCGACCGCGCCGATGGCGCTCTATCTCAACTCGTGGTTCCCCGCCTGGCTGGCGGGGACGCCGAGCCCGGGCGCCGCCACGCGCGTCGACCGCGTCGAGGTCGCCGGCGCCTGACCGTACGCTGCGCGGATGGCCGTGCTGGTCGATCCGCTGCGCGAGTACCCGGACACCGGGCTGCCGTTCCGCACGTGGTGCCACCTCGTCTCGGACGCCTCGTTCGAGGAGCTGCACGCGTTCGCGGAGCGGCTCGGCATCCCGCGGCGGTTCTTCCAGGGCGACCACTACGACCTGCCGGAGCACCTGCGCGCCCGCGCCCTCGAGCTCGGCGCGGTCCCGGTCACGACGCGCGAGCTGCTCGCGCGCATGGCCGGGCCGCGCGGCGACCGGGCGCGTTCGCGGGCGCGGCGGCGGGTAGTCCCGGGCGGATGAGGGCCAGATGAAGAGCCGCGTGCGGACGCTGGTGATCGTGCTCGCCGGCGGTGCCGGCGGCCGTCTCGAGCTGCTCACGCACGAGCGCGCGAAGCCGGCCGTGTCGTTCGCGGGCACGCACCGGCTGATCGACTTCCCGCTCTCGAACTGCCTCAACTCCGGGCTGCCGGACGTGTGGATCGCGCAGCAGTTCAACCCGATCTCGCTCTCGGACCACCTCGCCAACGGCCGCCCGTGGGACCTCGACCGCACGGCCGGCGGCCTGCTGATCCTCCAGCCGCGGATGGGCCACGACGGCCGCGACGGCTTCCCGAAGGGGACCGCCGACGCGGTCTGGCGCAACGCGCCGATGATCCGCGAGTTCGCGCCTGACGCGCTCGTCGTGCTCAGCGCAGACGCGGTCTACAAGCTCGACTACGGCGAGGTCGTCGACGCGCACGCGCAGTCGGGCGCCGCGGTGACGATGGTCACCACGGAGGTCGAGCCCGGCGACGCCGGCCGCTACGGCGTCGTGCAGCGCGACGGCGAGCGGATCACCGACTACGTCTACAAGCCCGACGAGCCGGCCACGAACACCATCTCCAACGAGGTCTTCGTCTTCACCCCGGAAGAGGTGCTCGACCGCCTCGACGCGCTCGCCGAGAGTCCGGCGAGCTCGAGGACCTCGGCCACGAGCTGCTCCCGGAGCTCGTGGACGACGGCCGCGCCCGCGCGCACCCGTTCGACGGCTACTGGCGCGACGTCGGCACGATCGACGCGTTCCACGCCGCGCACATGGAGCAGCTCGAGCATCCGCCGCCGATCGACCTCGACGACCCCGAGTGGCCGATCCTCACCCACGCCGCCGCGCGGCGAGCGAGCACGCGCGTGCTCGCCGGCGCGCAGGTCGACCGCAGCATGCTCGCGACCGCGGCGACGATCGGCGGCACCGTCGAGCGCTCCGTGATCGGCCGCGGCGCCGTGGTCGAGGAGGGGGCCGTCGTGCGCGACTCGGTCGTGCTGCCGGGCGCGGTGGTCCGGGCGGGCGCGACGGTCGAGCGGGCGATCCTCGACGACCTCGTGCACGTCGAGCGGGACGTGACGGTCGGTGGGGCCGGCGGCGAGCTCGCGCTGGTCGGGGTGCGGGCGACCGTGGAGCAGGACGTGCCCCCCGGCGGCCGCTTCCCGGACGTCGACGACTGAGTCTCAGTGCCCGAGATGCCGCCGCTGGTCGCGCTCGAGCCTGCGCTCGGCGCGTGACTTCCTGCGCCCGCGCCGGAGGCTCGAGCCGCCCATGATCGAGATCATCTTCACCCGCAGCAGCGGGCCGCCGTCGTCCGGCCTGGCGTTGCCCCGGCTGATGTCGTTGCCGCCCATGAAGGCGAACTCGGAGACCTCGACGTTCGAGGCCCTCGGGCACCCGGATGTCCGAGCCGCCCATCAGGGAGAAGACGCGCATCTCGACCACGTCGGCGGCGAGCTCCGCGTCGTTGAGGTCGAGGTTGCTGCCGCCCATGAGGTTGAGCACCGTGACGGAGCGCCCGACGCGCCAGTGGCCCTTGCGGTCGCTGCCGCCCATCACCGAGACGACCCAGCGGGTGCCGCCCTCGCCCGGGCGCACGGGCAGGTCCGAGGGCCGCGCGCGGCTGTCGCCGAGGTCCTCGACGAGCCGCTCCAGCTCGCCGCGTGTCCTGGCGGCGTAGGCGGCCTCGACGCGCTCGTCGAGCTCGTCGACGGTCAGCTGCCCGTTGGCGACCGAGGTGCGCAGCACCGTCACAGTGCGCTCGCGGTCGGCGTCGGTGGCGCGGATGTCCGGCAGATCTCCCACCCCACCCAAGATAAAGGGACAGGCCCTTTAGGATCGGGGGCATGCCTGACCGCCTCCACTTCACCGACTCCGACGAGGCCAACGAGCTGATCGCGCGCGACCCGCTCGCGCTGCTGATCGGCTTCGCGCTGGACCAGCAGGTGACCGTGCAGAAGGCGTTCTCGGGCCCGCTGGCGATCAAGGAGCGCGTCGGCACGCTCGACGCCGGGCGGCTTGCGGCGACCGACCTGGAGCCCGTGTTCCGCGAGCGGCCCGCCGTGCACCGCTTCCCCGGCTCGATGGCCAAGCGCGTGCACGACCTCGTCGCGCACGTCGCCGAGCGCTACGACGGCGACGCCGCGCGCGTGTGGACGGACGCGAGCACGCCGGAGGAGCTGCGCGCCAACCTCGAGGCGCTGCCCGGCTTCGGGCGGATGAAGGTCGACTCGACGGCGGCCGTGCTGGCGCGCCGCTACGGCGTGGAGCTGGCGGAGCCGCTGATCCCGGACCACCCGACGCTCGGCGACGTCGACTCGCCGCAGGCGCTCGCGGAGTACCAGGCGGGCAAGCGCGCGGCGAAGGCCGCACGCGCGCGGCGAAGGCTAGCTCCGCAGCTGCTTGACGATCTTCGCGGTCGTCGAGGCGACGTACCAGAGCGAGAGCACGTAGAACGTCGCGCCGATCACCGCCTGGACCTGGTCCTCGGTGACGGGCCCGCGCTTGGCGGCGGGCGGCGCCACCTTGTCGGCGAGGGTCTGGCGCCAGCCGGTGAGCCCGGCGTGACCGATCTGCTCGTGAGTCTTGGGCATGGCGGAGGCCTACCCGCGAGCTCCGCCGCGTAGGCGGGCGGGCCCTCGCCGGGCGCGCTCCGCGCCGGGAGTGCGGCGGCATAGGCTGCGGCGCGATGGTCAACCGCCGCCCCGCTCAGACCCGCGCCCGCATCGCGCAGACCGCGAGCCGCCTGCGCTCGCTGATCCATCCGGAGGCGGTCGCCCCCGACGAGCTGCTCGTGAGCGAGCGGACCGGGCGCATCTCCCACGCGGAGGCGCAGGCGCTCGAGTACCGGCCGGCGGAGATCGGCGAGACGTTCGGCCCGCAGTGGGCGACGTACTGGTTCCGGCTCGCCGCCACGGTCCCCGAGCACTGGGCCGGGCGGCCGGTCGAGCTGCTCTGGGACAGCGGCTGCGAGGCGCTGCTCTACCGCGACGGCGCGCCCGTGCAGGGGCTCGTCAGGGGCGGCGGCTACGAGCGCGTCACCGCCCCGCTCGGCACGCCGGCCGGCCGCGTGGAGCTCGAGCTGGAGATGGCCTGCAACGACCTGATGGGACTGCCCGACCCGTTCCCGCGCCGCCGCGACCGGACCGGCCGCACGTGGCAGGAGCCGACCGACGACCGCTCGCTGCGCGCGCCGCGCGCGCCGGCGCGCCTGAACCGCGCCGGCCTCGCGCTGCTCGACCCCGAGGCGTGGGAGATGGCGTGGGACTTCGAGGCGCTGCGCCAGCTCGTCGAGGAGCCGGGCCTCGATCCCTCCTGGGAGGGCCGGCTGCTCGCCGAGCTCGACCGCTTCGCCCGCACGTTCGCCGCCGCCGACCGCGGCAGCTGGCCCGAGGCGCGCGCGATCCTCGGCGACCTGCTCGCGCACCGCAACGCCGGCAGCGCGCACGAGATCACGGCGATCGGCCACGCGCACATCGACACCGCCTGGCTGTGGCCGCTGGCCGAGACGCGGCGCAAGGTCGTGCGCTCGTGGGCGAGCCAGCTCGCGCTGATGGACCGCTACCCCGAGCACCGCTTCGCGGCCTCGCAGGCGCAGCAGTACGCGTGGTTCGAGCAGGATGCGCCGGGTCTCTACGAGCGGATGCGCGAGCGCGTGCGCGAAGGCCGCTGGGAGGTCGTCGGCGGCTCATGGGTGGAGCCCGACCTCAACCTGCCCTCGCGGCGAGTCGCTCGTGCGCCAGGTCGTCTACGGGCAGCGCGACCTGCAGGAGCGCTTCGGCGCGCGCTGCCGCGAGTTCTGGACGCCGGACACGTTCGGCTACAACGGCCAGATCCCGCAGATCCTGCGCGGCGCGGGCATCGACCGCTTCCTCACCCAGAAGCTGTCCTGGAACCAGTTCACCGAGCCGCCGCACCACTCGTTCCTGTGGGCGGGGATCGACGGCTCGGAGGTGCTCGTGCACATGCCGCCGGCCGACACCTACAACGCGATCGTCTCGATCGCCGAGCTGCGCGCGAGCGCCGCCCGCTTCAAGGACCACGACCGCACCGCCGGGAGCCTGCTCGTCTTCGGCCACGGCGACGGCGGCGGCGGGCCGACCGCGGAGATGCTCGAGATGGCGCGCCGCGCCGGCGACCTGCAGGGCGTCCCGCGCGTGCAGCTCGCGCCCACGACCGAGTTCTTCGACCGCCTGGAGGAGGACCTCGGCCACCCGCGGCCGATCCAGGGCGAGCTGTACTTCGAGTACCACCGCGGCACCTACACGAGCCAGGCGCGCACGAAGCGCGGCAACCGCGCCGGCGAGCGGCTGCTGGGGGAGGCGGAGGCCGCGGCGGCGCTCGCGCACCGGCTCGGCCGGGCGGAGTACCCGGCGGAGGAGCTGCGCGCGCTGTGGCAGACGCTGCTGCTCAACCAGTTCCACGACATCATCCCGGGCAGCTCGATCCGCGAGGTCTACGAGGACGCCGAGCGCGACCTCGCCCAGGTCGCCGCGCGGGCGACCGAGCTGCGCGACGCCGCGATCGCCGCGTTGGGAGGTGAGCCCGCGGCACCGGGCGACGGCACGCCCGCGGCGCTGAACCTGACGCCGTTCGCGCGCGAGGAGATCGTCGAGCACGACGGGAAGCTGCACCCCGTGCGCGCGCCCTCGTACGGGTTCGCGCAGCCCGCGGAGCTCGCCGACCCGGTGCGCCGCGACGGCCTCACGCTCGCCAACGGCCACTTGGCCGCGACCTTCGACGAGCAGGGCCGGCTGACCTCGCTCGAGCACGACGGCCGCGAGGTGCTGGACGGCCCGGCCAACGTGTTCGAGCTCTCCGACGACCGCCCCGTCGCCTACGACGCGTGGGAGATCGAGCCCTACACGGACGACACCCGCCGCGCCCTGCCCGGCGCCCACGCGCACCGCGTCGCCCACGAGAGCCCGGAGCGCGTGGAGCTCGCCTTCGAGCACCGGATCGGCGAGCGCAGCACGCTGCACCAGACCGTGCGGCTCGACGCGGGCTCGCGCCGGCTCGAGTTCCGCGCCCGGATCGACTGGCGCGAGCGCCACGCGCTCCTGCAGGCCGCGTTCCCGCTCGCCGTGCGCAGCCCGCGCGCCACCTACGAGATGCAGTTCGGCGTCGCCGAGCGCCCGACCCACGCCAACACCCAGGCCGACGCAGCCCAGTTCGAGGTGCCCGCGCACCGCTTCGGCGACCTCTCCGAGCACGGCTTCGGCGTCGCGCTGCTCACGCCGGACACGCACGGGATGTCCTGCCACGGCTCGACCCTGCGGCTCTCGCTGCTGCGCGCTCCCACGGACCCGGACCCCGAGGCCGACCAGGGCGAGCACGAGATCCGCTACGCGATCCTGCCGCACCGAGGGAGCTGGCAGGAGGCGGGCGTGGTCGGGCAGGCCCGGGCGTTCGCCGAGCCGCTGCTGCATGCCGCGGGGACGGGCGTCGTTCGCGAGCGTCGACGACCCGGCGCTCGTGCTCGACACGATCAAGCGCGCGGAGGACTCCGACAGCCTGATCCTGCGCCTCTACGAGGCCCACGGCGGCCGTGGAACGGCGCGCGTTCGCCTCGGCGTGCCGTTCTCGCGTGCGTGCCTGACCGACCTGCTCGAGGGCGAGGGCGACGAGCTGCCTCTCCGCGACGGCGCGATCGAGATCGCCTATCGCCCATGGCAGATCGTCACGGTTGCGGTGCGTTCTTGATCACGCCGAACGTCGCGCCCTGCGGATCCGTCACGACCGCGAAGCGCCCGACGCCTTCGGCGTCCATCGGCTCCATCACCACGCCGCCGCCCAGCTCGCGCACCCTCGCCACCGCGGCGTCGGCGTCGTCGACCGCGAAGATCGTCAACCAGTGGGGCGGGACCCCGTCGGGCAGCATGTCGGTGGCGCCGGCGATGCCGTTCTCGCCGAGGTTGAAGATCACGTAGGGCGAGCCACCGCCGCCCATGTCCCAGTCGGCGGCCTTCCAGCCGAACACCGCCTCGCCGAACGCCTTCGCCGCGCCCATGTCGCGCGTGTGCAGCTCGTTCCAGGACAGGCTGCCGTGCTCGTTGACGAGCTCCGCGCCGGTGTGACGCCCCGGCTCCCAGGCGCCGATCACGCCCATCGCGTCGTGCATGAAGAACGCCATCCGGCCGGCGTCCATGACCTGCATGGGCTCCACCATCACCGTCGCTCCGGCGTCGCGCGCTCGCTGCGTGACGCCGTCGAGGTCGTCCGTCGAGACGTACGTCGACCAGACGACCGGCTGGCTGTCGTCCTGCAGCGGGCCGACCCCCGCCACCAGCTTCCCGTCCTTGCGGAACATCGCGTAACCACCGGTCTCCTCGACGGGACCGGGCTCTTCGGCCGTCCACCCGAAAAGCTCGCCGTAGAACGCGCGCGAGGCATCGGGATCGGACGTGCCGAGGTCGACCCAGCTGGGCGTGCCGGGCTCATATGAGGTGCGCTCGGGCATGCGCCGATCCTCCCCCCGCCGACGGGACGGATCAAGTCTCGGCCACGTAACCTTCACGCGCCGTGGACCTCGACGCCGCCGAAGTGCGCGTGCTGGGCTGCCTGATCGAGAAGCAGCGCACCACGCCGGACGTGTATCCGCTCAGCCTCAACGGGCTGCGCACCGCCTGCAACCAGTCGACCAACCGCGACCCGGTCGTCTCCTACGACGACGACACGCTGCGCGACGCGCTGCACCGGCTCGGCCGGCGCGGCTGGACCCGGCTCGCGTCAGGCGCCCGCGCGCCCAAGTACCGCCACCTGCTCGACGAGAAGCCCGGCCTCGCCCGCGACGAGCAGGCCGTGCTCGCGGTGCTGATGCTGCGCGGGCCGCAGACGCTCGGCGAGCTGCGCACGCGGGTGGAGCGCATGCAGCCGTTCGCCGACACCGCGGAGCTGCAATCGGTGCTCGGCCGGCTCGCCGAGCGCGGAGTTCGCCGAGCTGCAGCCGCGCCGCCCGGGCCAGAAGGAGCAGCGCTACGCGCACCTGCTCTCGAGCGACCTCGAGGACGAGGACCCGCGCGACTCGGCGCCTGCGCGAGCTGCGACGTGGACACCACCGTCGCAGCCCGCGCAGCCGCCGAGCCACGCTCCCGCGATCGACGAGGACCCGCTGGCCGAGCGCGTGGACCGGCTCGAGGCGGACCTCGCCGCGCTCGCGAAGCAGGTCGCCGAGCTGCGCGCCGCTCTCGGCGAGGAGTGAGTCAGGCCGCGCGGGACGGCGGTACGTAGGGCACCGCGTCCACGGTGCCGTGCGCCTTCAAGAGGTCGGGCAGGCCGGCGTCGTCGGGCAGGGCGCGCTTGTTGCGCCGGTAGGCCTGGCGGGCCAGGGAGCGCATGGCGTCGTGCACGTCGGCGTCGTCGACCAGCCACTCCTGGCGGTCCCTGAGCTGTGGGTCATCGAATACGAGCAGTCTCACGTGGTGGGGGTTCGCGCTCCGGGCTCGGGAACCTCCCTGATCATGATCAGGTTCGTCCCGCCCGCGATCCCGGCACGGCCGGCCGTGATCACGACCTTGGCCCCCGGGGCCAGCTCGGCGAAGTCGCGGGCGCCCTCCAGCGCGGAGTCGATCAGCTCGTCGACGGTGTCGGCGTGCTCCATGCGGGTGGCGTAGACGCCCCACTCGAGCGCGAGCTGCTCCGCCACGCCGGGCTGGTGGGCGAGCACGATCAGCGGGCGCCGCGGCCGGTACTTCGCGCAGGCTCGCGGCGTCCCGCCCGTGGAGGTCGGGATGACGATCGCGGCGGCGTCGACCTCGTGGGCGAGCTCGACCGCGGCGTGCATGATCGCCGCCGCGGGCGTGTCCTGCACGATGTCGCGCGCGCGGCCGTGGATCTCCGGCGCCTCCTCGGCGGCCTCGGCGATCGTCGACATCGCCCGCACGGCCTCGACGGGGAAGCGCCCGACGCTCGTCTCGGCGCTGAGCATCACCGCGGAGGTGCCGTCGATCACCGCGTTGGCGACGTCGGCGACCTCCGCGCGGGTCGGCTCGGAGGACTGGATCATCGACTCGAGCATCTGCGTGGCGGTGATCACGGTCTTGCCCTGCCGGGTGGCGCGCAGGATCGTGTCCTTCTGCATCAGCGGCACGCGCGCCACGCCCGCCTCGACGCCGTAGTCGCCGCGCGCGACCATCACGCCGTCGGAGACGGCGATGATCTCGTCGAGGTCGTGGTAGGCCTCGACCTTCTCGATCTTGGCGATCACGCGCGCCTTGCAGCCGATCTCGCGCATGTGCGCGCGCAGCTGCTCGATGTCCCCGGCCGAGCGCACGAAGGAGAGCGCGACGAAGTCCGCGCCGGCGTCGCACGCGACCTGCAGGTCGGCGAGGTCCTTCTCGGTGATCGCGGGCAGCTCGGGCCGCGCGAAGGTGACGTTGACGCCCTTGCGCGCCGACACCGGCCCGGGCGAGACGACGCGCGCGCGGACCTCCGTGTCGGTGACCCCGGCGACGCTGAAGCGCGGCACGCCGTCGCCGATCACGATCTCCGACTGCGGCGTGCACAGCCGCGCGAAGCCCTCGAAGTCGACCGCGATCCGGTCCCCGCCGCCGTCGCCGTTGCCCGTGAAGGTCAGGGTGTCGCCGACCTCCAGATCGCGCTGCTCGGTCGAGCCCGAGAGCCGCAGCTTCGGCCCCTGGAGATCGAACAGCAGGCCGAGGTGCCTGCCAGAGCGCTCGGACGCGTCCCGCACCATCCGCGCGCGCCGCAGCAGGTCCTCGCTGCCGCCGTGCGAGCAGTTCACGCGCGCGCAGTCCATACCGGCCGCGACGAGCTGATCGAACACCTCCGGCGGGTCGGTGGCCGGGCCGAGAGTGGCGAGGATCTTGGTGCGGCGGGTGTTGATCACGGCTCCAAGACTGGCAAGCCCGTCAACCCGCCAGCCGGCGCCGCTCGAGCGCCCACCAGAGCTCCACCAGATGGCGGGGATCGCGCAGCGTCGCGCCCGTCACCTCCTCGAAGCGGCGGAGCCGGTGACGCAGGGTGTTCGGGTGCACATGCAGGACGCGGGCGGTCTCCTCGATCCGCATCTCCTGGTCGAACCACGCACGCAGCGTCGCGTCGAGCTCGGCGCCCATGCGCCCGAGCGCGTCGAGCGGCTCGAGATAGCGCGCGGCGAACGCGTCGCCGAGCGGCGCGTCGGCGAGGATCGCCGGGCGGATCGAGAGGTCCGCGAGCGAGAAGGTGCCCTCCTGCCCGAAGGCGACCGCGGTCTGCAGGGCGCGGCTGGCGAGCGCGAACGCGGGCGCGACGTCCGCCAATTGCGCCGGCGGCCCGACCCCGCAGGCGACGCCGGGCACGGGGGCGGGCCGCTGCGGGGCGATGCCCGCGACGTCGCGGTCGAGCGTGATCACCAGGCCGCCCTCGCCGGCAAGCGCTCCCGCCACGCGGTGCCGGCTCGCCCGCGCCCGGAACGGCACGTAGGCGCGGTCGGCGTCGAGCCCGTAGGTGGCGCTGTCGCGGCGCAGCTCGGCGGCGCCGAGCGTCCCGGTCAGCAGCGCGAGCACGAACGCGTCGCGGCGCTGCTGCTCCTCACGCGCCTGCTCGAGCTCGATCTCCCGGTGGGCGGCGGCGACGATGTCCATCACCGCGTCGGCCCACAGCCACAGCGTCTCGGAGAACGCGAGCACGCTGGCGACGTCGGCGCCGCGCTCGCGCGCGACCTCGCCGAAGCGCGACCACACCGAGCTGATCGAGATCCGGTACGCGTGAAGGACAGCGTCCACCGTCAGCCCCTGCTCGGCGCGCTCGCGCCCGATCGCGGCCGCCTGCTCGAGCTCGGCGTCCGTCGGCGGCCGCAGGTCGCGCAGCGCGGTCAGCGCCCGCTGCACGTTGCCGCGGATCGCCCGCGCCAGCGCCTCGACCGGCACGCGGCGGAACTCGGGGATCTCGTCCCGGATGCGGTCCCCCGTGCGGGCGACGAGCCCGTCGAGCTCGGTCTCGATCTCGGCGACGAGCGAGCCGACGATCCGCGCCGCCCCCGGGGCCGTGGGGGCTGCCATGCCCGGGAGGCTACGCCGTCTCGAGCTTGCCCGCCGGGGTGATCAGCGCGGCGAGGGCGACGAGCGCGAACGCCGCGAGCTGGACGGCCAGCAGCACGCCGGCGGCGAGCGCGTCGCCGAACACGAGGATGCCGCCGATGATGCACGTGAGGTTCGCGGCGGTGGAGGTCGTGGCGATGACCGGCACGGCCTCGCCCTCCTGGAAGCCGCGGGCCGACGCGAGGAACGCGAGCGCGGCGGCGACGGCGGCGACGGGGAGCCAGGGGGAGAGGGCGAGCGCGAGCAGGCCGTCGCCGGCGGCGCCGGTCAGCGCCTTCAGCGCGACGTCGCCGACGCCGAACAGCACGCCGGCGGCGGCGCCCAGCAGCGCGCCGTGGTGGTGGGCCGGGGCGCCCATCCGCGGGGCGGTGATCAGCAGCGTGCCGACGGCGAGCGCGACGGCCTCGAAGACGATCAGGCCGGGTACGGCGAACGCCGCGTGGTGGCCGTCGGGAGTCGGCATGGTCAGCACCAGCAGCACGAGCCCGGACGCGGTCATCGCGACGCCGATCCACTGGCGCCGGCCGACGCTGTGGCCGAACAGCCGGTCGCCGAGCACGGCGAGCATCACCACGCCGGTGGAGAGCACGACCTGCACCGTCGAGAGCGGGGCGAGCGCGAGCGCGAAGACGTGGAGGATCCAGGCGCCGGCCGCGATCGCCATGCCGATCGCGAACCACTTCGAGGCGAACAGCGCCCGCGCGCTGGCCAGCGGCCGCCGGAGCTGGACGAGCGGTGCGCAGCCCGCGCCGCGGTGCTTGCACAGGAAGCCCAGCTGCGTGACGACGGCGCACACGAGCGCCAGCGCGATCCCCAATTCCAAACCGATCCCTCTCCTCGTTCCCCGAACTCGCTGCGCAAGCCTGTCAGCGGCGCGGGCCCCGGTCATCGGCGTGCGGGCCAACGTCGCGCGCCGCACGTTGGTGGTTAGGACAACGAGGGCTCAGAGCTCGATGTGCGCGCCCATCACGACGGTCCGCTCGTCGGGCAGGTTGAAGTAGCCGACGGGGGTGGCGGCGTTGCGCGCGATCGCCGCGAACAGCTTCTTGCGCCACTGGGCCATGCACGGGTCGTCGGTCACGACGATGGTCGCGCGCGAGACGAAGTAGGAGACCCGCTCGAGGTCGACGTCGCCCTCGAGCCGATCGAGCGCCCCGCGCAGGAGGCCCGGGATGTCGATGTCGTCCTGGAAGCCGTAGCGGGCGGTGACGTGGCAGATGCCGTCGTCCTCGTAGCCGAGCTCGTCGAGCTTGAGGTGCTCGTCCGCCTGCACGTGCGGGACGTTGAGCGGCTCCAGCGAGACGACCACCACCGTCTCGTGGACCGTGTTGTTGTGCTCGAGGTTCGCCCGCAGGGCGAGCGGCGTGTTCTCGGCGTAGGCGGCGAAGAAGACGCCCGTGCGCGGCGCGCGGATCACGTCGTCGCGCTCGCGCACCTCCTCGACGAACTGGCGCAGCGGGCCCTCGAGCTCGCGCCGCCGCTCCAGCATGATCGCCCGCCCGTTCTGCCACGTGACCAGGACGACGAAGAGGATCGCCGCGACCACGAGCGGGAACCAGCCGCCGTGCAGCACCTTCGGCACGTTCGCGCCGAAGAACGCGAGGTCGATCGTGAGGAAGAAGACGCAGCCCGCGACGGCCAGCCACTTCGGCTTGTGCCACAGCTTGCGGACGACGAAGAAGAACAGCAGCGTGTCGATCGCCAGCGTGCCGGTGACCGCGATCCCGTACGCGGAGGCCAGGTGGTCGGAGGAGCCGAAGCCGAGCACGAGCGCGGCGACGGCCGTGAACAGCGTCCAGTTGACGATCGGCACGTAGACCTGGCCGATCTCGCTGCTGGTGTGGAGCACGGTCAGCTGCGGCAGGAAGCCGAGCTGCACCGCCTGGCGCGTGACGGAGAACGCGCCCGAGATGACCGCCTGCGACGCGATGATCGCCGCGACGGTGGCGACGACCACCATCGGCACCTGCAGCCAGTCCGGGAAGAGCAGGAAGAACGGGTTGTCGACCGCGCCCCGGTCGCCGAGGATCAGCGTCCCCTGGCCCATGTAGTTGAGCGTCAGGGCGGGGAAGACGACGAACAGCCACGCGCGCAGGATCGCGTTGCGGCCGAAGTGGCCCATGTCGGCGTACAGCGCCTCGGCGCCCGTGATCGCCAGCACCACGGCGCCGAGCGCGAGGAACCCGACCCAGCCGTGCTCGAACAGGAACACGGCCCCGTAGTGGGGCGAGAGCGCGCGCAGGATCCCGGGGTCGTCGAGCACGTGGACGAGCCCGGAGACGGCGAGGATCCCGAACCACAGCGCCATCACCGGGCCGAACGCACGGCCCGACGACGCTCGTCCCGAAGCGCTGCACGGCGAACAGGAAGGTGACGATCGTGAGCGTGATCGGCACCACGAGCGATTCGATCGACGGCGACGCCACCTCGAGGCCCTCGACCGCCGACAGCACCGAGATCGCCGGCGTGATCATCCCGTCGCCGTAGAACAGCGCCGCGCCGAAGATGCCGAGCGAGACGAGCACCAGCTTGGTGAAGCGCCGGTCGACCCGGATGCCGCGCACCAGCGCGATCAGGGCCATGATCCCGCCCTCGCCGTGGTTGTCGGCGCGCGTGATCAGCAGGACGTACTTGACCGTGACGACCAGCGTGATCGCCCAGAACACGAGCGAGATGACGCCGTAGACGGCGGCCTCGGTCGGGCGCAGGTCGCGGTCGATCGCGAACACCGTGTGCATCGCGTACAGCGGGCTCGTGCCGATGTCCCCGAACACGACGCCGAGCGCCGCCAGCGTGGTGGCGACGCGGCCCTTGTGGTGCGGTGAGCGTGGTTCGCCCAGCTCCTCCTCGGCTCGCCGAGGCGGCTCCGTCGAGATCTCGGGGGCCCCGCCCGGGCTCATCGCAGGCGAGGCATACCCGCTAGATGCGATACACGCGCAAGAGCCGCTTCTCGTGCTCGGCCTCGATGCTCGCGACCACCTCGATGTGCTCCTCGAGGCCCGAGCCGCGCAGCTTGCTGGCGAGCAGCGAGTCGACCTGGAAGATGCCGGCCGAGTTGTTCATCTCGATCTCGATCCGGATCGGGCGCGTCTCGCCGTCGACGATCCGGACCTCCTCGATCGCCGCCGCCGACAGCGAGTGGATGTTGGCGAGGTGGGTCTCCAGCGACGCGCGCGAGCGGCCGTGCTCCATGTCGAGCGCGTCGGCGACGCGGACGACGCCGGCCTCGAGCGTGAGCGGCCGGCCGGCGCTGCGGTGGCCGATGATCGCGTGCAGGATCTCCGAGATGACGATCGTGCGCTCGGGCTCCTCGTAGACCTCCCCGAGCAGGCCCGGCAGCATGTCGGCGGCGAGGAACAGCGAGTACGCCTCGTGGTCGATGCGGTGGATCGACATCCCGAGGTCGTGCGTCAGGCAGGCGCCCGCGATGATCACCTCGGCGTCGCTGGTGTTCATCGCGTAGTCGCGCTCGATCGTCGACTGCACGCCGTGCTTGTGGAGCATCCGGTACAGCCGCAGCGCCATGTTGAGCACGATCTGCAGGTGCACCCACGAGTGGTCGGACATCCCGAGCCGCTCGGCCGTGGTCTGCTGCGCGAGCCAGCGCGCCTTGAGCTGCAGGTCGCCGTTGGCGGCCGTGAGGAACGTCGAGAGCTTGCGGTTGCGCTCGCTCGGCGCGTGGACCTTGATCGGGGCGATCGCGTCGGTGGGCGTGAGCCGGGGCTCGCTCATGCCGGGCACCGTACGCCTCCGCTCAGCCGAATGCCGCCGCGAGCCGCTCGCCCTCGGCGTTCACCTCGCGCATCGCGCTCGCGGGGACGCGCTCGAACGGCTCGGCGCTGAAGCGGCCGCCGTCGAGCCTCCAGGTGCCCGCGACCTCGCCGTCGACGAGGAAGGTCGGCGACGACTGCGGGTTCTTCGTGTGGAAGACCAGCGGGCGGAAGCGCTCGGGCAGCAGGCCGGTGCGGCGGGCGTGCACGAGCAGCGTCGAGTCCCAGGTCGGCAGCAGCCGCGGCGGGGCCGGCGTATCGGCGTCCGCGAGCGGGGCGCCCGGCACGTCGAGCAGCTCGCCGCCGTCCTCGTCGAGGTAGCGCTCGGTGGCGACGCGCTCGAGCACCGGCTTGAGCGCCGTGAGGCTCAGGCCGGTGAAGCTCTGGACGTCCTTGCGGCCCGCCGGGCCGAAGGCGGCGAGATAGCGGCGGACGAGGTGGTCGATGGCGTCGTCCTCGTCCGTCTGCCCGTCGTTCCCGAGCCAGTCGGCGGCGGCGCCGAACAGGTCGGCGCGGCGGCGCTCCCAGGTGCCCGACGGAGGCACCCGGACGATGTCCAGCCAGAGGTGGATGCCGCGCGTGGCGGGCTTGCCGATCAGCGCCTCGACCTCCTTGCGCGGGAGCGCGCCGCCGTCGAGGGCTGCGGCGAGCGTGCGGGCGGCCTCGGCCATCGCCTCCGCCCCGGGCTCCTTCCAGGCGCGCAGCCACAGCGCGCGCCGGGCCTCGCGCACCGCCGTGGCGAACGGCCAGTAGTCGCGCCGCGAGACGAGGTGGATCGTGACGCGCATCAGCGTGCCCTGCACGACCTCGCGTTCCTCCAGCGCCCTCGTGAGCGCCGCCGGCTCGAAGTCCGCGAGCCGCGACCACAGCCCGAAGTACATCGACGGCGCGTACTGCGCCTGGATCCCGCACACCCGCTCGAGCGCCTCGGGGAGCCCGACCGGCGCCCGCTCGAGCAGCAGCTGCCGGGCCAGCAGCGCGCGGTTGAGCTCCCGCCGGGTGAGCGTGCGCACCGGCCGGACTCTATGGGGGCGCCTGACACGCCGGAATCCAGGCTCCCTGGCCGAATCGCCGACTCAAGGACGAGGGTGCTCCGGCCGTTGAACTGGGCATGGACCTGCCGTCGCGGGAGACCGCCGCCTACATCCTCGAGCGCCTCATCGGCGAGTGGCGGCGCTACGGACACATCTTCTCCGTCGTGCGGCTCGAGCTCCCCGCCGACCGCCTCACCGACGCCCTCCCGCGCCTGCAGTCCGCCCTCCGCGACGCCGACGTCCTCGCCCGCTGGGCCGACGAGGAGCTCCTCGTCCTGCTCCCCGAGACGGACCAGCACGGCGCCGACGCGGCCGCCGAGCGGCTCCGCGACGCCGTCCGCGACGTGCCGATGCTCGCGGGCCCCGTGCAGTGGTCCGGCGGCTCCGCCGAGGGCCTGCTCAGCCGGGCCCGGTGGGCCGCGGCGCGGGCTGTGTAGTCCGGCGCTTACGTCAACGGCGGCTGGGTGGGGTGGTGAGGGTGCCGCCCGCGCCGCACGAACGTCGATAGCCGGACCACCGACCCCCTCTCGATCGACGTTGGGGGTCCTATAGCCCGGAAACGTCGATCCGACCGGGCGCCTCGTGCCGCCGATCGACGTTTGTGCAGACCGCTCCCTTACCCAGCCGCCGTTGACGTCGGCCACGCACAACGCCCCCGGCCAGAGGACTCACGCAGCGCGAGACCGCATCCACTCAGCCAACTCGGCCGGCAGCTCCGGAGCAGACGCCGCCCTCACGAGCAACGCCTCGTCCACCAGGATCGCGTCGGACACCTCCCGAACCGTCACGCCATGCGCCGGCCGTGACACGACCTCCACCGCATCGCCCGCGCCCAACTCCCCCTCGGCCACGATCCGCAGGTACGCCCCCGGCCGCGACGCCAGCGCGAACCGCTTGACCATCGTCGGGTCGCCCAGCCTCAGCGCGAGCTTGTTGCACGGCAGCCGCGGCTGGCAGACCTCGAGCTCGACGTCGCCGATCCGCCAGCGCTCGCCGACGACCGCGCCGCTGACGTCGAGGCCCTCCGTGGTGAGGTTCTCGCCGAAGGCGCCCGGGCCGAGCTCGCGGCCGAAGTCGGCCTCCCAGAACGCCGTGTCCTCGCTCGCGTAGGCGTAGACCGCCTTGTCGGGGCCGCCGTGGACGCGGCGGTCGGCCTGGTCGTCGCCCTCGACGTTGACGCCCACCACGCGCACGCGACCGTCGACGGGCGCCTTGCCGATCGCGCTCATCAGCGGCCGGCCGCGCCGGACGGAGAGCTGCCGCGGGCGCCCCACGTTGACCGAGACCAGGCGAGCCATGACCCGAGCATAGGCGGGACCGCGCGCGGGCCGGACGGAGCGGCGCGACGTTGTCCATCGGTCCATACCGGGCTCGGAGCGCGGCGCTGATAGTGCGGGCATGCCCGTGATCGCCGCCGTCGCGTCGCCGTTCGGCCGCGACCTCGACGACTGCCTGAGGCGGATCGCCCGGCTGCTCGCGGCGGCCCGGGAGGCCGGGGCGGAGCTGGTCATCCTGCCGGAGAGCGCGCTCGGCGGCTACATCAAGGAGGGCGCGGCGGCTCCCGACCTGCCGCCGGCGCTCGACCCGGACGGCCCGGAGATCGCGGCGCTCGTGAGGCTCGCCGGCGACACCGTCGTGTGCGCGGGCTACACGGAGCGCGACGGCGGCGAGCGGTACTCCTCGGCGGTGTGCGTGACGGGCGACGGCGTCCTCGGGCACCACCGCAAGGTGCACCTGCCGCCCGGCGAGCGGTTCGCGTTCCGGGCCGGCGACCGCTTCGCCGCCTTCGACACGCCCGTCGGCCGGCTCGGGATGCTCGTCTGTTACGACAAGCTGTTCCCGGAGGCGGTGCGGGCGCTCGCGCTCGACGGCGCCGAGATCGCGTGTTGCCTCGCGGCGTGGCCCGTCGACCGGCACGCGCCGGCGGGCCGGATCCGCGACGACCGCCAGACCCGCCACTTCGCCGTCGTCGACCAGGCGCGCGCGGTCGAGAACCAGATCTTCGTCGCCTCCTCCAACCAGACTGGCGCCTGGGGGCCGCTGCGCTTCCTCGGCGGCGCGCAGGTCGTCGATCCCGACGGCGCCGTGCTCGCCCGCTGCCGCGCGCGGCCGGGCATCGCCGTCGCCGAGGCGGACCTCGTGGAGCTGCGCCGGTCCCGCGAGATCATCGACC
Source organism: uncultured Solirubrobacteraceae bacterium (assembly GCA_963831105.1). GTDB lineage: Bacteria > Actinomycetota > Thermoleophilia > Solirubrobacterales > Solirubrobacteraceae > DATFQI01. Next base: position 79,519 of record CAWHOS010000003.1, on the reverse strand, counting down.
ACCTGGCCGATCGCCGCCCTGACGCGTACGACCCGCTAGCGTCACCGGGAGAAGATGTGCGGGATCGTCGCCGAATACGGAGCATCTGATCCCGCCGAGCTCGAGCGGATGCTCGAGCGCATCGCGCATCGCGGCCCCGACGACCGCGGCACCGTGCAGGTCGACGGGAGCTGGCTCGGCCACCGGCGGCTGTCGATCGTGGACGTCGAGGGCGGCGCGCAGCCGCTGCGGACCGCACAGGCCGACGCGTTCCTGGTCGGCAACGGCGAGGTCTACAACCACGAGAACGTGCGCATGCGCCTGGAGGGCCGCGAGATCCTCACGACCTCCGACAACGAGGTCGCGCTGCACCTGCTCGACGAGTACGGCCCGGAGGCGCTGCGCCGGCTCAACGGCATGTATGCGTTCGTGATGGCCACGGAGGACGGGCGCTTCGTCGCCGCGCGCGACCCCGTCGGGATCAAGCCGCTCTACTGGACGCCGCCGCAGGAGACCGGCGGGCCGGTGCGCTTCGCGAGCGAGATGCACGCCTTCGACCCCGAATGGCGCCCGCTGGTCGAGCCGTTCCCGCCCGGCCACTCGTGGACGCCCGAGGACGGGCTGATCCGCTTCGCCTCCGCCGTGCCCGACCACATCGAGCCGCTGCCGCCCGGCACGGACCTGCGCGCGGGCACCCGCGAGGCGCTGATCCACGCCGTCGATCGCCAGATGATGGGCGACGTGCCCGTCGGCGTGTTCCTCTCCGGCGGGCTGGACTCCTCGCTCGTGGCCGCGATCGCCGCCCGCTGGGCCGCGCGCGAGGGGACGGTGCTGCACACCTTCGCCGTCGGCACGGAGGGCTCGCCCGACCTGATGGCCGCCCGCACCGTCGCCGAGTTTCTCGGCACCGACCACCACGAGATCGACTACCGCGCGGCCGAGGCGCTCGAGTCGCTGCCGAACGTCGTGCGCGCGATCGAGTCCTTCGACCCCGGGCTCGTGCGCAGCGCCGTGCCGAACTACATGCTCGCCCGCATGACCCGCCAGCACGTGCGCGTCGTGCTCACGGGCGAGGGCGCGGACGAGCTGTTCGCCGGCTACGACTACCTGCGCGAGTTCACCGAGCCCGACGCGCTGCGCGTGGAGCTCGAGCGCACCGTGCGCTCGCTGCACAACCTCAACCTGCAGCGCTGCGACCGCGTCACGATGGCCCACGCCGTCGAGGCGCGCGTCCCGTTCCTGGACCGCGAGGTGATCGAGTGGGCGCTGCGCGTCCCGCCCGAGGCGAAGATCGCCCGCCCGGGCGAGCCGGAGAAGAAGCTGCTGCGCGAGGCGTTCGACGGCTGGCTCCCCGACGAGTTCCTCTGGCGGGTGAAGGCGGAGTTCGGCGACGGCAGCGGCGCCCGCGACGTGCTCAGCGTGGCGATCGAGGCCGACATCTCCGACGAGGAGTTCGCGGCCGAGCGCGGCGCGGTCGACCCGCCGCTGCGCACCAAGGAGGAGCTCGCGTACTACCGCGTCTGGCGCGAGCACCTCGAGGGCATCAGCCCCGAGCGCACGCTCAGCCGCTTCGCCCGCGCCTAGGACCCGCCGGCGCGCGCGCAGGAGAGGCCGTGCGGCTCGACGAGCCAGCGGCCGCCTGAGCGGGTGGTCTGCAGCGTGCCGGTGCAGAGGTCCGTGCGATCCGTGTGCGTGGCCACGGTGCGTACCCGCACGATCGCCGTCGAGCCCGAGCGCGACTCGAGCGCCAGCTCGGGGAACTCGATCTTCTCGAGCGAGCCGAGCTGCCGCTCGAAGGTCGCGCGGCTGTCGCCGTAGACGGCCCGCATGCGCGGGCCGGCGACGCGCCACGCGCCCGCGAAGTCGTCCTCGGCCGCGCGCTCGTAGAACTCGCGGACCGATGCCGCCGGGCCGAGCGCGCGCGGGGTCGCGGCGGGCGCGGGCTCCTCAGCCGGCTCGCTGGTCGCCTCGGCCTTGGGCTCCTCGGTCGGCTCGGCCGTCGCTTCGGGCGTGCTCGCAGCCTGCTCGCCCGGGTCGTCGTCGCGCGCCAGCGCCAGCACGGCGGCGACCGCGACGGCGGCGACGAGGAGCGCGAGCAGCGCGAGCATCCGCCCGGTCCGGCGGCGCCGCGGCGGCGGCTCGGGCTCGCGGTCGGCGGAGGCGAGCACGTCGGCGGGCGTGCGGCGGCGGCGGACGGCCGGGGCGACGCGGGTCGGCTCGGGCTTGCCCAAGCCTGCCTCGAGCTCGTCCAGCAGCTTCGCCGCCGAGGCCTGCCGCTCGCCCGGCTCGAACGCCATGCCGCGGCCGAGCGCCTCGGCGGCCGCCGCGGGGGTCCCGGGCCGGCGCTCGCGCAGGTCGGGCGGCGGCATGCTCGTGGCCTGGCGCAGGACCGCCAGGGCGGTCGACCCCGTCCGCGGGAGCGTGCCGCTGAGCGCCTGGAAGGCGATCGTCGCGAGCGCGAAGATGTCGGTCGCCGGCGTGCAGGGCACGGGCTGCGCCTGCTCGGGGGCCATGTAGGCCGGGGTGCCGAGGATCGAGCCCGGCGGCGTGATCCGCGTGATCTCGGCCGCGGTCGCCAGCCCCAGGTCGGCGAGCTTGACCGCTCCGTCGTCGCCGACGAGGACGTTGGAGGGCTTGACGTCGCGGTGCACCACGCCGTTCGAGTGCGCGTGGTCGAGCGCGGCGGCGATCGGCCGCAGCAGATCGAGCACGGTCCGCGGCTCCAGCGGCGCCTCCTCGAGCACGTCGGCGAGCGTGCCGCCGGGCACGTACTCCATGATGAGGTAGAGGTCGTCGTCCTCCGTGAGCATGTCGAGCACGGTGACGAGGTTCGGATGGTGCAGCGAGGCCATGATCCGCGCCTCGCGGCGCAGCCGCTCGGCCGTCGCATCCGTCACCTCGACGCCGTGCAGCCGCTTGACCGCGACCTTGCGCCGGAGCCGCTGGTCCTCGGCCAGGAAGACCGTGGCGGTGCCGCCGGAGCCCAGGCGCCGCACCACGAGGTAGCGCCCGCAGAACAGCGTCGCCGGCGTCACGGTTAACGCTCGTCTTGCATGTCCTCCTCCTCCTTACCCAAGAAAACGGGGTCGGCGATCAGGAAGACGCCCGTGACGAGGAAGCAGAACAGGGCGAGCACGCCGAGGATGCGCGTGACGACGTGCTCGAAGCCCACCATCAGCACGAGCCCGGCGGCGAACGAGCCGAGCATGAGCGCGAGCTTCACGACTGCCTGCCCTCCGCGTCGGAGGCCTCGCGGGGACGGAAGCGCTGGTCGAGCGGCTCGAACTCCTGGTCGAGCGTCCCGCGCAGCACCAGCCGGTACAGCAGCATCAGCGACGGCACGAGCACGAGCGCGCCGACCGCGAGCCCGACCAGCACGGCGGCGAGCGTCGCGTCGCTCGCGGCCGCCTCCTCGAGCGTCAGCTCGGGCGGCAGCAGGTACGGGCTCTGCGCCAGCGCCCAGCCCACGGTGATCGCGCCGACGGCGACCCCGGCGGTCAGTCGCGCGGGCCCGTAGCGCTCCGTCCACACCAGCGCCATGGTCGCCACGCCGCCGACGGCGGACACCAGTACGCACACCAGCCCGCCGCCCGAGAGCAGCCCGTCGTAGAGGTCGCGGGCGTCCGAGCGCAGCACGAGCAGGCCGCCGAGCGCGACAACCCCCGCGAGGGCGCCCGTCGCAAGCGCGCGGGTGCGGAAGGCGTGCACGAGGTCCTCCTGCCCGGCGCGCCGCGAGTCGCCCGCGAGGAACACGGCCGCGAGGTGCGCGCCGGTGACGATGCCGAGCACCCCGATCAGCACGGAGGTCGGGTTCAGCCACGACGACCAGGCGTCCCCGGCCGCGTTGCCGACCGGCACCCGCCCGGAGGCGATCGCGCCCGCGACCGTGCCGAGGCAGAAGGGGATCAGCACGGAGGACGAGGCGAACAGCGCGCCGAGCGCGCGGGCCTCGCGGATCGTGCCGGCCTGCCCCCGCATGGCGAAGGCGGCGCCGCGGAAGATGATCCCGAGCGCGGCGAGGAACAGCGGGATCGACAGCGTCGAGAAGATCGAGGCGAACGCGACCGGGAACGCCGTCCAGACGACCACGAGCACGAAGATCAGCCACACGTGGTTGGCCTCCCACACCGGGCTCATCGAGCGCTGGATCATCCCCCGCACGCGCCCGCCCCGGTGGGCGCCGCCGGCCGTCAGGTCCCAGAAGCCGGCTCCGAAGTCGGCGCTGCCGAGCACGGCGTAGGCCGTGATGCCCACCATCGCGAGGCCGAGGCAGAGCTCCGGCAGCATCAGCGCGGCCCCGCCGCGACGGGCTCGTCGACCTCGGTGTCCGGCGGCTTGGAGGCGAGCCGGCGCAGCAGCCACACGACCGCCGCGGCGAGCGACACGTAGACGGCCACGAGCGCGGCGTAGCCCACCTCCAGCCCGTCGGCGGACGTGACGGCCTGCTCCGTGCGCATCACCTCGTAGACGATCCAGGGCTGGCGGCCGACCTCCGTGGTGATCCAGCCGGCGATCAGCGCCACGAGCGCGAGCGGCCCGGCCGCCATCACCGCCCGGAAGAACCACCGCGAGCGCGGCAGGCGGCGCTTGCGCAGCCAGGTGATGAAGAAGACGGTGCCCAGCAGCGCCAGCCCCGTGCCGATGCCGACCATCGTCTGGAACGCGATCCGGACGACGTTGACGGGCGGGCGGTCCTCGGGCGGCACCGTCTCCAGGCCGGCCACGGTCGCGTTCGGGTCGTGCTTGGCCAGCACGGACAGCAGCCGCGGGATCTCGATCCCCCAGCGCACGCGCTGCTCGTCCTCGTCGAAGACGCCGCCGATCGTGAACGGCGCGCCCTTCGTGGTCTTCACGAGCCCCTCGAAGGCGGCGAGCTTCACGGGCTGCTCCTTGGTCACCGTGCGGGCCGCCCAGTCGCCGACGATGACCTGCACCGGGGCCGCCAGGCAGGCGAACGAGAGCGTCACGACGAGCGCCGTGCGGTGGTAGCGGTCACGGCGGCCGCGCAGCCACGCGTACGAGTACACGCCCGCGACGATGAAGCCGGCCACGATGTAGCCGGCCAGGTACATGTGGATCAGCTCGTGCCACATGTTCGTGTTGATCAGCGCGTCCCACGGGCGCGGGTTCGTCACGCGGCCGTTCACGACGTCGAAGCCCTCGGGGTTGTTCATCCAGCCGTTGACCGCGATCACGTTGAGGGAGCCGGCGAAGCCCGAGATCACGATCGGGACGCCCGTCAGGAAGTGCGCCCGCGGCGGCAGTCGCTGCCAGCCGTAGACGTAGATCGCCATGAAGATCGCCTCGACGAAGAACGAGATGCCCTCGAGCCCGAACGCGATCCCGAAGACCTCCCCGAAGGAGGCCATGAACTCCGGCCACAGCAGCCCGAACTCGAACGAGAGGATCGTGCCGGTCACCACGCCGACCGCGAACAGCGTCAGCGCCACCTTCGACCAGCGCTTGGCGAGCGCCTTGTAGGTCGCGTCACCGGTGCGCAGGTAGAGCCCCTCGACGAACAGGAACATCGCCGGGAACGCGATCCCGAAGCAGACCAGCGGGATGTGCACGCCGAGCGAGAGCGCCTGCATCTGGCGCGCCTCGAGCAGATCAGGCTGGGGCCCGCCTCCGAGCGTCTCGGACAGGGCCTGGGCGACGACGAGGCCGGCCGCCATCCCTGCAGTGTGCCCGCTCAGTCCAGGTACATGTGGAGACGGATCACGCTGCCCTCGGGCGAGGAGCGCAGCTGCACCAGGTCGCAGAGCTGGTTGACCAGGTACAGCCCGCGCCCGCCGAGCTCGGTCGGGGGCGGGCAGTCGCGCCCGGCCAGGGGATCCGCGATGTGGCCGTCGTCAGCGACCTCCACGAGCATCGTGCCGTTCTCGCGCCAGGTCCGCACCACGCCCTCGCCGCGGGCGTAGCGCAGCGTGTTCGTGGCCAGCTCGTCGACGGCGAGCACGAGGTCGGCCAGCCGATCGGACGACAGGCCCTCGTTCGCGGCGCGGCGGGCGAGGAACTCGCGCAGCACCGCGAGCTCGCCGTGGGAGAAGCGCATCTCCGTCGGCTCGACGGCCGGCGGCGGCAGCGGGGCGGGTCCCGGGATCGCGCGCACGAAGCTCTCGCTGCGCCGCAGCTCGCCGCGCTCGACGACGTGCGGGTGGTTGCGCCGCGCGGCCCGGAGCACGTCGTCGGGGAGCCGCTCGGCGTCGTACGGGCAGAGCAACGTCCAGGACTTCTCGTGCGGGAAGGCGAGGTTCAGCAGCGTCTCGTGCCGGTGGCACTCGACGAGCTCGGCCTCCGTGCGCTCCGGCCAGATCGGCTGGCCGATGCCCAGAGGGGGCGCTTCGTCGTCACCGTGCGCGCGCATGAAGTCGCGCCACGCGCCGATGATCCGCCCCGGGTTGCGGCCGATCTCCTCCATGTCCGCGAACACGACGCGCTCGCGGTTGCGTCCGAGCGCCTCCTGGAGCACGCGCACACCAGCGCGCGGGACGGCGACGAGGACCGCAGCATCGGCGTCGATGGCGTCCCGAACGAGCGGGATCGTGCCGGCGAGGAACTCCTCTTCACCCCGGTAGAAGAGCGCCTCGTGGCGGTATCCCGGCGTGTCGATGTGGCGCATTCGCGTTCGGGAGGGTACGCCGGGGTCGCCCGATGGACAACCCCTCAGCTGTCCTCACAGGTCACGTTCACGTAGCCAGAGCGAAACGGCGACACCTCGCCCGAGTCCGCGTCATAAGCATGACGCCACACGCACCCCGTGTCGTTGGTCAGGAGATGGATCGAGACGGACGTCTCCGCTGACGTGGTCCGTACGCGGTGGATGTCGTCGGCGGGCGGGAGCAGCGCGTAGAAGTCGCCCGGCGCGAGCGCTCGGCGCTCCCGCAGCGCGATCGGGTCGCCCTCGTAGATCTCCTCGTCCTGCGTGCCGCGGTAGAGCCCGACGAGCCCCCACGCGAGGTGGTCGTGGACCGGCGTCTGGGCGCCGGGCGGGACGACCAGCGCGAATAGCGTCAGCGAGCGGTCGCCGGCGCGGAACAGCAGCCACTGGCCGATGCCGCCGCCCATGCCGCTGCCGGGGTCGCCCTCCTGGTAGCGCCCGGGCAGCCACGCCGGGTCGGCGAGCAGCTCCGCGAACGCGGGGCGGATGGCGTCGCAGGCGGCCTGGGGCGAGGCGGCGAGCTCGATCTGCTCGCGGACCCCCGCGACGAACTCGCGGACCGTCGGCGTGTCGAGCAAGTACTCGTCCTGCATCCGGCGAGTGTCCCACTTGCCCCGCGGCTGCGCGCGATGCGAGCATGGGGCATGACGCTCGAACCCGGGACGGTGCTGGACGCGAGCGCGCTCGGCTTCACCGTCGAGGTGATCGCGACGGCGGCGACGACGGACGGCGCGTACTTCGAGTTCGACGCCGTCGGCACGGGGCGCGGCGTCGTCGCGCAGCCGCACGTCCACGAGCGCCAGACGGAGTCCTTCGAGGTGATCGAAGGGGCGCTCCGGCTCGACACGAAGGGCGTCTCCTACCACCTCGGCCCGGGCGACAAGATGACGGTCTCGGCCGGCACGCGCCATCGCCAGCGCAATCCCGGAGGCCCGAGCCGCGTCCGCATCCGCCACGAGCCCGCCGGGGAGTCCGAGGCGTTCTTCACCCGGCTCGCCGAGCTCTCGTCGACCGGCGGCTACGACCGCTTCGGGATGCCGCGCCCGCGTGCCGGCGCGCGGCTGATCCGCGACTTCCCCGACCACCGCTCGGCGCTCCTGCCGCCGCGCGCGCAGCAGGCGCTGTCGCGGCTGCTGCTACGCGGCCGGAGCTAGCGCCCGCGCGGGCGCGCGGCTCAGCAGCAGCGTCGGCGCCAGCCCGAGCGCGGCGGCGGCGGCCGTGACCGCCAGCGCCTGCGTGAAGCCGCCGGCCGTGCCGGCCGTCAGCAGCGCGGCCGCGATCTGCCCGCCGAAGGAGCCGCCGACCGTGCGCATGATCGAGTTCATCCCGCCCGCCACGCCGGTCTCCGACGGCCGCGAGTGGTCGATCACGAGCGCGCCGATCGCGGCCAGCGCGAACGCCGCCCCGGATCCGAGCATCGCCAGCCACGCGCACAGGAGCACCTCGTCCTCATGCGCGACCGCCATCAGCGCCGACGGCGAGCGCTGCGGTGGCGAGCCCGCCGCGCAGCACGGCGAGGCGGCCCGCCGCGGCCGAGCAGGGCGCCGCCCGCGGGCCCGCCGATCATCATCGCCACGGAGAACGGCAGGAGCAGCAGCCCCGCCTCCAGCGGCGAGGCGCCGAAGCCGGCCCTGGGCGACTGCACGAGCGCGGGCATCGCGACGAAGAAGGCCGTCATGGCGAAGCCGACCAGGAACGTGGTCGCGTTCGTCGCCGCCATTCCGCGGCGGGCCAGCGTGCGCAGATCGATCAGCGGGTCCTCGACGCGGCGCTCGATCTGGATCCAGAGTCGCGAGCAGGGCCGCGGCGGCCACGGCCAGCGCGGCGACGGGCAGCGAGTCCCAGCCCCAGTGGGCGCCCTCGCTGAGGGCGACCAGCAGCGCGACGAGCGCGAGCGAGAGCACGGCGGCGCCGGCCCAGTCGGCCTTGGCCCGCGTGCGCACGGGCGACTCGGGCACGCAGCGCGCGATCAGAGCGGCCGCGACGAGGCTCGGCACGCCGCCGACCACGAACAGCCACTGCCAGCTCAGGTGCTCGAGCATCAGGCCGCCGAGCACGAGCCCGACGCCTCCGCCGAGGCCGAAGGCGGAGCTCACCGTGCCGATCGCGAAGCCGACGCGCTCGGGCGGGAACTCGTCGCGGATGATCGCGAACGCGAGCGGGAAGACGGCGGCGCCGACGCCCTGCACGAAGCGGAAGGCCACGAGCGACGGGAGGTCCCAGGCCGCCGCCGCGCCGAGCGAGGCGAGCCCGAACACGACCAGCGAGCCGACGAGCACGCGCTTCTTGCCGTGCGCGTCGCCGAGCCGGCCGACGATCGGCGTCAGGATCGAGGAGCTCAGCAGGAAGCCCGTGACGATCCATGCCGTCCAGCTCGGCGACGAGCCGAACTCGCGCGCGAAGTAGGGCAGCGCCGGGATCACGAGCGTCTGCATCAGCGCCAGCGAGACGCCGGCGGACGTGAGCAGGACGAGCGTGAGGCGGGTGCGCGGCATGGACCGTCCACGATGCCGCTCCACACGGCCCGCGACCACCGGGGTGGCTGGCCGGAGCCCCTACGGATACCCGGACCGCGCTCCCGGCCCGCGCCGCCCCGCGGCGGTCAGCGCAGCTCGCGGTCCCCGATGCCGACGCCGAGCAGCGCGGGCGGGGCGGGCGGGGTGGATACCCGCACCGGCAGCTCGGCGCCGCCGAGCCACGCCTGCAGGCGCGCGGCGTCGCCGCCGACCTCGATCCAGGTGATGCCGCCCGCGTCGCCGGCGGCGCCCGGGTCGGCGATGCCGGGGTCGCGCTCGATGAAGAACGGCAGCGCCGGCTCGGCCATCGCGGTCGCCACGCCGGCGAGCCGTGCCCGCAGCCCCTCGCGCTCGATGACGCTCAGCTCGGCGCCGGTGCGGCCTGCCTCGGCGAGCACGTCGTCGACGGCGACCACCCAGCCCATCAGGCCCTCGCCGCACTCCCCGATGCGCCGCGCCAGCGCGTGGCCGAGCGCGCTGCGCTCCGCCTCCGCGTGGTCGACGACGGCGATCAGCTCGAGGTAGCCGCCGCCGAGCGGCACGATCCGGTTCTCGGTGCCGATCCCCGCGTGGCGCCCGCCGCCGTCGGCGACCAGGCCGTGCTCGGCCTCCAGCCGCGCGGCCGCGGCGTCGAGCTCCTGAGTGGCGTAGATCACGTGGTCGATGCGCATGACGCGAGGCGTCCTACCCGGATCGTAGGATCGCGCCGCGATGCCATCCGCCACCCGCCCGCGCCGCCGCCGCGTCCACGCCCCGGAGACCCCCGTCGAAGCCCGCGAGGGCGAGGTGCTCGTCTGGACCGACGGCGCCTGCCGCACCAATCCGGGCCCGGGCGGCTGGGCCGCGATCGTCGTCGCCGCGGGGGAGGAGCCCGTCGAGCTCTCCGGCCACGTGCCGCAGACGACCAACAACCGGATGGAGTACACGGCGGCGCTCGAGGGGCTGCGGTCGCTCCCGCCCGGCAGCCGCGCCTGCATCGTCACCGACTCGCGGCTGATGCTCGACTCGATGACGAAGTGGATCCACGGCTGGAAGCGCAAGGGCTGGAAGACCGCGGGTGGCGACCCGGTCAAGAACCAGGACCTCGTGCGTGCGCTCGACGAGGAGATCGCCCGCCACGAGGCGGTCCGCTGGCACTGGGTCCGCGGGCACGAGACCGGGGCGGAGCATTCGCACAAGGTGCTCAATGATCGTGCCGACCGGCTCGCGGTCGCTGCGTCTCACGCCGCTGGCTAGGGCGCGAAAGTCAACTGCGCATGTAGGGAGAGTGAGTGGCCGGCTCCCGGCCGCTCGGTGGGACGACAACCGCGCAGGGTGCGCGTCGGCCGGAACGAGTGTGCGGAAAGTACGGGTAGCCGGAGCTTTCCGCGCAGTCGATTTCCTGCCGACATCGAGTGGAGCGAAACCGACCACGCCGGCCTCCCCACCTCCCTACCCAGCCGCAGTTCCGAGCCCGGCAGCCGCCTGGCGCTCGGCCTCGTCGGCGAACGAGCAGAGCGCGTTGACGAGGCGCATCTGCTCGACCGTGTTGCAGCGCGCCCACAGCAGCCGCGGCGAGCAGACCACGACGGCGAGCGCCCGCGCGCGTGAGATCGCGACGTTGAGCCGGTTGCGCGAGAACAGGAAGTCCATCCCGCGCGGCACGTCCTCGCCCGAGGACGCGGTCATCGAGAAGAACACGACCGGCGCCTCCTGGCCCTGGAACTTGTCCACGGTGCCGATGCGCGCGCCGCGCGGCAGCCTCGCCCGCAGATGGCGCACCTGCGCGTTGAACGGTGTCACGACCAGGATGTCCTCGAGCTCCAGGGCGCGCTCCGCGCCGTCCGCGTCGGTGTAGCGGCCGCCGTCGAGCAGCTTCGCGACCTCATCGGCGATCCGCTCGGCCTCCTCGGGCGCGCTCTGGCGGTTCTCGGCGTGCTCGACCTCGATCATCCGCACGCCGGCGCCCGACAGCCCCGGCGATGCGACCGCCTGGCGCTCCAGGCCGTCGACCGGCACGAGCCGGCCTTCGTACATCGTGCTCGACACGAAGCGGCAGACGTCGGGGTGCATCCGCCACGTGCGCTCGAGGAACACGCCCTCGGCCGGGGGGATGGTCTCGCGGTCGCCGAGCAGGTGCTCGAGCACGGACACGCCCGAGCCGCGCGGGTGCGTCCCCTGGCTCACGTGCGCGAGCTGTTGCGGGTCCCCCAGCAGCACCAGCCCGTGCGCCGCGCCGGCGACCGCCAGCGCGTCGGCGAGCGCCATCTGCCCGGCCTCGTCGACGAACAGCACGTCGACCGCGCCGCGCAGCTCCTCGCGCGCCCACAGCCACGGCGTGCCGGCGATCAGGCGCACGTCGTCCCCGGGCGGGAACGCGCGGGCGTCGGCGGAGGAGGTCACGTGCTCGCTCGTGTAGACCGACTCCGGGTTGCCGCCGCCGGACTTCTTGAGGCCCTGGAACGCGGTGCCGGACTCCGCCGCGGCGCGCTCGACCTCGTCGAGCAGGTTGGCGATCGCCTTGTGCGAGGTCGCCGCGACGCCGACCCGCTTGCCCGCGCCGAGCAGCTCGCAGATCAGCCGCGCTCCCGTGTAGGTCTTGCCCGAGCCGGGCGGGCCCTGGATGAACAGGGCCGAGCCGCCGAGGTTGGCGACCCGCTCGCCGAGCGACTCGCCGCGCAGCCGCGGCGGCATCCGCAGCAGCACCTCGAATGCCGGGCTGGGGCCGGAGATCGCGCCCGTGGCCTGCTCGGCCAGCGCGCGCAGCGCGGCCTGCTGGGCGACCTGCGGGATCGGCTTGGGCGGGATCAGCGCGGTCGGCAGCGGCTTGTACAGCGAGGCCTTGCCGCGCTTGACCCACACGAGCCCGGCGTCGTCGTCGATCCGCGGGATCTCGTAGCCGCGCTGCGTGACCGGGTCGACGGCGATCCCCGGCGAGAGCTTGTGCTGCTGGGGCGGGAAGCGCAGCGGGTGCAGGTAGGACTGGGCGACCTCGCCGAGCGGGACGTCGTCGGCCGGCACGAGGTCGCCGATCGCCTCCGCGTCGTCGTCGCGCAGCTCGGCGGCGGTGCGCCCGAGCCGGTCGAAGTACGCCCACCACTCCGGCCGGGCCTCGCGCCGGTGGTACTGCAGGAGGTCGGCGAGCAGCCGCTTGCCGGGATCCTCGCCGCCCGCCACCAGCTCGGCCTCCAGCCGCTCGACCTCGGCGTGGCGGGCGAGCTGCTGCGCGCTCGGCGGCGAGGGCGGCGCGGCGTCGAGGTAGCCGGCCGTGCCGCGCTCGGCCAGCAGCCAGTCGCGCAGGCCCTGCGTCGAGCGGCAGTCGTCGGCGTTGTAGTCGGCGATCGCCTCGAGCTTGGCCCCGTCGCGGCTGGCCAGGTACTCCTGGTAGGCGAGGATCGAGCCGCCGGCGTCCGTGACCCCCGCGTCGCGCTCGAACGGGTACATCGCCTCGACGGCCTTCAGCGAGTAGCTCTCGGTGCCGATCCGCAGCGCCTGGCGGACGATCGTGTAGAGGTCGACGAACACCTTGCGCCGCAGCAGGTCGTCGACCTCGGCCTCGCGCGTGCCGTGGCGCGACATCAGGGCCTTCAACGCGGTCGGCTCGTAGTGGTTGTAGTGGTAGACGTGCAGGTCCGGGTGGCGCTCCAGCCGCGCCGTGATCCAGTCCACCCAGCGCTCGAAGGCCGCGCACTCCTGGGCGCGGTCGTGCGCCCACAGCGGCTGGTAGCCCTCCTCCGTGAGCGACCCGAACAGGTACTCGAGCCCCTCCCGGCTCCAGTACGGGTCGCCCTCGATGTCGAAGAACACGTCGCCGGCCGACGGCGGCGGCAGGCGCGCGAAGCCGCGCCCCGGGGCGCCGGGCAGCCGCTCGTGCACCGGCACGTCGGAGTCGCGGCTGAGCACCTGCAGCCAGGCCTGCTGGCGAAGGGAGGCCAGCGCGGGCGCGGAGATCCCGGGGATGGAGGCGCCCGTCGGGATGTCGGCCAGCTCGGTGACGCTGCGGACGCCGGTCTCCTCGAGCTTGATCGCCTGCGCGCGCGTGATGCCGGCGACGAGCGACAGGTGGTCGTCGGCGCGGCGGCGGTCGCGGCAGCGCGCCCACCAGTCGCAGAAGGCGCAGTGCTCGACGGGATACGGGTACGGCGGCGGCGCGCCCTTGCGGTACGCCTGCAGCGTGCGGAAGAAGCGGCTCTGCACGCGGTCGGCGTAGGCCTGGAAGTCGCGCGGGCGGAACGTGCGGATCTCGTCGGAGCCGAGCACCACGTGCACGCGCTCGGGCGCGAGCCCCTGGATCTGCCCGACCATCGCGGCGTAGAAGAGCAGCTGGAAGATCACGTAGGGCTTCGGGTGCGTGGCGAGCTTGGCGTCGGCGGGCTCGTACGCGAAGGCGCCGAGGTCGGACGGCACCCGGACCTTGAGCAGGAAGTCCGCCGCGCCGCGCCAGGTGCCGGCCGTGAAGGTCGCCTGGTGGATCACGTCCGGCCCCGCCCGCATCGCCTCGACGGTCGCCTCCGGGGCGCCCTCGCCGGGCGCGATCTCCACCACCTCCAGGCCGCGCTCGCGCAGCCGCTGCAGGTGCTCGCGCTCGTGCTCGCGGCCGCGCTCGGCGACCAGCTCGGCGTCCGGCCGCGGGACCCGCTGCAGGACGGTCTCGCCGCGCGCGCGGGCGAGGTCCAGCGCGGTGCGGTGCTCGCATGCCAGGAAGTTGTTGAGGTCGCTCGGGGAGAGGAAGAGGCGGCCGCCGCGCTGGAGCATCGCCGTACATCTTCCCGGCGCGGTCGGCCGGATGCGGTCCGGGAACCGGTGCGGCCCACGCGGTGTAACACCGGCATGCGCACCCCACTCGTCCTGCTCGCCATCGCGGCCGCCGCGCTCGGCCCGGCCGCCACCGCCTCCGCGAAGGAGATCGCGTCCGTGAAGGTCTGCGGCGTCGACGGCTGCACCGACGTCACCGACCGGGCCACGATGGCGATCACCGACGGCGGGCCGCCGACCTCGTGGCCCGACGAGGCGACGCCGTTCTACCGCGTCAAGATCGCCGTCAAGGGCGAGCAGGGGGAGACCGTCCCGGGCTGGACGTTCCTGTGGGTGCCGGCCGCGCAGAAGATCAAGTTCGAGGACGAGACGTGGGCGAACCCGCCGAGCACGACGATCGACGAGCTCGAGGCGGTCACCCGCAAGATCGATCCGCTGCCGGCCTCCGAGCTCGTGCTCCCGGCCGTGCCGGAGCCCACGGAGATCGTCTCGCCGGCCGAGGCGCCGCCGCCGGCCGACGACGGCGGGCTGCCGACCGTGGTGTGGGCGCTGCTCGCCGCGGGCGGGCTCGGGTTGGCGGCGCTGCTCGCGCGCGGCGCGGCCGTCGCGCTCGGCCGTCGCGGGGGCTCGGCGCCGACGACGTAGTTGCACTCGCGGCCGGGTGGGCGTGGAATCGGGGCTGTGACGATCGAGGCCACCGACGCCGACCTGGCCGCCCGTGCGCGCTCGGGGGAAGACCGGGCCTTCGGGATGCTCGTCGAACGCCATCAGACCGTCGCCTTCCGGACCGCTTACGTGATCTGCGGCAACGCGGCCGACGCCGAGGACGCGGCCCAGGACGCCTTCATCAAGGCGCGCGCCGCGATGGGGCGCTTCCGCGCGGGCGCCCCGTTCCGGCCGTGGCTGCTGACGATCGTCGCCAACGAGGCGCGCAACCGGCGGCGCTCGGCCGGCCGCCGGTCCGCGCTGGCGGTGCGGGCGGCCGCCGAGCCCGTGGCTCCCGTGCCGCTGCCGGAGGCCGCCGCGCTGGCGGGCGCGGACCGGCGCGAGCTCGCCGCCGCGCTCGGACGGCTCGGGCCCGAGCACCGCGAGGTGATCGTCCTGCGCTACCTGCTCGACCTCTCCGAGGCGGAGTGCGCGGCGGCGCTCGGCTGCCGCCCGGGGACCGTCAAGTCGCGGCTGTCGCGGGCGCTCGGGCGCCTGCGCCTGGAGCTGGAGGGCGCGCATGCCTGAGCTCGAGACCCGGCTGCGCGCGCTCGCCGAGGAGGCCGTGTGGCCGGCCACGCCGGACCTCGCCGCCGCCGTCGCGGCCACCCCGCGCCCGGGCCGTGGCCGAGCCGCGGTGGATCGTGGCCGGGCCGCCCTCGGCGTCGGCCGGGCCGCACCGGGCCGTCGCACGGCCGGCCGCCGCGCGCTCGCCGTCCTGCTCGCGGCGCTGCTGCTCGTGCCCGCGGCGGCCGTCGCCTTCCCCGGCGCGCGCGACGACGTGCTCGAGTGGCTCGGCCTGCGCGAGGTCGAGATCCGCCGCGTGCCCGAGCCGCCCGCCGGCACGCGCCCGGAGCTCGAGGCCGACCTCGGACGCAGGGTCACGCTCGCGCAGGCGCGCCGCAACGCGGGGTTCGCCGCCGTGATCCCGGCCGCGCTCGGGCGGCCCGACCGCGTGCGCGAGACGGGCCAGCGGATCTCGCTGATCTACGCACCCCGCGACGACCTCCCGTCCCTGCGCGAGATCGACGCCGGGCTGATCCTCACGCAGTCGCGCGGCGGGATCCGCGGCGTCTACCTCCAGAAGCTGCTCCTGGGCGGCACGCGCGTCGATCGCGTCTCGGTCCGCGGGCGGCTCGGCGCCTTCATCTCCGGCGGCGAGCACGCCTATCTCTACGAGACCCCGGGCGGGGAGGTCCGCGAGGATCGCCCCCTGCTCGCGGGACCGACGCTGGTGTGGACCGCGGGCGGCCGCGTGTACCGCCTCGAGGCGGCCGTCCCACGCAGAAAAGCCCTGCAAATCGCCCGCTCCGTACGGCCGTAAGGGGTGCTAAGCCCAACCTAAGGGGACAGGCCCCTTATCTAGCGGCGAATGCCCGATGTGAGGGGGTCGGCTCAGCACGAAGATGATGTACATGCGAGCCACCGACACACTCAAGAAGCTGCTCGGGCCGACGCAGGACATCGACGTCTCGAGCCCCGACGTCACCATCCGCTACGCGCGCCCTGACGACGCGCTCGCGCTGCTGGACCTGGCCGACCTCGACTCGAGCCACGCGCCCCACGGGGTAGTGGTCGTCGCGGAGGTCGACGGCCGCCTCTGGGCCGCCCACTCCCTCGACGACGGCCACGCCATCGCCGACCCGTTCCGGCCCACCGGCGAGCTGTCGTTCCTGCTGGCCGAGCGCGCCCGCCAGCTCTCCAGCGCCGCCCGCCCGCCCCGCCGCCACCTCCGCACCCTCCAGGCGGCCTAGCGACGATCTCGGCGGCGGCTGCCCCGGAGCCAGTGGGGCGGCCGCCGCCGGATCGCGTCTTCGTCGCCTGCCGCTAGCAGGCGGCGAGCTTGCCGCCGGCCTTGGCGCAGCGGTAGGTGTCCGTCGGGCGCTTGCCCTGGCGGATCACGTAGCGAGCGATCGCCTGGGCGTTGCCCTCGCCGCGCACCGTGATCGTGAGCATCGCGCCCGACTTGAGCTTGAGCGACCTGAGCGCCTTGAGCACGTTCAGCTTGCCGCCGGAGTGCTTGAGCGTCTTGCTCTTGCCCTTGCAGCCGCCGCCCTTGCAGACGACCGTGACCTTGGCCGTCTTCGGCAGGCCGGCGATGGCGAGGCTGGTGAACTTCGTCAGCTTGCCCACGTAGACGTAGTCGTGGGTGAACCGGACGTTGAAGGCCGGCGCCTGCGGGGTCGACGGCGTCGAGGGCGTGCCGCCGCCCGACGGGGCCTGGCCGCCGCCGGTCGGGGTCTGGCCGCCGCCGCCCGACGGGGTCTCGCCACCGCCGGTCGGGGTCTCGCCGCCGCCGGCGGGGTCCGCCGCCGCCGCCGCCCGAGGTCGGGACCTTCACGCCGAAGGTGCGGCTGATCGTGCGGGTGTTGCCCGCCAGGTCGACCGCCTGGACCGAGAGGACGTGCGTGCCGTCGGTGAGGCCGACGAGCTGGACCGGCGTGCCGGCGGTGCAGGCGTTCCACGCGCCGGCGTCGAGCTTGCACTTGACGGTGTTCGGCCGCGCCTCGACGAGCGAGAACGTGATCGCGGCGTTGCTCGTGACGACCTGCTGGCCCTCGGCCGGGCCGTCCGTGAAGGCGAGCACGGGCAGCGTGCGGTCGATCGTCGTGCTGACCGCGGCGGTCTCGGCGACGTTGCCGACGTCGTCGGTGGCGCGGACCTTGTAGCTGTGCGTGCCGTCGGCGGTGGCGGCGCTGATGCCGGACCAGCCGCTGGCGCACACGGCGTAGGCGCCGCCGTCCATCGCGCACTCCGTCTTGACGACGTCCGCGTCCTTGGTGAACGTCAGCGGCACGGTGGCGGCGCTGGTGATGCCGGGGAGCGCCGACAGGGAGGACGAGACGGTCTTGTCGACGACGACGTTCTTGGTGACGGTGCCCGACCAGTTGCCCGCGGCGTCGCGCGAGCGCACGGACACGGAGTGCGTGCCGTGCGAGACGCCCGAGAGCGAGAGCACGGAGCCCGTGGCGCCCTGGGCGACGGAGTCGACGGTCCAGGCGTAGGCGGCGATCGCGCCCGAGTTGTCCGAGGCGCCCGCGGAGACGTTGTAGTTGCTCGGGCCGACCTTGGCGGGGGGCGCGAACGTCGTGCTCGGGGCGGTGGTGTCGACCCACGTCATCGTCACCGTCCTGGAGTCCGCACCCGTGCCCTCGTCACCGAGGAAGACGGTGCAGGTGCCGTTGCCGGCACAGGCGCTCCACGAGGGCGAGTAGCCGCTCGGTCCACCCGAGGCGGTCAGCGTGTAGCCCGTCGCCGCGGGCCAGTCGTTGCAGTCGAACTCGAGGCAGGTGCGCGAGACCTGCTTCGTGGTCGAGCAGGTGGATGCGGTGCAGTTGATCCCCGCCGGGTTGGACGTGACCGTGCCGATCGCGGCGGTGACGGTCAGCTTGCGGTTGGCGGTCTCCGTGCGCTCGATGGGCTCGGGGTTGCAGCTCGACTGCTGCGGGTCGCAGGTGGGCGGCACGGCGGCGGCGGGCCCTGCGCTGACCGCCAAGAGGGCGAAGGCCGCGCACAGCACGGCGGGGACGAGGCGTCGGGACATCGGTGTTCTGGCTCCTGGTCTGAGTGATCTGCCGGATCCATCCGGCGCACCGAAGATGAAAACCGGAGCGACGATCCTCAGCCTTGGGGCCAGCCAGCGAACCGGATTCGCGTTCTCCGCACCATCGGACGGGTGGGGGCTCCCTCGGACGCCGCACCCGCGACGGCGCTATGCGGAGCCGTCGAGCACCTCGCGCACCTTGCGCGCGAGGGCGACCTGCGTGAACGGCTTCTCGATGAACGCCGTGCCCGGCCTGATCATCCCGTGGCGGAAGACCGCCTCGTCGGAGTAGCCCGACATGAACAGCACCCGCAGGTGCGGGAACAGCGCCGTGAGGCGCTCCGCGAGCGCGCGGCCGCCGATCTCCGGCATCACGACGTCGGTCAGCAGCAGGTCGACGCCGCCCGGATGCTCGCCGCAGAGGTCGACGGCGGCGTCGGCGTCGGGCGCCGAGAGCACGTCGTAGCCGCAGCCGCCGAGCATCAGCTTCACGAGCTCGCGGACGCTCTCGTCGTCCTCGACGACGACCACCGTCTCCGAGCCGCGCTCGTCCGGCGGCTCGTCGGCCGCGGGCGCCGGCTCGACCTGCCGCGAGGAGATCGGCAGGTAGATCTTGAACGTGGTCCCGCGGCCCTCCTCGCTGTAGACGAAGATCGAGCCGCCGCTCTGCTTGACGACGCCGAACACCGTTGCCAGCCCGAGCCCGGTCCCACCGCCGCCGGCCTTGGTGGTGAAGAACGGCTCGAACAGCCGCCGGCGGACCTCCTCGTTCATCCCGGTGCCCGTGTCGCTGATGGCGAGCAGCACGTGCGGGCCGGGCGTGACGTCGCCGTGGGTGGCGACGTAGCTCTCCTCGAGCACGACGGACGCGGTCTCGATCGTCAGCCGGCCGCCGTTGGGCATCGCGTCGCGCGCGTTGGCGGCGAGGTTGAGCACGACGCGCTCGATCTGCGCGCGGTCGGCCTCGACGGCCGGGATGTCCTCGGCGAGCTGCACGGCGACCTGCACGTCGTCGCCGATGATCCGCTCGAGCATCGTGCTGATGCCGCCCACGATCTCGTTGACGTCGACGGGCTGCGGGTGCAGCACCTGCCGGCGGGAGAAGGCCAGCAGCTGGCGGGTGAGCGCCGTCGCCTGCTCGGCCGCGTGGTCGATCTCGTCCAGCGCCTCGCTCGCAGCGGGGTCGCTGCGCAGGATCTCGGCGTAGCCCGAGATCACCGTCAGCAGGTTGTTGAAGTCGTGCGCGACGCCGCCCGCGAGCCGCCCGACGGCCTCCATCTTCTCGGCCGCGGCGAGCCGCTCCTCCAGCTCGCGGCGCTCCGTCACGTCGCGCGCGACGACCAGCGCGGCGTCGCGCCCCTCGAAGACGATCCGGCCCGCGCTGATCTCGACGTCGATGACCGAGCCGTCGCGGCGCTGGTGGCGCCACGTCTCCCGCTCGTGGGACCCGACGGAGCCGCCGCGGATGCTCTTGAGCAGGTTCTCCACCTCGTCGGCCGGCCGGATCTCCGTGATCCTCATCGAGAGGAACTCGTGCCGGCTCCAGCCGTAGTGGCGCACGGCGGCGTCGTTGACCGCGAGGAACTCCAGCGTCTCGGCGTCGTAGACCCACGTCGGCACCGGGCTCGCCTCGAACAGCATGCGGTAGCCGGCGTCCCCGCTCAGGCCTTCCTGCATCTCCTCTTCTAGCCCTGCCACGCCGGGAGGTCCCCTTCCCTCCGAAACCCGGTCGGTGGAGCGTACCGGTGAACCAGGCTGCTATTGCACGGGGGCCGATGCCAGAACCGCTCTCGCTGCCACCCGACGAGATGCGCCGGCTGGGCTACACGCTCGTCGACCGGCTCGTGGAGCACCTCGAAGGGCTCGACGACGGCGCTCCCTTGCGCGTGGGAGCGCCGGATGCGCTGCGCGCGGCCATCGGCGGCCCGGCGCCCGACGCCCCCGGCGACGCCGCCCAGGAGCTCGCGACGCTCTTCGAGCAGGTGCTGCCGTGGGGTCAGCGCGCCGACCATCGGCGGTTCTTCGCGCGCATCGGCAGCCCGGCCACCTACGTCGGCGCGCTCGCCGACGCGGCCGCCGCGGGCGTCAACGCGTTCGCGGGCTCGTGGACCGGCGGCTCCGGGCCGTCGGCGGTCGAGCTGGCGGTGCTCGACTGGCTGCGCGACTGGTGCGGGATGCCCGAGGGCACCTCCGGCGTGCTCACCTCCGGCGGCTCGATCGCGAGCCTGGCCGGCTTCGCCGCCGCGCGCCAGGCGCGGCTCGGCGGCCCGCGCGGGACCGGCGTCGTCTACGTCTCCGACCAGACGCACGCGTCGCTGCCGCGCGCCGTGGCGCTGATGGGCGAGCGCACGCGCGTGCTTGAAGTCCGACGATCGGGCAGCTGCTGCCCGTGGACGCGCTCCACCGCGCCGTCGCCGAGGATCGCGCCGGCGGCCTCGACCCGTTCTGCGTCGTCGCCACCGCGGGGACCACCAGCACCGGCGCGATCGACCCGCTGCACGAGCTGCACGCCGCCGCCCGCGAGCTCGGGCTGTGGCTGCACGTCGACGGCGCCTACGGCGCGCCGGCCGCGCTGACCGATGCGGGCGCCGCGGCGCTCGACGGCCTCGGCCTCGCCGACTCGCTCGTCATCGACCCGCACAAGTGGCTCTTCCAGCCGTACGAGATCGGCTGCCTGCTCGTGCGCGACCCCGCGCTGCTGGAGCAGGTGTTCTCGCTCGAGGGCGCCTACCTGCGCGACACGATGGGCGGCACGGTGAACTTCCGCGACCGCGGGCCGGAGCTCACGCGCGGCGCCCGCGGGCTGAAGCTGTGGCTGTCCGTGCGCACCTTCGGCCTCGACGCGTTCCGCGCGGCGATCGCCCACGGCATCGCGCTCGCCGAGCACGCCGAGGCGCAGGTGTACGAGCGCGAGGGCTGGGAGATCGTCACACCGGCCTCGCTCGGGATCGTCACCTTCCGCCGCCTCGGCCTCGACGACGCCGCCCATACGCGCTTGGCGGCGGCCACCGTCGAGGACGGCTACGCCGCGCCGAGCACCACGGTGGTCGACGGCCGCGTCGTGCTGCGCCTGTGCACGATCAACCCGCGCACGCGCTTCGAGGAGATCGACGCGACGCTCGACCGGATGGAGCTACTGGGCCGGGACGTGCTCGGAGGCTGAGCCGGTGAGGTTCTCCGGGCCGATGTCGGCGACGGAGGTGCAGCCGGCCAGACCGAGCGTGAGGTCGAAGTCGGCCTTGAAGTTCTGCAGCACCTCGCGCACGCCGGCCTCGCCCGCGATCGCCAGCCCGTAGGCGTACGGGCGGCCGAGGCCGACCGCGGTCGCGCCGAGCGCGAGCGCCTTGAACGCGTCGGCGCCCGAGCGCACGCCCGAGTCGAGGATGATCGGGATCCGCCCGTCGACCGCGGCGGCGATCGCGAGGCAGCGCCTCGATCGTCGAGGTCGCGCCGTCGACCTGGCGGCCGCCGTGGTTGGAGACGACGATCCCGTCGATGCCCTCGTCGATCGCGCGGCGGGCGTCGTCGGGGTGCAGGATGCCCTTGAGCAGGATCGGCAGCTTCGTGCGCTCGCGCAGGAACGGCAGGTTCTCCCACGTCAGCGACGGCCGCGAGTAGATGCGCGTGAAGGTCTGCACCGCGGCGCGCGCGTTGCCCGAGCGCAGGCTCGGAACGAACCCGTCGGGGTAGGCGCGCGTGAGCTGCACGAGCGTGCGCAGGGCGGCCGGCGTCGGCTTGGGCTGCTCGTCCTTGCCGAGCACGACGGGCTCCTCGGCGATGATCCGCCGGAAGACCGGGTCGCTCGTGTACTGCGCGATCCCCTTGCCGCGCAGGAACGGCAGGTAGGCGATGTCCAGGTCGCGCGTGCGCCAGCCGAGCATCGTCGTGTCGAGCGTGATCACGATCGCCTCGCAGCCGCAGCGCTCCGCGCGCTCGACGAAGCTGGCGACGAGGTCGTCGTTGGTGGACCAGTAGAGCTGGAACCAGCGCGGCGAGTCGCCGAGCTCGCGCGCGCACGCCTCCATCGGGCGCGAGGCCTGGTTGGAGAAGATCATCGGCACGCCCTCGGTGCGCGCCGCGCGCGCGACCGCCAGGTCGGCGTCGTCGTCGACCATCTCCAGCACGCCGACCGGGCAGAGCAGGAACGGCGAGTCCAGCCTGCGGCCGAGCAGCTCGATGCCCGTGTCGCGCTCGGAGACGTCGCGCAGCATCCGCGGCACGATCTTCCAGCGGTCGAAGCCCTCGCGGTTGGCGCGCACCGTGGCCCCGGTGCCGGCGCCGCCGGCGATGTAGGCGAACGCCTCGGAGGGCATCGCCTTCTTCGCGCGCGCCTCGAGCTGGGTGGCGTCCGTGGGGACGCGCGGCCGGCGGCCGCTGACCCCGGCGCGGTAGATCGCGGTCTGGCGGAGGACTCCGAGCATCGGCCTGGGTTCTACCATCGCCGGGGCCGTCGCGCGCGTCAGCGGAGCGAGTCCTGCAGCTGCTCGACCGCCGACTGCGCCTTCGCGGCCGCCGCGTCGGGCGTGATGTCGCCGCGGATCGCCGCCGCGAGCGCATCGGTGACCGGCTGGAGGTCGCTCATCGCGCCGACCAGTGCGACCTGGTCCTGCTGGAAGCCCCAGCGCTGGAAGCTGCGCACGCCGTCGCCGAGCGAGGCGATCGAGGCCGCGGAGTAGAACCGGCTCAGCGGGGCGCGCCGATCGACGCCGCTCTCGAGCTCGGCCCAGCCGCGCGCGTAGCGGTCGAGGTCTTCGGCGTCCCCGGCCCGGACCGGGTACTTGCCCTGCGGGGAGATCGCCAGCCAGCGCAGATACCCGTCCGAGAGCATGAACCGGACGAATCGCTGCGCCGCCGGGGCCGCGCCGCGACCGATGCCCCACGTGGTGATCGTGCCGTACTGCGCGGGCGGCGCGCCGGCGGACGCGAGCGGCCCGATCAGCCCGCTGTGCTTCGCCAGATACGCCGGATCGTCGCTGCATTGCGGGCATGACGGCACGGCCTCGTCGTTGAGGCCGGCCATGGCGTCGAGCAGGAACGGCGACCACAGGATCATCGCGGCCTCGCCCGCGAAGTACGTGTCGCGGGTGCTCTCCACGTCCTGCACGCCGCCGGGCGAGGACTGGCGAGCCAGCTCGACGTAGAGCGCGAACGCACGCCGGCATCGCTTCGAGGTCAGCGTCACATCGCCGCCCGCGTTCACCAGCTGACAGCCGGCGGCGAGCGCGACGTGCTCGAACGTCTCCGCCGTGAACGCGTCACCACCCTTGGTCGCGAGCGTGATCCCCGCCATGCCGGGGCGGGTGAGCCGCCGAGCGGCGGCGAGCACGCGCTCGAGGGTGTCGGGGGCCGGCAACCCGGCCCGGTCGAACAGGTCCTTGCGGTAGATCAACAGCTGTCCCCAGCCGTCGCTGGGCACCGCGGCCAGGCTGCCGCCGCTCGTCAGCAGGCCGAGCGCACGGGCCGAGAAGGTCTGCTCGCCGAGCTCGCTCACGACCTGCGTGGCGGCGCCCGTGTCGAGGATCCCGCGGTCGGCGAAGGCGTGCGCGTCCTCGATCGAGCTCTGCATGACGTCGGGCAGCGAGTCGTCACGGGCCGCCGCAGCGGTGCGCTCGGGCAGCTCGCCGTCGCCGAGCGGGATGACCTCCACCTCGACGCCCGTACGGCGGGTGAAGTCGGCCGCGTCGTCGCGCGCCGCCCGGACGCGCTCGGGCTGGTTCTCCTGGATCCAGACCGTGAGCGACTCGGCCCTGTCGCCGCCGTCCTGGTCGCCTCCGCCGCCCCCGCAACCCGCGAGCGCCGGCAGGAGCACGAGCGAGAGCGCGACGAGCCGCCTCACCGGATCCCCAGCAGGCTCAGCCGCTCGACCTGCTGGGCCTCGGCGGCGGTGATGAAGCTCGGCCCGGTCGGCACGACCTCGCCCTGCGCCGGGAAGAGGCCGTAGCGCGCCCGCTCGGCCAGGAAGACGACCGGCAGGTAGCCCTGCAGGTAGGGCTGCTGATCGACCGCGAACTCCATCCGCCCGGTGCGGACGGCGCGCAACACGGCGGGCGAGTAGTCGAACGTCGCGAGCGTCGAGCCGACGGGCGCCTCCTCGAGCGCCAGCTCGGCCGCGTCGAGGCCGAGCGTGAGCATCCCGTCGACGCCGGGACGGGTGGCGGCGGCCCGCAGCCGCCGACGGGCGTCGTCGAGGTCCTGCGTGTCGATCGCGAACACGCGCGAGGTGCCGCCCGCCTCGCGGATGGCGCGTGCGAACCCGGCGCAGCGCCGGTCCAGGCCCACGTTGCCGACCTCGTGGTTGACGCACAGGGCGTCCTTGGCGCCGGCGCGCGCCAGCCGGCGACCGGCCTGGTAGCCGGCCTCCTCCTCGGGCTGGCCGACGTGCGCGAGCGTGCCGAGGCGGCGCGCGATGTCGCTGCCCGAGTTGATCGAGACGACCGGGATGCGGGCCTTCACGGCGCGGCGGATCGCCGGCGCGAGCTCCTGGCTGGGGACGGAGACCACCAGACCGTCGGGCTGCGCCGCGACCGCGTCCTCGATCAGCTCGCGCATCGTGCGGACGCTGTAGACGTCGGGCGAGCGGTAGGTGACCTGCGCGTCCGTCTGGCGGCTGGCGGCGTCGACGCCGTTGCGCACGATCGTCCAGAACCCGCTCGAGGCCTGGCCGTGCGTGACGACCCAGATGCTCACGCGTCCCGCGCCGCGCTCGCTGCGCTCGGGGACCGGCGTGGCCCGGCCGACGACGACGTCCGGCTCTCGGACCTGGCGCGTGCCTCCGCAACCTGCCACCAGCATCAGGCCGAGGATGCAGGCGGCGAGCCGCCTCACGTCGGGATCACCGCCCGCAGCGTGGTGCCCAGGCCGGCCGGGCTGTGGATCGCCAGCGAGCCGTCGAGCGCGGCGAGCCGGTCCTGCAGCCCGCGCAGGCCGGTGCCGCCCTCGATGTCCGCGCCGCCGACGCCGTCGTCGGAGACCACGACCTCGACGCCCGCGTCCGAGCGGCGGATCCTCACCCGCGCCTCGTGGGCCCGCGCGTAGCGGGCGACGTTGGTCAGCGCCTCGGCGGTGACGAAGTAGGCGGCCGCCTCGATCTGGGGCGCGGGCCGGTCGTCGAGCTCGACGTCGACCTCGACGGGCAGCGGCACGCGGTCGGCGAGCCCCTGCACGGCCGGCCCGAGGCCGCGGTCGGTGAGGATCGCGGGGTGGATGCCGCGCGCGAGCTCGCGCAGCTCGGCGAGCGCGACCGCGAGCTTGCCGGAGAGCTCCTCGACCATCGGCACGAGGTCAGTGTCCTTCACCCGCGCCCGCAGCATCCGCAGGTCGAGGGCGAGCGAGACGAGCTGCTGCTGCGCGCCGTCGTGCAGGTCGCGTTCCAGGCGCCGGCGCGCGGCGTCGGCGGCCTCCACGATGCGGGCACGCGAGATCCGCAGGTCCTCCAGGCGAGCGCGCAGGTCGGCCTTCAGCCGCTCGTTGTCGAGCGCCAGCGCCGCGGCGGCCGCGGCCGCGTTGACGAGTTCCGGCGTCGTGTCGAGCTCGGCGTCGTGGATGATCGCCGCCACGCGGCGCCCGTCGTGCTCGACCGCCGTCCACGCGCGGCCCGAGCCGGGGTCCGGGAGCCGCACCTTGCGGCCGAGCTCGTCCACGAAGACCTCGCGGTCGGGCAGCCAGTAGGCGATCGAGAGCGTGCGGTCGCCGACGCGCTCGGCCAGCAGCTCGCGGATCGGCCCCTCCTGCCCGCGGCGGCCGAGCACCGCGCGCGTGTAGGCGCGCACCGCCAGCCGCAGGCCGCCGAGCACCGCGATCGTCACGACCGCGGACGCGAGCGCGAGCACGAGCAGCAGCACGCCGACCGGCGCCGTCAGCGCGAGCGGGCCGAGGTAGTCGTAGTCGCCCAGGCCGAACAGCGCGGAGATGCCGAGGATGGCCAGCTCGACCGTGATCGCCACCGGCGCCAGCGCGGCGGCGACGAGCACGGCGCCGACCGGCAGGTCGAGCGCGACGAGCCCGACGACCTTCAGCCGCCGGCGGTCCGACAGCGCGTGCAGCGCGCGCCGCCACAGCGTCTCGTCGCGCCGCTCGGGCACGGGCAGCGGCGGCAGGTGGGCCGACAGCAGCCGGTTGGCCTGGCGCCGGTGCGTCTCGGCGAGCGTCTGGCAGGCCGCCAGCGCCGCGAGCACGAGCGGCAGCCCGATCCAGACGACGCTCAGGACGATGCCGAGCACCAGCGCGGCGATCACGAGCGCGCCGGCCACGCCGATCGCGAGCGTCCCGGCGACGGCGGCGAAGCCCTCGCCCGCGACCTCGATGCGGCGCCGCAGCAGCAGCTTCGGCGGTTCGACGGCGGCGACGGTCATCCGCTCGCCTCCACGGCCACGTCGCCCGCGCTCGAGAGCACCTGGATCTGGAACGGCGCGTCCTCCGCGACGGTCACGCCGCGGACGGTGCGATCGCCGTCGTCGGTCTCCGCGTCGACCTGGTAGCGCCCGGCGGGCACGACCGCGCGCACGTCGCCGGTGCGCGAGCGCAGCTCCATCCGCTCGAGCGCGCACGAGGCGCCGGCGTTCACGTCGCCCGACTGGGCGCGGGCGCGCAGCGCGAAGCCGCAGAAGCTCGCGACGGTCACGTCGCCGCTGCCCGTGTCGACCGACGCCGAGCCGCGGTAGCCGGTGAAGCGCACGTCGCCGGAGGTCGTCCGGACCGTGACCCGCACGTTGTCCGGGACGGTCACGCGGTAGCGGGCCTTGCAGACGTGCAGCACCGCGCTGCGCGGGCAGCGCGAGGAGATCGTCAGCTCGCCGCCGGCGGCCGTCCGACGGCTCTCCGCGCGGCGGCCGAACGCGAACTCGTCCGTGCGCCGGACCTCGACCGCGGGCCGGTCGCCGCCGCCCACGATCTCGGCGTCCGCGGCGCCCATGTCGAGCAGGATCCCGTTCACCGAGCCGCGCACGGCGTAGGAGGCGACGCTGGTCTCGTCCGTGACCAGCCACCAGATCACGAGCGTCAGCCCGCTCGCGATCACCAGACTCGCGCACACGGTCACCAGCCAGCCCCAGGCGGAAGGCCGGCGGCGCGACTGAGAGGACTCGGACGGCCTTGCCACGACCGGTACCCAACCAGGGACGCGCCGCGCCGCGCAAGATCGAGCGTTCTGGTACGAGCCAGGGGTGCCCGCGTTGCAGCTCGCCCGCCGCCGTCTCCGCGGCCGCATGTGGCCGATCATCCAGACGGCCTCTGCGGCGGTGGCCGCGTGGTATCTGGCGCTCGCCCTGCTGGGCGGCGACCGGCCGGTGTTCGCGCCGATCGCCGCCGTGATCGCGCTCGGCGCGACGGTCGGGCAGCGCGGCCAGCGGGCGTTCGAGCTCGTCGGCGGCGTGATCCTCGGGATCGCGGTCGCGGACCTGATCGTGGCCGCGATCGGCACCGGGCCGTGGCAGGCGGGGATCATGGTCGTGCTCGCGATGGGCGCCGCCGTCGCGCTCGGCGGCCGCGAGCTGCTGGTCGCCGAGGCGGCGGTGTCGGCGATCCTGATCGCGACGCTGCCGAGCGGCGGCGGCTTCCCGCCCGAGCGCTTCCTCGAGGCGATCATCGGCGGCGGCGTCGCGCTCGCGGCCAGCGTGCTGCTGTTCCCGCCCGACCCCGCGCTGCTCGTCGGCCGCGCGCTCAACGGCCTGTTCGCGGACCTCGGCCGCGCGCTCGGCGACGTATCCGAGGCGCTCGAGCGCGGCGACGTCGAGGCCGCCGAGCGGGCGCAGGAGCGCGGACAGGCGCTGTCCTCGCACCTGATCGAGGTCCGGCGCGAGCTGCTCGACCTGCGCGAGACGGCCCGCTTCGCGCCGCCGCGCCGCGGCGCCCGCGGCCAGCTCGAGCGGATCGAGCGCTCGCTCGGCGCCGTCGACTACGCCACCCGCGACGCCGGCGTGCTCACCCGCAACGCCCTGCGCTTCCTGCGCGCCGGCGCGATCGCCCCCGAGCCGCTGCACGAAGCCGTGCACGCGCTCGCCGACGCGGTCTGGGAGCTCGCCGCCAGCTACGACGACGACCGCCGCGTCGAGCAGGTCCGCAAGCTGGCGCTGGGCGCGGCCACGACGGCCTCCAGCCTGGCCGAGGACGCCCGCGACCTGCGCCTGGCGGAGGTCGTGGCGCCCGTGCGCTCGATCGCGGTCGACCTCGTCCGCGCCGCCGAGCGGGTGAGCGGCGTCGAGGATGCGCCCCGCACGGACGAGCTGCTGACGTAGTCTTCTGACGCGATGGGCGACGACGTCGCGGCAACCGTCTTCAGCCGGGAGGATCGCCAGCGGTATCGGGCGAAGGTCAAGCGCTGCCTCGACGTCTTCGCCCGGATGCTCTCCGAGGCGCGCTTCGACGCCGCGCGCGGCTCGATCGGCCTGGAGATCGAGCTCAACCTCACCGACGAGGCGGGCGATCCGGCGCTCGTCAACGCCAAGGCGCTCGAGGTGATCGCCGACGCGGACTTCCAGACCGAGCTCGCGCAGTTCAACGTCGAGATCAACGTCTCGCCGCGCTCGCTGAGCGGCAACGTGCTCTCCGCGCTCGAGCGCGACGTGCGCACCAGCCTCAACAACGCGGAGGAGAAGGCCCGCGGCGTCGGCGCGCACATGGTGATGGTCGGGATCCTGCCGACGGTCACCGACCGCCACCTCAACGCGGAGTCCTTCAGCGCCAACCCGCGCTACGAGCTGCTCAACGAGCAGATCTTCGCCGCCCGCGGGGAGGACCTCGACATCCGCATCGCGGGCGTCGAGCGGCTCGCGACCTACGCGGACACGATCACGCCCGAGGCCGCCTGCACGAGCGTGCAGCTGCACCTGCAGGTCGACCCGTCGGCGTTCGGGATCCACTGGAACGCCGCGCAGGCGATCGCCGGGATCCAGCTCTCGCTGGCGAGCAACTCGCCGTTCTTCTTCGGCAAGGAGCTTTGGCGGGAGACGCGCATCCCGCTCTTCGAGCAGGCCACGGACACCCGCTCGGAGGAGCTGCGCGCCCAGGGCGTGCGCCCGCGCGTGTGGTTCGGGGAGCGCTGGATCACCTCGATCTTCGACCTCTTCGAGGAGAACGTCCGCTACTTCCCGGCGCTGCTGCCGGTCTGCGAGGAGGAGGACCCGGTCGAGGTGCTGGCCGGCGGCGACATCCCGCGCCTGCAGGAGCTGCGCCTGCACAACGGCACGGTCTACCGCTGGAACCGGCCGATCTACGACGTCGTGCGCGGCCGGCCGCACCTGCGCGTGGAGAACCGCGTGCTGCCCGCCGGCCCGACGGTGATCGACATCCTCGCCAACGCGGCCTTCTACTACGGGCTGATCCGCGTGCTGACGACGCAGGACCGGCCGATCTGGTCGCAGATGTCGTTCCTGGCCGCGGAGGAGAACTTCCACGCCGGCGCGCGCGACGGCATCGAGGCGAACGTCTTCTGGCCCGGCGTCGGCGAGGTGCCGGTCACGGAGCTCGTGCTGCGGCGGCTGCTGCCGATGGCCCACGAGGGCCTGGAGAGCTGGGGCGTCGACCAGGCCGATCGCGACCGGCTGCTCGGCGTGATCGAGCAGCGCTGCCTGAAGGGCGTCAACGGCGCCTCCTGGCAGGCGGCGACGTTCCACAAGCTCTACGAGGACGACCAGCTCGACCGCACGGACGCGCTGCGCGAGCTGACGGTCCGCTACCGCGACCTGATGCACTCCAACGAGCCGGTCCACGACTGGCCCGTCGGCGGCTAGGCCAGCTCTCCGGAAACCCTCATATCCAGCGGAAGCGAGTTGTGTAGCGTCGGCACGTGAAGCCGACGGTCGTGCGGCTCTCGGCCGCCATCCTCGTCGCCGTACTCCTCGCGGGCTGCGGTGCAGCCGATCGCACGCCGCCGTCGTCGCCGGCGCCCGATCCGCAGCGCGTCCAGGACTTCGTGCCGCTCACCCGGGCCGAGGCCGCGCACGCGGCGAAGCGGATCGCGCTCGTGCGCTCGCTGGGCTCGACGGTCGTGGAGCGCGCCGGCGGCACGCCGTTCACGCGCACCACCTTCGCCGCCGAGGACGTGCTCAAGGGCCGGCTGCCGCGCGAGTTCGTCGTCGAGGTGATCGGCGGGCGGATCGGTGACAGCGTGGTCGAGTCGCCCGTGCAGGCGTTCGAGGCGGCGCACCGCTACGTCCTCTTCCTGGGCCCGACGGGCCGGCGGGGCCGACGATCTTCCCGCAGTCGGTCGTCGAGGTGGACCGCGACGCCGGCGGCGTGGTGGCCGCGCATCCGGAGGGCTCTGCGGTGATGCGCCGGCTCGTCCTGGGCCTCGCGCTGGCGCTGCTCGCCGCCGCTCCCGCCGGCGCCTACCAGCACCTCTCCCAGCACGCGGCGGTGTCCGGCGTGCAGCCCTCCCACTGGCAGACGCTGCCGATCGACCTGAGCGTGGACGGCGGGCCCGACCGACGTCACCGCGGAGATCGCGACCGCGGTCGGCATCGTGGAACGCCGTCCCGACCGCCCGCGATCCGTTCGGCACCTTCACGAGGTCGGCGGTGGACTTCGACGACACGAACCTCGGGACCGCATGGGGGGACCTGACCGGCGACGGCCGCCAGGAGGTGGTGGTCGACGAGACCGGCGCGGCGCTGACGAGCGCTCGGTTTCGCCCCCGCCGCGGTCAACGGCTTCGGGCCCCGGCACGAGATCGTGAGCGGCGGCCAGGCCGCTGATCGACGACATGTTCCTGATCATCAACGGCCAGCGCCACGACTTCGACCGCCCGTCGACGGAGGTCCACGAGCTCGGGCACACGATCGGCATCGCGCACTCCAGCGTCGGCTTCCCGGTCGGCATGGACGGCGCGCTCTCGCCCCAGCTCGAGAGCCAGGTGCCGACCATGCACCCGTTCGCGGTGGCCGGCACGAGCCGCCGGACGCTCGAGGCCGACGACGTCGCGGCGCTGTCGGACCTCTATCCCGAGCCCACCTTCGCGAGCACCGACGGCACGATCACCGGCCGCGTGACCCGCTGCGACAACGACCTGAGCCGGTGCTCGGCGCGAACGTGCGCGCGGTCAACGTCGAACGACCCGTCGATCCAGCTGTCGCGGGTCACCGGCTTCGACGGCGGCCCGGAGGGGACGTACACGATCCAGGGCGTGCCGCCCGGCGATTACTTCGTGGTGGTCGAGCCGCTCGCCGGCGATGATCAGTTCCTGGACCGGCTCGCCATGTACACGGCGGTCGACACCGACTTCCAGCAGGAGTACTTCAACGCGTCCAAGGAGGCCGACTGCGCCGCGGACACCGACCCGGCACTGCGCGAGAGCGTCAACGTCGGCGCGGGCGCCTTCGAAGACCGCCGACCTGAAGGTCGAGCGCCGCGTCGCTCGCGCTGGTGGTCGACGTCACGCGCAGCATGGGCCCCGAGATCGGCGCCATCAAGACGGGCCTGGAGGGCGATGATCTCCGCGCTCGACCTCGCCCCGGGCGAGTTCCCCGAGGTGGCGATCGTGACGTTCGACGACCACGCCAACGTGGACCTCGTCAGCCGCGACCCGGACCGGCTCCACGACGTGATCGCCGGCCTGACCACCCATGGCACGCCCGACTGCCCGGAGGGCTCCAACGCGCGCGGCGATGACGGCGGGCCGCCTGCTCGGCGCGGGCGGGTCGAGCGATACTCGTCACGGACGCCGACGCCCTGCGCAGCGGCCCGTCGCACGAGGCCGTCGACGCCCTCTACGCGTCAAAGGGCGCGCAGCTGCACGTGATGCTCTCCGGGAGCTGCCCGCCGGAGCAGAACCCGCCCGCGGCACGCACGGCGCGCGGCGACCCTCGGCGCCGGCGGGACGCCCGGCGCGAACCCGGACGAGGCGAAGCCCGTCGACGCGCTCGGGGTCGAGATCGTCGATCCGCACGTTCGGCGAGGAGAGCCTGTTCACCGGCGGGCTGTTCAGCTTCCAGCCCGGCGTGAAGTCGGGCGTCGCCGCAGCGCTCGAGCGCTACTCCGACACGCTCGCCAACCTCGGCATCTCGGCGGTGCGCCCGACCGTCGCGGCGGTCGACCCGGCGGCGGTGCCGCAGGGCGCCGCGCTCGACGTCGAGCTGACCGGGCGCGCACGGGCTTCCGGGCCGGGAGCACCGTCGCCGTCGCCGGGAGCGGGGTGTCGGTCACCGCGGTGAACGTCCTGTCGCCGACGCGCATGATCGTGCGGCTCGCGGTGGCGCCGGACGCCGCGACCGGGTTCCGCGACGTGACGGTCTCCACCGACCGCGGCGACGGCTCGATCGAGGCGGCGAAGGGCATCGGCGCAGTCCAGGTGGTCGGCGCCTCCGGCCGGTCCGACCGTCCTCTCCGTCACGCCGTCGGCGGTCGCGGCCGGCACGCGGCGCAACGTGACGATCTCGGCAGCGCTGACGCACTTCGCCGCGGGGACCAGCGTCGCCGGCTTCGGCGACGGAGTGACCGTCAACGGGCTGACGGTGACGTCGCCGACGTCGGCGGGGCCGACGTCACCGTCGCGCCCGATGCGAAGGCCGACTTCCGCGACGTGACGGTGCAGACCGGCGCCGAGACCGCCGCCGAGTCCGTGCCGGGGCCGTTCCTGGTCGTGGCCGCGCCGCCGCCCGTCGCACGACTCCTCAGCGCGTCCCCGCGCTCGGGCGCGCGCGGCGTCGACCGTCGACGTCGCGCTCACCGGCGCCGGCACGGCGTTCGAGGCCGGCACGTCGGTCGCCTCGATCAGCGGGAGCGGCGTGCGGGTGCTCTCGACCGCGGTGAGCACGCCCGACCTCGGCCGTCGTGCGGCTGGAGATCGCGGCGGGCGCGCCGCTCGGCTTCCGCGACCTCGAGGTCACGACCGGCGCGGAGCACGCCGCGCTGCTCGACGGCTTCGAGGTCACGCCCGCGCCCGCGGTCCAGCCGACGCCGACCGCGTCACCGGCGTCCGACGGCGGCACGCCCGGCGGCGCCGCCGGCCCGCCGAGCACGTGCGCGGATCGCGCGGCGCCGCGGGCCACCATCGCCCGGGCGCGCGCCCAGCGCCGCCGGCTGCACCTGCGCGGGCGGGCGAGCGACGCCGGCTGCGCGGCCGCGATCTCCGTAGCGGGCCGCGTCGCGCGGGTCGAGGTCGCGATCGCCCGCGCGGCGGGCCGGCGCAAGTGCCGCTTCGTGGCCCGCGGCGGCCGGCTCACGGCGCGCGCGCAAGTGCTCGAAGCCCGTGTGGCTGAAGGCGAAGGGCACCGCGAGCTGGAGCCTGGACTCCGCACGCCCGCTCCCGCGCGGGAGCTACTCGCTGCAGGTGCGCGCCCGTGACGCGGCGGGCAACCTCCAGCGCGCGCCGGCCCGGCGGACGGTGCGGGTCCGGTGAGTCAGTCCCCGCCC
This sequence comes from uncultured Solirubrobacteraceae bacterium, assembly GCA_963831105.1. Taxonomy (GTDB): domain Bacteria; phylum Actinomycetota; class Thermoleophilia; order Solirubrobacterales; family Solirubrobacteraceae; genus DATFQI01. Next base: position 46,035 of record CAWHOS010000003.1, on the reverse strand, counting down.
GGTAGCGGCCGATCGCCTCGAGCGCCTCCTCGCGCGTCGCGTAGCCCGCCGCCGCGCACCAGCGCCCCGTCGCGGAAGAAGTAGACCCAGCTCGGCTGCACGTCGGCGAAGCCGCCCTCGCGGAACGTGCGCAGGCTGCCGTGGGCGAGCACGCACGGGCCGTGCTCCTCGAAGCGAGTGCACGGTGACCGAGACGCTGCTCGGTCTGCGCGGCGGCCCCACTCGCCCCAGAACTGCTCGGGCGGACACGGGCTCGTCGCGCGCCGAGCGGGACCCACTCGACGACCGTGCTCGCCGACGCGGCGTGCATCGCCTCGACGCCGCCGCGGGCGTACGCGGCCCACATCGCGCGGACCTGCTCGATCGGCTTCCCCTCCACCGCGGCGGCATGCTCTCCAGAACCCCGCGCGCGAGGGGCAATGGACGCGTAGCCGCCCCCGGTTCCGGTGTACAGCAAGTATGTGCCGGGAGGATGGAGGGAGTGGACCCCCACACGATGGACGCAGGCGGCCCGCGGTGCGCATCGACGCGCTCGACATGTTCGTCGAGCTGCTCGTCGCAGGTCGAGGACGACGCGTCCTCCGACGCCTTCTACAGCCGGCTCTGCGAGGCGACCTGCGCGCTGACCTCGATGGACCGCGCGGTGATCTTCCGCTACGACGAGGTCCGCCGCCGCGTGCGCGCCGCGGGCGCCTACGGGATCGACCTCGACGCGTTCGCCGACGCGCACGTCACCGTCGAGTCGGCGCCCGTCGCGCGCCAGTCGCTCGAGGAGGACCGCGTGATCGAGGTCGACCGGCGACATCGCCGACGAGGTGCCCGGAGGAGTTCCGCGAGCTGGTGCGCGAGTCCAACCTCGTCTGCACGCCGCTCGCCGCCGCCGGCCGCTGGTTCGGCGTGATCCTGTCGGACTCGAGCCGGCCCGGGCCGCTGTCCGACGAGGAGCGCTACCTGCTGTGGACGCTCGGCAAGACCGCCGCGCTCGCCACGCTCGCGCGCGTCGCGACCACCGCGGGCGCCCGCGCGCGCCAGCTGCAGGAGCGGATCGACCTCGCGCGCGACGTGCACGAGAGCGTGATCCAGCGGCTGTTCGGCGTGCAGCTCGTGTTCTCGTCCTCGGCCGAGCTGACGCCCGAGGCGCGCGAGCGGATCGCCGCCGAGCTGCAGGCCGCGCTCGTCGACCTGCGCCGGGCGCTGCAGCGCCCGCTGGGCCGCATCGCGCCCGAGACGCAGACGACGCTGCTCGAGGAGGTCGAGCGCCTGCGCCGCGAGCACCCGGATCTTCACCTCGTGCTCAGGCGCGGGTCCGAGCGTGTGAGCGTGCCCAAGGCGCTCGAGCCGCTCGCCCAGTCCGTCCTCGCCGAGGCCGTCCGCAACGCGCACAAGCACGCGCGGCCGACGCAAGGTCGAGGTGTCGCTGGAGCGCGACGACGACACGCTCGTTCCTCGACGTCTGCAACGACGGCGTCGGCGGGCGGCCGAAGACGACCGGCATGGGCCTCAAGCTCGCCGCGCTCGAGGCGCTGCAGGCCGGCGGCATCGTCGAGTTCGGCGAGCGCGAGCCGGGCACCTGGCGCGTGCGGATGGCGGTGCCGGTGTGAGCGCGCCCGACGTCAACCCGGCCCGCCTGGCGACCGGTCGGCGGCTCGAACGAGCGCCGCCTGCGCGTGCTCGTCGTCGACGACCACGAGGTCGTGCACTGGGGCCTGCGGCTGATGCTCGGCGAGCAGCCCTGGGTGGAGCGCTGCCTGAGCGCGCGCAACACCGAGGAGGCGCATGGCGATGGCCAAGCGCTACGAGCCGCACGTCGCGCTCGTGGACCTGTTCGTCGGCCAGGAGTCCGGCGCCGACGATCTGCGAGCGCCTGCGCGAGCTCGTCCCGCCGCCGAACGTCCTGATGATCTCCGGCGCCGGCCGGATCTCGCCCTACCGCCGCGCGCGCCGCCGGCGCCGCCGGCTTCATCTCCAAGGACTGGCCCGCCGCCGACATCGCCGGCGCGGTCCGCATGGTCGGGCTCGGCATGACGGTCTTCAAGCCGCACGAGGCGCCCGCCGGCCCGCCCCTGACCGAGCGCGAGCGCGAGGTCCTCGAGGCCGTCGCCTCCGGCGCCACCAACCGCGAGATCGCCGAGCGGCTCTTCCTCTCGCCGCACACGGTCAAGGAGCACACCTCCTCGCTGTATCGCAAGCTCGGCGCCCGCAACCGCGCCGAGGCGGTCCAGAAGGCCCAGCGCATCGGCCTGATCTCGTAGCGAACGTCAACGCGGCTGGGTAGGGGAGCGAGGGTGCCGCTACGCGTGCACACTCGATCGGCTCGACCCGGTGATCGACGGTCGTATCGCCGTCACGTCGATCGCTGCCCGATCGACGTCTCTGTGCGACGGATCGCCGCACGTCGATCGACGTCCGTCGCCTACGCCACCTCCCCACCCAGAGCCGTTGACTCGGCCGCACACGCCCCGGCCGGCGAGCCCGGACACCCCCCATCGCGTACCGGCTGACCCCCCACTCGGGGGGTTGGCACCCTGCAACTCACCGAAGTCGCGTGCGAGGTCCCCAGGGTGCTGGGCGTGAGCTTCGTCACCGACACCCAGGCGCCGGCCGTGCTCTTCCCCGGCCAGGGCAGCCAGACCCCCGAGATGCGCGACCACGTCGCCCGTCTCGCCCCCGACCTCCTCGAGCGCGTCACCGAGCTCGTGGGGGAGGACCCGTTCCCCCGCGTCGAGGAGAGCACCCGCTTCGCCCAGCCCGCGATCTTCTGCGCGAGCATCACCGCCTACGACGCGCTCGGGCTGGAGCCCGGCGTCGCCGCCGGGCCACAGCCTCGGCGAGCTGGCCGCGCTGGCCGCCGCCGGCGTGCTCGACCGCGACGACGCGCTCGAGCTCGTCGTCCTGCGCGGCAAGCTGATGGCCGAGGCCGACGACACGGGCTCGATGCTCGCGCTCGTCGGCGCCACCGAGGAGGAGGCGCGCGAGATCGCCGAGCACGCCGGCGTCACCGTCGCCAACGACAACGCCCCCGGCCAGGTCGTGCTCTCCGGCGCCCGCGACGCGCTCGCGCTCGCCGAGGAGGACGCCCGCGACCACGGCCGCCGCGCGCTCAAGCTCAACGTCGCCGGCGCGTTCCACTCGCCGCTGATGGAGCCGGCCGTCGAGCCGTTCCGCGAGGCGCTCGCGGACGATCGAGCTCGGCGAGCCCCGCTTCCCCGTCGTCTCGCTGCGCGACCACCGAGCCGTTCACCGACGTCCGCGCCGAGCTCGCCGCCGCGCTGACCAGCCCGGTCCGCTGGCGCGAGACGATGCTCGCCCTGCACGAGGCCGGCTGCACCCGCTTACGTCGAGGTCGGCCCCGGCAAGGTGCTCGCGCGCCTCGGCAAGCGCATCCTCACCGACGGCCCGAAGGTCGAGACCCCCAGCTTGGAGCCCGCCAATGCATAGCGCCACGCTCCCGCCCGACCTGCGCACGATCGCCCGCGAGGCGACGCGCAACGGCCCCACGCTTCGCGCCGCAGCGCACCGCCAGCATCATCGGCCTGGGCCACTGGAGCCCGGCCGAGGTCGTGCCGAACTCCGCGCTCGCCGGCCGCCTCGGCGTCGACGACGCGTGGATCGTCAAGCGCACCGGCGTGCACACGCGCCGCCGCGCCGCCCCGACCGAGCGCCTGAGCGACATGGCCACCTGGGCCGCCCGCCGCGCGCTCAACGACGCCGGCGTCGAGCCCTACGACATCGACCTCGTGCTCGTCGCGACGATGAGCCAGGACGAGATCACGCCCAACACCGCGCCGCTCGTCGCGCACGAGCTCGGCGCCGAGCGCGCCGGCGCGATGGACATCGGCGCCGCCTGCTCCGGCTTCCTCGCCGCGCTGCGGATGGCCGCCGGCCAGATCGAGACCGGCCGCGCCGACCGCATCCTCGTGATCGGCGCCGAGGCGCTGACCCGGCTGCTCGACTTCGACGACCCGAAGACCGCGCACCTGTTCGGCGACGGCGCCGGCGCGGTCGTGCTCGGCGCCGACGGCGCGGGCGCGATCGGCCCGATCATGCTCGCCGCCGACGGCTCGCCTCGGCCCCGCGATCACCTGCTCCTACGAGGACCGCGTGATCCGCATGGACGGCCACTCGACCTACCAGACGGCCGTCAAGCGCCTGACGCGAGGCGACCGTCGCCGCCGTCGCGCGCGCCGGCCTGGAGCTCGACGACGTCGACCTCTTCGTCTACCACCAGGCCAACGGCCGCATCATCCGCGCGGTCGGCGAGCGGCTCGACCTCGAGCCGGCCAAGGTCGCCGACTACGTCGCGCACATGGCCAACACGAGCGCGGCCTCGATCCCGCTCACGCTGAGCCTGCTGCGCGAGGACAACCGCCTTCGCCCCGGCCAGAAGGTGCTCGTCGCCGCCATCGGCGCGGGCTTCACCTGGGGCGCCGGCATCGTCGAATGGGGGATCGCATGAGCCACCGCCCCGACACCGCAGTCGCGCTCGTCACCGGCGCCTCGCAAGGGCATCGGCTCCGCGATCGCGCAGGCGCTGGCCGCCGACGGCTGGGCCGTCGCGGTCAACTACCGCTCCGACGAGGACGGCGCCAAGCGCACCGTCGAGGCGATCGAGCAGGGCGGCGGCAAGGCCGTCGCGCTCCAGGGCGACGTCGCCAACGGCGCGCCCGACGGAGCTCTTCGAGCAGGCCGAGGAGCAGCTCGGCGCCCCGGTGCTCGCGCTCGTCAACAACGCCGGCGTCACCGCCGACGGGCTCGCGATCCAGATGGACGACGAGGCCTGGGACACGCGTGCTGCAGACCAACCTGACCGCCGCGTTCCGCATGACCCGCAGCGCGATGCGGCCGATGATCAAGGCCCGCTACGGGCGCATCATCAACGTCGCCTCCGTCGTCGGCCCGCGCGCCAACGCCGGCCAGGCCAACTACGCGGCCGCCAAGGCCGGGCTGATCGGCATGACCAAGACGATCGCCGCACGAGGTCGCCAAGCGCGGCGTGACGGTCAACGCCGTCGCCCCCGGCTTCATCGAGACCGACATGACCAAGGACGTCCCCGACGCCGTCAAGGAGGCCGTCCCCGCCCGCCGCGCGGGCACCCCGGAGGAGGTCGCCGCCGCCGTGCGCTTCCTGGCCTCCGACGACGCCGGCTACGTGACCGGCACGACCTTGTTCGTCGACGGCGGCATGTCCGCCTGATCACCCCAACAGCAATCAAGGAGAGGAACCCCATGGCCACCGCCACCACCCCCGAGGCCGTCGAGAAGACCGTCTTCGAGGCGCTGCCGCAGTTCGGCGTCGAGGAGTCCGAGATCACCCGCGATTCCACCTTCGAGGAGCTCGACGTCGACTCGCTCGACCTCGCCGAGCTCTCGCAGATCATCGAGGACGAGCACGGCGTCCAGCTCAAGGGCGACGACGTCGCGAAGATCAAGACCGTCGGCGACGCGATCGACCTGGTGGTGAACCGGGCCGGATGAATCGCGAGGTCGTCGTCACCGGAATCGGCGCCGTCACGCCGCTGGGCGTCGGTGCGCGCACGCTCTACGAGCGCTGGCGCGCCGGCGTGTCGGGCATCGAGGACGGCGTCGGCCGCTGCACACGAGTTCGACCCCACCGAGCACCTCTCCAAGAAGGAGGTGCGCCGCGCCGACCGCTTCACGCAGTTCGCGCTCGTCTCCTCCGACGAGGCGCTGCGCGAGGCCGGCTGGGACGAGGAGCTGCCTTACGACGCCGACCGCATCGGCTGCCTGATCGGCACCGGCATCGGCGGCATCGGCACGCTGGAGCACGGCAAGGAGATCCTGCTCGAGAAGGGCGCCGCGCTCCGTCTCCCCGCTCGCCGTCCCGCTGATGATGGGCAACGCCGCCGCCGGCGCCGTGGCCATGCGCCACGGGATCCGCGGCCAGTCCTACTCGATCCTGAGCGCCTGCGCCGCGGGCGCGCACTCGATCGGCGCCGCCGCCCGCATGATCCAGACCGGCGACGCCGACGCGGTCGTCACCGGCGGCTCGGAGGCCGCCCTGACCCCGCTCGCCACCGCCGCCTTCGCGGCGCTCGACGCGCTGTCGGAGAAGGGCATCTCGCGCCCGTTCGACGCCGCAGCGCGACGGCTTCGTGATGGGCGAGGGCGGCGCCGTGCTGATCCTCGAGGACGGCGAGAAGGCCCGCGCGCGCGGCGCCACCATCCTCGGCCGGATCGCCGGCTACGGCGCGACCTCGGACGCCCACCACCTGACCGCCCCGCGCCCGGACGGCGCCGGCGCCGTGCAGGCGATGAAGCGCGCGCTCGAGGACGCGGGCTACGGCCCGCAGGACGTCGTGTACGTCAACGCGCACGGCACCTCGACCCCGCTCAACGACCGCGCGGAGACCGTCGCCATCAAGGACGTGCTCGGCGACGACGTCCCGGTCAGCTCGCTGAAGAGCTCGATCGGGCACCTGCTCGGCGCCGCCGGCGCCGTGGAGGCCGTCGCGACGCTGCTGGCGATGCGCGACCGCGTCGCCCCGCCGACGCTCAACTACGAGCAGCCCGACGAGGGACTCGATCTCGACTACGTCCCCAACGAGGCACGCACGCTCGACGTCAACGGCCACCCCGCCGTCGCGCTCTCGAACGCGTTCGGCTTCGGCGGCCACAACGCCGTCCTGTGCCTGGAGGCCCCATGACAGTCCAGCTCGAGACCACCGACAAGCTGAGTCCGATCGAGCGCCTCGAGGCGCTCTGCGACCGCGGCTCGCTGACGCTGCTGCGCAGCGACGTGCGGTCGCGCCGCATGGGGGAGAAGTCGCGCGCCGGCGACGGCGTGATCGCCGGCGCCGGGCGCGTCGACGGCCGCCCCGTCTTCTGCTACGCGCAGGACCCGTCCTACCTCGGCGGCTCGCTCGGCGAGCAGCACGCCGACTCGATCGTGCGCGTGCTGCGGCTCGCCGGCCGCGCCGGCGCGCCCGTCGTGGGCTTCATCGAGTCCGGCGGCGCCCGCATGCAGGAGGGCCTCGCCGCGCTCGCCGGCTACGCCCGGATCTTCCAGGAGCACGTCCGCCTGAGCGGCAAGATCCCGCAGATCTCCGTGATCTGCGGCGCATCGGCCGGCGGCGGCTCCTACTCGCCCGCCCTGACCGACTTCGTCGTCATGACCAAGCGCGGGAACATGTTCCTGACCGGCCCGGCCGTCGTCCGCGACGTCATGGGCGAGGACGTCAGCGCCGACGACCTCGGCGGCTACAAGGTCCACGAGAGCAACGGCGTGGCGCACTTCGTCGCCAAGGACGACTCCGACGCCGCGCTGCTCGTGCGCGACCTGATCGACCACCTGCCCAGCTCGGACAACGAGCGCGCGCCGCGCTGGCGCTCCTCCGACCCCGTCGGCTACGACGCCGGCGACCCCGTCCCGGAGGACGAGCGCAAGGTCTACGACGTGCGCGACGTGATCCGCGGGATCGTCGACGGCGGGCGCATGCTCGAGTACGGCGAGCGCTGGGCGCGCAACATCGTCACCGGCTTCGCCCGGCTCGACGGCCGCAGCGTCGGCGTCGATCGCCAACCAGCCGAAGTACCTGGGCGGCGTGCTCGACGCCGAGTCGGCCTCCAAGGCCGCGCGCTTCGTGCGCACCTGCAACGCGTTCGGCCTGCCGCTCATCGTGCTCGTCGACACGCCCGGCTTCATGCCCGGCACCAAGCAGGAGCAGGGCGGCGTGATCCGTCACGGCGCCAAGCTCGTGCACGCGTTCTCCGAGGCCTCCGTGCCGAAGGTGACCGTGGTGCTGCGCAAGGCGTTCGGCGGCGCGTTCATCGCCATGAACTCGCGCGACCTCGGCGCGGACTACGTGTTCGCCTGGCCGCGCGCGACGCTCGGCGTGATGGGCGCCAAGCAGGCCGTCGGGATCGTCAACCGGCGCGACATCGCCGCCGCCGACGACCCGGAGGCCGTCCGCAACGAGTTCGCCGAGCAGTACACGACCGAGCACCTGACCTCGGGCATCGCCGCCGCGGAGGGCTACGTCGACGAGGTCATCCCTCCGTCGGACACCCGCCGCCGGCTCGGCGAGGCCCTGACCACCTTGGATGCCATCGCGTCCCCGACACAGGGAGTGAGGAACATCCCCCTATGAGCCTGAACTGGAGCTGTCCATTCGAGGAGCTGGAGGCCGGACAGGCCTTCGCCACCCGCGGGCGCACCGTCACGGAGGCCGACGTCGTCGGCTTCGCGTCGCTCACCGGCGACTGGCACCCGCAGCACACCGACGCCGTCTGGGCGGCGGAGTCCGCGTTCGGCGAGCGCATCGCCCACGGGCTCTTCGTCCTCTCGCTGGCCGGCGGGCTCGTCCCGTTCGACCCCGAGCGCGTGGTCGCGCTGCGGCGCGTCGGCGACGTCGTCTTCAAGCGCCCCGTCAGCATCGGCGACACGCTGCGCGTGACCGGCAAGGTGCTGGAGACCGTCAGAGGTGGGCGAGGAGGCCGGGCTGGTCGGCTTCGCCTGGAACGTCGTCAACCAGGACGAGCGCGTGGTCACCCGTGCGCGCGTCGACGTGCTGTGGCGCCGCGACGGCGCCGCCGCCGAGCTCGACGACGCGTACGCCGTCAACGGCTTCGTCCCGATCCCGCTGTGATGGGCCTTCTCGACGGCAAGAAGCTCGTCATCACGGGCGTCATCAACCGCGAGTCGATCGCGTTCGAGGTCGCGCGCCAGGCGCAGCTCGCCGGCGCGGAGATCGTGCTCACCGGCTTCGGCCGCGCCAAGCGCATGACCGAGCGCTCCGCCGCCCGGCTGCCCGAGCCGCCCGACGTGCTCGAGCTCGACGTCAACGAGCCCGAGCAGCTCACGGCGCTCGCCGACGAGCTGCGCGAGCGCTGGGGCCGCGTCGACGGCGTCCTGCACGCCATCGCCTTCGCGCCCGAGGACGCGCTCGGCGGCCGCTTCCTGACCACCCCGCCGGAGAGCGCCGTGACGGCGTTCCAGACGAGCGCGTACTCGTTCAAGGCGCTCGCCGCCGCGCTCGAGGACCTCTATCCCGAGGACGGCGCGGCCATCGTCGGCATGGACTTCGACGCGCAGGTCGCGTGGCCGGTCTACGACTGGATGGGCGTGGCCAAGGCGGCGCTGGAGGCGGTCAACCGCTACCTCGCCCGCGACCTCGGCCCGCGCGGCGTGCGCGTGAACCTCGTCTCCGCGGGGCCGCTGGGCACGCTGGCCGCGCGCGGCATCCCCGGCTTCAGCGAGCTCGCCGCGGCGTGGCAGCGCCAGGCGCCGCTTGGCTGGGACGTCGAGGACCCGGCGCCGGTCGCCGGCGCCGTGCTGTTCCTGCTCAGCGACCTCGCGCGAGGGGTCACCGGCGAGGTCCTGCACGTCGACGGCGGCTTCCACGCGATGGGCACGGCGCTCGTGCCCGACGGCGCGACCGCCGCCGAGCGCGAGCCCGAGACCGAGACCGCGGGGGCGTCGGCATGACGCCCCCCGTGTTCATGACGGGCGCCACCGGCTTCCTCGGCATGGAGGTGCTCGCCCGGCTGCTCGAGGGCGGCGATCGCGACGTCGTCTGCCTCGTGCGCGCGGCGAACACGCCCGCCGCCGAGGCGCGCCTCGACGGCGTGCTGGAGACGCTGTGGGAGGACCCCGCGCCCTACCGCGGGCGCGTCCGGGCCGTCGCCGGCGACCTCACGACGCCCGGGCTGGGCCTGGAGAACGGCGAGCGCGCCGCGCTCGCCGAGGAGGTCGGCGCCGTGCTGCACTGCGCGGCCTCGATCTCGTTCGACCTCCCGCTCGAGGAGGCGCGGCAGATCAACGTCGAGGGCACGCGCGAGGTGATCGGCTTCGCCCGCGAGGCGAAGGCGCTCGGGCGCCTCGACCGCTTCCTGCACGTCTCGACCGCGTACGTCTCGGGCGCCTATCCCGGCACGTTCGGCGAGGGCCAGCTCGTGGCGGGGCAGGAGTTCCGCAACACCTACGAGCAGACCAAGTGGGAGGCCGAGCAGATCGTCGCCGCGGCCGACGACCTCTCGCCCGCCGTCGTGCGGCCGAGCATCGTCATGGGGGAGTCCGACTCGGGCTGGACCCCGACGTTCAACGTCCTGTACTGGCCGCTGCGGGCGTTCTCGCGTGGCTTGTTCGACACCGTGCCGGCGCTCGCGCACGGCCGGGTCGACGTCGTCCCGGTCGACTACGTGGCCGACGGCATCGTCTACCTGCTCGACCGCGCGGAGTCCGGCGTCTTCAACCTCGTCGCGGGCTCCGACGCCCCGACGGTGGAGGAGCTGATCGCGCTGGGATCGGAGCGCTTCGGCATCCCGCGCCCCGAGCTCGTGGAGCCCGGCGAGCCGACCGCGCTGGCCGACGGCGAGGTGTACGTGCCGTACTTCGACATGAAGGTCGTCTTCGACGACGAGCGCGCCCGCTCGCTGCTCGAGCCGGCCGGCATCCGGGCGCCGAGGCTCGCCGACTGCTTCGGGAACCTGATCGACTACGCGGAGGCCGCGCGCTGGGGCAAGCGTCCGATGAGCCGCCAGGCCGCCCGCGAGCGCAGCGAGCCCGCCGCCGCCTAAGCAGCGGCGGCGAGCAGTGCCCGCGCGCGCTCGGCCACCACGGCCGGGCGCTCCTCAGGCAAGAAGTGGCCGGCGTCGGGGACGATCTCCCAGTCGGCGTCGGCGCCGTGGCGCTCGAAGCCCTTGACGAGCTGCGCGCCGAGCGGGTCGTGCTCGCCGATCAGCAGACGCGCCGGCATCGCGAACCGACCGTCCGCGAACTGGCGCCCGACGAAGTCCCGCGGGAACTCGGAGAGCAGGAAGCTGCGATACAGGCGGTGGCTCGCGCGCGCGCCCTCCGGGGTGCGCATCGCCTCCTCGTAGGAGCGCGAGGCCTCCTCGTCCCAGGTCGCCCGGTCGCGCCAGCCCGAGCGGATGACGCGCCGGATGAACCCTTCCGTGCGCACGAGCCGCTCGCCGGCCAGTGGCGTGGCCAACGGGATCTGGTACGCCACCCGCCAGGCGTTGCGGACCGCCAGCGAGGTCGGCTGCCACGGATGCACGATGCTCAGTGCGAGCAGCGTCCGGACCCGCTCGGCGTGCTCGAGCCCGAGGCAGCATCCCTGTCCACGCGCCCCAGTCGTGCCCGATCACGTGCGCTCGGGGGATGGCGAGCACGTCCATCAGCGCGACCGTGTCGTCGACCAGCCGCGCCTTGCGGAAGTCGCCGTCGATCGGCCAGCCGCTCCAGCCGTGCCCGCGCAGGTCGGGCATCACCATGCGGTACTCACCCGCCAGCGCCGGCCATACGCCGCGCCAGATCAGGAAGTGCTGCGGCCAGCCGTGCAGCAGCAGGACCGGCGGGGCGTCCGCCGGGCCCGTCTCGGCGACGTGCACGCGCACGCCGGTGCCGAGGTCGTGGTGGGAGTGCCGGACGCCGTCGAGGGCGGGAAGCTCGGGAGCCATGACTGGAATTTGTCATCCTGCGCTGCTTCATGAAGCGTGCATTGATCACAGGGATCACCGGCCAGGACGGCTCCTACCTCGCCGAACTGCTCCTCGAGAAGGGCTACGAGGTCCACGGCATGGTCCGCCGGGCCTCGACGGAGAAGTTCGAGCGCATCGAGCATCTCCGCGACCGCATCACCCTCCACCAGGGCGATCTGCTCGACCATCGCAGCCTCGTGGACACCTTGCGCGCCTCAGACCCGGACGAGGTCTACAACCTCGCCGCCATGTCCTTCGTGGCGGTCTCATGGATCCAGCCCACGCTGACGGCGGAGTTCACCGGCGTCGGCGTCACGCGCCTGCTCGAGGCCGTGCGCGAGGCCTGCCCCGAGACCCGCTTCTACCAGGCCTCCTCGAGCGAGATGTTCGGCAAAGTGCTCGAGACGCCGCAGACCGAGACGACGCCGTTCTACCCGCGCTCGCCCTACGGCGTGGCCAAGGCCTACGGCCACCACATCACGGTCAACTACCGCGAGTCCTACGACTTGTTCGCCTGCTCGGGAATCCTCTTCAACCACGAGTCCCCGCGCCGCGGGCTGGAGTTCGTGACCCGCAAGATCACCTGGCACGCCGCGGCGATCAAGCTCGGTAAGGCCGACCGGCTGCAACTGGGCAACCTCGACGCCAAGCGTGATTGGGGCTACGCCAAGGACTATGTCGAGGCGATGTGGCTGATGCTCCAGCAGGACGAGGCTGACGACTTCGTGATCGCCACGGGGGAGACGAACACCGTCCGTCGCTGCGTCGAGATCGCGTTCGACCAGGCCGGCCTGCCATGGGAGGAGCACGTGAGCATCGACGACTCGCTCAAGCGTCCTGCCGAGGTCGACCTGCTCGTGGGCGACTACACAAAGGCCGAGCGCCAGCTCGGATGGCGCCCGGACACCGAGTTCGAGGCGCTGATCCGCCTGATGGTCGACGCCGACCTGAAGCTGCTGCAGGGCTGAGCGCCGTCCTAGGATCTCGCGCGATGGATCGGGTCCGGTCGACGGCCACCGTCCTGCCGGCCGTGATCCCGGGGGCCTGCGTCGTCCTGCTCGCCTTCCAGGCCGGCGGATTCTTCCCGGGCTCGTGGGCGCCGCTCGCGGCCGTGGCGGCGGTCGCGCTGGCGATCCGGGTCGCCGCTGTCGAGCGCCCGTTCGAGGGCCTCAGCGTCTGGACGGCCGTCGCCGCGGGCGCGCTCGCGCTGCTCGGTACCTGGATGCTGCTCTCGGCCGACTGGTCGAACGCCCCCGGCCGGGCGCTCGTGGAGTTCGACCGCCTGCTCGCCTACCTGCTCGTGCTGGTCCTCTGCGGCGCGCTGGCGCCGCGGGAGACCCGCCTGTCGTGGGCGCTGCGCGGCGCGGCGCTCGCGATCGCCGTGGTCTGCGTGGTCGCCCTGATCACCCGCCTGCGACCGGACATCTACGCCAACGAGGGGAGCGGCTTCGGGCGCCTTGACTACCCGCTCACCTACTGGAACGGTCTCGCGATCCTCGCCGGCATCGGCGGGATCCTCGGTCTGCATCTCTCGGCGTCGGACCGCGAGCCGTGGCCGGTCCGCGTGCTGGCCGCCGCGCTGCCGCCGCTGGCCGCGTGCACGGTCTACCTCACGCTCTCCCGCGGCGGGATCTTCGCCTCGGCGTTCGCCCTCGCGGTGTATCTGGTGCTCGGCTTCTCGCGCGCCACCCCCGGTGCCCTGCTGGCGATCGTCCCGACGACCGCCTACGCGGTCGTCAAGGCCTACGACGCAGACCTGCTCGTGGACAACGCGCGCTTCGACACCGCCGCCGCCCTCGCGCAAGGGCGGGACGTCGCGACGGCGATCGTGCTGGCCATCGCCGTCGCGGTGGTCGCGCGGGCGCGTCGCGCTGCTCCTGGACCGCGGGATCGCGCGCGTGCCGGGGCCGGGCCGCCTTCCGCTCGTGGCGCGCGTGGGCGCGGTCGTGGCCGCCGTCATCGTGGCGGTCGTCGTCGGCGCTCGCGGCGGGCGCGCCCGCATGGGCCGACCGGCAGGTCGACGTCTTCCTGAACGCCTCGCCAGAGCCGCAGGCCAGCACCGATCAGCGCGACCGCCTGACCGTGATCACGAGCAACGGCCGCGTCGATCACTGGAAGGTGGCGCTGGACTCGTGGCGCGGCGATCGCGTCAAGGGCACCGGGGCCGGCACGTTCCAGAATGAGTGGAACCAAGAGCGCGAGTCGGACTTCCAGGTGCTCGACGCGCACTCGCTCTACATCGAGACCCTCGGGGAGCTGGGGCTGATCGGGCTCGCCCTCCTGATCGTCGCGCTCGGCGCGATGGTCGTCGGCCTCCTCGCGCGCGTGCGTGGGCGAGATCGACCCGCGGCTGCTGCGGTCCTGGCGGCACTGGCGGGCTGGATGGTGCACGCCGGGGTGGACTGGGACTGGGAGCTGACCGCGGTCTCCGTGTGGCTGTTCGGCCTCGTGGGGCTCGCTCTGGCGCGGCCGCCGGGAGCGACGAGGCGGCGCCCGTTCCCGCGGCTGCTGCGGCTGGTGGCTGCGCTCGGGTTGCTGCTGCTGGCGATCTCACCCGCGACGCTCTGGCGCTCGCAGGTGCGGCTCGCAGACGCCGGGGTCGCCTTCCAGCGTGGCGACTGCCGCACGGCCATCGACGCCGCGCTGGACTCGCTGTCCGCCGTCGGCGTGCGAGCGGACCCGTGGGAGCTGATCGCGTACTGCAACGTCAAGCTGGGCCAGCCGAAGCTGGCCGTCGACGCGGCCCAGGCGGCGGTCAAGCGCGACCCGGACAACTGGGAGTACCGCTACGCGCTGGCGCTCGTGCAGGGCGCCGCGAGGGAGGACCCTCGGCCGGCGGCGGCGGTCGCGCTGCGCCTGAACCCCGAGCAGCCCGAGGCGCAGGCGGCCGTCAAGGCCTTCCGCACCGACAAGCCGCGCCAGTGGGAGCGCCGCGCACGAAGGCTCCCGTTGTACGTGCGGTAGACGCGCCCACCGCGCTATCCTGTGGGTTCGACCTCGCGCCGGTGCGGGGTTTTCCTTTGCCCGGCGCCAACTCACGACTCTCGGAGCACGCCGTCAGATGGCCCGCGGAGACGTCCGGATCGCTGTGACCCTCGCCTGCGAGGAGTGCAAGCGCCGGAACTATCAGACCAACAAGTCCAAGCGCAACAACCCGGACCGCATCAGCCTGCGCAAGTACTGCCGCTGGTGCCGGAGGCACACGGGCCACCGCGAGACCCGTTAGGGAGCATTCGTCGTGGCTCGTGATCGTCAGCGCGCAAAGCAGCGCCGCGCCAAGCGCCAGCCCGGGGCCGGAGGCCCCGCGGCCGGTTCGGCGAGCACGAACGCGCGCGACATCGGGCTCGACCAGGCCGATGCGGACGACGCCGGCCTGGGCAACACCGCGCCGCCCGAGCCCACCAAGCACGGGATGCCGCACGTCGAAGAGGCCCACATGGCCGAGGCCGGTCCGGTCGGCTACGACGAGAGCGCGGCCGACGAGGTCGAGGTCGAGGGCGCGGCCGACGAGGTCGAGGGCGATCTCGTCCCGACCGCCCGCCCGGGGGCCGCGGAGCGCGCCGCCCACGGCCGCCCGCGCAAGCGCCGCTCCGGCGTCATCGGGTTCCTCGGGCACTGCGTCGACGAGCTCAAGCGCGTGCAGTGGCCGGACCGCCGGCAGGTCGGCCAGGGCACCGCTGTCACCCTGGGGTTCACGGTTCTCGCCGGCGGCTACCTCGGATTGCTCGACGCGATCTGGAAGCCCCTGATCGAAGCCATCCTCTAAGCCTCTAAGCCGAAAGCTCTCCCCTCTAAGAAATGTTCCGCTGGTACGTCGTCAACACCTACTCGGGTCACGAGAACAAGGTCAAGCAGAACCTCGAGCACCGCGTCGTCTCGCTCAATCAGCAGCGCGCCGTGCGACAGGTCGTCGTGCCGACCGAGACCGTCCAGGAGATGAAGGACAACCAGAAGGTCTCCGTCGAGAAGCGCACGATGCCGGGCTACGTGCTCGTCAACATGGACCTCAACGAGGATTCCTGGTCGCTCGTGAAGGGCACCCCCGGGGTCACCGGCTTCGTCGGCGCCTCCAACGAGCCCATCCCGCTCACCCAGTCCGAGGTCGACCGCCTCCTCCATCGCGAGGTCGCCGTCCGCGCCCCGAGCCGCGCGCAGTTCTCGATCGGCGAGTCCGTCAAGGTCATCTCCGGCCCGCTGTCCGACTTCTCCGGCGAGATCTCCGAGATCAACGAGGACGCGAGCAAGCTCAAGGTGCTGGTATCCATCTTCGGGCGCGAGACGCCGGTCGAGGTGGGCTACGACCAGGTCAAGAAGATCTAGGAAGCTGAATCCATGGCGAAAAAAGTTCTGACGACCATCAAGCTGCAGGCCCCTGGCGGCCAGGCATCTCCGGCTCCGCCGGTGGGCCCGGCGCTGGGCCAGCACGGCATCAACATCATGGAGTTCGTCAAGGCGTTCAACGCCCAGACGCAGGGCGACGCGGGGACGACGATCCCCGTGGTCATCACCGTGTACGAGGACCGCTCGTTCACGTTCGTGACCAAGACGCCGCCCGCCGCGGTGCTGATCCGCCAGGCGATCGGGATCGAGAAGGGCTCGGGCGAGCCCAACCGGACCAAGGTCGGCACGATCTCCAAGGACCAGGTGCGCGCGATCGCCGAGAAGAAGCTCGCCGATCTCAACGCGCACGACGTCAACCAGGCGGCGAAGATCATCGAGGGCACGGCGCGCTCGATGGGCGTGGAGGTCGTGGCGTAATGGCCAAGCACGGCAAGGGATACACGGAGTCCCGCAGCAAGGTCGACCGCGAGCGCGAGTACGGCCCTGCCGAGGCTGTCCGCCTCATCAAGGAGACCAAGCGCGCGAAGTTCGACGAGTCCGTCGAGGTGCACATCCGCACCGGGCTCAACGTCCGCCACGCGGACGAGCAGCTGCGCGGCACGATCGCGCTCCCGCACGGCCTCGGCAAGGAGGTCAAGATCGCCGTCTTCGCCAAGGGCGACAAGGCGCGCGAGGCCGAGGAGGCCGGCGCGGACTACGTCGGCGCCGACGATCTCGCCAAGCGCATCCAGGACGAGGGCTTCACCGACTTCGACGTCGCGATCGCGACGCCGGACATGATGCCCGTCGTCGGCCGCCTCGGCCGCATCCTGGGCCCGCAGGGCAAGATGCCCAACCCGAAGGTCGGCACCGTGACGATGGACGTCAAGAAGGCCGTCGAGGAGTCCAAGGCCGGCAAGGTCGAGTACCGCACCGACCGCACGGCGATCGTGCACATGACGCTCGGCAAGACCTCCTTCGAGGAGCGCCAGCTGCTCGAGAACTACCAGGCGATCATCGAGGAGCTCATCCGGGCGAAGCCGTCGGCCGCGAAGGGCAAGTACCTGCGGACGATCGTGATGGCCTCCACCATGGGCCCCGGCATCAAGCTGGACCCGTCGAAGACCCGCGACCTGATCGAGGCCGACGACAACGTCGCCGAGGGCGCGGCCGCAGCAGCACTCCGTAGTCGTAGCACCCAACTTCATACGTCCCCCGAAGACCGCCGGCATCCGTAAGTCCGGCACAGGAGGAAGCTTTTGAACCGAGACCAGAAGGCCGCGGTCATCGAAGAGGTGGCCGGGCAGATCCAGGAAGCGGATGCGGTGTTCGCGGTCGATTACCGCGGCATCTCCGTCCCGCAGGCCGCCGAGCTGCGCACCAAGCTGCGCGACGCGGACGCCAGCTTCCGGATCGTCAAGAACACGCTGACCGAGCGGGCCGCCGAACAGGCGGGCGCCGAGGGGCTCAAGGAGCTGCTCGAGGGCCCGACGGCGATGACGTTCGTGCGCGGCGACGCCGCGGCGGCCGCCAAGGCGCTGCGCGACTTCCGCCGGGCCACCCAGCTGCTGGAGTTCAAGGGCGGCTGGATGAACGGCGCGAAGCTCTCGCCCGACGAGATCGACTCGATCGCCCAGCTCCCCTCCCGCGAGGTCCTCTACGGACGCCTCGTGGGCATGGTGGCCTCCCCGCTCACCGGCCTCGCGTCGGCGATGGGCGGCCTCATCGGCGGCCTCGCCCGCCAGCTGCAGGCGATCGCCGACCAGGGCCTCGTGGGCGGCGACGCGCCCGCGCCCGCGCCGGCTGCCGAGGCTCCGGCCGAGGCCGAGGCCGAGGCCCCTGCCGAGGAGGCCCCGGCCGCCGAGGCCGAGGCCGAGGCAGACACCACTTCCACCGAATCTGAGACCCAGGAGGACAACTAGACATGGCCACCAGCACCCAGGATTGGATCGAGGAGCTCAAGTCGATCTCCGTGCTCGAGCTCTCCGAGCGCATCAAGGCCCTCGAGGAGGAGTTCGGCGTCTCCGCGGCCGCCGTGGCCGCTGCGGCCCCGGCCGGTGCCGGCGGCGGCGGCGACGCCGCTGAGGCCGAGGAGGAGCAGACCGCGTTCGACGTCGTCCTCACCGGCGCCGGCGACAAGAAGATCCAGGTCATCAAGGTCGTCCGCGCGGCCACCGGCCTCGGCCTCAAGGAGGCCAAGGCGCTCGTCGACGAGGCCCCCAAGCCCGTCAAGGAGGGCGTCGAGCGCGAGGAGGCCGACAAGCTCAAGGCCGACCTCGAGGAGGCCGGCGCCTCCGTCGAGGTCAAGTAGCTCTCAGAGCTACAGAGCCAGGAAGTACAAAGGGGGCGGCCCGTCGGCCGCCCCCTTTGCTTCCCCCCTACTGACCGCAAGCCTTGTGTTATGCCGGTCCTGCACCGGATGCTCAGCGCGAGACTCATGGTTGGGCGTACGGGTCCCAGCGCTGGGGCTGCGTGTGTTCGGGCAAGGCAGAACGTACAGATACGCAGCGCACTCGGCTATCCCCTGCTTGGGGTAATCGCACTTCGGCTCGCTGCGGGATTGACGGCCCGGCTACAATGCCCTGCACTCGGCCGATAGCCGCAGCCGTCCACAGCGCCCTCCTCGCCACATACGAGGTCCGGGCCGGGCGGGGTCCGTGAGAGCCGAGTGCCCCTCCGAGGGGTGCGCGCCGCCGTGTGCTATCTTGGCTGGTCGCGCTTGAGTCCCTCGCAAGCTCAGCTCCCTCGCGCGTGGCGTATGCCGCTGCGCACCGTCCTCGCAAGTCTCCACCTGAGGAGTCGCCGTCTTGGCTTCCCTTGATGCTCCCCGCACCCGTCGCAACTTCGCGCGCCTGGACAAGGTGCTCGATGTCCCCAACCTGATCGACATCCAGAAGAAGTCATTCGACTGGCTCGTCGACACCGAGAACGGGGGCCTGCGCGAGACGATCGACGACATCTCGCCGATCGAGGACTACACCGGCAACCTCGCCGTCCAGTTCGGGGAGTTCTCCTTCGACGCGCCCGTCGCCTCGCTCGACGAGTGCCGCGAGAAGGACCTCACGTACGCGCGCCCGCTGACCGTCACGGTCGGCTTCATCAACCGGGAGACCGGTGAGATCCGCGAGCAGTCGGTCTTCATGGGCGACTTCCCGTGGATGACCAACCGCGGCACGTTCATCATCAACGGCACCGAGCGCGTCGTCGTGACGCAGCTGGTCCGTTCCCCGGGCGCCTACCTGATGGAGGCCAAGGACCCGGAGAAGCAGGTCTTCGTCGGCAACCTGATGCCGGCCCGCGGCTCCTGGCTGGAGCTCGAGATCGACAAGAAGGGCAAGGTCTTCGTCCGCATCGACCGCAAGCGCAAGCTGCCGGTCACGGTGCTGCTGCGCGCGATGGGTTACGCGAGCGACGAGGAGATCCTCAACCTCTTCGACAACTCGATCTACATCCGCAACACGATCGACGCCGACACCGAGGTCACCAAGTCCGAGGAAGGCTCGCTGATCGAGCTGTTCAAGAAGCAGCGCCCGGGTGAGCCGCCGAGCGTCGACAACGCGCGCAACCTGCTCAACCAGCTCTTCTTCGACCCCAAGCGCTACGACCTCACGCGGGTCGGCCGCTACAAGCTCAACTCGCGCCTGAACCTCGACATCGACCTCGAGACGCGCACCCTGACCCACGACGACATCATCGCCCTGGTCAAGGAGCTCGTCACGCTGCCCAAGCTGCTCGGCCTGCCCGAGGAGCTCGACGAGGAGATCAAGGACTACGCGGCCGAGGCGCTGGCCCGCCCGCGCGAGCCCGTCGCGGACCACCTCGACGAGTACGAGCACTTCGGCAACCGCCGTCTGCGCACCGTCGGCGAGCTGATCCAGGAGGCCTTCCGGATCGGCCTCTACCGCATGGAGCGCGTCGTCCGCGAGCGCCTCACCACCGAGGACGCGGACACGATCACGCCGCAGACGATCATCAACATCCGCCCGGTCGTGGCCGCGCTGAAGGAGTTCTTCGGCTCCTCGCAGCTGTCGCAGTTCATGGACCAGACGAACTCGCTCTCGGGCCTGACCCACCGCCGGCGCCTCTCCGCGCTGGGCGCGGGCGGCCTCACGCGCGAGCGCGCGCCGATCGAGGTGCGCGACGTCCACCCGACCCATTACGGCCGCATGTGCCCGATCGAGACGCCGGAGGGCCCGAACATCGGCCTGATCGGCTCGCTCTCGAGCTACGCCGAGGTCTCCGAGCACGGCTTCGTCACGACGCCCTACCGCGTCGTGAAGAACGGCAAGGTCACCGACGAGATCCAGCATCTCGACGCCACGGCCGAGCAGGAGCGCCTGATCGCGCAGGCCAACACGCCGCTCGACAAGAACGGCAAGCTGACCGACGACTCGATCCTCTGCCGCACCCTCGCGGGCGCGTACGTGTACGTGGAGCCGTCCGACGTCGAGCTGATGGACGTCTCGCCCGAGCAGATCTGGTCCGTCGCCACGGCGATGATCCCGTTCCTCGAGCACGACGACGCCAACCGCGCGCTGATGGGCTCCAACATGCAGCGCCAGGCGGTGCCGCTGCTCAAGACCGACGCGCCGCTGATCGGCACGGGCATGGAGCGCCGCGCCGCGATCGACACGGGCGACGTCGTCCTGGCCGGCATCGAGGGCACGATCGACTACGTCGACGCGGAGCGGATCCGCATCATCGCGAGCTCCGGCGAGGGAAGCGAGGAGCACGAGCTCCAGAAGTTCATGCGCTCCAACCAGGGCACGCTGATCCACCAGAAGCCGCTGGTCAACACGGGGCAGCAGGTCAAGCCCGGCGACGTGCTCGCCGACGGCTCGGCCACCGACCTCGGCGAGATGGCCCTCGGCAAGAACCTGATGGTCGCCTTCATGTCCTGGGAGGGCTACAACTTCGAGGACGCGATCATCCTCTCCGAGCGCCTGGTCAAGGACGACGAGCTCACCTCGATCCACATCGAGGAGTACGAGATCGACGCCCGCACGACCAAGCTCGGCGACGAGGAGATCACCCGCGACATCCCGAACCGCTCGGAGGAGTCGCTGCGCAACCTCGACGACCGCGGCATCGTCCGCATCGGCGCCGAGGTGCAGTCCGGCGACCTGCTGGTCGGCAAGGTCACGCCGAAGGGCGAGACCGAGCTGACGGCCGAGGAGAAGCTGATCCGCGCGATCTTCAAGGAGAAGGCGCGCGAGGTCCGCGACACCTCGCTGAAGGTCCCGCACGGCGAGGGCGGCGTCGTCATCGACGTCAAGACGTTCTCGCGCGCGGCGGGCGACGACCTGTCGCCGGGCGTCAACGACCTCGTGCGCGTGTTCGTGGCCAAGAAGCGCAAGATCGCCGAGGGCGACAAGCTCGCCGGCCGCCACGGCAACAAGGGCGTCATCTCCAAGATCGTCCCCGAGGCCGACATGCCGTTCCTGGAGGACGGCACGCCGGTCGACGTGATCCTCAACCCGCTCGGCGTGCCGAGCCGCATGAACATCGGCCAGATCCTCGAGACCCACCTCGGGTGGGCCGCGGCTCAGGGCTGGTACGACGACGGCTCGGAGGCCTACAAGGGCTCCAAGACCGACAACGACCGCGTGTACGTCGCCACCCCGGTGTTCGACGGCGCGACGCTCGAGGACGTCGACCACGCGCTGGTGGAGTGGCAGAAGGAGCACAAGGGCGCGATCCGCATGGACGTCGACGAGAAGCGCCGGCCCGGCGAGAAGGCCTCCGGCAAGCTGACGCTCTTCAACGGGCGCTCCGGCGAGCCGTTCGGCCAGCAGGTGACCGTCGGCTACATGTACATCCTGAAGCTGCTGCACCTGGTCGACGACAAGATCCACGCCCGCTCGACCGGCCCGTACTCGCTCGTCACCCAGCAGCCGCTGGGCGGCAAGGCGCAGTTCGGCGGCCAGCGCTTCGGCGAGATGGAGGTGTGGGCGCTCGAGGCTTACGGCGCGGCGTACACGCTCCAGGAGATGCTGACCATCAAGTCCGACGACACCGTCGGGCGCGTGAAGGCCTACGAGGCGATCGTCAAGGGCGAGAACATCGCCGAGCCGTCGATCCCCGAGTCCTTCAAGGTGCTCCTGAAGGAGATGCAGTCGCTGGCGCTCGACGTCAACGTGGTCTCCGAGGAGGGCACGCGCGCCGAGATGGGCGACGAGGACGACGACCTGCTGCGTGCGGCCGAGGAGCTCGGGATCGACCTCTCCGGCGTGCGCGCGACCGACGGCCAGGCCGCGGACGAGTCCGAGGAGGCCGAGGTCGAAGAGGGCGAAGCCGGCACGACCGCGGACCCGGTCGCCACCGACGAGGAATACATCGAAGCGCCCGTCGACGGCGGCGAGCAGCAGACGGAGGACAACTAAGTGATCGACATCAACAACTTCGACGCGATCGAGATCGGGCTCGCGTCCTCCAAGCAGATCCGCTCCTGGAGCTCCGGCGAGGTCACCAAGCCCGAGACGATCAACTACCGCACCCTGAAGCCCGAGAAGGACGGCCTCTTCTGCGAGCGCATCTTCGGTCCCACCAAGGACTGGGAGTGCTACTGCGGCAAGTACAAGCGCGTCCGCTACAAGGGCATCGTCTGCGAGCGCTGCGGCGTCGAGGTCACGCGGTCCAAGGTGCGCCGTGAGCGCATGGGCCACATCGACCTCGCGGCCCCGGTCAGCCACATCTGGTTCTTCAAGGGCGTCCCGTCGCGGATCGGCTACCTGCTCGACATGGCTCCCAAGGAGCTCGAGAAGGTCCTGTACTTCGCGGCCTCGATGATCACCTGGGTCGACGAGGACGCGCGCGCCGCGGACCTCGAGAGCCTCGGTGGCCAGGTCAACGAGGTGCTCGACGGCTACGCCGCCGAGAAGGAGACGCGCCTGCTCGAGCTGCGCGAGTCGCTCGAGCGCCGCGAGGACTACCTCAAGACGGGCTCGCAGTCCGGGTTCTCCGAGGAGGACCACCTGTGGGCCGAGCACCTCGACATCCAGGTCAAGAAGCTGGATGACGACGAGCGCACCAAGCTGCTCAAGGACAACCGCAAGGTCATGGAGTCCGACATCGCGGACACCGAGGCCTACATCGAGGACGCGGCCGAGCGCATGCGCCAGGTCTGGGAGACCTTCCAGACCATGAGCCCCAAGAACGTCGTCAACGACGAGGCGCTGTTCCGCGAGCTCAAGGAGCGCTTCGGCTCCCCCTACGGCTTCGGCGAGTACTTCCGCGGCGGCATGGGCGCCGAGGCGGTCCGCGACCTGCTCGAGCAGGTCGACCTGGACGCCGAGCGCGAGGAGCTCGAGGACCAGGTCAAGACCGCCAAGGGCCAGAAGCAGCAGCGCGCCGTCAAGCGCCTGAAGGTCGTCTCGGCGTTCATCAACTCCGGCAACCGCCCGGAGATGATGATCCTGGAGGCCGTCCCGGTCATCCCGCCGGAGCTGCGCCCGATGGTCCAGCTCGACGGCGGCCGCTTCGCGACCTCCGACCTCAACGACCTCTACCGCCGCGTCATCAACCGGAACAACCGCCTCAAGCGGCTCCTGGACCTCGGCGCGCCGGAGATCATCGTCAACAACGAGAAGCGGATGCTGCAGGAGGCCGTCGACGCCCTGTTCGACAACGGCCGCCGCGGCCGGCCCGTCACGGGCCCGGGCAACCGCGCCCTGAAGTCCCTGAGCGACATGCTCAAGGGCAAGCAGGGCCGCTTCCGCCAGAACCTGCTCGGCAAGCGCGTCGACTACTCGGGCCGCTCGGTCATCGTGGCCGGCCCGTCGCTGCGCCTGCACCAGTGCGGCCTGCCGAAGCTGATGGCGCTCGAGCTGTTCAAGCCGTTCATCATGGCCCGGCTCGTCGAGCGCAAGGCCGTCCAGAACATCAAGGCGGCCAAGAAGATGGTCGACTCGATGATCCCGGAGGTCTGGGACGTGCTCGAGGAGGTCATCCACGAGCACCCCGTCCTGCTCAACCGCGCGCCGACGCTGCACCGCCTGGGCATCCAGGCGTTCGAGCCGGTGCTGGTCGAGGGCAAGGCGATCCAGGTCCACCCGCTGGTCTGCCACGCGTTCAACGCGGACTTCGACGGCGACCAGATGGCGGTCCACCTGCCGCTGTCCGCCGAGGCGCAGGCCGAGGCGCGGGTGCTGATGCTCTCGAGCAACAACATCCTGTCCCCGGCGCACGGCGCTCCGCTGGCCACGCCGACCCAGGACATGATCCTCGGCACCTACTACCTCACCTACGGCGAGGACCAGGAGGCGCTCGAGGCGATCGACCCCGAGACGCACGAGCCGAAGGTGCACGTGTTCCGCTCCGCCCAGGAGGCCGAGCTGAGCTACGAGCACGGCCTGGTGCAGCTCCACGACGCCGCGCACTACCGCGCGCACTGGATGGAGGGCGGCCACGTCGCCACCACCGTCGGCCGGATCATCTTCAACGACCGCATCGAGCGGGCGCTGGAGGAGACCCTGGGCGACGAGTTCGACCGCAAGCAGTACGAGTTCGTCAACAAGGCCCTGCGCAAGCGCGACACGACGGCGTTCGTGGACCAGCTCGTGCAGACCTTCGGCGCCTCGGCCATCGCGCAGGTCCTCGACGCGTTCAAGGACCTCGGCTTCCGCTTCGCCACCCAGGCGGGCATCACGATCTCCAAGAACGACGTCGTGGTCCCGCCGGCCAAGCAGGAGATCCTCGGCGCTACGAGGGCGAGGTCCAGGCGATCCAGGACCAGTACGACGAGGGCCTGATCACGCAGGAGGAGCGCCACCTGGCCGTCACGGACAAGTGGAACGCCGCGACCGACGAGGTCGCCGAGGCGATGATCGAGAACATCGAGACCAACGACAAGTTGAACTCGATCTACATGATGGCCTCGTCGGGCGCCCGTGGCTCGTTCAAGCAGATCCGCCAGCTGGCGGGCATGCGCGGCCTCATGGCCAACCCGAAGGGCGAGATCATCGAGCGTCCCGTGAAGGCGAACTTCATGGAGGGCCTGGACGTCATCGAGTACTTCACCTCGACGCACGGCGCCCGCAAGGGCCTGGCCGACACCGCGCTGCGCACCGCCGACTCCGGCTACCTCACGCGCCGCCTGGTGGACGTCGCCCAGGACGTGATCATCCGCTCCGAGGACTGCGGCACCGAGGAGTACCTCGAGTCCCCGCTGTTCAAGTCCAACGGCGAGCCGAACGAGATGCTCGTCGGCCGCTTCGCGGCCAAGGACGTCAAGACCAAGCGCGGCCGGGTGATCGTCGAGGCCGCCCACGAGATCGGCCTGCAGCAGCTCGCCGACCTCGTCGAGGCGTTCACCGGCGAGGAGGGCGTCACCATCCCGGTGCGCTCCGTGCTCAAGTGCGAGGCGCCCACGGGCGTCTGCCAGCAGTGCTACGGCCGCTCGATGGCCTCGGGCAAGCCCGCCCAGATCGGCGACGCGGTCGGCATCATCGCCGCGCAGTCGATCGGCGAGCCCGGCACGCAGCTGACCATGCGGACGTTCCACACCGGCGGCGTCGCCGGCGCGGACATCACGCACGGCCTGCCGCGCATCGTCGAGCTGTTCGAGGCCCGCAAGCCGAAGGGCCTGGCGAAGATCGCCGAGGTCGCCGGCACCATCACGATCGAGGACACCGACCGCGCGCGCACCGTCGTCATCACCGACGAGGCGGGCGACGAGCACCGCGAGACGTTCCCGCGGCGCACCCGGATCCTGGTCGAGGAGGGCAGCAAGGTCGAGGTCGGCCAGCAGCTCAACGAGGGCAACCTGTACCCGCACGAGCTGCTCGCCCACGGCGGCCACACGGCCCTGGAGCGCCGGACGAGGGTGGAGGTCTACCTCGTCGAGCAGGTCCAGGAGGTCTACAAGTCCCAGGGCGTGGACATCAACGACAAGCACATCGAGCTGATCTGCCGTCAGATGCTCAAGAAGGTCCGGGTCGACCAGAAGGGCGACACCGACCTCCTGCCCGGCCAGTTCGTCGACCGGCACGAGTTCCGCAAGCTCAACCAGTCGGTCATCGACGCCGGGGGCGAGGGCGCCCAGGCCGAGGAGATCATCCTCGGCATCACCAAGGCGTCGCTGGCGACGGACTCGTTCCTGTCGGCGGCCTCCTTCCAGGAGACCACCAAGGTGCTCACCGACGCGGCGCTCGAGGGCAAGATCGACCGCCTCGCGGGCCTGAAGGAGAACGTGATCATCGGCAAGCTGATCCCGGCCGCGACCGGGCTCAAGCGCTACCGCACGATCGAGATCGAGCCGGCCGAGCCGCTCCCCCGCGGCATCGACGACGTCGGGCTGCTGGAGGGCGACGACCTCGCCGCCGAGCTCGGCCTCGACGACGGCGAGGGCCTGCAGGGCTTCGGCCCGGCCTTCGACACCGCCGAGCTGGACGAGATCAACGCCGGCTTCGGCACGACCGGCGGCGGCTTCGACGACATCGGCGGGGACCTGGGCGACTCCGGGTCCTCCTCCGACGACGACCGCAGCTAGCTATCGGCTGCGCGGGGTCCCGCCCTTGCGGCGGGACCCCGCGGCTGCCTGCCTCAGATAGGGGATCCCGCGCCCGGCGCAGCGCGCGTCGGCGTGCGCGAACGGCCACATGATGCTGTTCGGATTGCTCGAGTGGTGCGGGTCCAGCGGGTTGCCCGGGTCGGCGTAGCCGGCCAGGTGGCCGTACTCGTGCAGCAGCACGGGGCACAGGCTGCTCCACGGCCAGCGCTCGGCGTCCGAGAGCGTGATCCGGCACTGCGAGGGCACGGTGGAGGCGAGCCAGTCGGCCCCGGCCTGCGGCGCGACGTCGACCGTCACGCGGCCGGCGCAGGGGTCGTTCCACGCCTTGGCGGCGACCGCCTTGGCGCGGGGGAGCTTCCAGTCGGCGCGCGCGGCGCCTGAGAACGCGAGGACGCAGAGCAGCGTCATCGCAGAGAGCGCAGTCCGTTGCGCAGTGATCATGTGGCCTTCCGTGGCTCGTGGGGTTTCTCGTCCCGGTGATCGGCCGGGACGGCCCGGCTTCAGCGTGGGCCGGTCCCAGGCCGTAGTTGAGGCGCGCGTCTCTTGTGGGTCCGCCGGGCCCGCGGGAGCCTCTTCGCATGCGGTCGATGCGGGACGAGCGGGGCCAGGCGGCGGTCTCCTACGGGGGGATCCTCGCCCTGCTGGCGGTCGTGTTCCTGGCGCTGTCGGCGCTCGGGCTCGACGGGCGCGTCGCCCGCGCGGTCGAGGGCGCGGTGTGCGTCATCACGGGCGGGTCCGACTGCGAGCAGCCCGACGGGACCACGGCCGGCGCGCGAGGAGCCCTACGAGGACAGCGGCCGCGCCGAGCGCGAGGTCTATGACGCCGACTGCGACAACTCGCTGCCCGGCGACCGCGTCCGCGAGGGCGACGACGGCCCGACCGGCGACGGCGAGGCCGACGCGGCCTGGGAGAACCTCGGGCGCACCTACGACTACTACCGCGACAACTTCGGCCGCGACTCCTACGACAACAGCGGCGCGGAGCTCATCGCCACCGTGCACTTCTGCGAGAAGCCCGGCGAGCAGTTCAACAACGCGTACTGGAACGGCGACCAGATGGTCTTCGGCGAGGGCTACGCGGCGCCGCTCGACGTCACGGCGCACGAGCTCACGCACGCGATCACCGATCGCACGGCGGACCTCGTCTACGAGTGCCAGTCCGGCGCGCTCAACGAGTCCTTCTCGGACATCTTCGCCTCCAACGTCGACACCGACGACTGGGAGATCGGCGAGGACCTGCCCAACGGCGCCATCCGCGACATGTCCGACCCGGGGCGCTTCGGCGACCCCGCGCACGTCGACGACTACGACACGCGGCCCAACGACGGCGACCCCGCCAACGACCACGGCGCCGTGCACTCGAACTCCGGGATCCCGAACTACGCCTACTACCTGATCGTGCAGAAGATCGGCCGCAAGGACGCCGAGCAGGTCATGTACCGCGTGCTCACCGAGGAGTTAGAGGCGGACTCCGACTTCGAGGACTTCCGCACCGCGTCGCTGGAGGTCGCCCGCGACCTGTTCGGCGAGGGCAGCTCCCAGTACGCGCAGATCGACCGGTCCTTCGCGGCCGTGGGCCTCGACGGGACCTGGGAGGCGCCGGAGGTGGAGGGATGCTGAGACGGTCTCGCGACTCGCGCGTAGTGTTCGCGACGATGCGGACGGGAGCCCTGATCGCCGGACTCGTCGCGATGCTCGCGCTCGGCGGCTGCGGCGGCGAGGACGAGTCGCCCGCCGATCCCGGCGATCCGGGCGGTGCGCAGCTCGGCGGGCCGCTGACCTACTCGCGCGGGGGCGGCATCGACGGGCGGATGGACAAGCTCGTGGTCCAGCCCGACGGCACCGCGTCGCTCACCACCAAGGCGGGCGAGCGCTCCGTGAAGCTCGACGCAGCCCAGATGCAGTCGCTCGCCGACGAGGTCGAGCGCGCCGACATCCCCAGCCTGCCCGAGGACTCGACCGCTGAGCGGCCGCAGCCGGACGCGCTCGGCTACCGCGTCGTCTATGGCGACGCCACCGTGACGACCGAGTCCGGCCACATCCCCGATCGGATGGGTCCGCTGGTCGCGACGCTCGACAAGATCGTCGAGCGTTACGGCGCCGAGTGACCCGGATCACAGATCCGCGTTCAGTCTCGCGCCGTAACGGGCAACCCAAGGGAGCAGGTCGTTCGAGGAAGGCCCCGAACGGGAGAAGTGGACGCTAGTCTGATCGTGCGGGCTCAAGGTGGGGTGCCGAGAGCCCGATCACAAGAGTGAGACCGGACGGGATGTCCGGCTCGCTCTTTCGTTTTGCTGCACCAACCTGGGGAACTGAACTCTTGACGCTCAATCTGGGAATCCTGCTGGCGTTCGCCTGTGCCGTGGCGACGCAGCTCGGCTTCCTCTACAAGCACCGGGGCGCCTGCGCGGCCCCCAAGGTCGACATCCGCCGGCCGCTGAAGACCGTCAGGTCCCTCTTCGCCTCCCGCTGGTTCGCGATCGGCATGGCCGTCGCGCTCGGCGCCTGGCTCCTCCACGTCGCCGCGATGGCCCTGGCGCCGATCTCGGTCGTGCAGGCCGTGCTCTCCACCGGCGTCGTCGTCCTCGCCGTCATGGCCGAGCGCCTGTTCGGCTTCGAGGTCGGCCGCCGCCAGTGGCTCGGCGTCGCCATGACCGCCGCCGGCCTGGTGCTGCTCGTCATCACGCTCCCGGCCCACTCGGGCTCGCACTCCTCCTTCTCCGTCGCCGGCATGATCTCGTTCGAGGCCGGCATGCTCGCGATCGGCGCGCTGCTGATCACGGGCCCCCGCATCGGCGCGCCCGACCATCACCACGGCGTGATGCTCGGCGCAGCGGCCGGCGTCCTGTTCGGCGTCTCCGACGTCGCGATCAAGGCCCTCACCGGTCTCGGCGGGGACGGCATCATGGCCGTCGTCCTCTCGCCCTGGCTGTTCGTCTGCATCGCCGCCTCGGTGATCGCGTTCTACGCCTCCGCGCGCGGCCTACAGGACGGCGAGGCCGTGCCGGTCATCGCCTCGACCTCGACCGCCGCGAACGTCTCCACGATCATGGGCGGCATCGTCGTCTTCGGCGACCCGATGCCCGGCGACACCGTCGGCATCGCGCTGCAGATGTTCGCCTTCGTGCTCGTGATCGTCGCCGCGCTGATCGTCCCGCCGCCGCTGCGCGCGGCCGAGGCGAACGCCCGAGTCGCGTAATCACCGCCTCCTGGCGCTGCGTGGCGCCGGGATCTGCGTTGCCGGGCTGCTCGCGACCTGGCTGATCGCGTTCGGGACCGGCCTCGGGCTCGAGGTCGACCAGCGGATCTACGCGATCGCCGTCATCCGCCACTACGAAGCGGCCTACTGGGTGGCGAAGCAGGCCCCGCGCCTGGCGGACCCCACGTCGTTCGTGATCCTCAGCCTGCTCGTCGTCGCGATCCCGCTGTGGCGGCGCCGCTGGTCGACGGCCGCCGCCGTGGTCGGGCTGATCGTCGCCTCGAACCTCACCACCCAGGTCCTCCAGAGTGCGACCGCAGACACCCGGCTCGCCTTCGTGCTGCCGTACGCGCAATGGCCGAGCGGTCACGTGACGGCGATCGTCTCGGTTGCCCTGGGGCTGGTGCTCGGCGTGCCCCGGGCGGCGCGGGGCTATGCGGTGGTCGCGGCGATCGCGCTGACGTTCGTGGTCGGCTGGGCGGTCGTGTCCGGGCACATGCACCTGCCGAGCGACGTCTTCGGCGCCGTGTTCGTGACCGGGGCGTGGGCCGGGCTGATCGCCGCTGCCCTCTTGCGTGACGGTCGCGTAAGTAGTAGCTTACCGTAAGCAATGACTTACGGAGCTGGCTTCACCGCACTGGCCGACCCGACGCGGCGCGCGATCTTCGAGCATCTCGCCGGGGGCCCGCGGTCGGTGGGCGAGCTCGCGGCGGAGCTGCCCGTCAGCCGCCCGGCCGTCTCGCAGCACCTGAAGGTGCTCAAGGGCGCGGGGCTGGTCGACGACCGGGCCCAGGGCACCCGCCGGCTGTACCGGATCGACCCCGGTGGGGTGGGCGCGATGCGCGACTACCTCGACGGGTTCTGGGATCAGGCCCTGACGGCCTTCAAGGCCGCCGCCGAGGGCCCTGACGGCAAGGAGGATCGATGAGCAACGCCACGATCGCGCCGGTGCGGCGCTCCGTCTTCGTCAAGGCGCCGCCCGAGCGGGCCTTCCAGGTCTTCACCGAGGGCTTCGCCTCGTGGTGGCCGGCGTCGCACTCGGTGATCGCCGCCGACCAGGAGGGCGCGTACATCGAGCCCGAGGTCGGCGGCCGCTGGTATGAGCGCGGGGTGGACGGCACCGAGTGCGACTGGGGCCGCGTGCTCGCCTACGACCCGCCCGGCCGGCTGGTCCTCTCCTGGCTGCTCGACCACGAGTTCGAGCCCGACCCCGACCCGGCGAACGCGAGCGAGGTCGAGATCACGTTCACGCGCGAGGGCGACGGGACGCGCGTCGAGCTCGAGCACCGCGGCTTCGACCGCCGGGCCGAGGGCGGCGCGCAGGTCGCCGAGTCCGTCGCGGGCGAGGGCGGCTGGAGCGGCCTGCTGGTCGCCTACGCCGAGGCGGCCCAGTACTCGAGCTGATCCGCCTGGGCCTCGGTCAGGCCCACCGCAGGGTCCGTCGTCACGAGCAGGGTCGGGCCCGGGCGCGCCGCCGCCCAGGCCCGGCAGCGCTCGTCGTGGTCGTCGTCGATCCAGGCGGCCGGGCGGTGCGGGCCTGCGTGGCCGTCGATCGCGCGCAGCTTCCAGTGCGCGGCGTCGATCGGGCGATCCTCGAAGACGATGTGCGGCCAGCCGGTCGGCAGGCCCAGCAGGTGCGGCAGGTGACTGTTCGCGCGGTCCTCCCAGCCCGTGCACCACACGCACTCGAAGGTCGCGGCCAGCCGGAGGAGGAGGTTGGCGGACCGGCGCGAGAGGAAGTGCGGGATGCCCTCGACCAGCGCCGGAGTGCACGCCGAGCGGTCGACCTCCGGGCCGAACAGCGACAGCACGCCGTCGACGTCGACGAGCAGCAGCGGCCGCTCAGCGGGCGGCATCGAGGATCGCCCGGGCGACCTGCTCGGGGTCGTCCCACGTCGGCACGTGCCCGCAGCCGTGCAGCGTCACGTGGCGGGCCTCGGGCAGCCAGCGCCGCGCCCGCGGCGCCTGGCGGCCGGTGAGCAGCAGGCGGTCGTGCTCGGCCCAGGCGATCGTCGTCGGGCACGCGGGCATCGCCGGGCGCCAGCTCGTGACGGCGGGGAGGGTCGCGGTCCAGCCCGGGCAGCGGGCGGTCGCGCGATTCCAGTGCGCCCCGACGGGCGCGGGGACGTTCGCCGGCCGGGCCACGATCAGGCTCATCAGCGCGGTGCGGCGGGCGGGGCCGCCGTAGGCCTTCCCGGCGACCCCGTCGAGCCGGCGCGCGATCGCGTGGATGGCGTTCAGGGTCGCGCGCGCGTAGGCGCTCTCGCGCCCGGCCGCGAACCCGATCGGCGAGAGCGCGCAGACGGCGCCCGCCCAGCCGCGGCGGCCCAGCTCCAGCGCGATCCCGCCGCCGAGCGAGTTGCCGGCCACGAGCGGCCGGTCCAGGCCGAGCGCCTCCACCGCGTCGGCCAGCGCCTCGACGCTGGGCTCGCCCTCGAGCGGCGCGGACGCGCCGAAGCCCGGCAGGTCGACGGCGACCACCTCGTGCGTGGTGGCGAGCAGCGGCACGACCGGATCCCACACGGAGCGGTCCATGCCGATCCCGTGCAGCAGCACGATCGGCGGGCCGCTTCCGGTGCGCGTGTGCTCGAGCATCGGCGCCAGCCTAGGCCTTGACAGCCGGGCGCGCGGTGATGGAGGGTGCGGGAAACGCAGTGGGGAGGGGATGAGGATGAGGACGAGGGGATTGGCGGCAGCCATGGCCGCCGGAACGGCGCTCGCGATCGCCGTCGCACTGCCCGCGCCGGCGCACGTGGCCGAGCCGACGGGCGCGGTCGAGTGGGTCGATCCGGAGAGCCCGGAGGCGCAGGGCTCGGCCCGCAACATGGTCGCCGTGGGCGCGAACACGATCGGCGGGCGCGGGTTCAACGCCGACGTGTGGGTGCACGAGCAGTACGCCTACGTGGGCTCGTGGGGGTTCTCGGACACCGCGTCGGGTTCCAAGCAGCGGTTCTGCCCCGCCCCCGACAAGAGCGGCGTGGCCGTGCTCGACACGCGCGACCCGGCCAAGCCCCGTGTGGTCTCGAAGCTGCAGAACCCGCCCGGCACCTCGGTCGAGGACGTCGTGGTCTACACCGATCCGCGCAGCGGACGCGACATCGCGGTCACGGGCATCCAGGTCTGCGGCGGCTCGCGCTATGACACGGGCTTCTTCCGCGGCCTGCAGGTGTTCGACGTGACCAACCCGGCCTCCCCTGTGGAGCTCGCGACGATGAGCACGGGCTGCTGCACGCGCGGCCTGCACGAGCTGGAGGTCCAGCATCGGGCCGATCTCAACCGCAGCTTCGTGTACGCCAGCGTCCCGGCGAGCGAGTACGCCGACGCGGCCTCGCCGAGCGGCCGCCGCGACCAGCAGGGCAAGGGCGACTTCCGGCTGATCGACGTCACGAACCCCGCACTGCCCTACGAGGTCTCCAACTGGGGCGTGCATCGCAACCTCGGCCGCCCGCCGGCCGCCGGCCTCGGCTGCGACCCCGACCCGGAGTACGGCCACAGCGTCGAGCCGCGCGCCGACGGCAAGGTGGCCTGGGTCGCCTACTGGGACAGCGGCTTCATCGCGCTCGACGTCTCCAACCCCGCGAACCCGGTCTACAAGGGCCGCACGTCCTATCCGGCCGATGCGGACGGTGACGGGCACTCCTCGAACTTCGACGAGGGGCGCAAGCTGCTGTTCGCCGCCGACGAGGACTTCTGCAAGACGTCCGGGTCGGGCACCGAGAAGGGCTTCGGGTACCTGCGGGTCTACGACTACTCGTCGCTCGCCGCCCCGAAGCAGATCGGCAAGTACGAGACGACGAACGCCTCCGGGAGCAAGGACGTCAACGCCGGCGACTACACGATCCACAACCCGCTGCTGTCCGGCACGGACCTGTATGTCTCGTGGTACACGGACGGCATCCGGGTGCTCGACGCGAAGGACCCGCGCAACGTGCGCGAGGTCGCCTACTTCGTGCCGCCGTCGGCCAACAACCCGATCCAGCCGTCGCAGCGCGGCACGCTGACCAACGCGACGCAGGTGTGGGGCGTCGCCTACGACGAGGCCCGCAAGCTCGTGTACGCGAGCGACATGAACTCCGGCCTCTGGATCCTCAAGCGCACCAAGTAGCCCCGCGCGCCCGGGCCGGCCCGCCGCCGGCCCGGGCGTCAGGTACGTTTGTTCAGATCGGCGAAACCCGCCTGCCGGTCTGGCGATGCTCACCCTCCGCGATCTGCTCACCGACCTCGACGTGCGCTCCGTGTCCGGCGGCGACGCGCTCGACGCGCCCGTGCGCTGGGTCCACATCTCCGAGCTCGAGGACCCGACGCCGTTCCTGTCCGGCGGGGAGCTGCTGCTCACGACCGGCATGGCGCTGACCGACGAGAAGACCCAGCGCGAGTACGTCGCGCGGCTCGCGCGGCACAAGCTGGCGGGGCTCGGGCTCGGCACCGGCTTCGCGCACGAGACGATGCCGGCCGGGCTCGTGGAGGCGGCGGCCGAGCACGACTTCGCGCTGTTCGAGGTCCCTTACGAGCTGCCGTTCATCGCGCTCACGGAGAAGGCCTTCACCCACCTCGTCAACGAGCAGTACGCGGTGCTGCGGCGGGCGCTGGCCGCGCACGAGCGGCTCGAGCGGATCGTGCTCTCCGAGCAGGGGCTCGACGGCGTGGCGGGCGCGCTGTCGGCGCTGATCGGCGGCCCGGCGCTGATCTTCGACGGGCGCGGCGAGGAGCTCGCCTCCGCCGGCGCGGATGCCGCGCGTGACCGCCGAGCTCGGCGCCGAGCTGCGCGAGCGGACCCGGGCCGGCGCGCGCCGCGGGTTCGCGCCGGGCGGGCAGCTCGAAGGGCGCGCGCTCGCGCTCCCGGTCGCCCGCGCGATCGGCGACAGCGCGGCGCCGCAGGCGTGGCTGGTGGCCGCGAAGTCGCAGGGCACGCTGACCGAGTTCGACCGCCTCACCGTGCACCAGGCGGTGACGATCGTGGCGCTCGAGCTGCTGCGCAGGCGGATGGCCGACGACACCGAGCGGCGCCTGGCCGGCGACGTGCTGAGCGCGCTCATCTCGGGCGAGCTGGCGGGCGGCGACCTGGCGCGGCGGCTCGAGCCGTTCGGGCTCGGCGACCGCACCGGGATGGTCGTCTTCGCCCCGCCGCGGCAGGTCAAGTCCGTGGTCGAGGACGCGCTCTCGCGCGCGGTGCGCGACGAGGCGGGAGCTGGGCTGGTGGCCGGGACCGGCCGCTTCTCGTGCGCGCTGATCGCGCCGCCGAAGGGTGGCGACGACGAGCTGTTCGCGCTCGCCGAGCGGGTCCGCCAGCGCGTGACCCGCGACGCGGGCGCCGAGCTGAACGCGGGCGCGGGCCGCGCCGCCCCGGCCGGCGACGCGCGGCGCACGTTCCACGAGGCGCGCTGTGCGCTGGAGGCCCGCGAGCTGGCCGGCAACGGTGTGCCGGGGCCGGTCGCGACCTACCACGACCTCGGCTCCTTCCAGCTGCTGCTCTCGCTGCAGGACGACGAGGCGCTGCGGCTGTTCTGCGACTCCATCCTCGCCCCGATCGAGGATGGCGAGGGCGCCTACGGCGGCGAGCTGATGCGCTCGCTGGAGGCGTTCATCGAGTGCAACGGGCAGTGGGAGCGGGCGGCGCGCCAGCTCTACTGCCATCGTCACACCCTGCGCTACCGGATCCGCCGCGTGGAGGAGCTGACCGGCCGGTCGCTGGACTCCGCGCGCGATCGCATCGACTTCTGGCTCGCCCTGCGGGGACGCGAGCTGATCAGCCCAACGACAGAGAGGATCAGATGAAGGTCGGCGTTCCCACCGAGATCAAGACGGACGAGTACCGCGTCGCGCTCACGCCCTCCGGCGTGCGCGAGCTGGCCGAGCACGGCCATCAGGTCGTGGTCCAGGCGGGGGCCGGGGAGGGCTCGGCCATCTCCGACGCCGACTATGCCGAGCAGGGCGCCGAGATCCTGCCCGACGCCGCCGCCGTGTTCGGCGCGGCGGACATGATCGTCAAGGTCAAGGAGCCGCAGCCGCCCGAGGTCGCGCTGCTCGAGCCCCGCCACACGCTGTTCACCTACCTGCACCTCGCGCCCGACCCCGATCTCACGCAGGGGCTCGTGGACTCCGGCGCGACCTGCGTCGCCTACGAGACCGTCGAGGACGCCCGCGGGCGGCTCCCGCTGCTGGCTCCCGATGAGCGAGGTCGCGGGCAAGATCGCCACGCAGGCAGGCGCGTTCATGCTCGAGAAGCCGCTCGGCGGCCGCGGGATCCTGCTCGGCGGCGTGCCCGGCGTGGCGGCCGCGAACGTGATGGTCATCGGCGGCGGCGTGGTCGGCATGAACGCGGCCTTCATCGCGATCGGCATGGAGGCGACGGTCTACGTCTACGACCGCAACATCGACCGCCTGCGCGAGCTCGACATCGCCTTCGGCGGGCGCGCGGACACGTGCTACGCGTCGACGCTGGACATCGAGAAGCGCCTGCCCGACGTGGATCTCGTCATCGGCGCGGTGCTCGTGCACGGGGCCAAGGCGCCGTACGTGATCCGGCGCGAGCAGCTCAAGCTGATGAAGCGGGGCGCAGTGATCGTCGACGTCTCGATCGACCAGGGCGGCTGCTTCGAGACGTCGCGGCCGACGACCCACTCCGACCCGACCTACGAGGTCGACGGCGTCACGCACTACTGCGTGGCCAACATGCCCGGCGCGGTCCCGATCACCTCGACCTACGCGCTGACCAACGCGACGCTGCCCTACATCCTGCACGTGGCCGACGCGGGCGTCGAGGGCGCCTCGCGAGAGAACCCCGGCCTGGCCAAGGGCGTCAACGTCGTCGGCGGCAAGGTCACCTACGAGCCGGTCGCCGAGGCGACGGGCCAGGAGTACACGGAGCTCTACGAGGCCATCGGCGCCGCGGCCTGAGCGAGCACGGCCGACAGCTGCGCGGCCACGAGCGTCGGCTGGCGCCTGAGCCGGCGGTACGTGACGCGCAGCACCCGCCAGCCCGCGGCGAGCAGGAACGCGTCGCGGGCCCGGTCGTCCTCGAAGGCCTGCCGGCGCCCGTGGGTGGCCCAGCCGTCGGTCTCCACGGCGACCCGGAGCTCCGGCCACGCGAAGTCGAGGCGGTAGCGGCCTATTACGTGTTGGGAGACGGGTTGCGGCAGCCCGGCCTGGCGGACGAGCGCGCGCATGCGGTCCTCGAAGTCGTTCTCCGTGACGTCGGTGTCGGGGAGGTCCTCGGGGCGGACGAGCCGCTTCGCAAGGGCCTCTCGTACCAGGTGGTCGGGCCAGCCGAGGTCCTGCAGCGTTCGTCAGTGGTGTGGTCACCGGGATGCCGTGGACGTGCGTGACGTCGGCGGGTTCGAGTCCGCGGTGGATGATCAGGCCCTTGCGGCTGCGCCGGTCGCCGCGGGTGAGCGAGACGTGGAGAACGGCGGGCAGGGTGGGGGTGAGCCTGTGGAGCGCCGTCGCCGGGAGAAGCTCGCGGCCGAGTACGGGCCCGTCGCCAGCACCGCCGCGCGGACCCTGCCCGCGGTCCGACAGCGGGCCCGACGGCGTACACGCCGCGGTACACCGGCTCAGCCACCCGCTTCGGACGCGGTTGCGCACCTCGTCCGCCGTCGAACCGAGCCGCAGCAGCTGCGCGCGGGTCACCACGCCGTCCTGCCGGCGCGGCCAGTGCACGTCAACGTCACTCGGCGGCACCGCCGACCCCTCCGAATGACGTTGCCGGGCTATACGACCGCCAACGTCGACTTCGACGAGGGGGTGGGGGTCCGGCGATGCGACGTTGCGTGCAGGCTCGGGCATGGCGAGCACCTTGCCTCACCTGGGGCCCTTGCGGGAGGGGCGAGCCCCGATCTTCACTCTGTACGTGCGCAGTTGTTGCGATTCCGTCGCACGCCGTGGCGAAACAGAGAGCAAACCCGCTGCTAGCATGCCCCGCCGTATGCCGACGACCTCCCAGCTGGTCCGCAAGGGCCGCACGCCCGCGAAGAAGAAGCTCGCGACCCCGGGCCTGAAGTCCGGCAAGGGTCGCAAGAAGCGCGTGGCCGCTCCTCAGCGCCGCGGCGTGTGCACGCGTGTGTACACGACGACGCCGAAGAAGCCGAACTCCGCGCTTCGGAAGGTCGCCCGTGTGCGGCTGACCAACTCGATGGAGGTCACGGTCTACATCCCGGGCGAGGGCCACAACCTGCAGGAGCACTCCGTCGTGCTCGTGCGTGGCGGCCGCGTCAAGGACCTCCCGGGCGTGCGCTACAAGGTCGTCCGCGGGACGCTCGACGCCGCCGGCGTCTCGGACCGCAAGAAGGCCCGCTCGCAGTACGGCGTGAAGGCGAAGTAATGCCCCGTCGCGCAGCAGCACAGCAGCGGCCGGTCGAGGCCGATCCGGTCCATCGCTCCAAGCTCGTCCAGCAGGTCATCAACCGCGTGATGCTGGACGGCAAGAAGTCGACCGCCGAGCGCATCGTCTATGACGCGCTGGCGATCCTCTCCGAGCGCACGGGCAAGGACCCGGTCGAGGCGCTCGAGACGTCCATCAAGGCGCTGACCCCGGTGCTCGAGGTCCGCTCCCGCCGAGTCGGCGGTGCGACCTACCAGGTGCCGGTCGAGGTTCCGCAGCGCCGCGCCCGCACGCTCGCCGTGCGCTGGCTCGTCGAGTTCGCCCGCAACCGCCGCGAGAAGTCGATGGCGCAGCGGCTCGCGAACGAGCTCCTGGACGCGCAGTCCCAGCAGGGCGGCGCGTACAAGCGCAAGGACGACATCTTCCGCATGGCGCAGGCCAACAAGGCCTTCGCCCACTACCGCTGGTAGCCGGCGGGCGGCCGCTCTCGCGGTCCCGGCGCTGTTTCGCGCCCGCACGTGCGGGATAGTTCCACTCAATGCGCGCCATCGCCGTCAACGAGTGGGGCGGTCGCGAGCGGATGGAGCTGCTCGACGTCGAGCCGCCTCCCGTCGCTCCCGACGGGGTGCTGGTCCGGGTCCGCGCGGCCGGGCTGAATCCCGTCGACTACAAGGTCCGCGAGGGCAAGCTCGCCGACAAGTTCCCGTTCCACTTCCCGGTCGTGCTCGGCTGGGACGTCGCCGGGACGGTCGAGGCGGTCGGGCCCGCGGTGACGTGGTTCAAGCCGGGCGATGCCGTCTACGGCTACAACCGCCGCCACGACCTGGGCTTCGGCACCTACGCCGAGCTGACCAGCGGTCCCGAGGGCTACTTCGCGCACATGCCGCGCGAGCTGACCTTCGAGGAGGCCGCCGCGCTGCCGCTGGCCGGGCTGACCGCCCACCAGGCGATCGAGCGCTCGGGCCTCAGGGGCGGCGAGACGTTCTTCGTGCCGGGCGGCTCGGGCGGGGTCGGGCACCTCGCGATCCAGCTCGCCGTCGAGCGCGGCGCGCGCGTGATCTCCTCCGCCGGCCCGGACAACCAGGACTTCCTGCGCGAGCTGGGCGCCGACCCGATCGACTACACGCGCGAGGACGTTCCCGCGCGCGTGCACGAGCTCTCACCCGGTGACGGCGCGGACGCCGCGCTCGACATCTGGGGCGGCGACGGCCGCGCCGAGGTGCTGAAGACGCTGCGCCGCGGCGGGCGGATGGTGTCGCTGGCCTCGCCGCCTCCGGAGAAGTGCGACGGATTCGAGATCCACTACATCTTCGTGCGCCCGAGCGGCTACGACCTCGGCGAGCACATCAGCCCGCTCGTCCAGGAGGGGCGGCTGAAGCCCCACGTGGAGGAGGTCTATCCGCTCGAGCGGGCGGCCGAGGCGCACGAGCGCCTCGAGGGCGGGCACGTGCGCGGCAAGCTCGTGCTCAGTCTCGGCGCCTAGGGCGCCGCGAGCCTGCGGCGCGGGCGCCGGGTCCGCGCGCGGGCGCGTGCGGCGCGGGGTCTTCGTCGTCGGGCCCGGGGTCGTCCTCGGGCCCGGGGTCGTCGTCGGGCCCGGGGTCGTCGTCGGCCCGGGTCGTCGTCGAGCTCGGCGTCGTCGTCCGGCGGCGGCGCCTCGGTGTCGGCGGCGCGGCGGGCGCGGCGCTCGTCGCGGCGGGCGGCGCTGGCCTCGCGCGCGGCCTTCACGTGGCTGCGCACCAGCAGCAGGCCGCCGATCAGCAGCACGGCCGCACAGACGATCTCGAGCCAGAAGCCTGCGCCCGGGTTGGCCTCGGCCAGGTCGTAGGTGCGGCCGATCAGCCCGGTCTCGTCGAGCGATCCGACGTCGAAGAGCGCCGCGATCAACAGCACGAGGCCGCCGAGCGCGGCCACGGCCGACGCCGCGGGGCGCGAGCGGCCGATCACGGCGCCGTAGCTCATCGGCAGCGACACCAGGCCGATCAGCGCCGACCGCGTACCCATGGTGGGCTCCGCCCGTTGTGCGGCCGCCCTCGGGAACGACCGTGACGGCCACGATCTCGCGGTAGGTAAGGAACTCCGAGACGATCAGCCCGACGCCCGCGAGCACGAGCACGAACAGCGGCCCGTAGCGGACGATCGCCGCCGAGATGGCCTCCGGCAGGCGGGGGAGGGCGATCGGGCGGGCCATCCGCCGGAGCATACGGGTGGGGCCCCAGACGTGGCCTGGGAAGCCGTTTTCCCTTTGCTATCTTGGATGGCCGTTGCCTGCTGCCGCAGGCTCGGTCCTTCACATGGAGACCCGCGAGACATAGCCCTCGAGCCAACGGGCCTCTCCACGTGCACGACCTGGGCCCGGTAGGGCCCGTTTTTTTGCCCGCACTCACTCCGGGCACACGCACGAGAGAAGCTGACGAGAGAGATTCACATGCCGCGCAAATTCACCCTCGAGAAGACCCGCAACATCGGGATCATGGCCCACATCGACGCGGGCAAGACCACGACGACCGAGCGGATCCTCTACTACACCGGCCGCTCCCACAAGATGGGCGAGGTCCACGAGGGCGCGGCCACGATGGACTGGATGGAGCAGGAGCAGGAGCGCGGCATCACGATCACGTCCGCCGCGACCACCTGCGAGTGGGCCGACCATCGGATCAACATCATCGACACGCCGGGCCACGTCGATTTCACGGTCGAGGTCGAGCGCTCGCTGCGCGTCCTCGACGGCGCCGTCGCGCTGTTCGACTCCGTCGCCGGCGTCGAGCCGCAGTCGGAGACCGTCTGGCGCCAGGCCGACAAGTACAAGGTCCCGCGCATCGCGTACATCAACAAGATGGACCGCATCGGCGCGGACTTCGCGCGCGGCGTGCAGACGATGATCGACCGCCTCGGCGCGCACCCCGTGCCGCTGCAGCTTCCGATCGGCGCCGAGTCCGAGTTCGAGGGCATCGTCGACCTGATCAACATGAAGGAGATCGTCTACAAGGACGACCTCGGCAAGGACGTCATCGTCCAGGACATCCGCGAGAGCCTGGCCGAAGAGGCCGCGCAGGCCCGCGAGACGCCTGCTCGACGAGGTCTCCCACTACGACGACGATCTGCTCGAGATGATCCTCGAGGAGCAGGAGATCCCCAAGGAGCGCCTCGTCGCGGCGATCCGCAAGGCGACCCTGTCCTCGCAGATGACCCCCGTCCTCTGCGGCTCCTCGTTCAAGAACCGTGGCGTGCAGCCGCTGCTGGACGCCGTCATCGACTTCCTGCCGAGCCCGCTCGACGTGCCGCCCGTGCACGGCCTCGAGCCCGTCAAGGGCGAGGACGACCGCGAGGCCGTCCGCAACGCGTCCGACGAGGAGCCGTTCAGCGCGCTCGCGTTCAAGATCATGGCCGACCCCTACGTCGGCAAGCTCGCCTACTTCCGCGTCTACTCGGGCAAGCTCGAGGCCGGCTCGCGCGTGCTCAACGTCACCACGGGCCGCACCGAGCGCATCGGGCGGATCCTGATGATGCACGCCAACGACCGCGAGGACGTCCAGGAGGTCTACGCGGGCGACATCGCGGCCGCGGTCGGCATCAAGCAGGTCGTCACCGGCGACACGCTGGCGGCGCCCGACAAGCCGATCAAGCTCGAGGCGATCACCTTCGACGACCCGGTCATCTCCGTGGCGATCGAGCCCAAGACGAAGTCCGACCAGGAGAAGATGTCGGTCGCGCTCGGCCGCCTGGCCGAGGAGGACCCGACCTTCCAGGTGCGGACCAACGAGGAGACCGGCCAGACCGAGATCTCCGGCATGGGCGAGCTGCACCTCGAGGTGCTGGTCGACCGCATGTTCCGCGAGTACAAGGTCGACGCCAACGTCGGCCGCCCGCAGGTCTCCTACCGGGAGACGGTCAAGGGCACCGCGCACAAGATCGAGGGCCGCTTCGTCCGCCAGACCGGCGGCTCGGGCCAGTACGGCATCGTCTACATCGACATCGAGCCGGCGCCCGGCGAGGGCTTCGACTTCGTCAACAAGGTCAAGGGCGGCTCGGTCCCGACCGAGTTCATCCCCGCCATCGAGAAGGGCGTCGAAGAGGCGCTCGAGACCGGCGTGCGCGCCGGCTACCCGATGGTCGACGTCCGCGTGACGCTGACCGACGGCAAGTACCACGACACGGACTCCTCGGAGATCGCCTTCAAGATCGCCGGCTCGCTGGCGCTCCAGGAGGCGGCCAAGCGGGCCAAGCCGACGCTGCTGGAGCCCGTCTTCGCGGTCGAGGTCGTGACCCCGGAGGAGTTCATGGGCGACGTGATCGGCGATCTCAACCGCCGCCGCGGCCGCGTGAACGAGCTCGCCGAGCGCGGCAACGCGAAGGTGATCACCGCCCACGTGCCGCTGAGCGAGATGTTCGGCTACGCGACCGACGTGCGCTCGATGACCCAGGGACGGGCCACGTACACGATGCAGTTCGACAGCTACGAAGAGGTGCCCCCGAACATCGCGGAGAAGGTCGTGGAGGCGCGGACCGGCGATCCGGTCCCCGCCTGATCGCGCTAGTCTGCACGGGTTCTCCGGGCACCTGAACGACAAGACTTAAGACACGAGGAGCGAATACAAAGTGGCGAAGGAGAAGTTCGAGAGGGACAAGCCGCACGTCAACGTCGGCACCATCGGTCACATCGACCACGGCAAGACGACCCTGACTGCGGCCATCACCAAGGTGCTGTCGGAGAAGTACGGCGGCCAGGCCCGGTCGTTCGAGGAGATCGACAACGCTCCCGAGGAGAAGGCGCGCGGCATCACGATCGCGACCTCCCACGTCGAGTACGAGACCGAGAACCGCCACTACGCCCACGTCGATTGCCCGGGCCACGCCGACTA
The DNA here is from genome assembly GCA_963831105.1 of uncultured Solirubrobacteraceae bacterium. Lineage (GTDB taxonomy): Bacteria > Actinomycetota > Thermoleophilia > Solirubrobacterales > Solirubrobacteraceae > DATFQI01. Next base: position 3,385 of record CAWHOS010000003.1, on the reverse strand, counting down.
CGTGAAGAACATGATCACGGGCGCCGCGCAGATGGACGGCGCGATCCTCGTGGTCTCGGCGGCGGACGGCCCGATGCCGCAGACGCGTGAGCACATCCTGCTCGCCCGTCAGGTCGGCGTGCCGTACATCGTCGTGTTCCTCAACAAGGCCGACATGGTCGACGACGAGGAGCTGCTCGAGCTCGTCGAGGTCGAGGTCCGTGACCTGCTCAACGAGTACGACTTCCCGGGCGACGACGTGCCGTTCGTCATCGGCTCGGCGCTGAAGGCGCTCGACGGCGACGAGGAGTACGTCCAGAAGATCGTCGATCTCGGCGAGCAGCTGGACACGTACATCCCCGAGCCCCAGCGCGACCTGGACAAGCCGTTCCTGATGCCGGTCGAGGACGTCTTCTCGATCACCGGCCGCGGCACGGTGGCCACGGGCCGCATCGAGCAGGGCGTCGTCAACACGGGCGACACCGTGGAGATCGTGGGTATCCACGAGAAGACCTCCAACACGGTCGTCACCGGCGTCGAGATGTTCCGCAAGATCCTCGACCAGGGCCAGGCCGGCGACAACGTCGGCTGCCTGCTCCGAGGCATCAAGCGCGAGGAGATCGAGCGCGGCCAGGTGCTGTGCAAGCCGGGCTCGATCACGCCGCACACGTCGTTCAAGGCCGAGGTGTACGTCCTCAAGAAGGAAGAGGGCGGCCGCCACACCCCGTTCTTCAACGGGTACCGGCCGCAGTTCTACTTCCGCACGACCGACGTCACCGGCGTCGCGAAGCTCCCGGAGGGCACGGAGATGGTCATGCCCGGGGACAACGTGCAGATGGAGATCGAGATGATCCAGCCCATCGCCATGGATGCCGGGCTGCGATTCGCGATCCGCGAGGGCGGCCGCACGGTCGGCTCCGGCGTGGTCACCGAGATCATCAAGTAGTACCCGCGCAGTTTCGTCAGATACGACCTAGGGGCGGGCTCCGATGCCCGGAGTCCGCCCTTAGTGCGCAACCAGCCAGTAAGAAACTTCACAAGAGAGACCGGACAGAAGAGACAAAGTGGCCGCAGTAGCCCAGAACAAGATCCGCATCCGCCTCAAGGCCTACGACTCGTCGGCCATCGAGACGGCTGCGAAGGAGATCGTCGAGACGGCGACGCGAACCGGCGCGACCGTGTCGGGGCCCGTGCCGCTGCCTACGGAGAAGAACGTCTACGCGGTGATCAAGTCGCCGTTCAAGGACAAGGACTCCCAGGAGCACTTCGAGATCCGGACGCACAAGCGCCTGATCGACATCCACCAGCCCACGCCCAAGACCGTCGACTCGCTCCAGCGGCTCGACCATCTTCCCGCCGGCGTGGACATCGAGATCCGACTCGCCTTCGGCTGATCACATGACCGCGATACTCGCCAAGAAGCTGGGCATGACCCAGCGGTTCCTCGACGACGGCCGCGTCGAGCGCGTCACCGTGCTCGAGGCCGGGCCCTGCCCCGTGCTCGCGATCCGCACGCCGGACGCCGACGGCTACCAGGCCGTCCAGCTCGGCTTCGGCTCCGTGCGCGAGAAGGCGCTCTCCAAGGGCGAGCTCGGGCACCTCAAGAAGGCCGACGCGCCGCCGCTGCGCACGATCAAGGAGTTCCGCGATCACGCCGGCGAGCACACCGTGGGCGACACGGTGACCGTCGAGGACTTCGAGGTCGGCCAGGAGGTCAAGATCTCCGGCAAGTCCAAGGGCAAGGGCTTCGCGGGCACGATCAAGCGCCACAACTTCGCCGCCGGTCCGAAGTCCCACGGCTCGCACAACGTGCGCGCCCCGGGCTCGATCGGCGCCTCCGCGACCCCCTCGCGCGTGTTCAAGGGCATCAAGGGCCCTGGCCGCATGGGCGGCGGGCGGATCACCCAGCGCGGCCTCACGATCGTCGAGCTGATCCCCGACCAGAACCTGATGCTCGTCCGCGGCTCCGTGCCCGGTCCGAAGGGCGGCACCGTGGAGGTGCGCACCGATGGCTGAGGCTCCGATCCTGGGCGGCACGAGGAAGCACAAGCTCGACGACGAGGTGTTCGGCGTGCCGTTCAACGGCCCGCTCGTGCACGAGGTCGTCGTGGCCGAGCTCGCGGCGCGCCGCCGTGGCACGCACTCCACCAAGACGCGCGGCATGGTCCGCGGCGGCGGCGCCAAGCCGTGGCGCCAGAAGGGCACCGGCCGTGCCCGCGCCGGCTCGAGCCGCTCCCCGATCTGGACCGGCGGCGGCACCGTCTTCGGCCCGCAGCCGCGCCACTACACCGTCAAGGTCAACCGCAAGGCGCGCCGCGCCGCGCTGCGCTGCGCGCTGTCGGTGCACGCCGAGCGCAACTCGATCTTCGCCTTCGACCTCGCCGACTTCGAGGCGCCTTCGACCAAGAAGGCCGCCGAGCTGATCGCCGACCGCCGCGGCGGCTCGGTGCTCGTCGTGCTCGGCGCGGAGGAGTCCGCCGCGGCCAAGTCCTTCCGCAACCTCGCCGGGGTCAACGTGATCCCGACGGAGGCCTGCGGTGTCGCCGACCTCGTCGGCCACGCGACGCTGCTCGTCTCCGAGGTCGCGCTCGAGACGCTCACCGACGCGCGAAGAAGCCCGTCGTCCGCACCGCACTCGAGGAGGTGACCGCCTGATGGACGCCTCCCAGGTGATCATCCGGCCCGTCGTCTCCGAGAAGTCCTACGTGCTGGCGACGGCCGACAAGTACACGTTCCGCGTCCACCCGGACGCGCACAAGACGCAGATCAAGCAGGCCGTCGAGCAGCTGTTCGGCGTGACCGTGCTCGAGGTGCGCACGTCGAAGGTCCCCTCGAAGCCGAAGCGCCGCGGGTACACCAGCGGCCGCACGCGCGCCTGGAAGAAGGCGATCGTGCAGGTCCGCGAGGGCGACTCCATCCCGATCTTCCAAGGGTTGGAGGCTGATCTCTAGTGCCCATTCGCAAGCCCAAGCCCACCTCTCCCGGCCGTCGGTTCGTCTCGTACGCCGACTACGCGGAGATCACGAAGACCGAGCCGGAGAAGTCCCTCGTCGAGGGCCTCACGAAGTCCGGCGGGCGCAACGCCAACGGGCGCAAGACCGCCCGCCACCGCGGTGGCGGCGCCAAGCGCCTGTACCGGCGGATCGACTTCAAGCGCACGCGCGACAACATCCCGGCGAAGGTCGCCGCGATCGAGTACGACCCCAACCGGTCGGCCTACATCGCGCTGCTGCACTACGTCGACGGCGTCAAGGCCTACATCCTCGCGCCGAACCGCCTGCGCGTCGGCATGACCGTCGTCTCGGGCGTCGGCCAGGACATCGCGGTCGGCAACGCGATGCCGCTGGCCGCGATGCCGGTCGGCACGCTCGTGCACAACGTCGAGCTCCAGCCCGGCCGCGGCGGC
>CAWHOS010000002.1:0-114792 GCA_963831105.1 uncultured Solirubrobacteraceae bacterium | reverse complement strand
AACTGCCCATGGCTTGGCGCGAGCGACGAGGTATAGGTGGACCGCGCGAGCGGCGGTACTTCACGCAGCCTTGCGTAACAAAACGGCCTCCGGGATACGACCCCGTGCATCCCGGAGGCCGCCGACGATATTTGGCTCTGCAGCGTGGCCTTGGGGTTCCCCAGCTTGCCCTGTGCCGGCCTGAAAACCGCGCTTTTTCCCCGCGTTTGCCCCGCGCCCGATCTACCGCTGAGCGGAACATCGCGATTTGCAGGGACGAAGAGGGTGAGCGACGGGACTCGAACCCGCGGCCGCCGGGACCACAACCCGCACCACCGGGTACGCCTGAGGCGTATACGGCGCTCTCAGGCGATCGCAGTTGCTCTCAGTTGCTCTGACTTGCTCTCGGAATTGTCCCCGCGGTTGTCCCCGAGCGTACGTTCGTACCGCCCTCGAGAACACGACCCGTCCAGACGGCATCGGCTCTCGCTTCTGCCTCGTTGCGACAGCGACGCCGCGCGAGCTTCCTCCGATCGCGCGCGCACGTCGTGCCTATGCACCGGATGCAACGGCTCCGGCCGAGTGGGACTTCCGCTGGTCGTCCTTGGCAGGCGTGCGCACGTCGACCACGGACACGCTCGCAACGCGGGCAACAGCAGAAGCGGCAAGCCCGAGAATCCCGCGCGGCGCCGCGGGGCTGAGACTAGCCTCGGGCAGATATCTGCTGCACGGCCCACCCGTTGCCGTCCGGATCGCTGAAGAAGACGAATCCGACATTGTCGAGTGGGTCGGGCTGAGGTCTGGGGTTCTCGCCCATGACCTGGATCTCACCGACCTCCACCCCTCGCTCGCCGAGCTGAGCGTGTGCCGCGTGGATGTCGGAAACGACCAGCTGCAAGCCCTTGAGGGAGCCCGGCGGCATTTCCGGAGCGATCGTCCCCTCACCGATGACGATCGAACAGCCAGACCCGGGAGGGGTGAGCTGAACGATCCGATTCCCCTCGCTGACCTGGGTGTCGTGGTCCACGTTGAACCCGAGCTGCTCGGCGTAGAACGCCTTCGCACGGTCCACGTCCGAGACCGGGACCCACACCACTTCGAGCGTCCAATTCATGAAGCGTCTCCTGTCGTCGTAGCTGGGGCCCTTTCCGTCGTAGTGGACCCCTTCGACCAAGAGACCGAGTATGGGCATTCAATTCATCGGTACAGGATCGAGCTCCAGAGCCGCGGACGTGCCTTCGTACGGGAGCGACCGTCCGAGTGCGGACACCGAGGACGCTCGCTCCTGACGACGAGCAGTCGCGCTGTCAGCCCGTCCTGTCCCAAGGTCGTGCATAGGCACAGCATGGGCGCGCCGACCCACAGCCGCGCCGCATTCCCACTCAGGACCTCCGCTTTCGCAATCGCCTGCCAGGAGCAGCCCCCAACTCGAGCTGTCGAGTGTCGCAATGCGCGAGTTGCGACAGCTCGCGAAGACTCAGGGGCGCTATCGGGTCTGCCTCGTTGCGATAGCGCAGCGGCGGATCGCCGAACAGATCGTCGCGCTGGCGCTAGAGCATGGCGACCGCGACGGTCGCCGTTGTGTACGTGCTCGTGCTGACGAACTGGCCGGCGGCTAGAGGGACCGTCTCCTCCCATTGGCCGTCGATGCACTTGTACGTGTGCGTCTTGCCCTCGTTCGACCCTTAGACGCTGAAGCTGTGCCCGCGCGGATAGGCGGGCGAGCCGCTCACAACTCGCCTTGACCGGCACGTGCCGCAGGCGATAGACATGCGCGGATCGCCGGGATCGATGGGAGTGAATGCCGTGCCCAGCCGTCCTGCTCTGATGTTGGAACGACGCGGCCAGGAGTCGCACGACTTCGACGACCCTCGCCACGAGTCACCGGCGGCGCCGCCGGCCACCGCGCGGCTGCTGGAGCTCCAGCGATCCGCTGGCAACCAGGCCGTCGCCCGCGCGGTCGCGAGCGCTTCGCTCCTTCAGCGGTTCGCAGCCCCCGTCGCCACGCGCCCCGAGGTCCGGATCTCCGAGAGCGGGACCATCGTCATCACGGGCAAGAAAGAGCTGTACGCGACACAGGATCGCATCGACGAGGCGAACACCGCGCTGGCCGAGGTGGCCGGAGGCAAGGGCGCGTTCCTCCGGCTCAAGGGAAGCGGCGGCGGGCCCCCGAGCCTCGAAGGGATGCCCGAGCTCCAGGGCCTCCTGCGCGTCGAGCCGGTTTGGACCAGCAGAGAGATGGCCGTCAACCAGCCGGAGATGCAGGAGCTCGACAAGATCAACAAGGTCAAAGACGCGCCCTATATGAGCCACGCGGACTGCCACATGACCGCGCAGACGATCATGGGATCGACGGAGAACCTGTCGAACATCGCCGGCGGCGAGAAGGCGATCGTCGAGGGGTTCGCGGAGAACGCCGAGACGGCCGTGGAGCCGATCGAGAAGAAGGTCGCCGACCAGAAGGGCTGGGCGAGCCACGGCGCGAACCGCGTCCTGGACGCGTTCATCATCGAGGCAGTCCCCAAGTTCGCCGCCCGCCTGAAGGCGCAGGTGGATGACCCGGACAACCAGGGCGCCGCAGGCGGCAAGATGTTCGCGCTCTACAAGGAGGTCATCGCCTACGTGGGCGGGGCCGCGGCAGGGACGGAGGGCCTCCCCCGGCTACGCCTGGGCTATCGGAAGATCGTCGAGAACAAGGTGCTCAAGCACGCGTTCGGCCAGATGTTCGGGGTGAACCAATACGCCGAGCCGGAGATCGGCGACGCGCTCGTGCAGTTCAACGACGAGGCTGAGAAGAAGTCCGAGGAGATCAAGACCGCGAAGCGCGAGGACGAGGTCGTGCGCCGGGAGGAGGCCGGCGAGCAACCCAGCCCGGCCACGCTGCCGCCCGAGGGCCGCGACATCTGGAACTTCCATTGGGCGGGCGTGATCATGAAGGACGGACTCGACTACGTCACTTTGGAGAACCTCTCCGTCGAGTTCACCAGCGTGAAGAACGACCTGTGGTACTTCGCGATGTATGGGCCGCTCGAACAGTCGTTCCACAGCGAGGCGGCGCGCGACACGCACGTGGGCAACTGGCCGACCACGGTGAAGTTCCGCTTCCAGGGCTGAGGCGCTCCGCAAGCCGAGTCCGCCGTAGCATCAGCGGCAGGGCTGCGGCGGAGCTCGTCGAGGTCGAGCCCGCGCAGTGGATCCGCTCGTGCCGAGCCTCGGCGCCCCGACGTCTACTACTCCCGGGAGATCGTCGGTGCGTCGGCGCCGCTCGCCGGCGGCGGCGGGGCACCCTCCTGCACGCCGGCGGCCCGTACGGCGACGTGCTGTTCCCGTGGGTCGTGCTCGAGCCCCGGACCGCCGCGCCGCCTCGACGCGCCAGAACGTTGATGCTCGCTGCGGGTCAGGGTGGCGGGGGCGATCTCTCGGCAGGCGATGATCAGCTCGCGCGCGATCGCGATCGTGACCACGCCGGGCGGCTTGCCGCGGCCCTCGCGCAAAGCGTCCAGCGCGCGTGCAGGCGGCGCTGGACGTGTGCAGTGCCCGCCGCCCGGGCGAGGCCGAGCAGGGTCTGGCAGGAGCGGCCCGCTGCTCGATTTGCCGAGTGTCGCAATGCGCGATAGGGAGCACTCGACAATCTGAGCAGCGCAGTGTCGGTGTGCCTCGAATCCACAGCCACGGCCGCGGTTCTGCAAGGGCTACTAGCGTCGTCGCGCTGCCGGCTCCAGCGACGGGTTGTGCCAGGAGTTGTCTTCCGGGTTGATGGTGACGCCGGGCGGGACGATCTCGTCGATGCGGTCCAGCACGGCGTCGTCGAGCGCGACATCCACGGCCGCGAGCTGACCTTCGAGCTGCTCCATCGTGCGTGGCCCGATGAGCGCCGCGGTGATCGCGGGATGGCGAAGGACGAACGCGATGGCGAGCTGGATGAGCGTGATCCCGGCCTCCTCGGCCAGCTGGGCCAGCTCCTCGACCGCGTCGAGCTTGCGCTGGTTCGCGGGCTGTGAGAGGTCGAAGCGCTCCGGGAGCCGCCCCGCCCGCGACGAGGACTGCTGCCCGGTGTCCTTGCGCCAGCGGCCCGACAGCCAGCCGCCCGTCAGCGGGCTATAGGACATCACGCCCATGCCGTAGCGCGAGCACGTCGGCAGGACGTCGGCCTCGATGCGCGCGGACGAGCATCGAGTACGGCGGCTGCTCGGTCACGAACCGCTGCAGACCACGGTCGCGCGCCGCCCACTGGGCCTCCACGATGGCCGAAGCCGGGAACGTCGAGCCGCCGATGTAGCGGACCTTGCCCTGGCGCACCAGATCAGTCAGCGCGCCGAGCGTCTCCTCGATGTCGGTGCCCGGATCGGGGCGGTGAACCTGGTAGAGGTCGATCCAGTCGGTGCCCAGTCGCCGCAGCGAGTCCTCGACCGCGCGCATGATCCAGCGCCGCGAGTTGCCGCGCTGGTTGGGGTCCTCGCCCATCGCGTTGTGGAACTTCGTCGCCAGCACGACGTTGTCGCGCCGCCCGCCTGCGAGCGCCTTGGCGACGATCTCCTCCGACTCGCCCTGCCCGTAGACGTCGGCGGTGTCGATGAAGTTGATGCCCGGCGTCAAGCGCCGCATGGATGATGCGGACGCACTCGTCGTGGTCGGGATTGCCCCAGGCGCCGAACATCATCGCGCCGAGGCAGAACTTGCTGACCGACACGCCGGTGCGACCGAGTGGGCGATGCTCCACGGCACCATCATGCCCGAGCAGCACTATCGCGATCGCCTGGCAGGAGCGGTCCATCCGAGGTGCCGAGTGTCGTGATGCGCGACAAGCGACAGTCCTGGGAGGCTGCTGGGCCGATGTTCCTTAGGCGAGTTGCAAACATCAGGCGCCGCCGACTCGGGTGGACAGGCGGCGGTTACGGCGCCTCGACAGCGCCCGCCCACCACAAGGCGCCCTGCTTTACGCGGTACACGCCATATGACCGAAGTGTCGTGTCCCCGTAGCGGTCGAAGCGATACATGCCGAGCGCGCCTGCGCGGACGGGCATGGCACGAAGCCAATTGATGACGCCCTGACGGCTCGGGCCAGCCGCAGCGACTGCGTCGAGCACCAAGCGCATGGCCTCGTATCCGTAGATGGCGTATGGGTCCGGGTTCGGTTCGCCATAGCGCTCGCTGTAGCGGCGGAAGAAGTCCTGGCCTTGCGCGGGGTAGGCGAAGGGCGCGAGTGTCCCCACCGTGATAAGGACACGACGCCCGACCTTCGCCGGTACGCCGCCCTGCTGGGATCCGAGAGCCTGACTCCGCGATTCCGTCGCTGCCGAATAGACGAGCACGCGGTAGGCCGCGCGCAAGATCGCGGAAGAGTCGGACGGCGTTGTTGGCGGTGATCCCGCCGTACGTGACGCGCGTCGCGCGTCGCGCCCGCAACCGACGGGCGAGTTTGCGATACCCGGCTGCGTGTAAGAGGCGGGTCTTGGCCCGGTGCGCTCAACCGGAGAAGGCTTTGGTCACCAATTCGGGTTCGCGCTCCGCAGGTTGGTAGTCGGCGTAGATCAGGGTTGTTCTTGCGTCGCGATGCCCCATCCACTCCTGCAGAGTCCGCAGTGACACGTCGGCCATGAGATACAGCGGGCGTTCCAGCCTTGCCCACGCTGAGCCCTGAATCCCACGAGTCACGACGGCCGTCAGCTCCTCCTGCGTGAGGTAGCGGACCTCCGCGCTTTGAGGGACCGCCGGCAGGTCGACGAGCTTGCAAGGGTTCGAAGTAATCCAGCGCCGGCGGATCGCGAGCTCGAAGACCGAGTGGAGCGTGCTGGCGATGTTCCGGATCGTCTTCGCCTTGCGGCCGAGACGGTTCAGCCTGATGAGCAGGCGGGTGACGTCGGTGTCGGTAATGCGATCGAGCGGCTTGTCCTTGAAGAACGGGACGAGATGGACGCGGAGATGCGACTCGGCGGTCTCGACGTGCGACTTCGAGCTGCCCTTGGCCTCGAGGCGCGCGAGCAGCGCCTGGCCGGCCATCGCCATCGTCCGCTCCGGGTCGCTGGTGACCTGGACGGTCTGGCATGAGCTCGCGGAGGCGCTTCTCGGCCTGGGTACGCGTAAGGCCATCGCGCGTGCCCGGCTGGCGGACGCGGCCGACCTTGCGGTTGGCCGCCCGCCCTCGAGCGTGACCCAGCGGCCGTAGTAGCTGCCGTTCTTGATGTAGACGGTTCCTGCGCCGTTCGCGCGCTTGGTTCGAGCCATGCCCTTGCTAGGCAGCGTCCCGCAGAACTGGCCCCGATGGAACCGGGAAATTGTCCCCGCGTTGTACCCCGTGTGGCCAAGGCTGCCGAGGCCCCGAACGACAAAGGGCCCGCTTTGCAGGCCCTTTCTGAGGGGTGAGCGACGGGACTCGAACCCGCGGCCGCCGGGACCACAACCCGGAGCTCTACCAACTGAGCTACGCCCACCAGGCGGCACGGAGCATAGCGGCGAATCGCGGCCCGATCAGCCCCGGCAGGCGACGGTGCTGCGGTCGAGGATCGTGTTGTCGGTGGCGACGAACTGCAGCTCCGCCGAACCGCGCGTGAGGGTGATCCGCAGCGCGCCGTCGGTGGTGTCGTCGGAGAACGCGAGCCGGGGATCGTCCTCCCTGACGTCGTAATGGCCTCTGCCGCCCGCTCCGGCGATGTACTGCACGCTGCCGTCGACGGGGCGGAACCGCTGGAGGTTGTGGTCGTGGCCGGAGAGCACGATCGCGGCGCGGCCGGCCACGGCGTCCCAGAGCGCGTCGGCCTCGATCTCCTCGTTGCGGTGCTTGCCGGCGGTGAAGCGCGGGCTGTGCCAGAAGGCGATCCGGCAGGTGCCGCCGCCGCTCGTCGCGCGATCGGCGAGCCAGCGCAGCTGGCGCGGGTCGTCCGCCGTCTCCGAGTTGGCCGAGAGGAGCGTCCAGCCGCCGGCCCGGCGCTCGTAGCGGTGCGGCAGCGGGCGGCCGAGCGTCTCGCGCCAGAACGGGTCGTAGCCCGTCGCGCGGTTGGCCCACTCGTGGTTGCCCGGCGTGGGCCACATGCGTTCCACGAGCGTGCCGTAGACGTCGGCGAACGTGCGGAACTCCTCCGGGGTGCCCGCGTCGTAGACGTCGCCGAGGTAGATGACGTGGGCCGGGTCGTCGCGGGCGATCAGGCGGGCGACCTTGCGGTCGTCGTCGTCATCGGCGCCGCCGTCCCCGACGGCCCAGATGACCACGCCGCGATCGGGCGCGTCGGGATCGTGCTCGCCGCGGCCGGGCGGGTCGCCGCCACCACAGCCCGCGACGGCGGCCGCGCACGCGATCGTCGCGAATGCCGAGCGCATCGGCACGAAACGGTGTCACATCGCGACGCTCAGGCCGGGCGGACCGTGAACCGCAGGCGACCCGTGCGGCAGGTGTCCACGTAGCGGCCGCGGCGGGTCACGAGCACCTTGGCCCGGAACGTGCCGCGCCAGCGCTCGCCGCGGGCGTCGGCGATCCGCGTGCCCTGCACGCTGACGTCCAGGCGAAGCCGGTAGCCCGAGTCGTCGCGACGGCGGTAGGAGCCCGCGTCGGAGAACGCGTCGGGCGTCGACGTGTCGTGCGGGCGCGTGAAGATCGTCTTCTCCCCCACCCGGCCGTACCGGCAGCGGCCGCGCCAGTTCACGCGCGCGGCGCGCAGGAGCCCGTCCGAGCCGATCACGACCGACGCCGCCCGGCCCTGTGACGTCTTGCCCCGGAAGACCTTCGCCTCGGCGGCCGACGCGGCGGCCACGAACATCGCCATCGAGAGCACCGCCAGCACGATCAGCCGGAGCATGGTGCGCTGATCGCCGCTTCTCACCGAACCCAAACCACGAGCCCGGAGTCCGTAGGGTTAAGCCATGGACTTCCTGCAACCGGAGGATTGGGAGGAGGCCCTCGAGGCACGCGCCGCCCACCCGGGTGCGCTGCCGTTGTGGGGCGGGACGGACGTGATGGTCGACCTCAACTTCGGCCGCGAGCGGCCCGAGGCGATCCTCGATCTCACGCGCGTGCGCGCGCTCGAAGATTGGGGTCCCGCCCACCCGAGCAACGGCGCGCTGCGCGTCGGCGCCGGGGTCTCCTACACGCGCGCGATCGCCGAGCTCGGCACGGCGCTGCCCGGCCTCGCCGCCGCCTCGCGCACGGTCGGCTCCCCGCAGATCCGCAACCGCGGCACGATCGGCGGCAACCTCGGCTCCTCCTCCCCCGCCGGCGACGCGCTGCCGCCGCTGTACGCCTCGAACGCCGAGGTCGAGCTGGAGAGCAGCGCCCGCGGCAGCCGTCGCGTGCCGATCGGCGAGTTCATCACCGGCCCCAAGCGCAACGTGCTCGAGCCCGACGAGCTGATCGCCGCCTTCCACGTCGCGCCCGCACCCGGGCCGCAGCAGTTCTCCAAGGTCGGCACGCGCAACGCGATGGTGATCGCCGTCTGCTCGTTCGCGCTGGCGCTGGACCCGGAGCAGCGCACCGTCGGCACCTGCATCGGCTCCGCCGGCCCGACCCCGATCGTCGCCGCCGAGGCCGAGGAGTTCGCGAACGGGATGCTCGACTGGGACGGCGGCGGCGAGCCGGCCGAGAGCGAGCTCGCCCGCTTCGGCGAGCTGGTGGCGCAGGCCGCCAGCCCGATCGACGACGTCCGCGGCAGCGCCGCCTACCGCCGCCACGCGCTCGGCGTGCTCGCGCGCCGCTCGCTGGCCTGGGCCTGGAGCGAGCTGTGAGGCTGACCTGCACCGTCAACGGCGAGCCGCGCGAGGTCGACGGCCTGTGGGAGGGCGAGAGCCTGCTGCACGTGCTGCGCGAGCGGCTCGGCCTGCCCGGCGCCAAGAACGCCTGCGAGCAGGGCGAGTGCGGCTCCTGCTCGGTCTACCTCGACGGCGAGCTCGTCTGCTCCTGCCTCGTGCTGGGCGGGCAGGCGGAGGGCCGCGAGATCACCACGGTCGAGGGCCTGGCGCCCGAGGGCGAGCTCTCCAGGGTCCAGGAGGCGTTCCTGGCCGCGGGCGCGGTCCAGTGCGGCTTCTGCACGCCGGGGCTGATCGTCGCCACCGACGACCTGCTCAAGCGCAATCCGGAGCCGACCGACGCGGAGATCCGCGAGGCGCTGGCCGGCAACCTGTGCCGCTGCACGGGCTACGAGAAGATCCTCGACGCGGTCCGGGCGGCGGCGCGATGACCCGCCTCGTGATCGAGGGCTGCGCGATCGCCACCGTCGACGGCGAGGGCACCGAACACGCCGACGGCCACATCGTCGTCCGCCACGGCTTCATCGACGAGGTCGGCGCCGGCCCGGCGCCCGCCGGCGACGAGGAGGAGGTGCGCATCGACGGGCGCAACCTGCTCGCCACGCCGGGCCTCGTCAACTGCCACCACCACCTCTACCAGTGGGCCACGCGCGGGCTGGCGCAGGACAACACGCTGTTCGAGTGGCTGCAGGCGCTCTACCCCGTCTGGGCGCACGTCGACGAGGGCGTCGAGCAGGCGGCGGCGCGCGCCGGGCTCGTCGCGCTCGCCCGCTCTGGCTGTACGACGGTCTCCGACCACCACTACCTCTTCCCGCGCGACGGCGGCGACCTGCTCGGCGTGGAGATCGAGGCCGCACGCGAGGTCGGGCTGCGCTTCCACCCCTGCCGCGGCTCGATGGACCTCGGCCGCAGCGACGGCGGCCTGCCGCCCGACGAGGTCGTCGAGGACCGCGACGCGATCCTCGCCGCCTGCGAGGACGCGTTGGACCGCCACCACGACACCTCGCCCGACGCGATGGTGCGGATCGCGCTCGCGCCCTGCTCCCCGTTCAGCGTCACCCAGGAGCTGATGCTCGAGTCGGCCGAGCTGGCCCGCGCGCGCGGCGTGCGGCTGCACACGCACATGGCCGAGACCGAGGACGAGGAGCGCTTCTGCATCGAGCTGTTCGGCTGCCGCCCGGTCGAGTACCTGGAGCGGCTCGGCTGGCTCGGCGACGACGTCTGGCTCGCCCACTGCGTGCACCTCGACGACGCGGAGGTGCGCCGCTTCGGCGAGACCGGCACCGGCGTCGCGCACTGCCCGAGCTCCAACGCGCGCCTGGGCGCGGGCATCGCGCCCGTGCAGGCGCTGGTCGCCAATCGCGCGCCGGTGGGGCTCGGCGTCGACGGCGCCGCCTCCAACGAGGCCGGCGAGCTCGGCGGCGAGCTGCGCCAGGCGCTGTTCGCGCAGCGGCTCGCCCACGGCCCGCGCGGGCTCGACGTGCGCGAGGCGCTCGAGCTGGGCACGATCGGCGGCGCGCGCTGCCTCGGCCGCCAGGACGAGATCGGCTCGCTCGAGTCCGGCAAGCTCGCCGACATCGCGCTCTGGCGGCTCGACGACGTCGACCACGCCGGCATCGCCGACCCGGTCGCCGCGCTCGTGCTCGGCCCGCGCCCGCTGGTGCACACGCTGCTGGTCGGCGGTCGCGTGGTCGTCGCCGGCGGCGAGCTGCGCACGTTCGACGAGGGCGTGGCGGCGCGCGACCTGCTCGCCCAGTCGCGCCGGCTGGCGAGCCGCGCGGGGGTGACGGCATGAGCACGATCACCGAGGTCCGCTCGGGCATCGGCCAGAGCGTCCGCCGCCCCGACGGCGTCCCGAAGGTCAAGGGCGCCTTCGCGTACGCCTCCGACGCCTGGGCCGACCGGATGCTGTGGGGCTCCACGCTGCGCTCCCCGCACCCGCGCGCGAAGATCCGCTCGATCGAGATCGGCGCCGCGCTGCGCGTGCCCGGCGTGCACGCGGTCCTCACCCACGAGGACGTGCCCGGCCGCAAGACCTACGGGCTGGAGATCCAGGATCAGCCCGTACTCGCGTGGGAGGACGTCCGCTACCAGGGCGAGCCCGTCGCGCTCGTCGCGGCCGACCATCCGGAGACCGCGCGCGCGGCCGCCAAGAAGATCGAGGTCGACTACGAGGTGCTCGAGCCGCTCACCGACCCCGAGCGCGCGCTGGACCCGAGCTCCGATCCCCTGCACCCGAGCGGCAACCTCCTGCGCCACGTGCCGATCCGCCACGGCGACCCTGACGCCGAGGGCGAGGTCGTCGTCACCGGCGAGTACGAGGTCGGCATGCAGGACCAGGCCTTCCTGGGGCCGGAGTCCGGCCTCGCGGTGCCGGCCGAGGACGGCGGCGTGGACCTGTTCATCGCGACCCAGTGGCTGCACGTGGACCGCGATCAGCTCGCCGCTTCGCTCGACCTGGAGCCCGAGAAGGTGCGGCTCGTGCTCGGCGGCGTCGGCGGCGCGTTCGGCGGCCGCGAGGACCTCAGCATGCAGGTCCACGCCTGCATGCTCGCGCTCCACTGCGACCGGCCGGTGAAGATGATGTACGGGCGCGAGGAGAGCTTCTTCGGCCACATCCACCGCCATCCCGCGCGGATGCGCTACGAGCACCACGCCACGCGCGACGGCAAGCTCGTGTCGGTGCGGGCGCGTGTGCTGCTCGACGGCGGCGCGTACGCGTCCTCCTCGACCGCCGTCTGCTCCAACGCGGCCTGCTTCGCCTGCGGCCCCTACGAGGTCCCGAACGCTCGCATCGACGCCTACGTCGTCTACACCGACAACCCGCCGTGCGGGGCCATGCGCGGCTTCGGCGCCGTTCAGACCTGCTTCGCGCACGAGGCGCAGATGGACAAGCTCGCCGCCGCGCTGGAGATGGACCCGGTCGAGCTGCGGCGGCGCAACGCGATGACCACCGGCACGACGCTGCCGATGGGCACGCCCGTGCGCTGCCCGGCGCCGGTCGAGGAGCTGCTCGAACGCGTCGTCGCGATGCCCGAGCCGGAGGACCACGGCGGGCTGCCGGGCGGGATCGCCAACGTCACCCGAGGCGAGGGCGTCGTGCGCGGCGTCGGCTACGCGGTGGGCTTCAAGAACATCGGCTACTCGGAGGGGTTCGACGACTACTCGACCGCGCGCGTGCGCATCTCGCTGGCGGGCGGCGAGCCGCTGGTGGAGGTCCACACCGCCGCCGCCGAGGTCGGCCAGGGCCTGGTGACCGTGCAGGAGCAGATCGCGCGCACGGAGCTCGGCGTCGAGCGCGTCGTCGTGCTGCCGGCGGACACGAACGTCGGCACGGCCGGGTCGAGCTCGGCCTCGCGCCAGACGATGATGACCGGCGGCGCGGTCAAGGCGGCGTGCGAGGCGGTGCGCGAGGAGCTCGAGAAGCGCGGCGGCAAGCTCGATGAGCCGATCGAGGCCACCCGCGAGTACCACCATCGCGAGACCTTCCCGCTCGACGAGGACGGCCAGGGCGACGCGCACGTCACGTTCGCCTTCGCCGCGCACCGCGCCGTGGTCGACGTGGACACGGAGCTCGGGCTCGTGCGCGTGGTCGAGATCGCGACGGCGCAGGACGTCGGCAAGGCGATCAACCCGCAGGCCGTCGAGGGGCAGATCGAGGGCGGGATCGCGCAGGGGCTCGGGCTCGCGCTGATGGAGGAGATCCAGGTCGTCGACGGCGAGGTCCGCAACGCCTCCTTCACCGACTACCTGATCCCGACCGTGCTCGACATGCCGCCGGTGAAGCTCGACGTACTCGAGCTCGGCGACCCCGAGGCGCCCTACGGGCTGCGCGGCGTCGGCGAGCCGCCGACGATCTCCTCGACCCCGGCGATCGTCAGCGCGCTGCGCAACGCGACCGGCGCGGCGCTCACGCGCGTGCCCGTCCGCCCCGACGACATCGTGGGCCTGTGATGCCGGTCCCGCCCGCCGAGCTGACCGCGCGCTTCAAGATCGACGGCCCCGACGAGGCGCTCGCGGCCGCCCGCGAGGCCGCCGCGCCGTCGAAGCTCGTCCGCGACGCCGGCCCGGCCGAGCTCGCCCTGACCGGCCCGCACGACGACGTGCTCGAGGCGTTCGGCGCCGCGCTCGCCGCCGCGCTGGAGGCCGGCGCCACCGGGCTGGACGCGAGCTTCGAGGCGCCGCAGGAGTCGCGCGGGTGAGCGGGATGCCGGCCGGCCGTGGGCGCGCGCGGCTGATCGCCGTCGCGCGCGGGGACGCCGAGCCGGACACCGTCATCGAGGGCGCCCGGGTGTTCGCCGCGCACACGCGCGAGTGGCTCTCCGGAGATGTGGCGATCGCCGACGGCCTGATCGCCGGGATCGGCGCCTACGAGGGCGGCGAGCGGATCGACGCGCGCGGGCGCTTCCTCGTCCCCGGCTTCATCGACGCGCACATGCACGTCGAGTCCTCCAAGCTCACCCCGGCGCAGTTCGCCCGCGCCGTCCTCCCCCACGGCACGACCGCGATCGTCTGCGACCCGCACGAGGTCGCCAACGTGCTCGGCTCCGACGGCGTGCACTGGATGCTCGACGCCTCCGAGGGCCTCCCGTTGATGGTGTTCGTGATGGCGCCCTCGTGCGTGCCGGCGAGCGCGTTCGAGTCGCCGCGGCGCGAGCTGACCGTCGGCGACATGGAGGCGATCCTGCGGCGGCGGCGGGCTTTGGGCGTCGCCGAGATGATGAACTTCCCGGGCGTCATCGCGGGCGATCCGGACGTGCTCGCCAAGCTCGAGGTGCGCGGCGCCTCGCACTCCGACGGGCACGCTCCGGGCGTGCTCGGCCGCGCGCTGGACGCCTACGCCGCGGCGGGCATCCGCTCCGACCACGAGGCGACGACCGTCGAGGAGGCGCTGGAGAAGCGCCGCCGCGGGATGTGGGTGCTCCTGCGCGAGGCCTCCAACGCGCGCAACCTGCGCGACCTGCTGCCGCTGGTGCGCGAGCACGGGCCGGACTTCTGCGCCTTCTGCACCGACGACCGCGAGCCGGACATGCTCCTGCGCGAGGGCCACATCAACCAGATGTGCCGGATCGCGGTGGCCGAGGGCGTCCCGGTCGAGGACGTGCTCGTGATGGCGACGCTGAACGCCGCCCAGGCCCACCGGCTCGACGGGTTCGGGGCGATCGCGCCGGGCTTCCGCGCCGACCTGGTGGTCCTCGACGACCTCGAGGAGTTCCGCCCGGCGCTCGTGCTCGCCGGCGGACGCGTCGCCGCGCGCGACGGGGTCGCCGAGCCCTTCGACGTGCCGGAGACGCCGGCCCACGTGCTCGGCACCGTCCGCAGCGCCCCGGTGACCGAGGCCGACCTGTCGCTCGAGGCCGACGGCGAGGTCCGCGTGATCGAGATCATCCCCGAGCAGCTGATCACGATCGAGCGCACGGTCTCCCCCGCGCGCGCGAACGGCCACGTGATCTCGGACCCCACGCGGGACCTCGCCAAGATCGCCGTGATCGAGCGCCATCACGCGACCGGCCGCGTCGGCCGGGGCCTGGTGACCGGCTTCGGCCTGCGCCGCGGCGGCTTCGCCTCGACCGTCGCCCACGACGCCCACAACGTCGTCGCCGTCGGGGTCGACGATGCCTCGATCCTCGCCTGTGCCGCCCGCCTGCAGGAGCTCGGCGGGGGCTGCGTCGTCGCCGTCGACGGCCAGGTCACCGGCGAGCTCCCGCTCCCCGTCGCCGGCCTGCTCTCGGACCGCCCGGTCGAGGAGGTCGTCGCCCGCCTCGACGAGCTGCACGGCCGGCTGCGCGAGCTCGGCGTCACGATCGAGGCGCCGTTCATGACGCTCTCGTTCCTGGCGCTGTCGGTGATCCCGGCCCTCAAGATCACCGACCGCGGCCTGGTCGACGTCGACCGCTTCGAGATCGTCCCGCTCGGCCTCTAGCCGGCGCCTTCCGCCGCCTCTTGGATCGCCGCCACGGTGACGGCGGTCGCCGGGCGCGCGCTGTCGCTCGCGCGCGTGGCGATGAACAGCGAGCGCTGGAAGCTGCCGCCGGCGATCCGCCGCACCGCGACGCCGGGCTCGCTCCCGGGATGGCCGAGCATCGGCACGACCGCCGCCGTGCCCCTGCCGGCCACGAGGCCGAGCAGGAGGTCCATGTCGCTGACGCGGTAGCGGACGTCGGGCTCGAAGCCGCCGACGGAGCGGCAGATCCGCGTGACCATGTCCGAGTAGGCGGTCCCCGCGTGGCCGGTCGCCCAGGCGAGGTCGCGCACGGCCGCGAGCGGCACCGGGTCCTCGGCGGCCGCGTCGTGTCCCGCGGGCAGCGCGAGGACCATCTCGTCCGGATCGAGGTAGGTGCGCTCGAGGCCGGCGACGTGCGGCCGCGGCGCGTGCTCGTACTCCTCGGCGATCGCCAGCTC
The DNA here is from genome assembly GCA_963831105.1 of uncultured Solirubrobacteraceae bacterium. GTDB lineage: Bacteria > Actinomycetota > Thermoleophilia > Solirubrobacterales > Solirubrobacteraceae > DATFQI01. The sequence goes on along the minus strand of CAWHOS010000002.1, from coordinate 99,678 downwards.
GGCGCCGCCGCGGGCGGCCAGCGGCAGCGCCTCCTCCGCCTCGAGCTCGATCAGCTCGATCCGGACGGCCGGATGCGTCTCGCCGAGCCGGTCGATCGCCGGGAGTACGAGCGCGCGGGAGGCGGTCTGGAACGCCGCGACCCGGACCGTACCGCGGACCTCGCCGCCGGCCTGGGCCAGCTCCGCCTCGACCTCCTCGAGCCGGCCCAGCAGCTCGGCGGCGCGGGCGGCGAGCATCCGGCCCGCGTCGGTCAGCTCGAGCCGCCGGCCGGCGCGGCGGAACAGCGCCACGCCGCTCTCCCTTTGGAGCTGGGAGAGCTGCTGCGAGACCGCCGACGGCGTGAAGGCGAGCGCAGCGGCGGTGCGCGCGATCGTCCCCTGGGCGGCGAACTCGCGCAGCACGGCGAGACGGCGGGGATCGAGCATCGTTGCAGTATCGCTGAACGATTCACTGAAGGAAACATCGCTTGTCCTGAAACGATCGAGCCGGGAGCATGGCGGTCATGAACACGTTCGCCAGCTTCCTCGCCGTCGCCGCCGTCGCCGTGGTCGTGCCGGGACCCGACACGTTCGTGGTGCTGCGCACCTCGCTCGCCGACGGCGCCCGCGCCGGCACCTGGGCCGCGGCGGGCTCGGCCGTCGGCAACCTCGTCTGGGGCGCGGCCTCGGTGCTCGGCGTCGCCGCGCTGCTGCACACCTCGGCGACCGCGTTCTCGGCGCTCAAGCTCCTGGGTGCCGCCTACCTCGTCGTCCTCGGGGTCCAAGCGCTGCGGGCCGCCGCGCGCGGCGACGCGCTCGCCCCGGAGGAATCCGCCGGGCGGCCCGAGGGCTCGTCGCGCGCGGCGTTCCGGCGCGGCGTCGCGAGCGACCTCCTCAACGTGAAGGTCGGCCTGTTCTGGACCGCGCTCGTGCCGCAGTTCGTGTCAGCCGACAGCAGCGCGCTGCTGCCGCCGGCGATGGTGCTCGCGATGGGCTCGATGGTCTTCGCCTGGCTGACCGCCTACGCCTATGGCGCGGCTCGCCTCAGCCAGGCGCTGCGGCGCCGGCGCAGCGCCCGCGCGGTCAACGGGACGGTCGGGGCCGTGTTCATGGCGCTCGGCGGCCGGCTCGCGCTCGCGAGCCACTGACCGTCAGACGGGCGCGATCAGCGCCGCGATCTCGTCCGGACCCTCGAGATACGGCAGGTGCGCGCGGCCCGGGAGGCTGCGGTAGGACCCTCGCGGGAGCGCGTCGGCCAGCTCGGCGCTGCGCTGCAGCTTCAGCGGCACGTCGAGATCGCCGCACGCGACGAGCGCCGGGACCGTGACCTCGTGCAAGCGGCCCGCGGCATCGAGGCCGCTCCCGCCGTCGACCTCCGACTCCTGCTCGTTCGCGATCACGATGCGGTTCATCTCGAGCGCGAGCTCGCGCGGCGGCCCGCTCACCCGCCCCTCGGGCTCGGCCGGGCCGTCGAGCCAGAGGCGGACCTCCAGCCGGTTGCACGCCTCGATGTCGCCGGCGGTCCAGGCGGTGTCGATCGCCTCCGCGAGGCCGCCGGTCGCGGCGATGTAGGCCTCCTCGTCCGGCTCGGGATCGCCGCTGACCGCGGGCGCGATGAGCACGAGCCCGGCCACGCGGTCCGGCGCCTCGACCGCGGCGTCGAGCGCCACCCCGCCGCCCATCGAGCTCCCCACCAGCCACGCGGGCGCGTCCGGCGAGACGGCATCGAGCACGGCGAGCAGGTCGTCGACGTGCCGGAAGGGCTCCGTGGCCGGCGGCACCTCGCCGAACCCCCTGCGGTCGTAGGCCACGACGTCCCAGCCTTCGAGCCGGTCACCCACCCCACGCCACGAGCGCCGGTCGCACACGCCCGCGTGGAGCAGCACTACGGCCCTCCCGTCACCACTCCAGCGGTCGGCGACGAGGTTCGCACCCTCGACCGGGATCTCGACGCGCTCGAAGCTCACGTTGCGAGCATACGTCCGTCGGCGTTCCGGGCATGCTGTGGCGGATGACGCTGCCTGAGAACGTCCGTGGCCACGTCGCGCCCGGCTTCGGCCGCGCGGCCGAGTCGTTCGCGAGGCTCGCCGGCCGCGGGCGCGGTGGCGCCGCGCTGGTCGTGCGGGTGCGCGGCGAGACGGTGCTGGACCTCTGCACGGGCTGGGCCGACCGCGCGCACACGCGGCCGTGGACGCCCGAGACGCTCGGGCTGAGCTTCTCGACCACCAAGGGCGTGGCCTCGACGGTCGTGCACCGGCTCTCGGAGCGCGGGGAGCTCGCCTACGACGAGCCGATCGCGACGTACTGGCCGGAGTTCGCCGCGGGCGGCAAGGGCCGGGTGACCGTGCGCGACCTGCTCACGCACCGCGCCGGCCTGTGGAGCGTGCGCGCGGTCGCCGAGCGCCCGGAGGACATGCTCGACCACCTCGCGATGGAGGAGAAGCTCGCGGCCCGCGCGGTGAGCGCTCCGACCGAGCGCTCCGCGTACCACGCGATCACGTACGGCTGGCTGGTCGCGGGCCTGGCCCGGCGCGTGACCGGGCGCGGGCTCGCGGAGCTCGTCCGCAAGGAGGTCGCCGAGCCGCTCGGCGTGACGGGGCTGCACATCGGCGTGGACGAGACGACCCGCGAGTTCGTGGCCCAGCCCGTCGGCTCCGCCCTGCGCCATCTCGGCGCCGCGTCGCGGGTGATCACGCCGGCGCTCACGAGCGTGGGCGCCACGCGCGCGTTCCACGACGCGCTGATCGCCCCCGGCTTCCACGAGCTCTTCGAGGGCTCCGAGCCGTCGATCTGGGGCACCGAGATGCCCGCCGTCAACGGCGCCCTCAGCGCGGACGCGCTCTCCAGGCTCTACGGCGCCCTCGCCAACGGAGGCGCCGAGCCGGGCGGTCCACGCCTGCTCTCCTCCGCGACCGTCCACGACCTCGGCCGCGTCCACGTCCGCACCGCCGACACCGTGCTCGGCCTGCGCATGCGCTGGCGGCTCGGCTACCACCACGCCTTCGGCACCGGCCGCGCCGCGCCCAAGGCGTTCGGCCACTACGGCTACGGCGGCTCCGGAGGCTGGGCGGAGCCGGACCTCGGGCTGTCACTCGGCTTCGTCACGAACCGCATCGGCTCCGTCACCACGCCGATGGCGGACGCCACGCTGTACCGCATCAGCCGCGTCGTGCGCGAATGCGCCGGTCAGCGTTGAGCGACGGCCGGACGGAGCCCCGCGTCATCCAGCGCCGCGGCGACGAGCCTGTCGTGCCGGCCTGCCTCGAGGTCGCCGAGCGGGTCGGGCGTGAATCGCACGAGTCGCTCGTAGGGCAGCCCGAAGGCGGCGCGCATGGCCAGCGACCGCTCGCGCTCCGGGGTCAGCGCCGTCCCGATCGCCCGTGAGGCGGCGGTCAGGCGCCGCACCGACTCCACCCGCTCGGGCAGGTAGCGCGAGAGCACGGCGACCGCCGGGAGCAGGAACATCAGGAAGCCGAGCAGGTTCGCGAGGTCGTTGACATCCTCCTCGCCGCTGCGCGCGGTCGCCTGGATCCGGCCGCCGGCGCCCTGCCCGGCGTCGCGCAGGGCGTCGCCGATCGGGCCGCCGACCGCGGGCACGCCGCCGACCGCGTCGCCGGCGTCCTCGAAGCCGCGCTGGAGCGCCGCGCCGGTGTCGCCGACCCCGCGCGGCACGGCGGCCAGCTCCGCGACGGCGTCGTGCACCTTCAGGCCGAGCCAGGCGAGCAGCAGGAGCAGGACGAGCACGAGGACGTCGCCGAGGATCGCGGCGCGCCGGCTGTGGGGGGTGTCGGGATAGAAGCGCACGACCGGCTCCTACCCGCGGAGCCCGGCCGCGGCGCTCAGGCGCCGAGCTCGCGCGAGCGGCGCGTCGCCGCCGTGACCGCGTCGAGGAAGGCGGCGCGGGCGCCGTGGCGCTCGAGCTCGGCCAGGCCGGCGGCGGTGGTGCCGCCCGGCGAGGTGACCGCGGCGCGCAGCTCCGCCGGGCCGATGTCGCCCTCGGCCAGCAGGCGGGCGGCGCCCGCGAGCGTCTGGAAGGCGAGCGTCTCGGCGGTGTCGCGCGGGAGGCCGTTGAGCACGCCCGCCTCGGCCAGCGCCTCCGCGACCAGGAAGACGTAGGCGGGCCCGGAGCCCGACAGGCCGGTGACCGCGTCGAGCTGCTTCTCGGGCACGCGGACGACGACCCCGACCGCCCCGAGCACCGTCTCCGCCCACGCCATGTCGTCGTCGGTCGCACCCGAGCCCGCACAGATCGCCGACGCTCCCGCGCCGATCAGCGCGGGCGTGTTCGGCATCGCCCGGATGACACGCAGCCTGCCGCCCGCGGCGTCCTCGATCGCCGCGGTCGTCACGCCCGCCGCGACGGAGAGCGCGCGCTCGGCGCCCGCGTCGGCCACGGCGGCCGCCGCCGCGGGCACGTCGCCCGGCTTGACCGCGAGCAGCGCATCAGGCGCCGTGACCGGCGCCTCCGCGACGGTCACGCCCGGGTACGCGGCCGACACGGCCTCGCGCCGCGCGGCCGACACCTCCGCCACCGCGAGCGACTCCGCGTCGCGGCCGGCGGCGATCAGGCCGCCCAGCAGGGCCTCGCCCATCCGCCCACCACCGACGATCAGCAGCTCCGTCATGCGCGGAACCCTAGAGGGGGGTCGCGAACAGCAGGAACTGCGTGAACTGCGCCGGAGCGAAGTTGTCGTCGCTGACCAGCACGACCGACCGGCGGCCGTCGGGCAGCCGCGGGCCGAACGTCATGCCCTCGACGTTGTCGAGCGGGATGCCGAGGTCGTCGAGGTCGAGCACGAGCTCCTTGGTCGCCGTCCCGCCGCTGCCGGGCAACGACACCTTGTAGATCCGGATCGTGTTCCCGGTGCCGGGCGCGCCGACGGAGAACGAGCGCTCCATGGCGAGCAGGAAGCGATTGTTGAGCGGCAGCAGCTCGACCAGTCCGTTCACGGAGAACTGGGTCGCAGGAACCGGTGGCTCGGCGACCGGGTCGGTCAGGTAGGTCCACTGACGGTCGAGGCGGCCGGACTTCAGCTGGTAACGCAGGATCCTCGCCGGGCTGCCGCTCGCGATCGTCGCGGCGGGTCCGTCCTGGACGAGCGCGTTCTCGGTCGCGGTGAACAGGAAGCGGCCGTTGGGCGCGACTCCGGCGCTCTCGAAGCCGAGGTTCTGGCGCACGCCGCGCCCAGCGGCCGGCATGAAGTCCTGCGGCACCGGCAACTCGCCGAGGAACGACCCGTCGAGTGCGTTGCGACGCACGAAGGGGCTCACGAACGTGTTCGCGAAACCCTCGGACGTGAAGATCAGCTCGCCGTCCTTGGTCAGCGCCAGGCCCTCCGGGTCGACGGTCCCCGGCGCGTACGGCACATCACCCGGCGCGAGCAGATTCGTCACGGCCTGGAAGCGCACGTCGCCGTTCGACAGGCGCCCGTCGCCCACGTCGAGGCCGAGGGTGTAGAAGCGGACATCGGCCTGATCGTCGGAGACCGCGTAGAACACGCCCCGCCGCGCGTCATAGGTGATCGAGGAGAGCCCGCCGACGCGCGTGCCCTCGAACGTCGTCCCGGACGGCACTATCGCCTGCCCGAGGAACTCGAGGCCGGTCTTCGGCCCCTTCGCCGCCGCCGGCGCGGCCAGCACCGCCGCCGCCGCGAACGTCGCCACCGCTGTCGCGAGCTTGGATCCCACGATTTCCCCCTCGATCCCGGGCCGGCCCCCTCAGCCGGCCTGCCGCGATCGTACAACCGCCCGCTAGCGGCCGGTGGTCAGGCGGCCATCGGCAGCGCGGCGCGGTGGATCGGCCAGTCGTCGAAGCGCTGGTAGACGCTCGTGCCGCGGGCCTCGATGTCGGCGCCGTAGACGTGGATGGAGATCGTCGCCTCGTCGGCGACCGCGGTGACGGCGTGGATGTCCGCCTCCGAGCTCGGGACGATCACCTCGACGTGGCCGGGCAGCGCGTCGATCGAGTCGGTCTGCTCGAGGTAGCGGTAGCCGCCGGCCTCGACGGCGCGGTAGCGCGTCTCGCGCTCGCGGCCCTCGTAGACGCCGACCACGCACCAGGACACGTGGTCGTGGATCGGCGTGGACTGGCCGGGCAGCCACACGAGCGCGACGATCGACAGACTCCGGTCGGGCGTGACGTGCAGCAGGTGCTGGCGGTAGCGGTCAGGGTCAGGTTCGCGGTGCTCCGGCGCGAGCCAATCATCCTCGGCGAGCAGCTCCGCGAGCCGCTCGCCGATGGCGTGCGGGTCGTCGGCAAGCCCCTCGACGTCGGCGATGAAGGAGGTCAGGGCGTTCGGGGTCATGCATGGGAGACGCCCCGCGCGCCGTTCTATTCCCTAGAAGACGTTCGCCTCGAGCCAGTCCGCCGCGAAGAAGGCCACGAAGAACGGCGCGATCGCCCACATCAGCGGGTGGATCTCGCGCACGCGGCCGGCCGCGGCCGTCACGAGCACGTAGGAGATGACGCCGAGCCCGATGCCGGCGGCGATCGAGAACGTGAGCGGGATGCCGGCGATCGTCAGGAACGCCGGGATCGAGTTCTCGGGGACGGTCCAGTCGATGTCGGCGACGATGCGGATCATCAGGTAGCCGACCATCACGAGCGCCGGGGCGATCGCAGGGTGGATGAACGTCTCCTCGCCCACCTGCACGTCCTGGCCGACGAGGGCGATGATCGGCACGAACAGGATCGCCAGCCCGAACAGGGCGGCGACGACGATCGACGAGAGGCCGGTGCGGGCGCCCTCGGCGACGCCGGCGCCCGACTCGACGTAGGTGGTCACGCTCGAGGTGCCCATCGCGCCGCCGAACGAGGCCGCCGCGGAGTCGACGAGCAGCAGCTTGTCGGAGTTCGGCAGGTGGCCCTCCTCGTCGGTCAGCCCGCCGCCGCGGCCGACGGCCACGGCGGTGCCGATCGTGTCGAAGAAGTCCGTCATGAACAGCGCGAAGATCACGGGGATCAGCGCGACGGTCAGGGCGTCGCCGAGGTTGGACGGGTCCAAGCCGTCGCCGATCGTCGAGAAGTCGCCGGAGCTGGGCGCGTCGACCACCCCGTCGGGGCCCTCGAGCACGCCGAAGATCAGCCCGAGCGCGGTCGCGGCGAGCACGCCGAGGATCACCGCGCCCTTGACGCCCCGGGCGATCAGGACCGCCCCGACCGCGATGCCGGCCAGCGCGATCAGCGCCGGGCCGCTCGTGAGCTCGCCCAGCCCGATGCCGGTGGCCGGGTTGTTGACGACGATCCCGCCCTCGCGCAGCCCGACGAGCGTGATGAACAGGCCGATGCCGACGCCGATCGAGAGCTTCAGCGCGAGCGGGACGGCGCGCATGATCGCGCCGCGCAGGCCGACGACCACGAGCACCAGCGCGATCAGGCCCTCGATGACGATGATCGACATCGCCACGGGCCACTCGAGCCCGCGCCCGAGCACGATGTCGAACGCCACGACGGCGTTGATCCCGAGCCCCGGCGCGAGCGCGAAGGGCAGGTTCGTGAACAGCGCCATCGCCAGCGTCGCCACGCAAGCGGCGATCGCCGTCGCCACCGCGACCGCGCCGAACGGCATCCCGGCCGCCGACAGGATCGCCGGGTTGACGAACAGGATGTAGCTCATCGTCAGGAACGTCGCGACGCCGCCGAGCAGCTCGGTGCGGACGGACGTGTTGCGGTCGGCGAGGCGGAAGCGGCGTTCGAGGAACCCGCCCCGACGCGCGGGCCCGGTCTCACTGGCGGCGGTCATGCGCGCACGGTACCCATGACCGCGGACGTGCCAGGTTGCCATGGCGCCCTGATTGAATCCCGGCCGTGACCGCCGACCGCGAGGCCTTCGTGGCGACCTACGGGCCGTTGTTCGAGCACTCCCCCTGGGTGGCCGAGGACGCCTACGCCGGCGGGCCGTACGCCGACCGGGCGGCGCTCTACGACGGCCTGGTCGCGGCGATGTACGCCGCGCCGCGGGACAAGCAGGTCGCGCTCGTGCGCGCGCACCCGGAGCTGGCGGGCAAGGTCGCGACGGTCGACTCCGAGCGCGAGCAGACCTCGGCGGGACTGGACCGGCTCACACGCGAGGAGTACGAGACGCTCACGAGCGCCAACGCCGCCTATCGCGAGCGGTTCGGCTTCCCGTTCGTGATCTGCGTCCGCGACCACGACAAGGACTCGATCCTGGCCGCCGCGCAGGAGCGCGTGCGCAACGAGCCCGAGGCGGAGCTGCGGACCGCCCTGGCCGAGATCGCCCGGATCGCCCACCACCGGCTGGAGGCGTTGCCCGCATGAAGATCTCCTACGGCAAGCTGCGCGTCCCGCTCCAGCGCGTCGTCAAGCGCCCGGACGGCGATCACGACGTGCTGGCCGCCGAGGTCAGCATCGAAGTGCTGGGCGAGAACTTCACCGCCGCCTACACCGAGGGCGACAACTCGGCCGTCGTCGCGACGGACACCATGAAGAACTTCATCCTGCGCGAGTCGCTGGCCTACGACGGGGACACGCTCGAGGGCCTGCTGCTGCACCTGGGGCGCGGCTTCCTCGCCACCTACCCGGTGATGGAGGCGGTGCGGATGACGGGCCGCGAGCACCGCTTCGACCGCCTCAGCGGCAAGCTGTTCGCCCGCGAGCCCGGCGGCGACCACGCGGTCGCGATGGTCGAGCTGGACACCGGCGGCATCCACGACCGCCGCGGCGGCCGCGAGGACCTGCGGCTGCTCAAGGTCACCGGCAGCGCGTTCACCCGCTTCGCCCGCGACGAGTACACGACGCTGCCGGAGCGCGTCGACCGCCCGCTGCTGATCCGCATGGACGTGCACTGGCGCTACGCCGACGCGGCGGCCGACCACGTCGACCCGTGGGAGGTGCGCGAGGAGGTCGCAGCCACCTTCGATGACTTCGTCAGCGAGTCGATCCAGCACCTCGTGCACGAGATGGGCACGCGGATGCTCGCCCGCTGGCCGCAGCTCGCCGAGGTCTCCTTCGCGGCCGAGAACCACACGCGCGACCCGGCCGGCGAGGACGGCGACCGCAAGCTCTACACCGACCCGTTCCCCGCGCAGGGGCTGATCACCCTGACGCTGTCGAGATGAGCGGGCGGCTCACCACGCACGTGCTCGACACGGCCGACGGCCGGCCGGCGGCGGGCATCCCGATCGAGCTCGCGCGGCTCGACGGCGAGCGCCGCGAGGTGCTGTGCAGCGTGACCACGAACGCCGACGGGCGCACGGACGAGCCGCTGCTGGAGGAGCTCGCGGCGGGCACCTACGAGCTCGTCTTCAGCGTCGGCGAGCACTTCGGGGGGAAGGGGTTCCTGGACCGCGTCCCGGTGCGCTTCACGATCGCCGACGCCGACGCGCACTACCACGTGCCGCTGCTCGTCTCCCCCTGGTCCTACAGCACGTACCGGGGAAGTTGAGCACCGCGGCGTCCGTCCTGGAGCGCTGCGCCGCCCTCGGGCGGGTCAGCGAGGAGCCCGATCGCCTCGTTCGCCGCTACGCCACGCCGGCGATGCGCGAGGCCTACGGGCTCGTCGGCGGCTGGATGCGCGACCTCGGCCTGGAGGTGCGCGAGGACGCCGCCGGCAACCTGATCGGGCGCCGCGACGGCCCCGGCAAGACGCTCGTGCTGGGCTCCCACCTCGACACGGTCGTCGACGCCGGCCGCTACGACGGCCCGCTCGGCGTGCTCGCCGCGATCGCCGTGCTCGAGCGCCTGTGGGACCGCGGGCTGCCCTACGCGGTCGAGGTGATCGGCTTCGCCGACGAGGAGGGTGTGCGCTTCGGGACGAGCTTCCTCGGCTCGAGCGCCGTCGCCGGCCGCTTCGCCCCGGCCTGGCTCGCGATCACCGACGAGGACGGCGTCACGATGGCCGACGCGCTGCGCGCCTTCGGCGGCGACCCGGATGCGATCGCCTCCGCCGCCCGCCGCCGCCAGGATCTGCTCGCCTACTGCGAGGTCCACATCGAGCAGGGCCCGGTGCTCGAGCGCCGCGGCGCGCCCGTCGGCGTCGTCACGACGATCACGGGCCAGACGCACGCCGAGGTCGCCTTCCTCGGCGAGGCCGGGCACGCGGGGACCGTGCCGATGAACGCCCGCCGCGACGCGCTGGCCGCGGCGGCGGAGTGGATGCTGGCCGTGGAGTCGGTCGCGCGCCGGCGCCAGGGCACGGTCGCGACCGTGGGGCAGCTGACGGTCGAGCCGGGCGCGCGCAACGTGATCCCGGGCGAGGCGCGGATGACGCTCGACGTGCGCCACACCTCCAACGCGGTCCTCCGCGAGGCGGTCGCCGACCTGCGGGCCGAGGCCCAGCGGATCGCGTCCGCGCGCGAGGTCGAGCTCGACTGGGACGCGCGCGGCGAGACCGCCGCCGTCCCCACCTCGCCCGACCTCACCGAGCTGCTCGCCGACGCCGTCGAGGCGATGGGGCACGCGCCCGAGCGGCTCCCGAGCGGCGCCGGCCACGACGCCGTCAGCATGGCCACCCTGACCGACATCGCGATGCTGTTCGTGCGCTGCGAGCGCGGCATCAGCCACAACCCGGCCGAGGCGGTCGCGGAGGCCGACGTGGCGGTCGCGCTCGACGTGCTCGAGCGCTTCCTCGGTGAGCTGGCGTGATCGTCCGCGGCGGGACCGTGGTGCTCCCCGGCGCGATGCCGGTCGTGGCCGACGTGGCGATCGAGGACGGCGTCTTCGCGGCGATCGGGCCCGAGCTGGAGCCCTCAGGCGAGGAGCTCGACGCGCGCGGGCTGCACGTCCTGCCCGGCGCGCTCGACGCGCACGTGCACTTCAACGAGCCCGGCCGCACCGACTGGGAGGGCTGGGAGACCGGCACGTCCGCGCTCGCGGCCGGCGGCGCGACGGCGTGCGTCGAGATGCCGCTCAACGCGCACCCGCCGACCGTCGACGGCGCGGCCTTCGACGCCAAGCTGGCGGCCGCGCGGGCCTCGGCGAAGGTCGACTTCGCGTTCTGGGGCGGGCTCGTGCCCGGCCCGCTGGAGCGGATGGACGAGCTCGCCGAGCGCGGCGTGACGGGCTTCAAGGCGTTCATGTGCGACACCGGCATCGACGACTTCGACGCCGTGGACGACGACCAGCTCGCCGCCGGCATGGAGCGCGCCGCCGCGCTCGGGCTGCCCGTGCTCGTGCACGCCGAGCGCCCCGCCGAGCTGCGCCCGATGGACGGCGAGGACTGGCGCGCCTGGGTCGCCTCGCGCCCGCCGCAGGCGGAGCTCGCGGCGATCGAGCGCGCGATCGCGCTCGCCGACGCGGCCGGCTGCTCGCTGCACGTGGTGCACGTCTCCACGGGCGCCGGGGTGGCGGCGGTCGCCGACGCGCGCTGGCGCGGCGCCGACGTGACGTGCGAGACATGCCCGCACTACCTCGCGCTGACCGAGGACGACCTCGAGCGCCTCGGCACGCTCGCCAAGTGCGCCCCGCCGCTGCGCACCGCGGCGGACCGCGACGCGCTGTGGGAGCAGCTCGCGCGCGGGCGGATCGCGCTGGTGGCCTCCGACCACTCTCCCTGCCCGCCGGCAATGAAGGAGGGCGGCTTCGGCGCCGCCTGGGGCGGGATCGCGGGCGCGCAGGCGACGCTGACGGTGCTGCTGCACGAAGGGGCGGCCCGGCGGGTGCCGGTCTCCGCGCTCGCCGAGCTCGTGACGGGCGCGCCCGCGCGGCGCTTCCGCCTGCCCAAGGGCCGCCTGGAGCCCGGCGCCGACGCCGACCTCGCGCTCGTCGACCTGCGCGGCGGGCACCCGCTCGAGCCGCTGGACCGCCACCGCGCGAACCCCTTCGCCGGCCGCCCGCTGCGCGCCCGCGTGGTGCGCACCCTGCTGCGCGGCCGCACCATCTACGAGGACGGCCGCGTCGCGCCCGGCGCCCACGGCCGCCTGCTCACCCCCGAGAGGAGCCACACATGAGCGACCTGACCATCAACGCCGGACCGTTCTCGTTCGAGGCCCGCTGGGAGCGCGAGGACGCGCCCAAGACCTGCGAGGCGTTCGAGGCGCTGCTGCCGTTCCGCCAGAAGATCATCCACGTGCGCTGGAGCGGCGAGTCGGCCTGGATCCCGCTCGGCGAGATGAGCACCGGCCTGACCTTCGAGAACCACACGAGCCACCCCGCGCCGGGCGAGATCCTGCTCTACCCGGGCGGCTACAGCGAGACCGAGATCCTCTTCCCCTACGGCGGCACGCTGTTCGCGAGCAAGATGGGCCAGCTCGCCGGCAACCACTTCCTGACGATCACCCAGGGCGCCGAGCAGCTGCGCGAGCTGGGGCGCACCGTCCTGTGGGAGGGCGCGCTGGACATCGTGTTCGACCGGAAGTAGGACGGCCGTTCGGGCGCTCGAACGGGCAGCAGGTGCGCCCGCATGCCTGCGTGAGCGCTTCTCGACCGCGCCACGGCGGGGTGAGAGCGTCGGGCCGTGCACTCGAGCTCCGCGACCGTCGTGGCCCTCCTGCTCGTCGTCGCCGCCGCCTCCCTGATCGCGCTGGCCGCGATCGCCGTCAGGCCCACCCCCCGAGGCCCGACCGTCACGACCCAGGCGGCACCCGGCGCTCAGCCGCGCGTGCATGGACGCGACCCCTCCTCCGCGCGGCGCACTCCGCGCCGCGGCTCCGGGCGAAGGACCGCCCGGACCGCGGCGCCCCCCACCCCCGCCCCGGCGACCATGCCGGAGGCGCTGGTGACCGAGGCCCCGCATCAGGAGGCCGCGGTCACCGCGCCGGCGCAGAAGCCCGAGGCGGTCGTGGAGGGCTACTACCGCGCGCTGGACGCGCGCCGCTTCAAAGAGGCCTGGACGGTCCTCTCCCCCGCCGTGCACGCGGCGTTCGGAGGCTTCGAACGCTGGCGCGACGGCTTCGCGACGACGCTCTCGAACTTGCCGCGCGACATCGAGGTCGCGCGCGAGGGCGCCGCCGTCTCGCTCGCACACGAGCTGGTCACGGAGGACCGCTCGTCGTGCGGGCCGGTGCGGCGGACCTTCCGCGTCCGCTGGCGCCTCGAGCCCGAGGGGGACGGCTGGCGCGCCGCGAGCCTGAGCGGCGTCAAGCGCTCCGGGCCCGAGCCCGCCGAGGCGTGCCCGGCGCGTCATGATCCCGCGCGTGCCGCTGGAGGACGCTGAGCCGGGAGAGCTCGTCGCGGTCGGCGAGGCCGAGCTGGCCCGCATGCGCGACCAGCTGGCGGAGATCGAGGCCGAGTACGCGATGCTCGAGGCCGAGCTCGCGGTCTTCCAGGCCGACTACACGCGCGAGGTCGTCACCGTGCTCGCGCAGCTCCACGACGTCGAGGCGAAGATCCTCGCGCTGACCGGCGACCGCGAGGGCGCGCGCGAGGCCCGCTCCCGCGCGCGCGAGACCTCGTCGGAGGCGAGCGCGCTCTCCCCGCCGCCGGAGCCGGTGCCGCCCGCGTCGCTGAAGCGGCAGTTCCGCGACGCCGCCAAGCGGATGCACCCAGACCTCGCGCCCGACGCGGACGCGCGCGAGCACGCCGAGGCGTTCATGAAGCGCCTCAACGACGCCTACCGCGCCGGCGACGCCGACGCGGTCGCCGACCTCGTGCGCCAGTGGGACGCCTCGCCGTTCGCGCCCGGCGACGCCGACGACGGTGCGCGGCGCGTGGCGGCCGTGCGGGCCGCGGTGGCACGCGCCCAGCGGCGGCTGGACGAGCTGCGCGGCTCCGAGCTCGCGCAGATGCTCGAGCGCGCGATGGCCGCCGCGGTCGCGGGCGAGGACCACATCGCGACCCTGCGCCACCACGCCGAGCTGGCGCTCGCGGACGCGCGGGCGCGGCTGGCCGCGCACGAGGCCGGCTAGGCCGGGAGCGGGACGACCGCGCGGATCGTCGTCCCCCGGCCCGGCGGGCTGGAGACGGTCAGCGTGCCGTCGGAGGCGCCCACGCGATCGGCGAGGCCGCTGAGGCCGGAGCCGTTGGAGGCGTCCGCGCCGCCGACGCCGTCGTCGGCGACCTCCACGACCAGCTCGCTGTCGACCTGCGCGATCCGCACCGTGGCGTGGCTGGCCTCGGCGTACTTGGCCACGTTGGTCAGCGCCTCGGCGACGGTGAAGTAGGCCGTGGCCTCGACCGAGGGCGCGAGCCGCTCGCCCGGGACCTCGACGACCTCGACCGGCACGGGCGCGCGGGTGCCGAGCGCCTCGACGGCCGCGGCGAGGCCGCGCTCGGTCAGGACGGCGGGATGGATGCCGCGGGCGAGCTCGCGCAGCTCGGCGGAGGCCTCGGCGAGCCCGTCGCCGATCCGGTCGAGCTCCACGGCAGCCGTGCTCGGGTCCGCGAGGATCTTCTTGCGGGCGATCCGGACGTCGAGGCCGAGCGCGACGAGCCGCTGCTGCGCGCCGTCGTGCAGGTCGCGCTCGATCCGGCGGCGCGCGGCGTCGGCGGCCTCGACGATCCGCACGCGCGACGCCCGCAGCTCCTCCGTGCGGGCGCGGTCGATCTCCTGGCGGCGCAGCGCCTCCTCGGCGGCGCGGCGGTCGGTGATGTCGAACAGCGCGCCGTCCATCCACAGCCTTCCGCCCGGCCCGTGCACGAGCTGCCCGCGGTCGAGCACCCAGCGCACCTGGCCGTCGGAGCGCATGATCCGGTACTCGACGGCGAACGCCTTCTCGGGGTTGGCGTGGGCCGCCGCGACCGCGCGCGTGACGCGCTTGCGGTCGCGCGGGTGCACGATGCTCATCAGCGTGCGCTTGGCGCTGGCCACGAAGTCGACGGGCGGATAGCCCGAGATCCGCTCGATCTCGTCGCTGATCAGCTCGAGCGTGTGGCCGGCGTGCCAGGCCGAGCGGTAGATCGCCCCGGGGACGTTGACCAGCAGGGCGCGCACGAGCATGTCGTCGGCACGCTGCTGGGCGGCGCGCACGCCCGCGCGGGCGCGGGCGAGCAGCTCGCCGCGGGTGAACGGGCGGTGCAGGTAGTCGTCTGCGCCGGCGTCCAGCGCGGCGTCGGCGCCGCGGCCCTTGGCGGGCACGGTGATCGCCAGCAGCCACGGGTCGCTGAGCTCGACGCCCTCGCGCAGCGCGCGGCAGACGCCGGCGGCGTCCAGGCCGGTCGGCTCGCGGTCGACGATCACGAGATCGGCGGGCTCGCGCTCGAGCAGCTCGAGCGCGCCGACGGCGTTGCGGACGGTGCGCGGCGAGTGGCCGGCGGCACGCAGCCACGGCGTGACCTCCGGCTCGACCATGCCGACCACGAGCACGCCTGACTGGCGACGACGGACGGACTCCGGGGACGGCACCCGCGGATTATCGCTGAGTGTCGCGAGTCGCGGGATTGATGAACCCTTGAGGTCGCGCTGAGCCCCGCCTCATCGGCATCCGTCACAACTACGGCAACCGTTCGACGAGCCTGGGATCCGAGCCCCGGGCCAGAGCGGAGTCAAGACGCCGGGACCGACGGGTTGCTCCCCTTCCGCCTCCCGCCCGGTGTTCGGGCCAGCCGGGAGGGGGCCGTTCCCCTGCGGTCCCCTCCCGTGGCCCCCGATCCTGGATCCTCGGGCTGGACTGACGCCCCGGCCGAGCGGGTACCGGCACGCGGATGAACGCCACGCTCCCCGTCCACGAGGCCCGCTCGCACGGCCATCGCCTCGGCCGCTCGCGCGGCTTCTGCTGGTTCGCGCGGTTCGGGATCGCGGCGCGCGGCGTGGTCTACATCGTGATCGGCGTGCTGGCGATCAAGCTCGCGCTCGGCGACGGCGGCAAGGCCGCCGACCAGCAGGGCGCGCTGCGGACGATCGCCGATCAGCCGCTCGGCACGATGCTGCTGGCCATCGTCGCCTTCGGCCTGCTCGGCTACTCCTCCTGGCGGCTCCTGCGCGCGGCGCTCGGCGGCACCCACGGCCAGGACGACCTCAAGGACCGCGTCGACGGCGTCGCCAGCGGCATCTCCTACGGGATCCTCTTCGCCGCCGCGGTCAAGATCCTCGCCGGCTCCGGAGGCCGCGGCCCGGACCCCGACCAGGCCGCCGGCGGCGTGCTCGGCTGGCCAGGCGGCCCCTGGCTCGTGGGCATCGCGGGCCTCGTGATCGTCGGCGTCGGACTCCAGCAGGGCTACAAGGGCATCACCCGGTCGTTCATGGAGAACACCAACACCGACTCGATGGACGACCGCGTCGAGCACGCCTACACGGCCCTCGGCGTCTTCGGCCACCTCGCGCGGATGGCCGTCTTCGGCCTCATCGGCTGGTTCCTGATCAAGGCGGCGCTCGACTACGACCCGGACGAGGCCGTCGCCCTCGACGGAGCCCTCGCCAAGGTCGCCCACGCGCCCTACGGGCCGCTGCTCCTCGGCATCGTCGCCGCGGGCCTGATCGGCTTCGGCGCCTTCTCGCTCGTCGAGTCGCGCTACCGGCGCGTCTAGCGTCGCGAGCCGGCCGCCCGGCGGCAGGCAGAGGCGTGACCACCGGCGTCCCGGGCGCGCCATCCGGAAGCGCAGCAGGCGGCCGATCCGCCCCGCGCGGGTGCAGCCGCACGCTCGACGACGGTCCCGCGGCGCGAGCGCGCCGGCGCCGAACAGGCCGTGGAGGTTGACCGGCCGCCTGCTCGTGACCCGCCGGGACGCCCTCGCGGAAGCTGCAGCCGCGTCCCTTGCAGCGGACCTCGATCCGGGTTCCGCGCGGGAACTCGCGTGCGGCGAGCGTGCGGTTGATGGTCCGCCGGCCCTGGGGGGCCCAGACGTTGCGGAGCACCCCGCCGAGCCCGAGGAACGCGACCGCGCGGGTGTCGCAGTTCTCGTCCACGCGGTTGCCGACGATCTCGCGCGCGCCCGGCCGGATCGGCGGGATTGCCGTCGTCGCAGTCCTGCGGGCGGGGCGTGCCGTCGCCGTCCACGTCGAGGTTGGTCGCGTCCGCGCCCGAGCAGTCCTGGTCGACCCGGTCGTCCGGGGTGTCGGTCGCTCCCGGCCGGATCGCCGGGTTCGTGTCGTCGCAGTCGGCGGGCCGCCGCACGCCGTCGCCGTCCGCGTCGCCCTCGACCTCCTCGCACGAGGTCCGGGTGTCGGCATCGTCGCTGATCGCCGTGTCGCTGCCCGCGCCACAGGTGACCTGCTCGCCGCGCCCGTCGCGGGAGACGACGTTGTCGTTGCCCGGCGCCGCCGAGGAACTCGTCCGTGCCGCCGCCGCCGAACAGGCCGTCGTTGCCGTCGCCGCCGTCGAAGCGGACCGGCACCGTGACGCTCGAGCTGATCGCCGCCACGTCGTCGAGGTCGCCGAGGGCGAGTACGACGAGCCCGACGCTGCCCTTGGGGCAGTCCACCGTGTCGTTGCCGATCAGGGTGCACCCGGGCCGGGGCCGACGGACGCGCCGCCGAAGCGCGTGAACCGGAAGCTCGTCCCCGTGTCGAACCCCGAGATCTGGTCCACGGTGCCCGGATCCGCGTTGTAGACGAGCGTCGAACCCGCCACGGAGAACGTGCCGGCCGTCGCTGCCGGTGCCGCGAGCAGCGCAGCGGCCAGCGCCGCCGTACACGCCGTGAGCAGCCGCCGCCTCAGCACGACCGGCCCCTCCGCTGGCCCGGCGCGCGGCACACGATCCGGGTCACGGGCGCGGCGCCGCGCTTCACCGTCGTACGTGTAGGTGCGGCCGATCGTCTGCGGCCGCGGTGATCGTCACCTGCAACCGCGTCCCCGGGCGCAAGCGGGCGCGCCGGAACGGCCGGTGGAGCACCACGCGCGAGAGCACGCACCGCACCCTGACGCGGCGGGTGCGCCGCGTCGGGCAGCTGCGGCCCGAGCATCGGAACGTGACGCGCGCGCCCGCGGGAGCGGTGTGCACGACGAGCCTCGCGCAAGCGCGAGAACCGCGGGCCGAACACCCACTGGTTGGAGACGACCGAGCCGAGGTCGGCGAACGGCTCGGCGCGCCGGTCGCAGTTCTCGTCGGCCGCATTGCCGCGGATCTCGGGCACCGTCGGCCGGATCGCGGCGTTGCCGTCGTCGCAGTCGAACGGACGCGGGAAGCCGTCGCGGTCGACGTCGAGGTTCGGGTTGTCGCGGCCGTCGCAGTTCTCGTCGACGCCGTTGTCGAAGACCTCGGTGGCGCCGGGGAAGACGTTCTTCGCCGCGTCGTTGCAGTCGACCGCCGAGCTGAACCCGTCGGCGTCGCCGTCGATGCCGCGCTCGCACTCCGCGATGATGTCGGTGAAGTCGTTGTCGCGCCTCGTCGGCGCCCGCGCCGCACGAGATGCGCTCCGCGGTGCCGTCGCGCGCCTCGATCACGTCGTCGCCCGTCTCCCCGAAGTACTCGTCCACGCCGCCGCGGCCGTTCGACGTGTCCCCCTCCCCGCCGCCGGCGAGCACGTCGGCGCCGCTCCCCGTGGAGAGGTCGTCGGGCCCGTCGCCCCCGGCGACGCTGATCGGCGCGTTGACGGTCGGAGCCCGGAGCCGGTCCGCGCCGCCACCGAGATCCACGGACACGCTCGAGCCCCGCGGGCACTTGATCGCCACGGCCCCTCCGCCGGTGCAGCCGGTCGAGGTGCCCTGCAGCAGCAGGTTGCCGCCGACACGGCTGATCGTGTCGGACGTCGCGTCGCGCGCGACGGAGATGTCGTCCGCCGCCCCGTCGCCCACGATCACGATGATGCCCGTGCCGTCGTCGCGCTCGACATCGGCGTCGGCGAACGCCACCGCGGGCGCGAGCGCGAGCGCGGCGATTGCGACGGCGAGGCAACGGAGCGCGCTGCCCATTCGGCCGATCCTCCTGGATCGGCGAGGCGAGTGCAAGGGTTGGACTCTGTTCGGTGTCACCGAACAATAGTGTCCTGCGTGACCGAACATCGTGGTACGGTTCCGGGTGCATGGACCGTCCCGCCAACAGCCATCAGGGGTCACCCTTTCGGTTCGAGGGGCCTGTGTCTCCGGACCTGCTGATCGGCCGCAAGCCCGAGCTGGCAACGCTCGCGCGGCGTGCCGGCGACCGCGTAGGCGTGAGGCTCGCGGCGCCCCGGCGCTACGGCAAGACGAGCCTGCTGCTCGCTCACGCCGCGCAGTTGCGCGAGACCGGCGGATGGCGCACCGCGCACGTCGATTTCGGTCGGGTAAGCGACCTCACGGACGTCGCAAGGCGCATCGCCGCCGCCTTTGGACCGCTGGATGCGAGTTGGACTCGCGCGCATCTCGGTGGACTGCTCGCGCGGCTCGGCCTCAGCATCGGCACGACCGGCGCAGCCGTGACGGTCGGCCCGCGCCCCGTATCGCCGGAGGCCCAGGTCGCCGAGTCCGTGTTCGCCCAAACTGCTTGATCTACCCAGTACGCTGCACGATCGCGACGGAGTGCCCACCCTCGTCGTCTTCGACGAGTTCCAGGACCTTCTCGTCGCACGCCAAGACCTCGATGGTCTCGTCCGATCACGTATCCAGTACCACGGTGACGCTGCGGCCTACGTCTATGCAGGCTCGGAACCGTCGATGATGCGCGAGCTCTTCGACAGGCGAGAGCGACCGCTGTTCGGACAGGCCGATCCACTCGCTCTCGGCCCACTGCCGCTGGATGATCTGATGACCGACCTGGTCGAACGGTTCGCCCGCGAGGATCTCGACCCCGGCGAAGCAGTCGGGGAGCTGGCCGTCTTCGCCGGCGGACACCCGCAGCGGGTGATGCTGCTCTGCTACCTGCTGGCGGAGCAGTTGCAAGAGGGAAACCCGGGCACAGCAGAGACGGCAGAGTCGGTCGTGAGCTCCGCGATCGACCGCACTCGAGCGGCGCACGAGGCCCTCTGGAGCCAGCTCCGTCGCTCGGAGCGGGTCGTCCTGGCGGGCGTTGCCGACGGCGTAACGCCGCGTGTCCCGCGCTGGCCGCGGAACATCAACTCGGACGCAACACGTTGCACGAGGCCGCGGAGAGACTCATCGACCAGGGCCATCTAGGACGCGACGGGAACACCACGCGGGTGATCGACCCGCTCCTCGGCGAGTGGCTCAGACGTCGCTAGCGCATCGCATGGGGTGCCGCGGGCTGCGCGGCAAAGTCACCCGCGCAGCCCACGTGCCCCTCGAGGGGGTGACGGAACTACCAGCGCATGCGCTCGACGGTGTACATGGGCTCTCCTTTCGGGTTCATGGGTTCACAGCGGGGATGAAGGCGCGAGCCAGCGCCGGCTCGGCTTCCCGGCGAAGGCAGTGGGTCGCCACGAGGACGACCACGACCGAGGCGGCGCCGGCGATCGCGAAGGTCGCGCGGCTTCCGGAGGTGCTCGCGAGCACTCCACCTAGGACGACGGCGGCGCCGAAGCCCCAGGAGTCGACCGAGTCCAGGAGACCGAATGCGCGGCCGTGCAGCCGAGCAGGGATCAGGCGCTGGAGCAGGACGCGGTCGCAGACCACGTAGAGCCCGTTGCCGGCGCCGGTGACGGCGAAGGTGATGCAGGCGAGCGCGAGCGTCGGCGCGGCTGCCGAGCCGAGCAGCCCGCCGGCCAGCAACCCGAGGCCGAGCAGGTAGCGCCGCCGCAGCCCGGCGTCGTCTTCGTCCCGAGCGCCCATCAGGGCGCCGCCGATCAGGCCGATCCCGTATGCGCTGACGAGAATCGCGAGGCCCGTGCCGCCGGCTCCGAACTCCTCGGTCGCGAGGACGAGCTCGGCCACGTTCATCAACCCGGTGGTCAGCGCGATGGCGCCGGCACCGCCGATGAGGATCCGGGCGAGCGGCTCGCGCAGCACCGTGCGCAGGCCGGTGCGCGTGTCGGCGAGCAGCGACAGGCCCTCCTCGCGGTCCTCGACCGGACGGACGTGCCCGCGCAGCGGGGCGAGGAGCAGCGCGGAGAGGACGAACGTCGCGCCGTTGAAGACCAGCACGGTCTCGGGCCCGACCACCAGCAGCATGGCCCCGGCACAAGCGGGCCCGAGGGTGAAGCCGGCCTGGCGGGCGCCACCGTAGAGCGCGTTGCCGGCGGCAAGACGCGTGTCGGACACGAGGCTCGGGAGCAGCGCCGAGGTGGCCGGCCGGAACAGCGCCGTGGCGAGACCGGCGAGCAGCGCCAGCGCGAGCATTCCCGCGGTCGAGTCGACGAGGACGATCCCGATGAACGCGGCGGCCCGGACGATGTCAGCGGCGACGGCGCAGCCGAGGCGGCTCGTGCGGTCGACCAGGCCGCCCATCAAGGGGCCGAGCAACATCAGCGGCACGAGCTCGGCGAGCAGGATCGCGGTGGCCGCCCACGCGGAGCCGATGCGCTCGTAGGCCAACAGGATCAGCGCGATGTAGCCGGCGCCGGCGCCGAGGGCGCCCTGCAGGTGGGCGGCGAAGAACCAGCGAGCACGCCGCTCCTCGCGCCAGAGGGACCGCACACCGCGCATCAGGTGGCGGTCCGGTTGTCTTGGGTCTCGAGCACGGCGCCATCCTCGGCCACCCCGGCAAGGGACCGGTAAGGCGCTGGTAAGGCGGACGATCCCTGTCCCGCCTGCGTCGAGCCACCCGTCGCCGCGCTTCTGCCGGCTCAGCGAGATCGGGTGCTGGGTTCCCGCGCAATCGGGCGTTTGCCCGATGTGGGCGTTGCGGGGCCGGCGTAGCGTCGCCGCCACACAGTCTGCCGTGCGCTTGCCATCCCACCTCCAAGGAGTCGCACATGACTGCACATCGCATTACGCGACGCCGGATGCTGCAAGGGACCGGGGCCGCGCTGCTCGGAGCGGGGCTGTTCGGCACCGCTGCGAGTCAGGCTTCGGCGGATCCCGCCGCGCTTGACCCTTCGCATGCCGCGGCCCTGACCGCGCTGCTCGCCGCGTTGGCGAGCGGGCCGGCCCCCGAGCTCGACACGGCCGGCTACGCGGACGACTTCGGGGCGTACTACGCCGAGGCGCACGCGCCGTTCCGCCGCTACGTCGAGGACGGACTCGACGAGCTCGGCGCCGAGCCGGCGTTCATGCTCGCCCCGCCCGACGAAGCCGCTGCGCTGATGCAGCGCTGGGCGGCCGAGCCCGGCCGCCAGCTCCTGGCCTCTCGCGCGCTCGAACTCGGTTCGCTGACTTTCCAAGAGGACGAGTTCAAGACGGCGGGGCTCGCCCTCGTCACAGGAGGGACGGCATGAGCTTCCACATCCAGAAGGGCTTCGACATCACGCCCAACGGCGTGCTGCGGCCCGGCAGCCTGCAGGACTACCGCGTGCTCAAGCAACAGCCGTGGTTCCAGCCGCTCGTGGACTCCTCCAGCCACGTGCGCTTCTGGGTCGACTGGCCGACGCTGCAGCCCAGCGCGAACTTCGCCGTCGGCGATCCCAACGGGCCGAACCACTCGAACCTGCTCGGCCTCGACGAGCAGATCAAGCTGGTCAACGCCGACGGGTTGAAGGTCATCCTGATGCCGTACCGCTATCCGCGCTGGGTCAACGGGATGGCCGGCCGGACCGGCGCCAGCGACTTCAGCATCTTGCCCGAGGACCGGATGACCGAAGCCGCGTGGTTCGGGTGGGTCGACGACGGCCGTGCGCCGACGTCGTTCAAGGCGGCCGAGTACCGGCTGCCGCCGGACGGGCACATGCCCGATTCCCTCTGGGGCGGATACGTGAAGCTGATCTTCGACCGCTGGGTCAAGAACGCCGACGTCCACGGCAAGGCCGACTACATCGAGGTCTGCAACGAGCCGAACCTGCAGCTGTGGCCGCAGCGCGGCCCCTCCGCGCGGGCGGCCGATCCGCACGGGCGATTCGAGGTCGCCGGTTCCGAGATGCTGGTCCACAAGGCCGTGGCGGAGATGGTCATGACCGTCGAGCACTACCGCAGCGCGTTCCAGAACGACGTGATCTGCCTCTGCTGCGGCGTGGCCGACTCCGCCGTCAACCCTGGGCGCCGGCTCCAGATCGCCGTCGACACGCCGTATGGGCGCACCCAGGATCCCTTCGTGCCGCGGTTGCTGGCCGAGCTGAAGCGGCTCGGCTTCAAGGGCGGCCCGCGCTGGATGTGGTCGTACCACAACTACGGTGACCAGGAGCGGTCGACCGACCGTGTGCAGTACCTGCGCCAGGCGCTCGACGACGGCGGCTGGCCCGGGTTGCACCGAGACGGCGGCCCTGCGCTCGCCGCCACCGAGGGCGGAGTGCGGCTGGCGACCATGCGCTCGATCTACCGCCCGCTGATCGGTCGCGAGCTGACGCTCCCGGAGCAGCTGCGGCTCCAGGCTCGCCACATGGAGCGCGCCTTTCGCCAGCATCGCCGAAGCACCGGCAACGGCGCCGGGGTGATGATGTACACCCAGTACACGGTCACCGCGGACCCGAACTTCGACACCGGGCTGCGCGAGGCCGGCGGCGCGATTCGCCCGGTCTTCGACACGTTCGTCGGGCTCGAGGGCTTCGACCCGCGTGACCCGCTGCCGTCGACGTGGCGACCGGAGGACGACACGTTCGTGCCGATGCCGGGCGGCGACGGCCGCGTCGAGCCGCCGTGGGTGTGACCTGCTCTCCGCACCTCCCAGAGCACGAGCGCGGTCAACAGCGCCCCGACCGTCATGCCGAGGAGCAGCGCGCTGACCTGGCCACCGATCGGCACGAGCAGGACGAGGAACCCAGCCACAGCAGCGCGCGTGACGTTCGTCGTCCCGGTCATCCGCCAGGCGAACAGGCTCTCCCCCACAAGGAAGAGCACGGGACCGCCGAGCATCATCGCCAAGCCGACCCCGTGGAGCGCGTGATGTGGTTCGGCGATCAGCAGGTCGGTGCCGACCGCGGTCGCGATGATCCCGGCGACGATCGGCAGGTGGAGGTAGGTGTAGGCGTCGCGGGCGAGGCGACCGGGGTCGTCACAGGTGCTCAGCGTGACGCGCGCCTGCTCGGCGGTCGCGCCGAAGTACAGCCACCAGAGCGCCGCGGTCTCGATGAAGGCGACGCCGAGGCAGAGCACGACCGTCGAAGTGAGTCCCGCGGCGGAGGCGGTGGCGCCGGCCACCACGATCGACTCGCCGAGGGCGATGATGATGAACAGCTGGCAGCGCTCGGCGAAGTGGCCTCCCTCGATGTCGTAGTCGGTCGTGGCCGCGCGGCCACGGCGCGGCAGCCAGTAGCCGGCCGCGGGCGCGGCGAGCTCGAGCGCGAGGGCCGGTAGCCAGAGCACGAGCCGCTGGTCGCCGTCGAGCGTCGCGCCGGCCAGCCACAGCGCGCCGGACGCGGCGCTCCAGACGACCAGCCGCTCGAACACGTCGCGGAGCCGGTGGCGCCGCTTCAGCAGCATCGCGGCTGCGGCGTTGCGACCCACCTGCAGGGCGACGTAGCTCCCCGCGAACAGCAGTCCGTGCTCACCGAACGCCTCCGGCAACGCGGCAGCCATGAGCAGGCTGCCGAGCATCACGGCGGTGAGCACCGCGCGGACGGCCGGGGAGGCCGGGTCGAACCAGTTGGCCATCCACGTCGTGTAGATCCACGCCCACCAGACGATGAGCAGCAGGAACGCCGCCCGCGCCACGCCGGCGACCGTGAGGTCGTCGAGGATCTGGTGCGACAGCTGGGTGACCGCGAAGACGTAGACGAGGTCGAAGAACAGCTCGACGGTCGTCGTCTGCTGCGTGCCGCCGTCACCCCGCGGCCGCAGATGGCGGATCGGCGTGACGGCGGCGGCCGTCATCGTGAACGGAGGTGGCGGACGAGCAGGTACGGCGCCGACAGGACCGCGGCGACCAGCCCGAGGACGAGCGCCGCGACCAGGACCGGGCCGACGACGAGGAAGGCGAGGATCGCCAGCGGCGGGCAGACCAGGAGTCCGATCAACACCACCGCTGCGATCTCGATCCCGCGCAGGCCTTCGGCGACGGCGAGGCCGGCCAGCGAGGCCTCATCCTCGAGCTTCTCCACGGGCGAGAGCGGCGTGTACGCGTCGGGGGCGGTCATCGGATCCACCTCAGGCCGCCGCGCGCAGCGCGGCGGCGTCGAGGATCAGCCCGGCGGTCGTGCCGGGATGGGCGACGGGGACCGCGTGCGAGGCGCCGGGGATCTCGATCGTGCGGTGGGCGCCCGCGCGCTCGGCCATGTAGTGCTCGAGCGCCTTCGGGATGTTGCGGTCCTCCTCGCCGAACACGAACCACGACGGCAGCTCCTTCCACAGCGGCCGGTCGCCCGAGGGCTCGACGAGCGCCTGCTGCGTGACGGGGCGCTGCGCGACGGCCATCCGTGCCGCCTGCGGCGCGGGGACGTCCGCGCAGAACTGCTCGTGGAAGCGCTCCTGGACGATCGTCACGTCGGTCGTGCCGTCGCTGCGCGGGACGGCCTGCAGCGCGTCGCCGAGCGTGCTTCCGGGGAAGACGGCCGACAGCTCGAAGCAGCTGTCGCCGGGCTCCGGGGCGAAGGCGGCGACGTAGACGAGCCCGATGATCTCGCCGGCGTCGGGGTCGACGTTGGTGATGACGGCGCCGCCGTAGGAGTGGCCGACGAGCACGATCGGCCCTTCGACGGACCGGATGTGGTCGCTGACGCTGGCGGCGTCGGCGGCGAGCCCGCGCAGCGGGTTGGCGACGGCGACCACGGGATGCCCCGCGTCGAGCAGCCGGTCGATGACCGGATCCCAGCTCGAGGAGTCGGCGAAGGCACCGTGGACGAGGACGATGGTGGGGCGCATGGCGGTTCCCTTTCGGTTGGTGCGGACCAGCCGAACGGTCGCGCCACGCGGCCCCAGCCGCGTCCGTGTGAGTCCCTAGTCCGGGCCCTAGGCGGGCGCCGCGGCGTGCTCGGCGTCCGGGAGCGCCCTCCGGAGCTCCTTGCGCGAGCCGATGCCGAGCTTCGCGAACACCTTGTGCAGGTGGTACTCGACGGTCCGCGGGCTGATGAACAGCTCGGCGCCGATCTCCTGGTTCGTGCGCCCCTGCTGCGCGAGCCGCGCCACCTGCTCCTCCTGCGGGGTGAGCGCGTCGCGCGTCTCGACCGTGAGCCGGCGCACCGTCTCGCCCGTGGCCGTCAGCTCGCGGCGGGCGCGCTCGGCGAATGCCTCGGCCCCGGCGAGGCTGAAAGTCTCGTGGGCGGCGCGGAGCTGCTCCCGCGCGTCCACTCGGCGACCCTCGCGCCGCAGCCACTCCCCGTAGAGCAGGCGGGCGCGAGCGAGCTCGGCGCGGATCCGGGTGCGCTCGAGCCGCTCGATCGCCTCCCGGTAGTGCGCGTCCGCCTCCTCCCCCTCGCTCACCAGCGCCCGCGAGCGGGCGAGGACGCCGAGCGCCCAGTCCGTGCCCGCCGCGCGGGCCCGTTCCTCCAGTCGAGACAACGCGGCGGCGGCGACATCGGGCCGGCCGCAACGGGCTGCCGCCTCGACGAGCTCCGGGAGCGACGCGCCTCCGTAGCCCCAGTCGCTGCCGGCGGCATGCTCCGCGCCGGCGAGCGCGGCTTCGTAGCGGCCCAGGCCGTTGTTGAGGATCGCGGTCGCATAGCCGGCCAGGGCCGGCACCCTCCCCTCCTCCCCGCTCTGGAGACCGGCGTCGATCAGCTCCATGGCCCCGGCCTCGACGCCGCGCCACGCGCCCACGAGGACCCCCGCGAACCGGAAGCCCGCGCTGCCGATCGCGACCGCGATCTCGTCGGCCTCGTCGATGAGCGCGGAGGCCGCATCGAGCTCCCCGGCGAACACGTGCGCGCCGGACCGGTAGATCAGCGCGACCGGGAGCAGGGCGAGCGCGCCGGTGTCCCGGGCGAGGCGCAGCGCCCGGGTGGCGAGCGAATGGAAGGCGTCGTCGTCCCACAGCTCGAACACCGCCACCGATTGGAGGATCGGGGTCAGCAGCAGCCAGCGCATGGTCTCTCCGTGGCTGTCGAGCGGCTCGCCCCGGACCGCTCGGAGCGCGCCCTCGAGCAGCGGCACGCCCGCCGCGGGCCCCTCCGTGCACCGCCGTGCCAGGCCGTCGAGGACGAGGTCGACCGGGCGCGGCGGCGGCGGCGCGACGGGCGCGGCGGCAGCCGCCTCGGCCACCGCCGCCACGCCGGAGTCGGCGTCGAGGCGTCCGGAGTACATCGCTGCTCCCAGCGCCTCGAGGTAGGTGTCCCGCGCGAGGGCTGGATCGTGCGGCTCGAGGCGCCTGGCGGCGTCGACCAGCAGCGGCGGACCGTCGCTGCCGCGGCCGTAGACGAACGCGACCTGCGCGCGCAATCGCTGCAGCCGCGCGCCCTGGGCTTCGTCCAGCGGCGCGAGCTCCGCGGTCGCGAGCAGCTCTTCGGCGGCCTCGCGGCCTCCGGCCTCCAGCTTCGCCCCGGCGGCGGCCAGCGCGCGTTCGCCGCGTCGCGCGGGGCCGGGCGTCAGCTCGACCGCCCGCTGCAGGAACGCGGCCGCGGCGGCGACCCCGCCGCGGCGCCGGGCGCGCTCCGCTGAGCGCTCCAGCTCGGCGGCGACCTCCTCGTCGAGCGCGGCCGCGGCGTGCGCGCGGTGCCAGGCACGGCGATCCGGATCCGCCTCGGGGTCCGTGACCTCGGCCAGCACACCGTGCACCTCTTGGCGCTCATGCACGGGCGCCGCCCGGTACACCGCCGAGCGCACCAGCGGATGGCGGAAGCGCGCCCGCACCCCGAGCGTGATCAGCTCCGCCGCCTCGGCCGGCGCCGCCGCCTCGGGGGCGATCCCGAGGCGCTCGGCCGCCCGCCAGAGCAGGGTGACGTCGCCGATCGGCTCGGCCGCCGCGGTGAGCAGCAGGCGCCGCGAGTCCGGTGGGAGCGACTCGATGCGCCGCCGGAAGCTGCGCTCGATCCGCCCCGGCACCGGATCTCGGTCGGGCAGCCCGAATCCGCCCGCCAGCTCGGCGGGGGTCAGGCCGCGCGGCAGCTCCATCAACGCGAGTGGATTGCCGTGCGTCTCGCCGACGATGCGGTCGCGGATCCGCTCGTCGAGCATCCCCGGCAGGGCGGAGGCGAGCAGCGCGCGGGCGTCGCCGTCCGCGATCCCTCTGATGACCAGCTCCGGCAGACCGGCGAGCACATCTGCGGGGTCGGGTTCGCGGACGGCGAACACCATCGCGATCCTCTCCGCGAGCAGGCGCCGTGCCACGAACACCAGCGCCTGCGCGGACCCGCGATCGAGCCATTGCGCATCGTCGACCAGGCACACCAGCGGACGCGCCTCGGCTGCCTCGGCCAGGAGGCTCAGCACCGCCAGGGCGACGAAGAAGTGATCCGGGGTGGAACCCTCCTGCAACCCGAAGGCGACCCGCAGCGCATCCTGTTGCGGGCCGGGCAGCCGGTCGAGCCCGTCGAGCATGGGCGCGCACAGCTGATGCAGGCCCGCGAACGGGAGCTCCATCTCTGACTCGACCCCCGACGCCCGCGCGATGCGGCACCCCTCCGCGCGCTCGGCGACGTGCTCCAGCAGCGCCGTCTTGCCGATCCCCGCCTCGCCGCGCAAGACCACCACCCGGCTCTGGCCAGACCGCACGCTTCGCAGCAGACCTTCCAGCGACTCGCACTCGCTGCGTCGACCGAGCAGTCCGCGATTCGCCATTGCCAACGCCGAGCCTAGAGACGGCTCAGTCGCGCCGCAAGCGCGCTGACTGGGGGCCCGACTGGGGTTCCTGACGGATGCGCGGGGACATGCCCGTGGGCGATCTTCGACGTCGTCAACGACGAACGGAAGGATCACCATGAAGATCGTGGTCATCGGTGGGAGCGGGCGCGTCGGAAGCAACGTCGTCCGCCGGCTGGCCGAGCAGGGGCACGACCCGGTGCCGGCCTCGCCCGCCACGGGCGTCGACACCATCACAGGCGAGGGACTCGCCGACGTGATGGTGGGCGCCGACGTCGTCGTCGACGTCTCCAACGCGCCGGTGTGGGACGACGACGCCGTGCGGGAGTTCTTCACCACCTCGACGCGCAACCTGCTGGCGGCCGAGCGCGATGCCGGCGTCGGCCACCACCTCGCGGTGTCGATCGTCGGCGCCGACCGCCTGCCCGACAGCGGCTACCTGCGCGCCAAGGTCGCCCAGGAGGCCGTGATCGAGGCCGGGGACATCCCCTACACGATCCTGCGCGCCACGCAGTTCCTCGAGTTCCTCCCGCAGATCGCCGAGGCCGGCGCCGAGGGCGACAGCGTCCGGCTCCCGACCGGGCTGATGCAGCTCGTCGCCGTCGACGACGTCGCCGCGACGGTGGCCGAGCTGGCGACCGGCGCGCCGGTCGGCGGCCGCGTCGAGCTCGGCGGGCCCGAGGCGCTGGGCATCGACGCATGGGCGCGGCGACTGTTCGCCGCCGTCGGGGACGACCGGACGGTCGTCTCGGACCCGCACGCGCGCTACTTCGGCACGCAGCTCGAGGGCGACGAGCTGACGACGGGCGACGGCGCCCGCATCGGGGCGACGGACTTCGACCTCTGGCTCGCCGGCCAGGCGCAGGGAGCCCGGCGATGACCGAGATCAACGTGATCGTCACGGGCCCGGAGGAGGCCTACGACAACGAGGCCGAGTTCTGGTGCGGACGCGAGCAGATCGGGATGACCGTCCTGCACGAGGGGCGGCTGCACCTGCGCATCGACCCGCGGGCCGACGGCGCGCCTTGGCTCGCGGACGTCGACAGCCTGGCACGAGCGTTGACCGAGGCCGGGCAACGGCTCGCGGCGTACTGAGGCGGCGCCAGCTTTGGAAGGCCGGATCGCGCCGCCGCGCGGTCCGGCCCTCGCCGCGTGGGCGCGGCCGGCCCAGCGCGAGGGCCGGCTTCACGGCTTCGCAGCAGAGACAGCGGTCAAGCGTTGGAGCGGCGCCCTGCTCGCAGGGCGCCGCCCATGTTCGTCATGCGCGACCCGGAGGGAACTCGTTCCTGATCGGCTAGTGGTGACCTCCGTGGCCGTGCCCGTGGTGGACCGGCTCCATGAAGCGGTCGACCGCGCGCTTGCCGATCTTGGCGCCGTGCGCGATCCCGACCTCGACCGCCTCGCGGAAGTGGTACCCGACGAGGATGCGCGACAGCCCGTTCTCCGCGGCCGCCTGGGAGAAGCTCGAGTACGCGCGCACGACCTGGCCGGCCTGGTCGCACCGGCTCCCGTCCGGGAGCGTCGTGCTGCACGAGGCGAACATCGCGCGGTCCCGCCCGAAGTACCTCTGGAGCACCGCCGCCGCCGCTCCGCCTTCGACGGCGTGGCCCGAGTCGTAGTCCGGGATCGGCGGCGTCTCCACAAGCGGCGTCCAGGTCGGATCGGCGGCCGTGCCAGGGTTGCCGTCCGAGGCCGCCAGGCGGATCGCCGTGATCGGCCGCCAGTAGTTGTAGAAGTACTTGGTCTCGAAGGTGCCGGTGTAGCCGTCCGTGAGCGCCATGTTCAGCAGCCCGAACAAGCGGGCCTGCTCCCATGCGTCCAGCCGCGCGCTCACGGCGACCGTCCTGGCGATCCGGTTCCACTGCAGCGGTGAGCTCTCGACCCAGAACAGCGCGATCTGCGTCTGGTCCGGGGTGCGGGAGCTCGGCGTGGTGACGACGTCGCCGCCCAGGCGCTTGATCTCATTGAAGTCGGCGGTGTACCGCCTGTCGGTCACGAGATGCGGCGGACCCGGGCGGAACTGTGAGCCGCTGCGCAGCACGAACGGTGTGAGCTCCCCGAGCTTGGGCGCGAACGCGAACGGCGTGCCGGGCGTGAAGCGGTACTCGCCCGGTTCGGTGCCTTCGATGTACCCCGGGTCGCCTACCAGGAGCTCCTGCGCGCGGTCGCCCGCCCGGAGGGCGAGGATCGCCGCCGCCGCGGCCCGGCCGACGTCCAGCCCCCGGTTCTTCGCCTTCCCGTCGCGCACGGCGGCGAGCGCGGCGGCGTAGTCGGCCTCGACGCCCGCCACGGCGGCGGTGATGCACGCGGGCGGAACGAGCGTGGAGAGCTGGCCGAGCACCGGGACGAGCACATCGTGCGCCGCCGCGGCGACCGCCGCGTCCGGCGATGCGTTGTGCCGTGCCCGCGCCTCGTACGCGTACGGCTCCGAGCGCCGCGAGATCGCGTTGAGGGCGTCGTGGATCGCGATGTGCGTCATCGCGTACATGCGCACCTCGGCGGGCGAGGGCCCGACCGGGGAGATGCAGGCAGCAACAGCCGCCTTGCCCGCGTTCACGTTCCAGTCCCACACCGCATCGGTGTCTCTGGACCCGGCGGCGGCGGGAGCGCCCGCCGCGACCGCGACGAGCACTGCGAGGGCGACCACCCGGATCATGGCGCGAACTGCCGCCGGCGAGCGAAGCGAAAGCAGGGACATGAGATCCCCTTTCGGTTGGCGCTTTGCCGTTGGTCCGTCTGCTCCACCGTACGCCTGGTCACACCGGACGGGGACTTTCTTCGGGCACTCGCACCTCGTGCGGCTTCGGCGGCGCGCCGCATGTCCGAGCGGTGACGAACCATCACCGCGACGCGGCTACGAACGGGTCGGCCGCGGCGGTTCCCTCGCATTGCGAAGCGGCCACCCCGCCGCGATGAGTTCGCCGCGCAGCAGCGGTCTTCACCTCAGACGAGGAATCGGAGGTCGCAGCATGCTGCTTGAAGGAAAGAACGCGATCATCTACGGCGCGGGCGGAGCAGTTGGTGGCGCCGTAGCGCAAAAGTTCGCGCGCGAGGGCGTCCGCGTATTCCTGACCGGACTCACACCGGCGCCATTGGACGCCGTCGCGGCGGCGATCAGACAGGCTCGCGGCACGGTCGACACGGCGACCGTGAACGCCCTCGATGAGGCCGCCGTCGCGCGTCACGCCGATGCGGTCGTCGAGTCCGCCGGCAGCCTGGACATCTCGTTCAACGCGATCGCCGTCGACCATGCCCAGGTGGCGCTCGCGGACCTCTCGGTCGAGCAGATCGTCGAGCCGATCGCCGGTCGTGTCGCGACCCACGTGATCACCGCACGCGCCGCCGCCCGACACATGACGGCACGCGGCTCCGGCGTCATCCTCACTTTCAGCGCCGACGCGGCCCGGTTGCCCTACCCGAACATCGGCGGCTTCGGCGTCGCGTGCGCTGCCGTCGAGGCCCTCAGCCGGTCGCTCGCCGCCGAGCTCGGACCACGCGGCGTCCGCGTCGTCTGCCTGCGCTCGATGGGCTCCCCCGAATCCCACGGCGTCCAGGACGCCTGGGAACAGCACTTCAGCGAAGGCGCGACACCACTCGACGACGTGGTCGCCACCCGCGCGCAGGGCACACTGCTGCGCCGCGTTCCGACGCTGGCCGAGGTCGGCAACGTCGCCGCACTCATGGCCTCGGACCTTGCGAGCCCGCTCACCGCCGTCGTGCTCAACGTCGCGTGCGGGGAGTCGCCGATTAGCACGCCCGCCTCCGCGTGAAAGCCCGGGCCGGACGCTGCGGCAGGGAGAAGAAGCGCCCCCGGCTGGATTCGAACCAGCGACCTGCGGATTAGAAGTCCGCTGCTCTATCCAGCTGAGCTACAGGGGCTCGAAGCGAAAGCGTACCCGGCGTTCAGCGGATCCTGATGCGCTTGGTCGCGGAGGCTCGGTCGCCGTTCTCGAGCAGGGTGATCGTGATGGTGTAGCGGCCGGGCTTGGCCTTCGGGCCCCGGAGGGCGATCCGCTTGCCGGCTCGGCCGGTTCCCCGCGAGACGACGTGGCCGTTGCGCTTGATGGTCAGGCGGAGGCGGAGCGCTCCGGCTCGGGTGACGCGGCAGCGGAAGGTCCTCCGCGCCCGGGTGCAGGTGACGCGTGCGGCCCTCGCTCGCTCGCGCAGGCTCGGCGTGGTGGCCGTCGTCTCGGTGACCGGGGGTGTCGTGACCGGTGGCGCTCTTCTTGGGTCGACGAGCTGGTGCGCGACGCGGTCTCGGTCGTGAAGGTGGCGTCGGCGCCCGTGAAGCGCTCGGATCCGCGGACCCCCACGAGGCGGTAGTGGTAGGTCGTCGCGGGCGCGAGGCCGCTGATCGCCGCCGAGACTCCCTCCGAGCGGTTGGCCACGGTCACGATCGGCGTCGACGTGCCGTAGGCCTGCGTCGGGCCGTACTCGAACTGCCACGTGGTCTTGGCGCAGCGCGAGCCGATCGTGCCGCCGAGCGTCGCTCCGGTGGTCGTCACCGGCGATGCCGTTCCGGTGCTGGCGACGGGCGTTGGGTCAGTCCGCAGCGCGTTGAAGACGTTGAGCCGCCTGCCGGTCTGGGTCTTGCCGGCGAGCGACGAGACGAGGTCGCCGCTGTCCAGGACGCTCGCGCAGGCCTGGGCGGCGGTCAGCGCCGGCTCGTGCGCGAGCAGCAGCGAGAGCGCCCCGGAGACGTGCGGCGTGGCCATCGACGTGCCGCTCATGAACCCGAAGGCGGCCGGCTGGGCGCTGTTGCCCGGGACCGTCGAGTAGATGCTGCTGCCGGGTGCGCCGAGGTCGACCGACGTGCTGCCGAAGTTCGAGAAGGACGCAAGGCCGTCGCTCTGGGTCGTGGCGGCGACGCAGATGACGTTGAGGTCCGGGTAGTCGCAGGGGTAGGAGCCGTCGCCCAGCTCGTTGTTCGCGCTCTCGTTGCCGGCCGCGACGACGAACAGCGTGTCCGGATGCGTGGTGATCGGCAGCCGCAACGTCGTCGTCGCCCCGGGCCCGCCGAGCGAGGCGTTCACGACGCGGGCGCCCATGTCGGCCGCGTAGTCGAACGCCTCCGCGATGTCGGCGTCCGAGCCGCCCGACGTGCTGAGTGCGCGCAGGGCCATCAGCTGAGCGCTCCAGCTCACGCCGGCGACGCCGAGCCCGTTGTTCCCGGTGGCCGCGATCGTGCCCGCGACGTGCGTGCCGTGGCTCCCCGAGCCTCGCGGGTTGCTGTCGCCGGCGCCGACGAAGTCGTAGCCGACCACGTCGTCGCGGTAGCCGTTGTGATCGTCGTCGATGCCGTTGCCCGGCGTCTCCCCCGGGTTGTGCCAGATGTTCGCGGCGAGGTCCGGGTGGTCGTAGGCGACGCCCTCGTCGACGACCGCGACGAGCGTGTCACCACCCGTCTCGAGATCCCAGGCCTCAGGGGCGTGGATGGCGTTCATCCCCCAGAGCTGGTTGAACTGCGGATCGTTCGGCAGCGTGGCCTGCGCCGTCCGCCAGCGGTTGGGCTCGGCGAAGGCCACTGCCGGGTCGCGCTCGAGCCGTGCGATCGCGGCCTCCCTCGACTCCCCATGCGGGAGCTTGACGAGTTGCACCCCGTCGACGCGCAGCGCCCGCTCGACCGTCACGCCCGCGGCGCGCCGCGCGGCCGCGCGCTCGGTGGCGCCCGCCCCGGGCTCGAAGCCGACCAGCAGCTCCCCGGGGACGGGCTCGCCGTCGGCCGGGCGGATCGGCTCGGCGCCCGCGGCGGTCGTCGTCGCGGCGGCGCAGAGCACCGCCGCGACGAGGAGAACGCAGCGCGCGCGGCCGGCGGGAGCCGGCCGCGCGCGCGAGGACTGCACGGGATGGATCAGCAGGCCGTGCGCCTGGACGACCCCGGCGTCATGCACCGCGTGACGATGTTCGGGATCTTGTTCTTGCGGACTTGGACGATCTTGACCTGGTCCTTGTAGCCGGACTTGCTCACGATGACCTCGAGCTGCACGCCGGCCGGGTACTTCTTGTTGAAGGACTTCAGCGAGAGGTTCTTCTTCGTCGTCTTCCTGATCGTCGAGCTCTTGCCGAGCTTGCCCTTGCACTTCTTGCCCTTGGCCGTCACGCAGCGCGCGACCAGCCGCGAGCCCTTGGGCACGTTCTTGGCCAGGAAGGCAAAGAACTTCGTGGACTTCTTGGGGACCTTCGGGCTGAACCCGTAGCTCACCGTGACCGCCATGATCTTCAGCGGCGGCGGGGGCGGCGGCGGCGGCGGCGGCGGCGGAGGCGGCGGGGGCGGCGGGGGCGGCGCGGGCAACTCGCAGTTGGAGCGGTTGTCGCCGCTGTCGGCGTTGTTGGTGTCCGTGTCGGCGCCGCAGTCGATGCCGTCGACGGCGCCGTCGCGCGTCTCGATGTTGTCGTTACCGGCATCGCCGAAGACGCTGTCAGCTCGCGCCCTTCGGGTCGATCGTGTCGGCGCCGCCACCGCCGCGGAACGTGTTGTTGTCCGCGTCGCCGGTCAGCGTGTCGCCGGCGGAGCCGCCGATCGCTCCCTCGAACCCGGTGATGGTGTCCTGATCGCCGACGAACCCCGGCCGCCGCGGTTCCCGAGCGTGACGCGTGACCGGCACCGCCGAGTACGAGTAGTCGACGAGGTCGGTCCCGCCGTCGCCGTCGCCGGCGTCGAGCGTGTCGCTGCCGCCCCGGCCCTGGATCGTGTCGCTCCCGGCGAGGCCGTCGAGCCGGTTCACGTTGTTGTCGCCGATCAGCGTGTCGTTGGCGTTCGTGCCGCTGATCCGCTCGACGCTGCTGTCGATCTGCGTCGCGTTCACCGGCCCCGTGTCGATCGGTCGCGTTGCCGCTGACCCGCCCGCCGCCGATCGTGCGCGGTGACGCCGCCGTCCGCGGGTTCTATGATCGTCGTAGCTCATCGTGTCCGGTGCCGCCTTGCCGGTGACGCTGTCGCTGCCACGTGCCGCCGCGGAAGTTGTCGTTCGCCGTCGCCGCCGAGCAGGGTGTCGTCGCCGTTGCCGCCGGTGAAGTTGTCGTTGCCGCCGCGACCCTCGAGGGTTGCGGCCGCGTTGGAACCGCTCCAGTTGAATGTGTCCGCGGCCGAGCCGCCGATCGCCGCGTCCATGTTCGAGATGTTGTCGCCCTCGCCGGCCTGACCGTCGTTGGCCGCGCCGTCGGAGGTCACCGACACCGCGATGCCGCGGCTCGCGTACGTGACGCGGTCGAGGATGCCCGTGCCGCCGTTCATCGAGTCGGCGCCGAGGTCCGCCGTCGAAGGTGTCGTTGCCCTCATTGCCGGTGAGCGCGTCGTTCGCCGTGCCGCCGACGATGGTGTCGTTGCCGGTGCCGCCGTCGACCGTCGACGCGGGATCGATGCAGGCGGGGAAGCCGATGGTGTATCGGGTGGATGAAGTCGTTCCCGCCGACCGTGTTGATCTGGAACTCCGTCGCGCCCGGGCACTGGAAGTAGTACCCGGCCGAGTCGGTGGTCCCCGTGCAGAACGGAGGTGTTCGAGCGAGATCCCGCTGTTCATCTCGGCGATGTAGTGGTGTCGCCGACAGGCCGAGCAGGTGCTCCACGTTGTTGTCGGTCGCCGTCGCCGCGTGTAGATGACGACCGTCCCGCTGCTGCTCAGCGTCCCGCGGCCTGTGCGGCCTGCGCCATCCCCAGCAGTCCGACCGCGCCGACGAGCAGCGCAAGAACGCCGGAGAACCGCCGGCGTCCGAAGAGCTCGAGCATCTGTGCCTTCCTTTGCAACAGTTGGTGCCTCCCAGGTGCCGCCGACTGTACGGCCGCGCGCATTCCGCGTGGGAAAAGTTGACTCGTACATCTGTCGAAGGCGCCTGTGCCGCTCTACAGCGTGTCGCGCCCGCGCTCCGGTCAGTTTGCGGACGGGGGGCCCGGTGCGTCGGTTTTGTCAGTCCGAAAACAGGCGGTAAAGGGTGCCCGGGCGGCCGGGGCCCTCCGTGCGGCGGCGGCCCGTGTCGGCCAGCAGCCCTGTCGCCTTCACGTCTCGCCGGAAATTGGCGGGATCGAGCGACTCGCCGGCGATCGCCTCGTAGAGCCGCTGGGCCTGCCGGAGCGTGAACTCCTCCGGCAGCAGGCCGGCGCCGACGCGCATGAACCACGCCTTGTCGGCGATCCGCGCCCGCAGGCGCCAGAGGCCGTCGTCGACGATCCGGGCGTGGTCGAGCGCGAGCTCGGGGAGCGCGTCGAGCGGGTGCCAGCTCGCGTCGCGCTCGGCCGGGGTCTGCGCTGGCAGGGCGCCCGGGGGCACGAGCGCCAGGTAGGCGATCGACGGCAGCCAGCCGCGCGGATCGCGCGCGGGCTCGGCGTAGGTGCGCAGCTGCTCGAGGTGGACGGAGCCGACGCCGGTCTTCTCGCGCAGCTTGCGCTCGGCGGTCTGCTCGGGCGACTCCTCCGCGCCGACGAAGCCGCCGGGGAGGGCGAACATGCCGCGCTGGGGCTCCTCGAGCCGGCGGGCGAGCAGCACGGACAGCCGGCCGTCGAGCAGCGTGAAGACGACCGGGTCGGCCGCGAGGCCGATCGGCGCCGCGTAGCCCGCGTCGTTGGCCGCCTCGATCCGCTTCACCGCGACAGGTGGGCCATGCTCTCGGGGTGCTCGCGCAGCACGTCGGCGAGCGAGCGCGGCGGGCGGCCGAGGATCTGCTGGACGGTGTCCGACGGCGGCTCGAGATCGCCCGCGTCGAGCGCGGCGTAGGAGGTCACCCAGCCCTCGATCTCCCAGTCCGGCGCGCCGCTGGGGCGCCGCGACTCGCGCGCCTGCTCGAGCGTCTCGCGCTCGTAGAGGACCTCGCGCCCGGCGGCGCGGGCCAGCAGCGCCGCCGCATCGTCGAGCGAGAGCGCCTCGGGGCCGGTCACGTCGTAGGTGCGCCCGTCGTGGCTCTCCGGGGAGGCGAGCACCGCGGCGGCGACGTCGGCCACGTCGTCGCGCGAGACGAACGCCGCCCGCCCCTCGCCCGCCGGTCCGCGGATCACGCCCTCGGAGGACGCGAACACCGGCACGTACTCCGCGTACATGCACGAGCGCAGGAAGACGTGGCCGAGCCCGGTCGAGCGGATCCGCTCCTCCGTCGCGGCGTGGTCGCGCGCGAACGTGAAGACGCAGTCGGGCGCGGCGCCCATGAACGACACGTAGACGATCCGGCGCACCCCGGCCGCCGGGGCGGCGTCGACGGCGCTGAAGTGCTCCGCCACGCGGTCCGCGGACTCCGAGCCCGACACGAGGTAGACGGTCTCGGCCCCCTCGAACGCCGCACGCATCGCGGCGCCGTCGCGGTAGGTCGCCACCGCGACCTCGGCCCCCAGCTCCGGCGCCCGCGCGGCGTCGCGCACGATCAGCCGCAGCGGCAGCCCCTGAGCGGAGAGCGCGCGAGCCACCCGCCCGCCCACGCCGCCGCTCGCTCCCGTGACCGCGATCATCGGCCAGAGCGTAGTCGGGGCGGCCGGATTCGAACCGGCGACCTCCTGCTCCCAAAGCAGGCGCGCTGCCAGGCTGCGCCACGCCCCGATGGCCCCGAGTATCGCAGCGGGGCACTGGAGTCCAAAGCACCGGACTTCGTACGAGTGTCCAACCCGGTCAAGCGGGCTCAGCGCGGGGCCGATGAAGTGGGCGAGGTCACGCCTCCCCGACAAGGGCAAACCGTCCGCGAGGACGGGACGCAAAGCCACGGAGCTCTCAGAGCCAGCCGGGCTGCCGAAGGATCGAGCGACGTACGGCAATTCGGGACGCGGCGGGACCCCACAACCCGAATACCCATGCCGTTCGTTCGCCCCGGGAGGTCGGACGCCCCATGCATCAACTCCGCCGCGCCGCGGCACTGACACTTCTCTGCGCAGGTCTCCTCGTCCCCGCGGCGACCTCGCACGCCGGCCCGGCCAAGGGCGTCAAGCGGGCTCCGAACCACGTGCGCGCGCACATCGCGCTGGGCTCGACCTCGCAGGCCCGTGCCGCGCAGGACTGCGCCAACGCGGACATCTCGCCCGACGGGGGCAACGGGGAGGCCGTCCGCGTCGCGATCCTCTGCCTGCACAACCAGATCCGCGCCGAGCGCGACCTGCCGCTGCTCAAGGAGAACGCCCGCCTGCGCCGGGCCGCCCTCGGACACTCCAACGACATGGTCTCGCGCGGGTTCTTCGAGCACACCACGCCGAACGGCGTGACGATGGTCGACCGGATCATGGCCTCCCGCTACGCCTCGCCGCGCGTCGGCTGGGCGCTCGGCGAGAACCTCGCCTGGGGCACGGGCAACCTGGCCACGCCGCGGGCGATCATGAAGGCCTGGATGCAGTCCCCCGGCCATCGCGCCAACGTCGTCAAGCGCGCGTACCGCGAGATCGGCATCGGCGTCGTCACCGGCGTGCCGTCGGACCGCGGCGCCGGCGCGACCTACACCGCGGACTTCGGGGTCATCCGGCGGTAGCGCAGGTGGGGCGCTAGCCTCACCGCCCCGATGGCCGACGTCCAGCCCTTCCGCGCCCTCCATTACGCACCGGACGCCGCCGGCGGCCTCCAGGCCCTGGCGGCGCCGCCGTACGACGTCATCGACGACGAGCAGCGCGCCGAGCTGGTCGCGCGCTCGCCGCACAACGTCGTCGAGATCGACCTCCCGCGCGCCGACGGCGACCCGTACGCGCACGCGGCCGAGGTGTTCGCCGCCTGGCAGCGCGACGGGATCCTCGTGCGCGACGAGCAGCCCGCGATCTGGGCGCTCGCGCAGGACTACACGGGCCCCGACGGCGTCCGCCGCACGCGCCACGGCCTGTTCGCCCGCGTGGGGATCGAGGATTACGGCCCGGGCAAGGTGCGCCCGCACGAGCGCACGCACCCCGGCCCGAAGGAGGACCGGCTGCGGCTCACGCGCGCGACGCGCGCGAACCTGTCGCCGATCTTCTCGCTCTACGACGATCCCTCCGGCGCGGCCTGGGGCGCGATCGCCCCGCACGTCGAGGGCGCGCCCTGGGACGAGGTGACCGACGAGGACGGCACGGTCCACCGGCTCTGGCGGGTCGCGGACCCGGGCGCCGGCGCCGCGGTGACCGAGGCGCTGGCCGGGGCCGAGCTGCTGATCGCCGACGGCCACCACCGCTACGAGACCGCGCGCGTGTACGAGCAGGAGGGCGGGGCCTCCCACGTCCTCATGTGCCTCGTCGCGCTGCAGGACCCGGGCCTCACGGTCTTCCCCACGCACCGGCTGATCAGCGGGCTCGACCAGGCCAAGCGCGAGGCGCTGCGCGCCGCGATCGAGCGCGACTGGGACGTCGCGCCGATCGACGCGAGCGAGCTCGAGCCGACGGGCGACGGACCGGTCCGGATGGGCTACTACGACGCCCACCACAAGCGGCCGCTGATGCTCACGCTGCGCGATCCCGCGAGCGCCGACGCCGCGCTGCCCGGCAAGCCCGAGCCCTACCGCCGGCTCGACACCGCCGTGCTGGAGGCGCTGATCCTCAAGGGCGCGCTCGGGATGAGCGAGGACGACATCTCGCACTTCAACGGGCTGGACTACGCCCGCTCGACCGAGCAGGCGCGCGAGCAGGTCGAGTCCGGCGAGGCCGAGGCCGCGTTCTTCATGCGCGGGACCCCGGTCGAGCAGGTGCGCGACGTCGCGGGGGCCGGGGAGAGCATGCCGCCGAAGTCGACCTACTTCTTCCCCAAGGTCCTGACCGGCATGGTGTTCAATCCGCTGACCGACTGATGCGCGCCACCGCCACCCAGCGAAGCAAGTTCACCCACGACGTCAAGGTGCGCATGCACCAGATGACGGCCGACGAGCCCGCCGACCACGGCGGCGACGACCTCGGGCCCAGCCCGCAGGAGATGCTCGCCGCGTCGCTGGCCTCGTGCACGGCGATCACGATGGAGATGTACGCCAAGCGCAAGGGCTGGAACGTCGACGGGCTCGAGGTCGACGTCGACTACACGCCCGCCGAGCGCGGCTGCGTGACCCGCTTCGAGCTCGTGATGAAGATGCCCGCCCACCTCAGCGACGAGCAGATCCGCAAGCTGCAGGTGATCGCCGCCAAGTGCCCCGTGCACCGCACGCTCGAGGGCGAAGTGGCGTTCGACGAGCGGATAGAGCTCAGCTGAGCCTGCGCGAGGAGCTCGCGGCCGCGCTGCTGGCGCCCGAGGAGGCGCTGGCGATGGACGTCCACGGCCGCACGGACTCCGCCGTCCTGGCGCCGCTCTACGTCGACGGCGCCGGCGAGCTGCACGCCGTCTTCACGCGCCGCCGCGACGACCTCAAGCGCCACCCGGGCGAGATCTCCTTCCCCGGCGGCCGCCAGGACCCGGGCGAGACGCTGATGGAGACGGCGCTGCGCGAGGCGCACGAGGAGATCGGGCTGCCGCCCGGCGTGGTCGACGTGCTCGGCGCGCTCGAGCCGACGCCGACGTTCGTGACCAACTACGCGATCTATCCGTTCGTCGGGCTGATCGAGCCCGGCTTCGAGTGGGTGATCGGCGAGGACGAGGTCGCCGAGGTGCTCGAGCTGCCGATCGAGAAGCTGCGCGCCACCTACGCCGAGCGCCGGCTCGTGCGCAAGGGGATCCCGTTCCGGACGCCGACCTACGAGGTCGACGGCCACCTGATCTGGGGCGCCACCGGCCGGATCCTGCAGGACCTGCTCGCGCGAATCTAAGGGGACAGGCCCTTTAGGTTCCGAGCAGGCGGTCCACCGCGGTGCGGGCCGCGCTCAGCCACGCGTCGTGGTCGAGCGGGTCGGCGTCGAGCACCTCGAGCGGGATCTGCCAGGTCTGCGAGGCCGTGCGGGCGACCTGTTCCCCCTGGGGTAGCGCGCCTTCGTAGATGACGCCCCGCACGGGCGTGTCGACGAGCTTCTCCCACAGCATCCGCAGCCGCCCCTCGTGCAGCTCGGGGACGGGGATCGTGCCCATCAGCCAGCAGACGATCGTCACGCCCGCGAGCGCGTCCATCAGCGTCCCGATGCGGTCGGGGTCCCCGACGTAGGGCTCGGCGCCCGCGGCCCGGATCGCCTCGGCCCCCTCCCCGCGCGTCGTCCCGCGCACGGCGTGGCCGGCGGCGACGAGCTCGGCCGCCAGCGCCCGGCCCCGGCAGCCGCAGGGCACGATCAGGATCCGCGCCACCTCAGTCGCCCTTCGAGCGGTAGCGGCGCGCCTGCTCGGCGAGCTCCTGGCGGTGGCGCCGCACGCTCTCGGCGATCTCCTCCTCGTCGCGGTCGGGCAGGCCGCGGCGGCGGCGGATCGCGTTCTGCGCGTCGATCATCTGCTGCACGTCGTCGATGTCGTTCTGCGCCTCGACCTCGGGCGAGCGGGTCGGCTTCCAGTCGAGGATGTCGATCGCCGAGCGCTTGGAGAACAGCCCGAGCAGGAGCACGAAGACGACGAAGAACAGCAGGGTGCCCCCGAAGATCACGGTGAACGGGTCGATGGTCCGTAATACTCGCACCGGTGAGCCCGGCACCGAAGGTGATCGGCGTAGTCGGCGCCGGGACGATGGGCGCCGGGATCGCCCAGCTCGCGGCGCAGGCCGGCGCACGCGCGCTGCTCTTCGACCCCGACGAGCAGGCGCTCGCGCGCGGGATCGAGAGCGCGCGCGGACGGATCGAGCGCGGCGTCGAGAAGGGGCGCCTGAAGCGCGAGCAGCTCGGCGAGCTCGAGCGCGCGGATGCGCTGGGCGACCTCGCCCCCGCCGAGCTGGTCATCGAGGCCGCGCCCGAGGACGTCGAGCTCAAGCGCGGGCTGTTCCGCGAGCTCGCCGAGCACGTCGCCGCCGACTGCGTGCTGGCCACGAACACCTCGTCGCTGAGCGTGACCGCGCTCGCGGCCGGCGTGCCCGGGCCGGAGCGGGTGGTCGGCATGCACTTCTTCAACCCGCCGCCCGTCATGCGGCTGCTCGAGGTCGTCGCCGGCGAGCGCTCGGGCGAGCCGGCGCTGGCCCGCGCCCGCGCGGCCGGCGAGGCGATGGGCAAGACCGTGATCGCCGCCGCCGACGGGCCCGGCTTCCTCGTGAACCGCTGCAACCGGCCGTTCGCGCTCGAGGGGCTGCGCCTCGTCGAGCAGCGGATCGCCACGCCGGAGCAGGTCGACCGCATCTGCCGGA
Organism: uncultured Solirubrobacteraceae bacterium; assembly: GCA_963831105.1. GTDB lineage: Bacteria > Actinomycetota > Thermoleophilia > Solirubrobacterales > Solirubrobacteraceae > DATFQI01. The sequence continues at coordinate 57,207 of CAWHOS010000002.1, read as the reverse complement.
TGGCGGGCGGCTTCAAGATGGGCCCGTTCGAGCTGATGGACCTCGTCGGCGTCGACGTCGGCTTCACGATCTCGAAGTCGTTCTTCGAGCAGTCCTTCCACGAGCCGCGCTGGCGGCCGTCGCCGCTCGCGGCCCGCGCCGTCGCCGCCGGCCGCCACGGCCGCAAGACCGGCGAGGGCTGGTTCCGCTACCCCGACGGCCCGCCGCCCGACCCGGAGCCGCCCGAGCCCGGCGGCGGCGACGGGCTGATCGTGGTCGCGGGCCAGTGCGATCTCGCGGAGGAGCTGGCCGAGGCCGCGATCGGAGCGGGCTGGGACGTCGCCGCGCCCGAGGACGCCGAGGGCCAGGTCCCTTCGTTGATCGTCGACTGCGGCGGCCACGACGCCGTATTGCAGGGCGGCCCGCAGCTGCTGCTCTGCGACGCCGCTCCGCTCGCCGCCCAGGACCCCGGCGGCCCGAGCGCCGGCTTCCACCTGCTGCCGCCGTTCGGCCGCCTGGCCGAGCTGACGTCGGGGCCGTCGACCGCGCCGGCCACGCTGGCGGCCGCGGAGCGCTTCTTCGCGACGCTCGGGATGGCGACGGAGCGGGTCGGCGACGCGCCGGGCCTCGTGCTGGGCCGGATCGTCGCCCAGCTCGTCAACGAGGCGTGCTTCGCGGTCGGCGAGGGCGTCGGCAGCCCGGAGGACGTCGACGCCGGGATGGTGCTCGGACTCAACCACCCGCGCGGCCCGATGGAGTGGGGCGACGAGATCGGCGCCGCCGAGGTGCTGGTGCTGCTCACGGCGCTGCAGGAGGAGTACCGCGAGGAGCGCTACCGGCCGGCTCCCGAGCTGGTGCGTGCCGCGCGCGCCGGCGGGCCGCTCCGTCAGGACGGATAGCGTGTTGGTGCTCGCGTGAAGGCCCCCCGACTCATCGCGCCGCTCGCCGCGGCCGCCGCGCTGATCGCCGCGGCACCGTCCGCCCAGGCCGGCGAGGCGCGCGCGCCGCAGGCGGCACCGGCGCGCACCGGCGCGGCCAAGGCGCACACCGCCGCCGCCGGAGCCCCGCAGGCGCTGCGCTCGGTACCCGAGCCGATGCAGTTCCCGGGCGACGCGTCGGCGGCGGCCGTCCGGTCCGCCCCGGGCACCTGGCTCGTCGGCGCTCGCCCCGGCGCCGGCGCCCGCACGGTGGCGCGCGCGTTCGGCGCGCGGCTGATCGGCGGCGGCGACTACGTGGTGGCGCGCTCCAGGGCGCGGGCGATGGCCGGCGCCCTGCGCAGCCGCGGCCTGCTGCTCTACGCCCAGCCCGACGCGCTGCGGCGCACCAAGCAGGCCGTCCCCGACGACCCGCTGTCGAAGTCGCCGGACGCCTGGCGCGCGGCGGTCGCGGACCCGAACCTCGCCCCGCCGCCCGTCGACGCGACGAGCCCGCTGATCGCGCTGCTCGACACCCGGCTCGACGAGAGCCACCCCGAGTTCGCCGGCTCCAACGTCCGCACGCTCGGCACCAGGCCGCTGGACAACCTCCACGGCACGGCGACCGCGGCGGTCGCGGCCGCGCCCAAGAACGACGTCGGGATCCTCGGCGTCTGGCCCGGCGCCCGCGCCCTCAACGTGCCGCTGCCGCCCAACGCGCTGACGTGCTCGGCCTCCGCTCGCGGCGTGCGCGAGGCGATCCGCGACGGCGCCGCGGTGATCAACATGAGCTACGGCTCCCAGCGCCTGTGCCGCGCCGAGTACGCCGCGATCCAGCTCGCCGTGCGGCGCGGGATCATCCCGGTCGCGGCCGCCGGCAACGAGTTCGCCGAGGGCAACCCGCTCGAGTTCCCCGCCTCGCTGCCGCACGTGCTCACGATCGCGGCCGTCAACGCGCGGCTGGACTCCTCGTCGTTCTCGAACTCCAACCCCGCGGTGGACCTGAGCGCGCCCGGCGAGTCGATCATGACCGCCGTGCCGGCGGCGCTGGACGACGACGGCACGCCGGACGGCTACACGCGCCTGGACGGCACCAGCTTCTCGGCCCCGATGGTCTCCGCGGCGGTCGCCTGGGTGCGCCAGGCGCGGCGGGACCTCACGCCCGACCAGGTCGCGCAGGCGGTGCGGCTGTCGGCGCGCGACCTCGGCCGCGCGGGCTTCGACAACGCCACGGGCTTCGGGCTGCTCGACGTCGGCGCCGCCCTGAACCGCAGGCCGCCGCCGCGCGACCCGCTCGAGCCCAACGACGACATGGTGTGGATCGACGGCCGGGCCTTCGGCAAGGCCGCCGCCCCCGTCTTCCGCGGCCGCGCGACCGCCCGCCTCAGCGGGCTCGTCGACGCCTTCGAGGACCCGGCCGACGTGTACCGGGTCCGGGTCCGCCGGCGCTCGGACGTGCGCGTCATAGCCAAGCCGACCTTCGGCGACCCGGTCCTGGCCGGCTTCTCCTCGGGGATCAAGTCGCTGGCCAGGTGCTCGCGCCGGCGCTGCAGGAGCGCGCCGCGGCTGGCGACCTCGCGCCGCAAGGGCAAGCGCACCGAGCGCATCACGCTGCGCAACCGCACCGGGCGGACGCGCACGTTCTACGTGGCGCTCGGCGCCCAGTCCGGCGCCCGCGCGCTGGACGCGGGCTACCGGCTCACGATCAAGCGGCTCTAGCTACTACGAGCGGGCGCTCGGCGCCCACTGCTGCTCGGCGAGGTCGCCCGTGCCCTCGAGCGCCGCGGGCGTCGGGACCGCCGGGTTGTCGCGCAGGTACCACTCGGCGTCCAGCGCGGCCTGACAGCCCGAGCCGGCGGCCGTGATCGCCTGGCGGTAGGTGTGGTCGACCAGATCGCCGGCGGCGAAGATGCCCGGGAGGTTGGTCCGCGTGGACTTGCCCTCGGTGATGACGTAGCCATCGTCGTCGGTGTCGACGAGGCCGTCGACGATCTCCGACTGCGGCTCGTGGCCGATCGCGATGAAGGCGCCGTCCATCGGCAGCTCCTCGGTCTCGCCCGTCTCCGCGTTGCGCAGCCGCGCGCGGTCCAGGGCGCCGGCGTCGCCCGCGAGGAATTCCTCGACGACGAACGGCGTCTTGAACTCGATGTTCTCCGTCGAGCGCGCGCGCTCGAGCATGATCTTCGACGCGCGGAACTCGTCGCGCCGGTGCACGATCACGACCTTCGAGGAGAACTTGGCGAGGAAGATCGCCTCCTCCATCGCGGAGTCGCCGCCGCCGACGATGATCGTCGCGCGGTCCTTGAAGAACGCGGCGTCGCAGGTCGCGCAGTAGGACACGCCGCGGCCGCCGAGCTCCTCCTCGCCCGGCACGCAGAGCTTCTTGTGCTCGGCGCCCATGGCGAGCACGACGGCGCGGGCCTTGTAGACCTCGTCGTCGATGTAGACCGTGTGGGGCTCGCCGTCCTCGCCGGGCACCAGGCGGGTCGCGTTCTCGGTGATGAAGCGCGTGCCGAAGCGCTCGGCCTGGTCGCGCAGGTCCTGCATCATCTGCGGCCCCATCACGCCCTGCGGGTAGCCCGGGTAGTTCTCGACGTCCGTGGTCTGCTGCAGCAGCCCGCCCCAGAGGAACCCCTCGATCACGAGCGGGTTCAGATTGGCTCTGGCGGTGTACAGCGCGGCCGTGTACCCGGCCGGGCCGCTGCCGATGATGATCACGTTCTCGATGTCGGGCATCGCTCTCTCTCGTCCTTACTTCACTTTGTATAGTGAGTGTAGCTCGATCCTCCAGCGCTCCACCGTCTTGCGCAGCTGGAAGTAGGCGATCACGCCCGGGATCAGCGGCAGCCAGAAGGTCATCGCCCGGAACAGCAGGACGGCCACGACCGCCTGCCCCGCGTCGACCTCGAACGCCGCCAGCGCAGCGATCATGCCGCCTTCGACGCCGCCGACGCCGCCCGGCATCGGCAGCAGGTTGCCGAACATCCCCACGAAGAAGGCCTGCGTGAGCACGGCGAGCGGCGGAGCGCCGCCGAACGCGTGGAACGCCGCCCACAGCACGCCGACCTGGCAGGCCCAGAACAGGATCGCGCCGAACAGCGCGGGGTCGGGGTGGCGCAGGTGCCGCAGCGCGTCGCGCATCCCGGCCGACGCGGCGGCGGGGAGGTTGGCGAGCCGCTGCGCCCAGCGCCCCAGCCGCCCGTGCCCGCGCGCGAATCCCTCCAGGCGGTGCTGGAGGTCGGTCGGCACGAGCGCCGTGGCGACGCCGAGCCCGGTGAGGATCACCGCGATGATCGCCGGCACGACGGTGAGGCCGAACGGCGCCGGCCCGTTGAAGATCCCGAGCCGCAGCCCGAGGCCGCAGATGATCAGGGCGGCCATGTAGGGCAGGTAGGTGAGGATCAGGAACGTCAGCGTCTTGTCGGCCACGACCCGCTTGGGCATCCCTGAGCGCCGCAGCGCCCACGCGGTCAGCACGAGCCCGCCGGCGCCGCCGGCGGCGAAGATCCGCGACGCGGCCAGGCCGGCCATCGTGATCTGGTAGCTGGCGCGCCAGTCGATGCGGGTCGTGCCGGCGTTGATGAAGATGCCGCGGAACATCGCGACGTAGCCGAAGAACATCCCGCACGCGAACAGCAGCGCCACGATCATCCAGTAGGGGCTGCCGTCCTCGATCCTGCGCCACGTGTCCTCGAGGCCCGCGAGCTGCGGCAGCAGGAAGTACATCGCGGCGATCGAGAGCAGCAGGAACAGCCCGAGCCCGAGCACGCTGCGGCGGTTGATCTCGAGGCCGTGGTCCTCGTCCTCCTCGGACTCCTCGAGCTCCAGCGGCTCGAGATCGGGGTCGCGCAGCACGTCGTCGTCGTCGTGGGAGCCGGGCGGGCGGGTCCTGCTCATGTCGCTCACGCCGCCGCCCTCCGTTCGAGGGAGCGGACGGCGCTGCTCACCCCCCGCGCGAGCGGGGCGGCGGCCGGGCTGCCCCGCCGCACCCCCTCGGCGAGCGTCAGGCCGGCGGCGAGGTCGACGACGTAGTGCTCGCCCAGGTAGACGAGCGCGAGCCCCAGCGTCGCCGCGTATGCCCATGCCAACGGCGCGGCGGCAGCACGACTGTCGGAGAGCACGTGGGCCGCCGTCACGGAGGTGGCGAAGTGCAGTGACGGCATGGCAGCGAGTGGATTGCCTCCCAGGAAACCGTACAGAGGCGCCCACCCGGACTTCCAGAACTGCTCACCGTATTCGACCATCATCCGCCGCAGCTCCGGCGTGCGGCCGTCGGCCATCAGGCCCTGGGCCGCGGCGTACCAGGGCGGGGCGGTCGGGATGGCCCAGTAGCCGATCAGTCCGAGATCGAACGTCGCGTAGATCTGCGCGGCGCCGCGCGGGAAGTGCTCGGGCCGGCGCAGCAGCAGGTACGCGACGGTCCCGTGCGGGAACAGGAACCACAGCCAGTGCGACCAGACGAGCACCTTCTCCCAGGCGCGGAAGCTGCCCGGGGTCGCGAGCGCGCGCTGGAGGCGCAGCGTCGGCGTCGTGCCGAGCCCGAGCGTCTTGTCGGCGCGCACGGGATAGCGGACCCGGACCCGGCGCTCGAGCGCCTCCGGATCGTCGTTGGGCATCTCGTACGTGGCCACATAGGCCCACATCTGCAGCAGGCACGTCCCAGCATCACGCGCGCGCGAGCGCGGGACGAGCACGCAGAGGGCGAGCGGGGCCAGGGCCGCGGTCCCCGTGACGACGGGAGGGGGGAGCTTGAGCCGCCGGCGGGCGAGGGGCGCGGCGATCCCGGCGACGAGGGCCGCACCCGCGGCCACGCGGATGGCGGTGGACAGGCGCACGGCGCGGGCGAGTCTATCTGCGGCGGTGGACAGTGTCCGTGAGGAAGGGCAACGGCGCTGGGTACGGGGAGCGAGGGAGCCGGCCTGATCGGTGAGATCCCTCTCAGGCCCCGTAATGAGGCCTGAGAGGGATCTCGGTGCATGGCGGCCCCGGACCGGCCGGCTCCTCCACCTCCCTACCCAGCGCCGTCGACGTTCGAAGGCACGTCGACCCGGTCGAGATCCACGACCGGGACCTCGGGCACGGTGCTCGAACGCCAGCCCGTGCGCCGCGAACCCCGCCCGCACGCCCTCCAGGTACGCGCGCGCGACGACCGCGCTCCCCGCCGCGCGGGCGCGGGCGTAGCGCTCGCGCGCCTCGCCGAGCCCGGAGTAGGCCCAGACGGGCCCGCCGAGGTCGGCCTCGAGCGAGCCGGTCACCTCCACGCGCGCGTAGTTGCGCTCGCGCGCGTCCACTGCGCCGAGGTCGGGGACCTCGAAGACGACGCCGTCGACCGCCGCGCCGGGCTCGCGCACGAGGTCCAGGAAGGCCACGAACACCTCCGGCCGGGAGCCGTCCGGCTCCAGGTAGTACTTGTAGCCGGGCAGCGTGCGGCGGTTGTCCATCGCCACGCCCCACACCCGGCGATGGCCCGGCAGGCGGCACGGGCGGCCGTCGCCGGCCTCCAACAGCGACCCGTAGCCGAAGACGAACGCGCGGCCCATCCCCGTAGGATCGCGCCCCATGGACTACGAGACCGTGCAGGTGCAGCGGCGCGGCGCCGAGCTGCGCATCACGCTGAACCGCCCCGAGGCGATGAACGCCTGGAACACCCAGTTCGGCCTCGACCTGCGGGACGCGGTCGAGAAGGCGGGCGCCGACGACGAGGTCCGCGCCGTGGTGATCACGGGCGCCGGTCGGGCGTTCTCCTCGGGCGCCGACCTCAAGGCGGGCTTCGACCCGACGCCGGCCGGGCGCCCTGACGTCCACACGGCGCTGACCGAGCGCTACCACCCGATCATCACGGGGATCCGCCGGATGCCGAAGCCCGTCCTGGCGGCCGTCAACGGTCCCGCGGTCGGGATCGGGCTCTCGCTGGCGCTCGCCGCCGACCTCGTGATCGCGCGCGAGAGCGCCTACTTCCTGCTGGCCTTCGTGAACATCGGGCTCGTGCCCGACGGCGGCTCGTCGCTGTTCGTGCCCGAGCGCGTCGGCTTCGCACGCGCCACCGAGATGGCGATGCTCGGGGAGCGCGTGAGCGCCCGCCAGGCGCTCGAGTGGGGCCTGATCAACCGCGTCGCGGCCGACGAGGACTTCGAGGCGGAGGTCGACGCGCTCGCCGAGCGCCTGGCGACCGGCCCGACCCGCTCCTACGCCGGCACCAAGCGCCAGCTCAACGCCTGGCTCTACGGTCGGATGGACGACCAGTTGGCGCTGGAGGCCGAGATCCAGCAGGAATCCGCGGAGAGCGGCGACTTCCTGGAGGGCGTGCAGGCCTTCCTGGAGAAGCGGCCGCCCGCGTTCGGCGGGAACTGACGCCTCCACAGCCCTCTCCGGCCTCCGTGCTCCATATACTCCGCCGCCGCATGCTGAAGGCGCTCCTCACCCGCGGCCTGACGGCCGCCCTGGCGGGCCTCGTCCTCGCGCCGGCCGCCGCGCAGGCCGGGATCTTCTTCCCGGAGAAGGGCGGCTCGGAGAACGCGGACAAGATCTGGACGCTCTACCTGCTGATCTTCATCCTCGCCTGGATCGTCTTCATCGGCGTGGCGGGCGCGCTGCTGTGGGCGATGGTCAAGTACCGCGCGCGGCCCCGGCGGAGCATGGTCGCGGCCCAGATCCACGGCAACACGCGCCTGGAGATCGGCTGGACCGTCGGCGCCTTCGTGATCCTCGTCTTCATCACGATCTTCACGTTCATCACGCTGCCGGGCATCAAGAACCCGCCGGCGTCCGACATCGACGAGAACGGCAACCCGGTCACCGCGTCCAACTTGCTCTACGCCTCCACGGACCAGCCGCAGCCGCCGAAGGGCAGCGCCAGCATCAACCTCACGGTCGACGGCCAGCAGTACGTGTGGCGCTACCAGTACCCGCGCTCGGAGAAGGACATCTTCTCCTACGTCGACATGGTCGTCCCGGTCGGCATGACCGTCACGCTCGACATCACGGCCGACGACGTCGTGCACTCGTGGTGGATCCCGAAGCTCGGCGGCAAGATGGACGCCGTGCCGGGCTACGTGAACAAGACGTGGTTCAAGATCCCCGAGTCCGCGATCCCGGAGGGTTCCGACCAGGTGGTCTTCGAGGGCCAGTGCGCCGAGCTCTGCGGCCGCAACCACGCGAACATGCTGGCCCGCGTGGTCGGCATGCGCTACCCGGACTACAAGGCCTGGGTGGACCGCAAGGCGCAGGAGATCAAGACCGCACGCGACCAGGCGGCCCAGCGTCGCGAAGAGATCGAACAGCAGAACGCCCAGTAGCCATGGCCACGACTTCGAGCACAGAGACGAGCGCGGCGCAGCCGATCCTCGAGCGGCCCGTCCCGCACATCATCTCCCACGCGATCCGCGGCCCCCACGAGGGCTGGACCTCGTGGTTCACCACCACCGATCACAAGAAGATCGGGATCATGTACCTGTACACGGTCCTCGTCTTCTTCGTGCTGGGCGGGGTCGAGGCGCTGCTGATCCGCCTGCAGCTCGGCGCGCCGGAGAACACGCTGGTGACCCCCGAGGTCTACAACCAGCTGTTCACGATGCACGGCACGACGATGATCTTCCTGGTCATCGTCCCGGTCTGGGCCGGCTTCGCGAACTACCTGCTGCCGCTGATGATCGGCGCGCGCGACGTCGCCTTCCCGCGCCTGAACGCCTGGTCGTACTGGATGTTCCTGTTCGGCGGCCTGGCGCTGTACGCGTCGTTCTTCTTCAGCCCGCCCGAGGCCGGCTGGTTCTCCTACGTCCCGCTCTCGTCGAAGGAGTACTCGCCCTCCAACGGCCAGGAGGCCTGGATCTACATGGTCCACCTCACGGGCCTCGCCTCGATCCTGGGCGCGATCAACTTCATCGCGACGATCCACAACATGCGCGCGCCCGGCATGGGCTGGGGCCGCATGCCGCTGTTCGTGTGGACGATCCTGATCTACGCGTACCTGATCATCCTCGCGCTGACCTCGCTGGCCGCCACGGTCACGATGCTGCTGCTGGACCGCAACTTCGGGACGAACTTCTTCGATCCCGACGAGGGCGGCTCGGCGCTGCTGTGGCAGCACCTGTTCTGGTTCTTCGGCCACCCCGAGGTCTACATCCTCGTGCTGCCGGCGTTCGGCGTCTTCTCGGAGATCCTGCCGGTGTTCGCCCGCAAGCCGATCTTCGGCTACAAGGCGATCGCGGCCGCCACGGCCGGCATCGCCTTCCTCGGCGTGCTCGTGTGGGCGCACCACATGTTCGCGACGCCGATGTCCACCGTCGTGCTCGCGTTCTTCATGCTCTCGAGCTTCCTGATCGCGGTGCCGACGGGCGTGAAGATCTTCAACTGGATCGCCACGCTGTGGCGCGGCACCGTGGAGTACCGCGTGCCGCTGCTGTACTGCGTCGGCGGCATCTTCACGTTCCTGATGGGCGGCATCACCGGCATCTTCCTGGCCGTCTTCCCGATCGACTGGCAGCTGACGGACACCTACTTCGTGGTCGCCCACTTCCACTACACGGCGTTCGGCGCGAGCGCCTTCGGCATGGTCGCGGCGCTCTACTTCTGGTTCCCGAAGATGAGCGGCCGGATGATGAGCGAGGGCCTGGGCAAGGTCTCGTTCGCGTTCTTCTTCGTCGGCTTCCACGTGACGTTCCTGATCCAGCACTCGGCCGGCCTGGACGGCATGCCGCGCCGCGTCTACGAGTACTCGGAGAACTCGGGCTGGTGGGTCTACAACCTGATCTCGACGATCGGCGCGTTCATGATCGCCTTCGGCGTGCTGCTGACGGTGATCAACCTGGTCCGCTCGACCAAGAAGGGCGTCAAGGCCGGGCCCGACCCGTGGAAGGCGAACACGCTCGAGTGGTTCACCCCCTCGCCCCCGCCCGAGAACAACTTCGACGTCATCCCGCGCGTGCGCTCGGTGGAGCCGATGAAGGACATCCGGCGCCAGATCGAGCAGCAGACGGGCGTGCCCCAGCAGTACCGGTCCGGCGAGCCCCTGCTGCGGCGATGAGCAGCGTCGGCGCCCACTCCACCACGCTGGAGGTCGGCGGTGCGCGCCAGGTGGTCGCGGACTACGTCACGCTGACCAAGCCGCGCGTCCAGCTGCTGCTGCTGCTGACCACGGTCACGACGATGTACGTCGCCGGCGACCCGTCGATCGGGCTGGTCCTGCTGACCTGCCTCGGCGGCTCGCTCTCGGCCGGCGGCGCGGGCGCGGTCAACCACTACTACGACCGCGACATCGACGCCCAGATGGCGCGCACGGCCTCGCGGCCGGTGCCGGCAGGCCGGGTCCGCCCCGGCGCGGCGCTCGCCTACGGCTTCCTCCTGCAGATCCTCTCGTTCCTGCTGCTGGCGACCACGGTCAACCTGCTGGCCGCGTTCCTCGCGCTCGCCGGCTTCCTCGGCTACGTGCTCGTCTACACGATGTGGCTGAAGCGCACGACGCCGCAGAACATCGTGATCGGCGGCGCCGCCGGCGCGGTCCCCCCGCTCGTCGGCTGGGCCGCGGTCACCGGCCACGTGGACCCGACCGCCTGGTACCTGTTCGCGATCGTCTTCTACTGGACGCCGCCGCACTTCTGGGCGCTCTCGCTGCTGATGAAGAAGGAGTACGAGCGCGTCGGCGTGCCGATGATGCCGGTCGTCCACGGCGAGAAGGAGACGCGCCGCCAGATCGTGCTCTACACCTGCCTGCTCGTCGTGCTGACGATGCTGCCGGTGGTGTTCGGCTTCTTCGGCGCGATCTACGCCGCGTTCGCCCTCGCGCTGGGCGGCTGGTTCCTGGTGCTCGCGCTGCGCCTGCAGCGCCGCGCCGACCGCCAGTCGGCGCTGCGCACCTACCTCTACTCGCTCGCCTATCTGGCGGTGCTGTTCGGCGCGATGGTCGCCGACGCCCGCTTGTAAGATCACGGCCATGGACCGCCGCCTCGCGCGCCGCAACCTCCGCACGGCCGTCATCACCTCGGTGATCGGCCTGCTGATGTTCGCCCTGACGTTCGTCGCCGCCTGGGTCTACGTATGAGCGAGCTCGAGAACCGGACCGTCCCGCCCGCCGGCGAGGAGGTCCACATGCCCGAGCCGAGCATCATCCCGATCGTCAACGCCGCGGCCCTGGCGATCATGATCGTCTCGATCACGCTCTCGTGGTACGTCGTCGCGCTCGCCGGCGTGGTCTTCCTGGTGACCACAATCAGGTGGATCGCGGACGTGCGCCGCGACATCGACGCGCTGCCGCTCGAGCACCACCACTAGCGGTCCGCATTGCGGCCGCAATAGAGTCCCGCCCGTGGCGGTCCAGCAGGATGGCCCCGGCAACGGCGCCCCCGACCTCGTATCGCGCTACGCGTCGGCGTTCGCGGCCTATCTGCGCGACCGCGGCGAGCAGGGCCTGGGCGCCGCCTACGACCTCGGGCGCGAGGCCGTCGCCGCCCATCTGAGCGTCCTCGATCTCGCCGAGGCCCATCACGCCGCGCTGCGCGGCGTGCTCGAGGCGGGCTCCGCCCCGGCCAACGACGCGACGCTGCAGGCGGCCGAGGCCTTCCTGCGCGAGAGCCTGTCGATCTTCGAGAGCGTCCACCGCGGCTACACCGAGGTCCAGGAGGTCGCGCGGCTCGAGCACGACCACGTGATGCAGCTGCGGGCGCTGGCCGACGCGTCCGTGGCGATCAACTCCTCGATGACCGTGCAGGAGATCCTGCAGCTGACGGCCGACGCCGCGCGCGGGATCCTGGCGGTCGACCGCGCCAGCGTGGCCGTCATGGCCTCCCACGCGCGCCTGCGCCCGCTCACGGCCACCTCGCCGGCCGAGCTCGGGCCCGGCCTGCCCGACCCGTCGCGGCTGACGGCGCAGCTGCGCGACCGCGGCCGCGACGTGGGGGCGATCGACGTCGTGGACCGCGCCGGCCGGGAGTTCAGCCCGCGCGACCGGGCGATCCTCGACCAGCTCGCCGGCCTGACCTCCGTCGCGATCTCCAACGCCCGCCTCTACGACCGCGAGCGGACGATCGCCCGCACGCTGCAGCGCAGCCTGCGCCCCGGCGCGCTGCCCCAGATCCCCGGGCTGGGCGCCGCCGTGCGCTTCCGCCCCGCGGGCGAGAACATCGAGCTCGGCGGCGACTTCTACGACCTCTACAAGGCGCGCGACGGCGGCGTCGCGGCGCTGATCGGCGACGTCCAGGGCAAGGGCCCCGACGCCGCGGCGGTCACCGCGCTGGCGCGCCACACGCTGCGCGCCGCTGCGGCCTACGAGCACTCCCCCAGCGCCGTGCTGACGCTGCTGCACCGCGCGCTGCGCGACCAGCGCTCCGACGACCGCTTCATCACCGTCGCCTACGCGCACATGCAGGTCGCGGTCGAGCACGTGCGGCTCGAGCTGGCCTGCGGCGGCCACCCGCTCCCGCTCGTCGTGCACCCGGACGGCAGCGTGGACCCGGTCGGGCGGCTCGGCACGCTGCTGGGCACGGACATCGACCCGCTGCTGGCCGACGTGACCGTCGAGCTGGAGATGGGCGACGTGCTCGTGCTCTACACGGACGGCGTCACGGAGGTACGGCGCCACCGCACCGAGGTCTTCGGCACCGCCGAGCTCACCGAGCTGCTGCAGACGTGCGGCGGCCTGAGCCCCGACGCGGTCGCCGAGCGCGTCGAGGCGGCGGTGCTCGCGGCGTCCGACGGACGCCTGCGCGACGACGTCGCGATCTTGGCCTTCGGGCCGACGACCCAGCCCGCAGAGGACCCTGGGATACTGCCCGGCGGCACCACGACGGAGGAGAGCAATGGCTGACCACACGGACGCAGCCACGGGGAACGGCAAGTCCGAGACGAACGCAGACCTGCTCAAGGAGCTGGTCGCCCATCTCAGCGCGAACCGGACCAACCTGCGCCAGGAATGGGCGCGGCGGATCGGTGAGGCGCGGCTGCTGACCGCGCTGACGCCCGAGGAGATCTTCAACGAGGCGACCTCCGTCTACGACAACTACGTCGAGGTGCTCGAGACGGGCTCCGTCGAGGCCCTGCAGGACTACGCCCGCAACCTCTCCGAGCGCATCATCCCCCGCGGCGTCGAGACCGACGAGGTGCTCGGCATCGTGCTGCTGCTGCGCGACGTGCTGGCCCGCTCGCTGTTCCAGAAGTACCAGACCGACTTCGACTACCTCAACCAGGTCCTCGACGCCTACGAGCCGGCCGCCAACCGCATCGCCAACACGGTGGCGATCAACTTCGTGCAGGAGCGCGAGCGCGTCATCCGCCAGCAGCAGGAGGCGATCCGCGAGCTCTCCACGCCGGTGCTGCAGGTCCGCGAGCGTCTGCTGATCCTCCCGATCATCGGCGTGCTCGACGGCCAGCGCGCCCGCCAGCTCACCGAGCAGCTGCTGCGCGGCATCCGCACCAACCGCGCCAAGGTGGTCGTGATCGACATCACCGGCGTCCCGACGATCGACTCGACGGTCGCCAACCACCTCGTCCAGACCGTCGACGCGTCGCGGCTGATGGGCGCGAACGTGATCATCACGGGCCTCTCGCCCGAGATCGCCCAGACGCTGGTCACGCTCGGCGTCGAGCTCGGCAAGGTCAACGCGGTCGGCGACCTCCAGGGCGGCATCGAGGAGGCCGAGCGGATCCTGGGCTACACCGTCTCGCTCGGGCCGGACGCCGAGGACCAGTAGCCCTCCGTGGCCGTACCGATCCTCAAGCAGGGCCCGTTCCTGATCGCCTCGATCCAGGCCGCCCTCACGGACACCGACGTCTTGCAGCTGCGCGACGACGTCATGAGCCAGGTGACCCGCCACCGCTCGCGCGGGATCATCGTCGACGTCACGTCGCTCGACGTCATGGACTCCTTCGTGTCGCGCTCGCTGCGCGGCATCGCGATGATGACCCGGCTGCGCGGCGCCCAGACCGTGATCGTCGGGATCCAGCCGGAGGTCGCGTTCGCGATGGTGCAGCTCGGGATGAACTTCGAGGACGTCCAGACCGCCCTGGACCTCGAGGAGGGGCTCGCGCTGCTCCAGGCGCAGGAGGGACCGACCGACGGTGCCGCCTGACGCCGAGGAACGGATCGCGATCGAGTCCGACAACGACGTGGTCACCGCGCGCCAGCGCGCGCGGGAGCTGGCGGCGATGGTGGACCTCACGAGCATGGACCAGACCCTGCTCGCGACGGCGATCTCCGAGGTGGCGCGCAACATCACCACCTACGCCAAGCGCGGGGAGGTGCTGCTGTCGATCATCCGCGACAACGGCGGTCGCGAGGGCATCCGGGTCGTGGCGCGCGACGACGGGCCCGGGATCGAGGACGTCGACCTCGCGATGCAGGACGGCTACACGTCGGGCGGCGGCCTCGGACTCGGGCTCCCCGGCGCGCGCCGGCTCGTCGACGAGTTCGACATCGAGACCGCCCCGAGCGCCGGCACGACCGTCACGCTGGTCAAGTGGTCGAGGGCCCGCTAGAGCCCGACGGCTGGCCCGCGGAGCTCGACCTCGGCGTCGCGGGCATCGCGATCGAGGGCGAGCAGCGCTCCGGCGACCTCGCGGTGTTCGCGCCCTACGACCGGGGCGGGCTGGCCGTGGTCATCGACGGCCTCGGCCACGGCGACGACGCGGCCGACGCGTCGGCGATCGCGGAGAAGGTCATCCGCGAGCACGCCTCCGCCGAGCCGGCGGCCCTGCTCGCCCGCTGCCACGAGGCGCTGCGGCGCAGCCGCGGCGTGGTCCTGACCGCCGCCTGGTTCGACCTCGAGGACCTGGAGATCTCCTGGGCCGGCGTCGGCAACGTCGAGGCGCGCCTCGTGCGCGGCGCCGCGGTCTACGGGGACCGCCACGACTCCGCGCTCGTGCTGGGCGGGGTCGTCGGCTACAACCTGCCGCCGGTCCGCCCCTCCTACTTCGAGCTGCGGCCCGGCGACGCGGTGGCGTTCGCCACGGACGGGATCGACGCCGACTACTCGGCCTCGCTCACGCCGGGGCTGTCAGCGCAGCGACTCGCCGAGCGGATCCTCGAGCGCCACGCGCGCGACACGGACGACGCTCTGGCGGCCGTGGTGCGCTACGTGGGACGCTGACATCAGCGAGCGTTGACGCGCCAGATTGCGTGCGCAACAGCCTGCGAGGTCATCCTCTTGGGCATTGGCCCGCGTAGGAATCGACGTGCCCACGCAACGACCGACAACGATCCGACTCCGTACCAGCCTCTACGAAGAGGCCACGGACATCGTCGACCAGGAGTACGGCAGCGACCTGTCGCTCGACGAGATCGCGCGCCGGGTCGCCTCCTCGCGGCGCCAGCTCCAGCGCGCGTACGCCGAGATCGGGCAGACCACCTTCCGCGACCACCTCACGCGCGTGCGCATGGAGAAGGCCGCCGAGCTGCTCACCAGCCGCGGGCTGACCGTGCGCGAGGTCGCGCACCGGGTCGGATACCGCCAGCCGGCGCAGTTCGCGAAGGCCTTCCGGCGCCACCTGGGCGTCGCGCCGTCTGATTACCGGGCGGGCAGCGGGTCCTCCAACGGCCGCTTCCTGCGCCCGCTGGACCAGCAGGCGGCGCACGCCGCGTAGCCCCCGCGGGTGGCCGGGCGCCGATTTCCGCCGCCACGGCCGCGCGACGTACCGTCCGTCGCTGCGAACCCATAGGATGCCGACCCCATGGGTTCTGAGGGAAGGACGTAATGGCGGCCGAGGGCCCTGTCGCCGCACAGGAGGGGCGCGCCAACGCCGCGCGCGAGCAGCGCGCGAACGTCGGTCAGCTGATCGTCATCGGCTTGATCGCGTCGGCCCTCGGCGTCGCGCTGGGCCTGATCATCGACTGGTTCCCGATTGCGGCCTCCGGTGAGGCCAAGGAGATCGACACGCTCTGGGACGTGCTGCTGATCGCGTCCGTGCCCGTGTTCGTGCTGGTGCAGACCGTCGTCCTCTATTGCGTGTGGAAGTTCCGCATGCGGCCCGGCGAGGAGTTGATCGACGGCCCGCCGATCCACGGCAACACCAAGCTCGAGATCTGGTGGACCGCGATCCCCGCAGTCCTGCTGGTGTGCCTGTGCTCCTACGCCTACGTCGTCCTGGACAACATCGAGGAGGCTTCGGCCAACGCCAAGATGGAGGTGCGCGTCGTCGGCGAGCAGTTCACCTGGACGTTCCACTACCCCGGCGAAGGCAGCGGCAAGGAGGTCGTGTCGAACGAGCTCTACCTCCCGATCGACACCGAGGTGAAGTTCAAGGTCCAGTCCAAGGACGTCATCCACGACTTCTGGGTGCCGGCGTTCCGCGAGAAGATCGACGCGGTGCCGGGCATCGACACGACTTACGGCATCGAGACCACGCGAGAGGGCGACTACGCCGTCGTCTGCGCGGAGCTGTGCGGTCTCGGCCACTCGGCGATGCGCCAGACGGCGCACGTGGTACCCCAGGCGGAGTTCGAGTCCTGGCTGAACGACCAGCGCGCGAAGGCACAGTGAAGGGACGTTGATGGCTACCAGACTGCGTGCACCTGGCTTCACACGAGCGGGCGCGTTCGTGCTGTTGGGCGTGCTGTTCGCGGCCGCCCTCGTGATCGGCGTGCGCGAGCTCTACGGCTTCGACACGTTCGACGGCGGCGACCTGCTGACGGGCAAGGCCCAGAACGCGATCCTGCTCGTCTCGCTGATCGCCGCGCCGCTGTTCTTCCTCGTCGGCCTGGGCGCCTTCGACTACTGGTTCTACTGGGCGGCCGGCCGCCCGACGCGCCCCGAGGACCACTCGGGCCACGGCGCGCACTCCTGGCGCGACTACTTCAAGGTCAACACCGATCACAAGGTGATCGGCATCCAGTACGTCGTCACCTCGTTCTTCTTCATGCTCGTCGGCGGCCTGCTGGCGATGATGGTGCGCGCCGAGCTCGCGACGCCCGGCCAGCAGTTCGTGGACGCGAACGCCTACAACGGGCTCTTCAGCGTCCACGCGTCGCTGATGATCTTCCTGTTCATCATCCCGGTCTTCGCCGGGCTGGCGAACTTCGTCCTGCCGCTGATGATCGGCGCGCCGGACATGGCGTTCCCGCGCCTGAACGCGCTGTCGTTCTGGATGCTGCCGCTCGCCGGCGCGATGATGACGGCGTCGTTCTTCGCCCCCGGCGGCTCGTTCGCCACGGGCTGGACGGCCTACGCGCCGCTGTCGACCGACGTGCCGATCGGCCAGATGTTCTTCACGATCGGGGTGCAGTTCGCGGGCGCGTCGTCGATCGCCACGGCCCTGAACTTCCTCGTGACGATCATCACGATGCGCGCGCCCGGCATGTCGTTCTGGCGCATGCCGCTGCTCGTGTGGGCGAACTTCTCGACCTCGCTGCTGGTCGTGATCGCCACGCCGTTCATCGCCGCGTCGCAGTTCTTCGTCCTGCTCGACTACGGGCTCGGGTTCAACTTCTTCACGCCGGAGCGCGCGGGCGACGTGCTGATGTACCAGCACGTCTTCTGGTTCTACTCGCACCCGGCGGTCTACATCATGATGCTGCCGGGGTTCGGGATCATCTCCGAGGTCCTGTCGGTGAAGTCCCGCAAGCCGATCTTCGGCTACCGGATGATGGCCTTCTCGCTGCTGGCGATCGTGCTGCTCGGCTTCACGGTCTGGGCGCACCACATGTTCGTCTCGGGCATGCAGAGCTGGATCCGGATCCCGATGATGGTCACGACGGCGATCATCGCCGTGCCGACCGGCATCAAGATCTTCTCCTGGCTGGCGACGCTGTGGCGCGGCGTGCTGCACCTGGACACGCCGATGCTGTGGGCGCTCGGGTTCCTGACGATGTTCACGCTCGGCGGCATCTCGGGCGTGATGCTCGCGATGGTGCCGCTGACGATCCACGTCTCGGACAGCTACTTCATCGTCGCCCACATCCACTACGTGCTCTTCGGCGGCTCGCTGTTCACGATCTACGCCGGCGTCTACTACTGGTTCCCGAAGATGACGGGTCGGATGTTCGACGAGCGGCTCGGCAAGGCGCACTTCTGGCTGACGTTCGTGGCCTTCAACGCGACGTTCGCGCCCATGCATCTCATCGGCGTGCAGGGGATGCCGCGGCGGGTGGCCGACTACCCCGAGCAGTTCGCGAGCTGGAACCTCGCGATCTCGCTGGCCTCGTTCGTGCTCGGGCTGTCGACGCTGATCTTCGTCTACAACATGGTCTCGAGCTGGCGCAGCGGGCCGCGCGCCCCCGCCAACCCGTGGCGGGCACTCACGCTCGAGTGGCAGGTCTCCTCGCCGCCGCCGATCTTCAACTTCGACAAGGTGCCGACCGTCGTCGGCGGCCCGTACGAGTACGGCGTGCCCGGCGCGGTCCACGGCATCTTCGAGTCGCCCGCCGAGGCCAGGCCCAAGCAGCCCGCGGGCGCGTCCACCCCCGAGCGTGAAGAGGAGCGCCTAGGCGATGCCGAACGTGCTCGTGCTGGCGAACGAGACCATCGGCGGCGCCAAGCTGCTCGACGCGGTGCGCGATCGCGCGGGCCGCGGCGACGACGTCGTGTTCCACGTGGTGGTCCCGCAGACCCGGCCGCGCCACGGCAACGTCATCTACGACGACGTGGTGCGCGACAGCGCGCAGGTGCGCGTGGACCTCGCGCTCGAGTTCATGGCCGGCGAGGGCATCAAGGGCGCCGGCGAGGTCGGCGACGGCGACCCGCTGAACGCGGTCAAGGACGCCGTGGCCGCCCACGGCATCGACGAGATCATCGTCTCCACCCTCCCCTCCGAGTCCTCGGGCTGGCTGCGGCGCGACCTGCCCGAGCGCCTGCGAGAGGAGACGGGGCTGCCGGTCGAGCACATCGTGGTCGACCTGGTCGGCGAGGGCCTGCCGTTCGACGTCACGCTGGTGCTCGCAAACCAGACGGCCGCCAGCCCCGAGCTGACCAAGCGCCTGGAGGCCCTGGCCGAGGAGGGCCCGCATCGCTTCATCGTCGTCGTCCCGCAGCCGTCCACGCGCGGCGACGCGGTGGCCGAGGCGCGCGACCGGCTCAAGCGGCTGCTGGAATCGCTGCGCAAGGCCGGGATCGTGGCCGCCGGCATGATCGGCGACCCGGATCCGTACACCGCGGCGATGAACGCGGCCCAGTACTTCCACATCTCCGAGATCGTGGTCTCCACGCTGCCCGCCGGCAGCTCGCAGTGGATGGCCGACAAGCTCGTCGAGCGGATCGAGGGCGCGACCAACAAGCCGGTCGAGCACATCGAGTCCTCGCCGTCCTCACAGCCCGCGGGAGCGGAGGCCTAGTGGTTCCTCCCGTGAGTCATGGTGTTCTCGAACGGCCGCCGGCGGCGGCTGGCAAGGACGCAGATCCGCAGGAATCCTTCTGGGATTTCAAGGGTCGAGGACGCAGCCAGGCGGCGATCGGCGGTCGTCGCGAGGACATCAGGACTTGCGGGAGGGTCCACTATGGAGGCGGCCTCGATCGGCGCGCACGCCGCCAGCGCGGCGCACGACGACCACCACCACCACGGGCCGCCCGAGGCCAACCGCTCCTCGCGGGTCGAGCCGCAGCTGCTCGGCATGCTGCTTTTCATCATCTCGGAGATCATGGTCTTCGGGGCCTTCTTCACGGCCTACTTCTTCATCCGGGTCGTGGGGGGCGCCGAGTGGCCGGCCGAGGGCACCGAGCTGCCGAAGCTCATCGCGCTGGTCAACACGTGCATCCTGATCTCCTCGTCGCTGACGATGCACTGGGCGCTCGAGGGGGCCAAGCACGAGAACCGCTTCGCGCTGCAGGCCGGCATCGCGACGACGTTCCTGCTCGGGCTGACGTTCCTGTTCATCCAGATCAACGAGTACGTCCACATCGGCTTCGCGCCGCAGGACCACGCGCAGGGCACGATCTTCTACGGGCTGACCGGCCTGCACGGCGCGCACGTCTTCATCGGCCTGACGCTGCTGCTGTTCACCACGATCAGGGCGTTCCGCGGGCACTTCACGGCCGCGGAGCACCGGGGCGTCGAGGTACCGGGCATCTACTGGCACTTCGTCGACGTGATGTGGGTGATCGTGTACCTGAGCGTCTACATCCTGTGATCAACCCGCTGCGCTCGGAGGCGGAGGCGTTCCGCTTCCTGCTCTACGTGGTCGCGGTCGCCGTCGTCATCGGCGTGCTCGTCGTGCTCGGCCGCGCCGTCCTCTGAGTCCAACCGCGCGCGCAGCCGCGCGCCCGCCCCCGCCGCGACGGCCCGGCGCGCCCGCGCGGGATCCAGCTCGACGCCCTTCGCGCCGGCGTACTCCACGAGCTCCTGCGCCTCGGCGCCCTGGCTCATCCAGCGGGTGAACAGCCAGCCGAGCACGCAGATCGTCACCACGGAGCCCTCGACCATCCAGACGGCGCCCGCGAGGCTCTGGTCCGCGGCCGCGTCGATGCCGTTGGCGCGCGCGAGCTCCTCGTAGTCGGGATAGAACGGCGAGCTCGACCAGAGGAACACGTTGGCGATCACGGTGCCGGCGAAGCGCACCACGATCACGTAGGCGAGCCCCGCCGCGTTGCCGAACCACGACGGCTTCGGCAGCGGCCCGAGCAGCCCCATCCACAGCGCCAGGCCGGCCGCGAACATCGTCGCGTGCTCCGTGGCGTGGACGACGTTGGAGTGCAGCGCGGCCTGGTAGAGCGCGGGCGCGTGCCAGCCGTAGTAGACGGCGATCCACAGCGGCACCGCCACGAGCGGGTGCGCGAGCCAGCGCAGGTGCCGGATGCCCGGCTTGGTCAGGATCGGCCGCAGCAGCGGGCCGGTCAGGCCGATCACGATCAGGAACGCCGCCAGGTCCCCGATCAGCATGTGCTGGACCATGTGCACGGACAGCCGCTCCTCGGACACCGTGCCGATCGGCGGCAGGTCGGCCGCCACGCCGACGGCGACGCCGGCCGCGATCAGCGCGAGCCGTCCCGTCGGCACGGGCCGCCCCTCGCGCGCGAGCGTGCGCGCCCGCAGCGCCACGAACGCCACGAGCAGATAGAACGGCGAGGCCTGGATCAGGCCCGCGAGGAGGTCGCCACCGGTCATGCGTCCTGGACGCTACCGGCCGCTACTTGACGGTGAGCTTGCCCTCCATGCCGGCCGCGCGATGGCCGGTCACGGTGCAGAAGAACGTGTACTCGCCGCCCTGCACGTCAACGTTGATCGTGGAGACGCCGCCGTTCTTGACGACCGGCCCGACCTCGTTCACGCCGCCGCCCTCGAGGGCGATGTTGTGGTCGACCGAGGACTCGTTCGGCGAGTCGATCTCGAGCTGCCCGGCAGGTGCCTCGGCGTCCGCGAACTGGTAGGCGAGCGCGCCACCCGGGTCGGCCGGGATCGACAGCTTGCCGCCCTTGGCCTTCGCGGTGCCCTTGGCCTCGGCGGCGCCGATCGACGCCAGGGCGCCCTGGTCCTTGCCGCCCTTGGCGACCGCGCTGGCCACGTACGCTGCGACGTCGCGCGCGTCCTCGCCCGTGACGAGGTTGGCCGGCATCTTCGGCAGGATCTTGCCCGTCTCGGGGTCCACCTGCGCGCGGCGGGCGGGCTGGCCGATCTGGCGGTGGACGATGCCCTCGAAGGTGCTGTCGCCGAACCCGTCCTGGCGGGCGCGGGCGAACGCCTGGTCGAGGTTCGGGCCGGTGACGCCCTTGGTGCCGGCGCGGTTGAGGATGTGGCAGGAGCCGCACTTGGCCACGAACTGCTGCTTGCCGTTGATGACGTTGTCGCCGCGGTCGGTCAGACCGCCGCAGCCCGCGAACAGCGCCATGGCGCCGATCGCGCTGGCGCCCAGCGCCCATCCCCGGACCGTTCTCCTCACCATCGGCGCGGAATCCTAACCGAGCGGGGGGCGGTGCGGCGCGCCGCGCTCCGGCGGAGCGGCATGGGCGCGGTGCGGCGGGCGGCCTACGGGTCCGGGAGGCCGTCCAGGTCGCCCTGGGCGGCGGCGATCACGGTGCGGGCGACGCCGTCCCAGGAGTAGCGCTCGCGGGTCGCCTCGACGATCGCCTCGACGGGTGGCCTCGCGCAGGTCGGCGGGCGCCGCGAGCCAGCCCCCGAGGGCGTCCGCGAGCTCGGAGACCGCACCGGGGCCCACCTCGAAGGTGAGCCACGCGCGCGCGGGTTCGGGCACGGCGGTGGCCAGGGTGCGGGCGACCTCGCCGAGGCCCGAGTGGCGCGCCACCACCGGCAGCGCCCCGCAGGCCGCGGCCTCGGCGGCGACCATCCCGAACGCCTCGGGGAACGTGCTCGTGACGGCCATCGCCTCGGCGGCGGGGAGCAGGTCGGTGAGCTCGGCGTGGTCGAGCCGGCCGGCGAACGCCAGGCGCTCCGTGAGGCCCCGCGCCGCCTCGCGGTAGCCGTCCTCGTCCTCGAGCCCGTCGAGGAACGCCTCCAGCCACGGCAGCTCCCGCCCGTCCTCCCCGCGCGTCGCCCGGGCGGCCTCCAGGTCGCCCGCGGCGAGCTGGGCGGCGAGCGCCTCCAGGCCCTCGCGGAACGCCCCGAACCCGACGATCACCAGCCGCGCGGCGGGCTCGCGCGCCAGCACGAGCGGCCACGCCGCCAGCAGCAGCTCGACGCCCTTGGAGGCGATCAGCTTGCCCACGAAGACCACGAGCCGGTCCTCGGGCTCCACGCGCGCGAGCGCCTCGGCCGCCTCGCCGGCGCGGCGCGCGAAGGACGAGCCGGACGACCCGGCTCCGCCGGCCGCGGCGCTCTCCGCGGCGGCCAGGCGCCCGCGGAGGTCCTCCAGCCCGGCGCGCGCCTCCTCCGGCGCGCGCGGGACGAAGCGCCGAACGTCGACCCCGGGCGGGCCGAGCCGGGTGCGGCCGGGCAGATCGCCGTCGTCCATCGCCGCCCACAGGCTCTCCCCCGTGTGGCGCGAGCCGACGAGCACGCCGCTCGCGCCGCCCAGGCCCTCCTCCGCGTACGGGAGGAAGCGCTCGGGATGCGGCTTGACCGTGTACTCGAGGGCGCTGCCGTGGATCTTCACGGCGTACGGCACGCCGAGGCCGTCGAGCCCGCGCCTGAGGATCACGGGCCCCATCACCAGGTGGTTGGCGAGCGCGACGTCCGGGCGCGCGCGCTCGGCCACCTCGCGTACGGCGGCGACGTTGCGCTCGAGGTAGCGGTCGAGCTCGGCATCGCTGAGGTCGGGGAACGGGCGGGCCTCGATGCCGTCGTAGCGGTCGGCGACGTAGAGCGGCAGCAGGCCGGCGATGTCCGGCCGGTAGGCCGTCACGCGCGCCGGCTCGCGCCGCGTCGTCAGCTCCAGCGCGCCCCCGTCCCAGTCGCCGGCGGCGTCGACCCAGTCGTGCGCGAGCGGGTCGCGATCCTGGCTGAGCAGGTGGACCTCGTGACCCGCGCGCGCGAGCGCCTCCGCCAGCGCGGCGTTGTAGACGTTGGATCCGGTCCCGCCGAGCAGGTAGCCGTGGAAGACGAGGATGCGCATCAGCGGGTGCAGGGTACGCGCCGAGGCCCCTGCTACGGTTCGCCGCGATGAACCGGCAGAGATTTCGCCTGCGGGCGCCGTCGACCGGCCGAGAGGTCATCCTGGAGGCCGAGCCCGGCCGCACCTACCTGGACCGCGAGACCGGGGAGCCGCTGGAGCCGGTGGGCAAGCTGCTCCCGCTCCCGCCGTCGGCCTCCCAGCTGCCGTGGTCCGTGGAGAACCTCCGCTTCTGCAACTGGTGCGACCAGCCCGCCCAGCTGGACCTCAACGAGTGCCCGACCTGCGGCCGCCGCATGGGCGCGCTGCCCCGCTAGTCCCGTTCTTCCTATGCGCGCGGCTCGAACCGCCACAGCCCTGCTCTTGACCGCGGCCTTCGCCGCCGGCGCCGCCGGCTGCGGTGGCAGCGAGGTCGAGTACGAGGAGGTGCCGGGCCCGCCGGTCGGCGTCGCCGTGCCGACGGCGACGGTCGACTCGGCCGCGAGCGGCGACGCGACGCCGACGCCGACCCCGTCGGCCACGGCCGAGCCGGGCGGCACCACGGCCCCGAGCGACCAGAGCGGCTCCACCACGGCGCCGAGCACCGACAGCGGCGCGACCGACACGGGCACGGCGGACACCGACAGCGGCGGCGCCACGGCGCCCGCCGAGGAGGACTCGGCCGCCAACGACACGGCCCCGCCGGCCGGCTCTGAAGCGCAGCAGTTCGAGGACTTCTGCGCCCAGAACCCCGGCGCCTGCTGAGCCGTCCGAGCCCGCAATTTGGACGGTTAGCCGCATCAAGCGCGCCGTCCGGCCCGCCGATACACCGGCATGGCCCTCATGTGAGGAAGGCTGCGCCGTTCCCGACTCGATCCCCGCTTCCCCCACCCCCGCACGTCAGGACCCCGCCCACGGCGACGTCGCCGCGTGCGTCGGCCTGCTCGCGCGGGTCTCGGCGGCCGCCGCCGACGCCGACGGCGTCCGCTCGGCGCTGACCAACGCGCTCCACGACGCGCTGGCCGCCGATCAGGTCCTGATGTCCGACGTCGCCCTCGGTGGCTGCGAGGCCCCCGGCACGGCGCACGTCGCGCGCACGGGCGTGCCGATCCACGTCGCCGACGCCCAGGGCAGCCCGGAGCTGCGTGCAGACCTCGTCGAGCGCTTCAGCGCGGCCTCCGTCCTGTTCGTGCCGATCGCCTGGGGCGGCGAGGTCCGCCACGTCGCGATCGTGGTCTTCCGCGAGCGCCGCGAGCTCGGCGACGGCGAGCTCGCGCTGGCGCTGGCGCTGGCCGACCTCACGGCCGCGGGCTTCGCGCGGCTCGAGGCGGAGGAGCGCGGCCGCTCGCGCGCACGGCAGGACGAGGCGCTCGTCCGCGCGGCGCGCGCGCTGAACGCCTCGCTGGAGCTCGACGAGGTCCTGCGCACGCTCGCCCGCGAGGCCGCGGAGGCCGTCGCCGCCGAGATGACCGGCGTCTACCTCGGCAACGCAGAGACCGGCGGGCTGGCCACGGCCGGCTACAACGTGGCCGACTCCTGGCACGGGATCTCGCTGGCGGCCGGCGAGGGCGCCGCGGGCCAGGTGCTGGCCACCGGGCGCCCGTTCATGACCGCCGACTACCACGCGGAGACCACGGTGCCCGGACACGAGTCCCTGCGCCCGTACCGCTCCGCGCTCGCGGTGCCGATGGCCTGGAACGACGAGCTCAAGGGCGCGCTGTCGGTCGGCTGGACGCAGCCGCGCCGGATCGAGCCCGAGGACGTGCGCACCCTGGAGGCGATCGCCGACCTCGCGACCGTCGCGTGCTGCAACGCGGAGACCTACGAGGAGGTCCAGCAGGCGGCCCGCACCGACGCGCTGACGGGGCTGCTCAACCACGGCGCGATGCAGGTCCGCCTGCGCGAGGAGATCGCCCGCGCCCAGCGCGACGGCACGGTGCTGAGCTGCGTGATCCTCGACCTCGACGACTTCAAGCGCGTCAACGACTCGCGCGGCCACCAGGCCGGCGACGCGCTGCTGCGCGGCGTCGCGGACCTGCTGCGGGCCGAGCTGCGCCCCTACGACCAGGTCGCCCGCTACGGCGGCGACGAGTTCGTGCTGCTGCTGCCCGGCAGCGACGAGGAGACGGCCTGCCAGGTCGCCGAGCGCGTGCGCGACGCGATGGCGGCCGAGACGGAGCCCGGGTCGCAGCTCGAGCTGGCCGGCGCGTGCTCGCTCGGCGTCGCCCAGTGGCACGCGCCGCTCGACGCCGCGGCGCTGCTCGAGCACGCCGACCGCGCGCTGCTGCTGGCCAAGCGGACGGGCAAGGGGCGCGTGGCGGTCGCCAACGCCGACATCGAGCGCGAGCTGGCGCTGCTGCACTCCGACC
Organism: uncultured Solirubrobacteraceae bacterium; assembly: GCA_963831105.1. Taxonomy (GTDB): domain Bacteria; phylum Actinomycetota; class Thermoleophilia; order Solirubrobacterales; family Solirubrobacteraceae; genus DATFQI01. Next base: position 31,552 of record CAWHOS010000002.1, on the reverse strand, counting down.
GCGGCTCACCGGCCGCCGTGCAGGCGCTGGCGGCGGCGATCGAGGAGCGCGACCACTACACGCGCGACCACTCCGAGACGGTCGTGCACCTCGCCCGCGGGGTGGCGATGATCCTCGGCCTGCCCTCGGTCAAGGTCGATCGGATCGCCCACGCGGCGCTGCTGCACGACGTCGGCAAGCTCGGCGTCCCGCACGAGATCTTGCACAAGCGCGGCCCGCTGACCGACGAGGAGTGGCAGGTCATGGCCGACCACCCCGTCGCGGGCGAGCGGATCCTGCTGCGGATCCCCGAGCTGGCCTCGATCGCGCCGATCGTGCGCCACGAGCACGAGCACTGGGACGGCTCGGGCTATCCGGACCGCCTGCGCGAGCACAACATCCCGATCGGCTCGCGGATCATCCTCGCCTGCGACGCCTACGAGGCCATGACCACGCCGCGGCCCTACCGGCCGGCGATGAGCAAGGACGAGGCGGTCGGCGAGCTGCGCTCCGGCGCCGGCAGCACCTACGACCCCGAGGTCGTGGACGCGCTGCTGGACCTGCTCGGCGTCGATCGCCCCGTCGTGCCCGACCGCGCGCTCGGCGTGCGGCTCGCGGCCCGCACGCCGAAGGTCGAGGGCCGCCGCCGGCGCTAGCCGCCGACGGTCGTCTTCTTCGCCGGCTTGTTCGGCTTGGGGTCGGTGATCAGCGTCGCGGTGTAGGTGAGCCGCGCGCGGTAGAGGCAGCGGTACTGCGTGAGCGCGCCGACGGTCGTCTGCGCGGTCTGGCGGTCCGTGTCGTCGCAGCTCTTGAGGCCGCGGCTGGCGCGCCAGGAGCTGCCGTCCTCGGTCAGCGTCGACAGCGCGGGCGCCCAGGTCGGGACGCTGAGCCCGATGATGTTGCCCTTCTCGACCTTCAGCGCGCGGTCGAGCGGGAACTGCACGGTCTGGCCGAAGTACTCCGACAGCTGGAAGACCGGGCTCGCGGCGACCACGCGGCCGAACAGGCGGTCACCGCGGCGGATCACGCTCAGGCCGCCCGAGGCCTTGCCGAAGTTCTCCTCGAAGAAGGCGATCTGGCGCTTGTTGGGCGAGCCGAGGCGGATCGAGAAGGCGACGATGCGGCCGTTCTCGGGGATCACGTAGTGAGCCCGGCTGTCGACGACCTTGGCCTGGTAGCCGGTCGTGCGGGAGACCGCCAGGCAGGGGCTGGCGGGGCAGGTCGGGACGGCCTCGGTCGGCGCCTGGCCGACCTCCACGATCTTCGCCGAGGCGGCGGAGGGCGCGATGGCGCAGGCCAGCGCCGCGCACGCGGCGACGAATGTGGGCTCTCAGTGGCATCCCCGCATTCAACACGAGGACGCCCCTGAAAGATTGCGGTCGCGGACACCGGCGACCTGCGACGACTTAGATCTTGGTGACGTTGACCGCCTTGGGCCCCTTGTCGCCGTTCTCCTCCTCATAGGAGACCTTCGCCCCCTCGGCGAGCGAGCGATACCCGTCGCCGTTGATCCCGGAGAAGTGGACGAAGAGGTCTCGTCCCCCCTCATCAGGCGTGATGAACCCGAACCCCTTGTCGTCCGAGAACCACTTGACCGTGCCGGTGCCCACTGATCTGACCCCACTTGCTGCTGTGGTTGCACAAGTCCGGTCCGTCCCTCGTGCGCCCCTATTCCTCGGCCGGTCGTCGTGTTCCGGCCCTGACGTGCAGACGCTACCCCGAAGCGGATTCGCGGCGCAAGCGGAACTTTCGGGCGTCGGGCGCGTCCGGGGCCAGGTCCCGGCAGCCGGTCGTGACCGGGCAACGCGATCCGCGCCACACGGACTCTCCGGAGAAGCGCAGCTCGGCGGGGTTGCGGATGAGCCCGGGGTCGAAGCCGAAGTGGACGGTCCGGGTCGTCGGGCGCGTCACGAACGCCCCGCCGACGGTGCGCGGGAGCCCGTTGGCGCTGTTGCGCAGCACGCGGCCGGCGAGCGTGCCGTCGGGGGCGGGCGTGGCGCACGCGAGGTACTCGGGCGCCTGGGACTCGGGGTCGGCCTTCACGTAGAAGCGCAGGCACAGCGAGCCGCCCCGCACGTCGGCGTCCTCCCACGCGCGGCGCATCGTCAGCTCGCCGCGCAGCGAGCCGTTGGTGCGCTTGCTCATCGCGACCCGCACGACGTCGAGCGGCCCGCGGACGTCGCCCTTGCGGTCGAGCTGGAACGTCGGCTCGATCGCCTCGACCTGGGCGTGCGCCGCCGCCGGCAGCAGCAGGAGCGCCAGGACGGCGGTGACGAGCCGCTTCACGCCTCAGCCCTCGAGGTCGCGCGCGGCGGCCGCGATCTCCTCGCGGTCGCCCGGGCCGGGGGACCAGGGCAGCCGCAGCGGGTCGGCGTCGTAGCGCGGGATGACGTGCATGTGGAAGTGGAAGACGGTCTGCCAGGCCGCGTGCCCGCACGAGTTGAGGAGGTTCACGCCGTCGGCCTCGAGCCGCTCGGGCATCGTGGCGGCCACCTTCTGGGCTGCCTTCGCGACCGCCGCGAGGTCCTCGGGCTCGATCTCGTGGAGGTCCTTGGCGTGCTCGCGCGGGATCACCAGGACGTGCCCGCGCGTGGCGGGGTTGATGTCCATGAAGGTGATCGTGCGCTCGTCCTCCGCGATCCGCGTGGCGGGGATCTCCCCGGCGACGATCTTGCAGAAGATGCAGTCGGGATCGGCGGCCATGCGGCGCAGGGTAGCCTGCCGCGCCGATGCCGGACTCCACCCAGCGCCTCCGCGCCACCGTCGAGCACCTGTCGTCGATCGAGCGCCCGTCGGCGTCCGACGGCGAGCGCCGGGCCGCGGAGTGGATACGCGAGCGCCTGAATGGTTCGAGTGCTGACGCTTTGATCGAGGAAGAGCCTGCGCACGGCACCTATTGGATCCCGCTCGGGCTGATGACCGCGGCCGCCGGGCTGGTGGGCCTGACCGCCGCTCGCGGCGGGCGCGCGGCGCGGGCCCTGGCCGCCGCGACGGGCGCGGCGGCCGCCGCCGGGATCGCCGACGACGTCTCGGGCGGGCCGCACGTCTTCCGCCGCCTGCTGCCGCGGCGGACGACCTACAACGTCGTCGCGGAGGCGGGCGACCGCGGCGCGGAGCGCACGATCGTGTTCGTCGCCCACCACGACGCCGCGCACGGCGGGTTCGTGTTCGCCCCGGCTCTCACGACGGTCCCGGCCGACGCGTTCCCCGGCTGGTACGAGAAGCAGGAGACCTCGCCGCAGGTGATGCTGCTCGTGGTCGCCGGCCCGGCCCTCGTCGCGCTCGGCGCGCTGAGCGGCCTGCGGCCGCTGCGGCGGCTCGGCACGTTCCTCTCGCTGGGCTCGACCGCCGCCTTCGCCGACATCGCGCTGCGACCAGTGGTGCCCGGCGCCAACGACAACCTGTCCGGCGTCGCGGTGGTGCTGGAGCTGGCCCGCGCGCTGCAGGAGCGGCCCGTGGAGGGCGTCCGCGTGCTGCTCGTCTCCACGGGCTCCGAGGAGTCCTTCATGGAGGGCATGCGCGGCTTCGCCCGGCGCCACTTCCCGGAGCTGCCGCGCGAGCGCACCGAGGTGATCTGCCTCGACTCCGTCGGCTCGCCCGAGCTGATCCTGATCGAGGGCGAGGGGATGCTGAAGATGCGCGACTACACGCCCGAGCTGCGCGACCGCGTCGCCGCCGTGGCGGAGCGCGCGGGCGTGCGGCTGCGGCGCCGGCTGCGGCTCGGGCTGGCCACGGACGGGCTGATCGCGCTCAAGGCCGGCTACCCGAGCGCGGCGCTCGGCTCCGTCACGAAGTACAAGCTGCCGCTCAACTACCACTCGCCGCTCGACACGGCAGAGGCGCTCCACTACGACACCGTCCGCGACGCCGCGGTCCTGTGCGAGGCGCTCGTGCGCGAGGCGGCGGCCTAGCCGCCCCGCGGCTCGCCGCCGCCGGCGGGCTGGGCGGCCAGCAGCTCGCGGGCCCGCGCGACGGCCTCCTCGCGCGTGCCGATCTCGCCGGCATAGCGGTCCTCCGCGAGGGCGCGCAGCAGCTCGCCCAGCCGCGGGCCGGGGCGGATGCCGAGCTCGGCGGCGAGCTCGTCGCCCGGGACGAGCGCCGCTTGCGGGCCGGCCTCGCGCAGCGCGAAGGCGTGCTCGAGCACCTCGCGCGCCAGCTCCAGGTGCGCGGCGATCGCGGGCTCGGCCTTGCGGCCGCGGGTGGCGAGCCGGTCGGCGACGGTCAGCAGCGTCACGTCGGCCGAGTACGGCTCGGTGGCGGCGAGGTAGCGCCAGATCTCGCGCCGCGAGAGCGGCCGCTCGTGGACGAGGAAGCCGAGGGCGAGGTGGTGGCGGGTGAGCGCGGCGACGTAGCCCGCCAGCCGGTCCGACGCGCGCAGGCGCCGCAGCACGTCGCGGGCGAGCCCGGCCCCCTCGCTGTCGTGGCCGACGAACGTGACGCGCCCGCCGGGAAGCTCGCGGCGGGTCTGGGGCTTGGCGGCGTCGTGCAGCAGGGCGGCGAAGCGCTGGCCGGTGCCGCGGGTCAGCTCGTTGGCCAGCGGCTCGGCGAGCAGCGCCGCGACCGGCGCGGCGAGCTCGCCGCCGAGGCCGACGGCCTCCGGGTCGGCCTCCATCGCCACGACGGCGTCGAGCACCTCGAGCGTGTGGCCGAGCACGTCGGCGTGGTGGTACGCGCTCTGCTCGACGCCGCGCAGCGCCTCGAGCTCGGGCAGCACGGCCGCCAGCAGGCCGGTCTCCTGCATCAGCGCCAGGCCGTCGCGCACGCGCGGGGCGGCGACGACGCGCTTGAGCTCGGCGAACACGCGCTCGGGCGACACGGCGTCGATCGCGGGGGCGTGCTCGCGCACCGCGGCGCCGGTGGCGGGCTCGATCTCGAGGCCGAGCTCTACCGCGAAGCGCACGGCGCGCAGCGTGCGCAGCGGGTCGTCGCGCAGGGCGTCCTCGGAGACCATCCGCAGCCGCCGGGCCGCGAGGTCGGCCGCGCCGCCGTGCGGGTCGACGACCTCGCCGCCGGCGAGCGGCTCGGCCATCGCGTTGACGGTGAAGTCGCGCGCGGCCAGGTCCGCGCGCAGGTCGCCGTCGCGCAGCGGGAGCACGTCGACGTGCCAGGCGTGGCCCGGCCCGACCGCTCGCCAGCCGCCGAACTCGTGCGAGAGCTGGAACGAGGCCCCGCCGGAGGCCTTCGCGATCCGCCGCGCCGCGCCGCGCGGGTCGCCCTCGAGCGCGAGGTCGACGTCGTCGGTGTCGCGCCCGAGCAGGCGGTCGCGGACGGCCCCGCCGACGAGCCACGCCGGCTCGCCCGCGAGCGCGGCGCGCGCCACGTCCAGCGCGACGCTCATGCCCGCTCCCGGGGAGCGCTCCGCCGCGCGCTCACGCCGGCTCCCCGTCGCGGTGGTGCTCGCGCGGCACCCGGCGCGTGATCCCGCAGGTGATCTCGTAGTTGATCGTGGCCAGCCGCTCGGCCAGCTCCTCGGCGCGCAGCCCTTCGCCGATCAGGGTCACCGGGGCGCCGGGCTCCGCCCGCGGCTCGGGGCCGAGGTCGACCGTGATGTTGTCCATCGAGACCGCGCCGACCACCGGCGCGCGGCGGCCGTCCACGAGCACCTCGGCGTTGTTGGTCAGGCCGCGCCGGTAGCCGTCGCCGTAGCCGATCGGGATCGTGCCGAGCCACGTGTCGCGCTCCGCCACGAAGCGGCGGCCGTAGCCCGCGCTCTCCCCCTTCGCGCACGGCTTGACCTCGGCGAGGTAGGAGCGCAGCTCGAGCGCCGGCTCCAGCCCCTGCTCGGCCGGATCGGACTGGAACGGGTCGAGCCCGTAGATGGCCACGCCGCAGCGGACCATGTCCAGCCGCGCGGCGGGCTCGGCGAGCGTGGCGGCGGAGTTGGCGGCGTGCACGATCACGTCCGGATGGCGCCCGCGCTGCTCGTCCGCCCACGCGGTGAAGACGGCGAGCTGCTCGCGCAGGAAGCCCGGGTCGTCCTCGTCGGCGGTCGCGAAGTGGGTGAAGATCCCGGCGAGCCGCAGGCCGGGGGCCGCGGCCACGGCGCCGGCCGTGCGGGTCGCCTCGTCGCCGTCGCGCGTGCCGAGCCGGCCCATGCCGGTGTCGAGCTTCACGTGCACGCCCGGCCCGCAGCCCGAGCTCCTCGGCGCGGCGCGCGATCGCCTGCGCCGCCGCCTCGCGCCAGCACGCCACGTCGGCGCCCGCCAGCAGGGCCACGTCGAGCTCCTCCGGCGACAGCGCGCCGAGCACGAGCAGCGGCCCCTCCACCCCGCCGGCGCGCAGCTCGGCCGCCTCGGCCGCCGTGGCGACGGCGAGCCACGCCGCCCCGCCGGCCTGGGCGGCGCGCGCGGCCGGGAGCGCGCCGTGGCCGTAGCCGTCGGCCTTGACGACCGCGCACAGGGCGGCGGGCGCCGCGGCGGACGCGAGCCGGGCGCAGTTGCGCTCGATCGCGGCCAGGTTGACGCGGGCCAGCGCGCGCAACACTCGGACCTACTCGGAGTCGTTGGTCAGGGCTTCGAGCACGTCGACGCGGGTGACCACGCCCACGAGGCGCCCGTGCTCGACGACGGGCAGGCGGTTGTGGCGCTTGCGCGCGATCAGCCTCGCGGCCTCCTCGACGCTCGCCGAAGGCTCGATCGTGACGGGGTCCGGGGTCATCATGTCCGCCGCCGTCGAGGCGAACGCCTTGCGCAGGCGCTCCTCGAAGTGCGACATCGACTCGAGGAACACGACGCCGCCGAAGAGCTGGAAGTAGTGCGGCAGGTGCAGGTCCTCGTTCTCGTCGGAGAGCACGAGGTCGGCCTCCGTGATGATCCCGACGCAGCGGCCGCCCTCGTTGATCACCGGGACCCCCGGGAGCTCGTGCGCGCGCAGCACCTTGAGCACCGACTCGACCGGGTCCGCCGCATAGACCTCAGGTACGTCGGTCTCCATGATGTCCCTGACGGTCAGCGCCACGGCGCGCAGCTTACGGGCTCGCGCGGCGCATAAGCTCCGCGGAGATGACGGACTTCTGGGCCGGCCGGCGGGTGCTCGTGACCGGGCACACCGGCTTCAAGGGCGGCTGGCTCGCGCTGTGGCTGCGCGAGCTCGGCGCGACGGTGACCGGCTTCGGCGACCCGCCGCCCACCGACCCGGCCCTGTTCGAGCTCGCGCGCGTCGCCGAGCTGGCCTCGAGGACCTGCGCGGCGACGTGCGCGCGACCGGCCGCCGTCGGGGCGGCCGTCGAGGCCGCCCGCCCGGACGTCGTGCTCCACCTCGCCGCGCAGCCGCTCGTGCGCCGCGCGTGGCGCGAGCCGGTCGACGCCTTCGCGGTCAACGCGCTCGGCACCGCGCACGTGCTCGAGGCCGTCCGCCGGCGCGCGCCGGAGGCCGCCGTGGTCGTCGTCACCACCGACAAGGTCTACGCCGACCCCGACAGCGGCCGCCGCTTCGCGCGAGGGCGACCCGCTCGGCGGCAAGGACCCCTACTCCGCGTCCAAGGCCGCGGCCGAGCTGGTCGCGGCGGCGTACCGCGACTCCTACGGCCTGCGGGTCGCGACGGCCCGCGCCGGCAACGTGATCGGCGGCGGCGACTGGGCCGAGGACCGCATCCTCCCCGACGCCGTCCGCGCCGCGCGAGGCGGGCCGGCCGCTCGTCGTCCGCGACCCGGCCGCGGTCCGCCCGTGGCAGCACGTCCTCAACCCGCTGTGCGGCTACCTGCTGCTCGCCGAGCGCCTGGCCGGGTCGGCGGACTACGCGCGGGCCTGGAACTTCGCGCCGCCGCTGGAGCACGAGCAGCGCCCGGTCGGGTGGCTCGTCGAGCGCTTCGCGCGCCGCGCTCGGCGGGCTCGACGGTCGACGGCGCCCGAGCAGCGCGACGGCCCGGTCGAGGCGGCCCGGCTCGGCCTCGATCCGACGCTCGCCGCCGAGGCGCTCGGGCTGGCGCGAGCGCTGGGCGCTCGAGCGCGGGGTCGCCGCAGACCGCGGCGTGGTACCGGCGGGTGGTGTTCGAGGGCGCCGACGCGCGGGCGGTGACGCTGGAGCAGCTGCGCGCCTTCGGGCCGCCCGTAGCGCCGCGAACGTCAACGGCGGCTGGGTAGGGAGGCGAGGGAGGCCCAGCCCTGCCCAGCGCGACTGGATCGTGAGCCTCGCACAGACCCGCGGAGCGGTCGATTGTTCAGGCTGAGCCTGAAGAACTGACCGCTCGCGCACGAAGCAGGCGTGCGGGCGGCACTCCCACCCCCTACCCAGCCGCAGTTCGAGCCCGGCAGGCGCGCGAGCTCGGGCGGCTAGGCGCTCAGGGCCGCCGGGAGCGCCTGGATGACGTCCGAGGCGATGACGCCGTCCGCGCCGTGCGGCCCGCGGCGATCTGGCCCGCGCGGACGTGCGCGTAGACGCCGGCGCAGGCCGCGTGGGCGGGTGGGAGGCCCTTGCCGAGCATCGCTCCGATCACGCCCGCGAGCACGTCGCCGGTGCCGGCGGTGGCGAGCGCCGGTGCTCCGCCGCGCGAGATCGCCACGCGGCCGCTGGGCGAGACGACCAGCGTGTCGTCGCCCTTGAGGACCACGAACGCCTTGGCCTTCGCCGCCGCCTCGCGGGCCATCGCGAGCCGGTGCTCGCCGATCTCCGCGGACTTGACCCCGAGCAGGCGGCCGAGCTCGCCCGCGTGCGGGGTCAGCACGGTCGGCCACGGTCGCGACGGGAGGTCCTCCGGGAAGACGCCGTCGAGCGCGTTGAGTCCGTCCGCGTCGATCACGAGCGGCACGTCGACGCGCTCGAACATCTCCAGCGCGAACCCGCGCGCGCCCTTGGCCTTCGACATTCCCGGGCCCGAGCACGACGGCGTCGGCGCGGCCGATCGCCTTCAGCGCCGGCCCGACCGCCTCGGGGCTGAGCGCGCCGTCGGTCTCTGGCAGGCCGACCATCATCGCCTCGAGCAGGCGCACGGTGAACGACAGCTCGAGTCCGGCCGGGGCGCCGACGGTGACGTACCCGGCGCCGGCGCGCATCGCGGCCAGCGCGGCCATCGAGGGCGCGCCGGTCAGGCCGCTGGCGCCGCCGAGGATGAAGACGTTGCCCGAGGAGAACTTCGTGGACTCGGACCCGCGCCGCGGCATCTCGCGCAGGACGCCGCCGTTGATCACGCCGGCCTCGGCCTTGGCCGGGGCGCCGCGCGGGATCCCGATGTCGACCACCTCGACGATCCCGGAGTGCGCCTTGCCGGGCGCGATCCACAGCCCGGGCTTGCCGCGGTGGAAGGTGGCGGTCGCCATCGCGAACACCGCGTCGCCCTCGACCTCGCCGTTGGAGGCGTTGACGCCGCTCGGGACGTCGGCGGCGACGACGCGCGCCTTGGCGGCGTTGATCGCCGCGATCACCTTGTCGACCGGCTTGCGCGGCGCGCCCTCGAAGCCGGTGCCCAGCACCGCGTCCACGATCACGTTGGCGCCCTTCAGGTGCGTGGCGTCGAACTCCGACGGCTTGTCGCCGGGGAGCCGCTCGAGCATCGTCTTGGCGTCGCCCTGCAGCCACTCGCCCGGCCACACGAGCAGGACGTCGACCTGCCGGCCGGCCTGGCGCAGCAGCCGCGCGGCGACCAGCCCGTCGCCGCCGTTGTTGCCCTTGCCGCAGACCACGGCGACGCGGCCGGCGGGCGCGTGCCGCGTGACCACGTCGGCGAGCCCCTCCCCCGCGCGCTCCATCAGGTCCAGCGACGGGATGCCGCGCGTCTCGATCGCCCAGCTGTCGGTCTCGCGCATCTGCTCCGCGTCGAGCAGCGGGTCCAGCCAGCGCGGGAGGCTCATCGATTCAGCACCGCGACCGCGCCGGCCATGCCGCGCGTGTGGGTCAGCGAGACCGCGACGGCCGCGCCGAGCTCGCCCGCACGCGCCGCGGCCGTGCCGGCCAGCCGGACCTCCGGCGGCGCGTCGCCGCCGCCCACGACCTCGATGTCGCGCCAGCTCCACTCGCGCAGGCTGAGCGCCTTCGCGACCGCCTCCTTGGCGCAGAAGCGCGCGGCAAGATGCATGACGGGCCGGGCGCGAGACTGCGCGTACGCGCGCTCGCCCTCGGTGAACAGGCGCTCGGCGAGCCGCGGCCGGCGCTCGAGCGCCCGCTCGAGGCGCTCGATCTCCAGCAGGTCGATGCCGACTCCATCCATCATCCGCCGGCGGCTCGCGGTCAGACCGCGAGTTCCCGCAGACGCTTGGCGGCCTCCGTGGCCTCCTGGCGCGACCGGACCTCGAGCTTGCGGTACAGGTTCTTCAGGTGCGAGCGCACCGTCTCGGTGGAGAGCACGAGCGTCTGCGCGATCTCCTCCGTGCGCGCGCCGGACGCGAGCAGGTCCAGCACCTCCCACTCGCGGTCGGTGAGCGGGCTGCGGACGGGGCGCAGGCCGGCGCCCGCGCGCGGCGAGCGGCGGTCGGCCTCGACGAGCAGCATCGCCAGCCGCCGCGAGATCGCGGCCTCGCCGAACGCGACGCCGCGCAGGACGCGCGGCAGCACGTCCGGCTCGAAGTCCTTCGACAGGTAGCCGCTGGCGCCGCTGCGCAGCGAGCGCAGGCCGAGCGTGTCGTCCGGCGCCGCCGACATCAGCACGACGCGGACGTCGGGCGTCGTCTCGTGGATCCGGCGCGTCGCCTCCAGGCCGCCGCCCTCGGGCAGCTGCTCGTCGAGCACGACGACGTCCGGGCGGTAGAACGTCGTGAGCTCGACGGTCTCCGTCGCGCTCGTCGCCTCGGCGACGACGGTCATCCCCTCGTCGCGCAGCGCCTCGCGCAGTGTCCGCCGCACGAGCGGATCACCGTCGGCGATGACGATGCGGATGGTCTCCTCGTCGGACTCGTGCTCCATCTGATCTCCTGGCACTTGGGTCCCTCCTTGAACTCGGTGCCTCGAACAAGCGGAGCGATAGTACGCGTTTCGCCAGACGAACGGGGGCGGATATCTCACCCTTGCAACGGCACGTCCCATTGGTCGAGGGTGGAGGTGACAGATCGTCGAACGATGAAGTCGCTCCTGCTGATAGCGGACCGCCCCGCGGTAGTGAGATCCCTCCGGGTCGCGCTGCGCGGCGCGGTCGGGTTCCAGGTGGCCGACGTCGTGGACGGTCGCGGGCCCTGTCGCGAGGCCCTGCGCACCCACCTCCCGGACGTCGTGGTCGTGGACGAGCTCTGTCAGCGGGCGAACGTCTTGGCCCGGCTGCGGGAGGCCCGAAGCGAGCGCGGAGACGCCGCGATCGTCCTTCTTTCGACCGGTATGGACCGCCCGGCGCTCGACGCCGCGTTCGCGGCCGGCGCCGACGCCGTCCTCTCACGCCGGCTGAAGGCCGCGGCGTTCGCCACCGTCCTGCGGGAGGTCGTGCACGGCACCGTCGTCAACACGCCGCACCAGGCGAGCGGCCGCCACGAGGCGCCGCCGCTCGACCCGCTCGAGCGGGACGTGATGCGGCTCGTCGCCCAGGGCATGCCGGTCGAGCGCGTGGCCGAGGCGCTCGCGCTGCCGCGTCATGCAGTCGACGCGCGGCTCCAAGCGATCATGCGCGCGCTCGCGGGCCCGGAGATCCTGCAGGGCGAGGTTCACCCGCTCGACGGCCCGGCCGTCGCGCTGCGCTCGGCGTAGCGCTCGACCAGCAGCGCCGCGACGCGGGCGCCGCTGCGGCCGTCCCAGTGCGGTAGCTGGCGCGGGATCGCGTCGACCGGTTGCAGCCGCACGTCGGCGAGCTCGCGCGGGTCGTCGCCCAGCAGCGTGTTGGTGCCGTGCACGAGCGTCGCCGTCCGCTCGGTCGAGGCGCGCAGCGTGAAGCAGCGCACGCCGAGCGCCGACGTCTCCTCCTGCACCGTGCCCGAGTCGGTCACGACCGCCCCCGCGCCGAGCTCGAGCGACACGAAGTCCGCGTAGCGCAGCGGCGGCGTGCAGCGCACCCCGGCCAGCCGCAGGCGCTCCTCGTCGCCCATCGCCGACAGGCGCTCGCGCGTGCGCGGGTGGATCGCGAACACGACCGGCACCCGCCGGGCGAGCTGGGCGAGGCCCTCGACGATCCGGGCGAGCTGCTCGTCGTCGTCCACGTTGGCCGGCCGGTGCAGCGTGACGAGCGCGTAGTGCCCGCGCGCGAGCCCGAACCGGCGCCACGTCTCGCGCCGCCGCGCACCGTCCTGCACCAGGCGCAGGCTGTCGACCGCCGTGCTGCCCACGAGATGCACCCGGCCGTCGCCGATCCGCTCCGCGCGCAGGTTCGCGATGGCCTGCGACGAGCTCGCGAACAGCGTGTCCGCGGTCGCGTCGAGCAGGACGCGGTTGACCTCCTCGGGCACCGTCCAGTCGTGCTCGCGCAGGCCGGCCTCCAGCCGCGCGACCGGGACGCCCATCCCGGCCGCGGTGATCGCCACCCCGACCGCGGAGTTCGACGCTCCGGTGATCACGACCGCCGCGGGGCGCAGCTCGGCGAGCGCCGGCTCGACGGCCTCCATCGCCCGCGCCGACTGCGCGGCGTGGCTGCCCGCCCCCGCACCGAGCTGCACGTCGGGCGCCGGGAGCCCGACGTCGGCGAGCACGTCGTCGACCATCGCCGCGCCGCTGTGCTGCCCGGTATGCACGAGGTACTGGCGCAGCGCGCCTTCTCGCTCGAGCGCCGCGACCACCGGCGCGAGCGTGACCGCGTCTGGGCGGGTGGCGAGCACATGGACGACCGCCGTCACGCAGCCACCCTAGACGCGAGCGGACAGTCTTTGGGGCAGGGCCCTGCGCCCGATAGCGCAGCTTTAGCGGCAATGTGTCCGGTATGTGAGCAAACGGTTGACCTCGCCCCCACCGTTCTGAGAAGGTGCGCCGTACAGAAAGCCGTGCATTGCTCCCGACCGGGGCCGTGCGGTGAACGAGACCGCAGGCCGGACAGCCTCGCGGGTGTCTGTCGGAGGTAGACCAAAGGCATGATGCCGTCGGATCGGATTCCGGTGCAACGATCGATGTTCGAACGGGCCACGGAAGAAATCAGATGGAACGGCCCGTCTGATGCGCTGCGGGAGCGGCTCGACTGGCTAACGGCCCGTGTCGCGCAGCTCGAAGGCGAGAAGGCCCACCTCGAGGCGTTCGCAGCAGTCGCCGCGCACGAGCTCGTCGAGCCGCTGGTGATGGCCGAGGCCTACGCCGCGATCGTCTCGGAACGATTGGCGGGTCCCGAGCATGAGGATTCGCGCCGCGACCTCGACACGCTCGGCCGCGGGATGGCGCGCGTGCGGCTGCTCGCCGAGAGCCTGCTCCACGACGCGCGTTCGAACGATCGCGAGATCGAGCTCGGGCCCGTCTCCATGGCCCAGGTGACCTCCGACTGCGTCGCGCTGCTGCGTCCGGAGATCGACGCGCGGGAGGCGCGCGTCGACATCGGCGAGCTGCCGAGCGTGCTCGGCGAGTCGATCCTGCTCGGCGGGGTCATGTCGAACCTGCTCGTCAACGCCCTGAAGTACAGCCCGCGGCAGAGCGCGCGAATCCAGGTGAGCGGCGCTCGCCGCGGCGGCGTCTGCCGGTTCGCCGTCGACAGCGAGGGGCCGCCGATCGCGCTCGACGTCCGCGGGCGGATCTTCGAGACCTACGAGCGCGGCCCAAATGAGCGCCGTGCGGTCGGCACCGGGCTCGGGTTGGCGATCTGCAAGCGGATCGTCCAGCGCCATGGCGGCGAGATCGGCGTGACCGACCTCGACGGCACCGGCAACCGCTTCCACTTCACGCTGCCGGCCGCCTGATCAGGCTCAGAACAGCGCGTCGGACGGCTACGCCCCGCGCATGCGCTGCGCGATGGTGACCGCCTCTTCGCGCGAGTTCGCGTGCAGCTTGCGCAGGATGTTCTTCACGTGCGAGCGCACGGTCTCAGACGACAGGACGAGCGACTCGGCGATCTTGTCGGTCGTCTTGCCCTCCACCAGCAGGTCGATGACCTCCCATTCGCGTGGCGTGAGCGGGCTCTTGACCGGGCGCAACCCGACCGCGCCCTCGGGCTGCCGGCGGATGTGGTCGATCAGCTGACGGCCTAGGCGGCGCGAGATGACCGCCTCGCCCTCGACCGCACCGCGCAGCGCCTGGGGCAGCATCTCGATCTCGAACTGCTTGGAGAGGAATCCGACGGCGCCGGCGCGCAGCCCGAGCATGCCGATGTCCTGCTCGTCCGAGCTCGTGAGGATCACGATCAGCTGGTCGGGCATCTGCTTGATGATGCGCCGGGTCGCCACGATGCCGTCGAGCTCGGGCATCACCACGTCCATGAGGACGATGTCCGGGCGATAGTGCAGGCAGAGCTCGACCGCCTCGCGGCCGTTATGGGCCTCCGCGACCACGATGATGTCCGCGCGCTGGAGGACATCCCTGATCATCCGGCGGGCGAACGGGTCATCGTCGGCGACGATGGCGCGCAGCTGCTCTGGCCTATCGGGTAGGTGCCCGTCCAACGAGATGTCGTGATGCAAAGAGTCGTAGCCCACCTTGGCTCCTGACGTTCGATCCGTTGGAACGACCGTACCGGAGCCAAAGCCCCGTGAAAAGTCGGAGGTTGCGGGTTAGCTTGCCCACCCGGACGTTCGTCCAGTCCTCCCCCGGCGCGGGGGATGCCTTCTCCCCCCGCGGTCGTCACCCCTTCCGTCGGAGTCGGGGACGCATTTCCTCCCTCCGACAGGCGGATGTCACCTTCCCCTCGGGCCTGATTGCACAGAAGGTGGTCCCATGCTCGATGAGGAGCCGATCAATGCGCCGCTGCTGACCGAGTTGCGGCGCTCACAGCCGGGCGACGCCACGCTGCAGAACCTGCTGCATGTGATGAGCGGCAAGCTCGAGCTCTGCGGCCGGCTGCCCATCTTCGAGTACGAGGCGGGCGTGGAGGGCCACCGGGCCTGCGCGGCCGCCTTCCACGAGCTCGCCGAGATCGAACGGAAGTCCTTCGAAGCACTCGTCGCCTGCCTGCGCGGCCACCTGGAACGAGCAGGGTCGCGCCGGCCGGCACCAGCATCCATGCAGGGACACAAGCCCACGGAGGTGGCGAAATGAAGCGCCTAGTCATCGTTGCTGATCACTCCCTTGTCCTGCAGGCCATCCGGCTTGCGCTCCGTCAGACGGCGGGCTTCCAGCTCGTCGGCCTGATCGACGGCCGCTCGCCCGCCGCGGGTGCGCTGGCGGAGCTGCGCCCCGACGTGATCCTGATCGACGAGATGCAGACACCCGAGAACGCCATGGCGCGCATGCGCGAGGCGGCCGAGCATTCGCCGAAGGCCAAGCGCCTGCTGCTGACCGCCCGGATGGAGGAGAGCTGGGTCGGCCAGGCCTTCGAGGCCGGCGCCGACGGCGTGCTCTCCAAGACCGTCCACCCGGTGAGCATGGGCACGCTGCTGCGCGAGATCGCCCAAGGCCACGTCGTCCAGCGCTTCCAGGCGGCCAGCTCGACGGTCAAGGAGGCCGATTGCCCGCTCACCCATCGCGAGCGCGAGATCCTCAGTCTCACCGCCGAGGGCTACACGAACCAGCGGATCGCTCGCGAGCTCTGGGTGACCGAGCAGACGGTCAAGTTCCACCTGTCGAACCTGTACCGCAAGCTCGGCGTCGGCAACCGCACCGAGGCCTCCCGGTACGCCTTCACGCACAACCTCGCCCGGCCGCATGAGCAGCTGGCGTCCTGAGCTGAGCGCGATCGCAGCCGAGACGGACGCCCTTGGGCCCGCCCTGCGGGTGCCTGCCCACACGGCGGCACGCCGCGACGGTGGCACGAGGCGGGGCGGCTTCTCCCGCGGGCGCGTCCGCGCGCTCATCGCGTCCGACGTGCTGGCGATCGCGGCTTCCCTCGCGGGTACCTACGCGCTCGCGGAGATGATCGGCCCGCCGGCCGTCATCGCCCCAGACTGGCTGCTGGCCCTGCTAGGCCCGGTGCTCGTCCTCGGCTGGCTCGCGATCTTCGCGTCCTACCGGCTCTACGAGGGCCAGTCGCGCGCGATCGCGCCGACCAGCTTCGACGAGGTGGCCAACCTCTTCCACGCGCTGCTGGCGGGTTCGCTGGTGCTGCTGGTCGTCGGCCAAGGGCTCAAGAAGGGCTTCGACGTCTTCATCTACTCCCCGCTCGAGGCGCTGATGTTCCTCGGGCTGGCGGTGGTCGCAGTGCCCGTGCTGCGCGGGGTCGTGCGGACGTGGCTGCTGCCGAGCATCATGGCGCCCGCGCCGCACGCTGATCGTGGGCGCCGGCGACGTCGGGCGCACGCTCGAGCGCAAGATCGCCTCGCACCCGGAGTACGGCCTCGAGCTCGTCGGCTTCGTCGATGACGACTCGACCGGCACCGACGTGCTCGGCCGCACCGACGAGTTGACCGCCGTGATCGACCGCCTGCGCGTCGACTGGGTCGTGCTCGCGTTCACGGAGTGGCCGCACGAGCGCACGCTCGACCTCGTGCGCGAGGTCCGTCGCCCGGACGTGCACCTCTCGATCGTCCCGAACTTCTACGAGCTGTTCGCGTCCAACGCCGCACTCGAGGACATCGAGGGCGTGCCCGTCGTGAGCCTGCCCTCGATGCAGCTCTCGCGGACGGTGCGGGCGCTCAAGCGCACCTTCGACATCGCCGCCTCGGCAGCGGGGCTGCTCGCACTGACGCCGGTGCTGGCCGTAGCGGCACTGGCCATCCGGCTGGACACGCAGGGACCGATCTTCTTCCGCCAGGCCCGCCACGGCCGCGCGGGCCGGCCGTTCAGGATCGTGAAGTTCCGCACGATGATTGCCGACGCCGAGGCGCAGCGCTTCGCCCTCGCCCACCTCAACGAGATGGAGGGCGGCGGCCCGCTGTTCAAGATCCACGACGACCCGCGGATCACTCGCGTCGGGCGCTTCCTGCGCAAGTGGAGCATCGACGAGCTCCCCCAGCTGTGGAACGTGCTCCGCGGCGAGATGAGCCTCGTCGGCCCGCGGCCGTTCGTCGTGCACGAGTCCGAGCAGATCACGGGCTGGGCCAGCCGCCGGCTCGAGACGACCCCCGGCATCACCGGGCTGTGGCAGGTCCTCGGCCGCAACGACATCGCCTTCGAGGAGATGGTCAAGCTCGACTATGTCTACGTGACGAACTGGTCGCTCTGGTGGGACATCAAGATCCTCGTCCAGACGCTGCCGGTCGTCCTCGCTCGCAGAGGGGCGTACTAGATGCCGGTCTTTGTCATCCCGGCCTTCAACGAGGAGGCCAACGTCCCGCGTCTCCTCGCCGACCTCGAGCGCCGGCCGGCGCTCTGGCGCGACGGCCGAGTGGTGCTGGTCGACGACGGCTCGAGGGACCGCACCGTCGAGGTCGCCCGCTCCCATCGCGGCGACATGCCGGTGGAGGTGCTCGTCCAGGCCCAGAACCAGGGGCCGGGCCGCGCCTTCGACCGCGGCTTCCGCCACGCGCTGGCCTCGCCGGCGCCGGACGGCCTGATCGTCACGATGGAGTCCGACACCACGAGCGACCTCGACGCGCTCGAAGGCATGATCGCGGCGGCCCAGCAGGGCGCGGACGTCGTCCTGGCCTCCCATCACGACGGCGGCGAGCTCATGAACGTCTCGCGGCACCGGCGCTTCCTGTCCAAGGCCGCCTCCTCTGCGATCCGCCGCAGCGCGGGGCTGGACGCCCGCACGGTCTCGTCGTTCTTCCGCGTCTACCGCGCGGACGTGCTCGAGCGGGGCTACGCCGCGTACGGCGACGAGCTGATCCGCGAGCGCGGCTTCGCCTGCAAGGCGGAGATCCTGATGAAGCTCGCGCGGCTCGGGATCACGGTCGCCGAGGTCCCCGTCGTCCTCGACTGGGCCGCGCCGCGAGGGCGAGAGCAAGATGAAGGTCCTCCCGACGATGGGCGGCTACGCGCGGCTGATGGCACGCCAAGCCGTCGCGAGGGCGCGGGCATGAGCGGCGTCGGCATCGTCGGCGGCGGCCTCCTGGGCCTGGGCATCGCGGACAAGCTGGCCGAACGCGGCGTCGCCGTCTCCGTCTACGAGCAGGCGCCGCGGCTCGGCGGGCTCGCCGGCACCACGGTGCTCGGCGGCCACGAGGTCGACCGCTACTACCACGCGGTCACCACCACCGACCACCGCGTGCTCACGCTCGCGGAGGAGCTCGGGCTGACGGTCCGCTGGCGGCCGCTCGGCGTCGGCTTCTTCCACGACGGCCGCTTGGCCGGCATGTCCACCCCCGCCCAGCTCGCGACCTTCCCCGGCCTGACGGTGGCCGACCGTGCCCGGCTCGTGGCCTTCGTGCTCCGCTGCCGGCGGATCTCCGACCACGGTGCGCTCGACGCCGAGCCGCTGGAGGCCTGGACGCGCCGCACGTGCGGCGACCGGCTGTGGGAGCGCCTGTGGCAGCCCCTGTTCGACTCCAAGTTCGACGGGCGCTACGACGACCTCCCCGCCACCTACCTCTGGTCGAGGATGAACCGCACCGCGGGCACCCGCGACCGCCGCGGCCGCGAGGTCATGGGCTGGATCGAGGGCGGCTACCAGGCGATGGCCGACGCCCTGGCCGAGCGCATCCGCGCCCGCGGCGGCGTCGTTCGCACCGGCACCGCGGTCACCCGCATCGCGGCTGTCGAGGGCCAGGCCGGCGGCGTCGTGGCCGACGGGGTGCTGCACCCGCACGACCACGTGGTCTCCACGGTCCTCCGGCCGCAGCTGCGGCCGCTCCTCGCCCCGGAGCTCGAGCGGGCGCTCGGGCCCGACCCGAACCGCTACCTCGGCGTCGTGTGCCTCGTGGCGCGGGTCCGCCGCTCGGTGAGCCCGTACTACGCGCTGAACATCACAGACCGCCGCGTTCGGCTCACGAGCGTGGTCGAGACCACGCACGTGGTCGACCCCGAGGCCGTCGGCGGCCATCTGGTCTACCTGCCCCGATACGTGGATCCGGACTCCCCCGAGCTCGACCGTCCCACGAGTGCGATCCGCGCCGACTTCCTGGCCGATCTGCGCGCCATGTTCCCCGCCTTCCAGCCGGAGGACGTGCTGGCGTCCCAGGTCGCCCGCGCCCAGATCGCGGAGCCGATCCGGCCGACCGGCGCCGCCGCCCCCGAGCTCTTCCCCGGGGCGCGGCTCACGGTCGCCAGCTCCGCCCACACCTACCCGGACATCGTGCACGGGCAGGCGATCCTCGGCGTGGCCGAGCAGGTCGTCTCCGGGCTCGGGGACCGCCTTCCCATGAACGACCGCCACCTGAGGGCGGCATGACGACGAACCCCCACAGGAGGACCGCCACCATGACCTTGCCCACCACGATCGGCGTGACCGGCGCCGCCGGCTTCATCGGCGCGAACCTCGTCGAGCGGCTGCTCGACGAGGGATGCCTCGTGGTCGGTTGCGACGACATGTCGATGGGGACCATGCGCAATCTCGAGGGGCTGCTCGGGCGCCCCCGCTTCCGCTTCGAGGAGTTCGACTGCCGCGACGCGCGCCGCATGCGCGACGCGATGGGCGACTGCGACGCGATCGCCCACCTGGCAGCCCTGAAGATCCCGCGCTACGGCGGGGCGATGAAGACCCTCGAGGTCAACGTCGACGGCTCGCACGTCGCGCTGGAGCTCGCCCGTGATACCGGCGCGCACTGCGTGCTGGCGTCCACCTCGGACGTCTACGGGCAGGCCGTGCCGCCGTTCGCGGAGGACGACCCGATCGTGCTCGGGCCCCCGACCTGCCGCCGCTGGTCCTACGCGGCCTCGAAGTACTACGACGAGCACCTGGCGCTGCGCATGGCGGAGGAGCAGGACCTGAAGGTGACGATCCTGCGCTTCTTCAACGCCTACGGCCCGCGCAACCACCCGTCGTGGTGGGGCGGCCCGCTGTCGGTCTTCTTCGAGGACCTGCTCGACGGGGGCGAGATGGACCTGCACGGCGACGGGCGCCAGACGCGCTCGTTCACCTACGTCAGCGACACCGTCGACGGCGTCGTGCGCGCGCTGGCCCGCCCCGAGGCGGCCGGCGAGGTGATCAACATCGGCAACGACAAGCCGATCGCGATCGTCGACCTCGCCCGCAAGGTCCAGGACGCGATGGGCATCGAGGGCCCGCTGCGCGCCCGCACCGTGCCGCTCGAGTCGCTCGGCGGCAACTACCAGGACGTGCGCCACCGCGTGCCTGACCTCGCCAAGGCGCGGCGGCTGCTCGGCTTCGAGCCCGCCGTGCCGCTCGAGGATGGGCTGGCCCGCACGCTGGAGTGGCACCTGTCGCTGCGACAGGCGCTCGAGGTGGCATGAGCGCGGCCCCGGTCACCGGTGTCGTACCCGCGGGCGCGGAGGCACTCCGCCCGCGGCTGACGGCTGTCGAGCGATCGGACGCTGCGCTCATGAGCGCCGGCACGCTCGCCTCGGGCGTGCTGGCGTACCTGTTCAACGTGCTCGCCGCGCGCGCTCTCGGCCCCGAGGGATACGGGGCCATCGGCGCGCTGTGGGGCAGCATGTTCCTGCTCGCAGTGCTGCTGTTCCGGCCGCTCGAGCAGACCGTCTCGCGGGCGGTGTCGCACCACCTCGCGCGCGGCGAGGACGCCCGTCCGGCCGTGCGGTCCGCAGCCCGGCTGACCATCGTGGTGACCGCGGCGGCCGTCGCGGCCCTCCTCGCCGCGTGGGGGCCGTTGACCGACCGCCTGTTCGGCGGCGAGCCCGTCCTGACCGTCGCCCTGATCGCCGGCCTGGTCGGCTATGCGATCTCCTACTTCGCGCGCGGCTTGGCCGGCGGTGTGCGCTGGTTCGGCGGTTACGGGCTCGTGCTGCTCGCCGACGGCGGGATCCGCCTGCTCCTCGCTCTGCCCCTGCTGTTCGTCGCCTCCCAGACCGTGGCCGCGGTCGCGATCGCGGCCGCGGCCGTCGGGGGAGCGCTGGCACCGCTGTTCTCCCGCCGCCGCAGACGCCTGCAGGACCTCGACGGCCCCGCGCACGGCGAGTTCGCCATGCGCGAGGCGGCCGGCTTCGCGCTGCCGGCGGCGGTGATCGCGGGCTGCGAGCAGGTGCTCGTCTCCGGTGGGCCGCTGCTCGTGCTGATCGCGGGCGGCGAGGGCGCCACCGCGGCCGCCGGCGTGCTGTTCGCGGCCACCCTGCTCGTGCGCGCCCCGGTCTTCCTGCTGCAGGGCGTGCAGGCCTCGCTGCTGCCGAACCTGTCCGCCTTCCGCGCCCAGGGCGACGAGACCGCGCTGCACCGCGCGACCGTCCGCGTCGCGCTGATCATGTGTGGTTTCGCGGCCGCGCTGGCCGCGGGCTCCCTCGCGGTCGGCCCGCTGGCCATGGAGCTGCTCTACGGCGGCGAGTTCGTCGTCGGCCGGATCGACCTAGCGCTGCTCTCCGTCGGCATCGGCGGCTTCATGGCCGCCGGCGTCTTCTCGCAGGCCGCGCTGGCCCGCGCACGCGCCTGGGACGCGGCGCACGCCTGGGCGGCCGGCGCCTTCGTCTTCGTGGCACTGGAGCTGGCCCTGCCCGGCAGCCCGTTCCATCGGGTCTCCCTCGCGTTCGCGGCCGCGAGCTCCCTCGCCGCGCTCCTGTTGATGCGAACCCTCTGGAGGTGGGTGCGATGACCACTGACCGGCCGGATGCCGGACACCCGCTGCTGATCGTGTGCTCCACGGGTGGGCACCTGCTGCAGATGCAGGAGCTCCACGAGGCGTGGACGCCGTTCGAGCGCGTCTGGGTGACCTTCGACAAGTCCGACTCCCGCTCGCTGCTGCGCGACGAGCGCGTCGTGCACGCCTACGGCCCGACCAACCGCAGCATCAAGAACCTGCTGCGCAACCTGCGGCTGGCCTGGCGTGTCCTGCGGGCCGAGCGCCCCTGCGCGATCCTCACCACGGGCGCGGGCGTCGCGGTCCCCTTCGCGTGGATCGGGCGGATGCTCGGCATCCCCACCATCTACGTCGAGAGCGTCACCCGGATCGAGGCGCTGTCGCTCAGCGGCCGGCTGATCAAGCCCGTCGCCAAGCAGCTCTACGCGCAATGGCCCGAGCTCGCCGAGCCCTCCGCGGGGCGCATCCGCTTCGCCGGCAACCTCTTCGCGGCCCGATGATCCTCGTCACCGTCGGCACCAACGAGCAGCCGTTCGACCGCCTGATCGCGCGCCGCCGCCGCGCTGCCGGGCGACGAGCCGCTGGTCGTGCAGTACGGGTCGTCCGCGCATGCACGCAAGGCCGCGGCGAGTGGATCGACTTCCTGTCCTTCGACGACCTCGCGCAGCTCGCCGAGCAGGCACGCGTGGTGGTCTGCCACGCGGGCGTCGGCTCGATCATGCTGGCCCGCCGCTACGGGCACCGCCCGATCGTCGTGCCGCGCCGCCACCACCTCGGCGAGGCCGTCGACGACCACCAGCTCTCGCTCGCCCGCCGCCTCGATCGCGCCGGGATGGTGACGCTCGTCGAGGACGAGGCGGAGCTGCCCGCGGCGCTGTCGCGGCCGCCGGACGCTGTCGCGGGCGGCGCCGGCGGTGTCCTGCAGGGCCGGCGCGCGCTTGACGGCGGAGGTCCGCGCGCTGCTGGTCGGCCTCGGCGCGCCGCCGCGTCAGCGCACGCGCAGCTTGAGCACGCCGTGCGTCGAGCGCAGCCCGCCGCGTCGCGCGCGGTCACGGCACGCGGTAGCGCCCGCGGCGCAGGCCGCGGCGCGCGGATCCGCCTGCGTGCGCGCGCGCGAGCCGGCGGAGCGAAGGGCCGCACCGGTTGGCCTTTGCGGCCCTTGCGCAAGCGCTGGACGCGCACGTGGCCCGCGCTCGGCGCGGAGGTCCCGAGCCGCAGCCGCGCCGCTGACGTCGGGCATCCGCGCCGGGCCCGGCGGCAGATCGTCCGCGGGCTCAGACCGCGCGAAGCGGATCCCGCAGCCGGCGCCGGCGGCCGGCCGCCTGGGCGCCCGGCGGGGGCCGCGCGCCGACGCCGGGCGGCCGTCGCGCCGAACTCGAACGCACCGGCATCGGGCTTGGCGTCGCGCGCCAGGCCGGCGCGGTCGAGCGGCCGGAGCGTCGCCGGCCTCGCCCGCGTTGATCGCGGGCGAGCCGGCCTTCAGGCGGAAGTCGTAGGTGCCGGGTCGACCCAGCCGAACGCGCGCGGTCGTCGTGCGATGCTGAGCCGGCGGGCTGACCGCCTTGTCCTGCCGCGAGCACGTCTTGCCCACGTTGGAGCGGAACGTCGATGCCGGCGCTGCAGTCCCACCAGCCGAGGTTGCCCGACCCACCGCGTGCCGTCGATGCCCCGATCGGGCGCGATGAAGGCGGGGCTCTCGAAGGTGTTGTTGCGGACCGATCCAGCCGCTCATCGGGTCGCGCCGCGCCGTCAGGCCCGATGTAGGCGATGTAGAGGCTGTAGTAGTGCCAGCCCGCCGTCGTCGTCCTCTCGGAGTGGGCGAAGACGTTGTTCTCGACCGTGACGTTGCCGTAGGCGGGCGGTTGCGGGCGTCCACCAGCTGCCGTAGGTGAAGAACAGGTCCATGATCGCGCAGTCGCGGAAGCGTCGAGTTGCGGATCGTGAAGCCCGGCACGCCGATCGCGTACAGGCACTCCATGTGCACGCCGTCCGTCGGCCAGCATCGCGTCGTGGAAGATCGACGTTGTCCACCGTGAGGTTGCCGCCCGATGCGAGCATCGCCCTTCTCGTCGACGACGTTGCCGACGCGGGCGTTCTTCACCGTGCGTTGGACCCGCCGAGCCCGAACGCGGCGCCCGTGGTCTTGCGCCCGCCGGCGTCGACGTTGATCCCGTCGTAGGTGACGTTGCTGGCGTCGCTGATCATCTGGCGCAGGATCACGCCCGGGCCGCCGCGGAAAGCCACGGTCTTGGTCCCGCCGGGCACCCGCTCTTCGCCGTAGATCCCGGGGGCCACCTCAACCGTGTCGCCCGGCCGGCGACCGCGTAGGCGCGCTCGAAGCTCCCGCACGGGGCGGTCTGCTCGCATGCGCCGGCGTCGGAGCCGCCCGGGGCGAGGTAGCGCGTGGCGGCGCCGGCCGAGGCCGGCGCCGCGGCCAGGGCGAGCGCGCCGATGCCGACCGCGAGGGCGTGTCGCGGAAGATTGCGGCTACCGGCGCGTCGAAGTGAAGGCATGTGTGGATCCTCTCAGGTGGTCCGCCCGGAACATCGACCGCGCGGTCTCGCGACCTGAACGGTCGGCCAGGATACGAGACGCGGCCGCCGCCTAGAGTCAGCCCCATGTGTGGGATCGCGGGTGCCTTCAGGCTCGACGGAGCAGATCTGCCGGCCCTTCCGGAGCCGGTGCTGCGATCGATGACCGACATCATCGACTACCGCGGGCCCGACGATGCGGGCTTCATATCAGGAGCCGGCTGCTCGCTCGGCGCGCGCCGGCTCTCGATCATCGACGTCGAGGGCGGCCACCAGCCCTTCTCGAACGAGCGCGGCCGCATCTGGGCCGCCCAGAACGGCGAGATCTACAACCACGCCCGCTGCGCGAGGACCTGAGGGCTCGCGGGCACGAGCTGCACAGCCGCTGCGACACGGAGGTCCTCCCCCACCTCTACGAGGAGCACGGGCCGGCGCTCAGCGACCGGCTGCGCGGGATGTTCGCGGTCGCCGTCTGGGACCAGGATGCACGGCGCGGCATGCTCATCCGCGACCGGCTCGGCATCAAGCCGCTCTACTACGCGATCTGCGACGGGCTCGTGATCTTCGGCTCCGAGCTCAAGTGCATCCTCGCCAGCGGCCACGTGTCAGGTGAGCACGATCACGTGACCCACTTTTTCTACCACCTTGTCTGACAGCGGGTGCGGGAGCGAAGAGATTTTGCGGGACGTTGTTGGCTCGATGCCAGGTGTCGAGTCGGTAGCCGACTCCGCGCACGGCAGTGATGAACGGCTCGTTGACGCCCGCCGCAGAGAGCTTCAAACGGAGCCGGCTATGCGTGGGACAAGCTTTGATGTTGAGTTTTCTCCCGGCCCTCCGATCGCCTGAACGAGGTCATGATGGGTGACGGTGTGCCCCGGTGTCTGCGCCAGAAACTCGAGGATCGAGTACTCCGTTGGCGTGAGGGACAGTCTGCGGTTGCTCGCGCGGGCGTGCCTTGATTGTGCGTCTAGCTCTAATTCGCCGACTCGTCGGACCCGTTGCCTAGAGCGGCGAGCCGCGCCGCGGGCGCGGGCAGCGAGCTCTGACAGGGCTGGCGGGTTGATCATGTAGTCGTCTGCGCCGTGCTCCAGCGCTTGCACGGGGTCTGAATGGTCCGCGGGTGCCAGAATGATGACCGGCACTGCTCGTTCGCTGAGGATCTGGCGCATTAGTTGTAGCCCGTTGTCCGTGGTGTCTGTTTGGAGCACGACTACGTCCGGGTGACAGCATCTCGCCATGCCAACGGCGGTTGGATAGCTCGTCGCCCGCCGGACTCGGAAGGCCGCGCTTTCGAGGTAGGTGTGGATGTGGGACATGTCACTGCCGTGCTGATGGATGAGTAACACCATCGGCTCGGGGGTCGCCCTGCGTCGACGTGTTGACGCCGTTTGCCATTGAGCACACTCATGAGTTTTGCTTCTCGCGTCGTTGCCCAGGGCACTCGTCGGTCTGAAGCCAGGCCGTCGCGTTGGGAGGCAGCGCTCGGTTGGTGACCGGTTGGCTGCTGATGATGGTTTCACCGGGTGGCAGGCGTTGTGGGAGGTCGGAAATGCTGACGACGCATTCCCTGCCGTTGGCCCGGCGGTAGTGCAGCAGGTTGTGGTTGTCCACCTTTTGCCAGGTGACAGTGGAGTCGCTAGTTTGCAGGGCTTTCCGTTGGCGAAAGCGTCCCGATAGAGGCGGAGCGTGGAGTGCGGCTGGTTCTCTTGGCGTTCGACGGAGAACTCGCCGAACCAGTCCGACGGCGGATGTTCGGCGTCTCCGGGCCGGAAGATGCACCGGTTGCGGGCGGGGCTTCCTGGTGGTGAGGCCGCCGCTTCAAGGAACCACGGGTGCTGGTCGGAGGTGTGGTTGGGGACGATGTCAATGATGATCTTGATGTCATGGGCGTGCGCAGTGGTGACCAAGTCGTCGAAGTCGGCCATCGTGCCCAGTCTGCAGTCGACGTTGCGGTGGTCGGTGATGTCGTAGCCACCATCGATGAGTGGGGGCGGGTAGAACGGGGTGAGCCAGACGGCGTCCACCCCGAGTCCGGCGAGGTAGGGCAGCCGGCTGCACACACCGGCCAGGTCGCCGATGCCGTCGCCATCGGAGTCCGCGAAGCTGCGCGGATAAACCTGATGGACGACAGTCGTCTGCCACCAGCTCGGCTCGTCGTACTCAAGCTCCCGGTTCAACTCAACCCCGTCGGCGCCGCGACGCCGACAGCCCTTCCCGGACCGGCCGGCTTCGCGCCGCTCAAGGTGACCAGCGGGTTCACCGCGGTCTGCTGCAGGCGACCGCTGGACTGGACACCGAAGTGGCCCACATTCATGAGCAGATGTCCTTGGAACTGATCAGCGGTTTCCGCGCGTCGTCGGGGTCCGTCACCTTTGACCTGGCCACCGACCGCTCGCGAACTAATCCGCTTCATCACAACCACCGTCACGGCACCTCCGCTCAGCTCCCCCAGCCAGCCGAAGCAGCACCGGCATCATCGCATCGGGAATTCGGTCTTCGGTCACGCCGGCTCAGCTGCAAAGAAGAGCCAGGGAAGCCGCAGACATCCACTTCGCGGTCCGTGACGTCGATGTCGTAAGCGCTTCCGATTCTGGATTCTGGTGGACCATTGGCAAGGTTGTCAACTCAATGATCCAAGGCCTCCAGCCTCGTAGCGCGCTCGGAGTTGAGGCAGGCCCTCCGTCAACATGGTCGGAAACGGTTACAGGCTCTACCCTTGGCGCGTGTCCAACGCCGCGAAAAGGCTGACCCTTGCCGATATCGCCCGGATCGCCGGGGTCAGCATCGGCACAGCGTCGCGGGCCTTGAACAACGCCTACGGCGTGTCGCCCACGACCCGGCAGCGGGTGCTCGCCGTCGCTGAGGAACGTTCCTACGTCGTCTCCCCCGAAGCGTCCAGGCTGGCCCGAGGTGCCACCGGCCGGGTCGCTGTGGTCGTCCCTCACCCAGCCCGTTGGTTCTTCGGCGAAATCCTCGAAGCGCTCGTTGACATACTCCGCGGTGTCGACCTGGATGTACTGCTCTACCACGTCGGTGACCTCGACGACCGACGCAAGTTCTTCGAGGAACTGCCTGCACGACGCAAGGTCGACGCGGTGGTCGTTGTCGCCTTCCCCGTAGAAGAGCACGAACGGCAGCGCCTCGAGCTGCTGGGAGTGCACATCGTCGCCGCCGGAGGTCAACACGCCACCTATCCGTACGTCTGTATCGACGATCAGGTTGCCGGCCGGCAAGCAATGGACCACCTGCTCAACCTCGGACACCGCCGCATCGCCATGCTTGAAGCCATCGACCCTCACCAGCCAGACCACCCTCCCGGACGAAGCGCCGCATACCACCAAGCGCTACGCGACGCCGCCATACCAGTCGATCCCCGCCTCACCGTCTCCAGCAACTGGGGCGGCGAGGAAGGCGCCGAAGCCGCCGGCAGGTTGTTGAGCCTGCAGCATCGACCAACAGCCATCTACGCTCACTCCGACGAAGTCGCCGCAGGTGCCCTCAGAACACTGCGCCGCGCCGGAGTGCGCGTTCCCCAAGACATCTCCCTCATCGGGATCGACGACCATCCCCTAGCGAACCTGATCGACCTGACCACCATCCGCCAACCAGTCCGCGACCAAGGAACCGCCGCCGCCAGGTTGGTCTTGACTTGCTGGCCGAGGAGTCCGACATCGATGTCGCGGTCACACTGCCCACACAACTCATCGTCAGGCACAGCACAGCCCCGCCCCCAAGCCCGCCGTCGTGAGATAGAACCCGCGCAGCGGAATCCGACGAGATAGAGAGAATCGCCGAACCGATCGATCTTCGGCTACCGGGCCAGAGCCACATCACCGACGACTAGATGACCAGGCCAGAGACCCCCACATCACGCATCGCTAAATCTCAGCGCACCTGATCGGCCGTTGAGCCCGGTCGGCCCGGTTGACGTCCGCATGCCGCAGCAGGTCCGGCGACCGTCGACTCCCACGCGCAGGATCATCAGGTCACGGCCAGAGTTGAACGCATCCGGCGGGCATGTCATCGACGCTGACCAGTTGACGAGGACGGAGGCTCACCAGGACTGGAACCCCGACCTCTGTCGCAGCGTCGACGACGCCCTGCAGAAGACGACCTCGATCGTCGGCTGGGCGGCCTTCGACCCGCGGACTCGGCACGCTTCCGGTCCCGTCGAGAGGTTTCGATTGAGTCCGAAACTCCCGTGCTGAGCAGAAACCAGAGGCGCCTACTGGCCTAGGTAGCTGCTCGGGCAAACTGCTTGACAGGCAGGCTGGAAGCCGCTTCCCTTGGATCCCAGCCTGATTCCAGGCGCCTGATTGCGAGGGCCATTCGAAATGTTTCGAGGCCATTCGACGGTGGCGATGAGTTCTCCGCGCTGTTTCACGGGTACTGCCGCCACCGAAAGGAGTAGGAGCAGTGAGCAAGACCAGCCGACCCACCCTGCAAACCGTTGCGGCCGCCGCTGGCGTGTCGCTGGCCACCGTGTCCGAAGTGCTCAACGAACGGGCTGATGTCTCGGCCACGACACGCGCACGGGCGCAGCGGCTGCGGTCCCAGCACAAGTACGTGCCACCTGGCCGACCCCCGACCCAGCCGGCTGGCCGGGGGGCGCCGCGTTGATCGACCTGGTCTTCACTGCCCTGGACAGCCCATACTCCGTCGAGATCCTGCGAGGGGTCACGTCGAGTCCCTATAGATGTCGTGGTGTCGTCGATGCCGGGCCCCTCCGGCTCGCGTCCGTGGTCCGGTGGACTCGTCTCGGCCGGAAGGTCCGGGGCCATCATCGTCGCTTCGGAACTGACCCCGTTAGGATCAACGACATCCTGGCCTGAGTGCTCACGTGCCGTACGTCTTGATCGATCCGGCCGCCCAGCTGCCTGAGCCCGATGTCGCGACCGTGGGCGCGACGAACTGGGCCGGTGGGCTCTCTGCGGCACGGCATCTTGCTCGGGCTTGGTCACCGGCGGATCGCCGTGATCGGTGGACCGGTCGCAATGCTGTGCAGCCGCGCCCGCATCGACGGGTACCGCGCAGCACTGGAGTCCGCGGGTGTCGAGGTCGACCCGGCTCTCATCCGCCACGGCAACTTCCACCACATCGGCGGCTACCAGGCGGCTCGTGAGTTGTTCGAGTTGCCGGATCCGCCCACCGCCATCTTTGCCGGTAGCGACGAACAGGCGTTCGGTGTGATCGAAGCGGCGCGAGTCACCGGCCGGCGCATAGCCGAGGACCTCAGCGTCGTGGGGTTTGATGACATCCCGATCTCTCGTTGGGTGTCGCCCCCACTCACGACCGTCCGCCAGCCTCTCGCAGAAATGGGTCGAACCGCAGCGGAGATGCTGTCGACGATGATCGATAGGCGTGAGCCCCAGGGCCGCCAGGTCGAGCTGGCCACCGAACTCATCATCCGTTCCTCGACGGCCCCGCCGCCCGCCAAGCTGACCGATACTTCGGGGCGATGACACGGGAGGGACAGATGGTCTGGCGCTGAAGGCGTGTCCAGCGCACCGCAACGGTGGCTCGAGGTCATCGGATCTGCCGAGCTGCGAGTGGCGGTCGATCGGGTCATCCCGACCGACGAATGGCCCGGGGGCTGGGAGGGTGGCGTCGGAGAATACCTGGCCGAGTGCGGCACCGAGCTGCGTTGGGCTCTCGAGGCCATGGAACGGCTTGTCGATGAGCTCAAGCGGCGAGGCTTTGCGGTGGCGGAGACCGACGAGCAGGACCGTGTTCTGCGGGAGATCTCCGAGCAGCAGACTCTCGGTGCCGACTTCGCTGGACTGCTCCGACTCTGTTGGGAAGGCTTCTACGCGTCCCGGCACAGCGCAGCCTATCGGGCTCACGACCGGTCGTGGCCGGCCGGCCTCTCCATGATCGGCTTTCGTGAGGTTCCCGACGGGGTGACGCCGGTCGAGCCAGAGTTGCCGGCGACGACCCCGCCGAGTCGTCTCCGTGCTCACTACGACGCGATCGTGATCGGCTCCGGTCCGGGTGGAGGTGTGGCAGCGCAGACCCTTGCCTTGGCTGGACACAGCGTGCTGGTCGTCGAGCGCGCCCGTGCCCTGTCGAACGCCCAGCTGCGGGGTGACCATCTGCACGGAAAGCGCAACGCTGTCTACAACTCCGTGGCGGGTCCGGGACGTGACCATCCGCGGATCTCGGTGCAGGATGCCGATCACGGGCGCGAGCGTGAGCGGCTTGTGGATGGAGACGGAGATGCCTGGGCGTACGGCTTGAACGCCTACGCCTTCGGCGGCGGCACCCGGCTCTGGCAAGGAATGGCGTGGAGGTTCTTCCCCGAAGACTTCGACATGGCCAGCGTGTACGGCAATCCGGAGGGGGCGACGCTGGCCAATTGGCCGATCGACTACGACGAACTGGAGCCCTACTACACCCGCGCCGAATGGGAGCTCGGGGTCGCTGGTGAACAGGGTGCCCTGACCGCACGGACGCCGCGGTCGAAGGGTTATCCGATGCCGGCGATGGGTACCGAGCCCGCGCGCGAACTTTTGGCGGGCGCCGCCGAGCGGCTGGGATGGACCTGGGGCCCGATCCCGTTGGCGATCAACAGTGTGCCCGCGGCCGGCCGTGCCGCTTGCGTGCGCTGCTCGTCATGCGTCGGGCACGCCTGCCCGGTGGACGCCAAGAACGGCGCTCACAACACCTTTCTCCCGCGTGCTCTGGCCACCGGCAACGCCGTTCTCGTCTTCGACGCCGAGGCCATCGCCATTCGTGATGGACAGGGTGGCCCCTCGGTCGATGTGATGACCGACTGCTCCAGCGAACCCGTGTTGCGCACGGTGCGCGCCGACGTCGTCGTCGTCGCCGCCGGAGCTGTCGAGTCGGCGCGGCTGCTGCTCGCCAGCGGACTCGGTAACGATCAACTCGGCCGGCACCTTCATGATCATCGTTTCGTCAGCCTCCGCTGCGAGGTCGACGAACCGATGAAGAACGGGTTGGGCCCCGGCCATTCGATTGCCACCCTGGACCACGTACACGCCCACTCGATCCCCTGGGGCGGCGGCGTGATCGTCGATCTGATGAGTGTGCTCCCGTTGACTTCGGCCATGGATCCCACCAGCGGCGTTCCTCGCTGGGGCGCCGATCACAAGCACTGGATGCGGGCCCGGAGGCCGTACGGCTTCGGCGTGTTCGGGATGGGGCAGGAGGTCCCGGGTGCGACCTCTGGTGTCACCCTCGCTCGGGTTCTCGACCGATGGGGCAAGCGCGGAGCGCGCCTGCGCAAGAGCGCCCACCCGGCTTCACTCGAGGTCGAGGCTGGCCTGGCCGACTACGGAACTCGCTGGCTCCGTGCCGCCGGCGCGCGGGACATCCACCGCCAGCGCGGCCGGGCAACCGCCTCAGCGGCCGGCGAACACTCCTGCGGCACGGCGCGAATGAGTGACGACCCGGCCACTGGCGCCACCGACCGTTATGGACGGCTGTGGGGCAGCAGGGGCGTGGTGGTCTGCGACTCCTCCCTTGCACCCCACCAACGGCAGCGTAAACCCGGCCCTGACGATCGTGGCCAACGCGATCCGAGTCGCCGA
>CAWHOS010000001.1:0-26281 GCA_963831105.1 uncultured Solirubrobacteraceae bacterium | reverse complement strand
AGTTGAGCAGCGCCGTCTCCATGGCCGCGAACTGGGCCTTGAGGCGCTTCTCCTTGGCCTGCAGGCGCGTCTCGGCGAGATCGGCCTGGGCGGTGATGCGCTTGATCTCGGCGTCGGCCGACTTGTCGCGCTGGTCGAGCACGCCGGACGTGCCGGTTTGGCTCTTGATGAAGGTCTCCAGGCCGGTCGAGAAGCCCTCGAACAGCTTGCGGACCTTGTCCGGGTCGGCCGCGAGGGCGGCGCTGAGCTTGGCGTCGTCGATCGCGAGCTTGCCCTCCTTGGCGTCCTGGGAGGTCGCGCCGCTGGACTTCGGCACGGCGATGCCGATGTCGGAGAGGTCGTCGAGCCCGGCCATGCCGCTCACGCGCTCGCCCATGCGCACGCGCAGCGAGGAGAGCATGCTCAGCAGCCCGGTGTCGCCGAACAGGGCGCCCTTGGCCGCGTCGGTCGTCGTGGTCGCGCCGGCGACGGACTTCTCCGTGACCTTCGCGCGCGTGGTCGTGACGACCGCGTTGTAGGCGTCGACGAACGCCTTCACCTTGGTCTTCATCGCCTCGGTGTCGGTCGCCGGCGTGCCGACGGTGATGCCCGTGAAGTCGGCGACGCCCTTGAGCTGGAGCTTGAGGCCGGGGATCGCGTTCTCGAGCGTGTTCGACTGCGACGTGAATACGGTCGCGGAGCCGTTGAGCCGGTACTGGGCGTCGAGCGTCGCGCCCGCCTTGAGGTACGTCTCGTCCTCGGTCATCTGGCCGGCGGCCAGGCCCGTGGTGGTGACGGTGAAGGCGCTGTCGTGGCCCGTCTTGCGCGCGTTGAGGACGAGTCGCTCGTTGCCCGAGCCGTCCTTGACGACCGCGGCGACGACGGGCGCGCTGGTCGAGGCGTTGATCGCGGAGGCGACCTCCGCGGCGGTGGCGTTGGCCTTGACCTGGATCGTCACGCTCGACGCCGCGTCGTTGGCGTAGCCGACGGTGAGGGTGCGCGCAGTGGCGTCCGGGACCCACGCGTACCCGCGCTGGGACGAGGAGGCGAGGCGGTCGATCGCGATCGTGCTGCCGCCGATGCCGGCGCCGCCGGTGAGCACGGCGGAGACCTTCGTCGGGTCGGCGGACTCGACGGCCTGCTTCGTCGTCCAGGTGCCCGAGGCGGCGAGCTCCTGCGCGGCGCTCTTGAGCGCGTTGAGCTTGGTCGCGATGTCCTTGAGCGCCGTCTGGCGCGCCTGGACGTTGGACTTGCGCAGCCCGAGGCGCGCGTTCGACTGCCGCTCGATGCTGATCAGCTGGTCGACGATCGACGACGTGTCGACGCCGGAGGCCAGACCCGAGAGGCCGCCGAGCGACATGCGCTAGAGCGGCCGGCCCGACAGGACGTCGAGCGCCTCGGACGGCGGGATCGTGCGGATCACGCGGCCCTCGAGGTCGCGGACCTGGACGATCACGCGCCCGGAGTCCTCGTCCATGGCGAAGTGCAGCTCGCGCTTGTCGCGCCACAGCTCGTCGGCGCGGGCGGCCGCGCGGTCCACCTCGCGCAGGGCGTCGGGCGGCGGCGTCGCGGGGACGCCGCCGATCTCAGCCGTGTCCGCGCGCGGCAGCGAGAACTGCGACGCAGCGGGATCCGCGGCCGCGCGCTTGGGCGCGGCGGGCGGGGCCGTGAAGTTGAGATGACCGATCCGCAGATCCATATGGACTGCTTGATCGGAAGCCCCCGCCAGAACTTGAGGAAAGATTTCTCGCCGGCCGCTCGGGCGGCGGTGCCGCCGGCGCTCAGCCGACGGCGGAGAAGAGCAGCGCGTCCTCGGACAGCTGCGCCTTCAGGGTGCGCTTGAGCTGCGAGTGGATCTGGCAGACGCGGCTCTCGGAGACGCCGAGGATCTCGCCGATCTCGCGCAGGGTGAGGTTCTTGACGTACAGCAGCACGGCGACCTCGCGCTCGCGCTTGGGCAGGGTCTCGAAGGCGCGGCGGAACTTGTGCTTGGCCTCCGTCGACATCGCGGAGTGCTCCGGGTCGCCGTCGATCTCGCCGCCGGCCAGCGTGTCGATGCGCTCGACCGTGGTCTCGTCGTCGGAGATCACCAGCGTGTTGAGCGACGTGACGTCGGAGACGGCGATGTCGTCCTCGCGGCGGCGGAGGTCCTCGACGGTGATCGAGAGCGAGTCGGCGAGCTCCTCGCGCGAGGGGCGGCGGCCATGGATGCCGGTGAACTGCTCACGGGCGCGGGCGATGTCGCGCTCCCAGCGGCGCAGCGAGCGCGGGGCCCAGTCCTGGCGGCGGAGCTCGTCGAGCACGGCGCCGTGGATGCGGGTCCAGGCGAACTGCTCGAGCGTGGCGCCCTTCTCCGGGTCGTAGCGATCGATCGAGGCGATCAGGGCCTCGAGACCGCAGGAGATGAAGTCCTCGACCTCGCAGCGGGCGGGCAGCTCGCGGACCTTCTTGAAGACGATGTACTTGACGAGCGGCGCGTACGTCATGACGAGACGATTGCGGACCTGCACGTCGTTCGTTGCCTTGTACTCGCGCCACAGGGCGAGAGCGTCCTCCGAGGAGATCCGCTTACGGCTGGTGCTGCTCGACTGCGACTTCATGGGGACGGCTTGCTCCTTGAAGGGGCGGACTGACGGACAAGCTGTGTATCGGGCCACCACCCCAGGGTCCGCATCACCTATCTGGGGTAATTGCCTCCCCCATCGAGCCCGTAGGCCCAGGCGAGCACCTGGGCGACCGCCGTCCACAGCTCCTCCGGGACCTCGTCGCCGAGCGCCAGCGCGGCCAGCGTGTCGGCCAGCTCCGGGTCCCGGTGGACGGGCACCCCCGCCTCGCGTGCGCGCGCGAGGATCGTTTCCGCCACGTGCCCGCGGCCGGCCGCGACCACCTTGGGCGCGCCGCTGCCCGTGTAGCGCAGGGCCGCCGTGACCTCGCGGCGCTCGTCAGGCATAGACGTCCAGGGGTTCGCGCCGGGGAGTGACGCGCACGGACGCGGGCCGGTCGAGGGTTTCCACCAAGGTGGCGCGCAGGCGCTCGGCGCCGCCTTCAGCGGCGTCGAACGCGCGGCCGGCGGGCGCCTCGACGCCGACCTGCACGGCGCCCGAGGCGAGGTCGATCCGGAGGTCGAGCCGGCCGAGCGCCGGCGAGTGGAACGCCAGTGAGACGCTCGCGCCTCCCTCTTCGCCCGAGGGCGTGCGGCGCGGCGGCTCCCCGACGGCCAGGCGCGGAGCGTCGGCGCGCGGCGGAGCGTGGCCGGCGGCGAGCGAGGCGACGGGCTGCCCTTCCATCCGCAGGACGACCCGCTCCGGGCTCACCTCCTCGATGCGGAGCTTCAGCGTCGCGCCGGACTCGACGCCGTCCGGCAGCTGCGCGGTGAGGGGGATCCCCGCCAGCACGAGCACGCCGTGGCCCTCGCCGCGCGAGGCCACGCGCGCCGTCACCGACGCGCCCTCGCGGAGCGTGACCTCGGGCAGCTGAGCGCGCAGCAGCGCCGTGGCGACCGACACGACGGGATCCACCATCGCGGTCAAGGATGACGCCCGCCGGCCGATCACTCCACCCGATGGAGCGTGGGCTCTATATCGCCGCGTCGGGCATGCTCGCCGAGCAGGTCCGCCAGGACCAGATCGCCAACGACCTGGCCAACGCCGCGACCCCCGGCTACAAGGCCGACCGCACGTCGCAGGCCGGCTTCGGCGAGCTGCTGCTCGCCAACAGCGCCACCGGCGCCACCGTCGGCGCGCAGGGCACCGCCGTGCAGGTGTCGGCGGTCGAGACCGACTTCACCCCCAAGCCCGCCAAGGACACCGGCGAGCCGCTGGACTTCGCGATCGTCGGCGAGGGCTTCTTCGCCGTCCAGACGAGCCGCGGCACCCGCTACACGCGCAACGGCCAGTTCACGGCCGACGCGCAGGGCCGGCTCGTCACCGCCCAGGGCGACCCCGTGCTGGGCCGCGGCGGCCGCCCCGTGACCGTCGGATCCGACGGCCGCGTCGACCCGCGCCGGCTCGAGGTCGTCAACCTGCGCACCCCGCGCAAGGACGGCGACTCGCTCGTCACCGGCACGCCGGCAGGCGCCGCCGCCGGTCAGGTCCGCGCCGGCGCGCTCGAGGCCTCCGGCGCCGACGCCGCGCGCTCGATGGTCGACATGATCGCCTCCATGCGCGCCTTCGAGGCGGGCCAGAAGGTCATCCAGACGATCGACGAGACGCTCGGCAAGGCGGCGACGCAGGTCGGCGCCGTCTCCGGCGGCTAGCAACCCTCAACCTACCTCGACGGGGTCTGACCCCGTTCAGCGTGGTCGAGGGTTCAAGTTCGCAGGGCTCGGGCCGAGTACCCGGGGGCATGCTCGAAGGACTCAACTCCGCGGCGTCCGGCATGGCCGCCCAGCAGCAGCGCCTCGACTCCGTCGCCAACGACCTGGCGAACGCGAACACGACCGGCTACAAGCACGGCCGCGTCGGCTTCCGCGACCTGATGTACGAGCAGGCCGGCCGCCCCGCCGCCGACGGCGTGCGCACGGGCCACGGCGCGGCCGCCGTCGACGCCGGCAAGTCGTTCGGCCAGGGCGGCCTGCAGCGCACCGACCGCTCGCTCGACGTCGCCATCCAGGGCGAGGGCTTCCTGCGCGTCAAGCTGCCCGACGGCCGCCAGGCGCTCACGCGCGACGGCAACCTCCAGATCGACGGCCTCGGCCGCCTGGCCACCAACACCGGCGCGCTGGTCCAGCCGGCGATCACGGTCCCCAAGGGCACGCCCGAGGACCAGATCGCGATCGCCGGTGACGGAACGGTCACCGCTGACGGCCGCCGGGTCGGGAAG
This sequence comes from uncultured Solirubrobacteraceae bacterium, assembly GCA_963831105.1. GTDB lineage: Bacteria > Actinomycetota > Thermoleophilia > Solirubrobacterales > Solirubrobacteraceae > DATFQI01. The sequence goes on along the minus strand of CAWHOS010000001.1, from coordinate 21,481 downwards.
CTCGCGCTCGTGACCGTGCGCGCCCCGCAGGCGCTGACGCCGATCGGCGACAACGCCTTCGAGACCTCCGCCGCCTCCGGCCCGGCCGGCGCCGCGCCGCGCGCGACCAAGCTCACCCAGGGCGCGCTCGAGGCCTCCAACGTCGACATGGCCACCGCGATGGTCGCGATGATCGAGTCCCAGCGCGCGTTCGAGCTCGCCTCGAAGGCGATCCACACGGCCGATCAGATGTGGGAGATCGCCAACGGGGTGAAGCGATGAGCATCTCCGGGCTCTCGGCCCTGCCGCAGGTCTCCGAGGCCGCGCTGCCCGCCGCAGTGCGCAACGGCACGGCGAAGGACAAGGAGGCCTACAAGGCCGCGCTGGGCTTCGAGCAGGTGCTGCTCGGCCAGCTCGTCAAGTCGATGGCCGCCGACGGCCCGCTCTCGCAGGGCCCGTACGCCGCGCCCGTGCAGGACGCGCTCTCCTCCGGCCTGGTCGCCAACGGCGGCCTCGGCCTGGCCACGAACCTCTACCGGGCGCTGAAGGACCGCGCATGAGCACGATGCTCGAGGCCGAGCTGCTCGCGCACCTCGACACCCAGCTCGCGTCCGCGCGCCGGCTGCTCGCGCTCGTGCTCGACCAGGGCGGCGCGATCCGCTCGCGCGACGTCGAAGGCGTGCTCGCGAAGCTCGCCGGGATCCAGACCGAGATGGGCCGCCGCGGCGCGCTCGAGCAGGAGCGGGCGGGCGTGCTGCAGCGCGCCGGCGCCGCGCTCGGCGTCCCCGCCACGGAGGTCACGCTGGAGCGGCTGTGCCTGCTCGTCACCCCGGGCGCGGCCGACATGGCCCGCGAGCGCTCCGCCGAGCTGCGCGGCCTGCTCGCCGAGATCGCCCGCGAGCACGGCATCAACCGCGCGCTGATGCGCCAGGAGCTCGCCTTCCTCTCGCACCTCACGCGGCTGATCGGCAACGACGCCGAGCCGGGCTACAACCCGAGCGGCTCGGCGGGCACGCCGGCGCCGGGTGGGTGGGGATCCAAGTCCATCCTGGACCTGCGGGCCTAGCCGATGCCGATCTCCTCCTTCTACGGCCTCCAGACCTCGCTGCGCGGGCTGCTCGCCCAGCAGCGGATGCTCGACACGGCCGGGCACAACATCGCCAACGCCTCGACGCAGGGCTACTCGCGCCAAGAGGTCAACCTCGTCGCCTCGCCCGCGCACGTGATCCCGGCGGGCGGCACCGAGAACGGCGGCCTCGCCAGCCTCGGCTCCGGCGTCGACGTCCAGAACTACCGCCGCGTGCGCGACGGCTTCCTCGACCTCCAGTACCGCGGCCAGGCCACCAACCTCGGCAGCTGGGAGGCCCGCTCGCAGGCGCTCGACCGCGCCGAGCTGGCCCTCCAGGAGCCCGGCGACAACGGCATCAACGCCCAGCTCGCCGAGTTCTGGGACGCATGGTCTGACCTCGCGAACGCCCCGAGCGACCCGGCCGCGCGCCAGGCGCTGCTCGAGCAGGGCGCGGCGCTGGGCGACTCCTTCCGCACCGTCTACGACCAGCTGACCACGGTCGGCACGCAGGCGATGGCCGAGTACCAGGACCTCGCGCGGCCCGCGAGCGCCGGCGACCCGGGCGGCGAGATCGCCCAGCTCGCCAAGGAGATCGCGACCCTCAACGACACGATCAAGCGCCAGATGACGGCGGGCGACGCGCCCAACGACCTGCTCGACCGCCGCGACCTGCTGCTCGACCAGCTCGCCCAGTTCGGGCAGATCTCCGTCGAGCAGATCGGCACGACCGGCGCGGTCAAGGTGTCCTTCGTCGACGCCGCCACCCCGGCGACCACCTACGAGATCGTCGACGGCGCCAGCGCCACCTGGGCCGGCGCCCCCGCGGGCGACGCCTGGGCGCCCGGCGGCCGCCTCGGCGCGCTGCTGGACGTCGCCAAGCCCGGCGGCACGCTGGACCAGTACAAGTCCGCGCTCGATGCCGTCGCCGGCTCGCTGATCACCGCCGTCAACGGCGCCTACGGCGGCACCTTCCTCGAGACGGCCACCGCCTCCAACGCCGGCGGCCTGCGCGTGAACCCCGCGCTCGTGGCCTCGCCGTCCTCGATCACCGCCGGCACGACCGGGGCGGGCGCCAACGATGTCGCCCTGAAGGTCGCCGCCCTGCGCGACGGCGCCGCCGTCGACGGTGCCTACCGCGCCTTCGTCGCGCGCGTCGGCGCCGACGTCCGCGAGGCCATCCGCCAGACCTCCAACGCCCGGGCGCTGACCGACGCGGTCGAGGACCGCCGCCAGAGCGTCGCCGGCGTCTCGATGGACGAGGAGATGAGCAACCTGGTGCGCTTCCAGCGCTCCTACCAGGCCTCGGCCCGCGCCATGAGCACGATGGACGAGATGCTGGACGTCCTGATCAACCGCACGGGCCGGGTCGGTCTCTGATGAGCAACCGGATCACCCACGGGATGATGCAGCGCAACGTCCTGGCCGACCTCAACGCGGTCAGCACGCGGCTCTCGAAGACGCAGTCCAAGATCGCCTCCAACAAGGAGATCTCGCGCCCGTCCGACGACCCGTTCGACGCCTCGCGCGCGATGGCCCTGCGCCAGGCGCTGGCGGCCACCCGCCAGCAGCAGCGCAACGCCGAGGACGCGACGGGCTGGCAGGAGGCGACGGAGCAGTCGCTGGGCCAGATCACCGACCTCGTCCACCGCGCCCGCGAGCTGATCGTGCGCGGCTCGACCGACTCCGCCGACGCGGCCGACCGCAACTCGATCGCCACCGAGCTCGAGCAGATCATCGAGTCGGTCAAGCAGAACGCCAACGCCACCTATCGCGGCAGCGCCCTCTTCTCGGGCTCCAAGACCGACACCCTGCCCTACCAGCAGGGCCCCGTCGACGCCTATGCGGGCGACGAGGCCGGGCTGGACCCGCTCGTCCCCGGCGTGCTGCGCGAGATCGGGCCCGGCGTGACGATGCCGATCAACACCGTCGCGCGCGAGTTCCTCGGCGACGGCCAGGCGGCCGGCGACGGCAAGCTGCTCGACAACCTCCGCGACGCCGTCGTCGCCCTGCGCGCCGACGACGCCGCGGCCCTGCGCGACACCGAGCTGGGCCGCCTCGACGACAACCTCGACACCCTGCTCGACGTCCGCGCCCGCAACGGCGCCCGCACGAACCGCCTCGAGTCCGCACTCTCGCGACTGGCCGAGGCCGAGGAGTCCACGGTCAAGCAGCTGTCCCAGACCGAGGACGCCGACATCGCCAAGACGATCATCGACTTCAACTCCCAGCAGGCGGCATACCAGTCCGCCCTGCGCGCGGGGGCGAGCCTCGTCCAGGCCTCGCTCCTCGACTTCCTCCGCTGAACCCGTCCCCCAAGGAGTCCCAATGCCCACCCTGACCTTCGAGAGCTCGCGCTTCGGCACGGTCGAGATCGCCGCCGACGCGGTGATCGAGTTCCCGGCCGGTCTGATCGGCCTGGGCGGCAGCCGCTTCGCGCTCGTCTCCGCCGACGCCGACGGCGCCTTCCACTGGCTGCACTCGGTCGAGGACGCCTCGCTGGCGCTCCCCGTCACCAACCCGTGGCTCTTCTTCGCCGACTACGAGGTCGAGCTGTCCGACGCCGACACCGAGCGCGTGGGCGTCGAGAACCCCGACGTCTGGGTGACGGTCCGCACCGGTTCCTCGCCCGAGGACTTCAGTGCGAACCTCCGCGCGCCGATTGTGATCGCAGAAGGCCGCGGCCACCAGGTGATCAACGAGGTGAGCGACGCCCCCGTGCGCGCCCCGTTGTTCGCCGGCGACGCGGTCGAGGCGGCGGCGTAAGCCGCCCCCGCACGCCGTACACCCTGTTCACAGCACTTTTTCCAAGGAGGAAGCACAGTGCTCATCATCACCCGCCGCGCAGGCGAGCGCATCATGGTCGGCGACGACATCGTCGTCGAGATCATGGAGATCGTCGGCAACTCCGTCCGGGTCGGCATCCGCGCCCCGCGCTCCGTCCCCGTGTACCGCGAGGAGATCTACACCGCCGTGCGCGACGAGAACCGCGCCGCCGCGGACTCCGCGTCGGCCGAGCTCCCCAAGCCCGCCGAGCAGACGTCCTAGGAAGAGTGCCCGGCGGCCCGCGCCGGGTACGGTTCGGGGGAAGGACTCTTCGAGCGAATCCGAGGGAGCACGATCCAATGGCCAGACGAGGGAAGTTCGGGAAGGCGGCGCTGCTGATGGGCGCGGCAGCCGTGGCGGCCGGCGTGCTGCTCAAGCGCGACAAGGTCACCGGCCTGCTCGGCCAGGGCCAGCGCGCGCCCGAGCCGTCCTGGACCCCTGCGCCCGCTCCCGCCCCGGCCAACTACGACGCCCCGGGTCCGCCCGAGAACACCGCGACCCCGGTCCCGGCGCCCGAGCCCTTCGTCCGCGACGAGGACGGCGCGATCGACGAGGCGGCCGAAGAGGCCGCCGCCGCGGCCGAGGCCGCCAACATCGGCGGTCAGGTCTCCGACTACGCCGCCGTCCAGGACCCGGGCCTCGACGCCCCCGAGGCCGACCGCCCGCTGGTCGAGGCCGGCGAGGGCTCCTCGGAGGGCCAGGAGCAGGCCGAGGCCGCGCTGGTCGACGCCGCCAACACCGACGCGGAGGGCTCCAGCGACTACGAGCGTCAGATCGAGGACGCGATCGAGGAGGCCGCCCAGCCGTTCGCCGGAGAGCAGACCGAGCCGCTCGTCTCCGAGCCCGAGCCCGAGGCCGTCGCCCCGCAGCCCGTGCCGGAGCCGCCCGTCGAGGTCGCCGCCCCGGAGCCCACGCCGGAGCCTGAGGCCGAGCCGCTCGCCGCGGAGCCCACCCCCGAGCCGCTCGCCGCGGAGCCCACCCCCGAGCCCGAGCCTGAGGCCGAGCCGCTTGCCGCGGAGCCCACGCCAGAGCCGATCGCGCCCGAGCCGCTGGCGCCGGAGCCGGAGCCGCTCGCCGCGGAGCCCACGCCAGAGCCGTTCGCCGCCCCGGCGGCCGCCGAGCCCACGCCCGAGCCCGAGCCCCTGGCCGCAGAGCCCACGCCCGAGCCTGACCCCCTGGCCGCCGAGCCCGCGACCGCGCCGGAGCCGCTCGCCCCGGAGCCCGAGCCGTTCGCCGAGCCCGCTGCGGCGGAGCCCGCTGCCGCCTCGGAGCCCGAGCCGCTCGCCGCGGAGCCGCCTCCCGAGGAGCAGTCCGACCTCCTGTCGGAGCCGCAGGGCCAGATCCCGTTCGGCGACGGCACGACCGACGAGCCCGTCTCCGAGACCCCCGGGGTGCCGGCGACGGACCCCGAGCCGCCCGAGGCGGGCCCGAGCGAGCCGCCCGAGGAGGAGCAGGTCACCCCGGCCGCGCCGCAGACCGGGGGCTGGCAGCCGCCGGAGCCCGAGCCCACCGAGCCCGCGCCCGCCGAGCCGAGCTCGTCGGACCCCACGCCGCCGACGGAGGAGCAGCCGCTCCCCGCGACCGACGACGAGGGCGACGACGACGGCGACGACTGGCGCACCTGGTCGGGCAAGGCGATCAATCCGTAACCGCCGCGCGCCCGTAGCCTCGGCGTGAGGCTCGGATTCGCGGTCAAGGTCCTCGGCGAGGGCGGACTGCCGGCGCACGACGCGCGGCGCTGGCAGTCCGGCCCCCACCTGCGCACCTCGATCGAGGCGCTGCACGGCGTGCTCGACTACCTCGGGCGCAACGAGATCGGCATGTACCGCATGACCGCGTCGCTGGCCCCCTACGCGACGCACCCGGACCTGCCGCGCTTCCACCGTCAGGTCGAGGAGTCGCTCGAGCCGCTCGCCGCCATCGGCGAGCGGGCGCGCGAGCTCGACGTCCGGCTCTCGACCCACCCCGGGCAGTACGTCGTCCTCAACTCCGAGGACGCGGCCGTGCGCGAGGGCGCGATCCGCGACCTCGAGCTGCAGGCGCGCCTGCTCGACGCGATGGACCTCGGGCCCGAGGCCGTGGTCGTGCTGCACGTGGGCGGCGCGGCGGGCGGCCACGACGCGGGGATGGACCGCTTCCTGGCCGGCTTCGAGCGGCTCTCGGAGCGCGCCCGCGCCCGGCTGGTGATCGAGAACGACGACCGCACGTACGCGCTCGGACACGTGCTCGCCCTGCACGAGCGCACCGGCCTGCGGGTCGTCTGGGACATCCTGCACCACCACTGCAACGACCCGGACGGGATCCCGGACCGCGAGGCGCTCGAGGCCGCCCTCGCCACCTGGCCGGCCGGCGTGACGCCGAAGATCCACTTCTCCTCGCCCAAGACCGCGATGGAGGAGCGCAAGAAGCGCGTCGGGCGGCGCGTCGAGCGCTCCTGGGTGCTGCCGCAGCTGCGCGCCCACGCCGACGTGATCGACCCGATCGCGTTCGAGCACTTCCTGCGCGAGACCGCCGCCGGCCACGACTTCGACGTGATGCTCGAGGCCAAGGCCAAGGACCTCGCCCTGCTGCGGCTGCGCGACCAGCTCGCGGGACGCGGTCTGCAAACGGCCCGCGCTTAGAGGGGCGGCCCCACAGAGGTTGAATCCTCAGCCACAATGGGGACCGGAGCATGAGCGCACTCGTGGGCACCCTGCTGAACGGCCGCTACCGGCTCGATGCCCAGGTGGGCTCGGGCGGCATGTCGACGGTCTACCGCGCCTTCGACTCCACGCTCGAGCGCCGAGTCGCGATCAAGCTCATGCACCGCGAGATCGCGGCCGAGACCGACCAGCTCGAGCGCTTCCGCCGCGAGGCGCGCGCCGTCGCGCAGCTCTCGCACCCGCACATCGTCGGGGTGATCGACGCGGGCGAGGAGGACGGGCGCCCCTACATCGTCTTCGAGTACGTCGAGGGCGAGACGCTCAAGGACCGGATCCGCCGGCTCGGGCGCCTGCCGATCGACGAGGCGATCGCCTACGCGATCGAGATCGCCCGCGCGCTCGGCGCCGCCCACGGGCGCGGCATCGTGCACCGCGACGTCAAGCCGCAGAACGTCCTCGTCGACGAGGAGGGCTCGGCCAAGGTCACCGACTTCGGCATCGCCCGCTCGATGGACGACAGCGGCCTGACCGCCGAGGGCCGCGTGCTCGGCACCACGGACTACGTCTCGCCCGAGCAGGCGCTCGGCCACGACGTCAACGGCCAGTCGGACATCTACTCGCTCGGCGTCGTGCTCTACGAGATGCTCACGGGCGACGTCCCCTTCCACGGCGAGAACCAGGTCTCCGTGGCGATGAAGCACGTCCGCGAGGACCTGCCCGACGTCTCCAAGCGCCGCCCGCAGGTCTCCGCGGGCCTGGCGGCGATCCTCGACCGGATGACGGACAAGGACCTGCGCAAGCGCTACCCGGACGCGCTGAGCCTGCAGGCCGACCTCGAGGAGGCGCTCGCGCGCGAGCTCAACCGCACGGGCCGCTCGACCGGCGAGGCGACCGCCGTGCTGCGCACGCTGCCCGACAGCGCCCGCCGCCGGCTGCCGCTGCGGATGCGCCGCCGGCTTCCGATCGTCGCGATCGTGGCGATGATCGCCGCCGCCGCGGCGCTCGGGATCGTGCTGCTCAAGGAGGGCGTCGACCGCACCCAGCGCGGCACGGGCCAGGGCACGGTCAAGCCCGAGCCCGGCACCCGCGTCGTGTCGGTCAAGCGCACCTCCGCGACGGCGTTCGACCCGGCCGGCGACGATGAGGAGCACGACGGCGAGGCCCCGCTGGCGGTCGACAAGGAGCCCGGCACGGACTGGACGACCGAGGGCTACAGCGCCGGCCAGCTCGGCAAGGACGGCGTCGGCATCTACGTCGACGCCGACCCCGGCGTCGACGCCCGCTCGATCGCCATCGACACGCCAGATCCCGGCTGGCAGGCGGAGATCCGCGTGGCCGACGGGAACAACCCCCCGAAGGCCATCGACGGGTGGGAGAAGGTCGCGGGCGGCACCGTCGACAAGAAGCGCAAGCGCTTCCGGCTCGACGGCGGGCGGCACCGCTACTACCTGGTGTGGATCACCGGCCTCGCGCCCGGCGAGGAGCGCGTCAAGATCAGCGAGATCACGCTGTTCGCGCCCCGAAGATAAAGGGACAGGCCCCTTAGAAAGCGTGGCCGCCGCGCTCGGCGCGGAAGCGGTCGAGCGCGGTCTGCAGCAGGCGGTCGCAGAGCTCGGGGAACGCGAGGCCGGTCGCCTCCCACAGCTTGGGGTACACGCTCGTCTGCGTGAAGCCCGGCAGCGTGTTGAGCTCGTTGACGAGCACGCGCTCGCCCTCGACGAAGAAGTCCACGCGAGCCAGACCGGCGCAGCCGACGCGCACGAACGTGTCGCGCGCCAGGCGGCGGACCTCCTCCTGGACGGACTCGGGGATCCGCGCCGGCACGACGAGCTCCATCCCGCCCGGCTCGTACTTGGCGGCGTAGTCGTACCAGTCCGCCCCCTTGAGGACGATCTCGCCCGGCAGCGACGCCTCCGGCTCGGCCAGGCCGAGCACGGAGCACTCGACCTCGATCCCATCCGAGAACGCCTCGACGATCACGAGCCCGTCGTGGCCGAACGCCGTCTCCAGCGCGCCGTCGATCTCCTCGGCGTCCGTGACCTTGACGATGCCGACGGAGGAGCCGAGCCGCGCGGGCTTGACGAACAGCGGCAGCCCGAGCTCGGCCAGCCGCGCGCGCACGCCGCTGGGGTCGGTCTGCCACTCGGGCTGGCGGACGGCGGCGTAGCCGACCTGCGGCACGCCGGAGGCGGCCAGCACCTCCTTGAAGACGACCTTGTCCATGCACAGCGAGGAGGCGAGCACGCCCGCGCCCACGTAGGGGACGTCGAGCAGCTCGAGCAGGCCCTGGACGGTGCCGTCCTCGCCGAACGGGCCGTGCAGCACCGGGAAGACTGCGTCGGCGCCGAGCAGGCCCGCGCCGGGCTCCAGGGCCAGGTTCGCCCCGTCGTGCTGCCACGCGCCCGAGCGCGCGATCCGCACGTCGAGCACCTCGTGCCCGGCGGCCGCGACGCCCTCGCGGACCGAGGCGCCCGAGTTGAGCGAGACGTCGTGCTCCGAGGAGCGCCCGCCGCAGACGACCGCGACCTTCACGGCGTCGGCTCGGGGGTCGTCGTGGGCTCGGGTGAAGCGGTCGGCTCCGGGTTCAGGGGCGGCTCGAACTTGCCGACCACGATCGTCACGCGCGAGCCCTTGCGCAGCTGGTCGCCGCCGGAGGGGTTCTGGGAGATCACGATGCCGTCCTGGTCGAGGGTGTCCACGGTCTCTTCCCGTACCCGCACCTCGAAGCCCGCATCGCGCAGCGCCTTCTGCGCCGCGTCGCGCTCGTCGTCGACGACGTCGGGCACATCGACGGCGGGAGGCGCCTTGGCCACGACGAGGTCGACCGTGCCGCCCTTGTCGAGCTTGGAGCCGGAGCCCGGGTCCTGCCGCAGCACGGTGCCCGGCTCCTCGTCCTCGGACTCCTCCTCGGTGACGTCGGCGCGCAGGCCGGCGCCCTCGAGGGCGCTGCGGGCGTCGTCCTCGCGGTCGCCGACCACGTCGGGCACGCTCACCTGCTCGGGACCCGAGGAGACCACGAGCACGACCGTGCGGCCCTTCTCGAGCTGCGTGTTCTCGCCCGGCTGGGTGCTGATCACGCGGCCCTCGTCGACCGAGTCCGACGGCTCGCGGCGCGCGTCGGTCTTGAAGCCGGCCTCCTTCATCATGTTCTCCGCGACGTCCTGCTTGCGACCGGCGACGCCCGGCACCGTGGCGTTCCCGGGCCCGCTGGAGACGATGATCGTCACGGTCGACCCGTCCCTCGCCTCCTCGCCGGGCTGCGGGTCCTGCGTCGCGACGCGGTCGTCGGGCACCGTGTCGGACTGGACCGTCTCGATGTTGACCTCGAAGCCCGCGTTCTGGAGCCGCTGGGAGGCCACTGCGGAGCGGCTGCCGACCACGTCGGGCACCGGCTTGCGCTCCGGCGCCAGCAGCAGGTAGGCGCCGATCGCGAGGCCGATCAGCAGCAGCGCGAGCAGCAGCCACAGCCACCAGCGCGAGCGGCGCCGCTCCTCCTCGACGAACGGCTCGCCCGGCATCGGATACGGCTCGAGCTGGACCTCCCTGGCGGCCACCACGGTCGGGCGCTCGCGCGCCTCGAGCAGCGCGGCCGCGAACTCGTCGGCGTCGGCGAACCGGAGCGCGGGGTCCTTCTCGAGCGCCCGCAGCACGACCGCGTCGAGCGCGGGCGGCACCGCCGGGTTGAGCTGCGAGGGCGGCGAGGGCGCCTCGGAGACGTGCTTGAGCGCGATCGTCACCGCCGACTCCGCGTCGAAGGGCACCTGCCCCGTGAGCAGCTCGTAGAGCATCACGCCGATCGAGTAGAGGTCCGAGCGCGGGCTGACCGGCTGGCCCTGGGCCTGCTCGGGCGAGAGGTACTGCGCCGTGCCCATGATCGAGCCGGTCTCCGTCATGTCCGACGCGCCGGCGCGGGCGATGCCGAAGTCGGTGACCTTCGCGCGCCCCTCCTCGTCGAGGATCACGTTGTGCGGCTTGATGTCGCGGTGCACGACGCCGCGCTTGTGGGCGAACTTGGCCGCGCGCAGGACCTGGATCGTGATGTCGACGGCCAGGTCGGGGGGCATCGCGCCGTGGTCGCGCACGAGCTGCTTGAGCGTGTGCCCCTTCAGGTACTCCATCGCGATGTAGTAGGTGCCGTCCCACTCCCCGCGGTCGAAGACGCCGACGATGTTCGGGTGCTGCAGGCCGGCGGCGCTGGAGGCCTCGCGGCGGAAGCGCTCGACGAACTCGGAGTCCTCGGCGAAGCGGCGGTAGAGCAGCTTGACCGCCACGTTGCGCCCGAGCTGCAGATCCTCGGCGCAGTAGACGTCGGCCATCCCGCCGGAGCCGAGCCGGTTCAGCACCTTGTAGCGCTCGTCGATGATGGTGTCGCGGTCGATGCGCTGCATCAGTGGTTCCTCCGGTGCGCACAGGCGCCGGCGGGCGGGCGCTGGCGGCGGCTGGCAAGGACGCAGGCCAGCAGGAATCCCTCCGGGATTTCAATGGTCGAGGACGCCGCCAGGCGGCGATCGGCGGCCGATCCGACGGTGTCTGGGCGTACCGGAGGGGCCACTAGTCCTCACCGAGCGACTTGAGGACCTCGGCGGCGATCGGCGCGGCGAGCTCCCCGCCCGTCCCGCCTTGGACGCGCTCGATCACGACCGCGACGGCGAAGCGGTCGGTGAAGCCGATGAACCACGCGTCGTTGAGGTCGTTGTTGTTGACCTCGGCGGTGCCGGTCTTGCCCGACACGTCGACGCCCTCGAGGCGGGCGGAGGTGCCCGTGCCCTGCTCGACGACGTTGCGCATCATGTCGCCCAGCTCGCGGGCGGTCTCCTCGGACACCACGCGCTCGGCCTCCTCGGGCAGCGGCTCGTCGGTCGTGCGCCCGTCGGGGTCGACGACCTTGGCCACGAGCCGCGGCTTCATCCGGACGCCCTCGTTGCCGATCGTCTGCGCCACGCTGGCCATCTGCAGCGTGGTCGCCTCCAGGTCGCCCTGGCCGATCGCCACGCGGCCGATGTCGACGCGATCGGAGGTGGGCGGCACGAGCCGGCGCCCGCCCTTGTTGACGCCGCTGGGGATCATCTGCGCGTCGGGGTAGTCCATGGGCGGGTCCTCGTAGAACCCGAACTTCTCCATGTACTCGGCCATCGTCTCCTTGCCGAGGTCCTCGGCCACGCTCGCCCAGACCGTGTTGACCGAGTTCGTCAGGGCCGTCCTGAGGTCGATCCGGCCGAAGTCCTCGCCGCCGAAGTTGTCCAGCGGCGCGCCCGAGATCTCCTTGCCGTTGCTGCCGTCGACCTGCGAGTCCGGCTCGTACTTGCCCGAGTCCAGCGCCGCGGCGGCCGTGACGACCTTCATCGTCGAGCCCGGCGGGAAGCGGTCCTGGGTGGCGACGTTGCGGTTGGCCCCGCAGTTGTCGGCGTTGGGGTCGAAGCTGGGCTTGCTCGCCAGGACCTTCACGGCGCCCGTCTTGAGCTCCATCGCGACGACGGCGCCGCGCTGGGGGCGCGCCGCGAGCTCGTCCGTGGCGGTCTCCTGGGCCTGCTCCGACAGGGCCGTGCGCAGGTCGTCGCCCACCTTCGCCGGGCCCAGCAGGCGCGCCACGGCGTCCACCGCGTCCGTCGCGCGGCCGGTCAGCGGGTCGTTGTAGTACTCCTCGATCCCGGAGCGGCCGCGGTCGATCGACGTGCAGCCGACGGCGTGGGCGAACAGCGGGCCGGCCGGGTAGCGGCGGCCGAAGCGCTTGCCGGGCAGCGACGGGCTGCGGGCCAGCACCTTGCCGTCGTCCGCGCGGATCAGGCCGCGCTTGATCAGCTGCTCGGCGAGCAGCTCGCGGCGGTTGTTGTCGTTGTCTCGCAGCGCCTCGGCCTCGAACACCGTCCAGCGCGACGTGAACGCCACGAGCAGCGCGAACAGCACGAGCACGAGCCCGAACAGGCGGGAGATCGACCCGTTCACCGCAGCCCCCGCCTCACCTGCGCGCCCTGCGGGCGCCGCGCGCGGTCGGAGACCAGCAGCAGCAGCGCCACGAGCACGAAGTTGGCCAGGATCGAGGAGCCGCCGTAGGAGACGAACGGCAGCGTGACGCCGGTGAGCGGGATCACGCGCGTGACGCCGCCGACGATCACGAACACCTGCAGCGCGAGCACGGCCGTCAGGCCCGTGGCCAGCAGCTTGGAGAACGAGTCGGGCGAGATCATCGCGGTCTTGAAGCCGCGCTCGACCAGCAGCAGGTAGACGAGCAGCAGCCCGCAGCCGCCGACGAGCCCGACCTCGTTGACGATCACGGAGTAGATCAGGTCGGTCTGCGGCGCCGGGATCAGCGACTGCCCGCCCGGCCCGCGCAGCAGCGAGGCCCCGAAGCCCGTCCCGAACAGCCCGCCGTCGGCCTGCGCGAACACGGACTGCGCGAGCTGGTAGCCCTCCTTCTCGACCCACTCCGGCTTGAACGGGTCCAGCCAGATGTCGACGCGGTCCTGCACGTGGCTGACCGTGGAGGCGAAGAACCACGCGCCGACGGCGAACATGCCCATCCCGATCACCACGAACGAGAGCCGGTTGGTGGCCACGTAGAGCAGCGCCAGGAAGCCGCCGAAGTACATCAGCGACGAGCCGAGGTCGCGGATGAAGACGAGCATGAACATCGCCGCGCCCCAGACCACGAGCAGCGGCCCGAGGTGCTTGAGCTGCGGCACGGTGATCGGCCCCAGCTTGCGGCCCTGGACGAGCACCTGGCGCGTGTCGCGCAGGTAGGCCGCCAGGAAGACGATGATCGCGATCTTCCCGAACTCCGCCGGCTGGAAGGCGACCGGCCCGAGCTTGACGCCGAGGTAGGCGCCGTTGACCTGCTGGCCGATGCCGGGCACGCGCGGCAGCAGGAGCAGCAGCAGCCCGGCGAGCGCGATCGTGTAGCGGTAGCGCTCGAGCACGCGGAAGTCGCGCAGCAGCAGGATCGTGCCCGCGAACAGGATCAGCCCGACCACGAACCACTGCGCCTGCTCGCGCGCCAGCGTGTCGTCGATCCGGTAGATCACGACGAGCCCGAAGCAGGCGAGCACGCTGACCAGCGGGAAGATGTACGGGTCGGCGTGCGGGAGCGTGAAGCGCAGGAAGATGTGCCCGGCGAGGCACAGCAGCAGGAAGATCAGCCCGTAGGTCAGCGAGACGTTCGACAGCTGCTCGGACTGCTGGATGAAGATCGCCGCGAAGCCGGCGGTCAGCAGCAGCGACGCCGGGATCAGCGCCATCAGCTCGCGGTTGCGCTCGCTCACGAGTCGATCTGTCCGCGTTCGAGCTGGATCACGAGGTTCTCCGCGTCGTCCTTGGAGCGCAGCTTGTGATCCGTGAACGTCTTGCGCCGCGAGGCGGGGACGGACTGCAGCGTCACGCCCGAGCCCTGGTAGCGGCTGTAGAGCTTCAGTCCGAGCGGGAGGTCGACCGGAAGGCCCCGGTAGATCGTCACCGTGTCGCCGCGGTCGGGATCGGTGCCGACGAAGTAGACCGCCTGGGACGCGAGCCAGAACCCGCCCAGGACCATCGCGAGGAGGACGACGGCGACCACGAGGCCGGCGGGGATGCGCCGCCGGCGCTTGCGCTTGGTGGCCGCCCCGGTGGAGGAGGCGCCGCCGGGGAGCGCCGCCGTGCGCGGCGGCACCTCACCGGTGTCCTGCTCCGCGGCCGGCTCGGCGCGGGCGCGCGGCTCGATCGCCGACAGCGCGACCGTGCCGCTGGCGCGGTACTCCGCCTCCTGCTCGTCGGCGGCGCGCACGGCATTGGCGACCTCCTCCGGGCGCATCGTCTCCTCGTCGCGCACCCGCGTGTGGGCGTACGGGCGCGAGGCGCCCTGGCGCGGGCTGACCGCCTCGCCCTCGAAGGTGTCGTACTGGCCCGTCTCGCCGTCGTCCTCGTGCTTGGCGGTCGCCTCGGATCCCGTCCCGCCGCCCCCGCCGCCCCCCTCGACGTCCTCGAGGCGGAACAGGATCACCGTGATGTTGTCGCGCCCGCCCGCGTCGTTGGCCGCGGCGATCAGCTCGCGCCCCGTGCGGTCGAGCTCGGTCATCCGCTCCATCACGGGCCGCACGCCGACCTCGTGGATCATCGAGGTCAGGCCGTCCGAGCAGAGCAGGTAGACGTCGCCGTCGCGCGCGGCGAACGTCTCGACGTCCACCTGGACGTCGCGCTCCGGGCCGAGCGCGCGCGTGATCACCGAGCGCTGCGGGTGGGCCTCCGCCTGCTCCTCGGTCAGCTTGCCGCGGGCCACGAGCTCGCCGACCAGCGAGTGGTCGCGCGTGAGCCGCGTCAGCTCGCCGTCGCGCCAGAGGTAGGCGCGCGAGTCGCCGACGTGGGCGATCGTGACGTCGGCCTCGCCGACGTAGGCGGCCGTGCAGGTCGTGCCCATGCCGGCGGCCTGCTCGTCGGTGCGCGAGCGGTCGTGGATGCGGCGGTTGGCCTCCTGGATGACGCGCACCAGGCCGTCGGCGGGCGAGCCGTTGCCGAGCCCGCCGTCGAACGAGTCGACCGCGATCTCCGAGGCGACCTCGCCGGCCTGCGCGCCGCCCATGCCGTCGGCGACCACGAACAGGGGCGCGCGGACGAAGTAGTTGTCCTCGTTGCCCTGGCGTTGGCGGCCGAGATCGGAGGCGTGGAACTGTTCGGAGATGCGGAGCATGGCTAGCGTTCGAAGGTGAAGGAAGAGTCACCGATGCGGATCCGGTCCCCCGGGTGCAGGGGCTGCGGGCCGCGGAGCGGCTCCTCGTTCAGGTACGTGCCGTTCGTCGAACCCAGATCCTCCAACACGATGACGTCCCCGTGCGGCGCGAGCCGCGCGTGCTGCGTCGACGCGAACGTGTCCTGGAGCTGGATGTCCGCCTGATCACCCCTCCCGAGCACGGCGCCGTCCGCAAGAGAGTAGGCGGAACCGGCGCGCAACCCCGCCGCGGCCTCCACGCGCAGCTTCGGCTCGCCCCCCGGGCCGTCCCCGCCGAGGCCCGCCGAGGCGACGTGCATCCCGGTCGCGTCGTCGGCGTAGGCGGCCGGCGCCGACCCCGCGCCGCGCCGCAGGTCCTTCATCGCGGAACGGGCCATCCACAGCAGGAACAGGTAGAGCACGGCGAGGAAGCCGAACTTGAGCGCGACGGCGACGGGATCCAGTTCCATCGATGTCTCAGTCCTCAGGTCGAAGTCCGAGGGTCGAGGTGCCGAGCTCGATCGTGTCGCCGGGCTTCGAGCGACTGCGGGCCGGTGATGCGCCGGCCGTTGACCTTCACGCCGTTGGTCGAGCCGAGGTCCTTGACGATCCACTTGCCGCCGCTCGGGCGCACCTCGGCGTGGCGGCGGGAGACGTTCTGGTCGGAGAGCACGACCTCGCAGTCGCGCGAGCGCCCGATCACGCCGCCGCCCGAGGGCAGCACGCCGGTCTTGCCCTCGTAGCGCAGGCGCGCGGCGCCGCGCCGGTGGTCGGGCTCGCGCAGCTCCTGCGAGAGCCGCTCGGAGGCCGTGTAGACCATCGTGTGGCCCTCGTCGCCCTGGCTCGGCTCCTCCGAGTCGTCCTCGCCGGGGCGCACGAGCCGCGCCTGGATGCCGAACTCGCCCAGCCGCAGCCGGTCATCCGTCTTGAAGGTGATCTTCGGCGAGGTGACCAGGGCGATCCGCTCGCGCCGCGCGTGCTCGAGCAGGTAGCCCGAGAGCTCCGTGGCGAGGTCGCGCTCGTAGCCCTCGAACTGCTTGCGGTCGTCGGGCGAGAGCCAGACGGCGTACTCGTTGGGAGCGTAGGTGCGCGAGAGCGACTGGACCTTGTGCTCCTCCATCTCGCGCGTGAGCTTGCGCGCGATCTCCACAGGGCGCACCTCGGACTTGAAGGCACGCGAGAACGTGCCCTCGACGAGACCGGCCAGCTTCGACTCCAGGTTGCGCAGAACGCTCATCGCGGGTCGACCACGATATCCCGCGGGAGCAGGCGGGGCAGCAGCCAGGCGAGCGCGCCCGCGGCGATCGCCCCGGCGACGAGGCCGCGCGGCTGCTCCGCGCCCGCCCACTCGGCGAGCGCCGCGGTCCCCGCGCCCAGGCCCGCGGCCCATGCGGAGGCCGCCACGAAGTCCATGCCGGCGTAACGGCCGCGCACGATCCAGGGCAGGACCACGGCCGCCAGCGCCCAGCCGGCCGCGAGGGCGACGAGCCCGGAGGCGAGCGGCGGCCACAGCACGCCGTCGAGCGCGCTGCCGGCGTCGGCCTCCCAGCCGGCCGGCGGATCGGCGCCGGCGAGCAGCGTGCCGCCGAGCAGCGGCTCGGCGAGCAGCAGCCAGCACAGGCCCGCGGCGCCGAGGCCGGCCCGCTGCCACCAGCGGCCGGCGCGGCCCGCGAGCGCCGGGTAGGCGCAGGCCAGCGTCGCCAGCCCCAGCAGCGGTGCGGCGGCGGGAACCGACCAGGCATGGCCGGAGCCGCGCACCAGCGCGGCCGAGAGGATCGCGCCCGCGAGCAGCACGAGCGCGGCGCCCTGGCGGTCGGGCGCGAGCAGGAAGGCGAGGCGCGGCGACGCACGCCAGCCAGCCGGCGCGCGGCAGGGCGGCGACCGCCACCCCGGCGCCCGCCGCCGCGACGAGCGGGGTCACGGGCGAGCCGGGGACGAGCGTCGAAGCCGCAGCGGCGAGCCCCGCCGCGGCCGCGGCGCCGGCGACCCGGCCCGCCCGCGAGGGGAGCTCCAGCGTGCGCGGGCGCTCGAGCGGGTGCGCGAGGATCGTGCCGCCCGCGTCGGAGACGTGGGTCAGCGCGGCCGCCAGCTCGTCGGCGAGCTCCGCGAGCGTCCCGCGGTCCTCCGGCCTCGGCGACAGCGCGCGGTCCAGCGCGGCGCACAGCTCCGCCGGGAGGTCCTTGCGCTTGCGCCCCAGCGGGGGCAGCACCGTGCCGAGCCTGCGCGCGGTCGCGGCGGGGCTCCCGGCGCGCACCGGGTTCACTCCCGCGAGGCCCTCGTAGAGCACGAGCGCCAGCGAGTAGAGGTCCGCGCGCTCGTCGACGCGGTGCCCGTCGGCCTGCTCCGGGGCCATGTAGGCCAGCGTCCCGACGACGTCTCCGGTGCGCGTGAGCGGCACGTCGCCCGCCAGGTGGGCGACGCCGAAGTCGGTCAGCTTCGCCGCCGAGCGGGCGGAGCGCGGGCGGTCGGGGACGATCACGTTCTGGGGCTTGACGTCGCGGTGGATGACGCCGCGGCCGTGCGCGTGCTCGAGCGCGTCGGCGAGCGCGAGGCCGACCCGCAGCACGTCGCGGTCGGACAGCTCGCCCTCGACCGCGAGCTTGTCGAGCGTGCGCCCGCGCACGAGCTCGGACACGAGGTAGCGCGCGTCGCCGTCCTCGCCCGCGTCGAAGACCGCGACGATCCCGGGGTGGTCGAGCCGCGCGGCGGCCAGCGCCTCGCGCGACGCGCGCTCGGGAGAGGAGCCGCCGCCCGCCGGGATCACCTTGACGGCGACGTCGCGGTCGAGGCGCTCGTCGACCGCCGCGTAGACCGTCCCGAAGCCTCCCGAGCCCAGCCGCGCCCCGAGCCGGTAGCGCCCCAGAACGGGCGCGGGCGCTCCGGACCGGGCGCCCGACGGCCCGCTGGGGAGCTCCTCCGTGGCCTCCATCGAAGCTGGGTTCGGCGGCGCCCGCGACACCCCTGCCGCGGCGCTCGTGCCGTCTGTGACTTCTTGCATCCGGGGGTCCGGTCATACTTGCGACCCGACGTGTCCTTCTTCGACGAGGACGACGAGCCCCGTAGCCGGGCGCCGCGGCCACGCCGCGCCGCGGGTGGGGACGTCTCCGCCGACACCCAGACCATCCGCATCCGCCAGGCGGTGCTCGCGATCGGCTTGATCGTGATCGTCCTGCTGCTGTTGTTCGTGGTGCGCAGCTGCCAGAACTCCGCCAAGGAGAACTCGCTCAAGGACTACAACCGCGAGGTCTCCACGATCGCCGGGGAGTCGAGCAGCCAGATCGGCACGGAGTTCTTCAAGCTGCTCAGCGACGGCGGCAGCGACTCGCCGCAGGACCTGCAGAGCGCGATCTCGAGCTTCAAGGTCTCGGCCGACCAGCAGCTCACGCAGGCCGAGCGCCTGGACGTCCCCGACGAGATGCGCGGCGCCCACCAGTCGCTGCTGATGGCGCTCGAATGGCGCCGCGACGGTCTGGACTTCATCGCCCAGCGGATCCGGACCGCGCTCGGCGACGAGGGCGAGGCCGCCGACGAGGCGATCCAGGCGATCACGGGCCAGATGCAGGTCTTCCTCGCGTCAGACGTGGCCTACGAGACGCGCGTCATCCCCTCGATCAAGGGGGCGCTCGACGACGCGGAGATCGGCGGCCAGGACATCGCGCGGTCCGCGTTCCTGCCCTCGCTGGACTGGCTGCAGCCCGACGTCGTCGCCGGCAAGCTCGGCCAGCAGCTGTCGGCCGGCTCGGGCCGCGACAAGGACGAGCCGACGGGCCCGGGCCTGCACGGCACCAACATCGACTCGGTCTCCTACGGCGACACCACGCTGCAGCCCGGCGCGTCGAACCAGCTCACCTACTCGCCCGACTCGACGTTCTCCGTGAAGTTCACCAACGGCGGCGAGAACGACGAGTTCGACGTGAAGGTCACCGTGAAGATCGAGGGCAGCGGCGACCCGATCAACCTCAGCGACACGATCGACCGGATCGCCCCGCAGGCCAGCGCCACGGCCAACCTCGCCCTCGAGGACGCACCGCCGACGGGCGCCGCGGTGACCATCACCGTGCGCGTCGCGCCGGTGCCGGGCGAGGAGAAGACCGACAACAACCAGGCCGAGTACCAGGCCATCTTCAACGAGGGCTGACCGCCCTTCGGCGCGCGGCCGCGCGCTCGTACACTCATCCGCCGTGGACGAGCTGACCGATCCCGCCGGGCTGGTCGCGCTGGCCGCCGCCGGCACCGCGCTGATCGCGCTCGTGTTGGCGCTCGTGCTCGCCTTCCGGCTCCGCCGCCTGCGTGCCGACCAGCGCGCGGTGCTCGGCCCGAGCGGCCGCGACGACCTGGTCGCCCACGCGAGCTCGCTGCAGCAGGCCTTCGAGGCGCTGCACGACCGCGTCGAGGGCATGGCCGAGCGGCTCGACGCGCGCATGGCGGCCGCCGAGGAGCGGCTCGACGGCGCGATCGCCTACCGCGCGCTGGTGCGCTACGACGCCTACGGGGAGCTGTCCGGCCACCAGTCGACGTCGCTCGCGCTGCTCGACGCCGGCCACAGCGGCGTCGTGCTGTCCTCGATCGCCAACCGCGAGACCGCGCGCCTGTACTGCAAGCAGGTGCACGCGGGCGAGGGCGAGCTCGAGCTCTCGCCGGAGGAGGCCGAGGCCGTCCGCCTCGCGCTCGCCGGCGAGGTCGGCTCGGTCACGCTCGACTGACCCGGCCCCCGCCCGCCCGGCTCGAACCCGGCGCATGGCGCGCCAGACGGCGGGTTCCGGCGGTCCGCTGGGCTACACTTTCCGCCAGCGATGGCAACAGCCGCCGTACCCCCAGCACCACTGGGGTCCGTGCCGCCGAGCGATTCCCAGCGGCACGGACCTGAAGCTGACGGCTGCGGCCGTTGGTCTGGGGGTCGTGTGCTCGTCCTCAACGCGACGTTCGAGCCGATCAACGTGTGCACCGTGCGCCGAGCGACCGTGCTGCTGCTCAAGAGCAAGGCCGAGGTGATCGAGGTCGGCTCGCGCGACCTGCACTGGGCGTCGGGCTCGTTCCCGCGGCCGGTCGTCATCCGGCTCGTGACCTACGTCCGCATCCCGCGCGACACCCACAAGCGCAAGATCACCCGCCGCGCGGTGTTCGCGCGCGACGGCTGGGAGTGCCAGTACTGCGGTGCCCGCACGAGCCTCACGGTCGACCACGTGATCCCGCGCTCCAAGGGCGGCGGCTCGGGCTGGGACAACATCGTCGCCTCCTGCGCGCCGTGCAACCGCCGCAAGGGCGACCGGCTCCCGCACCAGATCAACATGCACCCGCGGCAGAAGCCCCGCACGCCGAGCGCGCACATCTTCATCCAGCTCGCCTCGCCGACGATCCCGGCGACCTGGAAGCAGTACCTGCTCCACACGTAACTTGCCCGCCGCCCACGACGGTGGGACCATCGGTCACGTCCGAGAGGAGGAGCGATGGAGAACGCTTCCAGGCGTCGTGTCCTCGTCGTCGCCAACCGCACCGCGGCGACGCCCGACCTGCTCGAGGAGGTCCAACGGCTCGCCCGCGAGCGGCCGACGGAGTTCGTGCTGCTGATCCCCGACGCCAGCGGCGGCTCGGGGGACTGGACGCTCGAGCTCGCCGTCCCGCTGATCGAGCGGGCGGCCGGCGGCCCGGTGACGGGCCTCGCCGCCGAGGGCGAGGAGCCGCTCGAGGCGATCCGCCGCACGGTCGAGGCGCAGGACATCGACGAGATCGTCATCTCGACGCTGCCTCGCCGCGTGTCGGCGTGGTTGCGGCGGGACCTGCCGCACCAGGTCGAGCGGCTGGGGCTGCCGGTGTCGGTGGTCACGCCGGATCGCGAGCGGAGCGGCGTGCCCGCGACCCCCGCTGGATAGGGGTTTCGCCTGCCAGGCGAACGTCACAAACGACCGAGGGCGCCGTGTCGACACACGGCGCCCTCGGTACATCTTCGCTGGACTATGCCGGCCTCGGCGGTCTAACGGCTGGGGGGACCAGCACCAGCACCGTGGCCGACGGTGTCTCGGTTTGGATTCCGCTTACGCGGGCCCAGCTCCGGTCGCTTAGCGGCCGGACACCTCCAGGGTCCCGGAATAACTGTCACTCAACTTCGGACCACCCCCTTTCTCTGGTGGATCCAGAGTAGCGAAAGGTGGGGACGACCACCACGCCCAACCGGCGTGGTGGCGCGTTATCGGGCGTCTTAGGACTCCTCGTCCTCGAGGTCCGGCTCGATCACGACGACGCCGTCACCGTCGACCTCGGCGTCCGGCTCGATCGCGACCGTCTCGCCGCCCGCCTCGA